>OZ252260.1:1060000-5860000 GCA_965249925.1 Hoeflea sp.
AGTCGATGACCGACGCGCTGGTCGATGCCGGATACAACAACAGCGAGGCCAAGTATGTCGCCGAGATCCTGGCGCTGGAAACCGGTACCAGGGACCTGGATCGGGGCAGTGTCTTCCGTATCGGCCTCGAACAGCGCGGTGAACATACCCGCATCGTGCGCGCCAGTGTCTATGCCGGAACCCGGCACGTCGCCAGCGTGGCCGTCAACGACCAGGAGATCCTGGTGCCCGCCGAAGAGCCGGCACCGTCACCGGCTGTGGCCAGCGCCTTCGACGATGTTCCGGTTGCCGTCGCCAGCGGCCGCGATCTGCCGCGAATCTACGACGGTATTTTCAAGGCATCCCTATCCTATGGCATGACGGTTGAAATGACCGAAAAGATCATCCGCATGCTTGCCAGCAATGTGGACTATCAGGCGCGACTGAAACCGACCGATACCCTGGAGGCAGTGTTCTCGGTCGACGAGGAGACACGCGAAGCCGGTGCGGAGTCGGAGCTGCTCTATATCGCGGCCAATATCGGCAACAACTCCGTCGGCCTCTACCGTTTCCGAAATCCCGAGGACGGCACCATCGACTACTACGACTCGGAAGGCCGCAGTGCCCGGCAGTTCCTATTGCGCAATCCCCTGCCCAACGGCCGCTTCCGGTCCGGTTTCGGCATGCGCCGCCATCCGATTCTCGGATATCGCCGCATGCATACCGGTGTCGACTGGTCGGCACCACGTGGTACGCCGATCATCGCCTCCGGCAACGGCGTTGTCGAAAAGGCCGGGTGGAACAAGGGTGGCTACGGCAAACAGACGATCATCCGGCACCCTAACGGCTATGTCAGTTCCTATTCCCATCAGACGCGCATTGCCAAGGGTATCAAGCCCGGGGCACGGGTACGACAGGGTCAGGTCATCGGCTATGTCGGCTCCACCGGCCTGTCAACAGGCCCTCACCTGCACTACGAATTGATCGTCAACGGTACCAAGGTCGATCCCATGCGTGTGCGTCTGCCGGACGGCAAGTCGTTGAGCGGCGATACGCTGCAGGCTTTCCAAAACGAGCGCGAACGGATTGACCGGCTGATCAAGCCCAAAGACACACCGGCGCGAATCGCCTCAGCTTCGTAACGCGACACAAAAAAGGCCCGGATGATCCGAGCCTTTTTGTTTCGGGCTGTTGCTCTAATCTCAAGCCGCTTCGGCTTCGCCTGCACTGCTGGTGAAAAGCAGCCGGTCGGAGGCGGCGGAGATCGATACGTGCTGGCCATCGGCAATCTCGCCGGCCAGCACTTTCTCGGCGAGCGGATCCTGAACGTATTTCTGAATGACGCGCTTCAAAGGCCGTGCTCCGTAAGCCGGATCGTAACCCTTGTCGGCGAGCCACTGGCGTGCATCATCCCCAAGTTCGATCGCTATCTTGCGTTCCGAAAGCAGGGCCGACAGGCGGGCCATCTGGATATCGACGATGGCGCCCATTTCTTCGCGCCGCAGCCGGTGGAACAGGATGATTTCATCGACCCGGTTCAGGAACTCCGGCCTGAAGGCAGCCTTGACCACTTCCATCACCTGATCGCGCACCTTGTCGACGTCTTCATCCTCGGCAAGCTGCGTCAGGTACTCGGCACCCAGGTTCGATGTCATGATCACCAGGGTATTGCGGAAATCCACCGTCCGGCCCTGGCCATCCGTCAGGCGGCCGTCATCGAGCACCTGAAGCAGCACGTTGAAGACATCCGGGTGCGCCTTTTCGATCTCGTCGAACAGGATCACCTGGTAGGGCCGGCGCCGGACCGCTTCGGTCAGCGCGCCGCCTTCCTCGTAGCCGACATATCCGGGCGGTGCACCGATCAGCCGGGCGACCGAATGCTTTTCCATGAACTCCGACATGTCGAGTCGCACCATGGCGGTCTCGTCGTCGAACAGGAAATGGGCAAGCGCCTTGGTCAGCTCCGTCTTGCCGACACCGGTGGGGCCGAGGAAGATGAACGAGCCGATCGGCCGGTTCGGATCCTGCAGGCCGGCACGGGCCCGGCGCACCGCCTTCGATACTGCCTGCACCGCTTCGCCCTGTCCGACCACCCGTTTCGATAGTTCGTCTTCCATCCGCAACAGCTTGTCGCGTTCACCTTCCAGCATTTTATCGACCGGGATGCCGGTCCAGCGCGACACGATGTGGGCGATGTGATCGGGAGTCACCGTCTCCTCGACCATCGCCGAGGCGTCGTTGCCGCCTTCCTCGGCTTCGGCAAGTTGCCGTTCCAGTTCCGGGATCTTGCCGTAGGCCAGTTCCCCGGCGCGCTGGAACTCGCCGTCACGCTGGGCGATGGCCAGTTCGTTGCGTGCGTCGTCGAGCTCCTTCTTCAGATCCGCCGCGAGACCCAGTTTCTGTTTCTCCGACTGCCACATGGCGGTCAGCGAATCGGCCTTTTCCTCAAGCGAGGTCAGCTCCGTTTCGAGCTTCTTCAGCCGATCCTTGGACGCGTCATCCGTTTCCTTGAGCAGTGCTTCGCGCTCGATTTTCAGCTGGATGATTCGGCGATCCAGCTCGTCCAGCTCCTCCGGTTTGGAATCGACCTGCATGCGCAACCGCGATGCCGATTCGTCAACCAGGTCGATCGCCTTGTCCGGCAGGAAACGGTCGGTGATGTAGCGGTTGGAAAGCGTCGAAGCAGATACCAGCGCCGCATCTGAGATGCGCACCTTGTGGTGCTGCTCGTATTTCTCCTTGATACCGCGCAGAATCGAAATCGTGTCTTCGACCGTCGGTTCTTCGACCATCACCGGCTGAAACCGTCTGGCCAGTGCCGCGTCCTTCTCGACATGTTTGCGATACTCGTCGAGCGTCGTCGCACCGATGCAGTGCAGTTCGCCGCGCGCCAGAGCCGGCTTCAGCAGGTTGGACGCGTCCATGGCGCCATCCGCCTTGCCGGCACCGACCAGCGTGTGCATCTCGTCGATGAACAGGATGACATTGCCGGCGGCAGCCTCGATTTCCGACAGGACCGCTTTGAGCCGTTCTTCGAATTCGCCGCGATATTTGGCGCCGGCAATCAGGGCGCCCATATCCAGCGCCAGCAATTGCTTGTCCTTAAGTGATTCGGGGACGTCGCCGTTGACGATTCGCAATGCCAGTCCTTCGGCGATGGCTGTCTTGCCGACGCCTGGCTCACCGATCAGTACCGGGTTGTTCTTCGTGCGGCGAGACAGAACCTGGATGGCCCGACGAATTTCGTCGTCCCGGCCCACGACCGGATCGAGCCTCCCCTCACGCGCCTCGGCTGTCAGATCGCGTGCGTATTTCTTCAGCGCGTCATAGCCCTCTTCGGCACTTGCTGAATCGGCGGTCCGCCCCTTGCGGATTTCGTTGATAGCGTCGTTGAGCCCACTCGCCGTGACGCCGGCCTTCTCGAGGATTTCCGCGGTCTTGGCGGTTTTTTCAATGGTCAGCGCCAGCAGCAGGCGCTCCACGGTGACGAAACTGTCCCCGGCCTTCTTGGCGATTTCTTCGGCGGTCGAGAACACCTTGGCGAGCGGCTGTGCCAGATAGATCTGCCCGTTGCCGCCGGACACTTTCGGGAGTTTGGTAAGTGCCGCATCGACCCCAAGACGCGCGTCGTCGGGGCGTCCACCGGCCCGTGCGATCAGCGATGCAGCCATGCCTTCTGGATCATCCAGCAGAACTTTAAGCATGTGTTCCGGGGTAAACTGCTGATGGCCTTCAGCAAGTGCGAAGGTCTGGGCGGATTGCAGGAACCCACGCACCCGTTCGCTGTATTTTTCCATATTCATATGCATCTCTCCTTTTCCCGTTCTGCCCGTTTCGGCACAGAACAATCGATCCGGATAGGTTCCCGAAATCGGCAAACCCGTCGCATGGTATATGGGGATTGCGACGCACGCGATTCAAGTGGCAAAAGGGCCCGGCATCGCTGCCGACGGCCGACAGCCAGGAGCTGTCGGTCGTATCCCAATTGCACATAAAAAAGCCCGGAAATCCGGGCTTTTCTTGAATTCCAGTGACTGTGCTTGTCGCTATGCGTCGGACGCCGCTGCGGCCACTTCCGTGACACTGTCCTGCGTGTCCGAAGACGCCGACCGTCGCTCGGAGCCGGCGACCGTTTCCTCATTCTCGGCAGGCGCTGCACCATCGGTGGCTGCGCCATCTGAAGCGGCGGCGCGGGGCCGTCGCTGACGAACCGGTGAGCGTCGCCGCGTCGACTGGCGCCGTGACGGTTGTCCGGCGCTTTCCTCTTCCATGGCGATTTCGACCGGAGTTCCGGAAATAACCGGCTGCGGACCGGAGCCGTCGACCACAAAATCCGCCTGTTCCTTCTCACCCGACTTCTCACCGGACGGGGCCGCCGTTTCGCTCGGCTCGGCAGCCGGCGGCTGTTCGCGCGCTTCGCGCTCCTCGCGTTGGTAGCGCTCCTGCATCGCGGCCTGGGCCGCTGCAATAATCCGATTGTAGTGCTCGGCGTGCTGCAGGTAATTCTCGGCCATCACCGTATCGCCGGCACCCAGTGCATCGCGGGCAAGAGCCCCATACTTGTCGGCGATGTGTTGTGCCGTTCCGCGGATTTTTACGTCTGGGCCGGTGCTGTCATAGGTGCGGGAAAGCGGATTGCCGTTTTTACGTCCGTTGCCGCCACTGCGTCCGCGACCGCGCTTGTTCTGCTGTCCTGGCCTCATGCGTCACTCACCTGATAAATGTCCATTCCTCAAGATCGACCGGTTTTCACCCGTCTTTCAAATTCTGATTTAGCTGTTTCACTTGCACGTCACAGGACGTGCGATCGCGCTCTTTCCGCTCAGGTTCAAACAACGGCAGATGCTAGTCGCTGGCGGTCAATACGGGTTGACCAAGGCGAAACCGAAATCGATCTACGGGGTCACATTTTCGGCAATGACCAGTTGTCCAGCCTTGATCGGAAACTAACGTGATTTGCCAGCGATTCCAAGCTTTTTATTTGTCGATATCATGACGACGTTTGCGTCGAAGTGCTCCTCACCAGGCAATCCCGATCCCCGGTCAAAGCCCCTCACCAATCGGATATATGCGCTCTGGCTGTTTTGTGCAAGTGCAGACGGTTCGACCACCTGCTCTGCCCGTGACCTTGACGCCATCGATATCGCTTCGGATCATCGTTGCGCCTCGAAAACCAGTGTCCGGTCACGTCCGCCAAGGTCGCTGTTCGCAGCCCGACAAACAAAGCCGTGGTTCTTAAAGATCGTTTTGACGGATGCCTGTTGATCGAACCCGATCTCGACAGCAATCTGTCCGGCATCCTCCAGATATGCATCGCCACGGCCGGCAATGATCCGATATGCGGTGAGCCCGTCGGGACCGCCGTCGAGCGCAATCCGCGGATCGTGGTCGCGCACCCGTCGATCCAAACTGGCGATGAGCGACGACGCGATGTAGGGCGGGTTCGATACGATCAGATCGAAACGGCCTTCAACATCCGAAAACCAGTTGCTCTGGATGGTATGGAACCGATTCGACAGGCCAAGCCGCATCGCATTGCCGCGCGCCACCTGAAGCGCCTCGCTGCTGATGTCCGTGGCAACGACCAGGGCATCGGCAACGGCATCCGCAAGGGCCAAGCCAATAGCACCGCTGCCGGTCCCCAGATCGAGGATTCGGCAGCGCCCCTCGCGTTCGGCGATGCGATGCGCCTGCGGCAGAACAGTATCGACCAGGATCTCAGTGTCGGGCCGCGGCTCGAGCACGGCAGGCGACAGAGCAAGCTCAAGGCCAAAGAAACTGCGATGCCCCAAAACACGATGCACAGGCGCACCGGCACAACATCGGTCGGCGGCCGCCATGACTCGCGCCTGGTCAGCCGGCGCGACCGGTTCTCCAGCAGCCAGAACCAGGCCCGTCAGGTCCAATCCAAGAAGCCCGCCGACGAGGACCCTGGCTTCCTGTTGGGGCATGTCGATCCCGCTTTCCGCGAATCGGTCCCGCACCAACATCACCATATCTCCGACCGATGGGACAGCATGTCGAACCGCGGGCATCATGCGGCGGTCTCTCCCAGGGCTGCCAGCAGTCCCGCCTGATGGTCGGCAATCAGTGCGTCGACGACTTCATCGATGTCACCCTCCATCATCCGATCGAGCTTATATAGCGTCAGACTGATGCGGTGATCGGTCACACGCCCCTGCGGAAAATTGTAGGTGCGGATCCGCTCCGAGCGATCGCCGGAGCCGACCTGGCTGCGCCGCTCGGCGGAGCGTTCGCTTTCGGCCTTCTGCCGCTCCAGGTCGAACAGGCGGGCGCGCAGGATCTGCATGGCGCGCGCGCGGTTCTGGTGCTGTGACTTTTCCGCCTGGGTGACCACGATCCCGGACGGCAGGTGGGTAATGCGCACTGCCGAATCCGTCGTGTTGACGTGCTGTCCGCCGGCACCGGATGCCCGCATCGTATCGATCCGTATGTCTTCGTTGCGGATGTCGATGTCGATGTCCTCGGCCTCCGGCAGGACGGCGACCGTGGCCGCGGATGTGTGGATGCGCCCGCCGGATTCGGTCTCCGGCACGCGCTGCACCCGGTGCACGCCGGATTCGAACTTCAGCCGGGCAAACACCCCGCGACCGGTGATCGCTGCGATGATTTCCTTGTACCCGCCGACGTCACCTTCGCTGGCACTCATCACCTCGACCTTCCAGCGCCGCGAAGCGGCGTAGCGCTCATACATGCGAAACAGGTCACCGGCGAACAGCGCCGCCTCCGACCCGCCGGTACCGGCCCGGATTTCCAGGATAGCGCTTTTGTCGTCCGCCGCATCCTTCGGCAGCAGCAGGATCTGCATATCCTTTTCCAGCGTCTCCCGCCGTTCCTCCAGTTCCGGCAACTCCAGTTCCGCCAGCGCACGCATCTCAGCATCGATGTCGCTTTCGCCCAGCAGCGCCTTCAGATCATCGATTTCGCGGACCGTCTTCTCATAGGTACGAATTGTTGCGACCACCGGCTCGAGTTCGGAATACTCCGACGCCAGGCGCACATAGACATCGGCTTCCGGTCCCTGTGCCATGCGCGCTTCAATTTCATCGAACCGGCGTTCCAGTTCCCGCATCTTCTCAAGTGGCAGTGTTGTCATTGCTTTTTCCTAGACGGGCCTGGACGGACCTAGACGGGAATGCCGTTCGTTTCGGCAAAATCCGCCAACAGGTCCCGTACGGTCTGCTGATCGTGCCCATCCTCGAGCGCCGGCAGCAGGATGTCCTGCAAACGACCGACATCGAGGGAGAGCAGCATCGTCTTGACCGGTCCGATGGCAGCAGGCGACATCGAAATGGTCCTGAACCCAAGGCCCAAAAGGGCCATGGCCGGCAACGGCCGGCCAGCCAACTCACCGCACAGGGTCAGTGGTGTTTGCCGCTTTTCGGCGGCGATTACGATCTGTCGCAGCAATCTCAAAAAAGTGCTGCCGAGCGGATCGAAACGATTGCTCACCCGGGCGTTGCCGCGATCAGAGGCCATGGTGAACTGAAACAGGTCGTTGGAACCGACGGAGACGAAATCCGCCTCAATCATCAATTCATCGAGTTGCCACATGAGGCTCGGCACTTCCAGCATGGCACCTACATGAATGCGGCGGGGCAGCCCGTAGCCAAAGCGCGACAGATGGCCGACCTCCTTTTGGATCAATGCCTTGGCTTCACGAAACTCGGCGATCTCGGTGACCATCGGGAACATCAGCCGCAGCTCGATCCCCGCCGTGGCCCGCAGAAGTGCCCGCAGCTGGGTCCGCAGGATGCCCGGCCGATCGAGCGCCAACCGCATGGCACGCCAACCGAGGGCCGGGTTCTCCTCATGCGCCGAACGCAGGTATGGAATCACCTTGTCGCCACCGACATCGAGCGCCCGAAAGGTGATCGGTTTGCTGCCCGCCTGTCTGAGAGCGGCGCGGTAGAACCGCTCCTGCTCCTCGACCTTGGGCATGGTCGACGCGATCATGAACTGCAGTTCCGTCCGGAACAGGCCGACACCGCTGGCGCCGGATTCTTCCAGCTGTGGCAGGTCGACCAGCAGCCCGGCATTCATCTGCAGGGTAATCGGCACACCGTCGCGGGTCTTCGGTTCGACGGCGCGCAGCGCCCGGTACTGCTCCTGCCGGCGGGCGCTGAACCGGACCTTCTCCGCATAGGCGCTCTCCAGATCCGCCATCGGGCGCAGGTGCACCGTGCCGTCGTCGCCATCGACGATAATCGGCTCGCCGTTCTCGGTCAGCGATACCAGACCGCTGGCCTGGCCCACCACGGGGATGCCCATGGCACGGGCGACGATAACCACGTGACTGGTCACCGCGCCTTCTTCGAGCACCAGACCGCGGATCTTCGGCCGATCATAGTCCAGTAGTTCGGCAGCCCCCATGGCCCGAGCGACGATGATCGCCGCTTCCGGGAAACCCTCCTGATATGCCTTGGCGCTGAAGCCGGTCAGCTGCCGCAGCAGCCGGTTCGCCAGATCGTCGAAGTCATGCAGACGCTCGCGCAGATACGGGTCCGTCATATGAATCATGCGCGCCCGCGTGTCGCTTTGCACCTTTTCCACCGCTGCCTCGGCCGTCAGGCCGTTGCGGATTGCTTCTTCGAGCTTGCGCACCCAGCCGCGGTCATGGGCGAACATACGGTAGGCCTCGAGCACCGCCCGGTGTTCGCCTTCCATGGAAACGTCGCGCCGAGACAGCATGTCGTCGATCGAAATGCGCAACGAACCCAACGCCTCGTCGAGCCGCGTCAGTTCCGAATCGATGTCCTCGTTGAGCAACTCCGAGACCACGATACGCGGCTCGTGCAGCACTACGTGGCCAAGGCCGATGCCGTCGCTGTAAGCGTCCCCTTCCACCGTTATCGAACGGCTCAGATCGAGTTCGAGGCCGGGGCGGGTGACCTTCTTGAGATCCCCGGTCGCGATCATTTCCGCCAGCACCATGGCGGTGGTTTCCAGCGCCTCGAGCTCGTCTTCGCGATAGTTGCGCTTCGCCTTGTTCTGCACGACCAGCACGCCCAGCGTGCGACCGGCGCGCAGGATCGGCACACCGAGAAACGAATGATAGGCCTCTTCGCCGGTCTCCGGCAGATAGGTGAAGGCTGGATGCGATTGCGCATCCGCCAGGCTGAGCGGCCGTGCACCGGCCGCGATGGTGCCGACCAGACCCTGGCCCATCTTCAGTTGTGCCAGGTGAACGGCGCTCGGGTTGAGACCTTCCGTGGCGTAGAGTTCCAGGATTCCGTCGGCCCGCAGCACGTAGAAGGAACAGACTTCCGCCACCATGTTCTGCGCGATCTGCCGCACGATGCGGTCGAGGCGATCCTGCGGCTCCAATGGTTCCGCCATCAGTTCGCGCAGGCGTCTCAGCAGGACACGGGGACCGGCCGACGGGTCTCTCATCGTGCAAATGCTCCTCGTTTTTCAAACGAACGCCGGTTCCGCCCGGGCAGCAGCTCCGGCCCATCCGGGATCGACGCGGGACGGCCTCGGGGCAGCGACCAGCGGTTTTATCTGTCTATGTTTTATCCAGCCCGTAAACTGAATGCAAAGTCCGCACCGCCAGCTCCGCATAGGGGCCGTCGATCAGGACGGAGATCTTGATCTCCGATGTGGTGATCGCCTTGATGTTGATGCCCTTCTCCGCCAGCGCCTTGAAAGCCGTGGCTGCCACGCCGGCGTGACTGCGCATCCCGATACCGATGATGGAGACCTTGACCAGACCGGATTCGCTCTGCAGCACGTCGAAGCCGATCGCCTCCTTGGCCTGTTCCAGGACGGCGATCGATTTGTCCACGTCGCCGCTGGGGACGGTGAAGGTCATGTCCGTGGTCGTTCCGCCTTCTGAAATGTTCTGGACGATCATGTCCACATTGACATGCGCGTCAGACAAAGGTCCGAAAATCGCTGCCGAGACTCCGGGTCTGTCAGCCACCCTGCGCAGTGAAATCTGTGCCTCGTCCTTGGTGTAGGCGATGCCGGTGACGACTTCCTGTTCCACGATCTCGTCCTCATCACAAATCAGCGTACCCGGCGGATTGTCGAAATCCCCCATGCCCGGCGCGTCCGGTTCGGCAAAACTCGAGCGCACAAAGGTTCGCACCTTGTGCACCATGGCCAATTCCACCGAGCGCACCTGCAGCACCTTGGCGCCAAGTGACGCCAGTTCGAGCATTTCCTCGAAGGCGATCTTTTTCAGCCGGCGCGCTGCGGGTTCAATGCGCGGATCGGTGGTGTAGACCCCGTCGACATCCGTATAGATGTCGCATCGATCCGCGTGCACGGCCGCCGCCAGCGCCACGGCGCTTGTGTCCGATCCACCGCGGCCCAGGGTGGCAATACGGTAGTCCGGTCCGATCCCCTGAAATCCGGATACAACGGCAACCTGGCCTTCGCCGAATCGGCGGATCAGATCGTTGCCGTCAATCTCCTGAATGCGTGCCGCGCCATGCGCATTGTCGGTGCGGATCGGAATCTGCCAGCCCTGCCAGGAGCGCGCATTGACGTCCATCGACTGTAACACGATGGCCAGCAACCCGGAGGTAACCTGCTCACCGGCCGACACGACCGTATCGTATTCGCGGGCGTCGTGCAGTGGCGACGCCTCGCGTGTCCAGCCGACCAGTTCATTGGTTCGTCCGGCCATCGCCGATACCACCACCGCCACCTCGTGACCGGCTTCCACTTCGCGCTTTACATGGCGGGCGACATTGCGGATTCGGTCGAGATCGGCAACCGACGTGCCGCCAAATTTCATCACAATTCGGGCCATGGGGCCGCAGGAACTCCGAACCGGTGGTCAGGACAAAACAAAAACCGCTCCATATCATAGAGCGGTGGGCGCTGCTCTCATACTCAAAAAGCCCGCGGGTCGCAAGCTGAGCGCATGCCGCGATCCCGACGCGACCCGTCCGACCAAACGCGATCGGTGCACTTGACTTCCTGCAAACATCGACCGACTTGAAAGAGGCAAACAGGCAGATACGGGGAGACGGCAGTGACCGCAGAAACAGCCTCAACGATCGACCAGGCAGAAGTCGATCGCTTCTCCGCCATGGCGTCGGAATGGTGGGATCCAACCGGCAAGTTTCGGCCGCTGCACAAGTTTAACCCGGTCCGCCTTACCTATATCCGTGATCAGGCGACGGCGCATTTCAACCGGGATCCGAAAATGCCGCGTCCCCTGCAGGACCTGCGCGTTCTCGACATCGGTTGCGGCGGCGGTCTGCTCAGCGAACCGGTCGCCCGCATGGGAGCTACGGTCGTCGGCGCCGATCCGTCCGAAACCAATGTTGAAATCGCCAAAATCCATGCCGCGCAAAGCAGCGTCGCAGTGGATTATCGGGCCGTCACGGCTGAGGACCTTGCGGCCGCTGGCGAGCAATTCGACATTATTCTCAATATGGAAGTGGTGGAGCACGTCGCCGATGTCGATCTGTTCCTCTCCGCCTGCGCCCGAATGGTCAAACCGGGCGGTCTGATGTTCATCGCAACCATCAACCGGACAATGAAGGCCCTGGCCCTGGCGATCGTCGGCGCCGAATATGTGCTGCGCTGGCTGCCACGCGGCACTCACCAATATGAAAAGCTGGTGCGTCCGCACGAGATAGAGGCGCCCCTGGCCGGCAGCGGCATGCGGATCATCGATAGGACAGGTGTGTTTTACAGCCCGCTGACGGACAGCTGGAACCTGTCGCGCGATATGGATGTCAACTACATGTTGCTGGCGGATCGCCCGGCCTGAACCTGATCAGTTCTTTTCTTCCGGCAGATCCGGCAGCGGCGCCACGCCAATGCCCTCCTCAACCAGGGATTTGACCTCCTGCGCATCGGCCTGCCCGATGATGCCGCGCTCCTCCGATTCGCCGTAGTGAATGCGCCGCGCTTCCTCCGGAAACCGCGTGCCGACATCTTCCGACGTCTCGCGAATGACCTTCACCGCCTGACGCAGTTGCTCCAACGCCGCTTTTTGCTTCTGATTCATGGCGAGGCGGCGCGTAGCCGCCTCCTTTTTGCGGGCGGTCGACACCGAGGGGCTCATCAGCGCCTTGTGCACCTTTTCCGATCCACAATGGGGACAGTTCACCAGGCCGCGCTCAACCTGATCATCGAAATCGGCGCCGCTGGAAAACCAGCCCTCGAATTCGTGCTGCGAATCACAAATCAGGTTGAAACGGATCATGCAAACTCTTCTGCCGCGGCCTCGACCTGTTCTACGGTGAAGGCCTGATGATTGCGCAAATTCGGTATCTTGGCGCGCGCCTGCCGACTGGCCTCGACGTCGATCTCCGCGACGATCACCGCCGGCTCGTCGTGATCCGCCTCCGCCAGCACCCGTCCCCAAGGATCGACGATCAGTGAGTGGCCATAGGTCTCGCGTCCATCCTGGTGTTTGCCGCCCTGCGCCGCGGCAACGACAAAGGCGCCGTTTTCGATCGCCCTCGCCCGCACCAGCACATGCCAGTGTGCCTGTCCCGTCTGTCGTGTGAAGGCCGCCGGCAAGGTCAGAAGTTCCGCGCCGATCACCGCTTGCTGGCGAAACAGGTCCGGAAACCGTACATCGTAGCAGATCGCCATACCGATGTGTGCGAAAGGCAGATCGACGACCACGCCGTGTTCGCCGGCCCGGTATGTGGCGCTTTCACGCCAGCTTTCACCATGGTCGAGATCGACATCGAACATGTGGATCTTGTCGTAGCGGGCGACAACCTTGCCATTCGGGGCAAACAGGAAGCTGCGGTTGGCGACCTTGCCGCCGGCGACGGCGATCGCCGTAGAGCCGAGGTGCAGATAGATCTGATGCCGCGCGGCGAGATCGGAGGCTGCCGCAACCACGGGATCGCAGCTTTCGTCGTTCAGCACCTTCATCAAAGCCGCTTTGTCGCTGACCAGTACACCCGTCATTTCGGGTGTCTGAACATAGTGCGCACCGGCGCCGACGGCTTCCGCGACCAGGGCTTCCATAGCCGCTATGTTGCTTGCGGGTTCGGTGCCGGATCGCATTTGCACCGCGGCGGCTTTGACGACTCCATTTGTCATGCACTCGCTCCTCAGGCGGCCGACTGCAGCATCTGGTCGAGCTTGCCGGCGCGCTCCAGCGCATGCAATTCATCACAACCGCCGACATGCTTGCCGCCGATGAAGATCTGCGGAAACGTCGACCGTCCGCCGGCACGCTGCACCATTTCCTGCCGCAGATTGGCGGAAAAGGTTGCGTCATGCTCTTCGTAGGGGACACCCTTCTGCTCCAGCAGGCGCTTGGCCGCGGTGCAGAATCCACAGAACTGCCGCGTGTAGATGGTCACATCCGCCATATCTGTCTCCGTTACGGCCGCCAATCGGCCTGCATCCTGACCATATAGGGTTTACTGGTGATCCGGGGCAACCCTGGCAAAGGTCAGCACCGATACGCAAGACGCTCCGGCACGCAACAGCGCCCGTGTCGCTGCCTTGACCGTTGCCCCGGTGGTATAGACGTCGTCAACGAGCAGCAGGTTGCGCCCGGAAATGGCGGCCTTGGACACATCAGGGACCGAGAAAGCGCCCTGAACGTTGTCGATACGGGCCGCCAAGCCCAAACCGACCTGCGATCGCGTCGCCCGCGTCCGCACCAGCGCTTCCGGCAGATAGGGCAAGCTACCCCCTCGCGCGATGGAGCGGGCAAGCTCCGCTGACTGGTTGTAGCGTCGGGCGAGGAAACGGCGCCGATGCAGCGGGATTGAGACGACCCGATCCGAGGATTCGATCAGATCCTTGCCGGCCCGCATCATCCATCGCGCCATGGTCAGCGCCAGGTCGGTCCGGTCGTTGTATTTCAATCGGTGCACCAACGCCCTGGCCGGATCATTGTAAAGCACGGCCGCACGGGCACGCTCGAACGGCGGCGGATCGGCCATGGCTTCGGGCGATACCGCCTCTTCACCCGCATCGTAGGGCAGCGGTGATCCGAGCGTCGCGCAATACGGCCGCTCGATCGCATGCAGATGCTGCCAGCAATCGGCACAAAGGCCGCCGTGGGTTCCGACCAGCGCGCCGCATCCCAGGCAGACCGGTGGAAACAGGACATCCGCAGCAGCAGCCGCACCGCGCCCAAGTCCGGCACCGATTGACAGCAGTCTGGAATTCTTCGACCTCGTTGCCATAACATGATCATACTGTCAGGACGGAGCTGCGCAATGGAGATGGAGAGGCTGTTCGATACCGCGTCGGTGCTGCGGAACCGGCGCCGCGCCTTCGCGGCTTCGGCACCGGGTTCGGACTTTCTGCTGAATTTGGTCGTGGAGGAGCTTGCCGGGCGGCTGGCGACGGTCGAGCGGCACTTCAATCGAGCCATCGCACTGCATGCCCACACCGCTCTCATGGCGCAGTCCATGATCGCGAGCGGCAAGGTTGACAGGGTCGACCGTATCGAACAACACGCTGATTTTTTGGCACCGGTCTCAGCGAACAGTTCCGGGGTCGTGGCAGACCTCGACACGTTTCCGGTTGCGGACGAGTCGGTGGGCCTGGTCATTTCGCCGCTGTCGATGCACCTGGTCAACGACCTGCCCGGCCTGCTGTTGCAGATCCGCCGATCCTTGCACCCGGACGGTCTGTTTCTGGCCGCACTGCCCGGTTCCGGAACCCTTTCGGAACTGCGCGATTGCCTGTTGCAGGCGGAAACGGAACTGACCGGCGGCGCCAGTCCGCGTGTCATTCCTTTCGCCGATGTGCGTGACTGCGGCGCGCTTCTGCAACGCGCCGGCTTTTCTCTGCCGGTGGCCGATTGCGAGACATACACCGTTCGTTACGACACCATGTTCGACCTCATGAAGGACTTGAGATCGATGGGCATGGGCAATCCGCTGACGGCGCGCAGCCGCAGACCGGTGCCCCGCCAGCTGTTCCTGCGCGCCGCGCAGATTTATGCTGACGAACATGCAGATGCAGACGGCCGCATCCGTGCAAGTTTTCGAATTCTGTATCTGTCGGGCTGGGCACCCCACGAAAACCAGCAGCAACCCTTGGCACCAGGGTCGGCGAAGGTGAGTTTGCACGATGTGCTTGGTAAACCGCGTTCAGACTGAAGGATCTGATTTGCTCTAATTCACGCTGTTGCTGACTTCGTCGCCAACGTCGTTGAAGATGGCACCGACCTCGTTGCCGACAAGCGTCGCGGCCGCGATAAACGACACGGAAACCAAAACTGCGATGATGCCGTATTCCAGGGCTGTCCCACCGTCTTCGGAGAGCAGTAGCCGACGCAGCAATAGCATATCGTTAATCCTGATGTTCACTTCATGGTAGATGTTTATACTGCTGATAATCTTTCGATTGTATGAAGGTTCTTCCGACTACTTTATGCAATCAATCAAATTCAATAGCAGTTACCAGTTCTGTCCCCACGGGAGTCAATAATACACACCGTACTTCCGGGCTGTTGCAGCACGCTTCGTTGAATCGTGTATTCCCGCGTCTTCGGCACGGTTGCCGTCGTTATCGGGTCAATGCCCGGATCCGCGGCATCACCACCTGGCACGCCGACCATCGGTGGTACGATCAGCGCCAGGGCAATGGTTGCCGTTCCAAACAGCAGCGCCAAACGAAGCACCGATAGACGCGCCGGGCGTTTCTTCTCGGTCGCGTTCGTATAGACCGACGACCAGAATTCGTCATTGTTCATACCCGGCTCTCCACGGCACCGATTCGCCGGGATTGTTACAATTTATGATAAATGATTGCTTAACGTTGCGGACTGGCGGATCGACCGGTTTGGTTAGATCAGATCGATCAGGAATGGAATCAGCGGTGCATCGGCAGGCGGCATGGGATAGTCGCGCAGAGCCCGTGGCCGCACCCATTTCAGGGCCTGTCCCTCCTGTGATCGCGGTATGCCCTGGTAGCGGCGGCAAATAAACAGCGGCATCAACAGGTGGAAGTCGTCATAGCTGTGGCTGGCAAAGGTAAGCGGTGCAAGGCAGTCGGTCTGAGTGGCGACACCCAGTTCCTCATGCAACTCCCGGATGAGCGCGTCTTCAGGCGTTTCTCCCGGTTCCACCTTGCCACCCGGAAACTCCCAAAGACCGGCCATGGACTTCCCCTCAGGCCGCTGCGCGATCAGGACCCGGCCGTCGGCGTCGACCAGTGCGCAAGCTGCGACCAGAATGATCGGATGGTCGCTCGACGAACTACCCATGCGGCGGCGCCCGATAGTCGTAACGGTAGACCTCACCGAATCCGAAGCCCTCGTACAGCGCCGTTGCCGCCCGGTTGTCGACTTCCACCTGCATCCAGGCTTTCAATGCGCCGCGCATGCGGGCCCAGCGCAATGCTGCCGTCACGACGTCCCGCCCGTACCCCTTGCGCCGGCTGTCGGAACGCGTCGCCAGTTCGAAAATCCCGGCCATATCGTTGTCGTGCACACACAATGCTGTCGCCACGGGGCCGCTGTCGGCATCTTCGATGACGAACAGGCCGCTCTCCGGTCGGATCGAACTGAGCACTTCGGTCAATCCGGGTTGCAGCGCTGGATCACGACCGTGAACCCGGATCGCGGCATCGACATAGCGACCCATCTCCCGGATCGGCAGGTGGTCGAGGGTGTCTTCGAGATCCAGCTGACTGATATCGGCCATCATGACCCGCGTCTCGTCGAAACGGCGCCAGCCATGCGTATCGAAAAAAGCGTCAAGTTGCGGAGCCGCCAGAGGCGTCTGGCGGAAGACCAGCGGCCGTCCATAGGCACGAAACCGTTGTGCGGCCGTTTCCACGCGCCTTTCAATATTGTTATGGTCCGACGGATCCAGCGGGTTGACGGAATTCAAGCGCTTTGACGGATGGCCTGCCGTCAACCGGATTTGCCAACTGCCGTCATAATGGATGCTGGCCGCCGGCCAGGCCCTAAAGCCAAGGGCTTCTAGTCTTCGAACCATGGCAAGCTTTTGCATGGGAAGCTCGGTACTTTTGGCTGAAACTGAGATCATCATCTAGGGCGGTTGCGGTATCTAGGGCGGTTGCGGTCAACTCCGATAGTCGCCGTTTATGGCCACATAGTCCTTTGTCAAGTCGCAGGTCCAGACCCGTGCCTTGCCGCGTCCGACACCGACGTCTACCGTTATGGCGATTTCCGGGTGCTTCATAACGGCCGCAGCCGCCGATTCGCTGTAATCGGGATCCCGTTCGCCGTCGACCGCCACACGAATATCGCCGAACCATATCTGCAGCCGATCGCGATAGGCTTTTTGTCCGGCCTTGCCCACCGCCATCACGATGCGTCCCCAATTAGCGTCTTCTCCGGCAATCGCCGTCTTGACCAGCGGTGAATTGGCGATCGACATGGCGATGGTCTTCGCTGCGCGGGCGCTGGCGGCGCCTGTCACCTTGATCTCGACCATCTTCCTGGCGCCCTCTCCGTCCCGAACGATCTGCTGGGCCAGATCCCGCATCAGTTCGCCCAGCACCCGGCGAAAGTCCGCAAGCCGCTGGTCCCGGACGTCCCTGATAAGCGGCGCGCCGTGCCCGACCGCTGTTCCGGTGGCGAGAAGCAACACCGTGTCGGACGTCGACGTGTCGCTGTCGACGGTAATCGCGTTGAACGTATCTTCGACATTGCGCGACAGCAGTACCTGCAGAACGTCCGGCGCAATCGCCGCATCCGTGACGATGAAGGAGAGCATCGTCGCCATGTCGGGTGCGATCATACCGGCGCCCTTGGCAATGCCGTTGATGCGCACTTCGGCGCCGTCGATCGACGCCGTGCGCGTGGCCATTTTGGGGTAGGTGTCGGTGGTCATGATCGCCGCCGCGGCGTCGGCCCATGCGTCCGGTTGCGCACGTTCGGCAAGTCCGTCGAGGATATGGGAGAAGCGTGTCGCATCCAGCGGCTCGCCGATGACGCCGGTCGACGCGAGAAAGACTTCGTGCACATCGCAGCCGACGGCGCGGGCTGCGGCACGCGCGGTGAGAGCCGCCGCCTCGCCGCCCTTTTTTCCGGTAAATGCATTGGCATTGCCCGAATTGACCACCAAAGCCCTGGCCCGCCCGCCGCCGAGATTGGCGCGGCATTGCTCCACCGGAGCTGACGGGCAAAGGGATTGGGTGAAAACACCGGCGACACTGGCCGGCGCATCAAACACCATCAACAGAAGATCGGTGCGGCCCTGGTACTTGATGCCTGCCTCGGCCGTAGCCATGCGCACGCCGTCGATTGATGGCAGCGTGGCATAGGTTTCAGGCGCCAGAGGTGAGATCGTCGGTGACATCATATCCGCTGCGGCCTGCCGGTCCGCCAACTCTGAGGAGTATCGAAACTCAGTTGTCTTCGGCCGAATTGACCTTGTCGAGCAGCGCCTGCAGGTCGGGATCCGTCACTTCGACGGCGATGGCGTCACGCGCTTCCTGAATGAGTTCCAGATAACGTTCCTGAACAAGTACCCGCTGGATCTGCTCTGCCACCTGTTCAAACGGCGGCGGCGGCATGTCACGGACATCCTCGACCTTGATGATGTGCCAGCCAAACTGGCTTTTCACCGGTTCGTCGGTATAGGTTCCGGGGTCCAGGGCGAATGCCGCCTCCTCGAATTCCGGGACCATGCGGCCCCGGGAGAAATAGCCGAGATCACCGCCTTGCGGGCCACTGGGTCCGGTGGATTTCTCCTTGGCCAGCTCGATGAAATCCCCGCCGGCGTCCAGTTCGCCGATAACCGCCTTCGCCTGTTCTTCGCTATCGACCAGGATATGGCGCGCTCTGACCTCTTTTTCCGGCGGCGTCGCAGCGACTTCGTCGTCATAGCGCTTGCGTACCTCCTCAGGCGTTACGCCTTCGACCACACGGCTCCTGAAATAGTCGTTATGCAGCGTGCGGTCCTTCAGGAAACCCATGCGGCGCTCAAACAGCTCATCCTGACCGAAACCGGCTCTTTCAGCCTGCTGCGCCATCACCTTTATATCGAGAAGTGCTGAAAGCACGGCCGCAGTACGCTGTTCCTCAGGCAGTCGCTCGAACTGCGGGTCGAGATCTGCCTTGGCGATGTCGAGCTCCGATTGATAGACCGGTTTGCCGCCGATGGTGGCAATGACTTTATCGGTCTCCTGAGCGACTGCCGGACTGCTCAGGGCAACCAGCATAGCCAGCATGCCCGCGGGCAATGGCAAGTTCATTCGCATCTTGAAAACAACCCCTTTGCTGCGGACGGCATCGACAGGCCATGCGGCGTCATCAATTGCCGATTCCCTGCCCGTCATGCGGTGGAACGGAATACACCTTCACGTTACCGCCGCCGGCGTCGCCCAAGCGCCGTTGACAACCTTCACCCCCCCTCTTATCTGTCACGCAATCTCGCGTCCAGTTCAGTTTCGAGCGGATCAGCTTCAAAACGGCCCAATCGAACCAATCGAAGGGAACCTGGAACCGTTTGGCGAACCGCCCGACCAGAAGGAAAGGACCATCCTAATGGTCAGCTTCGGCGGCATCGCCCGCAAATTGTTCGGTTCCTCCAACGACCGCATCGTTCGCTCCTACAAGCCGCGCGTCGATGCAATCAATGCGTTGGAAAAAGACCTGGAGGCCCTGTCCGATGAGGATCTGGCCGCCCAGACCGAAAAATTCCGTCAGCAGCTGGCCGACGGCAAGACACTGAACGATTTGCTGGTCCCGGCATTTGCAACGGTGCGCGAGGCCTCACGCCGCGCTCTTGGGATGCGCCCCTTCGACGTCCAGCTGATCGGCGGCATGATCCTCGACAACAATTCGATCGCCGAAATGAAAACCGGTGAAGGCAAGACGTTGGTGGCGACCCTTCCCGTCTACCTCAATGCGCTCACCGGCAACGGCGTGCATGTCGTGACGGTCAATGACTACCTGGCGACACGCGACGCCGAATGGATGGGACGGCTCTACCGGTTCCTCGGATTGACCGTCGGAACCATTATCCACGGCATGGACGACGATGCGCGCCGGGCGGCTTACGCCTGCGACGTCACCTACGGTACCAACAATGAACTCGGCTTCGACTATCTGCGTGACAACATGAAGTATGAGCGCAGCCAGATGGTACAGCGCGGCCACCACTTCGCCATCGTCGACGAAGTGGATTCCATTCTCGTTGACGAGGCGCGTACACCACTGATCATCTCAGGACCTCTGGACGATCGCTCCGAACTGTACAACACGGTCGATGCCTTTATTCCGCTGCTGGAGGAAGGTGATTACGAGATCGACGAAAAGCAGCGCTCGGCGACCTTTTCGGAAGTAGGCACCGAAAAACTGGAAGGCATGCTCAAGGAAGCCGGCCTCCTGAAGGGCGAATCCCTCTACGACGTCGACAATGTCACGATAGTCCACCACGTCAATAATGCGCTGAAGGCGCACAAGCTTTTCGCCCGTGACAAGGACTACATCGTCCGCAATGGCGAAGTGGTGATCATCGACGAATTTACCGGCCGGATGATGCCGGGGCGCCGCTATTCTGAAGGCCAGCACCAGGCGCTCGAGGCCAAGGAGAAGGTGGCGATTCAGCCGGAGAACCAGACGCTCGCCTCGATCACCTTCCAGAACTATTTCCGCATGTATGGGAAGCTGGCCGGCATGACCGGTACCGCCGCGACGGAGGCGGAGGAGTTCGGCAACATCTACGGATTGACCGTGGTCGAGGTTCCCACCAACCTGCCGATCCAGCGGACCGATGAAGATGATGAGGTCTACCGCACCACCGACGAGAAATACACGGCGATCGTCGCCGAGATCAAGGATGCCCGAGAGCGTGGTCAACCGGTCCTCGTCGGCACCACGTCGATCGAAAAATCGGAGGTTCTCGCCACCCTTTTGCGAAAGGAGGGGCTGAAGGAATTCCAGGTGCTGAACGCGCGCTACCACGAACAGGAAGCCTATATCATTGCACAGGCCGGCGTCCCGGGCGCCATCACCATCGCCACCAATATGGCTGGACGCGGTACCGACATCCAACTCGGCGGCAATGTCGATATGCGTATCGCCCAGGAGCTGGCCGATATCGAGGATGAAGCAACCCGCGAAGCTCGAGAGGCGACAATCCGCGCCGAAGTGCAGAAGCTGAAAGACGAAGCGCTGAGCGCCGGCGGCCTGTACGTACTGGCGACCGAGCGGCACGAAAGCCGCCGCATCGACAACCAGCTGCGCGGCCGCTCCGGCCGTCAGGGGGACCCGGGCCGTTCGAAATTCTATCTGTCGCTGCAGGACGACCTGATGCGCATCTTCGGCTCCGACCGCATGGACGGCATGCTGAGGAAACTCGGCCTGAAAGAAGGCGAACCGATCATCCATCCGTGGATCAACAAAGCGCTTGAGCGGGCCCAAAAGAAGGTCGAAGCCCGCAACTTCGATATCCGCAAGAACCTGCTGAAATTCGACGACGTGATGAACGACCAGCGCAAGGTGATTTTCGAACAGCGCCTCGAGTTGATGGACGCGGAGGAGATTACCGAAACGGTCGCAGACATGCGTCACGACGTGATCGAGGATCAGGTCGCCAGCCACATCCCAGAGAGAGCCTATGCCGAACAATGGGATATCGAGGGTCTGACCGAGGGTGTCGAAAAGTTCCTGAACCTTCAGCCACCGATTGCCGAGTGGGCCGCTGAGGAGGGCATTGCCGAAGACGACATTCGCGAGCGGCTGACAGACATGGCTGACAAGGCGGCGAGCGACCGGGCTGAACGCTTCGGCCCCGAGGTCATGAACTACGTCGAAAAAACGGTCGTTCTGCAGACGCTCGACCATCTGTGGCGGGAACACCTGGTCAATCTCGATCATCTGCGGTCGGTCATCGGATTTCGCGGCGTCGGGCAGCGCGATCCGTTGCAGGAGTATAAATCGGAAGCCTTCGAACTGTTCCAGAGCCTGCTTGCGCAGTTGCGCCAGACGGTAACAGCGCAGCTGATGCGGGTGGAACTGGTGCGTGAAGCCGCCGATGCGCCGCAACCGGAACCGCCGCAGGAGATGGAGGGTCATCACCTCGACGCGACCACCGGACGTGACGAATTTGCCGACGCCGATGGCGACGTTCAGACGCTGACCCGTGTTCAGCGTGTCGTGGCGCCGGAGGACCGCAACCCGCAGGATCCGTCAACCTGGGGCAAGGTCGGTCGCAACGAACCCTGCCCCTGCGGCTCGGGCAAGAAATACAAACACTGCCACGGCGCCTACGCTTAGGTCGATTGACCGCAGCCTCACCCACCGTCGTAATTTGACCAAGATCATGCGGCATGGCCGCCGCGAGGCAAACTCCGTGCCGGCTTGAAAAGCGGGCGGGTTTTTCCAACAGTCCACGGAACCTCCGGAACGATCAGCACGCGCGGCATCGGCTGCCGTCGCGCGATACCGCGCAACACGCCCGTGGCACTGGAGGAAAACGATCGTCGGTCAAGCCAAACACGCCACGCCTGGGCCCGTTAAGACTCTGGAAACCCTTGCTAACCAATGGTTTCTTAACGCTGTTATGCAAGACTGCGCTGGGGTAAACCCCGGGGGCGAAAACACGACATGACCATGACGGCTGGAAACACGGCTGGCGAATTCAGGACGACGATGTCCGGCTTGCGCGCCGCGGCAGCCCGTATCATCGACACGGCGGCACGCATCCTCAGGGGTGCAGACAGCGATAGCGAAGCACAGCGCATGGCATTGGTCGCTTTCGCCATCCGTGTCGTCAGCGCCGGAATCGCTTTCCTGTCCCAGGTATTCCTCGCCCGCATCATGGGTCCTTTCGAATACGGCGTGTTCGTGTTTGTCTGGGTGCTCGCGGTGATCCTCGGCAGCCTCGCCTGCCTTGGCTTCCACACCGCGGTAATCCGTTTTCTGCCGCAATACCGGACAACCGGCGACATCGCCGACCTGCGCGGCATCGCTGCCACCGCACGTATTGTCGCCATCGCATCCGCCAGCCTGCTGGCGGTGCTTGGCATCTGCTTCCTTTTGCTTTTCGGCGACCGCATGCAAGGATACTATGTGGTGCCACTTTTCTTAGGCGCTTTTGCCTTGCCGATGCTGGCGCTGGGTGACGTTCTGGAAGGCACCGCAAGAGGCAACAGCTGGCCTTTGCAGGCACTGAGCCCGACCTACCTGGTACGCCCGGTTTTGATTCTGGCCATCACCTTCGCGGCGATTGCCATCGGTTTTGGGGCGACTGCCGTCACGGCGCTGGCCGCCGCGCTGTTGGCAACCTGGGCAACGACCATGACCCAGTGGCTGCTCCTCGATCGGCGCATGCGGCGGCGTTATGATTCCGGCCCGCGCACCATACGGTTCGGCTTCTGGTTGCGGATCTCCCTGCCCATTTTCCTGATCGAGGGTTTTTATTTCCTGCTGACCAACGCCGACGTGGTGATGGTCGGCCTGTTTCTTGATCCCGACCAGGTCGCCACCTATTTCGCTGCAGCCAAGACGATGGCACTGGTACACTTCGTCTATTTTGCCGTTAAGGCGGGCATGGCGCCGCGGTTCTCGGTTCTGGTCGCCCAACGGGATCGCCGGGCTCTCGCCGATTTTGCGGCGAACAGCGCCCGCTGGACATTCTGGCCGTCGCTGCTGGTCGGCGGCGCCGTTCTGGCATTCGGCCCGTTCTTGCTGTCGCTGTTCGGACCCGCATTCGCCGCCGGATATCCGCTGATGTTCGTTCTGTTTGCCGGCATCGTGGCCAAGGCCCTCCTGGGCCCCGGAGAAGCGCTACTGACCATGGCGGGCGAACAGAAGGTCTGCGCGGCCGTTTATGTGGCAGTGCTCGTGGTCAACGTCTGCGGCAATGTAATCCTGATTCCCATGATCGGCCTGCTCGGCGCCGCATTGGCGACGGCGGCGGCGATGGGGCTGGAAGCGCTGCTGTTGTTCATTGTCATCCGGCGCCGACTCGGCATCAGCATGAGCATCCTGGCCAGACCATCGGCCGCGGTTGCCGCCGAAGGAGCCGGTTAGCATGTCGGCCAATCCGTACCTGCAGGGGGATGGCGGCGGATCCGGTGGGACGACCGTCACCAAGATCGCCGGCCTCGACAGCGAACGGCCCGTAGCCGAGGTCTCGGTCGAAGCCGGCAAGCCGGAGCGTCACCTGTCCATTTATCCGGCGCGGTCGGGATATGATCTGCGCGAAGAATTGGATTTTCTAACCTATCGGGCGATTGAGCCGAACGTCTTCTTCTCGGCGCGCTTCCTGGCGCCCGCCATGCCCCGGCTTGAGGACCGGTTGATCCGTCTGCTTGTTATGCGGGATGAAAACGAAACCCGCAGCCGGATCCGCTTCCTGATGCCGTTCTCGATCGAACGGCCCGGTTTTGCGATTGGCGCACCGATCCTAAGGGCCTGGGCCAATCCGTTCGGTCCGCTGGGCACTCCGTTGCTCGACCAGGAAGGCGCCGCCGAGACACTCGACAATCTGCTGGAAACCCTGACGCGCGACGAACTCGATCTGCCTTCGGTGCTGGTCGTGCCGCATGCTCGCATGGAGGGAGCGTTTGTCAGCTTGCTGCGGGCCGTCGCGGTGAGCCGCAACCTGACGGTCGGCGAAACGGATCTGTTTGACCGCCCGATGCTGCAGAGCAGCGAAGACGGCGAAGCCTATCTCGACCGGTCGATATCGACCAAGCACCGCCGGGAGCGCCGCCGCCAGCGCCGGCTCTTGAGCGAAGCCGGAAGCCTGCATCACGACGTGGCCCGTCAGCCGGATGACGTCCGGTTCCGCATGGAGGAGTTTCTCAACCTGGAAGCCAGTGGCTGGAAGGGCCGTCGCCGGTCGGCCATGGTCATCGATCGTTACCGCGCCGCATTCGCGCGCGAAGCCATCACCAATCTGGCCGAGACGGACAATGTCCGCATCCATACGCTCAATCTCGACGGCAAGGCCATTGCCTCGACCATCGTCTTTGTCATGGGCGGTACCGCTTACACCTGGAAAACGGCCTACAGCGAAGATCATGCGCATTGTTCCCCGGGTCAGCTGCTGATGGAGGATCTGACGATCTCCCATCTCGACGACCCCAACATTGACGTTACCGATTCCTGTGCAGTGCCGGATCATCCGGTGATGAGCCGAATCTGGCGCCAGCGCTGTCCGATGGGCACGCTGATCGTCGGCCTCAAACCGGCGGGTGACCGGGATGTGCGCCAGGTTGAAAAACACCTTCACAGGTACCAGAGCACCCGCAGGATCGCCCGCATCGTCCGCGACCGCCTGCGCACGCTCACCAAACGCAAATAGATCGATTACACTTCCGCCGACCGTGCCTCGCGCAGCGCGCGATCGCGCAACTCCCGCCGGATCACCTTGCCGGTGGTGGTCAACGGCAGGGTATTTACGAACTGTACCTCGCGCGGATATTCGTGCGCCGACAGCCGCTGCTTGACCCAGTCCTGCAATTCGCCGGCGAGTGCATGGCTCGCCTTCGCGGTGGGCTTCAACACCACGTATGCCTTGACGATTTCGGTGCGTACCGGATCGGGCTTGCCAACCGCCGCTGCCAGCGCCACCGCCGGGTGGCCGAGAAGGCAGTCCTCGATTTCGCCGGGGCCGATGCGATAGCCGGCCGATGTGATGACATCGTCGTCGCGGCCGAAGAACGCAATGTAACCATCGTCGCTCCGCAAACCCTGATCCCCGGTCAGCATCCAGTCGCCGATGAATTTGCGGGTGGTTGCCGCTTCATTGTTCCAATAGCCCAGAAACATCACCGGATCGGGGCGCCGCACGGCAATCTGACCCGTCTGGCCGTCCGGTACTTCCCTGCCTTCGGCGTCAATGACCGCCACCCGGTGCCCTGGCACCGGCTTGCCGATCGATCCGGCCCGGGAGATGCCCAATCCGGCACAGGATCCCAGCACTGCGTTGCATTCGGTCTGGCCGTAGAATTCGTTGATGGTTATTCCCAGCTCACGCTGCGCCCAGGCATAGGTTTCACGACCCAGCGACTCACCTGCCGAACCAATGGTGCGCAGCTTCAGGTTGAAACGCTTGGCCGGACGATCGACCGTTTTCAGCATGCGCAGAGCTGTCGGCGGCAGAAAGGCGTTACGCACGCCCATTGTCTCCATGATCCGGAACGCCGTGACGGGGTCAAACTTCTGCGCGGCCGATGAAACCACGGGCACTCCGAAATACAGCGACGGCAGCAGCACGTTGAGCAAACCGCCCGCCCAGGCCCAGTCGGCCGGCGTCCAGAACAGGTCGCCCTCCTGCGGCAGAAACTCATGCGCGAACTGGATACCCGGCAAGTGACCGAGCAATACCCGGTGTCCATGCAAGGCGCCTTTCGGCGGCCCGGTCGTTCCGGATGTGAAAATCATCATTGCCGGATCGTCAGGCCCTGTGTCGGCGACCGGAAATCTCCGTGATGGGTCGCGCATCAGTCCGTGGAAATCATGTGTTCCGGCACCACCATCGACAGATATGACGGTTAGCGAAAAGTCAGACACCTGACTGACTTTCTCTGATCCCGAGCGGTTCGTCACAATGGCCTTGGCGCCCGACGCCTTCAAACGGTAGCCGAGCGCATCAGGCCCGAACAGCAGCGCAAGCGGCACGGCCACCGCTCCGATCTTATAAATGGCAATATGCGCTGTGACCGTGTCGAAACCCTGTGGCAACAGCAATGCGACGCGGTCTCCCGGTGCAACACCCAACGATACCAGCGCGTGCGCGAACGCATCGGAGCGCCGGCGCAGCTCACCATAGGTCAAGCGGTCGGGGTCCCGGTCCGGCTGATAATGCAAAAGGCATAAACGCGACGGGTCACGCTCCGCCCAGACGTCACAAACTGCCGTTCCTATGTTGAAGCGTTCAGGAATCTGCCAGCGAAAATCCCGCATCAGTGCTTGATAGGTCTCACGACGGGTGAGCATGCGGGTTCCGGGTCCTGCGTTCGGTCTGGCCGTGTGTGGGCGGCAACAATGCTGCAGTGCGTTATAAGCCCTCTCAAGGCCCTGTCAAAGCGAACGCGCAACGCAGCGGCACGATGCTTGGGCAATCCGCCGATTTGCACCCGCCACCTTGACGCGCAGCGGTCCATCTCGGTATCTGTCTATAGGAATTACGAACATCGGCGGTGGGCGACGCCAGTTCCTGTCAGCTGGGACTGCACGGCAGTGGCCGTAAGTCTCCATTTTTGGGACCTAGGCACGATGAAGAGGCTCTGTCTCTGCACCACGTTGGTTTTGACCTTTTCCGGGTTTCAGTTCTCGGTTGAAGCGACGCCCCTTTTCCCGGCCAGCGCGCTGCGAGCCGCGGCCGACATCGCATCGACCGGACACCAAACGCAAAACATGTTTTTAATCGCATTGCGCAAGGAGCGCAGCGGCGCATTTGTTCCGGAGGCGGACACCGAAGCCGCGCGGACCCAGACCGACCCTGAAACGATACGGCAGATTCGGAAGGATGCCGAGCTTGGATATCCCAGTGCGCAGAACTGGTTGGGCTACCTGTACGAGACCGGCGACGGTGTCCTGAAGGATACCGGAGAGGCGGTCCGTTGGTACCGCGCCGCCGCGGTCCAGGGATACGCCATGGCGCAGACCAATCTCGGCGTTATGTACGAGCTGGGCAGCGGTGTGCTGCAGGATGACGCCGAAGCCGTCCGGTGGTATCGCGAGGCTGCCGGCCAGGGCGATCCGACCGGGCAGGCCTATCTTGCATACATGTATCATCACGGCCGTGGCGTGCCGCAGAATTACCAAGAGGCCGCCAATTGGTATCGACTTGCGGCGGACCAAGGCAATGACTTCGGCCAGGTCGGATTCGGCCTGCTTTACGAGGACGGCAACGGCGTTGCCCAGGACGACAACGAGGCGGCCCGCTGGTTTCGTTTGGCGGCCGATCAGAACAACGCGCACGGACAGTTTCATCTGGCGCGCATGTACCGCCGCGGCCGGGGCGTCGAAGAAGATGCGGCTGAAGCGGCACGGCTCTATCGCCTGGCGGCTGAGAAAGGACAGACGGACGCCCAGACCAGTCTCGCCTATCTGCTTTACAACGGCGACGGCATTTCAAAGGACCTGGAAGAAGCCGCCACCTGGTTTCGCGCCGCCGCCGAACAGGACGCAGTGGAGGCGCAGTTTCGCTTGGGCTACATGCTGGAAGCCGGCGAGGGCATGGAAACGGACCTGGCGGAGGCGCTTGACTGGTATGCACGGGCCGCCGAACAGGGCCATACTTTTGCGCAATACAACCTTGCGCTGATGTATGATCTGGGTCGCGGCACAGACCAAAACGACGACCTGGCGGTCAAGTGGTACCGGGCCGCGGCGGAACAGGGAGATGTCGACGCACAGGTCAATCTCGGGAGCATGTATTTCCACGGCACGGGCGTGCCTCAGGACGATGCGGTGGCGCTCAAGTGGTTCCACAAGGCGGCGGAGCAACAAGAACCGACGGCTCTGACCAATGTCGGCATGATGTTTGATCTCGGACGCGGCGTGCCGGTGGACGACGAGCAGGCCATCCGCTGGTATCGTCGGGCGGCGGACCTCGGACACGCGCGCGGCCAGTTCAATCTGGCCCTTATGTACGATGCTGGAGAAGGGACCTCTAAGAACGCGTCCGAAGCGGCCAAGTGGTATCGGGCCGCGGCGGAGCAGGGATATATCGATGCCCAGGTCAATCTTGGCAATCTTTATGCCTCCGGTGGCGGCGTCGCGCAGGATGATGCCGAAGCTGTCAAATGGTACCAGGCGGCCGCAGATCAGGGGGACGCCCTGGCGCAGGCCAACCTGGGATTCATGTATGAGTACGGCAGAGGCGTCGCAAAAAACCAGGCGGAAGCAATCCGACTGTACCGCGCGGCAGCCGACCAGGGAGACAGGCTCGGTCAGTACAATCTCGGCGTGATGTATCTGTTCGGCGAGGGTCTCGATATCGATCTCGACCGGGGTTTGGATCTGCTGCGTGCGGCGGCGGAACAGAATCTGTCACAGGCCCACTACCAGATGGGACGGCTTCACCAGTACGGCCACGGCGTCGACCGGGACAAGGCCAGGGCGGCCGCGTTTTTTCGGACTGCCGCGGCGCAGGACTTGGCGGACGCCCAATACAGCCTCGGCTTGTTGCACACGGCTGGCGACGGTGTGGAACGCGATGCGGCGCAGGCTGTCGCCTTATTCAGGGCGGCGGCGGAGCAGGATCACACGGAAGCACAGTTCGAGCTCGCCACCGCGCTCGACACCGGCAACGGTGTGACGCAGGATACGGTCGAGGCCGCGGACTGGTATCGGCTGGCGGCCGAAAAGGGACATGCCGAGGCGCAGTATCAACTGGCCAAGCTCTACGATGACGCCGCCGGCATGCCGTCGGACCCCGCCGAGGCCCGCAAATGGTATACGGCCGCAGCCGAACAGGGTTCGCTGAAAGCACGGTTCCGGCTGCTGATCCTGTCGGCAAAGCACCCGGCGTCTGATGATTCGGAAACCGGGCCAGCGAATACCGCCACGTCGCCCGACGGTTCCGGCGCTTGGCAGGACGCCAGGTGGCCGTAGGAGTGGAGTGTGAGTAGAGCAAGTTGCGACCAGAATGAATCATTTGATGGCGGAAAATCGGCTCACTCGGCAAGGCGCGTCGCGCAGCGCGATGTGGTGCATCGGGCAAGCGGCGCAACGGTGAGCGCGTCTCGCAAATTCGTCCAGTGGACGAATTTAGCGCGAACGATGGGCCGATTTGCCGCCACCCTGGATAGGTCTATCGTGCTGAAAACATAGGGTGAATCAAATGCTTCATTCTGGCCGCAACTTGCTCTGGCGCAGAAACGCGGTGATATGCACGGCTATCTCCGCTGCCTGTGCCTCTTCCATATGACAATGGTGATGGCCATCGAGCTGAATAGTCGTCAGATCGCCAACCTGCGCCCTCGCCCGAACGGCAAGCTCTGTCATCCATGTATGGTTGGCCAGCCCCTGCTCGAAGGTCATCCACAGGACCGGCATCGTCAGGGCGCGCAGAATCGCATCGCCCTGCGGCTGGTTCAACTTGACCGGCGATTTGCCGAACAGCCGCGCATCGCCGGTCCACACGAAGGAGCCGTCGCGCGCCCTGAGCGCCCGTTCGGCGATTTTCTCTGTGATGTGTTCGGGTGTTCCGTAACCGACCCGCCGCGCGATGTAGGAATCGCGATTTTCGAATACGCGTTCCGGTCGCCTTGCGTAACGCGTACGGTCGGTCAATGCCGCCCTCAACTGCTCGACGAATGCACTGTCGTCAACCGGCGGCGGTAGCAGCGCATCCAGCGTGATCAGACGATCCACCCGATCCGGAGAGGTTGCTGCCAGAATCGCGGCGATAAAGCCGCCACGCGAATGCCCGAGCAGCGTGCAGCGGTTCCAGTTCAACTGATCCATGATCTGCAACAGCTGCGGGACATCGTCCCAGACCTGATAGGTCGCGTCGGCGGATCGATGGGCGCTGTGCCCATGTCCGGTGAGATCGATGGCGACGATACGGCAGTGCGGCAACCTCGCCGCCAGTGCCTCGAAACTGCCGGCGTTGTCGAGCCAGCCGTGCAGCGCCAGGACCGGAACGCCATCGGCCGGTCCCCAGCCCAGGCCGGCTATACGCAGGCCGTCGACCATCCACGACAATTCCTGCGGCCGGCTGAATGGTGTCACGGTCATGCGCTCTTTCGCTCCGGTCGAAACTCAGTTGTGGCCCTTCAATTGCAGCGCGCGCCGCCGAACGCAACCCCGTATTCGGCGGATCGCCATCCAAAAGACAGGCCTGCCCCTGACATATGCACGACGCCAATTGATTTTGCGGATGCCGCATGCAAGGTGTTGGCTGTTGTGCTCGAGTATGGCGGTGCCGCGTTGACGAAACCCCGATTGCTTGTATCGATCTTTGCGGTCTCGGTGGTGCTGGCCTCCTGCCAAAGCGAGCCCGCTGCGTTCAACGTGCAACCGGTGTCGCCCAGCGACGTCATGGCCGTTCGGACGGTCTTTACCGCGACAAGCAGAGCGCCCTCCGACGATCCATCGCAGATGTTCGACGGCCAACGCTCCATGCAACTGAGCTTCGTCGAACTTGACATCGGCATACCGGAGCAACACCGGCCGGGCCGGGTTGAGCGCGCCGCGTCCGGTCACGATCCCGCCAGACACTTCACTCTGGTCGGCCGCCGGTCGATTCCCGATGCGGCGGTGTTCAAGCGGGACATCAACCGAAGCCTGCGTCAACTGCCGGCCGGCAACCGGGATCTGTTCATTTTCGTGCATGGCTACAACAACAGTTTCGCCAGCGGCGTCTTTCGCCAGTCCCAGATGCTGCACGATTTCGGCAGCGAAGCCGTCGCGCTGCATTATTCTTGGCCTTCCATCGCCAAACCACAGGGCTACGTCTACGACCGCGACAGCGCCATCTTCGCCGAGGACGGGCTTGTCGAAGTCCTGCGCATGGCCGCCGCGTCGGATGCCGGCAACGTCACCCTGTTCGCCCATTCGATGGGATCGCAGGTCACCATGCAGGCGTTGCGGCTGCTGGCGGTGTCAGGTGACCGGCGGACGCTGGCCGGGCTGGACACGGTGGTCCTCGCGGCACCCGATGTCGACATCGACGTGTTTGACCGGGCACTGGCTGATCTCGGTCCGAACCGACCTCGGGAAATCGCCGTTCTGGCATCGCAGAACGATAACGCGCTGCGCTTTTCCAGCACCCTGCGTGGCGGCCACCCGCGTGTCGGTCAGGGCCAAAACGCCGAGTTTCTCCGGGACCGCGGTATTGTCGTCTTCGATGTATCGGACCTCGACGGCGGCGGACACGCGACGTTCGCCGGATCCCCGACATTGATCGAAATCGTGCGCAGCGACGCGCTGAGACAGACCGTGGAAAGCGCTCGCGAGGAACAGGCCGAGGCGGTGGTCATCAACAGCGCCGGCGACGCCGCCTCGCTTTTGATCTTTTTGCCCGGCCGGGCGTTGTCGGCTGTCGCCGGCTGCACCGATTGCCCGCCGTCCGACACGACGATCGAGCCGCAGCGGTGAGGGGCTGAGGCTCTGCCATTGTCGGTCGCGTCGCAGTATCGGCGAGCGTTCTCGTGGTACGGCATATGTTGACCGGATCTCTTACCGGTGGCATTGGTGGGGCATCAACCTAGCGGCGAAAAGCCCATCCTCCGGCGCCCAGCTCTCTTCTTGATCACATTGACACACAATACTATCGAACAATTCAAACAGGTCCGTGTTGAGTTAATACTTCTCGCGGTTGTGTTTCTGCCAATACTCATTTGGTATGGCAGTGGTGATGTTGACAATGATGAAGCGATTTACTCATTCGCAGCTCAAAAGATGGTTGAGACCGGCGATTGGCTCACCCCGGTATACATATTTCATGGTAATCCTCCGTTTTTAGAAAAACCGCCTCTAAAGATGTGGTTGACGGCGTTAACTCTTGAACTGGGTGCTCCAGAGAATAACTGGGGTTTGCGTCTTGTCGATCTTGTCATGACTGCATTGACTTTTGTGTATTTGTTCCTGTTCGCACGCCGGATTGGCGGACGATGGGCCGGTGTTTTTGCAGGCGTCGTATTTTTTACAATGAAATTTCCGTTTCTCAATAGCGGCATGCTTTTCAATAAGATGGAAAGCGTATTGGTCCTTCAATACACGGCTGGTTTGTATCATTTTGCCGCCTGGACAGACGAAGAATCACGAAAAAGATTCCATATCACGGCGATAGGTGTTTATTTCGTAATTGGGTTCATGAGCAAATTTGTGGCGGCACTGTTCATGCCGCTCATCATGCTAATCGTGATAGCCTTCAATGCAAAATTATTGAAGCGTTTTCTTAAAGAAATTTATTTCTGGTTGTTGATAGGTTTCATATCGGCGATCCTGATCATACCTTGGTTTTTGTATCAATATGATCAGTATGGTTTTCCTTTCTGGCATAGTATTTTTGGCATGCATGTTGTAAAGAGATTAACCAGTTATCTAGATGTAAGCCATCTGCAACCTTGGAATTATTACTTATTGTTTACAAATAGAATTGCGATAAGCACGGGTATTTACGTCTCTCTTTTTGCGGGTTTGTATTATTTGGGGCGGAGTTATTTTGCGTCGCGAGATCCAAAAATAGCGATTGTTTTCATATGGTTTATCCTTCCCGTAACGCTGATTTCGATAATGACGTCAAAACTGCATGCATACATCTATCCGTTTTTTCCGCCCTTGGCCGTTGTCTGCGGCGTCGGATTGGCGAAACTGTTGACAGAAACGTCTTTTGGTCGTGTGCGTTATGTCTTTTTTGCGATTGCGTTGGCGCCGGTTGCGGCGTCGTATTTCGAGGTCGTCAATGACCTTAAGACGAGACCCAGTTTCTTTACGACCCTGACATCGTGTTTGGGGCAGATTCAGAGCGGGTCGATACCGGTTGCGTTTTTCAATCCAACCCGTCCGGCTAATCATGTGTTCAGATACTATGGGTTTTCAGATTACCTGGATGCCGATTTGGATGTCCTCGACAGGACTCTGTTTGGCAATGACCCTGCGCCGGCTTGGTTGCCCGAGAGTTTCTATCAGCAGGCGGTAAGTGCCGATTCACGCTTTGGCGGCGTTGAAGCCTATCGGATGCCGATCGCTGTTTTGATTGCATCGCCCTCAACTCGGGAGCCGGCCGTGCTTCTGTTGCCAGACACTTTCTCGGGGTGTGGCGACGAGATTAGTCTGGCGGGAGCAACGCAGGTTCAATAAAAATCGTGCCCAGCAGGGCACCAGGTTGTCGGGGCAATCTACAATCAGGCCAGGTTGGCTGGACAGACATCTTTGACCGGACCCGACCCAATGCTAACCAAAATAGCAATGTGCGCGGATCACGGACCCATTCGAACAGCCGAGCAAGTTCGCGGCGGTTTCCGGCTCACGACATGAACAAACGACCGAATGTACCTGTGGTTCGCGAAGGGCCGAGACCCGGCACAGCGGACCGTCAGTCAAGGTCCCAGTTGTGCCAGTCGAGCCGTTCTACCCGCATCCACGCAACCGATGCGGACTCCAGGCTCATATCAATGACGTGACCGACGAGCGAGCGATCGGCCGAGACGAAGTGATAGTGATACGGCACCTCGAACAAGACATTGGTCGCCGGCGGTGCACGGATCCCGACCACTTCGATATCCACGTCGCTGGCACTCTTCATAGTCTGCGCGACTGCCGCTTCGCCGACCTGCGCCTGACCGTCCTTGACGTATTCTGTCAACTTCGGGGTCAGCGGCGGTCCTTCGATGATATAGCGGAGCGATGTCGCCTTGCCCTTGAGGTGGAATACGAAAAGCTGCGACTCGGTGTAGCGGAACTCCTCATCGAGTAGCACTTGGAGCGCGTCGACGCTGGCGACCCTGCCGAGTTCGATGGTGTGCTGAGGTTCGAAATTGATGATGGTGGCGAACGGACTTACGTCGTCGTCCTGGAGCTCCCTCACTTCCCCGGTCTCTGCCTCGACTGCAAACCACTCGCCGCCGACCCCGATTACTTCACCCAGCGGATCGAGAGACGGATTCGAGAGGATGCCCAACCCGGTGTCCCCAAGGCCGGTCATCTCGTTCCACGCGAAGAGCCTCAGAGCAACTGGCACGTCGCGGGGGTACCAGGCGACCGTCCAGCCGAACTGCGTGGCGTCGGCCGACTGCGAGTGATCATGCAAGGGAGCAACGGGCGTCACTCCGTCGGTCTTCCCCGAGTCCTCTCCGGAACTGATGCCCGCGCCGATGAGCACAACCAAGGCGACCGCCGCTGCAACAGCATATACGCCGCCACTTCGCACGCCCAGCTTTGCTGCCCTTGGCGCCTTGCGTCTACTCATGCCGACACCCGGTTGGCGCGGACCCCATCCAGGCGGTGAGAAACCGGCGTCTGGGTTTTCTCCGAGGCCGCGGCGCGACCGCTCTTATCAGACTGTCTGCGGTAGCGTGATGGGGCGCACTTATCATTGGTTTTGAACTCCTCGGAACCGCCACAATTTGCTTCAGCCGAAATACCCAGCTTCGAACTATTACTTGGTGAGCGTTTACGAATCGTGTTGGTCAACGGTTTTCTGGTTCGTTTCCTACCGTTGTCCAAAGGACACCGCGAGCAAATCGAACAACTCCGTCAGCGTACAGCGACGGGGCGGGACTGTCCCGCCGCCGCCGCCGCGTTCGGTCAGCGAAAGGCCGCGCCAGCGCGATTTTCTGCGCCACGCTGCACGGCGACGAAGCCGGCGACGGCGCGCAGAACCTCGAAGCGCGGGTTGCCGCCGACGCCGTGCCAGTGTGGATACTTGCCCTCCAGCTGAAAGGCGATGGCGTCGGCCTCACCCGCGTCGAGCACATTGTCCTCGATGGCCGACGCCACGGCGTCGGAGAGGTCTTCGAGATAGCGGCGCTGCGGCTCGAGCTTCGCCATCAGCGGACCGTGTTCGCCATGGCCGATATAAATGGTCGTATCGGCCGGATAACGGGCGGCGATCTCGTCGAGTTGGATCAACCAGTTGTCGAGACTCTCAAGCGGTGCCGGTACGAAACCGTCGTTGATCAGGTCTCCGACGAAGAGAATATCGTGGTCGCGGAGATAGAGCATCGAGGTCACTTCTGCCTCGCTCGCTCCTTTCTTGTGAACCTCAAAGCGCAGTCCGCCCAGTTCCACCATGTCGCCGTTGGCGATGACACGGTCCGGCAGAGTCGCACTGATGACCTGTTGCGAGGGAAAAAGCTCGCCGTGACGGGCCTTACGGGCCGCGTTGTAGCCGCGGCTGTCTTCGCGCATGGAGCGGATTGTTTCTTCAGCCGCGAAGACGGGGGCATCGGGAAAAGCTGTCTTGAACACCGACAGACCGCCGTAGTGATCCGTGTGAGCATGGGTGATAAAAATGCCGAGCACCGGCTTTTTCAAGGTCTGGATATGGCGTACGGCGCGCTCGGCCTCCGGAAAAACACGCTGGGTATCGATGACGATCACACCCTCTTCGGTCTCGACCCAGTGCGTGTTTGTGGTGTCAACGAGCTTCGGCTGCGCTGCGAAACTGTGCACTTTGGGATCTTCGGCAGCAAAGGCGGAAGGTATGGCAACCAGAAGTACCAGGGATGCAAGTCCGGAGAAGATCGCGGAACGATGGGTCTTTTTTGGAACCTTCACCAGCGAAGGTGTTGGCAAAGCCCTGCCTCGCTTGCAGATCGGGAACAGCGCGAGCATCACCTTTACGGCCTGAAGCAGAATAAAAGCGCCAGTCGAGAGGCGCATCACGGCAAGACCCGAGGTCAGCCGACGTTTTTCAGTGACAGGCATGACAGTTCTCCCCTGTGTCGTGGAAGCCGCCAATCGGCTCCACTCGAACCGGAAATTGTTATGTTGACATTGATGTCAAGAATACTGTTCATTGATTTCCCGACACGAGCTTCACAGTGGCGTGAGCGCGTCGAAGGAACGCAGGGAGGGTGGAATGGTCGGGGTGCGGCAGTTCGACGAGGGGGCGGTTCTCGATACGGCAGTCGACGTTTTCTGGCGCAACGGCTTCTGCGCCACCGCAATGGCGGATCTCGCCGAAGCCAGCGGCGTGCAGCGTGGCAGCCTGTATCATGCCTATGGTGGCAAGCAAGAACTGTTGCTGCGCGCGCTCGACCGCTACAGCGAGCGCTTCGGCGGCGCGGCGCGGGCGGCGCTGGCAGACCCGGATCCTCGACAGGCGATTGAAGCCTTTCTGGAGAGCCACCTCGCGCGCATGACCGATCCCGTGAACCCGGCCGGCTGCCTGTTGTGTCAGACGACCTTGGAATGCGGAGGACGGAACCCTGTGATCTCGGATCGCATTCGAAGGCATTTCGAGCGTACCGAAACAGCGTTACGGGAGACGCTGGCACGCGCGCAGTCGGCGGGGTTGCTCACGGCCGACGCGGATCCTGGAGCGTTGGCTCGCTTCTTCCTGGGCACTTCGCGCGGTATGGCGGTTCTGCATCGGGCATATGGAGAGCTGCAACCGGTCAGGGATATGGCGAAAACCGCCGTAGCGGTTCTGGATTGCGGCCCTGCGGCTCGTGAACCGGAGAAAGGAGAGCATGGGTAAAGGGAGCCTCAGGACTTCCAGGCCGACAAAATCATAAGACAAGCAAGGTGTGGCTAGAGGTCGGTGAGCAGCGGATCATCGAGCATGCCCATGGTGTCGCGCATGACGCGCAGGAGGTCAGCCTTGCGCCTTTGCCACGCGCTGTCGGCAGCGCGGTTGTGAAGTTCGGACGGATCGGCGTCGAGATCATAGAGCTCCGCGACGTCGTTCCGGTGCCACACAAGTTTGGTGCGGTTGACTTCGATCATGCGCCACGGCTGCGTCCCCATCCAATCACCGAGCGGTCGATGCAGCGCAAACATTGGCCGGTCCATGGGAACCGTTCCGCTGCCCTCAAGAGCATCGGACAGATCGATACCGCGCCATTCAGGCCGCTTTGGCACGCCGCACAGGCCAGCCAATGTCGGTGCGACGTCGACCAGGCTGACGGGCAGGTCGAGGCGTTTGTCCGAACGGATTCGCCCCGGCAGCCGAAAGATCATCGGCACCCGGATCGACTCCTCATAGGCGACCATCTTGTGCCAGAGACCATGTGCGCCCAGGTTCTCGCCGTGGTCGGACAGATATAGGATCACCGTGTCGTCGGTGACTCCTTGGCCGTCGAGCTCGGCAAGCACACGTCCCAGCTGATCGTCGATTAACGACGTAAAGCCCCAGTAGACGGCGTAGCTTTTTTGCCAGGCCTGGAAATCGGCACCGTGGTCCAAAAACAGCTGCCGATAGTAGCTGCGCCGGTTGGCTCCCGGCTCCCCCGGCTGCGGGCCGAAATTCGGCGGCTCGACGACCTTGGCGGGGTCGTACATGGAAAAATAGGGTTCTGGGATCATGAACGGCGGATGCGGGCCGTTGAACGAGCAGACCTGAAAAAACGGCCGGTTCGGGTCGCGGGTCCGCAGGTGCTCGATCGCAATTTCGGCGATGTAAGCGTCGTTCGTCGTCTCGGGCGGCATATCGAGAGGCAGTGCGACGGGTGTCGACATCGACGGCGTGCGCCGGGTGCGCACCCGCGGATCGTTGAACGTCCATCCATCCACGAGGCCCCGCGCCGTGCACCAGGCCGAGTATTCGGCCGTGCTGTCGCCGGCGTCGCGGTCGGTGAACCGGCCGATATTGTCCTTTCCCAGGTGCCATTTGCCGGCGTAGCTGACCTCATAGCCGGCCGCGCGAAAGGTATCGAGCAACTGGCACTGCACCAACGCGCTGGCGGTGTTGTCGAGCATGTCGTTTTCATGCGGATAGAGCCCGCTAAAGACCGCCGCGCGCGATGGCAGGCACAGCGGGCACGGCGTCATCGCGCGGTCCAGGCTGGCTCCCTCGCGCGCAAGCCGGTCCATGTGCGGCGTACGACACGGCGTTTCGCCGCGGAACCCAAGCGTATCGGACCGTTGCTGGTCCGACATGACAATCAGGACGTTGGGACGCTCAGGCATAGGTGGGATCCATATCCAGGGTGAATTCTGGGATGTGGTGGCGCGCCGCCGCCTGGATACGGGCGACTTCGGCTGCTGTCGCACCGTGGTAAGGCCACATCATGGCCGGGCTGATGTCGGTCCAGCCTCCGGCGGCGGCCATCGCCTTGTCGCAGACGAACCCGGGCAGACCTCGGGCAAGAAGCGGCGCGATGGCATCGTTCAGGAACTGCGCGATGCGGGCCTCGATGGCAAGAGCCTGCACCGGATCGGTTCGCGCCCAGTCGACGGCGGCTTTTGGCGACAGGCAGGCCATGTTGGAATAGCTTCCAGACGCCCCCTGCGCGACACCGCTGGCATAGTGATGCCCGGGAATGAACACCGACAGGCGTTGCAATACCGGCGCCATGGCGTGATACCACCGGTCATCGCCGCCGCCGCATTTCAGCCCGATGAGCGTCGGCACGTCCATCGCAAGACCATGCAGCGCCGCGGGCGAGAGGACGGTTTTGGCATGCGGCGGATTATAGAGGACCAGCGGCACGCTGCCGGCGACCGCGGCGCAGCGCGCCATGAAAGTGCTGACGGAATCCGCGTCGAGCGGTGTCCAGTCGGGCAATGTCACCTGGATAGCAGTTGGGGCCAACGTCGCAGCGAATGCGATCCGCTCGAGACCGGCAGGCGCCAGCGGATGGGCGGCACAGATCTGAAACGGCAGTCCGTCCCGCTGCGCCGCCTCGGCCAATTCCGAGGCGATCGCCCGAAACTGGGTGTCGCTCTGGCAGTGGAATTCCGATGCCGTCCCGCCGTAATAGACGCCGTTGCAGCCGGCCCGGGCGTGGGCCGTGACCTGCTCGCCGATCGCGCCAAGATCGACTTCACCATCATCACTTAGCCGGCAAAGAATAGTGGCCCAAACGCCCCTGATATCGCTCGCCTCAACAACAGGCATCGTCGCTCACCTTTCCTGCGGAGCGTCCCGCCGCGTCATCAGATGGGTGCGAAGCGCCGCGGCCGCAGTGGCCGGATCGCGCGCCCGGACGGCGTCGACGATGGCCTTGTGCTGGCCGATGACCCGGGCGTGGATCCGGTCAAGGCCGGGGCCGTTTTCGGGATGATAAAGGCCCCATTCTATCAGCGCACCGTGCAGCGCGTTGGCCACCGCGTTCTGCTGGGTCGCCATTAGACAGTGATGGAACGCCTGGTCGGCGTCGCGAAACGCCTTGGCGCGACCGGCCGCCTGCCGGCAGGCTTCCAGCGCTTCTTCGAGTGCGGCGAGCTCGTCGGCATCGCAGTGCCGGGCGGCTTCCATGGCGGCGGAAGTCTCCAGCATGATGCGGAGGTCATAGAACTCCGAACGGCGGGATGCGTCGGACAACATCGCCTGCACCATGTCACCAATCGCTTCCATCGCGCCCTGCGGTGTCGGCTCCAGAACGACCGGTGCGATGCCGCGTTTCAGCCGCAGGAAACCTTTACGCTCCAGCATCAGCAGCGCTTCCTTCACCGAAGGACGCCCGACCTTGAACATCTCCATCAAGGTGCGTTCGGACGGCAGTTTCGACCCGGGCGGATACTCGCCGGCACGAATCGCCTTGAGGATCGATTCCTCGATCTGTTCGCTCAGACGTATGCGCTCAAGTGTGGTGTCCATATCATCCCCGTACTGCGGTGACCCGTTCAGTCTTGGCATCGGCCAGATACCGGTCGGCGGCACGCTCCAGCGCGCCCCGCATGGCATCGGACAGCGGCCGGAACGGGCGGCGGCAGGGTCCCATAGGAATACCGGTCCGTTCAAGCAGGAACTTCAGCGCCGGCAGGACGCCGGCCGCGACCATGGTGTCGATGAGTTCGTTGGCTTCGGCCTGCAGCGTCCGGGCCTCCAGCGGGCGACCGGCACGATGGGCAGCCGCGATCGCGATCACGCGGCTGGCCTGAATATTGTAGGTGGATCCGATGCCGCCGTCGGCGCCCAGGGCCAGCCCCGATAGGAGTGTCTCGTCGAAGCCGTGCAGGAGGATACTCTCCGGCGCGCGCCGGCGAAGCTGCTCAAACGCGTAGACGTCTCCGCAGGTGTTCTTGACTCCGACGATATTGGGCAGGGTGAGGAGCTCGGCGAGTTCGTCGACACTCCAGCGAACACCCGAAAGCTCTGGAAAATTATAGATGACAAAGGGCAGCTCGGTCCGGCCAGCCAGCCAGCGGTAGTGCTCCCGAATTTCGGCGAATCCATAGCGGTAATAAAACGGCGGTACCGCTGAGACGGCCTGGTAGCCGGCGCTCGCCGCGCAATCGGCCAGCCGCGCCGACACCGCCGGGTTCGGATCGCCCACATGGGCGATCAACGTGCAGCGCCCGGCCGCCGCCTCGGCTACCAGGCAAAGCAATGTCTCCCGCTCGGCTTCCGACATCAGGAACGCCTCGCCGGTGCTGCCGCCGACATACAGCCCGTTAAGCCCGGAATCGATGTTTCGGGCGACCAGTGCGGCGAGCGACGTTGCCTCGATGGTCGCGCCGTCCGTCGAGAAAGGTGTCGGCAATGCGGCGAAAAACCCGCTCAGATCGATCATAACACTCCTTTGATACGCCTATTTTCTTTGAGAAAATTCAAAAGTGGCATGATAACTTGACAACATGCTATTATGATATGTAGCTTTCGTCAATCTCGCACCGTTGGATTGTGCACGACCAAGGGAGGACGCACGATGAAAGTATTGACAGCCCTCGTAGCAACCGCCGCGATGGCGCTTGGACTGACAGCGACAAGCGCCCATGCGCAGGCTCTCAAATTCTCCACCGTGGGCAAGGGCACCGACCCCGATGCCGTCGCGATGCGGGTCTGGGAGTCCTACATCGAAGAAAACTCGGATCTCGAGGTCGATGTGTTCGACAGCGCCGCTCTGATCGAACAGGGTAAGCAGGGCCAGGCGCTGGCCCGCGGCACCGTTGACGCCGCCTACATGTCGCCCGCCTGGTTTGCCGATCAGGCGCCGGCTTGGGAAATCCTCGCCACCCCCTATTTGCTGACCGGTCCCGATCACATTTGCGCGCTCCGCAACAGCCCGCTCTGGGGTGAGATGGTCTCCGACGTCGAAAGCGCCATGAACCTCAAACTCCTGGACGCCGCCTATCAGGGAACGCGAACCCTCAATCTGCGCAAGAAGCGCGATGTTCAGACGCCGGCTGACATGGCCGGTCTGTCGCTTCGCGTGGTCCCCTCGCCGTCGAACATTCTCATGGGCGAAGGGCTGGGCGGCAACCCGACGCCGGTCCCGTTCTCCGAGCTCTACCTGGCGCTGCAGACCGGCACCGTCGACGCCCAGGAAAATCCGCTGACGCTGATCTACTCGCAAAAATTCTACGAAGTCACCGAGCAGATCGTGAACACCCGTCATAAAGTGCTCATCCAGTTCCCGGCCTTTTCATCGAGAAGCTGGGCGAAGCTGACCGATGGCCAGCGCAAGGTCGTGGCCGACGGCGCGGCCGCGGCGATGGCTGCCTACACCAAGAACGTCATGGAGCAGGAAGCGTCGCTGCAGTCGACCATCGAGGCGGCGGGCGTCGTGTTTACCGACCCGGACCGGGAAGCCTTTCGCTCTGCCGTGCTTGACAAATTCAAGACCAGCGAACTGGCGGCGAACTGGAAGGACGGCATGTTCGACACGATCGCCAATATGGATATTCCTGCCGATTGCAAGGTGCTGACGGACTGAGACCGTTTCCTCCCGGCCGGTCGGGCGTCATACTGGGCGTCCGGCCGGATTTCTTTTGAACGGAGCACAGTTATGGCCGACACGAACGCGTCGAGCGCGTCCGCGCTGCGCCAGGCCGCCCGGTACTTCAGGCGCGTCTGCGAGTGGTTGTCGGCAAGTCTGTTTGCCGCCCTGTTTCTGACCTTCGTTGCCCAGGTCTTCTGGCGCTATGTGCTGCGCGATCCGCTGGTCTGGACGCTCGAGGTCGCCGGGATCCTGTTTGTCACGGTGAGCCTGTTCACGGCGGCCACACAGATGGGGATACGCGAGCATGTCGCGCTCGATCTCGCGATGGATGTCCTGCCGCGCAGAATGGCCGACATCCTGCGTGCCATATCGCTGCTGCTCTTCGCCGTCGTCATGCTGCTGTCGCTCCCCGACACGGTGCGCGTGCTCGAATGGATGTTTCGCGAGCGCACCTTCGCCATCAAGTTCAACCTCGGCAACCTGTTTGTGCTGATGATCTTTTTCGTGCTGGCCTATGCGTTGCGCGCCGTGTTGGATGCCGTGCGGTTGCTACGCGGCAAGACGGAACGCGAGGGCTGACGGATGTCCGATCCGCTGTTCTGGACCGCGCTCTATTTCGGCGTCCAGATCGTTCTCGGCCTGCCCATTGGCTTCGTGCTGATTTCGACGGTCGTCGTCTGGTCCCTGGCCGCCGGCGCGGACATGAGCCTGATGGCCGAACGGGTGATTTTCGCCTCCGTCGAAAACATCATCGTGATCGCCATCCCGCTGTTCATCTTCACCGCAAAGGTGATGGACCATGGCGGCATCAGCGACCGGCTGCTGAAATTCTGTCTGGCGCTCGTCGGGCACCGGCCGGGCGGGCTTGCCCAGGTCAACATCGTGTCATCGATCATCTTTTCCGGCATGAGCGGCGACGCCACGTCGGACGCGTCCGGAATCGGCCAGGTCCTGATCAAGATGATGCGCGACAACGGCCGTTATCCTCCGGCCTACGCCGCCGCGGTGACCGTCGCGTCGTCTTCCATCGGGCCGATCATTCCGCCGTCCATCCCGATGCTGGTCTATGCATTTTTCTCCGGCGCCTCCGTCGGCGCGTTGTTTCTGGCCGGTATCGTCCCGGGTCTGATCATGGGCATCGCCATGATGGTCCTTGTCGCGGTGCAGGCGCGGCGCCGTGGGTTTCCGACGGAAGCGCGGATGGCCGGGGCTGAAATCCTGCTCGCGACAATTCGCGCCATCGGGCCGTTGCTGATGCCGGTCATTCTTTTGGGCGGCATCTATTCTGGGGTCTTCACGCCCACCGAGGCGGCAGCCGCGGCGGGTGCCTATGCGGTCCTGCTTTCCGTGTTTCTTTATCGCACCGCGTCGCTGTCCGCCCTCTATGCCGCACTGGTCGAAAGCGCCCGGCAATCCGCCATGGTCTTCCTGCTGATCGGCGGCGGCTTTGCGCTGAACTATGTCTTCACGGTCGAAAAGGTCACCGACGCCATTACCACCCTCATTCTGTCGCTGGAGATTACCCAGCTGCAGCTCCTGTTCGTCGTGCACGCCGCATTCATTGTGATGGGCATGTTTCTGACCAAGGCGCCGATGATGTATGTCGTCATTCCGGCGCTTCTGCCGGGTCTGACCGCGGCGGGTGTCGATCTCGTGCATTTCGGCGTCATCATCGTGCTCAACATGATGGTGTCGATGATCACCCCGCCGATGGGCCTGATGGTATTCATTGTCGGCGGCCTGTCGCGCATTCCCATCGGGCCGATCTTCCGCGAAAGCGTGCCGTTCATCCTGACGCTCTACGGGGTAATGTTTCTGATCACCGTGTTTCCGGCCCTGGTCACCTGGCTTCCCAATCTGGCGAGGTGAGTCCGATGTCCATCACCAACATACTCCTTATCGGTGTGGATCAGATGCGTTCGGACGTGGCTGGACCCGATAAATCGGTACCTGCGCTCACCCCGGCACTCGACCGGTTGCATCAGGAGAGCGTACGGTTCACCCGGGCCTACTCCTCATGCCCGCTTTGCTCGCCGGCGAGGGCATCGATGTTCACGGGCGACTATGCCTTCCGGCACGGTATGGGCACCAACTGCGACATGTATCACAGCCTGGCAACCGAATTGCCCGATCCGTCTCGCCTGCTGCACCGGCATCTGCTCGACGCCGGATTCCGTTGCGGGTTTATCGGCAAATGGCATGTCGGCACACAGAACGGGCCACGCACTTACGGGTTCGAGGGCATGGATCTGCCGGGTTACGGCAACGTTCAACTGTCACCCGACTTTCTCGACTATCTCGACGCCAATCGCTTGAGCTACTCCGTGGAACCGACGCTGTTCTTCAACCCTGACAAACAGACCATGGCAGCGGGTAAATGGCTCGGACCGGCGGCCTCGACACCCTCCTATTACCTCACCGAACGGACGATTTCGCTCCTCCGGCAGTTTTCCGACAGCGGGTCGCCTTTCTTCCTGACGGTGCAATACTGGGATCCACACAAGCCGCATCTGGTCGCCAACGAATTCCGCGGTGTAACAGACCGCACTGCGATCTCCGAATGGCTGAATTTCAACGATGATCTGTCCTCCAAGCCGCGGCGGGTTCGACGCGAACGGGACGACTTCTATCGGTTGCATCCGCGCAATGCGGACGAAGTCATTGCCTATATCGGACATTATTGCGATCACATGGCGATGCTCGACGCGCAAATCGGCCGCCTGCTGAACTGGCTCGATGACAGCGGGTTGGCGGAAACGACGCTTGTGGTGTTCACCTCCGATCACGGCGACATGACCGGCGCCCATGGCGGCCTGATCGACAAGGGATTGCTCTACGAAGAGGCGGTCCGCATCCCCCTCCTATTCCGGCATTCCGACCTGCCGGCCGGCGAACGGCACCAACTCGCCATGAACATGGATATTCTGCCGACCTGTCTGGACCTTGTCGGCATCGAAGTGCCGTCGCGCCACGGTGAATCGCTGTTGCCGGCGCTGAGCGACGCCGCCGGACCGGGACGCCCCTGGCTGCTGATCGAGTATCACGGCCTCAGGTTCCTCTATTCCCAGCGCGCGCTGGTGGCGGCCGACGGGTGGAAGTACGTCTTCACGCCAGGCGACGACGACGAACTCTATGATCTCAACGCGGACCCGCACGAGATGCAGAACCTGGCGCAGACGCCGACTGCCGCAAACGCCCTGCAGCGCATGAAAGCCGCATTGATGGAAGCGACAGCTCGTTACGCAGATCCTCTCCGCGACTGCGTCGCAAAATTCAATGGCAACTGGAACACCGGTTCCGGCCAGTTCGATGCCACCCGGATTGCCGGGCGATATCCGGATTGATGAGGCTGATATCGATCTCGACTTCTACGCCTGGCTGAGCAAGCGCAGGTCCCAGAGACAATGGCGTGGCCGGACGTCAGACTAAATATACTCCTCCAAATATAAGTAAATTATCCAAATAATTGGATAAAAAGATAATTTTGATTATAGATTTAATACCTGACTGGTAGTTTATTTCTCAATATCTGCCTTTTCTTACAGTTTCTTGACCTAGGTAAATATGGAACCATACGCATCATTGGGCAAGTAATAAGGTTATTATATTAACCTATACCATAGAATTGAGTGTGAGGTGCGTCATGGCTGAGTTTCTGGTTACCACCCTCGCGGACGAAGACAACGGCGCCATCAACGGGACCTCGCTGCGCGAGGCCATCCAGCTCGCGAACGTCAACGGCACCGAGGATGTCATCACCTTCGCTGCCTGGCTCGCAGGAGGGACCATCACGCTCACGGAAGGCCCGCTCGTCATCACCGACGATCTGCGCATCGACGGCGACGTTATGGGCAACACGACCGGCAAGAATACCGGCCGCGCCGACGACATCACCATCACGACGGCCACAGTCGACAACTTCGCCAGCCAGATCATGGTCACGCCGGGTGGCTATACTAGCCCTGGCCAGATAACGCTCGAGCAGGCCATTGGCTCCTTCGGCGACTTCCGGATCTTCGAGATCCGCGAACACGGCACCGATGCCGCCTTCAACGCCCTGACACTGTCCGGCGCCGGAGTTTATGACGAAGACCGTCCGCTGCTGCCCGCGTACGACGCGACGGGCGCCGCCATCTATCAGGCGGACCATGAGGCGGGAACGTCGACCGAAACGCTGCCGGAAAACTCCGGCTATCCGTTTACCTGGAACGAGGGAGCCGGTGACCTTGTGTTGGCGGTCGAGACGACGGTTACGGTCACCCACTCCACAATTACCGACAACTACGGTGGCGCAATCGTCGCCGGCCATCGCTTCACGATGGAGGACTCCATCCTGAGCGGCAACCACGGCGGATTCGCCGCCGGCATCATCATCACGGCCCTGGAGGGTGAGGTGACGCTCCGGGATGTCCATGTCATCGACCATGACCTGATCGGCTCCCTTACGACGCTCGGAACCGGCGCACCGGGAGCCGAGTTCATCGTCGAAGACTCGGTGATCTCCAACAACCGCATCGTTGATACCAATCTCGGCGGAAATCTATCCAGCACCGGCGCCGGCGTGTTTTTCAGCGGTTCGCCGGGGGGCGGCATATCCATCACGGACTCGGTCGTGAGCGGCAACCAGGGCATTCTGGCCGGCGCCATCGCGACCGGCAGCCCGGACGTGGACGTCACAATCCAGGACTCGGTGTTCGAGAACAATGTCGCCCGGAGCGACTGGTTGGCGACGTTCGGTGGCGGCGCGATCGCCCTCGGCGCGATCGGAGCGGACGTCTACGTCGAAGGCAGCAGCTTCGTCGGCAACGAAAACGTCGCCAACGGTGGTGGCGTGTTCGGAATCGGTGGGACCTCGAACATCTTCGAGATCGTCAATTCCACCCTCACAGGCAACGTGTCAGGCGCGGGTGGTGGTGCGATTGGGTACCAGGGAACGTCGAACAAGACGTCGTTGATCAGCTCGACGGTGGTCGACAACCACGTCGTCGAGACGCCGATCAGCGACCTCAACGGGTTGACCCCAGCAACCGAAACCGCGCTTGCCGACGCCACGGAGCAATATCCGGGACCCTCGACAGGCGGGCTCTTCAACTTTCTCTCGTACGAGCAATTTGCCTTCAACGGCGGCGACAATCAGACCCGTATCGAAAACTCGATCATTGCCGGCAACACCAATCTCGGCGTTCCCAGCGACGTATACTTCGAACTCGGCTTCGGCGATGCGATCGATTTCCTTACGGACGCCGGATTTCGATTCGATCCGAACACCGGCCAAAAAATCTTGGACCCTGAGGCGGAACCTCCTCCCGTCGTTGAGAATTACGACCTGGTTGTCGAAAACAGCCTGATCGGCGCCGGCTTCCAGTCCGGGGAGTCGCCAAACTTCACCGATGACGGCATCAATCCGGTGACCAACATCATCGGCACGCCCGAAGCGCCGGTCGACCCGATGCTGGCACCTGCCACAATTGCGCCGAACGGGCAGACGATCCTCACGCCGCTACCCGACAGCCCGGCGATTGACGCCGGCGACAATGCCTTCCTTGACGGCGTCAATACCGCGCCGCAGGGCACCGTCGACGGTGTGCTTTTCGACGACGTCGCCGACGCACCCCGCATCGCGGAAGGCGACGGCGAGGGCCTCGCACGGGTCGATATGGGCGCCGTCGAACTGGGTTCGCAAGCCGTATACTTCGCCGGAGGTCCCAGCTTCTTTGGAAGGCACAACCCGCGGGATATCTACCAGCAAACGGAGGACGGGGTCAGCCTGCTCTTCGACGGTTCCGACGTGCTTGCCTTCGGCAAGATCGACGGGCTCGATGTGATTGCCGTTGATGAGATCCTGCTCTCCTTCAAGACCAAGACCTACGTCAGCGGGCTCGGCGTCGTCGACGACTCCGACATTGTTCTGTTCAAGGCCACGTCGCTCGGCGAGGATACGGCCGGCAGCTTCGAGATGTACTTCGATGGCAGCGATGTCGGCCTGACGTCCTCCGGCGAAGATGTCGACGGCTTCGCGTTGGCCGAGGACGGCAGCCTGGTTCTTTCGACCAGGAAGGGCGCCAGCGTCGATGGTGTCGGAGCGGTCCGCGACGAAGACTTGCTGATGTTCACGCCCACATCCCTGGGTGAGGACACGGCGGGCAGCTTCGAACTATATTTTGACGGCAGCGATGTCGGTCTCGGCGGCTTCGGCTTTTGGCGCGACGTGGACGCCGTGGCCCTGCACGGCGACGGCAGCCTGCTTCTGAGCACCGCCGGCCCGGTCTCTCTCGACGACGCATTTGCCTACCGGAACGATGTCGTCTCCTTCGCGCCGACCTCCCTGGGCGCGGCGACAGACGGCCTGTTCGCGGAGGTCGGCGGCCCTGCTTTTTCCCAGCTTGATGTCTCGGGCAACCTTGCAGCAATCGACTTCGGCGGCTTGCTCGTCTGATTTTTGCCTCGCCGTTCGTGTGGTGGAGCCAGCCCGGCCGCAGTGCTTTCCCACTTGCCGATGACCTGATTGGTCTTCGCGGTGATTGCCCGCGAAGCCCACCCTGTGCTTTGCCGGCGCGCGGAAAAATCGTTTGGCTGGCCGCCCTTCGACGCGACGATCAAGCCACAGCATTGACAAGTCCATAATGGAAATATGTGGTGCCCCCGGTCGGACTCGAACCGACACTTCCGAAGAAATTGGATTTTGAATCCAACGCGTCTACCAGTTCCGCCACAGGGGCCCTGTGGTGATGCGGCCGAATATACGAAGCGGCGCGGTGCGGTCAACTCGCTTTTACCAAGTTCTAAGACCGGTCGGCTAAATTCCGGTTTACGCCCCGTGCGATTCTCCCTACAAGCCCGGCGATGGAAAGCGACAGATGATCAGACGTCTCTACAATTGGACCATGGCGCAAGCGACGACCGGCCATGCCCGCGTCAGTCTCGGCGCCGTGTCGTTTGCCGAAAGCTCGTTCTTTCCGATCCCGCCGGATGTGCTGCTGATCCCGATGGTGATCGCCGACCGGGTGCGCTGGTGGCGTACCGCACTGCTGTGCACGCTTACCTCCGTCGCCGGCGCCCTGCTCGGCTATGCCATCGGCATGTTTCTCTACGAGGCCATCGGCAAACCGATTCTCGAGCTCTACGGCAAGGAAGATTCCTTCGACCAGATCCGCGACTGGTATAACACCTATGGCGGTTGGGGCGTGCTGTTCGCCGCTATTACGCCGTTTCCCTACAAGGTGCTGACGATCTTTTCAGGCGCCACCGGGCTCAATCTGGTGACCTTCATCGTCGTCTCGATCATCGGACGCAGCCTGCGCTTCTTCCTGGTCGCCTACCTGCTCTATCTTTATGGCGAACCGATCCGCTTGTTCATCGAAAAGTATCTCGGCATACTTTTCGCCACATTTCTGGTCCTTCTTTTCGGCGGTTTCTACGCGCTTCGCTACGCGTTCTAGGGGATATCGATGTGACGACTGTCACCGAACACGGGCATCACCGTTCGCAGACACAGACAGCCGCTGTGCGCTCGGCGCTGATGCTGGCGATCGCCATGGCGGCGGTTGTCGGCACGGCACTCGGCTTCGAGCATATCGGCGGATACATCCCCTGCGCGCTGTGCCTGGAGCAGCGCACGCCCTATTACATCGGCGTGCCGGTGATGCTCGTCGCGGCGGTCGCCGCCGCCATCAAAGCGCCGCCGCTGCTGGTGCGCGCCCTGTTTCTCGCTGGCGGCGGCGTGATGCTCTATGGCGCCGGCCTCGGGGTCTATCATTCCGGTGTCGAATGGGGTTGGTGGCCCGGGCCCGAAGGCTGTGGCGGCGCCGCCGGCCTGACCACCGACGCCAGCAGGCTGCTCACCGATCTCAACGCCATAACCCCGCCGGCCTGTGACGAAGCGGCCTTGCGGGTGCTTGGCCTGTCGTTCGCCGGCTGGAACGTGATCGCCAGCCTGGCGCTCGCCGGTTTTTGCCTGCGCGGCGCCTTCCGGTTCCGGTGAACTCGATCGAGACTAAGGCTCGAGCTCGACGTCCCAATACAGGTAATCCATCCAACTTTCATGCAGATAGTTGGGCGGAAACAGACGGCCGTTGTTATGCAGGTCGTGCACGGTCGGATGATAGGGCTTCTGCGACGGAAACATGCGGGCATCGCGAGGCATCTTGCCGCCCTTCTTGAGATTGCAGGGCGAGCAAGCCGTGACGATGTTTTCCCATGTCGTCTCGCCGCCAAAGCGCCGGGGAACCAGGTGGTCGAAGGTCAGGTCCCGGTCGGTGCCGCAATACTGGCATTGAAACCGGTCGCGCAGGAACACGTTGAACCGGGTGAAGGCGGGATAGCGGCTCGGCTTCACATAGCTCTTCAGGCACACCACGCTGGGCAACGCCATCGACATGCTCGGCGAGGAAACCCTGTGTTCGTATTCCGCCAGGATATTGACCCGGTCCAGAAACACCGCCTTGATCGCGTCCTGCCACGACCAGAGGGAGAGCGGGTAGTAGCTGAGCGGCCGGTAGTCGGCATTCAGTACCAACGCCGGAAGCGCATCTGGAGAAACTGCTACAGTCACCTCACTCTCCTGAGTGATTCGATTTTGGTCACCCTTATATTAGGCCCGGTGTGACAGGATTGTGAAGTAATCTCCGCAATCTGATCCGCATCGCGCATCACCCCGCAGGCATGACGTCACCGCGCCGCATGGCGTTGGCGTAATAGGCCCAAAGCAGCCTTGCGGCAACCCCGCGCCACGGTTTCCAGGCCTCCGCGAGCACCCTGACCGTCTGCTGATCCGGCCGCTCGGCGAGGCCCATCGCGTGCCCTGCCGCGGCGCGCAACGCCACGTCGCCAGCCGGAAAGATATCGCCGTGGCCGGCACAGAACAGCAGGTAAACCTCCGCCGTCCATTGGCCCACGCCCTTGATCGCCGTCATCGCGGCGACCGATTGGTCGGCCGGCCGCCGGCACAAATCATGCGGATCGAGCCTGCCTGCGCGCACCGCATCGGCCACCGCGCGCAGCGTCGCTTCCTTGGCACGCGACAGGCCGATTGCCCGGCACTGGCTGTTCGTCAAATCGAGCACTGCGTCGACCGACACGTCACCGGTCTCGGCGAGCAGCCGCCGCCAGAGCGCCGCGGCACTTGCCTTGGAAACCATCTGCGAGACGACGATCTGCGCCAGCCCGTCGAATCCGGGTGGTTGCCGGCGCAACGGTACCGGCCCGGCCTTCTCGACCACCGGCGCCAGCCGCGGATCGAGCACCACCAGCGCCCGCAAGCCGTCTTCGATGTCCTGCGGATCGTCGATGATGCGCACATTCGATGTTGACAAGGTCACCTCCGAACCGACAAGCCTAAGCGATCCGGCATCTGATTGTCACCTTGTTATGGGCCAGGCGAAAAACGGTATCGACTCCCGCATCGGCGACCGGCGCTTCCGCTTCGCCCCCAGCCCCAACGGCGAACTGCATCTGGGCCATGCCTGCTCGGCGCTGATCAATTTCGACATGGCGCAGGCTTGCGGCGGGACCTTTCTGCTGCGCCTCGAAGACACCGACACCCAGCGCTGTCGGCCGGAATACGGGCGCCGAACCATAGACGACCTGCAATGGCTCGGCCTGCGCTGGCCCGACCCGGTGCGTCGGCAGAGCGATCATCTGGCGGATTATGAGACGGCACTGCAAACGCTGCGCGAGATGGACGTCGTCTATCCTGCGGCGCTGAGCCGGCGGCAGATCGCCGATCAGGTGACGGCGGCCGAGGCCGCCGGCCGGCCCTGGCCGCGCGACCCCGATGGCGCTCCGCTTTATCCCGGCAGCGAGCGCCATCTCGATACCGAAGCGCGACGCGCGCTGGTCGCGTCAGGGGTGCAGGTCGCGTGGCGTCTCGACACCAGCAGGGCTCTGTCGCGCGTCGGCGACGCGCTTGCCTGGTCGGAAAGTGGCCGCGGCCCCGGTGGCGAAACCGGGCGCATATCGGCCGACCCGTCGCGCTGGGGCGATGTTGTTCTGTGCCGTGCCGATGGGCAGATCGCCTACCACCTGGCTGTCGTGGTCGACGATGCGTTGCAGCGCATTACCGATGTGGTGCGCGGCCATGACCTGTTCCACGCGACGGCCGTCCACCGCCTGCTGCAGGCGCTGCTCGGTCTGCCGACACCGCGCTACACGCACCACCATCTGCTGACCGATTCGGCGGGGCGCAAATTGTCGAAGCGCGACCGCGACCTGTCGCTGCGCGCCCTGCGCCGCGATCACACGCCGGCAGAGGTTCGCGCCCTGATCGACGCCTGTCCGAAAATCTAAAAGGTCTATTCGACGCGCATGAACAAGTGCTTTAACAGCACCAGCAGCAGCAACGATCCGAAAGCGCCGATAAGCCCGGCACCGGCAACCACCTCCAGCTTGGACACTCTAAGGCCGATCATGTCCGCCATAAACAGGCCAAGAAACAGCCCTGTGGTCAGCACCAGCATATTGCCGAGCACACCGAATCCCAACGACCCGATCACACCATCCATGGCGTGGCCGACAAAGAAACAGGCGATGATACAGGCGACGATCAGCCCGTAGAACAGTTCCGGCGACATATACCCCAACATATTATCGCTCCGTTGTTGACATTCGGGAATGCGCCGCTCCGCCCGCTGCGGACAATTCCCGGGACAAGTCTTTTGACGCATACAAACTACATCAAATTGCAGCATTTTACCCGCGATTCCCTTGATTGCGGTTAACGTCGGATGCATGAAAGCACCCGGAATTTCCCTTTGGTATTAACCCGAACCGCACGGTTGCGGGAGGACGATAAGGGTCTGCCACTTGCAAGGGCGGCAGACCGGAGTTTTGTCAGCTTGCCTCATGCGCGAGTGCGTGCGGGTCGAACCAAATTTCCGGTTGCAATGGCATATAGGATGGAGAGGAGTTCCATGGCATATCGACTTCGCGAGAGGGCCACAATGACTGCAGTGGCGCTCTTGGTACTGGTCGGTCTGCGGATCGCTGCGGCGCAGGGGCCCAGTGACGCGCAGGATGAGGTGCAGCGCTTCAATACGGCGATGCAGGATGTCTATCACCGCGGCCAGAACCGGCTGCTGGCGACCACCCGGCCGCTGGTGGTGATCGACAGCGACAACGTGACGCTGATCGAAACCGACCGGACCGCGATCTTTCCTTATATCCCGACGGTCTACACCGACCTGAAGGCCGTATCGCATCTTCTGATCGCCGTCATCGGAGCCGTCACACCGTGGCCGGACAGCGCTCAGGAAAGGTCACGCATGCTGCAGGATTTCAGGGCGATCGGAGCGTCGATCGACAGGCTCGAAGCGCGCCTGACGGACCTCGATCTTTCGCCGGAGCAGGCGCAGCGCCAGCAGGCTCTGCTAAGACGGGCTGAAGATCTGTTCGACCAAGCGTTTGCCGCGGGCAGCGTGACCCGTGAATCCGTATCGGCGTTTCTCAACGATACGCGCGGCGCCTGGCTGCGCAATATCGATGACGCCGAACGCGCCAAGCTGATCGGTCTCAACGCGGTTTTCGAACGGCTGCGGGTCCGGCTTTCGCAAGACGATCTAGACAGAATGATCGTGGTTGTAGAAGGGACAAGCGTGCAGAAGGCCAACAATGTGGTGCTTCAGTATCTGATCCGCGCCTTTCAGGACGCCCACCAGTCTGGACGCATCCTCTGGGCCGAGAATATCTCGGATACCGACGGCGCCGTTGCGCATATCGGCGATATCCTGATGCAAGAGCAGGTCGGGCAGTGGGCCTTCGGTTATCCCGATCGCATGCGCGAAGACCTGCTTGGTTTCGCGGCCGGTACGATCCTCGACGAGATCCTTCCGGGTGCACCGCCCGATGCGCGGTAACAGGTCGAGACGACCTCGGCCTCAGGATTCCTCGCTCTGGGCCATGATCGATGCATTCAGTTCCGCACCCAGAATGAAGATGGCGGCGACGATGTAGAGAAAGATCAGTGCGATCATGATCGACGCCAGGCCCGCATAGGTTGCCACATAGTCGGAGAAGCGCTGCAGATAGGCGGCGAAGATCGATCCGCCGACGATCCAGAAAACCATAGTGACGACGACACCCGGCAGGATCGCCTTGAAAGTCCGCCGGCCGGCCGGCAGCCACCGGTGGCACACCACCAGGGCAATGAACAGCAGCGATGCCGCGGCCACCAGCCGCCAATTTTCGAAATGCACGATCAACTGCTCGCTCCACGGAAACCATTGCCGCGCCAGCTGTGTGACGATGGGCGCCAACACCAGCAGAAAACTGATGACCATCATGGTGAGGGCGGCAACCATGACGAAGCCCAGGCTCTCCAACCGCATGACGATGATCGACCGCCGATCGCGGACCTGATAGGCCCGGTTGAGCGAGACCCGCAGCGCTTCCACACCGTTGGAAGCGAAGAAGGCGGCCGCCAGCACGCTGACGGTCAGCAGTCCGCCGCGGTTGACGGTGAGCACCGTTTGGACCTCCTGCGAGATCGGTGCGGCGATCGACGGCGGCCAAGTGTCGAAGATGATGTGCACCGCCGTCTCGGCGAACTCGTGGGCACCGAGAAAGCTGGCAAGCGCTGTGCCGAAGATCAGGAACGGAAACAGGGCCATCAGCGACGACAGGGCCACGTGGCTGGCCATGACCCAGCCATCGTCGTCATTGAAATGAGTGACCGCGTTGATGATGATGCTGCGAATGCGTCGCCAGTCCATGGTCTCCCCTAGAGCAATCGTTGCACCATTGCGTCTCTACCCTATGTTTGTCTGCACCGGCGCTTGTCAAATACAACTGCGCCCGGTTAGAGCAATAAGCTTCACGTCACACCTCTGGCGTCGCCGCTTGATCTCGCCGCGCGCCCTCCCCCCGGAGCACTGAATGGCCGAACCGCGAACGATCCTCGTCACCGGATGCTCCTCGGGCATCGGCGCCCATTGCGCACGCGCCCTGCAGGCCGACGGCTGGCGCGTCTTTGCGACCGCCCGAAAACCCCGGGATCTCGACGCCCTTGCCGCCGACGGCTTGCAGGCACTCTATCTCGACTACCGTGAGGAAAACAGCATCGAAACGGCGTTCGACGCGGTGATGAGAGCCACCGGAGGCCGGCTCGATGCGCTGTTCAACAACGGCGCCTACAGCCAGGCTGGCGCCGTGGAGGACCTGCCAACTGCGGCGCTGCGCCAGCAGTTCGAGGCCAATCTGTTCGGCTGGCACACACTCACCCGACGGGTCGTACCGGTGATGCGGGAACAGCGCCAGGGCCGTATCGTCCAGTGCTCCTCCATCCTCGGGCTTGTCCCGATGCGCTGGCGCGGCGCCTACAGCGCCTCGAAATTCGCGCTGGAAGCCCTCGCCGTCACAATGCGCATGGAATTGGCCGACAGCGGCATCCACGTCAGCCTCATCGAGCCCGGGCCGATCGAGTCGAAGATCGCAGTGAACGCGTTGCCCTATCTCGATGAGTTCATCGACGTCGAGGGTTCGGTGCATCGCGACGCCTATCAGCCCGAATTGCAACGCCTGCGCCAGGGCGGCGTCCGCTCGAAACACAAACTCGGCCCCGATGCCGTGTACCGGGTGCTTCGCCACGCGCTGGAAAACAGCCACCCGAAACCGCACTACGTTATCACCCGCCCGGCCCGCATCGGCGTGGCGCTGAAACGCATCTTACCGGCCCGAATACTTTACGGCATCCTGCAGAACCAATAACACGAGCAACCGCGATGGCGACCTTCCTCTATTATCTCACAATGGCATTCATGGCGGCTGTCGTCATTGTCCTGTTGCGCGGCCTGATCAACATGATGCGCGGCGGTTCGGGCAACCTGTCCAACCGCTTGATGCAGTTGCGCGTCACACTGCAGTTTATTGCAGTGCTGCTGATTGTCGCGATATTGTGGATCACCGGCGGCGGCCGGTGACCGGAACACCAACTCGGAGGACTGGACTTGGTCGTATTGAACAAGATCTATACGCGGACCGGTGACGATGGCAGTACGGCGCTCGGCACCGGCGAGCGCCGCGAAAAAAACGATCTGCGGATCGCTGCCTACGGAACGGTCGACGAAGCCAATGCCTGCATCGGCATGGCGCGCTTGCATACAGCCGACGATGCGGTTCTCGATGCCATGCTGGCACGGGTGCAGAACGACTTCTTCGATCTCGGCGCCGACCTGGCGACGCCGGAGACCGGCGAGCCGCCCGAATACCCGCCGCTGCGCGTATCGGACCACCAGGTGGAACGGGTCGAACGGGAGATCGACGAACTCAACGAGCGGCTCGATCCGCTGCGCTCCTTCGTGCTTCCGGGCGGTGCGCCGGCTGCTGCTGCGCTGCACCTGGCGCGTACCGTGACCCGTCGCGCCGAGCGGTTGATGGTCGAACTGTCCAACCGGCCGGCCGAGCCTGTGACCCCGGCCGCCATGCGCTACATCAACCGGGTGTCCGACCTGCTGTTCGTCGCGTCGCGGGCCGCCAACAACAACGGTCGCGACGACGTCCTATGGGTACCGGGAGAAAACCGCGAATGAGCGCGGCGCGCCACCGGACCAGCTGACGATGTTCATCCCGCTGCACGACCGTAATTCGCTCGATCACATCGATCTGCAGTACGTGACACTCGGCCTGATCGCCCTCAATGCGGTGATATGGCTGGCCACATCGATGAGCGGCGAGATGGGAGAATTCACCACCGCGGCGATCCTCGGATTCGGCTATATCCCGGCCGTCGCCAACGGTTATGCCGAACTGCCGCCCAGTCTGGAATATGTGCCGGAACAAGCGACTTACATCACCTACGCGTTCCTGCATGGCGACATCTGGCACCTCGGCATGAACATGCTGTTCCTGTGGATTTTCGGCGATAACATCGAAGACGCACTCGGGCATGTGAAGTTCCTGATCTTCTATCTGCTGTGCGCGGCGGCCGGTGCCGCGGCGCATGGTCTGCTTGATCCGCGCTCCGAGGTGCCGCTGATCGGCGCGTCGGGTGCCGTCGCCGGGATCGTTGCCGCCTATCTCATTCTGCACCCCAAGGTGCGCCTGTGGGTGTTGATCCTGGGCCGCATCCCGCTGCCGTTGCCGGCCTTCGTTCCGCTCTTGTTCTGGGTGGGTTACCAACTGGTGATGCTGGCAACCGACTTCGGCGGTCAGGTGTCCTGGGCGGCGCATGTCGGCGGCATCATCGCTGGCGCCATCCTTGTCGTTCCGCTGAAGCGACGCGAAGTGCCGCTGTTCGACCGGAAGGTCGTCGCGCCCAAGGCCGTGGTCCACAAGGGTGATCCCCCCAGGACAACCGGCCGAGGCTGGGGCCGTCAGCCCCGCAAATAGTCGCATTCCCGAAGCTGCGGGCAAATTGCCCCACAATCGCGATTGACGGCGGCAGTGGCTTGCAGATATGTGACAGCCACAAAACAGCAGGGTCGCAACCGCATCCATTGGCAGAAACGGACCGTCATCATGTCGTTTTCCAGCCACCGGCAACGCGGTCGGATATGCAAGATGCCGCGCGCAGTCTGAGAAAGGGAAATCCATGAAAGTTCTCGTACCCGTGAAGCGGGTGGTCGACTACAACGTCAAGATCCGCGTGAGGCCGGACGGCTCGGGCGTCGAGCTGGCGAACGTCAAGATGTCGATGAATCCATTCGACGAGATATCCGTTGAAGAGGCGATCCGCCTCAAGGAGGCCGGCAAGGTCGAGGAAATCGTCGCCGTGTCGATCGGCCAGGCGAAGTCCGAGGAGACGATCCGCACGGCTTTGGCCATGGGTGCGGACCGCGGCATTCTGGTGCAGACCGACGACCTGGTCGAGCCACTTGCCGTCGCCAAAATCCTCAAGGCGGTGGTCGACGAGGAGAAACCGGAGATGGTGATCCTCGGCAAGCAGGCGATCGACGATGACGCCAACCAGACCGGTCAGATGCTGGCCGCATTGCTCGGTTGGTCGCAGGGAACATTCGCCTCCGAGGTGGTGGTCGAAGATGGCGCTCTCAAGGTGACGCGCGAGGTCGATGGCGGCCTGCAGACCATCGACATCAAGCTGCCGGCGGTGATCACCACGGACCTGCGTCTCAACGAGCCGCGCTACGCGTCGCTGCCCAACATCATGAAGGCCAAGAAGAAGCCGCTCGACAAAAAAACCACCGCCGATTACGGCGTCGACACCACGCCGCGGCTGAAGGTGCTCAACACGGCGGAGCCGGAAGGTCGCAAGGCCGGCGTCAAGGTGGAGAGCGTCGCCGAACTGGTCGACAAGCTGAAGAACGAAGCCGGCGTGCTGTAGGACAGGAGAACAACATGACCACATTGCTGCTTGCCGAACACGACAACCAAACCCTGTCCGACCAGACCGCCAAAGCGCTCACCGCGGCGTCCCAGATCGGCGGCGACGTGCACATCCTGGTGGCCGGCAAGGACGCCGGCGGCGTCGCCGAACAGGCGGCCAAGCTCGATGGCGTCGCTAAGGTGCTGTTGGCGGAAGCCGACGAACTGGCCGTCAACCTGGCCGAGCCGACAGCAGCTCTCATCGTCTCGCTGGCCGACGGATACGACACGCTGATGGCGGCCGCCACCACCGACGGCAAGAACATCATGCCACGCGTCGCCGCCCTGCTCGACGTGATGCAGGTTTCCGACATCACCGACGTTGTCAGCGCCGATACCTTCAAGCGGCCGATCTATGCCGGTAACGCCATCCAGACTGTGCAGGCAACGGATCCGAAAAAGGTGATCACCGTGCGCACCGCCGGATTCAACGCCGCCGGCGAAGGCGGTTCGGCAGCGGTCGAGACCATCGGCGCGGCCGCCGATCCCGGCCTCTCGACATTTGTCGAAAACAAGCTTTCGGAAAGCGACCGGCCCGAGCTGACCTCGGCGCGGGTGATCATCTCCGGTGGCCGGGCGCTTGGCTCCGAAGAGAAGTTCCAGGAAGTGATCCTGCCGGTCGCCGACAAGCTGGGTGCCGCGGTCGGCGCCTCGCGTGCCGCGGTCGACGCCGGCTACGCGCCGAACGACTGGCAGGTCGGCCAAACCGGCAAGGTGGTCGCACCGGATCTCTACATCGCCTGCGGTATCTCCGGGGCGATCCAGCACCTCGCCGGCATGAAGGATTCGAAGGTCATCGTGGCCATCAACAAGGACGAGGAAGCACCGATCTTCCAGGTTGCCGACTACGGCCTTGTCGCGGATCTTTTCACCGCCCTGCCGGAGCTCGAAAAAGAACTCTAACGTCGCCTTGCGCGGCTTCCCGGGGTGCATCCCGGGGGCTTCTTCGCACCTGCAAAAAAACCTGTGGCCGGGCTAGAATTTGTCTGCCCGGCCAATTAGTTTGTGCGCGTTGAAAATTCAGGAATGGAATGAGTATCATGGCCGGCGCGATCAAATCTATCGGCATCATCGGAGCGGGCCAGATGGGCACCGGCATCGCCCATGTTTGCGCCGTCGCCGGCTACGATGTCCTGCTGCACGATGTCTCGGAAGAAAAGATCCGAGACGGCATGGCCACCGTCAACGGCAACATGGCCCGCCAGGTGGCCGCCGGCAATCTGAGCGAGGCGGACCATAGCGCCGCCAATGCGCGCATCACCGCGGCCACATCGATTGAAGATCTCGCGGCGACGGATTTCGTCATCGAGGCGGCGACCGAAGACGAGACCATCAAGCGTAAGATCTACGCCAACCTTTGTCCGCTGCTCAACCCGGAGGCGATCATCGCCACCGACACGTCGTCCTTATCGATCACCCGCCTGGCATCGGCCACAGACCGGCCCGAGCGTTTCATCGGCATTCACTTCATGAACCCGGCGCCGCTGATGAAACTGGTCGAGGTGGTGCGCGGCATCGCCACGGAAGACGTAACCTTCGACACGGCCAGGGGCCTTGTCGAGTCCTTGGACAAGACGGTTACGGTCGCCGAGGATTTCCCGGCCTTCATCGTCAACCGCATTCTGTTGCCGATGATCAACGAGGCCATCTACACGCTGTATGAGGGTGTCGGCACGGTCGAGGCGATCGACACCGCGATGCGGCTCGGCGCCAACCATCCGATCGGGCCGCTGCAATTGGCCGACTTCATCGGCCTCGATACCTGCCTGTCGATCATGCAGGTGCTCTATGACGGCCTTGCCGATTCCAAATACCGGCCCTGCCCGTTGTTGACCAAATATGTCGAGGCCGGATGGCTTGGACGCAAGACCGGCCGCGGTTTCTACGATTATCGTGGCGATGAGCCGGTCCCGACGCGCTGAGGCCGCAAACCATGACGGAACACCCGGTAGCCCTGATTATCGGCGGCGGCAGTGGCATGGGCGCCGGCGCCGCCCGCAAATTGGCCGAGGACGGCTTCGCCGTTGCCATCCTGTCGTCTTCCGGCAAGGGCCTGTCTGTGGCGGACGCATTCGATGGCATCGGCATCGAAGGATCGAACCGCAACGCCGCTGACCTTCAGAAGCTGGTCGATGCCGCGACGGTCAAATGGGGCCGCATCGATGCGGTCGTCTCCAGTGCCGGTCACGGTCCCAAGGGCGCAGTGCTCGAACTCACCGACGAAGACTGGCATGAAGGCATGCAGTTCTATCTGCTCAATGTCGTGCGCATCGCGCGTATCGTCACGCCAATCATGCAAGCGCAGAAATCGGGCGCCTTTGTCAATATTTCCACCTACGCCGCCTTCGAACCGGAGGCGCTGTTTCCGACCTCCGGCGTGTTCCGTTCGGGCCTCGCCGCCTTCACCAAGCTGTTCACCGACAAATACGCGGCAGATAACATCCGCATGAACAACGTCATGCCGGGCTTCATCGACAGCCTGCCGGAGAAGGAAGACCGGCGCAGCCGCATCCCGATGGGCCGCTACGGCACCGTCGACGAGGTGTCGGAACTGATCGCCTTCCTGGCCTCCGAAAAGTCCAGCTACATCACCGGCCAGAACATCCGCATCGACGGCGGCATTACCCGCTCGGTGTAAGCCGGTATCAGCCCGCCACACGCGGTTTGCCTATTGTTTGGGCTGGCATGTCGAAATCTGTTTACTCGTCAAATGAACAGGTTGCGGTTCTTCGATCCGTTCGCAACTATCGGTCTGACGAATGACGTGATGCTTCGGGGGCGAACGATGCGGCGTTCAAACGCAAATGGCAGTCGGGCTCCTGTTCGGGTTCCGGAAAAACGAAGGAAGGCCCGCCTTCTTTTGACTTCGGCAATGGCGGTCGTCTTGGGCTGCAGTTTCCCGGGCATGGGCGTCCTGGCAGACCCGACCATTAGCTGGACGGGCAGTTCGTCAACCGACTGGTTCACCGGCACCAACTGGTCGACCGGCGATGTGCCGGCTTCCAGCGACTTTGCGGAAATCGATACCACCGATCCGAACGCCACCGTCATCTCCGACTCCTCCACCAACGGGACCGCGGAGGTCGACCTGATTATCGTCGGCGACAGCAACACCGGGAGCTTGATCATCGAAAATGGCGGCGCGCTGACCGTTGACGACACCATGTCGATTGCCGAGGCGGGTGGCACCGGCACGGTCACCGTGACCGGATCCGGTTCGACGCTGATGATCGCCGACGAATTGAACATCGGTGATCAGGGGACCGGCACGCTCACCATCGCGGACGGCGGCGCCGTCACAATCAGCCCGAATTTCGGCGGATTCTCAATGGGCGGCGACAGCACCTCCGTCACAACGCTTGTGATCGGTGCGGGACCCGGTGAAACGGCTGTCGCACCGGGAACTCTGACGATGGCCGGCGCGGCCATCATTGATATCGCGGCGGCCAGCGAAGCGAGTTTAGTCTTCAATCATACCGGCGACGAAGATCTCCAATACACCTTCTCGCCGGGAAGCCAGCTGTTTGGTGCCTCCGCCACGATCAGCGTCCTGTCTGGCTATACCATCTTCTCCGGTGACAACACGGGTTTCGGCGGCGAAGTCGTCGTCGACGGCGGCGACATGGTCGTTACCAATACGCTGGCCAGCAGCGATGTCACGGTCGGCGAGACCGCCACCGAATCGTCGCTGAGCATTCAAAACGGCGCGGCGGTAACGGTCGACGGGATTGTGACGATCGCCGAGCAAAGTGGCTCCGGAGCAACCCTGGCGATCGGCGCGGCGTCCGGGACGGCAACAACTGCGGGCACGCTTACAGCTACGTCCATTACTTTCGGCGACGGGACCGGCACTCTGTTGTTCAACCATTCGGCAGACTCGGCTGACCCCGCTGATTTCTCGACTCCGATAACCGGCGACGGCCTCATTCAGACCCTGTCCGGATACACGGAACTGTCGTCGGACACCTCCGGCTTTTCCGGAAACACCTATGTTAATGGTGGCACGCTAGCGATCACCGGTGACTTTAACACCGCCGCGATAGAAATCGGCGATTCTGACGACGTTGCCGAGATGGTTGTTGACAGCGCTGTGGAAATCGACACCAGCGGCGATGCAACGATCGGGGTCAGCGCGGGCGACTCGGGTGCGTTGACCGTATCCGGCGGCGCAACACTGAGTGTGTCGGGGACATTGACGGCGGGTAACGAGGGAACCGGTACACTGGTGCTCAACGACTACTCCACAATCGCCGTCAACGGCGGCAGCGGCACACTGGCGATCGCATCGGAAGCCGGCTCAACAGGGACCTTTGTGATCGGCGCCGAATCGGAAGGCTCACCCCTCGGTTCGGGGACATTGTCTGCAGCCAGCGTCACCTTCGGTAACGGCAGCGGCTCGCTTGTATTCAATCACGCCGATACATCCGGAAGCTTCGCGTTCTCCCCAACCATCACCGGCAGCGGTGACATCAACATACAAGCTGGCATTACCGCGCTCTCGGCTGACAACAGCGGTTTCACCGGGACGACGACGATTGACGGCGGCATTCTGAACGTTTCCGGCACCCTGGCGGGCAACATTGACGTCAACGATGGTGGGACACTGGCCGGAACCGGAACAACGACGGGCGCAGTCAGCGTCGCGAGCGGTGGTGCGATCTCACCCGGCGCTTCGGTCGGAACGATCCAAACAGGTGACGTGACGTTCGAGAGCGGTGCGCTTTTCGTGGTTGAAATCGATTCAGACGGCAACGCCGACGCGCTTCAGTCCAGCGGCACTGTGACCCTCGACGGTGGCACCGTTTCAATCAGCGCCGACAGCTACGATGATGGCGCAAGCTTCACTATTGTTTCGGCTGACACGGCCGTCACCGGCACGTTTACCGATGCCGACCAGCCGACGGCGTTTTTCGACTACACCCTGTCCTATGGCACCACCAGCGTCACATTAACCCAGACCCTCAGCCAGTCCTTCGAAAGCGCCGGCGCCACAGACAACCACCAGGCCGTCGGATCGGCGCTCGATTCGCTGCCGACCGACCATCCCGTCGTCCAGCACACATTTGGTGCGGCGACCGAAACCGAAGCACGGAGCATCTTCGACTCGCTCAGCGGCGAGGTGCACGCATCGATGCAGGGCGCTCTGATGGACAACGACCGCAATGTCTCGGCGGCGATCAACCGCCGGCTGGGCGGCGGTGCATCGGCCGATTCCGGTGAAGTTTTCGCTTACGGTACCGGGCAGACGGCCGATCCACAGACCGGTGCCTGGATCGCCGGCTATGGCGGCTGGAACGACATCGACGCGACCGGCAACACGGCTGCGGCGGACAACGATTATGGCGGTATCGTCGCCGGTCTCGACCGGGAGTTCGGTCAAGACTGGCGCCTGGGCGTCGTCGGCGCCTACGGCCACACCGATCTGAGCCAGTCGGCCCTCGCCTCTTCGTCCGACGCCGACAGCTTCTCTGCCGGTGTCTACGGCAGTGCCACGCATGGACAGCACTACATCAATTTCGGCGGTCTTGCCGGCTGGCACGACATCGATTCCAGCCGCTCCGTCACCATCCGCCGGGCCACCCAGAACCTGACTGCCAGCTACGACGCGACCAGCTGGCAGCTGTTCGGCGAAACCGGATACCGGATCGACCGCGGCGACACGACGTTCCAGCCCTTCGCCGGTCTGTCGTTTTTGCAGCTCGACACCGATGGCTACAGCGAAACCGGCGGCAGCGCCGCTCTGACCGCCGCCTCAAGCACCGAAACCACCACCTACACGACGCTCGGCCTGCGCCTCGGGCGGCAGGTGACCGGCGAGGTTCGGGTTTACGGCATGGCCGGCTGGCGTCACGCCTTCGGCGATGTCGATCCGACCACCACCTTCACGCTGGCCGGTTCCATCCCGTTCACCGTGACGGGTGCACCCATCGCCGAGGATGCGCTGGTAGTCGAAGCCGGCTTTGAGGTCGACGTCTCCGACACCCTCAGCCTCAGCGCCGCGTATGACGGCCAGTTCGGAGACGGCTCGACCGCCAACCAGGTCGAAGGCCAGCTGCGGCTGCAGTTTTGAGATTCCGCATCGATCAAGCGTTCCGCACCCGGTCTAATCAGGCCAATAACAACAACGGCCTGTATAAAGGCCGGCTCGATATCGACGGAAAATGGGAAGAACGGAATCTTCACTGTTCGGAAACCGAATTCCCTTTTGGTGCTTTCCTAACACCAGCATTTCAGATCGCATTCACTGAGCCTACGGGTCAACCCATCCGCTGCCCAATCAGAAGCGGGAGCCACAACGGAGGAACACCATGGACACCGTGATTACAGCTGGTGACGATTTCTCTTACTCAACGCCGAGCTTCCTGCTGACCGCCCTGGCCGGACAGACGGTCAGCTACGGGGCCGGCAGCAAAAACTACCAAACGGTCACCAACGGATTTGACGAGGTGACCGACATCACCGGGATACCAGTTCCTCCCCTATCGGCAGACGCCATCGAGGCCATCTTCGATGCCATTGGCATTGATGATCCCGAACTGGTCGGGTTCACAAATGAAGTCATCAGCTTCGAGGCCGAGCGCCTGCTTTACGATATCTTCAGCGACAACAGCGCGACCGAAGAATCGATTGCGGCGCTGGATGAGGTTTTCGCGATCAACGGCCTGTTCGCCAGCCTTCCGGATCTGGTGGACGAAAAGCTCAATGACGACGACTCGCTGGACATCGTTGCGATTATTGGATTGGCCAACCAGATCTATCAGGATCTCGACACCGGATTCGATCTCACGGTCGTCATCGATTCCGGCGACAGTTTCGATTTTGTTGTCGGGAAAACGACCGTCACCAAGCTGTTGGGTCAGACCGTCAGTCATGTTTCGGGCGAGGACAACGAACAAACCATCGTCAACGGGTTGGAAATCAACAGCGGGTCCGTCTCCGAACCCTCCGCATCTCAGATTCCCGGCACATCGATGGCCGTGGATCAATCCGACCAGGGCGAGAACGCCTCTCAGGAGGGGTTCTCGATCATCATCGATACCGGGGATGATTTCGTTTTCCAAGTCGGCGAGACCAACGTCGTTAAGATGTTCGGGCAGACCGTCAGCTACGTCACCGGAGTGGACAACCAGCAGACGATTACCAACGGACCTTCTGTTTTCGAAGACTCGGCGACCGGTAACACTTCCGGCGGATTGCAGGACAACATTCTCTCAGGCGGGTCCAGCACCTCTGCGGACATGGAAGTCGAAACGGAGCTGCCGAGCATTCTCATCAGCACCGGCGACAGTTTCTCATTCGATGTCGGCGACACCACTCTGACAAAGATGTTCGGACAAACCGTCAGCTATGCGTCCGGCGAAGACCTGACCCAGACGGTTGTGGACGGATCCGTGATTGAGACCGGCGAAACCGCAGGAACCGCCGATCCTTTTTCCGCTCTGGAAGGAACAGAGGCACTGGCGGAAGTTCCAATTCTGCCGGATGCGGCCATCAGTGACACCTCGGGGGACTCCGACGGGATCATCGAAATCCTCACTCTGGTCGCGGATATTGTCGGAAAGCTGGAAGGTCAATCCGATATCTCGATTGTCATCGACACCGGGGACACCTTCGTTTTCAATGTTGACGACGTCGAAATCACCAAGATGTTCGGGCAGACCGTCAGCTATGCCAATGGCGACAACATCAGCCAAACAGTGGCAAACGGCTTCGAAACGTTCCAGGCCAAAGCGGTTTCAGAGGACCTGGTCGAGACCGTTCTCGACTCCGTCAACATCAACGACCCCGATGGTGCAGAGATCCTGACGGCCGAGTTCGGGTCTGAAGCGGAGCAGCTGCTTGACGAGATCTTCACCGACGACAGTGCCATCGCTGAAGTGATTGCCGCACTCGATGAGGTTTTCGCGCAAAGCAGCTTCGGCAGCGTGTCGGGTTTGATCAGCGAAAGCCAGAACGACGATGATTCCACCGATGTCGTGGCAATCCTCGAACTCATCAGACAGATCAGCGACGATCTGGGAGATGATTCCGAATTGTCGATTGCGATCGAAACCGGCGATGATTTCCAGTTCAATGTCGGCACGACGACCGTGACCAAGATGTTCGGGCAGACCGTCAGTTATGTGACCGGCAGCAGAAACGAACAAACCGTCATCAACGGGTCCGAAATCGAAGCGTCGGCTGGGGGATCGCTTTTTCCGGGTGAATCCCCGGCCCCGTATACCGCGCCTGCACCCCCGTCGGAAATCCAAGACGACGGCAATGAAGCTGGCGGCGGCACCGATGACTTCGACGACGGATTTTCTATCGTCATCAACGCCGGCGAAAACTTCATCTTCGACGTCGGCGAAACCGATATCGTAAAAATGTTCGGCCAGACCGTCAGTTATGCATCCGGAGTTGACATCACCCAGAGTGTCGCAAACGGATTTGCCGTCGATAACGACGAGTCGACGAACCTGTCGGAGGCGGAAAACGATAGGAGCAGCCAGAGCGCCGCGTCGGTGAGCGAAGCTCCGGCGGAGTCCGTCATCGCACCGGCGGACAGCGATCAGGACGACGAAACACCAAACATCCTCGTCGAAGCAACCTCAACCTATACCTTCGACGTCGGCGACGTTGAAGTCGTCAAGATGTTCGGGCAGACGGTTAGCTACGTTTCCGGAGAGAGGCTCACACAGGAAATCGTCAACGGATTTGAGCTGGATGAAATCGGCAGCACCTCCGGTGTATCATCGGCCTGGAGTGCAACAGAGCCAACGGTCGGTTCGGACTTCTTCGGCGAGGCATTCTCCGAAGATGATAGTATTGACGATACGCTCGAGCTCCTGACTCAGGTGGCGGAGATCGTCGGCGATTTGGAGGATCCCTCGGATTTTTCAGTCGCGATCGGAGCTGGTAACGACTTCAGCTTCGATGTCGGAGAGGCCGATATCGTCAAGCTGTACGGGCAGACTGTCAGCTATCTCGACGGCGCCGACGACAGCCAATATGTCAACAACGGCCCGGTCATCGATCCTGTCTGCGAGTGGCTGGATGACATCGACAGTCCTAATGCCGGACTCACCTATCGCATGTACGTGGCCGGCCTGGGGCGCACACCGGACGAAGAAGGTTTTCGTTTTTGGACCTCTGTACTGGACGATCTTGACGCCAATCGACCATGGGTGGACACGGCTGATTTCCTGGCCGACCGTTTCATCGAGGCGCCGGAATTCCAGGCGCTCTACGGCCTCAATCCAAGCAACTCGGACTATGTGAACGCGCTGTACTGGAATGTCCTGGGCCGGTCTGCGGATGCCGGCGGTTACGATTATTGGGTGGGTCGTCTGGAAGCCGGTTCCGGCGTCGACGACATGCTGGTCGCCTTCGCTCAAAGTGCCGAGGCCATCGCCCATATCTCACCGGATTGCGACCATGACGCCTGGTTGCTCTGATCCGTTTGCGATGAAGGAAGGTCGGATTGAACTTGGCATTGACAAGGCGCATGACGCCCAAGGGGAAAACTGACTCGATGAAACACAAGCTGGCCTTTGCATTGATCGCACAGTTCGTTGGACAGACTTACGGCGTCGATGCACTGGCCGATTGCAGCACGGTCACGGACTCCACAACGACCTGTAGCAGCGACAACTCCTCAATCTCCTTCACTGACGGAACTGTCACCACCATCACCATCGACGGCCTGACATCCGATATCGGCGGCGACACGGCGATCCAGTTGGAACAGGGTGCAGCCGTCGGTTCCGGCCAGGACGCCGACGGCAACGGAAATGTTGGCACCGACGCGGCTTTTCTGACTGTCGATGGTACTTTCGATGACGGTTTCGGCGTCGACGCCGATTCGATCGGCATACAGATGGTTTCGACGGGTGGCGCCGGGGCGGCCGGCGAAGATTCGGACAAAGCAGCGACTGAAGGCGGTCAGGGTGGCGTCGGCGGAAAACTGGTGGTTACACTGTCCGGAGATGCGACTCTCAGCGCCAGCGAGTTAGGTTTGCTTCTGGAAACCACGGGCGGCGCCGGCGGCAATGCCGGTTCGGCAGCCGACTACGAAACGGTATCCGTCGGAGGCTCCGGCGCTGTCGGAGGTGTCGGCGGCGATGTGTCTGTCACACTCAGCGATGGTTTCACTATCAGCGTCAGCGGTGACAGCCCGGAGTCGGGAATCTTCGTCACCAGCCAGGGTGGTGACGGCGGCAATGGCGGCGACACCGGTGATGGTGGATCCGATGTAGGGAGCACAGGAGGTGTCGGCGCGGCTGGTGGCAACGGCGGCGATATCATCGTTTCGGCAAGTCAGAGCGAGAGTTCCATCAATACGAGCGGCTCCGTCAATCATGGTGTGTTTGCAGAGAGCCTCGGTGGCGATGGCGGCACCGGCGGCACCGCGGACGCCGGAGATGCGGAAACGAACGGTGGCGATGGCGGCGCCGGCGGCAATGGCGGAAACGTCGAGGTCGATCTCTATGCGAAGGTGACTGTCACGGATGAAAAATCCCAGGGAATCTATGCCCGCAGTTTCGGCGGCGCCGGTGGTGATGGAGGCAAGGCGGAAGGGGCCGAAAAGAAAAAGAACGGCAGCGGCGGAGGAGGCGGCGATGGCGGCACCGTCACGGTTACCTATGAGGGCATCATGGGGACCGGCGGAAGCGAAGCCAATGGCATTCTCGCACAGAGCGTGGGCGGATTCATCGGTGATGCCAAAGACACGTCCGGGCTCATCGCCTGGGGCACGGGTGACCGGAGTTCGGGCGACGGCGGCGCCGTCACCGTATCACTGACAAGCGCCAAGGTCACAACCAGCCAAACCACGTCATCCGGCATCGAGGCGCAGAGTGTGGGTGGCGGGGGCGGCAAGGGCTCCAGCGATGCTGATAGTTTCGACCTGCTCGGCACGACGAGCAGCGAAGCCGGCGGCAATGGCGGGACAGTCGATGTGGAATTGACCGACTCGTCAATCTTCACAATATCCGAGTTATCGCCCGGCATTGCAGCCAGCAGCATCGGCGGGGGTGGCGGCAGCGGCGGCAGTGAGAACAGCGTAACCAGCGTTGGATCTACGGCAGGGTCCGGCGGAACTGGCGGCAACCTCACACTGACGCTCGACAGCAGCACCGTCAGCACCAAGGGATTGTACTCCACGGGGATTTATGCGTCGACCGTGGGCGGCGGCGGCGGAAACGCCTATTCGACGACTGGTATCACACAAACCGGCGGCAATGGTGGCGACGGTGGCGCCGGCGGGACCATCATCGTCACCCTCAAAGGGTCGGGCGGCAAAGTCACGACCGAACAGGACCTGTCGGACGGCATCTTTTTGCAATCCGTCGGTGGCGGTGGCGGCAATGGTGCTAACAGCGTTTCCATATCGACCACTTTCGAGCACACCGTTGGCGGCGGTAGTGGCGGCGCAGGCGGAAATGCCGGCACCGTCACCTATACGGATACTGGTGAGACGATCATTCAGACTTCCGGGGCGCATGCGCGCGGGCTGGTCGCACAGAGCATCGGTGGTGGCGGCGGCCACGCCGGCAACGATCTGACCGTTGAGACGAGCTTCGGCTTGAGCATCAATGTCGGCGGCGAAGCCAAATCGAGCGGCGGCGATGGCAGCGATGGTGACACCGTGAGTGTCACCCAGAGCGGTTCGGTTAGCACCACGGGTGATCTTTCTACGGGTATTCTGGCGCACAGTATCGGCGGATCAGGCGGCTCCGGAGGCACAACGATCATGGTCCAGACCGACATTGCGGACATCGACTCCAGTCATTCCCACAATATCGGCAGTTCCGGTGGCGATGGAGGCATTGGCGGCGCAGTCGAGGTCGATGTATCAGGAACGGTTTCAACCTCGGGCGTTTCCTCTGACGCAATCCTGGCCCAGTCTGTCGGCGGCAGCGGCGGCGTTGGCGGGACGTTGTACGATTTCGATGTGTCGTCGCCCGCGTCGTTGTCCTTTGCCGGCAGCAAAACGATCGACCACAATGTCGGTTCGGGCGGCGCCGGCGGTGATGCCGGCACCGTCAGTGTGACGGTCAGTGACGATGTCACGACTCTCGGCGCCGTTTCCAACGGTATCGTGGCCCAGAGCATCGCCGGCGGTGGCGGCAATGGGGGAACGACAATCTCGCTCACCACCCTGTCGGTGAGCACGCTGAACACGACGGTCGGAAGCAATGGCGGCAAAGGTGGAACAGCGGACATTGTGAACGTTGTTAACTCCGGATCGGTCAACACGACGGGACATCAATCCTCCGGCATCCTGGCGCAAAGCGTCGGCGGATCAGGCGGCAATGCCGGTACCGTCGTGGCGTCTAACGATTTCGACGCGAGCCTGAACTTCACAATGGGCGGAGCCGGAGGTAACGGCAGCGCCAGCGGCGACGTGATCGTGGTGAATGCCGGAACGATCACCACGGCCAGCGGGACGGACGTGACGACCGGCGACAACTCCGCCGCGATCATTGCACAAAGCATTGGCGGCGGCGGCGGTAATGGCGGCAAGGTCATCGATGCCGACGTGTCGACCGGCACGTTCCAGGCGAGTTTCGGCGGCAGCGGAGCGAAGGCCGGCAGTTCAGGCAACGTCTTTGTCACCAACAGCGCCGACGCGACGCTGCAAACGTCGGGAACATATGCTTACGGCATCCTGGCGCAAAGCGTTGCAGGTGACGGCGGCAATGGCGGAAACGTCGTCAATGTCGCCGCGGATGCCGGTGAGATTTCCGGCGCGGTCACTTTCACACTGGGTGGCAAGGGTGGCACCGGCGGCGCCTCGCAGGAGGTCAACGTCACCAATGGCGGCATGATCACCACCTCAGGCTTCGCCGCCATGGGGGTCGTGGCCCAGACAATCGGCGGTGACGGCGGCAGCGGCGGTACCGTGGTTTCCGGTGCGGCCTCACTGTCGTCCGAGGCCTCCATTGACGTGCAATACAGTTTTGGCGGCGAGGGTGGCGGCGGCGGCCAGGCCGGCGAAGCCCTGATCGTCAACTCCGGTCAGATCACCACGGGCAGCCATTTTGCCGATGCGCTCTATGCCCAGTCGATCGGCGGCAATGGAGGGATGGGCGGCAGCAGCTATGCGGCGCTGGTGACAGTGACCAAGGAGGACAATATCGGCGCGACCGTATCGGTTGGCGGCGGCGGTGGCGATGGTGGATTGGCCGGCGATGTCACCATCATAAACTCGGGTACGATTCAGACCGACGGCGGAAACTCGAACGGCATCTATGCGCAATCGGTCGGCGGCAACGGAGGCGACGGCGGATCCGGCGTTGCCATGCTGGCCAATTTCGGCGCGACAAGCAGCCAAAGCATGTCCGCTTCCGCCACAGCAACCGTCGGCGGCGGCGGCGGTTCCGGCAATGACGCCGGATCGGTGTTCGTCAACAATGCCGGCTCCGTCACCACGACAAACGATGTGGCGCGTGGCATTTTCGCGCAGAGCGTCGGCGGCGGTGGTGGTGACGGCGGCAGCGCCGCCCAGTACTCGCTTGGTTACACGGAGGAAGCCGAGGACGAAGGCGACGATTCCAGTTCCTTCAGTTTCAGTCTGACAGTCGGCGGCAACGGCGGCGGCGGTGGAACGGGCGACACCGTCACTGTTGAAAACTCAGGTGAGTTGAACACGCAGGGCGTTGCCGCCTATGGTATCTTCGCCCAGTCGGTCGGCGGCAGCGGCGGCAACGGCGGTGACGGCCAACTCAAACTTTCGGGCTGGGTTGCCGATGTTGCCGACATAACTTTGGCTCTATCCGAAGCGCAATCGGTCTACGACAATCTGTCGGATCCTTCCAGTGTCTTTGAAAACTACCAGATCGACATCGGCGGCAACGGCGGCGCATCGAGCGACGGCGGCGAAGTGGACGTGTCCAGCACCAACACCATCACGACCCAGGGCAAAGACGCGACCGCGATCTTCGCGCAGTCCGTCGGCGGCGGCGGCGGCAGCGGTGGTGATGGGTCCCAGGGAGTTGCCTTTTCCGTCACGGCCGGCGGTTTCGGCAGCAAGGGCGGCACGGGCGGCGCGGTAACCGTGTCCTCCAGCGATACCATCCAGACCAACGGCGATCGGGCGATGGGGATCTTCGCCCAGTCGGTCGGCGGCGGCGGCGGTGCGGCCGGCGATGTGGAGGCCGGTCTTGTGTCCGCCTTTGAGGACCTGACTCTCGGCACTGACGTTGTCGGCGACGGCAAGTCGGGCGACGGCGGCGATGGCGGCACGGTGACGGTCACGGCCGATGGAGACATCTCCACGACATCGACCCTCGCCCACGCCATTTTTGCCCAGAGCATAGGCGGCGGCGGTGGTGGCGAAGGCAGGTTCGATCTGGACGCGACCGGCAGCATGTCCAACGTCGAGGCAGCGCTGGGAAGCGCCGGCAACAAGGGCAACGGCGATGATGTTGACGTGACAGTCGGCGGTGCCATCACCGTGAAAGGCGAGTTTGCCGCAGGCGTTTTTGCGCAAAGCGTCGGTGGCAAGGATTCAACCGGAGGCGACGTGACGGTTACCGTCAGCGGAAGCATTCAGGCCACCGGAACCAGCGGCCGCGCTATCGTCACCCACAGCGAGGGCGGCAGCGGGGGCGGGGCCAACAAGGTCATCATCGCTGAGGGCGCGACGGTCTCGAGTTCCCTTGGATCGGATGGATACGACACCGTGTCCATGCTCAACGGGTCCTCGATAGAATTGACAAATTCCGGCACGCTGGAGAACACGTCTGAGGATGCGAGCTCCTATGTCATCAACGCCGGCGGCACGACATCAACCGTCACCAACGATGGCACGTTGACAGGATCAGTCGATCTGTCCGTTGACAGCAGCCATGGCAACCTCACCAACAACGGCACATTCAATATGGGGAGCGTGGTCGATCTTGGGCTCGACGAAAACAAGCTCACCAACACCGGCACACTGTCTCCGGGTGGATCCGGGACCATCACCACGTCAACCGTCACTGCCCAGGACGGGCTGGAGATGAGTTCCGACGGGATTTATCTGGTCGACGTGACACTGGACGACACTTCAACCGCGGACATGGTGAGCGTGGTCACTGACGGCAGCGGCAAAGCCGATCTGGGTAGCGGAACGGTAACCCCTAACGTCATCTCGAGCCTGCCGCGCAGCGGCGAAACTGGCTCCGTGGATATCATGACGGTCGATGTCGACGACGGCATTGACAATGTCGACACCACGACCGTCACCGACAGTGCAAGTGTGGACTATACGCTGTCCAGCAGCTCCGATGGATCGACGACGACACTTTCGCTTGGCTACACGGTCGACTATTCCGGGGTTGGCGACACGGACCTGAGCCAGAGTTCGACTGACTTTGCCCTTTACTACGATTCACTTGTTGCCGAGGTTCCCGCGGCCTATGACGAAGACAGTGACGAGTATCAGACGATTGTGGATCTGACGACCGTCATCCTCAACACCCGGACCGGCGAAGCCCTCGACGCGCTCTACGGCGAGCACGTGCTCAACGAAGCCGGCGCCTCCTTGCTATCAGCGCGCCGTGCTGTCCTCGACCTGCACGATCTCCTGCACAGTTGCCCCGACCTGGCGCACGATCCATTGGCCGGATTCCTGGGTCAACAGGACTGCTATTGGTTCAACGCACAGGGCGGCGGCTTCGACCAGGACAGGACGGCCCACAACCCGGGATACGATGAGACCTGGGCAGGTTTCTCCGGTGGCTTGCAGCGCCAGGTGGCTGATGATCTGTTCGTCGAACTGGCCGGGATGTTTGATCTTTACTGGCTCGACGGCGACAATTTCGACCAGGACGGATACCGTGTTTACGGCGGTGCTGCCGTCAAACGCGAGATTGGCAACCACACCCTGTCTGCCACACTCAGCGGTGGTGTTTTCGGTTATGACTATGACCGCACCTATGAAACGAAGGACGGCATTCAGTCGGCTTCGAGCGATCCGTTCGGTGGTTTCTTCGGCGGCGAACTGCGGGCTTCGTCGCTGTTCAATCACGACCGCAACTATATCAAGCCGTCCATCGGCCTTGCGGTGTTCAACGTCTGGCAGGATTCCTTTATCGAACAGGGCGATGGCGGTCTCGAATGGCAGATCAACAGCACATCGGAAAGCTATTTCGCCCTGCGGCCGTCGGTCGAGGTGGGACGCAGCCTGACCATCAATGAAAATCCCGCGACGCTCTATGCGCGTGTCGGGCTGACCGCGTTTCTCAACAACCCTGACGTGGCCCTGAGCGGCGAGCTTGCCGGCTTCAACGGCCTGCTGCCGGCGCATGATGTGACGCTCGAATCGGACCGCTATTTCGGCGAACTCGAAATCGGGATGGATGCCCGTCTGGACGAAGCGATGAAACTGTCGATCACGGCGCAGGGCTCCGTGTCGAAGAACAGCTGGGCTGCTGGAGGCGGTCTGAATCTGAGCAGGCGTTTCTAGAGCAACGGCAGCGGTTTTTCGCTGTCGGCAATCCCGAAATCGATTGACATCAGCTTCGAATGCGAACAGCGTGGCGTGAGAAACCGCCGCAAGGCAGGGTCACGCGATGATGCATCAAGTTCATGACCGGCGCATCGGCCGCCGCGCCACCGGATCCGATCTGGTCGTTTGATCGGACGGAGCGCGTTTTGCGTCCGCCGGACGCCCGGGCGTTCACACATTCACCGTCCCTGACCTGAAAGTTCATGCCACCGAACAGCGATCTGCGCGTTGCCGTCGACATTGGCGGGACCTTTACCGACACCGTGCTGGTGAACGGCGACAACCAAGTGCTGGCAACCGCGAAGACACCGACGACGCCTGGCGATCCGACCGACGGTGCGCTGCGGGGTTTCCGCCGCGTGCTGGACCAGGCGCAAGTCGGGGCCGCCGAGATCATCGGGTTTATCCATGGCACCACGCTGGCGACCAACGCATTGATCGAACGGCGCACCGCCCGGGTCGCCAGTGTCACCACCGCCGGATTTCGCGATATCCTGGAGATCGCCTACGAGCGTCGCTACAGCCAGTACGATATCGATCTGGAAAAGCCCGATCTGATGGTGCCGCGTTCGCGCTGCTTTACCGTGCCCGAGCGCATGTCGGTCGCCGGCGACGTGATCGAGCCGTTGGACGAAAACGCCGCAGACGGGTTGCTGGCTGAGCTGGAGACCTGTGGCGCCGAAGCCATTGCCGTCTGCCTGCTGCACGCCTATGCCAATCCGGCACATGAACTCCGGTTGCGCGATCTGCTGCTGCAACGAAGGCCGGACCTCGTCATCTCGCTGTCCAGCGAGGTGAGCCCGGAGGCGCGCGAATTCGACCGGCTGTGCACGACAGTGGCGAATGCCGGCATTCAGGCCCTGATGGCCGACTACCTGGCCGCGTTTGAACGGCGTTTTGCTGCCGAAGGCCTGCAATGCCCGGTGCTGATGATGACCGCCGGCGGCGGCATGACGACGATCGATACGGCCCGACAGTTCCCGATCCGGCTGGTCGAGTCCGGCCCGGCCGGCGGCGCCATTCTGGCCGCCCGTGTCGCGCAAAGCGTCGGCGCCGTGCAGGTGTTGTCGTTCGACATGGGCGGCACCACCGCCAAACTGTGTCTGATCGATGATTTCCGCCCGCAGACGGCGCGTACCTTCGAGATCGGCAGGGCCGCGCGCTTCATCAAGGGCAGCGGCATGCCGGTACGCATTCCGGTGCTGGAGATGATCGAAATCGGCGCCGGCGGCGGATCGATCGCCAGTGTCGACCGGTTGGGGCGGCTGCAGGTCGGCCCGCAAAGCGCCGGCAGCGAGCCCGGTCCGGCGGCCTTCGGCCGCGGCGGAACCGATGCCACGGTAACCGATGCCGATGTCGTCATCGGCCTGATCGATCCGCAATCCTTTGCCGAGGGACGCCTGGCCTGCGACCGCAACGCCGCCACGGCGGCTGTGACCCGCAATGTCGGTGAAAAACTGGCTCTCGAGCCCGTCGACGCGGCTTCCGGGATCAGTGACATCGTCGACGAGAGCATGGCCAGCGCCGGCCGCATGCACGCGGTGGAATCCGGCAAGGATCTCGGCGAGCGCACCATGATCGCCTTCGGCGGCAACGGCCCGCTGCATGCGACCCGCGTTGCCCGCCGTGCCGGCGTCGACCGGATCCTCGTCCCGCGCGACCCGGGCGTCGGCTCTGCCATCGGGTTCCTTCACGCGCCGATCTCCTTCGAGATGGTCCGTTCCAAACACACCCTGCTTGACGCGCTCGACCTGGACGACCTGAACCGGTTCTTCGCGGCGATGCTGTCGCAGGCGCAAGAGGTGGTGCGGGCCGGCGCGCCCAACGCAAGGCTACAGACACGGCGCACCGCCTTCATGCGCTACCGCGGCCAGGGCCACGAGATCGAGATCCGGCTGCCCGACCGTGACCTGACACAGATGGATATCGCCGACCTCAAACAAGCCTTCGAAGCCGAATACCGACGCCAATACACGCGCCCGGTTCCCGGCATGCCCATCGAGATCCTCAACTGGGCGGCCAGCGTGTCGACGATCACGCATTCCGTTTCGATGATTTCCGTTCCGGAATCCGAACGAAAAGTAACAGCAACGGCCTACAGGACCATTCGCTGCGACGTTACGGATCGGGATGTCGACGCCGGTGTGTTTCGGCGCGAAGATCTTGTTCCAGGCGATAGCCTCGCGGGGCCGGCGCTTGTCGTCGAACCACAATCAACCACCTTCGTCAGCAGCGATTTCGATCTCGCTGTCGACAATGACGGCAACCTGCTGCTGTCGCGCATGGGAGGAACCGACACATGAGCACCATGAGCCCGGCCCGGCTCCAGGTCCTGTGGAACCGGCTTCTGGCGGTGGTCGAGGAGCAGGGACAGGCGCTCATTCGTGCCGCCTTCAGCCCGATCGTTCGGGAATGCGGCGACATCTCTGCCGGCATATTCGACGCCCACGGCCGCATGCTGGCGCAGGCCGTCACCGGCACACCAGGACACATCAACACCATGGCCCAGGCGGTGGACATCCTGTGCCGCCATTTTCCGAGCGAGATCGTGCGGCCCGGCGACATCTATCTGACCAACGATCCGTGGATCGCTTCCGGTCATCTCAACGACTTCCTGCTGGTCATGCCGGTATTCCGAGACAATCGGGTTGTCGGCTTCACCGCCTGCACATCGCACCTGGTCGACCTCGGCGGGCTCGGCATGGGCCCCGAAGGGTCGGACATTTTTGACGAGGGGCTGCTGATCCCACCCTGCCGGCTGGTCGAGCGCGGCGAGATCAATGACCTGCTGATGCAACTGATCCGGGCGAACTCGCGTGAACCGGTGGCCAATGAGGGCGACATTTATGCGCTGATGGCCGCCTGCGAGACGGGCGCGAAGAGATTAGCCGGCATGATGGACGAGTTCGGACTGAACGACCTCGACGAATTGGCGAGCTACATCATTGATACCTCGCGGCGCGGAACACTTGCCGCCATCGCCGGCATTGCGGAAGGCACTTATCGCAGTCGGCTGCTGGTCGACGGCTGTGAAGCCGACATCACCCTGTGTGCCAGCCTCACGGTATCGCGGGACGGGATCGAGCTGGATTTCGCCGGAACGTCCGGCTGTTCGCGCAAGGGGATCAACGTGCCGCTCAACTATGCGGCTGCCTATTCGGTGTTTGCCCTGCGCTGCCTGATTGGCCCCGACATTCCGAACAATGCCGGATCGCTAGCACCGTTCCGTGTAACCGCACCGGAAAACTGCATCCTTAATGCCCAGCGGCCAGCCCCGGTCGCCATGCGTCACACCATCGGCCAGCTCACCCCAGACCTGGTCTTCGGCTGCCTTGCCCAGGCGCTGCCGGACCGGGTCCCCGCTGAAGGTGCTTCCTGCATGTACGACCTGCCCCTGCGCAACACACCGGAAGCCGCGCGTAACGGCGGGAGCGTCTTCGCGCTGGAACCGGTGTTCAACGGCGGCACCGGTGCCAGGCCGAGCCGCGACGGACTGTCCGCGACGGCCTTCCCGAGCGGCGTTTGGGGCAGCCAGGTGGAAACCACCGAAGCCGCTGCACCGGTGCTGATCACCCGCCGCGAGCTGCGGCCGGACAGCGGCGGCGCCGGCAGGCAGCGCGGCGGCCTCGGCCAGCGCATCGAACTGCGCTCCGCCGCCGACACCGATTTCCTGGTGTTTCTTTCGGTCGAACGCGTCCGTTTTCCGGCCCGCGGCCGCGACGGCGGTCACGACGGCGCGCCGGGCCGCATCCGCATCGACGCCGGCCCCGACCTGCCCGGCAAGGGCGAAGTGCGGGTGGCAGCGGGACAGACGCTGATATTCGAGACACCGGGTGGCGGCGGCTTCGGCGATCCGGCCGCCCGGTGCCCAGAGGCTATGCGGCGGGATATTCGCGAGGGCCTGGTCAGCGAGACCGACGATGGTCGGGAAGTTCCGACATGATCCGCCCGAATCCGCATATCGCCGGCATTGCGCCCTATGCACTGGCCGACCTTGAGCCGAACGGACGGAATGCTCCCGTCTCGCTGGCCCAGAACGAATCGATCAGACCGCCGAGCCCGCTTGCGCTGAAGGCAGCCAAATCCGCACTGCTTCGGTCGTCGCTCTATCCCGACCCGGACTGGCGCGCCTTGCGCGAGGTGGTTGCCGCCGTTCACGGCATTCCGGCTTCACAAATCCTGTGCGGTGCGGGCTCAATGGAGCTGATCGCCGCCCTCGCCAAGGCCTATTCGGGGCCATCATCCCCCATTCTCGGCAGCCGTTACGGTTATGCCTTCTTCCGCAAGGTCGCTGAATTCAACAACGCGCCTTTCCACGAAGCGACGGAAACCGATTTCACCGTCTCGGTCGATGCTCTGCTGTCGATGGCAGATGCGCGCACGCGCATCGTCTTCCTGGCCAATCCCGGCAATCCCACCGGCACCCGGATTTCCCGCGACGATATTGTGCGACTGCGCGAGGGCCTACCCGAAGAAGCCCTTCTGGTCGTCGACGAGGCCTATGGCGAGTTCGCCGACGGTGTCGAAGATCCTCTGTTCGATCTGGTTGCACGCGGCGATACCGTCGTCCTGCGGACGCTTTCCAAAGCCTATGGCCTGGCCGGCATGCGGGTCGGCTGGGGCCTGTTTCCGCCGGCCGTGGCGATAGAAGTCCGCAAGCTCCTCAACCCCAACAACATTGCCGTCGCCAGCCAGGCGGCAGCGGCTGCAGCAATGACCGATCAAGCCTTCATGCAGGAGACCCGGGCGTTGACGGCGAGCCTGCGCGATGCCTTCGCCGACGCCATCCGCCGGCTGCGGCTGTTTGTGCCGCAGAGCCACACCAATTTCGTTCTCATCGATTTCCGCGATGCCGCACGTGCCAAAACGGCGGAGACGGTGCTGCGCGAACACGGCATCCTGCTGCGCGGCATGGATGGCTACGGACTGCCGCATTGCCTGCGCGTCACGATCGGCGACCGCGAAACCATGGATCGCGTGACCTCGATTCTGGCGGACTGCTGCAAAGGGAGGAGCGCATCATGAGGAAAGATGCGTCTCGCGGACGCGCCCGGATCGGCGTGCTGGTGCCGTTCACCAACACCAATCTGGAGGCCGACCTGGCACTGCTCAGGCCATCCGGCGTTTCCCTGCATTTCGCCCGTATGGGCGGCTACGACCAGCACGCAATCCCCGATTCCGGGCAGATGGCGGGCCTGGGGGCCGCCGATCTCGACGAGCCGTTGCGGCTGCTACTCGGTTGCCGACCCGACGTGATTCTCTACGGTTGCACATCGGCGACCCTCACCCACGGCCCAGATTTCGACCGGACACTGGCGGCCCGCATCGCCGACCGGAGCGGCGCTCTGACCGTCACGGCGGCCGGCGCCCTGGTCCATGCACTCGTCACTCTCAACGTGACGCGCATCGCCTTTGCGTCGCCCTACACGCGCGATATCAATGGCCAAGCGATCGCATTTCTGGCGAAAAGCGGCTTCAATACGATCTCGCAGGCTGAGGTCGTCGGCACACTCGACAATGTCGGCCAGGGTGAGATGAGTCCCGACGATGTGTTCGACCTCGGACGGCGGGCCGACAGCCCGCAGGCCGAAGCGCTGGTGCTGTCCTGCACCGACATGCGTTCGGTCGAAGCGGTCGGCCGGCTCGAAAATGGGCTCGACAAACCTGTGGTCACATCCAACCAGGCGATGCTGTTTCAGGCATTGCAGATGCTGGGTATCAGCGATCCAGTTGTCGGCTATGGCCGGTTGCTCGACGGAAGGGAAAGGTGATGGGTATGCAACGATCGTCCTCGACGCGGCGGCGCACCGGTCGACGCAAACCGGAACCGCGTATGACGCAGCTGCCGTGGCGTCCCGTCACCAACCCCTATGCGCCGATGAAGATCCTGTCGGACGATCAACTGGAGGCCATCCACCTGACGTCGATGCGCATCCTGGAAGAACTCGGCGTCGAGGTGATGAGCGCCCGCGCACGCGATATCCTGGCCGGTGCCGGCGCCCAGATCGATCACGAAACCGCGACGGTCTGCCTCGATCGCGGATTTGTCGAGCAGACGATCAAAACGGCACCGTCGATCTTCACCGTCACGCCGCGCAGCCCAACAAAAAAATTGGTTTTCGGCAGGAACCACATCAACTTCTCGCTGGTCGCCGGACCGCCCAATGTGCACGACCGGGAGCGCGGCCGCCGCGCCGGAAACTACGACGACTACTGCGATTTCATCCGCCTCGCACACCATTTCAACGTCATCCACCTGATCGGCAACCAGGTTCTTGCGCCGCTTGAATTGCCGGCGAACTCGCGCCACCTGGACACCTACCGCGCCAATCTCGTGTATTCGGATCTGGCCTATCTCACGACCTCGATCGGAGCCGGCCGTGCGCTTGACGGCATCGCCATGATGGCGATCGCCCGCGGCATATCGCTGGATCAGATCCGCGACGATCCTGGCGTCCTGACCATCATTTCGATCAACAGCCCGCGCCGCCTCGACGAAGCAATGGCCGAAGGCCTGATCACCATGGCCGAGTACGGACAACCGGTGTGCGTGACACCGTTCACACTAATGGGTGCCATGACGCCGGTGACGCTGGCGGCGGGACTTGCCCAGCAAAACGCCGAGGCGCTGTTCGGCGTCGTGCTGACCCAGCTGGTTAATCCGGGAACGCCGGTGCTCTACGGATCCTACACCTCGAATGTCGACATGCGCTCCGGCGCCCCAGCTTTCGGCACACCGGAAAACACCAAAGCCAATATCGCCAGCGGCCAGTTGGCCCGGCGCTATCGACTCCCGTACCGCTGTTCGCCAACCAACGCCTCGAACGCCGCCGATGCCCAGTCCGTCTACGAGACGGAGATGGCGCTGTGGGGTGCGGTCATGGGGCACGGCAATCTCGTCTACCATGCCGCCGGCTGGCTGGAAGGCGGATTAACGGCATCATTCGAAAAGCTGGTGCTCGACATCGAGTTGCTGCAAAACATGGTCGAGTTTCTGAAGCCAATCAGCGTCAGCGAGGAAGACCTCGGTTTCGAAGCCATTCGCGACGTGCCGACCGGCGGCCATTTTTTCGGCGAGCCACACACACTCGACCGTTACGAAAACGCCTTCTACGAGCCGCTGATCTCCGACTGGCAGAACTATGAAAGCTGGCAAGCCGCCGGAGGCCGCACGGCGGAGGAGCGGGCCACCGACGTGTGGAAGCAGGCATTGCGGGAATACCAGCAGCCACCCATGGATCCGGCAATCCGCGAAGAACTCGACGCCTATGTCGATCGGCGCCGTATCGAGATCGGCGACGGGGAGCCATAGATGGACTCCGCCACTGCCGACAGCTTCGATCGCATCGCTGATTTCGTTCTGGGCGAGACTTCGGACATCCCGGAAAGCGCCCTGTCGATGGCCGCGACCCTGCTGATCGACACTATCGGAGTTTCCGCCGGCGCGGCCGATCTCGAGGCCGGGCACATCGCCCGCGACTTCGCCGTCGATTTCCTCGCCGCCGGATCCGCTGCCTCCGGCGCGCGCCTGCTGTTTGACGGCCGACCCGCGAGCCTCGCCGGTGCGGCCTATGCCAATGCGACGCAGATTGACAATCTCGACGGCCACGACGGCTACAACCCCACCAAGGGCCACATCGGCTGCGCTGTTGTCCCGGCCCTGTTGGCGTTCGCGGAGCAGCAGCCGGGGCTGAGCGGCCGGCAGGCCCTGGCCGCCATGGTCATCGCCTACGAGGTGGCGGCGCGCGCCGGAATCGCTTTGCATGCAACAGTTAGCGACTACCACACGTCGGGCGCATGGAACGCGCTGGGAGCCGCAGCACTCGGTTGCCGGCTGATGGGCACTGCGTCGCAGACGCTGCGTCAGGCTTTTGGAATTGCCGAATATCATGGCCCGCGCAGCCAGATGATGCGCGAGATCGGCAATCCGACCATGCTGCATGACGGCTCCGGCATCGGCGCGATGACCGGCGTTAGCGCGGCTCTGTTGGCGATGCGCGGATTCACCGGTGCGCCGGCGCTGACGGTGCAAGATCCGGGGGTCTCGGCCTATTGGCGGGATCTCGGCCACGTCTGGACGATCGAAAACAACTACATCAAGCCCTATCCGGTTTGCCGCTGGTCCCACGCCGCCATCGACGCGACCCGTCAGCTGATGCACCAAACCGAAGTCTCCCCGGCCGAAATCGACGCCGTCGAAGTCCGCACCTTTCACCAGGCAGCGAAGCTGTTCCCTGGCATGCCTCGCACCACCTCGCAGGCCCAGTACAGTCTTTGTTATGCGCTCGCCGCTCTGCTTGTCCACAAACGTCTTGGCCCGGCGGAGATTTCGCCACCGGCCTTTGGCGATGCCGATGTCGCACGGCTCCTGCCGGCCGTCCGTGTCATCGAGGATGATCGTCACAATGTCAGATTTCCGGCCGAGCGCTGGTCCGACGTCACCATGACACTAAAGGACGGGCGCGCCCTGATGTCCGGTGACGTGCATGCCCGCGGCGGACCGGAAGCGCCGATGTCAGAGCATGAAATCGAGACGAAATTCATGACCATGTCCGCCCCGCCGCTGTCCTCCGAACGGGCCGGTGCAATCTGGTGCATGCGCAAAAGCCTGCTCGATGACGATGTTGCGTTCAGCCGTCTGAGTCCGCTCGTCTATCCGCCGCCGGAAGGGAATGTCCGATGACCGAACCGCTGAAGCTGATCGTCCACGCCGCCGAACCGGCACCACTGATCGAGCGCTTGCAGCACGCCCATCCGGACATCAGCCTGACACCCTGCGACAGCTACGCGGCCATGGACGCGCTGGTTGAGAGGGTACGGCCGGAAATCGTCTACTCGATCCGTTTCGCCGGGTCGGCCGGCTTTCCAAGGGAGGTGCTGATCGGCCCGTATGGACCGCGGTGGATCTCCGTCGGCGGCTCGGGCGTTGATCATCTGCGCGGCTGGGACAGCACGAGGACGACCGTGACCAACGCCGCCGGTGTCGCAGCCCACGCCATGGCCGAATATGTCATCGGCTCGATCCTGCACTTCTCGCTCGACATCCCGGGGCTCGAAGCGGACAAGCGCGATCGCGCCTGGCCAGGCAAGATCATGACCCCGCTGCGCGGCAAGACGCTGCTGATCGTCGGGCTTGGAGCCACCGGCAAGCAGGTCGCCCGGTTGGCCAAGGCGCTCGGCATGACGGTGATCGGAACCAGGGCCCGCCCCGCGCCGGTCGACCATGTCGACGAAGTCCATGCCAGCCACCGCGTCGGCGATCTGTGGCCGCGCGCGGATGCGGTTATCGTTTGCACGCCGCTGCTGGAGTCGACCCGCAACCTTGTCGACGGCAAGGCCTTCGCCGCCATGAAAGACAGCGCCATCCTGGTCGATGTCTCCCGCGGCGGCATCGTCGATCAGCAGGCGCTCATCGATGCCCTGACATCCGGTCAGATTGGCGCGGCGGCGCTCGACGTCTTCGAAACCGAACCCCTGCCGCCCGACAACCCGCTATGGGAGATCGAAAACGTCCTGATCTCGCCCCACTGCTCCAGCGTCTTCGACGGCTGGGAGCTCGATTCGCTCGATATGTTCTCGGACAATCTGACCCGCTGGAAAAACGGCGAACTGCTTCAAAACGTCGTCGATCCGGGCCGCGGATACTGATCAGGCGACTTGCGTCACCAGTTGGGCGGTGTGGCCATGGTGTTGCGCATCGCCAGCCGCTCGAGATTGACGATGGTCGACAGCATGATGCGGTCCTGGCTCCAGTCGTTGGGCTTCTGGATCGCCACCGAGGTGATCGCCACGATAGCCAACATCGGCACCATAAGGTACACCAGCGCCGGCCGATGGTTGCGTTCGGCACCTCCGTCAAGCAGCGAATCGAGCCGCCGCCGCAGGATCTCCACCGGGCTGGTCCCGAACAGCGACCGGTCCTGCTTGACCAGCGCCACCCGCGGCATCGTCACCGAGAACAGATGGTCGGTGCGCAGGCTGTTCTGGCAGACCCGCAGGAGACAGCGGCAATAGGCCTCGATATCGTAGCCCCGGCGGGCCAGCACCTGCTGGTCGCAGGACAGCTCCCGAAGATTCTCCACCTGACGCTTCCACATATAGTAGACCGGGTTCCAGAAGAAGACCGGTTTGAGGATCTCCAAAACGATTTCCCACTCGATGTCGTACTGCCGAAGATGCTGGAATTCGTGGCCCAGCGCGATGCGCAGGTCATCGCCGTCGGCGAGCATATGCGACGGGACCACGACATAGCGCCTGGTCAGCGACCGGGTCGAGAACGGCACCCGGCTGGTATCGGACAACCGCAGATGCAGGTTGCCGAAGCGGCGCCAGGCAAAGCTGTTGTTGATGATGCGGCGCAGCCGCCGAATGCTGACGAACAAACGGCCGGCAAACAGAAGCACCCCGACCGTCAGGAAACCGGCGACCACCAGACTTGTCGTGCTGCTCAGGTTGACGAGATCGGTGGTGAACGTCTGACGCATGCCGAGATAGGCTTCGAGTTCCGACGCGTTCATCTCGAACCGGCCCTGCAGATACTGCGCAACGACGATGTCGGCGAGATTGATGGAGAAGTTCTGCGAAACCAGCCCGGTCATCGGCACCAGGGCGAACAGCATTACGAAAACGGGGCTCAGTGCCACCGCCAGGAACAGGCCGTTCAGCAGCCGAAGTTGCACGATGTAGGCATGCCGCATGCCCAAGAGCCGCAAGCCGAGACGGGCGAGACACCAAAGGCCGAAGACGACGGCCAGCAGGATGTTCATGTTGAGATAGGTGTCGAGAACGACGTTAGTCGGAATCATTCTTCAGCCTCCTGTCAAGCAGGGCGCGTATCTCTCCCAACGCCTCCTTCGACAGGTTGTCGTCGTCAACGAGCCGGGCGACGAGCGACGCCGGCGACTTGTCGAACAGCTTGTCCGAGAGGTTCTTCAGGGAGCGGGACTGGTAGGCATCCTTGGTCAGCACGGCCTCGTAGACAAAGGTCTTGCCCTGTTTCGCGCTGGTTACGAAACCCTTTTGCTCCAGTATGCGCATGATGGTCGCCGCAGAGGTGTAGGCCAGATCGCGGTCGGGAGCCAGTTTCGCCAGGATGTCACGCACCGTTCCCTGCCCCAGCTCCCACAGCCGGGACATGAATTCCAGCTCGACCTCGGTCAGAAATTCCGCCTTCTTCTTCTGTCGCACCATGATCCCGTCCAACAATCCGCCGCGTCACGCGATCAGTACATACTAAAACTTTCGTTCATCCAAGCGGTTTTTGCTGGAGGTGGCCTGATCACACCTTCCAGAAACAGAAAACGCCCCAGGCGATGCTGATCGCCAGCGGCGCCCACAGCGGCATGCCGAACAGGCCGAGCCAGGCGAGAAAGATGTAGACCGTGCCGAGCAGCGAGATGAACAGCCGGTCGCCGCGGGTGGTCACCAGCCCGAAGGCGCCACGCCGTTCGGCGCCGCCCGGATAACGGATTTCCAGCACCGTCAGCACCGCCATCGCCGAAAAAATACCGATGAAGACCAGTGCCGTCGGCCAGGTCCAGGCCATCCAGCTCAGCATCAAACCCTCCCCAGGGCGAAGCCCTTGGCGATGTAGTTGCGGACGAAATAGATGACGATGGCACCCGGGATGATGGTCAGCGTGCCGGCCGCCGCGAGCAGTCCGAGTTCGTATCCGGCGCTCGAGGCGGTTTTGGTCATGGTCGCGGCGATCGGCTTGGCGTTGACCGCCGTCAGCGTTTTTGCCAGCAGCAGTTCCACCCACGAGAACATGAAGCAGAAGAATGCCGCCACGCCGACCCCCGCGCTGATCGTCGGCAGAAAGATGGTGACGAAGAACCGCGGGAACGAATAGCCGTCGACATAGGCGGTTTCGTCGAGTTCCTTGGGCACGCCGCTCATGAAGCCCTCGAGGATCCACACCGCCAGCGGAATGTTGAACAGGCAGTGCGCCAGGGCGACCGCCCAGTAGGTGTCGAACAGCCCGACCGCCGAATAGAGCTGGAAGAAGGGCAGCGCGAACACCGCCGCCGGCGCCATCCGGTTGGTCAGCAGCCAGAAGAACAGCTGCTTGTCGCCGAGGAACCGGTAGCGTGAGAACGCGTAGGCCGCCGGCAGCGCCACGGTGATCGAAATCACCGTGTTGAGCGAGACATAGGCGATCGAATTGAAATAGCCCCAGTACCAGGTCGGGTCGGTGAAGATCACCCGGTAGTTGTCGAACGTCCAGGTCTGCGGAAACAACGAGAAGCCGGCCAGGATCTCGCCGGTGGTCTTGAAGCTCATCGCCACCAGCCAGTAGATCGGCAGCATCAGGAACAGGATATAGACAATGACGATCCAGTTTCGTTTGCGCATGGCGTCCTCCCTACCGCGAGTCGTTCCTGGTCATCAGCGTGTAGAACAGCCACGACGCCAGAAGGGTGATGGCAAAGTAAATCAGCGACATCGCCGCCGCCGGCCCCAGGTCGAACTGGCCGAGCGCCATCTTCTCCAGGTCGATCGACAGCAGCGTCGTCGAATTGCCGGGCCCGCCGCCGGTCAGCACGAACGGTTCGGTGTAGATGTTGAAACTGTCCATGAACCGCAAAAGCACCGCGATGATCAGCACCTGCTTCATTTTCGGCAGCTGGATGTGGCGGAACACCGACCAGGCGGATGCGCCGTCGATCTTTGCCGCCTGGTAGTAGGCGTCGGGAATCGACACCAGTCCGGCATAGGCCAGCAACGCCACCAGCGACGTCCAGTGCCAGACATCCATGACGATGATGGTGATCCACGCCGCCAGCGGATCCTGGGTCATGTTGTAGTTGATGCCCAGCGTGTGGTTCATGAAGTAGCCGAGCAGGCCGATATCGGGCAGCGTGAAGATGTTCCACATGGCACCGACGACGTTCCACGGGATCAGCATCGGCAGGGCCATCAGCACCAGGCAGACCGGCACCCAGAATCCTTTACGCGGCATGGCCAGCGCGATGATCACCCCGAGCGGCACCTCGATCGCCAGGATAGTGCCGGTGAACAGGAACTGCCGGCCCAGTGCGGCGTGGAACCGGTCCGAATGCAACAGCTTCTCGAACCAGTCGAGCCCCTGCCAAAAGAACAGATTGTCGCCGAAGGTCTCCTGCACCGAATAATTGACCACCGTCATCATCGGAATCAGCGCGTTGAAGGCCACCAGCAGCAGCACGGGCAGGACGAGGTACCAGGCTTTCTGGTTGACGACCTTCATGCCGCGGCCTCCTCGTTTGCGACGCTGGCGATCCAGCCGTCGCGGTAGAGCCTGGTCTGTGCCGGCTCGAACGCCAGATGCACGGTGGCGCCCTGCTCCGGTATCGCACCCTCGACGATGGCATTGACGCGAGTGTCGCCGACCATCGCCTCGATGACGTTGTGACGGCCGACATCGGCCACCTTGCGCACCGTCGCGGCCAGCCCGGCTTGCCCGATCGACACGAATTCCGGCCGCACACCGATTTGCGTGACGCCGCTTCCCTCGGTCACAGCGCCTTCCAGCGCGACACGGACATCGCCGAGGAAGGCGGCACCGTCGCGCACTTCGCAGGGCAGCACGTTCATACCGGGCGAGCCGATGAAATAGCCGACGAAGGTGTGGGCCGGCCGTTCGAAAAGCTCCACCGGCGTGCCGATCTGCACCACCTCGCCCTCCTGCATGACCACGACCTTGTCGGCGAATGTCAGCGCTTCCGTCTGGTCGTGCGTCACGTAGATCATCGTCGCCTTCACCCGCTGGTGCAGCTCTTTGAGCTTGGAGCGCAGCTTCCATTTCAGATGCGGGTCGATGACCGTCAGCGGTTCGTCGAACATCACGACATTGACGTCGTCGCGAACCAGCCCGCGGCCCATCGAAATCTTCTGCTTGTTATCGGGCGACAGGCCGGCGGCCCGGGTTTCGAGCATGTCGGAAACCTCCAGCATCGCCGCGATTTCGCGCACCCGCGCGTCCACCCGCTCCTTGGCGACACCGCGGTTGCGCAGCGGGAACGCCAGATTGTCATAGACGGTCATGGTGTCGTAGATCACCGGGAACTGGAACACCTGGGCGATGTTGCGTTCGACCGGCGGCAGCGCGGTCACGTCCCTGTCGTCGAACAGGATGCTGCCTTCCGAGGGCACCAGCAGGCCGGAAATGATGTTGAGCAGGGTCGACTTGCCGCAGCCGGAGGGTCCGAGCAGTGCGTAGGCGCCGCCGTCCTCCCAATCGAGATCGATCTGCTTGAGCGCGTAGTCCTCCGGTCCGGTCGGGTTGTCCAGATAGCTGTGGCGCAGCTTGGAGAGGGTAATTTTCGCCATCCCGACCGCCTACGCCGCCAGCGTTCCGTCGGTGCCGAAGTAAAAGCACTTCGACGCATCCATGAAGAACTGGTGATCCTCGCCGACCTCATAGGGATGCACGCCCGGCGCCAGCGATACCCAGCTTTCCGTCCCGACCAGGAAATGCGCGCTGCTTTCGGAGCCGCTCAGTTCGGTCACCTGGACCGTGCCCATCATCGGCACCATGTCGTCCGACGTCTTGACCGGAGAAACGTAGTGTGGGCGCACGGCCACCGTGTAGGGCCCGTCGGCGAGTGCGGCGGCCGCGCCGGTCAACGTCCATTTGACGTTGGCGTTCAGCCGCGCCTCGTTGCCATGCTTTTCGATCGGCGCGGCGTTGATCGGCGGATCCGAAAAAACCTCGGCAGATGTCAGGTTTCGCGGATTACGGTAGATGTCCGCGGTAGAGCCGAACTGGGCAACCCGCCCGTCATGCATCAGCGCCGTCCGGCCGCCGAGCAGCAGAGCCTCTTCCGGTTCGGAAGTTGCATAGACGACCACCGCGCCGCGGCCCGCAAAGAGTTCCGGAAGCTGGTCGCGCAACTCCTCGCGGAGCTTGTAGTCGAGATTGGCGAGTGGCTCGTCCAGGAACACCGCGGTGCTCTCCTTGGCGATCGCCCGCGCCAGGGCAGTGCGCTGTTGCTGGCCACCCGACAATTCGTGCGGCCGCCGCTGCAGCATCGGTTTCAGTTGCAGCAGATCCGCCGCCTCCTCGACGCGCGCCTCGATCTCGGAGCGCGCCATGCCGGCGATCCGCAGCGGCGAGGCGATGTTGTCGTACACGCTCATATGCGGATAATTGACGAAAAACTGGTGGACCAGGCTGATCCTGCGTTTCTGCGTATTGAGCGCCGTCGCGTCACGGCCGTCCATGATGATCTGGCCCGAAGAGCAGCGGTCGAGGCCGGCCATCAGCTTGATGAGTGACGTCTTGCCCGCCCCCGTCTCGCCCAACAGCACGTTGAAGTGACCGGTTTCGAGGCGCAGATTGGTTTCCTTGATATGCAGGTCGGCGCCGACGCGTTTGGTGACGTTTCTGAGTTCGAGAGCCATGGTGGCAGGTTTCCCGCGGGGATTCGCCCCGTTCGCTCCGACGGTAACAGCCGGGACCCGCGAGTCCCGGCCGGGTCCGCCCGGAGGATAAGGGCGTGACAGAGAAGCTTACTGGGCTGCCCAGCGGGCGACGAGATCGTCGTAGTTGACGGTCTTGCCCTGCGGCTTCTCGTTGTCCAGCGGCGGCTTGGCGCCACCATTGGCGTACCAGTAGGCGGCGTCCTGCGGCTCGTTGAGACGCGGACCGCAACCGCCATAGACGTTGGCTGCTTCGTCGGCCGCCTGCATGCGGGCCATGGTGACGTCCATTTCCTCGGCCAGCCGGTCCATCGCTTCCTGCGGCGTAAAGGCGCCGGAGTTCACGTCACCGATCTGCTGCCACCAGATCTGCGCCAGCTTCGGATAGTCCGGCACGTTGATGCCGGTCGGCGACCAGGCCACACGGTCGGGCGAACGGTAGAATTCGACCAGACCGCCAAGTTTGGGCGCACGTTCGGTGAACGACTCATGGTTGACCGTGCTGTCGCGGATAAAGGTCAGCCCGACTTGCGACTTCTTGGTGTCGACGGTCTTGGAGACCACGAACTGGGCGTACAGCCATGCTGCCTTGGCTCGATCGACCGGCGTCGATTTCAGGATGGTCCACGAGCCGACGTCCTGGTAGCCGACCTTCTGGCCTTCTTCCCAGTAGGGGCCGTGCGGCGACGGTGCCATGCGCCACAACGGATTGCCGTCATCGTCCACCGTGTTGTTGCCTTCCGATTTCGGCTTGACCATGTCGGCGGTGAAGGCGGTGTACCAGAAGATCTGTTGGGCCACGTTGCCCTGGCTGAGCGCCGGCAGCGACTGATAGAAGTCGAAGGACGCAGCTCCGGGCGGCGCGTAGTTGCGCAGCCACTCGTCCCATTTGCGAATGGCATAGACGGCCGCCGGGCCGTTCGCCGCACCGCCGCGCGATACCGAAGCGCCAACCGGGTTGCAGGTGCCTTCCTCCATGCGGATGCCCCACTCGTCGATCGGCACACCGTTGGGCTCACCCTTCGAGCCGGCACCGGCCATCGACAGCCAGGCGTCGGTCATGCGCCAGCCGAGGTCGGGCGCACGCTTGCCGTAGTCCATGTGGCCATAAATGCGCACACCGTCGATTTCCTGGACGTCGTTGGAGAAGAATTCGGCGATGTCTTCGTAGGCCGACCAGTTGACCGGCACGCCGAGGTCGTATCCGTATTTCTCCTTGAAGGCGGCCTGCAGTTCCGGATTGTCAAACCAGTCCTTGCGGAACCAATAGAGGTTGGCGAACTGCTGGTCGGGCAGCTGATAGAGGTCGCCGTCCGGCCCGGTGGTGAATTGCAGACCCATGAAATCGTCCAGGTCGAGGCCCGGATTGGTCACATCCTTGCCTTCGCCTTCCATCCAGTCGGACAGGTTGTAGGCGAGCTGCAGGCGCGAGTGGGTGCCGATCAGATCGGAGTCGTTGACGTAAGCGTCGTAAAGATTGCGCTTGGTCTGCATCTGCGTCTGCACCGCCTGCACGACTTCGCCTTCGCCGAGGATCTGGTGGTTGACCTTGATGCCGGTGATGTCTTCGAAGGCCTTCGTCAGCACTTCAGATTCATAAGAGTGTGTGGGGATGCCCTCGGACAGGACATTGATCTCCATGCCCCTGAACGGTTCGGACGCCTGTATGAACCATTCCATTTCGGCCATCTGCTCGTCCTTCGTAAGCACCGATGGCTGGAATTCCTGGTCGATCCATTTCTGCGCTGCGGCCGCGTCGGCATAGGCCGATGACGAGGCCGCCATGAGCGCCCCGACAGCCACTGCGGATAGCAGATACTTTCGCATCTTTTCTCCTCCCGAGATTTCAAGTCCGCCAGTGAAATCTGGCTGCCTAAATTCTCTGGGGAATGAATGCGACTTGTCAAACTAAAAATTTAGTAGAACATCATTTTTCTTGTAATAAACTGATTTTAAATGACAAAAAATGACAGCTTGAAACACCGACACGGCCGTTGTTCTCCTAAGCAACGCAACCGCATCGCCGGAGAACCTGACGGGCAAACCGTCAACGACGTATGCAATTTTACAGAGAGACTAGTAGTTTTATGCGATTTATGATTGTGCAAACGAAAATATTCGAAACCATGCGCGTTCGCGATCAATCCAGTCCTGTCCGCAACTCCCGGTTCCAGCTATCGAAGGCGTGGGCGACGATGATCTTGTCCGATCCGATAATGAACGATCCGACTCCCCTCGCCCGCCAGTGGGCGATGAGCTCCCGGCATTCCGCATAATCCGGCGAAAAAACCGGCATCATGACCGTATGACCTGCATCGACGGCGCGCCCGACCATGTCCTCGACCGTCGCGCGGACACGCGGATGCCGCCAGTCGCCTTCCAGTCCCATCGACACGGAAAGGTCGAACGGACCGAACATCAGCGCTGACAGTCCCTCGACCTGACAGATATCGGCAAAGTTGTCGGCCCCATCGGCCGTTTCCACCAGCCCGATAGCGCCGACGCGTGCTTCCTCCTCGGCAACGTAATCCTTCCAGTTGCGGATGAAATGGCCGCCGGAGCGGCAGCACGGACAGGCGCCGCGCAACCCGTTCGGGCCGAAGCGGGTGGCGGCGACCGCCTGGCGCGCCGCGGCAGCGTTGTCGAGGTTCGGCACCACAACATGGCGGATCCCGGCGTCGAGGGCTTTCATGATCAGCACCGGATCGTTTTGCGGCAGCCGCACCGCGGCGGCGATGTCGTTGGCATCGGCCGCGCGCGCCAGGTTCTCCGCCGTCTCGATGCCGAAGAAACCGTGTTCGCAATCGATGATTGTGAACGCGAACCCGTTGAGCGCGATCAGATCGACCATCTCCGGCGCCGCCACCTGCGACCAGGTGCCGAGGCTGACGGCATCGGATTTCAGAATGGCTTTGAGATCACGGGTCATGCGTCGTCCAGTCCCAGGATCGCTTTGCATTTGATCTCGACGAGAATGCCCGGCATTGAGAAGCCCTTGACCGCGAAGCCCGTCCAGGTCGGATAGCGGTTGGTGAAGAACCGGTCCTTGACGGCCATGAAGGTCTTCAGTTCCGCCATGTCCTCGGCGAACCAGGTTTCCAGTTCCACCACATCGTCGAAAGTGGCGCCGGCGGCGCTCAGCACTTTGCCGACATTCTCGAAGGCCTGGGTGAATTGCGCCTCGGCGCCCTCGACGACGTTCAGATCGGCATTGCGGCCGACCTGTCCGGCCAGATACAGCGTGTTGCCGACCAGAATGCCGGGCGCGTAGTGAAAGCTGTCGTAGATGTTCTCCATCCCCTCCGGGACGATGACGCGACGTGTGGCCATGGGTTGATCTAGCTCCTGTAACAAACGGTTTCGATGGCATCGGCGATGCGCCTGGCGTCCGGCATGAACGCCCGCTCCAGGCGGTCGTTGTAGGGGACCGGCATCTCCGGCGCGCCGACGCGGGCGACCGGTGCGTCGAGCCAGTCGAACGCCTGTTCCATGATGCTGGCGGCGATTTCGCCGCCGAACCCGCCGAACAGCGGCGCCTCGTGCACGACGACGGCACGGTTGGTCTTGCGCACGCTCGCGACGATGGTTTCCATGTCGAGCGGACGGATCGTCCGCGGATCGATCACCTCGACATCCAGTCCCTTGCGGCTCAGCTGTTCGGCGGCCTGCAACGCCCGCTCCACCATGGCGAGCGTGGCAATAACCGTGCAGTCGCGGCCCTCGCGCGCGATGCGCGCCTGGCCCGGCGCGATGCGGTAGGGCGTCTCGGGCACCGGCTGTTCGGCACCGAGGTAAAGCAGCTTATGCTCCAGAAAGACCACCGGGCCGTCGGAGCGGATGGCGGCAGCCATCAACCCCTTGGCGTCGTAGGCGCTGCTCGGCGCGTAAACCTCCAGGCCCGGGATGTTGGCGAACAACGCTTCCAGCGATTGGCAATGCTGCGCGGCAAGGCGAATGCCGGCACCCTGCGGTCCGCGAAACACCACCGGCACACGGGCCTTGCCGCCCAGCATAAAGCGCGCCTTGGCGGCCTGGTTGACAATCGCATCCATCATCAGCGTGACGAAATCCCACAGCTGCGCCTCGACCACCACACGCTTGCCGCGCATCGCCGCGCCGACGCCGCAGGAGGCGATGGCGCCCTCCGAAATCGGAGTGTCACGCACCCGCTCAGGCCCGAAACGCTCGTACAGGCCGCGCGTCAGGCCGAAAATGCCGCCAATGCGGCCGACATCCTCGCCGATGATGATGACGTCCTCATCCTGCTCCATTTCCTGCGCCATGGCTTCAGTGATCGCCTGCCTGTAGGTGATGGCGCGCTCACCCGGTGGCGGCTCCGACACATGGACCGACGGCCTCGGCGCCGACACCAGCGACAGCGCCGTCTCCATTGTCGGCTCGTCCAGATCCCGGGCCCAGGCGATCGCCGACTCGACCTCCGCCTCGACCTCGCGGAGCAATGCGTCATAGGCCGCATCGTCGAAACCGTTGGCCGCTGTCAACCGGTCACGCAGCCGTGTGACGGGATCGACGCCCTTCCAGGTGTCTTCTTCGTCGGACGTCCGATAGGTGGGCAGGTTCGCCCGCATCGAGTGATCGTCCCAGCGATAGGTCAGCGCCTCGATCAGCGTCGGGCCGTCACCGGCGCGGGCGCGCAGCACGGCCCGCTCGACCGCGTCGAACACGGCGACGGCGTCGTTGCCGTCGATACGCTCGTTGGGCATGCCATAGGCGTCGCCGCGGCCGGCGATCGTAGCGCCGGCGGTCACCGCGCGCGACGGGGTCGACAGGCCGTACTGGTTGTTTTCGCAAAAAAAAATCAGTGGCAGCGACCACACGGCGGCGAGGTTCAGCGCCTCGTGGAAAATGCCCTCATTGGCCGCGCCGTCACCGAAAAAACTGATCCCGACATTGCCCGTGCCGTTGAGCTTTTCGGCCAGCGCCGCACCGGTGCCGAGCCCCATACCGGCGCCGACGATGCCGTTGGCACCCAGAATGTTGCTGTCGAAATCGGCGATGTGCATGGAGCCGCCGAGCCCGGCACAGTAGCCCTCGGCCTTGCCCATCAGTTCGGCGAACATGCGCCCGATATCGGCCCCCTTGGCGATGGTGTGGCCGTGTCCGCGGTGGTGGGTCAGCAGGAAATCGTCGCGCTCCAGCGCCCGGCAGGCGCCGACGGCGATCGCCTCCTGGCCGACGCTGGAATGCGCGGTACCCTTGATCACGCCGGCCAGAAAAAGCTCCTTGGCACGCACCTCGAAACGGCGGATGCGCAGCATCAGCCGCAGCGCGTCGTGCAGTTCATCGGGGCCCAGCCGATTGCTGAGCGACGGGGCGGAGACCGATTTCAAGACGGAGACATCGACCATCGCCGGTTACCCGTAGACAAGACGCGGCAGCCAGAGTGACAGGTCCGGCCACGCGATGACGATGAGGAGCGCAACGACCTGCAGTCCGATGAACGGCCATTGCGCGGCGAAGATGTCCTGCAGGCTGACGCCTTCCGGCGCCGCGCCCTTCAGGTAGAAACAGGCCGGCCCGAAGGGCGGCGTCAGATAGGCGATCTGCATCGACAGGTTGAAGACGATGCCGAACCAGATGGGATCGTAGCCGATCGAGGTGAGCACCGGCAGGAAGATCGGCATGGTCAGGAACAGGATGCCGATCCAGTCGATAAAGAACCCAAGCAGAATGAACACGCAGACCATCACCGCCAGGATGATTGCCGGTTCCTCCGAGACGCCCGACAGCATGACGCCGGCGAATTCGATGCCGCCCATCAGGTTGTAAACGCCGATCAGCGCATTGGTGCCGAACACCAGCCAGAACACCATGCCGCAGGTGCGGAACGCCTGCATCAGCGCCGCACGGATCAACTCGAGGGACAGTCGGCCGCGTACCCAGGCGGCCAGCACGGCGCCGAACGCACCCATCGCTGCGCTTTCGGTGATCGAGGCGAAGCCCGCATAGATGGAACCGAGCACACCGCCGGCGACTGCCATAGGCAAAGCCACATGCCGGAACAGCGCCAGCTTTTCGATGAATGGCATGTCGCGCTCGGCGCCGCTCAACGGCGGTCCCATCGCCGGGTCGAGGCCACAACGCACCAGGATATAGCCGATGTAAAACAGCGCCAGCATCAGACCCGGCACCAGCGTCGCCAGAAACAGGTGCGAAATGCTGACTTCCGCGGTCAGCCCGTAGAAGATGAGAATGATCGACGGCGGGATCATCGTGCCCAGCGAACCGCCGGCGGTGATCGTACCGATGGCCAGGCTCTTGTCGTAACCGAGTTTGAGCATCTGCGGCAGGGCGATCAGGCCGAGCAGCACGATCTCGCCGCCGATGATCCCGGTGGTCGCACCGAGGATGACAGCAACGAAGGTGGTGACGACGCCGATGCCGCCGCGCAGGCCGCCGGCCAGCACGTGGAACGCCCGGTAGAGATCGTTGGCCACGCCGGATTTTTCCATGACCGACGCCATGATGACGAACATCGGCACCGCGATCAGGGCGAAACTGTCGAGAAAATCCACCGTCCGGCTGCCAACGATGAACAGTGCGTTCCAGCCGAACTGCGTCACCGCCAGAACGACGGCGATCGACCCGGATACGAACGCCAGTGGCACGCCGAGCAGCAGCATGCCGCTCATCGCCAGGATGATCAGCACGGTGATGGTGCCGATATCCATCAGCTCTTTCCGCTTGGGAGGAAGCGGCGCAGGACAACCAGCAGGAATAAGACGCAGCCGATGAAAAGACAGGCCTTGAGGTAGGTCGGAAGCGGCGAGTTCATAGTGCTGCCCGAACGCTCCGGATCCCAGGCGCCGGAGATCGAGAAACGCCAGATCGCCCGTTCCGCCATTCTCCAGGCGGCATAACTGAGGCCGGCGAGGTAGACGGTGCCGGCAACGAGGCTCAGCCATTTGGACAACCGCGCCCATGCCGGATGCTTCTCGACCAGGAAGCCGATCCGCATATGGGTGCCCTCCGTCATGCAATAGGCGCCGCCGAACACGAAGCCGATGGAGGCCAGCAGGATGGAGATCTCATGCGCCCAGATCGTCGGCGCGTTGAAGGCATAACGCGCCACGACCTCGTACACCATGATCAGCACGATGGCCGCGAAGCACCAGGACACGGCCCGGCCGATCCACAGCGTCAGTCGGTCCACGAACGGCATCGTTCTCTCCGCGACGGAAAAGATGGAGCCGGAGCGGTCCTCCGGCTCCGTAGCGATATCAGTTGAGGCCGAGTTCCGACATGAAGGCCTTGTGACTGTCGACGACCGCCTGAGCGTCGGCACTCTTGGCGCCCCAGTCCTGCCAGACATCGGCGGTCATGGCGCGGAACGCGGCGGCGTCGTTGTCACCGAATTCCAGGAAAGTGACCGAAAGCTCGTTCTTGGCCTTGTCCGCGGCGGCTTCATCCTCCCCGGAAAGCGTGTCGCGCAGCGCAGCCGACATGGCATTGCAGGCGGCTTCGAACTTGGCCTGCGCATCGGGCGACAGGCTGTTCCATTTGTCTTTCGACAGGCTCATTTCCGTCACTGCCATGGAATGGCGGGCGAGCACCGAATACTTTGCCTTGTTGTGCATGCCGAGGGCGACGTTGAGTGCCACATTGGCGAGGTCCGTGGCGTCCAGCACGCCGGTTTCCATCGCCGTGACGCTTTCGCCGACGCCCATGGTAACCAGCGATGCGCCGGCGCGGCTCAGCAGATCGGAAGCCAGGCCGCCCGGTGCCCGCATCTTCAGCCCCGACAGGTCCGATACGGAATTGATGGCGACCGTCGACGGGATCTGCTCCGGCGGCCAGTAGACCGGACAGATGAAGTGCAGGTCGTATTTGTCGTAGAGCGCCCGGGCGATCTCCAGTCCGCCGCCCTCGGTGAACCAGCGGTCGCGGGTCGCGCTGTCCGGATAGGCTGCTAGGGTGTCGCCAAGCACGCCGAGTGCGGCATCCTTGCCGGCGAAATAGCTGGGCGCCGTGTACTGCCCGTCGAGCAGACCGTTCTGGATGGCGTCGATGGTTTCGCCGGCGCCGACGACGGCGCGTCCCGGCAGCACCGTGATATCCACCTCGCCGCCGGTCGACTCCTTGAGCTCCGCCGCCATCGCTTCGAAAGCCTTGGTGGTCGAGGCGTTGGCGCCGAGAAAGGTCTGCATCTTGAGTTCGGTGGCACCGGCACTCGACGTCGCCGCGGCGATCCCGGCAAAGGCGCCGATCAGCATGGTCCTGGGGTTTATGGTCATGGTTTTCCTCCCGTTGATGGTATGTAAACCGGTGGCCGCGGCCTCACGCCGCGACGCGCACCTGCGGCATGTTCAGGATCCGGCGGGTTTCTTCGACGGTCGCCGGCTCGCGACCGAGCGACCGCGCCTGCGCAACGATCCTGGCGATCACCTCGGCATTGGTCAGGTTGCGCGCACCGTCGCGATAGGCGTAGTCACCAAGGCCGATGGACACGTGGCCGCCCGACGTGATGACCTTCTCGGTCAGCTGGAAGAGATCGCCCTTGTAGTTGACGGCGGTCCAGATGCAGTCGAAATCGCGCGGCAAGAACGCCGTATGGGCGTCGAGGCCGGCCGCGGTTCCCGGATGACCGGAGAGGATGATTTCATCGGTGAGGCAGAAACATATATAGGCCGGCTCCGGCAGCACGCCCATGCGCAGGAACTGCTCTATTTGCCGCGTGAAGCTGACATTCCAGGACACCAGATACGGGGTCAGGCCGTGGTGGCGGATCCGCTCGGCGAAATACATCAGCGTCCTGGTCGAATTCTCATAGACGAGATCGGTGGTGAGGAAGCGCTCCTCCTTCGGGTCCCACCAATCGACATTGATGCTGCCGCAATCCATCGGCGCGAAGTCCGGCGCGGTATCGGCCGAACGCATCATCTCCTCGACGGCGGCGAACCGTCCACGGGCATCGGTCGCATTGGCGACATAGCCAAGCGACGGATGGATGAGGATGTTGCAGCGGTCGCGAATACCGGCATTGGTTTCCAGATAGAACGCCGAGGAGTTGTCGGGCGAACCGTCCGCCTGGCGCCCGTGGTAGTGGACGATCGATGCCCCTTCGTCGTGGCATGCGCCGGCATCGGAGACGATCTCGTGAGGCAGGAACGGCACATGCGGATTGCCGTCGCGTGTCGCGAGTTCGTTGACCCGCGCTTCGATGATGATCTTGTCCAAAATCTCCTCCGCGATCCGTGTTTTTGAACGCTTCTTCCCGGATCTTGGGCGAACCATATACGCCAATTGACAAATAATCCATACCTAAAGTTATATTTTGCTTGCGCATATCGTACAGTAATATAACTTTAGATATATGATAGATCCAACTGAACCCATCCATCCGGTCCGCGATGTTGCCGACCTTCTGGGCAGCACCTTCCCCGGCCACACCATGCAGCGTCTGCGTACGCCGGACGGCCAGTACCGTTACAACTATGTCAGTCCGGGCATTCAGGATTCGCTCGGACTGGACCCTCAGAAACTGATGGAGATGGAAGCCGTCGATCATGGCTGGATCCATCCGGACGACCGGCCGCGCTTCATCGCCGGGCTGGAGCGCTCGGCCCGCGACCTGACGCCGCTCGACGAGGAGGTCAGGGTCGAGCAGACCGATGGCGGCTATCGTTGGGTCCGCTCCATCGGGCGGCCGCGCCGCCAGGGCGACGGCTCGGTGATCTGGGACGGCGTGGCGCTCGACGTCACCGACCGGCGCGAGGCGCTGGAAGCCCTCGAACGCACCCTGTCGCACGCCCGTCAGAACGAAATATCGGAAGGCCGTTTCGCCTTTATCGCTGCCACCGATTTCCTCAGCCCGCTCGCGGACCTACGCCGGGCGATTGACGGGTTGCGCATGGTCGATACAGGCAGCCCGGACGACGCCGCCGAAGCAATCGCCGCGGTGTCGTCACGCTTCGACGCCTTCGAAAGGGCTCTGTCCGCCACCCGCAACCTGGTGCAGGCCGAGCAGTCGCGGCCGAAAGGCGACGGCAAACGCATTCGAGACAGCCATCTGACCCGGCGCCAGTCGGAAATCCTTGATCTGGTGCGCCAGGGCGCCTCCAACCGATTGATCGCCGAGACGCTGGGCATCTCGGAGGGCACCGTCAAACTGCATGTCTCGTCGATCCTCAAGCGGCTGAAGGTGCGCAACAGGACCGAAGCGGCACAGCTGGCCGATTGAACGCCTACAGCGCGCTTTCCATCACTGCGCTGAGCCGGCGGCCGAATTCCAACGGATCGGCCGGCGCTTCGCCGTCGGCGATGCGCGCCTGATCGAGCAGCAGATGGGCCGCGTCCTGCAGCAACGGATCGCTGGCGGCGCCGTCTTTCGCCGCGCGTTCCGCCAATTTCCGGACGATGCCGTGGCCGGGATTGAGTTCCAGGATGCGTGGCAGGCTCGCCTGGAGGCGGCCGTGCCGTTGCAGCAACCGCTCCATGTTGACGTCCATGTCGCCCTCGTCGGCGACCAGGCAGACCGGACTTTCGGTCAGCCGTTTCGATTCGCGCACGTCCTTGACCGCATCGCCCAATTCCAGCTTGATGGCGGCGACGAGCGCGCCGATCGACGGCGCCTCCGGCTCGTCCTTCTTGTCGTCGGCCTTGTCATCTTCGCTTTTGATGGTATCGAGATCGGCGGCGCCGCGGGTGATCGACTTGAACGGCTTGCCTTCAAATTCGGTAACATGCTGCATCCAGAACTCGTCCACCGGATCGGATAACAGCAGCACTTCGACGCCCTTGGCGCGGAAGCCCTCAAGGTGCGGCGACTGGGCGATTTTTGCCGCGTCTTCGCCGGCGATGTAGTAGATCGCCTCCTGGCCTTCCTGCATCCGTTCGACATAGTCCTTAAGGCCGATCAGATCGTCGCCTTGGGTCGACGAAAACCGGCAGATTTCGAGGATACGCTCGCGCAGGCCGTCATCCTCGACCAGGCCCTCCTTCAGCACCGCGCCGAAATTGCGCCAGAAAGCCGCATAGGCCTCCGCGTCCTTGCCGGCCTTCTTCTTCAGTTCGCTGAGCACCTTCTTGGTCAGTCCGGAACGGATCTTGGCGAGCTTCGGATCGGTCTGCAGCATTTCGCGTGAGATATTGAGCGACAGGTCTTCCGAATCGACCACGCCGCGCAGAAAGCGCAGATAGGCCGGCAGCAGGCCCTTTGCGTCCTCGGTGATGAACACCCGACTAGCATAGAGCTTCACATGCCCCTTGCGCTCCGGTTCGAAGAGATCGAACGGCTGCATCGACGGCACGTAGAGCAGGTTGATGTAGCTCACCAGGCCCTCGACCCGGTTATGGATCGTCAGCCACGGCTCGTCGAAGGCGTGGGCGACATGGTGATAGAACTCCTTGTGCTGCTCCGGCGTGATCTCCTTTGGCGGGCGGGTCCACATGGCGGACGCTTCGTTGAGGGTTTCCTCGCCAAGCAGGATCGGGAAGCTGATATGGTCGGAATAGGTCTTGATGATGTGGCGGATGCGCTGTTCTTCCAGGAACTCCTTGGCATCCTTCTTGACGTGCAGCGTGACGGTGGTGCCGCGCTGGTCGCGTGTCGCCGGCTCGACGGTGAATTCGCCCTTGCCGTCGGATGACCACAACCACCCCCCTTCCTCGCCGGCCTTGCGGGTCAGCACGTCGACCCGATCGGACACCATGAAAGCCGAATAAAACCCAACCCCGAATTGCCCGATGAGGCTGAGATCATCGTCCTTATCGTCCTTGCCGAGCTGCTCGAGGAAGGCACTGGTGCCGGAACGGGCGATTGTCCCGAGCGTCTCCAGCAGGTCGTCGTGGTTCATGCCGATGCCGTTGTCCGAAATCGACAGGGTCTTGGCCTTTTTGTCCGCGGAGAGCACGATGCGGAATGCCGGATCCCCCTCGATCAGAGACGACTTGGTCAGCGCCGCGTGGCGGAGCCGGTCGCAGGCGTCCGAAGCGTTTGAAACCAGCTCTCGCAGGAAAATCTCTCGGTTGGAGTAAAGCGAACTAGCGACGATATCGAGCAAACGCCCGACTTCGGTCTGGAACGAAAAGGTCTCCTTGGTGGCGGCATCGCTCATGACAATGAAATCCCTCAGCAATCGAATTCGCGCGCTGATATAAGCGCTGATGTCGATTGTCACAACCCAGACCGTGCCTGTGCCTCTGCCGCATCGTGTTCGCCCGGGGCGGTGCAACGGCTCCACTGGCGCCGCATCCGCGCCGGTTGCGATTGCTGCTCGCCGTACCAACGGCGCCCTCACACGCGCTCGTCTTGCACGCTTCAGAACATATAATTAACTTGCGTTTAATACGCAAGCGAACTATAAATGCGTTCCAACACGGTCGATATGGAGTGCGTCGAGCTATGGTGTCGGGGGTCATCTGTGCCGGGAGAACCGTCGACCTCGGCGGCCTTGAGGATCAGGCGCGTCGCGCCGCCCGGGTCCTGATCGACCATGGCGCGCATGACCGGCGGATCGGACTTCTGCTGCGCAACGATATTGCGTTTATCGCCGCAACCGAAGCGGCGCGTTATGCAGGAGCCGCGGCCGTACCCATCAACTGGCATTTCACAGCCAAGGAAGTGGCCTATGTCCTGGCAGACAGCGGCGCCGCATTGCTGATCGTGCACGCCGATCTGTGGCGACGGCTCGCGCCGGACCTCCAGGCCGACGCAGTCGATCCCGCAAATGTGCTGGTTGTCCCGACCCCGGGTGATATCGCAGCGGCCTATGGGCTCGATCGGAAGGACACCTTGGTGCCGGAAGGCATGGCAAACTGGGACGCCCTGGTTGCCGCCGCGCAGCCTGTCACCGGCAATCCCTCAACCGGTGTCTATCCTCTGATTTATACCGCCGGTACCACCGGCTATCCGAAAGGCGTTCTGCGCAGGGGTTCCGGCAATCCGGCGGCGGTCGGCTACGACGCATTTTTCAAGCCGGGTATCCGGACCCTGATCGCGGCGCCGCTTTACCATTCTGCCCCCAACCGGATTTGTTTCGGCACGCTGGCAGCCGGCGCTACCGTGATGCTGCCGCCGCGCTTCGATGCCGAACAGACGCTGGCCCTGATTGAGGATCACGGAATCACCACGGCGTTCATGGTGCCAACCATGTTTCATCGCATGCTACGCCTTCCTGAACGGGTGCGCGCGGCCTATGACCTCGGTTCGTTGCGCCAGGTGATCGTCGCCGGCGCGCCTCTGCCCGAAAGAACCAAGCGTCAGATGATCGATTGGTGGGGACCGGTGATCTACGAATACTACGGTGCTACCGAAGTGAGTGCGCTGACCCTGTGTTCGAGCGTGGAGGCGCTGGCGCGGCCCGGCACGGTGGGCCGGGCGCTGCCCAATGCCAGGATCGCGATCTTTAACGAGGACGGCCAGCCATGCCCGCCGGGGATCCCGGGAGACATTTATGGCTGGCGCGCCGACATCCCCGATTTCACCTATCTCGGCCAACCGAAGGCACGCGCCGCGGTCGGGCGCGACGGACTTGTCACGGTGGGCGATGTCGGCTGGCTGGATGCGGACGGCTACCTGTTTATCAGCGACCGCAAGACCGACATGATCATTTCCGGCGGTACAAACATCTATCCGGCCCAAATCGAGGCGGCGCTTCTGGAACATCCGGAGATTGTCGACTGCGCGGTCTTCGGTATCCCCGACGGCGAAATGGGAGAAACCGTCGCAGCAGCGATCGAAACACAGGATGGCACACCGCTGGACGAGGCAGCCGTGAACCGGCATCTGCAAGCGCGGATCAGTCCGATCATGCGCCCCCGCCTGCTGGAATGGCATACCCCGCTGCCGCGCGATTCGAATGGCAAAGTCCAGAAACGCCGCCTTCGGCAGCGCCACTGGGAAGACGCCGGACGGCGGGTGTAATGCTATTCGGCGGCGTCCTTGACGGAACGTTTGTCGTTCTTGCCGAGTGCGGCGCTCAGATTGGCGTTCAGGTGGCGCATCAGCCGCAGGAGCGTGCTGACCTCGTCGTCGGACAGACCCTTGAACGACACCGCGTTGACCATCTGCGCAGCATCGGCGAGCACCTTTTTCTTGCGCATTGCGGAGGGTTTGAGGAACACGCACTTCGCCCGTCGATCCTTCGGATCAGGTCGACGCTCCACCCAGTCGGCGGCCTCGAGACGGTCGACCATGCCGCTGACACCGACCGTGCCGATGCCCATTTGCCGCGCCAGTTCGATCTGGCTCAATCCGTCACGCCGCAAAAGCCGGTTCAAGAGGAGCACCTGCGCCGAAGACAGGCCATGCGGTGCCAGGGCTTCATCCAAGAGCCGCATGCGCTGCCGCGCGACATGCTGAAAGATCAGTCCCACCTCATTGCCGGATTTCTGATCTTCGCGCGTCGACGTCATTGCCGTTCCTCTCAGGTCTATCGGGCAGCCGTTCGATAGATAGTATGCAGATAGTACAGGTGTTTATTAATGCGCAAGGGAAACCATGACAACCACCGCCACGAGTTCCTGGCCGCTGCCGCTTCAGGTGCCTGAGGCCGCCTTTTTCTGGGCCGCCGCCGCCAACGGCGAGTTGCATCTGCAGCGTTGCATCGACTGCGCGCAGGCGTATTTTCCGCCGCGTCCCTTCTGTCCGCGTTGCGCCAGCCGCAATGTCGAAGTCTTCCGCGCCTCCGGTCGGGGCACCCTGCACAGCTATGTCATCAACCACCTGCCGACGCCCGGATTCGACTCCCCGTTCGCCATCGCCGTTGTCGAGCTGGAGGAGGGGCCGCGCATGATGACAAACATTCTCGACTGCCCGCAGACGCCGGAAGCGCTGGTGCTCGACATGCCGCTGGAAGTGACGTTCGAGGTGCGCGGCGCTGTGACGATCCCGCAGTTTCGGCCGGCCGGAGACGACTCGTGAGGTCCCCGCAGGCGGCCATCATTGGCGCGGCCGAAACCACCGGCTTGGGCACGCTGCTTGACATCGGCGAATTGCAGCTACACGCCGACGCCGCCCTCAACGCGCTGGCCGATTGCGGCCTGGCGCCCCAAGACATTGACGGCATCGCCACGGCTGGCCGCGATCCGGCCGAGGTGGCGCATTATCTGGGCATAGAGCCTGACTGGATCGACGGCACCTCCATCGGAGGCTGTTCGTTTCTGCTGCACCTGCGGCACGCCGCGGCGGCCATTGAGGCGGGCTGTTGCAGCACCGTTCTGATCACTCACGGCGAGAGCGGCCGCAGCGGGTTGGGCCGCCACCGCCCTCTGTTCCCGCTGCAGTTCCATCAGCAATTCGAAGCGCCCTATGGTGTAACCAGTCCGGCCAGCAAATTCACCATACCGGTCCTGCGCTACCTCAAAGCCACCGGTCAGTCGCCGCGGGCGCTGGCCGATGTCGTCGCGGCACAGCGGGACTGGGCCGCCTTGCAGCCCCGCGCCGGAGCACCCGATCCGATGGATGCGGATGAAATCCTCAGTGCGCGCATGATCGCTTATCCGTTCACCCGTCCGATGTGCTGCCTCGTTTCAGATGGCGGCGGTGCGCTTGTTGTCGTGTCCTCCGAGCGGGCGGACCATTTTCCGACACCGCCTGTTTATCTGGTCGGCGGTGCGGAGAGCGCCGAAACCGCTTTGATCAGCCAGTTGGAGGATTTCGCATCGTCCGCCGCCTTCCGACGAACCGGCGCCAAGGCCCTTGCGCAGGCGGACATCACCCACCGGGAGGTCGACCATCTCATGATCTATGACGCGTTTGCCCACCTGCCTCTTTATGGCCTGGAAGACCTCGGCTTCGTCGAGCCGGGCGAAGCCGGAGGTTTCATTGCCGAAGGGCATACCCGACCCGGCGGGCGTCTGCCGATGAACACCAATGGCGGCGGGCTTTGTTACGCCCATACCGGCATGTACGGGATGTTCGCCCTGCAGGAAGGCATCCGGCAGATGCGCGGGACATCGGCGGCGCAGGTCGACGGAGCACGGACGTCCGTCGTCCATGGCGTCGGCGGGATGTTCGCCGCCGCGGCAACGATGGTGCTGTCGAATGACGCCTGATGCCTCCTTCTACGACGGCCGCGGCAAGACGGTTTTCGTCTCGGGCGGCACCAGCGGTATCAATCGTGGGATCGCCCGCCGCTTCGCCGAGGCCGGTGCACGGGTTTTCGTGCTGTCACGCTCGTCCGAAAAGGTCGCCGAGACTGTCGAGGAGCTCAGCAGTTTTGGCTCTGAGGCCGACGGCCTGCCCGCCGATGTGCGGGATGCAGATGCCGTTATGGCGGCATTTGCGGCCTGTAAGGAGCGGTTCGGACCGATCGATGTCGTAGTCTCCGGAGCCGCCGGGAATTTCCCCGCCAGGGCTCAAAACATCAGCTCGAACGGGTTTCGCGCGGTGATGGAGATCGACGTTTTGGGCACCCATCACGTCATGCTCGCCGCCTACCATCACATGCGTCGTCCCGGCGTGATCGTGAACCTGTCCGCCGCCGCCGCGCACAAAGCGATGATCGGGCAGGCGCATGTTTGTGCGGCAAAGGCCGGTGTGGACCAACTGACCCGCACGCTGGCCCTCGAATGGGGTCCGGAAGGTGTGCGCGTCAATTCGATCATTCCCGGTCCGATCGCCGACACGGAAGGGTTCCGCCGCCTCGCCCCGAACCCGGATGCGGTAACACGACGGCTTGCCACCGTGCCGTTGCGCCGCGCCGGACTGAGCACCGACGTCGCCGACCTGTGTCTGTTTCTCGCTTCAGAGCGGGCGACTTACATCACCGGAGCCGTCATCCCCGTCGACGGCGGCGCCGGTCTCGGCGTTCCGGCTGATCTGCTGGAGCCGACACTGCCGGATTAGTGCCTGTCAGGATTAAGAGCGAGACGCCCGCGCGGGCCGCCTTGGCTCTACATGGTGCGTTGGGCAATGCGCCCGAGAGACCCGGCCGTCGCCATGTGCGGCGCCTGGCGGATGGTGGCGGCACGGCCCTAAGCGTCTTGCGGTCGATGCTCACGCCACTGGAGCGGCATTGGTCGCTGCGAAATAAGTTGGTTGACTAACTTGCATAGTCGCTGTCCTCGGCATCAAGGATCGCCTTCAGTTCTGCAAGATGACGTTCGGCTTGATCGGGATAATTCTCGATTTGCCGCGCGGTCTTTTCGGCGATGTCGTCGCTCAGGACTCGCAAACCACGACCGGTCTGCAATGCGCGGATATAGGTCTCGGCGGCCCGCTCGAAATAGTAGAGCCGGTTGAAGGTGTCGGCGACGCTGCTGCCGATCACGAGGACGCCGTGATTGCCCATGATCATCACTTTTTTCAGCGGATCGTCCAGCATCGCGGCGCACCGCTCGCCTTCCGATTCGAAAGCGAGGCCGCCGAAACTCTCATCGATGACGACGCGATTGAAGAACATCGCCGTATTCTGGTCGATCGGCGGCAGGCGTGAATCTTCGAGGGTTGCCAATACCGTCGCGAAAATCGAATGCACATGCATGACACAGCGTGCATGGGGACAGGTGCGATGGATGGCGCCGTGTAGACCCCAGGCCGTCGGGTCAGGAGCATCCGCCCGCTGCAGCGACAACCGGTCGTTGGCGTCCAGCAGCAGCAGGTCGCTCGCCCTGATGCGGGCGAAATGCTGCTGGTTGGGGTTCATCAGAAACCGCGTCCCGTCGGCGCTGACCGACAGCGAGAAGTGGTTGGCCACCGCCTCGTGCAGGTCGAGCCGCGCAGCCCAGCGGAAGGACGCGGCGAGATCGACACGCTCCTGCCAGTGCTCGATCGTGTCTTCCGGTTGAATCCCGCTTACGGATGCCATGTCAGTGATTCCTCCTGCTAGCCTGCACCTTGGACTTTGCCAGTCCGCTTCACAAACGACAAATCCAAGGCCTAATGCATGAGTTCAGCTAATGCATTGTTTGGGAGTTGCGGCATGACGACCAATCCCCTGCCACCGCTTAACTGGCTGCGGGCCTTCGAAGCCTCGGCGCGGCATCTGGCAACGACCTACAGCATATCGATCAACGCCGCATTGGGCGACGCCGGCCTCGCCATGGGCCACGAAACCCTGGTCACTGACCTGATTGAGGCCAAGCGGCTTGTCCGGCCCTATCCCGACTCGGTTGTTATGGAAGAGGCGTACTATCTGCTCGATCCGCCCGCCCACGCAGAAACTCCGGCGAGCCGCGCATTTGCAGGCTGGATTTGCGACCTTCTGCCCGGCCCGTCCTGAACGGGCACGAAAGCCCGGCTTGGGCATTGCATCGGCCGGTCAAGACCGCAACAGGCCTCGAAACACTCTCCGGAGGACACTGGGCCGGTCTCTGGATAAAATCTCCTGTCTCAGTTGTCTGGCGTGATCGTATAACGCCCTGTCAATTCCGATCCTCTCGTCCAACACCGCGGACGCCCGGTCGCTCAATGCGTTGTTTCCGACCCGGTTCCTCGATACATTGACCCTCCTTTCGCCGAAATCGTGAGGGAATCTGGGAAAACACAATCGCCTGATATGGCCCATGTCCTCTTCGAGCGTTTCGGTCGTCCCAACATACGCGAAATTCGCTCTCATGTTTTCGATGCATTCATCGGTGGAGTCGTCTTTGACGTTGCTGTTGCTGAAGTATTTGACGTAGAGATTGGATATGTGGAACCGGTGGCCCGGATCCTCCGACAACACGAATTCTTCGAATGTCATTTCCGGTAACTGCTTGAGAGCGCTGGACAGGTAGTCCGGCATTGTCGACAGATCCTGTTGTCTGAGGTGCTCCGGATCGCTCAAATGGCGATAATGCGAGAACACCCTTTCCTCCGGATCACGCAGAATCGTGAACTTGAAAAACATCGAGACATCATATTTCAGGTGGTATAGGGGCTCGTGCAGCCAGATATACTGCGCAGCTTCGACATCCTGGCGCGTGACCCGTGGCAATGACTTGTCCATCCAGCGAAGCTCCTGTCGGCTCCTGTCCGCATAGACCTCGCGCATGTAATCCAGCACCGACGATCCCGCTGTTTTTGGAATATGCATGAAGAGCGTGCGCCGCATTTTTTCCTTCCGACATGCTGGTTCCACGAGCCCCGGCCGCGCATGACATGCCAGGACGACGTTCCATTACACGCGCAGCCAATCAGAGTTCAATAGGTTCGATGGTCGGTACGATCCGATTGGCCGAAACGTCGGTGATCGGCGCCGGTCACGATCGGCCTACAGGTTCCGACGCCTGGGACGCCCGGATGCGTCACATATGGCCGTATCCCGGGTTATTGCCCTTGACCGACGCGACAGCGCAGCGCCGAACCCGACGGGTTCGATAGGGACGTTCATGCCGGGCGGACAGGGCGATGGGTCTGGATGGCGGCGAATCAAATCGCTATAGGGCCTGTTAGACTTCAGCTCTCGCGGCTCAGTGCACCGCGGATATAGGATTTGGCGTCGTCGCTGGACCAATGGGCCGGGCCGTTCATGCTGGCGAGCAGACAACCATCGTCATCGACCAGCATGGTCACAGGCAGGCCGAAAGCGACTCCGTCCTTCTTCAGCGTGTTGAAAACACCCATCGTATTGTCACGGTAGTAGCCGAGCGATGTCACGCCGATTTCGTTCAGGAATCTCTTTGGCTTGGTGTCGTCGCCACCGTCGATATTGACCGTCACGACCTCGAAGTCGGGGCCGCCCAGAGCCGCCTGAAGTTCGTCGAGTGCCGGCATTTCCTCCCGGCACGGCGCGCACCAGGTCGCCCACAGGTTGACCAGCAGCATTTTTCCGCTGAGATCGCCCAGCGTCATCGCCTGACCCTCCGGTCCGTTGAACGCGAGCGACCGCATGGATTTCGCCTCCGGTGTGGACGCCATCGCCGCCACATCGCCCGTCGCCAGCGGCTGGATTGCCGCAGCCAGAGCCAGGGAGGCATCGCAGCTTTCGCCCGCCGCGATGTCGGACGTGTTGCCAGACGGCCCGCCAGTCACGTATACCGCCAAGCCACCGGCCAGCGCGGCCAGGACGGCGGCAACTCCGACGATCCTGAGCGTAAAGCCCTTGTTTTTCTGTACTGACATCGATGTCGTCTCCGGAGTTCACGCAGCCATGACCGGCAAATCATCCAACCAGATGTGGGGCGGACGTTTCGCTTCGGGTCCCGACGCGATCATGGAAGAGATCAACGCCTCGATCGATTTCGACCGGAAACTGTTCGCCCAGGACATTGAAGGGTCGCGCGTCCACGCGGCCATGCTGGTCGATACTCACATAATTTCGCCCGAGGATGGAGACAAGATCGCCTCCGGCCTGAACACGATATTGTCAGAAATCGAAGCCGGCGATTTCCAGTTTTCGCGCCGCCTGGAAGACATCCACATGAACATCGAGGCCCGGCTTGCCGAGCTGATCGGTCCGGCGGCCGGCAGGCTGCACACCGCCCGCTCGCGCAACGACCAGGTCGCGCTGGACTTTCGCCTGTGGGTGCGCGCAACCCTTGAAAACGCAGAAACCGCACTCACCGGGCTGATCACTGTCCTGCTTGACCGGGCGGAGGAACATGCCGCCACGGTGATGCCCGGCTTTACGCATTTGCAAACCGCACAGCCTGTGACCTTCGGGCACCACTGCATGGCCTATGTCGAGATGTTTGGCCGCGACCGGGGGCGCGTCCGCGACGCACTGTCGCGGCTTGACGAATGCCCGCTCGGCGCCGCGGCACTGGCCGGCACCGGCTTTCCTATCGACCGCCAGCAGACGGCGGCGGCGCTCGGATTCTCCGGTCCGACCCGCAATTCCATCGACACCGTCTCGGACCGCGACTTTGCCATGGAGTTCCTGGCCGCAGCGGCGATCTGCGGCACCCACCTTTCGCGTCTGGCCGAGGAGATCGTCATCTGGTCAACGCCGCAGTTCGGCTTCATCCGGCTGTCGGATTCCTTCTCCACCGGCTCGTCGATCATGCCGCAGAAGAAGAATCCAGACGCCGCCGAACTGGTGCGCGCCAAGACCGGCCGCATCAACGGTGCCCTGGTCGCGTTGCTGACTGTGATGAAGGGCCTTCCGTTGGCCTATTCAAAAGACATGCAGGAAGACAAGGAGCAGCTGTTCGACGCCGCCGACACATTGGAGCTGGCGCTTGCCGCGATGACCGGCATGATCGGCGATCTCACGGTATCGCAGGAGGCGATGAGAAACGCCGCTGGTTCGGGTTTCGCCACCGCCACCGACCTGGCCGACTGGCTGGTGCGCGAAGCCGAGCTGCCGTTCCGGGAAGCCCATCATGTCACCGGCCAGGCTGTTGCGTTGGCCGAAAGCCGCGATTGCGCGCTGGGCGACCTGCCGCTTGCCGACCTGCAAAAGATCAACGGTGCCATTACCGACGACGTATTTAACGTTCTAGCGGTCGACGCGTCGGTCGCTAGCCGCATCAGTTTCGGTGGAACCGCACCCGATCAGGTGCGCCGTCAGATCGCCTGGTGGCGGGACCGCCTCTGACAGATCCGGGGTGCACAAGCGCGGTGTTCTCCGCTACAACGGCGCAAATCGAAAGGAACGTTCCATGACCGCGTCACGCGCCGCCAAAGCTGCGATCATTACCCTGTCGGCATCCCTGGTGCTGGTCGGCTGCGGTCGTAAGGGTCCTCTGGACGTTCCACCGCCGCGCGGCGCCGCACAGACCGAGGATGAAAAGCAGGAGGAGCAGACCGGCAAGCGAAGGTTCATCCTCGACCCATTGATAGAATAACCAACAGATACAATAGATTGCCGTGAACCATTTCAATTACCGAGACGGTGTCCTGTTTGCCGAGGACGTCAGCATAGTCGATATCGCCAGGGATGTCGGTACGCCGTTCTATTGCTATTCCACGGCCACCCTGGAGCGGCACTATCGGGTCTTCGCCGAGGCGTTCGCCGACATCGATGCGCTCGTCTGCTACGCCATGAAGGCGAACTCCAACCAGGGCGTGCTCGCCACGCTCGCGGCCCTTGGAGCCGGCGCCGACGTGGTTTCGGAAGGCGAACTGCTAAGAGCGCTGGCCGCCGGCGTTCCGGCTGAACGGATCGTTTTTTCCGGCGTCGGCAAGACCGCCCGGGAAATGGACGTCGCGCTGGAGGCCGGGATCCTCTGCTTCAACGTCGAATCGGAGCCGGAGCTGGAGGTGCTCAACGCACGCGCGCTGAAGGCGGGGCGGCGCGCGCCGGTGTCTTTCCGCATCAATCCTGACGTCGACGCGCGCACCCACGCCAAAATCTCGACCGGCAAGAAGGGCGACAAGTTCGGCATCTCCTGGACTCGAGCCGAAGCCATCTACGCAAAAGCCGCCGAGCTTCCCGGAATCCGGGTGAACGGTATCGACATGCATATCGGTAGCCAGATCACCGAGCTGCAGCCCTACACCGACGCCTTCAGCCTGCTGCAGGAACTGGTCGAGACGCTGCGTGCCGCCGGCCACGAGATCGACCACATCGACGTCGGCGGTGGACTGGGCGTTCCCTACCGCGCCGACAATGCCCCGCCGCCCGATCCGCGGGCCTATGCCGACGTCGTTCTGCAGCAGGTTCGGTCGCTGGATTGCCGGGTGATTTTCGAACCGGGCCGCATGATCGCAGGCAATGCCGGCATTCTGGTCAGTGAGGTTATCTACACCAAGCAGGGCGACGCCAAGACCTTCGCCGTTGTCGATGCGGCGATGAACGACCTGATCCGCCCGACCCTTTATGACGCCTGGCACGACATCCGGCCGGTCGTCGCGCCGCCTGTTGGAGCGCCCTACGGCCGCTACGACATCGTCGGCCCGGTGTGCGAAACCGGCGACTACCTCGCTCTGGATCGGGACATGCCCACACTGCGGTCGGGTGATCTTATCGCCATCGGCACCGCCGGCGCCTACGGAGCCGTGCAATCCTCGACCTACAACTCCCGGCTGCTCGTGCCGGAGGTGCTGGTGCGCGGCGATGCCTATCACGTGGTGCGGCCGCGCGGCACCTACCAGGCGCTGATCGACCTCGATTCGGTGCCGGACTGGCTCAACAGCTAGGGTCTGCCCGGATTCTCACAATTTGTTGCTACGTCTCGCCTTTGCCGCAAAGAATGCTATCCTCTCCGGAAGTTCGGCTCCCAGATGACACGGAAAGGTACAGCGCTCATGACCGACGGCGCGGATGGCAGGGTAGATTCGATCGGCGCGGCGCTGAGACGCCGCATCGCGGCCAAGATCCGCACCATGCGCGGCGTCATGTTCGTCGAACGGCTGTGGCCCCGCCTGTTGCCGGCCCTCGGCGTCATCGCTCTGTTCGTGTCCCTCTCCTGGTTTGGCTATTTCCGCTGGGTACCCGACTGGTTGCGCATCGCGTCGCTGGTGCTGTTCGCCGGCTTGCTGATCGGGTCGCTGTTTACATTTCGCGGTCTGCGGCTGCCGGACCGTCCGGATGCGCTGCGCCGGCTTGAAAAAGAAAACCGCATCATCCACCAGGCGCTCGCGGTGCAGTCGGATCGGCTCGAGCAGGGTGATGCCTTCGCTCGGGCCCTTTGGCAGCGGCACAAAGCCCGCATGGCCGCAAAGGTGGAGGCCATTCGGGCCACCGCGCCGCGCCCCGCGACACCCAAGTTGGACCCGTTCGGTCTGCGGGCCTTCGTTGCGCTGGTGCTGCTGACCGCTTTCAGCTTCTCGTTCTCCAATAATTCCGGCTTGCTCAGCGACGCTTTCCGCAGTCACGCGCCGCAGGCCGAGATCGCCGGCATGCGCGTCGACGCGTGGGTCACGCCACCTGAATACACCGGCAAGGCGCCCATTTTCCTCACCGGCAACACAACCGGACTGCCCGAAACCATTGCAATCCCCGAAGGCAGCGAAATGCTGGTGCGCATTGTCGGCGGCAACGGCCGCGAGGCCGTATTGTTCCGTACCGACTCGGACGACATCGCTATGCAGGGCATTGACGAAGGGACAGCCGGCGCCGGTCAGGAGTTGGGACCGCGCAGTTTCGAACTGACGCCGGAGTCAGACGGCGCGCTGGTGATTCGCCAGGACAACGCCGTGGTCGAGAGCTGGCGCTTCCAACTGGTGCCCGACAATCCGCCGGTCATTGCTTTTGAAGGCCGTCCGGGCCGCGCAGTCAACGGAGCCCTGGAAATCGGCTTCACGGTGAGCGACGACTACGGCACCGAATCGGCCTATGCCGAGATCCTGCCGGTCGACCCACCGCCGCCGGACGCCAATCCTTTGTACGACGCGCCCGAATATCCGCTGACCCTGCCGCGGTCCGGCAGCCGCGAGCGGCAAGGCCGCGAGAGCCGTGACCTGACCGAGCACCCGATGGCCGGTCTGCCGGTGCGAATCACCCTGGTCGCGCAGGATTCGGTCGGACAGATTGGGCGTAGCGAGACGGTCGAAATGACCCTTCCGGCGCGGTTTTTCCACAATCTGCTGGCCGGCGCCGTGGCCGAGCAGCGGCAGGTGCTGGCCCTCGACACCAACGATTTGGACCGGGTGATCGATCTCAACGACGCCCTGACGATCTGGCCCGAGGAGACGATCCGCAACTCGACCCACTACCTGTTGATCAAATCGGCGCGGTCGCGCGTCCAACAGTCCTTCAATGACGATATGTATCGCGACGCGGCGGAGTACCTATGGGACATCGCTCTGGGCATCGAGGACGGTGACCTGTCGTTTGCCGAGCGCCGCTTGCGAGAGGCGCAGCGGGCTCTATCGGAAGCGCTTGAAAACGGCGCGACTGACGAGCAGATCCAAGCGCTGATGGACGAATTGCGCCAGGCGATGCAGGAATTTCTGCAGGCGCTCGCCCAAAACATGCAGCAGAACCGCAACGACATGACGCAGATTCCGCCGTCTGCTTTGGAGAACATGCTGCGCAGCGAGGACCTGAACCGGATGCTCGACCAGATCGAGAACCTCGCCCAGTCCGGCGCCCGCGACCAGGCACAGCAGCTGCTGTCGGAACTGCAGCGCATGATGAACAATCTGCAGATGGGCCAGCGGCAGCAGATGCAGGGCGACAATCCGATGCGCCAGCAGATGGACCGCCTCGGCGAACTGATGCAGCGGCAACAGCAACTGATGGACCGCACCTTCGACCTTGAGCAGATGCTGCAGGAGCGTCGCCGCCAGGATTTCTTCCAGAACAATGAACGTCAGCAAGGTCAGAACCAGCAGCAACAGGACGGCCAGCCGCAGCCAGGCGAGGGGCTGACCGAGGAAGAGTTACGCCAGGCCCTGCGTGACCTGCAGGAGCAGCAACAGGCGTTGCAGGAGCAGCTTGGCGAACTGCAGGAAGCGCTCGAAGGCATGGGCATGGAGCCCAACGAGGGCTTCGGCGAGGCTGGCGAAGCGATGGGCGAAGCCGGCGAGGCGCTGGGTGAAGGCGAAGGTGAGGCTGCAGTCGGCGAGCAGGGCCGTGCCTTGCAGGCATTGCGCCAGGGCGCCCAGCAGATGATGAACCAGATGCAGCAGCAGATGGGCCAGAACCAGGGGCCGAACATGGGCCCCGGCAACCGCAATCCGACGCAACTCGACCCACTAGGCCGCCCGCAGGCCAATACCGGTCCGGATTTCGGCGAAAACGTCAAGGTCCCGGAAGAAGCCGACATTCAGCGCGCCCGGCGCATTCTGGAAGCCATCCGCGAACGGCTTGGCGACGCGTTCAGACCTGAAATGGAACGGTTTTACCTGGAACGGCTGCTCGACAACCGCTAAGCCGCGCGACCGGGGTCGGTTGAGTATCAGAGTCCGGCAGGAGATCTAATCGGATTGGCGCAGCGCCGGTAAACCCGGCGCTGCTTTTTTGGTCGGCCGAAGCCGCGATCGTTACAGCCCTGCGCGCGCAGGCAGCCCGGTGTAGAGCTGGATATGCGCGTTGTGTCCGAATTCGCCGGGCTCGACCCCGTAGGTCTTGCCGTCGCTGTGCCAGTTAACGGCAATGCCGGCGGCAAGATGCTCACCCGACAGTTGCAGACAGGGCTTGAAGGTCTGATCGTAGCTCGCCGCACCATTTGCATCGGCGATCAGGTCAGCCTGCGCCCCGTCTCGACTGCCGACCGGCAGGTCGTAGGTGCCGATGAAAGGCTCGGTTGGCGGCCATGCGACGAAATAGTGCCACAGCGTGTAGACGCCGTCGGGCACCAGGCCGTCGAACGTGAGCTGCAGGCGGCCTTCGCCGTTTTCGCAGCTGTAGGTGCCGGAGCCGGAAGCGCCGAGCCATTCACCCAGCGTCAGGTTCAGCGGCGCGCCTTTCGGATAGGGCCCGACGGCGCTGGCATCGAACGGCATGTGCGCCTGGGGCTCCGCCGACGCGTAAAGCGGCGCGTCCATGTTACGCTCCGCAGGCCCGACCCGCCACACCTGCGAGGCGCCGGACTGTCGCTCGATATAGACATCCTGCTCGGCGACCTCGTCCTCGACGTGGTAGCGGAATTCGATGTCGAAGGAGACAGGTGCGTCGTGCTTCGATGCATCGCCCGCGACTGCCGGGGTAACGGCAGCTGACATGAGAAGTACAATCAGATTTCGCATTGGTTTTTCCTTTGCTTGCTTGGGAGGAAGCGGCGGGGCCGCGACTTAATCAGCGACCGGAAGGCCGCTTGGAACGCGATCCGGGATCAGGTGCTCCATGTCCCGGCTTCGCGGATCGGTGAGGGCCTTGAGAAAGGCCACGAGATCGGCGACCGCGGCATCGTCGAGCCGCGTGACGTTACGCTCGTTCGCCGCCGCAATGCGAGCGCGCATCTGCGCCTGCGACTGCACCCAGCCGTCGCGGCGGTCAAAATCGGCCCGGCGCGCCGGGTTCACCGGCTCGTGCCCGAGGCGGGCGCCCTCGGCCATCGGCTGCGCAATGGCGCTGAGCGACGACAGGTGATCCGGCGGCAGGCGGTAGGCTTCGATCGAGGCGACCGGATCCATATGATGGCGGACCACGGCCTCGAGCGTCGCATAGGCGCCGGCATGTCCCCACGGTCCCGTCAGTTCCACGTCACGCAGAGACGGCGTCCGGAAACGGAAGCGGTCCGCCGGATCGCCAGAGACCGGCGCACGGCCGAAATCCTCCAGCCGGGCAGGATAGCCTGTGGCCTGGAAATAGCTGTCGTCGGTGCCGTCCTGCTTGCCCGGTCCGATTTGCGGCATTGCGATGGCGTGAAACTGGTGGTCCGTCTGGAACTTGCCTGAGTGGCAGGCAGCGCAGCCGGCTTCGCCGTAAAACAGATCCATGCCCTGACGCGCATCGACCGAAAGATGGTCCGGTTCGCCGCTCCGCAGATAACGGTCGAAAGGGCTGTCGTCGGAGCGGAAGGCGGTGGCCTCGAACGCGGCGATCGCGTTTGCCGCATGAACGAAGGTTATATCGTCGGCTTGCCGGATCTCAGGGTACACAGCCTTGAATCGGACGACATAGCCAGGAATGGCCCGCAGACGGCCGGCCAGCAGGTCCCAGGCGCCACCTTCGCCACCGAAGCGACGGATCGCGGCGGCGGCGGCAATCGCGTTCTCGCCACGCCCGCCGGCCATTTCGATATCGGACAGGACCGGAAACATCGCCTGGGCCGCGAGGACGTTGTCGAGCCCCTCCGGCAGCTGGTCACGCGCCGGTGTCCAGAAGCCGCTTGGCCATGGCCCGTCCGGATCCGCCTCGACCCGCCCGTCATGAAACAGCGTGGTGAATTCGCGCGCGCCCAGGGATTGCAGGGCTGGCGAGTTACGGGGCAACCGGCCAAGCACCGCCTCGCCCTCTGCCACGCGGCGTTCCGGGCCAAGGCCCGCGCCGCCCTCGCCGATGGCCAACGCCACACCGTCGGCACTGGCCAGGGTTGGATGGTGGCAGGTCGCGCACGCGATGTTGCGATTGCCGCTGAGGATCTTGTCGAAGAACAACAGCCGGCCGAGTTCGACTTTCTCCGGCGGGGGCGCTCCGTCGGCGTAAAAATCGCTGTCGGCGACAGGCGGGAAATCCGGACCGCCAGCCCAGGCGTGCGAAGCAAAGAGCGTAACGGCGGTGAGTGTGGCGACACCTGCAAGCAGACGCCGAGCCATGCGGCGTGCCACGGTGCTGTGCGAAGATCGTGTCGAAGCATCGTTTCGGTGAGCGGTCATGTCGTCCTCGCGGTTTGGAAACGGCCAAGCCGACCTTTCGGTCAGCGAACGCCTCCTTACCGACCCAAGCGGACATCGGCCTGAACGAAAACTGAAGAATTTCCGAAACGCCTCAGGCGGAACGCCTGTTCAAGTGCGGTCAATCTCCGCCTACCCAGAAACATTATGAGCCGAAAGGCCGGCCTACCCCGCCTCGCGCGCCGCCGCGAAGAGCCTCGGCAATCGCCAGATCATCGGGATCGAGATCAGCACACCGATCATCAAGTAGTAGACCGGGGCATAGTCGTCTGCGGTCCGGTTGACCAGATAGGTCGCCAACATCGGTGTCGTGCCGCCGAATACGGCCATGCTGAGATTATAGCCCATAGCCACCGAGCTGCAGCGCAGCTTGGGCGGCGACATCATCGTCAGAGCGGTGATGGCCAGCGCCCACGCCACGCCGCTGATCAGCGAGAACATGAACTGGCCGACGAAAACGATCGCCAGACTGTCCGAGTACATCAGACTCCACAGCGGCACCGCAAAGAGACCGGTCGCAACGGCCCCGGCCAGGTAGGTCCAGCGCAGGCCCAACCGGTCAGCCAACCAGCCGTAGAAGGGCAGGACAGCGGCCATCGCAAACAAATTGAATGATGTGATATCGAGTGCGCGCGCCGACGATACATGCATCTGATCGGTCAGATACGATGCCGCATAGACGAAAATCAGCATGTAAAGGATACCGGGCGGAATTAGAAGCACGACCATCTGTGCCACTAACCGCCAATGCTTCCGAAGTGTCTGATAGACCGGAGAAGGGCCCATCCGTTCGACGCCTTCCATCGCTGCAGATTCTTTGAGATGCCGGCGCATGACAACGCTCAACAGAGCGACACAGGAGCCGACCAGGAAGGGCACCCGCCAACCCCAGGTCGACATCTGCGTTTCGCTGAGCAGCGACGTGACGAGCGCCGGCACCGAGGCGCCGAGCACGCAGCCGAGCATCATCGCGACCGCCACCCAACTGCCCGTCAGTGCCCGGTGCTTCGGGTCAGCCTGTTCGACGATATAAACGCCGGAACACGGATACTCCCCAGCAACGGCGATCCCCTGAAGAATTCGAATCGCAACGAGCAGGACCGCGGCGGCGATCCCGATCTGCTCGTAGCTCGGGAGAACCGCGATTGCTAGCGAGCCGGCGCCCATGATGAGAACGGTTATGATGAGTGTCGGTTTGCGTCCGAAGCGGTCCCCGATATGTCCAAAGACAATGCTTCCGATCGGGCGAACACCATAACCCACCGCGAGCACCGCAAAGGCCGAGAGGGTCGCGGCGAAATGGCTGGCTTCTGGGAAGAAGACGCGTCCGATCACCGGGGCGAGAAAACCGTAGACGGTGAAATCGTACCACTCCAGGACGTTACCGCTCGCCGCCGCCAGAATGGATCGTGGCGTCATTCTTCCCTTGGCCACAGATGATTCCCCCGTGATCCGGCTGCACAATCCTTGCAGCCACGTGTCGCAAGACTTGTCGCCGGCACCAAACAAAATCTGGCGCGTTGAGGCGACCTCGACCGCCAATTGACGCTTGGCGACATTCCTGTCGTGTGCGCCACCGCTGGTCAATCCTTCGGTACGATGGTCACGACGCATGTATCGTTTGTTTCGAGCCCGGCCTTGGCGCACTGACCGGCGGTCAGGTTGAAGAAGAAAACGTCGGACCCCTTTCCCCAAGGGCGATGTTGCGTGCGAACGGCCCGGTATCGTTCAACATCACCTCGGCAGGAAGGGTCCGCGAGCGACCGCCCACATATTCAGGTTTCACGACAACGTATCGAGGAAGATCGTCCTGCTTGCGGAGGATCCGCGCTGAAAAGCTGATCTTTGAAACCACACTCTGCTCCGTGTCCACAGCTTCCCGTCCAGCCAGGAAACGGCTTCGCAGGTCACCTACCGGCTTGTAAACGGTCCGGGCAGCGGTAAGCTTTCAACTTACCGGAATGATCCCACCTGACATGGAGGTCCCCATGACCGATCGCGTTCTCATGCAGGCCTTTTTCGACCATTGCGATGCGTTTTTGTACGTCAAGGACGCGGAAGGCCGTTTCCTGATGGTCAACAAAGGCGATGCTGCCGCCCTCGGGCTGAGCGAGGCCGATTGCATCGGCAAGACCGCCTATGATTTCCTGCCCAAGGAAGAGGCCGACAGGACATGTGCGGTCGACCGTCACGTCAAACACGATCCCCGGCCAGCCTGGGGTCACGGCGGGGATCGTGTTTGACGTGACGGACAACGGCTGATCGGAGCCAGGAGAAGTACAATGGCCAGGAAGACAATCGTCAAAAACAGCAGTGCACCGGATCTCGGACACGTGTTCAACTGGGGTATCAAGCTCACGGATTTCGACGAGCTCTTTGTATTGGCCGGTCGCGGCGATGTCGCACCGGACGGTTCCATTCGCAATCCCGGCGACCCGGTCGCGCAGACCACCACGATCCTGTCGGAGCAACGGGGTCTGATCGAACAGAACGGCTATGCGCTCAGCGACATCATCCGCATCGAATTCACCATGGCCAAGGAGGTCAACCGAGACCAGCAGGCGGAGATCTTCGGCCTGTTCGCGGAGTTCTTCAAGGAGGTGGAGGTCAAGCCGGCCGCCGGCACCCTGCGCGTCGTCGATCGGCTGGCCTATCCGGGAATGCTGGTCGAGTTCGAATTCTGGTTGGCCAGGTAGCCGGGCAAGGCGCTTTGCGGGTTTTGTGGACCTAGAATCAATACATTCCATCGATTGGGCTTGAAGGGGTACTTCCGCGCCAAACAGCGAATACGCGAGCTACTTCCTCTGGAGGAACAGACACAAACGCGCTCCATCGATCAGGGTTTTCGATTGGGTAGTACAACAGATTGTTCATCGAGTTGCTTATCACAGCGTATACCGCTTCATCGGAATCATCTATGTGTGGCCACCTGTCTAAAACTGATTGCACTTTTTGCCGTTCGAGCCCGAATAAAATCTCAAACTCCCAATCGGGATAAAACGGTCCCTCTGCAGCAGATCGAATACACTCCCAAACCACCTTTCGATCGTCCTCATTCAAGTCAGCTAATGGCAATAGGAACCTCCGCTGTCGGTTGACTGGACGGCGCTTATGCGTTCAGCAGCCCATTTCAAACAAGATTGTTCAGGTGCGCAGGAGCTCAAATCGGATGTCCGGGCTGAGTTCGACCCCGTTCAATTGCTCGCTGCGAAGGTTGCGATCGTCCTCCAACATCGGGAACGGAACGATAACGAGAACCTTCTTCACTGGGGAACCTCCTTCTTCTTCGCGCCATCCGGAGCGAAGCAGGTAGCCCTCGATCACGCAAGCATGCTTTCAAGATGCAGAATAAGATGGATTCTCCCAAAGCATTGAACCGAGGCGTGGCGGGACATGGATACGATGCATGCGAATGAGCAGATTGCACTGGTGGAAGCGTATTTCACAGCCGTCGATGGTGAGGATTTGTCCGGCGTGCTCAGCACGCTCCAGGCGGATTGCGTATTCTCTGTGGAGACCCATGGCGTACGTCTTCAAGGGCACGACGACATTGCTCAAATGTTTCGGCGGTTGTGGAACAATCACCACGCTGTGCGGCATATCGATTTCGTCCACGTGCCAGACCCGGCAAACAATCGGATTGCCGTGCGGTTCAAAGTCGAAAACTCCGAACGAGACGGAAGTCTGACCCGCAAATCCAACTGCAATTTCTTCGAGACCAAGGACGGCAAGTTTTCTGCGGTCGCAGTCTACATGGCTGGTGAGAACACACTCGAAAGCGGAGACTCTTGAATGAGTGATATCGAGATCATTCCGTTCGAGCCCCGGCACAAGGAAGCCGTGATCGACCTGACGGTCCGTGCATGGACCCCGGTTTTTGCCAGGACGCAGCAGGATGTCCCACGCTTTGTCTATGATGCCTTCTATCCGGACGGATGGGAGCCAAGGCAGAAGGCGGACGTCGCCGCGCTTCTTGAGTCCGAAGCGCAGAACATCTGGCTCGCCGTCGTTGACCAACAGCTGGCAGGTTTCATAGGCATTTGCATCCAGCCGGAAGACCAAATGGGCGAGATCAACGTCATCGCCGTATCGCCGGACCACCAGCGCAAAGGTATCGGCACGCACCTCATGCGGTTTGCAGAGAGTCACATCCGCGCGACTGGTATGAAGATGATCATGGTCGAAACAATCGGCGATACCGGCCATGAGCCTGCGCGGCGTGCTTATGAGGCCTTCGGTTTCGAGCAATGGCCGGTCGCAAGATACTTCAAGCCGCTTTAAACCAAAACGGATAGCCGGCAATGGCCGGGAGAATTGCCCGTAACCCGACTTCATTCTTGACAACCCAGCATCACGCGCGCATTTGTAACAGTATCGTTACGAAAGCGATTGGTTACATAATGAAGGATGAGCTGGTCGATACGCGGTTGCGGGCGATGGCGGATCCGACACGGCGGGCCATCCTCAAGCGCTTGTCGAGTGCCGGTGAGGTCTCTGCCGGCGACATGGCGGCAGGCTTTCGCATGACGCGGCCGGCCGTATCGCGGCATTTGCGGGTGCTTCTCGACGCCGATCTTATCGTCGTGCGCAGGCAGGCCCAATCGCGACTCTACGCAGCCAATCCGGCGACGATCGGCGCGCTGCGGGCCTGGTTTGCAGACTATTGGGACACAGCACTGCCCGCTCTGAAGCGGGCGGTCGAACGGGGCAGGAAATGACAGCACTCGTCAAGACCATCTGGATCGATGCCCCGCCGGCGGTGGTGTTCGACTATTTCGTCAACGCCGACAAGATGCAGCACTGGTGTGGCGTCGGCGCTCGCGTCGATCCTGTTCCCGGAGGACTTTACCAGCTCGATATGGGCGAAGCCGGGTTGATAACCGGCCGCTTCGTCGCACTCGATCCGCCGAGCTTCCTGGCTTACGAGGTGCAACCGCCGCACGGCCTTGAGGCGCCAAACAGCCGGGTGGAAGTGCGCCTGGTTGCTGAAGCCGACGGAACCCGTGTCGAAATCACCCATACCGGCCTCGTCGATCCGTTTCCGCAAATCGCTTCGTGTGGCTGGGACCACCACCTGGCACGGCTTTCAGTCGTCGCCAACGGCGGTTCTCCCGGCGTCGACACGCTCTGCAGCCGCCCGATGAAAAGCCTGATCGACTAGGAGTTCGCCATGTTCTACGTCGTTACACGAACCCATTTTTCGCCGGCGCACAGGAAGGATGTGCTCGGCCTCTCGCATGAAGCCGTTGCGATCGCCAAGAAGCAGCCGGGTTTCGTCTCGATGCGGGTGCATCTCGCCAGTGACGACAGTCACACGCTGACCTATTGGGTCTGGCGAAGCGAACGGGATCATCAGGCCTGTATGGCGAGCGACGACTGGGCTCCGTGGAACCCGCAATGGCAGGCGTTGCTGGAGAGCGGTGTAGACTTCGACCTCGCGACCTACGAGTCGATAGCCGAATGAACAGGGTCCGTCGCCGGAAGCGTCGTATGAGGTGAGTATCCGTTACCCCTGCAGAGCGCGTGCGACGGCGCCACGAATGTCCGGCAGGCTGAACGGCTTCGGCACCACGTCGACGACGATTTCAGTCAGGCCGTCGGCCCGTTCGCGCTGTTCCGCGTAGCCGGTCATCAGCAGGATTTTCATGGCCGGATATTCGCTGGCCGCCGTATGGGCCAGTTCGATGCCGTCCATCACCGGCATGCGAATATCCGACAGAAGCAGGTCGTAGCCGCCGCTGACGCGCAGCCTCTCCAGACCATGCGCCCCGTCAACTGCCTGGTCGACCTGATGGCCGTCCATTTCCAGTGCCCGGCTCACGAAGCCGCGCAGCGATTCCTCGTCCTCGGCAATCAAGATCTTTGCCATGGTTCCCGTCCGTGTTGTCCTGGCGCGTCGATTTGAAAACAACGATCTTCTTCTGGCCCGCGCCACCCCGTGTCCGCCACAGCAAATCATGCAATCGTTGTCGCCGGGTAAATGGCGCGGCAACGTGTCCGGTGGTGCCGGGTAATTGGGCCGGCTTCAGACAATCATGCTTAACAGAAGGTTTTGACGTGTGGCGCGAGTGCTAATCGGCGTCGCCGGTCACCACGCCGACGAACGGCAGCTCCCGAAACGCGTAGGCGACGTCCATGCCGTAGCCGACGACAAAGTAGTCCGGACAAACGAAACCCACATGGTCGGCATCGAGCGTTCCCTCGCGCCGCGAGCGCTTGTCCAGCAGGACGGCGATCGACACGTTCTTGGCGCCGCGTTCGTACATCAGATCGCGTGCAAAACGCAGCGTGTTACCCGATTCCAGGATATCGTCGATGAGCAGGACATCGCGTCCCGAAACATCGCTGTCGATATCCTTGATGATCTTGACGCCCTGGCTTTTGGTCCCCTTGCCGTAGCTCGACAGGGTGATGAATTCGACCTCCGGTGCAAGACCCGCCGCATGCAGCGCACGCAGCAGATCGGCGGCAAAGATAAACGAGCCCTTCAGGATGGAGATCACCAGCAAATCCTGTTTCGGGGTTTCGGCGATCTTCTCGGCCAGCGCGAGGTTGCGCTCGGCAATCTCTTCAGGCGTGAAAAGCACGTCGATAGTCTTACCGCGGACCACTGGCATGGCGACTCTTCCGTTGCGTCTGCACCAATCCGGGCGGTTTAGAACAAGGCTGCCCAAAGGGAAAGCCGAAAAAACAGGCATCAGCGCAGATAAGTGATCGCTGACTAGCGGCCCGTACTGCCGCCGGCCAGCGAGACCGTCAGGTCGAGGTAGCCGCGAACGGGCTGCGTCACCCGCACTCTGAACCGGGTGCTTTCGCCGGCGCCCAGCCGGTCGCGCTCGGGCCGCACGAACAAAGGCGGTTGTGCCGCCGCCTCGGTATTTTCGATGGCGACAAGCGGCACCTCCAGCACCGAGTCGCCACTGTTGCTGATCGTTCCTTCAACCATCAACGCCTCGCCGCCACTTCCGGTAATTTCCGCGGCCGTCAGGTTTGACAGCGTTAAACCCCCGTCCGTCGCCAGACGGGAAACGATGCCGTACCCGCCGGCAAACCAGACCGTACCGGCAACGGCAAGCCCGATGGCAACGACTCCCGCAGCCGACCACCGCGTTGCACTTGCCGCGGCAGGGCGACCCGCGGAAAACAGGTTGAGGCGCCGGTGAGCGGACCCGGTTTTCGGATCCAGCGGCACCGCGGCCGTCGGTCGCACCGGATCAAAAGGACGCGCGGATGCGTGGTTGTGTGGCGATTGAACCGCCTTGCCCAAAGCGTCGACATGCTCATATTCGGCATCGATGATATCGGCACCGCGCAGCGGTAGAACCGGCGGCCCCGGCCGAATGCCGGAACTGCGGGCACCACCCGACGAAATGCTTTCGCGAGGCTGTCCGTTGGTTTTTTTCATCTCAAAACCTGCCCTTCACAACGCTTAAGCAATCGTAAAGATCGAGGGTTAACAATTCCGCAACGGTCGCACCGCAACCGCCCGCCGGCCCTCCACAGCCGGTCACGAAAAGGTTGTCGCGGATAGGCGGATCCCCTACAGATGGCAGAAAAAACGAGGCCGGATTTGATCGATTTCGACAATGTTGGACTGCGCTATGGCATGGGTCCGGAAGTGCTCCGCGATGTCACCTTCAACATCCCGAAGCGGTCCTTCCAGTTTCTCACCGGACCCTCTGGCGCCGGCAAGACCACATTGATGCGTTTGATGTTCATGTCGCTGCAGCCGACACGTGGCTTCGTGCGCGTCTTTGACCACGACATCACCACGATTCCGCAGCACGAGTTGCCGAAACTGCGGCGCCGCGTCGGCATCGTGTTTCAGGATTTTCGTCTGCTCGATCATCTGACCACCTATGAGAATGTCGCCCTGCCCCTACGGGTGCGCGGCCGCGACGAAACGAGCTACCGCACCGACGTCATCGAGCTGTTGCAATGGGTCGGCCTCGGGGACCGCATGAACGTGCTGCCGCCGATCCTGTCGGGTGGCGAAAAGCAGCGCGCGGCCATCGCCCGGGCGCTGATCGACCAGCCGGAGATCCTGCTCGCCGACGAGCCGACGGGCAATGTCGACGCGCCGCTCGCCCGGCGGCTGCTGCGGCTTTTTTTGGAATTGAACAACCTTGGCACCGCGGTCATCATAGCCACCCATGACCTGTCGTTGATGGATCAGATCGACGCGCGCCGCATGATACTGTCGAAGGGACGTTTGGAAATCTATGAATGAGGCGATCAAGCCAGGAACGACCGAAACCCGGCGCGAGGTGGTCTTGCGTCCGACGGCTCCGATCGTGCCGGCCTCCAACATCGCCGGGCGCTCCCTGATGTTCGTCATCTCGATCATGTCGTTCCTCGCCTGCCTGACCCTCGGCGCGGTGATCATGATTCAGGACACCGCCAACAGCTGGCAGAGCCAGATTTCGCGTGAAGTCACCATTCAGATTCGGCCCGAAGAGGGGCTCGATATGCCGGCGGCGCTCGCCACGGCTCGCGACATCGCACTGGGTTTTTCCGGAACCGCCAGCGCGACGATCATCGACGAGGACGCAACCTCGCGGCTGCTTGAGCCGTGGCTCGGCGAAGGTCTCGACCTGGAGGAGCTGCCGGTACCGAGGCTCGTGGTCGTTACCATCGACGAGACGGCACCGCCGGATTTCGCCGCCATGCGCACCGCTCTCGGCAACGCCGTTCCCAATGTCACACTCGACGATCACCGCACGTGGGTGGACCGGCTGGTGGCCATGGCCAACACCACCGTGGTCATCGGCCTATGCATTCTGGCCTTGGTCTTCACGGCAACCGTGCTGACAGTGGTGTTCGCAACGCGCGGCGCGTTGTCCGGCAACCACCACATTGTCGAAGTCCTGCATTTCGTCGGTGCCGAAGCGAGTTTCGTCGCCGCCAATTTTCAGAAACACTTTTTTCTGATCGGACTCAAAGGCGCGCTGGCCGGCGGCACGGCGGCCGTGCTGTTTTTCGCCATCGCCGGTATCTGGGCAAGCAATCACCTGGCGACGCCCGAGGGCGATCAGGCGGCCGCCCTGTTCGGAGCTTTCGGCATGGGTGTTGGGGGCTATATCGGTGCCCTCGTCATTGTGATCATCACCGCAGTGCTGACCGCATTGACAACGCGCCTTACGGTGCTGCACACCATACTGGAAATCGACATGATCCGCTCCGATCCGACGCTTGGCATCTGAGCGACCGAAGTTCGCGACAAACTAGCGCTTGCCACATTAGCAATGTAAAAAACCTCCATGAGCGTCGAACAGACCGGTGATTCGTCGGTGGCGCAAGCGCCAAAGAAACGCGGCAGACCACTTCGCTGGCTGGCCGGGTGTGTCGTGTTGTTTATTCTGGTCGTCTTCCTTGTCGCCGGCGTCGCCGCCGGCAGTTTCCTGCGCTTTTCGAACGACGTGATATCCATGACGCCACCGGATGACACAAGCGGCGCGGATGGCATCATCGTGCTCACCGGCGCCAGCCAGCGGATTGATCGGGCTGTCCAGCTGCTTGACGGAGGGAACGCTGAGCGGCTGCTGATTACCGGCGTCAACCCGGCAACGACCGGCGAACAGATCCAGCGCCTCACCTCCGCCGAACCGACCCTTTTCGAGTGCTGTGTCGATATCGGCCACGATGCGATCGACACCCGCGGCAACGCCAATGAGGCGGCCCTGTGGATTCGCGAAAACAGCTATGAAACCATTATCGTGGTGACCAGCAACTACCACATGCCGCGCAGCCTCATGGAATTGCGGCTTGCCAATACCGAAACGCACTTCATCGCCTATCCGGTGATCAACCACGATTACAGCGATCTCGAGTGGATGCAGGATCCGGTGGCGCTGCGGATGCTGCTGTCCGAGTATGGTAAATTCGTCATCGCGCGCCTGCGTCATGAAATCGGCCAGGATGGCGCCGACGGATTGCGCTCCAGCATACGCACTGACTCGGCGGCGCCGAAAAAAGCCCGTCTGTCCCAGGAGAATTGACTCCAAAGGTCGCTTCAAGCGACATGAACGGAATGATTGTTCTGCGCTCCGCCCTGTTCAATGCGTTGTTCTATCTGAACCTCATGGTTCAGATGATCATCTTTTTCGTGCCGTATTTCCTGGTATCGCGAAAGACCGACTGGATTATCGCCAAAAACTGGGTCCGCAGCAGCAGCTGGCTGTTGAAAACCATCGTCGGCACCGACTATCGGATCGAGGGTCTGGAGAACCTGCCGACGGGCGGCTACATCATCGCTCCCAAGCATCAGTCCTTCTGGGACACGATTGCGCTGCTGCCGCATCTGGATGATCCGTTTTACATCCTCAAGCGCGAGCTCACCTGGATCCCGGTGTTCGGCTGGTATCTGAAGAAAATGCGCATGGTGCCGATCAATCGCGGCAGCCGTTCCAAGGTCATGCCGGAGGTTCTGCGCCTCACCCGGGAGGAGATGGACGACGGTCGGCAGCTGATCATCTATCCGGAAGGCACCCGCCGCCCGGTCGGCGCCGAGCCCGAGTACCGGTTCGGTATCGCCAGGATATACGCCGAGTTGGATGTTCCGGTGCTGCCGATCGCGATGAATCCCGGCCTGTTCTGGCCGCGTCGCAGGTTCATGCGCTATCCCGGCATCATTCACGTGCGCTTCCTGCCGCCGATAGAACCGGGCCTCGATCCGGAGGTTTTCATGGAGAGGTTGATCGAAGTGCTGGAGACGGCGAACGACGAGTTGCTGGTTCGCACGGTGCGGGAAAACCCCGACCTGCCGTTGCCACCCCAGGCGCGTGCCCGTTACGAGGCCTTGACCGATGACGCGACCCGGCAGACGTCACCCGGACTGCAAGCCCAGCGACTGCAATCCCAGAGCAAGTTGCGGTCAGAATGAATCATTTGATGACGGAAAATCGGTCCACTCGGCAAGGCGCGTCGCGCAGCGCGATGTGGTACATCGGGCAAGCGGTGCAACGTAGCCGATGGGCCGATTTACCGTCACCCTGGAGAGGTTTATCGTGTTGAAAACGTCCGGTGAATGGGCCGGACGATTTTGCCCCCTGGCGTCGTTGGCTCGCACTTGTGGTGGGGAGACACCACGGCGTGCAACCCGCCTCGCCAGCGACCAAAATCGCCGCGGTCAAATGCTTCATTCTGGCCGCAACTTGCTCTAGTTCATTGAAAAAGCGCCGTAATTTCGGTTAGCGCGCTTGCCTCTCGATCAAATCCACGCCCATCTGCCGGAACAGGTCGACATAGTCGAGAAGCACCCAGTTCTCCATAATCTTGCCGCTGGCGCAGCGATAGAAATCCATGACCCGCAGCGTCAGCGACCGGTGGGTTGCTGCGACGCCGAGATAATCGCCCCTGTGAGTCATGGTCATTGATGGCCAACCGCTTACCGCGGCGTAGTCGCCGTCGCCGATCCGGCAATAATGATTGCCGCCGACGCGATCCGGAAACGCCATCAGGAAGGCCATCCGGTGATCCTTGCCGAAACCGCTCCAGCGGTAGTTGGAGCCGATGCCGCCGGGGCCGTACCACAGCATGTCGTCATGCCAGTAGCCGCCCTCACCGGTCTGCCGCGCCGATTGGAACGTCTCCGGATCAAAAGCACTGAGGTCTCGCAGCATCGCCTCGCAGAGGTCGAGCGTTGCCTCGCCATCGCTCTGACCCGTTGGCAGGACACCGTCATGGGTCGCCGGCCCCGGAAACAGCATTTCCGTCCCGAGCATGCGCGGCAACGGGAACCGGCCGGCCTGGCGCATCAGATCGGGAAGATCGACAATGATCTTCGCCTCCGAAATCCTTCCATCCGGCTCGACCCGGTAAAACTCGCCGGACCGCAGGAAGGCAAGTCGGCCGGAGGGCTGGACCCCGAACAGCGGCGTATCGAAATTGCCCACATAATGTGTCACGCTGGCCACCCAGTGCCCGCCCGGCGCGCGCCGGTTCGGCCCGCCGATGAAGATCTCGTCGCGCCGGCGGATCTCAGTCAGCGCCGTTTTCAGCGGCGCGAAAAACCCCTCCGAGACCGCTTCGCGCCCCTCCAGTCGATTGATCGGATGCGCGACATCCCAGACCACGTCTTCGGTCAGATTGTCGGAGATGAAGGGTGCGATTTCGCTCCGCGGGAGATTAACAACGGTGTTGAGGAAGCTGTGGGGAACGCGCCGAAAATCCGCCATCAAAAGGCCTGCCAGGGGTTGGAGATCGCTGATTCGTTACGAATTTTGCATTCGTATGCAAAAAATCATTGCCAAAATCACTGCTCTGTGTCTAGCTGTTTTGCATAGGAATGCAAAATTTCCGGCATGCGGCTTTGGAGGGAATGTCGTGGCTGAAATCCAGCTCAAAAACGTATCGAAACGGTGGGGCTCTTTTGTCGGTGTCGACAACTTCGACCTGACCATTGCCGATCGCGAGTTCCTCGTCCTGCTCGGTCCGTCCGGCTGCGGCAAGACCACGACGATGCGCATGGTCGCCGGTCTGGAGGACACGACGGAGGGTCAGATCGTGATCGGCGACCGCGTCGTCAACGATCTCGACCCTAAGGACCGGGACATTGCCATGGTGTTCCAGTCCTACGGCCTGTATCCGAACATGAATGTTTACGAGAACATTCGGTTTCCGCTGAAAGTGCGCAAGGTCGACCCGTCGACCCACGATGAGCGTGTCATGCGGGCGGCGGAAATGGTTGAACTGACCGATTTCCTGCACCGGAAACCGGCCGAATTGTCCGGCGGTCAGCGTCAGCGAGTCGCCCTCGCCCGTGCCATCGTGCGCGAACCCAACGTCTTCCTGATGGACGAGCCGCTGTCGAACCTCGACGCTAAGCTGCGGGTTTCGACGCGCGCCCAGATCAAGAACCTGCAGCACGAATTGCAGGTCACCACGATCTACGTCACCCATGATCAGATCGAAGCGATGACCCTCGCCGACCGGGTTGTCGTCATGCAGAGGGGCGTGATCCAGCAGGTCGGCTCGCCGACCGAGATCTACGACCGCCCGGCCAATACCTTTGTCGCCGGTTTCATCGGCTCGCCGGCGATGAATCTGATGGAAGGCACGCTGAAGGACGGAACCTTTACCGGCGAACAAATCGCGATCAGCGGGCTGACAGGGCCGGACGGTCCGGTCACCCTCGGCTTCCGCGCCGAAGACGCGACCGTCGCCGCCACCGGCGGCACCGCAGAAATCAACGCGCCGGTCTACACGATGGAACTGCTCGGCGATGCCACCATGATTACCGTCAAGGCCGGCGGTGCGATGGTTTCGGTCAAGGCGAACAAGGACTACCGGATCGATATCGACGAAACGGTCGGGCTCAGCGTCCCCGCCGAAATCTGCCACCTTTTCAACCAAGAGACCGGCGCGCGCATTGCCGCGTAAGCCAGTCCGCACGGCCGAAGGCCGGACCAACCAGAGTGACGCCCCACGGGCGCGTGGAACTGTAAGGAGATCACAACCATGTTGAAGAAACTGCTTTTGGCCGGCGCCACCGCGCTGGCGATGACCGGGGTCGCCAGTGCCTGCGACTTCGATAACACCGTACCGGTGAAATCGCTGTCGGCCGGTTTCGAAGCCTGGAAGGCTGTGACCGATTCAATGGCGCAGTGCGGCAATTTCGAAGCCGAACTGGACCAGGAGTTCCGCACCAAGCAGCCGGCGGCCTTTGCCGCCAATCCGTCGCTTTATCAGATAGGCGGTGTCGCCAACGGCACGCTGGTGCCGCTGCTCAATGAGGGTACGGTGCGCCCGCTCGACGACCTGGTTGAAAAATACGGCCAGAACCTGACCCCCAACCAGCTCATCAAGATCAACGGCGAGATCATGGCCATTGCCATGATGGTCAACGCACAACACCTGATGTACCGCGATGACATCCTCAGCGATCTCGGCATCGCAGTGCCGACCACCTATGACGAGATGCTGGCCGCCGCGGAAAAGATCAAGGCTGCCGGCGTCGTCGAATATCCGATCGGCGGTACTTTCAAGACCGGCTGGAACCTCGGTGAGGAATTCATCAACATGTATCTCGGCATGGGCGGCGAGTTCTTCGGTCCGGACAACAACGCCACGATCGACAACGAGCAGGGCGTCGCGGCGCTCGAAATGCTGAAAAAACTGACCGAGTACATGGACCCGGAATACCTGGTATCCGACTCCACCTACGTCCAGCAGCAATTCCAGCAGGGCAAGATCGCCATGGCCAACCTGTGGGCCAGCCGCGCCGGCGCCATGGACGATCCGAACGAGTCGCAGGTCGTCGGCAAGGTCAAGATGGCCGGTGCGCCGAAGGCCGCTGTCCGCGCGGCTTCGACCCTTTGGTGGGACGGCATCGTGATCGCCAAGAACGCGACAGACGAACAGGCGGAAGCCGCCTTTCGTGTTGCCATGAATGGCCTGAGCCCCGAAATGGTCAAGGCCAACAATGACGTCGCGGTCTGGCTGGTCAATGGTTACGAGCCGGGACCGCTGGCGCTCGGTGTCGTCGAAACCGCACAGAGCGGCGCCCTGCCCTATCCGGCCAGTTCGCAAATGGGCCTGATGCACACCGCACTCGGTAACGGTGTCGCCGACTATCTGACCGGCGCCAAGGATGCGCAGACAACGCTGAAAGATATCGCCGCCGCCTATACGACGTCGGCGAAAGAAGCCGGCCTGATCCAGTAACCGCAGTTCAGCTTTGGCGGGGGGCGGTGACGCCCCTCGCACCGAACCCGGTTGACCGCGCGAACCAGGGAGGGGCGCCATGAAATTCAAGACCTTTGCCGCATTCGTCGGCCCGTCCATCTTCCTGATGCTGCTGTTCATCGCGGCGCCGCTGGTCAGCGTGTTCATGCAGAGTTTCTATCTCACCCAGCCGGTCTTCGAGACGGTTGAGGTGGAGACCTGCACGCCGGGCTTCCCGAACCAGACCTGTGTCACCGAGGAAAAAACCCAACCGGTGCTAGGCGAGGACGGCAAGGTCGTCACCGCGGTCAAATATGTCGGTCTCGAAAGCTATCGCAACGTCCTCGAACCGGACCGTGCCTGGGCGGCGTTGAAAGCACTCGATTTCAACGCGCTTCTGACCATCGACTTCTGGAAGGCGCTGCGCTTCACGCTGACATTCACGCTGGTGACGTTGCCGCTTGTCATAGGCGTCGGTCTGGCCATCGCCATCGTGGTCAACAACGCGACCCGCGCCATTCGCGGTCCCATCATCTTTTTATCCCTGCTGCCGTTCATCATCACGCCGGTCATCGGTGCCTTGTCGATCCGCTGGCTGTTCATCGGCGACGGCATCATGACCGCCTTCCTGGAGTGGTGGCTAAATCGCAATATCTCCATGTTCGGGCAGGGCTGGACCATCGAAATACTGATGATGTCGTACCGGGTCTGGCACGTTGCACCGTTCGCATTCGTCGTCTTTTATGCCGGCTTGCAGACCGTCAACCAGGACACTCTGGAATCGGCCGTCATCGACGGTGCCAGCCGTTGGGAGCGGCTGCGCTACGTCATCATTCCGCATCTGATGCCGCTGATCATCTTTATCTCGCTGATCCACCTGATGGACTCCTACCGGGTGTTCGAGGAGGTCATCGGCTTCTCCAGCGAGGCCTACCGCATCTCGCTGCAATGGCTCACCTGGGACCTGCTGACGCCTGACGACAGCGGCAACCGCTCCATCTCACGTGCGTCCGCCAGTGCCATGCTGACGATGATCGGCATCGTCGTTCTGCTGATACCGCTGTTGCGCAGAACCTGGCGTGACTATCAGGGAGGACGGGTATGAGCCTGCCGAAATCCATGCAGCAGCCGGCTGCGCTGCGTCTGTCGTCCGCCGGTTTTCTGGCCTTCTGGTGCCTGATCGCCGCCTTCCCGATCTTCTGGATCGCGGTGATGAGCTTCAAGGATCCGGTGGACGCCTTTGCGTCCAATCCGCTTGACGTCATGTTCGGGCCCGAAACGGTCGCCACCGGGCGCGGGCTGTCGATCGTCAGCATCCTCGTTGGCATTGCCGCGCTGTGGTACACGGCCCGTCTGGCTGTGACGGCATTGCCGAGACTGGTCACCCAACTGACACCGCCGCATCTCCTCGTCCCGGGGTGGATCATCGGAGCGCTGGTTTTTGCCCTCGGATGTCTGATCTTCTATTTCGGCATCCTCCCGCCGGTGCTCAATGTCGTCAATTCGGTGCTCGGCCCGTTCGGCAAACCGATTCTGGGGCTGACGACGGAGCACTATCAGGCGGTCTGGGTCGAAAACGAGTTTTACGAGAACTTCATCAACTCGCTGATCGTCACCGCCGGTGTGGTGACCGTGTCGCTGACGGTCGGCACGCTCGCCGGTTACGGCCTGGCGCGGACCGGATCGAGCATCGCGTTCTGGATCCTCATTATCGCATTGGTGTTCCGCGCCCTGCCGCATTCGGTGCTGGTCGCCGGCTACCTGCCGCCCTTCATCAACTCGGCCGAGATCCTGAGCCCGATCCTCGGTGATGCGGCGCCGACCCTCTACGGCAAGCCGTTTGCCGTGATCGCTGTGCTGGTGTCGATCAACCAGCCCTTCACCATCTGGATGCTGCGGTCGTTCTTCCAAAACATCCCGAACGAGCTCGACGAAGCGGCACGGGTCGACGGCTGCACCCACTTCCAGGCGTTTCGCTGGGTGATCATGCCGGTGATGTGGCCGGGCGTCATCACCACAGGCCTGTTCAGCTTCCTGCTGGCCTACAACGACTACCTCGTCTGCTCGCTGCTGCTCGACGCTCAGAACCAGACCATGGTCCCGGCGATTACCGGTTATTTCAACCGTGAAACCACGACGACCGACCAGGTCGAAGCCGTTGCCGCAGCGGTGTCGATCACCGCACCCCTGTTCCTGCTCGTGCTGGTATTCCAGCGCCAGATCGTCTCCGGCCTGACCGCCGGCGCGGTCAAGGGATAACGGGAGGTTTGACATGAAAGGATCGCGACCCGAACAGGCGGTGCTCAGCCGCGATACGGATATGTCCAAGACGGAGGAGACGCGGCGCGTGATCGAGGGCATGGTGGACGGTCTCAACGATCACCGGATCACCGATATCGGCGAATTCTTCTCCGAATCCTTCCGCTGGTCCGGCAATTACGGTTGCGGGACCAAGAATGGCCTGCGGGAGTTTCAGAACAACTGGCAGAAACCGTTTCAGGCAGCTTTTTCCGACAAGGTCTGCGTCGATGAGGCCCGTCTCTATATGGGCGAGTGGGCCGCCGCTTTCGGACGCCAGGAGGCGACCCATTCCGGCACATTCATGGGAATCGCACCGACCGGGAAGCGAATCGAAATTCGCTACATGGACTTTTGGAAGGTGGCGGACGGCAAGATCGTCGACAATTGGGTGATGGTCGACTTCCCGCATGTGCTGGCCCAGCTCGGCCACGATGTCTTTGCCGGCGAGGGCTGGGAGGGCTTCGATCGCGGTGAGCGCTCACCACCGGCACCGGAACGTGCTGCGTGATTCAGAGTGCATACGTATGCAAATCAAATGACCAACCAGCGAGGCTCCGAGGAATCAGGACATGGCGATTGAGTACCTAAAACGCGGAAAACCCGAAGCCGAGCGGTCCGAGGACGATGCCAAGGTGCGGGCAATCGTCGAGGAAACGCTGAGTGACATTGAGGCCCGCGGCGATTCGGCCGTGCGGGAACTGTCCCAGAAGTTCGACAACTACGTGCCTGAATCGTTCCGCCTGAATGCTTCCGAAATCGACGCCCTGATGAACCGGGTCTCGACGCGCGACATGGAGGACCTCCGCTTTGCCCAGGACCAGGTCCGCAAATTTGCGCAGGCACAGCGCGCCTCGATGACCGACATCGAGGTCGAGACCCTGCCCGGGGTCATTCTCGGCCATAAGAACATCCCGGTGCAGTCGGTCGGGTGCTATGTACCGGGTGGCAAGTTCCCCATGGTCGCTTCAGCGCATATGTCCGTCGCCACCGCTTCGGTGGCCGAAGTGCCGCGCATCATCGCCGCAACCCCGCCCTTCAAGGGCGCGCCGAACCCGGCGGTAATCGCCGCCATGCACCTCGGCGGCGCCCACGAGATCTATGTGCTTGGTGGCATCCAGGCGGTCGGCGCCATGGCGCTCGGCACCGAGACCATCGATCCGGTCCATATGCTCGTCGGGCCCGGCAACGCCTTCGTCGCCGAAGCCAAACGACAGCTGTTCGGACGGGTCGGCATCGATCTTTTCGCCGGACCGACTGAAACCATGGTGATCGCCGACGACACCGTCGACGCCGAAATGTGCGCGACCGACCTGCTCGGACAGGCCGAGCACGGCTACAACTCGCCGGCTGTCCTGGTCACCAATTCCCGTAGGCTGGCCACCGAAACACTTGCAGAAGTCTACCGCCTCCTGAAAATCCTGCCAACGGCCGAAACGGCAGCCAAGTCGTGGCAGGACTATGGTGAAGTGATCCTGTGCGACACTTACGACGAGATGCTTTCGGTCGCCGACGACATCGCTTCGGAGCATGTGCAGGTGATGACCGACCGGGACGACTGGTTCCTCGACAACATGACCTGCTACGGCGCGCTGTTTCTCGGTCCGCGCACCAACGTGGCCAATGGCGACAAGGTGATCGGCACCAACCACACGCTGCCGACCAAGAAGGCCGGCCGCTATACCGGCGGGCTGTGGGTCGGCAAGTTCCTCAAGACCCATTCCTACCAGAAGATCCTGACGGACGAAGCGGCCGCCGAGATCGGCGCCTATTGCTCGCGCCTGTGCATGCTGGAGGGTTTCGTCGGCCATGCCGAGCAAGCCAACATCCGGGTCCGGCGCTATGGCGGCGGCAACGTGCCCTACGGCGAGGCCGCCGAGTAGCCATGGACCGGCACACCGAACACAAACAGCTGCTCGCTCCACTCCGGGCCGCCATGTATGACTTCGAGGAGGCGCGTGTCCGCCGGGCGCTCGCCGAGGTCTGTGCACCGGATGTGCTGTTCCGGCTGTGCCATCCCTTCGGCGATACGACCGGCGCGGATGCGTTCTACGACAAGGCCTATGCGCCGCTGTTCCGAGCCTTTCCTGATCTTGAGCGCCGCGACACCATCGTCATGGCCGGACCGACGCCGGAAGGGCAAGACTGGGTCGGTTGCGGCGGCTATTACACCGGTTCCTTCGATCGGCCGTGGCTCGACATTCCGTCCACCGGCCATCAAGTCGCCATGCGCTTTCACGAGTTTTTCCGTGTCGTCAACGGTCGGGTGGTCGAGTTTCAGGCGCTGTGGGATATTCCGGAGGTGATGATGCAGGCCGATGCCTGGCCGATGGCGCCCAGCCTTGGCCGTGAATGGCATGTGCCGGGACCGGCGACGCAGGACGGCCTGGTGCCCGGTCCCTATGATGCGGAGGCCGGCCAGGCCACCTGTCAGCACATCATCGACATGTTGGAGTATATGAAGCGGCATCCGGCACAGGGCGGGCCGGAGGTTATGGAGATGCCGAGATTCTGGCATCCGCGCATGAGCTGGTACGGCCCTTCCGGGATCGGCACCGGCCGTGGCATCAAGGGCTTCCGCAATTGGCACCAGATCCCGTTCCTGAGCGGCATGCCCGACCGCGGCCAGTATGTCGATCAGGTCACCTACCACTTTTTCGGCGACCGCAACTACGCCGGCGTCACCGGCTGGCCGAACATGATCCAGACCGTGACCGATGATGGCTGGTTGGGCATTGCGCCCTCCGGCAAGAGGATCACCATGCGCAGCCTCGATTTCTGGCGCCTGGAGGACGGGCTGATCCGCGAAAACTGGGTGCTGGTCGATCTCCTCGACGCCTATGCTCAGTTGGGCGTTGACGTCTTCAACAGACTTCGGGATTTCAACAAGGCCCGCACGGGCTTTGATCCTGAAACCGGAGTTGCCAAATCATGATCGACCTTCCCGAAACCCCAAGCTTCCGCCTGCACGGTCAAAAGGTGCTGGTCACCGGCGCTTCTTCCGGTATCGGTCTGGCCTGCGCGACAGCGCTGGCCGAAGCCGGCGGCGAGGTTGTGCTCGCCGCGCGGCGCCTGGATCGGCTCGAAGAGGCCGTCGCCGCGATGACGGCAAAGGGCTGGAAAGCGTCGGTCCTGCAACTCGATGTCGCCGACATCGATACGGTTCGGGCGAGTATCCAACGGCACGGTCCGTTCGAGGTGCTGTGCAACAGCGCCGGCCTGGCGCGACACACGCCGGCGACCGACACCACCCCCGAAGACTTCGACGCGGTGATGAATGTCAATCTGCGTGGCGCTTATTTCGTCACACAGGCAGTTGCAAAGGGACTGCTCGACGCCGGCAGGCCCGGATCGCTGATCAACATCTCGTCCCAGATGGCCCATGTCGGCGGCGTTGACCGCGCCGTCTATTGCGCATCCAAGTTTGCCGTCGAGGGTTTCACCAAGGCGATGGCTCTGGAATTCGGGTCAGCCCGGATCCGGGTCAACACCATCTGCCCGACCTTCATCCGTACGCCGCTGACCGAGCAGACTTTCGACCGGCCTGAGCGGGTCAAGTGGATCGAGCAGAAGATCAAGCTCGGCCGCACCGGCGTGGTCGAGGACATCATGGGTGCCGTCCTTTACCTGGCGAGCGATGCGTCTGCGCTGGTCACCGGCACTTCAATTCTCGTGGACGGAGGCTGGACGGCGGACTGATGGGCGGCGAGCGGGTCACATCCATCGACGTCGCGAGGCGGGCTGGAGTCAGCCAGTCGGCGGTGAGCCGCGTGTTTACACCCGGCGCCTCGGTGTCCTCCAAGATGGCGGACAAGGTCCTGAAGGCGGCGACGGAACTGGGCTACCGCCCGAACGTGCTCGCCCGCTCGCTGATCACTGGCCGCTCGCGCATCATCGGCCTGGTGGTCGCCTATCTGGAGAACCAGTTCTATCCGGACGCGTTGGAAAAACTCTCCAACGCGCTGCAGGAACACGGTTATCACATCCTCGTTTTCATGGTGTCGAACGACGCAGAAAGCGTCGACCAGGTGATGGGCGAACTGCTCGACTATCAAGTCGACGGCATCATCACCGCGTCGGTCGCCATGTCCAACGCGCTGGCCGCGCGCTGTGTGGCGGCAGGCGTACCGGTGGTGCTTTTCAACCGCGGCCAGGACGACGACCGGCTCAGTCAGGTCACGTCGAACAATGTCGATGGCGCGCGCAAGATTGCCAGGTTCCTGGTCGCCGGCGGTCATGAGCGCATCGCCCATATCGCCGGCTGGGCGGGTTCCTCGACCGGGCGCGACCGCGAAGCCGGCTTTCGGGCGGGTTTGCAGGAGGCCGGTCGCGAGCTCGTCGGCCGCATCGACGGCATGTATAAGCGGGAGATCGCCGCCGACGCGGCGCGGCGGCTGTTTTCGCAAAACCCCCGCCCCGACGCCGTCTTCGTCGGCAACGATCACATGGCATTTGCGGTGATGGATGTCCTGCGGTTCGAGCTCGGTCTCGACGTGCCCGCAGACGTGTCGGTGGTCGGTTACGATGACGTCCCGCTGGCGTCCTGGCCGGCCTACGACCTGACCACCCTGCGCCAACCCTCCAACCGCATGGTGGAAGCGACGGTATCGACGCTGCTCGCCTGGATCGAGGAGGGCAGCAACGACGTGCAAAAAATCCAGATCGACGGGCCGCTGATGATACGCGGCTCGGCCCGCATACCCGAAGGATGGTCCGATGAAAGGCTTTGATCCGCGCTGGAAGGACTTCCCCGATTACATTATCGGCATCACCCGCGAAATCTGGGAAGAACGCAAGATCGCGACGCTGCACGACTATTATGCCGACGACATCATCGTCCGTTCTCCCGCCTCGGTGGTGGTCGGCAATCAGGGTGTGATCGGTGCGACCATGGCCACCCTGGCCGAATTTCCCGACCGGACCCTGCTCGGCGAGGATGTGATCTGGTGCGGAACGCCGGAAGACGGCATGCTCTCGTCGCACCGGATCATCTCGACGGCCACCCATCTGGGCGACGGCGTTTACGGCAAGGCCAGCGGGACCCAGCTCCGTTACCGGATCATCGCCGACTGTCACGCCATCAACAACCGGATCGACGACGAATGGCTGATCCGCGACCAGGGCGCGATCGTGCGGCAGATGGGATGGAGCCCGACGGACTATGCCCGCGACCTGATCGCCCGCGAAGGCGGGCCGGAGGCTTGCGTCCAGCCGTTCACGCCGGCCATCGACCGTCCGGGACCCTACCAGGGCAAGGGCAACGACAATGAATGGGGCGCGCGCTACGCCGATATTCTCACCCGCATCATGGGCGCCGATATGGCGGTCATCGAAGCCGAATACGACCGGGCCTGCCAGCTCGCTTATCCGGGCGGCATCACCGGTTATTCCTTCGGCGACGCCGATCGGTTCTGGATGGGCCTGCGCGCCAGCTTTCCCTCGGCTGAATTCCGCATCGAGCACCGGATCGGCCGCGACGATCCACTGATGCCGCCGCGCGCCGCCCTGCGCTGGTCGCTGTACGGCCGGCATGACGGGTGGGGCGTGTTTGGCGAACCGACCGGGGCCGAAGTCCATGTGATGGGCGCCGCACACGCCGAATTCGGCCCTTGGGGCCTGCGCCGCGAATACGCGCTGTTCGACGAGACCGCCATTTGGAAACAGATCCTTTTGAAAACCGGCTGAACCAATCCGAAAACCACAAGGTCCTGACATGTCCCCGCAAGAAATGGAACACCGGATCGTCCGCTATGGCGACCTCAAACCCTGTCGCACCGCCTTTATCGATGCCCATACGCCGGGCTCCGATCAGAAGGAAAACTTCACTATCATCGGTGGCGGGGTTTCCGAGAGCCCGGATCAGCATGTCCACATCCGCGAGACGCCCGGTTTCAACATCGGCGCCGCCGGCCAACCGCCAAAATGCCGCAACTCGCTGCACTCGCACCGGACCGCGGAAGTCTTCTTTGTGCTGAAAGGCCGCTGGCGCTTCTTCTGGGGACGATGGGGCACTGCCGGCGAGGTGGTGCTGGAGGAAGGCGATATCTTCAACATCCCGACCGGGATCTTTCGCGGCTTCGAAAACATCGGCACCGACTATGGAATGATTATGGCCATCCTTGGGGGTGACGACGCCGGCGGCGGTGTTATCTGGGCGCCGCAGGTGATCGAAGACGCCAAGGACCACGGCCTGGTGCTGGGCGAGAATGGGGTGCTCTACGATACCAAGGAAGGGCAGTCCCTGCCGGAAGGCGTGCAGCCGATGCCGTTGCTGACCGATGAAGAATTGCGGGCCTATCCGGAACCCGGCAACGAGGCGGTGGTTCGCGATTACGTCGCACGCTACTGGGACATGATGGCGCTCGCCGCCAACGCGCCTTGCAAGGTGATCGGCCAGACGGCGATGCTGAAGGACAAGCCGGGCTTCGAGGTGGAGTTTCTGACCCGCGGTTCGTTGCCGGACGGCGGCTATACGCTCGACCGGCACGAGATTCTGATGATCATGCGAGGCTACTGGAAGCTGGCCTGGAGCGGCGGCGAAAAAGTCCTCGCACCTGGCGATACCTGCGCGGTTCCGCCGGGACTGGAGCACAGCCTCGCCCCGTCGATGAGCGGCGAGGCGAGCCTGTTTCGAGTCATGAACACCGGCGATGCGGCGGGGCCCACCTGGGTTTCACACTGATTGAAGGAAGATGAACAGGCCGCAGCCTGTTGTCCAAGGGAGGCAGACCATTGGCAGGGATAGAGGTCACCCACGTCGGCTCGTTGCCGCGCACCCAGGAGGTTGTGGACTACATTTTCGCGCGCGAGAGAGAGGAGCCCTACGACCTGGCCGCCTTCGATGCGGCGATGACCCGCGCGGTATCGGACACGGTCAAGCGGCAGGTCGACGCGGGCGTTACCATCGTCAGCGATGGCGAAACCTCGAAAATATCCTATGCGACCTACGTCAAGGACCGCTACACGGGCTTCTCAGGCGACAGCCCGCGCAACGCACCGGCCGACCTGAAGCTCTTCCCGACTTTCCTGCAGCGCATCGCCGACAGCGGCGGCACACCGCAATACGCAAGGCCGATGTGCACCGGCGAAGTCCGCTCCAAGGGCCAGGGCGAGCTTGAAAAGGACGTTGCCAACCTGAAGGCGGCGATGGATGCCCACGGCGCCAAACGCGGCTTCATGAACGCTGCGTCGCCGGGCGTCATCTCGCTGTTCCTCCAGAACGACCACTATGCCTCGCGCGACGCCTATCTGCAGGCGCTTGCCGATGCTATGGCTGCCGAATACGAAACCATCGTCGCCGCCGGTCTGGATCTGCAACTCGACTGCCCGGACCTTGCCCTGTCGCGACACATGCTGTTCACCGATCTTTCCGACGACGAGTTCGTCAAAGTCGCCGCCAGCCATATCGAAGCGCTGAACCACGCGCTGCGCAACGTCGATCCGGCAAAGGTCCGGATCCACATTTGCTGGGGCAACTACGAGGGCCCGCATGTCTGTGACATTGCCATGGACAAGGTGTTTTCGACGCTGATGGCGGCTCGTGCCCGCTACGTCCTGTTTGAAACCTCAAATCCCCGCCATGCCCACGAGTGGACCGTGTTTCGCGACCGCAAAGCGGAAATCCCCGAGGACAAGATCCTGATACCTGGTGTTGTCGACACCACCACCAATTTCGTTGAGCACCCGCAGGTGGTGGCGCAGCGGCTGGAGCGCTTTATCGGCATCGTTGGCGCCGATCGCGTAATGGCCGGCTCCGACTGCGGCTTCGGGACATTTGCCGGTTTCGGCGCCGTCGATCCGGATATCGCCTATGCCAAGCTTGCGGCCCTGGCGGAGGGTGCGGCGCTGGCCGGCACGCCTGCATGACAGCACTTGTGTTGTTGCCGGGCATGATGTGCGACGGTCGGCTGTTCGGCCCCCAGATCGCCGCTCTTTCGGGACGCATTGCCATGCATCTTGCACCGATTACGGCGCACGACGCCGTTGAGTCGCTGGCGCGTGGTGTCCTGAACCACGCGCCGCCACGCTTCGCGCTGGCGGGGCTGTCGATGGGCGGCATCGTCGCCATGGAGGTGTTTCGTCAGGCGCCCGAGCGGGTCGAACGGCTGGCGCTCATCGACACCAATCCGCGGGCCGAGCGCGACGAGGTACGGCTGGCCCGCGAACCGCAGATCGACAAGGTTCGCGACGGCGGTTTGCGCGCGGTCATGCGCGACGAACTGAAGCCGAACTACCTGGCCGAAAGCCCGCGCCGGCAGAGTGTCCTGGACCTGTGCATGGACATGGCACTTGATCTCGGTCCCGCCGTGTTCGAGCGCCAGTCACGCGCCCTGCAGAGCCGGCCCGACCAGCAGCAGACGCTGAAGGCGGTGGCTGTGCCCACCCTGATCCTGATGGGCAGGGAGGATCGCCTATGCCCGCGCGACCGGCACGACCTGATGCACGACCTCATCCGGGGCTCCCGTTTCGAGATCATCGAGGATTCCGGACATCTGCCGACCCTGGAACAACCGGACGCCGTCAATCGGGCGTTCGCAACATGGCTGGAACTGTAATGGACGCCGACCTTCTGAAGCTGCTGACATCCGTCGACACGCCGACCGTTTGCAACGCCATCGAAGTGGCCGAGGGACGGCGCGGCTTCAACCGGTTCACCCGGGGCACCATGCTGTCGTCCGATCCCGGCGCAGGGGCCGTGGTCGGCTATGCCCGTACGGCGAAGATCGCAGCGTTGGCACCGCCATCGGAGCCGGCTGACATCATCAAGGCGCGCCGCATGGACTATTACCGTTACATGGCCGACGGGCCGCGGCCGTCGCTTGCCGTTGTTGAAGATGTCGACGGCGCCGATGCCGTCGGTGCGTTCTGGGGTGAGATCAACACGACGGTTCACAAGGGATTTGGCCTGTCCGGCGCGCTGACCAACGGCGTCATGCGCGACCTCGGCGATCTGCCGGATGGATTCCCGGTGATTGCCGGATCGATCGGCCCGAGCCACGGCTTCGTCCACATCCGAGAGATTGACGTGCCGGTCACCATTTTCGGGCTCGACGTCCACCCCGGCGACCTCGTTCACGCCGACCGGCACGGCGCTTTGGTTATACCCGAACCCGTCATTCCCGGCTTGGCTGCCGCAATCCGAAAGCTGCTGGATACGGAAAAGCTGGTGCTTGACCCGGCGCGTGGACCGGGCTTCGATTTCGAGCGGTTTGAAACGGCGTGGGCGGCATTCGAAAAAGCCAGGACGTAGGCGGCGACCCATTAAACCATGGCAGCAGCAAAGTGACGCGCACTTCGTGAGTTCGAGGACATTAACCACATGTCCGCAGGAAGACCTTGCACGCGCGCGAGCAGCTTTGCTAATGCCCTGCTACACCACTTCAGGGGACACGACCCTTCGATAACTACAGCAGCCGCAACTTACGGCCCATAGCCGACGTTCACCAAGTAGGCCGAGATGCTACGGCGCAGCCCGTCGAAGGAGACATTCGCCGCGCGTGCAAAATTCAAAGCACGTCGAATCCGCACGGTCAACGAACGAAACCGACTTTCGGACACCACTTGCCGATGTTAGCCTTTGCTGAGACCGGCCGCGTGCCAAAGGCTTTGACGGTGGGCAGCTGCAAGAGTTTTTGGGGGTATTGGTGACTGATATAGTCGATACTTGTCTTATGGATCGACCAACCACAGGTGATCCAAGAGCAACGCTGTTGTGGGCGGATCGATGGGCGGCGTCCCTTTCGCATGATCCGGAAACGGTTCTGGAGCTCGTCGACACGCTGTCCGATGCTGACACAGAGCGCACCGATGACTGTCTTACCCTGATGTCGCGCATCTTGGACGAGGCGCGAATGAACCATGAAAATGAGGAGCCGGTCACGCGCGACTTATTCCAGGTCCTAACGGCGGGCCTGGCATCACGGGCTGAGGCAGGAAAGCTTGGCGCCGAGACCTGCTTCGGACTTTGCCAGGCTTACCTCCGCGCCGGACTCACCCCACCCGACCAACTGCGTACGGCACCCGACGCCTTTGAGGCTTTTGCGGGAGACGAGATACCCGAGCTTCCGGAAGTCGCGGTTCTGGCGGAAGGGCTTGTTCCGGAAGGGTCTACGCCTTTTGAGACCTATACCGGACTTCGCGAAGTTGTGGGCACCATGCCGGCTCAAATGACAACCGCATTGCTGACGCAGACGATAGGGCAAGGTGATCCACGCATGATTGCCGTGGGGCGGTACTTTCTGCTCGATCCGGTTGCGGAGATGCGCGATGCGGCCATCGCCGGGTTCGGGCTGCTTGCGGAAAGCGCACATGTGGATGCTACCCTGCTGTCCGACCTCATCCTGATCCGCAACTGGCTGCCAAACGGAAAAGCGCTCGATACACTGATTAAGACTGCGCTGCGGCGAGAGCCGTCAGGTGGAACTGTCCCGCAACCTTGGCAGCTTCATCGGGTAATGACGTCGCTTCCCGACGGCGCCGGCTCGCAAAGCATTTTGGGCGTCTGTAGTCGAGGAAGCACGCGCGCGGTGGCTGCGGCAATGATCAAGGAAGGGCACGGGATAAAGGACGCTTATGTCATTCCCTGTTCCAGCAGAGGCGATCAGAAAACCATCGTTGAGCAACTTGAAAACGCGATGACGATGCATGACGTGTCGCCTTCCTACCTCGCCCCCGCCGTTGGCTTCGCCCTCGGTGACGGGCTGGCGCGCGGTGCGGTGACGCCGCCGGGCTTCCTGGATGTCGCGCCGATGTTCGGCATTCGCGATGTGTCGCCACAAACCGGGGGGTATGCGGCACTTCTCGCGGCGGTTGATCCGGAAGGAGAGCTTGCGGCTCTGTCAGACAACCGCCGCAGCAGGTTGATCGGCAAGAGCCGGGACTGGTTCTCAGAGCATGACATCTCCAGCAGTTGGTTCGTCTCGGACGCCACTTTGATGGCTGCGCTTGAAGAGGCGCCAACTGCCACCAGCGCAAAGAGGATCGTCGCGGCACATGTCGGGGAAAGGCGGGATCGCTGGGTAAATTTCTTTACCCGATCAGCGCTGATCCTGCGCCACGACCACAACGCCCCGTCTGACGCATGGATGAGCTTTGCCGCTGTCGCCCAGGCGCTGGAGGCTGGACGGGACATCAGGAAAATACCCGTCTTTGAGGATATCCTTGGGCAAACGCTGGAGGTGGCGGCGACGCGCGCGATGGAAGATCTCGGAGACGACTCGGAGTGGGGCAGCGAAGAGTTCGAACCACCTGAAATCCAGGCTGAGCGACAGGGCGAGTTGGCCAAGTTGCTCAAAGGCAGCCCGCTCAAATCGGATCAGATTGATGGCTATCTGACCGCCGTGCTAATCGCTCCGGAATTCGCATCACCAAATGAATGGCTGCCGCCGCTCATGACCGGTATCGAGGTGAAGGGCCACGGTTCCATTCAACGCATCCTCGACATCCTCATGTTGCGTTACGGCGCGCTGAACGAGGCTGTGATTCTCTGCGAAATCGGTGGAGAGGTCCGAGACCTGCCCCCGAAGCGCTTCCAGGCCTGGACCGAGGGTTTCGCGCAAGCGGTAGATGGCATCAAGGGCGCTTGGCCGAAACGAGCACTGAGCCGCGATGACAAAAAGGTCCTCAATCTGATCCGAAGCGCCGCCAGTGATGATCTAACGCCAACCTTGAAACCGCTCCTGCCCAGTTGGCTCCAGATGGCTGCCGCTAAATGGCGGGAAGATTTGTGAGCCTTAAGCTGGTTGGCTACAGCTATTTCTCACAATCGGCTTCATCCCTTGTGTGAAATGCTGACACTCTGTTTATTCGTTGTGCAGCGAATTGCACTCAAGCTGGGGCTGATAGAGTGCAATACGCTGATCGCATGGATTAATTGCCGTCAGTCACTCCCGGCCCTCAGCTGACGTTAACATGCTCGGCTGTCGCTGCAGCGCACATCCGGCTTGCGATCAGGCTGTGATGCCCTCGGCGCGTAGCAGCTCATTCAGATCAAGGTGCGGGATTCCCTCCCGGTTGCATAGCTCTGGGATGCGCATTCTTTTAGGGCTGGGATGTACGTTCTGCTTTTCCATGCTGGCAACCGGCAGGCCAAGCGTTTTCCCGAGACAAACGATCGAACAATCATTGAGGCCGATGGTCGAACTCCGATTGCCGTTGTATTCGGAAATGTACCCGGCGTAGCGCGCCTTGATGTCATTGAGGTGCTCTATGTATTCCGCCCAGTCCCATCGATCCTGCCCAAGCTCAAAACACCCGCCGTTGTCCTGACAGATCTGCAGGCTGTTCGCGATATCGCCATAGATGGATCCGTCCATTTCTTCCCAGATCTCCTGGTTCCAGCAAAACGCCCCTTCCTCGAGCAAAGCCGCGACGCGCTGCCAAAGCGAAACATGAATATCCTGCGGAAGATCCATCACCGGGTTTGAAATCCATGAAGTATCCATCACGTAACGCCGCATCTATTTCAGGAACCTCTCGCGAATATCTGAGAGGTGCCGAATATTCTTTATTCCGAGGAACTCGGCAGCGTTGTGCCCGGATATCGCACCAGTGCCCCACGCTTCGAGCACCAGTCCAGTGTAGTAGTTTCCAAGGCTGTTTTTGTACCGCGATCCATAATATGCGGATCGCATTGGGGGGGCAGTGTACTCGGCCTCTTCCTGCAGAAACTGTGGTCGTTTGATCGCCCAGTAGTATTCCGCGGCCACGTATTCGAGCGATACGAGCCGCACGAGCATTGCATGCGGGCTTACACCAAACCGGCGGGCAACATCGTAAAGCTGATCGTCGGGAACCTCGGCAAGCTGTCGGTCGGGTTTCGGCCAGATATCGGCCAGGACGCGTTTTGGAACCAAGAAGTCAGATGCGAACCGATTACACCATTCTTCCACTTGTTGGACGCCCTCTCCAGTCGCCGCTGGCCCGCTGACCCCGCTGCTCTTCAGTGCAACGTGCCCCAGTTCGTGAGCGAGCGTGAAGGCTTGTGCACCCGGTGCTTCGTTTCCGTATACGACGATCGGCAGCGGTTCCGAGAACAGGCACATGCCTCGCATTCCGAGTTGCTTGATGTCGGATCTTTTCAGAACCAGAATCCCGGCGTCGCTCATTCGTCTGCGGAGCCGGTCCGGGATCAGTCGTTTGTCGTTCACTGGTAGATCGACTTGCTCTTGGACCGTGAAGCCGATGGCTTCACGGGCGCGCTCGGCCGCGCTCTCGGTCGGCTCATCGACCGTCGATGCCAGCCCTTGGGGCAGGGCCGAAGGTTCGTCGCCGAGCATGTCCAGAAGATCCAACGCGTTTAGGCGTTTCGTCTCAGCCCAGCCCTGTATCTCAGCTCGAGCCGCTTCATCCTTTGGCGTCGGTGCGTCACGGTGCAGCCGATAGTCTGGTGCGAGCGCCACATCCTCGATAGCCGGGACCTCCGTAGAGAAGAACTCGAGAAAAGGTCTGCCGTAGATTTTCGCGAGCTTTCTCGCTTGATTGATCGTAGGAGATGCCTCTTTTGATTCCCAGGCAATCAGGCGCTCGACCTTTACGGGCACCTTCTTTGCAGCCTCTTCTTCGGACAGGCCCATACGCTTGCGCGCCCAGACGAGAACGTCCGGGTTGATTGGTAGCTCTGGTCTTGCAGCTGCAGGGCTCATGTGTCCTGAATCGCACAATATCATTGCACGGCCAATACCTGAGCGATGTCTCCAGTCAGACCGTTGCAAACGAGACCCGGTCTCCCAATCTCATGATCGTCAGCATCCGCTCCTTGCGGGTCTGACCCTAGCCACCACTACCGTTGATCTAGCCGAACGCAACAAATTGTGGAAACGGGGACGTTCGTATGCGGCGCGGCGAAGTTCCGGTTCCCCCCCAAACTGCCAGTTCGCTTCTATTTGGATTTCAAAAAAATCGAGGCGGCTTAGGGCGGCGTTCGACAGGCCAGGACCCAGGGACCGCCGTCTCAGGAGAATGCGACATGGACAAACTCAAGACCAATAAGTGCAATGTCATCGCGTTCTACGAGATGATGTTCAACGAATGTCGGCCGCATGTTTTGAAGAACCTACCTCCCGGCGCGTGACAGCGGCAGCATCTGCCTTCCGACATCTTCCAGCCAGTGATCCCGGATGTTCATTTCCCGCAGATGGTCGAGGGTGCTGGCGACATAGTCGACATTGTGTCCGGAACGGCCTTGTGAAAAGGCCACCCGGCCGGCCGCTTCGTCGGCGCTCATCGAGCCGGCGAACTGCTCGTGCTGCCGGTCGGCGATGTAACACACCGCCTCGACCCGTTGGCCTGTGGCCAGATGGACCGGGAGAGTGCGCTCCAGGTAGACATTGGTCACCAACTCGCGTTCCCGCAGGTAGCCGATGACCTCTTCGCGATCCCCCGACGCGACTTTGAACGCCATGCCGGTGCACGAACCGCCCTTGTCGAGGCCAAGCACCAGCCCGGGGCGTTCGCGTGTGCCGCGATGCACATAGGAATGGATGCACAGGGCCCGCCGATAGCCGTAAAGCCGGCCCCGCTCCGCCTGAAGATGGGCAAATCCCGGGCGCCACATCAACGACCCGTAGCCAAACACCCAAAAATCTTCCATATCGGTCATTAGATTCCGGCAATCAGTCGCTCGTTCGAGGGGCAAATAGGGAGTTCGCCATGGAGAGGTCAAGTGAGAAAGCACAGGCCGCATCAAATCGGCGTTTTCTTTGGCTTGGCCTCGCCATCGTTATCGCCATCATCGCTTATAGCGGCTTCTGGTTTTATCTGGCGCGTCAGTTGGAGAGCCGCAGCGAATTCCTGCTGTCCGACCTCGCCAGCCGCAATGTCGAGGCCCAATGCGACGCCATGGAGGTCCGCGGCTATCCGTTCCGCCTTGGCGTCTTCTGCAACTCGGTGTCCGCTGACGACCGGCTGAACGGCGCGTCCCTGAGTGCCGGCGAATTCCGTTCGGCGGCACAGATCTACAGGCCGAATCACATCGTCTCCGAGCTCGACGGGCCGGCGACGCTGTCGGGCAATGGTATGGCGGCGGACCTGAATTGGCAGGTTCTCAGCGCCAGTACGGTGTTCAGTCTGTCCGGACTGTCGCGCGCGTCGGTGCAATCCTCCGATCTCACCGCTGAGTTCCGGCAGGCGGCGCAGACAGATACGCTGGGTCTTGCGGCCGGGACCAGCGAAGTGCATGTGCGCCGCAACGAAGCCGATCTGGATGCCGCCGTGCGGCTCGAAGCCGCGAAGCTGACCTCCGGATCCGGATCGTTCTCGCTTCCCGCCTTTGACTTGCAAGGCAATGTCACCCTCGCGGACCGCGCCTGGATGTTGGGCGGACAACAGCAGGCCGACAATCCCTGGCACAACCTGAGCGCTTCGCTCAATGGCATGAGCGCCACCCTCGACGGTGGCGCGGTGCTGGAGGCCAGCGGACCGTTTTCGATCGACGGCGACGGCCTGCTGACCGCCAAATTCAACCTGGAAGTCAGCGGTCGCGAGGCCTGGCAAGACATTCTCACCGAGGCGTTTCCGGATGCGGCGGACACCATCGCCAATGCCATTAGCCTTCTGGGTGGTATCGGTCGGGCACAGGACAGTCTAACCCTGCCGATCAACATCAATCGCGGGCGCATCATGATCGGCTTCATCCCGCTGGGTCGGCTGCCCCCGGTCTGACCGTTCCCGTGCCATACGACCACGGTTTGCAAAATCCGGCACGCTCAGGCAGAACGTTGCTGCTGGCCGAGACGGGTATTGGCTCAACAGGAGACTGGTATCATGGCGCTTCGGGACGATCGAACACACTTCGGCACGATCTCCATCATCAATCACTGGACCATCGCGGCATTGATCATCATCATGCTGGGGTTGGGTCTCTACATGGATGACATGTCCAGCGGCCCGCAACAGGATCGGATCATAGGGATCCATCAGTCGATCGGTGTGCTGGTGCTGTTTCTCGCCGCCTGGCGGGTGCTGTGGCGTCTGATCTTCGGCTTTCCCGAAGAAGTCGCGGTCATGCCACGCTGGCAGGCCAATGCCGCCCGGGCCGCGCATATCGCCCTGCTGGTGCTGATTCTGGCCATGCCGGTCTCCGGCTATATTCACGCGTCGACGGGCGGCTATGCCGTCTCGCTGTTCGGTCTGTTCGAGCTGCCGGCGCTGCCGCAAAGCAAGGGCGTCTCCGAAATCATGTTCGAGGTCCACGAAACCCTGGCCGACCTGCTGATGGTCGTTATCGTCGTGCACGTCGCCGCGGCGCTCAAGCACCACGTGGTCGACAAGGATGCGACCCTGAAGCGCATGCTTGGCCGCGCCTGAGCGAAGCAGAGTTTCTCCTTGCAACCGCCTCCCAGGATGCTCACCATGCCGGCACAAACCGGGAGATTGAGACAAGCATGCTGACGATCTATGGGCGAGCGACATCGAGCAATGTGCAGACGGTGATGTGGGGCGTCGGCGAAATGGGTCTCGCCCATCGACGACTGGATGTCGGCGGCTCCTTCGGCGGCAACGATACGGCCGACTTTCTTGCCATGAATCCGATGGGACGCGTGCCTGTCATCCAGGACGACCGGGTCACCCTGTTCGAGAGCCAGGCTATACTGCGCTATCTGGCCGCCCGCCACCGCGCGCTGTCCCTGTGGCCCGACGACGCCATCGCCCGGGCTCCCATCGACCAGTGGATGGAGTGGGCCAAGACATCCGTCGCCCCGGCGCTGATATACAAGGTGTTCTGGCAACTCGTGCGGACCGCCGCCGTCGACCGCAACACCGCGCTCGTCGAGGAAGGCGTTGCCGAGCTCGGCGAACTCATGGCCGTCGCCGACCGGCAGATCGGCAAACACCCGTGGCTCGCCGGTGAAGCGATGAGTCTCGCCGACATCAGCTTCGGCACAAACCTCTACCGCTATTTCACACTGCCCATCGAGCGCGCTGATCTGCCACACCTGCAGGCCTATTACGCACGCCTCTGCGATCGGCCAGCCTATCGGGAACATGCCATGGTATCTTACGAGTCGCTGCGCGCTCCGGGTGCCTAGATCGGCTGGCTTGAACCCTTCATGGCTAGAGATCACCAATCGGCGGATAGACGAGATTGTGACCGCGGCGTCCGCGAATGTAGGAAAAGCGGGGCGGCTGATAGTGAGTTTCCGCGATGAACGGTTCGAGAAAACGGTCGCCCACCAGCTCGCTGTCGACGAAATAGGCGTTGACTCCCATCAGATCGCAGCCGACCAGGGCCATGCCCCGGTCGCGGGCGATATGTTCCAGGGTCTTGAGGCTGGCACCGTAGATATTGGTGCCATCCCAGGAGATTTCCGGATCGTAGCGTGTTTCGAATTCAACGGTTGGCGGGAAATGCGCGTTGTATTCGATACAGGCGGCACGGGCCCGGGTCTTGATCGCCCGGAAGACGTGCGACGTGTGCTGGTCGATATCGACACTGAGCAGATCGATCCGCTCGCCGATCCCGGTCGAGTCGATGATATCCTGGATCGTGTCCGGCTCGGCGAAAGCCTCGATGAGTTGCAGGCGTTTCGATTCGATTTCCTTCGGAAATGTGTTCCTTATGTAGTCGCAATGATCCGGATCCGCTTCGACCCAGACGCCGCGCCATCCGAGCAGCAGCAGCAACCGCGTTACGTTTTCGCGGCCGTGCTCGACGCCGACCTCCACGAAAGTCCGATCGGTCGTGCCGATGCGGTCGAAGATTTCCGCAACCGCCGAATCCTCATAGGTCTGCGAAAAGATGTGGGTGTTGTTTTTAGCCAGGAACAACGGTCCGTGCCGCTGCAACTGCGCTTCGGCCAATTGGTCCTCGAAATAGATCGCCTCGAGGTTCTTCCGGTGGCGGCCTTCGTCACCCAGTTTTTCAAGAAGGTCCAGATGTTTCTTCTGCAGCTCATGGTGCTGCGCGGCAAGTGCTTCGGCTCGCGCGGCAAATGCTTCGACATGCTTCGCGGCAGACGCTTCGACCCGCTCGGCATAGGCTTCAACCTGCGCGGCATAGGCTTGCACCTGGCGCTGCACGCCTTCCACCCGGTCGGAGAGGTCCGTTTGCTCAACCCGCACGAACGCGCCGTCGGTCAGCCAGAAGCCCCAGGATTTCAACAGTCGACGGTATAGATTGCGCAACATCACCAAGCATCCCCGATAGTTCCGGCGGTGTCCCGATCCGCCGCTATGCTGTTATGGGAGCGGCGCGGCGTTCAGGTCAATAATGTCATACGAATTTACGGAACAGGCCGGTCCGGTCGAAAATCTGCTCGAGTTCCTCGGTTCGTTGCCGTGTCTCGTCCCAGCGCAATTCCTGGATGGCCGCGATAGCAGCCTCGACGACAAGCAAAAGCGCGATCGTTGAATCCCAGGCAGACGGCGCCGTGATGCGCGCCGCCACGATATGGCTGGCGATGGCCTGGATCGGCGAGCGCCACTGATCGGTGAACAGGATGATCTCGGCGCCTCGTTCGCGCGCCATCTCGGCCAGCAACTGGGTGCTGCTCTCGTAGCGCCGAATGTCGAACACCGCGAGAATATCGCCTTCCTTCAGATCCAGCAGATAGTGCGGCCAGGCGTTCGAATTGGCCGGCACCAGCCCGACACTGGACCGGATCATTTGCAGATGCAAAACCAAATAGGCGGCCAGTGTCTGGGTAATGCGCCCGCCTGCGATGTGCACATGGCGCCGTGGATCGGCGAGCAGCGAGGCGATGCGATCAAAGGTCTGCGGATCGAGCTGGTCGAGGCTGCCGCGGATGTTTTCCGTTGCTTCCTGGGTGAACCGGTTGAGGATGTGTTGATCGGGCGCCGCACTGACCCAGGTTTCGCGCTTGGCGATCGGATTCGACAGGATGTCGTTGAGTTCCTGGCGCAGTTTTGCCTGGAACTCCGGATAGCCGGCAAAATCCAGTTTCTGCACCATGCGCGCGATCGTCGGTGTCGACACGGCGGCGGCTTCCGCCAGCTCCGTGATGCTGCCGAGACCGGATGCAGGGTAGTTGCTGAGGATGATGTCGCAGACCTGCCGTTCGGCCCGTGTCAGGTCCCGCTGGCGCGCATGAAGCCGCTCGGCAACGGTGATGTCCTGTTGTTCCACGTTCCGGCCCTTCAGGTTGAGTCGTCTATTCACATGGCGACCACGAGTGAAGAAAGTTTTTCAGAAATTATATTGACAGCCGCAGTGCTTGTGAAGAATTATTTTCAGATGCTGCTCGACGAAGCGAACCCATTGACGCCGGATCAGGTCGTGGCGGTGCTCAACGAAGAAGGCGATCGGCGCCTGATTCTGGTCTGCGAGCACGCCTCGAACTGGATTCCGCCGATCTATGGCGATCTTGGTCTTGATGAAACGGCGCGGCGCAGCCATGCCGCCTGGGATATCGGCGCATTGGGTGTTGCCATGACCCTATGCCGGACACTCGACGCACCGCTGGTGATCGGCCGCGTGTCGCGGCTGGTCTACGATTGCAACAGACCGCCCGAGGCCGAAGACGCGGTGCCCCCCGTCAGCGAGATCTTTGCGGTACCCGGCAATACGGGTCTGTCCGAAAACGCCAGGGCCGAGCGGGTGGAAACCGTTTACCGGCCCTTTGAAAACCGCCTCAAACAGGTCATGGCCGCAGCACCGGCCGACGCAGCACTGATCACCATCCATAGTTTCACACCGGTCTACCACGGTCGGCCGCGATCGGTGGAGATAGGCGTCCTGCACGGCGAAGACCCGCGACTTGCGAACGCCATGATGGCGACTGCTAACCGTCTTCCCCGGCATCGGATCCGGCTCAACGAACCCTATGGACCGCACGATGGCGTGTCCCACACGTTGAACCATCATGCGGTGCGTAACGGATCGCCCAATGTGATGATCGAGATTCGCAACGACCTGATCGAAACGCCGCGCGCGCAATACGAGATGGGCGAATTGCTGGCTGACTGGCTGCGCGCAACGGTTGCAGCCCTGCCGGTGGAGACGCACCCGTGAACGCGATCATGGCCCGCTATGTGCGCATCGTCGATGCCGTCAACTACCGGATCGGCCGGGTCATGATGTACGGCCTGTTCGTCATGATGGGCATCCTGCTGTGGTCCTCCATTTCCAAGACCTTTTTCCTGCCGTCGCTGTGGACCCTGGAGATGGCGCAGTTCGCCATGGTCGCCTATTACATTATGGGCGGACCCTATTCGATCCAGCTCGGCACGAACGTGCGCATGGACTTGTTTTACGGATCCTGGTCGATCCGCCGCCGCGCCTGGTTCGACGCCTTCACGGTGCTGTTCCTGATTTTCTATCTCGGCGTGCTGCTCTATGGCGGCATCGGGTCGACGGCCTATTCGCTGGGTCACTGGGGCGACCAGCCGCTGGCCTTTTTCAGCCAGATCGTCGGTGCTTTCTTCAGCGGCGGCGCGGATGCGGCCGGTGAGGTGATCGGCCGCACCGAGCGCAGCCCGACGGCCTGGCGGCCGTTCCTGTGGCCGATCAAGCTGGTCATGTGCTTCGGCATCTTCCTGATGCTGTTGCAGGCCGTCTCCGAACTGTTCAAGGACATCGCCTGCATCCGCGGGCTCGAATGGGGGCGCCGCGCCGATGTCGTATGAGATGATCGCCATATTCATGTTCGCGTCGATGATGCTGATGCTGTTCACCGGGCAGCGGGTGTTCGGCGCGATCGGCGCCGTGGCGGCCATCGCCGCCCTGGCGCTGTGGGGCACTGGCGGTCAGGACATCCCGTTCTCCGCTGCCATGAAACTGATGAAATGGTACCCTCTGCTGACGCTGCCGATGTTCATCTTCATGGGCTACGTGCTGTCGGAATCAAAGCTGGCCGACGATCTCTACCGCATGTTCCACGTCTGGATGGGCCCGATCAACGGCGGTCTCGCCATCGGCACCATCGGGCTGATGGTGCTGGTCTCGGCGATGAACGGCCTGTCGGTCGCCGGGATGGCGATCGGCGCCACCATCGCACTGCCTGAACTCCTACGCCGCGGCTACGACAAGCGCATGGTCACCGGCGTGGTCCAGGCCGGCTCGTCCTTGGGCATCCTGGTGCCGCCGTCGGTGGTGCTGGTGCTCTACGCCATGATCGCCCGCCAGCCGGTCGGCCAGTTGTGGCTCGCCGGCGTCATCCCCGGCCTGCTGATGGCCAGCATGTTCGTTATCTACATTGCGGTGCGCTGTTACCTGCAGCCGTCGCTGGGTCCGCCGCTCAAGGACGACGCGCGCAACATGCCGATGGCTGAGAAGTTGAAGCTGCTGCAGGCCGGCATTCTGCCGCTGGCGATTTTTGCGGCGATGATGGTGCCCTTCGTCAACGGCTGGACCTCGCTGGTCGAAAGCTCGGCGATCGGCGCCATCACCGCTTTCGCCGCCGCCGTGCTGCGCGGTCGCATGACACGCGAGGTGTTCGAGAACAGCACCCGCCAGACCCTGGCGATCTCCTGCATGTTCATGTGGATCATCCTGGCGGCTTTGGGTTTCGGCGCGGTTTTCGACGGTCTCGGCGCGGTGCGGGCGATCAACAACCTGTTCACCGAGCAGCTCGGCCTCAACCCGTGGATGATCCTCATCCTGATGCAGCTCAGCTTCCTGATCATGGGCACCTTTCTCGACGACACGGCGATGCTGGTCATCGTCGCGCCGCTCTATGTGCCGCTGGTCAAGGCGCTTGGTTTCGACCTCATCTGGTACGGCGTGCTCTACACGATCACCACGCAGATCGCCTATATGACGCCGCCCTTCGGCTACAACCTGTTCCTGATGCGCGCCATGGCGCCGCCGGAGATCAAACTCAGGGACATTTACAACTCCATCATCCCGTTTGTCGGGGTGATGATCGCCTGCCTGGCGCTGATCATGCTGTTCCCGGAGATCGCGCTATGGTTGCCCAAATACGTTTACGGGAACTGACAAGAACTTCGAAAGGAGCGGGAATGCCAACCACAACGATGACCAAACGGAGGACGACATGAATTCTCGTCGCAAGTTTCTCACCACCGCCGGGCTGGCCGGCGCAGCCACCCTCGCCGCTCCCGCGGTCAAGGCTCAGGCGCCGATCAAGTGGCGCATGCAGACCTATGCCGGGCCGGCCCTGGCAGCCCATGTGATCAAGCCGTCGATCGACGCCTTCAACATCGCCGCCCAGGGCCAGATGGAGATCGAACTGTTCTTCTCCGATCAGCTGGTACCGACCGGTGAACTGTTCCGTGCCATGCAGCGCGGCACCATCGACGCGGTGCAGTCCGATGACGATTCCATGGCATCACCCACCGAGGTCACCGTGTTCGGCGGTTACTTTCCCTTCGCATCGCGTTATTCGCTCGATGTGCCGGTGCTTTTCAACCAGTACGGCCTGAAGGAAATCTGGGACGAGGAATACGCCGCTGTCGGCGTCAAGCATATCTCCGCCGGCGCCTGGGACCCGTGCCATTTCGCCACCAAGGACCCGATCAACAGTCTCGAGGACCTGAAGGGCAAGCGGGTGTTCACCTTCCCGACCGCCGGCCGCTTCCTGACGCAGTTCGGTGTCGTGCCGGTAACCCTGCCCTGGGAGGATATCGAGGTCGCGGTACAGACCGGCGAACTGGACGGCATCGCCTGGTCCGGCATCACCGAGGACTACACGGTGGGCTGGGCCGACGTCACCAACTATTTCCTCACCAACAACATATCCGGCGCCTGGGCCGGCTCCTTCTTCGCCAACATGGACCGCTGGAACGAACTGCCCGAACACCTGAAGGTGATGCTGCAGATGGCGTTCGATCAGTCGCATTATTACCGCCAGTGGTGGTACTGGGGCGGCGAAGCCAGCCTGCGCGTCCACGGCACCAAGCTCAAACTGACCACCATTCCCGACGAGGAGTGGGCAACGGTCGAGCAGGCAGCCGTCAAGTTCTGGGACGAAATCGCCGCCGAAAGCCCGACCAAGGCCAAGGTCGTCGAGATCTTCCGCCAGTATAACGCCGACATGCAGAAGGCCGGACGGCCTTACCGCTACAGCTAGCACAGTCCGGCGGGGCGGGTTACCATCCGCCCCGCCTTCTCACCCCACGGATAGCGCCATGACCTTCGACGATCTTAAAGCCGCCGTCGCCGACGGCACGATCGACACCGTGCTCACCTGCACCATAGACCTGCAGGGCCGCTTGATGGGCAAGCGCCTGGTTGCCAGGCATTTCATCGACAGTGCTTGGGAAGAAACCCATTGCTGCGACTATCTGCTGGCCACCGACCTGGAGATGGCGACACCCCATGGCTACGCCTCGACCAGCTGGGAATCGGGCTACGGTGACTACGTCATGAAACCGGATCTGTCGACGCTGCGTCCGGTGCCGTGGCTGGAAGGCACGGCCTTGGTGCTGTGCGACGTTCTCGACCACCACACCCATGAACCGATCACCCACGCACCGCGCACGATCCTCAAGCGGCAGATCGCCAGACTCGCCGACAGGGGACTGGCGCCCACCATGGCGACCGAACTGGAGTTCTTCCTGTTCGAAAAGAGTTACGAGGACCTGCAGCGCGACGGCTACCGCAACATACAGCCGATCAGTGCCTACAACGAAGATTATCATATCTTCCAGACCAGCAAGGAAGAGGCGATCATGCGGCCGTTGCGCAATCATCTTTGCGCGATGGGTGTTCCGGTCGAAGGCACCAAGGGTGAGGCGGAGGCCGGTCAGGAGGAGTTGAACATCCGCTACGCCGACGCGTTAGCCTGCGCCGACCACCACACGCTGGCCAAGCACGCGGTCAAGGAGATCGCCTGGATGAACGGCCGCGCCGCAACCTTTCTGCCCAAATGGGATCACCAGCGCGTCGGCAGTTCCTCGCACATACACCAGTCGCTGTTTCGCGACGGCGCCAACGCCTTCTACGAGACCGGTGCGGCCTACGGCATGTCGCCGCTGATGCGCCAGTACCTCGCCGGGCTGCTGAAATACACCGCCGACATCATGGTGTTCATGGCGCCCTATGTGAACAGCTACAAGCGTTTTGCCAAAGGCACCTTCGCGCCGACCCGCTCCGTCTGGTCCGTCGACAATCGCACCGCCGGCTACCGGCTTTGCGGTGACGGCACCGGTGCTGTCCGCGTCGAGTGCCGCATCGCCGGCTCCGACATGAACCCCTATCTTGCGCTTGCCGCACAGCTTGCCGCCGGCATTGCCGGCATCGAAGAGGCGCTCGATTTGCCGGAAGCCACGTCCGGCGACGTATACGACGCCACCGAAGCGCCGGAGATTCCGCGCAGCCTGCGTGCCGCGACCGAATGCCTGCGCGGCTCTTCGATGCTGAAGTCCGCCATGGGCGATGACGTGGTTGCCCACTATGTGCGCTGCGCCGAATGGGAGCAGGAGGAGTTCGACCGGGTGGTCACCGACTGGGAGGTCGCCCGCGGCTTCGAAAGGGCATAATCCGATGCAGCTCATCGCCAACTGGTCCTACCCCACCGCCATCCGCTTCGGCGCCGGCCGCATCTCCGAACTCGCCGACGCCTGTGCCGCCACCGGCATGACGAAGCCGTTGCTGGTTACCGACAGCGGTCTGGCTGGCCTGCCGATCGCCGCCCGGGCGCTCGATATCCTGGAGACCGCCGGCCTCGGCCGAGCGTTTTTCAGCGATGTCGATCCCAATCCGAACGACCGAAACCTGGCAGCCGGCATCGAGGCCTTCAGATCGGGCGGCCATGACGGGGTGATCGCCTTCGGCGGCGGCTCCGGTCTCGATCTCGGCAAGATGATCGCTTTCATGGCCGGCCAGACCCGCCCGGTCTGGGACTTCGAGGATGTCGGCGACTGGTGGACGCGCGCCGACGCCGAGGCGATCTATCCGATTGTCGCCGTGCCGACGACGGCCGGCACCGGATCGGAGGTCGGCCGTGCGTCGGTGATCACCAATTCGGCGACCCACGAAAAGAAGATTATTTTTCATCCGAAGGTCCTGCCGTCGGTGGTCATCGCCGACGCGGAACTGACTGTCGGCATGCCGCCGGCGATCACCGCCGGCACCGGCATGGACGCCTTCGCCCATTGCCTCGAGGCGTATTGCTCGCGGCACTACCACCCGATGAGCCATGGCATCGCGCTGGAAGGCCTGCGACTGGTGAAAGAAAACCTGCCCCGTGCCTACGCCGTGCCCGATGACCTGGACGCCCGCGCCCACATGATGTCGGCTGCCATGATGGGCGCAACGGCATTCCAGAAAGGCCTCGGCGCCATCCATGCCATCAGCCACCCGATCGGCGCACGCCACGGGACACACCATGGCACCACAAACGCCGTGGTGATGCAGGCAGTCCTGCGTTTCAACCGACCGGCGATCGAGGACAGGCTTTGCAAGGCCGCCGCCTATCTCGGCATCGACGGCGGCTTCAACGGTTTCTACGCTTTCGTCGGTGAACTGAATGCCGCATTGGGCATTCCCGAAGACCTGGCGGCGATGGGCGTCACGAACCCCGATATCGAGCGCCTGTTGACCGGCGCCCTCTCCGATCCGAGCCGCGGCGGCAATCCGGTTGAGTTGACCGAGTTCAACACACGACGACTTCTGTTGGAGCTGTTCGGGAAGAATTGAGGTCGCCTCACCAGAGCACCCAAACATTTGCTAGGCGGAGAGGTTACGCACCGCTCACCAAAGACGACGACTGCGAAGCAAATTCCTGTTACGGTCAATCCGGCGCACGGATTTTAGTTGGACGCACGGGAGCTACCCGGACGGGCAATGAAAGTCGGTTTCGGAAAAATGGTAGGCATACTCGCTCTGCTGGCGCTGATTGCCACTGGCGCTTTTTTGTTTGCCGCGACGACACCGGTTTTTCTCGGTCTGCGGCAAGGCGTGATGCAGGACGTTCTATCGAACCTGCTCAAACGGCCGGTAACCATAAATGGCGATGTGAAACTAAGCTTTGCGGGCGATGTCGGCGTCGTCATTGAAGACGTCAGACTGGAGCCGCTCGTCGACCGCGCATCCCTGCTGGAGAACCAGTATATCGAGCGCATGGAGTTCCGGGTGCCTCCCTCCCTGTTGATCGGAGCCGGCAGCACGGTCAACCGGTTCCAGATATCCGGCGCTCGCATCGATATGGGCCACGTAATGATGCCGCCGAAGGATCCCTCGGCAGGAGCATTTTCCCTAAGCCCTGCCATACGCAATTTCCTGACCAATCCGCTGTCGCGCGACCTGCGCATTTCCGACATTGTGCTGCGCTACAGGAACGACCGGAATGGCTGGGATGAGGAATTGGCGATCGATATCATCCGGTCGGAAAGCTCGGCGGACGGGCGCTTCCTGGAGATCGAATTCGACGGATCGATCAATCGCACTCCGGTGAAAATGTCCGGTCGTATTCAGGATCCCGAGCATCCCGATACCACAGACAATGTGCATTTCTCGGCCGTATCCGAGACCAATGGCCTCGTCAGCGAATTGGTCGGCAGTCTGAACATCGCACAGCCGGACATCGCGATCAAAGCCGACTCAAGCTCGCAATCGCACTCCATCGGCGAACTCCTGGAGACACTCGACATCGCCCGCGTCATAGATGGCGATTTCACCCTGAGCGCCACGTTCGAAGGATCACTGGATGCTCCCCGGCTCAGCAACCTGCGCGGTGCCGCCACCCTGGAAAACGGCGACCAGATTGCAGTCACAGGCGACATAGACGATTTCGGTGCAGGTACCGGCATCGCCATCCATTATTCCGTGGATTTTGCCGAAACTCAGCAGAGCGAGGGCGATCTGTCCGCATTGCCACCGATTGACGACAACCTGCACGACAGCGGCACGATACCGGTACCGGTAAGCCGACCGAATGACGCGGTCGGCGGCAATTCAGCTGCGCTGCCGCCGATTGAAGACCAGTTGCGCGATACAGGCACGATCCCGGTTCCGGTGAGCAGACCGGAGATCCTGATCGCCGACACTCCGCCAGTGCCGCTGCCGATTGACGATGACCTGCACGACAGCGGTGCAATACCGCTACCGGTGCCCAGGCCGGCGCACGCCTTGGACGCGCAACGGTCGGCGGCAGATCAGACCCTTCTCAACATTGGCATGACCGGCTATTCGGGCCGCATCGTCGGCGACCAGAGCGCCATCGGCATCGAGGACGCAATCGTCAAAACCAATGCCGCCAACCTGGAAATCAGGGAGATCGGCCCGATTTCGATCGGCCGGATCGTGAAAGACCAGGCCAATCGTATCGGCCTTCTCGGAATCCGCATCCTCGACGGCCCGCCCGGTCGACCCACCCTGGTTCTCGAGGGAGACGTTGGCGATCTGCTCGGTTTCAGCGATGTACGGCTGGCGGGCAGCTTCGATGCACCGTTGGACTTGGGATCAAACACTGAGGCCGACTCGCAGACGCCTAAGCTGGGGCGTGTCAAGGGAACTATCTCAATCGCCGATATCGACGGGACGGTGGGCATCGAGGAACTCAGCGGACGCATTGAAGATGGCGATCTTGTCGAGCTGGCGTTTGAGCTGGCCGTCGGCCAGATCCGTCGTCTCGACGATATCGCGTTCAAGACCGATATCCGAATCCCCGATCTCAACGCCTTCAGCGTGGCCATTGGTGAATCTGTTGAATCGCAGGAGAGCGCGCATTTTGCCGGTGATCTTGTGTTGAGCGGTCCGGTGTTTCGCGCGACCGGCGAGGCGTCCCTTGGTCAGACGGACATCAACGCCGATCTGCAGACCAAGGGCGTTGAAGGCGCGACCCTGCTTAGTGGCAAGGTCACGTCGCCGCTGGTGCGCCTGTCTGATGTCGGAACGGCAATCGAGCTGTTTTCGAGACCTGACACGGATGTGATCGACCTGGAAATTGACGACATAAAGCATAGGTTCCAGGCCGACGTTCTGTTCGATATCGGTAAGATCGCCGGCAGCAGGAAAGCGACCGGGAAGGCCAGTGGGCGATTCTCCTACGCCGACTCTCAGGTAAAGCTCGAAAATCTGGCGCTCGGATATCTCGGCGGCACCATTTCCGGCGATTTCACAGGCGACTTCCGCAAGGCCACGCCGTCGTACTACGCCAACGGCCGTATCACAGAGTGGCAGATGGGACGGTTTCTCGGCGAACTGGGTCTCAGTGCACCGATCAGCGGGACCCTGTATATGAGCGTCGACGCTCGCGCCTACGGCAAGGCGGCCAAGTCACTGCTGAATTCACTTACCGGTTCCGTCAACGTCTCGCTTTGGAGCGGTACCGTACCGGGTCGCCTGCTCGACCTGACCGGGCTCAACCTGGTCTCCTGGATGTTTGCGAAACAGTCGGACAACACAAAGATCGTTTGCGCCTTGGTACCGCTGCGCTTCAAGAACGGACGAGCCAGCGGCAACAACATCATCATTGAAACCGACAATGTGCAGATCGTCGGCGGCGGCTGGATCAACTTTCCCCAAGACACGTTCGAATTGTCCTTCCTGCCGCGACCGAAGCGTCAGCAGGCGGTGAATGTCGTGTCGCCCTTTACCGTGCACGGCAGTTTCACCGACCCCCAGCTCAGATTGGAAGAGGGCAAGGGCGCCCGTATTGTTGCCGAAGTTGTCAGTCTGCCGTTTAACCTGATCGGCCGCCTATTCACCGGAAACAAGCTTATCGATGCCGGCCAGGCGCCATGCGTTTTGCCCAAGATAACCGGCCCGCGATGATGCTGTCAGTGTTCTGCCGGGAAAGCCGCGGGCGTCTCAATCCTGGCCTGAAGCACGTTTTGGATCAATGCTGTGATCAGGTATGGAACATCGGCCCTAACCGGCGCCAGTGCCGGGATTCTTATTCGCCTGCGAAGGATCGCTCCCCATAGGCCAGCGTGTCGGCGTGGTGGGATATCACGCTCGCATAGTGCAAGGCCGTCGCGGACAAATGGCGCAAAGACAATTCTCGCCGTCACGGTCTTCACACCGCGTCAGATCCCAGCCCGCTCATTGATTCGTTGTCTCTTCCGTCTTCGCGGTATCCGCCGACACGTCAGTCTTCGTGCTGTCCGTCGACGCGTCCTGCTTCGCGGTAGCGGCCGGCGCGTCCTGCTTCGCGGCATCCGTCGACTCATCCTGCTTTGCGGTAGCGGTTGGCGTGTCCTTCTTCAGGTCATCCGTCGGCACACTCTTCGCTTTGGTTGCAGCCTCTTCCTTCGCCATGTCGGTGAACAGGATGTGGTAGATGTAGATGTACTTCACATAGTGGATCGGCTGGATTCCAGCTGCACGGGCGACCTGCCATTCGACGCTGTCGAACCAAATATTCGGCTTGCGCGCCTTGTGCCGTACCCGCGACACCCGCGACGGTCCGGCGTTGTAGGCGGCAAACGACAACAGGATCCTGTTGGTATCGTCGATCGACTGGTCGTTGAAATAATGGTCGGATAGGAACCGCATGTATTTGGCGCCGGCTTCGACGCTGCCCTCCGGCGTGCGATAGTTCTTGATGCCGACCTCTCTGCTGCGGGCCGTGCGTGGCATCAGCTGCATCAGCCCATATGCGCCGACACGGCTTCTCGCCCGGGCGTTGAACTTCGACTCCTGAAACGCCTGTGCGGCAAGCAGCATCGGATCGATGTTGTATTGTTTGCCGTAGGTTTCGAAGAGCGGACGGTATTTCTCGAAATCGGCACGAAACCGGTCCGTCTTCGGATTGGTCAACTGATCGATCTCGTCGAAATACCGGCGGCGTGGAACATTCCCGTATTTCTTGCTCGGGTCTTCCTTTTCGATGAAGGCATTCACTTCAGCCAGCAGCTCCGGGCTTTTTGGACGAAACGCCCAGGCGATATCGGCGCCTTCCCGGACCGGGGCTTGCGTATGCAGCTTGATACTGCTGAACTCCTCCGACCACAGCTGTCCCTTGTAGTCGTCAACGACAGTTGCCGGAATGATGCTGTTGTGCACCATCTCGAGCATGTCCTCATCCTCAACCACGTCGTCGAACGCCACGATGTCGATCAACGGTCTGCCTTCTTTCTTCAGGCGGTCGTTGATCTTCGTCAGGCTCTCGAAATGGCTGGACGAGCGGCGCACATGGATCTGCCAACCCGACAGATCGAGCACGTTCTTCACATCCGGCACGCTGCTCTGGGTGACCACGACTTCGGTGACATCCGTCCGCACCGGGCTGGAAAAGTCCACCTGCTTCTGCCGTTTCGCGGTGACGGTCAGTCCTGCCACCGCCAGATCCCCCTGGCCCTTGACCAGAGCCTCCAAAAGATCCTCGCGGCGTGTCGGCAGGATCAGAACCTCTATCCTGTCGGCTTTCTCTCTCGAACGATTGATGAACCGCTCGAACGCCTCCATGTAGGCGTAGTGGATGCCATGTGGCCGGCCGCGGTCCAAATGGTAGCCGGTGACCGAATAGGGTATCAGCACGCGGATAACCCCGTTCTTTTGCATCGCGGAGTAGTCGCCGAACCACGGTTTGGCCGTCGCCGTCGCCTGCGCCTCGCCCGAGGACACGGCACCGACCGGCTCGCTGAAACCGGCAAATGCGCAGATCGAAAGTATAACAGTAATAAAGCGGATCATTCGTGCCTCCATCGGATCCGGAAAACACTTGCCTGCCCACACATAGTCTACCGAAAGACTAGTCCATTCCGGACCGATCCGCCACCGGCATCCTTCCCCGAACGGTTTTTGTGTTTGGTCTCGCCAAGCCGATGAAATTTAGATTAAAGTGCCGGCTAATTTTTTACCAAAGTTTCGCGGCCGATGTCATCAAATTCTCATCCCTGATGCCTAGCTTCAAGGCCCGATCCGCATAGTTCCAACAGGCCACGGGGGATTCGATGGCGCAGCTCTTTCTCGAAGATTTTGAAACCGACGGCAACGGCACCCGGTACATCACATCGACGCCCGAATTCAGCGACGGTTCCAGTGATTTCTTCACGCGGACGGACGGATCGAACATCTCCGGAGCCTACAATGTCACCGGTATTGAAGGCACATCGTTTTTCGCCGCGCAGGACATTGACGGCGAAGGTGCGGCGCCGCTTCAGACCATCGAATTCACCAACATCGATATCGCCGGATATTCGAACCTCCAGTTCTCGGGGCTTTTTGCCGAGGACGACGATGGCTCGAATCAGGACTGGGATGCACCCGACTTCGTCACCGTTCAGGTTCAGATCGATGGCGGCGGCTATGTCGACATCCTGCAGTTCGCCAATGACGGGTCGACCTTTAATTCCGCGCCCTTCCTGGACACCGATTTCGACGGCGTTGGCGACGGCACCGAACTGACGGACGAGTTCGCGAACTTCACGGCTGCGATTGCCGGCACCGGCGCGTTGCTCGATCTGCGCATCACCGTCGCGCTCGACGCCGGCGATGAAGACATCGCCTTCGATTCGCTGCAGATCACCGGCGATGCGGCCGAGGTGGTGGCGCTCCACGAAACCTTCGACACGGACGCCGGGTTCACCACCAGCACCGAGTTTTTCTCCGACGGATCCGGCGATTACTTCGGCATCAGCAACGGCAATGGCGGTGGCGATTTCGGCCTTGGCGCCACGCCGAGCGGGCTCAAGAACTATGCCGGAAATACCGACAGCTTCCTGACCGGTCAGGATCTCGATGGCGAGGGTGCCGGACTTCCGATCACGGCGGACTGGGAAGGTATCGACATTTCCGGCCTCTCGGGTCTCAAATTCTCGGGCGATTTCGGCGAGTTCTTTGACGATCCCGGGGACATCGACGAGCCCGACTTCATGCGTGTGATCGCCCGCATCGACGGTGGCGACTGGTTTACCGTGATCGATTTTCGTGGCGCGGACTTCTCGTCAGGCTCGTTCAACGGCGTCCTCCGCCAGGATACCGATCTCGACGGCGTTGGCGACGGCACCGTCCTCGGCAATGAATTGCAAAACTTCATCGCTGAAATAGAGGGCGGCGGCACCCTGCTCGATTTGCGCTTCGAGGCCTCGCTCAATGCCGGCGACGAGGATTTCGCTGTCGACAACGTCAAGATCTACGGCACTTCGGGCGGCACGGTCGAGCCGGCGGTGATCGCCGACACGGTCGACGGACTGAATGTCGCCGAAGAGGGAACCACGACCGACAGCTTCAATGTCTGGCTGGCCACCGAACCGGCCGCCGAAGTCACCGTGACCATCACCGCGCCGGACAGCCAGTCGGAAGTCAGCCTTGACGGCATCACCTTCGAGCCGCAGATCCTTGCCGTGCTTTCCGACACCACGCCGACCACCGTCTTCGTCCGGGCCATCGATGATCTGATCGACGAGGACAGCCCGCATCCGGGCGCCCTGAATTTCGCGGTCGCCAGCGACGATCCCGACTATGACGCACTGGCGGTCAACGACCTGACCGTTAATGTCGAGGACAACGAAATCACCCTGATTTCGACAATCCAGGGTGACGGCGATGAAACCGCCCTGGCCGGCCAGACGGCGACGGTCGAGGCCATCGTCACCGGCATCATCACCTCGTCCTCTGGACAGCTCGGCTTCTTCCTGCAGGAGGAGGACGACGACTGGGACGACGACGATGCGACGTCGGAAGGGATCTTCGTCTTCTCCTCGACACCGGTTTCCGTCGGCGACAAGCTGCGGGTCACCGGTGACATCGCCGAATTCTCCAACCAGACGCAACTCACGGGCGTTTCGTCCATCGAGACCTTGGCCACAGGCCAGACCCTGCCTTCGATCACCCAGATCACCCTCGGCATGGGACCGGATTTCGAGGCCTATGAGGGCATGCGGGTGGAACTGGTCAGCGGCTCCGAGGATCCGCTGACCGTCATCACCAACTTCAATCTCGACCGATTTGGCGAGGTTGTCGTGGCGGAGGGCATCCAGGTCCAGCCCACACAGCTTTTCGATGCCCAGGACGAGGCCGACGCAATTGCCGCGCTCGCCGAGCAGAACGCGACCAACCGGCTGACCATCGATGACGGATCGACCGAGCAGAACCCGGATATCGTCAACCATATCGACTCCGGCGACGGCACGTCGCTGGAAGCCGGCGATCCGCTCGGTGCGGAAGGACCCACCCTGCGGCTCGGATCGGAGATCTCTTCTGTCACCGGTATCATGGACGAACGCTTCGGCTCCTACCGATTGCAGGCGGACGGGCCGCTCGATGTCGATCCCGACTCCAATCCGCGCCCGGCGGAGGCCCCCGAGGTCGGCGGCGATCTCAAGGTCGCCAGCTTCAATGTCCTCAACTATTTCACCACACTCGACACCGGCGGCAACCAGACCGGCCCGAACAACGATCTCGACCCGCGCGGCGCTTCCACGGCGGAAGACCTGCAGCGCCAGACCGACAAGATCGTCGCGGCGCTGATGGAACTGGACGCCGATATCATCGGCCTTCAGGAAGTCGAGAACAACGGCTTCGACGACGACAGCGCCATCGCCGCGCTGGTTGACGCCCTTAACGCCGAAGTGGGCGCCGGTACCTATGCCTATGTCGACCCGGGCGTCGATTTCCTCGGCACCGACGCCATCACCACCGGCCTGATTTACAAGCCGGACGCCGTGTCGCTTGTCGGGTCCAGCTTCCTGGAGTTCGACGAAGCGTCCGCGGCCGACACCTTCGCCATTGCTGACCAGTTGCAACAGGAACTCGGTATCGAAGAGGTCGGCGACTTCCAGCGCAACCGGCCGGCCATCGCCGCGACGTTCGAAGATGAGAACGGCAACGAGGTGACCATCGCTGTCAACCATTTCAAGTCGAAGGGAGACAGCGGCCTCGAAGACCTCGCCGAGGGGGCGATCGCCCGCAACGCCACCCAGGACCTGATCGACGCGCTGCTCGCCGATCCGAACTACGACCAGGGCGACGGGCAGGCTTTCTGGAACCAGGTCCGGGCTGATGCCGCGGCCGAACTCGCCGCCTGGCTGGATACCAATCCGACGGGCGCCGGCGATACCTCCAACATTCTGGTGCTCGGCGACCTGAACGCCTACGCCAAGGAGGACCCGGTCCAGAACGTCGAGGCGGCCGGATACACCAACCTGGCAGGCGCCTATCTCGGTGACGAAGCCTACAGCTTCGCCTTCGACGGCCAGCGCGGCACGCTCGACTACGGTCTCGCCAGCGAAGGCATCGTCGACAATATCGACGGCGTCGCCGAATGGCACATCGCCGCGGACGAACCGGATCTGCTGAACTATAATTCCCGTTTCAACAATCCGCTTTTCTACAACGACGATCTGTTCGCGGCGTCGGATCACGACCCGCTGCTGATCGGTTTGACGCTGGAAGAGCCGGAAACCGTGGTGACCCGTCTCGAGTTTGTCAGCGACGGCTTCTTCAGCAACCGGGTCGAATACTACGAAGACGGCGACCTTGTATCGGACGACAGGCTCTCCGCGATCGAGTGGGACATCGAGATAGACGACAGCGATATCACCATCGGCGCCGAGGACGGACTTGAATACAGCCTCGAGTTCCTGTCGTTGCTTGGCGACGGTCTCGGCATCGCGTCGCTGCCGGGTGACGGTCTTGATCTTGTCCAGCTCGAAACCGTCGACGAGATGGAGGCTATGACCTTTGGCTTCGACGGATCGACCGGGCTCGGCCAAGCGCTCGATGCGATGTTCTATCTAACCAATGTGACGGGCGCCGGCGAGGTGAAACTGGAGTTCTTCCTGGGCGGCGATCTGGTCGAAACGGTGTTCGACTATGTCGACGGCGGCATGGTCGGTCATGACCTCCTGGGCACCCGCACCTTTGATAGCGTGACGCTTTCGGCCACCGACAGTCTCGCCTTCGAAATCGAAACCGCCGAATTCACGCGCATCGATCCGCAAGAGTTTCTGTTGTAACGGCAGCAGTCTTGCGCTGGCGAGCGGGCGCCTCAAGGCGCCCGTTCCGCACGTGAGGCTATCCTTCAAACGGTGGATCTGACTTCGAATCCGTCAAACGTGCCGCCGCCCTCGCCCAGAATCTCGATCCGCGTGACTTTTGCATCGAGCGGACCCTCCGCGCAGCGTTTGAGCAATTCCGAGACAGCGTCGGGTGTTCCGTGCAACACCGCCTCGACCGATCCGTCCCGGCGGTTTCGAACCCACCCCCTCAGTCTCAGATCCCGCGCGGCGGCCGCCATCCAGGCACGATAGCCGACGCCCTGGACGCGCCCTTCGACACGTATGTGCACAGTACGGCTCGTGAACACTTGGACAGACCTGTTGCCGATGCGATGTGGTTTCGGAACGCAATGATATATCGGCTGCTGCGGAAATGCACAGGAGCGGTCGGGGTCGACGTGGCCGATGCCCGCAGCCGCATCGCGTTTCGCACCCGGGACGCCTTCGGCGCTTGTTCCGTGTGGCCACTCTTGACATTCCGATGACAGATATTAAGTTTCATAACAGTCGATATGAAACGAGGATCCGATGGCGCGGCCGAGAGAATTCGAACCCGAAGAGGCTTTGGAAAAGGCGATGCTGCAGTTCTGGGCGAGCGGCTATCACGACACCTCGATCCGCGATTTGACCGCCAGGACCGGAGTCAACCAGTACGGCCTGTACGGCACGTTTCACAGCAAGCACGGGCTCTACATGGCGGCCCTTGACCGATATCGCAACACGGTGACCCGTGATGTGCTGTCAGCACTGCGAGCGCCTGGTTCGGTGGTTGAAGCCGTTCGCTCGGCCTATGCCGTGCTGATCGACCGAATGCGGACCGCCGATGGACCGGTTGGATGCCTCATGGCCAATGCGGCCATCGAGGTGGCGCCCGAAGATGCGGAGATCGCGGATAAAGTCGGTGAACACATGTCTCTGTTGCGCAACGCGTTCGGCTCACGGCTGGCAGAGGGCGTGCGGGACGGAACCATACCGGCCGATTGCGACCTCAAGGCGCTCAGCGAGTTCCTCGCCACCACAGCCTACAGCCTTGGCTTTCTGCTGCGGGCCGGCTGCGACGACGCTTATTTGCGCCGACATGTGGATATGGCGCTCCGAACAATGATCTGATTTTTTTTGAAGAATTTCATATCGAACGATATGAAATAGCCGCAAAAACCAAGGAGAAGACTATGTCTGCCAACCAACCGGATTTCTCGAGTTACGTCTTTTCGGCGCAACCCGGATACGACGAAACCAGCATGCGTGCGGAATTCGCCGAACTGATGCCGCTGAAGACCATTGTCATCTATTGTTTCGATCCGCGAGCCGCCGGAATCCCGGCAGCCGTCGCTGAGGAGTTCGGCGACGTGTATCCTGGCAGCGTCCTCACCGACGCCGACGGCAACGAGCTCGGTACAGACGCCACGATGCTCACCGTCGTGGTGGCCGGCGGGCGCGCCATGGATGCGTTGCGCTCGATCACCGTCGGCCAGCATCTGCTCGGTGTGGAAAACATCGTCGTCGTGCATCACACCCATTGCGGCGCCACTTCCTACACCGCCGATGGAATCATTGACGCATTCCGCCACGAGCATCATGCCGACATTTCCGATCTCTATCCGCTTGAGAGCGTGTGCATCGCCGATCACCAAGCCGCATTGGAATACGATGTCAATCTGATCCGGCAGTCGCCCGGCACGCCTCCGCATGCGGATGTCTACGGCTACATGTTCGACATCGACACCGGTGTGCTGACGCGCGTGATCTCCGATCCCGCCACGGCATCGACCCGGGGAGCGGAACAATGATCGACACACTGGGATGGCGCACGCGCGGCGTCGAGTTCAAAGACGGCAGCCGACTCGCCGATTAGAGGCCGGTGTTTGAAAGCGATATCTGGCACTGGCAATACGACACCCACGAACTCAGCTTCACCATCTACGAGCACGACGGGCAGTACTGGAAGCTCTACCGCGCCCACTTCGCCCGCAACGACGGGCAGGGCTACGACTATGGCTTCGGAGGACAGGCCTGTCGCATGACGCTCGTGCGTTATCGGCGCAATGCGAAGTCGCCGCATTCGAACCGCCTGATGGAAGCGGCGGGCGCACAAGCGGAGCGCGGAGCCTCGGGAGACCGCGCCCTGGCCTGCGCGAGGGGCGAAGCCCCTTAGCCTTCCCGCGAGGGATCGAAGCCGGATGGCCGAGACCGCCTTGGCGGGCTTGGTTCACAAGAACCCGGTCCGGTGGAAGCCAGACGCGGTCCGCGCTCAGCCTGAACTATAGACGCATTTGCTATAGCTCACTTTTTCGTACAAAATGAGTTATAGAAAGGAAGACCATAGCTCATGAGATGGAACTGGCAAAAGGAGGATTGGCCGAATTTCACCTATGATGCGGAGGCGTTGAAAGGTCTGGAAGAGAAGTTCCTGCTGCAATCAGGCGAGTTCATCGGCGCATTCCGGCATATCGGAGCACAGAACCAGGACGCACTCAGGATTGAACTTATCAGCGACGAAGCTTTGAAAACCTCCGAGATCGAGGGCGAGCTTCTCGACCGCGACAGCGTTCAATTATCCCTGCGCCAGCAGATGGGACTTGGCGGAGAAACTATTCGCATCCCGCCGCGCGAACGCGGCATCGCGGAGATGATGGTCGATCTCTATACGTCCTTCGGCAAGCGGCTCACACACAACATGCTCTATCGCTGGCACAAAATGGTCATGTCTGGCGCGCGCGATCTCCAGGCCATCGGCGACTACCGCCGCCATGTAGATAGGATGCAGATCGTCTCCGGTGCGATCGGCAAACAGAAGGTGCATTTCGAAGCCCCGCCGTTCGACCGGGTCAAGCCGGAGATGGCGGGCTACATCGCCTGGTTCAATGACAGCGCTCCCGGCAAACGTAACAAGCTTCCCGCGCTGACGCGGGCGGGTATCGCACATCTGTATTTCGAGTGCATTCACCCATTCGAGGACGGTAACGGGCGGATCGGTAGGGCGCTTTCGGAAAAGACGCTTGCGCAAAGCCTCGGCCAGCCGAGCCTGATCGCGCTGGCCTATATGATCGAACACAGGCGCAAGACCTATTATGAGATGCTGGAATCCAGCAACAAGGACAACGTGATAACCGGCTGGCTTGTGTGGTTCGCCGAAACGGTTCTCGAAGCACAGCAAATCACCATGATGCGGGTTGAGTTTTACATCGCCAAGACCCGCTTCTACGATCGTTTTCGAGGCAAGCTCAATGAACGCCAGGAAAAGGTCATCGCGAGGATGTTTCGTGAAGGCATCGACGGCTTCAAGGGTGGCTTGAGTGCGGAAAACTATATCTCGATAACTGGCGCGCCGCGCGCGACGACCACTCGCGACCTGAAAGACCTCGTCACAAAAGGAGCGCTGACACGAACCGGGGAAAGGCGACATACTCGGTATTGGCTGGGCCTCTCGGATACCGTCTAGCCACTGTTTGTGTTTCCAAAAAAGATGTGCGGGTGCATGATCTTGCGGGCTCGGTTCACGAAAGCTTCGTCTGGATAAGCCGGGCGCGCTCAACAAGCATAATACGGTTGTATATATTGGCGGTAATCGGAACTGACGGTCTGGCCCTCTTCCATATTTCTGAGGACTTCACCGACCTTGCGTGCCGCTCTGATTGGAATCGGCAAGCGCTGGTTCATTTGGATTGAATTCCAGTGGCTGGGTCCCGATTCGGAGCGGCCGTCATGGCTGCTGCCGCCGGACGATTGGCCGTGGCCGCGGGAAGACCTTTTTGCGAAACCCGCCGCGATTGCCGACGAGGTCTTTCATCTTGCACACCAGGACCGCTCGACCTGGGCTTTCGACCTCGTTGTCCGGCCCTTTGCCGAGAAATGGTAGGTGATCCGGCGACCGCCATCGTCTATCATTCGGACCATGGCGATTGCACACGACCGCATTGTGATTCTGACCGGTGCCGGCATCTCGGCCGAATCGGGCATCTCGACGTTCCGCGACAAGGACGGCATCCGGTCGCGGGTCCGCATAGAGGACGTCGCGACGCCGGAGGCCTTCGTACGCGATCCGGAAACCGTATTGAAGTTCTACAACGACCGCCGCCATGGCGCCGATAACATTCAGCCGAACGCCGCCCATGCGGCCCTGGCGCGGCTCGAGACGGAGCATCCCGGCGAGGTGCTGACGGTGACCCAGAATATCGATCCGCTGCATGAGATGGCCGGGACCCGGAACCTGATCCATATGCACGGCGAGATTCGCAAGTCTCTATGCAACTATTGCGGCGCCCGGGTCGTCTGGGAAGAGGATTTCACCGTCGATCTCGTCTGCGACACATGCGGAACCAAGGGCGGCCTGCGCCCCGATGTCGTTTGGTTCGGTGAAATGCCGTACCAGATGGAGCGGATCTACCATGCACTGAACCGCTGCGATCTGTTCCTGTCCATCGGCACCAGCGGCAACGTCTATCCTGCCGCCGGCTTCGTTGCGGAAGCCCGTGCGGCGGGCGCCCACACGGTCGAGCTCAACCTGGAACCGTCCGAAGGAAACTCGCTGTTCCGTGAGGCCATTCACGGCAAGGCGACGCAGGTCGTGCCGGCCTATGTCGAGCAACTGCTCAAACGCTAAGCGGGCGATTGTGCCTACTAATCTGCGCCCTCCGCCGCGCCGGTGTGCGCCGCATGGCGGCCGAAGTCCGGCACATCGACGTCCTGGCCCGCTTCGATGATCGATTTGCGGATATGGCGGGTGCGGCTGAACAGGTCGAACAGCTTGTCGCCGTCGCCCCAGCGGATGGCCCGCTGCAGCGACGCCAGATCTTCCGAAAAACGCGCCAGCATTTCGAGGATGGCGTCGCGGTTGTTCAGGCAGACGTCGCGCCACATGGTCGGATCCGAGGCCGCCAGCCGGGTAAAGTCGCGAAAACCGGAAGCCGAATACTTGATGACCTCGGACTTGGTGACCGTTTCCAGATCGTCGGCCGTGCCGACGATGTTATAGGCGATGAGTTGCGGCAGGTGCGAGACGATGGCCAGCACCAGATCGTGATGGTCCGGATCCATGCGGTCGACCATCGAACCGCAGGCCTGCCAGAAGGCCGTCAGTGTGTCGATCGCCGCCTCGTCGGTTCCGGGAGGCGGGGTGAGGATGCACCAGCGGCCATCGAACAGGGTCGCGAAGCCGGCGTCGGGTCCGGAATGCTCGGTCCCGGCGATCGGGTGGCCGGGAATGAAATGCACGTCCGGCTGGATATAGGGCTGCATCTGATCGACCACGGAGCGTTTGGTCGACCCCACATCGGTGACGATGGCACCGGGCGCGACATGACCCTGGATATCGCGCGCCACCCGTCCGGAGGCTCCGACCGGTACGCTGACGATCACCAACTCGGCGTCACGCACGGCCTCCGCGTTGGAGGTGGTATAACTGTCACCGAGCCCCAGTTGATGGGCCCGTTCCAGTGTGTCGGACGTTTTGCTGGCCACGCTGATGGTATCGGCGAGGTTCTTTTCGCGGATCACCCTTGCCAGCGACGAACCAATGAGACCGATCCCGATCAGGGCGATTTTCTTGAAATGGGCATCACTCATCGCGTGTCCAGAAACTCCTTCAGCGCCTCGATCACGCCTTCGTTTGCCTCATCGCTGCCAATGCTCATGCGCAGCGCGTCCGGAAAGCCATACGCTGTGACCCGGCGCAGCACGAAGCCGCGGCTTGACAGGAATGCATCGGCTTCAGCCGCCGTCTTGCCCTGTTGCGCACCGAAGTGGATCAGCACGAAATTGGTCGCTGACGGTGTCACCGTCAGCCCCAGCGCCTGCAGACCTTCGGTTACCCGCTGCCGCCACAGGTCGTTGTGCGCCACAGCCCGGTCGATATGCGCCCGGTCGCGTATCGCGGCAACGCCTGCTGCGAGCGCTGCGGCGTTGAGGTTGAACGGCCCGCGGATGCGATGCAGCGCGTCCACCACATGCGACGGTCCGTACAGCCAGCCGATGCGCAGGCCGGCAAGTCCGTAGATCTTCGAAAAGGTTCGGGTCATGACGACATTGTCGTTGGCCGAGACCAGTTCGATGCCGGATTCGTAGTCGTTTCGGCGCACATATTCGGCGTAGGCCGCATCGAGAACCAAAAGCACGTGACCGGGCAGTCCAGCCTGCAGCCGCCGCACCTCGTCGATCGGCAGATAGGTGCCGGTCGGGTTGTTCGGATTGGCCAGAAAGACGATCTTGGTCCTGTCGCTCACCGCCCCGAGGATGGCATCCACGTCGGCTCGGCAATCGGTCTCCGGCACCGTTACCGGCGTTGCTCCGGCCGCCATGATCTGGATCCGGTAAACGAGGAAGCCATGCTCGGTGACGATCCCCTCGTCGCCGGGCGAAAGATAAGCCTGGCACAGCAGCGTGAGCAGTTCGTCCGAGCCGTTGCCGCACAGGATATTGGCCGGGTTCAGCCCGTGCACGTCGGCGATCGCATCGCGCAGGACTGTCGCGTTGCCGTCGGGGTAGATGGCCAGCCGGTCGCTTATTTCGGCCAGCGCCGCGATTGCATCGGGGCTGGTCCCGATCGGCGACTCGTTGGCGGACAGCTTGAACACGCGGTCGACGCCGGGCGCCGTCTCGCGGCCCGGCACATAGGCGGCAATATCCATGACGCCCGGTTTCGGCGCGGGCCTCGCCCTGGTTGCGGTCATCGTTTTGTCCCAGATTGCAGGCGCGGTTTCTGTGCGCCGGTCGTTGACCAGCGGGGCATAGCGGCATGACGGCGCATTGTCGAGTGTTTCCCGCATCTTGTCGACGAAACGGCGGTGATCGGCCTCTTGTCGCCCCGCCCCTCGCGTGCTGCTATGGCAAAAACGATCTGCCCCATAACGGAAACCGCGCGCCATGCCTGACCTGCTGATCAAGAACGCCCGCCTGCCGAACGGCGTCGGCACCGATATCGCCATCTCAGACGGCCGCTTCGAGGCGGTGGAAACCGGCATCGACGCGCCGGCGAAGCGGGTGCTCGATGCCGGTGATCGGCTGGTGTCGCCGCCTTTTGTCGATCCGCACTTCCACATGGACGCAACCCTGTCGCTCGGTCTGCCGCGGCTCAACCAGTCCGGCACACTGCTAGAGGGCATCGCCCTGTGGGGCGAGCTGAAGCCGCGCCTGACCCGTGAGGCGGTGGTTCACCGGGCGCTGCGCTACTGCGACCTCGCCGTTTCTCAGGGTCTGCTGCACATCCGCACCCATGTCGACGTCTGTGACGACAGGCTACTGGCCGTGGAGGCGCTGCTGGAGGTCCGCGATCAGGTCAGGTCCTATATCGACCTGCAGCTCGTCGCCTTTCCCCAGGACGGCCTGCTGCGGGCACCCAACGCCGAAGCCAATCTGCTTAGGGCGCTCGACATGGGTATCGACGTGGTCGGCGGCATCCCGCATTTCGAACGCACCATGCAGGACGGGGCGGAGTCGGTCGCGCGCCTGTGTGACATAGCCGCCGAACGCGGCCTGCGGGTCGACATGCATTGCGACGAGAGCGATGACCCGATGTCCAGGCATATCGAAACCCTGGCCCAGCACACCGTGCGGTTGGGCCTGCAGGGGCGGGTCGCCGGCTCGCACCTCACGTCCATGCATTCGATGGACAACTATTACGTCTCGAAACTTCTGCCGCTTCTGGCGGAGGCGGACATCCAGGCGATCCCCAACCCGCTGATCAACATGACGCTGCAGGGCCGTCACGACACCTACCCCAAGCGGCGCGGCCTGACCCGCATTCCGGAGCTGGTCCGGGCCCGGGTCAATGTCGCCCTCGGCCAGGATTGCTGCATGGATCCCTGGTATTCGCTCGGCAACGCCGACATGCTGCAGGTCGCCCACATGGCCATCCATGCCACCCACATGACGTCGCGCGACGAGATGCGCTGGATGTTCGACGCCATCACCGTCAACTCGGCGCGTGCCATCGGCCTCGACGGCTACGGCATCGCCAAAGGCAATCCGGCGAATTGCGTGCTGCTTCAGGCGGCCGATCCGATCGAAGCCATTCGCATCGGCGCTACGCGGCTCGCGGTAATCCGCGACGGCAACATCCTCAGCGAGACACCGCCGCGGCGCAGCCAGCTGCATCTGGAGGGTCGCCCCGATCACGTCGACGCCGCCGACTACGCACCGGTGGAAGGCCGGTGACTTGCCCCTTGACAAGTCGGAACGGCCAGCCGCTAATTTGCCGGTTACCATACCAAAAACGGCGGGCCGCTTCGGTCCGCGCACTCATAATCCAGGGGTTACACGATGATTGACAGACTGTCCCGCCGCCTGTTCCTTGCGGCCGCTGCAAGCATGCTTCCGATCCTGGCAGCACCGGCGCTCGCCCAGGAGAAAGTCAAGGTCGCCGGCATCCACGCCTCGCCGGTGGAAAATGCCTGGAATTCGCGCATCCACCAGGCGCTGCAATCGGCGGCCGATGACGGCCTGATCGAATACGTTTTTTCGGAAGGGGTTTCCGGAACCGACTACGCGCGGGCCATGCGCGAATACGCCGAGCAGGGTGTCGACCTCATCTGGGGCGAATCCTATGCGGTGGAGAACGAGGCGCGGCAGGTGGCCGCGGACTATCCGGACATCGCCTTTCTGATGGGCTCGTCGGGCGGTCCGTCGGGTAACAATTTCGGCGTTTTCGGCACCCGCAACCACGAAGCCGCCTATCTCGCCGGCATGCTGGCCGGCACCATGAGCCAGTCCAATACCTTCGGTTCCGTCGGCGGCTATCCGATCCCGGAAGTCAACCTGCTGATCAACGCCTTTCGCGATGGGGTCCGTGAGGTCAACCCGAACGCTAAATTCCTCAACGGCTTCATCGGCGCCTGGTTCGATCCGCCCAAGGCCAAAGAGGCGGCCATCGCCCAGATCGACGCCGGTGCCGACATCATCTTCGGCGAGCGCATCGGCACCGCCGACGGCGCCCAGGAACGCGGCGCGCGGGCGATCGGATCGCTGATCGACTACACCCCGCGCTATCCCGGAACCATCTTCGCCAACGCCATCTGGAACTTCCGTCCGACGGTTGATGCGGTGGTAGCGGACGTCCAGGCCGGCCGGCCGGTCGGCCGCGACTATACCGAGTACTCGTTCATGAAGCATGGCGGCAACGAGCTGCTGTTTGTGCCGGGCGGCATTGCGCCGGAGGCGATCGCCGCCATGGAGGCCAAGCAGAAGGCAATCATGGACGGCTCCTTCGAAGTGCCGATCAACCCGGACGAGCCGTCCTGAGGTTTTCGTTTGCCGTCGCAATCGCATAACGACCCGTCGCCGGCCGGCCTGGATGCCACCGCGCTGGCCGAAGCGGTACGTCATGGTGTTGTCAGTGCTCCGGAACTCATGCGGGCGAGCATCGAGCGCGCCCGTCAGGATCCTCTCGGTGCTCTTTGCCATCTTGATCCCGATATGGGCATGGCGGCCGCCGACACTTTCGAAGCGCATTTTTCCACCGACGATCCGGCCGCCCGCAATGCGCCGTTCGCCGGCCTGCCGTTTCTCGCCAAGGATCTTGGCAATCCGGCCAAGGGTCTGCCGGTCCAGGCAGGATCGAAGGCTGTCGCCGAACGGGTTTCTCCCGAAGCCGAAGACAGTCTGTTGTTCAGCCGCTTTCGGGCGGCCGGCTTGCTGCCCTTCGGAACAACGGCGGTGCCGGCTTTCGGCCTGTCGCTCACCTGCGAGCCCGAGACCGGTCCGCCGGCTCGTAATCCGTGGGATCCGACCCTTTCGCCGGGCGGTTCTTCGGGCGGCGCCGCGGTAGCCGTTGCCTCGGGCATCGTCGCGCTGGCGCACGCCACCGATGCGGCCGGGTCCACCCGTGTGCCGGCGGCCTGCTGCGGCCTCGTCGGCCTCAAACCGTCCCGCGGCCTGGTCCCGAACGCACCGGACTTTCGCAACCATATCATGGGAATCACCGGAGAACTGGTGCTGGCGCGCTCGGTCCGCGATGTACGCAATGCCCTTACCGCGGTGTCGGGACATGCCGTGGGCCCCTATGGCGACCCGAATCTCACCGGTATCCCGGTCAAGGGATTGCGAATTGCCGTCGTCGACACGGCCCCGACCGCGCTCGGGGCTGAACAGGCGGACGCCGTTCGCCGTTGCGCCGCCCTGCTTAAGACGCAGGGACACCGGATTGTCGACACCGACGTCGCGACGCTCAATCGGCTGGCCGACGATGCGGCACACATCGTGCGCATGATTCTGACAGCGTCAATGACCAGCTGGCTCGAGGTCTTGCAAATCGGCGACAACGACGTCAGTCCCCTGGTCGCCGCAACCGTCGGTGAGGGCCGGCGCCTCAGCGCCACCGACCTGTTTGTCGCCGATGTCAACGCGGCGCGCACCGCCCATGGCTGCTGGCAGCTGTTTCAAACGGCCGATCTGATTCTCATGCCGATGCTTGGCGGCCCGCCGCCGGCCATCGGATCGATGCCGGCCGACCATCGCAACACCGATCGGTTCTGGGAACACATGGCTGAGATCGCACCACGCACCACGCTGGCCAACATCGCCGGTTTGCCGGCCCTCAGCCTGCCGCACGGTACCGATTCGAACGGGTTGCCGCTAGCGGTCCAGCTGGTCGGGCCGATCGGCTCTGATCTGCTGCTGCTCGACCTGGCGCAGCATATCGAGGCGGCGGCCCCATGGAGCTATCCGGCAGCAATTGCAGGAGCGCCGGCGTGAGCCGTTCGACGGTCCTGCAGCTCACCGGGATCAGCAAACGGTTCGGCGATCTCATCGCCAATGACGACATCAGCCTGAGCCTTCGTAAAGGTGAATTGCTGGCGTTGCTGGGCGAGAACGGCGCCGGCAAAACGACGCTGATGAACATCCTGTTCGGCCATTACGTGGCCGACACCGGCACGGTCGATGTATTTGGCACCACCTTGCCACCGGGGCGGCCGCGCGCCGCCATCGGCGCCGGGGTCGGTATGGTGCATCAGCACTTCACGCTGGCATCGAACCTGACCGTTCTCGACAACGTCATGATCGGCACGGAACCCTTGATCCGCCTGCGCTCCGCCCGTCCGGAAGCCCGCCGCCGGCTGCTGGCGCTGGCCGATCGTTTCGGGCTGGAGGTTCATCCCGATGCCGTTGTCGCGGACCTTTCGGTGGGCGAACGGCAACGGGTCGAAATCTTGAAGGCCCTGTACCGCGACGCGCGCATCCTGATTCTCGACGAACCGACCGCCGTGCTGACCCAGATGGAGGCGACGCGCCTCTTCGAGACCCTGCGCAGCATGACCGAAAGCGGCCTATCGGTCGTGTTTATCACGCATAAGCTGGCCGAAGTCATGGCCGCATCCGACCGGGTCACCGTGCTGCGCGGCGGCAGGATGGTAGCGGAACGGCAGACCGCCGATACGGATCGCGCGGAACTGGCCGAACTGATGGTTGGCAGGCGTGTCGTGCGCCCTGTGCGCGAGGACCAGGATCCGGGGGAGGTGGTGTTGGCGCTCGATCACGTCATAATCATGGAAGATGGCCGCCATGTGTTGGACGACGTTTCCCTGACCGTGCGCGCCGGCGAAATCCTCGGCATCGTCGGCGTCTCCGGCAACGGCCAGGCGACACTTGGTCGTCTGACCAGCGGTCTGGCCCGTGCCGGTTCCGGCACGATCCGCTTTCTCGGAATGGAAGCTAACGGGTTCACCCCGAGGACCCTGGTCGAGCACGGCGCCGGGCGTATCCCGGAAGACCGTCATGCCGAGGGCGTTGTCGGCGACATGACCGTTTGGGAGAACAGTGTTTTCGAGCGCATCCGCGACCGGCGTTTTTCGCGCACCGGAATCGTCGACCGGTCCGGCTGCCGGCGCTTTGCCCGCGACTTGATCGAGCGCTTCGACATTCGCGGGGCCGGGCCGGAAACCCCTGCTCGGCAGCTGTCGGGCGGCAACATGCAGAAGATGATCCTCGGCCGCAACCTGGCGTCCGAACCGCGTCTTGTCATCGCCAATCAACCGACCCGCGGGCTTGACGAGGGTGCCATTGCCGCCGTGCATGAAGAGCTTCTCGCCGCTCGCGGCAAGGGCGCCGCGATCCTGCTGATTTCGGAGGATCTCGACGAGGTGCTGGCCCTGTCGGACCGCATCCGCGCCATCTACCGCGGCCGGCTGTCGCACCCGGTTACGGCCCATGCGGCCGATGCGCGAAGGGTCGGCCTGATGATGGCCGGCATATGGGAGGACGAGCATGCGGCTTGAGCGGCGCAGCAGCGTGCCGACGGCAATGCTTCTGGCCGCCCCTCTCGCCGCAATGGTCATCGCTCTCGCCCTGTCCGGCGGGCTGATCGCAATGGCCGGAGTCAATCCGTTCAGCGCCTATGGCGAAATGCTGCGTGGCGCGTTCGGTTCGCGCCTGTCGATCTCCGAAACAATGACACGCGCGACGCCCTTGATGCTGACAGGACTTGCTGCCGCGGTCGCCTTCCGGGCCCGCCTGTGGAACATCGGCGCCGAGGGACAGCTCTATGCCGGTGCGCTGGCCGCCGCCTGGATCGGCCACCACGCCGCTGCGGGCCTGCCGCCGGTGCTGGCGATAATCCTGATCATGGTGGCCGCCATGGCGGCCGGCGCGCTGCTGCTGCTCGGTCCGGTGCTGTTGCGATTGCGCCTCGGCGTCGATGAGGTGGTGACGACGCTGCTCCTCAATTTCATCGTGCTGCTGTTCGTGTCGATGATGATCGAGGGACCGATGAAAGACCCGCTGGCCTTTGGTTGGCCGCAATCGGTGCCGGTCGATCGCGAGGTGATGCTGCCCAAGCTGATGGACCGAACGCGGCTTCATATCGGCCTGCTGATCGCCATTGTCGCGGCACTGCTGATCGCGCTGTTGCAGGCGCGCACCGTGTTCGGCATGGCCACGCGGGCGGCCGGGCTCAACGCCACCGCCGCGGCGTTTGCCGGCGTGCCGCTGGCGACAACGCTGCTCGCCGTCGGCTGTCTGTCCGGCGCCCTGGCAGGGCTGGCCGGTGCCATCGAGGTGACCGGCCTGAAGGGTTATGTCACGCTCGACCTGTCGCCCGGCTACGGCTATTCCGGCATCGTCGTCGCCATGCTGGCCGGCCTCAATCCGCTTGGTGTTGTGCTGACGTCGCTGTTTGTGGCGGTCGTCTTTGTCGGCGCCGATGGCATGAGCCGGGCGCTTGGCGTACCGAGCTTCATCGCCGACGTCATTGTCTCCATATCGCTTCTGACCATGCTGGTGGCGCTGCTGTTCACCGCCTATCGGGTGCGCCGATGACGGAAGCCCTCGACATATTCTTCACCGCCAGCCTGTGGGGCGCCGTGCTGCGCATTGCGACACCGCTGATTTTCGGAACACTGGGCGCCCTGATCTGCGAGCGTGCCGGTGTTCTCAATCTCGGCATCGAGGGCATCATGACCATGGGCGCGATGGTCGCCTGGATGACGGTCTACCAGGGCGGTGATCTGTGGACCGGGCTGCTCGTGGCAGCCCTGTGCGGCGGCCTGTTCGGCTTGCTGCACGCGATCTTGACTGTACCGCTGGCGTTGTCGCAGCATGTCACCGGGTTGGGCATCACGCTGTTCGCGTCGTCGCTCACCTACTACGTGTACCGTTTGTCGCTGCCGCTGTCCTCGACACCGCCGACCATCGAGCCGTTCCAGCCGTTGGCCATTCCCGGACTGTCGGACCTGCCTTTCGTCGGCGAAGCGCTTTTCTCCCAGACTGCGCCGACCTATCTCGCCTTCGCCGCGGTGCTGGTGGTGGCTTACGGCATGGCCCGGACTCCGCTGGGCCTCGCGGTGCGGATGACCGGCGAGAATCCACATGCCGTCGAAGCGCAGGGACTCGATCCGATCCGCATCCGCATCGGCGCGGTCATCGCCGGCAGCGCCCTGATGGCGCTGGGCGGCGCCTTCCTCACCACCGCAACCTTCAACAGCTTCTTCCCGACCATGGTGCAAGGTCGCGGTTGGGTGTGCATCGCGCTGGTTGTGTTCGCCTCGTGGCGACCAGGGAAGGCTTTGCTCGGCGCTCTGCTGTTCGCCCTGTTCGACGCTTATCAACTGCGCCTGCAGCACGTCGTCGAGGGCGGCGTGCCCTACCAGCTCTTCCTGATGGTGCCCTATGTGCTGTCGATCGCCGCGCTGATCGCCATGTCGCGTCGCGCCCGCGTCCCGCAGGCCCTGATGGCGCCCTATCGCAAAGGCGAGCGCTGAGCGTCACCGTCCGGATCTGCTTCCCCGATCAAGGACAGCACCATGATCTTGAGCGAATGGAGCAGCTTGACGAGATGATCTCTGTTCGTCGCAAGGCTTTTGGCACCTTTGGCCGAGACGTAGATGTAGTCGGCCAGCTCCGGAACGGTCTGACCGGCCGCTTCGATCTGCCTGGCGTAGGGCTTCAGCATGTTTTCCAGCTCGATGCGGTAGCGTTTATAGGACGCCATCAACGATTCACGCGCTGCTTCGTCGAAGCCGTCGACGATGTCTTTTGCTTCGGGTGAGGCGGTTAGAAACTCGTAAGGTTTGACCGCGCTGTGCAGGAAATAGATATCGAGCTTGTCGGCGAGGGAATGCGCTTCCGCGGCTTCTATTCGGATGGCATTGAGGGAGCTGCAGGCGAAATGCTGAATCATCGCGTGCAAGAGGTCGTCTTTGCTTGCGTACGCGTTATATAGCGTCTGACGCGCGACACCGGCCTCGGCCGCCACATCATTCATGGTGGTTCGCTTGACGCCATGACGCGCGATGACGCTGATCGCAGCTTCAATGATGTGGTCGCGCTTCTTCATGTCCGGTTTATTGACAAAACACGGAATATTGTCAATTCTGGACAAATGGACTAAGTTTGTCGGATCGTAAAAATTTGCGGCGGTGGTCGAGTTGATATGTTGTCCGACGGACCAGGATGGATTTCGGTTCACCATGACCACTGCGCAGCCTCTTCCGCACCCCCAGCAACCGTAGACAGCTAGGAGAATTGCCTTGCAATATTCACTGCAACTAAACGGCAAGACGCATGACGTCGAGGCCGAACCCGGGACACCTCTACTTTGGGTTATTCGGGACGAGTTGAAACTGACCGGAACGAAATTCGGTTGCGGAGTTGCCTCCTGCGGCGCCTGCACCGTGCATCTTGACGGCATGCCGGTCCGCTCCTGCCAGACCTTCATCGATGATGTCGGCGATCTGGAGATCACCACGATCGAGGGACTGAACTCGAAAGAGGCCGAGGCCGTGCAACAGGCGTGGGTCGAACTCGACGTCGTCCAGTGTGGCTATTGCCAATCCGGGCAGGTCATGTCCGCCGTCGGCCTGCTGACAGAAAATCCCAAGCCGAGCGCCGCCGAAATTGACGATTACATGTGGGGCAATGCCTGCCGTTGCGCCACCTACCAACGCATCCGCGCCGGCATCCAGCGCGCGTCCGAGATCATGGAGGCCTGATCATGAACGTTCATTCATCGCGACGCGGCTTCCTCAAGGGCGCAGCCGCTACCGCCGCCGTGCTGATGGTCGGCGTCCGCCCCGACGGTGCCATTGCTGCCACGGCTGCCGAAGGTCAGATGTTCAATCCGTTCGTCAAAATCGGATCGGATGGAACCGTAACGGCCATTGTCAAACACTTCGAAAAGGGCCAGGGCCCGGCCACCGGCCTGCCGACGCTGATCGCCGAAGAACTCGGTCTGCGCATGGACCAGATCGACTACGAATTCGCGCCTTCCGATCCGGCCGTCTACAACAATCTGCTCTTTGGACAGTTCCAGGGCACCGGTGGGTCGACCGCCATGGCGAACTCGTTCATGCAGTACCGGCAGGCCGGCGCTGCGGCACGCGAGATGCTGATCTCTGCCGCCGCCAAGGAATGGGACGTCGACCCGGCCGAACTGACGATCGAGGAAGGCATTGTTACCGGCGCCGGCAAGCAGGCACCGATCGGCGATTTTGTCGCCGCGGCGGCCGCAATGGAGGCGCCGGCGGAGCCGAGATTGAAGGATCCAAGCGAGTTCAGGCTGATTGGCAATCCCGATGTGCGGCGTCTCGACTCGGCCATCAAAACCAACGGCACCGCTGTATACGGCATGGATCTGCACCTGCCCAACCAGATGGTCGCGGTAATCAAGCGGCCGCCGAGCAAGGGTAGCCTCGCGGTCAGCATGGATGACGGCGACGCCAAGTCGGTGAAGGGCTTCATCAACGCCGCGATCCTGCCCAACAAAGCCGGTGTCGCGGTCTACGCCGAGAACACCTGGGCTGCTTTCCAGGCACGCGACGCGCTGCAGGTGGAATGGGACACAAGCCAGGCCGAGGCGCGCAGTTCCGATGAGATCAAGGCCGAGATCATGGCCGCGCTCGATGCCGATCCACAGTTCAATGTCCTCAAGAACGACCATGCCGCCGTCAAATCCACGGTCGACGGCGCTGCCACCATCGTGGAAGAGACGTTCTACTTCCCGCTGCTGGCCCATGCCCCGATGGAGCCCATGAACTGCACGATCGAGGCAACGGCAGACGGCGGCATTCTGCTGCATGACGGCTGCCAGTTCCCGACCGGTCCGCATATGGCGCTAGCGCAGATCTTCCAGTTGCCGATGGAGAAGATCAAGATCAACACCTTGCTGACCGGCGGGTCTTTCGGACGGCGTGCCACGCCGGAGGCCGACTATCAGGTCGAGGCGGCGCTGGCCTTCATCATGACCGACCGGTCGCGTCCGGTGAAACTGGTGTGGTCCCGCGAGGACGATTTGACCGGCGGTTACTACCGGCCGGCATTCGGCCACCGCGTACGGGTTGGCCTTGATGACGATGGCAACATCGTCGGCTGGGAACACCGTATTGCCGGACAGTCGATCATGAAGGGCACGCCTTTCGAGGCCTTCTCCGTGGAAGATGGCATCGACGGCACTTCCGTGGAAGGCGTTTCGGACACGCCTTATCGCATTCCCAGCCAGTTTGTCGGCCTCACCGATACGCCGAAAGCGACAAGCCTGTTGTGGTGGCGCTCGGTCGGCCACACGCATACCGGTCACGTGATGGAAGTGATGATGGACCTGGCCGCCAAGGCGGCCGGCCGCGACCCGGTCGAGTTCCGGCTCGCCTATCTGAAGGGCGACAAGGACCAGGACCGCATGGCCGGTGTGCTCAAGCTCGCCGCCGAGAAAGGCAACTGGGGCAATCCGTCTGACGGTCGCGCCCAAGGGATCGCCGTGCACAAGTCCTTCGGCAGCTACGTCGCCGAGGTCGTCGAGATCTCGGGCAACGCCGAGGACGGTGTGCAGATCGAAAAGGTCACCTGCGCGGTCGACTGCGGCATCGCCGTCAATCCCGACATCGTCAAGGCGCAGATGGAGGGCGGCATCGGCTACGGCCTCGGCCATGTCATGCGCAACCACATCACGCTGTCGGAAGGCGGGGTCGAGCAGGCCAATTTCCCGGACTACGAGCCGATGCGGATCGGCGACATCCGTGCCATCGAGGTACACATCCTGCCGTCGACGGAAGCACCGACCGGGGTTGGCGAACCGGGCACCCCGCCCGCCGCGCCGGCGCTGGCCAATGCGATCCACGCCGCCAGCAACGAATTGCGGGTCTCCAACCTGCCGATGGGCGAAAACGGCGTCACCTTCGTCTGACACCAAAACGATATGGGGGCGGCCTGAGCCGCCCCCGTTGTTCCTTTGCATCGCTGTGCCTGAAATTCGGAGACGGCTTACTTAATTCCAACCGAACATGTCGGATTGCGTGAAACCGTGCCCGAATTAAGCAAGCCGTCGCCAAATTTCCCCGCACCGTCCACTATACCAATGAACCACTTGTCGCAGCGGTGGCAACATTCGGTGACGGTTTGCTTAATTCGGGCACAGGGTTTCAATTTACCGAAGTATTTCAGAGAATTAAGTAAACCGTCTCCGAATTTCACACACTAAACCCGCCACCGCAACAACCGGCGCTCCACCATACCGATCATCGCGTTGACCACGACGCCGAGCACCGACAGGATGACGACGCCGGCGAACAGCCGCTCCAGGTCGTAAAGCGAGCCGGCTTCCAGAATATAGGCGCCGACGCCATGTTCGGCGCCAAGCATTTCCGCCGCAACCAGCAGGATGATGGCGATTGCGAGACTCACACGAAGTCCCGACAGGATGCCGGGCATGGCGCCCGGCAGGACGATTTTGCGCACGATCGACTGCCAGCTGAGCCCGAAACTCTGGGCCATGCGGATCAGCGTCCGGTCGACATTGTCGACCGCCCCATAGGTGGCGACCACCGTCGGGGTAAAGGTGCCGAGCGCGATCAGCGCATATTTCGAGCCCTCGTCAATACCGAACCAGATGACAAACAGCGGCAACAAGGCGATTTTCGGAATCGGAAAAATCGCTGCGACCAGCGGCACCAGCCCGGCCCGCACATAGGAAAAAAGTCCGATGGCGATGCCGGTGGCGATGCCAACCGCGACGCCAAGCGCCGCCCCCACGGCCAACCGCGACAGCGAGGGGAGAAGATGCTTCCACAGCAGGCCGCTGTCCCACAGCTCGACAAACGTGTTCAGCACGTCGCTGGGACGCGGCAGCGTTAGCGCGGAAATGAAGCCGGTCCGGGTACCCCACTCGATCAGTGCGATCAGCACGACGAACACGGCCGCACCGACCCAGCGCACCGAGCGGGGATTGAAACCACCGCCACGAAACGCCACCGGCCGCGCGTCGGCTTGGCGGGAAGCCGGATCGGCAATATCAGCCATCGATCAATTCCTTGTCGGCGGCGGCCGCCTCGTCCCGCATCAGGCTCCACAGCTGCTGCTGCCGGCGCTCCAGTTCCACGTCACCGAGGCCGCGGTCGGCGAGCGGCTTATCGATCTCGACGACCTCCCGAATCATACCCGGACGGCGCGACAGCACAACGATGCGATGGCCAAGCCGCACCGCCTCGGCCAGGTTGTGGGTTACGTAGACGGCGGTGAAAGGCTGGCGGCTCCACAGGTCGACCAAATCGTCCATCAGCAGCTCACGCGTCTGCGCGTCAAGCGCCGACAACGGCTCGTCGAGCAGCATCACCGCCGGGTCGACGGCCAGGGCGCGGGCAATCGCTACCCGCTGCTTCATGCCGCCGGAGAGCTGTTTCGGCAAGGCTTCGGCGAAATCGGACAGCTTCGTGCGGGCAAGCACGTCAGTGACAATGCGGGCCGCCCGATCCCGCCCGAGCCGGTGATCTTCGAGCACCAGGCTGACGTTGCCGTGCACGCTGCGCCAGGGCAGCAGGGCAAAATCCTGAAACACATAGGTCAGCGGGTTGAGGCTTGCCGTCGGCGGTTCACCGATCTCCAGGACCTGGCCGCGCGTCGGCTTCTCCAGGCCGCCGATCAGCCGCAACAGGGTCGACTTCCCGCAGCCGGACGGACCGACGATACAGACGATCCGCCCGGCCGGAATGTCGAGATCGATGTCGCGCAGCACCTCAAGGCCATCGTAGGCGTGGCAGACCCTGTCAAGGCGCAGATCCATTGGCGCGCTAGGTGCTCTCCACGTAGGATGAATCGACCAGCGTTTCGTAGGTCACGCCGTCTTTGACCAGGCCTTCCGCCTTGAACCAGTCGATCTGGTCCTGCACGGAAGCGGCGTTCAGCGCTGCGCCCTTGTTGATCCGCATGGCGCCGTTGACGATGCTTGGCTTGGCCTTCTCGTAGGGCCGGTCGGTATAGACGTATTTGTGAATCAGCTGGACCATCTCCTCGGCCGCATCGTCGCCCGCGGTCTTGTCGACCAGCGACGCATTGAAGTCGTCGGCGCCTTTCGCGAAGGCGGCCAGAAACGCTTCGGTCTGGGCCCGTTCGTTGGCGGCGTTGTCGGTCGATGTAAACACGGTGGTGACCTGGTAGTCCGGGACGTAGTCGGCCACGTCGCCGATAATGTGCACGGCGCCGGATCCGGCCAGCGGCTTGGCGATATGCGGGACGATTGACCAGGCATCCACCTGACCGGACTTCATCGCGCCGATGATGGCACCGACTTTCTGCAGCGGTTTGAAACGCATCTCGACGCCCTCGGCGTCGGCGATCTTGGAACCCATGTAGTGGAACGAAGATCCGGCCTGCGTTACGGCGTAGGTCTTGCCGTTCAGTTTGGAGGGGTCGGTCAGACCCGCATCGTAGGCGGCGTTGGAGGCCAGGATCTTCTGGCCGTCAATGCCCTGTTCCTCGCTGAGGGCGCCGCCGATGACCTTGGCCGCGCCCTTGTCGGCGAGCGAGATCAGGCCACCTGAAATCGCCGTCACCGCGTAATCGGCGTCACCTGAGGCGATCGCCACCGCCATCGGCTGCGCGGCCTGGAAAAACTTGAACTCGACGTTCAGCCCGGCGTCGGAGAAATAACCGCGTTCCAGTGCGACGAAACTCGCCGCATGGCTGGTGAACCGCAGCGCGCCGACAGTGATGGTGGTGTTAGCCAGTGCCGGCGTCGGCAACAGTGGTGCCGCGGCCGCTGCACCCAGCAGGCCGAGCGTCTGACGTCGATTGAGTGTGGTCATGTGGATCCTCCCATCATATTGGCCGGCCCCCGCCGGCAGTTGGATTTGTCAGTCTTATCAGATTGTTCCTGGACAGGTGGGTATATGATGCAATCCGCCGGAGGATTCCATACCGGCGGCGGGTGTTTTTCCACCGTCCTTGAGGGCGGAACGGCGCGACAGATTGCCGTAGCGCCGGCATGGCGCATTCGCACACCTCGCCAATGAATATTTCTTTGTTTAAAAATAGAAAAAACCGAACGTTGCGATCAGAGATGATTTAAAAAAATGTCTTAGTACACATTTTGATCGAATAAGATTCGTACAATGTAGGGTCCGTCATACAAAAGAAAAAGAATTAACATTGATACAGCCTATAGTAGATTCATTTATTCCATGCAGACACTGCGATTTTGTGCTATTATTCGCGACGGTGGGGTGAGAAAGGGAGGTTCCAATGAACAGACTTCCACCCATCGTTGCTGCAATCGCCATGCTTGCGGCGACCGTTGCCTCGGCGCAAACGACGCTGCAGGCCACGCCGTCGCAACAGCGCAGCCTGTTTTGCGATCTATGCAAGATTCAGGGCTGCGATTGCACGGGAACGCAGTGCATCAACTGCACCCCGGGCCGGTTGACGTCGAACTCCGGCGGCACTGAATCGCAGCAGCAGCTTAACATCGAGGCCACACAAAGCGTTTGCGCGGAAGCCAAGGGCAGAATGAGCCGCGGAAAGTGCCGGCTGAACTGACCGGATAGCGACAGGGCGGCGACGCGCTGCCTGAACCATGGTGTCTCTGTTGAGGCACCGGACCGTTTGCGGAACTGGCGCCGCACACCCGTGACGGCCGGATGTCCGCGACGTGCTATGATTATTTGGCCTGTTCGCGGAATGCTTGGAGTGCGATCTCGCATTCCTGGCAAAGCTGCAGATATTGCCCCTTGCGTACCGAACCGCGCCGCCACGCGATGCAGATGGAGCGGCTCAAGGGCCATCCCTCGACATCCCGCAGCACAACCCGGCTTTCCTTGGGAAACTCGGATTCGATATAGAACTGGGGAAACAGCGACAGACCCATGCCGATTGACACCATCTGACGCACCGCGTCGAGGCTGGTGCCCTCGTAATCCATGTTGAGCACGGCGCCTGAGGCCTCGCAAAAGTCGCGCACGTTGCGGCTGAGCTGATGGGTCGGCACCAGCGTCAGCATACGTTCGCCCTTGAGCATCTCGAGGTCGATACGCGCCGCAGACGCCAGACGGTGGTCGGCCGGCAGGCCGAGTTGCAGTGTTTCGGACAGAAAGGTGCGGCTCTCCAGCCGGTCGTGCTCGGCCGGCGGCATCAACCCGCAATCGACCTGTCCGGCGACGATGGCCTGCAGCAGATCCGACGGTCGCTCCTCACGGATGTACAGTTCCAGCTTCGGATAGCGTTGATGCAGGTGCGGCAGCACGAAGGGCAGGAAATAGGGGCCGAAGGTCGGCACCACACCGAGCCGGATGAGGCCGCCCAGGTTTTCCGACGCATTCTGTGTGACCGTTTTGATTTCGTCGAGCGTGGAGAGCACGCTGCGCGCCAGGTCGATGACGATCTCACCGAGCGGCGTCGGCCGTGCGCCTCCCGGGGCACGGTCGATGAGCTTGGCATTCAGCCGGTCTTCCAGCAGCTGGATCTGTGTCGACAGGGTCGGCTGCGAGACGTGACATTGTTGCGCTGCGGTGCCGAAATGACCGGTTTCACCGACGGCCACCAGGTATTCCAGCTGACGGTGGGTTGGACGGACTGCCATCATGACTCCGATTGAAAATCTCTATCGTGGCCATTGGTACTATCAATTTGAGCTATCAGGCAATGATCTTATATCCGCAGGGTAAGGAGGAAATGATGCACAACCACCTGAAAGCTCTCTATGCCCGCCACGGCGTGATCGACGCCAAGATTATCGGTGAACAGAACCGGCCTCTGCCCGACGACATGCGGCTGCGGGCGTTGAAGAAAATGAAACTGCGGCTACGCGATCAGATCCGCATCATGGAACGCCGCTTCCAAATGGCCAGCTGACCAATCCGGAGTATTCGTTCATGTCCATCCTGGAGTTTATCGTCGTCCTTATCGGCGGCTCAGTGATTGCCGTCCAGTTGTACGGAGCTTATCGCTTCTGGAGAGAAGATGCCGATAAGCCGGCTCACCAAAACGAGAAGGCCATAACAACAAAACCGGTCCCCTCACCGGCAAACAGGCCCTCTCCGGCTGTCTCTTGACGCCCTCGTCCTGAGGCAGCCAACTGCGCTGCGACCTATCCGTTCGCGTATGACCAGTCGGTTTTGCGCAACATCGGCAGGTGTTCTTCTTGACACGGATAATCTGGCCAATGAGTCCGTGTGTGGCACCGAAGCCGAGGTCGCCGGCGCAGCTCAGGTCCATTTTCCGGCCGCGGATCTTACGATCCCTCGCTCTGACGTCCGATGTCGACAACAGAAGTAACGATGTCGGCAATCGTGGCCTTAGCCAGCAAGAATCTGCTCGAGCGCGTCCGCCGCCCGATCGACATCTTCCATCGAGATATCGATATGGGTCACGGCCCGGATGCGCGAGTTCCCCTGCACATGCATACGGATGCCGTGACGGGCCATCGCTTCGCCGATGGCGCCGGCGGAAAGGCCGCTGCTGGTGACATCGAAGAACACCATGTTGGTTTCCACTTCTGGCGACAGCAGGGTGAGGCCGGGCAGATCGCCGATGCGTGCCGCCAGTCGCCGGGCATTGGCATGATCGTCGGCCAGCCGCTCGACATGGTGGTCGAGTGCGTGCAGGCCGGCAGCGGCAATGATTCCGGCCTGCCGCATGGCGCCGCCGAAACGATGCTTCCAGACCTCGGCCTCCGCGATGAACGCGCGCGAACCGGCAAGCACCCCACCGACCGGACAGCCCAGCCCCTTGGACAGATCCAGCCAGACGCTGTCGAACAGCGGGGTGTAGGCGTCCGCCGGCTCGCCGGAGGCAACCACGGCATTCAACAGCCGGGCGCCGTCCATGTGCAGCAGCAGGTCATGCCGACGCGCCGCTTCGGCGACGGCGGCGATCTGATCGCGCCGCCAAACCGAGCCACCGCCGCGGTTATTGGTCTGCTCGATCTCCACCATGCGCGTGCGGGGGATCTTGGCATGGTGCGGCCGCACAGCGGCATGCACATCTTCGGCCGAAAAGACACCGCGAGGACAAGCGATCGTCCGCACGAAACTGCCGGCAAAGACGGCGACGCCGGCGCCCTCGGCGCTGTCGATATGGGCACCTTCGGCGGCGATGATCTCGTCGCCGGGACGACAATGGGTGGCGATCGCCACCTGGTTGCACATGGTGCCGGACGGCAGGAACATCGCCGCCTCCTGGCCCAGCAGGTCCGCAACCCTTTCGTTGAGCGCATTGACCGTCGGGTCCTCACCCCTTTGCTCATCGCCCACCGAAGCCGCGGCCATGGCCCGGCGCATGGCATCCGTCGGCTTGCTGGCGGTATCGCTGACGAGGTCGACGGCAATGGAATCGGGCATGGCGGGCTCCTGGGCCGGGGATCGCAGAGCGCGATTTAGAGACGGTTCCGCACTCCGGCGCAAGCCCTGAAACGATGCGCTTCCCGATCCCTTTAGACTAGACGGCCGATGGCAGATCGACGTACTCGCCGATCAGGTCGCGAAGCGGCACCCTTGCGCGCAGCCGCCGCCCAAGCAGGTACATGCCGCCCACCTTGCGCTGCAGGTAAAGCGTTTCCATCGGTGGCACGTCGGTGAACTGCGGATCGGTCGCCAATTCCATGCCGGCGCGCTGCAGTCGATGGAACAATCCGTCGTCTCGGAAGTCATAGACCGGCTTGGATGCAAGCGTCGCGAAAAGGGCGGACATCATATTGACGATGAGATCCCGGTGCCGCGGCTGCGTTTGCCGCGAAAACAGGCCGAGATCGAGGGCGGCACCGCGCAAGGCCGCGCGATCGCCCTTAAACCCCGCGTGTATCAGCCTGCGATAGTGCTCGACAACGCCCTTGGAAAGCTGCTGCGTGGCGCCAAAATCCAGCAGGCCTACCCTGTCGGTGGCGGGATCGTATGTGTAATTGGCAAAGTTCGGATCGGTCTGCATCAGGCGGAATTCGAACAGCTCGCGCAGGCAAAGTCTGAGCAACCGGTGGACGATGCGGTCGCGAATGTCTTGACCGACGATCGCGGCGTGCTCGATCGCTTTGCCGGGCACGAAGCTCATGGCAAGAACCATGTCCGTCGTCAGATCGTCCTGAACCTGCGGCAGCGCGAATTCATCGGCCTGTGTAAGCGCCTTGCAATAAGCCCTGATATGGTCCGCTTCCAGCCGGTAATCGGCCTCACGCCGCAATTGCCGTTTGGCCTCGGCCGTCAACGCCGACAGCCTTTCCGCTGGCGGCGCCAGACCTGTCATTCGAAACAACAAGGTAACGTTGTCAATGTCGGCGTCGATGCTGCCGGCAACGCCCGGATACTGCACCTTTACCGCAAGATCGCGCCCGTCGGTGGTCCGGGCACGGTGCACCTGGCCGATCGACGCAGCGGCCAGCGGCCGCATGTCAAAACGCTCGAACCGGTGGTGCCAATCGGGCCCCCAATTGCGCTGCAACACCGCGCTGAGCTGACCGACTGGCATGAAATCGGCGTCCGCACGCAACCGCGCCATCAGGTCGGCAAATTCCGGCGGCAGCACCTCGCCGGCATCCATCGACATGAGTTGCCCGACCTTCATCGCCGCGCCGCGCATTCTGGCCAGTTCGTCGGTCATGCGAACCAGGTTTGCCGGGGCAAGGAGGAGGTCGGTCGGATCCGGCAATTGGCCCTGGCTCAGCCGGCGGGCGCCATCGAGCAACGTGCGGCCGGCAATGCCGGCGGTCGCGAAACCAAGACCGGCGAGGCGGCCAAGCCGGCTGGAAGGAACGGGAAGCGGCCTGCCACGCGAGAAACGGCTTGTCATGTCTACGACCTATCAACAGATGCCCAGCTTGCAACCAATACGGCTGCCGGGCCGATGTCGATCACCGGTGCGACCCTTTGGGCTTGTGAGCCGTTCTGTCGCGGCTGGTGTTGGGCATCCGCGCCGATGTCAATCCTCGGGCAGCAGCTTGCCCAGCAGGCGTACCAGAATACGTGCCTCGCCCGGTGTCAGCCGGGCGCCGACGGTGCGCTCGATAGCGGCGCCGTAGACCGGCCACATGGCGGCGCGCAGCCTTCGACCCTGTTGCGTGATCGCCAGAAGCTGACCGCGACCATCCTCGGCGCAGTGGCGCTTTTCCAGATGGCCGGCCTTTTCGATCCGATCGATAAGCCGGGAAACGCCGTATTGCGGCAACAGCAGCGCTTCCCGCAGGGCAAAGGGCCGAATGCCATCGGGCCCGGCGCGTTCCAGTTCCAGGAGCACGTCGTACCAGGCGAGTGGCGGCAATCCCGCCTGCTTTAGCGCCTCCTCGACCTTTTCCAGCGCTGACTTCTGAGTCCGCACAAGACGGATCCAGGTGTCGACTGTCATATCCGACGGCATGTCCATAAAAGCAATATAGATGCAAACGCATTGACTTTTCAAGAGTATCATGAAATCTAAATGCAATTGCATCTATTGGAGACTAACATGTCCGACATGCATCTGATCAGCCATCATCTTTGCCCCTACGTGCAACGTGCCGTGATCGTGCTGAGCGAAAAGGGTATTCCGCACCGCCGCACATACATCGACCTGTCTGACAAGCCGGCCTGGTTCATTGCCCTGTCACCGCTCGGCCGCGTCCCGCTCCTGCAGGTGAAGGACTCTGTGCTTTTCGAAAGCCAGGTGATCGCCGAATATCTCGATGAGATCACGCCCGGTTCGCTGCATCCGCCAGAACCCTTGGCAAAGGCCCGCCATCGATCCTGGATCGAGTTCGGATCGCAGACCCTGAATGCCATCGCCGGGTTCTACAATGCGCCGGACGCGGCCAGCTTTGCGCAAAAGAGCCGGGCCTTGCGCGGCAAATTCGAACGCATCGAAAGCGAGATCGACGGACCGTGGTTTGACGGCACACGCTTTCACATGATCGACGGGGTCTGGGGCACCATCTTCCGCTATCTCGATACCTTTGACACGATCGGTGATTTTGGCCTGCTCGAAGGGTTGCCGCAGACCGCTGCCTGGCGCCGTGGCTTGGAGGAGCGCCATTCGGTTGCGACCGCACCGCCGCAAGGTTACCCGCGGCGTCTTGAAACCTTCCTGCGTAACCGCGGTTCGTACCTGACGCGCCTGATGGCGAAAGCCGCCTAGGCGAATTCAAACCCCGGCAGGCTGAGAGCCGCAACGCCGCCATCGATCCTTTGGATCGTCAGGTCCAGCCGGTAGCCGGTACCGGGTATCGCGTCCAGCGACAGGATCGTCTGCGACGCCAATCGCTGCAGCACCGGGCCGATCACCAGGTCAGCCGGAAGCAACAGGGTCGCCGCCCGCACGGCGCCGTACCCGGCACCGTGTTGCAGGGTCCCGCGCCGCTCCTCCGGCCAGTCGGTGGGTGCCGCCCCGCCGGGCGCCTGAAACAGCATCGGTTGCCGTGCATCGTCACCTTCGCAGGCGACGCGAATGGCAGCACCGGGCGGCAGATAGGGTGGCCGATAGTCCCACAGCGGCGCATGCGGGGGCGCGCCCCGCCAGGCGATGCCGAACGGACAGACCGCCTCCGCGCGCCAACGCGACCGTTCGAGCAGGCCGGTCCGCCGGATCGCCGCACCTCCGGCTTCCGCCGCATCGGTGATCCACAGCAGTTCGACAAACAGATTGTCGAAGGCATAACAGACATTTTCGGTGCCCTGCCCCGGGTGCCGCCGGCGATAGGTCTCGGTAAAGCCAAGCTCGGCCATGCGGGCGATTTCGGGCCCGGCGGGTGCGATGAAGGTAAAGATATGGTCGAGGTCCATGGAACCGCATCAACCCGGTTGTCGTTCGCCGGTTCTCGCGTCACGGCGGCGAGCGGCAAGTCGTCGGTCACAGGAAGCGTTTCGACCTTGAGACGTCGCGGTCATCTCGGGGCAAGATTGGTCCAGGCAAAGCCTTCGGCTTCGCCGCATCCTCCGGAGCCCGGGTTGTCTGCGCGAGCGGCGGGAAACCGATCGAAATCACCGGCATCATCATGGCTGTCGGCGGAGAAGACCTGTTGGCAATACCAAACGCCGTCATCTTTGACGAGCCACTCGAAGCGGCTGAACTTCTCGGGATGATACGCCTGGCCCCGGTCGTTTTGTGCGATCAAAAAGCCGTCCTGCGGGACCACCGTGCAGATGTGATACAAAAACCCCTCGTCGTCGTGAACCGACTCCCAACTCCTTTCGTCGATGCTGTGGCTGTGGCCAAACCCGTCAACGAACTGGCCGATCAACTCGGGCGGCATGGTTGCACCAGTGCACGTCTGAGCACCGTCGGCGGCGGCTGCAGCGGTGACGCCCATGGCGACGGCGGCGCTGCCGACACCGAGGGTTCTGAGCAGCCCACGCCGCGTCTGAATAACCGGATTTCTCACGCTCCTGCGATGCATCGGTTCGCCCTCCGAAAGCATCCTCCATCGGATGTGCTTCTGCAACGCTACACATCAGAGCCCCGAACGGCAATCCAGCGGACGTCTCCCGCGCCATATTAAAGGACACCGTTTCCTTCCGGCCACGAGTTTGCTAAGGAAAAAAATAGCGCTGGTCCCGTAGCTCAGCAGGATAGAGCATCAGATTCCTAATCTGAGGGTCGCAGGTTCGAATCCTGCCGGGATCACCAATAAAATCAATCAGTTAGCTTACATTGTACTCTAGAGTTTCGTGTTTGCATTAGCAATATAAACACTGAGATGCCGTCCATCGGCTCCTAATCGTCACTGCTTCGATTTTTCAATTATTGAGAAAGGCTCGTCAGTGTCGACAAAGGCCGTCACTTCCCAACAGGAAGACGGTTCGCGCGGCAGTAGTGTAGCAATTTGGCGATCGGGCGATCTCACAACTGTCTTAATCAGCGATCTAGTCGCCCGTCAAAAACCGACAAGCCGCTGAAGGATTTGTAGATTTTTCTGGTCTGAAGTATTCGAGATTGCAAGATTTCGGGCATTCAGGCGTGGAATTCTTGCGATTTTGAAGGGCTTTCGGATTCCCTTTTGAACCTTGTCGTGATTCCATGGTCGCATCGGCTCGGAGAGGAAGATGCGCCCGAAATCAACAGATCAATCCGGATCCGGCGACCTGTTCCGGTCACGCCTCGATCAGATCATCAACATGAAGCACGAACTCGTCCGGCTCGCCGATGAGATCGACTGGGACTGGATCGACAACGAACTCGCTGACCTGTTCTGCGATACCGGTCGGCCGGCGATCGCCACCCGTTACATGATCGGGCTGTTGTTGCTCAAGCACATCTACGGCCTGTCAGACGAAGGCGTGTGCGAACGCTGGATCCACGACCCCTACTTCCAATTCTTCACCGGCGAGGAATTCTTCCAGCACGACCTGCCACACGTGCGTTCCGACATGACCCACTGGCGCAAGCGCATCGGCGACCGGTTGGACCGTCTGCTCGCCGAGACGCTTCGAGTGGCCCATGACGCCGGCGCCCTGAAGAAAGACGACATGGCCCGTGTCACGGCCGACACCACTGTGCAGCCCAAGGATGTCACCTTCCCGACGGACGCCAAGCTGCTGCTCACCGCCATCGAACAGCTCGGCAAGCTGGCCAGGCAACATGGTGTCACCGTGAGGCAGTCCTACATAAGGGTCGCCAAGAAGGCGGCGATGATGGCCGGGCGCTATAGCCACGCCAAGCAGTTCAAGCGCTTCAATCGCCAACTGAAGTTCTTGCGCACCCGGCTCGGCCGTCTGACCCGCGATATCACCCGCAAGATCGGCGACGACGAAGACCTCCATGCCATCTTCGCCCTTCCCCTGATGAAGGCCAGGCAGATCCGCAGCCAGAAGCAGAAACAGCGGGGCTGGAAGCTTTATTCCTGGCATGCGCCGGAGACCGAGTGCATTGGCAAGGGAAAGGCTCACAAACCCTATGAGTTTGGATGCAAAGTGTCGATCACGACCACCAACAAACGCTGCAAGGGCGGTCAGTTCATCCTCCATGCCAAGGCATTCCATGGAAATCCATATGATGGGCACACGCTCAAACAGGTCGTCGAGGAGACCGAGGCGCTCACTGGGCGTCATATCGAACGCATCTATGTCGACAAAGGCTATCGCGGCCATGACGTTGACAACCCGCACCGGGTCTTTAAGTCCGGTCAGAAGCGCGGCGTGCACGGCCAAATCAAGCGGGAACTGCGACGACGGTCGGCAATCGAAGCCGTGATCGGCCACACCAAGACCGACGGCCACCTGGATCGAAACTTCCTGCATGGACGTGACGGCGACCGCGCAAACGCAGTGCTCAGCGCCATCGGCTACAACCTGCGCCTCATCCTGAGATGGTTCAGGAGAATTTTGTGCAAAATGATCGCGGCAATCTTGGCCGAAATCACAACAAAATCAGCCCTTCAGAGGGCTTTTTGACAGGCGACGATCTACTGGTGAGGCAGGATAGGTAGTGCACATCCAACCCGATTGCATTCATCGCATCATTCTGAGATGGCGGATCGGGCGACCTGGCGACAAACCCTGAACAGTTTCGACAATTGCGTCAGCATCAATGCCGAAATGGGCGAACAGGTCATCGATTGTGCCTGTTTGGCCAAAATGCTCAACACCCAAACCAGAACACCTGTTGCCGGTTACGCTGCCAAGCCAGCTCAACGTCGCTGGGTGACCATCAATGACTGTAATTATGACGCAGTGTTTTGGCAGCGAGCTCAGTAGCACCTCTACATGGCCAAGTGCGCCCGCTTGCCCCCGCGCTCGCGCACGCTGGGCGGCCTGCCAACCTGCATTGAGCCGGTCGGCGGAGGTGACCGCCAACAGTCCGACATCGCGACGGTTCTCTGCAATGCGACCGGCTGCCTCGATCGCTTCCTGCGCTACCGTTCCCTGATAGGCGATAACCACGTCGCAATTCGGGCCAGGCTCCCGAAACCAATAACCACCCTTAATGATATCGGTGCGCAAATCTTTGCCGACCTGACGCCGCGGTTGTTCCAATGGTCGGGTTGTCAGCCGCAGATAAACCGACCCGCCAGTCTCGTCCCGCAACCAGTTTTCTTCCACCGGGTCGCCTTCACCATCGCGCTGGATATAGTCGAATGCCCAGTTGAGGATGACGGAAAGTTCGTCGGCGAAAGCCGGTTCGAAGGAGGCAAGCCCGTCCTGGCTCAAGCCGATAAGCGGCGCTGCAATTGATTGATGCGCCCCACCCTCCGGAGCCAATGCGACTCCTGACGGCGTAGCAACCAACAGGAAGCGCGCATCCTGGTAACACGCATAGTTCAAGGCATCGAGCCCACGCGAAATGAACGGGTCATAGAGCGTACCGATCGGCAGAACACGCTTGCCGAACAGCGAATGGCTTAAACCGGCTGCCGCAAGTAAAAGAAACAAGTTCATTTCCGCAATGCCGAGTTCTATGTGCTGGCCTTTCGACGAAAACCGCCACTTTTGTGTGCTGGCTATACTCGCTTCCTTGAAAGTGTCGGCCCGCTCCTCCAGCGAAAACAGGCCTCGCCGATTGACCCAAGGACCCAGATTGGTCGAAACCGTAACATCAGGCGAAGTGGTGAGGATGCGTTCTGCTAATTCAGTATCGCTCTTGGCAATCTGGTCGAGGATCTTGCCAAACGCTTGCTGCGTGGAAATTGTGCGATCGTCCAGCGAAACTTCGACATTGCTCTTGATCGGGCCATCTGAATAGCGCCGGGGCCCTTGGGCAAAAAACTCCACCTCATTGAGATATGCCTGCAACTCCTGTTTGTCGATCTCCAGTCCTGCAAACTGGTCCCATTCTCGACCCTCAGAAATGCCATGTGCCTCGCGCATTGCTACCATCTGCGCCTGTGTCATCAAGCCGGCATGATTATCCTTGTGGCCGGCAAGTGGAGTACCCCAGCCCTTTATGGTGTAAGCGATGAAGACGACGGGCCGGTCATGGTCAATGCTGTCAAAAGTCGACGTAATCGTGTCCAAGCAGTGGCCCCCGAGATTTTCCATTAGCTCGGCCAATTGAGCGTCGGTCCGCTGCTCCAGCAAGGCCGTCACCTCACCCTGGTCGCCCAAATCGTCCATTAGGCGTTTGCGCCAAACTGCACCACCACTGAAGGTCAGCGCGGAATAGAGGTCATTGGGGCACTCGTCGATCCAGGCCTTCAGCTTGGTACCGCCCGGCTCATTGAACGCCGCTTGCTGAAACGCGCCATACTTAAGAGTTTTCACCTCCCAGCCGAAAGCCTTGAAAATCCCTTCTAGTCTTTTGTAGAGACCTTCGCGAACAACGCCGTCCAGGCTTTGTCGATTGTAATCAATAATCCACCAGGTATTGCGCAGGTCCTGTTTCCAGCCCTCCTGCAGGCATTCATAGATATTGCCTTCGTCAAGCTCGGCATCGCCGACGAGTGAGATCATGCGCCCCTTGGTATTCCCATCGCTGCCCCATGGCTTGGCGTAGACATAGTCCTGCACTAGCGATGCAAACGCCGTGATCGCAACGCCGAGACCAACCGAGCCAGTGGAGAAATCGACGTCATCGATGTCCTTGGTTCGGGACGGGTAAGATTGCGCACCGCCATAGCCGCGAAAGTTCTTAAGCTTCTCAAGCGTCTGATTGCCAGCCAGATACTGGATTGCATGGAAGACTGGAGATGCGTGCGGCTTAACCGCAACACGATCGTGCGGCCGAAGTGTCCTGAAATACAACCCGGTCATGAGGCTGACCATCGATGCGGAGGAAGCTTGGTGGCCACCCACTTTCAGGCCATCCTGCCTTTCGCGAAGATGGTTTGCGTTGTGAATTGTCCAGCAGCTCAACCAGAGGATCTTCTTCTCTAGCGCTCGAAGTATTTCAGTGCCTGTTGCCATCGGCTATGTCCTTCCGGTTGGCGTCTCTGACCAGTCCTATAAAACAACAGGCGCGGCGTGCACCGCATTATCAGCTATAAGGATATGGCATGACCGATGGCGCACCGGCCTCAAGGATTCTCAATCGATCTGTTAAACCTGCCGGCTACCCTGTCGAAGCGCGATCTTTCAGACGGTCTATTACAGCGTGAGAACCTTTTGGTACCCACACGCCGGAAGCGACCAGTTCGTTAACCTGGTCTTTCAGAATTCTGACCAACTCGCGCGTAGTTGTCGTCACTGGGCGCTGGGTGGAGGTAGCAAGTACCATGCGCCGCTTGATCGACGGGTTTTCTAACCACCAGATTGCCACACGATCATTTCGCTGCAGGCCGGAAACGGCGGCATAGGGCAAGATCGTATAGGCCATGCCCTCCTCCACAAAGCGCAGAATAGTAGCCAGATTGTCGACCTCGTAGCGAACCGGAAGCCGGATGCCTTCATTCTCGAATGACCGATCGACAAGGACACGCAATCCGTGCGGCCGACCGGGCAATACTATAGGTAGTTTGGATACCATGATGCCCTGGACAGTGTCACCTTGAGGCGCATCACAACGTTTTGGGGTGCCGACAAGCACCAGTTCCTCGCGTATCAACTCATCGACATTGAGCGTCGTCATGATAGGTGCGTCGTAGAGCACGGCGATATCGAGTCGGCCGGTCGAAAGCCATTCCAGTATGTAACCACTGAGCGCATCAACGATCTTCAGCGAAACGAGCGGCAACTCATTCTCGATTGCGCGCACAAGAGGTACGGTCAGCACGCTCGACACCGTAGGCGGAATTCCGATTGCGAAATTGCCCTTCGGTGCCTCCTGCAGATCAGAGATTTCAGCGCGCACCGAATTGACTTGATCGAGAATCGGTTTGCCGTCTCGCACCAGCAGCATACCTGCTTCGGTCAGTTCAACGCCGCGGCCGTTGCGAAACAACAGCTCGACTCCCACGCTTTCTTCGAGCAGCCGTATTTGCCTGCTCAAGACGGGTTGCGTTACACCAAGCACGACCGCAGCACGAGAGAAGCTGCCCGCATCAACGACGGAGAAAAAATATCTTAATTGTTTGATATCCAATTCGGACATGCCTCCCGTCCGGGAGCATATGTTCAAATTGCATAGCTAGCAAGCGATGTTGGCTATATCAGCTATCGCATTTGGAACGGGTTTGGTGTGTTCCCGATCGTATCGATCCACACGGATTTGGTTTGCAGATACTGCCGGATGGTCTCGATTCCGCTTTCTCGCCCGATGCCCGATCGTTTGTAGCCACCGAAGGGCGACATGAAGCTCACCATGCGGTAGGTATTTACCCAGATCGTTCCAGCTTCGAGACGGGCTGGAATGGACAATGCGCGGCCAAGACTCGTCGTCCACACCCCTGCCGCCAAGCCGTAGATGGTGTCGTTTGCGATATGAATGGCTTCGTCTTCATTCTCGAACGGAATAATGGAGAGAACCGGGCCGAAAACCTCTTCTTGTGCGATCCGCATGTTCGGCGACACATCGGCAAAAACTGTCGGTGCAACAAAGCGCCCACCGCCGGTTTGCTTGCCGGTCGCTGGCCCGCCGCCGAGAAGGCAGCGGGCACCTTCTGCTTTGGCGATGTTGATATACTCGATAATCTTGTCGAATTGCTGCTTCGTGGTGACCGGACCAACTTGGGTTGACCGGTCGAGTGGGTCGCCGATTTTCGCCGTTCCGGCAAACTCAACTAGTTTTGCGACAAAATCGTCATGGATGGATTTTTCGACAAGTGCGCGCGAGCCTGCAATACAGGTTTGACCGGTCGCGGCGAAGATTCCGGAAACAACGCCCTTCACCGCGTTGTCGAGTGACGCATCGGCGAAAACGATATTGGCTGATTTGCCACCCAGCTCCAGTGTCACGTCCTTGATGCCGGATGCCGACGCTTCATAGACATGTTGACCGGTCGCATCGCCGCCGGTGAAAGCAACCTTGGCGACATCGGGGTGGCGAACCAGATGGTCACCGATTTCGCTGCCGTAGCCGGTGATCACATTGACCACGCCATCCGGAAAGCCGGCCTCCTTGAAGAGCGTCGCGAAAACCAATGCAGAAACCGATGAGTATTCGGACGGCTTCCAAACGACCGTGTTTCCTGCGGCCAAAGCCGGTGCAAGTTTCCACGTTGCCAGTAGCAACGGAGAATTCCACGGTGTTATGGCTGCTATGACACCGAGGGGTTCAGGGGTTGTGTAATTGAAGACGCCGGGTTTATCGATCGGCAGCACCGCACCCTCGATCTTGTCGCACAGCCCGCCATAGTACCGGAACCATTTGGCGAGATAGCCGACCTGCGCGCTCATCTCGGAAATCAGTTTGCCGTTGTCCTTGGTTTCGATCAGAGAAAGCTCTTCGGCGTTCTCCTCGACAAGATCCGCCAGCCTGTAGAGCAGCTCACCACGCGCCGTTGCCGTCATGCCCCGCCACGGTGATGAGTGGAAAGCACTTTTGGCCGTGGCTACGGCTACGTCGACCTCTTCGCAACCGGCACGCGGAACGCGCGCCCATGGTTGTGCGGTAAATGGATTGTCTGATTCAATCCATTCAGCCGATTGGCTGGCGACGCGCTTTCCGCCAACCAGCATAAGATGTTCTTCCATCGCCTCGATTTCCTGCTCACTCCGGTGCCTTGAATTCCTCGATCGCTGCACTGGCCGCACGAAACGCGTCATTGGCGGCCGGGATCCCGCAATAGATTGCGGTATGAAGCAGAATCTCCTTGATTTCGTCCTCGTTCACACCGTTGCGCAAGGCACCGCCAATGTGGAGTTTCAACTCCCCCATCTTGCCGATGGCCGTCAGTATTGCGATGTTGAGCATACTTCGGGTGGCTGCGTTCAGACCGTCACGTCCCCATCCCGCTCCCCAACAATACTCCGTGGCGAAGTGCTGGAAATCCCGGGTAAAGGGAGTTGCATCATTAAGCGAACGCTCAACGTGAGCTTCGCCCAAAACGCGTTTGCGGATGGCCAAACCTCTTTCATAGGTCGCTTGATCCATGTCATGCCTCCCATCAGTTGCGATCAAAGAACACGTTTCCAACGCCGCAACGATCGACAATGATTGATCGCAACAAGGCAAGGCATACCTGTTATTCAAACCCGTGTGGCGGACAAGGACGGCTTATGGCCCTATCTAAACAGCCGCAAATTGGGAGGTGGCTTTGCAAAACCACATAGATCTGAGTTGGCTGGATGAATTCGCCGCCGCCGCAAATACAGATCAGGAACTGACCGTCATTGGCCAGCATTTCTGCAACACCATCACCCTCTGTTTCGGCAGCGAACGCATCGCGCTAAAGGTGAGCAAGGGGAAGGTCGAGGACATAATCCGCGATCCGGGGTTTGATATCAACGCGGACTTTGGATTCACAGCGCCGACTACAGTTTGGAGCAAGTTCTTCAAACCCGTCCCGCCCCCGTTGTTCCATGATTTTTTTGCAATGGTCATGCGGGTTCCAGAGTTTGTTTTGGAAGGAAGCGGCCTCGCTGCCATGCAAAATGCCCGTGCCTTGAGCCGGCTGATGTACATTCTTCGCGATACAGGTGCAAAGCATGTTTGAGATCGAACCGATCACCGGCAGATACGTGAGTATCCAGGTCGATGATATTGCCTACCGTATTTATTTCGAAGAAAACGGTTCCGGTATTCCGCTCCTGTGCCTGCACACCGCCGGTGCCGATAGTCGGCAATACCGCCATGTTTTGAATGATCCGGAACTTGCCTCGAAGTACCGCATTGTCGCATTCGACATGCCCTATCACGGTCGTTCCAACCCACCGGCCGGCTGGTGGGAGAGGCGCTACCAACTGAAGTCCGACCATTATGTCAATATCGTCCGCACAATCTGGCAGGCTCTCGGCATGGATAGCCCCATTGTCGCCGGATGTTCGATGGGCGGAGCTATTGTCTTAAGAGTAGCCTATGACTTCCCAGCCGAAGTGCGCGGGGTCATTGGACTGGAAACCACCGGCCAGGGACATGGGCGTGACAATCAGTTTCTGCACCATCCAGCCGTCCATGGCGGAGAACTGGTCGCCACTTACACTTACGGTCTGAACGCCCCGAGCAGTCCCGAAGAAGCCAAGCGCGAGAACTGGTGGTACTACGCCCAGTCCGGTCCCGGCGTGTACGCGGGTGATGTTCATTTCTATTGCAACGACCACAACGCCTTTCCTCATCTGGGCGAAATCGACACCGATATCTGCAAGGTGGCGCTGCTGGCCGGCGAATATGACTACTCCGCCACACCGGAAGAGACTGAACGCGTGCACAAGGCGATTGCGGGCTCCTGGTATAGGGAGATGAAAGGGATGGGTCATTTCCCCATGATCGAGAACTACCGGGATTTTCGACCACATTTCATCGAAGCCCTTAGGCATATTGGAAACTGATCGGCCGCAACGAGAGAGCTGGCAACACAACTGAGAAGGCCGCCCGGTAAGGCGACCCTCTCAGTTGCCACAGGGTCGTCATTGCGCTCACATCTAGATCAGATCATCCCCTGAAAAAGGCAGTTCTGTCGGGTGTTCGCCGGTCGCGGAAAAGACAGCGTTGGCAACTGCCGGACCGATCGGCGGCAGACCGGGCTCACCGATACCTGTCGGTGCTTCGGTCGACGGCACGATATGCACGTCGACCTCGGGCATGTCGGAGATTCGCAGCGGCTCGTATTCACCGTAGAAATTGTCCTGATCGACGGCACCCTCGGTCATCGTAATTTGGTTCCGGAGCACGTGGCCCAGGCCGTAACCCAATCCACCCTCGACCTGCGCAACGATGTTGTCCGGATTGATCGGTGTGCCGCAATCGACCGCACTCGTAACCTTGTGGATCTTGACCAGACCGTCTTCGTTCAGGCTGATTTCGGCGACATGAGCGACATAGGAGGCGAAGGAATAGTGCACCGCAAAGCCGCGAAACCGTCCTTGCGGCGCTGGGTTTCCCCACCGTGCCTTTTCGGCTGCCAGTCGTACGACGGCGGCTTCGCGTGCATTTTCAGGACCGGTCAGATGCCGCAGGCGGAAGCTCACCGGGTCGACACCGGCCTCTTTCGCCAACGCATCCATAAACGTCTCTTTGGCGTAGGCGGTGTGCGAGTGACCTACAGCCCGCCACCAAAGCGTCGTTACTTTAGATTCCGGTGAGTGTAATTCGACCCGGTGGTTTTCGACCCGGTAACCCATGTCGACCAGACCTTCGACCGAGGTCGCGTCGATGCCATCCTTGACATAGTTATCGGCAAAGATCGTGCCGCTCAGAATTGACTGGCCGACAACGCGATGGTGCCAGGCAGATATCAGGCCGTCAGGACTGACGGTTCCGCGCGCCCGGTGCACATACATGGGCCGGTAATAACCGCCCCTGAGATCGTCCTCGCGGGTATAGAAGAGCTTGATCGGCTGCTGGCCGCCGCTCTTATTGCGCCACGCCTTGGCGATGTTGGCCGCCTCCACGGTCAGGTGGCAATCATAGGTGACGCGCCGCCCGAACGAACCGCCGCCCCATTTGCGTATGATTCTAACCTTTGAAGGATCAATCCCCAGCGCGCCGGCGACAAAATTTTGGTCAAGCGTCGGACCCTGCAGGCTACCCCATAGGGTGCAGCTATCGCCGTCCCACTGTATTGTAACATTGAGTGGTTCCAAAGGAGCCTGCGCCAGATAGGGAAAGACGTAGTCCCGCGCGACGGCCTTCTCCACCCCTGCGATCTGCCCGGGTGCATCACCGGCACGTTTGGCCACCATGCCTTCGGATTCTGCCAGCGCCCGGTACTCGGCAAGCAGCCCCTCCGTACCGCGATTGTCCGCTTCGGTGAAATCCCACTCGGTCCTCACAAGCGCCTTTGCCTTGATAGTCGGCCAGGTCGCGCGTCCAAGGACAACCACACCCTCCGGAATCTGCAAGACATCGACAACACCAGGAACAGCCAGCGCCTCTGCTGCGTCGAACGATGCCAGCTTCGCGCCCCAACGCGGCGGTCGAATGGTGGAGGCAACCAACATGTCGGCCAGTTGTACATCCATGCCGAACGCGTCGACCGAGCCACTCGATTTGAGGACCACGTCGACGCGGGGCCGATGCGTGCCGATCAGTTTCCAGTCCCGCGGTGCTTTTAGTGTTACCGTCTCTGGCGCTTGTTCTTTTGTGGCAGCGGCGACGAAATCTCTGAAGCTTCCGCTTCTGCGGGAAGCTTGATGCGAGATTCGGCCGGCTTCGACCGTTATCTCGCTTTCAGGTACGCCCCAGATCCGGGATGCAGCCGCGACCAACATCGCCCGCGCTGTTGCGCCGGCCTTTCGATATTGCGTCCAGGAATCGGCCATGGCAGTCGAACCGCCGGTCACTTGCGCGCCGAAAAGACTGTTCTTGTAGACGACGGGGTGGGCGGCCGAGAATTCGGCTTGAACCTGCGCAGGATCGGCATCGAGCTCCTCGCACAGCAGTGTCGTCAGCCCATGCGCAGTCCCTTGGCCGATGTCGGTATGTTTGGAATAGACCGTCACCAATCCGTCGGCGTCGATGCTCACGAATGGATTGAGCATGTCCGAATCCATCGTCGCGCTGGCGTCGGCGGCCACAACGCCGCGTGGCGAGACGCCGACAACGAGCACTGCGCCCGCCGCCAGCGCGCCCTTCAGGAAGCCACGTCTTCCGGATGCATGGCTGCTGGCCGTTCTGGCAATCGCCCGGCTGTTGATCTCGAACATCGTCAACCCTCCATAATCTCGGCTGCGCGGTGAATGGCCTTGCGAATTCGCGTATAAGTCGCGCATCGGCAGACATTGCCATGCATCGCGTCATCGATCTCGGGATCGGATGGCTTGACGTTACTGGACAGCAGCGAGGTCGCACTCAGCAATTGTCCGGATTGGCAGTAGCCGCACTGGGGAACCTGCAATTCAACCCAGGCTTTTTGCAATGCCTCTGCAGCGGACCCCGTACTCCCCTCGATCGTGATGACGGCGCCGCCAGCGGCATCTTCGACAGTCGTCAGGCAAGAACGCACCGGCTGACCGTCGAGTAACACCGTGCACGCACCGCATAAACCGGCACCACAGCCGAATTTCGTGCCGTTCATTCGCAACTCGTCGCGAAGAACCCATAGCAAAGGCGTATCCGCGTCGCTCTCCAGCTCCGTTGCAACGCCATTGATTGACAGTTCCATGCGGTGTTTCCTCCCGTTCGTTCTGAAGTATGGACGGCCTCCAGACTACTGTCGGGCACCAGGATTGCTGCACATATCAGATATACGGACCAAGCGCCGCTATGGCAGACATCGCTGCATAGCTGCCGGGGCAGGGCATCAGCGCCAGACGGCCGCCCCGTCCAAGGCGCATCCTGCCAAGCGCTCCATACCGACGAGTCGTTCATCGTATTGTATGACAAAAAACAATACTCTAATCTGGCGTCGACAATGGTTGAGGGCGAGTCGGGAACATGTCAGCAAATGAATCAATCCTCGTTGTCGGTGGCTCCAAGGGCATCGGCCGTGCGCTGGTTCGGCATGCCGCCTCCAGGGGTGCCGAGGTCACGGTCACCGGCCGCGACGCGGAAAAGCTGAAACAGACTTTCGACGCCGAACCGCTCATTTCCGTGCTTGCCTTCGACATCTCTGACACAGATGCAATCGCAAGCGCCCTGACGGGCAAGTGCTTCGATCATGTCGCCATACTGGCGGGTTCCGCCCGGCCCGGTCCGCTTGAAACCGCCGGCGTCGAAGAGATCAACCAGCTGTTGCGTGAGCGCTTGGTCGGCCCAACCCAGGTCGTCAAGGCGCTCGCCGGGTCGCGCCGGCTCAAGTCGGTGACGTTGACCTCGGGCATGTCTTCGGTGCGGCCGATGAAACAGGCCGGCGGCATATTCAGCGCAACTCTGTCGGGCGTCGAAGGACTCGCACGCGGGTTGGCGATCGAGTTAGCGCCGATTCGTGTCAATGCGGTGCGCGTCGGCTGGGTAGAGTCCGATCGCCACCTTGCCGTGGAAGGCGGCCGTGAAGCGTTCTACCAAAAACTGGCGAGTGCGATTCCGGTCGGTCATGTTGGCGATCCGAAAGACGCGGCGGCCGTGTATTATCACCTGATGCGGAATGCCTACATCAACGGTCAGGTGATCGTTCTCGACGGTGGCCTTTCCGGCGTTTGAGCGGGTGCAGATCAGGGTGCGCGACAGAGCTGCCGGCTAGCTCTTGGAAATTGTTGCGATCGTCAGCCCGCCGTCCACGCGGAAACTCTCGCCGGTGACGAATGCGGCATCTTCCGAAAGCAGGAATGCTGCCATCGATGCGATGTCTTCCGGCGTGCCCAGCCGGCCCATTGGCGTACGCTGGGCGCGCAGTTCGTAGCCCTCTTCTGAAACGACGGCCGACGCACCCGGGGTTCTGATTGGCCCCGGAGCGATCGAATTGACTCGGATCTGTTCCGGACCCAACTCCATCGCCTGCTGACGCGTATAGGCGGCTATCGCACCCTTGACTGCGCAATAGATCGAGGCGTTGGCAATGGCCACCTCGGCCGCGGGTGACGAAAAGTTGACAATCGCGCCGCCGCCAGCCGCGCGCAGATACGGCAACGCGGCCTGGGTTGAGAACACGACGCCCTTGAAGCCGACGGCCAGCATCCGATCGAGATCGCTTTCCGCAACCGCCTCTACGGGCTCGTATTTGATCCACATGGCGCAATTGACCACACCGTCGAGACCACCGAAGCGGTTCACCGTTGCGACGATCGCCTTGCGGATCTCTTCCTGTTCTGTCACATCACAGCCAAACGCTTCCGCCCGTTCCCAGTCCCGTGCAGCCTGTTTGGCACTGTCCGCGTGGATATCGGCAATTCCGACATTTGCACCCTCATCGAGCAGGCGTTGGGCGATCGCCAAGCCAAGTCCTTGCCCACCTCCGGTTACGAGGAACGTCTTGTCCGTCAGACCGCGCATTCTCACTCTCCTGTTGTACCCAGCTTAGATCATGGATTCGGGAAGGAAGGTCGCTATCGCGGGGAAAGTAAACAGGATGCCCAGCGAAATCACCTCGGCTGCCACAAAGGGCCACACGCCGACAAATACATCCCGTGAGGTGGCCTGACCTTCCGAAGCGGTAACCACGGCAAACAGGTTCATGCCCACCGGTGGCGTGATCACGGCAATCTCCACGAGCTTGACGATGATCACACCGAACCAGATGGGATTGATGCCTAACGCTTCGGAAACGGGAAACAGGAACGGCAGGGTCATGACCATCATCGAGATCGGGTCGACGAACATGCCGAGGACAACATAGAGCAGGACCAGAACCAGCATAAAGACCGCAGGCGAGACCGCATAATCGGTGACCAACTGGTTCATCTCGGATACGAATCCGATCGAGATCAGAAAGCGGGAGAACAGCATCCCGCCAATAACGATGAAAAAGATCGCCGCGGTCATGATCAGGGTCGAATCGATGCTGCCTATGAAACCCCGCCGTGTCAGCGAGCGGCGCAGCAGGGTGATGATTACAGCCCCGACAACACCAACGGCACCGGCCGCCGACGGCGGCACGATACCTGTGTAGATACCGCCAAGCACAATCCCGATCAGCAGACCAACAGGCCAGACTGCACTGAGCGAAGCAACGCTTTCTCGCAGACTGGGCATATCGAGTTTATCCGGCGCCCAGTCGGGTCTGAGGGTCAGCATGATCGCGATGATGACCACGAACATGCCTGCCGTCATCAGACCGGGAATGACGCCTGCCATCAGCAACTGGCCGATCGACTGACCCGTCAGAATGCCGTAGATGATGAAACTGAGCGAGGGCGGAATCAGAGCTGCCAGCGTACCTACGCCCGCGATGCAGCCGGCCGCAAACGCTTTGTTGTAGCCGAGCCTGATCATCTCGGGCAGTGCAATCTTGGTGAACATGGCCGAATTGACGATCGTCGAGCCTGAGATCGCGGCAAACATGGTCGAACCGATCACCGTGGCGTAGTAAAGGCTGCCCTTGAGCCTGGCCATCCACAACTGAGCACTGCCGTAAAGGTCCGTGACGACACCGGCAGAAGACACGATCGCGCCCATCATGATGAACATCGGGACGACCACGAAGGAATACTGATCGACAACTGCAAAGGGCACGATCTGCAGTTGGATGAGGGCGAACGTCGAACCCTTGGCCAGCCACATCCCGAAAATCGCCACGAGCGACATCGCAATTGCCACCGGAACCCGCAGCGCCACGAGGGCGACAACGGCGACAATACCGACGATGCCCATGCTGATCGGATCCATTTATCGCCGCCCGCCCAGCAGATCTTTGGCTAATTGAAGCAGTGCCACGACGCAGGCTCCGGCGATGCCGATCAGCGCCGCAAGCTTTATGGGCCAGATCGCATAGGGCAGGATACCCTGGGCACTTTCCGACAACCGGTAGCTGCGAATGACGAAGGGATAGGCCATGTAGGTCATCAAACCAAAGACGATGATCGCGCCGATGATGGCCAGCAGCGCCAATCCGCGCGTTGAGCGCGCGCCCAGCAGGTTGGCGACAATATCAACGTGAACGTTGGCATCGCGCAGTTGGGTCAAAGGCAGCGCCAGGAAGAACATGGCCGCCAGCCCGCTGGCTGAGAGTTCATGAGCGCCCGGGATGCCCCCGCCGAGGAGGCTGTAACCAACGACATTTCCGGCCCCGATGATCGCAACACCCACAAGGATAAAGCCCGCTACGATCGCACAACCAACGGCAAACCAACGGACCAGTGTGTCTAGAATTTCCATTTACGAACCCGCCGAACCGGTAAACCGAACGGCCCGCCCTCTCCTGGGCTAGTGTCCTGAATCTGAAGTTCGTCACATTATGCAGCGCACTCTGAACGAACTTCAGATCCAATCAGGACACTAGTCCAACTGAGTCACTAGAGAGCGAGCCTGCGCCTATTGTGCGCTTAGCGCCTAGAGCTTCCCGCGAACGTCTGCTGCCGTCGCCTTGGCCTGATCGGCGAGGCGCGGGAACTTTGCGGAAACCTGCTCAACCCACAGATCAAGCATGTCGGGGATGGTTTCCATCAGCTTGTCTTTATCGACAAACTCGACAAGTTCCACTCCGCTTTCAAGCATGGTGGCGAGGCCCGCTTCCTCCGCTTCTTCAGTGATCGGCAGTGACATGGCTGTCGCTTCCTCACCGACCTCGATCATCAATTGCCGAGTCTCCTCTGACCAACTGTCCCAGGTGTCCTTGCTGGTGAACATCGTATAGGCGTTGATCGCGCCCAGTTCGAGGTCAATCAGATATTTGCCGACCTCGTGCAGCTTGAAGGGCACGATCTGGGCGCGGGTCCAGTAGGCACAATCGACGGTACCGCGCTGCAGCGCTTCATACATCTCGGTGACAGCGAGACTGACGGGAATAGCACCGACCGCCTCGAACATCTTTGGGATATAGGCGCCATAGGTCCGCACCTTCAGGCCTTTCATATCGCCAAGTGTGCGAACGGGCGTGCTGCAGATCAGCGTGTACTGCGGCAGATGACGCAGGAAGATCGGCTGCAGATTGAGCCGGTCAAATTCTGCTTGAATCGTTTCATTGCTGTCGAACAGATCCGCGGTGATATCGAGCACGGTCTCGCTTTCGAATGTGGCCGGCACAGCGTTGGTGAGACCTGCGAACGGGAATTCGCCGAAATAGTATCCGGTGACGATCGCTGCCATGCCCACGGCGCCCGAACTGACGAGCGGGAGGATTTCATTTGGTCCACCCAACGCGCTCGACCAGTGTACGTCAAACTTGATCTTGCCGCCGGATCGTTTCGTCACTTCCTCCGTGAAGAATCTGTCCAGCTCGGACAAATAGACACCGGAGGGGAATATCGATCCGTATTGCAATGTCATTTCGTCGATCTCCGCGCTTGCAGGCAGCGGAGAATAGGCAGCGAGCGATAGCGTCGCGCCCACGAGACCGGCCAGGAATTTGTTAGGTGTCAGCATTTTTTCCTCCCTATCAACTACGTATCGGATGAACCGGTTTGTCGGTCATCCAGCAAGCCAGACGACCATCGGTCGCATCAGCAAGCGTCGGCATGTTTTGTATGAATGTCATACAAAAAACCAAAATGGTCAATAGCAGCTTAGTGCGCCGAACCGGCGGAGGATAAGGCATATCTGATATGAATGATCCAGCGCTGGCGGAGACGCGGAAGCCCGACAATGCTGTGTTCGTCCGGGCATGAAGGCCGCACGCGGATATCGATGCGGCTCTGAGGCGGGATCGATCCGTGCCCTGGTGCGCGGGCCCGTCTGTCCGGCTTCAGGAGGAGAGAACAGACATGACATTCGAAGACAATCGGAGGCCGCGCAAAACCGCAGATCGGCCGGAACTGCTATTGGCACAGAAGCGCATCTCCAGACGCGGCTTCATTCACATGATGACCGCGGCCGGCATGACCGCAGCATCGGCATCCATCCTGGCGGATTCGACGATGGCGATTGCGCAAACCCAGGAGTTCAACACTGCCAATCTCAGGGCCGAGTATGACTACATCGTATGCGGTGCCGGTTCGGCCGGCTGCGTTGTCGCCGCTCAATTGGCCGAGGACGGCTCAAAATCTGTGTTGCTGCTCGAAGCCGGCGGCAGCGACGACGTGGAGAAGGTGCTGAGCCCGCTTTGGTTCCAGGTGTTCCTTGATCCGGACTATTTCTGGGTCTTCAACGGCGAACCGGAGGGTCACATCAACCATCGCAAACCACTGCTGCCCATGGGAAAAGTCATCGGTGGGGGGAGTTCCGTAAACGCCCTTGTCTATTCGCGCGGTCACAAGGCCGATTACGACGGCTGGGCTGAGCTGCTGGACGACGACAGGTGGAGCTATGACAACGTACTCAGCGTGTTTCGCCGGATTGAACATTTCAACGGGCCTGCAGATCCCCGGCGAGGACGCGGCGGACCGTTTTGGTCGGAGCTGCCGAGCCAAGTCCATGTCATCGCGAAAGCCTTAAAGGTCGCCGGCGAAGCCCAGGGCATACCGGCAGTCGATGACATCAACGCTGCCACCCAGGAGCATGAAGCCGGCATCGGCCATCCCAATGTCATCGTCAAGGATGGTCGGCGCCACAGTGTCGCACGGTCGTTCCTCTATCCCGTCGCGGCACAGCCGAACATTACCGTGCTGACCGGCGCAATGGTGACCAAAGTGATGGTCGAAGGCGACAAAGCTGTTGGCGTCGAGTTCGTGCGCAATGGCGAGACGCATAAGATCCGTGCCTCTCGCCAGATCACGTTGTCCATGGGTGCCTTGAAGACGCCACAGGTTCTGATGCTGTCGGGCATTGGAGACGAAACGGAACTGACCAGGTTCGGCATACCGACTCTGCAAAACCTGCCTGGTGTGGGCCGAAACTTCCATGACCATCCACTGGTAGCCGGCTGCATCTGGGAGTACAGGAACCCGCTTCCGCCGATTGGCACCGTTTCGCAATGTGTTTATTTCGCCAGGGTCAACAGCGCCGAAGCGGCTCCCGACATTATGCCCGTCCAGATTCAGATTCCCTTCGCCTCGGAGGTCCATCAGCAGCGTCCGGATGTTCCCGAAGCCGGGTGGACAATTGTTCCGGGGCTGGCGAAACCAAAAAGCCGCGGCAGGATGACTTTGCGATCGGCCAATATGGCGCATGATCCCGTCACCACAACGGGATTCCTGTCCCATCCCGATGATATTGAAACGCTGCGGCGTGGAATCGAGTTGACGCGGGAATTGGGCAATTCTGTTGAGATGCGCGAATTCGTCAAGCGCGAGGTCATGCCGGGCAACCTCAAAGGCGATGCGCTGACGGCGTTTATCCGGGATGGCGTTGCTACCTATTTCCATATGAGCGGCACCTGCAAAATGGGTCGCGACAACGACGAAATGGCCGTGCTCGACAGTAACTGCGCCGTCCGCGGAATCCGCAATCTGAGTGTCGCGGACACATCCGCCTTTCCAGACATTCCGCGTGGCAACACCATGGCGCCCGCAGCAATGCTCGGTTACCAGGTGGCGCAACATCTTCTGGCAAACACGTAAAACCCTTCGAAGCGTATAGCGGCGCGAGCAGCGTGCCGCTTACCGTTTCTTTGATTGTGATCTGGCCAGCCGGAATGTCGCAGTGCATCGCCAACCGAAACCGATGGCCTGGACACAGATCTCAAGTTTTGTATTATTGTCATACAATATTTGCAATCACGGACCAGGATACATGAGGCAGGATAATCTCACCAAGGGCATGGATATGCGTCGCAAAGTGCTCTCGCCCGAACACGTTGAACGGTCGCTTTCCAAAGCTGACGAGTTCACGCGACCGATGCAGGAACTAGTCACAGAGTTTTGCTGGGGAGCAGTCTGGTCGCGGCCGGGCCTGTCGGCCCGCGACCGCTCCCTTGCCAATCTTGCGATGATTGCCGCGCTCGGCCGCAATCGGGAGTTGGCGCTGCACACCAAAGGTGCATTGCGCAACGGACTGACCAAGGAGGAGATCCAGGAAGTCCTGCTGCAAATTGCCGTCTATTGCGGGTTTCCCGCCGGGCTCGACAGCATGGCCACGGTTCGCGATGCAATCAGAGCTTATGAAACTGAAACCAATGATGGCTGAAGTTCGGTTTATAGGAAGCGGGTTGCGGCGTCCGGAATGCGTGCTGGCCACAGCAAACGGTGAGTTCTTCGTTTCCCATTTCGGTCATGGAGTTTGCAGGATCGCATCCGACGGGAGCCAGGCTCTGCTGGCGCCCTATACTGAATGCGATGACCAGCCGCTTGTCCCCAACGGTATTGCCCTGTTGCCGGACGGCTCGTTCCTGATTGCAAATATCGGTGACAGCGGCGGGGTCTATCACTTGGATGATGGCGGGCTGTTGCCTTTCTTGGTCGAAATCAACGGGAGAGCTGCACCACCGGTCAACTTCGTCACCAATGACCGCGACGGCCGAATCTGGTTTTCGGTATCTTCGACGCTTTCGCCTCGGCACCTGGCCTATCGGCACGATGTCGCGGACGGTTTTGTCGCAGTCATTGAGGACGGTAAGGCTCGGATCGTCGCCGAAGGCCTGCATTACGCCAATGAATTGCGCATCGACCTGGATGAAGGCTGGCTTTATGTCAGTGAGACCTTCGGACGCAAGGTCTCCCGTTTCCCGATCACTGCTTCACTGCAAACCGGCGAGAGGCAAACCTATGCACGCTTCCCGCCGGGTGCCTTTGTCGACGGCATTGCGCTCGATGGGGAGAAGGGGCTTTGGGCAGCTTGCATCGTTTCCAACGAGATCTTCCACGTACCGGAAGCGGGTGCCGACCCTATCCAGGTGTTGCATGAACGAGATGATGACTGGGTCGCGGAAGTCGAAGCGGAACTCGATGCCAAGACGATGGGTCGGAGACACTTCGACACCTCGCCGACCACGCGGCTCAGGAACATCACCTCGATCGCGTTTCACGGGCCAGCACTGAACAAAATCGCTTGCGGCAGTTTGCTGAGCGAAAGCCTTGTCGATATCGATGCGCCTGTGGCCGGTCTCGAACCGGTTCACTGGCATGTCGAAGTGCCGCATTGGCCATCGTCGATTCCCTTTCAAGACACACAAATGCGGGGCGTCAAATGACGGATCCGATCGGTTTTATCGGACTTGGTAAAATGGGCGCGCCCATGGTCAGGTGCTTGGCCGGTGCAGGCCACCGCATTGTCGGTTTCGACACATCGTCAACCCGGCGCCAGGCTCTGGCAGGCACGCCGGGTGTTACGGTGGCCGACTGCCTTTCGCAATGCGTGCAAACCCGGACCCTCATCCTGATGCTCCCGAACGGGCAGATCGTGAAGGACGTGCTGATCGGATCCGGCAACGCGCTGGAACAGTTGACACGTGGTGCTCTGGTAATCGACATGAGTTCGATTGATCCGACGTGCTATGGCGACATCGAACCGGTTGCCGAAAGGAGGTCCATCACCATCATCGACGCACCAGTCTCAGGTAACGTTTCGGGGGCCGAGGCCGGCACGCTGACGATCATGGCAGGCGGATCTCTGCATGGATTGGAACGCGCCAAATCCCAGTTTGAGGCAATGGCCAGGCAGGTCTTTCACCTCGGCCCACTCGGCGCCGGGCAGACGATGAAGGCGATTAACAATCTGATGTCGGCGGGTGGTCTGATTCTGGCCATCGAAGCGCTGCTGGTCGCCAAGCGCGCGGGCATCGATCCTTCCCTGGCGAACACCGTGCTCAACGGATCGACCGGCCGCAACAATTCGACTGAACGGAAAATTGAACCCTTTGTGCTTTCCGGCGCGTTCAATTCCGGCTTCGACCTATCGCTAATGACCAAGGATGTCGTCACCGCCGGCGAAATCGCAAGGCAACTCAATCTGACAGCGCCGCTGTCGAATGAGGTCGTCAGGCTGGCAAGAGCCGCAGACGAAGCCCTCGGCCCGCAGCGGGACCACACCGCGATCGCCTTGTGGCTGCAGGAAGAAATGGGTGTGGAGCTGTAGCAAGACCGCCAATCATTCGGCCTTTTCGGCATCGGCGAGCATCATTATGACTAGGTCTCCTGCATTGCGCACATGCGCGACACAGGCCCGTTCAGCCGCATCCATGTCCTTGTCTGCGATCGCCCGGATGATGGCGTCGATCTCTTCGATATTGGCTTTGGCCCGATTGGGTTGGGTCATCACAGTCGCCCGGAACTGCGCCACCCGTCCCTGCAGATTCGTAATGATATCCGTCAAAATCGGGTTGTCGGTGATATCCATCAATATGCGGTAGAACTCTGCCTTCAGCTTGATCAGATCCGAATATCTGGCCCTGGCCACCGCTTTTTTTATGCGATCGGCCGATTTGTTGAGTTGGATAAGGTGCGCCTTGCTCCGCTTTTCGGCTGCGCTCCTGCCGAGCAGCCCCTCCACCTGGCAACGCACCTCGTAAATGCACTCTGCCTCCCGACGATCGACGGTCGCAACGACCAAACCCTTGTAGGGGACGTTCTTGACAAGTCCTTCAGCTTCAAGTTCACGCAATCCTTCGCGAATGGAAGTCCGGCTGACACCGGTCTGTTCGCAGAGCTCGCGCTCGACCAGTCGCTGACCAGGCTTCAGCACGAGATCAATGATCGATTGGCGCAGGACATCGGCCACCTGTTGGCGGACCGGCGAAGGTGAAATGCTGACATGCCCGATAGAACCGTTTCGCTGTGCCATTCTTGCTCTCCAGACCCGTGGTTGATTGTTGTTACGCCAGCAGTTGAACTTTGGCCGCGGCACTGAACTTTGCATTATTGTATGTCAATCGTGCCGTGAAAAGAAGTGCCCGAAAAAAGTCGGTTCAACCGTGGCGGCAGAGTTCTGTCCCTCCCATGAAAATTCAAATTCTTCGTTGACGCGGTCGGGTCAGCTGCGTATTTTTGTACTATTGTATGACGATTTGAAAGGTCAAATTTGGAAACGCCGGTGACAAAGGTGGAAGCAAATTCGGTTGAGGGCCCGGATGGCATGGAGTACCCGATCAGTGGGATTTGCATGCCGGACTATGAGGCGGTCAGGCAAGCATTCCTCGACAACTTTACCCGCGGTGAGGAAGTCGGCGCCGCCGTATGTGTTTTCCATCGCGGCCAGAAAGTCGTCGACCTGTGGGGCGGATTTGCCGACAGATCGCGTAGCCAGCCGTGGCAGGCCGAAACCACAGTCAATATGATGTCCGTTGCCAAGGGCTTTGTCGCTACCGCGATTGCCATGTTGGTCGACCGCGGTGTCCTTGAGTACGACACGCCAGTCGCGCGCTACTGGCCGGAATTCGCGCAGCGAGGCAAGGCTGACATCCCGCTCCGCTTCATAATGGATCACCGTGCCGGCCTGCCCGTGCTCAAACCCCCGCTTGCACCCGGCTCGCTTTACGATTGGCAAAAAATGACTACGGCGCTCGCAGCGATGCAGCCGCTTTGGGAACCAGGCCGCGAAGCCGGCTATCATATATTGACTATGGGCACGCTTGCTGGCGAGATCATCCGTCGGGTCACGGGCCAGATGCCAGGCCAATACATCCGAAGCGAAATCACCGAGCCGCTTCAACTCAACTACAATATCGGATTAAGGCCGGAGGAAATCGATGACGTTGCAGAGTTCATTCCCGCCGTCGAGGGGACCATCTTCAACGTTGCCGAACTGGATGACAACGACCTTCTGAAGTATGCGTGGGCCGAACTGCCGGAAAATGAAGATTTCAACTCGCGCGCCTGGAGAATGGCTCAAGTGCCGGGGGCTTCAGGTCACGGCAATGCGCGCGCAGTGGCCCGGTTTTATGCGTGCCTTGCCAACGGTGGTTCGCTTGGCGATGTGTCGTTGCTGAGTGCCGGAGCCATCGATCGCATGGCAACCGAACAACACAATCTGCGCGAACAGGTGATGAAGCGGAGCTATCATCAGGGGCTCGGTGTGCTGTTGAATTCGCCGCCGATCAGTCCGATGGGTCCCAATCCGCGGGCATTCGGCCACCACGGAGTAGGCGGCTCTATTGGCTTTTGTGATCGAGAAGCGCAGATTGCGTTTGCCTATTCGACGAACCAGATGCACGGTCGCATTGACAACGGCCCAAGAGCCGGCTCGCTAAGGGATGCAACCTTCGCAAGCCTGTCTCAGGTTGCTCAGGCCGGGCACTGATACGCCGCCGCAGTTAAGCTGGCGGAACTGATCGCTACCGACTCCGCGAGCGGTCCCTTGTCCAATTCATCAAAGCCATATCGGCGATCAATTCATGCCGGTGGTTCCGCATTCCAGCTGACGGATCGCGCCATACCGGATCCGCATATCTGATTGTGCGTTGCCAATCATGCGTGTGGACATAGTCTCAAGCGCATCGAGACAGCAACCGGGTGACAGATATGAATCCTGAACAGGACGACGACATCGCTGCGATTCGCCAGTCGGTGGCCGCCCTTTGTGCCGATTTTCCCGGTGAGTTCTGGCGCGAAAAAGAGCGCGAACAGGCCTACCCTACCGAGTTCGTCAAGGCGCTGACAAAGGCCGGCTTCCTGGCGGCGCTGATTCCGGAAGAATACGGCGGCAGCGGCCTCGGATTGACACACGCCGCAGCCATTTTGGAGGAGATTCACAAGAATGGCTGTAGCAGCGGCGCGTGCCACGCACAAATGTACATTATGGGCACGATCCTGCGGGACGGAAGCGAAAAACAGAAGCAGGAATGGCTACCCAAGATTGCGTCTGGTGAACTGCGTCTTCAGGCCTTTGGCGTAACGGAACCCACCAGTGGCACAGACACGCTTAGTCTGAGAACCACGGCGGTCCGGGATGGCGAGGACTACATCATAAACGGCCAGAAAGTGTGGACCTCGCGGGCCGAGCACTCTGACCTCATGCTGCTGCTGGCCCGGACGACGCCCAAGGAACAGGTTGCCAAACGGACTGAAGGTCTGTCGGTCTTTCTTGTCGACATGCGGGAGGCCAGGGGCAATGGTCTGGAAATCCGCCCAATTCGAACGATGGTCAACCACGCAACGACCGAGACTTACTACGACAATCTGCGCGTACCTGCCGAAAACCTGATCGGCGAAGAAGGTAAGGGCCTTCGTTACATTCTCAACGGAATGAACGCTGAGCGCGTATTGATCGCGGCGGAGTGCATTGGAGATGCCCGCTGGTTCATCGACAAGGCGGTCGCATATGCAACTGAGCGCAAGGTGTTTGGTCGCCCGATCGGAATGAACCAGGGGATCCAGTTTCCGATAGCGCGCGCCCATGCCCATTGTGAGGCAGCGGCGCTCATGGTGGAAAAAGCGGCGCGCCGTTTCGATGAGGAGCGGTCAATTGGACCGGAGGCGAATACGGCAAAACTGCTGGCTGCCGACGCCTCATGGGAGGCGGCCGACATGTGCTTGCAGACTCACGGCGGTTTCGGTTTCGCGGAGGAGTACGACGTGGAGCGCAAATTCCGCGAGACAAGGCTCTATCAGATCGCACCGATCTCCACCAATCTGATCCTGACATACATTGCTGAACATGTGCTCGGCCTTCCTCGCTCCTATTGATCGGACAACGAGAGATCATGACTAGACCGCTCGAAGGACTGCTTGTCGTATCCATAGACCAAGCGGTAGCCGCTCCTTACGCCGCATCGCGTCTGGCTGACGCGGGTGCGCGGGTCATCAAAGTGGAACGTCCGGGTGGTGACTTTGCCCGCGGCTACGACACATTTGCCGGTGGTGAGAGCGCATACTTCGTATGGCTCAATCGCGGCAAGGAATCGATTGAACTTGATTTTAAGAATGCTGAAGACCTTGCGCTGTTGAAAAACATGATCGCACAGGCTGATGTCTATATTCAAAATCTGGCGCCAGGCGCGGCTGAACGCGCCGGGCTCGGCTCCGACACACTGCGAGCGGCCAATCCAAAACTGGTTACTTGTGATTTCAGCGGCTATGGCGGCGACGGACCCTACGCCCAAAAGAAGGCCTACGACCTTCTCATACAGGCAGAATCGGGTCTGGCGTCGATTACAGGATCTCCCGAAGCGCCCGGCCGCGTCGGCATCTCTATCGCCGACATAGCAACCGGCATGTATGCGTATGCAGGCATCCTGGAGGCTTTGATCACCCGCGGCATCAGCGGCCAGGGTGCGGGTTTGAAAATATCTCTGTTCGATTCAGTCGCTGACTGGATGACCGTTCCCTATCTGCAGCAAGCGGGGACCGGTCAGCCACCGGAACGTGTTGGTGTCGCCCACCCCTCGATTTGCCCCTACGGAGCTTTCGATACCGCCGATGGACGAAAGATCGTAATTGCCGTTCAGAACGAGCGCGAATGGCGACGCCTGTGTCGTTCGATTCTGGAGAGACCCGAACTGGCGGATGATCCCGCCTTTGCCGGGAACGCTCAACGCTGCAACAAACGCATGCAGGTCGACGCCATCGTTAGCGAAGCCGTTGCCAAATTCGACTTTGACGCGATAACTGAACGGCTGGATACCGCCGGTGTCGCCTGTGGAGCTCTCAGCACGGTAGCCGACTTCACTCAGCATCCACATCTGCACACCATAGAGGTTGCGACGCCGAGTGGACCTGTGCGCCATCCGGCTCCGCCAGTTAGAAACGACGACCAACCCACCACTCATCTCGGCCCGTCACCGGCGCTTGACGAGCAAGGTGAAGCGTTGCGCCGCGAATTTGCTGATGTTGATGTTTAGATGATCGGAATCGGATAGACATGTTGCAGGATTTATCGAACTGGGTTGGCCGCGAAGAAACCGTCGTTGATTGGGTGACCCCTTCTCAAACCCGTGCGTTAGCAGCTACCCTGGAAGCGGAGAACGCGCCTGTCAATGAAGGTGATGCCTTACCCTTCATGTGGCAATGGATCTTCTGCACGGTCAAAGCACCAAGACGTGAAATCGGCGCTGACGGCCATCCCAAGAAGGGTGGTTTCCTGCCACCGGTCCCTCTGCCCAGGCGTATGTTCGCAGGCGCGACGATGGCCATGCTCGAACCGATTCGTGTCGGCACTGAAATCCGAAAAACCTCGACCATTGTGGATGTGTCGGAAAAGTCCGGTAAATCCGGCCCACTGGCGTTTGTGAAAGTCCGTCACGTATATTCGACCGACGGCGTCATCAATATGATCGACACTCATGACATAGTATACCGCGAAGAAGCGAGCGACGCCGTCCCCGCAGTCACTCCAATAGACGACTTCAGCAAACCGCCGGCTAATGCAGTCGTCTCGAGGATCATAACTCCGGACAACGTACTTTTGTTTCGTTATTCGGCTTTGATTTTCGTCAGTCACCGTATCCACTACGACCGCCCCTACACAATGGAAGAGGAAGGCTATCCCGGTCTGTTGGTACACGGACCGCTGATCGCAACCCTACTTGCGGAACTGGCACGAAACGCAGCAAAAGAACGCACATTCACCCGAATGCACTTCCGCGCAAAGATGCCTGTCTTCGACAATAATCCTTTTCGAGTATCGATGCTGGAACCCGACAGCGATGGTCGTCACAGGCTCGTCGCCACCCGTGCCGACGGAGTAACGGCAATGAGCGGCCAGATCGGATAGCGAAGGACCAACGTCGTGCAAATCGTTGAAGTTAACGCGGTCGGCGGTCCGGAAAATCTAATTCTGAAGGACGCCCCAATTCCCGTCCCGGGGCCCCGGGACGTGGTAATCGAGCACAAGGCGGTCGGAGTCAATTTCGTCGACATTTATCATCGCAGCGGCGTGTACGCCGTCCCTCTGCCCTTCACGCCGGGCATCGAAGGTTCCGGGCTTGTCCACAGCACGGGCGCGGATGTGGATGGTGTTTCACCTGGGGACAGAGTCGTCTACGCTGCCGTTCCACCAGGATCTTACGCCACCCACCGGCGCGTATCAGCCGACCGGATCATAGCCCTTCCCGCAACGATCCCTTTCGACGTTGCAGCGGCCGGGTTCGTTCGCGCCATGACCGCGCACTTGCTGCTATCCCTCGTGCACCCGGTCGAACCGGGCATGAACGTGCTGATCCACGCAGCGGCCGGGGGTCTTGGGATGTTGCTTTGCAGTCAGGCAACACGTCTTGGCGCTCGGGTTATCGGGACGGTCAGCACTACAGACAAGGCCCAAATGGCCAAAAAAAGCGGGGCTGAACGGGTGATTGTCGGTCGCGACACCGATTTTGTCGCTGCAGTTCATGAACTGACGGCCGGAGGCGTTGATTTGGTCGTCGACGGCTTGGGCGGCGGGGTATTGGCCAAATCGCTTGGCTGTGTGCGCCCGTTCGGCACCGTCGCCAGCGTTGGGCAGGCTACCGGACCCGTTACACCGATTGAGTTGGCTTCGCTACCACCGAACGTGCGACTGGTCCGACCGAGCATCATCGGCCACATATCGGATGTTACAGACTATCGAGCCGTCGCGGCCAGCGCTTTGGAGATACTACAAAAGCGTGGGCCTGGTATTGCGATCAGCAACCGATATCAACTGTCTGAAATTCGACAGGCGCATCTCGCACTGGAAACAGGTGCTACAGTCGGTTGTTCGGTTGTTGATATTTAGTAGAAACAGCTCGAATGTCCCGCCCTCGCTCAAACAAATTCTGATCATCAATTCCTCCCAATATCAACTTGGGTGTTTTGGTCTCCTCACGACGATGAATAACACCGCCTAAAGTCTCCATCCAAGTACATGCCACATGTCAAGGACCCAAAGGAAGGTGGCGGGCGTGAGCACGATGACCGTGTTGCCGAGTCGGCCCCAGGGTGTACCGTATCGCTTGATCCATGCAAGCGATACGAGGATCAGGGCGACTGCGGTCAAGACCGCCTCCATGACCGGCAGCACAAGCATCGCACTGGTGCCTGGGGGATACCGGAAATAATCGGGGTTGGTCAGCACCATGACGGTATAGCCCACTGCGAAGGCAGCACCGGTCGCGCACAATCCAAGCAACACGTAACGCTGCGCACGGACCGGTCCGGGCTCGTTGACCGCATGTTGTCTGCGGCGTAGGAGCACCCAAATCCCACGCGCACCGGCGCTGACGAAAACCAGGAACGACAGCGCAGTCACCAGTACCAGTGCGTGAATCGTCTCGTACCACCCGATGCGATGATACGAAAGGGCGGCGGCAATCCTGTTGCCGCCGCCCCGGTCCACCTCTTTCGCGGCGCCGGTTCACAGCGCCATGACGTGCGGAGGACTATTTCGGCAATAGCACCGTGTCGACGACGTGAATCACGCCGTTGGACTGGTTGACGTCGGCGATGGTGATGGCGCCGGCATTGCCGTTCTCGTCATAGATATAGAGCCGGCCGCCCTTGACCTGCGCCGACAGGGCGTCGCCCGACAGCGTCTCGAGATGGAAGAAGCCGTCATTGGCGGCCCAGGCCTTCTGCATCAGCATGTCGCCGGAGAGCTTGGCCGGGACCACATGGGCGGTCAGGATCTTGACCAGCTGGTCCTTGTTTTCCGGCTTCAGCAGCGTGTCGACGGCGCCGGCCGGCAGGGCCGCGAAGGCGTCGTTGACCGGCGCGAACACGGTGAAAGGGCCGTCGCCCTGCAGCGCGTCGACGAGACCAGCCGCCTTGACCGCGGCCACAAGAGTGGTGTGGTCGGCCGAGTTGACGGCGTTCTCGATGATGTTCTTGTCGGCGAACATCGGCGCGCCGCCGACCTGCGGGTTCATGGCGAAGGCGGATACGGCGGTGAAAAGCACAATACCGCCGACGGCGGCGGCGTTGCGAAGGGACTTGATCATTGGGTTTCTCCTTGTTGGTTGCGTGTCCCGGGAGCGGGAACAACAGGAGAAACGGGGACGGCGAAAATAAGTTTCAGGCGGCTCAGACTTTTTTCAGTTCGCCGGCCGCGACCACCGGTCCGGTCGGCGCGCCGGTGGGCGATCCACCAGGCGGTTCGATGCTGACGGCGAGCACCGAGCCCGCCTTGAGATCGAACCCGCCAAGGGCGATCTGCGACCCGTCGAGCAGGCCGACCGAGCGCGGCGGCTCGTCCCCCTCGATCAGCCACAACTCCAGAACCCGGCCGGCCGGAACGTCGCCCGATGCCCGGTCGAGCTCGATGGCGTCGTCGGTGACCCGGGCGGTGAAGGCGAATCCGCTGTCGGTGCTCTCGAGCGAGGCGGTGAACAGCGGCCGGTCGCCGGTCGGATACGCAAGGAAAACCAGCAGCGCCATGCAGGCCGCCACCAGCCCGCCGCCAAGCACAAGCCACCAGGTGCGTCGGCGCGGCGGCTGTGGGAACAGTTCGGCATCGATGGCGGACTTGACGCGCGCCGGCGGCGCCACTTCGTCGAAGCTCTCGTTCATGCCGGAAAGACGTTCCTCCCACACCGCGACCAGGCGCGCGAAAGCCGCATCGCTCTCGATGCGAGCGGCGACCGCGCGACGCTCTTCACCGTCCAGCGCGCCGAGCGCATATTCGGCGGCCAGGTCGTCGTCGCTCCTGTGGTCGTCGTCGCTCATTCTTCCAGACAGGCCTTCAGTTTCTGCAGGCTCCGGCGGAGCCAGGTTCGCATCGTATTGAGCGGCACCGCAAAGCGTTCGGCCAGCTCCTTATATTCATAGCCCTCCAGATAGGCGGCCCGCACGGCCTCCGCTTTGTCCGCTTCCAGCCGGTCTAGGCACGCGTCGATCCGCGCTCTCTGGCCGCTGTCGATCGCCCGCGCCTCAGGATCGGGGGCCGCGTCGCGGACTTCCGTGGCCGCTTCGATCGGTGCCGTCGCCGGCACCCGCCTGCGCAACCGGTCGATGGCGTGGTTGCGGGCGATAGCGATCAGCCACGACATCGGACTGGCGCCGGTCGCGGCAAAACGGTCGGCCTTCTGCCAGATCCGCACATAGACCTCCTGCAGCGCATCCTCCGCTTCGGCCCGGTCTTTCAAGATACGCAAAAGCACGCCGAAAAGTTTCGCCGCGGTACGCTCGTAAAGCCAGTCGAAGGCGGCGCGGTCGCGCAGCGCGATCCGCCCAATTGCGTCAGCGATGTCGGCCGGAACGGGCAATGGCGCAATCCCTTCTCGCAAAAACAGACCGGATCGCGGAGAAATTTGCAAGCGGGCTGAAACTTTTTCGAGGCCGCGGCCGTCCCTCCCTCAAAACCAACATGAAGGAGCGCACCATGCCGCCCACCAAGCCGACCGGCAATCCGATCTACCGCCATACCGCGTGGACGCGCGGTACCCATTGGAGCTGGGCGATCTGCCTGTTCTTTCTGGCGCTGACCGGGCTGCAGATTTTCAACGCCCATCCGGTGCTCTATCTCGGCGAGGAGTCGGGCTTCGCCTATGACAACGCCGTCCTCAGGCTCGGCGGCGACGGTTCGCCGGCCTTTCCGACTTGGGCAACCATCCCGTCGCAACAGGACCTGGCAACCGGCCGGGTCATCCATTTCTTCTTTGCCTGGATCTTCGTCGCCACGCTGTTCATCTGGCTGGCGGCGGCTGTGCTGACGCGGCATCTGTCGCGCGACATCCTGCCCGCGTCGCACGACATGATGCGGCTCGCCCGCGACATCACCGACCATCTGCGGTTCCGCTTTCGTCACGGCCGGTCCTACGGGCCGCTGCAGAAACTCTCCTATGCGACCGTGCTGATCGTTCTGTTTCCGCTGATGATCGGCACCGGACTGGCCATGTCTCCGGGCGCCAACGCGATCGCCCCCTGGCTCATCGAGATCTTCGGCGGCCGGCAGACGGCGCGCACGCTGCATTTCGCCGGCATGGTGCTGCTGGCACTGTTCTTCGCGGTGCACATGGCGATGATCCTGGCCTCCGGCCCGATCAACGAAGTGCGATCCATCCTGACCGGCTGGTATCGCTGCGATGAAGGAGATAAAAAATGAGCAAAGCAAAGATCACCCGCCGCGGGCTGCTGCACGGCGGCCTGCTTGCCGCATCGGGCACCGCGCTCACCGGCTGCGACTGGTTCAATGGCCTGAGCAATCCCGACAATCGGCTCCGCAATATGATGGAGGGCGCCAACCGGCTGACCATGGGCGTACAGCGCGGTTTTCTCAACCGCGATGCGCTGGCGCGTGAATATGCGCTCGCCGACATTCGCCAACCGCAGCGTCCCAACGGCGTTACCAATCCGCAGGACACCGATTATCTGGCGCTCGTCGGCAACGGTTTTTCCGACTACCGGCTCGAGGTCTTCGGCCTGGTGAACCGGCCGCTAACGCTGTCGCTGGAACAGGTCGCCGCGCTGCCCTCGCGCACCCAGATCACTCGCCACGACTGTGTCGAGGGCTGGAGTTGCATCGCCCAATGGTCCGGTGTACCGCTGTCTGTTCTGCTCGATCGGGCGGCTCCGAAACCCGAGGCCCGCTACGTTCTGATCCACTGTTTCGACACCATCGAGCGCAGCCTGTCGGGCGCCGTTAAATATTACGAGACCATCGACCTCGTCGACGCCCGCCACCCGCAAACGATCCTCGCCTACGGCCTCAACGGTGACAAGCTGCCGATCCCCAACGGGGCGCCGCTGCGCCTGCGGGTCGAACGCCAGCTCGGCTACAAGATGGCCAAATACATCCGCGCTATCGAACTGATCGACGACTTTTCCGGCATCGGCCGCGGCAAGGGCGGCTACTGGGAGGATCGCGGCTATGACTGGTATGCTGGGATTTGAAGACTTACCAAACCAGTCATCTCGATGCCGTGGTTCACCATGTCCACTTCGGCTTTGTTACAGCCACTGGTTCGTTACATCGAGATGGATGCGCCGCGGCTGTTGGTCAGGCTGCGGTCAGAATTACAAACGATGATGACACCGCAAGCTTGCCTTTACGCTACGATCAGCCCATGGCGGCCTGATTGAGAGAACCCGGGCGGCCGATTGTCTGCCTATGTCGAGAAGGAATCTGACGTAATGCGTGTCCTGCTTGTCGAAGATCACCTGCCGCTTGCAGAAGCCGTCAGCGATGCCTTGCGCAGGGCAGGATATACCGTCGATCATGCGGGAACGGCTGAGGATGCTCGCGAGATGGCGGCGGTGGCAGAATATACCCTCGCGATCCTCGACCTTGGCCTTCCGGATGGGGATGGGCTGCAATTGCTCCCGGCACTTCGGGTCGGCGGACGTGTGCCCGTGATCGTTTTGACCGCCCGCGATCAACTGGCGGATCGCCTCGCCGGGCTCGATGGCGGGGCGGACGATTACGTCGTCAAGCCGGTCGAAATGCCCGAGCTTGTCGCGCGATGCCGCGCCGTGCTGCGTCGGCCCGGCGACAGGTCGGGCACGACCCTTCGCCTCGGGCCGCTCGAACTCGACACAGCTGCGCGCAGTGCCAGCGTACGGGGCCGACCCGTGCAACTTGGCCGGCGCGAGGTTTCAGTGCTCGAACACCTGATGCGCGCCTCGGGCCGGGTTGCGTCCCGAAGAGCGCTCGAGGAGTCTGTCTACGGCTTCCACGACGAGGTCGGGCCGAACGCGCTCGAGGCCTCGGTCTCGCGGCTGCGCCGCGCACTGGAAGCCGCCGGATGCCCCACCCCTATCGTTACGGTGCGCGGCTTGGGCTGGATGCTCCCGCCTGAGGAGACGCGGTGACTGCCGCCACGCCCAGTTCCGGGCCGCCGCTGGCGAAGCTGCTAACGCGTCGCCTGCTTCTGATCGCTGGAATTGTGTTCCTCGTGAACTCGGTCGCCGTCGGTATCTACTACGGGTCGGACCGCCGCACACTCGAGGGCGATGCCGTCGACGACCAGGTCGAACGCGTCGAGGCCGCGCTAGAGGGTGCCAAGCTGCCTGGAGACGCGCCCGTTCGCACGCTCTATGCCGAGCATCCCGACGCGTACGCCTTTGCGCTAGTGGACCGGAGCGGGGTCGTGCTTGATACCATGAACGCTGCTCTCATCCCGACCGGAGCGACCAACCTCTATGCCGACGACTGGACCACCCGTCTCGACCGGCCTGGTTCGCCACTTTTGGTGGCCGGGCACGCGTTCGAAGGGCGCGAGGACGGGCTCCGCATGGTCTTCGTCATGGCGAGCGACCCAGCCGGCCTTATTCGGCGCGCCTATATAGACGCGTTCTATGAGCATGTCTGGCTTCCGATCCTACCGCTCGTCCTCCTTCTGGTCGGGGCGAATACATTCTTGATCCGCCGTGGCTTGGCGCCGATCTCAGCCGCCGCCGCCTGGGCCCGTAAACTGCGCCCCGGCGCGCCGACGCCGCCGCCGGACGCGCGCGTGCCCGAGGAGATCGCCGATCTCGTCGACGCCACGCAACGCTCGGTCGAGCGGCTGGTGCAGACGCTCGAGGCCGAAAAGCGGCACGCCGCCGAAGTCGCCCATGCCCTGCGTACGCCCTTGGCAGTGCTGGTCGCGCGGGTAGACGCTCTGCCACCCGGAAAGACGACCGAGCAGCTCCGCGCGGATCTTGGCGCGCTCTCGCGCACTGTTCAGCAGGTGCTCGCCTCCTCCCGTGCCGACGTGCTGTCGCCGGGGGAGGAAGCGCGGGTTGATCTGCGCGTCCCGGCTGAGACGGTTACCGCTGCTCTAGCCCCTTTTGCCTACGAGCGAGGCGTTGAGCTGTCTCTCGACCTAGCCGACGACCCGGTCATCGTACAGGCCAACGAGGAGGGGATCGAAATTGCGCTAACAAACCTCGTCGAGAACGCGATCCTGCACGGGTGCGCCAGCCCCGTTGAAATTGCCGTCGGTCCGGGGCCGGTCGTGAAGGTGCGCGACAATGGCCCCGGCCTGCCAGAGGGCGCCGCCGGCAGCCTCTTCGATCCGTTCTGGCGGGGACCGCAAGCGGTCCCCGGTGGTGCAGGCCTCGGCCTTGCCATCGTGGACCGAGTCCAGCGAGCGCAGGGCGGCACCGTGGAGGCGCGCGACGCGCCGGGCGGCGGGGCCGAGTTCGTGCTCCGTTGGCCTTCTCCGGAATCTTAACGCTTCGTCAGGTTGCGGTCAGGACGGAGCGGCAAACTGCTCCCATCGGATCGAATATAGATCCCCAAATGGAGTGAATCGACATGAATGAACAGAGAAGCGATCTTCAACGTGCAGGCGATTGGCTGTCCGGCGAGGTCCGGGTATCCCGGATGATCATCATCGCAGGCGGCATCCTGCTTCTGATCCTCATCGGCGTCGCGCTCGACTGAAGCCGCGCAGACGTCATGCCCTACCACCTCATTCAAGGACACACCGACATGAAACTCTTCGCATTCACCGCCTTCGCCACACTCGTGGCCACCGCTGCCTTCGCCAGCACCCCGCTTACGCCGATCGGCGATCTTCAGCGCGGCACGATAGTGACAGTCGAGGGCACCGTCGAGCGCATCACCGACGAGGACGAATTCCGGCTGACAGACGCGAGCGGCACCGTGCGCATTTACGTCGGTTCGAACTGGGTTCCGGCCAACGTAGGCGAAGCCGTCACTGTCTATGGCTTCGTCGACGACGACCTCGGCCCGCTCGAGATCTACGCCCGCAGCCTCACTCGCGCGGACGGAACGGTCATCACCTTCGACCGCCGCTACGACTGACGATTATCGCTCGGCATACGCTTCATCGTAGATACCGAGCGGATCCGGGGATCGGGCAAGATGCTTAAAACAACCGTGCTGGCTGGATTGCTGACGACGGCACTCGCTGTTGGTGTCGTGCCGGCTTCGGCCGAGGCCGACCCTGTCCCTCCTTGCCTCGGCCCGGATTTCGCCCCGACTCCCGCCTATGCTCCACTCGGTGCCCAACCGAGCGTGAGCGTCTGGCGCAACGTCTCGCTCGATTTTGGCGGTGCCTGCCCAGGCGTGCTCGACGGCCCGGCCTCACTGGTCATCGCCCTTTCGGGGCGGTTTCACAATGATGGAACCCTCGAGGCGCTCGCCGCACGGATCGGGGCGGTCTCCACCCTCGAGGGACTGCCCTACTGGTCCGTGTCGGACAGGAGATGGCGCCCGCTCATTTCGGTGTCGTACGCCATCGAAAGCCCCGCATTGACCGAGCCGCGCCCCGACTTTACGGCCGCGGATGTTCTCAGCGGCCGGACGCTCTACATGGCGCAGCGGGACACGCGTTCCCACGGGCTCAACATCTACGCCTTGGAGGCGACATCGCCGTCGGTGGACCAGCTCATCGTCACGACCACTAACCACACTGGGATCCGATTTCTACTTGCGACCCTGTTCGAACCGCAAGCGTTGGTTTCCACCGTTGTCTTCACGCGGATCCGCGGCGATCAGTGGGGCTATTTCGGCCTCACGGTGGTGAGGGAGGGTGTCGTGCGGAGCAGAGAGGCCTCCTTCATCAACCGGGCTGCAGCATTGCAGCGCTTCTTCACAGGGCAACGCCCGGACGCAGAACCGCCGCTTTCACCCTAGATAGCAGCGCCGGCGCCCTCGTCGTACTCGCCTCCCGTCGGTTCTGGCGGCAATGGCACAGCAGGAAGCCTTCGGTCGATAGGACACCGTGAAATTGAACCGGATCACAGTCTCCATCCCAGTAGTTGCCATAGGTGAAGAAACCAGAGGAAGGCGACGGACGTGAGCACGATGACCGTGTTGCCGAGTCGGCCCCAGGGTGTACCGTATCGCTTGATCCATGCAAGCGATACGAGGATCAGGGCGACTGCGGTCAAGACCGCCTCCATGACCGGCAGCACAAGCATCGCACTGGTGCCTGGGGGATACCGGAAATAATCGGGGTTGGTCAGCACCATGACGATATAGCCCACTGCGAAGGCAGCACCGGTCGCGCACAATCCAAGCAACACGTAACGCTGCGCACGGACCGGTCCGGGCTCGTTGACCGCATGTTGTCTGCGGCGTAGGAGCACCCAAATCCCACGCGCACCGGCGCTGACGAAGACCAGGAACGACAGCGCAGTCACCAGTACCAGGGCGTGAATCGTCTCGTACCACCCGATGCGATGATACGATGGCATCGACGACCCGACGAAAAGATTGGCTATGTCGCCGGATTCGTCTTCGGAAAACGCAACGCGAAAGCTCTTTTCATTGTTCCAAAAAAGATTGGGCTCAATCTCGACCAGTTCGGCGCCTTCTTCGGGATTGTCGGGATTCGACAGCAGATCGCCGAGAAATAGCGTGCCCCGGCCGGTATCGTGGATTGCCAGCTCATCAAAGCGCATCGCCTTCTCGAGGCGGGTGAAAGCAAGGCGGTTGCTGCGGTAGGTCCCGACATATTGGGCGCTGCGTGTCGAGAAGTCCGCAGATGGTTCGACGGTCGGAAGCTGCGTTGCCCGAAAGTAGCGGTCGAGAAGGGCTTTCAGGACTTTGTCGCCGGCGGAGCCTGGCCCGTTGAATGCGACGAACAGCCCGGCGCCGTCTTCGGGCAGAAGTGCCAAGTTTGCGTGAAACACGAATGTCGCGCCGCTATGCCCGAGAAGGTGACGGCCGTCTTGATCAGAAACACCAAAGTTAATCGCCATGCCGGGCAGGTTTGGATGGTTGCCGAACTGACGGCGATGCATCTCGGCGGTCGCGTCTGCGCTTAAGATCCGTGTGCCGCCCAATTGACCGTGCTGGAGATGAGCGATCATGAATTGGGCCATATCGATCGCCGTGCTCGAAAGGGCACCGGCCGGGCCGTCATCCGAGATGTACTCAAACTCTTGAGGGGCGAACTCCCTGTCCTGATAGTGATAACCCACTGCCATATCGGCGGCCAGCGGCGCTGGCAGCGGCTCGCGGAAGGTGCTTCGCGACATGCCGAGCGGTGCGAAGATGTTGCGTTCCGTATAGTCGGCAAACGAAACGCCCGAGATCTGTTCCACGATGTGACCGGCCAAGGCGACGCCCCAGTTCGAATAGGATGCAATCTCGCCCGGCGGGCGCACACGTGCCAGCATCATGTCCTGCAAGGCGTCGGCAAGCGGGCGCACCTCATTCTTGGGCCGGTCGCGATCTTGTCCGATGACCCGCTCCTCGAACCCAGCGGTGTGTGTCAACAGATGGCGCAATGTGATCGGCTCGGAATAGGTCGCTGGCAGTTGGAAGGTCGTGAGGTACTGGTTGACGTCGGTATCGAGATCGAGCCTGCCCTGTTCGACAAGCTGCATAACTGCCGTGCCGGTAATCAGCTTGGCGAGCGAGCCGACGCGAAACACCGTTCGCGCAGGATCGACCGGTCGCTCCGCGTCGATGTCGGCATAGCCGTAACCTTTGGCCAGGATGATCTCGCCATCCTTGACGATCGACACGGTTCCGCCTGCGATGTGATCGCTCTCAAGTGCCTCTGCCATCGCTTTGTCGATCAACTCTTCAAGCGCCGCGTGGTCAGAAAGGTCCGGAGACAGATGACCTGTCTCTTGTGCAAACACCATACCCTGCAGCATCAACACTGCACCTATTGCAACGGCCACGCGTAAAAGCGTCATCGCTCTCTCGTTCGTCGCCATGGTTCGCAAACGATCCATCTCCGGTGAGTTGCTGCTAAGCGTACCCTTTCCCCCTTCCGGAAGCAGGGCCAATTCCGAAAGCCGGTTTGTCAGCAGGCGGAGCGGTCCTCAGATAGCCCGTTCAGAACCGGAAGCCGACGCCGACCAGAGGCCCCTGCGTGACCGTGTCGTATTTGAAGTAGGACGGCGTGCCGCTAACGCCGGTTTCGTAATCCACCGACAGGGCGCGGTACATGAAAAACAGCGAGGCGTTCTCCCAGCGGTCATAGGCGAAGCCGCCCATCAGGTTCCAGGTAAAGTCCGAGGCGACGCCGAAACCGCCGATATCGGCCTGTGCCGAGATCCGCCATTTCGGATTGAGCCGCCGTTGCCAGCGCAGACCGACGACCGGGTCCGTCCAGTTGGCGCCGCGGTTGAGGGTGCCGGCCAAAGGCCCTGTGATGATGGTCAGGTCGAAGTCGATATCCCAGTTGCGCACACCCGCATAGGCATCGAAGACGTTTTCGCCACGGACGAAGCGATAGGTGGCGTAGGCCTCCAGCACGCCCTGGAAGATGTCGGCGTCGATCGAACCGACAGAGCTGCTGGCCCCCTGACCCAGGTCCATGAACGCATAGTCGAAAGCGGCGCCGAAACCCGATTTGTGGCGGGCCTCGAAATGCACCATGCCGCCGAGATTCAGGGCGTTCAGGATATCGCCCGGTGTGACGCTCACCGGCGCGCCCGCCCGCCCGACGGCGACATCACCGTCGATCCACGGTATCAGTGCGTAGGGTATGAGCGCGAACTCCCAGTCATCCGCCGCGCGGGAGGGAACGCTTGCCGACACTGCGACCGCCGCGACCGACACGCCCATCAATGCCCTTGCAGCGGGGCTTACAAATCTCCCGCACCAATCACGCAAACAACCCATCATTCCTGCGTCCCCGCGTTATACGGCCGCCCCACCGAGTGCCGTCATCCGACCTCTGTTCAGGACGCATACTGCAGAAGTTCGGACGGGTCAGCAAGCGCCAGTGCTCGCGCGTCTGGGATGTTTGATCGCCGACTGGAGTTCCTGTTGGATGTGGCGATCAGAGCCACTCAAAAACGGGATGCTGCGGAGCTCCCTACTGACGCACCCACAAGGCTTGCCCGGTCAATAGACCAGACTGAGCATGAGCATCGACACCACAAGGAACAGAATGGACATGATACCGCCGGCCTTGATGAAATCGATAACCCGATAGCCGCCCGGTCCCATGATCAGCGCATTCACCTGATGGGTCGGAATGAGGAACGAGTTGGACGTCGAAATCGCCACGGTCAGCGCGAAGATCGCCGGATTGCCGCCCGCGGTCACCGCGATGGAGACCGCCAGAGGTACCAGCAGGACGGTTGCACCGACATTCGACATCATCAGCGAAAACGCCGTCGCCAGAATCGCGATGCCCAACTGCAACGACCACAGCGGCCAGCCGTCCAACACGATCAGGATCTGCTGGGCGATCCATTCCGCCGTGCCGGTGTTCTGCACCGCCTGTCCGAGCGGAATCAGGCAGGCCAGGAGGAACACCGTGTTCCACCCGACCGCCGCATAGGCCTCGTCGATGCTGAGAACACGGGTCAACAACATCCCCACGGCGCCGGTCAGCAGGCACAGCGACAGTCGCACATCGGTGAACAGGATCATCGACAGGGAGACAGCGAAGAACAGGAGTGCCCAGCCGACTTTTTCCGGGCGCAGTTCCTCCTGGGGAAAATCCGAGGTGACGATCACGAAATTACGGTCACGCTTGAGCCGGGTCAGGTTGTCCCAGCGGGTATGGGCCACCAGCATGTCACCGGCCTGGAATGGCACCAGGCCGATCTGCGTGGGTTCATGATCAGCCGTGCGCACGTGACTCATGGTCTCTTCGCCGCGGTGAATGGCCAATAGGCTGAGGCCGTAGGTCTTGCGTAGCAGCAGGTCGCGCGGGCTCTTTCCAATCAGCTGCGAATCCGGCGGAATCACGATTTCCGCGATGCCCGCATTGGTGGGCGCGAACTCGTCGGCAAAAATGTCGAGCTGGGGGCGAATTGTCAGCCCGAATCGGTCGGCGAAGCGGCGCACCACGGAGTATTTGCCGATGATCGCGAGGCGGCAGGGCGCGGCAATCTGGGCCGTCAGGATTTGCAGCATCGACGCCTTACCGCGGTAGAATGTCGAGATGATGTAGACGTTGTGCTCGTTGTTGATATCGGCGAGGATCTGGCCGACCAGCGCGCTGTCTTCCGGCACATCCACCTCGAACACGCTGGTCTTCAACCCGTAAACCCGCTTCAGATATTGCGATGTGGCCTGACCGGTTGTCGCATCGATTTTGGTTTTCTCGCTCGGCAGTACCCAACGGCCCAGAAGCAGGAAATAGGCGATGCCCGTCAGAATCAGCGCCGCACCGATCGGCGTCACGGAAAACAGCCCGAACGGCCGCATTTGCTGGTCGGCCGGAAGGCCGCTATTGGCCGTCTGGATCAGATCGTTAAGCAATATGAGCGGCGATGAGCCGACCATGGTCATCGTGCCACCCAAAATGGCGCAGAAGCCCATCGGCATCAGCAGCCGGGACAGCGGTATGCCGGACCGCGCCGAGATCCGGCTGACCACCGGAAGAAACAGCGCCGCGGCACCGACATTCTGCAAAAAGCTCGAAATCACACCGACGGTGCCCGACACGATCGGCAGGATCCGCGCCTCGTTCGTACCGCCCCGTTTCAGGATCGCGGCAGCGACCGTGTTCATGATCCCGGTCTTGTCGAGGCCGGCGCCGACGATCATCACCGCGATGATCGATATGACCGCGTTGGAGGCGAAACCATTGAACAGCTGACTCACATCCGCCAACTGCTCCAGACCCGGCACGTAAGACAGGATCCCGATCAGAACGAGAACCAGGATTGCGGCGAGATCGACGCGTATGATTTCAGAGACGAAAAGAAAGACGGTAAATGCCAGCGCAGCGGTGACAACCGCCATTTCAGTGGTGAACTCAATCGGTTGCAATGACCCTCCCCCGACGTTGCCTCTAAGACTGCGCCGAAAACCGGTGCCCGTCAATTTTCAGGGGTATCCGAACGTCAAGCACATCCGCGGCGGTCGGGCGCTCCACTTCGGTAGGGCGCCTGTTTCAACGCCGGTTCACCTTATCCAGCGTTAAACCGGGGCAGCGCCTTGGTAAAATCGGAATTGAGAGTATCTTCGGAATCCGCTTTGATCTCCGCAATGCAAGAAGTGAGAGCCAGCGATGTCATCGAACGAACAATTGGATGTCAGGGAAGGCGGCAATAGGGCCGGAAAGCGGGCGCCGCGAGAGGAGCGCCTGATCCGCGACCGGTTATCCGGCGCCGATGTCGAAATCGGCGGCACCCGGCCGTGGGACCTGCAGGTCAACAACGATCGGTTTTATACCAGGGTCATTGCCAACGGTTCTCTGGCGCTTGGCGAGAGTTACATGGACGGCGATTGGGACTGTGAGAACCTCGACCAGTTCATTGCCAAGCTGCTGGCGGCCAGACTTGACGAACATCCGCCGATCACGCCGCAGCTACTGTTCACCTGGCTGCGTGCCAAGCTGGTCAACAGGCAAAACAGCAAGGGCGTATGGCAGGCGGCCGATGTCCACTACGACCTCGGCGTGGACATCTTCGAAGCAACCTTCGATCGCCGGCTGACCGGCAGCTGCGCCTACTGGCTGAACGCCAAAGACCTGGATCAGGCGCAGGAACACAAACTGGACCTGGTGTGCAGGAAGATAGGCCTTGAAGCCGGTCAGGAGGTCTATGACATTGGCTGTGGCTGGGGTGCTTATCTCGGCTATGCGACGGAGCGATACGGCGCCAGCGGCGTCGGCGTCACGGTTTCTCGGGAGCAGGCTGACTACGCCCGAAAACGCTATGGCGAGTTGCCGATCCAGATACACGTCAAGGACTATCGCGACCACAGCGGCAAATCCGATCATGTCGTGTCGATGGGCATGTTCGAACATGTCGGGGCCAAGAACTACCGAACCTATTTCGAGCATGCGCGGCAATGCGTGCGTGAGGACGGCTTTTTTCTGCTCCACACCATCACCGGCCGACAGCGATTCTCGACCATCGATCCGTGGATCGACAAATACATCTTTCCGAACGGCGAAATCCCAACCGTCGGGCAAATCGGAGCCGCCGTCGAGGGCCTGTTCGTGATCGAGGATGTGCACAATTTCGGCGTCGATTACGATCGCACGCTGATGGCCTGGTTCGAGAAGTTTCAGGGCAACCGCAGTCGGATCGCCGAGAAATACGGCGAGCGGTTCTGTCGCATGTGGGACTACTATTTGACATCCTGTGCGGCCGGTTTCCGGATGCGCCGGATCAGCGTCTCGCAGTTCGTTCTGTCGCCTGAGGGCGTCCCCAGCGGCTATACGTCGGTCAGATAGCCCTCAACGCACCTTACGCGCCGCTTTCGGCTGCCGGTACGGAGCCCAAAGGCGGCGAGTAAACGATCAAAAGCTGCAAAGGCTCGGGGCCAAGGCTTTTGACAAAGTGCTGTGTACCGGGCGGTATCCGCACGATGCTCCCGGCGCCAATGATCTTGGCCGGGTCGTCACCAAGCTCGACGGACGCCGATCCCCCAAGCACAAACACCGCCTGATACTCCACGTCGTGTGCGTGTCTTTCAGCCAAGCCACCCGGTTCGATGGTGCCGTGGATCATTTCAAAGTGACCGCAGTCCTCCCGGCTAACCAGCCTCCGGTTGGTTGTGCCCGCATGGTTCGCAGGCGCGTATGTCTGGATATGGTTCAAGGCTTCTATCAGCGGTTTCATCGAGCTTCCCAATGGTCGCGAAATTCGGATAGTCAGGGATCACCGTAGTCCGAAGTTTCCGCAACTCAAAACGGAAGACATTTCATCGCTGATTACGCAATCCCCGTACTGCCCATGGAAAAGATCCGGTTCATCTGTTCCGGCGTAATCATCATCGAACGCCACCCGGCGCTCGATTGGAGATACGATGAGCCAGATCACGATCCCCGCCCCGCAGCCGAGTGTCTTTGCGCAAATGCTCCAGGACGAGCCGCTTTTCGTGTATGCGGGTCTTGCCATGCTGATCCTGTGCGGCCCGACCCTCATGGCCCTGGCGGTTGAAACGCGAACCTTCCAGGGTGCGAACCCCTGGATCAAACCGCTGAAATTCGAGCTCTCGCTTGCGCTGTTTTTCCTGACACTGGCGTTTTTCGCCCGTTACCTGCCCGAGGGCATGACCGCAACGACGGGGTACAGGGCGTTCGCGGCGGTGGTCGTGGCATGCGCCGTCATCGAAATGATGTGGATCGGCGGTGCCGCCGCCTTCGCCACCGCGTCGCATTTCAACACCACGCCGGCAATGGCGTCGATCTACGGCCTGATGGGTCTTGTAGCGGTGGTCCTGACCTCCGTGACGCTGGTCTACGGGGTCGCGATGCTTGTCGGCGGCAGACCGTCACCGATCGTCACGGCCGTTGGCTTGAGCCTGGTCCTGACCTTTGTCCTGACAGTCGTCATCGCGTTCCGACTAGCATCGAACGGCGGTCCCGTCGTCGGCGCGGCCGAGCTCGGTCACAGCCTGCCGTTTTTGGGATGGTCGATGGAAGCCGGCGACCTGCGCGTTCCGCACTTCTTCGCAACGCACGCCATGCAATTCGTCCCGGTTCTTGCCATCGTCCTGTCGCTGGCCGCAACCTCGCTGCTGACCCACACGACCGCCATCGCGCTCAATGGCGCTTACGCGCTGTTCACGTTCGCGATCTTCGCTCAGGCGTTGGCCGGCCACCCATTCGTTTCTTAAGGCGCGCTCAGGGCGGCGATCGTCGCTTGCCCGAGCGCAAGCCCACCGTCGTTGGCCGGCGCCCGCGTTTGCACAAGAACGGTGTAGCCGGAATCCGTCAGCCGGCCATGCAGCAGGCGGAGCAGCAGCCGGTTCTGCATGACACCGCCGGACAGGGCAATCCGCCCTATCCCGTTTTCGCTGGCGACGCGATCTGCAACGGCAGCCAGGGCCTGCGCCAAACCGCAATGAAAGCGCGCTGCAATCAGCCCGCGGTCCTCTTCGTTTTTCAGGTCCGTCAGTAACGTGTCCCACTGCAGTCTCCACGACAGCACCAGGACGCCTGCTGTGTCTGAGATGTCCACGGGATAGGCGCCTGCCTGGTCGATATACGGCGTCGCCAGTGCTTCCATTTCCATCGCTGCCTGTCCTTCGTAATGCTGAAGGTCAGAGCAGATCCCAAGGGCAGCAGCCACGGCATCGAACAGGCGTCCGGCCGATGAGGACGGCGGCGCGTTGACGCCCCCTTCGATCATCCGATCGATCACCTTCAGCGGTTTTTCCGCCAGCAACCGGCCGAGTTCGGTGCCGGCCGCGCGATCCAGCCAATGGGGGCCGAATGCGGTAAACAAATGAGCCACCAGATTGCGCCAGGGTTCGCGTATCGCCCGATCGCCGCCGGGCAGCGGTACCGGCATAAAGTGCGCCTTGCGGGTGAAACCTTCATAGCCACCGAGGAGGATTTCTCCGCCCCACACGGTTCCGTCGGTGCCAAGGCCGAGTCCGTCGAGGACGATGCCCACCGCAGCTCCGTCGCCGGGCGCGAGGCCATGCTCGGCAAGACAGCTGGCCAGATGCGCATGATGGTGCTGCACAGGCACCAGCCGGGCGCCGGTTTCGGCCGCGATCGCCTCGCCGAGCCGCATCGAAAAATAGTCCGGATGACGGTCGACGGCGACAACCGCCGGTTCGAACCGGAAGATGTCGCGGTAAAGCGCGATGGTCTTGCGGTAGTCGGCCAGCGTCGCCGCCTCTTCGAGATCGCCCATGTGCTGGGACAGGATCGCCTGGCCGTCCTTCAGCAGGCAGAAGGCCGATTTCAATTCGCCGCCCATCGCCAGCACCGGCGGCGCGTCGCCAAAGGCCGAAGCCAGCGTGATCGGCTCAGGCGCCAGGCCACGGGCGCGCCGCAGGATCTGCGGGCCGGTTACATCGACGCGCATCACCGAGTCGTCCAGCCGGTTGACGATTTCGCGGTCGTGCATCAGCCACAGATCGGCGATGTCCACCAGGCGATGTCGCGCATCGGCGTTGTCGGTCGCCTGCGGTTCGTCGGAGAGATTGCCGGAGGTCAGAACGATGGGATCGTCCAGGTCGTCCATCAACAGCCGATGCAGCGGCGAATAGGGCAGCATGAAGCCGACGCTGTCTTGACCGGGCGCGATTCCAGGTGCCAGACCACCGTGTTGACGCGCCAGCAGTACGATCGGAGCGGTAGGCGAGTCCAGCAGCGCCTTTTCATCGGCACCGACCTCGCAGAACCGGCGGATCATGGCAATATCGCGCGCCATCAACGCCAGAGGCTTGGCATGACGGCGCTTGCGGCGCCGCAATTCCTGCACCGCCGTCTCGTCGGTCGCGTTGCAGGCCAGGTGAAAGCCGCCAATGCCCTTGATCGCCACGATAGCACCGTCGCGGATCCGCTGTGCGGCCTCCGAGATCGGGTCCTGTCGCGCGACACGGCCGTCGCCGTCCTCCAGCCACAGGTGCGGACCGCAGGCGGAGCAGGCGTTCGGCTGCGCGTGGAACCGCCGGTCGGCCGGATCGTCATACTCCGCGGCGCAAGCCTCGCACATCTGAAAGACGCTCATCGACGTCTTGGCACGGTCATAAGGAATCGACTGCACGATGGACAGGCGCGGGCCGCAATGGGTGCAGTTGGTAAAGGCGTAGCGGTAGCGGCGATTGTCCGGATCGGCGATGTCGGCGAGGCACTGAGAACAGGTCGCCGCGTCGGGCACGATACCGGTCGACACCGCACCCTCGGCGCTTTCGGCAATGCTGAACCCACCCTCCGGCACCGGCCCTGTGAGCGCCTGCCAGCGCACGCTGTCGACCCGCGCCAGCGGCGGCGCCCGGCTTTCGATCGCTTCGATAAACCGGTCGAGCGCCTCGCCCGATCCCCAGGCATCGACCTCGACCCCGTCCCCGTCGTTGAGCACATGGCCCGCCAGGCCTGCATCGTTCGCCAGCCGCCAGACATGCGGCCGGAACCCGACGCCCTGCACCAGTCCGCGCACCCGGATCCGGCGGCCTTCAGCGTGCGTCAGTGAACCGTGCAGACCAGACATGGATCGAACGACCGGACGATGTGCTGAACGGCGACCGGTTCGGTTTCGCCATCGCGCACCGGCGCGCCGACCAGCGCCTGTTCGAGAGGACCCGGCCGACCGGACCGATCACGCGGCGAAAAATTCCAGGTCGTAGGCGCTACGATCTGATAGTTGGCGATGCGCCCCTTCTCGACGGTTATCCAGTGGCCGAGCGAACCACGCGCCGCTTCCGTCAGCCCCACCCCTTCGGCGCTGTCCGGCATATCGCGGTGATCGATGAACCGTTCGCCCGGCTGCAGCGCGTCGATCCAGCCTTCCATGGCGACAACGACAAGCGCGATTTCGAGCAGCCGTGCCACGACACGGGCGTGCACGGTGCCGCCATGCTTTCCAGCGAGGTCGCGGATCAGCGGGTGTCCGTCGACCAGTTGGCGCGCAAACGCGCCGACCTCGGCAATATCGCCGTCGAGCCGCGGCGCCTTGCACCAGGTGTAGGCCTCGGGTCTGTCAGCGTCCGGCCGGGTTTCCCCGAACTGTGGGGCGAGCGGACCGCCCTGCGTCCCGTACCAGGCATGGCTGACATCCTCGGCGACAGCTTCGACATCGAGTGTCCGGAGCGCCTGGCCGCCATAAACGCCGCGGCTGAACAACGGACGGCCACCGGCCCCGTAAGCGCCGTAACTCATGTAGCAGGCTGTGCTATGTCCCAGTTCGTGTAGGCGCAGGCTGTTCGAGATGTGCAGGAAATGGCGGAAATCGCCGGATGTCGGCGGCTTTTCGGCGGCCCAGCCAAGTAATTCGGCGCCGCTGGCGATGCCGCAGATGCGTTCCAGATCGTCGCCGAACAGGGTCCGTTCCAGGAACCGCCGGAAGCCCGACAGCGTTCCGCTGAGCCGGGCGACCTCGCCGGAGGTGACGGAGCGCGTCGAACCGCCCGGCTGCACCGACAGCGTATGCGGCCACTTTCCGGCAAGGATGCCGAGAAGGTGCATGAACTGGGCGCGGGCCGGTAGAACATCGCGCGCAGCACTGCCCTGGATCGCGGCAAAACGCTCGCTGGCCGCCGGATACCAGTCCTCGCCGGCATAGGCGTCCCGGGCAAAATCCGGCATGAAGAACAAGTAGAAATGGGTCAGGTGATCGGCGACGTTTTCCGTCGCATGCACGAGATTGACGGCCATCGCGCCGTTCGGCGGCATCTCGGCACCAGAGGCGGAGGCAAGCGCCGCGGCCGCCGCCACCGACTGGGATACCGAACAGATCCCGCAGATCCGCGGCGCATAGACAAGCGCATCGGCCGGTTCCTTGCCGAGCAGGATGCGTTCGAAGCCGCGATAGAGCGGCGACACCACGTGCGCTTGCTCAACGGCGCCGCCGGCAATATCAAGCTTAACTTCGAGATCGCCTTCGACGCGGTTGAAGGGGCCAACGACCAGTCGCGTCATCGCTGCTTTTTCTCGCGATCGACCGGCGCCCGGGTCAGGTGGTCGGCAACGGCGTTCTCCTTCAAGCGCGCCGGTGTCGCCGCCTTCGACAGCGAGGCGAGCGCCACGAACCAAGCCTTCGGCATGTCGGTGGGCAGGCCGACCGGAATGCCGGAGATCTTCGGCGTGCGGGTGAAGGCGTGGCCGGGTTCCTCGAAGCCGGGCGCCGTGCAGTTGATGCACGGATAGCCGCCGTCGAGGCACGATCCGGCGCCGTTCCACGAGCGTGTGTTACAGTCGGCACGCGCCTGGGTGCCCTTGCAGCCGAGATTTTCCATCATGCAGCCGAGATCGCAGAGCCGCTCGGCGCTGGCCTTGAACTCGTAATACTCGTTGCGGGCACAGCCGTGATGGACCAGGTGCATGGTGTAGGAGAGCGGCCGCTCCCATTCATCGACATCGTCGGCGCCGAACTGGCCGCGGGCGATCTGATGCAGCGTTTCGGTGAGCCATCCGGGATGGATCGGGCAGCCGGCAACGTTGATCACCGGCATTCCGGCACGCGACCGGAAATCGGCGCCGAGAAGGCCGCCCGCCTGCCGGCCCTCATAGGCGAGGCCGCAGGCATCGACCTCGTTGGAGCCGGCGGCGGTGATGCCGCCGAAGGCGGCGCAGCTCCCGACCGCAACGACGTAATTCGCCTTCTCGGCAAGCCGCGCGATCCAATCCATCACCGGCCGGTCCGAACCTGACATCATGTGGAAGCGACCGCTGCCGTTCGGCCCGCGCATGACCGCACCCTCGAGGCACAGAATGTCCAGCGTCTCGTCGCCGGAACAGATGTTTTCCATGATCGACAGCACGGCGCTGCCGCTGGCCTCGCTCAGCGACGGATGCCACAGCACCTCGATATTGGCCGCCTCGAAGGCGGTGAGCAGATCGGGGCCTTCGGCACCGATCAGCGACAGGGTGCACCCGCCGCAGCCGCCCGACTGCATCCAGAACAGGCGCAAGGGACGCCGTTTTTCAATCCTGTGCATGTTCATCGGCTGGCATCCTGAGCGTAAAGACCGCGCCGCCTTCGGGCCGGTTGGCGGCGATCAGGTCGCCGCCCTGTTTCACCGCCATATTGTAGCTGATGTAGAGACCAAGCCCGGTTCCGCTGCCGACCGGCTTGGTGGTGAAGAACGGCTCGAAGATCTTGTCCATCATCTCGGGGGCAATGCCCGGACCATTGTCCGCGACATCGATCACCACATCGTCGTCCACCCGCCGACACATGACCGTGATTTCCGCAGCCGGGACATCGACCAGTACATCCGCCGCGTTCTGCAGCAGATTGACGATGATCTGATGCAATTGCCCCTTGCGCGCCCGGATCTCCAGCCTGTCGGGCAATTCCAGCCGCAGCGCCGGCTTGACGCGCTGGGTCTTGACGACCCAGTCGACGGCCGTGCGCACCAGTCGTGTGACATTGAAGACTTCCGGTGTCTCTTCCTGGTTGGACGAGAATCGCCGCAGGTCCTGGACGATATCGCGCACCCGCTCGGCGCCTTCCAGCGTCCCGTCTACCAACGGGCCGATATCGCGCAGCACACGATCGATTTTCAGCTCCTCGCGCAATCGCTGCAATTCCGGCACATCGCAGCGCTCATTGGCGGCGTCGAGATATTTCGAGATGGCGGCGCCGTACCGTTTCAGCGCGTACATGTTGCCGAACACGAAGCTGATCGGATTGTTCAGTTCGTGGGCGACGCCGGCGACCAGCCGGCCGAGTGCCGCCATCTTTTCCGAAACGAGCAGCCGCTGCTGGGTCTGAGTCAGTTCCCGGTGGGCCGTGTCAAGCTCTTGATAGGCACGCTGCAATTCGCCGATCGGGCGACCGACGAGCACCATGCCGACAAGTTGTCCGCGGTGATCGCGGCGCGGCGTGCAGTTGACCGAGATGGCAGCCTCGTTGGGATCGTCGACGGCAAGCGACAGGTCGCATTGCGAGACCGTGCCGCCGTTTCGCAGTGCCGGCAGGAAGCCGGACACGACCGCCTGGCTCTGCGCGTCGAAGATCGCCGACAACGGCGTTCCTTTCAGCGCCCGTTCGCGGCGGCCGAGCCTCACTTCGAGTGCCGGATTGACCTGCTGGATCATACCGCCGACATCGCATACGATAAGCACATCGGTCATCGCCGCGAGGACCGACCCGATAAAGGTGTGCGCCTCTTCGAGGCGGGTGTTCTTTTCCTCAAGCTCGGTCTGCGAATCGACGAGTTCCGAATAGACCTCGTCCATCTTGCGGATGACGTCCAGCCAGACGTCCTCGCCGCCCTCGCCAAGAGACAGCGCGTCCTGCCCTGCGGGTTTAGCCTTCGCCGAACCGGATTCTTCCGCCGTCAGCATCGCCTACCCCGGATTTCCCGCCGTCCGTCGCACGGACGGATGCGGTTTGACGTTTTCCAGACCATAGCGTTCCAGCTTGCCGCGTAGTCCGACCCGTGACAAGCCCAGCTCCTTGGCGGCCCGGGTCTTGTTCCAGCGATGCCGGATCAGAGTCTCCCGAATGATACGCGATTCCAGCACCTCGATACGATCCTTGAGCGTGCCCTGGATATCTGCGATCACCGCATCGTCCTGCTCCTCGGTCTCAGCCGGATCGGCCCGCAGGATATGCCGCGACAACAGGTCGGCACCCAGCGTCTGACCCTCCGTACCCATGACGAGCATCTGCTGGATCTCGTTCTGCATCTCGCGCACATTGCCCGGCCAGCCGTAATTGCGCATGCACTGGACGGCTTCATCGGTAAAGCCGGGAACGCCCTTGCCGAGATGGTCGATCGATCGCCGCAGCAGCGCGTGGGCGAGGATCGGGATGTCGTTGCGCCGTCGCTTCAGCTCGGGGATGCGAATGACCATTCCGGCCAGTCGGTAGAACAGGTCGGCGCGGAACCGTCCGGCGCGCACCTCTTCCTCCAGATCCCGGTTGGTGGCCGCGACGACGCGCACGTCCACTTTTTTGGTTTTTGCGCTTCCGACCGGCCGAATTTCACCCTCCTGCAGGACGCGCAGCAGCTTGACCTGGAAAGCCGGCGACACCTCGCCGATCTCGTCGAGAAAGACGGAGCCGCCATTGGCCCGCTCGAACAGGCCGACGTGATCTTCCACGGCGCCGGTGAACGCGCCGCGCTTATGGCCGAACAGTTCGCTCTCCAGCAGTTCATCGGGGAGTGCGCCGCAGTTCTCCACGACAAACGGCTTGTCCCAACGGGCCGAACCGTAGTGCAGGGCGCGCGCTGCCAACTCCTTGCCCGTTCCGGAGGCGCCGGACAACAGCACCGGCACGTCATAGGGCGCCACCTGCTTGAGCATATCGCAGATGGCGTTCATCGGGCTGTCCTTGGCGCGGATGATGCCGTCATCGAAATCATAATCGCGCCGCAAGGTCTGCCGCCGGTCGGCCACCTTCTTCTGCGCACCCGATGGCGACATGCGCAATTCGACCGCCAGCAGTTCGTTTTCCCGTTCCAGCGCATTGAGCCGACAGGCCGTCTTCAGCGTCAGGATCAGATTTTCGGGATGCCATGGCTTGGTGATGTACTGGAAAATACCGGCCTCGTTGACACCGTCGATGATGTCGTGCGCGTCGGTATATCCGGAGATGATCATCCGGATGATGTCCGGCCAGCGCTTGCGCACCGTCTTGAGGAACTCGACGCCCGTCTGCTCCGGCATACGCTGATCGCACAGGATCACCTGCACCGGTTCCGCTTCGAGAACCGCCTGGGCCCTGCCGATGGTCTCGGCAGTCTGCACGTCGAAATCGTCGCCGAGGATGCGCGCCAGCGATTCCAGCGACCGTATTTCGTCGTCAACGACAAGCACCGTCGGCAGATCGGTCACGATGCGGCCCTCCTCTGCGTCTGCACTCCGGCGGTCGCCGCCCGGTGGCGGGCGATGGTGTTCGGTGTCCGCGATTTCGGCACCTTGTACACGAAATTGTATCGCGCCACATGGTAGCTCGGGTCGAAGCCGAAGAAATTGCGGCGCATACGCTGCAGTTCTTCCTCGCGGTAGGCAGCGAGCGGTTTTTCGGCTTCATCGCGCCGCCGCCTTTCCCGCTTCGCTTCCAGACGCGCGGCAATATCGGCGCTGGAGATCTCCGCGACGGCCGTCCGGACCGCCGCCCCGAAACATCCGCCATCGGCATCGATGATCCGGTCGGCCAGACCGAGCGCGCACGCCTCAACCGCGCCCATCGGCAGCCGCGCTTCGGCGATCCGCGCCGCGTTCTCCGCACCGGCGTGGCGTGGCAGCAGATAGGTCCAGAATTCCGAACCGAACAGGTTGCCCATATCCTTGTAATGCGGATTGAGGATGGCGCCACGCCGCATCCAGACCTCATCGGCGGCGCGGGCCAGGAACGCACCGCCTGCCCCGGCATTGCCGCCGACGGCGGCGATGACCAGCCGGTCCGTAGTGCCGATGATGGCCTCGGCCAGGTCGTCGATGGCATTGATGTTGGCCCAGGATTCTTCGGCCGGGCTGCTGGCGGCTTCGATCAGGTTGAGATCGAGCCCGTTCGACCAGTGATCGGGTCCGCCCGTCAGCACGATGACCTCGGTGGGACGCTGCAACGCCTCACGCCACGCTTCGAGCAGCCGGTGGCAGGCCGCCGTTCCCATCGCCCCGTTGTAGAAGCCGAAATGCAGGAACCCGGCCTTGCCGATCTCCTCGTAACGGATGTCTTCAAATCCGTGGATCTCGGGCAAGCCTGCCACCTGGTCACCTAGAACATGCGTCGCCGGTAGTTTGATCGCTTTCAGTTCCGCTCTGCGTAGATGGCCGATCCACACCGCACCGTCACGTGTCGCGCGGGCGATCGCTCCGCCGCAGCGGGCGATCACGGCGCCCGGCTCGCCCTCGAGTCCTTCGGCCTTGCGTGCGTTGAACAGATACAGCGTCTCGCCGAACATTTCGTCCCGCACCCCGGGCATGCCGTCGGCTGAGGCGATTTTGCGCAAAACCGTATCGGTATCGTCGGTCTGCCAGTCGATGGCGCGGTCGCTCTGCTTTACGGCCTCTTGCCATACGGGTGCCACACCGAGGACCGACAGGGTCGCCGGGGATTCGCCCGCTTCTATTTTGCGGATGGCTTCAAGGACCGCATCGGTCGCCGCTTCCGCTACTTCGTGACGATAGAGACTGGATTTCGCCGCCCTACGCATCGCGAACCGGCGATGCGCCCAGACCGGGCCCGCATCCAGCGCCTCCTCCGCCTGCAGCACCGTCACGCCCCACTCACTCTCGTCATTGAGGATGGCCCAGTCGAGCGCCGACGGTCCGCCGTCGCCGACCGGCCCCGGATGTACGACAAGGCAGATCCGGCTCGCCCAGATGGCGCGCGGGATCGCCCGTTTCAGAAACGGCGCCAGCACAATATCCGGCGCGAAGCTTTCCACCGCGTCCAGCGCCACGGCGTCATTGATGTCGAACTCCACCGACACCTCATGGCCACGCTCGCGCAACTCGACGAACAGCCGTTGGCTGAGCGAGTTGAAGCTGTGGCACAGGAACAGGATGCGCATGGCTCAACAGATCCGCGGCAGCTGTTCGCCAGCCAGCCAGTCGATGACCCGGGTGCCGCCGAAACCGGTTTTCATCTGGATGAGGTTGGCGTCGTCGTCCGTCACATGACCGATTAACGCTGCTTTGCGCCCCAGTGGATGTTCTCGCATGACGGCGAGAAGCCGGTCGGCGTCCGCCGCCTCACACAGGCAGACCAGCTTGCCCTCATTGGCGACATAGAGCGGGTCGAGGCCGAGCAGTTCGCACGCCGCCGCCACGTCGGGTTCAAGCGGGATCGACGCTTCGTCGAGCATCATCCCGACATTGGCTGTCCTGGCGATTTCGTTGAGCGTCGCCGCTAAGCCGCCGCGAGTCGGATCGCGCAGCACGGCGATATCAGGCACCGCGTCGATCATATCGCTGACTATGCCGTGCAGGGCGGCCGAATCGGATTGGATCTCGGTCTCGAATTCGAGGTTTTCGCGCTTCGACAGGATTGCCACGCCGTGATCGCCCAGCGTCCCGGACAGCAGGATCGCCTGGCCCGGTTTCGCCCGGTCCGCCGACACCGTCACCCCGTCCGGCACGACCCCGAGCCCGGTCGTGGTGATAAACACGCCGTCGCCCTTGCCTTTCTCGACCACCTTTGTATCGCCGGTGACGATCGGCACACCGGCTTCCGTCGCCGCGCGCGCCATCGAGGCGACAATGCGGTCCAGGTCGGCCAGCGGAAATCCTTCCTCGAGGATGAATCCGACCGTCAGGTAGAGCGGCCGGGCGCCGGCCACGGCGACGTCATTGAGCGTCCCGTGGACCGACAGCGATCCGATATCGCCGCCTGGAAAGAACAGCGGTGTCACCACGTGTCCATCGGTTGACATCACCAGCCGGCCGTCTTCCTGCGGCAACAGCGCGGCATCGTTACCCTGGTCCAGGAACGGGTTGCGCAAATGCCGGTGGAACAGGTCGCGAATAAGGTCGGCCATGGCGCGGCCGCCGCCGCCATGGGTGGTGTCCACACTGCCCTTGAGGCGCGTCGCATTGCCGTCGATGACGTTCACGCGGCCTTCTCCTCGCCCGTACCCGCGCTATCCCGGAACCGTCCGTAGGTCCAGTAGGCGGCGCAGGCACCTTCTGAAGACACCATGCACGAACCCATCGGGTTGTCGGGCGTGCAGACCTTGCCGAACAGCTTGCAATCCGTCGGTTTCTTGACCCCGCGCAGAATCGCCGGACATTCGCAGGACTTCACTTCCCGCGACTGCTTTTCAGACACCTCGAAACGCTTTTCCGCGTCGAAGTACGCATAGGCCTCGCGGATCTGCAATGCGCTGTAGGGGACCTCGCCGAGACCGCGCCATTCGAAACTGCGGCGCAGTTCAAGGACTTCGGACACAAGCGCCTGCGCTTTGCAATTGCCCTCGCGGGTCACCACGCGGGTATATTCGTTTTCGACCTCGGCCCGCCCCTCGTTGACCTGGCGGATTAGCATCAGCACCGACTGCATGACATCGAGCGGTTCGAAGCCGGCGATCACCACGGGCTTGGCGAACTCCTCGGCGAAAAATTCGTAGGGCTCGGATCCGATCACCGAGCTCACATGCGAGGGTCCGAGGAACCCGTCGATCTTGACGGTACCGAGCTCACGCACCTCAGGCGATTCGAGAATGTGGCCGATCGCCGAGGGTGTCAGCAGGTGATTGCAGAACACCGAAAAGTTCTCCAGCCCTTCTGCCTGAGCCTGGCGGATCGCCACCGCCGTCGGTGGGGTCGTCGTCTCGAACCCGATGGCAAAGAACACCACCTGCCGGTCCGGATTGTCGCGGGCGATCTTCAAAGCATCGAGGGTCGAATAGACCATGCGGATGTCGGCGCCGTCGGCCTTGGCCTTGATCAGCGAGCGCCGCTTGGTTCCGGGCACCCGCATCATGTCACCGTAGGTGCACAGGATGACGCCGTGCCGTTCGGCGATTTCGATGGCATCGTCAAGGCGGCGCACCGGCAGCACGCAGACCGGGCAACCTGGCCCGTGCACGAATGTCACGTTGTCCGGCATCAGGTCCTGCACGCCGTAGCGAAAGATCGCATGGGTGTGACCGCCGCAGAACTCCATAAAATGGTAGGTGCGATCGGGGGCCGCCTCACGAGCGATTTGCGCGGCCAGTTTTTCGGCCAGGTCGCGGGCACGGAATTCGTCGATATACTTCATGCCGCGCCCTCGCGTAGTTCGTCGAGTTCCTCCTGCAGGAGGCCGGCCTCCGCCATCAGTGCCAGCGTGCGTGCCGCTTCTTCGGGGCTGACCTTGTGCAGCGCGTATCCGACATGGATCAGCACGTAGTCGCCGAGCACCACGTCATCGACGAGAGCGACCGAGATGCGCTTCTTGACGCCCTCCAGCGACACGACGGCCATGTCGCCGTCTTCCAAGGCTGTGACTTTGGCGGGGATCGCGAGACACATGGGGCGTTCTCCTACTCCGCTGCCGTTTCATGCCGATGCCCGGCGCGCGACATCGCCCGCGCGGCCATGATCCACGCAATCCAGTCGTCCATATAGGCACCGGTCCTGGCGGATACGTTCAACACCTGGATTGACGGATTGACCTTGCGGGCGTTGGCGATCGCTGTGTCGACATCGAAATCGACATGTGGCAGCAGATCGGTCTTGTTGAGCAGCATCAGATCGGATGCCGCGAACATGTCGGGATATTTGATCGGCTTGTCCTCGCCTTCGGTCACCGAGAGGATCGCCACCTTGTGCGCCTCGCCGAGATCGAAGGCCGCCGGGCAAACCAGGTTGCCGACATTCTCGATGAACACCACCGCTCCGTCGGCGGGCGCCAGATGCTCGAGCGCGTGTCCCACCATATGGGCATCCAGGTGGCATCCCTTGCCGGTGTTGATCTGTATGGCCGGAGCGCCGGTCGCGCGGATCCGCTCGGCATCGGCGGAGGTCTGCTGGTCGCCCTCGATGACACAACTCTTCAGGCGGTCGCCGAGCATCTCGATGGTTTTGACCAGCAGCGAGGTCTTGCCGGATCCGGGGCTTGAAACGAGGTTCAGCGCGAGAATGCCGCGCTGCTGGAAAAACGCCCGGTTGTCGACGGCATAGGCATCGTTTTTGGAAAGAATATCGTGTTCCAGCTGGATCATCCGGCTCTGGCTCATGCCGGGAACGGCTGCACCCGCCGGCCCGGCACCGAAATCGATATCGCCGGCCGGCCCGTGGTGGTGGCCGTGATGATGGTGATGTCCGTGATCGTGGTGGTGATGATCGCCATGCGTTTTGCTGGCACCGTCGATCTTCACCTCGCCTTCACCGCATCCGCAAATCGTGCACATCAGTTCACCTCCAGTTCCTTGATCCGCATTTCTTCACCGCCGGTGATCTGTAGCTGGTGCGAACCGCAATGCGGGCAAGGATCGTAACGCGCCGCAATCGCAACCGTCTTGCCGCAGGGAAGGCACCAGGCGGTTCCGTCCGTCTCGATGATGTCAAGTGACGCGCCGTCGGCGAGCGAATCGCGCATGACGACGTCGAATCCGAATTTCAGCGCTTCGATCTCGACTCCGGCGAGCGGTCCGATTTCCAGGCGAACGCGTTTGACCGATTCGAATTTCTGTTGTCGTGCCTGCTCCCGCAGGACCCCGAGGATGCTCTCGCAAATGGCCATCTCGTGCATCAATGCATCCTTACATCATAGGCAACACATGGATCGATCGCGTTGACCACCAAATGTGCCAGTTCCAGCCTTTCGCCGGCATCGGAACAGTCCGAAACAGCCTCTAGGCAGCGGGCTGCAACGCCGTGCCGGGCGAAGTTCCAGTCCGTCGGCGACACGATACGGTAGTCTTTTACCCGACCTTCCTGCAACCGGGCGATATGAAGCAGCAGCCCGCGTGCCGCTTCGACGGCGCCGATCCCGGCTCCGGGCCTTGCATATGCGCCTGCGAAGGGCGTGGCGGTCCCCCCGATCAGCGCCCGCATTTCTCCCGGAAGCCGCGCCAACTCGACAAGTCGGGCGAGAAAGCGGGTTTCCAGCATCGTGTCGTCGCCGGGCAACAGATCGTCGGAGCGGCGTCGAGCATATAGCGTGGCTTCCGGAACCTCATCAGCCGCCAGCATCGGGATCCCGTCGAGCCAGGTCGCCAGGTCGTCGTCATTGGGAAAAACGATCACCGCTGACTGCTTTGTTGCGGCATCCGTCCAGTCATGCGCCGCCAGATGGGCGCCAAGCCGTCCTGCCGGGTTGCCCGATGTGACCGGCCAGGTGGCCGCACCATCGGCATTGCGCCGGCTAAGCCACACATCGACGGGCTCGCCAAAAACGACGTCCGACAACAACGCCTCGGCGTCATCGACAATCGCAAACGCCGCTTGCCTGTCGGGCATCGCTGTGGCGCCGATGGCAAACGGATCGCCATCGGCAAAAAGGGCCGTTTGCATGCGTTTTGTGAATTGCATGACCGGCCGAACCGCGGCACCCTCGGCCCGGCCGCCGGCCAGCCGCGGCCAGTCGAGCGCGACGCGCAGGACGTTCTCCCTCAGCGTTTCCATCGCCGTCAGCACGGCCCGGGCGATATCCGTCCCGCGATCTGTGCGGATGCCCATCGCGGCCTCCAGCGCCAGCACCGCCGCATGGGCCTGGGCGTTGCCGCAGATCGCATGCAGCGCTGCCAGAATGGGCGGCACCGTCTCCGGTGTCTTGCCCCGCAGCAGCGGACCGACATCCAGCGGCCGCCGATAGGCGACCCGGACGTGGCCACCAGGCCTGCTTGGAAGCCCGATATCGACCCGGCCTTCGGCGTTCACGACTGTTCCTCCCGACCCGCTTCGCCGCGCAGAAACCTGCGGCGGCTGACGGCACGCGGCCCCGCTCCGGCGGGTTCATCCGGCCCGTCGTCGGCCTCTGGCAGTTCGCCGTTCCACATCGCTTCGATCTCGGCTTCATCGGGATCCGGTTCCGTCTCCTCATCGAAGACCGCGGCGAGCGCCGCTTCGGCGGCCGCCAGCGCGGTCTCCTGATCGCCGAACTCCAGGACCGGCGAAAACAGCGAACACATCCAATGCGGCCCGATCTCCTCCTCGTGGCAGAAGATGAACTCGAAGCGGCCGGCGGGGAATACGAAGATCCGTTTGTCGCCGATCCGCGCCGTTGTCTGCTCGGTCTCGGCCGGGTGCAGCAGGAGGTTCATGAACCATGGCGTGAGCAAAACGAAAACGCTATTGCCGTTCCAGGCCCGAGGGCCGACAGCGCGCACCGCAAGCGCTTCGTTGAGGATCGGCACGCCGTCCATGCGCTTTTTTTGGATGCCTTCGAAGCAGGCCTCCATCCTTTCGGCGATGTCGGCGCGGTCATCCATGTCATACACCTTCGATGACCATGAAACCGGATTTTTCACTGTCACATTCGGGACAGGTCCAGTGTTCCGGCAAATCGGCGAACGGGGTCCCGGGCGGGATCTGCCAATAGGTGTCGCCGTCTTTCGGATCGTAGACATGCCAGCAGATCTTGCATTCAAGCCGGCTGTTCGGACCGATCTTGCTGACGTCACCGCCGAAGGAGCCGGCAAAGAAATGATCGCTCATCGATAGACCTCAAGGATTTCGTCGAGACGCTGGGCAGAATCGGCGATATCTTCCGGCGAGGCACAGGCAACTTCGGGAACCCGCGTTATCTCGATGGTGTTGAGGATCATCGTATCCTGCGAGTTGTAGAACTGGACCCACCAGACAGGCCGGGTCGATGTGGCGGTGATGCGGCAATTGCCATAACCGCGCGACAGAATGGTGACCCCGGTCCGGCCGAGCAGGTCGTTCAGCAGCGCCAGGTCTTCCGGCGTATGCGGTAGCAGCGACAGATTGATGGCATGCGTCGCTCCGCTTTCGGCCTTGGTAATGTGCTCGTTGATCTCCGGAAGCAGCGGCGGCGCGTTGAAGACATTGGCACCGAATGTGTCGGGGATCGCGACTTCGGAAGTTGCGCCGGCGAAGGCGGTATCCAAAACCGCGGCGGGAAAGGACCCCACCTCCACATAGTCCGCCGTCAATCGGCCATCCGCCGTCGTTTCACGCACCCGCCAAACACCGGCGAGCACCGCCTCCTGCACTTGAACCGATGCACCGGCGATAGCCGACACTTCGCCCTCGCCAAGAACCTGGTCGACGAAGGCCGCATTACCCTGGTCCAATCCGGTCAGATCGACACGGTTCGCCGGCGCATCGCCGCGATAGGCCTGCAGGACGGCGACCACCTGTTCGAGCGCCGCTTTCCCCTGCTCCAGACCCTCGACCTCGTCGACCTCCGGCAGGTCCGGTGCCGCAAAGGTCATCATGCCGCTTGGCATCTCCATATATTCGAGCGCCGCGCCGTCCTCATCTGCCGGCTGGCTGCCCGGTCCGACGATTGCTGCCGGGAATTGGTCCATGACGATCTCCTTCCGGTCTTAGTGTTGCAGGGCAGGCGCTTGAGCGCCGCAACCCTCGGGAAATTCGAAGCGCGGCGGCTCGCTGGGCTCGCGCGACAGGATTTCCGGGATCTCACGCAGGTAATCGGCCCAATCCTGGATCCGTTGGATGGCGCCCAGATAGGCGCCGTCGCGCAGGAAGATCAGCACCGGGAAAGCGTTGAAACGGTAGCGCTGCTGGATCAGGCGCTCGCTGTCGCGGGCCGCGATCAGCGGCGTCACCGCGCCGCCGAACGCGCACTCCAGTTCGGGCAGCACTACGGCGACGTCGTCGCTCTCGGCGATACGGTCCGCATCACCCGCGACGAACAGCATCGCGAAGCGGGCGGCGCTGGCGGCCTCATCCAACTCGTCGATGGTGACGATGCGATAGTCTTCCCGGTCGATGATCGACTGCAACAGTGGTGAAAAAGCCAAGCTCGGTCCTCCTGATCAATGGGTCTTTTGCGCGTCGGCGCGCAGATGGTCCGGCAACTGCGGTTCGCGGTCGATGAGGTCGGCGAACAGGTGCTCGAAACCGCCCTCGCCACGCATCACCTTTTCGAGCGCCTCGAGCGCGTCGGCGGACTGTCGCGCCTCCTCCTCGCTGATGACCGCGCGCGCTGCGCCGAGAAACGTCATCAGCCAGGAACCGGTTGGCACCGGCCCGACAAGGCTCAGATCGATCCAGGCTTCGCGGTCACGCGATCGGCACAGGGCCTGGGTGTCTCCCGCCTCGATCACCTGCATGGGGATGCCGACGCACATCAGCGTGTTCCCGTCGGTTGGCGCAGCATCGCTTCGACCTCGGCATCGAGATCCGTCGGGCCGCTCCAGTTGCCGCTAGCCAGCAGGCGGTCGTCGCCTTGCCGGCAGGCCAGTGCGGCGTCCGGCCGATCGGCTTCGTATCGATCCATAATCATTTCGCTGGAGGCGATCGTGTCACCGGTGTCGAGCGGTTCGTGCCGCCTTTGAGCCTGCACACCGTGCCCCGCAAGATAGTCGAGCGCCAGTGCGATCGCCGGTTCGATTTGCGCCTTTACCGCCGGACGCAGACTGCCGCCATAATCCTCCAGCTCGACCGGCTGGACCCCGATAAGCAGCAAATGATCCGGATAATCGCCCATCATGTCGGCCATCGCCAACACTTCCTGGAAGCCGGTCTGATGCAGGGACATTTTCTTGACGCCGAGAAACTTCGGCACCTCGTCGCCCTCCACCCGCTTCAAGGTGCCCGGCGGCAGATTGTAGTCGACGGCGTCGAAAACGACGAGAATATCGGCCTCGCGAATGTGCTGAACCAGGTAGATGCCCTGTGTGCCGCCATCCATCACCCGAACACTGTCCGCAAACAGGTAGTGCCGGTGAAGTTCCTCGACGGCGCGCACGCCGAAACCCTCATCGGCCCAAAGCAGGTTGCCGATTCCCAGGATCAGTACATTCGGTGTGTCTGCAGTCACGGAACCCTCCTCCCGGGTTGCCTGCGCGCCTGTGGCACGCTCCTCTTGCCCCTAGTGTGGCAAGGGTCGTGCCAGTTCGCTTCGGTCACATAAGACACTGAAATAGAAACGCTTTTCAGAAACCGCCAGCAGTCATTTGGAAACCAATCTTCCTATTTGTCGTCAATTCGGAAGCTTGCTTACCAGCCCTTGGCGCCGCGCGGTATTGCAAAAGGAAACGTGTCAACCGATGCGGCCATTCGCTTTACAGCGCTCCCGGTAAAAAGAACGGCGCCCATGGGCGCCGTCAAAGGACTTGGGAGAGAGAAGTCTTGGATTCAGTGATTGTCACCGTTCGGTTTGCCGTCCCGGAACGTCCGCCATCCAGAGAACATCGACGACATGATCGATTGGCGGCTCATGATGTCCTCGCGGATCGCCGCGTAGACGTGAATGATGACGAAACAGACGATCACCCACAGGCCGAGATGGTGCCAGGTGTGCACGTCCTGACTTTGACCGAACAGCGGGATCACCCAGCTGGAAAACAGTTCGTACTGCCAACTGCCCATGCCGGTGCCTTCGCCGTAGAGCGCCATTCCGGTGATGGTCATGAAGACAATGCCCCAGACGAAGACGAAATGCATGACCAGGGTCGCCAGCGGATTGTGTCCGGAATATTTCAGCGGCTGCTGTTCGACCATCGCGTACCACCGCACCTCGTGCATCAGTTCCTTCCAGAACTGCCGGCTGAACAGCGGCGGCAGGAAGATCTGGCGCGCATGCGCATTGCCGGCAAAGGCCCAGTAGACGCGGAAAAGAAGGCCGACAATCAGCACGTAAGCCGCGGCGAAATGCAGGAAACGGATCCAGCCGAACAGATAGGCGGAACTTGCCTCCCCGCCGATCGATGGCGGCGGCGATCCGATGAAGTAGCCGGTGATCGCCAGCACCATGATCGAGATGGCGTTCGCCCAGTGCCACAGCCGCACCGGTGCCTCATAGACGTAGACGGCGTCTTCCTTGTGAGCCTCCTCGACGGGCGGCTCGATCACTTGGTCGGTCATGGCGCCCTCCTATTTCCGCGACCAGGCGAGGCCGACGGCAAGCGCCAAGCCAAGAGCCAGGATCACCAAAAGCGACTCCGGACCAACCGGCGGGTGGGTGGCGCCGCCATGCAGAGCGGCGGCACCATGGCCGGCATGGGACATGGCCTTGCCGGCAAGACCGCTCAGGGTGGCGGACAACAGCAGAGTCGAAAAGGTTTTCATAATGCGGTTCCTCCCTCAGCGGACTTTGACTTCAGCCATGTCCTGGCCGTCCGGACCCATCACATGGGTCGAGCAGGCCAGGCACGGATCGAAGGAATGCAGCGTACGCAGGATCTCCACCGGCTCCTCGGGACGCTCCATTTTGGTGTTCAGCAGCGACGCCTCGAAAGCACCGATATTGCCCTCCCGGTCGCGCGGGCTGCCGTTCCAGGTGGTCGGTACGACGCACTGGTAATTGTCGATCTTCGTGTCCTTGATCCGGATCCAGTGTGCCAGCGCGCCGCGCGGCGCTTCGGTGAACCCGACACCCTTGACTTCGCTCGGCCAGGTCTTGGGATCGAACTTCTCGACATTGGCGGTCGCCGAATCGCCCGCCTTGATATTGGCGATCAGCTTGTCCATGAAGTAGCGCTGTTTGCGCGCCGCCCATTGGGCTTCGAGCCCGCGCGCGGCGGTGCGGCCGAGGGTCGAGAACAGCGCTGGCAGCGGCACGTCGAGTGCCGACAGGGTGCGGTCGACCTGGTCCTTTATCTCCTCGTCGCCCTGGGCATAGCCGACGATGTAGCGGGCCAGCGGTCCGACCTCCATGGGGTGGCCGCGCCAGCGCGGTGCCTTGATCCAGGAGTATTTGGCCGACTCGTCGATTTTGACGATGTTGGTGCTGGTGCCCACGAGATTCGGGCCAAGCGCATAATTCGGTTCGGTGACACCATCCCATGGATGCAGACCCTTGGCCTCGTCGGGATAGGCGTACCAGGAATGCGGCACGAATTCCTGGATCTGCTCGGGATCGCGCAGGTCGATTTCGAACACTTCCTCCAGATTGCCATTGATGATGGCGCCGCGCGGCATCATCAGATTGGCGGCGGAGAAGTCGTTGGCACGATCCGGAATGTCGCCATAGGTCATGACGTTCTGCGACGCCAGCCCACCGCCATAGAGCCAGCCCTTGTAGAACTGCGCGATGGCGAGCAGGTCCGGGATGTAGACATTGTCGATGAACTCGATCGACCGGTCGACGATCGACGACACATAGTTCAAGCGCTCCATATTGATCGGTGCGCCGGCGGCCAGGTCGCCATCCATATTGATCGCGCAGGGCACACCGCCGACCAGCCAGTTCGGGTGCGTGTCCTTGCCGCCGAAGACGGTGCGAGTCGTCATGATTTCCTTCTGGAAATCCAGCGCTTCCAGATAATGGGTGACAGCCATCAGGTCGGCTTCCGGCGGCAGCAGGTAGGCTGGGTTGGTCCAATAGCCGTTCTTGAACGGGCCAAGCTGGCCGGATTCGACAAACTTCTTCAGCCGGTTCTGCACGTCCCGGAAATAGCCGGGCGATGATTTGGAATGGTTGGATATCGACTGCTGCAACTGCGAGGTGGCTTTCGGATCCGCATTCAGCGCATTGATCGGATTGACCCAGTCGAGCGCATGCAGGTGATAGAAATGTACCAGGTGATCGTGCACCTGCAGCGACAGCTGCATGATGTTGCGGATGGTGTTGGCGTTTTCCGGGATTTCGATGTCGAGGGCGTCCTCCACCGCGCGTACCGATGTCAGGGCGTGGGTGCCGGTGCAGACGCCGCAGATGCGCTGGGTGAAAGCCCAGGCGTCACGCGGATCGCGGCCCTTCAGGATGACCTCCAACCCGCGCCACATGGTGCCGGTCGACACGGCGTTGCGGATGATGTTGTCCTCGTCGACATTGACCTCGCAGCGCATGTGTCCTTCGATCCGGGTCACCGGATCGACGACCACCCGCTGACCGGAGGTGTCGAGATCGAATCCGTTTGGCGTACGAAGCACAGTCATTTGTGATCACCTCCCTTGTGGCTCTGGTCACGTCCCTTGTGACGCGCCCGTTTGACGGCGCTGACGGCGGCATGCGCGGCGACGGCGCCGCCGACGAGCACAGCGGCTGTTCCGCCGATCTCATCGGCATTCGATTCGATGCCGAAGCCGTGGATGTCGGTCAGCCGGTCGTAGAAGGAGCCCTTGTCCCAGAAACCGTCCTCCGAGCAGCCGAAGCACGGATGACCGGCCTGGATGGGGAACGACAGGCCGCCGTTCCAGCGCACCGTCGAGCAGGCGTTGTAGGTGGTCGGGCCCTTGCAGCCGACCTTGTAAAGACAGTAGCCCTTGCGCGCGCCTTCGTCGTCGAAGGCCTCGACGAACTGGCCGGCGTCGAAATGCGGCCGGCGGTAGCACTTGTCGTGGATGCGCTGCGAATAGAACATTTTCGGGCGGCCCTGCCGGTCGAGTTCCGGCAGCCGGTCGAAGGTAACGATATAGGTGATCACCGCCGTCATCACCTCGGCGATCGGCGGACAACCGGGGACTTTGATGATCGGCTTCTGGGCAAGCCCCGGCACCTTGTGGATCGGTGTCGCCTGGGTCGGGTTGGGCCGCGCTGCCTGCACGCAACCCCAGGACGCGCATGAACCCCAGGAGATGATCGCCTTGCAGTGTTCCGCCGTATGTTTCAGCTGTTCCAGATAGGGCCTTCCGGCAACGATGCAGCTCATGCCCTCCTGGTTCAGCGGCGGATTGCCCTCGCAAGCGAGAATAAAATTGCCGTCGTATTTCTCGATCGTCTCCTCGATGATCGCCTCCGCCTGATGGCCGGCGGCGGCCATGATCACGTTGTCGTAGTCGAGCGAGATCATCGACAGGATGACATCGGTGGCCAGCGGATGGGCCGAGCGGATGAAGCTTTCCGAGCAGCAGGTGCATTCGAGGCCGTGCAGCCACAGCACCGGGATTCGCGGCTTGTTCTCCATGGCGTGGGCGATCTGCGGGGCAAACGCCGGTCCGAGGCCCAGCGACGCCGCCGTGAGGCTGCAGAACTTCAGAAAACTGCGCCGGGTGATTCCCTGTCGGCGCATGACCTCATAAAAGGTTTCGGTCATTGCTGGTCTCTCCTCCTGTGCCGGACGCGGCCGCGCCGCTCCGGATTCACAAAGCAAGCACCGTGCCAGTCTCAATTCATCAAGAATTTCAGATCATTACCGGAATAGGTCGGATTCCATTCGGCAAATTGCCGGCAGCCAACCGGAAGCACGGTAACCGGGTTGGAAGCAAAGCATCCACCGCCGATGGGGACGTGATGGGTCTTATCGGCCCTGCAGAAGGCCGTTCATATTAACGGAAAAATCCCGGCGCTTAGGAAAACAGGCGCGCGAGGAACGCTTGGCTGCGCTGATGAGCCAACTCGGCTGCCTCCGGCACATAGCTCGACCGGGCATCGTTGGCGAAGGCGTGGCCGGCATCGTACATATGGACTTCCGCCTGCGGGAATTTGGCTCGAAACTGCTCGACGATCTCCGGCGGCGTGTGATCGTCGGTAGCGCCGAAATGGCAAAGTAGAGGCGCTTTCAGCGGCCGGTCCATATAGAGCTGCAGCCGTGTCCCGTAGAACGATATGGCGCCGACCACGTCGCTCACCTGCGCCGTGCGCACGGCCAGGGCACCGCCCCAGCAGAAACCCATCGTCGCCACGCCGCCGTTTTCGCCCAGCAACCGCACCGCCGCATCGATGTCGGCGATGTTGTCCTCCTGGTCGAGCGACAGCATCAGATCGCGGCCGCGCTCAAACTGTTCGAACGGCACGACCGCCTCGCGCTCCTTTCGGTCGAACAGGGCGGGCACCGCCACCTCGTAGCCAAGCGCCGCATAACGGCCGGCCAGCGCCTTCAACTGATCGGTGACACCGAAAATCTCCTGCAGGATCACCAGACCGCCAAGGCGGTCGCCCTGTGCCGGCTCCACAAAGCAGTCCAGTTCGTGCCCGTCGGCGGCGGTCAGTCGGCGCATCATGGACGTGTCTCCTGTGATTGGCTTCGAGCCCGTGTATGAACTATTGAGCAGACGGTTTTCAAGTCCGTATTCGCCGGTCAGGCGTCAGCGGATGATCGGTGGGGTACCGTGTGTGTGGAAGCTCTCGATGGTTTTCAGCCCCCAGGCCTGACCCTTTTTGCGCTCCGTTTCGGTCCACACCACCGGCTCCCAGTCGGGCTGCAGAATCAACCTTGCGCCGGCATTGGCAAGTTCCACGCGGTTGCCGGCGGGTTCATAGACATAGAGGAAAAAGGTTCCCTGGATCGCGTGCTTGTGCGGCCCGGTCTCGATAAACACACCGTTTTCGAGAAAGATGTCGGCGGCGCGCAGGATGTCCTCGCGCTGGTCGGTGGCGTAGGTCACGTGATGCAGCCGGCCGTTACCGCCGCCATGTTCTTCGGTGCAGGCGAGATCGTAGGTCTTGTTGTTGACGGTGAACCAGCAGCCGCCGAGGCGACCATTGTCAAGCTGGATCAATTCGGTCACCCGCGCGCCGAGGCTGGTCACCATGAAGTCGCGAAACCGGCTGACGTCTTCGGCCAGCAGATTCAGATGATCGAGCCGGCGCGGGCAGCAGCCGCGGCCGTGGTAGCGCTGCGCCAGGTTCTTGAGCGCCGGCCGCTCGTCATCGGGTGCAGCGTATTTGACCGTGTCCCAGTAGAGCTCGAAGACATGGCCGAACGGATCCTCGAATCGATACGCCGGCCCATGGCCCAGATCGCCGTCGACCCAGCCGATGCCGTGGCCGGCGGCTTCGATGGCCGCGACCCGCCGCTCCAGCGCCTGCGCTGACGACACCCGATAGGCGATATGGCCGACACCGGTCGTGTGGTGCCGCGTCAGCTTCAGCGTGTGGAACTCGTAATCGTCGAAGGCACGCAGATAGGCGCTCGAGTCGTCGCGGCCGCTTTCCGTTAGTCCGTAGACGCGGGTGAAGAAATCGAGGCTCTCTTCGAACCGGTTCGTATACATCTCCACATGCCCGAGATGGGCGACGTCGAAGCAGGGTTCGTTCATTTCGCATACCTCCGGGCCGTGCCTGAAAATCGGGGACAGTTTACTCAATTCCCTTCGGAGCCTGCGCGTGTTGAAACCCGCCTTCCCGAATTAAGCAAACCGTCCCCATTTTCCCTCCGCGGCCGTGCAAGACCAACAATCATCCACAAGGCAATCCGGGAGTTCTCCAGGGCGGTGCCAGAAATTCGGGGACGCTTTGCTTAATTCTGGCATGGCATCCAATCCGGCACAGAATCGAATGGAATTAAGTAAACCATCACCGAATCTCCTTCCACGGCCCCCCAACAACTCAAAACACATAGCCGTCCGTCAGCTTGCGCGCCGTGCGCAGGATGGCGGCGCTTTCCACGGCGCCGGCGGCGTCGAGCCGGGCGATCACCGTCATTTCGCCGGTCGGGTGTTCGATCGACAGCCGCCGCTCGTCGCCGGTACCCGTCTCGGCCAATGTATGGGCCGGCGAACCTTCGAGCAGGCAGGCGGTCGCCACGCTGACGGCACCGAGCACGCCGATGGTCTTGTGGCAGCGATGCGGAATGAAGGTGCGGGTGGCGATGGCGCCGCCCTGGCGCGGCCGCGACACCATGGTCATTTTCGGCACCGATTTGTCCGTCACGTCGCCGAGATTCATCAGCGGCCCACAGGCGCGCCGGATGGCTTCCAACCTCTGACGCAGCGCCGCATCGGCCTCCAGCGTCTCCGGCTTTTCGTCGCCGTCGATTCCCATATCTGCGGCACGCATGACCACGCAGGGCATGCCGTTGTCGATCATCGTCACGTCGATGCCCTCTATCGTGTCTACCACATTGCCGGTCGGCAACAGCGCCCCGCAGGATGAACCGGCTGTATCGCGGAATTCGATGGGAATCGGTGCTGCCCCGCCCGGCACGCCGTCGATATGCGCGTCGCCGTCGTAGCGCACACGGCCGCCGGGCGTTTCGATCCGCGCCATCGCCACCTGGCCGGTGTTTTCCATAAAGATGCGCACCGGCGTTTCGCCGTCGCGCGCCGGCACCAGCCCGCGCTCGATGGCGAAGGGGCCAATGCCGGCCAGGATATTGCCGCAGTTCTGCGCGTCTGTGACGATCGGCTGGTCGACGAATACCTGCAGGAACAGGTAGTCGACATCAACACCGTCACGCGCCGACGCCCGCACGACCGCCACCTTGGAGGTCAGCGGATCAGCGCCGCCCATGCCGTCGATCTGGCGGATGTCGGGCGAACCCATGATGCGCAGCAGCGCCGCGTCGCGGGCGTTGGGATCCGCCGGCAGGTCGGATTCTAAAAAATAGCCGCCCTTCGAGGTGCCGCCGCGCATCCACATGGCACGGATGCCGTCAGACATATTTCAATCCCTTGGCCGCCAGCCGCTCGCGCATACCGTAGATGTCGAGCCCCAATTCGCCGGCTTCGAAGCGCGCCCGGTTCTCCGCCTCGCCCGCCTCGCGTTCGCGTGCCTTGGCGAGCACCGATTCGGCCTCCTCGCGGCGCACCACGCAAACACCGTCATCGTCGGCGACAATGACGTCGCCGGGGTGGACCAGCGCGCCGGCGCAGACCACCGGGATATTGACCGAGCCCAGGGTCTCCTTGACCGTGCCCTGGGCGCAGATGGCCTTGGACCAGACCGGAAACCGCATGTCTGTAAGCTCGCGCACGTCACGCACGCCAGCGTCGATCACCAGCCCGCGGCAGCCGCGCACGAGCGCCGACGTCGCCAGCAGGTCGCCGAAATAGCCGGCATCGGAAGGCGAGGTCGGCGCCAGCACCAGGATGTCGCCGTCCTGCAACTGCTCGATGGCAACATGCAGCATCCAGTTGTCGGCCGGTGGCGCCGAGATGGTGACGGCCGAGCCGGCGACCCGGGCGCCGGCGTAGATCGGCCGCATATGGGAGGCGAGCAGACCGGTGCGGCCCTGCGCCTCGTGCACAGTGGCCACGCCGCAGGCAGCCAGCCCATCGATCACCGGGCTGTCGGCCCGCGCGATCGTTTGCACGACGACGCCGCTCATGTCAGTTCATCCACGGTGCGCGGGAATATCGTCTGGAAGCCCTCGGCGTAACGTGCCGGCCGACCACCTGCCTGGCCGCCGGAATTGCGGCGGAAATGGTTGCCGCGGTTCTCCGCCACGTTGGTGTAGTAGGCCCACAGGTGCTCCTGGCCTTCCATGCACTCGATGGCCGCGCGCTTCTGCCCCCACACCTCGGTGATGTCGAGGAACACGTCCGGCTTCCATTCCATCTGCTCGGTCTGGTGCGGCTCGAACAGGTAGAGCTGCGGCGCACCGAGCACCGTTTCGCCGGGATTGTGTCCCCAAGCCTGGGCGATCATCCGGCATTCCAGCGCCACCTGGGTCGCGTACATATGATCGGTGTTGTAGGGATCCCACTTGGAGTGACTCATCATCCAGTCGGGCTGTACGGCGCGGATCAGGTCCACCAGCTTGTCTTTGGCATCACGGTCGAGCATCAGCGGATAGTCGCCAAGATCGAAAAAGGTGATGTCGAAGACGTTGAGCGCCGCGGCGGCGGCTTCCGCCTCCTTGCGGCGCGCCGATTTGACCTTCTCCAGCGTCATGCCCTCCTGTTTCCAGAGCTTGGCGCTTTCGCCGCGCTCGCCATAGGACAGGCAGACGACGGTCACCTCGTAACCGCGTTTCTGGTGCAACGCGATGGCGCCGCCGCAGCGCCAGATGAAATCGGCGGCGTGAGCGCTGATCACCAGCGCCGTCTTTCTCTCGCTCATGCGGTTCTCCCTGGATTGGATTGCTTTTTCTTCCCTTCAGGCCATTCCTGACCGAATACAAGTTCAATCCGCTCGCACCTTCATAAGTTTTTGCTACAGTGCAGGACTGACATGGGAAGTTCGAAATCGCCTGTGACCGCTGAAGACTTGAACCTGCGCCACCTCAGAGCCTTTTGCGAAGTTGCCAATCACGGCAGCATTACGGCGGCCTCTGAACACGTTTTCCTGTCCCAGCCGGCGATCACTCAGGCGCTTGCCAAGCTGGAGCGGTCGCTCGGCGCCACCCTGTTCGTGCGCCGGTCCGACGGCATGTTTCTCACCGAACCCGGGCGCCTCTTCGAAAACCGCGCGACCCGCGCGCTCGACCGCATCCGCGCCGGCGCCCGCCGCGCGGCGCGAACCGGTGGCAGGGGCCGGTCGGCCGGCTTTGCCCGTTTCGACCGGCTGCTGACCAGCGTACAACTGCGCGCCCTGCTGGCGCTGTCCGACACCGGTAACTTTTCCTGGGCGGCACGTAATCTGGGCGTCTCGCGCCCGTCGGTGCACCGGGCAGCAGGCGATCTGGAACGGCTGTCGGGCCTCGATCTGTTTATCCGCACCGTCCAGGGTTTCGAGCTGACACCGGCGGCCCAGGCACTGGAACGCGCCGCCCGCCTGGCCTTTGCCGAACTGCGCCAGGGTGTCGCCGAAATCAACGCCTGGCGCGGCCAGGATACAGCGGAGATTGCCATCGGCTCGATGCCGCTCGCCCGCACGCAGGTATTGCCACAGGCGATCAACGCTTTGGCACGAACGCGCCCGGAGGTTCGGGTGCGGGTGGTCGACGGCCCCTACGCTGATCTGCTGCACCGGCTGCGCCACGGCCGGCTCGACCTGCTGATCGGCGCGCTGCGCGATCCGCCGCCGGTGGACAACGTCGTCGAGGAAGAGCTGTTTCGCGACGCCCTGGCGGTTGTCGCCCGCAACGGTCACCCGCTCGCTGGGCGCAACAACCTCGCGCTCGGGGACTTGGCCGGCTGTGCTTGGGTCACACCCGGCCCCGGCATCCCGACACGCGCGCAATTCGACGCGCTGTTCCGCGACGCCGGCCTGGACCCACCGGTGCCATTGGTGGAATCGAGCTCGCTGGTGCTAATCCGCGGCCTACTCACGGCCAGTGACCGGCTAACCCTGATTTCCGTCCACCAGGTGCGTGCCGAAATCGAGATGGGCTTATTGCAACGGCTGCCGATCGACCTGCCGCAGACCGACCGCCCCATCGGCCTGACGGTGCGCCGCGACTGGCAGCCGACCGCCACCCAGTCGCTGCTACTCGACCTGCTGCGCGACGCGGGCCGGGTGTTGTCAGGCTGAAGCCGTCCGCAATCTGAATGGCCGCATACGGGACGCGATTTTACTGCCGCGGGGGTGCTGTGCTAGCCAAAACCAAACCTTCCGCAATCGAGAGGCACCATGGTCCCCCCTAACTCCATCAGCGTCACGTTCATCGGTTTCGGCGAGGCAGCACAGGCCTTCGTCAGCGGCTGGCAGCAAGAGGACCCGCCAATCCTTCCGGCCGCACGCATCGTCGCTTACGACATCAAGAGCGACGGTCCCGCCGAGATGCGGGCCGGAAAACTGTCCGACTATCGAAACGCCGGCATTCGCGGCTGTGACACCACCACAGAAGCGGTGGCCGATGCCGAAGTCGTGTTCTCCATGGTGACCGCGGATCAGGCGCTCGCGGCCGCGGATGCCACGGCCCGGTTGCTGCCGACAAACACGCTGTATTTCGACTGCAATTCCTGCGCGCCACAGACCAAAGCCGCAGCCGCGAAGGTCGTCGAAGCAGCCGGCGGCCGCTATGTCGACGTTGCTGTCATGGCTCCGGTGCATCCGCGCCTACACAGGACTCCGGTGCTGGTCAGCGGCCCGCATACGGATGCGGCGCTGGATATCATGCAGCGACTTGCAATGTCTGCCGACACGGTGTCGGGTGGCGTGGGCCAGGCTTCGGCCGTCAAGTTGGTGCGTTCGATCATGATCAAGGGCCTGGAGGCGCTGACCGCCGAATGCCTGCTCGCTGGCCGTCGGCTCGGTGTCGACGACCGGGTGCTGCAATCGCTCGACGCAAGCTTCCCCGGGTTCGACTGGCCAAAGCGGGCGGCTCACATGCTGGAGCGCATCTCAGTTCACGGCGTGCGCCGCGCCGCGGAAATGCGTGAGGCCTCAGCGATGATCGAAAAAGCCGGCCTACCTGGCCGCATGGCTCAAGCCACAATCGACTGGCAGCAGCAGATCGGGGACTTAAGCATTGAAGCCGGCGATGCTGGCCATGCCACCCAGACGGACACAATTCTCAAGAGACTGGACAACACGCCCGCCGACAGCCGCCACCACGGGTCGACGGCTTAAGCGTCACCCGTCGGGCGACCCAAAAGGTCCCACATGACATCAAAGGCTGTCGGATGGGTGGTCCGGAGGCCTTGTTTGGATCGAACCGTCAATCGGTTTCAATACCAACGCCTGCATCCCACATCACGCCCGAGGTGGCAGCCTTTGTCCTTCATTTGATGATTAATTAAAGTGCAAGCCAGGCTTCAGATAACAACCCTTACGGTTACCCAGCTATGACAGATATCAAGGCCTTGCTTTTCGACACGTTCGGCACCGTTGTCGACTGGCGCGGTTCAATCACCCGGACGGGCGAGGCAATCGCCGCGCGCAAAGACATCGGTGGTGTCGACTGGGATGCTTTCGCACGTGCCTGGCGCGCCGGTTACATACCGGGCATGGCGAAAGTTCGTTCGGGAGCGCGGTCTTGGGTTTCCATCGACGAAATCCATCGGGAGAGATTGGACGAGATTCTGATTGAGTTCGGTCTCGACGGCGCGTTCAGCGAGCACGAGCGTGTCGATTTCAATCGCGTCTGGCATCATCTGGATCCATGGCCGGATGCGTTACCCGGTCTCATTCGATTGAAGCCGTCCTATCTGCTTTCGCCGCTGTCGAACGGCAGCCTGACATTGTTGACGACGATGGCGAAGCGGGCGGGGATTCCGTGGGATTGCATCCTATCGTCCAATGTATTCAAGGCCTACAAGCCGGATGCTGAGGTGTATCTCGGGGCAATCGAACTGCTGGAACTGCAACCGGAGGCCGTGATGATGGTGGCCGCGCACAATGACGATCTGATCGCTGCCCGATCGCACGGGATGCGGACTGCCTATATCAATCGGCCCTATGAGTACGGCGCCGACCAGGTGGCCGATTTCGAGGCAGAGAGCGACTGGGACATCGTGACCGATTCCATCACCGGGCTGGCCGAACAGTTGCTGGATTGACATTGGACCGCGCCGCACAGCGCATTTGCATGGATGAGAGGAATTCATGAGCCATCACCTGAGTTGCCGTATTTCCAACAGCCTTTGGGACGCACTCCGAAACGAGGCAAAGCGAACCGGGCAGAGCATCTCGCATGTGGTTCAGCGGGCATTGGCCACGGAACTCGACCTCGAACACCACTCCATATTTCAGGTCTCGACGAGCGGTGCTGTGGTCGGCGGCATTTTTCAGGGCTGCACCACCATCGGCGACGTCAAACGCCATGGCGACCTGGGCATCGGCACGTTCGAGGATCTGGACGGTGAGATGATCATGCTGGACGGGCGCTGCTTTCGCGCCTCGGCCGGGGGCACGACCGAGGAGGTGGACGATTGGCGTCAAACGCCCTTTGCGGTCGCAACCCGCTTTTCCGCCGACCTTTCAGCCAGTCTCGATGCTATCTCTTGCGTGGATGACCTCTACCAAAAGCTAGACGGACTGCGCCCGTCGGAAAACATCTTCGTCGGCCTACGGCTGGACGGCGTGTTCAATCGGATCGATTTGCGCGCCGCGTTGCCAGCCATGCCGGGCGAGGATCTGGTCTCTGCGACGGCTCACCAGAGCGAATTCAGCTTCGACAACATCAAGGGTACCCTGGTCGGCTTCTGGACGCCCACTTACGCCCGGTCCCTGAATGTCGCCGGTTACCACCTGCACTTTCTCAGCGCCGACCAAAAATTCGGCGGCCATCTTCTGGGTCTCGAGGCGGATGCGTTGTCTGTGGCGCTGCATCTGGAGACGGATCTGCATCTGATCCTGCCGGAAAACGCTGCCTTTCTCGAAGCCGATCTTCGAGACGACCCGACAGGTGCCCTCGACATCGCGGAAAAGACATCGGTTCGCGACCGGCAGAAAAATCCATCCTGAAAGGCGACGACCATGGCGACACGCGCACGGGCTGTTGTACGCAGCGAATCCTATACTGATGACGGCGGTTTCCTGAGGGATATCAGTCGGCTGGTCGCGTTCGAAACGGAAAGCCAGAAACCGGAAAAACGAACGGAGCTTTATCGATATCTGCAGGAAGGACTGCAACCGATCCTGTCCGAGATCGGGTTCGACTGCATGATTTTCGACAATCGCGATCCAGCCGGGGGGCCGTTTCTGATCGGTACCCGCATCGAAGACCCCAATCTGCCTACCGTCCTGACCTACGGCCATGGCGACGTCATCCGCGCCCAAACCGACCAATGGCGCGACGGTCTGCATCCGTTCAGGGTCACCGTCGAAGGCGACAGGATCTACGGACGCGGCATCGCCGACAACAAATCCCAGCATCTGATCAACCTGATGGCGATGTCCGCGGTCATCAAAGAACGTGGTTCGCTCGGCTTCAATGTCAGGATCATCGTCGAGACATCCGAGGAAACCGGTTCCGCCGGACTTGACGATTTTTTCCGCGAGAAAGCCGACCTGCTCAAAGCCGACGTTTTGATCGGCTCGGACGGGCCGCGTTTGCAGCCGGACACGCCGACCGTGTTCATGGGCACGCGTGGTGCGGTTAATTTCGATATGGAGGTGAACCTGCGGGACGGCGCCAACCATTCCGGCAACTGGGGTGGGTTGCTGGCCGATCCTGCGTTGCGACTAGTGCACGCCATCGTCTCCATTACCGATGCGCGTGGCCAGATTCGGATTCCGGAGTGGCGCCCGGACAGCCTCACGCCCGACATGCGCGCCGCGCTCAGGGGATTGCCGGTCGGCGGCGGCGGACCTCGGATCAGCGATGATTGGGGTGAACAAGACCTGGACCCGGCGGAACGGGCCTTTGGCTGGAACTCCTTTGCCGTTTTGGCCATGAAAAGCGGTGTCCCGGAAGCTCCCGTCAACGCAATCTCCGGCCGCGCCGCAGCGCATTGTCAACTGCGCTATGTCGTCGGAACCGACGAAAACGACATCCTCCCTGCACTGCGCCGGCATCTGGATGCAGGTGGTTTTCCGGACGTCACGCTGACGCCGTCTGAGACGGGCTTCTTTCGAGCCACGCGGCTGAATCCGGACCACCCCTGGGTACGATTTGTTGCCGACTCCCTGAAGGTCACCGGCGGTCGTGACCCCCACGTGTTGCCGAACCTGGCGGGATCGCTGCCCAATAGCACTTTCACCGACACACTCGGATTGCCGACCATCTGGGTGCCGCACTCCTACGGCGGCTGCTCACAACACGCACCGAACGAGCATATCCTGATGCCTATCACGCGCGATGCCATTCGCCTGATGGCTGGCCTCTTCTGGGACATTGGCGAACTGCAGACGCCCGTCGAGCGATCGCGTAACGGATGAATGGGCCGGGCCGACTGGTTGAATCCGACCGATCAGATCGGCATCGGGTAATCGCGATAGACCGCCTGAATGTCGGCCAGCACGGCCTCGTTCAGAACCAGGTCCTTGGATGCCAAATCGGTCTTCAGCTGCTCCATTGTGGTGGCACCGACAATAACACTGGTCATGAATGGCCGGGTCAGGCAAAAGGCCAGTGCCATTTGTGCCGTTCGGAGGCCGTGTTTGTCGGCGATGTCGGCGTAACGCGCGATCGCCTTCTCGGACCGATCGACATAGCGCCCGTTGAGATTGGGCTGCATTGATCGCCGTGATCCTTGCGGAATCGTGCCATCGAGGTATTTGCCGGAAAGGCCGCCCGCTGCAAGCGGCGAGAACGCCATAAGGCCTACCTGCTCATGCACCGCGATCTCAGCCATGTCGAGGTCGAAATGCCGGCAAATGAGGTTGTATTCGTTCTGGACCGACGCAACACGTGGCAACCCATGGGCACGGCTGATCTCAAGAAACTTCATCGTGCCCCAGGCACTTTCATTGGAAAGTCCGAAGGCCTTCAGTTTTCCCTCCGCCTGCAGCCGTGCCACTTCCCCCAGAATATCAGCGATCTCCTGATCGATATCGCCCGGCCGCAGGTTGCGTGGGTCAAAGGTCCAGTTTTTTCGAAAATGATAAGAGCCGCGATTGGGCCAGTGTAGCTGGTACAGGTCGATCACATCCGTTTGCAGCCGCCGCAGACTCCCCTCCAGCGCCTCCCGAATCGCCGCGCCGTCGATCCGGCCGCCACCGCGGAAATCCGAATTGCCTTCGCCGGTGATCTTGGTGGCAATGATCAGTTGGTCGCGATCGGGACGCCCTCGCAGCCACGCGCCGATATATTCCTCGGTCACGCCGGTTGTCTCCGCACGACGCGGCGTGGTTGGATACATTTCGGCGGTGTCGACAAAATTGACGCCCTCGCTAACCGCGTAGTCGAGCTGTTGCTTGGCCTCCGCCAGCGTGTTCTGCGATCCCCAGGTCATCGAACCGAGACAGATTTCGCTCACGGTCAGACCGCTGCGACCCAGCGTCTTAAATTTCATAAAACCTCCGGAAGGTGAGACAGGCGAGTGACGCCGCTTCGCGGCTCATCATCCTATGACGATTGCCACGGCTTATTGCAAAAATCGCAGGGATTCGCACCCGCGCGGTGCGAATTGGTATAAATTAGGGATTCCGCTCGTCGCGAAGACGTCCACCCGCGGCCGTCAGCCCTGTATGGGAACTACTACCGGTAGAGCAACGACTTGCCTTCATGGAATACATGCACCTTGTTGGGTACAGCGGTCATTTTGACCATATGAGTACGCAAATCCGCATGAATTCCAGGCAGTTTACCGATGACCGGCGCATTACCGCCGTTCGGCTGAAAATACAGCAACGTAACCTCGCCGAGTGCCTCGGTAATGTTGACCTTGCCCTCATAGATGTACTCGCTGTCGCCGGCTGGCTCGAAATCCTCCGGTCGAACACCGATGTTGACGTGCATTCCCTTATCCCCGCCATTGGTTGGCACGCTGCTGACGGCTGTTCCGCCACCCTCGATCTTGATGGTCGTCTTCTCGCCGGTATCGACGATTTCGCCGGACAGCAGGTTCATCGACGGAGAGCCGATGAACTGAGCGACAAACTCGTTCTCGGGACGCTCATAAAGCTCCAGCGGCGTGCCCACCTGGGCGATGCCCTTGTTGGCCAGAACCACGATGCGCGAAGCCAACGTCATCGCCTCCACCTGGTCGTGGGTCACATAGATCATGGTCGATTCCGGCATAGACTCCTTCAATTGCGCGATCTCGATCCGGGTCGCGACCCGCAGCGCGGCGTCGAGGTTCGAGAGCGGCTCGTCGAACAGATAAACCTTCGGGTCGCGGACGATCGACCGGCCGATGGCAACACGCTGCCGCTGCCCGCCGGACAACGCTTTCGGCAGACGATCCAGGTAGGGATCGAGCTGCAAGACCTGGGCGGCGCGGTTGACGGCCTCATCGATTTCCTGAGGTGTTTTCTTGGCCAGCTTCAAGGCAAACGCCATGTTGTCACGCACTGTCATGTGCGGGTAAAGCGCGTAGCTCTGGAACACCATGGCGATGCCGCGCTGGGCAGGTGGTACGTCGTTCACCACCATATCGTCAATCTCGAGCGTACCTGAGCTGATCCGTTCGAGCCCGGCGATCATCCGCAACAGCGTGCTCTTGCCGCAACCGGAGGGACCGACGAAGACGATCAATTCGCCCTGCTTGATATCGAGATTGATGTTCTTGAGGACTTCCACGCTGCCACCATAGACTTTTGCGACGTCCGTCAATTTGAGATTGGCCATGGTTTCCTCCCAATCAATTAATGTTTTAGCGCGAGGCAGGACTGCCACGGACCAAGACGCACCTTACCGCCGGCGGTGAACCCGACACATCCGAGTTCGGCGCCGACCGGAATCCAGTTGCCTTCCGGCAACGAAAGATCCGTCGAGGAGTCACTCAAATTGAAGGCACAGAATATCGCTTCCTCATCCAGGGAGCGGGTAAAAAACAGAACGTCTCCGGACGCCACAACCTTGTCCTGCGCGCCCCTCAGGAGCGCCGCATGGGCCTGTCGGAAACCGATGGCGCGACGATAATGCTGCAACATGGCCATCGGATCGTTGTCCTGCAAATCGGCAGCCAGGGCCAGGTGCTCCTCGCCCACCGGCAGCCACGGCCGGCCGGTGGTAAAGCCGCCATTCGGGAACGCGTGCTCCCAGACCATCGGTGTCCGGCAACCGTCGCGCCCCTTGTAGTTGGGCCAGAATTCGCGGCCATACGGGTCTTGCAGATGCTCGTAATCCACTTCGGCCTCCCGAAGTCCCAATTCCTCGCCCTGGTAGATGCAAATCGAGCCGCGCATGCACATCAGCAGGGTGGTGAGCAACCGCTGTGCGGCAGGTGTCAGATCCCAGCGGGACGGGTGCCGCATCACGTCATGATTGGACAAAGCCCAGCAGCCCATCCGGTCGATGCAACTCTGTCCACCCTGGCAAACACGTCCGCGACACGTGATGCCGTCAGGGGTTCCTTGGCAAGGAACTCGAAAGCATAACACATGTGCACGAATTCATCGCCGGCCGTGTACTGGCCGAGTATCTCCATGCCCTTTTGTGCGTCTCCGACCTCACCCAACGACGTGACCGACGGATACTGGTCGAGCAGTGTGCGGAAGCGCTTGAGAAAATCCAGATTCTCCGGCTGGTTCTTGGAGTGGATGTGTTCCTGGTGGTTGTAGGGATTGACCGAGGGCGCGATGTTGGCGTTGCGCAGTTCCGGCGGCAATGGCGGATTATCCCGCAATTGCTTGTCGGCAAAGTAAAAATTGATCGTGTCCAGCCGGAAACCGTCGACACCGCGATTGAGCCAGAATTGCGCGACCTCCAGCAATGCGTCCTGGACAGCCAATTCGTGTAGATTGAGGTCGGGCTGCTCCACCAAGAAGTTGTGAAGGTAATACTGCTCCCGCCGCGGATCCCATTGCCATGCCGGGCCGCCGAAGATCGAAAGCCAGTTGTTGGGTGGTGTGCCGTCGGGTTTGGGATCCGACCATACATACCAATTGGCGCGTTCGTTGTTCCGGTCCGCCCTGCTTTGCCGAAACCAGGGATGCTGATCGGATGTATGGGACAGAACCAGGTCAATGATGACCTTTAGACCCAACTGGTGCGCGGCAGCAACGAGGGTGTCGAAATCCTCCAGCGTTCCAAACATCGGATCGACACCGCAATAGTCCGTTACGTCGTAGCCGAAATCCTTCATCGGCGATGGAAAGAAAGGCGAAATCCAAACCCCGTCGACACCCAGCGATGCAATGTGTGGCAACCGCTCCGTTATGCCCGAAAGGTCACCGATACCGTCCCCGTCGCTGTCCTGGAAGCTGCGGGGATAGACCTGATAGATAACGGCGCCCCGCCACCAGTCGTCACGCATGGCGGGGGCGGCCGGCTTTATTGACTGTTCCATCATGGTCATGGTCCGACGTTCCGGATGAGCAGCGTTACTTGACCGAACCGGCCAGAAGCCCGCGCACCAGGTATCGCTGCATCGTAAAGAAGACCAGCAGCGGCACGGCGATCGACACGAACGCGGCCGTCGACAATATGCCCCAGTCACCCCCGCGCGAACCCAGCAGGTCGTCAGCGATTTTGACGGTCATGACCTTGGTTTCGTCCGATGACGGCAGGAACACCTTGGCAACCAGCAAATCGTTCCAGGTCCATAGGAACTGGAAAATCGCGAAGCTTGCGAGGGCCGGGAACGACAGCGGCAGAACGATGCGAACAAAGATCTGGAAATCGGTCGCGCCGTCCACCTTGGCGCTTTCGATAATATCCCGCGGCAACCCGACCATATAGTTACGCAGCAGGTAGATCGCCAGCGGCATGCCGAACGCCGTATGGGCAAGCCAGATCCCCATAAAGCTTTGTCCGATTCCAATCCGGTTGTGCAGGTTAAGCAAAGGCACGAGGGCCAGTTGCAGTGGCACCACCAGCAATCCGACAATCGCGGCGATCAGCAATCCACGCGCCGGAAACTCCATCCAGGCGAGGGCATAGGCCGCAAAGGCTGCGATCAGGATCGGGATGATCGTCGACGGGATTGTCACCGTTAGTGTATTGATGAAGGCGCGGTCCATGTTGTCGGCTGTCAGCACCGTTCGGTAGTTGTCGAGTGTGAAATCCGGCGGTGTGTCGGCCTGAAAATAGATGCGGGGACCACGCCGTGTGATTTCTTCGGGCGAGGTCATGACGTAGTTGCCGTTGGCTTCGACGGTCAATGTACGCCCGTTCTGGATTTCAGCGGTTGTGCCGACCGGGAACTGGCCGGGGTCTCGACCGCGACTGCCGAAAGCCGTGATTTCGCTGTCGCCGGTCCGAAATCGGTCGGCAACATCGGGATCCTGGAAGATATTGCCCTTCAGGACCCATACCCCGTTTTCCTCTGTCTGCGTATCCAGATCGGCGCGACCCGCTTCCGCCAGCACCACCGAAAACGGTGCGAGCCACCAACCGGATTCCGATATCTGATCACGGTCGCGGAACGACGAGACGAAAAGACCGACCGTCGGAATCAACCAGAGAATGACGATGATGATGACAGAACCGTAGGTGACGATCGTCAGTCCGGACTTTTGACCAGCAATGTTATCCATGATCCTGCCTCCCTAGCGCATTTCTTTGCGAGCCTGCCGGATGTTCCAGATCATCACGGGCAGGACGATTATCATGATAATCAGTGCCACGGCGGTCGCTCGACCGTCATCGCGGAACATGTAGGACATCATGTAGCTTGGCAGGATCTCGGTTCCGAAATTGCCGCCGGTCATCGTGTAGACGATGTCGAAAACCTTCAGGACCAAAATGGTGGTCGTGGTCCAGACGACGACGATGGTACCCATGATTTGCGGCACTTTGATTTTGAAAAAGATCTGGAACGGGTTGGCCCCGTCGATGATCGCTGCCTCGATGGTTTCCTCAGGCACACCTCGTAGCGCGGCGGAGAGGATCACCATGGCAAATCCCGTCTGAGTCCAGATCAGGATGACCATCAGGAAAAAATTGTTCCAAAACGGCACCTGCAGCATGTCCACTGGATCTTCGGCCCCGAAAATCCCACGGATCGCGTTGATCAATCCGATGTCCGCGTTGTTGGCGTAGACGAATTTCCAGATCAGCGACGCGCCGACGAAACTGATCGCCATCGGCATGAAGATCATCGACTTGGCGAGATTTCCGCCGCGCATGCGATCGGTCAACTGAGCCGCCAGCAGGCCGGCGAAAGTCGCCGCCGCGGGCACGATCAGAGCCCACAACATATTGTTGAAGAAGCTGCGACGGAACTCTTCTTCGCTGAACATGGCGATGTAATTACCGAGGCCGATGAATTCATCGCCCTGACGATTGAACATCGACCGATAGGCGGAGGCCACAACCGGATATGCCAGATAGATGCTCAAGGCGAGAATGGCCGGCAACAGAAATAGCCACGGGCGAACCATGTTGGCACGGTTGATGTTGCGGCCGGCGTGCTCACCCTTCGCCGGAAAAATCACTTTGTCGAGGATGAGATTGGAAAAGTAGAAATAGCCGACGCAGCCGCCCACACCAGCCAATATGGTGATGATACCCTGCAGGACCGGGTTCATGATGCCCTCCCCTTGTGCCAAAAAGGGCGCCCGCGATCAAATGCGGGCGCCCACAGATCCGCCGCTTATTGCATGGAGTTCCAGCGGTTCTGGATTGCTTCGGCAACGTCGCCGGCTTCACTTCCCGAAGTGTAATCGACCATGCCGGTCCAGAACGCCCCTGCGCCGATTTCGCCGGGCATCAAGTCCGAGCCGTCAAAACGGAAAGTGGTGGCGTTCAGCAAGATGTCACCAAGCGCCCGCAGAGTATCGTTTTCATACGCCTCCGCATTGACGCCTTTGTACGGCGTCAGGAAGCCACCCTGCGACATCCACAACTCGTGAGCGATGGGCGTCTTCAGGAATTCGATGAAGCCACGGGCTGCCGGCGTGTCATCGAGGATGGCAAAAAGCGTGCCGGCACCAAGCACCGGTTTGCCGAGATCTTTGCTTTCGTAGGCCGGAAAATAGAAGAAATCGACATCCACGCCCAATTCCGTGTCGTCCGGGAAGAACGTCGGAATAAATGTTGCCTGGTGGTGCATGTAGCATTCCGGCGGCAGCTCGAAGAGACCCTGCGGGCTGTCCCGGAAGTCAGTGTTGGGAACCGCTTCCATGCCACCGGCGACATGATCGTCGTTCTTTGCAAAATAGCCGAACTCTTCGATAGCGGCGATGATGCGTGGATCGTCAAACGGAATTTCGTTGGTGACCCATTGGTCGTACACCTCCGGCGGCTGGGTGCGCAACAGGAGATCCTCTACCCAGTCAGTGGCCGGCCAACCGGTGGCCGCTCCTGACCCCAGGCCGATGCACCACGGGGTCGCCCCATCTGCAGCAATGGTTTCGGTGAGCTCTTTGAGCTCTTCCATGCTTTCCGGCACTTCATAACCGTTCTCTTCGAACTGTTCGGGCACGTACCAGACCAGCGACTTGACATCGATCTTGTATGGGAACCCAAAAAAAGCTGCGTTGCCGTCACCGTCCTTATATGTGCCCAGACTGACCCAGGAGTCGCCGGCCGCATAATTGCCTCTGATCCAGTCACTCGTTTCGGTACCAAGCGGCGCCAGAAAACCGCGCGCCGCCATATCCGAGGCGAGGCCGGGCTGTGGGAAAACCGCGACATTCGGCGCCGAATTCGCCTGCGCCGAAATAACGATGTCCTGTTCGAAGCTGTCGGAGCCCGAATAATCAACGGTGGCACCGGTTGCCGCCTCGAAATAGGCAAGGACATTGCGCACCAGCTTGTCGTCCTCGCCGGTCCAGGGACCGGTCATACTCACGGTCTGCCCGGAATAGTCGTGATCGGCCGCGAATGCGTTGTAGCTGTCCCAGTTGAACGGGCCATCGCCCGGCTGGACCATCAGCTCTTGAGCATGGGCCGATCCGGCGACAAGGGCGATCACCGCCGCGCCGGCAAATAGCTGTTTTCTCATCGATTCCTCCCAGATTGAGCGAGCGCAGCACGGAACAATTTGATCCGCTTGGTAATTTGTCCAAAGCGCTTTGAATACGCCTGACCATCGCCTACATGGAAGCAATTGTCAACAACAGAAGGCAATTTTCGCACGAATTCCCGCGTTCGCCAATCGAATCGGAAATACCTAAGCCTTTGACCTCGGGCGTGCGCACCATTAAGGTATGCTGGAATTCAAACCGCTTTGGATGCGTTTACGCATGAATTTGAAGGAACTGGCGGAACACTTGGGTCTCTCCCAGACGACGGTTAGCCGGGCACTCAACGGCTTTCCGGAGGTCCGGGAAGCAACCCGGCTGCGCGTCCAGGAAGCGGCGAAGAAATTCAACTACTCACCGAATGTACGCGCCAAAAACCTGGCAACCGGGAGGGCAATGGCCACCGGTCACGTGATTCCGCTCTCTTCGAAGCACGAGATGGTCAATCCGATTTTCGGTGATTTCATCGCTGGCGCCAGTGAGGTTTACGCCAGGAGCGGCTACGAAATGATCCTGTCGATCGTCAACGACCGTGACGAGGAGGCTGTCTATCGCAGCCTGAGAACGAACGGGACGGTCGACGGTCTGATCGTTCACGGTCCGAAGATCAATGATGCGCGGCTCGAACTGCTCCACGAGATCGGGATTCCCTTTGTGGTTCACGGCCGTGCTTCCGGTGTGGACACGCCCTATTCCTGGCTCGACGTCAACAACCGCAATGCCTTCAATCGCGCAACCGACTTTTTGCTCGACCTCGGCCATAGACGCATAGCGCTCATCAACGGACTGGAGGCGATGGATTTTGCCTATCGCCGCCGTGACGGTTATGAACGTTCCTTGCGCACGCATGGCATCGAACCGGATCCGGTTCTGATGCGTTCCGACGAAATGACCGAAACCTACGGCTATCGGTCAGCACGGGAGATGATGGTATTGGAGGAACCGCCGACGGCATACCTGGCATCGTCCATCATATGCGCATTCGGGGTACGCCGCGCCGTTGAAGAGCAAGGACTTCGCATTGGCCGGGACGTGTCCATCGTCACCTTCGACGACGATCTCTCCTATCTCAAAAACGGTGAAGCCGTTCCAATTTTCACAGCAGCGCGATCCTCGGTGCGCGATGCCGGCCGCCAGGCAGGCGAAATGCTGCTCAATCTGATCCGCGATGAAAACTGCGGACCAATCCAAACCCTGCTCGAGGCGGAATTGATGGTGGGCACGTCCACCGGCCCGGTGCCATAACGTCGGGCTTGACATCTCCATTGGCTGGCCACCGTCACGTCATCGGCATCATATCAATCCCATCAACGGTAGCATCACATGACGCATGCGTTTGTTGGTCGGGTTCCGGTTGGCGCGCTCGCTGCCGTCACAGTGTTTGCCGTGATATTGCAGCGGGCTCGATTCGTGAGATCCTCAACCGGGAACTGGGGAGTTGAATTGGCGGGCGTTTTCGAAGTATGGAGAGCCCATGATGGATGAGCGGCGCTGGGCCGGAGCCCGCATATCCAGTCCTTTCCGAGCAGGCCTACCTCGAACCAACGAACCCGATGCTGACCGCGTTTCAAGACTTAACCAATGCTCTGCGACGATGGCCCGTATGGCTTTGGTTTGCACAGCAGGACATCAAATCCCGCTATCGCGGATCCTTGCTCGGACCTATTTGGCTCGTTCTCAATCTCGGCATTTTGGTCGCCGCGCTTTCAGTGATCTACGCCACGATTTTCAGAATACCGGTGAGCGTATACACGCCCCATGTCGCCACGGGCTTCATTGCCTGGTGGTTCATTTCCAATGTGCTGGTGGAATCGTGCACCGCATTCACCGCCAACGCCAAGATTATCCGCAACATGCCGCTGCCCATAGGGATCCATGTGCTCCGGGTGCTGGCCCGTCATTCCCTGCTGATGCTGCACAATATGGTCATATATGCGATCGTTGTGGTCAGTTTCGCCATCTGGCCTAACGCCAATACGCTCCTCGCTTTGCTTGGCTATGCTGTTGTTGCGTCGCTGCTCTTCTGGCTGGGGATCTGTCTGGCCATCATCTGCGCCCGCTACCGCGACGTCCCCCACATTGTTTCCAGCGTCGTGCAGGTTGTGATGTTCATCACGCCCATCATGTTCCTCAAAGACATGCTGCAAAACCGCGCCTTTATCGCCAACTACAATCCGTTTTACCACATGATCGAAGTGATCCGGGCACCGTTGCTGGGACAGTCTCCTGAGATATATTCCTGGGCCTTTCTGCTGGCTGCCAATGTGGGTGCCGCGGCGGCGGCCCTTTACCTCGTGATGCGCACCGGCCATCGCGTACCGTACCTGGTTTAGAGCGCTATGTCAGATCTGGAACTGAGCGTCGAGGATGTCTGCCTGCGCTTTCGCGTCTATGGCGTGGGCAGTCAGTCGTTGAAGAATCAGCTCATCTCATTTGGCACCGGTGGACGATTGGGTCGTGACACGGACAATCATTTTTTCGTTCAAGCGGTGTCGAACCTCAATTTCAAGCTGCAGACGGGAGACAAGCTCGGCATCATGGGTGCCAACGGCGCCGGCAAGTCTACACTGCTGCGGATCCTCGCCGGCATTTACCGGCCACAAAGCGGATCGGTTCGAACCACGGGCCAGATCGCGGCCATCATCGATCCGAGCGTGGCGCTCGATCCCTATGCCACCGGCTACGAAAACATCCTTTCTCGGGCGAGGCTTCTCGACGTGCCGCGTGACAGGTATCAGCAGTTCACCGCGAGCGCAAAAGAGATCTCCGAACTCGGTGACTACCTGTCGATGCCCGTGCACACCTATTCATCGGGTATGCTGATGCGGCTGAATTTCGGCATGAGCGTCTCGATCGAGCCGGACATTCTGCTGCTCGACGAGTGGCTCAGCGTCGCCGATCAGAGTTTCAGAGAGAAGGCCGAAATCCACATGCGCGACCTCGTCGGCAAGACGCGCATCCTCGTTCTCGCCTCGCACAATCTGGCCCTGTTGCAGCGTGTCTGCAACAAGGGACTGTATCTGAAGGAAGGTGAGATCGCATGTTTCGGTACGATCGAGGAGGCCGTGAGTGCCTACGGAAACGGTTGATCAGGCTTTGACATGGCGAACCGCCAAGTCGCTCTCACAACTACGATGTTGATTGATCAGCAGCCTACGCGATCATTTGGTAGTCGAAGTCGCTGTCCATGCCCAGAAAATAAACCGGTGTGCCGTCGTCAAGTTCGTAACGCAGTATGGCGAGCCCCGGAGTATTGTCGTCGTAGGCGACTTCTTTCGCTGAATCGTTGTGGATTATGTAGCGATCGTATTTGTCGTCAATCAGCGCTTCGCCGTGGGTATCTTCAAAGGTATTGAAAATAAAGGCAAGTTCTTTGAGGCTCTGACCGGCGGTGTTGCCGATATCAAATCCAAAGTCAGGTTGCGTAGTCGTATTTTCGATTGGTGGTGTAGTCGTTTTTTCGATTGGTGGTGTGGTCGTTTTTTCAATTGGTAGTATGGCCGTGGAATCTATGTTGTTCTCGACAAGACCGGCGTTCACGGACAAATCGACATCGCTGGTGACCGGTATCACGGGAATATCTGTCGATTCATCGTACTGGATTTCAAAAGCGTCGATGAGACCAGAAATCTCCTCTCCGGCATCAGCAAACTCTGCATTAGACCTGAAGAAGTCCTGCACTGTTGGTGGCGTAATAACCGGAGTAACCGCGACGTCGTTTTCGATTTCCGGATCCTGCTGCACCAACGTTTCCTGCTCCGGTGCAGCAGGCTGGTCACTTTCGGCGACCGCCTGTTCGCCTGTCGGAGAATACGCTGGATCACGCGTTTCTGGCTCTACCTGCTGAAAATCCTCAGCCACAAATTCGGCGTTTGCCTGCTCCGCCGCTAGCGCCTTTGCTTCGGACCGCTCGAACTGCTGGTCGGACAAAGCCTGCGCATACTCTTTTGATGCCCGATTCTCCGGATCTGTCAGGGAGAAACCCTCCTCCCACAGATCGGCGACGAAAGTCTCGAAACTCTGTTCGACGTCTGAGACACCACTATCGATCAGGTCGAACACGCCTAACGCTGCTTCAAGGCCAGGGCTTTTGTTCTGAACGATCGGAGATGCCGAGAAGGCGATGGCCGACAGAATGATAAACACTTGCTGCGGCGAAAAGGTGAAATCACCCAGCGCGACATGTCGCTGGTCGGCGATGTTGTAGGTGTCGGACTCCGATCGACCGTTTTCGCCGGCGGCCGCTTTTTCCTGCGCGGCAAAAGCGAGAATCTCCTGGTTATACTCCTCCGAAATCAGGCAGATGGCCGCAAACACCGCGATCAGCACCGAGCTCGGATGGATCATGACATTGTTGTGGCGTGCTGTGCCAAGCAGGAACGCAGGCTCCCGCGTCATGAACTGGCGCACGATATCAGTGAATGAGTATCCCTTGACGATCGTCGAGGACGACGCGCCGGCAATGTGATACTCGCCATCGATTATCGCGACATGGACCAGCACGTCACCGGTATCGGCACGACAGAAGGCAAACCAGGGATCGCCCTCGTCCGTTTCCCCCAACTCGGTATCGATGGATATGCCCGCCTGAACAAGCGCAGCTTCGATGCGGTACAACTCAGCGAGGTCCTGATTGGACCAGCCCCCTCTTCTTTCGCTTGGTTTTGTTCTGTCGCGCGAAAAAAGCGGGATCACACCGTCCTGCATTGCTCTGGCCCTTCAAGTGCCCCTATTCGTCACCAAACAGGATTTGGTACGTAATGGGGTCGTAGAATCGCATAAGTGTGTAAACAAACCTACGCGGTTCTATCTGCAAGGCATTGGCCCAGTCAACATATCTTGCCGGCGGAATGCGACCGCGCCCCGTTTCCAACTGCGATATGAAGGTATAATACTCTGCACCCACCAGCTCAGCGAGCTGACGTTGCGAAAGGCCAATCGCCTCACGCTTCTCCTTCAACCATTGTCCCGCCTCTTTACGAAGTTCTTGGACATCGGCATCTGTGCGTTTCTGCGGATTCGTGTACATGTTTCTACCACCTCTGCTGATGGTAACATAGCGCAGTTACCGGCATGGTACAAGGTTTACTGTACACGTGCCGAAAACGGGTAACGCAATCGTGTCGTTACCCGTTCGGATGCAGGATAATGGAGGTGCAGCCAACCGGTATAAGCCGGCCTGCGATCGCGACGATCCTATTGCTCACGCATTGCTTTAAGCAGCCGGGTTTCCAGCGGCTGGATCAGGTAATCGAGCGTTGTGCGCTCTCCCGTCGCGATGATCACGTCACCCGGCATGCCCGGAGTCAGGGCGTCGTTCAGAATATCCGGGATGCTCTCTTCGTGAACGATAACCTTGGACAGGAAATACTCGGTTCCATCCACTTCATCGACGAGGATATCGGCCGATATCGATTCAACGCGGCCAAAAATGGTCGGAATGTCCTGCCCGGTAAACGATGAAAACCGGACCTCGGCCTCCATCCCGGTGCGCAGGCTGTCGATATCAAGCGGAGATATGCGCGCATTGACGATCAGATCGTCATTGACCGGAACGATCTCCATGATCGTCTCGCCCGGTTGTATCACCCCGCCAAGCGTGTGCATGCGCAAATTCTGAATAATGCCATCCTGCGGCGCCCGGATTTCGACTCTCTGGAAAACATCGTCGGCGATCGTATGCCGCTCGCGCGCATCCGCCAATGTCAGCCGCGCCTCACGCAACTGCTCAACGACATTTTCGATGAATTCCTGCTCAAGCTGCAGAATCTCGATCTTGGACTCGCTGATGCTCTTCTGGATGCGTGCGATCGACGATCGGGCCTCCGCCTTCTCCGCGAACACGCGTGTCCGCTCACGCTCCAGCGCCGCCAGCCGGTTTGCCGCATAAAAGCCCTTTTCGGTTGCCGGCCGCACCGCCTCGATCTCATCGTCGTAACTTTCGATCTGCATATCAAGGGATTCGATCTGCTCACGTGTTCCGGCGATCGACTCTTCCTGCTGGGCGATTTGTGCATTGAAGATATCAATACGGTTCTCGATCGACTCGCGCCGTTCCTGGAACTGCCTTTCCTGGTCCACGATAAACGTATGGATCCGTGGATCCTCCTTGTTTTCAAGCAGCATTTCCGGGAAAACGATTTCGTCCAGACCGTCGCGCTCCGCAACGAGCCGTGCCTCATGTGCCAGCGCCTGGAAATACTGATCGCGCGTCAGGTCGTGATTGGCCTTTGCCTGTGTCGGATCAAGCACGATCAGCAGGTCGCCTTCCTTAACCGGCTGGGCGTCAACCACCTTGATCTGTTTGACGATGCCACCCTGAAGGTGCTGAATCTCCTTGCGGTTGGATTCGACCGCAACCTTGCCCGGTGCGATCACCGCGCTATCCAGCCGGGCCGTGGCTGCCCATACGCCGAAACCGCCGACCGTTACCAATAGAATCACGGCGCCGAACAGCAGAACGCCATAATAATTGGTCGCCACCTTTGGCGCTTCCTCCTGATGGGTCATGACCTGATCCAACTCCGGTTGTCGAACTTTTGAGAGCTCACATGGTGCTCAATTTAGTTCAATTCATGGCAATAGGCGAGAAGGGCCGCTCCCCGTAGCCTATTCCGCCTTTTGAGAGAGCGGGCGCTGTGCCGGTGCCGATGTTTGAGCCGGTTGTCCAGCCGATTGCGGCTGCTGGTTCGACACCGACGGTTTGGTCTGCGGCGGCATCGGCTGCGGTGGCATTTGCGCTGCCTGCTTCAGCTGTGTCTGCATGCCCACCGGCCGCGGCGCCGGTTGTCCCTGCGGTGCTTGCGCAGCAGGGGCACCGGGCATTGCGCCCGGCTGCTGTCTTTGCGGGGCCTGCACGACCTTCGGGCCCATCAGCTTCGGCAGCATTTGCTCACGCGGACCGATGCCTTGCAGTTGTCCATCCATCAAAATCATGATCTGGTCGGACAGGGTCAGAAGGTTTGGCTTGTGGGTGATGACGATGACCGCGATGTTGGCGTCGCGCATCTTCTTGAGGGCGTCGGAGAGAGCTTCCTCACCCGCCGTGTCGAGGTGCGAATTCGGCTCGTCGAGGACGATCAGAACCGGATCGCCATAGACCGCGCGGGCCAGAGCGACGCGTTGCCGCTGACCGCCGGACAGAACCTGTCCGCCCTCACCGATTTCCGTATCGTAACCCTGCGGCAGGCCCTGGATCATTTCGTGCACGCCGGCAAGCTGTGCGGCGGCGATCACTTTCTTGTCGTCAATCTCGGAAAACCGCGCAATGTTCTGAGCGATGGTGCCTGCGAAAAGCTCAACGTCCTGCGGCACGTAGCCGATAAAGCGACCCAGCTTCTCCTGGTCCCAATGGTTGATATCCGATCCATCGATGCGCACATGTCCGCCCGACGCCGGCCAAACGCCGACGATCACCCGGGCGAGTGTCGATTTGCCGGCCGCGGACGGCCCGACGATCGCCAGGACGCTGCCCGGATCGACATTGAAGGTGAGCCCCTTGAGGGTCGGCCGCTGCGCACCGGGGGGCCGGCGACGATGTTTTCCACCCCAAGCTTGCCCGTCGGATCCGGCAGATCCATCAACTCCGGCTGTTCGGGCAGCGAGGCGAACATGGCGCGCAAACGCTTGGTCGCCTCACGCATGGCGATGAAGGACTTCCAGCTGCCCACGGATTGTTCGACCGGCGCCAGCGCACGCCCCATCATGATCGAAGCGGCGATCATCACACCGGGCGTGATCTCGCCCAGGATCGACAGGTAGGCGCCGACACCCAAAATCGTCACCTGCAGCCCCATGCGAACGAACTTCTGGACCGAAACGATCGCGCTGCCCCGGTCACCGGCCTTGCCCTGCCAACCGAGCGCCTCGAGGTTGCGGGCGTCCCAGAGTTTCTGAATCGCGCTGCGCATGCCCAGCGCGTTGATGACCTCAGCGTTGCGCAGGGTGGTTTGCGCGTTTTGTTGGGCGATGATACTGGCGCGGTTGCCTTTGGCCAGCAGTTTTTTGGTCGTAAACTCGTTGATCAGCGCCAGCGAGAAAATAATGATGGCACCAGCAAGCGCGACAAGACCGAGATACAGGTGCATGACGAAACAGACCGTGACGAAGATCGGCACCCAGGGTGCGTCGCAGAACGCCATGATGGCCTGGCTGCCGATGAAGTCACGCACCACGTCCTTATCGCGAATCGCCTGTGCGCTCGCCGAGTTGGACTGCATCGACTGAAGTTTGACGACTGCCTCGAAAACCGGCTTGGACAACTGCCGGTCGAAACGGTTCCCGCCGCGTGCCACGAGCCGCGACCGGACATATTCCAGGCAGCCATAGGTGAGCAGCATGCACACCGCGATCACCGTTAGCAGGATAAGGGTCGTCTCGTTGCGGCTGGCCAACACCCTGTCATAGACCTGCATCATGTAGATCGGTGCGACGAACATGAGCAGGTTGGCAAACAGTGAAAAGAAAATCGCCAGGACCAGGGTCGGCCGGTAGGCTCCAAATGCTCTGTCGAGCGCCGTTTTTTTCTCGTTCATGAACACTCGCCTATTCGAATGGCATAACCCAAACAGGCTACGCCGCTGCCGCATCCGGCGGGATCGCTATAGAGTAATTCCTATACCCCACACCGCCTCGCAACGCAATTGCCCTGACGGCAGCCCGTGCGTTGTTTTGGTGGTTCCAATAACAAGTTTTTCGTCTGCGTCAAAGCACCAACTTGCCGCGTCAAGCAATAATTGCCGCTGATTCAGCGGTCCCCTAAACGGCGGTTATGGCTGCAAAAATGGCCATCACGATTTCGTGTTTGGTAGTCATTATAGAAACGGTATTCGTCTTCCGACAAGACGTCAATCAGTGCGCGATCCGTTCACGCCTGATGCGTCCATATACCGGGCAGCCGGCCGCCTAATGGCGCAGCGTCGGGAACTTACGCAAAGCCGCGGAGAATTCACCGCACGACGGGTCGATGCTTCAGTTGGTCCTCCGGCGGAGTTCCGGCTGAACGACCCTCGGCTGGGCCTTGTATTCACCGCACCAGTCTTCTTCGGAGACGACGGGCCAATAGAAATTTGCGACTTTTTTGTCGCCCTCTTGAGCCGGCGGTGTGATGTGCACCACCGGGGGATAGCGGCGGCAATAACGCCGCGCCACAGGTCCGGATTCCGTTCCGGCCGGGGTGCGGTCCCGAAACCAGAACATACAGGTTCCGCATTTCATGGGAAGTCTCCTGAATGAGTCGGTCAGTTCAACTGCTGGCCGGATGCCTCGGCCATCTTGGAACCAAGATTGGAGGGGGATTTTGCCGGCAACGCCCAGCCAGCCTTTTTGAAGGTGGCCTCCAGCATGTCGACGATGCGTAGAAACTCCTGTGGGGTCAGGGTGAATCCGGCGGCATCATCGTCGCCGACGACGATCAGATTGATCTGAGACCCTTTTTTCTGCACCTGAATCTGGCGGATCAGCCAAGAGGCGTTCATAACCGGCGCCGATGCCGTAGCCGGGCCGCGCGACATTTGCCGCTTGGTTTGACCGCGCGCCACGTCAACGATATAGCCGTACTCTGCCATCGTTTTCAGGGAATCGGTTTCGACCTTCGGCGCCGTCGTGTCGTCCCGATCGGGGCGTGTTTCGTGCACCGACTCCAGGAACCGGTATCCCAGCCGGTTGGTCAGCCACATCTCGACATGCCCCGTCGCGACACCTGCCGGAATGCCGACACAACAGATACGGTCCTCCGCTTCATCGATGCGGAACGAAATGCTGCCAAGGCGCCGGACGGCGGGTGTGGATTCGCTCACGTCAGGCTTCCTAGCTGTTCAGGGTGCCGGGCTCGCTGCCCACGGCTGTCGAGGCACCACCGTCCTGCCCAGCCGCCTCACCCACCGGCGTTACGGATTTGAGGATTTCCTGCAACTGGCGGGCATAGGCGGCGCGCGCCGTCTGGGCGATCGCCGATTTGCGCTGCAGTTCGGTGAGTTCCAGTTCGCAACCGCGCAGATTGTTAAGCTGGGCCTCGCCCTGCTCACCAAGGTCGGCAAGACGGTAGACCTTGCCGTCGATCGTTACCCTGCGTTCGTTCTCAGCCATGTTCACGCTACTCCTGTTTTCAAATTTCGGCCTTCATACAAGAAGAAAGCCCCGGATTCTACCGGGGCTTTCCTTTTTGTCAGACGCTGTGCGCCCAAGTGGTTTTCTGATCAGAAAACGATGTACGGATCAACACAGATGTCGAACTCTTCCTTCTCGATGCAATCTGGATCGACACAATCCGCGCCGACGATGTCCTCGAAGGAGATCTGCTCTTTCTGATCGAGACCGACCAGTTCCATGACCGCCTCCGGAGCGGCATCGACGCTGTCGGCATCGTTGTAGTAGACGCGCAGCCAGGAGTCAGCCTTTGCCTGATCCAGGATGCCCTGCACCTGGTTTTCGACGTTGACTGCACCTGCACCACCAAGCAGGTCAAGTGCATTACCCCAAACACCGACAGGGTTGCCGCCTGCGGAACCGTCAGCACCACCGCCATCGGCCAGGTCTGCTTCAAGGTACACCAGGGCGGCATCTACATCGGCCTGAGTGATGTCCACACCCCACGTAAAGCCGAGTTCGTCAAGGGCATCCTCGAAGGTACGGGCATTGACGTAGTACCGTAGGTCATCATTGGCGTTGAAGGCGTTGAACGCGTCCGCGTCGGCATCGTCACGGCTTGCCGCCGTATTCTCTTCCTCCGCGTAGTTGGTCGTAAGCCCACACTCGTCCAAGTCGCCATCAAGCTTGCGGAATGCAATCTTGTCACCCTCCAGACGATCTGGGTCACCGTTGAAGGCGGCATCCAATTGGCTGTACCAGCGACCGCCATCCGGAGGTACATCGCCGGCGTCGGTCGTGTTCTCGGCCTTGTCGAACGCTTCGTTCACATCCCAGGTCGACAGGTCGTCGCCGCCGCCGCCCTGGTTGAAGTCCAGAACGTAGACCACTCCTTCAACACCGCCGTCAGTGCCGTTGGTTCCGGCAACGAGGCCAGCGGCATCCAGCAGGCCTGCGAAGTCCTCCTGCGGCAACAGGTCGTTGTCGTAGCCGTTAGGTCCGAACAGCGCCTCGTTGTTCACTCTGGATGAAGCAACAAACACGTCCTGACCTGCTTCGGTCTTGGGCACCTCCACGAGCAGTCCGGTCAGGTCCGCGTCCGTGCGCGGCTCCGCCGGGGTGGTGATACCCAGATCGTCGATGTTCTCACCGAAGTTCTGGATATCGTCCGTTGGGCTTTGCTTCAGACCTGTGGACCCGCCGGCGAGTGTCGTGTCGACAAAATCAAGGACGCTCGGAGAAATCGAGCCGGTACCGTTGAAGTCTGTCGCAATGGCGATCCCGTCGGGTGTGAACTCGCCGGTGAATACCAACGTCTCACTACCTGCGGTACCACCGATCGACACTGCCAAACCGTGATCAGCCAAGATGGTTGCCCCGTGCAGGGCGATAAAGGCCTCCAGCGTCTCCAGCAAGCTATTGGTGAAAGCTTGACCGTAAACAACGGGACCAAGCACCGGCCCAACCGTGTCTGAAATATCGACACTGAAGGATTCACCCGCAGTCAAGTCGTTGAACGTTAGTTCGATGAACTCGTCTGCATTGCCGACCAAGTCTTCCGTCAAACTAATAAACGGATTGACAGTGAACTCACCCGTGGTTCCAGGCGTATCCGAGATGATGCAGATACGGTTCGCGTCGTTCGGATCGATGATCGCGTTCACACCAGCAGCAGCATTTATGTCCACACGCAGACCTTCGATGATATCTGCAAGGGTGTCACCGAGCTGAACTACATATGCTCCGAAGTCTGCGCCGTCGTCAGCGGTTGTAAAATCGACCCGGATTTCGTCACCTGCTTCCCAGCCATCCAGATCGCTGAGATCAACGAACCAAATCTCCGGAGTTGCAGGCTGGTCAACCTCACCACCATCAGCGATGGTGAACGCGACGACTGGATCCGTGCCAGCATCGTCACCGGGGCCGATGATGCAGATTTCCCCGTCTACGTTGACGTCGACGCTGTAAGGAGCCGGAACCTGAGTGTTCAGGTAAGCCGCGACTTCCTGTGCCAACTGCAACAGTTCGGCAGGATCATCCCAGAACAGACCGGTCGTCGGCAGGGTAATGAACGGAATATCGTCGAGATCGAAATTCGCTCCAAGAACATCGCCAGGGCCAGGGCCCGTGATATTCAGCTGAATTTCGTCCGTCGGATGGATCTGGCCGGAGAACTGGAACTTGTGGACCGAAGCAACAGGTGCGTCGGTACCGTTCAGTTCAATCGCCGGACGCTCATCGGTTACGGAGCAGATCTGCAGGACATCGCCAACGTTCGAGATGTCGAAGCAATCCTCGAAGCCGTTGAGACCGCCCAGAGCGTTGAGTGCAGACACCAGCCCATTGATGATTTCCGTCGCGCCATCGCCATTCTGAACAATGTAGGTGGCTTCCTCATCGGGATCGATCGTGCCGTCGCCGTCGAAATCGATGCCCACTGTCCAGGTGTCGCCCTCATCAATGTCATTGACAGAGATGAGAGTGTAGCACGGCTCGCAGTTGTAGTCGCCGACCAGCACGTCAGTACCGGACTCACCAGCGTCGAGGAAGTCGTCGCCACGGCCGCCGATCAGAAGGTCGTTGCCTTCACCGCCGAACAGGCAGTCGTCACCGTCATCACCGCACAGGGCGTCGTCGCCGAAACCGCCGTGCAGCGTGTCGTTGCCGATGCCGCCGAAGCCGATGTCGTCGCCGAAACCACCGTCGATGAAGTCGTTACCTGAACCGCCGAGCATGAGGTCGTCGCCTTCATTGCCCCAGATGCAGTCGTCGCCTTCCTCGCCCTGGATCTCGTCATCGCCGGTTCCACCGGAGATGTTGTCGTTTCCACGGGCACCGAAGATCAGGTCGTCGCCGCCGTTGCCGTTGATGAAGTCTGCTCCATCCCCGGGCAGCCCACCACGATAACCGGTGATCATGTCGTCACCTTCACCGAGGTTGGCCACCACACCATCGGGTGAGACGTTCAACTGGTCCTCGATATCGTCGGCATCGGTGAAGAAGCCATCGTCCTGCGGACGGTTGTTGTTCGGGCCCAGTCCCCAGTCTTCCAGGATCGGCAGGAACTTCAGGTCGTTCTGACCACCGCCGGCAAGTTCCAGGAACTCCTGGTTACGAAGATCATCAAGGCCGTTGATCAGCGTCAGGTTGATCGTATTGCCAAACGGCGTGTTGTCTTCACCGTGGGCACCGGTATTTGGGTCGTAGTCGGCATCTTCATGCAGGATCCTGGTGGTGCTTGCGCCCTGCACTGTCTCGTTACTGGAGAGCAGCAGCGTTTCAAGCTCGGCCTGCGTTGCGTTCAGATGCCGGACCTCGAACACACCCTTGCTCGGTTCGTCGCAGTCCTGGACCCGAAGATGCAGGGTGCCCACATTGTCTGTGTTGAGGTTGTCAACAAAGACGGGGACGCCAAAAAGAAAGCCCGGATCGACGTTGAAGATCACGTCGACGCGATCGCCGACATTGTCCGACTGCAGGAACAGGTCGAAATCTGGCGGCAGTTGGCCCGTGCCGGCTTGGAGAGGCCAGCAGCACTGGTCGATGTTGATAATGAAGCCGAACTCTTCGAATGCCGGCGGAAGCGCACACACCAGATTTTCCTGGTCCGTTTCGCCACCAGCGCTCGGAATGTCGTAGATGGACACGTCGCCATTGACGCCGGCGGCCAGCACCAGTTCCTGCAGTGTATCGTCGAACGCGGTCAGCCAAAGCTGGCCGTCGCCGCCAGGAGCACCGACGACATCGAGCACCTTCAGCCGCTCGACACCGGTGACGATGTCTGGGGTCTGGAAGGGATTGCCGAGGTCGATGCCGAACACACCGACAGTGTCGAAGTCGCCGTTGTTGCCGGCATCGATCGACACACCGGTGACGCCGTTGTTGAAGCCGCCCGGTTCGAAATACAGGAAGCTGTTACCGTCACCTTCCAGGATTTCCATGCTGAACCCGTCGCCATCCGTGTCGACGCTGAAGCCGAACTGGATGAAGAAATCGCCGGCTGTAGCCAGATCGCCGTCGACACCCGTCAGGTTGACGTTCTCAAGCCCGGCGATGCCGTTGCCGATGCCGCTGACGTGACCGGCGAAGAAGTCGATCGCCGCCGTGTTGGCCGCCGCGACAACGCCGCCGGGGTCCGGATTGGTGAAGAACGGAGCAAGTTCCCAAGGGGAGCTGTCCGTAAGGTCGGCGGCTTCGATGTTCAGCGTATGGGTAAAGGCCGGAAGGAAGGCGGCACCATACAATACGCCCGGATAGTTCGGCAGAACCCCGCCGGCAGGCGTGGGACTTCCAGGAAAGCCCATGTTGATGCTGCCGATGTTCGACACAAGGCCCGAAGCCTTGATGGACAGCGTGCCCACTTGTTCGGCGCGCGGACCGCCCGGTTCGTTGCCAGAGGCGTTTTCGGTGACGCGCAGTTCGTTGATGCGAACTTCGTCCACCGTGACGACCAGTTCGCCGTCATCTTTGCCATCCGGAAAGGGAAGACCCAGCGTATTGACCACGTCCTCGAAGACTTTCGCCTGCGGGTCGGAATCGAGCCAGACGATGTCGGCCGTCGTGTCGTAGATGTTGAGGACCGGTCCGTCATCGTTCACGTCAAGCGGATCGTCGATCCAGAAGTCGGCCTGTACGTCAAAGTAGGCGGCCGATGCGCGGCTCTGCGCAACCGACAGTGTGTCAAGATCCGGCGCCAGCGAGGCATCGAAGACCACACCGGCATCCAGGACCGGCGCGATCGCCGGGACGTTGATGCACGGCGTGCAGACTTGCGCGATGATGGGAGCGATCGGAGCTGGCAGCGGAATCGGCGGAAGCGGGCTCTGGTCTTCATTGACCAGGATCGCTTCTTCGATGTCGTTCAGCGCCACACCGCTGATTATCGTCCAGCCGTCCGGCAGGTTGTTTTCCGCCTTAACCAGACGGAAGATGTCATGGCCGCCTTCGCCATTGGCAATATCGCCGGCATTGGCCGTCGAGCCGGTGCCCGGGATCAGCGGGAACGGCGGGTTGGCGCCCAGGCCGGCATTGGCCGTGAACAGATCGTCGCCTTCGGTGCCGTCGAGCACCTCGACAATGTCATCGGTGAACGGAATGATATCGCCGTTCTGATCGACCGTGACTTCAATGGTGTCGTCAAAGAAGTTGCCAGCGCTGTCGAAAATCCTGACAGCCAGAGTCACCACGACCAATCCGTCATCGTCCACGTCCTCCAGGACGTCCGAAGCCAGCTTGGTCGGATCGCCGACCAGCAGCTTGGTGCCGGTGATGTCGATCTCAAAGCCGCCGTCGGTGGGATCACCACCCGGCAGGATTTCGAAAGTGTGGAAGTCCAGGCTGGTGTCCGGGTCTTCGGCCAGCAGATCGGAAAGCGGGAATCCGGCCGGCAGTGACGCCGACACGACCAGGTCTTCCGGCAGCACATTGGTCGGGTCTTCGTCGACGATTGGCGTGATGTCGATGTCGAAGGTCTTGACAGCCGTCAAGCCGCCGTCGTCCTCGACCTGAACCTCGACCTGAACACTCGTCACACCCAGTTCGGAGTCGAGTGCGACGTGGTTTGCCACCCGCAGCTCGTTGCCGTTGACGATCGCGAAAGCACCCGGAATCGACTGGTCGAGAATGGTGAAGGTCTGCGAGTCGCCGAAGTCTTCATCTTCAGCCGAAAGCAGGCCGACCAGCGCACCCGGCGCCCCCGGATTGGAACCGCCCGGCAGGTCAGAACCGTCCTGCTCGGTGATCACCAGGTTATCGAGATCCAGGTTGAACGGGCCTTCGTTAACGTCGTTGACGTCGATCGTAATCCATTCTTGATAGGTGTTGCCCTCGCGGTCCGTCAGCTGCACCAGGACCATCATTTCCGATGCGGTTTCGAAGTCGATCAGGTCCGCGTCAGCAACGATCAGATTCGGCCTCTGGGCGTTCGGATCGTCCAGCGCGAAAGCGCCGCCGGCATCGTCCAGCAGTTCCCAGGTGAACTCTTCCAGACCGTCAACGTCGACGGCCGTCAGTTGGCCGTCGTTGACCAGGTCGCCGTTCTCGGCGTCCTCGGAGATGTCCGTGCCGGCAAGGATGTCGACCGGAGCTTCGTTGGTCAGCTCACCGTCATAGGGCGTGTCGTTCGGGAATTCGTATTCCAGGTCGTCTTCGGTCAGATCGCTCTGGATCGCCGCATCGGACTTGAGGATCGCCTGGGCTTCTTCGTCGACCCTGTTCTTGAACTCGTCAGATTCGGCAAACTCAACAATCAGCTGTTCGCGGGTGATCGGATCGAACTCGCCATTCAGGCGGGCCAGCCAGTAGTCGAAGCCGCCCTGATCAGCCGGACGGCCAAGAATGTTCAGGTAAAGCAGTCCAAGGAAATCTTCGTTTGACAGGTCTTCGCCGAAACGCTCGACATATTCTTCGGAAGTCAGCCAGTCCCCGAGGGTCACGAGAAGCGCTTCCTCATAGGTGAGGTTAGGGTTGTTTTCCTGGACGCTGCGGAAGACGTTGACCCAGAAGGTCAGGCCGCCAGTATCGGGAACCCGGTCAAACACCGCCTGGTAGAACCGCATGATCGAGAGGACGTCCTCGTTCTGCAGGCACAATACTGCAGCGAAATCGGCCAACGCCTCTTCAAGATCACTTTCGGATTCCAGAAAACCAACCCAATTTTCCAACTCACTGTCGGTCGGCTCTCTGCGTAGGATTGCCTCATAATAGGCAATGACTGTCTGTATCATGATTACCCTCTTCTGGCAGGTCTAAACCGGTTGCACCGGCTCGATGAAATTCTCTCTCTCGATTGGCCGCACAAACGCACTACATGCGCGCACCTCATCCCATCAAGAGCGATGCATACAGTAATTCACATACCCGCGCAAGCCATCCGATGCGGAACGGATCAGAATTTGGCTCCAAATCAAGAGGGCTGCTGTGATCAGTCGGCGAGTGTAGCGGTTCGGCCACACCCTTTTGGCCAGCAGCGTCGCGCCTCCCGCATCGGGAATGCGTGACGTCTTGAACGCGTCAGCGATCCCGCACCGAATAGACGACGGCACCGTGCATGCCGTCGTGGTCTTCCATCTCGATGAAGTGGCGGCGAAAGCCGTGCGAATGGAGGATCTGCACCAGCCTGTCGAGCCGGTAGTCGTTCATCATCATGGTGTCGGCGGGATAGTAATCTCCGTTGGCGTGGTAGTCGGTGACACCGCTCTCGTCGACACTGAAATAACCCAATGAATTGGTCATGTAATGCGCGTGACGTTTGTCCTTGAACAGCGTGAAGTGAACAGAGATGACGGCGTCCGGGGCCATCAGCCTGAGCAGTGAATCGAACAGCCGGTAACCCTGCCGCGCTTCGATGTGCTGGAACACGATGTAGCTGTTCAACCAATTGAAGCGCTGGACACCGGCGGCCAATTCCTCCGGACCTTCGTGGCACTGGATGTTGCGCTGCCCCATCCGCCGGGCATTGCGCAGGCACTCCTTGCGCATGGTCTCGGACACGTCGATGCCTGCCACTCGATGACAGATCCTGGCCATCGGCAACGTCAGACGTCCGACGCCGCAACCGAAATCGATGGCCGCATCGGCCTCAGCGATGGTGCGTCCGAAATGGCGCTTGATGTTGTCACAGGCCATGTCGACGAAGGCACTGCCGCTCTGGAAGAACGATTCGCGCGCCGCCGCATCAAGCGAACCCTTGTAGCGATCATCAGTGAGAACCGCCCAATAGGGATCTGACCGTGCGAATTTTTCCCAGGAATCGCTGGACATTAAGTCTCCCTTGCGGTTCCGGACTTGGCATTGGGCTATCCTGTCCGGTCCGCTTTGCTCGGCGCGTTCCTTACATCGGCCTGCTGTCGACACGCAAGGGGTGTTGTGGTCGTCGATTCGGATTGTGTTCTTCGTGTAATTATAATGAGTGCGCAACACCGCATCGAAGGCAGCCGCATGGCAGGTTTCAACCTCCTCCACCTCTGGACCCGGGACTGCGGATCGTCTATGGCTCGGCTGCCTGATTGATCCGCTCCGCGACCATGGAAAGCATGCCGCCAATCCTGCAAATCGCAAAACCAGACCGGACAGCCGTTGCCGCGGCGCTTCGCAACCGGCTCCAAACACACCGGCAATCCGAGGCGCGGCCGGTCGCGTCGACATCCGAGCATATCAGGCGGCCTTCACGGAGGAGATCTATACTTCGTGTGTTGAAGAACCTGTCGGAGCACGTTCGCACTTTACGCGGCCTGACCGCAACGCGCCTGCGTCTCGATTCGCTCGGACTCACACCGGGCGAGGTCAACGCCATGCGTGAGGACATCAGACGTCTGAACGACGAGATTCGCTTTATGCAAAAAAAGATCGGTAGCCTTTCTGCCGATATCCGCACACTTCATCTGCAACTGGACAAGAACGCTGGCCAAATGGACATCGAGATTTCGGATAACGGGGATAAGGCAGACGACTGATGCGTGTTTCAACCGATAGGCCGACGAGGATCTGCACTGACGCGCGCGGGACTATCGTCGAAACATGAAAATTGCCGTCGTCAACACACAGGCACCTTTTGTCACCGGAGGTGCCGAGCTGCATGCCAGCAACCTGATCGATGCCTTGCGCACGGCGGGGCATCAGGCGGAACTTGTCACAATACCGTTCAACCCGAGCACCGCTGAGTTGATTGTCGATCAGGCGGTCGCCGCAGCGAATTTCGACATCAACAGCTTCTTCGAAAATCGCGTCGACTTGATGATCGGCCTGCGTTTTCCGGCCTATCTGATCCGCCACGACAACAAGGTCTTGTGGCTCATTCACCAATACCGCGAGGCCTATGATCTTTGGCAGCCGGGAGGATTGCGAGTGCAACCGTCCGGAGACCTCGTGCGGCGTATGATCACCGAAATCGACACGCGGGTCATTTCCGAAGCCCGCAAGGTGTTCACCAACTCAAAAAATGTTGCAAATCGTCTGATGCGCTATAACGGTCTCGAAGGCGAGGCACTTTACCATCCACCACCGCTCGACATTTTTTCCGGCGATCGGGAGTGCGGCGACTATTTCTATTATCCCAGTCGCCTTTCGGGCCTGAAACGCCAGATCCTGTGCCTGGAAGCGGCCAAGTTGTGCCAGCAACCCGTTCGAATCATCTTTACCGGAGCTCCCGATAACGAACCGACGGCCAATGCCTTTCGTCAAAAAGCCGAAGAACTGGATCTGGGAGATCGGATCGAATGGCGCGGGTTTGTTTCCGACTCTGAACGCACGACGCTTTATGAAAAGGCCCGCGCCGTTCTGTTTACACCGCTCGATGAAGACCTTGGCTATGTCACGCTCGAGGCGATGGCCGCCGGCAAGGCCGTGGTAACGACAACCGACTCCGGTGGGCCGCTTGAGTTTGTGGATCACGATCAGACCGGGGTCGTCGCCGCGCCGACGGCCAAGGATCTCGCCCACGCCATGGATCGGCTCTGGCGGAACAAAAACGACGCTGTCCGGCTCGGCCAGGCCGCGAAAAAGAAATACGACCGGACGGCCATCTCCTGGACTGACGTCGTTGACAAGCTGACGGAACGGTGGTGATGCAGGCGTGCGACTGGATATCCCCATTGGCGCCCGACCGTACCGACATCGCCACCTACACGCGACGGGTCGATGCCGCACTCGACGGATCGATACACCTCAACAAGATACACGACGAACAGGCAAACGATATCAGCGCCTATGGGCTTGGCGCACTGCCACCCTTCTATAATATCGGCAACGATTCGCGGTTTCATGGCGGAACCGTTCGAGCGGCCATGGCGAAGGGCGGTATCATCATCGCCCACGATCATCTGGTGCAAGAACTTCTTGTCAGCACGTTGAAATTGATGACCGACGACTGGGCGTCAAGCTACCGCCATCTCATGTCCTCTGCCTACGGACCGCCCGGGCTTCAAGCAGCGCTGGAATTCGAAGCCGGCAACACGGACCTGTCGGAAATCTCAAAAGACTTCTCCGGCCTGGAAATCATTGCGTCCAACGCCCTGTACGTGATCTCCCACAACCCGTTGCTGGCGAAAACCATCAGTGACGGTACCGGCCTCTATTGTTTCATCCTGCCTCTACCGATCTCCGTTCCACCCGAGCAGCCATTTGTTCGCCGGTCCGGGGACAAGTTCGATATCGTTGTGTTCGGTTACATGGGCGAGAACCGGAACGTCCTGTCGCTGCTGGATATCATAAAGCATGACGATAGCCGCACACTGCGATTGACGATCGCCGGTACCATTGTGTCGAACGACCTGCGAAAGGCGGTCGAGAAGGCGGTCGCTGAGGGCTATGAAATCAGGTTTCCGGGATTTCTGGCGGACGATGCCCTTGACCGGCTGATCCGCAGGGCCGACCTGGTGGTCAATGTAAGGTCGCCCTCCGTGGGTGAAGTTTCCGGCTCGCAGCTTCGGATTTTTGCCAATGGCGGTCTGTCAGTGGTCTCCAACGAACAATGGTACGCTACTCTCCCGGACGACGCGGTCTTCAAGGTCGATGCGTCTGACCTAGCCAGAGAGCTTACGGCCGTCATTCAGTCGGTGCGCGATGCCCCGGATAAACAACTGGCGATGCGTTCAGCGGGTTACCGCTACCTGGCCGAGAACCACGCGCTGCGGCATTACCGGGCGGCCTTCGAAGCAATGATTGAGGACAGCGGACCGGCGATCCGGCATGGCATCGGCATGCGCATCGCTGCACGTTCCGCCGACCTGTACAGCCGGGCCGGTGCCGGGTCGTTCATCGATATCGACAGGATCCTGCACCGGTCGCGGGCACTGAGCGGATGGACGGTGTGATTGGTTTGTCTCCTGATCGTCAAAACCCGATCCTTAGGCGATCGGCGGATTGCCGCGAAACGGCCAGCGGATGTCGCCGGCCGGAACCGAGGCGCAGGATCACGCTTTAGCGGATGATGAAGGTTGGATTCGACGGCACCTGTCTGAGGCAACCGAGAACCGGGATCGGCACCTATACCTATTGTCTGATCAAACATATCGTAAGCGAAGATATCTCCATCAACATTCTGGATGGGGCGCGGTTCCGCCAGATCACCGACTACGAGCACGCGTATTCCGCGACCAACGACGGTTCGCGTCCATATCTCTCCTCCGTTTCAGAGCTAGCCCGCAAATCCGAGAGCTTGCGCTTTCTCTACAGGCGCTTGACCGACCTCCGTTATAATTCGGCCGTCAACACTTTGGACTTTTTCCATGCCACCAATTACCTGCCAACGCGCAAGGTGGACATTCCGACGCTGCCGCTGATTCACGACGTGTCGCATCTTCGCCATCCGGAATGGCATCCAAAGCGACGTGTCGAAATACTGACCAGCCGTGCGGACGAGTTCTCAAAAGCACCGTTGATCAACACGGTGTCGGATTTCAGCGCCCGCGAAATCGCCCGCACGATGGATATCCCTCTTGAACGTATCCGAATCACGCCTCCGGGAACCAATCCTTTGTATTTCGATGAACCGGCTGGTGCCCAATCGAACTTGAAAGACCTCGATCTGGCGCCGGCCGGCTATTTTCTCAGCGTCGGCGCATTGGAGCCGCGCAAAAACCTGGCAACCATTGTGTCCGCTTACGTCCAATTGCAGGACAGAAACCGGATCGAGACCCCGCTGGTCATCGTCGGACCGACCGGCTGGGGAGATCTCAACCTGCCGCCCGAGACCGAAGGCCTGCGGCGCAGCGGCCACATCCGGTTTCTGGGCTATGTCGGCGAACGCGTGATGCACACGCTTTATGCCCATGCGGCCGCGTTCCTGTATCCATCTTTATATGAGGGATTCGGCATGCCGATAACCGAAGCGATGGCGACGGGCACACGACCGGTTGTCGCCTCCGGTGGTGCACCGGAGGAAGTGGCAGGCGAGGATGCCCATTGTGCACCGGCACGTGACCAGACGGCCTGGCAGACGGCCATGGCGATGGCCCTCGACGAAAAGTGGCATTCGGACACTGCGTTGCGAGGGCGATTAAAAAAACGCGCCGGCGAATTCACCTGGCATCGCAATGCCGCGCAAACCCTGGGCATTTACCATGAATTCTCGGCCATGATATGATAGACGCGGTTTGCGCGACCGGCGACCACCTGTAAAATGTACCAGTTTATTGGCTGTTGTCTTGGATGGGACAAGGCAAGCCAAAATGAAGCGACCTGAAATCCAACCCCATGAGTCAACGACGAGAGGTGAATGGCAATCGTAAAAATGTGAAGGATGCATAAAGCGTTTTGATGGCCTTGTTGGGTAAGGTGCATCGGGCAAACAAATCGAGATCTGACGGTAATGAGACCCATTTGCGGATGCTCCAGTCGTGAGGAAAAGAGGACCTTTCTCGCATCGGAGGTTTTGGACACAGCACCTGTTATGCAGGAGGATGTGCCAAACACCGAGCGGAGGGAGGCAGATCAATTTGCCGACCGTGCGGCAGAGATAGTCAACTGGTCCATCCTTAGCGACTTCATTGTCGAGCCGTCACAATTCGACGGATCTGGCGGCGGTGAGTTGGTCGATGCCGTGCGCGCCGCGTTCGACACCCTGTTGGGGGAAACGGAAATCTCGGGCGCCAATAAAAGCCTCGATCCCGGCAACATCGACATTGCTGGCAGACGGGCGGACTTCGCTTCTCATGTCGACTCATTCCCGGCCACCGCGCTGTTCGATCTCTTGGAAGCGGATAGCTGGGTTCGTTCAGTCGACCCCGCGCAGTCGACGGCCTTGAGCAGCGATCCGCCGAGCACCAACGACGAGACCCCGCCGGACGTCGAAGACGCGAACCAGGAAAACGAAACCGCTCCAGAGACGCGGTTGGCGTTTTGCGGTTGCGCCGGCTGCGTGGCGGAAAGGCTCGAAAACGCATCGGCGATGGTCGATGAGCATTCGGGTCAGCAGGGCTATGTCCTTAACGGCGTAAGGTGGGAAATCGATCCGCTGGTTCACCAGGTAGGAGCGACCGTGACATGGTCGATCGCAACGGCCAACTATGTCGCGGATTACATTCAGTTCGACGGCTTCATCACCGGTCAGTTCATTAACGTCATCCGGGCGGCATTCGATGCCTGGGAGGCGGTCACCAATATCGACTTCATCGAATCCTCCGACAGTTCCAATATCGACATTCGCCTCGGATATGGAGACATTGACGGACCCAGCGGAACGCTGGGTATCGCGTATTATTCATACGATTCCGATGACATCCTGACGCAATCTTTCATCGAGTTCGACGAAAGCGAGAATTGGGATATGACCATCGGCGCGCCGCAATCCGGCTTCGGCGCCTATGTGGTGGCGCTGCATGAGATCGGCCACGCCATCGGTATCAGTCATTCCAACGTCAGCGGCGCGGTTATGGCCGCATTCTACAACAGCTCGTTGTCAGGACTCACCCAGGATGACATCAATGCGGCTCAGGCTATCTATGGCGAACCGGGAGCCATCATCAACCCGCCGCCCTCCAATTCCGCACCTCAGGACGTCGCGTTGTCGGCCAATTCGGTCACAGAAAACGCCGCAGCGGGAACGGTTGTCGGGTTTCTCTCTGCAGACGATCCTGATTCCGGCGATACACACAGCTACCAGATCCTTTCCGGTCAATCGGAGAGCGGCTCGGAAAACTTTACGATTGTCGGCAATCAATTACGCGTGGCCGCCGGCGCCAACATTGACTTCGAGTCGGATTCTTCCATCCAAATCACCATTCGCGCCACGGACAATGGTGGATTGTCCGTAGACCGATCGTTCGCCATTCAGGTGGAAAACCAGCCGATCAACGATATCGCGATAACGTCAGGTGGCTCCGTCTCTGAAAACGCCGTTGGTGGAACCGCCGTCGCGACGTTCGCGGCCTACGAATCAGGCACGGCGGAGCCGAACGCTCAACTGACGTTGCTCAGCAATGGCGGCGGGTTGTTCTACCTTGCCGGAGACACGTTGCGCGTCGTCAACGGTGCAAGGCTCGATTTCGAAAGCGACACGAATCATACGGTACGCATTCGTGCCACCGACGACGGCGGATCAGTTCGCGATGAGGTTTTCACCATCCAGGTCTCCAACATCCCGGTCACTGACATTGCTCTTTTGTCCGGCGGTACCGTAGCCGAGAACGCGGGTGGCGGTACGGTCGTCGCGACATTCGCAGCCAGTGAGTCCGGACTTGTGGAACCGGCCGCACAACTGTCACTCGTCGACGACGCCGGTGGGTTGTTTGAGCTGGACGGCGACATGCTGAAGGTCGCCGATGGTGCTGCTTTCGATTTCGAGAGCGCGCCCAGCCACACTGTTCGCATATTGGCGACCGATGGCAGCGGCGGATCACGTCAGGAAGATTTCGTCATCGACGTCGTAAACACACCCATATCGGACATCGCCGTCACCTCCGGTGGCTCGGTCACCGAGGGCGCCTCTGCCGGCACCACCGTCGCGGTCTTCCAGGCCTTTGACGATCAGCCGGAACTGACAGCCCAATGGACGCTCACCGATGACGCAGGTGGTCGTTTCGTGTTGGACGGCAATGTGCTCAAGGTAGCGCCGGGCGCGATTTTGGACTTCGAGGAAAGCACCAGTCACAGCGTCACCATCAGGGCATCGGATGGCAACGGACCGGCGTATCAGGAAAGCTTCGTCATAGTGGTCGCCAACAGCTCGATATCCGACATCACACTGGTGTCCGGCGGCACGATCAGCGAGAATGCTGCAGCCGGCGTGGCCGTGGCTCAATTTGCCGCGCTGGAGAACGGCGACGCTGCAGAGGCTACATTCAGCCTGATAGAAGATGCCGGTGGTCTCTTTGTGCTCGAAGGGGACACCCTCAGGGTCGCCGCCGGTGCCTCGCTCGATTTTGAGACAGCAACCAGCCACACCGTGCGCCTGAGCGCCTCGGACGGTGGACAGCCATACGAAGAGGATTTCGTGATTCAGGTCGCCAACATGGCGATCTCCGGAATCGCCTTCGCATCCGGTGGTTCGGTGGATGAAAACAGCGTTGCCGATACGATTGTTGCGACCTTCGAGGCGTCCGAGAACCCGATCGAACCGACCGCCACCTTTAACCTGGTCGACGATGCCGACGGTCGTTTTCACCTCGATGGCAACCAGTTGAAGGTGGCCAATGGCGCACTGCTCGATTTCGAAGCCGCAACCAGTCACACCGTCGAAGTCGGTGCGACCGACGGAACCGGTGCCGTTTTCAGCCAGGCATTCATCATCCAAGTAAATGATGTTTCCGGAGAGGTGATCTGGGGTACGACACAACAGGACATTCTCGCCGGAACGCCGGAAGACGACGTTATTCGCGCGCTCAGCAGCGATGACGTGATTGAGGGCAGTGGTGGGCCGGATACAATCGACGGCGACAGCGGCAACGATACCGTCGTTTACGACGGTGCGCGCGCGGATTTTGACCAGGACCTCCTGGCCAACGGCAATGTTCTTGTCAAAAAGCCTGACGGTTCTACCGACACCCTGATCGAAATCGAACGGATAGACCTCGCCGATGGCGATTACGTCTATGACATCGACAGCGACAATCTCGGATTCGGCTATCGGATTTACCAGGCAGCATTCGGTCGCATACCCGATGAAGGCGGTATCCGCTTCTGGATCGATGTCCTGGACAGGCTGGATGCGGATGGCTTGAGCCAACACCAGAAGCAGCAGTTTCTGGCGTCAACCTTCATCGGATCCGCCGAGTTCGAGGCCCGCTACGGCAGCGATCCGACGGACTTCGAATACATCGAAGCCATGTATCAGAACGTCCTGCTTCGTTCGCCCGACCAGGGGGGTTTCGATTATTGGGTCGCCCGAATGGGGGACCCCGGGGTAACCCGCGAAGATATTCTGATCTCCTTCACCGAGAGCGCCGAAAACTACGGGATCACCAGTCCCAGTCTGGATGACGGCGTCTGGGTGGTATAGAGCCCGTTTCTCTCAGTTTGGGTCAACCGCCGCTGACCTGTCCACCGAACGGTGTGCATGACCCGGGCACCAGAGACAGGTCACCCGATAAAACGGATTCGGCAACGGCGGTGCTGGCGATCCCCAAAACGCTGGGACGATTGCGGGCGCTGCCGAGACTGGCCACATGAACACCCACGACGTTCCACCCGTCGTCCGTCTCGACAAGCACGGGGCCTCCCGATGCGCCCCTGGTCGCGTCGCACCGGTGAGCCAGAATATGCTGTGTCGAGTAGCGGTTCTGCCGGCTGCAACCGCCGTGCACGGACAGCATATAGGGGCGGTCCTGTTGGTATCCGGCAAGCACGAGTGTCGGTGAAGGCTCAGCTCTGTTTAGCGGCGCGACCTTCACCGGTTCGATGTCGGTCACCGGTTCCGCCAGTTTGAGGACGGCGACATCGAAAGCCAGCTTTTCGATGTTGTTGGACGGCCCCTCGAAACCGCTGCAGTCCGGGAAGGCAAACTCAACCACATCCCGGACCGCCAGATAGTCGCCCCGGTCATAACCGGCGACGAATTTGACCGATTGCGGCTGGTGCAACCGTTTGGTTCGCGAATTGAAAAGGCAATGACCGGCCGTCACAACAAGATCAGGGGCAACCAGCGTGCCGGTGCAGTGGCCTGAGCCGGCCTTGTTGACCCGGCCGATTGCCGTCCATGGCCACACGTCGCTCTCCAACGCGACCCGTTCGTCGGGCCCGATAATCCCTGGAAGCACCGGCGTCTCCGCATGCGCGTAGATCGCGGTGGTCGCCAGGGCTGCCCCAAAAACAAAACCCGACAGTGCGCGGCTCAGACGGTTGAAAAGAGCTTTGTGCATGGCTGACGTTCCGCTTGCTTGTCCGGCCGGAATGATCCGTCGGTTGTCCAGTTCGCGCTAACACATACCGGATGCGAACCCAATCGATACACCAAGATTTGACCGTCCATGGGGCTTTCAGTCACGGATCCCCGCGCAATTTGCGCCCAATCGCTTCGAGACGGGTGGCGATCGCTTCGGCTTCCGTCGATCCATTCACCAGTAGATTGAGGGCACCGCCAGGATCCTTGCGCTTGTCGATCAGGTACTGACCGGTCGCTTCCAACTGCATAAACTGGTATCGGCCATCACTGACAGCCCAACCGTTGTTTTGAGACATACGCATCGGCACCGGCGCCTGCAGGTCGCTATAGAGGATTGAGCGCCCGCCGGCAGATGATGCTTCAAAAAGCGGTTTGAAGCTGATGCTATCCTGCGCGGGTGTACTGCCGATTCCGGCAAGGTCAGCGATCGTGGCAAACAGATCGGTCGTGTTGATGAGCGCCGCTTCCCGTTCGCCAATGCGGCTGACCCCCGCACCGGCCACCACCATGGGTACATTGATGCCGCCGGGAAACAGCGTACCCTTGACCGTCCGGCGCGAATAGGGCTGCTGGGCGACACGCGGCGGCGTGCCATTGTCACCGATGAACACAACAACGGTGTTGTCACGAACCGGCGGCGCCAGACTGTCGAGCAGCCGTCCCAGCTCACGATCAAGCGCTTCCAGGGCGGCCAGGTAGTAAGGCAATGGATTGGTGCGGATGGCTGCCGGATCATCGTCGAGATCACGATCATGCAACGCCGCTGGCGGCAGATGATATGGCGTGTGCGGCGCCGTGTGGGCAAGCCACAGAAACCAGGGACCGGTTTGGCCGCTCAGCCAGTCGATCGCAATATCCGTAAACAGCGTCGTTGCATAGGTGTTGGCCTGTCGCGTGATCCCGTTGGTTGTCAAAGGAAAATCGAAATAGTCGGGAAGCGTTCCGGACAGAAAACCGGAATAGAAACCGACGCCCATCATCCCCGGATTGTCCGCGTCGCCATTCTGGTTGTCCGACAAGTGCCACTTGCCGATCACGGCGTGGGCGTAGGGCACCGGAGCATTGTCGTCGATAAACCGTTGCACCGACAGCTCGTCAAGCTTTATGCCGCCTTCAAAGCGGCCACCCGCCGGATGCAATACGTCGGTTCGGAAGCCGTAACGACCTGTGAGGATCGTGGCGCGGGTCGGCGAGCAGGTCGGCTGCGCATAGACATTGTCGAACACCAGGCCGCCGGCGCACAGGGCTTCAAGCACAGGCATGTTTGGCTTTTCGCCGCCGGTCGGATGGCAGGGACTTGCGTCCAGTCCCATATCGTCCGCAATCACCAGCAGAATGTTGGGTGGCCGGTCGGATTGAGCCGTGGCGACTCCGCCCAAACCAAAACACGCCGTTACGGCCATGATTGTTATCAGCAAATGGATACCGCGCATTGATACATCCGGATTAGGTTCGACCCGCTCAGCAAATGCTCCCGAATCTGTCGCTAATGCGTGACATTTCTCTGAGCGCGTCAACCTAAGACTTTCAGTGAGCACGCACTACTCGTCCGGCGGCCTGAAAAAATCCGGGTTCTCTTCGGCGATCCGCCGACACGTCGCTTGCGGGTCGACCTCGATATCCCGCTTTGCCAGTTCACGGGCGGTGTAGAAACCGGCCCGAACCCCCGGCCGGTCTGGCAGGGCGTAGGCTTGCACGATTTTGTTGAGTTGCCGTCGCCGGTAGTAGGTTTTCAGGTGCGGACAATAATCGGCGGCAGCCGAGACGGTGCCCATGACAATGGCAAAGTCCACTAGCCGCACGGCATCCTCCTCGACATCGTAGCCGGCAGGCTGGGCCGAAAGCGCCGTGGTGAGCAGCAGGAGGAAAAGAGCTGCGCGCATGTCTAGCGGTCCTCCAAAGCATGCCATACCCACACGATAATCACCCGGCCGTCAGCCGCGGGCGCCGATACGATTCGCTTAACCGTACGCCCCTCGGTGATTTGGCCATCGCCAACATCATTATCGCACTTGCATGTTATACATCGAGGTGTCAGGCGGCCAATACCTGTGAGGGCCATGCGGGCGGTTCAGGAGGCCGCCCGCTGACCTCGCCGCATCCCAATCTACGAGTCAGGTGTGTTTTCGTTGCCGAAGGTCTGCTGTTGATTTGGTTTAGCGGCGGGGCCACGGGTGGTCGCTCCTCACGAGGCGGCTGATCCCCGTCGCCACGTCGTTGGCAAACGAGCTTGCCGACGGAGTCTTTGATTTATCGCATCACTGCTTCGAGCCAATCCGCTATAACGATCGAAACGCGGGAGGTGAGGCATGAATCCAGCGGAATGGCTTGTGCGCACGGCGCGGCGGCTGCCCGAGGCGCCGGCGCTGATGACCGGGGCGCGGCTCGAGGCGACCTATCAACAGTTTGCCGGCGTTGCCGCGTCGATCGGCCGGGCGCTGCAGGAAGAGCACGGCATCGGCCAGGGCGACCGGGTAGCGTTGTTCATGGGCAACTGCACGGCCTATCTGGAGATCCTCTACGGCATCTGGTTCGCCGGCGCCGTGGCCGTGCCGATCAACGCCAAGCTGCATCCGCGCGAGGCCGCCTGGATCATCGCCGACTCCGGCGCCAAGGTCGTCTTTGCCGATGACAAACACTTGCAAGAGCTGGCCGATCTGATGGACGCGGCCGCGCCACGGCTCATCGATCCGAACGGCCCGGCCCTCGACGTCATGCGCCAAACCGATCCCCTGCCGCGGCCAGTGGCGATGGCGGCCGACGACATGCTGTGGCTGTTCTACACCTCCGGTACCACCGGCAAGCCCAAGGGGGTGATGATTTCCTGCGGCAACATCGCCACCACGACCTTCTGCTATTTCGTCGACGTCGACCCGGTCGATCCGGAGGATGTCATTCTCTACGCGGCGCCGATGTCGCACGGCGCCGGGCTCTACAACTTCATGCATGTGTTGCGCGGCTGCCGTCATGTGGTGCCGGCGAGCGGCGGTTTCGATCCGGACGAAATCCTCGACCTGGCGCCGGCGCTCGCCCGCACATCGATGTTTGCCGCACCGACCATGGTGCAGCGGCTGGTGGCACGCGCTCGCGCACGCGGCGAATCCGGCGAGGGCATCAAGACCATCGTCTATGGCGGCGGGCCGATGTACCAGGCCCATATCGAGGAGGCGATCGCGGTGATGGGACCGCGCTTCATACAGATCTACGGCCAGGGCGAAAGCCCGATGTGCATCACCGCCTTGCCGCGGGAGGCGGTGGCCGACCGCAGCCATCCCGACTGGGCGACGCGACTCGCCTCGGTTGGCACCGCACAAAGCGCCGTCGAAGTGGCAATCCTCGATCCCGACAACCGCGAAGTGCCACGTGGCGAGATCGGCGAGATTGCGGTGCGCGGGCCCTCGGTCATGCTTGGTTACTGGAACAACCCGCAGGCCACCGCTGAAGCGATCGTCGACGGCTGGCTGCATACCGGCGATGTCGGTTGCATGGACGACAACGGCTATGTGACGCTGCAGGACCGCTCCAAGGACATGATCATCTCCGGCGGCAGCAATATCTATCCGCGTGAGGTCGAAGAAGCATTGCTCACGCATCCTCACGTCACCGAAGTCTCGGTAGTCGGCCGCGACCACGACGAATGGGGTGAGGAAGTGGTTGCCTTCGTCACGATTGCACCGGAGGCCCATTTCGATCCAGCGGCGCTCGACGCGCATTGCTTGGAGCGCATCGCCAGGTTCAAGCGGCCAAAAGCCTATTTCGAGCTCGCCGAACTGCCCAAGAACAATTACGGCAAGGTGTTGAAGACGGAGCTCAGACGGCGATTGAAGGAGGAAAAAACCAATGGGTGAATTGACCGGAAAAAGGGCGCTCGTCACCGGATCCGTGCAGGGTATTGGCCTTGCCATTGCCAAGGCGCTGGCCGGCGCCGGCGCCCGCATCGGCGTGCACGGCCTGGCGAGCCCGGCGGAGGCGGACGCCGCCTGCACGGCAGTACGCGATGCCGGTGCGGCGGAAACACGGTTTTTCGGCGCCGACATGCGCGACGTCGCCGCCATCGAGGCGATGATGCGGGAGGTCGCCGACTGGGGCGGTGCCGATATCCTGGTCAACAATGCGGGCATCCAGAAGACGGTCAGCCTGGAGGAAGCCGACGCGGCGGTGTGGGATGCCATCCTTGCCGTCAACCTGTCGGCCGCCTTCCACACCATGCGCCTCGCGCTGCCGGAGATGCGACGGCGCGGCTATGGCCGGGTGATCAATATCGCCTCGGTCCACGGCCTCGTGGCCTCGGTCGACAAGGCCCCCTATGTCGCTTCCAAATTCGGGCTGGTCGGCATGAGCCGGGTCGCGGCGCTCGAATATGCACCGCACGGCGACCGCGACAGCGGCGGCGTCACCATCAACTGCATCTGCCCGGGCTGGACCGAGACCGCGATCATCGAGCCGCAGGTCGAAGCCAGGGCCGAGGCGCTGGGTGTCGATCGCGACGCTGCGATCGCCCATCTGATGGCCGAGAAACAGCCATCGCGCCGCACGTCGGACCCAGCCGAAATCGGCGCTTTGGCGCTGTGGCTCTGTATGCCGATCGCCCATAACGTTACCGGCACCGCGATCCCGGTGGACGGCGGCTGGACATCGCAGTAGCCGCGACGGCGCTACTTCCTGGTCGCCACGAAGACGCCGTCCCAGTCCTTTGGCACACCGGCTTCTGCCATGCTGTCGATGCGATCCGTGTAAACGCCGTATAGGCCGGCGAGCGCCGGCGGCGCCAGATCCTTGAGCGACGTAAGCGCCGTCCGGGCGCGGTCGAAGTCGGCTCCATAATAGGCCTCGAGGAAAGTGCGGTGCTGTTGTTGAAGCGGCTCGAACGCGACACCGGCCAGCGCCGCGTCGGACAGCAGCACGTAAACCGACAACGGCTCCGCCCGGCCCACCACCTGAACCCGATCGACCTCCAGCTTCGGCACGTCCGGCGCGGCGTCAGCCGTTGTTTCCGCGATGAGGTTGGTGAGTCCGTATTGCTTGGTCAGCCCCTCGATGCGCGACGCGACGTTCACCGCGTCGCCGATCGCCGAATAGTTGAAGCGCTGGGTCGATCCGAGGTTGCCGACGCAGCAGGGGCCGGTGTTGAGCCCGACACCGATTCTGAGATCGAGCCCGCGCTCCTGGTTGAGCTCGGCAAGCGCCGCCTGCATCTCCAGCATTGCGCGGCAGGCCAGTGCCGCGTGATCCTCCTGGTCGATGGGTGCGTTCCAGAAGGCCATGATCGCGTCGCCCATATATTTGTCGATGGTCGCGCCGTTGCGCAAAAGCACATCGGTCATCGGCGTCAGGAAGTTGTTCAGCAGCTCGGTCAGTTCCTCCGGATCGAGCCCTTCCGAGATTTGCGTAAAGCCGCGGATGTCGCAGAACAGCAGGGTCAGATCGCGGGTCTCGCCGCCCAGGGTCAGGCTGTCCGGGTTGCGTGCGAGCTGCTGTACCAGTGTCGGCGCCAGATATTGCGAAAAGGCCTCACGCACGAACCGCTCCTGGTTCTCCGTAACCAGCAGACGCGCCGCCGAGGCCACGCCGAAGGAGACCAGCACCGCGGCGACCGGCAGTACCGGATCGATGAGCATCTGCCTTTCGATGAAGGCGAACCAGCAGGCGAGCACGGTCGCGCCGGAAAGCAGCACCGCCCAGAGCGCATTGCCGGCCACCGGCAGGAACGGAATGACGGCGATCGCCAGCAGTCCGAGCAGCACGGTGGCGACACGCTCGAGACCCGGGGCCCAGTCGGGTCGGCTGAGCGATACGCCGGAGACGATCTGATCGATGATCTCGGTGTGGATGGTGACACCCGCCACCGAGGGAGACATCGGCGTGGCGCGCTGGTCGCGCAACCCCTGGGCACTGGAGCCGACCATCACGATGTGACCGGCCACCTGATCGGCAACGGCCGGATCCACGTCCGGCCCGGCCAGTTCATGCGCCGACACAACATTGGGGCCGCTGCCGTCGGTGTAATAGACCCACAGCGTGCCATCGGCATTGGCCGGAATGATGAAGTTGCCGATGCGCATGGCCACCATGGCGGGCAGGCCGGTATCGGCCTCACCACTGGCGCCGGTACTGCGCACCAGAAGCCCCGACGCGCCCTGGGCCACCCGCAACGTCTCCACTGACAGCGACGGCAGCAGGACATCGCCGGTCTTGATCAGCAACGGCACCCGCCGCACCACGCCATCGAACTCCGGAATGTAATTGAGCGCGCCAATGCCGAGCGCCGCGGCGTCCAGTGCCGGCAGGTTCAAGGTGGCGCCGCCGAGTTCGCCCAGATAGTCGGCAGGGTTGTCGCCGGCGTAGCTGAGGCCGGCCTTGGACTGCGGTGCCCTGTCCTTGTTGTCCGGCGACAGGTGCAGGCCGATCACCGTGGCATTGCGACCGATCGACTCGGCGAATTGCCGGTCGTTGTCGAGCGCTTCGAGATTGATGCCGCTTTCGCGAACGATGTCGGCCAGGTCGTAGCTTTCCAGGAGCTGCGCCGGCGACGTCCGGTCTGGCTCGGAAAACACCACGTCGAAAGCGATGGCCGCCGCACCGAGGTCGCCCAGCCGGTCGGTCACCCGGGCCAGCACCGAGCGCGGCCACGGCCACTGGCCGAGGCGCTTGAGTGACTCCTCGTCGATGTCGACAATGGTGATCGGGGTGCCGCCGTAGGGTCGCGGCGCCAGCCGCTGATACGTGTCGAACACCTGCACCTGCAGGCGTTCGAACGGGGAAATGGGCGACAGCGACAGGACCATCACCGCCACCAGAGCAGCAAGCCCGCTCAGCCAGATCACGGTGCGCCGGTTGCGCAGAAGCCGGGTAATAATGCCTGTTCCGCCACTCGCCATGGTCGCCTATCTTTCGCCCGCACGCTCCAGGTCGCGGGCACCATAGCGCGTCAGGACGATGCTTTCACTGACCAAGAGTACTGATGCCGTCGATACCGTTCAGTGTGACGTCGCGGCCCATGAAGGTGCCAACGACACGGTTGTTGCCGGCCCCAACGGCGTGAAACTGGCCAATCGCCCCGGCGGCGATGGCGGTTCCGTTGTTGACCAACGCACCGAGCGCTTCGCCCTGGTAGCCATTGGTTCCGACGAGGTTGCCGGAAAACAGGGCTTGGGATGTTGGCAATCCCGGATCACTGACATTGGCATTGTAGTTGGCGCCGTCCAGACCGGTGATTGCCAGCGCGCCGCTGCGGTTCGCCAGATCGATGTCGAGGGTAAACCCGCCGGCGGCGATGTACTGGTTGCCGTCGCGCATCACATTGGCGAGCGACGTTCCCTGATACTGCGCCTGGATCGATCCCGGCGGCAGATCGCCGACATCGGTGACATCGCCGGCGACCCAGGTGCCCATGTGCACGTAATCGCGCCGAACCTCCGTCTGGCCTTCGCCGGTATCCAGTTCGCCGGTCATATAGGTGCCCCACCAGCCCCAGTCGGCAAAAGCGCATTCGGTGCAGTGCTGGTAGCCGGGAATTGGCGCGGCGCGGCCGGAAACCAGATAGCTGCCCGGATTGAACCGATCGGCGGGAACGACCTGGTTGTCGTCGGTGATGAACTGTGTGTTGTCGCGATTGTCGTTCTGGTTGGCTGCAAAAATGTTGTCGTCGACAAAAGCGCTGGAGCCGAAGTCGCCGGCCAGTTCACCCACCCCCGGGCCGAACAGCAGTGACAACTCCGCTATCGTTGTGGAGCTGTCGGTGATATCGGCAACCGTCGCGCCGGAGCTAACCTCGGCGCTGCTGGAGCCTGTGCCCAGCAACAGAAACATGTTGGTCCCGACACCCGATGCCACAATATAGGCATTCTGGTAGCTGTCATTGCCCGATTCGGCCATCCCGGTCATGAACCCGGTGGCAAAACGCGGATTGCGACTCACAGCCGTTTTCGGAACCTCGGCGACCAGGTCGGCGACGTGATGCGTACCGAAATTTCGATCCGCGGCGTAGGTGCCCTCCGTTGCAGCACAGTCCAGATAACCGCAGAACTGAGAGAAACCGTCGAAATAGGTATCCACACTGGGGTCCAGGCCGACCCCCAACAGGAAATGTTCGGCATTCGGCCCAAAGGCCGAACCACCACTGGGACCGGGCAGTGAATAGCCTGGGCTGCCGCGCATGTTGGCGAGTGGCGCATCGGCGGCGATGCGGAAGCTGCCGCGCCGAGTCAGGAACACTTGCCGCTGGGGGTTGCCGAGGTTGTAAAAACCGCCGGTTCCCGCGAAGACTGCACTCTTCTGTCCGGCACCGGAACCGTTGATGTCGATCCAGTGATAGAGGGTCCGGTGCTGGCCTGGTTCACCCTCGATCACCAGAAGGTTGGTTGCGACGACGTTGTCGAGCGACCCGTAGAAGGTCGGATTGAAGAAGCCGACGTCGACATTCTGGATCGGATCGGCGGTCAGGGCGTAGGCGCGGATATCGCCGTCACGCAACGTCGGTCCGATGATATCGGTTTCGGTCCCGGTGAGGATATAGTAGGGGTCCTGATTATCGCTGTCGACACCCAAGAGATAGGCGACGAAATCGCCGCGCCCGGCGTAGGCCGATCCGCCGATCGTCCCGAGCGGTGACGTACCGTTGACATCGAACCGCTGCAGCCCGCTGTCCCCCTCGACGCCCGTCAGGTCCGGTACGGTGATCACCCCGCCAAGCGGCGTCGTCCCTACCAGTTGGCCGTCCTGTTTGGTGAAGGTGACCGGGAAGTCCGTTTCCGGGGTCGAACCGACATGGCCTCGCGCCCCCGCATTGATCACCGTAGATCCGAAATTGGTGACGTAGGTATCCGGCGCCGACACCACACGGGCCTCCTGCGTTTCAGGATCCGGCGGGTCAGGTGGATCCGGCGGATCTGGCGGGTCCGGCGGGTCTGGCGGGTCCGGCGGGTCCGGCGGGTCTGGCGGGTCCGGCGGGTCTGGCGGGTCCGGCGGGTCTGGCGGATCCGGTGGGTCTGGGGGATCCGGTGGGTCCGGCGGATTTTGCACGATCTCGTCGCGGATGGTGTCTTCCGACACGTCATTCGGATTTACGACCGAATCTTCGACCTCGTCGATATCGGTCGACTGCACCGGCCGTGGCGACGGGACCGGTACGGAGGCGAGCTGCGAATTGACACCGGACACCGTAGCCACGTCGGAATCTCCGGGCGATTTCGATGCGCTGCCAGTCTGTCCGGGCCCCCCTGACAGGTTCGCCAGGAACGACTGGGCATGCTCGCGTGTGCGCGGGCCCACACTGGTGCTGACCCCGCCGCCCGAAACCTCGAGTGTGAACCCCGGTTTGAACAGCTTTGCCGCTGCCCCACCGACGCCGGTATACTGCACCTCATCACCGAAGATCATGGAAAAGATCCCCGACGTTCCGGAGACCTGGGCTTCGACCATGGCACCCCGAATGCCGATCGTGCCGGCAGGTGTCCTGACCGTCGCGCCGCCTGCGCGCCGGCTGGTCTGGCCACCGATAAACCGGAACGCGCCCTTGGCGACGGTCGCCACAACCCGGGCGTCGCCCGTATTCGGGTTGTAGACGAATTCGTCAATGGTCAGCTCGCTGCCTGGCCCAATCGTGAATGTCGTACCGTCGACCAGCAGGATCTGGACCAGGCCGGACCTGTCGGTAATGATCCTTTCGTTGAAGATCACCGATTGACCCAGTGTAATCACCCGCGATGGTGCACCGCCGAGGCGACTACGGGCGTCAAGGTTAACGGCTGCGGTGATTCCGACCTCGGGCGCCGCCTGACCGTCGGCGGAAACTGCGATCACGGCGACCGCGGCGGTGGCCAGCAGAGCGGCGTATTGCGATGGTCGATTGCAACGGTGTTTCATCTTACCAGGCCTTCACCAGGGACAGGGTGGTGCCGAAATTGTTGTGTTCCCGAGTCGGATAGTTGCTGTCGACATAGCGGTAATCCACCTCCGCGAGCATCGACAGGCTATTGCGGATCGGTATGTTCAGCGAAAGGGACGCAAAATAATCCCAGTCCCACTCCGATTGCGCCGCGTTGACCAGCGGATCGGGAGCGTCGTAGTCGCGATACTGCACGCCGACCGAACCGCCGAGGATCCATTTCTGTTCGCCGGCGACCGGCGACATGAAAGCCACCGCAGTGCCGAACTGAATCGCGAACTCGGTGTAGCTCAGGTAGTCGGCGCGTGACCACATGCGGGTAACGCCGGCCGCCGCGTTGACCGTTCGCATCGGATCGACGATGTACTGATAGGTGCCGAAGAAGCGGATCTCGTCACCGTCCCGATCGGATGCAGTGGGGACGGTCGGTGAATCGTAGTACCATTTGTGCCGGTATTCGAGCTTGGCCGATCCTAACGAACGGGGGCTCAACTGCGACACGACCCGCGCGCCGGCGCCCAGAAACGTCGAATAATAGTCCTCGTGCAGGAACGCTCCGGAAAGAATGCCGTAGACACCGAGCGCTGCATTGTCGTAGCCGAAGCGGCTCAATTCGAACGCCGGTCCGAATGTCATCTCGGCCTGCGCCAAGTCGAACTGATCCTGCGTAAACTGCTTGGAAGCGTAGTGAACCAGATCGAATTCCAGTGTCGTGCCCTGTTGTGGCAGGCGGTGGGAGACGTGAAATACACCGGCGAGGTAAACGTTGCCGTCGGCCGCGGCCTGTGATTCGGCACTCAACTGATAGGGCAGCCCGTTGAGGATGATGATCTCGCCGTCGGGGCCGCGGTTGGCGTTGGTCTGATAGCGGATGCCGGCCCGCAATTGCCCCGAGGTGGTCGTCTTGCGTGTCGCCTGATCGATCAGATCCAGGTATTGCTCGACCCGGGCGCGCACTTCAGGCGGTACATCGGGTCCGGAAATCGCCGACTCGAAATAGCTCCGAGCTGTCTCGTAGGCGGTCAGCCTGTAGTAGAGCAGTCCGAGTTCCAGCTGCAGCCGCGGCAAGCCCGGTGCGAAGATCAGCATGCGTTCAAGCGTCGAGACGGCGGCCTCCAAGTCGCCGACCTGGATCGACAGCGAGGCGTATTCGAAGGCGGTATCGAGGTCGTCCGGCTGCTCCAGCATGCGCTGGAACAGCGTGGCGCGGCGCGTCTGGATGCCGCTCTCCGCCTGGCTGGACACCAGCGGACGCGCCGTCTTCTTCGCCGGCGGCACGGTCTGCGCGCCGGCCGTTGCCGAAAATAGCAGCGCGACCAAACCCGCGCCCACCAATGCCAGTCTGCCCCCCACAATCACCCCAGGCACATCATTCGCCAGTACGTTTTGTTTTATTGCCCCTGTTGCCAACTATTCCCGCTGATCCGCGTCGAGTCAAACAGTATAAGTCTGCAACATCGGGAAAAGTCCAAACTCAAAGTGACGCCAGTGTGGTGGATTTGAAGTTGCTATCATTATTTGCAGCGCGCTCGGAAAGGAACTTAAAATCCATAAACCACACTAGAATCATAATGTTGCCAGTGTCCTGATTGAATCTGAAGTTCGTTTGGAGTGTGCTGCATAATGTGACGAACTTCAGATTCAGCACACTAGAGCCCCATCTTCGACTTGCGACTCGCCACTTGTGACCGGAAGCGGTTGCCTTTGGAAATCCCGTTAGCGGTGAACACATACCAGTCGTTCTTCTCATCGTTCCGTTGCCAGGTATTGCCCTGCGAATCGACCACATGCCGCCAGCATTTGCGCATTTTGTCCTTCTTGACGCCATTGTCGATCCAGTACCAGGTGGCCCTATAACACAGCGTGCCCGACCGGTTGACAGACCAGGTTCCGATCCCGACCGCACCTTCCCAGATCGCTTCGAATTGACCGTTGGCCGCGAAATAAGCGCCGCCCTTGGACCATTTCCACGATTTGCCGCTATGGGCCTTCTCGATCGCCGCGGCGTTGGCCGGTTTCGAGGGGCGCGGCTTTTTGCCGGCATGGGCCGCCATCGGTACGGCAACCGCACAGATCAGCGCAAGGACTCCGACCGCGCTCCGTGTCGAATTGATATTCAGCATCTGAAAGATCGCCTCCTATATTTTCTACATCCGAATAATACTTATTCATACATCAATAATTCGCATAAAAACTGCGAGATACTTGTAAAAATGGAATGAAATCGCGTTGCGCTCAACGCGGGAAGGAGCTATATTTCGCAAAACCATCAGGAAATTCGCCAAACGCAGCAAAATGCAATTCACGCGACGTCAAATGCAACTCCTGACAGAGATCGGGAGACCGGGGATCGCGTTACTTGCGGTGATTGCCTTTCTGGCCTTTACCGGCCCGATGGGAACCTATGCGCTGCTCGATGCTCCGCAGCGTCTGGGATTCTGGGGATTTGTCACGACGGGAAACTGGGTTCTGATGGTGGCCGCAAGGTTCGTGTTTATTCGCTTGGCCCCGCCTGATCGGATTGCGCCGATCGTGCCGCTGGTCCTGGCCGGGCTCTGCGCGGCTCTGCCGGGCGTCCTTCTGGTCGCTTTGGGAGAGATCCTGTTCGCGATTGATTCCTCCGTTTACCCATGGTCGCTGCGCTATGTGACAGTGGCCATGCTGATGGTCCTGATCGCGATTGTCATGTATTATGTTCGGGGCGGACGCTCTCTGCTGGAGGCAACAGCCGGTGCTCAGGAGAGCGAAGCCGCCAGGCCACGCGAACATGGCTTTGACCAGTTGCTGCGCCGCCTGCCTGAAGACTTCGGTACGGATATTGTCTACATCAAGTCGAGCGACCACTATGTCGAGGTGCATGCCCCGCATCGGCAACAAATGCTGCTCATGCGGTTCGGCGACTGCGTTTCGGAACTGGCGGGTGCCGACGGCATCAAGGTCCACCGCTCCTATTGGGTTGCCCGCCGCCACGTCAAGAAGCTGTTTCGCCGCGACGGCAAGCCCTGGCTGTTGCTGTCAAACGGCACCAGCATCCCGGTCAGCCGCACCTACCTGCCGGAAGTGCGGGAGGCGGGCTGGGCTCTGTAGACACTGACGGCAAGCCTTCGGACTATCCCACACGGCCGTTTCCTTCACGATCCGTTCTGTTATAGGTCCTTGCGCAACCGAAGGCGGACGACACCCAACATGACCCCTGAATACAAACTGCTCCAGTCGCTGTTCCACGCCGCCGTCGAGGCGGCCCTGCCGGACAACACCATTGCCGGCCACCTGCCGCCAAAGCCTAAGGGGCGGACCGTTGTGGTCGGCGCCGGCAAAGGTGCGGCACAACTGGCCCGCGCGTTGGAGCATCACTGGGACGGCCCGCTCGAGGGGACTGTGGTCACCCGCTACGGCTACGCTTGCGAAACCCGCGACATTCGCGTTCTGGAGGCCGCCCATCCCGTTCCCGACGAAGCCGGACTGCATGGCGCACAGACCCTGTTCGACACGGTCGCCGGCCTCACCGGGGATGATCTGGTCATCGCCCTCATCTGCGGCGGTGGCAGTGCCCTCCTGCCGGCTCCACCCGAGGGCGCCAGCCTGGCCGACGAAATGGCGCTCAACGAGGCCTTGCTGCGGTCCGGCGCACCAATCGACGAAATGAACTGCATCCGCAAGCACGCCTCGCGCATAAAGGGCGGTCGTCTGGCACTCGCCGCCTATCCGGCGAAGGTGGTATCGCTGATCGTCTCCGACATTCCGGGCGACATCGCCGCCCATGTGGCGTCGGGACCCACCGTGCCCAGCGACGGCACACTGAAAGAGGCACGGGCCCTGGTGCAACGCCACAATCTGCAGCTGCCGACATCCCTTCAGGCGCACCTGGCCTCGCAAGCGGCGGCGGCGCCCACGCCCGACGATCCACGCTTTGCCGAAAACGAGGTGCACATCATCGCCTCGGCCCAGATATCGCTGGAGGCGGCGGCGCGGCAAGCCCGCGAACGCGGTTTCGAGGCCGTGATCCTATCCGATGCGGTCGAAGGCGAAGCCCGCGAGATCGCCCACATGCATGCGGCCATCGCCCTGCAGATAGCGCGCCGCGATGGCCCGTTCAAAAAGCCGGTGATCCTGCTCACCGGCGGCGAAACAACGGTGACGCTACGCCATAAGGGACGCGGCGGCCGCAACAGCGAGTTCCTGCTATCGCTGGCGCTCGACATCGACGGCATTCCGGGCATCCATGCGCTCGCCGCCGACACCGATGGCATCGACGGCTCCGAAGACAATGCAGGCGCCTTTGCCGACGGCGGCACCGCGACACTCATTCGTCAAGCCGGCGGTGATCCCGCCGATCTGCTGGCGCGCAACGACGCCTGGCGCGGCTTCGAGCTTGCGCAATCGCTGTTCGTGCCCGGCCCGACTGGCACCAACGTCAACGATTTCCGGGCAATCCTGATACGGTAGATTCAGAGATTCGCGGAGGCCACCGGCTGGAGATGGCTGCTACGTCTCGTCGAGCAGACCGGTGACAGCCGCCGCCTCATGTTCAAGGCCCTGCAGCGTGGCAACCTCCCCGAGAGTGACCGGCTTCACCGGCGGGCGGACCGAATAACTGCCCACTTCGTCCATCGAGCGGCCGCTTGCCGCCGCCATGATCCCCGAGACGGGCAGAGCGCAAAGACGTCCCTGGCAGGCACCCATGCCGCATCGGGTGAACGCCTTCATCTGGTTCGGTCCAGGGCAGCCGCCGCGGGCGAGGTCGTGAATCGTTGCCGCCGTCACCTCCTCACAGCGGCACACGATCCGGCTATCGTCGGGAGGTGCTATGATGTCCGCGGGCGGCATGAACAGCGTGTCCAGGAATCGGCGCAATCCCCGTTCCCGGTCGATGTGCGCGCGCCCTTGCGCGGCCGCCGTGTCCCGTTCCCGCTCACCCATCCGGCCGGCTCTGCAGAGAGCATCATAACCGCACAACGCGCCGGCCTGTTCCGCCGCAATCGCACCGCCGATCCCCGCACCGTCACCGGCAACGGCGATCGTATCGACCGAAGTGGCGCCCCAGCCGTCGCATCGCGGCTTCCAGCTGAATTGCCGCGAGTCCCATTGCAACGCACATCTGGCCGCGGACGGAAGCTGCAGCGCCGGTACCACACCGAAATGCAGCAACAGCCGGTCGGTCTGCAGCGCATGGCGTTGGCCTGAATGGCGCCAGACAACCGTCTCGACATGTCCGTTGCCCTCTACCGCGATGTCCCGCACTCCGCCATGGATCGGGATCCCCATGCGGTGCAAACTGTGGATCCATGACAGGCCCTTGGCGATGGCGCGAAACGAAATCAGCGCGTCCGACCAATGACGCAACGCCTGCCGGCGGTTGCGCCAGCCATCCGTCGTCAGGATGGCCTGCGGTCGGGCGCCACTGCGCGCCAGCTGCAGTGCGGTCAGCAGCAGCAGCGGCCCGCTTCCGGCGATGACGAACGGACCGTCGGGTACGATCCCGGACGATTTCAGAAGCGTTTGTGCCGCCCCCACCGTCATGACGCCTGGCAACGTCCAGCCCGGAACCGGCGTCGGCCGCTCCTGGGCTCCGGTCGCCAGGATGATGCGGTCGGCGCGCAGCAGCCGGCTGGTGCCGTCGATCGAAACCGCCAGCATACCCGGTTCCGGCATGTCCCAAACCCGCGCGCCGGCCAGATAGTCGCAGGACGACGCCCGGAACCGTTCGACAAGCCGCGCCCCGCGCAGATAATCGGTTCCCAGAATGCCTGTCATGGCTTGGTTGCTGTTGGCTTCGATATTGCGATAGATCTGGCCACCCGGCGCGGGTTGTTCGTCGAGCACGGCGACCCGCAGTCCCCCGTCTGACGCGGTCACGGCGGCCGCCAGCCCAGCCGGCCCGGCCCCGACAACGGCCAGATCGAAGTCTCGGGTGCGCTGTCCGGACATCCGCTAGGCCTCGAGGCAACGGTTGACGACCATGCCGGCGCGGACCCTGCACAGGCAGGCCTGCTGGTTGCGCCGGCCGTCGATTTCCACCAGACAATCGAAACAGTTGCCGATCATGCAATGCGCCGAACGCCATTCGCCGGATACCTCCGAGCGCCGGAACGGCTCGGCATCGCGCAGCAGCAATTGCGCGGCGAGATTGGCGCCCTCGTGCATTCGAACGGTTTGACCGTCGAGCACGACCTCGACCGTCGGCCCGGTTGGCCTGTCAAGCTGCCTGAACATGGAACCTCTCCTGCGAGAAAAACTCATAGGCCTCAGGGATGCTGCCATCGATGATCCAGTCGGCGCACACCAGGGCATGCACCGCCCCCAGCGTAACACCGCTGTGACAGGTGAATACGAAGGCGTTCGGATAAGTGCTCGACCGCGCGTAGACGGGGCAGCCGTCCGGTGTCATGATTCGCAGGGCGCCCCAGGTCCGCACCAGCCGCAGGTCGCCGAGATGAGGCAAGGCCTGGACCGCGTTGTGGGCGATGTCGCGCAACAGGTCGATCCGCGTGCTCGTCGTCAAGCCCAGATCTTCCTGCGAATAGCCGACCTGGAATGTCCCGTCATCGGTCTTGCGCACGATGTTGGTTGGGATATCGAGCGGCTGCGGCGACCGTTCGGTGATCAGCAACTGGCCGTGCAGGGCAGTGACCGCCACGTCGATGCCGATTTTGGCGCACAACGCGCCGCATCCGAGCCCGGCTGCGATGACCAACTTGCGGCAGGCGACGACTCCGCGCGGCGTGTCGAGCTGGAAACCGCCATCGGCCGGTTCGTGAATGTCCGTCACACCGGCATTGGCCAGATAGCGGCCGCCGCGGCGCTGAAACGCCGTGTGAAGGGCGCGCAGCATTTTCAACGGATTGACGTGACCGTCATAGGGCGTGAACGTGCCGCCCGGAACCTTCGGCCCGAGGCCCGGGATGAGCTTGGCCAGTTCGTCATGGTCGAGCACGTCATAGTCGAAGCCGTGGTTTCCGGATTTGACGCGGAGTTCGGCCATGAGGTTGGAGAAGCCTTCCAGCTCGGCTTCGCTCATGGCGATCAGCGCGCCGCCTCGCTGTGACAGACCGACATCCAGTTCCGCCGTTTCCGCCAGTTCAGCCGACAACGAAGGCCACAGTTCCGCCGACCGGCGTGACCACAGATTGTATTCCGGCATGGAAAGTCCCTTGCCCTGCACCCAGACAAGGCCGAAATTGCCGCGCGAGGCACGCAGCGCGATATCGCCTTCGTCGACGAGCAGGACTTCGGCGCCTTTGCGCGCCAGCCCGAAAGCGATGGCCGCGCCCACCAGCCCGCCGCCGACGACGGCGATATCGCATTCCCAGGCGCTCAATGGCCGGCTCCGCCGTTCAGCAGGTGACAGGCCGCCTTGTGACCCGGCGATATCTCGGTGAACGCCGGCGGCGGATCGGCGCGGCAGGCCGCCACCGCGTGCGGGCAACGGCTGGCGAACCGGCAACCGGGCGGCGGGTCGATGGGCTGCGCCACCTCGCCTTTGATGTCGGGTACCGGGCGACGATAGCGCGGATCCGGGACCGCGACCGCGTTGATCAGGGCCCGCGCGTAGGGATGCTGCGGGTTGCCGATCACCTCGGCTGTCGGCCCGATTTCCATGACCTGTCCCAGATACATGATCATCAGCCGTTCGGAAATGTTGGACAGGATCGACAGGTCGTGGCTGACATAGACGCAGGAGAAGTTAAGCCGCTCCGACAATGAACGGATAAGATCCAGGATGCCGGCGCGAATGGACACGTCCAGCATCGAAAGCGGTTCGTCTGCAATGACCAGTTCGGGCTCCATCACCAGCGCACACGCGATGCCGACCCGCTGGCGCTCGCCGCCGCTCATCTGGTGTGGGTAGCGGTCCCGGTATTCGTGCGGCTTCAGGCCGACATTGGCCAGCGTATCGAGCACCCGGCGTTCGATCTCGGCCTCATCCCAAAGCCGCAGTGCACGCGGTCCTTCGGCTACCTGGTCGAAGACGGTGAAGCGTGGATTGAGGGATTCGTAGGGATCCTGGAAAATCAGTTGAACCTGCTTGCGGTAAAGCCGTGTTGCCTGGGCGTCGAAGCCGCCGACGTCTTCGCCCTTGAAGCGGATTTGCCCGCCGGTGGGCTCGTGCAGCTTGGTCAGCAGCAGGCAGGTGGTGGATTTGCCGCAGCCCGATTCGCCGGCGACGCCGAGGATCTCGCCTTTTTCAATGCTGAAACTGATGCCGTCGACCGCTTTGATCAGCTTGTCCTGCTTGCCGCTCAGCGTGCGCGCGAGAAAGCCCGGTTTGATCGGGAAGTGCTTGGTCAGGCCGCTGACTTCGAGGATAGCCACGTTTCCCTCCTTCCAGCTTCAGTCCGCATGATTTCGGCATCGCCGATCCGGTGGCAGGCTGCCTGGTGATCTCCGCCCAGATCCGTTGGCGCCGGTTCCGTGCTCCAGCACGAGTTGATCGCAAAGGGGCAGCGTTCCGCAAACAGGCAGTGGTGCATCTCACCCATCAGATTCGGCGGCGAACCGGGGATGGAGATCAGTTCCTTGCCCGGCGCTTTGATGCTCGGAAAGGCGTTGCGCAGCCCCAGTGTGTAGGGGTGGCGTGCCTGCTCGAAGATATCGATCGCTGTACCCTGCTCGGCGATGCGGCCCGCATACATGATGGCGATCCGGTCGCTCATCTCGGCGATAACCGAAATGTCGTGGGTGATCAGCAGGATCGAGCTTTTGATCTCGGCCCGGATCTCGCGCAGATTGCGCAGGATTCGTTCCTGCACCAGGACGTCGAGCCCAGTGGTCGGCTCGTCCATGATGATGAGGCCAGGGTCGAGGGCCAGCGACATAGCGATCATCGCCCGCTGGCGCATGCCGCCGGAATATTCGTGCGGATAGTTTTTCAACAGGTCCGGCTGCAGCCCGACCAGATCGAACAGATGCGCGGCGCGGTCCCGCGCCTGGCGCGCCGACCGGTCGGCATGGGTCCGGATCGCCTCGATGATCTGATCGCCAACCCGGTAGACCGGATTGAGCGACGCCATGGCGCTTTGCGGGACCAGCGAGATCTCGTTCCACAGCACGTCACGCCGGAACGCCCGGTCGGACAATGCCAGCATGTCGCGGCCGCGAAAATTCAGCGTGTCGGCGGTAATCCTTGTGCCCGGCGGATGCAACCGCATCAGGCTCTTGATCAACGTGGTCTTGCCGCAGCCCGATTCGCCGGCGATGCCGACCACCTCGTCTTCACGCACCGTCAGCGACACCCCGTCGACGGCCCGCACCGGGCCCTTGGACGTTTGGTAATGGACCCGCAGGTTCTCGATCTCGAGAAGCGGTGTTTGCTGCTCGGTCATGCTCAACGTCCCTTCAGCCGCGGGTTTGCGACCTCTTCATAGGCACGGCTGACGAACACCAGCGACGAGACCAGCAGCACGATGGAAACGGACGGCCAGGCGAACCACCACCAGGCAACCCGTGATTTGCCGGAAATCCACAGCTCGTAAAGCATGCTGCCCCAGGTCAACTGGTCGGGATCGCCGAATCCGAGAAAGCTGGCGCCGGCCTCGGTGATCACCGACCAGGCGATGTTGAAGGCGGTGTAGAGCAGCAACAGCGGCATGATGTTCGGCATGATGTGCCGGTAGATGATGCGCAGGTTCGAGCAGCCGCGGGCGCGCGCCGCCTGGATGAACTGGCGCTGCTTGATGGCCATGGTCTGAGCACGGATCACCCGCGCCGATGTGCGCCAGATGATCAGGACGATGGCCAGGATGACGAACCATTTGGAGCGGCCGAACAGCGAAATCAGGACGATGATAAAGGGCAGGAAAGGCATGCCGTAGACGATATCGGTGAAGCGCATCAGCACTTCGTCGAGCCGGCCGCCATAGTAACCGGAAAACAGCCCGATATTGGCGCCGATGGCGATCGAGATGACGCCGGAGACCAGACCGATCAGCATGGTGTTCTGCGTCGCGATGATCATTTGGGACAGGATATCGCGGCCGAGCAGCGTCGTGCCCAGCGGGAATTCGGCCGACGGCGGCAGCAGCATGGCGATTTTGCCGGTTTCCGTGCTGTAGAGGCTCGCCCACGGATCGTGCGGCGCCAGCAGCGGCGCCAGCAGCGCGATCACCGCGAAAAACAGGATGACAAGCGCGCCGATCGTACCGGGCACGCTGCTGCGGATGATGTCGATCTGGGCCGAAACGCCGGACCAGAAGGACTTCAAAGCGCCACCGGGCGCGGGGCTGTCGGAGAGACGGCTGTCAGGTATATCGCTCATGGCGCACCGTGAAATGATCGAGTTTGTCGAGGTCGAGTTCGATGCCGAGGCCCGGCGCGTCGCCCGGACGCACCCGGCCGTTGTCCACCAGCCGCGAGAAGTCCGTGACATCGCCGGTCAGACGCAGGGTCGACATATAGGCGTGTCCGACCGGCATCAGGTTGGACAACGTCACCCCCAACTGCAGGCTGGCAGCCTGCGTCACCCCGAATTCGAGCATCGAATTCATCAGGCAGGTGACGCCGAAGGCTGCGCCGAGTTCGGCGATTTTTCTGGAAGACCGCAGACCGCCGTTTTTCGACACCTTGATCGAAAAAACGTCGACAGCGGCGGCGCGCAGCAGGTCGAGCGCATCGGCTTCCGATTGCAGGCTCTCATCCGCCGACACCGGCTGGCTTGCCGCGTCACGGACGCGTTTGAGACCGTCCCGGTCCGACGCGGCCAGCGGCTGTTCGATCAACCGCAGCGGAAATCCTGCCGCCCGTCGCACAAAATCCATGGCCTGGGCGGCGGACCAGCCCTGATTGGCATCGACGATGATGTCCAGCGTTTCGCCGTAACGGGCAAACAGGGCGTCCAGCCGGGCGATCTCATCGCCGATCGGTTGTGAACCCATCTTCAGCATGAAGCAGCGGTAACCTTCGGCGATTTTTTGTTCGAGCACCGCCGCGTCCTCTTCGGCGGTGCCACTGCCCAGCGGCCACAGCACATCGAGATGCGTGTGCCGTGCGCCGCCCAACAGCCGGTGGCAGGGAACGCCCAGCGCCTTGCCCGCCAGATCGTGCAGTGCCATGTCGATGGCGCCCTTTGCCATCGCGTTGCCGCCGAGCAGGATGTCGAGCCGGTCAAGCAGCGCATTGATCGAGCTGCATTCGGCGCCGCGGATCGCCGGCCACACGTAATCGGCCATGGCAGCCATGACGCCGCCCGGCGTCTCGGCGGTGAAAGGCGGCGTCGGGTTGGCTTCGCCGATCCCGACAAGTCCGTTGTCGGTGGTCAGCCGCGCGATCACGGCGCGCGTGTGGGTCAGCGTCCCGTAGCTTTTCGACAGCCTGTAGGGCACCGCGAACGGTTGCTCGATCAGATTGAGGTCGAGGCTTTCAATCTTCATGGTCAATGGCCTCCTGCGACCTTGATGCGCGGGTCGAGATATCCGTAGGAAATGTCAGCGATCAGGTTGAGGAAGATGACCAGCGCCGCCAGCATCAGAAAAGCGCCCTGGGCGACGGGGTAGTCGTGCGAAGCGGCGGCCTCGACCATCAGCAGGCCCATGCCCGGCCACGAGAACACCGACTCCACGATCACCTGGCCGCCGATGGCGAAACCGAGCAGGATGGAGGACACGGTGACGACGGCGAGCAGCGCGTTGCGCGCGGCATGGCGCACCATGACGACCCGCGGCGCCAGACCTTTGGCCTTGGCGAATTCGATGAAGTCGCTGCCCAGAATCTCCAGCATGCTGTCGCGCATGATCAGCATAGGTGTCGCCAGGAAATAGGCCGTAATGGTGATGGTCGGCAGAACCAGGTGATGCAGGAAATCAGAGCTGAAGATGAAGGACAGCACGTCCTCGGGTCGGTTGCCGGGACTGTTCATGCCACCGGTCGGAAACAGGTCGAGCCGGTAACTGAGCACGATCAGCAGCAACAGTCCGGTGATGAAGGGCGGCGCCGACTGGAAGATCAACGCGACCAGACTGCCGCCGACGTCGAGCGGGCCATTGCGCCGCCATGCCATCAGCATGCCCAAAACAATGCCAAAGCCGAAGGTCAGCACCATGCCGGCCGCCATCAGCAGCAGCGTGTTCCACAACCGGTAGACGAGAATGTCGAAGACCCGTTCCGAACTGGTGAAGGAGCGGCCCCATTCGAACGTGACGAGGTTCTTCAGATAGACGAAGTATTGCTGCCACAGCGGCAGGTCGAGGCCGAAAGCCTCCTTCATGCGTCTCTGCGAGGCCTCGTCGAGCGCCGGCGAAATCACCTGCGCGGTTGGATCCCCCGGCATCATCCGGAACATGATGAACAGGATCGTCGCCACCGCAAACAGCGTCATCAGCGAGTAGAGGATGCGCTTTACGATGTATTCCTTCATGCCGGACATTCCTGATTGACAAAACCGGGTAACGGGCCGTCCGGCCCGTCACGCTAATCTGCACATGACAGCCGGACGTGCGGTTTCGATTATCCGGGGTAATGCAGCTTGCCGCCTTTCCAGGTGTAGCCGGCATCGCCGAGGATCTTCTTCGCCCTGTTGACGTCCTGGCTCGGCGCGGCGACGTTCGGGTTGTGCCAGAACTTGTTGGCCGGTGCGATCACCGAACCGCCGTCTGTTGCGTGGCCGCCGAGCACCACGTCGCGGATCAGGTCTTTCGGCATCACGTATTGCAGGGCCTGCCGGAACACCGGATCGTCGAACGGCGCGACGTTGGTGTTGTAGGACAGGCAGTACCAGCCATGGCTGTCGTATCCCTGACCGGTCACCCCGGCGATCTTGTTCAGGTCTTCCATCAGGCTTGGCTTCAGAATGTAGCGCGTGCGGTCGCACTCGCCCTTTTCGATCGCCGCCGCCATGGCATCGTGGCTGCCGTAGACGATGCGGATGATGCCGGCCACCTTCGGCGGGCTGAAATGCTCGGGGAAAGCGGAGACCTTGAGTTCTTTGCCGCGATCCCAATAGTCGAACTTGAAAGGTCCGGAACCGATCGGATTGCTGTTCGGATAGTTGAGCGGGTCTTCCACGTCCACCTTGTCGGGAATGTCCTGCCAGATGTGCTTGGGAATGATGAACATCGAGGCGAACAGGGCGACGAAAAGCGGCGCATAGGGCTCCGTCAGCTTGACGCGAACGCTGTTGGGACCGGTCGTCTCCACCGATGCGATCTTTTCGAGCGATGCGTTGAAGAACGGCGCACTGTATTGTTTGGCATAGTCAAAGGAGAACTTGACGTCTTCGGCGGTCACGTCCTTGCCGTCGTGGAACTTCATGCCCGGCCGCAGGGTGATGTCGACCGTGGTCGGATCGACCAGGGTGTAGCCTTCGGCGGCCCAGGGCCGAACGGTGCCGTCCGGGCCGACCCGGAACAGCCGGTCATAGATCATTCTGAGTTCCAGAAACTCGTTGTTGTCCTTGACCGCGATCGGGTTGAGGTTTTTCAGCGCCGACGTGGCACCGGTGCGGACATATCCATCGCCTTCCTTGACGGTCATGTTGATGTCTGTCCAGAACGAGCCGATACCCTCGCCCATTTGCGGCACCAGGCCGTCGAGTCGGTCGCTGCGATAGGCATTGGTCATTTTCGGGTTGACCAGCACATGGTTCGGCTGATCCGCGGCGATCAATTCCTGTGCTTTGAGCACATATTCGCGGCGCTTGTCGGCATTCATTTCGGCTTGCTGCAAAGCGGCTAGCTCGTCGACCTCGGGGTTGTTGTAGCCGGTCCAGTTGAAGCCGCCTTCCTTGTGCTGCGAGCTGTGGTGCACCTGATGGATGAAGACGTTGGGATCGATGCGGATCGCGGCACCCGACAGACGCACCAGGAAGGCGTCGTAGTCATGCTGCATGATGACCCTCTGGATGCCCTGGTTGTAATCGATGGGATTGGCCTTGAGATCGAAGCCGATGGTTTTGCATGCCTGTGAAATCAGCCGCGCCGATTCCGGCCGTACCGGATCGAACTTGGCGGTCGACGTGATGAGCGTGCGCGACTCCACCGGCTGGCCGGCCTTTGCCGCCCAGGCCATGTGCGGCGCACCGGCGGCGCAGGCCGCACCGAAGGCGGCGGTTGAACGAAGAAAGTCGCGACGTGTGACGGTGCCGGGCATGCTATTTCTCCCTGTCAGGATGAGCCGGTTCTGAGGACATCGGTTATACTTTCAAACACCATAATTCCTCGGCTTTCGGTGATCAAAGTCGAAATGTTGCGTTTCATATTCCATAAGGTTATGGTTTTGTATGCCCTTGAGCTTGCGCAACATAGAGGCGTTCAAGGCCCTGATGGAGGCTGGTACCGTCAGCCAGGCGGCCGATATCCTGCTTGTCAGCCAGCCGGCCGCCAGCAAGATGATCGCGGCCTTCGAGCACGCCATTCCCTTCAAGGTGTTTGAGCGCGAGCGCGGGCGCCTGTTGCCGACACCGGAAGCGCGACTGCTCTACGAGGAAATCGACCGCGTCTTCACCGGCCTCAGCGAAATCGAGCGCTTTGCAGAAGACATCGCCGATCAGCGCATCGGGAGGCTCAACATCGGTGTTCTGCCGGCTCTTTCCGCCGGGTTCATTCAGGCGGTGATCGCCGATTTCATGCGCGATCGGCCCGAGCTTCGGGTTTCCATGCACACCCGAACCTCACTCAAGATCATCGACGCCTTGGCGACGCGCAAGATCGATATCGGCATTACCAACAATCCACCCGACTATGCGGGCGTTGTCTCGCGGCACCTGCATCGCGCCCAGGGGGTCTGCGTCATGCCCCGGGGGCACCGGCTTGCCGAGCGCACGACGGTGACCGCGCAGGATCTGCAGGACGAGCCCTTCATTTCGCTGACGGCGCTCGACGGATCCCGTCAACGCATCCTGTCCAGCTTCGATCACAACAACGTCCGGCCCGACATTCGCATCGAGACGCCGCTGTCGTCTTCGGCTTGCGGTTTCGTCGCCGAGCGGCTTGGCCTGGCGATTGTCGATCCGTTCACACCGCTGGCCTTTGCCGACCGTTTGACGGTGCGACCGTACGAACCGGCGGTCTATTTCGATTTCCACGTCAGCATGCCGGCCGACACGGCTGCACAGTCGCTGATCGCCCGTCAATTCGAGGCGTTCGTCTTCGATAAGTTTGCCGGCAAATAAGCCGGCACAACCTTAGAATGGCATGCCGACATAGTTCTCGGCCAGCGCCGTCGACGCCGCCGGGAAATCGACGACCTGGCCGAATTCGGCTTTCTGGATGCGCCGGTCGAAATCGCTCATATCGGGGAACCGGTGCATCATGCTGGTCATCCACCAGGAGAACCGTTCGGCGTTCCAGATGCGCGCCAGCGCCCGCTCGGAATAGACATCCAGCCCGGCGTCGGAGGCGTCGGCGTAGTGTTCGCGCAGGCCCTCGAATAGATAATGGACGTCGCTCGCCGCCAGATTGAGACCCTTGGCGCCGGTTGGCGGCACGATATGGGCGGCATCGCCGACCAGGAACAGCCGCCCGTAGCGCATCGGCTCGCAGACGAAGGAACGCAGCGGTGCGATCGACATCTCCAGCGCCGGTCCGATGGTCACCTGTTCGGCGAACCGTTGCGGCAGCCGCCGCCGCAACTCGTCCCAAAACTGCGCTTCGCTCCAGTCCTCGACCCGGTCGCTGGTCTCGCACTGCACATAGTAGCGGCTCAACGTCCTGGAGCGCATCGAGCACAGGGCGAAACCGCGTTCGTGATTGCTGTAGACCAGCTCGTCGGAGCATGGCGGAACTTCCGACAACATACCCAGCCAACCGAAGGGATAGACCTTCTCGAACAGGTTTTTGGCATCATCGGGCACGGCCGCACGGCTCGCACCGTGAAAGCCGTCGCAGCCGGCGACGAAATCGCAATCGATTCGCTTTTCGATGCCGTCCTCGCGGAAGGTCACATACGGTCGGTCGCCGTCAAAGCCGTGCGGCTGCACGTCCTGGGCATTGTAGTGGGTTGTCAGACCGCTCGCCTCGCGGGCGTCCATCAGATCCTGGGTGACTTCGGTCTGGCCATAGACCAATACCCGCTTGCCGCCGGTCAGATCAAAGAGGTTGATGTGGTGGATCTCTCCGTCATAGACCAGGTCGAAACCGTCATGCGGCAGACCCTCCTTACGCATGCGGTCTCCGACACCGGCCTCGTCAAGCAGCCTTGCCGCTCCCTCTTCCAGCACACCCGCCCGAATGCGGCCCAGGATGTAATCGCGGTCGACCCGATCGAGGATGACATTGTCGATCCCTTGCCGGTGCAGCAACTGCCCGAGCAGCAGTCCGGACGGCCCCGATCCGATAATCGCCACCTGCGTCCGTATCGTCGTGTCAGCCATCGCTTTGTTCTCCCATATCATCGATACCGGCCAGCAGTTGCGTCGCGCTGCGCAGGGAAGCGCCGGTCGCCACCGCCATCTGCGGCAGCAGCATCCATTCGAGCGTCCAGGCGGATCCGGAGCGTTCGTTCTCGTGCACAAGAGCCGTGTGCATGCCGCCCAGCATGGTCGCGTTGAAGCGCGCCAGCGTGACCAGGACCTCGGCGGCAACCGGGTTCTGCTTGTGCGGCATGGCCGACGATCCGCCGCCGCCGGTGAGTCGGATCGCCGACCGGTCATTCTGTGCCATCAGCGCGATGTCCTGGCCGATCTTGCCAATAGCGCCGGACACGCGTGACAGCCAGCCGGCAAGCTCGGCAAGAGCCGACCGGTCGGTGTGCCAACAGCCGTGCCAGCCGAGCCCCAGCGATTCCGCCATGTCTTTACCAACCCGATCCGCCTGGTCGCCAAGGCGGTCCATCGTGCCAACGGCACCGCCCAGCTGCAGGCGCAGTACCCGCTGCCGCAACCGCTGCAGGTCGTCAGCGAGTCCGGACAGCGGTCGCCGCCAGGCGGCGATGCGGTCGGCGCAGCGGATCGGCAGCGCGCGCTGCATGCGTGTCTGCCCCATCAGGTGGCGCGATCCGAATCGCTGTTCCAGCCGGTCGAGGGCTTTGGTCAATTCGCTCAGCCGTCCTTCCATGTCGGCAAGCACGGTTTTCAGCCGCAGCACCAGTGCCGTGTCGATGACGTCCTGGCTGGTGGCACCGGTATGCACATGCAGCCCGAGAGGATCGCCGACCGCTTCGCGTAGCTGACGCACCAGTTCGGGAACGCACACCCCGTCTCGCGCCGTAGCGGCGCGCAGCGCATCCAGGTCCGGCTCGAATGTCGCACAGGCCTCCGACACTGCATCGCCGGTTGCCGCCGGAACCAGACCGGCTGTTGCCTCGGCCTGGGCAAGAGCCGCCTCGAATCGCAACATCGCTTCGATCTCTGCTTCCGCCGTGAAGGCGGCGGCAATCATGTCGTCGCCCAGAAGACCGGCAAGCATCGGATGATCGAAGACCGAGACACTCATTCCGGCAGCGAATCCAGAAAGGCGCGGATGACCTCGGTCAGCACCTCCGGCCGGTCGATGCACGGCAGGTGGCCGGCGCCCGGTATCTCCTGGTAGCGCGCACCCGGTATCAGTTTTGCCAGTTCGCCGACCACGGCCGGTGGCGTTGCGGCGTCCTGGTCGCCGACGACGCACAGCGTCGGCACGCCGATGCGCCTCGCCTGTTCGGTGAAGTCGGTATCGCGGATCGCCGCGGCGGTGCCGCTATAACCGGCGGCCGGCGTGCGGCAGAGCATGTTGCGGTAGCCGGCCAGCGCTGCGGATTGCTGGTCGATGAAATCGCGGCTGAACCAGCGTTCCAGGACGCCATCGGCGATCGCCTCCAGTCCGTCGCTTTCGATCGCTGCGATGCGGCTGTTCCACAGAGCCTCGTCGCCGATCCGGTGCGCCGTGTCGCACAGGATCAGGGCCCGCACCAGGTCAGGCCGCCGGGCATAAAGCCCCTGGGCGATCAGACCGCCTACCGATAGGCCGCATAGCACCGCGCCTTGCAGCTTTAGCATGTCCAGCAGCGCTTCCAGATCGCCGATGTGGTCGTCCATGGCGTAGGGCGCCTCGCCGGTATCCGACAGCCCATGGCCACGCTTGTCGTAGGTGACCACGGCCACCTCGCCGGCGAGCCGCACCAGGACATCGCGCCAGATTCTAAAATCGGTTCCGAGCGAGTTGCTGAACACCATCACCGGCTTGCCTTCGGGCGCGCCAATGAGCTGATAATGAAGGGTCACGCCATTGACGTTGGCAAATTGCACGCTGCACCTCCCGTCGCACGGGGCCAAGGCTATGCGGTTACGCCCCCGCTTGCCGACGATCAAAGCAAATTGGTCGAAGACCGTAAAATGATAAGTCGGAATTCAATCATAGCGAGTCTGCTATGATTGAGGCCTGATTTGCCGAATCATATTACAAAACCGTTGAAAAAGCGGCCCTGCTCTCTCTAAGTCACAGCACCGCGCCGCGCAAAGCGATCCGCGCGCCATTCGCCGCTCTGCAGAATGTCAGCGAGCTGTTCGACCGCATCGTAGACGTCCACATGGCGCACATAGAGCGGCGCGAAGCCGAAGCGCAGAATGTCGGGTGCCCGGAAGTCGCCGACGACATTGCGCGCGATCAACGCCTGCATGATCGGGAAGGCGTTTTCATGGGCGAAACACACCTGGCTGCCGCGGTGCGCCGCGTCGCGCGGGCTGGCCAGCGAGAGACCGAAGCCGGCGCAGCGGTGCTCCACCAGTTCGATGAACAATTCGCACAGGCTGACCGATTTGCGCCGCAGGTCGTCGATCGACACCTCCTGCCAGATGTCGAGCGCGGCATCCAACGCCACCATCGACAGCACCGGCGGCGTGCCGGTCAGGAACCGGTCGATCGATTCGGCCGGCTCGAAACCCGGCGCCATGGCAAACGGGTCGGCATGAGCGAACCATCCCGACAGCGGTTGCGTGACGGTCGTCTGAAACCGCGGTGCCACGTAAAGGAATGCCGGCGCGCCGGGTCCGCCGTTCAGGTATTTGTAACCGCATCCGATCGCGAAATCCGCGTCGACACCGGCGAGATCGACCGGAATGGCGCCGGCCGAGTGGGCAAGGTCCCAGATCACCAGTCCGCCCGCGGCATGCACCTGTTGCGTCACCGCTTGCATGTCGTGCATTCGCCCGGTGCGGTAGTTGACTTCCGTCAGCAGCACCACCGCCACCGTTTCGTCGATCGCCGCACCGAGGTCCTCCGGCGCATCGATCAGCCGCAACTGGTGGTCACGACCGGCAAAGCGGGCCAAGCCCTCGACCATGTAGAGGTCAGTCGGGAAGTTGCTGCGCTCCGATACGATCACCTTACGGTCCTGGCGCAGCGACAGGGCCGCGGCCAGCACCTTGAACAGGTTCACCGAGGTCGAATCGGTGACAACGACATCATCCGGTCCCGCACCGATCAGCGGCGCGATCTTGCCCCCGATGGTTTGCGGCAACGTGTACCAGTCGGCACTGTTCCATGAGGCGATGAGGTCGCGACCCCACTCGTCGCGCAGGCAGCGCATCAACCGCTCCTCGACACCGCGCTGGACCGGACCGAGCGAATTGCCGTCCAGATAGATGAGGCCTTCACGCAGCACGAATCGGTCGCGAAATCCGGCGAGGGAGTCCTCACGGTCGAGTCGAAGGGCGGAATCGCGATCGGGTGCCATGGAATTGCCTTTCCCGGATACAAGAATATATTTTATGTTTAAAATAATATGGTCCACTTTGGCAATGCCAATCGCAGGATCGGCATTATGGCGTTGACGCGTAGGGCAGCATCTGGTTTGTCAGTGTTAACGAACGGTCGATCGGTCCTCCATGACAGACACTCTGAATTCCGGTCCGCGCAGCATCAGCATATTCGGGTCCACCGGTTCCATCGGTTGCAACACACTGGATGTGATATCGCATCTTGGTGGACCCAATGCGTTCACGGTAGAGGCGATCAGCGGCCGCGGAAACATCGAACTGCTGGCCAAGCAGGCCCGTCAACACGGCGCCGGAATGGCCGTGACCGCGGATGAAAGCCGTTATGTGGATTTGAAAGACGCCCTGTCCGGCAGCGGCATCACGGCGGCCGCCGGACACGCCGCGCTGATCGAGGCCGCAGAGCAAGAGGTCGACTGCGTCATGGCGGGCATCGTCGGCATGGCCGGTCTGGCGCCGACCCTGGCGGCGGCCCGACGCGGTGCCGACATCGCGCTTGCCAACAAGGAATGTCTGGTGGCGGCCGGCCACCTGTTCCATCGCGAGATCGAGACCGGCGGCGGCCGGCTGCTGCCCGTCGACAGCGAGCACAACGCGATCCTACAGGTTTTTGACATCGATCAGCGCCACAGCATCGAGCGTGTCATCCTGACCGCGTCCGGTGGTCCGTTCCGGCTGCTCAGCCTTGCCGAGATGGAAAAGGTGACACCGGCACGGGCTGCCGCGCACCCCAATTGGGACATGGGACTGAAGATTTCCATCGATAGCGCGTCGATGTTCAACAAGGCGCTGGAGATGATCGAGGCGATGCACCTCTTCGATATGCGCCCCGATCAGATCGAAGTGATCATCCACCCGCAATCGATCATTCATTCGATGGTCGGCTACAGCGACGGTTCGGTCTTGGCACAACTCGGCACGCCCGACATGCGCACCGCCATCGGCTACGCGCTGGCCTATCCAAGGCGACCGAAATTGCCGGTCGACAGGCTGGATTTCGCACGGCTTGCCAAACTGGAATTCCAGGAACCGGACGAAGAACGATTTCCGGCGCTGCGTTTGGCGCGCCGCGCCATGCAGGACGGTGGCCTGATGGGTGCCATTCTCAATGCCGCCAAGGAGGTGGCACTGGAAGCTTTCATCGAGGAGCGCATCGGCTTCCTTGAGATGGCGACCGTCGTCGAAACGGTCATGGACCGCCTGGGACCGGGCGACACGCCCGACGACATCGAGACGATTTTCGACATCGACAGCGAAGCACGGATCCGCGCCGCCGAACTGGTCGCCGAAATGACCCGCTGACGCTTCGACCCTGTCATGGTCTACCGTTCAGGCTGTGTTCATCTGGTGATGCTAGATCCTGTTCCCGTTTGCTGCGACAGGGATCTCACGGACAACTGCAAAAAACGCCGCAGTTTCATGGCAGTCGGTGAATCGTGAATTGTCGTCAAGGCTTTCCCCGATGGGGAGCAATCGGAGGCTGTAAATGAAGAAGATACTCGCACTCATGTTCGTTGTGGCGGTGCTTGCCGGATGCACCCAGACTCAGAAGGGCGCGGCGATCGGCGGAGCCACCGGCGCCGCCATCGGCGGCATCACGACGGGGCGGACCGAAGGGGCATTGGTCGGCGCCGCCATCGGCAGTCTCGCCGGCGCCGTCATCGGCCGTGTGTCGGAGAATTCGCAGAATTGCTACTACCAGGATCGTCGAGGACGCACCTACACGGCACGCTGCCCCGAAGGATATTGATTGATACCCCTCCGCAAAAAAAGAGGGCCGCCGGACAATCCGGCGGCCTTTACTATTGTCCTGAAAAGTAACGCCTATTCGGCGGCATCCGCCTTCAGCACGCCACGGCGGATCTGGTCCTCCTCGATCGACTCGAACAGGGCGCGGAAGTTGCCCTCCCCAAAACCTTCGTCACCTTTACGCTGGATGAATTCGAAGAAGATCGGACCGATCACGGTCTTCGAGAAGATCTGCAGCAGGATCTTGGTCATGCCGCCGTCGACCACGCCTTCGCCGTCGATCAGGATGCCGTGCCGGGCCATGCGGTCGATCGGCTCCTCATGGCCGATCACCCGGTCGTGCGACTTGTCGTAATAGGTCGCTGGCGGTGCCGGCATGAACCGCAGACCGTTGGCGGCCAGCGCGTCCGTGGCGTCGTAGATACTCTCCGTGCCGACCGCGATGTGCTGAATGCCCTCGCCTTTGTATTTGCGCAGATATTCCTCGATCTGGCTCTTGTCGTCCGTCGATTCGTTGAGTGGGATGCGGATCTTGCCACAGGGCGAGGTAATGGCCCGTGACACCAGACCGGTCATCTTGCCTTCGATATCGAAAAAGTGGATCTGTTTGAAATTGAACAGGTTGCGGTAGAAATCCCACCACTTGTCCATATTGCCGCGGAACACGTTGTGGGTCAGGTGGTCGAGATAATAGAAACTGACACCCGTCGGGCGCGGATCGCGCTCACCCAGCCAGTCGAATTCAATCTCATAAGGTGAGCCTTTTTCACCGTAAGTGTCGACGAAATAGAGCAGCGACCCGCCGATACCGATGATGGCCGGAACGTCGAGCACTTTGTCGTCGCCCTCGTAGGGCGTCGCGCCCTTCGACACCGCGTGCGTGAAGGCATGCTGGGCGTCGACCACCCGCCATGCCATCGACGGCGCGCAGGGACCGTGCAGATCGATGAAGCGGTCAGCGAAGGAGCCCTTCTCGGCATTGACGATGTAGTTGACATCGCCCTGTCGCCACACGGTTATGGCCTTGCTCTTGTGCCGGGCGACCGGTTCGAAACCCATTCTGGCGAACAGCTCTTCGAGCTTTTCGGGTTCCGGGTGCGCGAACTCGACAAATTCGAAACCGTCCGTGCCGGCCGGATTCTCGTCGCTGATCTTCGCCGGCGGTGCGTCATGCGGAAACGGGCCCATGGTAGTCACTCCTCAATTTGCGTCATGGTATATCTTGGCGTGATTATCGCGCAGATCTCACACAATTTGTTTGCATTCTGGCCGGAATTCTAAGAAAATATGCAAGATACGTGCACAATATCAGAAAAGGATGCACAAAAATGCTCGACCCGTTCGATCGGCGCATTCTCCAGGAACTGCAAAACGACGCGCGGCTGACCAACAACGATCTGTCAGACCGGGTGAACCTGTCGCCGTCACAGTGTTCACGCCGCCGCAGTCACCTGGAGGCGGCCGGGTACATCCGCGGCTATTTCGCCGGCCTCGACCGGCTCAAGCTGGGGCTCGGCATCATCAACATCATCACCGTGACGCTCGACACCCACAATCGCGACAACGCGCAACGCTTCGCAAGCCTGGTCAACGCCTTGCCGGAAGTCCTGGAGGCGCATGCGTTGACGGGCGAGATGGACTATATGCTCAAGGTGGTGACCCATGATCTCAAGGCGCTGTCGGAATTCGTCAACGACGTGTTGCTGCCGCATGATTCGGTGCGCCATGTGAAATCGGCGATTGTCCTGGAAACGCTGAAGGACACGCACGCCCTGCCGCTGGATGCAGCATGACGTTGGTCGAGCGCGACACGGGTGTGCGACCCGCCCGCACCGCCGGTTCAGGCTGTCGCATACCCGGCACCGGCCGGAAGAATTCGTTTGCTATTGGCCCGGAACTGTGATCTACGGCCACACAACGCGCTGCGTGGAGGATCGATGGATCGACCACGGCGCACTCGCAGCTTGCCAGAAAACATCGTTGCAGTACACTTACAACACCCTAGCCGACATAGAACCGCAGCTGATACACGCGAGCTTGCCCGACGAACCAAACCGCCCGAACGCCCGATAACGGAAGCGCAGCGCGGAACCCGAAAGACCTTTCTTGACAGAATTTGACAGTATCGGCCTTGCCGAACCCATCCTCCGCGCCGTTGCGGCGGAGGGCTACACCACTCCCACACCGATTCAGAACGAAGTCATTCCCGCCATGTTGGCCGGCCGCGACGTGATCGGTATCGCCCAGACCGGCACCGGCAAAACCGCCGCCTTCGTGTTGCCGCTCTTGCAGCGAATCGCCGACCGGCGCAAAGGCGTGGGGAAAAAGCGTTGTGGCGTCCTCGTGCTGGTGCCGACCCGTGAGTTGGCGTCGCAGGTGGCCGACAGCATCGGCACCTATGGCCGTTTCATCAGCGTGACCACCGCCGTGGTCGTCGGCGGCCTCAAACCGCATCCGCAAATCAAGGCCCTGGCGCCCGGTGTCGACATCGTCATCGCAACGCCGGGCCGGCTTGAGGATCACCTCCGCACGGGTGCGATTCGGCTCGATCGCACCACGACGGTGATCCTCGACGAGGCTGACCAGATGCTCGATCTCGGCTTCGCTCCGGCCATTAGGCGCATCGTCGATGCCGTGCCGAAGGCGCGCCAGACGGTATTGCTGTCCGCGACCATGCCAAAGCAGATCCGCACCCTGGCGCGGGACTATCTGGACGATCCCACCGAGGTCGCCATCGCAGCGAACTCGGTTCCGGTCGAGCGGATTCAGCAGTCAGTACTGTGGACCGAAAAGGCCGGCAAGCGCGACCGCCTCATCGAGCTGCTGGACGGCGCGGAGATCAGACGGGCGATCGTTTTTACCCGTACCAAACGCGGCGCCGACCGCCTCAGCCGGCAACTTGAGAAAGCCGGTCTTTCCAGTGCCGCCATTCACGGCAACAGGAGCCAGAACCAGCGCGACCGGGCACTCGATGCATTCCGTACGGCTCGGGTGCCGATCCTCGTTGCCACCGACATTGCGGCCCGCGGTATCGACATCGACGACGTCAGCCATGTGATCAATTTCGAGCTTCCCAACGTGCCAGAAGCCTACGTGCACCGGATCGGCCGTACCGCCCGCGCCGGCGCCAGCGGCACCGCCATATCCCTGTGCGATCCGTCCGAACGCGGCCTTCTGAAGGACATTGAGCGCTTCATCGGCCGTTCGCTCGATCCGGACTCCGCACGTGACAGCGGTCATGCCGACCGGCAGCGCGGACGGCGCCGGAACAAACGGGCGCACAACCAGAATACGCCGCCGCGCCGGACTGCCGCAAAAGCGGGACCGGCCGGCGACAACCGCGTGGTCAGCCTCGCCGAGGCGGCGGCGGCACGCGGCAGAACAATCCGCAACCGGTCATCCGGTAACTTCCGTCATGCATCAGAAGGAGATATCGACATGCAGACAGGGTCCGTCAAATGGTTCAACGCAACCAAGGGCTACGGTTTCATCGCACCGGACGACGGCGGCGCCGATGTGTTCGTCCACATCAGTGCGGTAGAACGTTCGGGCATGCAGAGCCTGAGCGAAGGCCAGAAGATCAGCTTCGAGGTGGAAGTCGATCCGCGTCGTGGCAAGTCTTCGGCGACCAATCTGCGCGCCGCCTGATCCGGCGCATATGCATTCAATCAGCCGGTAGTCATTACCGGCTGATTGAGCGGCAACCGTATTGATCCACAGGAAATCAATGCGGAATGAGCGAGCTAATGTTCGGCTCGCTCCGCCCAGCCGGCGAAAATCCGCTCCAGGAAGACGACGGCGTAATAAAGGACGATGCCTAGAAATGCCAGCGCGATCAGGACCGCGAACATCAGCGGATAATCGCCGTTGGTCTCACCCGATTTGAACAATGCTCCAAGTCCGCGGCCATGCGGTGATACGATCTCGACGAGATTGGTGCCGATGAAGGCGAGCGTTACCGCAACCTTCAGCGCTCCGAAAAACTCCGGCAGGGTTTTTGGCAAGGCGATTTTGGAGAAGATGGTAAACTTGGACGCCCCCAGCGAACGCAGGATATCGCGGTATTCGGGCTCCAGCGTTGACAAACCTATTCCGACCGAAACAGCGATTGGAAAAAAGGAAATCATGAAGGCCATCAACACCGTGTTGACATCGTGCTGGCCGATGAAGATCAGCGCGATGACGGGTACTAGCGTTGCTTTCGGGATGGCGTTGAATCCGACAAGCAGGGGATAAAGACCGTCGCGAATAATGCGCGAGAATCCCATCAGCATTCCAAGAAAGGTCCCGACCAGCACGGCGATCGCCAACCCTGCGACCGTTCGCCAGAGTGTCTGCCATCCCATGACGAGAAACAGATTCCAGTATTTCGCAAAGGCTGGCGGCAGGTCGGAGGGCGAGGCCATTTTGTAATTCGGCCAGCCGTTGACCCAAACCAAAAACTCCCAAAATGCCAGGAAAATGATGATCGCGGCGATCGGAACGCCAATTCGTTGAATCGCGCTCATGTCCCATCCTCCGACTGACGACCCTGCGCGATCCGTATTTGATCGCGCAGTGTGTGCAGCATGTCGACACAATCCGGCTCGAACAGACCGTCGATGACGCGCGGACCGGGAAAGACGACGTCCAGGACGAACTGCATGGTCGCCGGCCTTCCCGACAGGACCATGACCTGATCCCCCAAAAAGACGCTTTCCCGCAGGTCATGGGTGATCAGCACGGACGTGAACGGTTCCTGCTTCCGCAACGCGTGCATGGTCTGCCAGAGATCCTCGCGGGTGAAGGCGTCAAGGGCGCCAAACGGTTCGTCCATGATGAGAACGTCCGGTTTGTGGACGATCGCCCGGCACAGTGACGCGCGTTGCCGCATGCCGCCGGAAAGCGCGGATGGCCGCTTTTGTTCGAAACCTTCCAATCCGACGAGGGCCAGCAACTCGTGGGCCCGCGCCTCTTTTTCCGCCTTGGGCATCGATGGCGCCACAATCTCCAATGGCAGGATCACGTTTTGCAGGATGGTCCGCCATTCCAGCAGCACCGGATTCTGGAACGCCATGCCCACCGTCTTGCGTGGTCCACGCACCTGTTCCCCGTGAAGCCAGACCTCGCCGCGGTCCGGTTTCATCAGGCCGGCGATCAGCCGCGTCAAGGTCGACTTGCCGCAGCCTGAAGGTCCAACCACCGCACAGAATTCACCTTCCGGCACGTTCATGGTGAGGTCGTTGAGGACCGGCAGAGGCCCGGCGGGCGTCTGATAGGCGTGTGTTACGCCTTTGATTTCAATGAGGTTTGTCACGCGTGCAGAAGCTGCCGCCCGCCCCGAGGGCGGGCAGCATCGCCGTTATTGCAGCATCATTCCGCCGTCGGGTAAAAACGAGGCGTCGAAATAGAGCGACGGGTCCGGTTCCGTTTGGAAGTCGTAGACCGACTTGGTCTGTTCAATCGCGGTTGCCATACGATCCGCATCAATGCCGCCGAATCCGTTTTCCTTCACATTGTCGGTCAGGACGTTGGCGTCGATGGCCATCTGCAAACGCTCGGTTTCGAGCGCCGCGTCTGCTGCCGGATTGCGCTTGACGAGGCTTTCAATCGCCCCCGACGGATCCGCAATGGCGTCTTTCCAGCCCATCCCGACGGCTCTGAGGAAGCTGGATACGATCTCAGGATTGTCTTTCGCAAAGTCGGTATTCACCAGAATCGCGTTTCCGTAGAGCGACACGCCGTGATCGCTCATCAAGAGAATGGTCTGGTCCTCCATCGGAATGCCGAGCCTTTTGAGGTTGAGCGTGGAGGAAAAAGAGAATCCGGTAACGGCCGCGACTTTGCCTTCGGCCAGCATGGGCTCACGGGTCGGAAATCCGACCGGCTCCACGGTTATCTTGTCCACATCCAGGTTGTTTTCTGCAGCAAAGATGGGGAACTGGGCCCACGCACCGTCCGGTGGCGGAGCGCCCAGCACCTTGCCCTCCAAGTCTTTGGGGGTTTCTATGCCGAGCGATTTGCGCCCGACCACAGCGAAGGGCGGCTTGTCGTAGATCATCATCACTGCGGTAACGGGAGCGCCCGGGTTCTGGTCAAGGAAACGCATGAGTGAATTGATGTCGGCAAATCCGATCGGAAACGCCCCGGTCGCCACTTTCGGAATTGCGTCCAGAGAGCCCGCACCTTCGGCGATTTCTACGGAAAGGCCTTCGGCGTCGAAATAGCCTTTGTCAATGGCGACGAAATAGGGAGCGGAGGGCCCCTCGAACTTCCAGTCCAAAGCAAAGTTGACTTTTTCCTGAGCGAAGCCACCGGTGGAGACAGCCGCCAGCATCATGGCTGCGGCAAGCACTGTTCTGATCATGAATTTTTCTCGTTTTGTTGGGTCACGACGTATCGAAACGCATGAACATATTTTGTTCAAGACAAAATATTGGGCAAAGGAGCTACATTCGAGGCACTGGATCAGACGGCTCGGTCGATCTGGTATCGAATGACCGCGCACCGAAGTCCGCAAATCTGGTCAGGACCAGTTTGCGCGGTCGCGCCAAAGTCGCAACGAGCACTTGCCGGATTGCCGTTCAGGTTGCCGGTGACTGCGATGCTTCCCGCATGTTCAGGGCCATGTAAGCCGACACTGCGTTCAGCACAGACAAGGCCAGCAGCGGCAAAAGCACGCTCTGCATTTGGGCGAGCAATCCGAGAATTCCCGCAAACAGAATCCCGCCGACCCCGGCGACGACATCGCCGAGCGCCACCATGTAGGGTCGATCACTTTCTGACGAAATCGACAGGAGGTACAGGTAACGCCCGTTCTGAACGCCGCCGATCCCGAACGACAGAAAAAACAGGGTGGTGCCGTAGACCCACGGATTGCTGGCGAGTCCGAACAGGTCGAAGGCAATCGCCATCAGTGCGGAAACCGACGCGACAGCGGACGCGCCCGCGATCGTGTAACGAATCGAACGACGCACCAGTTTACGCCAGAGCAACGCGCCGAGCGCCGTTCCGGCGCTGGTCGCGGTTACAAAAATACTCAGGATATGTGGCGTCGACATGTGGAAGGTCGCCGCGTGGATCGTGTAGAACGGCGTTGCAAGTTCGACCGACAAAAAGAAGAGGCGGGCGACAAGGAATTTTCTGTACCAGTGATACTGTATGGCAAGCGCCCATCCGCGGGCAACCTGACCAATGAAGCTGGGCGTATCCTCGGACTGATCGGTGTCTTTGGCCTGTGGCGCCTTCGTTACCACGACTTGATAAAGGCACACGCAGGCCACGATAAGAGAAACAACACCCATCCACAGAAGCACCCGGTGGCGTTCGTAGGGGGTGTCCCCTGCCATCAGATCGCGGGTGAGCCAGACCGCCGCGATTGCCACGATGCAGCTTCCCGCGAGTTGCGTAAAGACGATCTCGCCGCGGTCACTTTCACTCAATTCCGATCCGTAGATCTGATTGCTGCCGAGAGCCCAGATCCCGAAGCAGAAACCGAAGACAATCGACACGACGACAAACAGAGTGGCCGCAAGCCAGATCGGCAAATTGTCCGCCGACAGCGCGACAAGCGCCAGCAGCCCGGCGATAGCCAGATTCGGCAGCATCATCGCATATTTGGCCCGCGCTCCCACTTTGATGTACGGCGAGACCAACGCTTCGACGATCAAGCGCGCGGCCTTCACGCAGGGAAGCAAAAGGCTTGCGATGTACTGGGGCGCTCCGAGTGCAAGGTAGAGAAAGGGCAATACCATGCCCGGGCTCGCGAGAATGTCGGATACTGACTCTCCGATCCCCGACCACAGGAGATAGGATCGATTCCTGTTGCTACCGGCTGCCGGCGTTTCGCCCAAATCCTTCATCCACTGGCATGCAAGCCCGACCGGGCGAATTGCCCCGGAGGGTAACACCGAAAGTGCACATTGTCCGCATACCCCGTTAAAGCGAGTTGTGGTTAGATTGGATCATTTGACCGCGGCGATTTTGGTCGCTGGCTAGGAGGGTTGCGCGCCGTGGTGCCATCCCACCACAAGTGCAAGCCAACGACGACAGGGGCCAAAATCGCCCGGCCCGGAGGGTGGCTGCCTATCGGCCCATCGGCTGTGTTGCGACGCTTGCCCGATGCACCACATCGCGCTGCGCGCCGCGCCTAACCGAGTGGAGCCGATCTGCAGCCATCAAATGATCCAATCTAATCACAACTCGCTCTAGTCGCGAAGACCGGCGCAGGCGTCTGTCAAGCGACGCCGTCCTCATGAGGTCTAATTCAGTGAGTCCCGACACAGGTCCGGGTTCATTTCCTGCCGATCGCCTCAATCGAGGCGACCAAGTCCGCGTCCACGGGAATGCCGTTTTCCAGATGCTGCCGTTTCAGCGCCTGGCGGCGATGACCGGGTACGCGGGCGCCCTCCATGTCGGCGATCATGCCGGCCATGGCGGCAAAGCGATCGAGGGTACCGTCGCCGAAAGCCGCGGGGTCAATGGCGATCAGCGTCTGGCCGGAGCCCGGCGGCGGCCCCTCGGCATTGAGGAACGACGACTGTTCGTAGCTGTAGTGCGCGCTGGTCAAGCCAGCGGCGAGCAGTTCGACCATTAGCGCCAGCACTGTGCCCTTGGCGTCGCCCATCGGTGCCATGGTGCCGGCAAGCGCCGCTTCGGCGTCGCTGGTCGGCTGACCGTCCGCATCGAACGCCCAGTTGTCAGGAATCGGCTCGCCTTTCTGCCGGGCAGCCATGATTTTGCCGCGCGCCACCCGCGACAGGGAAATGTCGACTGTGATCGGATCATCACCCGGCAGCGGCACCGCAAAAGCAATCGGATTGGTCCCGTAAATCGCCCGGCGGCCGCCCCATGGGGCCATAGCCGACGGCGTGTTGGCGAACATCATCGCCACAAGGCCGTGATCGACCAGGGCTTCGACGATCGCTCCGGCAACGCCGCAATGGTGCGATCGTTTGACGCCTGCGATGGCGATGCCTTGCTGCGGCGTCACCTCGGCCAGCCATGCGATGGCGAGATCCAGTGCCGGATAAGCAAAGCCATGTCCCGCATCGACCACCGCAACGCCAGGCCTCGGTGAGTCGAGCCGCGGCACCGATTGGCCGTCGACCTTGCCGACTGCCGCCTGCGCCGCATAGGACGCGACGCGCCGCAAACCGTGACCGGTCTGGCCGGTCAGTTCGGCAGACAACAGCGCGCGGGCGACGCTCGCCGCATTGGCCGCAGACGTGTTGCTGCGCTGCAGCGCGCCGCTGATCAGCTGCTCGACGGCCAACGCGGGAAGGATCGTGCCGTTGCTCATGAAGCGCTGACTTCCACCGCAGGCTGTTCCAGGTGCTGACGCACAGTTCTGGCGATCAGGGCACTGACCCGCGTGTTGGATTCCTCGGTAACGCCGGCGATGTGCGGTGTCAGCACCAGATTGCCGACACCGGAAAACTTGGTCGCCGCTTCGGCACTCAGCGGTTCGGTCTCGAATGTGTCGAGCGCCGCACCGGCGAGTTCACCGGAGATCAGCGCGCCGGCCAGCGCCTCCTCGTCGATGATGCCGCCGCGCGCCGCATTGATGATGACCGCGCTGTTCTTCATCCGCTTGAGCGCATCCTCATTGATGATATGGCGGGTGGAATCATTGAGCGGTGTGTGCAGGCTAACCACGTCGGCAAGCTCCAGCACGGTTTCCAGCGGCATGTTGCGGGCCAGTTGCCACGCCTTGTCGTCGGCCGGCCTGTACGGGTCGAAGGCAACCACCTGCATGCCGAGCAGTTGGGCTCTCACCGCCACTTCATAGGCAATGGCACCGAAGCCGATCAGTCCCATCACCTTGCCGGTCATCTCGCGGCCGATCAGCGCTTCGCGCGGCCATTCGCCCTCAAGCATCGCCGGAGTGGACAGATAGGCGCGCCGCAACAGCAGCATGGTCATGGTGATGACATACTCGGCCACCGCCAGGTTGTTGGCGCCGGTCGCCGGGAACACAGCGACATTGCGTTTCTTGCAGGCCTCGAGATCGATGTTGTCGAGGCCGACCCCGAGCCGCCCGACACAGGTGAGCGACGGCGCCGCTTGCAGCAGTTTGGCCGTGACCCGGGTGCGGTTGCGCACAATCAGCGCCGCCGCATCGCGAAGCAGCCCGGGGATCTTCCTCGGCGCATTGGCAAGCTTGGGGTCGTAGTGGGTGTCAAATCTCTTGGAGAGCTCGCCAACGGCTTGCTCATCCATGAACTCGGTAATCAAAACGGTACTCAACTCATGCACTCCTGGAGCAATACGATGCCGGATCTGATCATTTGACTGTGGCGATTTTCATCTCTGGCCAGCCCCAAACTGCAACCTTCAAATGAACAATTCTTACCTCGTATTACCCCTTGAGCAAGCGCCGCACCCACTTGGCTGTTGCGGTCAGGCGCTGCGGTAGAGCTTGGTCATGACGAATTCGCGGTGGCCCAGCGCCTCGGCCGCAGTATGGCGTCCGTTGGCGGTGCGGGCAATCATGTCGATCAGCGCGTCGCCGGCCTGGTCGATGGTCATCTCGCGCCGCAGCACACCCGACACGTCGAGGTCGATGTGCTCGCCCATGGTGCGGATGGTGCGCGGGTTACCCGAGATCTTGATCACCGGTACGATCGGATTGCCGATGACATTGCCCTGGCCGGTCGGAAATGTGTGGACCACATAGCCGGCCGCCGCCATCAGGGTTACGCACTCGGCCGCCGCCGATGACGTGTCCATGAAATAGAGGCCCTTGCCCTTTTTCGGTTCCTCCGCCGGTCCCAGCGCATCGACATAGGTCGAGGTGCGGCCGATCTTCTCCAGATTGCCCAGCGCCTTTTCCTCGATCGTCGTCAGGCCGCCGAGAATGTTGCCCTTGGTCGGCTGGCTGTCGGAAAGGTCCGACGTCTTGTGCGCCTCGATCACGTCATCCTGATAGGCCTGCCAGATGTGCATGAACTTGGCCCCGGCTTCCGGATTGGCCGCTCGTTTTTCGCACAGGTGCTCGGCGCCGGTGATCTCGGAGGTTTCGCCGAAGCAGCCATAGATGCCCTCCGGCAGCAGCTTGTCATACATGTTGCCGACGGTCGGGCAGGACGATAGCCCGGTGGTCGTGTCGCTCTCGCCGCATTTGGTCGAAACCCACAGGTCGGCGATGTCGCACGGCTCGCGCTGCAGTTCCGTTGCCCAGTGCACATAGTCCTTGGCCACCCGCGACGCCGCGGCGATGGTGGCGATGTCACCGTTCTGTTCGATCGACAGGCCGGTCACCGGCTTGCCGGTTTCCTTGATGCCGTCGACCACCACCTTGGTCCATTCCGGCTCGATGCCGATGACCACCACGGCGGCCACGTTTGGATTGGCGCCGGTGCCGATCATGGTGCGGAAATGCAGATCGAGATCGGCACCGAATTGCAGCCGGCCATAGGCATGCGGCAATGCCATCGTGCCCTTGATGTTGTTGGCGACGGCCTCGCAGGCGGCGTTGGAAATATCGTCGAGCGGCAGGATGATGACGTGGTTGCGCACACCGACGCGTCCGTTTTCGCGGCGGTAGGCCATGATTTGTTGGGTCATCTCTGTCTCCTACCAGCGCTTGGTCTTGACGTTGTGGACATGCACATGCGCGCCCTTTTGGATCGGCGCGACCACCTTGCCGATGTCCTCGCCGTATTTGAAAACCGTATCGCCGACATCGAGGTCGGCAAGCGCCACCTTGTGGCCGATCGGCACGTCGTCATTGCACAGCAGCTCGAAATCGGAATCGTCCTCGGTGACGACGCAGGTCATGGTGGTGCCGGCCTTCAAGTCCTCGACCACGACCACGCCGACATTGTCCTTGTGATCGTGAACCAGCAATTGCGGAATACTCAAATGAACCTCCAATGGAATGGGTCATTGGCATGGAGAAAAGCGCCAAGTCTTATATAATATATAAGATACGATATGCTGGTGTTGTCAACCGGATCGGGCTAAAACAGGGGTGCTTTTGCCGTATTTCGCCGCCCTTCCGCACAACGCCCGCGAACAACGCGTTCAACCGGAACAGAGCGCGGTCGAAACGGTGCAAAACAAAGGGGAGCTGCGGATTTGGCATTGCAGGACGACGAACCGGCCATCGGCTTCAAACCGCTCTATGCGCAGGTCAAGGAGCAGCTCATACGGCGCCTCGTCGACGGCACCTGGCCGCCGGGCATGCATCTGCCCAGCGAGCAGGAACTGGCACGGCAGCTGAGTGTCAGCCAGGGTACGGTGCGCAAGGCGCTCGATGCGATGACCGCCGAGAACCTGCTGGTGCGCCGCCAGGGCCGCGGCACCTTTGTGGCCGAGCCGGAGGACGCGCGCATTCTGTTCCAGTTTTTCCGACTGACCGCCGACGGCGACGACAGCCGCGCGGCGTTTCCCGATTCAAGGCTGCTGTCCTGCACCGCTGAAACGGCGGACGACGAACGGGCTGAGGCGTTGACCCTGCGGCCCGGCGCCCCGGTCTGGCATATCGAACGGGTGCGCCTGCTGCTCGACAAGCCGGTGTTGACCGAGACCATCATCATCCCGGCCGACAAGTTCGCCGGTTGGGACGAGTTGGAGCAGATCCCCAACAATGTCTACCGGCTCTATTCGACCCGCTGGGGCGTCACCATCGCCCGCGCCGACGAGCAGTTGAAGGCGATCGCGGCGAGCGCCGAAGACGCCCGCCATCTCGGCTGCGCCGCCGGCGACCCGCTGCTGCTCATCCGCCGCATCGCCCGCGACCTGGAAGGCAACCCGGTCGAGCTGCGCCTGTCCCGCTGCCTCACACGCGACATGCATTACGCGGCCAGTTTGCCGTGAGTCGTTACCGGCAACGGACTATCGATCAGGGAAGCGGTCTGCAGCATGTGTGCTTAGCACGGCGAGGGCGAACAGGATCAGTTTCAGGACATCGTCGAGAAACCGATCCGTCCTAGCGATCGTCGCCACCGGTGACGTCCGGATGGCGCGTTCTCAGCTCTCGCCGCAAGGTCTCGACCTCCCAGGAATCAACACGGCCTGCTTGAACGTCCGCTATCGCCTCATCCACCAGCGGTTTCATCCACCTATCGTCCACTGCTGGTGACAACATGTCGTCGATGGCATCCTCAATGGTCCTATAGACACCGCTCTTAACCAGGCTGCGAAGGTAGGCTTCCTGCCCGGATGTCAATTCGATTTTCATGTTCAAATCGTTTTGCCTTGGAAACGCACAGCAAGAGCCGGCCCGCTTGTGGCATCCTACAACCGCACCGCCATCCCGGTTCTAACAGACTCCTCCGCCGCCGCGCCAATCTCCACGGCACGGTAGCCGTCCTCAAGGCTGACTTCCGGCGCGCCGCCGTCGCGGATCAATTGCAGGAATTTCTGGTGCTGGAAGAAGGTAGAGCCGTGGTGGTCGCCGGCCGCCAGCACAGCGGCGTCGACATGCACGTCCTCGCGCCGTTCGGTCCGGTCGGCGCGGGTCGAGACGGCGATCTGGGCGGTTTTTTCCTGGCCGTCGGGGGCGAAGCGGGCCGGGCCTGGCACGAAAGCGTCGACCCGCGCCTTGTCGCCGGTGACGCTCACCGTTTCCTGCCAGGTGGAGCCCTCGGCGAACATGCACAGGTCGAGCATGCCGCGCAGGCCGTTGGCGAAGTCGACGATGACGAAGGCGTTGTCGAGAATGTCTGCGTGCCGTCCGCCATAGTCCTCGTCGCGGAAATTGACGTCCATCGCACCCGAAGCGTAGACGCGGACCGCTTCGGCGCCGGCGACTAGCCGCATCAGGTCGAAGAAGTGGCAGCATTTTTCAACCATGGTGCCGCCGGTCTGGTCCTGAAAGCGGTTCCAGTTGTCGACCTTGGCGAGGAACGGATAGCGGTGCTCGCGGATGGCGATCATCTTCGGTGCGCCGGCGGCACCGGCGCGCACTTCTTCCAGCAGCCGGGCGATCGGCGGCATGTAGCGGTATTCCATCGCTACCCAGACCGGTGCGTGGCGTGGCGCCGCGATGGCGATGATCTCCCGGCATTCCGGCGCGTCGATGCCCAGCGGCTTTTCCACCAGCAGCGGTTTGTCGGTCGGCAGCACGTCGGCCAGCAGGTCGCGATGCAGATAGTTGGGCGCCGCCAGCACAATGGCGTCGCAACCGCCATTGGCGAGCAGGGCGCGGTGATCGCCATAGGCCTCGCATTGCGGGCCGGCGAGGGCTGCCGCTTGCGCCCGCATGTCACCGTTCGGATCGGCCACGGCCACCACCTCGGCGCCGTCGAGCAGCGCGATGTTGCGAATGTGCTCCTGGCCCATCATGCCGGAACCGATAATGCCATACCGTACGGGTTTCATTGCGGACACACCCTCATAGACGCACAACGGGAAGATCGAGACCGGCGGCGAGCGACATCAACGCATCGGTATGGTCGCCATAGGCAATCGCCATGTGATGCTCAAGACCGCTGTTCATCACCGACGGCAGCACCTCTGCCACCGGGCGGTCGAAGCGCAGCACGCCGGAGGTGCCGGTAAAGGCCATCGGCCGTTTCAACATGTCGCCGCGCGCCACCACCAGCTTGTGCTTGCCGAAAGCCTGGCTGAGCCGTAGCAGCGTCACCCGTCCAGGCTTCAGTGCGAACTGGTAGAGCAGCGGCATGCGTCGGTTGGTGTGGATGGTCGCCGTCGGTTGCGCATCGGGATCGGCCATCGACAGCGGCGCCTGGCCGCAGTGCCAGACGACGGCGCTGTCATCGGCCACGTCCATGTCGACCAGATCGGCCAGGAACACTGGCGCATCGGCGACCGCCTGCAGCAGCAGTTGCGTGGCGGCGCCATAGACGTCCGCCTCGCAGGCGCAGGGCACGCGGTTCTCGCCCATCATCGCCACCGGCCCGCAAACGGCGCCGCCATATTCCGTGAATGTCTCCGGCCAGCAGCGAATGGCGAAGGCGTCGAAACCACCGTCGCGGCGGATCGCCTCGATCGCCGATTTCAGCTTCAGCGAACGGGAAAGCTCCTGCTGATCCACCGCATCGAGGCCGGCGATGTCCTGCGCGACGCCGGCGCGCAGCGCAGCCGTTTCGGTGTCGGCCACACCGCCGGCCGTTTCGAACAAACGGTCGAGCGCCATGTCCTCGACGTCGATATCGGTCAGTGCCTTCAACGCGTCGCGGTCGTAGCGGCATGTGTCGAAGCCCTCAGGGTGAGCGCCGAGCCGACCGATCCGGCGCCCGGCGACACGCGCCAGCACCACCCGGCCATCTTCCGGATCGGCATCGGGCGGGGCGCCGTTGTCCGGCACCACCTGGGAATCCCCGGCAAGCAGCCCGGCCAGACGATCGGCGATGTCGTCGGCACCCGGATCGGCGTAGAGCCAGGAAAATCCGCGCCGCCTCAGGCCCAGGGCGTGAGAGGCCAGATTGAGGCCGCAGAAAGCATTGAGCCGCAGCCGTCCGCCGAGCCGTGGTTCGGGCACTGCCCAGAGGGCCAGTGGTGCCTCGAACCGCGCTGCGATCGTGGCGATCGCTGCCGCGTCGGTGAATGTCACCTGCAGCACCAGGACTAGATCAGGCGACGCATCTTCAAGCGAATCGAGAGCCTGTTCGGCAGCCGCGCCGTCCATCAGCAACTGCCCGGGTCCCACCAGGGTCTTGCCGGTCGCTCGCAATGCCTGCAGCATCGCCGCCAACCGTTCCTCGGCGAAGGTGACATCGAAGGTCGGCCGCGCCAGTGGCAGGACAGCAATTGTTTCTATGTCGTTCATCGGTCAGTCAAATTCCCGTGAATGTGCATGCTGGCCACCAGCTGCCGGATGCGACCATATGTTTTTTCGTGCTGCGTCAGAAAATCCAACGGCACTCTTGTTCTCAACGGCGCGAACATGCTCTAAATCGGCATCAGGAGCCGTTGTATGAATCCACGATTGTTCGTTTTCCTCGTTTGCATAATGGCTGGCGCAACGGTCTCGACGGCAGTCGAAGCGACCGAAGCGGCGTGGGCCCGTCTGGCAACCGGCGGCTACACGGTTCTGATGACCCACGCGGATGCGCCCGGTATCGGCGACCCGCCGTTTTTCGAGCTCGACGACTGCACCACCCAGCGCAATCTCTCCGACCGCGGCCGCCAGCAGGCACGGCGTTGGGGTGTGCGTTTCGCGGCCCGCGCCGTGTCGATCGGCCAGGTCTATTCGAGCAACTGGTGCCGCACGCTGGAAACCGCTGAAAACGCTTTTCGCGACGTCAGCATCGAAGCGACCGAAGCGCTTGATCTCGTCGAGGACGATCCCGGCGCCCACAACGACGAGGCAATCGAAATCATCAAGTCGTTTCGCGGCCCCGGCAACCAGGTGCTGCTCACCCATCCGGAAAACGTCGAGGCGCTGACCGGCATCACGCCGCGCACCGGCGAGGCGATCATCGTGGCCCCGGCACGCGGTGGCGGCGACGGCGAAAACCCGCCGATCCAGGTCGTCGCGCGGCTGCTGCTCAACTGATCGCTGACCGCTTCGGATCATGATCCGAAATCCGCATATCCGTGCCGGAACGATCCGTCGTCGGGCACGAACGCATCGCCGGCGCCTTTGAAACAGGCATGCGTGTGCCAGGGCAGCGCCTCCGCGTCGGTCAGCGTGTTGAGATCTTTCATATAGGCAACGGAATCCGTCTCCAGACCGCTGCGAATGGCCTGCCAATCCGGAAACGCCTTGAACGCATCAAGCCAAATGGCCCGGCCGGCGAGATAGCCGGAGGCACCGGCCCGGTAGGCGTGGGTTAGGATGTTGCGGAAGGCCGCCTTGCCGGCCCCGGCTGACAGCATCACCCACGGCCGTCCGGCAAGCCGGCCCATCTCGTCGAACACCGCCTGCGCGGCCTCCCAGCCGCCATTGCCGATGCCCGGCACGTCGCCGGCGTTCAGCGGGCTTTCCAACTTGAACACATCGACGCCGAATTCGGGCCGCGCGAAGGTCTCCACCGATCCCAGCACATCGTCGGTCTTCTTGCCCTGCAGTTCGACATAGTCTGTCGTTTGGTGCGCATCGCTCGCCAGCGGATAAACCAGCAGTTCGAACAGGAAAGGAATATCGTAGCGGGCACAAGCCTCGCCGATGCGCTTGACCATGTCCTGCTGGTGCGCATTGACGTCGGCGGCCGCGTCGGGCCGGTACCAGGCGAGCACCTTGACCGCATCGCCGCCCATGCGCTTGATCTTGGCGACCGACCAGTCGTCGATATCGGAAGACAGCCGGCCGCCATCGGTTTCCTCGAAAAGCGAATCCTCCAGCGTCACGATCAGGCCCTTCTGCGGCGACAGGAATCGCAAGCCGCGGGGAATGGCGAAATGCGGGTCGAGCAGCATGGCGGAGGATTCGCCTTGCAGGGTCTCGATCAGCAGCGCCTTGAACTGCGCGACGTCGTCATAGGGCGCCTGATCGACACCGTAATGCGCCGCGATCGGGTTCTTGATCGGCGGCCGTTGGTCGACTGCCGTCATCTTAAAACGGCCGGCGGCATCGGCCATGCGCCGCATGCCCCACAGTTTTCCGGTGGAAAGATGTGTCATGGATGTTCCTTCAAAAACTGTTCGACGGCGGCGGCGTCCGGGGTCCCAGCGCGGCCGCCAAAGCGCGTGCATTTGATCGCCGAGACGGCATTGGCGTAACGAATGGCCTCAGGTTCCGGCGCGCGACGCGCCAGCATCAGTGCAAAGGCGCCGTGCCAGACGTCGCCGGCGCCGAGCGTGTCGACGGTGTTCACAGCAAATCCCGGAACCTGGCGCACGGTGTCGCCATCGAGCCAGCGCACACCGTGCTCCCCCTCGGTGACGCAAACCCAGGCGCCGGTCTCGCGCGCGGCTTGGCGCAGTCCGGCATCGAGATCCTCGACGCCGCAGAAATCCCGCAAACCCTGAACCGAGAAGGCGATATGGGAGGCGATCTGCAGCGCGGCCTCGGCCTCGCGCACCGGTGCCTCGCCGTCGAGAATCCCTGGCACGCCACGCTGCCTGGCCGCCTCCATCAGCACACGCGCACCTTCCGGCCAGCGCGTGTCGGAAAGCGCCGCATCGAAATCCGGCAGCGCACTGCGGGTCAGCCAGTCACCGCTGAAATCCATGGTTTCGTCACGGAAGTTGACGATGGTCCGCTCACCCTCGGCGTCGATGGTGACGGACGAAAAAGACGAACGCTTGCCTTCTAGGTGCCGTACCAGCGAGCAATCGACACCGTCGGCCTCGAGACCGGACCGGATCATGTCACCGATCTCATCGTCGCCCAGTCGCGCGGCAAGCACCGCACGACAGCCGAGTCGCGCCACGGCAACGGCCGCGTTGGCGGCGCAGCCACCGCCAACGATCATCGCATCGCGGGCCCGGTATTTGTGAGCCCACCGCGGGACTTCGTCCAGCAGGAACACGAAATCGATGACAGCGACGCCGGCGGCGATGACAGTCGTCATGACGGTGGTGGGTCTCCAAGGGAGCGGACCCGGCGGCCCGATCAGCCGCAATCTAGCAAGTCTTATATAAGATACAAGACTAGAATGCCGTCCCTGCTCATTCGATCTTTCGGCTCGGCAACAGACCGACGGTAGCCTCCTCAGAGACGTCGTCAGCCGGCTTTCCGGGTGATCGATATTGTGATGTCAGCCGACCTGGCCGACTCCTCACCCACGCGGTCAGTTGACGACCACCGTGTAGCGAACGATCCGGTTGTTGTCGGAATCGGCGAAGTAGTAGTGGTTGCCGTCGATGGCCACGCCCTCGGGGTCGTCGAACAGATTCGGACCCTTGCCGGGGATCCCGGTGCCGATGACGCCGATCAGGGTGCCACCGTCCGGCCCGTCGGGATCGATCATCAAGATCCGGTGGCCGTCCTGGTCGGCGACCACCAGCCGTCCGAACGCATCCGTGTCCAGGTAGCGCGGCCCGATAAAGCCGAATTTGGCGTGATCGAGTGTCTGCAGGTGGGTCAGGTCGGGCGCGTATTTGACCAGTCGGCGGTTGAAGTTGTCGGCCACCCAGATATTGCCGTCGCGGTCCTCGGCCACGTCGTGCGCGCCGTAATGTCCGCCGGCCGTCGCTACGGCTTCTCCGTCTCGGTAGGCCACCAGGGCGCCGGCACCGCCGGCCATCGCGTAAACCGTGCCATTGGTGTGAAATAGTGCACCTTCGGTGCTGGGTGCGGCGAGGATCGCCGTCGGCTGCGGATCGCTGCCTTCCAGCCGGTCGAAGACCAGCACAGCGCCAAGCCCGGTGACTGCCACCGCGGCAGTACCGTCGGGTCCGAAGGAAATATCCCGCACGCTTGGAAGTCGGCCCTCCAGGATCACTTCGACGAGCTCCAGCGTTTCCGGATCGAGCACGGCTATCCGCGCTCCGAACTTGTCAGCCACATAGAGCCGCCCGTCCGGTCCGACCGCGACGTCGTGCGGATCGTTGAGCTCCGAGGGACCCGCCTTGTCGAACGAAGCGAAGGGCGTCTCGTCGGCCAGCGCCGCTGCGCCGGCAATCAGGGTGAGCATACAAGTCAGCAACCAGCGCATCGGCAGACCCTCCATCCAATCGAAACTAGATCATGTTGCCGGTCAACCCAATGGCCCACACCGGTAACATTTGCGCCAGGGGTGGCGGCACATGGGACGCGCCGATCAGCCCTGAACATGCTCGGCAACCCGATCCGTGCTACCATAGCGGCATGATCGAACCGTTTCACATTGCCACGATCACGGTTGGCGATGCCGGCCGGGTTGGCATCAGCCGGCTGCCGGGTCTTGGCGGTATGCTGGACGACGACATCGATGCCCTGACGGGTTGGCGACCCGACATCGTCGTATCGATGACTACGTTGCAGGAAATGACCGCGGCGGGCGCCGTTGGGCTCGGTCCGCGGCTCGAAGCGGAAGGCATTGCCTGGGCGCATTTTCCGATCGTCGACTATGGCGGCCCGGAAGACGAAAGCAGCGCCCTTTGGCCGAGCCTGTCGGACCAGATCCACAGCTGTATCGATCGCGGTGGCGCGGTGCTCTTCCACTGCCGCGGCGGACGCGGTCGCTCCGGCATGATGGCTTTGCGCGTATTGGTCGAACGCGGCGAGGACGCCCGTCAGGCATTGGCCCGCATTCGTCTGGTTCGCCCCGGAGCGGTCGAAACCGACGAACAGATCAGCTGGGCCAGCGGCCTGGCGGTGCATATCCGGTGACCCGTGCACCCAGTGAGTTAACGAAAATCTCACCGTATCTTTGTTGCCTGAGCCTTTGTCGACCCAACGGCCCTCACAACAGTGTCATTGCCGTAAAGTCGCCATAACGCATTCGGTAAAGTGTATCGTTCGTTGATCACGGAGGAACGCGATGAGCGTTAGGCCGAGATTTCTCAACCGAATGCGACCCCCGGAAGCGCCGCCATCGTGGTTGGCCGATTTGGTGCAGGGTGTGCGCCACCGATTGATGGCGGTCCACAGGCGCGTTGTGCCCCCACAGGTCGCGCTGGTCGAGTTGGCGTCGAGCCATTGGTTGGCCCGGGCCATCGGAGTCGCTGCGCAACTGGACATCGCCACAAGACTGAAGCCCGGGCCGCAGAGTGTCGAGCAACTCGCCGAAGCGACGCAGGCACACGCGCCATCATTGCGCCGGTTGTTGCGCGCGCTGGCCAGCGAGGGGATCTTCAAGGAGATGTCCGACGGGCGGTTCCGACTCACGCCGATGGCGGCGGCAATGGCCGACGGCGAAAACAGCCTCAAGCATCTTGTCCTGCTCAATACCTGCGACTTCAACTGGACTCTGTTCCAGCGTTTGGACACCTGCGTGAAAACCGGCGAGGATGCCGTCACCCATCTCCACGGCCAGGAGCCTTTCGACCATATTCGTTCCGACGCAAAACTGAGCGAAATGTTCAATCTGGCAATGGCTGACGCCTCGCGACTTGCCTCCGCACCGATCGCCGGCGCTTTTGATTTTCGTCCATTCCGGCTGCTGGTTGACGTCGGCGGCTGTAGCGGACTTCTGCTGGCCAACATCCTGAAACGGAATCCCGGCGGGCGCGGCATTGTTCTCGATCATCCCAATCTTGAAGGCGAGGCCAACGCGATTTTTGCAGAATATGGGATCGCCGATCGCTGCGCGTTTCTGGGTGGTGATTTCTTCGAATCGGTGCCGACCCATGGTGATGGCTACCTTTTGAAGAACATTCTGCACGATTGGGACGACGACCGTTGCCACGCGATCCTGGAAAACCTGCTTCGGGCGATGCCCGCCGACGCGACTCTGCTGATCGTCGAGGCCGTCGTTCAGAACGGCAATCGTCCCGACTTCGGCAAGATGATGGATCTGCAAATGCTGACTGGGACCGGCGGCCGCGAACGCACCAAAAAAGACTTCGCCGCCCTGCTCACCACGGCAGGCTTCGACCTGAAACGCGTGGTGCGCACCGCGACGCCGTTTTCGATCCTGGAATGCAAGAAACGGGCGGGCGCCTGATCGGCGCCCGCCTCCGGACTGAGGTCAGTTCTGGTCGGCTCTCCTGAAGGCGCCCTGGACGATGCGGTCAATCACCATGGCACAGAACAGGATCGCGAAGCCGCCGAGCAGGCCGGGGCCCTTCGCCGCGTATTGCAGCGATTCCAGAATGACCTTGCCCAGTCCGCCGCCACCGATCAGCGAAATGATGACCACCATGGACAGGCACATCAGAATGGTCTGGTTGACGCCGGCCATGATTGACGGCAGCGCCAGCGGGATCTCGACGTCCCGCAGCGTTTGGAAGCGCGAGGCTCCGAAGGCATTGGCCGCCTCCTTGATGCTTTCCGGTACCCCGCGCATGCCGAGTGCTGTCAAACGGATCACCGGCGGCATGCCGAAGATGATCGTGGCCAGAATACCCGGCGGGTTGCCGGTGCCGAAGAAGGCGATAATCGGTATCAGATAGACGAAGGCCGGCAGCGTCTGCATCAGATCGAGCACCGGTTCAGCGAAACTGTAGGCGCGTTTCGACTTGCCGAACCAGATGCCGAGCGGAATGCCGATGACAACACAAATGATCACCGCCGCGCCGACCAGCGCCACGGTTTCCATGCTGATTTCCCAGTATCCGAAGATGGCCACATAGGCGAGAGCGGCGGCGGTGAAAATCGCCACCCGCGGCCCCGCCGCGCGCCAGGCGACGACGCAGATGACCGTCATGACCACCGGCCAGGGAGTCACGATCAGCGCCAGGGTCATGGCGTCCAGAATCGCCCGCACCCCGGCCGTGATGCTGTCGAAGGCGCCCTGCCCGGCAACGGCCGCCGCGTCGATGCGCGCCTCCAGCCAGTTGGCGACTTCGGTGAAGATCGTTTCGTTCGGATTTTCGATGAACAGGTGGCTGAACTGCTCTTCCGGGAAATTGTTGAGGATCTCCAGCGGGCTGGCGACGGTGAATTTGTAGATCGTCAGCGGCGCGATCGCCAGCACCAGGACGATGCCGAGCAGCAGGTTGTGCTGCTTGACGCCCGATTCGGTCGTCGTCGGGGAGATGCGCCAGCGTGAGTACTGCTTTTCATAGACGATGTTGGCGTAGAAGCCCTGCAGCAGCTTGAACGCCACCAGCAGCACCAGGCCGGTGATCAGGATGGTCACCGCTTCGGCATTGGCGGCGTCCGCCGCCGCCTGACTGCGTTCGGCAGCTTTGGTCATATTGCCCGCAAGCGTCTCGAAGCGGCTCGGATCCTCGCCGGCAGCGGTCGCCTGGGCCGCCCGTTCTGCGAAATCCTGTGCACGTGCCAGCTGGCTTTCGGCGCGTTCGGAAAACTTGGCTCCGGGATTGCCCCAGGCGCCGCGACCGATCTGGACCCAGGCGATCATTTCGAGAATCAGAAACGCCCAGAAGAAGCCCCAGACGCCGCGCATCGCCGCCCACACCGGGCCCAGCAGCGCCGCGGCGTTGTTGAAGGTCAGCGGCGGCGTGCCGGTCGACTCGTGGATCTTGTGGAACGCGGCCGCGTAGTAGGCGCCGTTCTTTTCGGTAAACTCGGCAATGGAGGCGTCCAGCGCCTCGTGATCGACTTCGATATCCGACGCAGCGGTGACGGTAATGTCGGTCATTCCTTGCCTCCTTGGATCCCGCGCAGCAATCGCGGTTTGGTCACGAAGCCGACATCCTGACCGTCCTTGGTGATGACGACGGGCATATCGGTGCCGACGGCCTGGTCTATCAGCTGATCGAGGTCAGCGCCCTCATCGGCGCGCGGCGCGCCGTTGACCGTTCCCTCGAACCGCTCGATCGGTTCCATGATCGAGTGCGCCTTGACCAATTTCAGTTTGGAGATTCCCTGTACGAATTCACGCACATAGTCATCCGCCGGGTTCATCACGATATCCTCGGCGGTGCCGATCTGGACGATCACCCCATCCTTCATAATGGCGATCCTGTGCCCGATGCGGATGGCTTCGTCGAGATCGTGGGTGATGAACAGCGTGGTCTTTTTCAGTTGCGCCACCAGCGCCTTGAACTGGTCCTGGAGCTGCATCCGGATCAGCGGATCGAGGGCCGAGAACGGCTCGTCCATCAGCAGGATTTCCGGATCCGAAGCGAGGGCGCGGGCGATCCCCACACGCTGCTGCATACCGCCCGACAGCTCCTTGGGGAGCCGGTCCTCGTAGCCGACCAGATTGACGAGTTCCAGCGCGTGATCGGATACCGCCCAGCGCTTGGATTTCGGCACGCCGCGGATTTCCAAAGGGTAGGCGACGTTGTCGCGCACCGACCGGTGAGGCATGAGCGCCATGTGCTGAAACACCATGCCGATCTGGGTTGCCCTGACGGCCCGCAACTCCGAAGCGGACATGGCACCGACATCGCGGCCGAGGATCTCGATCTTGCCCGACGTCGGTTCGATCAGCCGGTTGACGTGGCGCACCAGCGTCGATTTGCCGGAGCCGGAGAGCCCCATGATGCAGAAAATCTCACCCCTGGCGACGTCGAAGGTGGCCGCCTGCACGCCAACCACACAGGCGAATTGTTCGAGAACTTCAGGCTTTGTCAGCCCTTGCGACTTGATGGCGGCCATGGCCTCATCGGCGCGCGCACCGAAGACCTTCCACACATCCGTTAGTTTGACGACGGTTTCACTCATTTGCGCGTCCTCGGCCGGGGGACATCAAGGAAGCGGCCGCGGAACTGTGTCCCGCGGCCGCCGCTTTGTCGGGTGTTACTGGCTCAACCAGTCGAGCACCTGATCTTCGTTTTCGCTGACCCATTGCTTGGCGTATTCCGCAGGGTCCTTCTTGTCGACGACCAGCGCGTAGGTCATAGCACTGACGGTATCCGTGTCGAGTTTCATGTTGGCGAAAAGCTGCGCGACTTCCGGGTGCTGCGCTTCGATATCTTTCGCGTAGTGAAGGTGAAGATAGGCGGTGTCCCATGCCATGGCGGCCGAAGACTTGTCGAGCCAAGCCGGATCATCGGTCGGCTGCACGACTTTCCAGCCGGCCGGATCGTGCGGCGGCTCCTCGAGGACCTGCAGATCGTGCAGCACGAACACATAGTGCGGCGTGTAGCAGAAACCGACCCATGGCTTGCCCGCCTTGATTGCGTTGTCGAGGTTGGCGTAAGCCAGCGTCTCGTCGGACTCGGTGAGCTCCATCAACTCGCCATAGCCGTAGGACTTGGCGCGGATCTTCTCGACGTTGGTCGAAGCCCATCCCGGTGCGCCGATCCAGATTTCGCCCTGCCCGTCACCATTGGTGTCGAAAACGGCCGCCTTGTCCGGATCGGTCAGGTCGTTGATGGATTTGATGTTGTGTTCCTCGGCGGTGGCCTTCGGCACACAGATGCCCTGAAAAGCCTCGACACCGTTGGTGTTCATGACCACCGAACCCTTGTCCTTCACGTAGGTGTCGTGAAGGTTCTGCTGGTTGGGCATCCACACTTCCGGGTGCGCGTGCATGGATCCCTTGTCCATCGCCTCGAAGACGATCGGGTTGGTGCCGTTCTGCAGTTCCACTTCCAGGCCAAGATTGTCCTCGATGACCACCTTGAGCACATTGGCTGTCGCTGCCACCGACGGCCAGTTCGGCACGCCGATGACCACGTCGGCGGCCATCACCGGCGTCGCCGACAGCATCGCGGCGGCGAGATATGCGGGAATGCGTTTCATGGATTGTCTCCCAGTTGGTTGTTGATCTGTATCGTGTCGAAGCCGGGGCTCACGCCCCATCGCATCACGGCGTCTGCCGCCGCGTGACTGTTTGAGCTTCGGGTACGGATGCGCGACATCCCTGGCCGAGACCAATCCGCCGTTCCGGATGTCGATTGCGCAGTGATTGGCGCGGGTCGCTGGTGCGAACCTGATCGGTTGTCGTCTGCCCTTCCCCTTAAACGGATCGATACGCCGCCGACATGGCTGGCACCACGCCTGCACCTGCAGTCAACGGGGCAATGATCGACCGTGATATCATGTGTTCCTCTTTGTCAGCGCCGCCTTATTGCTGGCGGCTGTTCGGCTGTGCGGAATGCGCGTAACCTTCCACACTACACCCGGGATTGGGGGACTTTTTTCGCAGTTCCCAAAAATTAGGAATATTGTTACGAAGAAATAGAAAAAGAGCTCGCGGCAGGTGGCGCGTTGTTAAACAGTGTTACGACAGTCAGGACGGTTCTTTGAACGATAACAGGGACCAGACGATGCAAAGGTCGCGGCTCAGTCTGAAATGGCTGGAGATTTTCCAGTTGGCGGCGCGCTCGGGTTCCGTGCAGGCGGTTGCGACGGAGACCGGTCTCTCGATCAGCACCGTATCGCATCATCTGCAGAGCCTCGAGGGGCGGCTCGGCGTCAGTCTGCTCGACCACAACCGCAGGCCCATGGTGCTGACACCTGCCGGCAACGTATTCCTGCGCTATGTCGAGGAAGCGCTTAGTCTCATCCGCAAGGCCGAGATCGAGGCCGTGTCCGGCAATATGATCGAGGCCCGCAGCCTGCGGCTCGGAATGGTGGACGATTTCGACAGCGAGGTCGCACCGGAACTGGCGCGGATGCTTGCCGCCGGCATGCGCAACTGCGAGTTTACCCACTATACCCGCCCGAGCCACGAAATCGTGCATCTGCTGCGCAACCGCCAGCTCGACATCGGAGTCGCCACCAGACCGTTGGACGACGTGTCGGATCTGGTTGAATATCCTCTGCTGCGCGATCCTTTCGTGCTTGTGGCACCGGCAGCCCACGGGCTTTCGCCTGAAGATTATCTGGCCGGCAAGAGCGCCGTACCGCTGATCCGTTACAGCCAGGCACAGATCATCGGCAGTCAGATCGAGGCGCAGCTCCGGCGCCTGCGTATTTCGTTGCCCAATCGCTTCGAAATGGAAAGCAACCAGTCGATCATCGGCATGGTGGCCGACGGCAGCGGTTGGGCAATCACCACTCCGCTGAGCTATTTGAGGGCCAGGCGGTTCCATGCACAAACCGTCCTGCACCGTTTTCCGGGCAAGAGTTTCACGCGTCACCTGTCGGTGTTTACCGCCGAAGAATATGCCCAGAGCGTCGCCCAGATGATCGCCAGCACCCTGCGCCGCCTGATCCAGTTGCGGGCGATCGAACCGGCCGTCGAACAGATGCCCTGGCTGCAGGACATTTTTCAGCTGACGCCGGAGCGCTCCGGGGTCATGTCAGAATCGTAAACGCACGCCGGATGGCGCTGTCCGTTTTCGCATCCAGATAGTCCGGATGGTGGCTGGCGAGAATGTCTCGCGCCTTTTCGCGGGCCAGCGCCCAGGCATCCCTAGCGCCCTTCTCCTCCCAGGTTCGGGGCGGATCGCGGTTCGCCAGCGTCGGATAGAAGTAGTCCCGTTCCATGGCGGCCAGCGTATGCGGACCGCCGAGAAAGTGACCGTCGCCGAGAACCGCGCTGCGAATGGCGTCGTATCCGAGGTTTTCTTCGGTCACTTCGATGCCGCGCAGCAGGCGGTAGGTGTTCGAGTGCATTTCGTCATCGAGCACGAACGCTTCAAAGCTGGCGCCGAGAAGCGATGCGGTCATGCCGGAGCTCTCATAGATCAGATTGCCGCCAGCCAGCGCCGCCGCCAGCGACGTCATGGCTTTTTCGGCCCCGAACTGCGCGTCGATGGCCTTTGCGTCGCTCATCGACGCCGCCACGCCGGACGGAAGCCCCAGCCAGTTGGAAAGCTGCGCCGAAGCGGCATTCAGCACGGCAATCTCACCACCCGACCCGGCAAACGCGCCGGTCCGCAGATCGACAACGAACGGCCAGTTGGAAAACACCATGGGGTGTCCCGGACGGATAGCGTGCACCATCACCAGGCTGGCAAGCGTCTCGGCCAGTGACTGGGCGAGAAAGCCAGCGAGTGTAGCGGGTGCCGTCGCGCCGGCCTGTGCGGCGGTGATGCAGGATATCGGGATGTTGTGGCGGATGCATTCGAACGTTACATCGACCGCATCCTCACCGTAACGCATCGGCGATATCACCGGGCTGATATGCGCCTTGACGAAGGGCCGGTGTGAAAAGGCTCCGTCACCGCCGGCGGCGATGTCGAACATCTGCACGATCGGCGCCACGTGGTCGCCGAGTGTGAACGACGTGGCCGTCGGTTTGCTGGTGTTTTTCACCAGGGCATAGGCGGTGTTGACGTCGAGATCGAAAGTGTCGGACACATCGGTGGCGACACAGCAGCGGGTGAACCAACTGACATTGCTCAGCGTGTCTTGCAGCCGGGTGAAATCGTGCAGGTCGCGCAGCGTCGAAGGACGGTAGCGTCCGGTGTCGATATCGAGGGTCTGCACGGCCGCACCACCGGTGCCGAAATACACCCGCTCGCCGCCCACTTCGATCGAACGCGCCTCGTCCCGACCGTGCAGAACGAACGTTTTGGCGGCCCTGTCGATGGCATCTTCGACGAGACCGCGGGGAAACAGCATACGTCCGGCGCCGTTATCGATGGCACCACTCGCGGCAAGCCGTTTAGCGAGCCGGTCGGGTACCTCGCCCATGCCGAGTTCTTCGAGAAGCCGTAGCGCGACTGCGTATATGGCCTCAAGCTCCGCGGCATCCAGAGGCTTGTAGCGGCCGCCGATCTGGCCGGGTGGACAGGGACTGACGACCGGTCCGGTTGCACGCTGCGCAAGCCGTTGGCGGCGGCCGGCGCGTCTGGTTGCGGTTTGTCCCATGGCGGTTACCTCACAGGCCGGTTCCACCCGGGATTAGGGGACCAGACGTTTGACCGCACAAGCGCGTTTCATCTGTCTCGAAAAGTTCGGAACCGAGTTTCGATATATTCGGATCAGTCGCCCGGTGGTTGACCGACTCGGCATAAAGCCGCTGCTTAGTGCAGGTTAAACCGGAGCGACGCAGTCATGAAATCCCGTTGCAGAGTTGTTGTCATCGGAGGTGGCATCGCCGGCTGTTCGACGCTCTATCACCTGACGCAGGAGGGCTGGGACGACGTTGTGCTGGTCGAGCGCAACGAGCTGACGAGCGGCACGACCTGGCACTCGGCGGCGCAGGTGACGAATTTCGGCATGAACCAGACCATGGTCGGCCTGAAGACCCATTCGATCAATCTTTACAAGGAATTGGCCGACGATCCGGACTATCCCATCAACTACCATCACGGCGATGGCGGCATCCGTCTGGCCAACACCGAAGCCCAGATGGAGGGTTACCGCCACTTCGCCTCGATGGCGCGTGGCATGGATGTGCATTTCGAGATCATCGACGCGGCGGAATGCGCCCGCCGCCATCCGTTGATTTCCACCGACAACCTGCTCGGCGGCCTGTGGGATCCGCTCGACGGGGATATCGACCCGGCGCAACTGTGCCAGGCGCTGGCACGGCGCGCCCGCAAGGCGGGCGCCGAAGTCTACCGCAACACCCCGGTCACCGGGTTGACCCAGCATCGCGACGACACCTGGACGGTGCACACCGAGCGTGGCGACATCGATTGCGATATCGTCGTCAACGCCTGCGGTTATCGGGTCAATGAGGTCGCGGCGATGATGGGCGTTCACCACCCGGTGATGTCGATGGAACATCAATATTTCGTCACCGAGGCGATCCCGGCGATCGAACAGGCCGGACACCGCATGCCGCTGTTGCGTTGCCCGATCTCCGACTACTATTGCCGCCAGGAGAGGGACGGTCTGCTGCTCGGGTTCTACGAGCAGCCTTGCAAGACATGGGGCATGGATGGCATCGATCCGAATTTCGTCAACGCGCTGTGCCCCGACGACCTGGACCGGGTCGCCGACGTGCTGGAGGGCGCCTTTGCCCGCATGCCGGTGCTGATGGATGCCGGCATCCACACCATCGTCAATGGCCCGATCACCTACACCATCGACGGTGCGCCGCTGGTCGGTCCGATCCCCGGAAAACGCAACGCCTTCTGCATCATCGGACTGCGTGCCGGGCTGGGCGAGGGTGGCGGGCACGGATGGCTGCTAGCGCAGCAGATCGTGCACGGGGAGGCCTGTTACGACACCTGGTGCATCGATCCGCGGCGCTTCACCGGCCATGGCAATGTGGAATTGACGGCCCTCAAGGCCATCGAGGACTACCAGAACGAGTTTCGCTTTCACTTTCCCCACGAACATCGGCCGGCCGGTCGGCCGATCAAGACGACGCCGCTGACACCGGTACTGGCGGCCGAAGGCGCCGCTTTTGCCGTCGTCAACGGCTGGGAGCGCATCGAGTATGTCAAACCGCATTCCGATTTCCAGCCGACGCACACCTTCCGGTTCGACGATGTGTTCGACACGGTCGCCGGCGAGGTCGCCAATGTGCGCGACAATGTCGGCCTGACTGAAGTCAGCGGTTTCAACCGGTTCGAGCTGACCGGCACAGGCGTGCACGATTTTCTCGATCGCCTGATGTGCGGACGGGTCACCCGCCGGAAAGGCAAGGTTGGCCTCGGCTACCTGCTTAACCACCGGGGCATGGTCAAGGGCGAGGCGACGATCGCCAACCTGCCCGACGGTCGTGTTTGGTACGGATCGGCCGCGGCGGCGGAATATCATGACAGGGACTGGTTGCTGCAGCACCTGGAGCCGGACGACGACGTCACTCTGCGATCGCTGACCAACCAGCATACGATCCTGGTGCTTGCCGGTCCGAAGGCGCGCAGCGTCATGCGGGAGGTCAGCCGCTCAGATTGGTCTATTGACGCGTTTCCGTGGCTCTCGGTACGGTCCTGTTACGTCGGCATCGCGCCGGCGATCGTCATGTCGGTGAGTTTCTCCGGCGAACTCGCCTACGAGATTCACGTGCCGAACAACCAGCTTTACGCCGCCTATCTGGCTCTCAGGGCGGCCGGTCAGGCGCACGGGATGAAACTGTTCGGCGCCCGCGCCGTCGAATCCATGCGCCTCGAAAAGGGCTATCTTCACTGGAAGGCCGATCTGCTGACGGAATTCGATCCATTCGAAACCGGTCTCGACCGGTTCGTTAAAATGGACAAGGCCGATTTCATCGGAAAATCGGCGCTTGCCGCGCGACGCACGAAAGGTCTGTCAAAAAAACTGGTCACGCTGGAATTGGACTGCACGCACGCGCCCGCCCACGGCGGAGCGTCGGTGATGCGCAACGGAGATGTCGTCGGAACCGTGACGTCAGGAGACTTCGGGCATCGGGTGGGCAAGAACCTTGCCTACGCCTTCGTGAACACCGATCTGGCAGCACCGGGAAGCGCTGCGACAATCGATGTCCTCGGCGACATGGTCGCGGCGACCGTCATCGAAACCGGGCCTTACGATCCGGGCCATCAGCGTGTCCGCGCCTGATAACTCGGTGAGACGGCATGTCCGTCGTCTGAAAGAACTTGGGGAGATTGTAATGCACTGTTCGGATTGTCCTCGACTGAACCAGGCGCCATCGCCGGCGCAGCCGGTTTTCGGAGGCTGAACAGTCATGTCCCGGATTTTCAAGGGCAGTTTCACGCAACAGGAGCCAATTCCCGAAGATGCCATCGAGGCGGCCGTGGCCGTCATGCGCAGCGGCCGCCTGCACCGCTATAACCTGGCAAACGGCGAACGCGGCGAAACGGCGCTTCTCGAACAGGAATTCGCCGCCTGGCAGGGCAGCAGCTACTGCCTTGCCACCACGTCCGGCGGGCAAGCCTTGCAGATCGCGCTGCGTGCCGCGGGCATCGGGGTCGATGACCAGGTGTTGAGCAATGCCTTTACGCTGGCGCCCGTTCCCGGAGCGATTTCCGCCGTCGGCGGGATACCGGTGCTGGTCGAGATCGATGACAATCTGCGGCTCGATCTGGACGATCTCGACGCCAAGGCGGCTGCGAGCGGCGCCAAAACGCTGCTCGTGTCGCACATGCGCGGGCACCTGTGCGACATGGATGCGCTCATGACAGTCGCCGCCCGCCACGGCATCGCGGTGATCGAAGACTGCGCGCACACCATGGGCGCGCGCTGGAACGGCAAGCGCTCGGGCAATTTCGGCCTGGCGGCGTGTTTTTCCACGCAGACCTACAAGCACATGAATTCCGGAGAGGGCGGTTTCCTGACCTCCGACGATGCCGATTTCATGGCCCGCGCGACGATGCTTTCCGGCAGCTACATGTTCTTTGACCGGCACGGGGCCGGACCGGATGCGTCGGCCTACGACGTGGCGCGTTACCAGATGCCCAATCAATCGGCGCGCATGGATGCTCTGCGTGCTGCGATTCTGCGGCCGCAATTGCAGCGCCTGGACGAGAACATTGCCCGTTGGAACGCACTCTACAACACGGTGGCCGAAATCCTGACACAGTGCCCGGCGATCGCCGTGCCCGAGCGTCCGAAACAGGAAGACTTCGTCGGCTCATCCATTCAGTTCCGGGTGCCCGGACTCGATCCGGCAAGCTGCGGGGCCATCATCGAGGGGTGCGCCGCGTGTGGCGTGCAATTGAAGTGGTTTGGCGGACCGGAACCGCAGGGCTACACCTCCGACCACGGCTCCTGGCGTTACATGAAGGCGCAGCAGTTGCCGCGCACCGACCGCATACTCGCCACCCTATTCGACATGCGGCTGCCGCTGACCTTCGACATCCAGGACTGCGCACTGATCGCCGAGATCATCGCCGAAACCGTTGCCGACGTCGTCCGGTGATATTTCCAGGCCCGTGGTAAAAAGACAGTCATGCCAGCATTTCGTCGCTGATCCAGCGACCGCCTAGGTCCGAACGCGGACATGCTTGCCAAGGCGGCGACGAAGCTGCAGGAAGATATCGCCTGCTCATGTCAAAACAACGAGAGACTAGCCTCGATGTTCAAGCCGCAAGATGATGGTCTAAGTCTTGTCCTCCGCGGTTGCCTCTATGTCCGAAATGCGCGTCAGTCTGCACCTGCCGGCCCCGTGGACATACACATCGCCGACGGTGCCATCCGTGACATCGGGCCAGACCTCGCTGCGCCGGGCGCGGTCGAGTTCGATGTACGCGGGCTTCTCGCAATTCCGGGCCTCGTCAACGCCCATCTCCACTCGCCGGCGGCGTTCCTGAAAGGCGCGCTCATCGATGCTCCGCTTGAGATTTTCATGCTCCGGGAAACGCCACCGACGCTCGGCGGCACAGAAAGTCCGGCCATCTGTCGCGCCCGTGCGTTGCTCTCGGCCATGGAGATGCTCAAGCGCGGTATCACCGCTGTCCATGATGACGCATTTTTCAATCCGGAGCCGACGACCGACGCGATTGACGCGATCATGGGCGCCTATCGGGATGTGGGAATCCGCGCCACGGTCGCGCTCGACCAGCCTGAGGTCGCGGAGGTCGAGAAATACCCGTTCCTCGGCGATATCCTCCCCGAGGATTTGCGGCGAACCCTGTCCCGGCCGCCCCGCAAGAACGGCGCGGATCTTCTTGCCCTCTATCGCGACTTCATTACGCGTTGGCACGGCGCGGAGGGCGACCGGCTGCGCTGCTCGTTGTCCTGTTCAGCGCCCCAGCGCGTGACACCCGGATACCTCGAAGCCCTGACGGACATTTCGCGGGAGCGGGACCTCCCCTTCAACGTGCATGTTCTCGAGACCCGGCTCCAGCGGGTGCTCGGTCAAGAGAAATTCGGCAAATCGCTGGTCCGCTTTCTTGACGATCTCGGCTGCCTTGATCCGCGAAAACAGGTGATCCATGCGGTTTGGATCGATGAAGACGACATCGCCCGGCTGGCACGCTCCGGCGCGCTCGTCGCGCACAACCCGATCTCGAACCTGAAGCTCGGATCGGGGATAATGCCGTTCCGCGCACTCAGGGACGCCGGCGTGCCAATCTGCCTCGGCACTGACGAGGCTCCCTGCGACGACACGGCGAACCTCTGGGGTGCCATGAAGACCGGCGCGCTCATCCAGAAGATTGCTGATCCGGAATGGACACGCTGGCCGGCAGCCGAGGAGGTTCTCGACTGCGCCTGGACGGGCGGCGCGCGGTCGCTGCGCCGCGACGATGTCGGTCGGATCGCACCCGGCGCGCGCGCCGATATCGCGCTTCTCGATCTCGATTCCCTGTCTTTCCTTCCCTTGAACGACATCCGCCGACAACTTGTCTTCTGCGAGGACGGCTCAGCGGTTCGGCATGTTCTGGTGGATGGTGAGCTCGTCGTCCGCGACGGCCGGCTCGCCCGGATCGACGAGGACGCGGCGCGCGCCGAGATCGGCGCCGCCTTTGCCGAATTCGCCCCCAGGCTCGCCGAGATCGAAGCGCATGCCGCCCGGCTCGAACCCCATTATCGGGCGATGTACGAGCGGACCCTGGCGCAGGATGTCGGCATGTCCCGTTGGATCGACAAATTTCCAGCCTGACGAGGCTCGGGGGCCCGGTACCTCAAATCGGTGGCAGGCAGGTGGGGTCGATGATCGCCGCCGCCCGCCCGCGCGCTCACTTGTTCACCTTGTCGAGGCCGATGCTCATGGACACTGCCACAAGTGCAGCGATCGCCAGAGCGATCTGCACGCCGGAGACAGCGGCGACGAGCGGCGAACTGGTGTACTGGACGAGCGCCAGAAGTTCGACCGGCAGCGGCCGGTCACGGAAGCCGTGGGTGAAGATCGCGACCGAGAGGTTGTCGAAGCCTTCGACGAAGGTGAAGACGGCGCCGGCGAGGACGGCGGGCATCAGAAGCGGAAAGGTCACCGTGCGCAGGCTCTGGAACGGTGTTGCGCGGAGGTTGGCAGCGGCCTCCTCAAGCGCCGGATCGAGGCGCATGAGCCGGCTTTGCACGGTCCGTACCATGACCGCCAGTATGAAGACGGTGATCGAAATCGACTGGAGCCAGATCGAGGGCGATACGCCGATGAGGGCGCCGGCGAACAGCACGGCGACCCCGAGAACGATGCCCGGTACCATGTGCGGAACCAGCACGAACACCGAAAGCGCGGTGGTGCCGCGGAAGCGGCCGCGCACGCAAGCCAGCGCAGTGGGTACGCCGAGGACGATGCAAAGCAGGGTCACGGTCACGCCCACCTGAAGGCTGTTCAGCATAGCCTCGACGAGTTCGTCCCGCTCGAAGACTTCGGCGTACCATTTGAGCGTGAACCCCTCCGGCGGAAAGCTCACGAAGGCGCGTGTGTCGAAGGAAATAATCGCCACGATGATGGACGGGGCAACAAGCAGGATGAGCGAGAAGATCGCCACCGCCAGAATGGATCCGATGCCAAGCACATCGGCAAGCGAGGTCTTCCTGAGCGCTCTCATGCGTCGCGTCCCTTCGTCCATCGCGTGAAGTGGTTGGTCACGAGCGCAATCGCCACCAGGACGACAAGGCATGTGACCATCAGGATGAGCGAGCTCACCGAGCCCTTGCTCCACTCCAGCGAAAAGACGACTTGCTCGTAGATCATCGTCGCCGCATTCAGGTAATTCCCGCCGCCGAGCAGCTGCGGCACGACGAAGGTCGTGTAGCTGAGCGTGAAGACAAGAGCCGAACCCGTCCCGATGCCGGGCACGCTCAGCGGCAGGATGACCGTGCGAAGCGTGCCGAGCCGCGAGGCGCCGAGGTTTTCCGAGGCCTCTACGAGGCTGCTGTCGTGCCGGCTCATGACCGCGATGAGCGGCAGGATCATGACCGGCAAGTGGATCTGCACCATCCCAATCAGAACCGCCCAGTGGGTGTTCATGATCCGCAGCGGTTGGTCGATAAGGCCGGCGCTCATCAGCGTCGAGTTCACCACGCCGCGTCCGCCGAGGATGACGAGCCACGCATAGGTGCGCACGATCCCGCTCGTCAGCAGCGGCGCGATGGTCAGGATGAGGATCAGGCGTTTGGTCCAGGGCCCGCCGACGAGAAACAGATAGGCGACCGGATAGCCGAAGAACAGGCAAAGCGCGGTCGTCGACAAGGCCAGACTGAGCGACCGCTGGAAGGTGATCCAGTAGAGCGGATCGGTGAGCGCGTTGGACAGATGCGCGAGCGAAAAGGTCTGCGAGACGATCGCGCCGCGCGAGACCACGATGTCGGAGAACCCGAGCGACAGCAGGATCACAAAGGGGATCACTGCGACGACCATCAGGACGACGATCGCCGGCACGGCGGGCCAGATCCCGCGTCCGGAGAGCAGCGCGTCAATCAGGCGCTCGCCGATGCCGGGGCGCGCTATCGCCGGGGAGAGGGCCGTATCCGCCGCCATCAGCCGGGATAGACCGTGCAGAGCCCCGGATTGACGATGCTGATGCTGATCTCGGCGTGGTCTGCGACCGGACGCTCACGTTCCCGGCGCATTGCCGCAACCTTCACGGTCGCTCCGTCGGCTGTTTCGACATGGTATTCGATAAGCGCGCCCACGGTCCGATGGAATAGGACGCTGCCTTTCCAAGACCCGGTTCCGGCCGCTTCGAGGTGCAGATTGTGCGGGCGCGCCATAACCTGCACGTTGCCGTCAAGCTCGGTCTCGATTGTCTGGCCATCGGGCAGCGTGACCTTGCCGACGTCAGCCCTTGCCTCCCAGAAGTTGGATGTGCCGATGAAGTCGGCGACATAGGCCGTTGCCGGCCGGTCAAAAATCTCGTCAGGCGGCGCCGCCTGTTCGATCCGCCCGGCATTCATCACCGCAATGCGGTCGCTCATCGTGAGCGCTTCTTCCTGATCGTGGGTGACGAAGATCGAGGTGAGGCCGAGCCGCTTGATAAGCTGGCGCAGCTCCACCTGCATGGCACTGCGGAGTTTGGCGTCAAGGGCGTTGAAGGGCTCGTCGAGCAGCAGCACCCGCGGTTCCATGACGAGCACCCGCGCGATCGCCACGCGCTGCTGCTGACCGCCGGAGAGCTGCGCCGGATAACGGTCCTCGAACCCGGTCAGCGACACCGTATCGAGAGCGGCGGCAACGCGGTCCGCCGCCTCGGCCCGGGCCATGCCGCGCATGCGCAGCGCATAGCCGACATTGCGCGCCACCGTGAGATGCGGAAACAGCGCATAGCTCTGGAACACGACGCCGACGGGCCGGCGGTTCACCGCGACCGGCGCCATGTCGTGCCCGTCGATTTCAATGACGCCACCATCGGCGTCCCAGAACCCGGCAACGCAGCGAAGCAGCGTGGTCTTGCCGCAGCCCGATGGACCGAGAAGCGTGACGATCTCGCCTTCCGCCACATCGAGCGAGCAGTTCTCCAGCACCGTAGTGGCGCCGAAACGCTTGCTGACGCCCCCGATGCACAGCACCGGGGCCGTATCGGCGATCTTTGTCGCAGGACCCGCAGGTCTGTGGATCATGCCGCGAACATACGGTCGAAGGTCTCGACGGTTTGGCCCCTGAGCGGCGCGAAGGCCGGCCAGTCGAGCGACGTCGTGCTGTCAAGCTCCGCCGGGGTGGACGGCACGTAAGGCGCGGCCTCCGGCGAAACCGGGATTCCCTCGACCACCGTTCCGAAGTAGATCGGTGCGCTTCCCGCCATCTCCTGGATATTCTTCTGAAGCAGGATGTCGGCGAATTCGGTCACCAGATCGGCCGTTCCCTCAGCCGTATTGACGAACTGAACGATGTTGGTGGGCAGCATCAGCGGACCCGGCGCGGTGATCTTGACGTAACCGATCGGCAGGCCCGACGAAGCCGCCAGCGCGGTGTTCACATGCCAGAGCGGCGCCAGGTCGACTTCCCCGCGCTCGATCATCTGCTGAAGCAGCGGCGGACTGCGGCCGACGAGTGGATCGAGTTCCTTCCACTTGTTGAGCGCGAAGGTCATGTCGTTCTGCGGCTTCCCGAAGGCTTCGCATGTCGCGGCCAGAACGCCGAGCCCGAGATTCGACTGTGGCCGGCACATACCGATGCGACCGCTGTAATCGCCGCTCCACAGCGCCTCCCATGTCGCCGGCGGGTTCTGAATCTTGGACGTGTCATAGGCGATGCCGATCCCTTCGAACCAGATCGGCTGCCCGACATCATAGCCATAAGGCATGAAGCGCGGGTCAACGTTCTTGGAGTTCGGGATCTTGGAAAAATCGAGCGGTACCAGCACGTCCTCGGCCAGCGCGTTGATGATCGCCGGAGACCCCATGACCGCCAGGTCGTAGGGCGAGTTGCCGCGGGCCGCCTTGATCTGCGCCAGTGCCTCGGCGGAGAGCCCGCCGATAACGCGTAGTGAAATGCCCGGATTGCGTCGACCGAGTTCTTCACCGGCCGCGATGAGCGGTGCGTCGGATTCGTTGCCGTACCCCACCATCACCAGTTCGCGGGTCTGGGCACGCAGGATTGTCGGGGTTGAAAGGACTGTGGCGGTGGCGAGACCGCCCAGCACCGTACGTCGGCTCAGCTTCATGGCATGCTCCCTTGTTTTCTTGGCGGGCCGAAGCCCGCGACCTATGCAGTTTTACTTTCGCAATTGGAATATTCGAAACTTGTCGCAAAACCGTAACGTCGTCAAGCCGGATTGCTCTGCAACGGTGCCAACGGTCCTGCGTCGCCGCGAACCAACAGGCCGAACCAGCTTACGCACGTATGACCTGCAGCCCGGCGGCCTCCAGCGCCTGCACGTCGGCGGCCTTGGCGTGATCGTCGGTGACCAGCGCCGAAACCTCCGCCACCCCCGCGATGCGCGCACCTGCCACGTGGCCAATCTTGCCGTGGTCGCCGAGCATGACCGCCCGGCGCGCGGCATCAAGCATCGCGCGCTTGATCTCGACTTCCTCGAAATGGGCGTTGGTGAAGCCGCGATCGGCATCGATACCGGCGCAGCATAGATAGGCGCAATCCGCGTTGACCTGGCTGAGCAGAAGCGCGGCGAAGGGCGGGATCAACGAGCGTGAGCGCGGATTTCTCCCGGTCTTCTTGACCGTCCCGCCAGTCACCATCACCGTCATGCCCTCGTGCTCTTCCAGCGCAATGGCAATATCGAGACTGCTGGTGATGACGACCACATTCCGCAAGTCGGCAGGCAGAGCCAGCGCCATCGCCAGTGCAGTCGTCCCGGCGTCGAGGATGATCGTCTCGCCGTCGCGTACCATCCGTGCTGCCATCGCACCGATCCGTCCCTTTTCCTCGCTGAAGCTCTGGCTTGGCAGCTCCAGCGGGCGCACAAACCGTGCCGGCTGTACGGACGTGGCGCCGCCGCGGATGCGGCGCAGAAGCATGCGGCGCTCGAGCGCATCGAGATCGGAGCGGATCGTAACCGTCGAAACCCCCAGCGCGTCCGACAGGCGGCTGACTTCCACAACACGTTGCCGCTTCAACATCTCCAGGATGCGCTCGTGCCGAGGTCTCAACTGCTCCGGCATGGTGGTGTCGCTCATCAATCCGCCTCCTCTATTCTCACTTGTGTTTTCTTTTAAAGTGACACATATCGAAAGTCATCCTATGACAACCGCACACAGAGCGCGACACGGTAAATCGGACAGAGTTAAAGGGAGAAGCGGCGTGAACATCGAGCAGCGACTGAAGGAGATCCGGCGCGAATCGTCCTCCGATGCGCCTGGCGATCCGGAACGGTTCCGCCGCGTGGCACTCACCGAGAAAGAGATGATGGCGCAGGGCGCAGCGATCCGCGCGACGCTCGACGCCAACGCCGCGCCCCTCGCTGCCATCGCCGCCGATCTTGCTGAACGCCCGATCCGGCGTGTGGCAATGGTAGGGTGTGGCGACAGCTGGTTTACAGGCTACGGGGTGCGGTACGTCGTGGAGCGCATGCTGGGCGCTGTCTGCGAACCATGCGAAGCCTTCGATTTTGCCGTTTACGGGCTCGACGTCGTCGACGCCGAGACACTGGTGATCGGCCTCAGTTCCAGCGGCAAGACCGAACCGGTCATCGATGGCCTCAAGGGCGCGCAAGCCCGTGGCGCCTACGTGGTAGGGCTTTCCAATACGCTCGGCTCGCCGCTGATGGAGGATTTTCCGGGTGCGCTCCACATTCGGGCGACACGTGGCGGATGGCCGACGCAATCGAGCACAGCGGCGATGGCACTCAAGCTTGCCTTGACCAACGCCATTGCTCAAGCCCGCGGCAAGGACGTCGCGGCGCTCAACGCGGCGCTAAACGCACTGCCGGCCCAGGTGGATGCGGTGGCGCAGGCGTTTTACGAACCGGTGAAGCAACTCGCCGTGCGGCTCGCCCGGGCCGATCTCGTCCTTTTGGCCGGGGCCGGGCCGCATTACGCTCCGGCGGCATTCGGGGCTGCCAAGCTCAAGGAGTTGGCGCCGATCCACGCCTATGCCTTCCCGCTGGAGGAGTACCACCATTACCGGACTCAGAAGGCTGGCGACCCGATGTTCCTGTTCGCGCCTGACGCGGCGAGCCACGCCCGCGCGCTTGAGACCGCGATTATGAGTCGCGGCAGCGAGGGCTTCTGTATCGCGCTCGTCCCCGAGGGCGAGTCGGAGATCGCCGAGGTCGCTGACATTACCTGGCATATGCCGCCTGTCGCCGAGGACACAGCGCCCATCGTCTATAGCGTACCGCTCCATCTCTTCGGTTACCATTCCGCCGTCGAGCGCGACGCCCTGGGGCTCGGCGCGCCGCGGCTCGGAGGTTGAGGTGATTCCCGATCTTGTCACCGTCGGAGGATTGACGGTCGACAATGTGATCTCGGCCGACGGGACCGTGGCACTGGCCCAGGCGGGCGGAAACGGCGCTTACTCGGCCGTTGGCGCGCTGATGTGGCAACCGCATGTCGGCCTCGTAAGCTGCGCCGTCGAAACCTATCCCCGCACCACGATCGAAAAGCTGGAGGCGAACGGGGTCGATCTCGGCGGTGTCACGTGGTCGGACGATCTGCTTGCCGCTTGCAACTGGTTCATCTACGACGCGGAAGGACGGCGCGAGGAGGAGCTGACCAGCCCGCCCGAAACCCTCGCTGAGGCCGGGTTCGCGACCGACAGGCTGAGCCCCGACGAGATCGTCCGCTGGCGCGCCTTCCTCGCCGGTCGGGTGGCGCCCGACGAAGTCAGCTATTCCGAATACCGCGATCGACATCCACTGAAACCGGCGCAGGTGCCGGCCGCCTGGCGCAATACGCACGGCGTCCACCTGGCGCCAAGCCAGCCCGAGGTGATGCTGGGGATGCTTGACTTCTTCGCTCCCGGCGGCGCCATGATCACCTGCGATCCCGGCTGGCAGCTCGCAAACCGGAGCCTCGACGAGATCACACCGATCCTCGCCCGACTCGATGCCTTCCTGCCGAGCGAGGTCGAACTCCGGGCACTCGTGCCCTCTGCGGCCATTGCCGATGCGCTTGCCGCGCTCGCGGAACGATGCCCGGGCGCAATCGCGGTCAAGCTAGGCCCTGAGGGTGTGCTCGTCTGGGACAAGGCCGCCCGCATGCCTGTGCCGGTGCCGGCCTATCCGACCTCGACCGTCGATCCGACGGGAGCGGGCGACAGCTTCTGCGGCGGCTTTCTCGCCGGGCTCGCCGAAACCGGGGACCCGGTGGCGGCGGCGCGGTTCGGGGCGATTTCGGCGGCAAGGATCGTCGCCCGGTTCGGTGCGGACGGCGCACTGCCCGCCGATCGTGCCGCGGCAAGGGCCGCCTTGAAGCGGGAGGCGGCGCCATGTCCGTAACTGTTTTCGATGACGGCACGCCGGTGATGGATGCAGCGAGGGCGATGTGAGCGCACGCGATTTCGAAGGTTACCGGCAGGGCGCCCCGGCCATCCGTTGGCCGGGGGAAGCGCGGCTCGCCGTTTCCATCGTCGCCAACGTCGAGGAAGGCGCAGAACTCTCGCTTGGCGACGGCGACGAGCGCAACGAGCATGTGTACGAGACCGTCGAACGGGTCGAGCGCGCGCGCGATCTCTGCATGGAGAGTCATTTCGAGTATGGCCCGCGCGCCGGCTGGCCGCGAATCCGCGACACCCTGCGCGCCCGCGGCATCCGTGCCACGCTCAACGCCTGCGGGCGGGCGATCGCGACAACACCGTGGATCGCCGCCGAAGCGGTCGCCGACGGGCACGAGGTCGCCGCCCATGGCTGGCGCTGGGAACGTCATGCCAACATGGATGAGCCGACCGAGCGCCGCGCCATCGCACGCACGGTCGCGGCGATCAACCGTGCCGCCGGCGCGCCTCCCCTGGGCTGGCACACCCGCTCGGCGACCTCGCTCGCCACGCGCAACCTGCTTATCGAGCAGGGCGGGTTCCTCTACGACAGCAACGCCTACAACGACGACCTCCCCTACACCGTCGAAACGGCGGCCGGTCCCCATGTGGTTCTGCCCTATGCCTTTGATACAAACGACATGCGGTTCCACAACAACGGCGGTTTCGTCTTTGGCTCGGACTTCGCGCGCTATTGCATCGACGCGTTTGACCGGCTCCACGCCGAAGGCGCGGTCGCGCCGCGGATGCTCTCGATCGGGCTTCACACCCGGATCATTGGCCGGCCGGCGCGCATTGGCGGCCTGGAAGCCTTCCTCGATTACGCGCTTGGTCATGACGGTGTCTGGTTCGCAACGCGTTCCGAGATCGCACGGGCGTGGCGGGCTGGACTCGGGCTTCCCGACTGGAAACCGCGGCCCTGCCCTACCGCCTTCAGCCCTGCGCAGGACACGGAGAGCGCGACATGAACCGTGACCTCGTCGGATACGCAGGAGACTGGCCGGACTTCACCTGGCCGAACGGATCGCGGCTCGCGGTTTCCGTTGTCGTCAATTTCGAGGAAGGGGCCGAGCTTCAGGTGATCGACGGCGATGCGACGAGCGAGCGGATCGGCGAGGTCATCTCTGTCGTGGCAGAAGGCCGGCCCGATCCCGGACAGGCGCAGATCTTCGCTTACGGTACGCGCGCCGGGGCCTGGCGAATGGCGAAGGCGCTTCGACACCACGAGATCCCGGCGACGCTCTTCGCCTGCGGCCGGGCCGCCGAGCGCGCCGCGCCGGTTCTGGCCATGCTTGCCGGCGACGGCCATGAGACCGCTTGCCACGGTTGGCTGTGGCGGCCGCACGCCGACTACGAGACCGCGGCCGACGAGGCCGCCGATCTCAAACGCGCCGCCGCGGCGATCCGCGGCGCCACTGGCGTGACGCCGCAGGGCTTCTTCTGCCGTGGTGCGGAAAGCCCGTGGACGCGGCAGCTTCTCGCCGAGCAGGGCTACGTCTATACCTCGAACGGGTTCGACGACGACCTGCCCTACCGGGATCCTTCAGGTCTCATCGTCGTGCCCTATGCGCTCGACGCTAACGATATGAAGTTCTTTCATCCGAACGGCTTCGCCCGGGCGGGCGAGATGTTGGAATACGTGACGGACGCGCTCGACGTCCTCGAAGCCGAAGCCGATGCCGGGCTGCCGCGGCTTCTCAACATCGGCTTTCACCTGCGCATCGTCGGCCGGCCGGGCCGGTTCAAGGCTTTCGAAGGGGTCCTCGCCGAACTCGCGCGTCGCAGAGATCGGCTCTGGATCGCGCGCCGGATCGACATCGCCAACGCATTTGCGGAGGCGGTGATTTGAGGTTCGCGCTCGTCAACCCCAACACGTCGGCCGAGATCACCACCGCGATGGTCCGGATCGCCGCCGAAACCGCCGGCGCGTGGGCAGAGGTTTCCGGCCACACCGCCGGGTTCGGGGCCGCGCTCATCACCCAGCCCACAGAACTCGCGGTGGCGGCCGAAGCGGTCGCTGCGCTGGCGCCGGTGCTCTCTGGTGCCGACGCAGTGATTGTCGCGGCCTTTGGCGATCCGGGGCTCGATTCGCTCCGCGCGACGCTCAACGTGCCGGTGACCGGCATTGCCGAGGCCGGCATGGCGGAGGCGGCCGAGGGCGGGCGCCGCTTCGCCGTCGTCACCACGACACCGGGTTTGCGCGACCGGATCGCCAAGGTCGCCGCACACCACGCTCATCGCAACTTCGCAGGCACCTGGACGACGCCCGGCGATCCCGTGACGCTCACGGCCGACCCGTCGGCGCTCGAAGCCGCGCTCGCATCGGCCGTTGAACAGGCCGTGCGCGATGCGGGTGTGGAGGCGGTCGTCATCGGCGGCGGCCCGCTCGCGGTCGCGGCGCGCGCACTGGCGGCGACGGTGACGGTGCCGCTTATCGAACCGGTGCCCGCGGCGGTGCGGCTCTCTCTCAAACGGGCGATGACACAAGCATGAACCGGACCCTCGTCACCGCAGATCGGGTTATCGCCGGCTTCGCCGCGGACGGCAGCCCTGAGATCCTCGCCGACGTGGCGATCCTCGTCGAGGGCGAAACCATTGCCGCGATAGGGCCGGCTGCCGCGCTCTGTCGCGAACATCCCGAGGCGAACGAGATCGGCGGGCGTGGCCGGGTGGCGATCCCCGGGCTGATCAACGCCCATCACCATGTCGGCCTGACCCCGTTCCAGCTCGGCGCCCGCGACCAGCCGCTTGAGCTCTGGTTCGCCGAGCGCCTTGCGATGCGTGACGTCGATCCTTACCTCGACACGCTGTTCTCGGCCTTCGAGATGATCGCCTCGGGCGTGACGACGGTCCAACATCTTCACAGCCGAGCGCCCGGCGATGCCGAAGCGGTGCTCGCCCGCTCCGACGCCATCATCGGCGCTTACGCCGAACTCGGCATGCGGGCGTCCTATTCGTTCGCGCTGCGCGATCAGAACCGGATGATCTATGCCGCAGACGAGGCGTTCGTCGCCTCTTTGCCGGCTCCGCTACGGGCGCCCGCTTCAGCCTACCTTTCAAGCTTCGGCCTTCCGCTCGAAGAACAGGTGGGTGTATTTCACGCTCTGCGCGCCAGATGGGCCGACGCGCCGCTGATCGGCGTCCAGATCGCTCCGTCCAATCTCCACTGGCTTTCGGACGCCGCGCTGGAAAGCGCCGCGCGCATGGCTCAAGAGACCGGCGCGCCAATGCACATGCACCTTCTCGAGACCCCATACCAGGCCGAGTACGCACGACGACGGACCGGCGGCTCGGCGCTCGCCTACATCGACAAGTTTGGTCTGATAGGACCGCAACTGACGATCGGGCACGGTGTCTGGATGACCAAGGACGATATCGCGCTGCTGGCCGAACGCGGCGGCTGTCTCTGCCACAACTGCTCCTCCAATCTTCGCCTCAAGAGCGGCACCGCCGATCTTAATGGTTTCCTTGCGAGCGGGGTCCCGGTCGCCCTTGGGATCGACGAGGCCGGACTAAACGACGATCGCGACATGCTCCAGGAAATGCGCCTGGCGCTGACACTGCACCGCCAGCCGGGTCACGGTGCACCGCATCCATCGGCGGCGCAGATCCTGCGCATGGCCACCGAACACGGCGCGGCGACGACGCCGTTCTCGGACCGGATCGGGCGCCTCGCCCCGGGAATGCTGGCCGATATGGTGCTGCTCGACTGGTCTGAGGTCACCAGACCCTATCAGGATCCCCGCATGCCGCTTGTCGACGTTCTCGTCCGGCGGGCAAAATCGGCGGCTGTACAGTCGGTCATGATCGGTGGGCAGGTGGTCTACCACGAGGGTCGCTTCACAAGGATCGACCGGAACGCGATCCTCGAAGACATCACCCGCACCCTCGATCGCCCCGACACTGCCGCCGAGGTCGTGCGCAGACGCCTCGCGTCGGACCTGATAGGACCGGTCCGGGATTTCTATGAAGACTGGCTCTAAAGGTCAGGCGCTCGCAGCAGTGCACGCCTATTAAAGACAATACTCTTGCCACGGAACGGCTGTGCAGACCAAGCGACGTTTCACTGCGACTGCACCAGCGTCTGCTTTCGATGCCGCCGCCTGAACAGAAATGGTGGGATTACTCGTGCTTTTTCCGCAACAATTCCCAGCGCTCTCGAGTGACCTCCCATACGTCCTCGTCTTGCTTGCCGTCATAGTATGTCCCTTTGTCAGAGCCGATCAGACGTGCGCCGGTTTTCTCTTTCACGGCTTTCGAAGCATCATTAGTGGATCGGTTTCTCAACAACAGGCGCGGCTTCTCCAGTTCGAAGAAGATGAAATCCTGGGTGACCGTAACGGCGTCGGTCATTATGCCATTGCCCCAGTAGCCTTCGGATAGCAAGAAACCTCGGTTCTCATCGTCGTCGTCCAAGAATCTGTATTCGATTGTCCCGATGAGTTCCGTGGGGTTCACCTTGAGGAAGATCCCCCAATAATAGATCTCCTTACATTCGGATTCTGCGAGAATTCGGCTGATGTAAGAGCGAGCGCCATCCGAAGGATAGGGCCAAGGAATCTCGCCAATGTGTTTGATGACATTCCATTTTGCAAAGTGGGTTTGCATAGCCGGAGCATCCGCCAATGTCACCGGGCGAAGCAGTATCTCATTAATCTCCAGGACGGGTGCTTTCATGCCGACAAGCTGCCAGCATTGACGTGTCGTGACAACTTCCAAGACCATCTTCGGCTGCGGGCAAATAGCTCTTATTAATTCGCGCAGCAGTTTTCGAAGGGTGGTCCCATCTACCGAAAGCGCAGACGTTAGTTTCGCCACAGCATCTTGGTGGTATAGGCTCTGGGTTGTCGCTTGTGATAACCCGGCGAGTGTTAGACTTGCGGACAATTTTGCCGTTCAAATTGAGAGACCGAAAGTCCGTTCTTCTGTTTGGTCACAGGCTGATTACGTCCATTATGTTAAAGCCAGAACGGGTTCGACATGTGGCGGCCGGATCGCGGGCGGCACGAAAGCGGGGCGCGTGGGATGCTGCTGATCACAAACTACATAGCCATCTTCGTGGCCGGGGTTTTTGCCATCTTGGCGCTCTATGCCGAACACAGGAAGTCAGGCGAACCCGGGTTTTCCACGCTCGGGATCGTTGCTGTTGTGGGCGTGGTGCAGAGCTCGATCATCGCGGCGGTGTCGCTGACGCTGACCCATCAGCAGGAGCAACAGGCGGCCGAGCTGCGTATCAAGGAGATGGAAAAGGTTTTTATCGGCCAAGCCAGGCTTCTCGAGACACAAGTAGCTTCGCTAGCCAAACAAGCCGAGATACTAGCAAATCAGAGCGAAGCCGTAGGCCTCCAGCTCAATGTACTGAGCGAGGTAGTTAAGAGCTCGCAGCCTTTCGAGTTTGACCGCTTTGTCATTCTTGTCGATGTTGAAGAGATCACCGAGGCCAGCTCTGACCTGAAGCCAGATGCTCTGAACCTCGGCGCGGTAGCGTATTTCTGTACCCCGCAGGAATCCTCCGAAATTCGCGGCTACGCTTCATCGTTGGAGAACCTGAACTCCACCTGCAGCGGACGCGTGACGGGAACTTTTAACAACGACCCTCGCCTTGGAACTGCGAAGGGACGCGCCTACTCGGATGGGCTCGAATTGGAGATCCCCTCGAATGGAGTGATCGTCAACAGCGCGACCGAAAACTCCGTCTTCCATTTTCAGAACGGTATGGTGTTTCTGGAAGTTTACGTGATCAAGACCGACGGGAGTCGCGCGCCGCTATCGCGTGGTTTCTTCGAACGATCCGACTGGGCATTCCAACTCACCTCGGGCAGCATAGTCTATCGGTTTGATGCAGAAAGCCTCGAAATCGCTCAAGTCATTATCGGGCCCGAGGACCCGACAGAGGCCTCGGTACTACGCGCTGATTTTGATCCCGAACAGTCACTGCGCTGATCCCTCGAAAGCTGAAATCCGTGTGACGCGCAGCATTAGTTAATCTGGGCTCATTGCGGCCGTTTTTCGGCATCGCGGCATCATACCACCGCTAAGAGAAACACGCCGTCATCTCTCGCCATTTCGTCAAGCTGGCGAAATCAGATTGTGGCTCCGTGCCGATCAGTCCACGCCCTTCTCTAATCCACCGGCAAACCGCTGGGCACGCTGTCGGGCCGGCCCAGCCGCCCGTTGACGCTGGTTTCACCGGTCAGCGCGTGCATGAACGCAACAAGCTGGGAGACTTCGGCATCAGTCAGCGATACCGGCTCGATGTCGAGAGCGTTGCGCATCAGCTGACGTTCCCGCGGATCCAGCAGCGATGTAAAGTCGGATCCGTCGAGCCGGCTGCTCGATGGCAGCGAGACATGGGCCGGCGTCCAGCTTTCGAACGCCTCTTCCGGGTCGAGATGGTGCCGGATGATCCCCTCCAGCGTGGCATAGGCCCCGTTGTGACCGTAGGGCGAGGTCAGCGCCGCGTTGCGCAATGACGGCGTGCGGAAGCGATAGGCGTCGGCAGCCTTGCGGGTCTCCGCCATGCGTCCGACGTCGCGCGTCACATTGTCGAAGGCCTTGAACTTCCCGGGTCCGAAATGCGGCAGGCAGATCGCGTGGAAATCCTGATCGGTCAGCAGTTGCCCGCTGTGGCAGGAGGCGCAGTTTCCCTTGCCGAAAAAGATCGCCATGCCGGCCGCCGCATCGGCGTTCAGCGCGTCCTTTTCACCGGCCAGGTACCGGTCGAACGGACTGTCGAAGGAGCGCCATTCGGAGATCACGAAATCGCCGATGGCGTTGGCGATGTGGGCAAAGGTGATGTCGTCGGCTTTCTGCACATCGGGATAGGCCTCGACGAACAGCGGCAGATAGCCCGGTATCGCCTGGATCCGCTGCGCCAGCAACGCCCAGCCGTGATCCATGCGCTTGGCGATCGGGCCTGCGACCTCGTTGTCGCCCGGCAGGCCGGCCATTTCGGTCGCCGAGGTTACTGGGAAGGCTGCCTGTGCGGCGGCGATATGATTGAGACCCTTCGGCAGATATTGCTTGGCCGGCGACACAAAACCGTTGCCGAAATCGTCTCCGATGCTCAGCCGACCGTCATGGAACAGCGTGGTGATTTCGCGGTGGCCGACATTGAACAGGGCCGGTGCGTTGCGCGGTACCCGCTCATGGATGCGTGCTGCGCCGCTGCCCGTATTGCGCTTTGCGCCAAGGCCCTCGCCGCCTTCCCCAACGCCGAGCGCCAGCGCGTCCGCGCTCGCCAGATCGTGATGATGGCAGGTACCGCAGGAGATGTTGCGGTTTCCGGACAGTACCGGATCGTAATAGAGCGATCGACCGAGCTGTGCACGTTTTTCGCTGTAGGGCAGAAAATCGCTTTCGCTGAGCGGCGCTGGAAGCTGCGTTTCGCCCTCGGCCTTGACCGGCGTGAACGAACCCGGGATCAACATCAACGCGCCCACCACGAGCAGCGCTCCGGGTATGACGGCGCCTAGGATCAATCGCATGATCTACCCCTCATCACATTTTTGTGATCGCAATCATACTATGTCTGCCGATACCGACAAGGTGCCTCGGCGAGAACCACTGTTTTTTGTGTTTTGTGTCGACGCAAAGCCACAACCAAGCAGGGTTGCGGCGGCCGTTCAATCGACCGGCAGGCCGCTGGGGACGGTTTCGGGACGGCCCAGCCGGCCTTTGACGCTGGCATCGCCGGTCAGTGATTTGATGAAGGCGACCAGTTGCACGACCTCCGCATCGTCAAGGGCGATTGGCTCGATATCCACGCTGCCACGCACCAGCTGTCGCTCTCGCCGGTCCTGAAGGATCAGGAAGTCGGTCTTGTCGAGCTCCGCGCTGACCGGCAGCCTGACCTCCGACGGCTGCCAGCGATCAAAAGCCGCCTGCGGTTCGAGATGATGGCGGATGATGCCTTCGAGGCTGGCATAAGCGCCGTTGTGACCGTACGGCGCGGTCAACGCCGCATTGCGCAGTGACGGCGTGCGAAAGCGATAGGCATCTTCGAGCCGGTCGGTTTCACCCATGCGACCGACATCGCGGGCGATGAGATCGAAGGTCCGGGTTCGGCCCGGCCCGAATTGCGGCAGGGCGAGCGCATGAAAGCGCTGATCCGTGAACAGCGGCCCCGAATGGCAGCTGGCGCACTGTGCCTTGCCGAAGAACAAATCCATGCCGGCACGGGCATTGGTGTTCAAGGCCCGTGCATCGCCGGCCAGATAGCGGTCGAATGGGCTGTCATATGACCGCCATTCGGAAATCACGAAATCGCCGATGGCGTTGGCGATGTGTACGAATTCGATATCGGCCGATCGTTCGATATCGGAATAGGCATCGACAAACAGAGGCGCGTAGGCCGCCGTGGCGCGCACCCGCTCGGCCAGCAGCCGCCACGCATAGTCGATCCGGCGGTTGACCGCTCCGGCAATCTCGTTTTCCTCGGGCCGGCCGGCCATCTCGGTTTCCGACGTGACGGGAAAGGCGGCCTGCGCGGCGGCGATATGGTTCAGTCCCTTGGGCAGATACTCTTCAGCCGGCGAGTTGAACCCGTTGCCGTAAAGGTCGCTGACGCTGAGACGGCCGTCGTGAAACAGCAGGCTGATATCGCGATGGCCGACATTAAAGAGGGCCGGCGAATTCCGTGGCACGCGTCGGTCGATTCGATCCGATCCGGTCCCGGTCGTGCGTTTCGGACCGATGCCCTCGCCGCCTTCCCCGACGCCCAGCGGCAGGCCGTCGGCACTCGCCAGGTCGTGGTGGTGGCAGGTGCCGCAGGAAATGTTGCGATTGCCCGACAGGATGGGGTCGTAGAACAGCAGTCGGCCCAACGCGGCGCGCTTCTCGTCAAACGGCAGAAAGTCGCTCTCCAGGATCGGCGAAGGAAGTCCAGGGGAAGGCTGTTGGTCGGCGTGTGCCGATCCAAAACAGACAGCACACAGCGCCGTCGCAATAAATACACGAAGGCTGTTGCATGAATTCCGGCGCACGCTAATCTCCCGTCCTCAACTCGCCCGAACATGACAAGGAATGCCATTTAAAGGAATTTTCGCATGGCTGTCACGCTTCTGCGCGCTGCGGTGATCGCCGCGACATTGTTGCTGGTGCAACCGGCATCGGCCGAGATCGAAACCGCCCGCGATCTCATGGAAGAGAGCCGCTTTGAAGAGGCGATGCGGGCGCTGTTGCCGGCCGCCCGTTCCGGCAATGCCGACGCCGAGGAGCTGATCGGTGTGATGTACGCCATGGGCCTTGGCGTGCCGCGCGACGACACCCGGGCCTTCGAATGGTATCTGCGCTCGGCAATGAAGGGTCATCCCGGTGCCCAGTCTGGTGTCGGCTGGTACTACGAGATCGGTCGTGGCATCCCGGAGCCCGACCTCGTTCGCGCCTATCTGTGGTACCGCTTGTCGGCGATCGGCGGCGATCCCGACGCGGCGATCAGCATCGAGGAGGTGGTCAAGAAAATGACGCCCGAACAGATCGACCACGCGCGCATCCTGGTCGAGGACTATCGGCCGTGGATGTACCCGTTCCGGTGACTACCCCATAGCCGACGAGGCGACCGGCTGGCCGACCACCGGCTTGCCGAAACGCTTCAGTTCACCGGTTTGGGGATCGCGGATCGGTTCCACGGAATACTGGCACACATAGGCGCGCCGCTTGCGGTCGGTGACGTTCTCACCCGAACGGTGCAGGGTCAGGCTTGAGAAAGCGACGATAGTGCCGGCCGGACATGTCATCGGAACGCCGGTCTCGCTGCCCGTGTAGCCGTTGAGTTCGCGCGAGTCCTCCAGCCACTCGTGCGGTTCAAGGTCCGGTCGGGCATCGAGATTACGCGGCAGCAGGTAGACGCAGCCATTGTCCTCGGTCGTGTCGTCGAGCGCGATCCACACGGTCAGATAAGGCGTGTGGTCGAAGCCGACATAGGCGCCGTCCTGGTGCCAGGCGAAGCTGGCGCCCGATTCCGAGCCCTTGACCACGAACTGTTCGTTGAACAGGTAACCTGTTTCGCCGAGGCAGGTTTTGGTGATCGACGCGATCGTGTCGCCAAGCAGAAAATCCGCGACGTCGGGAAACTCCTCGTGCCGGTGTGCCAGGAAGCGCCGTGCCGCACCGAGACCGATCTTGTGGCGCCCATTGCCGCCGTCATCGATCGGCTCGTCTAACAACGCCTGGCACGCCGCGCGCAGCACCGCCAGGTCCTCGGCGCCAAGGGCTCCCGGAAAGACCGCATATCCGTTGCTTCGGAACTGCTCGATGGAAGGTGTCATGTCCAACTCCCGTTTTTGCTATTCATTGCAAAATATCGCAGTATCGACCGCTTTTCTTTGCATCGAAAGGGAGATTCTTTGCAAAAATGGTCGTTTGTGATCCCCATCCGCTGGTCCGACCGGAACCCGGCGGTCTCTGCTGGAAGCGATCGGATCGTCGCAGCTATTCCGGTACGCCGCAACAGCATGCCGAACTTGTCGTTCTGCACGCGCTGAGCGGCGAGGCGCTCTACCTGATTGATGGCAAAGTCCACACATTGCGGGCAGGTTCGCTTCTGTGGGCATTTTCCGGGCAGGCCCATGTGCTGCTCTCCGATTCGAAAGATTTCGATATGTGGGTGTTCCTGATTTCCGCACGTATCCTGTTGCCTGAACTGCGCGCCGTGCCAGAAATGCCGCAGCTGACGGTCGACGAGCGCACCGGACCGGTACCGCCGCGCGGTCTGACGGCACAGGGGTCCCGCGAGCTTGAAACGATCGCTGCCGGCATCGCCTCCGCTACGGAGCCGGCCGTGTGTGCGATTGGCCTGCGCTGGTGGCTGGCCCGCGCCTGGCATCACTGGGGCGTCGCCTCCGCCGGACGTTTCACCGCCGTGCACCCGGCCGTCGACCGCGCCGCGCGGGCTATTCAGGAGGACCCAGCCTCCAGTCTGTCTGAAATCGCTCGCCGCAGCGGCCTCAGCGCCGGGCGCCTCGGCCGCCTGTTTCGTCAGCAGACCGGCCGCAGCATTGTTGATTTCCGCACGGAACAGAAACTGGAGCGGGTCGATCGGATCATGCGCCAAGACGCGAGGTCCGATCTGCTGCATGCCGCACTTGACGCCGGCTTCGGCAGCTATTCGCAGTTCTACCGCGCCTTCCGCAGCCACTACCGAATGTCGCCGAGACAGTATTTTGCCGGAGAAAGAAATCCACCTGCGGTTTCGGACGCGAAAGACCGGTGACATAAAAAGACCGGCGGGTGTTTGACCCGCCGGCGAAGTGTTAGTCGCTTGGTCTTTTTCTAATTCAGGTCAGCCTGGCGTGCGGCGTTGATTTCAGCTTCGGCCTGGGCGACAGCCTCGTTGAGGGCGTTGAACACCTCTTCGCCGCCATCGACATTGGCCGTGAACCACTCATAGACAGGTGCTGCGGCTTCCTTGAAAGCAGCTTTTTCGTCGGGCGTCAGCACGTAAAGATCGCCGCCCTCCTCAAGAAACTCTTGATACGCCTGGATCGACTTGCGTTTCGGCGAAGCGAAGGTCGCCTGTTGCAGGGCGGCGAAACCGTCGACCACCACCTGGCGCAGGTCTTCCGGCATCGACATGAACACGTCGTTGTTCATCCACCACAGCGCACCCATATAGGCGTGACCGTCGAGCGTTACATATTTCAGCCCGGCGTCCGGGAACTTCATGCTCATGATGTCGGTGATGCCGTTCTTGGAACCTTCGACGACGCCGGTCTGGAAGGATGTGAACAACTCCGGCCACGGAATCGGGGTCGGCGAGGCACCGAGTGCCTTGACCAGTTCCTGCGGCAGGTCGGCAACGATGGTACGGATCTTCAGGCCGTCCATGTCCTCCGGGGTCTGCACCCGCTTCTGGGTGTTGGCGAAGTTGCGCCAGCCGCCGGTGTTGCCGATGGTCATCAACCGGATCATACCACCGGAGTCGTTAAGCGCCTTCTCGCGCAGCTGGCGGGTGAAATCGCCGGAAAGCACATGTTCGGCGATCCGGTCGTCAGCCATCAGGTAGGGCAGGTCGAGCACCTGCACATACGGGAAAATGCCGGCCGCGCCGCCGGACGTCGAGATGTTGATGTCGATCGTGCCGTCGGCGACGCCCTGCAGGCATTCCGCGCCGCCCGAGCAAAGCTGCGTACCGATGAACAGTTCCACCTCGATGGCGCCGTTGGAAGCCTTCTCCACATAGTCCTTGAAGACGATCAGACCGTCATAGTCCTCGTCGTTTTCGTTGGAGTTGGCGGTGGCGCGCAGCTTATAGTCCGCGGCCTGCGCCACTCCGAATGCTGTGACCGTCAGGCCGAGCGCGGCGGCACACAACAGGTTTGCGGTTTTCCTCAAGAGCATAGATTTCCTCCCTATGCGGCTGGATGAAGGCAAGTCTTATATAAGATATAAGATCCATGACCCTCGTTGATTGTCAAGGCGAGCCGGATGGCGACCGCGGTCCGGCCGGTTTGCTTACTCCACAAATCCAAACAGTCTCGGCACCGTCATGGAGAACGCCGGGAAATAGGTGATCAGGAAGATCACCAGGACCTCGACCGCCAGGAACGGCAGGATGGATCGGGCGATCTGCTCGACCTTCACCCCGGATACGCTCGATGCGACGAACAGAACCAGTCCCATCGGTGGCGTCGCCAGCCCCACTGTCAGATTGACGCTCATGATGATAGCAAAGTGGACCGGGTCCACACCGAGCGAGGTGAAGATCGGCGCCAGAATCGGTCCGAGAATGATGATGGCCGGTCCCGCATCCAAGAACATGCCGACGATGAACAGCAGCACGTTGATCAGGAACAGCAGGATCAGCGGATTTTCTGAAAGGCTGAGGATGAAATCGGCCAGCAGTTCCGGTGCATGGCTGAGGCTGACGACGGTCTTGAAGGCCATCGCGGCGCCGACCAGCAGCAGCACGACGGAGGTGGTGATCGCCGCCTTGGTCAGCACTTTCGGCAGATCTACCCAGTCCATGGTGCGCAGGATGAACATGCTGACGATGAAGGCGTAGACGGCCGCGACAGCCGCCGCTTCCGTCGGCGTGAAAACGCCGCCCAGGATGCCGCCGAGAATGATCACCGGCGTCATCAGCGGGAAGAAGGCACGCAACGAGGCCTGTCCGCGTTCGCCCAGGGTGGCGCGCCGTGTGGCGGGCGGAAAGTCGTTGGAACGGGCCATGATCGAAGTCACGATCATCAGGCCGACACCCACCAGGACGCCCGGCACGATGCCGGCCAGGAACAGTGCGGCCACCGATTCACCCATCACGTAGGCGTAAATAATCATGATGCCCGATGGTGGGATGATAGGTCCGATCACCGAGGAGGCGGCGGTGATCGCCGCCGAGAAGCGGCGCGTGTAGCCGTTTTTCTCCATCGCCGGTATCAGCATCGAGCCGAGCGCCGAGGTGTCGGCCACCGCCGAACCCGAAAGGCCGGCGAACAGCATCGACGAGAGGATGTTGACCTGCGCCAGACCGCCGCGCACATGGCCGATCAGCGCCTGGCTGAACTCCACGATGCGCAGCGTGATGCCGCCGCGGTTCATCAGTTCGCCGGCCAGCATGAAGAACGGGATCGCCATCAACGGAAACGAGTCCATACCGTTGTAGACGTTGCGGTAGAGCAGCGCGATGTCGCGTTCCTGGCCGTTCAGCCAGAGCAGGAACCCAGGTGCCGCCAGCAGGCCGAAGAACACCGGCAGGCCGATCATCAGGAAACACAGGAAAACCGGCAGAAACAGGAAAAGCATGGGTCTACTCCGCCGTGATCACGTCGTGGTCGCTGTCGCCTGGAATCTCCAGCGAAGGGTCGATCAGTCCGATAATCGATTTCAGCGTCAGTTCGATATTGACCAGGATCATCATCACGATGCCAACCGGCAGGGACATGTACATGATGGCCAGCGGCATTCGGTAGACGCCCATGCCGATCAGGTCGAGCGGCAGCTTTAGCGAACTGGACTTGAACAGCCAGCCGGAGTTGACGTGCTTGATCCCCAGCTGCAGGCCAATGACCAGAACCATCAGGCTGATGAACAGCAGGCACAACGAGAGCAACTGCCCCAATGAGACCGGGAGCAGGTCCTTGACCAAGTCGATGGACACAAAACCGCCCCAGCGATAGGCGCTCGGCGCGATCAGGCCGGTCATCCACAGCATCAGGAAACGCGCAGCCTCGTCGGGCCACGGCAGGGCATTGTTCAGCACGTAGCGGAAAAACACCTGCAGGCAGATAATCAGCACCATCAGCCCCATTGCCACCCAGGCAATGTTGCGTCCGATGCGCAATAAAAACGTGTTGATCCAGGCAAGCAGCCGGAACAGCGTGAGAATGGCGGCCATGGTCCTCCCCCGCAGACCGGGCAGCGGCGCAGCGTCCTCCCACAACCGTCACCCGAGTCTTATATAATATATATTATATGGGCCTTATTCCTCACGCAGTGTCAACCCGCTCGTCAAGCCAGCCTTGGGAAAAAACCGAGTTAACTTCTCGAAAAGACATAGTCGGTCGACTGAATCAGTTTGTCGCCTGGTCGCAGGATGGCATTCGGAAAATGCCCGTGGTTGGGGGCATCCGGCCAGATCTGCGCTTCCAGGCACAGCCCGGAGAAGGCGCCATAACGCTGGCCCGTCAGCCCCGGCACCGGGCTATCGAGTTTAAAGCCGCAATAGAACTGCAGGCCCGGTTCTGTGGTCCAGACTTCCATCGTGACGCCCGAGTAGGGGCTGCTCAGCAAAGCCACGGCACGTTTGTCCATGCGCGCATCGGACAGACAAAAATTGTGATCATAGAGCACCTGCTCGCCGGCACACCGGATCGGCCGCATGTCACGAAAATCGAAAGGCGTGCCGGCGACAGCGGCCACATCGCCGGTCGGGATCTGATCACCATCAACCGGCAAGACATGGTCGGCGGCGATCATGAGCTCATGATCGAGCACGTTTGAACGGCCGTCGAGATTGAAGTAGCTGTGGTGCGCGATGTTGCATGGTGTTGGCCGGTCGCACTCGGCCTCATGCACCACGGACAGCACACCCCCGGGTTTCAGCTGATAGGTGCAGGCGATGCGGCATGCGCCCGGATAGCCCATATGACCATGCGGATCGTCGATTTCGAAGCGGACCCGGTCGGATTGCAATTCGGCAACGCGCCACGGGCGCTTGCCGATACCCAGCGCACCGCCATGCAGATGATGCCGGCCGTTCTGGTTGCGGTCGAGCTGGTAAGTGCGACCGTCGATGCGAAACGTGGCTTCGGCGATGCGGTTGGCAAAGCGCCCGGCCGTGGCACCGAAATAGGGCGAATGGTTCTCGTAGTGAGAAAATGCATCATATCCAAGCACCAGCGGCGACGCGTGGCCGGTAAGCCGCAGGTCACGCAGCGCAGCGCCCCAGCTGATGAGCGAGGCGCAGAGACCGCCGCCTTCCAGTTCAACCTGGTAAACGGGTTTGCCGTCCCTTGTGTGCCCGAACAGCTGTGCTTCGGTCACCGCGACAGCTCGCGGGTCGCCGATTCCAGCCCCGCCAGGTTGAGTGGATACATCCGTTCGCGGAAAATGTCGCGGATCAGTTCAATGGAATGGGTATAGCGCCAGTGCTTTTCCAGTGTCGGGTTGAGCCAGACCGCCTTGGGAAACTGGTTGAGCAGGCGGGTTAGCCAGACTTGCCCGGATTCCGCATTCCAGTGCTCCACCGAGCCGCTGGGATAGACGATCTCGTAGGGGCTCATCGACGCGTCACCGACAAAGATCACCCGGTAGTCGGAGCCGTAGGTGCGCAGCACCTCGTAGGTCGGGGTGATCTCGCTGTGACGCCGCCGGTTGTCTCGCCAAACACCCTCATACAGGCAATTGTGGAAATAGAAATACTCCATGTGTTTGAATTCGGATCGCACCGCCGAGAACAGCTCCTCGACCACCTTGACGTGGCCGTCCATCGATCCGCCGACATCGAAAAACATCAAAAGCTTGATGGCGTTGTGGCGTTCCGGGCGGGTCTTGACGTCGAGATAGCCGTGTTCGGCTGTCGAGCGAATGGTACCGTGCAGGTCGAACTCCTCGTCAGCGCCCTCCCGTACCCAGCGACGCAGCCGCTTCAGCGCCACTTTGATGTTGCGGGTGCCGAGTTCCACCGAATCGTCGAAATTGCGGAAGTCGCGCTTGTCCCACACTTTGACGGCGCGGCCGTGGCGACCCTCTTTCTGGCCGATGCGGATGCCTTCCGGATTGTAACCATAGGCGCCGAAGGGCGAGGTACCGGCCGTGCCGATCCACTTGCTGCCGCCCTGGTGCCGGCCTTGCTGCTCCTCCAGCCGCTGACGCAGGGTTTCCATCAACTTGTCGAAGCCGCCGAGACTCTCGACCAGCGCTTTTTCCTCCTCCGTCAGATGCTTTTCGGCAAGTCGCCGCAACCACTCCTCGGGCAGATCCGTGACATCGATCCCGGCTTCGCCGGATACCGCCTCGACACCCCTGAAGGCCCGCGCGAAAATCTGGTCGAAGCGGTCGATGTAACGCTCGTCCTTGATGAGGCTGGAACGGGCCAGGTAGTAGAAGCCCTCGATGTCATAGTTGACCAGCCTGGCGTCCATGCCCTCGAGCAATGTCAGATACTCGCGCAACGACACCGGGAGCTTGGCGGCTTTCAATTCCAGGAAAAACGGGATGAACATGCGATCAAACCAGCTGCTTGGACGATGTGATCATCTCATCAGCCCGGCCGCCAAAGGTCAATGTGCGCCCCCTCATGCAGGCGGTCGCTTGTATTGAATGAACGGGGTCTTGCCGCCGATCCGGTCATAAAGCCGGCGCGCCGTCATGTTGTCCTCCTCCGTCGTCCAGTAGACCGAGGGACAGCCGGCGGCATCGGCGGCGGCGTAGACCGCTTCGATCAGTGCCCGCCCGACACCGCTGCCGCGCACACGCGGATCGGCATAAAGGTCCTGCAGATAGCAGACATTCTCGAGCTTCCAGCAATGACGATGAAACAGGTAATGGGCGAGGCCGACCGGCGCGCCGTCCTTCTCGGCGATCAGCGCCGCATATTCGTTCGCGTCACCCGACAGAAGCCGCGAAAATGTGGTCTTGTAAACCTCCTCCGGCACCGTCGACTTGTAGAAGCTGAGGTACCCGGTCCACAACCGGCGCCACTGTGCCTCGTCGCTGTCTCGCAGCGGCCTGACGATTACATCGCTCATCGCGCACGCCTCTTTCTCGGTTCCCGATCCATGCCGATCTCCTCGAGATCGAAGGTGGTGGTCTGGTAGATGTGGTTGATCCAGTTGCCGAACATCAGGTGGGCGTGGCTGCGCCAGCGGTTTTGCGGTTCGGCTTGCGGATCGTCGTCGGGATAATAGTTGTGCGGCACGTCGATGGACACGCCCTGGCCGACGTCGCGCTGGTATTCCTCGGCCAGCGAAAAGGAATCGTATTCGATGTGATTGAAGACATAAAGCCGGTTGCAATAGGCCTCGTGCACCATGCAGACGCCGGTTTCGTCCGACTTCATCAGGATCTCCAGCCCGGAAGCGGGATCGATATCCTGTTCGCGCACTTCGGTCCAACGCGACACCGGAATCTGAAAATCATCCGAAAATCCGTTGAGATACGGAGACGCCGGCTTGAGGTTGTGGTGGCGGTAGACGCCGAAAGCTTTCTTCGACAGCGTATATTTCGGCACACCGTGGAAATGCTTGATTGCCGCCATCGCGCCCCAGCAAACGTTCATGGTGGAGTGCACATGGGTGACCGTCCAGTCGAGAATCTGCTCCATCTCGGACCAGTAGGATACCTCCTCGAAATCCATGGTCTCGATGGGTGCACCGGTGATGATGAAACCGTCGAACTTGCGGTGCCGGACCTCCTCCCACGTGTTGTAGAACGCCAGCAGGTGTTCCTCCGGGGTGTTTTTCGGCGTGTGCTGACCGACCCGGACAAGCGTCAGGTCGACCTGCAGCGGCGTCGCGCCGACCAGCCGCGCCATCTGGATCTCGGTGCGGATCTTGTTCGGCATCAGATTGAGCAGCCCGATCTGCAGCGGGCGGATGTCCTGCCGGATGGCCGCCGTTTCGGTCATCACCGTGACGCCCTCCTCCTCAAGCGTTTTGCGGGCCGGAAGCTGGTCTGGAATCTTGATGGGCATAGTCTTGTCGAAAGGCTGGAACGAAGGAATCAGGCGCCGTCGCGGCGTGCCATGAAGGCCAGTCTTTCAAACATGTGCACGTCCTGCTCGTTCTTGAGCAGCGCGCCGTGGAGTTTGGGCAGTGCGTTTTTGGCACTGCCGCGCAGATCCGCCGGCTCGACATCGTCGGATACCAGCAGGCGAATCCAATCGAGCGCTTCGGAAGTCGATGGTTTCTTCTTGAGGCCGGGCACGTCGCGGATTTCGTAGAACTGCGACAGTGCCGCACGCACCAGATCCTGCTTGATGCCCGGGTAGTGCACGTCAACGATGCGATGCAGCGTCTCGGCATCCGGAAACTTGATGTAATGAAAGAAACATCGGCGCAGGAACGCGTCCGGCAGTTCCTTCTCGTTGTTGGATGTGATGATGACCACCGGCCGGTGCGCCGCTTTGACCGTCTCGCCCGTCTCGTAAACGAAGAACTCCATCCGGTCGAGTTCCTGCAGCAGGTCGTTCGGAAACTCGATATCCGCCTTGTCGATTTCGTCGATCAGCAACACCACCTTGCGGTCGGACACGAAGGCATCCCACAGCTTGCCGCGTTTGATGTAGTTGCGCACGTCATAGACGCGTTCGTCGCCGAGTTGGCTGTCGCGCAGTCGCGACACGGCATCATATTCGTAGAGGCCCTGCTGGGCTTTCGTCGTCGACTTGATATGCCACTCGATCAGCTCTAGATCGAGCGCCGCGGCAACCTGTTTGGCGAGCTCGGTCTTGCCGGTGCCGGGCTCGCCCTTGACCAGCAGCGGACGTTCCAGCGTGATCGCCGCATTGACCGCAACCGTCAGGTCCTTCTCGGCAATATAGGCTTGTGTGCCTTCAAAACGCATAAGTCATCTCACTTTCGCTGCGCGGACCATAGAGCCCCTCACCGGCAAATGGAAGCGGCTTGCATCAATCCGATTGTTCCAGCGATTCACGCAGCATTTCCAGTTCGAGCCACTCGTCTTCCATGCCTTCCTTGACGGCGCGCAGTTCACCGAGCCGCTCAGCGCGCCGGCTGAAGCCCTGAGGATCCTTGGTGAACAGCTCCGGGGCCGCCATTTCCGCTTCCAGACGGCCGATTTCAGCCTCCGCCTCGCTGATCCGCTGCGGCAATGTCTCCAGCGCATATTTCTGTTTGTAGGAGAGTTTCCTGGCCGGCTCCGTCGCCCGTCTTGCGACCGGTTTCGTCGGCGTTTTCGGCTTCGCCACACTGTCTCGCGCCACCTTGCCGCCACGCTGTGCCAGCATGTCGCTGTAGCCGCCGGCAAAATGCAGCCAGCGGCCGTCCGGGCTATCCGGATTGGCCGGCGCCAGCACCGACGAGACGGTGCGGTCGAGAAAGTCGCGGTCGTGGCTGACCAGGATCACCGTGCCCTCAAAACCGTCGATCAGCTCCTGCAGCAGATCGAGTGTTTCCATGTCGAGATCGTTGGTCGGCTCGTCGAGCACCATCACATTGGCCGGCCGCGCCAGGTTGCGGGCGAGGATCAGCCGAGCCCGTTCGCCGCCCGACAGTTCCCGGATCGGCGTACGCGCCTGTTCCGGCTGAAACAGGAAATCCTTCATGTAGCCGGTGACGTGTCGGTGTGTGTCGCCGACCGGCAGCGAATCGCCGCGCCCGCCGGTCAGGAAATGGGCCAGCGTTTCGTCCGGATCGAGGTCGTCACGCCGCTGCTCGAGCGTCGTCACCTCCAGATTGGCGCCGAGCCGTACCGTGCCCGAATCCGGCGCCAGCGCCCCCGTCAACAGGTTCAGCAGCGTCGTCTTGCCGGCCCCATTGGGTCCGATCAGGCCAAGTCGATCGCCGCGCTGGATGCGGATCGAGAAGTCATCGACAATCGTACGTCCGCCATAGGACTTGCCGATCGATTTCGCTTCGATCACCAGCTTGCCGGACTCGCGCGCCTCCGCGGCGGTGGCCTCGATGGTGCCGGTTGGGCCCCGGTGGTTGCGGTGGCGGGCGCGCATGGCATGCAGTTCGTCGAGTCGCCGTACATTGCGCTTGCGCCGCGCCGTAACCCCGTAACGCAGCCAGTGTTCCTCGCGCACGATGGCCCTTTGGAGCTTGTGCTGCTCGCGTTCCTCCTCCTCCAGGGCCCGGTCGCGCCATGCCTCGAAGGCTGCGAAGCCCCTGTCGAGCCGACGCAGGCTGCCGCGGTCGAGCCACAGGGTGGCGCGTGTGAGGGTCTCCAGAAAGCGTCGATCGTGTGATATCAGCACCAGGGCGCTCTTGCTGCGCTGCAATTCGGCCTCGAGCCACTCGATCGCCGGCAGGTCCAGGTGGTTTGTCGGCTCGTCGAGCAGCAGCACATCGGGCTGCGGAGCCAGCACCCGTACCAGCGCTGCCCGGCGTGTCTCGCCGCCCGATAGCCGACGCGGATCTGCCGCACCGTCCACCTGCAGATGATCAAGCAGATATTGCACCCGGTGCACATCGTCTCCCGGTCCCAGTCCCGCCTCGGCATAGGCGCGCACCGTGTCGTAGCCGGAGAAATCCGGTTCCTGCTCGAGGTACCGTACGGTGACTGAAGGATGACGAAACACGCTGCCCGATTGCGGTTCGACCAGGCCGGCGGCGATCTTCAGCAGCGTCGACTTGCCCGAGCCGTTGCGGCCGACCAGGCACAGCCGGTCGCCGCTCTCGACCTGGAAACCGGCGCCGCTGAGCAACGGTTCGCCGCCAAACGTCAAGCCTATATCGTCGAGCTTCAGGATCGGTGGCGCCATCGCTTCAGCGCCCCGACAGGTCGTAGGGGCGCGCCAGCAGCAGGGCGACGCCTGATTCCACGGTGATGACGATAGGGCCCTCGGCCACGTTCGACAGGGTGCGGGACGAGCCGAAGGTGAGTTCGTAGCGGTCCAGCGGATAGCGGGCCCCCTCGATCGACAGTCCCGACACATCGGAAAAATTGAGGATCGAGAACAGGCTGGACGGCGGCAGGTCGAATGTACGCCGGCCTGGCGCCAGCGGCGTGGCTTCTTCGTCGCCCGAGGTCAGCATGATGTCGACGCCCGTGGCGTGCAGGGCGCAAGCCGTTGTCATGTGGAGCAGCGCATGGTCGCTGCGTTCGCCGCCAAGCGCGCCGGCCATGATGATGCGGCTGGCGCCGCGTTTCAGCGCCGCCTCGATCGCCAATTCGCCGTCGGTGAGGTTCTTGGCCGGTGGAAAGGGCTGTCGTTCGATGTCCGGCCAAGCGCGTTGCAGGTCTTGCGAAGAGGAATCGAAATCGCCGACCCACAACTCCGGAACGAGGCCCAGTGTGGCAGCATGCCGCATCCCTCCGTCTGCAGCGATGACCCGGGCATCCCGGATCTGCCGCGACAGGCGTTCCGTCCCCTGCAGCAGACCGCCCAGCAGGACCAAGAAGGGATTGTCGGCACTCATGACGGCTAGCACATAGCAACTTTTTCAGGACTTGCCAGCGATGATCGCGGCATTTAAGACTGTAAGTGATCTAACGGGGTGCGCGTCACGCATGTGGGTGCGCTGAGAGGTTAAAACCAACCCGAAGAACCTGATCCGGTTTGTACCGGCGGAGGGATTAGACGCCATTTCAGCGCCTTTCCCTGCAATGCTAACTCAGGAGGCGCTGCATGCCCTTGTTAAGAATGATTTCGGCCTTCACAGCCGTCGCCCTGTCGTGGGCGGTTCCGGCATTAGCCAACGACAGAACGCTCACCGTCTACACCTATGACAGTTTCGTGACCGAATGGGGCCCCGGTCCTGCGGTCAAGCAAGCATTCGAGGCCGAATGCGACTGCACCCTCAACTGGGTCGGCGTCGCCGACGGGGTGGCGCTTCTCAACCGGTTGAAGCTCGAAGGCGAAACTGCGGCGGCTGACATCGTGCTTGGTCTCGACACCAATCTCGTCGCCGAGGCCAAAGCCACCGGTCTGTTCGAGCCGAGCGGTATCGACCAGTCCGCCGTATCGGTTCCCGGCGGTTGGTCGGACGATGTTTTCGTGCCGTACGACTACGGCTATTTCGCCGTCGTTTACGACACCGAGGCGATGACCGAACCGCCGGCCAGCATGAAGCAGTTGGTCGAGGGCGACCCGTCGCAAAAAATCGTCATCCAGGATCCGCGCACCTCGACGCCCGGTCTTGGGTTGCTGCTCTGGGTCAAGTCGGTCTACGGCGATGCAGCGGCCGACGCCTGGGCGAAATTGAAGGACCGTGTGCTGACCGTAACGCCGGGCTGGTCGGAATCCTACGGCATGTTCACCGGCGGCGAGGTCCCGATGGTGCTGTCCTATACCACGTCGCCGGCCTACCACATGGTGGTCGAGGAAACCGATCGCTACCAGGCAGCCGCCTTTGAGGAAGGGCATTATATGCAGATCGAGGTGGCCGGCCTGGTTGCCGCTTCGCAGAACAAGGATCTGGCCCAGCAGTTCCTGTCGTTCATGACCGGTCCGGGTTTCCAGAACGTTATTCCGACCACCAACTGGATGTTTCCGGCAGGTGCGACGACGGAACCGCTGCCCGCGGCGTTCGATAGACTGGTCGAACCGCAGCGGACGCTGCTGTTCACGCCACAGGAGGTGCAGGACAACCGGCGCGACTGGCTGGACGAATGGCTATCGGTCATGAGCCGTTAGCGCTTCGGAACCGATACCATGCTGGGCGGCCCCCATCGCGCAGCAAACATCGCGGCGGGAGCTTTTGTTCTCGCCGCGATGGCTTTGGCAATCGGCGCCGCGGTCATCGCGCTGTTGGGCGCCGCGGCTGGCATGCCGGGTGAACAATCGGCGCTCTACGATGCCTACATTTGGCGGGTCACCCGGTTCACGCTGCTGCAGGCGACGCTGTCGACGTTTCTGTCGGTGGCACTGGCGGTTCCGCTGGCGCGGGCCATCGCGCGGCGGCAACACTTTGTCGGACGCGACTGGCTGATCCGACTGCTGGCCGTGCCGATCGGTCTGCCGCCGATCATCGCCGCATTGGGTCTGATCGAAATCTGGGGGCGGCAGGGTTTGTTCAATACGGCGCTGCAGGGACTAGGATTGGCCGAACCACTGTCGATCTACGGGCTGCCGGGCATCTTGCTCGCCCACGTCTTTTTCAACCTGCCGCTGGCGACGCGCCTGCTCTTAGGCGCGCTTGACCGCGTCCCGGCGGAATACTGGCGCAACGCCGACCAACTGGGTCTCGCTGCGCGCAGCGTCTTCATGCTTGTCGAATGGCCCTATATGCGCAGCCAGCTCGCCGGCATCGCCGGGCTGGTGTTCATGCTGTGCGTCACCAGCTTCACGCTGGTCCTGCTTCTCGGCGGCGGCCCGGCGGCAACCACACTCGAAGTCGCCATCTACCAGGCCTTGCGTTTCGATTTCGACCCGCCCCGGGCGGTAGGCCTTGCGGTCATGCAACTGATCCTGACCGGCGCCCTGTTGACGGCATTGGCGCTGCTCGATCGCGCGCCGGAGGAGAGCCCCACACTCGGCCTGCCGGTTCGCCGTCATCCGGATCGCGGGACCGTGGCAAGGCTGGCCGATTTCGGTCTGATCGGCCTCGCCGCACTGTTTCTGGTTTCGCCGCTCGTTTCGATCGTCCTATCTGGCCTCGCCGCCGATCTGCCGCGGCTGTTAAGCGAGCCGGTGGTCTGGCGCGCCATCCTGACCAGCCTCGCGATCGGTCTCTGCGCGGCGATCCTTTCCGTTGCGGCGGCTCTGATGCTGGTGCGGGCCCGCCATGCGGCGCAGCCGCTGGCTGATATCAGGCTTTCGGCGCGGTGGTTCCGCTCCGCCGCCACCGCCGGCTCAAGTCTCGTTCTGCTGGTGCCGCCGATTGTCTTGGGTGCCGGCTGGTTCATCCTGCTGCGCGGCCGCGTCGACGTTTTCGCGCTGGCACCCCTGCTTGTCATATTGATCAACGCCATGATGGCGCTGCCGTTCGTCATGCGGGTGTTGGAACCCGCCCATCTCACCCATATGGCGCGTACCGAGCGCCTGAGCATCGCGCTCGGACTGACCGGCGTGCAACGGCTGATGCTGATCGACTGGCCGGGCATACGGCAAGCGCTGTTGCTTGCCCTGGCTTTCGCCATGGCCCTGTCGCTCGGCGATCTCGGCGCCATCGCCCTGTTCGGCAGCCAGGACGTCGTCACGCTGCCCTATCTGCTGTTGCAGCGCATGGGCAGTTACCGGACCAACGACGCCGCCGGCCTGGCCCTGATGCTCGGCCTGGTGTGCCTCGCCCTCATGGTGTTCGCCGGCCGCGGCCAAAGGCCGCTGCTTCCCGGAGTGCGCTCATGATCGGCAAGGCGGTCCAGCTCGACAACGTCACCCTCCATCGCGGCGACCTGCATATGGAGTTCGACGTGCGCATCGATGCCGGGAACATCGCCGCCATTATCGGACCCTCGGGCGCCGGCAAATCGACTTTGCTGGATCTTGTCGCCGGCTTCGAAGCGCCGCGCACGGGCCGCATTCTGATCGGTGACGCAGACGTGACGGCACTCAGTCCTGTCGACCGGCCGGTTTCCATGGTGTTCCAGGAAAACAACCTGTTCTCGCACCTGACGGTCGAGACCAATGTCGGTCTCGGCATACGGCCGACCATCGGCCGTCGCCCGGGCGATGCCGCAACAATTGCCGACGCGCTCGGGCAGGTGGGGCTGACCGGTTTCGAACGCAGGCGGCCCGGATCATTGTCGGGTGGCGAACGTCAGCGTGTCGCCCTGGCCCGCGCCCTGGTGCGGCGCAAGCCGGTATTGTTGCTGGATGAACCGCTTGCCGCCCTGGGACCGCGGCTGCGCCGCGACATGCTGGATCTCATTCGCCACCTGCAATCGGAAACCGGCATGACAACGGCCATCGTCACCCACCAGCCGGAAGACGCCGCCGAGATCGCCGACACGATCATCTTCGTCGACGCCGGCCGCACCGTCGCCGCAGGTCCGACGCACTCGTTTTTCGGCCGGAGCGATGTGCCGGGTTTGGCAGACTATCTCGGACAGCCAGCGTCGGGGACTACACGCACGTCATGAAATCGGCTAGAAACGGTGGCAGAAAGCGGATTCGATTATACTCTACTTAATTCGCAGGTATCGACCGATCAGCAGGGCCGACATGCATCCGGGGCCGCCCGAACCGGCCACGCAACACCTGCGCCCCGCGACGCGAATACGGCGCAGGGTTGCCGGCCTGATTGTGGCCCTCGCCGTCGGTCTTTCCGGCTGCCAGAGCCTGCTCGACCAGTCCTATCCGAGCACCATCGGTCCATCGGACAATCCGCAAACGGTTGAGCGGCTTGAGAAGAATGATCCGCGCGCCCGACTGGGCGCCAGGGAGCATCCGCGAATCCTGGCCAGCTATGGCGGTGAATACAGCGACCCGAAGGTCGAGCGGCAATTGGCACGTATTGTTGGCGCCCTGACGCTGGTGTCTGAGAATCCCAAGCAGACGTACCGGATCACCATTCTCAACTCACCGGCGGTCAACGCCTTCGCTCTGCCCGGCGGCTACCTCTATATCACGCGGGGTTTGCTGGCGCTTGCCAACGATTCGTCGGAGGTCGCCGCCGTCATCTCCCATGAAATGGCCCATGTCACCGCCAACCATGGCCTGCAGCGCAAGCGGCGCGAGGAAGCCGAGGTGATCGCCAGCCGGGTCGCGGCGGAGATTCTGTCAAACGATCTTGCCGGCGAGCAGGCCCTGGCACGCAGTAAACTAAGGCTCGCCGCCTTCTCACGTCAGCAAGAACTGCAGGCGGATGTCATCGGGGTGCGCATGCTCGGCCGTGCCGGCTTCGATCCCTATGCAGCAGCGCGTTTCCTGCAGTCGATGGACGCTTATAGCCGTTACAGCGCCGGCGACGAAGACACCGACCCGAGCCTCGACTTCCTGTCGAGCCACCCGGATGCGCCCAGGCGGCTGGAACTGGCAACGCGCCACGCCCGGGCCTTCGGTCCGCCGGGCACCGGAAAGCGGGATCGCGACGCCTATCTTGAGAGCATAAGCGGACTGCTCTACGGCGACAGCCCGAAGGAAGGGTACGTTCGCGGACTGACCTTCCTGCATCCGACTCTGGGCCTGCGGTTTTCGGTGCCGCAGGGTTTTCAGATCGACAACACGGCGCAGGCGGTGCTGGCGACGGGACCGGGAGACGTGGCGGTGCGCTTTGACGGGGTGCCGGACCAACGTGGTTTGGATTTAACCCGATACATTTCCAGCGGCTGGGTCAGCGGGCTCGATCCGGCGACCATCCGCAGCCGCCGCGTCGCCGGACTGGATGCCGCCTCGGCGCGCGCCTCGGCCGACCGGTGGGATTTCGACGTAACCGTCATCCGCCTTGAAGGGCGGATCTACCGTATTCTGACCGCCGCGCCGAAGGGCAGTTCCCGGCTGGAATCCACGGCCGCTGCGGTCCGTAATTCGTTCCGAAAAATGACGCCCGCAGAAATTGCCGCCCTGAAACCGCTGCGCATCAAAGTCGTGACTGTGCAACCCGGAGAGACGGTTTCGACGCTGGCCGGTCGTATGCGCGGGACGAACCGCCGGCTCGAATTGTTCCGACTGCTCAACGCGGTACCGGCCGGCAATTCGCTTGCCGCCGGCACCGAGGTCAAGATTGTTTCGGACCGTTAGAAGACTGTCGGATCGGTTGGGGTCTCACATCCCGCTGATCGCCGGCGCATCTTTCTCGAGCGCCATCTTCAACTTCTGCAGAGCCCGGTTTTCAATCTGGCGGACCCGTTCCTTGGAGATGCCGAGGCTGGTGCCTAGGGCTTCCAGCGTCGCGCCGTCCTCCGACAACCGCCGTTCGCGAATGATGCGTTCTTCGCGTGGATTGAGCTTCTGCAGCGCCGACTGGATCCATTCGGAACGCCGCTCCTCGTCAATCATGATGCTGACCTGCTCGTCGGGCAGCGGATCGTCGCTCTTCAAAAACTCGATCCTGTCTGATCCCGGGGATTCCGAATCGCTAACCGGAGCGTTCAGCGACGTATCCGAACCGGAAAGCCTGGCATCCATCACCGCAACGTCCTTGACGTTGACGCCGACCGCCAGGGCGATCTCCTCGTGGATGACGCTTTCCGGAGCGTCGGCGTTGCTGCGCCACAGCTTTGCGCGCAGGCGGCGCAGGTTGAAGAACAGAGCCTTTTGCGCCGAACTTGTGCCACCGCGTACGATCGACCAGTTGCGCAGAATGTAGTCCTGTATAGAGGCGCGGATCCACCAGGTTGCATAGGTGGAGAAGCGGACCTCCCGCTCCGGTTCGAAGCGGGCGGCAGCTTCAAGCAGGCCGACGTGGCCTTCCTGAATCAGGTCATTCATCGGCAGGCCGAAATTCTTGAATTTCGCCGCCATTGAGATCACCAGTCGCATATGCGCCATGGCGATCTTGTTGAGCGCTTCCTGGTCCCGGTGTTCTTTCCAGCTCACCGCCAGATCGTGCTCTTCGTCACGATCGAGATAAGGCGCCGCCATGGCAGCTTTGATAAGACTCTGTCCGGCACGATTCTCGCTCATATCGTTCTCCCGGTTGGGGCCCTGAAACCGCTTAACGAAACACCTTCAGCTGTGATTCAGAGTGCAAGGTTATTATGACCAGCAATCGAAAAGCAGCTACGTAACAATCGTGTGTATGGATCACCGCACGCGCAAGGAAACGCAGTGTTCACAGTTTGGAACCATTCGTTCCCAAATTACCCGATTCGCCCACGGGAACCAAAAAACCCGGCAAACGGCCGGGTTTTCTTGGAAATCATCGGATTGTTACCGGATCTGAAGGGTCATCACATTCGCGTGATGGCGTCGGTAAGTGGAGTCAGGCGGCCGCTTCCTGCGTGTCGCCGTCGCCGTCACCTTCTTCGCCCGCTGCTTTGCCGCGTTTCGGCCCCTTGTTCAGGTTGGTTTCGATCAGCCTAACGGCCTCTGTCTCCGACAGCTTGTTGACCGCCGCGATTTCACGCGCCATCCGGTCAAGCGCCGCTTCGTACAGCTGGCGTTCCGAATAGGACTGCTCCGGCTGGTTGTCGGCGCGATACAGGTCGCGTACCACCTCGGCGATGGCAATCAGGTCACCGGAATTGATTTTTGCGTCATATTCCTGGGCGCGGCGCGACCACATGGTGCGCTTGACCCGCGCCCGGCCCTGCACGACCTTGAGGGCACGGTCGACGAAATCGTTCTCAGCGAGCTTGCGCATGCCGATCGAAGAGGCTTTCGCTACCGGCACTTTCAAGCGCATTTTGTCCTTGTCGAAATCGATGACGAAGAGTTCGAGCTTGTGCCCGGCCACTTCCTGTTCTTCGATCGCAACGATCTGGCCGACGCCGTGCGCCGGATACACGATGTACTCGTTGGTTTTGAAACCCTGGCGCTGAGAAGATTTTTTCTGCTGGGCTGTCATTCGTATATTGTACTCCCTATTACACACCCGGAAACCACCGGGATGGGCACGCGATCGAGCAAAGGTTTTACGCTGCTCACGTTCGCAAGGCGACCGTCTGTGCCCGCACCATGATTTTCACACAAAACCACGCAATATCCGGCCACACACCGACAGCGAACAATCAACGCTGCTGTCATAAAGGTTCGGTTTCGCGGGGATACTGTTCTTCCGTGGTCATGGTAGTTGCGACAGGCCATCAGGCCAAACCGCAGGTCAGTTTTTTACCAATAACACAAAAAACGGCGGAAATCAAACATTTGCCGCATGTGCACACAGCACATACAACAACTTAACCGCGCATGGTTAATCCCGCAGGACAATCCGAGGGAGTACTCTCCCTACGGTACTCTATATGGGAGCGATGGTCATGCGTGTAAAGGGGCTCTAGTCCCCCTCACCGGGATTCGGCGAGAAGTACTTTTCGAATTTACCCTCCATGCCATCGAATTCCTCCGCCCCTTCTTGAGGGTCGCGCTTGATGGTGACGTTAGGCCACTTTTCGGCATATTCGGTATTGATCTGAAGCCATTTTTCGAGGCCCGGCTCGGTATCCGGCTTGATGGCCTCGGCCGGGCATTCGGGCTCACAAACCCCGCAGTCAATGCACTCGTCAGGGTGAATCACCAGCATGTTCTCCCCTTCGTAAAAGCAATCCACCGGACAGACTTCCACGCAATCCAGATATTTGCACTTGATGCAATTTTCGACGACGATGTAGGTCATTCACAGCTCCGGACGGTCAATGCAACCCTTTGCCGATCAGGTAGCGGCTTTGATTTGGCTTGGCAAGAGCCACCCGACGGCGATGCCCATAGGGCTTTTCAATGGTTCGCCGGTTCGGAAAAATGCTTCTAAAATGGCTGGTAGTAGGGCGAAAATCTTCGGCGCTTCGGCCACCCGACAGCAGTTGTATTTGACCTGAGCCAATTTGCCGCAGGTCATGGGGACAGCGTGTTCCGCTCGCGATCGAGATTCACGTGATGAGGCGATTCAATCGCACCGCCGTCAGTGCAGGGGAACCGAACCTGTCGCACTGCGGCCGGCGTAGAGCGGCCAATTGGTCATGTTGCCGGTCAGGTCGGCGACCGAAGGCACCTGGCCACAGGCCCACAATGGCATCAGCACCGAACCCTCCTGATCCACAGCCGACGGAACCGTCAGGCCCGGATACATCCCCGTGAACATATCCTTCGGTACGGTCTGTGTGGCACAGATCGCCACGGCCATCTGCACCGTCATTATGCGGGCCAGTTCGACGGCGGCGCCGAAGTCGCGCACCATCGGCATATCCAGCGCACCCGTCAGTTGCTCCGTAAACAGCGGCATCGTCTGGCCGGAGTTGATATTCGACAATTGCTCGGAGCCGGAAGACGCGACGATATAGTCGATCCGTTCGGCCTGCCGGGCGTGCCGGTGAAACGAATCGAAGACACGCCCGCTTGAGCAGGATTCGAGGATCAGCGCCACCCTGCCCGGCAGTTCAACGATGGCATCGACGATATCGGCGACGGTCAACCAGTCCTCATTGGCCAGCGCCAGCGCCGGGACCGTCGGCTGCTCCTTGGTCCAGAATACCACCAGATCCGCATTCGGATCGGTGTAGCGATCGTTGATCTCCGCAATCACACCGCCCTGACCATAATACCGGGCCCACTGTGAAAAGGAGTCGCCGTGTCCGTTGAGATAGAGGATCAATCGGTCCCGTGAGGTAAGCCGTTCGCCGAGGTCGGCCAATACCCGCAAAAAATTGCGCGCCGTCGCTTGCTCATCGTGGAGGGTGACGATGTTGGCCGTGTCGATGTCCAGCGCCTCACCAAAACTGTCGGCCACCGCCTTCACACCATTGGAACAGACGCTGACCGGAATGTCTGTGCGGTAGGGCGGACAGATTCCGACGGCCAGCAGATAGACCTGCCCCCAGTCGGACTGCCGCGCCGGCGAAGACGCGGCAGCCGCGCCGAGTCCAATGGAGAGGCCGCAGGCGAGCAGCAGGACAGTCGCGGCCGCATGGACACAACAACGGGCAATCTTCATCGGTTCAGGTCCCTCTGATCATCTGTTTCAGGAGTCCGGGAGGCGGCGCGCCACGCGCCGGCGCCGCCTCGTCCGGCAAATCGGACTAGTTGCTGCTCGCCGTCTGCGGCGCCGAGACCGTGCCGTTGATCGCAGCGCAGGCCGGCGCGGTGTTGGCGATCACCGCAATGGGTGTCCCGGCGGGCAGGTTGTATTGCGCCAGCACGGTGTCGTTGGTCGGCGTGACCAGGCAGATGACCGGCTCGGGCGCGCCTGTCTCCGGCGTCGTGGTGGCCATCGACGAACTCTGGTCCAGCGCCGCCACCGGTGTCGGATCCGGTGTCATCGTTTGCGCCGCAGCAGGACCCGCCGGCGGCGTAACTGCAGCAGCCTGCGCGGGCACGGTTACCGGGATCGCGCCAGCGCCCGGCGTGACATACGCGTAAGCGCCCGGCGACGCTGTCGGAGCCGCCACCCAAACATAGTAACCACCGGGGCTATAGGCGTACGGTGTGGTCCAACGATTGGTGGCCGCGAAATAAGGTGTTCCTACCTCTTGGTTGAGCGATGAGCCGGCGGCTGCCTGCCATCCGCCCATGACCCTTTGCGGATAGCGCGGCGGCGATGGCGGGCCATGCGGATGCACGACCGGAATCGGTACCACGACCGGAGCCGGTGCCGGAGCTGGAGCGACTGCCGGCGCGGGAACGGGCGGCGGCGGCGCGGGAGCCCGCACCGGCGTGTGTGGCGGCGGAGGCGGCGGCCCGTCATCCACGTTTGCGCTGAACGATCTGTGCGGGTGCATGAGTGGCGCAGCACCATGTGCTTGAACGAGCGGCGGTCCGTGCGGCGGTCCGGGTGGCCCGTGCGGATGGACCGGTGTTGGCCCGTAGGGATGGCCGACGGGGATCGGAATTGGTACGGGAACCGCTGCCGGTGCTGTCACCGGTGCAGGTGCAGGCGGCTGCGGACATTGAGGCGGATATCCGTAGCAGGGATAGCCGGCGGCCGTATAGGAGGTCGGATAGGCGGCTTGATTGTAGCCCGTCGGATAGGTGCCAAACACGCTGTGATGCGGTGACGGTGGAGGTGGCGCCTGCGGATGAACGACCGGGATCGGAGCTGGAGCTGGCGGCGGCGCTGGGGCGCGTGCCGGCGTATGCGGCGGCGGGGGTGGCGGGGCTTCGAAACCGGCCGCGCCAACCGCCCGCTGCTGTTGCTCCTGGGCGCTGAGGGTTGCGGAAGACAGCGCGAATCCCGCCATGGCGAGACCGAAGGCCGCACCGAGCTTAATTGGTGTCATCAGAAAAAAACTCCCATCCAGTTACTAACACAAACAGAGTCTTCATCGATCCGCAAAACTTGACCCGACAGTCATGCCGCATACGAAAAAGATCCCTTGAAGTATCAAGCTGGATCTAAGGTTCGATTATGTTTTTTCGTAAGAATTGAACGTTAACGATACTTGCCGGAGGGCGTTTTCGGTCAGTCCTTCGAGAATCGCCATTTGTCGAGTTGGCGACGCTCGCGTTTGGTCGGCCGTCCGCTGCCGGTGTCGCGCAACGGCGGCCGGGATACCAACCGCCGCGCGTCTTTGGGTGTCGGTGGCGGGCTCATGTCTTCATAAAGAAGCCGCGCTTCTTCGAACGGGCCACGCCGCTGGCCGGCGCCGACCACCTTCAGCACCTTGACCTGCCGGTCCAGAGTGATGGTCAGCACGTCGCCCGGACCAACCTGGCGGCTGGCCTGATCGATCTTGTCGCTGTTGACCCGCACCCGCCCCGACTGCGTCAGTTTGGCGGCCAGGGACCGCGATTTGACGATCCTGGCAAAAAACAACCATTTGTCGATGCGTTGCCGTTCGTCGCCCATGGGGCGCGGCTCTCCGTTCGGCTACTTGTTGAGTTGCTCTTTCAACGCCGCGAGCTTGGCAAACGGCGAATCGGGATCGATCGGTTTTTCCTTTCTGCGCGGTTTGGCGGACATGTGACCGCCAGCCGGCCGATCGTTCTTGCCGGGTCGCTGCGGCTTGCCTTTGCCCTGCTTCTTGCCGCCGGGCTTCCGGTTACCTTCCCTTTGCTGGCGGTTGCCGGCATTCTGCCGGTGCCGCCTCGGCCCTTCGGACCGGCCCGCCGGACGCCACAGCAGAACCGGCTTCGGCGCCTCCTCGGACTCTTCTTTGATCGGGCCCTCAGGAGTCTCGCTGCTTGCGGCAACCGCCTCTGCGGCGGCAACCGGCGGCGCATCGGGGCTCTCCGCCGCCACCACTTCGGTCGCCGCTGAGGCGGCTGCCGGCTCGGCGTTCTCCACCTCGGCGCAGCCGGCCGATGCATCGGCGCTCTCAGGCGCCGCGGCGCCGTCGGGCTTTATCGTGTGGTGCTTGAGGGCAACCACCTCCGGCCCTTTCTTGGCCTCCTCGCTTTCGGATTCCGGTGTTTCCGCCTGCACGGCCTCCGCCAGCTTGGCGTCGAGCGCCTGCAAATGGGCCGTGGCGTCCTCCTGGGAGACCGCCGCGGATCGGTAGCCCAATCCTTTCAGGATTTCCTCGATGTCGTCCTGTGTTGCGCCGAGGATCGACAGCATGGCCGGCGTGACCATGAAGCTGCGCCCGTCATAGGCGCCATCGGGGCGCTTGCCGGTCTCCGGTTTCCAGGCGAGCAGCGGCCGGATCAGGTCCGCCAACCGCTCCAGGATATCGATGCGCACGGCGCGCTTGCCGAGAAATCGAAACCCCGCCAGCCTGTAGAACTCCCGCTCGTAGGACGGATCGGTGACCACCGACGTCCGCCCGGCGGCGAGCGCGTTGGTGATCTCACCGTAGCCAGGCTTGTCGAAGCCGTCATTGCGCAATGACCACAGCAGAGTGATCATCTCCGCCGGTGCCGGTTTGAGCAGGGCCGGCATGAAGATGTGATAAGCACCGAATCGCACGCCGTAGCGCCGCAGCGAACCGCGCGCCTCCTGGTCGAGCGCCCGCACGTCGTTCGCGACGTCCCGACGGAACAGCACGCCAAGCCCTTCGACCAGCCGAAACGCCAAACCCTTGGCCAGGCCTTCCAGATCCTCGGCGTTGGCGAGTTCTTCGAGCGGTTTGAGCACCATGGTGATCTGGTGACCGACGAAACGCTGCAGCCGCGAGGTAACAACGTCGAGGGCTGCCGGCGAGAGGTGGTCGTCGGCCAGCAGCACCATCCCCGGCTTCAAGACGGAGTCGCTGCCGGTCAATCTGGCGACCGGATCGCCGAGCCAGCGGACCAGCCCGTCGGAGCTCAGCGCGAAGTCGCCATTGCCCGCTGCGTGCAACCGGGCAGCGCGGGCTTCGAACTCCAGGGTCAGCGATTTCTGCGCAGCGGCCAGGACCGCCTTGGCATCGGGACCTTCGGCACTTGAATCGGGTGTGAACCGGAATCCAGACAGATGTCCGACATGATGACCCTCGACGAAGACATCCCCGTCAACACCGATTTCCGCTTCAAGCATGGTCTTTTCTCTCAACCGCTTCATGAGCACAGAAGTCCTGCGGTCAACAAATCGTTTCGTCAACCTCTCATGCAGGGCATCGGACAGTCGATCCTCGATTTCGCGCGTCTTTTCCTGCCAGTGTGTCGGATGTGCAAGCCAACCGGGCCGATGCGAGGCATAGGTCCAGGTGCGGATCTGCGAAATTCGACCCGATAGGGTATCGATGTCGCCGTCGGTGCGATCGGCCCGCCGCACCTGCTGGGCCACGTAGTCCTCACGGACCGCACCATGACGAACGATGTCGCGGTAGATGGCGGCAATCAGATCGGCATGCTGGGCCGGTGTGATGCGCCGGTAGTCCGGCAAGGCGCAGACGTCCCACAGCAGTTCGACCTGATCCGGCGACGAGGTGAGGTCCGACAGCTCACCGCCACGCGCCAGATACTCCAGGGCCTGCTGGTCGACCGCCGGCAGCGCCCGTGTCAGCCCGGTGAAGGCCGGCGTCGTGTCAAGGCTTGCCCGCAGTGCCTCCACCGACGCGTAGTCCAGTTGCTTGCTGCGCCATTGCAGCACCTTCTCGGATTGGAAATCATGGCTTTCTATGCGTTCGACAAGATCCTCCGATAGCGGATCGACGCGGCCGGTGACGCCGAACGTGCCGTCACGCATGTGGCGACCGGCGCGTCCGGCGATCTGGCCGTATTCCGCCGGACTGAGCCGCCGGAACTGAAAACCGTCGAACTTGCGGTCCTGGGCGAAGGCGACATGATCGACATCCAGATTGAGGCCCATGCCGATCGCATCGGTGGCCACCAGATAGTCGACGTCGCCGGACTGATAGAGCGCCACCTGGGCATTGCGGGTGCGCGGGCTGAGCGCCCCCAGTACGACGGCGGCACCGCCACGCTGACGGCGGATCAGTTCGGCAACCGCATAGACCTCATCGGCGGAAAAGGCCACGATCGCCGAGCGCCGCGGCAGCCGGGTGATCTTCTTCGAACCGGCGTAGGCCAGGTGCGACAGGCGCGGGCGCGAAACGACGGTGAGCCCCGGCAACAGGGTTTCGAGGATGCCGCGCATGGTGCCCGAACCGAGCAGCAGCGTCTCTTCGGTGCCGCGCAAATGCAACAGTCGGTCGGTGAACACATGGCCGCGCTCCAGATCCGCCGCCAGTTGCACCTCGTCGATGGCGACGAATTCGGCATCCGTCTCCCGCGGCATCGCCTCGACCGTACACACGGAGTATCGGGCACCAGGCGGGCTGATCTTCTCCTCGCCGGTCACCAGCGCCACGTTCTCGACACCGACCTTGCCGACGATGCGTCCATATACTTCGCGCGCCAGCAAGCGCAACGGCAGCCCAATCACGCCGGTGCGGTGTGCCACCATCCGCTCGATCGCATAATGCGTCTTGCCGGTGTTGGTCGGACCGAGCACCGCGACGACGCCGCGACCATTGAATATCATCGGCTTGTCTTGCTTGGGAGTATTCAACATCGAATGTGCGGGGTCTTCTACGGTCCGTTGCGCTGCGCAGGCCTGGCTCGCATCTGTTCGTGCCGGGCCCGTATCACGTTAGATGGGTGCGAGGTTGGTGAATGTCACCTGTGAAATTAACGGATGGAACAGGGACGGAACGAATCGGCGACGAATCACTGACTCGCGACGATTCAGGGTTTGTTCACACCCAGATATGCCGGTTCAAACAATTTTCGACACAAGATGCTGAATCTGTCCGGTGACACATGTCGATAACCGGCCGGCGATCCGCCGATCCGCGTTAACCCTTTCGACAAAGGCCGCGGCGGGCTCCCGACGGGTTTCGTTAAGGTTCTGTTAACATGTCCGAATTCGACAGATTCGTAGCGGCCCGAAAGCCATTGCTTTGGGTCCTGCGTTAACACTTTGACCAAAACCGGAACGAATCGTCGACGAATCGCTGACAACATGACGTTCCCCCTCTGTTCACACAACATGTGGCACACCCATATGCCGTCAGGCACAAACCCTGTCGCCCTAGGCGACGTGTTTGCGCCGCTCACGGCGCCGCCCGTTAACCTTTGAACCGGCGACACCGGCCCGGTTGCACAGTGGCTGGACCGGTATCGCGGAAACGGCAACGAAGCACCGATTTGAATTAGACGAAGAACTGTCCGCCGTTGGCCGAGATGGTCGAGCCGGTGATGAAACCGGCATCATCGGAGGCCAGGAAAACGACGCAACGGGCGACTTCCTCCGGCTCGCCGAGGCGGCCGACCGGAATCAGCGGCAGGATGCGCTCGTTGAGCACTTTCTCAGGCACCGCGCGCACCATTTCGGTGCCGATATAGCCCGGACAGATGGCATTGACGGTAATGCCCTTGGCCGCGCCCTCCTGCGCCAGCGTTTTGGTCAGACCGAGATCACCGGCCTTCGACGCCGAGTAATTGGCCTGCCCCATCTGGCCTTTCTGCCCGTTAATCGACGAGATGATGATCACCCGGCCGAAGCCGCGCTCCCGCATCCCCGGCCAAATCGGATGGGTCATGTTGAACACACCGGTCAGATTGGTGTCGATGACCTCGTTCCACTGCTCCGGTGTCATTTTGTGGAACATGCCGTCGCGGGTGATGCCGGCATTGTTGACGAGGACCTCGACCGGGCCCAGATCCGCCTCCACCTTGCCGATTCCGTCAACGCAGGACTGATAGTTGGCGACGTCCCACTTGTAGACGCCGATACCGGTTTCTTCCTTGAAGGCGTTGGCCTTCTCGTCGTTGCCGGCATAGCTGGCGGCGACCTTGCAGCCGGCATCCTTGAGGGCGATGGATATCGCCGCGCCGATGCCGCGCGTTCCACCGGTAACGAGTGCAACTCTGCTCATGGGGTATTTTCCTCCGAACGTTTATGTTGGGCGGGCGGCGGACGCCGCCCGATCGTTGATCAGTCGCGTTGCACGCACATGGCGACGCCCATGCCGCCGCCGATGCACAGGGTTGCCAGGCCCTTTTTCACGTCACGTCGGCGCATTTCGAACAGCAGCGTGTTGAGAATGCGGGCGCCGGACGCGCCGATCGGGTGGCCGATGGCGATGGCACCACCATTGACGTTGACGATCTCGGTATCCCAGCCGAGATCCTTGTTGACCGCACAGGCCTGCGCTGCGAACGCCTCGTTGGCCTCGACCAGGTCCAGGTCGTCGATCGACCAGCCAGCCTTTTCCAGCGCCCGGCGCGAGGCCGGAATCGGACCGGTTCCCATGATCTGCGGATCGACGCCGGCCGTCGCCCACGAAACGATCCGCGCCATCGGCGTGACGCCGCGCTTCTGCGCCATCTCCTCGGTCATCAGTACTGCCGCGCCGGCGCCGTCGTTGATGCCGGAGGCATTGGCCGCGGTGACCGTGCCCTCCTTGTTGAAGGCCGGCCGCAACTTGGCGACCTGGTCGAGCGACGCACCGTGACGGATGTACTCGTCCTGATCGACGACGGTTTCGCCTTTGCGCGTCTTGACGGTGAAAGCGACGATTTCGTCGGCGAAGCGGCCTTCCTTCTGCGCGGCCTCAGCCTTGTTTTGCGAGGCGACGGCGAAGACGTCCTGTTCCTCGCGGGTCAATTGCCATTTTTCGGCGACGTTCTCGGCGGTATTGCCCATGTGGTAGCCGTAGAAGGCGTCTATCAGCCCGTCCTTGATCATCGTGTCGACCAGTTTCATGTCGCCCATCTTCTGGCCGGCGCGCAAGTGCGCGCAGTGCGGCGCCATGGACATCGATTCCTGGCCGCCCGCGACAATGATCGAGGCGTCGCCGGTCTGGATTTGCTGCAAGCCGACGGCGACGGCGCGCAGACCGGAACCGCACAGCTGGTTGAGGCCCCAGGCGGTCTTCTCCGCCGGGATGCCGGCCGCCATGGCCGCCTGGCGCGCCGGATTCTGGCCCTCACCGGCGGCGAGGATCTGGCCCATGATGACTTCGTCGACCTCGCCCGGCTCGACGCCGGCGCGATTGAGGGCTTCGGCGATCGCCGCGGCACCAAGTTCGTGGGCTGGAACGTTGGCAAAAGCGCCGTTGAAGGAGCCGACGGGCGTTCGTGCGGCACTGGCTATGACGATAGAGGATTGGGTCATTCGATTGCTCTGAAATTTCGAGTTGAAGTCCAGGATGAGGGGTCCGTTTTGAAAGTGAAGCAGGACGCACCGGAAGTCAAACGCAGTTGCAGCATGAGAGCATACCAGGCGGGCTGCAAAGCCCGATTACCCGAATATTGACCGTCGCCGCAATGCACAATCAGTCGTAATTAATGCTATACTTTTACGCTCGCCCGTGCTCATCTGAATTGCCGGACGCGGTATCGGGTCTGCGCCGCCTATCTATCGCGCGGCATTGAGCAATTGCCGGCATGGAGGTTATTCGGGATGGCTAAAAAAGACGGTCAAACGATCATCAAGAAGTATGCCAATCGTCGGCTCTACAACACGGGTACCAGCACCTATGTGACGCTGGACGACCTCGCTGTCATGGTCAAGGACGGCGACGATTTTGTCGTTGTCGATGCCAAATCGGGTGAAGACATCACCCACTCGGTCCTGACCCAGATCATCTTCGAACAGGAATCGAAAACCGGCAACACGCTGCTTCCGGTATCATTTCTGCGCCAGCTCATCTCCTACTATGGCGACCAGATGCAGATGCTGGTTCCTAGCTATCTGGAGCACTCGATGAGTGCCTTCACCGCCCAGCAGGATCAGATGCGCGAGCACATTTCAAAAGCGTTCGGCGACACACCGATCGGCCGCAACATGCAGGTGCCGATGCAACTGATGGAAGAACAGGTGCGACGCAACACCGAGATGTTCCAGCAGGCCATGAAAATGTTTTCACCATTCGCCGGCGCCGGCGGTACCGGCCCAGCAAGCAAGGCGAGCGGTGAAAACCGCGACCTAAAGGAACTTAAGGATCAGCTGAAGGCGCTGCAGGACAAGCTCGATTCCATGGGCGACTGACCGACTACGGAGATCCGCAGTACGCCCTTTTCGTTGCTACCGGTGAGAGACCGACCAGATGACGGCGCGCCGACCGTGATGCCCCCTGCGGCGCCAGCACCGGCACGAACACCCTGCGCGAAGCGCGTTCGGCGACAGGCAGACCCTGATACAGCCGTTTTTGCGCCTCGACGATGACCGCCCCGGCAAGAAACGGCCAGTAGCGCCGCCCGACGCGCTCCAGAGTGCCGGACAAGCGTTGCGCAGACTTGCGCCGCGACGGCGGAAACAAAAGCGCTTCTGCAAAGGCGCCGGGCGTAAAGTTGGTATCGCGCAGCAGCCGCGTCAACTGGTTGCGCGAATAGGGCGTTCCCGATCCGAACGGCGTGTGCTCGAGCCGCGCCCAAACGCCGCGCCGGTTCGGAGCCACGATGACCAGCCGGCCGCCCGGCGCCAGCACCCGCCAGACTTCCTTCAGGGTCTCGCGGGGGTTTTCGGCATACTCCAGCACGTGCACCATCAATACGCGATCGACCGAGGCATCGGCAAGCGGCAGTTCCTCGTCGAACACCAGTGCGGTGGCGGAAGCCTCCTGCGGCGGCCAGTTCACCGCTCCCTGGGCTGCCGGCATGAAGGCGAAGGTGCGCTCCGTGTCGGCGCGGAAGCGGTCCAGATAGGGCAGCGCATAGCCGAGACCCAGAAGCCGTTCGGCCGGCAGCGGCGTCCACACCGACGTGAGCGCCATTGCAATCGACCGCTGGGCGAGCATGCCGAGCCTCGAATGATAGAACTGGCGGATGTCGACAATGTCGTTTTGCATGGATCTTTTTTCAAAAGCGTCCGCTTCCGGTTTTGAACCACGGCGCGTCGCGGCCGGCAAGCCCGTTTCGCCGGCCCGCATACTAATGTAGGCTGTTTAAAAACCGGGAGATCCTCATCATGACCACCTTGCAGATCGAGCAGTTTATGTGTCGCAGCGACAATTTCGGGGTGCTGGTTCACGACACCGCGACCGGCGCCACCGCGTCCATTGACGCGCCGGAGGAGAACCCCATTCTGGACGCGCTCGAGCAGCACGGATGGCAGCTGACCCACATCCTGACCACCCATCATCACATGGACCATGTGGCGGCCAATGAGGCGCTCAAGGCCAAGTTCTCGGCGACTGTCATCGGCCCACGCGACAGCAAGATTCCAGGCCTCGACACGCCGGTCGGCGACGGCGACAGATTTCAATTCGCCGGCTACGATGTCGAGGTGATCGCCACGCCCGGCCATACGCTCGATCACATCTGCTATCACATTCCGGCCGTCGAGACGGCATTCACCGCCGATACGCTGTTCGCCATCGGCTGCGGTCGCGTGTTTGAGGGCACCCCGGAGCAGATGTTCCATTCCCTGCAGAAGCTGGCCGCTCTGTCCGACGACACGGTGGTCTATTGCGGCCACGAATATACGGAGACCAACGCGCAGTTTGCCCTGACCATCGATCCGGGCAATGCGGAACTGGTGCAGCGGGCCACCGACGTGAACGGCCTGCGGGCGCTGGGCAAGCCGACGCTGCCGACGACCATCGGCATGGAAAAGGTCACCAACCCCTTCCTGCGCACCGACGACGAGGCCATCCGTCACCTGTTGGGGATGGAGGATGCCAGCGACGTGGAAGTGTTTGCCGAAATTCGCCGCCGCAAGGATAATTTCTGATCAGATCAGTGCCAGAGCCGAGAGCGTAATGAGCAAGTGGGCGCAATAGAACACCGCCCACCCGACGGTTTCAATCGATGCCGACGCCGCGCCGCTGTGCCGCAAATGCACAACAAAAAAAGCATAAGGCAGCAGCAGGAGGCTGCCGATTGCAATCCCTTCGCGCGGCGTCGCCAACGCGATGAAACAGGCTGCCAATGCCATGGCGAGGTAAACCAGAGCGAGCGCCCGGAGCCCACTCGTGAGTCTGCCGATGCCGACGACGGCTCTGACGAACGCGACAAGAGCGAGCACGAATGGAAGCAACAGCAGCGGATGCGTCGTCAGATATCCGAGATGCACGACCGGGATCAACATGACGGAATAGGCCAGATGACCGGCGATCAGGCAAGCCAGGACAGCCGGCAGAGCGCGCTCGCTGTCCTGGACCAGCAGCGCATCGGCAGCGGCAAACGTCAACAGACCAAGGCTCAGTGTCCATGGACCTCCGGCAATCGTCGACAGTGACGCAAGCAGCGCAACGGCGACGACCCTCGCCCCGGTCTTGCGGGCGGAAGGCGAGCGCGCCGCCATGAACAGCGACAGAAATGCCGCAACCAGGGACAGCAAAACTGTCCCCAACTGTGGCGAGTCGTATCCGTATTCGAGCAGCGGCATGGTTGCTCAGTCCCCGGATACCGCGGCGGTGCGCGCGAAAATCAGGTTTTTGGCGGCCAGCGCCGCGCCGCCGGTGATCAACAGACAGGCCAGCGCGATGCGCCAGTCGGCCTGTCCGACGCCGGCGGCGATCAGGATCAGCGTCGACAGCAGTGGCGCCGCATAGCTGGAAGCGCCGAGGATCTGGATGTTGCCGTGCTTGACGCCATAGTCCCAGGCGTAGAAGGCGGCGCCAACCGGCAGCAGGCCGAGACCGGCGACCGCCAGCCACTGGCCGGTGTTCTGCGGCCACACGGTCTGCTCCAGCAACAGGTGGCAGACCAGCGACAGCACCGCTGTGGCGGCGCAAAAACCGGTCACCACATCGGTCGGCACATGGCCGAAACGCCGCGACAGCAGCGAATAGGCCGACCAGGTGAAGGCGCACAGCAGCGCCGCGCCATAACCGAACAGGAAGCGGTCGTCGAAAGCCAGACCGCTTCCGGAGACGATCAACACGGTTCCCGCAAGGCCGGCCAGCGCACCGGTCACGTGCTGCCAGCCGAGTCTTTCGCCGGGCAGCAGGGCCGAGCCGACGACGATCAGCAGCGGCCACAGATAGGCGATCAGTCCGGCGTCGACGGCCGGCGCGTTGCGCAGCGCGGTGAAATACAGGAAGTGGTAGCCGAACAGACCGGCGATGCCCAGCAGCCAGACCTTTGTCGGCTGTCGCAAGGCCTTCAGGCGCCGCGGTTGCGCCACGAGCAGTACCGCACCGAGAACGCTGCCGATGGTGAAGCACATCGCGGCAAGCTGGAATGGCGGCACGGTGCCGGAGGACGCGGTCAGCAACGCCAGCAGCGACCACATCACAATGGCACTGAATCCGATCAATGTTGCCCGCATGCCGTTTCCTGATACAGTTCGCTTCGAGGCGCTGCTCTAACCGGTTTGCCGGCGTGACGCCAGCCGTTCCGAAATCATCGCACCGGCCGCCTGCAACCCCTTGACGCGCAGGGCACCTGCGATTATAGAACCGCGACTTTCCTATGACAGGCCACAGACCGTTGCGGCCGGAGCACGCCCCGGACGCGTTGAGCAATTGGCCACCAGACTGAAGGTGAAACCCATGTCCCGCAGTTGCGAATTGACCGGCAAAGCCGTCCAGTCGGGCAACAATGTGAGCCACGCGAACAACAAGACGCGGCGCAAATTCCTGCCGAACCTGTGCAACGTCACGCTGATCTCGGATGCCCTTGGCCAGCGCTATCGCATGCGCATTTCAGCAGCAGCGTTGCGCACCGTCGAACACCGCGGCGGGCTCGATGCGTTCCTCCTCAAAGCCAGCGAGAAGGACCTGTCGATGCGCGCCCGGCTGCTCAAACGGCAGATCGCCAAGAAGCTCGACGAAGCGGCGGCGGCCTGACCGGCCGGCATCCGCCGAACCAATCCACGGGTCGCCGGGCCCGTTTCTTGTGGCCGCCCTCATCGAACCAATCCGGGCGGCTTCGCTGGTGGCATCACCCAGGATAAAAAAATGCACAACATCGTTGCGACATTGCGGGCGCTTGGCGCGTCCAAACACCTCATCCCGTTTCTGCTGGCCATGGCGGCGGTCGTCGTCGCGTCCAACGTGCTGGTTCAATATCCCGTTCAATACACGCTGGGACCGCTGATCCTCGAGGACCTGCTGACCTGGGGTGCCTTTACCTATCCGATCGCATTTCTGGTGACCGACCTGTGCAATCGAAGCTTCGGGCCGGCAAAAGCGCGCTTTGTCGTCATCATCGGCTTCCTGATCGCCGTCTGCATCTCGATTTACGCTGCGACGCCGCGCATCGCCATCGCATCCGGAACGGCCTTCCTCGTCGCGCAACTGCTGGACGTCGCCGTCTTTCACCGGCTGCGTGAGGCGCATTGGTGGCGGGCGCCGCTGATCTCGTCGACGCTGGGCTCGGTGATCGACACGCTGCTGTTTTTCTCGCTGGCCTTCGCCGCGAGCCTCGTCGTACTCGGCCCCAACGATCTGTTCGCGATCGAGACGGCACCGTTCCTCGGCCTGTTTGATGCCGAGGTGCCGCGCTGGATGTCCTGGGCCGTCGGCGATCTGGCGGTGAAGCTGCTGGTGGCGCTAAGCCTGTTGGCGCCCTACCGCATCATCATTCCGTTCTTCCAGCCGCTGCGCCCGGTGGCCTGACGGCCCCGGCAGACTATTCGGAATCACCGCCGGCCGCGAAATCCTGCGGCCGGTACGCCTCGACCGCCGCGTCGTCGACGAAGTGCATGGCGCCGTTTGCCCAAAAACCTTTCTTGCCGATCGTCGGGAAAAACGCGACATCCGCCGCGGTCCGCTCGCCGCCCATCAGATAGACCAACTCGCCGGGACCGTCATTGGCGATGTGATGCACCGCGCCGTCCGTCGGAAAACCGACAAAATCGCCGGGACCGATGGTCGTGGTTTCGCCATCGATCGTCAGCTTGCCCTGCCCTTCCAGTACGAAAACGAACTCCTCCTGGCCGGCATGGGCATGCGGCAGGAAGCCCTCCCGGCCGGCCGGAATGCGCCCGATGCTGACGCCAACGCGCTGGAGGCCAACAGCGTCCCCAAGGGGCAAGAGGCGCATCTCGGAGCTGTCGTTCAGCGGATGGCTGAAATGGAACATGCGTTCGGGCGGAATCTGAGAGGTGCAAACGACATATTTTTCGGGTTTGGACATGGCGCTCTCCTGGTGTCGTGGGCTGCGTGATGCGAACAGCTCATGACAAAACGCGCCGCGCACGGCAATCGATTTCCGCCCGGATGTCGACGCCAAACCGAAAGCTATGCTTCGGCCAGTGTGTCCTCTATGAGCGCCCGGATCTGCGCGAAGGTATCGATCATCATGAAATCGAAGCCCGCCCCGTTGAGGTCGATTCCGAATTCGCTTTCAAGTTCCAAAAGAAGATTGACCGCCGCCATGGAATCGAGCACACCGCTGTCAAACAGCGATTCGTCGTCACCGAATTCGCGCCCGTGGCCACGCTGTTCGAGGCGGTTGGCGATTGTTTTGCGCAGCGCTTCGATTCGGGTCTCCATGTCAGCCTCCAAACAAGCTCGCTAAAAACCTCAGCCGCTCGATGAGCGTGATGTCATCGGTCGAGCTGTCAAAAATCAGCAGCAGCGCGAAAAACAGGATCACGCGCAGCCGCGGCAGAAAATCGTGACGCAGCCAGCCATCCGCCGCCGATGTCGGCTTCTCATACATCTGCGACAGGATGAGGCCTATCGCCAAAAGACTCGCGTAGACGACGTAGGACTGAAAGTCCGCCACCGTAGCCCATAGCCCCTGAATCGGGATTGCCGGCACCCGCGTGATCACGTCGAACAAAACATTGCCGATGCCCGCCGCCATGAATATGGCAAATGCGATTCGCAGCCTAGCGTACTTTTTGAAGCAGCGCGTGAAGGTGGGATAGAAGAAGAAATCGGCCAACAGTTCTTTGAAATAGAAGAGATAGCGACCCCAGAACTCGGCGATCGAGCGCGCGGTGAGCGGTCGTGCCATCCCGCGTGGGATATCATAGCCCACCATGCGAATGGTCGATGTGATGGAATGCTGAATCGCCCCGAAAATGAGCAGGTGGTGAAAGAAGCTGATCATCAGCACCACCCAGGCCACGGCCGCGGCCGCGGGCTTACCGGCACCGGCATTGACGATCGCCTCATCGAGCGTGGCAAGGCCGAAGCGACCGTAGACGAGTTGCTGCATAAGGTTCGCCATGGCAAACAGCACCGCACCCCAAACGATGAGCTTGAGGGCTTTCAAGCGGATGCGTGCCAGGTCGTCTGCATCTTTCGCTTCAAATTTTTGCAGAAATCCTGGGCCCTTGATCGGCGTAAAGGTGGCTGGCCAGAGAGTTTTCAGGAACCCGATCTGGCAATAAGCCGTCACCCCACGCCCCGCCTTCTGCTCGGCCAGCAGGTAGGCGAGAAAAAAGAACACCGACGTCAGGAAAGTGCACAATGTCCAGGCGACCGCGTGCAGCAGCGAGGTCTGCGGCGTCAGCACGGCGACCAGGCTGATTGCCGTCAACGCCGTTAGCAACGACAGGACGGGTCGACGCGCAAACGCGCTGTTCTGATACCGCAGGCTGAGCCTGAGGACCGCAAAAATCAACACCAGGAAACTGCCGGCGGCGATCGTGGTAACGAATTGCCCGGCAACCCCACCTGGCAGTCCGTCAAATTGCCACAGCACATGAAACTGTTCGGCGGTCCAGTCCCGCTTGAAGGGTTTGACCAGAAAAAAGAGGACGCCGGTCATCGATATGACCAGCAGCCTGCGGTTCGGCCAGAGTAGGCACCCGGTCAGTCCGAGGACCACCACGGCAATCCTCTGCAAACTGAGGTTCGTCGATGCCGCCAGCATCGCGACAAACGCCAGATGCAGGGCCACGACCCCGATCGGCGTTCTCACCCAGGCGACCGCCGCCGGGTTCTTGTCGATCCGCAACCACGCCTGCCGGAGCTCCAGGATCCGGTCGATCGGCGATGCGGCGACGGGCGGTTCAGTGACGCTTGACATGGATCAGGCGGCATCCCGATCGAGCGACCGGGCCAGCGCGTTTCGATCGACCTTGCCGTTCGCGTTGAGCGGCAGGTCGCTAAGGAACTCGATCCTTTCCGGGATCATATGTTCGGGCGCCAGATCACGCATCGCCTTGCGGATCTCATCCGACGGCCTGTCGGTGTTGACACAGAAACCAATGATGCTTTCGGCGCTGCCGTGCGTAACATTGTGGGCGACGGCCGCAACCAGCTGCGTTCCGGCAGCAATGCGCAAATGACACTCGACCTCCTCGAGTTCGACCCGGTGCCCTCTGATCTTGATTTGATTGTCGATGCGGCCGAGGTGGTGCAGGCGGCCCTTCGCATCGTATCGGCCCAGGTCACCGGTCAGATACCAGCGTTCGCCGCGAAGCGTCGGAAACCGTTCACCCGTCAGCTCGGGCTGACTCAGGTATCCATCGGCCAGTTGCACGCCGGCCAGCGCGATTTCGCCCGGTGCGCCGTCGGGCAGTGGATTGTGGTGATCGTCCAGAACCGCCGTCTTCATGCCGGGAAACGCATGCCCGATGGCCACCACGCCGCGCTCCGCGGTCACCGCCGGTTCGACACTCCAGGTCTGCCGTGTGCAGGCGATGGTCGCCTCCGTCGGGCCATAGATATTGTCGACAATGCTGTTGGGGGCCGCCGCGGCCCACTGTTCGGCTACCGCAGCCGGCAGCGGTTCGCCGCAAAACAGCGACAGGCGCAGCGACGGCAAGGCGCCGCGGCCCAGCGTATTGGTCTTGATCGCAATGGCCGCCAGCGACGGAACCGATAGCCAAGTGGTGATCCGGTGCTTTTGGATAAACCGGGTCGGCATGATCAGGTCCGACGGACGCATGTGATACAGGCAAGCGCCGGCCGCCCATGTCAGCAGCATGTTATGGATCGAAAGATCGAAAGTGATATCGCAGGTCTCGGCGGCGCGGTCGGCCTCTGTGAAACCGTACCAACCCTGCAGGACGTCAAGGTAGTTGGCCACCGCGTCGGCTCTAACCACGACGCCCTTCGGCACCCCGGTGGTCCCGGACGTGAATTCGATGTAGGCGCTGTGATCCGGTCCTGTTTCGACCGGCGGCTCAAGCACCGCGCCACTGGCCAGGCGCGGATCAAGATACGACACGATGTCCGATTCCGTGGCGTCGAACACCGGAAACAGCACCATTGGCGGAGCCGCATCGAGCAACGGTTGTTTCAGGCGTCGAAGCCCGGCCCGGTCAACGATCAGTGCGTCGAGATCCAGCATGGCAAGCTGCTGGATAAGCCGTTCGTCGGGAGCCGCTAGCCCAAGCGGAACATATGTTGCCCCGGCCCATGCGGAGCCGATGATCCCCACACAGGCCTCGATGCTTCGGGAAGCGAATATGCCAATTCTTTTGGGCGATCCTGTCTCACGCAACCGCTGCGCTGTTGCGTGTGCTCTTTTGGCGAATTGTAAGTAATCTAACTGTTCATCGCCGCTCAGTATCGCCAAATTGTTGGGTTTTGTTCCAGAATTCAAATAAACAGTATGGGCAATATTGAAATTGTTCACGGCACAAATGCCTCTCGAAAAGAGAATGCAGCTGTGGGTTGGCGTATCGAATTTGAATCAAGACATCAATTGTAAAACGTTTGTTAACCTTAACGTCAGTTGTTGAGCTATGCGTCCGTCAGCGAGTACCGGAATCGAGCCATCGGAACTCCAGCAACAGATTGCGTTGCAACAGCGACTGGTTGTCATCGGAGGCCAGCATAATCCGGATATCGCCATCCGGTCCGCGATACACGTCGAGGCTTTCCATGTTGTCGATCTGGTAGCCGAAATCGGCCTCCATGAGCACTTCGCCGTCAACCGTACGGCCGACGCGGATTGCATCGCCGTGAATGCGCCTGATGCGCATGCCAACACCCTGGGCGATGGAGAATCGGCGCTCCAGCAGCAGCAGGTCGCCGTTCGGCAGAAAGTCGCCGTCGGTGATGTCGAAGGGTGGATCGCGCTTGACGTAAAACACACCCGGATCGGCGCCGGTTACGACGGCGGCGAACACGTCGCCCGCCCTGTTGAGGCTTTTTTCGCTGACGGCCACCACCGCACCGTCGAGCGCGCTGCCCGCGGGCGCCACCGCCAGCGTCTCCATGCCTCGGTTGCGACGGAACTCGAAATCGGGAATGCGATGGCGCAGTCGCCCGACGGGCGCTCCGGTCGGAACATCCGAAACCGCAAAAATCTCGATGCGATGTTGCCGCTCGAAACTGACCAGTACGCTGTCGCCGTCGATCGCCAGACCTTCGGCATCAACGTCATAACGCTCTTGGACCACCTGGCCGCCGGCACTGCGCATGGGGGTTACTTCGGCATCCGACAGGCCGGCCAGTCGGCCGGTCGCATCGCGGTCGATACGACCGGTGAACCAATAGCCGGTGTCCTTGACCGCGATGAACCGATCGCTTTCGGGAAGCAGTCGCATCGCCGACAGGCCACCGAACTGGCGCGCCCGGGAAGACAGTTCGATGCCGCCCAGATATTCGAACGGGCCGAACCGGGTTTCGTCCGATCCGACCTTGAACCTGGAAATCGGGGTCGTTTCGACACTGATCGGCTGCGGTGCACCGTCGCGGCCGGCGGCTGGGCTGTTCACCAGCAAAAGGATGGATAAGGCGGCTAACCACCTCAACGGATGCTTACCCGGCACGGCGATAGCCGCCGGCGCCGACGCCCGGTTCTTCCTCGAACAGGGCGGCGAGCTGTTCGGTCATCGCGCCGGCCAGTTCCTCGGCATCGACAATGGTCACCGCGCGGCGATAATACCGCGTCACGTCATGGCCGATGCCGATCGCCAGCAGTTCGATCGGCGAGCGCGTTTCGATCTCCTCGATGACCGCCCGCAAATGCCGCTCCAGATAATTGCCCGGATTGACCGAAAGGGTCGAATCGTCGACCGGCGCGCCGTCGGAAATCATCATCAGGATGCGCCGCTGCTCGGGCCGGCCGAGCAGCCGATTGTGGGCCCAAATCAGTGCCTCGCCGTCGATATTCTCCTTCAGCAGCCCCTCGCGCATCATCAGCCCGAGATTGCGGCGGGCCCGTCGCCACGGCGCGTCCGCCGACTTGTAGACGATGTGGCGCAGGTCGTTGAGCCGTCCCGGCGTCGCCGGTTTGCCGTCGGCCAGCCACCGCTCGCGGGCCTGGCCGCCTTTCCAGGCTTTCGTCGTAAAGCCCAGCAGTTCCACCTTCACGCCGCAGCGTTCCAAGGTGCGCGCCAGGATGTCGGCGCAGGTGGCCGCGACGGTAATCGGCCGGCCGCGCATCGACCCGGAATTGTCGATCAGCAAGGTGACCACGGTGTCGCGGAAGCGGGTGTCGCGCTCCATCTTGAAGGACAGCGACTGCATCGGATCGATGATCATGCGGGGCAGCCGTGCCGAATCGAGATAGCCCTCTTCCAGGTCGAATTCCCAGGCCCGGTTCTGCTGCGCCATCAGCCGCCGTTGCAAGCGATTGGCGAGCCGCCCGACGACCCCCTGCAGGTGCGACAGCTGCTTGTCGAGGAAACCGCGCAGCCGCTCCAGCTCGGCCTCGTCGCACAGTTCATCGGCGGCGATGATCTCATCGAAATCGGTGGTGTAAACGTCGTAGTCCACCTTCTGCCCGAGGTCGTCGAACGGCATGTTGGGGCGACGGGTTTCTCCGGGCGTTTCGGCATCGTCGTCCTGGTCGTCGATCATGTCTTCTTCGGACATCTCGGCGCCGTCCATGTCGCCTTCATCCATCTGATCGTCGGCCGCGTCGCTTTCCTCAGCGGGTGCTGATTCCGAGCCGGCTTCTTCCTCGGAATTCTGCTCGTTCTCCTCGTCGGACCGAGGCTGATCGTCGTCGCTGGTCTCTTCCTGCTGGTCGGCCTGCTCCTGTTCGTCGCCAAACTCCTCGGCGACCTCCATATGGGCCAGCATGTCGCGCACCAGACGGGCGAACTTCTGCTGGTCTTCCAGCACCGCTCCGAGATTGTCCATGTCGGCGCCGGCTTTCTCCTCGACCCAACCGCGCCATAGATCGGCAACGGCACCAGCGCTCTCCGGCACCGCCTGGCCGGTCAATCTTTCACGGACCAACAGGGCCAATGCCTCGTGCAGCGGCGCCTGTTCGCGCGATGTGATGCCCTGATAGTTGGCCTTCGTGCAGCGATCGCTCAGCGCAGCCTGTAGATTCTCCGCGACGCCGGCCATGCGGTTGGCGCCGATGGCGTCGACCCGCGCCTGCTCGATGGCATCGAAGATCTCCCGCGCCTCATCACCGCGGGGCGCCATCGTATTGTGGATGGCGTCGTCATGGCAGGCTTTGCGCAGCGCCAGCGAATCGCCGACGCCGCGGGTGATCGAAAGATCGCTCCGACTGGGCCGCTTCGGCAAGTCAGGGAGCCGCATACGCTCTCCGGACAGACCAGGCCGGTCGTTGGCGAACGTGACCTCGAGTTCGTGGTCGTTGGCAATCGCCCGGACACAGCCCGTCAAGGCCCGCTTGAACGGTTCAGTGTCGACCGGCGCGCCCGGTCGCGCCCGCGAATTGTCACCCCGGCCGGCCATGGTTGCCCCGCTTGCCTCAGGCGTCCAGCACGATGTTGGCTGCGCTCTCGCGCAATTCCTCACCGAAGGCACGCTGATACTGTTCGGCGACCAGCGTGCGCTCCAGCTCGTCGCACTTGTTGAGGAAGGTCAGGCGAAAGGCGAAGGCGATGTCGCCGCCGAAGATATCGGCGTTCTCCGCCCAGGTGATCACCGTGCGCGGGCTCATCACCGTCGACAGGTCGCCATTGATGAATGCGGCGCGCGTCATATCGGCCACGCGGACCATCTTGGCTATGGTGTCACGCCCTTCCGTGGTGTCGAAACTCTTCACCTTGGCCAGTACGATGTCGACCTCGTGATCGTGCGGCAGGTAATTGAGGGTCGTGACGATCGACCAGCGGTCCATCTGCGCCTGGTTGATCTGCTGCGTGCCGTGGTAGAGGCCGGTCGTGTCGCCGAGCCCGACGGTGTTTGCGGTGGCGAACAGGCGGAACGCCGGATGCGGCCGAATGACGCGGCTTTGGTCGAGCAGCGTCAGCCGGCCCGACGATTCCAGCACCCGCTGGATGACGAACATCACGTCCGGCCGGCCGGCATCGTATTCATCGAACACCAGCGCGACATTGTGCTGATAGGCCCATGGCAGGATGCCATCGCGGAATTCGGTGATCTGCTTGCCGTCCTTCAACACGATGGCGTCCTTGCCGACCAGATCGATGCGGCTCACATGGCTATCAAGATTGACCCGCACGCAGGGCCAGTTGAGGCGGGCCGCAACCTGCTCGATATGCGTCGATTTGCCGGTGCCGTGGTAGCCGGAAATCATCACCCGACGATTGTGCGCGAAGCCGGCAATGATCGCCTGCGTCGTTTCCCCATCGAACAGATAGTCCGGGTCCAGATCGGGCACATAGGCGTCGGCCTGGGAGAAGGCCGGCACCATCAGATCGCTGTCGATGTCGAAGGCCTCACGAACGGAAACCGTTGTATCCGGCAGGTTCGATATATCGAGATCAATCTTGTTCATCACGTCTCCAACGCGGCCTTGTGGCCGTCTTGCGCTTGCCGAACCTCTGGGTGGGAGCGGTCCGAATGGTTCGCTGAGGAACCGTCTAGCAGAAACCGGACTGCTTTAACAATTGATAGGCCTGAATCACCGCACGAAAGCGTTCCTCGGATCCACGGTCGCCGCCATTGGCATCGGGATGGTGCTGTTTGACCAGTTCCTTGTACCGCGTTTTGATATCGTTCGATGATGCTTTGGCGTCGAGTCCCATCGTGTCGAACGCCTTGGCTTCCAACGATTTGAGCTTGCGTTTGCGCGGCTGCGGCTGCCCGGCGTTGGTCCGTTCGTTGAGCAGCCGGAACGGATCGCGCATATTGGCGAACGCCGCGGCGCTGCCGGAACGGCCCATCGCGACGTCCGGATTGGCTTTCGCCGTTTTGTTGACCCCCATCGTCCAGGTCGGACGATTACCGGTCAGCGCTTCCTTCTGGTATCGCGCGATCTCGCTGTCCGACAGTCCGGAAAAATAGTTGTAGCCCTTGTTGTACTCGCGCACATGGTCGACGCAGAACAGGAAGTACTCGCCCTCGGCATCGCGACCGACCGGGGCCCGGAACTCGCCTTTTTTGTCGCATCCGTCCCACTGGCAAACCGGGTGTTTGGCCTGGCTTTTCTGGCCCGCCTTGCTCTTGCCCTTGCGTTTGCTTGAGCGGATGCTGTCAAAGTATTTCGAATCCAGTTTCATGTGCTCAATTATGGTATGGGCCAACTGCGCGAACAAGGATTGACTTTTCGCGCAAAGCCCCCTTATCGGGATCGGATGGCCTCGCCGGCCAGGGCTCTCTGCAAACCGCAGCGCAATAGCATATCAGGATAATGGAGTCATGACAGATCCAAGTTTCACCATCGAAAAACGCATGACGGCCAAACTGCATGACGCATTCGCCCCCGAACGCCTTGAGGTCATCAACGAAAGTCACCTGCATGCCGGTCATCAGGAAGCGTTCGACGGCAGCGGCGAGACCCATTTCCGCATTCGCATCGTCTCCGGCAAGTTCGCCGGCATGTCGCGCCTGCAGCGTCACCGCTCGGTGAATGAGCTGCTCGCCGCTGAGCTGCACGACGGCGTCCACGCCCTGGCCATCGAACCCGCGGCCCCCGGCGAACCGGTTCGATGGTGAGCCTTTTTGTCGGCTACAGTGCGTTTTCGGTGCTGACTGGTCTGATTCGCAACTTGGTGATTCGGTTCTTGATGCGCTTCATGACGATGAACCGCATGCCGTGATAGGTGAAGGCCTGCCGTTCTTCCGGAATGATCTGTGATTCGTGAATCACCAATCCGGCGATCGTCGTCGCCTCCTCATCCGGCAAATTCCAGTCAAAGGCCCTGTTGAGGTCGCGAATCGGCACATTGCCGTCGACCACCACCGAGCCGTCGGCCTCCTGCATGACGCCCTGGATGTCGAGGTCATGCTCGTCGGAAATGTCACCGACGATTTCCTCCAGAATATCTTCCAGCGTCACCAGACCCTCCACCTCGCCATATTCGTCGACCACGATGGCGAAATGCGCCTTGCGGCGCAGGAAGGCGCTGAGCTGGTCCTTAAGGTTGGTCGTATCCGGCACGAACCAAGGTTTCTGAGCGATCTTGACGATATCGATCGACTTGATCTCCACCTGGCCGCCGGCCAGCGCCCGCAGCACGTCCTTGGCATGTACCACGCCGAGGATGTTGTCGGTCTCGCCACGCCAGATCGGCATGCGCGTATAGGGGCTTTCCAGGATCTGCCGGACGGCTGCCTCGGGATCGTCATCGGCATTGATCATCAGCATCGAGGTGCGGTGCACCATGATATCGGACACTTCCAGTTCACCGAGATCGAGCACGCCGCCGAGGCGGTCGCGGTCAGCCTTGACCACCGAGCCCTCTCGGTGCAGCAGGTCGACGGCGCCGCGCAACTCCTCGTGCGCCGACAACATCGACGAATCGGTTGAGAACGTGACCCCGAAGATGTTGAGGATCCGGCGCACGAGCCAGTTCACGGCAACCGACAACGGGCCGACGACCGCGACGAAGGCCTTAACCACAGGCGCCACAGTGATGGCGAACCGGTCGGTGGAGGAAATGGCCCAGCTCTTCGGCAGTACCTCGGCGAAGATCACCAGCAGGACCGTCATTGCCAGGGTCGCGTAGGCGACGCCGGCCTCGCCGAATAGGCCGAGGAACATGCTGGTGGCCAGTGACGAAGCCAGAATGTTGACCAGGTTGTTGCCGATCAGCAGCGCTCCGATCAGCCGGTCGCGGCGCTCGATCAGCCGGGCGACGATGCCGGCACGCATCTGACCGTTGGCTTCGAGCTGGTGCATGCGGGCACGCGATGCCGCGGTCAAGGCCGTCTCCGAACCGGAAAAGAAACCGGAGACACCGACCAGAAACAGGACGACGATGATGATCAGCCAGTATTCGGCAATCATGATGGATGTTTTTCCTTTAAGAAGCGCAGGACTTCGGAAGGCGGCACGTCCTCGGCGAGGAAGCTACGCCCGATTCCGTTGGTCAGCACAAAGGTGAGCTTGCCCCGTTTGACTTTCTTGTCCTGCGCGATGTGGTTCATCAGTATATCGGGTTGCGGCAGCGTTCCTTCAATGTCGGCGATGCGTGTCGGCAGACCGACGGCGGACAGATGGCTGGCGACGCGACGCGCATCGTCCGGACTGGCGAGATTGAGCCGGGCCGAGAATTCGTGTGCCAGGACCAGCCCGATCGCCACGCCCTCGCCATGGACCAGGCGGCCGCTGTCATAGTTGGTCGCGGCTTCCAGAGCGTGGCCGAATGTGTGTCCGAGATTGAGCAGCGCCCGGTGACCGCTCTCCCGTTCGTCGGCAGCGACCACCTCGGCCTTGGCGCGGCAGCTCTCGGCGATCGCCTGCACCCGCGCCGGTCCGCCGGCAAACACATCCTTCCAATGGGCTTCCAGCCACTCGAAAAAAATCGGCCGGTCGATCAGCCCGTATTTGACGACCTCGGCATAGCCGGCCTTGAACTCGCGATCGCTCAAGGTATCCAGCACCCCGGTATCGGCGAGCACCAGCACCGGCTGATGAAAAACACCGACAAGATTCTTGCCGTGGGCCGTGTTGATCCCGGTCTTGCCGCCGACGGAGGAATCCACCTGGGCCAGCAACGATGTGGGGATCTGCACAAAGTGCATGCCACGGCGCACGATGCCGGCGACGAAGCCGGCCAGGTCGCCGATCACACCGCCACCCAGGGCGACGATCGCGTCACCGCGTTCGAGCCGTGCTTCGAGCACCGCTTCCGACGTCGCCACCACCTGATCGAAGGACTTTGTGCGCTCTCCTGACGGCAGGACGATTGCCGCGCTTTCGACACCGGCCCGCGCCAGGCTGTTGCGCAGCGGCCGCATGTAATGCTTGGCGACGATCGCGTCGCTGACGATCGCCACGCGCACGCCTGGCAGCCGCGCGGCGATTTCATCACCGGCACGGTCGATCAGCCCAGCGCCGATCAGGATGTCATAACTGCGGTCACCCAGCGGCACTGTCACATGCGCGCCGTTGGAAGGACTTTGATCAGAGCTCATGCATTGGGTCCTCGCCCCGCGGTGTCTTTCGCCGCACCGGCATCGGCAACCGAGTCCAGCACCTCACCGACAATGGTCTCCTTGCTGACGTCCCGCGACCGGACGACAAGGTCGGCTTGCGCGTAGATCGGATAACGGACTTCCAGGAGCGATGCCAGCGTGGCTTTCGGGTCTTCCGTTTTAAGCAGCGGACGGTGGCCGCGCCGGCGCACCCGTTCCCACAGCACCTCCAGATCGGCGCGCAACCAGATCGACAAGCCGCGTTGCTTAATGATCGACCGTGTGCGGTCGTTGATGAATGCGCCGCCGCCGGTCGACAGCACCATCGGACCGTCGGTCAGCAGCCGACGGATCACCCGTTCCTCCAACGCCCGAAATTCCTGTTCGCCATAACAGCCGAACAGGTCGCTGATCGACATCCGCGAGACCCGTTCGATCTCCTCGTCGGAATCGACGAAAGGGACGTTCATCGCCGCCGCCGACATTTTTCCGATCACCGACTTGCCCGCGCCCATCAGCCCGACGAAAACCAGTGTTCGCGATTGCAGGCTGTGCAGGGCCAGGCGCCCCCTCTTGTGCAGCATGTTCAAGGCGCGGCTGCCCATGTCGGCGTTCCAAGGCCGGACTCCTGTCCGGCAACGTCAAAACGGCGGCGGTCAGCCACCGGAGTGTCCATCCGGTATCGACAAATGTGTCTGTCACGTCAAGGCGGCAGGGCATGTGCTTGCAACCGCCAGCCGCGTCGCTCATAAAGGGCTTCGGGAAAAGGGGCACCTCAGTTCATGCCGTCATTGATCCGACTGCTGGTCTTTTGCGCGGTCATTGTCGGACTCGTCTATGGAGCGATGTACGCGCTGACGGCTTATGTGGAGCCGACGCCACGGGAAATCACCATCCGCGTGCCGGCCGAAAAACTCAATTCTGAGCGGGAGTAAAAAGCAGCGAAGGAAGCGCCATGTTCGACTTACAAAATCCGGTGTTCGTCAGCTACACCATCGCGGCTTCCCTCATGATCCTCAAGCTGATGGGCCAGTGCTGGATCACCGTCTACCGGATGATCAGAAGCGACGCTGGTCTGTTGAACCCGGAATACTTGCAGCCCGGTCCGGCCAACCGCAACCCGCGCCCGGATCAACTGGAGCCCAACGACTACGTCGACCGGTCGAGACGCATTCAGCGCAACGACCTGGAGAACATCCCGGCGTTCCTGATCGCCGGCCTGCTGTTCGTCGCTAGGGCACCGCCGGCCCTCCTGGCCAACGTTCTGTTTTTTGCTTTTGTACTCGCCCGCCTCGCCCACAGCTGGGCCTATACGACCAAACAGCGTCATGAAGTCAGGGCGACACTGTTTTCCGTCGGCTCCATTGCTGTGGTTGTCATGGCCCTCTACGCATTGGTGGCCGCCCTTCTGTGACGCCTGATCGATGTGTTAAGTGTCCTGTCGTACATGTGGGCACCAACAGTGTTATGAAGCATGTCGCAATCTGGCTTGGGGAACCGGAATATGGCAGATCTGAGTGCAGCCCATCTGGAAGCGTTCCTGGAGATGATGAGTGCGGAACGCGGATCGGCTTCCAACACCCTGACCTCCTACCGCAATGACCTTGAAGATGCCCGGGCCTTCCTGCGTGGCGACAAAACCAGCCTGCTCAATGCCACCAGCGACCATCTGCGGCGCTACCTGTCCGATGTGTCGGCGCGCGGTTTCGCTGCCAGTTCGCAGGCCAGGCGGCTGTCGGCGCTGCGCCAGTTCTATCGTTTTCTCTATGCCGAAGGCCTTCGCGGCGACGATCCGACAGGGGTGCTGGATTCGCCGAAGAAGGCGGCGACGTTGCCGAACACGCTCGGAGTCGACCAGGTCAGTCGGTTGATCGAACGGGCCAGACTCGAAGCTGATGAGGCAGGACTGGAACCGCCGGAACGCCTTGCGCGACTGCGTCGCATGGCCCTTTTGGAGCTGCTATACGCGACGGGCATGCGTGTCTCGGAACTGGTCAGTCTGCCGCTGTCGGTCGCCGTTCAGGAGGATCAGCGTTTCCTCATCATACGCGGCAAGGGTGACAAGGAGCGCCTGGTTCCCCTGTCGACGCCGGCCCGAGAGGCGCTTGGCCGCTACATCGCCTGTCTGCGGCGTATCGAACGGGACACGGGTGCGACCGGGTCGCCGTTTCTGTTTCCGTCCCGCTCGTCCAGCGGCCATTTGCCGCGACAGGTCTTCGCCCGGGAACTGAAGGAACTGGCCGCGCGCTGCGGTCTCGATGCGGCGAAAATTTCGCCGCACGTCCTGCGCCACGCCTTTGCCAGCCACCTGCTGCAGAACGGTGCGGATCTGCGGGTGGTGCAGGAACTGCTCGGGCATGCCGATATCTCCACCACCCAGATTTACACGCATATCCTGGAGGAACGTTTGCAAAGACTTGTGGGCGAACACCATCCATTAGCAAAATCCGGTAAAAGTCCTACATAGCGCAAGCCCACGCCGGTTTTTGCTTGCTTTCGCGAACAAGCCCACTTAGCCAGAAAGGCCGGGGACCCCGTCCGGTCGTCGCATCATCCCGAGTTTACGCGCCCTATGATCAACTATCTCGATTTCGAAAAGCCGCTTTCTGACATTGAGGGCAAGATACATGAGTTGCGTAAACTGGCCGGCGACGATGAGATCATCGACACCGGTGCGGAAATCGAAAAACTCGAGACCAAGGCCAAGGAAACGCTGGCCGAACTTTACGGCAAACTGACCCCCTGGCAGAAAACCCTGGTGGCCCGTCATCCTGCCCGCCCGCATTTCCGTGATTACGCCGCGGGATTGCTGGAGGACTTCACGGTGCTTGCCGGCGACCGGAAATTCGCCAACGACGAAGCCATTCAGGCGGGCCTCGGCCGCTTCCGCGGCGAGCCTGTCGCCATCATCGGGCAGGAAAAGGGCAACGACACCAAATCCCGCCTCCGTCACAACTTCGGCAGTGCCCGTCCCGAGGGCTATCGCAAGGCCGTGCGTATCATTGACATGGCCGATCGTTTCGGCCTGCCGATCATCACCCTGATCGACACCTCCGGTGCCTATCCGGGCGTCGGCGCCGAAGAGCGCGGCCAGGCCGAGGCGATCGCCCGCTCGACCGAGATGTGTCTTAATGCCAGGGTTCCGATCATATCGGTGATCATCGGCGAGGGCGGCTCCGGCGGCGCCATCGCCATCGCCACGGCCAATCGCGTCTACATGCTCGAGCATGCCATCTACAGCGTCATCTCGCCGGAAGGCGCGGCATCCATCCTGTGGCGTGACGCCACCCGTGCCAAGGACGCCGCGGCCAACATGAAAATCACCGCGCAGGATCTGAAGGATCTGGGCATTATCGACGACATCGTACATGAACCGGTTGGCGGTGCGCATCGCGACCCGGATGCGGTGATCGCTGCCACCGGAGACACGATCTCGGCCGCTCTGTCGGAACTGGTTCCCGTCGACGGAGATACGCTGCGCCATGACCGGCGGCAGAAATTCCTCGATATGGGCAGAAACCTATAATTGCGTTAGAATAGTCGTCGGTCACAAAATGAACGCTTTTCGCCACAAATCGCGATTACGTTTTTGTGAGATGGCCAGAGACGGCGCCCGTGATAAAGATTTCATGAACCATATGGGTTGTATGTCGGATCGGGAAGACGTTTCAGGCAAGCGGTGTAAGCCGCTTGACGGCATACAGTCGCAAGGGTTCAAGCGGTCCGTTTGATCGGGCAATCGGTCGCGAAGACGAAGCAGGGGTGACGATGAACAGCCTGGGGGGCTTTAAGGCGCTGATCACGGTCTGTGGGCTGGCTTTTGTGCTGGCCGGTTGTCAGAACGTCCTGGATACGGTCGACAACAAGGCCGAGTACCCCCTGCCCAAGAAACTCGTCAACAAGATGAAGGCGCACGACCAGCGTGTGCGGGCGCCCATCATGATGCGTATCTTCAAGCAGGAAGGCATGCTGGAGGTCTGGAAGGCCAAGGGCAACGGCCGTTACGCGCTGGTCAAGGAATACGAGATCTGCAAGTGGTCCGGCGAACTGGGCCCGAAGTTCAAGGAAGGCGATCGTCAGGCGCCGGAGGGCTATTACCACGTCCGGCCGCATCAGATGAACCCGAAGTCGAGCTATTACCTTTCCTTCAACATGGGTTTCCCAAATCAGTTCGATCGGGCTCACGACCGTACCGGCAGCAATCTGATGGTGCATGGCGCCTGCTCGTCGGCCGGCTGCTACTCGATGACCGACGAGCACGTTTTGGAAATCTACGCCTTTGCGCGTGAGGCGTTCCGGGGCGGCCAGCGGTCGTTCCAGGTTCAGGCCTATCCGTTCCGGATGACGGCCGAGAACATGGCGACGCACCGCAACAGCGAGCATTACGAATTCTGGGAGATGCTGAAGGTCGGTTACGATCATTTCGAGCTGACCAAACGGCCGCCGAAGGTCGACGTGTGCGACGGCGAGTACGTGTTCAACCGGATCGCTGAGGAGGGTGAGACCTTCGAGCCGCGGGAAGAGTGCCCGCCATCGACCACACCTGAATCGCTCGAATTGGCCTATGCGGCCCATCAAGAGCAGTACGAAGTGGATTATGCGGAAGCGCTGAGCGAAGTTCTCAAAAAGGAGCGCAAAGCCAGCAGACAGCCGTTTACGATTCCGTTGCTGGCGACAACGCCGATCCTGCAGTCGACACCCGCCGAGCCGGCTGCAATTCAATCGTCTCCGGTTGTGCCCGCGGTTCCGGCGGTCGCCCCGACACAGCCGATCGAACCGGTGGCGACAAACGCCGAACCGGCAGACGAGCCGGCCGTCGATGCCGCATCCGCACCATCGGAATCGACTCCGAGCGCCTCGAAAAAAACCTGGTGGAAAGTCTGGAAGCGTTGACCGAAGGTTCGGCTTCCGACCCCAAGCAAATCGACGTCTACGACCTGCGCGGCCTGAAATGCCCGCTACCGGTGCTCAAGACCCGCAAGCGCATGCGCAAGATGGCCGCTGGTGAACGGATCTGGGTCGAAACCACCGATCCGCTGGCGCTCATCGATATCCCGCATTTCTGCCAGGAGTCCGGCCACACTCTGGTCGAGACACAGGGTGTCGAAGAGGGTCACCGGTTTCTCATTCAAAAAGGCGGGTAGTCGTCCTCAGCGGCCGCTGCCGGGGATGGCCAGCGGGTTGTTTTGCAGAGCTGCCCGATCGGGCGTGTCGATCTGCGGGCGATCGGCAAAGGCCGCAAACAGGCGCTCGACATAGTCGCGGTCAAGATCGCGGGTGATCAACACCAGCCGGCTGCGGCGATCGTCGTCCGGCCATCCGGACAGGCGCACCGGCGGATGAAAGATCTCCTGGACACCGTGCAGAACCAGCGGCCGCTCCGGATCGTCGGACAGCTTGACGATCCCCTTCATGCGCAAAAGGTTGCGGCTTTGGCTCGACCGCAGAAGGTCGACAAACATCTCCAGCGCGCCCGGATCGATGGCCGCGTCTTCGGTCAGGCTGAAGGCGCGGATCCGCGCGTCATGCCGGTTGACGTCATGGTCGTGGTGATGGTGATGGGCTTCGTAGGCGGCGTCCCGCAACCAGCCGGAAACATCCGCGGTCTTGGTTGCCGGGTCGTAAAGCCCGCAGTTGAAAAGGTGGGCGACATCGGCCGTTCCGTCCGCCGTCGATAGCAGTGGCGCACCCGGATTGAGCTTGCGCAACCGCTCGGTCAATTGGCCGTGATCCCCGGCGAGATCCGTCTTGGTCAGCACAATCCGGTCGGCAACGGCGACCTGCTTGACCGCCTCGGCATGCCGGTCGAGCGTCGCCATGCCGTTGACTGCGTCGACGGTCACGATAACTCCGTCCAGGCTGAAAGACTGCATCAGCACCGGGTGCCCCATGATCGCATGCAGCACCGGCGCCGGATCGGCCAGGCCCGTGGTCTCCACGATGACCCGTCGCAGCGTTTGAATGCGGCCGGTCTGCAGTCGATCGACCAGGTCGGCCAGAGTGTCGACCAGTTCACCGCGCACCGTGCAGCACAGGCAACCGTCGGAAAGCTCGATCACCCCGTCGCTCGACTGTTCGACCAGCAGATGGTCGATCCCCACGTCGCCGAATTCATTGACGATGACGGCGGTGTCGCGCAAGCCCGGATCCTTCAGAAGACGGTTAAGCAGCGTCGTCTTGCCGGAGCCCAGAAAGCCGGTCACGACCGAAACGGTGATCGGATCGGAACCCATCATCAGGTTTCACAAATTGGGGCGCGGCGCCGGAACCGGCACGTTAGGGGTCGCCCGGAAAGCGCTTGTGGTCTGAGCGGTTGCCAGGCTGCCGAAGGTATTGGGACGCGGTTTTGGTATCGGCACCTTGCCTGGCGTCACAACACGGCCCGTCAGACCGACCGGTATCGCCTTTACCGGCCGCTCCATCGGACTGATGAAGGCCGATTCGAGCACCAGCCGTCCGTTGGAATCGAGCCCGCCGCTGCGCGCCCTGCGGGCCTCGTCGGAGCAGATGACCGGACGCAGATCGACAATCTGCTCGCGATCCTTGCCGTAGGGACGCAACGAAGTGAGCTTGGGATTGCCAAGCCCCCGGGACGTCAGGCCTTTCTGCAGGAGACGCGCCGACTCAACCGCCCGCTCCTCCTGGTCTTTGGCCCCCAGCACCACCGAAACGACTGTTTTGCCGCGGCGGGTGGCCGACGACACCTGATTGAATCCGGAGGAACAGATGAAGCCGGTTTTCATGCCGTTGGCACCCCGAAACCGCCCGATCAGGATGTTGTAGTTGGCATAGGTCTTACTGCCTGTGGTGATCGCCTCGAGCGAGAAGTAGTGGTTGTATTCCTTGAATTCGCGATGCAGCGCGACACCCAGCAGGGCCATGTCGTATGCCGTCGTCCTCTGGCCTTTTCCGGGCAAGCCGTGCGGGTTGACGAAACGTGTATCGGCCATGCCGAGGCGCGCCGCCTCGGCGTTCATCATGTCGATGAACTGCTGGTAGCTGCCGGCGACGGACTCAGCGATGGCCACTGAAACGTCGTTTGCCGATTTGACCATGATGATTTTCAAAGCGTGGTCCAGCGTCAGCTGCGAACCGGCCTTGAAATACATCTTACTCGGCGGCGCCTTGGCCGCATTGGCGCTGATCGTCACCGGCGACTGCATGCTCAGCCGGCCGGCCTCGACCTGGCGAAACACCACATAGGCCGTCATCAGCTTGGTCAGGGACGCCGGATACCAGCGCTGAAACGCATCTTTATGCTCGAGCACCCTGCCGCTTTTGACGTCGACGACAATGGTCGGTCCGGCGGCACTCGCCAGACCGCCGGTCATCAAAAACAAAGACAAAATCAGTGTCAGGACGGCCGGACGGAAACAATATCGGCGTGATGGCACGGCTGAACTCCAGGGATGACCAAAGCGCGAATTGTATGTACTGGAAAGCCAGCGTATATGCCATACATCAAGTAAACACAGTCATAATACAAGGGTCTCTCCATGCCTATCCTTAACCGTGCCGCCGAGCTGCAATCCGAAATCACCGAATGGCGACGACATCTGCACAGCCGTCCGGAACTGCTCTACGACGTGCATCAGACCGCGGCATTCGTCGAGGAAAAGCTGAAGGCGTTCGGTTGCGACGAAGTGGTGACCGGCATCGGCAGGACGGGTGTCGTCGGACTGATCAAGGGCAACAACGGCGGTGACGGGAAAGTGATCGGAATGCGCGCCGACATGGACGCCTTGCCAATCGACGAAACCTCGGGCAAGCCATGGGCCTCAGAAAATGCCGGCAAAATGCATGCCTGTGGCCATGACGGGCATACGGCCATGCTGCTCGGTGCCGCCAAATATCTTTCCGAAACACGCAATTTCGACGGTTCGGTCGCGGTTATTTTTCAACCGGCCGAGGAAGGCGGCGGCGGCGGCGATGCCATGGTGCGCGACGGCATGATGGAGCGGTTCGCCATCGAAGAGGTGTACGGCATGCACAATATGCCGGGCGTTCCCATTGGCGAATTCGCCATCCGCAACGGCGCCATCATGGCGGCCACCGACGAGTTCAGGATCACCATCAAGGGCCGTGGCGGACACGCCGCCATGCCGCATCAGACCATCGATGCGATCACCATCGGTTCGCAAATTGTTTCCAGTCTGCAGCTGATCGCCTCGCGCAACGCCAACCCACTGGATTCCGTTGTCGTTTCGGTGACCCGCTTTCAGGCCGGCAAAGCGTTCAACGTCATTCCCGAGGAAGCCGAACTGGGCGGCACGGTGCGCACGCTGTCGGCGGAGGTGCGTGACATGGCCGAACAGCGCATGGCGCAGATCATCCACAACGTCGCCGAGGCGCACAATGCGGAAGCCACCGTGCATTACCGAAGGGGTTACCCGGTCACGCACAACCACGATGCGCAGACCGATTTCGCCCTGTCGATCGCCAATGAAATCGCTGGCGCCGACAAGGTCGACGGAAATACCGCACCGACGATGGGCGGTGAAGATTTCTCCTACATGCTGGAAGCACGTCCCGGTGCCTTTATTTTCATCGGCAACGGCGATTCGGCCAAGCTTCATCACCCGGAATACGATTTCAACGATGAAGCGATTCCGGTCGGCGTGAGCTACTGGGTGCGCCTTGCCGAGACAGCGTTGGCGCGCGGCCAATGAATCCGGGAGCGGGCATGCGTGCCTGCTTATTGCACAATGAGGATCTCCGTCGCCGCCGCACCGACGCGTTTGACCAGATCGAACAGGATGGCGGCGTGATCCGGATGCAGGCGGACGCAGCCGTGTGACACGGGCCGGCCGAGATTGCCGACTTCGGTGGTTCCGTGGATCGCATAGCCGCCGTGGAAGAAAATCGAGTGCGGCATCGGTGCGTTGTCGTACTTGGTGGAGTACCACATACGCTCCAGCCGCTGCGGTTTGAAGCGCCCGGTCGGTGTCCGGTAACCGCGCCGCGCCGTCGAGATCGGCCAGCGGTATTGCAGCGCTTCGTCGAGGAAGGTCTGCATTTCCTGATCGGACAGATCGATCTGAATGAGCAGCTCGGCGGCGCAAGCCGTTGTCGTGGCGTCGGTGGACCGCAGACTGGCCGCCGTCAGACCGAACAAGGCGATCAGCACCACGGCAATGGCTTTGCAGACGGTGTTCAGGACTGGCCTGTGCGGCATCATGCCGGCTCCATCGTCATGCACTCCGCTTCCCGGCCGCGCACCACACGTCTGCCCGCCATCGGCCCGCGTTTTTCGGTAACCACCGTCGAACGGCCTTCCGCCGCGCCATCCGCTTCGTGGTAAATCACCACCCAGTCGTGGGTTTTGCCCAGTTCATGGGCCAGACGCGTATTGGAGTATAACGCCGTGAAGTGCCAGTTATCGTGCCGCGCGTGGAGGATCGGTAACCAGGCTTCGCCGTCCGGATTGAAGCGTTTTGGTGCGATCGTGCGCAACGCGCCTTTTGCGGCTCTCTCCCGATACATGCGGTCCACCTGCAACAGAAGTGCGACCGGTGGTGCGGCTGCCCCTGATCGCTGCTGGGTCACAGGACGACCAAGCCGTGCGGCGATCACCGCCAAAATGGTCTCGCGTCGCCGCGGCCCCAATCCCCGAATGCGCTGGTCTCCGAGACCGACGGCAGCCTCCAGGTCCTGCAGGGTTTCCAGATGGTGCTCGTCAGCCAGTCGCCCGGCCAGTTTGGATCCGATCCCGGGGATCGTCTGAAACAGCTGCGCGGGCGCCAGGTCTCCGCGCAGCCGTTCAAGTTGCGACCAACGACCGGTGATGACCATTTCAGCGATCGCCGCCGCAATGCCTGTACCGATCGTCGGCAGGGCAATCAGCCCGTCACGCCCCTCCTGCGCCAGGATGTCGGCCACAGACCTGTCGAGGTCCAGGAGCATATCGGCAGCACTGCGATAGGCGCGTTCCCGAAAGCCGTCCGCACCCTGCTGCTCCAGAAGATCTGCGTATTCGCGCAATTTGCCGGCAACGAAGCCATTGAGGTTCTGTGTTCGGGTGAGTGCGGTCCGCGGTTCACAGGTCTCTTGTGTTTGCGGAGCCTCCATCGCAGTTACGATCGGACCGCCACATTGGTGGCGTAAGACCCCTTTGGTCCGTCCGCCTCCCGGAAACGGACCTTCATGCCGATCCGCAGCTCACGCCAGTTGCCGGAGGTCAGATTGTCCTGCTCGAAATACACCTCGTTGCCGTCGTCGGCTTGGATGAAGCCGTAGCCTTCACCCTCGAAAAGTCGATCGATCACACCGTGAAGCACCGGCGGGTGATGCTTGACGTCCAAGTGGTCCATCTTGCGCTGACGCTCCTTGAGTTCGCGCCGCGCGGCATCGAAAGCCCTGTGAATGGCGAGATTGACATCGTCGGCCGCCGTGCTCCGGCCCATCTTACTGCTCACGCGGACGTCAGGCCCGGGAATCCGAACCGTGACGTCGACTTCGAACTGATTGCCGGTCACCTGCCGCGTCGTCACCTGGCTGACGACGACGTCGCAGGCCACGATGCGCGGATGGTGGTCTTCCAGCTCCTCGATCCTCCGGCGGATGTGGTCCTCCACCGCCGATGAGGATTCGAGGTTGCGGAACGTGATGGTAGGTGGAGACTGCATGGTCCCGATTCCTGATATTGACAGCCATTCTCAAAGATCAGACTACTGCGGATCCGGAACATCGGATTGATTGCGGTCAATTGCACGGTGCAATCGGCTCTCGGGCAGCTTTCGCGCTTAAAGCCCGATCGAGACGTCGCGCCCGGCTGAGCGAATGGCCACCGAAAAGCCGGCGATCAGATCGACAAAGGCGATGACGGTCAGGATAAAAAACAGGTCCGTTGCCGCTTGCGCGATCAACAGAAACTCGACCAGGAAGGCGACGAACACCAGCGCCGACAGCAGATGGTCGATCAACGACCATGATGCCGTGCGTGTCGCTTTGAGCACCTCGATGAACAGCAGCAGAAGCGCAGCGACAATCACCACGTCGCTGACCTGCATGGTCCACTCGGCACCCGACAACATGGCGACGTTCAAAACCTCCGTGTCCAACACCTGCGGCCCGCCGCCCACCGGACTGAAAATCAACACGTTGTAGGCAATCAACGGAACGATCATCAACGGTACGGCAGCCAGCATGGTGCGGTCCTTGGGCACAAGGGAGGAAAAACCCGCAGGCATGCGGATCATGGCGCAACGGTAGGGCAGCCTTGCGGCCACGTCATGGCAGGGTCCAAGCAAAAGGCCGGCCCAAAGGCCGGCCTTGCAGGATCCCGTTGCAGCGCGGCTTTCAGCCTAGGCGTCGTCCTTGACCGTCAGCACCTGGCGACCACGATACATACCGGTTTTCAGGTCGATATGGTGCGGTCGGCGCAGTTCGCCGGAATTCTTGTCTTCGATATAGGTCGGTGTCTTGAGCGCGTCGGTGGCGCGGCGCATGCCACGCTTCGAGCGGGTCACTTTTCTTTTCGGTACGGCCATGTCTAACTCCACTCGCGGGCAATACGTCCTCAGCGGCCGGAGCCGGCCGGCAAGACGTATGTCATATCCGGAAATTCCGCGGGCTTATACACGCCAATCCGCCATTTGACCAGCCGCCGCCGACACTTTTTTGCGATCGGCTTAGATCCTAGACCTCGTCTTCCTCGACCACCCAGGGTTCGGCGCGACCGGCGGCTTCCCAGGCCTGCCATGCCGGCAGCGCCTTCATCCGCGCCATATAGGCGGCGCAGTCCGCGTCGATCGGCAGGCGGTAGATGTCGAGCCGGTTGACCACCGGCGCGAACATCGCATCGGCGGCGCTGAACGCGCCGAACAGGAAGGGCCCGCCGTGACGCTCCAGGCAGTCGGTCCAGATCGCCAGAATTCTGGCGGTATCCCGTTTGGCCGCATCCGAGACCGCCAGTGGCGCGGGCGCGCGGCGCATGTTCATCGGACACTCCGATCGAAGCGCCAAAAACCCGCTCAGCATCTCGCAGCTGATCGACCGGGCATGGGCACGGGCGCCAGGGTCGCGCGGCCACATGCCGCTTTCACCATATAGTTCGCCGACATATTCAAGGATTGCCAGCGACTCCCACACATGCAGGGATCCGTGCTGCAGCACCGGCACTTTGTTGGTCGGCGAAAACGCCGCGAAATTCGGATTGCCCGCCGCCATATCAAACGGCACCAGCTTTTCCTCAAACGGAACGTCCAGAGCGCGCATGGCGATCCATGGCCGAAATGACCAGGAGGAGTAGTTTTTGTTGCCGATGAACAGTGTCAGATCCATGGTTGCGGTCTCTTCCTAAATACCCTTGCCGGCTTCCGGCCGCGGCCGAAGCACCTGCAACGGCTCGAAATGCTTCATGTCCTCGAAGGTGCAGAATTCTATATCGCCCAATTCGATTTTTGGCGCTGCGGACCGCATGTGCGCCAGGCAGCTGGCAAGCGCTTTGTCGTATAGGTCGACCGCGGTCTTGGGCAGCCAGTCAACCTGGTAGGCGAGCGTGATGTGAAACACGTAATCATCGTGATCCGGATGACGATACCCTAACCGCTCCGTCAGGTCGTCGCGCCACGTCTGCAAAACCCGTGTGTCTTCCGATGTGGCACCCATCAGCGTCAACCCGAGCGGTGTCATCGATTCCGGCACCATGGTGAACGCACCGCGATGCTCGAAATCGGCAAGTCGCTCGAGATAGAGATCGGTCACCGTTGCCACCGGCGCATCCAGCGCCAGGTCGTTCGGCCAGTAGTGCTCCTTGCGGCGATTGTGCAGGACGCCCTGGATCAGGGTCATATGGAGACTGGGAACGGGTGTGAAGGTGAAGTGATGTGCGTATGGCAGCGCCATCAATCGCCGACGCACCTCGATCAGCGCCCGTTCGGTTGTTGAACCGGGCACCACGTGCAGGACCACGGTGTTGCCCGGATCCGGCAGGAAGTGCCCGCTGGCATCGAAACGCGTTGCGAAGTGCCGCGGTCGCGCCGCTCCGTTCGTCCCTGTCATGTCGGTCAGCAGCGATCTGACGTCGGATTGTTGCATGAAAGCGGACTCGTGTTTGCGATGGCGAAACAGTCGTGTTGGCATTGTTAGGCGGCTTTACCGGCGTTTTCCAACAAATTGAATTGTGCCTAATCATCAAGACATTTGATGTACGCACCGGATTGCTGGGCGCGACGCTCGATCACCGCGGCAAGCCGCGTCATGCCGGGCGAGGGTCTGGCCGGGTTACGCCGGCCGGGTGCCGGAAGGGTGACCGCGAGATAGGCGGCGCGACGCCGTGACAGCTGGGCCGCGGGAATGCCGTAATAGTGTTGCGAGGCGGCCTCGATGCCGTAGATGCCAGGTCCCCATTCCGCGACGTTCAGATAGATCTCCATCAGCCGCCGTTTGGACCAGACGGCGTCGGCGACGATTGCCAGGGGTACTTCAATGCCTTTGCGCAGATAGGAGCGGCTGCTCCATAAGAACAGGTTTTTGACCGCCTGCATCGCAATCGTGCTGGCACCGCGAGGCCGCTCGCCGTCGAGCGCCTCGTCGATTACCAGATTGAGTGCCGCCCAATCGACGCCGTCATGGAAACAGAACTGCCCGTCCTCCGACATCAAAACCGATTGGACAAGTGCCGGAGAAATGGCGTCGAAAGCGACCCAGTCACGCTGATATCCCCTGCCCGACAACCGGTCCTGCAACATCAGTGTCGACACCGGATGGATCGTCGGAGACCGATAAAGGACCATCAGGATGAGCGGTAAGACGACCGCGATGACGACAACCGCAACGAGCAGCCGCACGAGGGCCCGGCGTACCCTTTTAAAGGCTCCCCGATGTGTGTTCGCACGCGCCAACCCGAACCCGTCTCCCAAGACCGCTTCCTGCATAGATGACTTCCCGATCAAAGGGAAACCGCAACTCCGCACCGGAGCAAAAAATAGTCCGTTGCCGCACCGACCGCATCGTGCGAAGACAGCGTCATGACAGACCGGCAGACATTCCTCGATGCGCTCGCCACGCGCGCCAGTGAGGTCGAGAGCCTCCTGACGGAGCTTCTCGACGGCCGCCCGCGCACCGCTGAGATCGACCGGCCGGCGCATTTGGTCGCTGCCATGCGGCATGGCGTTCTCAACGGCGGCAAACGGCTGCGGCCCTTTTTGGTCCTGGAAAGTGCTGCGCTGCTTGACGGCGATGCACGGGCCGCCCGGCGCGTCGCAGCGGCTCTTGAGTGTGTACACTGCTACTCTCTGATCCACGATGATTTGCCGGCAATGGATGACGACGCGTTGCGACGCGGCCAGCCGACGGTGCATGTCGCCTTCGACGAAGCAACCGCGATCCTGGCGGGCGACACGCTGCTGACGATGGCGTTCGAGATCGTAACCGCGCCCGAAACTCCGCTTGACGGCGAACGCAGGGCAGACCTCGCGCTTGCCCTGTCACGCGCCGCCGGTCTCGGTGGCATGGCGGGCGGCCAGGCGCTCGATCTGCTGGCCGAATCCGAGCGGCCGGACGAGGCCGGGATCATTCGGCTGCAAGCAATGAAAACCGGGGCTCTGCTGCGCTTTGCCTGCGAAAGCGGCGCCATCATTGCTGCCTCACCGGACCGCGAGCGTGACCGGCTGATACGCTTTGGCGAGGCCATCGGGCTCGCCTTTCAACTCGCTGACGATCTGCTCGACGTAACGTCGAATCCTGAAGCGATGGGAAAGGCCACCGGCAAGGATGCGGCGCATGGCAAAGCGACCCTGGTTGCGCTGCACGGGCCGCAATGGGCGCGCCAGCAACTGGCCGGCCTGGTCGATGAAGCCTGCGGGTTGCTGGATTCGTTCGGCGAGCGGGCGCGCGTCCTCAAAGACGCGGCGCGCTTCGTCGCCTGGCGCGAGAACTGATTTCCCTGTTCCATGCCGTTTCCGTGCAAACGGATTTAAGGCCGCTTTAACCAATCCCTGAAAAAGTAGTCGCGCTACTTAATGATGTGCCTGCATGTGTCCACGCGAGATACTGGTGTGGCTCGGTGCCTGGGGCGATAGGCCGAACTGCAGTACGAAATTGTTACGAGCGCGAAGAGCACAACTTCGCCGGGCCAGGCGCATTGGAAACGATGGAACAGCTGGACGACAATCCGGAAGGCCGCAGGAAGGTGTCGCGAATCCTGCGCGTCAGCTATGTGGCGACGCTGCTTCTCATCGGCTGCATCTGCGTCTGGTTCTACAGCGAACAGAGAGCCCAATACCGCACCATCAGTCATCTCAGCCTGATGATCAACGAACTCGGCAGTCTGGACGACGCGCTTGCGGCATTGGCCAGTCGCGCCAAACAGATCAGTGAACTCCCTGACAGTGCCGGGTTCGAGTCGGTCAAGAGGGGATTGCTGTTTCGCCAGGAGTCCGTGGCTGAGGATGTCGAGCGTTTCCACCAGCTTTGGGAAGATCCACGCACCGATGTTGACCTCCGGCAAAAGGTCTACAATTCGGACCGCTACATACGGGCGGACGATCCGTTCGAGCACTATGACAGTATGATCGATTCCACGGGCATCCGCGACGCCCGGACCATGGATGACCTGCGCTGGCAGGGGCGCGTGCTGTTCTCCAAATATGACGGTTTCATCAACCAGACCGGCGACAAGATCTCGCAGATCATCCTCGAATCGCTGAAAAACCGGGTCGTCGCCCAAGGCCAGCGGGTACAGCTGTTCATGCTGACCACCATCGGCGTCCTGGTCGCGCTGGGATTGCTGGTCTTCCTGCCCATCGACATCCTGCTGTGGCGCACCATGCAACGGCTCGACGCGGCCATTGCCCGGGCCAATCGCGACGGACAAAAGGCGCGTGAGGCGGAACGCGCCAAGGCCGAATTCCTGGCCAATATGAGCCACGAGATTCGCACGCCGATGAACGGCGTTCTCGGAATGGCTGAACTGCTGTCACGCACATCGCTCGATACCAAGCAGCGCACATTTACCGATATCATCGTCAAGTCGGGGCAAGCCCTGTTGACCATCATCAATGATATCCTGGATTTTTCGAAAATCGATGCCGGTCATATGTCACTGACCGAAGCCCCGTTTAACCTGCGCGAGACGCTTGAGGATATCAACACGCTGGTGGCCGGCAGCGCCATGGAGAAGGATCTTGAGATCATCCTGCGCTACGAGCCGACGCTGCCCGAATGGTTCGTCGGCGATGTCGGCCGAATCCGCCAGGTGTTGACCAACATCGTCGGCAATGCCGTCAAATTCACCGAGGTAGGCGGTGTTCTTATCGACATTTCCGGAAAACGCGAGGGAGCAACCGTCGCTCTGAAGATCCGCGTTGAGGATTCCGGACCCGGGATTCCGCAAGACAAGGTCGACGCCATTTTTGACAAATTCAGCCAGGCCGACGGTTCCTCCACCCGCCGTCATGAGGGCACCGGGCTGGGTCTTGCGATCGCTTCCGGTCTTGTCGAACTCATGGGCGGTCGAATCGGTGTGGAAAGCAAGGTCGGGGAAGGGTCGACCTTCTGGATCGAGCTCACATTGCCGGCTCACGAAGCCGATCACGTCGGCCAGCGGACCGCGCCAATCAGCTTTAGCGGCTCGCGCGTGGTGATCATCGATCACAACCCGATCAGCCAGACCGTCATCAGGGAGCAACTGCGCAGCTGGTCCTTCGACTGTGCGGCGGTCGAGTCGATCGAAATGGCCACCGTCCTGTGTGTCAGGTCGTCGGACCTGGACCTGCCGGTCGACCTGATCGTTCTGGACACCCAGTCGCCTGAGCGTTGCGGGGAAACACTGGCCGCCTGCCGCAAAGCCTATCCGCAGATCGCCGCGATACCGGTGCTGTTGATAACCGCGGTGGATTATCCCGGCACGACCGATCTTTGCCGTCGCTTCGGTTTTTCTGCCTTCCTGACCAAACCGGTCCGCGCTTCCCTGATGCTGGAAACCATCACCGCCATCCTCTCCGGCCGCCGCGGTTCGTCCGCACCCCGGACGCCGCAGCTTGAAGCGGCCGCTTCTGCAGGCAAGCTGGCCATCCACCCGACAGCAGATGCCGCGACACCCACCGACACGCAGGTCGACATCCTCGTCGCCGAGGACAACGAGGTCAATCAACTGGTTTTCGACCATATGCTCGGTGTGACTGGGTTGTCCTACCGTATCGCCTCCGATGGCCAGGAGGCGATCGAACTCTACCGGAAACTCAATCCTCGTCTTGTGCTGATGGACGTCTCGATGCCGAAGAAAAGCGGCTATCAGGCGACAGCCGAAATCCGCCGCATCGAAGCTGGCGGATCCATGCACACGCCGATCATCGGGGTCACCGCCCATGCCCTGAAGGACGACCGTCAGAACTGCCTCGACTGTGGCATGGACGATTACCTGCCGAAACCGATCTCGCCGGAGAAGCTTGCTGACAAAATCCACCAATGGCTGCGCAACGAGCAGACTTGGGCCAGTCAAACGGCGTAACGCGCTCTATTGGAATTTCCAGATTTACGCCGCGTCGGACCCGGATTGTGTCCGACCGCCCCCGAACCGTTGCTCGACATAGTCCAATACCATGCGCTCGAACTCACCGGCGATGTCGTCGCCGCGCAAAGTGCGAACCTTCTGTCCGTCGACAAACACCGGGGCTGCCGGGCTTTCGCCGGTACCGGGCAGCGAAATGCCGATGTCCGCGTGCTTGGATTCGCCGGGTCCGTTGACGATGCAGCCCATGACGGCGACGTTGAGGCTCTCAACACCGGGATATTTTTCGCGCCAAACCGGCATGTTGCGTCGAATGTCGTCCTGGATTTTCTGCGCCAGTTCCTGAAACACCGTCGAGGTGGTGCGGCCGCAGCCCGGACAGGCGGCGACGATCGGCACGAACTGCCGGAACCCCATGACCTGCAGCAGCTCCTGCGCCACCTGCACCTCACGGGTCCGGTCGCCGCCCGGTTCCGGCGTCAGCGAGATGCGGATGGTGTCGCCAATGCCCTGCTGCATTACGACGGCCAGCGCCGCCGACGAGGCGACGATGCCCTTCGATCCCATGCCGGCTTCGGTCAGGCCAAGATGCAGGGCGTGGTCGGACCGCTGCGCCAGTTCCGTGTAGACGGCGATCAGGTCCTGCACCTGGCTGACCTTGGCCGACAGGATGATACGGTCGCGAGCCAGGCCGACCTCCTCCGCGAGTTCCGCCGACAGCAGGGCCGATTGCACAATCGCTTCGCGCAGTACCTGCTGCGCCGACAGCGGACCGCCTTTTTCGCTGTTCTCGTCCATCAGGCGCGTCAACAGCACTTGATCGAGAGAACCCCAGTTGACGCCGATGCGCACCGGCTTGTCGTTGCGGATCGCCGTTTCGACGATCTGGATGAACTGCCGGTCCTTCTTCTCGCGAAAGCCGACATTGCCCGGATTGATCCGGTATTTGGCCAGCGCTTCGGCGCAGGCCGGATGATCGGCGAGCAATTTGTGGCCGATATAGTGAAAGTCACCGACCAATGGCACGTCCAGGCCGAGCCGCTCCAGCCGCTCGCGGATCTTCGGCACGGCCGCGGCGCTTTCGTCCCGGTCGACGGTGATGCGGACGATCTCGGAGCCGGCGCGGTGCAGCGCCGCGACCTGGGCCACCGTGCCATCGACATCCGCCGTGTCGGTATTGGTCATCGATTGCACGACGATCGGCGAATCGCCGCCGACCGTCACACCACCCACATTAACCGGCACCGTGCGGTGCCGCTTGAAAACCTCGGAGTAATAGGGGTTCATCGCACCCTCAAAACGCGGCCGCCGTTCAAACGCTGAGCATGAGTTGGAGCAATCGACCCGCGATGTCAACCAGCGGTGTCAGGCATATTCCTCGGTCATGACCAGATGCACCATGTCGCGGACATCGCGCTCAACCGCCTCGTTTGTCGCGTTGCGCGTTTTGGCGCCTTCCACCGCGTTGACCAGCAAGCGCGCCAGACGCCTGCTGTCGTGTCCGGTTGCCCGACTCAGGCCGTCGGCGAGAGCATCCTCCATTTCGCTCATCCAGCGTTCGAACAGGTCCCCGGCGATCTCCTTGTTGACGCCTATCAGTTCGACGCCATGCGGTGTCGCCGCGAGCTCGCGGTGCGGTTGCAGGAACCCGCGGTCGAGCGCCGCCATCAATCGGTCCTCGATCGGCGCCTCGCCGTCGAAGGCTCTGCGCACGTCCTTGACCACCACGTTGATTGTCGCTTCGACAAAGGCCCGGAAGATGTCGGCTTTGTTGCGGTAGGTTTGATAGAGCGTCGGGCGCGACAGTCCGGCGGCCCCGGCAATGTCCTCCATCGAGGTACGTCGAAAGCCGTAATTGACGAAGCACTCGAAAGCTGCCGTCAAAATAACGTCGCGCCGCGGATCGCCGGTCTTAGGAATCATCTTAGCATTCTGACATTCCATGTCATTTTGTCAACAAACGGGCGCACACACCCATGCGCGCCCGAAGCAATCGGCGACCGGATACTCTCATAGGGCCGCGTAGCCGACGCGTGCGGATCCGGAGGCCGCGACCGAAAGCCCCATATCGGCAAGCGCCTGGGCCACGGCGATCTTTGGGTCGGTACGGGGTACGCGCTCGAGCAGGATCTCCAGCTTGCGGCCGTCGAGCCGGTGCGGGACCTGCCACAAATAGGCCATTTCACAGACCTCGCGCAGCATCGGCACGAACAGGCCGCCAAATCGCAGCAGCGGCCACGGCACACCGGTGACCGACAGTTTTTGCCCGAGTGCCGCTTCGCAATGGCGCAGCAGGTCATGACCGGTCAACGCATGGCCTTCAAACAGGAACGTCTCGAAAACCGGCAGCGTGTCGCGTTGCTCCGCAACGGCCACGAACGTCGCGGCGAGATCAGGCAGGTAAGCCCAGCTGTGCATCACATCCAGCGGTCCGGGATAGGTGAACCGGCCCTTGCCAATCTTGGCGGCAATCGCCAGATCGAACCAGGTGCCCGGTCGCGTGCCGCCGTAAAAATCGCCGGCCCGCACGATGATTGTACGCACCCCATGGCGCAATGCCTGCTCCTCAAAATGGCGCTCCACGGCGATCCGGATACCGCCTTTCACCGTCGAGCCCTCCTGAACGGTGGTATCGCTCACCAGGGACGGAATCGCCCGGCCGTAGTTGTAGACATTGCCGGGAAACAGGTGCACGGCACCATGGCTGCGGGCAGCCGCCATGACGTTTTCGCCCAACGGTACGACCAGCTTGCGCCACGCCGGATAGAGCGGGTTGAGCCCGTTGAAAATCAGGTCAGCGCCCTCCGTCGCGCGAATCAGGCTTTGCCGGTCCATGGCATCGGCGGCACGCTGCACGACACCCGCCGGCAGGCCCTCGGCCCGTCCCGAACGGGTGACGGCGATGATGTCGTATCCGGATGCATGGAAAGCGCGGGCGCTCATATTGGCGACGCGACCATTGGCGCCGAGAATAGCAATACGTGGCATGGTGTCCGTCTCCTGTCAGCCATCGGTTGGATGAACTCGACAATAATGTTTCATTCTTGTATTTATAATAGCCAATATCAAAGGATAGAAATTCAATTATGAATTGATATGGATTGGGATCTCATACGCGCGTTTCTGGCGGTTGCGGAGCACGGAACCCTGGCGTCGGCCGCCGAGCGGCTGCAGGTCAGTCAACCGACCCTCGGTCGCCACATCGACACCCTCGAGGCAGACACCGGGCTGACTTTGTTCGCCCGCGGTCGCCGGGGCATGGTCCTCACCGAAGCCGGCCTGTCGTTGGTTGACGAGGCGAAGGCGATGCGCGCCGAAGCCGACCGTTTTGCATTGAAGGCGGCGGGGCGTGCCCGGACCGTGCGCGGTCCGGTGCGCATCACCGCCAGTGAGGTGGTGTCGACCTATGTGTTGCCGCCGATCATTGCCGGCTTCTGCGAAGCGGAGCCGGAAATCCAGGTCGAACTGGTGCCCAGCGACTCGGCCGAGAACCTGTTGAGCCGGGACGCCGACATCGCCGTGCGCATGTTCCGTCCGGTGCAGAACGACCTGATCGCCCGCAAGACCGGCGACATGCAGATGGGCCTCTATGCGCACAAGGACTACCTGGCCCGCCATGGCGAACCGGAGGATATCGAAAGCTTTTTCGGCCATCGGCTGGTCGGCATGGACCGCTCGACCCTGATCATCGACGGCATGGCCGATCTCGGCATCAGGGCCGAGCGCAGCCAGTTTACCGTTCGTACCGACGACCAGGTTGCCTATTGGCAACTGGTCCGTGCCGGCGCCGGCATCGGCGTCGCACCGCGCATTGTCGCTTCCCGCGACCCCGATGTGCGGCGTATTATGACGGACATCCCTATCGCGCCGCTGCCCATCTGGCTTGCCTCGCACCGCGAGTTGCGCACCAGCCAGCGCATCCGTCGCACCATGGACTTTCTCCACCGCGAGATCAGCATATTGTCGCTGGACGGATGATCTGAAATCTAGGTGTCCGGATCCCGATAGGAGGGGCCGCGGCCGCTCGGCACCTGCAGCAGTTGCGGATCGAACGGCTGAAGCGCGTAGCCGCCCGGTTGTGGCGGACCTGCCTTGTAGCCGCGATGCGTCTCCACCGCCGCCAGCACCGCCCGATGTGTGTAGTAGCCGCTGTAGGCGGCAATCACGACGACGCCAAACCGCTCGCTGTCGGCTGCTTCCGCCGCTTGCAGCTGCCCAAGCTGCTGATCCTGCGGTAACGCTGCAAAATCGTCCGGCAACCGCTCGATCAGCCAGGAGACGGCCGGCGCGAAACGTCTCTGCGCCGCCATCCAGGACGCGAGATCGGTGTCGGAGGCGGACGGGAAACCCTGTCCGCCGGGGAGCAGATGGTCGACAATCGCTTCCAGCATTCCCTGCTCCTGCTCAGATTGGTCTGTCGTCATGCCGCCACCGTGCGCCTGTCGCGGATCAGCGCATCGGCTGCCCGCAGTGCCAGTGCCTGGATCGTCGGTGTCGGGTTGAGCGCCGCCGCAGTGACAAACACGCTGCCGTCAATGACCAGCAGGTTGCGGGCCCGGTGCGCCCGGCACCATGCGTCCACCACCGAAGTATCCGGATCACGGCCCATGCGTGCCGTGCCCAGCAGATGAAATCCAGCCTGGGTGATGAGGTCCTGCGACAGGATCTGCGTGGCGCCCGCGGTCTCGAACGCCTCGCGTGCCCGGTCGATCCCAAAGGCGATCATGGCGTGGGTGTTGTCGTCCAGCCGATAGGTCATTTTCGGCGCCGGCACGCCGTCGGCATCGGTCAGCGTGTCGTCGAGCGTCACCCGGTTGTCCGGCCGCGGCAGATCCTCGGTCGTCACCGTCAGGCTGGCGGTGCGGCCGAACACATCGAGAAAACGGCGGTGATGGTCGGCACCCCAGGGCACCCGCGGCAGGTAGCCGCCGACAGCGGTGCCGAGCGGCCCGTCGGACCGCACCAGCTGCATCTGGAAACCGCGCACGAATCCCCGCGTCCGGTCGGTCTCGTAAAAATGCTGGCACAGGATCGAGGTGGCGAACGGCCCCTTGAAACCGTCCACCGCCTCGTCGAACACGCCCGTCACCATGCCGGTGGGATGGTGCATCAGATGCCGACCCACCAGATCGTTTTCGTTGCCGAGACCGTTCGGATGGGCGGCTGAGCGCGACAGCAGCATCAGCCGTGCGGTGCCGACACCGTTGCAGGCGAGAATGACGACGGCGGCCCGGCAGCGCTGCGCCTGCCCGGCTGCATCGTAATAGGCGACGCCGGTGGCGCGGCCGGCCGCGTCGGTCTCGACCTCGAACACCCGCGCTTCGGTGATCAGCTGCGCGCCCGCCTCCAGCGCCAGCGGCCAATAGGTGATGTCGGTGGAGGAGCGGGCCTTGACCGCGCAACCGAGGTCGCAGGGACCGCAGTGATTGCAGGCGCCGCGGCCGTCGCCGTAGGGCACCGAATTGATCGCCGCGTCCGATACCCACCAGTGCCAACCGAGCCGGTCGAAGGCACGGGCCATGCGTTCGGCGCCGCGACCGATCGGCAATGGCGGCATCGGCCGCGGTTGGCGCGGCGGATTGCCGGGATCGCCGTGAATCCCGGCGACACCCATGATCCGGTCGTTTTCCTCATAATACGGCGCCAGGTCATGATAGGAGAGGGGCCAGTCTTCAGCGACACCATCGAGTGTGCGGGCACGGAAATCGCCCGGCCGGAAACGCGGAAAATGTGCGCCCCAATGCAGCGTGCTGCCGCCGACCGCACTGTACATCAGCGGCTTGATGGCGGCGTCCGCATCGTTAATCGGATAATCCCATCGATTGTCGCGGATGTTGGGATTGGGGTGGTGGGTGGTCTGCCGCGCCAGTTCCCAGTCCCGCGCCATCGACGGCACCGTGTCGTAGTCGACCCAGCCGCCACGTTCGAGGCAGGTGACCGACAGGCCGGCGCGCGCCAGCCGCCAGGCCGCCGCGGCACCGCTCGCCCCGGCGCCGACAATCAGCACATCGGCGTCATGCACGCTCACCAGCGCATCCGGTGTCTTTGACGGCACGACATCGCACTTATCGGGGTCATGAATTGATCCTGGGTCAATTTGTCCGGACAAATTATGACGATCCTCGCCACGCCGTGTCAAGCACGCAAAGCAGACCACCGGTCGTCAACCTGAATGCGCTTTTACCGCATGGCGACGCGCCGGCAGCCGTATCGGTCGAGACCGGGTTTTCTTCACCGCTCGATAAGAACTTGCCGTTAGACTCCGCTTCGTGGGGACCTGAAACGCGGTGGGATGCGTCCGGGGAAGGGGTGAATGGCACCCGACGCGTCCGCACGCGAACGCCGAGGGAAGAGCCATGCATCTGCTTGATTGGCAATTGACGGCCTACGACTACTGGACCTTTGCCTTTTTGCTGGTCGCCATCATCGCCCTGTTCTATGTCATCATTCAGATCGGCGGCCTGCCCGGCAAGATCGCCGAACGGCGTCATCATCCGCGCGCCGAGGCCGTCAAGATCGTCGGCTGGATCGGGCTCTTCACCGTCTTGCCGTGGATCCACGCCATCATCTGGTCGATCCATGACGGCATGACGATCGACGTGCGGACGCTGCCGAAACCCGGTTCGGGCATGAAGTTCGACACTGCGCCCACTTTCGGTCCGGCTCCTGAAGCGCAAACACCGCCCGACACGGCGCCCGCGCCCGCCGCCCCTGACCAGGCAACCTGACGGGAGGCCCTCATGCTTATTGCGATCGGCCTGGTCGTCATCTATGTCGTTTTCGTCTGGCTGGTGTTCTTTCGATTCCGGCTGCTCAAATTTACCATCGTGTGGGGTGTCGTCGGCTTCTGGGTCGGCGTCCACATGTTTCTGATCTTCATCGTCGCCCTGCGGTTCTTCCAGCCCTATTCGATGGACGGCCACGTCATCCGCCCGACCATTCAGCTCGTGCCGCGGCTGCCTGAACCGACCTTGCTCGAAGAGGTGCTGGTCGTCGCCAACCAGCCAGTCGCCAAGGGCGACGTGCTCTACCAGTTCGACAAGTCGCTGTATCTGGACCGGGTCAAGGAACAGGAAGCCAACCTCGTCCTGGCGCAGCAGAACGCAAAGATTCTCGATGTCGATGTGCAGATCGCCGAGGACGAGCTGAGCGAGGCGCAGGCCGCCCAGACCTTCGCCCAGGAGCAAGTCACCCGCTACACCGACCTGGTGCCGAAGGGCGGCGCCCGCCAGGAAACGTTGGACAAATGGAACGAGCAGCTGGCCGCCTCCAATGCCCAGGTGGCCGAGGCCGAGGGCAATGTGCGCAAGGCGGAACTGGCGCGCGACGCCAAGCTGGAGGGCGTCAACGCGCAGGTTGCCCAGGCCGAGGCATCGTTGGCCCAGGCAAAGTATTTCCTCGATCAGACCGCTTTACGGGCGCCGGAGAACGGCATCATCGTCAACCAGCAGGCACGTCCAGGCCTGGTGACCGGCGACCGCCGCATCGGTGCGCTGGCGGTGCTGATCGCCGACGATGGCCCGTATTTCCTCGCCACTTTCTATCAGGAGCATCTGAAATTCGTTGAGCCCGGCCAGGAGGCCGAGGTGGCACTCGACATCTTTCCCGGACAGGTGTTCAAGGGCCGTGTCGATGCCGTCTGGTGGGGCACCGGTCTCGGCCAGATGAAGCCCAGCGGCACCCTGCCGGCCTTCCGCGCCCGCACCCCGCAGGGCCGTATCGCCGTGCAGATCAGCATCGACGATCCGGCCCTGAAGCGCATGCCGGCCGGTGCCCATGGCGCCGCGGCCATTTACACCGGCGGCGGCAAGAGCTTCGAGCCGCTGCGGCGCATCAACATGCGGCTCTACAGCTACGCCAATTTCCTCTTCCCGTTGGATTTCATCTGATGCGGCGGCGCAGCAGGATGATGACCCGGTTGACGGCGGTGTCCACGGTCTGCCTGACCCTGGCGGGCTGCATGGTCGGTCCGGATTTCGAACGCCCCGAGGCGCCCTATCTGGGCAGCTGGAGCAGGGGTGCGGGACTGGAGATCGACGAGAAGACGGGTTTCACCACCCGCAGCGCGGCGGTTAACGACTGGTGGACGCTGTTCGACGATCCGCTGCTCACCGCCTTCATCGACGAGGCCTATCGCGAGAATCTCGAGCTCGAGGCGGCGGGCGTTCGCATCTATCAGGCACGGGCCCAGCTGGGCATCGCCCGCGGCGAACTCTATCCGCAACAGCAGCAGGCCAGCATCAGCTATCGCGGGTTTGAATTCAGCGCCAACAACGCGCTGGTCCAGGAGATTCGCCAGTTCATACCGATCGATAACAGTTTCAACACCTACAGCGCCGGCTTCGATGCCGGCTGGGAGATCGACATCTGGGGCCAGCTGCGCCGCAACGTCCAGTCGGCCGAAGCCAACCTGCTCTACCAGATCGCCTCCTATGACGACGCGCTGGTGACCTTGACCGGCGACATCGCCGTCACCTATGTGACGATCCGCGAGTTGCAGGGACTGATCGCCATCGCCCGCGCCAATGCCGAACTGCAGAAACAGAGCCTCGGCATCGCCCAGGTCAAACTCGAAGGCGGCACCACCACCCAGCTCGATGTCGCCGAGGCGACGGCCTCCTACAACGCCACCCTGGCGACCATTCCGGAATACGAGGCGGCGCTGGCCCAGGCGCTCAATGCCATGAGCGTGCTGCTTGGCGAGACGCCGGGCGACGTCGAACCCCGGGTCAGAAAAGACCGCGGCCTGCCGCGCGTGCCGGCCGAGGTCGCCGTCGGCGTGCCCGCCGACTTGCTGCGCCGCCGGCCGGACATTCGCGCCGCCGAGTTTCTGGCGGCTGCCCAGTCGGCGCAGATCGGTGTCGCCCAGGCCGACCTTTATCCGGCCTTCACCATCAGCGGCGCCGTTTCGGTCAAGTCGAGCGATATCGGCAACCTGTTCAGCAGCGGCAGTTTCGACGGCTTCATCAATCCCGGCTTCACCTGGAACTTCCTGAATTACGGCCGGCTGCGCAACAATGTTCGGGTGCAGGATGCCGAGTTCCAGGAACTGCTGCTCAACTACCGGAACACGGTTCTCAACGCCTATGCGGAAGTCGAAACCGCCCTCGTCGCCTTCCTCAAGAACAAGCAGCAGGTTGTGTATCTGCGCCGCAGCGTCGCCGCCGCCAGGCAGGCCGAGAGTTTCGTGATCGACCAGTACCGCGACGGCACCGCCAGCTACGACCGGGTTATCGACGCGCAGCGCCAGCTGCTTCTGTCGCAATCGCGCCTGCTCGCCGCCCGCGCCGACGCACTGACCAACCTGATCTCCGTCTACAAGGGCCTCGCCGGCGGCTGGATTCCGCCCAATGTCGACGGCTTCATCAACGACGAGACCCGCGACCAGATGGAACAGCGCACCAATTGGGGCAAGCTGCTGGAAAAGCCCGTCGCCGCAACGAACTAGGTGCCCGAAATTCGGAGACGGTTTACTTAATTCCCTGAAATACTTCGGTAAATCGAAATCCCGTGTCCGAATTAAGCAAAACCGTCACCGAATTTGCCACCGCCGAGGATCGTCAGAGTCTTGGCTTGCGTCCGCGTTTTTGAGGACGAAGAGTACGGCCGGTGCGTTCTTCCAGAGCCCTTAACCAATTATCGCCGCCCACCGGACGCCCGACTTTCTCGGCGCGCCGTAGAGGGCCATAGGCGAGTGCCTCGACGAAGTCCTGACAAAGGAAGGCCCGGAAATCACCGATACGATCAAGCACCGGTGCTACCCTCACGATACCATCGTCTTGTCCGGAAAGATGCGCTCGAACGCTCGACCACGCCCATTCCTCGGCCTGTTGCACCAGGCCGGCCCGCACAGGATTGAGGGACACGTACCGAATGGCATCCAAAAGGTGGTCTTCGTCCATCACAACCGATCCGTACCGACCCTGCCAAAGATAGCCGGTAATCTGGAGCCGGGCATTGATACGAGCAGTATAACGTCGGTGTAGGTCAGCGAACGTCTTTCGAAGGCCGTCTTCGTCGGATGGAACGATGATCACGTGAACATGGTTGGGCATCAGACAGTAAGCCCAGATCTCGCACTTTGCCCGATCGCAGCTTTCAGCCAGCCAATCGCGGTATACGGCGTAATCCTTCCGATTGAAAAAGGTCTTCTGACGCCTGTTTCCACGCTGCGTGACGTGATGCGGAAGACCGGGAACGACAAGACGTGCAATGCGAGGCATGGTGCAATTTATGCGCGATATTACCATCACTGTAAACCGGAAATTGAACGCAGCTCGCTCGGCGGTGGCAAATTCGGTGACGGTTTGCTCAATTCGGGCACAGCGTTTTCAGTTTCTCTTTCAATTCAATGAATTGAGTAAACCGTCTCCGAATTTCTGGCACTCCTGCTAATCGGAATGCGACAGCACGTTCACCAGCTTTCCCGCTGGGTCGCGGACGAAAAAGCGGCGCACGCCCCAGGGCTCGTCGGTGATGCCGTAGACGATGTCGCAGTGCATCGCCCTTGCCCTGGCGTGAATATCGTCGACATCCGTCACCTCGATCGACATGTCGGGCACCGGAGTCCCCGATCCGCCCTCGCTGGCAATGCTGATCTGCACCGGTGCCGTCTCGCCGCTCGCCAGCGTCACGATCCATCCCTGGTCCATGACCACGGAGAGCCCGAACAGGTCGCTATAGAAGCGCTGGACATCCGCGACCTGCGGCGTCGCAATGTCGGTGACAATTCGTTTGACGACCATCGATGCAGATCCCCTTCCTGTTGTCCGGGACTGACTCAGCCGCGCTGACGCCGCCGATGTCAAGCATCCATGCCAGGGACCGATCGCTGTGCAAACCAGTTCAGCCCGGCGCAACCGCATGTGCCATCCAGTCGATGTCGCTTCGCGGCGCCAGTGCGAATGTTCGCCGGCGAAGTTCGCACACCTGCTCGCCCCGCGACAGCCTTGGCGGCAGGTCCTCGATCCGGAAAGGATGGCCGATGCGGATTTCGACCTGATTTCCGATGAGGCGCGCGGTTTCGAAACAGATCAGCGAAGCCCGCATTGACCCGCTGATTCGGCTCGCCAGCTGGTAGATCCAGCTGTTCTGGCCGCAGAAATAGACCGGGACGATCGTGGTGCCCGGGACGCGGGCGAGCCGCGCCGTATAGTCGATCCACTTCAGATCCAACGGCACCGGGTTGAACGGATTCCTTGCAATCGCCACGCCGCCGGCCGGAAAGATGGCCACCGATCCGCCGCTTTCGAGGGTCGCCACGGCGGTCCGGCGCGCTTTGACGGTCTGCAGGTTGCCGCTGGCCGTCCCGGTCAGGTTGACCGGGAGACAATGCGGCCGCACTTCGGGCGCGCGGCAAAGCGCGTCGATGGTCACGATCTTGGTATCCGGCCGTGCCCGCAGCGCGACGTTGCCCAGTATGATGCCGTCGACGGCGCCGTATGGATGATTGGCGATAAACAGGACAGGACCGCTTTTTGGGATTTCCGCCAGCGCATCGTCGTTGTCGACGACCAGTTCAACCTTCAGCTTATGCATGAAGGTGCCAAAAATGTTCTCTCCGATGTCCTGTCCGCACTTCCTTTCCGAAATGACTTGCGCGTAAAGGCGTCGCAGCTGCTGGCGGCCGGAGACCATCTCGACGGCGCCGATCAAGAGGCGCGTCAAGCGCTTCTGGCGACGGTCAACATAGGTGACGGCTTCGCGCACTTGGCAGTCCATTTCGCCATTCCTCAGCAATTTCAAAAAGGAAGACTATAGATTTATAGTATATCTAAATATATAGTGGCATAGCTTGAATATTCTCCAGCTTAATGCGCATCGTCGCCGGCTGCAAAGCGGCGAACGACACAACGCGTTATTACTGTAAAGCAAAAATTAACACGCATAGAACTGCAATCGACCGTTCGGTGTCGCATGCCGACATCGCTTGCTTCCGGAGTGCCCTGCCGCGGACCAGCCATCGTGCACGACGCGCGGCTGGCATGGCCTCCAGACCTCTAGTAAGGTTGCCGCACGCCAGGATCGATTTGCGCCGGCAGTCTGAGGGTCCGAACCATGATTTACCATGTGACAGCGAAGTTGCGGACTGACGCGGCATCCGCGTTGTTGACCAAGCTCACCGATGGCACGATTTCCCGGCAGCGCCCGGACGGAGCCGAGCTGGTGGCGTCGATGGACCGGGCCGTTGTCAACGACCGGGGTGAAGTGGAATGGAGCGAGATGTGTTTCTGCTCCAGCCCGCTCCAGCATGAGCGAACCACGGTGCTTGATCATCATTTTGACGATATCAAAACCGAACCGATAGACAGTCATCAACACTCTCCGGGCCGCCCTTTCATGGACTATCTTCGTGATCTGGCCGGAGCGTCATGAACAACAGGCCGTATTCCGATCTGCGCATAAGCATACGTCGCAGCAGATAAGGGCCGACCATGCCGGTTTTGAAGATTTACTACGATGAAAGCCTCGACGAGGCGGTGCGCACCCACCGTGCTGCCATCCGGCAGGGCATGGAGGGCATGATGCGCGACGTGCTTGCTGCCGATCCGGCGCATTGTCAGGTGATGATGGTCGCCTCACACCATTGCACGCCCAAACCCGTCTTTGTGGAGTTGCAATTCCGCGCAAAGGCACACCGCACACGCGCGGTCGTGGCGCGAGCGATTGACGAGGTGGCCCGGATTTTGCACCTCACTCTGGACTGCGGGCTGCGCATCCGCGCCTTCGACATCGACGAGGACAACCTGCACGCGCTCGATACCGACGGGAGGACCTGAGATGAAGGATGCGGCGCTTATCCCATCCGGTGTTCAGGTCAGCACAATCGGCAGCTTCTTCGCCGGAGGAAAGCTCGCCACGCTCTCCGGAAAACCGAAACGCCAGATTCAGGTCGCCCGCAACGGACCGCAGCGCGAGGTCGATCTCAACGGCGACTACGTGACCGGCCAGGTCTATGTGCAATATGTCCGTCACGTCGCGCCGCGCTTCGATGCGCCGGTGATGTTCTGGCATGGCGGCGCCATGACGGGCGTCACCTGGGAGACGACCCCGGACGGACGCCCGGGATGGCAAAGCTTTTTCCTCAACGCCGGGTTCGACACCTATATCTGCGACGCAATGGAGCGCGGGCGCGCCGGTTGGTCGCCCTACCCCGACATCTATGCGTCAGCCCCCATCTATCGCACGCAAAACGAGGCTTGGTCGCTGTTCCGGATCGGTGAGGCCGAAGGCTACGCCACCGATCCGGCGCATCGAAGACCGTTTCCCGGCGGCCTTTTTCCGGTAAACAGTTTTGATACGCTTGGCGCTCAATTCGTGCCCAGATGGACAGACCATGGCCACGAGACCCTTGACGCCTATTATGAGGCGCTGCGACGAACCGGCCCGGTCTGGTTGGTCTCGCATAGCCAGGGGGGCAACCTGGCTCTTGAGGCAGCGGCCCGGCATCCCAAGTTCTTTCGCGGAGTCGTGGTGATCGAACCCGCATCTGCACCGGCCGATCCGACCGATGCAGGCGGGGTTCCGCACCTGATTATCTGGGGCGACAACATCGAGAGATCGCCGACCTGGGTGTCCTACTGCAAAGCGGTCGATTCCTATGTTGAAAAGCTGACTGCGTTGGGCGGAAACATCCAACTGCTCGATCTGCCCGCCATCGGGATAGCGGGAAACTCGCACGTGCCGATGATGGATTCGAATTCCGAAGCGGTTGCAGGAAAGGTCCTCGATTGGATCGAAGCGGTCATCGCTTCGGAGACAGATAGCTTCGATACTCCCGACCGCTCACCATGAGTCTGTTGTTCCAGGATCCTTATTCGTTGTTCAACTTGGAGCACCTGTCGCCCGCCCCTATGCGGACTTGCACCAGCAGGCAACGAAAACTGTATGATCTGAGATCCGTATGCGCTTCAATCGGTCGGCTCTTCACTTTCAATTAGTCGGACACTTGGTTTCAAATGGTCGATCCGTTGGAGCTATCACTTTCATGCGCTCCTGTAGCCGATAGAGCGAATGTTACGTCGACACCGGCTCCAGCCCCAAGCTCAACCGCCCCGTAAACAGCAGCTGTCGTTTCTCCGGCAGCGGATGGAACTGGGCGCCGTGCACGTCGCGCAACAGCCGTTCGAGCCCGGTTTTGCGGAAGAAGCCGGCGCCGCCGGTGGCCTCCAGCGCCTTTTCGGCCGCCAGGATCACATGGTTGGCGGCGATCGTCTTGCGCATCAGCATGGCGTTGGCGGTTTGCTGGGTCGGTTCGACATCAAGATCGTTGGCGATGCGCACCATGTCGTCGCAGGCAAGCTGTGCGGTGGTCAGAAGGTTCTCCATCTCGCCGATCAGCAGCGGCATGACCGGGTCGCCGATCCGACCTCTGCCACGCTCCCTGGCGATGGCGCATGCAGCTTCCGCGGCGCCGACATAGGCCGACAGGATCAGCGGCAGTGCGACGGTCAGGATGATGTTGAAGACCGCATGGTATTCGCCGCGCGGTCGCTTCAGCACCACGGCGGAATCCGGAACAAAGACGTTGTCGAAGCGCACGGTCTGCGAACCGGTGGCCCGCATGCCCATGGTCTGCCAGTCGTCGAGGAAGACGATCCCTTCCGACCGCGCCGTCACCGCGAAATGCAGCACCTGCGGGCCGTCCGCCGGGTCGTCATGGGTGACCGAGGTGACGAAGGCGGACCCGGCCGGCGACCCGCTGGTGAACGGTTTCACGGCGCTGACCCGATAGCCGCCATCGACCTTCTCGGCACTGCCGTTCGATTCCAGCCAGTCATTGGCGCCGGTGGAGATCAGCACCGCCTCGTCGCCGGCGACGGTCTCGAGCAACGTCCGGCCGGGCCGTCCGGCCCGGTGATTGACAACCGCCGCCGACACCAGGTGCTGGTGCATGGAGAGCGCCAGCGCCGTCGAGCTGCAATGACGTCCAAGCCGGCGCAGGAAGCCGCACATTTCGGAATGCGTCGCGCCGCCACCGCCCAGTTCCGCCGGCACCAACGCGGAGAACACCTTGGCTTCCTTCAGCTGCGCATAGTTCTCGGAAACGAAGCCGTCGCAGGCGTCGAGCCCGGCGATGCGTTCGGCGAACGCCGGTGCCAGAGATTCGGCAATGCCGTTCAAATCGATGCGGGTTGTCATGGAACACCTCCCGTTTCGGTTCGGATGACAGCAGCCTCGCACCGGCGACACAGCGCATCAACTTCAGAATGTGAAGTTGCCCGGTCTTGGCAACGGGTCTAACGTCACCGGCATGGCCGAGCACAGGGGATACGGGCAGTATTGCCCCATCGCGGTGGCTGCCGAGGTGATGGCGGAGCGCTGGACGCCGCTGGTGCTGCGTGGCCTGTTTTGCGGCGCCACCCGGTTCAACGAAATCCAGGGCAGCGTGCCGCGCATGTCGCCGGGCCTGCTGTCGCGCCGTCTCAAGGAACTCGAATTCGCCGGCATCGTCGAGCGCCGCCCGGCGGCGTCCGGCAAGGGTTTCGAGTACCGGCTCACCGAGGCGGGCCGTGAACTGTTCCCGATTCTCGACCGGATGGGTTACTGGGCCCAAAAATGGCTGCGCCGCGAGATCACCGCCGACCGCAATCTCGATCCCGACGTGCTGATGTGGGAGCTGCGGCAAACGGCGCTCGCGGCCGACCATCGCGTGACCAGGCGCCGGGTCGTACATTTCCACCTGTCCGACATGCCAGCGGCGCGGCGGCTCTACTGGCTGGTCTTTGAACCCCAGGATGTGGACATCTGCGTGCGCGATCCGGGCTACGAGATCGATCTGTGGGTGACGGCCCGCCTACGCACGCTGATCGAGATCTGGCTCGGCCACAAAACGCTCGTCGCAGCACGCGACGATGAAAGCCTGCGCCTCGACGGCACGGAGGCCGAAGTCCGGGCCTTCGGCACATGGTTCGCCGGCAGCCATTTCGCGCAATATGGGTGACGGCCTGTCCGACATCCTACCCCAAGGCTTCGCTATCTCAGAAACCGGCTGAGCGCCGGATCCTCGATGGCGCTGTCCCATTTGAACAGGAAATAGACGTCGTCAAAATACTCCAGCCGGTAACACGCTCGCGGATCAAATTCCTCGTAAAAATAGACGGCGAGAAAGATGCCGTCCCCCGATAGATCGAAAACCCGATGATGCGTCAGTCGCGCGACCGGAATACGGCCAAGCCGGTATCCAAGCTTGAAACCTTCAATGGTCTTTCCGGACGAATCGAACACACGGATGATATAGCTCAGCCGCGCAACATAGAGCTTGTCGCTGAGTGGCCGGCCACCTCCGTCGGGGTAGTGCCATTCAATCTCTTTTCGCGCGCAAGCGTCGGCCTCCAGATTTGGGTGGATCTGCCTTGGATCGTTTGGTGTCGGGATCAGCGTCATTGTGGCGTGTCATTCCTCAGGCCGTTGCCGCCATCTTTTTCGGGCAGCGACCGTGACGTCGACTTTGAAAGAATGTCATCCAAGAGCCGGGACGTCCCGGCACCGTCCCGCCTGAGCAGGAAAAACACACCATCAAAATACTCCAGCTGATAACGCGTTTCTGGATCGAATGCGTCATGGAAATCAATGGCAAGAAAGATGCCGTCCCCCCGAAGTGTCAAAACCGTTTCGAGTGTTAGCCGGCCGACTTCGATCCGGCCGAGCCAATACCCGGTCTTGACATTTTCGATGGTCTTTCCGGAGGCATCCAATACGCGAACGACATAGAACAATACCGGCACGAAGATCTTGTCTTCGAGACGTCTGCCACCTCCGTCCGGGTAATGCCGCTCAATCTGTTCCCATGCGGGACCGTCGACTATGAGGTTTCTGTAGATCTTCATGAGATCACGCCGCCTTTTGATTGAATCAATTCGTACAATACGCGCAAAAGGCGAATCTGAAAACCGTCTCCGATCGCGGCGTTCCGGTGGTGTGCATCCAGCACCGACGTGCTGCTCTTCATCCTGTTCGGCACCTCGCTGGTCGGAGCGGTGATGACCTGGATCTACCGCATCGAAACGCGCAGGCTCAGCCTGGAATCACCGAAGGGCCCGGCCCGTCCAGCGGTGGCGGAGGCTTAAGCGTGGTTGCGCCGTGTATGGCCGCAGTGCATGGTTGGAGACGCTAACCGGCATGCACGATTGCCGGATGCAACGATGGACGGCGCTCTTGCGATGAAACCGACAGTCCTGCCCGTCTCGGCCGTATTTCTGCTTTCGGGCTTCGTCTCGTTTGCCGGTTTGGATCCCGTGGCCGCCCAGACGCTCGACTGCACAGCGCCGCAGACACAGATCGAAATGACCATGTGCGCCGGCCAGGACTATGCGAAGGCCGACGCGGAGCTCAACACGGTCTATCGCCAGGCGCGTGCCGCCATGAAGTCATACGACACCAACCTGCCGCCCGGTCAGCGCGGTGCGGCGGAAGCGCTGCTCGCGGCACAGCGCGCCTGGATCCCGTTTCGCGACGCCGCCTGCAAAGCCGAAGGCTATCCATTTGAAGGCGGCAGCATCCAGCCGATGATCGTCTCCGAATGCCTGGCGAGGCTGACCCGGCGGCGCACCGAGGATCTGCGCGCACTGATTGCCGACTCCAACTGACACGGCCGAACCATGCCGAACAGCGGCACGCGATACGGAAAATGCCGGACCACCCCTTCTCTATCCGGCCAGATCGCATTAAGTGGACTACCAGAGTCTACTTAATGTAAAAGGGAGTCCCATGGCCGAACCGCAAAAGCGCGTGCCGCGCCTGCTGACCGTGAAGAAAGCCTTCCGGCTGACGCCCAACATGATCCGGGTGACATTTGCCGGTCCGGAACTGCAGGGCATTCCCGCCGGGCGCGAAGGGGCCAACTGCAAGATCATGTTGCCGGAGCCCGACCAGAGCCGCGACGATTTCGCCGCACAGCTGCGCGACGGCCCGCGGCCGGCAACCCGCACCTATACGGTGCGCCATTTTCGCGAGAATGCGCTGGAGATGGACATCGATTTTGTTGCCCATGGCGACGAGGGGCCGGCCTCGGCCTGGGCCATCCGCGCAAAACCCGGTGATTTCCTTGGCTTCGCTGGTCCCGGTCTGGTCAAGGTCACGCATTTCGAGGCCGATTTCTATATCGTCGCCGCCGACCCCTCGGCCCTACCGGTCGCCGCGGCGACGCTGGAGGCGATGCCGCGCGACGCCAGGGGCATCGCCGTCTTCGAGGTGCCGACCGAAGCCGACCGCCAGAGGATCGACATGCCGCTCGGCATCGAAACCCACTGGTTTGTCCACCCCGATCCGCATGTGCCGTCGACCGCGCAGGTCGATTTCATCCGCGCCCTGCCCTGGCCTGAGGGCCGCGTCCAGACCTGCATCGCCGGCGAGAGCGGCGTGATCAAAGCTCTACGCGACTTCCTGATCAAGGACAGGGGGCTCGCCAAACAGGACGCCTACATCTCCGGATACTGGAAAATCGGTCTCGTCGAGGACGAGCACCAGAAGGTCAAGCGGCAGGAATCGGAAGCCGCCTGAACCGACGAACGACGCCGGTGCGACGCGGCACCGCCGGGCAATGGCGAATTTCCACCGGCTGCTCTATCCTTCGCGTGTAGCGGATCCGGAGCCAGCAAGTTCCCATGCGCAGCGTGTACCTCGATGACGGGCGCCCGCTTTGGCTGTCGCCCGACGATTACCTTGAAAAGGTCGTCAAGCAAAAAGGCTGTTTTTTGTGCGGCGTGTCCGAAGGGGACGCCGATTTCAATCGCGAGCATGTCATTCCCGACTGGGTTTTGAAACTGTGCAACATGCGCGAGCGCGTGGTCACCAAATCGTCCGGCGTCACGAGCATTTATTCCCGACACAAGATCCCGTGCTGCATACGCTGCAATTCCTACCTGAGCCGCCACGTGGAAATCCCGGTCAGTAACCTGCTGAAGCAGCATCCTGCGGACGCGCTGAGCGCATTTCATAACGATCGTCAGACCAGGACCATGCTCTTTGGCTGGATGGCACTGCTTGCTTACAAAAGCCTGCACAGCGATCTGTTCGCGAATTACTACGATAAGGAACAGGCCGCCCTGACAAAGCTGGGGGATGCATACCATTGGCGCGACCATCATCACCTGAACAGCCTTTGCCGCCTGGCCTACGAGGAATGCGACATTGACGAGGCCGCATTGGGATCGTTCCGGCTTCTCGCGTTTCCGGAGGCACAGGACCCGCTTTCCCACGAGAGTTTTGATTTCGCCACGCTGTTCGAGCCGGCCTCGGTGTTCATCCGCATCAAACGCATCGGGCTCATTGCGCTGTTCGACGATATCGGGGCCGCTCTGGCCGTATTTGACGGCACGTTTGTTTTTCCGGAAGCAAAAGGCTCCCCGCGATACCGGTCCATCGACGCCCGCGAGATGTTGGCCGAATTGTCGACCATCAACCGCTTTTTGGAGGGCCGGCCGCTGTTTCATACGAAGATCAATGGCAGCGGCGAAGAATCGTGTGTTTTTGCCCAACCAGGATGGCCCATGCAGGTCGCGTTTGATCCATCCGACACGGACCATCGGGAAGAACGTCTATCGAGGCTGCGTCGCGTGTATCAGGACTACAAAAGATACATTGCACCGGAACGCCATGATGCCCTGGACAATGGACACATCAGTTTTCTGAAAGAAATCGGTTTCAGAACCGGATCTGCTTAGAGCGGACTCTCACACAAGCGCCGCCAAACGGTGCTGTGATTCGCCGCCAGGGCACGCCCAAAAGGCAATCCGTTGATCAAACCTCAACCATAAAAGCCATCTTCCGCAGATGAGCGGTTGCGTCGAAGCCGCCAATGGGGCGCCATGGCCTATTGGGAGGGGCCGATCGATCCCGAAGGAGATGCAGATGATCCGAACGCTCAATGCCATCGCAATTGCCGCAGCGGCATTCGCCTGGCCGATGTCGCCTGGTCTGGCGGCGAATGCATGCCAGCCGATGACGCTGACCAGCGACAACACCGGCCGCTCGGTCGACTATGTCGACGTCGCGGCGGACGGCGTCAACAAGGGCGACGTGCGAATCGGAACCCGCCGGCTTCTCGACGAAGGCGGGCAGGTCGTCGGCTACCGGCGCTGGGTCACCGTCGCGCTCGACGATCCGGCCGACCCGGACGGCAAGAGCGAGGCCTTTTCGAGCCTGGTCCTGAACCTGCCCGACGGCCAACTTCATGTACAGACACTCGCCGACACCAGCCGCTCCATCGACGACACACAAGCATCGCTGCTGACACCCGAGGACACCGGCGTGGTGCTCGGCGGCACCGGCGCCTATGAATTCGCCCGCGGCTCCTACACGTCGTTCCGTGACGGCGAGCAACGCACCTACAAGCTCAACATAAGGTGCGACTGACCTGACGGGTGTCGGTTGAGGTCAGATCCGAATCTGACCCAGAATCACCGGATCGGTTATCTTGTCGTCGCGCGCTAGAAGAAGCGCCTTTGACAAAATGAGCGAAAGCATCTGATCGCCCTCGAAGGGTAGGAACACCTTGCCCGTGGTGGTACGGCCACGGACGATACAGATGTGCCGGTCCGTCGGCTGCATCAACACGGCCGCCGATCCAAGATGGACGAGATACTCGTTTTTGACGCCCCGCACGCGAAGGTGGTTCTTCTCAAGGGAGAAGGCATCAGCGTTGGCAAGCCTTGGCAGGATACCTGCGAGCACTTGTTTGTGGATTTCGCCGCTGGGCATAAGGTCCGCGCGAAGGCTGCTGTGCCAATAGGCATCGGCAACGTTAACCCGCCATTGGTTGGGATGCTCGGCGCCAACGCCCCGGTCAATCCACTCAGGGTCGAGGCTGATGGACGCCACTGAGGTGAACAAATCGCAGTGCCGCATGATCTCCGAAAAAACACGCTGCGGAACATCTTCCAAGCCTATTTCTCCACCTCGGCCGAAACGCGCTTCAGGATCGAGACGGCAGAATTTGATCCGATCGGTTGCCAGGTAGATATAGGCCCCGCTGTCGAGGACCGGTGGATCGTCATCGCCAGCGCCTTCGGTCCAGAACTCGACGTAAAGATCGAAATCCGGCAGTTGTATGTGGCTCGGTTCGTCATTCGGCGCATCCACCCACATTCGATGAGTGCACCGCCAACCGTTGATATGCGCAAGTGACATCATCTGATGCTGCTTGACGATGTGGCCAGCGAAGCGGTTCGAATAGGTTTCGGTCTGTCGCTCCGCATCGGTCAACTTGTACGTTTCGCGCCACGCCTGCTTAAAGGGCTGTTGAATCTCAAGCTCGATCAACCGCTGCCGCCACGCCAGGACGTCTTGGTCGGCGCTGTCCAGCGGATGCCACAGGGTGATGCGTGCCCCGGCACATTCCACTGGCTGGCCAGAAACATCCTCGCACCCGTTGGCGGTCGGACGGATGACTTCGTCATGGCCGCCGAAGTCTGCTCGCCAGAGCAACCGCCGGGTAGGTGTGGCCATGGTTCCATGATCGGCGTAGCGCTGGCGCCAGGTTTGATAGTCCCAATCGATCTTTTTGAGGTAAAGCGATTGGATCCGCGCCGTCTGCGCCGACAGGTCCTTTTCGATCTCCTTGAGCGACCGTCGAATGGCCTTTATCCCGTCCGGATCGGCGTCCTTCACGGCTTTTGGCGGTGCCTTGCGCGCCGTTCCCTTGCTGTCTTCCCAGGTGAGCTGAACCCGGCTGCCATGCACGCGCAGAATGGCCGCCCCATCGATCAATTCGACGCGCCGAACACCGTCGTTGAGCTGGTGATCGGGCACCGTCAGTTCATCCAGCTCGGTACGGGTCATGCCGGCCGCCTCGGCGGCCCGGTTGAGCGCCGCATCGATCTTCTTGCGAACCTTGGGGTATTTGGTGCGCGCCAAAATACGCGCCAGATAGGGCGCACCAAGTCCATCAGGCAATGCCTCCAGGCACCAGAGGCCTGCATTGCCAAGCTTCTCTGCCTTGATCCCAACGTTCGGAACGGTCACGAAACAGTCCATGACCAGATCCACGATGATCGGACCAGCTTCTTCCGGCGGACAGAGGTGAGCCGCCCAGACCAGCCCGCGGATCATGCGCTGTTCTTCGCGTTCTGGGCGCTGTGGTTTACCGGCTCGCTGCAGATGGTGATCAAAGGGTGCATATCTGACCCGGTAATCAGCAATCCTATTCAGGATTTGGTGTTGCCGCTCGCTACTCAACTGGGCCTTCAGCCCTTTGATCCATTTCGCTGATGGGCGATTGACGTTCTCGGCTGGCGCCATCTCCCACTCGAACCCAAATACATCGGGGTCCGATACCACGCGGTCGATTATGGCCATTTGCCGTTGAATCGCTTCAAGCGCTTCTCGTTCCGATAAAATGACGTCTACGCGCGTAATTTCGGGTGCGTTGGTTCGAAACACGAAGTCTCCGTTTGGAAAATACCTGAAAACACTGGGATCGAAATCTGCAAATGCCTGATAGAGTGAATCCGCTCGGTGTTGCGTAATGGGAATTCCATCACCCTCTTCCAGACGAGTCAGATTTTGGCTCGCCCGTTCGACAAGGCTTGCCACGTCGTCGCGCGATGCCTTCGTGTCAAGCCCATTGAAAGTCGCCCGGGCGATTACAGTCACATATCTTTCGATCTCCGGCAGAAAAGGGCCTACCTGCTGGTTCAGAAACGACCAATCACACCACTCGGCATGCTTGGCACCGGAAGTCTTGGCAAACGGATCGAGTAGCACCCAAAGATCCGGAAAGGCATCCATGACCTCTAGGATGCGCCGGCGGCTACGAGCGATCTCGGCCTGCGATCTGGCTGTTTGATCGCTGTCTTTGTTGACCCTTTTCTCCACCTTTGCGATCGCGTCGCACAACAGAGTGTTCACCCTTGCACCCCAAGGCTTGTCGCCAATCTTCCTGATCAGTTCGTTGCGTTTTTCGACGCTGTCCCAGCGATACCCGGGCAAGGCTCTGGCGAGCGTCTTGGCCAGGGGTATGGACATGTCGAATGATCCGCTGGTACCCCAGATCTGCCACGGTCGCGATGGACAGTCCGGTGGTTCGGTCAGGATGTATTCAAGGAATTTGATTGCCTGGCCTGAAGAGAAATCGATCCTTCGCCGGAACTCATCAAAACGTTCGGGTGATGAGTGACACCGATCCGTCCAACCTGGGTGAAAGGGCAAACCGTGTTCTGTCAGCGTCGGCGGCACGTCAAGCCAGAAAGAATCACGGTGCGTCAACGCCCAAATGTGAGCATTATCTAACGCAAACTCCGCCCGTTGTACCGGATCGAACGAATCCATGCGCGTGCAGTACTTTTCCTGGAGTGCCGACAATGCCTCCCTGGATGGATCGATCCTGATGTCGTCGAGAATGTCGCGGTAAAATGGCCCGACAACATTGTACAGGTCATCCAGTCTGCGGTTCGCTTCTTCGATGACATCTCGCGCTTTAACCAAATTGGGATTGCAATCCGGGTCTCGCCCAATGTAGGTCTCGATATCTGTTAAGAGCTCCCGATAGCGGATACTCACAATACCTTCGTCGTCAGGGCGATACTCAGCGAATTTCGCCAGAGCTCGATGCAGCTTGATGGACGGCCCATCCGGCGAGGACCGCTTTATGAAACTCACCGTCAATTCCAAGTTTCGGCTGACTTCGTGCGCAAACCGTTGCAACAGGATTATGGCATCGGCCTCGCTGAGTGCGCCCAGATTGCGATCGCATACTGATCGTTCAAGCATCCGCAGACGCGTTTCCAGATTGGATTTTTGCTCCACATTCTCCATCTGCCATTCGGTTTTTGCGTTCAGCAGGATGGCACAATACAGAGACTGACCAAGCGTTTCCGAAGGCAACGCTAGGATATCTTCAAGCATTGGTTCCAAATCCAGAAAGTCTTGGGTCGTCATTTCGGCAATTTCGTACAATGCCGTTCCATGGCGGTTCGGTGCCGCCAGGAAATTGTCCAACAACTCGTTTCCGGTCCGCCAGTCTCCTGCGTCCGGATCGAAACGTTCAAACCGCAACAACGGGCTTTCACTCGAGCGTCTGAAACCGAACACGACCTAGCCTCCCTTTAAGGGCACGAGCCGCACGAATACTGCCTCATTGTCGCCCAGAAGATCCAATGTGGCGTCGAGTTCGGTGATCTGTGTTCCGTTCCAGAAGAACATCACCATGCCCGTTTCGAATTCGACCAGAGCGATTTGTGCCGCTGTCTCGGCGGAGGCCGGCACCCGCTCCTGTCCATCGAATTCAGCGAGAATCTCATCCCGGGTCTGCCCCAGTGGCTGGTCCGGAGTGCGTTCCCGCTGCGCCTTGGTTTCGGCATAGTCTCGCCGCGCCCGCTCCGAGATCACATCTCTCGCGGTTGCTTGCGAATGAACAAGTTTCAACTGGCCGGCAAAACGGCGTTTCTGCTCGCCCGAAGTCTGCGCACGCAGATCGCCCCAGACTTCGTCGATGACGCGGACGTCGACACCCATGAGTTACTCCGAGTGTTTTGATCTAGCGCCCGCGTGCACCCTTAAATTGCAGTTTTGTGGACGATTTATGTCACTCGGGCCAAGCGGTGTGGATAATGACGCGACTTGAGCCGCTACGCCCGCACAGCGACCGCCTCACCGTTGAAATCGGCGTGCCGCATCAGGCCGGAGAACACCAGCACCACGACGAACAGTGCCGACAGGCCGTAGAAGGCGAAGGAAAAGCTGTTGTGTTCGGCGATGAAACCGATCGCCGCCGGGCCGAGCAGGATGCCGCTGTAGCCCATCGATGTGGCGATGCTGATGCCGACGCCGGGCGGCAGGCCGGGCAGGTTGCCGGCCGCCGACAGCACCACCGGCACGAGATTGGCGAGGCCGATGCCGGCGAGCGCGAATCCGGCGATGGCGACGGTCGAGGTCGGCGCACCGGCCGCCGCGACCAGTCCGGCGGCCGCAAACACGGTTGATATGCGCACCGTGGCGACGGCGCCGAGACGCTGGCGTACCGCGTCGCCGGCAAAGCGCATGATCGCCATGGTCGCCGCCACCGCGCCGAAGGCCAGCCCCGACGTCGCGACGTCGGCGCCGAGATCCTGCCGCAGATACAGCGCGCCCCAGTCGAGCACCGCGCCTTCCGGCACCATCGAGAACAGCGCCACCAGGCCGAGCACATAGGGTAGCGGTTGCAGGGTCAGGCGGAATTTCGGCGCTGACCCGTCCTCCGCCGGCAGGTCGGCGGCGACACGCGGCAGGAAGACGATTGCGATGACGAGTGTCAGCACGAACACGGTCAGCGCGTGTACCGTGGTGCCGGCAATACCGATCAGCCAGCCGCCGCATGCCGCACCGACCAGGCCCCCAAGACTCCAGAAGCCATGGCAGGAGGACATGATGGCCCGCGACAGCCGCCGTTCGACCACCACGGCGTTGGCGTTCATGGCGATATCCATCGAGCCGATCAGCCCGCCAAAGCAGAACATCACAACCGCCAGTACCGGCACCGTGGGCGCCAGTACCACCGGCAGCAGGCCGACCGTGCAGGCCAGCGCCGTCACGCGCAGCACCGGCCGCGCGCCGACGCGGGCAATCAGCGCTCCGGAAATCGGCATGATCAGGATCGAACCACCGCCGAACGCCAGGATCAGCAGCCCTACGGCCGATTCCGACAGGCCGTGACGGGCGGCGATCTCGGGCACCAGCGGCGCCCAGCCGCCGACGATCAGGCCGTTCATGAAGAACAGGGCGGAAACCGCCGCGCGCATCGCACCCATCGAGACTGCCCCTCAAATGCTTGCTCTAAGCGTAGACCACCAGCAGGTCTTTGGCATCGATCTGGTCGCCGGCCTTGACCAGCACTTCGGCGATGGTGCCGTCGCGCTCGGCGTGGATGGCGGTCTCCATCTTCATCGCCTCGATCGACAGCAGCACGTCGCCCGCCTTGACCCGCTGGTCTGCGGCGACGGCGACGGTCGACACGACGCCCGGCATCGGCGCTCCGATCTGTGATTCGTCGCCGGCATCGGCTTTGCGCCGCTGCGCAGCAGCCGAGGCACCGTGCGCCCGGTCCGGTACCTTGATGCGGCGCGGCTGGCCGTTGAGCTCGAAGAACACAGTGACCATACCCTTGTCGTCGGCCTCGCCGACCGCGAGGTTGCGGATCACCAGCGTCTTACCCTTCTCGATGTCGACGAACAGCTCCTCGCCCACCGGCAGGCCGTAGAAATAGGCGGGCGTCGGCAGCGTCGATACCGGCCCGTAGGTCTGTTCGGCCCGCGCGTAGTCGGTGAACACTTTCGGGTACATCAGATAGGACGCGAACTCGAAATCGCTGACCTCGCGTTCGATCGCCGTTTCGATGTCGTTGCGCTCGGCGTCGAGATCGGCCGCTTCGAGCAGCGCGCCGGGGCGCTCGGTATAGGGCTTGTCGCCCTTCAGGATCTTCGCCTGCAAAGCCTCCGGCCAACCGCCCGGCGACTGGCCGAGGTCGCCGCGCATCATCGACACCACCGAATCGGGAAACGAGACGTCGCGGTCCGGATCCTCCACATCGCTCACCGACAGGTCCTGCGATACCATCATCAGCGCCATGTCGCCGACCACCTTTGACGACGGCGTCACCTTGACGATGTCGCCGAACATCTGGTTGGCGTCGGCGTAGGCCTGCGCCACCTCGTGCCAGCGCGTTTCCAGGCCGAGCGAGCGCGCCTGCTCCTTCAGGTTGGTGAACTGGCCGCCGGGCATTTCGTGCAGATAGACTTCCGACGCCGGCCCCTTCAGGTCGCTCTCGAAGGCGGCGTATTGCGCCCGCACCGCCTCCCAGTAGAAGGAGATGCGGCGGATCCACTCGGGATCGAGCCCCGGATCGCGCTCGGTGCCGCGCAGCGCCTCGACGATCGAGCCGAGGCAGGGCTGCGACGTGTTGCCGGACAGCGCGTCCATCGCCCCGTCGACCGCGTCGACATCGGCTTCCACAGCGGCCAGCACCGTCGCCGCCGAGATGCCCGACGTGTCATGGGTGTGGAAATGGATCGGCAGGTCGGTCGCCTCGCGCAGCGCCTTGAACAGGATGCTCGCGGCCGCCGGCTTTAAGAGCCCCGCCATGTCCTTGACGGCGATGATATGCGCCCCGGCGTCGCTCAGCTCGCGCGCCAACCCGGTATAGTATTTGAGGTCGTATTTCGGCCGGGCGGAATTCAGCAGGTCGCCAGTGTAGCAGATCGTCGCCTCGCACAGCTTGTTCTCTTCGCAGACGGCGTCCATCGATACCCGCATGTTGTCGACCCAGTTGAGGCAATCGAACACCCGGAACAGGTCGATGCCGCCGCGCGCCGCCTGGCGTACGAAATACTTGACCACATTGTCCGGATAGTTGGTGTAGCCAACGCCGTTAGCGCCGCGCAGGAGCATCTGCAGGAGCAGGTTCGGCGCGCCCTCGCGCACCGCCTGCAGCCGCTCCCAGGGATCTTCGGTGAGGAAGCGCATGGCGACGTCGAACGTCGCGCCGCCCCAGCATTCGAGCGACAGCATCTGCGGCAGCGCCCGTGCATAGGTGCCGGCGATGCGCGCGATGTCGTGGGTGCGCATGCGCGTCGCCAGCAGCGACTGGTGGCCGTCGCGCATGGTGGTGTCGGTCATCAGCACCCGGCTTTCGTTGCGCATCCATTCGGCGAAGGCTTTCGGACCGAGGTGATCGAACAGCTGCTTGGCGCCGTCCGGTACATCGGCGTCGATATAGGGAACCGTCGGCAGCGCCGAGTCGGTCGCCGGCCGCTGCCGATCGCGTGTTTCCGGATGGCCGTTGACCGTGACGTCGGCCAGGTAGGTCAGCAGCCGTGTCGCCCGGTCCTGGCGCCGCACCTGCGCGAACAGTTCCGGCGTATCGTCGATGAACTTGGTGGTGTAGTCGTTGGCGCGGAAGCGCGGATGGCCGATGATCGCCTCGAGGAAGGTCAGGTTGGTGGCCACACCGCGGATGCGGAATTCCCGCAACGCCCGATCCATTCGGTTGATCGCTTCATCCGGCGTCGGCGCCCAGGCGGTTACCTTTTCCAGCAGCGGATCGTAGAAACGGGTAATCACGGCACCGGAATAGGCGGTACCGCCGTCGAGCCGGATACCGAAGCCGGTGGCGCCGCGATAGGCGGTGATGCGGCCGTAATCGGGAATGAAGTTCTGCTCCGGATCCTCCGTGGTAATGCGGCACTGCAGCGCGTGGCCGTTGAGCCGGATCTCGTGCTGCGGCAATACACCGGATTCCGGCTTGCCGATGGTGTGGCCGTCCAGCACATGGATCTGCGCCTTGACGATATCGATCCCGGTCACCTCCTCGGTGACCGTGTGCTCCACCTGGATGCGCGGATTGACCTCGATGAAGTAGAAAGCGCCGGTGTCGACATCCATGAGGAATTCCACCGTCCCGGCACCGAGATAGTCGGTCGCCTGGCCGATCTTGAGCGCGTAGCCGGCCAGTTCCTGGCGTTGCGCGTCGCTCAGGTAAGGCGCCGGTGCGCGCTCGACCACCTTCTGATTGCGGCGCTGGATCGAACAGTCGCGCTCGAACAGATGCACCACGTTGCCGTGGCTGTCGCCGATTAGCTGCACCTCGACATGGCGCGCCCGTTCGACGAGTTTTTCCAGATAGACCTCATCCTTGCCGAAGGCGGCGCGGGCTTCGCGCCTGGCCTCGGTCACTTCGCGCTCCAGTTCGTCCTCGCCGCGGATCACCCGCATGCCGCGGCCGCCGCCGCCCCATGAGGCCTTGAGCATCACCGGATAGCCGACGTCCTTCGCCATGCCGGCGACGGCACCGATGTCGTCGGGCAACGGCTCGGTCGCCGGCACCACCGGCACGCCGATCTCGACCGCCAGGTTGCGCGCCGCGACCTTGTTGCCGAGGCGTCGCATGGTATCCGGTTTCGGACCAATGAACACGATGCCGTTGGCGGCGCAGGCTTCGGCAAACTCCGGACTCTCCGACAGCAGCCCATAGCCCGGGTGGATGGCGTCGGCACCGGACAGCTTGGCGACGCGGATCATCTCGTCGATCGACAGGTAGCTTTCGATCGGTCCGAGGTCCTGCGGCAGGTGCGGCCCGCGGCCGACCTGGTAGGATTCGTCCGCCTTGAAACGGTGCAGTGCCAGCTTGTCCTCTTCAGCCCAGACGGCGACCGTTTCCAGCCCCAGTTCGTTGGCGGCGCGGAACACACGGATGGCTATCTCGGAGCGGTTGGCGACGAGGATCTTGGAAATTGGCACGGTGACGGACTCCAGTACAGGCCGCGCAAAAAAGCGCTCGGCAGGCCAGTTTTGACCTGTTTAGATCGTTTCAAACGGAATTGGAATGCTTTTGCTGCACTGCGGTACGAGGAAACCGCCGACCTGTTTTCAGCTTTGTCGGCTGTTTCGACGGCGGCGCCGGCGACGCAGGGTTCCGGAATTCCGGCCTGCAATACGCTCGCTCAGGTCACTTCGCCCTGTCGCGCCGCAAACTGATCGACAGCCTGCATGGCATGGGTGGCATAGACCACGCCGACCCCGCCGCACATGAGAGCGGCGACGCCCAGCGTATCGGCGATCTCTTCCCGGGTGGCACCCGCTGCAAGCGCATCAGGTACGTGGTGAGATATACAGCCGTCGCAACGCATTGCGACGCTGATGGCCAATGCGATCAGCTCTTTCGTCTTGGTATCGAGAGCGTCTGTCTTGAAGGCGGTCTTGTGAAGGCCCCAGAAGGTGGACATCAATTCGGGCTGCGCCGCCGCCAGACTGCGCGCATCGGCTTCAAAGCGTTCAAGCATTTCGGGATAGGACGGCATGGCGGATAGAGGTTGCTTCATCGTTCGGGTCTCCGCAGGGGCTAAGTCAGGCGTTTTGCCGGTTACGTCGCAGTCTTTTCGGTGTTCTGACGGCCGTCGGCCGGACGGTTATACGGGCCGATCGTCGGCTCGGTCGGCAGCGGGTGCCAGTCGAGTTCCACCGTTGCGGGAAACCGGTATCGCACCGTAGCATTGGTGATCGTCACCACCTGCATGGCTTGCACGACCCGACATCCGGTCTCCTTCAATGCATCACGCGCGGTGTAGGTCGCCGAATCGCAGCCCAACACGAGCACAGCATCGAAGCTCTTGGCACGCCGCAACAGCCGCTGCCGTTGCCGTTGTGTCCACAGGCACATCATCGGCACCGGCACACGCATCGTAAAGACGCCTGTCCTCACTCCGCGCTGTTCGAGGGTTTTGCGAAGGTCGGCGATATGGTCTTCGAAGGCCTTACTCTTCAAGCCGTGGCGGAACGGCTGAAGAAACGGTTGACGCCGCTGCATCGACAGGCAAATCGGCGGACATATCGGGCAGGATACGATCAGGACGGAGTTGCAACCCTCCAGATCCGCCAGGGTGTCGCGCGGCTCAAGATAGATGGGCATGGTTCGATGCCTCCTATACGCCTGGCTCGGCGCTGTCGGCATGATCGCCCGAAGCCGAGCCGTAGGTTTTGACGCGAATCAAATCCGCCAGCCCGGCCATCGTCAGGTGCGGGCAGCGCGGAACCGCTTTTGGCGGTACCCGATGGCCTTGGCTTTATGGGAGCCGCCTTAAGAAATCAGCCCCAGTCGGAATGCGATGGCGACGGCATGATGGCGGTTTTTCGCCTGCAGCTTGACCTGGATGGCGTTCATGTACCAGTCGACCGTGTGGTTCGACAGGTCGAGCACCGCGGCAATCTCGTTCGAGGTCATGCCGTCGGCCAGGTAGGTGAGCGATTCCATCTCGCGGCGCGTTAGCTGCACGTCCACATTGGAGGACAGCTCCTCGCTGATCAGCGGATCGGTCAGTTCCAGCAGGCGCCAGAACACCGCCTTGGCCAGGGCGTCGAACAGGTTCATTTCCTGTCGACTGAGTTCGATCGGCTCGCCGCCGAGCGCCAGGATGCCGAGCAGCCCGCGACGACCATGCACCGGGAAGATATAGCCGTCCTTCAATCCGAATTTGTTGGCGTCGATCATCATGCGCTGCATGCGCCGGCGATGCGGATCCCGCTTGAAGGCAGGCAGCGTTTCGGCCCAGCGAAAACCCCGCTGGGCGAGACCGAGATAGCGGACATTCGGATCGATCAGGATGTAGCGGCGTTGCATGTAGCGCACCGGCCAGCCATCCGGCCAGCGCCCCGCCAACACCAGGCTGAGCGGGTCGTCCGACACCTTTGGCCCGCGCACGATGCCGTAGTATTGAAAGCCGTAGATTTCCAGGAGATTTTCAAGTTCGTCGATGACGGTCACCTGATCTCCATGGGTATGAACGGTTCCCAAGCATTCGACGATCGACGAGACTGTCACCCAAACCTCCGCCCGGCCCAGGACAATTCGTTAACGAAAAGCAACAGGGCTGCCCTGAGAGCCGGCACCTGTATCGACTCACTCAAGGCAAAGTATAGGCAGTTGCGGTACATAACAGTAGTCAGTTATCGCGCAGTGGTAGAATTATCAATAGACGAATACTGTTGCCTAAAATTGAACCGTCGATCAGTGCTGCAACGGCTTGCCAGCGCTCCGCTTCTTGTTATCATCCGCCGCATGACCCGATCTTGGTGCGCAAAGAGCGTCGCGGCAACGCTCTCCGGCCTGCTGTTGCTGACCACCGGCAGCCAACCTGGCATGGCGAAGCCGAGTTTCCAGAACTTCGTCGAATCGCTCTATCCTGACGCCGCAGCGAAAGGTGTCGAGTGGCGGACATTCGAAACGGCGACACGCGGCCTGACCGAGAACACCAAGATCAAGTCACTGACCCAGTCGCAGCCCGAATTCAAACGGACCATCGGCCAATATGTGAGCAAGAGGGTTACCAGCGGCAGCATCAACAACGGCCGCGCCATGGCAAAAAAATACGCCAGGACGCTCGCCGCCATCGAAAAGAAATACGGCGTCGACCGCTATATCCTGCTCGCCATCTGGGGGATGGAAACCAACTATGGCGGTTACATCGGCAACAGTGATACGCTGCGTTCGCTGGCGACGCTCGCCTATATCGGCTATCGCGGCGACTTCTTTCAGAAGGAGTTCATCGACGCGCTGCTGGTCATGCAGCAGGAGGGTCTGAACCGAAAGCAGATGCGCGGCTCCTGGGCCGGTGCCGTCGGCCAGACGCAATTCATGCCGTCGAGCTTCTTGACCTATGCGGTCGACTACAACGGCGACGGCAAGCGCGACCTGTGGGGCACAGTGCCAGACGCCCTCGCATCCGCCGCCAACTACATCAAACAGCACGGCTGGACGACCGGCCGCCCCTGGGGATTCCAGGTGACGCTGCCAAAGGGGATCGACCTGACCAAGGCGGATGACAGCTACGCCAACTGGGCGCGCCGCGGGGTCAAGCGCACCGATGGCGTTGCGCTGCCAAAACGCGGCAACGCGACGCTGTTCTTTCCGAGTGGGATCGAAGGCCTCGCCTTCCTTGCAACGGATAATTTCATGGTGCTGAAATCCTACAACAATTCCGATGCCTACGCCCTGGCGCTTGGTCATCTGGCGGACCGAATCGCCGACCGACACGCGCCACTGCGCGGCGACTGGAACCTGGAACGGCCGCTCAACAAGCAGGAACGCATTGCCGTTCAGGTCAACCTGCAGAAAAAGGGCTACTCCGTGCCGCGCACCGATGGCCGGGTCGGCCTTGAGATGCGCGCGGTCATCCGCCGCTACCAGGCAAGCAACGGCATGACACCCGACGGCCATATGGACGAGGACGTGCATCGTTCCGTCGTTGGGAAATGAGGCGATTCGGGAAAAATCGGTGACGGTTTACTTAAATCCGGCACGACATCCAAAAAAAAGTCTTTTCAGGGAATTAAGTAAACCGTCACCGATTTTCTGGCACCGATTTTCCATCACCGTTCAGCGCTCCTCGAGCAGCCAGCGCGCGGTGAGAAAATGCTTCTCGGCCCATGTGCTGTCGAACGCCCAAGCCATGGTCTGACCGATTGTCCAGCCGCGCGCCCGTGCGCGATCGAGATCCAGCGCCTCGGTGATCCGGTCGAACCGGTCAAGCGTGTCCTTGCGGGAATCGCCAAACTCGAAGGAACGAACAACGGGTGCTGCGGCAAAGGCCACGTCGCCCGTCAGCGGCTTGGGATCGATGGCAAGCCAGGGTTCCCGCTCGGCGGCCAGGATGTTGTCGCCGTGCAGATCCTGGTGCAGCAACACCGGTTCGCCCTGGGTATCCTTGAGGTCGATGAGATAGCCATGCGCCGCATCGACCAGCCGGCGCTCGCACGGTCGTCCGGCCGCCAGCCAGTTTTCGTGCAACCCGGCCGCCCAAGCCGTCGCCTCGTCGGCAAGACTGCGAAACGGGGCATCGGCCGGTTTGCACAGGCGCCGCAGTAGCCCGGCGACGATGCCGATCGGATCGGCCTCGGCGGCTTCGGCCAGCTTGCCGCCGGGCGCGCACCATTCAAGCAGCAGCACGTGCCGCTGCGCATCATGCGCGATGAGGCGCACGGCGCCATCGCCGTCCCACCGCCGCAGCGCCTCCGCCTCGTACAGGCATTCGTCGTGCGGCCACTGTATCTTGAGGGCAAATCGCTGGCTGCCGCGTCGCACCGGCAGAACATAGGACACGCAGCCGGCGGTTTCGGCGCCGTCGGGCTGCAGGTCCCAATCGATACAAACCGCCTCAAGCAGTCCGGGCAACCGGTCCAGCCAGGCCGCGCCGTCCGGTCTTTCGGCCAGCCATTGCAAAGATTGCGGGATCATCACGCTATTCAACGAACAGGTCGACACTGGCCGCACGGCCGGCGGCGTCGATCACCACCAGGCTGGCGCTGCCCGGTCCGTCGGGTATCCATTGCAGTTGGCGCCGCCGCTGGCGTGTGTCGAGGGGCCGGCCATTGGCCAGCCAGCGGAACGGCGGGCGCCCGCCCTGCAGTTTGACGACAAGCGGCGCCAGGCGGTCGCCGCGGCGGCCGATTTCGATGCGCGCGCCGTTCGGCGGATAGGCGATATGCGGCGGTGCCTCGCCGCTTTGTGTCCGTTCGAAGCGATTGTCCTGGGCGCCATAGCGCCGCATCGGCGGCGGCAGATCGCTGCGGGCCAGTCGCACCGCACCGGCCGGCGGCGGCGGGAACGGTACCGGCTTAAGATCCGACCGGGTAAACGCCTCGAACAGTACAGGCGCGGCGGCCGAAAAGCCCGTCAATCCGGGCACCGCGGTGTTGTCGGCGCGGCCAATCCAAACACCGATGATATAACGCCCGTCATACCCGACGGCCCAGGCGTCGCGATAGCCATAACTGGTGCCGGTCTTGTAGGCGATGTCGCGATTTCGTGTGCCGGCCGGCGGCGCAATGCCGCGCAGTATGTCGGTCACATGCCAGCGCGCTGACCGGTCGACAATCCGCAGGCGCTCGGCATCTTCGCGGCTGCCCTCGACACCGTTCCACAATCGCACGGTTCGGCCGTCGGCGGCAGCAAGGCCTGAATAGAGTTGTACCAGATCGACAAGACTGATGCCGACACCGCCCAGCCCCATAGACAGGCCCGGACGGTCGCCGCCGGCCAACGCGAACTCGGCACCGCCGCGTCGCATCAGTGCTGCCAGCCGCGCCGGCCCGACCCCCTCGAGCAATTGCACCGCCGGAACGTTGAGCGACAACTGCAGCGCTTCGCGTACGCTGACGTCGCCCTGGAAACGCAGGTCGAAATTGCGTGGCCGGTAGCCGCCGAAATCGGCCGGACGGTCGCTGATCAGCGTCTCCGGCATCACCAGGCCCTCCTCGAAGGCGAGCCCGTAGATGAAGGGTTTGAGCGCCGAGCCCGGTGAGCGGCGGGCGATGGTCATGTCGATCCAGCCGGCCCGCCGGCTGTTTGTGAAGCCGGGCGATCCAACCTGTGCCACAATGGCCCCGTCCCGGCTATCGGCAGCGACGATGGCCACCGAAACCCGGCCAGGCAGACGCGTTGCAGCCTCGGCCGCCAGCCTTTCCAGTCCGGCCTGCACATCGCGGCGCAACGCTGTGCGGTGCAGGCGCGCCTGCCCGTCGGCGCGGCGCGCCCGTTCCGACAGATGCGCCGCCAGGGCCGGCAACGGCCGGCGGGCCGCGGCAAACGGCAGAGAGCCGACGCGGATCACCTCGCCGGCGTCGACGAGACCTCCGGCCACACCCCGTTCCAGCACACGCAGACTTGCGGCGCGCGCCTCCGAGGCATGGCGGTCGGGCCGGCGCCGCTCCGGCGATTGCGGCAGCGCCACCAGCAGCGCCGCCTCGGACAGCCGCAGATGTGTCGCTTCCTTGCCGAAATAGGCAAGGCTTGCGGCACGGATCCCCTCCAAATTGCCGCCATAGGGTGCCAATGTCAGGTACCAGGCAAGGATCTCCTGCTTGCTCAGCCGGCGTTCCAACTGCACGGCCCGAACCATTTGCAGGACCTTGGCGCCCAGGGTGCGCGACGGGCGCGGTTCGAGAAGCCGCGCCAGCTGCATGGTGATGGTCGAGCCGCCTGAGACGATTCGCCGATGCACGATCATCTGTCCGACGGCCCGGCTCATGGCCAGCGGATCGACCCCCGCATGGGAAAAGAACCGCTTGTCCTCATAGGCGATCAGCAGGTCCAGGAAATCCGCATCGACGGCGGACAGATCGGTCTTCAGGCGCCAGCGTCCCTGCGGTGTGGCAAAGACCCGCAGCAGGCGCCCGTCGCGGTCGGCGACCTCGACTGACAGGGGCCGTCCGTCGGGCAACGGCGGCGGATTGAGCGCGTCGAACAGCAGCGCCGCCAGCCCGGCGAGGACCACCGTCGCCAGCCCAAGAACCGGAGTCAGGATGATCGGCCGTCGCAATCGTCGGATGATCATGGCGTGGAGGTCCTGACCTCCATCCAGCGGGTGGCCGTCTGCGCCGCGTATTGCGGCCGGTACATGTCCTCGACCCGAGCACCGGGATGGCTGTAGACACCGGGCACCGCGGCGCGCACCACATAGGCCACCGTGAACCGATCGCGGCGGTTGGCGGCGGCGTCGAAGGCGGCGACGAACCGGTCGCTGCGGAACTCCGTATGCGCTGCCGTGGTGTCGCCGAGCCACTCGAACCCGCTGGTGTTGGCACTGTCGATCAGCCGCGGGTTATCGATTTCGAGCCCCGCCGGAAGAAGGTCGGTCACCACGATATCCGCGGGCAGTTCCGTCGTCTGCTCGATCGTCAGAACGGCGACGAAACGCCGGTTCTGCTCGACCGATTCGATGCTCACCGGCTTGCCCTGCAGATCGTAATAGTTGCGGGTGATGACAAAGCCTTCGCCGCCGGCTTGCGGCGGGTCGACCGGTGCCGCGATCGCCGTCACCACTGCCGTGACGCCGCTGCTTCCGGTGTTTTGCAATCGCAGCGGCTGCGACAGAAGATCACTGCCCTCGATCCGGCGGCTGAAGCCACCGGCATGTGGCGCACCGTCGACGCGCAGCGACAGGTCCGCATCGGCGCCAGCGGTGGCGCGCGCCGCGAGCAGCATCCAGGCCTGCTCCTGGGTGGTTTGCGCCGGTCGCGTCATCTGCCGGTCCGACACCAGCCGCACCATATCCGGCAGTAGCGGCGTCACCGGCCGGCTCTCGCCGGCCAGCGCCAGCATCGCGGCATCGTCGCGCAGCACCGAACCGTAGTGCGCCCGCCAACCCTGGCCACGCGTCGTTTCGGCGAGGTCGTAGGCCGCGGCGAACACCCGTTCCGCCCGCGCCGCGTCGCCGTAGAGCGCCAGCGCGGCGGCGAGCTGAGCCCGGGCGATCGGCGTGTCGAAATGCTGCAATTGCGAGTCCGCATAGTAGCGCAAATCGCCCGCGGCGGCCCGTTTGTTGCGCGCCAGCACATAGAGCGCATAGGCGATGCTCTCGGCCTCGCGGGTCACGTCGTTGGTGTAGCCCAGAACGTTCTGCAGGTTGTCGAGCGCCAGGCGCATCGACTGCCCGGGCACCGCATAGCCTTTCTCCAGGGCGCGGGTCAGGAACCCCGTGACATAGGCATCGAGCCACAGGTCACCGCCGCCCGGGCCCCACAGGCCGAAGCTGCCGGCGGACGATTGATTGGCCAATACGCGATCGATCGCCGTCTGGATACGCTCCGCAAGGCCCCGGTCCTCCAGCAATGCCGGCGGCGCCGCGAAGTCGTTGACGTAGAGCAGCGGCAGCGCCCGGCTCGTCGTCTGTTCGGTACATCCGAACGGATAGCGGTCGAGTGCCATAAGCAGCGCCGGCACATCGAAGCGCGAACGCGACACGTTGATGCTGACGCTGGCGCCGTCGAGATAGCTGGAAGCCAGCAACTCACGGTCGACCACAAGCGAACCGCCATTGGCCGCCAGCGGCACTTCCAGCCGCCGCACCGCCGGCAGCGCCGCGGGACGCACGGTCAGTTGTCGGACCGATTGCAGCATCAGCCCGTCGGGCCCGCGCACGGTGACGGTCAGATCGGCGGTGCCGGGCCCGTCCGCCCGCAGCCCGGCCTCAAGCGCCGCCCGCGTGCCTTCAGCGAGCGCAATAGGCTGCGCATCAGCCGGCTGGTCGAGGGTCACCGGACCGCCGGCCGCGACGGTGATCGTGTAATCGCCGGCCGGCCCGTCCGTATTGGCGATATCGAGACGCCATCGCGATGCGTCGCCCGGCGCCAGGAATTGCGGCAGGCTGCTGGTCACCACCACCGGATCGCGTACGATCACGTCCTGCACGGCGCGGCCCACGCCGCTTTCCGTCCAGGCCACCGCCATCAGCCGCACCGTGCCGTTGAACTGCGGTATGTCGAAGGAGACCGTCCCGCGGCCTTCCCCGTCGAGATCGATCATGCCGGAGTAGAGCGACACCAGGCGTTCCTTGGGCGCATTGCCCTGAACCGCCGGTCCCGGCCCGTCGCCGCCGCTGCGAATGCGGCCGGCCACGCCGAGCGAGCCATCGATCAGCCGGCCGTAGAGGTCGCGCATCTCGACGCCCAGGCGGCGCTGCCCGAAATACCAGTCGACCGGATCGGGCGGTACATAACGGGTCAGGTTGAGGATGCCGACATCGACGGCCGCGACGACGATCCGCGCCCGGCCGTCATTCGAACCGTTGACCGTTACCGGGATGTCGAGAGTCGTCTGCGGGCGGATCCGGTCCGGTGCGTCGAGCCGCACCTCGAGTGCGCGGTTACCCGGGTCGACACCCAGCCACTGCACACCGACGGCCCGCGCCGGCAGCCGTGACGCACTGCTGTCGCCGGGCCGGATCAGTGTCGCCGTGACATAGGCGCCGGCGCCCCAGTCGGTCCCCACCGGGAGGGCGATCTCGGTACCCTCCACCGGCACCGACGCGGTGATCACATCGCGCAGTCGCTCGTCGGCCACCGTGACCAATACTTCGCCGGCAAAACGCGGCGAGATCTGCAGCCGCGCCGTTTCGCCCGGCCGGTAGCGATCCTTGTCGAGGGCGATTTCCAGTCCGTCCGGCGTTTCCGTCGAAGCGGCGCTGACGTACCAGCCGGCGGTGAACTCGACGCTGCTCGCCGGGCCGTTCGCATCGGCGGTCTCCACGTCGAGCCGGTAGCGGCCCCAGCCGACCGCAACCGCGATTTCGCCGCCATCGGCGGTCACGTCGAGGCTGCCGTCCCGCACCAGCGTTGTGTATTCCACCGGCTCGAATCGCCATCGGTTGTTCTCCCGGTACCACTGGTAATCGCGTTCGATGCGCAGCAAGGACCATTTGAGCCCGGAGGCCGGCCGCAGCGCTCCATCCGGCGCGACGGCGATGACCCGGAAACCGGCGGTGCCGTTTTCGCCGATCCGTTTGTCCTCGAACTGCGGCTTGATACCGATCATCATGCCGGCCGGGCGCACCGGCATCGAGACGGTGCGTTCCACCGCGCGGCCGCCGGTCTCGCGCAGCCGCACCGCCAGGTTCGCCGTCAACGGTTGAGTGGTCGCCGGCAACGCGCCGATGCTGACATCGATGGTCGCTTCGCCTCGAGCATCCAGAACGGGCAGCGGGCCGAGCGGGATTTCTTCGGCGATTGCCTCCTCGTCCGACAGTCCGAACTCGAAACCCGGATGGCCGGGCCGGTCGCGCACGGTTTTCAACCGGAGGTCGCCTTCCAGCGCCAGGCCGGCAGCGGGAGCACCGTAGAGGAAGCGTCCCTCTACCGCGACCGGGGCGGTCTCCCCTGACACCAGGGGCCGATCCGGCACGACGAGATCGAATTCAATGCGGTCGGGACGGAAATCCTCGACCAGGAAACGTGTTTCGGCCAGCGCCGCATTGTCGGGATCGACGTGGACGCGCACCGTCCAGGCGCCGTGCATGGCGTTGTCGGGAAGCGCGAGAGCGAGGGCATAGCCGCCGGCCGGGCCGCCGTCGCGTACCAGCCGCCGCTGTTCCTTGCCGTCCGGGCGCTGTACGACGAACGTCAGCGGGAGGCCGCCGATCGCCACCGCCGCGTCGTCGCGCGCCAGCGCCGTCAGATGTACCGTCTCGCCGGCGCGGTAGATGCCGCGCTCGGTAAAGGTATAGATGTCGATCGGACCGGGCGCCGGACGGCCGGTCACGCCGCGGTCGGAAAAATCGAACCCGGCGGCGGTCATGTCGAGAAACACGAAATCGCCGTCGTCGCCGTCGGCGGTCACAACAGCCGGAGCCAACCCTGCCTTGCCGCGCAGCAGGCCGGGTGCGAAACGTGCCCGGCCGTCGGCATCGGTCACGGCGCTGCCCAGTACCTCGTTGTTGCGGGCGATCAGGGACAGGTTCACCCCGGCAGCCGGCCTGGCACTCGCCAGCGAGCGGGCGAAGACGTTCAGTCCGTCGGTGCCGCTGAGCGTGGTCAGGCCGATATCGGAAACGACGAGCCACTGGGTCGCCCGCGGATCCCAGGTCCTGTCCTCGGTATCGGCGACCTTGGCGAGCAGCACGTAAACCCCGGGCCGTCTGTCCGGCACCGCTTCGTCTATCGGAAAGCTGGTAGTGGTCTCTCTGTTGAGGTCAGAGGCAACTTCGAGCGTCCCCTGCCAAACGAGTTCACCGAGCGAATCGCGCACACGCTGCGCATCGTAACCGTCGAGTTGGCGAAGAAACCGCGACTCCGTCAGAACCGGCGCCAGCGACCGGTCGCCGATGCGATAGAGTTCGATATCGACGGCCGGAGCGTTGACGGAAATCACCGGCACACCGCGCCGGGCGCTGCCAGGCAGAACGAAATTGTCGCCCGTGAAGCGGACGGATGGCGCCCGGTCACGCACATAGGTCTCGATCGTCACCGGCGCTTCCAGGGTTTCGCCGACGGCCGACGGCAGCCCGGCGCGCAGGGTCAGCCGGTAGCTGCGACCGTGGTCGAGACCCGCCGCACAAATCTGCTCGCCCTGCGCCGTGACGGTGTCTGCGGACCGGCCGTCCAGCCTAAGGAAACTGCGGTAATCGACGCCGGCGGCAACCAGCGGATCCGACAGGCGCACACAGATCCGCGCTTCGTTGCTGTCGGCATCCACAGTGTGATCGACAACGCGAAATCCCTTGCGCGCCCGCAAATCGCGATAGTCGGCCAGCACCTGGGGCGCGTCCACCAGGCCCAGGCTTTCCTTGTAGGCTTCCAGCGCCGCTCGATAGTATTCGCGCTGTTCCAGCGCCTTAGCGAGCAGGTCCAGCGCCTCGGCCCGTAGCGCAGCGGTGCGCGACAGACGATAGGCATTGAGCGCCGCGGCGGTCGCATCGCGCTGTGCATCCGCGACGAACCGGCCGTCCTGATTGATGCCGAGGCTGGCGCGCGAGACCGCGAGCCACAACCGGGCATCCGACGGATCGATCGGCAACGCCGTGCGGAGCGCGTTGGCGGCCTGGCGATAATCACCGCGCGCCGATGCCAGTCGTGCCGCCTCACGCAGTTCCCAAAGGCCTGCGTCAATCGGCTTCGGCCCGATCGCGTTGCGCATGGCCCGCGCTTCCGCGGCGAGACCGTCGGAGACGAAGTCGAGCGGCGGCGGCGCGCCGAGATCGGGTTCGTCGGAAGCCCGGACCACCCGGCCGGCGACCGCCCCCTGGAAGGGTTGTGTCGCACCGTAGTCCGACTTCAGGAAACACCAGCGGGCGCTGATGTTGTAGGTGAAGGCGCGGCATTCGCGGTCGGCCAAGCAGACGGCCTCACACTGATCCAGAGACAGGTCCCTTTCGGCCCGCAGGTCGAAGCCGTAATAGTCGGCATTTTCGAATGTCTCGATCTGACGCGTTTCCGCCGCGTTACCGGAGATTGCAATTGTGGCGCCCACCGTCATCGCGGCGACCGCTCCGACCAACCGTTGCCAAGGTCTCAATGTCGCCTCCCATTGCCCGTGCGCTGCCGCGACTATAGCGGCATTGTTCGAAGAACAAACCACAGCGCGATCTGCCGATCCGGTCGGAATCGACGGATTTGCTCAGGCAACAGAAGAAAACGGATTATTTGATGACCGGCGCCGTCCGCGGCCGGTCATCGATCGCGCAGCGAGCATCTATTCCATGCAATGACGGCATTTCACCGCGTATGGCACGGCGTTCAATCGTGCCTCGGAAATCTCGTTGCCGCAGGCCAGGCAGATGCCATAGACATTGTTTTCCATGCGCTTCAGCGCCGCGTCGATAGCGCTGACCTCTTCCTGACCGGCCAGGCCCTGCGCTTCGAAGACCTCGTCGAGTTCGCGTTCCGTCGCGCGCTCCTCCACATCGGGGCTGACTGGATCGTCCAGCCAGTCCTCCAACTGCGTCAATCGCTGCATCAGTTCTTCTCGCCTGCTGATCAGGCGCTTGCGGTAGCTTTCCACATCGATCATGCCATCAGTCCAGTCTTATGCGGCGCGTTCGGCCAGTTCGCGAAGTCTGTTCGGCTTGTTGACACAGACCCGCTGCTTGTTGGGCAGATGAATCACGCCCTCTAAGCGCAGTTTTGTCAATGTCCGACTGACTGTCTCGATGGTCAGGCCCAGAAAATCGGCAATATCGGAACGACTCATCGGCAGGCTGAAACAGGTCATGCACTCCCGGTCCTCACCCACCCGATCGAGCAGCGTCACCAGGAACGACGCCACCTTTTCGGTCGCCGATTTGCGGCCGAGCATGATGAAATGTTCCTGCATGTTTTTCATCTCGGCCGCCGCAAAACGCAGCAACAGACTGCCGAACTCGGGTTCTTTCCCGAAAGAGGCGTTGAACGCGTTCTTGTGGTGGACCCGCAATTTGACATCGCATACCGCCTCACAGTCGCTATGATAAAGACGGTCGTGGCTCAGCCCGACGATGTCACCCGGGTAACCGAACGACAGCACCTGGCGGCGGCCGTCGCACAGCAGCTTGGAGGTCCGCACCACACCCTCCAGGATCTCGTAAATGAAGTCGGCTTCGTCGCCGTCGTGAAACAGCGAGTGACCGTCGGACAACTGGGTGACATGGCAGAGCCGGTCGGACTCCGCGGCAAGGACCGGTGTCGAAATCAGTTCGGCATTCTCAAAAATGTTTATCGGCGATGTTACATACATCGGAAAACCTCCGCCCATGATTTTCTGGTTGGATGCCATTAGAACGGACGCAAGTATCGTGCTTATCCTTGTCGTGTATCGGTATGTATCAGATCGTATCTATCGTCGGATGGGCCCATACACTATAAGTTGGAATCGGCGCCCCGGACCGCTGACGGACTCTTGGGCCGAACCGAGACACTCCGCAGCCTGACCGAGACGCGCATTTGTCAGCAGAAGCCAAAACAATTGTCGTTGTCGATGACGAACCTCAGGTCCGTCTGTTGCTGCGGCGTTGCCTGGAAACCGACAACTATCGCGTGCTGGAAGCGGAAAACGGAGCGGCGCTGGACCGGCACCTGCAACACGCCCAAGTCGATCTGATCACCCTCGATCTCTCACTGGGTTCGGAGGACGGCCTGACGATTGCCAGCCGGCTCCGCGCCAAATCGGAGGTTCCGATCATCATCGTTACCGGAAAGGGTGATGTGATCGATAAAGTGGTGGGCCTGGAAATGGGCGCGGACGACTATATCTCCAAGCCGTTCCATGTCCGAGAGGTGCTGGCGCGCGTGCGTTCCGTGCTGCGTCGCAGTGCCGGCCGGTCCTGTAAGCCAGCCGAAATCCTGCAAACCGAGCCGTCATCCGATTCCGACGAAATTCTGCATTTTTGCGGTTGGATCGCACATCCGTCGCGGTTCGAACTGACCGATTCAGACGGTGACGTCCACGCCCTCACAACCAGCGATTTTAATCTGCTGATGATATTTCTGCGCAGCCCCAAGCGGGTGCTGTCGCGTGACCAGATCATGGACCGGCTGAACGGCCCGAAATGGACCCCATATGACCGCACCATCGACAATCAGGTGGCCCGGTTGCGCAAGAAGATAGAACCGGATCCGGCCAACCCGAGCATCATCAAGACGGTCCGCGGCGTCGGCTACACATTGACCTGCGATGTGGAGAGAAAGGCTGAGTGATCGATTTTACGAATGCGCAAACGCCAGCGCCTCGCGTAGCCGCCGCGCCAGTTCCTGCTGCCGGTACGGTTTTCTCAGCAGGCTGACGGCGTGCTCCGACAGTTTGTCGGAATGCACCAGGTCCTCGGCGTAGCCTGACGTGAGCAGAATCGCCACGCCCGGATGGTCGCTCCGCACCGAATCGGCGACTTCATAGCCCGATACGCCACCCGGCATGACCAGATCGCTGAACACCAGGTCGATTCCCGGCGTGTCCTGCAAACGCGCCATGGCCTCATTGCCGTTTTTCGCCGATACCGTGCGATAGTTCAGCACCTTGAGACGCTCCAACGTCAGGCGCATGACCTTCGGGTCGTCCTCGACAACCAGAACCAGTTCGCCCTTGCCGATGAGCGAATCGTCGCTGAGCAGATTGAGTTCGTTGGAATCCACTCCGGCGGGTGCGTCGTGGCGGGGCAGGTAGATATTGACCGTCGTGCCGAAGCCCTCTTCCGAATAAATCGTGACATTGCCGCCCGACTGCTTGGCGAAACCATAGACCATCGACAATCCCAAACCGGTACCGCGCGATGCCTGCTTGGTGGTGAAGAACGGCTCGAACACCCGCTGCAGAACCTCGTCGGCCATGCCGTTGCCGGTATCCGAAACGGAAATACGCACATAGTCGCCCGGATGCACGTCGACCTCGCGGGCCGCGTAATGCGCGTCGATCGTGGCATTGCGCGTCTCGACCATCAGGCGCCCGCCACTCGGCATCGCGTCGCGTGCGTTGACCGCGAGGTTCAACAGCGCCGTCTCGACCTGCGCCGGATCGACCCGGGTCGTCCACAATTCGTGCAACATCGAGGTGCCGTATTCGATATGCCCACCCAAAGCCCGTTTGAGCATGCTGGAGATTTCGCCAATCAACTGGTTGATCTGCACCACCTCCGGCTGCAGCACACTGCGCCGCGCAAAAGCAAGCAACTGATTTGTCAGGCCGGCACCCAGATCGGCGGCTGCCCGTGCCTCGCGCAGAAGCTCCAGATGCTGCGGCAACTCCAACTGCATCTCCAGAAGTTCCAGGTTGCCGGTGATGACCGTCAGCAAATTGTTGAAATCATGGGCGATGCCGCCGGTGAGTTGGCCGATCGCTTCCATGCGCTGCGACCGCGCCAACACCCGCTCTGCTTCCTTACGCGCTGTCAGATCGTGAATAATGCCGCAATACAAAACCGTGCCGCTGTCGCTGAATTGGCCGACCGACAGATGCATCGGGAATTGCGCGCCGCTTTTTTTGAGCCCCTGAACCTCGCGACCGATGCCGATGATGCGGGCTTCCCCGGTCTCCTGATAGTGTCGAAGATAGGAATCGTGTTCGTCTGCCCATCGCTTGGGCATCAGCATACTGATATTGTTGCCGAGCATTTCCGCTTCGCCATATCCGAACAGAGTAGATGCCGAGCGGTTGGCGGACCGGATCATGCCGTCGGTGTCGATGGTAATGATCGCATCGACCGCGGCATCCAGCAGGGCCTGCAGATGGGTCAGTTCGTTCGGCGCTTCAGACATCGCTTCCTTTACAACGCGTTTCTGGCGGATTGATGCACATCGACCGGCGCTGTTGCAAACGCTTTGATCTGGCTCAACCCTCTCGCCGCCATTCTCGCCGAAGATAGCGGACACCATCCCGGGTGACGAGACAATCATGATTGAGCATGGCCACAGCCCACGAGAGGTCAGAGAAAGGATCGACCGCAAGCCTGGACCCGGCTACCTGCGCGACTTTGTCTATGGCGGTATCGACGGTGCGGTGACAACCTTCGCGATCGTTGCCGGCGTCAAGGGCGCCGGGTTCTCGCATCTGGTGATCATCGCCCTCGGCATCGCCAATGTGCTTGCCGACGGATTCTCCATGGCGGCGGGGAACTATTCGGCGACCAAGACCGAAATCGATAACGTCAAGCGGTTGCGCGAAATCGAAAAGCGCCACATTCGCCAGGTCCCGGAGGGCGAGCGCGAAGAGGTCCGCCAGATCCTGCGCAAAAAGGGACTTAAAGGTCGGCTGCTGGACGAGGCCGTCACGGCCATCACGGCGGACGAAAAGACCTGGGTCGATCTGATGCTGGTTGATGAGTACGGCACGCTGCCCGATCATCCGCGACCGATCAACACCGCGTCAGCCACGTTCTGCGCCTTTCTGCTGTGCGGTTTGATTCCGCTGTCGCCTTTCCTGCTGAGCGCGACCTCGCCCTTTGTGCTGTCGATTATCATGACCGCCGTGACCTTTTTTGCAATCGGTGCGCTGAAAAGCCGCTGGGCTCTGACGTCGTGGTGGCGGTCGGGTGGCGAAACGTTGCTGATCGGCGCGGTGGCGGCAGCGATCGCCTACATCGCCGGCACCTGGATCGGTGCGATAACCGGCTGATTGAACATGGCGCATTTTCACCCCAAAATAGGACGGATACCTCGTGAAAACGGTGATCGGAATGAAGCCCACGAAAACCTGGATCCTGATCGCGAACGGCAGCGGCGCGGGCATGGTTGAGCACACAGGTCCCGGCAAGGGCCTCTCCTTGCTGGACATGACATGGACGGCGGAACCGGTGGCCGAGTTCTCAGACAAGCCGGGCCGATCCTTCAAGCGTGTCGGACCGACACGCCATGGTCTGCAGTCAGCCGGTGTCGAGCAAAACGAGGCTTTTGCCCGCACCCTGGCCGCCGATCTTTGGGAACTGCGCAGCCAGAACCGGTTCGACCGCCTGGTTATCGTTGCGCCGCCCGGGTTGCTCGGCAACCTGCGCAAACAACTGCCGGAGCCACTCAAGGCCGATATCACCGCCGAGATTCCCAAGGATCTCACCAATGTTCCGGCGACCCGGCTGCCGGAGCATCTTTCGGCGGTGCTGGCCGTCTGAACATCCGTCTTGATCCATCTCAAAACACCTGTCACCGGTGTCGATAATCTGCCGAACAACCGGCTCCCGCGGGTGCCGGTTGCGCAGCATGGATTAAGGAGATGATCGATGGCACGCTCAGTTCTTCCCTCCCTTTTTGGGTCCGACAGGACGCAAATGCCCTCATTTCAGTCTCTTCAAAAAGAGATTGACCGCGTTTTCGAGGACTTCAAACAGATGCGACCGCGATTCGACTTGGGCGAGTTCGCGAATGCCGGCGGCCCCGTCGTGCCGCGCCTGGATATCAGCGAGTCCGACGACAAGGTGGAGGTCAGCGCCGAGTTGCCGGGTGTCAAGGAAGCCGACATTGACGTTTCAGTTTCGGGCAATATCCTGACCCTGAAGGGCGAAAAATCGGCCAGCCGAGACGAGGAGAAAAAGGACTTTCGTCTGGTCGAGCGTACGTATGGGAGTTTTGCGCGGTCGGTGCCTCTGAATTTCGAGATCGACCCGGACGGTGTGTCCGCAACCTTCAGTGACGGCGTTCTAACCATTGCGATCAACAAGCCGCAGGAAGTTGTCGCAAAGACCAGGAAGATCGAGGTCAAGAAAGCCGGCTAACCGACCTCAATGCGCACCGGCCGGGCGGCCGGTGCGTCGAATCCGCATAGGGAGGAGATTATGGCTTACAAGACGATCCTCGTCAGCCTCACGACAGAACACAACGCCGAACGCCTGACACGGGCGGCCTGTTATATGGCGCGCCGCTTCGACGCCCATATCGTCGGGCTGCATACCAACCAGAGCATGCATGTGCATCCTGGCGTTTCCGTCCATCTCACGCCGGAAGTGGTGGAGATGTTTCATGACGCGCAACAGCGCCAGTCCAATGCCATCCGCGAGATTTTCCAGACCCAGACAGCCGCCGAGGGGATCGCCGGCGAATGGAAACTGGTCGAGGCCGCCGCCGATACTGCCGGTGTTCGCCATGTCGAACATGCCCGCTACGCCGACTTGGTTCTGATGTCGCAGGCCGATCCCGATCACGACCGCGCCGATCAGGGAGATATCCAGCGGGAGGTTATCCAGGGCTGCGGCTGCCCGGTCGTCGTACTGCCCAATGCCGGAACCTTCGACAGTTTCGGACAGAAGGTGATGATCGGCTGGAGCGCCACACGGGAAGCGGCACGCGCGGTTCACGACGCTGTTCCGTTCATGGAGGGCGGCGAAGCCACCGTCATGTGGGTTTCCCATTCGAAGGAGACCGCGGAGTATCTGGGCAAGACGGCAGAAGCCGTTGCCGAAAACCTCACGCGCCACAACATCAACACCACGGTGTCCCACTGGCAAAACAGCAGCATCTCGATCGGCGATGCACTGCTCAACGAAGCCTTTGAAAACGGTTGCGATATGATCGTATCGGGCGCCTTCGGTCATTCGCGTTTCTATGACTTTGTCATCGGCGCGACCACGACGCATCTGCTCGAGCACATGACGATGCCGGTTCTCTTTTCGAACTGAAAACCCTCGCGCCGCGGGCCGTCGATCAGCGGCCCGTCTCCTGCGGCGGCATGCCCAGGCCCTGCATGATGGCCAGGTATGACAGCAGATCGGACAACGATATCACCCCTTCCAACCGGCCGTTGCGCGCGACCAGCCATTTGCGCTGTCCGTTGGCGGCCATTTTCTGGAACAGCTCGTCCGTGGCGGTATCGGGGCTGACGGTGTTGCTCTCGTCGGACAGCACAAGAATGTCGCCAAGCCGGGTCGTCGGCCAGTTTTCGCGATCGATCTCCCGGATCAGCGCCGTGTCGACAAATCCGAGCAGATGCTCCCCTTCCATCACCGGCACGAAGCTGACGTGACGCGGCAGCATGATCTCGTCGACCAGTTGTTGAACGCTCAGCCCGACCTCGGCGGTCAGCGGCTGCGCCGTCATCAAGGCGCGGACGCTCTGGTCCCGTAAAGCCGATTTGACAATCAACTGATTGTAGCTGCCGCGCGATGCGCTGATGATAAAAAAGCCGATCAGGATCTGCCAGAAGCCACCGACAATGTTGGGACTGAACAGCGCCAGCACGCCCGAAACGATCAGCAGCAATCCGAATCCCGTTCCCATCATGCTGGCGATGCGCGTGGCGCGGAATACGTCCTTCTGGAAATGCCACAATGCCGCCCGCAGCACCCGGCCGCCGTCCAGCGGAAAGGCCGGAACCAGATTGAAGATAGCGAGGATCAGGTTGATCAACCCGAGATAGGCGAGCACGGTCTTGATCGATCCGGAAACCCCGTCGGCGTTGAAGACGAAGAGCAACAGGTAGCACAGACCGGCCAGGACGAAGCTCATGATCGGCCCGGCGATCGCGATCCAGAACTCCGACTCGGGACTGCGCGGTTCCTGCTCCAGCTCCGCCACGCCGCCGAAAATGAACAAGGTGATGCCGCCGACCTCCAAACCGAACTGCCGCGCCACCAGGGAATGGGCCAACTCGTGCAGGATCAACGAGGCAAAAAGGCCCAGCATGGCGACGACGCCGAGGGCGACATAGTCGACCTGGGAAAGGCCCGGCAATTCCGCCGGAAAATAAGCGGTCGACAACGTCCAGACAATTAAGGCGGCGATCAGCAACCAGCTCGGGTCGACTCTGATCTTGAAGCCGAATATTTCGAACAGGTTAACCGCATTCCTGAACATGGTCCCATCCTCATTACCGACCAATGGGGCAAGATTGCCAGTTTCCCGGCTGCTGTTCTTGACTTTCGTCAAATCTGTGATGACCACTGCACTTAATTGTGGCTATCGTCGCATCTGGTTGCTCGGCGGTTCGATCGACGTCACCGGCACCGGCTACGATCCGACCGGAAGCTCGAGACCGATGGCCGAGCGGTCGATCCGCAGACCGGCAGGCCGCTGAACGATTTGTTGACATCGGCGCTGGTCTGCAATCACGCGCACATCTTGAACGAAAGCGGTCTGTACGGACTTGCCGTCGCACGAAAAACCGCCGATGCGCCAGATCTCTGCGACGACGCTTTGGAGTCCGATCTGACGCTGCTGTGTCCTGGGGGAAAGAGAGTTCCGAGGCTAGGCTTTCCGAGATTTACAACCAAGGAAGCGCAACATGGTGTCTGTCCCGCTCAAGAAGGATCATGCAGCGGTCCCGCGGTGGCACGCTGAAGCGGTCGCTGTCACTCTTGAAGGGCTCGATGCGACTGAAAACGGGCTGACGGATGCGGAAGCGGCTGCACGACTGGCCCATTTCGGTCGCAATGAATTGCCCGATCAACAGCGGGCGGGACCGCTGAAGCGGCTTCTCGCGCAGTTCAACAATCTGCTGATATACGTCCTTATAGCCGCCGCGGTGATCACCGGCATGTTGGGGCACACCAGGGATACACTCGTCATCCTTGCCGTTGTTTTTGTGAACGCTGCCATCGGGTTCATTCAGGAAGGCCGGGCCGAGGCGGCTATTGCGGCGCTCCACCGCATGCTTGCGCCTATGGCGTCGGTTCTGCGCGGCAATCGCCGCCGCAGCGTCGATGCCGCCGAGCTGGTGCCGGGCGATATTGTCCTGATCGAGGCCGGAGACAGGGTTCCGGCGGATGCCCGTCTGATCGACACCGCCGCGTTGAAGGTGCAGGAAGCGATCCTTTCAGGGGAATCGGTGCCAGTCGACAAATCGGTTGAGCCCGTTGCCCGCGATGCAGCCCTCGGTGACCGTACGTCGATGATCTACAGCGGGACTCTAATCGTGTCCGGGCAGGGTCGCGCCGTCGTCACCGCAACAGGAACCGAAGCCGAAATTGGCAGGATCAGCGGCCTTCTTGCTGGTGTCGAGGAACTGACCACACCACTTCTGAAGAAGATGAACGTGTTTGCTCGCTGGATCACGGCATTGATCCTGAGCGGTGCGGCGCTCCTGTTGATCTACGGCTTTTTCGTGCAGCACCTGCCGTTCGAGGCGCTTTTCATGATCGTCGTCAGCCTTTCGGTGGCGGCAATTCCCGAAGGGCTACCGGCCGTCCTGACGATCACGTTGGCCATTGGCGTGCGCAAGATGTCAGCGCGCCACGCGATCGTGCGCCGCCTGCCGGCCATCGAGACGCTGGGTGCGCTGACCGTGATCTGCACCGACAAGACCGGCACCCTGACCCGCAACGAGATGATGGTCGCATCGATCTCCGCCAATGGTCGGCGCTTTTCGGTCGAGGGAGAGGGATATCTACCGAATGGCCGGATCGTGGCTGAGGATGGCGGGGAGACTCACGAGTTGGGGGCACTGGTCGCGGCCGCGGCGCTTTGCAACGATGCCGCAATTGCCGACGGACCAGACGGCGTTCCCACAGCCAGTGGCGATCCGATGGAGGCGGCGCTGCTGGTGCTGGCCGACAAGGCCGGGACACCGCATGACGTCTTGCGGGCCGAGTGGACACGAGACGCGGTCCTTCCGTTCGACGCGGTACATCGCTACATGGCGACGCAGGCGACATTGGACCGAGGCGCGGACGACGCCTGGATCCATGTCAAAGGCGCGCCAGAAACGGTGTTCGATTTGTGCGCCAGTCAGGCGGACGACGGTGGTGAAGCGCCGCTCGACCGGGCCTACTGGGAAGCTGAGACAGACCGCATTGCCGCGCTCGGCCAGCGGGTCATCGCGCTTGCAACAAAGCCCGCTGCGAAGGCGACTGCGCATCTGGACCATTCGGACCTCGCAGAGGGCCTGGTGCTGCTAGGGCTTGTCGGGCTGATCGACCCGCCGCGGATCGAGGCCATTGCCGCGGTTGCCGACTGCCAAGGCGCTGGTATCGCCGTCAAGATGATTACGGGGGACCATGCCGCGACCGCGGGAGCCATCGCCGCCGCGATCGGGCTACCCAATCCGGCGCGTGTTCTTACTGGGCGGGACATTGATGGGCTCGATGACGCGATGCTGTTGCAAGCAGCGGACATGACAAGTGTGTTCGCGCGTACCACGCCTGAACACAAGCTGCGTCTGGTTTCGGCTCTACAGGCCCGCGGGCATATCGTTGCGATGACCGGCGACGGGGTCAACGACACGCCCGCACTCAAACGCGCTGACGCTGGGGTGGCCATGGGCATCACCGGGTCGGATGCGGCCAAGGAGGTGGCCGATCTGGTCTTGACGGACGACAATTTCGTTTCGATCGCGGCCGCTGTTCGCGAAGGGCGCACGGTCTACGACAATATCCGCAAGGTGATCAGTTGGACGCTGCCGACCAACGCTGGAGAGGCCGGCATCATCATCCTTGCACTGCTTCTGGGTTTGGTCATCCCCCTGTCAGCGCTGCAAATCCTCTGGATCAATCTGATAACCGCCGGATCGCTGGGCCTTGCCCTCGCTTTCGAACGGTCGGAAAAAGCAATCATGAATCAGCCGCCACTACCTGTCGGCGCGCCGATACTGGACCGCGTTTTGATCTGGCATATTGCCCTCGTCACAGTGCTGTTTCTCGCGGCGATATACGGGACCTTCAACTATGCAATGGATCGTGGCTACAGCCTCGAGCTTGCGCGAACGCTGACCGTCAACTTGTTGATCATTCTCGAGGTATTCCACCTCTTCTACATCCGAAACATCCATACGACATCCCTGACCTGGGAGGCGGTGCGCGGAACACCGGCGGTTTGGATTTGTCTGTTGATCGTCGTCGTCGGCCAGTTGCTTTTCACGTATGCGCCCTTCATGCAGGACATCTTCGACACGCGGGCCGTCACGCTGATCGATGGCGCAATCCTGATTGGCGTGGGTGCAGCGTTCTTCGCGATTGTCGAGATGGAAAAGCAGTTGCGGCTTCGCTTGAACGCGTCAAATTCGTACGAGCGATAACTGAGGGTTGCACCTGGCCTAAAGTGGTGAACCCAACGAGATTGTCTGATTTGGCAAAAACCTAATTGAGAAGCCCTAACAGGGGAGATAAGTGGCATAATCCAACCTCGGCGTTATGGGTGTTATGCCGACGTCGGCATAACACACATGGTCCATGGTCTCACCCTGCCGGTGATGGTCGTTACGAAGGCCGTCAAACTGTTTGTTTTCAGCCGCTCCTGACCGCGGAAGCAGCCGCCGCTCGGCCTGTGGGAATTTGATTTACCGCAACTTTAACCCTTTCGAACCGATCTATTGTAGGATGGAGCCAATCGACTGAGGACAGGACCATGGCCATCACAACACTGCTGGCGGTGCATTCGACCGAAGAGCCCATCGAAAATGTCGATGCGATCATTGCGCTTTCCGGCGATATCGGCGCGCACCTCAACCTGGTGGTTTTCGGCACCATGCAGACAATTCCCACCGCCGCCTATGGCGGCATGCCGGATTACTATCTGACAGATGAGCACGACAGCGTCATCCGCAACGCCAAGGAGCGTGCCGCGGAGGTCGAAAAGCGCATCCAGGCCGCCTATCTGTCGGCCTCCGTTCTGGTCGAGTGCATCGATGTCGGGATGATCGGCCCGACCATGTCGCGGCACGCGCTTTATGCAGACGTCACCATCTTTGCCAATGGCAGCGTCCCGGCCAGCGACCATCCAACGCGCGCCTTCAACGGCATCCTGTTCGATTCGGGCCAGCCGGTCATTATTCTCGGCGCCGGCGAAAAACCGCTTCCCAAGGCGCGGCGCATACTGATGGCCTGGAACGGCGAGCCGGAAGCGGCCAAGGCCATTCACCGCAGCCTGCCGCTGCTGCAGAGCGCCCAGGACGTGCACGTTGTGCTGGTGGATCCCGACTACACCCGATCAGGCGCCAATCCGGGCGACGACATGGCGGCGTTTCTGACCCGGCACAGCCTCAAGGTCACCGTCGATCAGTTGCCGAGCGGCGGACGGGAGATCGCCGATGTGTTGCTGCAGCATGCGGTCGATAAGAATGCCGACATGATCGTGATGGGTGCCTATGGCCATTCGCGCCTGCGCGAGTGGCTGCTCGGCGGCACGACACGTGACCTGTTGGCCAAGACCAAGCTCCCGGTGCTTATGGTCCACTAGAGCAAGCTGCGAATAGATTGCACTCCATTGACCGAGCGATTTTGGTCGCTGGCGAGGCGGGTTGCGCGCCGTGGTGCCTCCCCACCACAAGTGCAAGCCAACGACGCCAGGGGGCAAAATCGCCCGGCCCATTCACCGGATGTTTTCAACACGATAGACCTCTCCAGGGTGGCGGTAAATCGGCCCATCGGCTGCGTTGCGTCGCTTGCCCGATGCCCCACATCGCGCTGCGCGACGCGCCTGTCCGACTGGACCGATTTTCCGCCATCAAATGATGCAATCTATTCGCAGCTTGCTCCAGGGCGATTGACGATGTTCTGTTTCGCGTCGCCCATCATCGCCTCGATTTCGCCCACTGGCCTTGCCGGACTGATCAGAAAGCCCTGCATTTCGGTGTAGCCGGCAGCACGCACCTGATCCCGCTGATCCTCCGTTTCAACACCTTCGGCGGTGGCCGCCATACCGAGATTGCGGCTGAGGATTGCCACCGCATTGACAATGACAGCCGCCTCCGGTTGATCGGCCAGGTCGTTGACGAAGGTCCTGTCGATTTTGATCTTGTCGAAAGGAAAGCTGCGTAGGTAGCTGAGCGACGAATAACCGGTGCCGAAATCATCCATGGCGATACGCACACCCAGGTCGCGCAGCCTGTGCAGGACGGACAACGTGCTGTCGCTATCCTGCAGCAGCACCTGTTCGGTGATCTCGAGTTCGAGCCGCTGCGGCTGCAAGCGCGATTTCGCCAAACAACTGAACACGGTCTGCACAAGATCGCCGTTCCGGAATTGCACCGGCGAAAGATTGACGGCCACCCTTGTGTTCGAAGGCCAGCGCGAGGCATCCAGGCACGCCCGCTCGATCACCCACGCGCCGAGCGGTATGATGAGGCCGATCTCCTCAGCAACCGGAATGAACTCGGCCGGGGAGACGTTTCCGCGTTGCCGGTGCGGCCAACGTAACAGCGCTTCGAAGCCGGTAATGGCATTGCTGGCCAGATCCACCAGCGGCTGATAATGCAATTCGAACTCGTCGCGCTCGAAGGCCGCCCTCAGGTCCTGTTCGAGGGCCCGCCGTTGCTGGATCTCCGTGTCCATGTAACCTTCGAAAACACGGTAGATGCCACGTCCATCGTTCTTGGCGCGGTAGAGTGCCATGTCGGCATTCTTCAGCAGCTGATCCGTATGCGTCCCGTTATGCGGCGCCAGGGCAATGCCGATGCTGGCGCCGATCACCGCCTGATGCCCCTCAAGGTCGAACGGTTGGGCGACAACGTCACAGATGCGCGCCGCCAGCTCATAGGCGGCGTCGGGCTGATCGCCGGTCATCTGCAGGATGGCGAATTCGTCGCCGCCCAGCCTGGCGATGGTGTCGCAGTCGCATACGCAATTGGCCAGCCGGCTGGCGGCCGTCTTCAGCAGCATGTCTCCCATCGGATGACCGATCGTGTCATTGACATCCTTGAAGCGATCGAGATCGATGCACAGGACGGCAAACGGCCGCTTGCCATCCAGCTTTTTGACAGCGTCCTCCATACGGGCGCGCAGCAGGGTTCGGTTCGGCAGTCCGGTCAATTCATCATAGTGCGCCATATGGACCACCAGCGCCTGCACGCGCTGCAATTCGCTGACATCTTCATGGGTTGCGACCCAGCCGCCGTCGGGCATCGGCTGGTGCACCATGCATATGGAGCGATCGTTGACCATTTTCAGAATTCTGGTGATCGGCTTGTTCTCGGCGATTTCGACCAGCCGTTCCGCCAGGAACGCTTGCGGATTGGCAACGCCGTCATAGTCACCGCGCTCCAGCTGCAATCGAATGATATCGTCGTACAGGGTTCCGGGCTGGGCCAGCTCTTCCGGCAAGCCGTAAACCTCGATATACCGTCTGTTGCAAACCAACAGCCGTCGGTTCTCGTCGTACATCGACAGGCCCTGGGACATGTTGTCGAGCGCCGTGTTGAAGCGACGGTTCTGTTCGGTCAGCTCCTGATCACGCTTCAGCACAGCCTCTTCCGCCTTTTTGCGCTGTGTGATGTCCGTGTAGGTGGTCACGAAGCCGCCACCGTCAATCGGTTTTCCGATGATCTCTATGACGGTGCCGTCGGGCCGTTTCCGCTCAAACCGGTGCGGCTGGAATTGATGGGCGAGGTCGACGCGCTCCCGAACCTGGGTTTCAATCTCGCCGTCGCCGTATTCGCCCCGCTCGGCATTGTAACGAATGAAATCGCCAAACGGGGTGCCCAACCTGCCGAGTTCGGGCGGGAACTGCAGCAGATCCATAAACTGCTGATTGAAGGCGACTGCGTTGAGATCGCGGTCGAACATGCTGATACCCTGGTCGATGGATTCCAGCACCACCCGAAGGTGTTCAGACTTCCGCTCCGCCGCAGTGCGCTGCCTGTCGAGCGCCGTGGCATCGGTATGAATGCTGATGATGCCACCGTCGCTGGAGCGGCTTTCGAACGTGCGCAGCACGCGCCCGTCTGCCAGCCGGTGCACAAACGGTTCCCCCGGATTGCGATGGCGATCAAGCCTGTTTCGCATCCATAGCGGATCGCGACAGGTGTCGGCACTGCAACCGCTGTGGACGAACAACTCCACCAGGTCTTTAAAATGCATGCCCGTGAAGTCGATGTCTTGATGATTGGGGAATAACCACTGCCGAAACAGTGTGTTCCAGGCGACCACCCGGTCTTCCGCATCACACATCAGGAAACCGGCGGGAATACTCTCAATGATATCGGTCAGCCGCCAGTGTGATCGCGCACCGGCGCACGCGCTTGAGTCCCCGTCAGCGAGAGCCACTTTCTTATACTCCAAAACCGCAGATCCCGCCGTTGCGGCATCTGCGCCTTATGCAGCCCCCATTTGTGGTTTGCAGTGTATCGGCGGTTCTCCTTAAAAAGCATTGAAGCCCATGGTAAACGGTCCGTTATGCAATCGCCGAAGCGCTGGGTTGCGCCTCCAGACGACCGTTACGGGCCGCAGTCAGCATACCTGCACTTCACAGGGGCGGATAGCGAACAGCGTTTCCGGTTCGGTACGCGATGCATCGAACATGCGACCATCGACACATTGAACCCGCGCCTCGTAGTAGCGGTTGGTGCCGAGCTGACCCTCTTGCATATTCAGGAAATAGTTGACCTCGCACTGCAGTTCCGCGGCCAGTTGCCGCCGCAGAGCGTCGACCCATTCCGGATCGGTGGACTGCGCCGACAGCGGCGTCACCGACAGGGAACTCAAGGCCAGAGCGGCACCGGCAAGTAACGATTTGGCGATAGGCGACATCAAGATCCTCCTTAAAGCAACGAAACGTCTTTGCGCCACTCTATTAGGCTCCGCCACGGCGCCCTTGCGGCAGATCAATTGGCCAGATCATCGTAACTCGACAAGACCGCCGTCTTCGAGCAGATCGTTGGGGTAGAGTACCACGACGGTGCCCTCCTCGAGCCCGTCGATGACCTGGGCGCTGACCGCGTTCATCCGGCCGATTTCTATCGGCCGCAGCTCAACGCGGTTGCCGGCGACGACAAACACCGACCAGCGCCCCTCGGCCCGGAACAGAGCACCGATCGGCACCTGCAGCGCATCCGGGTCCTCCCAGATGCCGAGATGTGCAAGAACACGGTAGCCGTGACCCAGGTTCTCCGGCACATCGTCCAGATCGACCACCACGTTGACCCGCTGTTCCTCGATGCCCAGCGAGGAGACCTTGGTGAATGCCGCCGGCTCCACCACATGCACGGTGCCCTGCAGATCTTCATCACCGCCCCAATCGGTAATGCGAACGTGATTTCCCGGTCTGATGCGGGCCGCGTCGCTCGACAACAGATCAACGATGATTTCAAGATTGCGTGGGTCGCCGATCTCGGCAATGCGGGTTCCAGGAATGACCGCCTGCTCGCTGCGGGTCAGAACCTTCAGCACGAGACCGTCGATCGGCGCCGTAATATGCACGCAACAGGCTTCATTGTCCGCGGTGTGGGCCGTATCGCCGGGCTGTTGCAGACGCGCCTCGGCGCTCGCCAGTTCGGCCTTGCGCAGCGCGATCTCCGCACGCGCGCTGTCCACCTGCGCCTTGTCGAGTTGCATCCGGCTGTAGATCCGTTCCAGTTCGCTGGCCGAAATGGTTTTTGACGTCGCCAGTTTTTCCGCCCTGTCATAGTTGGATCTGGACAGTTCGTAGGCGGTCTGGGCGCGTTGTTCTTCGACCACAGCCAAAGCCACCGCGGACCGCGCGGCCTCGGCCGCCGCCATCAGTTCGGCGCGTGTGCGCAGGTCGAGAAACGGCGGGGCAAGCGGGTTGATGGAAGCGACAACGGTTTCGTTGGCCTTCACCGCGTCACCCTCGTCGAGCGTCGTCCGGTCGAGGTAACCGGCAATCGGCGACGAGACGGCATAGACGTCCTTGACCCGGGTTACCCCCTCTTCGTCAATGGTCACGGACATCGGACCCGACACGGCAATCGAGGTATCGACCGCGACCGGTTTTTCCCGCAGCGCGACATAAAACCCCGCTGCGATGATCAGCACGAGGCCGAGCAGGCCCAGGCGTTTGATCCAATTCACCATGGCTATTCTCTTGTCTTCAGAACACTGATCAGATCCAAACGGTCGACTCGGCGCCGCACGATCAACGCCGATACCAGCGCCGCGCCGATGACCACCAGGCTGGATACGGCGATCGTCGCCGGGTCGATAATCAGCGGCACGCGAAACATATCGTTGGCCAGCCCTTGGACCACGGCGAGCGCCAGCAGGTAACCCAGCAGCCAGCCAAGCGGCTGGGCGACGGCCACGATCACGCCCAGTTCGATCATCAGCACGCTCGACACCTCCCGCCGGGTAAAACCGAAAACGCGCAGACTGGCCAATTCCCGCGCCCGTTCCGAGAGCTGGATCCGGGCCGAATTGTAGACCACCCCGAAAGTGATGATAACGGCCAGCGCCACGTAGACGGCGGTGCTGGTGGTGATGTTCCGCTCGACGGTTTCGCGGAAGCGGTCACGCGACATGCTTTGCAGGGCGATGGAGGCGATCGCCGGCGTTTCCTTGATCTCGCGATAGAGCGCCGGAAGCTCGGCGCTGTCGACCAGGATGCGGGCGCCGGAGATCCGCGGTCCGTCGCGCAGCATACGGTTCATCGCCTCGTGACGCATATAGGCGGTGAGACCGACATAGCTTTGTGCCAGCCCGCTGACCAGCACCGCGCCCGGATTGAAAAAACCGCCCGCTGTCGGGTCAGCACCGGCGGCCCCGAGCCGTTCACCGACGGTGACCTCCACCACCCGGTTCCCCCACTCCAGAAGCTCCACTTCGACCGGTTGCCCCGGTAACAGATCAAGCTTTTCGGCCACCCGTTCCGAGAGCACCAGCCCGCTGTCCGGTGCCGGCATCGGGTTGAGGTCGAGATCGAGAATCCGCGACAGAACGGCATCCTCGGGCAGGCCGACAATCGACATCAGCAGCTCGCGGTGCCCGCCGCGCAGCTTCACGGCAGTCTGCCGATACGGTTCGGCGCGCACCACGCCCGGTAAAGCCAGGACCGCCTGCATCGCCTCGGGGCCGAGGTCGTCGGAGAAGGTCAGCGTTGCGTTCTGTCGGTCCGCCCGGAAGAAGATGGCATCGATCATGAAATCGATCGAATCGTAGGCAAACAGCGATGTGATCAGCAGCGCCACCGACATCGAGGTGCCGAGTGCCGTCAGCAGCGACCGTACCGGCCAGCGCACCAGATGACGGAAGGCCATGATTGTCAGTTGCGAAAACAGCCCGAGTTTCTGCAGCTGGCCAACCAAATAGCTGCGATAGGTTGTCGGCGACGGCGGTCGCATGGCGACCGCCGGCGGCAGCGCCACCACGCCCCAGATGGCCTTGACGGCTCCGGCCAGCGCCGCTGCCAGCGTGATTCCGCCGGCCAGCAGGTAAAGATCGAAACTCTGCCGGAAGATCAGGAAGGGAAAGGAAAAGAAGTCGGCGTAGAGCCGGGTCAGACCACGGCCCAGCCACAGACCGGCCGCCGATCCGATGACCAGGCCGACCGCCGAGATCACCACCACCAGCTTGGCATAGTGGCCGCCGACTGCCCAATTGCTGTAGCCGAGCGCCTTCAGGAGGCCGATCTGTTCGCGCTCCAGGGCAATCAGCCGTGACAGGATCATATTGACCAGAAAGGCGGCGACACCGAGGAAAATCGGCGGGATCACCGCCGACATGGCCTGCAGTTGATCCAGCTCGGAATCGAGAAAAGCATTGGACAGCTGGTCCTCGCGGTCATGCGCACCGGTGCCGCCATAGGGTTTCAGAATGCGATCCAGCTGATCAATGATGGCCCGCGTCTCGCCGTTGCGCAGACTGGTGACGCTGACGTCGTTGAACGCGCCTTCCATGTCAAAAAGACCTTCGAGGGTTTTTTGCGACAGGAAAAAAACGCCGAAGCGGCGCGGATCGGGGATCATGTCGCCCGGTCCGATGGCATAGATGAATTCCGGCGAAAGGACGATGCCGACAATCTTGAATTCATGCTTGCGCCCGTTGAGGATCGCCTCGAAACTGTTGCCCGGCTGGAAGCCATGCGCATCGGCGAAGGTTTCGACCACCGCCACCTCGGTTTCTCGGCCCGGCTCCGGCAGCCGGCCTTGGCGCAGGTAGAGCTGGTTGACGGTCGGCTCGCGGTAGTCGGGAACCGACACGGCGATGCCCGACGCGGGTTCCTGCATACCCTCCACATCGATCAGCACCGGTTTGACGACACGCAGTTCCGCCGAGATCACGTCAGACATGCTCTCGATCCGCGCCTTCAGATGCCGCGGCGCGCGCGTCGCCGACGCGAAAACCGTGCCAAACCGGTAGCGGTCGTAAAAAGCCGACCGCGTCTCTTCGAGCGACCGGTAGCTGCCGACCGAAAGTATGATGGTGGCGACACCGCAGGCCATCACCAGGGCGATGGCCAGGGCCTGTGCCCACAACCGGCCAAGATCGCGCAGGACCTTTCGATCGAGAACCGGCATGCTACCACACCACCTCTGCTGGCTCGATACGGGTTGCGTTGGTTTCGATGCCGGCAATCCGACCGTCCATGAAAGACACCACCCGGTGGGCGATCTGGCGAATGCCGGCGTTATGGGTGATGATCGCGGTGGTCGTGCCGAGCTCGGTATTGATCCTGTCGAGCGCTTCCAGCACCACGACGCCCGTCTTTGAATCGAGAGCGCCGGTCGGCTCGTCGCACAACAGCACCTCCGGTCGTTTGGCAATGGCCCGGGCGATCGCCACCCGCTGCTGCTCGCCACCCGACAGTTGTGCCGGGAAGTGCATCATCCGGTCACCGAGATCGACCAGCGACAGCGCTTCGTCCGGGGTCATCGGATGCCGTGAGATTTCGGTGACCAGGGCGACGTTTTCCCATGCCGTCAGACTGGGGATGAGATTATAGAACTGAAACACGAAGCCGACATGGTTGCGGCGGTAGCGCGTCAGTTGGCGGTCGCTCATCCGTGTCAGATCCTGGTTCTTGAAATAGACCGAACCGCTGGTGGCTTTGTCGAGCCCACCGACGATGTTGAGGAATGTCGACTTGCCGCTACCGGATGGGCCGAGCAGCACGGCCATCTCACCCTCATGGAGCTCCATGTCCACGCCGCTCAAGGCATGGACCTCGACATCGCCGGTTCGGTAGATCTTGGACAGATCGACGGTCCGGAAAATCGGATCGGCCATGCACATTCACCCCAAAGAGCCATCGCCGCCAAAGGCTGCAGCGAACCGGCACCAAGCTAAAAACATTTTGCGATGTACTCCGGGTTGATCAGGATCAATCCAACCGGTGCGCTTGGCAATATTGTGCCCCTCGAACATCTGAACACTAACAGGAGCGGGGTACGGCGATGCCGGAGAAGGAGTATCTGATTTGGTTCGAAAACTGCAGCCGCGGCGACGTGGGTCTCGTGGGTGGCAAGAATTCCTCTCTGGGGGAGATGGTGGGTGCGCTCTCCGAGAAGGGCATCCGCGTTCCCGGCGGGTTTGCCACCACAAGTAACGCCTATTGGTCCTTCATTGAGGAAAACAACCTGCGCGCCTTTGTCGCCGATGCACTCAACGACCTTGAGACCGGCGCCAAGACGCTCAGTGAAACGGGCCTCGCAATCCGCGAAGCGATCCTGCGCGGCAACTGGCCGGCGCCTATCGAACAGGCGATCCTCGACGGCTACGCCGAACTGGCCCGGCGCAGTGGCAAGACCGACCTTGACGTCGCCGTTCGGTCCAGCGCCACGGCGGAGGATTTACCGGATGCCAGCTTCGCCGGTCAGCAGGAAAGCTTCCTCAACATTCGCGGCAACGAAGCCCTTCTGAGGTCCTGCCGGGAGTGCTATGCGTCGTTGTTCACAGACCGCGCGATCAGTTATCGCATCGCCCGCGGTTTCGACCATATGAAGGTCGCGCTCTCGGTCGGCGTGCAGATCATGGTGCGCTCGGATCGCGGCGCCTCGGGCGTCATGTTCTCAATCGACACGGAAACCGGCTTCGATCAGGCAGTCGTCATCAACGCCGCCTGGGGTCTTGGCGAGACCGTCGTCCAGGGCCGCGTCGATCCCGACGAATATATGACGTTCAAGCCACTGCTTGCCCAACCGGACCTCAAGCCGATCATCGAGAAGCTGCGCGGTGAGAAGGGCATCAAGATGATTTATGGGGAGGGCGGCCATGCCACTGAAGAAGTGCCGACGTCCCGCTCCGAGCGCAGCCGTTTCGTACTAGACGATGCCGACATACTTACCCTGTCCAACTGGGCGATCATCATCGAGGACCATTACGGTTGTCCCATGGACATTGAGTGGGCACGCGACGGCGAGACCGGTGACTTGTTCATCGTCCAGGCCCGGCCCGAAACCGTGCATGCCCAGCGCGATCGGTCGGCGTTCCAGAGCTACAAGATCCGCTCGAAGGGCAAGGTCCTGTCACAGGGACTGAGCATCGGTGCAGCGATCGTTTCCGGCCGCGTCTGCGTCCTGGACAGCCCCGAACAGATCGACGAATTCGTCGATGGCAGCATTCTGGTGGCACAGAACACCGATCCCGACTGGGTGCCGATCATGAAACGCGCCGCCGGCATCGTCACCGACCACGGCGGCCGTACGTCCCACGCGGCCATCGTCAGCCGCGAACTCGGTCTGCCTGCCGTCGTCGGCACGGTCGACGCCACCCACCAGCTGCATTCGCGCCAGGAGGTCACCATCTCCTGCGCCGAGGGCGATGAGGGTTTTGTCTATGAGGGCGTCGCCGAGTTCGATATCGAAACGGTGGTGACCGACGACATCCCGCAGACCAATACCCGGGTGATGCTCAACCTCGCCAATCCAGGCGCCGCGTTCCGCTGGTGGCAGATTCCGGCGGATGGCGTCGGGCTGGCGCGCATGGAATTCGTCATCGGCAACCATATCAAGATCCATCCGATGGCCCTGCTCGATTTCGAAAGGCTCAGTGACGAGCATGCCAAACAGCAGATCGAGGAACTGACGGTCGGTTATGACGACAAGGCAGACTACTTCGTCGACCGGCTGGGCATGGGTCTGTCGCGCCTGTGTGCTGCGGTGTATCCCAAGCCGGTGATCATCCGCATGAGCGATTTCAAGACCAACGAATACGCCAACCTGATTGGCGGTCATGCGTTTGAACCGCACGAGGAAAATCCGATGATCGGCTTCCGCGGTGCCTCACGCTACTATTCCGACCACTACCGTGACGGATTTGCACTCGAATGTCGCGCCATCCACCGACTGCGCGAAGAAATGGGTTTCACCAATGCGGCGATCATGATTCCGTTCTGCCGTTCCACCGAGGAAGCCGAACGGGTGCTCGCCGTCATGGCGGACAACGGGCTTGTCCGGGGCGAGCGGGATCTCAAGGTCTATGTCATGTGTGAGATCCCGTCCAACGTCATTCTCGCCAAGCAGTTCGCCGCGCATTTCGACGGTTTTTCCATCGGGTCCAACGACCTGACGCAGTTGACGCTGGGCGTCGACCGCGACAACGAGATGCTGTCGACTCTGTTCGACGAACAGAACGATGCGGTCAAGTGGATGCTCGAACGGGTGATCAAGGAGGCCCATGAAAGCGGCGCGACCGTCGGGTTGTGCGGCCAGGCGCCCAGCGACCATCCGGCTTTCGCGGCATTCCTGGTCGACAGCGGAATCGACTCGATGTCGGTCACGCCGGACAGTTTTGTCGAGGTCAAGAAGCATGTCGCAGCGGCGGAGAGCAAACGCAACGGCCAATCCTGACGGTACGGCCTGAGTGTCGCGCACGGTTCGGGGCGAAGGTCTGGAGGTTGGACCCTTCGCCCCATCCGCCGCAACCGCTGATTGACCGCATCCAAGGCCAATTTGATCGCGGTCAATAAATTTCCTGTTTTTTCGCCGAAGATGGACGCCCTTCCAGGACCATATGCGTCAGGCGTGCCGATCCATGCAGAGGAGGAGCGACCATGCCCGAGAATGCCATGACGAAAGCCGAGACAGCGGGCATGCGACGGCCCATCGCGGCCGGATCCGACAACGGCGCGCCACGCATATTGGCCTGCGTCAACATGTCACCGGCTTCCGCCGCGGTGGTTCCCCATGCCAGCGCCATCGCCGCTGCGCTCGATGGCAACCTTGCTTTGGTGCATGTTGTTGAGCCGAACGAGTCGTCTACGCCCTCCGATCCGGTCGCGTGGGATATCCGACAGCGGGAGGCCGATCTCTATGTTGCCGAAATGGCCCGGCGCTTCGGAACGGCGAGCCATGTCATCGCCACACAGGTGCTGCAAGGCCGCCTGGCCGACAAAATCCGCGAATACACCGCCGGACGTATCGGTGACATCACCGCGCTGTGTCGCAACGGTAGCGACGCACAGGACCGGATCGGAGATACCGCGCGACGGGTTATGGAGGCTTCTTCCGGCTCGTTGCTGCTCGTTCCGGTAACGCTGTCGCAGGAGGCGCCGGTGCGTTATCGGCGCATTATGGTGCCGCTTGACGGGTCGACAAGGGCGGAGGGTGCCCTGCCGATCGCCATCCGCCTGGCTGCCGGTCACACGGCGGAAATCCTGCTTGTTCACGCTGCACACAAGTTTGAGTTCATCCAGGGCGGCGCGCCCGATGTCCAGGATATCGAAATGCAGGAGCGGCTGTCGCGCCATGTCCTGCGCTCAGCAAAGGAATACCTGTCGCGCATGGAGGAAAGCCTCTTGGGATGCGGTGTTCCGGTCGCCACGGTGCTGTTGGAGGAGGGGCACGTCAGCAGGCGGTTGGCCGAAGCGGTGACGGCTCATGACGTTGACCTGCTGGTGATGTCATCGCACGGCCAGAGCGGTTATTCCGACGTACCTGTCGGACACGTATCGAACTTTATTCTGTCCAATATCAATATCCCGGTCGTCATGGTGCGCCGTCCGAGTTCCCTTGGAAGCAGGCAGGTCTATTCCGACGTACAATCCAAGGGCACCAGGCAGCCCGACAAAGGGCTCAAATGACAATTGACATTCGCCCCGGGCACCTGACGGAGCTTGAGACCGGGGCACGTCGGCTGGCAACGGTCCTCAAACCCACAGTCGTCGAGAAGGCCACGATCGCCATCTATCAAGACCTGGCGGCATTGCCGGGCTGGCTTGCCGAACTGCGCAGCTACTGCCGCGGCTCCGAGGCGGAACGGTCGAAGGCGGCCGATTGGCTGCTGGACAACGACTTCCAGGTTCTGCGCGCCATCCGCCAGGTAAGCAATGGCCTCCCCAAGCATTTCTTTACCCGTCTTCCGGTCGTTATCAACGCGGCGAACCGGGCCGTGCCGCGGGTGTTCGAGATCGCTCTCGACCTGTCTTCACGCCACGGCATGCAGATGTCCATGCACGGCCTTGTACGCTTCCTGCGCGCCTTCCAGGAAATCACGCCGTTGACGACCGCCGAACTGTGGGCGCTGCCGTCGATGCTGCGTCTGGCCAATCTGGAGATGCTCGCCGGCGCCTTTAAGCGGCTTCCCGACGGACCGGAGCCGCCGTTTGCGATCAGCCGCGGCTACGAGGAAGGCGAGCCGGCCGATCTTGTGACCCGCGCCATCATCAATCTGACCGCAGTGCACGGCATCACCTGGAACGATTTCTTCGATCAGACCAGTCCGGTGGAGAAAGCGCTAGCCCAGGATCCGGCCGGCATTTACGGCCAAATGGATTTTCCTACCCGCGACCGTTACCGAAAAACCATCGAGCAGATTGCAGACTGGGCCGACGTCAGCGACATCGACGTGGCGGCCAAGGCCATCGGTCTGGCAACCGCGGAGTCGGGCGACCCGATCCGCGGCCACGTGGGATATTGGCTGATCGACAAGGGACGCACGGATTTGGAAGCGGCGATCGACTGCCAGGTGCCCCCTGTTGAAAGGCTGCGTCGCCATTTGTTTCTGTTTGGCCGGGCCGGCTATGCTGCCGGCCTTGTCCTGGTCGCGGCCGCGGCTCTCGCGGTTCCGGCGATCTATCTTTATGCTGTCGATGCCTCGCTTCTGGCCTGGTGTTTCGGCATTGGCGTTGCACTGCTGCCGGCTACGGTACTCAGCGTTTCCCTAATTCACTGGCTCATCCCGCATCTGATATCGCCTCATATGCTGCCGGCGCTGGATCTCAGCAAGCGCATTCCTCAGGACTGCGCCACCGCTGTCGCCGTTCCGGTGATTGTCTCGAGCGTTGTCGAAGTCGACAATATCGTCTCGCTGCTTGAAACCCGGATGCTGGCCAATCCCGATCCGATGTTGCGCTACGTCCTGCTCAGCGATCCGCCGGACGCGCCGACAGAACGGCTGGACGGTGATGAGGCCATCGAACGGGCACTGGTTTCGGCTGTGCGTGCACTCAACCGCCGGCACGGCGACCCGGCGCGCGATCCGTTTTTATTGCTACATCGCCACCGCCGCTACAATCCCGGCGAGGCGTGTTGGATGAGTTGGGAACGCAAACGCGGCAAGCTTGACCAGTTCAACCGCCTGGTACTTGGCGAGAGTATCGACGATTTTGCGGTCATCGAGGGCCGAACCGACGGACTGCGGGCCATCCGTTTTGTCATTACGCTCGACGCCGACACGATGCTGCCGCCGGGCTCGGCCGCCCGTCTGATCGGGATACTGGCCCATCCGCTGAACACGGCGCGCTTCGACGAAGCGACCGGTCGCATCGTCTCGGGTTACTCGATCCTGCAGCCGCGCATGGAAATCCTGCCGGATGTCGGAGCGGAAACGCCGTTTTCGCACCTGTACTCCGGCGATACGGCGATCGACATCTATACCCACGCCGTTTCGGACGTCTATCAGGACCTGTTCGAAACGGGGATTTTCGTCGGCAAGGGCATCTACGAGGTTGCCCCGCTGCAACGCTGTCTTGAAGATCGCATCCCGGAGAACACGATTCTCAGCCACGATCTTTTCGAGGGACTGTTCTGCCGGGCCGCTTTGGTAACCAACGTCGTTCTTTACGAGAACTTTCCGTCGACCTACGCGGAATTCGCCTGGCGTCAACATCGCTGGCTCCGCGGCGACTGGCAACTGGTGCCGTGGCTGGGCCGCTATGTCCGTACCGCGTCCGGAAAACGCGTCCGCAATCCGTTCAACGCCCTCAATCGCTGGAAGATCATCGATAATCTACGGCGAAGTCTGGTGCCGCCGTCGCTGCTGCTGTTTTTCATCGGCGGCTGGATGATTCTGCCCGGAAGCGCCTGGTTGTGGACCCTGCTGGCCGCGGCCGCACCCGGAATCTACCTTGTCGGCGAGCTGTTCACCGGTGTTGCCCGGGTGCTGCGTCGCGGTCTGCTTGGCGATCTCCTGCGCCTGCTGAGGGAACGCAGCGGACGCTGGTTCCTGGCCATTACGTTTCTGGTCAGCGACACGATTATCTCGGTCGACGCCATCGCGCGCACCCTGTGGCGCGTGTTCGTGAGTCGGCGGCATATGCTGGAATGGCGGACGGCCGCCCACACTGCCGCGCGCATAACCGGCAGCACACCGCGCGGCGCGGCGTGGCGTTTCATGTGGCCGTCTTCCGTGTTGTCGGCAGTCCTGGCCGTCGAACTTGCACTGCATGACCGAGCGGCGCTGCTTCCGGCATTGCCGGTGCTCGCCCTTTGGCTCCTCGCCCCTGAAATCGCCGCCTGGACCAGCCGGCCGCGACCCTCGCGGCGCGAAACGCTGGATAGCGAACAATCGGCATTTCTCACCCGGACCGCGCGCCAAACCTGGCATTTCTTCGAGGCTTTCGCCGGTCCGGAGGATCACTGGCTGCCGCCCGACAACTTCCAGGAGAATCCGCATAAGGGCGTGGCCCATCGCACGTCACCCACCAATATCGGGCTGTTGCTGGTGTCAGTTCTTTCGGCCCGGGATTTCGGCTTCATCGGCACCGGCGAACTGACGGTGCGCTGCGGCAACGCCCTCGCCGCGCTCGACAGGATGGAAACCTATCGCGGCCATTGGCTCAATTGGTATGAGACGCGAAACCTGACGCCGCTCGAACCGCGCTATGTGTCGACGGTCGACAGCGGCAATCTGGCGATATGCCTGGTGGCGTTGAAAAACGGCTGTCAGGATCTCGAGTCGAAACCGGCCGCTGATCCGGATGCGTGGAACGGACTGTCATGCCTTCTCGACCTGTTGCAGGAAGCGGTCGAGCGCCTGCCCGGCGTCGATCGGACACAGGTGCCGGCCGAATTTCATGCCTTTCGAAGCGCCTTCGCGGACGCGCAGCGCGCGCCGCTCACAGGATCCGATCCCCTCGATCTCCTGATAAACCGTACCTGGCCGGAACTTCAACAGTTCGTCGGCAAGGCGATCGAGGGATCTGAGGCCTCCGCTCCAAGCCCACTCTCCGAGGTTCACGTCTGGCTGGAGCGCTTCGACCATCATCTGCGGGCGATGCAGCGTGACCTGAACACCTATATGCCATGGCTCCCGCTGCTCGCCGATCCACCGGCGGATGGCATGCCGCTGGCCCGAGATCTAAAGAGCATCCTGCTGCCGGATACGTCATTGCGATCAGCGCCGGACATTCTGCGGGCCTGTCAGGAGCGGTTCGACGCAACCCACCTGACCGGACCGGCGGCGCGCTGGCACCGCGAATTGCGCAGCGCCGTCGAATCCGGTTTGCGAGCCCAGACCGATCTGCTCAATCGCCTGCGCCAGGTGGAAGAAACCGCGGAAACGGTCGCCTTCGGGATGGACTTCAAGTTTCTCTACAACCCCGAGACCCGGTTGTTCCGGATCGGCTACAATTTGAGCACCGGTCAGGCGGATCCGAACCACTACGATCTGTTGGCCACCGAGGCCCGTCTGGCCAGTTTCTTCGCTATCGCCAAGAACGATGTACCGATCGAGCATTGGTTCTATCTCGGCCGGCCGATTACCCGGCTAAAGGGTAAGCCGTGCATCCTGTCGTGGAACGGGTCGATGTTCGAGTATCTCATGCCGCCGTTGTTTCTGCCGGGACGGCGCGGCTCGCTGCTCGGCGAAAGCGAATCCACGGCCGTCGAGTATCAGCGCCGCTATGCGCTGCGCCGTCGCGTGCCCTGGGGCATTTCTGAATCCGCGTTCAGCGTGACCGACGCCGAGGGCAATTATCAGTATCGCGCCTTTGGCGCGCCGGGACTTGGAATCCGTCGTGGACTGACCGACGATCTGGTCATAGCCCCCTATGCCAGCGCGCTCGCACTGAGCAACTGGCCGCGGGCTGCCGTCGACAATCTCGGCGATCTCGCCGCCATGGGCGCCACCGGGGTTTACGGTTTCATCGAGTCGCTGGATTTCACGCCAGACCGTGTTCCGGGCCCGGAGGCGGTCGTTCCGGTGCACACCCATATGGCGCACCATCAGGGCATGATTTTCGCCGCCATCACCAATGTGTTGAAACAGGACCTGCTGGTCGAGCGCGTGTTGCGCGACAAGCGGCTGCGGGCTGTCGAATACCTGCTGCAGGAACGCGTGCCCTGGGGCCGTCCAACCGAAAAGGGCCGCGCCGACGAAGACCGGAAGACCACGGACTACGGCGCCCGCCTGCAATACCCGGCGCCATGGATCCCATCCGCCGCATCGATGGTCCCGCAAATGCATGTCATCGGCAATGGCCGCATGTCCATGCGCATGTCGTCCGCCGGCGGCGGTGGCCTTTTTTGGAACGGCCTGGCGCTCACCCGTTGGCGTTCCGATCCGACGGGTGACCGCTTCGGCTACTGGATCTATATCCGCGACACCGAGTCGGATGCCCTGTGGTCGATCGGCCGTAATCCGACCCGGCAGCAGGGCAATGATGAACGCGTCGTCTTCCATCAGCACATGATCGAAACGATGCGCCGCGACCACGGTATCACCACCCGCATGGAGACGACCGTTGCGCCCGGTGCCGATGTCGAGATCCGCCGCATCACCGTCACCAACGAAGACAACACCACCCGGACGATCGAATTCACCAGCTATGCGGAAGTGGTCCTGGCGCCACCGCTTGAAGACGAACGCCACCCCACGTTCAGCAAGTTGTTTATCCGCAGCACCTACCTGCCGGAGCGCGAGGGGCTGTTGTTCGAACGTCGGCCGCGTCGGCCTGACAGCGAACGTGTGGTGTTGCTACACCGCCTGGTGGCCGAGGATCCGGATATACGCTTGTCCGCCTATGAGACCGACCGCCGGTCATTCCTCGGTCGAGGCGGCAGCGCGCGGCAACCCGATGCCGTGCTGTCGGGACTTTCGAACGGCAGCGGCTGGACACTCGATCCAGTGATGGCCCTGCAGCTTCGCATCCGCCTGGCGCCGCTCGAGACGAAGCATTTTTCCTTCGTCACGATCGCCGCAGGGACGGCCGCCGAAGCCATCGACATCGCTCTGCGCTACCAGACGCCATCTTTCGACTGGGTGCTGCGCGAAGCGCTGCAGGATCTCGCGCGTGAAATCGGTCGCCTGGAGATCAGGCCATCGGCACTGCCCGACCTTCAGGCGCTGTCTTCGCTGCTGATGCAGCCGTGCCCGGCTCTGCGGCAAAGCAGTTCGACAATCGCCCAAAACCGGCGCGGCCAGCCGGATCTTTGGCGGTTTGGGATCTCCGGCGATCTGCCGATATTGCTGGTTCGCACCAGCGACGAATCGAAAACAGCGCTTCTCGATCTCCTGGTGCGGGCGCAGCAACTGTGGCGCCGCGGCGGTTTGCGCACGGACGTCGTCGTGCTGCGCACCGGTCTGCAAGGCTACGAGGAGCCGATCCGCGGTCGTGTCCTATCCATTCTGCAGGACACTCAGGCCTACGGATTCCTCGGGCGCAGCGGCGGCATCCACCTGCTGTCAGCCGGTCATATGGATCAGGACAGCCGACACGCCATCGAATCGGCGGCTCTGGTGATTTTGGACGAGGACGATGTTCCTCTACGCCAAAGCCTGGACCAGGTGATCGAAAGCCGACCGCCGCCGCCGCAATTCGAACCGCCCCTGCCCGGCAAACCGGATAGCGGCGTACCGCAGAAACGGCCGGAACACCTCGATTTCGACAACGGTTATGGCGGTTTTGACACGGCTCGCGGCGAATACTGCATTTACCTGGAGCCAGGACAGACGATCCCGGCGCCGTGGTGTAACGTGCTGGCCAATGAGGGCTTCGGCAGCATCGTCAGCGAGGCGGGCCTCGGCTTCACCTGGGCTGTCAACAGCGGTGAAAACCGGCTCACACCGTGGTCCAACGATCCGGTCTGTGACAGGCCCGGCGAAGTGCTCTACCTGCGTGATGAAGCCACGGCCGAATGGTGGACCGCGACCCCAGCACCAAGGGGCAGCGATGCGTCCTGCCGTATCGATCACGGCTGCGGCTATACACGCTGGGTGCGTGCCGGCAACGCGCTGGAACAGGAATTGCTGGTTTTCGCGCCGGTCGAGGATCCGGTCAAGATCGTCCGGCTGCGGCTCCGCAATCCATCCGAGAACGTCCGGCGGTTGACCGTGACCTACTACGCCGAGTGGATATTGGGCGCGCTGGACAGTATCGCGGCACCGCGCGTCACTGGCGAGTACGATGCCGGGCTGCGAGCCATCATGGCGAACAATGCATGGAATCCGGAATTTGCCGAGGCCGTCGCGTTCCTGACCGCATCGCACCCGCCGCGGTCGGTTTCCGGCAACCGGTACGATTTCCTCGGCAGGGAAGGCGACGTGGCATCTCCGGCGGCAATGCGCTACCCGGATCTCGGCGGCCGCTTCGACGCCGGCGCCGATCCCTGCGCCGCCTACCAGGTGCAGGTGGCGATCGGGCCGGAACAAACCGAGGATATCGTTTTCATATTGGGTCAGGGTCCGGATCGCGCCAAGGCCGAGGATCTGATCCGCCACTGGCAGGCGGCCGATCGCGTCGACGAGGCCTTCGATGCGTTGCGCCGCTTCTGGTCGGCGCGGCAGAACGCGATCCAGGTCGAGACGCCGGACCCGGCGTTCGACCTGATGGTCAACCGCTGGCTGCCCTATCAGACCCTGTCCTCGCGGGTGCTCGCCCGGGCCGGCTTCTACCAGGCCGGCGGCGCCTTCGGCTATCGTGATCAGCTACAGGATATGCTGGCGCTTTTCCACAGCGATCCACAGCGCGTCCGCAACCATATCCTGGAGGCTGCCAAGCACCAGTTCGAGGAGGGCGACGCCCTGCATTGGTGGCATCCGCCAACCGGGCGCGGCGTGCGCACCCACTGCTCCGACGACTATCTGTGGCTGCCCTACGTCACCGCCCGTTACGTCAGGGCGACCGGCGACACGACGATCCTCGATGAGGACCTGCCGTTCTTGCGCGGCCCGGAACTGCGGCCGGAGCAGTACGACCACTACGCCCATTTCGACCGCGGCGAGACGCAGCCGCTTTACGAACACTGCGCCCGCGCCCTGGACCGCATGATAACGATGAAAGGCCGGCATGGTTTGCCGCTCATCGGCACCGGCGACTGGAACGACGGAATGGACCGGGTGGGGGTCAAAGGCGCGGGCGAAAGCGTGTGGCTGGCGTGGTTCCAGATCGCTATCGTCGGCGAATTCGCCGGTCTGGCCGCCAAACGCGACGACAAGGGCCGTGCCGACCGCTGGCGCCGGTATGCGCGCCGCATCAAGGCGGCGATCGATGCCGAGGGCTGGGACGGCGAATGGTTCATCCGCGCCTTCGACGACGACGGCAAACCCTGGGGTTCACACGACTGCGACGAGTGTAAGATCGATTCGATAGCGCAGTCCTGGAGCGTCCTGTCGGGCGTCGCCACGGAGCCGCGCATGCACCAGGCGCTGCAGTCGGCCCTGCACAAGCTGGTGCACGAGGACGACCGGCTGATCAAACTGCTCGACCCGCCTTTTGACGCGACGCCGCGCGATCCCGGATACATCAAGGCCTATCCGCCCGGCGTTCGGGAGAATGGCGGCCAGTATACTCATTCGGCCGCCTGGCTCGGATTGGCATTTGCCGAAATGGGCGACGGCGACACCGCTTGGCGGTTGTTCGACATCATCAATCCTATCGGGCGGACCACCTCGAAGTCCGACGTCGATCGCTACCGCCGCGAACCCTACGTTGTCGCCGCCGATATCAGCTCGCTGCCGAACAACACCGGACTTGGCGGCTGGACCTGGTATACCGGTGCTGCCGCCTGGACCTGGCTGCTTGGCGTTGAGGGCATTCTCGGCGTACGGCTCGACGACGGCGCCATTCGCATTGATCCGCACCTGCCGAAGACCTGGGGCAAAGCCAGGCTGGCTCTCAGCAACGGTGAAGGCACACTCGACATCCATATCGAGGATCCCGAGCACGCCGGCAGTGGCGTCGCCTGGGTCAAGGTAGAAGGCAGACGCAAGCGTAGCGGTGCCATTGCTTTTCCCGCAAAGGACCGGACCGTCAAGGTGGTCGTCCGACTGGGTCAGGGGAGCCGCCGGTGACGCTCCGTCCCGCAACGCCGTTTCCGGCCTCGCAACGGCGGATTGCACCAACCGGCGTCGCCGATGGCGACATTGACACCAATCCGGTCGCGACGGACAGTTGCACCTGGCTCCGGCCGTCCTCGGTAACTGGCAAACGGAAACACGCCGCGCCTTCGTCCCGGCAGAAAGGATCTGAACCGTGTCCGACATCCTGACGATCGCCCTTAATCCGACTGTCGACGTGTCCAGCGACACGGATCTGGTGCGGCCGACGTTGAAGATCCGCACTCACAATCAGATGCAGCATCCGGGCGGCGGCGGCATCAACGTGGCGCGGGTCATCGTGGAACTGGGTGGCGCGGCCGAGATCCTGTACGTCTCCGGCGGCGCATCCGGTGCCCTGCTCGACGATTGCATCAGACGCATCGGCATAGCGGCTCACGTGGTGCATATCGATCAGCCGATCCGCATCGCCTATACGGTGCACGAACTCAAGACCGGCTTCGAATACCGTTTCGTGCCGGATGGCCCGCAGGTCGATCCTGCCCTGCTCGATTCGATCCTGGAAAGGATAGAGCGTTTCGACGGGCGTTACGTCGTCGCCAGCGGCAGCCTGCCCGGCGGCCTGCCGGATGACACTTACGTCCGCATGGCCAAAATCGCCGAAAAGAAGGGTGCCCGTTTCGTTCTCGACACCTCCGGACCGGCCCTTCAGGCGGCTTTCGACACGGCGAGTTGCTTCCTGGTCAAGCCGAGCCTGGGCGAGTTTGGCAAACTGCTCGGTTCCCACCTGGACGAGGAAGAAGTCGGCCTGGCCGCCATGGACGTTATCCGGCAGGGCCGCATCCGTAACCTGGCAATCTCCTTCGGCTCCCATGGCGCCCTGTTGGCCAACGATCAGGGCATTGTTCGGTTGCCCGCTCGACATGTCCGAGTCCGTTCCGCGGTCGGCGCTGGCGACAGCTTTGTCGGCGCCATGGTGCACGACCTGTCCGAAGGAGCGACGATCGAGAACGCCTTCCGCAGCGGGATCGCTGCTGGCGCCGCAGCGGTGATGACCGCCGGAACCGAACTGTGTCGACGCGAAGACGTCGAAGCGCTTAAGCAGGACGGCGGCAGCAGCCGGGCCGTGGCAACATTGACGCAGACCGCCGCCCAAAGCTGACCTCCAGCCTGCTTCGGTTTTGATGATCGGCTAAAACTGTCGAGCTGGTTACACCACGGTCTCCGGTCGATCGAAGCGGTCGGCAACGGCGTCTTTTTCGGCGGCGCCTCACCGATTCAACCGATCGAATCTCTCGTCTCCACCGTATTTCCAGGACGATACATTCCTATAATACTGTATGATTCTTTGACACCAAAGTACAACGCGGTTCTTTCAAATGGCAGAACCGCGTCGTTTTTTGCTTCCGGGCAAGGCCGCACAAAAGCCGGGTCGCAACAAAATGCAACCTGTGACACTTATTGCGAGAGGCGCTACAATCAACTTCCGGTGATTCGACCTGAGGCCTTTGATATCAGGGATTCCGGTCCCGCCGGATCGATGTCGGTGGGCCGCCAAAAGCCTCATCCGGGCAACGATCCGGCTTTTGCCTCCAAACCCATGATCCTCAAGAGTTCTTTCGCACTGTTGTAAATCAGTTACATGTTAGCCATTTGCGATTTTTGGCTTTGCTGAAAGCAACAAATTTCTGTAAGCTGACGCGCAAGGGGGCAATACATCCGAAAGCTTGTTCGGAACGGAGTTTCCACGCTGGTGTATTGCATATGAGGTCGACATCGACGGCATCGGAAGCGCTACGGGCGATGAAACGAAAGGGTCTGTACCGGTCCGATATCGGGTTTGAATTCAAACACGCGAATGTTCCACTAGGGGGTTCAGGAAATGACAGCATACGACCCATACGCAGCCTACAGCCAGCAGGGCTTTGATGCGTATAGTTATGGCGGCGCCAGCTACGAGGGCTATGGCGTCGAAGGCTACGATGCCCAAAGCTACGGGTACGAGGGCTACGGCGAAGGAGGTTGGGGATCGTCCGGCTACGAAGCGTCCGTAGCGGATTTATCCAACCAGGCCGCCTATGGGGCCTACTACGGCTCGACATCGTTCGAGGCGGAATCGGCCTATGAGGAATTCGTTGCGCCACGCAACGTCAGCTGGGCCGATGAACCCGACATTCCCCACGGATATGTACCGGTAAACGGTGGTGGCTACACCACTTGCGGGCTTTTCTGGCTGAGTGTTGTCGACGTCTTTGGCCCGCCGGAATTTCTGTCCGGTCTGCTCGGCGATTTTGGCGGCCTGGGCGGCCTCGGCGGCGGTGGGCTAAGCGACTTGGGCGGTGTCGGCGAATTGACCGACATGTTGTCACTGCTGGTCAGCTCAGGTGTCCTTGACGGTGTTGGTGCGGACGATTTCTCGACATCCGCTTCATTATCGTTCCTCGCTTCGGTGGATCCATTCTCGTGGCTAGGGTTGCTGACCAACCCGGCGATCATTCCCTACCTGTTCTGTGGAGAAGTGCCGGACCTGCCGGATTTCCCTGATTTCCCGGAACCGCCGCCGCCGACCGACACGCAATTCGGTTTCCAGGTGTGGCGCTACGATCCGAATAATGGGGACCTCGTCAACCTCAACAATGGCTTTGACGATCTTGGTCCGGGCAACGGTAACGGTCTCAACCGCTATCCCTGGGGCATGGAGCAGCACGGACCGAACAACACCCTGTATGTCGGCACGCTCAACGGCAATCCGCTCAACTTCGAAGTCCCAATCGAGTATCAGATCCTGAGCCTGCTCTTTCCGATCCTCCCCTGGATCCCAAACCTCTACACCGAGGGCCCGGAGATCTGGCGCTGGATCGACACGCGTGACTCGCTGACGGACGGATCCGAGGAGCTTGGTGCGCAAGACGGCGGCTACTGGGAACAGGTGCTGGCCCCAGAGGACCTCGGCGGCGAGCTGAAGGGGCAGGTCGGCGTCCGCAAGATGGTCTCCTACACGCATCAGGACGACAGCAACGGGGAGGACGTGCCTAACGGTGATGCCTTCACCGCCAGCCAGGCAAACGGGGTCGGCGATACCTACCTCTACGCCTCGACATCGAACAACCTGTTCCCGCTCATTTTGCAGAACTCCACCGAGCCGTCGGTGCTGCTCCGCTCCAAGACCGGCGACAAGGGAACCTGGGAAATTGTTAACGTTCCCTACTCGGACGACAACAACGGCTCAATCCGCGCCATGGAGGTGATCAACGGCTACCTCTTTGTCGGCACCGAGAAGCTTTTGGCCGTCGGTCCGGAGTTGGTTCCCGAGCTGTTGTTCTACGACGGCCATACTTGGAGGCATGTCGATACCTCCGCTGTCGACGGCTTGGCGATCTCGGAGATTCTCGGGTTTGAGTTACTCCCGGACCTCCCCCAGGTTGAGGTCTCCGATGACAACTTCGAGACAGCGGCTGTCGAAGTCGAAGGTGCCGACACGGTCTTTTTCGGCGACTGGAACGCCGCTGGCTTTGCCGACCTTTTGGACGAATTCGACGGCGACGCTGCGGACCTCGGCCTTATCGGCGACCTTCTCGGCGACCTTCTCGGCGAAAGCGAGCCTGGTTGGGGTCTCTACATGGTCGAAGATCATGCAGCCCCCATTCAGACCGGTTCGGGAGACGCCTTCGAAGTCGAAGCGTTGATCAATCCGGTGGCGGTCGACATTACACCGACGCATGTCACATATGTGAGCACGCCCTTCTTCGGTGGTCCCCTGCCGTCCTACGTCACGGGTGAACCGGATATCGACGGCAAATTGGATGCTGACGATTTCCAAGGTGACACTTCGCCGTTCAACGACATTGGCGTCATGAAGTTGTTCGAGTTCACGCCCAAGGACGAGGACCCCTACATGTATGTCGGCACCCTCGATTACTTCGAGGGCGCGACGCTGATGCGCTCCCAGACACCGGACGATCCAACCAGCTGGGAACTGATCACCGCCAACGGGTTCCTCTCCGAACTCGGCTTCGAAGCGGCGTTCAACCCGTATGTCTGGTCAGCGGGCGTGGTCGAGGAAGACGGCTGCGACGTGCTCTACATCGGCACCTTCAACGCCCTAGATGATAGTGCGGGCCAGGTCCTCCGCTCGACCGATGGCGTCAATTTCGAGTACCTCACCAGCGACGCCTTCGGTGAGGGAGACATCTACGGCTTCCGCACGATGGAAGTGATCGACGGCGAGTTGATCCTGGGCGGCGCCTCACCCATTACGGAAGCGGATCCCAACGACGCACCGTATGACTTCTTCTCCTGAGACGTCATACAGGTAAATTCCAAAACAAAACCTCCGGCCGCTGGCCGGAGGTTTTTTATTTATTGGGTTGTGGTGAAGAAACAAACTGTGCCTGAGATGGTGACGCGCGAGACGCTTGTGCCGAGCGAATCATCCTCTGCGTCGGATTGATGAGTCGATTGGTTTTTCCTTCATTCATGAAATCGTCAAGGATCTGTGCTGGACCTGGATTCGACCGTTGATGAGGATCGAATCGTCCACGGCAAGAAGCCGCTGAAGAAGCGGGTTCGCCAACACAGCCAGAAAAAGACCCCGCACACGCGCCCTCCATTCTTGATCCTTCCAAGTCGAACATGGTAGGATAAAGTAAGACAAAGTAGGAGTCCAACAATGGCGACAGTTAAGAAAAGTATAACCGTGACGGATCAGCAGGAAGCTTGGATTCAAGCGCAGCTGGCCGAGGGTCACTACGCTACGGACAGCGAATTGATCCGCGAGGCGATCCGGGAAAAGCAACTGCGCTCCGCCGAGATCGACAGGATCAGGGCTGCCCTCATCCAGGCCGACGCGAGCGGTTTTAGCGAACAGGACAAGGACACCATTCAGGCTGCAGTCAAGGATGAATTGAGGCGCGATGGCGCGCTATAAGCTTAGCAAGGATGCCGCGGACGACCTCAAGCGGCATGGCGTGCTCACATTCGGATTGGCCCAGGCGGACCGGTATTTCGACGCGCTGTTTGAGCGTTTCGACGAACTGGCGGAAAACCCGCTGCTATACTGCGCGGCAGATGAAATTCGGCCAGGCTACCGCTGCCGCGCATATGGATCGCATGCGATCTAACACAGGATCAGCGCGGGCACAGTTGAAATCATGCGCATTCTGGGCCGGGAGAATCCAGATACGCAACTTTGATGCCCGGCATTCCGGTTAAAACTGCGCGGCTTCTTGGTCGGAAACATCAATCCTCCTTACAGAGAGCTGTAACCTGTTTCACTGACTCATCTATGGAGTTCAGTCCAAATCTGTTACCGATGTCTCAAGAACGGACCCGTGTGGAATGGCGGAGAGGAAGGGATTCGAACCCCCGATACGGTTACCCGTATGCCGCATTTCGAGTGCGGTGCTTTCAACCACTCAGCCACCTCTCCGCTTCGTGGTTGCGCCGTTGTGTGTCGCGGGCGCTGTCATAACCACTCCGGGCGCTCGAAATCAAGTCGAAAGTACGTCCCGACCTTGACTTGACCGCACCTTTCCCCTATCCACCGTCTGTCCGTGGCGTGAGGCAACTTGCGCCATCTGTTTTTGTGGGGATGCGCTTGCGCCGCACGAAAGGACGCAAACCCCGTCAATCGAAGCCTTGCCGGTCTTTTTTGACCGCCTGCCTTCGATCCGACACCTGTTGCAACCGACTGAATAAAAAGACGGCTGGGCGGCGCGCCGCGACAAGCCGGACCGAACAGCGAAAGGCCGAAAAATGTTCGCAGTCATCAAAACCGGCGGGAAGCAGTATACTGTCGCCGCCGACGACCTGTTGAAGGTCGAAAAACTCGCCGGCGACGCCGGCGACATGGTAGAATTCAGCGAAGTTCTGATGGTCGGCGATGGCGCCGATGCCAAGATCGGCACGCCGTTTGTCGAAGGTGCGCTGGTGACCGCCGAAGTGGTCGAACAGGGCCGTGCCCGCAAGGTCATCGCCTTCAAAAAGCGCCGCCGTCAGAATTCCAAGCGCACCCGCGGCCACCGTCAGCACCAGACGCTGGTTCGCATTTCCGAAATCCTGACCGACGGCGCCAAGCCGAAAAAGAAAGCGGCACCGAAGAAGGCCGCCGCCGCACCGAAGGCCGAGGCCAAAGACGAGGTAAAGCCGGCAGCGCAAAAGAAGGCAGCCGAGAAACCTGAGGCGGAAGCCGCACCGGCCGAGGCTAAGGCCGAAACCAAGGCGCCGGCCAAACCAGCCAAGGATGCCAAGGAGGCTGCGCCTGAGCCGATCTTTACGACACCTGAGGGCGAGGCTGACGATCTGAAGAAGATCTCCGGCGTCGGACCGGTGCTGGAGAAGAAACTGCACGCTTTCGGGGTGACTCAATATGCCCAGCTGGCCGCATTCACGAAAGAAGACATTGACAAACTCGACGAAGCGCTGTCTTTCAAGGGACGCATCGAGCGCGACGACTGGGTCGGCCAGGCCAAGGCGTTGATGGAAGCTGCCAAGTAATCGGGTTCGAAAAAAGGGAATTTACCAATGGCACACAAGAAAGCTGGCGGTTCGTCGCGCAACGGTCGCGATTCGGAATCCAAACGTCTCGGCGTCAAGAAGTTCGGCGGCGAATCCGTGATTCCAGGCAACATTATCGTGCGCCAGCGCGGCACCAAATGGCACGCGGGCCAGGGCGTTGGCATCGGCAAGGATCACACGATCTTCGCCACCGTGGAGGGCAATGTCGCATTCCGCAAGAAAGCCAACGGCCGCACCTATGTATCCGTGATGCCGCGTGCGCTCGCAACCGAATAGCCGGTGAAACGATAGCCGGCGTCTCATCGACCCGGCACCGATTTTCAGGCCACCAGATGCAAGGGGAGATGGGACACCATCTCCCCTTTTCCATTGCAAACGGAGGGCTGAAAAATGGAAAGCCAGGAAGACGAAAGCCATAGTACGCGGAGCGGCTGTCCCGTTCTCGTCACCGAACGGTTGGTTTTGCGGACCCCGCATATCGAGGACACGGACGCGCTTGCCTGTCTCGCCAACAACGCTCGGGTCGCAACGATGGTATCGCGCATGCCGCACCCCTACACGCGCAAGGACGCCACGGACTTCATCCGCCGCGCCAAAACGGGCGCGATTGGTAAATGCGTCTATGCGGTCACCGACGCCGATGACGGTCGCTTTCTAGGTTGCTGCGGCATCGAACCGCAAGACGATCCCGTCACGCTGGAGCTCGGCTACTGGCTCGGCGAGCCTTTCTGGGGCAATGGCTTTGCCACCGAGGCCGCCCATGCAGTGATCGACATGGCTTTCCGCACCCGCAATATCGAGTGCATCGATGTGCGATGCCGCGTCACCAATCCGGCCTCGCGACGGGTCATCCATAAATGCGGCTTCCAGTTCCAGGGCACCGGCATGATCAAATCGCTGGCGCTGGGCAGTTCGGTGGCGGTGGAATGGTACCGGCTCGACCGCAAGACCTGGATCTCGCTGCGTAGCTGGGCCGCCGCCTGATGGGCTTCTACAAGCTCCCGCCCGTCGACCGTTTGACCTGACGGTTGGCGGGCGATAACGGTAGGCCGGGATTGCCAAGGACAGACTGACAGATGAAATTCCTGGATCAGGCCAAGGTCTACATCCGCTCCGGTGACGGCGGCAGCGGCTGCGTATCCTTTCGCCGCGAGAAATACATCGAGTTCGGCGGTCCCGACGGTGGCGATGGCGGGCGCGGCGGCGATGTCTGGGCGGAGGCCGTCCAGGGTCTCAACACCCTGATCGATTACCGCTACCGCCCCCATTATAAGGCCAAGACCGGGGTGCACGGTATGGGTCGCAACCGCACCGGCGCCACCGGAGCCGATGTGGTGCTCAAGGTACCGGTGGGTACCCAGGTCTTCGAGGAGGACAATGAGACCCTGATCTGCGATCTGGTCGAGGAAGGCCAGCGCCACCGGCTCGCCGCTGGCGGCAATGGCGGTTTCGGCAACGCCCGTTTCAAGACCTCCACAAACCAGGCGCCGCGTCATTCCAATCCCGGCCAGCCGGGCGTCGAAAAGACCATCTGGTTGCGCCTCAAGCTGATCGCCGACGCCGGTATCGTCGGCCTGCCCAATGCCGGCAAGTCGACCTTTCTGGCAAGCGTCACCCGGGCCCGCCCGAAGATCGCAGACTACCCGTTCACCACCCTGCATCCCAATCTGGGGGTCGCCAGCATCGACGACCGCGACATCGTCATCGCCGACATTCCGGGCCTTATCGAAGGCGCCCATCAGGGGGTCGGTATCGGCGATCGTTTCCTCGGCCATGTCGAACGCACGCGGGTTCTGCTGCATCTGGTATCCGCTCAGGAACCGGACGTGGCGGCCGCCTATCGCACGGTACGCGGCGAGCTGGAAGCCTATGGCCACGGTCTTGGCGAAAAACCGGAGATCCTGGCGCTCTCTCAGGCCGATACGCTGGACGCGCAAGGCCGCGCCGAAAAGGCGGCGGACCTGCGGGAGGCGGCCGGTCATGAACCCTTCGTGCTGTCGTCGATCTCCGGCGAGGGCATGACCGAGACGCTGCGGGCGCTGGCCCAAGGCATCGACGAAGCGGCCGCGCAGCAGGCGCCCGCTGGCGCGGTGGACAGCCAGACACGTCCCAGACACGGCCATGACGGATAATCCCCACGCCCTGCGGTCCTATCGCCGCATTGTCATCAAGATCGGCTCGGCGCTTCTGGTCGACGGCGACAACGGTCTGCGCCAGACCTGGCTGCGGGCGCTGTGCCGCGACATCGCCGACCTGCGGTCGAGCGGTGCCGAGGTGATCGTCGTCTCCTCCGGCGCCATCGCCCTGGGCCGCACCGTGTTGCGCGGCACCCGGCTCAGCCGCAATCGCGGCCGCTTGAAACTGGAAGAGAACCAGGCGGCCGCCGCAGTCGGCCAGATCGCTTTGGCCGAGGCGTGGTCGCAGACCCTGTCGCTCGATTCCCTGGTTGCCGGCCAGATCCTGCTGACCCTTGGCGATACGGAGGAGCGGCGGCGCTATCTCAACGCCCGGGCCACCATCGACCAGCTGCTTGCCGTCGGTGCCGTGCCGGTCATCAACGAAAACGACACGGTGGCGACGACCGAAATCCGCTACGGCGACAACGATCGGCTGGCCGCCCGTGTGGCCACCATGGCCGGCGCCGATCTGCTGATCCTTCTGTCGGACGTCGAAGGCCTCTATACCGCACCCCCGGACGACAATCCCGACGCCGAACTGCTGCCCACGATCGCCGAGATTACGCCGCAGATCGAGGCCATGGCCGGCAAGGCCGGGTCGGAGCTGTCGCGCGGCGGCATGAAAACCAAGATCGACGCCGGTCGCATGGCGACCGCCGCCGGCTGCGCCATGATCATTGCCTCGGGCAAGACCGATCATCCGCTTGCCGCTATCGAAGCCGGTGCTCGCCACAGCCTGTTCCTGCCCAGCAAATCGCCGGTCGGCGCGCGCAAGAAATGGATCGCCGGCCAGCTCGAGCCGGTTGGTGTCTTCCATATCGATGCCGGTGCCGAACGTGCCCTTCGCTCCGGCAAGAGCCTGCTGCCGGCCGGCGTCAAACGGGTTTCAGGCAGGTTTATGCGCGGCGATACGGTGGCCGTGCTGGGCGAGCATGGCGTTGAGATCGCCCGTGGCCTGGCCGCCTACGACGCCGAGGAAGCCGTGCTGATCGTCGGCCGCAAATCCACGGAAATCTTCGAAATTCTGGGCTATGCTGGCCGCGCCGCGATGATTCACCGGGACGATATGGTGTTGACAGGCAAGCAAATAGTTCCGAATGAAGACGGCTGAAGCGCCACAGCGCTCTAATGGGCGAGGGATAGGATCATGTTGAAGCATCTGCCGGACGGACAGGACGTGTCGGAGGTCATGCATGCCATCGGGCAGAAGGCCCGCGCGGCGCAGGCGCCGTTGGCGATCGCTTCGACGCAGCAGAAGAACGCCGCGCTGCTGGCGATGGCCGACGGCATCATGGCCGACAAGGACGCTATTCTGACGGCCAACGCGGCCGATATGAAGCGGGCTGCGGAGTCCGACATGGCGGCTTCGTTTCGCGATCGGCTCAAATTGGACGGCGACCGGGTCGCCGCTATGGCCGACGGCATCCGCGCCATTGCCGGGCTCGACGACCCGGTGGGTGACGTCATCGCCGCCTGGCAGCGCCCCAACGGCCTGGCGATCGAGCGGGTGCGCACGCCACTGGGTGTCATCGGCGTCATCTACGAGAGCCGCCCCAACGTCACCGCCGACGCCGGTGCCCTGTGCCTCAAGGCCGGCAATGCCGTGATCCTGCGCGGCGGATCCGATTCGATCGACTCCTCCACCGCAATCCATGCCTGTCTGGTCCGCGGCCTCGTCGCAGCCGGGTTGCCCGAAGACGCCATCCAGATCGTGCCGACCACCGATCGCGGTGCCGTCGGTGAAATGCTCAAGGGCCTCGACGGGGCCATCGATGTCATTGTGCCACGCGGCGGCAAGGGACTTGTCGGGCGCGTCCAGACGGAAGCCCGTGTGCCCGTGTTCGCTCACCTGGAGGGGCTCTGCCACGTGTATGTCGACAAATCCGCGCAGCTGGAGATGGCACAGGCGATCGCCGTCAACGCCAAGATGCGGCGCACCGGTATCTGCGGTGCCGCCGAAACCCTGCTGGTCGATCGGGCGGCGGCAGGCAGCCATCTGGTGCCGATCCTCGACGCGCTGAAGGCGGCCGGTTGCACCATCCATGGATCCGAGGCGGTGAGGGAACGGTGGCCGCAGGCCGAACCGGCGACCGAAGCGGATTGGTCGACCGAATATCTCGATGCCAACATTGCCGTCGCGCTGGTCGACGGCATCGACGGGGCGATCGCGCATATTGGCCGCTACTCGTCCTCTCACACCGAAGCCGTGATTGCCGAGGATCCGGAGGTCGTGGAACGGTTCTTCAACGAAATCGACTCGGCCATCCTGCTGCACAACGCATCGACGCAATTCGCCGACGGCGGCGAATTCGGCATGGGTGCCGAAATCGGCATTGCCACTGGAAAGATGCACGCCCGCGGTCCGGTCGGCGTCGAACAATTGACCTCGTTCAAGTATCGGGTGCGTGGATCCGGTCAGATCCGCCCATAAGCTTCCGCCTCGGTGACCCAGAGCCCGCAAAACCTGGCGCCCTATTTGCGCATGCCGCATGTCGAGAAGGGCATGGCCGTCGGTCTGTTCGGCGGATCCTTCAATCCGCCGCATGGTGGCCATCTACTGGTTGCCGAAACGGCGCTACGCAAGCTCCGGCTGAACCAGCTCTGGTGGATGGTCACGCCCGGCAACCCGCTGAAGGAGAACAGCGGGTTGCCGGGCCTCGCCAAGCGGCTGGACTGGTGTCGCGCCCATATCTCCGACCCGCGGGTCAAGCTCACAGCCTTCGAGGCAGCCCATGGCTTGCGCTATACGGCGCAAACGCTGAGATTCATCATCTCGCGCAATCGCGGGGTGGACTTTGTCTGGATCATGGGCGCCGACAACCTGGCCGGCTTCCACCGCTGGCAGGACTGGCAGGTGATCGCCAACACCGTGCCGATCGCCGTGATCGATCGTCCGGGCTCGACTCTCTCCTACCTGTCGTCGATCATGGCCAAGACATTCGATCGGGCACGGGTCGACGAGGATGACGCGGCGGCGCTGGCCCGCATGGAACCGCCCGCCTGGACCTTCATCCATGGCCCGCGGTCGTCGCTATCGTCGACGGCGATCCGCAATGAAATGGGTCCGGTAACCTGACAGGAACGGACCGGTTTCCCGAGCAAATTGCACCCAAAAGGCATCACGCTCCAATACGATTGTCGCCACCGTCAATCGATTTCGTGATGGACATTGTCTTGAAACCTTAAGATTTCCATGCCTATCTGTACCCATGTGGGCCGAATATTCGCCGAATGAGTCGCATTGACCTGTTGCGACAGAGCGAATACAGGGTGCCGGGGCCGCAATTCAGCCGACCCGCGTCCCTATGCTTCGGCACACATGAAGCTTGTTCTGTGACGGAAAGGAAAGACACTGAGAACAGCACATAGCAAGGGAAATACCGCAGGTATTTCCGCTACCGCGGTGGAGAGCGGCACAGCTGCCGTCCCCGCGTTGAAACTGGTCCTCGCCAGCCTTGAGGAATCCAAGGCAGAGAACATTGTCTCCATCGACATAGCGGGAAAGTCGGCACTCGGCGATTACATGGTCGTCGCGTCTGGCCGGTCCAATCGCCATGTCTCGGCTATCTGCGACCACCTGCTGCGTGACCTCAAGACCGCCGGTCTTGGTTCGGCACGGGTCGAGGGGCTGTCCAGCGGCGATTGGGTGCTGATCGACGCCGGAGACATCATTATTCACGTATTCCGCCCCGAGATCAGGGAATTCTACAACATCGAGAAGATGTGGATGGCACCTGATATCGAAGAGGAAACCGTGCACTAATCCAGGCACACGGGAATCCGCGCCGGTTTGCGGACGGCGTCGGAATACGGGACACATGCGGGTGACACTTTACGCCGTGGGCCGGATGAAATCCGGTCCCGAAAGAGACCTTACGGCGCGTTATGTCGACCGCTTTAAAAAGTCCGGCGCGGCGCTTGGTCTTGAATTCAATCGTATTGTCGAAATGCCCGAGGGTCGTGCATCCAATGCGGCGACGCGCAAGCGCGAGGAAGCCGCTTCGCTGCAAAGAGCGTTGCCACCCGATGCCCTTTTGATGCTGCTCGACGAACGCGGCAAGACACCCGATTCAGAAGCTTTCGCAGCCATGCTCAGGGATTGGCGGGATGCCGGCCGGCGTGACCTGGCGATCGCCATCGGAGGCGCCGACGGCCTTGATTCGGCCCTGTTGCGGAAGGCGGACGCGGTAATCAGTTTCGGACGCATGACCTGGCCGCATCAATTGGTGCGCATCCTTTTGGCCGAACAGCTTTACCGGGCGGCAACAATATTGGCCGGCCACCCGTACCACCGCGCCTAGTTCGCATTTATCGTTGCCACATCACCGCCATGCTTGCCTGCCAAGAGGCTGTCGATCGATGAACCTCGAACACTGATCGGATTCCCCTGGGCACGGCATCCGCTACGCTGGTGACGGCAGACGCTACATTGCTCTATGATTCGGATATGCGAGACCGGGAATCAGCAGCTCCACGATTGCGGCAGGCGCACGTTTTCGGTGCGGCATTGATCATTGTCGCATCGCTTGTCGTGCCGGCACACGCACAGGCGCAGTCCTCGGCGCCGCCTGACGACGGCCAGCTCGAGCAGCTCAGCCAGAAGCGCGCCGCCGGAATGAGCGAACTGGAGCGCATTGCCGCCGACATCAATCTGTCAAAGGAGCGCCGGCAGGACCTCGAAGACAGCATCAATGAACTGAAAAAAGATCAGGCGACCTTGCGCACCGCCCTGGTGCAGGCCGCCAAGACGCAGAAGAAGCTGTCGACGGACATCGGGGAAAGCGAACTGCGCTTAGCCAGTCTGCTGGGCCGCGAGGAGAGCCTGCGCACGTCGCTACGCGCCCGCCGCGGCACGCTTGCCGAGGTGCTTGCGGCGCTACAGCGCATGGGCCGCAATCCGCCACCGGCGTTGCTGGTCAGTCCGGAAGACGCGCTCTCATCGGTTAGAAGTGCCATCCTGCTCGGTGCCGTCGTGCCGGAGATCAGGCAGCACACCGACCGTCTGGCGGAAGATCTGTCGGAACTGACGGATATTCGCGCATCCATCTCCAACGAACGCGAACGGCTGATCGCGTCGCTTCAAGAGCAGGCGGAGGAAGAGGAACGGCTGACGCTGTTGCTTGCAGAAATGCAGAAACTCGCCGAACGCAACCGCGAGATGTTGGCCTCTGAAACGGAAACGGCCAAGCGGCTCGCCGAGCGCGCCGAAAGCCTCGAGGATCTGATCGCGTCGCTGGGCGAGCAGATCGAATCGGTCAAGAAAGCCGCCGAGGAGGCGCGTCTGGCGGAAGAAAAACGGGCTGCCGAAACCCGCAAGCAGCGCGAGCGTGCCCGGGAACTGGCCCGCGAGGGCGCGGCTGACGCAAACCGAATCGCACCGGCATTCGCTTTTTCAGATCTGAAAGACAAGCTCGAATTGCCGGTTTCCGGCAAGCTGGCGGCAAAGTTCGGCGATGACGACGGCACCGGCCATGCGCTGCAAGGCATTATGGTCTCAACCGTCCCTGACGCAATTGTGACAGCACCCGCCGATGGCTGGGTGGTATATTCCGGCCCGTTTCGTTCCTACGGCCAGCTCCTGATTCTGAATGTCGGTGATGGCTACCACCTTGTTCTGGCCGGAATGGGCAGTATCAGCGCTGAAATCGGCCAGTTTGTCGTCGCCGGAGAGCCGGTCGGTCGCATGGGAACCAACAAAAGAGTGGCATCGACGTCGGTTTTGATACTGGCAACCAGTGAACCGACGCTATACATTGAGTTTAGAGAAGACGGTAAGCCCGTCGATCCAGGTCCGTGGTGGGCCAACAGTCCTCTGGAAGGGTAAGCAATGATCCGTAAAGTATCACTTTTGGCCGTCGGGGCCCTGATCGGAGCGGTGTCTGTCACCGCCGTGCATTCCTTCGGCACTTCGGCTGTCGCGGCCAATTCGGAAACCTACAGGCAGTTGTCGATTTTTGGCGACGTATTCGAGCGCGTCCGCGCCCAATACGTCACGCCACCGGAAGAAAGCGAGCTGGTGGAAAACGCCATCAACGGCATGCTGACCGCGCTCGATCCGCATTCCAGCTTCCTCAATGCCAAAGATGCCGACGAGATGCGGACGCAGACCCGTGGCGAGTTCGGCGGGCTTGGCATCGAGGTCACCCTCGACCAGGACAGCGAGCTGGTTAAGGTGATTACGCCGATCTACGATACGCCGGCGGAGCGTGCCGGTGTGCTGGCCGGTGACCTGATCTCCGAGATCGATGGCGAAGCGGTGCGTGGTCTGACGCTGAGCCAAGCCGTCGAAAAGATGCGCGGACCGGTCGGATCGTCGATTGACCTGACCATTCTGCGCGAAGGCGCCGACGGGCCCATCGACATCCAGATTACCCGTGCCATCATCAAGGTGAAGGCTGTCAAATTCCGGGTCGAGGAGGACGTCGGCTACATCCGGGTGATTTCCTTTACCGAAAAAACCTACGCCGACCTGGAAGACGCGATTGACGAGATCGAGGACGATATCCCGGAGGACAAGCTGAAGGGATATGTGATCGATCTGCGGCTCAATCCGGGCGGATTGCTTGACCAGGCCATCAACGTGTCCGATGCGTTCCTGGATCGCGGTGAAATCGTCTCGACGCGCGGTCGCAATCCCGAGGAAACCCGGCGCTACAACTCGCGCCCTGGCGATCTGACCGATGGCAAGCCGATTGTCGTGCTGGTCAATGGCGGTTCGGCCAGCGCCTCGGAAATCGTCGCCGGCGCCCTGCAGGATCACAAGCGCGCCACCATCGTCGGCACACGGTCCTTCGGCAAGGGCTCGGTCCAGACGATCATCCCGCTCGGCGAAAACGGCGCGCTGCGTCTGACGACCGCGCTTTACTACACGCCGTCCGGCAAATCGATCCAGGGTACCGGCATCAATCCCGACATCATCGTCAATCAGCCGCTGCCGGAAGAATTGCAGGGCCGTGTCCGCCAGACCGGCGAATCGGAACTGCGCGGCCATATCCAAGGCCAGGACGAGACCGAAGAAGGGTCGGGTTCCATCGCCTACGTACCGCCGGAGGCCGAGGATGACGAGCAGCTTGGCTACGCCCTGGAACTGATCCGCGGCGAAAGGACCGATCCGTCGTTCCCGCCCAATCCCGACCAGGCCGCCGTCAAGGCAGGCACGATCGAAAAGGCCAACTAGGTCACAATCAAACGGCCGTTCCGTCTTCGGAATGGCCGTTCTCACCACCGCGGACCGCATCCTTGAACACGGGCTCCGATCTCGACAAACCGCTTGGACAAACGCGAAAGGGCGGTGCAGCGAGACGCGGCGGTGGACGCGGAGCCGGTCCATGGCTGATCGGTGGTGTCTTCGTCGTGCTGTTCGCGGCAGCCGGCGTACTGGCATGGCAACAGAATCCGCTGCGCAGTGATGTCGATCCGGCTGAGACCACGGACCCGCCGCAACCGACGACGATCGCCAACCGGCAGCCGGACAACCGGTCCACCGAACGTGTGCCCGGCGATTCGGGCGCTGATGTTTCGCAGACACTAACCGAAAGCGGACAGGTGGTGACCCGAGTCGCACCGGTGGATCGGACCAACGAAGGTCCGCTGATCCTGTCGGGGGCAAACCGGGTCGGCCAGGACCCGCTTTTGGCCCATCTGCCGATTCCGGAGCTTCTCGAAGACAGCGAATATGGCCGCCTGCCGGTGATCGGCGGCGATGGCCGACGGGCGATGGACGCCTATGCACGTCCCTGGTCAGGCGCGCGCGGCACGCGCATTGCCATTGTGGTCGGCGGCCTCGGTCTCAGTCAAACCGGTACCCAGAAAGCGATCCGCACCCTTCCGCCGGAAATCACGTTGGCATTCGCGGCCAGCGGCAACAGTTTGCAGCGTTGGTTGCAGGAGGCGCGCCGCGAGGGCCATGAGGTACTCCTCCAGGTGCCGTTCGAGCCGTTCGACTACCCCAACAACGATCCAGGTCCGCATACACTTCTGGTCGCCGACGGCCCGCAGCAGAACCTGGCCGACCTGCACTGGGCCATGGGGCGGCTCACCAATTACACGGGGATCATGAACTTCATGGGCGGACGTTTCCTATCGGATCCGGCCGCCACGGAAGCGCTCATGCGTGAACTTGCCAAGCGTGGGGTTCTGTTTCTAGACGACGGCACATCGGCTCGCACGGTGACGGACAGCGTGGCGCGCGCCGTCGGCGTTCCCTATGCGGAAGGCAATATGGTCATCGATCATGCACTGAATCGCGAAGAAATCCTGAAACGGCTCGATGATGTCGAACGCATGGCCGACCGTCAGGGATCTGCGGTCGCCATCGCCTCCGCTTTCGATATCAGTGTCGATGCCATTGCCGATTGGGCCAACGAAGCAAAGGCTCGCGGCATCGAGATCGTCGCCATCTCGGCTTTGGCCGACGATCCGGAGCGATTGTGATGAACAACACGCAAACCGGTAAGCCGATACTGCCTTATCGGCCCTGCGTCGGGGTGATGGTGCTCAACCCAAAAGGCCTGGTTTGGACCGGCCGTCGCATTGCCAGCACCGACAGCGAGATACAGGACCCGAAACACTTGTGGCAGATGCCGCAAGGCGGCATCGATGAGGGTGAAACGCCGATCGAAGCGGCCCGGCGCGAACTCTACGAGGAAACCGGCATGCGCAGCATCGCGCTGCTGGCCGAAGCGCCGGACTGGATCCATTACGATCTGCCGCCGGAACTGGTCGGCATCGCGCTCAAAGGCAAGTTCCGCGGCCAGACCCAGCGCTGGTTCGCGTTCCGCTTCGAAGGCGACGACACCGAAATCGCCATCGACCCGCCCCCGGACGGCCACGCGCCCGAATTCGATGCATGGAGCTGGCGGCCGATGATGCAACTGCCGGACAGCGTGGTGCCCTTCAAGCGGCTGGTTTATGAACGGGTGGTCGCTGCCTTCGCCCATCTGGACGGATCGCGCACGTGAAACTGATCGGCCTGCTCGGCGGCATGAGCTGGGAATCCACGGCGCTTTACTATCGCCTGATGAACGAGGCCGTCAAAGTACGCCTGGGCGGCCTTCACTCGGCCCGGATCCTGCTGCATTCGGTCGATTTTCACGACATCGAGACGCGCCAGCACGCCGGCGACTGGGACGGCACGGCGGACATCCTGGGCGAGGCCGCGGCCGGGCTGAAGACGGCCGGCGCCGACTTCCTGGTGATCGCCACCAACACCATGCACAAGGTAGCCGATGCCATCGAGGCCCGATCCGGCCTGCCGGTCCTGCATATCGCTGACCCCACGGGCCAGGCACTGACCGCCGACGGACGGCGCCGCGTTGGCCTGCTCGGAACCCGGTTCACCATGGAACAGGCGTTCTACCGGGAGCGCCTCGAGCGCGACTTCGGACTGGACGTCATTGTGCCGCCGGCTGACGCCCGCAGCGAAATCCACCGCATTATCTACGAGGAGCTGTGCAAGGGCGTCGTGACCGAGGCGTCAGCCGCGATCTACCGGCAGGTGATCGGCGATCTTGCAGCGGCCGGTGCCGATTCGGTGATCCTCGGCTGCACCGAAATCACCATGATCGTCGATCCGACGACCGCAGGGCTGCCGACGTACGATACAACACAACTACATGCGATGGCGGCGGTGGAAAGGGCGTTGGACGTGCCGGAAATTCGGAAACGGTTTACTTAATTCATTGAAAAATCTGTGAAAACTGGAGCGGTGTACCCGAATTAAGCAAACCGTCTCCGAATTTGCAGCCGCCGCGACAAGTGGCTTTTTCGGGTTGTTGACGTTCCGAAGAAATTTGGTGACGGCTTGCTTAATTCAGCCGCGGCTGTAGTCAAAAGCGACATGTTTTCAAAGAATTAAGTAAGCCGTCTCCGAATTTCAGGCACGGCGGCAGTTGGGGACAAGACCCGGCGTGCTTCCCGACGGGCCAGGTCCGCCGTCCGCTCTAAACCGCGTTCTGCAGAGTCAGCAGATTGTCCAGCTGTTCGCTGATCCGCGCCTTGTCGGCGTCGGTCTTGGCGTCCTGCAGGTCTTCCCGCGTGTCCTGGATGCGCTGCGCCAGCGCTTCGTGGTCGATGTCCTCCACCGCGACGGCCGATTCGGCGAGCAAGGTGCAGCCATCGGGCAGGATGTCGGCGAATCCGCCGAACACCACGTAGCGCTTGCTGTCACCGGATTCGGACCGTACTTCGACGATACCCGGCTTGATGGTGGTCATCAGCGGCGCGTGATTGGACATCACGGTCATCTCGCCGTCGGTGCCGGGGATGATCACCTCGTTGACGCTCTCCGACAGCAGCAGACGCTCAGGAGATACCAGTTCGAAGTTGAAGGGCTCGGCCATGATTTGCTCGATCTCCGATCGGGAGGCGCCGGCTTAAGCGGCTTCCGCCGCCAGCCTCTGGGCCTTCTCGACCGCTTGCTCGATGCCGCCGACCATGTAGAACGCGGCCTCCGGCAGGTGGTCGTATTCGCCGTTGACCACACCCTTGAAGCTACGGATCGTGTCTTCCAGGTCGACCAGCTGGCCGGGCGATCCGGTGAACACCTCGGCGACGAAGAAGGGCTGCGACAGGAAGCGTTCGATCTTGCGGGCGCGCGCCACCGTCAGCTTGTCGTCTTCGGACAGTTCATCCATGCCCAGGATGGCGATGATGTCCTGCAGCGACTTGTAGCGCTGCAGGATCGACTGCACGTTGCGCGCCACCTCGTAGTGCTCCTCACCGACGATCATCGGATCGAGCATGCGCGAGGTCGAATCGAGCGGATCCACGGCCGGGTAAATGCCCTTCTCCGAAATCGCCCGGTTGAGCACGGTGGTGGCGTCCAGGTGGGCGAACGAGGTGGCCGGCGCCGGGTCGGTCAGGTCGTCAGCCGGAACGTAAACCGCCTGCACCGAGGTGATCGATCCCTTGGTGGTGGTGGTGATGCGTTCCTGCATGGTGCCCATGTCGGTGGCCAGTGTCGGCTGATAGCCCACGGCCGATGGAATGCGGCCGAGCAGGGCCGACACTTCCGAGCCGGCCTGGGTGAAGCGGAAGATGTTGTCGATGAAGAACAGCACGTCCTGGCCCTGGTCGCGGAAATACTCGGCCACGGTCAAGCCGGTCAGCGCGACGCGAGCGCGGGCGCCCGGCGGCTCGTTCATCTGGCCGTAGACCAGGGCGCATTTGGACCCTTCCGTCGACCCGTCATTCTCCTGCGGATCCTTGTTGACGCCCGATTCGATCATCTCCCAGTAGAGGTCGTTGCCCTCACGGGTCCGTTCGCCGACGCCGGCGAACACCGAGAATCCGCCATGCGCCTTGGCGACATTGTTGATCAATTCCTGGATCAGCACGGTTTTGCCGACCCCGGCGCCGCCGAACAGGCCGATCTTGCCGCCTCTAGCGTAGGGTGCCAGCAGGTCGACCACCTTGATGCCGGTAACCAGGATCTCGGCATCCGTCGATTGGTCGACATAGGCCGGTGCCTCCTGGTGAATGCCGCGGCGCTGTTCGGTTTCGACCGGTCCGGCTTCGTCCACCGATTCACCGATCACGTTCATGATGCGGCCGAGCGTTTCGTTGCCGACCGGCACCGAAATCGGGGCGCCGGTGTCATGCACGTCCTGGCCGCGCACCAGACCTTCCGTCGAGTCCATGGCGATGGTCCGCACGGTGTTCTCGCCCAGATGCTGCGCCACTTCGAGCACAAGCCGATTGCCCAGATTGTCGGTTTCCAACGCATTGAGAATCGGCGGCAAGTGATCCTCGAAAGCGACGTCGACAACGGCGCCGATAACCTGGGTGACCGTTCCCTTGACGCCCGACGTGTCGATGACGGCTTTAGCTGCCTTAGCCATAGTGTTTACCCTCTTTCAGAGCCTCTAGAGCGCTTCGGCGCCCGAAATAATTTCAATCAGTTCCTTGGTGATCTGCGCTTGCCGCTGACGGTTGTAGTTGAGCGTCAGCTTGTCGATCATCTCGCCGGCATTGCGCGTCGCATTGTCCATGGCGGTCATCCGGGCGCCCTGTTCGGACGCGGCGTTTTCAAGCAGGGCGCGAAAGATCTGCACCGCGATATTGCGCGGAATGAGATCGTTGAGAATGGTCTCGGCGTCCGGCTCGTATTCGTATACCGCGCTGCTGCCGGTTTGCTCCGGATCGCTGCCCTCCGAGGTGGCCGGAATGATTCGCTGCTCGGTTGGCACCTGGGTGATGACCGACTTGAACTCCGAATAGAACAGCGTGCAGATATCGAAACCGCCATGATTGAACAGGTCGATGATCTTGCGTGCGATGTCGTCGGCATTGGCGTAGCCGACCTGCTTGACCTCGCGCAGGTCCACCTGGTCGATGATCAGATGCTCATACTGCCGCTTCAGGACATCGTAACCCTTCTTGCCGACGCAGAGGATCTTGATTTCCTTGCCTTCCGCCTGCAGTGCCTCGACACGCTCGCGCGCCAGGCGGGCGATCTGTGCGTTGAAGCCGCCGCAAAGGCCGCGTTCGGCCGTGCACACCACCAGCAGATGGGTAGTGTCCTCCCCCGTCCCGGTCATCAGGTGCGGGGTGTCGTGTCCTTCCGTCACCGCACCGGCGATGTTGGCGAGAACCGCACCCATCCGCTGCGAATAGGGCCGCGCCGCCTCGGCTGCTTCCTGAGCACGCCGCAGCTTGGCCGCGGCGACCATCTGCATCGCCTTGGTGATCTTCTGTGTCGCCTTGACGGAGGCGATGCGGTTTCTCAGATCCTTAAGTGAAGGCATCCGTTATTCGTCCGTTGCTGGGTCTTCAACGCCTGGATCAGGCGAAGGATTTGGCGTAGTCGTCGATAGCCGAGCGCAGCTGCTTGGTGATGTCGTCACTGAGCGCTTTTTCGGTGCGGATGGCATCGAGAATCGCCTGTCCGTCGGTCCGCATATGGGCGAGCAGGCCTTCCTCGAAACGCCCCACATCGTCGACCGAGAGGCCGTCGAGATAGCCGTTGACCCCGGAAAAGATGATCACGACCTGTTCTTCGGTCTTGAGCGGCGAGAATTGCGGCTGTTTCAGCAACTCCGTCAGTCGCGCACCGCGATTGAGCAGTCGCTGTGTCGCGGCGTCCAGGTCGGAGCCGAACTGCGCGAAAGCGGCCATCTCCCGATACTGGGCCAACTCGCCCTTGATCGAGCCGGCAACCTGTTTCATCGCCTTGATCTGGGCCGACGAGCCGACGCGCGACACCGATAGCCCGACATTCACCGCCGGACGGATGCCCTGGTAAAACAGATCGGTTTCCAGGAAGATCTGGCCGTCGGTGATGGAAATCACGTTGGTCGGGATAAATGCCGATACGTCGTTGCCCTGGGTTTCGATGACCGGCAATGCGGTCAGAGAGCCCGAACCGTTGTCGTCGTTGAGTTTCGCCGCCCGTTCCAGGAGGCGCGAATGCAGATAAAAGACATCGCCGGGATAGGCTTCGCGGCCGGGCGGGCGGCGCAGCAGCAGTGACATCTGGCGGTAGGCGACGGCCTGTTTCGACAGATCGTCATAGCCGATCAGCGCATGCATGCCGTTGTCACGGAAATATTCGCCGATGGCGCATCCGGCGAACGGTGCCAGAAACTGCATCGGCGCCGGATCGGACGCGGTGGCCGCCACGATGATCGAGTATTCGAGCGCGCCGCGCTCCTCCAAAACCTTGACGAACTGCGCGACGGTGGACCGCTTCTGGCCAACGGCGACATAGACGCAGTACAGCTTTTCACTTTCCGAGCCGGTTTCGTGCAACGGCTTCTGGTTGAGGAACGTGTCGAGCAGAATGGCTGTTTTGCCGGTCTGGCGGTCGCCGATCACCAGCTCGCGCTGGCCGCGCCCAATCGGGATCAGCGCGTCGATGGCCTTCAGACCGGTCGACATCGGTTCGTGCACCGAACGGCGCGGAATGATGCCAGGCGCCTTGACGTCGACGCGGCGCCGTTCCGCGGCTTCGATCGGACCCTTGCCGTCGATCGGGTTGCCGAGCGCGTCGACGACGCGGCCGAGCAGCTCCTTGCCGACAGGCACGTCGACGATGGCACCGGTGCGCTTGACGGTATCCCCTTCGGAGATGTCGCGGTCGGAGGCGAAGAGAACGACACCGACATTGTCTTCTTCGAGGTTCAGGGCCATGCCGCGGATGCCGTCCGAGAACTCGACCATCTCGCCGGCCTGGACGTTGTCGAGACCATAGATGCGGGCGATACCGTCGCCGACGGACAACACCTGCCCGACTTCCGAGACTTCCGCCTCCTGGCCGAAATTTTTGATTTGATCTTTGAGAATAGCGGAGATTTCCGCGGCGCGGATGTCCATCAGCCGACCTCTTTCAGTGCAAGCTTAAGGGAAGACAGTTTCGAGCGAAGGGATGTGTCGATTTGACGCGAGCCGACCTTGACGATCAGCCCGCCCATAATCGACGGGTCGACGACGACATGTATTGCCACGTCTTTTCCGGTGACGCCCTTCAGCGCCTCCTTCAATTCGGTTTGCTGCGCATCGCTGAGCGCGTGGGCCGCCGTCACCTCCGCGGTAACCTCACCGCGGTGACGGGCGGCGATATCGCGATAGGCGCGAATGATCCCCGGCAACGCGAAAAGCCGGCGGTTCCCGGCCACGACACGCAGGAAATTGCCGACCAGACCCTCGAAGCCGCTGCTGTCAGCAATGGCGCCGATAGCCTTCAACTGATCTTCAGCCGAAAATACCGGACTGACGATCAGTCGCTTGAGGTCGTCGTTGCTTTCAAAAAGTGTCTCGAAACGGGAAAGTTCGGTGCCGACTGCATCTTCGGCCTTTTGCTCCAGCGCCAGTTCGAAAAGCGATGACGCGTAACGCTGAGCGACTGCGGATAAATGGGACGAGGTGTCTGCCACGGGCGCAATAGTCTCTGAACTGAATCCAAGGATTTCCCCTCAGCGTCGGGCGACGCCGTAAACCCCTGTTTTTATTTCGATTTTTTCAGACAAGCGAAGACGGTTTCAGGCCCCTCATCTGAAATTCGAGGTTCGTCTAGCACACGTCCGGTGGACTCGCAACACGCTTTGGCCCGTGCATCAGGGGAGTTTTGCACTATCGCCGGTGAATCTCAAGAAAATGCCCGGCCGCGGGTCCGCGACGGTCTGGACGCACGACGGCTCTGCCCGGGAGACGCGGCATCGACAACGGCTGGTGCTACACATATCCAAAGACAAAGGCCAGCGGCAGCGCCGCCATCGCCGCCTCGAACAGCAAGGACAGCCAGTTGAAGCGCGAGCCGGCGCGGTCGACGAGGATCGAGACCAGCCGCCCGAAGGCTGTGAACGCCCAACCGAGGCCGAGCACCAGGTACAAAAATGGCTGGGCCAGCAGCAGGCAACTGACCGCGCTGGCGAGATAGAAGCCGGACATGGTGCCACGCGCCTCGGCGATGGCATCGGGATGCGACGGTGCGGTTTGCATCCGCACGATCTTCAGCGACAGCCGCGGCAACACCAGCAGCAGTAGGCCGAAAACCAGCGTTATCGCCGCCACCGCAAAGGCCAGCCATTCGCCAGTCGTCGCCGGCCAATACACTTGAATCACCTCACTTGTCTCCCGCTGAAATCTCAGATGAAACTCTGAGGGTCGATGTCGATTTGCACGCGGATGGAGCCACGCACCTTAGGGCCATCGCGGATCATGCGTTTGATGTAACCCTGAAGATCGGCCTGGCGGTTGCCGTGAACCAGCAGCCGGAACCGGTAGCGCCCGCGGATCAACGCCAGCGGCGCTTCTGCCGGCCCGAGTACCGTGATGTCGCGGGTGCGCGGCGCGGCGCGGCGCAGGTCCCGTGCATGGCTCTCAGCCATCGCCCTGTCGGTGGCCGATACGATCAGCGCTGCCAGCCGGCCGAAGGGCGGCAGGCCGGCCCGGGCCCGTTCCTCGATCTCACGCGCATAGAACGTCTCCCGGTCGCCGGAGGCGATCGCCTGCATCACCGGATGCATCGGTTGGTAGGTCTGTAGCAGGCCACGACTGTGGCGGCCGGTGCGCCCGGCACGGCCGGTCACCTGCGACAACAGTTGGAAGGTGCGTTCGGCAGCGCGCGGATCGCCGCTCGCCAGGCCGAGATCGGCATCGACAATGCCGACCAGCGTCATGTTGGGAAAATGGTGGCCTTTGGCGACCAGTTGCGTGCCGATGACGATATCGGCCTCGCCTTTGGCCACTGATTCCAGTTCCAGCCGCAACCGCCGCACGCCACCCAGGAGGTCTGAAGAAAGCACAATCGTCCGGGCATCGCCGAAATGGCCGTCGACCTCCTCGGCAATGCGCTCGACCCCTGGGCCGCAGGCAACCAGATGATCGAGCGTCCCGCACTGCGGACAAGCCTCCGGAACCGGTTCCGAATGGCCGCAATGATGGCATTGCAGCAGACCGCGAAACCGATGTTCGACAAGCCAAGCGGAACAGTCCGGGCACTCGAAGCGATGCCCGCAAACCCGGCACAGGGTAAGCGGCGCATAGCCGCGCCGGTTGAGGAACAGCAGGGCCTGCTCACCGCGCTCGAGCGTTTGCTTCACAGCGGAAATCAATACCGGCGACAGAAAGCCGCCGCGCGCCGGCGGTGCCCGGCGCAAATCGATCAGGCCCAGATCGGGAAGCGCAGCGCCACCGAACCGTTCGGGCAGATGGATGGCGCCGTATTTCCCGCGATCGGCGTTGACCCGGCTCTCGATCGACGGCGTGGCCGAGGCCAGAACGACGGGAAACCGGCCGATGTGACCGCGCACCACCGCCATGTCGCGGGCGTTGTAGAACACCCGGTCTTCCTGCTTGTAGGCCACGTCGTGCTCCTCGTCGACGACGATCAGCCCAAGCTCGGCAAACGGCAGGAACAGTGCTGACCTGGCGCCGGCTACGACACGCACGTCGCCTTGCGCCACCTGCCGCCAGACCTTCTCGCGCATGCGCGGTGGGATGTCGGAGTGCCACTCGGCCGGTTTGGCGCCGAAACGCTGTTCGAACCGCTCCAGAAAGGCCGCCGTCAGCGCGATTTCCGGCAGCAGGATCAGCACCTGGCGCTGGTCGCGCAACGCCGCGGCTACGGCTTCAAAATAGACTTCGGTCTTGCCGGAACCGGTGACGCCGTCGATCAGGCAGACCTGGGCGCGCGTTGCCGCGAACCCCTCTACAAGCCGTCGCGCCGCGGCCCGTTGAGCGTCGCTGAGGTCGGGACAGCCAAATCCCGGGTCCGGTGGCGCCACGATGGGGCGCGGCGGCAACAGAATGCTCTCGAAGACCTGCTGCCGGATCAGCCCGTCGACAACGCTCATCGAAACGCCCGCCGCGTGCGCCAGGCCGCTGCGGGTCCAGCCGAATCCCTCCTCCGCCAGCGCGAGCACCCGCTGCCGCGCCGTTGTCATGCGTTCGGGACGCCGGTCGGACAGTCGCAAGCCCGGAATCGGCGGTTCGGGATCGAACGCCGCCGGTACGCGCAGCACCATGCGCGCCACCATGCCCGGCGGCGACAGCGTGTAGGACGCGACCCAGTCGACGAAACGCCTGATGTCGGCGGCCAACGGCGGACAGTCAAACACCTGAGTGATCGGCCGCAGCTTTTTCGGATCCACGCCGTCCGTCTCGGCGTCCCAGACGACCCCGGCCACCTGTCGCGGTCCCAGCGGCACCTGCACGATCGAGCCCGGTTGTACGGAAATCCCTTCCGGAACCGCATAGGAATAGGGTCGTTCCGCCGGCATCGGAACCAGCACCGGAACCGTGCGCAGTTGCGCGTCGGGAAGCAGCAAAGCCTGCGAATCTGTCATTGTGAGGGTGACCTTGCCTTGCGTTTGTTTTAAAGGAAAGCCGCAACCGCCCCAAACGCACAGACGAGGCAACACACGCTATGAAATTCTTTGTCGATACGGCAGATGTGGACGAAATCCGCGAACTGGACGCGATGGGACTGCTGGATGGCGTCACCACCAATCCGTCGCTCGTCATGAAGACAGGGCGCGATTTCTTCGATGTTACCCGCGAGATCTGTTCGATCGTGTCGGGCCCGGTTTCAGCGGAAGTGACGGCAACCGATTTCGACGGGATGATGACCGAAGCAGCCGTCCTGACCGAAATCGCCGACAATATCTGCGTCAAACTGCCACTGATCATGGACGGGCTGAAGGCGTGCAAGGCACTGACCGAAGCCGGCCACAAGACCAATGTGACGCTGTGCTTTTCCGCCAATCAGGCGCTGCTGGCGGCGAAGGCCGGTGCCACCTACATCTCGCCCTTCATCGGACGCATCGATGATATGGCGGTCGACGGCATGGAGCTGATCGCCGAAATCCGTAAGATCTACGACAATTACGGCTTTACCACCGAAATCCTCGCGGCGTCGATTCGCAGCGTCAATCACGTCAAGGAGGCGGCGCTGATTGGCGCCGATGTGGCAACTGTGCCGCCTGCGACACTGCGGGCCTTGGTGAAACACCCGCTGACCGACAAGGGGCTCGACGCATTTCTGTCCGACTGGGCCAAAACCGGCCAGAAGATCGGCTGACCCGGCCAGTCTAACCCGTCACGCCTCGGGTATGTCCCCGGTCATGGTCATGCCCTCGATCCATGTCGCCCCGTCGCGGCGGATGACGTTCCGCGCCCGGCAACCGCAGCGCGTTGCAATGGCGTCGGCCAGCGCTTGGCTGTGCGTGACCACCCAGATCTGACTCTCGGCCGAAGCCTTGCCGATCATATCGGCGAGCGCCGGCAGCATGTCCGGATGCAGGCTGGCCTCCGGTTCGTTGAGCGCGGTGAAACGCGGCCGGCGGTAGGACATGAGCGCCGCTGCCAGCGCGAGAAAGCGGATCTGACCATCCGACAATTCGCGCGGCTGGAAGGTGCGTGCCGGGAATTCCGGGATTGTCAGACCGAAATTGGCATATTCCTCCGGGCGCGGCACCGACAACCGGGCCCCGGCGAAGGCATCGTGAACCGCCCGGTCGAGATCCACGGTATCCTGCCGTGTATGGGTCAGCGTCGCAAAGACGGCGGCAATATTGCCGCCATCCTCGTCAAGCAACGGTGCGGTGATCGGCAAACAGGGCTGACGCAAAGGCGAGCCAGCGTCGGAGCGAAATCCATGATAGAAGCGCCACTGGCCGATCGTATGCCGTAACAGGCTGATTTCCGGGTAGCGACCGGCGTCACCGAGCATGAACAGGGCCGTTTCCGACGTCATGGCCTGCTCCGGGTACTCGACCATACGTCCATTTTCGTCGCGCACGGAAATGTGCCCGCCGTCGCGGCGCATCATCACATGCGGCCGCCGTCCGGTATCGACCCGCACCTCCTCGCGTTTGATCTGCGCTTCATGGGCAAAGCCGGCGGAAGGCTCCGCCGGCTTGAAGCCGGTTTCGATGTGATAGTGGTAGATGACACCGGACCGCTCGTCGACGATCTCGGCATCGAGCGCTATGCGCGCCTTCTTGTGCTTTGGAAATCCACCGCTCCAGATCGCCGAATAGATGCCGCCTTCCTCGGCGATTGCGTGCGAAAACCGGCCTTCGGCGGCCGCCTTGATCAACTGCAACGCTCTGTAAAGATTGGATTTTCCAGCACCATTGGCACCCACGAACAGGTTTACTTGCCCGAGATCCATGCGGATCGACCGGAGCGACCGATAGTATTCGGCGGACATGCTGCGCAGATACATGGGCTGACGCTATTGCGAGTCGACCCGCACCACAAGCGAACCGCAGACTATCCGGCCGCCGGTGACGCGAATACGGCGTCCGCATCCTGCGGCAGGTGGTGGATGCAATGGTCTTCCAGCGCTTTGGTGACGTCCACCGGATCGCCTTCCAGTTCCTCCGGCTGAATCAAATTGCCGATGATGAACTCGAACGGTTTGCGTTTTTTATTCAGGACTTCGTGGAACACCGTCATGTCGCGCAATTCGGTTGACCATTGCGACAGCCAATAAAACAGGCCGGAATTGCGAGCCGATGTGTGCACCGGCAGGACCGGCAGATTGTATTTACGGGCCAGCCCCACCGCGGACACTTTCCATGGCCGCTCATTCAACCGACCGTCTTCCCAATAGGCGATGCGCCCGGATGGGAAGAGCACCGTCGCCTTGCCCTCGCGCACCGCCCGCGTGGTCAATTGCAGTGTTTCGCGGGCCTTTAGCTTGCTTTTGTATTCCTCACGCCATTCCACCGGAATGATCAGATCGACGAATCGCGGATTGACGCGAATGGCGTCGCGGTTGGCGAAGATCATCATATCCGGACGAATGTTCTTCAAAAGGTCGAAAACCGCGACGCCGTCGGCGATACCCGTCGGGTGGTTGCTGACCATCATGAAGCCGCCGCTGCGCGGGATCCGATCCTCGTTGTGCACCTTGAGATCGAGATTGAGCAGCTGGCTCGCATACTCCATCGCCTCGTGGCCTGGCATGTTGGCGATGTCGTCGGCGAACTCTATGGCCTGGCGGTAGCGCAGCAGCACGTGCAGCATTGGGCGCGCCACCGGCCACAGAGGATTGGTGACGATTTTTTGACTGCGTTCGCTGATGAGCTGGTCAACGATGTGTCCAGGCTGCCCGTACGAGATTAGGGAAATCCTGTCAGCGAGGGCGTCGAGGCTCATCAATTGAAAGCGCTTCTGGGCCATTTAGAATCCCCGCATCGTGTAACGATCCTATCGCAGTGAATTATGAATTCACAATGACACGACGCCGCGGCCGGCGTATTCGCTATCAATTAACATTAACGTAACCGCCCGATGTCAACCTGTCACACTATACAGCTGTACTTCCTCTATCGTGTTCACCGGTTGTCCGCAACCGGCGTTTCCTGTGCGAATCCAGCAAAATCAAATGTTTCTTCGGTAAAATTGCTGTGGATTTTCGGATGACAATCGGATGACGGAAGACAGGTTTCTGATCACGGCAAGTCCGGATGTACAGCGCCAAATCGGCGCCTGGCAAGCGACTCTCCAGCACGAACGGCGCCTGTCCGACAAGACACTCGACGCCTACCAGCGCGACCTGAGACAGTTTCTGCACTTTCTCACCGGTCATCTCGGTGGCCCACCGGAATTGGCGGAAATTGGGCAGCTGAGGCCGGCCGACATGCGTGCCTTCCTGGCTTCGCGACGGCGCGACGGCGTCGGCGCACGGACGCTCGGCCGTAGCCTGGCCGGCATTCGGTCCTTTATCCGCTTTCTCGAAAAACGCGGGCTTGCCAACGCCGCGGGCATCAATGCCATGCGCGCGCCAAGGCAACCCAAATCCCTGCCCAAGCCGCTGAGCGACCATCAGGCCATCGCGGTCACCCGATCAGACGAACAGTTGGCGGTTGAACCCTGGGTCGCGGCCCGCAACGCCGCCGTCATGACCCTGCTTTACGGATGCGGGCTGCGTATTTCCGAGGCGTTGGCGCTGACGCCGTCCGATGTACCGAACGATGCCGTTTCGCTGCGCGTGACGGGCAAGGGCAACAAGACACGGCTTGTTCCGCTGTTGCCCGCCGCTCTCGACGCGGTACGCCAATACAGAACTCTGTGTCCATGGCATCTGGATACCGATGCGCCATTGTTTCGCGGCGTTCGCGGCGGCCCCTTGCAACCGGCGATCATCCAGCGCGAGATGCGGAAACTGAGAAGCGCGCTCGGCTTGCCGGACAGCGCAACCCCCCATGCGCTGCGTCATTCCTTTGCCACCCATCTGTTGGCCGCCGGCGGCGATTTGCGCGCGATCCAGGAGTTGCTCGGCCACGCCAGCCTGTCGACGACCCAGGTCTACACAGGCGTCGACACAAGGCGTCTGCTCGATGCCTACCAGAAGGCGCATCCACGCGCGTAAACCGGCCCGCACAATGATTTCGTGCACGGCCGTCCATCAGTGGCTGTGTCTTTGGGACGTATCCGACGGTGTCCCACTGGCCGATCTGCGGATCGAAAGCGCCGCAGGCCTCATGTAGAACGGCCATCCCAGCATTTGCTTTATCCAGCCAGTCAACAATGGTACTAATCCTCTAAATACAGATCCATAGTTTCAAGATTTTGTGTCAATGCCGAGAATAGGGCGATACACGCCGAAATCGCCGGCCACGCGTGCCGCGTCAGTGTGGCCATTGTGATGCGTCCTTGGCTCGGGGCGCCAACCGTCAATGACTAAGAGATCACGAAGCTCGGCACATCTCTCCGGGTCGATTTCTTACGGATCAGCAAGGAGGCCTGTGGCGATGGTATCGCCTGCCGCCTGGTCCAACAACAAGACGATCGGCACCGCTGCGAGGTATCTATGAGTCGGGAAGAAAGCAAGCGTGTGGAGACTTTGCGGGCTATTGCACGCGAAACTTTAGAGACGCTTGTGCTTGAACGCGCCGAGATAGACGAGAAATTTGCAGTCTGGCTCGACACCAGACTTATCGCCTCTTTGCCGCAGAGGCCGGGAACACCGCTCGATCCGGTGCAGTTTCGACACCATGCCGACGTGCTTTTATCCGCAGTGGATTCCGGGACCAGCCGGCGACATTGGGATGAATGGGGCACCGATGTCGACGAAGCCGAGCTCGAAGAGTTGGTCGGCACGGCGGCTCCTTTTCTGGCCGCAGGGCAAGGTGCCGACGCGTTGGTGATCCTGAAGTCAGTTGCCGAGGCGCTGGTCGACTATTGGCCGAAATGCGCCCAATGGGATGAAACCTTGCACGAGTTCTTTCCCCAACTCGATAGCATGATCGCCCAAGCTGTGCTGATGAACGGGGTTTCACAAGAGACACGCGACGATCTCAGCGACGATTTGAGCAACTGGCAGGACGAAGTCGCCGAGTACGGTTCCGATGACACCTTTTCCACTGCCATTGCTGCATGCCTGCAGGGCTGGGACGAACCGGGGCTCGAGGAGGCACTAGCTGGGCAGGTGCAAGGTTGGCCACTTGGGGGCAGAGGCGATCTCATGGAAGATGCTCTCATGCAAGCCCGGCTTGCGGCCTTTGATAGCATGGGGCGAACGCCAGCTTATCTCAATCTGTCCCTTGCCGGCGGGTTCTATTGTGAGCATGCAGTCAAGCTGACGCAGACAGGACGCGTTGATGAGGCGGTTGCGTTCGCTCACGCGCGCTTGACCGCGCCCCAAGAAATCTTGCGACTTGCAGAAGCGCTCGAGACGGCGGATCGGTTGGAAGCATCGCTCGACCTCGCAGCCTGGGGACTGTCGCTGCCCGCGCGCGGAGAAGACGAAGACAATGTCGATTGGCGCTTCGAGGCCGACAGGATATCGCTCGCCCGCTGGCTTCGCGAGGCTGCGCTGGAGGCTGGTAGGCGGGACATAATGCTCTCCGCGGCGCGGGTGGCCTTCGAGGAAAGCCTTGCGCGGGAAGATTTTCGCCTGGCCGAAAAGTTGGCGGGACCTGTGGAATGGCCGCAATTACGTGAAACGCTGCTCGCAGCACTTTTAGCGGCGCCCCATGCTCACGAACGGATCGAAATCCTGCTTGACGAGGATATGATCGACGCGGCCGTCGCCTGCGTCGATCTCCATGAAAGGTGTTTCCTTAGCCCCAGGGACAGGACTCTGTTGCGCCTTGCCGAGGAGGCTTTTGCCGATCATCCCGATTGGACGATTGCGCTCGCTTTCCGCGTGGCGGATCCCATCATGGACGAAGGGCGATCCACCGACTACGAGACCGCCGCCGAGTGGCTGGGCATTGCGGCCCGTGCCCACGCGGCCGGTGGACGCTCCGAGGAATGGGATCGGCATTTGGAGGAACGCATCGAAACGCATCGCCGCAAATATACGTTGCGCCCGCTGCTTGAGGCGTTACGACATGCGGCCGGTTGACGGGGCTATCCCATGAGTGAGTACCAATATTACGCGTTTCAGGCCGTTGACCGGCCGCTGACGGAGGCCGAGCAGGAAATGCTCCGCGAACTCTCCACACGGGCGCGGATTACGGCGACGAGTTTCACCAATCACTACGAATGGGGCGACTTCAAGGGCGACCCCAGGCGTCTGATGGAAGGCTTCTTTGACCTGCATGTCTATCTCACCAACTGGGGTACGCGGCGACTAATGATTCGAGTGCCGAAGCGTCTTGTCAACAGCTATGAGTTGGGTGCGTTCCAGGATGAAGTCGACTGGCTGACGCTTTGGAACAAGGACGAGCATACAGTCATCGACATATGCTGGGAGGTCGAGCCGGACTATGATACGTGGGACGATGGCTCCGGATGGCTCGCCGCGCTCGCGCCCCTGCGCGGCGACGTCGGCTCCGGCGATCTGCGGCTCTTCTATCTCCTGTGGCTGACCGCCGTGGGAGAGGGGTTGTTAGGGGATGAAACTCCGGAACCTATGTCTGGCATCGGCCCGCTGACCGGCGCCCTCAAAGCAGCCGTAGAGTTTTTCGACATCGACCGAGACTTGGTGGAAGCGGCGTCCGACCTTCCCTACGGAAATGTGTTGGCTCCAGACGCGTCGCGCGCTTTCATCACTCGGCTCACCGAGAGCGAGAAGGCCGATCTTCTCATCCGTTTGATGGAGGGCGATGCCCATATCGGCTTGGAACTGCGCCAGCGTGCACGCGCGCAGAACCTGGAAGGCGAGCGCGCCAGCCGCACGGTCGGCGAACTAAAGGAGAGGGCGCGGGAAACACGCAACGCCCGCAAGCGCGTCGAAGCCGAGCGGCGGCGGGTCGAGGAACGCCGCAAAGCCGAAGATGCCGAAAAAGCTCGTCGCGCCCGTCTTGATGCCGTGAGGCGCCGGGGTGACAGCGTATGGGCGGAGATCGAGACTGAGATCCAGCGCCGCAACGCCTATGGCTACGACCGCGCCGCACGCCTGCTCGCCGATCTCAAACAGCTTGCAATTGAACATTGCACTACCGCCGGTTTCTCCCGCCGCCTCGCTGCCATCCGAGAGCGTCATGGACGCAAGGGCCAATTCATCAAGCGGCTGCAGGGGCTTTGATGCGTGCGGAGTACGACGGCGTGCGCACCTAAGGGTAGCGCAAGTGAGCGCGCATAGCGCGCGCTAAAACTGCACTTATGCCGCAATTCGATCGTTACATTTAACCAACGGCAATTGTTTTCCAGATATCCTACCGGCTGTTGTTTTTGAAGTTCAGGATCATGCTGCACCAACAGTTTCAACACCGTCCGATACGACCGAGCCGCGCCGATTGGGCCGTCGGTACCATAGCTTTGCTGCATGTGCTGATAGCGCTGATATTCCTCGTTATCCTGTCGATTGCCGTCGATCGCGCCGAGGCGCGCGAGGCGGCCTGCCCGGGCGACAATCTGCTCGACAGACTGGCGGTGGAGGCTCCGGACGCGCTGTCAGATCTGCGCGCGGCGGCGGATCGCATCCCCAACGGAACCGGTCTGCTGTGGCGGGTTGAGGCGGATGGCGTGCCGCCGTCCTGGCTGTTCGGCACCATGCATGTCTCGGATCCGCGGGTTGTGGAGATGAGTCCAGCCGCCAGATCCGCTTTCGAAGCCTCCGAAACGGTGGTGCTCGAGCTGCAGAATATGGAGAATGCCAGCCAGATGCAGGCGGCCATACTGGCCAATCCGGCTCTGACGATGCTGGCCGACGGCGCCACGCTGCAGTCCCTGCTGTCGGGCGATCAGTTGCAGCAGGTCGAGGCAGCTCTCGATCAGCGCGGCATTCCGCTGGCGCTGGTGTCGCGCATGCAGCCCTGGATGGTTTTCACGATGATGATCGTCCCGGAATGCGAGATGGAGCGTCGCTCGCGCGGCCTGCAGGCCCTCGACATGCAGCTCGCACAGCAAGCGGCCTCCGGAGGGAAGCAGCTGGAAGGCCTGGAAACGATCACCGAGCAATTGTCGGTCTTTGTCGACATGCCGCTGGATCTGCAGGTGGAAATCCTGACGCAGGTTGCCGGCGCCGGACCATACTTCGACGATTTCATGACCACCATGACCGATCTCTATCTGGCCGGTGAGATCGGCATGATCCGTCCGATGATGGAACTCAGCCTCGCCGACATCAGTGAAGAAGACCGCAACGCATACGCCGAATTCGATCGGCGTCTGGTCGAAACGCGCAACCATGTGATGGTGGATCGGGTGCAGCCGGTGCTGGAACAGGGCAACGCCTTTGTCGCCGTCGGGGCTCTGCACTTGCCGGGTGAGGAGGGTCTGGTGGACCTGTTGCGCGACCGCGGTTACCGCGTCACGGCCGTGCCATAGGTCATCCGATCGGCCAGGATGACCCAATTTATTCCCGTAGACGCCCCGCCCGAAGCGCTCAGAACGGCCTATCTCGACGGTCTCGGCGACCACCAGGAGCACTTTCTGGAAGAAAAGGTCGCCAGGGGCCGGACATGGTGCATGGAAGGCGGCGCCTACGTCGTTTTGCACGGATCGGACATTGTCGAGTTTCATGTCGATTCCTCGCTGTGGAACCGGACTCAAACGATTTTCGACGCGGCACGGCAGACGACGGGAGCCACCGCCGCCCTGTGCAAATCCTTTGACAAGCCGCTTCTGTTTGCCGCATTGGCTGCCCCGGCGCGGGTAACGGCAACAGGGGTGCTGTTCCGGTCCCGCTGGGGACAACCGCACCTGCCCTGCCCGGGAACCGTGTTTCGGCCGGCACAGACGGATGACCGGGCGGCAATCGCCGCGATTTCCACCGATTTCTTTGATGACAGCCACGAGATCGCGGATCTACTGGCCGCCGGATGCCTCCACGTCCTTGAGCTCGACGGCGTCGTCATCGGCTGTGGCACCCGGATACGGGTCGTGCCGGATCGCGACGCCGTCGATCTGGGCATGATGGTCGCCGAAAGCAGGCGTGGAAACGGCTATGGCGCGCACATCATCGCGCGAATGCGCGACGATGCGCTGGCGCACGGACAGACGCCGATATGCGGCTGTGCTGCCCGCAACATCGCCTCCTGGCGCGCCCTGTTGAAGGCCGGCTTCGTCGACGACCACCGCCTGCTGCGGATCGAATTCCTAGCGGAATGAACCGCCGGCCTACATGTGAATCGGCTTCTGATAGGCTGCGAGGGCCGCTTCCTTGACCGCCTCCGACATGGTCGGATGGGCGTGGCAGGTGCGCGCCAGGTCCTCGGCGCTGCCGCCGAATTCCATCAGCACAGCGGCCTCATGGATCATGTCGCCTGCGCCAAAGCCGACGATATGCACGCCGAGCACCTGGTCGGTGCGCTTGTCGGACAGGATCTTGACGAAGCCGGACTGCTGCAGCATGGCGCGGGCACGGCCGTTGGCCGAGAACGGAAACTTCCCGACCTTGTATTCGACGCCCGCTTCCTTGAGCTCTTCCTCGGTCTTGCCGAGCGAGGCCACTTCCGGCTGGGTATAGACGACATTCGGAATGACGCCGTAGTTCACATGTCCGGCCTGACCGGCCAGAATCTCCGCCACGGCAACGCCTTCGTCTTCCGCCTTGTGCGCCAGCATAGGTCCGGCGACAACGTCGCCGATCGCGTAGATACCGCTGATATTGGTGCGAAAATGCTCATCGATATGGACCCGGCCATGGCCATCCATCACGACACCGGCATTCTCCAGCCCCAGGCCCTCCGTGTAGGGTTTGCGCCCGGTCGCCACCAGCACCACGTCGGCCGTTATCGTCTCCGGCGTGCCGCCCTTGACCGGTTCGAAAGTCACCTCGGCGCCCTTGCCGGCTTTCTTCACGCCCGTCACCTTCTGGCCGAGTTTGAAGGTAAGGCCCTGCTTGCCCAGCAGCCGCTGGAACTGCTTGGAGACCTCACCGTCCATCGGCCCGAGGATCTTGTCGAGATATTCGATCACCGTCACCTCGGCACCCAGCCGCGCCCAGACGGATCCGAGTTCCAGGCCGATGACGCCGCCGCCGACGACCACCAGGTGCTTGGGCACTTTCTTCAGCTCAAGGGCACCGGTCGAAGAGACGATGACCTTTTCATCGAAGTCGACATCGACACCGGGAATGCCGGCGACGTCGGAACCGGTGGCGATGACGATGTTGGTCGTTTCCAGCTCCTGCTTGTCGCCTTTTTCCGGAGTTACCTCCACCTTGCCGCGGCTGAGGATTTTGCCGGTTCCGGTATAAACGTCGATCTTGTTCTTCTTCATCAGGAAGGCGACGCCGTCGACGTTGGACTTCACGGTCGCGTCCTTGTGCGCCATCATTTTCGGCAAATCGAGCTTCGGTTTTCCGACCGTCACGCCCAGTTCGGGCAGCGCGTGGGAGGCTTCCGAAAACATCTCCGAGGCATACAGCAGCGCCTTCGATGGAATGCAGCCGATGTTCAGGCAGGTGCCGCCCAGTGTCTGCCATTTCTCCACCACTGCGGTCCTGAGACCGAGTTGCGCTGCCTTGATGGCGCAGACATAGCCACCCGGACCGGTTCCGATCACAATCAGATCATAGCGTTCGGCCATCAGCTTGATTTCCTTTTGCCCGTTGCTGCCACGGCGTCACTCCTGGCATGCCGTAAGCGTCAGTGTTTCAAAATCGGCCGCCGCCATATCAGCGTCGCTCAGAGCGGCGGCCAGGCTTGCCAGGTGCAATCGGCTGGCGGCCGGCTGTTGTGCCGCCGGAAGCTTTGTTCCGGTGTCGTCTGCGGCACGGCCCTCGACCGGCCCGCGCCAGATGGTGCAGGCTTCCAGTTCGGTCCCGGTCACGTCGCCTTCCGGACAGTTGTCGAGAATGACCGCCTCGGTTTGCGCCGGATCTTCGCCCGGAAAGACATAACCGTCGAACGCCGCGGCCCGTCCGGTGACCAGCAGCCGAAAACTTAGATCGGGGGCTCCGCTGAACTCCAGCAGAACGGAGCCATCGGCAGACGCATAGGCGGCGAGGCTCTGAGGACACAATCGACCGCCCTTGCCATCGGCGGCAATGCCCATGGCGGGCACGGCAGCAATGATCACGACGAGAACGCAGGGCAGGTGTTTCATCTGAAGCGCCCGATACGGCCGGTTGATCTTTCAGCTTTACAGATCGAGGACCAGACGCTCCGGATCCTCCAGGCTCTCCTTGACCCGCACCAGGAAGGTCACCGCCTCCTTGCCGTCGACCATGCGGTGATCGTACGACAGGGCCAGATACATCATCGGCCGGATCACCACCTGGCCGCCAAGCGCCACGGGACGGTCCTGAATTTTGTGCATGCCGAGAATGGCCGATTGCGGCGCGTTGAGGATCGGCGACGACATCAGCGATCCGTAAACCCCGCCATTGGAGATCGTAAACGTGCCGCCCTGCATGTCGGCCATGCCGAGCGCTCCGTCGCGGGCGGCCTTGCCGAGACGCCCGATCTCCTTTTCGACGTCGGCGATCGACATCTGGTCGGCATCGCGCACCACCGGCACGACCAAGCCCTTTTCCGTGCCGACGGCGACGCCGATGTGACAGAAATTCTTGTAGATGATCTCGGTCCCGTCGATCTCCGCATTGACCGCCGGGATTTCCTTCAGGGCGTGGCAGACGGCTTTGGTGAAGAAACCCATGAAACCGAGTTTGACGCCATGTTTCTTCTCAAACAGGTCCTTGTATTTCTTGCGCAGTTCCATCACCGCGGTCATATCCACCTCGTTGTAGGTGGTGAGCATGGCCGCAGTGTTCTGGGCGTCCTTGAGCCGCCGCGCGATGGTCTGCCGCAGACGGGTCATTTTCACCCGCTCTTCGCGCACCTGATCGGCTTCCGGTGACGGCGCGCGGGCGACGACCGGCGGCTCGGCCGAGACGGCCGGCGTGGTACCGCCGGCCAGCGCTTCGATGACATCGCCCTTGAGCACCTGGCCACGCTTGCCGGAGCCGGCCACCCCGGACGCATCGATCTTGTTTTCCTCCAGCATTTTGGCGGCCGATGGCGCCGGCGGCATTTCGGTTCCTCCGGCAGCCGGCGCGGCTTCAGCCTTGGCAGCCGGCGCTGGTTCACCCTTGGCAGCCGGTGCCGGCGTTTCGGCTTGCTTTTTTGAAGGCGCCGGCGCGGCGGCGCCCTCGGTAATTTGACCAAGCAACGCGTCGACTTCGACCGTTTCGCCTTCCTTGGCCAGGATTTCGGACAGTGTTCCGCCAGCCGGGGCCGGCACCTCGAGGGTCACCTTGTCGGTCTCAAGCTCGACGAGCGCTTCGTCCATGGCGACCGGGTCGCCGACCTTTTTGAACCAGGTGCCGATGGTGGCTTCGGTCACGGACTCACCGAGGGTAGGAACGCGGATTTCTGTGGTCATGGTTTTTCTGGTTTCCGATTATCAGGTCAGATGGTATTTCGCCGGCCGTTTCAGCCGCCCAGCGCATCCTCGAGAAACGCCTCCAATTGCGCCTTGTGCTTGGACATCAGCCCGGTCGCCGGCGATGCCGCTGCTGGACGGCCTGTATAGCGCACACGTTGGTATTTGGCGTCGATATGTGCCAGCACCCATTCCAGATAGGGATCGATGAACGCCCATGCACCCATGTTCTTGGGCTCTTCCTGGCACCACACCATTTCAGCGTCGCTGAACCGCGACAATTCGTTGATCAGCGCCTTGGCCGGGAACGGATAGAGCTGCTCCAGCCGCAGCAGGTAGATATCGTCGATACCGCGGCTTTCGCGTTCCTCGTAGAGGTCGTAGTACACCTTGCCGGAACACATGACCACGCGACGGATTTTGTTGTCTTTTTGCAGCTTGATCGCCTGGTCCTTGAGCACCTCGGCGTCGTCCCACAACAGCCGATGGAAGGAGGTGCCACCGGCCATCTCCGATAGATGCGAGACCGCACGCTTATGGCGCAACAGAGATTTCGGCGTCATCAGGATCAGCGGCTTTCTGAAGTTGCGTTTGATCTGCCGGCGCAGGATGTGGAAGTAGTTGGATGGCGTCGTGCAGTTGGCGACCTGCATGTTGTCCTCGGCGCACAGTTGCAGGAAGCGCTCCAGCCGTGCCGACGAGTGCTCCGGGCCCTGTCCCTCATAACCATGCGGCAACAGGCATACGAGGCCCGACATGCGCAACCATTTGCGTTCGCCCGACGAAATGAACTGGTCGAACACCACCTGCGCACCGTTGGCGAAGTCGCCAAACTGCGCTTCCCACAAAGTCAGCGCGTTGGGATCGGAAAGCGAATAGCCGTACTCGAAGCCAAGCACCGCCTCTTCGGACAGCATCGAGTTGATGACTTCATAATAGGCTTGGCCCTTGCTCAAATTGTTGAGCGGGATGCAGCGTTCCTCGTCCTCCTGGCTGTACAGCACCGAGTGCCGCTGCGAAAACGTGCCGCGCTCGCAGTCCTGGCCGGACAGCCGCACCGGATGGCCATCGATCAGCAGCGACCCGAAAGCCAGCGCTTCCGCCGTCGCCCAGTCGATTCCTTCGCCGGTGTCGATCATCTTGGACCGATGGTCCATGAACCGAGCAACCGTGCGGTGCGCCTGGAAACCCTCCGGCACGGTCGACAGCTTACGGCCGAGTTCCTTGAGCTGTTTGACGGTCAGCGCCGTTTTGCCGCGTCGCTGTTCATCCTCGTTGTCGGCGACCCGCATGCCCGACCAGGCGCCGTCGAGCCAGTCCGCCTTGTTGGGCTTGTATGAGTTGCCCGCCTCGAACTCCTGCTCGAGATAGGCCCGCCAGTCGGATCGCATCTTTTCCACGTCTCCCTGGGAGACCAGCCCTTCCTCGATTAGCTTTGACGAATAGAGCTGCAGGGTTGTTTCGTGGGAACGGATGTTGCGATACATGATCGGCTGGGTGAATGCCGGCTCGTCGCCCTCGTTGTGGCCGAACCTGCGGTAACAGAAGATATCCAGCACCACCGGCTTGTGAAAGGTCATGCGGAATTCGGTTGCCACCTTCGCCGCGTAGACCACCGCTTCCGGATCGTCGCCGTTGACGTGGAAAATCGGCGCCTCGATCATCTTCGCAACGTCCGACGGATAGGGCGAGGACCGCGAGAAGCGCGGGTTGGTGGTGAAGCCGATCTGGTTGTTGATGATCACATGCACGGTGCCGGCGACCCGGTGGCCACGCAGGCCCGACAGGCCGAGACATTCGGCAACCACACCCTGCCCGGCAAAGGCCGCGTCGCCGTGCAGCAGCAGCGGCAGCACCTGGACGCGCTCGGTCAGCGGCACGACTTCGCCGCGCGGCAGACCGGCGAGCAGATCCTGCTTGGCCCGTGCCTTGCCCATCACCACCGGATTGACGATCTCCAGATGTGACGGGTTGGCGGTCAGCGACAGGTGCACGCTGTTGCCATCGAATTCGCGGTCGGAAGACGTGCCCAGGTGGTACTTGACGTCCCCGGATCCTTCCACGTCGTCCGGCGTGAAAGAACCGCCCTTGAACTCGTTGAAAATGGCCCGGTGGGATTTGCCCATCACCTGGCTGAGCACGTTCAGGCGGCCGCGGTGCGCCATGCCCAGAACAATCTCTTTCAGCCCCATCTGGCCGCCGCGCTTGATGATCTGCTCAAGCGCCGGGATCAGCGCTTCCGCGCCGTCGAGACCGAACCGTTTCGTGCCCTTGTACTTGACGTCGATGAACTGTTCGAAACCCTCCGCTTCCACCAGCTTCTGCAGGATCGCCTGCTTGCCGCGATCGGTGAACTCGACACCCTTGTCCGGCCCCTCGATCCGGTGCTGAATCCACGACTTCTCGGCCGGGTTGGAGATATGCATGAACTCGACGCCCATCGTCGAGCAATAGGTGCGTTTGAGAATATCGAGCATCTGGTTGATGGTCGCGTATTCCAGCCCCAGCACGTTATCGAGGAAAATGCGCCGGTCGAAATCGGCCGGTGTGAACCCGTAGTTCTCCGGCGACAGCTCGTTGTAATCCTCCTTGATGCCGGCCAGACCGAGCGGATCGAGATTGGCGTGCAGGTGGCCGCGCATGCGATAGGCGCGGATCATCATGATGGCGCGCACCGAATCGCGGGTCGACTGCTGCACCTGGTCGGCCGACAGGACTTCGGCAGCGGCGCCGTTGGCTTCTTTTTCGCGCAACCGGCCTTCGATGTGCTTTTCGACCTCGCCCCAGTCGCCGTCGAGGGCGGATACCAGTTCACCGTTTTCGATGATCGGCCAGTTGTCGCGCTTCCATGACGCACCTTTCGCCGCCTTGCGGACGGCGTCGGCGTCATCGGCCAGCGCTTCGAAGAAACTTTGCCACTCGGCCGGCACCGATGCCGGGTCGTCCTCGTAGCGGGCGTAGAGGTCCTCGATATAGGAGGCGTTGCTGCCGTATAGAAATGACGTTGCCTGGAACTGTTCGTTGGCGTCCTGTCTTGCCATGTTTATGTGCGGAGACTTTCTCCGCCCCCTTCGATATGGAGCGGCCCCGCCGCTCCGTTCCTGCATCCCGACATATTGGATGCAATGCGTTTCATCCCGGTTACCAATTATGTCGCCCCGACTTAATTCTTATGTAGGTCGGTCGCGCATAATTGACTTGGTGTCATCGCCCCTTTGTTGTTGACCGCGGCGTCCCCGTCCGTGGGCGTCGCGGCCGTGTTTATCCTTTCAGCACGTTGACCAGCGTGGCGCCGAGTTTTGCCGGCGACGGTGACACGGTGATTCCGGACGCTTCCATCGCCTCGATCTTATCTTCGGCACCGCCCTTGCCTCCGGAGATCACCGCGCCCGCGTGACCCATGGTACGGCCGGGCGGCGCGGTGCGCCCGGCAATGAAGCCGACGGTCGGTTTGCTCCGGCCTTTCCTGCCTTCATCGGCCAGGAACTGCGCGGCGTCCTCCTCGGCTGAGCCACCGATTTCGCCGATCATGATGATCGACCGGGTGGCGTCGTCAGCCAGATACATTTCGAGAATGTCGATGAACTCGGTGCCCTTGACCGGATCGCCACCAATGCCGACCGCCGTGGTCTGGCCAAGCCCTTCATTGGTGGTCTGGAATACCGCCTCATAGGTGAGGGTCCCGGAGCGCGACACGACGCCAACCGACCCTTTCAGGAAAATATTACCGGGCATGATGCCGATCTTGCACTCTTCCGGGGTCAGCACGCCGGGGCAGTTGGGGCCGATGAGCCGGCTGTCCGATTTTGCCAGCCGCGCCTTGACATGCACCATGTCGGCGACCGGAATGCCTTCGGTGATGCAGACGATCAGCGGTATCTCGGCATCGATGGCCTCGATGATCGCCGCACCGGCGCCGGCCGGCGGCACGTAGATAACCGATGCGTTGGCACCGGTACGCTCCTTGCCCTCGGCGACCGTGCCGAAGATCGGCAGATCGACGGTGCTGTCGCCGACATTGCCGGTCCACACTTCGCCGCCCTTTTTCGGATGCACGCCGCCGACCATCTTGGTGCCGTAATAGGCGAGTGCCTGTTCGGTATGAAAGGTGCCGGTCTTGCCGGTCAGGCCCTGAACCAGCACCTTGGTGTCCCTGTTGACGAGAATGGACATGGCTCAGGCTCCCTTCACCGCTTGCACGATTTTCTGCGCGGCGTCGTCCAGATCGTCCGCGGCGATCACGTTGAGGCCGCTGTGATTGATGATCTGTTTGCCTTTCTCGACATTGGTCCCCTCGAGACGCACCACCAGGGGAACCTTCAAACCGACTTCCTTGACCGCTGCGACGACGCCTTCGGCAATTGTGTCGCACCGCATGATGCCGCCGAAGATGTTGACGAGAATGCCCTCGACCGCCGGGTCGGCCGTGATGATTTTAAAGGCCGCTGTCACCTTCTCCTTGGATGCACCGCCACCGACGTCAAGAAAATTCGCCGGCTCGGCGCCATACAGTTTGATGATGTCCATGGTCGCCATGGCCAATCCGGCACCATTCACCATGCAGCCGATATTCCCGTCCAGCGCCACATAGGCGAGATCGTATTTCGACGCCTCGATTTCCTTCTGATCCTCTTCTGTCGTGTCGCGCAACGCCATCACGTCGTCATGCCGGTAAAGCGCGTTGCCGTCGAACGATACCTTGGCGTCGAGCACCCGCAAACGGCCGTTTTTCATGATGATCAGCGGATTGACCTCAAGCAGGCTCATGTCCTTGTCCATGAAGGCCTTGTAGAGGATGGGAAACAACCTCATGCCGTCGGCGCGCGCGTCGCCTTCAAGCGCCAGGGTGTCACACAGCTTACTGGCATCTGCCTCGGTCACCCCGGTGTCAGGGTCGATGGGCAGCGTCAGTATTTTCTCCGGCGTCTCGGCGGCGACCGCCTCGATGTCCATGCCCCCCTCCGTCGAGACCACGAAGGCCGGACGGCCTACGGTGCGATCGACGAGAATCGACAGATACAGCTCGCGGTCGATATCTGCGCCGTCTTCGATATAGAGCCGGTTAACCTGCTTGCCGTGCGGACCCGTCTGTTTGGTGACCAGGGTGTTGCCCAGCATTTCGCCAGCAAATGAAACAACTTCTTCGACTGAATGCGCCAGGCGCACGCCGCCCTTCGCTTCTTCCGGAAGTTCCTTGAACTTGCCCTTGCCGCGGCCGCCGGCGTGGATCTGGCTCTTGACTACGTATAGCGGTCCCGGCAGTTGTTCCGCCGCCGCCTTCGCCTCGTCGGCCGAAAAGATCGGCACGCCCTCGGCAACCGGTGCGCCAAACCCCGCGAGCAGCGCTTTGGCCTGGTATTCGTGAATGTTCATCGATCGGTATCCCGTTTGGATGGCACGCTATTTCAGGTTCGGGGCGATTTCGACGCAGGCGTCGCAAAGATGGGCGACCGCGGCCACCGATTTGTCGAACGCTTTCTGCTCGCTCTTGTTGAGATTGATTTCGATAACCCGCTCGACACCGCCGCCGCCGATCACCACCGGCACGCCGACATAAAGGTCTTTGACGCCGTATTGGCCGGCCAGATGCGCGGCACAGGGCAACACCCGCTTTTTATCCTTCAGATAGGCTTCCGCCATGCTGATCGCCGAGGACGCCGGCGCATAGTAAGCTGAGCCGGATTTCAGCAGGCCGACGATTTCGGCGCCGCCGTTGCGGGTGCGCGTGATGATTTCCTCGAGGCGCTCCTTCGACACCCATCCCATTTTGACGAGATCCGGAAGCGGGATGCCGGCGACCGTCGAATAGCGGGCGAGCGGCACCATGCTGTCGCCGTGCCCGCCGAGCACGAAGGCCGTCACATCCTCGACCGAAACGTCGAATTCCTCGGCCAGGAAGTAGCGGAAGCGGGCGCTGTCGAGGATGCCGGCCATACCGACGACCTTGTTCTTCGGCAGTCCGGAGAACTTCTGCAGGGCCCAGACCATAGCGTCGAGCGGATTGGTGATGCAGACCACGAAGGTTTCGGGGGCGTATTTCTTGATACCGGCACCGACCTGTTCCATCACCTTCAGATTGATACCGAGCAGGTCGTCACGGCTCATGCCGGGCTTGCGTGGCACACCGGCGGTCACGATGCAGACATCGGCGCCTTCGATCGCTGCGTAGTCGTTCGCTCCGCTCAAGGAGGCGTCAAATCCCTCCACCGGGCTTGATTGCGCGAGGTCGAGGCCCTTGCCCTGCGGAATGCCCTCGGCAATGTCAAACAGCACGACATCCCCCAGTTCCTTCAATCCCGCCAGATGCGCCAGTGTCCCTCCGATCATGCCAGAACCGATCAATGCTATCTTGTTTCGCGCCATTGCGACGACACCTCCGAACTGTAGTGTATTTGCCGGCATCCCCTCGGTTCCGGCGTGAGCCAAAAAGTGGGATAGACTCCCACAACAAATTTCGCAACACAAACTTTCGCTATTAGTAAATTCAAACGGTTAGAGAATATAAAACTTACGTAAACGTAAGACTTTCTTCAATAAAAAGCACCTCCGACAGTGGATCTCCGGCTCAGCCGGCAGCCATGGGCCCGTTGCCGGCGACAGCGCGACTGGCACCGAGGTAATCAGCGCTCTGCATCTCGAACAGGCGCGACGCGGTGCGGGCAAATTCAAACCCCTCCTCGGTGCGGCCGCTGCGGTACAGATCTTCCGGCGCAGCGGCCGCGGAAACGAAGATGCGTGTTCGCATGTCGTAAAGCAGATCGATGAGATTGATGAAGCGTTTGGCCTCGTTTCGGGCGTCCTCCGCGATCACCGGTATGTTTTCGATGAAGATCGTGTCGTAGCGCTCGGCGATGCGTTGATAGTCGCTGGCACTGAGCGGCACGCCGCAGAGTTCGTCGAAACTGAAGCGGGCAGCGGAGCCGGCCGCGATCGGCACTTTGATGGTCCGGCCCTTGACCGGGATCTCCTGGTGCCGCACCGAGTGTCCCCTCGCCACCTCGTGCCAGGCCTTGGCGAAGGCGATTTTGTTTTCGGTGGTCAGCGGCGTGAGATAGACGGGCAACTGGTTGATCTTCTCCAACCGGTAGTCGGTTCGCGCATCGAGATTGAACACCTCGACACGTGCCTTGAGCAGATCCACGAAGGGCAGAAAAAGCTGGCGGTTGAGACCGTCCTTGTAGAGGTCGTCCGGCGCCACGTTCGATGTCGCCACGAGAACACAACCGCGGCTGAACAGCTGCTCGAACAGTCGCGACAGGATCATCGCATCGGCGATATCGGTGACGGAGAATTCATCGAAACAGATCACCCAGGCCTCGGCGATCAATTGCTCGGCGACCGGCGGGATCGGATCTTCCTCGTTTGTGTCGCCGCGCTTCAACGCTTGGCGATGCGCAGCGATCCGGTTATGGACGTCGGCCATGAAATCGTGGAAATGCACACGCCGCTTATGCACGGCCTGCACCCCGTCGAAAAACAGGTCCATCATCATGGTTTTACCGCGGCCGACGGAGCCGTGGATGTAGAGGCCCTTGACCACCGGAAGCTTTTTGTGCCGGCGTGCGAACAGCCAGCCCAGTGAGCTGGATTTCGATGTCAGCCGTTTTTCGCCGATTTCGTGCAGAACACGATCGAGCGCCTCGGCCAGCTTCAGCTGCGCCGCATCCTGCTCGAAGTCGCCGTGATCGACCAGCCCGCGATAGCGTTCTACGACGGTGATCCTGGCGGAAATATTGTCGGCAGCACCCATGCGGTGTCGTTCCGGACCCCTGACGACCGAAGCCTCTTCGGTTACCGGCTCAGACTGATGCTCTGACCGGTGCTCGTGGTGCCTTCGAAGCGCTGATCGCCGGTCTTGAACAAACCCGCATAGCGATTGCCGGTGGTATCGTTCAACACCACCTGATTGCCCTCGACATCCCAGGCTGAAATGGTCGCCGCCTCGTTGGCGCAGCCGCGGGAAGCGGCGCGATAGCCGCCGGTCCACTGGGTCAGCGCCAGGAACACGTCGCAATTGCTTCCGCCGGTCGAAATGGTCCATCGCCCGACCAGAGAATCGCGGGTGACCGGAGGTGCGCTGGCGGCGGCCGCCTGAAGTTCCTCAGGTGTCGGTTGGGGAGACTGCGGCGTCTCCGGGAACTGGTTCGGGTCGGTGGTCGTAAGATCGTTGCTCTGCACACCGGCCACCGGAGCCGGCCGCAGAGGTTCGGGTTGGCCAAACGGCCGGTTCAATCGCTGGCATCCGCCGAGGGCGATAAGCACGCTCAAGGCAATCAGCGTATAAGCATTCCGCATCAATCATCCCCAAATTTCGCATGGTCGGTTGTACCGCCCCTTTGTCCCCTTATAGGCGGTCGCGGCGTTTCAATACACAAAGATGGCGAAAATTGTATCAAATATGCACAAAAGACGGGGTGTTGCGGTATGCGGCGGTCACGTTTTGGAACACGCACTGCCGTCGCTTAGCCGCAAATCGATGCGCCGGGCACCCGGTTATAGCCCTTCGGTCCGATACCTTGGCACTCCCGCCGCCCATGGGACGATCGGCGCCGGCGACGCTCTGTGCAGCAGAGATCTATTTGACGATGCCGCGATGCGCCTGTTCGCCCCATAGGGCCTCGATGCGGGCGTCACGGCGGCAGCCAAACCGGTAGTACCGGTAGCGAAGCGGATTCTTCAGGTAGAAATCCTGATGATAGTCTTCGGCCGGATAGAAGGTGGAAGCCGCTTCAATCACCGTAACGATCTGCTGACCGAGTTCATCCATGACGGTCTTCGCCGATGCTTCCGCCGCCTTCTGCTGTTGGGCATTGAGTGTGTAGATCGCGGTCGTATAGCTTTCGCCGCGATCGCAAAACTGCCCACCCGCATCGGTCGGGTCGACGCTGCGCCAGAACACTGCGAGCAATTCCATGTAACTGACCTTGGACGGATCGAAGGCAATGCGAACGACTTCGCGGTGGCCGGTGGTTTCGCTCACCACGTCGCGGTAGGTGGGGTTTTCCAGGTGCCCGCCGGTATAACCCGAGATGGTCTCCAGGACACCCGGAACATGGTCGAAATCCGATTCGACGCACCAGAAACACCCGCCGGCGAAGATGGCGATCTGCGCGTTTTCCGGCACGTCCGACTGGGCTCGGCTGGTGGGTGCATGGCCGGCAATCAAAGCGATGCTGGCGCCCGCCACGATTGCCGCTGCCAACAGGATCTTCTTCATTGGTTGTTCTCCAGCTTTCCCGGCCAACCGCGTGGCCGGTCGATTGTTCGACGTCATACGCCCAGATCGGCTCTGCCTTATCAAGTCAAACGGACTCACGAGCCCGTGAGTTTCGTGCGGCCGGCCTGCGGGCTGCGGTAGGCAACCGGCTAAACAACGGGCATAGTGGCGCGGCGGGTGAGGAGAGGCGGAGGGATGAGCGGGCACCAGCTGAAACGGGACATCGGACCGGTTGGACTGATCGCGCTCGGCGTCAGCGGCATCATCGGTTCCGGCTGGCTGTTTGCGCCGCAGCTTACGGCGCAACTCGCCGGGCCGGCGGCGGTGGTTGCCTGGATTATTGGTGCGTTCGCCATGCTGTTGCTGGCGCTGACCTTCGCCGAGATATCGGCGATGTTTCCGCTGCCGGGCGGCATCGTCAGCATTCCGCGAGTCACCCATGGCAACATCGTGTCGACCATGATGGGCTGGACGGCCTGGCTCGGCTACATGATGACGGCACCGGTCGAGGTCGAAGCGACCCTGCGCTATCTGACAGCCTATGTGCCTGGACTGTTCCATACCGGACAGGATGAACGTCTGTCATTGACCGGCGCCCTCGTCACCCTCGCATTGATGGTGGTCTTCGTGATTCTGAACGCGCTGGGCGTGCGGATCTTCACGCTGGTCAACACCGGTGTCACCTGGATCAAAATCGCCGTGCCGATGCTCATCACCGCGATGTTCATCGGCTCATCCTTCGATCCGGCCAATTTCATCACGCCGGACGGCTTCGCGCCCTACGGCATCAACGGCATCATGGCCGCGGTATCGTCCGGAGGCGTCGTTCTGTCGATGATCGGCTTCCGCCATGCCGTCGACATGGCGGGCGAGGTCAAGAACCCGGGACGCAACGTGCCGCTTGCGATGGTTTCCGCCATGCTGATCTGCCTGGTTATCTATGTCGGCCTGCAGGTCGCTTTTGTCGGTGCGATCCCGGCCGCCGACATCAAGGACGGCTGGGCCACCCTGCACCTGCCGCATCCGGGTGGACCACTGGCTTCCCTTGCCACGGCATTGGGCATGCTGTGGCTGGTCAGTCTGATGAATGCCACCGCGGTCATTTCGCCGTTTGGCGGCGCCCTGGTGGCGGTTGGCTCCAACGCCAGGCTGGTGATGGCGCTGACCCGCACACATCTCGTTCCGGAGGTGTTCGGCCGGGTGTCGCGTTTGGGGGTGCCGCTCAATGCGCTGGTGCTCAACATGATCATCGGCTGGCTGATCGTTATCGCCCTGCCGTTTACCGAGATCGTCTCGGCCCACAGTTCGCTGGTCGTTTTTTCTTTCGTGCTCGGCCCGGTCGCGGTCGTCGCCCTGCGCCAGCTGGCGCCCGACTATCCGCGCCCGTTCCGGCTGCCCGCGGTGCGCGTTGTCGGCTGCGCCACTTTCATTCTCGCGACACTGATTATTTACTGGAGCGGTTGGGACACGATCCGCATCATCGGCCTGGCGATCCTTTGCGGCGCACTGCTGCTCGCGGTGCGGGCAAGGCAGGTACCGCCCCAGATGCTCAACTTGCGCTCGGCTGTCTGGTTACTGCCCTACGGCCTTGGCATCGGCCTGATCTCATGGCTCGGCAGTTTCGGTGGTATCGGCGTGCTGGCGAGCGGCTGGGACATTGTCGCCTGCGCGCTGTTCGGCGGCGTCACGTTTTTTGTCGCCGTCCGCTCCGCCCTCGATCAAACGACGTTTTCCGATCAGGCCGAAGACATGCTGGATCAGCTTGGGCTGGACCCGGAGGTTTTGCGCAGCCAGGACATCTGAATCAAGGAGCCGCCCCAGGCTCCGTTTCGCTCAAGCCACCCAGATCCCGTTGTCCAGGTCGCCGGTCGTGTTGGCAACGTTTTCAGCGCACTCGGTAAACGCGATCAGGATGTCATCGAAACCCAGGCCCTGCTCCATGCCGTCGACCCAGAAGTCGAATCCGGTCTTGTCCGCCTTGCGTTCGAGCACGTTCTCATACATCGCGTTGATATAGTCTTCGTTGCTCAGATTGCTGCCGAAGCGATCGACAAACTCCTGCGCGGCCAAAAACTGGTCGGCCATAAAGTCCTTTACGTCGACCCATGGTTCGTTGCTTTCCAGATGGTCGAGGATCTTGGTCCAGAACCGCAATCCCTCCTCGTCAGCGGTGCGGTCGAAGCAGGCTTCGTACATGCGGTACACAAATCCAACATGGTCGCTTTCGATATCGAAAACCAGGTCGCCATCGTTGAACACGACGCGTTCGACGCCAACGAGCAAATCGGACTCGCTGTCGGATTTGTGAATGGCGACAAGACCGGGACACAGCTCATCGTGTTCGAAGTCTTCCCGCAATCCGTCATAGACGACGATATCATTGTCGGATTGACCGACAAACAGGTCGCAACCCAATCCGCCCGGGATCTCGCCTCCTTCGGCTGCGCCTAGCAAAAAGTCGTTGGACGGGCCATCCGCATCCTGGTCCTGAAACCCGTTTTCCAGAATGGCCGCCAGATCTTCCAGAGCACCGGGCAGCTCAATCAGATCGCCGATACCGATATCACCGTTGAGCAATGCCTGGACCTCGGGCTGAATCCTGTCCCAGAAGTTGATCAGCAGCATCGCCAGGAAGTCGGCGTCGGGCACGTCCGACAGCTCGTTCAACTGGTCTCCCAGACCGATCGTTTCCAGCAGGTCGCCGAAATCGCTCCACGCCAGATCACCGCTTTGAACAGCGGTCCAAAAGGATTCGAGAGCATCCCGGATCTGTTCTCCCGTTTCCGCAAAAGGATGCCCGCCTGTATCGTCCGGCCGCACGACAACATAAGCGCGTGTATGGTCGAATAGCTCACCGTCGCCATCCCGTAGCGCCAATTCGACCGACAGAAGGCCCGGCACCAGGTCGTCCTGCGGCGCGTCATGGTCGAACTCCTGCAACGCTTTCAGCGTGGTGCCGTCGTCCGAAATCTCGAAGAGACCCGCATCGGCCCCGCCGGTGATGGCCAGTTCGACACCCGTATCCAGTGTGACGTTGAGCCCGGTGACCTCCTGGAAATCGTTGAGGTCCGTCAATCCCTCTTCGATCCAGGCGAACGTCACGTCGGGAATCCAGGTGCTGAGGAATTCCGGCCATTCGATTTGGGCGTCGATATCGGCGATCGTCTCATCCATGGCGTATCTCTCCGACGGATTTGCTGAGAGTGTTGAGCAATTGGTGACTCATATTCATCGTATGTCACAGCGAATCAAAGGTTTCGTGACGCGTTATCCAAATAAAAAGCCTTGTCCGTTAATAAAGTACATCCGTGTCACGCCATCCGTAGCAAACAATGCATGGTTGAACACCTGTCGGAATTGCCAGTTCTAAATTGAAATATGACGCACAGAGTCACAACGACCCAAAGCCGCGGCGCCATTCGTCGCCGCCATCAGGCGTCGTTTTTCAGTTGCACGGCCCGTGCCCGGCAGTCGGTCAGACCCGCCGCTCGACCATCATCTTCTTGATTTCAGCGATCGCCTTGGCCGGGTTGAGGCCTTTCGGGCAGGTCTGCGCACAGTTCATGATGGTGTGGCAACGGTAAAGCCGGAACGGATCCTCCAGCTCGTCAAGCCGCTCACCGGTCGCCTCGTCACGGCTGTCTATGAGCCAGCGATAGGCCTGCAGCAGCACTGCCGGCCCAAGATAGCGGTCGCCGTTCCACCAGTAGCTGGGACAGGCGGTCGAGCAGCAGGCGCACAGAATGCACTCATAGAGGCCGTCCAGCTTGACCCGGTCCTCATGCGACTGCGCCCACTCGACCTGCGGTTCGGGCGAAGTGGTTTTCAGCCACGGCTCGATCGACCGGTGCTGGGCGTAAAAATTGTTCAGATCCGGCACCAGGTCCTTGACCACCGGCAGGTGCGGCAGCGGGAAGATCTTGATCGTTCCGTCGATCTCGTTCATGCCGTGGGTGCAGGCCAGCGTGTTGGTGCCGTCGATGTTCATGGCGCAAGAGCCGCAGACACCTTCGCGACAGGAACGGCGCAGCGTCAGCGTCGGGTCGACCTTGTTCTTGATCCACAGCAGACCGTCGAGCACCATCGGCCCGCAGTCGTCGAGATCGACGTGGAACGTGTCGATGCGCGGATTGTCGTCGTCATCCGGGCTCCAGCGGTAGATCCTGAACTCACGCAGATTGGTCGCGCCGTCCGGCTTGGGCCACGTCTTGCCCTCGGTCATCTGCGAGTTCTTGGGAAGTGTGATTTCAACCATGTTGCCGCCGTGCCTTCCTAGTAAACACGTTTCTTGGGAGCAATTCTTTCGAGCGCGATGCCACCCTCCGCTTCCGTTGTCAGCGTGTCGGTATGGACCGGACGATAGCTCAGCGTCACCTTGCCCGTCGCGCTGATCTTGGCCAGCGTGTGTATGCGCCATTTCTTATCATCGCGATCCGGGTAGTCCTCGTGCGCATGAGCGCCGCGACTTTCCTTGCGTGCCTCCGCACCGTAAACGGTCGCCAGCGCGCAATCGATCAGGTTGGACAGCTCAAGCGTCTCCACGAGATCCGAATTCCAGATCATCGACCGGTCCGTGGTGCGCACATCCTTGAACTGCTTGAAGATCTCGTCCATGCGCTTGCAGCCCTGGGCCAGCGTCTCGTTGGTCCGAAATACCGCCGCATCTTCCTGCATGGCGTGCTGCATGCGGTCGCGCAGTTCGGCCGTCGGCACCGAGCCCTGTGCGTGGCGGATCTTGTCGAAACGACCCATGATCCTGTCGAGCGCGGCCTTCGGTACTGGCGGCACCGGGCTGTCGCGGTCGACCACCTGGCCGGCGCGAATAGCGGCGGCGCGGCCGAAGACGACGAGATCGATCAGCGAATTCGAACCAAGCCGGTTGGAACCGTGCACCGAAGCGCATCCGGCTTCGCCGACCGCCATCAGACCCCGTTGCACACGGTCCGGCTGCGCCTTGGTTGGGTTGAGCACCTCGCCATGATAATTGGTCGGAATGCCGCCCATGTTGTAATGAACCGTCGGCAGCACCGGAATCGGGTCGCGGGTGAGGTCGACACCAGCGAATATCTTCGCCGACTCGGAGATGCCGGGCAGACGTTCCGCCAGCACCGCAGGATCCAGGTGATCGAGATGCAGGAAGATGTGATCCTTGTTTTTACCGACCCCGCGGCCCTCCCGGATCTCCAGGGTCATGCAGCGCGACACCACATCGCGGGAGGCCAGGTCCTTGGCCGACGGCGCGTAGCGCTCCATAAACCGCTCGCCTTCGGAATTGACCAGGTAGCCGCCCTCGCCGCGGGCACCCTCGGTGATCAGCGTGCCGGCGCCGTAGATGCCTGTCGGGTGGAACTGCACGAACTCCATGTCCTGCAGCGGCAGCCCGGCCCGTACCGCCATGCCGTTGCCGTCACCGGTACAGGTATGCGCTGACGTGGCGGAGAAATAGGCCCGACCGTATCCGCCTGTCGCCAGCACCACCATCTTGGCGCGGAAGACGTGCACTGTGCCGTCGTCGAGGTTCCAGGCGACGACACCAACGCAGGCACCACCTTCCATCAGCAGGTCGATGGCGAAGTATTCGATGTAGAATTGCGCATGGTGGCGCAGGGACTGGCCATAAAGCGTGTGCAGAATGGCATGCCCGGTCCTGTCGGCTGCTGCGCAGGTGCGCTGCACCGGCGGTCCTTCGCCGAACTCGGTCATATGGCCGCCGAACGGCCGTTGGTAGATCTTACCTTCCTCGGTGCGCGAAAACGGCACACCGTAGTGCTCCAGTTCGTAGACCGCCTGCGGGGCTTCACGCGCCAGATACTCCATCGCATCGTTGTCGCCAAGCCAGTCCGAACCCTTGACGGTGTCATACATATGCCACTGCCAATGGTCGGGGCCCATATTCTGCAGGCTTGCCGCGATGCCTCCCTGGGCCGCCACGGTGTGCGAACGGGTGGGAAACACTTTGGTGATGCACGCCGTGCGCAGACCCTGCTCGGCCATGCCGAGCGTCGCCCGAAGGCCGGCGCCGCCAGCGCCCACAACGACGACGTCGAACGCATGCTCGACGAATTCATAAGCCGGTTCCGTAGCCATCGGTGCGTCAGCCCCCAAATCCGAGTTTCAGGATCGCAAACAGCGACAATGCGCCGATGAAGACGGTGAAGAAGCTGTTGAGAACCAGCAAGGCAATCTTGGCGCCATCATGATGCACGTAGTCTTCGATGATCACCTGCATGCCAAGCCGCATATGAATGAGACCCGACACGACCACCAGACCCATAAGAACGGCGACGATCGGATTGCCAAGCGCGCCGGACACCGCCTCGTAGGAAGCGCCGTGATAGACCATGATGAAAATAACGAAAAATATGATCAGGGGGATGTTGGCGATCGCCGTCAGACGCTGACGCCAGAAATGGTCGGTACCCTCTTTCGCCGAACCCAGGCCGCGAACCCTGGCAAGCGGTGTGCGCATATCCATGTCGGAACTCTCAGTCAGGCGGTGATCAGGGCGATGGCCCAGATGATGACGGTCAGGGCCAGCGAGGCGATCAATGTCGCCCAGGCCATGCGGGTGGTGAGGTGCTTTTCGAGGCCGTGCCCGGTGTCCCAGATAAGGTGACGCACGCCGCCGAGCATATGGTGCAGCAGTGCCCAGGTGTAGCCGAGAAGGATAAGGCGTCCAATCACCGAACCGAAGATCTCGTTGGCGAAGGTGTAGTATTCGGGGCCTGCAGCCGCCGCGATCAGCCACCAGGCGACTAGGATCGTGCCGAAATAGAGAGCCGCTCCGGTGATGCGGTGAACGATCGACATCACCATCGTCGGAATGGGCTTATAGATGGAAAGATGCGGGGAAATGGGTCTGTTCCGGGCTGCGCTGGCCATGAAGCCTCCGAAATTGCTCTGCGAACGCCGCGCATCCCTCGGCTGAACCACCGCGACCACGCGTCAGAATGTGGTTTTAGTGTGTTCGTCCGGACGCGTCAAAGCATGCGACGTCGCAGCGCAGCACGATTGGCGCGTAAGCCGTCCCCCAACCGTGGATTAGAACGGTTCTAAATCGATTGAATTGGATTAGATCCGGCATAAGTGGCAGAAACCACAGTGGATAAAAAATCGCGTGCAGCGCACAAAGAAGCCATCGATTTGAAGGCATTGACACCCTCATACCGCGATCGTGAGCGCCACGGATCACGCGTAGGTTTAGGATGCCTGCCCGAGGGTTGATACGGGACCGGTTCCTGCCGCTCAGCGCTACACGTGCGGCAAGGAAGCCCGGTATGGGGTTTGCGGCAACCGGCGATGGGCTGGTGAGTGCGTGGTGCCACCGCGACTTTTCTAGTGGTCGAATCGCATGACGAAACTTGTCCAGTCGGCTGTCACCGCAAGTTTCTCGTAAAGCTTACGGCCGTCGTCAGGCAGACGCGGCGCATTCAGGACGAGACTCTCCCAACCGCGCGCCTCGGCCTCCTCCGCCAGCACATCGATCATCGCTTCGGCAATTCCCTGACGCCGGTGCAAATGGTGCACATAGAGGTGGTCGACTTGGCCGATACGCATGCCGGTAACCGGATCGGGCAGGTCGAAGAACATGAGAAATCCCACCAGGTCACCATCGATGCGCGCCCCGAGCATTTCGGCAACGCGATCCTGCAAAAGGGTCTCGGCATAGAACTGGTCGGGACGCCGCGGCGCACCGCGTTTCAGCGACTGGGCGTAGGCCGCGATCAATGGCGCCAGGACATGTGCATCCTTGAGGCGAAGATGCGCGATATCGATTTTCGGCTGCTTGCTCATCGCGCATTTTTTGTGACAACGTACGATCCAGGTCAAGTGTTTCGCACACAGGTTTTGCCTGCGGGCGGAAATGATGGCATTTGTTAACCTTAACAAAAGGTTTACGGTGCGCCGGTTGGACCGCGGCGTTCAGAGTGAATAAGGTTAACGGCAGACGGCGATGCGGCGGTGCGTTTGTCAATGATAACGGCGTAACATCGATCAGCGAAGGCCAGTTTTATGTCCCAGTTTCAGTTTCGTGTCTCCGGTGCCGTAGTGACGGCACTTGCACTGTCGCTTGCCGCGTCCCTGCCGGCCGCCGCTGAAGGCAGTAGCGGGTCGACGACCATCTCGGGGGGCGGCACCTATTCCGGAATTGCTGTCAGCCGGATCAGGGGCAGCGGGACCTATTCCGGCGTTGCAGCCAACCGGGTCAGGGGCAGCGGGACCTATGTGGGCGGCGACGGATACAACGGTTTTTGCTGGCCAGAGGCTTACGATGGTGCTCCCTCGACCGCCGAGTTCATCAACATGCCCGACGCCCAGCGTGCGGTGGTGGGCAATATCCGCTTCTCCAGCAGGACTGCCCCAAGGTCAAACGCCAAGATAATCGATATGGAAAACGCGGAAGCCGACATGGATTGCGACAATCCCGGCGACATCTGCGTCATCCGGCCCTGAGCGCTAGGAACGTCAAACCGAGGGGCCGGTGGGGCCCCGTTAATGCGGCGCGTTGGATTGGCCCGCCGGCAGACTTCCTCGACACGCTCGTCGGCGCGGATCTCCGTCACCCCTCCATAAAGGTCACACGCCGTGTAATGAGGGACTGATGGAGCGTCCTTACCAGTCGCGTATGTCGACGAACCGGCCGGCCACGGCAGCGGCGGCTGCCATCGCTGGCGACACCAGGTGAGTGCGTCCCTTGTAACCTTGACGGCCCTCGAAATTCCGGTTCGATGTCGATGCGCACCGTTCCTCAGGACTGAGCCGATCGTCGTTCATCGCCAGGCACATCGAACAGCCCGGTTCGCGCCATTCGAAACCGGCATCGAGGAAAATGCGGTCAAGCCCTTCGGCCTCGGCCTGCAGCTTGACGAGACCCGAGCCGGGCACCACCATGGCGTTGACGCGGTCGTGCACCCTGCGCCCCTCCAGCATGCGCGCCGCGGCGCGCAGGTCCTCGATGCGGCCGTTGGTGCAGGAACCGATGAAGACGCGGTCGATGTCGATATCGGTGATCCGGGTGCCAGCCGTCAGGCCCATATATTCGAGCGCCCGTTTCTTTGACGCCCGCTTGTTTTCGTCTTCGATGGTTTCAGGATCCGGCACCATGCCGGTGACCGCGACCACATCCTCAGGCGACGATCCCCATGAGACGATCGGCGGCAGGTTTTGCGCGTCAAGCGTCACCACCTTGTCGAAATGCGCACCTTCATCACTCGTCAGGCTGCGCCAATGGGCGACGGCCTGCTCCCAATGTTCGCCCTTCGGCGCCATCGGCCGGCCCTTCAGATAGTCGAAAGCTTTGTCGTCGGGTGCCACGAGCCCGGCCCGGGCGCCAGCTTCGATCGACATGTTGCACACGGTCATCCGACCTTCCATCGAAAGCTCGGAGATGGCCTGGCCGGCATATTCGATGACATGCCCGGTACCGCCGGCGGTGCCGATCTCGCCGATAATCGCGAGGATAATGTCCTTGGCGGTGACTCCTTCGGGCAGACTGTTGTCGACCCGCACCAGCATATTCTTGGCCTTTTTCTGGATCAGCGTCTGCGTTGCCAGGACATGCTCGACTTCCGACGTGCCGATGCCGTGCGCCAACGCGCCGAAAGCCCCGTGGGTGGAGGTGTGGCTGTCGCCGCACACGATGGTCGTTCCAGGCAGGGTAAATCCCTGTTCCGGACCGACGATGTGCACGATTCCCTGGCGATCGTCGGCCTCGTGAAAATACTCGACGCCGAAATCGGCGGCGTTCTTGGCCAGCGCTTCGACCTGGATGCGGCTTTCTTCGTTCTTGATGCCGTGCTTGCGGTCGGCCGTGGTCGGCACGTTATGGTCGACCACCGCCAGCGTCCGGTGCGGGTGCCGGACCGCGCGACCGCTGTTGCGCAGGCCTTCAAACGCCTGTGGGCTGGTCACTTCGTGGACCAGATGGCGGTCGATATAGAGCAGGCAGGTTCCGTCCTCTTGCTCGTGGACGACGTGTTCGTCCCAGATCTTGTCGTATAGGGTGCGTGGATTGCTCATAACTTACATTGCCGTTTCTTGAAAATCGCGAATTCGTTCGGAGTTGCAGGCGAACTACGCCGCAAGGCAACCGTCCGAGTGCAGCAGCCGCGCGAAAAACCGGCCGGGCAGCCGCTTGTGATCATGCACGGGCAGATAGCCGGTCGAGGTGGTGCGCCGCACCCCGCCGGTACATTCCATGCCAAGTCTGATCGTCTCGGTTTGCATCGCGCCGTTCTTTACCAAGCTTTGCGCAGCGTCGCAATCGAACCCGATACGCCGCGATCATTGCGTTTGACGCTGAGTTTCGGCTTGCCGCATCCGCCGTTCGAGCGCTCGCAGCAGCAGGGACAAACCAATCGTCAGGATGAGGTAAATATAGGCGACGATCGAGTAGGTTTCAAAGAACCGGAACGAGCCGGAAGCGTAGACCTTGCCCATCTGGGTGAGATCGGCGACGCCGAGTACCGAGACCAGCGACGAGTCCTTGACCATGGCCACGAAATCGTTACCCAGCGGCGGCAGGATGGTCCGCAGCGCCTGCGGCATAACGATCAGCCGGAAACGCTGCCAGCCGTTGAGACCGAGCGCCTTGGCAGCTTCGATCTGACCGGTGTCGACCGACTGGATACCGGCACGAAACACCTCCGAGATGAACGCCGAATAGCCGATGGTCAGCGAGATGATGGCCCGCCACAAAAGCGATAGGTCGCGCACTCTCAGCGGTTCGATCAGCCCCGCCTCCTGCAGCGGCGTGGTCAGCCAGTTCCAGGCGGCAACAAAGCCCGGAGCCCCGACAAAGGCGATGTAGAACAGCAGCACCAGGATCGGGATGCCGCGAATGATCTCGACGTAGAAACGCGCGATCTGCCGCAATACCAGCGATCCCGACAGGCTCATGACGGCGATCAGCAATCCGAGCGCCGAGGCCAGCGCGAAACCCACCACCGTGACGAAGACGGTGATCCACACCCCTTTCGACACGATAACCAGAACCTGCGTGTAGAGATCGTTGGTGGCGATGACGACGGCAATGACCGCCGCGATGATCCCGGCGGCCACCAGCCAGTATGGAAAATCCTTGTCGCCCGTGGATGCGGTTGTCAGCATCGGCGGACAACCTTTGGGAACGGGCGGACCGCAAGGCCCCGCCCGTCGCGGTCAGCCGGTCGGCTCACTGACCGAATTCGTAGTCGAGAAACCACTTCTTGTTGAGGGCGTCGATGGTGCCATCGGCCTTCATGTCGGCGATCGCCGCATTGATCGGCGCCACCAGATCGGATCCCTTGGGGAAGATGAAGCCGAAATCCTCGGTTCCCAGCGGATCGCCGATCAGCTTCAGCGCGCCATTGGAGGCCTTGACGTAGCCCTCGCCGGCGGTGCCGTCGGTCAGCACCAGGTCGACATCGCCCGCCCGCAGGGCCTGGACCTGCGCGCCGAACGTTTCGAACAGTTTGATGCGCGGGTTTTGCTCGTTGCCGTCAAGCACCTCATAGACCCCAACATAGAACGGCGTGGTGCCCGCCTGGGCTCCCATCAGCCCGTCTGCGAGGCCGGCAAAGCCTTTGGCGTCGGTAAACCGGTCCTCGTCACCACGCACCAGCATGAACATCTGCGAGCGCATGTAGGGATCGGAGAAATCGACCTTTTCCGCCCGGTCTTCCTTGATGGTGATGCCGGTCATGCCGAGGTCGTACTGGGCGTCGGATACCGCCTGGATCATCGCGTCCCAGCTGGTGTTCTGGTACTCGACGTTCATGTTGAGGCGTTTGGCGATCTCGTTCATCGCGTCGTATTCCCAGCCGATCTGGTCGCCGGTCTTGGGATCGATGAACTGCAGTGGCGGATAGGCGTTTTCGGTCACCACGACGACGTTTTTTCCACCGAGATCCGGCAGCTCTGCAGCGAGTGCACCGAACGCCGAGAGGGCAACCGCCAGCATGGCGGCGGTGATGGACTTGAATATGGACATGACGATCTCCCCTGCTTGTTTTGCTTTGCCTGAAACGACGACCATCCAGACGTGTCAGAACCTGTCTTGGGCCATGGGCTGGAAGAATGTCACAAAGCCGCCGCGCTGCACAAGATCGGGGAAATGCACGAACAAAAGAAAAGCGCGCATCGCGAAGACACGCGCCCTCCACTTAAAACAGATGGTGTCGCCTATTCGCCGGACTTTTCCGCCGGTGCTTCTTCGGCAGGCGCTTCGGCGGCGGCCTCGGCCGCGGCGGCTGCTTCCGCAGCTTCCGCTGCAGCCTTCTCGGCGGCCAGCGCTTCCGCGGCGGCAATCTTCTCGGCCTCGATCCGTGCCTTTTCGGCGGCGATGGCCTGGCGCTCCGCCTCGTTCAGGCGGCGCGTGCGCACATTGGTGTTCTCGACGATACGGGCGGATTTTCCGCGGCGTCCCCGCAGATAATAAAGCTTGGCGCGGCGCACTTTACCGCGGCGCACAACCTCGACGCCCTCGATCATCGGAGAATAGAGCGGAAACACCCGTTCCACGCCTTCGCCGTAGGAGATTTTGCGGACGGTGAAATTCTCGTTGATGCCGCTGCCGGACCGGGCAATGCAGACGCCTTCATAGGCCTGCACGCGGGTGCGGCTGCCTTCCGTCACGCGCACCTGCACGCGAACCGTGTCGCCGGATGAGAATTCCGGAATCTTGCGTTTGGCTTCGATGCGGGCGGCCTCTTCGGCCTCCAGGGTACGGATAATGTCCATGGCTGTTGAACCTTTCGTTCTTCTCAAACGGCCAGAGCGCTCATCCGGTCCCTTGGGCGTATCGCCTCCGGGGCCTGCCGGTTCGGCGGGAGCGTGTGCACCATTCCTTGCTTGATGGTTTTCGGATCGTCCGATTGGCGGGGCACATACACCAAAGTGCCCGTTATGTCATCCCTCGTCGTCCTTTTTTTCGGGTGCCAGCAAGTCTGGCCGCCGCGCTTTGGTCAGCTCTGTCGCCGCGGCCCGTTGCCACGCCTCGATTGCCGCGTGATTGCCCGACAACAGCACAGGCGGAATGGACTGCCCTTCCCACTCCTGCGGCTTTGTATAATGCGGATGCTCCAACAGCCCGTCCTCGAAACTCTCCAGCACAGCGGAGCAGGCGTTGCCCATGACGCCGGGCAACAGGCGCACGACTGCATCGAGCAGCACCAGGGCTGCCGGTTCGCCGCCGGACAGCACGTAATCGCCGATCGAAACTTCTTCCAGTTGGCGCCCGTCGATGACGCGCTGGTCGACGCCCTCAAAACGGCCACACACCAGGACGACGCCTTCACCGGCTGCGAGATCGCGCACCCGCGCCTGGGTCAATGGCGCCCCGCGCGGGCTCATCAGCAAACGCGGTCGTTGATCTTCCGGCGGGCTGACCGAGTCGATCGCCGCCGCCAGCACATCGGGTCGCAGGACCATGCCGGCGCCGCCACCGGCCGGCGTATCGTCGACGCTGCGATGCTTGTCCGTCGCGAAATCGCGGATCTGTACCGCCTCGAGGAACCAGTCGCCGCGCTCCAGTGCCCGGCCGGCTAGCGATTCCGCCAGATGCCCGGGGAACATCTGTGGATAGAGGGTCAGCACACTGGCACGAAAACTCACGGCTTCGCTCCGTCTCCGGCTTTGCGCGGCGGCCTGCGTTTGCGGCTGCCCGGTCCGTGCGACGCATTGGCGTCATCGAGCCCCGCGGCAATCGGATCGACCAGCACAAAGCCGGCTTCGAAATCGATCTGCGTCACCGCAGCCTCGGAAAACGGAATCATCGCCGAGCGCCGGCCGGCGCCGCCCAATTCAAGAATGTCGCCGCCGCCGAAATTGTGCACCGCCGTCACTGCGCCATAGTCCGTCCCGGACACATCGCGCACCGCCAGGCCGATCAGGTCCGCCTGAAAGAACTCGTCGTCTTGCAACGCTTCGTCAGGCAGTCGGTCGCGCTCCACGTATAACGACCGGCCTTTCAGCGCTTCGGCTTTTTCGCGTGTGTCGATACCCGACAGGCGCAGGATCACGACATTCTTGGCCGGTCGGGCGGACAGGACATCAAAACGGCCACCGGCATCATCCCAAAGCGGGTTGAAAGCCTGAAGCGCCATAGGATCTTCGGTGAAACTGCGCGCCCGCACTTCGCCGCGCACCCCGTGCGGGGCGCCGACAACAGCCATCAGAACCAGATCGGATTTTGCTGCCATCGCATGCAATCAGGGATGCGCGGTCGTCGCCAAGGCGCCGCGATTATTCGGCGGCGGCTTCCTAGGCAGGGGCCTCGGCCGCTTCAGCGGCATCGGCTTCGGTGGCCTCGGATGCTTCGGCGGCTTTCGCAGCGGCCTCGTCGAGACGCTCCTGGGCCTTCTTGCCCGGCAGCGCCTTCTTCGGATTGTTGCGCGCCGGACGCTTGGCGATGCCGGCTTCATCCAGGAAGCGCAGCACGCGGTCGGTCGGCGTCGCGCCATGGTCGAGCCAGTGCTTGATGCGTTCCTCGTTCAGCTCGACGCGCTTGCCGTCCTTCGGCAGCATCGGATTCCACAGGCCGAGCCTTTCGATGAAGCGGCCGTCGCGCGGAGCGCGGGCATCGGCCACCACGACGTGGTAATAGGGGCGCTTTTTCGACCCGCCGCGGGCCAGACGTATTTTCAGTGCCATGATTGTTTTCCTTCGATTGATCCTGGACTTGCTGTTTGCCGCGTGTGCGGCCTGTTCACATGCGGTTCTTTAGCTTTCGCTCCCATCCGCGTGTCGAATGGCTTCGTGATGCCGGATGACTTCCTTGATGATGAAATTGAGAAACGCCTCGGCAAAGTCGGAATCGAGATCGGATTCTTCGGCGAGCCGCCGGAGCCTGGCCACCTGCCGTTTTTCCCGTTCCGGATCCGCCGGCGGCATGTCGAATTCCGCCTTCAGCTTTCCCACCGCCTGGGTGCAGCGGAACCGCTCGGCGAGGATGTGGATCAATGCCGCGTCGAAATTGTCGATCGAGCGTCGCAGTTCCATCAGGCGCTGCATGGGATCGGTGGTCATCGCATTCTCACTTCTTCTTCGGCAGGCCGGGCAACCCGCCACCGCCGAGACCGGGGAGCTTCGGGCCGCCCAAACCGGGCAATCCGCCACCGACGCCGGGCAGACCGCCGGCATTGCCGAGACCGGAAGCTTCCGCCTGCTTGCGAATGGCCTCCAGCTGCTTGGGATCGAGCGACGCCGGATCCGGCATGCCGCCAGGCATGCCCATGCCGCCGCCGAGGCCACCGAGCATCTTGCCGAGCATGCCGGCCTTTTTGCCTTTGCCGCCCATCGCCTTCATCATGTCGGCCATCTGGCGGTGCATCTTGAGAAGCTTGTTGATGTCGGCCGCACTGGTGCCGGAGCCCGCCGCAATGCGTTTCTTGCGCGAGTGCTTGAGGATCTCCGGGTTGCTGCGTTCCTTGCGGGTCATCGACGAGATGATGGCCAGCTGCCGCTTGAACACCGAGTCGTCGAGGCCGGCCGCGGAGATTTGGTTCTTCATCTTGCCCATGCCGGGCATCAAGCCCATCAACCCGCCCATGCCGCCAAGCTTCTGCATCTGGCGCAGCTGGTCGGAGAGGTCGTTGAGGTCGAACTTGCCGGCCTTCATGCGCTCGGCCATCACCTGCGCCTTTTCGGCGTCGATGGTCTCGGCCGCCTTTTCGACCAGCGAGACGATGTCGCCCATGCCGAGGATGCGGTCGGCTATGCGCCGCGGATGAAACTCCTCCAGCGCGTCCATCTTTTCGCCGGTGCCGATCAGCTTGATCGGCTTGCCGGTGACGGCGCGCATCGACAGCGCCGCGCCACCGCGGCCGTCGCCGTCCATGCGGGTGAGCACCAGGCCGGAGATGCCGACCCGCTCGTCGAAGCTACGCGCCAGGTTGACGGCGTCCTGACCGGTCAGCGCGTCGGCGACGAGCAGGATCTCGTGCGGCGCCGACTTGGCCTTGATGTCGGCCATTTCGACCATCAGCGGTTCGTCGATATGGGTGCGGCCGGCGGTGTCGAGCATCACCACGTCGTGGCCGCCGAGTTTCGCCGCCTGCACGGCGCGGGTGGCGATCTCCGTCGGCGACTGGCCGGCGACGATCGGCAACGTATCGACGCCGGTCTGTTCGCCGAGCTGGCGCAACTGCTCCTGGGCTGCCGGCCGTCGCGTGTCGAGCGACGCCATCAGCACTTTTTTCTTGTCGCGGTCGGTCAGCCGCTTGGCGATCTTGCCGGTGGTCGTGGTCTTGCCGGAGCCCTGCAGGCCGACCATCATGACGACCACCGGGGCCGGTGCGTTGAGGTCGATGGCCTCGCCTTCGGTGCCAAGCATGTCGACCAGTTCGTCATGGACGATCTTGACCACCATCTGGCCGGGCTTGATGGATTTCAGCACGTCGGCGCCGACCGCCTTTTCCCGCACCCTGTCGGTGAAGCCGCGCACCACTTCAAGCGCCACGTCCGCCTCCAGCAGGGCACGCCGCACCTCGCGCAGCGCCGCCGAGACGTCCTTCTCGGACAACGCGCCGCGGCCGGTCAGTCCATTCAGAATGGAACCCAGGCGATCCTGCAGGCTTTCAAACATCCACCAATCCTCTTTCTTTCAGGGCTCGCCTGAAAGATCGTGAGCCCGCGCCGTCTTGGCAACCCCTCGGACCGCCCAAAGCACGAAAGCACCCGGGGGCGCATCGCGCTGCCGGGTGGTGGCTTCCGGGATCTGTTTACACCTTGCGGGTCCCGGTCAGCGGCTCGGAGTTATCAACTCGTCGCGGAATTGCACGCGGGTAAACAGGATCGGGCGGAAAATGTCAAGCGAGAGTAAACCGATACACGGGTCTACGGGTGTTGAGGATTTGACGCTAAGACGCGCTGAGCCAAGTTCGACAGATCCGGTCTTTATTTCACCACCTCCGACCCGATAGTCGTTCTTAGGATGATTGTTTGCGATCGCGAATCTGACCGAAAACTTCGAAGTCTTCTTCCGCAAGCCCTAATTCGCGACCGAGAGCCGCCAACCCGTCACCCATGCGAACACGCCCTGCCGGATTCAACGACTCTTCGAGAATAACGCGCACTTCCGCCTCCACGCTGCGTCCATTCTCAGCCGCGCGCGCCCGCAATGCCCGGTGGACGTCGTCTGGCACATTTGTGACTGTTAAAGTGGCCATCGCGCAATTCCACATGCAAAGAATGAATGACATCAAATGGACTGTAACGCTATCAAGGCTGTCCAAACCAAGACAACGGAAGCGGCCAAAGTCCCGATCGGATTATCAGCCTGGCGATACCTCAGATCTTTCTTAACAGACAGTCGCACCGAATAAACATTTCTCTCATCTTTCTTTCAGGCTTGCGTGCCCGGGTTGGATCATTAAGCAGGCTCCTTGGCACACGAGTCTGAAACGAAGACCATGAAATCCGCGCCTAATCCCATCCGCTTCTTCGGTTTGCTGTTTCTGTTGTCGATGCCGTTTTGGCTGTTCGGCGCTCTGGCCGGCGGCGAGCTCCTGCCGGGCCTTCCGGTAAGCGCGTTCATGGCGGTCTGTCCGACCGTGGCGGCGGGTCTGCTGGTCTGGCGGGCCGGCGGGCTCGCGGACCTGAAGACGTTTTTGCGCTCCGCCGGCGATTGCCTGCGGATGCGGCCGTGGGCCTGGTTCGTCGCGCTCGCAACGATGCCGATCGTGATGATTCTGTCCGGCGCCATGCTGCTGGTCATGGGTCAGACACTGCCCGCACCGCAAATCAGCCCGGTTCAGACGCTCACGTTGCTTGCCGTGTTCTTCGTGGCGGCCACCGCGGAAGAACTCGGATGGACCGGTTATGCAACGCGTCCTCTCGTCAAGGCGCATGGCCTGATCGTCGCCAGTCTGCTGATCGGCGTCGTGTCGGCCGTGTGGCACGTGATCCCGCTGCTGCAGGTCGATCGGAGCTGGGGCTGGATCGCCTGGTGGGCGCTCGGCACGCTGGCCCGGCGCACAATCATCGTGTGGTTATATGTGCGCGGCGGCCAAAGCGTTTTTTCCGCGTCGCTTTTTCACGCCATGAGCAACGTCAGCTGGATGCTTTTTCCGGTTTTGGGATCACACTACGATCCGGTCAGCACAGCACTTGTCCTGGTCATCCTGACGGCGTTCCTGATTGTACCGAGCGGCAACAGCCGGAAGTTCACCTAGCGCGGACGGACACCGCGATCATTGCGGCTGGATTTCAATCCGATTCCGGATGCTTGCTTTCCATATCGACCAACGCGCCTGGCTTGGAGAGCGCATTGCGGATGTTCTCCGGGATCGGGATCGACCGGATGTTGCCGTCCTCCTGGATTTGCGCATGGATGCGGATGGCGCGGCCCATGGTAATCAGCTCGCCCGAGGTGGAATGCTCCGCCCGGCAGTCCCAATGCAGGGTCGACCGGGTCATTTTGGCGAGCTGGATGACGGTGCGGACGCGATCGCCGTAGGCCGCCGGGCCGATAAACTTGAAATGCACGTCGCCCATGACGAAAGCGCTGCGGCTTTCGGCGATCATTTTGTTGGTCGGAAAACCGATGGCCCGCAGCAGGTCGTGCTCGGTATCGTTGAACCACGCCAGCATCAGCGGGAAATAGACCAGCCCGAACGGGTCCGATTCCCCCCAGTTCACCGTGAGCTCGCGCGAATACATGATCATCAGGACATCTCCGACTGAACAGGACTTTTTCTGGACTTTAGTCATACGACGCAGGAAAAGGAAACCGCCAGTATTATCCTTTGAATTGAAGTCTTTATCCGGCATAGTCGCGGTGCCGACGACACCGCCGCATCAACACCGGAGTTCCGCAGGATCATGGACAAGAAGGCCTTCAATCCGCCTTCGGTGCGGCCGCCCTTCGGCCACTACAATCACGGTCTGCTGGTGCCGCCCGGCGCCAGCCTGCTGGTGACCTCCGGTCAGCTCGGCATCGCGCCGGACGAAACGATCCCGCCCGACGTGACCGGACAGGCCGAACTGTGTTTCGAGGCGATCGGCGCCATTTTACGCGAGGCCGGCATGGGTTTCGACGACGTGATCCGCATTTGTGCGTTCGTCACCCGGCGCGAGGATTTCGGCCCCTACATGGCGGTGCGCGACCGCTACACGGGAACCGTCAAACCGGTGTCGACGCTGCTCGTGGTCAGCGGCTTCACACGGCCGGAGTTTCTGGTGGAAGTTGAGGTGACCGCCGCCAGATCGCCATGACGGCCGGTCCACGTCATCAGCCTCCACGCTTCGATTCTTGACGCTCATGCTCTTGACCCAAATAGGCCCGCTGCTCCGGACAGGAGTGGGTATCAACTCGGCCTCACAGATCAAAATCAAGCGAATCGGCACAGAGAAATTTACAGAAAGGAACGGTGGTCGCGATGGAACTGTGTCCACCTTTGCGGCCCGAAACAAACCCTTTATGATCGTGTTTATGGTGGCAAACCCTTTACTTCACGGTCGGCTGAACAACCCTTTTGTGTACCTTGCGCTTATCGTGATGATAGCCCTGGCTGTTGCGCTGGCGGCGCTGCCAAGGCTTGAGCGCGCCTTCCTCATGCAAAGCGGAGAACGCAGCGAATCAACGCTACGCCTGGCTGTCGAGGGCCTTGAAGGCGCATTGCGTCGGTACGAGCCTTTGCCCGCGCTCGTTGCAGAAAGGCCGGTCCTGCGTACCCTCCTCAGCGAACCTGACAACGAGCTGCTCAAAGCAACGATCAATAGTCAGCTACAACAGACGGCGGCCGATGTCAGCGCCTCTGACGTTTACCTGATGGATGCGACCGGCTTGACGCTGGTGTCGAGCAATCATCACAAGGAACGTTCCTTCATCGGGCGCAGCTTTTATTTCCGCCCCTACTTTACCCAGGCGCTGGCTGGGGAAGTCGGTCGGTACTTCGCGCTCGGCACGACATCGGGCGAACGTGGATATTTCTTTGCAGCGCCGGTGAACCTGGGCGATCGGGTTGCTGGTGTCGTCGCCGTTAAATTCACCGTGGATACATTCGAAGAGGCTTGGCGCGCAGGCAACAGCGATATCATCGTCACTGACAGCAACGATGTTATTTTCATGTCGAACCGGCCCGAATGGCATTTCCGTTCTTTGTCACCACTTTCGCCCGATGCGCTGGCCGGGATTGAGGCCGACCGCCAATACCCGCTTGAACGGGTGATTGCACTCCAAAATCAGCGCGTGCCGCTGAATGACAGATCCAGTCTGATCGAGATCACCGACCAAGGCGCGACCAAGAGCTTTATCGCCCGGAGCATGCCGATCACCGAGGCCGGTTGGAACGTCACGATCCTGTCTCCAACCGGACCGGCAAAGACCCAGGCGCTGGCAGTGTTGGCGCTTCTGGCCATGTTGATTTTGTCGTCCGCAATGGTCGCCGCGATCGCATTACAACGGCGCGCCCGGCAGGCTGAGCGTTTCGAGGCGCAGCGCGCCACACAGGAGTTACTGGAACAGCGAGTGGCAGAGCGCACCGCCGACTTAAATTCCGTCAACCGCCAGCTCATCGACGAGATCGAAGAGCGCAAGAGGACCGAGGAACATCTACGCAAGACCCGGGCTGATCTGGTCCAAGCCGGTAAACTCGCTGCACTCGGTCAGATGTCGGCGGCACTCAGCCATGAGTTTAACCAGCCGTTGGCGGCGGTGAAAGCTTATGCCGGAAATGCGGTCCGGTTTCTTGATCGGGACCGGACAGGTGAAACACGTGACAATATACAGCGCATCTCTGAGATGACCGATCGCATGGCATCGATCGCCAACCATCTCCGCAACTTTGCCCGTCGCCCGCAGCAAAAACCGAGGCCGATCCCGCTGTTGGCTGCAATTGACGATGCGGTCGACTTGATGGATGCGCGGATCAAGTCTAGCGGTGCATCGATCAAATTCGACCGGCCCGACAATGAAATCTGGATTGTCGGCGGCCATGTACGCTTACAGCAGGTGATGGTGAACCTGCTCAGCAATGCACTCGACGCGATGGAGAACGACCCCGAGCCCATTGTTGAAATTGGCATTATCGTACAAGATTGTCGCTGCCGCGTTGAGGTCCGCGATCATGGCAGCGGATTGGCCGATGACCAGAAGGCGGAGATCTTCGATCCGTTTTTCACAACCAAGAGTCCTGGCAAGGGACTGGGTCTCGGTCTTTCGATTTCCTACAACATTATCAAGGATTTCGGCGGCAATCTGTCGACCAGAAACCACACAGACGCTGGCGCGGTATTCATCATCGACTTGAAACTTGCGGAGACTCCTTCGCATGCTGCTTCAAATACCAATTGCGTGACCGCCGAATGAGCGACGAGACCATCCTGTTTGTCGATGACGAAGAGCATCTGCGCCTTGCCGCCGCGCAGACGTTTGAACTTGAAGAACTGCATGTGACCTGTCTTGCTCAGGCCGACAAGGCGCTGGAGCACATCAGCCGCAGCTTTTCTGGCATTCTGGTGACCGATCTGCGCATGGCTGGCATGGATGGTATCGAACTCATGCGCCGTGTCTTGGAGATCGATCCTGAATTCCCGGTCATTCTGGTGTCCGGCCACGGCGACATCGAGCTGGCCGTACGATGCATGCGGGAAGGCGCCTATGACTTCCTTGAAAAGCCTTATGCACCGGACCGGTTGATCGACACCGTGCGTCGAGCGCTCGACAAGCGACGGCTGACCCTCGAAAACCGCGTCCTGCGCTCGCAGGTGGGCGGTCGGGATACCATCGAAGCGCGCCTCGGCGGACGCAGCGACATCATGGTCGCACTACGACACCAGATTCGCGCCATTGCGGCCACGGAAGCCGATGTTCTAATCGTCGGTGCAACGGGAACCGGCAAAGGGGTCGCAGCCCGCGCTTTGCACGAGGCGAGCGTACGTGGCGACAAGCCGTTCGTTCACATCAATTGCGCCGCTTTGCCCGATGCATTGATCGAAAGCGAGCTGTTCGGCCATGAAGCCGGTGCCTTTCCCGGTGCGACCCGCGCGCGCTTTGGAAAGTTCGAGCACGGCCGCGGCGGTACAATCTTTCTCGATGAGATTGAAAGCACGGCCCAGCAAGTCCAGGCCAAGTTATTGCATGCTATCCAGAACCGTTCGATTACACGGCTCGGCTCCAACGAGCCCATAGAGCTTGATGTGCGTTTCATAGCCGCCAGCAAAATGGACCTTGAAGCTGAAGCCGCTGCCGGTCGCTTCCGCAGCGATCTTCTATACCGGCTGAACGTCGTCACTCTGCGCCTGCCGGACTTGAACGAACGGCGCGACGACATTCCACGCCTGTTTGTCCAGCTCGTCAATGAGGCGGCAGCGCGCTATAAACGCCCGGCACCCGACATGCCCGGAGCGGTGCTAAATGCTGTCTCGGCCCGCAACTGGCCAGGAAACGTTCGCGAGTTGCGCAATGCCGCTGACAGGTTCGCACTCGGCCTCGATTTGGCTCTCGATGGCGATCGTCCAACTGCCGAGACACTACGTCAGCCGGCAAGTCTGTCGGAGCAGGTTTCACAATATGAACGCGCGCTGATCGCAGCCCGGTTAACCGCCGAAGGCGGGAGCCTGAAAGAAACCTACGAGGCGCTCGGCATATCGCGTAAGGCGCTTTACGAGAAGATGCAAAAATATGGCCTGTCACGCGAAACGTTCGCTGAAATGGATGACAGGGCCGACTGAACGCGGAACCTGATGGTTGGCCTGATGATTGATATGTGTCGAATCCGAAACACGATCCTGCATCTTCTGTTACCAAACGCACCCAACGAAGCTATGTGCCTGCGATTCACATCAACAGATGTCCTTGGACCACTTGCTTCATGCACGAAAATAAGCACACACCGGAGGCGTGTTGGGGCGGTATTCTCCGCGGCTGATCCACCGACTGAAGCCGGCGGTATAAACGCGTGAGAACGCCCTACGATAAACGGAGGAATCAATGAGATTTTCAATTTTGATGACGGCCGTCGCAGCGGTCGCATTAGCAACATCGGTCGCATCCGCACAGGACAGGGAAGGCTGGCCTGAGAGCTTTACGGTCGGCACGGCCTCCCAGGGCGGCACCTACTTCGCCTACGGATCCGGATGGGCCAATCTGGTCGCCGACGAATTGGGCATTTCCGGTGGCGGCGAAGTCACCGGCGGTCCGATGCAGAACATGGCGCTGGTGCACACAGGCGAGAACGCCTTCGGCATGACGACCATGGGCCCGGCGGCCGAGTCAATCGCCGGTACAAATCCGATCGCGCCCGGCCTTCAGATGGACAAGGCCTGCGCAATGTTCCCGATGTATCAGACGCCGTTCTCGGTGACGGCTCTGACGTCATCCGGCATTACATCTATCGCCGACATTCCGGCTGGTGCCAAGATCGGGTTTGGCCCGGCGGGCTCAACGTCGGACACCTATTTTCCCCGTATGATGGAGGCGTTGGGTGTCGAATTTGAACGACGCAACGGCGGGTGGACCGACCTCGGCGGTCAGCTTCAGGACGGACTGCTGGACGTGATCGCGTTCGCAGCGGGCATTCCGGTTCCGGCGGTCAGCCAGCTCGAGGTCCAGACCGATGTCAACATTATTGAGTTTACCGAAGACGAACAGCAGAAGATCCTGGACGCCTTCCCCGTATCGAACTTCACGATTGCGTCCGACACCTACACCACGCTTGAAAACGATGCCCGCTCGGTCTCGATGTGGAATTTTGCGATCGCCAACTGCGATCTGCCGGAAAGCTTCGTCCACGCCGTGGTCGACATCGTCATGTCGGACAATGAGCGGATCGTGAACATCCACCGCGCTGGGCGTTCTACGGTGCCGGAGCATTGGGACAAGAATCAAGTGATGAAGTGGCATCCAGGCGCAGCCAAGTGGTTCAACGAAAATGCAGGCGCGGAGATTCCGGCCGACATGGTCCACGGCGGCTAACCAAGGATCAGTGTTAGGAAGCATCGCGTCCGGCTCGACGAGCCGGGCGCGCGCAATCACAATAAAGACTGCCGCGCACAGCATATGCGCGTCCGGGAGGGGACCATGGCCGACCAGGCCGCAAACAAAGAGGACGTCGTTGTTGCAGAAGGCGTCGACGAAGAACCCGTAGAGAGCAACCGTCGCCTCTTCAAAGGGCGGACCTATCTACTGATCAGCCTGTTTGCGACCATCTATGCGGCCTTCCACATGGCTGCTCTCAATGGCTTGTCCATCTCAGAGTTGACTGGCGGATTGGTGGACATTCCCTTCCTGCCCGCCTTTCCGATGGAAACCTGGAACTTTCGCATTGTCCACATAGCCGGTGCGCTGGCGCTCGGCTTTTTGATGTTCAGCGGCAGCCGATTTTGTCGGGACAAAGCCGAAGACAACCGCCTGCTGCGCCTGATCGGTATCGCGCTGCTGGTTCCCGCCTTGGTCGCGCTCGGCGCGGCCCTATCCTTCGCCGTCGAAATCGCCAACGGTGTGATGTGGAACGGTATCGACGCCCGTATCCGGTTCAACGAAATTTGGTTCTTCGGTGCGCCATTGATGTTGGCGGCCTGCAGCGCCATCGTCCTGTCATGGTTTTACAAGCGCCAGCGCGACGCAATCAATGTTCTCGATCTGGTCCTGGCGATTAGCGGTATCGCCATTGCTGCTTATCTGATTACCATCTACGGCACGCTGATGCGCAATTCGACCGGCACCCCGTTCGCGCCGATCGGCATCTCGATAGCCGCCCTGGCGGGAACGCTGCTGATCATGGAACTGACGCGCCGCGTCGCCGGCCTTGCGCTGGTGGTTATTTCCATCGTCTTCCTGGCATACGTCTTCACGGGCCAGTACATGCCTGGCTTCCTGAACTCTCCCGCCATTTCCTGGCAACGCTTTTTCAGCCAAATCTACACGGATGCCGGGATTCTCGGACCAACGACCGCGGTCTCTTCGACTTACATCATCCTGTTCATCATCTTCGCCGCATTCCTGCAGGCATCGAAAGTGGGCGACTATTTCGTCAACTTCGCCTTTGCTGCCGCCGGTCGTGCACGCGGCGGTCCGGCCAAGGTGGCCATCTTCGCGTCGGGTCTTATGGGCATGATCAATGGAACCTCGGCCGGCAACGTCGTGGCCACAGGTTCGCTGACGATTCCACTGATGAACAGGGTCGGCTATCAAAAGAAGGTTGCCGGCGCGATCGAGGCTTCCGCCTCCACGGGCGGTCAGATCATGCCACCGATCATGGGCGCAGGCGCCTTCATCATGGCAGAGATCACCGGGATTCCGTATCAGGAGATTGCGATTGCCGCGATTATCCCGGCCGTCCTTTACTTCACATCGATCTATTTCATGGTCGATTTTGAAGCCGCCAAGATGGGCATGCGGGGGATGCGGGAAGACGAATTACCCAAGGTGCGCGCCATGCTGCGCCGCATCTTCCTGTTCATCCCGATCATCATCCTGATCGTAGCGCTGTTCCAGGGTTATTCGGTTATCCGGGCCGGCACCCTGGCCACCGCGGCCGCGGCCGTTGTGAGCTGGCTCGCTCCCGCTGAAATGCGTCTGACGCGTCTGTTGATACCGGGTCGCGAAAGTTCCGTCCTCGGCTCGCTCGGATTGCAGGCGCTCATCGTCGCGGCGATCATTGCCGTCAGCTTTGGTGTGCTCTTCCTGCTGGATACCGTAGACCAAACCGTCGTCACCGGCGGGGGAGCACTGTTGGTGATCGCGCTCGGGATTTGGGCGCTCAACCGGCGCCGCCGCCGGATCAGCCCGTCGTCTCCGGAAGGCGGCCAGCCCGATCAAGCCCCAACCGATCAAGCCCAGTCCCATCAAGCGATGAATTTCGGGTCGATCGTCAAGGCGTTCGAACTTGCGGGGATCATGTCAATTCAGATTATCGCCGTGTGCGCCTGCGCCGGCATCATCGTCGGCGTGATTTCATTGACAGGCGTCGGTGCGCGCTTTTCCAATCTGTTGTTGGGCCTCGCCGAAGCCTCCCAGTTGCTGTCGCTGGTCTTTGCCATGTGTATTGCCATCCTGCTTGGAATGGGCATGCCGACAACGGCCGCCTATGCAGTCGCGGCCTCCGTTGTTGCACCCGGCCTGATCGAACTGGGTATCGCACCGTTGACGGCACACTTCTTCGTATTCTATTTCGCGGTGGTATCCGCCATTACGCCGCCGGTGGCGCTTGCCTCCTATGCGGCGGCCGGCATATCGGGTGCCAACCCGATGGAGACCTCCATTACCTCGTTCAAGATCGGTATCGCGGCTTTCGTGGTGCCGTTCATGTTCTTTTACAACGCGGCGCTGCTGATGGACTCCCACGTGCTGGAGATCATCCGCGCGTTCCTGACCGCCATGCTTGGTGTATTTTTGCTCTCCTCAGGTGTGCAGGGCTGGTTCTTCGGCAAGAAGGCGGTCTGGATCCTGCGCGTCCTGTTGATCGGCACCGCACTGATCTTGATCGAAGGGTCTGTGCTGACCGATATCATTGGCATCGGCATGGTTGCACTGATCTTTTTCGTACAGCGCGTGATCAAGCCCAAGGAAGGCCTCAGCATAGGAGTGCGTGGCGCGGATTGAGCATTTCTAGTGCGATCCCTTCGTTTTGGCGGGGAACTGCTGTTTATGAACCCTACGCGACATTGACTTACGGGTTCGCATCGGGAACGCATGAACGGCCTTCGCCCTCGTGACGGCTTTACTTGGAAATTGATGCCATGATGAGCCCGATCGACGCTAAAGCAACACCCGCGGTTTGAACGACAGTTGGGAACTCATCAAGGATGGGGACACCCAGAAGAACCGCGATCACCGGCACCAGCGACGGAAACAGGCCTGCCTTTGAAGCCCCGAGCAGTGCAACGGCTTTGCTAAACGCGACGACCGCAATTCCGGCCGCAACCACGCCTTGAATGACGGCGTGAAACCCGGTCAACAGAAGGTCATCGAGGAGTTGGGACCAGTCTGCCGCAAAGACCAGCACGGGCAGCATGACGATACCGGAAATCAACGCGACGGAAGCCGTAGCAAGTACCGGATCTAACCGCCAATTTCGAAGGGAGACGGTGTAGGTCGCCCAAAGCACGCCCGAAGCCACGAAGAATAAATCATAGGGGGAGGCCTCAACCAGAAGATTTGCGCCGTTTGAGACGACGAGGTAGAGGCCAAGCACCACGACGGACGCCGCAACCCAGCGGCTTATGGAGACCGTCTCATGGAGGACCACTGCTGCCAATAGAATAGATGCAAGGGTGACGACCGAGGGACTGATGACTGGTCCGTGCGTGTAGGGTGTTACGGAGAGACCGAACACGTATAGCAAACTAAAGAGCGGTCCCGCCCCAAGTGACAATGCTGCGCCACGTTGCCATCCAATGCCGGCCAGGTCCTTGAGCCCGCGGTTCAGTAGGAGCGGGAGAAACATCAAACCCGCAACGACGTAGCGCAGAGCGGTGAGATCCAGCGCGTTGAAACCCGCTTCAACCGCGGATCTGGATGCTACCGTGTAGAACGACCAGGCGGATGCAGCGATCAATCCAAAACCAAACCCCCGAAGGTGATCGTTGTTCGACGCCGCGCTCGGATGTGTTGACAGAAAGGCCATAGCTCGATCCTCGAGGCAAAGAATTGGGAGGGCGCGCGCCGCATCTGCGGAATGCGGCGCTGCGCGATCAGGAGATGCTCCAACCGCCGTCGACAGCGAGGTTCGCACCATTCACAAACGACGCCTTGTCGGAAGCCAGAAACAGGACCGCCTCAGCTTGCTCGAATGGCTGGGAGATTCGGCCGATTGGATGGAAGTTCGTGAAGTACTGTCGCCCTTCAGAATTCTCTTCCACGGGACCCGCGGCACGTTCAAACATTTCAGTTTCGACACCGCCGGGGCTGACGGCGTTGATCCGGATATTGTCCTTGGCGTATTCGATAGACGCAGCACGCGTCATACCCAGAACGGCATGTTTGGCGGCGGTGTAGAGCGACATACCGGCCATGCCGATCTGGCTGAAGATGGAAGCGGTGTTCACGATGACACCACCTCCGTTGGCTTGCATCGCTTTCAGCTCGTGCTTCATCGCCCAAAGGACGCCACCGACATTGATATCAAACTGTTCGCGGTAATCTTGCTGCGATTGGGCATCGAGCCGTTCGCCCATCAACCCTTCGATGCCAGCATTGTTGAAGGCGATATCCAGATTGCCGTAATGAGCGACCGTCTGGGCAACGAGCGCTTCGACTTGATCTTCGTCCGATACATCTGCCTGGATGAAATAGGCGTCGCCGCCGGCGGCCGTGATCTTCTCAACGACTTCGGCACCTTTGTCTTGCCGCCGACCTGAAACAATAACTTTGGCGCCTTCCCGGGCGAAGGCTTCTGCAGCCGCAGCACCGATCCCAGACGTTGCACCGGTAATCAGCACCACTTTGTTTTCAAACTCTTTCATGATCTTGTTCTCCAGTTTCAGGCCCCGATCGCCGGGGCATGTTTGAGAGAATGGCAGGTGACAGAAAATTCGGTAGATGGATTAACTAGATGGAGATCATTCGTTTCACGAATTAAACGATGAAGATCGTGGAGAGGGACCTTGTTCGATCATCGGCATCTGGAGGCTCTGGTCGATATGCCCCGTTAGCGCTTCAGATCTGCTATCGACTTTCGTCGCGTTGAAGCTTGGCGTAGACTTGCTATTCTTTTAGTGATCGATCACATACAATTGTCATTTGGAAAACAGATGATATGCCGCGCGCACTCGACAGGTTTGAACTGATGCGTCTTTTGGTCCGGATCGCAGAGACCGGATCGCTTTCCGCCGCAGGTCGATCGCTTGGGTTGTCACAGCCCTCTGCAAGTCGGCAACTCAGAACGCTGGAGGAAGCGCTGGGCGCTCAACTGATCATGCGAACGACGCACGAGCTGACTTTTACGGAGGCTGGGCAGGAGTTTCTGGAAAGCTCCCGACGGCTGCTGGCAGGATGGGAGGAAGCAGCAGAGGCCGCAGGTGCCGGTTCGGGCGAGTTAAGGGGAACCATCCGCGTGGCCGCACCGATGGGTCTGGGTCAGACTGTTCTTGTCGACGTGGCAGCTGCGTTCATCGAAAGACACTCAGGCGTGTCGTTGGAATGGCAGCTAACCGATGAGCCACGAGATTTGGTCGCCGAAGGATACGACCTATGGATCAGGGTTGGAACGGTGAAAGACGAGTCGTTGATTGTTCGAAATGTCTGGACGATTGATCGGGTTCTTGTCGCTTCCGCCGAGTCCGAGATTGAGTGCTCAGATCCAAAAGAACTCGTCGATCATCCAGCCGTTGTACTCGGCCCTTATGTCGGTGGACAAATCGAACTTCGCGGCCCGAGGGGCGAGGTCTATGTCCTTGAGCCAAGCGCGCAGATAAGTACGGACAACCTATTTGTTGCGGAGCGGCTCATGAAACAGGGCTGCGGCTACAGCATCCTGCCACTTTGGCTTGTTGGAAACGGGATCGACAATCAATCTCTCGATCTCCTGTGCCCTGGTTGGTTTGCGCCTCCTTTGACACTTTCGATTGCTTACCCGCAGTCACGCTATCGGCCAAAACGAGTGGTGGCGTTCATCGAGCACATTCAAAAAGAGCTACCGGTTTTTGGGCGCGGCATCGTTGCCAACCGATAGCGATCGCCCAGGCGATTAAGGCTCTGTCCGCTCGTAGGTGTTCTCCAGGGCCGCCAATATGGCATCCAGACCATCGGTCATCGCGGCGGGGCCCGGTTGTAAAATGAGCGGCGATTTGATCTCCACAATGCGACCGTTGCGCACGGCAGGAATGGATTGCCAGCCGGGCCGAGCGGCGATCTTCTCAGGCCTGACTTTCTTGCCGCACCAGGACGCCAGAATGACGTCCGGAGCCGCGGAGATGACTTGCTCGGATGTTACAATGCGGTTCCGTGCGGCGCCTTGAGAAGCCTGTTGTGGAAATGCCTCCCGTCCGCCCGCGATTTCGATGAGTTCCGATACCCATTTGATGCCTGAGATGATCGGATCGTCCCATTCCTCGAAATACACCGTTGGTCGGGGTTTGCCTGCGACGCTCGCTGAGACCCTTGCCAACCGCTCTTCATATTGCTTGGCCAGTCTATCGGCCCTTTCGGCCTGGCCAACGGTCGCTCCCAGGTGCCGGATCATCGCCAGAATGCCGGCGATGTTGCGTTGGTTGTACGCGACAACTGAAATACCAACGCGGATCAACTCGGCTGCAATGTCGGCCTGCAGGTCTGAAAATGTCAGAACAAGGTCCGGTTCAAGTGCGAGGATTTTCGGGATGTCCGCAGAGGTAAATGCCGACACCCTTGGCTTCTCACGCCGTACGCGCGCAGGCCGGACCGCATAACCCGAAACCCCGACGATCCGATCCTCTTCACCCAAAAGATAGATGGTTTCGACCGTCTCTTCTGTCAGGCAAATAATTCGTTCCGGCGGAAAGGACCTCATGCGTTTGCACTCTCTCCATCCAAAGACCCGGAAAACAGATACCCATATTCTCGCTGATCCACCAGTGACACGCTGGTCCGGTGAGCCGTTTTCATTGAAGTGAACGGTTTTGCTGCATCTGCCACTGGCCCAGAATTGTCTAAGGACGACGGCACGCTTGAGGTCAAAGCGTGCCACGCTTGCAGAGCAAAGACCCGTTAGTCCGCGATGAATTCTCCAGGCAGGGAATTGACGGTCATCGTCTCAGAGGGTCGGTAGTGGACGACCGAGCGGATGGATTTTCCAGCCTTCAACAGGTCAAACGCCGTGTTGATCTGGTCATGTTTCATATGGTGCGTGATGTAGGGGTCGACGCTGAAATCGCCACGCAACCATTCATCGACCATGCCAGGCAACTGGCTGCGACCCAGAACCCCGCCAAAGGCAGTGCCACGCCACACACGACCGGTGACCAGTTGGAAGGGCCGTGTGGCAATCTCCTGCCCGGCGCCAGCCACTCCAATCACCGTGCATTCGCCCCATCCCTTGTGACAGGCTTCCAGCGCCGAGCGCATCAGGTTGACGTTGCCGACGGCTTCGAAGGTGTAGTCCAAACCGCCATTGGTCATCTCGACCAAGACCTCCTGGATCGGCTGAGAATAGTCCTTTGGATTGAGGCATTCCGTGGCGCCGAGTGCCTTTGCCAAGGGAAACTTTGCCTCGTTGATGTCAATGCCGATGATACGCGATGCGCCGTTCAAGACCGCGCCCTGGATGACCGCCATGCCAACGGCGCCAAGGCCGAAGACAGCGACGGTCGCTCCTTCCTCGACCTTGGCGGTATTGCGAACCGCCCCAATGCCGGTCGGCACGGCACAGCCCATGACCGACGCCTTGGATAGCGGGGCTTCCTTGGTAATCTTGGCCACCGAAATCTCCGGCAGGACCGTGTACTCACTAAACGTGCTTGTCCCCATATAGTGGAGGATCTGCTTGCCCTTATAGGAAAACCGGGAGGTGCCATCGGGCATCACACCGGCGCCTTGCGTCTTGCGGATGGTCTGGCAGAGGTTGGTCTTGCCGGATTTGATGTAGGGGCAGTCGGGGTCTTCGGGAACGTAAAGCGGGATCACATGGTCACCCGGCTTAACAGAGGTGACACCTTTGCCCACTTCCTCGACGATGCCGCAGCCTTCATGGCCCAGGATACAGGGGAACAGGCCCTCCGGGTCTTCACCCGACAGCGTGAACACATCGGTGTGGCACAGGCTGGTGGTCACAATTCGGACCAGAACCTCACCGTCCTTTGGCCCTTCAAGGTCGATCTCTTCGATTTCGAGAGGCCGGTTTGGCTCCCAGGCAACAGCGGCGCGTGTTTTCATCCGGGTTTTCCTCCTTTGACTTTGTCAATGCATGAATTTCTGATCCGGTTGTTCATCCGGATCAAAAATGGGATCGAGCACGAGGAGCAATCGCGTCTCGCCCGTACCTTGAATGGGAGGTGAGCGGTGCAGCAGACCGGACTTGGGCTCTCCCGGCCAGAGCGTGCCGCGCAGAAGCATCGGCGAGGCCGTCGGCACCGTGAACACCTTCGGCGGCTCTTCTCCATCTGTCGAGATGCCATATTGAGTGCCTGTGCCTCGAAACGTGCAGACAAGCCTCGCTGTCACGGCGTCAATGTGGAACTTCCGGCAGGCATTATCCGTGACGACGTCAAAGCGCAGTCGGAGAAACGACGCGCTCATGAGATTTGCAAAGATGTCTGCCTGAGCCGCAGTGTCGTCAACCAGCATGGCGCGCTCATCGCAATCCGGTGTGCCGGCTTTTTCGCAGATGTACAGGACGGCATCACGGACTTGCTCGGGGCGCAGGATCACCCGTGCCTTCGGCAGGTGCTCGGGCGGCAAAGCATCGATCCAGTGTTGAAACTCCGGCAATGGTTGACGCTGCCAAATGGCAGCCGCACAGCCTGGATGGTGGATCGCTGCGAGGTTCTCAGGCCGATCTACCACGGCAACACCAATGGCGGCGTCCTTTCCAGCTTCCCGCAAAAGGGTGTTCATAGCGCACTCACCAAACGTTGCCACACGGGGAGCGGGTCCGGTGAATCCGCAACGGTGACAGGATGTCGGGCGATGGTAGACATGGGTCGAGCATTTCCCACGCGTTACAACGTTATGACTTGATCCGGTGCCGCTGGTGCCAGGGCAGCATAGAGCTGCGGGAAACAGCCGGCCTGAACACCGGCGACCATGCCTTTGGCCGTCACTTCACCCTTGCCACACTGTTGGAAGGTGCCTTCGGCCAGGTTGCGGCGCACGGCGCATTGATCGCAGATCATGAGCAGGATGTTGGTGTCCATCGCGACCTTGGCCAAGCGTTCCCCGACCGGGTCGCCTTGCCGCAAGCAGAATAGATTGTCGTCGAAAAAGAACATGCCGACGACGGTCGCCCCATGCGAACCGTCCTCCAGTTGCGGCAGGATCATAGTGGCGAGTTTGTAGGTAGCGGCCATGTCTGTGGCGAAGACGTAGGCGACTTTCATCATTCGGTTTCTCCCAGAGCATCATGGGCTGACAACGGGATGCGGCATCTGCCCGGAACCGCCAGCCGCTGCGCCTATTTCGTCCTTCCCCAACTGCTGTGCGCTGCCTCCAGCGCACATTCGCTTGTGTTACGTTATATAATTACGCAACACAAGACGGCGATGGGAATGTCATTCGGAATGTCGGATTGCGCTGCCCGCAGAAGGTACAGTTGGTGCGGCACACCGTCAGGCGGCAGCTGATGAACGCGTTTGACAACATTTGTCCGGCCGCTAAGACGTCCGCTACTTGGACATGGTGGTCTCCGAACCGCCACGACCCCTTCACATGGCCGACACCGCGCCGACGGGACAGAATAGAGAACCACGATGAACACCTTCAGTTTTCAGACGACACCATCCGTGCTGGCCGAAATCGGTGGGACCGCAAAGATCGGCGAGTTCCTTGCAGGCCGAGGTTGTCGTAAGGTCGCCTTCATCACGGATGCGACGATCCTGGAGCTTGGTCTCGCAGAAACCGCTCTCGATGGGTTCCGCAAGGCCGGCCTCGCCGTCTGGACCTTCTCAGATGTGCAACCGGACCCACCCGAGGCAATGATCCTGACGGCGGTGGAAGACGCCCGCGCTGAAGGTGTCGATTGCGTAGCTTCGGTTGGAGGCGGGTCGTCGCTAGACACGGCCAAGCTGATTGCCGTGCTTTTGAACAGTGATCAACCCATTGCCGAGATGTACGGCGTCAATCTGGTGCGAGGCGAAAGACTGCCGCTGGTGCTCGCGCCCACGACCGCCGGCACAGGGTCCGAGGTTACACCCATCTCGATCGTCACCACCGGCACCAACGAGAAGAAGGGCGTCGTCGCTCCCCAGCTTCTGCCCGACTACGCCATTCTCGACGCTGAATTGACCGTGGGTCTGCCTGCTGCGGTGACCGCTGCGACCGGGATCGACGCCATGGTCCACGCGATCGAGGCGTTCACATCGAAGCGGCTGAAGAACGTCGTCTCGGACTGTCTGGCCAAACAGGCCCTGGAGCTATTGGGCTCCAACATTCGCCTCGCATGCTTCAGTCCGGAGGACCGGGAGGCGCGGGCGCAAATGCTTCTGGGGTCGATGCTGGCCGGCATGGCCTTCGCCAACGCTCCTGTTGCTGCCGTTCATGCGCTGGCCTATCCGCTGGGCGGTCATTTCCACATCCCGCATGGCCTCTCGAACGCACTGGTTCTGCCGCATGTCCTCGAATACAATTTACCGGAAGCATCTGCAGCGTATGCCGAGCTTGGACCGATCGTCTTCCCTGATCTGGCCGGCAAGCCCGAGACCGAACGTGCGGCGGGATTGATCGAGGGCTTCCTGAGATTGGGCCCCGAACTTGGCATGCAGTCGCGCCTCTCCGAACTGGGCGTCAACCACAATCACCTTCCAATGCTGGCTGAGGACGCGATGAAGCAGCAGCGCCTGTTGATCAACAATCCACGCGAGATGACGCTGGAGGCGGCGCGCGATATCTACGCCAAGGCGCTCTGAGCACAGAGCAGCCGCTGATTGTCAGAAAATCAATGCTGCCCGACGCTCGGACCGGCATGGATATCGATCGAGATTGGAGAGAACGGCCGCTTGGAAGAGCTTTGTTTTAAGTGGCACCCTGTACCAAGGGCCGCTACCGCAAGCGGCGAAAGCTCCAGGCGATGGGCCTGTTAATCAAGCACGCTACCGTAAGAGATATTTGATCAGGGCGGCGATGGCGAGCACGAGCAAAACAATCACCAAGAGCCCGATCAGTCCCATGCCGCCCATGCCCCACGCGCCATCCATCACTCCGTTACTCATCATGTCAACATCTCCCTGCCCGATGGCCTACCCGCCACGGTAATCGTTCTCATCATGACACCGTCATCTGGCCCATCATGCCGCGATCCTCATGTTCGAGGATGTGGCAGTGGAACATGAAGGGGGCGTCGGTGGGTGCGGGTCGGTCGAACCGGACAAGCAGTTCGGTCTCTCCGGTTACGAGCACGGTATCCTTCCAGCCGTGGTGTTCTGGACGCGGCGCACGACCATCCTCGTGCACGACCTGGAACATCGCGCCGTGGATGTGGAACGGATGCGCCAGCATCGGGCTGTCGACGATCCAGCGTTCGGTGGTGCCGAGGCCGACCTCGAAATCGATCCGGTCCATGTCGAAGGGCCGGCCGTTGATGCTGAAGACGCCCATGCCACCCATCATAGGCCCGCGAAATCCCCCGCCGTTCATCATGCCGCGACCCATGCGGCCGGGTCCCATCATACCTGGACCCATCATCCCGCCGGGGCCCATCCCGCCGGGGCCCATGCCCATGTCGAGCGACACGCGGCGGATCTGTACGCTCCTGCCGTCGAGATTGGGCATCACACCGTCCAGCCTGCCGGGAACGGCTTCGAAGCGAGCCGGCAGGGTGTTGTCAACGGCGAAGTCGAGCACGGTGAACGACCGGTCAATGGCCCGATTGATCACGCCGCGCATGCGGCCCATCATACCCACCGGGCCTTGATTGGGGTCGCCGCCGCTCATCAGCGCGACCGATCGGCCATCGCCGAAATCGACCAGCAGTTCGGCGCGCTCGCCCGGCGAAAGGACAAGAGTCTGCAGCGCGATCGGCACATCCAGAAAGCCACCATCGGTCGCGATCAGATGCATCGGCCGGTCATCGCTCATGAACAGCGTATAGATGCGCGCGTTCGATCCGTTGGCCAGCCGCAGGCGCGTCACGCCCTTGGGCACGGCGGCGATGGCGTCGATCTGGCCGTTGACAACCATCACCTCGCCGACAAAGCCGTGCATGACGTCCATCATCGACAGGTCATAGGTCATGCGCCCGCCCGCATCGAAGCGGCGGTCCTGCAGAACCAGTGTCAAATCGTCGACGCCGTAGGCGCTGGGCAGGCCGCGATCATCGTCGCGGCCGTCGGTCAGGTGGATGACGCCGGCAAGACCGGCATAGACATCGCTTGCCGTGCGCCCGTGCGCATGGGTGTGGTAGAAGGCGGTCGCCGGCGGCTGGTCGATCTGCATGTCAGCCGACCAGTCAACTGCCGGCGCAATTGCCGAGTGCGGCCCGCCATCGTGTTCGCCGGGGACGAGAAGCCCGTGCCAATGCACCGTGACCGGCACGTCAAGTTCGTTGCGCACCTGCGCGCCAAGGCCACCCGGTGCCATGCGGATGACCGGGCCAAGATAGCCTTGATTGTAGCCGATGGTCCGTGTCGCCGCGCCTTCGAAGAAGGCCGTCGAGCCGAATTGCGCGGTCAGATCGACCCGGCCCGTCTCTGTGGCCTCCAGAACCGGCGGCATGGCAAGCCTGGGCCGGCCGCTCGCCCCGGTTTGGGCACGCGCCGCTGGCACGTGCATCGCGTTGGTCAAAAGGGCGGCGGTGCTGGCCGCCAGAAAGTCTCTTCGTCTCATGATCGAGGCTCCGTCGTATAGACGCGATTGAGTTGGTCATGGCGCTGCCGGATGTCGGCGGGCCAGGTGCTCTTGATGAAACTCAACACCGCGATGATCTCGTCGTCGGTCAGCACACCCTCATAGGCGGGCATCGCCGATTGATGATTTTGAAGGTTTGCCGCGCGCACGACGCCTAGCTTTGTGATGTCGAATAACACCTGATCGGGATGGTGCCAGGTGTGCCCTGTTTCGTCGTGCGGCGGCGCGGGAAGCAGCCCGTCGGGCCCGGGCGAACGCCAGTCCGCAACTTCGCCCTCGAGATTGACACCGTGGCAGGACGCGCAGTGCCCCCGGTAGACGGTCGCACCGCGCGCGACGATTTGCGGATCGTTCGCGCGCAGCAATTGGGCGGGATCAGTCGCATCGTCGCCCGAATGTGACGCCACCAAGGTGGCCGCGATGGCCACCGCAACGACGCCACCCAAGGCAAACCAGGTCGTTCGGGTCATCGACCCATCCGCAGGAAAAGGGACGGCGGCTCGCCGCCTTGCCTCGAAAAGGCGTAGACGTCGTAGCGGGCATCGGGATCGTACCCCATGCCGAGCGAGCCGGCCGGCATGCCGGGCACGGCGATGCCGGCAATGTCGGGTTTCTCGCGCATCAGTTTCTCGACCGCTTGAAGAGGTACATGGCCTTCGAGCACATAGCGACGCGCGCCCCCGATCACCGCTGTATGACAGGCGGCGAGATCGTCCGTGACGCCGGCCTGCCGTTTGATCGGCGACAAATCCTCCATGTCGCGGATTTCAACCGTGTATCCCGCTGCGATCATCTCGTCCGCCCAGATCTGGCAGCAGCCGCACCAAGGGGTCTTGAAGACGGTGATGGTTCTGTCGGGATCGGCTTGCCGTGCATGGGCGTTGCCGATTGCGATGCTGGTCGCCGCCGTCAGCGCGGCGCCACGCAAGAGTGTACGTCTGGTGATCATGATTGACCTCGATTGGCTTGATTTCGTGTCGGCGCCACAAGCGGCGCCAGCAATCGGATATCAGGCGGCAATCGGTGGTCGGATGGGCCTATCCAGAAGGCTATCCGGCAAGGCGCTTGATGGCGCGACCCACAGCAGCGCACCGCTGAAGTCGCGTTCAATCGTAATCGATGGGGTGGAAGCCATGTCGGCCAGGGCGCAGCCACTCATCGTGTGATGGATCTGGCCGTCCGCCACTTCGCAGCAATCGGCAAGCATGTCGGCGATGGCTTCGGTCGCCATCTCAGCATGGACGTGCTCCTCGGCAGATGCTTGGTCCGTGTTCTGATCACCGTGGACGGTCATCGCCGCCACCAGCGCCAGCATAACAACCATGCTGAGGACATGTCTCATGTGATCTTGTTACGGCAATTGCCGCAATCCTTCCAGAGTCAGGGTATCACATCCGATTGAGTTCCTCATTATCCTGCCTCCGACACCGTGAACGTAGGACTTCCAGTGACTGGAAGGTCAAGAGCTCACGAGAATGCCGATGTTGCACGCGAGATGTCATTCGCAGCCATTATGCCGACGCCATAGCGTCGCATCATGGCCATCGGGCACTTGGGCGCACGGGTCGTCGGCGTAGCCACGCAGCTCGGCATAGCGCTCTATCTGCTCGGTCGTTAGCAATTCGGGAGTGGACAGGTGGCGGGAAAGATGGACAAAACGCAGATCAGCGCGCGCGGCAGCGGCCGCTTCGACGAGCACGCGCAGGTCGTCTGTTACAAGATCAGGATTGGCAAAAGCGGTGCTCAATGCCGCCTCAGCTGCAATGAATCGCTCGCCGGCAGCAATCGCGTCTGTGCGCATCGCATCGCGAATGGCCGTGATCGAAGTGACCTGCGTGTCGCTTAGGCCGAGTTCGTCACGCAGCTCCAGCAAATGAGCCGGACCTGGCCGCCCCGAAAGCTCCGCGGGAAGGGCCAGGCCCCATCCGCCACCGCGGCGCAGCTCTTCCAAATCTTCTTGCGACAGGCTTTTGATTTCGCGCGCCTCAAATCCCGCGTAGGGCCCGTGGGCATGCTCATCGTTGGCCCAAGCCGACAGCGGCATCATCAGCATGGACACAAGCAGCGTAATGGTGGATCTGGTCATCGCATTATCCTTCCAATTGGGACGGACGAAGCCATGGCATGAGCTTACTACGACGTATATGATTGCGATCATGTTGTCGCAGATCATTTCGATGTTTGACGATGCCCGACCTGTTTCCGTCGAAAAAGGGCAAGCTCTGTTCCGGGTTGGTGACACGGTCCAAACGATCCATCTGACGATGTCGGGGCAACTCGCACTGGTACGCAACACCGCGGCCGGCGCAAGTCTGGTGCTGCATCGGGCTGGACCGGGGCAAATACTGGCCGAAGCATCGGTTCACGCGCCGATCTATCATTGTGACGGCATCGCCGTCGAACCATCGACACTGAGCGCCCTGCCGGTGGCCGTCTTCCGCGATCGGCTGACAACTGATGCCAAAGCCATGCAAGCCTGGCTCGGACATTTGGTTTCCTCACTGCAGGCAGCGCGGACCAATGCGGAGATCAGGACGTTACGAACCGTGGCAGAAAGGCTGGACGCCTGGCTTGACGGCGGACGGTCGCTACCGGCGAAAGGTCATTTGCAGGACCTGGCGCGCGAACTCGGCGTAACGCGCGAGGCACTTTATCGTGAGCCGGCTCGACGGCGCAAAGTGTCGCAGAAATAGTCTGATCTTTATCGCCCATGGCCATGTCCGCTTTGGCGATTGTTTAGCAGTCTAATTGCGATCGAACCAACGATCGCAGTCCGCCCGATCTGGCCACCTCGAGGTACCCCGGACGTCTGCCTCTAAGACTGGAAACGACACACGGCAGGTCGATCGGCATGTTTGATCCGGCGTGAGCAAACCGCGCCGACGGACTCATCCATTCCGATAAATCTCCTAAAACCGCTCCATTTCCGCTTTCACCCGGTTCATGAATTCGGTGCGCGTTTGCAACGTCGCGTTGTTCATGTCGTAGTGGGCGAGATATCGCGCAGGGGCGCCGAGCTTGATCTGGGCTCGGATGGCACGCATCACCAGTTTCCTTGGCGGGTCGCCGGCCAAAAAAGCGCGCCATCGGGTGGCGCCATAAGTCATGACCGCACACAGCTTGCGAATGTGACGCAGCGTCGGCGTCAGCTTGCCGTTTTCGAGGTCGAAGGATACGCCGGGCAGCCACACACGGTCGAAATAGCCCTTCAACATGGCCGGAAAACCGAAATTCCAGACCGGCGTCACGATCACCAGCGCTTCTGCCGCGAGCAGGCGCTCGCAGTAGCCATTAACCCGTTCGCGGTTATCGGGCACCGTGTGATAAATCTCCCGGTCATCGGCCGTCAGCACCGGATCGAAGCCCTCTTCATAGAGGTTGCAGGCGTCGACCTCATGCGACGCCTTGAGACTCTCGACCGTCTGATCGAAGAGCGCCCGGCCATAACTTTCGGCGACCGGATGGGCATGAAGCACAAGCACACGCACGCGTCATGCCTCCGCAAAGGCCTGCAGGCCCGGAAACAGATAGTTCTTGCCGGACGTGAAGTCGAAATCCGGATCGTCCCAGGCAATCATCTTGCCGGGATTCAACAGGCCCTGCGGGTCGGTTTCCCGCTTGAATTCGAGCTGCACCAGATCGGTCTGCTTCATGCCGCCCTCTTCCAGCGTATAGCGGTGCGGATTGAAGATCGGGCAGCCGGCTTCCTCATGCAGGCGGATGATCTCCTCCAGCCGCGCCTCGTCGGTGTAGCGCACCAGCGGCAGACCCGAGCACTGGATCTGGCCGTCGAACTTGATGAATTCGAGATGGCCGAACACCTCGTCCGGGAACATCTCCGTCGTCTTACGGACTTTTTCGACGTGATCGGGTCCCGGATACTGGACCTGCAGGTAGGTGAACGCGCCATCGATTTTCAGGGCCCGCAATGTGGTGTGGTTCCACGTCAATTCGTAGGCGTGGGGAATGCCCTTCATGCTTTCCACCGTGTCAGAGCGAAAGCGGATGTCGCCCTTCATGCGGTCCGTGAAGGCTTCGAACGCCGGCATCGAATGCGGTGCGACCATCAGCACGGCCACCGACTGTCCCTCCTTCAGCCACGGCTTGTGCCGGGTGAAGAAGTCGTAAGGGATCGGCGCGGCGATCGGCGCCACTTCCTTGAGCAGAATGCCGTTGCAGTGGGTCAGCCGGTCCGAATAGGCCACGGCGTCCATGAAATCGTCGAAGCCGACGATGACGTCGACCCAGTCATAGGCCGGCGCCAACGGCATCTCGACTTCGGTGATGATGCCGTTGGTGCCGTAGGCGTGGCTGACCTTTTGCAGGTCCCAGGCGGACAGTTCGATGACCCTGGGTTCGGCTTCCATGGTGACGATCCGCAACCGGTGGATGTTGCCGAGGTCGCGCAATCCGCCCCAGGTGATGGAACCGACGCCGCCGGAGCCGCCAGCGACGAAGCCGGCGATCGTCGCCGTCTGGGCCGTCGACGGGTGAAACCGCAGTTCCTGTCCCGAATGAGCCTTCGTCTGCCGGTCGAGTTCGGCCATGATGATGCCGGGCTCGCACACCACGCGCCCCGGGTGGACTTCCTTCACCGCGTCCATATTGACCATGTTGAGCACGATGCCGCCGGACAGCGGCATGGCCTGGCCGTAATTGCCGGTGCCGCCACCGCGGGCGGTAACCGGCACACCGTGTGCGAAGGCCACCCGGAGGGTTCGGATCACTTCCTCTTCGTTTTTCGGCGAGACGATCAGGTCGCCGGTGACATTGTCGAGTTGCGCCTTGAGCACCGGTGAATACCAGTAGAAATCACGGCTTTTCGCCCGCACCAGCCCGGGATGGTCTTCCGTGGCAATGCCTTCGAGTTCCGATTTGATCTGATCGTAGTCGGCCATGCTCAGCCTTTCATTAGCGGGTCAAGTTCACGATAGTCCGGCAGGTCCCGGTCGATTTTTGCGCCGCCGCGCATGACCACCCGGTCAGCCTGCGGACGGGACAGAAACTCGCTCCAGTACCGGGCGTTGAAGATCACCAGGTCGGCAGCCGTGCCGACGGCGATGCCGCCGATCTCGGGATGTCCGAGAATATCGGCCGGCGTGCGGGTGACGACCTTGGGGGCATCGTCCAGCGGGTGATCGAGGTGCAGGATGCGCACCGATTCACGGAACACCTCGACCGGGTCGAGATCGCCATAGGCGTAAAACGGATCGCGCGTATTGTCGGAGGCGACCGCGGCCGGCACGCCGGCGGCGAGCAGTTCGTGGAACAGCGTGACGCCGCGGGATGTCGGCGTGCCGCTCAGCCGCCGGTCCTGCAGATACATGTTGCACATCGGCAGCGAGACGACCGAAATCCCGGTTTCGGCCACCCGATCGATCGTCCGCATCGCCACGTCCTCGTCCTGCCTGGCGAGCGAGCAGCAATGTCCGACTGTGACCGCACCTTCGAAGCGGTTTCGCGTCTTGGCATCGGCGATGGTCAGCAGAGTCAGGACTTCCTTGTCCTGCGTTTCGTCGACATGCAGGTCGATATCGAGACCCCGCTCGCTGGCGGCACGAAACAGCGCATCGAGTTGTTGCTCCAGACCCGGATGCAGGTTCGTCACCCCGCCGAGTAAGCCGCCGTGCCGCCCGGTCGTGGCGACCAGATCGTCAAAGTAGGCGGCGTCCTCAATGGCCTCCAGTGGAAACAACGAGACACCCTGCAATCGGATCCGGTCCTGCCACCGCTCCCGCAACTCGGCAAACACGTCGAACGAGATGCGATGCTGCGGTGCCACGCTGTCGATATGGGTGCGCAACAGCTTGGTGCCGTGCGCGTAGGCGCATTTCAGCGAAAACTCCATCCGCGCCCGCACATCCTCGGCTGACCAGTTGGCCTGCTGATCGGCGCCGACGGCTTCCAGGGCGCCCTCGAAATCCCCTGTCGGATTGGGGCGCCTTTCCCAGATATGGCCCTTGTCGATATGGGTGTGCATGTCGACGAAGCAAGGCCAGACCATGTTCAGATCGAGGTCCGGTCCGGGCAGCTCCCGCGGCGCGCCGCCTGGTGCGGTAATCGCTTCGATCATGCCTTCGGCAATCACGATATCGGCCTGGACGAGCCCCTCGCGCGCCGGGGCTCTGTAACCGTCGACCACCGCTGCCGGCAGCGTTGCGTTGCGCAGGGCAAAGCGCGCGGTGTCGGGAAAATCCATGCTCAGTTTTCCCTTTTCAGGCTGCTCTCGTGCCAGCGATGCAGGCTCCACCAGGAAATAAAGGTTGTGATCGCAAAGATCAGCACACCCAAGCAGGCCAGCAGGAACAGCGCGGCAAACAGACGCGAAATGTTCAGCCGGAACTGCGACTCCAACAGGCGGAAGGCCAGCCCCGACCCGGCACCTGCCGATCCGGCGGCGAATTCGGCCACCACCGCGGCGATCAGGGCGAGACCGCCACCGATGCGCAAGCCGGTCATGAAATAGGGAAGCGACGACGGCAGTTTGAGATAAAGCAGCGTCTGCCAGCGCGACGCGCCGTACAGCTCGAACAGGTTGAGCAGGTTGTGATCGACGCTCTTCAGACCCTGCACCATGTTCGACAGGATCGGGAAAAAAGCCACCAGGAAGGCGCAGATCAGCAGCGCCACCGTGGTGGTCGGCGCATAGATCAGGATCAATGGCGCCACGGCGATAATCGGCGTCACCTGGAGGATCACGGTGATCGGATAGAACGCCGTTTCGATCCATCGCGACTGCACCAGGAAGATGGCCATGCCGACGCCGCCGACCAGTGCCAGCGCCAGGGAGGCCAGTGTGATCTTCGTCGTCACCCAGAGCGCCGGCAACAACACCGGCCAGTCGGTGAACAGCGAATTGGCGACGGCCAGAGGGCTCGGCAGGATGTAGTGCGGGATTTGATTGACCACCACGATCACGTGCCAAACCACGATAAGGCTAACGATCACCAGGATCGGGATGACGAAGGACAACAGCGATTCGAGCCGCTTTCTGCCCGCGTCGGCCGGTTTTGCGCTGGGAAGGCTCTCGACCGCCATTTAGAGCAACATGAGGTTAGGTTTGATCATTTGACCGCGGCGATTTTGGTCGCTGGCTAGGCGGGTTGCATGCCGTGGTGCCGCCCCACCACAAGTGCAAACCAACGACGCCAGGGGGCAAAATCGCCCGGCCCATTCATCTCTGTATATCAACATCTTAGACCTCACGTGGGTGGCGGTAAATCGGCCCATCGGCGTCGTTGCGCCGCTTGCCCGATGCCCCACATCGCGCGGCGCGACGCGCCTAGCCGAGTGGAGCCGATTTTCCGCCATCAAATGACCAAACCTAACCTCATGTTGCTCTAATGCTCCTCCCCGCCCATCGCTTCGAGCAGCATGGTTGACACCTTTTCGCAGGCCTTGCGGTATTCCTCCGATGTGCGGTACAGCGCGTCTCGATCGAGGCTGGTGTGCAGCGGAAAGTCCGAATGCACACGACCCGGCCGCGCCTTCATGACCACGATACGGTTGGCCAGATAGGCCGATTCGAACACGGAATGGGTGACGAAGATCACCGTGATGCCGGTCTCTTTCCAAAGATCCAGCACATCGTCGTTGAGCTTTTGCCGGGTGATCTCGTCGAGGGCCGCGAAGGGTTCATCCATCAGTAGTAGCTTCGGCTTGGTGATCAGCGCACGGGCGATCGACACACGCATTTTCATGCCGCCCGACAATTCGCGCGGATAGGAATCGGCAAAGTCCTCAAGGCCGACATTACGCAACACGGTCATGATCTCGTCACGCGCCGCCTTGCGCGATATGCCTTTCAGCTTCAGCGGCAGGTAGACGTTGCCGAACACCGTACGCCACGGCATCAGCGTCGGTTCCTGAAAAACGAAGCTGATATCCCCCTCGGGAAGGCCGCGGGCATTGATGCGGAAGCTCGGCCAGTCGATCGATCCGGACGTGATATCGCCCAATCCGGCGAAAATCCGCAAGGCCGTCGACTTCCCGCAGCCGGACGGTCCGAGCAGGCTGATGAACTCACCGCTGTTGACCGTCAACGACATGTCGGAGAGTGCAACGGTGCCGCTCGAAAACACCTTGGTCACGTGGTCCATCTTCACCAGCGGCCGATGCGACGGCGCCGCTTTGAACGTCGCGCCGTCTTCGTCCGGTGTCTGCATGCGGTTCTCTGCCAGGGTCATGCGGTTCTCTGCCTGGGACATGCAACAAACCCCGCCCAAAAGGCGGGGCTTGTCAAGCGCGGGACAAATCCGAACTTACGATTTAATGTCCTTGCCGACGCCTTTGCAGACGAACTCGGTCGTGTAGGACTGCGTATAGTCGAGGGACGCGTCGACAACGCCGATCGATGCCAGCGTGTCAAAAAACTGCTTGTAGTGTGCATCGGTCATGCAGCCGATGCCCTGTTCGAGCGTGTCACCGGAATCGACGATTCCATATTCTTTCAACTTGGCCAGCGAATAGGCGATCTGGCCGTCGGTCATTTCCGGATTGTCCTTTTTGATCAACTCGTTCGCCGCGGCATTGTCGCCGTAGAGGTAGTTGTACCAACCCTCGATGGAGGCGTTGACGAAACGCTGAACCAGGTCCGGATTCTCCTCGACCAACGATTTCTTGGTGGTGATCATGGTGGAGTAGGGCGTCCAGCCTTCATCCGCTAGCAGGAAGACTTTTGGCGCCCATCCGGCCTGGTTTTCGATTTCGTAGGGCTCGGAGGTGAGGTAGCCCTGCTGTGCCGATTGCGGATTGGTGATGAACGGCGCGGGATTGAACGTATACGGCTTGTATTGTGCGTCGCTGAAGCCGTCGAAGCTTTTCTTCATCCATTCGAAGTAGGTGATGAACCCGTCCTTGCCCATGAAGATGGTTTCGAGCTTGGTCAGATCTTCGAACTTCTCGATGCCCTGGTCGGGATGCGCGGCGATGATCTGCGGATCCTTCTGGAACATGCTGGCGACATTGATAAGAGGAATACCCTCCTTCACATAATCGAAGCCTTTCAGCGCGCCGCCCATATAGAAATCGATTTTACCGGAGATCAGCAAAGCATCATTCGCGGCCTGCGGCCCACCCGGCACGATCGTCACCTTGAGACCATATTTCTCATAGGTGCCGTCCGCCACGGCCTGGTAGAAGCCGCCATGTTCGGCCTGCGCCAGCCAGTTGGTACCGTAACTGACCTCGTCCATAGCAAAGGTCTGGCTGGCGGCGACCAGCGACCCGGCTACCGTGAACGATGTGATAAGGGCTTTTGTCATCGTTGAGATCGACATCTGCGCTCCCCTTTAGAGTCTTGTTCTGATGGTTCAGTTGTTTTTTAACATTGGAGCCGCTAAACGAGTGTTTGAAAAGCATCAAATTTCGTGCACATTGCTGCCTTTTTGGCAGCGCACCGCAATTCTGCCGAACGATTGATCGAAGCGCCCAAGAATCAGGCTTGAGAGACCATGCTGCACACGCGAAAATTGATCTACATCGATGAAGTCGCCCGATGCGGGTCGATCCGCAGGGCTGCCACGCGGCTGAATGTCGCTTCATCGGCCATAAACCGTCAGATTCTGGCGCTCGAGGAGGAGTTCGGTGCCCCGCTTTTTGAACGGCTCCCACGCGGCTTGCGGCTAACCGCCGCCGGAGAGCTGTGCGTCGAACACATCCGTGAGGTGTTGAAGAGTTACGCGCGACTGGAAACCCGGATCCGCGGCCTGAAAATGCCGCAGGCGGGCAACGTCACCCTAGTGACGACGGTCGGTCTGGCCTCCGGTCCGCTGCCGGAGATCATGGCGCGTTTCATCGAGCAGCACCCGCGGGTCCGCATCAAGCTGCGCAACGACAGCGGGTCGACGACGATCAATCCGGTGCTGACCGGAGAGGTCGACATCGGCCTCGGCTTCAACATCCCGGCGACGCCGGGCATAAGGACACTGGCGAATTTCAACGTTCCAGTCGGCGCCGTGCTGCCGCCGGATCATCCGCTGTCGAAGGATCCGGGCCCGATCGACCTCGCCGATGTCGTCCAGGAACGTCTGGTACTGGCACAATCGGGCACCAGCCTGCGCGACGTCATCAACCTTGTCCTGTCATCGCTGCCGATGCCGGTGGAACCGGTGCTCGAAACCAACTCGTCGGAAACCTTGCGGCATCTGGTCAAACGCGGCCTCGGCATCAGCCTGCTCAATCCGCTCGACGTGATCGCCGAATGCCAGTCCGGCGAACTGGTATTCCGGCCACTCGCTGTGCGGCGCGCCCACCATCAGCCCATGAAGCTGTTTACCCGGGCGCGGGCGACGCTCGATGCGGCGACCAGCCTGTTTGTCGAATTCCTGCTGCAGGAACTGCTGGTGCTGATCGAGCAGTTGCAGAAAAAGGGGCATGTGCCGGCAATGGAGAAGTAGGCGGTCGGGCGAGATTAATCGCCGGTGTAGAGGTCCGCTAACGCGTATTCGGTGAAATCGCGCAGCAGGTCGACAAAGCCGGCCACCTGATGACGGCAGATCGCTTCACCCTTTTCAGCGGTGCCGCGTGACGCATCGCCGACCACCCCGGCCGGATTCAGGTCATGGGCGATCCAGGCCAGCGCATGCGGCGGCAGCGGTTGCAGGAAACGCGATTTGGCCCGCATGTCTTCCGCCTTCGAAACGAAGTTCCGGGCATTTTCCATCCGCACCAGTTCGGGCCGGAAATGCAGCATCAGGGATGTCTCCACTTCGCCGCCGTGGATGCCGAAGGCTCTCTCATGGTCCGAAATCAGACCTTCGGGATGGCCGAACCGGCCCCACTGCGTGGCCACGACCGCCATGTCGTAGCGCACCCGCAACTCGCGCGCGACGATGCTCATGATATCGGTGTTGCCGCCATGGGAGTTGACGATCACCATCTTGCGCACCCCCGCCTCGCACACCTTGGCGCCGATAGCCGTCCAGGCGGGAATCAGGATCTCGGCCCCGAGAGACAGCGTTCCGGGGCCGTATTTGTGCTCGTTCGCCTTGCCGATCTCCTGGACCGGCAGCACCAGGAAATCCAGGTCGTCAGGCCGCTGGCCGCGCAACTCCGCCAGCATTCCCTGCGCAATGGCGACATCCGTGGCGATGGGAAGATGCGGGCCATGCTGCTCCGTTGACGCGATCGGCAGGATCGCAATGACCCGTTCGGGATCCAACGCGGCAAAATCCGAAGCATTTAACTCGTTCCAATAAAACGGCTTCACCATCGACGCCTCCCGGATCACGCTGGAGATGACGCACAGGATTAGGCAAATTCCGGATATTCGAAAAGCATCAATTAGTGTCCGGTGTGCTGCTTTTTTTCGACCGCTGTCGAGGTGCATGATGACGAAGCCGATCGCCGCCGGGAGCCGCCGGCCTCGGCGGGCCGGCACTTGGCCTCGGCATATCATGGCAGAAAAACCAGACGACCCGCACCGAGCCATGCACTCGTGTCGCCGCACCTGGGGAGTTGCTGAATATCGAACAGCGCCCCCACTAACGAATGGTCGCCCGTCAGAAAGGCGGCGCGGGCAGCCCTTCCTCCACCTCGATGTCGAATGCTTTGGTCATGTAGCCCATTATTGCGTAAAGGCCGCAGACGGCGACAAGTTCCACGACACCGTTGGTTCCATAGACGTCTGTGAACCGCCGCTGCAAATCTGCCGGAATGGATTGGTTGGTGCAGACGCAGTCGACAATTTCGAGCGTCGCCTGGGCCGAATCCGGCAGCGAATCGGGGATGTCCCCGGACGTCAGCGCGTCGATCACCGCTTGATCGATCCCGGCAAGCTTCGCCGGGCGCTGGTGGTGCGACCATTCATATCCGAAACCCGCGCGCGACGCATAGCGCAGGATCGCCAGTTCTCGGATAAAGTCGGGCAACACCCCATGAAACCGCAGATGCTCGCCCAGCGCACCGACCTTGGCCGCCACCGGTGGATTGTTGAACATGGCCACATAGACGTCGCCGAGATGGGCGCGGCCTTCGGCGTGGGCACGGGCGGACGCCATGTGGTCGAAGGCCTGGCGGTCAGCGCCGGCCAGAGTATCCGTCGGATCGGGCAGTCTGGCCATCAGTCGTTGTACTCCCATTCCTTCTGGCGGTCGCGCCACACACCGACCGGCGTGGGATAGGTCTTGTCGATCCGGAGATCGAGCAAATAGGGTCCGGGATGGTCACGCGCTCGCGCAACCGCCGCCGCTATGTCCTCGGGCAGCTCGATTCGTTCCCCTTCGGCACCCATCGAACGTGCAAATCCAACCCAGTCGATACCGGGAATATCGGTCAGCCGCTCCGGCCCCGGCCCCATGCTGGAGGCGCGGAAATAAATGTTGCCATAGGATCGGTTGTTCATGATGGCAATCACAATCGGCACCTTTTCGCGCGCCGCGGTGTGCACCTCCATACCGTGCATCAGCATGCAGCCGTCACCGGTCACCACCATCAGTGGCCGCTCGGGCCGGGCCAGCTTGGCGCCGATACCAAGCGGGATGGCGCCACCCATCGGTCCGAGATTGGTCAACGAAAAATGCGTGCCGGGCTGGCGAATGTCCCAGTATTCGGCGCACCAGGCCCGGTGGGCGCCCGAATCGACACACAGCACGCCATCGTCAGGAAAGGCGGCCCGCAATTCGGCAACCACCCTGGCCGGATGCATCGGTTGGGCATCGCTTTCCATGTCCTGCGCCTGATAGCGCCGCGGCCCGGATTGACGGACTTTCTCAAGAAACGCGCGGCGTTCCGCGCGGCCGCCTTCAAGACCCGCTGTGTCGTCGAGTTGTGCCAATTGTTCGAGTGCAGCTGCCGGATTGGCAACGATCGGCACGTCGGCCGACCAGGTGCGGCCAATCAGCAACGGATCGGCGTCAATGTGCATCAGCGCCTTTGACGGCAGCATTTCCGGGTCCCACTGCATGGTGTCGCGCTGCGACAGGTTGGAGCCGATGACCAGCAGGATATCGACCTCCTTCGAGCGGATCGCATCGATCGCCCAGCGCGAGCCACCATATCCGAAGACACCGAGCGACAGCGGATGGTCGTCTGACAGAAGGCCCTTGCCCGATAGCGTGGTGGCAACGGGAATGTCGAAGCGCTCGGCAAAGCTGCGTAGCGCGGTGACCCCGTGTGTATGCAACACGCCCGGACCTGCCAGAATGACGATATTCCAGTTGCCGGCTGCATTCATCAGAGCCACGGCTTCGTCCAGCGCGGCTTGGTCGACGAACCGGGCAGCGCGCAAGCCGCGGGGCACCGGCTTCCATTCATAGTCGAGCTCGGCCTTCTGCACGTCAACGGGAACCGACAGATGAACCGCCGCTCGTTGTGTCGCGGCATAGGTGATGGCGTGACGCAGGTGATGCGGAACGACGACACTTGATGCCGTCGAAAGCGACAGGCCGGTGACCCTCTCGAGCACATCTATGTCGTCGATACCGGCGCCCGAGGCATCCTGGAAACCGCCCATGCCCTCCCAGCTGCGCGCCACCTCGCCGCTGATCGCCAGCACCGAGCTGCGATCGACACCGGCCGCCGCAAGTGCCGTAACCATGTTGAGCACGCCGGGGCCTCCGATGCCGAGGCAGACGCCGAGATGGCCGGACGCACGAGCGAAGCCATCGGCCATGTAAGCTGCGCCACCCTCGAAAGCCGCAACGATGGTACGGATTCCGCTGGTGTCCGTCAGCGGCGGCATGAAATTGTCGTTGAGACCACCGAGATCAATGAAAAAGTGACTGACGCCCTCGTCGCGCAGGGCGCTGATGATGTACTCGGTGACTCTCATGGCAGGTCCCTCAAAACTTTACGGAAACGCCAGCCGCAAACCGGGTCGTGACCAGTCGACGGCGACCAGATGGCCGGTTCCGGAACAGGTGATGTAGGCGGTGCGCAGATCGGTGCCGCCGAAACAGATGTTGGTGATCATCGGATCGGAGAGTTTCAGCGTCTCGATCCTGTCGCCCTCTGGCGATATCTGCAACACGCTCCCGTCGATCAGCGTACCCTGGCAAATCCAGCCCTCGCCGTCGACTGCCATGGAATCGAAGAGCGTATAGCCCGGAGCACCGTAAAGCAGTCTGCCGGGATGGAACTCGCCATCCGAATCCCCGGCAATGCGGCCGGGACCATCAAGATCGAAATACCAGATACGGCCGACCTGGGTTTCAGCGACATAAAGACGGCTGCCGTCCGGTGAAAGAGCAATGCCGTTCGGACTGTCGAGAGGAAAGATCTTTTCCTCGATTCGCGAACCGTCCGGCTGAGCGTAGAAAACACCGGTTCGATCGCTCGTTCTTTCGGTGCGAATACCGTGGTCGGTAAACCAGAATCCGCCGGTCTCATCGAAGACAATGTCGTTGGGTCCGCGCAGCGGGTGTTCGCCGCAGGCCCGGTACAACGTCGTTACCTCGCCGGTCTTCAGATCGACGCGGTCGATGCTGCCTCCGGAATAGCCGGGCGGCGCCACCAGGCCGAATACCAGAAGGCCGTTATGGTGTTCAAAGGAGAAACTGCCGCCATTGTTGCAAACATAGGCGGCTCCATCCGGTCCGATGGCTGCGCCGTTCGGGCCACCACCGATATGGGCTATGCGTTCCACATTGCCGTCCGACGATACCCGGGCAAGCGTACCGCTCGCTATCTCGGTCACCAGAATGGAGCCGTCGGGTAGTGCTATCGGGCCCTCCGGGAAAGAAAGGCCGGATGCGACTATCCGCACGTCCGCGGATGGCGAGGTGACGGGGCGGGAAGACATCACGGATGCGGTCCTCGACATGTCAAATCAATGCGGGCCGTACCCCAAAAAGCCGGTTTGTGTTTTTTTCACCCGCCAACTTGACCAGACTATGTCGAAAAAGAGCGAACCGGCAACTTAAACGCGCTTCACTGCCTGTGTCTCCAGTGGAAACCGTTAACGGAAGTTTGCCGCCCGTGAACCTGATTCTCGATCTGGCTGACCGCTTTCGGTCGGGATTAATGAGCGGCCGGGCTATGAAGCACGCATTGCAAACTCGATTGCATCAGCCTTTTCGAGGGCGGCGGCGCTGCGCCGCCTGGCTGACGCGAGGCCTACACCCCGGGCGTTGGCGGATCCGCAACAGCGCCGCCGCTGTGCCGGCATGTTGGCCGGTTTGGAAAGGCGGCGCTCGCCTACCTATGTTTAGTGTCATGACGGACGTTTTGCGCAACAGGAGGGCGAGGCCAGCGGCCGGCCGCCGCAACCCTTATTACACCGGCCCGGTGTCGGATCATTTCGATGGCACGCTGTTCTTCAACGCCGGCGGGTCGGCGCCGCGCGGCTTCAGGGATCTGCTGCGCTGGCAGTTGCACGACCGCGGCAGCCGCTGGCCTAAGACGGTTGACAGCCCTCATGCCGGCGCAACGCCGGCTGACCGCGTTGATGGCACGGCGCTGCGGGTGACCATGGTCGGCCACGCCACCATGCTGCTGCAGGTCGCCGGTCTCAATATTCTGACCGACCCGGTGTGGTCGAACATCGTCAGCCCGCTGCCCTATCTCGGCCCCGGACGCCGCAATCCGCCGGGCATCGCCTTCAAGGATCTGCCGGCCATCGACCTGGTGCTGCTCACGCACAACCATTACGACCATCTCGACGCAGCGACCCTGAAGCGCCTGCAGCGCGAGCATGATCCGCTGGTGGTGACCCCGCTCGGCAACGACACCATCATCCGCGCCGCCGCACCCGGCATGCGCATCGCGGTCGGCGACTGGGGCGACCGCATCCGCGTCGGCGACACCGCCGCAATCCACATCGAGCCGTGCCATCACTGGTCAGCCCGCGGCAGCCGCGACCGGCGCATGGCACTGTGGGCCGCATTCGTGCTGGAAACGCCGGCCGGCCGAATCTACCATATCGGTGACACCGGATTTCACGGCGGCCTGCACTATCGCGAGGCCGGCCACAAGCATGACAGCTTCCGACTGGCCCTGCTGCCGATCGGCGCCTACGAACCGCGCTGGTTCATGCAGGACCATCACCAGAATCCGCAGGAAGCGGTCGATGGCATGCGGCTGTGCGGCGCTCAGCATGCCGTCGGGCATCACTGGGGTACATTCCGGCTGACCAACGAAAGTGTCGATGCGCCACCCCGGGCGCTGGCCGACGCCCTTGCCAGAGCCAGTGTCGACACCGGCCGTTTTCGCGCCCTGCGCCCCGGCGAATCCTGGGACGTGCCGGATACGGCGCATCCGCAGCTGGCCGCTGTCATGCCGCCGATATAATCTGACGCCGCCAATCTGGTAATTTTGGCGCAGTTCGGCCATATAACGGCCGGAACGAAAGGCGTAGCCATGACTGACCGGGTTCAGTTCGCGAAAATGAACGGATTGGGCAACCAGATCCTCGTCGTCGACATGCGTGATCGCGACGATGCAGTGACGCCTGCGGCCGCTGTCGCATTGGCCGCCGACCCGGCGACCGCCTTCGACCAGATCATGGCGATCCACAATCCGAAGGCGCGCGGCACGGACAACTATATCGATATTCTGAACGCTGACGGATCGAGCGCCCAGGCCTGCGGCAACGGCACCCGCTGCGTCGTGCAGGCCTTGGCCGCAGAAACCGGCAAACGGGCCTACACCTTCCAGACGCGCGGCGGCATTCTCAACGCGCAGGAGCACGAAAACGGCCTGATCGACGTCGACATGGGCAAGCCGGAGTTCCGCTGGGACCGGATCCCGCTCGCCGAAGAGTTCCGCGACACCCGCATGATCGAACTGCAGATCGGCCCGATCGATGCGCCGGTCCTGCATTCGCCATCGGCCGTCTCGATCGGCAATCCGCATGCCGTCTTCTGGGTCGATGACGATGTGTGGTCCTATGATCTCGACAAGTTCGGCCCGTTGCTGGAGAACCACCCGATCTTTCCGGAGCGGGCCAACATCTCCATCGCCCGGATCCGCTCCGACCAGGAGATCGACCTGTGCACCTGGGAGCGCGGTGCCGGCCTGACGCAGGCCTGCGGCTCCGCCGCCTGCGCCGCGGCCGTGTCGGCGGCCCGCACCGGCCGCACCGGACGTAACGTCACCGTCCATGTGCCCGGCGGGGCGCTTGCCATCCAGTGGCTCGAACGCAACGACCACATCATCATGACCGGTCCCGCCGAATGGGAGTTTTCCGGCCAGTTGGATCCGGTAACGGGCGCCTGGCAGGCGGATGCGCCGGCGGCAAAAGAGTACCGTTCATGAGCGGTCTCGACATCATCACATTCGGCTGCCGCCTCAACACCTATGAATCGGAAGTCATGCGCCGCGAGGCGACGCAGGCCGGTCTGGACAACGCCGTGCTGGTCAACACCTGCGCGGTGACCGGCGAGGCGGTGCGTCAGGCCAAGCAGGCCATTCGCCGGGCGCGCCGCGAGAATCCCAGTGCCCGCATCGTCGTGACCGGCTGCGCCGCGCAGACCGACGCCGCGGCCTTCGCCGCGATGGACGAGGTCGACGCGGTTCTCGGCAACGAAGAAAAACTCAACCGGGCCAGTTACCGGGCACTGCCAGATTTCGGCGTTTCGGCGCAGGAGAAGATCCGCGTCAACGACATCATGAGTGTGCGCAACACCGCGCCGCAGATGGTCGACGCGATCGAGGGCCGGGCTCGCGCCTTTGTCCAGGTGCAGAACGGCTGCGACCATCGCTGCACGTTCTGTATTATCCCCTTTGGCCGCGGCAATTCGCGCTCGGTGCCGATGGGTGCGGTCGTCGAGCAGGTTTCACGGCTGGTCGACAATGGCTACCGCGAAGTGGTGATCACCGGTGTCGACGCCACAAGCTACGGCACCGACCTGCCCGGACGCCCGACGCTCGGTCGCCTGGCCCGGACGATTTTGAAACAGGTGCCGAAGCTTGAACGGCTGCGCCTGTCGTCGATCGATTCCATCGAGGCCGACGACCATCTGCTGGCGCTGATCGCCGATGAAGAGCGCTTCATGCCTTATCTGCATCTGTCGCTGCAGCACGGCGACGATATGATCCTGAAACGCATGAAACGCCGCCACCTGCGTGGCGACGCGGTCGCCTTCTGCGAGCAAGTGCGCGCATTGCGGCCTGGCATTGCGCTGGGCGCCGATCTGATCGCCGGGTTCCCGACCGAAACGGAAGCGATGTTCGACAACGCCGTCTCGCTGGTCGACGCCTGCGGCCTCGCTTTCCTGCACGTCTTCCCGTTTTCACCACGCGACGGCACCCCGGCGGCGCGCATGCCGCAGCATTCGCGCAGCCTCATCAAGGCGCGAGCTGCGACCCTGCGCCGCCAAGGCGAAGAGGCCTATGTCAGGCATTTGCAGGCGATGGTCGGCACGCGTCAAAGGGTTCTGGTCGAGCGGCCCGGACTCGGACGTACCGAGAATTTCACGCTGGTCGGCCTCACCGGCGGTGAGCCGGGTACGATCGTTACAGCTGCCATCACCGGCCATGACGGCAACCGCCTGCTGGCAGACATCACATCCGATCAAACGACGGCCCGGGCAGCCGCCTGAGACCGCTTCACCGCAACCAATTGGACGCATATGGCACTCGGCTTCATCAAACGGGTTTTCTCCTTCGGCAAAAAGAAGGTCGTCGAGGAGGAACAGCCGGAAACGCCGCCGGCTGAACCGGCCGCCGCGCCGCAACCAGCCGAACCGCCGGTAACCGAAGCACCGCCGCCCGCGGCCGAGTTGCCGCCGGAACCGCCGGCAACCGAAGAAACGCCAGCCGAGCCGCAAGCCGCGACACCCGCGGCAACGGTCGCGGACCTTGTTCCGCCGGTAGAGCCGGAAACACCGAAACCGCCGCAGGCCATCGAGCCTGAGCCTGAGCCTGAGCCTGAGCCTGAGCCTGAGCCTGAGCCTGAGCCTGAGCCTGAGCCTGAGCCTGAGCCTGAGCCTGAGCCTGAGCCTGAGCCTGAGCCTGAGCCTGAGCCTGAGCCTGAGCCTGAGCCTGAGCCTGAGCCTGAGCCTGAGCCTGAGCCTGAGCCTGAGCCTGAGCCTGAGCCTGAGCCTGAGCCTGAGCCTGAGCCTGAGCCTGAGCCTGAGCCTGAGCCTGAGCCTGAGCCTGAGCCTGAGCCTGAGCCTGAGCCTGAGCCTGAGCCTGAGAAGGCTGCCGCCGACGGGTCGGAAATCAAGGCCGATCCGCCACCATCAACAGAAAGTGTGCCGTCTCAAAAAGTCTCCGTGGCCGACACCGTATCGGCTTCGCAACCGCCCGTGCCGCAGGCCGAACCCGAGCCCGATCAGCCTTCCGGTGCGTCGTGGTTTGCCCGGCTGCGCCAGGGTCTTGCCCGCACCTCCTCGCAACTCACCAACCAGATCGCCGGTGTGTTCACCCGCCGCAAACTGGACGAGGACACGCTGCAGGATCTCGAAGACATCCTGATCCAATCGGATCTCGGTGTCGAAACGGCGATGCGTATCACCGATACGCTGGCGTCGGGCCGCTACGGCCGCGACGTGTCGACCGAGGAGGTGCAGGCCATCATGGCCAGCGAGATCGAGACGGTGCTCGATCCGGTGGCGCTGCCGCTGGAACTCGACCTGACGCACAAGCCGCACGTTATCCTGGTCGTCGGCGTCAACGGCACCGGCAAGACGACGACGATCGGCAAACTGGCGGCCAAGCTGGCGGCGGGCGGACTGAGCGTAATGCTCGCCGCCGGCGACACCTTTCGCGCCGCGGCCATCGAACAGTTGAAGATCTGGGGCGAGCGCACCGGCTCGCCTGTCGTGTCGTCACGGCTCGGCGCCGATGCGGCCGGACTCGCCTTCGACGCTTACAAACAGGCGCAAGACGCCGGCAGCGACGTGCTGATCATCGACACCGCCGGCCGGCTGCAGAACAAGACGGAACTGATGGCGGAGCTCGAAAAGATCGTCCGGGTGCTCGGCAAACACGATCCGGAAGCCCCGCATACGGTGCTGCAGACGCTCGACGCCACCACCGGGCAGAACGCCCTCAGCCAGGTGGAGATCTTTCGCAATGTCGCCGGTGTCAACGGACTGGTGATGACCAAGCTCGACGGAACCGCACGCGGCGGCATTCTGGTGGCCATTTCCGCCAAGCACAAACTGCCTATCTATTTTATTGGTGTCGGCGAGGGCATCGACGATCTGGAACCCTTCGCGGCCGGGGACTTCGCGGCCGCCATTGCAGGAACGCAACCGCACAACAGCTGACTTTCACGGAGACGGCCCGCATGGACCAGCCAATATTCGAACGAGACCCGTCCGATCCCGAGCGCCAGCATATCAATCCGCTGCTCAAGATGGCGTTGGAACTCGGGCCCCTGGTTGTCTTCTTCTTCGCCAACGCCCGCGGCGACTGGCTGGCCGAGACATTTCCAACGCTGGCCGGGCTCGGCGGGCCGATTTTCATCGCCACCCTGCTGTTCATGATCGCCACGGCGATTGCGCTCAGCCTGTCGTGGATCCTGACGCGTACCATCCCTGTCATGCCGCTGGTTTCGGGCATTTTCGTCTTTGTCTTCGGGGCGCTGACCCTGTGGCTGCAGAACGACACGTTCATCAAAATGAAGCCGACCATCATCAACGGGCTGTTTTTCGCGGTGCTGGGCGGTGGCCTGCTGTTCGGCAAGTCGTTGCTTGCCTATGTCTTCGACAGTGCTTTCCGCCTCGATGCCGAAGGCTGGCGCAAGCTGACCCTGCGCTGGGCCTTCTTCTTCCTGTTCCTGGCGGCGGTAAACGAAATCGTCTGGCGCAATTTCTCGACCGACTTCTGGGTGGCCTTTAAGGTCTGGGGCATCATGCCGATCACAATCGTTTTCGCGATGCTGCAGATGCGCGTGGTCATGCGTCACAGCATCGAGGATGACACCGAGGCCGTGCAGTAAGGCCAGCGTGGCGCGTCTGCCCGGCAGTTACTTGGTGGTCGGTCCCACCGAAGCCTCCCACGGGCCGTCGACGAAATAGGCCTCATCTTCGCCCGGCCAGGGAGGCATCGACACGCCGACGGCAACCAGCGGTTCGTCTCCGTCGCAACGGAACTGGAAGTGCGCACCGACCGGGATGGAGATCGACGAGCCGCGCTGAACAGTAATCGTCTCCTCTTCGCCATCGTGCCGGCGCCACATCCGACCCTGTCCTGAGACAAAGAACCAGACCTCCTCGATTGTGCGATGCGCGATGGCGATCGACACGGCTCCGGGAGGCAGTGTGAAATGAGCCATGCTGCCCCGGGAAACACTGCACAGAATTCGAACTTCCGAGCCATCCGGTGCGATGACGTCAGGGTCCTTGCTGATCTGACATGTGTCAAAGGGCATCTCGGTCCACCTTTCCCATCACAACAACACAGGGTTTCACGCGGACCATGGGGCCGCATCAATCAATCCAAATATCAGTCAACGCCTCTGTCGATACGAACGGGATTCTCCGCCGTGCGTCGGTTAGACTAATATCCACCGGGCTCGCCCTCGACTGTCATGAAACGCGGCTTGTCGTCGCCGCCGAGGATCACCGCGCTCAACTGACCGGTCAAAAAGGCGCCGGTGTCGATTCCGATTCTGTTGGCACGGTAGTCGGGCCCGTCCGTCGGCGTGTGACCATGGATCACCAGCCGGCCATGATCCTCATCACTTTCGAGAAAGCGATAGCGGATCCACAGAAGGTCGCGTTCGGATTGCTTTTCGATCGGCTTGCCGGGCAGGATACCGGCATGCACGAACAGATAGTCGGAAGTCATATGGTAAAGCGGCAGCGCTTCCAGCCAGGCCATTCGTTTTGGCCCGAGAGCCGCGACAAGATCCTGTGGCCGGAACTGGCCGAACCGCACCCGCATGTCCAGCGATCGGATCGTCGCGTCGCCGCCATTGTGGATCCATCCCGTCCAGACCTGGCGGTCGTCCGTTTCCGTGCAGGCCAGCATCATCGCCTCATGGTTTCCCAACAGGCAGACCATCTCGAAACCCTCGACACCGGCCATCAGCCGGTCGATCACGGCGATGCTGTCGGGACCCCGGTCGACATAGTCACCGACATGCACGAGGGTGGCCGGGGTATTGGCATGGTGTTGCGCGCGATCGGACGCAATGTGCGAGTGGATGGCCTCAAGCAGGTCATCACGGCCATGCACGTCACCGATGGCGTAATAGATCATCACACAATGCACCCCGCAGGGCACCCTAGGCTAGGCTAGACCCTTCATGGTTAGGATGAGTCGGCGGGTGCTGACAACGCCTTTTCGATTTCCGGCAATAGGTCGTTGCGCACGGAGGCTGGTGTGAACGGACCCACCTGTTTGAACAGGATGGTGCCGTCGCGGCCGACAAGGTAGGTCTCCGGGATGCCGTAGACGCCCCAGTCGATCGCGGCGATACCGTTCGGATCAATTCCGACCGCCGTGTACGGGTTGCCGAGTTCACCCAGAAACCGCAGCGCGTTGGGCGTCTTGTCCTTATAGTTGATGCCGACCACATTGATCCGGCCGTCCTCGGCGAGCGCCATCAGCAACGGATGCTCCTGCCGGCACGGCGCGCACCAACTGGCCCAGACATTGACCAACGTCACTTTATCCTCGGTTTGCGCATCGCTCAGCGCCGGTACCGGTACACCGCCACGCGCCAGCCCCTCGAGTGGCGGCAGATCCAACGACGGTGCCTGCTGACCGATCAGCGCCGAAGGGATCACCGAGGCGTCCTTGCCGGACATCAGCTGCATGTAAAACAGTCCGGCCAAGACCACGAACGCGATCAGCGGCAGAAAGGCGATCAGCCGGGTGCGTCCAGGCCGCTGGCCCGTTCCCGTCTGCTCTCCTGTGTCAGTGCTCATGACCGGCTCCACTCTTCATAGCATCTGACCGCCGCCGCACGCCGCGCGCCTCCAGTTCATCCAGCTCAGCACGTCTTGCCCGCTGGTTGACGACGACCCAGCCGACGAGAGCCAGAATGGTGGCCGCTGTTACACCGTAGGAGATAGCGACGAACGAAAAATGGGACATCCCGGCCCTCAAACCGCCGCCCTGGCGGCCTGCCGGCGCAGGGCAGCGACCCGGCGGCGCCAGATTTCATTGCGCATCGACATCAAATGCAGCGTGAAAAACAGCATGGTAAAGGCCAAGGCCATCACCAGCAGCGGATAGAGCATGCTGGGATGGATGGTTGGACCGTCAAGCCGTACGACGCTCGCCGGCTGATGCAACGTATTCCACCAGTCGACCGAGAACTTGATGATGGGAATATTGATGAAACCGACCAGGATGAGGATGGCCGACAGCCGTGCGGCGCGCGTCGGATCCTCCATCGCGCGGTTGAGGGCGATCAGGCCGAGATACATCAGAAACAGCACGAACACCGAGGTGAGCCGTGCGTCCCACACCCAATACGTGCCCCACATCGGCTTGCCCCACAGGGAGCCGGTCAGCAACGCCAGGAAGGTGAAGACCGCGCCGATGGGTGCAGCCGCCCTGGCCGAAACATCGGCCAGTGGATGCCGCCACACCAGTGTCCCGATCGCCGAAACTGCCATCACCGTGTAGCACATCATGGCAAGCCAGGCAGATGGAACATGGATGTACATGATGCGCACCGTGATGCCCTGTTGGTAATCCTCAGGCGCGGTGAAGCTCATGTACAACCCGACGGCGAACAGCACGACGGTTGCGCCGATCATCCACGGCAAGACGGCCGCAACAATCGTCAGGAACCGCGTCGGATTGGCAAGGCTGCTCACCATGCCTGGCGTGCCTGTCATGCTCATAGGGTTGTTTGTATAGGTTCCAAAGTGGCCAGACAATGGTGCGTCTCGGCCGCGCACGCGGATTTGACCGGGGCATCTGGACGCAGTGTGCGTGTGAGTCTACGGGCGGGTAAACACATCGACACGGGCCCAGTTGGGAATGAAACCGCCGGTTTCGTCGACCAGCCGTGCGGATTCGAAAGCGGCGTCGAACGCGGCTCGATCGGCATCGGCGACGTGGCGGCTGCTGTCGATCGTCGTCAGTTCCTCGATCACTTGAGCGGCGGTCTCAATCCTATATTTGGTGGCGAACCGCAGCACAGACTGGTGGCGCAACGCGCCGCCGGCGACCGCGCGCCGCAAGGCCGCTTGGGCCTCGGCGTAAACCGCGCTTTCGTCGTCGATGAAACGCATCACCGGATAGAAAGGGTCAGGCGCCTCGGGCTCGATCACGGCCACGCGCCCATCCGCCCGCGTGATACGGCAGGCCTCCCGGATGCCGGCGTCCATATCGCCGACATGATGCAAGCTGTAGGAAAATACGGCGAGATCGAATGATTCCGCCGTCAGCCCGGTCGCTTCGGCAGGTGCAACCACAAAACGTGCGCCACAGTCATCGGCTTCGGCCTCTTCGACCATCGACGCGTTCGGTTCGACACCAACGACGCTGGCTCCCAGGGCGATCAGTTGACGGGTGACTCGACCCGAACCGGCGCCGATATCGACCACCTTGAGCCCGCGGATGCTGCCAAGGGTGCGTGCGACCACCGTATCGAATTCGAGAAATTCGGGTCCGCTCATGGTGTGATTCATCCCTATGCCGCCCGGTCTATCAAAATGTCCCGGTGATCGACCGAACCCAAGACTCGCGAAAACGCCGCACCGATGATGTGCGCGTCGAGATGGTGTTGAGCTATTGTTTCAACCGCCCCCACCGCCGGAAAAGCGCCGGTCTTCGACACAGGCCTTATAGTCGGCCCGCAACAGCCCGGCCCGAGCGTCGATGATGTCGGCCATTTCCGGATGGGTGAATATGTAGAAGCGGCGTACGGCCATGCAATCCACCACCCACTCCGACACTGTGTCCGGATCAATGCCGCTGCCGGTCGCCGCCAGGCCGGCCTGCATCCATTTGGCGTCCTGCTCCGCACTGTCGTCGTCCCCTGCCGACGGCCGCGCCTCAATCGACTGATGGATGTCGGTGCGCACCAGTCCCGGACAGAGCACGCTGATGCCGATGCCGTGGCGCTTCAGATCGCGCCGCAGGGTCTCGGAATAACCGACCACGGCGAACTTGGTGGCGTTGTAAGGCCCCATTTCGGCCACCGCCCAATGCCCGGCCATAGACGCGGAATTGACGATATAGCCGCCTTCGTCCTGCTCGGCGATGATCGGCACGAAGGTCTCGATGCCGTGCACGACGCCCATCAGATTGACATCGACAATCCAGCGCCAGTCCTGCAACGGGGTTTTTCCCGGACGTCCGCCCAGGAAAACACCCGCATTGTTGATGAGGATGTGAACCTTGCCGAAGGCGTCACACGTCCTCTCAGCGGCCCGCTGGACGTTTTCCGCGACACTGACATCGCAGGCCACGGACGCCGCTTCGATGCCGCCGGCTCGAAGGTCGTTGACCGCTGTTTCAAGCCGCGCTTCATCAATGTCGGCGAGCATGATCCTGGCGCCTCGCCGGCCGAGGCTGCGGGCGATCGCCAAGCCGATACCGCCGGCTCCGCCGGTGATGAATGCGACTTTGTCTTTGACGTGCTTCATGGCTTTTCCTTGAGGCGGTCATGGCATATCGCGCCGCGAAGGAAAACCCGGCACGACCGGAAGTTACGCCCGGCTCAGCCGCACCGTGCGCCGCAGTTGGTGTTTGAGCACCTTGCCCGTGGCGTTGCGCGGCAGCGCCTCCAGGATAACCAGATGCGCCGGGTGCTTGAAAGTCGCCAGCCGCCCGCTGCAATGGGTGACAAGCGTCTCGAGGTCGACCGTCCGATCCGGCTTTGGCACGACCACGGCGCACCCGGTTTCACCCCAGCGTTTGTCCGGAACCCCGATCACGGCAACCTCGGCGATCGCGTCGATCTCGTAAAGCAGGTTTTCGATTTCGGCTGGATAGACGTTTTCGCCGCCGGTGATGTACATGTCCTTCAACCGGTCCTGGATGTAGATGTAACCATCCGCGTCGCGGCGTCCGACGTCGCCGGTACGGAACCAGCCGTCATGAAAAGCTGCCGCCGTTGCATCGGGCCGGTTCCAATATCCGGGCGTCACCACACCGCCCTTGATCCAGATCTCGCCGATTTCGTCCGTGCCGGCTTCTGTCGAGTCGTCGACCATGATCTTGATCCGGCTGTGAACCAACGGCTTGCCAGCACAGCCGGGCCGCGATCGCACATCCTCATGCGCCAACGCACAGCCCTGCGCCGCGGTTTCCGTCAAGCCGTAGCCTTCCTGGATGGTGACACCGCGCTCCAGCCACCACGCCACCAGTGCCTCCGGGACGGTTTCGGCACCTGAAAACACACAGACCAGCCGCGAATAGTCGGCCGACACCGCGTCGGGATGCCGCGCCAGCGCGTTAAAGGCCGCCGGGACGGCAAAAAAAGTGGTAACCCCGAGGGCCGGATCGGAAATCGCCTGCAGCACGGCACCTGGATCGAATGTGCGCATGACGATCGTCGTCGCACCCATGGCAAGTGCCGGAAGGCAGCTGACATTCATGCCGGCGATATGGAACATCGGCATCGCCGCAAGCGATACGCCGCGGCGCGTCGACAGACTCGGCGATACACCCGCCTGCGCGGAGAACAGCAGCATACCGTGGGTGATGATGACGCCCTTGGGCGTGCCGGTTGTGCCCGACGAGTACATCAACATGCACTGCGCCTGCAGCGGCTGCTCGATGGCATGCCAGATACGGGAGCGCGCATCGTCAATGGCTTGCTCAAAGGCGCTGTCACGGCCGTCGCCATGGGTTTCCAGCCATAGCTCGACATGCGCTTCGCCCGTGAGGTCAGCCACGACATTCGACAGTTCGCCGTCGTAAAGCACGATTTTCGGTCGCGCATCGCCGATGATAAACGCCAGCTCCGCCGCTGTCAGACGGAAATTCAGCGCCAGCACAATGCCGCCGAGACGCCAGGTGGCAAAGGTCAGGTCGAGGATGTCCGTGCTGTTTGGCGCCAGAAACGCCACCCGATCGCCGCGCTCGATACCATGGTCGGCGAGAAAGGCCGCCAGCCGGGCGACCCGTTCGTGCATCTGCCGGTAGCTTTGCCGCCGGCCGCTGGGAAGCTCGATCGTCGCGGTCTTTTCCGGAGAGGCGTCGGCATAGTGGGCGACCCAGTCCACCGCGCTGTAGTCAATCCGTGGCGGATCATTCATTCTGTCACCTCCCTCATCCGGCCCCTCCCGACCCGCGTTATTGTGACCGGCCGTTCGCCGGCGTTCAACCGGTCGACTTCACACTGCGGCTCGGCCTTGACAGATTAAAAAACAGACTATTCATTCTGTTTTCCAGCAAACCGCCGTTCATCACAGGATATGCCCATGCGCACGCGAATCACCGATCTCTTCGGCATCGAACATCCGATCATCCAGGGCGGCATGCATTATGTCGGTTTCGCCGAATTGGCGGCTGCCGTATCCAATGCCGGCGGACTCGGCATCATCACCGGCCTGACCCAGAAATCCCCAGCGGACCTGGCCAACGAGATCGCCCGCTGCCGCGACATGACCGACAAGCCATTCGGTGTAAACCTGACGTTCCTGCCCAGCGTCAGCACACCCGACTATCCCGGCTACATCGATGCGATCATCGACGGTGGCGTGCGGATCGTCGAAACGGCCGGGCGCAATCCGCAAGCGCATCTTCCCAAACTGCACGACGCCGGCGTCAAGATCATTCACAAATGCACCTCTGTGCGGCACTCGCTGAAGGCCCAGGCGATCGGTTGCGACGCGGTCTCGGTCGATGGTTTCGAGTGCGGCGGTCACCCGGGCGAGGACGACATTCCCAATATGATCCTGCTGCCGCGCGCCGCCGACGAACTGGACATCCCATTCGTCGCCTCCGGCGGCATGGCGGACGCCCGCAGTCTGGTGGCGTCGCTGGCCATGGGTGCCGACGGCATGAATATGGGCACCCGGTTCATCGCCACCCGCGAAGCGCCGGTACACGACAAAGTCAAACAGGCGATCGTCGCCGCCTCCGAGCTCGACACCCGCCTGGTTATGCGGCCGCTGCGCAACACCGAACGGGTGCTGAACAACGCGGCGGTCGAACGGCTGCTTGAGAAGGAGCAGGCGCTCGGCAAGGATCTGCAGTTTGAAGACATCCGCGAAGAGGTTGCCGGCGTTTATCCGCGCATCATGCTCGACGGCGACATGGACGCCGGCGTCTGGTCCTGCGGCATGGTGGCCGGGCTGATCCACGACATCCCGACCTGCCAGGAACTGATCGACGGCATCATGGCCGAAGCCGATCGACTTATCCGCCAGCGGCTGGAAGGTATGCTGGAGACGAGGGTTTCCGTCTGAGCAATCGCAGCCCCTATGGCACGCCGCCAGCGCGTGGTGTCTGAAAAATCAGAAATCGGCTGATCATTAATCGGTTTTTACTTGGCTTTATTGTTGCCGGCAGCAGGATGGACTGGCGCGCGATACTATTTGTGCTATCGTAGCCTATCTTGGTGATCCGGTGGCAGCGATGGATGTGGAGACTCCGCTGCCGGCAGCATTTCCCTGGATTGCGCTAGAATCGCGGTTCGGTTTCAGGTGACAGCGTGTGCTGTGGTGCATCGGCCGGGACCGGCATCACAAGATTGCAACATGCACTCTGCAAACAGGGAGCATGGGTGGGGGTTCGACAGTCACGGAGCTGATTAACCGCGGTGTGGCCGAACCGAAGAGTAACGACTTGGGGGGAGCGACATGCCGGCCAACTATTCAGCAAATGCGATTCGAAATGCAGAGTTGTTTCAGCAATGGGACGCGCTGCCCGAAAGCACCTTTGCCGAACTGAAGATCCCGCGTGACGCCATCAAGCAGCTGCAGAGCAGGTTGCAGGGCTACATCGTGCTGCACGGCGACCCGGCCTACGAGAAGGATCGCCGCATCTTCAATCCGGTGTTCGACTATTACCCGGAGATGATTGTTTATTGCGCCGTGCACCCCGACGCCGCAAAGACACTGGATTTTGCGCGCGCCTGGAGTTCGCAGTTCTGCGTCCGCTCCGGCGGCCATTGCACGGCCGGGTTTTCCTCAGGACCCGGTATCCTCATTGATGTCAGCCGCTTCGACGCGCTCCCGGCGCCTGACAACAGGACGATCACCGTCGGCTGCGGCGTCAAATTCGGCGATCTCAATACCCATCTGCAGCCTTATGGCCTGCATGTGCCAGGGGGCGAATGCCCGGATGTCTGCATCGGCGGCTACGTCCAGGGCGGCGGCTACGGTTTTACGTCCACCACGTTCGGTATGAACTGTGACAACGTGATCGCCATGCGGGTACTGCTGGCGGACGGCTCGATCGTCATCGCCGACGGGGCTCAGAACAGCGATCTGCTGTGGGCCATGTGCGGCGGCACCGGCGGCAATTTCGGGGTGTTGCTGGACGTCAAGTATCAGCTTGTCGAACTCGGCGACGTATTCGGGTTTGCCCTGCTGTGGCCCCTGGAGACGGCCTACGATCAGGCCGCCGACGTGATGATGACACTGCAGAACGATTACATGACCGGCAACCGGTACGGACCTGACATCAATCTGCAGGTGTCGTTATGCTATCAGTCGAAGATCCATGAGGGTGAGCCGGAAGGTGAATTGAAACCCTATTTCATGGTGCGCGGTCTCGTCGTCGGCACCGAGGAACTGGGCCTGAAGGCGATCGCCCCGCTACAGGCGATGCCCGGCTGCATCACCCAGTGGACCGATGTCCAGCCCTACGCGACGATGAACCACATGCTGCTCAACCGGCCGCAGGGCATGCCGCCGCTGAAAGTACCGCCCATGCCGTCCGAGGCCAAGACGAGCCGCTACGTTCAGCGGTTTCTGACCCGGGACAAGTGGATCGACCTGCTTACCTTCTTCAACTTCTCGCCGATCAACCGGGCCTATATGTACCTGGAGTTCTATGGCGGCCAGATTGCCGCAGCCCCTTTGGCCGGCAACGCCTTTATCCACCGTGAGGTGTTCTACAACGCGGTCATGGATGTCTTCTGGTACGATGAAACGGAACGCAAGGCGGCGGAAGCGTTTCTGTCGGACTGGAAGGCCAAGATGCAGCCGATCTGGAACGGTCATGTCTACCAAAACTATCCGAGCCTCGACACACAGGACTACACTTTCGCCTATTGGGGGATCACGGCCCTGAAGGTTCTGCAGGCGATTAAGAAGAAATACGATCCGGACAATGCGTTTGCCTTCGCCCAGCAGGTTCCGCAGCCCGCGGCGGAACAGGCCCCGACAATCGACGACGCGTCGATCCCGGCCGAAATCAAGGCAGCGCTTGCCCGGGACATCGATTACGCCGGGGGAGTAAGGGCCCCGCCGACGCAATGACCGGATAACGGTATGACGAACGGGGCGACATTCGACATTACCGCTTGGCTGACGGCCCTCGGCCTGCCGCAGTATGCGCAGGCCTTTGTCGATAACGACGTCGATGCCGATGTTCTGGGCGAACTGACCACCGATGATCTGCGCGAGATGGGCGTCAAGTCGATCGGTCACCGCCGCCGCATACTGAGCGCGGCACAACAGGCGGGCGCAGCCGAGCCGTCGCCTCCCTCGACCGCCGCAGCGGCAGCGCCGGCCGCGTCACCCTGGACCGAGGGCGCGCCAGCGGAGCCATCCGCCGAGCGGCGCAATCTGACCGTCATGTTCTGTGACCTGATGGATTCGACGGCCCTGTCGGTGCATGTCGATCCGGAGGACCTGCGTCACTATCTTGGCCAATTCCGCAACGTTGTCGAACAAGCGGTGCGACCCTATTCTGGGCACATCGCGCAGTATCTCGGCGACGGCATCCTGGTGTATTTCGGCTATCCCCGCTCCTCCGAACACGACACCGAAAGCGCCGTCGCAGCGGCGCTGTCCGTCGTTGAAAGCGTCGCCGCCATGGAGCCGTTCGGTGACCATCAGCCCAAGGTGCGCGTCGGCATCGCAACCGGCCTGACCGTCGTCGGCGCAGTGGACGAAAACGGTCGCATCATCGGCGAGAGCGCTGTCGGCGAGACGCCCAACCTGGCCGCCCGCCTGCAGGCCTTGGCAACCCCCAATGCGGTGGTGATCGCACCGCAGACGCGGCGGCGCATCGGCGATCTTTTCGAATGCACCGACCTCGGCAGTTTTGATCTGAAGGGCTTCGCCGAACCGATCCGCGCTTGGCGTGTCGACGGCCACAGCAGTTCCGCAAGCCGCTTCGGCGCGCTGCGCAGCGATCATTCGACCACAGCCTTCGTCGGGCGCGAAGAGGAATTGACGCGACTGCGCTACCGTCTCGCCGAAGCGCAGGAGGGCCGCGGCCAATTCGCCGTCATCGTCGGCGAGAGCGGCCTCGGCAAATCGCGCCTGGCCCGCCGCATCGTACGGGAGGCGTGCGGTACCCACGACAGCCAGCCGGTGCTGCAATGCGCGCCCTACAATGTCAGCACGCCGTTCCATCCGTTTCGCTACTTCATCGAACAATCGAGCGGCGTCGAACTGCAGGATACGCCGCAGGAAACCGCCCGCAAGCTGTCGGCGGTCATTGACCGGGCCGGGCCGGTCACCCCGGAGAAACTGGCCCTGATCGGCGAGTTGATCCGCGTCCAGGGCATCGACACGACGCCTCTCTACGGCCTGTCATCGAAGGAGCGTCGGCGGCGCATCATGCGGCTGCTGCTCGATCTGCTGAACGCCATCGCCCGGGAATCCATCGTCATCACCTTTGAGGACATACAGTGGATCGACCCCTCGACGGCGGAGCTTTTCGAGCAGTTTCTACCGACACTTGCCGAGTTGCCGGTACTGCTGCTGGCGACCATGCGGCCGCAGGAGCATCCGCCCTGGCTGAGCAATTCCCAGGCCCGCTTCATATCGCTGCAGCGGCTGGACCGCGACGACACGGTGCGTCTCATCCGCGCCGTCGCCGGCGACCAGGATGTTCCGGCTGGCGTCATCGACACGATCATGGCGCGCAGCGACGGCATCCCGATCTTCGCCGAGGAGCTGGCGCGCGGCTACGTCGAGGCCGCTTCGAAGGGGCGCGCGGCGCCGGACGGGCTCTCCGGTCTGCCCGCTTCCTTGTCGGAATCGCTGCTGGCGCGGCTCGATCGGCTGCAGGCCGGGCGTGGCCTGGCACAGACCGCGGCCGTCATCGGGCACGAGTTTCCGATTGCGGTGCTGGTGTCCGTTTCCGGTCTGCCGGAAGCGCAGGCGCGCAACGGCATTGACGAGTTGCTCGATGCCGACGTGCTGACCATCAAGCACAGCCCGTTTGGCGAGGCGATCTCCTTCCGGCACATCCTGCTGCGCGAAGCCGCTTACAATCTGCTTTTGCGCAAGGACCGGATGCGGCTGCACCGGCAGGTCGCCCGGATCCTGATCGACGAGTTCAAGCAGATCGCCGATTCGGTCCCGCACATCGTCGCCATGCACCTGGAGGAGTCCGGCGATTTCGCGACCGCCGGCGCCCAATGGGATCGCGCCGCCGAACAGGCGGCGAAACGGTCAGCCTATGCCGAAGCGGTGAGTTTTCTGCAAAGCGCCATCGAGGCCAATGGGCGCTGCCCGGCATCGTCCGACCGTGACGAGCGCGAACTCTCCTACCGGCTGAGCATCGCCGGCGCACTGATCGCAGCCCAGGGATATGCCGCTGAAGGTGTTGCAAAGGCGATGGAGCGGGCGGTCGAACTGGCCCGGGAAACCGGCAAGACAGCCAAACTGGTTCCCGCCTTGACGGCAAAATGGATCGTTCTGGGCGCCAACAGCCAGATTTACGACTGCATCGAGCTGGCCACGCAAATCGCCGACGTTGCCCGCGAGGGCTCCGAGATCGATCAGCTGCTGGCCCACCGGACCATGGCGACAGCGCTGATTTTTGCCGGCCAGTTCCCGGAAGCGCTCAGGTCCATGGAGGCGTTCCTCGCGCTTTACGACTATGATCGGCACGAACAGGCACTGCGTGTTGTCGGTCCGTCGAACCATGCCACCATGATGATCCTCGGCGTGGCGGAAGTTCATGCCTTCATGGATGACCGGGAGGCAACCGAGCATTGGCGCAAACGGGCACTTCAATCGGCGGAGCGCAACGGTCAGATGCACAACATCTGCCACACCCTGCTGTTTGCCGGCTGTTTCCTGTCGGCAATCCTGGAACAAACCGATGCCCTGGCGCGCCACGCCAACACCCTCAGGACACTGTCGACGGACAATGATATGCCGCAATGGCTCAGCCACGCCGAACTGTTTCACGGCCTGGCGCTGATCCACCGCGGCGAGGAAGACGAGGGCTTCGCCGAGGCGCGGCGTGGCGTGCGGGGTCTGATCGCGCAAAACGCCTTTAACAGCTGCTGGTACGTGCTTTATGCCGAGGCCTGTGCCAACTGTGACCGTCTCGATGAGGCGGCGGAGTTTCTGGCCCTGGTAGCGCCTGCCCAGGAGCAGGGCGAGCTATGGATGGCGGCGGAGTTCCATCGGATCAAGGGCCGTCTGATCCGCGCGCAAGGCGGTCCGGCCAAACAAGCACGGGTGGAGTACGAAACGGCGCTCAAGACGGCGAAGGCGCAGGGTGCAAGCCTCTTCACCAAACGCATCGAGGCCGATCTAGAAGCTCTGGAGAACGACCTGTGACCGACCGTTCCGACTACCTTTTGACCGTCGAGCTTTTTGCCGATCTGCCCCGGGAGGCGCGTGTCGCGATCGCCGATCGATGCACGTGGACAACCTACGATCCGGGCGTCATGATCTTCAGCCAGGGCGATACCCCGGGCGACGTCTATTTCCTGGCGCAGGGAACGATCCGGGCATCGATCTATTCCGCCTCCGGCAAGCATGTCATCTTCCAGGACATGCATGCCGGCAGCCTGTTCGGTGAGATTTCAGCCATGGACGGCGAACAGCGCTCCGCCAGCATCGAGGCCCGCTCCACCTGTCTCATCGCCGCGTTGCCGGGGGAGGCTTTTACCGACCTGTTGCGCAACGAGCCTGAATTGGGCGTCAAGCTGGTGCGCATTCTGTCGCGTGAGATCCGCCGGCTGTCGGCCCGCGTTGTTGAGTTCAGCACCCTGTCGGTGCGCCATCGGATCCATGCCGAACTCCTGCGGCTGGCCGACCGTCAACCGGGACGGCGCGAAGGCGCGATCACCCCGGCGCCCAAACTGTCCGACATTGCCAATCGGATCAGCACCCATCGCGAGGCCGTTTCGCGTGAGCTCAGCCGGCTGATCAGGATCGGCCTGCTGGAGCGCACTCCGGACAGCATGCGCATCACCGACCTGTCTCGCCTGCAGCAGATGATTGAGAATGCCGAACTGGATTAGTCATTGCAGTTTTGACGGATCCCAAAACAAATAAATCAAAAATCCGCAGTATTTTTAAGCAACGTTGGCAAATGCCAACGCCACAAGCGGCTTCCTCGCTTAGATCTTTTTGTTAGTCAGTGGAAGAAAAACACTTCTGCTGCATCAATCAAGCTGCAATGGAGGCCCGACATGCGCCCTTTACTTATTTTGACCACCGCCGCGTTGCTCTTCAACGGCGCCGCACTCGCTGAGGACAACGACACTCTGCCGAAGGCAGCCTATGTGGGCACCGTCACCGGAAACGAGGAAAAGGACACTTACGCCTTCGATCCCGCCGAACCGTCCGACCTGCAGGTCCGCTTCAAGTCGATCTGCGAATTCGGCACGCAATGTCCGGACCAGCTCACCACCGGCGCGCTGCAATCGCCAACCGCGGACGAGACCGGTGCCCGCTACTTCGGGACGGTGACAGGCGATCCGGAAAAGGACACCTACGCCCACTGACCGAAGCGCCACACTGCTGAGGTCATCGCTCCGGGAGCTCCCATTCCCGGAGCAGACTGGCGGCGGCCTCAGGGTCGTCGCCTTTTTCATCACACCCGCCCTTGATTGTGGCCGTCGGCGGCGACGGCGGGTACGTAATGCGTGATTGCTTCCAACCGGCGTAGATCCGAACCGCATCCTCTCCAAAACAAATATGCTAAGGATCGGCTGAGCCGAGGCACGTTCAGGGCAGCGAGTTGACGATGTCGCGGTATTCGTCTTCGGTGAACGCCTTGAGCGTCAGCGTGCGCGTTGCTCCCCGTGACCCGCCCTGAAGCGCTAACCCGGATCTCTCAAAGAAAGGGGTGCATCGGCCCCAAGAATCTGAGAATATTCTTTTGCTACAAAGAGTTATCAGGTTCATGGACGGGGTCCGATGCAAACACACTGTATCTCCGAACAGCTCGAATTTGAAGGCTTTGACGGACGTAAAGTCGTCGCCGCTTTCGACGGCGGAGCCATCACCTCGGACGCCGGTGCTGTGTTGCTGCGCCACACTGAAAAAGCCATCGGGCTGTTCGACAGGCTTGCAGGTTGCTTCGTCGATCGGCGCGATCCCGATTGCACGGTTCACAGCGTGCGCACCCTGATTGCACAACGCGTCACGGCGATCGCTCTGGGATACGAGGACGTGGATGATCACGACACGCTGCGTCACGATCCGGTGTTGACCCTGTTGTCGGAAAGCTTGACGCCGCAGCGGTCGGACTGCGCGCCGCTGGCCGGCAAATCGACCCTGAACCGGCTGGAGCATGCGCCGGTCGGCGAGCCGACGCGCTATCACCGGATCAGCCATGACCGCAGTGCCATCGAAAGGTTGTTTGTGGATCTGTTCCTGGAGGCTCATGACAATCCACCTCGCAAGATCGTCCTCGATCTGGATGCCACGGATGATCCGCTGCACGGCCATCAGGAAGGTCGCTTCTTCCACGGCTATTATCGCTGCTACTGCTATCTGCCGCTCTACATCTTCTGCGGCCGTCACCTTTTGGCGGCCAAGCTGCGGCGCTCCAACATCGACGCCAGCAAGGGAACAGAGCAGGAAGTCGAGCGGATCATCACTCAGATCCGCAAGTGCTGGCCGAACGTGCGCATCATCCTACGCGCCGATTCCGGCTTTGCCCGCAACACACTGATGGACTGGTGCGAAGCCAACAAGGTCGACTACATCTTCGGTCTGGCCCGCAACCAGCGCCTGGAAAAGAAAATCGAACCGGCCCTGGAGGAAGCTTGTCTTGCCGGCCGGGCGAGCGGCGAACCGGCCCGCCTGTTCCGCGACTTCCTATGGTCGACTAAGGACAGCTGGTCACGGCGAAGGCGCGTCATTGGCAAGGCCGAATGGACGCTTAAGGGATCGAACCCGCGCTTCATCGTGACCTCGCTGAAGCCGAAGCATGGGGGCGCAAAGGCTCTGTACGAGGATCTGTACTGCGCCCGCGGCGACATGGAAAACCGCATCAAAGAGTGCCAGCTCGATCTCTATGCCGACCGCACCAGTGCCCACACCATGCGCGCCAACCAACTGCGGCTTTGGTTCGCGTCATTTGCCTATGTCTTGATCTGCGCTCTTCGAAGGATTGGCCTGAGACACACGACCCTTGCCGAGGCGACCTGTGGGACGATCCGGTTGAAGCTCCTCAAGATCGGCGCCCAGATCCGCGTCTCGGTCCGGCGTATCAAAGTCGCCATGGCTTCGGCTTGTCCCCACATGCACGAGTTCACTCTGGCCCACGCCCGAATATGCGCCGCGGCCCGATGAGCCGCAGGACATAAGCCCTTCCCAACAACCAACAAAGGAACATCGCTGCTAAAACAGACCGCTGCTCACCGCGGCGATCGATGCATGCCGCCTTGTAAACGCGTAGGCACGGCACGCACTATCGAGGCCGGCAAACAACCTCAAACCGTCGTGCTGTGAGAGAAGCGGGCTAATCTGGCGATTGTTTCGTCATCGGGCGCCTCAACGATGATGACCATGTCATAAGGTCCCATCGTCATGTAATAGGCGACGATCCGTGCCCCGTGTTCCTTGCACGCGGTCTTGAAGGCGTCGAGGCGGCCCGGGGAGTCCTTGATCTGCTGGAACCCCTCCTTCGTCCAGTTGGCAAGCAGAATAAACGTAGCCATCGGATACCTCCTTCGTCAGAGGTCAGATTAATACCACCTGTTTCCGGTGCCTCGTTTCTGCAAAATCGGCTCGTGCCTGCGGTTTGCTCACTCTTCGTGAGAGACACGTTTGGGCTCGGCGTCAGCTCGCCTCACCCCGTATCCGCGATCGCACATGTCCGCTTGTTCGGGCAGCTTGCGTCATAACGACTATTACAGTAGGATTATATTTGAACAAATTGTTCAAATAAGAACATCAAGGGCATCGCCATGACGAATCCTCCGAACTGGATGATCCCGAAATCTGCACTGCAGGACCGGTTTCCCCTCGACGTGCAGTCGCGCGGCCGGCCGTTGACGGAAAGCGAACAGGCCTTTGCCGATGCGCTCGAAGCGGCCTTCGCCAGTGGCATTCACGATCTGAACGCGGTAGCCGATGCGCTAAACGCCTCTGACATCGACGCGCCCGGGGGTGGAACATGGACGGTCGACGTGCTTGTCGGCCATCTGGCAGACATCAACCGCGACCTTGACGCCGCCTTCGAAGAGGACGGCTATGGCGCTTGAGTTCCGGTCGGTTTCGAAGGAATTCAATGCGGACTCTGCGGATGGTGCACTGGTGGCCGTCCAGGACATCAGTTTCCGCGCCGATAATGGCGAATTCGTCGCCATCGTCGGGCCCTCCGGTTGCGGCAAGAGCACCATCCTCAACATGACAGCCGGGCTGTATCAGCCGACCAGCGGAGAAGTTTACGTATCCGGAGAAAAGGTGCTGCGGCCAAACTCCCATGTCGGCTTCATGCTGCAGAAGGACCTGCTGCTGCCCTGGCGCACGATCGAGGCCAATGTCGCCTTCGGCCTCGAATCGCGCGGATTTTCGAGATCCGAGTGCCGGGAACGGGCCCGCGCCCGGCTCGACGAGTGCCACCTGCACGGTTTCGGCAACTATTACCCCTATCAGCTTTCCGGCGGCATGCGGCAGCGGGCGGCGCTGGCCCGCACGCTGGCCATCGAGCCGGACGTCATCCTGCTCGACGAGCCGTTCTCGGCGCTCGACGCGCAGACCAAAATCATCATTCAGCGCAATTTCGCCGAAACCATCGCCAGCGAAAGCATCACCACGCTGCTGATCACCCACGACTTGGCCGAGGCGGCCTTCATGGCCGACCGGATCATCGTGCTGAGCGAGCGTCCGGGAAAGGTGATCGCCGAGATCACGGTTGACCTGCCCGACCGGGGCAATCCGACGGCCCGCCGCCAGAACCCCGGCATCACCGAATACATCAACCAGCTCTTTTCGCTCCTGAAGCTGCAGGACGCGGAGGAAATCGCATGAAAAGCAAAAACCACTCAGGGAGAATACGATGAAAACTGCAATGCGATCCTTGGCAGCGGCGCTGGCCCTGTCCATGATGGCGGGCCTTGCGCATGCCGCGGAGAAAGTCACCTACCTGTTTCCGGCACCGGATTTCCTGCCGGCTTTCGCGCCGTTCAAGCTGGCCGAGGCCAAGGGCTACTACAAGGACGCCGGTCTTGATGTCACATTCCAGGTCGGCAAGGGCGGCGCCGACGTCGCCAAGCAGGTGGGCGTCGGCAACGCCGATCTCGGCGGCGGCATCGGCGATACCGCCATCATCGTGCGGGCCAACGGCATTCCGGTGAAGGGTGTCGCGGTACTCGGCGACAAGGCGCTGACCCAGATCAACTGGCGCAAGGACGCCGGCATCAATTCGGCCGCCGACCTGAAAGGCAAGTCGATCGGCGTGCTGTCGTTCCAGGACACCACCTACTACAATTTGCTCGCCTATCTAGCCAACGCCGGACTGACCAGGGACGACGCCGATATCCAGGCAGTCGGACCCGGCGGCATCATCAAGCTGATGATCTCCGGCGACATCCAGGCGATGTCCGGCGTGCCGGAATGGGCCGGCGCCATCCGCGGTGCCGGTGTCGAGATCGAGACGACGCCGATCAACGACATCTTCCCGGCCATGGCGCAGGCGATCATCGCGTCCGACGATACCATCGCCAACCGCCCCGACATGGTGCGCAATTTCGTTCAGGCGACGATGAAGGGCTACAAGGACGTCATCGCCGACCCGGCCCAGGCCGCCAAGGATTACGTTGCCGCCGTACCGCAACATGAGGGCAAGGAAGCCGTCATGGAGGGCATCATGCGCGCCTACATTGCGTTGGTTTACGGCGACGATGTCGACAATTTCGGCAAATTCGATGAATCGCGTCTGCAAGCGGTTCAGGACTTCTATGTCGAGAACGACATCGTCCGCGAGGCGGTGCCGATCGCCGACACCTACACCAATCAGTTTGTTAACTGACTCACTAGCGGGTGCTCCCTCGCGGGGCACCCAACTCTTGGGCGTACGCGATGAAAAACGCACAGCTGGCCATGACGATCGCCGTCGCGATGGCGTTCCTCGTCGTCTGGGAGTATCTACCGCCGGCGCTCGGCGTGCCGCGATACATCATTCCCACCGCCAGCCAGTGCCTGGACGAACTGCTGCGCATGGTGCGGCTCGACAATCTGGTCGGACACACCTGGTCGACCTTCGTCATGACGCTTGTCGGTTTCGGCATCGGCAGTTTTCTCGGAGCTGCCATCGGCTATCTGCTCGGGCTGTCGCTGTTCTGGGAGAGGGTCCTGTCGCCCTATATCCTGGCGCTGCAGATCGCCCCCAAAGTGGCCTTCGCACCGCTGTTCATCATGTGGTTCGGCTTTACCTTCTGGCCGAAGCTGCTGGTCACCATCCTGATCGTGTTTTTCCCGATCCTGGTCAACGTGCTGCAGGCCATGAAAACGGTCGACCGGGACATCATCAATCTGGCACGCGCCTACAATCTGACGCGCTTCGAAATCTTCCGGAAGATCGAGTTCCCGTCGACCCTGCCGTCGCTCCTGGCTGGCCTGCGCATCGGCTCCACCCTGGCGGTGATCGGCGTCACCGTCGGCGAACTGGTCGGCGGCAATTCCGGCCTCGGATTCCTGATCACCTACGGCGAGGGCCAGGCCAACGCCGCCATGGTGTTCAACGCCATCCTGTTGCTGACCCTGATCGGCATCGCCCTCTATTCGACCGTGGCCTATGTCGAGGCCCGTTTGCTTCACTACATCCCAAAAGCGGAGATTTGACATGAATACCCACTCCACCATTGCCAAGATCGAACCCGACGATGTCGACATCCCGGACGGCATGTCGCTGGGCGACTGGATCGAAAGCCGGGTCGCCCGCTACGAGACCCGCAAGCTCGACTGGAACGCCCTCAAGTTCCAGGCGGATTACGATCCGAAATACAAGCGCGCGCAGATGCGCTACATGGGCACCGGCGCCACCGGGGTGAAAAGCGACTCCAACGTCGTGCCGGCCGAGCATTTCACCTTTTCCACCATGGTGCTGCCGGCCGGCTGCGAGGGGCCTTCGCACATCCACACCGATGCCGAGGAAGTGTTTTTCATTCTGCGCGGTCACAAGATCCGGCTGTTCATCGAACACCAGGGCGAGACGGTTGAAACGGTGCTCACCGAACGCGACCTGATTTCCGTGCCGCCCGGAGTCTATCGCGGGCTGCGCAACGAGGGCATCGAGGAAGCGCTGATGTGCGTCATGATCGGCAACCCCAAGCCGGTGACGCCGACCTATCCCGAGGATCACCCCCTGGCCAAGGTCAAACGCCCCTAATCTCACAAAGGAGGCTGTCATGGACAAACAGGAACGTCGCAACCGGATCGAGGCCCGCGTCAACCAAGGGCTGACCGCCCGCTGGTATCCGGTCTGCAAGACCGTCGAAGTGCGTTCCGACCGCCCCTACGGCGCCAAGATCACCGGCCGCAAACTGGTGCTGTGGCGCGACCATAACGGCGACATCCAGTGCATCGAGGACCATTGCCCGCACCGCGGCGCGCCGCTGTCGCTGGGCGAAGTCCACGACGGCAAGATCGGCTGCCGCTACCACGGCATCATCATGACCGGCGACGGGGTGATCGAACGGGTCCCGGCGATGCCGGAATGCGCCTTCGAGGGGCGCAAGACCAACGCCGCCTACAAGACCATCGAGGTGGCCGGCGCGGTCTTCGCGTTCATGCCGGGCGAAACGCAGGCCGAGCCGCCGGCCTTCGAGGTGCCGGAGGAGCTGTCCGACCCGGACTGGACCGGTTTCCTGTGCACCGCGGTATGGGACACCAATTACCGTCTGGCGCTCGACAACCTCGCTGATCCGATGCATGGCTGCTATCTGCACGCCCAGTCCTTCACGCTCGCCTTCGGCGCCAAGCAGGACCTGGTCGAACTCGACAATCTCGACACCGGTTTCCGCGTCAGCCGCGTCGGCCAGTCGGGCGAGAACTTCGACTGGGTCGAAATGGCGGTCAACGACGGCAACATGTTCTGCAGGCTCGACATCCCCTATCCGCCGGCCGCCGGTCCGGGCGGTCACATGCGCATTGTCGGTTTCGTCGCACCCATCGACGAGGACAGCTGCAAGGTCTTTTTCTGGCGGCTGCGCAAGGTGCAGGGCGCCGAACGGGAAGCCTGGCGGTTCCTCTACCGGGCTAAGCTGGAGCCGCGCCACTGGCACGTGCTGGAGCAGGACCGCATCATGCTGGAAGGCATGACGCCGGATGCCGGCAAGCGCGACATGCTCTACCAGCACGATCTCGGCGTATCGCGGATCCGCCAGGTGCTGCTGAAGGCCGCCGAGGCACAGATCGATGCCGAGGCAGCCGCCCTGGAAGCGGCGGAGTAACCAATCATGCTTGCCGACCGCACCGTGTTGATCACCGGGGCCGCGCGAGGGCTGGGGCGGGAAATCGCCCTGGCCGCGGCGGCTCAAGGCGCACGCCTGGTGCTGTCGGACATCAATGAGGAAGGCGGTCACGAAACGGTCTCCTTGATCGAAGCGGCGGGAGGCAGCGCCCGGTTCACGCCCTGCGATCTCGGCGATCCGGATTCGATCGACCGGCTCGGCCGCAACATCGCGGATACGGAAGGAACTTTGCACGGCCTGGTCAATAACGGCGCCGTCGCCACCGGAATCGGCGGCAAGACCCATGACGAGGTCGCGATCGAAACCTGGGACCGGGTCATGGACGTCAATGTGCGCGGACTATGGCTGATGACCCGGGCGGCGGTGCCCTTGCTGTCGGCCTCCGGTGCCGGCCGCATCGTCAACATCGCCTCCGACACGGCGCTGTGGGGCGCCCCGAGACTGCTGCCCTATGTGGCCAGCAAGGGCGCCGTGATGTCGATGACACGGGCGCTGGCGCGGGAGCTCGGGCCTTCCGGCATCGGCGTGACCGCGGTCGCTCCCGGGATCCTGACGACCGAATCGACCGAATACGTACCGCCCGAGAGGCACGCGCATTACCGCGACAACCGCGCGGTGCCCGGACCGCAAGGCCCTGAGGACATCGCCGGCACAGTCACCTTCCTGCTCAGCGAGGCGGCTCTCGCGCTGACCGGTCAGGTGCTTCCGGCCAATCGGGGATTCTGTTTCACATGAGCATTATGACACCAAAATCGATCGCCGGGCTGGACGTGCTGTGGCGCGACGGCACAGCAAAGCGATGCCTCGTCATGCTGCACGGCATCGGCAGCAACGCCCATGCGTTTGAGCGGCTGTGCGCCCTGCTGCCGGAAGACTGGGCGCTGCTGTCCTGGAACGCGCCCGGCTATGGCGAGTCGGAGCCGCTGCCGATGCACCGCCCGACTGCCGCCGATTACGCCGCGCGCCTGCGCGATCTGATCGATGCACTGGCGCTGCCACGCTTCACCCTCCTCGGCCATTCGCTCGGCACCTTGATCGCCACGGAATTCGCCGCGCGTTACCCGAACAAGGTGGCGGAACTCATCCTGCTGTCCTGCGCCCAGGGGTATGGCATGGCCAGCGACGCCGCGCTGCCGGGAAAAGCCGCGGCCCGGCTGGACGGTCTTGAACGACTGGGACCCAGGGCCTTCGCCGAAGCGCGCGCGCCCAAACTGCTGCATGATCCAACCGCGCGCCCCGACCTTGCCGGTGAAGCCGTCACCGCCATGGCCGCCATCGATCCGGCCGGCTATGCGCAGGCGGTGTATATGCTTGCCGCAGGCAATCTGAGCGAACGGGCATCGGCGGTTCAGGCATCCAGCCTCGTCATGGTCGGTGCGGACGATACCATCACGCCGCCGGACCAGAGCCGAAAGGTTCACGCGGCGTTGGTCGCCGCCGGCGGCGACGGCACAGCCGACTACTTGGAGATCGCGGCAACCGGCCATCTCCTGCACAAGGAAAAACCCGATGTGGTCGCCGCGGAAATCATCCGATTTCTCAGCGCCGAGGAACCGGTTTTGCAAGGGGCGGCCCGATGACCGATAACAAACCCACTTTCGGTGTTCCCCCGGTCGAGCGCGCCATCGCGCTGCTGCGCTACATCTCGGCCGGCAATGACTGCGCCAACACCAGCCGCGCCGCCAAGGAGACCGGAATCAATCGCACCACGCTGCTGCGGCTCCTGGAAACGCTACAGCGCGAGCGGATGATCCAGGCGCTGCCGGATCGCAGCGGCTATACGCTCGGCAACGGCCTCATCAATCTCGCTGCTCATGCGCTATATTCCCGCGACATTGTCCAGATCGCGCAACCCGAACTGCGGGAACTGGCGGCGACGCTGGGCCTGTCGGCCCATCTTGGCGTCATCGAAGGCCAGGAGATCCTGTATTTGCTGCGCGAAACGCCTAACCTGCATCTGGTCAGCAATGTACGCGTCGGCAGTCGGCTGCCTATCCACGCGACGTCCATCGGCCGCATTATTCTCGCGCATTACGACAGGGCAGAACGCGACCGGGCACTCGACGGCTGCGACTTCCACCCCGCCACGGCGAAGACGCCGACGACGCGCCAGGCACTCGATGTCCAGTTGGACGCAGACCGCAATATGGGCGTCGCCTGGAGCGTCGGCAATTTCGAGGCTGGGATCGGCTCGGCGGCGGTCGCCGTCTTCGACAGTTCAGAGAAACCGGTGGCCGCCATCAACGTCACCGGTCCCGAGCATGAATTCACCGAAAGCGCCGGACGCCGCGACGACATCCAGTCGGCGATGCGAGCGGCGGCGCAGAGCATTTCACAGCAACTGGGATATTTCCCGCAATCGGGCAGTCCCGGATTGGATCGGAAGAGACCGTCATGACCGACCGTATCGGAATCGATTTCTTGCGCGGCATCGCCATGCGTGCGCCGCAGATGACCGAGAGCGCCGATTTCTACACGCAGACCTGGGGGCTGCAGCAGGTGCCGTCCGACGATGGCAGCGTGTATCTGCGCGGTACCGGACCGGAACCGTTTATTTACGCGCTGATCGACGGCGACGATTTCGGCATCGATTACATCAATTTCGGCATGACCGGCCGCGACCGGCTCGAAGCGTTGTTCGAGCAGTTGCGAGGCGATCGTGTGCCGGTGGTGTCCGAGCCCGGTCCGGTCTCGACACCCGGCGGCGGCTACGGATTCAGCATCCTCGACCCCGACAACCGGGTGCTGCGCATCGTCACCGACGTGTGCCCGAACACCGACACGGAGGCAACGTTCGCCATGCCGGTGAAGGTGTCGCACGTGGTCCTCAACACGCCGGACATCAAGACGACCGAGGCCTTCTATTGCGACACGCTCGGCTTCCGGCTCAGCGACTACTACGTCGACCGCATGTCGTTCCTGCGCTGCAACACCGACCATCATTCGATCGGGCTGTTCCAGAACGCCCATGCGAGCGCCAACCACGTGGCTTTTGAAATGCCCGACATGGACGGCTTCATGCGCGGTATCGGCCGGCTGAAACAGATGGGCCAGGTGCCGAGCTGGGGCCCTGGCCGCCATGGACCCGGCAACAATCCGTTCGCCTACTTTGTCTCGCCCTCCGGCTTTGTCATCGAATTCACCACCGAGTTGCAGCAGATCGACGAGGCGACTCATGTCGTCGGCGAATGGCCGTGGGGCGATCCCGAACTGTCCGACCGCTGGATGACCGCCGGTCCGCCGACACCGGCCATGCGGGCGGTAATGCTGGGGCGCCCCGACAAGGGCTTTCCCAACGCGGGAGCCGGGTGAATGGATCTCGGACTAACCGGCCGCACCGCCGTCGTCACCGGCGGCTCCTCCGGCATCGGGCTTGCCACCGTGCGCACCTTGCTGCGCGAGGGCTGCAATGTCGCTTTTTGCGCCCGGGGCAGCGACCGCTTGATGCGGGTGGCGGACGACCTGACGGACGAGTTCGGGGACGACCGCATTCTCGCCGAAACTGCATCCGTGCTGGAGGCCGACACGATGGACCGCTTTGCCGACGCGGTCGCGGCACGGTTCGGCGGCGCGCAGATGCTGATCAACAATGCCGGACAGGGCCGCGTCTCGACCTTCAAGACCACCGACGACGACGCCTGGCGCGACGAGCTGGAACTGAAATTTTTCAGCCAGATCCACCCGGTGCGTGCCTTCGAGGACCAGTTGCGGCAGGGGCCGGACGGCGCCATTGTCGGCGTCAATTCGTTGCTCGCCACGCAGCCCGAACCGCACATGGTCTGTACCTCGGCAGCCCGGGCCGGTGTCCAGAACCTCCTGAAATCGCTGGCCGTGGAATTCGCGCCGGGCATCCGCGTCAATTCGATCCTGCTCGGTGTGGTGATTTCCGGCCAGTGGGAGCGCCGCTTCGAGGCCCGGCAGGACCCTAACCAGTCGCGCGCCGACTGGTTTGCCGCTCAGGCCGCCAGCCGGGACATTCCGCTCGGCCGTTTCGGCGAGCCGCAGGAAGCCGCCAACGCCATCGTCTTCCTCGCCTCGCCCGCGGCAGCCTTCATCACCGGGGCGCGGCTGGAAGTGTCCGGCGGCACATCGAGGTTCGTGTGATGACCGCCGACACATTGCACCGGACAAAGACGACAGAACAGACGGTGGGCGACGCCATCGCCGCCCATCTCGCGGAGATCGGGGTGACCACGGCCTTCGGCGTCATTTCCATCCATAACATGCCGATCCTCGACGCCATCGCCCGGCAGGGCCGTATCCGGTTCGTGCCGGCCCGCGGCGAAGCAGGCGCCATGAACATGGCGGACGCCCATGCCCGGGTTGCCCAAGGCCTCGGCGTTGTGATCACCTCGACCGGCACCGGCGCCGGCAACGCGGCCGGCGCCCAGGTCGAGGCGCTGACCGCCGGGTCTCCCGTGCTGCACATCACCTCGCAGGTGGACCGGCAGTTCATCGACCGCGACCGCGCCGCCATCCACGACGTACCCAATCAGGATGGCATGCTGCGGGCGGTGTCCAAGGCCTGTTTCCGTCTCTGGGAAGCGCGTAACGTGCACGGCGTCCTGACGGCGGCGGTCTCGGCCGCGCTGAGCCCGCCCACGGGACCTGTCAGCCTCGAAATCCCCATCGACGTCCAACGCGAGATGGTGGCTGTCACGGCTAGCATCGCAGCACCGGCCGTCGTGCGACCCGTTGCGGCACAAACCGATATCGCAGACCTGGCCGAACGCCTGCAAAGCGCCGACCGGCCGATGATCTGGCTCGGCGGCGGCGCCCGCGATGCATCTGCCCCCGCCAATGCGCTGGTCGAGCGCGGTTTGTGTGCTGTCACCAGCACCCATGGCCGGGCGGTGGTCGACGAGCGCCATCCGGCAACGCTGGGTGCTTTCAACATGACGCCGGAAGCCGAAGCGGTGTTTGCCCAATGTGATCTCATGCTGATCGTCGGCTCGCGCCTGCGCGGCAACGAAACCCGCAACAACCGGCTGGCGCTGCCGCGCAGCATCGTCCAGATCGATGCCGACCCGTCGCAGTGCGGGCGCAACTACCCGGTCGACCTGTTCATCCATGGCGATGCCCGCGATACGCTTGCGCGCCTCGTGGAATTGTTGCCGCAGCAGCTTGCGACCGATCCGGAGTTCCGGCACCGCATTGCGATTGCCCGGGCGCAAGCCGAAGGCGCGATGCGCGACCGGCTAGGCGTCTACCGGGTCATTGCCGACGCCCTGCAGGAACGGGTGAGCACCGGCAGCCACCCCTTCGTGCGCGACGTCACCATATCGAACTCCACCTTTGGCAATCGCTATGTGCAGATCGACAAGCCGCATCACGGTGTGCATGCGCTGGGCGGCGGCATCGGACAGGGCATCGCCATGGGCATTGGTGCGGCGCTGGCACCGGACGAAGCCAAGGCGGTGGTGCTGATCGGCGACGGCGGCGCGCAACTCGGTCTCGCCGAACTGGCGACGGCGGTCGAGCAAGACGCCGATCTGGTATTCGTCCTGATGAACGACCAGGCCTATGGTGTGATCAGAAACATCCAGGACGCGCAATATGGCGGCCGCCACTGTTATTCGACGCTGCAAACGCCGGACTTCGCTCTGGTGTGCCGGTCGATCGGTCTCAGCCACGTGAAAATCGCCAGCGAGGCCGACTTCGCGGCCGCACTGGACGACGCCCTGAGCGGCGAAGGCCCGTCGATGATCGAGGTCGACATGTGCGCCATCGGCCCGTTTGCGCAACCGTTCGCCGGTCCGCCGGCCGGTGCGGCGGGACGGAGGCCATGAGCCGTCCGGTCGAACGGCTCGGCATTATCGGCGCCGGCAACATTGCCGTCGAACTCACCGCACTGCTGTCCAGATCCCTCGCCAGTCCGTTGCAGGATCTGGCGTTTCTTGTCAAACGCGGCCGTGGGCCGGCGGCTGAAAACAGCTTTGCGCCGTTCGCCGGCAAGGCTGCCCATGCGATTCGGGTCTATGAAGACTCGGCAGACTTCCTGGCGCTGCCTCAGGATCTGGTGATCGAAGCGGCCGGTCATGCGGCGGTGGCATCGTATGTGCCGCAGCTCCTGGCCGGCGGTACGGAAACGGTCATCGCCTCGACCGGCGCATTGTGTGATGACGCCCTGCACGAGACGCTGCAGGCGGCCGCCATCAGCGGCGGGACCCGCCTGGTGCTGCCGGCCGGCGCGATCGGCGGCATGGACATTCTGGCCGGCCTGAAACAATCCGATATCCAGCGGGTCACCTACACCTCGCGCAAACCGCCGGTCGCCTGGGCGGGCACGCACGCCGAGACGGTGGTCGATCTGGACGGGCTGGAAGCCGAAGCGGTCCTGTTCACCGGTTCGGCGCGCCAGGCTGCGGCGCTGTTTCCAAAGAACGCCAATGTCGCCGCCACCATCGCGCTGGCCGGCTGCGGTTTTGACGCGACGCGCGTCGTGCTGATTGCCGATCCTGGCGTGACCGCCAACATCCATGCGTTGGATGTCGTTTCAGACGCGGCCACGCTGTCGGTGCGCATCGAGGGCCACCCATCCCCGGCCAATCCGCGCACATCGCTGACCACCGTCTACAGCCTCGCACGGGAAGTCACCCGGCGGCGGGCGCCGATCGTCTCCTGAGGACATCGTCATGCCGATCGAAACATGCGATATGCCGCAGAACAGCCTTTACATCGCCGGCGATTGGCGCCGGGGACGGGGCGCGGACATCGAATCGTGCTTCCCCGCCGACATGAGCCTCAACCGCATCATCGGCGGCGCCTCGGTCGATGATGGAGTCGAGGCGATCGAAGCGGCGAAACAGGCACAAGCCGCCAGCGGTTGGGCCGGTCTCAAACCGCATGACCGGGCGCGTATTCTGCACGCCATCGCCGACGGCATTGACGCGAACCGCGGCCGCATCGCCTATATCCAGAGCCGCGACACCGGCAAGACGCTGGGCGAAACGACGGCGCTGGCGATGTCCGCCGCCGGCACGTTTCGCTATTACGCCGCCGTCTGCGAGACGTCCGACGAGACGCTGACGACGCCGCGCGGCGATTACCTCACCCTGTCCACCTACGAACCGCTCGGTGTGGTGGCGGCGATCACGCCCTGGAATTCTCCTATCGCCAGCGATGCACAAAAGATCGCGCCGGCGCTGGCGGCCGGCAATGCCGTCATCCTTAAGCCTTCCTCGTGGAGCCCGCTGGTGTCGCTGGAACTCGCCCGCATCATCGAAGCGGCAGGGCTGCCGAGGGGCCTGTTTTCGGTGCTGCCGGGCAGCGGTGCGGAGATCGGCGATCTGCTGGTGCGCCATCCCGACATCGCCCGGGTTTCGTTCACCGGCGGCACCGCGACGGGACGGCATATTGCTGTCAAGGCGGCTGAAAAGCTGATGCCGGTGTCGCTAGAGCTTGGCGGCAAGTCGCCGACGATCGTGTTCGCCGACTGCGATGTCGACCTCGCCGTCGCCGGCATTCTGTTCGGCATCTTCTCTTCCACCGGCCAGTCCTGCATCGCCGGCTCGCGCCTTTTTGTCGAACAGGCGATCTGCGACCAGTTCATAAGCCGGCTGTTAAACGCCACCGAAGCGCTTGTCGTCGGCCACCCGCATGACCCGCAAACCCAGGTGGCGCCGTTGATCCATCCGGCGCATCGCGACCGGATCGAGGCCCTGGTCGAGCGCGCCCGTTCGGACGGCGCCGACGTGCTGGCCGGCGGAACGAGGCCATCCGATCCGGCGCTCAGCGACGGCGTCTACTACATGCCGACCATCCTGGCCGGCCTGTCGAACGACGCCGAGATTTGCCGCGAGGAGGTGTTCGGTCCGGTGCTCGCCGTGTTCCCGTTCCGTGACGAGGCGGAAGTGATCGCGCTTGCCAACGACAATGAATACGGCCTGGCTGCCGGGATCTGGAGCCGCGATTTTCCCAAAAGCTGGCGGGTCGGCAAGGCCATCCGCGCCGGCACGGTTTGGGTCAACACCTACAAGCAGTTTTCGATTTCCACACCCTTCGGCGGCGAAGGCGCGAGCGGCATCGGCCGCGAAAAGGGCCGCGACGGCATGCGCGCCTACATGCGCCAGAAGGCCATGTATGTCGACCTCAGTGGCGGCCCGCACCCCTGGGCGCGCATCAAGGGGGACTCCCCGTGAACGAGGAACGTCCCAACAATGGCCTGCGCGAACTGCACGCGGACGACATCATGCGGCACCTCAGTTCACCACCGGCGTTCGGCTACTTCGTCGACCTCAGCCATGGTGTGGTCCGGGAAGAACTCGATCTGTCCGGCTGCGACCTTTGCGGCTGCGATTTCTCCGGCACCGTCTTTGAAAGGCAGGTTTGCTTCGAACACGCCGTCTTCCGCGGCCTGAGCTGGTTCCGCGGCGCCACGTTCCGGTCCGCGGCTGATTTTGAGAATGCCTGCTTTTTCAACGATGCGCGCTTCGACGACGCCCGGTTTCTCGGTCCGGCCCATTTCGACCGCGTCGACTTTCGCGGTATTGCCACTTTCGACAATTGCCGGGCCGACATCGGCATCGGTTTCAGCGGCATTCTGGCCAACGGCAATTTCTCCATTGCCGACGCGCGACTGGAGCAGCCGGCGACTTTCGGCGGCGCCACCATGATGGGCGGTTTCTGGCAACGGGGAACCCGACTGGATCAACTGGACGGGCTCGATCAGTGTACGATCTACGGGCGCCGCTGACGGGATTTCTTCTGGATATTCCGGCTTATCTTCAGCCGATCGCAGCGCAGGTGATACCGGCCAACCTTTCGGACGGTCCTGAGCGGGTCGCATTTCCATGGCGGATTGAGCGATGCCAAATCTGAAAAGATGTCGCCGGCGGCTCTCACGTTTGTGGACACCTCGATAACGGCAAGGTTGTTAGGGTGCGATGGCCGCCATCCGCCATCCGACCTGAGCCAGGAACATAACTCCAAATGCAAACGCCGCCGTTATGAGGGCGCGAATAAACCGCGTGCGCTTCAGCTCGCGCAGATTTGAAACGCGCAAAGCTTCATAGGCGTATTCATCCAATCGATTGCTCCGGCTTGCGGCCTCTTTCAGTGAATCGATCCCCTCATAAGCCGCCGGATTTACGTAGAGTATCCCGTTGAGGCCTGTCTGCCTTGCGACCTCGACTCGTGGGGCTGTTCTTCGCGATGGGTAAAGTACGAATCCAAACAACAGCAGAGGAAGCATGACACAACCCCAAAAGACCAGCACCGGCGTGAGATCGCCTGTGGCACCCTCCGGAAACCAATCGCTGGTTCCTGCAACGATGCCAAGCGCAAAGGCGTAGCCGACACCGACTATCTGCGCTTTTGTGTCGTATGCGCGAACTGTGGCCCGAGCTTCATCCAATGCTGATTGAATGAGTTCCAGCGCCTTTTCCTCATCATCTGCTTCAGGTTCTGGGGTGCCCATGATTCGATTTGGATGTTGGATTTCTACGCAGCGAGTTGTTGGATGCCATAACCCGACCGCTCAGACTTGGGCAAACCGACAGCTCGACACCGTATCCCAACGGTCCAAGGAACTCCATTCACAAGCTGCTAACAGGAGCGCATACGTTGAAGCATTCGCAATCATGAAGTCATCAAAGCTGCACCTTAACGGATACCATTGCGTACCGCGTTCGTAGCAGCCGCAGGGCTCGCACCGCGCTTGGATGCGAAGTTCGGGCTCGAACGGTGCATGGCACACGTGTTTGGCGTTCGTCCTTCGGCATTGCCGGATTGCTTTCATACGTGCACGATCATCTCAAGCTGCCGGGTCGTCTTCTCCGCCTCGACATGGACCATGAAGCGCCGGAATCCGGCGTCGTCGTCCTGGACGTTAAGCACTCTCAGGCGGGGTTCCGGCAACGCATCGAAGATAAAGGAAAGCAAAGACGTCGCCAGCTTCCGACGTCGCTGATCAGTCCGTACGCCGATCTGCAAAAGCGTGGCTGACGCAGGCGAAGCAACGCCATAGGCGATGAGCGCGTTACCATCCGAAATCCGTGCGCAGATCAGTTGATCTGCTATCGCCGCCAGCGACTGGTCGCTGTTTTGCCAGGTCGGTCGCCAGTCCCGCAGTTGCGCGGCCTCGGGGCCGATGTCTTCCCAATCCGTGTGCTCGATTGAGACGCCACTGTCGCCCGGCAACTGCACTCTTGGGATCGTGTAACAATCGAGCCGACGCGCGGTGCCCATCCCGAGCCCTTCATAGAGCGCGATGGCGGCGGTGTTGCCTTCGAGGACTTCCAGTTGAAAGGACGTCACACCGCCCGCTTTCAGGGTCTCCAGGCATTCGTGCCCGAGGGCGCGTGCCAGCCCGCGGGAGCGAAACGCGGGTCGCGTTCCGCTCGATATGAGATAGGCCTGCCCGTTGCGGACCGAGACAAGCCAGATTGCGGCAATACGGCCGTCGACCACCGCAACTCTGGAAACCTCCGGCTCAAGTCCGCGCTGCCGCATCATCACCTCGAACTGCATCGCCGAGAGCGACATCGGCACGGCATAGTCCGAGAACGCGTCGTTCATCGCCTGGCGAAGCTGTTCCAAAGAGAAATGTGTGGCCGGGCTGATCTTCATCCTCTTTTCGATCGTTTGCGCGGTTGTTTGAAGTCAGGCTGGTCGCACCACGCCTGAACTGCTATCAAATGCGGGTTTTGGCACATCGTGAGTGCCACTTTCACCAGGTTGTTCTAGACAGAACACTCAGAGATGGGAATGCCAGTGCCGGAACCTGCGATACATCCCGACGATTTCCAAAGCCGCGCTGAGCTGAAAGCCCGGTTGCCGCACATCCTCTCCGGGCCGAAGGACAACGGCACGCTGGAACTGATCGTAATGCGTCCGGATCGCGGAGAGCGTGTGGTTCCGGACAGCATTGAAGTCAGCGCGACCAACGGCCTGCCGGGTGATCATTGGAAACTGGGCACGGGCTACAAGCTCGACGACGGCAGCGGACATCCGGACGCACAGATTTGCATGATGATGGCGCGCTGCATTGAGGCTATTGCCGGACACAGGGACAATTGGGCTCCGGCCGGTGACAACCTGTTTATCGATATGGATCTCACACCTGCCAATATGCCGCCCGGGACACGGTTCAAGATCGGCAGCGCGGAATTTGTCGTGACCGACCTGCCGCACAATGGCTGCCAATCCTTCATGGATCGCTACGGCCGTGACGCGGGCGTCTTCGTCAATGTCGAAGAGGGCAAAGTGCACCGGTTGCGCGGGATCTACGCCCGTGTCACTCAGGACGGTGTTGTGTCTGTGGGAGACGCAGTCACAAAGCTGCCCTGACACCTCTACGGTCTGCAATCGGCACACCGCCTAGGTCGAAAACACCGCGACAGGCTCGCCGAGAACATCGGGATCCGGATGGATGCCCAGGCCGACGTCGTCCGATACGGAGATCGTACCGTTGACGCGCGCCGGCCCGTTTTGGTCGAGGCGCGGTGAGACATAGCCGGAAAGATCGCAGACGTTCTGGACCAGGCGGGATGGCGTCGCCGCGGCCAGGTGGAGCGCCGCGGCGGTGACGATGTCCGAGCCCCATGTGCATTCCACGCACATCCTGGTGCCGAAATGCACGCACAGGTCCCGGGCGGTGCGGCAAGCGCTCAAGCCGCCGAACTTCGACAGTTTGAGGGCCATGACATCCATGCAGCCGAGGGCGCGAGCGGTGGATAGGCTTTCGATATCGTGGACGTTCTCATCGAGCTTCATCGGAAGTCCGGTGGCGGCGCGCACCGCCGCACACTCGTCGAGCGTTCGGCATGGCTGTTCCAGCATGATATCGAAATCGCGTACCGCATGGCCGACCCGGATGGCGTCCAGACGCGTCGCACCGCAGTTCCAGTCGCCGTAGACCAGCGGCCCTAGCCCGACGGCCTCGCGCACCTTGCGAAGCCGCGCCACGTCGACATCCCAACTGCCGTCGGCGCCGAGCTTTACCTGGAATTGCCGAATGTCGGCGTCGAAGGCGTCCCTGGCGATGCGGGCCATCTCGTCCGGTTCGACGCAGGTGATCGAATGGTAGAGCGGAAGCGTCTCGGAACGTTTGCCGCCGAGCAGGGCGTAGAGCGGCAGGCCTGCGGCACGGGCCGTCAGGTCCCACAGCGCGATGTCGAGTGCCGATTTGGCGTAGCGGTGATCGGGCAGGACATCGTTGGCCCGGTCGATCAGCGCCTCAGGACCGACGGGATCTTCACCGAGCAAGGCAGGCGCGATCTCTTCCATGGCCGGCGCCACGCCATTTGCATAGGCGGGCAGGTAATGCGGAATGGGGCAGACTTCTCCCCAACCATGGACACCGTCATCGGTCCCGATCCGCACCACGACCGTATCGACCGTTTCGCATGTCTTGCCCGCCGCCATGGTGTAGGTCACATGGCTGGTCAGCGGAACTTTCCAAAGTGCGATGCTGGTGATCTTCAACACCCGCCCCTGCAAGCTTCAAATGTCGGGTGTCACTATGGCCAATCGGCGCTGGCCAACGCTTGTTCAATTGCGACAATGACGGCTCACGGGCGGCCTTAGAGTATCCGTTTTGATCAAGCGGATACTCTAATCTCCCGCCCGGACCTGGCGCGGCGTCCGTCCGGTGGTTGCCTTGACCCTGCGGGTCATGTGGGACTGGCTGGAAAATCCGGTGCGGAAGGCGATTTCGGCGAGTGGCAACCTGGTCTCGCGGATCAGGTCGACGGCCCGTTCGGTACGTCGCCGCTGCACAAATTGAGCCGGCGGTTCGCCGACATGCTCGCGGAAAATCCGCGCGAAATGGAAAGGGCTCATGCCGACGATGTCGGCGAGATCGGACAGCCGCAACGGTTCGGCCAGCTGCTCGTCGATGGTGCGCAGGACCCGTTTCAGGTCGGTGCGTTCGACAAGGTTGTCGCGAAGCGCAATCCCGGTACCGCTCTTTTCCGCAACCCTCAGAATACCGAGTGCGATCAGATAGGCCCGGTTGTCCATCTCGAGTGCCGTTGCCGGATCATCCTTGTCAGCAGCGCGTTTGAGATACGCCTCGATATCCTGCGCCAACGGCATGTCGAGCATACCGAAAAAATCGCCGGGCTCCGCGACGCCCTCCTGCTCCAGTTCGTCGAAGACCTCACACAACAGACTCTGCTTGAAATAGAGATGGGCGTAGTCGACCACGCCGTCGGTGGAAACCGTGGCGCCGCTTTGCGGCGATTGCAGGGATATGGCGCCACCTCTCGCAATTCCCGAGGCGGCCGCATCGCTGCGCCGCGCTGACGCGCCGCCAACGTGATAGGTCAGGATGTAGTGATCGACGCCTTCAAAATAGGTGCCTTTCGCGATGGCCCGCCGATGTTGGGCCGCAGGCATGTTCCACCGTTCCTCGACACCGTAGATCGACGGCAGCCTGTCGCCGAGAAAACTCCGGTAAACCGCGCAGTGTTCCGGTTCGGATTGAAAAGCGTGCGCTCCCATGTGCTCCCGCAAATGCTGTTTCCGATCAGCGGACATCAACCGCTTCGCCAGTGCAATAGGTCCGCAAACCCATGCAAGACCAAACCGCACGTTTGTGCAAGACGGACCAATAATCGCACCTACCTAAGGGCTCGAAATCGGAATTCTTCCCAAATCAACAAGGTCGACGGTGCGCCATATAGTGTGCGCCGCGCCGCCGAGGAGATCGCAATGAGCAAAACTGACCTGCTGACCGCTGAAAACAGTCAACTCATCTTTATCGACCACCAGCCCCAGATGGCTTTCGGTGTCCAGTCGATCGACCGGCAAACGCTGAAAAACAACGTCGTCGGCCTGGCCAAGGCGGCCAAGGTGTTCGATATCCCAACGACCATCACCACCGTAGAAACAGAAGCGTTTTCCGGCCATACCTATCCGGAACTGCTTGCGGTATTCCCGGAGCATCCGATCCTCGAGCGCACGTCTTTGAACTCCTGGGACGACCAGAAGGTTCGCGACGCCCTTGCCGCAAACGGCCGCAAGAAGGTCATTGTCTCCGGCCTGTGGACCGAGGTCTGTAACAACCTGTTCGCGTTCTCGGCCATGGCCGAGGGTGGCTATGAGATCTACATGGTCGCCGATGCGTCGGGCGGGACGTCAATGGAGGCCCAGGACTTCGCCATGCAGCGCATGATCCAGGCCGGCGTTGTCCCGATGACCTGGCAGCAGGTGCTGCTGGAGTTGCAGCGAGACTGGGCGCGCCGCGACACCTATGACGCCGTCATGGACATCGTCCGCGAGCACTCGGGCGCCTATGGCATGGGCGTCGATTATGCCTACACCCTGGTGCACAAGGCACCGGAGCGTGTGACGCACGGCCCCGTGGAAGCGCCCCAGCCCGCCGATGTCACCGGCGTGGCCGCTGAGTAACCAAGGCAACAAACGCAGGCGGGCCGGCTTCGAACGCTCGAGGCCGGCCTGTTTGCGAAAGGACAAACCGGTGCCGCTTCTAAAGGGCGCTCCACGGCATGCCTCTGAAAGGTGTGCCGCGGGAACCTCATGACCCTCCCAGGTCGCATGCGGCACCGGCTTTTTGCCAAGGAGTTTGAATGATGCGAATAACACGACGAGACACACTGCGATTGGGCGGTGCTGCGGCTGGCATGTTCCTTGTCGCTCCGACAGCCACACTTGCCCAGGCAGGTTCGGCTGACCTTGTCCTCTTGAATGGCCGGATCACCACGATGGACCCTGCGCATCCGGAAGCAAGTGCGCTTGCCGTCAAGGATGGCGTCTTTACCGCCGTCGGATCCGATGATGAAATCCGCGCCCAGGTGGGGCCTTTCACACAAGTGATCGATGCCCGTGGCCAGCGCGTCATTCCAGGTCTGAACGATAGCCACACGCATGCTATCCGCGGTGCCGTGAACTACAATCTCGAAGTGCGCTGGGATGGTGTCGACAGCCTGGAAGAGGCGCTCCACCTCCTGCGTGAGCAGGCAGAGCGGACGCCGGAAGGCCAGTTCATCCGCGTCGCCGGTGGCTTCAGCGAGTTTCAGTTTAAGGAAAAGCGGCTGCCGACGGTGGCGGAATTGGATGCCGTTGCGCCCAACCATCCCGTCCTCATCCATCATCTTTACAAGCTGACGCTGCTCAACACCAAAGCGGTCGAGTGGTATGGCTATGACAAGCCTGACCATCCGACCTTTCCGGGCGGCATCGTTGAAAAGGATGCCGGAGGCAACACCACCGGCAGGCTGCTGGCAGCGCCGTCCGGTCTGATCATGTACAGGACCCTGTCGACGGCGCCAAAACTGTCGATCCGCGATCAGATCAACAGCTCGCTGCAATATTTCGATGAGCTGAACAGGCTGGGCATCACATCGGTGTCGGACGCAGGCGGCGGTGGCATGGAGTTCCCCGATGCCGATCCCTACAAGGTGGTCCGCTGGTTGCACGGTGAGGGATTGCTGACGACCCGCATCGGTTACCACTCCTTCCCGCAGCACAAGGGCGAGGAGCTGTCCGACTATCAACGCTGGACGGCCGAAACGGCTGCCGGCTCCGGCGACGATATGCTCAAATTCGTTGGAGCGGGCGAGAACCTTGCCTGGGCATCTTACGACTATGAGATCTTTGCCGATGCGCGGCCTGACATCGACAAGGATGCCGAAGCCTATCAGGAACGCGTCATGACCGTCCTGGGCGAAGGCGGTTGGCCATTCCGTCAACACGTCACCTACGACGAAACAGGCGATCGCCTGTTGCCCGTCTATGAAGCGGTTGCTAAGGGCGCAGGCCTCACGCCCGGCTGGTTCATCGACCATGTGGAAACCTTCAGCCAGCGCAATCTGGAGCGGATAGCCGAACTTGGCGGCGGTATTGCGTTGCAGAACCGCATCCAATTCCAGGCTGAGGACTTTATTGCAAACTATGGGGCCGACGCCTTGAAGATGACCCCGAACTTCCGGGCCATCCTCGACCTTGGCGTGCCCGTTGGCGGCGGCACGGATGCAACGCGGGTCACCTCGTTCAATCCCTGGTATTCGATCCAGTGGATGACCACGGGTCTCTCGCGCGGCGGTCTGCCGATGTATGACGACGCGAATTTGCTGAGCCGTGAGGAAGCGCTGCGGCTCTGGACCACCGGCTCTGCCTGGTTCACCGGTGATGCCGGCAAGAAGGGCGCGATCACGCCCGGCCAGTTGGGAGACTTCGCCGTCCTCGACCGCGATTATTTCTCGGTGACGGATGCCGAAATCGCCAGGCTGAAGTCGGAACTGACCGTTCTGGGCGGCGACGTCGTGCACGGCAGCGGCGCCTTCGCAACCGACGACCTGCGGCACATCCCGCCGGTCAGCCCCGACTGGTCGCCTGTCATCCTGCAGCAAAGCTGATCCGAAAAAAGCAACGGCAGGGGCGCGCAATGCCCGCGCCCCTTTCTCCTAATCAAAAGAGTGAAGGCGTGAGATGATGGTCGATTTGATCCTCCACAGTGGCAAGATCACAACCATGGACCCGGACAATCCGGAGGTTGAAGCCGTCGCCATATCCGAAGGAAAGATTTCGGCTGTCGGCTCGACGGCGGACATCCTGGACAATGCCGGTTCCGCCCTATCGATCGACCTTCAGGGACACCGGGTGATCCCCGGCCTGATCGACAGCCACACGCACATCATCCGCCAGGGCAACAATTTCGCCATGGAACTGAGATGGGATCACGTCCCGTCTCTGGCGGACGGCCTCGCCATGCTGAAAGCGCAGGCTCAGCGGACGCCTGCCGGGCAATGGATCCGCGTGGTCGGTGGCTGGTCCGCCGATCAATTCGCGGAAAAACGGCTGCCAACGATCGATCAGATCAATGCCGTCTCCGCCGATGTGCCTGTCTATGTGCTCCACCTCTATGATCGTGCCTGGCTCAACAAAGCGGCGCTTCGCGCACTTGGCATCGACAGTCATTTCTACGAACCGTTCGTGTCAGGGCGGCTCGAGCGCGATGACGAGGGCAATCCCACGGGACTCGCGCTGGCACGCCCCAACGCGCAACCGCTCTACGCCCTTCTGGATATGGCGCCGAAGCTCGATTTCGAGCAGCAGATCATATCGACCAAACACTATTTCCGCGCGCTCAACGGGCTAGGCCTGACATCGGCACTCGACTGCGCCGGGGGTTTCCTGAACTACCCGGATGACTATGGCGTTATTTCCGAGCTCAACCGCCGCGGTGAGCAGACCGTGCGCATTGGTTATCAGCTTTTCGCGCAACGTCCGCTCCTCGAACTTGACGATTTCAAGCGCTGGAATGACATCGTCAAACCCGACGAAGGCGACGATTACCTGAAATGCATCGGCGCCGGTGAGATGTTGGTCGCTTCAGCCTATGATTTCGAGGACTTCTCCTATCCGCGCCCCGAATTGCCCAAGCGGATGGAAGGTGATTTGCGTCCCGTCCTCGAGTTTTTGTTCGAGAACCGCTGGCCGATCCGTTTCCACTGCACCTATGAGGAAAGCGCGCATCGCCTGTTGACGGTGATCGAGGACGTTGGGCGCGATAAGGGCCTCGAGGAGCTGAACTGGATCTTTGACCACGGGGAGACCGCCAGCGAGGCCACCATGGAATGGGTGGCGCGTCTGGGCGGTGGGATTTCCTACCAGAACCGCATTGCCTTCCAGGTGAACGCCTACCAGGAACTCTATGGCGAAGCCGCGCTGCGCGAGGTGATGCCGGTGAAGAAAATGATGGCCTCTGGCGTGCCGCTTGCTGCCGGAACGGACGCAACGCGTGTGTCCTCCTATAATCCCTGGCTGGCAATCCATTGGGCCGTGTCCGGAAGGGGCCGCGGCGGCGAGGTGATCTGGGCACCGCAGAACCGCCTGAGCCGGGACGAGGCGCTCAGACACTGGACGGCCGCTGGCGCCTGGTTCAGCCGAGAGGCTGGCGTGAAAGGTCAGATCAAGGTTGGACAGTTTGCCGATCTGGCCGTGCTTGACCGGGATTACTTCTCGATTGCCGAAGAGGAAATCCCTGAGATCACGGCCGACCTCACCTTGAGCGGCGGCCAGATCGTCTATGGGAAAAACGGATTTGCTGAGCACGCGCCAGAACCCCTGCCGGAGCTGCCGGACTGGTCGCCTGTACCGGCCTTTGGCGCGCCTGGCGTCCCCAAACTGCCGGTTTGATGGAGGACTGTCATGGACTGGAGACCTTACCTCATTTCCCTTGCGATAGGTTTGCTTGTCGGTGGGCTCTATGCCGTGCTCAACACGCGCTCACCCGCGCCGCCGATCATTGCGCTCCTCGGGCTTCTGGGCATGCTCGCCGGTGAGGCTGCTGTCTCCTGGCTCAAGGACAGAATGACCCTGGCCGATGCCGCGGAGCATTGCCTCTACAAGAAAGACTTCGCGCAGGCACCCGCCAAATCCGAAAGGTCGGAGACATGAAAACCACCTGTTTGCTGGATGCCGACCGGCTCCTGACATGATCCGGTCCCTGATCATCGTTTGTCTTGTGTTGATCGGCGGCTCGGCCTTTGCCCAGTCGTTCGTCTTTGACGGCCGCGTGGAAGCGGTCGAACGGGGCGAACTGGCGAGTCCGCTGGACGGCCGCGTCGCGCAGATCCGCTTCAATGGCGGAGAAACGGTGGCGGTTGGGCAACCGCTAATCGAACTGGACAAGGCCGATTTCGAGTTCGACGTCAGCATCGCCGGCGCCGAACTGGCGGAAGCCAGGGCGCGGCTGGCGATGGCGCAAGCCGAGGCGGACCGCGCCGAAGCCCTCAGCGACCGCGGCGTCGGCACGGTGGCACGCCGGCAAGACGCCAGCGCCGTGCTCGCCGCGGCTCAGGCCGCGGAGGCGGCGGCGGTCGTGCGCCTGCAGAAAGCCGAATTCGATCTGGCGCGCGCCACCATCCGGGCACCGATCGCCGGTATCGTCAGCCGTCCTAATGTGGCGGTCGGCAGTTTCGTCGAGGCCAAGGCCGGCGAGCCGCTGGCCACGATCATGCAGCTCGACCCGGTTCTGGTGGCTTACCAGGTTCCGTATGGCGACCGGTTGGCGGCGCTCGCCGAGGCTGATGCCGAGACGGTCGAGGCGCTGTTCGACCGGGTCGTACTGACACTGCTCATCGTCGACGGTCAACGCTATGCGCTGCCATCGCAACCGGCGTTCGCCAGCGCCGACGTGTCGCCGGAAACCGGCATGTTGAGCGTGTGGGCACGGTTCGACAATCCCGATCTCGTTCTTCGCCCCGGCATGGCGGTGCGCGTCCAATCCACGATAATCGACCAGACCGAGTAGCCGACCCCAGGTGACCGGGAGTCGGCCGGAGACCCTCATGAGTGAATCGCAGACGGCGACGGACAAGGTGGCGGCACCGGACAAACAGGCGGGGGCGCCTTTCGCCCCATTCGCCCACCGGGCGTTCGCCTTGCTTTGGACCGCCACGCTGATATCCAATATCGGCACCTGGATGCACGATGTCGGCGCCGGCTGGCTGATGACGACGCTGAACCCGACACCGGCTGTCGTCGCCCTGGTGCAGGCGGCCACCACGCTGCCGGTGTTTCTGTTCGCGCTGTTCGCCGGGGCTTTGGCCGATCGGGTCGACAAGCGGCGCATGCTGATCGTCGTCAATGTGGCGCTGACCGCGATCGTCGCCGCCTTGGCGATACTGACGGCGCTGTCGCTGATGACACCGGGGCTGCTGCTGGCATTTACTTTCGTCATCGGCACCGGCGCGGCCCTGATGGCGCCCGCCTGGCAGGCGATCGTGCCGAGCCTCGTGCCGCGGGCCACGCTGCAGCCGGCGATCGCGCTCAATTCGATGGGCATCAACATCAGCCGCGCGATCGGCCCGGCGCTTGCCGGGATCCTGATCACCACGATCGGCCTGGCGGCGCCCTTCGTGCTCAACGCGCTCAGTCACCTGGTCATCATCGCGGCGCTTCTGGCGTGGAGGCCGGCGCCGGCGCCGGAAAGGAGCCTGCCGCCGGAACCGCTGTTCGGGTCCATGGTGACAGGTCTTCGCCACGTCAGCCACAACGGGCCGCTGAAGGCAACGCTGGTCCGCTCGTTCGGCTTCTTCATCTTCGCCAGCGCCTACTGGGCACTGCTGCCGCTCGTCGCACGTGGCTTGCCCGATGGCGGCGCCGAAATCTACGGGATTCTGCTCGCAGCGGTCGGCAGCGGCGCCGTGGCCGGCGCGCTGGCGCTGCCGAAGCTTCGGCAATCGGTCGGGTCGAATGCGCTCGCCGCCGGTGGCACCATCGTAACGGCGGTGGCGATGGCGACGCTTGGTATCGCCTGGAACGGTGCGACGGCGATCGCCGCAGCGCTGCTCGGCGGCCTCGGCTGGATCACCGTGCTCACCAGTCTCAACGTGTCGGCCCAAACGGCGCTGCCCAACTGGATCCGCGCGCGCGGCCTCGCCGTCGCACTGATGGTGTTCTTCGGCAGCATGGCGTTGGGCTCCACGCTGTGGGGACAGGTCGCCACATTCACCTCCATCCAGACAGCTCTTTTGATCGCAGCGGCCGGGGCGTTGGCGGCCGTCCCGATCACCTGGCGTTTTAAGCTCAATCAGGGCGAAGACATGGATCTGACCCCGTCAATGGCCTGGGCAGCACCGGTCGTCGCCGAGGATTTCGATGCCGATCCCGACCGCGGACCGGTCATGGTCACCATCACCTATGATATCGATCCGGCGGACACCGAGCCGTTTTTGCGGACGATCCGTATGCTCTCCAGCGAGCGCTATCGCGACGGCGCATACGAGTGGGGTGTCTATCAGGACGCCGCCAACCCGCGGCGCTGGATCGAGTGGTTTTTCGTCTCGAGCTGGGCCGAGCACCTGCGCCAGCACGAGCGTGTGACCCGGCATGACCAGGACGTTCACGGCTCGGTCCGCGCGTTTCACCGCGGCAAAGGCCCACCCGAGGTGCAGCATTACCTGGCACCCGGTGAGAGCATCGCGCAAGAGGACATCGGCCGGGCCGATGAGAAGGCGAACAGTCAGTAACGACCCGCTCACGCGGATCCCGTCCGCCCGTTACCAATCGATCGACCTTCCGTCCCGGAAGAACCCGCCGTTCGGCCCGTCGTCGGGGAGCGTCGCGGCCCAGACGATCCCCTTGGCCCCTTCCCCGAGGTCGCGGGTCGCGCTCGGGCCGCCCATCTCGGTGCGGACCCAGCCGGGACACACGGCGTTGACCTTGACCATCTTCGGTGCCTCATGGGCGGCGAGCTTCGTCAGGGCATTCAGTGCCGTTTTGGAAACACGGTAAGGGATGGCGCCTGAACCCATGTCGCTCAGGGCGCCCATGCCGGACGACACGTTGACGACGCGGCCGTAGCCATGGGCCGCCATGATCGGCAGCGCCTCGCGGAGCATCCGGTAAGCGCCCAGCGCATTGTTATTGATCGCCTCGGCCAGTGTTTGTGTGTCCGTTCCCGCAAGGCCTGCGCCATGGCCTCCGTAAATGCGCCCGGCATTGTTCACGAGAACGTCCAGACGGCCATGGGTTGAGCGCAACCAGTCGAAAAACGTCTCGACAGACGCGTCATCCGAAACGTCGAGAACCCGCCATTCAGCTGCCTCGCCGATGCTCTGCGAAGCCTCTGCCAGTGCCTTTGGGTCCCGGCCCGTCACGACGACACGGTGCCCCAACGCGGCCAGGCGCCGTGCTGTTTCGAACCCAAGGCCCTGCGCCGCGCCGGTGATAACCGCCACCTTCATCGTCACGCTCTCACGATATGGTAGTTGAAGTCGGCGCTGCCAAAGACACCCCACATGCGCAACCAGAACGGCATCAGGCCTTCCGTTCCTCGAGCGGCCGACAACGGTCCAAGGTCGATCGGATTGCGCCATCCGAATTCGCGCAGCATTCCGACGACCTCTTCCTTGGCCTCTTCATGGTCACCGCAGAGGAACACGTCGTGCTCCCCAGGGACACGCCCGGGATCGACCATGACAAGGTGATTCATGGTGTTGAGGGTCTTGACGACCTTGGCAGCCGGCAGCCGCACCTGCAGGGCTTCGCCAGCCGATGTCGTGTTGGAAAGCTCGGGCACCAGTATCGGAGGCATGCCCGCTGAAAAATCGAGCGGATTCGTTACGTCGATGACGGTCTTGCCCGCCACAGCGTCGTCCGGGACCGAAGCGGCGACCTCGAGGATGGCCGCGCCATTGACCGCAAAGATCACCCGATCCGCCCAGGCCGCGACGGTATCAAAACGGCCGTGACCGGCTGACACACCGTTCTCCGCCACCCACGCCGCGGCGTTTTCGTTGTCAGCTGTGCGCGCACCCATGCGAACCTCATGGCCCAAAGTGACAAGCTTGCCGGCAAGCGAACGGCCGACCATTCCGGTACCAAGAACTGCGTACTTCATACGTCTCTCCATGCATTCTGCTGCGCTCTAAAGCGATTCTGACCATGACTGTGAAATAGGGCTTGTGAAGATAATAGAACAGACTGATAATCTTGAACCCATGGTTCACGAAATTAGAACGCTGGGTTTGCCCGCCCTCCTCAGCTTTCATACCGTTGCCCGCTGCGGCGGCATCAGTACCGCCGCAGCGGAGTTGGCCCTATCGAAATCGGGTGTCAGCCGGCACGTCTCCCAGATTGAGGCGCATTTCGGTGTGCGGTTGCTGGAACGCGGGGCGCGGTCGGTGCGGCTGACGCCGGTCGGCGCCAGATTGGACGATCGCATTCGCTCGATCCTCGCCGAGATTGACCTGCTCAAGGATATCGTGCTCGAAGAACGCTCAGGCGTCTCAGGCCAGGTGACCATCGCCACGACACCGGAGATTGGCAGGCACGTTGCGACCAGCCTGTTTCGCACGCTCCGCAGTCTGTACCCTGAACTCACCCTTGTGATGCGCCCCGCCTACGAGTTCGAGGACATGCAGGACCCCGGCACCGACCTCGCCCTGCGGGTCGGCAGTTTCAATGATGACCGCCTTGTCGTGCGCAAGCTTGGTGCCTTTCAGCGTTGGCTGGTAGCAGCGCCCGCACTGCTCGATCAATATCCGCTGACTGATCCGAATGACCTGGCCGCTGCACCCTGTCTGACGTTCCGCGGAGACCGGCCGGGCGCGAGCTGGACGTTGGTGGGCTGCGGCGCGGAAACAACCGTTGACGTTTCTGGCCCGATCGCCGTCCACAGTCTCGACATTCTGCACGATCTGGCCCGCGCCGGCGAAGGATTCGCCCTGTTGCCCAGTTTCATGTTGTCGGACGCGCTGGCAGGCGGAGATCTGGTTCGCTGCCTGCCCGACCACGCGTCGCAGGCCTATCCGGTCTATCTCAGTTTCAGGCCAGGCGCCCGCAACATCGCCCGGATTGCGGCCGTGATCGAAACGACGGAGGCACTGGTGCCATCGTTGTTGCCCGCTTAGACTTTTGTGCACCGTACCGGGACACCAGGTCCGGAGCGCGACCTATGCGGCCTTGACCGGCATCCTCGCTTCGATCATGCCCGAGTACCAGCTTGATCCGTAAGGGATCGCGTCATCGTTAAAGTTGTAGGCGGGATGATGGCAGGCGGCCGAATCGCCGTTGCCCACAAATATGTACGCGCCGGGTCTTTCCTCCAGCATGTAACTGAAGTCCTCGGCCGGCATGATTGGATCGACATCGTCATCCACCTCGCCGGCGACGGACCGCGCGACCTCCGCCGCATAGGCCGTGTTTTCCGGGGTATTGACGGTGACCGGATATCCCGATTGCCAGTGGACTTCGGCACTGGCGCCGAGGGCCGCGGCCGTTCCTTCGGCGATTTCACGCACCCGCTGTTCGGCAAAACTCCGGTATTGCGGGTCGAGCGTTCGAACGGTGCCCGCCATGCGCACCTCATGGGCGATCACATTGCTGGCCGCGCTGTCGGTCCTGAACGTGCCGACCGTGACGACGACCCGATGCAGGGGGTCGACATTGCGTGACACGATGGTCTGCAGCGAGAGCAGGATTTGCGCGGCGACCAGGGTCGTATCGACGGCTTCGTGCGGTTCGGCCGCATGGCCGCCCTTGCCGGTGACGACGATCTCGAATTCATCGGATGACGCCAGCAAGGCGCCCGGTCTGATGGCGAAATGACCCACGGGCAGACCCGGTGAGTTGTGCATGCCGTAGACTTCCTGGATACCGAACCGCTCCATCAGTCCGTCGCGGCACATTTCAAGACCGCCGGCGCCACCCTCTTCCGCCGGCTGAAAGATGACCACTGCGGTGCCGTCGAAATTGCGCGTTTCCGCCAGGTATTTTGCCGCCCCCAACAGCATCGCCGTATGGCCGTCATGACCGCAGGCGTGCATCAGGCCCGGCGATTGCGACGCGTAATCCAGATTCGTCGCCTCATGGATGGGCAATGCATCCATGTCGGCCCTCAGGCCGACGACTTTGCCGCTGTCTGAAACCCGCCCCTTGATGACACCGACAACCCCGGTCCTTCCGATCCCTTCAACGACCTCGTCGCACCCGAACGTGCGCAGCAGATCGGCGACCTTGGCCGCCGTTCGGTGCACCTCGAACAACAGCTCGGGGTGGGTATGAAAGTCACGCCGCCACTCCGTGATCTCACGATGCAATTCGGCATATCTGTTTTTGATGGGCACTTTGGTATCTTTCTGTCTGTCGATGTTGCGGGTAGGTTTCACATTCCGCACGGCGAATTGGCACATGCCATTCAAGCTGTCCTCCGCTGACCTGGTGTCCTGAATCTGAAGTTCGTCACATTATGCAGCACGCTCAGAACGAACTTCAGATCCACCACACTAGAACGCGGTCAACTTATGTAATACCAGAGTTCCATTTGCCAGCGGAAGTGGAATTGGCACCTCGTCGATCACGATGTTTCTCGGTCGCGACGGCGGGCAATCGGGTGGACATAACCGCGATGAAGCAAACAATGGCGGCTTCAAACCGCAATCTGGGAATTGCCAGCGCCGTCGGCGTCCTCTTCATTTGGTCGGGTTTCATTGTGTTCTCAAGGGCCGGCGTCAAAACCAGCCTGACGGCGGCTGACATGACGGCGCTCAGGTTCATTGTGGCCGGAGCGGCAACACTGCCCTTTGTGGTGCGTTGGTGGCCAAGAGAGCTGCCCATTGGCGTCCAGGTGCTGATGGCGATTTGCGGCCCCGGTGCTCTTTATTCGATGCTGATGTTCCTCGGTCTTGCCGAAACGTCCGCTGCCTATGGCGGGGTTTTTACCAATGGTTCGCTGCCCATCTTCACCGTTCTTCTGGTGGCGGTGTTCATGGGCACGTTTCCCAACGGGTATCAGGTGCTGGGACTTGTCGTGATCATCGCCGGCGCTGTCCTGTTAGGCGTTTCGGGCATGCACGGTAATGGCAACCACGTGGTCTTGGGTATCGGATTATATCTGGCCGCGTCCGCGGTTCTCTCGGTGTATGTTTTCGGCCTGCGCTACTGGCGGATCACACCGAAACAAGCACTGGCGTTGGTGAATGTCCCCAACGCCATCATTTTCGTACCGGTCTGGTTGATCGCGATGCCCAGCGGAATAGCCGACGCGGAGACGTCGACCGTTGTGTTTCAGGGCCTCTTTCAGGGGCTTGGGCCTGGCTTTATCGCTGTCATCCTGTTCACACTGGCGGCAGCCCATATCGGTCCGACAGCGACGGCCGGGTTTTCGGCGGCGGTTCCAGCGTCCACGTCACTGCTCGCAATCCCGGTTCTCGGGGAGCTCCCAAGCCCCTTGGAGTGGATCGGCATCGGAACCGTGACGTTGGGCCTGCTGCTGCTGGTGCGCGATCGCAATTAGAGCAACGGGCGCAAGACAGAAGCGCTTCCCTTTCGCCATGACAGGCTCTACGCTCCTGCCCGGAGGAAAAGGGAGGATAGAGTGCAAGCGATTGATAATGTTTTGTCGAGTGCCGTCTCTGGCGAGGCGGTCCCCTTTGTGGTTGCCATGGTCGGCAACGCCGCGGGCAACACCTATAGCGGTGCGGCCGGTGACGCCGCGCCCGGACGGGCCGCAGGGGAAGATACTGTATTTCGTGTTTTTTCAATGACAAAGGCGGTCGGTTCGACCGCCGCAATGATGCTGATTGACCGCGGCAAACTCCGTGCCGACACGCCGGTCGCGGACGTCCTGCCCGAGTGGAACGATCTCCAGGTCCTGGATGGGTTCGAGGGCGACACGCCCAGGATGCGCCCGCCGAAAACGGTGGCGACTATCAGCCATCTGGCCACACATACCAGCGGTCTCGAGTACGAGTTCTGGAATCCGGTCGTGCCTAGGTACATGGAGGTGACCGGCCATCCATCGATTCTGTCGGGTCTCAAGCCGGCGCTGAACTACCCGCTGGCGACGGATCCCGGAACCCGCTGGGGCTACGGTCCGAGCACCGACTGGCTCGGCCGCGTCGTAGAAGCGGTCGACGGCCGCGGCATCGACGACTATTGCCGACAGGAGATCTTCGACCCGCTTGGCATGTCCGACACGGCCTTCGAGCCGGACGGCCTGGAAGCCCGCCTGAGCGACGTATCCATTCGCGGCGAGGACGGCAAATTCGGCCCCATGGAGCTGGCACCGCCGTCGCAGCCGGAGTTCTACGGCATGGGTCACGCGCTGTACTCGACGGCACCCGACTATATGCGGTTCCTGCGTATGGTGCTGAACAAGGGACAGCTCGACGGTCGTCGGGTCCTGTCCGAACAGGCCGTATCGACAATGTTGAGCGACCATATGGACGGCTTGAAGTTCGAGACCATGAAGTCGGTGTCACCTCTCACCGCCGATGTCGAAATGCCCGAGGGCTCGGTGCACACTTTCGCGTTTGTGATGAACACGCAGGACATTCCGGGCAAGCGGTCGGCCGGTTCCCAGAGCTGGGCAGGAGTCTGCAACACCCATTACTGGATCGATCCGGCCAAGGATCTGGCGGCCGTCATCATGACCCAATCGCTGCCGTTCGTGGAGAAGCCGTTCATGGATACCTATGACGCGTACGAGCGGGCGGTTTACGTGACACACTGAACACGTCACATCTCGAACCGGCAATTCAGATCCAGGAGGCGATGAGGATCTCGTCTCCTGGCAGGTTTTCCGGGATGATGGACCGAAGACCGCTTGCGTCCGCAAATCGGCTTCAGCGATCAGTGCCGCCAGCAGCCATACCGAAGCGGTTGCTCTTTTGGCCGGTCAAGCCGACGTCCAGGGCGAAGAGCCCGCCCTCATGAGGGTGTTTGGCGAGGTGATCGCTGTCCATCGTGAATCGTGCGGACGTAACGTAAAGCCTGTCGAGCTCAGTGCCTCCGAACGTGCAACTCGTCGGCCATGAACATGGCAGGTCCACAATGCGATCAATCTCGCCCTCCGGACTCATCCGGACCAGGCAAGCCCCGCCGACAACCCTGCAGTTCCAGATAAAGCCCTCGGCGTCCAGGCAGGATCCGTCGGGCAGCCCGCGCTCGAAGCCGGAGAGGATTGTCCGGCGGTCGGACAATGTGCCTGACCCCGGCTCGACCGCATAGCTGTAAATCTCGTTCGCGGCGGTGTCCGCAGTGACGAGCCTGCCGTCGCCCGTCCAGATCAACGTGTTGGTCAGGCCGAAGCGATCCTCGCTGATGGCGACAATCTCGCCCTTGGGCGTGCATCGGTAGAGACGACCCGTATTGTCCGTCATGTCCATCGGGCTGCCGTCGGGCGCAATATTGTTCTGCATCGTTCCGATCCAGAACGCACCATCGGGCCCCACAACACCCTCGTTCAGCCGGTTTCCCGGCATGTCAGGCTCGATCAGCGCAAGAGGCTCGAAGCGATCGTCATAGTCCCACAGGCAAACGGTTTTTGTCAGACCGACGATCGCGCCCCCGTCCTGCCGCAAGCCGATGGATGTCACGAAATCCGGCGTTTCCCAGTTCTGGCTGTGCCCGGATTCCGGGTCGAGGGCATGAAGCGTCTTGCCGACGATATCGACCCAAAACAGACGCTGCGCGCGGTCGTCCCAAACCAGGCTCTCGCCGACAATGTTCCGGACCGGCAGCACCAGATCCACAGCCACCGCGTTCTCCTTTCACCCGATTTGACTCTTGAGGTTTTTTATCCTAGCAATCATTTGATGTAAACCTATCATACAGGTTTAGCCATTAGTGTTGATAGCCTTGGATCGTAATGTCTACAAACCTAAGAAGCGAAGACACCTCAAACCCCAGCCTGGTCAGCGAGACGATCGGCGAGATCACCCGGCACATCCGCGCCAACGAGCTCGGCCCCGGCGACAAACTGCCCAGTGAATCGGCGCTTGTGCGGGAACTCAGCGTATCGCGGACGGTCGTGCGCGAAGCATTCCGCTCGCTCGCTGCGATGCGCCTTATCAATCTTTCCGCCGGAAAGCGGGCGACGGTCGCGCATCTCGATCATGGCGCCATGTCGCTGATGATCGAACATGGTGTCCTGACCGAGCAGATCAGCGTTCAGCAGATATACGACGTGCGCCGCACCATCGAGATGCGCACGGTCACCCTCGCCGCCCTGCGGCGCACGGATGCCGAGGCGCAGACGATCGTCGGACATGCGCGGCAGATGGCCACCCACATCGGTGACGCCGAACAGGTGATGGATCACGATCTGGCATTCCATCTCGCCATCGCCAAGGCGTCGCGCAATCCGATCTTTGCGATGATCGTCGGCGCGTTCCAGGGCGTTTCACGGCAAAGCTGGCCCGTGGGCTGGCGCAACAGGACCGGCAAGGGTCAGCGCGAGCGGATGATCCAGGTCCACAACGATATCGCCGATTCGATTGCCGCCGGCGACCCGGTCCGGGCCAGTGAACTGATGAGCGCCCACTTCGAAGACAGCGTCAAGGTCCTTCTCGACGCCGGCCTGAGCTGAGGCCATCGCATGAAGATCACCCGTCTTGAAACGATCCGCATCGCCGAACGGCCCAACCTCCTGTGGATCGAGGTCCATACGGATGAAGGGCTGACGGGCCTCGGCGAAACGTTCTTCGGCGCACAGGCGGTGGAAGCCTATATCCACGAGACGCTGGCGCCGATCGTCATCGACCGCGACCCGCTGGAGATCGACAGATTGTCGTCCGATCTCGTCGGCTATCTCGGCTATCGCTCGACCGGAGTGGAGGCGCGCGGCAACTCAGCCTTCGACATTGCGCTGTGGGACATTTTCGGAAAGTCGGCCGGACAGCCGGTTGCGCAGATGCTCGGCGGCTTTACGCGGCGCGATATCCGTACCTACAACACCTGCGCCGGCAGTGACTACATCAAATCGACCGGTGGACAGAACGTCAGCAACTACGCACTCGCGGCCGATCCCGCAGGTCGGGCAGATCGGCCAGGTCGGCCAAGTCGTTATGACGACCTCAACGCGTTCATGAACTCGGCGGACGAACTCGCCCAGTCGCTGCTCGACGAAGACATCACGGCCATGAAGATCTGGCCCTTCGACCTGGCGGCGGAGAAGACACGCGGCCAGTACATCTCCTCGACGGACCTGAAAACCGGGCTCGAACCGTTCGAGAAAATCCGAAAAGCGGTCGGCGACCGCATGGATATCATGGTCGAGTTCCATCTGATGTGGCAGTTGCTGCCGGCCATCGAGATCGCGCGTGCGCTGGAGCCGTTCGGCACCTTCTGGCACGAGGACCCGATCAAGATGGACAGCCTGTCCAGCCTCAAACGGTATCAAGCCGCTTCGCGCGCGCCGATCGCCGCCTCCGAGACACTCGGTTCGCGTTGGGCATTTCGCGATCTCATCGAAACCGGAGCGGCCGGGATCTTCAATCTGGACGTCAGCTGGTGCGGCGGCCTTTCCGAAGCGCGCAAGATCGCCGCGATGGCCGAAACCTGGCACCTGCCGATCGCCCCCCACGACTGCACGGGTCCCGTGGTGCTGTGCGCCTCGACACATCTGTCGCTCAACGCGCCCAATGCCCTTGTGCAGGAGAGCGTGCGCGCGTTTCACCGCACCTGGTACCGCGATCTCGTTACCGCGCTGCCGCCGATTGAAAAAGGCCGGATCACCGTTCCGCCGGGTCCCGGCCTCGGCTTGGAACTCAATCCCGACCTTGATCGTGCTTTCACGACGACCAGGCGGAGCTCTGACGCGGCAAGCATCCGATGAGTGGAGTTTTAGAAGGAGGAAACCGAAAATGACCAGACTGACACAATGCGCCGCAGTCGCGGCTTTGCTGCTGAGCACCGCCGCACCGTTAAAGGCCGAAGGGCTGAACATCGTCTTTACCCACCATTCATCCGCCTCGAACACGTTCTGGCAGGCGGTCAAGAAGGGCTTTGACGATGCCTGCGGGAAGATCGGCGCAAACTGCCAGATGATCTTCACGCAAACCGAAGGCTCGATAGAGCAGCAGGTGGCGAACATGCAGGCTGCCCTGGCTGGCCAGCCCGACGCACTGCTGACATCCATCGTCGACGACCGCGCGCTGGACGGCGTCATCCAGAAGGCCGTCGACGACGGTGTGGTGGTCATCGGCGTCAATGTCGACGACAGCGAGGGTGCGGCGGGCAACGCCCGCGCAGCCTTTGTCGGACAGGGCTTCCGCCCGGCCGGCTATTCGCTCGGCGAGGCGATGTCGGAGCACTTCCCCGCAGAGGGACCGATCAAGGTTCTGGTCGGCATCTCCGCACCCGGCCAGAACTGGTCCGAGGCACGCGGCGGCGGCGTCATGGACTTCCTGGAGGACTACAAAAAGGCCAATCCGGATCGCGACATCAGCTGGGAGCGTATCGACAGCGGAACCGACCTTGCCGTCACGGCCGACCGTGTCGGCGCCTACCTCAACGCCAATCCGGACACGACCGCCTATTTCGATACCGGGTTCTGGCACGCCGCCGTCGCCCGCGTCCTGAGGGATCGCGGCGTGAAGCCGGGTGACGTTCTGCTCGGCGGCTTCGATCTGGTTCCGGAAGTCGTCCAGCAGATGCAGGCCGGCTACGTTCAGGTGCAGGTCGACCAGCAGCCCTACATGCAGGGATTCATGCCGGTCATGGCGGTCTATCTCACCGATAAGGTGGGGCTGACACCGGCGGATATCGACACCGGTCAGGGTATCGTGACACCGGATCAGGCCGACAGCATCATGGACCTTTCGGCACAGGGCCTGAGGTAGCAATGCCGGGCGGTGTCGCGACACCCGGGGGCGACGTCAGCCGCCCCCTTATCATCGGAAGGACGGCCGCGTTGAAGCGCCTGCTCAAAACATCCCTCGAAAAACCGGAGCTGGCGGCGCTGGTTCTGCTTGTCGTTCTGGTGATCCTGTTCCAGATCCGATCGGACGGTGTTTTCCTCAGCGTCAACAACCTTCGCGGCATTCTCGGCATCCTGCCGGAAATCGGGCTGATGGTCATTGGCGTCACAATCCTGATGATCTGCGGTGAGTTCGACCTTTCCGTCGGATCGGTCTTCGCCCTGATGCCGATGGTCATGGCCGTCCTTCTGGTGGACGGCACTCCGTTTGTCCTGGCGTTTGCGGCCGGGCTGACCGCCTGCGCCGCCATCGGCTTCGTCAACGGCTATGTCACCATCCGTTTCGCCATTCCGAGCTTTATTACGACGCTTGGAATGCTGTTTATCGCCCGGTCTCTCACCATCGTGATTTCCGGCGGTTTCCCACCGCTGCTCCCCAACGATCTGCCGAACTGGCTTTTCACCGTCTTTGTCGGTCCCGGCGACCTTTTCCGGATGTCATTTCTTTGGTTCGTCGGCATTACGATTCTGGCCTCCCTGATCATGAGCCGGACCAATTTCGGCAACTGGGTGCGCGCCACCGGCGGTTTTTTGCCGGCGGCGAAGGCAATGGGAATTCCGACCGCGCGGGTCAAAATCGCGTGCTTCATGCTGTGCTCCATGCTGGCGGGTTTTGCCGGCATGATCCAGGTGCTGCGTCTCGGTTCACCGCTGCCTTCCATTGGTGAGGGCTGGGAACTGCAGGCCGTTGCTGCGGCTGTGATCGGCGGAACGGCGCTGACCGGCGGCATAGGAGTGGTTGTCGGCGGCGTGATCGGTGCGGTGCTGATCCGCGTCATCGACAACGGCCTCGTTCTGAGCCAGGTGGATGCCAACTGGTTCAAATTCGCCATCGGGTTCCTGACCATCTTCGCCGTCGTCGTGAACTCCTGGCTGCGCAAGCGTGCCAAATCCATCAAGCTAGAGGTATGACCATGGCACCGCCGGTCATTTCGGTCCGAGACCTTCACAAATGGTATTCAGGTGTTCACGCGCTCAGGGGCGTGTCGCTGGATTTTGCCGCCGACGAGGCCGTCGGGCTCGTCGGCGACAACGGCGCCGGCAAGTCCACGCTGATCAACATCCTGTCGGGCGCGCAAACGGCCACCGAGGGCGAAATCGCCATGGACGGCAAGCCGGTCGATATCCGCACGCCGCGGGACGCGATGAACCTTGGGATCGAAACGATCTACCAGTACAACTCCATGGTTCCGACCATGAGTATCGCGCGCAACCTCTTCATCGGCCGCGAGCCGCTGAAATTCTCTCTGTTCGGGCTCGGCATCATGGACCGCAGGAAAATGGCCGATGAAAGCATGCGTGCCATCGCCGATGTCGACCTGCATCTGCGCTCGCCCGATGCGCTTGTCGGCGAACTTTCGGGCGGACAGAGACAGGGCGTCGCCATTGCCAGGGCGATGCACTTCAAATCCCGCGTGATGATCCTGGACGAGCCGACCAACCACCTTGCTGTCAAGGAGACCGGCAAGGTGATCAGTTTCGTGAGCGGCCTCAAAAACCTCGGCATGACAGGGATCTTCATCAGCCACAACATCCATCACGTCTTCGATTGCTGCGACCGCATCGTCGCCATGGCGCGTGGCGAGGTGGTGCTCGACAAGCGAACCGAAGAAACCTCGATGGAAGAGGTTATGGACGTGCTTTGAACGGAGAAAACCATGGGCAACCTCGACAACAGGACGGTCCTTCTGACGGGCGGGCTCGGAACGCTGGGACGGGCGCAGGCCGGCAAGCTGGCCGCCCAGGGCGCCAGGGTGATCGTGCTCGACCGTCCCGACGCGGAAGACGGCCCGGCGCGCGCCGCCGCCCTCGGCGACCGCGTCAGTTTTTTCGGCTTCGATCTCAATGATCTCGGCGGGGCGGAAAATGCGGTGGCGCAACTGGCCCGGGATTCGGGCGGCGTCGATATCCTGATCAACAACGCCGCGCTGATCATCAACAAGCCGCATGAAGACTTTTCGCTCGAAGAGTACGAGGACCAGATCCGCGTCAATTCCTCGGCAGCCTTCGCGCTGACCCGCGCCTGCACGCCGGCGATGAAGGAGCGCCAATACGGAAAGATCGTCAATTTCACCTCCGTCACGCTGACCGGGCAATGGGACGGCTACGTCCCCTATGTCACGTCAAAGGGGGCGATGCTCGGGCTGACCAAATCGCTGGCCCGTGAACTCGGACCGCACGGTATCAACGTCAACGCCGTCTCTCCCGGAGCCGTGGTGTCGGAGGCCGAGGAACGCGTATTCGGCGACCGGCTGCAGGAATACAATGACTGGGTACTGGACCGGCAATGCCTGAAAACACGCATTCAGCCGGAAGACGTCGCCGATCTCGTGCATTTCCTCGTGTCACCCGCCTCCGACATGATCACCGGGCAGAACTTCGCCATCGACGGCGGCTGGTAGGCCATGTGCGAGGGCGTCGAATTGACGGCCGGAGCTGCGCGGCTGACGGTTGTGCCGGACATGGGTGGCGGCATTGCCCGTCTCGACCACCAGGAGCGGCCTGTGCTGCGGCGCCGGGCGGGTGACCAGACAAATCCGTTTTCACTGGCATCGAACATCCTTGTGCCGTTCTCCAACCGCATATCGGGTGGCGGGATAAGATGGGACGGCAGGTTCCACGGGATCGAGCCCAACCTTCCCGGCGAGGCCTTTCCCATTCATGGCGACGGCTTTCAAAAGCCCTGGAGCGTCCAATCAACAGGGCCGCATGTCATCCGGCTGGAACTGCCGGACGGCACCATCGGACCCTACCGCTATGCGGCCGTGCAAACGTTCGGTCTCTCAGCGTCCGGCCTCAGGATCGACCTACAGGTCACCAATACGGGCGGCGACACCCTGCCATTCGGTTGCGGTTTCCACCCCTGGTTTCCGCGCAGCCATGCAACGCGTATTTCCTTCACCGCAGCAGGCGTCTGGCTGGAAGACACCCGACACATTCCCGACAGGCATCTCGATATCGGCGACAACCCCGGCTGGGATTTCTCCAAACTGCGCCCCCTGCCCGACAACTGGATCAACAACGGCTTCACCGGCTGGAACGGTGGAGCACATATCGAACAGGGCCCCGAGGCCGTTTCGCTTCATATGCGCGTGTCGCCAAATCTGTCGACGGCCGTAGTCTACTCTCCAGACGGACAAGCCGATTTCTTCTGTTTCGAACCGGTTTCCCATCCGGTGGACGCATTCAATCTTCCCGGGTATCCGGGGCTGCGGAGCCTTGCCGGCGGGCAAAGCCTCGAGGCCTGGGTGGAGTTCTCGTGGAACTGAGCCCGTCGCGCGACGCTGTCGGTTCAATCAATCCATCTGCTGCCGGTTGCGCAGCAATTGCGAGATGGAGACGGCGATGACCAGCCCGCCGCCATAGAACAGGTTCTGCACGAAGGTGTCGGCGCCGAGGAAGTTCAGTCCCATGATGCCGGTCGACAGGAAGAAGACCGCGATACAGGCGCCCGGTGCATTGAACCGGCCCGGATAGATCGACGTCGACCCCAGATAGGCGGCGGCGATCGCCGGCAGCAGAAAGGTCAGCGCCGATGTCGGATCGGCAGCCCCGCGCATGCCGGTGTAGAGCACGCCGGCGATGGCCGCGATGACACCGGAGGTAACCAGAGCCCAGGCGCGGATCTGCACCACGTCGACGCCCGATAGCCTGGCGACCTCGCGTCCCCGCCCGACGAACAGCAGCCGCCGGCCGATGCTGGTGTATTCGAACACGTACCAGATGATGATCGCCAGGATCGCCGCGTAGTAGAAACTCAGCGGGACGCCGAGGATCTTCCACAGGATCACCGCATTGATCAGGTCCATCGACACGCCGGCGATGGTGTTGGAATCGGAGACCCAGAAAACCAGCCCGCTGATGAAATAGCCGGTACCCAACGTGACGATCAGTGAATGAATGCGGAAATACAGGATGAAAAACGCATTGACCACGCCGACCACCGCGCCGACCGCGACGACGGTGAGCACGGTCGGGAAGATCGCCAGGTCCGCCTGGGTGTTGAGTACCGCCACCAGCATCGACGACAGCGCCATGGTGCCGGCGATCGATAGGTCGAAATCGCCGGCCGTCAGCGGTACGATAAAGGCCAGCGCCAGCACCACCAGCATCGCCTGACTGCCGAACATCACGGCATAGGAATTCCAGGAGAACATGGCGTCCGGCTTGAACGCGCCGATCAGCAGGATCAGCAGCCCCCAGGCGAGCAGCAAGCCATAGCGTTCCAGCCAGTTTTTCAGGCTGAACTCGGCGTGCAGTGTCGCTTCGCGTTCCATCTGCGCCTGGAACTGGCTGATCTTTTCCTCCAGCGCAGCGATGCGTTCTTCGTAGTGTTTGTAGTTGCCTGCGTCCACGACCGCGTCCTGTATTCCGTTGATTATGCCATCGGCACCGAGAGAAAGCAGTGCTCGGCTATGGCGTGTTTGCTGACCTCGCTGCCGGTAAGCTGCCACACCACCTGGCCGCGCGAGAAGATGATCACCCGATGACAGATCTGCGCCAGCTGATCGTAGTCGGTCGAACTGACGATGATAGCAGCACCTTGATCGGCGCTGTCGTCCAGCATGGTCCATAACGACTGCCGGGCGCCGACATCGACACCCTGCGTCGGCTCGTCGAGCAGGATCAGGCGCGGTGCCGTTTGCAGCCACTTGGCCATCACCACCTTCTGCTGGTTGCCGCCCGACAGGGCCGACAGCGGCAGCACCGGACTGTTGGGCTTGACCTCGGCGGCGGTGCCCTGCGCCACCGCCCGCGCTCGCATCCGTCCCCGGCTGAGACGCCAGGGCCCTCCCAGTTCGTCGAGCACCGGCATGGTCAGATTGTCGGTCACCGACAAGGCGCCGATGCCTGCCTGGCCGAGACGATCGGCCGGCACGTAGACGATACCGCGCCGCATCGCATCCATCGGAGTCATGTCCGGCAGCCGTAGGCTGTCGTCACCGATTTCCAGCACACCGGTTTCGGCAGCTTGAGCGCCGTAAAGCAGCGCCGGCAAGCGGTCGCTGCCGGACCCGATGAGTCCGGTCACGCCGACGATCTCGCCGCTGCCGAGCGTCATATCGACGGGCCCGAAGCCCGGCGCCTGCAACCCGGTGATGCGGATGTCGTCGCCGGAGGCCGCGTTGGGCACGTGCGCCGATTCGAAATCGGCCAGCGACTGGCCGATGATCAGCCGGATGAGGTCGCGATGGCTGATATCGGCGGTGGTCACCGTGTCGACCTTGTGGCCGTCGCGCAGGATAGTGGCCCGGTCGGTGATCTCCATGACTTCGTCGACATCGTGGCTGACGAAGATGACGGCGGTGCCTTCATCGGCGAGCCGCCGCATCAGGTCGAACAGTTGCTCGACGCCGGCCCGCGGCAAGAACGGGGTCGGTTCATCCAGAACCAGAACCCCGCCCTCGTGTTTTTCGATGCCGGCGGCGCGCAAATCTTCGATCGCCCGGACGATCGCCAGCAAAGCCTGTTCGACCGCCGGCAGGGCACCGACCTTGGCCCTCGGATTAAGCGACAGGTCATAGCGGGCGAAGGTGGACCGCGCCCGTTCTTCCTCCGCGCGCCAGTCGATCCGCCAGCGGGTTTCCGCGGCAAACCTGCCGAGCCGCAGGTTCTCCGTGACCGACAGGGTGGGAATCAGGCCCAGTTGCTGGTGTACGAAAGCGAGCCCAAGCTCACGCACCTTTTGCCCGGTCGCCGGCAGCGGCAATTCCTGTCCGTGGACCGTCACCCGGCCGCCCGGTTCGGGTGCATGGAAGCCGGACAGGATCTTGATCAGTGTCGACTTGCCGGATCCGTTGGAACCAAGCAGACCGTGGATTTCCCCGTTGCGGACCTCCATCGACACCTGATCGAGCGCCACCTCACCGCCGAAGCGTTTCGACAGTTTGTCGATCTCTAAAGCACCGGCGCGCCGAACGTTCATCGACGCGCCGGGCCGGGGGCCGCGCCGGCCTTGGCGGCGCTCATGGATCAGTCGAGTCCCCACAACTTGCGGAACGCCTCGATGTGGACATCGCCGTAGCCGTCATTAAACGTCGCCGGCACGCCCGCGGTTTCCACATTGCTGTCATCGAAAATGAAGGCCGGGGTATTGAGCTTGCTGACTTCGCCCTCGCCACACAGCATGCGCATATTGGCATCGACACCGGCCATGCCGACCCAGCCGAGGCTCTCGCCGACATTCATCTCGACGATGTCACCATCCCGCATCATATCGAGCACAAATGGCGTACCATTATAGGAGACGATCTTCACCTGTCCCTCGCGTCCGGCGATCTGGATCGCCGGGACAATGAACTGGGACATCGAATCGTAGACCGGCAGCACGTAGTTGACCGTAGGATCGGCGAGCAAGGCTGCCTGGACCGCCGGCTGGATCTTGGTGGCCCATTCGGCGACCGGTGTGTTGATATACGTGGTCTTACAGTCCGGACAGTTCTCTTCCAGATAGCCGATGATGGCGTCGCGTAGCGGCGCCGTCGGCGTAATTTCATCCGGACCGAGCACGACGGCGTTGACCTTGCCGTCGGTCTGCACCATGGCCCAGGCGGCGATGATCTTGCCGATGGTCACATAGTCGGTGCGGGCCGAACCGTCGAGAAAATCCGGTGTCGGTTGCGTCGTGGCGTCATAGTTGTGGGTGGTCGTCACCTTGACCCCGGCATTGCGCGCTTCGGTGATCTGCGGCACCAGGAACTCCGGCGGCAGACCGCCCTGCAGGTCGATGATGTCGTAGCCCTCGGCCACCGCCGTGGCGATGCCCTGGATCCACTGATCCGGCTGCAGCTGGTTCTCCCATTCGCGCAATTCGAAGCCGATCATGTCGGCCGCCTGTTTCATGCCGCGTGAGATTTCCACGTTGAACGGGTTGGCGCTGGTCAGCGGAATCACGAACATCTTCTTGTCGGCCATGCAGGCCTTGGCGTCGAACGGTGCGCCCGGCGCTTCGAAGGTCGGAGCCTGGCGGTACTGGTCGACCAGGGCCTTGGCCGCGTCCATGTCCGCGGCGGCCGGTCCGCTCAAAAGCGCAGCGCCGAACAAGGCGGCGATGGCGGTGGTGGTACGTGTCATGCTGTATTCCTCCTGTTTGGATATCGTTGTTCAGGGATCAGCGCCCTGTTGCTGTTTTCTCGAAGTAGGCCGCCGCCTCGGCCTCGCTGATGACATCGGCGTATTTGGCGCTCATGTCGAAAAGATTGGCCTCGTGCGGCCGCGCATCGCGATCGCCGACCGCGTCCTCCACCACCAGGGTGATGAAGCCGTGCGACATGGCGTCGACGCAGGAGGCACGCACACAGCCCGAGGTCGTGACGCCGGTCAAAACCGCCGTGTCGACACCCATGGCCGTCAAAGTCGCCGCCAGGCTGGTGGCGAAAAACGCGCTCGGATACTGCTTTGTGATGAGGATTTCGCCGTCGCGGACATCGAGACCCTCGGCAAACCCTTGCAGCGGGTTGCCGACCTCGAAACAGGACAGCGGCGGTGCCTTGCGAAAGAAAATGCCGCCATCGATGCCGCCGGTGCGGTACTTGACCTCGGTGAACACCACCGGCGTGCCCTGTTGCCGCGCCACCTCCAGCAGCCGCCTGGCACTCTCCAGCGCCGAAGCGCAACCTTCAGCGCCGTAAAGCGGCGATTCCGGCTCGAAATAAGCGCGCGCGAAATCGATCAGGATCAGCGCCGGACGATCGCCCCACTGCTGGCGCTTGTGATAGCCGGCCCTGGCGTAGTTCTGGTCGAGTGTTTCGTTGCTCACACGGTTCCTCCGATCGCCACCTATTCGGCGGCCTGCTGCATATGGGCTTTGAACACCGGTTCGCGCGGCGGTTCGAAACCGGTTTCTTCCAGGCACCGTTTCTTAAGCTCGGAAATCGACTGGAAACCGCGATTGAACAGCGGCTGCTCGCCGCGTTTCTTGGCCATGTCCTTGCGCAGCTTCTCCGTGGCGGAGCCCTTCAGCTTGCCGTTTTCCACGACCACGCCGTAGCGCCGTGCGCCTTTTTCGCTGACCAGCCCGCGCCGCACATCGGCCGCCACCAGCTCCGCGTCGCGTTTCAGCGGGTCGCCCCAGCCGCCGCCGCCCCAGGTGTTGAAATGCAGGATATCGCCCGGCTGCACGTGGATGCGGTCGCATTTGGACGCGATGTTTTCGCGTCTGCCGTCGACCCGAACCAGTTCCTTGGTCGAGCGCATGCCCGGCTCGCCGCCGTTGACGCCCCACGGATAGGTCAGCCACCGGTCGTCGTGGATGGAGATCTCGCCCTCTTCGAGCATTTCGTAGGCGATCGAGATGCCGTTGCCGCCGCGATGCAGCCCGGCGCCGCCGGAATCGGTGATGGTGCTGTATTCGCGGATGCGCAGCGGGAAATAAGCCTCCAGAAATTCGTTCGGCACATTGGTGAAGGCCGGCCACAGCGAATGCCCGTCCGGTCCGTCGCCCGCCGGCCGGCCTGGAATGCCGCCGAAGCCGATCTGGAACAGCTGGTACCATTCGCCGGTTTTGTCGTAGCCCGAATACATGAAATGCGGGCTGTCGGAGAATCCGGCGGCGTTCAGCGCGTCCGGCGCGCCCTGGCCCAGCAGGCCGCCCATCAGGTCGAAGATACGGCCCAGCATATGGGTCCGGCAGGACAGCGCCGCCGGCTTTTTCGGCTTCAGAATGCAGCCTTCCGGAATGCGCACGTCGAGCAGATCGTAAAACCCGTCATTGAACAGGATCTGCGGGTCGAACAGGTTGATGGTGAAGGCGCCGAAGAACATCTTGAACATTTCTTCGTTGAGTAGGAAGTTGATCGACGAGAAGGACTGCGGATCCGAGCCCTCGAAATCGAAAATCGCCGTCTCGCCTTCGCGCCACAGGGTGCAGGCGATCTTGTAGGGCCCGGCGCCCATGCCGTCGTCGTCGATCCAGTCTTCGAAATGCGCTTTGTGGTCGCCCTCCGGGATGATCATCTGGATGATCGCCGACATCGCCGTCCGGTTGCGGTCGAGCATGTCCCACATGGCTGAGATGTAGGTGTCGACACCGAACCGTTCGATGTTTTCCCGCACCCGCCGTTCGGCCAGCCGCAGCGAGGCGATGATGGCGAAGAAATCCGACTTGTTCCACTCCGGCACGCGCGAATTGGCCAGCATGATGTTGAGGATTTCGCTGTTGAGCTTGCCACCTTGGTAGATCTTGGTCGGCGGCAGGATCAGCCCTTCCTCGTAGATCATCTTGGCATCGGTCGGCAGCGATCCGGGCACCTTGCCGCCGACATCGGTCATGTGGCCGAACATCGCCGCCCAGGAGACCAGGCGCTCCTCGTGGAAGATCGGCATCATCATCAGCCAGTCGTTGAGGTGGCTGACCGCGCCGTTGCAGGAATAAGGATCGTTGGTGATGAAGATGTCGCCATCCTCGATATCGCCATCATAGCCGGCTATGAAACCGTGCAGGAAAGAACCGAACTGGCCAACCACCATCTTGCCTTCCTGGTTGGCGATCATCGGGAACGCGTCGTGCTGCTCGCGAATGCCCGGTGACATCGCGGTGCGGAACAGCACCGCGTCCATCTCGGCCCGCGCGTTGCGCAGCGCGTTTTCGATGATATCGAGGGTGATCGGATCGACGTCGACCCGGTGAAACGGCGTCTTGTTGCCCTGGATGATGTTCGCCATGCCCCGTTCCCTCAGCTTTCCTGGCCTTCCGGCCAGATCAGAATGTTGCCGACCTCGTCGATCACACCGACATGTTCCGGCAGGATGAGACAGGTCGAATCCATCTCCGTCACCACCGCCGGACCGACAATCCGGTTGCCGCATTGCAGTTTGTCACGATCGTAGATCGGCGCCTCGTGCCAGGCGCCCTCGAAGAAAATGCGGGTATCTTCGATCCGGGCGCCCGAGGCGTCGGTGCCGGCGCGCCGTCCGTTCTCGCCGACGAACGCCATTTCCGCGCCTTGCACGACGGCGCGCAGGCCGACCAGCTCGTGCTCGGCTTCCAGCGCGAAGGTGAACAGCTTTTCGTGCATGGTGTCGAACTTGCGCCCGACGGCGGCAAGGCCGCCGCTGCGGAAATCGTTCGGCTCCATGTCGACGGTCAGCTTCATGCCCTGACCGGCGTACCGCATGTCGATCTGGTAGAAGACCGACTGCTCGTGGTCAGGCACGCCCTCGGCGCGCAGGTCTTCGGCCGCCTTGTGCTCCAGTTCGTCGAGCTGCGCCTGGATCTCATCGGCATCGGCGCCGGCGACCTTCATGACCAGCGTGTGCGAGGCTTCGTTGCGCAGCCGCGTCGTGGCGTCGCCATAGGCACACAGGACGCCTGGTCCCGGCGGAATGATCGCCGGCCAGGAATTGATCAGCTTCGACAATGCATTGGCGTGCAGCGGCCCGGCGCCGCCGAAGCCGCAGAGCGCGAAGTCGCGCGGGTCGTAGCCCTGCTCGACCGACACCAGGCGTAGCGCCCCACACATGTTCTCGTTGACGATGTTGATGATGCCCTCGGCGGCTTTTTCGAGCCCGATGCCGAGTGAGTCGGCCAGCTTGCCGACCGCCTTCTCCGCGAGGCCGCGGTCGATGCGCATGTCGCCACCGAGCTTCGAGGTAGACGGCAGGTAACCGAGCACCACATTGGCGTCCGTCACGGTCGGTTCTTCGCCGCCCTTGGCGTAGGCCGCCGGTCCCGGATCGGCGCCGGCCGACTGCGGGCCGACGCGCAGCGCCTTGGTGAGTTCCGGCACATAGGCGATGGAACCGCCGCCGGCACCGACGGTGCGCACGTCGATGGATGGCGCCCGCACGGTGACGTCGGCCACGCGGGTTTCGCGCCGGGTGCGGGCGACACCGTCTTCGATCAGCGCCACGTCGGTCGACGTGCCGCCCATGTCGAAGGTCAGGATGTGGTCGTAGCCGGCCCGCCGGGCAATACCGAGGGCGCCGGCGACACCGCCGGCCGGTCCCGACATCAAGAGGTTCACCGGCTGGTCCATGGCACCCTGAGCCGACGAAAGACCGCCGTCGGAACGCAGGATATGCAGCTGTACGTCGCCCATATTGCCCTGCAGTTCGCGCTGCAGGCTGTCGATATATTTCGACACGACGGGCCGTACATAGGAGTTGACCACCGTCGTTTCGGTGCGTTCGTACTCGTACATTTCGGCGATCACATCGGACGACAGTGAGATCGGGATATCCGGCAGGATTTTTCTGGCGACCTCCGCCACTTGGCGCTCGTGCTCGCCGCTGACGTAGCCGTTGAACAGACACACGGTCAGCGCTTCGATGCCGCTGCCGCGCAGCCGCTCCAGGTCCTTTTCCAGCTGGCGCCGGTCGAGCGGCACCAGAACGCTGCCGTCGGCGGCGATGCGTTCGTCCGCCTCGATGGTGTGTTCCAGCGATGCCAGCGGCTCCGACTTGTTCCAGATCACCCAGCCGCCGAGGCCGCCGGGCACGTAGGAACGGGCGATCTGCAGCGTCTCGCGATAGCCTTTTGTGGTGACCAGACCGACGCGCGCCCCGGAGCCTGTCAACACCGTATTGGTCGCCACCGTGGTGCCGTGCATGACCTGGGAGATGTCGCCTGGATCGATGCTGGCCTCGGCACAGATTTTTTCGATGCCGTTGAGCACACCGCGCGACGAATCGTCGGGCGTCGACGGGACCTTGGCGGTGTAGGTGCGCTGGTTCTTCTCATCGAGCAGCAGCAGGTCGGTAAACGTGCCGCCGACATCGACGCCGAGGCGCAATCCGCCGGTGCGGGCCTGGCGAACGCGTCTGGGTGGCGCCGCCGGCTCGATGCCGGCGCCGCTGCGGCTTTCCATCGTCGCCAGGCGCGCTTCCAGCTCGCTCAGCCGACGCTCATAGGCTCTGATTAAATCTTCTGTTGTCGTCATCCGCGGTCCCCGGAACGATTGAAAATGCGGCGCAACAGGCCGCCATTACGCTGGACCGTCATTCCGGTAAGCCCCAGCACCCGTTCGGTGAGCGAAAACAGCCGGTCGATCATCCGGCCCTGCTGCTCGATCACCACTTCCTTTTCGGCCATCGCCGATTCTTGCTCACGCAACCTTTTGTCGAACTCCTCCGAGGTGATCAGGCCGCGTTCTACCAGCTGTGACAGCTGCCGCACCGAGGCGGCGTTTTCGCCGAGGCGGTCGAGCGCGTTCTCAAGCAGCACCAGCGCCCGCTCCGACGTCTCGCTCAGCGCCCGGATCTGTGCCTGACCGCCGCCGGTTCCGCGCTGTTCCGCCAGTTGCACGGCCCGCTCAAGAGCCGCGCCCTGGCGTTCCACCAATGCCGACAGCTGTGCGATTGTTGCCTCCCTTTCCTCAATCGTCTGCTGCAGTTCCTCGACTTCGTCGAAGAGAAGTTCGATCAGCCGGTCCGGCAGCAGCGCGTCTCCTTTTGTCCCGTCAAGAGACGCCGGCAAAGTATCCAGGTCGACCAGCCATTTTCCCTGGTTATTTCGATAGCCGGTTAACAGACCTGCCGCCAGCGCCTCACGGACCCGCAGACGGCTCGTCCCAAGCTTCTCGGCTGCCTCGCCGATGGTCAGTCGTTGGTCGGGCCCGCTGTCAGTCAAATCCGCTACGCCTGCCTAGATAATCCCTCTCTGCCGGTAATCTTCCAAAGTTCCGTCTGCGATATCAAGCAACTCCTTGTAGACATAGTTATTGTCGGCACCGAGCTCCGGGCCGCCGTGGCGTATCTGGCCCGGCGTTGCCGACAGGCGTGGCGCGACATTCTGCATCTTCAAGCTGCCGAAGACCGGATCCGGTACGTCGACGATCGCCTGACGCGCCTGAAAATGCGGGTCGGCGAGCATTTCCGGCGGCCGGTAGATCAGCCCGCAGGGCACGCCGTGTTCGTTAAGAGTCTCCTCAAGATCCTCACGATCGATGGTCACCGTCCAGTCGGCGATGAGCCCGTCGAGCTCCCGCATATGGCGGCCGCGCGCTGAATGGGTGGCGTAGCGTTCGTCGTCGGCCAGTTCCGGCCGGCCCATGGCCGCGGCCAGCCGCTTGAACACGGTGTCCTGATTCGCGGCGATCAGCATCAGTTTGCCGTCGCGGGTCGGAAACACGTTAGACGGCGCCACGTTGGGCAACACGGCGCCGGTACGCTCGCGAATGTAGCCGGCCTGATCGTATTCGGTGATCAGCGATTCCATCATACCCAGCACAGCTTCGTAGATGGCACTGTCGACCACCTGGCCGCGGCCGGTGCGCTCGCGCGCATGGATCGCCATCAGAGTGCCCATGGTGGCGTAAACGGCGGCCAGTTCGTCGCCGATGGAGATGCCCATGCGGCTCGGCGGCGTCGACGGGTCGCCGACGACGTGCCGCAAACCGCCCATCGCCTCGCCGATGGCGCCATAGCCGGCGCGGCTCGAATAGGGTCCTGTTTGGCCGAAACCGGTGACTCGCACCATGATCAAGCGCGGATTGATCGCCGACAACTCGTCATAGGACAGGTTCCAGCGCTCCAGCGTGCCGGGTCGGAAGTTCTCCAGCAGCACATCGGATTTGGCAACGAGATCGCGAATGATCGTCTGGCCCTCCTCGGTGCGCAGGTTGAGCGTCGCCGACTTCTTGTTGCGCGCCACCACAGGCCACCAGAGCGATTTGCCATGCGGTTTTTCGCGGCCCCATTGACGCATCGGATCGCCGATCTCCGGCTGCTCGAACTTGATCACGTCGGCGCCGAAATCGGCGAGTAGCTGGCCACAGAACGGCCCGGCCAGCAACTGTCCCATTTCGAGCACGCGAATATCCGTGAGCGGACCTTTGCGCCCGGCATCAGCGATGGTCATATCAGCGTTTCCAACTTTCATTCCTGCGGCGGTAGCGCCGGTTTTTGTCCCCTAGGGCGGCCACGACCCGGTCCGGGCCATTGTGTCCGATTAGTGTTTTGGTATACAATAGCCAAAAATTTGCAAAAAGAAAGAGGCGAATTTTGGCCAAAACCATCGAAATCATCGACGTGACCGCACGGGACGGTATACAAAACGAGGACAAGATCCTCACCCTGGACGAGAAGCTCGCTTTGATATCGAAGAGCGTCGCGGCCGGTGTGCGGCGCCTCGAGGCCGTCAGCTTCGTCAATCCGAAACGGGTGCCGCAGATGTCCGGCGGCGAAGATCTGCTTGCCGCGCTGCCACGGCGTGACGATGTCACGCTGATCGGCCTGGTGCTCAACCGGCGCGGCTTCGAACGGGCGCTGGAAACCGATCTCGACGAAATCAATTTCGTCGTCGTCGCCTCCGACACCTTCAACCGCAAGAATCAGGGCGCCGATACATTCGAAACGGTCGCCGTATGGGAGGATATCGCCCGCGAGGCGCGCGGCCGGCTGCGCGCCGGCGTCACCATCGGCGCGTCCTTCGGTTGCCCTTTCGAGGGTGAGGTGTCGGTCGATCGCCTGCTGTCGGTTGTCGAGGCCGTTGCCCGCCACGATCCGCATGAGATCGCTCTTGCCGATACCATCGGTGTTGCCGGCCCGCGGGATGTCGAGCAGCGGGTGTCGGCGGTTCGCGAACGCTACCCGGAGTTCCCCGTGCGCTGCCATTTCCACAACACCCGCAACACCGGTCTGGCCAATGCCTGGGCGGCGATCGAAGCCGGCGCGACGTCGCTGGACGCCAGTTTCGCCGGCACCGGCGGCTGCCCCTTCGCGCCACGGGCGACGGGCAACATTCCGCTCGAGGATCTCGTCTACATGCTGAACCGGTCGGGCGTCGAAACCGGCATCGACCTGGAACGGGCCATCGAGACGGCCCTGTGGATCGAGAACACTTTAGAGCGGCCGCAGCCTGGCCAGCTTATGAAGGCCGGTATGTTCCCACCGGTTGCGGCCTAGACTAGCATCCATGGCCGCCGACAGCACACCATCGCTGGGCAAATCGGCCAGCGAACATGCCTATGACGCGCTACGCGGGGCGATCGCGTCGGGCGAGTTCGCCGGCGGCCATCGGCTGACCGAGCAAATGCTGTCGGAGCGCTTCGGCATCAGCCGCACGCCGATCCGTGACGCGCTGCGGCGTCTTGAAATGGAGGGGCTGATCGCTGCCGGCAACGGCCGCGGCTTTCGCGTCGCCGAGTGGACGGGCGACGAAATCGACCAGGTCTTTTCCATTCGGGCGATGCTGGAGTCCTATGCCATCGAACGCGCCACCCGTCTCGCCACGGACGAGCAGATCGAGGAGCTGGCGCGGCTGTCGGAGACGATGATCGACCGTACACCGCCGCGCAGCGAGGAGGATTTCCGGATCCTTTCCGAATGCAACGAGCGCTTTCACAAGCTGATCATCGAGGCGGCCCGCTCGGAACGCCTGGCCCGGCTGATTTCCATGACCATCGACATGGCGCTGGTGTTCCGCACCTACAAAATGTATTCCGAGCGCGACCTGCAGCGCAGCTCCCTGCACCACCGTGAGATGGTCGAGGCGATGCGGGCCCGCGCGCCGGCCTGGGCCGCCAGCGTCATGCGCTCGCACCTGCTGGCTGCCGCCGGCAGCGTCGACTGGGAGGATTGAGGCCGGGGAAAGCCCCTTTTCTCTGTCGCACTACCGAGGAAACGTTGCGATCAGCTTACGATGAAAGCGAGCGTATCCCCGCTCGGTTTCCTGCAAGTGAGGCCGCGCCATTCGGTTCAGGTCGGCCAGCCGGTGGAACGGAACCGTCGGGCAGGCGTGGTGCTCCGCGTGATAGGGCATGTTCCAGGCGAGCCTGCGGACCAGCCGGTTGGTGAATGTGGTGCGCGAGTTTTCGAACATGTTCGCCACCAGCGGACAGCGCCCGTGTTCGGCCAGCAGGTACAGCCTGAGGAAGGGCTGGCCGAGCGGCAGCGGTACGATCCAAAGATACAGGATGTCGACGACACCGTAGGCAAATCCGAACACGGCGACCGCCGCATAAAGTGCCAGCATCGCGCGCGCCTCGGTCGCGATCGCCGGCCGCCTCTGTGTCGGGACGAAGGCATCATCGCAGCGTCCGAGCGCATTGCGGACCAGCGTCCGGACCTGGCTGATCCACACCGGGATTCCGGAGACATGCACGATGTAGTCTTTCCAGGTTTCCGGCTTCGGCATGGCCAGCTCGGGATCGTTTTCCGGATCCTGCGTATGGCGGTGATGCGCCAGATGAAAATAGCGAAACCAGGTCGCCGGCAGCAACAGCAGCAAGCCGCAAACATGGCCGACGACCGTATTGAGCCGCTGCGACTTAAACGGCGTCAGATGCGTGGTCTCGTGCAACAGCGTGAAGAGGAAGATGAGCAGGACCCCCTGCACCGGCATCAGCGCCTGCCAACCCGGAATCCGAAAAAGGATCAGTGCGCCAACGGTCACAATCAGACCGGCGTGCACGCCCAGATGGGCCAAGCCGGCCGCATCGGATCTGGCGGTCAACCGCTTGAGTTCCTCGGCGCTCAACGTTTTCACGAACGCCCGATGATCCACGCTGGCAACTCCTATTCAGGGATCGCCGACTAACGCTCCGCCAGTGCCAGCCGCAGCCCGAGCAGGCCGAAGGCACCGGCAAAACTGCGCCGCAGCCAGGTCATCGCCCGCGGAGAGGCGGCGAGATAGGCACGCGTCGCCGCCGCGAACAATCCGTAGCCGACAAACACCACGAAAGTCAGCAGCATGAAAACCACGGCCAGGACCAGCATGTCGGCGGTCGGGCGCACCGCGGTCGCCGGCACGAATTGCGGCAGGAACGCCAGGAAAAACAGCGACAGTTTGGGATTGAGGATATTGAGCAGGCAGCCATTGACGACGATACGCATCGCCGCCGGTTCGGCGCGCTCCTCCGTTAGCTGCAGGGGACCCGACTGCCGCAACACGCTCCATGCCATGTAGAGCAGGTAGGCGACACCCAGATACTTGACGATCTGGAAGGCAACGGCACTGGCGTGCAGCAGAGCCGCCAGTCCGATGACGGAGGCGACGATGTGCGGCACGATGCCGAAGGTGCAGCCAAGTGCCGCCCAGGTGCTCGCCCTGGCGCCGCGCCCCAGACCCCAGGCCAGCGTGTATATGACACCGGTGCCCGGCAACAGGATGACGATGAGGGAGGTCAGCAGGTATTCGAGACTCATGACAGGCTCTCCTTAAACGGCATGGGCGTTCCGAGCGCAGACAATTTCACGTTCGCCGCCCGCCGGCAAGTGGCGCAATCCAGCTGGTGCTTGACTCAGGCCGCATGCGCGCTGGCGCAGTTCCGATCGGTTCGCTGGTTCCAGCGCGGGCGTCCATTATCCCAGGACAATGGGAAAAAATCGTGTCCACGCAACCTCGGGGATTACTCGCTTCGGTGCTGCATGGTCTGGTCGTATCCAGGGTATTTTCCCTAACGCCAACGATCGCACATGGTCTATATTTTGAAAAAGCGATGAAGTGACGGATGCCAGCGATCCGGGAGACCGCTTGGGCGTTCGGCGATGGTTTGACGTAACAACACCCTGGTCTTGAGGAGTGATCCGATGACGCCGCACCGGTTGGTATGGGGATTTTATCTGTTTGCGTCCGGCGTCGCTTTTTGTCTGCTGGTCTTTCTGGTTTCGGCGTTCGTCTACAACAGCTATTTTGCCCGTTACGACGTCGCGTTGCCGGCCTATGCGGAAGCAAACCCAGCGGCCAAACGCACCTGGACAACCGATGATCCCGAAGTCGTCCGGATTCTGGCGATCGACGGCGGGGCGCTGCTAGGTCTGGCGGAACTAGAGGTGTTGAGAGCCATCGAAGAGACGTCCGGTCGGCCCATTCATGAACTCTTCGACTTTGTAGCGGGATCTTCCACCGGTGCGATAATCGGGGCACTGCTTTTGTTGCCCAAGGAAGATACGGGAAAGCCGAGAACCGTTGCAGAAGTGGTGACGATTTACGAGGAATTCGCCGCCGGCGTTTTGAACAGCTCCGTTTGGCATCGTGTCCTGACCGTCAACGGGCTTTTTGGTCCATTGTTCACCAACACGAACCGAATTGAAATTGCTAAGCGTCTATTTGGAGATGCGACGTTCGGCGATCTGGTTCGACCGGCAATGTTTCCGGCGTTTGTTGACAACGCGAACGACTATGTGCCGTTTCGAAACTGGGAGGATGATAACTCCGATCTTTTGCTGTCGTCTCTTTTGACGGCTGTGACAAGTGCGCCGATCATGTTTCCGTCGATCAGACTGTCTGGATATGGAGAAACGGAGACCGTCGTTAGCGATCCGGGATACGTCATAAACTCACCCGCCCAGATCGCCTACATAAAGGCACGAGAAGAGCAACCCAAGGCGCGCAAGTTTGTGATTGTGACACTGTCGGCGGCCGGTCCATTGACCATCTCCGAGGACGCACTCGTTCATAGTGGTGCTGTGCAACTGGCTTTAACACTCTCCAACATGGTATTTGCCGGGCAAAGAAGCCTCTCGAAGGAGGCGCTGGCTGCGCATTCCAAATACAACGCGGCCGTTGAAATTCAGAGTTTCGTGATCGCGCCCGTCGTCGACACCCAAAGGGTTTTTGACGCATCAGAGGACAACGTGTCCAAGATTCGAAACAGCGGCGTCGACTATGCCAAGCAGAATGCGGACCTGATCGAGACCATTGTCGCAGCAATCGACCCGTCCGGGCCGTCCGAGTGACGCCCTCTGCCCGGAAACCATATTTCAGGTTCCCGACGCCAGCGTTTGTCGCCGCCTCCGGAACAGACACTTTTAAGCACGGCACACGCGCAAACGGATCCGACGCATATGCGGCGCCCCTATGGCGCCCATAAAGCTGGTTCAGCCCACGGCGCGGGGACACGCAGCACGCCTGCCAACGGGCGATCTGACGGCTTCAGGCTGAGCGCTTGCCAGGCGCCTTCCCATTCCGCCGGCAGGGGATAGGGAGGCGTTACCTTGTCCTCGGCTGCGTAGCCGAAGCGGCCGTAATAGGCGGGATCCCCCAGCACATAGATGGCGGTCACCCCGGCATTGGCCAGCCGCTCATGCCCGGCACGCACCAGGGCGCTGCCCACGCCTTGCTTATGGTGCGATGGCAGCACGGCGAGCGGGCCAAGGAGCGCGACCGCGTCTGTCCTGTTTTCAAGACCGCAGGGGGTGAAGATCACGTGCCCGACGACGCGGCCATCGACGCAGGCGACGAGCGACAGCACAGCTGTCCCGTCGCGCAGCAATGACCGCACCAGCGGCCGCAACTCCTCATCCGGAAAGGCTTCCGGATAAATTGCCTCGATCAGGCTGAGATCGGTGGATCGGCTTTCGCGAATGTCGATGTGTTGGATCATGCCCGCACGTCAGGGCACATTTACGTTCGCATGGCAAGCGTATCGGCTCGGCCGCATTGATTTATCAATGCATCGAACCATGCCCAACCTTAAGGGGCGCGCAGGCGTTGCAGGCAGACCGGGTGTTTCCGGTTCGCCTGCAACATCGATGATATCCGTCTATGTGGGCTCTCATCACCCGTCAGCCGACGACGTATTTGCACGGGCGTGCACGGGCCAAGCAGTATTTGTTGCCGTTGCCCGCTGGCATGCAATTGAGCTGTTTGCCCTTGGCGATGTCCCAAACGGACCAGGCGAGGCCGTATTCGCTCTTGATTTTGTTTTGCCAGTTCTGTTTGGCCAGGTACTGGGCGACGTGGACCTGAGGGTGAACCGCCTGCCCGTTTTGGTAATGGTGGCTGTTCTGGCACTGGTATGCCGACAGGGCTGGGCTAGAGGCAAGAACCGTTGCAGCAACCGCGACGCTCGCGATCAGGCCTCCGAAGCTGGCGTAATATGTCCGTTTTTCCATGGTCAGATTTCCTTTCCGATCAGGTTGTGCAGGATTCTCCGACCCCCATGGCCGGTGCTAACCTGTGCTGGAAATCTAGCGACATTGTTTGTGCCCTCGATGTCGCCGGGTGTCTCAATTGTTTCGGAACGTTAGGCAGCCGGAAACATTCGATACATGCATTGCCCTGCGTCAAAGCTCAATCAGCAGCGGGACGTGATCGCTTAGACCGTTTCCGATCCAGTCGTCGAACGTACCGACCTGAAAGTCTCCTACCGACGATAACCATCCGGCAGGTACAAACACATAGTCGATGTGATAGGTCGGCCCGTCGCGCTTACGGTCACGCCAGTAATGGGTGGGTGTCGTTTCCTCGCCATGCGCTTCACCACGCAGCGCGTGATAGGCGCTGACCAGACCCAGATCATCCAGCAGCGCCACCTTGGTCATGTGATTGATCCGCCATCCCGGCCGGTCCCAGATCGCGTTGTTGTTCAGATCGCCACCGATGACCAATGGTCCGGACCGGATGAAGTCACGGTATTTGCTCAAGGCCCGGCGCAGGGGACCGAGCTGGTGCTTGCGCGTGTTTCCGCCGCTGGCGTTCTGCGCCCAGACAGCCAGCAGATTGAACCGCCCTGGCCCGTCGACCCGGACCGGAAGGACGTATCTCAGGGTGGGGTAGAACGGATCGTGGCGTTGCAGATCGAAGCCGTTGAAAGCGAAAACCCCAAGACCTTTGTGCGGGTTTGACCCGAACCAGAGCGTCGATCCGTTCACCAGCCGGTCAGCACCCCGTTGTGCCAGTATGTCCGGATTGGCGCATTCGGAGACGACAGCGATATCCGGCCTCAGCCGAAGCAGGGCGTCCACCTTACGGTGGAGCGCCATGTTGCAGTTCCAGAAGACTAGGCGCACGTCAGGTGCGACTGGTCAGGAGTTTGACCCCGGCAAAGGCGAAAAAGGTGCCCAATGTCGTCTGAATGACACGCCGGGCACGCCCGTAGAGGCGCACCATGAAGGTGGTTGAGAAGGCGACGGCGTATAGAACGTGGATCAGGATCGACAACACGAAGGTGCCGAGAACGATAAACGCGCCGACCCACCACGGCGCCCCCTGCTGCAGTCCCAACGCGATGATGGCAATCCAGGCCAACGCGGCTTTCGGATTGGTCATCTGGATGATGTAACCGCGGATCATGTAACCCTTGGGCGTGCGGCGTCCGCCAGCCAATTCCCGGGCTTCGACGTCTTGCCTGGACACGGCCGACCGGAAAGACTTGAAAGCCAGCCACAGCAGGTAAAGCCCGCCGAAAATCTTGATCGCGGTCAGCGCCAGCGCATAGGTCGACAGGATCGCGGAAAGACCGATGACGGTCAGCACCGCCCAGGTGAACGACCCAGCCGCCACGCCGAGTGCCAGCGCAATCCCCGACAATCGGCCAACGCTCATCGAGGTGCCCATGACGGCCAGGATGTTCGGCCCCGGGCTGGCGATGGCGAGCAAAAAGGCGGAATATGCCAACAGGATACCGGGGAGATAAAGCACCATCTCGTGCATGACCATGCCTTTCGCCGCGTGAGAATGTTCCCTAATTGTTCCACACCAGTGACGGTTCTGCAAGCGTCATAGAGCCCGCAAAATCGCAATATCCCAACGCGACGGCGGATCATCAAACACGGCCAAGCTGCCGCAGGCCCCATGCCGACCCTTTTCAATTATGCCGCGCACCGATCGTGATTCCATTGGTGACCACGCCGGGTCATGCGTTCAGGTCAAATGAAGTCCGCCATCGACCGGCAACACTGCACCCGAGATGTACGGATTGGTCATCAGGGAGACGGCCGCTTGCGCGATATGCGTGGCTTCGCCCGCCATGCGCACGGGGAGCGTTTTTTCCATCCAGTCCCTTAGGTCGCCACGTTGCTGTCCTGTCCAAACATTTGTCAGAACAACTCCAGGCGCCAGCACGTTTACGCGTATCGGCGCCAGTTCGATGGCGAGCGACCGCCCCGTTTGCATTACTGCGGCTTGCACGCCATTCATGACCGAAAGGCCGGAGTCCGGGCCGGAGGGTTTGAGGCCGGCGATGCTTGCAAAAAGCGTGACCGATCCGCCGGCCGGGATCTTTCCTGCAAGCGCCTGCACCACAAAGCTTTGCCCCCAAAACTTGTCGAAGCTTGCGCGCATCGTTTCGGGGTCGAGGACAGCAAAAGCGCCGCGCTTTTTGTTCTCATCCGCGACTGCTGGGATGACCACGTGGTGCACCGCGTCAAGATCCGCAAACGCCGTATCCAATGCGGCCCGATCCAGATAATCAGCGGCAATGGACCGGGCCCGATCCGGGTGCGGCAGCGACTGGCGAACCGCTTCCAGCTTGTCAATTGAGCGGCTTACCAGGATGACCTTTGCGCCGAGCTCCGACGCCAGTTTTGACGTTGCGGCACCGATACCGGAAGACGCGCCAACGACGACAACGGTCTGGTCGGTCAGGGTGAATGGGTTAATTGACATGTTTGAGTTCCTCTCAGTTGATCATGTCCGGACCGAGTGTCCCGGCCTTCGCCGGAATTGACGCTCATCGATCCGCCGCTGCGGCAGACAAATCGCGAAGCGCGGCGATTTCGTTGGCCAACCCCTGAATACTCAGTTCAACCATGTTCGGCTGACCGCCGGGGATCCCGTAGTCGGGATAGGTTTGCTCCAGTTCCGCTTTGACGTGACCGATCAGGACATCACCGGCAAGCCCATCGGCCAAGGCATCAGCGACCAGCCAGCGCGCCGTTTCCGTGTAGTCTTCCTGACGGTCCACCAAGTCCGAGAAATCGCCGGGATGCCCGTGTCCGGGATGCGCTGTCACAGCGTCGGGAAAAAGCACACGCATGCGATTGAGCGCATCCAAAACGAGACCGGATCGCTCCTCATAGAAGAACCCGTGCATTGCATTGAGGATCAGATCGCCTGGATAGAGGTCACCGGTCTTCGGCAAGTAGTACGCGGTTGTGCTTGTGGCCTCAGCCGGTCCCATCTCGCGGGTTTCGATGATAACCCGTCGATTTCCAGCGTGCTGTTGTCGGCAAACACCTGATCGGGAACGACAAACACCTCTGGCGCCTCATCTGGCGTCAGCTGGCGCACCACGTCGTGGTAACCATAATGATCGGTTTCGATGACCCGTGTCGTCTCGGGCGACGCATAGACGCGCAGATCAGGCCAAACCTGCTGGAACTGGTGCACACCGACATAATGGTCAGGATGGCCGTGTGTGATGAGGATGGCGGTGACCGGCTTGCCGATGGCGCGGATCGCTTCAAGCGCTTCGGCGGCATGCGTGGTGTCGCGCTGAACATCGATAACAATGACGCTGGTTGGAGTTTCGATCCAATGCGTGTTGACGCTGCCGTGGCCTTCATAGGTGTAGTAGCCGGTTTCAAACGGCACATCGGCGAAGGCGGGGGAGGCGAAGGGCAAAGCGGCAATGAAGGCCACGCCGGCGGACGAGAGCTTGAGGGATGAGAGGGTCATACGTCTTCTCCGTTGGTGACAAATGCAATTTGACATCGATCTACCACTCATTCAAATTGACTATTATGAAAAATACATTCAGTGAAATTGAATTACGCAAACTCGACTTGAACCTGCTGCTCGTGTTCTCGGCAGTGATGCGCGAGCGAAGCGTCGCTCGCGCGGCCCGCCGCCTGTTTCTGGGACCTTCGGCGGTAAGCATGGCCCTCAACAGGCTACGCGAGACATTTGCCGATCCGTTGTTTGTGCGCGCCGGTTCGGTCATGGAACCGACGGCGCGCGCACTTGCGTTCTGGGAGGACATCGCACCGGCGCTGCAGCGGGTCGATCAGGCTGTCCGCACCAGCGGTCGGTTTGATCCGGCGACCACCAACCGCATATTCCGGTTTGGCGCCCCGGATGATCTCGAAGGCGTTCTGGTTCCGCGATTGATCGCACGGCTGCAGCAAGAGGCTCCAAACGCCAGGCTGGTTGTCCGGCACTCCGATTTCAGAAGCCTGCTCGATAGCCTCGACAGGGGCGACGCCGATCTCATGCTGAGCGCTGTGCCCGAAAGCGGGATTGAAGCGCGACACCGGGTTGACCCTCTTTATCGCGAAGAGTTCCTGGTACTTTATGATGCGGACCAACTGGGGCGACGTGGGCCACTTGATCTTGCGACCTACCTGGCCACGCCGCAGACGTTGCTGTCCTTGGACGGCACGCTTTCCAGCGGGGTCGACCGCAAGCTGGCGGAACGCGAAGTAAGTCGGGACGTGCGGGTCGCTGTGACGCATTTCCCAACGATACCTCTCATTCTGAAATCGACGGCGATGCTGGCAAACGTGCCGGGCACCGCCGCACGCGTATTCGCACAGGCACATGGTCTGGAGGTGCATCCGCCTCCAGTTGAAATACCCGCGTTCGATGTCGCGCTGATCAGCCACGTCAGGACAACCAACGACCATGCGGTCGACTGGTTCCGCGATGTTGTCGAAGCGGAGGTGGAAAATTTGGTCAAAGCCGGCGAGCAGGCTCGATCCAAGACAGATCATCAACGCTGACAAAGTTGCTGCGAGGCCGACGCAACGTCCTGCCCCTTCTGACGTAGATAAGAGCAATCAGCCAAGACGCCATCCGTCATGGCTGATTGCTCTGCAGATCGGTCAGTCGTGGTGGAACAGTTTGGATGTGATCGTCCAGGCGCCCTCCACCTTCAGCAGGTGAAACGTGCTGACGAAGGACAGGTCATAGAGGTTGTCCTCCACGATTGTGGCGGTCGCGGTTTGTCCGACGACGGTGATTTCCGTTATCTCGGCGCGGTAGTCCGGCCCGATCTTGCGCTGGCCGATGGCCTCGAAGAACGGTTCCGGACCGCCCAGCAGCAGGTCCGGGCCCAGGTAGCCGGACATGACGGCTTTTTCGTGGAACACGGATTTCAAACGCTCGGGGTCCGATTCCGCCGTTCCCCTGATGTAATCGCTGACAACCGCTTTGACGGCCACGGTGTCGTCGGTTCTGTTCATTGTCGTCTCCCGATTGAGTGATTGGCCGCAGGCGGCCGTTGCCCGCTTTACGCAGCTCTTTTGGACTTGGTGTAGGCAAAGAGATCGCCGGAGAGCTGACCGACCTGATCACGCACCGCGGCGACCGCAAATTCGGGTGCCGTTTCAGGACCGCCTGAATTGTAAGGCGGCGCCGGGCGGTATTCGAACAGAAGCTGCATGACATGAGCCGTCGGTTCGGCAATTACTTCCGAGATCACGGTCAGGGCGAAGTCGAGCCCGGCGGTCATACCGCCGCCGGTGATCCGGTTGCCCGAAATACAAACGCGCTCATCGACCTGTTCGACGGTCGGGAAATTGGCCAGCGCTTCGGTAAAGGCCCAATGGGTGGCTGCCCTGTGCCCGTCCAAAAGGCCTGCTTCGGCCAGAATAAGGGAACCGGTGCATACGGACGTGACATAATCGGCCTTTTCCCCGGCCTCCTTCATAAAGGCGATGACCTCGGCGTCCTGCATCTGCGCCAAAACGTTGCCGCCACCGGGCACCACAAGCACATCGATGTCGGGGCAATCGTCAAACCCGTAATGCGGTGTCAGCAGCGCACCGGCATCGCACATCAGCGGTTCGGCGGTCTTGGTGAAGGTGAAAACCTCTATGCCCGGCGCCATGGCGAAGAACTGCAGCGGCGCATAGCCGTCGATCATCGTCATGTTTTCAAAGATGTAAATTCCGACCTTCTTCTTCTCGGTCATTCGATCCTCCTCTGATTTAGTTCTCAATGCGAAATCGGTCGCGATAGGCATGCGGGTTGACGTTCAGCGTTCTATGGAAGCTGCGGCGCATGCGGTCGGCACTTTGGAAACCGGTCGCCGAGGCGATCAGTTCCATCGGCATGTCGGTCGTCTCCAGATAGCTCTTCGCCGCCTGCACGCGGAGTTTTTCGATATATTTGGACGGTGTGTTGCCCACCTTCTCGACAAAGCGGCGAGCGAAGTTGCGCGGGCTCATGCGGCAATACTCCGCCATGCTCTCCACGCTGATCTCCTGATCGAGGTGGCTTTGCGCCCAGACCAGCACCTTGAAGATCGGATCGGTCGCGGACTCGCTCGGCGGCAGAAAGGAACTGAATTGCGACTGACCCCCGGGCCGTTTCAGAAACATCACCCAATGCTGCGCCACCGAGAGCGCGATCTGAGATCCGAAATCGCGCTCGATCAGGGCGAGCGCCAGATCCATCCCGGCGGTGATTCCGGCCGAGGAAAACACATGGCCATCCTCGACAAAGATCTTGTCCGCATCGACGTCGATATCCGGATAATCGCTTCTGAGGCGCTCAGACCAATCCCAGTGGGTCGTCGCCCTGCGGTTTTTCAGCAATCCGGCAGCGGCCAGCAAAAAAGCACCCGTGCAGATGCTGGCGACCCGTTCGGAGCGTTCGGCAAGGGTCCGGACCGCCGCGCAGATATCTGGATCCCCGGCGACGTCAGCGGCATTCTCACCGCCTGCCACAAGCAGGATGTCGATCGGATTGTCGGGCAGGTCGTGTACGGCGACGGTGTCGATGCTAACACCTGCCGGACTTGTGCTCACGAGGCCGCCGTCGGGTGAGACCATATCGACGCGATAAACGGGATCCGGCGTTTGCAGCGCCACCCTCGTCCCGGCCAACACATCGACCGGACCCACCGTATCGAGCGAGCTGGCGCCCTCGTATGTCAGCATCACAACCTGTTTGGGCGAAGACGGTATCAGAGCGCCAATGTCGTCTCTCTTGGACATGGGCGCAGTATCCGGGCTCATCGCCCTGACAGCAATGACATTCGGCCGTCAATTTCTGCCAAGTCTGTCCGTTTTGCGCATATTCGTCAGTGAGACACCGCAGAGCCCCTCAGGCATCCGATGCCGGTTTGCGTCGCTATGCGCCGGTCCGGTCGAATTTGATGATCTCGCCTGCCTTGATAATGGCCGCGAGCCCTTCGCCCTGTCCGGACAACACTGAAATGTCTTCAAGCGGATTGTGTCTGGTCATCACGACATCGGCGTATGCTCCCGGAGCAAGGGTTCCGATGGACCCTTCCATGTCGAGCAAACGGGCAGCGACGGTTGTGGTGCTGGAGATCACGGATTGGGTCGGAAGAACTTGCGAACGGAGCTCGAATTCACCGGACTGGTGCGTCTGCATTCCACCCAGCAGGTCGCTTCCGTATGCCATCGGCAACCCGGCCTCGGCCATGATGGAGATGGATTCCAGACCCTTGAGTCTGACGTCGTCGACTTTGGCGATCGACGCTGGCGGCAATCCCAAGGCCGGGCCTTCGGAAATCAGCTTCTCGTAGGTGATCAGGGTCGGGCAGGCGATACAGCCTGCCTCCACAGCCATGTGTGCGGTTTCCGGTGTGATCAGATTACAGTGTTCCAGGGACCGGACGCCGCATTCGACCGCCCGTCTGATGGCTTTGTCCGTGTACAGATGCGCGGCGACATAGGAGCCGACATTCTCCGCTTCCTCCACCGCGGCAAGCAATTCTTCCCGCGAAAATCCCAAAAAATGGATGGGGTCCGACGGTGAAGCCACACCGCCATTGGCCATGACTTTCAGAAAATCCGCCCCGGTGCGGAACTGTTCCCGGGCAGCGCGGCGGACGTCCGGAACACCATCACAAATGACGCCCATCGTCCCCAATCGGTCCTGATATCCATCGGTCGGGGATCGGTCCAGCGGACCGCGCTGATCCGTGTGACCACCGGTTTGCGACAGCGCCTTGCCGCAAATATTGAGCCTGGGCAGCGGGATCGGAGCGGCCTCGATCGCGCGCCGAAATGCACCCGTCGCGCCACCGAGGTCACGGACCGTCGTGAAGCCGCGCATGAGCATGCTGTGCATGAGGTTCATCGCGCCGATGGTGACAATCGGATCGGGCAGTGCCCCGTTCGCCTTCAGATTGACGTCGAGAGCGTTGACGTGGACATGGGCATCTATCAGACCCGGCATGACATAATACTCGGCGGCATCCACAACGACGGTGGCGTCGCCGGGTGTAAGCGCCGCGCCATGCTCCTGAACCAACCCATCGGCCAGCCTGATGTCGACCGCATCCGACGGTCTGTCTTTCGAACCGTCGACGATGCGCGCGTTTCTGATCAGAACGTCTGTCATGGGTCTCTGCTCCTAATTTGTGGTGATGAAAAAGCGGTGTTGATTGAGTTTATTCGACTGGATCAGATATCAGATGATTTGGGAAACGGTAGCGAATTCTAATCCGGCGATGCCCGGAGCGCGGCGCTGGTGGCGAGCGGGCCGAGGACCGAAAAGAACAGCGTCAGGGCGCACAGGATCAGGAACGGCGGCAGGAAAGGCGCCGGGTCTTCGACGGCGCCGGTGACGGCACTGACGCCAAAGATCAGCACCGGAATCGACAGCGGCAGCACCAGCACCGAGACGAGCAGCCCGCCGCGTGGCAGCGCCACCGAAACCGCCGCGCCGACCGCCCCGATGAAAGTGATGGCGGGTGTGCCGGCCAGCAGGGTCGCGGCGACCGCGGCCATGGCGACGCCATCGATGTTCATGAACAGGCCGAGCAGCGGCGAGACGACGACCAGCGGCAGGCCCGTCGCCGTCCAATGCGCGATACACTTGACCAGCACGGTGAGAAACAGCGGCGTTTCCTGCATCAGCATGATGTCCAGCGATCCATCCTCCCGGTCCGCCTGGAACAGCCGGTCAAGCCCCAGCAGTGCGGCGAGCAGCGCGCCGATCCACAGGACCGCAGGGCCGATGCGGGCCAGCAGATTGAGATCCGGTCCGACGCCGAACGGAATGACCGCCACCACCGCCAGGAAGAATAGAACGCCGACCAGCGCACCGCCGCCGGCGCGGATCGCCAGACGCACATCGCGCATGAACAGCGCACCCATCAGGCATCGGCTCCGGACGTCACCGCATCCGAACCGGCGAACACCGGCGGCGCGTTGGGTTCCAGCAGCAATCGATGCGGCGACGCGAAGCCAAGCGGCTGATGGGTGGCGGCGATGACAATCCCGCCGTCGCCGAGATGCCGCGCCACAAGATCGGCAAACAGCGCTTGTGAATGGGTGTCGAGCGCCGCCGTCGGCTCGTCGAGGATCCATACCGGCCGCCACGACAAAAGCAGCCGGGCCATTGCCATGCGCCGCTGCTGCCCGGCCGACAGATAGCCATAGGGCAGGTGTTCGAGACCTGCGAGGCCGACGGCGGCCGCAGCGTGACCGATGTCCGGCGATGGCGGACGGTCTTCCTCGGTGCGTAGGAAACGTTGCCAGAAGGTGAGGTTCTCGCCGACGCTCAGCGCGTGTTTCATGCCGTTGCGATGGCCGAGATAATGGCAGGCTTCTGCCGCCCGCTCATAGCGCGCGTCATCGATGCTCACCCGCCCTTCGACGTCCGGCAGCAGCCCCGCCAGCACACGCAGCAGCGTCGACTTGCCGACCCCATTGGGGCCAGACACCACCAACGATTCACCTTCGTCCAGCGTGAATCCGATGCCGGAGAAAAACAGCTGGCCGTCGCGCGCTACCGTGACATTTTCGGCGACAAGCCGCATCGAACGAGCATCTCCTGACCGGGCTTTTCGGTCATGCTTAAGCATCCCGGAAAAAACACCGAATTCGACCGAAGTTGGTCTGGAACCGTTCTAGAAAATTATCTATAAGGCCTGCAACCACGCCAGCGGTCGGCGTGAACACCATATTTGCGCCGAACATGGAATCCGGTCAATCCGCTGAGGATCGATCTCCACGGACGGACAGCGGAAATGGCCGCACCCGCAGGCTTTACCGTGTTTTGACACGACCTAAAGGCGTTCGTTCGGCAGTTTCGGTGAACAACGTAGATGAGAGCGCCTGTGACCACTTCACTCGACAGCTTCAACTGCCGCACCACCCTCAAGGTGGGTGATGCGGAGTACACCTATTTCAGCCTGACGGAGGCTGAAAAGAACGGCTTGGCCGATATTTCCGCGTTGCCTTTTTCCATGAAGGTGCTGTTGGAAAATCTGCTGCGCAACGAGGACGGCCGCTCGGTCACCAAAGAGGACATCGAGGCGGTTGCCCAGTGGCTGACCGACAAGGGCACCGCCGGCAAGGAGATCGCCTACCGGCCGGCCCGCGTTCTGATGCAGGACTTCACCGGCGTCCCGGCCGTCGTCGATCTGGCCGCCATGCGCGATGCGATGCAGCAGCTTGGCGGGGACCCTCAGAAAATCAATCCGCTGGTGCCGGTCGACCTGGTTATCGACCATTCGGTCATCGTCGACGAGTTCGGCACGCCGCAGGCGTTCGCCCACAATGTCGAACGCGAATACGAACGCAACGGGGAGCGCTACCGCTTCCTGAAATGGGGCCAGCAGGCGTTCCGCAACTTCCGCGTTGTGCCGCCGGGCACCGGCATCTGCCATCAGGTCAACCTGGAGTATCTCGGCCAGACCGTGTGGACGAAAGACGAAGACGGCGCGACAGTCGCCTACCCCGATACCTGTGTCGGCACCGATTCGCATACCACGATGATTAACGGCCTCGGCGTGCTTGGCTGGGGTGTCGGCGGAATCGAGGCGGAGGCTGCCATGCTCGGCCAGCCGATTTCGATGCTGCTGCCGGAAGTGATCGGCTTCAAGCTGACCGGCAAGCCGAAAGAGGGCGTCACGGCAACCGACATCGTGCTGACCGTCGTGCAGATGCTGCGGCAGAAGGGCGTCGTCGCCAAGTTCGTCGAGTTCTTCGGCCCCGGCCTGGAGAACATGACACTCGCCGACCGCGCGACCATCGGCAATATGGCGCCCGAATATGGCGCCACCTGCGGCTTTTTCCCGGTCGACAGCGAGACCGTCAAATACCTCACCCACACCGGTCGCGACGAGGGCCGGATCGCGCTGGTCGAAGCCTATTGCCGGGACCAGGGCATGTGGCGCGACGAAGGCTCGGCCGAGCCGGTGTTCACCGACACGCTTGAGCTCGATCTCGGCGATGTGGTGCCGTCGATGGCCGGCCCCAAGCGGCCCGAGGGTCGTATTTCGCTGGAACACATCGCCTCCGGCTTCACCAAGTCGCTAGCCGAGGAATACAACGTCACCACCGGCGGGGAGGCCCGCTACCAGGTTGAGGGCGAGGACTACGACCTCGGCCATGGCGACGTGGCGATCGCCGCCATCACCTCGTGCACCAACACCTCGAACCCCTCGGTGCTGATCGGCGCCGGCCTGCTTGCCCGCAACGCCGTCGAGCGCGGCCTGAAAACCAAGCCGTGGGTCAAGACCTCGCTGGCGCCCGGTTCGCAGGTGGTCGCCGAATACCTCAAGCGTGCCGGACTGCAGGATGATCTCGACAAGCTCGGCTTCAACCTGGTCGGCTTCGGTTGCACCACCTGCATCGGCAACTCCGGTCCGTTGCCCGGACCGGTCTCCAAGACCATCAACGACAAGGGCCTGATCGCCGCCGGCGTGCTTTCCGGCAACCGCAACTTCGAGGGTCGCATCTCACCCGACGTGCAGGCCAACTATCTGGCCTCGCCGCCGCTCGTCGTTGCCTATGCGCTGGCAGGCACGGTGCGGAAAGACCTGACGACCGAACCGATCGGCGACGACAAGGACGGCAACCCGGTGTTTCTGAAAGACCTCTGGCCGTCGTCCCAGGAGATCCAGGAGTTCATCACCAAGAACGTCACCCGCGAACTGTTCGAGCAGAAATACGCCGACGTCTTCAAGGGCGACGAGAACTGGCAGAAGGTTCAGGCGCCGAGCGGCCAGACCTATGCCTGGGATCCCGAATCCACCTATGTGCAGAACCCGCCCTATTTCGTCGGCATGGGCAAGACGCCGCAAGGCATCACCGATATCGACGGGGCGCGCGTGCTCGGCCTGTTCGGCGACAAGATCACCACCGACCACATCTCGCCCGCCGGCTCCATCAAGGCTCAGTCGCCGGCCGGCTCCTATCTGATGGACCATGACGTCAAGGTCGCCGACTTCAACCAGTTCGGCACGCGGCGCGGCAATCACGAGGTGATGATGCGCGGCACCTTCGGCAATATCCGCATCCGCAACCACATGCTGGGGCCGAACGGCAAGGAGGGCGGCTACACGATCCACTATCCGTCGAAGGAGGAGATGTCGATCTTCGACGCCGCCATGCTCTACAAGCAGGAGGGCGTTCCGCTGGTGATCTTTGCCGGTGTCGAATACGGCAACGGCTCGTCCCGCGACTGGGCGGCCAAGGGCACCAACCTGCTCGGCGTGCGTGCCGTGATCGCCCAGTCCTACGAACGCATCCACCGCTCCAATCTGGTCGGCATGGGTGTGATTCCCTTCGTGCTGGAATCGGGCACCAGCTGGGAGAGCCTTGGACTGAAGGGCGACGAGCTGGTCTCGATCGACGGACTGCACGACATCAAACCGCGCGAAACGAAAATCGCCAAGATCACCTATGGCGACGGCACGGTGAAGGACGTTCCGATCATCTGCCGCATCGACACCATGGACGAGCTCGACTACGTCAACAATGGCGGCATTCTGCAGACCGTGCTGCGCGATCTCGCCGCCTGAACGAGATTGATATCATTTAAAAGCCGGCTCGATGGGGCCGGCTTTTTTGATTCCGAAATGCTGATTCAGACAGCGCCGACGTATTCACCGCGTGCCGGATAGTTGTTCTTGATGGCGAAATCCAATGCGCCGACCAGTTCGGAGAAATGCGGCCGCACGAACGGCATGGTCTGAACCGAGCCGTAGTAAAGCGTTTGTTCGGGCGTGACCATGAACAGGCCCGGCTCCGAAAACAGCGCTGGCTCCTCGATGCCGATCGAGGTCTTGCCGCGCGAGGTCGAGATGTAGAGGCCCCAGTCGCGAGCTTTCTGCAGGCTGAGATCGTAGCCGAAACGCAGCGCCTTGGCCTCGATCTTGTCCGCCATCTGCTGGGCGCGGTCCGCCCCGTCGCTGCTGACGGCGATGGTGGTGACCCCGCGCTCGGCGAAATCCGGCGTCAGTTTCTCCAGCTCTTTCAGGTAGTTGGCACAGATCGGGCAATGCAGCCCGCGATAGAAGCAGATGACGACACCCCGTTCGGATGTTTCGGTGGCGAGATCGAAAGTCTCGCCTGACAGGGTGGGCACTGTGAGATCGGGCGTTTTCTGGCGTGGCATCAACATGGCGTCATCCTTGGTCATTGGAACTTGACCTCCCTTAGCAGAGGCTTAAGTCTGAAAAATCCGAAAAACCTGATCAGGACACCCAAACTTGCCATGAGCCAGTTCGACCGCCTCTCCGCTTTGATGCAGCGCTTTCAGATGTATGTGGCTGCGGCCGCGCCGGGACAGGGCAATCTCGTCGTCTTCGGCGACCGGGCCGATCGACCCGAGGGCGTCGAGTTCCGGCCGCAATCCGCTGCCGGTGCACTGCCCGCTACGCGGCGGCTGTTCGAAGCGACAGCCGAATGGGGTGGCGGCGCCAATCCGCTGCTCACGGCTCTGCCCGAACGCCTGGTCCTCGACACGCGAGGGGATCCGACCATCGGCCCGCTGCTGCAGGCGCTGGTCGGCGAGGCGGTGGCCGATCGCTGCGGGTCGAGCTCCGCCGTCAACCGGCTCAGCGAGGTGCTGATCATCCGCCTGCTGCGCCATCAGATCGAGCTGGGCGCGACGACGCCCGGCCTGCTTGCCGGCCTCGCTGATCGCCGGTTGAGCCGGGCCCTGGTGGTCATGCACGAGCGGCCGGAACGCGACTGGCGCAACGGCGAACTGGCCGAGGTGGCCGGCATGTCGCTCAGCCGCTTTGCCGATCGCTTTGCCGATAAAGTCGGTGAAACGCCGCAATCCTACCTGCGCCGCTGGCGCATGATCCTGGCGCGCCAGGACATCGCCTCCGGCGAGCGCATCCAAAGCGTCGCGCGGCGTCTCGGCTACGGCAGTGCCGAAGCCCTGAGCCGCGCCTTCAGCAAGCATTTCGGCATCAGCCCAATGCTGGTGCGCAAGACCGCCCAGGACACTGTGTAGACGCCAGCACGGCCGACCTCAGGCCGAAGCGGTTTGTCCCTCGACCGGCTCCTGCCGACGGCGCCACAGACCGCCGAACAGCAGGTAGTAGCTGCTCGGCACAAAGAACAGCGTGACCACCGAGGCCACCGCCAGGCCGCCGATCATCAGTGTCGCCATCGGCTCGAACAGGGTGCCGCCGTTGATCGCCATCGGCATGAGACCGAAGATGGTGGTGAGCGATGTCAGCAGGATCGGCGTGACGCGTTTTTTCGCAGCCTCGACAATCGACGTCCTCAGATCCTGTGTCTGCCGCTCGATATCGATCTGGTCGATCAGAACGATGGCGTTGTTGATGATGATGCCGGCCAGAGAGATCATGCCGAGAATGGCAAAGAACGACAGCGGCTGATTGGCCAACAGCAACGCGAACGGGGCACCGATGATGATCAGCGGCACCGTCATGAAGGTCATCAGCACCCGACGGGCCGAATTGAACTGGAAGGTCAGCGCCACCAGCATGACCATAAGCGCCGCCGGCATGCCGGCCCCCAGCTTGGCGTTGACCTCGGCACTGTTTTCGGTCTCCCCGTCGATGATCAGCTTGTAACCGCCGGTGAGATCGATCGAATCGAGCGTCGGACGGATCATTGCCAGCACCTGGTTGGCGGCCAGCGTCTCGCTTTTGCCGGAGATTTTGATCAGCCGCACCTGGTTCTCGCGTCGGATCTGCGAATATTCCAGCGTCGGGGCGAAGGTCGCGACCTGGTCGAGCGAGATCATCGTGGTGTCGGTCGGCACCGCCAGGCTGGCGATGTCCTCGAGGCTGCTGCGGAAGCCCTCCTCGGCCCGCACGACAATCGGGATCGACTGATCGCCCTCTCGGAACGTCGAAAACGCGCTACCGGAATAGTAGGTATCCATCAGGTCGGAGATTTCCTGCGAGGAGACGCCGAGTTCGCGCGCCTTGCTCTGGTCCACGTCGATGACCACCTTCAGCGTCTTGTTGCCCCAGTCGTTTTCGTTTTGCGAGATGCCCGGTACGGCGGCGAAGGCCTGCTCCACCTCGTCGGCCATGAACAGCAGCCGCTCGGCGTCGGGGCCAGACAATTTGACCTCGACGATCCCCGATTCGCCGCCGCCCATCGACAGCCGCTTCACCTTGAAACGCGCCGCCGGATGATTTTCGACCAGGTATCGGGTGGCCCGGTTGGCCGCGGTCACGGCGCCTTCGAAATCCTGCGTATTGACGAGGATGAAGGCGCTGGCCGGATTGGTGTCCGCGGGATTGAGCGCCAGGTAAAAGCGCGGTCCGCCATCGCCGACGAACACCGTTGTGTTGACCACTTCCGGATTCTGCTGCGGGTCGCGCAGCCAGCGATCGACCGCCAGCGCCTCGTCCTGCGTCGCCGAAATTGCGGTCCCCTTGGGCATGTCGAGGTAAATCAGGTACTCGGCGCGTTCGGAAAGCGGAAACATCTCCGACTTGAGCCGCGAGAACTGGGTAACCGACAGGGCCACCGCCGCATAGGCGACGATGATGATCAGCACGCCGAACGGCAACGCCCGGTCGATGATCACACCGTAGGTTCGCACCAGAAGGCTCGGCTTGGACTCCTTGGCATCGCCACGCCGGGCGAACCAGACGCTGAGCGACGGCAGGATATAGAGCGCGGTCAGCCACGAGCCGGCGAGCATCACGCCGACGACGGCGCCGAGCGAGAAGGCGAATTCCCCCTCCACCCCATCGAGGATCAGCATCGGCAGGAACGCCGATACCGTGGTGATCGACGCCACGGCAAGCGGCACGAAAAACTGTCGTCCGGCCGCAAGCGCCGCCTCATGCGGGTCGACGCCGCGGCCGATTCGACCCTGGATGTCCTCGACCACAACCAGCCCGTTATCGACCAGCAGACCGAGCGAAATGATCACCGCGGCAATCGAGATCTGCTGCAGGTCGATCTCCAGTATGCCCATCCCAATCAGCGCAAAGGAGACGGTAAACGGCACGATGCAGGCCACGACGACCGCGGCGCGCAAGCCGAGGAACACAAGCAGGACGGCCAGCACCACCAGGAAGGTCTGCATCACGTTCATCAGCGCCGCATTGATCGACGACGTGACATTGGTCTCCTGGAACGTTGAATACCGGTAGGTGATGCCGATTGGCTGTGTCAGCTCGAAGGCGGCGATCTCCCTCTCAAGCGCCGCGCCGATCTTCTGGATATCCTCCTCGTCGGTCATCTCGATCGCCAGCACCACGGCGGGCACGCCATCGAAATAGACCGGCTTGTCGACCGGATCCTGATAGCCGCGCCGGACGTTCATCAAATCCTTCAAACGCACGAATCCCGACAGGCCTTCGACCTTGGTCAGCACGTTGCCGACCGCCTCCACGGTGCGCAGATCGCCATTGGCTTCGAGAATCAGATTGACGCCGTCGGCGTCAATCTGGCCGGCCGGCAGGATGATGTTCTGCGCCTGCAGGTCGTTGATCACCTGGGCGAGCTGGATGCCGACGGCCGCCAGCTTGCGGGCGTCGATTTCCAGCCAGATCCGCTCCTCTTGGACGCCGAAGAGCCCGATTTTCGAGATGCCGTCGATCTCGTAGAGGAACTCGCGCAGGTCGTCGGCCGAGTCGCGCAATTCCGCGCCGCTGAACCCGTCGCCGGTCACCGCCACCGTTGCAATGGCCACATCGCCGTAGTCGGTGTTGACGAATGGTCCTTCCGTGCCCTCCGGAAGATCCGGCTCGAGATCGTCCATCTTGTTGCGCACATCATTGAAGACCGTGTCGAGATCGCTCTTGCTGACATGGTCGTAGATGCTCACGGTCACCACCGTGTAACCGGTGGAAATCAGTGCGTTGATGTCTTCGATCTCGCCGATTTCCCGCAGTTTGCGTTCGATCGGCTTGACGATCAGGTCCTCCATGCGCTCCGGCGACATGCCGGGAAACTGCGCCGAGATCTGGGCACTGCGAATGGTGATGGCCGGGTTTTCGCGCTTTGGCATGCTGCCGTAAACCAGCACAGCCTGAACGATGAGGCCGAACATCACCAGCATGGTGAGGCGCGACTTGTTGAGGCCGAAGCGGGTCAGGTAATCCATAGCGTCGACTCCCTACGCGCCGTCGGCCAGCAGATTGACCTGCATACCGTCCCGCAGGTAGGCGACGCCGGCACAGGCGACTCGTTCGCCCGGTTCGAGCCCGTCGATGACGATCAGCTGGTTGTCGCGTAGGCCGCCGATCGTCACCGGTCGCGATCGCACCGTTCCGGAGTCTTCGTCATAGACAAAAATCGTCACATCGGCAGGGGTGTTCGGATTGTCCGGCACGTCAAGCCGCCCCTGCATCGGCAGCACGGCTAGCGGCACCGTGTAGCCGATGCCTCTTGGGACCGCGAATTCAAGCGCGATCTCGACCGCCATGCCGGCCTTTAGCAGCGCGTTGGTCTCGTCCAGCCTGACCACCACGGGAAAGGCCGAGACCGTATCGGCGCGCGATCCCAATTCGCTGACATGGGCGGCGAGCACGATGCTCGGATCGTCGGCCAGCCGGACCGTCGCCGATTTTCCCACGGCAATGCGGTTGACCACATCAAAACTGACGGTGAAGGAGGATTCGAAATCCGTGTCGGAATAAATCGTCGCCACGGCCGATCCGGCCGTCACATTGGTGAAGGAATCGACGTCGACCCGGCTGATGATGCCGTCAAAGGGTGCCCGCAGTACCGTCTTGCTGAGATCCTCCTCGGCATTCTCAAGCTGTTTGCGCGCCTGAATCTCGTCGGCGCGGCTGCTTTCGAGACTGGTCTCGGACTGGTCGACCTGCGCCTTGGTCACCACGCCCTCGGACAGCAGCTGTGTCTTGCGCCGGTAATCCTCTTCGGCGTTGCGCAGGGCGACTTCCGCCTGGCGCAACGAGGCTTTGGCGTTCTCCACCTGGAACTCCAGGCTGGTTGGATCGATTTCGGCGATCACCTCACCTTCGGTCACCCTTTGGCCGACATTGAGCGTGACTTGCGTCAGGCGGCCGGAAATCTCGAAAGACAAGCCGGTTGTCGACGCCGGCTGCAGGACACTCGGATAGCGCCGCACCGTGGTCTGTTCCGAATCGTCGACGAGGCAGCTTTTGAGGCCCCGTACAACAGGTTCGATGTCGCCGGTGCGGCTGTCGCTCTCTCCACAGCCGGTGAGCGCCAGCATCGCAAGACCCACAATGAAACCCAAGCGCATCGACATTATCCCTTTTGCTGGCTGGCCCATCGGCCGGCATTTGACCACGTCCACCGACCGGGTCAATGCCGCCGGCGATCGTCGCGACACCGTGACGTCACGCAGAATTTCACCTGAACGTGACTTTATCTTGATGGGGCCGGACTGTAAGAAAGATCAGCTTTCGAGGGGCAGGTTATAGCTTTCAACGGACATGACAATGACAAGACCCGCCCTTCAGACGATGTATTTTGTTTCCCTGTTGATAGCCATGGTCGCGGCGAGCGTCGTGCCGGCGGCGGCGCAGGACGGGAAGCTCAAAGGCGTCGTCGAGTTGTTCACCAGCCAGGGCTGCTCTTCATGTCCACCGGCCGACAAGATACTCGGCGAAATGGCACAGCGCGACGACGTGGTCGCCCTCTCCTATCACGTCGACTACTGGAACTATCTCGGCTGGCGGGATACCTTCAGTTCGCCTGAGAGCACCGAACGCCAGTACAACTATGCGCGCACGCTCGGCCGCAAGAGCGTTTACACGCCACAGGTCATTGTCAATGGCCGCGACCACCTGAACGGCTCCGACCGTCAGGGCATCGAAGACAAGATGGATGCCTACGATCAGGCGGGACGCGGTTTGACGATTTCCGTCGAAGCCGAGCAGTTCGACGACGAAATCCGCATCAAGGTTGGCGCTGGTTCCGGCAAGGCCAACATCATCATGGTGTATTTCGAGCGAACCAACACGGTCGATGTCAAGCGCGGCGAGAACCGGGGGCGGCAGATCACCTACTGGCATTCCGTCAACGACATGCAAACCGTTGCCATGTGGGACGGAGAGGCCATGGAGTTGGTTCTGCCGCGGTCTTTGATGAAGGCTGAAGGCCACGACGGATGCGCGATCCTGCTGCAGACCATGAAATCGGACGGCGTGCCGGGCGCCATCATCGGTGCCGACATTCTGTTGGACGACGCTGTTTGATTGGCGCCCGAATCGACCGGCATCGCGGACCTGATCCGACACTTGCAATTTCAATCGCTTTTGGCAAAACTGAGCGCCACGCGACCGCGTAGAGTTGGAGTGAGGTGCTGGCATGGACAATCCGGGGCAATCAGACGCAGAGCCAGTGAGTGTGCTGGTCGATCTGAAGGAATTTCGAAATCAGAGAGACCGGCCGCCAACCACCTTCAAAAGACCCGAACTTGATACTCTATTACGGCTCTATTCGCGCATGGTCGCCGAGGGCGAGTGGCGCGACTATGCCATCGATCACCTGAAGGACAGGGCCGTGTTTTCGGTGTTTCGGCGCTCCAGCGAGGTACCGCTGTTCCGAATCGTCAAGGATCCGAAGCTGGCGCGACGGCAGGGGGCGTATTCGGTGGTCGCCACCAGCGGCCTTATCGTCAAGCGCGGCCACGACCTGGCGCAGGTTCTCAAGGTGTTCGACAAGGCACCCAAGCTGGTGCGCGGCTGACACGCAAGCTAATCAGGGCTGTACAGCGTGCCCGGATAGACATCCGGAACCGGATCCGTATTGCTGCCGTCGCCAAGTGCCAATTGCATGATCGTGGTGTCGAGCCAGCGACCGTTCTTGAAACCGATCGCCTGTATATTGCCGATTTCGACGAAACCGAGCCGTTCATGCAGGGCGACGGATGCCGGAAGCGCGTCGCTGATGATCGCCACCATCTGGCGGAAGCCGAGCGCCGTGCACCGGTGGATCAGATCGGAGAGTAAAGCCCGGCCGACGCCCTTGCCGCGTTGACCGGGCGCCAGATAGATCGAATCCTCCACCGTCCAGCGATAGGCCGGTCGGGTGCGGTAGGGGCCGGCATAGGCATAGCCGAGCAGACCGCCGGTTTCCGATTCGGCCACGATATAGGGAAAGCTACGTCCGGTGAGCGCGGTAAACCGGTCCGTCATCTCAGCAAGGGTCGGTGACGTCAATTCGAACGACGCAACGCCGTTCTCGACCGAGTCACGGTAAATCTCGGTAATCGCTTGCAGATCGGAGACGAGCGCGTCGCGCAATAGAAAGGTCATGCGACCGGTCATAGGCCGATCCGCAGCGGTTTCAAACAAAAAAGGCGGCCCGAAGACCGCCTTCTCGCATGCTGAACATCTAGCCTATTCGCGGTTGCCGAGGAACTGCAGCAGGAACATGAACAGGTTGATGAAGTCGAGATAGAGGCGCAACGCACCCATAATCGCCTTGCGACCGGCAACGGTCTCGCCATCACCCTCAAAGTACATCTCTTTGATCTGCTGCGTGTCGTAGGCGGTCAAGCCGGCGAATATCAACACGCCGATCACCGAGACAGCGAACTGCAGGGCCGGTGAAGCGAGGAATATGTTCACGACCATGGCGATGATGATGCCGATCAGGCCCATGAACAGGAACGATCCCCATCCGGACAGATCACGCTTGGTCGTGTAGCCATAGAGCGACAGCGCACCAAACGAGGCGGCCGTGATGAAGAAGGTCTGTGCGATGCTCGCGGTCGTGTAGACGAGGAATATAGAGCCGAGCGACAGGCCCATCAGGGCGGAAAAGGCCCAGAAGGTTGTCTGCGCGGCGCTGACACTCATCTTGTTAACGCGGAAGCTCAGGAAGAAGACCATTGCCAGTGGAGCGAGAATAATCACCCACCGCAGCGGGCTTGCAAACACCAGCTGGCCAAAAGCGGTCATCTGGCCGTTGGACACGGCCATGACCGATGTTCCGTAGGCTGCGACACCAGTAATGACCAGACCCATTGCCATCAGGTTGTAAACCCGCAGCATATAGGACCGTAGGCCTTCGTCGATCGCAGCACCGGCCTGCGAACCGACCTGTCCGCGGACCTGGTAATTACGAGGTTCTGCCATTTTTACCTCACAGGTTGAAAAATTTGACTCATGTGTACCCCCCGACTTTTTGACTGGCCGGGCTCAGTTACCGCAAATATGATGACTCTGAGCCGTCTCGACAAGACCTGACGGCGTTATTTTCTCGCACTTTCGCACTATCGCCACCAGACTCTTAACCGATGATTTATGCGGTTAGAGGTTCCGCAGGATCGGTGCGGCCTTCTGGCCGAGCACCCGCCAGGTGCCGACCAAGCCGATTCCGACCGTGACAACCAGGGCGGTCAGCACCGTCATCAGCGCCACATCCGGCAGGAATTGCGACGGCAGCGTCATGACGCGGTTGACCACGAACCAGGCCGCGACACCGCCGGCCAGCAGGGCAAACACCGCCGTTGCGAAACCGAGGATGAGATACTCGTAGGAAAAGGCGCGGATCAAGGTCCGCCGTGTGGCACCCAGGGTCTTTAGCACCACGGCATCATGGGCCCGGGCCCGGTTGCCGGCCGCCAGCGCCCCGGCGAGCACCAGAACCGAAGCGACGAGAGCCACCGCCGCAGCGGCGCGAATGGCCGTCGCCAACTGGCCGACCACCCGGTTGACCACGTCGATCGCATCCTTGACGCGCACACTGGTCACCGTCGGAAACGCATTGGTGACCGCGCGCAGCACCTGGGCCTCCTCGGCGGCGCCCGACTGCGGGTCGCTGAGCGTTGCCAGCCATGCATGGGGCGCCCCGGCAAAGGTGCTCGGCGTGAAAATCATCACGAAGTTGATCGACAGCGATTCCCATTCGACTTCGCGCAGGTTGGCGATGCGCGCCGTAACGTCGCGACCGAGCACATTGATGGTGATCGTGTCGCCCAGACCGAGGCCCAGTTCGCCGGCCTCTTCGGCGGCGAAGGAAACCAGCGGTTCGCCCGTATAGTCAGGCTCCCACCAGCTGCCGGCAACCAGCTTGGCGTTTTCCGGCAGGGCTTCGGCGTAGGTCACGCCGCGGTCGCCGCGAACCAGCCACTGCGCCTCCGGCGCAACCTCGATCTCCCGGATGTCGACACCGTTGAATTCCCGCAAATGACCGCGCAACATCGGCACTTTTTCGATCAGACTGTTCGGCGCCTCGCGCTCCAGCAGCTCGGAAAACGCCTGTACGTCGCTGCTTTGCACATCGATGAAGAAAAAGTTAGGGGCGCGTTCCGGCAGGCTGCGGGTGATCTCGCGGCGCAGGTTGCCATCGATCAGCGCCAGCGTCACCAGCAACGCCAGGCCGAGGCCGAGCGACAGCACCACCGACGGTGTCAACGCGCCGGGACGATGGATATTGCCGATCGCCAGGCGCAGCGCCGTCGAATTCACCCGCGGCGCGCGGCGCGCCAGCATTTCGATGAGGATCGAGACAAAGCGCAGAACAACGAAGGCTAAGGCAATGGAACTGAGGAAGATCAACGCGATCAACCGGTCATAGGACGTGGCAATGGCAAGACCGGCGAACGCCGCAACCAAAAGTGCCGCCGCGGTCAGATAGCGTTTGCGCGGCCAGCCTGCAGCATCGAAACCCTGTTCACGAAACAACGCGGTCGCCGGCACGTCACGCGACCGGCCAAGCGGCAGGACGGCGAAGGCCAGCGCCGTCAGATAGCCGAAGACAGCCGCCAGGATCAGCGCGTCCGGATAAACGGCCCGTTCCGTCGAGACCGGGAGAATGCCTGACAGTGCCGTCTGCGCAAAGATCGGCATCGCAGCGCCGAGCACCAGTCCCAACGCAATGCCGATGCTCGAAATCAGCAGGATCTGGACCAGGTAAACCGTAAACACGAAACCGCCGGAAGCACCCAGGCACTTGAACGTCGCGATCACCGATCTTTTCGAATCCAGGTAGGCGCGCACGGCGTTGGCAACACCGACGCCCCCCACTACCAGCGCCGTCAGGCCCACCAGCGCCAGAAACTGCGAGAATCGGGTGATGTTGGCGCTGAGCGCCGGTGCGGCATTGCCGCGGCCGCGCACCGACCAGCCGGCACTCGGATACTGTTGCTCCGCCGCCAGCCGCAGTGCATTGATCTGCCCATCCGTGGCAGCACCGGGCAACCGAATCTTATACGCATATTCGACGAGACTGCCGGTCTGGATCAGACCGGCAGCGGCCAGGCCGTCCTGCGACATCAGAAGACGCGGCGCAAACCCGAATCCGTCGGAGAGTGCGTCCGGTTCGTTGTCGATGACAGCGCGGAGTTCGAATTGCGCGCGGCCGAGCAGAACGGTGTCGCCGATCGACACATCGAGCCGGTCCAGCAACAGCGGCGCCACCGCCAGACCGAAGCGGCCGTCGCGTTCACTGAGCAATGCATCGAAATCGAGCTGCGGATTGGTCGCCAGCGTGCCGTAGAGCGGATAGAGCGAATCGACCGCTTTCACTTCGACCAGCGTCTGGTCGGACCCGTCGGGCAGCCGGGTCATGGAGCGCAGGTTGGCCGTCTGGGTCAGGCTGCCCTGTTCACTGAGAAAGGCCAGTTCCTCGGCCGTGGCCGGTCGGTTCTGCAATTCGAAGCGTATATCGCCGCCGAGAATCGTCTGTCCCTCCTGCGTAATGGCGCTGGTGATCGACTGGGAAACCGAATTGACGCCGGCGATTGCCGCGGTTCCGAGCGCAATGCAGGCGAGAAAAATATAAAAGCCCGAGAGGCCGCCGCGCATCTCCCTGAACGCCAGGCGGAATGCCAATCGCAATTGCGCGACCGGCGGCGTGGCGCCATAGCCGACGGTGCTCACGCGACCGCCGCCTCTGCTTCCGGCGCATCCGCCTCCGCCAGGATTTCGCCGGAGCGCACACGGATCTGGCGGCTGCACCGCGAGGCCAGCGCCGGATCGTGGGTCACCAGCAGCAAGGTCATGCCGCGCTCGGACTGCTGCGTGAACAGCAGGTCGGCAATCTGTCGGCCCGTCTCGGTGTCGAGATTGCCGGTCGGCTCGTCGGCGATCAGCATCGCCGGCTCCGGCGCCAATGCCCGGGCGATGGCCACCCGTTGCTGCTCACCGCCCGATAGCTCGCCCGGGTAATGGGTCAGGCGTTCGGCCAGGCCGACCGCGGTCAATTCTTCGCGGGCCCGTGCGAAAGCATCCGAGCGCCCGGCCAGTTCCAGCGGTACGGCAACATTCTCCAACGCCGTCATGTTGGGGATCAGATGGAACGACTGAAAGACAATGCCGATGTTGCGGCCACGAAAGTCCGCCACCTGGTCTTCGCTCATCCGGTGCAGGGGTTGGTCGGATATGAATATCTCGCCGGAATCGATCCGCTCCAGCCCCGCCAGCACCATCAACAGCGTCGATTTGCCGGAACCGGAGGGACCAACAATGCCGACCGATTCACCGGGATCGACGGTGAGGCTCATTTTTTTCAGCACATGGACGGAGGACGCACCATCACCTAGTGTTAAATCGGCCGCTTTCAATTCGATGATGGATTTTGACACTGCAGCCGCTCACTCTATATCGGTTGGGTCCTCAGGGAGATCGTCCGCAATACGTCCCGGCGATGCAAACGGATTTAGGAAACCGGCAATGAAAAATAAAGTGATGACCGGCATTTTCGCGGTGATCTGCGGCGTCCTGCTGTCGATCGCGGGGCCGGCGCAGGCCGAATCGCTGCGTATCGTCGGTCTCGGCGACAGCCTGATGGCGGGTTTCGAACTGCCGCCCGAGGATGCGTTCCCGGTCAAGCTCGAGGCTGAACTCCGAAACCGCGGGCATGACGTCACCATTGCCAATGCCGGGGTCTCGGGCGACACCAGTTCCGGCGGGCTGTCGCGGCTCGAATGGTCCGTCCCCGACGGCACGGATGCGGTGCTGCTGGAACTCGGCGGCAACGACGCGCTCCGCGGCATCAGTCCCGATCAGACCCGCGCCAACCTCGACAAGATGATTGGAAAATTGAAAGCGCGTGACATCGAGGTGCTGCTGATCGGCATGATGGCGCCGCCCAATATGGGACCCGACTACGCCAATCAGTTCAACGGCATCTATCCGGACCTGGCCAAGGCACACGGCGTCGCCCTGTATCCGTTTTTTCTCGATGGCGTTGCCGCCGAGCCTGGTCTCGATATCGGTGACGGCATCCACCCCAATGGCAAGGGTGTCGATGTCATGGTGGAGCGCTTCCTGCCCTATGCTGAAGCGCTGCTGAGCCGGATTGAGCCGGCAAAAACGCAGTAACCTATTGAATCACAGACTATTTAGAACCATTTGATCACACGGGGTCGCAAAATTGAGTGTGGCAGCGCGATCGGGACTTGCCCTTGTCGGGCACTCGTGATTCGCTGCCAATGACAATTTGATTCGGGGAGCCTGCCATGCCGCGTTTGTTTATCGCCCTCGAGATTCCTCGCGAAGCCGCCCTGAGCCTATCCCTGTTGCGTGGCGGCCTGCATGGCGCCCGCTGGATCGACGTCGAGAACTACCACCTGACCCTGCGCTTCGTCGGTGATGTCGATGCCCCGACGGCAGACGAGCTGCTGCACGGTTTGGATCGGGTTCGACGGCCAAGGTTCAGCCTGTCGCTGATTGGCATGGGCTCGTTCGGATCCAAGAAACCCCATTCCATTTGGGCGGGCGTGTCGGCTTCGCCGGAACTCTATGCGCTGCAGGCCGAAATCGAGCGGATCTGCCAGCGGCTGCGGCTGCGGCCGGATCCGCGCAAATTCACACCACATGTGACCCTGGCGCGGCTGCGGGGCGCCCGCGTCGGCGACGTCGTCGACTATCTGTCGGCACGCAGCAATTTTTTCACCGACCCGTTTACCGTGTCGCAGTTCGTCGTCATGTCGTCGCGCGAATCGGTGGGTGGCGGTCCGTATGTCACAGAGGAAGCTTATCCTCTGAATGCCACAGTCGCCTCGACACCGGTGATCGATACGCAGGCGCTTCCCGCCGCACCTGGCACCCGCCTGCGCCATGGCTAGGTCCCGAAGTCGTTAGGCCTCGATGCCTAGACGCCGCCCGGAAGACTGATGGAAGTGTCCGAATTCACCACCAGCGACGGCGTCACCCTGCGCTATCGCGAGGCCGGCAGCGGCCCGACGGTCCTGATGCTGCACGGCTGGTCGCAGGGCGCCGCGCTGTTCAAGCACCAGCTCTCCGGATTGAGCGACCGCTATCGGACGATTGCCCTCGACATGCGCGGCCACGGCCAGTCGGACAAGCCCGATCACGGCTACCGAATTGCGCGCCTGGCGACGGATCTGCACGAATTCCTGCAGGCCCTCGATCTGCAGTCGGTCGATCTCATCGGCCACTCGGCGGGCTGTGCGGTCATCTGGAGCCGCATGGAGATGTTCGGCAGCGACCGGATCGCCAAGCTTGTGCTGATCGACGAGCCGGCGGCGCTGCTCGCCGATCCCGGCTGGTCCGAAGTCGAACGTCTGGCCGCCGGCGGCATCCTGAAACCCGATGATCTTTACCGGTTCGCCGATCGACTGGCGGGGCCGGAAGGCGAAGCGGCGACGCGGGAGATGATCTCCTCCATGGTAACCCCGGCGATGAGCGCGGCGGAGACCGAGGCGATCATCGCGGTCAATCTGCAATTTCCGAGGCCGCTGGCGGCGCGCCTGTTGGTCGACAACGTAACCCAGGACTGGCGCGATTTCATTCCCCGCATCACGCTGCCCACCCTGATCGTTTTTGGCCGGTCGAGCCCGCATCCCATCGAGTGCCAGCAATGGATTCACGAGCAGATCGCCGGATCGAAACTGGAGGTATTCGAGACCGCGGAAGGCGGCAGCCATTTCCTCTTTTACGAGGCGCCGGACAAGTTCAACAGGCTTGTTGCTGATTTTTTCGGGTGAGATCGTAGAGCGCGCCGGTCTCGGTGAACCCCTGGGCCAGATAATCGGCGAGAGCTCCCGCCGGTGTATCGGACTGGGTTTCGCGGTTGAGCAACGACGTTGCGAATTGCGGCAGGTCGGGCAATCCGTTCGCAGCAGCGACTGGTTCGACTCCATCCGGCAGGGCACTGGTCAGGAAGGTGCCGACCGCAAGATCCATGCGGATCATGGCGATCGTGGCTTCGAGTGTGTCGCTTTCGTAGACGCACCGCCAGGGCCGACCCGCCGCGTCGAGCGCGGCGACCACGCTTTGCCGGAACGCGCAGGACCGGCTGATCAGCGACAGCGGCAGCGGATCGCGGGTGGTGGCCCGGCCGCCGGGCGCGCCGACCCAGATCAACCGGTCTCGGCGCAGCACGGCGCCGCTCGCTGCGTCAACCGGTTCCTCGATCAGCGTGACATCGAGATCGCCGGCCTCGAAGGCAGCCCGCAATTCCGGCGAGGTCCGGCAGGAGAGATCGATTTCGACATCCGGATAGGCCTGCGCGAAATGTCTTAGAATCGACGGCAGCCGTCCGGAGATCAGGTCGACCGGGACGCCAAGCGCCACCCGGCCGCGAAACCGTGGTGTCGTCATTTCCCGCCACAGGTCGTCATTGAGCGCCAGCAGCTGGCGGCCCCTGGCGAACAGACGGTCGCCCATTTCGGTCAAGGTCAGACCGGATCGCTCACGCACGAACAGCGCGGCGCCGAATTGCTCCTCCAACCGCTTGATGTGCTGACTGACAGCGCCCTGCGTCAGGTTGAGCACCCGGCTTGCCCGCGTCATGTTGCCGGTCTCCGCGACCATGGCGAACGTTCTAAGCAGTTGCGGGTCGATATGCCGGATCATCATTACAAACCGTGATGGAAGTGATTATCACAATTAGATATCATTATTGAACCTTCCTCGCTAGTCTGCGACGCACCATTCGATGGAGGTCCCAATGGACAAGATCAATATTGCCGAAAAGTTCGATTTGATTTCGGACCACTGGAAACCCCGTGTCGCCGCGGAGGCCAACGGCCAGCACGTGCGTTTCGCCAAGCTGAAAGGCGAATTCCTCTGGCACAGCCACGCCGAGGAAGACGAACTCTTTATCGTGATGAAAGGCCGCCTCACCGTGCGGTTTCGCGACAGCGACATCGATGTGGGGGAAGGCGAGATGCTGGTCATTCCGCGTGGTGTCGAGCACATGCCGGTGGCGCCCGAGGAGGTGCACCTGATCAACATCACCCGGGCCGAGACGACGATGACCGGCAATGTCAGCTCCGAGCGGGCGATTCCGGTGGACCGGCTGCAAACGGTCTAGGCCGGCTACCATTCACGCTCAAATGTTCTGAATGAGCGGTACGGACTGGCGGACCTCCAGGAACGACCAGATGGATCGGGTCAAGCTGTTGGAGCGCGATTTATTTCGGTAGAGGCGGATCTCCAGCGGAACATCCCAGTGGGGTTTGCCTGTCCGCACCAGTATCCCCGCGTCCATATCCGGCGCTATGAGGCTGTGTGGCAGCCACGCGACGCCGAGACCGTCGCGGGCTCGAATCCGCAGTGCGCCGGCCATCGAGTTTTCATAGACGATCCTCAGCCGATCCGACAGGTTTTCGGCGCGGAACAACGGATTCAGATGCTGGCCGATCGGCGCGTCATGTCCAAATCTCAATAGCGGCATCTCTATGTTTTCGTTATCGAAAACGAAAATCGGCGTACCGTCGGGATTGGGTTTGCAAACCGGAACCAGGCTGTCATATCCGATGATCATCGAGGGCGTGCGATCGCTGCTATCCTTGCCGTTCTGGACCACCGCCTCACCAAAGCGTGTGTCGCGGCTCGCATAGGCTATGACAAAGTCGACATCGCCTTTTTTCAGGTCACGCATGCAGTTTGGCAGATCGTCCGCCCGCAGGCGCGACAGGATCGGGCCGAAGGTCTCCTCGAAGGCCTGTAACCAGGCGGGATAAAACCGCCAGCCGATGGAATGCTGTGCACCGAAGGTGACGACGTATTTATCTGGCAGCGAATTGGCTTCCAGCAACTGGCTGCGCTCATGTTCGATGCGGGCAAGCGCTTGAAGGCCGGCCTCCATCATCTGCATGCCGGCTCGCGTCAGACTCACCGGCTGCCGGGATCGATCGATGAGGGTCAGGCCGACCCAGTTTTCGAGCGTCATGATCCTTCGGCTGAAGGCGGATTGGCTCAAATTGCACAATTCGGCTGCCTGGGAGAAGTTGCCGGTTTGGTGCAACCGCGAAAGGTCGCGAAACAGGTAGATATCCATGCCGCCGAGGATATTGCAAAATTTGCATAATGCAATGCAAACATAGTATTGGATGCTGCAGCGCAGTAGTGTCAGTCTGGTCGCAAGGGGAATACAGACGGGACACGGCGATGTCTGCACCAGAAACAGAGACACTGGCAGCGGCGCGAATCGATTTCGATCGGTTTCCGCGCGTCAGTCTGTGCCACCGGCCGACACCGATCGAAGCCATGCCGCGGCTGACCGAGTATCTGGGCGGGCCGCAGCTGTTCGTCAAACGCGATGACTGCACAGGTCTCGCCACCGGCGGCAACAAAACCCGCAAACTGGAGTTTCTCATCGGTGAAGCGGTGCAGGAGAACGCCGACATCCTGGTGACCCAGGGTGCCGTCCAGTCGAACCATGTCCGTCAGACCGCCGCCGCCGCAGGTCGGATGGGCATGAAGTGCCACGTGCTTCTGGAGCGACGGGTACCGGGGCAGGCACCGGCCTATGAAGACACCGGCAACGTGTTTCTCGACAAGCTGTTTGGGGTGACCCACGAATTCCGTCCGGCTGGACTCGACATGAATGCCGAGGCCAGGGAAGTTGCCGAAAGATTGCGCGGCCAAGGACACAGACCGTATTTCATCCCCGGCGGCGGATCGAACGAAATCGGTGCGTTGGGGTACGCAAGCTGCGCCCAGGAGATCGTCGACCAATGCGAGCAAGCCGGTCAGCACTTTCATTGGTTGGTCATGGGAACCGGCAGCACGGGCACCCAGGCTGGGCTGGTTGCCGGATTCCATATGCTTGGATACGACCTGCCGGTTATGGGCATCAGTGTTCGTCAGCCGCGTGACCGCCAGATGATTGCGGTTCACACGCTCACCCAAAGAACGCTGACAACACTTGGCGGTCCGCGCATCGCGCCCAGTCAAATACACGTCGACGACGGATACGTCGGAGAGGGCTACGGGATACCGGCGCCGTCAACCCTGGAAGCCATCGCTGTGACAGCGCGGCAGGAAGGCATTCTGCTCGATCCGGTCTACTCGGGAAAGGGGATGGCCGGGCTGATCGGCTTGGTGCGCGAGGGTGTTTTCAAGCCGGAAGATAACGTGCTGTTCCTGCATACCGGCGGCTCGACAGCACTTTTTGCCTATGAAAATCAAATAGTTGAATACCTATCAAAACGACGCTGAGCCCAATCAGCGCTGTCCACCAGAGGAGAGTACCATGAGAAGAAATTTAGGAATTGCATCCATAGCTGCAGTGGCGAGTGTCCTGGCGTCACCGGTTTACGCGACGGAGGAAGTCAAGATTGGCGTTCCGTCCTGGACCGGTGCCCAGGCGATTGCCAATCTTCTGGCTGCTGTGGTCGAAATGCGGATTGGCGGCAAGGCCGAACTGGTGCCCGGCAACAACGCGACCATTTTTCAGGCCATGGATCAGGGCAAGGGCGACATTGACGTGCACCCCGACGTCTGGTTGCCCAATCAGGAAAGCTTCACCAAGAAATATGTCGATGGCGCCGGCACGGTCACGTTGTCGTCCAATCCTTACGAAGGTAACCAGGGTTTTTGTGTGTCGAAGGATTTTGGTGAAGCAAACAGCATCACCGACATCGCCGACCTTGGCCGTCCGGACGTCGCAGCCATGATGGACAGCGACGGCAACGGCAAAGGTGAAATGTGGATCGGTGCGCCCGGCTGGGCCTCGGCCAATGTGAACGAGGTGAAGGTTCGCGACTATGGTCTGATGGACTTTATCGAACCGATCCGCGCCGAAGAAAGCGTCAAGACGGCGCGGGTCAAGGACAGTATTGCCAAGGGCGAGGGTTACGCCTTCTACTGCTACAAGCCGCACGCTATCTGGTACATGTTCGACGTCAAGATGCTGACGGAACCGACCTATGATCCGGCTAAGTACGTCATGGTCCAGCCATCCGACGATGCCGACTGGTTCGAGAAGTCGTCGGTGTCGACGAAGGACGCCTTGAAAGAAGTGCAGATCGCCTGGTCGAATTCCCTGGTGGACCGGTCTCCGGCCATTGCCGAGTTCTTTGCGAACTTCTCGCTCACCTCGGATGACGTCAGCAACTTTGCGTTTGAAATCAGCGGAAAAGGGCGCGATCCAGCGGAAGTCGCCCGGGAATGGGTTGAAGCCAACCCGGACCGCGTCGACGCCTGGTTGGGTCTTTGATCCACAATCCGCGTTGACAAACGGCGATACCGGTCCGTTCGGTATCGCCTCCTCACGTGGCCGGTGAACGGCCGCGTCCACTCAGGATGTTTTTATCATGGGTGACGAGACAGTCATTGAAGTTGCGAGCGTCTGGAAAATATTCGGCGGCGATCCTGGGGCAGCCCTTCAGGCGATACGGAATCAGGGTCTGACCAAAGCTCAAGTTCTCTCCCAGTACAACGCCGTCGTCGGCGTTGCCGATGTCAGCCTGTCGGTCAATCGGGGAGAGATCTTTTGTATCATGGGATTGTCGGGCAGCGGCAAATCCACGCTCGTACGGCACTTCAATCGCCTGCTGGAGCCGACTGACGGCAAGATCCTGATCGAGGGAACCGATGTCATGGCGCTCGGCCTGGGCGAGCTTCAGTCTTTCCGGAATCACAAGATCGGCATGGTGTTCCAGAATTTCGCCCTGATGCCGCACCGCTCGGTCCTGGACAATGTCGCCATGCCGCTGGAGATCCGCCAGGTCTCGAAGAATGAGCGGATGCGCCAGGCCGCGGCATTTCTCGAGATCGTCGAGCTCGGCGCCTGGGGCTCGAAATACGCGCACGAATTGTCCGGCGGCATGCAGCAGCGGGTCGGACTGGCGCGGGCGCTCGCCGCCAATCCGGACGTGCTGTTGATGGATGAGCCCTTCAGCGCACTGGATCCGTTGATCCGACGCCAGTTGCAGGACGAGTTCATCCGGCTCAGCCAGATCCTTAAGAAGACCACCGTATTCATCACCCACGACCTCGACGAAGCGGTCCGGATCGGAGATCGGATCGCCATCATGCGGGACGGGCGGGTCGTGCAGATCGGCACAGCCGAGGACATCGTCATGCACCCAGCCGATGATTACGTCGCGGATTTTGTCGCCGGAATTTCCCGGCTCAAGGTTGTCCGTGCGCACGCGGTCATGGAACCGCTGGAAGCGTATCGCCAGCGACACGGACCGATCCCGTCGGACGCGCCGCGGGTCGATGAAAGCGAAACACTGAGCACGCTCATCAACATGGCGATCGGTACCGACGACGCCATCGTGGTCCAGGAGGCCAGCGCCGATGTCGGTGTCATCACCCGCGCCGATATCTTGCGGATCGTGATTGAGGGGACCGAGGTGTCATGATGGATCAGATAGCCAATCCGCTCGACGATAAGGAGTCGGAAGCCGCCCGCGTGTACGCCGAGGAACGGCGAAAGAACATCGCCGTCTTTGTCCGAACCCACCCGGATTACTACATCGCGAACTTCGATCGCATCGGCGCCAGTTCCCGCTTCACCGCTACGTTCAACCTGATGGCCGGTCTGTGCGGACCGATCTGGTTTGGCGCGCGCGGACTTTGGTCCTGGGCGCTGCCCTTTCTTATCATCGAAACCTTCGCGATCGTGCAGATTGCGCGCGGCCTGTTCGGAGACCTGGCCGCTGAGGCGATGGCACGGATCGCGTCCATCGAGGGCACGTTGGAACTGCGCCGCAAACAGCTTGCGGCGGCCATCGAAAGCGGATCCGACAAGGTTGATGTTTACCGGCGCACGGTGGACTCCCTGGAAGCCAACATCGGCGGCATTCGGGCCGAGGCGGAGGCCCTTGCCGAGCAGGGAATATGGATCGCGCTGGGCGGCCTGCTGGTGCTGCTGTTGGCGAAAGGCGTTCAGGCCACCGTTGCCAACTGGGCGCTGGAAAAACGCTTTTCCGAATGGCTATCCGACAATTCGATACGCTCCGGAATGCCGGTTTCGCAAATCGTCTTCAGCGCCCTGTTCATGACCTTGATCGTCATCGCCGCGGTTCTTCACTACAGCTTTCCCGGTCGTTTCGCGCTGCTGTCGGCTTTTCCGACCAATCCGGAATTCCGGCTGGTCGGTATCGATGCGGTCGAGGCGTTTTTCGCCTTTTGTGTCGCCAACGGCGAAGCCCTTTTCGACGCGATCACCTACGGCATCCGGTTGCTTCTGGACGCGCTGGAACTGGTCTTCGTCAGTACGCCATGGATCGTCGTCGCCAGCCTGATCATTCTTCTGACATGGCTGACGGCCGGGGTGCGAACCGCCATATGGTCGGGCGCGTTTCTGGCCTATATGGGCCTGCTGGGGTTTTGGGAAAAAGCCATGACGACCCTGGCACTGCTCGGAACGGCCGCCTGCCTGTCGATCGTCATCGGCATTCCGATCGGAATGTTCGCCGCCCGCCGCCCCCGTTTCTATTCGTTCATTCAGCCGATCATGGATTTCATGCAGACCATGCCTGCCTTTGTCTTCATGATCCCGGTCATCGCATTTTTCGGCACCGGCAAGCCGGCTGCGGTTGTCACCACCATGATTTTCGGCGGAACCCCGGTTGTTCGCCTCACCGTTCTCGGTCTGCGCGGTGTACCGGAAAGCGTCCGGGAAGCGGCGATCGCCTTCGGTGCGAACAAATGGTACCTGCTGACCCGTGTCGACCTGCCGCTCGCAAGTCCGTCGATCCGGGCCGGAATCAACCAGACGATCATGCTGTCCCTGGCGATGGTGGTGGTGGCCTCGCTGATCGGCGCCAAGGGCCTTGGCGAAGACGTCCTGGAGGCCCTGCAATACGCCAATGTCGGTCAGGGCATCCTTGCCGGTTTCTCCATCCTGTTCTGTGCGATGATTCTGGACCGCATCGTCCAGGGTGCCCGAAAATGACCTGGCTGAAAGACAGGAGGCCTCTCAACCGATGATGCGGCGCTGCAGCGCCGCGCAGCCTTCTTCCAGCATGCGATAGACGGTTTCGAACGCCTCGGGGCCGTCGGTGTATGGGTCCGGGACATCCTCGGACCGGTCCAGAGCCAACGGCATGAACCGGTGGATTTGCGCCCGGCAGGCCGCCGGCGCCGCATTCCGCAATGATCGGAGATTGGAGCGGTCCATCCCCAGCACCAGGTCGAACCGGTCGAAATCGTCGGCGACGATGCGCCGGGCGCGCTGGCCGGAAATGTCGATGCCGTATTCGTCAGCCTTGGCGATCGAGCGCGGGTCCGGCGGCGCGCCGATGTTCCAGTCGCTGGTTCCCGCCGAATCCACCAGGATCTCGCCAAGCCCGTTTTGCTGCGCCATATTGCGGAAGATGCCCTCTGCCAGAGGCGAACGGCAGATATTGCCGAGACAGACGAACAGAACGGCCCGTGTCCCCTGCAGGGAATGCATGTCGGCCATGGGTTCCTCCGGAGTGATGGATATGACAGCTATAAATCTTGACGTGGAAGAGGCAAAGAGACAGCTCAGCGAATTGCCGGGCTGGAGCTTGAGGTCCGACGAAAAAGCCATCGAACGGTCGTTCGAATTCGCCGATTTCAGCGAAGCGTTCGGCTTCATGGCGCGGGCCGCACTTGTTGCGGAAAAGCTCAATCACCACCCCGAGTGGTTCAACGTCTACCGGCGCGTCGATGTTGTGCTGTCGACCCACGATACAGGCGGCGTCACCGAACTCGACCTCAAGCTGGCCCGGGCGATGAACAAAATCGCCGGCGACGGCTGAACTTGACCGGGCCTCGGCCGATCGCCATATGGTAGATAGGCAAAGCCGTCAAACGAGGCGTCGATGGTTCACGTACCGATTGCTGAAATCCTCGAACCCGGCGACGACGACACCCGCCAGGAGCGGGAAGATCGGGTTCGAAACAAGTTCTGGTCCACCGCCAGGCGTGCGGCGCGTCAGGTGCCGTTCATGGAGGATGTCGTCGCTGCCTATTACTGCGCGATGGACACCCAGACGCCAGGCCGGGTGCGCGGCATCCTGCTTGCCGCGCTGGCCTATTTCGTGCTGCCGCTGGACGGCTTTCCCGATTTTCTGGCCTTCGTCGGCTTTTCCGATGACATAGCAGTGCTGGCCGCCGCCATTGCGGCGATCCGCGCCCACATCACACCTGCCCACTACATTGCCGCCCGCGAGGCGCTGGCCGACGACGAAACCGTCGCCGGCTGACCGTTCCTAACCGCCGGGCGTGTTGCGCACATACGGATTGCCGCGCTCCGCGGTGGCGGTGAAGGTCATGGCATTGACCCGCCAGCCCTGCGCCGTTCGTGTGAACCCGTGCAGATAGGTGCCCCACACTTCCCATAGCGGATCGCCGCCATTTTCCGCCAGGGCACCGCTGTCCATGCGGTTCCAGGCATAGCCGTGAGACAGCATTTCGGCATTGTCGGCATCGCTGAACGTCACACGATGGTTGCCGCGCAAGTGGAACGACTTCTTTTGCTCCGTCAGGTTGGATGACCATCCGGTAATCAGCGCGTCGGCCGGGATCGTGGCCGGTTCACCGCCGGCAAGCGAGGTGAAATCCACCGTGATGGTGTCGGTGAAAAAGCTGCGGGTGAGCGGCCAGTCCTTGGCATCGACGGCAGCATCGATCGCATCGGCGATGCGGATCATTTCCGCCTGGTCGACTAGCGTCTGCGCGGTGACCGGATCGCCGGCCAGACTGGCCTCTTCGGCAAGAGCCGGGGTCGCCAGCAGGGCGGCTGCGAGCATGACATGTTTCATAGTGGTCTCCTTGAATTCACGTGAATCAGGCGAGCTGGCCGCCGGTGGCGTCGAAATCCATGCCGTTGAAGGCGGTCGCTGCATCCGATGCAAGGAACATGACCCCGGCGGCGATTTCATGCGGCTGCATGATGCGCGGCGTGACGAAGTTGGGTGCCATCGCCTCGTAGGTCAAACCCTGATAGGCGAAGCTTTCCTCCAGCATCGGCGTGTCGACCGCCAGCGGAGAGATGGAAACGACGCGGATATTGTGCCGCCCATTGGCCGAGGCCGCCGCCTTGGTCAGCCCGGTGACGGCATGTTTCGAGGCATTGTAATGGGCTGTGTTAGCAAAGCCCCGGTGGGCGGCCACGGAAGCCATATTGACAATGACCCCACCGCCCTGCGCCCGCATGACCGGCAAGGCGTATTTCATACCGTAGAAAACCCCGTCGACATTGGTCGCCATCATGTCACGGTAGTTGTCGACCGGGATATCCTCGATCAATGCCGGCGTCATGAAGATGCCGGCATTGTTGAACAGCACGTCCAGCCTTCCATACGTCTCTGTCGTGCCGTCGATGAACGCCTGTACCTGTTCGGGCTCACGCACATCCGCCACCATCCAGGTAACGTCGCCGCCGGCCTCGCGAACGGCTGCCTCGACCTCGCGGCCGAGCACATCGCGACGGGCGCAGAACATCACTTGTGCGCCCTCCATGGCAAAGGCACGCACGGTTGACGCGCCGATGCCCGAGTTGCCGCCTGTAATGGCCACCACCTTGCCGGCGAAACGGCCTTGCGGATTGACCGTTGTTGCCGGTTCGACCGGGTTAAGACTATTGGCGAGCGTCGGTGTAACCGCCAACGCCGCGGCAGCTGCTCCCATGGTCATGGCCAGGCGGCGCGTCGGATTCTGCAGGGATTCGCGCATAGAATTCTCCATCCTGTGTGACCGCGATCATCGCGGTCTTGCGATGGAGGAGAGATCGTGATGTCAACCGATCATTTCCAATAGGACTATTTTATAGAATTGATCGCTTCTGAGCATCATGATTCGAAGGCGCGAATGAACCGCGACAGCAGCGTCCCGGGCGGGTCCCGGTTGACGAACACAAATTCCAGCGGGATTGACAGGCCCAGGACCTCCCGGAACTGAACGTTTTTCGGCGGTCTGTCGCGGTTGGCCGAATTGACGAATGCGCAGCCCACCCCGGCCGAAACCAGGCTGAGGACGGTCGTTTCGTTGCTTGCCAGTTGCACGAGATTGGGGGTGAGGCCGATCCGGTCGAAGGCGGCCTGCATCCGGTCATAGTAATCTGGCGCCCGGTCGCGAGAGAATCCGACAAGCGGCAGCCCGTCGATGTCTTCCAGAGTCAGCGGGCCGTCATGGGCGAAATCCAGATCACGGGAGGCAGCCAGCACGACATCGTCGTTGCGCAGCAGCCGTGTTTCCAGGCCCGGATGGTCGACGCGGGACTGCCGGTACAGGAACCCGGCGTCGAGCACGCCGTCTCTCAGCGCCTGCAGCTGTTCGACCGAGGAGAGCGGCCGGATTTCGAGTTCGACATCCGGATGCTGCCGGGCGAACCGGTTGAGGGCATCCGGTGCGGCACCCGACCAGGATGCATTCTCCAGCAAACCGATGGCGAGCCGGCCGCCGCGGCCTTCGGAAACGCGACGGGCCGCACGGCCCGCCGCATCGACCGCCGCCAGGATTGCCCGCGCATGGTCCACATAAGTCCGTCCGGCATCGGTCAACCGCACGCCGCGTCCGTGACGCATCAGCAGATCGAAACCGAGTTCCGCCTCGAGATCCTTGATCTGGCGGGTGATCGCCGGCTGCGCCACATTCAGCCGGTCGGCGGCATGACGCAGGCCGCCATGCTCGGCGACGGCAACGAAATAGCGCAGATGTCGCAGTTCCATGCGATTTGATAGCTCTCAGGCATCAAATCGGCAATAAGATACTCTTGGAAAACGGCCATCAGTGTCACGATATGGAGTCCGGAGACGGAGGCGGAACCGCATGCCCGAGACGATACGCGAGCAATCACTGGAACGGCTTGTCCATGCGGAGCAGCGTGGCCTGCGTCTGGCGATCGCCTGCCGTACCGCGGTGATCGGCATCGCACTGGCCTGGTATCTCGGCGCCTCGTTCGCGACCAGTTTCGAACCGCGCCTGTGGGGCACCTTCGCGCTGCTTCTGTTTACGCTGATCGGCGTCGCCCATCTGATGGTCATCGGCACCCGTTTCGACCGCTGGTGGCTCAAATATGCCATCTATACGATAGACATCCTGGGCATCTGCGCACTGTTCGTCATTATCCCGATCAGCCGCAGCGACGACGTCCCGCAGATCATCGCGTTTCGCGCCTACGGCATCTATTACCTGTTCCCGATTGTTGTCCTGGCCGGGCTGTCGCTGTCGTGGCGCCTCGTCGCCTGGGCCGGGCTGGTCGCCGTCGTCGGCTGGTGGACGGCGTTCCTGCAGGTGGTGTCGACCATGGAACAGACGCTGTCCTGGGGCGATATTCCGGCCACGGCAAGCCGCCAGGATTACGAAGCGATTTTTCTGTCGATCGATTTTATCGGCCGCGGCAACCGGATCGAGGAGACCGGGATGCTGTTCGCCGGTGCCATGATCCTTGCTTTGATCGTCTATCGCGCCCGCCAGGTGTTCTTTGCCCAGGTCGCCGCCGAAGCGGAACGCGAAACCGAGCGCCGCGCCCGCGAGCGGATCCGCGATACGCTGGGCCGCTATGTGCCGGAGGCGATCGCCCAAAGACTGATAGACGCGCCGGAGACCCTGGAACCGCAGGTGCGGCACGGCACTGCGCTGATCCTCGATATCGCAGACTTCACGCATTATGCTGCAGGCCGCGACCCGGCCGAAGTCATTCGGGCGCTTGGCGATTTTCTCGCCGACGCGAGCGACGTCGTCAGCGCCCACGACGGCATCGTCATCAGCTTTACCGGCGATGGCCTGCTGGCCAGTTTCAACGCTCCGATCGAACTCGAGCAGCCGGAGCGGACGGCGGTGGAGGCGGCCCTGGCGCTTCAGGCGCTGGCGCGAAATTCCGGCTTTGCGGCGCGCATCGGCATCGCCTCCGGTCGGATCGCCGCCGGACGCATCGGTTCGTCGCGGCGTCAGGCCTTTACCATCTACGGCGATATCGTCAATCTCGCCGCCCGGCTCGAGGCGCTGGGCAAAACCCTGGGCGCAGCCATCATGATCGACGCAGCGACGCGGCAAGCGCTCGACAACGATTTCCCGGTGCGCAATCGCGGGACCCATTCCGTGCGTGGATTTGAGGATCCGGTGGACGTTTTCACCGTCGCGTCGGTCGAGCCGACGTCGATTGCGGCGAGTTCGTAACCACCGCGGCAATGACCTACTATTCCGTCCCGGTGCCGGCCGCCACCATTTCGGGGTCAGGAATCCAGCAGTGTTGCTCCGAAGACTCGATCACCGCCTCGCAGATACGCGCGATCCGGCAGGCCTCCTCCAGATCCGGGTCGGCGTTGCGGCCGGCGGCGATGGCTTCGAGGAAATCCTTCAATTCGATTGTCTGGAGGTCGTTGAATCCAAGACCGTGGCCCGGCGCCGGGATGAAGTTTCCGTAATCGGGATGATCCGCGTTGGCCAGAATGGTCGTGAATCCCTGGTTGGCCGATCCGTTGGCGGCTGTATAAAGCCGCATCTCGTTCCATCGTTCGCCGTCGAAGGCAATCGTTCCGTTTTCACAGACCAGCTCGAAGCCGATGTCCATCCGCCGGCCATGGGCGATGCGACTAACATCGATCAAACCGCTGCAGCCGCTTTCGAAGCGCAGCGAAAGTCCTGCCCAGTCCTCGTTTTCGACAGCACGGCTGGATCCCGGTTCATCCGGCAGCGGCCGTTCGCGACGAAAGGTGCGCACACTGCCGCTGAGTTCGGTCACCGGCCCGCACAGGCAACGGGCGATTGACAGAATGTGCCAGCCGAGATCTCCAAGGGCGCCGCAGCGCCCGGCCCGCGCCGCATCGAGACGCCACGAAAACGGCACCCGCGGATCGGCCAGGTAGTCCTCGCAATGACGGCCGCGAAAATGCAGCGGCTTGCCGAGGGTGCCGTCGGCGAGCAGTCGTTTGGTGTGGCGCACCAGCGGCACCCGCATGTAGGTAAATCCCACCGCATTCGAGATCCCGGCTTTGGCGGCGGCCGCGGCGATCTCACTGGCCTGGGTGCTGTCGAGACCGACCGGTTTTTCGCACAGCACGTGGCGGCCGCGGTCGATGGCCGCCAGTGCGATCTCCCGGTGCAGGTGGCTGGGCACGGCAATGATGACGGCATCGCAATCGGCCACCGCCTTGCTCCAGTCGGTGGTGATGGTCCGGAAGCCGTAGCGGGTTCCGTTGGCCTGCGCCCGTTCGGCGTCGGCATCAGCAAGCACCGTCGGGACCGCCTCGTACGGCAAGCCGGCGAACACCCGGTTAACGGCGTTGACGGCCAGCGCATGGCTGCCGCCGATGAAGCCGGCGCCGATCAACCCGACTTTCAGTTTTTTTGTCATCCACCTTCTCCGTCACACTGACGCAGAAGGAGTGTGATCCGAAAAACGGCGCGCGCATAGACACGCGCCGCTAGTTATCAGCCGAAAATGTCGGTGGTTATGCCCGCATACCAGCCTTCCGACTCCTCGTAGGTCGCCTTGCGCAAATCGGCAGCTTCGCCGGTCTGCGAGACAAAGCTGTCGACCACTTCGATCTTGTCGTCGCCGGCCTGGTAATTGGCGCCGACCTTGACGCCGTCATCGGTGCCGATCAGGCTCCAGCATGTGTTGGCGAAGCGCGGTGGGAACACCCGCGAGCCGGTGAGCTCGCCGCGAATGGCATTGGCGGCCACCTTGGCCTGACTGTTCGCCGAGAAACCGGATTTCGGCATGGCCGAGGCCACCGAAGCATCACCGAGCACATATATGTCCGGGTCGGCGCGCGACGCCATGGTGGCCGGTACGATGGGCGCCCAATCGCCGTCCGTAACTCCGGCAAGGTGAGCAATGCCACCGGCTTTTTGTGCCGGAACCACAGACGCCGCATCGGCTTTGAAGGTGTCGAAATCGGTGACGACTTCCTTGGTATCCGGGTTCACCTGCTGAATGCCGCCATGGATGTCCGGCCCGATCCATTCGACCATGCCCGGATAATGGTTTTCCCAGCCTTCCTGGAACAGGGCCTGTTTGGAGAATTTCGGCTTCGGATCGAGCACGATGATCTTCGCCGTCGGGTTTCGGTCCTTCAGGATATGGGCGATCATCGAGATGCGCTCATAGGGTCCCGGCGGACAGCGGAACGGATTGGGCGGCGGTACCATCACAAAGGTTCCGCCCTCCGGCATGGCCTCGACCTGGGTCTTCAGCAACTGCACCTGCGTGCCGGATTTCCATGCATGCGGCATGGTATCCTGGGCTTCGACCGAATAGCCGGGAACACTGTCATATTTGATGTCGATGCCGGGCGACAGCACCAGTTTGTCGTAGCCCAGCGTGGCGCCAGACGCCAACGTCACCGTTTTGCTGGCTGGATCGACCGCGGTGGCCCAGTCGTGCACGACGTTGACGCCGTATTCACCGGCCAACGTGTCGTAGCCGTGTCCGATCGACGGATAGTCGCGGAAACCACCAAGATAGAGATTGGAAAAGAAGCAGGTATAATAGCGTTTCGAGCCCTCGACGAGGGTCACGTCGATCGCCCCCTTGCCGTCCTTGGCGAGGTAGCGCGCCAAGGTGGCGCCCCCCGCGCCGCCACCGATCACCACGACCCGCGGCTTGCCCTGCCCGAAGCTGATTGCCGGGGCTGCCAACGTCGCCAGCCCGGCGCCACCCGCCAGTAGAATTTGCCGTCTGTTGATAGTCATTCTTCACCTCCCTGTATGATTTGCCGCATCTCCAAGCCGCCGAAATAGGCGGCAAGCGCCGCGATCTCCTCGTCGCTCAGGCGACCGGCGATCGTTTGCATGACCGAATTGGCGCGTATGTCCGCCTTGTATTCGTAAATCGCGTGGATGAAGAGGTCCGTCGGCCAACCGGTAATCGCCGGGATGCCGTCGGCCTGGCCGCTCGGCTGATGGCAAGTCACGCACTCCCCCGACAGGTATTCGCCCCATTCGACATCGCCTTCAAGCGACGCCGCAGTGGCGCCAAGCAGCACCGTTCTGTCCGGTCCGGGCGCTGCCGGCTGCCCCGTGACGTCGGTGCCTGAAAACTGTTTGAGGTAGACGATCAGCGCGTCCAGGTCGGTCGGCCTCCTGAGACCGGCGAAGCTCATGCGCGTTCCCTTGATGTAGGTGCGCGGTGCCGAGAGGTAGCCGACGAGTGTTTCTTCCGTCCAGACCAGGCCATCAGCGCCCGCCTTCATCATGGCCTTGGAGTATCTGTACCCATCGATGGCCGCTGCCGGCCGGCCGAAGAGATCGTTCAGGTGCGGACCGACCCGCAGACGGGCGTCGGCACCCACCTCGTGGCAAGCGGCGCATTTGCGAAACACCTTCAGACCGTCCTCTGCCAGCCCTGAAACCGGCGAGAGTACCAGCAGGCACAGCAGCAGACGACCGAGGGCAACGCGTCCGGAAATCATTTGATCTTCCAGACCGGCGCTACGCTATCGAGACGATCAGTCAATGGCTCCGGCGCCGGCATCATCATCTCCTTCCGGCGTTACATCCAACACGCGGGCACGCATGATGACGGTCGCCGGTTCCGGCTTGCAGTCATTCATGCAGGGCTCCACCGGACTGGCATAGTGCGGCTCGACGCTGCGGTCGTCCATGAAAAAATTCTCTTCGTTGGGCAGCCGTATCGACGTGAAGTTCTTGTCCGACAGTTCAAAGTCCTCGTCCGTCACGACATCGTTCAAATAGAGAAGATACGCGGTAAGCGCGTAAACCTCGTCGTCGCTGAGCGATTGTGCATAGCCGAACGGCATGGCGCGGTGCACATAGTCGTAGACGGTGGACAGATACGGCCAGTAGGAGCCTATCGTCTTGACCGGCCGCTCGTCGGTCAGGGTATCCTCGCCCCCGGCCAGCACCGGCCAGCGGCCTTCGCCTTCACCGAATGCACCGTGGCAGACGGCACATTGCTCGTCATAGATCTCGCCGCCTTCGGCCACCGTGCCGCTGCCGGGCGGCAGACCGAGGCCATCCGGGCGAATATCGATATCCCAGGCGGCAATTTCTTCCGGCAGGGCGGCACGGCCGAGGTGGAAAACCCCGTGCGTCGGAAGCGGCCGGTCGCCTGGCGGGGCGATCACGGCCACAACCTTTTCCTCCCGCGTCTTTTCGGCAGTGGACGCTTCCGCCTGCGGCGCCGGCGCAGCGCTCACGGTTCCCGGCGAGAAGGTTTTGAGATAGGCCATGACATTGACGATGTCCTGGTCTTTCTTCAGACCGGCAAACACCATTTTGGTGCCCTTGAGATAGGCCTTCGGCTTGCGCAGATAACCGGTGATGGTCTCCTCGTCCCACACCAGTCCCTCTGCCCCGGCGGTCACCATGGCCCTGGAGTATTTGAAGCCCTCGATGGATCCGGCGGCACGCCCGAACAGCGCGTTCAGTTGCGGACCGACGCGATTTTTCGCGTCTTCGCCCACCGTGTGACAGGCGGCGCATTTCTTGAACACCTTGACCCCGGCTTCGACGTCCTCGGCGGCGGCGGGCAGGACCGCGACCAGCGATAGCGCCAAGAGCGATGCGACGAACTTAAGAGACTTCAACATTTTCGGTCTCCCCGTTGCGCCGGACGTGCCAGGTCTGGATGCCGTTGTTGTGGTAGATCGAATTCTCGCCGCGCGCGGCCCGCAGTGCGTTCTTGGTCGGCTGCACATTGCCGAATTCGTCGATTGCCCGCGACTGCAGCAGCAACTCCGAACCGTCCCAATCGAAATCGAAATAGAAGCGGTGCAGCGATTTCGACAGGCTGGGTCCGTCAATACGCGCCGTACGCCAGTTGCGGCCACCATCGAGCGAGACGTCGACGCGCTTGATGGTGCCAAGACCCGACCACGCCACACCGGTCACCACCGTATGGCCGCGACCGTGGGTAATCGGTGCCTGCGGACTGGGATTGGTAATGACCGACTTGACGTCCATCGTCCAGGTAAACCGCCGGGCGCGCCCGTCGGCCATCAGATCGGTGTATTTCGACGTTTCCTCGCGATGGTGCCAGGGCTGGTCGCCGACCTCGATGCGGCGCAACCATTTGACCCACATATTGCCTTCCCAGCCGGGCACCACCAGGCGCACCGGATAGCCCTGTTCGGGGCGCAGCGCCTCGCCATTCATCGCGAAGGCGACCAGGCAGTCGTCCATCGCCTTGTCGAGCGGCACCGACCGCGTCATGCCCGACGAATCGGCACCCTCCGGCAGCAGCCAGGCGGCGCCGGGCTTCAGGCCGGCCTCCTCCAGCAGCAACCGCAGCGGCACGCCGGTGTACATGACGTTGTGCACCATGCCGTGGGTGAACTGGCAGCCGTTCAGCTGGGCACCGCGCCATTCCATGCCGGAATTTGCGGCGCATTCGAGGAAATAGACATGGTTCTGCCGCGGAAAGCGCAGCAGGTCCTGCATGGTGAAGACCAGCGGCGTGTCGACCATGCCGTGGATCATCAGCCGGTGATCATTCTTGTCGATATGCGCGACGCCGCCGTGATGCCGCTCGAAGCACAGGCCGTTTGGCGTGATGATGCCGTCGAGCGCATGCAGCGGCGTGAAGTTCACCGAAGATATCGGATCGGCGGTCAGCCAGCCGACATGCCGGCGCACCACGTCCGATTCGAATTCCGACGGCACGCCATAGGGCGCTGCATCGACGCCATCGCCGAGCGACTGGTTCCAATCCTGGACGTCGGTGATCAGTGGATCGGGGGTACCGGCCGTAGCGGCGCGGACACCCAAGGCGGAGGCGGCGACACCTCCGGCCGCCGCCAGGCCACCCCGCAGGAGTCGACGCCGACCGGCGTCGGGAGCGGTTTTATCATCAGTCTGATCGGTCACGGGGCCTCCCAAAGCCTGATATATTCAATATTTCATATATATTATTTCGACGATGCCGTCCAGTGCTCGTACACCTGGATCCCGCGCAAAATCGCCGCAGCCGCGTGTCTACATGCCGGCGATCTTCACCGCTTCATTGCGCGGCACGTCCACCGTGCCCTGGCGGGTGATGTAGCTTTCCATCAGGTCGTAGATCGGCGGTCCCTCGACACCCTCGTTGACCGAGGCCCAGCCGGCCACCACATAGCTGCGGCTCGGATCGATCGATTCGCCGGTCTTCAGATAGGTCATGTCGGTAATGCGGCTGCCGATCGATTCCTTCGGCGCGCAGCGATAGCCCATGCCGCCGACCCGCACCATATCGCCGCCCTGCTGGAAGAACGGATCCTTGTTGAACAGATTGTCGCAGACATCCTCCAGGATGTCCTTGATCTGCTGTCCGGTAAATTCCAGGCGATAGACCGAGGGATAGGTCATCGAAGTCTGCGCGTAGAGGTCATCGATGGTGATGTCGTCACCGGGTAGCAGTGTGGTGCCCCAGCGGAACCCCGGGCTGAACGACAGCTCGGCGTCGCGCTCCTCGATCATGCCATGGCAGATCAGATCGTCCCATGTGCCGTTGAAATTGCCGCGCCGGTAAAGCAGGCCTTCGGTCTTGCCGATGACGCGGTTGCATTCGGCCTCATAGGGCGCGCGCACTTCGTCGATCTTGGCCGCCATATCCGGATCCGGTGCGATCACGTCGGAAAAGACCGGGATCAGGGTCGAATTGCCATCGACGACGCGGCCGTCCCGGACTTCGAGATCGACGCGGCCGAGATATTTGCCGTGCGAACCGGACGACAGCACCAGTGTGTTGCCGATGCGGATCGCTTCTGGCACCGCATCATGCGTGTGACCGGTCAGGATGACGTCGATCCCGTCGACCACCGTGGCCAGCTTCTGGTCGACGTCGAATCCGTTGTGCGACAGCAGCACGACGACCTCGGCGCCGTCCGCACGAGCCGCGTCGACATTGGCCTGAATGGTTTCCGGCCGGATGCCGAAGGACCAGTTGGGAATCATCCAGCGCGGATTGGCGATCGGTGTATAGGGCATGGCCTGGCCGATCACCGCGATCCGGTGCCCGCCCTTGTCGAAGAAGGCGGTGTGGTCGAACACCGGCTCGTCCCATTCGACGTCGAAAATGTTGCTGGCGAGGAACGGGTAGCCCATCGCCTCGATCAGTTCGAGCACACGGTCCTCGCCATAGGTGAACTCCCAGTGGCCGACCATGGCGTCCGGCTTTAACAGCGCCATGCAGTCGATCATGTCCTGGGCGTTGGTTTTCAGCGACGTATAGGACCCCTGCCAGGTGTCGCCGCCGTCGAGCAGCAGCACCTTGTCGTCGCCGCGCTCGGCACGGATCGCTTTTACCAGAGTGGCCATACGATCGAGCCCGCCGAGCTTGCCGTAGGTCCTGGCCAGATTGACGTAGTCGTCCATGGTGTGGGCGTAGGCGAGCGGCGAACCCGGCGTGATGCCGAAATGATCGAGAAAGGCCTTGCCGGTCAGGTGCGGCGGGATGCCCTCGAAGGCTCCGACGCCGATGTTTTCGGACGGCGGCCGGAAATAGACGGGCTTCAGCTGCGCGTGCAGGTCGGTGACGTGCAGCAGCGTGACGTTGCCCCTGGCGTCGAAACCCAGCAGGTCGTCCTGCGTCAGGCTCTGCTGCGCCGCCGCGCGGGTCATGCCGCCGGCATAGGCGCCGGTCGATGCGGCGACCGCCGCCCACTGAAGAAATTCACGCCTCGAAATCATTGCCAAATCCCCGGAATGGGTCACCCGGCGCCCGGATCGCCAAGCGGTGCAATCCGGGCCGGGAGGACGACTTGCTGTGGCGCCGGCCCCAATATGGGGCGGCACTCAGTTGCGCACGGACGGTGTCTCGACCGACAGGCCGGCGCCGCGCGCGGCCACATAGAGCTCCAGCGCGATGAACTCGTCCGAGCCGCGCTTGTAGGGGGTCGCCCGGATGTTCTCCATGCAGCCCTTGAAGCGGCGGTGGATAGACCCCAATCCGCCCCATTTCAGCCGGTAGACGGGAAAGCCGTTGACCTGCCCCTGGCTGAGATGGTCGGCGCGGATCATCCTGCCGTAATTGTCCTCGTGGCAATTGGAGCAGGCCATGTCCAGCTGGCCGACGCGCGTGTAGTAGAGCTCCTTGCCCTTCTCAAACCACGGCGACATCTCGCCGTCGGTCTGCACGTTCACCGGCATGCCGCGGGACTGCAGGCCGATCAGCGCGGTCATGTTGACCATTTCCGGCGCTTCCCATTTCCAGGCGTCGGCACCCATCCGCCCGGTGCGGCATTCGTTGATGATGTTCTCGAGCGTTTCGGGCTTTCCGGTATCGGCGTTCCAGCGCGGCAGACCGGCGCGCAGGCCGGCGAACTCCTCCGCTCCGCCTTCGTGACAGGACGCGCAGGACTTGTCTTCCGTACCCTCGACGGTTTCGAACTGATCGAGCGCCTGATCGACCGCGACAAAAGCCGGATTTTCGAAATCATCCGCCTGGAGCGCTTGGGTCTCGTCGCTGCGGAAATGCCAGCCGGAATAGAGCATGTCGAGCGGGCTGTCATCCGGTGCCTCGACGGTGGTGGCTATTTTCTCGCCTTCGATGACCAGCTCGTCCTCGTCGGGGTCCGCCTTGGCGGTCGCCGCGATGATCAATGCGCTTGCCATCAGCAGACCGCCGGCACCCTTGATCGTTCGGTTCATATCATTCTCCTCCCTGCCCGATCTCGCGCGGCCTGCTACCGACCTGTAGGCGGCGGCCGCTCGTCCGGCATGGCTCAGTTCACGGCGATTTCTTTTTCGGTCTGATAGACAGAGCCGTCATCGTCGGTCCACGTGAAGACGAAGGTGCCGGGCTCCGTCACCTTGGCGGTGAACTCGAAATACGGATTGGCGGAGATCGCCGGATCGATGTCGCAGGAGAACACCGGAACGCCGTTGAAGGTGCATTCAAACTTGTTGATGATCCGGCGCGGAATCGGGTTGCCCTGCTTGTCCTTGCGCTGGCCCGATTCCATTTTGTGACTGATTAGGGTCTTGATGGTGATCACGTCGCCGGCGGACGCCGTTTTCGGAACCTTGACCCTCGGTTTTGATTTCGCCATGGAATTATCCTCCGCAACCGCCGATGGTGACCTTCACTTCACGCCGGTCGAGATAGACCTCGCCGGTGCTCGTTTTGGCCACCGCCACCACGTTCTGGGTTTTGGCTAGACGCATGCGCGTTGTTGCCGATGCTTCGCCGCTGAGCGGCGTGAAATTAAAGGTAATGACTTCCGGGTTGGGATTGCCCTCGGCGTAAATCGCCACCGATTCGACGTAGTCGGCGTCGCTCATCGGACTGTCGACGCTGACAGAAATCGGTACCGTATTGCCGTTCTCGGCGATTTCCGGTGCTGTCAGGGTCAGCTTGCCGCTTTGCGGTTCGATGCCACCGGAAAAAGCCTTGACGGCCGACATGACTTCGTTGGCGCCGGCGAATGCGGGACTGCCGGCTAGGGCCGTCGCGATGGCGCCCGCGGAGAGCCCCAGAAGGTCTCGTCTGTTGAGTTTCATCATCTTTCTCCTCTCGCAGCCTACTCTTTGAGCGTCTGCAGATACGCGATCACGTCCTCCACCTGTTCGGCGGTCAGGATTGTCTTGCCCTGGAATTTTTCGGCAGTACGGGCGCCATTTTTCAGGCGATAGAAGGACGGCATGATGGTCTGGTCGCCAAACACCACCTTCGAATTGACCATGATGGCGCGCAATTCGCCAGCTTCCCAGCGATCGGCGACTCCGTCGAGCGGCGGTCCCACCTCACCGTGAAACAGCTGCTCGCTGAGATCGCCGTTGACGTGGCAGGCCAGACAGTTGCCAAGTTTGCGGTTGGCAAAAACGTCGCGCCCGTTCTCGGCGTCGCCCGCTGTGCCGGTCAGCGAAGCGGCAATGACACTTTCGTCGACGAATACGACGTCGTCCGGCGATACCGTGCCGGCCAGGGCCGGAGCGACAAGGACTCCGACGAATACGAGCGGTGGGATTTTTTTGATCCAGGACATTCTTCCGCTTTCCTCCATTTGCCGGGATTTCGGCCCCGGCCCTTCCGGTTCGTTTGCCACCAACCGGAACCTCCACGTTCCTAGATAATAGATCTCCATGAGACGATCAATGCAAAAATATGAATTTTTGAATATGTTGGTCAATCTGCGGCGAGACGCCCCGATTTGCGCAGGTCCTCAATGACCCGGGCATGGTACTTCTGGAAATGCTCGTCGGTTTCGTAACCCTTGTCCGCGACCCACCGGAACATATTGCGGAACGTCCATTTGCCAAAGGCACCGGGCATCTTGGCAACCGCTGCCTGTGCAGCGGTCCGATCCGCAGTCACGCTGTCGGGCATGAAAAGGATCGTTGGCGTGAACACGACACCCCATTTCCGGGCCGCGGTTTTCTCCGTCAGCGACTCGCCGTCGAGATCGGTCACCTCCTCGTCGCCGAACAGATTGTATTGCACGACCGTGAAGTTGGCCCGGATGAAGTCGGCCACTTCCGGATCCGACAGCAACTCCTCGTGCATGCGCCGGCAGTAGATGCAGCCGCGCTGCTCGAACACCAGTACCAGCCGCTTGCCGTCGGCGGTGGCTGTTTCGATATCCTCGGCGATATCCCTGAAGGTGACAGCAAACCAGTCCTGCTTGTGTAATCCGTCGTCGCCGATGACGGCGGCCCGCACCGGGGCGACCGCCAGAATGATGGCGAACACGGCGTATTTGATATGGCGTCTCACGGTTGACCTCCTATCCGATGGTTGCAAAGGCGGGGAAGGTGTCGAGCATCCATTGCGCGATGCGCGACATTTGCCCGGTGATGAACAGCACCCCGGTCACGATCAGCAGTCCGCCCATGGTTTTCTCGACGGCGTCCATGTGCCGCTTGAAGCGGTTGGCCCAGCCGATGAAGCGGCCGGCGAAGGCCCCGGCGGCGATGAAGGGGATCCCAATGCCCAGCGAGTAGGTTGCCAGCAGCCCGGCGCCGCGCAGTGCCGTATCTTCAGCGCCGGCGACGAACAGGATAGCCGCCAGGACCGGCCCGACGCAGGGCGTCCAGCCGAAGGCGAAGGCGAGCCCCATCACGTAGGCGCCCGCGAGGCCGGCAGGCTTTTGCTGCACGTCGACGCGCGCCTCGCGGTAGAGCAGCCCGATGCGAAAGACGCCGATGAAGTGCAAGCCCATAATGATGATCAGAATGCCGGCGATGATGGAGAGCGTGTCGAAATAGCGGGCCAGCGCCTGGCCGACGACGCTGGCGGTTGCCCCGAGCGCGACGAACACGGTGGTGAAGCCGGCCACGAAGGCGACCGACGACAGCAGGATGCGCCGCGCCCGCTCGCTGTTTTGTTCGGTTTCGTGCAGCTCCTGAAAGCTGACCCCCGCCAGGTAGGCGAGATAGGGCGGGACAATCGGCAGCACACAGGGCGAAACGAAGGACAGGAGTCCCGCCAGAAAAGCCGCTCCGTAGCCGACGTCAAGCATGTGCTGTGATCCGATTTTGCTGCCGGATTGTCAGGTCGCGGCAAATGTGACACTATGAAACATGCAAATATGCAGTTTTTTGCATATATTGCAATCAAGTGTTTGCTCACCCCTCGGAAAACCCGCTCGATGCGCAGAAACGCCCCGAAACTCCTCGCCGCAATAGCGGTCGCTGCGACGATGACAGTGCAGGCTGCACATGCGGCCGAACTGCTCATGCTCGAGCGTGATGGATGCGCCTGGTGCATGCGCTGGGACGATGAGATCGGCGGAATATACCCGAAGACCGCCGAGGCGAAGCGTGCCCCGCTGCGGCGTGTCGACATTGACGAACCTTGGCCCGAGGATTTGAGCGACATTCGACCCGATGCGTTTACGCCGACCTTCGTGCTGGTCAGCGAAGGCCGGGAGATCGATCGCATGCGCGGCTATGCCGGCGATGAGTTCTTCTGGTTCCTGCTTGCAGAAATGCTCGAAAAGCTGCCACGGGACAGCGCCGAGTCGATGCCCTAGTTAAAGCCAGGACCGTCCGCCGCCTGATTTGGCGCGATTGGTCCGCGACCCTGATGACCGACCGAACTGGATAAACAAACGGATGCCACTTCCCAAACTCAAACCGGACATGGACGCCGAGGATGTCAAGGACCTGCTCGCCCAGGCGCGAAAAGCCAGCGAGTTGTTAAAGGCCCTGTCACACGAGACGCGTCTGCTGATCCTATGCATCCTGTCGGAGGGCGAAAAGTCCGTTTCCGATCTCGAGACCATACTCTCCATGCCGCAGGCGACCGTCTCGCAACAGCTGGCGCGCCTGCGCTTCGACCGTCTGGTGAAGGCGCGACGCGACGGTCGTATGATCTATTACAGCATTGTCGATCATGAGGTCTCGTCCGTTGTCGAGACTTTGTACGATTTGTTTTGCAAACCGGTCCGCGACACCGACGCGGCCGATTAAATGCGTTCCGGGCGGCGACCGCCCGAAGCGAACCGGCCTTGGGAGGGGCCAGGGGAGGACGAATGTTCGAGAATCCATGGACGCTGCCGTTAGCCGGCCTGGCCGTCGGCGTGGTGATGGGGTATGTCGCGCGCCGCCACTATTTCTGCACCATGTCGGCGCTCGAGCGTCACTGGTACGCAGGCGACAGCAACGGATTGCGGTCCTGGGTGCTGGCCGCCGCCACCGCGTTGCTGGTGACGCAACTGCTGATCGCCGTCGAATTCATCGACGTCGGGGAGAGCTTCTATCTCACCTCCAACCTGCCGATTGCCGGCAGCATCATCGGCGGTCTGATGTTCGGATTCGGCATGGCGCTGGTCGGAACCTGTGGGTTCGGCGCCCTGGTCCGTCTCGGAGGCGGCAGTCTGCGCGCCTTTGTCGTGCTCGGCGCCATGGCGGTATCGGCGATGGCGGCGCAGCGCGGCATTATCGCGCACTTCAGAGCCGCGGTTATCGAACCCGCATCCATCGACCTGACGCCGCATGGCGGTCAGTCACTGGCGGCGCTGGCGACAACCCTTACCGGAGTCGATCTGACGCTGGCGATCGCCGCGATAGCCGCGGCGGCCCTGTTTTATTGGGTGTTCAAGGAGCCGGCGTTCCGCCGCGACACCGGTAAGATCGTCGCCGGAACCGTCATCGGGCTGTGCATTGTCGCCGGCTGGGCCGTGACCTCCAGCCTGAGCGAGACGCTGTTTACGCCGGTGCAACTGGAATCGGCCTCCTTTGTGGCGCCGTTGGCCGATACAATGCTGCAGGTGATCACCGTCACCGGCTCGCTGCCTGATTATGGCGTCGGACTGATGGTCGGCGTACTTGCCGGCGCCGCATTGGCCGCCTGGCAGGCCGACGACGTCCGCTGGGAAGCCTGCGACGATGCACGCGAACTCGGACGCCACCTGGGCGGCGCGTTCCTGATGGGCACCGGCGGCATGTTCGCCCTCGGCTGTACCATCGGTCAGGGGGTGAGCGCGGTCTCGCTGCTGGCCATCTCGGCGCCGATCGCCATCGTCAGCATCGTCATCGGCGCCCGCATCGGGCTGGGTGTCATCGTCGAAGGCTCACCGTTCGGATTCCTCCGCCGTCAGCAGCACGGCCCGGCGGAGTGAAGTAGGCTACGTTGTTTCATCAAGCGGGTATTTTCTTTTCCCGTGTAACACTGCTTCAACGTCGATGTGATAGGCATCAGGCAAAGTATAGATGATGCGATAGGGGGTGCGTGGAACGCTTAACTCGCGCGTGCCATCGACTTCGCCCTCCCGACCTAGCAGCGGAAAGGACTCCAACTGATCGAACGCTGCAAAGATTGCGAAAATGATACGGTTGTAGCCTTGAGGACTCAGTGGCTCGAGATAATCGCGAACCATTCGAAGGTCTGCCTTGGCCTCGTCCGAAAGCCTAAGGTGCATCGATCCCTAATTCGCGTCTGACTTGATCAAGCGAGGTATAGGTCGTTTCGCCATTTGCCTTCCGCGCCATACGATACTCGATCAGTTCGTTCATCCAGGCCCGATGCGCGGGTTCGATGTCACTGTCGGCGACTGGAGTCATCAGATCTTGCAGGTAATCGTCGTCAATGGTGTCCATGTGGATGACATACCAAAAAATGTGGTTGCATCAAACGGGAAAACGGATCCTGCCTATCTGGCCAAACCCGGAGACAAGGAGCTAGCCAGCCGCGAACCGGTAGGCGGGTCCTTGCCGTTCGACCCGGCCGATACCGCCAGCAGGCAGGTGAAATCCGATCACATGGCCTCGCTCGGCGGCCAACCGGTCGAGCAGCCGGGACCGCGTTTCGATGCCCTTCTGCGGGTCCTGGTCAGATCCGGTGGGCCAGTCCGGCCTGGCAAACGACACCACGCCGTTGAGGATCGCATCGCCGATGACGGTGACGGTGTCCGCCCCGTCATGCACGGCAAAGGAGGTGTGTCCGGGCGTATGACCGCTGGTATCCACCGCCTCGACATCCGGCAGAACCGCGTCACCGTATTCGAACAGCTGAATCCGGTCCTCCAGCACCGCCATCCTGTTCTGCGCGCCGACGACGAAGCTTTTCCGCGCCTCGGGCGTGTTCGCCAAAGTGTCGTCAGCACGCCAATAGTCCCATTCCGCGCGGCTAATGTGGTAGTCGGCATCCGGAAAGATGACCTCGTCGAAATCGTCGAGCAGACCCCAGATGTGGTCGGGATGCGCATGGGTGAACAGCACGTCGGTAACCTCCGCCGGATCGATACCGGCGGCCGCCAGGCTGTCCGGCAATCGTCCGGCGCTGGGCATGAAATTCGGCCCGGCGCCCACATCGAACACCACCAGACGATCGCCGTCACGCAACACCGTGATGTTGCAGGGTGGTTCGATCTGCTCGGTCGACAGGTCGTTCGCCGAAAGCAGGGCCAAGAGGTCTTCCCGCGGCACGTCGCCGAAGACAAAATCCATCGGCAGCACAAGATGGCCGTCGCTCAGGGTGGTTAACCGCTTCGATCCGAGCTCGATAATCGGGCTCTCTGCCGCCCGCGCCGGTGCAAAGCCGATCAGACCGGCACCGGTCAGCGTCAAACCCGCCAGCATGAACCGCCGCCGATCCATTACCGCGGCGCTTCTCGCGCAATGTTGCCCGGTTAGAGTCATCGATCCGCTCCCGCGTTTTCATAAAAACATTTGAATGTTTATATGTATTAACGGAAGGAAGCAATGCGTCCGATTTACGCGCTTTGCAAGCGTCGCTCGGCGAGCGCCTGTGTGATGATCTGGAAGGCGGAGGACAGGAACAGCCCGGCCATGATGGCGGCGACGAGCAGATCCGGCCAGCCGCTGGCCGTGCCCCACACCCCGAGCGCCGCCACCATCACGGCGATGTTGCCGATCGCATCGTTGCGCGAGCATAACCAGACCGAGCGCACATTGGCGTCGCCGTCCTTGTAGCGCACCAGCAAAGCCACGCTCAGAAGATTGGCGAGCAGCGCCAGAAACCCGATCGCACCCATGACCTGCGCCTGCGGCACGCCGGCGACGAACACCTGATAGACAGTTGAGCCAAAGACCCAGCATCCCATGACCAGCAGACTGAGGCCCTTGGCCATGGCCGCCGCGCTACGCACGCCAATGGGCCGCCCGATCACCGCCAGGGAGAGGCCATAGGTCACGGCGTCGCCGAAGAAATCCAGCGCGTCGGCCTGTAACGCCTGTGACTTGGCCATGTGCCCGGCGATCATCTCCACCGCGAACATGCCGGCGTTGATGGAGATCACCGCCCACAGGCGTCGTTTGTAGGCGGTCGATAAACCATCGAATCCAACTTGCTGGCCGCAGCACGCACCCATGCATTCGCTCCTTGCGGTCGTGACAGGGACAGTCTAATCTCTCTAGCGACTAGAGGTTCAAGAGGTTTTTTTTCCATGCTTTCCATCGGCGACCTGTCGCGCCGTACCGGCGTCAAGATCCCGACCATCCGCTACTACGAGCAGATGGGGCTGATTGACGCGCCGGAGCGTACGCGCGGCAATCAGCGCCGCTACACCAGCGAGGCGCTGCGCCGGCTTTCTTTCATCCGACACGCTCGGGATCTCGGGCTCGACATCAGCGCCATCCGCGAACTCACGACGCTCAGCGAACACCCGGACAAGCCCTGCGCCCAGGCCCACGCCATCGCCAACTCCCATCTGGCCCAGGTGCGCGACCGCATCGCAAGGCTGCGTAAGCTGGAGGGTGAACTGCGCCGCATCGTGACCAGTTGCGATGCGCACCAGGTGGCCGAATGCCGGGTGATCGAGTCCCTGGCAGACCACACCTTTTGCACCGATAAGCATTGACGACGCGACAGCCGAATTCATAAATAGGATCAGCGCGCGAGGTGACCACGGCGTGGGGTGTGGCGAACGCGCGCGGTATCATACGCGTAGCCGTGCGTTGACGGTCGGCAACCCCTTGCTTCCACCTGATTTCGGCTCCGCGTTGACGGTTTGGTAACCGAAAACCTGTCAGATTGAGTCAAATTGTTGCCAAACCTGCATGCTCAAGGCACAGCCTTACCCGTGAAGGCAAGAAATAAACCGGTAGGTCAATTATGGTTTTGAAAACGCTTGTGTCCGCAACTTTTGTGTCGCTCGCACTGGCCGGCGCGGCCGTGGCGCAATCGCCCACCCAAATCAAGCAGTTCGACAACTGGGCGGCCTATTCCTACAACGGACCCAAAGGCAAGGTCTGCTACATCCTGTCGCTGCCGACGCGCAAGGAGCCCGGCAACGTCAATCATGGGGACAATTTCTTCCTGATCTCCCATCGCCCCGGTCAGAACGTCGAGTATGAACCGCAGGCGATGATGGGCTATCAGCTGCAGGAGAACTCAAAGGTCACCGTCAGTGTCGACGGCCGCAACTTTGTACTGTTCACCAAGGGCGAATCCGCCTGGGTCGAGAATGTCGCCGAGGAACCCGCACTGGTCAACGCCATGCGTGCCGGCGCGCAAATGACCGTCAAGGCGACTTCGCGCCGCGGCACCAACACCAACTACACCTATTCCCTGTCCGGCGTCACCGCGGCGCTTAGGGAAATCCAGAACTGCAGTTAGGCGGGGCGCGACCGCTGCCAGCCAGGGCCGGCCGTCGTGCCGGCCTTTTGCGTGCCCAGCGCCGGCCGTCGTGCCGGCCTTTTGCGTGCAAAGGGTGACGGGCCTGTCGTTTGATGATATGGCAGCGCGCCAGAACCGCCGCATGCGCCGGCGACCGATTGTCATCCCGAAACACCGACGACCGCGATGCCCCTGTCCATCGATCTGAAAGACACCGCCACCCGTGACGCCCTGTCGTCGCGGCAGGTTGCCTTCGACGACAGCGGCAAGCCGTCGCTGGTCGGCCTCGATCGCGACGAACTCGGCGCGGCGCTGCGGCAGGCCGGCGTCAAGGACCGTCAGGTGCGCATGCGCGTCCAGCAGCTATGGCACTGGCTCTATGTGCGCGGCGTGTCGGATTTCGCCGACATGCACAACGTGTCGAAGGACTTGCGCGCCGCCCTCGCCGATCGCTTCACCATCGCCCGGCCGGAGATCGTCGACGAACAGATTTCCGAGGACGGCACGCGCAAGTGGCTGCTGCGCTTTCCGCCGCGCGGCGCCGGTAGACCGGTCGAAATCGAAACGGTCTACATTCCCGAGGACGGCCGCGGCACGCTGTGCATCTCCAGCCAGGTCGGCTGCACGCTGACCTGCTCCTTCTGCCACACCGGCACCCAGACAATGGTGCGCAACCTGAGCGCCGGCGAGATTCTGGCGCAGTTGCTGCTGGCGCGCGACCGGCTCGGCGATTTCCCCAATCGCGACACGCCGCAGGGCGCCATCGTGCCGTCGGAAGGGCGCAAGGTGTCCAACATCGTGATGATGGGCATGGGCGAGCCGCTGTATAACTTCGATCACGTTAAAACGGCCCTGCTAATCGCCTCCGACAACGAGGGCCTGTCCCTGTCGAAGCGCCGCATCACCCTGTCGACCTCCGGTGTCGTTCCGGAAATCTATCGCACCGGCGCCGAAATCGGCGTCATGCTGGCGATTTCGTTGCACGCGGTGCGCGACGAGCTGCGCGACGAACTGGTGCCGATCAACAAAAAGTATCCTATCGCTGACCTGCTGCAGGCCTGCCGCGACTATCCGGGCCTCTCCAATGCCCGGCGCATCACCTTCGAATATGTGATGCTGAAGGGCGTCAACGACTCTTTGGAGGACGCGCGCGACCTGGTGCGGCTGCTCAAGGGGATTCCGGCAAAGATCAACCTCATCCCGTTCAATCCGTGGCCGGGCAGCGCCTATGAGTGTTCCGACTGGTCACAGATCGAGGCCTTCGCCGATTTCATCAACCGGGCCGGCTACGCGTCGCCGATCCGCACGCCGCGCGGCCGCGACATACTCGCCGCCTGCGGCCAGCTCAAATCGGAATCGGAACGTTTGCGCAAATCCGAGCGGCTCGCCCTGGAGGCGATGATGATCGCCGGACACGGCGAGGCCTGAGGCGGCCGCGGTGGACCGCTACGGGCTCTTTTTCATCCGCATGGTGATGATCACGCTTGGCTACGCCGCAGCCGCGGTGACCGCCGGTGTCTCGCTGGCGCTGCTGACCAAGTTCATCACGCCCCAACAGGCCGGTTATCTGGCCGATTCCGGCTTCGATTTCGGTCTGCTCATCGGTGCGGTGGCGCTCGGAAGCCTCGCCGGCTATGTGGCGTTCGTCCCGGCGATGCTGGTGATCCTCGTGGCCGAGGTCGCCAAACGGCGCGACTGGCTGTTCTATGCGCTGGCCGGTGGCGCCATCGCTGCCGCAGCGCCTTTGCTGATAGCCCTGTTCACCGGCCCGGACCGCGGCGCACCGACGGATTTCGCGCTGATGAGCCTCGCCGCCGGCATGATCGGCGGCACCGCCTATTGGCTGATCGCCGGCCGCGGCGCCGGCAACTGGCTGCCCAGCGCCCGTGAAGACACGGAGACCGGTTCACCTCCGGTTTTGAACGATCTTCACCGAGAGGATTGACACAAGGCTGCCGGAACCCACACCGGCACGCATCCAAATGCGATCGCACAGCACCAAGTGTCTGCCTTATGATATCAGGGCGAAAACTGTTGGCGTTACACAAGCACTGAGGCCAAGGCTGATGGGCAACCTGCGTATTCAAAACATCCCGGACGAAGATCTCGCGGCCTTGAAGCGCCTTGCGGCGCGGAACAATCGCAGCGCCGAGGCGGAAGTGCGCGCCGCAATCAGCAATTTGGCCCGATCCGCTACAGGCAAGGATTTCGGCTCCAGGTTGCATGGTCAATACGGCGGCGCCATTGATTCCGAATTCGAGTTTGGGCGCGACAGAACGCCCTATCAGCCGGTCAATGTCGCGAAGTGATGAGTCACCGTCCCTCGGTCAGCAGGATCCGCACCGCAAACACGGAGAATATCCCGGCGAAGAGGTAGTCGATCGCCCGCATCACCCGCCGGTTGCCGCGCAGCCAGCCGGCGAACCGCTCCGCCGCCACGACCATCGCCACCAGCAGGGGCAACGCCAGCACGCCGAAGAACAGGCCGAGAAACAGCAATTTGCCGCTAATATGCGGATCGCCGGCGCTGACGAATTGCGGCAGGAAGGTCATGAAGAAGATGATGATCTTGGGATTGAGCAGGTTGACCATAAGTCCCTGTGTCCAGTTGGCGAGCAACGACCGATCCGTGCCTGGCGTCTTTTCGAGGCGAAACACCGCGCCGCCACGCAGAGCCCGGATTGCCAGCCACAGAAGGTACAGCGCACCGCCGGTCTTCAGCACCATGAATGCGGTTGGCGAAGCGACCACCAGCGCCGAGATGCCAAGCGCCACCAGAACGGTATGGACGAAGACACCGGTCAGCGTGCCGGCGACGCAGGCAAGCGCCGGCGACCGCCCGTCGCTGAGCGCCCGTCCGACAAACAGCGTCATGTCGGGCCCGGGCGTTGCAATAATGACCAGCGAGGCCGCCGTGAAGGCGAGCAGGACGGTCAGGTCGGGTACAAAGGGCATGGTTTCCTCGATGGCTTCTCAGAACACCGAAAAATACTCCATCTGCTCCCATTCCGAAACGGTCATCAGATAACGCTGCCATTCGGCCCGTTTCAGATGCGCCAGGTAATCGACGAAATCGTCGCCAAACCGGTCACGATAGAGCACCGATTGCTCGAACTGATCGATTGCAGTGAGCAGGCTGCCGGGCAATTGATCGGCCGCATCGTCGTAAGGGTTTGCGAGCGGTTCCGGTGCCACGAGCTTGCGCTCCCACCCGTCAAGGCCGGAGGCAATCTGCGAGGCCAGGGCGAAATACGGGTTGGCGGTGCTGTCGGGAACCCGGTTTTCGATGCGGCTGGCGGCGTCGCCGACGGCCGTGATGGTACGCACCATGGCGCCCCGGTTGTCTTCGCCCCAGCCGATTCGGTTCGGCGCCAGCTGGTAGGGCGCATAGCGTTTGTAGCCATTGACCGTCGGCGTGGTGAGCAGGCATGAAGCGGGGGCATGTTCGAGCAGGCCGGCGAGCCAATGGCCGGCAAACCCCGACAGTTTGCCTGCCTGTTCCGGCACGAACAGATTCTCGCCGGTGCGTCGATCGACAACGGATTGATGGATATGCCAGCCATTGGCCGCGGCGTTGGCCAGTTTTGGCTTGGCCATGAACGAGGCGTGCAGGCCGTGGGCGTGACAGACCTCCTTGACCATGGTGCGGAAATTGACCGCCATTTCGGCGATCGCCATCGGGTCGCCCGGCGCGAAGGTGAACTCGAACTGGCTCGGTCCCATTTCGATCTCGACGCTCCACACGGACATGCCCATCGCCTGCGCGGTCCGCCGCAGCAGGTCGAGCAGCTCCTCGGTCTCGCCGTAGCGGGTCTCCGTCAGATACTGGTATCCCTGGTTCAACCCCCGGGTTCGCGGCGGACGAGGCGGCATCGTCGCGTCCTCATGCTCCAGGGCGGGATCCGTGACCTCAAAAATCTGGAATTCCACTTCCAGACCCATCACCGCCGCCAGCCCGCTTTCGGCCAGCTCGTCCGTCATGCGTTTCAGCACCGCCCGCGCGGCAAAACGCACCGGCGCGCCATCGACCAGCGCCACATCGCAGTGGATCAGCGCCGCGTGCGGCGACCAGGGCAGGATGCGCAGCGTCTCCGGCTGCGGCGCCAGCAGCACGTCGCTGGCGCCGTGCATCGGCGCATCGCCGGCTTCTGACCACACCGGGAAAACGGTGCGGTGCGAGGTGTCCTTGAGCAGCAGTGTCGATGGTACCCGGATGCCGGAGGCGAACGCCGCCACCAGCCGATCGGCGACGATTGTCTTGCCGCGCAGGATGCCGTGCTGGTCGGTGAACACCACGCGCACGGTTTCAATTCCCTCGGCGTCGAGGCGTTGCACGACGGCCGTGGCTTCAGCCGCCGCATCTTCCGGCAGCAGGCCGCAACTGACAAGAAAACCCTGCCGGATGGTGTCTTCGACGTCCGGCATCCGTCTCAGACCGAGGCATCCCAGGGACAGGCCGCCCGGCGTTCCCTGTCGGTTCGCTGGCTCGCCGCCTGCCAATCCGAGGTCTCGGCGATCGCATCGTTCGACAGTGGCCCGAACATCGTTGACAGATCCGCGCCGTTGCGCATCGGCAGGGCCGTTTCGTCGCCCTTTTGCAGGGCGGCGATCGCCGCCCGCAGTATGCGGCGATAACGGATGATGCCAACATCGGTCTTGCCCAGATGCTCTTCGGTGCGGTCCTGGATCGAACCCATGCTTTCCACAGCCCATTGGTCATGCACGTTGATGTCCATGCCCATGCCGGTATAGGTCATCGTCTCCTGCTCCTGCGGATTGAACCCGTAGTTGTTGCGCTTGTTCTTAAGCGGCGCATAGTCGGGCAAGCAGTGTTCCTTCAACCGCTGCTCGCGCATCAGATCCTTGTCGACCGGTTTGTCGAAACTGGTAAACATCGAATACCAATAGCAGTTTTCGTCGTCGATCGGCACATGCCATTGGGTGATCGTCATTTCGCGGCTCATCGGGATGCAGATGGCCTCGGGAAAAATCTGGTTGGTAACACGCACATGGGTGCGTCCGTCATCCATATGACGCAGCGCCGTCAGCTTCAGCCCGTATTCGGTCTCGTCGACCCGGATGTCGGGGCGCGGATAATCGCGCAGCAGCCGCGTCATCGGGATCTCGGTGTTGGCCGCCCGGTCGCGGAACTGTTTGCCGTAGCCCTCGTCCGGATCCTCGTCTTGCAAAAACCGGTGCAGGAACGAGGCGTGTGCCGGATCGATACCGACCTCCATCGCCTGCAGCCAGTTGCACTCCCATAGTCCCTTGAAGGCGAAGACATGCGTGGCCGGCGCCCGGAAACAATCGAAGTTCGGAAAGGCCGGCGGGTCACCGGGCCCAAGATAGGCAAACACGATGCCGTTTTTCTCGACCACCGGATAGGCGGTGGTTCGGATCCGTTCGTGCATGCGCGAATCCGCCGGTTCGCCCGGCTGCTCCACGCATTGGCCGGTGCGGTCGAAATGCCAACCGTGGAACGGGCAGCGCAGGCCGTTGTCCTCCAGCCGGCCGAAACACAGGTCCGCGCCGCGGTGCGGACAGTGGCGGCTGATCAGGCCGAGTTCTCCGCTCTCATCGCGAAACAGAACCAACCGCTCACCGAGCAGGGTGACGGGCGCCACGGGACGCGGGCCCGCCAGTTCGTCGCTCAGCGCCGCCGGCTGCCAGTAGCGGCGCAACACCTCGCCCGCCGGCTGTCCGCGACCCACCCGGGTGATTTCATCGTTGACCTGCTGGCTCAGCATTGTTCGTCCTTTCCTGTTGGCCGTTTTAGGCCGGTTATCCGGGATCAAGTTCCGATTGCGCAAGCACTGGTTTGTGCGTATAACGCACAATAGTTACAATAACGATTTTTTCTAATTCTAAACAGAGAGTCAACAGGCCTTGACGGTGACGCCCATGCAGGACCGCAGCATCTCAACCGCTTTTCTGAAAGGCCTTCGCCTTCTTGCCTGTTTCGAGGAAGGCCGGCGCGGCTTGACGATGGCGGACTTGTCCCGCCGCACTGGGTTTGATCGAGCGACGACACGCCGCCTCTGCCTGACGCTTGTCGAAAGCGGGTACCTGTTGCGCGATGAGCGCACTTTCGTGCTGGCGCCCCGGGTGCTGGCGTTGGCCGGCGGATACCTGCGCAGCCACGAGATCGGCTTCGCCGTACAACCGGTACTGAACAGCTTCGCGGCCGAACTGGGCAGCGACATCGCTCTGGCCGTGCTCGATGGCAATCGGGCGGTCTATGTGGCGCAATCCTCGACCGCGCAATCACGGGTTTCGATGGGCTTTACGGTCGGCAGCCAGCTTCCGCTGCTGCACACAGCCATCGGAACGGCGCTTTTGTCGCAGGCGCCCCGCACCCTTCGAGTGGATCTTTTGGCGCGGCCCATCGACCGGCCGACCGAGTCGGCATTGCGCGATCCGGACGCGCTCCTGGCCCGGATCGACAAGGCCGAGATCGATGGCTATGCGCAGGTGGACGGCGAGTTCGAACTCGGAATCAAGGGGTTGGCGGTGCCTGTCGGGGTGCGTGGCGGCGTCCCGAACGCTATCGGCGTGACCGGACCCTCCAGGACGGATGACGATGCGCGAACCCTGGAGATCCTCCAGGTTTGCGCCGCCAGATTGGCCAACATCCACGCCCTTGCCTGAGCCGCCGGTGTCGCGTCAATCCGAATGGTCATCGACAAAGGAGACGATCAGTTCGCTGATCCGGTTCGGTTGGTCTTCCATGGCGAAATGACCGCATTGCGGAAGCACATGAAGCGCGGACCCCGGAATGGCCCCGTGCAGCCGGTAGGCCCAGTCGACGACCTGCCAGGCATCGTTCTCTCCCCAGATGATCTGCACCGGCAGCGCTGACAGGGTGCCCAGGCGATCGCTGATCTCCATGGTATGCTTGTGGTCGTAATGGGCCACCTGATGCTGAAACAGGCTGCCCTGGCCGATTGGGCCGGAAATCAGCTCGACATAGGTCTGCAGCGGTCCGGCCGCGAACGCCTGCTTGTGCTCGACCGTGCTCAGCAGCCATTCCTCAAAATGGGCACGGTGGTCGGCATCGGATGCCTTGACCATCGTATCAAGCCCGGCCTTCATCTGCTCCCGGGTTCGTTTCGACGGCCAACTGTCGAAACTCACCGTATCGATCAGGGTGAGGGTTCGCGTCAGAGCCGGATGATCCAGACAGAAGCGCTGCGCGACCGCACCGCCGATGTCGTGGGCGACGAGATGCGCGCTCTCCAGCCCCCAGTGGGACATCAGACCGTTGAGGACAGGCACCTGGCCCGATACAGAAGTGTCGACCGCCGCGTCGAAAGGGCGCTCCGAAGCACCGTAACCCAGAAGGTCGAAGACGTGGACCTTCTGCCCGGCCTCGACGAGTTTTGGCACGACGTTTCGCCAGATGAAGGATGATGACGGCGTGCCATGGATGAGGACGACGGGCTCTCCTCGGCCAAACGTTGCATGGGCAATGCGATGCCCGTCGATAAGGACGCTGTCATCGGCGAGGCTATACAAAGGCCGATCTCCGCTTCAGGACCCAGCGCGTAAATCGTCATCAACCCGTATGCAGCCGGTTCTCATCGCGCCATGGAATCTCTTGGTCGGTTGCACTATGGCAGGCATGGTTGGTCGCGTGCAACCGCACAACAACAGCTCAGAACCGGGTCACCACGGTCGCACCGATCGATTGGAACGTGTCCATCTGCATCAGCGCCTCGATCGACTCTTCGAGGCTGATCCGGCGGCCGACCAGCCGGTGCGGCGCCAGCCTGCCCGACTGCACCATGGAAAGCATCGCGTCGTAGCGATGCGCCTGCATGCCGTGGCTGCCACGGATTTCCAGTTCATGGGAGATGACCCTGTCCATCGGCACCGGCGGGGCGCTGTGGTCGCCGAGCATCAGGCCGACCTGCACGTGCCGGCCGCGTCGCCGCAGGCCGTTGATCGAATTGACGCAGGTGACGGTCGCGCCCAGCGAATCCAGCGACACATGGGCACCACCGCCGGTGGCGTCGCGAACGGCCGTCGGAACGTTGGCGACATCGCTGCCGTTGATCGCGATCTCGGCACCCAGTTCCCTGGCCAGCGCCAGTTTTTCCTCCGCAATGTCGATGGCGACGATCTTGGCGCCGACCGCATGGCCGATCATGATGGCCGAAAGGCCAACGCCGCCGCAGCCATGCACCGCCAGCCATTCGCCCGGCGAGGTTCGCCCCTGGTCGAGCACCGCGCGGAATGCGGTAGCAAAACGGCATCCGAAGCTGGCGGCGGTGGCGAAATCGACGGACTCGGGCAGCGCCACCAGATTGATGTCGGCGCGGTCGAGCGCCACATATTCGGCAAACGAACCCCATTGGGTAAAACCCGGCTGAACCTGGTTCGAACAGACCTGCTGATGCCCGGTATGGCATTCCGGGCAGGCGCCGCAACCCAGCACGAAGGGCACCGTCACCCGATCGCCGGTCCGCCAGCGGCTCACCTCCGCCCCCACCGCCTCGACAACACCGGCCATTTCGTGTCCCGGCACGTGCGGCAGCACGATATCCGGTTCGTGCCCGACCCAGCCATGCCAGTCGCTGCGGCACACACCGGTCGCCTCGACCCGCAAGACCACACCGGCTTTGTCCGGTTCCGGATCCGGCACGGACATCAATCTGGGCGGCGCTGAAAAGGCTTCATAGACGACAGCTTTCATGTCTGTTCCAATGGCTGATTGTGATTCAAGTCAGAACCCTAACAATCGGAATAGCCGAACGTAAGAAGCCACCAGGTTCAACGCCGACGATCCGCATCAGCTATTCAGCGCGCCCGACGTCGAGTCCGGTCGACCATTGCAATCCGGAAAGACGCGAAGCTGCGCCCTCCTTGGCAGACCCGATGCTGTCGTAAGGGCCACTTTCACCGGCGTTTGGTTGCTTCGGATCGGTGGGCGTGCCGAACAACAGGTAATAAAAGGTGCCGTGGCGGTCCTCTCGAATCTCCGGTGGGTCCTGGTAATCGCCGCTGCCATACGCCACGTTTCTGCGTACGACGTGCACGATGCACTCAATCGTTTCGTCGTACATCCAGGTGCCTACAGCCACCGGTTTTTCTGTTTTGTTGCTGTTCATCCATTCGGCCACGTCACTATGCATGTGGGTATCCCACCAATTTTTGGCTTTGTAATCCACCCTTGTATCGCGCGCCATTCTGACTAAAGTGCCGCCGTTTTCAGGCAACCGGGCGCGACAGCGCCCGAACGACAAAGATACGGACCATCCATGAGCCTACCGAGCGACGTCAAGAAGGTCGTGCTCGCCTATTCGGGCGGCCTCGACACCTCGATCATCCTGAAATGGCTGCAGACCGAACTGGGGGCGGAAGTCGTCACCTTCACCGCCGATCTGGGCCAGGGTGATGAACTGGAACCGGCCCGCCGCAAGGCGGAGATGCTGGGCATCCGCGACATCTATATCGAGGATCTGCGCGAGGAGTTCATGGCGGACTTCGTGTTTCCGATGTTCCGCGCCAACGCCGTCTATGAGGGGGTTTACCTGCTCGGCACGTCGATCGCCCGGCCGCTGATCTCCAAGCGCCTGATCGAGATCGCCCGCGAGACCGGCGCCGACGCCATCGCCCATGGCGCCACCGGCAAGGGCAACGACCAGGTGCGCTTCGAACTGTCGGCCTATGCGCTCAACCCCGACATCAAGATCATCGCGCCGTGGCGCGACTGGAGCTTCAAGTCCCGCACCGACCTGATCGCGTTCGCCGAACAGCACCAGATCCCGATCCCCAAGGACAAGCGCGGCGAGGCGCCTTTCTCGATCGACGCCAACATGCTGCACTCCTCGTCGGAAGGAAAGGTGCTGGAGGACCCGTGGGACGAGCCGCCCGGCTATGTCTATCAGCGTACCGTGTCGCCGGAGGACGCGCCCGATATCGCAACCGAAATCGAAATCGAGTTCGAAAACGGCGATCCGGTCGCTCTTAATGGCGAGAGACTGTCACCGGCGACCCTGTTTGCCCGGTTGAACGACTACGGGCGTGACAATGGCATCGGCCGTCTCGACCTCGTTGAAAACCGTTTCGTCGGCATGAAATCGCGCGGCGTCTATGAAACGCCCGGCGGCACCATCCTGCTTACCGCCCACCGTGCTATGGAATCGATCACCCTCGACCGCGGCGCCGCCCATTTGAAGGATGAGCTGATGCCGCGCTATGCGGAGCTGATCTACAACGGCTTCTGGTTCTCGCCGGAACGCCGGATGCTGCAGGCGGCGATCGACCACAGTCAGCAGGACGTCGAGGGCAAGGTTCGGCTGAAGCTCTACAAGGGCAACGTCATCGTTACGGGCCGCGAGTCGGACAAGTCGCTCTATTCGGATCAGCTGGTCACCTTCGAGGACGACCAGGGGGCTTACGACCAGAAGGATGCCGCCGGTTTCATCAAGCTGAATGCCCTGCGCCTGCGCACGCTCGCAGCACGCAAGTAGGGCAACGACGATCAAGCCGAAACACCGGGTTTCCGGGACGCTTTTTTTGCGTTGCAGCAATGAAACCGGCATGCGACCCTTGCATGCCGGCGAGACGCTGCCTACATCGCCACAATGTGCCAGACGTGTGGGGGCATGACGATGGACGCCATCAACAATCAGATCTTCACGTGGACCGGACCACACGGCCTGCCGGAATTCTCCAGGATCGACGACGCCGCCTTTGCGTCGGCGTTCTCGGCAGCCTTTGACCGGCACAATCGCGAAATTGAGACGATCGCCAACGATCAACGCGATCCGGATTTCGGCAACACCATCGTGGCGCTGGAAACGGCCGGGAAGGACCTTTCCCGCGTCTCGGCGTTGTTCTGGAACCGTGCCGGCGCCGACAGCAACGACCAGATCCGCGCCCTGGAGCGTGACATCGCACCGCAGATGTCGCGTCACTATTCCGCCATCGCCATGAACGGCGCTCTGTTCGACCGGGTCGACGCCATCTGGCGGGACCGTGAACTGCTCGATCTCAACGGTGAGCAATTACGGGTCCTGGAAAAACACTGGAAGGGCTTCGTGCGCGCCGGGGCGCAGCTGTGCAAGGCCAACCAGGAGCGCCTGGCGGCTGTCAATGAAGAGCTGGCCGGTCTCGGCGCGAAGTTCAGCCAGAACGTTCTTGCCGACGAGTCCGACTGGGCGATGACCCTTGGTGACGAGGCCGAACTCGAGGGGCTTCCGGGTTTCCTGCGCGATGCGATGGCCGCCGCCGCTCGCGAGCGCGGTCTCGATGCGCCCTACGCGGTTACCCTGTCGCGTTCGATCATCGAGCCTTTCCTCACCTTTTCGGAACGCCGCGACCTGCGCGAGCACGCCTTCTCCGCCTGGACCGCGCGTGGCGAAAACGGCGGCGACACCGACAATGTCGATATCGTCGCGCGGGTGCTGGCGTTGCGCGCCGAAAAGGCGGCGCTGCTTGGCTACGAAAACTTCGCCGCCTTCAAGCTCGACAACACCATGGCCAAGACGCCGGATGCGGTGAACGCGCTGCTCATGAAGGTCTGGGACCGGGCGCTGTTGCGCGCTCGCAAGGAAGAGGACGCGCTGGCGGAGCTGATCGCCGAAGAAGGCAAGAACCATCCGGTCGCGCCGTGGGACTGGCGTCACTACGCCGAGAAACTGCGCAATCGTACCTTCGATTTCTCCGAGACCGAGCTGAAACCCTATCTGCAGCTGGAAAAGATCATCGAGGCCTGTTTCGACGTCGCCGGCCGTCTGTTCGGTTTGAGCGCCGTCGAGCGACCGGATCTCGAGGCCTACCATCCGGATGTGCGCATTTTTGAGATCCACGATCGCGACGGTGCTCTGGTCGGGCTGTTTTTCGGCGACTACTTCGCCCGGCAGTCCAAGCGTTCCGGCGCCTGGATGAGCGCTTTCCAGCAGCAGCATCGGCTGGACGGCGGCCAGGTCCCGATCGTCTACAATGTGATGAACTTCGCCAAGCCGCCCGAGGGCAAACCAGCGCTGCTGTCGCTCGATGACGCGCACACGCTGTTCCACGAATTCGGCCACGCTCTGCACGGGCTGCTCTCCGACGTTGAGCACCCGTCCGTGTCCGGCACGATGGTGGCCCGCGACTTCGTCGAATTGCCGTCGCAGCTCTACGAACACTGGCTCACGGTGCCTGAAATGCTGCGCACCTTCGCGGTCCATCACGAAACCGGGGAACCGATCCCCCAGGCCCTGCTCGACAAGGTACTGGCGGCGCGCAATTTCAACGGCGGCTTCGCGGCGGTCGAATACACGGCCTCGGCGCTGATCGACATGGCCTACCACACCGCCGGCGCGGTTACCGATCCGCTGGCCTTCGAGACCGCCAAGCTGACCGAACTCGGCATGCCCGACGCCATCGTCATGCGCCACCGCACACCGCATTTCCTCCACGTCTTCGCCGGCGATGGTTATTCGGCCGGCTACTATTCCTACATGTGGTCCGAGGTGCTCGACGCCGACGCCTTCGCTGCCTTCGAGGAAACCGGCGACGTGTTCCACCCGGAAACAGCCGAGCTATTGCTGCACCACGTCTACAGCGCCGGCGACAGCGTCGACCCGGAGGACACCTATCTCGCCTTCCGCGGCAAGATGCCGGACGCCACCGCCATGCTGAAGAAAAAAGGGCTGGCGGCCTGACCGACAAGGCATCGCACGACGGAACCGGTTCCCAGTACCGGATTTTCACGACAAAGCACGACCTTACGATACCCGCCACCGATATCGAACGGATCGTAGGAACCCAGGATCGCGACAGTTGGTTGCGCTACGCGCACAAATACGATCAGGTTTCCGCCGACTGGATTGGCCCCGCCAGTCTGGCGGCGGTGGGCGTCGTCGATCGGATAAAGCGGGAGCAGAGCGATTGGAGCCCGGAAAACACTGTCGCCAGCCTGCTGGTCGACCATTCCGGATCACTTCGAGGCCAACGGGCGATCCTCGCCTGTGCGACTGTTGAGATTGTCGCCGATATGTTCAGCCGCCTCGGTATCGCCTACGAGATCCTCGGCTTTACCACACGCTCGTGGCGTGGCGGCAATTCAAGGAGAGACTGGCGATTCTGGTGGCGCCGCCCCAGGAAACCGGGTCGCTTGTGCGATCTGTTGCACATCGTTTACCGGGAGGCCGGTACGACTCAGCCAGGTGCACCGTGGACCATTCGCAATCTGCTGCGTCACAACCTTCTCAAGGAAAACGTCGATGGCGAAGCACTGCTTTGGGCCGCCGAGAGACTCACGGCCCGACCGGAAAACGATAGGTGCATTCTTGTTATCTCCGACGGCGCTCCCGCGGACGATGCAACACTTCTAGCCAACGGGCCCGATATCCTTCAAGATCACCTCAAATCCGTTATCTCGGAACTCACAGAACGAAGACACATGAGTATCGGCGCCATCGGCATCGATTACGACGTCTCCGAATACTACGACACTTGCATTCAACTCAGTTCAACAGGCGAGCTTGGCGAAAGACTGCTTCAATTTGTAGGAAATCTGGTGACGCGACGTCGCGGCTAGATACAGTCTTTGTCGGACACGGTGCGTGGGTCCGCTTACCTTTCAATCGCGGCTCGGGCAGCCTGGGCAAGAAAAGCGGAGCGGTTCATGCCGGCTTCGGCGGCCGCGGCGTCGATCGCACGAACGATACCGGCATCCAGAGTGATGTTGAGCCGTATGGTGCGGTTGTCATTCTCGATCAACGGCACCGCACCAGCACACCGCCCTGTGCCAACTCTGCCGCGACGTCCGGATCAGCACGCAAAACTGCAAGGGTGCGCGGCGGTGGCAGCGCTTCGTCCTCGGCACAGAGACGCAACGCCTCGACTGCATTGGCCACCAGATCGGTTTCCTCGTCAGCAGCCGAAAACACGCCGGGAACGTCCGGAAAGTGAACCCCCCATGCGCTGTCGTCTTCCTTGTGGGCGATTGCATAATAGTAGGCCATGTCCAAATCCTTGAGTGATTGTCCGACCAAGATACAGCACCCAAGGCCCCGTAAAACAAAACTGTTGGTGGCGCAGCTTGCCCGTCAGTCACTCAATCTGGTATGAATTATTCATATCACAGGCTTTGGTCACACGAGAAGGAGCAAGCTATGCCGACGACCGAAAAACGTACTGTGAGCCTCCCCCTGGAACACGCTGCCTATATTGACAGTCTCGTTGAGTCCGGACTTTATGCCTCGGCGAGCGAAGTTGTGCGTGCGGGACTTCGGGCGCTGCAGGAACGCGACGCGGCCGTCGAAAACTGGCTCCGCGAGGAGGTTGCATCGGTTTACGATGCCATGGAAAGCGATCCCAAACGTGCTGTTTCTTCAAAGAAGGTGTCCGATCGGCTACGCGCCCACCACAGCAAAAGGCTTAAGGGGCACGGTTGACCGAACGGCTTGTTGTTTTTTCACCAGAAGCGCTGGATGATCTTCTGGGGATCTATGATTGGATTGCCGACGCTGCTGGCGTAAATGTCGCTTTCGCCTACATCGACCGGCTGGAGAGTTATTGCCGTGGATTTTCTCATGCATCCGAGCGCGGACATGAGCGATCGGATATCCGGCCAAACCTGCGCATCGTCGGGTTTGAGAGACGGGTGACAATCGCATTCAGTGTTGATGAGAAACGCGTGACAATCCTGCGACTATATTATGGCGGCCGAGATTGGGAGCATGATCTCGGCTGATCGATGGGATTATCGCAGATCTGAACATTCTCTTCGGGCCTCCCCACCCCCTTTCGCAACTGCACAAAAACCTGTATGAGCCCGGGCAAAGACACTGGCTGCGCCCGAAGGCGCGCCGCGCAACTTCCAGGACACGGACATGACCCTGCGCAATATTGCGATCATCGCCCATGTCGACCATGGGAAAACCACGCTCGTCGACCAGTTGCTGCGCCAGTCCGGCGCCTTTCGCGAAAACCAGCGCGTCGCCGAACGCGTCATGGATTCCAACGAGCTGGAGAAGGAGCGCGGTATCACCATTCTCGCCAAGGCGACCTCGGTCGTCTGGAACGACGTGCGCATCAACATCGTCGATACGCCCGGCCATGCCGATTTCGGCGGCGAGGTGGAGCGTATCCTGTCCATGGTCGACGGTGCCATTGTGCTGGTCGACGCCGCCGAGGGGCCGATGCCGCAGACCAAATTCGTCGTCGGCAAGGCGCTGAAGGTCGGTCTCAAGCCTATCGTCGCCGTCAACAAGATCGACCGGCCGGACGCCCGGCCCGACGCGGTGGTCGACGAGGTGTTCGACCTGTTCGCGGCACTCGATGCCGATGACGAACAGCTCGACTTTCCGATCCTCTACGGTTCGGGTCGCGATGGCTGGATGAATGTCAGCCCCGAGGGACCGAAGGATGAGGGCCTGGCCCCGTTGTTCGATCTGGTGCTCAGCCATGTGCCGGAGCCGACCGTCGGCGACGGGCCGTTCCGCATGATCGGCACAATTCTCGAGGCCAATCCGTTTCTCGGACGCATCGTCACCGGGCGGATCCATTCCGGCTCCGTGCGGCCCAATCAGACGATCAAGGTTATGAACCGCGACGGCACGACCCTCGAACAGGGCCGCGTCTCGAAAATCCTCGCCTTTCGCGGCATCGATCGGCAGCCGATCGACGAGGGCCGGGCCGGCGACATCGTCGCCATCGCCGGGCTGACCAAAGGTACGGTGGCCGATACCTTCTGCGCGCCGGAGGTGACCGAACCGTTGCAGGCCCAACCCATCGACCCGCCGACGGTCACCATGTCGTTCATCGTCAACGACTCGCCGCTCGCCGGCACCGAGGGCGACAAAGTCACGAGCCGCGTCATCCGCGACCGGTTGATGAAGGAAGCCGAAGGCAACGTCGCGCTGCGCATCGAGGAAGCCGAGGACAAGGATTCGTTCCATGTATCGGGCCGCGGCGAATTGCAGCTCGCCGTGCTGATCGAAACGATGCGCCGCGAAGGTTTCGAACTCGCTGTCTCACGCCCCCGGGTGGTGATGCAGACTGCCGACGACGGCACGCTCCTGGAGCCGGTCGAGGAGGTCGTGATCGACGTCGACGAGGAGCACTCCGGCATCGTCGTGCAGAAGATGTCGGAACGTAAGGGCGACATGGTTGAACTACGGCCTTCCGGCGGCAACCGGGTGCGGCTGGTGTTCCATGCACCGACCCGCGGCCTGATCGGCTACCAGTCGGAGTTGCTCACCGACACCCGCGGCACCGCCGTCATGAACCGCCTGTTCCACGCCTACCAGCCTTATCGCGGCGAGATCGGCGGCCGCGTCAACGGTGTGCTGCTCGCCAACGAAGCGGGCGAAGCCGTTGCCTATGCACTGTTCAACCTCGAAGACCGCGGACCGATGGTCATCGATTCCGGTGACAAGGTCTATGCGGGCATGATCGTCGGCATTCACACGCGCGACAACGACCTCGAAGTGAACGTATTGAAGGGCAAGAAGCTGACCAACATCCGCGCCGCCGGCAAGGACGAGGCGGTCAAGCTCACCCCGCCGATCCGCATGACGCTGGAGCGGGCGCTGGCCTGGATCCAGGACGACGAACTGGTGGAAGTGACGCCGCAATCCATCCGCCTGCGCAAGCTCTATCTCGACACGCACGAGCGGAAGCGGTTCGAAAAGAGCCGTGCAGGTGCTCTCGCATCCTGACATCGTGTTGTCTGCAAGTTGATCCCGTCCCGCCTTGCCTGAATGGTAAACAATCCGTTAATCTGTTCCCACAGGCTGTCCCCACAATCTTGTGGGTACATCGTCGATTGAAGCACGGCACCGCTTCGCGTTGCCAGGCCGAACGGTTAGGATTCCGGCATGACGACGCTGACTGTGGATGTACGACACGCGGAGCCGGATGATGCCGTTGCCATCTCCGAAACCCATCGTGCCGCGTGGCAGCATGCCTATTCGGGGCTCATCCCTTACCGCACCCTGATGTCCATGGTCGAACGCCGCAGTCACAAATGGTGGCGTCGTGCCATCCGCGGCTCCACCAGCATTCTGGTGCTCGATGTCGGCGGTGACATCGCCGGTTACGCGACGCTGGGCCTTAACCGCGCCCGTTCGTTGCCGCAGGAAGGCGAGATATACGAACTCTACCTGCGGCCCGAATATCAGGGCATCGGCCTAGGCAGCCGGCTGTTCCGGGAAGCCAAGCGTTTGCTGGGCTCGCTCGGCTGCAAGGGCATGGTCATCTGGACGCTTGCCGACAATGAGCGGGCGGTCGAGTTCTACACGGCGTTGGGCGGTCGCGACATCGCCGAGGGTGCCGAGGTGTTCGACCGTCGGCGGCTGAAGAAAATCGCCTTCGTCTGGCCCTGATTTATCATGCGCTCTACGGCCAATAGCGCGACGGGTCGGTCGCCAGCGGTCCACGCTCGCCGTGAAAGACCGGCTGGTCGATCCCGCATCTGAAGCCTCCTGCGAGACCGTCGGCTACGACCCGTGCCATGACATTGGCGTTGGAGTTTGCTTTAGCGTCGACGTAACCGACAACACAGGCCGCCGCGTCGCCAGGCTGGCCGATCCGTGAGACCACCAGCACCTGACCCGTTTCGTCTCCGGGATGTTCCAGAAACCAGCGCAGTATGGTCGCCATCGGCACGCCCTTGTCGTCGAGCCGCCATTCGATCGTGTCATTGACCCGGTTGAAGACCCCGAAGGTCTCGAACACGCCGGCCGTGCCGACATGCCCGAACTGCACCGCCTGGCGCAGGTCTCCCTCCTGGAAGGTGACCCCGTAGCCGCCGAGACCGCTGCATTGCAACCGTGCACCCTGCGGATTGGAGTCCAGCGACACACAACTGTCGAAAACGAGTTTGGTGTAGACGCTCTCTGCGGCGGTTGCGCCAAACCCGACGACAGCGGAAGCAAGCAGCACAATCAGTCGAAACGCACTCATCCGAAGCATTCTACGTCCAATGGGTATGTTGCACCGCACCCTAATTCCGGCTATCCCGCTGCGACCCAGTCAACCACAGGAAGTGCCATGCGTATAGACGCCATAGCCATCGGCAATCGGCCGCCGGACGATGTCAACGTCATCGTCGAAGTGCCGGTCGGCGGACAGCCCATCAAATATGAGATGGACAAGGAGGCGGGCACGCTGGTCGTCGACCGCTTTCTGTACACGCCGATGACCTATCCTGGAAACTACGGTTTCGTTCCGCACACGCTGTCGGAAGACGGCGATCCGATTGACATTCTGGTCTGCAACACGCGCCCGTTGGTGCCCGGCTGCGTCATCAATGTGCGCCCGGTCGGCGTGCTGATTATGGAAGACAATGCCGGCGAGGACGAAAAGGTCGTCGCGGTGCCCGCCTCGCATCTGACCAAGCGTTACGAGAAGATCGACGACATCTGGGATATGCCGGAGATCACGCTGCAGCAGATCGCGCATTTTTTCGAGCACTACAAGGATCTCGAACCCGGCAAGTGGGTCAAAATCGGCGACTGGCAAGGAGCCGACGCCGCCCGCCGGATGATCACCAAAGCCATCGAACGGGCGGCCAACAGTCCGGCATCTTGACAAGGCGGCTGCGGACACGGTCTGGTCTAGCGGCAACGTTTCGCAACGACATAAGAGACTTCACCATGTCTGCCGTCGTCCTCCGCACCCTGCTTGTGGCCTTTCTGGGCATGTTCTCTTTTTTGCCGCCGGGACAGGCGGCCGACAAGCTGCGAGTCGGGCTGGACTGGTTCCTCAATCCCGACCATGGGCCGGTGGTCGTCGCCCTGCAGCGCGGCTTCTTCGCCGATGCCGGACTCGATGTCGAAATCGTCACGCCGACCGACACCATGGACAACGTCACCATGGTACTCAAGGGCAAGGCCGATATCGGCATGTCCGACCAGCCGCGCACCCAGGTCGAAATCGCCGGCGGCGGTCCGCTGACTGTTGTCGGCACGCTGATCCCGGTGCCGCTCAACGTCGTTCTCGCCGTTGAGGGTGGACCGGTGCGATCGGTCGCCGACCTGCGCGGCAAGCGCATCGGATACGCCGACAGCGAGAAGATCGAACGGGACCTGCTGAAGATCGCACTCGCCGCCAATGGCATCGCGATCGACGAGGTGACGCTGGTCGATGTCGGCTTCAACATGGTCGGCGCCCTGCTCGACGGCAAGGTCGACGCGTTGACCGACACCTACCGCAACTTCGAGCCGATCCAGGTCGAACTTGCCGGCAAGAAACCATTGGTACTCGATATCGAGGGTGCCGCGATCCCGCCCTACAGCGAGCTGGTTTACATCGCCCGGGACGGCATGGCCGACGACAGTCGGATCGATCGCTTTCTGGCTGCGGTGGAACGCGCCGCCGGGTCGATCGCCGCGGATCCAGATGGCAGCTGGGCTTTGTTTGCACAATACGATCCGAAGCTCGACAACGAACTCAACCGCAAGGCCTGGCACGCCACCGTACCGTTTTTCGCGCTGCGTCCGGCAACGCTCGATGCCGCCCGCTACGATCGGTTCGCCGAGTTTCTTCTGAACAACGGCATGATGGCCGAGAAAGTGCCAGCCGGCAGCTATCTGCACGGCCGATAACACCATGTGCCTGCGGCACATTCAGGTCTAGCCGAGCACCTCCTAGCAGTTGTGCAAGGCATCAGTCGCCCGGAGCGCACCCAGTCGGGAGTGTCAGCCAATGAACGGCGGAGCGATCGTTGTCCACATCAGCCGTTGGATGAAATAGATCAGCAGCAAAAGAATGATCGGCGAGATATCGATGCCGCCGAGATCCGGCAGGAAACGCCGGATGGGCCGCAGCGCCGGTTCGGTTGCCTTGTAAAGGAACTCCCCGATCATGCCCACAAACTGATTGCCTGGATTGACGACATTCAGCGCATACAGCCATGAAAAAATCGCCGCGGCGATGATGATCCACCAATACAGAGACAAGGCCAAATCAATGGTCTGGAAGAGGGCAAGCATTGCGAACTCCGTTCTACCTTGATCCGACATGTAGCCATTGCACCGTCGTACGGCAAGATGACAATAGCGATTGCCGGCTGTGCAAAACCGCGGCACCGTTTATAACGGCGTCATGACCCGCCCGACGTCTTCCTCCCATGCCGCATAGCGACTCTTCCGCCGCCGACCGGTTCGCGGCGTTTCGCCACCGCTCGTTCACTTATTACTGGTTCGCACGGTTCTTTTCGGCATTCGGCATGCAGATGATAGCCGTCGCAGTGGGCTGGCAAATCTACGACCTGACCCGCAACCCGTTCGATCTCGGCATCATCGGCCTGGTCCAGTTCCTGCCGGCGCTGCTGCTCATCCTGGTGACGGGTGCGGCCGCCGATCGCTACGGGCGACGTTTGATCATGGGCCTGTGCGAACTGGCCAGCCTCGGCGCGGCGGCGGCCCTGATCGTACTGACGCTGCGCGGCCTGACATCGCCGCTTCCGGTCTTCGCGGTGCTGCTGGTATTTGGCATCGCCCGCGCTTTCTTCGCGCCCGCATCGGTGGCGCTGGCGCCGAATCTGGTGCCGGAGAAGGATCTGCCCAACGCCGTCGCCTGGAACTCCATGGCCTGGCAGACCGCAACCATCGTCGGGCCGGTGGCCGGCGGCCTGCTCTACGGGCTCGGCGCCACCGTGCCCTATTGGACCAGCCTGGTGCTGTTTACCGTCGCTTCGGTGATGATCTTCGTCATCCCCAAACCGGCGCAAAAGCGCGGTGTTCACAGCCAGGACTGGGAAACGCTGTCGGCCGGGTTCCGCTACATCTGGCGCGAAAAAGTCGTGCTGGGCGCCATATCGCTCGACATGTTCGCGGTGCTGCTCGGCGGCGCCGTGGCGCTGATGCCGGTCTTCGCCCGCGACGTGCTGGAACTCGGTCCCTGGGGGCTTGGTCTGCTGCGCTCGGCACCGGGGATCGGCGCGGTCCTGATGGCGGTCTATCTCGCCGCTCATCCGATCAGCCGCAACGCCGGCAGCACCATGTTCATCGCGGTCGGCCTGTTCGGCTTCTCGACGCTCGTCTTCGGCTGGTCGACCATCACCTGGCTGTCGATCGCCGCCCTCGCCGTGATGGGCGCCGCCGACATGATCTCCGTCTACGTTCGCCAGACCCTGGTCCAGTTGTGGACGCCCGACGAGCTGCGCGGCCGGGTCAACGCCGTCAACATGGTGTTTATCGGCGCCTCCAACGAACTCGGCGAATTCAGAGCCGGTTCCATGGCGGCCCTGATCGGCGCTGTTCCGGCGGTGATCTTCGGCGGCGCCGGCGCCATGGGGATCGCCGCCCTGTGGGCCGTGCTGTTTCCGACGCTACGCCGCATCCAGCGCATCGACCGCGTCGAACACCCAGAGGCGGAACCGATCGAATCCAAGGCGTGATGTTTTTGCTTGAAGTCTCTTGTCAGACCGGCACCGCCCGCCCGAACACGATCTCCAGGAAGCCGGCCAGCCATTGCCGCAGCTGTGCGTCATAGACCAGCCGCCCCTGCAGGTGATGGTGTCCCTGTTGCGCGCCCGGCAGGTCGAAACGGTGGGCGCCGTGCACCACCCAGCGGTGCATCATCACCTGGGTCAGCTCCGCATGGAACTGGATGCCCCAGGCATTGGGTCCGTAGCGGAAAGCCTGGTTGGGATAGTGCTCGGCGGTGGCGAGCAGCTCGGCACCGCCGGGCAGGCTGAAGCCTTCCCGGTGAAACTGGTAGACCATCGGCGGCCAGGGCATCAACTCTTCGCCGGTCGGCGTCGCGGCCAGTGGAAACCAGCCGATCTCGGTCAGCCCGTCGGCGTGCCCCTCGACGGTACCGCCCAGGTGCCGCACCAGCATCTGGGCACCCAGGCAGATACCGAGATAGGGCTTGTTCTCCTTCAGCGGCACCGCGTGCCAGTCGATTTCGTCGCGCACGAAATCGTCGGTGTCGTTGGCGCTCATCGGACCACCGAAAACGATGGCGCCCACGTGTTCCTCCAGGGTCTCCGGCAGTTTATCGCCTAGCGGCGGCCGGCGGACATCCAACGCGAAGCCGGCCCGTTGCAGCATCTGACCGACCCGCCCCGCGCTGGAGCGTTCCTGATGCAAGACGATAAGGATTTTGTCCGCGTCGCCGCCAGAGACCATTTGAGTGCTTAGCTCTCATCCTTGGCGCCGATGCGTTCGGCGACCCGTTGGCGCATGAGCACGCGGTCGCGGTCCGAAACGCCCAGAAGTTCGGCCACGCGCCAAACCACATTGTCTTCCAGTTCCTGCCGTACGCCGTCCGCATAGACGAGTTCCCACAACAGCTCGATGAACTGCACCCGTTGCTCACTGTCCAGATGACGCTTGAGCACGCTGGTGAAGCTGTAGAAATCGATCGATTCGTCTTCCGCCTGGCGCCCGGCGTTGATCAGCTTGCGCAGTTCGGCGCCGTCGAGCCCGTAGCTCTTGCCCAGCAGTTCCTTGACCTTCTCCCGTTCGACCGGCTCCACCACGCCGTCGGCATCGACGACATGGAAAAACAGCGCCGCCGCCGCCACCCGGGGATCGTCCCGGGTGAACTCGGTGGACGGCGCCTCGTCGTCGCCCAGCCCCTGGAAAAACTTTTGCAAACGCTCGAACATGCTGCCGTTCCGCTAGAGCAAATTGCGGCGGCCAAGGCCACCGTTCGGATAGCCCCGAAATATGGCAGGCTTTACCGCTAAAACAAGCGAAACCGTGATTTAGGCGGTTCTTCTTCAGTCGTTTCGTCAACACCGGGATCGTCCGGCGGCTTGGCCAGGAACGCCGCTTCGCGCTGCTTGTCCCGCTCCTCGTTGCTGACTGCGTCTGTAACGATATGGGTTTCGCCGCTGGCCGCCGCCTGCTTGACGGCCTCATCGCCCTCGCCGGCTTCGACCGTCGTCACCAGGTCGTCGATAGACATCGGTTTTTCGGCTTCCCGGTCCGCGCCATCGGGTTTGACCTCCGGTTTTTCGTCAACCGCTGGCTCCGTCTGCGGCTCGACCGCTGCCACCTCAACCGGTTTTGCGACCGGTTGCTCTTCGGCAACCGGCTGAGGCGTTTCCGGCTGCTGCGCGACGACCTCCGGTTCGTCTTCCGGTTCGGCCTTCACGTCCGGTTTGTCGTCGGCCGCTGCCACCGTCTCGGCTTCCTTCGTCGCCGGCGCCGCTTGGCTTTCGGCAACCGCTTCCGCAGGCTGTTGCACCGGTTCCGGCTTTGGTTCCGGCGGCGGCTCCGGCGCGGGTGTTGGCGGCGTTGCGGGCTCTGCCTTGGCCTCCACCACGTCGGCCTCCGGGACCGGCTCCTCCTCGCCAAATACAATGGCCGTTTCCACCGCCGCTGCTGTTGCCGCGGCCGCGGCGACCGGCGGCAGCGCCGCGATCGCCCGCTCCGCATCGGCGCGTTGTGCTTCGAGGTCCTCCACCGGACCGGAAAGCTGTTCGATCGGAACCTTCCACTCGAAGGCATCGAGCCTGCCCGATACGGGTGACACCGCGGCCCAATGCTCCGCGACATAGCCGTCCGCCGTCCAGGACGGATCGCGCGGCGCGCGCACCGCCTGGGCAAGCCAGTGGCGAACCCGTCCCTGGTCCCCGGTGTCGACCTCCTCAATATCGGCAAGCAGCAGATAAATGCCCTCCCGAGGACCGAGTCGGGCTGCCGCCTCGGCCGCTTCGCGGGCCAATTTGAAATCCTGGGCGTCCATGGCTGCGCGTGACACCGCATAAAGCGATTCGACGTTGTTTCGCTTGATGCTTTCCAGTTTCTGTGCCCGTTTCAGCCGGTCCTGGGTCGAGTCGCCGGGCCGGGCGCGAATATAGGTTTCAGCGACATCGGGATGCGGCGACTTGCGCCAGATCTTCTCCAGGATACGCGATCCCTTACGCAGGTTGTTTTCCCGGTAGAGCGCTCGCGCAGCGGTCACGGCTGCCGGCACCAGATCGGGCGCCAGGCGGTTGGCTTCCAGGCCGTCGGCGCGGGCTCCCGCCACATCGCCCCCTTCCAGTTTGTCCATGCTTCGGGCCGTCAGCAGCACCGCTTTTTTGCGATCGGCTTCCGGTTTATCGATGGCTTTGGCGACGCGCTGCTTTTCAAGCAGCCGGATTGCGTCGTCCCACGCGCCGTCGGCGGAACGGAACCCGAGCGCCGCGTCGGCCGCCCAGGCAAGATGCGGTGCGTTCTCCGCCGCCTGATCGGCATAGTGCCGCGCCGCATCGGTGGCGCCCTGTCGTTTGGCTTCCAGGTAAAGGCCGCGCAGGCCCAGTTCGCGGGTTTCGGGATCGTCCACCATCGCCTCGAATTTGCTGCGCGCGTCGTCGCTGCGGCCTTCGATCAGCGCCGTTTGCGCGTCCAGAAGATGGATCAGCGGCTCCTGATCGGCGCTGAGCAGTCCCAGGGTTCGTTGGGTCATCTTGCGGGCGGTTGCCGCGTCGCCGGCGCCCGCGGCGATCAGGCCGGTGGACAGTGCCTGATAGCCACGGTCGCGTTTGCGCGCGCGGAAGTACCGGGACACGATCTCCGGAGAGGTCAACAGGCTGCGCAGCAGCCACCAGAGGAACAGCACCGCAGCGATCAGGGCGACGATAGCCGAAACCGCCACCATCAGCGACATCTCGATCTGCTGGCCCTGCCAGGTGATCACCATGACTCCCGGGCGATCGGCGAGCCATGCGAAGCCGAAGCCGAGGACCAGAACAATGGCGACATAAATAAGCAGGCGGACCATGTCAGTTGTTCTCCCCGGACTGCTGCGCACCGGTTGGCTGTGCATCGGTTTGCTGCGTGTCAGTTTGCTGGGTGTCAGTCTGCAGTGCCGCCGGCAGCGCCGCATTCAGGGAACCGGTGATGAGTTTTTCGGCCTCGATCCTCGCTTTCAGGTCGTTGACATAGGATTGCGACGCGTCCTTTGCGGCTTGCGGCAGCGTATTCCACTCGTCGACGGCACCCTGCAGATCGCCGTTCTTCAGCCGGTTTTCCATGCGCGCAACGATCGCTTCTACGCTGTCGCCGGTTACCTCGCCGACCGGGCGCACCGAAACCAGCGACGAGGCGCTGTCCATCAGCCGGTCGAAAACATTGCCGGATGTGCCGCCGGTGCGGGTCGCATCGATCATCGCGTTGGCAGCTGCTGAGAACCGCGATGTCAGTGTGGCGCGCGACGGCACGCCGGATGCTGCCAAAGCCCGCAACGGTTCGATCGCCGGGCTGTCGCTGTCAACGCTGGCATAGGCCTCGAGTTCCGCCATAAAGGGACCGCCCCGATCGATCGCCGCTTTCAGATTGGCGGCCGCCAGGGCCTGTGCGACGCGGATGTCCTGGCGCGGTGCCTCAAGCGACTTTTCGATGGCCGCAAGCCGGCCATCCATCGCCTGGACCGCCTGATCGCGGCTTTGCGCCTCGCTGTCGATCTTCTGACTGAGTCCCGAAAGCGTGCTCTGCAGGCTCTGCAGAGTCGTCTGCTGCTCGGTCTGACTTTGCTCCAGCGCCGTCAGTTTGTCGCCGACTCCCTGCAGCGAGTCCTGCGCATCCGTTCCGGTATTTTCGAGCGCCGCAATGCGATCGCTCAGTCCCTGCAGCGCACTCGCATCGGGTGCCGACTGGCTATCGCCGCTACCGGCGGCCAGTGTCTCGACCCGGTTCTCAAGTGCCGTCAACCGGTCGCCGGCGTCGTCGACGCCAGAGGATGCGGAGGATTCGAGCGCGGTAATCCTGCCTTCCAGGTCCTGGACGGCGCCGCCGGATTCACCGCTCGCCCGCTGTTCCAGCGTCGCAACCGATTGCTTGAGCGCCTCGATGTCGGCGTTGACGACACTCGATGCACCATCGCCCGATGCACCGCCCGGGACCGGCAACACGCCGGCATATTGCAAGCCACCGAACAATGCGACCGCGACGACGGCGGCCGCCACGCCGACGCCGATGGACCGCATGCCCGAGCCGGACGGCTGCACCGGCGTGGGCGTCGGCGGCGTTTGCGGTTTTTTGGCAGCGTCTTCTTTCGCTTTGTCGGATGGCTTGGTCGCGGCGACGTCCTTTGGCGTACCGGTCTTCGGCACCCGCCCCGTCGCCGCGGATTTTTCATCGGACGATTTGTCCGATCCGGCTTTGGCTGGCGCGGTCTTGTCCGGGCCGGGCGCCGCAGCAGCGGGGGATTGCACCTGCTCGCCCTTGGCCGCGTCCGGTTTCGCCGTATCCTCCGCTTTGCCAGGCTGGGCCTTGGCGGTGCCCGCCTCTGGCTGGGTCTTGGCAGTGGCCTCTGCCGTCGATGAAGCCTTGGCTGTCCCAGGGCCGGCCGTCGATGCCTTGTCACCGGATGCCCCCGCGGAGCCGCGATCAGCTTTCGCTGTTTCGGACGCCTTCGTATCGCCAGCCGGCGCCGGGCTGCCCTGTGGCTGTTTAGCGGATTTGTCTTCTGACACGTCCTCCGGTGGCAGATCTATGGTGACCGGTTTTCGGGTCGACTTGGAATGACGCGGCTTGCTGCCCTGTGCCATGAAAAACCCTCGTGATTGGACGAATAAACGGCCGGAGCGGCCTGCTGTGCACGAACCTAATGCTCGAAAACAGTCGATGGAAGCGAATTTGTCCGCAGATGCGTCAGGCGGCGCTGCGCAACCCTTCCAGCAGGCTCAACAGCGCCGACTCCCGCGGCGCGAAAGCGCTGGCAGTCTGGCTAAGAAAGGCGTCCGGAACGGCCGCCGCGACCTGGTCGCTAAGGCAAAGAAAGTGCCATTTTTGTCGCGATTCCGGGGAGATGTGGGAACCAAATCCATCAAAAAAAAGCCGTGCCGCAGTGTGAGAATAAAAAAGTACGGCGGTTTCTTCATTCGTTACGATCTGACTGACTTGAAAGTCAGTTGAATAACTTATTTCCTGAATATCGTAGATTTCGGTGGTCATAAACGGAACTTGTCGGGCTGCAAGCGCCGCTTCGAAATGCGGAGTGCGATGTCGGCCGGCGACATACACAAGCGGTTCTGAAGATGCCGGGCTGAGTGCGTCGGAAGCGACATCGGCGGCGATCAGCGCCGCCAGTTCGGCACCGTCTCCGGAGCCGGTTTTGACGTGGGCGAAGCCTGCCGCACGGGCGCTTGCCGCGGTTGCTTCACCGACCGCATAGACCGGCCGGTCCAGATGGCCTCGGCTAATCGGCCGCACGCTCCAGTGGCGCACCGCGGCGGCGCTGGTCACGGCGTAGGCGGCTGCCCTGGCGCTGTCGAGGTGCGGCCTGTTGCCGTCCAGTGGCACTGTCCGTGACAACGGCAAAAGCACAGGCTGGAAACCGCGTTTACGCAGTTCGGTCGCGGTTTGCCCGGCGCCGGGTTCGGGTCGCGTCACCAACACCCGCACGGTCAGGCCCAATCGGCAAAGAACCCGGGGCCGGCCATCTCGCGAATAGCCTCACCGGCCAACCGGCCGATATTGGCCGCGTCACCGGCCTGGCCCTCGCGGGCGATTTCATGGGCCGCACTCCCGTCGGATGTCAGCACCATGCCGCGAAAGCGCAATGTCCCGTCTTCGAGGCGTGCCAGCCCGGCGATCGGGGTTCGGCAGGATCCGTCAAGCGCCCCCAGAAACGCCCGTTCGCAGGCCAGTTCGGCAGCTGTATCCGTGTGGTTGATAGCCGCCAGCAGGGCATCGACCCGTTCGTCTCCGACACGACTCTCGACGCAAATGGCACCCTGGCCGGGCGCCGGCAGAAAACGCTCCGGCGCCATGACATCGGTGGCGACGTTGTCGATTCCGAGCCGCCGCAGACCGGCTACCGCGAGCAGCGTGCCGTCTGCCGCACCTTCGTCCATTTTACGCAATCGTGTTTGCACATTACCACGGAACTGGATGACCGTGATGTCCGGCCGCAGCCGGCGGATCTGCGCCTGCCGCCGCAACGACGAGGACCCGACCACCGCGCCGCGCGGCAAACCGTCGATGGTCGTGGCGCTACGACCGATGAAAGCGTCGCGCACATCCTCGCGCGGCAAAAAGGCGCTCAAATGAAACGTGTCCGGCAACACCGTCGGCATATCCTTCGACGAGTGCACGGCAAGATCGATGCGGCCGTCGGCAAGCTGCGCCTCGATCTCCTCGGTAAACAGCCCCTTTCCGCCGATCTCGGACAGCGGCCGGTCGGTGACCCGGTCTCCCTTCGTCGATATGACGGCAATCTCGAAGGCGTCTGCCGGCAATCCATGGGCCGCCATCAACCGGTCGCGGGTCTCGTGCGCCTGCGTCAGCGCCAGCGGACTGCCGCGCGTGCCGATACGCAAAGGTTTTGTTTGCATCCGCCAGGCTCCTTCATTACCTCAGCCACTGGTAGCCGTGAATTTGCCGGACCGCAATCGCCGTGCCGCAGGCGAACCCACGACACAGGAGCAGACCATTCGCGTTCTGGGCATCGAAACCAGTTGTGACGAAACCGCCGCTGCGGTCGTGCTGCGCGCCGACGACGGGTCCGGCAGCATCGTGTCCAACGTTGTGTTTAGCCAGCTGGAGGCACATGCCGCCTATGGCGGCGTGGTCCCCGAAATCGCCGCGCGCGCCCATGTCGAGGCGCTCGACGGGCTGATCGCCACCGCGCTGGAAGAAGCCCAGACAACGTTGGCCGACGTGGATGCCATCGCCGCAACCGGCGGTCCGGGCCTCATCGGCGGCTTGATCGTCGGCCTGATGACCGGCAAGGCGCTGGCCGCCGCCGCTGACAAGCCGCTTTATGCCATCAATCATCTGGAGGGACACGCGCTGACGCCGCGGCTCACCGACGGGCTCGGCTTTCCCTACCTGCTGCTCCTGGTTTCAGGCGGCCACACGCAGATCGTCTTGGTCAGCGGTGTCGGCGTTTACGAGCGCTGGGGGACGACGATCGACGATGCGCTCGGCGAAGCCTTCGACAAAACGGCGAAACTGCTCGGGCTGCCCTATCCGGGCGGGCCGGCGGTGGAGCGACGGGCCGCATCCGGTGACAGTCGCCGCTTCGCCCTACCGCAACCGCTTAAGGGTGAAGCACGCCTTGATTTTTCGTTTTCCGGACTGAAGACCGCCGTCCGGCAGACCGCGCAATCCGTGGCACCGCTGGGTGAGCAGGACATCGACGATCTGTGTGCCTCGTTCCAGGCGACCATCGCCGCGACCCTCGACGAACGGGTCGCCGGCAGCCTTGAACGGTTCCGGCGCGTCTGCCCGACGCACACACAGACACCGACGCTTGTCGTCGCCGGTGGGGTGGCGGCGAACCAGACAATTCGCGACAGTCTTTCGACCCTCTGCCAAAACCATGGCTTTGCCCTGGTCGCACCGCCGCTCGAACTGTGCACCGACAATGCCGCGATGATCGCCTGGGCCGCCGCCGAACGCATGGCCTGCGGTCTGCCGCCTGACGGTCTGTCGGTCGCCCCGCGCCCGCGCTGGCCGCTCGACGAAGCATCGCCGGCCCGAGTCGGCCACGGTCGCCGTGGCGTCAAGGCATGAGCGCACAGCCCGGAATTGCGATTCTCGGGGCCGGCGCTTTCGGCACCGCGCTGGCCGTGGTGGTGGCGCGCCGCGGTCAACCGGTCTGGCTGGTCGGCCGCGACGCTGCCCGGATGGACGCAATCCAGAAAAGCCGCCGCCACCAGCGGGCCTTGCCGGATGTCTCTTTGCCGGACGCGGTGATCGCGACAGCCGACCGGCTGTGCCTTGCCACTGTGCGCACGCTGCTGTTGGCGGTTCCGGCACAACATATGCGTGAGGCGGTACGCGGTTATCGGAGCGGACTGATGCGGGACGCCGAACTGGTCATATGCGCCAAGGGCATCGAGCAGGCGAGCGGCCTGTTCATGGCCGATGTGGTGGCGCAGGAGGCCGCCGATCATCCGATCGCCGTCCTATCGGGGCCGGGATTTGCCGGCGACATCGCCCGCGGCCTGCCCACCGCCATGACTCTCGCCAGCGCCGATGCCGGCACGGCGGAGCGGATCGCCGGCCTGTTGTCGGGCAGTGCCTTCCGGCTCTATGCCTCGACCGATGTGACCGGCGTCGAGATCGGCGGTTCTTTGAAGAACGTCCTGGCCATCGCCTGCGGCATCGTTGAGGGCCGTGGGCTCGGTGAATCGGCGCGTGCTGCGCTGATAGCCCGGGGACTTTCGGAACTCGGCCGTTTCAGCGCCGCCCATGGCGGCCGGCCGGAGACCGTCGCCGGCCTGTCCGGACTGGGAGACCTGGTACTGACCGCAACCAGCCATCAATCGCGCAACCTTCGCTTCGGCCTGGCGCTCGGCCGCGGTGTGGCGCCTGCCGACCTGATGGCCCCCGGTGCGCCATTGTCGGAAGGCGCCTTTACCGCTACCATCGCCGCGCAACTCAGCCGGGAGAAGGGCATCGACATGCCGATCACCGACGCGGTGGCCCGCATCGTGCAAGGCACGCTGACCATCGACGCGGCGGTCGACGAACTGATGAACCGTCCCCTGAAACGCGAATGACAGCAACCAGTACGGGGAGACGGATGCTTTACGCGCTCATTTGCAATGACAAGGCCGACAGCCTGCAGTTACGCACAGATACAAGGGCCGACCATCAGGCTTATCTCGGAGAGCTTCGGGATCGTGGCATCCTGAAAATGGCGGGGCCGTTGCTTGACGACAACGAAGAACCGCATGGCAGCCTCATTATTGTCGAGGCGGAGAGCCGCGACGCGGTCCAGAAACTGCTCGACGCCGATCCTTACGCGCAGAAGGGCCTGTTCGCCAGTGTCGCCATCCGGCCCTTCCGCTGGGTCTTCAATCCACCGGAGAACTGAGCATGGCCTACTGGTTGTTCAAGTCGGAACCCGACGCATGGTCCTGGGAGCAGCAGAAGGCCAAGGGAGACGCCGGTGAGGAGTGGGATGGCATTCGCAACTACCAGGCGCGCAACAACATGCGGGCCATGAAACTCGGCGACAAGGGCTTCTTCTACCATTCCAACATCGGCCTGGAGATCGTCGGCATCGTCGAGATTTGCCGCGAAATCCACCCCGACTCGACCACCGACGATCCGCGCTGGGAATGCGTCGACGTCAAGGCTGTCTGCGACGTGCCGAAGCCGGTGTCGCGCGACGACTGCAAGGCCAATCCGAAGCTCAGCGACATGGCGCTGGTCCGTCTGACACGGCTTTCCGTGCAGCCGGTGACCGAGGAGGAATATCTCGAAGTGTGCCGCATGGGCGGGCTCGACGATCCGCCCCGTGCGCCCTGACGGCCAACGGCCGGGCGCGTCACGCGGTCAGTGAACATGACGGCTGACAGGCAGGATTTCATTCTCGCCAACACCTCGACGGCGACACCGCCGCATGTACCGGAGATTCGGCTGCGCCTGGCGTCCGAGGCACACGAATTGTGGCTCAAGACGGAGGACGAGCTCGAAGGCATGGGATTGCCGCCGCCCTATTGGGCCTTTGCCTGGGCCGGCGGCCAGGGTCTTGCCCGCTACCTCCTGGACCATCCCGAGGTGGTGCGCGATCGTTCCGTCCTCGACTTTGCCACCGGATCGGGCCTGGTGGCGATCGCGGCACGGTCGGCCGGCGCCGGTGCGGTCACCGCCGCCGATATCGACGCATTCTCGGCCATGGCCACGGCGCTCAACGCCCGTGACAACGATGTGTGCATCGCCATGCGCAGCGACGACGTCATCGATCGCGACGACGGCTGGCAGGTGGTGTTGGCCGGCGACGTGTTTTTCGACAGCGATCTGGCGGCGGCCGTCACACCGTGGTTTGAGCGCCTGGCACGGCGCGGCGCCTTGATCCTCATTGGCGACCCGGGCCGTGCCTACTGTCCAGACGACAGGCTCAGCGCGGTGGCCACATACCGGGTGCCGGTGACCCGCGAGTTGGAGGATTCGGAAGTCAAGAAGACCATCGTCTGGCGGTTTCGTCCGCCGGAGGACGGTGCAAGAATGTCTTGAGAGATGTCCGACGGGGAAAGGGAGGACGGATATGGTTTTCGCAGGCATCAATTATCTCGCCGTCGCGGTGGCGACGGTGGCAGCCTTCATCATCGGCAGCGTCTACTATGGCGCTCTCAGCAAGGTCTGGATGAAGGCAGCCCGTATACAGGAGGCAAAATTCACACCGTTCCTGCTGATCAACGTGGTGATCTGCGAACTGGTCATGGCGTTTTTCCTGGCCGGCGTCGTCGGTCATCTGGGCGACGGCCAGGTGACCGCTTATAACGGTTTCATCTCCGGCTTTTTCGTCTGGCTTGGCTTCGTCATCACCACCCAGGCAGTCAATCACCGCTATCAGGATTTCGGCTGGGACCTGACGTTGATCGACGGCGGACACTGGCTACTGGTGCTGCTGGCCATGGGCACCGTCATCGGCTGGTTCGGGGTTTAGAGTAAGTTGCGGCCAGAATGAAGCATTTGACCGCGGCGATTTTGGTCTCTGGCTAGGCGGGTTGCGCGCCGTGGTGCCACCCCACCACAAGCGCCAGCCAACGACGCCAGGGGGCAAAATCGCCCGGCCCATTCACCGTATGTTTTCAATGCGATAGGCCTCGCCAGGGTGGCGGAAAATCGGCCCATCGTTCGCGCTAAATTCGTCCACTGGACGAATTTGCGAGACGCGCTCACCGTTGCGCCGCTTGCCCGATGCACCACATCGCGCTGCGCGACGCGCCTTGCCGAGTGAGCCGATTTTCCGCCATCAAATGCTTCATTCTGGCCGCAACTTGCTCTAGACAATGCGCACCACCGTCTCCCGGCCAAGCTGCGGCAGCAGTCGCAGCATGACCTGCCGCCGGACGGCGATGCAGCCTTCCGTCGGCGGATGGTGCGGGTCGGTCAGATGGAAGAAGATGGCGCTGCCATGGTGGCGGCGCCGAGTATGGACGTTCCAGTCAAGCACCAGACAGATATCGTAAAGGCCGTCGTCGCGCATCATGCGCTCGTGGCTGTGCGCGAAGGGCAGCCGCACCAGCCGATTGTAGGCTGGATGGTGCGGTGCGTCGCACCAGCCATGATCGGCCTGGATCGGACGCATGGCGAGCCGTGTCGGCGGCAGGCGCAGCCGGTCGGGCCGGTAGTAGCCGTAAAGCAGCCGCAGGTCGGCAACCGGGGTCGCGCCGTCGCCTTCGCGTTTGCGCACCGAAAAACCCGACCGGCCGATCGCCGCCGGAAAAACAAGACCGCCCGCCCGCAGCAGGGCCCGCGTCGGGCGGCGCGGATCGCGGCTTACGGTAAGCCATCGCAATGCTTGGCTTTTGACATAATCGCGATCTATTCTTGCCTTCACGTTTGTTGACCCCGGGATCACGGCTGAGTGTAGCGGCACCGTGGTCTCCTTTTACATTTGCACCGGCACACCTATCTATAGGGACGTTGAATTTGAGAGACCATGGCACGCGACGTAGCCAGATCGCCATTGGAGGAACCGCATGACAGCCAGAACCATCCTTCTCGTTGATGATGACGACGATCTTCGGGAAACGCTGGTCGAGCAGCTATCGCTCTACGAGGAATTCTCGATCCTCGAAGAGTCGACCGCCACCAAGGGCATCCAGACAGCTCGTAACAATCATATCGACCTGCTGATCATGGATGTCGGCCTTCCGGACATGGACGGGCGTGAGGCAGTCAAGCTGCTGCGCAAGGGCGGCTTCAAGGCACCGATTATCATGCTCACCGGCCATGACACGGATTCCGATACCATTCTCGGCCTCGAGGCCGGCGCCAACGATTATGTCACCAAGCCGTTTCGCTTCGCCGTACTGCTTGCCCGGGTGCGCGCCCAGTTGCGCCAGCACGAGCAAAGCGAGGATGCCACCTTCACCGTCGGGCCGTACACCTTCAAGCCGAGCCAGAAACTGCTGCTTGACGACAAGGGCGGCAAGATCCGGCTGACCGAGAAGGAATCGGCCATCATCCGCTACCTCTACCGCGCCGACCAGAAAGTGGTGACCCGCGACGTGCTGCTGGAAGAGGTGTGGGGCTACAATTCCGGCGTCACCACCCACACGCTGGAAACCCACGTCTACCGCCTGCGCCAGAAAATCGAACGCGACCCGTCCAACGCCGAGATCCTGGTGACCGAAAGCGGCGGCTACAAAATCATCCCCTGATCTGCTAGCTAGTACGAGCTATCGCCCGGTTTTTGTCGCCCGTAGGCCAGGCAAAACGCGTGCGCGGGAGAATGCATGGCGCTCAACGACGATATTTCGCTGCTGTCGAAAGTCTCGCTGTTCCACGGATTCAGTGAAGAGATGCTGCGGTTGGTCGCCTTCGGTTCGGAGCGCCGCTCGATTACCCGCAACAAGCCGCTGTTTCACGAAGGGGCGGTGGCCGACAGCGCCTTCGTCGTCGCCTCCGGCCGTTTCACGCTGATGCGCCGCGACCGCAACGGCAAGCTGGAGACCATCGGCCACGCCATGCCGGGCGATTTGCTCGGTGAACTCGCCGTCATCTCGTCCGCCAAGCGCAAGATGACCGCCATGGCCACGGATGACAGCGAGGTCATCCGCATCAACCGGCCGATGTTCCGCCGCATGATGGAGGAATACCCGGAAATCGCCCAGATGCTAAGCGACCGGATCAAGCGGAATCTCGCCTCCATGCTGCAAGAGGTCAACACCCTGCAGCCGCATTTCGACAAGCCGGAGGACGAAAAGGCTGAGGGTTGAGCGCCTGCTCCGATCTAACCGATGCAGGCGCGCAAATAACGGTCCATCAGCGCCCGCACTCCCGTCAGGTCGGCTTGAAAGAGAAACCCGCTTGTGTTGCCCTCAGGCATCACCTCCAACTTCTCTCCGACCATCAGAGTCTGAAGATCGTCAGGCCAGAGCCAGGTTGAGGGCATGGCGCCGATATAACCCCAATAGGCGAGCTCGGCTTCTCTCTCGAACGGTTGCCCGCCCACTACGGTGAAGATCAGCCGTTGTCCGACCTCAAAGTCGTTCGGGATTTCGCGGTAAATCACCAAACGAACACTGCGATCGAACGCGTAGCAGGTGATCTCGATCCCCGTGCTTTCCGCAGCCTCGGGATGATCCGCCGCAAGGCCATACCACACTTTACCGCCGTGCTCGTTCGACTGGCCGTGCCAGCGGAAGTCATCCGCGAGGCTCGTGCCTGCGCCAAGCTGAAGCCCGATCAGAGCAATCATCAAGCCGAAAGCAACTTTTCTTGCTTCACAGATCACGGAGTATCGACCTCATTGTCAGGACTTCACACAGCGCGCGAGACCTCAACTTTTGAGCTAAAGTGATGGCATTTGCAACCATGTTCAGTGAACCCGCGTTGGAGAGGAAAGGATGTCAAAGACAAGTCGTGACGTTGGGGCATGTACAGCCGTTGCAAGAACCTAAAGCGCAAACCGCGCCAGCACCGGCACATGATCCGACGGCCGTTCCCAGCCGCGCGCTTCGCGCATCACGGTGACGTCCCGCAGCACCGGCGACAGATCCGGCGACGACCAGATATGGTCGAGCCGCCGGCCGCGGTCCGACGCCTGCCAATCGCGCGCCCGGTAACTCCACCAGGTGTAGAGCTTCTGGTCCGCCGGCACGTGCTGGCGCATCAGATCGATCCAGCAGCCCCGCGCCTGCAACTCCTTCAGACCGTCGGTCTCGACCGGTGTGTGGCTGACCACTTTCAACAGTTGCTTGTGCGACCAGACATCGGTTTCCAGCGGCGCGATGTTGAGATCGCCAACCAGGATTGACGAGACGCCCGAAGCCGTTTCCGCCTCCGAATGCAGCTGTTTCATCTCGTCGATGAAGCCCAGCTTGTGGGCAAACTTCGGGTTGACGTCCGGATCCGGTTCGTCGCCGCCGGAGGGCACGTAGAAATTATGGATGCGGATGCGCCGGCCGCCGGTATCGACCACCGCCGAGATGTGGCGCGAATCGCCGACATTGCAGTAGTCGCGGCGCTCGATATCGGCCAGCGGCAGCCGCGAGATCAGCGCCACGCCGTGATACCCTTTTTGGCCGTGCACCTCGATATGGCGGTAACCGAGCGCCCGCAGTTTTTTCAGCGGAAACGCGCCGTTAGGACATTTGGTTTCCTGCAGGCACAGGACGTCTGGCGCCACTTCGACCAGCAGCCTCTTGACCAGCGGCAGCCGCAGCCGGACCGAGTTGATGTTCCAGGTGGCGATCGTGAATCCCATCGCGACCGTGTAGAGCCTATCCGGGTGAAATGGAACCGTGTCGAGGCAGTTTGTTTGCCTCCCATGGATATTGACGGCTCAAGGCCCATATTGGCTTGCATAGGCAGATCGTTCGGTCTGCCCCCGCGGTTCGCCGGATAATCCAGCCCGGCGCTTTCCCTGAAGACCACACCATGACGGCCTCACTACCACAATCCGTTGGACCAGTTCTTTTTGCCCGCGGCGCTGATCAAGATCGGTGTCGGTTCGCGGCGCTGGTTGTCCTTGCGCAGGGCCGAAAACCACCGGCGCTTCGTGTCATGGGCACCGAAACCATCGAACCCGCTTTGCTTTTGAAGCGCTTCGACCGCAACGTGTGGCGCTATGACTTTGCCCTTCCGGCGACACCTGACGCCGCTTACCGGTTCGATGGGGTCGATTATCCGGTCGCCACCACGCTGACCGGCGACCTGCGCATCGCCTATGTCTCGTGCAATGGCCAGGAACATCACGACGAAAACCGGCCCACCGATGAGCGTAATCGCATGTGGCACCGTCTGCTGCAGGAGCAGGACCGGCAGCCGTTCTGCCTGTTGCTGCACGGCGGCGACCAGCTCTACGCCGATGAAGTTGTCGAGGCGCACCCCGCCCTTGCCGCCTGGGCCGATGCAGACATGGAGGACAAGCCCGAGCACGCGTTCACCGACGAGATGCGCACCGCGGCGGAACGCTATCTGTTTCGCCGCTACTGCGAACTCTGTACCCAATCGGACGTCGCGCGGCTTTTGGCCCACGTGCCCTCGATCATGATGTGGGATGATCACGACATCATTGACGGCTGGGGCAGCCACGATACCGCCATGCTCGACAGTCCCGTCGGCAAGGGCCTTTTTGCGGCGGCGCGCGACATGTTTCTGCTGTTTCAGACAGGGCGGACGGAGCAGGATCTGGATCCGGCTAACGGCAGCCTGACGACCCGTCACGATTTTCCCGGCTTTGACGTGATCGCTCCGGATTTACGGTCCGAGCGGCGCCCAACCCGTGTCATGGGGCCCGACGGCTGGGCTGCCGTTACCCGGGCGTTTGCGGCCTCGAACACGCCGCGCCGCCTGCTCATGTCGAGCGTGCCGCTGCTGGGACCGCGCCTCAGTTGGCTTGAACGGCTGATTGGCCTTGTGCCCAAACTGAGACGCTACGAAGATGATCTCCGCGATCAGTGGCAGAGCCGCGCGCATCGGGCCGAATGGCAACGCCTGCTGACGCTGATCGACCGAACCACGGCGGCGGGCGGCAGCACCTTTACGGTGCTTTCCGGTGAGATTCACCTCGCGACCCGTGCCGACATGGCGCTGGATGGCGGCCGCGTCCTGCATCAACTGGTGGCATCCGGAATCGCCCATCCGGCACCGCCGGCCTTCTATGCCCGCGGCCTCGGCTGGCTTGCCACGTTCGGCGAAGATCCGCTGCCGGAAAAACCGATCCGCATCAGGCCGCTGCCCGGCCAGCGGCAGACCTATATGGCGCAGCGCAATTACCTGGTGCTCGAACGGCAGGCCGAACGGTGGACAGCCAGTTGGGAACTCGAGCACAGCGGACGTACGCCGCCGGTCGAGATCTGATCAAACGCCCTCTGGTCAGCGGTTGCTGCGGTCGCGCGCCTTGTAGACCTGGTCGTAGGGCACCTTGAAGACGTTGTCGGCGAACCGCACGTCGGTCTGAACGTTGAAAATCATCACCGTGGTGTTCTTGCCCTGGGCGTCGGTGATCGTCCACTGCCTTAGTTCGAAGGTCCTGGTATCGAACAGCATGGTGATGGTCGAATCACCGAAGATCGACTTGTCGCCAAGCACGACGGTGGTCAGATCCGGTTCGACGCTGACCGACCGGACCATCTTGCTGTCCAGGTCGATGCGCTCCGACAGCAGCAGCTTCAGCGGCGTTTTGCCCAGCGGATAGATGTCCCAGGTGCGCAGTTTACGATTGCCGATCACCACCGATTTGCCGTCGGCGATGACGCGTACCGGAGACGGATCCTCATAGTTGAAGCGCAGTTTTCCCGGCCGCTCGATAAAGAACTTGCCGCCGGTCTGCTGCCCGGTCGGACCGAATTGAACGAACTCACCGGTCATCGTCTTCACGGAGGAGAAATGATTGGCGATCTGATCCGCCGTGTTCGCGTCGGCGCGCGCCTCCTGGGGACCCGGTGCCGCGAAGGTCAGCACCAGCGCCGTCAGGCCGGCAGCCGCCATGCGGCCAGCGGCCTGAAACACGGATCGGGGAGCGGTGGCCGCGAATTGCATTAGGCTCATCTGATTCTCCTGAACATCGCGGTTTGACTTGGTCAAGGAACTGCGGCGCCAGTGTGGCGCGGTAGACGCCTGTTACACGAAAGATACGCGGAGCTACATCACATCTTCTTCAGTCGGCACCAGGATTTCACGCTTGCCGGCGTGGTTGGCCGGACCGATAACGCCTTCCTCCTCCATGCGTTCGATCAGCGAAGCAGCCCTGTTGTAGCCGATTCCCAGTCGCCTTTGAATATAGGAGGTGGACGCCTTGCCATCACGCAATACCACCGCGACCGCCTGATCGTAGGGATCGTCGGAGTCGCCCAGATTGCCGCCGCCACCGGAACCGCCGCCGTCGCCGGAGTCGTCCTCGTCGTCTTCGGTGATCGCATCGAGATATTCGGGCACGCCCTGTGCCTTCAGGAAGCTGACGATTTCCTCGACCTCGTTGTCGGACACGAACGGCCCGTGCACCCGCTGGATGCGGCCGCCGCCAGCCATATAGAGCATATCGCCCATGCCGAGCAGTTGTTCGGCACCCTGTTCGCCGAGAATGGTGCGCGAGTCGATTTTCGAGGTCACCTGGAACGAGATGCGGGTCGGGAAGTTGGCTTTGATGGTGCCGGTGATGACGTCCACCGAGGGCCGCTGCGTCGCCATGATGACATGGATGCCGGCGGCACGCGCCATTTGGGCAAGCCGCTGTACGGCGCCCTCGATGTCCTTGCCGGCGACCATCATCAGGTCGGCCATTTCGTCGATGATCACCACGATATAGGGCATCGGTGTCAAGTCGAATTCCTCGGTCTCGTAGATCGCCTCGCCGGTTTCGCGGTCAAAGCCGGTCTGCACCGTGCGAGTGATCGCTTCGCCCTTCTTGCTGGCCTGATCGACGCGGCTGTTGAAACCGTCGATGTTACGCACGCCGATCTTCGACATTTTCTTGTAGCGGTCCTCCATCTCCCGCACCGTCCATTTGAGCGCCACGACCGCCTTCTTGGGATCGGTGACAACCGGCGCCAGCAGGTGCGGAATGCCGTCATAGACCGAGAGCTCCAGCATTTTCGGATCGATCATGATGAGTCGGCATTTTTCCGGCGGCAGCCGGTAGAGGATCGACAGGATCATCGTGTTGATCGCCACCGACTTACCCGAGCCAGTGGTCCCGGCGACCAGCAGGTGGGGCATTTTGGCCAGGTCGGCGATCACCGCCTCGCCGCCGATCGTCTTGCCCAAAGACAGCGCCAGCTTGCTCTTCGTCGTCTCGAAGTCGCGGCTTGACAGCAGTTCCTGCAAATACACCATCTCGCGGCCCTGGTTGGGCAGCTCGATGCCGATGGCGTTGCGCCCCGGCACCACTGCCACACGCGCGGCGATGGCGCTCATCGAGCGGGCGATGTCGTCGGCGAGCCCGATGACCCGCGACGATTTGATGCCGGGCGCCGGCTCCAGTTCGTAAAGCGTCACCACCGGTCCGGGCCGCACCTGGATGATCTCGCCGCGCACGCCGAAATCTTCCAGAACGCCCTCCAGCATACGGGCGTTCTGCTCCAGTGCATCGGCCGACAGGCTTGCGTCCTTGGCAACGTTCTTGGGCTCGCTGAGAAGCCGCAGCGGCGGCAATTCGAAACCGGCGGCGCGGATCATCGACGTCTGCGCCTCGCGCTGGACCCGGCCACCCGGTTTGGGCCGACCCGATTGCTGTACGACACGGTTTTGCGCCACCTGCGGCTCTACGGGTGCCGGTGCCTGCTGCGGCGCCCAGTCGGCAGCCGGATCGTCGATATCCATATCGGCGTCGAAAGGCGGGGTATCGTCATTGACCGGCATGGGCCGTGTCTTCTGGCCAAGGCCGTCGAACTCCGGTTCCACCCGCACCTCGCCATCGAGGCCGGTGAATTCCTCATTATTGAAATCGTAAGGGATCTCCGGCCGGGTCGGCCAGGGCGGCACTTTGCTGCCGCGGAGGCGCCGCCAGTGGGCGCGACCGATCAGCCAGAAGTGGGTGATGGCGCCGAGGAGCAACGCGCCGATGGCCTGCCCGGTGTCGTCGCTCTCCTGATCCTCGACATCCTCGTCGTCGCGTATCCGGCGGCGACGGTTTTTTTCGCTGGACTCCGCAGGCGGTGGCGCCACGATGAGGGCGCCGAACAGCATCAGCCACAGCGCCGGCACGCAGAGCACCACGGCCAGCAGCAGCGCCAGGAACCCCGACGGGTAACCGCCGGTCAGCACCGACGGCATTTTCAGGATCATGTCGCCGAACACGCCGCCCAGTCCGGTCGGCAGCGGCCACTGGTCAGGAGCCGGAATGCAGGCAAGCACCGCGGCGGCGAGAACACTGCCGCCAAACCATGCGGCCAGCCGCGACAGGACTCGATCGACCGGGCGGCCGCGCAGGAGAAAAAGCCCCCAAAGGATCATCGGCAGCAATGCGGCGACGGCGGCGAGGCCGAAAAACTGCATCATCACATCGGCGAACGCCGCGCCGCCGTAACCCAGCACGTTGCCCGGGGCGTTGCCGGTGGCATAGCTGAAGCTCGGATCGGCAATGTTCCAGGTGGCGAGCGCTGCAACCGCCAGGACGAGGGCACTGAGCACGCAGGCACCAAGCACCATGCGAAGGGGCTTTTTCAGGAACTCCGGTATCCTCAGACCCAGCACATAGCCGCCGAACATCAGTGGATTGCCTGTCTGCATCGCAACGCCTCGAACTCAGAACCAAAGGGCGCGCGGATACCCCGCACGGCCCCGATCTTAGGCCGGTTTCAGTTAAAGGGGCATTAACCATGCAGCGCCGACCCGAAACCAGGCCGGCATCTTCGAGGCGTCAAAGGATTTCGGCCTCCGGATTGGCGCCGATCCTGTGAATGGCCAGGTCGGCACCGCGCATCTCATCCTCCTCGGTCAGCCGCAGGCCGAGGATCCGGTCGAGAAGCCAATAAACGATGAATCCGGCGACGGCCGCATAAACGACACCGATCACCGACCCGACCAGCTGCGCGCCGAACGAAACACCGCCGATCCCGCCCAGCGCCTCAAGACCGAAAATCCCGCAGGCGACGCCGCCCCAAAGACCGCACAGGCCGTGCAGCGGCCAGACTCCGAGCACGTCGTCGACCTTCAGCCGCTCCTGGCACCAGTGGAAACCCCAGACGAACAGCAGTCCGGCACCGCCGCCGACGATCAGTGCGCCGATCGGATGGAACACGTCGGAACCGGCGCACACGGCCACCAGGCCGGCCAGCGCACCGTTGTGGATGAAGCCCGGGTCGCAGCGCCCGGCGACAAGTGCCATGAAGATGCCGCCGACCATGGCCATCAGTGAATTGATGGCGACCAGGCCGCTGACGCCCTCCAGCGACTGGGCGCTCATGACGTTGAAGCCGAACCAGCCGATGCACAGCAGCCAGGAGCCCAGCGCCAGCCACGGGATCGACGACGGTGCGAAGGGATGCGATTGGCCACCGGCACCGTAGCGGCCGCGTCGCGCACCGAGCAGGATCACTGCCGGCAGGGCGATCCAACCGCCAATGGCGTGCACCACGATCGACCCGGCGAAATCATGGAACGGCACGCCGAACGTCGCTTCGATCACATCCTGAAAGCCATAATTGCCGTTCCACACCATGCCTTCGAAAAACGGATAGACGAGGCTGACGATCACCACCGTCGCGACGCATTGCGGCTGAAAACGCATGCGTTCCGCGATGCCGCCGGAGATGATCGCCGGAATCGCCGCTGCGAAGGTGGTCAGGAAGAAGAACTTCACCAGGGTGAAACCCTGCGGCAGGAACACCTCGCCGCCGGCGGCACCCGACAGCGTCGCGGCGCTGACGAAGAATGTAACGCCATAGGCGACCGCGAAGCCGATAAAGAAGTAGCTGATGGTCGACAGGGCGAAATCGCCCAGAATCTTGACCAGGGCATTGACCTGGCTTTTGTGGCGCACGGTTCCGACTTCCAGAAACGCAAATCCGCCGTGCATGGCGAACACCAGGATTGCCCCCATAAGCACAAAAAAGACGTCGCCGCCGAGCTGTGGCTGTTCCATGAGTCCCTCTCCCCTTTCACTCACTGGCCGTCGGGACTCAATTTTTGTGCCAATTCGGCAGAGACTGCCTTTTTGATAGGCAAGTTCGATCAATTCGCGGGCATTTGCCTGATTTTGCATCAGACGGACAACAGGCTGCCGCTTTTCTAGGCAAATGGACTTCAGGGGCTGTCAAACAAAAGGGGCCCGCGCGAACGGGCCCCTTGCTTGCGGTGGTCTTGGGGGAGGATCAGACCTTGGTAAACTCCGGATAGGCTTCGACACCGATTTCGTGCTTGTCGAGGCCATCCATTTCTTCTTCGTCGCTCACCCGGATGCCCATGACGCCATTGAGGATCAGCCAGACGGCGCCTGATGTCACGACCATGAACACACCGACGATGATGATGCCGGCCAGCTGGCCAACGATGGTGGCGTCGCCATTGGTGAACACCACCGCAATCGTGCCCCAGATACCGGCAAACAGGTGGACTGGGATGGCGCCGACAACGTCGTCGATTTTAAAGCGGTCGAGCATCGGCACTGCGAGCACGACGATGATCCCGCCAATGGCCCCGATGATGGTCGCCGCGCCAAGTGAAGGAGTGAGCGGCTCGGCGGTAATCGACACCAGGCCGGCAAGCGCACCGTTCAGGACCAGGGTGATGTCGACCTTCTTGTAGAGGATCTGGGTAAGCAGCAGCGCCGCGACGGCCCCGCCGGCGGCACCGGCGTTGGTGTTGGCGAAGATGCGCGACACGTCGGCAATATCACCGACCGAACCGGCGGCAAGCTGCGAGCCGCCATTGAAGCCGAACCAGCCAAGCCACAGGATAAAGGTGCCCAGCGTGGCCAACGGCATATTAGAACCCGGGATCGGATGGGTGACGCCATTGGCATCATATTTGCCCTTGCGGGCGCCGAGGATGATGGCACCGGTCAAAGCCGCCCAGCCGCCGACGGAGTGCACGACTGTCGACCCGGCGAAGTCGAGGAAGCCCCATTGCGAATCGAGGAAACCGCCGCCCCATTTCCAGGATGCCTGGATCGGGTAAAGCAGGCCCGTCAACACAACGGTGAAGATGAGGAACGGCCAAAGCCGCAGTCGCTCGGCCAGGGCGCCGGAGACGATCGACGCGGTGGTGGCACAGAACATCAGCTGAAAGAAATAGTCCGAACCGGTCGAGGCGTAGGACAGGTCGTCGGCGGCATCGGCCGCCACGCCGACCGCTTCCAGGACCGCAACGCCGAAGGCGCCGAGATAACCGCCCGTATCATCCGTCCCGATCGTCCAGCTTCCGAGCGGGTACATCAGATTGTAGCCGATCAGGTAGTACATGATGGCAGCGATCGAAAACAGCCCGATATTCTTGGTCAGCTGCATGGAGGTGTTTTTGGACCGGACAAAGCCGGCTTCCAGCATGGCGAAGCCGGCCGCCATCCACATCACCAGGAAACCGGAGATCAGGAACAGCATGGTGTTGAAGATGAACACCGAATGGGTGGGAACGGCCGTCGGCGCTGCCGTCTCCTGGGCGAGGGCCGGCGCGGCCATGGCACCGGTGATGAGCAGCACCGCGAGCGGCCTGACGAAGGAATTGACTTGCATGAATGTTGACTCCAGTTGACTTCAGAGCGCGTCTGCGCCGGTTTCACCCGTGCGGATTCGCATGACCTGCTCGAGCTCGCAGACGAAGATTTTCCCGTCGCCGATCTGCCCCGTCTTGGCAGCATTGGCGATGGTTTCGATGGCGCGGTCCGCCATGTCGGCCGCGACAGCGATTTCCAGTTTCAGTTTCGGCAGGAAGGCCACGGCATATTCCGTACCGCGGTATATTTCCGTTTGTCCCTTTTGCCGGCCATAGCCCTTGACCTCGGTCACGGTCAGACCCTGGATGCCCAGATCCGTCAGGGCCTCACGCACCTCGTCGAGTTTGAACGGCTTGATTACGGCCATTATGATTTTCATTCGGTCCCATCCTTGTTCCCGGCGTTGACCTCATGACCGCCGCCCGTCCCAAGGAAGGCTTACGGCCCCTCTCACCGCGCGTGCTGCGGTCGTCAGCGGCACGACGCGCGATCAAGCCAATGACACCCATGCGAGGCCGTTGGCTTGCGCTTACCGAATCAAGGATTGTGCCAGTTCGAATCAGAATCCGTTAACTATCTGATTCCAATGATGTAATGAACGGAACCCGGCCGTTGCCCATAAAGCGGGCAGCGGCAAATGCACAAAATATAAGCAGACTCACTGCGATGCCCGCTGATTAGTCTTTAGCGCGCCTACGGATCAGTCCTTCCTGCGCCACCGAGGCGATCAGCATGCCATCGCGGGTGTAAAGACCGCCGCGGTTGAGGCCGCGGGCGCCGCTGGCGCTGGGGCTGTCCTGGGCGTAGAGCATCCAATCGTCGAGGTCGCAAGCCCGATGAAACCACATCGAATGGTCGAGGCTCGCCGCCTGGATCTTGCCGCTGAAAACCGAAATGCCATGGGCGAACAGCGACGTGTCGAGCAACGTCATGTCCGACAGGTAAGCGAGCACCGCCGACTGGATGCGGCGATCATTCGGCACCGGGCCGTTGGCGCGCACCCAGATGTTTTGCAACGGTGCCAGTTTTTCGCGGGAAATATAGTGTTCCAGTGAAATCGGCCGCATTTCGATCGGCCGCTCGCGCTCCCAATATCGGCGCACGTTTTCCGGCGCGTTTTTCAGGAACTTCGCCTTCAGATCCGCCTCGCCGATGAGGCTTTCAGGCACCGGCACGTCGGGCATGTCGATCTGGTGGTCGAAACCCGGTTCCTCCACCTGGAAAGAAGCCGACAGCGAAAAGATGGCCCGCCCATGCTGAATGGCGACGACGCGCCGCGTGGTGAAGCTCGACCCGTCGCGGATGCGATCGACCTCGTAGACGATCGGCACCGCCGGATCGCCGGGCAGCAGAAAATAGGAATGCAACGAATGCACGAAGCGGCTGTCTTCGACGGTTCTTTGCGCCGCCACCAGCGCCTGGGCGATCACCTGCCCCCCGAAGACACGCTGCCAGCCGCCTTTTGGACTGGTGCCGCGGAACAGGTCGACTTCGAGACGCTCGAGATCGAGGATAGACAGCAGCTTTTCCATGGCGCGCGACATTTTGAACTCCGGATGGGTGTTTTTTTGGCCATATCGGGCCTGTATAGTCGGGACTTACAGGATGCGGTCTGCGGATCGCAACAGGCGATTGCCGGAGAAATCACATCATGGCGGAAGAGATTATGGACGTTCTGGTTGGCGGCGGCGGTTATGTCGGCCTGTCGGCCGCCGTGGCCATCAAGGCGGCGGCACCGCATCTCGACATCCGGGTTGTCGATGCCGCGCCGCCCGAGGTCTGGAAGAAGGACGAGCGGGCCTCGGCCATCGCCGCCGGCGCCTGCCGCATGCTGCAGCAGATGCAGGCGTGGTCCGACATCGAGCCGCAGGCACAGCCGATTACCGACATGATCGTCACCGATTCGCGCACCGGCGATCCGGTTCGGCCGGTGTTCCTGACCTTCGACGGCGATGTCGCGCCCGGCGAACCCTTCGCCCACATGGTGCCCAACGTCGCGCTGGTCGGCGCCTTGCGCAAGCGCGCCGAGGCGCTTGGCATCCCCGTCGAACAGGGCGTCACCGTCGAGGCGTTCCGGTCCGACGAGCCGGCGCTGGAGGTAACGCTGGGCGACGGGCGTGTTTTGCGAACCCGCCTGCTGGTCGCCGCCGACGGTGTGCGCTCCAGGCTGCGCGACATGGCCGGCATCAAGACCCTGCATTGGTCCTACGGCCAGTCGGGCATCGTCACCACGGTCGCTCACGAGCGGCCGCACGAGGGCCGCGCCGAGGAACATTTCCTGCCCGCCGGCCCGTTCGCCATCCTGCCGCTCACCGGCAACCGGTCGTCGCTCGTGTGGACCGAGCGCACCGCCGAAGCCGACCGGCTGGTCGCCGCCGACGATCTGCTGTTCGAAGCCGAACTGGAGCGCCGTTTCGGGCATCGGCTCGGCGCTCTGGAACTGGTCGGCGGCCGCAAGGCGTTTCCGCTCGGACTGACGCTGGCCCGCGACTTCGTGGCACCGCGCCTGGCGCTGGCCGGCGACGCCGCGCACGGTATTCACCCGATCGCCGGACAGGGCCTCAATCTCGGTTTTCGCGACGTGGCGGCGCTCGCCGAAACCGTCGTCGAGGCCGACCGGCTGGGCCTCGACATCGGCGCCATGTCGGTGCTTGAGCGCTACCAGGTGTGGCGGCGCTTCGACACCTTCCAGATGGGCGTCACCACCGACGTGCTCAACCGGCTGTTCTCCAACGACATCGGCCCGGTGCGTGCGCTGCGCGATATCGGCCTCGGCCTGGTCGAGCGCATGCCGCCGCTCAAGAGCTTTTTCATCCGCCAGGCCGCCGGCCTGTCCGGCCCGCAGGGCCCGCGCCTGCTGCGTGGCGAGGCAATTTGACAGTTTGAGAGTGAAACTCGATCTGTCGAGACCGCAAATTCGGTGACAGTTTACTTAATTCTTTCAGATACTTACCGTTAAACTAACCTTTGAGTGGAATTAAGTAAACTGTCACCGAATTTCTGGCACTGCGGTGCCCCCAACGACATCGGCCTGGGGCGTGCGCTACGCGATATCGGCCTGCTGCGTGGCGAGGCGATATAGGGCACAACCAGTCTGTCGCTTTCAACGTCGTGAGGGATATGCTACTGAGTAGTACTCATGTAATTTTGACGGTGCACAATGTCGATCAAAGCCTCAGTGTCAATTTCAAAACAGCAAAGTGTATTCGCGCGCAGACTGGTGGAGCAGGGACGTTATGCGAGCCTGAGTGCAGTCGTTCAACGCGGTCTTGAACTCGTGCGGGCGGAGTCGGAATTGAAGGACGCTGAGTTGGCGGCCCTGCGGGAACTGCTTAAGCAAAGAGCGCAAGGGGAGTTTGAATCGCTCGAAGAAGGGCGCGCGCGTACGGACGCCATGATTGCCGCAAAGCGACGGGAACATGGCCTATAAGGTCGTCCGTTCCAAGCAGTGCCTATCGGATCTAACACTGATTTTCGACCATTTATTCGAAAGCTACATCGGTCTTGGCGATACGCCAGGAGAGGCACTGGAACGGGCATCAAAACGCGTCCGATCCATCGAAGACCTCATGGCTTCCTTAGCGGGGGCACCGTTCCAGGGAACATTGCAGCCGGACCTAATGCCTGGCCTTCGCCACGTGACAAAAAAGCGCGTGGTTTTCTACTTCACCGTGGATGAGTACGCCAAAGAGATTCGTGTTCTGGCCGTGTTTTTTGGCGGACAGGATCACCGGCGCCACATGCTGGTTCGATTAATGACCGGTTAAGCGAAGTCTCGCATTCGTAGACCGACCAACCAATCAACCGCACATATGCAACCCTGGCGACAACATTGACAAATCACCATCGATTTATCATATAAGTAAATGACCGGTCATTTACTTATGGAGGACGCGCGTGACAGGCATGGTTGAACCCAAATGGCGCCGCCGCGCCGATGCGCGGCCCGACGAGGTGCTCGACGCGGCCTTGCGGCTGTTCGTGCGCAACGGATTCGCCGCCACCAAGGTGGAGGAGATCGCCACCGATGCGGGGCTCTCAAAGGGTGCCATCTATCGTTATTTCTCCAGCAAGGAGGAGATTTTCGAGCAGCTGGTAAAGCGCGCGCTGGCGCCGGTCGCGCAGGCCAGCACGGAGCTCGCACACACCTCCACGCAACCGCCGCCGATGCTGCTGAAAGCCATCATGACCATGGTGATGAACCGCATGGCCGATCCCGACACGATGGCGCTGCCACGCCTGGTCTTGATGGAAGCCGGCCGCTTTCCCGCGTTGGCGCAAGCCTATCGCCGGCAGGTCATCGACCGGGCGATCGATGCGCTCGAGACCATCCTTCAGCGCGGCATCGACGAGGGCATCTTCCGGCCCGTCGACACCCGGCTGACCGTGCGCAACGTCATCGGCCCGATGCTCGCCCATGCCTTGCTCACTCAGATCTTCGGCATCGACGAAGCTGCCGGAGACTCGCCACAGACCTTTGTCGAAAGCCATTTCGATATTCTGCTCAACGGATTGTCTGCCCAAAAGGATGGAGGTTGACATGGATACTGTCCAAGCCTGGATCGTCGCCCTCTTCACCGCCCTCTGGCCGTTCGGCGATGACGCCGTTCAGGATGCGCGCTTCTATGGTTATGTGGAGGGCCGATATGTCTATGTGGCGCCGCAGAGCTCTGGAATCCTCGAGACCCTCTCGGTAACCCGCGGCGACACGGTGAAGGAAAACGCCCCGCTGTTTTCGCTCGACGACAACAAGCAGCGTGTCGCCATGATGAAGTCGCTCGCCAGTCTTTCCGTCGCCGAGGCCGACCTGGAAAACGAGAGCACCGGCAAGCGTCCGGCCGAAATCGCCGTGATCGTGGAGCAGTTGCGCAGCGCCGAGGCACAGCTGGCGCTGGCCGAAGTGAACTACAAGCGCTCCAGCGAACTCGCTTCGCTGGATTTTGTCGCCAGCAGCAAGCTCGACCAGGACCACGCGTCCCGGGATGCCGCGGCGGCCGCCGTTGATGAGCAGCGGGCCCAGCTCGACGTGGCCCGCCTGCCGGCCCGCACCGCCCAGCTCAAGGCCGCCAAATACCAGGTCCGTGCGGCCGAGCAGGATGTCGTCCGCTCGGAGATCGATCTCGCCGAGCGGCTTGTCTGGGCACCGGCTTCCGGATACGTCCAGGAAACCTACTATCTGCCCGGCGAATATGTCGCGGCGGGCACGCCGGTCGTTTCCATTCTGCCCCCCGGCGAAATCCGGTTCCTGTTCTATGTCGGCGAACCGCAACGCGCCGGCCTGCGCTTGGGAACCCCGGTCCTGATCGGATGCGACGGCTGTGCCGAACCGGTCAGGGCGAGAATCTCCTATCTGTCGTCGGATGCCGAGTTCACGCCGCCGGTGATCTACAGCCTGGAGGACCGCTCGAAACTGGTGTTCCGCGCCGAGGCGCTGCCGGATCAACCGACCACCCTGCTCCCCGGGCAGCCGATCGATGTGCGGGTGGCGCCCGCAAGCACCACGGTGCACAAATGAGCGAACCGGTCATCGAGGTCACCGGCCTGGTCAAACGCTTCGGCGACAAGACCGTCGTCGACCACTTCGATATCAGTGTGCCGAAGGGGGCGATCTACGGCTTTCTCGGACCCAATGGCAGCGGCAAGACGACCACCATCCGCATGTTGTGCGGCCTGCTGACGCCGGACGCCGGCGAAGGCCGCTGCCTCGGCTACGACATTCTGAAGCAATCCGACAGCATCAAGGAGCATGTCGGCTACATGACCCAGAAGTTCTCGCTCTATGCGGACCTGACGATCCGCGAGAACCTGGATTTCATCGGCCGCATGTACCGCATCAAGGAGCGACGCAGGCGGGTCTCCGAAGCGCTCGAAGGGCTCGGCCTGGCCGACCGGGCTGGCCAGTTGGCCGGTGAACTGTCGGGCGGCTGGAAGCAGCGCCTGGCGCTGGCGGCCTGTCTGCTGCATGACCCGGACCTGCTGTTGCTCGACGAACCGACCGCCGGCGTCGATCCCAAGGCGCGACGCGATTTCTGGGACGAGATCCGCCGCCTCTCCGACAACGGGGTCACCGTGCTGGTCTCCACCCATTACATGGACGAGGCGGTCCAGTGCGACAACATCGCCTATATCGCCTATGGCAAGAAGCTGATCGACGGTCCGGCCAAGCAGATCCCCGACATGGTCGGCCTCCACACCTGGCGGGTCGAAGGCCCGGGCCTGGCCGACCTCGCACACCGCCTCGACGGGCTGCCGGGTATCGAACAGGTGGCGCGTTTCGGTTCGGTCCTGCATGTCTCGGGCACCGACGAGTCGGCTCTGAAAAAGGCTATCAAGCCCTTCCGCTCGGACAAGACCTATCGCTGGTCGAAGCGCCCGGCCGGGCTCGAGGAAGTCTTCATCCATCTGATGGCGGGTTCGACCGACAATTATGCCTCCGCCAGGAAGGCGGCATGAGATGAGCCTGTCGTTCGGAAGATTCAGCGCGGTCCTGACGAAGGAATTCATTCAGATGCGGCGCGACCGCATGACCTTCGCCATGATGATCGCCATTCCGATCATGCAGCTGATGCTGTTCGGCTTCGCCATCAACTCCGATCCCCGGCACATGCCGACCCTGGTCGAGGTCCACGACAGCGGACCATTCACCCGTGCCTTCCTAGCGGCAATGCAAACGTCGACCTATTTCGATTTCCAAGGCACCGTCGACAACGGCCGCGAGGCCGACCGGGTGCTGATCACCGGCGGCGCCTCTTTCGTCGTCACCATCCCCGAAAACTTCGAGCGCGATGTGATCCGGGGCGCTCGCCCAGCGATCCTGGTCGACGCCGACGCCTCCGATCCCTCCACCTCGGGGGCCGCGGTCAGCGCGCTCACCCAGATCGCGCAAAACAGCATTGCGACCCTGTCGACCGGTCCGCTCGCCTATCTGGCGCCGCAACCGGACGCCTTCGACGTGGTGCCACACCGGCGCTACAATCCGGCCGGTAAGACCAGCTTCAACATCGTGCCGGGGCTGCTGGCCGTGATCATTTCGATGACCATGGTGATGATTACAGCGATGGCCATCGTACGCGAGAGCGAGCGCGGTACCATGGAAACGCTGCTGGCGACGCCGGTGCGCGCGCCGGAGGTGATGCTCGGTAAAATCACGCCCTATGTGCTGGTCGGCTACGTCCAGACCTGCGTGTTCCTGATTCTGGCCTTCTGGGTATTCTCCGTGCCCTTTGTCGGCCCGGTCGTGCCGTTTCTCATCGGTCTCAACGTCTTCATCGTCGTCAACCTGGCGCTCGGCTTCCTGTTCTCGACCGTGGCGCACAACCAGATGCAGGCAATGCAGATGTCGTTTTTCTACCTGCTGCCCTCGATCCTGCTGTCGGGGTTCATGTTCCCGTTCGCGGCGATGCCCGGCTGGGCGCAGGCACTCGGCCACATCATCCCGTCGACGCATTTCATCCGCATCACCCGCAAGGTGATGCTGAAGGGTGCCGATCTGTCCGACATCGTGCCGGATCTGCGCGCCCTGCTGGTCATCCTGATGGTGATCACCCTGCTCGCCATGCTGCGCTACCGGCGCACGCTGGATTAGACCCCTTAGTCCGCGACGGTCTTGCGAAAATCGGTATGGCAGTCTGAACAGGTCTGGCCGAGGGCCATGAATTGTGGCCGGATGGCGCTGACGGCCGACGCCGCCGCAGCCGCATCCGACAGGACGGCGGCTTTGATCCTCATCTCTTCAGACAGCGCCATGAAGGCGTCCCAATTCTGCCAAATCGCCGCCGTCGCCTCGCTTGGATGATCCATCGACCCTTCCGGGAAAACAACCGCGACGCCCTGCGCGTGAACACCGATGGCGTCGGCGGCAGACGCCGCGGCGACGGCATCGAAGGCACTTTGACCCTTCACCATGTCGCCGATCGTCTTCATCTGCGCCGCGACGCTCTTCATCAGGTCCATGCGGTCCTTCACCACCCCGGTCGCCCCGCTGTGCGCCAGCGCGGCGGCGGTTGGAACCAGAATCAAAAACAGCAGGAGAAAGCGCATGGTCCATGCTGGCGGAAGCATGGAGCGAAAGTCAAGAAAGGATCGACTTGATGGCGCATTGTTTGCTGCCTGCGGCACCGGGAAAGCCCCGGCGCGGAGGGCGCCGGGGCGAGCGGCCTCACTCGGCCGGAACGCGCGTGTCCGCGCCGGAAAGCCGCTCCGGGAGCAGGAAGGCGATGCCGATGAAGGCGAGGCCGAGCACGATGCCGAGCAGGTCGCCCGGCAGGGCGGTCACGCCCTCGAACGTGGCGCCGGGCACCGTGCCGAGCGTTACCTTGCCCCCGGCAATTGCCTCGAGCAGACCGGTCGCCTTGACCGCCGGATAGGTGGCCATGTAGGCGGCGGCGCCCAACAGTCCGCCGGCCACGAAGGCCACGGCATCGCGACGGCCAGCGCCGACGGCAACGATGCCGGTGCCCGGGCAATAGCCTGACAGGGCCCAGCCGAAGCCGAGCAGCAGGCCACCGACGAAGACACCGATATAGGCGGTCTTGACCGACATGTGGCCGACATCGACGAGGCCGATCATCTGGCCGCCGAACATCAGTACCGATCCGACGCCGATGGCCAGAAGGATCGTTTTCATCAGTTTCAGGTCGATCAGCGCCAGCATGCGGCCGATGACACTCGGGTTGGAAGCCCCGATGCGGTCGAGCACCGCACCGAAAGCGGCACCGACCAGAATGGCAATCAGGATTTGCATGGCTCAGGCCTCCTTGCGATAGAGCACGAGGGCGGTCGGGACCGCGGCGGCAAAAGCGCCGGCGGCAAAGATGTAGCCCGAAAGCGACGTCTGCAGCATGCCGGACATCATGTGTCCGGACGTGCAACCACCGGCGAGCCGCGCCCCGTAAAGAACGATAAATCCACCGGCGAAAGCCATGGTATAGCGCTTTGCGGCACTTTCACCGAAATTGGCGCGCCACAGCACCGGGATCCGCCGGTCCGCCTTTTCGACGCCGCCACGCAACCACACCGAGACGGCGCCGCCGACCAGCATGGCCAAAACGAAGACGAAACCGTAATTGACCGGATTCGCCACCGCTTTGGCGTATTTGCCACCGGACTTTGCCAGATAGGCGTTCGACGATGTGAACCCGTCTTCCGTCTGGGTGACAACGGAACCGTCGACGGCATTCCATAAAATCCCGTCGAGAATCACGAACTGCGTTGAAACTCCGATCGGCTTGGCCAACAGGACCGCCAGGAAGAAGACCAGTCCAAGAGCCAGCCCTCCCACTCTCCAGTCGAGCGTCATGAGTGCCTCCATAGATACATTCATTAATATGAATATATCTATGTTTTACGTGAAGCTTTTGATTTGAATCAACTGAATGTCAATCGGATTTGAGGATTGCAACCGGATCAGCCGGCAGCGGGCGGACCGGAAACGCCGAACTGGACAAAGCCTCCGCCGCATCGGAACTGCCCACGAACCAGCCGGCTTTCAGGCCCGCGCGGCTGCCCGCCTCCATGTCGCTCGGCTTGTCGCCGACGATGACGGACGTCGCAAGGTCGGCACCGGTCAGCGCAGCGCCGCGCAGCAGCATGCCGGGATTGGGTTTGCGCAACGGATGATCGCCGCTCGCAAAGGGCGCCACACCGTCCTCGTGATAAGCACAGGCCAGGATGCAGTCGAGCCGCGCCCCGGCCTTGGCGAGCAGCGCTTCGATGCGGTCGGTCACGGCGACATAATCTGGCCAGCCCATGTAGCCGCGGCCGACGCCGGACTGGTTGCTCACGACGATCACCGGCAGCCCGCGCAGGTTGGCCTCGCGGATCAGCGGCATGGTGGCGCCGATCATCACGATCTCGTCCGGGTCAGACGGATAGCCGGTGTCGGCGTTGATCACCCCGTCGCGGTCGAGAAACAGGCCCGGCTGCCCGGCAAAGGCACCCGTCTCGACATTGCACCGCACCCACAGGCCGGTGTCCTCGAGCCCGTCCATCCGCGTCATATCGGTCAGGTTCCCGACAGCCGTTCCTCGACCTGGTCGCACAGGTGATGGTAGAGGCAGGCATGCCCCTGCTGGACCAGCGGGGTCGTTTCGGCCGCCACGTTGAACAGTACGTCGCAGCGCCCGGTCAGCGCGCCGCCGGTCGAACCGGTCATGCCGATCGTACCGAGACCCATGTCGCGGGCCTTGTCGATCGCCAGCACGACGTTGCGGGAATTGCCGCTGGTCGACAGGGCAAGCAGCACGCCGCCGCCGCCGCCGTAGGCCTCCACCTGGCGTTCGAACACATGCTCGAAGCCTTTGTCGTTGCTCCAGGCGGTCAGGGTAGCCACATCGGCAGGCAGTGCGATGACGTTGAAGCCTCTGCGATCCCGGGTAAACCGACCGACCAGTTCGCCGGCGATATGCAGCGCGTCGGCGGCCGATCCGCCGTTGCCGCAGGTGAGCAGCGGCCGGCCGGCTCGCAGAGCCGAAACGATCATCTCGCAGGCCCGGTCCATCTCGGTCGAAAAGTCCCGCTGCGCCATGCCGTCCAACACGGCGGCGGAGCGCATCAGATAGTCATGCAGTCGATCCATCGTCTCGTCCTATGCGCGGTCCGCCTTCAGGCTGCGGATCGTGTCGGTGGTGCTGCGGTCGGGCAGCAGTTCCGCCAGCACCACGCGGCCGCCGGCCGCCGTCACCACATCCGCCCCGACCACCTGGTCGATCGTATAGTCGGCGCCCTTGACCAGCACGTCCGGCAGCAGCGTCGCGATCAACGCCGCCGGCGTGTCGTCGTTGAACAATACCACGGCATCGACGGATTTGAGCGCCGACAACACCGCCGCCCGGTCGTCCTGCGTGTTGACCGGGCGATCCTGTCCCTTCAGCCGGCGCACCGAATCGTCGGTGTTGAGCCCGACGATAAGACGGTCGCATTCGGCTCGCGCCTGACGCAGCAACGAGATATGGCCGGCATGCAGGATATCGAAGCAGCCGTTGGTGAAACCGACGGTGAGGTCGCGGCTCTTCCAACTGTCGACCAGCCGCCGGGCGTGGTCGACATCCACGGCACCGGGTTTCTCCACGTAACCGTTGAGCTGCGTCAGGATTTCGTCGCGGGTCACCTGGGCGGTGCCGCGCTTGGCGACGACCACGCCGGCCGCGGCATTGGCCAGCGTGCCGGCCGCCTGCAGATCGAGCCCGGCGGCCAATGCCAGGGCAAACGAGGCTATCACCGTATCGCCGGCGCCCGACACGTCGAAGACCTCCTGGACCGGTGTCGCCACGTGGTGGGCGAAGTCTGCGCCGACCACGCTCATGCCGTCTTCGCTGCGGGTCGCGACGACGAAATCGAAATCGTGCGTCGCCGCCAGATGGCGCGCCGCATCTTCGACCTCGGCATCGGCCACCGCCGCACGTCCGCTCGCCTCGGCGAGTTCGCTGCGATTGGGCGTCACCGCCGTCGCTCCGGCATAGAGGCCGTAATCGGGGCCCTTAGGATCGACCAGCACCGGCGTTGCGGCGGCATTGCAGCGGGCGATGATGTCGGCGGCCACGCCGTTACCGAGCACGCCCTTGCCGTAATCCGACAGGATGACGACGTCGGCCCGTGCGACGAGGGTGGGCAGATGTTGCAGCAGACGGGAACGGTCGTCGTCGACGAGCGAGCCGCGATCCTCCTCGTCGAAACGCAGCACCTGCTGGCGTTGCGCGACAAAGCGGGTTTTCTGCGAAGTCTGCCGTCCGTCGCTCGCCAGCACACCGGCGGTTTCGACATCCAGCGCCGCGAGCATAGCTGTCATGTCGGCGCCGGCAGTGTCGCGGCCGATCACGCTTAACGGCAACGCGGTTGCGCCCAAGGTCACCAGATTGGCCACGACATTGCCGCCGCCGCCGAGCATCTGCCGCTGGTCGCTGCCGCGCAGGATTGGTATCGGCGCCTCCGGCGAAATGCGCTCCAGATCGCCGTAGATGAAGCGGTCGAGCATGAAATCGCCGATAACCAGCACCGTCAGGTCGGCGAATCCGGCAATGGCGTCCTGGATGGTTTCGAGCTGCATGCGGCGTGGAGGTCCATCTGTTCGGGCACGGGGCTTTGTGCTAATGCGCGACACCATTACAATCTGGAATCACGGCGAGCAAGCGATAGAAGGCCGTTGAGAAAGGGCGTCTGATGATCCTGGTCACCGGCGGCGCGGGCATGATCGGCAGCAATCTGGTGGCGGCGCTGAACGCCGCTGGCCACGACGACATCCTGGTCGTCGACGATCTGACCGACGGCACCAAATTCCGCAACATCGCCGATCTCGCCATCGCCGACTACGAGGACAAGGACGACTTTCTGGCTCGCCTGCAGGGCGGCGGCGTCCATGGCATCAGCGCGGTCTTTCACCAGGGCGCCTGTTCCACCACCACCGAGTGGGACGGCCGCTACATGATGCGCGACAACTACAGCTACTCGAAAGCCCTGCTCGCCTTCTGCCAGGTGGGCGGTATTCCGTTCATCTACGCCTCGTCGGCGGCCGTCTATGGCGGTGGCGATCAGTTCGCCGAGGAAAGCGGCAACGAGCGGCCGCTCAACGTCTACGGCTACTCGAAAAAACTCTTCGACGACCATGTGCGGCGCGCCGTGCTGTCGCAAAGCGATCACGCGCCGGTGGTCGGCCTGCGTTATTTCAATGTCTACGGGCCGCGCGAGGCGCACAAGGGATCGATGGCCTCGGTCGCCTTCCACCTCTTTGGTCAGGTGACGAAAGGCGAAAACCCGAAGCTGTTCGGCGCCCATGATGGCTACGGCCCCGGCGAACAGAGCCGCGATTTCATCCACGTCGCCGACGTCGCCGATGTCGTTCTGTGGTGCTGGCGTCGTGGCATTAGCGGCATTTTCAACTGCGGCACCGGCCGGGCCGAACCCTTCCGCGCCGTCGCCGAGGCGGTGATCGGCACACTGGGTCGCGGCGAGATCGACTACATTGATTTCCCCGACCATCTGAAGGGCCGCTATCAGAGTTTCACCCAGGCCGATATCAGCCGCCTGCGGGCCGCCGGTTACAACGGTTCGTTGCGGGACGTGGCGACCGGCGTCAGGGACTATGTCGAATGGCTGCAGACCCAACCATCCTGGTGATCGGCCCGCGCTGGGTCGGCGACATGGTTATGGCGCAGTGCCTGTTTGCCGCGCTCAAGGACCGTTTCGAGGGTGCGTCAATCGACGTCATGGCGCCATCCTTCCTGGCACCGCTGGTCAGGCGCATGCCGGAGGTTACGGGTTTCGTTGACGATCCGCTGCCGCGCGGCAGCGTCGCATTGCGCCAACGCTGGCGGATCGGCAGCGCCATGCGCGGCAGCTACAGCCGAGCCTACGTCATGCAGGGCAACTGGAAATCGGCGCTGATCCCGTTTTTTGCCGGCGTCGGCACCCGCACCGGCTATCGCAAGGAAATGCGCTACGGCCTGCTCAACAACATTCTGCCGCTGCCGAAGGCGCGCAAGCGACGTACCGCCGAGATGTTCTTCCACCTGGCCGAAGGCGGTACGTTCCGCAATCCGAAGCTCAATGTCGATGCCGATAATCAGGCCCGTCTGTTGCAGGCCCATGGCCTGGCGTCGACGCGCTATGTGGCGATGATGCCGGGCGCCGAATACGGCCCGGCCAAGCGCTGGCCGCCGGCACATTATGCCGGGCTGGCCGAACGCCTGGCGCAACGCGGCCTCGATATCGTGCTGCTCGGATCGCCGAAGGACGCCGCGGTCACCGAAGAGATTGCCCGGCCGGCGCCGCAGGCGCGCGACCTGGCCGGCCAGACGACACTAAATGACGCCATCGATCTGCTGGCCGGCGCCCGGCTGGCGGTGACCAATGACAGCGGCCTGATGCATATCGCCGCCGCGGTCGGCACGCCGGTGCTCGCCGTCTACGGATCGACGGCACCGCACAACACGCCACCGCTCACCGACCGGCGGGAACTGCTGTGGCTCGACCTCGCGTGTTCACCTTGCCACAAGCGCACCTGTCCGCTCGGTCATCTGGACTGCATGAATCGGCTCGACGTTGCGCAGGTCGCCGCTGCCGCCGACCGGCTGCTGCAAACGGACGGACATCCGGCATGAAGGTGCTGCTGGTCAAGACCTCCTCGATGGGCGATGTGATCCATACCTTTCCGGCGCTCACCGACGCGCTCGCGGCCCGACCGGAGCTGGAAATCGACTGGTGTGTCGAGGAGCCGTTCACCGATCTGGTACGGCTGCATCCGGGCGTCGGGCGCATCCACAGGGTCGCCGTACGCCGCTGGCGCTCAACCTTGCTGTCGCCGACGACCCGCCGCGAGATTCTCGACTTCTGGCGCACCATGCGCGGTGAACGCTACGACCTGGTCATCGACGCGCAGGGTCTCGTTAAAAGCGCCGTACTGTCCCGTCTGGCCGGGCCCAGGGTCGCCGGTCTCGACCGCGGAAGCGCCCGCGAATCGGCGGCGACGGCCTTCTACCGGCACAAACACCCGGTTGAGCGGAACCGCCACGCGATCGACCGCACACGCCTGCTGCTCGGCCGCGTTCTGGACTACGAGCCGGATCTCGAGATCCTCGACTACGGACTGGCGCGCGCCACCGGCCGTGCCAGGCCGGAACGGGACGTGTTCCTTCTGCATGGTACCAGCTGGGCGAGCAAACACTGGCATACGGACGGGTGGATCGATCTGGGCCGGGCCCTGGTCGACGCCGGCCTGCGTCCGGTGGTCACCTACGGCAATCCGGCGGAACGACGGGTCACCGAAGCGCTGGCCAGCGCCGTGCCGCAGACACGGGTGGTCCAAAAAACCAGTCTCGGCGAGATCGCCGACGTCCTGAAAGGATGCACGGCGGCGGTCGGTACCGACAGCGGCCTGACGCATCTCGCCTGCGCGCTGGATTTGCCGACGGTTCAGATCGCCCTCAGCACCGCACCCGGTCTCACCGGTCCGCGCGGCCGCAGCGTCGACGTCGTCGCCACGTCGATCGACTGCGCGCCCTGCCGCAAGCGCGAGTGCCCACTGGTCGCTTTGGGCGAAGTGCAGCCGTGCGCATCAACGGTCACGGCGGACGACCTCATGCGGCGGCTGCAGGCCATGCTGTAGGCCTGGTACGGAGGAACAGTGTGAACGAGCCTTGTCCCTGTGGAAGCGAGCGGCCGTTTTCCGACTGCTGCGACCGGTTTCTGAATGGCGGCCAGCGGCCGCGGACGGCCGAACAGCTGATGCGGTCGCGCTACAGCGCCTTTGCAAGGGGGAACATCGCCTATCTGCGCGATACGCTGTGGCCGAAACACCAGCCCCAACTCGATGAAGCGGCGGTCGCCCGCTGGGCGGCGGACAATCATTGGGCCGGCCTGACGGTCATCGAGACATCGGGTGGCGGCGAGACCGACCGTGAGGGAACCGTGCTGTTCGAGGCGCGGTACCTGGCGGGCGGATCGCTGCACACCCACCGTGAGCGCAGCCGGTTCAGAAAAAAAGCCGGCCGCTGGTACTACGTAGAGGCATTGCCAGAAGCGTGACCGGCGCTCAGTCAGTTGGCTTGCACAATGCGCTGTTCGGCGCGGCGGAAGCTTTCCGCAAGCACCGTGGCATCGCCCAGCGCATGGGCCAGCGATATGCCGCCCTGCCATTCGACGACGATGGCGCGGGCTTTGGCGAGCGCGGTCGACGGACGGGCGCCGGTGCGCTGCAGTTCGCGGCCGATAAAGCCGATCAGCAGGTCGAAGGATTCGGCGGCGCGTTGCGAGGCGTCCGGCGCGCAGTCCCGGAAGTCACGCACCGCCAGGGCGATCGGACAGCCCCTTTCGACCCGGCTGCGGTTCGATTCCGACAGCCTGCGGATCAGCGCTAACACACGGCGGCGCGGTTCCGATTCGGCCTCGGCGATCTCCGACAGCATCGACTGCGTCTCGGAAACGAAGATATCGGCGACGCCACGCGCAATATCCTGCTTGGTGCGGAAATAGTAGTAAACATTGCCGAGCGGCACTTCGGCGTCACCGGCGATGTCGGCGAGGCTGGTGCTGCCGTAGCCGAACTGCCAGAAACGGTTGGCCGCGGCGGCCAGCAATCGCTGCCGCCGCAATGTGCCGCGTTTGCCCACCGTCTACGCCTTTCCGCCGCTGTGCGTATCGCCCTCGTCCAGCGGACGCGCCTCCGAGGGCAGCATGATCGGAATGCCGTCCCTGATCGGATAGGCGAGCCCCGCCTGGCGCGACACCAGTTCGTCTTTCGCCTCGTCGTGTTCCAGTGGCCCCTTCGTCAGGGGACAGACCAGAAGGTCGAGCATTTTGGGATCGATATTTGCCGAGCGCCGCGCTTCAGTCATCTGCCTGGTCTATTGCAGCGTGGTGTCGTAATCGTCGTTGTCGCGCGCCAGGGCGATCTCAGTCATCGCAATCAGCGTATCGGCACGCGTTTTCAGGTCCGGCGCTTCGAGCAGCGCCTGTTTTTCGGCCGGGCCGTAAGGAGCCATCATCGACATGGTGTTGACCAGCGTGGCGTTGCTCGCCTGCTCGACGCTTTCCCAGTCCGCCTCCAGGTCATTGGCTTCCAGATAGGCGCGAAAACTGTCCAGCAGCGCCGACCGGTTGACATTCTCTTCGCCGGTATCCGAACTCAGATCGTTGAGGAAAGGCGCGATCCGGCCCTGGCGGTAGGCCTTCTTTTGCGGCGCTTCGTCGATCAGCCGGAAGCGGCAGATGCCGATCAGCGAGATGATGTACCGGCCGTCGCCGGTTTCCGACAGCGAGGTAATGCGTCCGAGGGTGCCGACGGAACACAGTTGCGGGGCGTCGCAGCGTTCGATCTGACCGTTTGCGTCGAACCGTGGCTGTATCACCGCAACGATGCGGTTGGACGCAATGGCGTCGTCGATCATGGCCAGGTAGCGCGGCTCGAAAATATTGAGCGGCATCTGGCCGCAGGGCAGCAGCAGGGCACCGGAAAGCGGAAACAGCGGCACCTGATCCGGTATGTCCCTATCGGTTCGGTAATGCACGTTTCCAGCAAGCACGTCCGCGCCCCGGTCTGAAATGACTGATACTAGAGGATTTGGGCAGCGGCGCGCAATTCTCAAGACCCCAACCGGAGATTCTGCAACCCGGCGATCAGGAGAACATCAATGAAGAGAGCTTGCGTCTTGCCGCCAGCGTTGCCGGGTCGCTGGCACCCCATGCCTCGAAGAAGGTGAGCAGCTGTTTGCGCGCCGCGTCATCCTGCCACTGCCGGTCGGCTTTCATGATGTGCAGCAGGTAATCCGCCGCCTTCTCGCGCTCGTTCATCGCGTTGAGGATCTTGGCCATGTCGAGACGCGCCTCGTGGTCGTCCGGATTGGCGGCCAGCCGCGCCTCCAGGGCCTGCGGATCGCCCAGCCCGGCAACCTGTTCTTCCAGGGCGAAACGGGCCAGGATGGCGGCGACGTCCGGATCGGATTTCTGAGCGTCGCTCAGGCCGTCGAGCATCTCCCGCGCCCGGTCCTTCTCACCGGCGGCGATCAGGCATTCGGCCATGCCGGCGGTCGCCTTGGCATTGTCCGGCTCGGCCTGCAGGATCGCCCCGAATATCTGCGCCGCGGTGTTGATGTCGCCAGCCTCGAGCGTCGCTTTGGCTTCGGCCAGCATGGCAGCCGTGTCGGCGGCGCCGTTGTCGCGCACCAGTTTGTCGATGAACTGGCGGATCTGGCTTTCCGGTACCGCGCCCATGAAGGCGTCGACCGGCCGGCCGTCGGCGAAGGCCACCACCGCCGGGATAGACTGGATGCCCATCTGGCCGGGGATCGACGGGTGGTCGTCGATGTTGAGTTTGACCAGCTTCACCTTGCCGGCCGATTCATTGACCACCTTCTCGATGATCGGCGTGAGCTGTTTGCACGGGCCGCACCACGGCGCCCAGAAATCGACGAGCACCGGCTGGTTGCGTGATTCAGCGATCACGTCGTTGGTGAAGTCGGCCGTCGTCGTTTCCTTGATCAGCGCTCCGCCGGCAACCGCGCCGTCACCCGACTGATCGCCGAAATTGACGGAGCCGACCGTCGCGTTCCCGTAGGAACCGCCATAGGGATTATCGCCATTCTGCATGATTGTCTCCGGGTCGCGGGCCGCCGGTCCGGCCCCTGTCCTTCATATGTGTTGACCGTAAAATCGCCCCTTCGGGCGTCATTTTCAAGACAAGGCCACAATCAGCGGTGTGTGGCCGGTCGATTCCAGGAAGCGGACGAGGTCGTCGCGGCCGATGGAGGTCGTGGCGTCATTGCGCAGCGGATGGGCGTTGATAACGTCATGCTGCATCAGCGCTGCGTCGAGAACCACCGTCACCAGGCCATTGGTGTCGTTGACGGCCCCGAAGGCGGTGACCGCGCCGGGTACCACGCCGAGCAGGTCCATCAGCGGCTCGGGCTTGCCGAACGACACCCGCCCCTTGGCGCCGATTCGGTGGTGGATCGATTTCAGGTCGATCTCCGCATCCTCCTCGACGGTGACCAGGAAGAACTGCCCCTTTTTGTCCTTCAGGAACAGGTTCTTGGTATGGCCGCCGGGAATGGCATCGCGCAGCGACTGCGATTCCGACACTGTGAAGACCGGCGGATGTTCCTTGGTGCTGTGGGCGATGCCCATCGCGTCCAGCCGGGCAAACAGCGCATCGGAGGTCAGCGGCGATTTGGTGGTCTCGGCGGTCATTGCGGGGCCTCGCGGTCAATCGATTTCAACGACAGGGTGATAGGCGCACGGCGGCGTTTTCGCAATGGCCGGCACACCGTTGGCGCGTTTCATTTTCCTGTTGCATTTGTCCTGTCGTTAGGCCATATACCGCCGGGCGCAGGGCTCGGCCCTGCCCTTACCCCGGCCGGTATCGCCTCGGCGTTCCGGCGCACCCGAGCGGGCGTAGCTCAGGGGTAGAGCACAACCTTGCCAAGGTTGGGGTCGTGAGTTCGAATCTCATCGCCCGCTCCAGTTTTCCTATAATTTTCAGTTGCTTATTGACGTCATGAGAGCGCCGTATAGTCACCATGTAGGCACCGAAGAGGTTTTCCGGGTGATTTGGTGTCTATCGACAGACGACGTTCCGGGTCTGTTTCGTCGTTTTTATCGTGCCCGCACCATAAAGCAATCAGATCCGCCCTCTCATCAGGATTGCTACTCAGGCATTCCCGCACGCCGCAGCCCTTCGTAAATCGGTCGGCATCTTCATCGAAGTGAAACATCACACCCGCTCGTGTCGATGATAGAGTTGCATTTGGTAAAACCCGTTGGATCCCGTCGTAGGTCTCTTTGGCCTCTTCAATTCTGTGAAGCATACCCAGCGCCTCCGCCTTTCCTCGCAAGATCGAGATGTTGCTGGGCGCTATACGGTGCCCCTCGTTGAGATAAACAAGTGCGGCCTCATCCTCACCACCAAAAAAACGAATCATACCTCGATGAGCTACGAAGCAGCTGGTCCACACTTCCCGAGGGCTGAAACGAGCAGCCGCCTGCAACAGGCCTTCCGCCCTCTCGTCATGAAGGTACGTCAGTATCATGCCGAGGATGCCCAGAGCCATTGGATCGTCCGCACGATCATCGATATGAATTGATGTATCGAATCGAAGCGGGTACACCGATAAGTCTATAGTGGATGGGCGCCGGTTTGAGCGGGAGAATTTCGGAAGTGAGCCGGACGGCAAGGAGCTGTGGGAATGAGCAAAGCCGACGGGATTGATGGTTCCGACGTGCTTCCAGCGCTGACGTTCGATACGGATGACTACGAGCCGTCAGAGCGCTTCGACGCGATGAACGACGTAACTAAAGGTCTCCAATCATACCGTATCATTGAGAACGACGGATGCGGTGAGACCGGCATCGGTGAACGGGTCCCGATGCTCAAAGCCAAGGCCTGGTCGGTTGGCGCCACGGCCGCGATCGCCTTCCAAAACTCGCCGGTGATCATCGAGACATCGCAAAAAGGAGATTCTATCTTTACCGAGTCCCTGATCGTCCTGGTCCCCAGGAGAGGGCGGCACATGGTCTCAAGCGATGCTGGCGAGGCCTTGCTGCGCCCCGGTATGGTCTACTTGATCAATAACCGACGGACTGTGTACGAAACCGATTCCTGTTCCGGGATCTCTTTACGCGTTCCGTACGATCTCCTGGGCTATGACCCGCTTCGACAATCCGGGGTTCTTTCGTACAGCTCGGATCGTTGGGTTGGAAACGTCGTCGAGACGGCGATGCATTCGCTTTTCGAAGCATTGCCAACCATGACCCAGGCGGAAGCGCGAACCGCGGAACCATGCATGACAGCGCTCATCAAGAGCCTCCTGTGTGCCGGCAGGCCGGACGACGAGGCGCAGGCGGCAATTGGGCGCTCGGTCGCGCATGCGATGAAGCGGTATGTCCTTGAACACTTGGGCGACCAGGATCTTGATGCGCATCGGCTTCAATGCGTCTTCAACAGTTCGCGCGCCAGTGTCTATCGTGCCTTCAAGGATGTCGGCGGCGTCGCGGCATTCATCCGCCAGGAGCGCCTTGCAGCGTGTCACCGCGAGTTGTCGGGGGCTGCGCGTCGGCACGGTACAATCCGCCATATTGCCGGGAAATACGGCTACTGGGATCAGGGTGTGTTCTCGCGGGCGTTTCTGAACCAATATGGTGTTCGTCCGAGCGAAATGCTGGGAACGGGTCATCCGTCCCGCGATCCGGCGGCGTCAGCCTCGGAGACCCCGCCGGGATCCGGCATGAAGAGCCTTGCCTCCTTCTGGTCGGCCAATTGTACGAGCCAGCTTCAGCCCGTTGCCACCTGATCGTGAGCGCACCGTTCCGAAGTCACAACCTGGCTCAGCCATTCCTCGCGGACGAATAGGGGCTGAGGCTACTCGACGGCGTTAAAGCGTGACACGTACAACCTCGCCTGTCATAGTTCGGCTATTCGATTCATATCATCAAATCATCTTTGGGCGCCTCGAACCATTGGAGTAAAAATGGTTGACGTTTCAGGTTATCCGATCGTCGAGAACTGGTTCACCGTCACAAAAGTCGATACCTCTACGGATATGTTGCTGGAACCGCACGTCCATGTTCTGGAGCAGGCGAACATGTTTTTCGTGCGCGGGTCTGAGCGCGATATGATTGTTGATACGGGGATGGGCATCGTCCCGATCGCACCTTACGTCGATCCCCTTTCAGCCAAACCGCATTCGGAAATCATCTGCGTGTCGACCCACACGCATATCGATCATATCGGCGGCGTGCATGAGTTCGACATCCGCCTGGTGCATCCGATAGAAGCGGACGAAATGGCCTCGCCCTCCATCATGAACACCATCATTCGCGATGAAATTGACCCGGTTTTGCTGGAGCTTTTCGCCGCTTCCGGCTATCCGCCACTTGATGAGGTGTTGATCACCGCTTTGCCCTATGACGGGTATGATCCCTCCTCTTACACGCTCAAGGGAGCGCCGGCGACAGGGCTTCTGGAAGAAGGCGACACCGTCGACTTAGGCGACCGGCAGTTCACGGTTTTGCATGTGCCAGGGCATTCACCGGGCAGCATCGCGCTCTTCGAAGACAAGACCGGCATCTTGTTCGCGGGCGACGCGATCTACGATGGGCCGCTCATCTATGACGGGCCTGGAATGAGCGTTGAAGACTATGTGGTGACCATGAAGAAGCTGCAGGCGCTCGATGTATCGATCGTTCACGGTGGCCACGATCCAAGCTTCGACAAGAAGCGCTTGGATGAAATCGTCGAGAAATACTTCAAGATTTGGGGCGTTTGAGCAGTCTTCTTCACGCCCAGGAATCGATATCCGTCGTGGTCCAGTCACGCCGGACCGCTTGGCCATCGAAGCTCAGATGATGGGTGACGAGCGTACCATCGGTTGCTTGGAGATCGTCGCTGAGCATGGCGCCGACGCGGTTGGGATGGCTCGATAGCTCAATCACCGCGGCTCCGCCCTCCAGCCGGCCGAAACTGTATTCCGGCTGGAACAGGACGGTGAGCTGGTCCTGGTCGCCCTCGGCAAGCGCTTGGGAAAGTGCCCGGTTCCAAGGGGTCTTCAGCGCCTTGCGAGCCGGTTGATCGCAGGCGAAAAGAAAGTGCGTCGGCGACGTGATCAAACAGCCCAGAAAAGTGTCGCCGCAGATGAAAACGCGGCCTTCGGCGGCGCGCCCATTGGTCTGCTCATCCAGCCAGAGCTCAACGAAATCTGCTTCAATACCATATTCGAACAGACCGCCTGGCGCTCGCTCCAGACGACCGATGTCGCGAGCCTCTTCTGGCCCTTGTAGATTGATGACCCGTTGCCAGGTGCACACGCCACCAACGACCGTGGCCCGGCCGGCGAAGCCTTCAGAGGCTGCAAGCGCCAGCAAGTCATCGCGAGCCAGGTCTGAAAGAGACGCTGCAGACAAACCAGCTGCGAAACGCGCCGGAATACGCAAATCCGCATAAAGACCATCCGCCTGGAACCAATAGACGTGGGTGTCGTGGTCCTCAAAGCTCGGGTCCTTTGCGGGCGCTTTGATATAGGCGCGCCGCCAAAGACCGCGGATATCGGCGTTCGAAACAGGCACGTCCGCCGTGCCGGAAACAACCGCCATCAAGCCGCCGCGGCTTTGTGGGAGCCGAACGCTGTAATGATCTCGTCTGAATGACGCACGGCGCCCGTCTGCAGATACTCCATTGCGTCGAGAGCTGCAGCATGCGCGTCGGGGTCAGACCCGCCGACGCAATCCTTTACCACGCGGCAATAAAAGTCCTTCTGATGGCCTTCGGCGAAGGTGTAGTGGACGCAAACATTGGTCAGCCCGCCGACCATCACCAGCGTGTCGGCTTTCAGGCCACGCAGCAAAATGTCCAGATCAGTGCCGATGAAGCAGGAATACCGCCGCTTCCTGATGACATAGTCATCCGGTCTCAGGCCAACGATTTCATCGGCGATCTCCGTGCCTTCGCGCCCTTCAACGCAATGCACATCCTCAGTGCCATCCAATTCCCGGCCAAAGTCGACCATGTTGGGGCGATGGGCCTCCTGAAAGAAGATCACCGGGACATCGTTCGCGCGCGCGGCGTCGATCACCGAACGGGCCTGGCGCATCGCGTTCGTATAGGCGGACATTTTCGGAATGCCGCCATCATAGTTTTCCAGAAACGCGCTCTTTTGAATGTCGATCACCAACAAAACCGGGTTGCCGACAAGGAGGGGCTGCTGAGCCATGTTTTTGTCCTTCTTGAGAATCATGAATCTTTGCGAGCGGGGTCAGCTCCAAGCAGGCGGGGCAAGTCGCCATAGCGCGCCACCGCGCCGAAAACAGCCAGAGAAATCAATAGGAAGGTGATCGCACCGACGGCCATGGTCGGCGTGAAACCGTTGCGCAACGAGTTGAAGATCTGCAGCGTCACTGTGCTGTAGGCGGAGGCGGACACGAAGAAAATGACGATGAACTCGTGGAAGCTCAGCACCACCACGAAGAAGAAGCCGGACAATGTGTAAGACAGAGTCTGCGGCAGGATGATCGTGCGCAGGATTGTCGGCTCGTCCGCGCCCATGGTTTGTGCCGCGTCCAGATGGAACTTGTCGATCGATTGAAGTCCGATCGAAATTGTGACGAGCGGAAGGGCTGCGAGCAAGGCCGTGTGGCTCAGGATGCCGGTGAAGATGTTGCCAAGCCCGCCAACAAAGGTCCACAAAAAACTGAGGCCAACCCCAAAGACGATCGGCGGCAGGGCGAATGGCAGCCCGGCAAGCCCGGCAAGGGCGCGCGAAAACGGGGTGTTGCGTTTCCACTGATCGTACGCAATCGGCCAGGTGATCAGCACTGCCAAGGTGGCGCTGGCGAGCGCGACGATTACCGAGTTTTCCAGTGAGCGAAGCCAGACCGGCTCCGACACGAAAAACTCCCAGAAACGCGCAAGTGTCGGATCTTTCGGCGGGAACAGCATGGAGCGTCCGCCATTGAGGGCCGACATGCACACAATGACGATCGGCAGGCTGATATAGGCGGCGCAAATCAGCATAAAGCCTTGTTTCAGAGCGGTTTTCATCAGCTCCGTTTCTCCGCAAGACGGCTGAGCCACAGGCTTGCCAGAATGAACACACCGGCTGTGGTCAACAGCACCACGGCTTGCGCCGCGCCAAAGGGCGCGTTGAGTGTCGCGCCGCGGATCGCTTCATAAATCGAGACCGGCAGTGTTTGGTGGGCGGGCTCCGCGAAATAGGTGACGGTCACATAAGCGCCGAGCAGATAGACAAACAGCAGCAACAGAGTGCCCATGACCGGGATGCGGACCACCGGCAAAATGACCGTTCGCATCACCGTGAAGGAACCAGCCCCCATGGTGCGCGCGGCTTCAATCATCGAGCGATCGATGCGCGACAGCGGTGCGTACAGCAAAATCACCGCATAAGGCCAAACCAGGTAGGCCATCGTAAGGACGGTCGCCAGCTGGGAGGTTTTGAATTTCACGTTGCGCGGGTTCGCCAGGCCCCAGTCTTTAAGGACTTCAAGCCAACCGGTTTCCTTTAGCCACGCCGTCGCGCCCGTTGCCTTGAAAACCGCCGGCAAGCCTGAGCGGTTGGACAGCATGATGTCCCAGCCCATGACGATGAAGACTTCCGACATGGAGAGGCTGGCCAATATGAAGACCAGCCAGGCAGCCTGCACCCGGCGCGAACATTGGCTCAGGAAATAGGTAAAGGGAAAGGCAAACGCGATGGCGATCAGCGAGCCAAAAACGGCATAGGCCAGCGTGTAGCCGAGCTTGTAGGTGTAAAGCAGTGTGATCTCATCCGGCCAGCCGATGCCCACGAAGACGCGCGCATAGTTGCTCGGATCGAAGGCCCAGACCCAGCTCGCACCCTCGATTTTCTCACCGAAACTGACAGCGACCACCAGCAGGATCGGCGTCAGGAACACGAACAGCAAAACGGCAGTGACCGTGGATGTGACAATCGATCTTGCGCCGAAGCGAGCAAACCGATGAATCGGCTTGTTTATGGATTTTTCGAGGCGAGCGGGTTCCCGCATTTGCGTTGGGGACGAAGGGGCCGCCAGGTCACTCATGCAGCGATCGTCTCGCGCTGACTGGCCCGCGCTACTGACAGTCCGCTGGTGGCGGCAGTCATCGATCCTCCGGTCGCCGTTTGCTTGGGGAAACACAGCAAAGAGCTCGATTTCAGACGGACACCCGCGGTTTCGCCTTGGCGGACGGATACGCCGGTCGACGATGGCATTTCGCAGATCACCTGACCGGCGCGTGTCTCGACAAAGACCTCGCGCGTCGGTCCAACATCACGTACGAATGTGACGGAGCCGGTTAGTGTGTTCGGTGCCTCAGTATCCGATTCGCACAAGTCGACGTTTTCCGGCCGGCAAACCAGTTGCACTAACGCGCCATCCACGAACGGCGCAGGTTCTTTCAACTCAAACGCACTGTCGCCGATGATCACACGGCCGCCGCGCACGACGCCATCCATAAAGTTCGCCTTGCCGATGAAGGACGCTACAAACGGCGTTTCAGGACGCTGATAAATGTCCGTCGGCGAACCGACTTGCTCTGCAAGCCCATTGCTCATGACCACGATCTCGTCAGCCATGGTCATCGCCTCGCGCTGATCGTGGGTGACGACGATCGTTGTGATGTTCAATTGTTGCTGCAACAGGCGGAGCTCGACCTGCATGGTTTCGCGCAATTGAGCATCGAGCGCAGACATGGGTTCGTCCAGTAGAAATACCTCGGGCTCTTGTGCGAGCGCCCGCGCGATCGCAACGCGCTGGCGCTGGCCGCCCGACAGCTGGCCGATCCGGCGGTCTTGAAAGTCTGCCATCTGGACAAGGTCCAACAGCTCCAATGCGCGCGCGGAGCGGGTCCGCTTGTCGACGCCCGAGATCGCCATGCTGTAAGCGACATTCTCACCGACGGAGAGATGCGGAAACAAGGCAAAGGATTGAAACACCATGCCAGATTTCCGCTTGTTGGCGGGCAGCGAGGTGATATCGGTGCCGTTGAGTGAGAGGCTACCTCGGGTCGGCGCCTCTAGCCCTGCAATGATTCGCAGCAACGTGGTCTTGCCGCAGCCTGACGGCCCCAGCAACGCGGTAAGCTTGCCCGTTTGGAATACCAAATCGATGTTTTGCAGCGCGGTCACCGCGCCATAGGTCTTCCTGATATCCTTCAAGACCAGTCCGGCCATGACCTGCCTCCTTCGGTACCCAACAGTGGGAGGTTTCCAGCGGTCATTATGGGCTGCCGCCGGAAACAAAACACACTTGAGTACGGGTTGCCCGAGCGGTGCGGGCTCATCGGCAAAGGATCCGAGAAGGGATCTGCTTCTGAACGGCCCAACCCGAACGACGCGGCTAGGCGCTAGCCAGCATCACGTCCCACTTCTCCTTAATGAAGGTCTCGTTATCGAGATAAGACTCATAAGCCGGCGTGATGATCGGTGACCCGGAGACAAACGCGAACTCGTCATCCGTCAAATCAGTCAATTCCTTGGCGACCAGCGGCGCAGTGCCGATATTGCGTGACATCAGCGCCTGAGTCGCCGGATCGCAGGAGAACGCCATGAACGCGTTGGCTTCGTCGGTCTTCGCTGACAGCGGGCTCAAGCACCAGGAGCCGTAGCCGATCGGATTGCCCTCAACCGGGAAGATCGGTTTGATCGGGAAGCCGTCCGAAGCCATGATGTTAGCGACGTCCAGATAGTAGGAGCCGGCGATAACGTCTTCGTTCTTCATCGCCTGTTCCATCTGGCTTTCAGCCGCCCACCAAAGCGCCACATGCGGCTTCAGTTCGGCGACTTTATCCAGCACCGCAGCGATCCCGTCTTCCGTCATCAGCGTTTCAGCACCGTCGAAGTAGGTCGCAGCGGTGATGTCGAGCAAGCGGCCATCGACCTTTTTGGAGATGCCAAGCGAGCCTTCGAAGTCTGAGTTTTCCCAGAACTCTTTCCAGCTGGTCGGGGCGGGGGTCACTAGGTTCGGGTTGATCACCATGGCGTTGAACCAGGCCATGGAGCCGACGCCAACGAGGCCTTCTGGGCCCTCGTAAAGGAATTCCGCTTCCAGGTTGGTCGCACCAGGGATTTTCGACACATCAAGCGGTTTCAGCATTTCGCCGATGCGAGTCGCCTTGATCATGGTGTCCTTGCCATAGAGCGACAAGTCAGCCGGCACGGTTCCGGAGGCTGCTGCTTGCTGCATCGTCACCAGCCAGTCGCTGGAGTTGGGCTGGGTGACGGATTCGACCGTGATGCCGGTCGCTTCGGTGAAGGCCGGGTAGACGAACTTCTTGAAGCTGTCCTCGAAATAGCCGCCATAGGAGCCGATTTTGATCGACCGTGCCTGAGCGATTGCGGGCATGGCCAGCAACGAGCTGCTCGCTGCCAGTGCGGCGGTGCCCGCCGCCCCTTTCAGGATCGACCGGCGGGATAGGTTGGCTGCTTGCGATTTTTTGAATTTCTGTGTCATTCAGCACGTTCCCCTGAATTATGGTCAGCCTGTTTGCCGACTTTGGTGGAGCCTCATTGAGATTGAGGTTTTCCCCACTTGGCGAAGCACGTCACATGCCAAGTCGTAATGTTTATTACTTTCAATGTTTTATCTGAAATTCAGTGCTGACTCCCTCAGTGTCGTTGGGGAAATGATAATCGATTTGCCCATTTTTTGTTCAGACCTAATGATTGTGCAATTGGGCGTAAATGATATCTTGAAGATCGCGCTTGCGCCCTGATCCTCGCTCAAGACGTGCCCATTCGACCTCAGTTGCCGCGCCAAACCACGGAACCTTGTCATGCGTGATCTCATGGACCCAAAGACACTCGCCTCCGAGGCACCGGCCGATGGAACTGATGATCAGATCGCTTTGAGTTCAGAACATGTGACGCTGCCGGTCATTGACTTGTCTGGGCTCCACACCGGCGACCGATCGGATATGGCAGCGGTCGCCGGGGCGTTAGGCAATGCGGCGAAGACGTCCGGCTTCTTTTACATCAAGAACCATGGTGTTGATCAGGCGCTGATTGATGATGCGTTAGCCGCGTCCCGCGCGTTCCACACCCAGTCGCGGCGCTACAAGATGAAGTATTGGTGCGGCTTCAGCACCAATCACCGTGGGTATGTGCCGTTTGAGGAAAACGGCGGCGCGTTTCCCAAGACGATCAACTACAACGAAGCCTGGGACATGTCCTTCGAAGCGCCGGCCGATCACCCGGATTATCTGGCCGGCTGGCGGATGACGGGACCCAATGTGTGGCCGGACTTGCCAGGCTGGAAGGACACAATCTCGCGCTACTATGACGCTATCTTTGGGCTCGGTCTGAAACTACTGGGCGCGCTTGAATATGAGTTGGGCGTCGAAGCTGGAACGCTGAAGAAACACGTAAACTGCCCCACGTCCCAGTTGCGTCTGATGCGCTATCTGGAAAATGACGTGCCTGCGAGCAAAGATTTCGTCGGGATTGAGGCGCACTCCGACTTTGAGTGCTTCACTATCCTGCTTCAGGGCGGCCCCGGCCTTCAGGTGCTCAACACCGATGATTATTGGATGGAGGCACCACCCGTCCCCGGCACCTTTATCGTCAATATCGGCGACATTTTCGAGACTTGGTCAGGTGGTCTTTACAAGTCCACCCAACACCGCGTGGTAAACACCGGCAAAGAGCGCTATTCAATGCCACTGTTCTTCGGCCTTGATTACGACACCGTCGTTGAGCCGCTGCCGAAGTTTAAGACGGCAGAAACCGCTGCAAAGTATCCGCCAATCAAAGCCGGGGACCACCTGATGCGCATGACCGTCGGCGCCTTTCGGTATATTTCAGACGCCGTTGACAAAGGCGAGATTAAGCTGGATTTCGCCGTTCCCGACGCCAATCCCTTCAAGCGTCCGGCAAAGCAGATTTCCGAAAGGTGATGGGTTTTAACTTCTCATAACGCGCCGAACCTAATGTGGCGCTTCTGCGCCATCGGCCTGGCGGGTTGATGCCCCATCGGTGTCACACGAGTTGAAAGTCGTCCCATGCTGGAGGGCGCATAGTGTGGGCAACCCGCACTAAGACGTCTTATCTCCTTCCAGCCCCCGATGGTTCTGCTACTCAAACCAAGCACGCCCGCCGATCAACTGCCGTATTGAGCCCGACACACCGGCCAGACACGCCTTCTACAGCGCATCAAATCAGGAGAAAGCAGACTGTGTGCGAAATCACTGGTAAAGCGAAGTGTCCATCGACGCGCGAGATGGCTACGTAGAAGGGGTGAAACCGACACGTCACGGAGACTCGGATGACAGACAAAGACGATGTGCTGAAGGCGTCTGAGGCCTTTTACGCGGCTCTCAATCAGATGCTTGCCGGTGACGCTGGTGCGTTACCTGGTCTGTGGGTACAGAGCCCAGAGGCCACGACAATGCATCCAATCGGCAGCCGGGAGGTAGGTTGGGATGATATCAAGGCGTCTTTTGAACGCGTGGCACGCTCAAGTGCGGGCGGACACGTTGAAATGACTGAGCGTCTCGTCCGGGTACACGGGGACGTGGCTTATGAGGTTGGGGTGGAATTGGCCCAGTTCTCGGTCGCCGGCACGCCGCTCCACGTAAACTCGCGCGTTACGAACATCTATTATCGTGTCGACGGTCAGTGGAAGATTGTGCACCATCACGGTGACAAGTCGCCCGGAATCGCAGAAGCACTGGCAAAAGCAGATGGCTAGTCGTCGATGAACGGGATCTACCAAAGCCGTCCTTGGGGCGGTTTTCGAAGCGTCCGATTACCTTAGCGAAAAAGGCTGGTCGTGATCCTTTGTGCAGCATAGCGCTGCTTAAGCGCAGCCTCGGGGTCCGCGATGCGCCGCAGTATCTCGCGGGTCTTGCGCTGTGCTTCGACAATGGACACAAGTCCCTATGCTTGTGCAGTGGTGAACTCGCTTGCCGGCAATCGAAAACTAAGCGTTGCAGCGACAGGGCCGCGAAACTCAAGTGGAGCACTATGTTGCTTGTATGAACGCAACAAACCTAGACCTTGGTGTTCGCTGAATTCTATTGAAAGCCAAGACGATTGCGGCCCATTGTATCTACCGGCTGCTGTCCGCAACTGAATTCCGGCATAGACCTGGGATTCGCGAGTCTCCACAACCAGCAATGGCCGCTATTCTAACAAGCTATGGGCGACGGGCGTGTTGTAGATATTCCGGCGAACAGCACGGCAGCGTCCGTCGGTTCGTCCGCGCTATGCATCTTCGTCGTCAGTGTCCGGTTTCTTCTACGGATTGACCGGTGACCGTTCGAGGTCCGGGATAACACAATCCCCAATTGGGGATATCCCATCCTACGCCTCACGGCTAGTGAGTATTCAGTACAACACTGAGTGCCGTGGTGCCTGTCAACAGAACTCTGTATCCGGTATATGATTGACGGTTATTGATGGTGGAAATATTGCCAAGGAACATATTTTATGCATTTTTCAAAGACCGTCGCTTTAGCCTTCGCAGTGATGTTCAAGGCAGCGGCATTCATCGCATCGAGCAGCGTCGCCGCGGCAGCGGATGAAGGCAATAAACTCCTGATCATCTACGATTCCTCCAACTCGATGTGGGGAGAACTGTCGGATGGGGCAAGGAAGTATGAAGCCGGTCGCGAGGCACTTTCGACACTTCTCGACAGCGATCTTTCAGGTCGGAAAATCGGATTGCGCGCCTACGGCCACAGGCGCGCCAAGGATTGTCGCGACTCTGAACTCGTTGTGTCCTTTGGCGACCGATCCACGACGACGGATCGTATCGGTACAGCCGTGTCCGGCATCGTTCCAAAAGGCCAAACACCGATAACCTACAGCCTTCAGGAAGGACTGAAGGATATGGACGGTGTCGAGGGAGACATTCTGCTGATCACCGACGGTCTGGAGACCTGCGACGCGGACCCGTGCGCCCTGACAGCGCAGTGGCGCGATTCCGATGTCGACATTCGTGTGCATGTCGTCGGTGTTGGACTTTCGGAAAAGGAACGCATAGCCATCGGCTGTATCGCGGATAACACAGGCGGAAGTTACTTCGATGCCTCCTCAGCGGCAGGTTTTGTGACCGCGCTTGATGAAGCCGTTGAAACTGTTGCGCAGCAGCCGGCGCCATCGCCGAAGGATCAACTGACCGAGTTCGAAATCCGGATGATCGGGCGCGATCCGCAGGGGCGCGAATATCGTATCGGCGGTGTCCTCAAAGGCGATGGAGAAGACGATCGCCAGGTAGACAGTGGTGGGCGCACAACAGTGAAGCAGCCCGGAAGCTACGTTCTTAAAGTCGGCCCGGTTCTGGAAGACGGCAGTATCTTTCAGCCGGTCGAGCGCGAGTTTTCAGTCTCGCCAGACGCGGCGCTGACCGAGGTGGTGGTGCCCGTCATGCGCCCGGCAGTCGTCTCGGCAACATTCAGCGAAGCCGGTCAACCCCATCCGGGCGACGTGATTCGCGTGTTCTCAGACGGAGCGGAACTCTTTACCTTCCTGCCCGGTCCGATGGACCAAAGGCGCGAAGTTTTCATGCGGCCCGGCACCTATGAATTCCGTTCGTCTCCTAACGCCGACAACAGGCTGGCGGTGACCGAGACGGTCGACACGGCAAACGGGACAGAAATACTCTTTGAGCTCAGCACAACTTTTGAAGTGCGTATCCAATTCGAACTCGCCGATGGGCAGATCTTCAAGCGGAACTCGGAACTGTGGCGGGATGGTGAGCTTCAGTATGAAGTGCAGTGGCGAGATGGTGCCCGCATAAAATCAGGCACCTATGAACTGTACTCAGACGATGTCCTGCTGCCTGTGACGGTGGAGAGCCTTGAGCTCTCGCCGGATGAAAAGGAAGTCACCGTTCCCGTCGAGGCAGGGTTTATTCAGGTCACCTATGCCGACACACCCGAGCACTATCTCTCGGAACCGAACCGCGCATTCTTGAGCCCGGGCGGAAGCAACGCCCGTGAGCTCGTCAAACCGGGCGAGGTGATCACGGTCAAGCCGGGCATATACGAAATCGCGCCATGGGATAAGGCCGGTTACTTCGATGATCTGCAGCCCGTTGAAGTCATGAAGGGACAAACCGCAAGGATTGAGATTGCGCCCTTGCCGCTCGGCACGCTCATTGTCGGATATGCCGAAGACGGCGAATATTCCACGTCCCCCGACCGGGCGTTTGCCAAGGCGCTTGACGGCCAGCCGCTGAAGAAGGGTTTTATGCGCCCGGGAAAGCCGCTCAAAGTCGTGCCCGGAACGTATCTGGTCACGCCGAAAAAGGGGATCGACATTGAGCCCCGGCAGGTCGAAGTGCTTGCCGGGGAAACAACTCAGGTCATTTTGCGCCCCGTTGAAACCAATAATTGAGAGGAGATATTGGTGTTCTCACGTATATTGCTTTTTACATTTTCCATTGCTGCCATGGTTTCGAGCGGCCCGGTTTCAGCTGAAACCAAGTTTCATCCGCTGGAGAGACTATGCATCACCTATGAACTGACCGGACAGGTTATGACCGGGACGAAGACGCGATGCCATCGAGCCTTCGGTCTGGAGTGGTTCGAGATCGAACGCACCCAGGTTGGCAAGGGAGCTTTCGCCCAAAAGCAGAACAATCACAGAATCGGTTTGGCGGAACGGACCTATACGATCAACCTCGATGACAACACCGGTTCGATGATCGTCAACCCCCGGTTCGAACAGGTTAAAAAAACCATGCAGAGGCATGGTGACGATCCGATGAAGATGGGCCTGATGCTTCTTCAGGGTCTTGGCCTGGCGCCGACCGGTGAAACCCGGACCGTCGCTGGCAAGACATGCCAGTACTATAAATCAAGCCAGGGGTCCGAGGCATGCGTGACGCAGGAGGACGGACTGGTGCTCTTTCTCAGCGTGTTCGGCTCAGTTCAGACGGCAACGGACGTCTCCATTGGCGATGACGGCGGCGATGAAAACTATTCGCTGTTTGAAAGGGCGCAGATGCGATAGTTCCGGCCAGCCAGGCGAATACAGGATCCGCACGATAGCCGTTGGCTTGCACCTGTCGGGCTGAACCTGAAACAGCCCACAGGCAGGCTTGCCAGCCCCTGCCCACAGCGCGCGACAACCGCAAATTGTGCTTTTCCGTATAAGTGCCGATACAGTCCCCAATTGGGAGTATTCGTAAAACCGTTCCTTTATTACAGCCCGGTTGGGGGTTTGCCGGTCTGTTTACCGGGGTCGGAGGAGATTCTTTATCGAGACGTGGCGAACGCCATCTAAGCGGACGGTTCGCAGACTGTTTTCAACCAAAAGTATTTTTGAAATCGGGGGATTCAGACATTGAATAGGACACGAAACTCCATGGTTTTCGCAACGGCTGCCCTCGGGGGCTGGCTCGCCAGGACGTATTCTGTGTTGGTCCATGGCGCAGTTCCTGGACCGGCCCCGCAAAGCTCGTTTGCCGGAAACGTCGTATATCATGGGCAACAGAAGCCATCCTCTACCCGCATATGGGGTCATTTCAATAACCAGAAAAGAAATGCCGGAAATCTGATCTGTGCTTGGGGGGCATCGATGCGAAGTCTGCGAAACCTGTGGCTCGTCCTGGTTGTTTGTTTCGTAGCCCCGTTTGTCGGATTATCGACGGCAGGTGCCCAGGTCCCGGCATATGAATTACGGCTGGCCGAAGCGCGCGGGGCATTAAAGAGAGCCTGCGAGAAGTACGACCGGGACAGCGCGGCGCTTACGGAAATCCAAGAAAACCTTGTGTCGGCAAGGTCTCAGATCGTAGCCATTCGTGCAAAGATCAACGAAACCGAAATGTCCCACTACGAGGGTTTGGTGGCGTTGGGTCAACGGTCGGATCTTTCCGGCTCCGAGATACTGGAACACCGTCAGAGTCTAAATTTCTTCTTCGGCACCGTCATGTCGAGCCTCCGCGACGAGTTGGCCTACTCAGTCAGTTGGGAGCAGAGCACGTTGCGACGGATTTACGATGAAAGTGCGCGCAGGCATGAGAAAGCGCGCCTCGCGAAGCAAAAGGCCCTGGATCTTCTGAACGATATTGAAAAAAGGCGGAAGCCCCCTCATACCAGCGTCCGGGCGCCGACGCCTCCGCTCACTCCGCAGGAAGAGGCGAAACTGAACGAACTCGTCGACCGTCTGCTCGACGAGATTGACGATATGTTGGCCGCGCAGGTGCCCGGGTCGCCGGATTATGTAGATCCGGACGATCTTGATAGGATCGCTTCCGGCCTCAAAAACGATCTCGAGCGGGGCAACAGGGCGATTCAGGCCGCGGATGAATTCATCCAGCACGATCCCGCCAACCCGCCGCCCGGCGGCGGAAACTTCGACAGCACTGCGGCGACCGGTACGGACGAAGAAGCGGAAGTCGGCGAAAGAGAACCGTTCAAGCGCCCCCGCCCCGATCCGCAAGGCACCAGGTTCCCGGAAGAAGAGAATGAATATGATCCATTTGAGCGAGCGGAGCCGAACCCGGCGGTAACAGTGGAATTCGATGTAAACCGCTTCAATCTTCCCAACTCGTACTTCTCGACCGTTAATGCGACGACCGGCGATCCCAACATGGTGCCGCTGGGGCCGTCAAGCGTCACCGGTTTCGGCGGCCGGGTTGGTGTTATCATTCCCCCGTTCTGGAGTGACGGTGCGCCGCAACCTTCGCTTCCGGTCATTGAGACCCAGCCGAACGACGTGTCGGCCTTCATGCAGACCGACGTCGTCTCGATCACCGATGGTCAGCTCCTTTATGTCGGCTACAACCACTATAGTGGCGATGCCACCAGCCAATACGTCCAGCCGGCCGGTGTCCAGCAAGTTGTGACCAGCGTTGGTGGCACTGGCACGCCCTTCGGTCTCAACGATCTGACCACGTTTAACACCGAAATTGAAAGCAACGGCGTCGAATTCGGCACCCGGTTGACGACGAACCTGCTGAGTGGCGAGCACGCCGGTGTCGGGGCATTTTTCGGCCTGCACGGAGAATACAATCGTAGAACCCTGGATGTCGATTACAACACGACCGACGGCACGATGAGCTACAACAGTTATCTCGACATCGTCGAGAAGACAGGCGTCATCAGGCCGACCTTTGGCCTTAGCGGCAGCTATTCGCCAGACTGGGCGGATCACTTTGAATTCGGCGCCAGATTTGAAATCGGCCCATCGGTTTACTTCAACCGTGTGAACTATTCCGATTGCGGCAGTACAGACCCGACCGGGGGAGCCTGCAATGGCGGCTTTTTCCGGTCGAGCGCGAGTGACAGTTCCGTCGATTGGGAACTGTTCGCAATGCTCACGGCCTTTGCCATAGTCAACATAAATGATAATTCAGCTTTCAAGCTTTTCGGCTCGGTTCAGACCGAACATGTGAACGGATTTCAGGTGCCCAACACGATACCGGGCAGCCCCGCGGGGACCTGGAACGGCAAGCCCCTTTATTATGGCAAGACGACAGCCAGCTATTCGGGCGGCATCAGTTGGATTCATGAGTTTTGAGGGTTACGCTTTCTTTGTATGACACGGCGGGCCAGGTGTGTTTCGGATCACATCCGGCTTGCTGCGCTTGAAGCAAACATCCGGTCCGATTTTTTTAATGACCGATCTCACCAAACGAAATGGCGATGATCGTGCCGCCATCAGCGAGGCGGAACTCGTCCAACGGCTTTACGAAGCGGTCGCGGACAATTCCCTGTGGCCCGAAATGATTTCGGAAGTCATGGAGCACATCGAGTCGACGCCTGCCGACGGAGGAGACCGGGCAAACGAGCAATTCGAGGGTCTGGTGCGGCATTTCGAACGTGCGATGCGTCTTAGCGAGAACATCATCTCGCTCCAGGAACGCAACGCAACGATTGAGGGTGTTCTCGACAGCCTTTCTTTCGGCATAAGCGTGTACGACCGCAAAGGTCGGCAACTCTATGCCAATGCCGCAGCTATCGAACCCGGTGCCTTCGATCGGCGCATTGTGCCGATGGCACAGCAAGTCGCCAGGGCCTCGCGCCTGGACACCTCACTACCCACGCTCACACGTTTCTCGGATACGCCGACCGACGTTGCTTTCATACCCGCTGCGTGTCTGAAGAAGGTACTCCTGCCGGCAAATGCGGCGATGATTGTCGTATCTATGCCGGCCATTCCGGAACACACACTGGATCATATCAGACGCAGTCACTACCTGACAGATACGGAGGGACAGCTCCTCGGTGCACTGTATCGGCTTAAGAATCTGCGCAAGGCTGGCGATTCGATTGGCATCACATATGAAACCGCGAGGACATATATCAAACGGATCTACGCGAAAACGGGCGTGAACAGCCAGTCGGCCTTGATGGGCCTGATGCAACAAAGCCCGATGTCCCTTATCCAGCATGTGGAAATGATAAAACCGAGGGAAAACCCGGTTCGTCATGACCTGTTGCTCCCGGACGGACGCAATCTTGAATACTTCGCGCTTGGTTCCCGCGAGGCCTCACCGGTGCTACATTTCGATGCGCTGACCGGTGTCGCGGTGGATCTGCTCGGAGCCGCGGAGATCTACCGCCCGGTTCTTGAAGAGCTGAATCTCCAGATAATCGTCCCCTGCCGACCCGGAACGTTCCGGAGCGATTTCAAGAAGATGGGAGGGCTGAGCGAGTTTACACCCGACCTGCTGTACTTGATGGAACGACTCGGTCTGCAGCGGGCGTCGCTTCTGTCGCAGGCGTTCGGATCGTGCTCGGCACTGGCTTTTGCGGCAACAGCGCCGGAGCGTGTTGAACGTGTTGTACTATGCGCCCCCAGCTATCCCCGTTACGAGCCACCCGATTGGCGCAAGATGGACTTGTTCTACATCATCAGCGGCGTTATCGGTCGCAGGGCGCCTACGCTCCTGAAAGCCATTGTCCCGTTTCTCATGCGATCGGTGATGCAGAACACGAAAAAATACCTGGAACGGCACATTGCCCGCTCGATCTGTCCCGCCGATATCGAAGTCCTTGGCAGCCCGACACTGCAAAAACGAATTCCGGAAATGCTTGCCGCGCGCACTGTGCTGGGCACCGACGGTCTGGTACAGGAGAATTTCCTCAATACCCACGGATGGGACTTCGACCCTGCTGAAATCGAGGCGCCGGTGCATATTCTGCAAGGTGAACTCGACAACGTCTCACACCCTGAAGGAGGGCGGAAGCTCGCCAGCGCGCTAAAGAAAGCGCACTATCATTCATTCCCGGACCTGGGTCAGTACCTGATTTTCTCACAATGGCCATGGATATTCGAGGTATGTGCCGGCGCGAACGCCGACGAACTTGCAGAAATGGCCAGACAGACTGTCGTTTCGCTGCCGCCGGGGAAAGCTTGATCGATGAGCGGGTTTCACGGGCTCCGGACGCCAAATGGCGAATAATGCAATTCTCGTTCCAACAAGACTGAGAGGGGTGTCCTATTCAGGCATTCCTGCCAGCCTCATATCATTGAGCCATCGATCCTGCGTGTTTGTGTCTGTCCACTGCTTGCCTACAAATTCTGCTTCCACCGCAAGCGTTCGATTTGGGCGCTTCTTTAGATAGACTTTCATCGCTTCTTTGGCATCTTCAAACCTGTTGAGACAAGAATAAATGGCGGCCAGCATCGTCTGAGAGTCAGGGTGGGGAGATGCCATGCTGAGCATGGCTTCCAAGCCTTTGTCACACTCGTTGTTCTGCCAATATGCCCAACCTAACTGCCACAGCAGAAAATCACCATGCAGCGGGTCCACCGCCTTCGCCTCGAGCAGAGCTGAAATCGCTTGGTCCACTTCGCCGATATTAAGAAGCGGAATGGACGTCGCGATGAGAACCATTGAGTCGGATGGGTTCAATTGAGCAGCTCTTTGAAAGTGTAGCAGGGCCTCCGCATGATCCCGGCGCGTCGTGAGGACCCGAGCCAGAGCATAGTGCGACATGTAATTTTCGGGTGAGATGGCCAGCGCCTTTTGGGCAAGTTCGGTGGCCTCCTCCAAGGCATCGTTGGGTGGTTGGTCTGTCCATTTGTGAAATGCCCCGACATTGAGCATCAGAGACTTTCCGATGTATCCCCACGGAGACGCCGGGTCTTCCGTGATGGAGATCTCCTCAAGAGCAAGTGCCTTTTGCCAGTTCTCCCTGGTAAGAACACGCATCATTTGTCGTGCTTGCAGGCTGCGCAGGAGTGAATTGACGTCCTGTTTCGTTCGCTTTGTTGGAATGTGCGTCAGAACGGACCCGCCGACTCTGGATGCAACGTGGCTGACGATTTGATCTTGCATCGCGAACAGGTCGTCAATTGTTCGATCCAACTTCTCCGAAAGCAGATGGGTTCCCGAGCTGGAATCGATCAACTGAACGGTCACGCGCAGCCGCTCTCCATCGATTTGCTGGCTGCCTTCAATGATGTAATCCGCACCGAGGATTTCTCCGATCTGCCGGACATCGGTTGGCGCACCGCGAAACTGAAAACTTGAGTTCCTCGCAATGACCTTGAATTGAGGGAATCGCGCCAGTTCAGTGATGAGGCCTTCACTGAGAGCGTCGCTGAGGTAACCCTTGTGGTTGGCGTCACTCAGATCATCCAACGGAAGTACGGCGACGACAAACGGTTTGCTTATGTGAGGCGGGCGCTGAATGCTGACATATCCGACAACCGTTGCAATAAGCACGAATACAGCCAGGCCAGCAGCCAGCACATATCTTCGCGTAGAACCGGTCACCTTGTCAGGCGCCGACAGACGATAACCGACACGCGGCACCGTTTCGACAATTCGCTTGTCGGTATCTCCCAATACTTTTCTGATGTCGGCAACACATTGGGCCAGATTGTCTTCGCTGACGTGATCCTGTGCCCAAACCGTCTCAATCAATTCCTGCTTCGGAAAAGTCTCTCCGATCCTGGAGGCAAGCGCCAAAAGAACATCCATCGACTTGTAACGCAATTCGGCCTGCCGACCGTTGCGATCTTTCAACCGGCGTCCGGAGGTATCCAAGATCATGGAACCCAATGAAATTTCAGAGGATTTCAAAGAATTTCGTTTGATGAGAACAGGTCCCTGTCCGTTTCCTGGATTTGCTGCAAATCACCGCGAGGTGAACACAGGACTTTGCCGCAACTGCGATCATTCTATCATGGAGTGCACAATTATGGGCTCTTACAAACGATCAATCCGTCGAGCCGTACTGGCAATGACCACGATGGCCTTTCTACCCATGACATCCGTTGTTTCACAGGGAGGCGATTGCCATGATCAACTCACGTCAGGGATCGCTCCAGTTCATCAATGGTATTTGACCAAAGCCCGTGAGTTTGAGCGTCACGCGGAACGCCTTGTGCATCTGCAAACCCAATCTCTTCTGCTGAGCTACGCCAATGAACAATCATCCGACGGCACCCAAGGGGTCAACAGCCCGAGCGACACGCTGAAGCAGGCGATTTCGGATCAGGAGAGCCGCGTTCGATATACAGTCGAAGCGATGGCGCGCAACACATCGGCACATGAGGATTGGCATCTCCTCGTTGGTGAATTGGTCGGGGCGTATGGCGCCATGAGCGAGACGTCACAAGAGGTTGCCGAATTGATTGACGTGGGTCATATCGACGACGCGAATGCCGTTCATCGCGCCAGGTCGATGGACCTCTACAACCAGATCGCGCGTACCACCGGCACTCTCGCGGCCAACATCGAAGACGTCATGTTTCGACGTGTTATCCCGTAGGACATTGTGGGCATTGTGAATGTCTCTCGTGAACGCTTTGAGGCGGCTTCTTCAGGCGCCTCAAGTCGCGAACGGATGATAGCCTTGCTACAATGACAAAAGGCTTCTTCCACGCGGACCAACAAACCCATGAGCCATTCAGCGAGGACTCAAGTCGTAGCGTTTGACTGTCGCAGGGTTTGTGAAATCGGAGGCAAACATGGATTGGGATGAAATGGCGCGCCCGTGGCTCGAAGCTGCGCCGGATTTAGAAGCTTCGTTTCGGGACATATTTGAATTGCTTTTTGCTGCGGCAAGGCTCGAGACCGGAGAAAATGTCCTTGATGTGGGGTGCGGTACCGGCCCCACGCTGTTGGTCGCGTCGGAGGCCGTCGGAGAGACGGGACGCGTGTTGGGCATTGACATTGCGCCGCCACTGATCGCGCGTGCAGCGGAGCGTGTACCGGACAATGTCGATTTGATTGTTGGCGATGCAGGCTCTCATGCCTATGAGAGTGAAGCCTTCGACGTCATACTGGCGAACTTCGGGATCATGTTTTTTGAAGACAACGCCGCCGCGTTCCGGAACCTCCGAAACGCTGTGCGACCGGGTGGGCGTCTTGCCGCTACCGCCTGGGCAACACCCGATGTCAATCCGTGGTTCTCCATGCCGCGCCGGATTATTGATGAGCGTATAGCAGACGTGCCAAGACCCGATCCGTTAGGACCGGGACCGATGCGCTTTGGCGATCCATCCATTCTGGAAGGCCATCTGGAGAATTCGGGTTGGAAACCCGACATACGATCTGTTGATGTTCTTTTGCATCCGCCGGGCACCGCCGAAAGAGTGGCAGATCTACACATGAAGGTTACCGTTGGAATGATGCTGAAAGGCGTCGACGTTGCCGACAGCGAACTTGAACGGATCAAGGAAACGGTCGCGGACGCCATCCGAGAGTTTGAAACCGACGGCTCTATTCGAGTCCCCGCTAAAATTCATATCGTTTCAGCTGTGGCGTGCTAGCGTTGCCAGGCGGCCAGTTGGTTTCGGCTGCCAATGGCACGATCAGCCCAGGCACGCCGTCGAGCGATGTGACGGTTGAGCTCGAGCCACTTGGGCCGCTTGACCTACGGGATGAGCAGGGAGTTCGGTGTGGTGATCTACGGCTGCGGTCGGACTTTTAAAGCCGACATTGGCCTGGCTCGCATATCCCGTCACTCTGGGCTCGAGGACGTAGCCGCTCGCGCGGCACACGTATATCTGCTCTCCTGAACCAGTTCGCGCTACATCTCCTGCGCGTACTCAACCAGATAGTCGATCAACAGCCGAACAGCCGGAATGCTGGATCGCCGCGGCGGAAACACTGCGAAGATCTCAATATTGCCCATTCTCATTTGCGGAAGCACCTGGACCACGCCGCCCCGACGAACTTGCTCGTCACCGAATAGCGCCGGCAACATCGTTAGGCCCGCACCCGATGCAATCATGCCAAGCGCGACGGTGGGGTCTCCCACAGAAATCTGTGGCGGCGTATTGAAAACAAGCCGTTGCTTCCCATCCCCGGAAGACAAGTGCCAATCTTGCGGGGCTCCGGGCACGTCGATGCAAATCCTCGGAAGCGAGACAATCCGCGACGGATCATCGATGGGGTTCGTTCGAGCGAATTCAGCGCCGCAATACAGTTGCATCGGTGTGGAGGCGATCCGACGCGCAATAAGATAAGGTTCCTTAGGCCGGCCGAGACGCAGGACCATGTCCAAATCCTCTGCCAGTGGATCCGGTCCGGCACCGGTAACCTCGATGCGAGCCCTCACTTCTGGAAAATTCTTCGTTAGCCGCGCAACCACAGGGCCTAGCAGGTGTTGCCCACTGAGTGCACTCGCCGCCACGCGAAGCGTACCACGCGGCTCCTCTGTGACAGCTCGCAAGAGCTCATCGGCTTGACTTCCGGCTTCTGTCGCGCGCCGCGCCGCATCGAGAAGTGTTTCGCCAGCGGACGTCAGCCGGACACCCCTGCTCACCCGATCGAATAATGGTCCGCGAGCCCTCTTCTCAAGCCGTGTCAGTGCTCGGGAAAGTGTTGCTTTCGGTATCCCAAACTGGCGTTGTGCAGCGCTGACACCGCCAGCTTCGGCGATCAAGTAAAAGTTCCGAAGGTCATCCAGACCAATTGCCGATCTCATTGGCATGAGAACCTCCTTTGGAGCTTAAGCTTTCCAAGACGCGTGTCACATTGGCGTTGTCGCAGATTCACACGCAGCATATCGACCGTTCCTAATATGAAACAACTGATTTCAAAAGCGATGCTTTTTGAAACCCATCAGGGGCCTCATATGTCCGACACATAAGGAGGCGAGGCTATGGGACTCTACGACTACGCAATTATTGCCGGACTCGTTCTTTTTTCATCACTTTGCTTTCGAAGCGGGTTCGTCTCGACCGCGATGTTCGCGGTCGGCTTGCTCGCCATCGTCGCTGTTGCCTTGTCGGTTGGTACGACCCAGATGCTTTTGACGCTGTTGGCGGCCTGGTGTCTGGTCGCAATGCTGGTGCTCGTCTTTCATCGCCGATGGGGGTGGTACGCTCGAACCGGGTCGGCAAGAGCAGCGGCTATCCTGTTTGGTATCGGACAGTTCGCCGTGGTGGCTGTTCTTGCGACCGGTGGGCTTGCCATGTACATGCCGGAGCGTTTCGAGGCGCTACGAAAGTCTTCGACATATTCCTTTGTCGTGGAACTCGTCTCACGGGCAGCCGCTGCCGACAATCCGGCAATTGCGATCCCCGCGGTCATGCTAAACTTTCCCGAACCCGTTGAGCCGGAGCCGAAGTCTGGGCTGGTGAATGTCGACCCAACGGTCCGGCCAATTGAATGGGCGGAAGTAACGGTGTTTGACAACCGGGTCACCCGCATACTGACCGGCACTACGGTGGCCGCCGACCGAGCGCCGATTTCGTTCGAAGCGGGTGGTACCTTGCTTCATGTACATGCCGAATTGGGCCAGGCTTTCTCGGCGGGTGATGTTCTTGCCGAATTAGACCCGACACCCCTTGAAATCGCACTGGATGAACGCCGTGCTGCGCTGATCGAGGCAGAAGCCATGGTGCACGAAGCGAACCTTACGCTGAAACGTCAACGACAACTGATCAAACGCGGCGTTGTATCTCAAGCCGGTTTGGACCGAGCAGAGGCTTCAGCCAGTTCTGCGCAGAGCCGTTTGGCAATAACCAAGGCCAGCATCCGCTCCGCCGAGGATAGGCTGGCCGACACCGTGCTTTATGCGCCATTCGACGGGATTATCTCCAATCGCATGATAGAGCCCGCTCAGTCGGTGCAGGCCGGTGTGCCGGTTTTTGAGATCCAAGGCGCCAGTGCAGGTTTTCAAATCGAGATCATCGTACCCGAGACGTTGATCGGGCGTATCCAGGCAGGCGCCGAGTATCGCGCGATTGTGCTGGATGGCGATGACAGTCCAATCGTGGCGCAGGTGCATGAAATCGGTAGCCGCGCGAATGCGACAACTGGGTTCCCGGTGACGCTTAATATTGTGACAAACAGCGCACCAATTCGCGCCGGTGTAACGGTCGAGGTCTACCTTTCACTTCCACTGTCCAACGACAGCGAGGGCCGCGTCGGGTTGGCGGCCATTCCCTATACCGCCGTCCTTCCCGGCAACGGCGCGGACCATGTGAGTTTTGTCTACGACACCGAAGCAGGAACGTTGGAACGCAGGGCCATTACCGTTGCCGCCCGGGAAGGCGAGACTGCTCTGATCTCTGAAGGCTTGGAACCCGGTGAAATCGTCGCGACACGCGGTTTGCTCTTCCTGCAAGACGGTCAGCCCGTGGCGCTCCGCGGTGTTGGCATCGCCCGCTACGACAATTGAGGGAACAGACCATGCTGACGCAGCTTGCCTACCGAAACCAACGCATTGTGTATGCCATCGTCGCGATCCTGATGGCCTTCGGGGCCTGGAGCTATTTCAACCTACCCGCTCAGGAAGACCCGGCAATCACGATCCGGCAAGCGGTGGTGCAAACCTTCTATCCCGGACTCAGCCCCGAGCGCGTGGAAGAACTCGTCACCCGCCCCTTGGAACGCGCGATCCGACGTTTGCCGGAAGTGGAAGAAATTCGCTCCTCCTCCGTCTCTGGCCTCTCGATTATCCATGTCGAAGTGTATGATCGTTTCTTCGAGCTTGACCAGATCTGGGACGATCTCCGCGCGGAAATCCAGGTGGCAGCGGCCGCATTGCCGGAAGGCACCCGCCCCCCGCAAGTCTTGACGGACACCGGGGATGTGGCCGTTGTCACCGCTGCTTTACGTTCGCCCGATCACACCATCGCCGAGCTCGGCGACATGGCGACCTACGTCCGAGATCAGCTCTACGCTGTGGACGGGGTCAAGGCGATCGACATTGTTGGGACCCAGGCCGAACAGATCTACATCGAGACCCGAAACGCGGTTCTGGCACAGATGGGTATCAGTTCAGAGGTCATTGCCGACACGCTTGCTGCGCAAAACATCATTCGCCCCGGAGGGCAAATCGACCTAGGGGAGCGCGCCATACTGATCGAGCCCACGGGCGATTTCCGCAGCATCGAGGCGATTCGAAACACGCTGATCGAAATCCCAGGCACCCGGGAGACAATCGCCCTGCGAGACGTGGCCGAGATACGGCGCGATCTGGTGGATCCTGCGCCTCAGGCGGTGTTTTACCAGGGTGACCCGGCAGTGATGTTCGCTATCGCCATGCAGGAGGGACGCAACGTCCTTGAATTTGGCCCGGCCATGGCGGACGCATTGGAGGACCTCGAGCAGACATTGCCCGTGGGCTTCACCATCGACATCGCGACCTTCCAGGCCGATCAGGTAGAACAGGCAGTCTTCGGCGTGTCCTTCAACGTCCTGCAGACGCTCGTCCTGGTTCTGGCCATTGTGATCCTGCTGCTGGGTCTACGGACGGGCCTCATCGTCGGTGCCATAATCCCTGTGATTACGCTCGCAACACTCGCGATCATGGGTGTGTTTGGCATGCCGTTGGAAAGGATGAGCCTTGCGACGCTGGTGATCGCGCTCGGCATCCTGGTCGATAACGGCATCGTCGTGGCCGAAGACTTCAAGCGCCGTATCGGTGAAGGCGAAAGCCGCGACGAAGCGCTAAGAAATGTAGGCTCGACGCTCGCTCTGCCGCTCTTCGTGTCAACTTCAGTAACGATCCTGGTGTTTCTACCACTGATGCTGGCCGAACACGTTGCGGGAGAGTACACGCGCTCCATCAGTCTGGTCATTGCGATTACGCTGTCGGTGTCGTGGCTTATCGCGATGATGGTCACTCCACTTCTCAGCCACAAGTTTGCAACGTCGCCCGACCCCAAAGCCAAGCGCCCGCTTTACGAGCGTGCTTTCGATCCACTGATCGCGGGCTACGACATCACAATAAGATGGGCCTTGCGCAACCGCATACTCTTTCTGGGCGGCATGATTGTGGCACTTATCGCTTCAGCCGCAGCCATTGCCACAGCACCGAGCCGGTTTTTCCCAGGCTCAGACCGGGCACAGATCATCACCTATCTCGACCTACCTGCCGATGTGACCACAAACGCCACCCGGAACGAGGTCGAGGCAATGCTGCTCACGCTTACACCTGAGCGGTTTGATTGGCTGGTCGATCATGTCGCCTATGTTGGCTTCGGTGGCCCGCGTTTCGTGCTGTCGCTCACGCCAGTTGATCCCGCACCAAACCGCGCCGTTTTGGTGATGAATGTCGACAGCCCTGATAGCATGGACCGCGCAGTGACCGAGTTGCGCGACCATCTCGACACGGAATTCGGTCATATCTCCAGCCGGGTAACGACCATGTTCCTCGGACCGTCGGATTCGTCGGTTCTGGAGGTCCAGATCATCGGGCCCGACCGCGACTTTATCTACGCAACCGCCCGGAAGGTAGAGGCGATCATCGCCGAAAACGTGCCCGGAGCCCGAGACATTCGTCAGAATTGGGAGAATCGAATCGCGCGACTGGTGGTGGAGGTGGATCAGGCCAGGGCGCGGCGGTCCGGTGTCACATCCGCCGATATCGCGCGCACCATGTCTGCGTACTTCAACGGGCGCGCCGTATCGGAATACCGCGAAGGCGATGACGTTATTCCCATCGTTGCCCGCGCGGTCGATACCGAACGCACGGATCTCAATCACATCCGTACATTGTCGATCTTCGGCGCGAACGGCGCTGTGGTGCCGCTGGCGCAGGTCGCAGACGTGGATTTCGTAAACGGTTTCAGCCGCATCGAGCGCGAAAATCTCGCCCGGACCGTGACCATTGAGGCGCGCTCGGACCAGATTGGGGCCGAAGATATGGTGCCGCTGTTGGAAGGTCGACTGGCCAAGCTTAATGCCGCCATGCCGCCCGGCCATTCGATCGAATTCGACGGGATAATCACCCAATCTGCGGAGGGGCGCGCAGCGCTTTTGGCGAACATGCCGCTGAGTTTTGGGGTGATCCTGCTGCTTTTGGTGATGCAGTTCAATTCCTTCCGTCGCCCGGCAATCCTGATCATGACCATCCCGCTCATCCTGGTAGGAGTGGCGATTGGGTTGCGCGGGTTTGGGGCCGATTTCGGCTTCATGCCGATCCTTGGAATGCTGTCACTTGCAGGTATCGTGATGTGCAATGCGATCGTGCTTATCGATCGGATCGAAATCGAAAGAGCGAATGGCTACACGGGGCTTGAGCCCATCGTCCGGGCGGGCAAGCGCCGATTGCGGCCCATCCTGATGACAACCGTCACCACAGTTCTAGGGCTGATGCCCCTGATCCTGTCTGTCGATCCGCTCTTTTTCGGGATGGCGACAGTTATGGCGGCTGGCTTGACGATGGGAGCAATCCTGACACTCGGTTTCGTTCCGGTCGTCTACTCGCTCTTCTTTGCAAAGGAACTGCAACGGGCTGTTCCAAACACACAGGCGTCGACCCGAGACGCTATCGTCCCGGCCGAATGACTGTACGGAACAGGGAAGACGGATCGCCCCAGCCATCGATGGCCAAGCAAGCCAACAATGGGCTCAACATCAAAAGATTAGCTGTCAGACCTCAACAAACAACCAGCTCATAAAAGGAGATCAATCATGAAAGAGATCGCTTGGGACATGAATGGCCAGACTATTGTTCGAAAGGTCAACGCAGTGCCGCATCAGGACACGCTGCCTGAGCCCTCACTGCAGAAGGTTATGCAGGGTGAGCGGATGCGCTTTGACGCGCATGTCAACGTCGAGACGATGCCCCAGGGTATGCATCTGAAGAAGGTCACGATCTTCTCCAACGTCCCCAATGGTGGCACTTGGGAGTTGATCTCAGATGAGGGGACTGCAGTGGGAGGGCGCGGCACGGCCCCGTCTCCGCTGATGTATTTCGCGGCCGGCCTAGGGCTGTGCATGATGAGCCATGTGGAGATGCTCGGTAAATCCCAGGATTTTGAGATCACTTCGGCGCGGTTGGAACAACGCAGCACCTGGACTACGACCATGGATCTGGGCGGTGTCGACCCGACAGACAGCTATGGCAAGGGCGAACACATGCAGCTCAATCTAATCATCGAGAGCCCCGAGACACCGGAAAGACTGGCCGAGTTTGTCGCCTATTGCCGCCAGGCTTGCATGGCGTTGCAAACCGTCGCCGCGGCGACCCCGGTGGCCACAGGGCTTTACGTGAATGGTCACCAGATCGGTGAAGTGGGTGGCACCGGTCCGTATCGGCACGCCTAATCTGGCCGATCCTGATGCGTTCGGAGATGTCTCTCCACCTCGCGGACGCCATGGCCGGAGCGGGTGGAGGATGGACCGCTCCGGTCACCCCTTCCATTGAGCACAAACAAGGAGACCGAAAATCGATGTCGACGATCCCGATTCTAGCTGCCCTGCAGGGCGGTGGATCTCACTGGGCGTTGGCCTGGCGGGTCGACCGTAGTGCAATTGTTTTCCTGTTTTAGCCGTGAACTCGGATTCAGTATGTCGCACGGCCACCGGAAAGATCGAATACTGCCCCGGTTGTGAAGGAATTCTCGCGCGAGGCCAGCCAACAGATCATGGCCGCTGCCTCATCCACCTCAAGGAACCGGCCGCGCGGAATTTTGGACAGCATATAGTCGATATGCTCCTGGCTCATCTGGTCGAAGATGCGCGTGCGGGCTGCTGCCGGGGTTACGCAATTGACCGCGATGTCACGCCCCGCCTCCTCCTTGCCGATGGACTTCGTCAGCCCCACGACCGCCGCCTTAGTGGCACTGTAGGCAGGCGCATTGGAATTGCCTTCCTTGCCCGCAATCGAGGCGATGTTGACGATGCGACCGTAACCGCGGAAGCGCATTGTACCCAGAACGGCGCGATTGACGTAGAACGTTCCGTCAAGATTGATGCGGACGATTTCCCGCCACGCATCGATCGGATAGTCGGCGGTGGCGGCGTTGGGTCCGGCGATGCCAGCGGAGTGCACAAGGACCTCGACCGACTGGTTTTCATCCAGCGTTGTCTTCAGCGCCGCCTCGACCGCCTCATATTCCGAAATATCAACCTGGACCGGCAAAACCGCATCTCCCAGTTCAGCAGCCGCGACGTCAAGCGCGGACCTGTCGGAATCCCAAATCGCCACCTTTGCACCATTGGCCAGCAGTCGCTCGACCACGGCGCGACCGATGCCCTGGGCGCCGCCCGTTACCACTGCGGTTTGCCCCTGGAAAGTGTCTGGACCAGCCGACATGTCATTCATGGGCCTTTTTCCGTTCTTCAATGGTTGTGGCTTCGATGTTCTTGATGTGGGCGTGCTGGGCCGCTTCGGCGCGGTCTGCGTCGCGGACCGCGAGCGCGGCAGCGATTTCGTTGTGTTCCGCAACGCTGCGCGCGACATTCTCCGGATTCTGCGTGGCAGCCCGCCGCCAATTCAATCCGAGCTCGTAAAGCGCCTGCGACATGCGCAGCAGCAGTATGTTCCTGGCCGCCGCGTTGATGGCTGAATGAAACTCGAAATCGAGCAGGCGAAAGGCGATCGGATCGTGGATCGTGGCTTCGCCCTTTTCGGCGAGCAGGTTTATCTTGGCGATATCCTCGTCCGTCGCTCTGTCGCAGGCAATGCGGATGAGCTGGCAATCAATGACGTCGCGCGCCTCGTAGTGAACGGCGGGATCGTAGTCCTCCATACTGGTGAGGAAATGCAGCGGCCGGATAAGTTTTTCCGGCTTCAGATCCGTAATCACATGCGCACCGCCCCGCCGAGATTCGGTGAGGCCCATGACCGACAACATCTTGAGCGCTTCGCGCAGCACCGGCCGGCTGACACCCAGCGCTTCGGCCATCTTGGTTTCAACCGGCAGTTGGTCGCCGGGCAACAGGTTGCCCACCTGGATCAACCGGCTGATCCGCATCACAAGCTCTTCCGAGAGCGAGCGGCGGGGCAACCCTCCGGCTCCGCCGTCCAACTCCATGGCAACCGCAAGGTTGCCCTGTGCCAATATGTCGGCCAGTTTCTCGGCTGTAATCTTGTTCATTGCGGTGCCTCCCGGCGCATTTGCGCATTTTGGGCTTCGTCCAGTTTGTCCAGCGCCTTTACCAAATTGCGGCGATTTGCAAGTGTCGTTATCAGATGCGGTATCGCAAGTGCCAGGATCAGTAAGGCGCCGACCACAGCCAACTGGATTTCCGCGCCGACATTTTCAAGCATCATGGCTGTCTGGATCAGAACCAAAAGCCAGAACGCCGTGAAAGCGCCGAATATGGACCCTACCCCGCCGGTGATCGCCGCACCGCCCAGAACCGCAATCACCACGATCTGCAATTCACCGCCCGTGGCAAGATCATAGCGCACGGAACCGAGCCGCGACGACATCATCAATCCCGCCAGCGCACAGGCAAGGCCCGTAGCCATGTAAAGTCCGAAGCGCACCACATCGGTGTTGATCCCGACGCGCCTGGCAGCGGAGGCGTTGACACCGATCTGAAAGATGGCCCGACCGATCCGGCTGCCATGCAGCACGAGAGCGGCAAGCGCTGTCGCACAAAGGAAGATCACAATCGACAGCGGAAGTCCCAGAAACGTCAGGTAGTCGATCCCGTACCACCAGTCGGGAAAGCGCGTGACGGAACGGTCTCCAAGCAGCACCTGGGCAAGACCGCGATAGAGCGTTAGCGTTCCGATCGTGGCAATCAGAGCGGGAAGCCCGAAGCGTACAATGGCCACTGCATTCACCATGCCCAAGACCAGGCCAAGCCCCATTGTCAGTGCAACCGCCAGCGGTATGTGCAGGCCGGATTCCTGCAGTACCCCAAATACACAGGCCGTCAGCGCGATTTGCGACGCCACCGACAAGTCGATCTCGCCGCCAATGATAAGCATTGTCATGAACAGGGCGACCAGCCCGTATTCGGCAAAGAACGTAGCTGACAGCAGCAGGAAGCCCGGATCGGCAAACCGGGGCGAGACCAGTGTCGCAACGATCACGACCAGCACGGTCAGCGTCACGGTCAGGGTTTCGTTGCGCAACAGGAGCCGTGCAAGCGGGTGATCGCTCCGGGTCATGCAGCCGCTCCCTCCGGTGCCGTATGCCCTGCCCTGCTGCGCCGCTGAACGAGACGGTCGATTCCCAGCGCGCCCAGCACGATGAGACCGAAAATCACATCCTGCCAGACCCGCGAGACGCCAATCTTCGGCATGACGACCTCAATCGCCGCGATCAGCATGACGCCCAGCACACAGCCCGCGACGGTCCCGCGTCCGCCGGAAATTGAAACGCCGCCAACCACAACGGCCGAAATGACCTGCAACTCGAATCCCGCGCCGGTCGCAGCCGGATTCACATAGCCGAAGCGCGAGGCGAACAGCACACTGGTCAGCCCGACAAGCGCGCCCGAAATCACGAAGGCCAGCACCACGAACCGCTCGGCCGGAATGCCGCGCATCCGGGCGGCATGTTCATTCGAGCCGATGGCAAAAAATGTTCCACCAATGCCGCTGCGGTGGATCACAACGAACATGGCCAGCACCACCGCAACCACCAGAAGCGTGATCGGAGGAATGCCCCAGCTTCCAACCTGCGAAAGCTCGATCAAATCAGCCGGCAGGTCATTGGGATCAACCTGACGGCTGTCCGATACGATGAAAGTCAGGCCGCGAAACAGGCTGAGCGTGCCGAGCGTAACCACGATGGAGTGGATCTTGAGGATGCTGACCAACAGACCGTTTACCGAACCGAGCACTGCACCGACCCCCGCACCAAGCGCGAAACCGAGGAGGATCGGCATCTCCGGAAAGCTGCGGAACGTCATGCCCACGATGATGGCGCTCAACGCCAGCAGCGAACCGATGGAGATATCGACATGTCCACACAACAGAACCGGCAACTGCCCCATGGCGGCGGTCATGACGAGCGGCATGGCCAGGATCCAGATCACAAACGTGTCCACGCTTGCTGCGCGTGAGTCGATCAGCGCTGCCAGACCGAACACCATCAGAAGCGACAGGAGCAGCCCCAACTCCTGTTTCCGAGTATCGCTCATCATACCGCTGCCCGCCCGAGATGTTCATGCGCGCCAGCAACTGCCGCCCGCATGACATTGTCCTCGGTCATGGTCTCGCCGGTCAGTTCGGCGGTCACCGCGCCTTCGCAGAAAACGATGATCCGATCGCTGAGCGCCAACAGCTCGGTCATGTCGGACGAAATCAGCAGCACCGCCCGTCCGGCGTCGGCCAGAGCATTGATCTTGCGATAAATCTCTTCCTTGGCCCCGACATCCACTCCGCGCGTCGGCTCGTCCAGGATCAGCACCTCCGGATCGTTCAAAAGCCAGCGGGCAAGGATCGCCTTTTGCTGATTGCCCCCTGACAGGTTGGAAACGGCCGCTTCGGGCGAAGGTGTCTTGATGTCATGGTCCCGAATCGCGGCTACCGTCGTCTCGCGCTCGCGCCGGGTCGACAGGAAAGCGCTGCGACTGAAGCTGGAGGGGTTTGCGGCGGTGATGTTGGCTGCCACCGACATCGACAGGAACAGGCCGTCCTTGGCGCGATCCTCGGGTACGAATGCCAGCCCGCACCGGATAGCGTCTCGGGGCGAAGCGACGCGGACCGGCTCACCGCCCAACTCGATATGACCTGAGTCGGAATGGATCACGCCGAACAGGGTTTCAGCGACGGCGGTGCGCCCGGCCCCGACAAGCCCGCCGAAACCCAGGATCTCGCCCCTATGTACTTGGAAGCTGACATCGCGGTAGTCGCCATCGCGCGAGAGACCGCGGCAGGCCAGCGCCACGGTCTCGCGGCTGGCGTCGCGCCGCGCGTGCGGGGCGATGTTCCGACCGATCATCAACCGCACCAGGTGGTCGACGCCCTCCACCTGGTCGCGACGCAACGTGGCAACATGGCAACCGTCGCGCAGCACCATGACCCGATCGCTGATCTCTACGATTTCGTTCAGCCTGTGGCTGATAAAGACCACGGCGCGGCCTTCGTCCTTGAGTTGGCGCATGAAACCGAAAAGGCGCTCCGTCTCGGACGGTGTCAGCGGCGCGGTCGGCTCGTCCATGATGATCACCCGGGCGTCCCGGGCTAGCGAACAAACGATCTCGACAAGTTGCTGATCAGCGATGGACAGCCTCGACATCGGTGTGTTCGGATCGATCGATACGCTAAACCGGTCCAGCACCTGCCGTGCCCGCATCGTCACCTGTCGCGGTGAGCGCAATTGGCCGGGGCGCAGCGCGCCAGTGCCGATCTCGATATTCTGTGCCACTGTCAGGTCCTGGAACGAGACCGGTTCCTGGTGGATCAGCGCGACACCGGCTTCCTGAGCCTGCTCCGGGTTTCTGAACCTGACCTTACGCCCGTCCATATGCACCGAACCGCGGCTGGGCAGGTGAATTCCGGCCAGAATTTTCATCAGGGTGGACTTGCCTGCCCCGTTCTCACCTACAATCGAGAACACCTCGCCGGGATTGAGGTCGAGGGAGATGTCCCGCAAAACGACGGTTTGTCCAAACGCCTTGGACACCGAGTACGCCGACAGGATAGGCGCCGTCTCGCTCATGCATGCAGCCCCAACCGATAAACCCGGTTCGCATTAACGCGATAAAACTTGCGAAGTTCGGCCTCTGACACGCCGTCGAAATGACTGTCCAGAAGATCGACCCAGCGCGACAGCGTTGTTGCCTGGGTGCACACCGGCCAGTCGCCTGCATAGATCAGGCGCTCGAAGCCGAAAATGTCGACCACGGCGTCGATATAGGGTTTCAGCTCGTCCTCGGTCCAGCGCGCGTGATCGGCCTCGACAGGCAGATCGGAGAGCTTGCAGAAAAGATTGGGGTTTTCAGCCATTCGTTGCAGATTCTTCTTCCATTCCGAGATTTCGCCGTCCTTTATGCCGGGCTTGCCGCAATGGTCGAGGATCATCACCGTTTCAGGCACCTGTTCCACGAATTCAGCCGCCTTTGCAGCCTGCGTGTGGTGGATGTTCACATCAAAACTCAATCCGTATTCGCTGAGTAGCTTTACCCCGTCGATGAAACCGGGGCGCAAGCAGAAGTCCTCGTCCGCCTGGAACTCGATCAGCCGGCGAATGCCGTGGACCGCCGGGTGTCTGTCCGCCAGACGGTCAAGAAAAGGGCGCATGTCATGGCCGGTCTCGACCGGCGCCTGCGCGACAATCGCCTTAATGCGCGGCTCGGCCTTGGCGTATTCCTCGACGAAGGCAACTTCCTTGAGAAACTCGCCCTGATCGACGAAGCACTCCACGAACACCATCGCTTCGACCTCCACCGGTCCGCAGTCTCTTACATAGTCAGCGGGCAGCAAGGGTCGGCCGAGCGCGTCGTTTCCGGCTTGCCAGCCGATACGGATACGGCCGGGATCCCAAATATGCAGGTGCGCGTCGACGATGGGGAAATTCGGCATGGTCTCGTCCTCCCTTCCTGCCGGCTCAGGCAATCAACCGGAAATTCTCAGGCACCGGTTCCTTGAGCGTCAGCCCCATGCCAGGCACTTCGTCCCTGACATCGACAAAGCCGTTGTCCGCCTCCGGCTCGCCGTCGAAGATGTACCAGAACAGCTCGTTCCCAACCTCGACCGGCACCTGCGGGAAGTATTCTGCGAAAGGCGCGGCGACCGAAGATATGGAGATGTGATAGTTGTGCATCTGCCCGGCATGGGGCATGACAGCAACGTCATAAGCTTCACACATATGGGCAATCTTAGCCGCCGCTGTGACTCCGCCGACGCGGTTCGTATCGAACTGGGCGAAATCTACGGCCTTGACGTCAAGAAGCTGGCGGAACCCCTGTGGCGTGAACTCGTGCTCGCCGCCCGCGATGGGCACGATACCCATAGCGCGCAAATCGGCATATCCCGCGATATCGTCAGCGACCAGTGGCTCTTCCACCCAGCGCAGATTGTAGGGCGCCAGCCGGCGCAGCATCGCGCGGGCATATTCCAGCGACCAGCCCATATAGCAGTCGATCATGATGTCCGTGTCGTCGCCGACGGTTTCGCGCAGGGTGCGAACCAGTTCGATGTTGCGGTTCATCCCCGCTGTTCCGTCCTTGGGTCCCCAACCCATGCGCAACTTCATCATGGTGAAGCCCTGGTCGAGATAGCCCTGCGCTTCCTCCACCAGATTCTCCAGCGGTTGACTGTAGAGGCGGCTGGCATAGACTCGCAGCTTTTCCTTGGTCCGCCCGCCCAAAAGCCGGAACACCGGCAGGTTCAGCGCCTTGCCCTTGGCGTCCCACAGCGCAATGTCGAGTGCCGAGATCGCCACCATGCCGATGCCCTTGCGGCCGAATGCCATGGTCTTGCGGTACATGGTCTGCCAGAGGAATTCGGTGTCGATCACGTCCTGCCCGATCAGCATCGGAGCAAGCTGGGTATCGATCAGTATCTTGACCGCGTGCGGCGCCAGTGCGGCATTGCCGATCCCGACGATCCCGTCCTCGGTTTCGATTTCCACCACCAGCCACCCGAGGAAGCGGTAATTCGAGAGGTCGCCGGTCTTGTTCGACACGATATCGGCCGCCGTTGTGCAGAAGTTCGGCGGCATCGGCGCGACCGGTCCGGTCCATTCCCAGATGGTGGTCTTGATATTCTTGATGATTGGCATGGGTCAAAGTCCCTGTCAGAGTAATCTGCCGAGCCGGGCGACAAAGCGGTCGACGATCTGTTGCCCGAACGGCGTGATCGGTTTCGACGGTTCCCGAACGGCGCTTGGTGCGATCCCCATCCGAGCCGCCGCGATCGCCTTGCCGTAGGTCACGAAATGCGGAATGCCCTGCATGATGAAACCGACAATCGGCGCCAGCCGCGCATAGGCTTGGTCCGCCGCATTTTCATCTCCGGCGCGATGCGCAGCCCAGACTGCGCACTGCAGATCGACGGTTTCGATGCCTGGCACCATCCCCGCCGCACCGCCTCGAAGATTGTCGGGAAGTTCCAACCCGCAGCGCCCATTGAAGACGGCGAATCGGCCTTCGGTGCTGCGAACCATTTCAGCCAGATCGACCGCGGGGCATTCAAGTTTGCCCACCCGGAAATTGTCGTGCCGCGCGAACATCCGCAAAAGTGCCGCATCCGACAAACCATAACCAAGGAATTCCGGTGCGTTCTGGACACCGACCGGGCAGTCCAGCTCCTCTATGACGGTGCCGAAGAAACGCTCGAGCGCGGGTTCGTCCATCCGCTCAGGCGGCGGTTGCAGCACCAGCCATGAGGCGCCGCGTGCAATGGCGCGACGGCCGAAGGCAATCTGTTCCTCAGGCGTTGCGCCAAAAACCGTCACCATGAGATCGGCCTTGCCGTCCAGTGTCTCGGACACGGTATCCACAGTGGCCTCGCGCTCGTTCGGGTTCAGCTTGCCGACTTCCGTTCCAAGCCCCAGCACCGCGACCCCTGCCGCGCCGTGCAGCAGCGCGGCTTCGGTTTGGAGGCGAAAAGCATCAAGCCGCAATCCGCCCGCCTCATCGAAGAAGGCGTAGAGCATCGGGTAAATGCCGGGCGTGACGGAATGGGTGTCGGTCATGAAATGGTCAGGGAAAACATCAGAGCACTGGGCAGGGCTGGCGGCCAGAGACCGCCAGCCACGGCTATCGCGCTCAGAAATCGTAGTTCGAGATATTGCTTGCGTCGAAGGTGGTCAGCCCTTCGCGCGGAAGCACAATACGATTGTCGCGGATGGTCAGTTCGCCCAGGCCCGGCACCTCGAAACTGTTGCCGACCTCGCTTTCGATCTCGCCTTTGACCAGCCCGACACCGAGATAGGCAGCAGTGCGGCCCTGCTCGTCCGGCGCCCAGAGCTGGAAGCCCTTGACGGTGCCGTTTTCGATAAACCGGCGCATCTGGTTCGGCGTGCCGAGACCGGTGACGGCGACCTGGTCGGCTTTGCCTTGGTTCTCGACGACCTGCGCGGCAGCCGCGACACCCACTGTCGTCGGCGCGATGATGCCCTTCAGACCGGGATAGTTCGACAGAAGAACCTCCGTCTCGGTGGTCGATTTCTGCGGATCGTCATCGCCATATACGATGGTGACGAGTTCCATTTTTGCGTATTTGTCGTTGTTCTCCAGAACCTCCTTCATATCGGCAATGAAACGGTTCTGGTCCGGGGCATCGGTGGTGGCGCTGAGAATGGCGAACTCCCCTTCATAATCCATGAGGCTGCCCATCAGTTCGATCTGGTCGTCACCGACATTGTCGAAATCCACCGGCATCACGGCGGCGTCGCGGCGATCCTCGAAACCGGTGATATCTGAGTTCACGACCAGCACCTTGATGCCCTGAGCGCGAGCGCGGTCGAAGATGCGGTTGAGTGCATCCGGACTGTTGGGCGTGATCGCAATCACCTTGACCCCGCGCTGGATTTGAGCGGTGAGAAACGGAATCTGCGAGGTCGCCTCGGCGGAAGCGGGCGCCACGGTTTCGAAGTTGCAGCCGATTTTCTGGCAGGCATCGTCAAAGCCTTTCACGATGCTGTCGAAGTATGGGTTGCCGGTATTCTTCGGAATGTAGACGATATCGATTGAACCGTCGGCAAATGCCGGAACCGAAATCGCGAAAGCGGCCGCGGCCATGTGAAGTGCGAGTTTCTTCATTTGATCCTCCCTCAAGGTTCGACCCGGTGGGTCCGACTGCCTCAGGTATAGGAGGAGAACGAGCAAACTGTCAATTAGTCTTACTATTTTACAATTTTGCCGAATTCGCCTATAAGGCATCGGAAGGGATGAACACCATGAATTCACTTGATTTTCCCGAATTCGGACTCGGCTGCGCACATCTCGGCAGCCTGTTCACAATCGTCGAGGAAGCGGTTGCAGTCGCAACTTTGTCGGCCGCATGGGACGCTGGTGTACGCTATTTCGACACCGCGCCCTGGTATGGTCACGGGCTGAGCGAGCTGCGGCTCGGCGGTCTCCTGCGGGCACAGTCGCGGGACGAATTTTTCCTTTCGACCAAGGTAGGGCGCGTCTACGACTCCGGGCGGGTCCACACTGAACACATCACTCCCTGGACCGGCGGCCTTCCCTACGCCATGCACTATGACTACACCGCTGGCGGCTTTGCAGCCTCGCTGTCGCAAAGCCGCTTGCGACTGGGCGTTCCGCGCATTGATGCGCTGGTGATCCATGATCTCGACCTTGGCCATCACGGTGATGACCGCGCGGCCTTCACCCGCGACCTGCTGGACAGCGGCCTGCCCTATCTGCACGACCAAAAGCAGCGGGGCGAGATATCTGCCATCGGCATGGGCACCAACACCACAGAGGATTTCACCCATTTCGCGCCGATGGTGGATGTCGATTTCTTCCTCGTGGCGATGCCCTACACGCTCCTCGACCAATCGGCGCTGACCGGTCCGATGCAAACCTGCCTCGAGCGCGGAATCACGGTCGTGATCGGAGCTCCCTTTGCCTCCGGCCTGCTGGCAGAGCCGGAGGCTGCCAAGGCAACCTACGGGTATGCGGCCGCCGGCGAGGAAATCCGCGCCAAGGCACTGGCCATCGAGGCCGTCTGTGAACGGCATGGTGTGCCCATTGCCGCTGCCGCGTTGCGCTTTCCCCTGATGCATCCTGCCGTGACAAGTGTGATACCGGGCGCCGTGTCGCCCGAGCAGGTCCAGCAGAATGTGGAGCACATGTCCCGATCCGTTCCCAATGCGCTATGGGACCAGTTGAAAGCGGACGGGTTGATCCTGCACCAGTCTCCTACGGAGAACGCAACATGACCCAGACCATCGCATTCCGAATGCAATTGCTGCCCGGGTGCGCGGCGGAATATAAGCGCAGGCATGATGCGCTCTGGCCGCAGTTGGCAGATGTGCTTCGCGATGCGGGAATCTCGAATTATCGCATTTATCTTGACGAGCCGACGGGCCTGCTCTTTGCAACTCTGCGCACGACCGACCCCGCTGCGCTTGAGCGCCTCGCAGAAAACGAGATTGTGAGGAAGTGGTGGCGTTACATGGACGACATCATGGAAACCAACACCGACTGCTCGCCTGTAACACACGACCTGTCCGAAGTGTTCTTTTTCGGGGTCGCCACGTAGCTGTTGAAACGCCGCCCACTCCCACCCCTATGGTCGGGTCTCGACGACCGGTTTGAGAAATTGTGTGGCCGCGACCGATTAGAACACAATGCTTTCGACGTCGCTCATGTCGACGGTATCTTCCGGATAGATTGGCCGCCTTTTTTGAAAGGGCACAATGCCCGCCCGATAGTTAGAGATTCCCGGGGTGTCGATCACGATACAGCGACCGGTCTTGGCGAACGACAGCTTGAAGTGATGGCCCGATTTGGTAACCACCACGTCGAACTCAGCCGGATCGGCACCCTGGCTGCGGAAGGCCTCGGGATCTTGGGTGAGACCGGGTAGACTTGTTGCCAAGACAGTGATTTTACCGGTCCGAAGCAGCGCAGTATCGCCAAGCACAGCTGGTTCCCCGGCCAGGAACGGGCCTTCCTGCACAAACTTTCCATCACCCAGAGCCAGCACATGCCAATCCGCTTCCACCGGCGTCACCCCTTCCGAGAAGCGGCCGCCGACAGCGCAGCTCATCGTCCCTCCGACCCCGACATCGCTGGCTACGCGCACTGCGTCTGGATCGGTTACCGGCACCAATGCGCGAACGTCCGGCCAGTCGGTCAACAATTCACGCAAAACCGCCGTGCCGTCGCCGGGCGTCCCGGCAAGCACCCGGTCGCCCTGATCGCCGAGGATCACCGGAGGCGCGATTACGCAGGCCTTCAAGTCTGATATCACGGATGCCAGCGACGGCAGTTCGTGGGTGAATTCATCGCGCACGTCCCAAAAGGCGCGTGCCAGGGTTTCAACGGCTTCGCACGCAGCGTCCGGATCGTTGTCGGCAATCGCCGTTATACACTGCCCTCCGTTTGGCGCATCGACGAGGGTGGTCGTGTTGTAGATGGAAATGTCGAGCAGATTGCTTGTGCGGTCGATCAGTTCGCGGCGCCGGATGTGCAGGCGCGCAAGCGGGCCGTCTCCGGTTTCCATGCGCGCGCCGATGATCAGCGGCAGCCAGATCGCTGCGGTCATCGGCTTGATCGCCCCGTCGAGAAGTCGCAGTAAAAGTTCGGCTGCCTTGGCGCCGGCTTCGGCATAATCGGTATGTGGGTTCTCCTTGCACGCGACGATGATGTCGGCACTGCGCAGCATGGTCTCTGTCACATAGGCATGGAGATCAAGGTTCGCGGCGATCGGGACGTCCGGTCCAACCACTTTGCGCAAGGTCGACAACAGATCGCCCTCCGGATCGTCGAGGGTTTGCGTGATCATAGCGCCATGCAAATCCAGATAAATACCGTCCGGTTTGACGGCTTGCGCGGTATCGACGATCTCTGATCTAATCCTCGCGTAGAAGCCATCATCAACTGGCCCGCCGGGCGGTGCGATCGCCGTTGCGACCGGCAGCAGCGTCACGGGCTGCTTGTCCAGATAGCGGAACGCACCGCCGAGGCCGGCGTTGGATATGCGTGCCTTGGCAAGCACCGCCTCGCCGCGCGTGACGGCAAAACTGCTCTCGCCGGTGATAAGGGAACTGAAGCTGTTTCCTTCATGAAACAGTCCGGCAAGCAAAACTTTCTTCATGTGCTCAGCCATCTCCTATGGTGCATCAAATTTGCTGCATTTGCTGATATTGACATTTTTTTCCAATTGATGTTGCATCAAAATACAAATTCAAGACCAAAATCAAGTTTGGCACCGTTCTAGAGGGAGAAGTCACCATGAGCATAAAGCCAAAACGCAAACTGACACCGGGCCGCTGTGTAGTGGCGGCCATGGGCTGTCTGATATCCGCTGGCATCAGTCTTGCCGCGATGCCGGCAATGGCCAGCGAGCGGTTGGTCATGGCGACCACCGGCGGCAGCTATCAGAGGATCATGGAGGAGCACGTTTTCGGTCCCTTCACGGAAGAGACCGGTATTGAAGTCCTGTTTGTCAGCGGCGCGCTCGGTGAACGCTGGGCCAAGATCCAGGCGATGACAGATGCCGGAAACTTCGAATGGGATCTGATGGAAGCAGGATCGGCGGATGTGTTCGATCCCGAAAAGCAGGGCTATCTGGTGGATCTCGGCGAAAACTGTGCCAAGGTTCCGAAGGCCTTCAGCGATGGTGCCCCGGCGACGTGTCATCGCTACGGTGTTCTGCCGGCGCTCGGTGCAACGCTGCTCACAGCCAATACCAGTTCCTTCGAAGATGGCACGGTGCCGTCGAACTGGACCGAATTCTGGGACGTTGAGAACTTTCCAGGCCCACGCGCCCTGCAGAATTTCGGAACGCCTTGGCGCGTGCTGGTGGGTGCGCTTGCGGCCGATGGCGTGCCGCTTGACGAGATATTTCCGCTCGATCTTGACCGCGCCTTCCGCAAACTCGACGAGATCCGACCACATGTAACGGTTTGGTGGAACAGCGGTGATCAGATCCAGCGCGCCTTCCGCGAGGGTGAAGTCGTCGCCGGATTGATCTGGGGCACCCGCCTCGGCTTCCTGCAGCAGGAAGGAATTCCGCTTGTGCCTATCTGGGACGGGGCGACACTCAACTCTGCGCATTGGGTCGTCTTCAAGGACGGCCCCAACAAGGACAACGCTCTAAAGCTCCTGAACTGGTATTTCGACAACCCCGAAGCGCAACATGCGTTCGCGGTCGCCGGTAATCTGGCGCCATCAACCAAGTCGGCCGTCGAATTCTTCTCACCTGAAGAGCAGGTCCATCAACCCACCTATCCCGACAATATCGACGGAATCATTCCCGTAGATCCCATCTGGCTGGCAGAGAACCGCGATGAGATGCTGGAACGCTGGAACGCCTGGTTGGCACAATAGGTAGCAGCTGACCGTGCGGTCGACGCAAGTCGGCCGTGCGGTCACCTGCAGGCACGACCACGCGCGGGCAGGCGCGAGGTGGTGCACGAATTCCCGTGTTGCTGTAGACCCAAGTGGTCCTAACGTGGCACAGACTGTCGGGTGGCGAGGCGATACTCAGGTGCGATCAGGCTCACAGGACCGGTGGAAAAAAAGGCCGGAAGGATCGAACTGGGGCGACTTTGGGCCGAACGACGCACTGGGGACCCTGAATTATCTCACGGCAGAAGCAGTCCGGCGGGCGCGCGACGAAATCCGCGAGGGCCGGCTTTTCTGTTTGTCGCTACCGCTCGATCGCCCGGGCCGCCAGGTGCTCAATCCCAGACGCAGGCCACCGATTGTCCGGCCTACCATGCGGGGCAATGACCCGAACTATAATTTCGAGCTCGCAAAGCTTCAGCCTGGAACGACAGACGTCATCAGCGATGATCACGTCGAGCTCTATAGCCAGTATTCCACACAATGGGACGCACTGGCCCATGGCGGCAGCCTGTTCGACGGCGCCGGAACCGGTGCCAGGCGTGCGACCTACTACAACGGCTTTCAGGCCGGAGAGGATGTGCGCGTTGCCGTCGATGGCGATGGCGAGTTCACGTCTTCGGCCGGACCGCTCGGCATCGATGTGATGGCGCAGAATGGTGTGACCGGGCGAGGCGTGATGCTCGATCTTGTTCGCCATTTCGGCCCGGAAAGACGCCGCGTTTCCTTCGACGACATCAATATGGTGATGGAGAAGGACGGTATCAGCATCCAATCTGGTGATATCGTCTGCCTGCACACCGGTTTCGCCGGCAGCATCCTGAAAATGGGCGGTGAACCCGATATCGATGAACTCGAGGCGCATGCCATCGAACTGGATGGGCGCGACCCGGCGCTGCTTGAATGGCTGACGTCGTCCCGCATCGCCGCGCTTGCGGCCGACAATTACGCCGTCGAGGCACTTCCGGCGACACCCGCCACTCCGCCGGCTGCGGCCGCACCATTGCACGAGCATTGCCTGTTCAAGCTCGGCATGCCGCTGGGCGAATTGTGGCTGTTGGACGATCTGGCAAGCTGGCTTGAAAACAATGGCCGACATGCATTCTTCCTGAGTGCTGCGCCGCTCAGGCTACCCAGGGCTGCAGGTTCGCCGGTAACCCCCGTCGGTATTGTCTAGAGTATCCGTTGGCGGCTTTGAGCGAGCTTTGGGCTTAGCCCTTGCCGGCCTGGCGCGATTGCAAAATCTGAACGCCGGCCATGAGAATGAGTGAGGCCGATACAAGAACTGTCGAAACGGCAGCGATGACCGGCGTCAGATTGAAATCGATATCCTCGAACATCTTGCGGGTGATCGTTTTGCCCTCGATGCCGGAAATGAAGAAGGCAACCGTCGCTTCGTCGAAGGAGGTGAGGAACGCAAAGACAGCGCCGGCCGCCACACCCGGCAGGATGTTGGGCAGGACAACGCCAAAGAACGCCTGGAACCGGTTGGCGCCGCAATTGAGCGCGGCAAGTTCCAGTGTGACATCAAAGCGCTGCAGAGCCGCCGAAACGGTCAGCACGACAAAGGGCACCGCCAACATCGTATGCGCAATCAGGAAGCCGTAGAAATTCCCGGTCAACCGCAATGGCGCGAAGACGAGGTAAAGCGCCACGGCAATCACGATATGGGGTATGACCATTGGGCTCAGCGTCATTGCCTGAATCAAATCCTTGCCCGGCAGTTCACCCCGCACCAGAGCGATCGCCGCGAGCGTCCCGATCAACGTGGCAGTCAATGTCGTCGCCAGGGCCACACGCAGGCTGAACAAAGTGGCGCGCACCCAATCGGGATCCTGCAGATATTCCACATACCATCGCAATGTCAGCCCGCTCGGCGGAAACTCGATATAGTTGGCCGTGCCCAAAGACATCGGAATCACGACAAGCGTCGGAAGCATCAGAAAGAAAAGGATCAAGCCGACAATCAAGGCAAAGACCATCATCGCCAATGAAAACCGAGGCATAGCGCCCTGGCCTGCCATGCGTTTATCCGACATCGTGGAATCCCCGGTTGAACGCCAAAGCGCGTCTGAATGCGATTGCCAGGACCAGCGTGACGATGAGAAGCACTGCGGACAGCGCGCCGGCGAAAGGCCAGTTCAGGAGTCCTGTCGTCTGCTGACCGATTAGGGTCGCCATCATCAGCGTACTCGGACCTCCGACAAGCGCCGGCGTTATGTAGAAGCCGAGCGCCAGAATGAAGGTTATAAGCGCACCGGCAAAGACGCCTGGTAGGCTGAGCGGCAAGATGATCTTCAAGAACACCGTCATTCGTCCGGCACCAAGATTGAGCGCGGCCTTGGGCAACTCGTCCGGTATCGTGCGCACAGCGCTAAAGATCGGTAGAATCATGAAGGGCAACAACACATGCGTCATGGCCACGATCACAGCACCCTCGGTGTAGATCAGCCGCAGCGGCTCGGAGATCACACCGATCTCGGTCATCAGGTTGTTCACAAGGCCATTGCGCTGAAGGAGCACGATCCAGGCGTAGGACCGGACGAGAATGGAAGTCCACAACGGGATGAGCACGCATGCGGCGACGATGATCGCCGAACGCCCGGAAAGCCGCGCCATCGCATAGGCGACCGGGTAGCCGAGAACAAACGCGCTAACCGTGACCACAAATGCAATCTGGATCGTGCGCCACAGGATCTTCAGATAAAGGGGCTGGTCGAAGATGCGCTGGTAGTGGACGAGCGTGAAACCCGGATCAAACAGGCTACCGGCCAACAATTTGGCAACCGGGTAGACGAAGCCCACGACAAGCAGCACAAGCCAAGGGGCGATCAGCACCAGCGAAAGCGTAGTCGAATAATGCCGGGCCGACGACGGAGCCATAACCGAACGCAACTTGGCCATAGGCGGTTTAACGGATGGTCGCGCGGTAATGTCGCTCACGCGCCCGCCTCCTCGAACCATTGGAACCCGTCTGATGTCAGCACGACGTCAACGGCGTCTCCGCGTTCAAATGACGGACTGTCGGCAATTGGCAATTGAACATGCAGCGGTTCGTCATCTGCCTTTCCGACCGAAACCAGAAACACCCGAAACGCACCGACAAAGATGGTTGTCGTGATCGTGCCCGATATCGCCGAAGGTCCGCCTTCACCGTTTGGAGCCAATGTCAGCCGTTCGGGACGCAAGGCCAAGCGCAGCCGGTCGCCCGGTTGAACGGCAGGTCTTTGGCGATCCGCGCCGAGCGGCAACTGTACCGTCTTCTCCTCGGCAACACGCAATTGCAGGCTGCTGTCGTCGGCGCCAACGTAGTCGACCGTCAAAAAGTTCATCTTACCGATGAAATCGGCGACAAAGGGCGAGGCAGGGGATTGATACAGCTCGATCGGAGCGCCGATCTGGGCAAGCTTACCGTCGTTCATCACCGCGACGCGATCCGACATGGTTAGTGCCTCTTCCTGATCATGCGTCACATATATGACGGTGACGCCGAGGCGCTCCTGGATCGACTTGATCTCGATCTGCATCTGCTCGCGCAGCTTCTTGTCCAACGCTCCCAGCGGCTCGTCCATCAACAGTACGGGCGGCTCGAACACTAGCGCGCGTGCCACCGCAACGCGTTGCTGCTGTCCGCCGGACAGTTGCCGCGGCAGCCGGTCGTCGTAGCCCTCAAGACGCACCAACGACAAGGCCTCGTTCACCTTTTGGCCGATCGCATGGCGGCTCAGCCGCCGCATCTTCAGCGGAAAGGCGATGTTTTCGCGTATGGTCATATGCGGAAACAACGCATATTTCTGGAACACCATCCCGACCCCACGCTTGTTCGGTGCCACGTGGGTAAAGTCTTGCCCGTCGACTGAAATGGTACCGCCGCTTGGCTGCTCGAAACCGGCGATCATCATCAAAAGCGTCGTCTTGCCCGAACCGGAAGGCCCCAGAAGCGACAGGAACTCACCGGCCTCGACATCGATGGACACGCCATCGACGGCGGCCAGCGAACCATAGTGTTTTGATATCCCCTCCACCCGTACCGGACTCCCGGACCCGCCCGATTGCATCGTCGATCTGTTCACAGCGGCTCCTTGAAGCAAGAGTTCGGTGGTCGATGTCCGCCCAACGCCATCGCTCAGCCGAGCGACAGTTGATGTATTTTGTTGCATCAAATCACATATTGTCAAGCGGGCTCAGATATTGTCTGCTTGCAACGATGGAGAAGAGCCATGGATCGTAGCGAAGACAAGGGCGCGGCACCGATCGAGCCACTCAATCGACAGAGCAGCCTTGGGGAGCGCGCCTATGAGCGATTGCGTGAAAGCGTGGTTGGCGGCCAGTTCCAGCCGGGCGTCAAACTCACCGTACGCTCGGTCGCCGAGGCGTTGGGTGTCAGCACGACGCCCGCAAGGGACGCGATAAACCGGTTGATCGCCGATGGCGCGCTCATCAATCGCGGTCCCAAGACGATCGTTGTGCCCGAACTCACCTTCGAAGATCTGGCCGAAGTCACAAAGATCCGCACGAGCCTTGAGGGATTGGCCGCCTTTGAGTCCGCACAACACGTGGATAGCAACGATGTTGTCTATCTTGAGGACATTCAAAGACAGCTTAATTCAGCGCTGGACGACGGCCGCTATCCGGATGTATTGGCGCTGAACAAGGCGTTTCATTTCCGCATCTATGATTTGTCGAAAATGCCGCACTTGGTGGCGATCATTGAATCCTTATGGGTCAGAGTCGGCCCGACCTTCAACAAGCTCTACCCCGAGTTTGCGATCTCAAAGCGCGGTGTGGCCAATCACCAATGGGCGATCCGTGGGCTTCAGGATCGCGACGGACTGACGGTGCGCGCTGCCATCGAAAATGATCTGCGGGACGGCTATCGGCGCCTCTCGGCGGTCATCGGTGGTGAAGATGAACAAACTTAAAACTGTTTGTTGCAACAAACATCAAAACAGCCTAACGTCTCTCGCGGCATCAAAGGAGGCGTCGCGTGGCCGGATCATCGAAGATGGGAGCAGGGGCAGAAGCAGGTTCGATCGAATCCCGCTCGCATCGAACATTTGTACGCGGTCAAGCGGTCTTCCCCGATGGGACGACGCGAGTAACCGTTGAGCGCGATCCGCTCCCCCGATACATCGACCGTGGCGAAGGGGCCTATCTGATCGACGTCGACGGGCGGCGCTTTCTCGATCTCAACAGCAACTTCACGACCCTGATCCACGGGCACGCCTTCCCGCCGGTCGTCGAGGCCGTGACCAAACAGATACAAAACGGCGCCTGCTTCGCCAATCCGACCGAACACGAGGTCGAACTTGCCGAACTCCTGTGCTGCAGGATTCCGCAAATGGACAAGATCCGCTTCGTTAGCACCGGCACCGAAGCAGTGATGTTCGCGATCAAGGCGGCACGCGCCTTCACGGGTCGCAGTGCCATTGCCAAGTTCGAAGGTGCTTACCATGGCGCCTATGACTGGGTCGAAGTCAGCCAGGCAGCCGGACCGCAGAACTGGGGTGCCGCGGAGCGTCCGTCTTCTGTTGCCTACTACCAAGGCATGCCGCAGTCGGTGCTCGATGAGACGCTCGTTCTTCCCTACAACGATACGGAAACAACGACGGCACTCATCGAGGAAAAGGCTTCGACTTTGGCCGCGGTCGTCGTCGATCCAATGCCGAGCCGCGCCGGTCTGCTTTCGCCGAAGGCGGAGTTCATCCAGGCCCTGCACACCGTTTGTCGCGCCAATGGCATTGTGATCATCGGCGATGAGGTGCTCAACCTTCGACAGGGCTTTGCTGGCGCATCGCCACGATACGGCTTGGAGCCCGATTTGCTGGCCGTTGGCAAGATCATTGGCGGCGGCCTGCCGATTGGCGCTGTCGGCGGCCGGGCGGATGTCATGGCGGTCTTCGATGCACGCGCCGGCCGACCGCTGCTTCCCCAAGGCGGCACGTTCTCAGCCAATCCGGTATCCCTTGTGGCGGGCTTGGCAGCGATGCGGGCGCTTGACAGGCAGGCCTTCGATCATCTCGAAACACTCGGCGATCAACTGCGAGACCGCATTGCCGCTTCCATCGACAAGCATGACGCACCTTTCTGCGTGATTGGGGCGGCCTCTCTTCTCCGTGTTTATCCGAAGAAGGAGCCGCCCGAAACCTATCGCCAAGCCTGCCTGTCGCAGGACGAAAGCAAGATGATGATGGCACTCGCACGCCATTTCACCAAGAACGGGATCGTCTTTCCGCGCGATGCCGCGAGCTGCCTTTCCACACCAATGAAACCTACCGACATCGATTTTGTCGCCGATGTCTTCGACCGATTTCTCGCGGCAGGCGATCTACCGCAATCCGCTCTACAATAAACGGATCGACCATGACTGTTCTTACCGTCGCCGAGACCGTTGCCGCAGCACTTCGCCGCCACGGCGTGGAGATGATCTTCGCCCAGAGCTTGCCGTCAGCGGTTGTGCTGGCTTGTGAGGAAATCGGCATCCGCCAGATCGCTTACCGCCAGGAAAACATGGGCGGTGCGATGGCTGATGGCTATGCGCGTGTCTCACAGAAGACCGCCATTGTCTGTGCGCAGAACGGGCCGGCTGCGACCCTGCTCGTGCCACCACTCGCCGAGGCGCTCAAAGCAAGCATCAGCGTGGTTGCATTGGTGCAAGAGGTGGAACGTGCGCATATCGACAAAAACGCCTTTCAGGACCTGGATCAGATCGCTTTGTTTTCTGCGTGCTCGAAATGGGTGCGACGCTTGCCTGCATCAGACAGAGTGGATGATTATGTTGATGCGGCCCTCACAGCCGCCGGCAGTGGGCGCCCCGGGCCGGCCGTGCTGCTTCTGCCGGCTGATCTGTTGAAGGAGCCCGCATCTGTGTCCGGGCCGCAGCGAACAACGGCACTGGGAACCTGGCCGATCGACCGGATCAGGCCTGACAACGAAGCCCTCGAGGCTGCAGCGCGCGCCTTGGCGCGTGCACGCTTCCCCGTCATCTATGCTGGTGGCGGCGCGGTGTCTCCAAGCGCATCGGCGGCGCTCTCGAAACTGCAGGAGGCAGCCCATTTGCCTGTGTTCACGACCAACATGGGCAAAGGGGCGGTCGCCGAAAGGCACGAATTGTCCTGCGGCGTTCTTGGCGCACTCAATGGACCAGCGTCTCTTGGCCACCATACCCAACCGATCATGGATGATGCCGACGTCGTTCTGCTTGCTGGCACGCGGACCAATCAAAACGGCACCGACAGTTGGCGTACCATTCCCCGTAATGCCCATGTCATCCATGTCGATATCGACCCGGTGGAGATCGGCCGAAATTACGAAGCCCACAGGCTTGTCGGTGATGTTGCGACGACTCTTGACGCACTTTTTGCTTCATTGTCGCAACAAGATCTCTCGGAGCGAAAAACCGCCCGTACGGCGCTCGCTGACCGCGTTCGAGCGGCTTGGCGACAATTTGAGGAAGACCGGCTGCCGTGTGCCGGCAGCAATGCAGCGCCCATTCGGCCCGAGCGCGTCATGCAGGAACTTCAGCACCGAATGACGGACGAGATGATTGTCGTTGCCGATGCAAGCTATTCGTCCATGTGGATCATCGGCCAGTTGCGGGGACTGCGCGCCGGCCAACGTTTCCTGACGCCGCGAGGCTTGGCCGGTCTCGGTTGGGGGCTGCCGCTTGCGATCGGCGCCAAGCTTGCCCAGCCCGAATCGCCCGTTGTGGCACTCGTCGGCGATGGCGGTTTTGCCCATAGTTGGGCTGAATTGGAGACGCTTGAGCGCCTGAAGGTCCCACTGACGATAATCTTGCTCAACAATGGTATCCTCGGCTACCAGAAGGATGCCGAAACCGTGAAATTTGGCAAATACACAACCGCTTGCCACCTGGGCGACGTGGATCATTCGGCCATCGCTCGCGCCTGCGGTTGCCAGGGGGTAAGAGTCGACGCCGTGGGTGACATTGGCCCGGCGCTTGACCAGGCGCTCGGCGCCAACAAACCTGCCTTGATCGAGGTCATGGCTGACCCTCAGGCGCACCCGCCGATCTCGCTTTACACCAACACGCTCGACACCAACGCGCAACCTGGTTTCGCTTCTGCTGTGGTCGACGAACGGGCCAGTGCATGATCGCGCAGCAAACCAGTCGGGTGGCGCTGGTGACCGGCGGGTCAAGCGGCATCGGATTCGCCATTGTGAAGAGGTTGCTGTCGGATGGGCACAAGGTCGCCTTTTGCGGACATGACGTTGCACGGATCGATCAGGCAATGGCGCGGATTCAGGATGCCGATGATCCACAAAACGTCCTGGGACTGAAGGCGGATGTGAAATGCAACACCGATGTCGAAGCATTGTTCTCACAAATCCGAAAAAGATTGGGTCCCGTCGAAATCCTGGTCAACAATGCGGGTGTCTCCTTGCGGCGGAAAACGGCGGAGCCTTGGATCGGGTCGATCTCAATAGAAGAATGGCAGCGCGTCCTTACGACGAATTTGACCGGCGCATTTCTTTGCGCGCGTCTGGCCGCACAGGACATGATGAAGCGGCGATGGGGACGTATCGTCAATATTTCCTCGATTGCCGGCAGAACGGTACCGCATATTGCGGGTCCCCACTATGCCGCGTCGAAAGCCGGGCTGATCGGGCTCACCCGTTCGCTGGCGAGCGATCTGGCGCCTTTCGGCGTAACGGTGAATTGCGTCGCACCCGGCAGGATCTTAACCTCGATGACCGGGCCGGCTGAAAGCGAAAACAACAAGCGCGCTTTGCAAAGGATCCCGGTCGCCCGACTGGGCGATCCGGACGATATCGCCGCTGCTGTCAGCTACCTCGTTTCGGAGGATTCCGGCTTTGTGAATGCGGCGACTCTCGATGTGAACGGTGGAGAATTCGGGTGAGGCTGGGAGATCAATGTCGCAATTGCCGACGAATGTACGTTTAGTTCGACTACAAATCGATGATGCGCCTGGCGGGAGATACCGCTGTTGGCAATCAGGAGCGCGACGGTGTCGACCGAAAGGGTACCCACGTATTCCGATGTCTGGCAGGGGTCGATTGGATCGACCACGCATGGCAGCCCTTCATCGCGTTCACCGCGATCAAGCTCAGCCTGTCCCAGCCAGCTAATGTGTGTCGCCGCACATGCCTCGAACTCCCTAGCCAGGCCACGCCGCTGTACCCCAATCAGGCCAGTTCATTGATGTGTCCCCAGAATTCGCCAGGGCACTCGAGCACATTTCAGCGCCCCAGTTCAGACAAACGCCAGTCGGTTGGTGTACGGCCGACGATTCGTCGGAAATCCCGGCTGAAATGGTAGCCATCGCAAAAGCCGCAGGCGACGGCGATTTCCTGCAAAGACAAAGTGCTTTCCAGCATAAGACGTTGCGCCATGGCTAGTCTCTGATGCCGCAGATAGGCGCGCGGCGTGGTCTTGAGATGACGATGGAATAGCCGCCGCAGTTGCGACGCACTCAGGCCTGCAATGTCCGTCATGTCCCGGGCGCACCATCCGCGTTCGGGATTGGCGACGATCATCTGCCTAAGCCGGTCGAACCCGGCGTGCAGGCCGGTCGCTCCTTGCGGATCGCGTTGCCGGGCCAGAAGTTGAAGCAGCTGCGCGATCGCGGCATGGACGCGCAAATCGGTATCGCCGCGGCGCGCGTCAAGAATTTGGAACAGGTCCTGGAACCATTCTATCAGGTCCGATCCGTCTGTCACGGTGAGGCGCGGGCGAGCGTTACCGAAGATCCGCTGCCGCAGCACTGAGAGGTCAGGTCCGTCGAGCCGCAACCACATCACCGACCAGGGATCGTCCAAGTGAGCCACATGGCCGTGCGGCGCGTCGCCCTCGATCCAGGCGATCTGCCCGGCCGAAAGATCGAAGTCTCCGGATTCGAGTTCGACCCTTCCCCGACCTGACAGGCAATAGAGAATGTCGTCGCCGGGGCAGGCGGCACGCCGGATGCTGGCGCCGGGCAGCGCATCGAGCCAGCCGGCCCGCAAGACGGTTGTCAGACCGTTGTGCGTGCCGCCATCGGGTAGAAAGAAATGGCTCACCCTAACTCTTGCGGCACGATAGGGTTGCGGCATGCGCGTTTTGTACAAATATATGACGGGAATGTCCATTTTTGTTTGGAATTATGCGCCGTAGACTTGTGCTCACATTCGGGGCCAGACGAGGCCCGATCGCTTTCAGGCGGCCCGGCAAGAGCCGCACTGGAGTTGGGAGGAAAGCATGCTCGTGCCGACGAGGGCAGAAGCCCGCGCGTATGAAGTTGACGGCTATTTCATTCGCAAGGATTTTCTCAGCGAGGCGGAAACCGCTGATTTCCGGGATACTGCACGGCAACAATTGGAAGAGGAAAATCGCTCCGGCTCCGTCATGGAGAAGGGTGACAAGGCAGGCAATAAGACCCTTCTGAAACTGTGGAACCATGCCGGTGACGACAAATACGGCATGCTGGCGCGCGATGAGCGTCTGGTGCGGATGTCCGAAGCGCTCATCGGTGACGAGATCTATCTGTACAGCCACAAAATGACGATGAAGCAGCCGCGCGAGGGCGGCGCGTGGGAGTGGCATCAGGATTTCGGTTATTGGTACAATAATGGTTGCCTATCGCCGGAGATGCTCTCCATCTGGATCGCGCTCGACGCTTCCAACAAGGCCAATGGCTGTCTGCAGGTTCTGAAAGGCTCTCACATATTGGGCCGGCTCAATCATGTCCGCGAAGATGGACAGACAAATGTCGAGAAGCCGTATCTGGACGCGGCGATCGAGCGGTTCGAACATGTCTATGTCGAAATGGACCCGGGCGATGCGTTGGTGTTCCATTGCAATCTGCTGCACCGGTCGGACGCCAACAACAGCGACACCTATCGCTGGGGCTATATCTGCTCCTACAACGCTGCCCACAATGCACCTTTCATGAGAGCACGCGATTACGGCAATTATGAAGAACTGAAACCCGTTGCCGCCGGCAGCTTCATGGACGCCAGATGACGGACGAAGCCGGCACGGGAGAGGGCGTCAAATCAACAGAGGTAGACCTCTCCGCCAAGGGGCCAGCGGCTGCGCGTGTGACCTGGCCGAAACGCGTGCTCACGGCTAAAGAGACCGGCGTTTTCCTGGCGCTTGTCTGCATGTGCGTCTTTCTGGCGTTTGCGACCGAGAGCTTCCTGACAACGACCAATCTGCTCAATGTCGGCCGGCAGATTTCGCTCCTGGGAATCATGGCGGTGGGCATGACATTCGTGCTGGTCGCCGGCGAGATCGATTTGTCGGTCGGATCCACCTACGCGCTCGCGGGACTGGCAACCGGCATGTTGATCATCACCGGCTGGCCGTTGCTGCCAGCACTCATTCTCGGGCTTATGATCGGCGCATCGATCGGGCTGATCAACGGTCTGATGTCGACCTATGGCCGCCTGCCATCCTTGATTGCCACCCTCGGCATGCTGTCGATCGTGCGCGGCTCGGCATTGCTTCTCACCGATGGACAACCGGTGACCGTAAACGAACGCAATGGCGCAGATCCCGATGTTCTGGCCAGCTTTGAGTTCATGGGTCAGGGCTATTTGCTGGGCATAGTCCCCATGCAGCTCGTTTTCTTCATCATTGTTGCGGCAATCGGATGGTTGATACTGTCGCGGACCGCCTTCGGCTTCCGCGTATTCGCCGTTGGTGGCAGCGCCAAGGCGGCGCGTGTTTCCGGCATCCACGTGAACAGTGTCAAGGTCTGGGCGTTTGTCATCATGGGCGTACTGGCCGCCCTCGCCGGTATTCTTTCGATGGCGTTCTTGCCGAGTGGCCAGGCCGGAAGAACCGGCCTTGGTCTGGAGCTTGATGTGATCGCCGCGGTTGTTGTTGGCGGCGCATCGCTATCGGGCGGGATCGGCACCATTCCGGGGACGGTGCTTGGTGTCCTGATCATCGGGGTTTTGCGCAATGGTCTGGTGTTGATGGGCGTTTCGCCCTTCATGCAGGAGGTCATGATCGGCCTCGTGATCATAATCGCCGTGGCGATTGACAAGTGGAGCATACGGTCACGGGTGAACTGACCGTGCAACGTAGAGATCCATAAGGGAGGAAGCGATGAAGCAACTACTTTCAACAACAGTACTGGCAACTGGGCTCGCATTGGCCCCGTTCGTCGCGCAGGCCGACCCGGTCAGCGTCGAGGAATTCGAGCTCGCGCCACGCATTGCCGAGCGGGTTTCGTCGGGCGAGCCGCTCAACATTTTCGTCTCCTATCACGACGTGTCTAACGAATTTGCCCCCTTTGTTCGGGCTGGCGTGGAACGCGCCGATGAGGGGGATGCGGTCACGGCGCGGTTCATCGGTCCGGTCGGCGCCGATGCAGATGCGCAAATCTCTGAAATCGAAACACTGATCGGTCAAATGGACGGACTGGCGATCTCCTCGGTCAGCACCGATGCGCTGGCGCCTTTGATCAACCGCGTGGTCGAAGCCGGCATTCCCGTAATCAGCTACAACACCGACAATCCCGACAGTGACCGCTTGGTGTTTGCCGGACAGGATCTGGTCCAGTCAGGGCGCGAAGCCGGCAAACTGATGGGCGAAGTACTGAATGGCGAAGGGCGCGTGATGATCACGACGCTCGATGCTGCTGCCCAGTGGTCGCTCGATCGCGAGAGTGGCGCACGCGAGGCGCTTGAGGCGTTCGACGGCATCGAAATCGTACGCACGCTGAACACCGGCACCGATCCGCAGGAGATTTTTGCGGCGATCGAAAATGCCATGCTGGCCGACCCGAACATCACCGGCATCCTGTCGTTGGAGTGCTGTTCGACGCCAGCGGCCGGCGAATGGGTCGAGCGCAACAATCGCGCCGGTGATGTCAAGATCGTCGGCTTTGACTTGCTGGACCAAACGGTCGAACTGGTGTCCGACGGGGTCATACAGGCAACCATCGACCAGGCACCGGAACGCCAGGGATTTGAGGCCGTCAATCTGCTGGTCAGGTTTCTGAACGGCGAGACAATCGACGATCTGGATACCGGGGTCGGCATCTACACGCCCGAAAATATCTCGGAAGTGATGCAATAATGGGCGCCGGGGCGCTTCGTATCCGGAGTGCCCCGGATTCAGCCGAGGCTACATCGAAAGCCATGACCGCACCCGTACCCCTGGAGCTGAAAAACATTACCCGGACCTTCCCGGGCGTTGTGGCAGTGGACGATGTTTCCATGGAATTTCGCCACGGTGAAATCCACGCAGTGATTGGCGAAAACGGTGCCGGAAAAAGCACCGTCATGAACCTGCTGGCTGGTGAACTTCAGCCCGACAGCGGATCGATCCTGATCGACGGTGAACCAACGCCGATCCGCTCGCCGATCGCCAGTCAAAGGCTCGGAATACGGGTTGTCTTCCAGGAACTGTCGCTGTGCCAGAATTTGACGGTTGGCGAAAATGTGCTGCTAAGCGACTTTGCGGCGCGACCTGCCCTGTCTCTTCTTGCCCGCCGCCGCGCAGCGTTCGCGGCTGCCGATACGCTTCGCGAACTCGGCCTGGTTGACCTTGATACCGATACAGCGGTTTCTTCGCTCACTGTGGCGCAGCAGCAACTCGTCGAGATCGCGCGGGCCATTTCGCAAGATGCGCGCATTCTCGTACTCGACGAGCCGAACTCGGCGCTTTCGCCACGCGAAAGCCAGCGCCTGTTCGATCTGGTGCGACGGCTCAAACAGCAGGGCGTGACCATTCTCTATGTCTCGCACCATCTCAACGAGGTGCTGGCGCTTGCCGACCGTATCAGCGTCATGCGTGACGGTCGTTTGATCACGACGTTGGACAATGGATCCGACCTCTCGGTGGACCAACTCGTCGCGCACATGGTGGGGCGCCAGCTCGATGCCGCAGAGCAATATGCGCTGCGCACTGAAGCCCAGGCGCACATCGGCGAGCCGGCGCTCGAGGTGCGTGATCTCAGCGTGCCCGGCCATATCGAGCATGCATCCTTTTCGCTGTCGAGTGGCGAGATACTCGGTGTTGCCGGACTGCCTGACAGCGGCAAGGATATCTTGGCTGATGCGATCTTCGGGCTCGCGCCGCGCGGAGGAAAGGTAGAGGTCGGCGGCATCCGCCTTGCCCCAGGGCGGCCATATCATGCGATCGCCGCGGGCATGTCACTGATTCCGGCGGATCGCCGAGCAGCCGGAGCGTTGCAGTTGATGACCGTCGCCGAAAACACGGTGTCGGCGGCGCTGCGGCGGTTTGCGCGTGCGGGTTTTCTGCGCGGCCGCCCGATCCGCGACACCGCGCATGAGTATGTTGGCAAGCTCGATGCGCGCATTGCAAGCCTTGGCCAGAAGATTGCGACGCTGAGCGGCGGCAATCAGCAGAAGATTATTCTGGCACGCGGGCTCGTGACCGGGCCACGTGTCCTGATCCTGCATGAGCCGACACGTGGCATCGATGTCGGCGCCAAAGCCGAGATCTACGCGATCCTCAAACAATTGGCTGCCGAAGGCCTGGCGGTTCTGATGATATCGTCGGAACTGCCTGAGATCGTCTTACATTCAAGCCGCGTTGTCGTTATGGCCGACCGCATTATTGCCGGCCAACTTTCGGGCTCCGATATTACGGAGGAAGCCATCATGGCGCTGGCGACACGCAAGAGCGAAGGGCGTGCGGCATGATCTGGGCAGACCGGAACTCGCCCCATGGAGGCATGTCATGACGAAAGTGACCGTTGTCGGCAGTTTTGCGGTCGGTCTGACAATTCGCACGGAAACCATGCCGGTCTTCGGGCAGACCATCCTCGGCTCGGATTTCGATTTCGGCCCCGGCGGCAAAGGCTCGAACCAGGCTGTTGGTGTCGCCCGGTTTGGTGCCGATTCGGCACTCGTGACCTGCCTGGGTCGCGACGAACTGGCCAGTGTTGCCGACAATCTTTATGCAGCGGAGGGTGTCGACAGAACCTATGTCGAGCGGACCGACAAGCGTGCCACGGGTGCTGGCATGATCATACTCAACGCCGCCGGTGAGAATTTCATCATCCTTGATATGGGCGCAAACGAGTTGATGGACGCGGCATTTGTTGATCGCGCCCGCGACTGCATTACGCAAAGCGACATCGTGATGACGGTACTCGAAATCCCCATTTCCGCCGCGCATCGGGCGATGGAGCTGGGCAAGGCAGCGGGTGCACGCACCATCCTGAACCCGGCGCCGGCCTTGGCGCTGCCCGACACCATGCTCGCGCATGTCGATTATCTGACGCCGAACGAGAGCGAGCTTCGCATCCTGATGGGCCTGAAGGCGGATGATCCGACCGGCACGCGCGACCTGGCCGTTCAGCTTCGTCAACGTGGCGTTGAGACGGTGATTGTCACGATGGGTGAAAAAGGAGCGCTCGTTCTCTCCGATGAGATCGACATGATTGTTCCGACGCTGCCGGTCGATGTGGTCGACACAACCGGTGCGGGTGATGCGTTCAATGCCGGTTTCGCCGCCGCCATTGGCGAAGGCCGGCCACTGGCCGATGCCGTCGCTTTTGGCACGGCAGCCGGCGCCCACGCCTGCACAAAACTGGGCGTTATCCCTTCCTTGGCGACCCTTGCCGAGCTGGAAACGCTGATCGAAGACAAACGCGCAGAATCCTGATGGGAGGACGAACATGAAACGCGGCAAGCTGCTGAACTCCGAGCTCAACCATGCCATCGGCGCCATGGGCCATGGCGATCTGATGATTGTGTGCGATGCCGGCTTTCCCATCCCATCCAACAGTTGGCGGATAGATCTGGCCATCACCCAGGATGTGCCCGATCTGAAGACGGTGCTGTCGGCCATCGCCGATGATTTCATTGCCGAGAAGATTTCCTACGCCGATACGCTTCCCGACTACAATCCGGTTCTGCTCGAAACAGTCCGGTCGCTGTTCGACGATGCCGATCATGAGATGATCGCCCACGAGACGATCCTCGGCGAAATGGCAGCGAAGGCTAAGGTTGTCGTGCGAACCGGCGCCTTCGATCCGTGGGGCAACATCCTGCTATATTCAGGCGTGGATGTACCGAAATGGTTTGCCAAGCCCGGCACGGTCGCACCGCCCGAATATGCCAAGAAGTTGCAACAGGACTGATCGTCGTGTCGCGAATTTTCAGTTGGGCAGCCAGCGACAGCGAACGAATGACTACCGTCGGCGCATTGCGGGCGGCCAAGGATCAGACGGCACGGCATGCACAGGTGACCGCTGACACAGCGCAAGAGGCGGCGGCTGCGGAGGCGGCCGGGATCGAGATGGTCGTTTGCCGAGCGCGCAATGTCACCCAGGTACGCGCCGGGTCGGCACGGGTGTTTGTCACGGCCGCTCTCGGTTTCGCAGATGCGGTGACCAATAACGAAATCCTGCGCACCGCGTTCAAAGCGCTGACCGATGGAGCGGATGCGGTAATCACCGCGCGCCGGCTTGAAATCGTCTCGCTGCTAGCGTCGGAGGACATTCCGGTGATGGGCCATCTGGGCTTCGTGCCACGTAAATCCACTTGGGTCGGTGAGGTACGCGCCTATGGCAAGACCGCCGACGAGGCCGTGGAGCTTCATCACAGGTTTCGCAGGCTTGAGGAGGCAGGTGCCTTCACTGTCGAGGCCGAATTGGTGCCGGCGCGATTGATGGAGGCGATCAATCGCCGGACCTGCCTCGTGACCGTTTCACTCGGCTCGGGACCGGCCGCTGACGTCATGTTCCTGTTCACTTCCGATATTTGTGGTGAGACGAAGCGAGTGCCCCGTCATGCGCGCCGATATGGCGATCTGGCGCGGCTGCACCAACAAATCGACGACGAGCGTCGCGCTGCGCTGACCGCATTTCGCAAAGACGTTGAGAACCAGGCCTTCCCCGGTGAGGCGGAGCTCGCAGGCATGTCAGATGCCGCTTATGAGGAATTTATCGACCGCATAGAAGGCTGAGCGAGGCACCGGTCTCCACGACTTGCATCGACAACTTGGCAGCTGCGCCATCAGGTGTGGCCATTGAGAGGTATTGCCATGACGACCCTGACAAATATCGCATCTATCGTCCAGCACACCAATGTTTCCCCCGCAACGACCCGCGATGACATCGAGCAATTATGCGACGAAGCGCTCGAATTTCAGTTCAATGGCGTGATGGTGCAGCCCTGCTGGATACTCCTGTGCCGCGAGCGGCTTTCCCGTTCTGACATTCGCACCTGTTCAGCCATGGCATATCCGATGGGCGGCAGCTTGACCCGCAGCAAGGCATCCGAGATCCGCGATCTGGTCGATGAAGGCGCCGAGGAAGTCGACTTCATGGCTAATATCGGCTTTCTCATCGGAGGCGAGACAGCCGCCTATCATGACGAGATCGCGTCGCTAGTCGAAGCTTCCGGCGGCATCCCGCTCAAGATCATGCTTGAACTTGGCGCCATTCCTGAAAACCTCTGGGAGGTGGCGATCCAGCAAGCTGAAAAGGCAGGCGTCACTTATGTCAAGAACTCATCAGGCTGGGGCCATGGCGGCAAAGCGAGCATTCACAACATCGCGTTCATGAAGAAAAATGTCTCTCGGGCAAAAGTGAAAGCATCTGGCGGAATCCGAACCGCCGAGGATGCAAGGGCCATTCTGGATGCCGGCGCCGATCTGCTCGGCACAAGTGCGGGACCGGCGATCATGAAAGGTGCAATCGGACAAGGGCCGTACTGACCGATACAAATCGTGATACAGCCTGTATCTACTAAGCCGGCTGACGTGGAATCGAGAGAACCCAGCGTCGGTTCTCCAAGGGAATATCATTGGCACCTTTCGGAGAGCCGGTGGTGCCGGATGTGATCTGGATGTTCATAGAATAGGTTCAGCCCGGTCATGCGCTGCATCCGTTTTTGCGTCGTGTGAGGCTCATATCGGCACCGGCCTGGCTGCTTCGAGCATGTGGGAAACACGGGTCAGTTTTCGCCTGGGTTTGCCCAGTTCGGATCCCAACGACTGCTCCAGCGCATCGATGCGTTCCCAGTCGCCGAATCGGACAAGCTGATGGCCGCAACGCTGCAGGATGTGAATGAGTTCATCTGAATCGGCCCGGGTATCGGGCAATTGATCGAGGTCTTCCAGGACAGTTTCGACCGTTGCGACGCTGTCTCCGCGGTTCGTGCCGATGGTGCCGCTCGGGCCACGCTTCGCCCACCCGGTTGCATAGAAACCCGGTAGCGGAATCCCCTTGTCGATCAGCCTTCCGGCTTCATTCGTCAGAATGCCGGCTCCGTTATCCAGGGGCACGCCGCCTATTTTCTGTGCGCGATATCCGATGCACCGCACGACCAGGCCGCAGGGAATCGTCTCGGTAATCCCGGTTCCTTCGCATTTTTGCCGAAAGGCTTCTCCTTTCAAAATGGTCCGCTCAAAGGTGACGGACTCGACACAATCGGATCCGTTGAACGAAACGGGACTCTTCAGAAACCGAAATCTGCAGGTTCGGCCGCGCCCGGCGGGCGCAGCGGCAAAGGACTGCAAAATCTCTATGTTCGCCTGGGCGCCGGTGTTGCGCGGATCGGCCACCTCCTCCTCACAGATTCTGCCAAGCTGCAATTCATCCGGGTCGATATGTGTGTCGCAATGGGTGAACTCTGAGAACGCCCTGAGCTCCTTGACCGTAAACCGGGCCTGCGCCGGGCTGCGCCTGCCGACAATGTGCACTGTCTTGACCCGGCTTGCCCGCAGCGCAGCCAAAGCATGGACGGCAATGTCGGTGGATTGAAGTTCGTCCGGCGTCTTTATCAGGATCCGCGCAACGTCGAGGGCGACATTGCCCTGGCCGATGACGACGGCGGTTTCATGATCGAGATTGACGGACAGATCGCGGTATTCCGGATGACCGTTGTACCAGGCCACGAACTCCCGCGCCGAATAACTACCCGGAAGGTCTTCGCCGGGAATACCGAGATCCTTTTCCCGCTCGGCGCCGCTTGCGAAGATGACACCGTTGTAGTGCCGGGCGAGCGTTTCGACGGCCACGTCCCGACCGATATTGACGTTGCCGAAAAACCTGAAACCGGGCATTCGCGCGATGCGCGTGAAGACGGCGGTCACCTGTTTGAGCTTCGGGTGATCGGGTGCAACACCGTAGCGCACCAGTCCGAAGGGGACTGGCAGCTTTTCATACATATCGACGGAGATGCCCAGTCCGGCCCGCAGCAGGGCTTCCGCGGCATAGAACCCGCTGGGCCCGGCGCCGACGATGGCAAAGCGTCGAGGTTTTACTCGTGGTGCCCTGGTCATTGCATCGCTTCAGACTACGGCGCAAAGCCGAGTTCTTCACGGCGCCGCTCGGCGCCTTCCAGCGGCGCCTGATGCGCCGATATGACCGGCAATTCTCTTGAACGGTCCCGGTTTATGGCGATCCAGCGCTCATATTCCGCCGGCATATTCAGTGTGTCGTAGATCGCGTTAACCGGACAGACCGGAATGCATCCGCCGCAGTCGATGCACACGTCCGGGTCGATATAGGTCATCTCGTCATCGACGTGAAAACACTCGACCGGACAGACGCTGACGCATTCGGTAAAGCGGCACCTGCGGCAGTTATCGGTGACGATGTGTGACATGAACAGCTCCCGAAGACACTCACAAGGACGCCGCATTGGCAGGTTCAACCTGCACAAGCACATCCGAAAATGTCGGGGCCGCGCCGAGATCCGCATAGGCCGATGAGGTCACGGAGTGCACCGTTGATTTTCGCGCAAAATCGTTTGAGCGCCAGTAACCGATCGGCGCCATGACGACACCCCGCATGACATCGTCGGTCACCGTGACCATCGCCTCGAAGGTGCCGCGGTCGTTGAACACCCGCACCTTGTTGCCCGACTGGAGAGACCGCGCATTCGCGTCGTCGGAGTGCATGATGAGCGATTGCTGCTTCGCATGCTCAAGCTGCCGGTCCATGTTGCCGAATGTCGAACTCAGGAACGCATGGCTCTTCGGTGAAACCAGGCTCAGCGGATAGCGTGTCGCAAGATCCGGGCGCGTTGCAGGCGCTTCGTTGGGAGGAATGTAATGCGGCAGCGGGTCGACCGGGTCTCCAAGCTGTTGCCCGTCATAGCCCTGGCGGAACAGCGGCACGACGAAGTTGCCGCCTTCCGCAGCCGTGGCCTTGAACTCGATCTTTCCCGACGGCGTGTGGAAATTACCTTCCGCATGCGGCGCATAGTCGTCGGGATGCGGAACATTGAGGCGCACATAGCCGTTTTGCCTGACGTCCTCCAGGGTGATGCCCTCAAGCGCCGGGGCATCCCACAACAGGCTCTCCCGGATCATCTGCGCGTCATCACGGGCAAAGAAGGGGTCGTCGTCGAACCCGAAGGTCTTGGCCAGCCGACGGAACAGCTCGGTGTTGGAAACCGCCTCGCCCAACGGTTCTATGGCCTTGTTGTTGTAGGACAGATAAAGGTGTCCCCAGGAGAACATGATGTCTTCCTGTTCCACCTGTGTCGTGGCGGGCAGAACGATGTCGGCATATTTCGCCGTGTCGGTCAGGAAATGCTCGCTGACGACGGTGAACAGGTCTTCCCGCTCAAGGCCGCGAACGACCTTGTCCTGCTCCGGAGTCGTGACCAGAGGATTGGCGTTGTAGACCATCAGCGACTTGATGGGCGGATCCAGCTCCAGCTCGCCGGTCAGCGCCTGGCCGAGCTTCCACAGATTGAGGACTCGCGGCTCCTCTTCCGGCAGAAGATCGGGGCGCATGAGCTGTCCCCAGTTCACCGGAAATGCCCAGATCGGCAGTTGCAACATGCCACCTCCGGGATGACGCCAAGCGCCGGTAAGCCCCGTCAGGCAGGCAAGCGCCCGCACCGTCTGACCGCCGCCGGCATGCCGTTCGATGGCAACGCCGATACGAACGAGCGACGCGTGAGAGGTCGCAAATCCGCGCGCCAGTTCGCGGATGTCTTCGGCTGAAACACCGGTGATTTCGGAAACTTTTTCCGGCGAAAACTCCGATACACGCTCCTTCAACTCGGCAAAGCCGAGCGTGTATTTCTCGATGTAGTCGTCGTCGGTCAGCCCTTCGGCGATGATCACATTCATCATGCCGAGCGCCAGCGCGCAATCCGTGCCCGGCCGGATCGCAATATGCCAGTCCGCTTGTTTGGCGGTGCTTGTCTTGAACGGATCGACCACGACGATTTTCGCGCCCCGCTTGCGCGCCTCCAGAACGAAGGGCCAGAAATGCGAATTCGTGCTTAAAACGTTGCATGCCCAAAGGACGATGAACCGGGAGTGCACGGCGCTTTCGGGATCGACGGCCGCGGAGTCACCAATGGTCATCGCATAGGCGGTGCAGGCACCGGAGTCGCAAAAGGTCCGTTCAGCGATGGTTGCGCCCAGGCGGTTGAAAAACGGATCGGCCACGTTGAGACCGTTGATGATGCCCTCGGTTCCCAGATAGCTGTAGGGAAGGATCGCCTTGGCGCCGTGCACATCGATAATGTCGGTCCAGCGGGACTTGATTTCGCTCAGCGCTTCTTCCCAGCTGACACGTTCAAATTCTCCGTTCCCCTTGGGACCGGATCGTCTCAGGGGATAGAGGACACGGTCCGGACTGTAGACGCGCTTTTCGTAGTCGTTCATCTTCACGCAGAGCCGCCCGCGGGTGAACGGATGGTCCGGATTGCCCCGCACCTGCGTAACCTTGCCTTCGGAGACCGTTACCAGCATTGAGCAGGTGTCCGGGCAATCCAGCGGACATGCGCCTAGGACCGTTTTTTCCGACATGATTCCTCCACCCCGCATTGTTCGTTACCGGCCCTCAGGCCGTGTTGTTCCGGAACAATGACGGCCAATGCAGCGCGGAGTATTGTTTGGAATTGCCCTGTTGTTGCCCAATCTTGCGGTTGTTCGTCAGCGAACATGACGCCCGCGGCACAAACGATTAGGGTGTGTTCCCATGGATTTCGCGGTCCGGTCCGTCGTTTGTATACGCGGATGCGTATGCAATAATCGGCCGGGACGGCCCTCGAAACGCGGGTCAAAGTCGGCTGCTTGGACAGGCGCCCGATGGCGACTTTTCCGCCGAATTCGCAAATTCACCGGACGAGACGATGAATTTGAGCGGACACAGTGATCAGAAATATGCGACCGGCACGCGTCTGTCATCGAGTGCCGAAAGGGACTGGTCGTCGATCCTTGTCGAGCGATGGAGACACGCACAAGGGCGTCTCAACGACATAAAGCCGCGGGAAACCGAAATAGCCGTCCTGCTGTCGGGCAGCATCCATGTCCGCAGACGCGGCGACGGGAAGGTTCAGGAATGTCTCGCGGTTCCAGGAACAATTTGGCTTTGCCCGGCTGGAATTCAGGAAAGAGATATTGAGATTTTCGGAGATACGGAAAGCGAAATGGAAGAGGTCGTTCATATCTTCCTGCCTGCGGAGCCGTTTTCGGAAGCGTCCCTCAAGGAATTCGATATCGACCCCGCACGGGCCCGGCTGGGATATCTGGGCGGGTTTCAGGACGGATTTGTCACGCAGGTCGGCAAAACGATCTCACGCGAGATGAATGCGCCGAGCTCCGCCGGCGCACTGTTGGTCGACACATTGAGAGCCTCCCTTGCCGCCTATCTGTTGCGGCAGTACTCGTCCCTGTCGCCACAGAAAACCGCATTGCCGTCAACCAATGGTGCGCTGGACAATAGGCGACTGTCCCGGGTCATGGATTTCATTGAAGCCAACATCGAACGCAACTTGAAACTCGAGGAGCTCGCAGAGATTGCCTGTCTCAGCTCGTACCACTTCGCCCGGGCGTTCAAGGCTTCGACGGGTGTGGCCCCCCATCAATACATGATGAGTCAGAAACTCGATCTGGCGAAAACGCTTTTGTCCGACGACAACTACAAACTCGTCGAGGTCGCGTTCAAAGCCGGTTTTGCAAATCAGGCTCACTTTACCCGAGCGTTCAAGCGCGCCACCGGTTCCACACCCGGTGAATACCGCAAACGGAAAGCCATCAGACAGTGACGGCAATACTTGTTGTCCCGATGCGCGGTAGTACCCAACCGTCGAGCGGTCAGCTACTTTTTTGCCACCGGTATCTATTGATCTTATATTCGACAGACGCGCCGATACCTGATCAGCAGCCGAAATGATCGCTTGGCAGTGCCCGAAGCACGACCTACTTTTCCACTCCAGCCGAACCGCATATTGACCGTGTTTTTAGCGGCCGGGTCTACTTTTTCCCTGCACGATCCTGTCGAGGATCATCGCACAGAATAGGATCGCAAGGCCGGACAGGATGCCGTAACCCGTAGCAGCGAATTGCAGGGCCTGCAGAACGTCCTGGCCCAATCCCTCGGCACCGATGAGTGAGGCAATCACGACCATGCCGAGGCTCATCAGGATCGTCTGGTTGATCCCTGTCAGAATGGACGGCGCTGCCATGGGAAGGTCGACTTTGGTTAAAACGGTGAAATCCGTCGCGCCAAAGGCAATCGCCGCTTCACGCACATCCTGGGGCACGCTCCGCAACCCCAGTGCCGTTAACCGGATCACCGGTGGCATCCCGAAGCTGAGCGTTGCGATCACGGCAGGCGGTTTGCCGATGCCGAACAAGGCGATCACCGGGATCAGGTAGACAAAGGCCGGCATCGTCTGCATGAAATCGAGGATCGGCCGGATGATCGCATAGGCCCGGGCGCTGCGTGCGCACCAGATGCCAACCGGAACACCCAGGACAATAGCCACAAAAGACGCAGCGCCGAGCAGGGCGAGGGTGGCCAGGCTCGGCTGCCAGAAGCCCATCAGACCAAGATAGGAAAGTGCTGCTACCACGAAAATCGCGGTGCGTGCCCCCGCTGTGCGCCAGGCCAGGACTCCGACAAGGGCAAGGATAACGGGCCAGGGTGTCCCCAGCAGCATACGTTCCAGAGCATTGACGAACGCGTTGATTGAAACGGTAATCCCGTCAAAGATCACGCCACCGCGCGATGTCGCCCAATCAAAGGCTCTATCTATGGCAGTGGCCGCCTGATTGCGCCATTCGGGTTCTGACGGGAAGACGGAGAGCCAGGCCGGCGCGCTTTCGACGATACGAAGCGTAACGGTAACCAGCATCGTGATGGCGATAAGGCTCCAGATGATGGCCACGCTGGGCAGCGTGATCCGGGCATCGGTTGACCGTCGGGCTCGCCACATCATGTATTTCCGCTCAAGCATCCAGTTTGCCAGAACCATCTGAACCCCCTTGACGAGCAGCAGCAGGGCCAGACTCGCTGCGACGATCATCGGTGCCTCAGCGTTCAGGCGCTCGGCTTCACCGGCGGCTTCATTTGCCACCTTGGCGAGGTTTTCCGCACTTGAAGCCATCCGCTCGGCCCCCGGCTCGCCCGCTGCCAATGCGGCGGCGGCCTCTTCGGCGCGGGCTGCGCTACGACGCATCAGGCGCTCCGCGCGCGCTGCTTCTTCGCCACCAAGATTGCCAAAGAGGCCGTGGAAAAGCCGTGCAAGTATGTTCAGTTCCAGAACCCAGAAAACGATCGCCATGCTCCAGAGCTGCCGGGCGCTCCACCAAAACGGTCCCAGAAGCGCGGCCCGGTAATTTGGCGTTGCCACGAAACCGGCACCACGTCCGATCCGCCGAAAGCGCGCGCGGTAGAGATCAGCGCGTGTTTCCCCAAGAAATGCGCCGACATCGGTGTATGGGTCGCGTTCCATGCTGTCGTGCGTGTCAGCCATTTTGCTATCCATCGCGACGCTCGTTTCCGGGCACCTCAGGTCGTGCGCCGCGGATCGCATTGAACAGCGTCTTATGCGTGATCACGCCAATGTCGTCGCTTCCATCGGACACGACAATGACCCCGTCGCGGGAGGCTGCGACGCCCACCAGTGTTTCAAGATCGCTCTCAGGTGCCACCCGCGGATTGTCTTGCGTCACGGGTGCGCTCGATATGGGTTGCATGATCGCCCGCGCCTGCACGACGCCAAGGGTCGAGATATGCCGCACGAAATCCGCAACGTAGGCGTCGGCCGGGTTGGATACAATCTGCTCCGGCACGCCAATCTGCACGATGCGACCGTCTTTCATCATCGCAATCCGGTCACCCAACCGAATGGCCTCGTCAAGATCGTGTGTGATAAAGACTGTGGTCTGGCCAAGGCGTCGCGAAAGAGTCGCGAACTGGTCCTGTAATTGCCGCCGAGTGAGGGGATCAAGGGCGCTGAAGGGTTCATCCATCAAGAGTATGTCAGGATCCGATGCCAGGGCACGTGCGATCCCCACGCGTTGCCGCATCCCGCCTGAGAGCTGATCGGGCATGTGATCTTCATAGCCGTTCAGATCAACCATCTCCAACACGCGCTGCGAGATCGCCCAGCGTTCGGTCTTGGGTTGCCGCTGCACTTCAAGTGGGAAGGTGACGTTGTCGCGCACCGAGCGGTGGGGCATCAGTGCCATGTGCTGAAAGACCATGCCGATCCGGCCTGCCCGCATTCGCCGAACCTGCGCTTCACTCATTGCCATCAAGTCTTCGCCCAGTACCTCGATCCGGCCACTGGTCGGTTCGATCAGGCGGTTGATATGGCGCAGCAGGGTTGATTTGCCGCTGCCGGAAAGGCCCATGATGCAGAAGATCTCACCACGCCGAAGGGAGAAGGATGCATCGGCCACGCCCACCACGCAGTTATAGTCGCTCAGCGCCTGCGCCTTGGAGATACGTCCATCGCGAACCGCCGCAATCACCTCTTCTGCGCGCGATCCGAAAACCTTCCAGACGTTCTCGATCTTGACGATGATTTCGTCTGATTTGGGCGTTGCAGCCATGACTAAATAGTAACCGTCATTCCGCCATCGACCGCCAACAAATGCCCGGTGACATAGGAAGATGCGGAAGATGCCAGGAACACGACCGCCCCTCCGATCTCGTCGGCACGTGCCCACCGACCGAGCGGGGTGCGGGCGCGGACGGCCTTGTCGAAGGCTTCGTCTGCACGTTGGGCGGTCATCATCTCGGTATCGACGTAACCAGGACACACCATGTTTATTCGGATGCCGTCGGGTGCAAGCTCGCGTGCCAGTGATTTCGTAAGGCCTGCCAGTGCATGTTTGCTCGCGCCGTAAAGCGCGGCATTCTCACGCCCCAGGATCGACAGAGCGGAACCAATGTTGACGATCGCGCCCCCCTTGCCGGAGGCGGCCATGTGGGCCGCCGCGCGCTGGATTAAAACATAAGGACCACGCAGGTTGGTATCCATGACCATGTCAAATTCAGCCATTGTGGTCGTGGCCATGGGTTTGCGCATCCCCACGCCTGCGTTGTTCACCAGCACGTGGATCGGACCGAACTGCTGCGTAACGGAGGCAAACCCCTCCGACGCGCCGGTTTCCGTCGATGCGTCAAAAGCGGCGAAGTCGGCAGCATGGCCGGCATCACGCAGCGTCTCGGCGCGGCGGGCAAGCGCGGATTCGTCTCGGCTTGCCAGAATCACATGGCCCCCGGCCTGTGCGACAGCCTGCGAGATAGCCCAGCCAATCCCGCGTGAGGCACCGGTTACCAGAACGCGGCGCCCCACCAGGGAGAACGGGGAATCGTTTGAACTTCCGGGTGCCAACCGACCGTGCGGGCTAGTACCCGAGCCATGCTCGGATGCGGTCCGGGTTGGCTTCGATCCATGCATCGGCAATGTCCCCGGGTGCCTTCTTCTCTTCCAACATGGCGAAGATGAAGTCCTCGATCATGGAGGTGTCAAAGCTGATCCGGCTCAACACGTCCGCCGCCTCGGGCAGCTCTTCGCCCAGGCGGGTGGCGTAGGCGACATGCACTGAAATCGCCGGCCAGCTCACCTCGATGTTGGCCTCGTCAAGCCAGTTTGCGCTCTCGGTAGGCGTCACCATGTTCCATTTTTCCGAATCATAGGCAGGTTCTTCGAGCATGACCAGATCCGCGATCTTGAACATGACATTGGGCCGAACGCAATTGGTGGCAAAGGGCTTGCCTGATGCCGCAGCCGCACGGATCAACGCCATCCCGGCTTCCTCGTCCATCTGTGCGAGTTCGAAAGTCTCGGACACGCCGTAGGAGTTCATGCGGACCAGCTCGATGGTGGTGCTGGCCCAGCCTGCCGCCCCGACCCAGTACTCTCCTTTTCCATCGCCATCGCTGTCGAACTCACGGGCGATGTCAGGATCGGTCAGATCGTAGATATCGTCGATACCGAGCGCATCGATCGTGGCCTGCGTCACGCAGACGCCGCGACCCGCATCATAAGGGTTCTCGGAGAGAACAACGCTGCCGCGCTCATGAACGTATTTGTCGACAAGGTTTTGTTGATTGGGCATCCAGACATCAGGATGCACATCCAGATCCCCGGTGTCCATTGCCTCAAAGATCACCGGGTTTGTTCCGGGGATGAGGTTGACCTGGACACCAAGTTCTGTCGTCAGGACCTTGGCCATGATGTCGGTGATGACCTGGGCAGCGGCCCAGCTGGGAACGCCGATGTTGATTTCTTGTGCGGATGCCGGTGCGCTCAGGAAAGCCGCGGTCGATACACCGTAAAGCAGCTGGCGAAGTGTCATGATAGTACCTCCGTTTGGGATCGCCCCTCGGGCGACGGGGGATCGTAACGACACGCACTGCCGTCCCGGATAGCCTCCACTGGAGTGGTCGACCTGTCCAATGCCAATTCCTTATTGCGCGATGATGTGGATCAAGCCTCCTTTGCTGCAGCGATCTCGGCACTGGTGGCGCGGGCGAAGGCGACGAATTGTGATGTGGCCGACGAGCTGTGGGTATCGCGCCAGGCGATTTCTGTCGGAACGGCATCGGTCAGATCTTCGATCTCGCGCAGCACCAACCCCTTACGCACGTAGTTGCGGGCACAATCGGGATAGATGGTAATCCCTGCCTGCGAAGCCACCAGCCCGAACAGGCCCTCACTGTTGTAGCCACGCTCAGCCACACGATAGCAAATCGGCGCTTTCGCAAGCACCGGCTCGAGATGAGACAGAAAGTGGCTCCAGAACCTCTCGAGTCCCAGCACAAAATCCTCACCATCGAAATCGGCCAGCCGCAGCACTTTTTTGCGGGCGAGGGCATGACGGGCGTAAAGGATTCCGATCAGCCGGTTCTTGGTGAACGGCGCCACCGCAATGCCGCTTCTGTCGATCGGTCCGGTTGCGAACACGACATCAAGCTGGTCTTGCTCAAGTCTGGAAAGAAGATCGGCGGTTGAGGACTGAAACGGCTCCATCACCACCGCCGGATAGGCCTGGCGATAGGCGGCGAAGAGATCGGGAAGCGTGGAACTGATTGCAAAATCGGTATATCCGACGCGGACCGTGCCCTCGGCGCCGGCGGCGACCAGCCGGGCCCGGCGTTCCGCCACTTCCAGTATGTTGCATACCTCGGAGCATCCCGCCAGAAACGCCTCGCCCGCCGGTGTGAGATGCACGTCGCCCGTGCAACGAACGACAAGCTGGACTTGCAGGACATCCTCCAACGCAGCGATCTGACGGCTGAGTGCCGGCTGGGTGATGTTGGCCCGCATTGCGGCGCGTCCGAAGTGCAACTGCTCGGACAGGGCTAGGAAACACTGGATCTGGCGCAGCGTATACTTCATCGGCGGCGGGCGTGTGCACTGGTCACCGACAGTGCATCGCTCCATGTCGACACGGCATTGGACGTAACGCCAAGCGCTCGCGCAGTATACAGGCAATGAGGCTGCAATCGTACTTTCGGCATCCCACAAGCGTAGGCTTCGTCAGAAAGGAAGTAAAGAAATGACCCGCATGCGCGCTTTCCGCGTTTCCGCGGCCTTGCCGGCGAAAATCGCGGGCGAATGGACAGCGGCTGGTCATGTTCGTGTGAACGGCTGGCCCGGGTTCTAGAGCAAGTTGCGACCAGACCTCCCGGCACGCTTTTCCCTTTCATCGCAAATCCCAGGAACCCTCCATGTGCGCACTTTCTCTTGATGCCGACAAGCCGGCCGGCGCCTCGGTCACAGCCGCGGCGTCAGAGCAGCGCGCGCTCCCTGCGCAGGCGCAGGTTGTTGTGGTCGGTGGCGGCGTCATCGGGTGTAGCGTCGCCTACAACCTGACGAAAATGGGTGTCCGGGACGTTGTGCTGCTGGAACGAAAGGCGCTTGGTTGCGGCACGACATGGCATTCACACGGGGTGGTCGGCTTGTCGCGGACCAATGGAACGCTGTTGCGGATGGCGCTGGAAACCGTTCGCCTGATCCCCGAGGTCGAAGCCCTGTCGGGCAGATCCACGGGATACTCTGCCCGTGGTTCGATCAATGTGACCGAAGATCCCTCCCGCCTCATTCAGTTCCGCCGCTTCGCCGACATCGCGACCAGCCATGGCCTCGAGGCGCATGTCATCGACGGGGCAGAGGCGCACGCGCTGTATCCGCTGATGGATCCTCGCGGTGTGATTGGCGCGCTTCACTTGCCGACGGAGGGGCAGTGCAATCCACTGGACTTGACCCACACGCTTGCCGGGGCTGCCAAGGCGGGCGGTGCACAGATCATCGAAGGTGTCTGTGTCACAGGCGCATCAGTTTCCGGAGGGCGGATCCATTCGGTCGACACGGATCGGGGCCGGATCACCTGCGAGACGGTCGTGAATTGCACCGGGCTGTGGGGGCGGGATTTTCTTCGGCGTGAGACCGGGGGGCTGCCGTTGCAGGGTGTCGAACACAATTATCTGGTCGCTGACTTTCACGCCGATGTCGGCCCGGACCTGCCGCTTTTGCGTGACCCCGACAAGGTCATGACTCTGCGCGAAGACAATGGCCAGCTTTCGATCGGGTTCAACGAAGTCGACACCAAGCTTTTTGCTCCTGATGGCGTCCCCGACGATTTCGCCTTTGATGAGCTGCCGCCGGACTGGGACGCGATGATGCCCTATTTCGAGAAGGCAACCAGCCGGGTCCCGCTGTTGAACGAGGTCGGTATCCGGCTATTCCTCTGCGGGCCTGAGGCGGCAACGCCAGATACCCGCTATCTCCTTGGCCCAAGCCCCGAGATCGATGGGTATTTCGTTGCGGCCGGCTTTTGCGGTATCGGCATCGGGTCGGCCGGTGGTGCCGGTCGCGTCATTGCCGAGTGGATTGCACAGGGGCGCCCTCGTTCAGACCCCTGGGGGGTCGATCTGCGCCGCATGGTCCCGGCGCAGTTCAATCGAAACTACCTTGCCGTTCGGACGCCGGAGTCCAATGGCAAGCTCTTTCCAATGGCTTGGCCACACCGGCAGAACCTGACCGCCAGGAACTTGCGGCGCTCCCCGCTGCATGCTGAGATCACGGCAGCGCGGGCCTGCTTCACGGAAGAGGCGGGATGGGAAGTGCCGGAGTGGTTCGCACCGGAAGGTGTCACCCCCGAACCGGCCTATAGCTTTGAACGTCCGGCTTGGTTTGCGCCTGCTCATGCGGAAGCTTGTGCCGCGCGACGATCCTATGCAGTGGCTGACCGCAGCATGGTGGGCAAGTTTCTGCTGGTGGGACCCGATTCTGACCAAGCTTTCGCAGCGGTTTTTGGCGTGGAACGGCCCTGCGCGCGTCCGATCGACGTTGCTGTGCGTAACTCCGGTGATGGGCTTGAGGCGCTGTTTACGGCGGTTCACTGCGGCCGTGACCGGATATTGCTCCTGGGCGAGATCTGCACCCAGCGGCGGGACCTGGGTACACTGAACCGGGCGTTTGAGAGCCACGCCGGTTGCTCGGTGGTCGAGATGACATCCGCATTCGCCGTTCTTGAAGTAATCGGACCCGAAGCCACGTCACTGCTCACCGCCGCAGGATGGCGGGGCGATCCCGAATGCGCTCTCGATCCCGCCGCGGAGATTGGCCATGCGACCTGCATCGCAGTCAAAACGCGGCGGTTCGGCATGAAAGCCTGGATGTTGATCACGCCATCCGAAACCGGCGCAACTCTGCTTGCAGGACTGCAAGACGGAGAGCCGGATCTCCCTTTCATTGGCCTGCACGCCCGGCATGCCCTGCTGACGGCCGCCGGAACACCGATCTGGGGATTTTCGCTCTCGCCCGCCGTCACGGCAGCGGAAGCCGGTCTGAGCGGTTGTGGCTCCGTTGCGGCCAGACGCATTTGCACCATCACCATGACGGATCCGGAACCCGTTCTGCTTGGTCAGGAAGCCATCAGGATCAACGACCGTATCGTGGGGACGATCACCCAAGCAGCCTATGCCTTGGGATGCGATACAGGAATCGGCCTCGGTCTCATGCCCTCTGACCTGGTCGGCAAGAACACGTCGTGCATGGTCCAGATTGCCGGCCGCTGGCATGCCGCCTCCGCTGCTCCGGTCTCGTCGCCTTTTGACAATGCCGAAGGCTGTTGAAACCAGATGACTTCTTTACTTCGCGTTCAGCCAGATCCAGCCGAAAACGGCGTTTTCCTGTCATCCCGGCAGCCCATCGAGCACCTGCTCAGCGCCGCAACGTTCTTTCCCGGACAACCCAACCGTTCAAATTGAAGGTCGTGATCCAATGAAAAAACTCATCAACAGACCAGAGGACTTTGTCGACGAGATGCTCGATGGAATCTACCGGGCACACCAGGAAATCGGCCCGGTCGCTGATGATCTCCGGTGCCTCGTCTCAAAGACCGTTCCATCCGAGCCGAAGGTGGCATTGGCGACAGGGGGCGGATCCGGGCATCTTCCGACGTTCCTGGGTTTTGTCGGACAGGGGATGTTGGACGGTGCCGCCGTTGGCGGCGTCTTTCAATCGCCAAGCGCCGACCAGATGCTGTCCGTCACCAGGGAAATCGATCAGGGCAGGGGCGTTGTCTATATCTACGGGAACTATACGGGCGACATCATTAACTTCGACATGGCGGCGGAACTGGCCGATGCCGAGGACATTGAGGTCAGATCGGTTGTTTGCAACGATGACGCGGCATCCTCTGTCGTGGGTGAAGAACACAAACGGCGCGGGGTGGCCGGAATCCTTTTGGTTTGCAAAGCTGCCGGAGCGGCGGCAGCCGAGGGGCAGTCGCTGGGCGAGGTTGTCCGCATCGCGGAAAAGGCCAAGTCCCGGACACGGACGATCGGCGTTGGTTTGTCCAGCTGCATCGTTCCGGAGATCGGTAAGCCAACGTTCGACATCGGCGATGACGAGATGGAAATCGGCATGGGCATCCATGGAGAGCCCGGCATCGAGCGCGAGTCCATGCAGGCGGCGGACCGGGTTGTGGACCGAATGATGGATCGCCTCTTGGCTGAGGGCGTTTATGCCGGAGGGGATGAGGTCGCGGTTCTGGTCAACGGTCTTGGAGCCACGCCGCTTGAGGAATTGTACATCATGTATCGGCGCCTCTCTCAGCTTTTGAGCGCGAACTCCATGTCTGCGAAACACGTCTGGATTGGTGAATTTGCGACCTCTTTGGAAATGGCCGGCGCCTCCATCTCTTTGCTGAAGCTGGATGAGGAGCTTGAGCGCCTGATGGCGGCCCCGGCGAACACACCATTCTTCAAAACTAACTTTGCGTAAGCTCGGTCATGGACACGATCGCGTCAGACACGCTTCACGATCTCTTCGCGCACATCGCAACACTATTTGCCGAGAACAGAGACTATCTGATCGACTTGGACAGCAGGGTCGGTGACAGCGACCTTGGCATCACCATGTGCAAGGCCTTTGATGCTGCCAAGGAAGAAACGGCGCGTTTGAAAGGCCAGCCCATTGGCACTCAGCTCAAGAAGGTCGGCGCTGCGATGTCAGCCGCTGCTCCCTCGACAATGGGCACATTGACGGCAACCGGCTTTCTGCGCGGCGGTAAAGCGGTTGGAGACGTCTCGGAGATCGATCTTGTCGGCTGGGCCGCGTTTTGGCGGGCCTATGTCGACGGTGTTGCCGAAAGAGGGAAAGCCAATCTGGGAGACAAAACCGTGCTTGATGTGCTGGAACCGATCGCAACATCGTTCGAACGGTCAAGTGAAATGCAGGTACCGATGATGGAGGCCTTCGAGAACGCTGTGGCGGAGGCGTCAAATGCCTTGGAAGCGACGAAAGGGATGATAGCTCAGCGCGGCAAAGCTGCGGCATTCGGTGATCGCACACTTGGCCTTCAGGACGCCGGCGGAACAGTGGCCAAACTCCTGATCGAAGGGCTCGCATCCTTTGCGCACGCCGAGGGCGGCCGGCCCAAAGTGCTGTAGTTCGAAACTCGACGATAGTCTTCGGCGCCGTCGCCATCGTAGCGATTGTCTCCTGTATGTGTTGTCTAGAAGGGCTCGATTGCTCGGACATCGCCGGCTGGTACCGCGCGCGCCGGAACAGTCGCCGGTACGCCGGTGTGCAGCGATCCGCCCCGTTCGAAGTGTTTCGCGCGGCAGCAGAAATTCAGTGGACCGGACCTCCCAACGGTGCGACACTCCGGAAACGGACCGCAGAATGGGGCCCGGGATGACAACGCGTCATTCTCGAAACTCAGTCTGGGGATACCGTTCATTTTTTGTCCGACAGCAACTTTTCAAAAGGCGATACTATGATCAGGTTCTCAGCAGCAATGGTTTCTATGGTTGCGAGCGTTGCTCTTGGCATCGGCACGGTCCACGCCCAGACGTCGCAATCCGCAGACGCCAGCGGGACGTCGAGTCCCACAGCCTGGCTCGATCCTCCGATATGGCCTGAGGCAGCAGGTGTTCCGTTTTCATCCGGAACAGGGATGCCTTTTCGCGGGCTCAATGCTGGATCCAACTGGTGGGAGGGTATCCCCATGATGCGGCTTGGATCCGGGATTACCTGGGGTATTCCCTATGATCCGGGCGGCTGGGGGACACCATATGGTCCCCGTGGCGGGGCCGTTCCTATGGCCGGAAATCCCTACGGAGCGCCCATCCGTTTTGTCCCGGTCCCCGTTTACGTACCGGTTCCGGTCCGTACGGCTCCGGCAACGAACGCAACTGCATCCGCCGCGACCGCTGCATCCGCTCCGCCACAACCGGTCGTCTGTTTGATCAAGGGCCAAGGCGACGCCTCTGATGTTGCCGTTGTCGCAGAAAGCACCTCGTCGTGTAGTACGATCGGCGGATCGGTGGTCCAGAACAATCGCTAATCAACAGGACTCGGCTTACGGGCGATCTCGGCGAGCGTGAAAATCGCTTTTGTCGGGATCGCGAGCTTGAGAGGTGTAGAAATGCGTGGAGATATAATGCGCTGGTATTGCGTCGGGTTCCTGTTGACTCTCAGTCTTTGTGTCGTCGCACCGCCTTTCCTCGGTGACTCTGCTGCAAAGGCGCAACAGGCCGAGGGCGAGATCCACATGCTCGCTGTTGGTGTGTGTCCGCCGTATCGAAAGCACATTCCGGTCGACGTTTGCCGTCATAGCGTCAAGCATATGACGAAAAACGTGCTGGGCAACCTGAATATCAAGGAAGACAACATCAAGGTTCTGCTCGACGCGGACTCGACCGGAAACAACTTTTTACAGACCCTTTCCGATTACAAGGAAACGCTGACCAAAAACGATCAACTGATCGTTTACCTGCTACTGCACGGCGACGCCTTTCATGTGTGGTCCGAGTATTACCGTCCAACAGGCATCGTTGCGGAAGTCAGCCAGACCTTCGTTCCACCGAACGAGGATATCCTCGTCTTCTGGACCAGGGAGGAGCCGTCGGTCCCGGCACTGGCGCTGGCACAGAAAGACTGGTTGACCGCCGCCGATGTCGCCGAGGCCCTCGATGCGGTCGATGCCGAGGTGGCGCTCATTCTCGACTCCTGCTCCAGCGGGCTGTTTTTTCAGAAGCTGGCGGAAAAGGCGCTGAAGGTCGATAACATCGATTTTGTCCTGACCAGTTCCGGGCCGCAACAGGTGTCCAACTTTGACCCGGCTGTACAAATTTCGCTGTTCGCCCGCGAACTCGGCAACGCCATCAGTCTTCCCTATGTTCGCAATCTCGGGCAGGCGGTCGAGCATGCTCGAATGACGACTGTTCTGCATGCTACGGCGCAATGCACTGATCTTCTGGTGACACCGGAGGTGTTTAAAGTGATGTTCCCTGCCCTGCCCGTGCCGACAGTGCGCACGTCTGACGGAAAGGTCACGCCGGCACTGTGGTCCTGCGTTCAGGTGCCCAATGTCGTCGACCTGACGGGCAAGGTGTCCGGTTTGACCATCGAATAGCACTGGCTGGGCACAAAAGGTGCGGGAAGGGCCTTGAAAAGCCTGTGGTTCAAATAGGGCTGTAGCAGCCCGCACCTTGTGTCCTGCAGGTCCTTAGGCTGCTTTCGTCAAATGCCTTGCAAGCGACGAAAGGAATGATGGCTCAGCGCGGCAAAGCTGCGGCATTCGGTGATCGCACACGTGGCCTTCAGGACGCCGGCGGAACAGTAGCCAAACTCCTGATCGAAGGGCTCGCATCTTTTGCGGGAGGGGCCAAAACGCCAGTGACCACGGTCAGACCACCGTACTACTGATTACAATGCGTCAAGCAAATCACGACCTGAAGCGCGGCAACAGTCGAGGGTTGCTATACGACAAAAAGATCGTCGAAGGTGAACAAACCGTCATCGAAGCGGAAGAGTTCGATGTCGGCGACGTTGAGATCGGTGACGTCACCCTGGATCGTGCCTTTTTCGACACCGGTTTCAGCGAAGACATAATCCGTCGACCAGCCGCTCAGGATCAGAGTATCGTAGTGGTTGCCACCGTCAATCGTTCCGGTGCCGCTGTGCAGGTCGAACCGGTCCCAGCCGTCTCCACCCTGGATGTCGACGTCCTTGACGCCGGCCGAGACACCGCGGGCGTAGACGACATCGTTACCATCGCCGAGCAGGATGCTGTAGCCATCGATGCCTTCCGAAGTCTCTTCTTCGTCAGGAGTAAAGTCATCAGGATCGGCAATCGCGATATCAGCACCGATCCCGATGACCTTGTCGTTCCCGTCACCGGTGTCGATCTCAGACTTCTGTTTCAGAAAGTCGAGACCATGAAGTCCATCGCCATATGCGCTGAGAAAGCCGGTCCCGGATATCTGAGATATGCCTTTGACCAGGTCGTGTCCATCGCCGGTCAGGATACCGGTTCGTTCAATGCCATGGAGGCCAGCCGCATCACTGCCTGTCTCGCCGCGTGCGACGACCTTGCCGATCACCGTGTCGTTGCCAAGGCCAGTGTCGATCGACCCGCCGTCAATCCCGTTTGAAGATTTGATACTGCTATCTCTGCCGGCAACCACCGTGCTTATTCCGAGAATATGGTCATGGCCTGAACGCGTGACGATATCCACACTGTCGATCCCGTCGGTTCCGCTTGGCGCGACCCCATCGCCGGCGAAATTCGTCACTCTGCCGACGATCTTGTCATTACCGCCACCGGTGTCGATGCTTGAGCCATCGATACCATCGATAGAGGTGCTGCTGGTGTCCGGATCACCGTCGCTGCCGAAGGCGATCGCCTCGCCAAGTACGTAGTCACCGCCGTCACCCGTCTGGATGTCTGCCCCATCGATCCCATCCGTGCCACTGTTATTGCCGCTGATTTCGGGATTGAAAATGATAGCCCGACCCACAACACGATCGTTACCGGTACCCGTGATGTGCGTACCCCCATCGATGCCATCTGAGGCAACGGAACCGTCCACTCCAACAAAGGCTGTCGCGACACCTTTTATCAAGTCGTTGCCAGGCCCGGTATCGATGGTGTTCCCGTCAGAATCGATGCCATCGGCGGAACTGAACAAGCCGTCCTTTACGGTAGCGATACCGATGACCCTGTCGTTTCCCCAGCCGGTGTAGATATTCGTGTTTTGTATTCCATCTGCGTTTGAAAACTCTGCTCGTTCCGCGAGGGCCTTGCCGAACACCGTATCATTGCCCCATCCCGTCATGATCGTACCAGGGCGACTGGTGGTTCCGATCCCTGCGGCATTCGCCGACGAACCACTCCGCGCCTCGGCGTATCCCGAGATCCAGTCGGCGAGCGGTCCGGTTTCGATCAGGCCTCCCCTATTGTCGATGCCAAACACATCGAATGAGACATCGGCGATCGCTTTGAAACTCGCGTAGCCGTCAATGCGATTGAGGCCGACACCCATCTGGATCACTTCTGTGTTCCGTATCGCCGATAACGTTGTACCGCTTGCCGTGACATTTCCGTCGAGGCGCGATCTGATCCAATCTCCGCCACCAAACGTGTTGATCACGCCGTTGTTAAAGACTCCGAACGCGTTCGACCCGGTGTTGAGCGTGTCGGAGAAGGACACAAAATTCGGGAAATTGGAGAATGCGACAGTCTCTAGATTAAGCATATTACCCCCGGTGCGCCTTGCTTTCGATTGAAGAGCGGCAAACGCGTCTTCGGCTGGCTACCGCCTGCAAGGCACTCAAATAATTAGCAATTATTGCAATGACCGTCTTGATCCCGGTGTCTCATTGTGTTCCGAAAGACAGGTGAATGAATGCCCTATTCAATGGAACTTGTTCGGTATTTTGTTGTCGCTGAGTCTCATGCAGCCCAATATTTGTGCAGCCGTCGTGTAGACATCTTCCATCAATCAAAGGCGGCAACCGCGCTGCCTCGTGCCATTCACCGGCAACCGGATGAAAACCGGCCCGAGGTGCGATGGCAGGCGGAAAGCCGCGACGTGAATAACGCGCGGTGCCCTATTCAGCCATTAGATCGTTTCGTATCTGAGAAGTTATACCGTTCAAGGATGCCGCTCCCACAAGCGCTCTATTCTTGACCGTTACGACAGAAATCGCTTCAACACTTAATTCTACCTTAAGTATACACCATCAGCGCAGATAAACGGAATTGAATGCAGGCTGCAGGCATGCCAACGTCACCGGCGAATCAGTCATATTGTTCATTTGAACAGAGCAATTTTGGGGGAATAGAAATTGCCGACACTATTTCGAAAGGGTGATTTTCTTGGGCCGAATTTCGTCGACGGTCTTGCCGATCAGCAAAGGGACGTATTTGTCGTCAACGAAAAAGAAGCGAAGCTTCTTAGGTTCCCCGGTGGTTTCGACGACCAGATCAAATACACCGTCACTTTCCATGGCACCGGGTTCAGCAAAACCGACGATGGGCGCTACACCGGAACGGTGGAACAAATGTTCGCCGAAGGCAGCGATGGCACCAGTTGGCATATCTTCGGTTACAACGCCTCTCTGAACTCAACCAACACCGGCGCCACGCAGCAGGATTTTGTGCAAAACCTCCTGGTTCCGGTGCGCTGGACCTATGTCGGAAACAGCTTCGACGATGTATTCATCGGCGGGTCATTCGGCGACCTTCTGCTTGGATTCGATGGCGATGACACGTTTCAGGGACTGGGCGGCGATGACACGATTTTCGGAGGTGCCGGAAACGACACGCTGAATGGCGAGGACGATGACGACACGATTTTCGGCGGCAAGGACGACGATATCATCAGGGGCGGACCGGGATCTGACAGACTGCTCGGTGGGCGAGGTGTCGACAAGATATTCGGCGACGAAGGCACCGACGAAATATCCGGCGGACTTGGCAATGACCATATCGAAGGCGGCGGTGAGGCGGATACCATCCTGGGAGAGTTCGGCGACGATCAGATACTTGGCCAGGACGGTGGCGACAGACTGGACGGTGGTGTCGGCAACGACAAGGTGGATGGCGGTAACGGCACGGATCTTGTCGTCGGTGGCGAGGGTCATGACGTGGTCCAGGGTGGAGAAGGCAACGACTTCATTGTTGGCGGCGCCGGAAACGACCGGCTCGCTGGCAATACGACGTCGGAAGTAAAGCCCGACAACGCTATCGACTCATTCATATTCGAAGGCGCCTTCGGCAAGGATATCATCACGGATTTTGAACTGAACTGGGACACGATCTACCTGGTGGACATATCGCGGTTTCTGGTGGACGTTCGCACGATCGCAGACGACGTCCTGATTACCGTCAGGCAGCCACACCACAACCAGAACTCGGAAATTCTGGTGCTCGGCGTCGCCGATGAGTTCGATCGTAATGTGGACATCGTATTCCTGGACTCGCCCGTCGATACGACCGTCGAGATTGATAGCGTCGACCTGCCGGACGAATATGTTGTTTTCAGTCTCGACAACCCGAATGCCGACTTCACGTGCAGCCTCTACCATGCCGCGTTCGGTCGCGTGGCCGACGAGGAAGGCCTTCGCTTCTGGACCGATGTGCTGGACAATCTGGACCAAGAGGGATGGAGCGATCAGCAAAAGGAACAATACCTCGCCATGCAGTTCGTCCGGTCGGACGAGTTCGAGAGTCTCTACGGGGTCAATCCGGGCAATCTCGATTATGTCGAGGCCATGTACGACAATGCGCTCGGCCGGACCTCCGATGAGGTTGGACGTGATTTCTGGGTCAGCGGTATGGAACAGGGCATGTCGCGTGCGGACATTCTCATCGCCTTTGCCGAAAGCGAAGAAGCTATGCGCTACAAACTGATCGGACTGGACGACATGTGGCTGGCCTGAACGGTATGCGATCGATTCGACGGCTTGCCGCCAAAGGCCAATCTGACCCGAAAATCATGTTGGCCGGACACACTATCCATAGGAATATGCCGGGACCTGTCGGTTGGTGTCGCTTCGACCCTCATTGCCTGTGCTGGGGCAGCATAGGCGAGGCGATCTCGACCAGAACACCGTTCATGTCGCGAACGTAGCCGACCACCTGCGTCCAGGGTTTGGTCTCCGGAGGTTTGACCGGCGATGCGCCATGATCGAGCGCGCGAGCATAGGCGCCCTCGACGTCGTCCGTCACGAATACAATCTCATACCCATGGGCGATGCCATCGGGATCGCTGGGACGGATGGCAACCCCATTCGCCTTCGCCATCCGATGATCCGCAAAGGCCAGGACCGTGTTTCCGGTATCCAGTTCACCATATTGCTGGCTCTCATGCAGCATCGCGGTCCGGCATCCGAACGCTTTCTCATAATGTTCGAGCGTTGCCGGCACGTCCGCCACATAGATGATCGCATATCCCAATTGCACGGTTGAATTCCTCCCAGTATCCGCTTCGATCACGCTGTCCTTTGGATGCGTATTTTCGGTTGTCGCTGAACCAGTCTCAGTTCATCGACACTTCCAGTTCGCTGTGCATGATCTTCACGCTCGGTCCGTGAATGGCCTTGCCAAATGCCACGGTGTGCTCGGACTGACCGATCTTCGCCGATGCAGCCTTGGCCGCCTCCATTGTCTCCCACTCGATATGCTCGATCCATGTCCCGTCTTCGGTGCAGGAAAGCCTGCGATGCACAAATCCGGGCTGTGCCTCGACGAACGCCTGCGACGTGTTCGCCGCTTTCACGAACGCCTCCTTTGTCACGCCGTCTTCCAGCTTGAACAGAACGGTCTCAATGATGTGCTTGGTCAAAACAATTGCCTCCGTGCGTTGGGGTCCTGCCGTCTTTCTAACCGTCCTCAACTGACAACGATCTGTCAGCAAGGAACTCGAATGCGCCGTTTTCTGAAGTGCCGTCATCTTCTGGCGTGTACCTTTTATTGCGGTCAATTCCGTCGCATTGCCTTCTGCGGCTACAAACCGTTTCGGGAAATACGATGTTGGAAGTCGGCGGTCGGCCCGGTACCGTATCGATCGACGGTCCAAGCAATCAGCGGATGCAACAATGAACGACCAAGAGAAAGTCCTGCAAGTGCGTCGCTATTTCGAACGCCTCAGTGCATCCGACATCAAGGGGATTGTGCAATTGTTCGGCACCGGCGCTTACGTCGATTCGCCATTCCTCGGTCGCATGGACGCGACTGCGTTCTTCGAGAAGCTGGGCAATGCGTCCAGCAAAAACACGCTCACCGTGTTCGACGTCTTGCTGGGCGAAAACGGCGACAGCGCCGCGGCCCACTTTCAATATGACTGGACGCTGGCGAGCGGCGACCGTCTGACGTTTCAGGGTATCGATTATTTCAAGTTCGACGAAGCGGGAACTTTCGCGTCGATGTCGATCTTCTACGATACCCACCCGCTCAGGCAAGACGTCGGCGATAAATACGCCAACGCCTGACCGAGTGTGCGCCGGTAGCAGGCCGGCAATCCGCCGGTGGTCGATCGCGGCCGAACACTCTAAGGGCTTATCGCGCCCCAACACCGCCGACCTTGCAATCAAGTGTGACGTGTCGCTGCGGCCTACGTGCGAAAACGCACATACAACCCGCCCGTGCGGTCTCATTTTCCGCGCTGGACGCGAATATCAACGCAACCCATATCACAGTGAACCCATTTTCGCAGGTATGAACATGCTGATCTCATTGGCGGGCTGGCATATCGATTATGCAGCGAGAACAGCCCAAAAGGGCGGAGTAATCCGGCGACTGTCGCCACGGGCGGTCAAGCTCCTACAAACGCTCGAGGAAGCCGACGGCGCCGTCGTCGACCGCTGTACACTCCTCAATTTGATTTGGCCGAATGTCTTCGTCAGCGACGAGAGTCTGACGCAGGTGGTCGCGGAAATTCGTCGGTCGCTCGGAGACAAGGGGCTCATCGAAACCATCAACCGAAGCGGGTACCGGCTGACCCAACGTGCCGAACTGGCGCTGCCGACGTCGGCCATCGGAGTTGCCAACCAGAACGAACCGCCGGTCGACCTGCGTGCCCTGGCGCTGTGCATGGAGGCCAAACGGGAGATCGTCCGCTGCGGCTGCGGATCGATGCAGCGTGCCGAAGAACTGACAGCGGAGGCCATCGATCTCGCACCCAATTTCGCCGGCGCGCATGCGGAGCGGGCCATCGCACTTGTCCGTTCCCACTTGTACTGGTCGGCAGGCCGCAACCTGCTCCCGCATGCCATTGCCGAAGCGGAACGCGCTGTCGCGCTTGACCCGAAACTGGCGGCCGGGCACTCGGCCCTCGGCTATGCCTACAGCGCCGCCGGGCATTGGGTGGCGGCCGAGCGGGCGCATCGCCAGGCGCTCGCCGCCGATCCGAACAGTGCCGCCTGCTATCACCATGCTGCCTGGTACCTGATGTCGCGGCAGATGCACGGGCCGGCGATCACCTATTTCGAACAGGTCGGAGACCTGGAGCCCCTCAACATCAAGGGCTATCTCCATGCGGCGCAGCTTTGCCATCGCAACGACCCGGTGCGGTCGCGCCGCAATGCGAGGCGGGCCTTGCGACGCGCCCATACACGACTGGATGACGATCCCGAGGATCTGCGCGCCCTGACGGCGATACCTGTCCTGATGGCGCTGCTTGGCGAACCGGGTGCCGCCTATTCCGCGGCACAGGACATCAATGTCAGCGGCAGCGCCCAGGCGATTTATCTCGCATCGACCCTGTCCATGATCGGCGAAAGCGAGCGTGCCATCGTAACCTTCGAGGAACTCTTCGATCACGGGTGGCGCGATTCGCACTGGCTCTATACCGATCCGGCGTTCAACCCGATTTTTGGAGACCGGAGGTTTCGCCGTCTGTGCCGGGGCCTTGCGGCCGCCTGACGGTTGCCCGGGAGACCACGATCCCGCTGGTTTCTCGGCCCGCCAAAGACATCGCATTGGAAATGCACAAGAATCTGTTATGGTGCCGATATGAAAGCACAACGCCAATACGCCGCGCTACCCTATAGAATCAGCGCCGACAAGCTGAAAGTATGCCTGATCACCAGCCGCGACACGGGCCGTTGGATCATCCCCAAGGGCTGGGCCGAGGATGGTATCGAGCCGAACGAGCTGGCGGCGATAGAAGCCTATGAGGAAGCCGGTCTCAAAGGCAAGACCGCAAACAAGGCGATTGGTACCTTCAGATATACAAAATGCATGGATGACGGCTCGCAGATCGAGTGCGAAGTGGGCGTCTATCCGATGCGGGTCAAACGACAGGAAGCCGACTGGCCGGAAAAATCCGAACGCGATGTCCGCTGGGTGGGTGTCGACCGTGCCGTCAAAATGCTTGACGACGATGGTCTAAAAAAACTCCTGAAGTCGTTTCATCCCTCGAAGTGACGATCGCTCGCCGAGCATCGTCACACATATGTGGCCAGCGGCATCGCGCTAACACTTCGAAAATCGGGCCATCGCAGCGAGCAGGGGAACCTGTCGATGAAATGGTTGCTTGCCGCGATACTGATCGTCGTTCTGTCGGCCGCCGTCTGGGACTTCGCGCGGCGCAGCGCATCGACGTTCGAAACCTCCGTCGGCCCCAAAAACGGTGTTGTTTTCACGGGTCAGTTCAACCGCGTTCGGCATGGCCTGGCTCTGTTCGAGCAGGGCGAAATCGACAGCTTGCTGGTGTCCGGGGTCAACGCCGGTTCGGGCATGACGCCCGAGCGTTTCGCCGATCAGTTCGCGCTCGATGCCAGCACGCGAGACGCCCTCGCCGGCGGACGGCTGACCCTGGCGACGCAAGCCGAGACCACACGCGAAAACGTCCTGGAGACACGCTGTTGGCTGGCCGATACGCCGTCCGACGTGACGGTTGTTCTCATTACCAGCGCCGATCACATGCCAAGGGCATCGCTGCTCCTGCAGCGAGCCCTGCCGGGACGCGACATCCAGCGGCAGAGCATCCCCAGCCAGCGTCCGTATTGGCGCGATGTGCCGATCGAGTTTGTCAAATATCTCATGGCGCTGACCGGCCTGCACGGCGCCGCGTCGTCCGCAGCACGGGTTTGCTGACGCCGAGGAGCTCCTTGCGAAGCTGTTATTTTCCGACAACGGCAATAGGGTGCGCAGATGCGGCATTGGGCACCAAGGCGAAACGATAGCCTTCAACCGTCTGTCAGAGGCTCATGGCAATTGCAGTAACACCTTTCGATTTTCCTCTGTCCATGCCGCATCTGACGATCGTCGGCTTTGCGTTTCGCATACTGGATCCGTGGAAACCGCCGCACGACCTGCCGCACCAGCTCAGGCAGGCTGTGCCGAAACGACAGGCGGAGTTCGTGGCCGGACGCAAGGCTGCCGCCGCAGCCTGTCGGCTGCTCGGCATAGAAGCGTCCAATCTGCCGATCGGGCTTGATCGCCGGCCGGTTTGGCCGCCCGACACGGTGGGCAGCATCAGCCACAGCGACAGCTTGGCGGTTGCAGTGATCGCCCGACGCGCGGCGTGCGCCGGCGTGGGCATCGACGTCGAGCGGTTACGCGAGGAGCCGGTGACCGACTATCTGGTGCCCGGAACCGTCTCGGAAGCCGAAATCACCCTACTGCGGGATCATTTCGGACGTGAGCAGGCGGCACTTTTGTTGTTTTCGGCGCGCGAAGCGGTCTTCAAGGCCATTTCACCGATGCTGAAGGAGCGGCCCGATTTTCACGACTTTCAATGCACCGGCATCGACAGCGGGTGGCTCTCATTCCGCTTCCTGGACCGGTCCGGTACCAATCCCGATCTGCCGCGACGAATGGATGTGCGCTTCGCCATCGCCGCCGATCATATCTGTACGCTTTGCGCGCTACCGCAGAGCTCACACCCACGCTAGTGTCCGTCGGAAATGAGGACCCAGTTCTTCTGGGTATCCCCGTCAGACCGTCTTTGTTCATAAGAGATCCGGTCAAACGGAAAACGCAGGATTCAGAAAATGATCGAGGTCAAGCGGACTGGCCGACGGCAATGAACCGAACCGTTGCCACAAGAGGAGCCAGGCACCGGCGATCAGATCGGACAGCGCAATCACGCAGAACAGACCGTAGGCCAGCACCATAGCGGGTGCCAGCAGCAGCAGAAGCGACATCACAAGTCCGGCAAGAACGAGCACGCCGCTGACGATAACGTCCTCATGCAACGGCATGCCCAGAGCGTGGTTCAGATTGAGGACCATGATCAGGCACCAGATCAGACCGCAAACAGCAATGGATCGATGATGCCGCGCAATCGGCAGCGCCTTTTGATAAAAGACCAATCCGTAGATCAGGACGGCGGCCGTGGACGCAAGATGCAACGGAACCCACCAATGGATGATGTCCAGGCGACGGGCTCCTGAATCAAACACGCCCCCGGCCCGCAACTGGTCTGCTATGCCGGCCGTGTAAACGTGCCCGGCCGCTTGCAGGAACACCCACAGGAACAGAATGCCGAATGCCGCGGTGACCAGCCGGTCACCGGCAGAGGCGCGCTCCCTGATTGATTCCATGCCGTCCACCTCCGTCGCCGCGAGGCCTGAGCACCGTTGGGGTTCGCGATTGCAGCAAAACCGCAATTCGTCGAGCCGGTAAGGATGTTTTACGGTTGCGATTGTCCGCGGCCGTTAGACGTTGCACAACTGTCGAAATTGACAGCTCGGACATGAAAAGAGAGCAGGCCGACCGGTGCGTCGGATCGACCGTAATCGTAAGTGCATCCATGTCGTCGGGCCGGCAGGCCGCTTCGTGAGGCTCGGGTTTTCCGGTCGAAATGCGTCACGCGGCCGGGGCGGGGATTGGCTCGTTCTGGCTGAGATAGAGCCGGGCCAGACTTCTGGGATCCTGCATGGCCGCATGAAGATCAAAGACCATGACGGCGCCGGGTCCTATGCCCGGCACATCGGCACTGTCGAGCCACACCCGAAATCCCATCGATCGATAGAGGGACAGGAAGCGATCCTCTTCGCCCGCTTTCCGTGAGGTTGCGGTGTCAACAAACATCCAGCGCAAACCATCGTCCCGCATCCGTTTGGCCGCGGCGAGGGAAAGATCCGGGAACACCGGCGATTTGCGCCAATCCAAGTGCACAATCGCCCTTGTGACGATGCACCCCTCGTTGAGGACGTTCGGGTCGACGTCCAGGATACGGAATTCCTTCAGACAGAAGGTCTGCACAAAATCCCGGAAACTGTTCAAGCGTATCGAACCGATGACCTCGCCGGCCGATTCAGCCAAAAAGTTGATACCGAATTCATCGACTGCATCGGACAGCAAGTTTGCATCATGATCGGCCGTGTCCCGAAACAGCCCCTTCTTGTTCACGTATTCGGCATACCGGAACCGACAAAGCCGTTCCCGGTCTCCCGGCGTGCAACACTCCCGGACTTTCCAACTGCGTGCGTTCTGCATCGGTCTTTCCCTGTCTGCGCCGGTGGGGCGTAAATCGCGGTCAATGCGGCATGGCGATCTTGCCGTCGGCAGGACGTGATAGCCGTGAACTGATCGTTTTCACCAAGACTGTAAGCGCCACCGCAAGCGAAAGCACACTCAGCCAAAAGCCTGCCTCGGCATTGTAGATTCCGTTGGATTGGATATTCAGCCCAAATACTGGCGCATACATCCAGTACAACATAAGGATTGTAAGTACCAAGACACGATACTGAAAGTACTTACTGGCCTGGCCCATTGTTAACAGCAATGGCACGCCGATATGAACCAGCGTAAAAACTGACGCGGCGCCGCTGGAATGATTGTATATTCCGACAAAGTTCCACACCGAATACGCCGCAATAAACGGCCATCCGACATCGTAGAGCACATCGCCGGATTGTGCATTCACCTTGAAAGCGTGCGGCAGCGGCAGCGCAATCAACAGCATTGCTCCGGCGATCGGATTGATTAAGTCTCCGGTCCGCACATATTCGGCAACGACCAGTTCGAGTATATTAATGAAAACAACCATATAGATGACAGAATAAAAACGCTTTTGCCAAACGGCGTCCACCATCTTCGTGCCAAAGATCAAGGCTGCGGTCAGGAATATCGTGTATACTTTGGCCCACGAGAAAGCGGACACTTGCGAGTATTGAAGCCAGATCGGAGTAGACACAATAGGAATCAATATGGTCGCAACCAGAGCATAAACCGGTCGGATCGACATGGCAGCCCGCGCAATCACATAGGTCGCGATAATCAGCGATAGGATAACGATAACGGCTTCATAGGACATGACGTTCACCTTGCGTATGGACACGGCGGCGTTTCGGTGATGCGCCACCGATGATTGAATTGCCTCAGGACGGGCCTCCAGTTTCCGGGTCGATATCGCGCACCTGCACTGTGTCCTCGTGCCAGGTGAGCTTGAAAGGCAGATCCGGGCCATCGGTTCCAAGACGCGCCCGGTTTCCGTCGGCCCTGACGGCGGCCGGATGCACCTGGTGGCGCACCGCAAAGTGATCCTTGATAGCAATCAATTCGGTCAGCACAGCGGGGTCGATCTCGGCCTCGCCCGGCGCGATGCCGTAAACCGACTCAAGCGTTCCCGGCAGCCAATTGGCCTGTCTGACCGTGGCGACGTCCAGTCGTGTTTCACCATTACCCGTGTCAGCAATCGCCCAACCGCGCCGGTATTCATGATCCCGGGCGAAGCTGCGGCGGCTTTCCGGTTCCAGGCATTCATAGACGCCGATCGGCACCAGCGCTTCGATAAGATCGATTTCCATGATCACGGCATCCGATCGCAGCACCTGAACTTCGGATCGGATTGTGCGTTCGGTCGGTTGCCCGGCGGCCCGGCTCAGCACGATCAACTCACCTTCCCGGGGCAGATCGGCATAGAGTTGCAGCCGCTCCAGCCGATACGGGAACGCCGCCATGTCGCTGCAGTCGTCGAACCAGTGCGCCGGTCGGTTGTGTGGGATGCCGTGCAGGACCGCATCCAGCAGGATCCCGGCATGGCCACCCGCGCGCCGCAGGGCATCGGCCGCGTCGAGAGCAAAACGGGAGGCGGATCCGCTGCGAACGAGATCGCGCGCCAGATGAAAGGTCTCGAAGTGGAACAGCACGCCCGAGCGGTAGGGATCAACGGCGACGCCGTCGCCGACGATGTCGGGCCACGGTTCCGGTGCCGGCGGATAACCACCCGACAGACGCTCCACGGCGCGGCCGACTCGTCGGGTCTCCTCCCCGACGGTGCTGAAGATCTGCCGGCTGACGCCGTTGTCGGAGCTCGCAAAAACCTTCGACGACAGCCGCAAAGGCGCCCCGTCAAGACGCAGCCAGCTGCTCAGCTCGACGTCCCGCAACGCGCTCACCTTGTCGCCCCTGGACTGGTCGGTTCCGTCAATCAGATCGGCGACCAGCGCCATCATCGGATACACCGGTATGACATAGGTCGGACAATGATCCTCAAGCCACGGCTCGTTCGCCAGATCGATGGTCCATCCGGTGAGATCGACGGAGGCCGGCGCTCGCCCTAACGCGTTTGTCGAACCGACATGCGTATCGCGGGCGGCTGTCGCGTCTGCGACCGTCTCACGCTCCATCGGTCCCGATTCTCGGATGCGAAGCGTAAAGCCCTCCACCTCGTAAATGCGCAAGTCGTCCACCCAAAGGCTCCCCGCACCGGTGACGACGATGGCATTTTCCTCTTCATCAATACCGACAATATCGATTTCCGTCGTGACCGCCCTGTTGGTCGGCACCACCTGGCCGCGGTATTTCCATGACAAATCGGAGCCGAGCGCCGGCGCCTCGAAATGCGGCCTGTCGAATGTCTCGTGCAAACCCATCAGCTTGGCCGTCGCCTTCAGCAGCGTGAACAGCGCCTCGAGGCCAAGCGATCCGGGCTGCACCGGATCCTCGAAGAAATGCGCCTTGAAGTACCAGGCAGTGGGATCGATGACCTGCCGGCCGACAGCCCGCCCCAGCTTTTCCCGCCCGCCGTCCGGCCAGAACCCGGTGACGGCATCGACCATCGCAAGTCGGCGCAGCGGCAAACCGGCAGGCAGTCCGGACGCCGATTCCGCCGCGTTTAACGCCATCGGTTCGACAAAACCCGGCTGCGTCAATGCCTCTCGCATGACATCCGTCATCGGCAAACCCTTTTGCGCGGCCAGGGCATCCGGCGGGAAAAAACCGAAATCGGTTTTCAGGCTGAAGACGGTGTCCTGGCCGCAACAGCAGGTGATGTCGAAGAACACCAGCGTCATCGGACCGGCGGCTACGCTTTTTTCCAGCACCGCGGTGACTGTCAGGGTTCCCGTCTCAGGGCCGATTTCGCGGCTGACGCGTCCTTCCGATCCGTCGAGATTGCGGAACTTGAGATTGCCGGCCAGCGCAAAGCCCATGTAAGACGCCAGCCAGCCGCACGGCTGCAGCAACACCTCCGACAGGATCGAAAACGGCATCGTCCGATTGCCGGATTCGGCAAAATACCAGGCGTTTGGGTCGACATCGAACTCGGCGACAACGCGTCCTCCCGGTGTCGCCTTGCCCGGCGGGCAATCCGTCGACACGATGCGGGACACGCAGTGGTAGGGCGGCCCCGGCAGTCGCGGCACATGGGTCGCGCCGTCGAAGGCTGCATACATCGAACCGAAGGCGTCCGACGGGCGCCCCCAAGCGCAGGCAAGCAAGGCCCAGGGATCGCCGGGCACATCCCCCTCGGGCGAGACGATACACGGCGGGGTGCGTTCGGTCCGCGCGACCGGCAGCCCGTAAAGCGGCCAGTCAGGCACCAGTTTGACGCCGAAACGGCGGCACAGAAATACCTTGTGCCCATCGCAGCGGGCCAGCAGCGCCGCATAGAGTGTCGGCGTATCGCCGCCGATGATTTCCTCGACAAACACCTCGTAGGTCACTTGATGTTCGCGGTCCGGGATTACCTGGCCCCGGCAGATGAACTTGAACGCCTCGCCGGTCACCGGCCGGAAGGTCCACCCGTCCCGGTCGATCGTGAAGCCAAGAGCCGCCATGTGGAACTGCAGCGCCTGCGTCGCCGCTTCCGCCATCAGCGTGCCGGGCATGCAGGGATCGTTCTTGAAGTGTCCCTCATAGTACCAGGCATCAACCGGCACGCGGAAACTTGCCTTCAAATAGCCGCGGCCCCACGGCCCCCCCGCCGGATCGAACATGTCCACCCGATCGATGAGCTGCATGCGACCGGAGGGAATGGACGGGGTGCGCTGGTGCGCTGCGGCCATCTCGAAGCCCTGCCCAAAGCAGGCAAATGCATCGCCTGCGGCGAAGGCGGCCACATCCTCTTCGCTGAAGGCGCGTTTTTGGCAGCAGCCGGGTGCCGGATCGCAGCGGCTGTCTTGAGCCGGCACCTCTTCTTCCGCCGACCACAGGACGCCGCTCGAATTGGCCAGTTCCTCGTCGGAAAAGAAGCCGGCCTGGCCACTGCGCACCGAACTGACCAGCCGGTCGCCGATGCGAGCATCGTAGCGGAAGAAGAACATGCGGGTGTCGCCGAGCTGGGCGTGACCGTCGATATGGATCTGATAGCGAAGCGTGTCGCCCGCCGTCGGCAACGGACCCTCGTGGAAGGTGATCTCACAACCCAGCAGTCGGTAGACCCGTTGGTCGCGATTGAGAAAATCCGTGCCGAGCCAGGAAATCAGCAGAAGGTCGGCCTGTCCGGCCTCGATCAACAGCCCGGTCGGCATGGTGCCGTTATGCAGGTACCAGGCATCGTCGGCAATGTCGGTCTCCGTCCAGCAGATACCGGTCCCCATCGAACCCGGTTCGCCTTCCATACCGACGACCCGATCGGCAAGCAGCAAAGGCGGTTCCGGCATCCGGCATTGGCGCCGGAATCCGTCCTGTTGCGCAAACAGCGGTCCGAAAACGCTCGAAATCCGTCCGCCGGCCAGCACCTCCAACTGCGCACGGCTGAAGCAGGGCCCGGTCGGCACCCGAACCTCGATTGGCTTGAGATCTTTCCTGTTGGCGTCGCCTTTGGAAGCGGCATCCGCGGAACCGGGCGTCACAGCTCGCAATCGGATTGTCGCGTGGCCGGGAACGGTTGCAGCTGCGTCCTCGGGTCGGAAATCGGGCTCGGCCGTCTGGCCACCACCCCGCGATTGCGTCTGGCTGCCCCGCCTGCTCACAATGGATGCTCCGCCCTGGACTGCCACCATTTTTTCCGCTTCTCGCTGCATCTGCGCGCCCGCATCCGCCGCCGACCCGATCTGAGCAACGGCCGGTCGCAACGGTATGATTTCGGCGTTTTGCTCCGCCGCAATGCCATTGGCGGCCGATCGGTCGACCGCCTGCCGCATCGACTCGAAAACCGCCGTATCGACCTCGGGCAGATGCGCCGGCAACACCAGGGACGGCGGTTGTTTGGCTTGCTCGACGGCGGTGCCACCACGCAGCCGGTCAAGTCTTTCGACCAAACCCGCGATATCGACATCGAGCCCGGCAGCGAAGACCGTTGCGGCCAGATCAGCCAGTTGCAGCAGACTGTCGCGTCGCGGACGGTCGAGACTGGCGACAACGTGCGGCCGGTCGCCCAGGGTCGCCGATATGGCGGCCGCCAGACCGTTGCTTGGGCCGATGTCGATGAAGGTGCGAACCCCGTCCTGCCAAGCTTTCAGCACGGTCGGGCGAAGATCGACGCGATTGATACCCTGATCGCGCAGGCAGTCGGCAATGGCATCTGGATCCAACCGGATACGGTCATGCCGCGCATTGTAGTAGAATCCGATGTCAGGCGCCGGGGTCAGCGGCCGACGGTGGATGCGGCGAAAGGATTGACCGACGGAGGCGGCGAAGGGTCCGTGAAAAGCCAGGTCCTCGCGCGCGCGGACGGATCGCTCCGGTGCGATCCGCGCAATGGCAGCCGCACAGGATTCCGGCGCACCTCCAATCATGCAGTGGCCCGGCGAGGTAACGATCAGGATCCAAACGTCGTCAAGATCACGGACCACCGCCTCGACCGCCTCGACCGGCGCGAAAACATCGTGGTTTTCCCATACCACCGGATTGACCCCGGCCGGATTTCGAACGGCGGCGATCGCACGAAACCCGCAACCGACATCGTCGTAGAAACCATCCTCGAGAAGCGCATCCAGCACCGACCTCGGGTCGTCCCAGACGCCCAACGCGGCCAGCATGTTGGCCTCCCCGATCGACAGACCGATGGCGGCCGCCGGAGCGATGCCAATGTGGTTCCGCAGCAGGTGCGTTCCGAAGATCGCCATGCTTGTCGTGGCTGCTGCCCGATCGGCAAACTGTGTGACCGTCTGCGGTCCGTCGACTGCCGCTGCCAGCAGGGCCTCAACGGACTCTCCGTAAATCCGACGGATTTCGCGCCCGACCTCCGGAAAAGCGGCGGGCAGTCCGCGCGCCATCCCCGCGTAGGCGGCCGCCGAGCCCGGATAGACGAAGGCGACCGTACCATTCGGCGATTCCGCAACATAATGCACACCGGGACCGGCAGGGTCTTCCCCTGCATCGATCAGAGCGACGATACCGTCGATCTTGCGCGTGAGTGCTGACCGGTCCGAAGCCGTGATCGCGATGCGCACAGCCCCGTGCGAGGCGTTTTTTCCGGTGAGCAGCGCTTCGCGTAAACCGCCGACGTCCTCTGCGGCCGTGTAGAACAGAAACGGGGCGTCCGGACGGCTGCCGAATTCCGGGCCCGGTGCGATATCGGTGAGGCTTGTCGTTTGGCGCATACCGGTAAACGTGTCCACAGAAACGGTCACTCCGTCCGTGTCGGTTGGTGGATTGAAACGCCCCTGGTGGGTTGCCAACGCCTCACAGGTACGGACCATGGCCGCGGCGGCATGGGCATGTCCGAACGTGCATTCCGGCACCTGTGCCGGTTCCACATCCGCATCGAAACGGCTGGCCTGCGTGACATCGATCGTTGCCAGGATCGGGTCTCGGGAGGCTTCCGCATCGCGTTTGCGTTTCAGGACGAAGGCGATGGCCGCGTCGCCGGGCCGCTGCTGGTGTGTCGGCAGCACGGCTTCACCGGCAAGCCGGTTGACCGGTTCATGGGACAGATCGACCGCGCCGGCGAGTGCCACATCCAGGTCACCGGCGCGCAGGGCACGGATGGCGATTTCCAAAGCGGTGAAGCCGGACAGCTCTTCGCTCGACACGGTGTATCCGATCGCCTGCCAGTCGAAATCGACATTGATGCGATTGGCCGGAAGATTGGGCATCGCGCCGATCACATGACCGGGTGATGACAGGCCGGCGATGGCTTCCGTCAGCGCCGCCTCATCGATTGCCGTTTGCGGTACGCCGGCTGCGGCGGCGGTTTTGGCCAAGCGGATTTCGATACAGCAGCGGGCGGCGTCCACGTCGCAACCCATGCCGATCACCACACCGCTGCGTTCCGGGTCGACTGCGCCGACCTTGTCGATCGCCAGTTGGGACGCGGCGAGAATGGCCGTTTGCTGACCCAGGCTCTGCTTCAGATCATTCGGTTGGAACCGCAGTTTGCCAAACGGGATTTCCACGGCCTCCATGCGACCGGCCGCGTCGGCATCACCGTGCTGCAGCGCCTGGCAGAACGCATCGAAACCCCTGGTTTTGCCGGCGACCATGCCAATACCGCACAACGCGATGGGTTCAGGCGCCGGTGCGTCGACCGGGTAAACGGGGCAATCCCCGGTAAATTCCTCCAGGATCAGATGCGCATTGCTGCCGCCAAAACCGAAATTGTTGATTCCGGCACGCCGCGGCGCCGTATCGGGCCAGGGCTCAGCCTCATGCAGCGGTCTGAACGGACCGGAGGTAAGCTGCTCGAGCGGTTGCTGCGCATGCAGCGTCGGCGGCCTGAGGCCGGCTGCCATCGCGCCGGTGACCTTCAGCACTGCACCGATCCCGGCCGCCGTCAGGGCATGGCCCATATTGGATTTGATCGAACCGACCGGCAGGTCCGGCACGCCGTCGAATACCGACGCGATGCTTTCCAGTTCCGTACCGTCGCCGACAGGCGTTCCTGTTGCATGGCATTCCAGCAGCGTCAGGGTCTTCGGGTCGACGCCGGAAACGGCGTAAGCGTTGCGGATCGCCTGGGCCTGACCGGCGCTCGATGGCGCCAGCAGGCCGCTTCGCCGTCCGTTGTTGGAAAGCCCGATACCGCGAATAACCGCGTGGATGCGGTCACCATCACGGAGCGCATCCGACAGACGTTTGAGGACAACGATGCCGGCACCTTCGGCCGGCAGCAGGCCGTCGGCCTGGCGGCTGAACGGTGCGCTGATGCCCGAGGGGCTCAAAGCGTTGATATCGGCAAACCCCAGATGGAGAAATATGTTTTCGGTCCCGCAGACTGCGCCCGTCAGGGCCAGATCGGCCGTGCCGTCCTGTAGGTAGTCGCAGGCCAGTTTCATCGCGTAGAGCGACGATGCGCAAGCGGCGTCCAGACAATAGGCCGGTCCATCGGCGCCGAGGGCTTCGGCGAGCAGATGCGCCGGACGGCCGGAGGAGAACCGGTTGGCCCAGCATGGTTTGTCGGCTTCGCCGGATATGGCCGGCCGGCTCGACAGCCCCAGTGGAGCTTCCACGAGGCAGCGATGCGCGAGATCGACCAGGCTCGCCGTGGGATAGGAATGATTGCCGATGACGATCGCCGTATTGAGCGGCACCGATACCGCATACCCGGCGTCTGTTACCGCCTGTCTGGCCGAATCGAGCAGCCATCGCACCGAGCCATCGAGATCGCCAATCCTTTCGGCCGACATCCGAAAGCCATCCGGGTCAAACGACTCGTCGAATCCGGTGACAAATCCGCCACGCCGCGGCGTCGCCATGTCGCCTTGCCTGACCGTGCGACCGTACGTTCCGGTGACCTGGTTCAGATCCACCGGCCATCGTCCTTCGGGTACCGGGACTGTCAGATCGCGTCCCTCGACGATGGCTGTCCAGAGCGATTGCGCATCCAAAGCGCCGGGGAGGACGCAACCCTGTCCGATGATTGCAATTGGCTCGAATGCCATGACCTCGATCCCGATCCACCCTACTCCGCCGCGACGGTTTCCCGTTGCGGGCGGCCGGCGATGATGATTTCCGGGTGCGGATCCGGCTGATGCAGCAGTTCTTGTCGGAAGGCGGCGACACCGGCCTCCATCGGAATGACCGGCACGCCCCGCGCGTCGAACAGGGCACGCATCTGATCGTCGACCATGCCGCCGTCCCAGGGACCCCAATTGATCGACGCGACGTGGCAGTCCGGACGGGCATTGTGCAGGGCCCAGGCCGCACGATTAAGGGATTCGTTGGCCATCGCGTAGTCCGCCTGACCGGCGTTTCCGAACCGGCCGGAAACCGAGGAGAACAGGAAAATGAACTTGAGCGGGTCCTGTCCGCAGGCGAACATCAAGGCCAACAGCCCGGCGATCTTGGTCTGGAATACAGCCATGAATTGCTCGTCGGTCTTTTGCTCGATCATCTTGTCCGCGCGGACTCCGGCTCCGTGGATCACGCCGGCAACCGGTCCCCAGCGTTCGCGCGCCACCCGAATGCGGTTGGCTATCTCCTGGTAATTGGTCACGTCGGCGTTCCAGTAATCCGCCTCGGATCCCGTCTCGCGAATGGCTTCCAGCGTCTCGACGATTTCACGGGAGGCGATGATACCCTTGGCTTTCGCGGCGATCTCGCGCGGTGACGGTTGCTCGCCACGGGCCAGCGCCTGTCTGGCAAGCGCGTTTCGAAGTTCGGATTCGGAAGCGCTTGGGGCGATACCGTCAGGCCAGGGAACCAGTGTGGTGCGACCGACGACGGCAAATCGAAGCCGCGCTTGAGACGCCAGGTCCATGACGACCTGAGCCGTGATGCCGCGCCCGCCGCCGGTGACCACAATCAGGTCTCCGTCGCTGACCGTCGCCCGCGGCGCCATTGGCCTGGTGGCGGCTATTGTGCAGACCGGCACCAAACGCTCTCCCTCGGCCGTGAGACCGACCTCGATGTCGTCACCGCCTTGCAGGATTTCGTCAACGATTCGTCTCGACAGGATCTCCCGGGATGCGTCGCCGCGTTCGACGTCGATGGCTTTGCAGGCGGTATCGGGCCATTCCTGGGAAACCGTCTTGGTCAATCCCGTCAAGCCGCCCGAACAGGCACGCTCGAGATCGGTGAGCGATCGTCCGAAGCGACCGCCGGTATCCTGCAGGGTGACAAAGCCGCTGGCTGTTCGGGCGAGCCTCGGCGCTGCGGAACGGGCGGCCTGAAGCGCCCGCAGGTGGATTTCATGACTGGCAAGGCCGGTCGCCAATCCGCCGGTGACAACGACCACCCGGATATCGTCGGGAACGTTCTGGGCGATGATTTTTGCGCGCACCGAACGCGAATTAAGTTCGTCGACCAGCGACTCGGCCAACTCCGGCGCACAATCGGTGACACCGACCAGGCAATCCCGATCGAGCCACCGGGGTGCCTTGCCGATTGCAGGTGACGGTTGCAGCTCTACGCGCTGCCGCAGAATGTGCGATATGTCGCCGGGCAGTGTCGCCGCAAATGTCTTGAGCGTGAGCGCCGGATCCGCGTCGGTTGCTGGAAGCGGATCGGCAACGGCAGCGGTTGTCGCGGAGCCGGCAATGGCGGTTGCGATGAGGCCCAGCGTACGCAGGTCCGCCAGCCGTTCCGGCGCAATCTCCGGCATCGAAGGAAGCTGTTCGCGCAGCGCCGACAGGATCTCGACCTGCTTGATCGAATCGATCCCAAGCTCCGCCTCGAGATCCATGTCGAGGCCCAGCATCTCCGGAGGATAGCCCGTCTTCTCCGCCACGATCGCCCGCACCGTCTCCGTCACGTCGGAAGCCATCACCGCCATCGGCGGGGTCTCGGCCGGTGGCATCGGCACCGCCACAGGTTCGGGTTCCGGCGCAGGCTGTCGTTGTGCGGCCGTGGGTTCGGGGGCATGAGGCCGGTCGCCACCGATAGCGTTAGCAATGAGCCCCAACGTGCGCAGGTCCGCCAACCGTTCCGGCGCAATCTCCGGCATCGAAGGAAGCTGTTCGCGCAGCGCCGACAGAATCTCGACCTGCTTGATCGAGTCGATCCCGAGTTCCGCCTCGAGATCCATGTCGAGGCCCAGCATCTCCGGCGGATAGCCCGTCTTCTCTGCGACGATGGCGCGCACCGTCTCCGTTACGGCGGAAGCCATCACCGCCACCGGCGGGGGCTCCGCCGTCGGCATCGGTGCCACCGCTGCTTCGGGTTCCAGAACCGCTCGCGGCTGTGCATATGCGGGTTCAGGGATGACGGGTTGGACGCCGCCGATGGCGTCGGCGATAAGCCCCAGCGTGCGCAGTTCCGCCAGCCGTTCCGGCGCGATCTCCGGCATCGCCGGAAGCTGTTCGCGCAGCGCCGACAGGATCTCGACCTGCTTGATCGAGTCGATCCCAAGCTCCGCTTCGAGATCCATATCGAGGCCCAGCATCTCCGGAGGATAGCCCGTCTTCTCCGCAACGATGGCCCGCACCGTCTCCGTCACGCCGGAAGCCGTCGCCGCCATCGGCGAGGTCTCGGCCGGTGGCATCGGCACCGCCACCGGTTCGGATTCCGGCGCAGGCTGTCGTTGCATGGCCGTTGGTTCGGGGTCACGTGGCCGACCGCCGCCGATGGCGCCAGCGATGAGCCCCAGCGTGCGCAGTTCCGCCAGCCGTTCCGGCGCGATCTCCGGCATTGCCGGAAGCTGTTCGCGCAGCGCCGACAGGATCTCGACCTGCTTGATCGAGTCGATCCCGAGCTCCGCCTCGAGATCCATGTCGAGGCCCAGCATCTCCGGCGGATAGCCTGTCTTCTCCGCGACGATGGCCCGCACCGTCTCCGTTGTCTCGGCGGTCGGCGCGGCTTGCAGCGGGTGGACCGGTGGTTCCTGGATCGACGGCGCGGGTTGCGCGACAGGCACTGGCGGCACGTTGACCGGTTCATCGGTCACCGGCTCAACAGCCGGCGGCTCTACCGGCTTCGCCACGGAAGCGGCCGGTTCGTTCTCGCCAGCCTCCCGCCGCGGGTCGATCGGTTCGGTCGACGCCGGCCGCCCATCGACCGCGCTCACCGGAGGATAGGGTTTTTTGTAGTTCGCGCCGTTGAGCCAAAGCGCGTGTTTGGGTGGTGCCGGAACCGGCACGGCCGGCGGCGCCGCCTGCCAAAGCCAATCCAAATCGACCGGATATCCCGAGATGGCCAGTTGACCGACGGTATGCAACATCGCGCGGAACGCGTCGCCGCGCGACGAATCGAGCGAGACCGCTCTGTGCGGCCTGTTCCCCAGGTTCCGCTTGACCAGACCGGTGAGTACGGAGCCCGGTCCGACTTCGATAAAGGTTCGTGCACCGTCCGAGTAGAGGGATTCGATGGTCTCGCGGAAACGCACGGACTGTGCCATTTGCTGCGACAGGATGGACCTGATCTGATCGCCGTCGGCTGGATAGGGACACGCTGTTGTATTCGCGTAGACTGGAATGCTCGGCGCGCTGACGGTATGGGTCCGAAGAGCCTCCGCAAGGCTTTGCGCTGCGGTGGCAACGATCGGAGAGTGAAAAGCGGTCGACACCGGCAGGCGCACAATCTGCAGTCCGCGGGTCTCAAGCAGTGGAATGATCGTGCGCAATGCCGCCCCGGTGCCGGACAGGATGACCTGATCCGGGGCATTGTCGTTGGCGATCGCCAGCTGCGATCCCGCAGCTTCCAGAATCTGGACGATCGCATCCGCGCCGGCGTTGACGGCGATCATTCCCGACTCGCCGTCACGGGCCGCGCTCGCCATGGCTTCGCCGCGCGCCACCGCAATCCGGACGGCAGCGTCCATGTCAACGACACCGGCGGCATGCAGGGCCATCACCTCACCGAAACTGTGTCCGGCGACAAAGTCCGGTTTGATCCCGAGAATCTCGAGCAATTTCAGATGCACCAGACTGACACCGGCGATCGCCGGCTGGGCGTTTTGGGTGGCGGTCAGCCGGTCGGCGGCCGCTGCCTCCGACTCGCTGCCGAATGCTGGAGGCGGAAACACAAGGTCGGTCAGGGTGTCACCGCGGCCTTCCGTCAGCCGGTTGACATGCGCCCAGATATCATGTGCCCAGTCGAAATGAAGGGCCAGGTCACCGCTCATGCCGATATACTGGCTGCCCTGGCCGGCAAACAGGCACGCGACACGACCCGCGGCCGCGATACCGGTTTCGACCGCAACCCCCGGCGCCATTAAACGCGTCGGTTGTTCCGTGACCTGCAGCGCCTGCTCAATCCGGCTGCGAAGCTCCGTCAACGAACCTACAACAACACTAAGACGCAGGCCGTCGTCGCGGCGGAATCCGGCGGCTGACTCCATCGCGTGGTGACCGAGATCCTCAGTCCTTTCGATCGAACCGAGGAGCAGAGCTGCTTTGTCTCGCAGCGTGCTCAGGTCGGGTGCCGAAAGCAGGAACAACTCCGCCGGCACGGCACGCAGCCTGGCAGCCCGACGTCCAGGGCCGCGATATTCCTCCATGGTGATGTGAAAGTTGGATCCGCCGAACCCGAAAGCGCTGACCGATGCGCGCCGCGTTTCATTGTCTGGCTTGATCCACGGCCGCGCCTGCGTGTTCAGGTAGAAGGGCGATTCATCGATGCCGAGTTTGTCGTTGGGTTTGCTGACATTGATGGTCGGCGGCAGAACCTTGTGGTGCAAGGCGAACAACGCCTTGATCATGCCGGCCGCGCCGGCGGCGGATTTGGTGTGCCCGATCTGCGATTTGACCGAGCCAAGCGCGCACCAGTTCTGGTCATCCTGGGCATCGGCGGCAAACACCGCCCGCAAACCGGCGAACTCGGCGGCGTCGCCGGCCCGCGTTCCGGTACCGTGCGCTTCGACCAGGCCCACGGTCCGCGGCGCGTAGCCGGCCATTTCATAGGCGCGCTCCAGTGCCAGCGATTGTCCGCCGGCGCGCGGCGCATAGACGCTGGTGCCATTGCCGTCGGATGACGATCCAATGCCGCGGATCACGCCATAGATCGTATTGCCATCGCGCTCCGCATCCGACAGACGGCGCAGCGCCACCAGCCCGCATCCCTCGCCCATCAGTGTGCCATCGGCGTCATGCGAAAACGGCCGGCAGACACCGCTGGCCGACATCGCGGGCGTTTTGGAAAAGCACATATACATGAAGATGTTGTTGAGCGCGTCGGCACCGCCCGTCAGCACCAGATCGGCGTCGCCGAGCCACAATTCGTGCATGCCGAATTTGACGGCGGCAAGCGAACTGGCGCATGCCGCGTCGGCCGTGAAATTGGTGCCGTTCAGGTCCAGCCGGTTGGCGATGCGACCTGAAACCACATTGCCCAACAGACCCGGAAACGTGCTTTCGCGCCAGTCGGTGAAATGGGCGCTGATATTGTCGGCGATGCGGTCCGCCACCTCGGGTTGAACACCACCCTCGGTCATCGCCTTGATCCAGATCGGCCGGTTGAGCCGACTTGCCATGTCGCCGATCAACTCCGTACCGGCCGCGACGCCAAGCACCACACTGGTCCGCGCTTTGTCGAGATCGGCAAACTTGGTGATCTCCGTTATCAGCTGCTTGGCAACCACCAGCGCCATCAACTGGACGGTATCGGTCGTTTCCACCACATTCGGCGGGGTGCCGTATTCGACCGAATCGAACGGGAAGTGCGGGATGAACGCCCCGTGCTGAGAATAGGTCCTGTCCGGCTTGGAGGGATCCGGATCAAAATGATCCGACACGCGCCAGTGTGACTCCGGAACATCCGTAATCAGGTTCCGGCCCTCGACAAGATCCTGCCAGAAACCGGCGGTGGTGCCGCGGCCCGGGAACATCGCGCCAACGCCTACAACGGCAATCGGCTCGAACTGATGTTCGCTGTTGTGCATAAACCCTATACTCCGTCCTGTTGCCGAAACTGCAGGCGCCGTGGCGTGAACCGCAAAACCCGATCCGGGACATCGACGCCGGCTGAACGCATATGTTGCCCACGCAAAAACGCGCAGGCGCCTTCCAGCAGGTTGTGGCCGATTTGCCCGACAGTCCGGTGCTCTAACGGCTCCAGGTAGCTTCCCCTGACCCATTCGTTGAACGCGCCCATGGCCGGCCCGCACCAGATCTGGTAGTCGATCTGTCGTTCGTCGTGCCCCTCGCGCGCCCACTGAGCGCCCATGAAAAGATAGCGGCGGAACACCAGGGCCATTTGCAGTTTCGCATCGGCATCGGCTCTGGCGACCAGGTTCGGGTTGCGCGTTGCGTGATAGGTCCGGGTTTCGTGCCAGGCGGCATCGCAGTCTGAGTGCAGCACCTGTTGCTCGAGCCAGGTTCTGTCGGCCCCGGCAATCTCGTGCAGCCCTGCGTGACGCCGGTACAGATCGTGCAGCCGATGCCCTCGCACGTGAAACATCGTACCTTTCCTCAGCACCTGGACCTTCACGCCGCGCTCGAACATGTCCGCCGCCGGAGCCATCGCCACATCGGCAATTCCGCACGCCGCGAGCATCCGGCGTCCGCTGAGCGACAGACCCGACTCCACGGCTGCCTGGTTGACCGAACCGGTCACCACGTAGTCGGCGCCGAGATGGAAGGCGCTGGCGATGGCGGATGGTGTACCAAGACCGCCCGCCGCCCCAAGCCTGATCGGCCGTTGATAGGCATGGCGTTCGACCAATTGCTGGCGCAGCCCGTCGATTACCGGAAACACCACCCTCAGCGAACGGTTGTCGGTATGACCGCCCGAATCCGCCTCGACGGTGATGTCTTCGGCAACCGGAAGCCGGCTTTGCATCTCGGCCTGGGCCTCCGAAATGAGCCCAGCCGCGGCCAGCTCCCGCAGCATCGCTTCCGGTGGCGGTGTCATGAACGCTCTGGCGACCTCGGGCCGCGAGACTTTGGCAAAGATATGGATGGCGCGTGCCGGGGCGCCATTGTCCACACGCGACAATCCGGCCGCCGCAAGGCGTACGACCTGGGGCGAAAGCTGCATGAACGCCGACGCTGAGATGCGCCGGACATTGTTTTGCAGGAACAGGTCGGCGATTTCCGTTTCGCGCTCCGGGTGATCGGGGCTGTGAATAAGGTTCATGCCCCACGGCGTGCCCGGCGCCAGCGCCGTGCTGATGGTATCAATGGCCTGTGCAATCACCGCGGGCCGCAGCCCGGCACTGCCAAAAAAGCCGAGAAAACCGCTGCGCGCCGCAGCGATCACCATGTCGGTGGTGGCTATCCCGCGAGCCATTTCGCCGACGACATAGGCAAATCGGCAGCCATGGATGGTTGTGAACCGATGGTGGCCCAGCGCTTCCGGCACAATCGGTGGCAGAAGCGCGATCAGGCCGGCGGTTTCAGACCGTGTGTCCGACGAAAACGCATCCTGAAGCTCTTGGCCGTGCGGCTGTATCGCCTTCGGCCACCGGCCGGCGTCTTGGTTTTCGAAAACGGCCACCGGTGAAGCCAGGCGTTCGACGCAAAGACGGATGTCGCTTGAAGAACCCTCGCCACGAGGCTCGGAGGGTAGGACTGGCCTGATTCCAGCCGGGCGTGTCGTTGACTGGCTGCCACGTGTCGCCCAGTCGACGCTCATACTCGATACACTCATACAGCCGCCCCTGAACGGCGCAAACGCGCGATACTTGTGACCGGATCGTTAGTGCGGTTCTGTTAGAGTTCCGGCTCAATCAAATGGTATCGGACACATTTCACAGGCAGCAACTGTTGGAATTAACAGTTTGGTGAGGAAAAAGAGTCTGAGCTTCCGCCAATCTTGGGAATTAAGTAATATAAGATCGTGAAGGTTGACTCAAAACATATAAAAAACATCCTAAAATACGTAAGAATATTCAGGCGTTGCTATAAAGACAGGATAAGGCATTCCTGCAAGACTGGGCAAACGCTATTGCGTCAACTCCCCGCCGATGTCCTCCAGAGCCGCACCTGCGATCATCGAATTCAGCATACCAAGTTCCCCGTCGAGCGGGCTCACCTCAATATCAGGGGCAAGCGTATGGCCGTCGTTGAAGCGGTTTTCCGGGCTCCGGTAACAGATCTCCGGTATGCGCAGCAAAAACCCCGTGTGCTCCAGTTGGAAATTGCCATTTGCCCGGGAGCAATAGGTTGTTGTGTCGGTGGCTGTGACGCTGCCGACGATCTTGGCTTTTCTCAACCGCTTGAGGTTTGTCGCGACACGGATTGCGTTGGAACGCGAACCCGGACTGACCAGAACGTAGATCGGACCCTTGTAATCGGGTTTGCCGAAGGATTTCCGCGCCACGGTTGCCGACCGGACGCCGCTCTTGGGTTTGACCTTGCGGAAAAAGCCGACGTCGTATTTGCGTGACTTTTCGGCCTGTTCGTCGAAATAGGCGAAATTCGTCGGAAGCGTCCTTGACACATTCCGCATATGCACCCTGCTGTGCAGTCGATGCGCTCGCGGTAGCAGGAACGCCATCAACAGCTGCGCCGACCGTGTCGATCCACCCGGATTGTCGACCAGATCGAGAATCACGGCGTCCGGGTTCTTCTCGATAATGTCGCGCATCACGAGGTCGATGGCTTTTTCCATTTTTTCATAATTGTCGAACTGTTCGATATCGACATAGGCCACGTTGCGGCGCGGGGAGTAGCGGTAGATGAGCCCGGCTTTTTCCACTTCCGGTCCGAGACGCTGCCGATACAGGTTTTCACCGAGCAAGTCGCGGCCCAGATTGCGCCTTTGCTCTTCCTGAAGGCGCCTGTGTTTGCTTGCCGAGACGAAGCGGTTGGTCGCCTTGATCAATCGCGTCAGCGTACGCTGCGAACCTTCCACGAGGGTGCGCACGATATAAAAGCCGGCGTCATTGTTGATCATCGCGGAGACGATATTGCCGTTCAGAAAGAGCCCCTGATTGACCAGCAGTGTCCCATCTCCCAGACACCCGTCACCCGGGCTGCGCGCTGCCAGGCCTGCCGCGATCTCCGGGCCCGGCACGTCATCGATCGACAGGATTTCCTCCTTGCTTCCCGTTCCGGGTGCCTCCAGGTAAAGCTTCCCGTCATCGACGACCAGCGGATAGCTGTACCATGGCCAGCCATAGGGCCGGGAACTTCGGGTGCTCTTGATGACCTGGGTGTGCTCGTCGCAAACCGCCCCGACAAGCTCGCTGATCGCAAGATAAGCTTCATCGATTGTGACCTGTTCTTCCGGGGTCTCCCGGAGCCGCCGGTAAAGGGCATTCAGGTCCTTGCGCTTGGTGTGCGCTGTCAGATTGGGATGATAGCTTTTCAGAAGGTCGTAGGCTTCGGCGAGATCCGACCGGTAGTGTTCACGGCTGATCATCTGTTCGGCAGCGGTCGCCGTCCGCGGATAAAGCACCGTGGCCGCAACCAGAGCCGCGGCGACAACGCACCAGAACAAAGCGGAAACCGGTTTCTTCAACCGAATGTTGAGATATGCTTCAGTGCAGCCATACATACTCAAACGGATCCCAATGCCGACACAGAGGATACCGATCGGCTATAACAAAGAATCGACAAAATTTGGACGCGTACGCGTTCAAATCTCAATGCCGACGCTTTCGCTCCACATCACGCCATCATCATCACATTTACCATGACACGTGCCGGTGATGAATGAGGGTTGCCGGCTCAACCGTTAGGGATATCGCGACGATCATAGAAAGCCGGTACAATTGGTTGCTGCGGGACTCTATGCTTTTCCCATGGGAGCCGGCTTTTGGCGACTGGATCCACTGCCCCGGTACTGTCCGGGGATCCCTTCCTGTCCTTCGGGACAACACATATTTTTACCGCAGCGATCGTCATCGCCGTGGCCGTAGGATTGCCGCTCGCGGTCAACCGTTGGGCAGCGCCGCAACAGGTCAATCGCCTGAAAACAATGCTGGCGGTGCTGTTGATCCTGCAGATTGTGGTGAGCATATGGGTGCGCGTCGGTGTCTATGGTGAGCCGCTCAAAGACAATCTGCCGTTGCATCTTTGCGGCGCTTCATTGATCCTCAGCGCCATCGTCCTGCTGTTCGGCAGTTACCGGGCCTACGAGGTCGCCTATTTTTGGGCGCTCAGCGGCGGTCTCCCTGCGGTCCTGATGCCGGATGTCGAATACGCCGCGCCGCATCCCTTCTTCTTCCTGTTTTTCACCGGTCACGGCCTTGAACTGATGGCTGTGGCCTTTGCGACCTTCGTCCTGGGGTTTCGGCCGACGGCCGGCTCGATCGTCCGGGTCCTTGCCATCACCGCCGGCTACGCGGTGCTGATTTTTCCGCTCAATTTCCTCCTCGGTTCGAACTATCTCTATTTACGCCACAAGCCGACCAACCCCTCGATCATCGATCTCATGGGCCCCTGGCCGTGGTACATCATCGGTCTCGCCGCATTGGCAATCGTCCTGGTGGTTCTTACCTATCTGCCTTTTGCATTCCTGCCGAAAAAGGACCGACGTCTCAAAACGGATTAGGAAACTCCCAACACCCGCTCAACCGCCAGACCGATCGCCAGCAGCCGTCGGTCCGACAGGGCCGGACCGTCCAACTCGAGTCCCACCGGCAGGCCGTCATCCGTAAAACCAGACGGCAGGCTGAGGCCCGGGAGTCCGGCGGCGCCGGCCAGATCCGTGTGGCGACTGAAGGTCGGCTGGGTCGGCACCGCCTTGCCATTCAGCATCACCGTGTCGTCCGATCCGGCGATCGGCTGTGCCGGCAGGGGCGTCGTCGGAAACACCAGCGCATCGACGCGGGTATCGGCAAACAGCCTATGGCAAGCCAGTTGAAGCCGCGGCCGATCGACCGCTATGGCCTTGGCGTACTGGGCGGTGGAAATCGCCTGATCTCCGAGAACCAGCGTGTCGATCAACCGCCGCACATCCGGGCTTGCCACCGAAGCCAAGACATCTTCCATGGACGTATCGGCACCGCTCGCTTCCAGCCAGGCGGCGAAATCGCGTGGCATTTCCCACAACGCCACTGGAAAATTCACCCTGGTCTTCAGCTCGATGACCTCTGCAATGTCGACCGGAACCAGCGTGGCGCCCACTGTCTCAAGACGTTTGAGTGCGGTTTCTGTCACGCGCGCGGTATCGCGGTCGAGATGGGTATGGAACTGCTGCGGCATACCCAGGCGCAGACCGGCAAGCGGCACCGGCGCGGCCGCATGGTCGCCGGTGATGATCCCGTCGAGCAGCATGACGTCTTCCACGCCGCGGGCAATCAAGCCCGGCGTATCGATGGTATGCGATATCGGGGCGATGCCTGCAGACGGATAGCGGCCGACCGTCGGCCGGAACCCGACGACGCCGTTGAGCGCGGCGGGTTCGCGCACCGATCCGCCGGTATCGGAACCGAGACCAGCGCAGGCCAGATGGGCCGCCACGGCCGCCGCCGTGCCGCCGCTCGACCCGCCGGCGAACCGGTCCGGATCGCGAGCGTTGCGGACCGGCCCGAAGGCGGCGTTGTTCGAGGTCACGCCGAGCGCCAGTTCGTGCATGTTGGTCTTCCCCAACACAATCGCCCCGGCGCGCCGCAGCCGCTGCACGATCGGGGCGTCGAACGCCGGGCGGAAATCCCGCAGCACCGGTGTGCCGACCGTCGTCGCCAGGCCGGCTACATTGATGTTGTCCTTGACGACCAGAGGCACGCCGGCCAAAAGCCCGTCGGCGGCACCGCGGTCGACAGCGGCAGCCGCCGCCCGCGCGCGATCGGCGTCGAGGCTTATGAAAGCGTTGAGCGCCGCAGCGGCCGCAACGCGATCGAGCAGCATGTTCACCAACCCGGTGCTGGTCAGTCGGCCGGAATGGATCGCCGCCGCCGCTTCTGCGGCACCGAGAAAGCTTGGATCATGTTCCGATTCCGCCATAGTCCTTCCAACTGAGCGCCGCCATCACAGCACGATATCGCACTCGTCGAACGTCAGGTGGCGCTTTCTCTCGTCGCCTTCCCGGTTGTTATAGCTAAGGGCGCCTGACAGATCGTAGGCGATAATATGGTCCGGACCGAACAGCAGCCAGATATCCCAATCGAGATCGGGTTCCCAGTCGTCGAATGCCTGCATGGCGATGGTGACACCGGATTCGAAAGTCAGCGCCGCGGATTTGTTCCGTGCATCCAACCGCAGCCGTTCCAGATACCGTGAATCGACCTGGCGCATCGCCTTGTCGATGACCTCGTCCGACGACTCGCTGTTGGCGAGCTCCGTCCCGTTGGCCTCGATTGTCCAGTCACACATTTGGATCCACAGGTGATAGGCGCCCTTGACGAATACGTGTCGGTGCCGCTTCGGGGTCGGACCACGGATATCAAGCCGTGGTGCGCCAAACTCCATGGTGAGGAAGGAACCGTAACCGCGTTGCGCGTTCCAGCAGGGGAGGCCCCTCAAGGGCCTGAGCCAGCCGGCGATTGTTTTGTCGATTTGCATGGTGCGCTTTATAGGACCGGCGATCCGCGAACGATAGGGTCGCAACACAGTCCGTTGTCGCGCGACACAGCCTGCTTCGATCAGTCCACCGTTGTGCGTGGTTTCATTGAGGTTCTGTGGCACAATCGGTCAACCGACATTGTAGCCGCCGACCCGGCTTGAAGTGTGCTTGATGAAGAATGGGAGCCCCATCAATACAGGCTGTACCACCGGCGTACCGGGCTGGCTTCGCGATGAGATCGCGGCCACCGGCATTGCCGGTGCCTGGGTGGTCCAGGACAACCTCGACACGGCGCCGCGGCTGAAGGGTGCCTATCTTCTGGCCATCCGCCTGGACACTCCCATCAACATCGCCCTGCCGCGCATCGGAGCCTGCAGCCTGTCGCCCAGCTGGTATCTTTACGCCGGCAGCGCCAACGGTCCCGGAGGCATGGGCGCGCGCGTCTGTCGTCACTTCCGGCGCGACAAGCCACGGCATTGGCATGTCGACCGGTTGACCACGGCCTGCAGCCACATCGCGGCACTGCTCATGCCGGACGGCCACGAGTGTACGCTTGTCGACACGTTGCTCGTCAGCGGACGGTTCGTACCCGCCATTGCCGGTTTTGGCAGCTCCGATTGCCGCCGCTGCAACAGCCACCTGCTCGTCCCCCAAGCCAAGCCAGTACAGGCGCCGATTTGATCTGTTTCAATCGCGCAATCCGGGCGGCCTGCCATAATGACCGGGTAGCCCGCGGCAGTAACGGCCGCACAGGACGCCATGAACGAACGCAATCGACAGCTCGACGAACCCCCCGTCCCGGACGGGACGGCGCTGGAACCGCAGGTTCTTGCGCTGGTGGAAGACCTGGCGCATGAACTCAACCCGCGACGCCGGCTGCACGCCTCGATGCGATCGTCTCTGCTGCGGGATCTGGGATTCGACAGCCTCGGCCTGTCGGAACTGATGCTGCGCACCGAAAAGCAGTTCAAGATACGCCTGCCCGACGACCTGATCGGAAGGCTGGAAACGCCCGCCGATCTGGTCGCCGCCATTGTCGAATCCGACCGGGCGGCGGCGACCGCCATCGCGCGCGCGACAGACAGGCTGCCGCAGACCGATATCGACGCCGTGCCGGAAGCGGAGGCGACGCTGGTCGACGTCCTCGGATGGCACGCCGAGCATCACGGCGAACGTCCGCATATCCTGCTGTCGGACGGCTACCGCGAGCACACGGCGATCAGCTATGCCGATCTGGCGGGGACGGCAGGACGGCTGGCCGCCAATATGCAGGACTGGGGCGTCGAGGCGGGGGCAACGGTCGCCATCATGCTGCCGACGGGCCGCAGCTTTTTCGAGGCGTTTTTCGGGACGCTGTTCGCCGGCGCAGTGCCGGTGCCGCTTTATCCGCCGATGCGCCTTTCGCAGCTGGAAGAGCATCTGCGCCGTCAGGCCAACATCCTGCGCAATTGCCGCGCGCCGTTGATGCTGGTGCCGCCGGAAGGCAAGGCGCTGGCCGGTCTGCTTTCCGGACAGATCGAAACCCTGCGCGGCGTGCTGACCGTCGAAGACCTGCAGCAACAGGACAACGGCCTTCTCACCGTCCCGCGTGCCTCGGACGATCTGGCGATGCTGCAATACACGTCCGGCAGCACCGGCGACCCCAAGGGTGTCATGCTGAACCACGCCAATCTGCTCGCCAACATCCGCGCCATGGGACGGGCGATCGACGCAAGCTCGAAAGACGTGTTTGTCAGTTGGTTGCCGCTTTATCACGATCTCGGGCTGATCGGTGCCTGGCTGGGCAGCCTCTACTACGCCGCGCCTGCCGTCATCATGTCGCCCATGCGCTTCATCGTGCGGCCGGAGAGTTGGCTTTGGGCCATCCACCGTAACGCCGCGACACTCTCGGCAGCACCGAATTTTGCCTTTGAACTGTGCGTCAACAAGATCGACGAAAGCGCCCTGGAAGGCCTTGACCTCAGTTCGCTGCGCCTCGTCGCCAACGGCGCCGAACCGGTGAGCGCGCAGACCATCGACAAGTTCACGCAGCGGTTCCAGCGCTACGGTTTCAAAGCCGAGGCGATGGCGCCGGTCTACGGCCTGGCCGAGAATACGGTGGGCCTTGCTTTTTCGGCCGTCAGCGAAAAACCCATCATCGACCGCGTCGACCGCAAATCCCTGGCGCAAAATGGTTTGGCGCTGCCAGCCGAGCCGGGGGACACACAGCCGATGTGCTTTGTGTCGAGCGGCGTGCCGTTACCCGGCAACGAGATCCGGATTGTCGACGACCTCGGCCGCGAAGTGCCGGAACGCCAGCAGGGCCGTCTGGAGTTCCGCAGCCCGTCCTCGACCAGCGGCTATTTCCGTGACCCTGTTCGCTCAAAGGCCCTGTTCCACGACGGATGGCTGGACAGCAGCGACCTGGCTTACATCGCCAAGGGCAACATCTTCATCACCGGCCGCATGAAGGACATCATCATCAAGGGCGGGCGCAACATCTATCCCGAGGAGATCGAGGAAGCGGTGGGTGATGTGGCGGGGATCCGCAAGGGATGCGTTGCCGCATTCGCCAGCCCCGATCCTGCGTCCGGCACCGAACGCCTGATCGTCACCGCCGAAACCCGCAGCACCGATCCTCAGGAGCGCTTGGCACTGCGCGAAGAGGTGGCGGCAACGGTTTCGGACATCCTCGGCATGCCGGCCGATGAGGTGGTGATTTCGCCACCGCACACCATACCCAAGACGTCGAGCGGCAAAATCCGCCGATCGACCACCCGCGATCTGTTCGAGGCCGGCAAGCTTGGGCAGCCTGTGCGCGCATTCTGGCTTCAGGTCGTTCGGTTGCGTCTGAGATCCCTGGCCGGTCGCATGCAACGAGCTGCGATCATGGCGGCGGACATCGCCTATGCCGGTTGGTGGTGGGCCGTACTCGCCACGCTCGGCGCCATCACCTGGCCGATCGTCCTGCTTTTGCCAACACGCCCAAGCCGCTGGACATTCGTTCGTTTCATGGCGCGCACAGCGTTGCGCCTCATGCGCATAGGGCTGACCGTGTCCGGAACCGAGCATTTTACCCGGGAGGGCTGTGTCGTCGTCGTCAACCATTCAAGCTATTCGGACGTCCTTGTCCTCTCTGCCGTTCTGCCGGGAGAACCGGTTTTCGTCGCCAAGGCGGAACTCGCCGAACAAATCGTCGCTGGCCCCTTTCTGCGCAAGTTGGGTGCCGTCTTCGCCGAGCGGACGGTCGCCGAAGAGGGGCTGAAGGAGGTCGACTCGTTCAGGAAACCGGTGGAACGCGGAGACCGATTGGTGTTCTTTCCGGAAGGTACGTTTTTTCGGATTCCGGGCCTGCTGCCGTTCCGGCTGGGCGGTTTCGCGGTTGCCAGTGCCGCAAATGCGCCGGTGTTGCCGATCGCGCTGCGCGGCACGCGTTCCGTGCTGCGCGGCGAGCAGTGGTTCCCGCGCCATGGAGCGGTCAGCGTACGGGTGCTGGAGCCGATCGCGCCGACCGGCAAGGATTTCGCAGCGGCCATCGATATGCGCGATCGTGCCCGCGCCGCCATCCTCGAGCAATGCGGCGAACCCGACATAGCACAAAGACTGGTCGTCTTCGAGCAGGACCAGGTGCGATCCATCGATTGACGGCCGGTGTTTCGCCCTCGTCCAGCCTTCACGGACGCGGAACAAAACATCGATCTGCCAGGATCCCACAACGTAACCGCCACGTCGCGAAATGGTCACAACACCGATCTATGCAAGACCGAAAGCACATGCTGTATTGATGAATCTATTCGGCGTGCCGTAAGCGAGGAGTCATTGATGCGGACATTTCTTTCGGCAATACTTGTAACAACTCTGGCTGTTCAACCGGCGATAGCGGCAACCGCGGTGACGACCGCCAACGTCAACTTCCGACAGGGTCCCGGCACCGGCTACGCGACGTTCGGGACGCTTCCGAACGGTACGTCGGTCGAGTTGAGCGACTGCAACGACTCCGGCTCCTGGTGCGCGGTCACCGTCAACGGGCAGAACGGTTTCATCAGCGGCTCCTACCTGCAGCTCACGGAACCGGAACAGACCACCGGCTGGCCGCGCAGCTATCAGACCGACGGTGGCGCGACCCTGGTTCTTTACCAGCCGCAATTCACCCAGTGGGACAACTTCACCACGCTGCTAGGGCTGGTGGCGGCCGAATATGTCAAGGACCAGAACGCCAATCCGGTGTTCGGGGTAATCGGCTTCAGCGCCCGAACCGCTTTGGACAGCACGTCAGGAGAAGTGGTGTTGAGCAACATCTCGGTCACCAAGCTGGATTTTTCAGCGCTCGACCGACAGTCGCTGTCGGACCTCACCCTGCAGGTTGGCAAATTGCTGCCGACCGGCACCGTCAGCGTCAAGGAGGAACGGATTACTGCCGGCCTCGCCGAATACCAGCGCATGGCCGATGTCGAGGGCCTCAATGCCGAAGCGCCGCCGATCTTCGTCGAAACGGTACCGTCCATTCTGGTGCAGATCGAGGGCGATCCGATCCTGGCGCCGGTAAAGGGCGTCCAGGGCCTGGAATTCGTTGTCAACACCAACTGGGATATCCTCAAGCTCGACGAAACCGGTGCATTCTATCTGCGCGACGACAAGTCCTGGCTCACCAGCACCGATGTCACGGCCGGCTGGTCGCCGACCACAGATCTGCCGCAAGCGGTTCAGTCGCTGCCCGACGACGACAATTGGAAGGACACACGAGAGGCGATTCCGCCGCAACCGTTTCCGGACAACACGCCGCCGAAGGTCGTCTATTCCGACACGCCGGCCGAAATGATCGTCTTCGACGGGGAGCCGAAGCTTGAACCGGTGCCGAATACCGGCCTCGAATGGGCCTCGAACACCGACAGCGACGTCTTTTTCCTGACCGCAACCTCCACCTGGTACATTCTCGTCTCCGGCCGCTGGTTCAAGTCGGCGTCCCTGGACGGACCCTGGGTGTTCACCACGCCTGACCTGCCGAGTGACTTTCTGAACATACCGGAGGACGCGCCCTATTATTCCGTTCGGTCCTCTGTTCCGACCACCTCCGAAGCGGAACAGGCGCGGCTGAAGGCCAGCATTCCAAGCACCGCGCGGGTGGAGCTCGGTTCGATCGCGGCCGACGTTTCCTATGCCGGGGATCCGGAATTCGAGCCCATCGAAGGCACCTCGCTGGCCTATGCGGTGAATACCAACGACCAGGTCATCCAGGTCGGCGATCAATATTACGTGCTGCAGGACGGAGTCTGGTTCGTCGGCGACAGCCCGGAAGGTCCTTTCGAGGTGGCCACCGCGGTGCCGGATGAAATCTACACCATCCCTCCGTCCTCGCCGGTCTACAACACCACCTATGTGCGGATCTACGAAACCGAACCGAACGCTGTCTGGTACGGCTATACGATGGGATACCTCACCGGCTTTCTCGCCTGGGGCGTGTTCGTATACGGCACCGGCTGGTACTACCGGCCCTGGTACCGACCGGGCCCCTATCCGATCTATTTCGGGCGACCCGTGAGCTACGGCATCGGCGCCTTCTACAATCCGATTCGCGGTACCTACGGACGCTACGGTTATGCCTATGGCCCGTATCGCGGCATCGCCGGCGGCGGGATCTACAATCCGCGGACCGGCGGTTACATTCGCGGCGCTGCGATCAGTGGCCCGCGCGGCAGTGCCGGCTTTATTGCCGCTTACAATCCGCGCACCGGCAACCGGGTGGTCGTCGGCGGCGCCCGCGGCATCTACGGCAACTGGACAGGCGGTGGCGTTGTGCGCGGCAGCGAATGGGCGCGCACCCGTGACCTCGGAACCAATGCCGCGCAGCGCTGGAAGGCCAACGGCAATACCGGCCGGGTCGCCAATCTCGGCCGCCGCAGCGACGTCTTTGCCGGCCGTGACGGTTCTGTTTACCGACGCAACGGCGACAACTGGCAGAAATTCGAGGGCGGGCGCTGGTCCGGTGTCGAACGTCCGTCCAACGAGCAGCTTCGCGACCGGCTGCCGGAAATCGGCGCCGGAGCGGTGGCCGGTGGTGCCGGCGCCGCACTCGCCAACCGGCCGGCCGGCAGCAGGCCACAGGTGAACAGACCGGCCGGAAATCGGCCTCAGGCCAACCGGCCCAGCAACCGCCCGGCAACCGGCAACCGGTCGAATGTGACGCGGCCGGCCCAGAGACCGGCGCAGCGCCCGACGGCACGGCCCTCCAGGGCGCCGTCGCATCTGAACAGGGATGCCAGGAGCCGACAATCGGCCAACCGCCAGGTCAACCGGCAGCGCGTCGTCAACAAATCGAGGCCGCAGGTCCGGTCAACCGGCGGCGGCGGCCGGCAGGTCGGCGGACAGCGCCGCCGGCGCTGAACGCGCGACCGAAACAAAACGGCCCCATCAAGGGGCCGTTTCTAGCGAAAGTGGCGGCGGTCAGTAGGTTTTTGTCGTGTGATTGATGAACGTTGCGTCGCCTTTCGCCCGGGCGGCCGGCTCGGCGGCAGGCTGGTCGTATATGGAGATCAGCGTGTCATCGCTATAGGAATGACCGATGACACGACAAACCCGCGAAAACACCTGCCGGACCCCGTCATGGCCGTAGGCGGCGTCGCCAAGCGTCGCAACCTCCGAACAGATCCCGTAAATGTCGTCGCCGGTCAGGTTGAAGATCTGGTCGAAATCGGCGCCTATCTTCACCGAATTGTAGTAGGCGACAGATCGCTGCTGCGCATACTGGGTCTCGAACGAGCCGAGAATCTCGATCTGGGCCATCATCTCGTCAATGGCCCTGTTGACAGGCCGCCGGTCGATGGTCGGATCGTTTTCACTGATGCTGTTGGCCGTTATGTCCAGCCATTTTGCTGCGAGACCCTGGTTGGCAAAGGTGCCGAAGCCAAGGGCGAGGTGACCGGCAATGAGTTCTCCGTAGCCGTGGTTTTTCATCGCGAACAGCGTCAACGCCGACGCCAGCGAAACCCGTGGCTCGTTGTTCCGGTAGGCCATGGCGACACACCATTTGTAGGCCGACTGGATGCTGGCATCGGAATATTTGTGCGTAGCGCGCAGGTCGGTCACGAGGTTGCCGGGTCCGGTGGTCGAGACGGCAGTCACCAGGGCGTCAGCCTGTTCCGTGCGCGAGATACATTCGTTCCACATCGCCTCGATGGAGTAGCCCGGAGCGAATTCGATGGCCTGCGCTTCGCGTACCACGGCTTCCTGCAACGTGCAAAAACGCTTGGCCATGACATCCGAATCGGACGTCGGCGCCGGCGTGAAGCTGGCCGCTGCGGGTGCCAGTTGTTTGTCGCAATACTGCACCATCGTCACGGATTCGGCCGCCGGCCGATCCTGCTGGCGCTGGTCCACCACGACATCGGTGTCGTCCATGTCTGCGGGCAGGTCCTGTCCATCGTTCTCATAGAGCTGTTGCAAAACCTTGCGCATATTCTTGTTTTCATCGTCGGCCTGCTGCTTCTTGAGATTGGCGATGACCGTTGCATCGTCTTTGTTGTCCAGCGGCTTGACGGCCGGGTTTTGATCGACCAGGCCAGGGTTGACGGGTTTCATGTATGGTTCCGGCGCTTTGACGATCACCGGTTCCGCCATCACCTTGTCATAGGTAATCAACAGGCGCAGCCGTTGCTCGGAGGTCAGCTTGCCGGTGACCGGTTGCTGGAACTGTTCCTGGAAGCAGCGCACGGCCGCTCGGGTTCTTTTGCCGAACACGCCATCCGGCGTGCCGGGATCGCAGCCAAGCTGCGCTAGAGTCACCTGAATCTTGCGGTTCTCTTCCTTCTGTTGGCGCGCCGCTTCGCGCTGTGCCGGCGAGACCGTTCTGCGCTTGGTCGTGGTGCGTTGCCGCTGCTTCGGCCGATTGTTGGCATTCTTGCCGGTAATGTAGCCGGCACCGAAACCGACGATACCGCCGATCAACGCGTCCTTGCCGCCGGCCTGTGCCGGCACCGCCGCCACAAGGGCCACCGCTGCGGTTGCCAGAAACGCATTTCTCACCAGGCTTTTTGCTATCGCCATTTCAGAACTCCTCTCGGGTTCGCCCTGTTTCGCCGGTTTTTGCCGGTTTTTGCCGGACCGGCGCTTAATCCTGCTGCAGATAATTCAGAAGGTCTTCGATGATGCCGACGGTCTCAGAGGGTTGCACGGCATAGGCCTGGCGCAGTTTCTCGTGCTTTTCCAGCAGCGCCTTGATGTCCGAATCCAGCCGCATGGCCGAAGGGCCGGCACCCTCCTTGACGGTAACCGACGACGAATACACGATAATATCGTCGATCCGCTGATTGATCTCCAGGATTTGCTCGGGTTGTTTCAGGCCAAATGAATCGAGGGCGAGCGACTGGGTCGTCATCGCGACGATCATTGCCGGGAATGCAAGAACAAGACAAAATCTCCGCAGGTTGATGCGAGATTGAGCCAGCAATTTCTTACCTCAACTTCATTCATGCCCCAATAATACCGGTTATTCTATCGAAACACGGCGAATACCACAACCAATTCCGCTTCAGGTGACGGACATATAGGCTGCGCACCAATCCTGACGGCCGGTCAGACCGCCGCCTGAACGACCCCGGCATTGTCGGAGATCGCCTTTTGGGCGCCGCGCCGGCATGATGCACCTGCACGCAGGTGCCATTGATCATTACAATACGACCATGGTGGGTTCGGTAAGACCATGCTACGCATTTTCCGCCCTCCGCCTGCGGCTTTCACCACAGTGAATAAAAAACAGTTTGTGAACGAGCTATTTGGTTAAAGTCAGCTTATGAATTGTTTTAACGATTTCCATGAATGTATCTTCAAGTTCGTCATTGGTTTCAGCTTCAAAAAAGTACTTGGTCGATTCAGTCTCATCCGTAGCACAGTCGTTCAATTTGTCATGCTCACCGTGTTGCCACCATAGGAGCTTGAATGCGATTGTGAAAAGCAGGATGTCATCGTCTTTAATTGCCGTGCACAGTTCCTTCAAATGGATAGCGGCCGCTTTTATGGACTCAGCGGATGGCCCGGTATTTGGCGGCTTCCAGGTGGCGTAAGGTACATCCGCATAGGCCGTATTAGTGACGCCGTCGGTCATCAAGATGATAACCTTCGTGATGCCCGAATCCGGATCGGAATGGTCGCCTGGTTTCGAACCGGTTGGCAAATAGTCCTTCCAGTCATGCGAGATCATGTACCATCCCCACTGCAACCCAATGTGGCCGGCAGTCAGGCCGTCGGCTGCAAACGAGTCGATCGTGTCCTTCAGTACCGATTCGTTGCTTGTCAGCGGATTGATGCTGGCACTGGGGCACCCGTCTGGGAGTAAGCGCGCGTCCCGGCTAATCATGCCGGAGGAGGGGTTTGCATTTGTGTACTGATAAGACAATCCGCTTGATGGGCTTTTCCGATCGCCTGCACAATTGTCTATGTTTCTTCCATCTTCGTCGGTTCTAAAAGCCCAACATTTGTCATTGTTGGAGCAGCCGGGAAAGTCGTCTTGGAAAGCCTGCCAATCATAGCCTACACCGGTTTGATTGAAGAGCGCCCTGTTAAAAACGGGTGCATCACTGGTCTCCAGGAAATGGTCGGCATAGACGTATTTTGCCAGATCATCGCCGACATTTACGCCGGTGCTATAGGGAACGATGCTGACTCTGGTTTTATCCAGGCCGGTCCTGTTAACGGATAGCAGCGCTTCAACTGCACGCGTGGCTGCATCCTTCAACGCCTTCAGTTTCTCCTGATACTTCATGGAGCTGGTGACATCGAGAACCATCGCCACCTCCACTTTGCCGGTGTCGAATTTCACACTTGCGGCACTGGTGACTTTCATCGTGTCTCTGCCTGTGCCGACTCTGAGCAGGTACAACGGCTGGTTGATTCCTGCCGTGGCCGAGACGGTGTCAGCCTCGCGATCGATCACAATCTCGTCCACGGAGAATGCGCTGGCGGCGAGATCGTCGACACCCAGATTTGCGGCAAAAAAGGCCTTCAGATAATCCTCGACCTCGTTCGGAACTTCAGGATTGAGTTCGCCGACCGAGATGCCGCGGGCCGCGGCCAGGGTCGCCGCGTCGAGCGCATTGCTGACGCGGGTCTTGTTCATCAGGGCGACTGAATAGTCTACGGCAAGCCCCGCGGCCATGATGACCACGACAATGCTTAGGGCAAACAGTATTGCAAAATTGCCGCATCTGTCGTCACCAAAGCGACGCAGAATCGTTTGTTTTGGGTCAGTTGTCATTCTCAAAACCTCAAAGTTTTGTAGAACAACGCCCCGATACATCGCAGCATGCGTCAGCCGCGTCCGCGGTTGCCCGTGTGTGCCCGTATCTGTTCTTGTGATTGGCGGCCGGTCAGAGCCTTTGTAGAACTGCAGCGTGGATTTTCATCACGCCATGACACCTCGTTCTCTACTTAAATGCATAGTGTTCGAATGATTATTGACTATGTCGTACCAATTCTGTCGATCTCAAAATCAATGGTGACAATTCAGTTTTTTATAGTGGCAATCACCACTCAGCCATTTGCAATCCAGCGGCCGTGTGCGATCACGGGCAGACATATGCTCGCTTTAAATACGAAATTGCAAGACAAACGGAAATACAATTATTAATTGTGGCAAACCGTTTGTTAACACCCACGGCCGAACAGGTTGCATCGGCTACCATCGCGGTCGAGTTGTGGAGTCATCTGGGGAATGTCGGATAAAAATGCGGCACACGATCCAGGGAATCGCGGAACGATCCGCTCCGCCACGCGACGAGACCAGCGAGATCGAGAAACCGATCGTGCCAGATCGACGCGACGGCAGCTGTGTCAAGGCTCTGTCAGCATCGCCTCGATTTCGGCGCGCCTTGGAACTGCGATCCCGGCACCGCTGAGGGCGTCGAAGTCTCCCCGCACGACCTCCGACCAGCTTTGTCCATCCTCTGACTGCTCCCCGACATGGGCACGATAAATCGCCACCGCCGCATCGAATTGCCCGTTCAAAAGCAGACCATGCGCCTCGTTGGCGGTGATCCAGGGCTGCGGCAGTTGCAAGGCGTTCGCCTGGCGCGCCGTGACGATCGCCGCCTCATAATCGCCGGTCAGCAACTGCAGGTATGACTTTTTGCCGAGGCCGGTTTGCCGAATCGGGTCTAAGTGTGTTTCGTCTAAATCCGAGTCGTCAATCGACAGTAGCGACAAATCGATGAGCTGAAGCGCTTCCGCCAGGCGGTCGAGTTCCCTTGCCTCGTCGGCGATCCGCCAGAGTTCGTTGACGCCGACAGACAGCTCCAGTTTCTGAAGCAGCGGCAGCGAATCCGCAATTATTGCGGGAAGGGCGCCCGCTTCCCGCATGGCGCCGTAGACCCTCTGCATCACCGTGACCAGATAAGACTGTTCGGCGACCGACGCCTCAGGCGCTTCCTGCAAAAGTGAATCAAAAACGCTGACAACCGCCTCTAGTCTGGCTTCTGCCGTCCGTTCGTTGCGTTGCGCGTTGATCGTTTGGATGACCGCGATCACCGCCAGAACGGCAAAAACAAAAGCTGCGGCTCCCGTTAACCGCAACCGCAATCTCGAGCGACGGATCGACCGGTTGAGAAAACCCTGCAGGTCCTCCGGAATCTCGTCTGGATAGGTACGCTGAAGCGCCTTGGCCTCCTCGAGCAGGACACCGCCCGGAAGCAGCGCGTCGGATCGTTGTCCGTGGCGCAGCCATTGCTCGTGGGTTTTTCTCAGGTTCCCAAAAACGCGGTTGAACTCCAGTGCCCGCTCGCCGGCCCGCCGCGCCCGATCCCAGGCCGTCAACACCTTGTCGTGGGCGAATCGGATGCGCGGATTTTGATGCCCCTCCTCCACCAGAATGCGGGCGCCGATCAGGGCACGCACGAGTGCCCGGCCGTCTTCATTCCTGACAACGTCTTGGAGCGGTGCGGAGGAGAGCACGAGACCGTCCTCAGAAGCATCGGTCAGGGCACGCACCAGGCGCGGCACGGCGTCGAGCGCACCCTTCGGCAAATCCGCGCAGGCACGCTCGGCCGTCTGGTCGATAGCCTTTTCGACACCGCCGATGGCTTCGTAGTCGGCAAAGGTCATGACGACGGCCTTACCATCACCCTCCGCAGCCCGCGCCCAGGCCCGGTCGAACAACTGTGCCAGCACATATTGCAGCAAGGGCAGCGGGTTCGAACCCGACGCATCGGCCTGCAGCCGCTCGTCCAGGCCTTCGCCGTCACGCCGCTCGAACTGCAGCCCGGCGGCCGCCGCCGGATGGCGGATGATCTCTCCCAGCATATCGCGGCCGGGCGGTTGCAGGGTCCGGCGAGCGCCGAGGTTCAGCAGCCGCGTCAAGCCAGCATCCGATTCCAAGCGCTCGATCAGCACGCCGAAGGTGCGCGCGCGAATGGTGAAGATGATGCGGCATCGTCCCGACCCGGCAAGCGCCACAAGGAGTGTGAAAAACTGCTTGCGCTCGCCGCTGTGCTGGTCCGAAAGCACTTCTTCGCCCTGGTCGACAAGCAGCACGAGTTCCGTCTTCGGCGGTTCGCTGTACCCTTCCTCGGCGGCCAGATGCCGCGCCATCCGGTCGAGCGCCGCAATGATCGGTGTGGCGTCGCCCGAGGCGCGCAACAGCGCGGCCAGGCTGCCGGAGTTGCCGAAATCCCCTTCGGAGAGCTCCGGCAGCGCCTCGGATTCGAACAGTGCGGTCGCCAGCGCCTCCATCGGCGCCATGTGCCGTCCCGGAAACATCGTCGCCACACGCAGGCTGTTGGGCACTTCCGCCACCGCTTTCAGTCGCGGCAACAGGCCGGCACGCACCAGCGATGACTTGCCGGCACCGCTCGGTCCGTCGATGAGCAGAAAAGCGGTGCCCGTTTCCGCCGATTCATCGAGCACATTGGCATATTCTTCGATGATCTGATCGCGACCGAAAAAGACGGAGGCATGGGCGCTGTCATAGGCATCGAGACCGCGATAGGGACTGCCGTCGCGTTCGATGCTCCATACCGCCCCGCGGTGGCCGATACCCTTCTCGTCCAGCCAGGCTTTCAGGTGGGTTTCGAGCACATGGTCGAAATCATCGGTCGATTCGAACTCGTGGAAGGCGGCGCGAAATCCGCTCTGGTCGTTATAGAACCATTCCTCCATGAAGGAGGTCAGCTGTTCCATCTGCTGCAGTTTTTCCTGCTGCTCATCGGATCGTCGGGTCGGAAGGCTGACCGGTGCCGTCTTGCGATAGACCATGACATCGGCACCGCTCTCGGCATGGCCGCCAGACTGCATGGCGGTGATCAACTCATAGGCGGTGCCGGACGGATACGGCCGTCCGTCCGCCATCCGCTCGAAGCTCTCGGGCGGCGGCACGCCCAGGCGCGACCACAGGATGCCGACAACGATATCGAAGCTGCTGGCTTGCGGGATCTGCGCCGGAAACGTCTCGTTGGCGAGAAAATAGTGCCCGTCTTCCCAGCGGTAGCAGTCGATTTTCAGGTCGCTGAAAGTAGCATTCAGCCTGTCGACGACGATCTGAACGCGCCGCCTTTCGGCGCGCACGTCATAGGGCGATGACACGAACAGTTTAATGCTGCGGGTCACCGCTTCCTATCCGCCGGCGAGCGGTGTCGCCGGGTCTCCGATCAGCCCTGTTCGCATGGGGACTCCTTGACGCGGGTCCGGATCCCGTTGCGCTGCAGAAAATCGTCGATTCCACGCACGGAAATGGCGTAGTTCTGTTTGCCGAAGGCCTGGGTCTGTGCTTCGGTGTGGATGCCGATCACATGCCCGCACGCATTGACAATGGGCGACCCGCTATTGCCGCCCGACACCTCCGACTGGTGACGAAATTCCTGCGGCTGCCCGATGTAATCACGGATCGACACGACGCTTGATGGCAGCATCTCCGGGTGCGGAATGGTCTCCAGATTCGGCAATTCGGCATCGCTAAAGGCCTGCACAATGCGCCGGACGACCTGGCCGCGGTCGAGGCTCAGCTTGGAAAACCCGGACAGGAATCCCCTTTCCCCCTCCTGTAGGTCCGCCGACAACGACAGGAACCTGTCGCTTCGCAGGTGCAGAGAGTGCAGGACGGCCAGGTCCGGCCCTGAAAACCCGACACCCTCACCGGGCGCGAGGACTGTCGCTTGTCCAAAATGGGGACCTTGAAACTGGCGCCCGGCAACAATGATATAGGAGCGTGCCGGATCCTCCTGCGCGACCACGTGGGCACTTGTTAAAATATTGTTTTCATTTACAAAAAATCCGGTCCCCTGTTGCACGACCCGTAGACCGTCATCGGTTTCCGCCAATTGCAGCACCAGGACGACCGCGTCCCGCAAGCTCAGTCGGATGTCCTCCTGTGTGACCTTGCCGCTGTCATTTCCATCAACAGGACGATCCGGAATGGATTTTATCGGAGGATTGTCTTCCCGGCGCAGCGGCACCAGGGATCCAGGCGGCCGTGGTGTCGTCTGAACCGGCGGACGCAACGTCGTCACCCGGTTCGGCGGTTTCCTCTCCGGCGGTTTTTCCTCCACAACCGCAGCCGTTTCGGCGTTGCGGATCCGCTGCGCCTCCTGACGGTTATTGGTCGCCCAGCGGGCAGCCTCCCGGGCGATGAAATCCTTGTCCAGGGCGCGAAACGTTCCGGCGGAAATGCGCGCCGCCATCCCGCCGCTCGCGTGCTGTTCCAGTATTTCCTGGATTTTCAGGTGGGCGCGAAAGTAAAATTCCCCGGCTTCGTCCGGTGAATTCGCCCGTCGCGCTTTTTTCACGTAGCTGATGGCTTCGCCGGCCAGGGCGCCGGCCGACTTGGCCATCGCGGCTGGCGATTGCACCAGCATCAGGACGAAGACGGCCGCAAACAGGGCCGCCGACCCGATTCTCAGGGCACCCTGCAGCGATGATTTACCTCGGTCCGCGCGGGCTACTATGCGTGTGGGTTCGCATATCATGCCTGTAGGTTCCGCTAGTGATTTACTCATCCTTCCTCTTCTTGTTATGATGAAATCACGGGGATTAGTCTACTTCAAGGGCAAAGCTGAGGGAGACGTCGGGGCTATGCGGTTTTTTACAGCAACCATACTTGCGGTATTTGCGCTTGTTGTCACCAACGTGCAAACGCAGGCACAGGACGCCAACAAGGTCACTGTCGGGATCATTGCCGGCGGGGTCGGCGGGACGTATGCCCGGTTTGCACAGCATATGATGGATCAGCTCGACAGTGAGCAACTGCGCGTCATACCGATGCTCGGCAAGGGCTCGCGCCAGAACATCAAGGATCTCGTCGGCCTCAACGGAGTCGATGTCGCCATCGTTCAAAACGACGTGATGACCGAAATCCGCAAGACCGGTGAGGTGGAAGGCGTCGAACACGCCATCCGCTACATCACCAAGCTGTACAATGAAGAAGTCCACATCATAACGCGCCGCGAAACGCCGAACCTCAAGTCGCTAACCGGGCAGAAAGTGGCCGTCGGCCGCAGCGGCAGCGGCACCGAGATGACGGCGACGAACCTCTTCGACGCACTCGGCTTCGATATCGATCCGGTGACGATCGGTGGCCAGGATGCCATCACGGCCGTCAAGGACGGCACCGTTGCCGCCGCCGTGTTCGTCGTCGGCAAACCGGGTTCGCTGATCGCCGGCATCGGCGCCGACGAGGATCTCAAGCTGCTCGAGATCACGGCGCCGAAGACGATCGATTTTCCCTACTTCGAAACGACACTCGATCATGCCGACTATCCCGACCTGATCCCCGCTGACCAGTCGGTTGATACGCTTGCCGTCGGTGCGGTGATGGCCGTGTTCAACTGGCGCGAGGGATCCCGTCGCTACGACGTGGTGGCGCGCTTCACCAGCGATTTTCTGGACGCCATACCGGTGTTCCAGGCCAGCGACCTGCATCCGAAATGGCTGGATGTCGACCCTTATGTGGATGTGCCGGGATGGACCCGCTTCAAGCCGGCTCAGGCCTGGCTGCAAGCGAATTAAGCGGAATCGTCAACCGGTGCCGGTGGCGCATAGGCGGCAGCCAGCGCCGCCAGATCATCGAAGAACGGCGCGTCGGGAAACCGCTGCCGTAGCTGCTTGCGGCTCTTGGCGTTGATATCGTCGAGGTCCTGGACGAATGCAAGCGTGATGCCACGTGCCTTCAACGTTGCCGAGATGTCTGCAAGGGTCCCGGCCGCCGTGTAATCCACATCGTCGACCGGCGATACGTCAATGCAGAACCAGCGGACACGGTCGGCATGGTCGACCAGATCGAGGATTTCAGCCTGCATCCGCTGCGCGTTGGCGTAGTACATGCTGTGATTGAACCGGTAGATCAACAGGCCAGGCCGCGCCTCGGCGCGGCTGTCCAGATTTTTCGTCTGCCAGCGTCCCGCGTCGTCACCTACGATCAGCAGGTTCTTCGGCCGGTAGCCGTGCCGGGTATGCACCACCAGCGAAAACAGGATGGCGAAGATGATGCCCTGTTCGACGCCGAACACGACCACCACCGCGGCGGTGAGCAGCGCCACCCAGAATTCCGGCCGGCGCTGGCGATAGATGTCTCTGAGCCCTTTGATGTCGATGAGTTTCAGACCGATCAGCAGGACCACCGCCGACAGCACCGCCTGCGGCATATCGGCGAGATAGCCGGTCAGGAAAAACAGCGTCAGCAGCACGACGGCGGCCGCGGTCAACAGGGACAGCTGGCTGCGGCCCCCGGCGCTGTCAACCATCTCGGTCTTGGTCGGACTGCCGTTGACGACGAACGTGCCTGTCAATCCGGCACCGAGATTGGCCAGCCCCAGACCGGTCAGGTCACGCCCTTCGTCAAGGGTCTCATGGTAACGGGCCGCATAGGCGCGCGCCGTTGCAGCGCTTTGCGCCAGCACCACAACCAGCATGGCAAGTGCCGTCGGCAACAACTGCCACAAGAGCCCGAAACTCCAGGCGACGTCCGGAATCGATAAAACCGGCAGGCCGACCGGAACGCTGCCGACCACCGGCATGTGATTTTGCAGGTCGAATACCCGGCTCAACGCAATGGCGCCGACGACCGCAATCATCGCACCCGGCACGCTGCGCTTCAGCCGCTTGCCGATAAACCCGCTGCCGACGATGACGGCAAGCACGAGCACCGCCGTGCCGATAACCCAGGGATTGGGATTGAACGTCTCTGCGCGGTTGTTCCACATCATCATCAGCGTGCCGTGATGATGCGTCGGCAGGCCGCCGAGTTCAGTCAGCGCCCGCAGCGCGACCTGCACACCGACACCGGTCAGAAAGCCGACCAGCACCGTGCGCGACAGGAAATCGGCCATGAAGCCCAGGCCGATGACGCTGGCCAGGATCAGCAGCGCCCCGACCATCAGCGCCAACACGCCGGCCAGCGCCACATACTCCGTCGAACCGGTCGCCGCCAGGCCGACGAGACCGCTCGCCAGAATCGCCGCGGTCGCCGAGTCGGCGCCGACCACCAGATGTCGCGACGAACAAAACAGGGCATAGAGCACCGCCGGCACCAGCAGCGTATAAAGGCCGGTGATCACCGACGTACCGGATATCTTGGTGTAGCCCATCACCTCCGGTATGGCGAGCGCCGCCAACGTGATCCCGGCGACGATATCGCCGGCGATCCGATCCCGTGGCAGCGGCAGGATACCGCCCGGCATCAGCCACCGGAACACCGGCTTAGGCTTTGAATTCATGGCGGGATTCCTCACGCATTGAGCAGCTTTATCATGCTCCACTTTGCCTGCGAAGCCTGTCGCGTGAGTCAGTACTGGCCAACTACCTGCCGTCGTGCGACGCTGATCCGGCGGACAGCCCGCGTTGTGCTAACGGAGGCGACCATGCGACCCACACTGATTCTGACAGGCTTTCTTTGGCTCTTTGCAATGCATCCCGGCTTGGCGAGCGAGTCGACCAATCTGGTCGGCACCTGGCAATGCACAAGCGAGGGCGGTGTCTACCATGACGGCTTCTATCCGGCCGGACAGAATACCTACGAGCTGATTATCGACGAACAGCAAGGCCCGGCCTTTGCCGGCCATTACATCTGGTCCTGGGAGTTGACTGAAGAGCAGTTCAGCCAGGATGACGAGGATCTGCCGAGCTACGCTGTCATCAGCGAGGATCGGAAGAGCGTCATGGTCAAGGAGGAGGTGTTGGGCGTCATCGGCCCGCGGCCCGACGATTTCACCATGGTCGACAAGGCCGACACGTCGCGGTTTGACGGCGCGATCGTCAATGAGAACTATATCGAATACACCCAGATCCGACCCGGCCAATTCGCCCTCGCCGACGTGACTGCCTGCCGGCGAACCGATTGACCGGCAAGAAACGACCGAAGGAACCATGTTCGTCCGAAATCATTTGAAGTATACGCCGATCCCGCTGCCTGACCGGCAGGATTTGACGGATGGTGCCATGCTGGAAGGCGCCGCGGCGTTTTACGATCGCATGCGCCGGCGCCACACGGTGCGGGCGTTTTCCGACCGGCCGGTGCCGCGCGCGGTCATCGAGCAATGCGTGCACACCGCCGGTACGGCTCCCAGCGGCGCCAACCACCAGCCCTGGCATTTCGTCGCCGTCGCCGACCCTGCGCTGAAAAACCGGATTCGTCAGGAGGCGGAAAAGGAAGAGGAAAAGTTCTACGCGGGCGGCGCCGGTGACGAATGGCTGAAGGCATTGGAGCCGATCGGCAACGGGGCGTCGAAGCCGCATCTCGACATCGCGCCCTGGCTGATCGTCATCTTCGCCCAGCGCTGGGGCCGCTTCGACGACGGGACCCGCTTCAAGAACTACTATGTGCCGGAAAGCGTCGGCATCGCCACTGGCTTCCTGATTGCCGCGCTGCATCACGCGGGCCTTGCGGCACTGACTCACACGCCGAATCCGATGCGCTTCCTCAATGGCCTGCTGGATCGGCCGGAGTCGGAAAAACCGGTGATGATCCTGGCCGTCGGACATCCGGCCGAAGACGCCACGGTCCCGGCGGTCGCGAAAGTCAAGAAACCCCTGGAGGAAATCCTGACCGTCCGTGCCTGAGGTATCTGATGCCCCAAGGTCCTCGATCAGGAACGATGCAAACAGAGTTGCCATTGTCCACGACCGACACGCCCCGCGACGTGACGCTAAATCGCCGGCTTAAGCACGACCGGCCCGGCCGATCTTTTTTGGAGGTCGACGGGTCGCGCTGGGGCGAACTGATCCTGCCGTCGCCCGACGAGGCTTCGGACAGGACCGACGGCGCCTTGCGCGTTCTGGCAGTGACCGGTTTCCTTTACGGTACCGATGTGCTCAACGCCGTGGTCGACCATGAACGGGCGCACCCCGGCCGAAGCCACCTCGTGGCTGTCGCCACCGACGACGCAATCGATTCGGATGCCAAGATCGGCCTGCGCCGGCGGATGTGGAAGGACTACAGCCGGCAGGAACGCATGGCGATCGAGGTCGAGACGATCGAAACGGCCCTGCGCGCGGGCTTACCGATATACACCGGTGAGTTGAAGGTCGAAGGCTTCTATCGCCAGCTGGCGGAATGGCGGCCCGACGTCATCATCATGTGCGGCTGTGGGCAGATTCTCGACGCGCCCATCGTCGCGGCACCACGCTACGGCGTCTACAATTTCCATCCCTCGGACTTGGCCGGCGGACATGGGGCGGGTGCGCAGTTTCTTGAGGACAACATCGCGCGCAACGATCCGTGGACCCGCTGGACGGTGCACCAGGTGACGGAGGTCGTCGATGGCGGCCCGATCGTCGGGCAGTCGCCGCCGATCTACCTGGCCGATGCCGAAGGCAGAATACCGGCGGATCTGAAGAAGCCGTACGAGAAATTCCGCCCGGCGCTACAGCCGATGGTGACCCGTCTCATCGACGCGCTGGCAGAACGAGTGGCCGCCGGCAACGAGACGCGGATCGAACGCCTCGCATTCGACGCTCATTTCCCGGAAGACGTCCGCGAACGTCTCAAGCAGCCGATTGCTTAGAAATCAGCGCAAGCCCCAAATCCCAACTTCGTTCTCGATTCCGCGAATCGGGTGCGCGCCGAGATCGACGAAGCGGTTCGCCGCATCCTCGCCGCCGGTTTCTTGCTTGACCCGAGCCATCGCCGTGTCGGTCACCGCGACCCGTGCATCGAGTTGCCGTGTCAGGGCTTCTACCCGGCTGGCCACGTTGACGGTATCGCCGATCACCGCGAACTCCAACCGGTTGGCGCCGATGTCGCCAAGGACCGCCGGTCCGTAGTGCAGGCCGACGCTCACCTGGATCCGTGGCTCGCCGGCCGTTTCCCGTTCGGCGTTCCAGGCGTCCATGGTGGCCGTGATGTCGAGTGCGCAGGCGAGCGCATTGCGCGCGTCCGTCTCGCCGGCGGCCGGCGTGCCGAAGGTCGCCATCAGGCCGTCCCCAAGATATTTGTCGAGCGTGCCGCCATGCCGGAAGACCGCGGCCTCCATGCGGGCGTGAAAAGCGCGCAGCGTCTCGATGACCTCCGCCGCCGGGCGCTGCGCGGAAAAGCGGGTGAAGCCGACGATGTCGACGAACATCACCGCCACGTCCTGCGTGCGCGTGCGCTTCAGCGGCTCGTCGTTGCGCGACAGTTCCTCGACGACGTTGGGTGAGAAATAGCGGGCGAGATTGGTCCGTTCCCGCTCCAGCCCCGCCTGCTGCATCACCAGCCGGTTGAAGCGTCGCACGGTGGTGCTCAGAACCCAGGCTACGACCAGAAAGACGATGATCTCCTGTGACCGAATCCACGGCAGCAGGCTGTTGGGATCCAGGTGATCGAGCATTGACTGTGAATGTCCGAACGCCGCAACCGCGGCCGCCGCCAGGTCAGGGTCGGGCGTCGCGGTGATCCAGACCAGAAGGATGGCGATGGTCCAGGTGAACGCGGTCATCGTGCCGATGCCGCGCACGGTGCGCCACGAATAGGCAAGCGTGCCGAACGCCAGGAAAACGAAAAAATACTTGAAGGCTTCGGAGCGGAACTCCATCGGCGCCGGCCAGTCCACCGGCAACAGGGGATTCGGCGCGACGATGGCCACGGTGATGATCACGATGTCGGCGAACACCAGCAGAATTTCAAGCCGCGAAAGGCCAACCTTTGCAACCCGTCGCTGCAGCCAGCCGACCACTGCGAGAAGCAAGAGCATCACCTCGAAATAGAGCGCCTCGCGGAGCGAGCCCAAAAACGGCAGCATCACCGCAAACACCGCGAGCGCCGCCATACGGGCCCGGAATGCCAGGTCCATGCCCTCGCGTTTGTGCCGTTCCAGTGCCGCCTGAGTGAAACTCGCGGCGGGTCCTTCGGGGCGCGGGTCGGGGCCGGGGAACATCCAGGCCCGGAGGTCGGCGATGCGGCGCTGCAAGGTCATCTGCGAGGTCTCCTGGAGCGAAGTTTGCGGTTCGACAATGATTGCCGATATTTGTTCAATGGTGCGGCGCACCCACGCAGCAACGGCGGGTGCCGTGGTCGCGTGGGTCCGATACGGATGCTCTGATGCCTCGAAAGGCTACGGGTGAAACACTGCGCGCGTGGTCCCTCAACCAATGCGCAGGAGTTCCTCTTCCACCTGGCCGAGGCGTTCCTTGCCAAAGAACATGGCATCGCCGACAAAAAAGGTCGGCACGCCGAAGGCGCCGCGCTCGACCGCCCGCGCGGTGTTGGCCGCCAGCTTCGCCTTGATCTCGGGCTCCTGGGTGCGGGCCAGCAGCGCCGGCCCGTCGAAGCCCGAGTCGCTGAGCGCCGCCGCTGCCACGTCCGGATCGTCCATCTTCTTCGGCGCTTCCCACATGTGATGCAGGAGAGCTTCGACATAGTCGTCGAGACGGCCGTCCTCCTCGGCGACGATGGCGCCGCGCATGATCAGCAGCGTGTTGACGGGAAAGTGCGGATTGAAAGTGAAGGCGCTTAGCCCATGCCGCTGCACGAAGCGGCGGAACTCCAGCTGCTCGTAAGCGAGCTTGTTCTTGATGCTGGCAAAGGCGAGCATCGGCGCCTGGTTGCCGGTCGCCTTGAAGATACCGCCGAGCAGGCAGGGCACGACGGTCAAGGAGGCACCCGTGCGCTCCAGCACGCCCGGCAGCGCCCGGTACGCCAGATAGGCGTTGGGACTGGCGACATCGAAGATGAAATCGAGCTGGGCCATCGCCGTCTCACCAGGTCTCGCGCCACGGGCGCAGGTCGAGTTCATGCGTCCAGGCACTGCGCGGCTGCTTGTGCAGCCATAGATAGTTGCCGGCAATCGCCGCCGGATCGAGGATCGCGTCTTCGGCCCGCGCCTTGTCGACCTCCGGCATGCGTTCCTCGATGAACGCCGAGTCGATCGCCCCGTCGATCACCACATGGGCGACATGGATGTTGTTCGGTCCGAGTTCGCGCGCCATCGATTGCGCCAGGGCGCGCAGCGCATGCTTGGCGCCGGCGAACGCCGAGTAGCCGGTGCCGCCGCGCATGCTCGCCGTGGCGCCGGTGAAGATGATGGTGCCGCGGCCGCGCGGCAGCATGCGCGCCGCCACTTCGCGGCCCATCAGGAAGCCGGCAAACGTGCCCATCTCCCAGACCTTGCGGTAAACCCGTGTCGTTGTCTCGGTGATTGAAAAGCGCACATTGGCACCGATGTTGAACACCGCCACCTCGATCGGCGCGATGTCGCTTTCGATCTTGTCAACCAGCGCCACCATTGACTCCTCGTCGCGGGCGTCCGTCGGCAACGCATGCGCCCGTCCGCCGTCGGCCCGGATGCTCTCGGCCAGCTCCTCCACCGCCGCCGCGTGGCGTGGCCGGCGCACCAGGCAGGCGTCGAAGCCGTCTGCGGCAAACACCCGGGCGACAGCGCCCCCGGTCGCATCGCCGGCGCCGATGACCAGGCAGGCTTTTCTGTCGGTGTCGCTCATCGGTAAAACGTCTCCCGTCCGGCCAAAGTCCAATGGGCAGCGAGCCTATCCCCTCTGCCCCACAGCTGGCAACATCAGAGCGCCGCAAAGCGGATGCACCAACGGACTTGTCGCGACGGCGGTTTAGTCACTAGATGAGCCCAGTGGCAAAGAAAGAGACCAAATTCTTAAAGCAGAATACCAACTGGGGCGCCTGTCCGAACGTGCCTTTGCCAGAAGCATGGCCTGACGGGACCGATATCCTCCTTAAATTCCATGTAAGCTATTTCCGACGACGGATCTTTGAGTGGGAGGATTGTGGACTGATCCGGTTTCACAACTGCACACGTTTCCGCTTTACGCCGTTAAACGATGAAGGATGGTACCGGGGGCAATGCCGGTTCAGTGAAATTGCCCCGGAATGGGGTGAATTCTACGGGGTCATTGGCGATTTCAAGGAGGACGAAGTCGACCGTGAGTGGACCCCCGTCAGTGACAAATGCAGGAGGCAGCGGAATTTCCTGTTTTATTTCCGCGACGAGACGTTCGAGTGCAGTGCCGAAAGCTGGTCGTTCGACGGGACCGAAGACAATGCCCTATACCGCGCAAACCTTGGTTGAGTGGTGCACTTGGTGACGATTGGCACCGCCGCTACATCGTCATGTCCGGTGCAATGCCCTTCTCCATCACGAACATGCTCCAGCGATTCTTCGGCTTGGTGATGGTCTTGAACACGCCGTCCTGTTTTGACGTGTAATAGTTCTGCACCAGCGCCTCGCCGTCGGCCGCGTTTTCCCATTGCGAGGTGATCGTATCGGTCTTCGGATCGATCGACCAGCGCCCCTTATCGAGCGGCCGGTCGGCGATCTTCAGCACGCCTGTACCATCCGGGTTGAAGGCGAGAATATAGGCCTCGTCGTCGTACAGCATGCCGTAGAGCGTTTTGCCGGTCACCAGTTCGGTGATCTCCGGTGCCGTCAACTGTCGTTCGGCGCCGTCGACCTTGAAGGTCTTGTGCTGGTCGCCGATGATCTGTTTCGCCCTCTCCAACGACATCGCACCATGCGCCCGGGCCTGATTGGGGACCGACAGGCCTGCGGCCGTGGCAATCGCAGCGATCAGCAGCGTGCGGCGATCGATCGGTAGTTCGGTCATCGGACCCTCCTCGTTTAACCCGACGCAGCACCACTATGACCGGTCGCATCAGGACGAGCAAGCGGCCAGACCCGCTTCGTACCACCTCACCTGCCGTGCCTGAAACGTTCCGTTGCGGCCGCGTCGATCTGCGGCGGATCGCCGGTCAGCACGACGCCGAACAGGTCGCGTGCCTGCTCGACCGTGTAGCGCTCAAGCCGCACGTCCTCCAGAACCGCCTCCGGATCACGCATTAGCGGATCGCCGTAACCGCCGCCGCCCGGCGTGCGCACCCGCACCCGGTCGCCGGCTGCCAGCGGGATATCCTGCTCCTTTGACAGGTGCGGCGGCGTGTGTGGTTCGCCGGAACGCCACACTGTCACCTCGTTGGGCGCGCCGTCGGCGCCGCCGAGAGCGCCCTGCGGGCCGTAACGGCCGTGGTCCATGACGAAGCTCGCCCGCGCGTCGCCGCGCCGCAGTTCCACCTCGTAGTCGAGACCGAAGCCGCCGCGCTGTGCCCCGGCGCCGCCGGAGCCCTCGCGCAGGGCGTAGCGGTGATAGAGCACCGGAAACGCCTGCTCCATGATCTCCACCGGCGGCGCCTTGGAAATGCCGATGGTCGAGCAGCCGTTACTCAAGCCGTCATGGTCGCGGTTGCCGCCATAACCGCCGCCCGACAGCTGGTACATGACGAAATCGCGGTTGCGCTCCGGATCGTGGCCGCCGAGCGCGAAATTGCCGCTGGTGCCGGCGGGCGCCGCCGTCACCCGGTCGGGCAACACGCCGACCAGCGCCGCGAACACGGCTTCCGCGATGCGCTGCGACACCTCCGCCGCGCAGCCCGATACGGGGCGCGGATAATGGGCATCGAGAAAGGTGTCCTTTGGCGTCAGCACCTTGAGCGGCTCGAAAGCTCCGGCACTGATTGGCACTTCCGGGAAAATGTGGCGCATGGCCAGATAGACCGAGCTCAGCGTCGTCGCCAGCACCGAGTTCATCGGTCCAGCACAGGGCGGACTGGAACCGGCAAAGTCGAAGGTCAGCTCACCGCCCGCCTTGCTGACCGCCAGCCGGATCGCCAGCGGCTTATCGACGACACCATCGCTGTCGACCCAGGCGACGGATGTGTAGGTGCCGTCCGGGATCTCGGCGATACAGGCGCGCATCTGGGTGGCGGCGCGCGCCCGCAATTCGGCGATCGCTTCGCGCACCGTCGTGTCGCCATAGCGGTCGAGCAGGGCGTTCAACCGTTCCTCGCCGACCATCAGCGCCGCGGCCTGCGCCTTGACATCGCCGATGCGCTGCTCGGGCACGCGGATATTGGAGCAGATGACGGCGTAAATCTCCTCGTCGAGCACACCCTGCTTAAACAGCCGCACCGGCGGCAGCCGCAGCCCCTCCTGCTCGACCGCCGTCGCCGAGGCCGAGAAGCCGCCCGGCACCGAGCCGCCGATATCCGGCCAGTGGCCGGTGTTGGAGAGCCAGCAGAAGACCTCGCCGTCGCGGTAATAAGGCCGTGCGAAGCGCACGTCCATCAGATGCGTGCCGCCGAGATACGGATCGTTGACGATGTAGATGTCGTCGGGATGCGGCGCCGGTGCCTGACCGGAAGCGATCCTCTCGATCAGCACCCGGGTCGAATACTGCATGGTGCCGACGAACACCGGCAGGCCGCCCGCCCCTTGCGCGATCAGCGACCCGTCGACGGCCGAATAGATGCCGTCGGAGCGGTCGTTGGCCTCGGCGATCACCGGCGAAAAGGCGGCACGGGAGAAGCTGAGGTCCATTTCGTCGCAGACCTGCTGCAGGCCGGCCTGGATGACGCTCAGGGTAATCGGGTCGAGGCTCACGACGCGTCTCCCAGCCTGATCAGGATGTTGCCGGCCGCGTCCCCGGCGGCGGCGTCGCCGGGTTCGATCAGCACGGTGGTATCCATCTGCTCGATCACCGCCGGTCCGGTGACATGAAATTCAGCCGGCAAATGATCGCGCCAATAGACCGGCGTGTCGTGCCAGCCGCCGTCGAAGTACACCGGCCGCATGCCGCTCCGCGCGTCGTCCAGCGCCGCAAGGCGTCCGGCCGGATCGATCAGGGTCGACAGGTCGAGGTCGTCGCGCACGCCGATCACCGAGGTGTTGACGTTGACGAGGTTGGCGCGGATGTCGGCGAGCTCCACCCGGAAACGGCGGAAATAGACCTCTTCGAACCGCCGCCGCAGCTCCGCCGTATCAGGCGTCGGGCTCTCCAGCGGCACCCGCAACAGGTGCGACTGGCCGACGAACTGCATGTCGACGCTGTGCAGGTGGCGGATTTCGTGCATCGCCACCCGGTCTTTTTGCAGAAGCTGTTCGCCCGTCTCGATTTGCCGCGCGAACACGCCGTGCAGCCAGTCGATGTCGATCAGGTCGAGCGGCCGGTTGACCGTGTTGACGAAATCGTGGCGCAGGTCGGCCACCACGCAGCCGATGGCGTTGGCGATGCCCGGCCGGCTCGGCACCAGCACACGCGGCACGCCGATCTCGCGGGCCAGCGCTGTGGCGTGCAGCGGCCCGGCGCCGCCGAAAGCGAACAGCGCGAAGTCGCGCGGGTCGGCGCCCAGCGACACCGACACCATGCGGATGGCGCCAGCCATTTTGGTGTTGGCCATGCGGATCACCGCCGCTGCGGCATCCGTCGCATCGAGCCCCAGCGGCGCGGCGATTTTGTCCTCGAATGCCGTCCGCACCGTGTCGAGCGTCACGCCGCCGGTCACCGATTTCAGCTTGCCGGCGTCGAGCCGGCCGAGCAGCAGGTTGGCGTCGGAGATGGTCGGCTCGGTGCCTCCGCGCCCGTAGCAGATCGGCCCCGGCACCGCGCCGGCGCTGTGCGGGCCGACCTCCAGCAGGCCCGCCGCGTTGACCCGGGCGATCGAGCCGCCGCCGGCGCCCACGGTGCGCACGTCAACCATCGGCACGTGGATCGGCAGCGCGTACTCCACCTCGATTTCACCGGAGACGGCCGGCTCGGCGTCGCGGATCAGCGCCACGTCGGTCGACGTACCGCCCATGTCGTAGGTGATCAGGTTCGGAAAGCCCGCCCGGCGGCCGGTGTCTGCGGCACCGATCACCCCGGACGCCGGCCCCGACATCACGGTCTTTGCCGCCTCGCGGGCCACCTCGGTCGACGACACCATGCCGCCATTGCCGTTCATCACCAGCACGTCGCCAGCATAGCCGCGCTCCGTCAGTTCCTCGCGCAGCCGCGCCACGTAGCGTTCCAGGATCGGCCGCACCGAGGCGTTGACCGCGGCGGTCACGCCGCGCTCGAATTCACGATTCTCGGCGAGCAGCGCGTGCCCCATGGTGACGTAGTCGTTGGGCCACAGCTCGGCGACGATCTCGGCGGCGCGCCGTTCGTGCGTCGGATTGGCGTAGGCGTGCAGGAAATGGATGACCACCGACTCGCACCCCGCGCCGAGCAGCACTTCGGTGGCCAGCCGCACCTCGTCCTCGTCGAGTGGCGTCACCACACGACCGCTGGCATCCATGCGCTCGGCCACCTCGAGCCGCAGGTCGCGCGGGATGATCGGCCGGAAGGTGCCTTTCATGCCATAGGCCTGCGGCCGCGTGCGGCGGCCGAGTTCCAGCACGTCGCGAAAGCCCTGCGTGGTGATCAGCCCGGTGCGGCACAATTTGCGCTCCAGGACGGCGTTGGTGGTCGTCGTCGTGCCGTGGATGATCAGATCGACAAGCGCCATGTCGGCGCCGCTTTCCGCGAGCGCATCGAGCACCCCGAAGGCCTGGTTGTCGGGCGTGCTCGGCACCTTGGCGAGCCGCACTCCGCCGCTTTGCTGATCGAGCAGGATCAGATCGGTGAACGTGCCGCCGACGTCGACGCCGACCACCAGACCGCGCTGCGCTTGGTTCATGCCGTTTCCCCGATTTTGTTTGTACACAAACAAAATCGCCCGGTGCTGTCAAACCGCCGTGCGTCACTGCACCACGATGGTCGTCTGTGCCGTCACCGGTTCGTCGTCGACCACATAGGCGCGGTGATCGTTGGTGTTCAGCGTCACGCGCACTGTGTGGTTTCCCGGTGGAAGCGGTCCGATCTCCTTGACCGGCGCATAGAGCCGGCCGAGCTTCAGCCCGCCGACATAGAGGTGGCCATGGCCGACACCCGGCACGTGCACCTTGCCGGCGTTCTCCTGGTCGAAAGTGAACTCCTGCGCGTCGACGATGATGCGCCAGCCGCCGCTGTCGGGCAGCGGTTCGGTCCTGAGCGCAATGGCCGGCGCCGGCTCGCCCTCGCCCACCCGGCAGATATCGCCGAACCCGAACAGTCCACGCTCGCTGACGGCACCCGCCGTCAGCGGCGCTGCCAGCCGCGCTTTCGAAGCCACCTTGCCGGCGCGCTCGAACTGCAGCGTCACCGGAAACAGCCTCCCGTCGTCGAGCGGTCCTTCGATCCCGCGCAGCACGACATGGGCGCCGTCGGCGGCGAGCAGCGGCGACGCGTTGCCGGGGATCGCCAGCCCGTTGTCGGATTCCGGCGCATAGAGCTCGGTGCTGTCGGCATCCGGCGCCGTCGCGGCGATCAGCCGGTCCGGCCCGCCGCGGTTCTCGATGGTCATGAACACCACCAGGGCGTCGTCCTCCCCGGCGAGCGGCGCCGCGTGCACGCCCTGCAGCAGCACCGTCTGGCCGAACGGATCGAAGACGCGGATCAGCACCGCGCCGGCGGCCACCAGTAGCACCAGGACGATCAGCGGACGGACAAGTCTCATTGAACCCAACCCGAATTCATGTATGCATTTACCCTGTTGCATCGTTGAAAACAGGTCAACACGCTTCGTTGTATCGGCCGATCCGCCCTATTGCCTTTCTTGCTGCGCTGTTGCTCGCCGCTCCGGCGATGGCCCATGTTGCCCAGCAGGCTTTCGTGTTGCTGCTGCCGACCGATATCTACATCACCACCGGTATCTGGGTGGTGGCACTGACGGCGGTCGCGCTGATCGTGACGCCGGGCCGGATCAGTGCCCGGATCTTCGCGGCGCTGCGACTGCCCGGTCTTCCGGCGCCGCATTGGGAGACGCTCACCAGTTGCGTTGCCTTCTTAAGTCTCGGCCTGCTCGTCTATATCGGCCTTGAAGGCTCGCGCGATCCGCTGGCCAATCCGCTGCCGCTGTTCGTCTGGACAGTGTTCTGGGTGATGCTCGTCGTGCTGCAGGCGGTGCTCGGCGACCTGTGGCGGTGGATCAATCCGTGGACCGGTCCGGCCCGGTTGGTACTGGGGCCCGTCGAGCGGGCGCCGCCGTTCAGGCTGCCCGATCGCCTCGGCAGCTGGCCGGCGCTGGTCGCGCTCGTCGCCTTTTCCGCCTTCGCACTGGCCGATCCGGCGCCCGACGATCCGGCGCGGCTCGCCGGCTTCGTCGTCTTCTACTGGCTCTACGGCTTTGCCGGTATCGCGCTGTTCGGCCATGACTGGCTACGCCGCGGTGAGTTCGTGTCGCTGCTGATGCACCGCTTCGCCAGCTTGGCGCCACTGCGGCTGGAGCGCCGACAGAGCCGCCTCGGTCTGCCCGGCTGGCAGTTGGTCGAGCACAAGGCGCTGACCGTGAGCGGCGGTGTCTTCGTGTTGGTGATCCTCGGCACCGGCAGCTTCGACGGCCTCAACGAAACCTTCTGGTGGCTCGCCCGTATCGGTGTCAACCCGCTGGAGTTTCCGGGCCGCTCGGCAATCATCGGCGAGACGGTCGGCGGCCTGCTGGCGACCAACCTGCTGCTCGTCGTGGTCTTCGCGGTGCTGGTGTGGCTCGGCGACCGGCTGGCGCGGCTCAGCGGGCCGAATGTGCCGCGGCCGGGCATGACCACCGTCTTCGGCACGCTGGCGCTCTCTATCCTGCCGATTGCGCTCGCCTATCACGTCGCCCATTACCTCACCATCTTCCTGGTCAACGGCCAGTATGCGATCGCCGCGGCAAGCGATCCGTTTTCCTCCGGCGCCGACTATCTCGGCCTCGGCACCTATTATGTCACCACCGGCTTCTTCAACACCCGCGACACGGTACGCGTCATCTTCCTCAGCCAGGCCGGCGCCATCGTCATCGGCCATGTGCTGGCCATCCTCGTCGCCCACGCCATGGCGCTGCGGCTTTATGCCGGTAATCGGGCCGCGCTGGTCAGCCAGATACCGCTTGCCGGCTTCATGATCCTCTACACGTTCCTCGGCCTTTGGCTGCTGGCGGCACCCAAGGGGGCTTGACGGATTTGCGGCGATCGGGGAACAATTTGTTTGTATGCATATAAAATGGGGTGGATCTCGCCTAGCAAAAACCGAGACAGGGAGCACGAACATGCCGATCATCACCAAGTCGCCGAAACCGGTGACGCGCCGCACCGCGCTGAAAACCATGGCCGCCGGGGCCGGTGCATTGGCCGCCGGAGCCACCATGCCGGGCTTTGTGCGCTACGCGCAGGCCCAGTCCTCCGAGCCGATCCGCATCGGTTTCCAGGTGCACCGCACCGGTATCGGCGCTGCCTACGGCCGCTGGTACGACCGCACCACCCAGGCCGCCGCCAAAGCCATCAACGATGCCGGCGGCATCAACGGCCGGCCGATTGAAATCATCGCCGAGGATGACGGCACCGATCCGAAGCGCGGCGCCGAGGTGGTCGAGAAATTCGCCAACCAGCACAATTGCGACATCGCCTTCGGCACCCTGTTCAGCCATGTGGTCATCGGCTCGTCGCCGCGCGCCGGCGAGCTCAAGATCCCCTATTTCGTCGTCTCCGAGGGCCACCATGTGGCCAGCGGCATGCTCAATCGCTACACGCTGCAGCCGGGCATCACCGATGTCAAAAGCCAGGTCGAGGCGATGGCGCCCTTCGTTTCCGACAATCTCGGCAAGAAGGTCACCATGATCTTCCCCGACTTCGCCTTCGGCCACGACCATCGCGATTACTTCTCCGCCGCCTTCGAGAAGCAGGGCGGCACCGTCGCCGAGAAGATCGCCATCCCGCCGACCGAGACATCGTTCACCCGCTATTTCCCGAAAATCCCGCGCGACACCGAGGTGATCTACCACGTCATGGTCGGCCCTGCGGTGCTCACTTTCGTCAAGGAGATGGGCGAGTTCTACGGGCCCAACAAGCCGGAAATCTTCGGCTTCATCGACAGCCTCGAGGCGGTCGACATCAACAGCCCCGGGCTGGAGTTCCTCGAAGGCTCGTATTTCTGGGAAGGCAATCCGCGCTACGCCCAGGCCGACCAGTCGGAACACGACAAGGCCTACCGCGCCGCCGTCGGCGTCGACGACAACGGCGCCTCGGTATCCGACCCGAAGGACGTGTCGACCTACGCCCATATGTTCGGCTGCTGGGAGACGCTTTACATCGTCAAGGACGGCATGGAAGCGGCCGGCTACCAGGGCCCGCAGGACCGTGCCAAGCTGATCGAGGCGGTCGAGGCGATCTCCGACATCCCCCATTCGGCCGAGCATCCGCAGGGCGCCAAACTGTTCAACGGCAAGACCCACCAGGTGTTCGGGCATCAATACATCACCCAGGTCAAGGACGGCCGCCTCGATCTGGCCCACACCACATCGATCGAAGACACCTTCTACCCGGACGAAACGGACTACACGAAACAATCGTTCTGATCGTTTGAGTGGCACGGCCGCGGAAGGAAAACCGGTGACGGTTTACTTAATTCCTTGTGAGGCCGTGCAATGAAATTTGGTGACGGTTTACTTAATTCAGGCACCGCCTGGCAAAATCGACGATTTTTCAAAGAATTAAGTAAACCGTCACCAAATTTTCCGGCACCGCGTTGGCGTCGAATTAAGTAAACCGTCACCGCTTTTCTGGCACCGCTTTAATATAAACCTCCTCCAACTCTCAGCACGACGCGGCACCCATGGATCTCGGACCCTATCTGCTTCTCGCCTCGCTCGAGGGAGCCGTGGCGGCGGCCGTGCTGGCGCTCACCGCCGTGGGCCTCAGCCTCGTCTTCGGCGTCATGCGCGTGGTCAACGTCGCCCATGGCGAGTTCTTCATGCTGGGCGCCGTGCTCGCCTGGTGGTTCGCCGCCTTGGTCGGCGCCCATCCGGCGCTCGGCTTCCTCGTCGCCATCGTCTGCGCCCCGCTGATCGCCGCGGTGATCGCCGCGACGGCCGATTTCGTCGTGCTCAAACGGCTCAACTACGATCCGGAAACCACCATCGTCGCCACCATCGGCTTGCTCTACATCATCCAGCAGACGGTGCTGATGACCTACGGGCCGGACGCTCGCCCCGTCGAGGCGCCGTTCAGCCATCGCTTCTACACCCCCTGGTTCGGCTATTCGAGCTACAAGCTGTTCGTCATCGGTGCCGCGGTGGTCATCCTGCTCGGCGTCTGGGCGATGCTAACCCGCACCCGGCTTGGCCTGGTCCTGCGCGCCAGCCAGCTCGATTCGGAAATGGCGCTCGCCCACGGCATCAACGTCGACCGCGTCTACGCGCTGGTCTTCGGCCTCGGCGCCGGGCTGGCGGCGCTGGCCGCGGTGCTCGTCGTGCCGATCCAGCAGGCCCATTACCTGATGGGCGCCGATCCGCTGTTGCTGTCGTTCATCGTGGTGATCATCGGCGGCCTCGGCAGCGTCGCCGGCACCGTGGTCGCCGCGGTCTTTATCGGCATGAGCGACGGCATCATCTCGGTGTTCTTCTCGCCGACGCTGGCCAAGATCATCGCCACGCTGCTCGTCGCCTTCGTGCTGGTGTTCCGGCCGATGGGCCTGTTCGGAAAGCGCACCCTATGACCAGCCGCTCGCTGCTCCTGCACGGCGGCGTTATCGTTGCCCTCTTCGCTTTGCAGTACCTGCTGCCGGCCTACCACCACGGCAACCTGGCGCGCATCATGGTGCTCGCCGTCTACGCCATGGGCTACAACCTGCTGTTCGGCTACACCGGCCTCTTGAGCCTCGGTCACGCGCTGTTCTTCGCCGCCGGCATGTACGGCTTCGGCCTCGCCGTCACCCAGGCCGGCCTCGCCGCGTCGCCGGCCCTGGTCGCCGGCCTGCTTTCCGCCATGCTGGTGTCGGCGGTCATCGGCTTTCTCGCATTGCGCACCAGCGGCGTCGCTTTCATGATCGTCACGCTGATGTTCGCCCAGGCCGGTTTCCTAACTATCCTGCTGTTCGGCACCTACACCCGCGGCGACGAGGGCTTCGTCATCCAGCAGGCCGAGCGCATGATCGCCGGGTTCGACCTGACGACGCCCACCAACCGCTATTTCGCCGCACTGATCCTGTTTTCGGTCTGCCTGATCATCACCGCCCGCCTCGTCGAGGCGCCGTTCGGCCGCGTGCTGGTGGCGATCCGCGAAAACGAGGAGCGGGCCCGCATGCTGGGCTATGACGTGCTGCGCCACAAGCTGATCGCCGTCATCGTCTCGGGCACCATGTCGGGCGCCGCGGGTGCGGCCTACGCGCTGCTGTTCGGCTATGTCGGCGCCACCTTCGCGTCGGTGCAATATTCGATCTTCCCGCTGCTCTGGGTGCTGCTCGGCGGCGCCGGCACGACGCTGGGGCCGCTGATCGGCACCGCCTTCATGTTCTACCTGATCGATCTCGCCAGCGGGCTGACCACCGCCTACATGCTGCTTGCCGGCCTGGCGCTGGTGCTTTTGACCCTGTTCGCCCGCCAGGGACTGGCCGGCGAAATCAGGCGCAGGGCATTGCCATGGCTGCCGTGACGCTGCTCACCACACGCGGCCTGTCGCGCAATTTCGGCGGTCTCAAAGCCGTCGACAATGTCGATTTCGCGCTGCCCGAGGGCGAGGTGCGGGCGCTGATCGGCCCCAACGGCGCCGGCAAGTCGACTTTTGTGGGCCTGCTATGCGGCCGCATCCCGGCAAGCGCCGGCTCCGTGCAGTTCGACGGACAGGACGTGACGTCTCTGCCGGCCCACCGGCGCATCGCGCTCGGCATGGCCTACACCTTCCAGATCACCTCGATCTTCGCCCGGCTGTCGCTGCATGAAAACGTCGCGCTCGCCGTGCGCCGCACCGCCGGCGGCGATCGTCAGACCGTCGAGACCCGTGTCGAGGCGGCGCTCGACCGGGTCGGTCTCGCCGACCGGGCCCGGCAGGTCGCCGGCGACCTCGCCTACGGCCACCAGCGGCTGCTGGAGATCGCCATGGGCCTCGGTCAGGAACCGCGCCTGCTGATCCTCGACGAGCCGACCCAGGGACTTGCCGAGAGCGAGGTGGCCGATTTCAAGGCGCTGATCCGGTCGCTTGCCGGCGAGCGCACCATCCTGCTGATCGAGCACAACATGGACGTGGTGATGGACACCGCCGACCGCATTACCGTGCTGAATTTCGGAGCCGTGCTGGCCGAAGGCACGCCGGCCGAGATCCGCGCCGACACCGCCGTCCAGTCGGCCTATCTGGGAACCGGCTGATGCTCGAGGTCGAGAATATCGACGTTGCCTATGACCGCGTCCAGGTGCTGTTCGGCCTGTCGCTCCAGGCCAGGCCCGGCGAGATCCTCTGCCTGCTCGGCCGCAACGGCGCCGGCAAGACCACGACGCTGAAGGCGATCATGGGCCTGCTGCCGCTGCGCGCCGGCGCGATTCGCCTCGACGGCGAAGACATCGGCCGCCTGCCGGCCCATGCGGTGCCGCAGCGCCGCGTCGCCTACGTGCCGCAGGGCCGCCGCCTGTTCGCCGAGCTGACGGTCGCCGAAAACATCGAGATCGGGTTGATGGTGCGCGGCGGCGGCCGCGCCGTGCGCGACCGGGTGCTGGAGATTTTCCCGCGCCTGCGCGAGCGGCTGCACCAGCGCGCCGAGACCCTGTCGGGCGGCGAACAGCAGATGCTCGCCACCGCCCGCGCGTTGAGCATCGAGCCGCAGGTGCTGCTGCTCGACGAACCCACCGAGGGCCTGCAGCCCTCGATGATCGACCAGATCCGCCAGGTGATCGTGCGTATGCGCGCCGAAGGCGTCGCCATCGTGCTGGTCGAGCAGCGCGTCGAGGCGGTGCTGTCCATCGCCGACCGCGTGGCGTTCATCGAAAACGGCCGCAATGTCGAAACGGTGGATGCCGGAGAGTTGCGCGAGGATACCGCGAAGCTGACGCGGTATTTGGGGGTTTGAGGGCATTGAGCGCATCGCATTCGTGTTGCAAACAGAATGATCCTGTGCAGTGGTTGCTCACCATGATTGACTATCAGTCCGCACGGCGATTGGTACTTCGGCGCCTGAAGGCATTTGAAGCGGAAGATGCCCGCATCGAGGAACTCCGAAAGAATCTGACCAGCTGTGAGCGAAAAGTTCTTGGTTTAGGGTCCGAAGACGACGTTCCGGAACTTGTCCTGGTTGAGGATGCGACGATTTCCGGAGAGTTTGGTTGGGTATTTTTCTACCAGTCGAGAGCATATCTCAATTCGAAAAACCTCTCCGACATGCTGGTAGGCAATGCTCCGATCCTGGTTTCGAGATCAGATGGAAGCCTGCACACAACCGGCACCGCCCATCCAATAGAGTTCTACATTGATAATTTTCTGCGAACGGGAGATCCGCACGCGATCGAATAGGAAAATACCGCGACTTGGACGCGGTATTTGGAAATTAAGGCTCTTGGATTCACCGGGGCCGAGCCTCTAGGGCATCCGGCACCGGTACCCAATGAACTCGCATAAGGCGTCAGGTCTGGTCGTCCACCGCGGCGGTCGGTGCGTTGGTTTTGACGGACTTGATACCGTTATCGCGCGACGATGCGCTTTCGTAAGTTTGGCTTGTCCCGATCACCTGGCCGTTGCTGGCCTTCAGATTGAACATGTGCTTTTTGTTTTTCGTCTCGGACCGATCGAACCGCGCGTCGTCCGCTGCGTTCTTGCGGACGGATTCGATACCGTTTTCGGCACTGGCCCGTTTTTTATAGCCTTCGCTGGCAAGTATAATCTGACCGTTTCCCGCTTTAAGACGGAACCGGAATTCGCCTGCATTGTCTTTGAAAAGCTCAAACTTGCCTGCCATAGTCTATCCTCTCCCGATTGGTCTTCCAGAGCTTCGAACCGTAGCTAAGCGACTCGCCATTCGCAAATACAAACCCATTACAATTACGTATAGTCCGGCTCACCGCGCGGACCCTTGTGCGCTGCCGCTACGCTGCTTTCGCCAGATGCCTTGGGAGTCCCGAACGAACCGACCCTTGTCCGCCTTTTGACGATCTTCTTTGCTGAGGTTGTCGGACATGTACTCCACGCCATGCTGCAAAGGGAGCATGTTTGAAAGCGGGTCCGGAACGTCCGATTGAATGGTCCGAAGACGAAGCCACACATCGTCGCTCATGCGATTCCGCCACACCCCGGTCAGCATGCGTTTGAACCTCCGGTCTTTGCGCGCCTGTTTCTCGAAAAGAGGAATCATGGAGCCGTAGTGGGCCAAAATGTGTTCCGCCAGGCCCGCAGCGACCGCCTCCAGATGGTCATCGTTGTCGGCTGCCGTGACAGCCTCCAACATAAGGTTCCACAGGACATGCGGATGTCCAAAAAAACAAACAAATACAAACCACTGACCTACATCGCTCTCCCCTTCCAGATGATCGATGGCCTGTCGCAGGACTCCGTCGTCAACCACCGGATAACGACGTTCGGCGAATTGCCTCAGACGCTCTCCACTATGTTTGGATGAACCGTGTTGTGTTTTTCCGTTTAGCCAGTACGCGGCCAACAGCTGTTCGACCGATACAGATTTTTCTGTCAATTTTTGCCGTGGCGATACCCACGTATTTTTGCAAAGAGATAATTCGGGCACAGGCCCACAAGGCGAATGGACAGAATCACCGTTCAAGTCAAGCGGATTCGAAAACCGAACCGCTGCCCTACGACTCGCCCGCAACCGGTTGAGTTCGATATAACAGCGACGCACTGCTGGCAGCAATAACCGCACAGGCCAGGACCACCGGGATTGCGGCGTGCCAGGCGCCGTACCAGACCACGACAGCAGCGCCGATCGGCGGCCCGATCAGCTGGCCGATGGCGGCGCCCTGCACCAGCATGCCGCTGATTGTCGCGATGACCGTTCGGTCGGGCGCATGGTCCGGCATCAGGGCGAACAGCGAGCTGGGAATCAGGCCGGTCAGCAGGAACAGTCCGCTGGCCGAAACCGACCGCCACAGTCCTGGCACGCCCTCCAGCAGGACAACGGTCCCGGCAATCGCCATTGCCGCACAACCGATCAGGATGAGGGTAACGGAACCGACGCCGCGATCGTGCAGCCAGCCCGACAGCATATTGCCCGCGGCGTTGCAGAAAACCGCGAACGCGCCGACCGACGCCGCGGCGGCCGGCGTGAACCCGTTGAGCTCGATCAGCATCAGCGGCAGAAATCCGGCGATGATCAGATACTGGCCGGCATAGAAGGCGAAAATGATGCTGAGCAGGATCGGTCCGCGCCGGGCAGCATGCCGCAGGCTTGTCGTCAGGCGCGGTTTGGCGACCGCCGGATCGCCGCCCAGCTTGCGCCCCACCCGGAAGACTGGAACGGTGACGACTAGGATCAACACTGACGTCAGCCACCAGAGGGTTCGCCAGTCGAAATACTGCAGGATCAGCCCCGACAACGCCAGCATGATGCCGGATCCGAGCGGCATATAGACGCCCCACAGGGCGACGGCCGGCTTCGTCTGCCTTTCGGAAACGGCGCCTATGATCAGGCCCGGCATGGATGTGGTGGTGAGAAGAAACCCGAGGCCCTCGAAGACCCGTGTCACCAGCAGCGCCGCACCGCTGGTGACGAATCCGCCAGCGATCCCGGACAGCGCCGCCAAAACCATGCCGAAGAGCGCCACGCCGAGCCGCCCGAAGCGGTCCGAAACGGTCCCCAGAAACACCGCCGTGGCGGCGCCCATCAGGTTGAAGATGGCGATCACCCAGCCGGATTGCACCAGGCTCAACCCGAGTTCCGCCTGCAGATCCGGCAGGGCGGCCGGAACCTTGCCGACGAGCATCGCGACCGACGCCCCAGCGCCAATCAGGATAGACACTCTCAGCCAGGTCATGTCGGTCTGTGCACGATGGATCCCCCAAAGGGGTTCAGACTTAAAGCATGTTGTGATTGGTCGTCCACGCAGTTTAAGCGCTGTCACAGATAATCATGCACGCCAGCTTCCAGAAATCATCGAATACACAGTGGGTTCCCGGATAGCAGAGTTCGAAATGTGCGCTCAGAGAGCCACCTTTGCGGCCCAACTTGGGTGGTGGCCGAAAACTCCCGCCTCAAATATGAATCTACTCCCGGCTTGAAGAATGGTCACGTTGCAGCCGCGGCGCCCGCCCAAGGCAGGTTCGGTTCGGAACCGCCTCTTTTCTGGGATTTATCCACGTGAACCGCGGAGACATTGGCGAACCAGGAGGGATAGACGGTACGGTTCGTGACGTGAACGTCAAACTGCTCGCGGAGTCCGGCAAGAATGGGTCCGTTCAGGTTTCCGTCGGCAATCAGAATGTCGGAGCCGCTGACGTCTATCCGCGGGGAATGCAGCGCCTGTTCCAGATCCATACCGAAATCGGTCAACAGGGCCGCCACCTGACCGACCGCCGGCATGATCCGGCGGCCGCCCGATGCGCCCAGGCCAAAAATGCTTCCGTCGGCGCGCTGCAGAATAATCGGGCACATGTTCGACAGGCATCGTTTGCCCGGAGCCAGCGAATTCGGACGGTCCGGACGGGGATCGAACCAGAACACGCCGTTGTTCATCAGGATACCGGTTTGCGGAAACGTCACCATCGAGCCGAAGACGGACAAGAGCGTCTGCGTCAGCGAAACGACCATCCCGTTGCGGTCGGCGACCGAGAAATGCGAGGTGCACCCGACATCGCGCGCGCCGTCGACGTCCCCCATTTCGGCAAGGCGACGTGCGTAGGCGGTCTGGAGTGCCTGGGCAACGGACAGATACCACGCGGCGTCCGGGCTTGGCCCCCCGCCGGTCACGCCGCCATGTTCACGTAAAGCATGCGCCAATGTCGGGCCGGCGGACAGTTCCGGTGTGGCCCGGATTTGGGCATCGCCATAGGAGACCGCCAACGGGTCTGCGATCCTGGCGCGGTAAGCTGCCAGATCTTCGGCGTCCAGAACGGCGCCCGTCGCTTGTGCGTCCGCCGCGATCTGCGCCGCCAGCGGGCCCTCGTAGAAGCTGCGCGGTCCTTCGCGCATCAGGACCTCCAGCGTTTCGGCGAGCCGGGGTGTAGGCAAGCGGGACACGACGCGCGGCGCCATCGGGGTCGGCGGCGGCGCTCCGCCGGGCAGGAACCAGTCGCGCGAGGCGGCCCAGTTGCGAAGGCTGTGCGCGGCCTGGCCGATCATCATCGTCGCATACCAGTCGACCGACAGACCCTGACGCGCCATGGCCACCGCCGGCGCCACCAGATCGCCCCAGGGTTTGCTGCCCCATGCGGCATGGGCGACACCGAGCCCGTCGACAACGCCGGGCACCGCGATCGCCAGGGGTCCGACCATGTTGCGGTCGTCGCGAACCGCCGGCCAGGCGAACAGGTCGTTGGCCTCGCCCGCGACCAACGGGTAGTCCTCACGCCGCAGTCCGGTGGGTGTGCGCATTCCGAAATCGACCGTATCGACCTTGCCGTCAGGATGCCGTACCACCATCAGCCCGCCGCCGCCGATCCCGCTCATCCACGGCTCGAGCGCGCCAAGAGCAAAGGAGGTGGCGACAGCGGCGTCCACCGCATTGCCGCCGTCGGCCAGCACACGAGCGCCCGCCGCGGCAGCCCCGACATGCTGGGCGGCCACCACCCCGCCCTCGGATCTGACGACCGGTTTTCTGACGGACAGGTTCGACGGGAAATTGCTGCTCATGATGACCTCGTTTCTGCGGCGGTGTCGCCAGGATGATGACATCTTGCGCTGTGCGTTCCGCCCAATTTCGCCACCGGCGGCGGTGTCGTCCGGCATATGTCGGTCGCCACCGGACAGCGTGCCTCGAAAGGACAGCCTGCAAAGACCTGCGTCGGGCTCGGCAGTTCACCCTCAATCAGGCGTCGCTGCCGCCGCCGACCGGCCGCCGCTCGCGGAACCGCGTCCAGCAGCGCCCGCGTGTATGGATGCGCCGGTGCTTGAAACAGGCGTTCCGCCGGGGCCATCTCGACGATCTTGCCCAGATACATCACGGCGATCCGGTCCGAGACGTTTTTCACCACCGCCAGGTCATGGGAAATGAAAATGTAGGTGAGGCCGAATTCTCTCTGAAGATCGTTCAACAGGTTGAGGATCTGTGACTGCACGGACACGTCCAGCGCCGAGACCGGTTCGTCGCAAACCACCAGCCGAGGCCGGCGCACCAGCGCGCGCGCAATGGCCAGCCGCTGACGTTGCCCGCCCGAAAATTCGTGCGGCAGCCGGTCCTGATGGGCTTTCTGCAGGCCCACCGCCTCGAATATCTCCGCCACCCGGCCGCGCACTTCGGCGCCTCCGGCACCCTCCACCAGAAGCGGTTCGCCGACGCTTTTCCAAACGCGCCGGCGCGGGTTGAGCGATGCGAAGGGGTCCTGAAAGATGATTTGCATGTCGGCCCTGTCCCCGGCATGGGCCTCGAGTGACAGGTGACGACCCTCGAAGGTGATCTCGCCCGAATTTGCGCCTTGCAGACCGAGGATAGCGAACCCGAGCGTCGACTTGCCGCAACCGGATTCCCCGACGATCCCCAGGGTTTCACCCTCCTGGACATGGAAATCCACGCCATCGACGGCACGGACCTCCGCCGTGGTGATCCAGGGCAGGGCGCCGCGGACGGGAAATCGTACGGTCAGGTCGCGGATCTGGAGGATCGGTGCAGTCATGCGACGATCTCCTCCAGACGCAGACATGCGGCGGTATGCGCGCCCTGGACCAGTTCCAGGCGCGGGATTTCAGCACGGCAGCTTTCCTGCGCATGGATGCAGCGCGGAGCAAAACGGCACCCTGCCGGCCATGAACCGGGTTCGGGCACCGTACCTTCGATCACTTCCAGCGGTGAGCCGCGCGCCGTTTCGAGCGTCGGAATGCTGCGCAACAGCGCCCGTGTGTAGGGATGCGCCGGCGCGGCAAGAACCTCTGCCGTCACCCCGGCCTCGACCACCGTGCCGGCATACATGACCGCGATCCGGTCCGAGTTTTCGGCGACCACGCCGATGTCATGCGTGATCAACAGAATTCCGGTTCCGGTCTCCTCCTGCAGGTCGTGCATCAGGGCGAGGATCTGCGCCTGTATCGTCACGTCGAGCGCCGTTGTCGGTTCATCGGCGATCAGCAGGTGCGGCTGCGCGGCAAGGGCGATCGCAATCATCGCCCGCTGTGCCATACCGCCCGAAAGCTCGTAAGGATACTGATCGAGCCGCCGGTCCGGGTCCGGAATGCCGACATGAACCAGCATCGCGCGTGCCGCCTCGCGCAAAGCGCGCCGACCGGTCAGCCCGCGCAGGGCGAGCGCCTCGGCAATCTGGCGGCCGACCGTCATCAGCGGGTCAAGCGCCGCCGACGGGTCTTGAAAGATCATGCCGATGCGCCGCCCGCGGATGGTGCGCCAGTCGGCCTCGTCCAATTGCGTCAGATCCGTGTCTTCCAGCAGGATCTCCCCGCCGCTGCACCGCCCGCCCTCCGGCAGTAGCCCGATCAGCGCAAGGGCCGTCATCGACTTGCCGCAGCCCGACTCGCCGACCACTGCCAGCGTCTGCCCTCGCTCCATCTGCAGGTCCACATCCTGCACGATGCGCCGACCGTAGATGTCGACGGAGAGATTGCGGATACTGAGCAGGGATTCGGCCATTAAGCTAAAACTGCGTTCGCACCGGATCCAGGCCGATGTCAAACGGTCCTCCACCATGCTCCGTATCGTGCCAGGCAGCGATCTCGGCAGCCGTCGTCCACCAGACATCGTCCCGGCCCCGGATATGATCGAACAGCCGCCGCAGCATCTCAACCCGGCTGGCGCGCCCCGACAACCAGGGATGAACGGTGATCATGAAAAGCCCGCCCACTCCCGTGACCGCGTCGAATTCCCACCGCCAGGCGTCCAGAAGCGCCGCAGGGCTGGTCGGCGGAGACGTGTCGCGACCGCCGCCGAAATAGCGGAAGAAGATGGCGTCATCGACAGGCCAATGCACCGGGATCTCGGTCAAACCGTCCAGCCGGTAGGGGTGATCCAGACCCATCAGCGAGCTGTCGTAGGAGATCTCCGGCCGTTTCAGCCGCGCAACATGGTCGGGCGCCAGTTCCCAGGCCGGAGAGCGAAAGCCGACCGGCGTGTTGCCGCCCTGGTCCGTGAACATTTCAAGGCTCCGGTCCATGATCGCGTCGAAGTCGTCACCGTCCAACGTCTGCATCGCTTCGTGATAGACGCCGTGCAATCCGACCTCGTGTCCCTCAGCCAGGAGGCCGGGCACGATCCAGGGGTAGGCCTCCATGACGGCGCCGGGAACATAGAAGCTGCCCTTTGCGTCGAATTCGGCAAGCAGGTCGACCAATCGCACCAGGCCCCGGCGCGGGCTGAAGCGGCGCTGTTCAAGCTCTCCCAGCCGGGTCACGGGCTTGCCGCGATTGGCCCATTGCAACGGGCTTTCCACGTCGACATCGGCCGAAAACACCGCTGCGGCGCGGTAGCCGTCGGGCCATTCGTATTTCGGGAGCCGGATCAGTCCTTCTGCCATCGGTCGAACCTTTCGCGAATGTCGTCGGGATAGGTTGCGGCAGCGCCGATCGAGTTTCCACCGTCGACGCTGAGAACGGCTCCGGTCACGAACTCGGCGTCCTGCGAGCAGAGATAGAGGATCGCGGCAGGGGCATCTTGGGGCCCGGACGCGCGACCCAGCGGAATGTTTGACATAACCCGGGTCACATGCGCCTCGGTCAGCGGGCTGACCTTCGAGCCCGGCGCGAAACCCGGCTCGACGATGTTCACGCGAATGCCGAACGGGGCAAACTCCAGTGCCATGCCCTTGGTCATGCGTTCCAGGGCGGTCTTGGAGGCGCAGTAGTGCACGGTGGTTGCGCGCATGTTGCGTGCCGCACCGGAGCCGATATTGACGATGGTTCCCTTGATCCCGCGTGCCATCATCAGCCGAACAAAGCCCCGTGTAACCAGAAACGGCGCACGCAGGTTGACGCCCCAGATCCGGTCCCATTCCTCGACCGGCAGGTCGATGAGATGGCCGGACGGATAGACGCCCGCGTTGTTCACGACGATATCGGCACCGTCCCATTCGGCGGCCACGTGGTCGATCAGCGCGTCGATGGACGCGGCCTCCGTGAGTTCGGTCGCGTGCGTTAGATGTCTCCTGCCCGGCAATTCGGATTTCGCCTCGGTCAGTGCTTCGGCCCGGTTGTCGGACAGGCAAACCCGGGCGCCGGCTTCGGCGAAGGCCTTGGCGATCCATGTCCCGAACACGCCGCAGGCTCCGGTCACCACCACGCGTTTGTCCCTGAATTCACTCATCTCCGGTCACTCCTCGGGTCAAGCCGGTCGCGTATCGTATCGCCCAGAAGGTTGACGCAGAGGACCAGCACAAACAAGCACAGGCCCGGATAGGTGGCAATCCACCAGGCCGTGTTGAGGTAGTTGCGCCCGACGCTCATCATTGCGCCCCAGCTCGCCGTCGGCGGCTGAATGCCGAGACCGAGGAAGCTGAGGCCCGCCTCGAACAGGATCATCAGGCCGAATTCCAGGGTGGCGACAACGATCAGCGGGTTGAGGATGTTCGGCATGATGTGCCGTGGCATCAGCCAGAACGCCCCGGCGCCGTGAAACCGTGCCGCGACCACATACGGTTGCGTCGCGATGCCGAGTGTCTGGCCGTAGGCAACGCGGGTGTAGCGCGGCCATCTTGTGAAGCCGAGAACGGCGATCAGGCTCAATAGCCCCGGTTCGAGGACGATCACGGCGATGATCGCCAGCAAAAGCGCCGGGATCGATAGAACGACATCGGCAAGCCGCATGATGATCGTCTCGACCCAGCCGCGGAAATAGCCCGCCATGACACCGAGCGCCGTGCCCAGGACCAGCGAGACGCAGACGGAAATGAAGGCCACGATCAGCGAAACGCGCGCGCCGTGGATGATCCGACTGAGGATATCCCGGCCTAGCTCATCGGTGCCGAGCAGATAGAGCGTGCCACGGACGTCGGTGCCGGGCGGCTTCAGCCGGGCGAAAAGATCCTGGCGGTTGGGATCGACCGGCGCGACAAGCGGCGCAAAAACCGCCATCAGCACGAAGGCCAGAAGGAACAGTGCGGCCACCGTGGCGCCCACGGGCACACGCCCGTTCACCGCACCACCGCCTTGATGCGAGGATCGACAAGCCCGTAGAGGATGTCGGCGGCGAGGTTGAGGACGATATAGGCCGCGGCACCCAGAAGAACGATCGCCTGGACAACCAGGAAGTCGTTTGCCTGGATCGCCTGCACGGCCAGCAGGCCGAGGCCGGGCCAAGCGAACACCGTCTCGACGATGACGGCACCGGCCAGCATGTTCGCCAGCTCGAGCGCCGTGATCGAGATCAGCGGCACGGCGGCATTGCGCGACACATGCCGCAGCACGATCGACAGACGCGACTGTCCGCGCGCGAAGGCGGCACGGACGTAATCCTTGCCGAGTTCCTCGACAATCGCGTTTCGGGTGATGCGCGCAAAAGTCGCCATGGTCAGGCCGGACAGGCAGATCGCGGGCAGGAGGATCGATGTAGCGGTTTCGGCGCCCGAGGACGGCAACCAGTCCAGCGTCACCGCAAACAGCAAGATGAGCAGGATGCCGGACCAGAAGGTCGGCATCGACTGCGCCGCCAGCACCAGCGCCAGGGCCGGCTTCTCGGACAGGCGCCCGCGGTTGAGCGCGGCGAACACGCCGACGGGCAGCCCGACCAACAGGGCGATCAGCAGCGCGGCACCCGACAGGCGCAGCGTGTAACCCAACCGCGAGGCGACAATATCCGCGACGGGGATGTTCTGAATGTAGGACGTCCCCAGATCGCCCCGCATCAGCCCGCCCATGTAATCGAGGAACTGGATGTGAAGCGGCCGGTCAAAGCCGAACTGTTTTCGCAGAATTGCGATGTCCTCGGCGGTCGCGCCTTCCGGCACCATAAGCGCCACCGGGTCGCCCGACAGGTGCTGGATGACAAAGACCAGCGTCGCCACGCCAAACAGCGCAAACAGGGCCTGAACCGTCCGGACGACGAGAAAATAGAGCATGTCGGCTGTTTAGACCCTTTTATGGTCTAACCCCGGGCCGGGGTGCGCCCGGCGCCGGGACGCCGGGCGGTCGGGATCATTCTTCCCAGCTCATATCCATGACGAAGACAGATTCGTTCGCCGTTGGCGACCATTTCAGCGCGCTGTTCGCCCCGTAGATCGCCGCCGCCTGGTACAACGGGATCGAGGGCGCATTCTCGTAGATGATCCGATGCGCTTCGCGATAGGCGGCCAGCCGCTCTTCCTCGTCCAGCGTTGACCGACCCGCTTCGAGGTATTTGTCGAGCTCGGGATTGGCGTATTTCGACCAGACGCTGTCGGAATGGAACATCGCATAAAGCACGCCATCGGCATCCTGGCAGGCACAGGACCAACGCCCGAAAACCGTGTCGCCGAAACCGTCGGGATCGGCGCGGCGGCGGCCGAGGAAGGTGGACATGTCGCTCATCGAAATCTTCAGCGTGACGCCGACATCGGCCAACTGTTGCTGCATCGCCTGAATGATCCGCTGATCGAAAGGCGGCGCGGTGATGATCTCGAGTTCGACGCCGTCGCCATGGCCGGCCTCGGCAAGCAGCGCCTTGGCTTTCTCCGGATCATACGGGTACCACTCGAGCCCGTCGATGTAGCCGAAATGCGCCGGGGTCAGCAGCTGATTGGTGACCTGGCTGTAGCCGCCCAGCAGCGCGTCGATGATCAGCTGCCGGTCGATGGCATGGGCCACCGCCTGCCGCACCTTCTTGTCGGTCAGCGGACCGGCCTGGTTGTTCATCATGAGGTATCCGACACGCTCGGTGGGCGCGCTGCGCACCTCGACCCCGCCGGTTCCCTGCAACTGCAGCGCATCGTCGGGGTTCAGCCCGACAATCAGATCCGCCTTGCCGGTGCGCAAATCGGCGATCCGCGTCGCCGCGTCCGGCACCGCTGCGAATTCGACCGTCGCGAACGGTGGCGTGCCGCGCCAGTAGTCGTCATTGCGTTCCAGAACGACCTTCACACCCTTGCGCCATTCCTTGAACTTGTAGGGTCCCGATCCCATCGGATTGAGATTGAGCTGTTCGTCGCCGACTTGCTCGGCATAGGCCTTGGGGACGATGGAAAGCTTGACGAGCTGGGCCAGCAGGACCGGGTAGGGGCCGTCCGTGGTCAGTGTCACCGAGTGCGGGCCATTGGCCACAGCATCGGTGATCTTGGAGAACTGACCCAGCTGCGGGCTCCTGAATTCCGGGTTGATGATCCGCTTCACCGAAAAGACAACGTCGGCGGCGGTCAGGGGTGTTCCGTCGTGAAAGGTGATGTCGTCGCGCAGGGTAAATTCCACCTGCGTATCGTTGATCGCATTCCACTCGGTCGCGACCTGTGGAACGATGGTGCCGGCGCTGTCGCGCGTGACCAGGTTGTCATAAATATTGCGGTACACCGTGTAGCTGTCCGGGTTCCACTGGCGATGCGGATCGAGCGTTGCGGGTTCCTGTACGTTGTCGATGACCAGGACGTCCTTGGCCAAAGCCGGCGAACTCAGCGACAGTACCGCCGCCGCTGCCAGCGACAAAAGTAGTCTTTTCATGGTGTTGGATCCTTCCCGATGGTCTTCGTCCAAAAAATGATGTCAGAGGCCAAGGTGTGAGTCAAAAATTTGTGCCCTCATGCCACACGTCCTGCCAATTGGGACGAGCTATCGGACAGACGGTTGGGGAACGGTTGCCAGGTTAGCCGCCGGCGCCTGAGACACCACAGTGTTCATGCAGTAGGGTTCAGGCGAGTGCGCCACGCAGCGGCATTGCCTCAAGTTCGATTGCAATGAAGTCGCTCTTCATTCCAACCGAACCATGGCGTCGATATCCTCGGTCCATTCGTCATCCAATTGTTTTTTCAAACGTGACTTCGTGTCAGGCGCAAGAAGAACATCCGCAGCAGGCGGGTCAATCGACTCGATAGACGGGATCTCTTCGACTCCGTGTGCGCCAAGCCGTTCTTTCAGTGGCGGATGCGTCGAATCCGGATCCGGATCCTTGTTCCAGCAGCGTTCCGCAATCCGGTGGATATTCTCCGGATTCCGGAATTCGTCCAACCGCGCGATCAGCTGTTTGAGGGGCGACAATGGGGCTTTGGTGGCGCCCACCAGTTCCTTTTGGATGCCCTCAAGAATATCCTCTTCATAGAACTCGGCAGCAGCTTCGACCAACACCATGGAACGCGCCTCCGCCGAGACACCTTCGCGCGTCGCGGCGATGCGATCCGCCTCGAACTCGTTCCGGCGGGAGAGCCGCAACACTTCCTGATGAAGCCATGAACCAAACCGCCCCAGGAGGACGTAGGCCACAGCACCGGTGACGGTTTCGTTGGGATCGGCGAAGTCGAACAGGGCCTCGAACGTCCTTTCGAATTCCACCAGGTTTGCCAGGCCTGAGGTGTGTTTCAATTGATTGTGCCCGACCTCGTGGGCGATCACCGCTCTCAGCGCCGGAACATCGAGGCAAAGCATAAGCGGCAGGCCGATCCGCATCGTGACTTCGTGGCCCCAGAGACCGGCGATTTTCCGGCGTTCGCCGATTGACGCGTTCATGTCCCCGTCAATGATCAGATGCCGATCGGAGCGACTCTGCTGGTCAAACTCATCCCAAATGCCCCAAAGCTCCGGCGCGTCCTTGCGGGAGAGTCGCTCCCCGTCCTGCGCCGCAAGGCCGGAAAAGAAGAGGCCCACTAGCAGGGCGAAACTTGCTATGAACAACGGTACGACGACGATCGCCGAAACAAGAACCGCGACAGGGTAACTGTCCAGGAGGTTCAGCCAAACCGCCCCAAGAATGCAGACGGCGACAAAGATGATGATTGCCGTGTAACGACCGAATATACGAATGGTCCCGAGAACGATGCGCCGCATGCCTGACTTCTAAATCGAAAATGGGTGGGAGCCCAGCAAGAACCAACAATCTGTGGCAAGCCGTCTATTGGGGCACCTGCAAAATCCGGGTGATCCCCGTGTTCCAATGATGCCTTGATTGCCCGCCGGCCGATCACGTCACGTCGATCGGCTTGCTGCGCAGGCGGGCGACGGTTTCGCGTTCGGCGCGGCGGCAGGAGACCGGGGGCAGGCCGCGGGCGATCAGCGACAGGTCTTCGAGCACCAGGGCGCCGATTTGCTGCAGGGCCGATGTCAGGGCGCCGGCGCGGTGGGCGGACAGCAGCAGCCCCGGCGTGCGCCGGATCGGATCGTCGGCGGCAACCGGTTCTTCCGGAAAGACGTCCGTCGCAATGCGCAAGCGGCCGGTGGCCGCCGCCTCGGTCAGCGCCGCGAAGTCGGCCAGGGCGGCGCGGCTCAGCAGCACCAGCATGGCGCCGTCCTGCATCCACCCCAGAGTCCGGCGATCGAGCAGATGGGCATTCTCGGTGGTCACCGCGGCGACGACGAACACCAGCCGGCTTTCCTTCATCACCGTTTCGAACGAAGCCGGCTCAACACCGAGACGCCGCAAGTGGTCATCGGGCAGCCATGGATCGAAGGCGCGCACCCGCGCCTGGAACGGTGCGAGCAGCCGATGCAGCGCGCGGCCGAGATCGCCAAAGCCGACAAAGCCGATGGAACTGCCCGTCAGCAATTCGGCAGTGGCATTGCCGGCGAGCCCGTATTGTTCCCTCTCGGCCGCGAAATCCGCGTGGTTTTCATGGATCCCCCGCGCCAGCGACAACGCCATGCCGAGCCCGATTTCGGCGACCGGCAACGCGAACACCGAGCTCGGCGCCAGCACGTGAATGCCGCGCTCGAAGCAGCGCTCGTAATCGATATTCGGCAGGAAATTGGTTTCCACGTTGACGATCGCCCGCAGCTTGCCGGCGGCCTCGAGGCGGTCGCGGCCCATCGGCTGCTGGCTGATCAGCACGTCGGTCTCCGGCAGATGCCGGTCGTAGAAGGTGTCGCGGTCGGCTTCGTCGACGACGATCACATCGTAGTCGCGCATGAAGGCCTGGCGTGCGTTTTCGGAAAAAATCTCCGCCGTGGTGCGCGGCGCCGGATCGTAGAGAATGCGCATGGTCAGGCCGTCTGAAAAAACGATTTACAGCATAAAACGTTTTTTCTATCGTGGGCGCAAGGGGTGAAGATGTCTGCAGTTCGAGCCAACGCGCGGGTCAAACCAAGGCCGTCGATCCAGGATGTCGCACGCAGCGCCGGCGTGTCGCCCGGTTGCGTGTCGAACGTTATGAACGGCCGCCGCCGCCAGGACGATCCCATAGGGCGCGCCGTACTCGAGGCCATCGAGAAGCTCGGCTACCGGCGCAACACCATCGCCTCCAACCTGCGCCGCCGCGAAAGTCGTATCATCGGCCTGGTCATCCCCGATTTCGAAAACCCGTTTTTTGCCGAGCTGGTCGCCCAGCTCGAACGCTGCGCCGAGGAGACCCAGTACCGCATCGTGGCGACGTCGAGCCGCGAAGACCCCGACATCGAGGCGCGCGAGATTGACGAACTGACCGGCTGGCGGGTCGCCGGCATCCTGCTCATCCCGTCGCTGGCGACCTCCCTGGGACGGGCACTCGACGAAACCGAAACGCCGTTCGTGCTGGTCGATCGGGTTGCCCCGCTCACGGGGCTGGACGGTATCGGCGTCGACAATGCGGACGCCTGTGAGGCCGTCATGCGGCGGCTGATCGAGCTTGGCCACCGGCGGGTGCTTGTCGCCTATCTGGGCGACGGCATCGGCAACGTCACCGAGCGGCTGGAGGGCGTCAAGCGTGCCGTGGCGCAAAGCGGCGTCGGCATCGACGTCACCTACCTGCCGACCGGCGCCACGGTAGAGAGCGCTCGGGCCGCGATCGACCGTTACCTCGACCGGCACCCTGCGCCCTCGGCCATTTTCAGCCTGTTCAATCCGGCGACATTGGCAGCCTACGGCATCGCCCAGGCCCGAAATCTCGGCCCCGGCCGGCAGACGGCGCTGGTCGGTTTCGACGACAGCGCCTGGATGGCGCAGGTCCATCCGCCGGTCGCGGCGATCGTTCAGCCGGTACGCGAGATCGCCCGGCAAGCCTGGGCACGGCTGCTGGCGCGCATCGAGGGCGACGAGGCGACGGCCGGCATCACCCGTGTTAACTGCCGTCTTGAACCGCGGGCGACGCTCGTCGCCGCGCCGGCAACATAAGGAGAGCATGAGAGCGACGGCCGGGAGGTCCGTTGCTGAGGCGCAGGACGCGCCCACCCATCAGCAAGCAAAAGGGAGGACCCAATGCTGAAAAAACTCACCGTAACCGCCATCGTTGGGCTGTTCGCCCTGCCCGTCCAGGCCGAGACCTACGGGGTTTTGATGAAGACCCTCGCCAACCCGTTCTGGGGTGCGATGGAGCTCGGCGTGCGTGACGGCGCCGAGGCCGCCGGCGTCGAATACTATCTGCAGGCGGTCGAAAGCGACCAGGCCGCCGAACCGCAGCTCAACGTCTGCAACACCATGCTGGAGCGCAGGCCCGACGCCATGATCACCGCGGCAATCAACTCGACGATCCTGCTGCCCTGCCTCAAGCGGGCCAACGACATGGGCATTCCGGTCGTCGATCTGGACGGCAACCTCGACCACAAGATCGCTGCCGATGCCGGTGTCGACATCGCCTTCTCGATCGGCTCCGACAACGTAGCCGCCGGCGCCCAGGGCGCCGAATGGCTGGTCGGCCAGGTCGGCGCCGACGCCAAGGGACCGGTGCTGGTGATCGAGGGGCTGTCCGGCAACGTCACCGGTCAGAAGCGCGCCAACGGCTTTGCCGACAAGCTCGGCGAACTGGCCCCGGGGCTTGAGGTTGTCGCCTCGCTGCCCGGCGACTGGGATCGCGGCAAAGCGGCCAACATCACCAACGACATCCTGACTTCGCACCCCGACCTGGTCGCCATTTTCGCGGCCAATGACGGCATGGCGCTGGGCGCCGTCGAGACCGTCTACGCCGCCGGCAAGCAGGACCAGGTGACCGTCATCGGCGTCGACGGCAACTCCGACGCCGTCAAGTCGATCAAGTCCGGGCGTCTTTCGGCCTCGGTCGCCCAGTTGCCTTATCTCGTCGGCAAGCAGGCGGTCGAAATGGTCAAGGACATGAAAGCCGGCAATGCGCCGGACGGCGACTGGATCTACGTGCCGACCATGGTGCTGACCAAGGAAGTCCTTGATGCCGGCAGTGATCCCATGCTCGAATACGTTAAATAGAGACGAAACCGTCCGGGCCGGCCCACCGCCGGCCCGGATTCTCCCGGCTGCCGTTTCCCGATGATCAGTCTGCTCGAACGGACCCATGTCCGCATCGAATCGATCCTTGTCCTCGCCGCCCTGTGCGCGATCATGGCGGTTCTGTCGCCGGTCACCGGCGACGGCGTGCGCGTCTTCCTGACGGCCAACAACCTGTTCAACGTCATCCTGGCGACTGCGACCTTCGGCATTCTGGCGATCGGCGCCACCTTCGTGATCAGCGCCGCCGGCATTGACCTGTCGCTCGGCTCGGTGCTCGGCCTGTCTTCGGTGGCCGGCGCGGCACTTGTCGTCACGCTGGAACTGCCCTGGTTCTTCGCCATCATCGGATCGCTCGGCGCCGGTGCCCTGGCCGGCGCGGTCAACGGCTTCATCGTCACCCGTGGCCGGGTGCCAGCCTTCATCGTGACGCTCGGCATGCTCGGCATCGCCCGCGGCCTGGCGCTGATCATCTCCAGCGGACGTGGCATTTACGGACTTCCCGACGAAATCCTGTTCCTCGGCCAGGCCCGGCCCTGGGGCATCCCGACCCCGGTGTTCATCCTGATCGGGGTGGCCATCGTCGCCCATTACGTGCTCGCCCACACGCCGTTCGGCCACCATACGCTGGCGCTCGGCGACAACGAGAACGCGGCGCGCGCCACCGGCATCAACGTGCGCCGGCAGCGCATGCTGCTCTACACCATCTCCGGCCTGATGGCCGGCATCGCCGGGCTGATCTTCACCGCCCGCGTCAACACCGGCGACCCGACCGCCGGCCTCAATTACGAACTGCTCGCCATCACCGCCGCCATCATCGGCGGCACCAACCTGTTCGGCGGGCGCGGTTCCATCCTCGGCACCATGATCGGCGCGCTCATCATGGGGGTCCTGCAAAACGGCCTGAACCTGATGGCGGTCCAGGCCTACTACCAGCAGATGGCCATCGGCGCCGTGCTGATCGCCGCCGTCTGGCTCGACCAGATCAGAAGCAGGGAAAGGCGAAGCCAGTGACGCTGCTTGAACTGCAAGGGGTCGAGAAATCGTTTGGCGCCGTTCAGGTGCTGAACGGCGTTGACTTTTCGGTCGAGGCTGGCGAGGTCGTCGGCCTGGTCGGCGACAACGGCGCCGGCAAGTCGACCCTGATGAAGACGATCACCGGCGTCTATCCGGTCGATGCCGGCAGCGTGCATTTTAATGGCCACGACCTGACCGAGGCCGAACCCGGTGAGCGCCGCGAACTCGGCATCGAGATGATCTATCAGGACCTGGCGCTCGCCGCCCAGCAGGACGTCGCCAACAACATCTTCCTCGGCCGCGAGCCGACGAAGCGGCTGTTCGGGCTGTTTCCCTATTTCGTCGACAAAACCAAGATCGACGTCGAGGCGCAGAAGATGGTCGACCGGCTCGGCGTGCACCTGCCGTCGATCCACATTCCGGTGGGCATGCTGTCCGGCGGCCAGCGGCAGACCATCGCCATCGCCCGGGCGCTGACCTTCCAGCCGAAACTGGTGATCATGGACGAACCGACGGCGGCGCTGGCCGTCCGCGAGGTCGAGAGCGTGCTCAGGCTGATCGAGCAGATGCAGGGCGAGGGCATCGCCACCATCCTGATCAGCCATCGCCTCAACGATGTTTTCGAGGCCTGCGGCCGCATCGTGGTGCTGCGCCGCGGCAACGTGATCGCCGATCTCAATCGCCAGGAGACCGATATGGCGGAAGTCGTGTCCTACATCGTCGGCGCGCACGGATAAGCGGAGACAAGCATGCCGGTTCTTGGATTGCACTCATTGGCGTTTACGCCCCTGTGGAACCCCGACGACGCCGACCGGCTGCTGCCGCCGATCGTCGAGCACGGCGTGCGGGTCATCGAGACGCCGCTGCTCGATCCGGACAGCTACGACGCCGCCGGCACCCGCGCCGCGGCGGCGCGCCATGGTGTGCGCATCGTCTGCTCGCTGGGCCTGCCGGCCGAACTCGATGTCGCGGTGCGCGCCGAAGATGCGGTCGCTTACCTGGAACGGGCGCTCTCGGTCGCTCGCGATGCCGGATCCGACGTGCTCTCCGGCGTCACCTACGGCACCATCGGCCAGACCTCCGGGGCGCCGGTGACCGATGCCGAACTGGACGCCGTCTGCCGCCTGCTGGAGCGCGTCTCGCGCAAAGCCAGAAGCCTCGACATGGCGCTCGGCATCGAGCCTTGCAACCGCTACGAGACCCACCTGCTCAACACGGCACAGCAGGGTGCGGCGCTGATCGAGCGCGTCGGCGCCGACAACATCTTCATCCACCTCGACACCTATCACATGAACATCGAGGAGCCCGGCCTGCGCCAGGGCTTTGCCGACGCCGGCCGGCATCTCGGCTACATGCACCTGTCGGAAACCAACCGCGGCATACCCGGCACCGGCAATCTCGACTGGCAGGCGGCCTTCGAGGGCCTCGCGGCGGCCGGTTTCGACGGCACCATGACGCTCGAAAGCTTCGTCCACCTCGCCCCCGAAATCGCCGCCGGCCTCGCCGTCTGGCGCCCCGTCGCCGATCGCCCGCAGGACGTCATCGACGTCGGTCTGCCGTTTCTCATCGACGCAGCGGCGAAGGCAGGCGTTCGGTTTGAGCGGTGATGACGGGGGCAGTCCGATCCTGTATCCAGTGTCTCGTGACAACGCATCGACGACACGGATTTGATGGACCAACTGAAGAATTGTCCGGTTGTTCTCGACCAGTTCTGGTGCTTTGCGCGCGGTGATTTGGACACCGCCTCCTTCGAGAAATGGCTATACGCGAGCGATGAAGCCGAACGGGCTCTGGGTGCACACGCGTATCTCGATGCGATATGTCTTAATTTACGGGACACCGGGAAAGTGAGGGAGTATCGCGGATGGTTACGCGATTACCTACCTGGTCTTGCCGCGTGCGAATGCCATACGACGGCTGACTACGAATCGGTAATCTTGGGTCATTGGACCAGTCAGAACATGGATTTTCTCGAGCCGGAGAACGGTTTGCCGGCCTGGCTTCACCGCGCGGTCTGCAAAACATATGCAACACTGTGGACCTTTGTTGAAGAGGGTCTGATCTACGACACCTTGATTGTTGTGCGGGGATCGGTCGCCGATATACCAGAAGCACGTAGCTTTCGCGGTTTGCTGTCGCTTGCGATCAGATCAGGTGCATCGGTGCACTACCTCGCCCCGATGCAATCTCGGGAACTGCCAATGGCGATCGAACAACTGGCGACAGAAAGCCCAGGCATTTCTTTGACCGAGCTGACCGCACTTCTTCCGGTCGACCGTCATATTGTGCGCCATCACGCGCTAGACGTCCTCTCACGGACGGACCTGAACATCGATCTCCAGGACTAAGATCGTTTAAACTGAGCGATGGAGGATGATACCAACATATTTTGTTGTCTTCACAATCCGGATTCCTCGCAAGATCAGTTGCTTGAACCGGGCGAGCGCCCCATAGCACCACAAACCTCACTTGCATCCCGAGACCGATATGAGCGACTCCGACACCACCGATTTTCACGACGTCATCCAGCGCCGGCGCAGCACCCGTAAGTTCGAGGCCGGCCGTGAGGTTGAACCGGAGATCCTCGACCGCATCGTCGAATGCGGCCGCTGGGCGCCGTCCGGCGCCAATGTCCAGTGCTGGGATTTCATCGTGGTGCACGATCCCGTCATGCGCGAGGCGGTGCGCCAGGTGTTTCTGCGCCAGGCGCAGCGGCTGGTCGAACATGCAAGGGGCTTCCCCGCCGTGTCGAAGAACTATCTCGCCAACACGGTGGCGATCATCGTCGTCGTCGGCGATCCACGCTGGAAGGTCTGCTTTCCGCAGCCGACCAGCCAGGGCTGGGAAGCCGAATATCACGACAACAACGAGGCGATTTTTCTGTGTTCGCTCGGGGCGGCGATCCAGAACATCCAGCTCGGCGTCACCGCGCAGGGCCTGACCTCGGCCTGGCTGTCGGGCGGCGGCGAGGAGGTGACCAACCGCGAGCTTGCCGACGTCCTCGGCTATCCCCGGTGGATGAAAGCCTACGGCACGATCCCGATCGGTTATCCGGTCGCCAGTCAGGACCGCCGCTACCGCCGGCCGCTCGATCAGGTCCGCCACTGGAACCGCTACAATCCGCAGCAATACCGCCTGCATGAACAGGTCGATTTCTACGAAAGCACGCTGCGGCCTTTCGCCATGTACCGGGATCAGGAAGACATGCACGACTGGCCGGATTTCGAGGAAAAGCTCGGCAATTGGGCGGACGCATTCACCACCGCCTCGCCCAACCCCGGAGGTGAGCTGGAAACAGAGGCCGATTTCTCGAAACCACGGACGACGGGCAAGGCCACCAAGGCGCGCAACCGGCCGAAGGCGTGAGATCGCTCGCCGCGCTTCGCGTATTCCCAATCGCGCATGAGGGCACTAAATAGCGGAGCGACGATCAACCCCGGCTTCCCATGCTGCTCACCCTTCACGACGTCATCAAATCCTACCCGACCGAGGAAGGCCCCGTCGATGTGCTCAAGGGCGTGTCGTTGGAGCTCGATGCCGGGCAGCAGCTGGCACTGACCGGCGAATCCGGGTCAGGCAAGAGCACGCTGCTGCATCTGATCGCCGGCTTGGATGCGCCGGACAGCGGTGCCATCCGTGTCGCCGGCGCCGATATCGCCGGTATGGGCGATGCCGACCTCGCGGCGTTGCGACGCGGCACCATTGGGCTGGTGTTTCAGCAATTCAACCTGATCCCATCGCTTGATGTGGCGCAGAACCTCGGCTTTCAGGCGCGGCTTGCCGGGCGGCTCGATGCCGAGTGGACGGCGCAACTGGCCGAACGTCTGGGGCTCGCCGGCCATCTGAACCGCTATCCGGAGCAATTGTCCGGCGGCCAGCAGCAGCGGGTGGCGATCGGCCGCACGCTGGCGGCGCGCCCCGACCTGATCCTCGCCGATGAGCCGACCGGCAATCTCGATGAGGATACCGGCGACGCGGTGATCGACCTGATGCTGGAGCTGGTCGCCGACGTCAAAGCCGGCTTCATCCTGGTCACCCATTCGATGCGGCTGGCCGGCCGGCTCGACCGGCGGCTGCACCTCACCCACGGCACGCTGCAATGATCGCCGCCGGCATCGCGGCACTCGCCTCGCACTGGCGCAGCCGGCCGCTGCAGCTCGTCACCCTGCTCGTCGGCCTGGCGCTGGCGACCGGCCTGTGGACCGGCGTGCAGGCGATCAACAGCGAGGCCCGATCGAGCTACGACCGCGCGGCCAGCGTGCTCGGCCAGGACACCCTGGAACGGCTTGAAGCGGTGGACGGACGACCGATCGAAGCCGAGCGGTTCGTGGCGCTGCGGCGCGCCGGCTGGCTGGTCTCACCGGTGGTCGAAGGATCGCTGCGCATCGGCCGCAACCGCGTCCGGGTGCTCGGGCTCGACGTCTTCACCCTGCCGCAGGGTGCCGGACCGCTGGGGCTCTCCGGCAATGACGACATCGCCGCCTTCGTCGCTGGCGAAAACCTGGTGCTCGCCCATCCCGACACCGCCGCGGCATTGCGTGACAGCGATCTTAACCTGCGCACCTCGCTGCAGGTGGAACCGGGCGACCTGATGGCCGACATCGCCACCGCCTGGAGGCTGCTCGACCGGACGGATCTCGATCACTTGCTGTTGGCGCCCGTACAGCCAGCCGGCCTGACGCCGCTCGCCGAACTGGCGCCGGATCTCAGGCGTGTCGCCCCCGATCCGCAGGGCGATATCGCCCGGCTCAGCGCCAGTTTCCACCTCAACCTCACCGCCTTCGGCTTCCTGGCTTTCGCCGTCGGGCTGTTCATCGTGCACGCCACCATCGGTCTCGCCTTCGAGCAGCGCCGCCCGGTGATCCGCACGCTGCGGGCCTTGGGCATGCCCAACCGCGCGGTCATTGCCCTGCTGCTTGTCGAAACCTTCATGCTGGCGCTGCTAGCCGGGCTGCTCGGCGTGGCGCTCGGCTATGCCATCGCCGCCGCTCTGCTGCCCGACGTCGCGGCGACGCTGCGCGGCCTTTACGGCGCCGCCGTGCCCGGATCGCTGACGCTGCGGCCGGACTGGATTCTGACCGGGCTGGCGATCGCCCTCGCCGGCGCCCTGCTCGCCGCCGGCCAGGGTCTGTGGCGTATGGCGCGCCTGCCGCTGCTCGCCCCGGCGCAGCCGCGCGCCTGGGCGATGGCGACGCTGAAGGATCTGCGCTGGTCGGCGCTCGCCGGCGTCTTGCTGCTGCTGGTGTCGCTACTCGCCGCTTGGCTGGGGCGTGGCCTGTCAGCCGGCTTTCTGACGCTCGGCGCGCTGCTGCTCGGCGCTGCCCTGTTGCTGCCTGTGCTGCTCACCGCATTGCTCAAACTTGGCGCGCGCAGTGCCCGTACGGCGCTTGCCGAATGGGTCTGGGCCGATATGCGCCAGCAGGTGCCCAACCTGTCGCTGGCCCTGATGGCGTTGATGCTGGCGCTCGCCGCCAATATCGGCGTTGGCACCATGGTGGAGTCTTTTCGCCAGACCTTCACCGGCTGGCTCGACCAGCGGCTGGCATCGGAACTCTACGTCTCGGCCGACAGCGAGGCGCAGGCTGAAGATCTGCGCGCCTTTCTTGCCGAACGGGCCGACGCGGTGCTGCCGATCCGCGTCACCGAAATCGATATCGACGGACTGCCGGTGTTCCTTTACGGCATCGTTGTTCACCCGACTTACCGGGACCACTGGCCACTGCTCGCAAGCACACCGGATGTCTGGGATCGCATTGCCGCCGGCGACGGCGTGCTGATCAACGAGCAGATGTTCCGGCGCGACGGCTACGCGCTGGGCGACGGTCTCAGGCTGACGCCGGACTGGACAGAACCGATCGTCGGGATCTATTCCGACTACGGCAACCCGACGGGACAGGCGATCGTCCAGCACGACAGGCTCATGCGGGAATTCCCGGAGATCCCGAAACTGCGCCATGCCGTGCGCGTCGCGCCGGAAGCGGCGGAAGCGTTGGCCGAGGCACTGGTGAACGATTTCGGCCTGGCGCCCGGCAACATCCTTAACCAGGCTGAGGTGAAACGGTTTTCGCTGCAGATTTTCGACCGCACCTTCCTGGTCACCGGTGCGCTCAACACGCTCACCTTGGGCGTCGCCGGCTTCGCCATGCTGGCCAATCTGCTGACGCTCGCCAATATGCGGCTGACGCAGTTGGCGCCGGTCTGGGCCGTCGGCACCACGCGGGCGACGCTGGCGCGGCTAGAAATGCTGCGCACGCTGGCCTTCGCGGCGCTGACCTGGCTGCTGGCGCTGCCCGTCGGCCTGGCGCTCGCTTGGGTGCTGCTCGCCATCGTCAATGTCGAGGCGTTCGGCTGGCGCCTGCCGATGTTCGTCTACCCGGGAGACTGGCTGAGGCTCCTCGTCCTGGCGCTGGTCGCCGCCGGGCTTGCCGCCGCCATTCCGGTCTGGCGACTGGCCCGCACCCGACCCGCCCGTTTCCTGCAGGTGTTTGTCCATGAACGTTAGCCGGCTTGTTATCATGTTCCTGCTTCTGGCGACCGGTGCCCTGGCGCAGGGCTTCGCCGGCCTCGGCACCGACGCCGAGGGCTTTTCAATACCGCAGCGCGGCACCGCGCTGGAGTTCCCGCGCGACCACGGCGCGCATCCCGACTACCGCATCGAGTGGTGGTACCTGACGGCCAATCTGGCGGACGACGACGGCAATGATCTCGGCCTGCAATGGACGCTGTTCCGCTCCGCCCTGAAGCCCGAGGCCGGCGACGGCTGGACCGCACCGCAGAGCTGGATGGCCCATGCCGCCGTCACCACCGGCGACCGCCACTTTTCCACCGAGCGTTTTGCCCGCGGCGGCATCGGCCAAGCCGGCGTGTCGGTGGAACCGTTCTCGGCCTGGATCGACGACTGGCAGATGACGAGCCGGGCCACTGCCGGCGCCGACCCGTTTTCGGCGCTACGCATCACCGCCCGCGGTCCGGACTTTTCCTACGACATCGACCTGACGGCGTCCGGTCCGCTGGTCAAGCACGGCGACAACGGCTTTTCGGTCAAATCGGAGTCCGGCCAGGCGAGCTACTATTATTCGCAGCCCTTTTATGCCGTGACCGGCACCATCGATCTGCCCACCGGCCCGGTCGCGGTCCGCGGTCAGGCGTGGCTCGACCGCGAATGGTCGTCGCAGCCGCTCGATCCCGACCAGACCGGCTGGGACTGGCTGTCGTTGCATTTCGACGACGGTTCGAAACTGATGGGCTTTCGGCTGCGCAGCCGCACGGCGGACGCCTATACCTCGGCCACCTGGATCGATCCGGACGGCAGCACGACCGCCTATGGCGACGGCGCGCTGACCATGACGCCGAGACGCACCGCACGTGTCGCCGGTGGTGACGTACCGGTGGAATGGCGGCTGCAACTGCCTGCCCGCGATCTCGACATCGTCACCGAGGCGCTCAACCCGGACAGCTGGATGGATACGCTGGTGTCCTATTGGGAAGGCCCCGTCACCGCCGAAGGCAGCCATGCCGGCCGCGGCTATCTGGAGATGACCGGCTATGAATGACTGGATCCTCGACCTGCCTGAGACGCTTGATCTGGTGTGGGTTAGACTCGACGCGGCGACCCGCGATCCGACGTCGGTGTTCCGCCACCCGGCGGTCGCCACCGCTGCGCACGATATACCGCAGATGCGCACCGTGGGCCTGCGCACCGCCGACCGCAGCCGCCAGGTTCTCGAATTCCACACCGACGCCCGCACGCCCAAGGTCGCCGACCTGCGCGCCAATCCGCGCATCGGGTTCTTCATCTGGGACCCGGCCCAACAGTTCCAACTGCGCATTGCCGCGCAGGCCCGGCTGCTGGAACCGGATACCGGCCGCTGGGAGGCTTTGCCCGCCGGCTCGCGCCTCAACTACGGCGTTCATCCGGCGCCGGGCACGCCGATCGCGGACTCTGGCGCTTTCGACCGCATCGCCGACCCGGCGCTTTTCCTGGCCGTCGCGTGCGACGTGCAGTCGATCGAAACGCTGGTGCTCTCTGAACCGCACCACCGCCGCGCCCGCTTCGAGCGCGCCGATGGTTGGCGCGGCACCTGGGTCGCGCCGTGATATGATCGCTATCCACGGTTCTGTTCACCGCGCGATACCGCCATCATACAATCCAAGACACTGCGTCCCTATCTGTAAGTCTGGAGCGCAAAACTCCGGAGGTGGATTTGAGGTTTTGGAAGAGACTGTTTGGCATCAGGAGATCCCTGTACCTGGGTAACATAACCGTCACTTCCAGTTTCAGCCTGAAGAAGGGCATTTCCAAACTGAATCCACCGAAATTCCCGGTCGATCCCGGGTTGATCGAGCAGACTCTGCGCGAGGTAATGGCTTTGTCTCCGGTGTCGAGCCGGGCACCGGCCAACAAAAGCGATCTGGCCATCGACATCACCGTCTCGGACTTCGATATGGGCGAGTTCATGCTGTTCAGCGCACTTGGTTTCACCATCCCGTTCGCATGGCGGCCGGACATCGCGATGACGGCCCATGTCTATCAGATCGACAGCGGCACGACGATCTTCGCGCACACCGTCAAGCAAAAGCTGGAATGGAAGGTCTGGCTGCGCAAGATTCGCAGCCCGCAGGCCCTGTTGCGCATAAAGGCATTCATGGACCCGGACGATGTCCGCTATCTCGTGCGCAAGGCCAGCCTGACATTGCTGAAGCGTGTCCAGGACGCGATTTGACAACCGCATCGGTTGGGTTGTGTGTTCGGTTTGGCCACCAAAACACCTCACCCTCGATGACGGACCATCCATCTTTTTGCGGCCGCTAGCACTGGATCGTCCGCGACACCTAATGCAACGTACAGTCGACCGTGACGCTGGTGTTGTCCGAACCCAACACCGTCGCGCGCCATCGACCGCAGCGATGACCGATTGGCACCCGGATCGCGCAGCAACGTGATATTCAGCGCCCAACACCGACGACCCGGTAGTACCGACCTCCTGCCAGCGTCTGACGTTTACCTTCCATTTACCATTCTTTGTAGAGTCTGGAGAATTGCATCGTACCCGTGCCGCGCATCAACAGAACTTCAGTGTGATCACACATCACTTTGATGATTAAATCATATTTATCAATGATTTACTTCATGTGATACCAATCCACAATACATGGATCACTGGGTATGGTCGGCGGCCTGCCATCCCTATTGGACAGCCCTGAAGCTGTCAGGCAAGCATTAAAGTCCCGCGGACGTGCAATTTTCATACGAACGACACGCACACGGTCGCCTCAGCAATCTTCATAATGCTTAAAGCTTTGTCGCCGACAGTCCGCAAAACGCTCTCGCCCGGTCAAGGGGCATTGGACCGATCCTGCGTGGTCGCATCGAATACAATCTTTCGTTGTAAGGTCGATGCGGAGCGTAACCTGTTACCCTGATATTCCCTTAACAATTGGTTCAATCCTTCGTCTGCTTGCTCTAACCTCACAGCGGCGCCGTCGACAGGACCAACGCGCTGTCCGGGAGGAGAGGATGAGTCTCAGGAGCCCCTATAACCCGTCCGCCCGCAACAGCTATGCGGGCTATGCGAGCTACACACCGTCCGGCCGCTACAGCGGCATGCGGGGCACGAACGAGATGCGCGGCGCCGACATCATCGCCGAATACCTCGTAAAGGAGAAAGTGCCCCATATTCTCGGCTATGCTGGCCACGGCGCGATCGGCCTGCTCGACGGCATCGTCAAGGTGCAGGACCGGATCCGCCACATATCGCCGCGCGTCGAACAGGCGGCCGGCTTCATGGCAGATGTCTATTACCGGCTGACCGGAGAGCCGCTCGTCGTCTATGCGTCGACCGGTCCCGGCCCGATGAATCTGATGATATCGACGGCCAACGCCTATTACGACAATTCCGCCTTTTTCGTCATCACCGGCAATGTGCCGACCAACCAGCTCAATTCCGGCGCCCTGCAGGACGACTATCGCTACAACGGCTCGATGTCGTCGATCTTCGAGCCGGTAACGAAAAAATCCTTCCGCATCGACAAGGTCGAGGATCTGACGCGCGCCCTGCCGGACGCCTTTTCGCTGATGCGCAACGGCCGGCCGGGGCCCGTGCATATGGACATGCCGTACAATCTCTATATCGAGACGGCGCCGGTTTCGGTGCCGGATCCGGCCGTCGACGAGACGCCGTCGCTGTGGCGGTCGCGCATGTCGGAAGCCAGCGTCGAGCGGGCGCTGGACCTGCTGGTCGCTTCGAAGAAGCCACTGATCCTTGCCGGCGGCGGCATCCGCGTGGCGCGGGCCTTCGAGGAATTGCGGGCCTTCGCCGACCAGGTCGGCATTCCGGTCTACACCTCGTTCATGGGCAAGGGCGCCCTGCCGTTCGATCATCCGCAGAATCTCGGCGTGGCCGGCGTCTGGGGTGAATATCCGGCGACCGAAGCCGCCCGCAACGCCGACCTGATCCTGGCCATCGGCGCCCGCTTCAACGACCTGCACACCGGTTCGTGGATCCCCGGCTATGTCTACAACATCCCGCCGACGCGGCTCATCCAGGTGGATATCGACAACCAGGAAATCGGCCGCAACTACCCCGTCGAAATCGGTATCGAGGCCGATGCGAAGGAATTCCTCGCCCAGGCGACGGAGATCGCCCGCGCCAAGAACCTGCGCGCCAGCATCGACGGTTGGCGCCGCGAAATCGAAGCCTGGCAGACCGAGTGGCGCAACTTCACCCGGCCTTTCGAGACCAGCACCGACGTGCCGATCGAACCGCGCCGCATGCTGGCCGACATGAACCGCATCTCGCCGCCCGACACGGTGATGGTCGACGATGTCGGCAACTGCCAGGTCTGGTCCGAGCAATACTGGATGCCGAAGATCGCCGGCACCCACATGACATCCGGCGGTTTCGCCGCCATGGGTTTCGGTGTCTGCGGCGTGCTCGGCGCCCGCCTGGCGCGGCCGCATTCGCCCTGCGTAACGCTCTGTGGCGACGGTGGTTTCATGATGACGCCGCATGCGGTGGCGACGGCGCTGGAGTACAATCTGCCGGCCGTCTGGGTGCTGCAGAACAACTATGCCATCGGCACCATTCGCGACCTGCAGCGCGTGTATCTCGACGGGCGCGAACTTGGCACCAGCTTCGTCAACGAGCAGACCGGCCAGCTGTGGAACCCGGATTTCGTCAAGATGGCCGAGGCCATGGGCGGGCGCGGCATCCGCGTCGAACACCCGGACCAGTTCGGCGACGCCTATGCGGAGGCCATCAAGTCGCATGTCCCGACCGTCATCGACGTGGTGATCGACCGCGACACCGGCATCCCGGTTACCGGCACCTGGCAAATGCCACCGATCCCGGAAGTGCAGCCGACCTTCGGCCAGCGACGCGTGCGTTGAACGACGGCGGCGGACAGGCGCGCGAGGAGGCTGACGCGCGCACTCCGTTCTCCCGGCTCGGACCGTTCTTCAGCGGCGCGGTCATTGTGCTGCTGGCCATATTCATGTTCAGCATCATGAGCGCCATCATTAAATATCTGGGCTCCAGCTACGCGGCGCAGCAGCTTTCGGTGTTCCGCAACGCGTTCGGTCTCGTTCCCAGTATCGTAATCCTGCTGATCAGCCGCGAATGGCACGCCGCCGGCCGGCCGATCGTCATCCGCCAGTGGAAACTCGCACTGCTGCGCGGCGTCTTTGTCGCGATCGCCCAGGTTTGCCTCTATGCCGCGCTGGTGCGCATCGACTTCGCCACGGCCTCGACGCTCGCCTTCGCCGGCCCGCTGTTCATCACGGCCCTTTCGGTTCCCGTGCTGCGCGATCATGTCGGTGTGTGGCGCTGGGCGGCGGTCGTGCTGGGCTTCGCCGGCATCCTCTTGATCATGCGACCGGGCAGCGAGATCTTCACACCCTTTGCCCTGCTGCCCATCGCCGCCGCCTTTTTCTACGCCTGCTCCAGCATCACCGTACGCCTGATGGATACGGCGGTTCCCAGCGCCACGCTGAACATATACGCCACCGGCGGCGCCCTCACCGGCTCCATTGTCATCCTCGTGCTGAGCGAGAGCTACCGGCCGGTGGCTTCGGCGCATGACTGGTTCTGGCTGATCGCCATGGGCATCTTCGGCGGTTTCGCGGTGCTCGGGTTGATCACCGCCTACCGGCTGACAAAGCCGAGCAATCTGGCACCGTTCGAATATTTCGGCATTCCGTTCTCCTTCGTCATCGGTTGGTTCGCCTTCGGCGAGGCACCCTTCGAGCAGCTGATTCCCGGCGCGCTGCTGATCATCGCCGCAGGACTGCTGATCTTCTGGCGGGAACGCCGAAAGCGCTGAGCTTGCGGCAATCGCACCCACTCGCTTGACAGGTAGAATTTCTCTTGTATACGAATATTTCGTATACAAGTAATATGCATACAAGGAGATAAGCGTGACCGCCACGGATCGGACCGGCGACCGCATCGAAACCTGCATCAGCTTCCTGAGCGGCAAGGCTGCCCAGACCGTCGCCAAATTCTCACGCGACCGGCTTTCGGCATGGAATATGACGCCGATTCAGTTCGCGGTGCTGCAGGCCGTGTTGCAGAAACCCGATCAAAGCGCCTCCGAACTCGGCGCCTTTCTGGTCATCGACAGCGCCACCATCACCGGGGTGATCGATCGGCTGTGCAAAACGGGCGCGCTTGTCCGAAAGGCCGATTCGCGAGACCGCAGGATCACCCGGATCGGCCTGACGCCACAGGGCAGGCGGCAGATTGTGGCGGCGCAGGCTGCCATGCGCTCGATCAACGCGGAGATTGCGGCGGCGTTCGGCGACGATGCCGACACATTGTGGCGACTGCTCGAACGGCTCGCCGCGTTCGAGCCGGCTCCGGACCGGCGGCCAAAAATCCGTCAACATGCGTGAGGGCAGGGATGTTCGCACGAGCATGGCAAAGCGCGATGATCGGACTGGCCCGTTCACAAGCCGCGACACGTTTCATGCAGACGACACGCGCGACATCGCGGCTGTCGCGGAAATACGTCGCAGGCAACGGTCCGGAGGAAGCGCTGGCGCGGGCTGCGGCGTTGAAAGCCGACGCCGCCATCGACGCATCGCTGTTCTTCCTCGGCGAGTATGTCGAGGATGCCCGGGGAGTCGCGGAAAACCTCGACAACAAGCTGCGAATCGCCGACCTGCTGGCGCCATCGCAACTCGATCTCCACATCTCGGTCGATCCGACTCAGATCGGCCAGCAGATCGATCCGGACCTGGCGGAGAAAAACGCCCTGGCCATTGCGCGACGCATCCGGTCGGGCATCAACGGCCGGAGCGGCTTCCATGCGCTGATGCTCGACATGGAGGATTCGTCGGTGACCGGTTCGACCATTGCCCTGCATGACCGGCTCCAGGACGCCGGCCTGCCGGTCGCCCTGACCCTGCAGGCCTATCTGCGTCGCACCGAGGCGGATCTGCGCGCCCAGATCGCCCGCGGCAGCCGGGTGCGTCTGGTCAAGGGGGCCTTCGTGGCGGGGTCCGACATCGCTTTCACCAGCCGCCGGGAAATCAAGGCCAATTCACGCAGGCTGATTGCCATGATGCTATCTCAAGAAGCCAGGGACAGCGGCTTCTATCCGGTGATCGCAACGCATGACACCCGCCTTCAGGATTTCACCCGCAACGAGGCGGCGCGCAATGGATGGGCTGCGGGAGACTACGAATTCGAAATGCTGCTCGGCGTGCGCAGCGATGTTGCCCGCGGGCTCGCCGGCCAGGGCGAACGGGTGCGCCTCTACCTGCCGTTCGGAAGGGATTGGTGGCCCTACGCCATCCGGCGCATTGGCGAGAATCCGGCCAATGCGATCTTGCTCGGCCGGTCGGTCCTTTCCGGATAGGGCGTCCGGTCCCGCGGTCCTTCAAGCGCTGCCGTCGCGCCCGCTCTGGCTCTCGCCGGTGGCCGGATCGTAGCGCCCGCCACCGAGATGCAGGTGGCCCCAGCCCATGATCTGCAAGAGCAACGGCTCGAGCGCCCTGCCGGCATCGGTCAGGTCATAGCGGTAGCGGACCGGCCGGTTCTGATAGGCTTCGCGCCGCACCAGGCCCCAGTCCATCAGCTTCTTCAAACGCTGCGACAGGATGTTGGTCGGAATGTGCTCGGCGCTGCCCTGCAGGGCTTGGAACGTGTGCTTGCCGTGCCACATCAGGTCGCGAATGATGAGCAGCGTCCATTTATCACCCAGCAGTTCGAGTGCCCGCGCAATGGAACAGCGCGATCGAAAATCATGACGATCCGGGGCAATGGGTTGCTGCATGGGGTCCAACCGGTACGAGCTATGCCGGCGTCATTACTCCAGTCGCTTTCGATTTGCAAGTGACCGGTGCGGTTGTCGACCTGCACACCGCCGGCAGAGGCACTTCACGTTTTCGCGATCAGGGGTCCACAAATCATTCAGAACTTTTTTTGAAGTCTTTCAGGCGGCGCGCAACCGCCGGGCGTATGCAGGCCTCCGATCGGAACCCGGTACGGGCCGGCGATGGAAATACCATCATCCGGTCCGCGGGGATCGGCCCGAGCCGTCAGCCACGGCACGCCTCTTTTCCCGGTGCCTTGCAAAATGCAAGTCACTCGGAGTATTAGCAACTTGCATAATGCAAGTCACTCAACAGTCCTGAGGTGAAACACATGCGCAGGATCGCATTGGCCCATCTGGCGGCCGGCATATCCGCCTTGAGCGCCGGCACCGCCGTCGTTGCCACCCGTTTTGTCGTCGGTGAAACGGATCCGGCGGCCCTGGCCTTCTATCGCTATATCGTCTCCATCATCTGCTTTGCGCCTCTTCTCCGCTTCATATGGCCGGCGCATCATTTGACGCTGTCCGATTATCGCACCATCGCGGTGCTCGGCGTCATTTTCTTTGGACTCTTTCCGTGGGCCTTCAACGCATCGCTGCAATACGTGCCGGCAGCCCGCGGCGCCGTCGGCCTGGCCACCATTCCAATCCAGACGCTGATCGTCGCGGCCCTGTTCGGACGCGAGCGGGTGACATTCGCCAAGGCTGCCGGCGTGGCGCTGGCGTTCCTCGGTATCGTCGCCGCGTTCGGCCCGGAAGCGTTCCGGTCGACGTCGCCCGATTATCTGCTCGGCGACGGCCTGATGCTACTTGGCGCGCTGTGTGCGGCCATCTATTCGGTGTTCAGCCGCGCCACCCTGGCACGGCATGGCGCATTGTTCGTCACCGCGCTGGCGATGGCCTTTGCGGTCGTGGCGCTTGCGCCGGTGGTCTATTGGCAATCGGGCCTGCAGGCGTTGCCGTCCTTTAGCGGCAAGGGATGGCTGGCTGTGCTGTTTTTGGGAACCTTCGCCGGCGCCATTCAGTTCTCGCTCTTCACCTGGGCGCTGCGCTGGCTGCCACCAACGACCACAGTGCTTTATCTCACCTTGAACCCGGTCACCGCGATGTTGCTGGGCTATCTGCTGATGGGTGAACAGCTGACGATTGCACTGGTGCTCGGCCTGATGCTGGTGCTGGCGGGCATTCTCGTCGGCAGCGGCGCTGTTTCCATCCTGCGCCGCCCTCAGGAGGCGCCGGGCGCTGCAACGACCTCCTGAAACCCGAACCGAAACACCAACACGCGATTGGCAGAACCGCCGGCGGCCGATAAGCCGGCCGGGCCCTGCCAGGCGCCAGCAGAGGAAAAGCTCCATGACAATGCTCAAACAGTTGCCCTTTCGTCTCGGTGGCTGGCGGGTGGAGCCGGGCTCACGCACCATCACCGATGGCGCCCGGCAGCGACGCCTGTCGCCGCGCGCCATGGATTCCTTGCTGCTGCTGGCGCGCGCCGGCGGCGAGGTGGTGACCCGGCAGGAGCTGCTCGACACGGTGTGGCCCGAGGTGACGGTGAGCGACGAGTCCGTCACCACCGCGATCGCCGAGCTCCGGCGTTGCTTCAGCGACCGTCACGTGATCGAGACGATCCCGCGGGCCGGCTACCGGTTGACCAAAGCGCCGGAAGCAGAAGTGGAGCGTGTGCGCGATCGGCGCGAAAGCGCCTATGACCAAGGTGCGTCGGATTTCGATCTGGATGCATATCTGTTGTGCATTGAGGCCGACAGGCTGCGGCGCTTCGGCGGTGCATCGGACATCCAAACGGCGCTGCTTTTGACAGAGGAGGCCACCAAACGGGCACCCATGTGCGCGGCGACACGTGCCGAACACGCCCTGACAGTGGCCTTTCAGACACTGTTTTGCGCCGGGGATCCGACCGATCGCGAGGTGGCCATCGCCATGGCCGATGAAGCCAGAGGCCGACGGCCTGATCGGGCGATGAACCATCTTGCTCTCGGCGTCGCACTGACTGCGCACCATGATGAGCGTGGTGCCCGGGCGGCGTTTGAGCGGGCACTGGCACTCGATCCAAACAACGGCGAGGCCTGGTACCATTGCAGCCTGATGTATTGCGCCTTCGGCGCCTATCGATCGGCGAGCCGTGCCGCCGAACGTTCCGCCGCGTTGCTGCCGGATGATTACCGGTCGCTGTTCCTGGCCGCCATGTTCCGTGACGCAATCGGCGAACACGAAAGGGCGCAAACGTTTGGCAGGGCGGCAGCCATACGCCTCGGCTTTCGCCTCGCTGTCGATCCCGCCGAACCACGCGGCCGCGCCGCCGAGGCGGCGTTGCTGGCCATGCGCGGCAACGGCGAAGCGGCACTCGATTCGATTGTCGCGCGCGGGCGCGACTGTTCGGCCCTCCAGTTCTATTCCGTCGCCGCCTTCACGACGCTCGGCGAAACCGGCCGCGCGCTGGACGAACTCGAGCGCCTGGTCGACGAGGGGCATCACAACGCCGGCTGGGTGCGTTTCAATCCGACGCTTCGGTCGCTTTGGCACGAACGGCGCTATCAGCGCCTGCTGCGACAACTGCACCTGAACTGAGGGCGTTGCAGCTCAAAATAAAGACCTCTGAACAGGGCTCCTCCGGCCCCTGGCACGGACCGGTGCGGGCCGTGTTTCCGGGCCTGCTATCGATGTCGGCTGAAACCTATTCATCTCATAATTTCAATGGGATGGAGCGCACGTCAGCGCCGCGCTCCATCCCCTGTCAGGACCTGACCGGGAAGCGAACCACATAACATTCAGAACTCTTTTCGAAGTCCTTCAGGTATCGCGCCGCCGTCGAACATAAGTCAAGCGCCGGTTGGGCAATCAGGTTGCCCGATCCATCGGTTAATCAAAGGAGAAAAAAGCATGACCCAGACGAATACCAGCACGGTCAACAATGGCGTCAATGTCGAGGCGCTGCTGGGTGCCCGCGAAACGCTCGAATCGGCCCCTGAAGCCGCCCAGTTCAAGTGGCGGGCCCGTTGCGAGTGGATCGACGGCACCCACAACCGCAGCACGGTCGAAGGATTCTTCGGCCTGGGCGAAGAACAGCAGCGGAAATCGCCGCACATCATCGAGGCCGACCACCCGGAGCAGTTCGCCGCCACCGATATGGCCGCAACCCCGGCCGAAATCGCACTGTCGGCACTTGCCAGCTGCCTGACCGCAGGCGTCGCCACCGTTGCCCAGAACCGCGGCATCCAGCTGAAGAAAGTCACGGCGACCATTGAGGGCGACATGGACCTCTATGGGATTCTCGGCATCGATGCCGATGTCCGCAACGGCTACAGCGATATTCGTGTCCGCTTCGATATCGACGCGGACGCGACCAAAGAGGAAATCGCGGCGCTGGTCGCGCAATCCCAAAAGCGCTCAGCCGTTTTCGATGTCATCACCAATCCGACCAATGTCCACGTGACGGTCGCTTAAGCCACCTATCGAGCGCGGTGCGCCGGTTCTTGAGGCCGGCGTCCGCCCTCGGTCAACAGCCGGCCGATTCCGCTCGGCCCGGACCAACAAAACCCCGCCGCCCTATGCGGGCGTCGGATGTTCGAATTGAAGGAATAGATGCCATGATCACCGCAACACGGAAGGAGCCGGCCGCAATATCGGTCTACCAACCCGGCGCCGACACCCTGGTGCACCGTCTCTATCGGCGGTTCGCCAGATGGCGGGCCCAGCAGATCACAATCCACAAATTGCAGGGTCTCGATGACCACACGCTGAAGGACATCGGGCTCAACCGATCAGAGATCGCCGCCACCGGTTACGGCCTCGCCGCCGCAGCCACGCGCGACCCCGACTGCGCCGCCGTGGCGAACACGCGCCTTCCCGAAACTGCCCGCCGTTCAGGGCATCAGGACCAGGAGTACGAATCGTGAAGCATGTTACGACCATCATCATCGGCGCCGGCCAGTCCGGCCTGGCAATGAGCCGACAGCTGTCGCACCGCGGTATCGACCATCTGCTTCTCGATCGCGGCACGGTCGCGCACACCTGGCGTACCCAACGCTGGGACAGCCTGCACCTGCTCACGCCGAATTGGGCCAACACCCTTCACGGTTCTGAATACCAGGGGCCCGATCCCGACGGATTCATGCCGGTATCTGAACTGGTGGCGCATCTCGACACCTACGCGCGGGAGACCGGCGCTCCGATCCAGGGCGACACGGAAGTGCTTCATGTTCGCAGAACCGAGGACGGCTATCGTCTCGAAACCAGCCAGGGGCCTATGACCTGTACGGCGCTGGTGCTGGCCACCGGCGCGTTCGTGCAACCGGTGATCCCCACCTTGAGCAGCGCCGTCCCCGACACGGTCCATCAGACGACGCCGATCGACTACAAACGTCCAAGCGACTTGCCCGAGGGTGGTGTCCTGGTCGTCGGCGCCGCCGCCACCGGGGTGCAACTGGCTCATGAAATACAGGCCTCGGGTCGGCCGGTGACGCTGGCGGTTGGCAGTCATATCCGCCTGCCGCGCAGCTATCGCGACCACGACATCGAATGGTGGCTGCATGCAATCGGTTTGGCGGACGAGCGTTTTGATGCGCTCGACGACCTGGAGCGCGCACGCCGCCTGCCGTCGCCGCAATTGATCGGCGCGCCCGAACCGGTCGATCTCAATGCGCTGCAGGACCTGGGCGTCGAGATCGTCGGTCGCCTGGCGGCGATCCGCGACGGTCAGGCACTGTTCTCGGGCGGCCTGCGCAATCTCTGTGCATCGGCGGACCTCAAGATGCACCGGCTGCTCGACTCCGTCGACGACTGGATCACCGAGTGGGAGCTCGACACCCAGTTGCCGCCTGAGAATCGGCCGAAGCCGACCCGTGTGCCGGCCGCACCGCGCCTGCAGCGAAGCCTGAAGGATGGCGGCATCCGGTCGATCCTCTGGGCCAGCGGATTCCGGCCCGACTTCTCATGGCTCGACTTGCCGGTTTTCGATCGCCGCGGACGCCTGCGCCATCACGGCGGTGTGGTGGACGCACCGGGCCTCTACGTCCTGGGTCTGCCGATTCTGCGTCGGCGTCAGTCGCATCAGATTTCCGGCGTCGGGTACGACGCATTGGAGCTGTCGGAACACCTGCATGCCCATCTCGACGGCCTCGCCAATATGGCCGCCTAGAGCAATTGTGAGGACCACCCCGATGACAGACATGTCAGACGTTCAAACCATCAAGCAGGCCATGGAACGGGCGGAAAAAACCGTGACATTGCGACCGGAACGCGGCCAGCGGGTTTACCGCAACGTGGCGACGGTCAGCGACGGAACCCTGTGCCGCGTCGAGGAGGCGGACCATGTGATGATCCTCGACGTTGGCAAGGCTCTTGGCGGCAACAACGCCGGCCCGTCGCCCAGTATGGCACTGCGGTCGGCGATGAGCGGATGCATCGCCATCGGCATCAAGCAATGGGCCGCCAAAAACGATATCCGCATCGACCGTCTGGAAGTTACTCTCGAAACCGATGTGGATGCCCGTGGTCAGCTGGGGGTCGACGACACGATCGTGCCCGGCTTCGAGGGTATCAGGCTCAATATCGCGGTGACCTCGCCGGCGCCGCGCCAGCGTATCGACAAGATGGTCTCGAGGGCGCTCAGCTACAGCCCGCTGATGGACGTGTTTTTGAACCCGCAGTCGGTTGAACATCGCCTGTCGGTCACCCACTCCCGCGCCGACAGATCATCGACCGGAGAAGCCTGATGGACGCCAAAATGCAAAGGCGTATCCAGCGCTATGGCTGGGACAAGGCGGCCGGTGCTTATGAGACCGGCTGGAAGCACAGCCTGGCCGATGCGCATGCCGAAACGCTGCGCCAGGCCAAGGCGAAGCCTGGCGAACACGTGCTCGACATGGCATGCGGCACCGGGCTGGTCAGCCTGCCGCTTGCCGATGCCGTCGGGCCGACGGGCCGGGTGATCGCCACGGACCTGTCGGACGAAATGATCGTTACCGTCCGTCAAACCGCGGCGGCACGCGGCCTGGCGCAACTGCAGGCGTTTCGGGCCGACGCCGAAGATGTGCCGATGGTGCCGGATGCCAGTGTTGACGTGGTCACGTGCGCCCTCGGCCTGATGTATGTGCCAGATCCCCGCAAAGCGATCGCCGAGGCCTTGCGCGTCCTCAGGCCCGGCGGCCGCGCGGTCATGGCCGTCTGGGGCGAGCGGTCAAAATGCGGCTGGGCGGATATTTTCCCGATCGTCGATGCCCGGGTGAAGTCGTCGGTCTGCCCGCTGTTTTTTCTGCTCGGCACCGGTTCGGCTTTACCGAAGCTGATGAATTCGGTCGGCTTCGAGAACATTCGGACGACCCGCGTGGTCTCCACGCTGCCATATGGGAACGACGACGCCGCCATCGAAGCCGCCTTCGTCGGCGGCCCGGTGGCGCTGGCTTACAACCGGTTCGATACGCCGACACGCGAAGCCGCCCATGCCGAGTATCTGGCGTCGATCGCCCCGTTCCGCACACCCGAAGGCTACCGGATTCCAGGCGAATTCGTGATCTGCCGCGGCTCCAGGAAGCTGGCCGGTTGATGCCGGTCTACGGCCCCGGACGACTTTGCGGTATACTGTGCCTTACCGCGTAGGGCCTCGCACAGGACGACACCAAGATGTTGCAAACCGATCGACCAAACAAACGGCGGATGCGGTTTGCTCATTTCCAATCCCATGACCAGCAAGAGAGGTTATCATGACACTGCGTAAATTCATCATCGAGCGGGATATCCCGGAAATCGGCACGTTCGAGCGCGCGCAACTGCGGGAAGCGTCGGCGAAATCGAACGAGGTGCTGAAACAGCTTGGCTCTGACATCCAGTGGCTGGAGAGCTATGTCGCCGACAACAAGACGTTTTGCGTGTATCTGGCCGCCGACGAGGGCATCATCAACAGGCATGCCGAGATCAGCGGCTTCCCGGCGACGAAGATCACCGAAGTCCGCAAGATGATCGATCCGACGACCGCCGCATAGAGCAATTTGCGGCCAGAATGAAGCATCTGACCGCAACTTACTCTAAGGTCGTCGACGCGTTCCCCGCCGATTCCTGGGCGGGGAACGCCTTACAAACTCAGCTAAGAGCCTTGCGGAAGGTGACCTTGTCGTCGCCGTCCGCCCAGAAGTCGCGAATGCGAGCCTCTTCATCGTAGCCGTTCTTGGCGTAGAACCTGCGGGTCAGCGCGAATTCTCCGGTGCCGGATGTGTCGACGATGAGAATGCGCTGGCCTCGCGCCTCCAGCAGTGTCTCCAGACGGGCGACGAGCCGCGCGCCCAGCCCCTGGCCCTGATGAACCGGCAGTACGGCCAGAGCCAGCATGTTCCATGTCCCGGCGGTCATTTGTTCCGGGACCGCGTAGCAAAATCCGACGGGCGTGCCATCCAGATGGCAGGTCAGCCAGATGTCCTGGGGATCGTCGCCGAGAAATCCGGCCACCATGTCAGGCAGCAGGCCGCTTGGAAACAGTCCCGTCTCGTCGACCAGCCGTTGCAGGGCAGGCACGTCCTGGAGCACAGTCGGTTGAATATCGATGTTCATTGCTTTTGGTTCCTTAGTGGTCGTCGCAAACGCTTGAATCCGACGCCGCGCGCAGCGGCTGGGTTCGTCGTTTGTCGAATGGGATGCGCCACCGCCTCGGCGGCGGGCAACAGCCGCCTGGCGGGCGGTGGTCCGTGATCTCTGTATGTCATGACGGTGTCACGGAGATTTGCGTTCAGCACAACGGGCCCATCCGGCGCATTGCGCCGCGGGATCCGTTTGCTCAGGTCGGTCCGGTCGGCCGGACCTTAGCGGCGCACCGCAATTGTCAGCATCAAGTCTCCATCTGCCGAACGATCGTTCAGCCATGGTCTGGGTAGCGGCTTAAATCTGCATTGGCAAGCCGGAATCGAAGCGATCGCGGCACACGGTCTCTAGCCGGATAAGAATTGCGGCGAATCCATGCATTGACATACATACCAACTATACGGTATGTATGAATTATGCCCAGGCCCACAAAACACGAACCGGAACGCGGAGACGCCAGAACGCGCCTGCTCGAGGCCGCCCGCGACCTGATCCGGCGCAAAGGCTTCACCGCCACCACGGTCGATGATCTGTGCAAGGCCGCCGGAGTCACCAAGGGCGCCTACTTTCATCATTTTGAGAGCAAAGAGGCGCTCGGTGTCGCGGCCGCCCGGTTTTGGGCCGAAACGACGGCGGAATTCTTCACCGAAGCGCCCTACCATGCGCCTGAGGATCCGCTGGACCGGGTGCTCGCCTATGTCGATTTCCGCAAATCGATCATCGAAGGCGACCTGGCGGAGTTCACCTGCCTGGTCGGCACCATGACCCAGGAGGCCTATGGCACCCATCCAGCCATTCGCGATGCCTGTGCGGCCAGCATATTCGGCCATGCGGCAACGCTGGAACCCGACATCGAAGCGGCGATGCAGGCGCGCGGGATAAACGCGGTGGGGTGGACGGCGGCGAGCCTTGCCCGCCACACGCAGGCGGTCCTGCAGGGCGCATTCATTCTCGCCAAGGCGACCGGCGACCGCGACATCGCCCGCGAAAGCGTCGAGCACCTGAGGCGCTACATCGAGCTGCTGTTTTCCAAGGCAAACGCAGGGGAGGAGAGGACGCCATGACCGACCGACCGAGAGCCCGCACCTGCATCTGGATGAAACAGGACGCCGAAGCCGCCGCCCGTTTCTATGCCGCGACGCTGCCCGACTGCCATATCGAGAGCGTGCAGAGCATCGGCGACGAGGCGGCGCTTGTGCTGTTCGAGATCATGGGCACACCGTTCATGGCGATGGACGGCAATGCCGCCTTCGAGGCGCGACCCGACCATTCCATCTCCATCGCCACCAGGGACCAGGCGGAAACGGATCGTCTGTGGACCGCGCTGTCGGAAGGCGGCAGCGAGGGACCCTGCGGCTGGTTGAGCGACCGCTTCGGCGTGCACTGGCAGGTCGTACCGCAGGCTCTCACGCACATGCTGAGCGCCGAAGACCGCGACGCCGCCGGGCGGGCGCAAGCAGCCATGATGAGCATGAAGAAGATCGACATTGCCGCGCTGGAAGCGGCTTTCAATGACAAGTGAGAGAGGACACACCGATGACCTATGTTGATGGATTTGTTGCCGCCGTGCCGACCGCGAATAAGGAGGCCTACCGCATTCACGCCCAAAGGGCGATCGCGGTTTTCAAACGCCACGGAGCGCTGTCCGGCACCGATTGCTGGGGCGATGACGTCCCGGACGGCGAAACCACGTCCTTCCCGATGGCGGTGCAAAAGCAGGACGATGAAACCGTGGTCTTCTCGTGGATCGTGTGGCCCGACAAGGCGACCCGCGAAGCCGGCATGAAAAAGGTGTTCGAGGATCCCGATCTTTCGTCCGAGGCCAATCCGATGCCGTTCGACGGCCGGCGCCTGATCTACGGCGGCTTTGAGATGATCGTCGAAGAGTAAGGGGTGGACCCATGACTGTGGATCACGATGAGATCATCGCGTTGTGCCAGCGCCTCGGTCAGGCCCATCATGACAAGGATGCCGACGCCATCGCCGACTGTTATGTCCCCGATGCGATGATCTGCGGCCTGGCGCCTCCGCTCAGCGAACGCGGCGTGAACCGGGACGATCTTGCCGCCTGGCTATCCACCTGGGCGGGCCCGATACGGATCGATGCTCAAGACACCGGCCTCGCCGTCGCCGGCGACGTCGCCTACACGTTCGCACTCAACCGCATGCGCGGCAGCAAGACGGACGGTGAAGCCGTCGACCTCTGGTTCCGCACGACGATGTGTTTCCGCAAGACCGCGCAAGGCTGGCGCATTGCCCACGATCATTCGTCTGTGCCGTTCCACATGGACGGGTCGTTCCGTGCCGCTGTCGACCTCGCGCCGTAGCCGGCTTCGGCACGGAACCAACGCACAAAGTAAGGAGCAACGCCATGCGAAGGATCGGCCCCTATTTGGATTGGGTTTTGGAGATGATGTTCAGCGCCGTGCGGCGCGGCAACAGGGGCACGATCCAATTGAGCATGAAGTTCAACTGCCGGTCGTTGATCGTTAAAAGCTGACCATTCATCATGGCGTCGTAGCCGTGTTTAGCAACGTCTGCGGCCTGGGCACCGCCGGACTTGACCATGTTGGTGCCCTCCAGGTTCGCGGTCTGCGCGAACTCCGTTTCCACATAGCCGGGCGCAAGCACGGTGCAAGTGACACCTTTCGAGCGCAGCTCGTGGTTGATGGCCTGGCTGAAGGAATTGACGAAGGCCTTGGTCGCGAAATACACGGCCTGGTTCGGCCCGGGCACAAAGCCAGCGGTGGAACCGACATTCAGGATTTTGCCGCTGCCCCGCTTGGCCATGTCGTTGGCGAACAGATGGGTCAACGTGACAAGGGCGCTGATGTTGAGGTCGATCATTTCCTGGTCCGCCGCCAGATCGCGCTCGACGAAATGGCCGTGCCCGCCGAAGCCAGCGTTGTTGATTAGGATATCAACCTCCACGCCGAGCGCCTTGACCTTCTCGTAGAGCGAGTCGGCGGCACCGGACGCCGCGAGGTCGAGATCCAGCACATGGGCGGTGACCTGGTGCCGCGATTCCAGCTCCTCTTTCAACTCATCCAGTGCTGTCTTGCGCCGCGCGGTGAGGACCACATCCCCTCCTTTCGACGCGTGGTAGCGGGCGAACTCCTTGCCCAGGCCCGATGATGCGCCTGTCACCAATGCGATCTCAGCCATGCCCAAAACCTCTCTTCGGAAAAAATCAACAGGTGTTGACATGCCAGATAGGATGCCGGGACAGAGCTGTCAACAGTTGTTGACTTTTTGTCTGCCGACGTTAGGTTTCGCCGGATGTCGAAGGGACAGGATACAAAAGAGCGCATCCTCGCCCAGGGCCGGCGGCTGTTCTGGTCACGCGGGTATTCGAACGTATCGTTAAGGGAGATCGCCCAGGCGGCGGATGTCGATGTCGCCCTGGTGTCCCGCTATTTCGGATCCAAGCAAAAGCTCTTCGAAGCGACCGTGCACCTGGTCGACGGCATCGATCCGGACATGTTCGCCAGTGTGGACGAGCTTCTCGACACGTTGGTGCAGATCTTCGTTTCGGCGCCTCGCGACACGGATGAACCGTCCCCCGTGAGTCTCATTCTGGTCAATGCCGGAGATCCGGAGGTCGGAGAGATTGTAAGACGGGCTTACCGCTCGAAATGGCAGCATCCGTTCGACATTGTCATCGGTGATACACGTCGGGCCGCCCTTCTGAGCGCAGCTATTCTGGGTATGAGCGTCGCGGAAAAATTCCTGCATTTGCCGGGTATCGAAGCGCCGACGACACAGGCCTATTCGAAGCAGCTGCGCAAGCTGATGCACGCGGCCGTATTTGACGACACCAGTCAGACCTAATTGCCGCTACACCACCGGTCATTCACTTGGATTGCGCCGGGCGCCGCGGCTGCGGCCGGGCCGGCGGGCGGCTGCGCAGTCGGCTCACATTGACCACGATGACAAACACGCCGATGAGCGAGAGAAACAGGCTGAAACCCAATCCGATCACGGCAAAGATCGCGCCAATCGCAATCCCCAGCAGCACCGAGATCTGGATGCCGATATGCGGCGGCACAAACCTGCTAAGCACCTGGTCGACAATCCGGCCGCCGTCGAGTGGAAAGGCCGGCACGAGATTGAAGATGAACATCAACAGGTTGGCAAGCACCAGCAATCCAGCCGCCTTGGCCAGCCAGACCGGGCCGATCGTCTCCGGATATCCGAGGAAGGCAATCGTTCTCATTTCAATCAGCGACGGGAACGACAGAATGGCCCACAACACCAGAAAGATAAGCAGATTGGCGCCGGGCCCGGCCGCGATGATGGCGATCGCTGCCCGCCGCGTCGTCCTGTGCGGCATAAGCCGCGCATAACCGTAGAAGCCGCCGACGACCACCTCCTGCACGCCGACGCCAAATCTGCGGGCAGTCAGCGCGTGGCCGAGTTCATGCAACAGCACCGACAGGAAAACGCCGATGATGACAACGCCGATCTCCAGCCAGTCTTCGCTGCTGGACTGCATCGAGAACCGGTTGAGAAACAGCAGCGGCACAATCGCAAAGGTGGCGTCCAGACGCAGCGGAAATCCGTTGACGGTTCCGAAGGTGAGTTTTGGCCAGTTACCAAACATCGCGTTGTCCCAATCACCCGTTTGTCGATTCGCCAGTTCAGGCACCACGGGTACTGCAAAGCGTCAAGACGCAAAAGCGCGATTCTGAGAATCCAGCGGGTTGGAGCCGGGAGAAACAGCCAAACCAATGTGTCGCAATCCCTGGCGGTGCGACGGCGGGGCGCGTGCAACTCCACGATTGAAAAAACTGCAGTGGCGCGGCATGTGGCAGTCGACCGCGCCGGCTGGGACGCGATGCGTGCGAGCAGGTCTGGCATCTGGAAAAGAACTGGCGCCGCTCAGGCCTTGGCGATGACGTCTCTCGGGTTCTTGCCTGTCCAGCGCTTGAACGCCCTGGAAAAGGCCGCCGGATCGGCGTAGCCCAGCAGATATGCGGTCTCGTTGACCGAAGCTCTGTCGCCTCCGAGATACTCCATCGCCAATCCGTGCCTGAGGTTCTCGACGACCTCGGCAAATGTCGTGCCTTCCTGTCGCAGTCTGCGGTAGAGCGTTTGCCGGCTGCAGCCCAAGGCCCGCGCGACCGCGTCGGCCGTCGGTGGGCCCCTATGCAAGTCCTGCATCAGCAGGCTTTCGACGCTGTCACGCACGGTGCCGGTGCGCTCCAGCTTTTCGAGCAGTTGGTCGGCGTGCCGTGTCAGAACGCCGAACACGTAGCCCGGCGCAACCTTGACGGGCCACGAGACGATGTCGGGATGCAGCAGCAGCGCATTCCGTCGGCTCGAAAACCGGACCGGACATTGAAAGACCCGGGCATAAGCCTCGGCGTAGCCCGGATCGTCATGGGTGAAGTGCACCTCCAGCACGTGCGGCCGATCGAGAAACCGCCGCGGTCCGCAGACCAGCCGGGCGAAGGACATTTCCGACAATTCGTAAAAGGCGTTGGGCTCACGGCGGGTATCGACCATCCACAGGCTGCCCGCGACCTGCTCCAGAACGAAGCGCGGTTGTGCTGCTCCGGTATCCACTTCGACGGCGAGACGCGTATAGCGCTGCAGTTGTTCGAAAGCATCGCCCATGGTGTGCGAGGCGTTCATGATCAGCCCGACGATCGACACATCCGACATGTCGACGGTCTCGGCCCATTTCAGCGCCAGCGCCGGATCGCCGTTCAGATCCCGGGCCGCACGCACCAGCGCGCGGTACCGGTCGAGAGGAATCCGGCTGTCGCCGTCGCGCAATGCCTCCTGTTGAAGGCCGGCGCGATGGAGCAGCGTCTCGCGCGGCGCGCCTTCGGATACGGCGAAGGTCAACAGCCCGTTGACCAATCCTGCCGATGCGGTGGCTTCCGGCATGCGCTCCCCTGATGATCTGTTACGAACGATCATGCGATCGTCACGGCGCGACATGGCCATATATGCGAATTCCGCTAAGCCTCCAATCCCTGTTGGACAACGCAAGAAACGGATGGCCGGCTCATGAAAGCGGTAATTTGCCCACGATACGGACCCCCGGACGTGCTTCAGCTTCGCGAGGTTGACAAACCCTCGCCCGGCAGAAGGGACGTTCGCATCAAAGTGATGGCGACGGCAGCGACGACGAGCGATTGCCGTGTGCGCGCCTTTCGGTTTCCCCTGTGGCAGCCGATCGGGCTGATGATACGGCTGGCGGTCGGAATCACCAGGCCGCGCCACCCGATCCTTGGCATCGTCCTGGCGGGAGAGATCGAAGCGGTTGGCGACGCGGTGACACGCTTCAAGCCGGGAGACCAGGTCTACGGCATGACGGGCCCACGCTTCGGTACCTATGCCGAGTTTGTCTGTCTGTCGGAAAACGACGTTCTGGTGTCGAAACCCGCCTGCGTCAGCTACCGGGAAGCGGCAGCCGTCGCCTATGGCGGCCTGCTGGCCGGACACTTCCTGCGCAAGGGTGACATCCGCAACCGCAAAAAGCTTCTCGTTTATGGTGCATCCGGTGCCATCGGAACCGCTGCGGTACAGCTTGCCTGCCACTACGGCGCGCAGGTCACCGGCATCTGCAGCACGGCGAATCTGGATCTGGTGCGCTCGCTGGGCGCCGAGTCGGTCGTGGACTACACACGGGACGATCTGGTCAGCCGGGGCGAGACCTACGATTTGGTGCTGGATGCCGTCGGCAAGGACAAGGACTCGGCAATGAAGCGCCAGTGCCGGAGGGTCGTGGCGCCCGGCGGCCGTTATGTCTCCGTCGATGACGGCCTGGGCCGCTCCCACCGGGAAGACCTGCTACTGATCAACCAACTGTTGGAGGCGGAGCGCTTTCGTGCCGTGATCGATCGATGCTATCCGCTGGACGGAATCGTCGAGGCGCACCGCTACGTCGACATCGGACACAAGAAAGGCAACGTACTGATCACTATCGGTGAAGATGAGCGGGGCGTATAGGCTGCGCCGTTATGACACGGCCTCGGCGCGGTGCACCCAAACGCCGCCATGCTTACATTCTATGCAGACCTGAACAGGACGCGCCGCAATGCGAGAAGACAGGATGCTTTCGGCGGATGTCACCGCCACCGCTCTTCCGGCTGACAGTGTGTTGCATGCACGACGCGCGCCGGGAGATTTCCTCGACTGCTATTGCGTTGCTTCCGACATGCCACCGCGCAAGGCGGCCGAGATCATCACCGAATTCCCCGCCTGGGCACGCCGTCTCATGGTGCTTCGCGGGGTGCTGACTGCGCCGTTCGGACTGTCCAACGACGGCCCGCCGGCGCCCGACAAGGTCGGTGTATTTCCGGTGGAATCGGAATCCGGGCAGGAGCTGATCGCCGGCTTCAACGATAGGCACCTCAACTTCCGCGTGTCCGTGCTGTCCCGCGACGGGCAGGTGTTCCTCGCCACCTGGGTGCATCCGCACAATTGCGGCGGCCGGTTCTACCTCAAGGCGATCCTGCCGTTTCATATCCTCATCGCCCGCAACGCACTGGCGCGTGTCGCGGCTGTGGATTCTCTAGAACCGCGTCCGTAACCCGACCCGCGCTTCGCCGGTGAACGCGTCGTCGGTTCCGTAACCGACCTCGAAACCGGCGGTCGCCGAGGTTTTGCCGCCATGCCCTGCAAAAACGAAATCGGCTCCGACGAAGCCGCGTGCCACGGCGTCCTGGTCGCCCGGCGCGAAAACCAAAGTCTGGCCGAGTAGCGTGGCGCTGACGTCATCGCCCCAGTTGAAGATGCCGTCGACACCGGCCCGCAGCACCGTCTGCATGGCACCGGTATCGTACTGCGCCTTATGCGCCTGATAGGCGAGCTGACCGCGGATTTCGCCGAAATGTGCCGACCGGCTGCCGACCGACAGATTAGCCGAAGAGCCGCTTTCCGTGTAGCCGTCAAGATAGAGCCCGGCATAGCGCAGGCGTACACTCGGCGTCAGCGGCTTGCCGAACAGATCTCCGTTTCGGCCGATCGTCAGGGCCGGGCTGAAGAAGTAGCCGTTGTAATCCGCCGTAGCCGTCTCGATGCCGCCAACCACCATATTGTTGAGCACTGTCCGGTCGCTGTCATAGAAGCCGACCCCGATCAGTCCGTGAAACTCGATGAAATGGCTGTCGCCACTGTGGCTGAAGTAGCCGCCGCCGAAGATGTTGTTGGCCTCGGTATCCGTCGCCGTCCCGGAGGCGTTGGTGCTGCTGTAGGCATAGCCGCCATAGAAACCAACGGTCCTGATGGCCGAAAGCGACCGGTCGATACCGCCGATGACGCCGCCCAGCGCAACGTCGTAGCCGACGGTATTGCCAGAGGCATCCTGATCGCGGTAGGCGCCGATCAGGCTCGCCCAGCCGCCCTTGTGGGAGGTGGCGCCGGGATCCTTACCGAAGGCGAAGGTCTGGGCTGTGGGCCGGATCGACGCCAGACGCGCATCAAGTGCATTGGAGACCGTACGGGACAGGTCGAAGAATGCCAGATCCGTCGCCGCGAAGCCGGTGACGTCGATGGTCGCCGCCACATCACCGGCTACGGCCAAAGGCATGCCGTTGCTGTCGATGCTGGCCGGCAGGCCGTCGAAGGTCAGGTAGGTGCTCATGCCCGGCGCGATCAGCAACGTTCCGCTGGCCGGCTGGGTAAAGGTCAGGCCGCCCTGTAGCGCGGCGCCCGGCAGCAGCGACAGTACCGCGTCGGCGCCGTCCAGGTTGACGGCATTGGCCTGCTCGCTGACCGTCTTGCCGGATATGGTTACGCTGTTGCCGGTCGCGGTGGCCTGAATGGCATCCGCGCCGGCGCCGGTCGCGTGGATCAAGCCGCTGTTGAAGATGGCGTTGCTGCCGCCGCCGGCCAGAATGCCGTGAGCGTCGGTGCCCGACGTGCGGATCGAACCGCTGTTGTCAACGGTATTGTTACCGTCACTGGCCCGTATCCCAACGGCGCCATCCTCCGTGGTGACGATCGAGTCGCTGCTGGTGTTCGACACGTTGTTGTTGCCGCCATTGGCAACGATGCCAAAGGCGTCGATACCGTTGGTGACGATCGAACCGTTGTTGACGATCGTATTGTCGCCGCCGGTCGCCTGAATGCCGAAGGACTCGGACCCGGACGTGGCGATCGAACCGTCGTTGGTGATGGTATTGCTACCATCCTCCCCGCGAATGCCGGCGGATTGCGAACCGCCCGTTACGATCGAACCGCTGTTGGTGACCATGTTGCTGGTGCCGCTGAAGATGCCGTCGCTGCCGTCACCTTCGGTCGTGATCGTGCCGCTGCTGTTGACCGTGTTGTCGCCGCCGGTGGCCTGAATGCCGTAAGCCGTATCGCCCATGGTCGATACGGCCGCCTCGTTGGTCACGGTGTTGCTGCCGCCTGACGCGAAAATACCGTGAGACTGACCGCTCATGGTGGCGACGGTGCCGGTGTTGACCACGGTGTTGCTTCCGGCACTTGCCCGAATGCCGACGGACCCGGCGCCGCTGGTTTCGATCGTTCCGCTGTTCGAAGCGCTGTTGCCACCGCCGCTGACGACGAGGCCGCCTGCATCGGGCCCTGCCGTGGCGATCATATTGCTGTTGTCGACTGTGTTGCCGCCACCGGTTGCCTGGATGCCGAGGGACTCAGAACCTTCGGTGGCGATCGAACCACTGTTGGTCACCGAGTTGCCGCCGTTGATGGCGCGGATTCCCGCCGCCTGGGGTCCGAGCGTCTCGATCGCCCCGCTGTTTGTGGTGGTGTTGTTGGCGCCGCTCGATATGCCGTCGCTGCCGGCACCGACCGTGAAGATGGATCCGCTGCTGTCGATCGTATTGCCGCCGCCCGTGGCTTCGATGCCAAAAGACGCGTCGCCACCGGTCGAGATATCCGCTTGATTGTCGACGGAATTGCCGCCGCCGGTAACCACAATGCCCGGTGACAGTGCAGACGCCGTGGCGACCACATTGGTGTTCAGGACGGTATTGTTGCCGCCGGTGGCAAGGATGCCGGTGGATTCCGAACCGATTGTGTCGACCGTGCCGGAATTCGTCACGGAATTGCCGCCCCCGGTGGCAAAGATTCCCTGCGCGCCGGTACCCTCGGTACCAATCAACCCGCTGTTGACAATGGTATTGCTGCCGCCGCTAACCCGGACGCCGTGCGACAGGTCGCCGGTGGTGTTGATGGTGTTTGCGTTGTTGATGGCATTCCGGCCGGTCTCGGCGCGGACCCCGTCGGATTCGAACCCGTCGGTGGTGATCAGGCCAAAATTGTCGACGCGATTGTTCTGACCAGTGGCAAAGACACCGAGATTGTTTGGACCCGAAACCGTGATCGAACCGGTATCGGTGATCGTCAACGAGTCATCGCCGTTGATATCGAAACCGCCATTGGTTTCGGTCGTGTTTGCTGAAATGACAAAATCATCCGCGAACGCGGTCGAGATGGAAAACAGGGTTGCCGCCAAAACCGCGGCGGCGCTTACATGAGTATTACCTGGGAAGTACATCGGTCGCCCTCGAATAAAAAATTGCACAGTCGTCTGTGTTCCGGCCCCGGATATTGATCTTTGCGCACCGCCAGCCGCAACACAAGTAAAGATTGCGCGCAGGCGATGCGTGCTGATCGTTACCGATCTCCATGCTACAGTGCTCGGGTACACGGGAGGAAAGGTCATGAGCGACAGCGTCTACAAAATCATTGAGATCGTCGGCACCAGCCCCGAGTCGTGGGACAAGGCGGCTGCCAACGCCGTGGCCCGCGCGGCCGGGAGCTTGCGCGATCTGCGCATCGCCTCGGTAACGGAGCAGGACCTGGTAATCGAAAACAACGCGGTCAAGCTTTACCGAACCAAACTGAAGGTGTCCTTCAAGTTCGAAGAATAGGACGCCGGCTGACCGCCGAAGCCAGCGGATTGACGATCTCGCGCGATAGACCGTCCGTCAGAAAGCGACGGGGCGACGATGCCGTTCGACTTTTCCCTTGAGGCCAACGATGCTAGGACCGGTCAGCGACCGTCATCGGTTGCTCCGGAACGCATGGTCGGGCCGAACATGTTCGTAAAGACGATACGTTGGATCGCCGTCCTGGCACCGTTGCTGGCCCTGCAGGGCTGCGGCAACCTGGCCTACTATGCGCAGTCAATGGACGGTCATCTCAGCCTGATGTCGGCGAGCCGGCCGGTCGACAAACTGCTCGACGATCCGTCGGCGCCGACGGCGGCCAAGGAGCAGCTGGCGCAGGCCCGTGACATCCGGCAGTTCGCCATCGACGAATTGGCGCTGCCGGACAACCGCTCCTATCGCAAATATGTCGACACGGGCCGACCATTCGTCACCTGGGCGGTATTCGCAGCGCCGGAACTGTCGCTGCAGATGCGCACCTGGTGTTTTCCGGTGGTCGGCTGCGTCCCCTATCGCGGCTATTTCTCGGAACAGGCAGCCGACCGTTTCGCCGACGGCATACGCCGGCAGGGCGATGATATTTATGTCACCGGTGTGCCGGCCTATTCGACGCTCGGCTTCTTCGCCGATCCGCTGCTCAACACCATGTTCGGGCGCGGCGAGACGTACCTCGCGGCGACGGTGTTTCACGAACTGGCGCATCAGGTTGTCTATGTGCCGGGCGATGCCGTGTTCAACGAATCCTTCGCCAGCACTGTCGAGGAAACCGGCGTCGAAAAGTGGCTGCGCCAGCGTGGCGACACCGCGACGCTGGCGCGCTACCATGCCGGCCTGCGCATCGACGCCGAGTTCGTGGCCCTGGTTGCCAGCGCCCGTGAAGAACTCAACACCGTTTACACGAGCGACGCCAGCGACGCGCAGAAGCGTGCCGAAAAAGAGGCCGTTATAGCAGACCTGCGTATACGCTACCGTCGGATGCGCGACGGTCCGTGGAAGGGCTTTAACGGTTACGACCGATGGTTCGAAGGACCGATCAACAACGCCAAGCTCGCGCCGATCGCCGTCTACAGTGATCTGGTGCCCGCCTTCAGGCGGCTGCTCGCGCTATGCGACGACGATTACGCGCTGTTCTACGGGTCTGTCGAGCGGATCGGCAAGCTGGACTTCGAGCGGCGGCGGCAAGCCTTGCTTCAGGCAACGCGCTGCGGCTGAACCCATGGATCGCCCGGTCCAATCAGTCCAGCGGGAGCTCCGTCCCTGTCGTGGTGGTCCAGCTTGCAGGCCAGTAGCCCAGCACTTGCAGGCCCCACGCCGATACGCAAATGCCGACAAACACCAGCGAAAACAACAGGACCTGTCGCCACGTTGGTGGTTTCTTGAGCAATCTCCGATTGGACATCAAGGGATCGATCGGCATTCTCGCGCCTCCGCAAGGACAGCAATATCGGAATTCACACCCGATGTCCTGCCGGTTTCGACGACTCTGAGACAAGCTGGTCACGTTCGGCTTCCAGCCAGCGCCTGACGGCAACATCTGTCGTCAGCGAGATGGCCTTGTCGTAGGCGGTGCGTGCCGCCTCCGGGTCGACGTTGCGCAGCAGATGGGCGCGGGCCGCCCAATAGGGCTGGAAACCGGCAATGGCGTTGTCGCCGATCATCGCCTCGGCCTGGGCCAGCGCCCGTAACCCCGCCTCAAGACCGTCGGCGTGACCGATGGCGGCGGCTCGCGCGACCGCGGCGCCCGAGGTCGGCGCGATCGCCATCAATCCTTCGTAAAGCTGGCAGATCGCCTGCCAGTCGGTCCGTCCCGTCTCCAGCCGGTCGGCGTGCACGGCCTGGATGGCGGCCTCAAGCTGATAGCGGCCCGGTGCGCCAGCTTTGGCAGCACGCCCAAGCAGCACGTTGGCGCGCCGCAGCAGGGTCCGGTCCCACAGATCAGGCTTTTGCCGATCGAGCGGAACGAAAGCGCCTTCGCGGTCGAACCGACTGGCACGCCTTGCATGGGAAAAGCAGATCAACGCGTCGAGACCGAGGACTTCCGGCTCGTCCGGCAGGAGACCGCTGAGCACGCTGGCGAGGTAAAGGGCCTCGCCAGCCATGTCCCGCGTCAGGTCATTGGGCCGCCGGTCCCAGCCGAGCGCGTAGGCACCATAGACCGCCTCCAGGACGGCGGTGAGTCGCTCCGGCATAACATCCCTGTCTGGCAGGACGAACGGCACGCGCGCCTGCCGGATCTTACGCTTAGCGCGCACCAGGCGCTGTGACAGCGTGGCCACCGGCATCAGAAAGGCCGAGGCGATGTCGGCCGCATCGAAACCCAGCACCACCTGCATCATCAGCGGCGTGTGTATCTGTACATCGAGTGCCGGATGCGCGCAGGCGAACAACAACTTCAGGCGCTCCTCCGGGATGGCGTCATGGTCGATGCCGTCGACTACGCTGACAATGTCCTGCATGGCTTCGTCGTCAATCGATCCAGCGGTGGTGCGCGCGGCAGCGCTGCGGGCGACATCGATGAGCCGGTTTCGCGCCGCTGTCAGCAACCAGGCCTCCGGTTTGTCGGGAACCCCGTCACGCGGCCAGGTGGCAAGCGCTTTGGCGAACGCATCACCGAGGGCATCTTCGGCGTCGGTGATGCTGCCGCTGCGGCTGGCAAGGAGGGCGACCAGACGGCCGTAGGACGCACGTGCGACCGATGCGGCCGCAGCGCGCGCCTGGTGATCGTCGGCCACGGCCGTCAGCCGTAGGGATTGCCGCCCGCCGGCATCCCGGAAGCACGGATTTCGACGCTGCCATGATGTACCGCCGGGCATTTTTCGGCCCAGGCGAGTGCTGCGTCGAGATCCGGCACGTCGATGACGAAGAAGCCGCCGAGCTGTTCCTTGGTGTCGGCAAAAGGGCCGTCCTGAACTGTGGTTCCGCCGACTTTGCTGATGGTGGTCGCGGTCGTCGAGGGCCGCAGCCAGTCCGTGTCGACAAAAACACCCGCCTGTTTGAGGGCGTTGATGTATTCGCCGTAGACCTTCAGGCTCTGTTCGATTTCGGCGGGGCTGGCATCGGCGTGGCCGGATTCGTCGCTGTAGAGAAAGAACGTGTAGCGCATGGTTCGGTATCCTCTCTGTGTCGTGCTTCAGGCGCGGTCAGCCGCGGCGTCGCCGAGCATTTTGAGACCCAGTTCATAATCCGCCCCCAGCATACCGTCCAGGAACAACGCCAGCACGCGGCCGAACGGATTGATGCCGAAGTCGGTCCGCGTCGACCAGGTGACGCGGGTGCCGTCGTCAGCCGGTTCGAGCCGGAATGTGGTGACCGGCTTGCCCATCGGCCCCAGATCAATGAGCATCGTCACGGACTGGTTTTCCTGCACCGCCGTGATCGTCTGTGTGCCTCTGCCGTCCTGGCCGACAAAGGCGAAGCCGGAGCCGACGCCGCGGTCCGGGCCATGCAGATCGATCCGGAGGTCCGGATCCTTGGCCTTGTGCGGGTTGAATCGCTGGTAACCGGCATTGGATGCGATCAGCGAAAAGATCTTTTCGGCCGAGGCGTCGAGCACCGCCGAGCGCTCGACGACAGTGCTCGACGGCAGCAGGAACGGGGTGGTGGCGATGCCGGCGAGTGCAACCGCGCCGGCGATCAGATGCATGGTCATGTCGGTGTCTCCTGTGTCGTTTGATCCATGAAAGACTTTGCTTTCACTGACTAGACGAGCGAGCGGAGACGCGATCGACACCCGGCGAACAAAAAATCGGTCAGTTCAGGATGCCGATCCGCGCACCTCGGCGTTGACGCGATCGATTTCGGCCTCGTACCAGGCGAGTGTTGCCGCGGGATCGTCTCGAAACGCGCGTGCAAAACTCTCCGGTGCATCCGTCTTGTCGTCGTGGTCGGTCGACCAGACCATGATGTTGAGGAACGCCGGCAGCAATGCCCGCGCCTTGGGCGACGGCAGATAGCAGACCCGGCTTTTTTTGCGCTGGTCGACGTGCCGGGTCAGCAGGCCGGCGTCCACCAATTGCGCCAGCCGGTCGGCCAGCACATTGGTTGATATGCCCTCTTCGGAGTCGAGAAATTCGCCGTAATAGCGTTTGCCGTGAAACAGGATGTCGCGCAGCAGCAGGAAACACCATTTGTCGCCGAAAATCCCGGCCGCGTAGCGCACCGGGCAGCCCGCCCAGTCGATTTTCGCCGCCTTTACCATGGGTGGATTATAGAGCGCGAAGTTTCACTTGCAAATCAAAAGTGGATACGATATCAATCCACTTGCGATTCACAAGTAAAATGGAGGACACCATGGCCACGCCTTTTGTCTGGTTCGACAACATCGGTAGCCGTCGCGACGAGACGACAGACTTCCTGGCCCGTACATTTGGATGGTCGGTCAACGACATCGGCGCAATGACATTCCTGACGCAGGGCGACGGGATGCCGTTCTCGGCAACCTGCGATGCGATGGACGGTGTCGACGGGTGGGTGCCTTATGTCGAGGTCGATGATCTGGAGTCCGAGGTCGCCAAGGCGCGGCGCAACGGGGCCGATATCATTGCCGAAAACGTCCAGGGCCCGGCGGGTATCGCGACGTTTGTCCGCGATCCGGGCGGCGCGCCTCTGGCCATCTGGAAGCGCGGTGAAACGCCGAAGTAGCGCCCGGCAACGGCGCCCGTATGCTGCGTCAGACCTGCGGCCCTTCGACGACCTCCAGCGATTCCTGCCACGAATGACCGGCGGCCATGATGCAGGTCACACCCTTGGTGGTGGTCATAACGATCGTCCAGGTGCCGTTCTTGGAGGTAAACACCTCGAACATTGCCTTGCCGGAGGATGACAGACCGAGGGCCGTTGGCGATTCCTTGTACTTGTCGTGCAGCGCCTTGAGCAGCGACGTGCGTTCGCCGCATACCATGCCAGCCGCATGTGCTGCTGGCGCGGCGAACAAAGCAGTCAGCAAAACAGAACTAATCAGAAGTATAGTCCGAAATTGGGATTTGAGCATATTCGTACCTTTCGCAGCCAATAGAAGGTCTGACGAGAGGTATAGTCACGCACATGCGTCAGACACGCTCTTCTGCTGAACCAATACTCTGCCGGCTCATGCAATCACTCCCTAAAGTCTTATCGAATCAGTGTGCGCCTCAAGAGTTAACAATGTGTTAATGGAAATGATCGGATTCAAACCACCGACACCACGCTGATGGCACCGACGGCGACAAGGCTCAGCGCCCACACGACATCCAGGTTGAACCAGCTCTTCGAGATGAACTGCAAGCCGAGCCAGCGGTAAACGGCGTAGGCGACGAGACCGCCGCTAACGACCATCGCCAGTGTATGGACGACGGCGACCAGGATGGCGATGGCGATGTTGGCGCCCATCAGCTGCGCCGCCGCCCGATGGCCGGCGTCAAGCTCCTCGGCGCTGCACAGGCCGAGATAGATCGGCAGCAGCATCAGGCCGGCGCCGTGGGCGAGCGCCACGGCAAACGACCAGAAGGCGAGCCGCGTCGGCGGGATGCGGGCGATGAAGCGCGGGTGCCGCCGGTTGATCAGCAGATAGATCCCGGCACCGAGCACCAGCAGCCCGGCGCCAAGGCGAATGTCCTGCTGATAGGCAAGCAGCACGGTCATGGCGGCGAACGGCAACAGCAACCCGGCCATCGCCAGAAAGTGGCCGACCGCCAGCGGCCCAAGGGCGGCGAAAAGGTCCCGCCGCCCCTTGCCCATCAGGCCGGCCGAAACCACCAGCGGCCAGCCCATGCCGGGATTGATTCCGTGATAGATCCCGATGCCGATGACGGCTGCCCACAGGCCTGCGACCGTCCAGCCTGCCTCCATCGTCAGACGTTCGGATAGCAGAAGGAATCGGTCGAACAGTCGCCGCCTTCCAGACGGATCTGATGCGACCGGTAGCCGTCGGGAAACGCCACGAAGAAGTTGGGATCGAGCGCAAATTCCCCGTTGTCGCCGACATCCGCCTTGACCATCGCCGCCGGCACGCCGTCCGGATAGAACTGGTCGTCCCAGGTCGAATAGAGCGAGTTGGTCCAGTAGACACGCTTGCCGTCGCGGCTGATCTCGACCATCTGCGGCCCACCCTTGTAAGCGCCGCCGCTTGGATGGTCGGCCTTGCGGGTGATGCCGCCGGTGTGGACCGAGCCGGCCACCTGCGGGTTCATCGGGTCGGAAACGTCGTACTGGCGCATTTCGCCGGTGCCCCAACAGGACACGTAGAGGAACCGGTCGTCGAGCGACAGGTCGATGTCGGTGATCAGCGGCGGCACCGCCTCAAAGCCCTTGAGCAGTGGCGGCAGGTCGTCCGCGGCGGCCGGTTCCGGCGAAATAGTCGCAGTCTTCCGGCAATGGAACTGGCCGTTCTCGCGCCACCAGGTCCAGATCGATCCTTCCAGGTTGGTGGTGTCGACCACGACGCCGACGAAGCCGTGTTCCTTCACCGGATCGTGGGCGGGTCGCACTTCCAGCGCCATCTGGTGGTTTTCGCCGAGATCGATGGTCTGCACGTTACGCCGTTCGCGCAGGTTCCAGAAATGCAGCCGGTGGCCGTATTTGTTCGACAGCAGGTCCTCCGGCACGATGCCGTTTTCGAATTGCGGCGGCAGCCCCCATTCGCTGGACACCATGTAGTCGCGCGGCAGGTTCCACCAGAAATCGTAGTGTTTGTCCTGCGGTCCGCGATCGATCTCGTAGCGGCCGATGACGTCGAAGGTCTCGCAGTCCATGATGAAGATGCCGGGCGGGCCGTCGGTACCGTCCGCACCACCGCCGCCGAGCGTCGAGACATAGACGCCCTCCGGGCCGCAATGGATCGTATGCGGGCGTGAATAGCCGGTCTTGGCGAACACTTCCTCCGGTTCGATGATGCGATGAATCTTCGCCTGGGTCGGATCCGGCTTGGTGTCGATGATGTAGATGCGCGACGAGCGCAGGCCCGGAATGATCAGGTAGCGCCGCTCCAGGAAAGCGTGGCCGGTCAGCGGCGACAGCGCCGACGAGCAGGCGTTCCAGCCGAAGTGATGAAATTCGTCGCCGGTGTTGGGCATCATCACGGTGTGAACCACCTTGCCGTAATCGCCCGAGGCGGGATCGACATTGACGACGGCAAGGCCGTCCGGTTGGCTGAAATCCGGGCTCAGCATCAGCGTATAGGCATAGGTCTCCACCGGCGCCTGCATGGCGAGCTTCGGCGTCGGATGGAATGTCGGATCAGGTCTTACAGTCATGTCGGTCCTCCCGCTTGTCAGGCGCCGCGGGCGAACTCTGCGCAGAGCGCCTCCCATCACGGCGCCACGACCATCTTAGCACCGAAACGCAGCCGGAACACGACGCACAGGTTGTCCACCATCCTGCCTCTCACCCTGCAAGCCCGGAGCGCGCCGTGACCGCAACCCCGCCAAGCCGTTGCAGGACGTGGTTTCTATGAAAGTTTGGCCGAGAAGCGGCGGGCAAATCAGGAAAACGCCGCACTGGTCGTGAATGTGACCCCGGCCTCCTCCATCGCGGCCATGGCGGCGGCCAGCGATCCGTCGAGATCGATGGCCCGGCAGCAATCGGTGGCCAGTGTCGCCGCGAAACCCAGACGCCGGGCGTCGACGGCCGAATAGTGGACGCAGAAATCCGTTGCCAGGCCGGTCAGCACCACGTGCTCGGCGCCGCGCTCGCGCAGGTAGCCGGCAAGACCGGTCGGCGTGGTCCTGTCGTTTTCGAAAAAGGCCGAGTAGCTGTCGATCGCCGGGCGAAACCCTTTGCGCAGGATCAGATCGGCCCGGTCGGCAGCGAGGTCCGGGTGCAGCGCAGCGCCCGTCGTCCCGGCCACGCAATGGGTCGGCCACAGCACCTGCGGGCCGTAGTGCAGTTCCGTCATGCTGAACGGTTCGGCGCCCGCATGACTGGCGGCGAAGGATTTGTGTCCGGCCGGATGCCAGTCCTGAGTCACGACGGTGATCGAAAAGCGTTCGAGCAAACGGTTGATCGCCGGGACGACAGCGTCGCCATCGGCGACTTCGAGGGCGCCGCCGGGACAGAAATCATTCTGGACGTCGATGACGAGAAGCGCAGTCGAATCGGTGGTTTCTGACATTTCTGTCTCTCCAGAAACGAGGTTATTTGGCCTCGATCATCTTGTTGAGCAGGTCGGCGAGCAGGCCACGCTCCCGTTCGTCGAGCGGTGCCAGAGTCTCCTCCGTGATCGTCAGCGCCGCGTCAACATTGGCATCATAGGCCCGGCGGCCGGCAGCGGTGAGTTCCACCAGCAACCGGCGCTGATCGGTCGGGTCGGGACGGGTCGCGACCAGACCCTTGCGGCTGAGCCGGTCGATGACCCCTTTCATGGTGGCGGCATCCATCGCTGTCTGGCGCCCGAGGCCGTTTTGCGACACCGTGCCGAGTTCATGGATCTTGGCGAGCGCGGCGAATTGGGTCGGCGTGAAGTCGCCGATATGGCGGCCAAAAATCGCCAGATGCCGCTGGTTGGCCTGGCGCATCAGGAACCCGATCTGCTCGTCCAGCCGGTAGTCCGGCTGCAAATCCGCCCGCTTGTGAAGTGTCGCCATCCGCTGCCCTCGAACCCCTGCCGCACCGCTGTGGCCATATTGACACCCTTGAACCGCTAAGGCAAATTCGTTTGTATGCAAACGAAAGTGCGCGAGGCGACCGCATGGGCTATGTCCGACCCACAGAGTTGAGGGACGCCCTGGTCTGCCTGGACGAAGCCGATATGCGCATCGCCGCCGGCTGCACCGACCTCTATCCGGCAACCACCCGTCAGACGCTCGCCGGCGACATCCTCGACATCACGGCGATTGACGGACTGCGTGGCATACGCCGAGTGGGCGGTCATTTTCGCATCGGCGCCACCACCACCTGGACCGACATCCTGCGCGCCGACCTGCCGGCCGGATTTGACCAGCTCAAGCTGGCGGCCCGCGAGGTGGGGTCCGTTCAGATCCAGAATGCCGCAACCGTCGGCGGCAATCTGTGCAACGCCTCGCCGGCGGCCGACGGGGTGCCGGCCCTGCTGGTCCTCGACGCCGCGGTCGAGCTCATGACGCGGTCCGGCACCCGCACCCTGCCGCTTGCCGACTTCATCACCGGACCGCGGCAGACGGTGCGGCAGCACGGCGAGTTGCTGACCGCCATTCTGGTGCCGGCTGCCTCGACCGGCGGCCGCTCCACATTTCTCAAGCTGGGCGCCCGCAAATACCTGGTCATCTCGATCGCCATGGTCGCGGCGCGGCTCGACATACACGACGGAACGATCGCCGATGCGGCGATCGCCGCCGGCGCCTGCAGCCCGGTGGCGACGCGGCTGCCCGACATCGAGGCGGCCCTGATCGGCCAGGCGGCGGAGGCCGGCGTGGCGGAAACAATCACCGACGACCGGATTGCGCCCTGTCTCGATCCCATCAGCGATCCGCGTGCCGACGCGGCTTACCGGGTCAAGGCCGCGGCGGAACTGGTCCGGCGTGCCGTCGCGGAGCTGCTGCCGGCGCGGGAGATCGCCGCATGAACGTCCGGCCCGCCACCATCAGCCTGACGGTCAACGGCAGCCCGGCCAGCCTCTCGGCCGAGCCGGGCCGCCGCCTCAGCCATGCGCTGCGCGAGGAACTCGGACTGCGCGGCACCAAGGTCGGTTGCGACGCCGGCGACTGCGGCGCCTGCACGGTGCTGATCGACGGTGAACCGGTCTGCGCCTGCCTGACGCCATCGGTCCAGGCATCCGGCCGGGCCGTCACCACGGTCGAAGGCCTGTCGGACGGGACATTGTCACCGTTGCAGGACTCCTTCCTGCGCCACGGCGCCGCGCAATGCGGTATCTGCACGCCGGGCATGCTGATGGCGGCGGTCGCGCTGCTACAGCACAATCCGTCGCCCAGCCCCGCGCAGGCCGAAGAGGCGCTGGGCGGCGTACTGTGCCGCTGCACCGGCTACCGAAAGATCATCGATGCGGTCTGCGCGGTCGCGAATCCGGCTAAGGAACATGTCGCGCCGACAGCGGGGCAAGCTGTCGGGGCGCGGCTCGAACGGCTCGACGGCGATCCCAAGGTGCGCGGTACCGAGGTGTTCGGTGCCGATCACTGGCCGGCCGACGCATGGCTGGTGCGTGCCATACGTGCTACCCACGCACACGCGGATTTCAGTTTCGGCGACACCGCCGCCTGGGCGCGCGTCCATCCGGGTGTCGAGGCGGTGTTCACCGCCGCCGATATACCGGGCCGCAACTGCTTCGGCGTCATCCCGCCGATGGCCGACCAGCCGGCCCTCGCCGAACGGCATGTGCGCTTTCGCGGTGAACCGGTCGCTCTGGTCGCCGGCGCCCCGCAGGCCATCGAGGCGCTCGACTTTTCCGATTTCCCCATTTCCTGGTCGCCGCGCCCGGAAATCCGCGACATGGACGAAGCGACCGAAGCGCCGCCGCTGCACGAGGGCCGGGACCGCAACGTGCTGGTCGGCGGCCGGGTGACGAAAGGCGACGCCGAAGCAGCGCTCGCCGCCTCGCACCGGGTTGTCGAAACGGCGATGGCGACGGGATTCGTCGAGCACGCCTATATTGAGCCGGAAGCCGGCGCGGCGTGGATGGATGGCGACGTACTCACCGTCCAGGCCTGCACCCAGGCGCCGGTCATGGACCGTGACGACATCGCAGCCATGTTCGAACTGACGCAGGACCGGGTGCGTATCATCCCGGCCGCCACCGGCGGTGGTTTCGGATCGAAGATCGACATGTCGCTGCAGCCGTTGATCGCCCTGGTAACCTGGAAAACCGGACGTCCGTGCCGCATGGTCTACACGCGCCATGAATCGATGGCGACCACCACCAAGCGGCATCCAGGCACCATGCGGGCACGCATCGGTGCCGACGCCGATGGCCGTATCACCGGCATGGTCTTCCACGGCGATTTCGACACCGGCGCCTACGCCAGCTGGGGCCCGACGGTGGCGACGCGGGTGCCGGTGCATGCCTCCGGCCCCTATCACACGCCGCACTACCACGCGACGACACGCGCCATCCACACCAACGGCCCGGTCTCCGGTGCCTTCCGCGGCTTCGGCGTGCCGCAGGCGGCGATCCTGCAGGAAACGGCCTACGACGAACTGGCCGAAGCCTGCGATATCGACCGGCTGGAGTTCCGCATTCACAACGCCCTGCGCGACGGCGAGCCCTCGGTCTGCGGCCAGGCGCTGTCCAGTATCGGCATCCTTGAATGCCTGCAGGCGCTGCGGCCGCGCTGGCAAGACATGGTCGAAGAATGCGCCCGCTTCAACGCCGGCTCCGACGTGCTGAAGCGCGGCATCGGCGTCGCCTCCTGCTGGTATGGTTGCGGCAACACCTCGCTGCCCAACCCGTCGACCATCCGGCTTGGCATCACCGCCGACGGCCGGCTGCGGCTGCACCAGGGCGCCACCGATATCGGTCAGGGCTCCAACACGGTGGTCACCCAGATCTGCGCCGACGCGCTGGGCCTGCCGGTCGACCGCTTCGAACTGGTGGGCCCCGACACGGCCCTCACACCCGATTGCGGCAAGACCTCGGCGTCGCGCCAGACCTTTGTCACTGGCAAAGCGGCACAGCTGGCCGGCATGGCATTGCGCGAGACCGTCCTGCGGCACTGCAACGCCGGAGCGGACGCCGACCTGCGGCTGGCGGACGGGCGCCTGACGGTGCATGACGGCGATACCGCCCACGATATCCCGCTCGCTTCGCTGGCAGTGGACGCAAACGGCTATGTGCTAGCGGCCGAAGAAACCTACGATCCGCCGACGACGCCGCTCGACGAAAACGGCCAGGGCGAGCCCTATGCGGTCTACGGTTACGGCGCCCAATTGGCCGAGGTCGAGGTCGACACGCGCCTCGGCACGGTCAAGGTTGTCCGCATCACCGCGGCGCATGATCTCGGCCGTGTCGTCAATCCACTGCTCGCCGAGGGTCAGATCGAGGGCGGTGTGGCGCAGGGCCTGGGTCTTGCGCTGATGGAGGAATTCCTGCCCGGACGCACCGAAAACCTACACGATTATCTCATCCCCACCATTGGTGACGTGCCGCCGATCGAGTCGATCTTCATCGAAAAGCCCGATCCGGAGGGGCCGATGGGCGTCAAGGGACTGGGCGAGCATGTGCTGATCCCGACGGCGCCGGCCATCGTCAACGCCATCCGTCACGCCTGCGGCGCCAATCTCGACCGTCTGCCGGCGCTGCCGCACCGGGTGCTCGCGGCCATCGAACGAGCGAGGGCGCGGCCATGAACGAGCTGCAGCCCGTTGTTGACAAGGCAAAACCCGACAAGGTGCGCTGCGATGCCTGTCCGGTGATGTGTTATGTCGCCGAAGGACGTACCGGCGCCTGCGACCGCTACGCCAACGAGGGCGGTCGCATCGTCCGCTGCGATCCGCTCACCATTCTCGACCGGAGGGTCGCCGCCGGCGACAGCGTCAAGCCGTTCCTGACGTCGGACTGGGAGGACAGGCCGTTCGCCGACGGCGACCTGTTCGTTACCGGCATCGGTTCCGGCACCACCTACCCGGATTACAAGCCGGCGCCTTTCATCGTCAGCCGCGAGATCGACGGGGCCGATTGCGTGACCGTGGTGACCGAGGCGATATTTTCCTATTGCGGCGCCAAGGTCAAAATCGACACCGACCGGCATCTCGGCGCCGAGGCCGCGCCGGTGCGCGCATCGGGCGAGGCGGTCGGTCATGTGATGACCAGCGAGTATGGCTCGCAAATGCTGTCGCTCGGTGGCGTCGACCACCTGACCGGCGGCTCCAAGGCGGAAGGCCGCGTCACCTGTGACACGCTGATGCGGCTGTGCAACAGGGAGGCGGTGGAACTGACCGTCGACGGCGGGTCCAGCGTCGTCGTACAGGCCGGTCAGGCGCCGATCGTCGACGGTCAGTTGGAAACCCGCATGCGGGTCGGCTGCGGCTCCGCCACCATCGGCATGTTTGCTTCGCAATGGGTCGGGCTGGTTGATGAGGTGGTCGTGGTCGACGACCACATCACCGGCGTCGTGTCGGAGCACCAAGCCGGCAAAGTGCTCGACTGGCCGGACACCGGAATCCGTATCAAGGGCCGCCGTTCGACGCCCGGCCGCTATTTCCAGGTGGCTGAACCGGGCCTCGGCTGGGGCGGCACGGACATCGAGGATCCGCTGACCATTCTCGGACCGTGGAATGCCAAAAAGGGCGCGCGGCCGGGCCTGACCGTGCTCATGGTGTCGACCACGGGCGAGCAGTACGGATATTATGTCCTGGACGAAAACCTCGAACCAAAGCCGGCTAATCTACCTGACGCACTGGTGCCGACGGTCGAGCTGATCGGCGAAAACTGCGAACCCGCCCTGTGCTCGGTCCTGTTCATGGGCGGCGCCGGCGGATCCCTGCGGTCCGGCGCGACGAACAACCCGGTCAAGCTGACGCGCTCGGTGCACAGCGCGCAAACGACGGTGACCTGCGGCGGCGCCCCTGTCTATGTCTGGCCCGGCGGCGGCATCACGCTGATGGTCGATGTCACGCGGATGCCGGACCGGTCGTTCGGTTATGTGCCGACGCCGGCCATCGTCGCGCCGATCGAATTCACCGTCAGCCGCGACGATTACCGGGCGCTGGGCGGCCACGATGGCGCCGTGCGCTCGGTCGATGACATCCTTGCCACGGGTGGCGAGTATGGTGACACCGTGCGCGCCGTGACCCCGCCGAAAACCTGATGCCTTGGGAGAAGCCGCAAGCCGCCCTGTTGCCGGACGGACGCCGGCTGCATCTCAACCAAGGGCCGATCGACCTGATCATCCAGGTCTTCGACGATGGCCGTGAACGGTTCTACCGGCGCGCCGTCGCCCGGTTCGAAACGATCCTCGAAGTGTTAGCCGGTGAACTGCCGGAACTGCGTAAGCCGCTGGCCGATGCGCCGCGGCCGGAAGGTCCGGTGGCCCGGCGCATGCTGGCGGCGATCGCGCCCTATGGAACGTATTTCGTCACCCCGATGGCGGCCGTTGCCGGCGCCGTGGCCGACGAGATGCTGGAGGCGATGCTGGACGGCGAGACCGTGTCCAAGGCCTATGTCAACAATGGCGGCGACATCGCTTTCCATTTGCACAACGACACGCAATTCGACGTCGATATCGCCACACGGCCGGCGGGTCGCATGACGGTTACCGCACAGGATGCGGCGCGCGGTGTCGCCACCTCCGGCTGGCGCGGCCGCAGCTTTTCGCTGGGCATCGCCGATTCCGTTACCGTCTTGGCCGACAGCGCTGCCGCCGCCGACGTGGCGGCAACCCTGATCGCCAATGCCGTCGACCTGTCGGGCCATCCGGCAATCGGCCGCACCGCGGCGCACGATTTGGCGCCCGACAGCGATCTCGGCGACCGGCTGGTCACCACATCGGTCGGCGCCCTGCGGCCGGAGGAAACGAACGCGGCGCTCAACCGCGGCACGGTTTTTGCGCAGACCCTGCGCGACAGCGGCGCCATCGTCGCCGCCGTGCTGATGCTCAACGACACGGTGCGCTGGGTGACCGCACCCGAATCCCGATTGTCTCATCGTCAACAAGGAGTGCCGCACCATGCCTGAGTTCAAACTGCGCAAGACCCTGCTGCTTGTCGAGGAAACGCTGCACGAGAACGGCCCGCCACCGGCGACGCCGCGGCGCAAGGCGGCAATTCTGGCGGTCGCCGACAACCCCTTTGCCGGTGGCTATCATGCGGAACTGCAAAGCGCCATGGAAGACCTCAAGCCGCTCGGCGCGATGATGACCGACCGGCTCATCGCCGCGTTGGGTGACGTCGAGGCCATCGACGGCTATGGCAAGGGGGCCATCGTCGGCGAAGCCGGTGAACTGGAGCACGGCGCCCTGTGGCATGTGCCCGGCGGCTACGCGATGCGGGAAAAGCTCGGCGATGCGGCGGCCATCGTACCGTCGTGCAAAAAGGTCGGCGGCATGGGCACGCGACTCGACATCCCGCTCGGTCACATCAACGCCGCCTATGTGCGCAGCCATTTCGACGGCATCGAGGTGGGCGTCACGGACGCACCGCGCGCCGGCGAAATCGTCTTCGTTCTCGCCATGGCCTGCGGTCCGCGCATCCACAACCGCATGGGCGGCCTGGAAGCCAGGGACGTCAAGGGCGAGGACGGGTTGCGCTAGCGAGCCAGGCCGCGTTCCTGCAGCCGCCGGACGCAATCCGGCACGCCCGGCACCCGGGCCGGCGTCACCTCGATAATCAGCCGCGCTTTGTCGGTGTGTTCGGCGATCGCTTCGAAAAAGGCCGGCCAGGCGATCGTTCCGTCGCCCGGCAGCCAGTGGCGGTCGGCATGGCCGTCGGTGTCCTGAATATGCACGTGATGCAACCGTTTGCCGGCTGCCTTGACATAATAGTCGACCGGCGGGGCGCCGGCCATGCTGCCGGTCAGATGCGCGTGGCCGGTGTCGAGCGACACGCGCACCGCGTCGCTGTTAAAGGAGTCGGCGAGGCGTACCCGTTCGAGCGGATCGACATCCTGGATGTTCTCGATCACCAGTTCGCAGCCGATCTCTTCGGCGCGCTTGACCACCGGCGCCATATTGGTGTGGCAGGCTTCGAGTATCTGATCAACAAGCCACAGCTGGTGGCCGAAATTGCGGTGATGCCAGAACGTGAACGGGCTGTGCACGACCATCTGGGTGGCACCGACCGCCTCGGCCGCCTCCAGTCCCTGCAGGAAACGCTTCTGCGCCACCGCCTGCACCTCCGGATCGTTGACCGCCATGTCGAACCCGAAAAACGGGCCGTGCATGCCGATACGGCCGCCATGTCCGTCCAGCAGCGTGCGATAGCGATCGGCAATGCCGCGCCAGTCACCGTCGAGAACCTTGGCAAACACGAAGTCCTGCAATTCGAGGTCGCGGTCGCTGTCGCGGATCCAGTCGAGCATCTCGTCGATGCCCATCAGCGTCAGCGCCACGCCGAGCACGGGCAAATCGGTTTCGGTGTCGCTCATGATCGTCCCTTGATCGGTGCGATTGACCATGGGCTGATCCATGCCGCAGCGCTATGACAGCCGCGTGACGGTATCGGTGAATTTGTGCGGCTATGCCGTTATTGTCAGGCCCCGTTGTCGGCGGCGACGGCTTCTCCGAGCAGCCGCACCAGGTCGGGATTGGCGGCCTGCACGCGGCTCCAATTGGGAATGAACGGCGTTTCCATCGGATTGTCCAGGAAGGTGTGGCCCGCCTCGACGATATTGCCGGCGAACAGTTCCACCGCCTTTTCCTCCAGATGCCGGTCGACCATCAGTCCGTTCATCACGGCGTCGTTGTAATAGCTTTCGATCAGGTCGAGTGCGATGCGGAAATAGGTCGCCTTCAGCGTCCGAAAGGTCTCCTGGTTGAAGACGATCCCATCGGTCGCCAGTTTGCGGAACAGTGCCTTGGAAATGTCCGTCGACATGCGCGATAATCCCGTTTGCGGATCGCTTTCCGACAATGGCTGATGCTTGTGGTCGTAAGCATCCGAAATGTCGACCTGGCAGACCAGCCGCCGGTTCAGGTTGCGCCACACTTCCGACAGGACGCCAATCTCCAACCCCCAGTCGGAGGGGATGCGGATGTCGGGCAGGATGGCAGTGCGCATGGCGAACTCGCCGGCCAGCGGATAGCGAAAGCCCTGCAGATACTCGATATAGTCGTGGAAACCACAGGTCCGCTGCAGCGCCAGGAGCAGCGGCGTTACCAGCAGGCGCGACACCCGGCCGTTAAGCTTGCCGTCGGCGATGCGCGGATAGAAACCCTTGCAGAACTGATACGGAAAGGCCGGATTCGCCACCGGATAGACAAGCCGCGCCAGCATGTCGCGCGAATAGGTGACGATGTCGCAGTCGTGCAGCGCCACCACGTCCGATGTGCGGCTCGCCAGCGCATAACCGATGCAATACCAGACATTGCGGCCTTTGCCGGGCTCGCTCGGCGCCAGCCGCGCTTTGGCGAGTTGGGCGTCGATGGCGCGCAACCGCGGGCCGTCGTTCCACAGGATGTCGTGACGCTGTGGCAGGCGGGAGAAGTAGTCCTTGGCAAAGGCGAACTGCTCGGCATCGGCTCGGTCGAGGCCGATAATGACGTGATGGATGTAGCTGGCGCCGCTGAGCTCGTCGATGATGCGCGACAGCGCCGGCCCCTCGAGCTCGGAGAACAGCGACGGCAGGATCAGCGTTATCTTGCGGGTTCCGGAAAACACCGACAATTGCCGTTCCAGTTCCTCCACCGGTAACCGGGTGAGGTTATGCAATGTCGCGACACTGCCGGTCTGATGAAAATCGCCCAAGATCAATCCTCGCCGCTTGTCTGAAGACGGTCGAGCAACCCGATGACCGCCTTGTTCCATCCGGCCGGGCCGGCCAGTCCCGTGCGCACGACCCGCGCTTCCGCTTCGCCTTCCACCGGACCGGGGCCGGCATGTTCCGGATTGTGTACGATTACACCGTAGTCGGCTGCCGCGATCATCGCCGCATCGTTGGGCGCATCGCCGAGCGCGATGGTCAGCAGACCATTGTGGCGATAGCGCGATGCGATCTCCAGCATGCGCGTCCCCTTGTCGCCGCCGTAGGAGAGCGTCAGGAACCGGCCACCCTGGTGTGCCACCATACCCTTGGCCGCGAGCGCCTGCAGAAACGCCCGACGGCCCGCCGTATTGCCTTGCCAAAGGCCGGGCTCGGAAAAATCGCGCCGTGCGGCGCGCTGCGCCGCCGCCAGGCTGAGGCCGGTGTGCCGGCAAATGTCCTCGGCATCCATGTCGGAAAAACCGACAAAGCGGCCGCGCAGCTCGGGCGGCAGGGAAGCAAGATCCTCGAGCAGGCGATCATGACTTCGGTGTTCGACCGGCCGCTCCACGAAAGGTTCCAGCACACCCCCGCCGTTTTCGACGATCGCCGGACAGTGGGCAAACCCCATATGGGCGCGCAGCGGCGCAACTTCCGCCGCCGTCTTGCTGGTGACCAATACCAACGGAATGCCGCTGTCGCGCAGACGCGTCAGTGCCGGCTGAGCTGCGTCATAGAGATAGGTCCGGTGATCCAGCAGGGTGCCGTCGAGGTCGCTGAAGACAACGATGTCGGGTCCATCCCTCATCGATGGTTGGTGATCCAGCGGCATTGATAGGGCGCGAAGCTGATGTCGCCGGCGGTTTCTGGCACTGGCTCGCCGGACAGCAGGTCCGACCAGTCTTCGCCGCCCGTCAGATTGAGCGCCATCGCGGAGATCGTCACCGCTTCGTCCGACACGTTGTGGATGGCAAAAACGCTCTGGGCCCGGTCGACGCTCTGGCGCCAGAAACCGAACAGACGGTCGCCGAGCTGCAGGGTGAACTGGGTCGCGTTGGGATGGAAAGCCGGCTGGCGGATGCGGATATCGATCATCCGCTTCATTTCATTGAAAACGACCGCATGTCGCGAGGTCGGATCCTCAAGTGCCCGCTTCAGGTCCGGATAATGCCAGCGATGGCGATTGATCGCCCGGTTGTGGCCGGTCTTTTCGACACCGGCATGATCATTGGGCGTGGCAAGCAGCGAATGAATGTAGAAAGCCGGAATGCCCTCGAGCGCCATGGCGATCGCCTGGCTGCACAGAAATCGCTCGACGTTCCAGCCGTCTACGCCGTTGCGAGTGCCCTTCAGGGCGTCGAACAGCGACACGTTGAGCTCGTAGGGCCGCGCCGCGCCGCCGGCGGCCTGGCGCATGCTGACCAGCCCGCCGAAGCCGCGCACGGTATCGATCATCGCCTGGATCTCCGTCTCGTCGAGCAAGCCTTCGGCCGGCCGCAGGCCAATGCCGTCATGCGAGGCGGTAAAATTGAAATAGGTGCAGCCGGGCTGCGCCGGCGGCATCGCCATTTGCCAGGCCTTGAGCCATTGCGATGTGCCGCTGAGCAGCGCATGCAGGATCAGTGGCGGCAACGAAAAGTTATAGATGACATGGGCTTCGTTGCGGTTGCCGAAATAGCTTAGGTTTTCCAGATTCGGCACATTGGTTTCGGTGATCAGCACCAGCGGCTCTTCGTTGTAGTCCGCCAGCACCCGCATCAGCCGCACGATTTCGTGGGTCTGGCGCAAATGAATGCACGGCGTACCGACCTCCTTCCAGATGAAAGCGACCGCATCCAGCCGGATGGTTCGCACTCCGCGCTCCACGTGAAAGCGCATGATGCGCAGAAACTCCAGCAACACCTGCGGATTGGAGAAGTCGAAATCCACCTGGTCGTGGCTGAAGGTACACCAGACATGCCGGATCCCGTTCGTCGTTTCCACCGCCCGCAAAAGCGGATGGGCGCGCGGTCGCACCACATCGGAGAGGTCGTCTTCCGGCGACGCCTCGAAGAAAAACCGGTCATAGGGCGCGTGTCCCTGGCGATAGGCGTTGAACCAGCCGCTCTGGCTGGAGCAGTGGTTGAGTACCAGATCGGACATCAGCTTGAAGTCGTCGGCTATGCGCTCGATATCCTCCCAGGCGCCGAGCGTGCTGTTGACGGCCAGGTAGTCGGTGACGGCGAAACCGTCATCGGAGGTGAATGGAAAGTACGGCAGAATGTGCACGCCGTTGATGCTGCCGCGCAGATTGGCATCGAGGAAATCATGCAGCAGGTCGAGCGGCTTGTGCTCGCCGTCGACGATGCTGTTGCCGTAAGTGATGACGTAGCTGTCGCGCTGGCTCCACAGTGGATTGCTCAGCAATCGGCCACGCCGTCTTGGCTGGGCCGCACCACTCCAGAACGCATCGATCACCGCTTCGCACAGGGTATCGGTGTTGTGCCCGGGATAGATGGCGGCGAGCAGCTGTGAAAGCTGGTCGCGCAGCCGCGATGGGATTTTTTGTCCCGGCGAATGCGGCTGGGGAGGGGAATGTGTTCGCTGCACCGACATCTGCTACTCACTGCCATCGGATCCCGGTCCGGCAGGCCGGGCCCGAAAGCGCTTTCGTAACATGGCGCCGCCGGCTGGCAAAGTCACATTACCGGCGATTGCCGCAGGGCCGCGCCGACCGGTGCAAATTGCGGCTGGATTCGCATCGGCACACTCTCTAGGTTTCACCACGAATGGCACGGAAAGGCTGACAATGGACACGAGCGAATTCCGGACCTGGTCACATCGCGCCGCCGACTGGTCCGCCGATTACCTGGAAGGCCTGCGCGAGCGCCCGGTGCGACCGCATGTGCAGCCCGGCGATATCGGTGCCCTGCTGGACGATTCGCCGCCGGAAACGGGCGAGGCCATGGACACCATTTTCGCCGATTTCCAACGCATCATCCCAGGCGGCATGACCCATTGGCAGCACCCGCGCTTTTTCGCCTATTTCCAAAGCAATGCTGCGCCGGCCGCCATGATCGCCGAGCAACTGGCCGGTGCGATGGCGGCCCAGTGCATGCTGTGGCAGACCTCGCCGGCGGCCACCGAACTCGAGGTCAAAATGGTCGACTGGCTGCGCCAGGCGATCGGCCTGCCGGAGGGCTTCAGCGGCACACTACAGGACACCGCGTCGACGGCAACGCTGTGCGCCGTCTTGACGATGCGCGAACGGGCACTCGGATGGACCGGCAACCAGACGGGTCTTGCCGGGCGTCAGACACTGAGGATGTATGCATCCACCGGCACCCACACGTCCATCGACAAGGCCATGTGGGTCTCCGGGCTCGGTCAGGACAATCTGGTCAAAATCGAGACCGACGCCGACCAGGCACTGGATCCGCAGAAGCTGCGCGCAGCCATCCGGGCCGACCGCGCCGCCGGCCATATGCCGGCCGGCCTGATCGCCTGCGTCGGCGGCACATCGACCGGTGCGACCGATGACGTGGCGGCCCTTGGCGCCATCGCCGCCGAAGAAGACCTGTATATGCATGTCGATGCCGCCTGGGCCGGCACGGCGATGATCTGCCCGGAGTTTCGGCATCTCTGGAGCGGTGTCGAGAAGGCCGACAGCATCGTTTTCAACCCCCACAAGTGGCTGGGCGCCCCAATGGAATGTTCGGCGCATTTCGTGCGCGATCCGGAAAGCCTGGTGCGCACGCTGGCCATCCATCCGGAATATCTGAAGACCTACGGCAAGGAGGGTTTTGTCAATTTCAGCGAATGGTCGGTGCCGCTCGGACGCCGCTTCCGGGCCCTGAAACTGTGGTTCCTGTTGCGCGCCTACGGTCTGCAAGGCCTGCGCACCCGCATCCGCAATCACGTCGCCTGGTCGCGTGAACTGGCCGATATGCTGGCTGCGGAAGCGGATTTCGAGATCGTGACCGAGCCGGTCCTGTCGCTGTTTTCCTTCCGCCATGTGCCGCCCGGTTTCGACGGCGATCTCGATGCGCACAACCGGGCGCTGATCGACGCGATCAACGACGACGGGCAAATCTACCTCACCCAGACGCTCAGCGGCGGCAAGCTGGTGATCCGCTTCGTGGCCGGTCAGTTCGAGATGCGGCGCGACGACATGCTGACCGCGTTTGAGACAATCTGCAGCATCGCGCGCTCGCGTGGTGCGATAGTTCCCTAACGGATGGCAACCCGGAACCAGTTGATCCGGCTTTTTTGGCTCGCCGGCGGTTTCCTGAGCCTGGCATTGGGCGTCATCGGCATCGTGCTGCCGCTGCTGCCGACCACACCGTTCCTGTTGCTGGCCGCCTACTGCTTCGCCCGTGGTTCGAAGCGACTGCACGACTGGCTGGTGCATCACCCGCGGCTCGGACCGCCGATCCGCGACTGGCAGCGGCACGGCGCGATCTCCCGCCGCGCCAAGCGCATGGCCATGCTGGCGATCGGCGCCGTGCTGCTGATCAGCTATCTGGTTGACGCACCGATCCGGATCATCGTCATTCAGGTGGTCGTCCTGTCCGCGGTCAGTCTGTTTATCCTCACCCGGCCGGTACCGCCGGACGATCGGTAGAGCCGCTATTCAGCCGGCTCCCGAGGGTCGATCTCCGTCGACATGCCGACGCCCCGCTGCGAAACCACAAAGGCGAACAAGGCCATCGGCGTCGCTCATCATGGTCTGGCACAAACGGTCCGCTGCCGCACCTGCCCATCGCTGGATCAGGGGCCTGATTGTCGAGATATCAGCGCAGCATTTATGACCGAATGGCGCGGCGCTCGACAGGTGGCGAACCGCGTTGCTACTCGAGCCGGAAGCCCACCTTGAGGCCGACCTGGAAATTGGTCACCTTCCCGTTATCGACATGACCACGAATTTCGGAAACCTCAAACCAGCCGATATTGTGGATGGTTTCATGCGCCTTGCCGATGGCATGCTGGATGGCGTCCTCCACGCCTTCCGATGAAGTCCCGACGATGTTGATGTGTTTGTAGACCTTGTTGGTCATGTCACTCTCCCTTTCGAGGGCCGTTACGACTGCAAGTTGAACGGACAACGGCAGCCTCTGTCAACCGGCCTGGCCTTTGACAGCAGTTACCAATGTGGCGCATGGTTTGCAGGACATGAACGCCGGGGCTGAATTCAAAACCGATCTTAAAGAAAAACTGCTGTCATTCTATCGCGCTAGCTTGCTTACCCGGGCTAGGTCCCAGGCGGGGGTGTGGACATGCGCTTGTTGGTTTTTCTTTTCCTAACTATCGCGGCCGGCGGGTCGGCACAGGCGCATTTTTCCGAAGATGTGCGCACACGTACCCTGGTGCTTGCCGATGACCGGGGCGCGCTGCGTGTCTATCTACAGACGCCGGCGCCGCTGGTGTTCGCCGACCTCATTGCGCAGTCGCAACAGGGCGGCCGGCGTCTCGAGTCACCCTACCTCTATTTCGAGGATACAGGTCTGCTAAGGCGTTACCGCCTGTCGGTGGAGGCTATCGCGGCCGATGACAGCGGTTTGCGAACGCGGCTGCGCGACTTCCTAATCTGGCGGCAGGATGGCGCAACAAAATCGGTGCGGGTCGCGGCCTGGCGCATCGTCGGAGGCATGCAGCATGCCGATTTCGATACGCTGGCGGCGGCGCAGGCGGAACTCGGCAAAACAGGCGCCCGGATCGATCCGGTGTTCAGCGATGCGGTCATCGAAGCGGAACTGATTCTGGACGATGTCGTGGCGTCGCGCAGCCTGACGGTGCAAACCGGCTATCCGATACTGATGTTGGGGCCCTATCTCACCATCGAAAACGTCGTGGTCGATGCACGGGTTTCGCCCGCCTTCTCCTTGACCCGCAGCGGTCAACTCGAGACACCGTTGCGCATTGACGGCAGCCGTCTCAACGCCGCCCTGGAATTCACCTGGCAAGGCATCCTGCATATTGTCGAAGGTCCGGACCATGTGCTGCTGGTCGTCTGCATCGCGCTCGGCGCCGGCCTGACGATGCGCCTGGTTTGGATGGTCACAGCGTTCACCATCGGGCATTCGGTGACGCTGATCGCCACCTTCCTCGGCGCGACACCGAGCTGGCCCTGGTTCATCCCGGTCGTCGAGGCGGCGATTGCGGCGTCCGTGCTCTATGCCAGCGTCGTGGCCCTGCTACGAAAATCCGGATCGCCCTTTGTGTTTGCCCTGATCGGCCTGTTGCATGGATTCGGCTTCTCGTTCGTCCTCGCCGACATTCTGGGCCGTGACTCGCCCAACCTGGTTTTGTCGCTGGCGGCCTTCAACGTCGGTATCGAAATCGGCCAGGTGGCATTGCTGGCGGCGACGCTGGGCATCGTTTTCCTGCTGACGCAAATCTCCATGTCGAGCGTCCGACCGGCGCGGATCACGGTGCTGAGCGGAATCGCCCTCATCTCAACCTGGTGGGTCTTTGAGCGGTTGTCGGCCGTCGCGTGAAAACGACCGATGCGGCGGCCTCAGGCCGCCACCTCGTCCAGGACCACCTCGTAGCCCCAGAGCTGCTCCAGATAGTCGAGCGTCGAGTCGCGCTGTTCGGCGTCCAGCGGCACACCGTCGCGCTTGACGTGCTGCAGCATCAGCTTGCGGTCGCCGAGCAGGTCCACGTCGACCACCTGCACATGCGGTTCCTGCGCGGCGACGTCGTAGTTCTGCGCCAGCACCTCGCGGATATGACGGAAGCCGCGCTCGTCGTGAATGCCGGACACCAGGTAGTAGGGATCCTCGGACTTGTCCGACAGGGCAAACAGGCGGAACCGGCGGATGACCGTCGGGCTGAGGAACTGCTGGATGAACGACTCGTCGCGGTAATTGGCCCAGGCATCGGCCAGCACCGCCCGCCAGTCCTTCGCCCCGGCGATCTCCGGGAACCACTCCCAGTCTTCCTCGGTCGGTGCCTCGCAGATGCGCTTGATGTCCTGCATCATGGCGAAACCGAGCGCATACGGATTGAGGCCGCTGTAGTGCGGGTCGTCGAAATCCGGCTGAAACAGCACATTGGTGTGGCTGTGCAGAATCTCCAGCAAAGCACCGTCCGACAGCAGTCCCTTGGCGTGCAGGGCATTGACGATATGAAAGTGCACGAAGGTGGCGCACCCCTCGTTCATCAGCTTGGTCTGTTTCTGCGGATAGAAATACTGTGAGATGTTGCGGATAATGCGCAGCATCTCACGCTGCCAGGGCTTGAGCGACGGACTGTAATGCTCAAGGAAATACAACAGGTTTTCCTCGGGCAAATGCAGTTCCCGCTTGCGTTCGAGGACCTCCCTGTCGATCGTCGACGACCGCGACGATCGCGGCAGCGTGTTCCACAGATAATCGACGGTCTGTTCTTCGTGGCGTACCCGTTCCCGCTGCCGTTGCTCTTCCTCACGCAGCGACGGCGGCCGCGGCCGCCGGTAACGGAACACCCCGTTGGTCATCAGGGCGTGACCCGCGTCGAGCAGTTGCTCGACTGCGCCGAGTCCGTGTTTTTCCTCGCAGTCGGAGATGAAATTTCGGGCGTATTCGAGATAATCGAGAATGCCGTCGGCGTCGGTCCACTGGCGGAACAGATGGTTGGTCTTGAAGAAATGATTGTGGCCGAAGGCCGCGTGCGCCATCACCAGGGTCTGCATCGCCATGGAGTTCTCCTCCATGCAGTAGGAGATGCACGGATCGGAGTTAATGACGATCTCGTAGGCGAGGCCCATGGCACCTTTGCGGTAGTGCCGTTCGTTCTGCACGAAATGCTTGCCGAAGGACCAGTGCCGATACATCAGCGGCATGCCGATCGACGAATAGGCGTCGAGCATCTGCTCCGAGGAGATGATCTCGATCTGATTGGGATAGATATCGAGTTTCAGGTCGTTGCGGGCCACCCCGTCGATGGCGTCATAGACCGACCGCAGCGTCTCGAAGGTCCAGTCGGCACCCTCGAACAGCGGCTTTTGCTTGCGCTTAGCCATTCGGCGCCTCCGCCGTCTTCTTGGCGAACAGTTCGCGAAACACCGGATAGATATCGGCAGGCTTGGAAATGCGTTTCATGGCGAAATTCGGCCACTCCCGCGCCACCCGCCGGTATTGGCGCCACAGCTCGATGCCGTTTTCTTCGCTGCTGAGGAACTCCGCCTCCGCCTCGTCGACGATCTCGACATAGGCAAAATACTGGCAGTTCTTCATCAGGTCGTCGTTGAGCAGCGCCACGCATTTTTCCGAATCGCCGGAGAAGTTCTCGCCGTCGGACGCCTGTGCCACATAGATGTTCCACTCCGACGCCGGATAGCGTTCGGCGATCAGCCGCTTGGTCTCCGCCAGCGCCGTGCTGACCACCGTGCCGCCGGTCTCGGTGGCATAGAAAAAGGTCTCCTCGTCCACCTCCTGCGCGTTGTGCGTATGGCGCACGAACACCAGTTCGATCGATTTGTAGCGGCGCGTCAGGAACAGATGCAGCAGCACGAAGAAACGCTTGGCCAGGTCCTTCTCGCGCTGCCCCATGGACGCCGACACGTCCATCAGGCAGAACATAACCGCCTGCTCGCGCGGCTCCGGCCGTTGCTCGAAATAATTGTAGCGCACATCGAGCGGATCGATAAAGCCGATGACCCGTTTGCGGCGCAGCGTATCTTCGAGCAGTGTCCGCAGGCGTTTGAGTTCGGACCGCTGCTTGGCGGTCGGCGAAGACACCTTTTCGAGGGCGAAAATCTCGGCCTGCAGCGCCCGGATTTCGCGATCGCTCGGCCGCTTCAGGGCGAGGCGCCGGCCCAGCGCGTTGCGCATGGTGCGTTCGACATTAATGTTGGAAGGCGAGCCGGTAATCGAGAACCCGGCGCGGTAGGGCCGCTTCAGCTGAATCTGCTTGAGGCCGCGTTTGACCAGATTGGGCAGTTCCATGTCCTCGAAGAAAAGATCGAGGAACTCCTCACGCGACAGCACGAACAGGAAATCGTCCTCGCCTTCGCCGTGGTCGGTACCGGTCTTGCCGCGCCCACCACCGCCGCCGGCCGGCGGTTTGCGGATCCGGTCGCCGGTGCTGAACGACTTGTTGCCCGGCGTGACATAGCGCCGCCGCCCGGAGCGCCCAGAATGGCGGAATGTCGGTTCGGAAATGCTGTCGGCTGGAACGCTGACATTTTCCCCGCGATCCGCATCGGCGATACCGCGCTGCCGCACCGCCTCGTCCACCGCTTTTTTCACATGGGTTCGTACGCGTTTTAAAAACCGCCGCCTGTTTCCGAGGCTCTTGTCTTTGGGGTTCAGGCGGCGATCGACAAAATGACCCATCCGGTTTTGCGCCTCCTAGTTCAGAACGGGGATCAGTGGCGGGAATTGCATAATCAGCCCGCCTTGTTGACGCGCATGTACCACTCGACGAGGCGGCGGACCTGGCGCCGTGTATAGCCGCGCTCGATCATCCGCTCGACGAATTCGTGATGCTTGGCGTCAGCCTCCTTGTCGCGCTTGGCGCCGAAACTGATGACCGGCAGCAGGTCCTCCACCTGGCCGAACATGCGCTTCTCGATCACCCGGCGCAGTTTCTTGTATTTGCGCCAGTCGGGGTTCTTGCCCTGGTTTTCGGCCCGCGCGCGCAGCACGAACTTGACCACCTCATTGCGGAAGTCCTTGGGATTGGCAATGCCTGCCGGCTTCTCGATCTTCGAGAGTTCCTGGTCGAGGATCTCGCGGTCGAACATCTGGCCGGTGTCGGGATCTTTGTAGTCGTGCTCCTCGATCCACGCGTCGGCATAGGCGATGTAGCGGTCGAACAGGTTCTGGCCGTAGTCGGTGTAGGACTCCAGGTAGGCTTTCTGGATCTCGTTGCCGATGAATTCGGCATAGCGCGGCATCAATTCCGTCTTCAGGAATTCCAGATAACGGCCTTCCGTATCCTCGTTGAACTGCTCGCGCTTGATCGCCTGCTCCAGCACATACATCAGGTGCACCGGGTCGGCGGCGATTTCCTCGGTGTCGTGGTTGAAGGTTTCCGACAGCACCTTGAAGGCGAAACGGGTTGAGGTTCCGTTCATGCCCTCGTCGGCGCCGGCGACGTCACGATACTCCTGCAGCGATTTGGCTTTCGGATCGGTGTCTTTGAGCGTTTCGCCGTCATAGACGCGCATTTTGGAAAGCAGCGTCGAGTTTTCGTGCTCGTGCAGGCGCGTCAGCACGCTGAAACGGGCCATGATGTCCAGCGTTTCAGGCGCACATTGGGCATCTCGCAGGGCGCTTTCCCGCAACAGTTTTCCGTAGATCTGCGATTCCTCGGTGGCGCGCAGGCAATAGGGCACCTTGACCACGCTGATGCGGTCGAGGAAAGCCTCGTTGTTGCGGTTGTTCTTGAACTGCTGCCATTCGGCCTCGTTGGAGTGGGCGACGATGATGCCCTGATAGGGGAAGGCACCGATGTTTTCGGTGCCGACATAGGAGCCTTCCTGTGTCGCCGTCAGCAGCGGATGCAGCACCTTGATCGGCGCCTTGAACATCTCCACGAACTCCAGCAGACCCTGGGTGGTCCGATTGAGACCGCCGGAATAGCTGTAGGCGTCGGGATCGTTCTGGCTCAGGTGCTCGAGTTTGCGGATGTCGAGCTTGCCGACCAGCGACGAAACGTCCTGGTTGTTTTCGTCGCCCGGCTCTGTCTTGGCGACGCCGATCTGCCGCAGTTTCGACGGGTGCAGCTTGACGATGGAGAATTTCGAGATGTCGCCATCGAACTCGTCGAGCCGCTTGATCGCCCATGGCGATATCAGGCCGGTCAACAGCCGGCGGGGAATGTTGTACTTGTCTTCCAGCAGGTCGCCCATACGGTCCGGATTGAACAGGCCGAGCGGCGATTCAAAAACCGGTGATACCTCGTCGCCGGCTTTCAGAACATAGATCGGCTCGTACTCCATGAGCCGTTTGAGGATCTCCGCCACCGTCGACTTGCCGCCGCCGACCGGACCCAGCAGATACAGGATCTGCTTGCGCTCCTCGAGACCCTGCGAGGCATGACGGAAGAAGCCGACGATGCGTTCAATGGTTTCTTCCATGCCGTACAGGTCGGCGAAAGCGGGATAACGCTTGATGGTGCGGTTGAGAAATATTCGGCTGAGCCGCTGGTCCTGGCTCGTATCCACCAGTTCCGGTTCGCCAATGGCCGCAATCATGCGTTCGGCTGCCGTGGCGCGTATTCCAGGATCATCGCGGCATGCCAGAAGGTAATCCTGTAGACTGATCTCTTCTACCTTGGTCCGATCATAAACCTCGGATTGTAGAGAAAACACGTCCATCGATGTCGTCCTTTCCTGGTGTTTATGCCCTCCTCCCGCGGCTCTTCTGTTTCATTCATTATGTGGCGCCGGGGCTTCCGCTGGGCGAATCAATTCTAATTGAAAGCGGTCAGCCTGCTGGTGAGTTTGCACGCCCCAACTTCACCGAATCAGGGGATCCGATGGATCAGTGTAACACTTAAAATACGGATGTGCTTCAGGAAATGCGCTTTGCATTCAAATTGCATACGCAGCACTGGAAAACCTGTGCCCGCGCGAGTGGCGGAACTTCAATGAATGTGACAGATTTTCGTCGTCTGTGAGGTGCGGCGATATGACCGTTCAGGGGTGCGGAGCGGCCGCGGGATCGACCGTGATTTTGGCCGAATTGCGGCAGCTTGACCCCGTCGTCGAGGCGACGCTTCAATGAAAATTGCGGCCCTTCGGCAGGACCCGGCGGGTGGCCATGGCGTAGATGTTGGGTGTGCTGCGCCGCTGCGGCGCCTGCAGCACCATCTTTTGCAGGCGCGCCACTTTGCCGCGCTCTTCGACAGGGATCGGCTCGCGCCGCACTTCATCGGCCCGGGCCAGTCCGTCGATCGACGTATCGCAGTCAGACAGATCGGACAGCATCGCTGTCAGATCCACCAGCTGCCGGGCGACCACGTGAATAACCCCGTCCTGTGACTGCAGGGGTCCGCGCACCCCGATGAAGCGGCTGCCGAGCACCACGGTGCGGTAGCGCTCGAAGATCTTCGGCCAGACGATGATATTGGCGATACCGGTTTCATCCTCGACGGTCTCGAACACCACACCCTTCGCCGAACCCGGCCGCTGGCGCACCAGCACCAGCCCGGCGACCGCCACGAAGCGTCCGGCGCGGCAGTCGACGAGCGTCTCGGTCTGCCGGTAGCCGGCCGCCTGCAGCCGGTCGCGCACGAACGACACCGGATGCGCTTTCAGCGAAAAGGACAGGCTGCGATAGTCGTTGATCACCTGTTCGCCGAGCGGCATCGGCGGCAGCCGGATATCGGGCTCGCGCTGCAGGCTTTTCTGGCCGGCGGCGGCGAACAGCGGCAGTCTTTCGGCCGCACCCAGCGGATCCAGCGCCCGCACCGCCCAAAGTGCGTCGCGGCGCGACAGGCCGATCGACTGGAAGGCATCGGCATCGGCCAGCCGCTCGAGCGCCCGGCGCGACAGGCCGGAGCGCATCCAGACGTCGCGCACGCTGTCATAGCCGGCGCCCCGGCTGTCCACCAACCGCTGCGCTTCCTCTTCGCCCAGCCCCTTGATCTGATGAAAACCGAGCCGCACGGCATGGGTGTTCCGCATCAGGCCCGCCATGCTGGCATGGCGTGACGAGATGGCCGCGCCGCCGTCGCTGTCGGCACCGGGCTCCAGCAGCGAGTACCAGTCGGACAGGTTGACATCGACCGGCCGCACGTCGACGCCATGTTCGCGGGCATCGCGGATCAGCTGCGCCGGCGCGTAGAAGCCCATCGGCTGGGAATTGAGGATGGCGGCGCAGAAGACGTCCGGATAGTAGCATTTCAGCCAGCACGAGACATAGACGAGCAGCGCGAAACTGGCGGCATGGCTTTCCGGAAAACCGTACTCGCCGAAGCCCTCGATCTGGCTGAAGCAATGTTCGGCGAATTCCCGCTCATAGCCGTTGGCCACCATGCCTTCGACCATCTTGACGCGGAACGAATGGATGGTGCCGACGCGCCGGAAGGTGGCCATGGCGCGGCGCAGCTTGTCGGCCTCGCCGGGGGCGAAATTGGCCGCCACGATGGCGATGTTCATCGCCTGCTCCTGGAACAGCGGCACGCCGAGCGTCTTCTCCAGCACCTGTTTCAGCTCGTCCTTGGGATAGGTGACCGGTTCCTTGCCCTGGCGACGCCGCAGATAGGGGTGCACCATGTCGCCCTGGATCGGTCCGGGCCGCACGATCGCCACCTCGATGACCAGGTCGTAATAGCAGCGCGGCCTTAAGCGAGGCAGCATCGACATCTGGGCGCGGCTTTCGATCTGGAACACGCCGACCGTGTCGGCCCGGCAGATCATGTCGTAGACATTCTCGTCGCCGTCGCCCAACGAAGACAGGGTTTCGCTGCGGCCGTAATGCTGCTCCAGAAATTCGAACGCTTTGCGGATGCAGCTCAGCATGCCGAGGCCGAGCACATCCACTTTCAGGATGCCGAGACATTCGAGATCGTCCTTGTCCCATTCGACGACGGTACGGTCCTCCATGGCGGCGTTCTCGATCGGCACCACCGAGCTCAGCCGGTCGCGGGTGATCACGAAACCGCCGACATGCTGCGACAGGTGGCGCGGGAAGCCGATGATCTGCGAAGCCAGATCAAGGATCTGCATCAGGTGCCGGTCGTCGGCATCGAGCCCGGCGCGGCGGGCATCCTCGGCGTCGAGCTTGGACGTGGAGGCGCCCCAGCGGGTGCCGGAAATGGCGGTGATCATATCGTCCGACAACTCGAACACCTTGCCCACTTCGCGCAGCGCGGAACGACTGCGATATGTGATCACAGTTGCAGCAAGGCCGGCCCGCTCGCGTCCGTACTTCTCGTAAATGTACTGAATCACCTCCTCGCGCCGCTCATGCTCGAAATCGACGTCGATATCCGGCGGCTCGTTGCGCTCTTCCGAGATGAAGCGCTCGAACAGCAGGTCGACCTTCTGCGGATCGACCTCGGTGATGCGCAGGCAGTAACAGACGGCCGAATTGGCCGCCGAGCCGCGCCCCTGGCACAGGATCGCCCGGCTGCGGGCAAAACGCACGATGTCGTAGACGGTAAGGAAATAGGGGGCGTATTCAAGTTTGCGGATGAGCGCCAGCTCGTGGTGAATGGCGTCGAGCACCTTGTCCGGCGCACCTTTCGGATAGCGAGCTTCCAGGCCCTCCCAGGTCAGCCGTTCCAGCGTCTCCTGCGGTGGTGCGTCGCTGCCGGTCGGCTCCTCCGGATACTGGTAGCGCAGCATGTCGAGGGAGAAGCGCAGCCGGGAAAGCAGCCGGCCGGTTTCGGCAATGGCATGCTCATAGCCCCGGAACAGGCGCCGCATCGCCGACGCCGACCGCAGGTGCCTCTCGGCATTGGGTTCGAGCAGCCGGCCGGCGGTGCGCAACACCAGATGTTCGCGGATACAGGTCACCACATCCTGCAGGAAGCGGCGCTCGGGCGCGTGGTAGAGCGCGTCGCCGATAGCGATCAGCGGCAGTGCCAGACGCCGCGCCATACGGTCGATCAAAGCCAGAAAACGCGCATCGAAAGCCCCGTAGCGCCAGGCGGCCGCCAGATAGACGTCACCGGGAAAGCGCCCCGCCAGGCGCTGCAGGCAGGCGGGCTCGGCAAGCGGCAGCCCCGGCGGCGGCACCACGGCCATCAGCAGTCCGTCGCCATGCTGCAAAAGATCGTCCAGCCCCAAATGACACTCGCCCTTGGGCGCCCGCCGCTTGCCGGTCGTCAGCAGCTCGCACAGCCGCCCATAGGCCGTCCGGTCGCGCGGCCAGACGAGGATATCGGGCGTGCCGTCGGCAAACACCAGCCGGCAGCCCGGCGCGAAGGCGAGCCCCGCCTCCTTGGCCGCCATGTGCGCCCGCACGACGCCGGCCAGCGAGTTGCGGTCGGTGACGCCGATGCCGGCAAGCCCCAGCCGTGCCGCCTCGTTGACCATCTCTTCCGGGTGCGAGGCGCCGCGCAGAAACGAAAAATTGGTCGTCGCGGCGAGTTCCACATAGCCGCCCTCGAAAGCCCCGTGGGTCATGTCATGGGTCATGCGAACAATCCGTGCAGATACCAGGTCGGCTGGCTCGTCTCGCGTTCGAACAGCCCTTGGCGGAAGATCCAGAATCGGTAGCCCTGGTCGTCCTCGACCCGGAAATAATCGCGGCTCTGACCGCCGCGGCCGTCACGCCACCATTCGCAGGCGATGCGTTCGGGACCCTCCGAGCGGGTGATCGCATAAAGCGCGCGGCGCCAGCGGAAACGGATCGGCGGCCCGTCCGGCACTTCGGCGATCGCCTCGACCCGCTCCGGCCGGTCGAACAGCAGCACCGGACGGCTTAACACCGGCGGGCCGCCGTGCGGCGCGGTTTCCTGCCACAGAAGCGCCGGCGCCGGACGGCCGCCGGACGCCGCTTCCGGCAGCAGGCCGAAGCTGCGCTCCGGAATATGGGTGTCGGCGGCGACGAAATGCTGCACCCGGTCGGTGCCGAGACGCGCCCCCAGCTTGTCGACCAGATGCGACAAAGCCTCGCCTCCGACATTCTGGCCGGCCGGACCGGCGAAGTCGGCCTGTTCGGCGGGTCGCCTTTCGCTCTCCAGGATATTGAGCCGGATAAGGTCGAATCCGAATCCGGCATCGAGATCCTCGTGGAACCCGGCGATCCGTTCGCGAAACAGCATGGCGATGCGCGGCACCGTATGCACCGGGCTCGCCGAGCGCACGCGGATCGAGGCGACATGGCCGTCAACGCGGAACAGCCGCAGCTCCAGTGTCCGGGCGCCGAGCTGGCGTTCGTCGAGGTGGCCGCGCAGGTTGCCGGCGAGATGCGCCACCGTGCGCTCGATGTCCTCCTGCAGGGCGATCGGCTCGGCAAACACCCGTTCGGCGGACAGTTCGGGCACCGGCAGGCGCGGCGAGATGGCTTCCTCCTCGCGTCCCAGCGCCTGGTCGAGCCGGCGCAGCAGGTGGCTGCCGAAGCGGGCCGCCAGCGGCGCCCGCGGCAGCCCGGCGATGCAGCCGACGCTGCGCAGGCCGAGCTTGCGCAACAGATCGAGGGTTTCGGAGTCGAGACGCAGGCCGGCGAGCGGCAGCTCGGGCAGGGCCGTCCGGTGCTCGCCCGGAGGAACCACCGTACGGTCGCCGTAGCGGGCGAAGGCCCAGGCCGCACCCGGCGTATCGGCGATGGCGACCGAGGCGAGTAACCCGCCGGCCCGCAGTCGCGCCGTCACGTCGTCGCGCATCGCCTGTTCGCCGCCGAACAGATGGGCGCAGCCGCTGATGTCGAGAAACAGGCCGGCGCAGCCGCCGACGATGTCCTCGCCCGGCTCCTCCAGCGCCACCAGCGGCGTGTAGCGGTCGCACCAGGTGGCGATGGCCGAGGCCAGCGCCGCGTCGGCCTGCGGGTCGTGGTCGAAGGCATCGAGATCGGGCACCAGCGCCCGCGCGTCGCTCAGCGTCTGGCCGACCCGCAGGCCGGCCTTGTGACCGGCTGCATCGACGGCGACGAGACGCATGGCATTCTTGATGCGGGCCATGGCCGCCAGCGGCGGCGCGTCAGGACGCCCGTTTGAACGCCATGATCTGCCCCATTTGCGGCGCGCCATCCGGTCGGTCGGCAGATGCGGCAGGGCGATCGACATAATCCTCTGGGACATGCTCGAACTCGTGTGTTTGCTGGTTCCACGCAATGGCCCACTGCCCCGTCCGTCCATTGCGGTTGCGTTCAAGCACGAGACCGAGCCGCAACGGTCCCATGCCGGTTTCAAGATCGCGATCGGGCGCGCCCGGGCGTGCCGTCACCTGCCAGCGGGTCGCCACGCCGCTGGCTTCCTCTTCGCCGCCCTGCCGCAACACGCAGACGAACAGGCCGTTCTGCTGGGCTTTCAGCACCAGCCGGCGCGTCGCCGTCATGTCGAAGCACGCCGGGTTGCCCTTCAGCTGCAGCACCACGGCGGCGAGCGCATTGCACTTGGCCGCCTCGTCAGTGGCCCACAGGGCGGTTTTGAGATCCGCCGGATGCACCATCAGCAACCGCGCCGGATCGAGCCCGAACTGCGACAGCCCGGCGGGAAACAACTGGCCGCCATCGACACTGCAGGCCGGGTCGCGGATCCAGGCGATGCGCCCCGCCTGGGCCCGCGCCGCAACGGCCAGAAGGCCGATCAGGAAACCGCTGGCCGCCCCGACGTCGCGGGTCAGCGCGCAGCGCACCTCGTGCAGGGCATGCAGCGGCAAGCCGTCGTCGAAGACGGCATCGATCGCCGCGATGCCGAACCGCATCGCCCCGTCGCCGCCGAGACCGGCAGCGGTGGCAAAGGAGGTATGGCGCCTGTCGATGCGCGCGACGGCATCCTGAAGCGCCCGCATGGTCGGCCGCGCCCGATTGCCCTGCATGGGTGCTCTCTGTTCCTGTTTTGTTCTCTATTGATTCCAAAAAGCCGGACGCGAGTCAAGCAGCATCGACGCACCGGCGCCGACGTCCGTCGGGAGGAACCGTAGACCTCAGATCACATATGGCGGCACTACTGCGGCCAGAGTGCGGTCTCGGGATGGAACTGTGACCAGGCAAACCAGAACGCCTGGTGGCTGCCGAGATCAGAGCCATCCGCGTCGACGGCACGAATGCCGCCGGCATCCAGCTCGAGGCGGACGTTCTCAAAGGCGATCTCTTCACCGCCCTGGAGCGCGACAAGGGCTTTGCTGCGCTGAAATGCCACCGGCTTGCCCGATGCCGTAATCGCTCCGATGATGTCCTCGTGAACCGGCAGCCGCGGATCGACGTCACCGATCGGAAAAATCGGACCATCGGCGTCCCTCGTGTTGCGGAAATCCGGATCGCGGCCAAGTGCATACCGCTCTTTCAGCACCGTTGTGTCCGGGTGATCTCTCTTCCACCGTCCCCAGTCGGTCGTCACCACCGTCGCCTGCTCAAGCTGCAGCTTCCTCTCGGCAAGCGGCCCGGTGACCGCACGGCCCAGGAACGTATCGAACACCGAGTATGTGTTGAGGTCGTACATCACCTTGTTGGACCGGATAAGCAGCCCCGACGTGCGCAGGATCGGCCGTTCGACGCCCTCCGGCAGCCGGTCGGTGAAATAGGCCTGAGCGGCACCGCACAGGGTACAATAGGGGATTCCCAAATCCCGTCCGCCGAGCGTGTCGTTGACCATTTCGCGCACTTCCATGATGCGCCGCGGATAAGCCCGCGACTCTCCGTTCACCGTGATCCCAAAAACGATATCGTCGTCCTTGAGCCAGCTGGCCTCTGCCGCGCTGATCACTTCGGGATTGTCCGCTGCGGGAATACAGTTGCAAAGGTCATCGGTCTTGTCGTGCGGACGGTTGTCGATCAGCACGCCGCCCCAGGACACCATCCGCCAGTCGATATCCCCTTCGACAAAGATCCTGTCCCAGCCCGGGATGATGCCCGTGAAGATGGCCCGTTTGACATCCAGATAGCCAGGCGGCGCCGGTATATCCCAGGCCATGAGATGGTCTGTCAACGCGCCCCAGGCATTTCGCGTTCGCAGATCTTTGCCGAGCAGATCGGAAGCGGCGGACGCCAGGATCGCGTTCAACTGAGCGGACGTCGCAAACCGCATCAGGTCGCTGATGATCCAGCCAAGCCGCGGATCTTTTGACGCGGCGATTTCGCCCAGCGCATCCGTTTGATCCCTGCCCCAGGCCGATTGCGCGACGCTATCGACAAATGCCGTGCGAACCGCGGACTGCAATTCCGAAGAAAGCGGTCCTTGCGGGACGGACGGCCGTTCGCCAAAGGCCTCGATGACATGGTCCGGCAGCGGGGCCGCATCCTGGGCCGGCACGTCCCTGGATCCGAAAAGTGAAAACACAGCCACCAGAGCGGCGGCCAATACCAGGCGGGACCGAGAGCTAAGCGCCGCTGTCATATCAAGAGCCATTTCGCGTATCCGTTTCAATCATGGGCACGTGGGCCGGAAGCCCCGGCACGTGCATCGCGCAGCGTGCGGTTCAGCCATGTGAACGCGATCGAGGAATGGCAACCCACGCGTCATGACCTTACGGCCGCAACCTCAACGGCCGCCAATCAAAAACGCATCAATGTCCTGTGAGAAACCGGCTCCATGTCGGTTCTTGGATGTGATCCGGCATCGATTTGCGATCCCCGATCAAGGCGAAGTGATTAGGGGGTGCGGTCAAGCATCGTTATCCATTTCGGATGCGATTGCCTCTCCTGATCACCTCCATCGCCCTGTTCGCCGTCCCCGCCGCCGCCGATGACCGCACTGTGTTCTACGGGACATGGGGGACCGCCAAACAATGCGCAGGCGCGCCGATCAGGCCTGGCGGGACCGTCGTGGCGGAACCGTTTGTGATCAGCTCAGGCTGGTTGAAACAGGGGCGGTTCTGGTGCCGCCTCAGCTGGGGTCCTGTGGAACGCCGCGGCAATGGGTATTTCTCGGGAGCACACGCGCAATGCAACGAAGATGCCGTCCGCGGGTACTTCCTGGGTATGATCCTGTCCGGCGACGATCTGACCCTGCGCTGGGATTTCCCACTGTCAAGCGGCCCCTTGAGGCGCTGCCCGGGCGCCTGAGGTCTTTGTCCCGCGCATCGTCCACCGCGATATGCATGTCTGACCGGAGACCTGATGCTCCCGCTCCCGCGAGCTGGATTTAGGTGGAAAACTGTCATGATCGGCTGAAGTGTTCTTCAGCTCTTCGACGTTCACTCGAAGGATCGTGCGGTCGCACCATAACCTGCTTCCTGGAGGAAAAAGTCCGACCCAAATCAGATTGAATCTCGATTGTACAAATGAGTGTGCTTCGCGAAGTTGAACTCGTTTTTATGATCGCCGCATCCACCCAGTCAGCCGGCATGTTCCTTATCGCCAATTGCCTTTGAAGACCGATCCGATAATGTGTGGCGGTCTCGGAAAACAGCCTCTCCTCAACACCATCACGCACATTTATCAGGTCGAAGCAAAGCTCTTTGATTTGATTTTCTTGCAAATATTTCTGGAACTTACCAAGCGCCCAGTAGCCCTGCAAATCGTGATTCCTGCTCACGAAACTGTCGAGCAGGTTGTTACAAACGCCTACTAACTCGATGCGTCTAACCAGCGGATTCCTCCGACTTCTTTTCCGCGACGTCGCAAACGCGTGCCGGCTTGCGCCTTGCAACAAAGCCCCGCGCATTGCCATCAATCGCCTGGATCGCCTGTTCCATTCCGGTGCGATCTGATTTCAGGCCAGTCCCTGCCCGCCCAAACATCGTTCCATCGTATCGGCGGGCATCAGGCCAAGCTGTTGATAGAGCGATATGAAATCGGGGTGGTTGTAGGCATCGGTGAGTTTGTCATTCTCAATCTTGACCAGAATCTGGGCCGTAAACGGCACCTGAGCTCCATGCGATCGTCCTACCGCATGAAACGTTGCGAGCACCTGAACCCAATCTCCGGATTCCATGAAGTGCTCGATTGTGACCTGGTCAAAAGACACCAGTTTCAACATGGCTTCTGCAAAAGCGCGAAGACCATCCGGGCCGATTTTGGGCGTACCGGTCAGCCCGCGAATGTCCATATCCACATTCACCATATCATCGATGGCACTCATGTCTTCATCGCACCAGAAACGTTGAAACCAATTTTCAAGAATAGCGCGTTTTTCCATAGTATTTCTCATTTTCGATTTTTGCGGCAAAGCATATTAACACAACAATCGAAACATCATTGCAGAAAAGACCGGCCTCACATTCCGCTCTATTTCACCGATCTGCTGGTGCACCCGAGCCACCGGGTCGAACTCGAGTTGATTGACCCGATCTCTCAACCTGGCAAGCAGGGCGCCTTAACGGGAGTTCTCGGTTACAATTCGCGCTCGATCGCATTGAGCAGTCGGAAGCGCGTTTTGCCCGTGTTGCCGTCCAGCGAGATGACAAACCGCACCAGCCCGTGTTCGGAGGTGACGGCGTAGCCTGCCAGCGTCCGGACGCCGGGGAGACTACCGGTCTTGTAGCGGGACCCGGCCCGGGTCTTGGGCAGCAGGTCGGCATGGGGCGCGAAGTGATCGAGCAACCTGGCGAGGCCGCGTGCCGTAAACCGGTTTCCACGGCTGATGCCGGAACCCTCCTCGAGCACGATGGCGTCGGCAAGATCATGTTCGGCTAGCAGCTCGCCGGCAACCCGGAGCGATTTCGCCAGGCTGGCAGGCGCGCCCAGTCGGTTGGCGCCTATCTCCAGGAAGATCTGGTTGGCGATGTAGTTGTTCGATCCAAGCAGCATCAGGGTCAGTATTTCGCTGAGACTGCGTGACTGGCGGTGCACGTAAACCGGCTTCAGGCCGTCGGCCACCGAACCAATCGAGATCTCTCCCGCAACGCTCCCGCCGGCCTTCTCGATAAATGCGGCGAGCAGCTCTCCGGCATAGCGAGCGCCCACGGTTGGATCTTCCTGGGTCAGGCTGATACGGCCCCGGCCGGCGGGGCCCCGGGCGCGGAACTGAGCAATCGCCAGGGGTGTGATCGGCGTCTGCGTTTCGGCGGAGCGAACGGTGTTGCCGCGGCGCTCCGCATGGATGGTGTTGAAATTGACCGCCAGGGCCGAGTTCAGCGCGTTATAGGCCTCGTCGTCGTTCTCGATGCCCGGGATGCGAAGACTGGCGGGATAGTAGCTCGTATCGAGCACGATGCCGGCGAGCGGCGCGTTGCCGGTCGCTTCGACGAGCCTGGGCGCGAGCAGCGCCAGCTCCTCGGAGACCAGAAAGGGATCGCCGCCTCCGCGCACATAAAGCACCCGGTCATCGTCCAGGTAGAAGCGGGTCTCGAAGCGGTAGTCGCCACCCAGTACCTCCATCGCCAACCAGGCAGTGACGATTTTGGTGACGGAAGCCGGGCCGAAGGCTTGGTCAGCGTTCTGAGCCACCAGCGCATTGCCCTGTTCGTCCAGCACCAGCACCAGCCCCGACGGCGCCATGGCCGCGATCGTCTCTTTGGCACCGGCCAGGGTTTGCGCAGTCAGCAGAATGAAGGCGAAAGCGACAGCGAGCAGTTGAGACCACATGGCAAATCCACTTCGAACGCTTGACGTGCGCCGTGCCGACTTAATTTCGCGCCGCCCAAACGCCAAGTCATTTGAATCGCAGGATATCCGGTCAAACCACTCAGCCGCAATACCTCCCTGGAGCCCAAATCCATCGAGTAACCTCGCGGTTGCGGCAAGATGTGCGATTTCGATCGTTACGATCTCACCACTGTCAGCTTTGCGGGAGCGTTCAAAAGAAGGTCATTTGTTGAGCGGACTTTTGTGTCTGTCTATTCTGGCGCGGTAATCTCGTTACAATAACCAGGCTTCCTGAAAGGAACACGCAGCATGATTGCCTACGTCACCGTCGGTGCCGACGACATCGCTCGCGCAAAGCGGTTTTACTGTGCGTTCCTGCCAGCCCTTGGTTACGAACTGGAGGAGGGTCCTGAGGGCCTAAGCTACGCGCTGCCCGCAGAACCGGGCCAGTCTCCCGTTCTGCCGGAATTCTACGTTAAGCCTCCATTCGATGAAGGTCCGGCCTCGGTTGGGAATGGTGTCATGGTCGCATTCGAGGCGCGCAATCAAAAGCAGGTTCGTGACCTTCACGCCGCCGCGCTTGCCGCTGGCGGATTCGATGAGGGCCGACCGGGTTTCCGTGACTCGTATGGACCTCATTTTTATGTTGGTTACCTTCGCGATCCTCAAGGCAACAAGATCGCACTGTTCTCAAGCGATCCGAACGAACCCGGGCGCGACGGATGACGCGGGTAACACGGGTGGCAAAAGCCATTCCAGCGCACAATTCATGCGGGCCTGCAGATTGACCTTCAGCGCTTTGTCGGGTTTCCAACCAAAGCCGATGCCTTTGCGCTCGGCGCGAATTTTGCTCTTGATCTGTGTCACTTGGGTGCGCTTCGGGTGCGGTACCCTCAGACCGCGCAACACATGCGCGGGGCACAGATGGCAGACCGGCACAACATATCGTTGACACACGCGCTGGACGCACCGGAAAGCGCCCATGCCGGATTGACGGCGCATGAGGTGCGGCTGCGGCCCGAGCGCCATGGCAGCAATGCGCTGAACGTGTCGAAAGACACAACGCGTCAAGCTCCCGATGTACTTCAACTATTCCAATTCACTTTTTTTGCCATGGAGGCCGGAGGCTAAACAGATGGCGGAATTTGTGACCCGTTATAAGCGCTATGCGCAAATCACGGCGGTGTTTGCGCGACATGACTTTGGTTATCTCTCCGATCGGATGGGGTTCAGCAAACTCTTCGGAGGGGAGGGAGCGTTGCCTCCTCATGAGGAGGGCAAAGACGGCGAGGAACTCGCTCCAGAGATCAAAACCTTGAGCGCTCCCGCACGCCTGCGCATGGTCTGTGAAGAACTTGGGCCCACTTTTATCAAGATGGGGCAGATCTTGAGCACGCGCACGGATCTGTTGCCCCGGCCGTATATTTTGGAGTTGCGAAAGCTCCAGGACCACGTCTCCGAGATCCCCTTTGAAGAGGTGAAGAAGGTGGTTGAAACGGAGATGGGACGAGACCTTGAAAGGATCTTCCCCACATTTGAGCAGAAGCCCCTTGCGGCGGCTTCGATTGCCCAGGTGCATCGCTGCACATTGCCGGATGGAACGCAGGCCGTCGCCAAGGTTCAGCGCCCCGGGATTGAAGAGCAAATCCGCATGGATCTCTCGATCCTCTACGGAATGGCCCGCCTAGCCAACCACAGCAGCTTTGCCGAGACCATCGACAAGGTGAAGGTGGTCCAGGAGTTTGAGCGGGTCATCCTGCGTGAGCTGGACTTCACCTCAGAAGGTCATCTGACAGAGGAATTTGCTCGCAATTTTCAGGATGACTCCAAGGTGCATATTGCCCGCATCTTCTGGGATTATTCGACCCGACGCCTGCTCACCATGGAGTATCTCGATGGCGTCAACATCAGCCAACTCGACGCACACCACAACGACGTTGATACCCGCGAGATCGCCAAGAAGGTGGTGATGGTCACCTTGAAACAGATCTTTCGAGACGGGCTCTTTCACGCCGACCCTCACCCCGGCAATCTGATGCTCTTACCGGACGGCGTCCTCGGTATCCTCGACTTCGGGATGATCGGGCGCTTCGATCGCCATACCCTGGCCATGCTGCGCGCCATCGTATTCGACGTCATCCGGCGGGACCACCTCAGCATGGCCGCGCACCTCCTTGATTATGATATCGTGGGACATGATGTCGATATGCGTAAGCTGCGCGAAGACCTTCGGCTGCTCTTCCGAAATGTCGCCTCCATGCCAATGGCACAGGCGAGCGAAACCCTGCAAAGGTTTGTGATTGAGCACCAGCTGCATATCCCACCCGATCTCTTCTTCCTCGACAAGACCTTCGGCACCCTCGATGGCACTATCCGGCTCCTCGATCCGAACTTCGATTTCCAGGCCGTCGCCGAAGACTTTGGTGCAGAAGAGGGGATGAAGGTTCGCGATATTGAGGCGATGGCCAAGGAACTCGGGATGCGCCTCATTCAAGATGCCGACGCCATCGTGGAAATGCCGATTTTGTTGAGGCGTATCATGCGGCGAGCCGATGAAGGGCATCTCGCCATCCGAACCCGCATCCAGATCGACGACGAGACTTACGCGCGCCTCAACAAACTCGGCCTGAACCTGCTCACAGGTGCGACCGGTATCGTCGCCCTGATGTTTGCATGGTTTACCCGCGCCGCCACCGACATCCCGCTTCCCTTCGGCATCAAGTTGCCTTCTCTCCTGCTGATAACCGGAGGACTACTTGTCTTCCTCACCACATGGTCACTCTGGAAAGGCAAAAAACTGTAAAAAGCATCAATCGGTATCCGCAGATCACGTGGCCAAATGACAGGCCGCAACATGGTTGGGCGCCAGGAGCCGTAGTTGCGGATCATCCGTGCGGCAACGATCGACGGCGTGTGGGCAGCGCGGATTGAAGTGGCACCCCTTTGGAGGCGACAGCGGCGAGGGAATCTCACCGGCAATCGGCGCCAGCTCGACGAGAGCATCGGCGTTCAGGACAAGCTTGGGCACGCTCTCCAGAAGCCCTTGCGTATAGGGATGCTTGGGATCGCTGTAGATGTCTTCGGTGGGACCCGCTTCGACAATCCGCCCGAGATACATGATCGCCACCCGGTCCGATAGATGGCGCACCACGGAAAGGTCATGCGAAATGAAGATCAAGGTGATTGCCGTCTCACGCTTGAGCTTGAGGAACAGGTTGACGATCTGCGCCTGAATCGACACGTCGAGGGACGCAACCGGCTCGTCGCAAACGAGTACATCCGGCCGCATGGCGAGTGCGCGGGCAATCGCAATGCGCTGGCGTTGACCGCCGGAAAACTGGTGCGGAAAACGGTTGGCGAAACCCGAATCGAGACCCGCCCGTTCGAGATAGTCCGCCACATAGGCCCGTTCCCCGGCTCGGTCGGTCAGACCGTGTGCAAGCGGTCCTTCCGCGATGATGTCGCCCACACGCATGCGCGGGTCGAGGGACGCAAACGGATCCTGAAAGATCGTCTGCACGCGTGTTCCGGCCTTTCGGCCGTTCTCCCGAACCGGTGCGCCATCAATGGCAATCGCGCCCGACGACGGCTCCATGATGCCGGCGATCATCCGCCCCAAAGTGGATTTACCGCATCCGGATTCGCCGACCAGGCCGAGCGTTTCACCACGCTGCAGTTCGAGGCTGACGCCATCAACCGCCCGCACCGCCCGCCGGTCCACAGCGAAGCCGACCCGTTCGAGCAAGCGGTCAGCCAGCGAAATGGTCGGCGCGAAGCGCTTACGCGCATCATTGACGGAGAGAAAAGCCTCGCTCATGTCGGGACACCCTCCCCGTGGGGATTGTGGCAGCGGTAGCCGCGCGCGCCGTGGCGCTGCATCGGCGGTTCCGAATGGCATGTGTCGATCGCCCGGTCACAGCGCGGCATGAAGGGACACCCCGCGGGCAGGTCCAGAAGCGACGGCGTGGTGCCCGGAATCTGTTCCAACTCCGTTCCCGGCTCCGCCATCGCAGGCAGCGAACGCAACAGCCCTGCGGTATAGGGATGCCGCGGTGCGCTCAGCACCTCCGCGATCGGCCCTTCTTCAACGATGCGACCCGCGTACATGACCAAAATACGGCTGGCCAGTGTCGAGACCGTGGAAAGATCATGGCTTATCCAGATGAGCGCCGTGCCGGACTGCCGGGCAAGTTCACGCATCTCGGTCAGGATCTGCGCCTGGATGGAAACATCGAGTGCCGTTGTCGGTTCATCCGCTATGATCACTTGGGTACCGTGCAGCAGGGCAATCGCGATGGCCACGCGTTGCCGCATGCCCCCCGAGAACTCGTGCGGGTAAGCGTCAAGCCGCGCCGCCGCCTCGGGAATGCCGACCCGCGTGAGGGTATCTGCGGCGCGCGTTCGGGCTGCCTTGTCCGACACGCGTTCATGCGCACGCAATGCCAGTCGCATCTGCTGACCGATTGTCAGGACCGGATTGAGCGTCATCATCGGATCCTGAAAGACCATCGCCATGCGCGCACCGCGAATTCTGCGCAATTTGGAGGGGCTCAGACCGACCAGCTCCTGCCCGTTAAGCTTGACCGAACCGGAGACAATCCGGCCAGGCGGATCGACCAGTCCGATCATCGAAAACCCGGTGACCGATTTGCCGGATCCGGACTCGCCGACCAGACCGATGATCTCACCCGGCTGAACAGAGAAACTGACGCCGTCCACGGCCTTGACGACACCGGCGCGCGTAAAGAAGTGGGTGCGTAGGTCATCGACCTCCAGAACCGGGGCCTGGTTGGGCAAGGCTGTCACTTGTTCAGCCTCGGATTCAGAAGATCGCGCACATGATCGCCCACCAGATTGATGGAGACGATCAGAATGATAAGGGCGATACCGGGATAGACGGAAATCCAGTAGCGGCCGCTCATCATGTATTTGACGCCGTTGGAAATCAGCATGCCCAAAGACGGCTCGGTGACCGGCAGGCCGAGCCCCAGAAAGGACAGCGTCGCCTCCAGCGCAATCGCGTAGGCGACCTGCACCGTGGCCACCACGATCAGTGCCGGAAGGCAATTCGGCAGGATATGCCGGAAGACGATGCGCATGTTCGACAGAGGCGTCGCCATCGCCGCCTCCACATAGTCCTTCGACCTTTCCGCCGATGCGGCGCCGAAGGCGGTGCGCGCGAAATAGGCATATTGTGCCGTCACAAGTGCGGCAATGAGCTGTGCCTTGCCCTGCCCCAGGATCGCCACCAGAACCAGCGCCAGAAGGATGGGTGGAAAGGAGAGCTGAAGATCGATGATGCGCATGAGCACCGTCTCGACCATGCCGCGCGCATAGGCGGCCACGATGCCCACCGTGGTGCCGATGACCAGCGCGATTGTCCCGGCAAAGATGCCGATCTGGATCGAGACGCGCAGCCCGTAGAGGATCGCCGACCAGAGGTCGCGCCCCTGGGCGTCGGTGCCCAGCCAGTGCTCATAGCCGCCCGAGCCGACGAAACCCGGCGGCCGGCGCGCGTCGCGGAGCGACAGATTGGCGAGATCGTAGGGATCCTGCGGCGCGATCCAGGGGGCAAAAAGCGCCATCAGCGCGATCACCACCACCACGGCCAGCGCGACCAGCGCGATCTTGTCCTCCACAAAACGGCCCCAGAAATTGCGCCAGGGAGAGATTGCCTTGTTACCGATTACCTTGTCGCTCATTGTGCACGCCCTCGGCGCAGGCGCGGATCAAGCACGGCATAGGCGATGTCGACCAGCAGGTTGATGGTCACGAAAAGACCCGCGGTGAGGATCAGGTAGGCAACCATCACCGGACGGTCGAGATTGCGGATCGAATCGATGATCAGCTTGCCGACGCCGGGCCACGAAAAGATTGTCTCCGTCACCACGGCGAAGGCGAGTGTCGATGCCAGTTCCAGTCCGAAGACGGTCACGATCGGGATCGATATGAGCTTGAGGACGTGACTCTTGAGGATCACCCACTCCGACAGGCCGGCGGCGCGGGCAAACTTGACCGTGTCGCCGAGCATGATCTCGCGGGTTCCGGCGCGCGCCAACCGGATCATGATGGCCAGTTTGAACAGCGCCAGATTGATGGCCGGCAGCAGCAGATGCGACCAGCCGTCCAGCGTGAATATGCTCCAGCCGATGCCGAATATCTCCACCGTATCGCCGCGCCCGCCGGAGGGCAGCCAGCCAAGCGACACGGCAAAGGTCAGAATGAGGATCAGTCCGACCCAGAATGTCGGGACCGAAAAGCCCAGGATCGAAACCGCCATGACGATCCGGGAGAACGGGCTCTCGGGGCGGTAGCCGGCATAGAGGCCAAGCGGAACGCCGATCAGCGTTGCGCCGAGAACGGCGGTCAGCACCAGCTCCAGTGTCGCCGGCAGACGGCTCGCGATCAGCTTCAGGACCGGTTCGTTGAAGATGTAGGATTGGCCCAGATCACCTTCGAACAGGTTGCGCATGTAGAGAAAATACTGCTCCCACAAGGGCCGATCGAGGCCGAAGCGGGCGATGGTCCGCTCGCGCACATCCTGTGTCGCCTCGGGCGGGATGAGCACATCCATCGGGTTTCCGATCGCGTAGACGCCGGCGAAGACGATCACCGACATGACGAACATGATCACGATGCCCTGTAAGATCCGCTGCAGCAGAAAACTTGCCATGCTCGTCTGGAAACCCGTTGCCGGACAAAGAATAGCCGCGGCTCGCGCCGCGGCAACTCAGTTCGATAAGGCGGTGTTATTGCGCCGGTTGCATGAAATAGGCCAGCGTCTCTTCGTCGGCACGCGGCGTCACGACAACCTTGTCGGCGTCGCCGGCCCAGACGGTCTGAAGCACGACGATGGAGATGTAGGCGCGATCGGCGACAGTCGCCTCCATGGCATCTTCGAACAGGGCGCGGCGCCGGTCGGCATCCAGCTCCTGGACCGCTTCCTGAAGCAGCGCATCGACCTCCGGATTTTGATATTCGATGCGGTTGAAGGCACCAAGCTTGAGCTCTTCATTGGGAGAATGCGCCAAAGCACCGAGCGTATAGGACGCTTCGCCGGTCAGCGTGCCCCAGCCATTCATGAAAACCGAATACTCCTTGCGGGCCTGTGCCGGGAAATAAACCGTCCGCGATATGGCGTTGACATTCGTATCGATGCCCACCTGGGTAAACATCTGGCCAAGCGCTTCACAGATCGCACCATCACCGGGCAGCCGATCGTTTGTGCAGTAGAGGTCAATCTCGAAACCGTCGGGGTAACCGGCTTCGGCCAGAAGCGCCTTGGCCCGATCAGGATCGTAGGCCGGCATCGGAATCTCCTCGGAGGAGCCGAAGAAACCGGCAGGCATCATCTGATTGGCCGGCGTACCGAGACCTTCAAGGACGATTTCGACCATGGTTTCGCGATCGATGGCCAGGTCGAATGCTTCACGCACTTTGGGATCACGCAGCGGATTGGAGTCAAGCGCTCCACCGCCTTTGGCGCGCACGCGCGGTGTCTGTTCGCGCTGATCGAGCTGCAGGTTCATCACATAGACGGAGTCGCCGATGAAGGTGGAGATATCCGCGTCGTTCCCGAGCGCCAGATAATCGGCCGAAGACACATAGTTGATAACGTCCACATCACCGGCCTTCAGGGCAGCAAGCCGCGAGGCATCATCCGGGATTTCCTTGCGGGTTACCTTCTCCCACGGCGCCGGGCCGCGCCAGTGGTCGTCGAACCGCTCCAGCACCAGGTCAGCCTGCGGCGACCACGACACGTATTTGAACGGGCCGGTGCCAATCGTGGCCTTGCCGGAGTTGAAGCCCTCGGCCGTCGTCTCGGACGTCGAATAACCCGCCGCGGCATCCGCGGATACGATGAACAGGCGGACAAAGTCGAACGGCAACGTGGCCGCCGGTCCGTTGGTGTGGATGTTCAGTGTGTGGTCGTCAACGATCTCGACGTCGGCGACGCGCCGGACATAGATCTCCGTGGTCGTTGGACCGGTGACGTCCGGAATGCGCTCGATCGAGAATTTGACATCCTTTGCTGTGAAGTCGGAACCGTCATGGAACTTGACGCCCTCACGCAACTTGAATTGCCAGGTATCGTCGTCGATCGGTTCCCACGAGACCGCGAGGCCCGGCTCAAGTTGAAGATCGTCTCCGGTCCACACAAGCGGATCGAAGATATGCTTGACCGCATCGGCCTGCGGGCCGAGCGCGGAGAAATGCGGATCCATGCTTTCCGGCCCGCCCCGTACGCCAACGGTCAATTCCTGCGCCACTGCCAGCGTCGCTGAAAAACCAAGCGCTGCGGCAAACACGCATGCTGTCGTGTACCTCATCATCGTCAGTTCGCTCCTTTTGTTCCCTAGTTTGCGGCGTGGCTGTGAGCTCGCCCCGCTTCCGCCGATACCGATAGATCATGACGAAAAGACCCATCGGATCGTAATTAGTTCCAATTTGGAAATTTCCAAATGGAACTTGTTTCAAGCACAATGATGGTCCATCCTGAAAGCGTCAAGCTGAAAAAATGGGCAGCGGTTCGCCCATGGATTGGCAGGAGCGAGCCCAGGAGAAAACGATTCGATGCGGCAGAGATCTGGCGAACACGTCGACAGCGCAGCCGAGGCAGTGCCGATCGGCGTCGATGAGATGACGTCCGTCAAGCTATGGCAGAACCCGTGCTGGTTGACCTATCGGCTCAACTATCTGGCACTGCGCTACAACGTCCCGCTCTATGACTGGGTGGAAAAGACCTACGGGCTGTCACGTCCGGAATATGTGGTGATCTTTTCGCTTGGTCTGAAAGATGGCGCCTTGGCCCGCGACATCGCGACCTCTTCAGGCTTTCCGCGAAACACGTTGAGCCGAGCGATTCAGAAGCTCGTATCGGCCGGATACATCGTCCGCAGCACCGACACCAGCGACCGTCGCTGCCAGGTGTTGCGGCTGACCGCCGAAGGTCGCGCTCTGTTCCAGACCTCGCTTCCGCGCTTTGTCGACTATGAGCACATGATGCTTGAGGCGCTGACCGAGACCGAGCGCGAAACGCTCTCGCAGCTCATGGCCAAGCTGGTGATGGCATCTCCCGCCTGGCCGTCCCGCCTGCCGGCGCTTGGCAACGATAGCCCCCCCGGGATCCCTGCAACACCAGCAAACCAAAAGGAAGCAACGGCCTGATGCGCATCAGCGAGATGAACTGGATGGATGTCGAAAAGCAGGTTGCGCGCGACGACCGCTGCCTGCTGCCCATTGGCTCCACAGAACAGCATGCCCAGTTGTCGCTCAGCGTCGATTCCATCCTCGCCGAGCGCGTGGCGACGGAGGCGGCGGAACCGTTGGGCCTGCCGGTCTATCCCGTGATACCGTACGGGCTGGCGCCTTACTTCGCCGGCTTTCCTGGCACCGTGACCCTGCGGGTTGAGACGATGGCAGCCGTCATTCGCGATGTTGTCGCCTCGATTGAGCGCACCGGCTTTCGCCGAATCCTCATCGTCAACGGTCATGGCGGCAACCAGCCGGCCGGCGCGGTGGCTAATGAACTGCTGATCGAATACCCGCATCTCTCCATCAAGTTCCATAACTGGTGGAATGCGCCGAAAACACTGGCCAAGGCGATGGAAATCGACCCGTCCGGCAGCCACGCCAATTGGATGGAGAACTTTCCGTGGACCCGGCTTGCCCACGCACCTGCGCCGCGACCCGACACACCCAAACCCGCGCCGGACATGATATCGACCAAGGCAGCGCCACCACAAGCGGCCCGCGCCATGCTCGGCGACGGTTCTTTTGGCGGCGATTACCAGAAAGACGATGACTCGATGCTGGCGTTGTGGGCTGTCGGCGTGTCGGAGGTGCGCGACGCACTGGAGGGTCCATGGCCGAACCTGTCCTGATCTGGGGCGCCGGGGCGATCGGCGGTACCCTGGGCGCCTATTGGGCCCGCGCCGGCCACGACGTTCTCATGGTGGACGTCGTCGCGGAGCATGCCGAGCGCTGCGCTGGGGACGGCCTCAACATCACCGGTCCGGTCGAAGCATTTCGTCAGGTGGTGCCGGCCACCACCCCCGATGCACTGAACGGCACATTCGGCCGGATCGTGCTTGCGGTGAAGGCGCAGCACACCAGGCAGGCGGTCGCTCAATTGAAGGGACATCTGGCCGATGACGGCTTCGTGCTGTCGGCGCAAAACGGTCTCAACGAAATCGCCATCGCCGAATCCGTCGGCGAGCAGCGAACCATGGGCGCCTTCGTCAACTTCGCCGCCGACTGGCACGGCCCGGGGGAAATCCTCTTCGGCAATCGCGGCGCCGTTGTCATCGGCGAAATCGACGGTAGCGTCAGACCGCGCACCAGGCAAATGCATGCATTGATGCAGGTGTTTGAACCCGAAGCCGTGTTGACCGACGACATCTGGGCATGGCTTTGGGGCAAGCTCGGCTATGGCGCGATGTTGTTCGGCACGGCGCTGACGATGGATTCGATGGCGGACAATTTCGCCGATCCGGCGCGCGCACCCGCATGGCGTGCGCTGGGCCGCGAGGTCATGGCGATCGCCGCAGCCAGAGGCGTGACACCAAGGGGTTTCAACGGCTTCGAACCCTCCGCTTTCGCACCACGGGCCTCTGATCAGCAAGCCGACGAATCGATCGCCAGGCTCGTTGACTTCACCCGCGCGACCGCCAAGACACATACCGGTGTCTGGCGCGATCTGGCCGTTCGCAAGCGCAAGACGGAGGTCGACGAGCAGATCGGCGTGATCGCCGCCATGGGCGATACGCTCGGCAAGCCCTGCCCGGCACTGCACGCCGTTGTCGATCTGATTCACGACATCGAGGAAGGGCGCCGGACCCAGTCCGCCGATACGCTGAACGAGCTGATCCGGCGATGCGGCTAGACTTCGCGAACAGGACCGCGCTCGTGACGGGCGCGGCACAGGGCATTGGGCGCGCCATCGCAAAGGCCCTCGACGACGCCGGCGCCACCGTTCTTCTGACCGACATCGACGCCGATGGGCTTGTCGAAACGGCTGACGCGCTCGGCGCGCCATGCCAGCCCGCCGATATCGGCGATCGGGACGCTGCCCAAGCGCTGGTGCGCGATTTGGCAGCGCAACATGGCTGGCCCGATATCGTCATCCACGCGGCGGGCGGGACGCGCGGACAGGCCGGACGCCCGCTCGGCGAGATTTCCGAAGCCGACTGGCGGGCGATCTTCGATGCCAATGTGGACGCCGCATTCTGGCTGGCCCAGGCAGTGACGCCGGCGATGATCGAGCGAAGCTATGGACGCTTCGTCGCCATTGCGTCCGGCGCAGGCCTGCGGCCGTCACTCACCGGCATCCAGGCCTATGCCGCCGCAAAACATGCGTTGGTTGGTCTGGTGCGGCAACTTGCACTGGAACTTGGCCCGAACGGCATCACCGTCAACGCGGTCGCGCCGGGCTTCGTGCGCTCCAACCCCACCACGGAACGGCAGTGGCAGGCGATGGGAGCCGAGGGGCAGGCGCGCCTCCTGCAAAGCATTCATACGCGCCGGCTGGGCACCGCCGAGGATATCGCGGTGGCCACGCTCTTTCTGGCCTCCGAACAGGCCTCCTGGATCAGCGGCCAGATCCTCTCCGTCGATGGAGGCCGCGCATGAACACCCACGCGTCCGATCCCGTCCTGGCCCACTTGCGCACCGATCGGGACGGCTTCATTGACCGGCTCAAGCAACTGGTTGCGATCCCGTCGGTCAGCACCGACACGGCCTACTTGCAGGCCATGGCGGATGCCCGCACCTTGCTGCTGCATCGCCTTAGAGAGGCCGGATTCGAGGCGGTTCAGCAACTGGACGCAGGCGGACACCCGGCCATCTACGGGCACTGGCTCGGCGCCGCCGATGCGCCGACCTTCATTGTCTACGGTCACTATGACGTGCAGCCGCCGGACCCCAGTGACCGGTGGCACAGCCCGGCTTTCGAACCCGTCATTCGCGACGGACGGCTCTACGGCCGCGGCGTCTCCGACGACAAGGGGCCGTTTTCCATCGCCCTTGAAACCCTGTCTGCCTTTCTCGCCGTGGAAGGGCGGTTGCCGGTGAACATCCGCATTCTGCTCGAGGGCGAAGAGGAGATCGGCAGCGCCACCCTGCCCGGCCTGTTGTCCGAGCACCGCGACTTGCTGACGGCTGACGCCGTGATCTCTGCCGACGGTGCGCGCTGGAGGACCGACCTGGCCAGCATTAATACCGGCTCGCGCGGCAGTCTGCGTTGCGAAGTCGCACTTAGAACCGCTGCCAAGGACCTCCATTCGGGCCGCTTCGGCGGGGCGGTGCGCAACGCGCTGCATGACATGGCCGAGCTGCTGGCGACACTGCACCGGCCCGACGGAAAGATCGCCGTCGAGGGTTTCTACGATGACGTGGCGCCGTTGGACGACGACGAACGTCATCGCCTGGCGGCCATTCCGTTCGATGAAGCCGCCTTTCTGGCCGCCATCGGTGGCAGCGCCCATGGCGAACCCGGCTATTCGACGCTCGAACGTCTCTGGTATCGGCCAACGATCGAGATCAACGGCTTGTGGGGCGGCTATACGGGAGAAGGCTCTAAGGGCGTGACGCCCCACGAAGCCTTTGCGAAATTGATTATGAGACTGGCGCCAGGCCAAACGGGCGAACAGGCCAACCGTGTGATGGAGGCCCATTTGCGCGGCCATTGCCCGCAAGGCGCAACGCTTGACATCGCACTCGAAAAAACCGGCTCCGCGGCCTACAGCGTGCCCGCTGCCCATCCCCTGCTGACGGCCACCGAACAGGCGATCGAGACCGCACTCGGTCAGCGGCCGATCCATGTACGCACTGGCAGTACCCTTCCGCTGACCGACATCGTCAAGCGGGTGTCCGGCCTCGACACGGTCATGTTGTCCTTCTCGACAGCCGATGAGGATTTCCATGCGCCGAACGAGTTTTTCCGGCTGTCGGCGATCGATGAAGGCTGTGCCGCCTGGGTGTCGTTGTTGCGTATCCTCGGCGACCATCACAGGGCAAGCTACGCGCCGTTCAAACCGCCACCGTGAGCACGCAAGGCCAGACGACGGGGAACCACGGCAATCTCAAGGGCGCGCTGCTTCTCTCCCTTGCAGCAGCTGTCTTTACCGGTGAAGTCATCCTGATTCGGTTTGCAGCCGGCGAAGCGGCCACGGCCCAGATCGTCTTCTTTCGCGCCGTTGCACAGCTCATTCTGGGGACCCTGATGGTGCTCGCGTCACAGGGCACGTTTGCCACCCGAAAGCCCGGCCTGCAGGTTGCGCGCGGACTGACCAGCCTTGCTGTCTGGTTGCTCTACTATGTCAGCTTCATCATGCTCGATCTGGCGCTCGCGACCACACTGACCTTCTCCACGTCGCTTTTTGTCGTGTTGCTGGCCGGCCCGGTGCTCGGCGAACGCATTGGCCTGTCGCGCTGGTCGGCAACCATTGTCGGCTTTGTCGGCATCATTGTTGCAACCGGAGTCTCCCCCGACTCACTGAACGTCGGTGTTGCCGTCGGGTTGGCCGGCGCAGCGCTTGCCGCGGTTCTCGCACTGCTCAACCGGGTGCTTGTGCGAACCGAACAGACAGCAACCATCATGTTTTACATCGGTGTCGTGACGCTGCTGGGGTCCCTGCCGGTTGCCATTTGGAACTGGCAGCCGCTTTCGCCGGCGACACTGGCGCTGCTGGTGCTGGCGGGCAGTGTCGGCACAATGGGCATGTGGCTGACCATCGAGGCTTATCGGGTGGGAGAAGTGTCGGCGTTGGCGCCGTTTCCCTACTTGCGCATGGTCTTTGCGGTCATAGCGGGCTTTTGGATCTTCAGCGAAGTGCCGCCATGGAACAGTCTGGTTGGCATGACCATCATCGTGGCCACGACGATCTACATTGCCCGCGAGGAACGGCGGCGTGGGCTTGCCGCACCACACCGGTAAGATCGGAAACCAACCGATGCGTCCACAGGCGGTACGTCTGCTCTTTCGGTAGATGGGACCACCTTACGACCAAATCTGCTGCGCGAATTAAGCAACTTTTTCCCGCCGCCGAAGACGATCTTGGAAGTTGTCACGACACGTCAATGCTGGCAGCCTTGTCGGCATGAAAGCACCCGTCCTGGAGATTAATGAGATACTGCTTCGCCCGGTTACATTGGCGGATGCTCCGGCTATGCAAACCCACTTTGCAAACTGGAATGTCATTAAACACATTGGCGAAATTCCCTGGCCCTACCCTTCGGATGGCGCTCGCTCCTACATCAGCCGAATGCTCGAAGAATCCGAATGTAAGGAGATCTATTATTGGGGGATCTTCCTCAAGGTGAACCCCACGGAACTCATCGGGACAATCGAATACAGGTTCTTGGACGACGACGACGAGAACCGAGGTTTCTGGCTATCCGAAGACTACTGGGGCAATGGCATAATGACCGACGCCGTTACGGTCACCCAGGATTTCATCTTTTTCGAACTGAAGAAGCCGCGCCTGTTGGTGAGAAACCGATCCACCAATGATGCTTCGAAAGCCGTGAAAGAAAAAACTGGCGCACGTCTGATCGGCTCTGACAAAGGGTCATACTATGACGGTAAGCAAGACGAGGACGTATGGGAGGTCACTCGAGAGAGCTGGGAATTGTTGCGGAAAAAGCACGAATAATCCCACTATTTCTGTTCCGGCGGCACCATCGAAAAGCAGACACTCGTGCAGTCGCAGTGAAACGTCGCTTTGTCTGCACGACCGTCCCCGTGGCAAGAGAAATGTCTTCAGCAGGCGTGGACGTCGGCGAACAGCTGCTCAGAGCGGACATAGCGGTCATTCCGTCTCAAGACGATATTTGAGAAACGTTGCCCCGTCGTACTCGATCTCGCCAACATGCCTCGCACCAAGTCTTTCGAGCGCACCCAGGTTCTTTCGAGATGGCGGCAAAAGAAATGTTACGAACGGGATGCGCTCATCGGCAATGGCAAAATCGATTGCTTTTTTTGTAACGCGCCTGCCAAGCCCAAATGCGTCGGGCTTAAGGACCAGTCCGAAATCCCACTCGTCACCTTCCTTCTGAAAGCCGCCCCACCCGACATATCGGTCGTTGGATAAAATTGCCCAGTGCCCAAGTCCATCCCGAGCCCAGCACTGCTCCTTTTGAGCGACAAACTTTGCCACCGCCTCGGCGTCCCATTCAGATGTCAGAAGCGGCATGTGCTCCGCTACCCGAGAGTCCGACATATGAGCTGCAATCTCGGTTGGCTCAATTTCCGACAACCGAGCAAATGTGATTTCATCTTTCAAAATCGCTTCCTTCGGTATCCAGTCTCGGCTTTCAAGTCCTTTGAGTGCAACTCAAATAGGGTGGCTGGTCTTGAGCGAAAAGCTCACGGTCACAGGGCCTTGGGATTGGTGTTGTGCTTGCAGGCGTCCTATTGGGTCAATGCGCATTCAGGTCAAGCGCAGAACCCGGAATGCCGACTTGGGCTGCAACTGTCTCTTTAGCACCAGCCAGGGTTTGCGCAGGCAGCAAAACGAGGGCGACAGCGACGGCGAGCGGTTGAGAAACTGGCACAGCTGCCGGTCCTCTGTTGCTGACGGAATAATCCTGTGGCCGAACCGCCGTAGTGACCCGGTGCTGACATTCGTCTTCTGCTTGGCCGCGCTGTTGTTGTCTGGTTGTTTCATGGATAGGATTTTGTGAGCGTCTGCTTAAGCAAAAGGGATACAGGTAATTGCGGCGGACCAGCTTGCGAGCTCGACAAGATGCAGCGCCTCCCAGTGGCACCATAGGTAAAAGGCGCGCGTCACCTGACACAAAAGACCACACGGGATGATTCAAGCTATGGTCAAATACTGCCTTGTCGCCATGATGGCACTGTTGACATCCATTGGGCTGTCGATGGCACAGACCGCTCCAGATGTTCAGCGGGGCCGTGTAATCGCCAGTACCTATTGCGCCGGATGTCACTCCATCGACAGAATCGGCCCCAGCCCGCTTTTACTTGCCCCGCCATTTCGCGAACTGCACGAACGCTATCCAGTTGAAACATTAAAAGAAGCACTGATCGTAGGGATGATTACCGACCACCCCAGTATGCCTGCGTTTCGCTTCGACCCGGATCAGGCAAACAACCTGATTGCATTCTTGAAGTCGTTGGAGTGACTGCGGCGGACGCACCCGGTCGCCGGAACAGAACCCAGGTCAGGCTTTCATTGAACCGAAACGAATGGCTGTTCGGGATCATTCCCTGCGCGAGCGCACTCTGCGGACATCGATGTCGTTCAGGACGCCATCCGCAATTGCTCACTCAGGGAATCCTGCGGCTGACTTCGACAAGGTTGGCATCGGGATCCCGGAAGTAGACCGACGTCAACTTGCTGACCGCACCCGCTTTTTCCGCAGGCCCCTCGACGATCTCCACGTCGTTCGATCGAAGCCGGGAGATCACGTCTTCGATCGGCAGATCGGTCAACAGACAGAAATTGCCGCTGCCTGGGACCGTTGTTTCCGCCAGGCCGGGCAGAGCGTTGGCATCTTGAACGCTGATTTTATTTGATCCGAAATGAAGCGACCATTTGCCGACCCGTTCCTCGCGCGCCTCCAGACCGAGGACACGCTGATAGAATTCAAGTGTGGTTTCCACGTTGCGGACACAAAGCACAATGTGGTCGAAGCCATAGATGTTCATGGGCGCGTTATAGCGGCGTGCTGGACTTTCGGCAAAGCGTCTGGGCTAACGAGGCCCGATACCGCCGACTGGACAATCGCCCGTCGAGGTCCGTCTTATGGGGAGATCAAACGCTGTCGGATCAATCTGGCGGGTTGATGTTGCAGACGGCCAGCGTGGCGAGATTCGGCAGGCCGAGCCCGGCCGTCGCCTTGGCGACGCGCTCTTCCGTGAAATATCCGGCCTCGTGGAGAAGATTGACCGTCGCCACCAGGTCGCCGGCGATGATCACCGGCAGGTTGATCACGGAACCGCAGCCGAGCGATGCGATCAGCCGATGGTCGGGAAACACTTCGGCGATCGCCTCGATCGAATTGGCGACGAAACAGCGCTGCTGCCCATAGACGACATCGAACCAGGCGTTGCGTTCGATCGGCTTGGTGCCGGTCGCCGGATAGTGCTGCGGATCGCTCGAATAGGCCCGGAGCGCCAGGCCCGCTTGCATGTCCAGGGTCATGACGGTGAACAGCTTCACGCCGACGGTGGCCTCCGCGAGACGGTGCAGGGCGCCGTAGGCTTGGTCCTGTGATGTGGCGCGCGACAGGGCCGATTGGAAGGACGCCGCGGCATCGTGGGGTATCGTCATGGGTTGTTTCCGTTTTCGCTAACCGAGGCTCGCCCGGTACAGTTCACGCGCATAGCCGTCCTGAAACGCACCGCTATGCAGGGTTTCGGCAGCCGCCGTCTCGACGATGCGGCCGCGTTGCATGATCGCCATCCGGTCGCACATGAACGACACCACCGGCAGGTTGTGGGTCACCAGCAGATAGGTCAGGCGTTTTTCCCGCCGCAGCGCCTTCAGCAGGTTCAGGATTTCCGCCTGCACCGAGACGTCGAGCGCGCTGGTCGGCTCGTCGAGCAGCATGATCTTCGGCTCCAGCATCAGCGCTCTGGCGATCGCCACCCTTTGTCGTTGTCCGCCCGACAGCTGATGCGGGTAGCGATAGCGGAAGCGATGATCGAGCCCGACCGAGGCAAGCACCGAGGCGACCCGGTCGTCGCCGTCCGACAGGCCGTGGACCTTCAGCGGCTCGCTCAGCACGGTGTTGACGGTCTTGCGCGGATGCAGCGAGCCGTAAGGGTCCTGGAACACCATCTGGCAGTGCCTGGCGAACGCCCGGTCCGGATGATGGCCGCGCGGTTCGCCGAGCACTTCGATCCGCCCCGTCCGGTCCTTCACCAGGCCGGCGATCGCCTTCAGGATGGTTGACTTGCCGGAGCCGCTTTCGCCCACCAGCGCGAAGCTCTCGCCCTCTTCGACAGCGATGTTGATATCGAAGGCCACCTGTGTGCGGCCGTAGAAGATGTCGACGTCCTGCAGCAACACCGCGCTCATGTGGCCTCCCGGTTGCGGTCGAGGACAGGCAGCGCGTCGCGCGTTTCATGCATTCTCGGGATCGCCGCCAGCAGGCCGCGCGTATAGGGATGGTGCGCCTGCTGCAGCGCATCGGCGGCGCACGCCTCGACGACCGCGCCGGCCCGCATGACGAGCACCCGGTCGCAATAGCGCGACACCAGATTGAGGTCGTGGCTGATCAGGATCAGGCCCATGCCGCCGTCGCGCACCAGCGTGTCGATCAGGTCGAGCACCTGTGCCTGGACCGAGACGTCGAGGGCGCTGGTCGGTTCGTCGGCGATCAGCAGGTCGGGGCGCGGCACCAGCATCATGGCGATCATCACCCGCTGGCCCATGCCACCGGACACCTCGTGCGGGTAGAGGGTCGCAACCCGGCCGGGATCGTTGATCTGCACCGCCTCGAGCATCTCGATCACCCGGTCGCGGATCGCCCGGCGCGACAGCTTCTCGTGCACGGCAAGGGCTTCCGAGATCTGCGCGCCGATGGTCATCACCGGGTTGAGGGAAAACTTTGGGTCCTGCATCACCATCGAAATCCGCGCGCCGCGCAGCTGCCGCATGTGCCGCGGCGAGGCGGCCAGCAGGTCGTCGCCGTCGAAATGCAGCCGGCGGGCACTGATCCGCCCCGGCGGCCGGATCAGCCGCAGGATCGCCCGTCCGGTCATCGATTTGCCGGAACCGCTTTCGCCGACGATGGCCAGCCGCTCGCGGCCGAGGGTCAGCGAGACGCCCTTGACCACCTCGACCCGGCCGTTGACCGTCGGGAAACTGACCCGCAAATCGTCGATCTCGAGCAGCGGCGTGGCCATCGTCACTTGTCCTGTTTCGGATCGAGCACGTCGCGCAATCCGTCGCCGAGGAAGCAGAAGCCCAGCGACACGATGATGATGGCGAAGCCCGGCATCGTCGCCACCCACCACTGGTCGAGAATGAAGGTACGGCCGCGTGAGATCATCGCGCCCCACTCGGGCAGCGGCGGCTGCGCCCCGAGGCCGAGAAAACCGAGCCCCGCCGCCGTCAGAATAATGCCCGCCATGTCCAGGGTGACGCGGATGATCATCGATGAACTGCACAGCGGCAGGACGTGACGCAGGATGATGCGAGCGCTCGATGCGCCGATCAACTGCGTCGCGGCGATGAATTCCGAGTTCCTGAAGGTCAGCGTTTCGGCCCGGGCAATGCGCGCATAGGCCGGCCAGGCGGTGATGGCGATGGCAATGATCGCATTCTCGACGCCGGGCCCCAGCGCCGCGACGAAGGCGAGCGCCAGAATCAGCTTCGGCATCGACAGGAAGACATCGGTCAGTCCCATCAGGATCTTGTCGATCCAGCCGCCGAAATAGCCGGAGACGGCGCCGATCAACAGACCGAGCGGGGCTGAGATGACGGCCACCAGAATGACGATCATCAGGGTGATGCGCGAGCCGTAGACGACCCGGGAAAAGATATCCCGGCCCAGCTCGTCGGTGCCCATCCAGTGGGCGCGCGACGGCGGCAGCAGGCGGGCGTCGAGGTTCTGGCCGATCGGGCTTTGCGGGGCGATCAGCGGCGCGAAGATGGCGGTCAGGATCAGACCCAGCACGATTAACGCGCCAAGCACCGCCAGCGGATTGCGGACGAATGCGCCTGCCATGCGGTAGGCCCGGCCGGCGCCGGCCTGAAAACCGGATGTCGGCGATTCGTCGAGAAGCCAGGCGCGCGAGAACATCATCGGCTCCTTGGATCGAGGACGCGGTAGAGCACGTCCGAGATCCTGTTGATGAAAATGAACACCGAGCCGATGACCAGCGTCGCGCCGAGCACCGCGTTCATGTCGGCGTTGAGCAACGCGACCGTCAGGTAGTTGCCGATGCCGGGCCAGGAAAACACCGTCTCGATCATCACCGAACCCTCGAGCAGTCCGGCATAGGACAGGCCGATCACGGTGATCAATTGGATGCGGATCGGCCGAAAGGCGTGGGTCCAGATCACCCGCCACTCGGAAAGCCCCTTGACCCGGGCGGTCGTCACATACTCCTGGCTCAGCTGGTCGAGCATGAAGGAGCGGGTCATGCGGGCGATATAGGCGAGGCTGAAAAAGCCGAGAATCGACGCCGGCAGCAACAAGTGGCTGAGCGCGTTGCGGAAAACGTCGACATCGCCGGCAAGCAGGCTGTCGACCAGCAGCAGGCCGGTCACCGGCGGCACCAGGCCGTCGTAGAAGACGTCGACACGGCCCGGACCGGCAACCCAGCCCAGCCCGGCGTAAAACACCGCCAGCCCGACAAGCCCCAGCCAGAAGGCCGGCACCGAATAGCCGAGCAGCGCCAGCACCCGGATGATGTGATCCACCCAGCTGCCCTGCCGTGCCGCCGCCAGAACGCCCATCGGCACGCCGAGAAAGATGCCGATGAGGATCCCCACCGTCGCCATTTCAAGGGTTGCCGGAAACACCCTTGCCAGGTCCGCCGCTACCTGCCGGTTGGTCGACACGGACTTGCCGAGATTACCCTGCAGCACGTCGCCGACATAGCTGACGAACTGCAGGATCAAAGGCCGGTCCAGCCCCATGGCGGCCTTGGCGGCTTCATACTGCGCCGGCGTCGCCCGGTCGCCGACCACCGCCAGCACCGGATCGATCGGAATCACCCGGCCGATGAAAAAGGTGATCGCCAGCAGTCCGAGGAACGTCAGCGCCACGATCAGCAGGAATTCGGCCACAGCCTGTGCGTATGGCAATAGGCCCCTGCCGGGGGCGGCGCCCGTCGCGATGCTGCGATTGTCTCCGGTGACGGCCATGGTTCCTGGAATAGATATTTTTCTTGGATCATTCAAAAGTTTTTGATTAAATCAAAAAAATTTTTACCAATTCCGGAGAGCGCGTTCCATGGCCCGGCCGAAACCGAAATCGGACCCCAATCTCGGCCCGCTCATCCGCAAACGGCGAAAGGCCCTCGGCCTCACCCTGCAGGCTCTGTGCGACAAGGTCGGTCTGTCGGTCGGCTATCTCAGCCAGGTGGAGCGCGATTTCGCGACGCCGTCGCTCGGAACACTGGCCCAGATCGCCCAGGCGCTGAATGTCGGTCTCGAATACTTCATCGCCAAGCCGAAGCCGGCCGATTCGCTGACCCGCGCCGGTGCCCGGCCGCAGTTCTCGTTCGACGATTCGTCGATTATCTACGAAGCGCTTGGCGCCGATTTTCCCGGCGCCGAACTGTCATCGTACATTCTCGACGTACCGCCGGGCTACGTGTCGGAGGTCGTTGCGCACGAGGGCGAGGAGATCATCTACGTCCTGGAAGGCGAAATCATCCAGATGCTGGGCGACGAGCGGTTTCGACTGAAAGCCGGCGACAGCCTGCATTATCGCGGCACCACCCGCCACGCCTGGTCCAATCCGGGCGATACCGCGGCGCGCATCCTGTGGACCGGCACGCTGAATGTACTGCAGCAGAGGGCCGCGCGGCTGCCGGAAATGACCCCCGCCAACGACCAATTTTCAAGCGAACCATTGAGGTGACCAAGATGAGTATGATCCGAAAACTGTTGCTGGCCAGCGCCGTGGCGCTGCCGATGATGGGAGTGCAGGCACTTGCCGCAACCCCCGACAACGTCCTGGTCGTCGCCCAGAATATCGACGACATCGTCGCCATCGATCCGGCCCAGGCCTATGAGTTCACCTCCGGTGAACTGGTTACCAACATCTATGACCGGCTGGTCCAGTACGATGCGGAAGACACCACAGTTCTGGCCCCCGGCCTGGCGACAGACTGGACCATCGACGCCGACAACAAGACCATCACCTTCACCCTGCGCGACGGCGCGACCTTCCATTCCGGCAATCCGGTGCGCGCCGAAGACGTTGTCTATTCGTTCGGCCGCGTCATCAAGCTCAACCTGACGCCGGCTTTCATCCTGGCGCAGCTCGGCTGGACGCCGGAAAACGTCGATCAGATGGTGACGGCGGACGGCAACACGGTGACCATCAAATACGAGGGCGATTTCTCGCCGGCCTTCGTCATGAACGTGCTGGCGTCGCGGCCGGCATCTGTCGTCGACCAGCTGACGGTGATGCAGCACGAGGTCGATGGCGACATGGGCAACGCCTGGCTGAACGCCAATTCCGCCGGTACAGGTCCGTTCTCGCTGCAGGCCTATCGGCCCGCCGAACTGGTGCGGCTGGCCGGCAATCCGGATTACTTCAAGGGCGGGCCGAAGGTCGACAGCGTCATCATCCGCCATGTCGCCGAGGCGGCGACCCAGCAGCTGCTGCTCGAAGCGGGCGACGTCGACATGGCCAAGAACCTGACCCCCGATCAGATCGGCTCGATCGGATCGGGCGACCTCAAGGTCGAGGTGTTCCCGCAGGCCGCCGTGCATTTCCTGTCGTTCAACCAGAAGACCGACAGCCTGACGCCGCCGGCGCTGTGGGAAGCGGCCCGCTATCTCGTCAACTACGAGGGCATGACCGACACCATCGTGGCCGGCCAGATGGACGTGCACCAGGCCTTCTGGCCCAAGGGTTTCCCGGGTTCCTACGACGAAACGCCGTACACCTACGACCCCGACAAGGCCAAATCGATCCTTGCGGATGCCGGCGTCGAGACGCCGATCACCGTGACCCTCGATGTCATCAACGCGGCGCCGTTCACCGATATGGCGCAATCGCTGCAGGCCAGTTTCGCCGACGCCGGCATCAACTTCGAGATCCTGCCCGGCACCGGCGGCCAGGTGATCACCAAGTACCGCGACCGCAGCCATGAGGCGATGCTGCTCTACTGGGGTCCGGACTTCATGGACCCGCATTCGAACGCCAAGGCCTTCGCCTACAATTCCGACAACTCGGACGACAACTACACGGCGACCACAACGTGGCGTAACGCCTGGGCGGTTCCGGACGAACTCAACAAGATGACCACCGCCGCCCTGACCGAAAGCGATCCGGACAAACGCAGCGACATGTACCGTGAACTGCAGGCCCGGGTTCAGGCCGAATCGCCAATCGTCATCATGTTCCAGGCGACCTACCAGGTGGCGATGGATCCGCGCGTCTCCGGCTACGTCAACGGCGCAACGTCCGATTTCGTCTTCTACCGCCTGGTGGAGAAGAACTAGGCGTCCCGCAATACCGCAATCGTTCCACCGAGCCGCATTGCCTTCCGGCGATGCGGCTTTTTCTTTGCACTTGACAGGCCGCCCACTTCTTTCGAGCCTCTGATCCTGGGGGAACGAAGGAAAGGCTGCCATGGACGAACAACTGACGATCGGGATCGAGGAAGAATATCTGCTGGTCGATGCTGAAACCCGGGCGCTGGCGTCGCGGCCGCCGGCCGAGTTCATGCAGCGATGCAAGGATCGGCTGGGCAGCCGGGTCATGCACGAATTCCTCCGGTGCCAGGTCGAAATCGGCACCAGCGTCTGCCCGACCATCGATGCGGCGCGGACCGAACTCATGGAACTGCGCCAGACCATCGCCGACACCGCCCAGGAATTCGGCATGCGCATGATCGCCGCGTCCACCCATCCCTGGGCCCACTGGACAGAGCAGGAGCCGGTGGACATGGATCGCTACCGGATCATCGGTGACGAGCACCGCACGCTGGCCCGTCGCATGGCGATTTGCGGCATGCATGTCCATGCCGGCATCACCGATCAGAATCTGCGCGTCGATCTGATGGGCCAGATGAGCTATTTCATGCCGCATCTTTTGGCGATGTCGTCTTCTTCGCCGTTCTGGGAAGGCCATGACACTGGTCTCAAATCGTTCCGGCCGATCATCATGGGAGACTTGCCGCGCTCCGGTATCCCCGAGGTGTTCGACAACTGGAACGACTGGCTCGAACTGCTCGACGATCTGGCGGCCTGCGAAATGGTCACCGATCCGTCAAAAATCTGGTGGGACATCCGGCCGTCCGACAGGCATCCGACACTGGAAATCCGCGTTTGCGACGTCTGTACCTGGATCGAGGACGCGCTGACGATTGCCGCTCTCTACCGGTCGATTCTCGCCTATCTGTGCCACCTTCGCCAGAACAACGAGCAGCGCCGGCAATACCGGCGCATTCTTCTGGCCGAGAACAAATGGCGGGCCCAGCGCTACGGCGTCGAGGCGCACATGGCCGATTTCGGCAAGCGCCAGCTGCTGCCGTTTGTCGAGCTGACCGACGAACTGATCGACATTCTCAGGCCGTTCGCCGAGCAGCTGGACTGCCTTGCCGAGGTCGAGAATGCCGGAACCATCGCCCGCCGCGGATCCAGCGCCGACCATCAGCTCCGTATCTGTAAGGAGGCCTTGGACAGGGGTGCCGATCACCGGGAGGCCCAGATGGCTATCGTCGATTGGCTGGTCGCGGAATCCACGTCGCCGAATAGTCCCGGGGTTGCAAACCCGGCGCCCACACAATAGGTGCTAGCGGCTGCAAACTGACGACCAAAAACATTGGTTCGATGAACACTGAGGATTCCCAAAGGGGCAAGACGGCCCCGCCGGATATGTTCCTGACCCTGCTCGGGAACGGCACGCCTGCGCAGTCTGCGGTCGAGGCCTTTCTGGCGCGCCTGTCCTTTCCGGTCGCCGAACCTGGTGCCGTAACCTTCGCCTGGACCGGTGAGGCCGACCGTGTCGAACTGGTCCGCTGGATTCACGCCGGTGTCGATCGCGAATCGTTCGAGCGGGTCGAGGGAACCGACCTGTGGACCTTGCGCCTCCCGGTTCACGATGGCGGACGGTTCGAATACAAGCTCGCCGTCCACCGGGCCGGCGTCGAGGAGTGGATCCTCGATCCGCGCAATCCCGAACGCGCCGGCGACCCCTTCGGCGAAAACTCCGTCTGCCGCACCTGGGGATACCGGCGCCCCGCCTGGACCCTGCCGCAGGGCGCGCCGCAAGGCCGGATTGAGCCGCTTGAGATCGACAGCGCGGTGTTCGGCGAAACCCGCGCCGAAAGCGTTTACCTGCCGGCCGGTTTCGACCGTAGCCACGCCTATCCTGTCGTCGTCATCCATGACGGCCACGACTTCAACACCTATGCCGATCTCTCGGTTTCGCTCGACAATCTGATCGCCGCGGGCGACATCCCGCCGGTCATCGCGCTGCTCATTCAGACCCGGAACCGGATGGACGAATATCCCGGCGGCCGCCGCCACGCCCGCTATGTGGTCGACGAGTTGCTGCCCACGGCGGTGCGGCACTACCGGCTGAGCGACGTGCCACAAGATCGGGTTCTGCTCGGCGCCAGCCTCGGCGCGGTGGCGTCGCTGGCCACCGCCTTCCGCTATCCCGGCGTCTTCGGCGGATTGGTGCTGGAGTCGGGCACATTCATCCTCGACCAACGCAAGCTCAGCGACCGTCCACATGCCGTCTTCAATCGGATTGCGCGCCTTATGCGCGCCCTTCGCCGGGCGCCGGAGCTGCCGCCGACCCGCGCTTTCGTGTCGACCGGGGAACTGGAGGGCCTGGCCAGCGAGAACCGGGCAATTGCGACCATGTTGCGTCGGCGCGGCGTTGATGTTCTGCTGAAGACCGCCTGGGACGGTCATCACTGGCACAACTGGCGCGACCAGCTGCGTGACGGTCTGATGTGGGTCCTGGGAGACGAGTCGGTGCCCTGATGCCATCACGGCGGCGGGGCGTCATATTTGGGGGGAACCATGTCAAACCGCATCGCCCGTATCGGGCTCTCGCTCGGCGCCGATATCTGCTGGCCCATCTGTTACGAGAGCCTGCTCGACAAGCTCGACCTGCGACTATCGCTGGACAATGAAGAAGTGCGTTTCGAGTGTGAGCGCGTCACCATCGAGCCGTTCAGCCTGCGCCAGCCGGTGCGCTACGACGTCGTCATCGACCGGCTGACGCACTGGTATTGGATCAGCCGCGAATGGATCAAGAAGGCCATCGTCTGCGACGATCTCTACGTCTACAACAATCCCTGGTCGCTGCAGTCGAATGAAAAGCACACGTCCTACGCGGCGATGATGCGCCTCGGTCTGGCGATCCCTGAAACCTGGATGCTGCCACCGAAGGCTTATGATGCGGCGGAAGATCTCGAGCCGACGCTGCGCAAATATGCCCGCATGTTTTCGCTCGAGGAGATCGGCGACAGCATCGGCTATCCGTTCTTCATGAAGCCGTATCATGGCGGCGGCTGGAAGGGCGTGTCGAAAATCGAAAACGCCGCCGACCTGCACCATGCCTACGACGCCAGCGGCACCGAAGTGATGAACCTGCAAAAGGCAGTGCTGCCCTATGAACGGTTCGTGCGATGCATCGGCCTGGGGCCGCAGTTCCGCAAGGTAAACTACGATCCGACGGCACCGTTGCATGATCGTTACCGCACCGACATCGATTTCCTCAGCGAGGCAGATACGCAAACCCTCGAGGACACGACGATCACCATCAACACCTTTTTCGGCTGGGACTTCAACTCCTGCGAGGCGCTGCTGCAGAACGGGATCTGGCATCCCATCGACTTCGCCAACGCCTGTCCGGACAGCCAGGTGACGTCGCTGCATTATCATTTCCCCTGGCTGATCAAGGCCAATCTCCGGTGGTCGATCTTCTGCGCCGGCACCGGGCGCCAAATGCGCAAGAACATGGACTGGGAACCGTTTATCGAGATCGCCGGCAGCGATCGCAGCCAGCAGGAGAAACTCAAGGCCTATGCCGCGCTCGGCCACCAGCGGCTTGAGACCGACCGGTTCCGCGAGTTCTGTCGCACGCACCTGTCGCACCTCGACGAACTGGCTTTCGACTTTTTCGGCTCCGATGCGATGCGCGACGCCATTCGCCAGAAGGTCACGGCAATATTCCCGGCCCATGAGGTGGACGAATTCGCAGACCTGTTCTGGACCCGCATTCAGGACTGGCGGGAGCAGGAGGGGGCCGATGGAGATAAAGACTTCCAGTAGGTGGTACTCCGATCGCATCGGACAGGACATCACGCTCGTGCGTTGGGGCCATTGGGGGCAGCCGGTTCTGCTGTTTCCGACGGCAGGCGGCGATGCGGAAGAAGTCGACCGCATGGGCGTCATCGGCGCGGTGTGGCCGCTAATCGACGCCGGGCGCATCAAGGTCTATTCCTGCGACAGCGTTGCCGGGCGCGCCTTGATCGAGCGTTGGGGTTCCGTCGAGCACCGCTGCTGGCTGCAGAACGGTTTCGAGGAGTGCATCGCCAACGAAGTCGTGCCGGCGGTGCGCAACGACTGCCGGGACGACACGACCGCGCTGATCGCCGCCGGCGCTTCGATCGGCGCCTTCAACGCGGTGGCCGTCACCTGCAGTTATCCATGGGCCTTTCGCGCCGCGATTGCCATGAGCGGCAGCTATGACCTGGAGCGGTTGTTCGCGTTCCAGGGTAACGACGATTTCTATTTCGCCTCGCCGCTGTGCTTCCTGCCGCAATTGCAGGGACCGCAACTGGAGGCGCTGCGCCGGCGATTCATTTTGCTGGCCTATGGCGAAGGCCGCTGGGAGAACCCGGACGAGGCGTGGGCGATGGCCAATCTGCTGGGTTCCAAAGGCGTCCCCAACCGGGTCGACACCTGGGGGCGCGAATGGGACCACGACTGGCCCACCTGGCGCCACATGCTGCCGACCTATCTGAACGAACTGGTTCCGGCCTGAACCGTTACGCCTGTCTCGTGGGTCAGGCCAGATTCACGGCACAATTACAACGGTTGTGCGGTGCAATACAACGGTCCCCGCAATGCTGGCTATAACGCTCCCACGACACAAGGCGGCAACGGCGGCTTGAAGCCGCTGGTGTTTGAACCGGGGCCGGCTGTTTAACCGATGCGATTCTTGCCTGCGGGCTGGCACAGACCGCGGCAGTTCCATCGGCCATTCGGTGCCTTTCGAGCAAACGAGATACCACCGATCGGAATCAAGACCGGCGCAGCGGCGCGGTTTCAGATCAGCAGATTGACGACGCGGATCCGGCGATGCCGTCTGACGGCGGGCGCGGAAGCCGCAGGAGAATCACATGACCACGACAACAGACGCCGGCACTTCGGCCGCGCGGACAATCGACAGAATCTGGCTGGAGTCCTACCCGGAAGGCACACCCGCCGAAATCGGGCCACTCCAGCACGGGTCCGTGGCCGGTCTGGTCGAGGCGGCCGTTGCCCGCTTCGCAGACCGCCCCGCCTTTTCCTGCATGGGCAAGACCCTCACCTACCGCGACCTAGACAGCGGCTCGCGTCGCATGGCGGCATGGCTGCAATCGCGTGGCCTGGAAAAGGGCGACCGCGTGGCGCTGATGATGCCCAACATCCTCCAGTATCCGATCGCCGCCCTTGGCGTTTTGTGGGCCGGATACACGGTGGTCAATGTCAACCCGCTCTACACGCCGCGCGAGCTGCAGCATCAGCTTCGCGATTCCGGCGCCAAGGCCATTGTCATTCTGGAAAACTTCGCCACCACCCTACAGCAAGTCGTCGGCAACACCGATGTCAAACACGTCTGCGTGTGCAGCATGGGCGACCTGCTCGGCCCCAAGGGTCACCTCGTGAACTTCGTGGTTCGACGGTTGAAGAAGATGGTGCCCCGATGGTCGCTGCCTGGCCATGTGTCTTTCAGGGTGGCGCTTGCCTGCGACGCCGGCGATTTCAAACGCGTCGAGATCGGTCCTGAAGACGTCGCCTTCCTGCAATATACCGGCGGCACCACCGGCCTTTCCAAGGGCGCCACGCTCACCAACCGCAACATCCTCGCCAATGCGGCAAAGAATCGCCTCTGGCTTGAGGCGCTCAAGCGCAAGCAGCCGCTGCCGGAGGCCATGACCTTCATATGCTGCCTGCCGCTCTATCACATCCTGGCGCTGACGGTGAACGCCATCATGGGCATGGATCAGGGCGCGCATAACGTCCTCATCGCAAACCCGCGCGACATTCGAAGCTTCGTCAGGGAACTGGGCAAGCACCAGTTCCATGTTCTGCCGGGCATCAACACGCTGTTCAACGCGCTGCTAGCCGATGCCAATTTCAAAAACCTGGACTTTTCGAAACTGCTACTGACGCTGGCCGGTGGAATGGCGGTTCAGAGGCCGGTGGCGGAGCGTTGGCAGGCGGTGACAGGCTGCAAGATCTCGGAAGGGTACGGTTTGTCGGAAACCTCGCCGGTCGCCACGGTAAACCGGTTCGACGACACCGACTTCAGGGGCTCGATCGGCCTGCCATTGCCGTCGACCGATATCGAAATCCGCGACGACCGCGACAATTCGCTGCCATTGGGCGAGGTTGGCGAGGTCTGCATTCGCGGACCCCAGGTGATGGCCGGCTACTGGAACCGGCCCATCGAAACCGCCGAGGTGATGACCAGGGACGGTTTTTTCCGCTCCGGCGACATGGGCTACATGGACGAAAAGGGCTACACCCGAATCGTCGACCGCAAGAAGGACATGGTCTTGGTGTCCGGCTTCAACGTTTACCCGACCGAGATCGAGGAGGTCGCCGTGGGCCACCAGGGTATCCTGGAGGCGGCTGCGATCGGCGTGCCCGACGAGCGGTCCGGCGAAACGGTCAAACTGTTTGTCGTGAAATCCGACTCAGGCCTGACCGAGGCCGACGTCAAGAGCTGGTGCGCGAAGCGACTGACGAACTACAAACGACCTAGATATATCGAGTTCCGGGAGACACTGCCGAAATCCAATGTGGGCAAGATCCTGCGTCGTGAATTGCGCGATTCCGACGCCGCGTGAAGCCGGACGTTTTGCTTCGACGACCTCAGGGCGGGTGCTTTCTGTCTTCATCGCGTCAAGGCGAGATCTTGCGTCTCGTACCCGCCGGTGATTTCTGCTACCAGAAGAAAAATCCCGCAAATCGATTCTCTGATCAGGATCATGACAGACCAGACCTTGCTCGACCAGCTCGCCAAATTCGACTTATTCAATGAACTGACGCCGCAGGACGCGGCCAGCGCCGGAGACTATTTCGTCCACCGGTCCTACAACCAGGGCGATCACATCATCGCGGCCGGCGGCGACGAAACCGATGTTTTCTTCCTGCTGTCCGGCTCGGTTCGGGTTGTGACCTATTCGATCATAGGAAACGAGTTGGAGCTTTCCCGCTTCGAAGCGCCGGGCTATTTCGGTGAGCTGACCGCGCTCGACGATATCCCCCGGTCCGCCGAAGTGATCGCGCTGGAACCGTGCGAGTGCCTGGCCATGAACGGCGCCGATTTCCGCGCATTTCTGCTGGAGAATCCGGTCGCGTTGATGAAGCTCGCGCAAAGGCTGGCGCGCCAGGTGCGCCAATCGAACATCACATACGTCATGAACACGACGATTTGAGGGTCGCACGATCGTTCCTCAGAACCGGCTCTCTTGTGCAAATGACAAGGCCGCAACGCACGGGTGCGATGCGGCCTTGCCTCCCTGCGACGCTTGAAGCGCCTCTTGGATCAGTCGTCGGAGTTTTCCGTTTTCAGCGATTTCAGCTTGGCGAACACTGCGTCGGCGTCGATCTCGTCCTCTTCCTTTTTCGGCGGCGGTGGCGGCGCCGCGGTGTCGAATGTAAAGGTCTCCGTCTCCTGCGCCGGCAGCAGCGTTTCGTCCTCGCGCGTCACGACCTCGGACGGGCGTTCCTTGGCGGCCTTTTCAACTTCCATATCAAGATCGATCTGGGTGCACAAACCCAGCGTCACCGGGTCGAGCGGTGTCAGGTTGGCTGAGTTCCAATGGGTCCGGTCGCGGATCTGTTCGATGGTCGATTTGGTGGTGCCGACGAGCCGCGAGATTTGTGCATCCCGCAGTTCAGGATGATTGCGCACCAGCCACAGTATGGCATTTGGCCGGTCTTGCCGCTTTGACACGGGCGTGTAGCGCGGACCCTTGCGTTTCAGTTCCGGCACGTGGACTTTCGGCGCGGACAGTTTGAGCTTGTGGGCCGGGTCGGCTTCGGCGCGGGCGATCTCGTCGCGCGACAGCTGTCCGGTCTGGATCGGATCGAGGCCTTTGATGCCCTGTGCCGATTCCCCGTCGGCAATGGCCTTCACCTCCAGCGGATGCAGCTTGCAGAACTGCGCAATCTGATCGAAGCTGAGAGCGGTATTGTCGACCAGCCACACGGCGGTCGCCTTCGGCATGAGCAATGTCTGCGCCATCGATATACGTCTCCTGTCCACCCGCTCCGGGAGCGCGGGCCGTGGATTGTCACCACTTTTTCCGGGAATTGATCACAGCATATAGCGCCGTTCGCCGACAATTGCAACGAAGCCGCTTTCGGCGATTAGGGAGCGGGCGGCGGCGTCCCCGAACAATCTCCGGTTCAGGCTCAAGGTTTAATTGCCCGCTCCAAAAAAGCCGCTATTAATGGCGCTGATTAACCGGATCGGAGGCCCGGGGACTGTTGCCGGCCTGATCGGTAGCCAGTGAAGGAGGAATGCATGCTCACCAAAACCCACAAGGTGCTCAAGGCCGCCAAAAAGCGTGCCTTGATCGATAAAGACACCTATCTCGACTGGTATCGGCAAAGCACCGCCAATCCGGAAAAGTTCTGGAAAAAGCACGGCAAGCGCATCGACTGGTTCAAGCCTTACACCAAGGTCAAGAACACCTCCTTCAAGGGCAAGGTTTCGATCAAATGGTTCGAGGACGGCCTCACCAACGTCTCCTATAACTGCATTGACCGACACCTGAAAAAGCGCGGTGACCAGGTGGCCATCATCTGGGAGGGCGACAATCCCTACGACGACAAGAAGGTGACCTACAACGAGCTGCACGAGAAGGTCTGTCGGCTGGCCAATGTCTTGAAGGCAAACGGCGTCAAGAAGGGCGACCGCGTCACCATCTACATGCCGATGATCCCGGAAGCCGCCTATGCGATGCTCGCCTGCACGCGCATTGGTGCCATTCACTCCATCGTCTTCGGCGGCTTTTCGCCGGACGCACTGGCCGGCCGCATCGTCGACTGCGACTCCGACTTCGTGATCACCGCCGACGAGGGCCTGCGCGGCGGCCGCACGATTCCGTTGAAGGCCAATACCGACAAGGCCATCGAGATTGCCGACAAAGGTGGCGTCAAGGTGAGAAACGTGCTGGTTGTGCGGCGCACCGGCGGCCCGATCGACTGGGTCGATGGCCGCGATATCTGGTACCATAACGCCACGGCCGCAGCGAAGCCTGATTGTCCGCCGGCCAAGATGAAGGCTGAGGATCCGCTGTTCATTCTCTATACGTCCGGATCCACCGGCAAGCCGAAGGGCGTGCTGCACACCACCGGCGGCTATCTTGTCTACGCCTCGATGACCCACGAATATGTCTTCGACTACCATCCCGGTGACATTTACTGGTGCACGGCCGATGTCGGCTGGGTGACCGGCCACTCCTATATTGTCTACGGCCCGCTCGCCAACGGCGCCACCACGCTGATGTTCGAAGGCGTCCCCAACTATCCCGACGCCGGCCGTTTCTGGGAAGTGGTCGACAAGCACCAGGTCAACATTTTCTACACCGCACCGACCGCCATCCGTGCCCTGATGGGAGCGGGTGACGATTATGTCACCCGTTCCTCCCGCAAATCCTTGCGCACGCTCGGCACCGTTGGCGAACCGATCAATCCGGAAGCCTGGGAATGGTACTACGGCGTTGTCGGTGAGAAGAAATGCCCGATTGTCGACACCTGGTGGCAGACCGAAACCGGCGGCATCATGATCACGCCGCTGCCGGGCGCCATCGACCTGAAGGCTGGCTCCGCGACACGACCGTTTTTCGGTGTCCAGCCGCAGCTGGTCGACGGCGAGGGCAACGTCCTGGACGGTGAGACGGAAGGCAATCTGTGCATCGTCGACTCCTGGCCCGGCCAGATGCGTACCGTCTATGGTGACCACGAACGTTTCATTCAGACCTATTTCTCCACCTATGCGGGCAAGTATTTCAGCGGCGACGGCTGCCGCCGCGACAAGGACGGCTACTACTGGATCACGGGCCGCGTCGACGATGTGATCAACGTCTCCGGTCACCGCATGGGTACAGCGGAGGTCGAGTCGGCACTGGTTTCCCACGACAAGGTCTCAGAGGCCGCTGTTGTCGGTTATCCGCACGATATCAAGGGGCAGGGCATCTATTGCTACGTCACCCTGATGGCCGGCGAAAAGGGCAGTGACAAGCTGCGCACCGAACTCGTCAAGCATGTCCGCCAGGAGATCGGACCGATTGCTTCGCCCGACAAGATTCAGTTCGCGCCCGGCCTGCCGAAAACCCGGTCCGGCAAGATCATGCGCCGTATCCTGCGCAAAATCGCCGAGGACGACTACGCTACGTTGGGCGATACCTCGACGCTTGCCGACCCGGCTGTGGTCGATGATTTGATCGACAATCGGCAGAACAAGCACTGATATCCCGCTGAACCGTCAAATCGGCAGCCTGTTTGGGGGTCGCAACGCGGCCCCCTTTTCGTTGAAGCGGAATCCCCGTATAGGCGGGGCTTCCGAAACTGCCGTCAGGCGGAATCCAAAGACAAACGGAAGTGCCATGGGCGCCACAGACAAAGCAGCCACAATGATCCGGACCGTGGTCGAGACTCTTGAACCGCAATTCGCCGTGCGGCTTTGGGACGGCGACCGCATCGGACCCGCCGACGGCCCGGTTCTGGCCATCAACGACCCGCTGGCACTGCGCCGCATGGCGCTACGGCCCAATATCGACTCGCTGGTGGAAATGTGGGTTACCGGTCAGATCGATGTCGAAGACGGCACGCTGTTCGACATTGCCGAACGCGGCACCCGCGAAAAGCTCAAGCACCGGATCAAAGAACTGCCCAAATGGCGCCTTGCACGCGACCTGCCCGCCGTTCTGTTCGGCCGCGGTCCGGCCGCTTCCGGCCTCGCCGGCGACAACCCCTATGTGTCGGGTTCAGGCAAGGAAGCGATACGGCATCACTACGACATCTCCAACGCGTTCTACGCACTCTTCCTCGACAAACGCATGGTCTATACCTGCGCCTATTTCACCGACTGGACCAACGACATCGATCAGGCGCAGCGCGACAAGCTCGACCACATCTGCCGCAAACTGCGGCTGCAGCCGGACGAAACCCTGCTGGATATCGGTTGCGGCTGGGGCGCCATGCTGATCCACGCCGCCAAGCATTATGGCGTCAGGGGCCATGGGGTATCGCTATCGGAGGAGCAGACGGCCCTGGCGCGCGACATGATCCGCGCCGAAGGGCTTGAGGATCGGATCACCATAGAGATCAAGTCCTATGAGGATCTCGACGGACAGTTCGACAAGATCTCGTCGATCGGCATGTTCGAAGCGGTCGGAATCGCCCATTACGATACGTATTTCTCGACCGTCAACCGCCTGCTGAAACCGGGCGGCCTTTACATGCACCACGCGATCTCGCGTCGCGCCAAGCGCACCAAAAGAGGCTTTCGCCGCAAGAGCGCCGAGCATCGTGCACTGGTCAAATACATCTTCCCGGGCGGCGAACTCGATCACCTCGGCATGAGCATCGAGAACCTCGAGGGCCACGGTTTCGAGGTTCACGACGTGGAGAATCTGCGCGAACACTACGGCCGCACCTGCCGCCTGTGGGCGGAACGCCTGGGCGCGCGTTTCGACGAGGCGGTTGCCGAGGTCGGCGCCCCCAAAGCGCGGCTTTGGTTGCTGTACCTGACCGGCTGTGCGCTTGCCTTCGAGCGGGGCACCGTGCAGATCAACCAAACGCTGGCCAGCAAACGGTTGCCCGGGCCGAGCGGACTGCCGCCGACCCGCGCCGATCTTTACGCGTCCTAGAGCCGGCTGCTGTTATTGGGTCAGGCGCAGCGTCTGGATCAGATTGGCGATGTGCACGTAGGTTTCTTTCAGCTCTTCGGCGGTATCCGGCTCGTAAGCATAGGTGAGGTTGCCCTCGTCCGGCGAGGCGCAGGCCTGCAGCATTGCGTCCGCATCGTCGGACGTACCGAATCCGATGGTGAAGATCTTGATGCCGGCCGCCTTGATGTTGGTGCACAGACGCCCGGTGTGAGTCACCGACAGGGCGCCCTCGGAACAAGCGACAGAGCTGTCGTTCGATCCCGCGTAGGCGGTGTTGAAAGCGCCGTCCGTCATCAGGATGATATACTTGGCCAACTTGTCGTTGGTGGCAAAACTGTCCGGTTTGGAGCCGACCGGAATGTAATCCGCCCAGTTTTGGGAAATCGTATACCAGGCCCATTGCAGACCGATATGGCCGGCTGTGCAACCGCCGGTCGACAGCGCGGTGACCTTACTTGTCAGATTTGTCTCTCTGTCCGACAACAGCACCAGTCTCGAACTGGTGCAACCGTCTTCTTTCAACCGCGAGTCGCGGCTGATCATGCCATAGGACGGATTCGCGTCGGTGTACTGATAGGATGTGCCGCTCCAGGGTGCCTTGCGATCGGTTGCGCATTTGTCCTTGCGCACGCCGGATTTCTTGACCTCGAAACCACTTGGAATGTCGTCACAGGAGTATTTTTTCTGACCTTTGTTGTTCAGGCCCTTGTATTCGCAATCAGCACCATAGGACTCCAGAAACGTCTCGACATTGTAGTTGCCGCGAAAGGTCGGATCGTAAACCGGCGCATTGCTCTTCGCTTCGTTGTAATCCGGATACACGTAGTCTGCGAGCGGTCCGGCATTGATCGAATCGCTGTACGGAACCAGGCTGATCCGCACATGGGTATCGGTCGCAGTGTTCGGCGCAAGCAGTTCCTTTATGCCGAGATTCGCGGCTTCTTTCAGCGCGCGGATTCGGGAGCCCGCCATGGAGCCGGTGACGTCGAGCACCATCGCGACCTCGATGTCGCCGATGCCGTAAGCGGCGGCCGACTTGCTCGCCACCACCTGGGTTGTCTTGCTCGATCCGACGCGCATGAAGGTCAGCGACTGATCGAAATCGGCGGTCGCAGACACCGTCTGTTTGGTCGTATCGATTGTGAAATTCGTGATCGAGTACGGGCTCTTCGCCAGGTCGTCAACGCCGACATTGGCGGCAAAGATCGACTTGAAATACTTTTCGGCCGCATCGCCGGTATCCGGCACCTCGCCGATGGAGAGTGCGCGCGCCGTGGCCAGGGAAGCCGCGTCGAGCGCGTTATTGACGCGTGTCTTGTGGCTAACCGACCTGGAGAAGTCGACGGCGAGGCCGACCGACAGAAAGATCGCGAAAACTGCAAACACGAAAGCGATTGAGAAATTGCCGCTTCTGTCATCCAGAAAGCGCGGCACGATGGTCATGCCCGTACGGATTTTCATTGTAATCGTCCCATCAGATCGACAACAGTTGATTTGACCCGACGGCCTTTCTGCCACCCCTGCAGCACCCGACGGCAACCGACCGCGCGCCGCCCCAGCGCGCATGCCGATTTCACCAATGTTTGTAGATCGTTAGATTTTAAATGAAATTAAGTGGACCTGTAAAAATTTACATATTGGAAGCAAGCTGCGAACAGACTGGTTGTTCCCCTCCCAAGGACGCACAAAAGCTTGCATTGCCGACGGTTTATTGAGTCAGGCGCAACGTCCGGATCAGGTCGGCGATGGTCTGATAGGCCAGTTCGAGTTCCTGTGCCGAATCCGGTTCGTAGAAATAGGTAAAATTTCCCTCATCCGGCGACGCACAGCTTTTCAGTATGGTATCGGAAGCTTCCGGTGACTCATAGCCGACGGTGAAGATCTTGATCCCCTGTGCCTTGACGGCTGTGCAGAGGCGGTCGAGGTGCAATTCTGCCAAGCTGTACTGACGATTAACGTCATCGTCACTGGTGCCCGCGTAGGCGGTGTTGAAAAGACCGTCGGTCATCATGATGATGTATTTCGCAAGTCTGTCATTGGTGGCAAAATTGTCGGGCTTCGAGCCGACCGGCAGATAGTCCGCCCAATTGTGGGAAACCGTGTACCAGGCCCATTGCAACCCGATATGACCCGCCGTAGCGCCGCCACCGGACAGTGTGTCGATGGCCTTGTTCAACGTCGTCGCATTGCTGGTCAGCGGCACCAGTTCCGACTCCAGGCAATCCTCTAGCGCAAGGCGCGAATCGCGGGGGATCATCCCGTAGGATGGATTGGCGTCGGTGTATTGATAGGACGTGCCGCCGGACTTCGGAGCCTTGCGTTCCGTTGCGCATTTGTCCCAGCTGAAGCCCATCGCCTTGACCAGGAAATCGCTCGGACGATCCCGACAGAAGTATTTGATCTGGCCAGACCGAGAGAGACCGCGATGCTCGCATTCCGCGCCGTAGGACTCCAAGTGGGTCTTGACGTTGTAATTCGCGCGATAGGCTGAATCGAAGACCGGTGCGTCGCTCTTCGCTTCGTTGTAGTCCGGGTAGACATAAGTCGCCAGGGGTCCGGCGTTGACATTCCAGTCGTAAGGAACAAGGCTGATGCGTATGTGTTCGTCGGTCGACGAATTGGCGGCAAGCAATTTGGTCACGGCGAGCCGCGCAGCGTCCTGCAAATTGTCAAGCTTGCTGCCGGATCCCGAACCCATGGAGCCGGTCACGTCCAGAACCATGGCGACCTCAATGTCGCCGATGCCGTAGCTGGCCTGTGAATTGCTGCTGACATCGCCGGTGGCGGCACCGAATCCGACCCGCAAAAAGAACAGCTTCTTCGATCCGCTGACCTCGGCCGACACGGTCTTGTTGCTGGTGTTTAGCACGAAGCTGTCCAGTGTATAGGCTGAGCTGTTGAAGCTGTTATCTCCCATGTTGGCAGCGAAGATGTCCTTGAAGTAGTTCTCCGCCGCGGTACCGGTTTTCGAGACCTCGCCGATCGAAAGGGCCCGCGCGGTCGCCAGCGTTGCCGCATCCATGGCGTTGTTGATGCGAATTTTGAGGTCGAGTTGCCGCGCATAATCGATCGCCAGGCCGGCCGCCCCGAAGATGACCGTGGTCAACAGGGCAAATTGGATGGCGAAATTACCGCTGCTGTCGCGCAGCAGCGTCCGATGCGGTCGATGGACTTTCATGGAAATGCAACCTGTGCGTTGCAGACCACACGGTTCGCGGCCATACGAATGCCCCCGCGGCGGTCTTCCAGGGAAGATGCCGTCGATTCGTACAACACGATGTGTGCCTGCCGGCCTGTCGCGGCCGTGCTTCGGGGAGAGCGGCAAGGAAGCCCATCATGTCCGTGCCGTCGGTAACGCACGCCGATACTGCGTGCAGCGTATCCGCTCGATCGAGCTCAAAACAGTTGGTCATTCAAATGACTGTTCTAAAAAACAAATTTCAAAATCGTGCAGCCGATGTTGCGGCCAAAATCGCCCGCGGCCTGCCTCGTCGGCAGGTTCGGACATACCGTCAGGGCTTTACGCAAGGGTTAAGGTGCGGCGGATAGCCGTGTCACGACGGTGGAAACGCCCGCCGTGCTGAACGAAAGGTTAAGCCGGCCGTCAAAAATCGATGGCCCGTCCGTCGATTTCCCAATCGCCGAAACGCGACGGATCCTCGCCGCCACGGCCACCGAGTTCGGTTGGCTTGCGCGGCTCCTCGGCCCGCGCTTTTCGACGCGCCTCCGCCTCTTTCAGCGCTCTCTGTGCCGCCGGCGGCAGGTCCTCGAAGCGGCGTTGCGCGGCCGCCTCGGGCGACCTTTCCTGCATGGTATCTGCCGGCCCATCGGATTCCGGTTTGTTCATGATCGGTTCGCCTCGGACCACATTGAACTTAAAGGCATCAGACCCCATCATATAGGGGAATCAACGCTCACATGGAGTCACTGCCATGAATGTGGTGCGCACTGCAATGCTGCTCGCCTTCATGACCGCTCTGTTCATGGCGATCGGTTACCTGATCGGCGGAACCGGCGGTATGATGATCGCGCTGGCTGTTGCCGCCGCGATGAATATGTTTTCCTACTGGAACTCCGACAAAATGGTGCTCCGGATGCACCATGCCGTCGAGGTCGACGCGCGCTCGGCGCCCGAGTATTACGGCATCGTCGAACAGCTCGCCAAGCGGGCCGAACTGCCGATGCCGAAGGTCTACCTGATCAAGAACGACCAACCCAACGCCTTTGCCACTGGCCGCAATCCGGAAAACGCCGCGGTCGCGGCCACAACCGGTCTGTTGCACCGGCTGAGCCATGAGGAGGTGGCGGCGGTCATGGCGCACGAGCTGGCCCATGTGAAGCACCGCGATACGCTGACCATGACCATCACGGCAACGCTGGCGGGTGCCATCACCATGCTCGCCAATTTCGCGATCTTTTTCCGCAGCAGCCGCAGCCCCCTCGGCATTGTCGGCATGCTGCTCGCCATGTTTCTGGCGCCGCTGGCCGCCGGGTTGGTGCAGATGGCGATCAGCCGGACGCGCGAATACTCGGCCGACCGTGGCGGTGCAGAGATCTGCGGCAATCCGATGTGGCTCGCCTCGGCACTGCAGAAAATCGCCAGCGGTGCCGGCCGGATCGTCAACGAGGACGCGGAGCGCAATCCGGCCACGGCGCACATGTTCATCATCAATCCGCTGAACGGCCAGCGCATGGATGGCCTGTTCTCGACCCATCCCGCGACCGAAAACCGGATTGCCGCATTGCGTCAAATGGCATCCGAGATGGGTTCGAGCAGCACCGGTGGATCCGCGCCGGCGCCCCGTTCGGGGCAACAACCCGCCGATTCAGGTCCCTGGGGCCGCAATCCCGGCCGTCAGGCGCCCAAAGGGCCCTGGTCTTGAAGCCGGGCCGAACGGCCAATCGGGGTACAGGAACGGTCACCGCGGCACCAGACAAGCCGGGCCTTGCCTCGCGCCAGGTGGCCGTCAAATTGCTGGCGGCGATCGTCGATCGCGCGACGCCTTTGGACGGGCTTGTCGATCCGCTCAACGGCAACCGGGCCTACCGGAATCTCACGCAAGCGGACCAGGCGCTGGTTCGCGCCATGCTGCTGGCAGCCCTGCGCCATCTGACCGTCATCGAAGCCTTCCTCGCCGGCCTTGTGGATCGGCCGCTGCCCGAGGGCGCGCGCCCTCTCAAGCACGTGCTGACCATCGCCGCCGTCCAGATCCTCTATCTGGACACACCCGACCACGCGGCCGTGGACCTGGCAGTTGAGCAGGCCCGTCAGGATCCGCGCAACCGCCGTTTCGCGCCATTGGTCAACGCCGTGTTGCGCCGTATGAGCCGGGAAAAATCGCGACGGTTGCCGGAGCTGGAAGCAACCACGGCCAATGCGCCCAAATGGTTTGCCGACCGGCTGCGCAAGGCCTATGGGGACACCGCAGACGCCATCCTGCGGTCCCATGCCGTGCCGCCGGCCCTCGACATCACTGTCAAATCCGATCCCGAGATGTGGGCGAAACGGCTCGGCGGAACCGTTCTGCCGACCGGTTCGGTGCGCCTGACAGAATTTGATGGTCCCGTTACCGGCCTTCCCGGTTTCGAAGAGGGGGACTGGTGGGTCCAGGACGCCGCCGCATCGATTCCGGCAAGACTGTTCGGTGATGTACGCGGTCAGCGCATCGCCGACCTGTGCGCCGCACCGGGTGGCAAGACGGCACAACTGGCCGCCGCCGGTGCCGCAGTGACCGCGGTGGACCTGTCGGCCAATCGACTGAAGCGGCTTGCCGAAAACATGCGGCGTTTGCGCCTGGAGGTCGACATCATACAAGCCGACCTGATGGAATGGCAGCCGCAAGGCGATTTTGACGGCGTGCTGCTCGACGCGCCCTGCTCCGCAACGGGCACGGTGCGACGCCATCCCGATATCCCCTGGACAAAGGGCCCGCACGACATTGCCAAACTTGCGGCGTTGCAGGGCCGCATGCTGCGCAGAGCCTTCACTCTCGTACGGCCGGGCGGCATTGTGGTTTATGCCAACTGCTCGCTCGACCCGATGGAGGGGGAGCAGCTGATCGACGGCGTGCTCCTGGAATGCGATCATGTGCACCGGTGTCCGGTCGACGGCTCGCGGTGGCCCGGACTGGAAACGATGATCAACGCGCATGGCGACGTGCGCACGACACCCGCCATGCTGCCGCATGCCGATCCGACACGATCGGGACTTGACGGATTTTTCGCCAGCGTACTTGTCGTGAAAGACGAAACGTGAGTATTCAATAAACCTGCCCGGCTATGCACCTGTGCTATAACCGGGCACGCACGCCCCTTGGACGGGGGGACACGGGGACTTGAGTTTGGCGGCAGTTTTGTCTCAGTTTCGGTACGTCGTACCGCTTTATGTTCGTGAGACCGGACGCCGTCTGACACGGCGGCTGTCGCCAGGCCGCATCGCCGGATGGCGCATTTTCGGCCAGGTCCCGGATCGCCTGCTGGTCGCGCCGACCGATCTGCGCATCGCCGACCCCTACATCGCGCAGGAAATCCACACGGGTCGTTTCCCACTGGCCGGCCAGGTCCTGGAAACCGAAGGGAAAACGCCGTTTCTGATTGTCGGTCCGTCCCCCGAGTTCGAAGCATCCCTGCACAGCTTCCGATGGCTGCGCCACCTGCGGGCTGCCAACACCGACGAGGCATGCGCCGACGCCAAACAGCTGACCGAAGACTGGATCGGCAGTTGGGGCCGCGCCATCATCGGCATTGCCTGGGATCCGAACGTCACGGCGCAGCGGGTGTTTGCGTGGCTGTCGCACTCGCCGATCATCCTGAAGAACCAGGACCGCAGCTACTACAAGCGCTTTATCCGCAGCATTGCCGTGCAGACCCGATATCTACGCCGGGTGGCACCATTGATGCGGGAGGGCGAGGACCGATTTCGGGTTCATATGGCGCTGGCCATGGCGACGCTCGCAACTCCCGTCAGCCCCTCGAGCATTCGTTCGGCCGCCCGCAATCTCGACCTTGAACTGGAGAAACAGATCCTGCCGGACGGCGGCCACGTGTCGCGCAATCCACAGGTCAATATGAGCCTGCTCGCCGATCTCCTGCCTTTACGCCAGACCTATCTCAATCTCGGTCACCAGCCGCCGAAGGCGCTGGTCCCGAGCATCGACAGGATGTTTCAGGCGCTGCGCTTCTTCCGCCATACGGACGGACACCTGGCGCTGTTCAACGGCACCACGGCGCAACCGGCAGACCGTTTGCTCTCCGTCCTGAGATATGACGAGGCCGGCGGCGAACCGCTTCGCAATACGCCGCAAATGCGCTATCAGCGGCTGGCCAACCGCAAGACCGTGGTCATTGCCGACACCGGACCGCCGCCGCCGGGTGAGTTGTCGGCAACGGCGCATGCCGGATGCCTGTCCTTCGAGATGTCGTGCGGGCGCAACCGTTTTGTGGTCAATTGCGGTGCGCCGGTTTACTTCCGCTCACGCTACGAACGAATGGCCCGGTCGACCGCGGCCCATTCGACTCTGACGGTCGCCGATACATCTTCGGCAATCATTTCCAATTCCGATTTCCTTGGTCCGGTCATCGTCAGCGGTCCGGAAAACGTCGAGGTGGAGCGGCGCGACGACGAATCCGGGCGTCAGGGGTTCGTCGCAAAACATGATGGCTTTGCCAAGCGCTTCGGATTGATCCACGAACGATCGCTGCAACTGAGCGCCGAGGGCAATGTGGTTTCCGGTCGCGACCGCCTCGCCAAATCGTCACGCCACGATCTCCAAATCGAGCGCGACACGCCGGCGGCGATCCGCTTCCACATCCATCCGAAGATCGAACTGTCGCGCGACAAGAACAACGATATCATCCTGACCTCGAACGACGGTGAATTCTGGACATTTTATTCTCCGGACGTCAGTGCCGAGATTGAGGAAGACATCTTCTTCGCCGATCTCGCCGGGCCACGCCGCAACCAACAGATCGTCATTCATTTCACGATCTCGCAAAAGTCCGAAATCGCCTGGACCTTCGTGCGTGCCGTTCCCAAGACACGGCCCGGCAGGGAATCCTGATTTCCGGCCGTCGGGCCAGTTCAACATTGCGCTGCAGCGTGGTAGTCCCGTTCACCACGCATTGCCGATCAGGGACCTTCCGACATGGCCGTTCAGTCTAAAAACATCCCCGCGCCGGATATCGTCAAGCCGCGCCGCGCTCTGCTGTCAGTCTCCGACAAGACCGGTCTTGTACCGCTCGCACAGACACTGACCGACCACGGCATCGAACTGATATCGACCGGCGGCACGGCACGGACACTGGCTGCGGCCGGACTTGCGGTGCGCGACGTATCGGAGCTGACGGGATTTCCTGAAATCATGGACGGGCGGGTCAAGACGCTGCATCCGGCCGTGCATGGCGGGCTGCTGGCGGTCCGCGACGATGCCGACCACGTTGCGGCCATGGATGCCAACGGCATTGGGCCGATCGATATCGCCGTCATCAATCTCTACCCCTTCGAGGCGGTGCGAGCCGCCGGCGGCGACTACCCGACGACGGTCGAAAACATCGACATTGGCGGCCCGGCGATGATCCGCGCTGCCGCCAAAAACCACGCCTATGTGACGGTGATCACCGATGCTGCCGATTATCCGGCGCTGACATCGGAACTGCAGTCCAATGGTGGATGCATCCGCTATGCGTTTCGCCAGCACATGGCGGCCCGCGCCTTTGCCCGGACAGCGGCCTATGATGCGGGGATCGCCAACTGGCTGGCCGCGGCGCTCGACGAAACGCTGCCGCGCCACCGGACGCTCGCCGGAACCCTCAAGGACACGATGCGCTATGGCGAGAATCCGCACCAGACAGCCGGTTTTTATGTGACCGGAGACAGCCGGCCCGGTGTTGCGACAGCGGTGCAGCTGCAGGGCAAACAACTGTCCTACAACAACATCAACGACACGGACGCCGCCTTTGAACTGGTCAGCGAGTTTCCACCGCAGGAAGCCGCCGCCTGCGCCATCATCAAGCACGCCAATCCGTGCGGCGTCGCCACCAGCGCCAGCCTGGCGGAGGCTTACGGCCTGGCTCTTGCCTGCGACCCGGTCTCCGCCTTCGGCGGCATCGTTGCCTTCAACCGATCACTGGACGCGGAAGCGGCCGCCAAGGTCGTCGAGATTTTCACCGAAGTCATCATCGCCCCTGATGTCACCGAAGACGCCCGCGCCGTGATCGCCGGCAAACCCAATCTCCGTCTGCTGACCACGGGCGGGCTGGCCGATCCGCGCGCCGCCGGTCTGGCCGCCAAGACCGTCGCCGGCGGCCTGCTGGTACAGGGGCGCGACAATGGCGTTGTCGACGATCTGGATCTGCGCTGTGTCACCGAAAGAGCGCCGAGCGATGGCGAAATGCGGGACCTCAAATTCGCCTTCAAGGTGGCCAAACACGTCAAATCGAACGCCATCGTCTATGCCAGGAACGGCGCCACGGTGGGCATCGGTGCCGGTCAGATGAGCCGCGTCGACTCGGCGCGCATCGCCGCGCGCAAGGCGCAGGACGCCGCGGCGGCGGCTGGCGATGCCGAACCGCTGACCCGCGGCTCGGTTGTCGCATCCGATGCGTTTTTCCCGTTTGCCGACGGGCTGCTGTCGGCCATCGAGGCCGGCGCCACGGCGGTCATTCAGCCGGGAGGCTCGATGCGCGACGACGACGTCATCGCAGCCGCCGACGCAGCCGGCATTGCCATGGTGTTCACCGGCATGCGGCACTTCCGACATTAGACCCTTTCATGGTTACAGCAACGGGTTGCTACGCGGTTTTCAGATCATGCGCCCCCTTGACGCGTGGCAGCAGCGCCAAGCCAACGAGAAACAGCAGAATCACCGGCGTCACGCCGAGCCGCTGGTTGTCGAAAATCCAGGTCGCCCCGGCAATCAGGAACGGGCCAACGAAAGTGGTCGCTTTGCCGGATAGTGCGTAAAGGCCAAAGCCCTCCGTCACCTCATCGTGTGGCACCTGATCCACCAGCAGCGTCCTCGACGCGGCCTGAAGGGCGCCGCCTGCAGCTCCAATCACGCAGCCGGCAAAATAGAATGCATAGTTGGGCAGTTTGGACTCGGCGCCGAACTGGATAAACAGCACTTCCCCGGGCGCCGTCGACAGCACCAGCAGACAACACAGGATCAGCACGACGATGCAAGTATTGACGACCAGTTTTGATCCTCGGCGGTCGTCGACTTGCCCGCCTGCCCACGCGCCGAACACACCGACGGTGGCAGCCAGTACCCCGAAGATGCCGATCTGGATCGTTGTCCATTTGAGCACGCCGGCTGCATAGATGCCGCCGAAAGTGTAGAGTGTGTTGAGCGCATCCCGGTAGAACATGCTGGAAATCAGATAGCTGAAAAAACTTTGCCGCTTGGGCAGCCCCATCAAAGTCTTTCCCAGGTGACGCAGCCCTTGCCGCGCCGCTTCCGTTGTGAAATGCCGCGCCCGGGCATCGGGCGTGAACAAAAACATCGGCAGCACAAAGATCATGTACCAAAGGGCGGACAGCGGACCGGAGGCCCGGTCGCCCTCAAAGGTCGTCGGGTCAAGGCCAAACAGCGGTTCTAATCCAAACAGTGTTCTACCGGTGGTCGGCTGGGCGGCCAGAAAGCCCAGAACAATCACCAGGGACACGATACCGCCGATGTAACCAAGCGCCCACGCGGATCCCGAGAGGCGACCCAACCGCGAGCGCGGGACCAGGTCCGGCATCATCGCATTGTTGAAAACCGCGGCGTACTCCATGCCGAACAAACCGAGAATGAGAGCGATGAGGACCAGTGTCATGTCGGTGCCGCCGGGCATGGCAAACCACAGCATCGAGCATCCGACGATACCCAAGACGGAGAACGCCGCGATCCAGGGTTTGCGCTTGCCGGTGGCGTCCGCGATGGCGCCGAGGACGGGTGCCGTCAGAGCAATTCCCAGTCCGCCGAGCCCGACCGCGAGACCCCATATCTCCTGCCCGCGAACAGGGGTCTCGGCGACATGAGCCGCGAAATAGGGCGCAAAAACGAAGGTGATGATCAGCGTGTGAAAAGGCTGCGTAGCCCAATCGAACATCATCCACCCGGCAATGCCTTTGCGGTCGGCGTAGCCTGGGCGTTCCAGCGCGTGATCGGTCATCTGCCCTCCTGGGTTGTCGGTTCAAGTCCGGCCGCGGGCGAGGTCTGCCATCATGCCGGCGGCGACCGTCAGTCGCGCCACGCTGAACTCGCCGCCCTCGACCAGCGCGATGATGCGTTCATGGGCGCGGTCGATACGTATCTGGTCGTCGGCGTGCCAGGCGACGACCGGATCCTTGTCCTTGCCGAACCGCTCCAGTGCCGACTTGGTGACGTTGCGCCTTGCCGCGTTGATCTCGTCGAGGCTGCGGGCGATCGCCAGGGTCTCGTAGTAGTCGGTGACGTTGGCCCGATGGGCGGCCAGGTTGATGCGGCCGATGCGAAACATGTCGCCGACATGAAAGTAAACGCGCGCCGTCTTCTTCAGATCGGCCTTGGCCTGTTGCGCAACCTGCGCGATCTCCGGCACCAGCGACAGCGCCGGCAGCTGGCATAGACGGCGCGCCAGTTTAGCCGGCACGCCGTTTTCGGTCGTCCGCTGATACCAGTGGTCGGTCTCTTCCTTCATGAATTCCGGCATCAGCGACTGCAAAACCGGTTCCAGCGTATCGACGGCCTTGCGCAGGGCCTTGACGGTCGGCGCGATGTCGCCGCGGTTGACTCCGGTCTTCAGGGCCCAGCGCGACACTGTCTGGACGACATGCCCGACTCCGGCATAGAGCTCGTTCTGGAATTCCCCGGGTATCTTGTTGTCGAGCCCGTCTATCGCGTCATAAAGGTCCGGAAGTTTCAGTCCGTCACGCACCATCACATAGGCTTTGATGATGTCCGAGGGCAGCATGCCCGTAGCATCGACCAGCCGGCTTACATAGATCGGACTGCCGCGGTTGATGGCGTCGTTGGCGAGCAGCGTGCCGATGATTTCCCGCCGCAGCCGATGGCCCTTGATGTCGGCGGCATAGGTTTTGTGCATGCGGCTGGGGAAGTAATCCACCAATTCGGATTCGAAATAGGGATCGTCAAGCAGCGCGCTTTTGGTCAGATCGTCGAACAGGGAGATCTTGGCGTAGGACAAAAGCACGCCGATTTCGGGTCGTGTCAGCGGCTTATCGGATGCAATCCGCTCAGTAAGCAAGGCGTCGTCCGGCAATGTCTCGACGGCGCGGTCCAGGTGGCCTTCCTCTTCCAGCCGGCTCATCAGTCGTGCCAGATCTCCGGTGGCCCGGACACTGCGGCGGTCGATCAGCGAGATGGCCAGCGTCTGCAGGTAATTGTTGCGCAACACCAGTGCGGCCACTTCCTCTGTCATCGATTCGAGCAGCGCGTTGCGTTTGTCGCGCGTCAGCCGGCTGTCACGCATGGCCGTGGCCAACGCGATCTTGATGTTGACTTCGACGTCAGAAGAATTGACGCCGGCGGAATTGTCGATGGCGTCGGAATTGCATCGGCCACCATGCAGATCGTAGGCAATGCGTCCCCGTTGCGTGACGCCAAGATTGGCGCCTTCGCCGATCACCTTGGCGCCAACCTCCTGAGCCGTGATGCGCACCGCGTCGTTGGCCCGGTCGCCGACGTCGGCGTCGCTCTCACCGGCTTCCTTGACGTAGGTGCCGATACCGCCGAACCACAGGAGGTCGACATCCGCTTTAAGAATTGCGGTGATGATTTCGAAAGGTGTGGCCTTGGGCTTGCTGAAACCGATGGCTGCCGCAGCTTCCGGCGTCAGAGACACCGATTTTTCGCCACGCGATATGATCATGCCGCCCTTCGAAAGGGTAGAGCGGTCGTAGTCCTGCCAACTGGAGCGTCCGAGCTTGAACATGCGCTTGCGTTCCTTGAAGCTGGACGCGCAATCCGGTTGCGGATCGATGAAGATGTCCCGGTGATCGAACGCCGCAACCAGCCGTATCTTGGTCGACAGCAGCATGCCGTTGCCGAAGACGTCCCCCGACATGTCACCGACCCCGACCACGGTGAATTCCGTTTTCTGGATATCGATATCCATTTCACGGAAATGCCGCTTGACCGCCTCCCAGGCGCCGCGCGCGGTGATGCCCATCTTCTTGTGGTCGTAGCCCGCCGATCCGCCCGACGCGAAGGCGTCGTCCAGCCAGAAGTGATGTGCCTGGCTTATCGCATTGGCGGTGTCGGAGAAGGTTGCGGTGCCCTTGTCGGCGGCAACCACGAAATAGGGGTCGTCGCCGTCGTGGCAAATGGTGCGTTCCGGTGCGACGACAGCGTTATCGACAATGTTGTCGGTGATCGAAAGCATGGTCGATATGAAGGTCTTGTAGGCCTCGCGTCCGGCCCGTACGACGTCGTCCCGGCTGCCGCCTTCCGGCAATTGCTTGGGCAGGAAACCGCCCTTCGAGCCGACCGGGACGATGACGGCGTTCTTGACCTGCTGGGCCTTGACCAGACCCAGCACCTCGGTGCGGTAGTCCTGGGCCCGGTCGGACCAGCGCAGGCCGCCGCGGGCGATCGGCCCGAACCGCAGGTGGACCCCCTCGACCTCCGCGCCATAGACGAAGATCTCGCGGTAGGGCCGCGGCTCCGGCAGCCCTTCCAAGGCCGTCGGATCGAGTTTGAAGGCCAGCGTCTTCGGTCCCGCGCCGTCATCGTCGGTCTGGTGGTAGTTGGTCCGCAACGTCGCCTGGATCGCATTCATGTACCGCCGCACGATGCGGTCGTCGTCGAGGCTTGGCACCCGGGTTAGCTCGTCCTCGATCTTTTCAACGATCGCGTCGGAATTAAACTCCTCTTTGCGGCCCTTGACCGGCAGGTCGAAACGGCTGCGGAACAGCCTGAACAGGTCGGCCGCGATCTCCGGATAACGGTTCAGTGTGCCGGCTATGAAACCCTGAGAGTAAGTGATGCCGGTCTGCCGCAGATAGCGCGAAAAGGCCCGCAGAACCGTCACTTCACGAACCGCCAGCCCGGCATTGATCACCAACCGGTTGAAAGTGTCGTTGCTGACATGGCCGAACCACGTCGACATGAACGCGTCGTCCAACATATGCACAAGCAGCGCCAGATCCACCGCCATGCCCTGGTGATGCACCAGTTCCATATTGTGCAGAATGACCTTGCGTGTCTGGGTGACATCGGCGCCCACCGACACTTCGAACGTCTGTTCGCTGATGACGTTGAAGCCGAGGTTCTCGAGCAGCGGGACACGGCGCGACAGCTCGACCGGTTCGTTCGGATGGAAGATTTTCAGCGACAGTTGATCGCTCGATTCGCCGTCGCGCTGGTAGAAATCGATGCTGATCGGCGCCTCGTCGAGGCAGGCCAGGAAGTTCGGCAGGTCGTCAACCGCCTCTTCCGGCGTGAAAAAGTCACGATAGGCGTCCGAGGTGTGCAGCGACAAGGCATCGACGCCCGCCAGCATAGCGAAGCGGTCCTCCCAGCGCGTAACGATACGTCGGACCGCGTTCTCCAGCGTATCCTGGGAAACCCGCGGTGTGCGGCCATCGGAACGACCCAGCACAAAATGCACGCGTGCCACGCCACCCTCCGGGAACGCCGGATAGTAGGCCGAAAGGCGGGCATCGAAGACTTTCTTCAGATAGGCGGCGATACGCTCGCGGGCATCGGAATCGTATTGGTCACGCGGCACGTAGACCAGGACGGAGACGAAGCGATCGAAGCGATCGATGCGCGGCAGCACCCGCACCCGGGGCCGTTCCGTGAGCTCGATGATCTGCTCGCAGAATCCGGCAAGCATCGGCACGTCGACCTGAAACAATTCGTCGCGCGGATAGCCTTCCAGGGCGTTCAGCAGGACTTTGCCGGAATGGCTCTCCGAATCGAAGCCGAAACTGGTGATCACCGCCTCCGCCTTCGACCGCAGCAGGGGAATGCGGGTCACCGAGCGGGTGTAGGCGGTCGAGGTGAACAGGCCGACAATGCGCAATTCGCCGCTCACCCGGCCGCTGTCGTCGTAGTGCTTGACCCCGACATAATCCATATAGGTGCGACGGTGCACCAGCGAGCGCACATTGGCCTTGGTGACGATCAGCGGATCCGGGCCCTGCAGGAAGGCCAGAAGTTCCGGCGTGGTGGTGACATGGCCGCTACCGCGACGCAGCACCCGCACATTGGGATCGGAGAGAATACCGAGACCGGTCCCTTCGGCTCGTTCGACTTTGGCGTCCTTGCCGGTACCGCTGAAGTGATATTCGCGCATGCCGAGAAAGGTGAAGTTGTCGTCGCGCAGCCACGCCAGGAAGGCCAATGCCTCCTCGTGCTCGGGAACATTCTGGAAAGCCGTGGAGGTCTCCAGTTCGATGATGACGTTGTCCAGTCGCTCCAGCATGCCGCGCCAGTCGACCACCGCGTGGTGCACCTGATCGAGCACACGCCCGAGGTTGCCTTTCAAATCCGAAGCGGCGGCCTCTGAGAGTGCCGGCAGATGGACCTGGATGAAGCTAACCCGACGCAAGCTCTCATCGCTTTCGCCGGCGACGAACAATGACACATCGTCCCAGTGGCCGTGGGCTTCGCCGTTGACGGCGAGGATCGGATGGGCAGCCAGATAGGTTTCGCGGTGCGACGTCGACACCTCGCCCATAATGGAATCGAAAAGAAACGGCTGGTTGCGGTCGACGACGGTCACCAGAGTCACCGGTCTGCCGCCGACGTCGACGTCCTTCACCGTCTCGACATTGATGCGAGCGCCCTTGCCGTTCCAGGCGCGCAACTGGCGGCGCGCATCGGCGGCCGCCGCGGCCAACGCTTCCGGACGGTAGTCCGTCACATCGTCGGTGCTCACCCGACCGAACAAAATCTCCGGATCCAGGGCCTGCAGCTGCTGGCGTTTGATGACATCGGCGACCCTGGCGATCTGCTTGTCACGCTTCGGGTGGCGGCGCATGACCATGACTCTCTCCCCCGCACTGTCTGAGCCCTCCGGCTCCGGCGTCAAGCGCGTCCAAGTCCTTCAACGGGAACGCCTATTGCCGCCATACAGGCGCGATGCTAGCAGAATGGCGACAGGAAGCGATCTAATTTTCACCGGAGTCCGACATGAGCAAAGACAAACCGCGCGTCACCGCATTGGACCTCCCGCCGGCCGGCGATTTAAGCGCCGAAACGCAGGCTTATTTTGCCAAGTGCCAGGAGAAGCTGGGACTGATTCCCAATGTGCTGTTGGCCTACGCCTTCGACGAGGCGAAGCTGCAGGGATTTTCCACCCTGTACAACGATCTGATGCTGGGCGAGTCCGGTCTCAGCAAGCTGGAAAGAGAGTTGATCGCCGTCGCCGTGTCATCGGTGAATCATTGCTATTATTGTCTCGCCGCCCATGGTGCCGCGGTGCGCCAGCTCTCAGGCCATCCGGCGCTCGGCGAACAGATTGCCATGAACTACCGGGCGGCCAATTTGGACGCCCGCCACACGGCGATGCTCGATTTCGCGGTGAAGCTGACGGAGGTGCCCGATCGCATCGTCGAGGCCGACCGGGAAGCACTGCGCCAGGCTGGCTTCTCCGACCGTGACATCTGGGATATCGCGGCGGTGGCGTCGTTTTTCAACATGTCGAACCGCATGGCGGCCGCCACCGACATGCGTCCGAACGACGAATATCATGCGATGGCACGATAATTAGCCGCCCAATATTCATCGGCAGCAGCTACGAAATCGCCACAGGGCGTTTCTATCGATGCTGGCCTTGGCCGCCGATTCGGTGCATAAAGCACCAGCGTGACGTAACCGGGAACGATCCATGGATGAACGAGACCGAAAACGCCGCCAGGCAAAGCGCGATCTGGAGCGTCTTTCGAAGCAGGGTGGTCTTTTAAACACGCCGACCATGCCGCACAAGGCCAAGTCCTTGAAAGGCCATTTCATGGCCGACGATGCCGACCAGTCCGATTCGATGGAGCTCTGGGGGACCCGCATTGCCCGCGCTCTCTCGCTGATTGCATTCATCTTCCTGCTGTTCTGGGTGCTGAGTTAACGGGGTATCGGGTCGCGGCTGGAGCACGAGATCAGAGGGATCCGTATGACGGACAGACCGAACAACGCGAAGGCGGAACGCCGCGCGGTTCTGGTGATTTCAAGCCATGTGGTACGCGGTTCCGTCGGCAACCGGGCCGCGGTGTTTGCCCTCGAAACCCTGGGGCATCCGGTGTGGGCGCTGCCGACCGTCATCCTCGCATGGCATCCCGGCCATGGGCCCGCTACCCGATCCGTACCGCCACGGGCCGAGTTTTCGGCGATTATCGATGATCTGTGCGCGGCACCGTGGCTCGACGAGGTCGGGGCCGTGCTTTCGGGCTATCTGGGGCACCCGCACCAGGCAGCCGACATCGCCCGGCTGGTCGACACGATACGCGCTCGAAACGGCGACACACTCTACACCTGCGATCCGGTGATCGGCGACAATGGCGGTCTGTACGTGCCCGTAGCGACCGCCGAAGCCATCCGCGACCTACTGATACCGCGCGCTTCGATCGCCACGCCGAATCGGTTTGAACTGGAATGGCTGTGTGGCTCCGGCCTGGCCGACACGACGGCCATCCTCGAGGCCGCCAGCTACCTCGGACCGCCGCGGGTGCTGGTGACGTCGGCACCATCGATGATGGCCGGGTCCACCGGCAACATCCTATTGAACGACACCACGGCGTTGATGGCCGAACACCGGCAGATTCCCGATCCGCCGAACGGGCTCGGCGATCTGACCGCCGCCGTCTTCCTCGCCCATACGATGAACGGCAAGAGCGACGACGAGGCGCTTCAGGGGGCGACTGCTTCGGTGTTCGAGATCCTGGCGCGCACAGCCAAACGCGGCGCCGACGAACTGACCCTGGAGAGCGATGCCGGCAGCCTTGTGCGGCCCTTTGCCATGGTGCAGATGCGCCGGCTTGCCTTCCGCAAGGAGCGTGCCTGATCGTATTGGAGCCGAGTTAGCCGTCGTCGATCTGCTTGCCGATGATGGCGATCGCCTGCTGATAGACACTTGCCGCGTTCCACGCCTTGATGGCCCGGAAATTGGGTTGACCCGGCTGGTAGCCGCGTCCGCGCTTCCAACCATGGGCGCGCAGGTAATTGGCGGTTGACATCAGCGCATCGTTTCTGGAGCGCAACAGATCCTTGCGCCCGTTGCCGTCTCCATCCACCGCATAGCGTACATAGCTCGAAGGCAGGAACTGGGTGTGTCCGAGCTCCCCATGCGCCGCACCCCGCATCTGATCGCGGGTCAACTGGCCGCTCTGGATGATGCTCATGGCGGCATACAGTTCATTGGTGAAGAAGGCTGAGCGCCGGCAGTCGTAAGCGAGCGTCGCGACGGCCGATATGGTATCCGCATTGCCGGCGAAATTACCGAAACCGGTTTCCATGCCCCAGATGGCGAGCAGCGGACCGGGCGGCACGCCGTAACGGCGCTCTATGTTCGCAAAAAGACTGGCATATTGGCGCTTGAGCTTCTTGCCGCGCGCCACGATGGTCGCCGCGCCGCGTTTTTTCATGAACTGGTTCAGCGACAGCCTGAAACTCGACTGGTTGCGGTCGAGCCGGATTGTCTTGGTCTGATAGGAGACGTTACCCAGCGTCGCATTGATCGTGCGCTGGCTGAATCCCTTTCGCGCCGCCTCCTTCTTCATCTGCTGCACCCACTGCGGAAAGCCCGCAGCTGTGTTGCCGCACTTGGCTGCCAGGGCGCTGCCGGCTGTCGCCACTGTCAAGGCGAGCCCCAGACCAAGCGCATATGCCATTCCCGAGAATCCGATCGTCACCGGTCACCCCCAAAAATCGATTCGGCTAAGTCACGATCAGGACTGTAAGTGCAGATTGTCACAAAAACAATTCAACAAAACCACAGTATCGCCACGACGACAGACACCGCGATTACGCAGATGACCCTGTTTTACGGGTCATCGCGTGTACAAACTGTGTCCCGCAACTCAGGCGGCGCGACTTTTGTCTTTGATAAGACCGCGGGCAATCATCAGTTCGGCGATTTGGATGGCGTTGAGCGCCGCGCCCTTGCGCAGATTGTCAGAAACCACCCAGATGTTGAGGCCGTGTTCGACCGTGGCGTCTTCACGAATCCGCGATATGTAGGTGGCATCTTCCCCGGCGCATTCGTAAGGCGTTACATATCCGCCGTCCTCATGCTTGTCGACCACCAGACAACCCGGCGCCTCACGCAGGATTTCACGCGCCTGTTCGGCGGTGATCTCGTTCTCGAATTCGATATTGACCGCCTCGGAGTGACTGATGAACACCGGTACCCGGACACAGGTGCAGGTCACTTTGATCTTTGGATCGAGGATCTTCTTGGTTTCGGCCAGAACCTTCCATTCCTCCTTGGTGTAGCCGTCCTCCATGAAGGCGTCGCAATGGGGAATGACATTGAAGGCAATGCGCTTCGGATAGACCTGTTTCTCGATGGGATCGGCCACGAACACCGCCTTGGTCTGGTTGAACAGCTCGTCCATGGCATCCTTGCCGCTGCCCGACACCGACTGGTAGGTCGACACGACGATCCGCTTGATGGTCGCCGCATCGTGCAGCGGCTTCAGCGCCACCACCAGCTGTGCTGTCGTGCAGTTCGGATTGGCGATAATGTTTTTTCTCGAAAACAGCTCGATGGCGTCCGGATTGACTTCCGGGACAATCAGCGGCACGTCGGCGTCGTAGCGCCAGGCCGATGAATTGTCGATCACCACGCAGCCCTGGGCAGCGATCTTCGGCGAAAACTTCTGAGAAACCGATCCGCCGGCCGACATCAGGCATATGTCGGTGCTGGAGAAATCATGGGTCTCCAGGTTCTTCACCTTCAGCGTCTTGTCGCCGAAGGACACGTCCGTGCCCACCGAGCGGCTGGAAGCCAGCACCTCCACATCATCAGCGGGAAAATTCCGTTCCGCCAGAATATCCAGCATCTCCCGGCCCACATTTCCAGTGGCGCCGGCAATCGCAATCCGAAATCCCATGATCCGTTCTCCTGTCTCTCCCTGTCTGCAACCCGCCGGCCGATGCGGGTCCTCATCCCCGGCCAGACCGGGGAGAGCGCGGACAGGCCAGAGACATCAAACCGTTTTGGTCGTCTTCGTGGCCGTGGATTTGCGGGAATCTGCCCATGCGCTGCCGCCGGCGGCAGGCGCCGGTCCGATTTGCGACAGGGTCTGGTTCAGGGACGGTTGCATGGTTCTTCCTGTTCCAGCCGCCTTTTACAGTGCCTTGGCGAAGAGTCAACGTGCAACGCGGCGTCAGCGGTCAATAATGGCTTTTCCGCCACAGTCGCACCAGATCGACGCCGCGGCGCCGCACTGGCCAGCCTTTGCTGTCATAGGTGAAAATGAAGCCGTGGCGGGCAAAGACCAGCGCCGTGAAATAGGCGAACCAGGCGCCAAAGGCGAGTCCGGCGATCACGTCGCTCGGATAATGCGCGCCCACCAGCACCCGGGTGAAGCCCAGCCATATGCCAAGGAGCAGCGCTGGCAGGCGCAGGCTTGGAAAGAAAATGGCGATCGCAGCGAAAAACGCGCCGGCGGTCGTCGAGTGGCCGGAAGGAAAGCTGGCGAAGCTGTAGTCCGAGAAAGAGTTGAAGGCAAAAGCACCTTCCTCCTCGAAGTGCATCGGCCGCGCCCGCCCGATCACCCGTTTGAGAATCGCGGAGATCAGGCCAGACACCCCGACGGAGAGGAATATGTAGGCACTCGCCGACATCGCTTTGGCGAAGAACAGACGGCCACGGCTGGTGTAGGCTTGCCAGTCGATGGCGTAGCACACGACGACCACCATTCCGGTCGGCACCAGGATCCAGCCCGATTTTCCGATATCGGTCAGCCGGTTAGCCCACAGCAGCACCTCCGGCGGCCATTGGGCGCGATACGCTCCGACCGGCAGGTCGAGCACCACGGCCGCCATGACCACCGCAACACCGACGATGAGAAGGTAGCGCCACCCATGCACCCGCGGCATTGCCGGACGGGTGCCCCGGCGTTTTTCCAACAGGACCCGGTTGGCTTTCATATTGGACTGAAAACGGTCCGAAAACGCCCGCAACCGACGCGAAGTGCGGCGGACAAGCCGTCGCGATCGCGTCTTTTCCGATTCCTGCAGACCCATGAACTCCGGCCTATCACTCTTTACCGCGCGGCGCGCAGCACCCCGGCGGCTCACGTTACGCGGCGTCTCTCAGCCCATCAATGTCCTGAATTCCGCGAGCACAGCGTCACCCATCTCGGCAGTGCTCACCGGTGCAATCCGGTCGGCGGCGATATCGGGGGTGCGAACGCCCCGGTCGAGCACGTTTGCGATGGCCGTTTCGAGCCGGTCCGCCTCGTCTACCATATTGAAGGAATAGCGCAGGCACATGGCGAACGAAGCGATCTTGGCGAGCGGGTTGGCGATGCCCTGGCCGGCGATATCCGGGGCCGATCCGTGCACCGGCTCGTACAGGGCCCGGCGCGCCCCGGTCTTCTCGTCCGGCGCTCCGAGTGAAGCCGACGGCAGCATGCCCAGCGAGCCGGTCAGCATCGCTGCGACGTCGGACAGCATGTCGCCGAACAGATTGTCGGTGACGATGACGTCGAACTGTTTCGGCCGGCGCACCAGCTGCATGCCGCCGGCGTCGGCCAGCATATGCTCGAGTTCGACATCCTGATATCGTGCTTTATGGGTCGCCGTCACCACCTCGTTCCACAGCACGCCGGACTTCATCACGTTGCGCTTTTCCATGGACGTCACCTTGTTGGCCCGCGTCCGTGCCAGCTCGAATGCGACGCCGGAAATGCGTTCGATTTCGTAGGTGTCGTAGACTTGCGTATCGATCGCACGCTTCTGTCCGTTGCCGAGGTCGATAATTTCCTTCGGCTCGCCGAAGTAAACCCCGCCGGTCAGCTCCCGCACGATCAGGATGTCCAGTCCCTCGACCAGTTCCGGGCGCAGCGACGATGCCGACGCGAGCGCCGGATAGCAGATCGCCGGCCGCAGATTGGCAAACAGCTCCATGTCCTTGCGCAGGCGCAGCAGGCCGGCTTCCGGCCGCACATCGTAGGGCACGCCATCCCATTTGGGACCACCGACCGCGCCGAACAGCACCGCATCGGCGTCCAGCGCCAGGTCCATATGCTCTTCGGAAATGGACTTTCCGTGCGTGTCATAGGCCACGCCGCCGACCAGGCCCTCCTCGATCTCGAAACCGGCCGAAAGGCTCTCGTTCATAAAGGCGATGATCTTGCGAACCTCGTTCATCGCTTCCGGCCCGATTCCATCTCCGGCCAAAAGCAGCAATTTGCGCGTTGCCATGTGCAGTTCCCGTGTTAAGCAGTTCAGCTTCCCCTGAAAGCCGTCACCTCGATTTCGATACGCATTTCGGGGCGAATCAGGCCGCTGACAAGCATGGTGGCGGCAGGGCGGATATCACCCAGTATTTCGCCCACAATGGGAAAAACGCGCCCGGAATCGGACGCGTCGATAATGTAATAGGTCACCCGAACGATGTCGGACATCGAAAAGCCGGCCTGCTCCAGGGTGTTGGCGATGGTGGCCAGCGCATTGCGGGTTTGCTGCTCGACGCTGGTCGGCATCTCCATCGTCTCATAGTCATATCCCGTGGTTCCGGCAACAAAGCACCAGTCGCCCTGGACGACCGCACGGGAATACCCGGCCGCCGCCTCGAGCGGAGAGCCGGTGGATATCAGCTGACGCATGGTATCTCCTGTGCCGGCAGGCTCGTACAACTCGATACTAGTGTGGTGGATTTGAAGTTCCTATAGTTATTTGCAGCGCGCTCGGAAAGGAACTTCAAATCCATAAACCACACTAGAATCATAATGTTGCTAGTGTCCTGATTGAATCTGAAGTTCGTTCAGTGTGTGCTGCATAATGTGACGAACTTCAGGTTCAGGACACTAGTGCCAGGGCCGGTGCTCGGCGATGTGATCCTCATGACGGTCGATGTGATGGTCGATTTCCAGCGTCAGCCCGATTTCGTCCAAACCGTTCAGCAGGCAGTATTTCTTGAATTCGTCGATCTCGAACTTGATGACGCCGCCGTCGGGTCCGTGGATCTCCTGGGTCACCAGGTCGACGGTCAGGGTGGCGTTGGCCCCGCGCGACGCATCGTCCATCAACAACTCGAGTTCTTCCGGCTTGACGACGATCGGCAGCAGCCCGTTCTTGAACGAGTTGTTGTAAAAGATGTCGGCAAAACTCGTGGAAATCACCACCCGGATACCATGATCGATCAGCGCCCAGGGCGCATGTTCGCGCGATGAACCGCAACCGAAATTGTCGCCGGCGACCAGGATCGTGGCGTTCTTGTAGGCCGGTTTGTTGAGTACGAACTCTTCGTTGTCCGAGCCGTCCGGATGGTACCGCATATCGGAAAACAGGCCGACACCGAGGCCGGTCCGCTTGATCGTCTTCAGGTAATCCTTGGGGATGATCATATCGGTGTCGACATTGACAATCGGCAGGGGCGCCGCAACGCCGCTGTGTCTGGAAAACTTCTTCATGGCAATACCCTTAACGTCCAGCACCGTGCCGCCCCTTCAAGCCACAATTGAAGGCTGGGGCGGGCGTTTCGCCAAGCGTTTACCAAAGCTGAAGCGTAATGAGAAGTCCCCGCCGCCCGATACCTGGAGGTTCCGGCGCCATCCAACGCGGCGCCTGACCGGTCACATGTCAATTATGGTGCCGCGGCCGTCGTTCCACACCCGCGGTTCATCGGGTCGGCGCCGCACGGGACGGCGTCCGAAACGGGCCATCAGCAGGCCGACGAGGCCGGCGACCGCCGCAAATCCGATCACCGCAAGTCCGACGAAGGACATCACCACCAGGGTCAGCACGGCGATGCCGAGGCCGACGACGGCAACGATCGTATTGCGAATGGTGTCCATAGGTGTCTCCACAGATTCAGGGCTGCCCAACAAACTCATCCTTCAGTTGGCGATCTGAATGTGGCTTTTCAAGCGCATCGCCATGACAAATCGGATATCCACCGCCCCATCGCCGGCTTGCGGTTCAAAGCGGGCACGGGCAAAAGGGAACGATGGAACGACCCGACACCGTTGCCGGAGAGCGGCTCCCGCGTCCCCGGCGCTCCGTCCTCTACGTGCCGGCCAGCAACAGGCGCGCGTTGGCCAAGGTGACCAGCCTGCCTTGCGATGCCATCATCGTCGATCTAGAGGACGCCGTTGGTCCCGACGAAAAACAGCCGGGGCGCGACGCGCTGGCGGACTGGTTCGGCGATGCCCGGCCAGCGGGCCGGGAATGCGTCGTGCGCATCAATGCCCTGACCTTCGAGTGGGGGCCCGCGGACCTCGATGCAGCCTGTGATTGCCAGCCCGATGCGATCCTTCTGCCCAAGGTCGAGACCGCGGACGATATTCGTCGCGTCGAGGCCGACCTGAATGAGCGTTCCATGCCAACGGCATTGCGTCTGTGGGCAATGATCGAAACACCTCTGGCGATCGCCAACGCGGTTGCCATCGCGGCAACGGCCGGGCAGCCAGGGTCGCGCCTCGATTGCCTTGTCGCCGGAACCAACGATTTGGCCAAGGACACCGGGGTCGCCCTGCTTCCCGGCAGGCCGCACCTGTCAGTCTGGCTGATGCAGATGGTTCTGGCGGCGCGTGCCGTCGGCATTGACGCGATCGACGGGGTTTATAACGATTTTCGCGATCGACAGGGTTTTGAAAGGGAATGCGCCGATGGAAAGGCCATGGGTTTTGATGGCAAAACCCTGATCCATCCGGGTCAGATCGAGACCGCCAACCGCATCTTTGGCTTTTCTGAGGATGAGGTGGCCACCGCCCGTGCCATCGTGGCGGCGTTCGCGCGTCCGGAAAATGCCGGCCGCGGTGTCATCCAGATGGACGGGCGCATGGTCGAACGCCTGCATCTGCATCAGGCCGAAGCACTGCTCGCCAAGGCCACCCTGCAAAACCACGACTGACCGGGAGCGGACGCGCCATGAAACTCTACCGACTGCTGACCGGACCAGACGATTCGAGCTTCTGCCACAAGGTCAGCCTGGCGCTGCATGACGGCTGGGACCTGCATGGCGATCCCTGTTACGCGTTCGACGCGGCGACAGGCCAGATGCGGTGTGCCCAGGCCGTGACCAAGGAGGTGCCGGGCAAGACCTATGCCCCCGATATGAAGCTCGGGGATCAGTAGGTTAGAGCGTGTCGCGACGACTCTTGCCATCCCGAACCGCCGGTAGAACGGGTGCGGCGCCGGCCAGCTTGGCCTGCCGCAGATAGGTGCACAACCGGTCGATCTCGGGCGTGTTGCCATCACCGCGGTCGATGGTGCGCAGCGCATACTCGGCGGCCCGGTCGACCGCCGCCCGATCAGGCAGATCAAGGATCCAGTGCACCAACGCTTCCTCCGGTGTCAAAGCCCGCACGGGATCGTTGTCGCCCAGCGACACGACATTCTTTGTGTCGGGCAACCCCAGCCTCCGGACCAGCACACCAAGGTCGCAGTCGTCCTGAATGGGCGGCGTGCTCATCGATACCTCCCGCCTGACATCCGCGTTGTTCCGTCCATGCATGTCTCTCCTTCGACAGGTGAGACGGGGTCAGGAAAGTGCAGGCTGACCGGTCGGCCCGGCACACGCCACGCTCTTCCGGGGCACCCCGCCCGGGTTTTTGGCGGTCGAAGGCAGGTCTCCTGGCTTGCGGGTCGCTGTCTTTTCCCGCCTTCCCGGCTTGCGCCAGTGGATATCGGGAGGACTCGCCGCTTACAGTTGCGGGGGCAGCGCCGGCCTTGCACCGGCTTCCCTCTTCGCCTCTCACCTTTTCAGCGTCGAATCGACGAGAGGAACCTTCAAGCGGGAGAACCCTACACCGATTGCATGCGAATTGACCACGCCAATGCGACGGTTTGCGTCGCAGTGTGGTTTATGCGGACGGCAAACGATAGAACCGTCGCAAAAGCAGTGGCGTCAGGAACATCGGCACCTGGTAGCAGCCGATGAACAGCAGCATCGGATCGGTCACAGCCGCCGGCAAGGCCGCCAGAAACAGCGCGATGTTGCGATTGCCGGCCGAAACAGCAAAACCGACGGACTGGGGCCGGAGCGCCGTTCCTTGCAACGCCAGGAACGTGGCCATCTGCAGCCCGAAATTGACGGCAAACGCAACCGCCAGGTTGGCCGCCAATGCCAACGGCATACCGGTGACCGCCGGACCGACCGCCGACATCAGTCCGACGACAACCACTGCCAGGAAGACGGCGGAGACGCCGTCGAGTGCCTGCAGCGCAGCTTCCGTCGGCGAGCGGAACAGCCAGCCACGCAGGACAAAGGCCAAGCCGCCGGCCACGAATATAAGCAGCAGCAGCCGGAAAACCGCATCAAACAGGCCGCCAACCGCCAGCTCGGGAAGCAGCCAGAAGGTCGGGATAATGGTCAGCGGCAAAAGCGCCGTTCCGGCGATCAGCACGCGCAGCGCCGGCGCTCCGTCGTGCCCGGTGAGCAGGGTGATGCTGGGACTGCCGGAAACCGGCGAAGCGGCCAGCATCAGGGCCAATGCCAGGGCCAGCGGGCTGGACCAGCCGGTCAGCATCAGCAGGCCGGCATAAAGCAGCGGGCAGCCGATTTGACAGATGCCGACGAAGCCCAGCGACCAGCCGAGATCACCCATGGCGCCGAGCGCCCTGCGCGGCCCGATCCGCAGCGCCGCCAAAAACAGAATAACGGCCACCAGCACCGGCAGCTGTCCGCGCATGATATCGGCAAGCCATGGCAGCAGGGCGCCTACCAGCAGCCCAGCCACCAGGAGCCAGCGTCCATGCACGGCCGCCAAACGACACAACGCAAGGGCGCTGCTCATGCCAGCAGCCCGCGTATGACCAGCAACGCCCCGGCACCGCCGGCCAGCGCCAGCAACACCCGGCGGTACCAGCGATCGATCCGACCGCGCAGCAGCCGCGACAGCGCGATACCGGCGGCCATCGGTGGCAGCATCAGCGCCGCCAGCATGGCGTCGCGCAGACCGGCGGCACCCGCCGCGTACAGGCCGACGAGGGAGGCGGCGCAACCCAATGTGAAAAAGGCGGCAAGCGTCGGCCGGGCGTGATCCGGATCCCGCCCCCGGTAAATCAACGCCAGCGGCGGCGCTCCCACCGAGGTGATGGTGCCCATCAAGCCAGACACCACACCCATGGAGGACAACGACCGCCTATTGAACGCCAAGTGCCAGCCGCCGGCGGTCAACACCACCGCGAGCAAAACCAGAAACCCGAAGATCAACTGGAACTCCGCCTCACTGGCCAGATTGACCAGGATGGCCATGGCAACTGCGACACCGACGATGCGGCTCGCTGTGGCGATGCCCACTTCAGGCCAGACGATGGCCCGGCGTTCGGCGAGCGCGCCCCAGCTTGCCGTCAGCATGCCCAGGAACAGTGTTGGCGCCGGCACCAGAACCGGATCGATGAGCGCCAGCAGAGGCGCGACCATCAGCCCGAATCCAAGACCCAGCGCAACCTGCACGATGCTGCCCAGCACGACGATTCCGGCGATCAGAATCATAGAGCCCGCCGTCAGCGTTTCGGGCAGTAAAGACAAGTCCATGGACGATCAGTGAGCGTTTTCAGGATCCGGTATGACCAACCGTTGCCAAGACAACGACACATCGTCTTAGCCTGACGCGGCAAGAATGAAAAGCGACCGCTGCGCGGCAATTTCCGGCAAGTCTCGCTGCCGGGTTGATTTCATATGGGCCGAAGTCTCAGCCGCGACCCCGTGAGAGGATGGCCAGCAGGTTTGAAGGCAAACAGGCACCGTTATGCGGCGCCGCCTTGATCATCATACGTGTCCACGGCGTTCGTTGACGCGAGGGCAGGGCTGCAAATTCCGACTCGGCCACGAGCCCGCGCATTGCCGCTGCAAAGGATCGCTCCGCCAGTCCACCCGGTTCCATCCGCAGATGCCCGCGCCGCGTCTTGTCGGCCGACAGGTCGAATACGGTCTGGCCCTCCTTGATGGTGCGCACCACCTGCAGCGTGTCCAGGTCTTCGGGATCGATGGCCGTCGGATCGTTTGACAGGATGACGAAATCAGCCAGCTTGCCGACTTCGATCGACCCCTTCTCGTCCTCTTCGAAATGTTGGTAGGCCGGCCAAAGCGTCATCGCCTTCAGCGCGGTCATCACGTCCACCCGTTGCGCCGGCCCGAGTATGTCGCCGGATCGTGTCCGCCGGGTCACGGTCGCGTCCAGCACCCGCATGGAGTCCGGAAAGGCAACCGGAGCATCGTGCTGCGTTCCGAAGCGCATGCCGCGTGTCACCATCCAGCCGGTCGGCGAGATGTTTTCCGCCCGCACCGGACCGACCGTGTGGTCACGATGCCAGTCGCCCCAATAGAACGTATGCATGGGAAACAGAGACGGGAACACGCCCAGCCTTTGGTATTTGTCGACTTGGTCTTCGCGAAGGAACTGGCCATGGATCAGCACCGGGCGGCGGTCCGCCGGCCCGTACTTCTCGGTCGCCGCTTCGAGGGCAGCGATATAGGTATCGGAAGCCCGCTCGCCATTGGCGTGGGCGATGATTTGCACACCGTTTTCAAACGCCCAGTCGACAGCCGCGGCAACCGACTCGGGTGTTTCATAGGCATAGCCCGCATAGCCGGATGGATAGTCGCCGACCGGATCATGGTAAGGCCGGTCGCGCCAGGCCGTGAACCCCTGCGGGGATCCATCGATGGTCAGCTTGGCGCCGCCAACACGCACTCGATTGGTGTAGTCGTCCGACAGGTTTTCCAGTATCGCGTCACGGTCAACGAGCACGTCCGGGTAGGCAACGATATCGATGGCGAAACCGCCTGCTCCGGCAACGCTTCTGATGGTGTCGACCACAGCCGGCGTCGCCCGGCCCTCCTGGGCCGTGGTGTATCCATAGCGGGCCCAGAGATCGGCTCCGGCCCGGGCAAACTGCTTGAAGCCCTCTTCACCCAGGTCGCTCAGAAGCTGCCCCAATGTCGGGAAATGCGCATTGGCTTCCAAAACGCCGTTTGGCTCGCGGCTTCCGGTGCGCCGCTGGATGACGCCGCCGGGCGGATCTTCCGAATCCGCCGTGATGCCGGCGAGCGCAAGCGCCCTGGAGTTGCCGACACCGATATGTCCGGACTGATGCACGAGGTAGATCGGCACTTGCGTGGAAATCGCATCGAGATCCTCGCGGTTCGGATGCCGTCCCTCGGCAAGCTGCGACTGGTCGTAGCCAAATCCGATGATCAGGTTGACGGCCCTGACCGCATCGGCGTTTTCCTCCGCCCAGCGGCGCAGAGCATCCTGAAGACTGGCGATGTCCGTCACATTACCGTCCGGCGGTGCCAGCAGATTGGCCGACAGAGCCTGCAGGCCGCCCAGCACCACATGACCGTGACTGTCGACGAAGCCCGGGATCAATGCCCGGCCCTGCAGGTCGATCACTTCGGTCGCCGCGCCGCGGTGTGCCATCACCTCGGCCTCGCTTCCCACCGCAAGGATCCGGCCGCCCCTGGACGCCACGGCCTCGGCGCGCTCCGCTTTGTCGGCCATCGTAAGAACCGGACCGCCCGTCCAGATCTTGTCCGCGACGGTCTGGGCAAACGCGGGCATGGCTGCCGCGCCGGTCAGGAGAATCGCAAGGACTGTCGTTTTCAAGCGCACCGTAATCTCCATAGAAGATACCCGTCGGACAGACCGAGGTCATGCGTACAAAATGAACGGGTCGCGTACAGAACGCAATCCGCTAAGTATATGAAACAAAAAAATATTGTTACAGAATTGCGACAGTGTTTGTTGCGGTTGCGATGGCTCGGCTTCGAGCGGTGATCAACCGGCGTCGGTCAGGTCCCGACAACAGCGCGTCAATGACGTTCGCATAGGCCGTAATGCTTCACAGGAACCGTTTGGTCTCAAGCGGCATTTCGCGCGCTTCCATGGTGCGGTAGTAGTCCGTGAGGGTCTTGCCGCGTTCCGGCTTGAAGGTTTCGCCAGTATCGGTGATGGTTTTCATCCGGTCGAGACGGAAAGTGCGGAAGTCGGTGCGCATTTCGCACCAGGCGGCAAGCGTCCAGACTTTGCCCCAGAACCACAAGCCAAGCGGACGGATCCGCCGTTGCGTGGGCACGCCCTCGGCGTCGTAATATTCGATGTCCAGAACTTGCCGGCGGTCGGCCGACTGCTCGAGCAGGTCGAAACGATGCCGTACTTCGTCGCGCATCATGAAATCCGGCGCATGAATCTCGGTGCCCGAGATGCGCCGGCGCTCGCGATCCGGCAGCACGGCCTCGATCTTGATCAACGCCTCTTCGGCGGCGCGGGCCATCGCCGCCCCGCCCCAGGCGCGGGCCAACCTTGCCCCGGTGACCAGGGCGACGATCTCGTCGCGCGAGAACATCAGCGGCGGCAGGTCGAAGCCCTCCCGCATGATGTAGCCGACGCCGGCCTCGCCGTCGATCGGCACACCTGTCGACTGCAGGTCGGCGATGTCGCGGTAGATCGTGCGCTCCGACACTTCCAGGCGTTCGGCCAGCGAGGCGGCCGTCACAAGACGGCCGCCTCGCAAGTATTGTACGATCTGAAACAGTCGATCCGCGCGGCGCATGGCCTCTTCCTTCCAACCGGCCGTGGGACTATAGCGCTAATCCCGTCAATGGCGACCGGCCGGTTGCCGTCCTGTCAGTTGAACAGGCCGATGCTGTTGCCGTCCGGATCGAGACAGTAGACGAACCGTCCGGAGTCGATGGTGATGATGTCGGAGACAACCTGGCCGCCATGGGCGGTCAGGCGGTCCATCGCCGTCTCCAGCGGTGCCGGAACTGCCAGATGGACGGTATTGCCCTTGCCGGGCTCGCCCGGCTGGCCCTCGTAGAGATGGCCGGCGACGCCGGTTCTCGGATCCCTGTTGGGGAAGATCCCGACCTTGTTCGGGCCCATTTCCTGGTCGACGAGCTCGGTTTCCAGAACCGCGTTATAGAAGGTCTTGGCGGCCTCCAGGTCTTTGACGGGGATTTCGAACCAGACGGCGGCATGATCTGGGGCAGATGCTGACATGGGGGTTCTCCTTGGCTGAAACAACAGCCTATTCATCGCACACCCCTCCTGACAACATTCTGTCAGGAGCTGTCATGGCCGATTGGTCCGGGCGGTCAGTAGTCAAGTTGCTCGACGGTGAAATTCAGCGGCAACCGTCCGCCATCCGCGTAGATCGTCTGCCCGGTGATGTAGCCGGCGTCCTTGGATGCCAGAAACGCCGCCACTCCGGCGATTTCCGAAGGATCGGCGATACGCCCGAGCGGTGTGCGGGCGAGGACTGTTTCGCGCATATCGCGGTCCCTGAGCAATGTCGCCAGCATCTCCGTCATCACCGAGCCGGGTCCGATGGCATTCACGCGAATACCGTGCGGCGCAAGGGAAAGTGCCATGACCTTTGTCAGTTGGCTGACGCCACCTTTCGAAACGGCGTAGGGCACCCGGTCGGGAAGCGCCACGACGGCGTTGATCGACGACATGTTGATGATGCAGCCGGGTTCAGCGCCATTTTCGATCGCATCGACCATCTTGCGGGCCACCGCCTGACCGCACAGGAAAGAGCCTTTGAGGTTGACCGCAAGAACCCGGTCGAAATCCGCTTCCTTGACGTCCAGAAAGTCGGCGGCGTGGGAAATCCCGGCGCTGTTGACCAGCACATCGACATCGCCAAAGGCATCGAGCGTGGCGGCGAGCAGATTGTGGACGTCCAGCCGTTCGGCGACATCCGTGGCGACGAATTCCACCGGCCCCAGCCCGGATACATCGCTGGCGGCGGCCTCGCCGGCCTTTTCATCGATATCGGCGATGATGACCCGTGCGCCATCCACCAGGAACCGCCTGACGACGGCAAGACCGATGCCCCGTGCGCCGCCGGTTACGATCGCGACCTTGCCTTCCATAGCCCCGTCCTCCGGTCAAGCGATGCCCGCTACCCTGAGATTGAACCGGATGCCGGCCATCGTCAACGGCGTGAGGTTGTCGGCCGCGGTTTCAGCGATCCATCAGACCGCGGGCGTCGAGTTCCGCCGTGATCTCTTCGAGGATGGCTGGATCGTCGATGGTCGCCGGCATTTTCCAGCTCTCGCCGTCGGCGATCTTCTGCATGGTGCCGCGCAGGATTTTGCCGGACCGGGTCTTCGGCAGTCGCCCGACCGTCAGCGCCAGTTTGAACGCGGCAACCGGACCGATCTGGTCGCGCACCAGCTTGATCACCTCCTGCTCGATCTCCCCGGTAGGCCGCTCGACGCCGGCGTTGAGCACCAGGAAGCCGGCCGGAACCTGACCTTTCAACGTGTCGGCGATGCCGATCACCGCGCATTCGGCCACGTCCGGGTGATAGGCGATGACCTCCTCCATGGCGCCGGTGGACAGCCGGTGACCGGCCACATTGATGATGTCGTCGGTGCGCGCCATGATGAACAGATAGCCGTCTTCGTCGACATAGCCGGCGTCGGATGTCTTGTAGTAGCCCGGGAACTCGGACAGATAAGCGTCGTGAAAACGCTGGTCGGCGTTCCACAGCGTCGGCAGGTTGCCGGGCGGCATCGGCAGCTTGAACACGATGTTGCCGAGAGTGCCGGCGGCCACCTCATGGCCGTCGTCGTCGAGCACCTGAATATCGTAGCCGGGCATCGCCACGGTCGGCGATCCGAGCTTGACCGGCAGGGCACCAAGCCCCACCGGATTGCCGGCGATCGTCCAGCCGGTCTCCGTCTGCCACCAGTGGTCGATGACCGGAACGCCGAGCTTGGCCTGCGCCCATTCGATGGTGTCGGGATCGGCCCGCTCGCCGGCCAGAAACAGGGTGCGCAGGCAGCTGATGTCGTATTTGCCGATCAGCGAGCCTTGCGGGTCTTCCTTCTTGATCGCCCGAAAGGCGGTCGGCGCGGTGAACAGCGCCGCGACCCTGTGCTCGGCGATCACCCGCCAGAATGTGCCCGCGTCGGGGGTGCCGACCGGTTTGCCCTCAAACACGATGGTCGTATTGCCATGCAGCAGCGGCGCATAAACGATATAGGAATGCCCGACGACCCAGCCGACGTCGGAGGCCGCCCAGAACACCTCGCCCGGCTCGACGCCGTAGATCGCCTTCATCGACCAGTAAAGCGCCACCATGTGACCGCCATTGTCACGTACCACGCCCTTCGGCTGCCCGGTGGTTCCCGACGTATAGAGGATGTAGAGCGGATCGGTGGCCTGGACCGGCGTGCACGGCACATTGTGACCTTGCATCTCCCGCATCGCCACGGCGAGGTCGATATCCCGGTCGTTTTCCAGTTCGCAGACGCCCTGCTCGCGCTGTAGCATCAGGCACCTTTGCGGCTTGTGCTGCGCGGCTTCGATGGCCTCGTCGAGCATCGGCTTGTAGGCCACGATGCGGTTGGGCTCGATGCCGCAGGAAGCGGCGATGATGACCTTGGGCTTGGCATCGTCGATGCGGGTTGCCAGCTCGTGGCCGGCGAAACCGCCGAACACGACGGAATGGATGGCGCCGAGCCGCGCGCAGGCGAGCATTGCCATCGGCGCTTCCGGGATCATCGGCATGTAGATGATCACCCGGTCGCCTTTTTCGACCCCCTGCTGACGCAGCACGGCGGCCAGTGCTTCCACCTGCTCCAGCATCTCCCGATAGCTGTAGATACGCTTGCTGCCGGTGATCGGGCTGTCGTAGATCAGCGCCGGCTGATCGCCGCGGCCCTGGGCCACATGCCGGTCGAGGCAGTTATGGCAGGTGTTGGTGGTGGCGTCCGGGAACCAGCGCCCATAGGGGCCGCTGTCCGGATCGAACACCTGCTCAAACGGCGTGAACCAGTCGATCGCCGAAGCGGCTGCCGCCCAGAAGGCTTGCGGATCGGCTTTCCATTCCTGATAGGTCGCATGATAGGTGCTGCCCATATGATCCTCCCATTCCTGCGGCGATTCATACCCGCCGGGGCACCGGCTCGTAAATCAGACATTCGATTAACGCTGCATTGCAACATGTTCACCTGCTCACGCCGGCGCCTTGGGCCGCTCGCCGAAAATCGCCGAACCGATGCGCACCGAGGTGGCGCCGAAGGCGATCGCCGTCTCGAAATCCGCCGACATGCCCATCGACAGATGCGCCAACCCGGCCGCCTTCGCCAGTTTCGCCAGCAGCGCGAAATGCGGCCCCGGATTGTCGGCAATCGGCGGAATACACATCAGGCCGTCGATGGCCAGCCCGTATTGCGTGCCGCATGTTTCGACGAACGCCACCGTTTCCTGCGGTTTTATGCCCGCTTTCTGCGGCTCCGAGCCGGTGTTGACCTGCACGTAGAGGCGCGGCCGGCGGCCCTGGCGCTCCATCTCCGTCGCCAGCACGCGGGCGATCTTTTCGCGGTCGACGGTTTCGATGACGTCGAATAGCGCCACCGCGTCGGCCGCCTTGTTCGATTGCAACGGCCCGATGAGCCGCAGCTCCAGGCCTGCGGTCTCGGCGCGCAGCGCCGGCCACTTGCCCTGCGCCTCCTGCACCCGGTTTTCGCCAAAGACACGCTGCCCGGCCTCGATGACCGGCCGGATCGCTTCCGGACCGAAGGTTTTCGACACGGCGACCAGCTGCACCGACCCGGCCGGCCGATCGGCTTCCTCAACGGCCGTATCGATGGCCTGCCTGACCTTGTGAAGTCTGTCGATCGCGCTCATCCGTTCCCCGTCCGAGATCCGCCGGCGCATGCAGCTGGCGCCGGCGACCTAGCAATAGCGTTTCCGGCTCGCTTGACAAGCACCCGGACATTCTGCCCCGCGACGGTTGACGCTCGCGGGCTTTCGTGGTGAAGCTCCGCGCCAACAAGCGAAACCGCAGCGGACCCTCAATCGATGGCCATGGAACGATACAATCCGCGCGACGCCGAGCCGCGCTGGCAAGAGGTCTGGGACGAGCGCAAACTGTTCGAGACCGACAACGGCGACCCGCGACCGAAATACTACGTGCTGGAAATGTTTCCCTATCCGTCGGGACGCATCCATGTGGGGCACGTGCGCAACTACGCGATGGGCGACGTGATTGCCCGTTACAAGCGGGCGCGCGGCTTCAATGTGCTGCATCCGATGGGATGGGACGCCTTCGGACTGCCGGCCGAAAACGCCGCCATGCAGAACAAGGTTCATCCGCGGGAGTGGACCTACCAGAATATCGAAATCATGCGCGGGCAGCTCAAGGTGATGGGCCTGTCGCTCGACTGGAGCCGGGAATTCGCCAGCTGCGACGTCGACTACTATCACCAGCAGCAGCAACTGTTCCTGGATTTCCTCGACAATGGCCTGGCCTACCGCAAACAGTCGAAGGTCAACTGGGATCCGGTTGACCAGACGGTGCTGGCCAACGAGCAGGTTGTCGACGGGTGTGGCTGGCGCTCCGGCGCGCCGGTCGAACAGCGCGAGCTGACCCAGTGGTTCTTCAAGATCAGCGATTTCAGCGAAGAGCTGCTGGAGGCACTGGACGGGCTTGACCAGTGGCCGGAAAAAGTGCGGGTGATGCAGAAAAACTGGATCGGCCGCTCGGAGGGTCTGATGATCCGCTGGGAGATCGTCGCCGACACCGCGCCGCCCGGCGAGACCGAGCTGGAGGTCTACACCACCCGTCCGGACACGCTGTTCGGTGCGTCCTTCATGGCGGTCGCCGCCGACCACCCGCTGGCCAGGAAGGTGGCCGAAGCCAATCCCGAAGTCGCCGCCTTCTGCGACGAATGCCGGCGTATGGGCACGTCGGTCGCGGCTCTCGAAACCGCCGAGAAGAAAGGCCTCGACACCGGCATCCGGGTGCGCCATCCGTTCGATCCCGACTGGACCCTGTCGGTCTACGTCGCGAATTTCGTGCTGATGGACTACGGCACGGGGGCGATTTTTGGCTGTCCGTCGGGTGACCAGCGCGACCTGGACTTCGCCAACAAATACGGCCTGCCAGTGACCGCCGTGGTGATGCCGCCGGACGCCGATGCGGCGACCTTCCAAATCACCGAAGAAGCCTATGACGGCGACGGCGTGATGATCAACTCGCGCTTTCTCGACGGCATGTCGCCCAAGCAAGCCTTCGAGGAGACGGCAAAGCGGTTGGAGTCACAGCAGTTAGCCGGAAAAGCACAGGGTCGCAGGCAGGTCAATTTCCGGCTTCGCGACTGGGGCGTATCGCGCCAGCGGTTCTGGGGCTGTCCAATTCCGGTCATCCATTGCGACAACTGCGGTGTCGTTCCGGTCCCCAGCGCCGACCTGCCGGTGGTGCTGCCGGACGATATCGATTTCGAAAAACCGGGCAATGCGCTGGAAAGCCATCCGACCTGGCGCCAGGTGGCCTGTCCGCAATGCGGCGCGGATGCGCGTCGTGAAACCGACACGATGGACACCTTTGTCGATTCGTCCTGGTACTTCGCCCGCTTCACCGACCCGTGGATCGATCGTCCGACCGACCGCGACGTGGCAACCCACTGGCTTCCGGTCGACCAGTATATCGGCGGCATCGAACACGCCATTCTGCATTTGCTATATTCGCGTTTCTTCACACGGGCGATGCGGATTGCCGGGCACCTCGACCTGAAGGAACCGTTCAAGGGACTGTTCACGCAAGGCATGGTGGTTCACGAAACCTATGCGCTGGGAAGACGTTACCTGTTGCCGACCGAGGTGCGTGTCGACGAGCAGGACGGCGAGCGCCGGGCGTTTCTGCTGGAAACCGGTGAGGAAGTGACCATCGGCGCCATCGAAAAGATGTCCAAGTCGAAGCTCAACGTGGTCGACCCCGACGACATCGTCGCTTCGTTCGGTGCCGATACCGCCCGCTTTTTCATGCTGTCGGACTCACCGCCGGATCGGGACGTGATCTGGACGGAGGCCGGCGTCGAAGGCGCACACCGATTTGTCCAGCGCGTCTGGCGGCTGGTCGGCGAAGCGGCGCCGGCGCTGCGCAATGTCGAAGCGAATCCGGCTAATGAAGGTGAGGCGCTGGATGTTTCACGGGCTGCGCACAAAGCTCTGAAACATGTCGGCGAGGACTTCGACAAACTGGCGTTCAACAAGGCCGTCGCGCGCATTCACGATCTGGTCAACCAACTGGCCGGTCCGCTTGGCAAGGCCGCCGCGGGAGAGCTCGATCGCGATTCGCTGCCGGCGCTGCGCGAGGCGGTGAACATCCTGCTGTCGATCATGGCGCCGCTGATGCCGCATCTGGCGGAGGAGTGCAATGCCGGGCTCGGCGGCTCGCGGCTGATCGCCGAAACCGACTGGCCGCAATACGACGCCAGCCTGGTCACCGACGCAACGATCACCCTGCCGGTGCAGATCAACGGCAAGAAACGGGGCGATTTGACAATTGCCCGCGATGCCGATCAACTGGCGGTCGAGAAGGCGGTGCTCGAACTGTCCGTCGTGCAGGCGGCCCTGTCGGGCAGTCAGCCGCGCAAGATCATCGTCGTCCCGCAGAGGATCGTCAATGTCGTCGTCTGAAGCCATCGGCAAATCCTGGCGGCTGGCCGGCCTGATGGCCGCCTGTGCGCTTGTGTTGCATGGCTGTCAGGTGCAGCCGCTCTACGCCACCAACACGCTGACGGCGCAAAACCTCGAATCGGTCGCCATCAAGCCGGTCGACGAACGGGTTGCCCAGGAATTGCGTAACCGATTGATTTTTTTGTATTCCGGCGGCAAGGGGGAACCGGTAAACGCCAAATACACGCTGGCGCTCTCGTTCACCGGAACCGCCAGCGCCGCCCTGCGCGAGGAGCTCTCCGAGGGCATCACGGCGCAACGCTACGAGGCGTCCGCCAGCTACACGCTCACCGACAACGCCACGAAGGCCGTCGTCTATAGCGGCACCCGCAACGTGATTACGTTTTACGACCAGACGACACAGGAATTTGCCAACCGGCGCGCTTTGCGAGACGCGGAGAACCGTGCCGCCTGGCAGTTGGCGGAGATCATCCGGGCGGACACCGCATCGATTCTCAGCCGCTGAATCCGAGCGAGTTGTGGCGCAGAAGAAAGCACATGAAGTCGACGCTTTCATTCGCAGGCCGGACCCGACCTGCCGCGCCATTCTGATCTATGGGCCGGATCGCGGTCTGGTCTCCGAGCGCGCCACCGCGTTGTCGAAAAGCGTCGGCGTCGACAGCAACGACGCCTTCAGTCTCGTCCGGCTGGACAGCCAGGATATCAAGGACGATCCGGCTCGCCTGCTCGACGAAATCAACGCGATGGGTCTGTTCGGCGGCAGCCGTCTGGTGTGGTTGAAGAATGCCGGCACCGACCGTGCGATCGTCACCGCTTTCGAAGCGGTGGCCGCCGACCCGCCGCCCGATACCCTGCTGATCGTCGAGGCCGGCGACCTGAAGAAAGGATCGGCGCTGCGCAAGGCCGCCGAAAGCGGCTCCGCCTGCATGGCCCTGCCCTGCTATGGCGACGACCACCGCAGCCTGCAGGCGCTGATCGACGAAGAACTTGGGGCCGCCGATCTCAAGATTGCACCGGAGTTGCGCCGACTGCTGGCCGACCACCTGGGCGGAGACCGGCTGGCGAGCCGCGGCGAATTGCAGAAGCTGGCCTTGTATTGTCGCGGCCAGGAACGCATCGAGGAAGCCGACATCCTGGCGATCATGGGTGACGCTTCGGCCCTTTCGGTCGACGAAGCGGTTGATTGCGTGCTGACCGGCAACCTTCCGGGCCTCGATCTGGCGCTGCGGCGCATTCTCGCCTCGAAAACGCCGGTGGCTCAGGTGCTGCAGGCGTGCCTGCGGCAGTTCCAGACGATCGACGCGGCCCGCGGTCGGATCGAAGGTCAGAAACAGCCGCCCGCGCAGGTGATCTCGGAAGCTGCCCGCCGGCTGCATTTTCGCCGCAAGCCAGCGTTCGAGCGCGCCGCGCGCGCCTGGTCAGGACCGGCCGTTGACGGCGTGTTGCAGGCATTGAACACGACCATATTGGAAGGCCGGCGCCAACCCGCTCTGCAAGACAGTCTGGCGCGGCAGACCCTGCTCGCCATCGCACAACGGTCCGAACGTCTGGCCAGAAAACACGATCGTTAGCCGGCACATTATTGTATCAGCCGCTGGGTGAAGCCGCCTGCAGCAACCTGCAGATTTCATCCAACTGTTCCAGCGAACGGTAGTCGACCTTGATGTGGCCGCCGGTCTCGCGGTGGGTGATCGTCACCGCAAGGCCGAGGCGATCCGACAGCATCTTCTCAAGTGCCAGTGTATCGGCATCCTTTTCGACCGGTGCCCGCGCAACCTGCGGCGGGGCGCTGTCCTTTTGCGCAAGCCTCTCCGCATCGCGGACCGATAGGCCTTTGGAGGCGATCATATTGGCGTATTTGACCGGATCGGTGGTCGATGCGATGGCCCTGGCATGGCCCGCCGTCAGCTTGCCGATGGCCAGCATATCGCGCACCGGATCCGGCAGTTTGAGCAGCCGCAGGCTGTTGGCCACGTGGCTGCGGCTTTTGCCGATAATGTCGCCGAGATCGTTCTGAGTGTAACCGTGTTCGGCAATCAGCTGTTCGTAGCCCATCGCCTCGTCCAGCGGATTGAGGTCGGACCGCTGGACGTTTTCGACGATCGCCAGCTCCAGCGCCGTCCGATCGTCGACGTCGCGGACAATGACCGGGATGTCGACCAGCCCGGCCCGCTGGGCTGCCCGCCAACGCCGTTCGCCGGCTATGATTTCGAAGCGGCCATCGCCGACGGGACGCACCACCACCGGCTGGACGATGCCGTGCTGGGCGATCGATCGCGCCAGATCCTGCAGATCGGCTTCATCGAACTGGCGACGCGGGTTGTTCGGGTTGCGGCTGATGAATTCGATAGGCACATGCCGATCGGCCGGCTGCACCGCCGGCTCGGCGATATCAAGCGGTTGATCCATGTCGCCGATGAGGGCGGCGAGCCCGCGGCCGAGCCGCTTTTTCGAATGGTCGTCACTCATGGTGTGTCGCAGTCTTTTCTGTCAGCGCCTGAACGGCTCAGGCGGCCTGTCGTTCCCGCTCCCGTTGGATGACTTCGGACGCAAGCTTCAGATACGCCTGGCTACCCGAACAGTTGAGGTCGTAAAGGATAGCCGGCTTGCCGTGGGAAGGGGCCTCCGACACCCGCACGTTGCGCGGGATTAACGTTTGATAAACCTTATCGCCGAGATGCGTGCGAACGTCCTCGACCACCTGGTGCGCAAGGTTATTGCGCGAATCGTACATGGTCATCACGATACCCTGGATATCCAGATCCGGATTGAGCGTCGATCGCACCTGGCCGACCGTTTCCAGCAACTGGCTGAGGCCTTCCAGCGCAAAAAACTCGCATTGTAGCGGCACCAGCACTGAATGTGCCGCCGCCATCGCATTGATCGTCAGCAGATTGAGGGAAGGCGGACAATCGATGAGAATATAGTCGAATTGCGCGGCCGCTGGCACGGTCACCGCCTGTTTGAGCTTGAAGACCCGGTCCCGCTGACCGGAAATCTCCATTTCGACGCCCAGCAGATCCATTGTGGACGCAACGATCCACAGATTCGGCACATCCGTCTCCACCGCGGCCTCGAGGATGCCGGCCTGGCCCACCAACAGGTCGTAGGAGGACAGACTGCGGTCCTGGCGGTCGATACCGAGCCCGGTGCTGGCGTTGCCTTGCGGGTCGAGATCGATGATCAGGACTTTTTCCCCAATGGCCGCCAAAGCCGTGGCCAAATTGATCGCCGTGGTCGTCTTGCCAACCCCACCCTTCTGGTTGGCCACGGTGATAATGCGATTTTGACCGCCCAACATGTCTAGAAGCCTCGTATTGCCCCATTCGCGCTCGGCCGATCCGTACCTGCCGGCTGGACTTTCAGTCTCCACCCGAACCCATCGGCCGCAGATTGGAGATTTGCAGGATCACAGACGCCGCATCCACCCTGCTTTGGTGTTCTATCAGATCGAATCGCCAGCTTCTACGGGCATTTTCGATCTCTGTTTGATAATCCCGGCCTTTGTGCAGCCAGGCCGTGGCCCCGGCCGACAGCCAGGGCGCACTCAGCGCCAACAGCGATTCCAGATTTGCCAGAGCGCGGGCGGAAACCGCTTCGACATGCCGGATCTGCGCTGCCGCCGCTTCGGCGCGCAGCGGATGCACGGATCCGCGGGCGCCGGTTTCCGCCAGCGCCGTGCGCAAAAAGGCCGCCTTCTTTTGATTGCTTTCAACCAGGTCGACATGACCGCCCGCCGTCTCCAGCAGCATGATCGCGGTAATCACACCGGGGAATCCGCCGCCACTGCCGAGGTCCAGCCAATGCACCGGTCCGGGATTGAGCGCATAGAGCTGCAGACTGTCTGCCACATGGCGCCTCCAGATCTCGTCGAGAGTCGACGGAGCGACGAGATTGATGGCCTTCGACCATTTGCGGACCAGCGCCACAAAGTGTTCAAGCCGCTCGATTGTTTCACGTGAAACAGGATACATCGCCTGCAAGTCATGGGGTGTCATGCCGAATCACCGCAATCCGGAGCGGACACATGCCCGGCATAGGACCCAACCTTTACCGACATTGCTGGACTATTAAAGCATTGATATTCAATGAATATTTCGGGACCAATCAAACTAGGATGCCAACGGCTCGTGCGCTTCGGACGTTTGCTCTGTGCGACGTAACCGGGCCAGAATCAGTGTGATCGCGGCCGGTGTCATGCCCTCGATCCGGGCTGCATGCGCAATGGTGCGGGGGCGGGCAGCCATCAATTTTTGCTGCAACTCATTGGACAGCCCAGGCAGTTCGCCATAGGGAAAGTCGTCGGGAATGCCACGCGCCTCCTCCTTTTTTTGAACCGCAATATCGCGCTGCTGGCGCTCCAGATAGACGGCGTAATTGGCCTCGATTTCTATCGGTTCGGAGACGGAACGATCAACGTCGGACAGGTCCGGCCAGATCGCCGCCAACCGTTCCACGCTGCTGGTTGGGTAAGCAAGCAGGTCATAGGCCGTTCTGCGTTGTCCGTCCTGGTTGACCTTCAGTCCGGCGGCGCTGGCCTCGCGCGGTGTTGCCGACAGGCTCTTCAGGTGCTGGCGCAGATCGTCCAACCGCGCTCTCCAGGCACTGAACCGGGCAGACCGTTCACGGCTGACGATGCCCAAGGCCATGGCCCGCGGCGTCAAACGCAAATCCGCGTTGTCCGCACGCAGCGACAGGCGATATTCGGCGCGCGACGTAAACATCCGATAGGGCTCCGAAACACCCCTGGTGATCAGATCGTCGATCAACACGCCGATATAGGAATCGGTACGACTGAACATCTCCGGTGGGCTGCCGCCGCAGGCCAGTGCTGCGTTCAAACCGGCGACAAGGCCTTGGGCGGCAGCCTCCTCATATCCGGTCGTGCCATTGATCTGGCCGGCGAGATAGAGACTGCCGATCCGCTTGGTCTCGAGCGTTGGGCGCAATTCCCGTGGATCGATGTGATCATACTCGATCGCATAGCCGGGCTGCAGGATTTGCGCCTTTTGCAGTCCGGGAATGGTCGCGATGAACTGTGCCTGGACCGATTCCGGCAACGATGTCGATATGCCGTTCGGATAGACCGTGTGGTCGTCGAGGCCTTCCGGTTCCAGGAAAATCTGGTGCCGCAGCCGCTCGGCAAAGCGTACGATCTTGTCTTCGATCGAAGGACAATAGCGCGGACCGGTGCCGGAGATTTGCCCTGAATACATCGCCGACTGATCCAGATTGTCTTCGATAATCCGGTGTGTATCGGGCGTCGTGTGCGTGACACCGCAGTCGACTTGCGGGTTGGCAATGCGATCGGTCAGAAACGAGAAGGGCACCGGATCGGCATCCGCCGCCTGGCGGCCGACCGTATCCCAGTCGATCGTGCGGCCATCGAGGCGGGCCGGCGTCCCGGTCTTCAATCGTCCGAGGGCGAAACCAGCCTGCATCAACGTCCGCGACAAACCGTTGGCAGGGGCCTCGCCCATCCGCCCGGCCGGTATTTGCCGGGTCCCAATGTGTATCAGCCCGCGCAGGAACGTTCCCGTGGTCAGCACCACAGCGCCACATCGCAGCCGGCGCCCGTCGGCGAGATGCACGCCCCTGACCACCGTATCGACGATATCGAAATCCTCGACTTCCCCCTCGATAACATCGAGTCCGTCGAGTGCATTGATGGCGGCCTGCATCGATTGCCGATAGAGCTTGCGGTCGGCCTGGGTTCGCGGACCCCGAACGGCCGGGCCCTTGCTGCGGTTCAAAAGTCGAAACTGAATGCCGGCGGCGTCGGCGACACGGCCCATCAGGCCATCGAGAGCATCGATTTCGCGAACCAGGTGCCCCTTGCCCAAGCCTCCGATCGCCGGATTGCAGGACATGACCCCGATAGCATCGCGGCGCAGCGTCACCAGCGCGGTGCGCGCACCGGTCCGCGCGGCCACCGCGGCGGCTTCGCAGCCGGCATGTCCGCCGCCGACGACGATCACGTCATAATACCTGCCGTTTTCCATGCCCATCGCTTGCTCCAGCCTGCCGGCTCTGATTCACCGCATCGCGTGAATTGTCAAGGCGGATTGTTTCACGTGAAACAAATCCTGTCCTGTGTCTCTGGTGTTTCACGTGAGTCACCGTACGGTCGTTGGCGTTTTTGGCGCAATGCGTGTTTCACGTGAATCACAAGGCGGGCCGCCTATTTGCCAATGCAAAACTCTGCGAAGATCACGTCCAGGAGGTCTTCCACGTCCACACGACCGGTCAGTCGCCCTAACTGGTCACCTGCCTGTCGCAATTCCTCCGCAACAAGCTCCAAGGGCTGTCCACGGCCGTCGCCCGCCACTTGGAGATGCATCAGGCAGTTTTCAAGATATTCACGATGCCGCAGGCGATTGGGCAACGCCATGTCAGGATTTCCCGCCACACGCCTGACCTTCGCCGCGACCAGGTTCAGGAGAGCATCCAATCCGTCAGATGCGCGAACACTGGCCTTGCAGTCATAGCCCGACGCCTCCGCATCGGGTGTCAGGTCGCTTTTGGTTCCTACGCGTAAAAGCCGTGCCTCATCCAGTCCGGATATGTCGATCTCGACCGGATGATGGCTATCCTCGAGAACCAGAATGAGATCGGCGGTGTCGGCCGCCGCCAGAGCGCGGCGCATGCCTTCCCGTTCGACCGCACCGGCCGCTTCCCGCAAGCCCGCCGTATCGTTGAGGTTGACGGGATAGCCTGCGAGATCGAGGTGCACTTCGAGGATATCCCGCGTGGTACCGCTTTCTTCGGACACAATTGCAATATCCCGCCGGGCCAGTGCGTTCAGCAGGCTCGACTTTCCAGCGTTGGGCGCACCTAGCAACACGATCCGGTACCCGTCGCGGATGATCTGCCCCGCCGCACTGCCATCCAGATGACGGCCGATTTCGTCCATCAACTCGCAGATCGGCTCCCAAATGGTTTCCGCAACGGACCCCGGCACATCCTCCTCATCGGCAAAATCGAAATCCGCCTCGATCAGGGCGCGGATGCGCACCAGTCTGGTGCGCCAGTCATCATAAAGTTGCGCGAGTTTGCCGCCGGACTGGTCGAGCGCCTGGCGCCTTTGCATGTCCGTCTGCGCGGCGATCAGGTCCGCGAGCCCTTCCACGGCCGTCAGGTCCATGCGGCCGTTCTCGAAGGCACGACGGGTGAACTCACCGGGCTCGGCGCTGCGAAACCCGTCCAGGGTCGAAAGGCATGTCAGGAACCGCTCGACGACCGCGCGGCCGCCATGCACGTGAAACTCCGCGCAATCCTCGCCCGTGAACGAGCGAGGCGCGGGAAAGAAAAGCACCAGCCCCCGATCGATCAAATCTCCGTCGCGATCGCGTATAGAACGCAACACGGCCGTCCTTTCGGCCGGAACCTCACCTGTAAATGTTTCGAGACCGAATCGAACTTGCTTGCCGGAGACCCGGATGATGGCGACTGCCGCCGGGACAGCGCCACTCGACAACGCGAAGATGGTATCCATATGGTAAACAGCCCCATTCAATCTTCAAACCGCGGCGGTTTTTATGTCCGATAGCCCCCTTACCAATGTTCTGGCGGAAGCTGCCAGTCCCTACCTGCTGCAACACAAGGACAATCCGGTACACTGGCAAGTTTGGGGCGACGACGCTCTGCAACGGGCCAAAAGCACCGGCAAACCGATCCTGCTGTCCGTCGGCTACGCCGCCTGCCACTGGTGCCATGTGATGGCCCATGAGAGCTTCGAGGATCCTGACACCGCTGCCGTGATGAACGAACTGTTCGTCAATATCAAGGTCGATCGCGAGGAGCGCACCGATATCGATCAGATCTACATGACGGCGCTGCATGCCATGGGAGAGCAAGGCGGATGGCCTCTGACCATGTTCCTCAACAGCGACGCCGAGCCGTTTTGGGGCGGCACCTATTTTCCCAAGACATCCGCCTACGGGCGACCGGATTTTGTCACCGTGCTGCGCACCATCGCCAACATTTACCGATCCGAGCCCGACAAGGTCGCTCGCAATGTTTCGGCGATCCGCACGCATCTCGACCGCGCACTGGCCACCACCGGATCCGCTACCGATCCGCTGCCGGACACGCTCGCCCAGCAGGCACGGGGCGTTCTGTCAATCGTCGACCGGCGCCATGGCGGTATCGGGCAGGCCCCGAAATTCCCCAATGCGAGCATGCTCGAGACCCTGTGGCGGTCATGGCGGTCATCCGGGTCAACCGATGCCCGGGATGCTGCACTCGCGTGGCTTCGGGCGATGGTCCAGGGCGGCATATACGACCATCTGGGCGGCGGCCTCGCCCGTTACTCTGTCGACGCGCGCTGGCTGGTTCCGCATTTCGAAAAGATGCTCTACGACAACGCCCAACTGATCAGGGCGCTCCTCTGGGCACATACCGAAACGAAAGAGCCATTGTTTCGAGTCCGAATCGAAGAGACAATCGACTGGCTGCAGCGTGAAATGTTGTTGCCCGGCGGCGCGTTTGCCTCCAGCCTCGATGCCGACAGCGAGGGCGAGGAGGGACGCTTCTATGTCTGGAGCCAACAGGAGATCGAAACACTGCTGGGCGAGCAGGCACAGGAGTTCTGTAAAATCTATGACGTGACGCCCGGTGGCAACTGGGAAGGCAAGACCATCCTCAACCGGCTCGCTCACCCGGCGCTGGCCGACGACGAAGCGGAGGCCCGTTTGGCGCAATCCCGGTCGGTGCTGTTGAAGGCGCGGGCCAGCCGCGTGCGCCCGGGTCTCGATGACAAGGTGCTGGCCGACTGGAACGGCCTGATGATCCGCGCCTTGGCGGAAGCCGGACAGTCCCTGAGCCGACCGGATTGGACTGATCTTGCGGCGCGGGCGTTTGATTTCGTCAGCCAAACGATGGCCACCGACGGACGGCTCGCCCACGCATGGCGCAATGACGTGGCCACCTATCCGGCGCTCGCCTCCGATTACGGCGCCATGATCAACGCCGCCCTGTCGCTGCACCAGTCCAGGCCCGACGGATCTTACCTCGACGCTGCAAAACGTTTCGCTGTCACCCTCGACCGTTACTACGGCGACGGCGCGGACGGCGTCTTTTTCACTGCCGACGACAGTGACGATGTTCTGCTGCGCACCCGTCAGGAACACGACGATGCCACGCCATCGGCCAGCGCTCAGGTCCTGGAGGCCTATGCGCGCCTTTCTTTGCTGGAGAACGATGCGCAGTTGGCGCTGCGCACACGCCGCATGGCTGCCGCTCTATGGGGACGCGTGAAAGACATGCCGATGGCCGCCAGCGGCGCCGTCAATGCCATCGCCACCATCATGGAACCGAAAAAGCTGGTATTGCTGAATCCGGCTAAAGATTTTCTCGACGTCGCCTATGCGAATGTCGATCCGGCCCGCCTTGATCTGATTGTATCCGACCGCGCAATGGCTGACGCGCTCATTCCCGGCGGCGCGCCGACCGCTCAACCTGAAGGGAACAACGGTGCCGTCGCCTATCTGTGCAACGGCCCCGTCTGTCTGCCGCCAATCGTCAGCGCCGAAGCGCTTCACGCAGCCCTGCGACCGCCGAGCGCTTAGATCAAGTATTCATGGAGTCGAAAAACTCGGCGTTGTTCTTGGTCTGCTTGAGTTTGTCGATGAGGAATTCGATGGCGTCGGTGGTGCCCATGGGTGCCAGGATCCGCCGCAGCACGAAAATCTTTTGCAGATCCTGCCGCGGCACCAGCAGGTCTTCCTTACGGGTTCCGGATTTGAGGATATCCATCGACGGATAGATGCGCTTGTCGGCGACCTTGCGGTCGAGCACGATTTCCGAGTTGCCGGTTCCCTTGAACTCTTCGAAGATGACTTCGTCCATGCGGCTGCCGGTGTCGATCAGCGCCGTGGCGATGATGGTCAGCGATCCGCCTTCCTCGATATTGCGAGCCGCACCAAAGAACCGTTTTGGGCGCTGCAGCGCGTTGGCATCGACACCACCGGTCAAAACCTTGCCGGACGACGGCACAACCGTGTTGTAGGCCCGGCCCAGCCGGGTGATGGAGTCGAGCAGGATGACCACGTCGCGACTGTGCTCGACCAGCCGCTTGGCTTTCTCGATCACCATTTCGGCGACCTGCACGTGGCGCGAAGCCGGTTCGTCGAACGTCGAGGACACCACCTCGCCGTTGACCGAACGCTGCATGTCGGTCACCTCTTCCGGCCGCTCGTCGATCAGCAGCACGATCAGATAGCATTCCGGGTGATTGGCGGTGATCGAGTGGGCGATGTTTTGCAACAACACCGTCTTGCCGGTCCGCGGCGGCGCCACGATCAGGCCGCGCTGTCCCTTGCCGAGCGGCGCCACCAGGTCGATTACCCGCGCCGAAAGGTCCTTTGATGTCGGATCGTCGAACTCCATCAGGAAACGTGCGTCCGGATAAAGCGGCGTCAGGTTGTCAAAGTGGGTTTTGTGCCGGATCTTCTCCGGGTCGTCGAAGTTGATGGTGTTGACTTTCAGCAGCGCAAAGTAGCGCTCGCCTTCCTTGGGCCCGCGAATCGGTCCTTCGACCGTATCGCCGGTCTTCAGCGAAAAGCGGCGGATCTGCGATGGCGAGATGTAGATATCGTCCGGTCCAGGCAGATAATTGGCGTTGGCGGAACGCAGAAAGCCAAACCCGTCCTGAAGGATCTCAACCACGCCCTCACCGATGATTTCGATGTCCTGCGAAGCCAACCGCTTCAGGATGCCGAACATCAGCTCCTGCTTGCGCATGGTGCTGGCGTTCTCAACTTCCTGCGATTCGGCAAACTCGAGCAACTCTGTCGGCGTTTTGTTCTTCAGCTCTTGAAGCTTCATTTCCTGCATTGAACTTCCGGGTTGGGTTAGAGGGTATGCGTGAATTCAGGTCTTAGGAGACAGGCGAGGCAACGCTTTCTGGTCACCACATACCGGGGGAGGGGGAAAAAGTGCCGGCGATTCACGTGAAACACCGGACAATGGATCCGGTCGCCATGCGTGTCGCATATTCTGTCTGAAACGGCAAGCTCAAAACGGCTTGACGATCACCATGACGACAATGAACACCATCAGCAATGTAGGTATTTCGTTGACCATGCGCCAGTGCCGCGCCGGCTTGTCGCGATGATCGGCGGCAAAACGCCGTAACGCCCGGCCGAAATAGCCGTGTACGGCCGACAGCGCCAGCACGGCGAGGATCTTCAACCACAGCCAGACACCCGAGAACCCGAAGCCCTCATAGGCGAGCCACAGGCCGAGAATCCAGGCAATGACCATCGCCGGCGTGATGATGACCTTGTAGAGCCTGGCTTCCATCACCTTGAAGGTTTCCGACTGCTCGGATCCGATCGGAGCATCGCTGTGGTAGACGAACAGGCGTGGCAGATAGAGCATGCCGGCCATCCATGCGATGATGGCAATCACGTGCACCGCTTTCAGCCACAGGTAAAGCTGCGGCGGGTTCCAGACCATCAGCGCGATCACCATGACACACATGCCGGCCAGCGCCAGGCGCGCACGCACCGCCGCCTGTCCGCCAATCCGCCGATCGGTCTGTTTGACGTCGTCCACCATCGCAACAGCCCGGGGCGTTCACGCCGCCCGGATACGCTCCACCAGCCGTGCGACATGCTGCGGATCGGCCTGCGGCGTGATCCCATGCCCGAGATTGAATATCAGCGGCCCGTTGCCCAACCCATCCAGGATCGCATCGACGCCTTCGTCCAACGCCGCTCCGCCGGCGACGACGCGCAACGGATCGAGATTGCCCTGGACAGGCCCGGCCTGCTGCAGCTTCCAGGCGAACGGCAGCGGGACGGTCCAATCCAATCCGATCGCATTGGCCCCCGTCGCCTCCCGGTATCCATCCAGCGATGCGCCGGCACCCTTGGCGAAAGCGATCACCCGCGCGCTCGGATGCTTAGCTCTGACCTTGTCGATGATCGCCCGGGTCGGACGCACGCAATAGCGCTCGAACTCCCTGTCACCGAGGACCCCGGCCCAGGAATCGAAAATCTGCACCGCGTCGGCACCGGCCTCGATTTGCGCGATCAGATAGTCCGCCGACAGATCCGCGAGCAGCGCGATGAGCGCGTCGAAGGCCTCGGGTTCGCGATAGGCGAACAGCCTGGCAGGTGCCTGGTCCGGCGTCCCGTGTCCGGCGATCATATAGGTCGCAACGGTCCACGGTGCGCCGCAGAAGCCCAACAGCGTGGTCTCTTCGGGCAGCTCATTGCGCAGCCGGCTGACCGTTTCCAAGACCGGCGCCAGATGGCGCCGCATACGCGAGCCGTCAAGTTTGGCAATGCCGGCCGCATCGACCGGTGTCATCAGCGGCCCGCGGCCCTCTTCGAAGCGCACATCGCGATCGAGGGCATCGGGAATGACCAGGATATCGGAAAACAGGATGGCGGCGTCGAAACCGTAGCGGCGGATTGGTTGCAGCGTCACTTCGACAGCAAGGTCTGGTGTGTAGCAAAGGTCCAGAAAGCCTCCGGCCTGCTTCCGCGTTTCCCGGTATTCCGGAAGATAGCGTCCGGCCTGTCGCATCAGCCAGACCGGTGGCGGAAAGACGGTTTCTCCGTCAAGAACCCTGATCACTTTGCGGTCGGTACCCACGTTGGCTTGTGTCCCCAATAAAAAAGAAAATAGATAGAAAGGTTTCTATTTCTTAGAGTCGGTGGGTTGCAAGGATTAAACCGTGTCCACAGACCAATGCATGCACCGGTACTGGCTGGATAAGGCGAACCGTGGCTGACCGAACAGCTGTGGATCATTCCAATACCTGAAAAATGTGCATTGAATCCAAAGCCTTACGGTCGCTCCCGCAGCAGGCCAAAAATGGATAACAGGTGGTTAACAGAAGAGAGTCCGGTGCAAAAAACATCCATCCACAGTCATGCGTCAAATCGATCCACGATTACCGCAGTGTGGACAACAAGCGACCTTTTTCACTAGGTGATAGGCCAGCGGACGAATGACGGTCGTTTGCGCAGAGTGTTCAATCACACCCGGTGAATCGTGTGGATCGGCCAAAAAAATACTTCCACCTGCATATGATCTCCGATTCGACCGGTGAGACTCTGATGACGGTCGGCCGCGCCGCCGCGGCACAGTTTACCGACACACGGGCGCTGGAGCACGTCTACCCGTTGATCCGCACGCGCCAGCAGCTGGAACCGGTGCTCGACACAATCGATGGCGCGCCGGGGATCGTGCTCTATACGGTGCTCGATCCGGAGATTTCGCAGATCATAAGAGACCGCTGCCGGGTCATGAACATCCCGTCCGTCTCCGTGCTCGACCCGGTCATATCGCTCTTCCAGTCCTATCTTGGAACGCCTTCCAAGGACCGTGTTGGCGCCCAGCATTCCCTCGACGCGGAATATTTCGGCCGCATGGAAGCGCTCAATTTCACCATGGAGCACGATGACGGCCAGCTGCCGGCGGATATCGAAGAGGCCGATATCATTCTCGTTGGCATCAGCCGGACGTCCAAGACGCCGACCAGCATTTATCTGGCCAATCGCGGCTACAAGACGATCAACATTCCGATTCTGTACAATGTGCCGCTGCCGCCGGTGCTCGGCACGGCCAGTCATCCGCTGATCGTCGGGCTTGTGGCGACCGTCGACCGGATCGCCCAGGTGCGGCGTAACCGGATTCTCGGTTCAACCAGGGGATTCACCGGCGCCGACTATGTCGACCGGGTGGCGATCGCCGACGAGATGAAATATGCACGCAATCTGTGCGCCCGCAACGGCTGGCCTATGATCGACGTGACCCGCCGGTCGATCGAGGAAACCGCCGCGGCGATCCTGGCGCTTGGCGTCAGGGCCAGGTAAGTGCGTAAAGGGAACCGACAATGCCAGCCAAGATCATTCTTGCCTCGACCAGCCCGTTCCGCCGCACGCTGCTGCAGCGCGCCGGACTGACCTTCGAAGCCCAACCGGCCGGCATCGATGAGCGCAGCGTGGAAAAACCGCTGCTTGAAGGCGGTGTCAGTCCGCAGGACATCGCGCTGGTGCTCGCCGAGGCGAAGGCCCAGGCCGTCAGCGAAAAAGCGCCGCCGGATAGCTTGGTGATCGGCGCTGATCAGACGCTGTCGCTCGGCGACGACGTGTTGCACAAACCGGCCGATATGGAAGCGGCGCGTCGGCACCTGCTGAAGCTTGCCGGCCGCACACATCAGCTCAACAGCGCCGTGGTCCTGGCAAAGGGCGGCGAAACCATATGGCAACACGTCGATACGGCGGATATGACCATGCGGCCCCTCGATCCCGGCTTCATCGGCCGCTATCTGGCCCGGGTCGGCGAGATCGCACTGCAGAGCGTCGGCGCCTACCAGCTGGAAGGCGAGGGTATCCAGCTGTTCCAGTCGGTTCGCGGCGATTTTTTTACCATTATCGGCCTGCCACTGTTACCGCTGTTGGCTGAGCTGCGTCGGCTGGAGGCAATCGATGGCTGAAGCGAACAGGGCTTTTGTGACCGGTCACCCGGTGGGTCACTCACGCTCACCGATGATCCACGGATACTGGTTGCGCGAACACGGCCTCACAGGCAGCTATGAAGCCGTCGATGTGGCACCGGCCGACTTTGCGGCCTTTATCGACGACCTGCGTTCCGGCCGTTCCGGATTCGTTGGCGGCAACGTCACGATCCCGCACAAGGAGGCGGCCTTCGAGCTGGCTGACAGACCGGATGCGATCGCCAGGGAACTCGGCGCCGCGAACACGTTGTGGATGGAAGACGGCACACTTGCCGCCACCAACACGGACGGCCATGGTTTCGGTGCCAATCTCGATGCCGTAGCGCCGGACTGGAGCCGAACCACCAGAGCGGTTGTCCTGGGTGCCGGCGGCGCTAGCCGCGCCATTATCATGACGCTGTGCGATCGCGGCTTCGAGCAGGTTCATGTGGTCAACCGGACCGTCGAACGGGCGCAGGCGCTGTGTGAGCGGTTCGGTGCGCGGGTTCACGCCCATCCGCTTACGGCGTTGCCGGAAGCGATGCGGGGCGCCGGCTTGTTCGTCAACACCAGTTCGCTCGGCATGGGCGGCTCCGACGTTCCGCAGATCGATTTCATGCCGCTGGATCGGCACGCCGTTGTCACCGATCTTGTCTATACGCCCTTGATGACACCGATCCTCCGGATGGCAGCAGAACAGGGATTTCTGACCGTCGACGGGTTGGGCATGCTGCTGCACCAGGCGGTGCCCGGTTTTGAGAAATGGTTCGGTGTTCGCCCGGACGTCACGCCGCAATTGCGGGCGCTGGTCATCGCCGATCTGGAGCAGCACAGATGATCATACTCGGTCTCACCGGATCGATTGGCATGGGCAAATCCACCGCCGGTGCGATGTTCGCCGAGCGCGGCATTCCGGTGATCAGTGCCGATGATATCGTGCACAGTCTGTACTCCGGACGCGCCGCACCACTGATCGAAGCCGCCTTCCCGGGAACGGTGGCCGATGGCATCGTTGATCGGACACGTCTTTCGGCGGCGATCATGGATAACGAGCCGGCGTTTCGCCGCCTCGAGGCGATCGTCCATCCACTGGTCGTGGAAGAGCGCCAGCACTTTATCGACGAACAGCGAAAGGCTGGCCGGGAGATTGTCGTTATTGATATTCCTCTGCTGTTCGAATCTGGCGGCGAAGCCAACGTCGACCGCATCGTCGTCGTTTCCTGCACTGCCGAGCAGCAGCGGGAGCGGGTTCTCAGACGGCCCGGCATGACCGAGGACAAGTTCGAAGCGATCCTGTCGCGGCAAACGCCGGACGCCGAAAAACGCGCGCGCGCCGATTATGTTGTTGATACGTCGGGCACGCATGAGGAAACCCGGGTCCAGATCGACCGCATTGTCGATAGTTTGCTGGCGGAAACAGGCTAGGTGATTCGGATGATGCGCGAGATCATTTTCGATACCGAAACCACGGGATTGGACAACCAGGCGGATCGCGTCATCGAAATCGGCGGCGTCGAACTGGTCAACAAGTTTCCGACCGGCCGCTCTTTCCATGTCTATATCAATGCCGAGGGCCGCAAGGTGCACCCCGAAGCCCTGGCGGTTCACGGCATCACCGACGCGTTTCTGTCCGACAAACCGAACTTCGCCCAGATCGTCGATGACATGGGTGCGCTGTTTGACGGCGCCAGGCTGGTCGCCCACAACGCCGAATTCGACATCAGCTTCATCAACGCCGAATACGCGCGGCTTGGACTGCCTCCGGTGGATCCGGGCCGCGTGGTCGACACGCTGGCGCTTGCCCGTCGCCGCCATCCGATGGGTCCCAACTCGCTCGACGCTCTGTGCCGGCGCTACGGCATCGACAATTCCCATCGCACCAAGCACGGCGCGCTGCTGGATGCCGAGTTGCTGGCCGAAGTCTATATCGAGATGAATGGCGGCCGGCAGGCCGCATTGGGCCTTGTCCAGACGACGGCCGATTCACCACGGACCGAGTCGGGAGGAGACATCACCCGCGTCGGGCCGCGCCCGCAGCCGCTGCCGGAACGTCTGACCGACGAGGAGATCGCCGCCCATGGGCAATTGGTCGCCCGGCTGGGCGACCAGGCCATCTGGAAAAGCTACGCTGGCAGGCCCTAAACGCTAGTTCGGTGCCGTCGGTGCCTGGACTTGGGACTTCGCCCGCTCCTCGGCCATGCGCTGCATGAACATCCCGTTGAAATCGATGGGGTCGATCATCAAAGGTGGAAAGCCGCCGTTGCGCGTGGCGTCGGCGACGATTTGCCGGGCGAACGGGAACAGCAGCCGTGGGCATTCGATGAACAGCAGTGGCAGCATGTGCTCCTGAGGGAAGTTCTGGATACGGAACACGCCGCCATATTCCAGTTCGACGCTGAACACCATGGTGTCCCCGTCCTTGGCGTCGGCCGAAAGCGACAGCCGCACGTCATAGTCGGTTTCCGACAGGGTGTTGGCGTTGACGTTGACGTTGATATTGATATTGGGGCCCTTTTCCCGATTTGTCAGGGATTGCGGCGCGCCGGGAACCTCGAAGGAAAGATCCTTTGTGTATTGTGCCAGCACGTTAAGCGAAGGAGCCGGGCCATTGGCCTCCGTTCCGCCTGCAGTCGGGTTTTGTGGTTGTTCTGGGCTGTCGGCCATCAAAATGTCCTTGCTTAAAAGGTCGTCGGCCGCGCGGGGCCGGTTGCGCGGCACTGGCTAGCATTTCACCCCTTCGCTTACAACCCAAAACGCGCCTGTTGCGCCGCCTTGGCGACACACCCGGTCTTATTCCTTGTTCCATGGCGAATCACGGTCCGGATCGCGCTGGAACTCCCTGTCGTCGAGATCGATGGTCGGCGAACCGTCATCGTCCCGCCGCGGCCGGAATTCGGCGCCCTGGCGGAAGTCGCCTGCGGAAACCACGGTGATGCGGTTCTTGATCAACGACCAGCCCGCGTCGCGGACATAGGGGACGAACAGCAGGAAACCCAGCGTGTCGGTGATGAAACCGGGCGTCAGCAGCAGCACACCGGCAATCAATATCATCACCCCGTGGACCAGCTCCCGACCCGGCACCCGTCCCTGGTTCATCTCCGCCTGAATCCGGTTGATCAGGCCGAAACCCTGAATGCGCAGGAGTATGGAGCCGATCACCGCGGTCACGAATACCATCGCCAGCGTCCACAGGACGCCGATTTCCCGGCCGATGACGATAAACGCGCCGATTTCCGCCAGGGGGACGATCAGCAGAAGAAATGGTATGATGGAAAACGGCATGTCGGACAGATCTCCGGGCGGCCCTGTCCGGCGCCGACACGGCGCCGGTGCATGGGCATCGCCTTGCCGATGAGCATATAGGGATTTGAGGCCCTGTTGGGAGTCTCGGCAGGTGCCAAGCCCGGCAAACCGGCTCTTAACCATGGGAAATCGGGATTTGAATGATGGCCGGCAACGGACTATATGAATACCAGGAAGGTCCTGGCACCACTCTATTCCTCTTACCGGTATCGGCGAATGGGTTCCTTTGATTTTGTAACCGTTTTCTTTTTCGTGGCGGCGGTGATTATTTTTCTGCAGCTACGCAACGTGCTCGGACGCCGCACCGGCAACGAAAGGCCGCCCTTCGATCCATACAGCGCCCGGGATGGCGAACCGATGGCCGGCGACGGCGACGACAGCAAGGTCATCACCCTGCCGCGCCGCGACAACGACAAAGCCGGTGATGAGGCATACGCCGCCGCCGATGCCTATAGCGAGCCCGGGACGCCGCTCAATCAATCGCTGCGAGACATTATTTCGGCGGACGCCGAGTTCGATCCGAAAAGCTTTGTCGACGGCGCCAAGACAGCCTATGAGATGATCGTCGTCGCCTTTGCGGAAGGCGATCGCAAGATGCTCAAATCGCTGCTGTCGAAGGAGGTCTATGACGGCTTCCTGTCGGCGATCAAGGAGCGCGAGCAGCGCGGTGAATCGGTCAAATCCACGTTCGTCGGCATCGACAAGGCCGATATCGTTCAGGCCGAGATGAAGGGATCGGAAGCGCATGTCACCATGCGTATCGTCAGCCAGTTGATCACCGCCACCTACGACAAGGGCGGCAGCGTTATCGATGGCGATCCGGAAAGCGTCGGCGAGGTCAACGATGTGTGGACCTTTGCCCGCGACACCAGGTCGCGGGATCCCAACTGGAAACTGATCGCCACCGAATCGGAAGACTAGTCGTCCCGTCCGCATGAGCGCGTCCCTGACCCCGGTAGCCTTCGATGATCTTCCGGGCTGGGCCGCCGACGATCCAAGACCGGTTCTGGCGGGACTGGCCGACTGCGCCCGCCACAGCACAGCCAGCAAACCGTATCGCACCGGCTCTCTGGGACTGACTCCTGAGGACTTTGCACCGGTCTTCGACGCATCGCTTAAGGTGGGCGATATGTCGGATGCCGATGCACGGCGGTTTTTCGAACGGCAATTTGCCGCCTTTCACATCGCGCCTGTTCCCGACGGCAAGGGATTGGTAACCGGTTATTACGAACCCGACATTGCCGTGTCGGATAAGCCGGATCGCCAGTTCCGGTATCCGATCTTCCGTCGACCGGACGATCTCGTTGAACTGGATGCCGGCAACCGGCCGGCCGGCGTTCCCGAGTCCTACGCATTCGGGCGCCTGGCTGATAACGGCATCACGCCCTATCCCGACCGCCGCGCCATCGATTGCGGCTTTCTTACCGGCCGCCGGCTGGAAATCGCCTGGGCCGACAGCAAGGTGGATGTGTTTTTCCTGCACATCCAGGGTGCCGCCCGGCTTCGCTTCGGGGATGGCACCGTCAGGCGCGTCACCTACGCGGCCAAGACCGGTCATCCGTTCACCGCAATCGGCCGGGTGCTTGTCGAGCGCGGCGAAATGCGGGTCGAGGACGTCACGATGGACAGTTTGCGCGCCTGGCTTGCCGACCACCCGGAGCATGCCGACGACCTGATGTGGCAGAACCGGTCCTATATCTTCTTTCGCGAAACGCCGGTGGGCGACCCGCAGCGAGGGCCGATTGCCGCCGCCAAGGTGCCGCTGAGGGCGGCCCGTTCGCTGGCGGTTGACCGTTCGATCCACACATTCGGCACGCCCATTTTTGTCCGCGCCGACACCCTCACCCATTTGACCGGCGGTCCGTTTCGGCGCCTGATGCTGGCTCAGGACACTGGATCGGCGATCCTCGGTCCGGCGCGCGGTGACATCTTTGTCGGCGGCGGTGCGGATGCCGGGTCGGCGGCTGGCCGCGTCCGGCATGGGGCGGAGTTCGCCGTGCTGGTCCCGAAGGCCGCCGCCGGGAGATACCTGTCATGACGCGGCGGCGCAAACAGCTGAGCGCCGAGGACCGCATCCTGTGGGGTCAGGTGGCGCGTTCTGTTGAAGCCTATCCGGGCCGTATGGAATCGCTGGAGTCGCTGCCTGAGGAACCCCATGCCGATCCTCCCCGATCACCGGTGCCGACTCCACCGGCGAAAGAACCGGCAACACCGCTGCCGCGCGATCATCACCGCAAACAAAAGCACCCGGGCCGGCATCCCGGCCTCAATCCCATCGACCGCTCGGTCTATCGGAAACTGGCCCGCGGCCGACTGCCGATCGAGGCGAGCATCGACCTGCATGGCCTGACCCAAAGCCAGGCCTACGGCATGTTGCACGGATTTCTGGGCCAGGCGCATCGCAAGGGTCTGCGCCACGTGCTGGTCATCACCGGACGTGGCAGTGCATCCGGTGGCGACGGCGTGCTGCGCCGCGCCGTGCCACAGTGGTTGAAGGCACCGGAATTCCGGGCGATGGCGTCTGGATGCGAATCGGCCGCCCGCGGTCATGGCGGGGACGGTGCCTATTATGTGCGTTTGAGAAGGCGAGAGTCATGACACCCTTCGGCGAAGCGATCCGCCGGTTGCGTGCTGAACGCGGCGTATCGCAGAAAACCATGGCCGCTTCGATCGGCGTATCGGCGGCCTATCTGTCGGCACTCGAGCACGGCCATCGCGGCCAGCCCAGCTGGGAGCTGGTGCAGCGGATCATCGGCTATTTCAACATCATCTGGGACGAGGCCGAGGAGCTTGAGCGTCTGGCGGGCCTGTCGCACCCGCGGGTGACCATCGACACCGCGGGACTGTCGCCCCAGGCCACCGCGTTGGCCAACCGGCTGTCGGCCTGTATCGGCGATCTCGACGAGAGCAGAATCGAATCGATGCTTGCCCTATTGGACCGGCAAACGCCCGGAGCCTGACCTTGCTGCAAGCGTCAGAACAACCCCTGCAGCTCCTCGATTTTTTCGTTGACCAGCCAGCCGTAATAGTTTTCTTGCGGCAATACCGGTTCCAGGCCGATTGCTCTGCGGCCAAGGTTCTTTCGTGCCAGCGTGCGGGCACGCTGATCCGGATTGCCGACATTGTAGAGCGTCGCGGTGATGCCCGGATTGGTTGAGATATCGAAGCCGGCAATCTGGCCATAGGCGTCGATCGAATGGCGCACCGCCGCTGCGACATAGGCGAGCGTGATGTCGGGATTCATGATCGCCCGGTAGACTTCCTCGCCGTCCCGGTGCGACAATCTCTTGAAACCGGAAACCCGGTTCACGTGATCGGTGTATTTGAGAGCGGTCAGTGGGCTGAGCTGCCCGAGTCCAAAGGTCTGGCCCGCATAGAACGGCTGAAAGAAAACGGCGCTGAGCCGGTCGTCGGGGTAGCGTTTGCCATCGACATTCTTGCCGCGGAAACGGCTATCCCAGATCAGCTCACGGCATGTCCAGCGGTCCAGCGAATTGGCCGCATCGTTACAGTTTTCGAACTCGCTGCGCTGTATGAAGCTGTCGATGTCTTCTCCGTCGTGGCGGAACGAAATGCCGCCCGTCGCATAGGCCAGCGCCTTGATGTAGTAGGACTGCAGCCGGTCATAGGCGTCCACGTTGTAGGTGTGTTCGCCGACCAGCGCACCGGCGATGTGCAGCGGATCGATTTCGTAGGTCGCCGCGACGTCGCTGATCTTGCCGCGCAACCGGGTGTCCCGTTTCAGCAGGTCACGGATCTTTTCGTATTTGCGGTCGAAGGTCGTCTTGGTCTGCCGGGTTCTTTTGATCGAAGCACCCGGAACCTGCGGCTGACTGGCGTTGCGGTTTCCTTCCGGCACGCTGATCAGCTTGGCGCTGACCGCTGGAACGCTCGGCAACGCCAGACACAAAACCAGAAGCAACACATGGGCCAGTCGACGGCGCATGTCCGGTGATCCCCTCGTATCCCTGGACAAGGATTAATTTTCCGGACTCTAGGAATTTTACTTCAAAAGTCGAGTATCGCGATGGCTATCGACGCGTTCGTCTGTTCTCTTCTTGCGATTACCGATGCGCAAAAGTCACAGATAATCACAGAATGTAACGGGACAGATCGGCATCCTTGGCAAGATCCCCGACATGCTTGCGCACATATTCGGCATCGATAACGAACTCCGAACCGGACTTGTCCGGTGCTTCGAAGGAGATCTCGTCCAGCACCCGTTCCATCACCGTCTGCAGCCGCCGCGCTCCGATGTTTTCGATAGAGCCGTTGAGTTCGACCGCCACGTCGGCGAGAGCGTCGATCGCATCCTCGGTATAACTCAGCGACACCTGCTCGGTTCCCATCAGCGCCACATACTGTTTGATGAGACTGGCTTCCGTTTCCGTCAGGATGCGCCGAAAATCTTCTTTTGTCAGAGCCCGCAATTCGACGCGAATCGGCAGCCGGCCCTGCAATTCCGGCAGCAAATCCGAAGGCTTGGCCACATGGAAGGCGCCGGAAGCGATGAACAGGATATGATCGGTTTTAATGGGACCGTACTTGGTGGCGACCGTCGTGCCCTCGACCAGCGGCAGCAGGTCGCGCTGCACGCCTTCGCGCGACACGCCGGCACCCATGCCGCCATCGCGTGCGGCGATCTTGTCGATCTCGTCGAGGAAGACGATGCCGTCGTTCTGCACCAGGCGCATGGCCTCCTGGTTGATCTGATCCTGGTCCAGCAGCTTCTCCGATTCGTCGTTGATCAGCTGCGCATAGGATTCGCGCACGGTCGTACGGATTTTCTTGGACGGCTGGCCCATCGCCTTGCCGAGCATATCGGACAGGTTCAGCACGCCGATATTGGCGCCGGGCATGCCGGGAATCTCGAGATTCGGAAAGCCGGATCCGGTGTCGGCGACCTCGATCTCGATTTCCTTGTCGTCGAGCAGGCCGTCGCGCAGCTTGCGGCGGAAGGAATCGCGCGTCGCCGGCGAAGCCGTCGTCCCGACCAGCGCATCGAGCACCCTCTCCTCGGCATTGAGATGGGCCTTGGCCTTGACGTCTTCGCGTTTCTTTTCCTTCACCAGGCCGATACCGATCTCAACCAGGTCGCGGACGATCTGTTCGACGTCACGGCCGACATAACCGACCTCGGTGAATTTGGTGGCCTCGACCTTGATAAAGGGTGCTCCGGCGAGCTTGGCCAGCCGCCGTGATATTTCGGTCTTGCCGACACCCGTCGGGCCGATCATCAGGATGTTCTTGGGCATCACCTCGTCGCGCAGCGCACCTTCCAGCTGCTGCCGACGCCAGCGGTTGCGCAGGGCGATGGCAACGGCCCGTTTGGCATCCTTCTGGCCGATGATGTAGCGGTCGAGTTCGGAAACGATCTCGCGCGGGGAATAATTGGTCATGGCAGTAAAACCTGTTTCATGGGGACCGGCCGCCGAAAGGCTCAGCTTTCGCTGCCTTCCATCGTTTCGATGACGATGTTGGCGTTGGTGTAAACGCAGATATCGCTGGCGATTTCCATCGCACGGCGGGCGATCTCCTCGGCACTCTTGTCGGTGTCCATCAACGCCCTTGCGGCGGCATAGGCGTAGTTGCCGCCGGAACCGATGGCCATGGTTCCGTGTTCCGGTTCCAGCACGTCGCCGGTGCCGGTGAGCGCCAGTGTCACGTCCTTGTCGGCCACCAGCATCATGGCTTCCAGACGGCGTAGGTAGCGGTCGGTGCGCCAATCCTTGGCCAGTTCGACGCTCGCCCGCATCAGTTGCCCCGGATACTGTTCGAGCTTGGCTTCCAGCCGCTCGAGCAGCGTGAACGCGTCGGCGGTGGCGCCAGCAAATCCGGCAATCACGTCGCTGCCGCCGGTTTTCGCCGCACCGATGCGCCGCACCTTGCGCGCGTTGCCCTTCATGACGGTCTGGCCCATGCTGACCTGGCCATCGCCCGCCATCACCACCTGATTGCCCTTGCGGACCGTAATGATCGTGGTCGCGTGCATCACGCCATAGGGGTCGTGTTCGCTCATAACTTGATCCTTTGGCTCGGAGTTCGAACCCTACAGGAGACGCTGCACGCCGCCAAAGCGGCGGGTTCGTCATCCCTATGTAAGTCGAAGCCGTCACTTTGCAAACCATTCGGTCAAATTAGCCTCGCGGGATCGCAGTCGGCGACGGTGACCCATCGGCCGGGTGTTCTGGATTCTTCGGCGTCTGCCTGTTATGCAGCCGGGCAGCAAGGTCCGAAGGAGATGCCGGGATGGCAGACAAGCGGCAGGGCAGCGTCCAGCGCACCACCAATGAGACGGAGATCGCCGTTACGGTCGATATCGATGGCAGCGGCGCATCGACGATCGCCACCGGCATCGGATTCTTCGATCATATGCTGGAGCAGCTATCGCGCCATTCGCTCATCGACATGGACATTGCCGCCAAGGGCGACCTGCATATCGACGACCACCACACGGTGGAGGACACCGGCATTGCCATTGGTCTGGCGCTGTCGCAGGCGCTCGGCGACCGCCGCGGCATCGTTCGCTACGCATCGCTCGATTTGGCCATGGACGAGACCCTGACACGGGCTGCGCTCGATGTGTCCGGACGACCGTTCCTGGTCTGGGACGTCGCCTTTCCGACCGCCAAGATCGGCAGCTTCGACAGCGAATTGTGCCGCGAGTTTTTCCAGGCACTTGCCCACAATGCGGGTATCACGCTGCACGTCACCAATCACTATGGCGCCAACAGCCATCATATCGCCGAAACCTGTTTCAAGTCGGTGGCGAGGGCCCTGCGTTCGGCGGTCGAGATCGACCCGCGCCAGGCCGACCGTATCCCGTCGACCAAAGGGACGTTGGTGTAGCATGGCGAGTTACCTGGTAATGACCCCGCCGGATGGTCCGGATGCGGCGGAGGACGCTGTCATCATCCGGGACGGCTTCGCCTTTTGGGCGCTTTTTCTGCCGTTTCTATGGCTGCTCGTCCACCGGCTCTGGTTTGCCGGAGCCGTTCTGCTGCTGGTGTCCGTCGGGCTGGCGGCCGCCATCGAGGTTTTTCCGCGGTGGACGGCGGTCTTCATGATCGCTTCGGTGCTTCTGTCCGTATACGTGGCGCTTGAGGGCAACGGTATGCGCATCGCCGACAAGGAGCGTCGGGATTGGACGGTGTCCGATATCATCGAAGCGCCGAACGCGGCGACCGCGGAGGCGATCTACATGACCAGCCTGCCGGAACCTGTGCGCCCGAAACCCGTGCTTTCCGTAGGACGCGGCTGGGTGGCAGGCCGTCCGGCCACGCGGCCCTCCGGCGATGACGGACCGGCGTTGGGGCTGCTTGATCCCCTGGGAAAGAGCTGATGCAGGTCGCCATCATCGATTATGGCTCGGGCAATCTGCGCTCAGCCACCAAGGCCTTCGAGCGGGCCGCGCGGGAAGCCGGTATCCCTGCGCAGATCCGGCTGACCGACCGCCCGGATGTGGTGGCCGCCGCCGACCGGGTGGTGCTGCCCGGCGTCGGCGCTTTTGCCGACTGCCGGCAGGGTCTTGCCGCGGTGCCGGGCATGGAGGCCGCCCTGCGCGAAACGGTGGAGGTCAGGGGCCGGCCGTTTCTCGGTATCTGTGTCGGCATGCAGTTGATGGCGACCCGTGGCCTCGAGAAGACGGTGACCGAAGGCTTCGACTGGGTCGCCGGCGACGTGAGGATCATCGAGACGACCGATCTGGCGCTGAAGATCCCGCAGATCGGCTGGAACACGCTGACGCTTCGCCGCAATCATCCGCTTTTCGACGGCATCCGAACCGGCCCGGACGGCTTGCATGCCTATTTCGTGCATTCGTATTTCCTCGACGCAACGGATCCCGGCGATGTGCTCGCCGACACCGATTACGGCGGTCCGGTGACCGCGGCGGTTGCCCGTGACAACCGCGCCGGCACGCAGTTCCACCCGGAAAAGAGTCAGGCACTGGGTCTGGCGCTAATCGCCAATTTCCTCAGGTGGTCGCCATGAAACTCATACCGGCGATCGATCTCAAGGACGGCGCATGCGTGCGGCTCAAGCTCGGCGATATGAACGAAGCGACCGTCTACAACACCGATCCGGCCGATCAGGCGCGGTCTTTCGAACAGCAGGGTTTTGCCTGGTTGCATGTCGTCGATCTGAACGGCGCCTTCGCCGGGGAAAGCGTCAATGGTGCCGCGGTCGAGGCGATTCTCGCGGCGACAGGCAATCCGGTACAGCTCGGCGGCGGCATCCGCACCCACGCTGATATCGACTACTGGCTCGGCAAGGGACTGGCACGGGTTATCCTGGGAACCGCGGCGGTGCGCGATCCGGCGCTGGTCCGGCAGGCCTGCCGGGATCACCCGGGGCGCATCGCTGTCGGTATCGATGCGAAAGGCGGCAAAGTGGCCGTCGAGGGCTGGGCCGAGGCCTCTGAGCTGGGCGTCGAGGAACTGGCGCTGCGCTTCGAAGGCGCCGGCGTCGCGGCGATCATTTACACTGACATCGACCGCGACGGCGTGCTTGCCGGCATCAACTGGGAACGCACCTTGGCCCTGGCGGACCGGGTCGACATACCGGTGATCGCGTCCGGCGGCCTGGCTTCGCTGGCCGACATCGTACGCATGACGATGCCGGACGCCGCCCGGCTGGAGGGGGCAATATCCGGACGGGCGCTTTACGATGGCCGTATCGATCCGGCTGAAGCGCTCGCCGTGCTTCAGCAGGCACAGGAGGCGCAGCCATGACACTGAAAGCGCGGGTGATTCCCTGCCTCGACGTCAAGGACGGACGGGTGGTCAAAGGCGTGAACTTCGTCGACCTTATCGACGCCGGCGACCCGGTCGAATCGGCGCAGATCTACGATGCGGCCGGTGCCGACGAACTGTGTTTTCTTGACATCACGGCATCCTCCGACAATCGCGACACCATCTATGACGTGGTGGCGCGCACCGCCGAGCATTGTTTCATGCCGTTGACCGTGGGTGGTGGCGTGCGCACAGTCGATGATATCCGCAAATTGCTGCTCGCCGGTTCCGACAAGGTCTCGATCAACACGGCGGCGGTGCGCAATCCGCTGTTTGTGCGCGAGGCGGCGGACAAATTCGGCGACCAGTGCATTGTCGTGGCGATCGACGCCAAGCAGGTCACCGGCCCGGGCGAGCCGCCACGCTGGGAGATCTTTACCCATGGCGGACGTGAGCCCACCGGCATTGATGTGATCGATTACGCGCGCCGCGTGGTCGAGCTGGGTGCCGGCGAACTGCTGCTGACCTCGATGGACCGCGACGGCACAAAACGCGGCTTCGACATCCCGCTGACCCGAGCTGTGGCCGACGCGGTTTCAGTCCCGGTGATTGCCTCCGGCGGCGTTGGCACGCTCGATCATCTCGTCGAAGGCGTGCGCGACGGCCATGCGACGGCAGTCCTTGCAGCCTCGATTTTTCATTTCGGCACCTATACGATCGGGCAGGCCAAGGAGCACATGGCGCTCGCCGGGATCCCGATGCGGTTGGATTGAGTGATTTGCAATGGCGGACTTTACGCTGACAGATCTGGAGGCCATTGTCGCGCGCCGCGCCACGGCGCCGGTCGACGAATCGTGGACCGCCCGGCTGGTCGCGGCCGGCCAGGCGCGTGCGGCCAAGAAATTCGGCGAGGAAGCCATCGAAACGACCATTGCCGCAGTCGCCGGCAATCGCCAGGAGCTAACCGCGGAAGCCGCCGATCTGCTTTACCACCTGCTGGTGGTGCTGCATATCGAAGGCGTTGCGCTCACCGACGTGATGCAGGAGCTTGAGCGCCGCACGGCCCAGTCCGGACTGCAGGAAAAAGCGGACCGCACAAAGCGATGAACGAACATCAGACCAATCCGAATGCAGGCGAGCTCGATCATTTCGCGCCGACCGACTATTCGCCCTATCGCTTCTTCACGGCCGAACGCTGGGCGGAGTTTCGTGCCGACACGCCGTTAACGCTGACCGAAGACGAGGTGCGGCGCCTGCGCTCCCTCAACGACCCGGTCGACGTCGACGAGGTGCGCCGCATTTATCTGTCGCTGTCGCGCCTGCTTTACGCACATGTCGAGGCCTCGCGACTGCTGTTTGACCAGCGGCGCCATTTCCTGTCGCTGCCGGACGCCACCAAGACGCCCTATATCATCGGTATTGCCGGATCGGTGGCCGTCGGCAAATCGACCACGGCCCGGGTGCTGAAGGAGCTGCTTACCCGCTGGGCCGGGAGCCCCAAGGTAGACCTCGTCACCACGGACGGGTTTCTCCATCCGAACGCCCATCTGCGTCGCGAAAACCTGATGGACAAAAAGGGCTTTCCCGAAAGCTACGACGTTGGGGCGATCCTGCGGTTTCTGGCTAACATCAAAGCCGGACAGCCCAATGTGCGGGCGCCCCGCTATTCGCATCTGACCTACGACATCATCCCCGGGGAATATATCGAGATCGACCGGCCCGACATCCTGATCTTCGAAGGCATCAACGTGCTGCAGCCGCGCGCCCTGCCGAAGGACGGTAAAATCGTGCCCTTCGTCTCGGATTTCTTCGATTTCTCCATCTATATCGACGCGCCGGAGGAGTTCATTCATCAATGGTACGTCGAGCGTTTCATGCGGCTGCGCGAGACGGCGTTTAAGGATCCGCAGTCCTTTTTTCACCGCTACGCCACCATCACCGAGGACGCGGCCAAGGCGATCGCTGAGGGTCTGTGGGAAAACATCAACCTCAAAAACCTGCACACCAACATCCTGCCGACCCGGCCGCGCGCCAATCTGATCCTGCAGAAGGGCGCCAATCACCTGATCGAGCAGGTGGCGCTGCGCAAGCTTTGATCCCCGTGATCACGGCATTGAGTTGATCGCCGATCAGCCGGATTAACCCATCCTAAAGGTCCATAACGTAGCTTTCCGCCGGTCAGAGAGGGTCGCGTGGCCCTTCGTTTTTATATCTGAATGGCCGCGAGCAGGCCTTGCCGGAGAGACACTATGGACCTGGTGATCGACACCGACAGCCGAGCTCGGGAGATATGCCGGAGCGACGAACAAAAGGTCGCGGGCCAGCCTGAGATTTCCATCGTCGTCCCGGTCTTTAACGAGCAGGACAGTTTGGTTCCGTTGTGTGAACAGATCGCGGCGGTCATGGACGAGGTGTGCCGGTCCTATGAAATCCTGTTCATCGACGACGGCTCGACCGACGCGACGCCAAAGCGCCTCGAGACGCTGGCCAGCGCCGACGAGCGCATCCGCTGCATCACGTTCCGCCGCAATTTCGGCAAGGCGGCTGCCCTGGATGCCGGATTCTCAGCCGCCTCGGGACATATCGTCATCACCATGGATGCCGACCTGCAGGACGATCCCAGCGAGATTCCGAATTTTCTTGATGCGCTGGATCAGGGTTACGACGTGGTGTCCGGTTGGAAGCTGGTGCGCAACGATCCACTCAACAAGACGCTGCCGTCCCGCGTTTTCAACAGGGTTGTGAGCCGACTAAGCGGCGTGCGCCTGAACGACTTCAATTGCGGTTTCAAGGCCTATCGTGCGGAAGCGCTGGAGGGGCTTTCGCTCTACGGCGAACTGCACCGGTTTATCCCGGTCCTCCTGTATTGGCGGGGTTACCGGATCGGCGAGATCCCGGTCAACCACCATGCGCGGCAGTTCGGCCAGTCGAAATACGGTTTCAGCCGGCTGCTCAAGGGCGGGCTGGATTTTCTCGGCGTCATGCTCAACACGCGTTTCGCAACCCGGCCGCTGCACGTTTTCGGCGGCGCCGGCCTGGTGTTCGGCCTGCTCGGCTTTGCCATCCTGTTCTATTTGACCGTGCTGTGGTTTGCCGGACTCGGGCCGATCGGCAACCGCCCGTTGCTGCTGTTCGGCATGCTTCTGGTGATGACGGCTTTCCAGTTCGTCACCATCGGCCTGCTCGGCGAGTTCATCCAGCGTCAGGGTGCCGGAAAGGAGCGTCGCTACACCATAGCCTCGGTGCAGAACCTGGATGATGCGGTCGCCGTCGAAACAGCGACGGATCGACAGATTTCCAACGCGGTCCAGCTGCTGAACATCGCGGCGCGGCGCATGAAAGAGGGTCAACACGATGAGCGCCACGACGATACGTCAGGACACGGCCGAAAGGCACACCGCTAAATACACCAACCGCAACGTTCTGCATCGCCTGAGCCTTGGCCGGTTTCACGATGCCATAGCGCGGGAACTACGCGTCCTGGCGCCCGAATCCGTACTGGATTTCGGTTGCGGCGAAGGATTCGCGGTCGACGAATTGCTCGCCCGCAATGTCGAACTGAATGGTTATGAGGGTGTCGATCTGCGCTCCGACGCGCTGTCGATCGCCCGTTCGCGGCTGGCCGGAATGCATTTCACCTGCGCCGACATCCATGATCCGGCGTTTGACGGCCGTCGCTATGATGTGGTGATGGCGCTTGAGGTGTTCGAGCATCTCTTCGAACCGGAACCGGCCTTGCAGCGCTTGTGTGAGATGGCCGACAAGGCGCTGCTGCTCAGCGTTCCCCACGAACCGTGGTTCCAGCTGGTGAACCTTGCCAGGGGCCGCGACGTCATCCGGCTGGGCAATCATCCCGAACACGTCCAGCATTGGAACCCGACGACGTTCGCGGCGTTTCTGTCCCCGTATGCGGACGTCGTCAGCATCCACCGCAGCTTTCCCTTCATCATAGCGACGGCGCGTCCGCGGCGATGAAACCAGGCGCATCCGGCAGGTCGATTTCATGGAACCGCTGGCTGACGGCGTTGCTGGTTTCCGTCATCTGCATTGGCATGGGCCTGGGTCTCGTCGACATGCGCGAGAGCTTTGGCGGCCTGGCGGCGCTCGATGCCCGCGACTGGATCGTGGTGATGGGCTTTTGCTTGATCATGGCGGCTCTGCGCGCCGCCCGCGTCGTCATGGTCGCCCGGGCGGGGCCGGCGTTGCCGGTCGTCAAGGCCAGTCTGCTGCACGGCGCCGCCATGGCAATCCTTCCGGCCCGCACTGGCGAGGCGGTTCTGCCGCTGGCGCTGGCGCGCTACAGCGGCATCGACCTGATGCGTGCGGTCGGCCTGCTCATCATCGTGCGCATCGGTGATCTGATGGCGCTTGGCGGCATCAGTCTGATGCTGGTGGCGGCGCTGAACGTCTGGGGCCATACGGATGGTGTGCGGCTGCTGTTTACCGTCGCCGGTGCCGCGGCAGTGCTTGCTATCGCGGTGGTTCCGGAGATGCTGCGGCTGCTTTGCCGCTGGGCACCGAAACGCTTTCGCTCAGCGCTGGACCGGCTCGCTGCGGCCGGCGCAGCCTTTCGCCTGGGATCGAGAATCGGGCTGGTGGCGTCGACGCTGGCCATCTGGCTGACGCTGGCTCTGGCGGCCCGTGTTGCCGTCGACGCTGCCGGGCTGCAGATCGATCTCGCCCATGTCTGGCTGGCCTGCGCGGCGGCCAGTCTCGCCTTTGCCTTGCCGACAAACGGGATTGCCAGCATAGGTCCGTTCGAGGCGGCGTTTGTCGGGGTCCTGGCGGCCGCCGGCGCTTCGGCCGAAGCCGCATTGACCGCCGCCGTTCACCTGCATCTGTGCGCGCTGCTGGCGGCCGGCCTGGCGGCCCTGGTGGCCCTCGCTTTTCCGACCCCCGACATGGAAACCGCCCGATGTCATTGAATACGCAAACCACGTCGCGCCCTGCCGCCCCATCGCTGCCTCAGAGTGTGACGGCCGGTCGCGTCGGCCTGTGCATAAGCGGCTTGATCGCTGTGCTGATCGTTTTGTGGCCGATCGGGCTGACCGGCGACTATCTCAATCATCTCGCCCGCAACTTCATCGAAGGCCACATCTGGTTCGACGCGCAGCTGCAGGAGTACTACGCGGTCTCGTTCGCCGTCATACCCGATCTGACCATGGACCTGATCGTCCCCTGGCTGTCGCATCTGATCGGTATTTACCCGGCGGGAGCGGTCACCGTCTGGCTGGCGATGGCGCTTCCCCCGATCGCTGGCCTGTTTGTCGCCAAGACGCTGCACGGACGCGTGACATGGTTGTCGCTGGCCGGCTTTATCGCGACATTCAACGAAAACATCCAATGGGGCTTTGTCAATTTCAGCGCGTCGACCGGTCTGGCGCTGCTCGGGTTCGTGTTTTGGATGCGCTCTGCACCGGGCTGGCGCCGCGCCCTGCTGTTTGCGCCATTCGGCGCTTTCCTGACGCTCAACCACGCTTTGGCGTTCCTGCTGTTCGGGTACCTCGTCCTGCTTTGGGAGATCGCCTGTTTCGCCCAGGGTCAGAGGGGACCTTTGGTGACGTTTGTGCGCCGGATTTTCACCATGGATGCCGTCGCCATGGCGCCCGGACTGCTGTTGATCGTTCTGTCGGCCGGAGGCTTGCCGGAACTGCCGGCGCTCGACGCCGACAGGTTCAATCTCGCCGCGAAGGCCTGGTCGATGTGGTCGGCGACGCTGTTCTTCGACCCGATTCTGGCCCGTGTCGTTTCGCTCATCGTGATTGCCGGGACAGTGATCGGGCTGAGGCGCGGTGTGTTCCAGATGGATCCGCGCATGGTCTGGGTCTGCGTCGGCCTCCTTGGCCTGATTGTCGTCATGCCGACCTATATCTTCGGCATCTGGGGCCTCCACTATCGCTTCCCGGCCGTTCTGCTCATCCTGGTGGCTGCCAGCATCCGGTTCGGCGCGTCCGTCGATCGCCGGCAGACTGCAATCGTTGCCATCGGTATTGCCGGGATGCTGGCTACCGTGTTCGTCAACGGTGCGCTGCAGATGGCGCGAATCGATGCGTCGGCGCAGTCGCTACGGCAGCTCGTCTCAGCGGTTCCGATGGGCGCGCGTGTGCTGTCCGCACGCCATGAGCAGGCGAATCTACGCCTGGTGATCCACTCGGTTGCGCTCGCCGCGATCGACCGATCGGCCTTTGTCCCCAACCTGTTCACCAACACATCACCGGTCGATGTCCGCGAACCGATGCGCCGCCTCCACCAGCCGCAGGCCTGGCCGTTGACGCAGGACGCCCTGCGGCGCGCGATGCCGCTGGACCTGCCACCGTCGGAGAATGGCTACTGGTCGCTGCAGTATTATTTTGGCTGGCCGCGCCACTGGGACTATCTGGTCTACTACCGCACGGCTGCGGACCAGAAGCTTGACCTGCCGCCGCTGTGTGCTGTGCTCGAGACGGCCGACGCCGTCCTCTATCGGATCGAACCGGACGGCTGCGCATCCGGCTGAGCCGCCCTCAGGACGGTTTCGACACCCGGCGCAGGGTCAGGTTGATGCGTCCGCCATCCTTCAGGAGCGTCGACGTGGCCGGATAGATGCGATCCACACCGTGGTAACGCAGACGCGACGGCCCGCCGAGCAGGATCACGTCGCCGCTTGACAGCCGCAAGGAGCGTGTCTTTCCGCCACGGCTCGTGCCGCCGATGCGAAACAGGCAGTCATCGCCCAGCGACACCGACAGCACCGGCGCGGCGAATTCCGCTTCGTCGCGATCCTGGTGCAGGCCCATACGGGCGCTATCCGCGTAGTAGTTGATGAGACAGGCCTCCGGCGGCCCGTCATAGCCGGCCAGATCGTGCCATAGGTCGAGAAGCCTTTCAGGCATCGGTGGCCACGGCCTGCCGGTCACCGGATGCATCGGCTGGTAGCGGTAGCCGCGTTCCTTGTCGGTCACCCAGCCGAGCGGCCCGCAGTTGCTCATCCGCACCTGCATCGGCTTTCCGGTCCGCGGCATGGTCGGCACGAACAGCGGCGCGTGGCGGACCACGTCGCGGATCGCCGCCAGCAAGTCCTCCTGCGCTGCCCGGTCGAGATGGCCGGGCAGATGTCTGATTCCCTCCGGGAGTCCGTTCATGCCCGCTCCATTGCCCGGGAACCGAGCCCGCGTCAATCGAGGTTCACGGACCCCCGGGTTTTCTTCAATGTGGCCCGGCTCGACTTGGCCTTCAGGCGACGTTCCACCGATGCCTTGGTCGGCCGGGTCTTGCGACGTCTTGGCGGCGGCGGTGCGGCGGCCTCGACGATCAAGGCCTTAAGACGCTCGCGCGCGTCCTCGCGGTTGCGCTCCTGGGTGCGAAACCGATCGGCCTCGAGGACCAGCACGCCGTCCTTGCTGAGGCGGCGGCCGGCGAGTCGTGCCAGATTGGTCTTGACCCGGTCGGGCAGTGATGGAGATCCGCGGACGTCGAAACGCAGTTGCACCGCCGTCGCCACCTTGTTGACGTTCTGACCGCCCGGTCCGGAGGCGCGGATAAACTGTTCGACCAGTTCCCAGCCGGCAATGGTGATGGTGTCGTCGACATAAAGCGGTTCGCTGGCCATGGGCTGGTATCCGATCGCACGCTCCGGGTCCCTGAGTCGGGCGAACCCATAGCACAGATTGCCGCGGCGCCGCGAGGGCGCCGTCGCGCACCATGGTCTGACGTGAGGCTATTCCGCCGCCTGCGCCAGCTGCGGTGCGGCGCCGAGCACGTCGGTGTTCACATGGGTTTCGAATTTGGCGAAATTGTCGACGAACATGCCGACAAGGCGCTTGGCCTGCACGTCATAGGCTAGCGGATCGGCCCAGGTCGACCGCGGATCGAGAATGCTCGAATCGACACCCGGCACCGACACCGGAACCTGCACACCGAAATGTGGGTCGGTTCGGAATTCCGCCTGTTTGAGCGAGCCGTCAAGTGCCGCCGTCAGCAGCGCCCGCGTCACCTTGATCGGCATGCGAACGCCGGTTCCGTAGGCGCCACCCGTCCAGCCGGTGTTGACCAGCCAGCAGTCGACACCATAAAGCGCGATCAATTCGCGCAGCAGATTGCCGTATCGGGACGGATGCAGCGGCATGAACGGGGCGCCGAAACAGGTCGAGAAGGTGGCCTGCGGTTCCGTCACACCCTTCTCGGTGCCCGCCACCTTGGCGGTGTAACCGGACAGAAAGTGGTATTCCGCCTGGGCCGGGGTCAGCCGGGCGATCGGCGGCAGTACGCCGAAGGCATCGGCGGTCAGCATGATGATGTTGGACGGCTGATCGGCCTGTCCGGTGACGCTTGCATTGGGGATGAAATGCAGCGGATACGCGCAACGGGTGTTTTCGGTCAGTGATCCGTCGTCGAAATCCGGCTGCCGCCGGTCGTCCAGCACGACATTTTCCAACACCGTGCCGAAGCGCTGGGTCGTGGCATGGATTTCCGGCTCCGCCTCGGCCGACAGTCGAATGGTCTTGGCATAGCAGCCGCCTTCGAAATTGAAGATCCCGTGTTCGCCCCAACCGTGCTCGTCGTCGCCGATCAGCGTGCGCGCCGGATCGGCCGACAGGGTGGTCTTGCCGGTGCCGGACAGGCCGAAGAACACGGCCGTGTCACCCGAAGAGCCCTGATTGGCCGAACAGTGCATCGGCATGACGCCCTCCTGCGGCAGCAGATAGTTCAGCATGGTGAACACCGACTTCTTCATTTCACCGGCGTAGGACGTGCCGGCGATGAGCACCAGGCGCCGTTCGAGATCGACGGCGATGACGGTTTCGCTGCGGCATCCGTGACGCTGAGGGTCGGCCCGGAAGCCGGGGAGATCGATGATGGTGAGCAGCGGCACGAAGTGTTCCAGTGTGTCCGGCTCGGGGCGGATCAGCAGGTTGCGGATAAACAGCGAGTGCCAGGCATATTCGGTGATAACGCGCGTGGGCAGCGCGTGCGACGGATCGGCGCCGCCGACAAGATCCTGGACGAACAGTGCCCTGCCCTTTGCATAGTCCTGCAAGTCGGCGAACAGCCGATCGAACTGATCCGGCCGCATGGCCTTGTTGTTGTCCCACCAGATCTGCGGCTCGGTCTTGGCGTCGCAGACCACGTATTTGTCCTGTGCGGACCGGCCGGTATGCTGGCCCGTCAGAGCGCGCAAGGCACCGTGCGCCGTCAGCTTTGCCTCACCGCGGTTCAGGGACTGCTCATAGAGCTCGGCTTCGTTCAAATTGTAGTAGACATGCAGCAGCTCGCTCAGACCGGCCGCATCGACCCCGTGCGACGGATTGCGTGTGCCTGTTTCTTGGATCTCTGCTGACATGGCTGCTGACATGGACGTGTTTGCCTTCTGCTGGAGGAACCGTGGAAAATTCAACGGACCATATGGATGCTGCGTAAGGCTGGCAAGCAGATTCGATTAAAAAGATTAATTATATCAAGATATTAATCGATTTAAAGAATTTTCAAATTATTTAAATCGGTTGAATTGATGTCGAGTTTTCGATTAAAGACAGGTCGACATGCGAACCCGTCAACGCGCCTGTCGGGCCTGAAATGACAAGCCAGGCGATTTGTGCCACATTTTGTTCTACCTTTGCTCTCAAAGACACGCGATGGTTTCGCGGGGGCGGCGGTATCAGCCGGATCCGGGGGATCGGATTGACTGAAACGGAGAACGGGACATGCAGACAATCGCGCTCGTCGATGACGACCGCAACATCCTCACATCGGTATCGATCGCGCTGGAATCGGAGGGCTACCGTGTGGAGACTTACACCGACGGGGTATCGGCTCTCGAGGGATTGGTTGCGCGGCCGCCGCAACTGGCGATTCTCGACATCAAAATGCCGCGCATGGACGGCATGGAATTGTTGCGCAGAATGCGCCAGAAGCTCGATATTCCGGTGATATTCCTGACCTCCAAGGACGAGGAGATCGACGAGCTGTTCGGGCTGAAGATGGGCGCCGACGACTTCATCACCAAACCGTTCTCGCAGCGTCTGCTTGTGGAACGGGTGAAGGCGATCCTGCGCCGCGCCTCCGGACGCGACGCGATGGCTCCGGCCAAGCCGGGTGCCGTCGAAAGCACGTCGCTTGAACGCGGCCAGCTGGTGATGGATCGGGAACGCCACACCTGCACCTGGAAGGGGCAGCCGGTGACACTGACCGTCACCGAATTCCTGATCCTGCACTCGCTGGCGCAGCGGCCGGGAGTCGTAAAGAGCCGCGATTCGCTGATGGACGCCGCCTATGACGAGCAGGTTTATGTCGACGATCGCACCATCGACAGCCACATCAAGCGCCTGCGCAAGAAATTCAAGATGGTCGATTCGGAATTTGATATGATCGAAACCCTCTACGGTGTCGGTTATCGGTTCCGGGAGGACTGAACTTCAATTGCCCGGTCTGAGGCCGGTCTGAGGTATGACGGCAAGCATCGATCATGACGAAATAGCCAAGACGGTAACGGCGGCCGATGGGGAGAAGCGGCGCTCCTGGACCGGCCCGTTCGACTTTGTCCGCCGTGGTCTCAGCCGGGTCATCTTTTCCAGCCTCACCCGGCGCATTCTGTTCCTGAATCTCGCCGCCTTGCTGGTGCTGCTTTCCGGCATCCTCTATCTCAACCAGTTCCGCGAGGGACTGATCGATGCGCGCGTCGAAAGTCTGCTGACGCAGGGCGAGATGATCGCCGCCGCGGTGGCCGGCTCAGCCAGTGTCGAGACCGACTCCATCACCATCGATCCGCAAAAACTTCTCGAACTGCAGGCTGGCGAGAGTATTTCGCCCGGATCGGACACCGACAATCTGGATTTTCCGATCAACCCCGAGCGTGTGGCTCCGGTGCTGCGGCGGTTGATTTCCCCGACCCGCACGCGGGCACGCATCTACGACCGCGATTCCAGCCTGCTGCTGGATTCCCAGAGCCTGTATTCGCGCGGCCAGATCCTGCGCTACGACCTGCCGCCGCTGGAACAGGAGCAATTGCCGCTCGCCGAGCAGCTGCTGACGGTCGTCAACAACCTGATCCAGCGCGCCGATCTGCCCATCTATCAGGAACAGCCGGGCGGTGACGGATCGATCTACCCGGAGGTCTTGACGGCATTGACCGGCGGCCGTAGCGCGGTGGTCCGGGCGACCAAGCGCGGCGAACTGATCGTATCGGTCGCCGTGCCGGTTCAGCGTTTCCGGGCGGTCCTTGGCGTGCTTCTGCTGTCGACCCAGGCCGGCGACATCGACAAGATCGTGCGCGCCGAACGGCTGGCCATCGTTCGGGTGTTCCTGGTGGCTGCGGTGGTCACCATCCTGTTGTCCCTGCTGCTCGCCGGAACCATCGCCAATCCGCTGCATCGGCTTGCCGACGCGGCGCAACGGGTACGCAAGGGTATCAGCGCCCGCGAGGAGATTCCGGACTTTTCCGCCCGGCAGGACGAAATCGGCAATCTGTCCGTCGCACTGCGTGACATGACCAACGCTCTTTACGATCGCATCGCTGCCATCGAACGCTTTGCGGCCGATGTGAGCCATGAGCTGAAGAACCCGTTGACCTCGCTGCGCAGTGCCGTCGAGACCCTGCCCAGAGCGCGCAATGAGGAGTCCCGCAAACGGCTGCTCGACATCATTCAGCACGACGTGCGGCGGCTGGACCGGCTGATCAGCGACATTTCAGACGCGTCGCGGCTTGATGCCGAATTGGCTCGGCACGATGCGGTGCCGGTAGACCTGCGGCGCCTGCTTGAGGATTTCGTCGACATTTCGCGGCAGATCGAGCGTGCCAAACCGATTGAAATCAACCTGGAAGTGGTGCCCCAAACGGCGCCGCGCAGCCGCTTCATGGTGCTCGGCCACGATTCCCGCATCGGCCAGGTGCTGACCAACCTGATTGAGAACGCACGTTCTTTCGTGCCCGCACAAGGCGGCAGCATCACGCTCAGGTTGACCGCCAACAAGGACAGCTGTGTTCTGATGGTCGAAGACAACGGGCCCGGCATTAGTGCCGAAAAGATCGACAGCATCTTCCGCCGCTTCTATACCGACCGGCCGGCCGGAGAAGCCTTCGGCCAGAACTCCGGTCTGGGTCTTTCGATCAGCCGCCAGATCATCGAGGCCCATGGCGGCACGCTGACCGCCGAAAACATCATCGACGCAGAGTCCGGCGAACGGCACGGCGCGCGGTTCATCGTCACCCTGCCGCGCATGACCTCTTGATCATGGCGCAGCCACAGGGCAGCCCGGTCAATATCCACGCAACGGCGCTGGTGGTCGGCGAACGCGGCGTGCTGATTGCCGGCGCTTCCGGCAGCGGCAAGAGCCGGCTGGCAATGGATCTTCTGCAGGCGGCGCGCAGCCGCGGCCGCTTCGCCGCCCTGGTCAGCGACGATCAGGTCATGCTGCGGCGTGTCGATGACCGGGTCATCGCCGTTGCGCCGCACAGCATTCGTGGACTGATAGAAGTCCGCGGCGTCGGCATCCTGAAACGGCCGTACCTCGATCGTGCAGTCATGCATCTGGCGGTCGCTACCGGAGCCGGCGAGCGCCTGCCTGCCAGCGACGAAACATACGAGCCCGTCTCCGGCGTCACACTTCCGCTCTTGCAACTGGTGCCCGGTCGTCTGCGCGATCCATTGGAGATCATCGAGGCCTTTGCCGAGAACCGGCTGCTGCGCTGAAGCGGCACGCCGTGGTTTCGAACGACCTCGTACGACAACCTGGCCGTCTGCGACAAACTGCGCCAGACCCTATCAAAATCTATTGAATTGGACGGTGGGCGCAATTATGCGTTAACCTCCGGCTCGATTTTGGCGTTCAGGCGGGTCAACCCTTGCGGCGTCGGATCACGAGCACGGGCGACGGGGCGTTTCCGGTCCAGACGGGCCGCAGGAGCAGGTGGCAGATGATAGGATTAGTGCTTGTCACGCATGGCAAGCTCGCTCAGGAGTTTCGCAACGCCCTGGAACACGTTGTGGGCCCCCAGAAACTGCTGGAAACCGTGTCGATCGGGCCGGAGGACGACATGGACCAGCGGCGCATGGACATCATCGAGGCCGTGTCGCGGGCCGAGGACGGCCATGGGGTGATCATCCTCACGGACATGTTCGGGGGCACGCCCTCCAACCTTTCGATTTCGGTCATGGATGGCGGCCGTATCGAGGTGATCGCCGGGGTCAATCTCCCCATGCTGATCAAGCTGGCCAGCGTGCGGACGAGCGGCAACATGGAAAAATCGCTGGCCGAGGCTCAGGAAGCCGGACGCAAATACATCAATGTGGCGAGCCGTGTTCTCAATGGAAAATAGCGCCATGCGAGACACCGCCGGCGACCGCCTGACGCGTGACTTCGATATCGTCAACAAGCGCGGCCTGCACGCCCGGGCCTCGGCCAAGTTCGTTCAGATCGCCGAGCGCTACAATGCCGAGATCACGGTGTCCAAGGACGGTGTGAGTGTCGGCGGCACGTCCATTATGGGCCTCATGATGCTGGCCGCCAGTCCCGGTTGCTGCATCACCGTATCGGCCGAGGGCCCGGAGGCGGGCGCTGCGCTCGATGCCCTGCATGCTCTGGTTGCCGACCGCTTCGGCGAGGATACCTGATCCAATTACATTCATATAAAGACTTCTTTATATCTTGTTGCGCTTCGCCGGATTGCCTGCTAAAGCCGGCTATCTCAACAGGCAGTGTTGCCCCACTCGGAGAACAAGATGAGCTCGCAGCAGGATTACGTCGTTGCAGACATCGGTCTGGCGGATTTCGGCCGGACGGAGATTGAAATCGCCGAAACGGAAATGCCGGGCCTCATGGCCTGCCGCGAGGAGTTCGGTCCCAGCCAGCCATTGAAAGGCGCCCGCATTTCCGGCTCGCTGCACATGACCGTTCAGACCGCGGTTCTGATCGAGACGCTGCAGGCACTCGGTGGGGAGGTCCGCTGGGCCTCCTGCAACATTTTTTCGACCCAGGATCATGCTGCTGCGGCGATTGCCGCGGCCGGGACGCCGGTCTTCGCCACTAAGGGTGAAACGCTGGAGGAGTACTGGTCCTACACCGACCGCATCTTCCAGTGGGCGGACGGTGGGCTGTCAAACATGATCCTCGACGATGGCGGCGACGCCACCGTGTACATTCTGCTCGGCACCCGCGCCGAAGCCGGCTTGGATGTGCTTTCCAAGCCGAATTCGGAGGAAGAAGAGGCGCTGTTTGCGCAGATCGCAAAGCGGCTTAAGGAATCGCCCGGATTCTTCACCCGCCAGTGCGATGCGCTTCGCGGCGTGACGGAGGAGACCACCACCGGCGTGAACCGACTGTACCAGTTGCAACAGCGCGGGCAGCTGCCGTTCCCGGCGATCAACGTCAACGACTCGGTCACCAAATCGAAATTCGACAACGTCTATGGCTGTCAGGAGTCGCTGGTCGACGGAATCCGCAGAGCCACCGATGTCATGATGGCCGGCAAGGTCGCCGTCGTGTGCGGCTACGGCAATGTCGGCAAAGGTTCGGCTGCGTCGCTACGCGGCGCCGGCGCCCGTGTTCAGGTCACCGAGATCGACCCGATCTGCGCGCTTCAGGCGGCCATGGACGGATACGAGGTGGTGGCACTTGAGGACGCGGTGCCGCATGCCGACATCTTCATCACTTCGACAGGCAACAAGGACGTCATCCGCATCGACCACATGCGCGGCATGAAGGATATGGCGATCGTCGGCAATATCGGCCATTTCGACAATGAGATTCAGGTCGAGGCGCTGCGCAATTTCAAATGGCAGAATATCAAGCCGCAAGTCGACATGATCGAATTCCCCGACGGCAAGCGGATGATCCTGCTGTCGGAGGGGCGGCTGCTCAATCTTGGCAACGCGACCGGTCACCCGTCTTTTGTCATGTCGGCGTCCTTCACCAATCAGGTGTTGGCGCAGATCGAACTGTTCAGCAAAAGCGAGCAGTACGACAACACCGTGCATATTCTGCCGAAGAGCCTCGACGAGAAGGTTGCGCGCCTACATCTTGAAAAGCTGGGTGTTCGTCTGACCGAAATGTCGGGGGAGCAGGCCGATTACATTGGTGTCGATGCGGACGGACCTTACAAGCCTGAACACTACAGGTACTGATTTTATTAGATCAGCCCACAATATATAGTAGCTGCGCCCTTGACAAAGGGGCGCAGTTTCTTTTTGGCGCGCGTCCCTTCACCCCGATTCGCGAACAAGTTACTATGAACACACCATGATTCGCGCCCCGGCGGCATTTTGCGGGGCGCTTGTGGTGGGGGCTGTCTTGCTACGATGCGGTAAAAGGGAACAAGACATGCCGGGGACTGGATCGTTCCGATCGGCTTTGCCCGACGGAAGGATTGACGGGGAACGGTCACGCGCCAGGGTCGGCCCGATCGGGTCGCGCCTCAAGCGTATTCTGTTGCCGGTCACCCTGGCTTCCGTCGGACTGCCGGCGGTTGCGCGTGCGCAGGAGCCCGTCGCCGGGTTGCTGCAGGCGCTCACCGAAGGCACCCCGCTGGCCAATTCCTTCGAGGTCATCAATTTCGCGCTGGTCATCGGCGCCGTCTCGGCTGCCATGATTTCCGCCATATGGCTGATCCGCGAGCGCGGTAAGATCGCCACAGAAAACAGTGAGTTGCGCTCCGCGCTGAGCCAGGCGCAAACGGAAGTGGCCCGGCTGGATTCGCTGGTTGTCGAAAACGACCGCGCCTATGTCATATGGGACGGTCAATCGGCGGCTGATATTCGCGGCAGCTTGCCGGCGCTGATCGGTGCGCCGCGCCGGGGCACCGACTTTCTGGCATTCGGGATCTGGCTCGACGCCATCTCGGCAGCGCGCATCGAGAGAGCGATCGATTCCTTACGGTATGACGCAAACGGATTCGACATCGTGCTCGAATCTCAGCGAGGCCATCTGATCGAGGCGCATGGACGCACGTCCGGCGGAAAAGCGTTTGTGCGCTTCGCGCCGCTCACCAATCTACGCGCCGAACTGGCTGGTCTGAAGGCCGAGCGTGACCGTCTGGTCTCCGCGATGGAGGCGCTGCAGACACTGCTCGACACCATCGACATGCCGGTGTGGTTGCGCGACAAGGATGACCGCCTGGCTTGGGTGAACCAGGCCTACGTTATTGCCGTCGAAGCGTCGGATTGCGCGGATGCCGTTGATCGCGAGCAGGAATTGCTGACCACCCAGTCGCGGCAAAAAATTCTTGCCGAGCGGTCGATCGACCGGCCTTTTGTCGATCTGGTATCGACGGTTGTTCGCGGCAATCGCTTTTTCTTCGAGGTCACGGACGCCATCGGCGCTGAGGGATCCGCCGGCATTGCCTGCGACGTCACCGATGCCGAGGCGATGCGCGAGGAACTCAAGCGAACAGTCGAGAGCCACGCGGAAACGCTGGACCATCTGGCAACCCCGGTCGCCATCTTCGATGCGGAGCGTCGCCTGCAGTTCTACAATCAGGCGTTCCAGGCCCTGTGGGAGCTCGACACGCCGTATCTGGACGGCAATCCCGAGCACGGCGAGTTCCTGGAGCGGTTGCGCGCCGACGGCAAACTGCCGGAACCGCCGTCCTGGCATGAATGGAAGGACGAGGTGCTGTCCGTCTACCATGCGGTGGATCCGCAACCGCATCTGTGGCATCTGCCGGACGGTCAGACCCTCAACGTCTTCGCCAACATCCATCCGCGCGGCGGAGTCACCTGGGTGTTCGAGAACCTGACGGAAAAATACGACCTGGAAACCCGTTACAACACGCTGGTCAAGGTTCAGGGCGAGACCATCGACTACCTTGCCGAAGGTGTTTGCGTGTTCGGCGCCGACGGGCGGCTCAAACTATCGAATCCGGCGTTCCGCGCCCTTTGGGCGGTGCCGGAAAAAACGGCGGTGCCGGGTGTGCACATCCACCGGATAGCCGAAATCTGCAAACCGTCCTATGACGGCCCCGACGGCTGGGACCATTTCGCCTCCATCATCACCGACTATGACGAGGAACGGCGTACCTACGAGGGTCGGCTGGAACTGCGCAGCGGCCTGGTGCTTGACTATGCCCTGGTTCCGCTGCCCAATGCGCAGATGATGCTGACCTTTGTCAATGTCACCGATAGCGCCCGGGTGGAAAAAGCGCTGACAGACAAGAACGAAGCGCTGCAAAAGGCCGATGCGCTGAAAAACGACTTCGTCAAACACGTGTCCTATGAACTGCGCTCGCCGCTGACCAACATCATCGGTTTCACCGATCTCCTGAAGACGCCGGAGGTCGGCCCGTTGAACGAAAAGCAGAGCGATTATGTCGACCATATCTCCAGCTCGTCGGCACTGCTACTGACCGTTGTCAACGACATACTCGATCTGACGACCGTCGACGCCGGCATCATGCAACTCGATATGGCAAGCCTCGATATCCACGAACTGGTCGACGACGCCGCCGCGCTGATTGCCGACCGGATGAAGGAAAACGGCGTGTCGCTGGCCATCGAGCTGGCGAGTGACATCGGCACGATGGTCGCCGACCAGCAGCGACTCAAGCAGATCCTCTTCAAGCTGCTCAACAATGCCGCCAATTATGCGCCGGAGGGCAGTGTCGTGACCCTGGCCTGCCGCCGCGACGGTGGCGACGTGGTTTTTTCGGTGTCCGACAGTGGACCCGGCATTCCTCAAGACGTGCTCGAAACCGTGTTCAACCGTTTCGAAACCCACAACACGGCAGGCCGCCGGACCAGCGGTGCCGGCCTTGGCCTGTCGATTGTCGACAGTTTCGTCAGTCTGCATAACGGAACCGTCGAGGTGGTCAGCGGCAAGGACCAGGGCACCACGGTCGTTTGCCGCCTGCCGGCGGAACCGACGGCGCCCTCCCAGGCTGCAGAGTGAACCGTCCGGTTACGATCGACCTGCCGGACGAGGCGTCCACACGGCAATTGGGTGAAGATCTGGCCCTTTGCATCGGTCAGGGCGATTGCCTGGCGCTTGACGGCGAACTGGGTGCCGGCAAGTCGACATTGGCCCGGGCGCTGATCCGCTGCCTGGCCGACGATCCGCATCTGGAAGTGCCGAGTCCGACGTTTACCCTCGTGCAATCCTATCCGTTGCGTATCGCGATCGCCCATTTCGACCTTTACCGCGTTGCCGATCCTGATGAACTGGTCGAGCTTGGCCTGGATGAGGCGCTGTCGGACGGTGCGGTGTTGATGGAGTGGCCGCAGAACGCCGGCGCCCTGCTGCCGCCGACGGCGATTGCCGTTCGGCTCGAAGAGACTGCCAAAGGCGGCCGGCTGGCCACCATTGACGGGCCGGTCGAAGCCATGGAGCGTATTGCGCGCAGTCTCGAGATCCGGGCTTTTCTGGAAAGCGTCGGACGTGTCGATGCGCAACGTCGGTTTCTGCTGGGTGATGCCTCCGTTCGCAGCTACGAAACCGTCTCGACCGACGGGTCCGTGGAACTGTTGATGAACGCACCGCGCCGTGAAATCGGTCCGGTCGTTCGCGACGGCAAACGGTACGCCCAGATTGCCCATTCCGCCGAGGATATCGGTCCCTTTATTGCCATCGACCTGTTTCTCGCCAGCCGTGGATTCCGGGTGCCGTCGATCCATGCGGCCGATCAGCCGCGCGGCCTGGCGCTGATTGAGAATCTGGGCGACGACAGGATCTTCGATACGCGCGGGCGACCGCTGCCTGAACGCTGGCAAGCAGCGATCGACTGCCTCGTCGCGCTGCATCGACAGACGATACCCGCCAGCCTGCCCAATCCCGGCGGCGTCGAACACGTCGTTCCACCGTTCGACAAGGGCGCCATGATGATCGAGGTGGAACTCTTTCTGGAGTGGTACATTCCGTTCCGTCTCAACCGGCCGGCGACGCCCACGGAGCGCGACCGTTTCGAGACCGGTTGGAACCGCATGATCGCGGCGCTGCAGTCTTCGCAAAAAGGCTTGGTGCTGCGCGACTTCCACTCGCCGAACATTCTCTGGCAGCCGCACGAAAAGGGCATCCGCCGTGTCGGGCTGATCGATTTCCAGGACGCCATGATCGGCCCTGTCGCCTATGATGTTGCGTCGCTGGTGCAGGATGCGCGTATGACCATCGAAACCGGTTTCGCCGAGCAGCTCGTCGGCCGCTACGAAGCGATGCGTGAGGCCGACGATCCGCGCTTCGACACGGCCGCTTTCCGTATCGCGCTGGCCATCATGCAGGCGCAGCGGGCGACCAAGCTTCTCGGGCTATTTCCGCGCCTGCTGCTTCGCGACCGCAAACCGGGATACGTCAAACATCTGCCGCGCATCGAGACCTATCTGTGCACCGCGATGAAACACCCGGTGCTCGAACCGCTGCGCCCGTGCTACACAGAGGCAGGAATCAGTCTGGAACACTAAGCGGGCAGCACGATGACCAAAATACCGGACACGGCCATGGTTCTAGCCGCCGGGCTGGGCCTGCGCATGCGTCCGATTACCGAACGAATCCCCAAGCCGCTGGTGAAGGTTGCCGGCAAGCCGATGATCGATTATGCGCTCGACAGTCTGCAGGCCGCGGGCGTCACTCGGATTGTGGTCAATGTCCACCACCTCGCCGATCAGTTGATACACCATCTGGCCAGCCGGGCTGGCGCCAATGCGATCGTTTCGGACGAGACCGGCCAATTGATGGATTCGGGCGGCGGTGTCGTCCAGGCGCTGCCGCTGCTCGGCACCGAGCCCTTTTTCGTCCTCAACGCCGACACCTTCTGGCTGGAGCCCAACGGCGGATCCAACCTGCGGCGATTGGCGCACGCCTGGGACCGCAGCCGGATGGATCTTCTGCTGTTGACGACGGCCCTTGACCAGACGATTGGCTATGAGGGCCGGGGGGATTTTCTGGCTGACGACACCGGCCTGCTGCGGCGGTTTGACGGACTTGCACCGGCGCCGCTGGTCTATCCGGGCGTCGCCCTTGTTGATCCCGCTATCTTTGCCGGGGCGCCTTCCGGACCGTTTTCGCTCAATCTGTGCTTCGACCGGGCGATCGCCCGCCGCCGCCTTTTCGGCCTGCCGGCCGAAGGCTTGTGGCTGACCGTCGGCACGCCGCAAGCCGTCGACGCGGCGGAAGTCGCCATGCGGGTTTATCGTTCCGGCGACGGGGCAGCCGACGTGGCGCCATGAGCGCGCCGCGCCTTTTCAGCATCCCGCCCGGCGTCGCTTTCCTGCGGCAGCTCGCCGAAAGCCTGTGCGCCGGGTCGCTGATCGATGGCTTCCGCTACGATGCCGCCGACCCGCTTATCCTGTCGGAAGCGACGATCCATGTGCCGACCCGCCGCGCCGCCCGTGCCTTGCGCTCCGAATTCGTCGATCTTTTGGGGGGCAAAGCGGCGGTCCTGCCGACCATCCGGGCACTCGGAGACGATGCCGACGACGCCGGGTTTTTGGACGAAACCTTGCCGGCGTATCTCGATTTGCCTCCGCCGGTGGGTGCGACGCAACGGCTGCTTGAGCTGGCGCAGCTCATCGTCGCCTGGAAACGCAGTCTGCCGGCCAGTGTTTCCGCCGTCCATGGCGAAAACCGGCTGATCGCGCCGGCCAGTCCCGCCGACGCGGTGTGGCTCGCGCGCAGCCTCGCCGACCTGCTCGATTCGATGGACACGGAAGACTGCGACTGGGCATCGCTCGATGGGCTCGTCGGGACCGACCATGCGGCCTGGTGGCAGCTGACGCTGGAGTTTCTCAAGATCGCCGCCGCCTTCTGGCCGGCGCGGCTCTCTGAATTGCGGGCATCGAACCCGGCTGCGCACCGCAACGCGGTGTTGCGCGCCGAAGCCCGGCGCCTGCAAGCGTCACCCCCGGCCGGTCCGGTCATTGTTGCCGGTTCAACGGGATCGATTCCGGCCACCGCCGCGTTGATGGCCGCGGTGGCCGGACTGGCCAACGGTGCCGTGGTTCTGCCGGGACTCGATCTGGACATGGCCGATTCCGTATGGACTCTGGTCGGCGGCGATCCCGAGGCCGAGCACTTCGACCCGGCGGTCTGCGCCCATCCGCAATTCGGCTTCTTCAATCTGCTGCGCAAACTCGGCGCCGCGCGTTCCGACGTGCGAAGTCTGGCGGCCCCGGAACCGCGTATCGAACGGCGCAACCGATGGGTCTCCAGAGCCATGATGCCAGCAGAAGCGACGGCTATGTGGATTTCCGAACCCGCCGCGGAAGGGGATATTTCGCCGGCTTTTGAACATGTCGAGCTGATTGAAGCGGCCAGCGAGCGTGAGGAGGCCTCGGCAATTGCCATAGCGATCCGAAAGTCGGTTGAGATCGGCATAGGGCCGCCGCTGGATCCGCCGCGCGAGGTCGCGCTGGTCACGCCCGACCGCACCCTTGCCCGCCGCGTCGCCAGCGAACTGCAGCGGTTCGGCATCGATGCCGACGATTCGGGCGGCACGCCACTGGCACGGACACCGCCGGGCGGCCTCCTGCAGCTGGTGCTTCAAGCGGCCTTCGGCACACAGGGCGTGGTCGCCCTGATGGCGCTGCTCAAGCATCCCCTGGTACGCTTCGGACGGTCCGCCGAAGCGGTGCGCAGGGCCGCACGGATTGTCGAGCGTGTGGCGCTGCGTGGCGGCAACGGCGATGTGCGCATCGGTGAGCTGGCCGATCTGTTCGATCGCCGTCTGTCGCAGCGGCAGACCAACGAGCGCCACGCGCCACAATGGCAGAGACGCCTGACCCGGGCGGACATCGCCGCGGCGCGAGCGCTGGCGGCGGATGTCGACGCCGCCTATGTGCCGCTGCTGCCCACATCTGCGAACCAGGTTATGACCACCCGCTGGTGGGCGGAATGCACGGCCCGTGTGCTGGAAACCGCGGTACGGGACGAAGCGGGCTCGCTTGCCGGTCTCTGGGAGTCGGAAGCCGGCGAAAAGCTCGCCGGGCTGTTCGGCATGATCATGGAAGACCGGTCGGACTTCGCCTGCACCGCCGCCGAATGGGCCGCCATGATACCGGCGCTGATCGACGGCGAGATGGTCAAGCCGCGGGCCGGCCGTCATCCGCATGTCTTTATCTGGGGCGCGCTGGAGGCCCGTCTGCAGCGGGTCGACACGCTGGTTCTGGCCGGCCTCAACGAAGGCACCTGGCCCGGCACCGTTTCCAGCGACCCCTTCCTGTCGCGCGCCATGAAAGCCACGATCGGTCTCGACCCGCCGGAACGCCGCATCGGCCTTGCTGCCCATGACGTGCAGATGAGCCTCGGCGCGCCCCATGTCATCCTGAGCCGGTCGGCACGCGTGCAGAACGCGCCGACAGTCGCTTCCCGCTGGCTGCAGCGGCTGTTCGCGGTCATCGGCAGCGATCAGACCGACCGCCTGCGGGCGCGCGGTCAGCGCTACCTGCAATGGGCCGAGGCGATCGATCGTGGTCCCGACACGCCCATGGTCAGCCGGCCGGCACCGAAACCGCCGGCGGAAAAGCAGCCGACCCGTTATTCGTTTTCTGAAGTCAGGACGCTACGCCGCGACCCTTACGCCATCTATGCACGGCGCATCCTGCGGCTCGACCCGCCGGAGCCGTTGATTGGCGTGCCCGGCCCCGCCGAGAGAGGGACCCTCTATCACCGTATCCTGGAATGCTTCGTTCGTGAGGCGCCGGATCTTGCGGCATCGACGGCACAGGCCAGCCTCGCTGCCATCGCCGATCGGGAGTTCGAAAGTGCCGAATTGCCAGATCACATCGCGCTGATCTGGCGCCACCAGTTCGATCGGGTCGCACCGGCGTTCCTGGACTGGGAACGCAGCCGAAATGCCGAAATCGCCGAGCGCCATACGGAATTGCGCGCCCGGTTCGAACTGTCCGATAACCTCATGCTGTCGGGCATTGCCGATCGGATCGATCTGCGCCACGACGGCACTGCCGAAATCATCGACTACAAGACCGGCCTGTCGCCGAGCCGCAAAGTCGCCTGGATCCTGCTCGATCCGCAACTGCCGCTGGAAGCCGCGGCGCTGCAGGCCGGCGCTTTCACCGGGCTCGCGCCGCGACAGCCGGCAAGCCTGGCCTATGTCAGATTGCGGCCGGGCGAGCGGTTCAAGGTCGATCGCATCGAGGGTGGCGTGCGCGACTATCCCGAGAAGAAGAGCGCCGCCGACCTCGCCGTCGAATCCGCCGACCGGTTGTCGGACCTGGTGGCCGCCCTGGCGTCGGGACAGCTCGGTTTCACGTCGCAGATCATCCCGGACAGCACGGCCTTGTTTTACGGTCGTGACTATGACCATCTGGCGCGGCTCGGCGAGTGGTCGTCGGCCGAGGCGGAAGCCGCGGAGGAGACATGAGCCGCCGGTCCGACAGCATGACGCCGGCGCACGATCTCGACTGGACGACCCGCCAGCAGATGCTGGCGTCCGACCCGCGTCGCTCGGCATGGGTGTCGGCAAACGCCGGCTCCGGCAAGACCCATGTGCTGTCGCAGCGCGTGGTGCGGCTGCTGTTGTCCGGTTCCCGCCCCTCCGCCATCCTTTGCTTGACCTATACGAAGGCCGCGGCCTCGGAGATGGCCAATCGCGTATTCGATCGTCTGGCCGGCTGGACGCGCCTCGACGACGCGGCGCTGGCGGAAGAAATACGCAGCCTCGAGGGTACGATGCCGGATGCCGGACGGCTCACCTTCGCCCGCCAGCTGTTCGCGCGGGCCCTCGAAACGCCGGGTGGCCTGAAGATCCAGACGATCCATGCGTTTTGCGAGGCACTGCTGCACCAGTTTCCGCTGGAAGCCAATGTGGCCGGGCATTTCGAAGTCATGGACGAGCCTGAAACCGCGCTGCTGCTGGACGAGGTGCGTCAGAGACTGCTCTCCGGCATCGCGGCAGGGCACGACCCAGCGTCAGGCGCGGCTCTCGAAGCGATCCTCGATGCGGTCGGCGAAGCCGGGCTGGACATGCTGTTGACCGAGATCACACAGAAACGTCAGCCGATCCGCCGTTTCCTCGCCACCGCCGACGGTCTCGGCGGTGTCGAAACGGTGTTGCGCAGGGCTTTGCGTCTGGCCGCCGACGAAACAGCGGACACGGTCCAACGGTCCCTGTGGCCGCTCCCCTCATGGCCGGGCATGGACATGCGCGCCTACTGCGCCGCAGCCGAACAGCTGCCGGCGCGGCGGCCGAAGCAGATTGCCGACATATTGGCCGCAGTCGCCGCAGCCGAAAATACACAACGGCGGTTCGAGCTCCTGCAGGACACCTTCCTCACGGCCGACGGCACGTCGCGGTCGCTACAGCACACGGTGCCGGCGTCGATGGGCGCGCGCCTGCCGGACGCGGCGGCCTGGATCAAGGCGGTGAGCGATGCGGTTATCGAGGCGCGCCAGCGTCTGTCCCTGCTCGAATCGGTCAGCCTGACGGTTGCCGCGATGCAGCTGGCGCGCCGGCTCGATGCCGAATACGAGGCGCTCAAGCGCCGATCGGGCCGTCTCGACTTTGACGACCTGGTTTCGCGCACTGCCGGTCTCTTGGAGCGTGGCGGCGCCGGACCCTGGGTGCATTACAAGCTTGACCGCGGAATCGACCATATCCTGGTCGATGAGGCGCAGGATACCAGTCCCGATCAATGGACGGTGATCGAGCGCCTTTCCGAGGAATTCTTTGCCGGCGAAACAGCCCGGTCCGACACACGCACCCTGTTTGCCGTCGGCGACGAAAAACAGTCCATCTATTCCTTCCAGGGAGCCCGGCCGGAGCTGTTCATGCACACCGGCCGAACGGTTCGCAAGCGTGCATTCCATGCCGAACGGCGGTTCGAGGCCCTCAATCTCTATCTGTCGTTTCGGTCGACATCCGACGTGCTGTCGGCGGTCGACGCCGTGTTCTCCACGGACGATAACCGCCAGGGTCTGCAATCCGCCGACGAAGCGGTCAGCCATGCCGCGTTCCGAACCGGCGAGCCTGGCTGCGTCGACCTGTGGAAGATCATCGGCAAGGAAGGCGTCGACGACCAGCAGGACTGGAAGGCGCACTTCGATGCGACGCCGGAATCGGCGCCGCCGGCGCGTCTGGCGCGCCGCGTGGCCGGAACGATCGAATACTGGCTGCGCAGCGGAGAGACCATTGTCGAGAACGGCAGACGGCGGCCGATCCGGGCCGGCGACGTGCTGGTGCTGGTGCGTAAGCGCGACGGTTTCATCGCCGCATTGATGCGCCATCTGAAGCGCGCCCACATCGCTGTCGCCGGCGCCGACCGGCTGAAGCTGACCCTGCACATTGCCGTCGAGGATCTCATGGCGCTGGGCCGTTTCGTGTTGATGCCGGAGGACGATCTGTCGCTCTGCGCCCTGCTGAAAAGCCCGCTGTTTAATTTCACCGAACAGGACATCTACCGGATCGGCGCCGAACGCGACGACGATCAGAGTGTTTTTGCGCGGCTGCGGCAACTGGCGGACGACCGGGGCGGACGCTGGGCTGCTGCGAGGGAGCGGCTGACCGACCTGATCGGGCTTGCCGATCGGGTTCCGGTTTTTGAATTCTATGCCCGCGTGCTGGCGCGCGACGGCGGCCGGGCCCGTTTCCTGTCGCGATTGGGCAACGAGGCCGGTGACGTGCTCGACGCCTTCCTGGCTTACGCTTTCGACCAGGAGACCTCCGGACTGCCTGGGCTACAGGCCTTTTTGTCGACGCTTGAGGCACAGCCGCCGGAAATCAAACGGGAGATGGAACAGGGGCGTAACGAGATACGCATCATGACGGTGCATTCGGCCAAGGGATTGGAAGCGCCCATCGTGTTCCTGGTCGATTCCGGCGGCCGGCCGGCCGAGAACCAGCATGTACCGAAACTGCACGAACTGCCGCTCGATCGTAGCATCGGCGCGGTGCCGCCGGCGGTGTTGTGGCTCGCCGGAAAGGGCGGCAACAACCGGCAGGCGAAGCGCCTGAAGGAACGGCACCTGCAGGCGGCGGCCGAGGAATACCGCCGGCTGCTCTACGTCGGCATGACCCGCGCCGCCGACCGCCTGGTGGTGTGCGGATATCACGGCCTCAACGTGCCGTCCTACCGGCACTGGCACAAGATGGTCCGGGAAGCGCTCGGCGACCGCGCCGATTGCACCGAACACCAGTTTTCGGCCGCATCGGAAACCTGGCCGGGCTGGCGCTACCGCGTTTCGACGGACGATCATCTGCCGGCACGCGAACCGGAGATGCCGCGCGTCGGGGATGAGCTCCCGATGCCGGCGGAACTGAAGCGACCGTTGCCGCGGCCGAACGCTCTGCCGCGGCCATTGGTCCCGTCTTCGGCGGGGTTGGCCATCGATCCCGGATCGGTTTCGGTGGCCGGCCGCTCGCCGCTTTTCGATGGCGAAGCGGGACTGCGACCGTCGATGCAGCGTGGCCGGCTCCTGCACCGGTTGCTGCAACTGCTTCCCGATGTGGCAGCTTCGCAGCGTCGGCCCGCCGCCGAACGTTTTGTCGAACGGGCTGTCCCGGAATGGCCGGCGGACATGCGGCAGGACGCTGTCGGCGCGGTCCTGACCGTTTTGGAGGACGAGGCCTTCGCGCCGGTTTTTGCACCGGGCAGCCGCGCCGAGGTCTCGATCATGGGCACACTCGACATCGGCGGCGCGGAACGTGCCTTGTCCGCTCGATTGGATCGCGTCGCGGTCGGGGGTACGCGGGTGCTGATCGTCGACTACAAGACCAACCGCACGCCACCGGAAGATATCGCCGGTGTTCCGGTCGCCTATTTGACGCAAATGGCGCTCTACCGAGCCCTTTTAACGCCACTATATCCCGGAAAATCGGTGGAAACGGCGCTATTGTTCACCGAAGTACCTTGTCTGATCCCGTTGCCTCAAGACATTCTGCAGACGGCACTGGAGAGGTTGACGACAAAGTGACGCTGGCGTGCTTGAAATCCGTGCCGGGCTGTCAGATATACGGGATAACTTAATCGGCGGTGGAACGAATTCCTTGTTGCCGTATGAAATAATGTGAAGGAGCTTGAACGATGGCCACCGTGAAGGTTGATACATCGAATTTCAAATCGGAGGTTCTCGAATCGTCCGAACCGGTTGTGGTGGATTTTTGGGCCGAATGGTGCGGTCCGTGCAAAATGATCGCTCCGAGCCTTGAAGAAATCTCAACGGAGATGGCAGGCAAGGTGAAAGTGGCCAAGGTCAATATCGACGAAAACCCCGATATTGCCGCTCAATACGGCGTTCGGTCCATCCCGACGCTGGCCATGTTTAAGGGCGGTGAGGTCGCGGATATCAAGGTTGGCGCCTCGCCGAAATCCGCCCTTTCAACCTGGATCTCCGGCAGCGTTTGATCGGCGCCAAAAGACTATGATGCATCGGACCAAGGGCCGGTGCGTTTCGTTTTGGTGAAGCTTGAAAAGCGTCAGGCGACCCGCACTTCGTTGAGTGCCAGAACCTCGCCGACGAGGTAGAGCGATCCGCAAATCAGGATGCGCGGCGCAACGTCCATCTTCTCCCACTCCTCCTTGAGGATTTGCAACGCCTGAAAGACGTCGAGGGCGGGCTGAGCGGAGAGTCCGGCGGCTTCGGCGTCGCCTGCCAGGATCACCGGATCGATCCCGGCGTCCGAGCCCGAAACCGGGACGGTAAAGACGTGTCGCGCCATGTCGGTGAACGACTCGAAAAAGCCCACCGGGTCCTTAGTGCTGAGCATGCCTGCGATCAGAAACAGCGGTCGCGGAACACGCTCCTCGAGTTCGGCCAGCGTCTCGGAGATCACCAGACCGGCGCCCGGATTGTGACCGCCATCGATCCAGATCTCGGCACCGGGTGGTGCCGCGTCGAACACACCGCCGGCCGTCAGCCTTTGCATACGGCCCGGCCAATCGACCCGCTGAAGTGCTGTTTCGAGGTGCTGGTTTGGCAGATCGAATCCGGCTGCTTTCAGGGTACGGATGGCGGCGGCCGCGTTGGCCTGCTGGTGGCGGCCGGGCAGGTTCGGCAACGGCAGATCGGCCAATCCCGTCTCGTCCTGGTAGATCAGGCGCCCATGCTCCTCATGGGCCTGGTAGTCCTGTCCGTAGACGCTGACCGGGCAGCCGAGCCGGTCGGCCGTCGCCACCACGACGTCACGCGCCGTATCCTCCTGCTGGAATCCGACGACGACCGGAATTCCAGGTTTGATGATGCCCGCCTTTTCGGCCGCGATCAGTTCCACCCGGTCGCCGAGATGCGACTGATGGTCCAGCGAGATCGGCATGATCAGGCAGGCTGCCGGATGCTCGATGACGTTGGTGGCGTCGAACCGGCCACCAAGACCGACTTCCATGATCGCGGCATCCGCCGGATGTTCGCTGAACAGCACGAAGCAGACCGCCGTCAGAATTTCGAATACGGTGGCGTCGTCGCCGTCGTTGGCGCGGGTCACACGGCGGATCGCTTCGGTCAGGGTGGCGTCATCCACCATTGCGCTGTGGCCGCCCGCCTGACCGATGCGAAATCGTTCATGCCAGTCGATCAGATGCGGCGATGTGTGGACGTGCACGGCGAGACCGGCCGCCTCCAGCATCGCCCGGCAGAAAGCCGTTGCCGACCCTTTGCCATTGGTACCGGCGACATGGATGACCGGCGGCATGCGATCCTGCGGGTTGTCGAGCCGTTCAAGCAGCCGTCGGATGCGATCCAGCGACAGATCGAATCCCGGCGGATGCCGCGACATCAACAGGTTGATTTCTTCAGTTGCGGTCGTCTGGGTCATGGTTTTCCGGCGCTTCAGCCTCGGCTTCGGCCATCTCCTCCACCGACTCGGTCTCCGGCGCTTCCGGCTGGTCGGCCTCCGCTGCTTCCAATTCCTCGACCGGACCGGCCGCAGGCTCTTCTCCCGGTTCGGCCGGCCGCTTCAGCAGGATCTTGAGCAGCCGGGCGAGCACCTCGGGCAGATCCTGGCGGGTGACCACCATATCGACCATACCGTGCTCCATGAGGTATTCGGCGGTCTGGAAGCCGTCCGGCAGTTTCTCGTGGATGGTCTGCTCGATCACCCGCTTGCCGGCAAAGCCGATTTCAGCGCCCGGTTCGGCGATATGAATGTCTCCAAGCATGGCGTAGGAAGCTGAAACGCCCCCCGTCGTCGGATTGGTAAGCACCACGATATAGGGAAGGCCGGCCTCTTTGAGCATTTCCACAGCCACCGTGGTGCGCGGCAGCTGCATCAGCGACAGGATGCCCTCCTGCATGCGCGCACCGCCGGACGACGGGAACATGACCAGCGGACAATTCTGCTCGACCGCAACCTCGAAAGCCTTGATGATCGCCTCGCCGGCAGCCACGCCCAGCGAACCGCCGATAAAGGAAAACTCGTGGGCGCAGGCAACCAGCCGCTGTCCCTTGACCATGCCGATGCCGGCCACCACGGCGTCTTCCAGGCCTGTCTTGGCGCGCATGTCGCGCAAGCGGTCCGTGTATTTCTTGGAATCGCGAAACTTCAGCGGGTCCTGCGGCGCTGCCGGGCGCGGCAGTTCCTCCCACTGCGCATCGTCAAACAGGTAGTCCAACCGGGTTCTGGCCGATATCTTCATGTGGTATCCCGAATTCGGGATCACCCACATGTTTTCTTCCAGATCGGTGTGAAACACCATCTCGCCGGTCTCCGGACACTTGATCCAGAGGTTCTCCGGGACTTCGCGGCGACCCAGCATCGAGCTGATCTTGGGGCGCACAAAGCTGGTAATCCAGTTCACTGCCAATCACTCCTGCCGGTTCTGGGCGTCCGGGTTGCGTTTCAGGACATTCGTTGCAATGTGGGCATTCTACTCGGCCGCCGCAAGACGTGCGGCGCCGACGCCGGATGCCAGAGCACGCACAAGTGTGGTGACAGCGTCGACGGTATGCTCCGTCGCAGCGCCCGATTCGGTCAACGATCCGGCAATTGCGTTGACGATGGCCGTGCCGACCACGACGCCGTCGGCAGAGCCGCCGATGATGCGCGCATGCTCCTCCGTCTTGACCCCGAATCCGACACATACCGGCAGATCCGTGTGATCCTTGATACGCTTGACCGCCGCGCCGATTTTGTCGGTGTCCGGCAACGCCGCGCCGGTAATGCCGGTCATCGAGACGTAGTAGACGAAGCCCGAGGTATTGTTGAGCACGGCGGGCAAACGCTTGTCGTCGGTCGTCGGCGTCGCCAGTCGAATGAAGTTGATGCCATGGCGCAGTGCCGGCAGGCACAGCTCGTCATCCATTTCCGGCGGCAGGTCGACGATGATCAATCCATCGATGCCGGCGGTTGCGGCGTCGGCCAGGAACCGGTCGACGCCGTAGCTGTAGATCGGATTGTAGTAGCCCATCAACACGATCGGCGTGTCGCCGTCGCCGTCGCGGAACGCGCGTGCCGTCTGCAGCGTTTTGGCCAGCGTCTGACCGCCTTTCAGCGCACGCAGCCCGGCCGCCTGGATCGCCGGACCGTCGGCCATCGGGTCGGAGAACGGCATGCCAAGCTCGATGATGTCGGCACCGGCGGCCGGCAGCGCCCGCATGATCGCCAGCGCCGTGTCGAAGTCGGGATCGCCAGCCATGAAATAGGTCACCAGGGCCGGCCGGCCGGCCGCGGCGAGGTCCGCAAAGCGCTTGTCCATCCTATCGGTCAAACTCTAGACCTCCATGCCAAGATGCTTGGCGGCGGTGAAGATATCCTTGTCGCCGCGGCCGCACAGGTTCATGACGATGATCTGGTCCTTATCCATCGACGGCGCCCGTTTGATCACCTCGGCGATCGCATGGGCCGGCTCCAATGCGGGAATGATACCCTCCACGCGGGTCAGTCGCTGAAACGCGGCCAGCGCTTCGTCGTCCGTGATTGGGACGTATTCGACGCGACCGCTTTCCTTCAGCCACGAATGCTCCGGGCCTATGCCGGGATAATCGAGCCCGGCCGAAATGGAATGGCCCTCTTCGATCTGCCCGTCGCCGTCCTGCAGCAGGTAGGTTCGGTTACCGTGCAGCACACCCGGCCGGCCGGCGGTCAGCGAGGCGCAGTGTTCGTGCGTGTCCAGGCCCTTGCCGCCGGCCTCGACGCCGACGATGCGCACGTCTTCATCGTCGAGGAAAGGGTGGAACAGGCCGATGGCGTTGGAGCCGCCACCGACGGCAGCCACCAGCAGGTCGGGCAGCCGGCCTTCGGCCGCCAGGATCTGTTCGCGGGTTTCGCGGCCGATCACCGACTGGAAATCGCGCACCATTTCCGGATAGGGATGCGGTCCGGCCGCGGTTCCGATCAGATAATAGGTATCTTCGACATTGGTCACCCAGTCGCGCAGCGCTTCGTTCATCGCGTCCTTCAGGGTTCCGTTGCCGGAGGTAACCGGGATCACCTCGGCGCCCAGCAGCCGCATGCGAAAGACGTTCGGCGACTGCCGCTCAACGTCGGTGGCGCCCATATAGACAACGCAGGGAAGGCCGAAGCGGGCCGCCACCGTTGCGGTGGCCACGCCGTGCTGTCCGGCACCGGTCTCGGCGATGATGCGGGTCTTGCCCATGCGCCGGGCCAACAGGATCTGGCCGACGCAGTTGTTGATCTTGTGCGAACCGGTGTGATTGAGCTCGTCGCGCTTGAAGTAGATCTTGGCGCCCCCCAAATCCGCCGTCAGCCGCTCGGCAAAGTAGAAGGGGCTGGGGCGTCCCGTGTAGTTGGCGTTGAGGTCGCCGAGCTCCGCCGCGTAGGCGGGATCGGACTTGGCTGCGTTCCAGGCATCCTGCAGATCGAGAATCAGCGGCATCAGCGTTTCGGCCACGAAACGGCCGCCGAAAATGCCGAAACGGCCTTCCTCGTCGGGACCGGCACGATAGGAATTGGGTATTACGGCTTGGTTCACGTCACACTCCGCAGGTTTTCAGGCAGCCCGCGCCGTCGCGATGGCCTTGAGGAAAGCGTCGATCAGCACCGGATCCTTGACGCCGGGCGCCCGCTCGACGCCCGAAGACGCATCGATTGCCCGCGTGCCCGTCAGTTCGATCGCCGTGGCCACGTTGCCGGCATTGAGCCCACCCGACAGCATATAGGCGATAGCGGGATCCAGCCCAGCCATAAGCCTCCAGTCGAAGGCGATGCCGTTACCGCCCGGCAGCTCGGATCCGGCTGGCGGCTTGGCGTCGAAAAGAAACCGGTCGGCGACTCCGCGATAGGATTCGATCGCCTGCAGGTCTTTCGCCTCTCGGATGGCAAGCGCCTTCATCACCGGACGACCGTAACGGTTGCGGACCTCGGTCACCCGTTGCGGGCTTTCCGCACCATGCAGCTGCAGCATATCGGGATCGACAGAGCCGACGATTGCGTCGAGCGTCGCATCATCGGCGTTGACGGTCACCGCCACGGCGGCGGCCCGACCACGCGTCCGTTCCCGCAGCACGGCCGCGTCGCCCGGCGCGATATTGCGCGGGCTTTTAGCGAAGAAAATAAAACCGATATGATCGGCACCGCCTCTCAGCGCTGCATCGACCGTGTCGGCTGTTTTCAGACCGCAGATTTTGACGGAAACGGACATGCCTGCTCGTTGCACGAATTGCTTGCGAAGTCGAGTGTTTTAGCGCGTCACGCCGTCCGCCGCCTTGCGCCCGGTTGCCGCAACATTGAAGTCGATGGCATGCAGACCGGTGCCGTGTCGCTTGAGCCAGCCCTTGGATCGGTCAGTCCCGTCGCAGAGCGACCGGCACAGGGCCCAGAAGCGCGGGCCGTGGTTCATTTCCTGTAGATGCGCGACTTCGTGGGCGGCCAGATAGTCGAGCACGAAATCGGGCGCCATGACGATGCGCCAGGAGAAAGACAGCCGGCCGTCGGCCGAGCATGAGCCCCAGCGGCTCTTGGTGTCCTTGATGTGGATCGATTTGGCCCGATGTCCGATTTTGGCGCTGTGCCGGGTGACGGCCTCTTCGAGGTCGATCCGCGCCTGTCGCTTGAGAAAATCGACGACCCGACGGCCAAGGTGTTCGGGCGCACCGCCGACAAACAACACCGGCTGGTCGGCTTCCGTGGCGATTCGCGTGACGTCACGCAGCTTGCCCGTTCGGGCAATGCGATGCGGCACGTCCCGGACCGGAATGCAGCTGCCCTCCTCGACGCGGTAGGGTCGCGGCAGGTTTTTCAGGCGCGCTGTCAGCCATCCATGATGGCGCAGCAGGAAGCGGTCGATTTCGCGGTCGGAAATGCCGGTCGGGACGGACATTTTCAAAGCCGCACCGCCGGGTTCGATGCGCAGCGTCAAGCGCGTCGAGCGCGGGTTCTCGCGGATGACCAGCGGCAGGCTGCGTCCCGCGACGGCGATGTCGCGACCACGGGTACGGGGCTTTTCACCGGCACCGCTTTTAAAGTTCCAGCGCATGCCTGACTTGTAGATGATTCCTTCGCCGCGGACAAAAAAATCGGCGCCACTGGGGCGCCGCAAACGACTTCTGGAATGACTGGAGGGAGAGAGAGATTCAGTCCAGATCGTTATCCGCAGACCGGTCTCGCGCGGTCCTGCGTTTCGCCATGAAGCGGTCGAATTCTTCCTGGTCCTTGGCCCGGCGCAATTCGCGAACATAATTGTCGAACTCTTCACGAGCCTCGTCCAGTTTGCGCCGCTCTTCGTCAAGCCGTTTCAGTTCGGCTTCACGCCATTCATCGAATGCCACGTTGCCGGTCCTCGCGAAGTGGTGGTGCTTGCGCGACGCGCGGCGGCAGCCGGCGAACATATCGTCGGTCGCTCTGTTGACATCGCGCTTGATTCCATCGAGGCGATCGCCCCAGATGATATAGGCAAGCATGGCAAGGCCCAGAGGCCAGAATACGACAAAGCCGAGCACCATCAGGGCGATGGTCAGGGGAGTCCAGGCCGGACGTAGCATTGTGGTATTCGTCATCGATAAGCCCTTTTGAGATTGAGGCAACAGGTATTGCCGCCCACAGTTTTCGATGTGGGTGGCCGATCGATGTGATTCAAGCGAATGCCGTTACAAAATTTGCAACGTATTGATTTTCTTTAACAATGTGCCGATCACATCTGCCCAGGCGGTGACCGTGCGCAGCGCGAGGCAGCCGGTTACTCGGCGGCGGCCGTGGTTTGTCCGGATGCCTTCTTGCGCGGTGGGCGGCGGCTGTTCGCGGCCCGGTGCCGGTGATTGTGCGTGCGCATGAAATCGAGGATGCGCGGCGCGATTTCGGTCCGGAAACGGGAGCCGTTGAAGACCCCGTAATGGCCGACCGCTGGCTGCATGTAATGTTCGCGCATGTCTTCCGGCAGATTGACGCACAGATCGTGTGCTGCCTTGGTCTGACCGACACCGGATATATCGTCGTTCTCGCCCTCGACGGTCAGCAGGGCTACCCGGCGGATCGCTGCGGGATCGACCAGTTGTCCACGGTGCATGAAGCGGCCCTTCGGCAGTGCGTGCTCGATAAACACCACCTGCACCGTCTGCAGATAGAATTCGGCGGCCAGATCCATCACCGCCAGATACTCGTCGTAGAAATCCCGGTGTTTCTCCGCCGAATCACCGTCATTGACGATGAGATGCTTGAAAAAGTCCTTATGCGCGATCACGTGCTTGTCGAGGTTCATCGACATGAAGCCGGACAGTTGCAGGAAGCCGGGATAAACGTCCCGCATGAAGCCCGGCTGCGGCCACGGCACCTGCATGACGACATTGTCGGCGAACCACTCGATCGGCTTGGTTTCAGCCAGCGCATTGACGGCGGTCGGATTGATGCGGGTATCGATAGGCCCGCCCATCAGCGTCATCGACCGCGGCGCCGCGCTGTCGTGGTTCTTCTCCATGATGGCAACCGCTGCCAGCACCGGCACGGAGGGCTGGCAGACCGCCATGACATGCGTATCCGGGCCGAGCAGCCGCAACATCTCGATCACGTAGTCGATGTAGTCATCGAGGTCGAAACGGCCTTCTGTCAGCGGCACCACGCGCGCGTCGATCCAGTCGGTGATGTAGACGTCGGCGCTGGGCAGCAGCGTTTCGACGGTGCCGCGCAGCAATGTGGCATAGTGGCCCGACATTGGCGCGACGATGAGAATTTTCGGGTCGGGTCGGTGTCCGGGCGGCAGCGCACGTTCGAAACGGATGAGGTCGCAGAACGGCTTTCTCCAGACGATCTTTTCGTGGACCGAGACCTTCTTGAAGTTGATCATCACCTCGTCGATGCCGAACTCCGGCTTGCCATAGCGGCGGGTTGCCCGCTCGAACACCTCCATGCCGGCCGCCAGCGCCCGCCCGGCCGGCGTCTGCGATACCGGATTGAGCGGGTTGGAGTAGGTCAGACGCACGGCGTCTGCCGCCGCCCGCCAGGGTGACATGGCGGCGTGGCTTAGTTCGTAAAGCTGATAGAACATTAATTGTCGTACCTTTGCCCGCAGCGCTGAGCAACGGACGCATCAGAATGCCGATAAGTCTTGTGCCGGACCCACCCATCCCTTTGTGCGACGCGGCAATGCATTGCGGCAGCTTAACATTTTTCTTCCGCGACGCAACAGACCCCGACGAAAGTTGTAAGCGGGCTAATCGGCGGTCAGATGTCGAGATTGGCGACGCTCAGCGCGTTTTCCTGGATGAAATCGCGCCGCGGTTCGACCTCGTCACCCATCAGCCGCGAGAACAGCCCGTCGGCGTCGGTGGCGTCGTTGATCTTGACCTGCAGCAATGTCCTGTCGTTGGGATCCAGCGTGGTTTCCCACAGCTGATCGGCGTTCATCTCGCCAAGACCCTTGTAGCGCTGCATGGTCAGGCCCTTGCGGCCGATGGCAAAGATTGCGTCGAGCAGCGCACTCGGACCGGTTATGGCGGTCGACTCCTCCTTGCGGTTCAACTGGGCATTGCCGGCATAGACTTCCTGCAGACGTTCGGCCAGCTGGTCGATGCGCCGTGCGTCGGCCGACGCGATCAGGTGGCTGTCGATGAGATGCGATTCGCGCACGCCGCGCACCGTGCGCTCGAGCCGCAGGCCGCCGTCCTCGGTAACGGCGCCCTGCCAGCCGCGCTCCGTCTCCTCCGAGACCAGATCCAGACGCTTCGACAATTCGTCGACTTTTGCCGCGGCCTGGTCCGGTTCGTTCATCAGTTCCAGATTGAGGGCGCCGACGATGGCCGCCTGCTCGATCACCGTACGGTCGTAGCGCGAATGCAGCCCCTCGATCAGGTTGCGCAGTTTGATCGCGTCCTGAACCACCTGCCGCAGGTCTTCGCCGACCCGAACCTCACCGGTTTCCAGCGCCAGCGCCGAGTCCTCCAGGCCGGAGTCGATCAGGTAATCCTCGAGCGCCTTCTCGTCCTTGAGATACTGCGCCGACTTGCCGCGCGTCACCTTGTAGAGCGGCGGCTGTGCGATATAGAGATGGCCGCGTTCGAGCAGTTCCGGCATCTGCCGGAAGAAGAACGTCAACAGCAGGGTGCGGATATGGGCGCCGTCCACGTCGGCATCCGTCATAATGATGATCTTGTGGTAGCGCAGCTTGTCGGGATTGAATTCGTCTTTGCCGATCCCGGTGCCAAGCGCCGTGATCAGCGTGCCGATTTCCTGGCTGGACAGCATTTTGTCGAAGCGCGCGCGCTCGACATTGAGAATCTTGCCGCGCAGCGGCAGAATTGCCTGATTTTCCCGTGATCGGCCCTGTTTGGCCGATCCACCAGCGGAATCGCCCTCCACCAGGAACAGTTCGGATTTGGCCGGATCGCGTTCCGAGCAGTCGGCGAGCTTGCCCGGCAGCGAGGCGACGTCGAGCGCGCCCTTGCGCCGTGTCAGTTCACGCGCCTTGCGGGCGGCCTCGCGCGCGGCCGCCGCTTCCACGACCTTGCCGACCAGCACCTTGGCCTCCTGCGGATGTTCCTCCAGCCACTGGTTGAGCGCCGTGTTGACGAGGCTTTCAACCACCGGTCGGACTTCCGAAGACACAAGCTTGTCCTTGGTCTGCGAGGAGAATTTCGGATCCGGTACTTTGACCGACAGAACCGCGGTCAGGCCTTCGCGGCAGTCGTCACCGGTCAGCGACACCTTCTCCTTCTTGGTCAGGCCCGAGCTTTCGGCATACCCGACGACCTGTCGCGTCAGCGCCGCGCGAAAGCCCGCCATATGGGTGCCGCCGTCGCGCTGCGGGATGTTGTTGGTGAAGCACAGCACATTCTCGTGGTAGCTGTCGTTCCACCACATGGCGACATCGACGGAAATTCCGTCCTTTTTGCTGGCGATGAAGATCGGCTCGTCGATCAGCGGTTTCTTGTTGCGGTCGAGATACTTGACGAAAGCCTGAATGCCGCCGTCATAGACCATCTCGGACTGGCGAACATCCGAATGGCGGTCGTCGGTCAGGATGATCCGCACGCCTGAGTTCAGGAAAGCCAGTTCCCGTAACCGGTGCTCCAGCGTGTCGTAGTCGAATTCCGTCATCGAAAAGGTGTCGGTCGACGGCAGGAAGGTGATGTCGGTTCCGGTTTCGTCGCTGGCGTCACCGGTGACCTGCAGCGGCCCGTCGGCGATACCGTTGGAGAAGCTCATTTCGTGGATTTTGCCGTCCCGCTTGATCCGCATCGACAGCGTCACCGAAAGCGCATTGACCACCGAGACGCCGACGCCATGCAGGCCGCCCGACACCTTGTAGGAGTTCTGGTCGAATTTGCCGCCGGCGTGCAGCTGGGTCATGATCACCTCGGCGGCGGAAATACCCTCCTCCGGGTGAATATCGGTCGGAATACCACGGCCGTTGTCGGTCACCGTGCACGAGCCGTCGGCGTTCAGCGTCACGCTGACGTGACTTGCGTAACCGGCCAGCGCTTCGTCGATGGCGTTGTCGACCACCTCGTACACCATATGGTGCAGGCCCGACCCGTCGTCGGTATCGCCGATATACATGCCCGGACGCTTGCGGACCGCGTCCAAGCCTTTGAGAACCTTGATGGAATCAGCTCCGTAATCGGGAGTCTGCGCCGAGGGTTCGGTCTCCGGCGTATCGTTCATATTATTGTGGTCTTTCCTGGAAATGGGAGCCGCGTCAATTCAACGCGAATCATGCCTGTCTCATACACCTAATATATAGGTTTTACGGGGTGATTCCAAATCCGCGAGGATTGCGATGCCGCGCGGCGGGCGGGTTTTTTGCCGGGCCCGGCGGGTGGCTGGCTGGCCGCTCGTCATCGCTTTCGATAGGATAGGCAAAACGCCCCTCAGAGACACGATCGACGATGGACACAGCGATCCAGCCGTTCACGCCGCCAGCACCCCAGCCGCGGACCCGGTTGCCCGGTCGGCTGGAGGTCATCCGCATCGTCTACAACAATCCGATCGAGCTGTGGGGCGAGCCGGCTTACACCAAGCCGTGGATCAGAACCGCGCTGTTCAACGATCAATTGCTGATGGCCAACGACCCGGTGATGATCCGCCGGATCCTGGTCGACAATGCCGCAAACTACCGTATGGGAACGGTGCGCCAACTGATTCTGCGGCCGATTTTGCGCGACGGCCTGCTGACCGCCGAGGGCGCAACCTGGAAACGCTCGCGCCGGGCGGTGGCGCCGGTGTTTACGCCGCGGCATGCCCGCGGCTTCGCCACCCAGATGCTGCGCAGCAGCGAGCGCTTCGTCGAACGCTACAGCGGAAGCGGCGAAGTTCGCGACATGGCGCACGACATGACGATGCTGACCTTCGAGATCCTCACCGACACGTTGTTTTCGGGTCGCGTTTCGGTTCCGGAGGGCGACTTCAGCCGCAGCATCGAGCGGTTGCTGGAGACCATGGGGCGTGTCGATCCGCTGGATCTGCTGAAAGCCCCGTCCTGGCTGCCGCGGATCACCCGCCTGCGCGGCCGTCGCACGCTGGCCTATTTCCGCAAGATCGTCGACGACACCATGGCCGAACGGCAGATTCTGCTGCGCGACGATCCGCAAGCGGCGCCGGAGGACTTCCTGACCCTGTTATTGCGTCAGATGAAGCCCGACGGGCTGACCCGCGACGAGGTCGCCGACAACATCATCACCTTTCTCGGCGCCGGCCATGAGACCACCGCCCGGGCGCTTGGCTGGACGCTGTATTGCCTGGCCAACGCGCCGCATGAGCGCCAGGCGATCGAGGACGAGATCGACACGGTGCTGTCCAGCCAGCCGGATCCGGTCCGATGGCTGGAGGAAATGCCGCATACCCGTGCCGCCTTCGAGGAGGCGATGCGGCTGTTCCCCCCGGCGCCGTCGATCAACCGACAGGCGATTGCGGCAGATACCTGCGGGGAAGCGGCGATCGAGGCCGGCGATACGGTGCTTGTCATGCCCTGGGTTCTGCATCGCCACCGGCTGCTGTGGGATCAGCCGGACGCTTTCATGCCGTCCCGGTTCCTGCCCGGCAACCGCGAAAAAATCGGCCGATTCCAGTATCTGCCGTTCGGCGCCGGGCCGCGCACCTGCATCGGCGCCACCTTCGCGCTTCAGGAGGCGGTGATCGCGCTGGGCATTCTGATGCGGCGCCTGCGATTCGATTGCACCGATCAGACACGCCCATGGCCGGTGCAGAAACTCACCGTGCAGCCGGAAGGCGGGCTGCCGATGCGGATCACGGCGCGATAGCGCAAGCAGATAATGGAATCAGCGGGTCACGGTGCGCTCAGTCGAGCAGCCGTCGATCGCATAGGCCGTGCAGCCGCTGTTGCCGGTGAGCGCTTGGGGCGGCGCCAGGAAGGATCCGACAAGAATGACGACGCCCGCCAACAGAAACGAAGACAATACGGCCGTGCCCATCACTTTTTGTGCCGACATGATACCCCTCTAGCCAATTTGGCGCACACAGGCCTTGGCCCGCGACATTGCGCCGTTGGTCCCCACCGAGCTGAGATGTTCTAGCAATAAAATCCTAATGATTTGTGATGGATGTAACCACTCCAACGAAGTGAATCAAGAGTGCCGGAGTAGAAATCATTCTGCTGCGTTAAATCGACAACACCTTGCCGAGGCCACGCCACAGCATGTCGAGCGCCAGCGCCGTCAGGGCGATCTTGAACACCAGGCGGAAACCGCCCTCGGGCAACCGGTTGAGCACCCGGGCACCGGCCAGGGTGCCGATGAAGCCACTTGCGATCATCATGAGTATGAGCGGCAGCCATGGTGCGAAAGCGAAGCCGGCGAGCGCGAAACCGCCGATCTTGAAGCCGTGCTGCGCGGCGGTAATTGCGGCGAGCGATCCGACGAGCACCTGCCGTTCCCTGAAACTGTTGGACAGCAGCGCCGCATTGATCGGCGCCGTTGCCCCGAAAAACATGCCGAGAAAGGTGGTGACTGCGCCGATGACGAGCATGCCCAACCGACCGATCGCCGCCAGTCTCGGCAGCGGGATCCAGGTCGAGGCGATGATGAACAAACCCAGGCCAGTGAGGATCGTCGCGCCGGTCAGGCGCACGGCGATGAGGGCACCGATACCGGCACCGACGACCGCACCGACGCCGAACGGGACCAGCCGCCGCCAGTCCACATGCCGGTGCAGGACCATGACCCGTCCGCTGTTGGAACCGAACTGGACAGCCCCATGCACCGGAATGAGTGCCGCTGCGGGCACCCAATAGGACATCAGCGCGATCATGACTGTGCCGCCGCCGATGCCCACCGAAGCCGTCATGAACGAGGTTAGAAAGCTGGCTCCGATCAGCAGCAGCGCGTGTACCGGCTGGATTGCCTCCGGCAAGACGGCAGTGAAGAGGGAGAGTGCACTCAGACGGTCAGATCCCGCGTGAACTGACCGGCGGGACGGAAGCGCACCAGGTAGGACGGCAGGATCGCCTCCAAAGTCGTCGCTTCGATCCCCATGCCCGCCAGGGTGCGGCCGGCAGCTTCGGCCTCGGCCGACACCACATTATCGTGCTCCAGCAGCAGCACCTGGTCGCGGGTCAGCATCGGCTCGATAAACGGGACCAGCGACATCAGGCCGCCAAGATGGCGCGCGGCGAACCACGGGATCGAGACGAACGGTCGCTTGCGCGCGATGATCCGCAGCATCAGCTCGAGGCACTCGCGGAAGGTCAGCACATCGGGGCCGCCGAGGTCCCAGCTCTGGCCGGCCTCGATGGTCCCGTCGACGCTGCGGGCCACGGCCTCGGCGACATCGCCGACATAGACCGGCTGGAACCGGGTGTTGCCGCCACCGATCAGCGGCAGAAACGGGGAGAAACGGGACATTTCGGCAAACTTGTTGAAGAAGCCATCTTCCGGACCGAAGATCACAGAAGGCCGGAGGATCGTGGCATCGGGCACCGTATAGCGCACCGACTCTTCGGCAAGCCCCTTGGTGATCGCATATTTGGCATTGCCCTCGCTATGGGCGCCGATGGCCGACATGTGGGTGAGCTTCGCGTCGTTGTCGCGGCAGGCCTCGGCCACGGCGCGGGCGCCCTGATCCTGGACGCTGTCAAAACTCTGTTTGCCGCGTTCGAACAGGATGCCGACGAGATTGACGACATGGTCGGAACCGCGCACCGCGCGCATGACCGAAGCGCGGTTGCGCAGATTGGCCTGCACCGCCGCGATCTGTCCGACATTGCCCAGTGGCTGCAAAAAGCCGGCGAGATCCGGGCGCCGCACGGCGACGCGCACGCTGTAGCCGCGGCGCGCCAGCGCCCGTACCACGTAACGGCCGACAAATCCGGAGCCGCCGAATACCGTGACCAGTTTGGGTACGTTGCTGTGGGTCATGTCATCGATTTCCCCAGGTGATCTTCACTCTTGGGCATGTATTAGAGCCTGTCCGGGTCAAATGGAAGGGGCAGGCCGCTGCGACGAAACGGACAAACCGTCCGTTGCGACGGCTTCACAGATGGCGAACCATGAGCACCCGTTGTTCGGGCCGCGCCGTTTCGGGGATTTCGGCGTTGAATCGGGCAACCAGCGGCGCCGCCGCCGCTTCCAGAGGCAATTCCCGAAAGCCGAGGCGCTCATAGTAGGGCTGATTGAAAGGCACCGCCCGGAAGGTCGACAAAACGCACCTTGCGGCGCCGATATGGCGTCCATGAACCAGCGTTTCGGCGACCAGCGCCGAGCCGAGCCCTTGCCTCGTGTGCTGCGGTTCGACTGCCAGCAGGCGCAGATACAGGTCGCCGGCAAGCGGCTGCGATGCGGCAAAGCCGACCGGTCGGTCATTGTCCGCGGTGCAGGCGACGACCACCTGGCAGGCTTCCAGCATAGTACGGAAATCGGCCGGCGAGGCCGGCGGGCCGCTGACCATGGCCACCGCCTCGGGCACCCCGCAGTTCACAAACAGCCGGTCGGCAGCCCGGTCGATCTCCGCCAGACGCGCCGTTTCGCCGGGCCGCATCGGCCTCAGGTGAAATCCGCTACTCTTCAAGACCTTCTACGACCACCATCTCGGCTTCCGCGACGGTGATGCGGATCGCCTTGGCGGCCTGGTATTCAGCGGAATTGTAGCAGTCGAGCGCCGCCTGCATCGACGGGAACTCGATGACGACGTTGCGCGCCCGCGCCGGCGGCTCCAGTACCTCGAAAGACCCGCCGCGTGCGAGGAACCGCGCCCCGTAGCGCTCGAACGCCGGTTTGGAGGTGGAGACATAGTCCTTGTAACGCTCATGATCGCGCACATCGACTCGGGCGATCCAGTATGCTTTCGGCATGGTTTTTTCCTCCTAGAGTCCTTATTCCGCGGCGTCAGTCAGCACGCCACCCATGTCGTCCAGGATGGCTTGGGCCGCCTGCCGCGGATCGGCCGCGGCGACGATCGGCCGGGCGACCACCAGATGGCTGGCGCCGCTGCGCAGCGCGTCGGCTGGCGTCATCACCCGCTTCTGATCGCCGTGCGCCGCCCCTTTTGGCCGAATGCCCGGCGTCACCACCGCCATATCGGGTCCGGCGATGGCCCGCACGTCAGCGGCTTCGGCGGCCGAACAGACGATGCCGCCCATGCCCGCCTCGACCGCCTGGCGGGCACGCTGCGCCACCAGGCTCTGCGGATCGGTCTGATAGCCGGCTTCAACCAGGTCCGCCGCGTCCATAGAGGTCAGCACCGTCACGCCGAGCAGGCACAGTGGCGATCCGCGCGCCGCCTCGACCGCCGCGCGCATGGCCTTGGGATAGGCATGCAAAGTCAGCATCGACACATTCATCTTGACGATGTTCTCGACGCCCCTGGCCACCGTGTTGTCGATATCCAGCAACTTCATGTCGAGGAACACGCGTTTGCCGTCGGCAATGATGTCGCGGGCGAATTCGAGGCCACCGGCGAATACCAGCTGGTAGCCGATCTTGTAGAAACCGACATGGTCGCCGAGTGCAGCCACGATACGCTCCGCCTCGCCGACGGTCGGCAGGTCAAGCCCGACGATCAGGCGGTCCTTGGCGTCCTGCATCGATCCGTACGCTCCTGGGATGGGTGGTGTTCGTCCCTCCCTATAGTCGCATTTACCGGCGAAAGAAACCGCGGAAAACCGCAATCGGCCCGGGGTGGAAGCGGCTGCCTGACGAAAACCCGGCAAATTGGCAGGTGTTTTGGTGAAAAGCCTTGCGGGCGGTGCGCCTGCGATATTATTGCGACGGGTCATGAAGCGTTTTTTGATCCTGCAACTGCGTCCCGAGACCGATGCCTCCGATGGCGAATACGAGGCGATCCTGGCAAAGGGCAACCTCGACCGGGCAGAAACCCACCGAATCCGCCTCGACCGGGAACCGCTCCCCGACGGGCTCGATATCGGCGACTATGCCGCTGTGATCGTCGGCGGCGGTCCGGGTTGCGTCAGCGATCCGGAGGACAAAAAGACCGATGTCGAGAAGCGCATCGAAGCGGCGGTGTTCGGACTGATGCCGGCGATCACCGGATCGGATTTCCCGTTTCTCGGCTGCTGCTACGGCATCGGTATCCTGGCAGACCATCTGGGCGCGCCGGTCAGCAAGGAGCGCTACAGCGAAGAGGTCGGTGCGGTCGAATGCCACGTCACGGCCGACGGGCGGTCGGACCCGCTGCTGTCGGAATTGCCCTCCGATTTCATGGCCTTTGTCGGCCACAAGGAGGCGGTCCAGGAGTTGCCCGAAGGCTGCGTCCACCTGCTGGAGTCGGGACCTGCGCCGTTCCAGATGATCCGCTACGGGTCGAATGTCTACGCCACGCAGTTCCATCCGGAGGCCGACGGCGCGGTGTTCGAAACGCGCATCCGTATCTACCGCGACCACGGCTATTTCCCGGCCCGCGATGCCGACCGTCTGATCGCGTTCTGCCACGCACAGGATGTTCATGTGCCTGAACGCATCCTAAGAAATTTCGTCAGCGCCTACCGGGAGCGTGCATGACGGCGACCGGCGAGCACCGCGGTCGCAGTCAGCAACAGTCGTCCGGCGTCTGGCAGCATCTGAGCACGTCCGCATTGCCGCGGCAGCAATCCTGGACCAAATAGCCCAGCAGCCCGCCCACGGCCTTGAAATCGACCCGGTAGACGATACTGCGCGAAATCCGTTCGCGGGTGATCAGCCCGGCACGCGACAGGGCGGACAGGTGGAAGGAGGTCCGTGAAGAGATGGCGTCGACTTCGCGACTGATGTCGCCGGCCGGTGCTCCGGCACCGCCCTTGCTGACCAGATAGCGCAGGATTCGCAGGCGGGTTTCCTGTGACAGGGCGGACAGAGCATCCGCGGCTTGACTCTCGTTCATATTTCAATAATTCTAGAAATGTTGAAATTTATGCGAGGATACACCATGCAGCCCGCACCCGCAACGCTTGCACAATTGCAGGCACGGCTTGAATCCACACCTGCCGATTTCGGCGTGGTGTTTCGCAGCGGCGGGCGTGAGATCGGCGGTGGCTATCATGTCACCGAGCTGAAGCACGCCAGCCTCGACAGCATCGATTGCGGTGGCCGGATGCACCGCTGGAGCGAAGCGCATCTGCAACTGCTCGACGCGCCCGGCGATCGCCATATGCGTGCCGGCAAGCTTGCCGGCATCCTGCGCAAAAGCCTGGAGGGCATCCCGGCCCTGCGTGATGTCCCCATGCATGTCGAGTTTGCGCCGCAAAACCGCGGGATCGGGCGCCACCGGATCGCCGGGATCGGCACCGATGCAAGCCGGCTGTTCATCGATCTTGAGGCCGGAACCGCCCTATGCAAACCGGCGGCCAGTATCCGCATGGGCGACGACGGAGCATGCTGTGGTGCAACCCGCCAGGATTCGCCCTGCGGCTGCTGATTCGGCCCGTTATAAGGAACTCGCCGCGATCATTGGGTATAGCGAGGCGACCAGGACAATCGCGCAAGCGCCGTTGAACAGCCGGCGGGCAAGCGGCGCCTGCAGCAGGCGCCGCAGTTGCTGGCCGAGCAAGGTCCAGCCGTTGACGGAAACAATGGCGATCACGGCGAATGTCGCCGCGGCGATAAAGACGCCTGACAGAGGTCGGTCGGCGGGTGTGTAGACGCTGATCGCGGTGACGCCCATCGCCCAGGCCTTCGGATTGACCCATTGAAAGGCTGCCGCCTGCACAAAGGTCAGCGGGCTGCCGGCCGCCGCATCGTCCGCCGTATCGACAGGGGCGGCGGTGGCGATCTTCCACGCCAGATAACACAGATAGGCGGCGCACAGCACCTTGAGCACGGTTGTGCTGAACGGTGCCATCTCGAACACCCGCATGATGCCGAGGCCGATGAGCACGATCATCACCGGGAAGCCGATGCCGATGCCGAGCATGTGCGGAATCGTGCGCAGCCAGCCATAGTTCATACCGGACGCCATCAGCATCAGGTTGTTGGGGCCCGGTGTGATCAGCGAGACAAAGGCGAAGGCCGCGAGGGCGGTGAGCAGTTCGGCTGTCATAACCGGTGAACATTACGCCATCCATAGCGAAAAATGCTTGCTTTTTTAGCTTAGAATCATGAATTATCGCAACAAATGTCAGATATGGATGAAATTGATCGCAAAATATTGCGTATCCTTGAACACGATGGCCGTGTCAGCAATACGGATCTGGCCGGCCGGGTCGGGCTGTCGAACTCTGCTTGTCTACGGCGGGTTCAGGAGCTCGAGCGCAACGGCACCATCCTCGGCTACCGCGCGGTCCTCAATCGTGAACTGCTTGGCGGCGGTTTCGCCGTGCTGATTGCCGTGGGTCTGGCGCGTCATCACAAGCAAGATCAAGTGGAATTCGAGCGGGCGATGGCGGCGGCGCCGGAAGTTCGCGAGTGCCACAACGTGTCGGGCACCATCGAATACATGTTGCGCGTAGAGGTGTCGGACCTCGCTGCCTACAAGCACTTCCACACGGAGGTGCTCGGCACGGTGCCGCAGGTGAGCAGCATCACCTCGTACATCATCATGGGCTCGCCGAAAGACGAAAGGGCCTGAAATATCAGCTGGTTATGTCGGCCGGGCAATCCATACCAGTCCGTGCCAGCGCTCCACATTCTCGACCTCGGTCACGAAATCGCGCGATTCGTCGCGGTGCAGTCCGAGCCGCGACATCACGGCCTGTGAACGCAGATTGCCCGGCCCGGTATAGGCCAGGACCTCCGTCAGCCCGATGCGTGAAAAAACGTCTTCGAGGGCAGCCCGCGCGGCTTCTGTCGCATAGCCCTTGCCCCAGGCGTCTCTGGTCAGCCGCCAGCCAATTTCGTGGTGGAAACCAAGCGGATGATCACCATTGCGCGGCATCACACCGGCGTAGCCGACGAAGGTGCCGTCGTGTTCCTCCATCAGCCAGCGGCAAAAGCCGTGTTTTTCGTAAGCCGCGGCGTAGTGATCGAGCTTGAAGTCGCTGGCGGCGCGGTCGACCGGTCCGCCGAGATCGTGCATCACCTCGGGATGCGCGTTCAAAACCGCAAACGGCTGGCGATCCGAGTCCCGCCAGTTGCGCAGCCGCAGCCGCGTCGTGGTGAGTTCGAAGGGCGTTCTTTGGGTTGAGTCTTGCATCTCGAAAATATCCCATCTGTGCGTCTCGTCCGACGTGATAGCGGCCGCTTGCGAGGACCGTCTAGCCCGCCATGCCGTGACGCTTGGCATGGTTGAACAGCGACGCGCAGGTCCTTTCCAGGATCCCGGCGGTGCGTTCGTCCTTCAGCACCCCGTCTTCGTCGAACGCCTCGCGGGCGTTGGCCACCGAGACCTGCTGTGAAATCACCTGGGCGCCGACATCGACCATGACGGCACGTAGGTGCGCCAGGCTGCGAATGCCGCCGAGCCGTCCCGGCGACGCCGCCCCCAGCGCCACGTAGCGGTCGCGCCAGGGCTTCAGCAGCGCATCGCCATCGGTTGAGATCAGGCTGATCCAGTCGATGGTGTTCTTCAGCAGCGGCGGAATGGAGCTGTTGTACTCCGGGCTGGCGATGAAGACGCCGTCCTGGTTGGCGATCAGGCGGCCAAGCTTCATGGCGTTGTCCGGGATGCCTTTTTCGGCCTTGTGGTCCTCGTTGACCAGAGGCAGCGGATAATCGTGCAGGGAAACCCGTGTCACGTCGGCGCCGAGATGCGCCAGTTTCAATTGCGCCGCATTGGCAAGCTTGACGTTGACGGAGGTCGATTTGATCGATCCCGGCAGGACGAGAATGCGTGGTGTCATTGTGGTCCCACCTGATGGATAGCGTTATCCGGTCGCTACTCGCTCAGCGTATCGAAGAAATGCCGCATCTTGGAGAAGAAACCTTCCGATTCGGGATGGTTGTGCTGGGAGGAGATGGAATCGAACTCCTCGAGCAGTTCCCGCTGCCGTTTCGTCAGGTTCTGAGGCGTCTCGACGGCGATCTGAATGTACAGGTCGCCTTTCTGCGACGAGCGCAGCACCGGCATGCCTTTCGAACGCAGGCGGAACTGTCTGCCATTCAGGGTTCCCTCGGGCACCTTGACCCGTGTTTTCTGGCCATCCAGCGTCACCACGTCGAACTGGCCGCCAAGCGCCGCCGTCGTCATCGAAACCGGGACGGTGCAGTAGAGATCGGCGCCGTCGCGCTGGAAGAATTCGTGCGGTTTGACCGACAGAAAGATATAGAGGTCGCCGGACGGCCCGCCGCGCATGCCGGCTTCGCCCTCGCCGGCCAGGCGAATGCGGGTACCGTCCTCGATGCCCGCCGGGATGTTGACCGACAGGGAGCGTTCCTCCGTCACCCGACCCTGGCCTGAGCATTTTGTGCATGGGTCGGTGATGGTTTCGCCACGCCCGTGGCAGGTCGGGCAGGTGCGTTCGACGGAAAAAAAGCCCTGCGAGGCGCGTACGCGTCCGGCGCCGTGACAGGTGCCGCAGGTTGCAGGGGACGATCCCGGGCTGGCGCCGCTGCCGTTGCATTGGTCGCATTGAACGGATGTCGGCACACGAATCTGTGCCGTCTTACCGGCGAAGGCCTCGTCGAAGGAGATCTCCATGTTGTAGCGCAGGTCGGCGCCGCGCTCGCGTCCGCCGCTGGAGCGGCGTTGCCGTCCGCCCATCATCTCGCCGAATATGTCTTCGAAGATGTCGGAGAAGCCGCTCGCGCCGCCTCCGAACCCGCGGCCGAAACCGCCGGGACCGCCCTGTTCGAACGCGGCGTGGCCGAACTGATCATAGGCCGCCCGCTTTTGCGGGTCTTTCAGCGTCTCGTAGGCTTCGTTGATGTCCTTGAAGCGTTTTTCGGCTTCGCTGTCATCCGGATTGCGGTCCGGATGGTATTTCATGGCCAGTTTGCGGAAGGCGCTCTTCAGTTCGCGGTCATCGGCGCTCTTCGACACGCCGAGTATGTCATAGAAATCAGCCTTGGCCATTCATTTGCTCCGCGCGCCTTATCGTTCAGGCCCGAGATCCAATTTCTGCTGGTTTTTCCCGATGCCGCGCCGGCATGTCTGGCGCCTTGCTGGGACGATCTCTTAACTGCACTTGGGTAAAAACGCCACAGGCGTCAACACAAATCGGCGCGGCAGCCCTCCGGACCAACCGCGCCGTCTTGATGGCTTAAGCCGATTTCTTTTCGTCGTCGTCGTTGATTTCTTCAAAATCGGCGTCGACGACATCTTCGCCGCTGGCCGCGGCGTCGGCGGCAGCATCCGTCTCCGCGGTCTCCGCCTGCTGCGCCTCATACATGGCCTGGCCAAGCTTCATCGACACCTCGGCCAGGGTCTGGGTTTTGGCCTTGATGTCCTCGCCGTCGGGCTCTTCGGCGGCAATCGCTTCCTTCAGCGAATCGACAGCTTCCGAAATGGCCGTGCGATCGCTTTCGCTGACCTTGTCGCCATATTCGGCAAGCGATTTTTCCGTCGAATGGATCAGGCTTTCAGCCTGGTTCCTCGCCTCGACGGTTTCGCGACGCGCCTTGTCGGCTTCGGCGTTGCTCTCGGCGTCCTTGATCATCTGGTCGATGTCGGAATCGGAGAGGCCGCCGGACGCCTGGATGCGGATCTGGTGCTCCTTGCCGGTGCCCTTGTCCTTGGCCGAGACGTTGACGATGCCGTTGGCGTCGATGTCGAAGGTCACCTCGATCTGCGGGATGCCGCGCGGCGCCGGTGGAATACCGACCAGGTCGAACTGACCGAGCATTTTGTTGTCGGCCGCCATTTCACGCTCGCCCTGGGCGACGCGGATGGTCACGGCGCTCTGGTTGTCCTCGGCCGTGGAAAAGACCTGCGACTTCTTGGTCGGGATCGTCGTGTTGCGGTCGATCAGACGGGTGAACACACCGCCCAGCGTTTCGATGCCGAGCGACAGCGGCGTGACATCGAGCAGCAGCACGTCCTTGACGTCGCCCTGCAGCACGCCGGCCTGGATGGCGGCGCCCATGGCGACCACTTCATCCGGGTTGACGCCCTTGTGCGGATCCTTGCCGAAGAACTGCTTGACGACTTCCTGGACCTTCGGCATGCGCGTCATGCCGCCGACAAGCACCACCTCGTCGATCTCGCCCGGCTGGATGCCGGCGTCCTTGATGGCGGCCTTGCAGGGCGCGACGGTACGCTGGATCAGGTCGTCCACCAGGCTTTCGAACTTGGCGCGCGACAGTTTCATCGTCAGGTGCTTCGGACCGGTCTGGTCAGCCGTGATGAATGGCAGGTTGATTTCGGTCTGGGCCGAGGACGACAATTCGATCTTGGCTTTTTCAGCGGCTTCCTTGAGGCGCTGCAGGGCCAGCTTGTCGCCCTTCAGGTCGACGCCCTGGTCCTTCTTGAATTCTTCCGCCAGATATTCGACCAGGCGCATGTCGAAATCCTCGCCGCCGAGGAAGGTGTCGCCATTGGTCGATTTGACTTCGAAGACGCCGTCGCCGATCTCCAGAACGGAAATATCGAAGGTGCCGCCGCCGAGGTCGTAAACGGCGATGGTCTTGCCGTCCTTCTTGTCGAGCCCGTAGGCGAGGGCGGCCGCCGTCGGTTCGTTGATGATGCGCAGCACTTCCATACCGGCGATCTTACCGGCGTCCTTGGTGGCCTGGCGCTGGGCGTCGTTGAAGTAGGCCGGAACGGTGATGACCGCCTGGCTCACCGTTTCACCGAGATAGGTCTCGGCGGTTTCCTTCATCTTCTGCAGGATCATCGCCGAGATCTGCGACGGTGAATAGCTTTCGCCACCGGCCATCACCCAGGCGTCGCCATTGTCGGCTTTGACGATCTTGTAGGGAACCAGTTTCTTGTCCTTCTCGACCATCTTGTCGTCGTAGCGACGGCCGATCAGGCGCTTGACTGCAAACAGCGTGTCTTCGGGGTTGGTGACGGCCTGGCGCTTGGCCGGTTGTCCGGTGAGCCGCTCTCCGTCGTCGGTGAAGGCCACCATGGACGGCGTCGTCCGTGCACCTTCCGCATTTTCGATAACCTTCGCGTCGGTTCCGTCCATGACGGCTACGCAGGAATTGGTCGTGCCGAGATCAATACCTATTACTTTTGCCATGTTACATTCTCCTTAAGCGAACTGTCTGGACCCGTGGCGGCGTTCCGTATGACAGTCCCTGGCGGTAGCATCCCCCAGCGCCCGTGGGGCGCCGTGTTGCTTGGGTATATAAGAAAGCCGTTTTGGGACTGCAAGGCAGCATGGAGGGCCTATTGTGAAAACCGGATTGCGCGTCGACACGCTGGTTGGTCCGCGAGCCGATAGCATTGTCGGCGCCGCGTTGCCAAGCGTCAATTGCTGCGCTGCGATGCGTGCCGTCGATGACACCGAAGTGGCCGTGTGAATCTGAACCCCGCCACATTCAACCTCGTCACGGTTTCCACGTTGTGCAGCAGCCGAAAAGCGACAATGATGATAGCGCTATCGATGGTCAATTCGAAGACGTGGCTGGACCTCTCGCAACATCGCAGTCCACTAATGAATCAGAGTCTCATGCTGGAGGTGCATCCCGTGCGGTTCAGATCGTGTATTGAAAAGCCTCAAGCCGGATGGATGCGAATGCGGTTTCTGGGCGATGGGGACGACATAGACTTTTGCGCCTCCCACGTCCTTTATGACTCGTTCTATGAACTCGTCACCGCGCTGCAGGCGGTGCTCGAATTCGGCAACGCCCACGATGTTCACATCTACGAGGAGCCCGATGAAAGCATCCTGACAGTCGAAAAGACGGATCAGGATCTGGTTCTCACATGGGCCGGTGAAAAAACGCGACAGGTCAAGATGGGCTTCCAAGGGGGATGCCGCGAAATCGCGCTCAACATGCATCGGATTCTTACAGAATTGGGTGACGGTGAATTTGAACGTGAATGGCATCATCCTCCGCCCAGAGACCGTCTGGAGTTACTGTGGGCAAGGTTGGGAATTGAATGAAGTCGATCCGGTAATGGATCCATCGAGATCAGCCGGAAACCGCCTCCGAGGCCGTCTCACCTCCGATCTGTCGGGATACTTCACGTCCGGCGGCGACCAGCGCCTGGCGAATGCGCATCGCCAGCGCTTCGTCGTAACGTGACGCCAAAGCGGCGACGGCGATGGCGCCGATGGGGACACCGGACCAGCCGAACACCGGGACCGCCGTGCCGATCACTTCCAGTTCGAAGGTCTGGTCGCAGAAGCCGATACCGCTGCGGGCGATCGCTTCGAGTTGCTCATTCAGCGCCGCCAGCGTGTCGGGGGTGTGCTCCGTGAACGTCTCGAGCCGCTCGCCGAGCCCCAGAGCGGCGCGATCGGCTTCCGGCGTGAAGGCCAGCACCGCGAGACCCGAGGCGGTGGCATGCAGCGGCAACGGCTCCGACGGATCGACCCACACCCGGGTGGCGCGCGGCGGTTCGGAAATCGCCACCGTCATCAGGGTGCTGCCGGACAGCAGCGACGCGTGCGCGGTCTCGCCCGTCTCCTCGGCGAGTCGGTCGAGATACGGTTTCAGGACAGTGGCCAGCGGAAAACTCTGTTCGCGGATGCGTGCCAGGTTGAGTGGTGCGAATCCGAGCCGGTACTTGCGGGTTTCCGGATGCTGTTCGACGAAACCGTTACGCTCCAGCGCCGTCATGCAGCGCAGAGTGGTGGTTTTGTCATAGCCGGAAAGCCGCGCCAGCTGACTCAAGCCGAACTCCGGGTGTTCGACAGAAAAATGCCGCAACAGCCCGAGCGCCTTGTCGACCGTGCTCATCGTCGTCTTGGCCTGTCTGGTGGGTTCTGCGCTGGCTTCGGCCATTCCTCGGTCCCTGTTGGTGCGCATATTGACAGAGGCCACAGGACGCGTCAATATAATCGTACCGTCGGTAACAATAATGAACCAATGAGGCGGATAGTCAAGAACCTGGGAGAAAGACCAAAATGAACTTTCTGACAAAATCCATCCTCACCCTGGGCCTGGGTGTCGCCGCACTGGCCGCATTGCCGGCGCAGGCCGAATACCCCGACAAGCCGGTCTCCTTTGTCGTGCCGTGGCCGCCCGGAGATCTGGAGGATGTGCTGACCCGCATGATCGCCGACGATTTCCAGACCACCTATGATGTGCCGACGGCCGTGGTGAACAAGCCCGGCGGCGGCGGTGGTCCGTTCCCCGGAGCCGTCGAGGTCGCCAATGCGCCGGCCGACGGATACACCATCGGCTCCTTCATCATTGCCATACCCGTGGTCGGACCGACCATCGGCATCCCGGAGCTGAACCCCAATCCGTTCGAGCCGCTGGGTGTCTTTCTCACCTACCCGTTCGTTATAGCCGTATCCGGCGACGCGCCCTACGACGATATCGACGGCCTCGCCGCCCACGCCCAGGAAAACGACGTGGCGCTCGGTCATTTCGGCGCACCGCTGATTCCGACGCAGGTGACCTTCGCCCTGGCCGACGCCAAGGGTTTCGAATTCGGCTCCGAGGCCGCCTTCGACATGCTCAACTGCAATTCGCTTGCTTCCGGCGATGTCGACGTGATCAACACCACGCTGCAGCTGATCCTGCCGTGCCTCGACAATGTCAAGATCCTCGCATCGGTCGGCGAGGAGCGCATTGGTCTGACGCCGGACACCCCCACCGTGGCGGAGATCGTGCCGGAACTGAATTTGAGCCTGTGGAACGGCCTGTTCGTGCACAAGGACACGCCGCAGGACGTACGTGACAAGATCATCGCGGTGGCCAAGAAAACCATGGCTTCGGAGCGCGCCCAGAAGCTCGCCGCAGAGACCGGTGCCCTGGTTTACTGGCAGTCGCCGGAGGAAGCGCAGGCCCGCATCCAGCGCGATATCGAGACCGTGGCGCGCATCGAATCGATGCTCGAAGACTGAACTTTTGGACGGCCGGACGCGATGCGTTCGGCCGTTCCGGCGTCACCGGAAATGACTGCAGGTCCGAAATCCCGGCGATCAGCCCCCGTCGGGCCGGTAACGCCTGCCGCTCCAATCGCATCACGGTTGACCCATGACCGATACGTTCCCCACCCAGGCTCCGGCCGTCATTATCGGCGGCGGCATTATCGGCTGCTCGGTGCTCTATCACCTGGCCCGGCGCGGCGTGCCGGCGGTCCTGCTGGAGCGCAAGGCGCTTGCTTCGGGCACCACCTGGCATGCGGCCGGCATTGTCGGGCAGCTGCGCGAGAGTTCGGCCCAGACGGAACTTTCGAAACACACCGTCCGGCTGTTTCGCGAACTCGAGGAGGAGACCGGTCAGGCGACCGGCTACAAGCAGAACGGAACCCTGCACCTGGCCCTGACGGACCTACGCATGGAGCAGTTGCGGCGCAATGCCGATCATGCGGTGCGCATGCAGATCGAGGGCCGGCTGCTGAGTGCCGAAGAGGCGCGTGAACTGTGGCCCCATGTCGACTACCGCAACGTTAGTGGCGGTTTTTTTGTGCCGTCGAACGGCCAGGTCAATCCGCTCGACGTCACCCAGGCACTGGCCCGCGGGGCCCGGCAAAGGGGTGCGCAGGTGTTCGAGCGGACCCGGGCCGAACGGATCGTCACCCGCAACGGCCGCGTCATGGCGGTCGAGACCGAGCGCGGCACCATCGCCACCGAACAGGTGCTGCTTGCCGGCGGCATGTGGACGGCCGGATTCGCCAAGGCGCATGGGATCGCGGTGCCGCTGCACGCGGCGGAACACTTCTATATCGTCACCGAACCGATCGCCGGCTTGCCGCGCACCCTGCCGGCGCTGGTCATCCCGGAAGAACGGCTCTACTGGAAAGAGGACGCCGGCAAGCTGCTCATCGGCGGCTTCGAAAGCCACGGCAAAGCGTGGGGCAGCGACGGCATTCCGGAGCGCTTCGAGTTCGACGAACTGCCTTTCGATATGGAGCATCTCGAACCGCTGCTGGAGACGCTCTTTGCCCGTATGCCGCAGCTCGCCGAGCTGGGCATCCAGACCTTCTTCAACGGCCCGGAGAGCTTCACGCCGGATGGTCGGCCGTATCTCGGTCCCGCCGCCGGGATGCCGGGTCTGTTCATCGCCGCCGGCATGAACTCCAACGGCATCATGAACTCCGGCGGCGTTGGGCTGACCATGGCCGAATGGATGATCGACGGCGCGCCGAGCCGCGGCATGGGTTCGATGCTTTCGACGCGTGCCCAACCGTTCCAGGCAAACGACGCCTACAATGCGCAGCGCGTAACCGAGGCCATCGGCCTGCATTACGGGCTGCACTGGCCGGGCCGCCAGATGGAAACAGCCCGCGGTATTCGTCGTGTGCCGCTGCATGACCGGCTGCAGGCCGCCGGTGCCGTTTTCGCCGAGCGCATCGGCTGGGAAGTACCGATGTATTTCGACCCGCAATCGCCGCAATGGCCGGGCGAACCGTCGATCGGCTGGCAGGCCTGGTTCCCACGGGTGGCGGAAGAAGTCGAGGCGGTCGAGAAACGCGCCGGCCTGCTCGATCAATCCATGTACGCCAAGATCCTCGTGCAGGGGCGCGATGCCGTGCGGGCGCTCGACCGCGTCGCCGGCGCCCGCATGGACGTGCCGGTCGGCACCAATGTCTATACCCAGCTGCTCAATCGCCGCGGCGGCATCGAGGCTGACGTGACCGTCACGCGGCTGGCCGAGGATCGGTTCCTGGTGGTTACCGGGCACCCGAGCCAGATCCGCGACCGCCACTGGATCGATATCCATCGCGACCTGGATTGGCGCGTCGAGACCATCGATATCACCTCCGGCTATGGTCTTCTGACCTTGCACGGCCCGCGCTCCCGCGACATTTTGCAGGCGGTCTCCGGCGCCGACCTGTCCGGCGCCGCCTTGCCGTTCGGTGCGGCGCGGGAAATCGACTGCGCCTACGCACGGGTCTGGGCCATCCGTCGATCCTTTCTCGGCGAACTTGGTTATGAATTGCTGATTCCGACCGAGTTCGTCGCCCATGTTTACGAGGCGCTGCTCGACGCCGGCAAACCGCATGGGCTCGCCCATGTCGGCATGTTTGCGATGAACGCCTGCCGCCTGGAAAAGGGTTTTCGGCATTTCGGCCACGACATCGGCGAAGAGGACACGCCCTACGAGGCCGGCCTCGGTTTTGCCGTGGACCTTGAGAAGCCGGAGTTCCTCGGCCGCGAGATCCTGCTCGACCAGCGCAGCCAGTGGAAGGCCGCGACACCGCATCGGCTGGTTTCGGTCACGGTGCCAGAAGCCACGCTGCGGGACGGCCCCTACCTCATTCATAACGAGCCGATCTGGAAGGACGGCACCTTGGTGGGTCACGTAACGTCCGGCGGCTGGGGTTTCCGGCTGAACCGCATGGTCGGCTTGGCCACACTGCACCAGCAGGACGGCGTGCGCCGGGAGTGGATCGAAGCCGGCGGCTTCGACGTCCAGATTGCCGGACAAATGACCCCGGCGGACCTGCAACTGGCGCCGCCTTACGATCCGACCGGCGAAAGAATGCGCGGCTAAGGGAGAAAGACGGATGAGCAAGACGATTCTGGTGATCGGGACCTACGACACGAAGGACGAAGAACTGCGCTACGTCGGCGACTGCATTCGCGCGCAGGGGGGCGACGTGGTCACCATGGATGTCAGCGTGCTTGGCGATCCCAGTGCACCGACCGACATCAGCAAGCACGACGTGGCGGAAGCCGCCGGATCGTCGATCCGGGCGGCGATCGATTCAGGCGACGAAAACACGGCCATGCAGATCATGGCCAAGGGCGCCTCGCTGCTCACCGCACGCGCCCACGCCGAGGGCCGCATCCACGGCATGCTGGCGCTTGGCGGCTCGATGGGCACCGACCTGGCGCTCGATTGTGCCCGGGCACTGCCGCTCGGCGTGCCCAAATATGTCGTCTCGACGGTCTCCTTTTCGCCCCTGATCCCGGCCGGCCGGCTGTCGGCCGACATCCAGATGATTCTGTGGGCGGGTGGCCTCTATGGGCTGAACGAGGTGTGCAAATCGTCGCTCAGCCAGGCGGCCGGCGCCGTGCTGGGTGCCGCAAGGGCGGTCGAGCCGCCGCATCGCCAGCGGCCGGTCATCGGCATGACCAGCCTTGGGTCCTCGTGCCTCAAATACATGGTGCATCTGAAAAAGCCGCTGGAGGAGCGCGGCTTTTCCGTCGCGGTGTTCCATGCGACCGGCATGGGCGGCATGGCCTTCGAGAGCCTCGCCCGCGAGTGCTATTTCGCCTGTGCGCTCGACCTGGCGCTGCCCGAAGTCGGCAATCTGATGGTCGGCTCGGTGATCAATGCCGGTCCCGACCGGCTGACTGGCGCCGGCAAGGCCGGCATTCCGCAGATCGTCTCGCCCGGTTGTGCCGACCTGATCGATTTCGCCACCTGGCAGGAGGTGCCGGCGCGCTTTGCCGACCGGCCCTACCACGCACACAACCGGCTGATCGCCTCGTCGGCGCTGACCCCGGAAGAGCGGCGCGAACTGACGCGCGACATCGCCGCACGCCTCGGCCAGGCGAAAGCGCCGGTGCACGTCGTGCTGCCGATGCTGGGTGTCGAGGAGTGGGATCAGGAGGGCGAGCCGGCCCATGAGCCGGAAGGACTGGAAGCGATGCTCGATGAATTCGGCAAGGTCATCCAACCGCCGATCGACCTGACCCGGGTCGACGCTCATATCAACGATCCGGCGTTTTCGCAGGCCGTGCTCGCCATACTCGACCGGTGGATTGCCGACGGCACGGTCAAGACCACCCTTTGAGGCGGGCCGATGGACAGCCGCTACGAAACCCTCTTCGAGCCGGTCCGCATCGGCCCGGTCACGGCGCCCAACCGTTTCTACGCGGTGCCGCACGCCACCGGCCACTCGCCGCTGATGCCCAACGGCGCTATCGCGCTGCGCGAGATGAAGGCCGTGGGCGGCTGGGGCACGGTGGCCATGCAGCTCGCCGAAATCGATCCGACGTCCGACATCTCCAACCTGCCCATCGAGACCTTCTGGGACGACCAGGACGTCACTTCGCACCGGCGGCTGACCGAGCGGTTGCACGCCAAGGGCGCGCTCGCGGCGATCGAGATCGGCCATACCGGGCTGCGCTCCCGCGGCATGAGAAACGGCTATCCGGTCTGGGGCCCGTCGAACCTGCCGGTTCTCAAGCCGGATGTGCCGGTGCAGTGCAAGGCGATGGACCGCGCCGACATCGCGGCATTCCGCGCCAGCCACCGCGCCGCGGTGCTGCGCGCCAAGGACGCCGGTTACGACATCGTCTACGTCTATGCCGCCCACGACGCGTCGCTGCTCTGGCACTTCCTTTCGCCGGCTTATAATCGTCGGTCCGACGAATATGGCGGGTCCTTCGAAAACCGCTTGCGGCTGTTCCGCGAGATCCTCGAGGATACGGTCGACGCGGCGGCCGGCGATATCGCCGTGGCGGTGCGCTTTGCCGTGCACGAACTCAGCGGACCGAAGGCCATCATTGCCGACGGCGAGGGTCGCGATGTCGTGGAGGCCCTGGCGGAGCTGCCGGATCTGTGGGACGTCAACGTCTCCGGCTGGAGCCGCGACAGCGGTACCTCGCGGTTTGACGAGGAAGGATTTCAGGAAGACTTCACGGCCTTCGTCAAGCAAGTCAGCTCCAAGCCGGTGGTCGGCGTCGGTCGGTTCACTTCGCCGGACGCTATGGTGAGCCAGATAAAGCGCGGCATTTTGGATCTGATCGGCGGTGCCCGGCCGTCCATTGCCGATCCCTTCCTGCCCAACAAGATCCGCGAGGGGCGGCCTGAGGACATCCGCGAATGCATCGGTTGCAACATCTGCGTCGCATCCGACGCCTTTTCGGTGCCACTCGGCTGCACCCAGAACCCGACGATCTCACAGGAGTGGCGGCGCGGATGGCACCCGGAACATGTGCCGCCGGCAAAGGCGCAGCAGTCGGTGCTGGTGGTCGGTGCGGGTCCGGCCGGTCTGGAAGCGGCACTCACCCTGGCACGTGCCGGACATCGGGTGACGGTCGCCGAACGCGACGCCGAATTCGGTGGCCGGGTGCGGCGCGAGGCGTCTCTGCCGGGCCTGTCGGCGTGGCGCAGGGTCGCCGATTACCGGCTCTACCAGCTCGGCCAATTGGACCATGTCGATCTGTTCTCAGACAGCCACATGACCGCTGAAACGGTGGTCGACTTCGCAGCCGATCATGTGCTGGTCGCCGCCGGCGCAGCCTGGGGGACAGACGGCTCCGGGCGCACCCGTTTCGAGGCCATTGAAGGTTTTGCCGATGCCGCCACCCCGGTCGATGCCTTGCTCGACGGCGCTGAGGTCGAGGGGCCCGTGGCGATCTACGACGACGATCACTACTACATGGCCAATATACTGGCGGCGATGCTGGCGCACCGCGGCCTGTCGGTGACGTTGATCACGCCGCAACCGGCGCTGGCCGGTTGGATGGGCTATACGCTGGAACAGCCGCGGGTCGTCGCCGAACTGCACGGCCTCGGTGTACGCATGCTGCCGAACACGGCGGCGCGGCGTTTCGCCGATGGCCGGCTCGAACTAGCGCGCGCCGACACCGGTGAGCAACTGCCGGCCGTCGAGGCGGCGACACTGATCCCGGTTGGCTTGCGGCATCCCGATCTGACCCTTTGGGAGGCTCTGCCTGACGATCTGTCCAAGACCCTGATCGGCGACGCGCTGGCACCGTCGACCATTCAGGCCGCGGTGTTTTCGGGCCACCGTGCCGCGCGCGAACTGCTCGACGTAAACAGCGCCGCAAGGCCGCCGCGCCGCGAAACGCCGGTGCTCTACATGTAGCGCCGATTGACTTACGACTTCTGCCCGCTGAGGTCCTCGGCAAGCATCAGCGCATTGCCATCGGGATCGAAGAAGGTGGCCGTCTTGACCATACCTTCGTAGACAATGGTCTCGCCGTCGAACGAAACCCCCGCTGCTTCCAGGGCAGTACGGGCGCTGTCGAGATCCGCGATGCCAAACACCGGCACGCTGTTCCCGGGGCTGGGCTCCATGGCATCGCCAATCCCGATGGTCACCCCCGGGGTATTCGTGGTGAGCTCCGTCCAGCCAGCTTCGTCAGCACTATAGAGAGTCTTGAAGCCGAGATGGGTTTCGTACCACGCGGCCGTGGCGGCTCGGTCCTTGACCGAGAAGGAGAGGGTAATCGTGTTATCCAGTTCGATGGTGGGCATGACGGTTCCCTTTGTGCGATAAATAGCGTAACTATAATAAATGGACATATCGCAGATCGTCAAGCTGTGTTCCCGCAGTTGGTGTCTGAAAGCGCTGTCCCTGATGGCGGCGGGCGTCCCGGCGCGCATATCGCCGGTTGCCCATGCCGCCGGTTGCGGGCGCACCGCGATGACCGCGTCCTTCGAACATTTACTCGATCTCGGCCTGTTGCAACGGTCTCCCGGGCACGGCCATCCGCTCCGGCCGGAATTCCAACTGTCCGCCAGGGGTCGCGCAACCGCTGCCTGGGCGCTCGGGCTGGAGGCGCACCTGGAAAGCGAAGAAGACTGGCAACTGGTACGACGGTCTTGGACGTTGCCGGTGCTCTCCCAGTTGACGGCGGAACAGCGCTTCAGCGAATTGCGGCGGTCGCTCGCCCCGGTGTCCGACCGGGCCCTGACGCTGGCTCTGGTGGAGCTCGCCGAGGCCGGATGGGTGGAGCGGAAAGTGGATGTCGTCAGCGCTCCGCCGGCGGTGCGTTACGCGGCCGTGGGCCAGGCCCGCCGGATTGTCGCGCATCTGAAGACGTTCCCCACGCAGAGCCAGTGAGGTCAGCGTTCCTTCTCAACCGGATCGGCTTCCCGGTCGATCAGCGTTTCAATCTCCGCCATCGTCTCGGGCGGCAGCTTGCCGTGCGCCAGCGCGCCGGCCGTCTCCGTCATCTGGGCGACGGTGCGGGCACCGGGCAGCGGCATGTTGCGATCGGATTTGGCCCACAGCCAGCACAGGGCGCCCTGTACCAGCGTGCGTCCCCCGGTCTGCAGCAGCTCGCGCACTGCGGCGAGTTTGGACAGCAACTCCGGATTTGGTTTTCCGCCCCGGTAATAGGCCATGAAATCCTGATCGGTAGACCGGATGTCGTCCTTCGGCATCACCGTGGCGGCATCGTACTTGCCGCTCAGCAGTCCCATCGCCAGCGGCGAGCGGATGAAGGCGATCCTGTCCTCCGCCTCGATCGTTCGCTGAATGGCCGGCGCGTCGAAAAAGACATTCATCGCGTGCTCGATGCCGATGGCAGCGTCGCGCCCCGCCAGCGCCTTGACGCTGTCGGAAAAGTCCGTGCTCCAGCCATAGGCGCGGATCTTGCCGGCCTGGCGCGCCGTCTCCATGGCGTCGAAAATCGGCATCGCTTCGTCCGGCGGCAGAGCGTTGAGATGCAGAAGCACAATGTCTATACGATCCCTCTGCAGCCGCTGCAGGCAGCGATCGATGGCGGGAATCACATGATCCGGATCGGTGTCCGGGCCGATGATGCGCCGCGCTGCCTCGTCTATCGCCAGGCCGATCTTGGTGACCACGATTGCGTCGGGATGTCCCGACAGGCCCTGTGCCAGCAGCCGTTCCGCGTGCCCGGTGCCGTAGGCGGCCGCCGTGTCGAACAGCCGGATGCCGTTGTCCAATGCGGCGTGGATCGTGCGTAGGGACTGGGTGTCGTCGCTGCCATGATAGCCGGATGTCTGGTCTCCGTAGAACATGGTGCCGCCGATCGGCCAGCATCCCATGCCCAATGGAGCGATGTCGGTGTCGAGTATCTTCATATACTGGGCTCCCTGGTGCTTCTTGCCCGGGACATGACACGTCCGCTCTACGGCGGAAATGAAATCTTTTGTAAGGTTCGTTTCATGAATGAAAAGCTTCAGACGACCACGCCAGAGGATAGTAACAGACCCGCGCCGAAAGTGTTACGCGGTCAGTTGCCGAGCAGAATCTCCAGCAGCGTCGTTGGCTCGTCCTGGCGGTTGGGGGCGCCGACGTCGCCCGGTGGCAGCGGTCTGGGGGTGGAGCCGGTGCTGTCCCGGGATATAGACACCGTCGGTGGCGCGGCGGCTTGCGGCGCCGATGCCAGCCCGGCCGGCGGCCGCCGCACCGGCAGGTTCGATGGTCGTGCCGTCGGCACCGCAATGCGCTCGGGATCGGTCGGCAGCACGTTGGACCCGGGCAGCCGGCTGCGCTGCGTCCCGTCGAGTGCCGCCGCCATGAATTGTTTCCAGGCGGTTGCCGGCAGCGAACCGCCGGTGACGTTTTTGGTCGGCGTGCCATCGTCGTTGCCGAACCAGACGCCCGTCGTCAGCCGGCTTGTGTAGCCGACGAACAGGGCATCGCGGAACGCCTGGGTGGTGCCGGTCTTGCCGGCCGCCTGATGGCCGTTGAGCCGCGCCTTGCGCCCGGTGCCCTCCTTCACCACCCGTGTCAGCATGCCGTTCATCATGGCGATGATGTCCGGCCGCAGCACCCGCGGCGGGTTGTCGTAGGTGTTCTCGTAAAGCACCTTGCCGTCGGCCGTCGTCACCCGGCGCACCACATGCGGTGTCGCCTTGTAGCCGCCGTTCATGAACGGCGCGTAGGCCGCCGTCAGTTCCATCAGCGTCACTTCCGAGGTGCCGAGCGCGATCGACGCGTTTGTCTGCAGCTTCGATTCGATGCCGAGCCGCCGCGCCGTCTTAGCGACGTTTTCCGGACCGGCTTCCATCACCAGCTGCGCCGCCACCGTGTTGAGCGATTTGGTCAGCGCTTCCGACAGCGTCACCGGACCGCGATACTGGTCGTCGTAGTTGGAGGGTGTCCACTTGCCGATGCGCACCGGTGCGTCATTGCGCACCGAGCGTGGCGAGCGGCCCTGTTCCAGCGCCGCGGTATAGACGAACGGCTTGAACGCCGAGCCCGGCTGGCGGCGGGCGTCTGTCGCCCGGTCGAACTGGCTGACCGAGTAGTCATAGCCGCCGACCAGCGCCCGGATCGCTCCCGTGCCCTCGATGGAGACCAGGGCGCCCTGCGATACCCGGAGCTTCTGGCCGCGGCTGTCGATCGCCTGGCGAATGGCCGCCTCGGCCTGCTCCTGCATCGGCTGGCTGATGGTCGTGTGCACCACCAGATCGCGGGTTACCTGGCCACCGATCAATCCCTCGATCTGATCCATCACCAGGTCGGCGGCATAGTTCTCGGCACCGCTCCAGTAGCTTTTCGCCCGGGTCGGCGGCTGCGTCATCGCCGTGGTGATCTCGCGATCGCTGACATAGCCCTCGCGGCGCATCGCCTCCAGCACCAGCTGGGCACGCGCTTCGGCAGCGTCAGGGTTTCTCGCCGGAGACAGCCGCGACGGCGCCTTCAGCAGGCCGGCAAGCAGCGCCGCCTGGGCCAGGTTCACGTCGCGCGCCGGCTTCTTGAAGTAGCGCCGCGACGCCGCCTCGACCCCATAGGCGCCGGAACCGAAATAGACCCGGTTCAGGTACATCTCCAGAATCTGATCCTTGGAAAACTTGTGCTCCAGCCAGAAGGCGAGCAGCACTTCCTGCACCTTGCGCTCCAGCGTCCGGTCCGGCGACAGGAACAGGTTCTTGGCCAGCTGCTGGGTCAGCGTCGAACCGCCCTGCACCATACGTCCGGCCATCACGTTGCTGACCATGGCGCGGGCCAGGCCGATCGGGTCGACGCCGAAATGCCAATAGAAGCGATGGTCCTCGATGGCCAGCACCGCCTGCGGAATATAGGGCGACATGCGCCCCAGCGTCAGTGCTTCGCCGCCGGTGGCGCCGCGGTTGGCCAATGTCTTTCCCTCGGCCGACAGGATCTTGACGTTGGGCGGCCGTTGCGGCACCGACCAGGTCGTGGCGCTCGGCATCTTGGCGCCATAAAAGGCCACCAGGCCGGCGACGCCTATTCCTGCCCACAGGCCGAGCACACAGCACCAGTAGAAACCACGCCGCAGGAAACCCGACAGGCCCCGCCGCGCCGTGCCCGACCGGGATCCGCCGCGCCTTTTGCGCTTGCGGCGCGCCGGCTTGCCGCCTGCCACCCGGTCGCTCTGCCGGGCACGCAGATCGCTCTTTTTCGCCTTCTTTCCCTTCGAGAACGTCGGCTCGATCCGGGTCTGTTTCTTACGGTTCCGTGCCATGCGGATGGGTCGAATCCTGAGGTGATTTCGGGGCTGCCGGATGGCCATCCGCAGTCCCCGAGCGCATCTGAACCCTAATGGCGTCATTTTAAGGGCGCGTTAATGCGGCCGGCCTTGGACGTTCCCATGAATGGGCAATTTAAGAAGTTGAAATCATGAGGTATTTTGTAAACGAATCGATTCACGTCGATGACCCTATGAATCACATTCGGTGACATCCTGTTGCGGCGCGGATCATGATGCGCGGCGTTATCGATTTTCGCCTTGTCCTGGCCAAAGAGCTGCGCTCTAAACGGCGTCAGGCGCAGCAAGACGGAGGCGGACCGTGACAGCGACCTTTACGATGAATTCCCATCTCGGCAAGCAGCTGCTGGCGCTGGTGCGCGACGGGGACTATGCCCATGCCGGCGAAGAAGAGGCGATCGAAATCGCCATGGCGCCGGTGCCGCGCGACACGCAGCGTCGGCTGCTCGATGCCGGCTGCGGGCGCGGCGGCACCGCCGCCTATATGCAGCGCCACGGATGGGGCCTGGTCACCGGTGTTGATATCGAAACCCAATCGATAGCGGAGGCCGGCAGGGCTTACCCGGGCGTGCGTTTCGAAACGGCCGACATCGTTGATCTGCCGGACCGATTCGCCGGTGGTTTCGATGCGGTTACCCTGTTCAACGTATTGTATGCCGTCGCCGACCACGGTCAGGCGCTGATGTCGCTGGCTTCGACCTGCCGGGCCGGCGCGATGCTGATCATATTCGACTATGTCGATCCCGGCGACTACCGCCTGCATGCCATTGAGGAGGGCGATCAGCCCTTTCTGCCCAATCCGATCCCACTGGCCGATATCGAACCGCGTCTCGATGCGGCCGGCTGGCAGCTGGCCGCCGTCGATCGGATCGATGCCGATTATGTGCGCTGGTACGAAGCCCTGGTCGCACGCATCGATGCAAATCGGGCGCAGATGGAAGCGCTGGCCGGCGCTGAGGGCTTTGCGCGGGTGCGGGACCTTTACGCGCGTCTAAACGATGTGTTGCGTCAGGGTCACCTGGCCGGCGCGGTCATCCGCGCCGAGAAGGCTTGACCGCCCGCGTCGCGATCGCCTTCAGCGTGCCAGCGCATCGAGAATGCGGATCCAGGAACGGGTGCCCTTGTGGAACGACCGCAGGTCGTACTTCTCGTTGGGCGAGTGAATGCAGTCGTCCTCGAGCGCAAAGCCGACCAGCAGCGTGTTCATGCCGAGCTTGGACTGGAAATCCCCGACGATCGGGATCGATCCGCCCATGCCGACGACGGCCGCCGGCTTGCCCCACTCGTCCTGCAGAGCCTTGCTGGCGGTGGCGAGTTCAGGTGAGTCGAAGGGCAACTGGATAGCGCCGGATGTGCCATGCTCGGTGAACGCCACCGAGCAGTCCGCCGGAACGCGCGATGTGACGAATGCGCGGAAATTGGCCCGGATCGCGTTCGGATCCTGGTCGCCGACCAGGCGGAAAGAGACCTTGGCGGAGGCCTGTGCGGGGATCACCGTCTTGAAACCCTCGCCGGTGTAGCCGCCGGAGATGCCGTTAACCTCTGCCGTCGGCCGCGCCCAGGTCTGTTCCAGGACGGACCGTCCCTTTTCGCCGGACGGCAGCGACAGGCCGACCTCGCCGAGGAAGCCTTCCGCGGTCAGCCCGAGGCCCTCCCACATGGCTTTGATGTCGGCCGGCGTCTCGTGCACGCCGTCATAGAAATGCGGAATCGTCACCCGGCCGTCCGCATCGTGCATGGCGCCGAGAATCTCGCTCAGAATATGGATCGGATTGGCGGCGGCACCGCCGAAATGGCCCGAATGCAGGTCGCGATTGGCCGCATGGATCGTCACGTCCTCGCCGGTCAGGCCGCGCAGGCCGACGGAGATGGCCGGCGTGTCGGGATCCCACATGCCGGTATCGCAGACCAGCGCCATATCGGCCTTGAGTTCCTCGATATGGGCATCGAGAAACGGCTTCAGCGAAGGCGATCCAGACTCCTCCTCGCCCTCGAACAGAACGCTGACCCGACAGGGCAATGCGCCGGTGACCTGCTTGTAGGCCCGGCAGGCTTCGACAAAGGTCATCAACTGCCCCTTGTCGTCGCTGGTGCCGCGGCCGGTCAGCACCTTGCGGCCGGGCGTAATTTCCTGGATCTGTGGTTCGAACGGGCCGCTGTTCCAGAGGTCCAGCGGATCGACCGGCTGGACGTCGTAATGGCCGTAGAACAGCACATGCGGCGCGTTCGGCGGGCCGTCGTGATGGCCGACCACCATCGGGCGCCCGGCGGTATCGCGCACACTGGCCGAAAACCCGATATCCGAGAGCGTCGCCGCCAGCCATTCGGCGGCCTGGCGGCAATCCCCGGCATAGGCCGGATCGGTTGAAATGGATTTGATGCGAACCAGTTCGAACAACCGTTCGATGCTGCTGTCGAGATTGTTGTCGGCCGCTGCCAGAACGGCGTCAAGATTGGCCATGCCCGTGCCTCCCCAAGAATCGTGCGCCGGACCTTAGAGCAACGGGCTCGAATATGGCACCCTTTGACCGAGCGATTTTGGTCGCTGGCGAGGCGGGTTGCGCGCCGTGGTGCCTCCCCACCACAAGCGCGAGCCAACGACGCCAGGGGGCAAAATCGCCCGGCCCGATCACCGCAGCATTTCTATTCGATAGTCCTCTCCAGGGTGGCGGTAAATCGGCCTATCGGCTATGTTGCGACGCTTGCCCGATACCCCATATCGCGCTGCGCGACGCGCCTTGCCGAGTGAACCGATTTTCCGCCATCAAATGGCGCCATATTCGAGCCCGTTGCTCTAATCACCAGTCCGCCTGGCTGCAAACCCCAAAAGCACGTCTTCAGGGAGTGTTTAGGAAGGATATCAATCTTGAATTGTATTTCAGGCAAAAAAAGTGCCACCGTGGCTGGAGGGGATAGACACGGTGGCGTTGGGGATGTGAGCGGCGACCCGGAGAGGGGGGGATGAGGCCGCCGCTCATGTCCGGCGTGGCGGGGGACATGCCTCTCGCCAGACATCGGCATTTTGTTGCCGGTACGCCTGATTTGGTCCGACGAATGTGGCAATTCAAGGACATGATTGCCGTAAATCGGCTCACGACTGCGTGACACATTGCGTGATTGGGAACCCCCTGTCGGACGCCCCGAATAGACCGATCGCGTTAGGTCACTTCGCCGCACCCGGTAACAATTTACGATAAGCCTTTCAAACATCGTCACATTCGTTTACCGCTCGAAATCGAGTCCGGACGCCCCGATTGCATCAAGGTGACCGATTCCGATCCTTCGCGTGACCGGCGAAGGGGGCAAAAAAAATTTTCCGAAAAAAGACGAATCTTTCGAATCGCTTAGGCGAAGCCATTGGCACCGTCAAAAGCGACGTGGCTGCGTTCAATAGGAGCGGGTCGGGCGGTCCATGACGCGGCGTCCAAACAGGCTGGCGACCAGGTCGACCATCAGTTTCGCGGTCCGTCCGCGTTCGTCGAGGAACGGATTGAGCTCGACCACGTCCAGCGAGGTGAGCAGACCGCTGTCGCACAGCGTCTCCATAACCAGATGTGCTTCGCGAAAGGTGGCCCCGCCCGGAACGGTGGTGCCCACCGCCGGCGCGATGTCCGGTTCGATGAAATCGACGTCGAGACTGACATGCAGCACACCGTCCGCCGCCTGTACCTCAGCGATGAAGCTGCGCAGCAGTCGCAGGAAGCCGTGTTCGTCGATCGCCCGCATGTCATGCACCGTTACGCCGCTGCGGCGCAGACCCTCATATTCGCTCGGGTCGACCGAACGGATTCCCAGCATGCACACATTGTGCGGATCGATTGTTGCCGGAACCGGTGGAAACACCGGGCCGAAACCGCCCTGTCCGGTGATGTAGGCGACGGGAATGCCGTGCAGGTTGCCGCTTTTGGTGCTGTCGAGCGTGTGGAAGTCCGGGTGCGCGTCCAGCCACAACAGGAATTGCTGGCGGCCCTGCGTGGCGGCGTGTCGTGCGACGGCCGGCACGCTGCCGAGCGAGATGCTGTGATCGCCGCCGAGAAAGATCGGCAGATGACCGTCGGCCATCGCCCGGTCGCCGGCCGCGTGCAGTGCCTCGGTCCAGGCGACCGTCTCGCGCAGGTTGCGCACCGCCGGATTGGCGTGCGTGACGTCCGGCAGCGCCGGCAGGCTGACATTGCCGACGTCCTCGACCGTAAAACCGAGACCTTGCAGCACCGGCCGGATGCCGGCGGTGCGCAACGCATCGGGCCCCATCAGACAGCCCGGCTGACTGGCACCGGTTTCCACTGGTGCGCCGATAAGACAGATCGAATTCGACATGCGCCTGACCTCACATTTGCCATGAAAGCCTCAGCGGCAAGGCCGCCCTTTGTCAACAGTCTGCCGGCCGGTTGCGGCAATTGTCGGTAGGCTGTTCGATCGCCATGGACTTGGGGGACGGCCGTGCGCTATCCCTGTCGCCATGAATAAGGATGATCATCTCTTTCTCGTCGACGGCTCGGGCTACATTTTCCGGGCCTATCATGCCCTGCCGCCACTCACCCGCAAATCCGACGGCCTGCCGGTCGGCGCGGTCTCCGGTTTCTGTAACATGCTGTGGAAACTGCTGTCGGATGCGCGCGACACCGATGTCGGCGTGACACCCACCCATCTGGCGGTGATCTTCGATCATTCAGCCCAGACATTCCGCAAAGATCTCTATCCCGATTACAAGGCCAACCGCTCGGCGCCGCCGGATGATCTCATTCCGCAGTTTGGCCTGATTCGCGATGCCACCCGCGCCTTCGACCTGCCATGCATCGAGCTCGAGGGCTACGAGGCCGACGACCTGATCGCCACCTATGCCCGGATGGCCGAAGAGGCGGGCGCGCACACCACCATCATCTCGTCCGACAAGGACCTGATGCAGCTCGTCACCGACCATGTGTCGATGTACGACACGATGAAGGACAAGCAGATCCGGGCGGCCGAGGTGGTCGAAAAATTCGGCGTCATGCCCGACAAGATGATCGACCTGCAGGCAATGACCGGCGATTCGACGGACAACGTCCCGGGCATTCCGGGTATCGGCCCCAAGACGGCCGCACAACTGCTTGAGACATTCGGCGATCTCGACACCCTGCTCGAGCGAGCCGACGAAATCAAACAGAACAAACGCCGCGAAAACATCATCGAGAATGCCGACATGGCGCGGCTGTCGCGTGATCTGGTGACCTTGAAGAAGGACACGCCGGTGCCGGCGGATATCGACAGCTTCAAATTGGAGCCGCAGAACGGACCGAAGCTGATCGCCTTCCTCAAGACCATGGAGTTCAATGCGCTGACCCGGCGCGTCGCCGAGGCGACCGAAACCGATGCGGCAGTCGTCCAGTCCGCCGACGTCGATGTCGCCTGGGGTGCTGAGGCGCGTGGCCCCGATCTCGATGCCGGCAAGGCCACGGTGCACAGCGCTCCGGATGGCCGCTCGGATGGCTGGACGCCACAGGCGCTGGTCGAGGCGCGTGTCGCAGCCGCTGCCGGCACCAAGCTTGACGCCGGCAGCTATCGGTGCCTGCGCAGCATGTCCGACCTCGACGCCTATCTGAACGCTGCGCGGGAAGCCGCTGTGATCGCCTGCCAGGTACAGGCCGATTCCGCCGATCCCATGCAGGCCGGATTGGTCGGCGTCGCACTCGCCTATCAGCCGCAGGACGCGACGTCGCGTGCGGCCGGCCCGGTGCAAGCCGCCTATGTGCCGCTTGCGCACAGATCGGGCAGCGACGATCTGCTCGGCGACGGTCTGGTTGACGGCCAAGTGCCGTTCGATGACGCGCTTGCCCGGTTGAAGGACCTGCTCGAAGACCCGTCGGTTCTCAAGGTGGCGCAGAACCTCAAATTCGATTGGCTTGTCGCCGCCCGACACGGAATCGAAATGCGCGCCTTCGACGACATCATGCTGATGTCCTATGCGCTCGACGCGGGTCTCGGCAGCCAGAGCCTCGATGGTCTTGCCGACCGCTGGCTCGGCCATAAGCCGATGGCGCTCAAGGACCTGACCGGCAGCGGCCGCGCCGCGATCGGCTTCGACCAGGTCGACATCGAACGGGCGACGGCCTTTGCCGGCGAACGTGCCGATATTGCACTGCGCGTTTGGCAGGTTCTGAAACCGCGCCTCGCCGCCGACGGCCTCGCCTCGGTTTACGAACGGCTGGAGCGGCCCATGGTGCCGGTGCTCGCCCGCATGGAGGAGCGCGGCATCGGCGTCGACCGGCAGATTCTGTCGCGGCTGTCGGGTGATTTCGCGCAGGGCGCCGCGGCGCTGGAGGACGAGATCCAGAAACTTGCGGGCGAGGAGTTCAATATCGGTTCGCCGCGTCAGCTCGGCGACATCCTGTTCGGCAAGATGGGCCTGCCCGGCGGCAGCAAGACCAAAACCGGGCAATGGTCGACCACCGCCCAGGTGCTTGAGGAACTGGCCGCGGAAGGGCATGAATTGCCGCGCAAGATCGTCGAGTGGCGCCAGCTGACCAAGCTGAAATCCACCTATACCGATGCCCTGCCCGGTTTCATCGACCCGCAGACCGATCGCGTTCACACGTCGTACGCGCTGGCATCGACCACCACCGGCCGGCTGTCGTCATCCGACCCCAACCTGCAGAACATCCCGATCCGCACCGCCGAAGGCCGCAAGATCCGCACCGCCTTCATCGCCGACAAGGGCAACAAGCTGGTGTCGGCCGACTATTCGCAGATCGAGTTGCGGGTGCTCGCCCATGTCGCCGACATCGACGCGCTCAAGCAGGCCTTCGCCGACGGCATCGATATCCATGCGATGACCGCCTCGGAAATGTTCGGCGTGCCGGTCAAGGACATGCCCGCCGAGGTGCGGCGCCGTGCCAAGGCGATCAATTTCGGCATCATCTACGGCATCTCGGCGTTCGGGCTTGCCAATCAGCTCAGCATCCCGCGCTCCGAGGCAAGCGACTACATAAAGACCTATTTCGAGCGCTTCCCCGGCATCAAGGATTACATGGATTCCACCAAAGCCTTCGCCCGTGAGCACGGCTATGTGGAGACCATATTCGGCCGCCGCGCCCACTACCCCGACATCGTATCGTCCAATCCGCACACCCGTTCCTTCAACGAGCGCGCCGCCATCAATGCGCCGATCCAGGGCTCGGCCGCCGACATCATACGCCGCGCCATGATCAAGATGGATCCAGCGCTTAGCCAGGCCGGCCTCACCGGACGCATGCTTCTGCAGGTACATGACGAACTGGTGTTCGAGGTGCCCGACCGGGAGGTCGAACCGACCATCACGCTGGTCACCGACGTGATGCGCGATGCCGCCATGCCGGCCGTTGCCATGAAGGTGCCGCTGCAGGTCGACGCCCGCGCCGCCGACAATTGGGACGAGGCGCACTGACCGCCCGGTCGCCCGAAAACCGACGTGCCCGAAGGTGCAGACAGGGGCGCCGTGACCGCCGCCGCCATTCTCATACATAGCCTGATCGTATAAAACGACCGCTGCATATAACCCAAAGACATTCATAGGGGTGCAGCGATGAGGGAACGCCAGATAGAAGTCTTCCGCGCCGTGATGAACCATGGCGGCATCAACCGGGCGTCGGAAATGCTCAACATCTCGCAGCCGGCGGTCAGCCGGATGATTGCCGGACTGGAGGCCGATACCGGCCTGACGCTGTTCGAGCGGGACGGCCGAACGGTGAAGCCGACACCGGAGGCACGGCAATTCAAGCGCGAAGTGGACACCTATTTCATCGGCCTCGACCGTATTGCCGGTGCCGCTGAGGAGATCCGCGAATTGCGCCGCGGGCACGTTCGCGTGACCGTCATGCCGGCGCTGGCGCTGTCGGTCGCGCCGGCGATCATGCGCCAGGTCACCGACAAGCATCCGACCGTCAAAACCACCCTCGACGTGCATACGTCACCGCGGATCAGCGAGTTGATCGGATCTGGTCAGTTCGACCTCGGCATCGGGCATCTGTCGACGGCGCGCCCGGAGATCGAAATCCTCGGAACCTGGCGGGTCGACTGCGTTTGCGTCATGGCATCCGATCATCGTCTGGCGGGCCGTCGGGTCATCAGACCGGAAGATCTCGACGGCGAAGCGTTGGTTTCCCTGTCCTACCAGACGGATACCGCCCAATGGCTGGGGCACGTGTTCAGGACGGCTGGCGTGCGCCCCAAAATCCTGGTCGAGGCCCAGCCTTCCTATGCCGCCTGTCTGCTCGCGGCTCAGGGTCTCGGCATTACGATTATCGACGCGCTGACGGCAGAGCATTTCCGCGCCGATGCGATCGAGGTGGTGCCTTTCGGCCCGGCCATTCCGTTTGAATTCAAACTGATCAAGCCGGCGGGCACGCGTTCCTCGGCCCTGGCGGCCGATTTCACGGACATCGCGCTGGACGTCATGAACAACCACCGCTTGACCCGCTGAACAGATAACACTGATGCATACAAAGCCACGCTTTTGGCATTTGACTGTATGTTTGTGTTGGAAAACCCTAAGGCGGGTGCATTCAAACAAATCCGACAACAGCAGCGGGAGAAGAATCATGCGCAGTTGGAAGCCGATAGCAACGGCGGTACTCGCCCTTATGATCGCATCGTCCGGGTCATTCGCGGCCGACATGAAGATGCGGCTGCACACGCTGGTCAAATCGCCCCACCCCTATAACGACATGGCAGCCTTCATGGCCGAGGAAATCGCCAAGCGTTCGGACGGCGCCATCGAGATCGACATTTTCGATTCCGGCCAGCTGGGAAAAGATCCGGCGGTTATCGGCGAAATGGGGCTTGGAACCATCGATCTGATGATCAGCTCGACCAACAACGCCGTCAAACAGGTGCCCGAATACCAGGTCTTTTCGATGCCCTATCTGTTTGCCGGCTTTGACGACCTGATGAACCGGGTGGGACCGGGAACCCCGGCCGAGGACTATTTTCAGAATGCCTATGATGATCGTTCGCTGAACATGCATCTTCTGGCGTTGGGCGGATCCGGCACCCGCAACCTTTCGAACGCCAAGGGACCGGTCAACGGATTGTCCGACATTTCCGGTTTCAAAATGCGCACGCCGCCGTCACCGATGATCGCCAAAACCTGGGCGGAACTCGGAACGCTGCCGGTGACCGTCGCCTGGGGCGAGCTCTACGCAGCCGTACAGACCGGCGTGGCAGAAGCGCTGGAAAGCTCGATCCCCGGCTACACCGGATCCAAGCTCTACGAGGTTGCGCCCTATCTTGCGCTCACCGGCCACACCATTCAGGTCAATCACATCTCCATCAGCAAGCGTGCCTGGGACAAACTCACACCGGAACAGCAGCAGATGTTCGTCGAGGTGGCAGCCGAGGCCTCCGTTCTCGGCATAGAGATGGCGCAGAAATACGAGACCGAACTGGTCGAGAAACTGAAATCCGATCATGGCGTTACGGTCACGCAACCGGATGTGGCCGAATTCAAGGACGCCCTCGGACCGTTGCAGGCGTCGCTTGCGACTGAACTTGGGTTGGAACCGGCCATGGCCGCCATCCGCGGCAACTGAAGCCGGATAACAACGATCCGGGCGGCGGTGGTGCGCCGCCCGGCCAAACCAGAAATTGATCGCGACGCGCTCTGGTGCCGATGCTGACCCGCCTGAACACACTGCTGGAGCGATTTTTCGGTGCGATGCTGGCTGCGCTGTTCGCCGGGCTGATCCTTGTCGTCTTCATTCAGGTGGTCGCCAGGAACATCCTCCGGGTGCCCATGATATGGACGCTCGACATGGCGCAGCTGCTGTTCTCCTGGTGCATTTTCGTAGGCGCCGCGTTGGCCTTCCGGCACGGTCAGCATTACGTCGTGGATATCTGGCCGAAAGCCGGCCGCTTCAATGTTCTGCCCCTGATCGTGCCTGTCTTTGCGTCAGCGGCCGTGATCTATGTGCTCATCTTCAACGGGGTGTTGATGGCTGAGATCGGGCTGAACCGGATGTCGCCGGCCCTGGGCATAACCGAATTCTGGTTTTTTGTGCCGATTCCGCTGGGCGGGCTGTGCATGGCGTTGTTCCTGCTGGAAAGCCTGCTTCAGGACTGGCGCAAATGAACCCGCTGGTCCTGCTGCTTGGCGGTTTTTTCGTGCTCGTCGCGTTCCGGGTCAATATCGGGTTTTCGCTGATCCTGTCCTCGGTGGCGGTGATCCTGTGGGAAGGCCTGCCGCTCACCTCCGTCATCAATCAGATGTATTCCAACATCGACAGCTTCACCCTGCTGGCGGTGCCGTTCTTCATGTTCCTCGGCCGGATCCTCAATGCCGGGTCGATCACCGGCCGGCTGCTCGACGTGGCCAATGCTTCGGTCGGCCACGTTCGCGGCGGCCTCGGCCAGGTCAACGTCTTCGTGTCGATGGTGTTCGCCTCGCTTTCCGGTTCGGCCGCCGCCGACACCGCGTCGGTCGGCTCGATCCTGATCCCGGCCATGAAGAAAGCCGGCTACCGTCCCGCATTTGCGGTGGCGCTGACCGCGGCGTCGTCGACCCTCGGGGTGATCATCCCGCCGTCGATCATCCTGATCGTCTACGGTGCCTTCGGCAACGTTTCCATCGGCGCCCTGTTCCTGGGCGGCATCGTGCCGGGTTTGACCATCGGATTGGCGATGATGGTCTATGCCTACATCATGGCGGTGCGCGAGGGTTACCCGTCGAATCCGTTCCCCGGTGTGCGGGCGCTGGGGCGGGCCCTGTGGCGCGGTGCGGCGGCGATGCTGATCCCGGTCTTTGTCCTGGGCGGCGTCATCGCCGGATTTTTTACCCCGACCGAGGCGGCGATCAGCGCCGTCGCCTGGGCGCTGGTGCTGACGTTCATCGCCTACCGCGATGTTCCGCTCGGCGAGTTGCCGGGCCACTTGACCCGAGCGACGCTGGAGTTTTCCGTGCCGCTTTTCACGGTCGCCGGCGCCGGTATTTTCGGCTGGCTGATCGCCTTTCTGGGTGCCGCTGACATCGTCGTCGGCTTCATCACGGCGCAGACCAGCAACCCGGTGGGCATCATGCTGTTGCTGATCGGATTTCTGCTGATGATCGGAACCGTCCTCAATCCGATCTCGGCCGTGCTGATCTTTTTACCGATCATCCAGGCGCTGGGCGACACGGCGGGCATGAATCCGGTCCACATGGGGGTTCTTGCGACCATCGTCCTGTCGGTCGGACTGATCACGCCGCCCTATGGCATCTGTCTGTTGATCGCCGCGCAGATCGGCGATGTGCCCCTCGGCAGTGCCATGCTGGCGGTTATTCCGATCGTCCTGCTGACCGTGCTGATCGCCATCCTGTCGATCTTTGTCCCCGATATCGTGCTGGGCCTGCCCAGACTCGCCTTTCCCAACATCTTTGCCAATTAGACCAGCAGAGGAAACGAACATGGCACACACCAAACCCAAAGGCAGTTTCGTCGCTCTGGTGACGCCGATGAACGAGGATGGCTCCGTCGACCTGGAGGGCTTTCGCACGCTCCTCCAGTTCCATGCGGAAAACGGCACCGAGGCCGTCCTGATCATGGGATCGACAGGCGAGGTGTCGATGCTGTCGCCGGACGAAAAGCGGCAGATCATCACCGCAACGGCCAAGATGGATGCCGGCGGCATCCTCAAATACTACGGATGCACCGGAAACAACACGCAGACCACCATCGACATGGTGCGCTTTGCCAAGGGCGAAGGCGCCGACGGCGCGATTATCGCCGCACCGGCCTATATCTGCGCCTCCAACGACGACATCACCGACTATGTGGAGGAGGTGTGCGATGCCGCCGACTTTCCGATCGGCTTCTACAACAATCCGCCGCGGGTCAAGACCGATCTGCACTGGGACAATCTTTTGCAGCTCGCCAAACACCCCAACATGGTGGTGCTCAAGGAAAGCACAACCCGGGTCGGTCAGGTGGCGCAGATGTGTGCCGCCAAGCCCGACATCGCTATCATGTGCTGCTGCTCCCCCAACCTCGGACTGATTGTGCCGACCATGTCGCTGGGCGGTCACGGCACCGCTAACATGACCGGCAATATCATCCCGCGCGCGTTCGCAACCATCTCCAAACCGTGGCAGGACGCCGACGATGCGGAGGATTTTCGCGACGCCTATCTGCACAATCTCGACATGCTCCATTACGCCTATTCGGCGATCAACCCGGTCGCCATCAAGAGTCTGATGCGGGCGGTGGGGCTGCCCTCGGGGCCGCTGCGCAAGCCGTTAAAGCCGTTCGAAGGCGCGCAGTTGCAGAAAGGTCTCGATATTGCGGCCAGACTGGGTCTCGATCGCATCTATGGCTACAGGATCGACGGCCGTGCCAGGGCGGCCTGACCGCCGATGGAACGGCGGGTGACACTGATTACCGGTGCCTCGAGCGGCATCGGCGCGGCCACGGCGCGCCGGATAGCGGCGCCTGGCGAATGCCTGTTCCTGCACGCCCGTGGTGGTGTCGATGGTGGCAAGGTTGCCTTGCTCGAAACCGTCGCCGATGCGGCCCGGAACGCCGGGGCGGAGGTGAGGACCATGATCGGCGACCTGAGCGATCCCGGACAGTCCGGGAGCGTGGTGGGCGAGGTCGCCGCCGCCTTCGGGCAGATCGACCGGATCGTTTCCAACGCCGGCTTCGCCCTCAACAAACCGGTGGGGCAGGTCAGCCGGCAGGAACTCGACCACTCCTGTTCGGTGATCATCGGCGCGTTCTTCGATCTGATCAGCGCGGCGCTGCCGCATCTGGTGACATCCCGATGCGGTCGCGTGGTGGCGATATCGTCTTTTGTGGTGGATCAGGTGCCGGGGCAGCGCCTGTTTCCGGCCACCGCCGCGGCCAAGGGTGCGCTGGAAGCGCTTTCGAGGACCTTTGCGGCCCAGGTCGCTGCTGAGGGCGTGACGGTAAACTGCGTCTCGCCGGGGTTCACGAAGAAGGAAACGCACGGGCATTCCGCATTGTCCGACAGCGCCTGGGAAGCCGCCGCCGCGATGACGCCGGACCGGCGCCTCGCTACGCCCGACGATATTGCCGCTGCCGTGGCTTTTTTTCTGAGCGACGAGGCTTCGCACATCACCGGGCAGTCGTTGCGCGTCGATGGCGGGCTGTCGCTGATCTGATGGAGGATTGAATGCCGATTGTCCGGGTTTCCATGGCCACGGGCCGCACGCCGGCCCAGAAAAAAGCCGCCGCTCTGGAGATCACCGATACGCTGGTGCGCCACTGCGGCGCCCATGCCGAACATGTCTACGTGGTTTTCGACGACGTCGACGCCGATGACTGGGTGGTCGGAAAAGAAACGATCACCGAGCGCAAGGCCAAACGCGGCGAGACGTAGCGCTTTGGAGCACGTTGCAGCGAAATGACAAAGCCGATCAGCCTGTGCCACTGGGGCGCTTTTGAAGCGGACGTTTCGCACGGCCGGCTTGTCGCTACGCGTCCGGTTCCGGGCAGCGGTGCCGATCCGGACATGATCGGGGCGCTTCCGGAACTGGTCTATTCCGACACACGGGTAAACCAACCTTTCATCCGGGAAGGGTGGCTGCGCGATCGTCAAGCCTCCGACGGCAGCAAACGGGGGACCGACCGTATGGTTCCGGTCTCCTGGGACACTGCGCTGGACCTGGTGGCATCCGAACTGCTGCGGGTGCGGGACGAGCACGGGCATACTTCGATTTTCGCCGGCTCCTACGGCTGGTCCAGCGCCGGCCGCTTCCATCATGCCCGCAGCCAAATCCGTCGGTTTTTCGGCGGCTTCGGCGGCTTTACCGACCAAACCGGCAACTACAGCTGGGGTGCTGCCCAGATCATCCTGCAGCATGTGCTTGGCAGTGACGAGGCGGTGTCCGGAGCAGCCACCGCCTGGGACACGATTGTCGGCAACACCGATACGCTGGTGGCTTTCGGTGGATTGAACCCGAAAAACTGGCGGGTGACATCCGGCGGCGCCGGATACCACCACATGCCGGAGCATATTCGCCGCGCCCGCGCCGGCGGCACACGGTTTATCGTCCTCAGTCCGGTCGTCGACGATATTCCCGAGGGGTCCGATGCGCAGTGGATCGCACCGCGCCCGGGCAGCGATACGGCGATTATGCTGGGCCTGTGCCACGAAATGCTGCGCCGCGGTCGCGCCGATCACGGCTTTCTCGAACGGTACTGCAGCGGCACCCGGGATCTGATCGCCTACCTCGACGGTACGGCCGACGGCGAAGTAAAGTCGCTCGCCTGGGCAGCGCCGATCGCCGATGTGCCGCTCGAGACGCTTGAGGATCTGGCCGACCGGATCGAAGTCGGGCGGGTCATGCTGACGGCCAGCTGGTCGCTGCAGCGCGCCCATCACGGCGAGCAGCCCTACTGGGCGCTGATCGCGCTGGCCGCGATGCTCGGTCAGATCGGGTTGCCCGGTGCCGGTTTCACTTTCGGTTACGGATCGCTGAACGCGGTCGGCCAGGGTGCCGTCAAGGGCCTTGTCCCCAGCCTGCCGTCACTCGGCAATCCTGCGGGCATGGCGATTCCCGTCGCCCGTTTCGCCGACATGCTGGAGAATCCCGGCACAACCATCCCCTTCAACGGCGGGGCGGTGACTTACCCCGACACGAGGATCGTCTACTGGGCCGGCGGCAATCCGTTTCATCACGCCCAGGATCTGTTCCGGCTGCACCGGCTGTGGGCGCGCCCCGAGACCGTCATCGTCCACGAGCAGTACTGGACGGCGACGGCCAAGCGCGCCGACATCGTTATTCCGGCGACGACCAGCCTGGAACGCACTGACATTGGCGGCTCGTCACGCGATCCGCATGTCATTCACATGCCGAAACTGATCGACCCTGTCGGGTCGGCCCGTAACGACTATGACGTTTTCCGTGAATTGGCGGCACGGTTGGACTTCAGCCGGCCCTTTACCGAAGGCCGGGAGGAGGACGGCTGGCTGCGGCATCTCTGGCAGCAAACGCAGGAGAAGGCCGCGGGCCGGGGCATCGCCGCGCCGGACTATGAGGAACTGAAACGTCTAAATATCTGGCACATTGCCCCTCCGGTGGAGCCGGAGGTGTTCCTGTCAGAGTTCCGCCGCGATCCCGATGGACATCGCCTGCGCACCGAAACGGGTAAGATAGCGATTGGCTGCCGGCACATTGCGTCCTTTGCGTATGCGGACGTGCCGGGACACCCCGCCTGGATGGCGCCGGCCGAATGGAGCGGTGATGCTCCGGACGGAGCACTGGCCCTGCTGACGCGTCAGCCGGCGTACTTTCTGCACAGTCAGCTGGGCCAGACCAGTCTGGCCCGGCAAACACCGCCCGCAGTGTACGTCCATCCTTCCGAGATGCAGCGGCGCCGGTTCGCGGATGGACAACTGGTGGCCGTCGCCTCGTCGCGCGGTCGCTGCGCTGCCAGGATCAAGGGGTCGGATCAGTGCCGCCGCGGCGTCGCGGTGATGGAAACCGGTCCCTGGTTCGAAGGCGACGCCGACAATCTGGACCGCGGCGGCAATCCCAACGCCGTCACCCCGGATATCGCGGCGTCTCCTCTATCGCAGGCGACGGCCGCTCAGACCTGCCTGGTCGTGCTCGAACCGTTGCCTCCAGGCGACTGACCGTAGTCCTCACGCGGGCGTGATGACGACGATATGGATTTGGTAACATGTCTGGGCTATGCGGAGCCCATGAGACGTGTCTTCGGCCTTCTGTTGCTGCTGTTTTTTGCGATCCATGCGGGATTTGTCACGCAGGGGCCCGCCGCCGCGCCCGGAATGTCGGCCAAAGCGGACCCGGCGGTGCCGGACCCCGTTCAGCCGGAGATCGAGTCGAAGAAGTGTTGCCAGGAAGCCGTTTCCGTGGCGCCGGCCGGTGGCGCCTGTCCACCCGATTGCACCTCTTCGATGGCTCCTGAAAGCGCCCCGGCCCCGGCCATTCGGCTGGCCTACGAAAGTGCACCGCACACGCCTGCCCGGACCCGTTTCATCGGCGCTGTCTTCCGTCCGCCCATCGGCTGATTTGCCGGGCGGATTTCGATCCGCGATTCCATAACTTGACCTGGAAATTGACCGCCTGTCAGCGGTGCCTTCGCGCATCGGAAGGATGCATCGACAATGAAACGAATTCAGACATTCGCTGCGGCGGAAAAGCCGACCATGCGCGTGTCACCGACACTGAGCCGGCGATCCTTTCTCGCCGGATCGGCGGGCCTCGCCCTGGCCGGGTGCACGACCACGCCGCCGGTGCCGGAGAGCCCGCCGAAGCCGCGCATCAGCCGCACCTATGCGCTGATGTACGGTCCGATGCCGCAGGAGAAATTTCCGATTCCGGCGGTCGATCTCAAACGCGTTCCGCCCCGGTTCTACCGCCGCGAGGTCGAGTATGTCTCGCCCGAGCCGGTCGGCACGATCATCGTCGACACCAATTATTTCTATCTGTACCTGGTGGGCGAGAACAACCGTGCGATGCGCTACGGCGTCGGTCTTGGCCGCGCCGGCTTCGAATGGTCGGGCCGGGCCCGGATCGCCTGGAAGCAGGAATGGCCAAAATGGACGCCGCCGGCGACGATGATCGCCCGCGAGCCGGAGCTGGCCCGCTGGAGTGCCGCCAATGGCGGCATGCCGCCGGGGCTCGACAATCCGCTTGGCGCACGGGCGCTCTACGTCTTCCAGGGCAAGGTCGACACGCTCTACCGCGTCCACGGATCGCCTGAGTACTGGTCGATCGGCAAGGCCGTCTCCAGCGGTTGCGTCCGCTTGATGAACCAGGACGTGATCGACCTCTACGGCCGGGTGCCGACCAATTCACGGATTCTGGTGACGTAGCGGGCACCCCGGTTCACGCGTTCCAAAGCTCGCGGATACTCTAGGGACTCGCGAACCGGTACGGCCTGTCCAGCGCCCGTTCGACCAACTCCAGGCGGTCCTGGCCGTAGAACATGTCGCCGTCGACGAAATAGGTGGGCGACCCGAAGACCGATCGCCCGATGGCCTCTTGGGTGTTCGCTTCGTACGCAGCCTTGACCGCCTCGGATTGCGCCGCCCGCAGCAGCGCCGGCAGGCCCTGCGCATCGGCGATTCGTTCCAGGGTCGGCGGATCGGCCAGGTCGGCATCGTCGCGCCAGTGCGCCTCGAGCAGCGCGTGCGCCAGCCCGTCGATGCCGTATCCCGCCTGTTGTGCGGCGATCAGCAGACAGTTGGCGAGGGAGGGGTCGTTATCGTGATGGGTCGGGTTGAGGCTGACCACCGGCGCCTTGCGCTCCTCTGACCAGCGCGCGATCTCGCGGCCGAAGAAGTAACGCCGATGCGCCTCGCTGCGCGACCCGTTGGCGGTGCCGCTCACCGCGGCAACGGTGCGCCGCAGATCGAACGGCTTGTGAAGCAGCGTTCGACCGGCGGCGTCCGCAATGACCTTGAGGCGAGCCGAGCCGAGATAGGCGAAACCGGAGTGTGCCGAATAAAAGTAATCTATATCAGCCATGTGTCCGGTCCGGCGCTGCAAAAAAGTATCGCCACGACCCTATCGCCGGATACGACCGGGCGAAAGCGCCCGTTCAGCGATACCGAACGAAATGCAGCATCGGCGCGCCACCCCAGTCGACATTGCCGGATTTGAGGAACCCGGTTTTGCGCAATACGGCAATGGATGGCGCGTTGCCCGGCCGCACCAGGCCAAAGACGGTCCCGGCGCCGAGATCACGGAAAGCGACTGGTATGGCCGCCCTGACAAATTCCGTCGCGAAACCCTTGCCCCAATGGGCCGGATCGATGTGGTAGGACACGTTGAGGCCCGCAAAACCGGGCTTTCGGCTGAGACCGCCCAGACCGAGCGTCTGATCGCCTTCCATGACGCACCAGCGTCCGAAACCGTTTTGACGCCAATGCACCAGGTCGCGGCGAAGGCCTTCCGCGCATTGCGCACGGCTGTCCGGTATCGGGCCCGGCCGGTGCGCCACCATCGCCGGATTGGAAAACAGCGCATGGTAGAGGTCGAGGTCGCTGTCCCTGACACGCCGCAGCCGCAGCCGGCCGACGCTGATGTCATCGACCATCATTGAGAAATCATAGGTGCTCAGGGCTCTTGACCTTCCAGTGACTGGAAACTCTATATCGGGTTCATATCCACGATAACGACGGGACCACCGATGGAACAGCAGGTCGATGAAAATCCCACGGTCGAAGCGGCCGTCAGCACGCCGAAAGACCCCGTCTGCGGCATGTCCGTCACACCTGGCACCGGCAAACCGACGCTGAACTACCGCGGAACGGACTATCATTTCTGCAGCGCCAAGTGCCATGACCGGTTCGAGGCCGACCCCTATTTCTACCTGTCCGGCAACAATGCCCGGATGAAGGTGGCGCCGGCCGGAACCCGCTATACCTGCCCGATGCATCCCGAAATCGTCGAGGACGAACCTGGTGCCTGTCCGATCTGTGGCATGGCGCTGGAGCCGATGGACGGTGTGTCGGACGAGCCCAACCACGAGCTCATCGACTTCACCCGTCGGCTCTGGGTCAGCGTGACCGCGGCGGTACCGTTGCTGGTGCTGACCATGGGACCGATGGTTGGCCTGCCGATCCGCCATTGGCTCGGCGAGACGCTGTCGGTCTGGCTCGAGCTCGTTCTCGCAACACCGGTCGTCCTGTGGGCGGCCGCGCCGTTCTTCCAGCGCGGCGCGGCGTCGATCCGCAACGGCCATCCCAACATGTGGACGCTGATCATGATCGGCGTCGGCGCGGCCTATCTGTACAGCGTGGTGGCGACCGTCTTGCCCGAGCTTTTTCCGGCGGATATCCGCATGGCAAGCGGCCATGTGCCGGTCTATTTCGAGGCCGCGGTGGTCATCATTGCGCTGGTGTTCGTCGGCCAGGTGCTGGAGCTGCGGGCCCGCGAGCGCACCGGCGACGCCATCCGCGCGCTGCTGGACCTTGCGCCCAAGACGGCGCGCCGTATCACCCCCGATGGCGACGAATACGATGCGCCGCTTGAAAACATTGTTGCCGGCGACCGCATGCGGGTGCGTCCGGGCGAGGCCATTCCGGTGGACGCGCGTGTGCTGGAAGGCCGTTCGGCGGTCGACGAGAGCATGCTGACAGGAGAGTCGCTGCCGGTCGAAAAAGCACCCGGCGATGCGGTGACCGGCGGCACGTTGAACCGCAACGGCAGCCTGGTGATCGAGGCGTCCCGGGTCGGCGACGAGACCATGCTGGCGCGCATCGTCGCCATGGTCGCCTCGGCGCAGCGTTCGCGCGCGCCGATCCAGGGTCTTGCCGATCGGGTCGCGAGCTGGTTTGTGCCGACGGTCGTCGCCGTCGCTGTCATCGCCTTCGTCGTGTGGCTGGTCTTTGGGCCCAGCCCGGCCTTCGCCTTTGCCATCGTCTCGGCGGTGTCGGTTCTCATCATCGCCTGCCCCTGCGCGCTCGGTCTCGCCACGCCCATGTCGATCATGACCGCCACCGGGCGCGGCGCCCAGGCCGGCGTGCTCGTCCGGGATGCCGAAGCGCTCGAACGCATGGCGCGGGTCGACACGTTGGTGGTCGACAAGACTGGAACGTTGACGGAAGGCCGGCCGGCCCTGACCGACGTGGTGGCACTCGGATCGCTCGACGAGGGCGCGACCTTGGCGCTTGCCGCGGCGCTGGAAAAGGGTTCGGAGCACCCGCTGGCCGAGGCCATCGTCGCCGGTGCCGAGGCGCGCAGGCTCGATCTGGAGGCTGCGACGGACTTCGAAGCGGTCACCGGCAAGGGCGTGCGCGGTCGCGTCGGCGCCCGGGACGTTGCGTTGGGCAACCGGGCGATGATGCAGGAGGCCGGCGTCGATCTGTCGCCCGGCGGCGCACAGGCCGATGCGCTGGCCGCCGAGGGAAAAACCCCGATGTTCATCGCCGCCGACGGTGCCCTCATCGGTCTCGTCGCCGTCGCCGATCCGGTCAAGCAGTCGACGGCGGCGGCCATCGCGGCGCTGCATGAAGCCGGGCTGCGGGTGATCATGGCAACCGGCGACAATGAACGCACCGCCCGGGCCGTCGCGGCCAGCCTCGGCATCGACGATGTGCGTGCCGGCGTCCTGCCGGAAGGCAAGAAGGCGCTGATCGACGAGCTTCAGGCGAGCGGCCACCGCGTCGCCATGGCCGGCGACGGCGTCAACGACGCGCCCGCCCTGGCCGCCGCCGATGTCGGCATTGCCATGGGCACGGGCGCGGACGTGGCGATGGAAAGTGCTGGGATCACGCTGCTGAAAGGCGATCTCACCGGCATCGTGCGGGCTCGCAAGCTGGCGCTGGCCACCCTGCGCAATATCCGCCAGAACCTGTTTTTCGCCTTCGCCTACAACGCCGCCGGTGTTCCGGTCGCCGCCGGCATTCTCTACCCGCTGACCGGCACGCTGCTGTCGCCGATGATCGCCGCCGCCGCCATGAGCCTGTCCTCCGTGTCGGTCATCAGCAACGCGTTGCGGTTGCGCGGCGTGCGGCTGGATTGAGGTGCCGACGAACGCCATATACGCAGTAACCGTCAGGAGCTTCGTCACGCGAGGGCCGCCATGAACATCGGCGAAGCGGCAGACCGCACCAATCTGCCGCCCAAAACAATCCGCTACTACGAGGAGATAGCGCTGGTGTCGCCGGAACGTGGCGCCAATGGCTACCGGCGGTATACGGAAAAGGATGTGCACCGGCTGCGCTTCGTGCAGCGCGCCCGCGGCCTCGGATTCTCCATCGAGGAGTGCCGCCTTTTGCTGTCCCTTTACCAGGACGAACATCGGGCGAGCGCCGACGTCAAGGCGCTGGCACTCGACAAGGTCGCCGCGATCGACCGCAAGATCGACGAGCTGCAGTCGCTGCGCGCCACCCTGGCCACGCTCGCCGACAAATGCCACGGCGACGACAAGCCGGATTGCCCGATCATTGACGATCTTGCTGGTCGGTCGGGTCCCTGAGACCGGCCTTTCGGCAGAAAGTCTCGCAATCGCCGCCCGGACGCCGGCGACCGGTGAAACTGGCAGTTTTTCTTCCTCTGCCGCTAAGTTTTGACAGTTTTCAAGCCACGGTTGTCCGGAGGACACTGACTTTGTGTGTGACCGGTGGTCTTGGTCCAGACCTCGGTTTGTCTGAAATCCTGAAATCGTCATCGCAAAGCGTTTTCGGGAGCGGTATTTTGTCAGGCGGACGACCGATCCATGTTAGAGGTACCGGCAACTCCCGAGAAATCCCGAATTGACGAAGCCTCGGATGAATCCGGTCGTCATTGTGAGCCGGCGCACAAGCCTCCTGCCGGCATCCTGTTTCGGCTCAGCACTTTTTTTGACACCACGATCGTTGCCGCTGTGGCCGTCGGGCTGGTGGTCGGCGCCCACACCTATCTGGAAAATCGCGCCGCTGCCGTACAGATCGAACAGGTCGCCACGCCCCTTCCGGTGCGCACACACAGTCTGCAAATCGTCGAATCCTATCGGGTGCCACGTCACTTCGTCGGCCAGGTGGAAGCGGCACAGACCACCCGCATCGCCTTTGAGCTGGCCGGCCGGGTCGACGAAATCATGGTCGACGAAGCTTCGGTGGTCAAAAAGGGCGATGTGCTGGCCCGCCTCGATACGCGCATCGTCGAAAACCGCAGAGAAACACAAATCGCCGCGCGCAAGGCGCTTGAGGCGCGTGCCGAAAAATCGCGACTCACCAATGACCGCCGCAAGACGCTGAACGAAAAGGGGTTCATGGCCAACCAGCTGCTCGATGAAGCGCGGCTGGATCACGCCGAACTGCAGGCACTGATCGTCCAATTGGACAGTTCCATAGCCGGCATCGATATCGAGATTGACAAATCGGTGATCAGGGCGCCGTTTGACGGCCGGATCGGCGACCGGTTCGTCGATATCGGCGCCACCGTCTCGGCCGGTCAGCCGATCGTCACCATCATGCAGAGCATAGCGCCTGAAATGCGCGTCGGCCTGAGCGATGAGATGGCCGCCGATCTGAACGTCGGCGATACGGTCACCGCGCGCATCGGCGCGGCTCGCTACGAGGCGTCGCTCACCCAACTGCGCGCTGACATTGATCCACGAACGCGGACCCGCACGGCGATCTTCTCGCTGACGCTGGCGAGCGACGAAGCGGCGCCGCTTTACGGCCAGACCGGCACGGTCATCCTGTGGCAGACCATCCGGCAACAGGGCGCGTGGGTTCCGGTGACGGCCCTGCGGGACGGCACCAGGGGTCTGTGGACCGTCTTGTCGGTACAACCCGGAGAAGATGAGGGTCAGGGCGTCGTTGCGGCCGAAGCCGTCGAGGTCCTCTATGCGGACCAGGAACGGGCGTTCGTGCGTGGCACCTTTGCCAGGGATGCCGTCATTATCGAGGCAGGGCCGCATCGGGTGACCGCCGGCCAGACCGTCATTCTCGACGGTGGGGCGGGTCCGTCCAAACATGCAGCCGTTCCGGGCTGATCCGTGGAAACGCTGACCTTTCGCCAACCGCGGATCGTCGCGCTGCTGATCCTTGTGCTGATCTCGGTGGGCCTATCGTCTTTCCTGTCCCTTGGAAGGCAGGAAGATCCGAGCATCGCCAATACATTTGCCTCCATAACCACGGCATTTCCGGGTGCCAATCCACAGCGGGTCGAGGCGTTGGTCACCGCCGAGATCGAACGCGAATTGCGCGAGATCCCGGAAATCAAGAACATCCTGTCGCGATCACGGACCGGCATATCGGTTATCCAGGTGGAGCTGGTGCATGAGGTGCAGGATGAGGAAATCGAGGATGTCTGGTCGGAGGTTCGCAATGCCATCGACGATGCCGCACTCGCCTTTCCGGAAGGCGTGAGCGATCCCGAGTTCCAATCCGTCAGTGATGGCGCCTACTCGGCGATCGTCGCCCTCATCCCGCGACATGAGACCGTTCCGCTGACCATTATCGGACGCTATGCGGAAGACCTCGCAGAGCGCCTGCGTAATCTGCCCGACACCAAGCAGGTCGACCTTTTCGGCGCCCCGGAAGAGGAAGTGCTGGTCAGCATCGATCCCTCCGCCGCCGCTGCTCTCGGCCTGACGGCGGATCAGATCTCCCGGGCGATCCGCGCCGCCGACAGCAAGGTGCAGTCCGGCCGTCTTCGCTCCGAAACAAGCGACTGGCTGATCAATATCGAAGGTGAATTCACCATGCTGGATCGGCTGCGCCGGGTGACCGTGCGCGAGAGCGACCGCGGGCGGGTGACCCGGCTGTCCGATATCGCCAGCGTCACAAGGGGTGCCCGTCAGCCGCAAGCCGAGATCGCTTTTCACGACGGCCGGCCCGCGGTGCTCGTCGCCGTACGGGGGCAACCGGGGCTGCAGGTCGATGTCTGGATGAATAATCTCTCCCAGGCGCTGGACGCCTATCGACCGCTGCTGCCGGTGGCCATCGAGCAGACCGTGGCCTTCGATCAGAGCCGCTACACCACGAAACGGCTGACGGAGGTGGGCACCAGCATGGCGATCGGCATGGTCCTGGTGATCGCCGTCCTGTTCGTGACCCTCGGCGCGCGCGCGGCGATGGTGGTGGCCATCGTCCTGCCGGTCGTCGGCCTGGCGACGATCGTCACCATGCGGGCGATCGGCCTGTCCCTGCATCAAATGTCGGTGAGTGGACTGATCGTCGCGCTCGGCATGCTGGTCGACGCGGCGATTGTCATGACCGACGAGATTGGCCGGCATTTGCGCGCCGGCCTGGCGCGGCTCTCGGCCGTGCGAATTGCCGTCCGTCGGCTGTTTGCACCGCTTCTGGCCTCGACCCTGACAACGGCGCTGTCGTTCACGCCGATGATCCTTTTGCCGGGGCCGCCGGGCGACTTCATCAGCACGCTGGCGATTTGCGTCACCACCATGCTGCTCTGGTCGTTCGTGGTCGCCATGGTCGTGACGCCGGCGCTTGCTGGCTGGCTGTTGCCTGACAGCGACCGCACATGGTTGTTCTCCACCGGCATCCGGACCGGCGCTCTGGGCCGGTTGTTCGAGCGGACCATCCGCCTGTCGCTCGATAATCCGGTGCGGTCGATCCTGTTGGCGCTGGTGCTGCCGGCGATCGGCTTCTCCAGCCTGCCGCTGCTGACGGCGCAGTTTTTTCCGACCGTGGAACGCGACCAGTTTTACATCGAGCTGGAGACAGCAGGCGGGTCCTCGATCGTCGAAACCCGCAAGCTGGCGCTCGGTGTCGATGCGATCCTGCGCAGCGAGCCGGGCGTTGCATCGGTTTATTGGGTGATCGGCGGTTCGGCGCCCGCCTTCTATTACAACATCGTTTCCGACATAGAGGGTGTGCCGGGCTACGCCCAGGCGATGATCACGGCACACTCCTCCGAGGAGGCCGCTCGGCTGATCCCCGAACTACGCCGGCGCCTCGACGCATTGTATCCACAGGCGCGGATCCTCGTGCGCAGGCTGGTTCAGGGACCGCCGGTCAACGCGCCGGTGGAGCTGCGTATCATCGGGCCAGATCTCGACATACTGCGGGACCTCGGTGACCGGGCGCGTCAGATCGTCATTGATCTCGACATGGTCACCACGACACGCGATTCGACCGGCGGCGGCGAGCCGAAGGTCAGTCTCGACATCGATGAGACCAAGGTCCGGCTGCTGGGCCTCAATCTGACGGATGTCGCCCGGCAGCTGGAATCCGGCCTTGAAGGCGTGACCGGCGGATCGCTGCTGGAGGACACTGAACAGCTGCCGGTGCGCGTCCGTGTCGGATCGGCGACCCGCGGTGACATGGGGGCCATCGCCAATTTCCCGATCGTTTCGCCGGCCGGGCCACAGATTGCCGCCGATGGCCACTACCCCGGTATAGCCCTGTCATCGCTGGCGCGCGCCCGTCTGGAGCCGAGCGAGGGCACCGTGGTCCGCCACAATGGCGAACGCATGAACGCCGTGCAGGCGTTCATCGTCGAGGGCGTCTTGCCTGAGGAAGCGCTGCGCGCCGCGACGCGGGAACTCGATGCGCAAGGATTCACCCTGCCGCCGGGCTACCGGATGGAACTCGGTGGCGATTCGGAGGCGCGCAGCACCACCATGGACGACCTTTTGCGCTCCGCCGGCATCGTCGTCACCCTGTCGATCGCGACGATCGTGCTGACCTTCAATTCGTTCCGCCTGGCGCTGGTCGTGTGCTGTGTGGCGGTTCTTGCGGTCGGGCTCAGCCTGCTGGCGTTGGCGGCCTTTCAGTACGCTTTCGGTATCAACGCGGTGATCGGCGTTATCGGATCGGTCGGTGTGTCGATCAATGCGGCGATCATCATTCTGACCGGTCTGCAGATCGATCGTGACGCGACCGCCGGAGACAGGGCCGCCATGACATCGGTGGTGATGGACGCCAGCCGCCACATCGTGTCGACAACGACCACCACATTCTTCGGCTTCCTGCCGTTGATCCTCGGCGGCGGCGGCTTCTGGCCGCCGTTCGCCGTGGCGGTCGCTGGCGGCGTGTTGCTCTCGACCGTCGTATCGTTTTTCTTCACGCCGCCGATGTTCGTGCTGCTCTATGCGGGTCGCCGCGAGCCGCTTGCTGCCGAAGGTCTCGCCGGCCGCACCGATTTGCGACCGGCCGAATAAGCGGCTGGAAGTTGGCATCAAGCTGCGCCATGATCGCGAGCGCAACCGGAGAGCCGCCATGCCGCATCCGCTCATCACCAAAGACCACATTGATCGCTACCAGCACGATGGTGCCGTCATGATCAGCGGCTTGTTCGGGGATCACGTGGAGACGCTGCGTCGCGGCATCGAAAAGAACCTGGCAGAACCCGGCGAATACGCCGCCGAAAACCTCAAGGCGGGCGAGGGCGGCCGGTTTTTCGACGACTACTGCAACTGGCAGCGCATTGCCGAGTTCGAGACCGTCATCCGCGACTCGGCCGCCGCCGAGGTTGCCGCTGACCTGATGCAGTCGAATACCGTACAGGTGTTCCACGACCACGTGCTGGTCAAGGAACCGGGGACGTCGAAATCCACGCCCTGGCACCAGGATGCGCCCTATTACTTCGTCGAGGGTCGGCAGACGGTCAGCTTCTGGTCGCCCCTCGATCCGGTGCGCGAAGCTACGCTGCGCTGCGTTGCGGGATCGCATCGGTGGGACAAGCCGGTGTTGCCGACCCGCTGGCTGTCGGAGGAAGATTTTTATCCTGATGCGGATGACTACATGCCGGTCCCGGATCCCGATGCCGACTCCATGACGGTTCTCGAATGGGACATGGAACCCGGCGACGCTGTCGCCTTTGACTATCGCACGCTGCACGGTGCCCGCGGCAACGAGAGCGCAATACGGCGCCGCGCGTTTTCGCTCCGTTTGCTCGGCGACGACGCGCGCTACGTGCAACGCCCGGGCCGGACATCGCCGCCGTTTCCCGATCACGGCATGCAGCCCGGCGAGAGGCTGCGCGAGGACTGGTTTCCGGTGATTTTCAGGCGCTGAGCTATGACCGCTTTAACGGCCGGGCGTCGAGGAACCTGGTTCCGATCACACTACTCGACGAGATGCGCTCTCAGAATCCAAGCGAACTTTTCGTGAATGTCGGCGCGGTTGATGGCCATGTCGGCGGTGATCTGGTCGTTCGCCGCTTCCGCGGCATTGGCCAATCCACGCAGTGTCGCGCTCAGGTGCCTTTGATCGGCAGCGAGCGCACGGATCATATCTTTTGCATTCAAGTTCCAATCGCTCTCTTGCAGATCGCTTTTCGAGAGGCTTTCGCTGAGGCGCCCGTCGGCGGGAAAGTCGAGTGACCTCAAACGCTCCGCGATCACGTCTTCGGCTTTGAAATGATCTTCATAGATCTCCTGGAACATGGTGTGCAGCGGACCAAAAGCCATACCCGTCACGTTCCAGTGAAACGTCTGTGCCTTGGCGGTTTCCGTTTTTGTTTCCGCAAGCGCTTTTTGCAAATGCGCGGCAACGCTGTTTGCGTTGGCTGAGGTGCCTTCGATCGCATTCAAAGCCATCAACATTTTCCTTATCTCGAATTCGGCTGCTGACCGCAGCGTGATCTTCTTGCGCCCGACCCATTTCCGGGTGGTGCCAAGCCGATTTACGCAGTTCGGGTGAGACCGGATCGTACCGATCGCTGTGACATTGGCGCGCAGGTGGATTAATCCAAGTTGCCTCTCGGCGCGTAGGGAAGGGGTCGTAAGGAGAAAAGCGATGATTAATCTCGAATATCTGATGAATGAAAAGAAGAATCCGCTGAGTAAACTTCCGCCTATGCAGCGGTTTCAGATCATGTCCCTTTTGGGACTTATGTGGACACTGATCTTTTGCATCGGGACCGGTTCATGGCTCTGGTTTGGTGAACTGGCCGTCGCCCATACCTTGTTTGCCATGGGATTTCTGGTGACGGGTCTGACATTCCATTCGGCCAACCAGCAACGTAAAACCCATCGCGACTTTCCGCGGGCGGACGGGTCGGCGCGGTATGACGATGTGTGGGGAGCGTGACCTCAGCGTCCAGCCATACGAGGCCATGTCCGTTCGGCCTCAATGACAACCATCCGCCTTTCCAGCAGCCGGTGGCCAGGACTTATGTGAAGCTGCTGAATGCAGATGCCCATGCCATGCAATCCATGGTTCTGAGCGGAGGAAGAACACGCATATGGTCCCGGCGCGCCCGCCCAGGCCACCCGTCGCTCTAAGGCAGCTCGATCTGGCCTTGTCCGGCTTGCACATCGACCGCTGGTTCCTTCTGGGCCTGCGCGAGCAACCAATCGATGACCGTGATGACGGCGTTTCTGTGCCGGGTGTCCGGGTTGAGAATGATCCAGTAGTTGTTCGATAGCCTCAGCGCGCAATCGGCGATCGGCCGGATCAAGGCGCCCTGCGCCAGGCTGTCGGCGGCCAGCCGGCCGCGGGCCAGCGCAACGCCCTGGTTCTGTTCCGCCGCCCGCAGCACCAGATCGGAAGACGTCAGCCGGGGACCGCGGCGCACATCGAGCGTCGCCGGGCCGTAGCGGTCGCGCCATGCCGCCCATGACGTGCTGGGATCGCGGTCGTGCAGCAATGTGAGCGCGCCAAGGGCCTCCGGCGTGTCCGGCCGCCCCGCCGCCTCCCACAGGCGCGGTCCCATCACCGGAAAGGCGGTATCGTCCATCAACGCCGCGCAGGGCAGGTCCTCCTGCGGCCGCGCACCCATGCGGATGTTCAGATCGGCGCCCGCCTGGACCGGGTTCTTGCGGGCCTGGTCGACGAGGATTGACAGCTCGATCCGCGGATGCGCGCGGTTCAGATCGGGCAGCCGGGGCAGCAGCCACCGCATGGCGAAGGACGGCGTGGTGGCCACGGTAACGGAGCCCGGCCGGGCACCTTCGCGCACCTTGAGGATGGCGGTTTCCAACTGCGTGAGGGAGATGAGTGCCGCCTTGGCCAGCGCTTCGCCTTCGGCCGTGAAGCGCAGCGCACCGCGACTGCCCCGGCCCTCGAAAAGCGGCACGTCGAGCCACGCCTCCAGCTCGCGGATCGCACGGCTGACGGCCGAGTGCTGGATACCCAGCCGCCGGCCGGCGGGGCGCACGCCGCCGGTTTCGTAAACCGCCGCAAGGGCGCGCAGGAGGGTGAGCGGCAGGTCTCGCATGGTGACCAGGTTAGACCAAATAACGCAGATTTGCGACCAGACGGACTGCCATGGGCTCGCTACAGTGTCGGCAAGGAGGACCGGCACATGGGCATGTTGGTGGATGGCCGATGGCAGGCCGATGAAGACCGCTTCATGGTGAACGGCGCATTCCGGCGCGAGCGCAGCATCCTGACGTCGGTGACGGCGCAAGACCTGTCGCGTGCATTGACGCGGCCGGTATCGCCGGTGCTCGTCGCCTCGCTCAGTTGCCCCTGGTCGCACCGGACTCTGCTGGTTCGCGCCCTGAAGGGGCTGGATCGCATTCCCGTTGTCCACGCCGGCGGGCCAAGGACCGAGGGCTATCGCCTGCCAAAGCATGAGTTCATGACGTGCAACGGTGCATCACCGCGCCACCTGCATCAGCTCTACAGTGCCACCGCTCCGCATTTCACCGGCCGCGCGACGGTGCCGCTGATCTGGGACCGCGAGCAGGAAACGATCCTTGGCAATCAGTCATCGGTCATTGCCCGGGCGTTCGATACCCTGGACCCGGCATGGCGTCTGGCACCCGAGCATCGGCAGGGTGATATCGACAGGCTCAACGGGCGCATCACACGGGGCTTGTCCGACGCCGTCTACCAGGCCGGGCTGGCAACCCGGCAGGATGCCTACGATACGGCGGTTCGGGACGTGTTCGGCACGCTCGACTGGCTGGAAACGCGGTTGGCGAAGAGTCGCTGCCTGTTCGGGTCTCTCATCACCGAGTCCGACCTTTTCCTGTTCGCCACACTGGTTCGCTTCGACCTGGTTTATGTCAGCCATTTCCGCTGCACGCGGCGCCGGCTTGTCGACTATCCGGCGCTCTGGGCCTATGCCCGCGACATCCATTCATGGCCGGGCATTGCCGCGACGGTGGATACCGTCGCGATCCGCCAGGGCTATTATCTTTACGATGGGGAGACCAATCCGCACGGCATTCTGCCCGAACTCCCCGACGTGGACTGGAACAGGCCGCATGGCCGGGACGCTCTCGGACCGCTGCGCATCTGGACGCCTGCGGGTATCAAGCCGATCAAAGACGCAGCTACTCTTCGTCATGACCGCTGACCGGCAATCCGGCCGAGTCATCGGCCTATTGGCCTGGCTCGCCACCATTGCCATCGGCGCGTCCTGGCAACTGGCGACGCGGTTCGGGGTCACCACCACACTGTCGCCGCTCGAACCTTGCGCTCTTGCGTTTTTCGATCCCTGCGTTGCTGTTGGCGCCGGTGCTGGTGCGGCACGGTGTTCTCCCGAACCGGTGCCCCCGCCTACTTCTGGCGGTCGTGGTCATCGGCGGCGGTCTGCCCTTCGGTCTGCTCGGCATGGTGGGCGCGCAATTCGCGCCGGCCGCCCACATGGGAGCACTGCTGGCGGGCTCGATGCCGGTCTTCGTCGCGCTGCTGAGTGCCCTGATGTTGGGCGAGCGCTTCCCGCTCATGCGCCGTATCGGGCTCGGTGCGGTTGTTGCCGGTGTGGCTGCCGTCGTCGCGTCGTCGTTTGCCGGCGGCACCGGCGGCAAGGTTTTCTGGGGTGACCTGCTGTTTCTGGCCGCGGGCGTCTTGTGGGCGGCCTATACCGTGGCTTATCGCAAGAGCGGCCTGACGCCGTGGCACGCCGCTGCATTGATCTGCTTTTGGTCCACGCTGGGTGTGATTCCCCTGTGGCTGGTCTCCGGAGGCACAGGCCTGGTGGCGGCGCCGATGCGCGATGTGGCGTTACAGATTCTGGTGCAGGGGCTACTCGCGGGCCTGCTCGGTCTTGCCGCCTACGGTGTCGCGATCCGCTGTCTCGGGCCAAGCCTGGCGGCTGCAAGCGGCGCCGTCGTTCCGGCCGTGACAGCTCTTGGCGGTGTGTTTCTTCTCGGCGAATCGATGACCCCGCTTTCGATCTTCGGCGTACTGCTGGTGGTCATCGGTATGTGGGCCTATGCCGGTGGGCCCGGTGCCGATCTGTACGCCTGGCGACCGGTGCGCCGCCGGCGTCAGCGGTAGCCGGCACATTCCGCCTGACCGGCTTTGGTTTCGGCGGCACGCCGCAAGTTCTTTGGCGATCCTCTACCGGCCAGCATACTCAATCCCGTTCCCGGATTGGCCGGTGACCGGATGCCGTTTGAGCTGGACGCGGTCGCCGTCGCGAAATGGCGGTTACGATACCACCGATGAGATCCGCTATGCGTGCGCATGCGTAGTGCCGCGAGAGACAAAGACTGAGATCGGCTGACCGCCCGGGGCGACGTCGAATGGAGCACTGACATGAACAACAGCCTGTGGCGCGCTTGGATGGATCCCGTGCCGCGCCCGGCCCTTGTGCTTGGACTGTCCGGCTTGGCGCCGTTCATCGCCGCAACCCTCGTCCTGGTTGCCGGTGCAGGCGAAGCCGAATCGACCTGGCGCTTGCTTCTGCTCGGATATGGCGTGGCGATTTTGTCCTTCATGGGCGGCGTCCAGTGGGGTCTGGCCATGCAGCGGGCAGACGCGCGCGATTGGCTGCGCTATGGCACTAGCGTCGTGCCGGCACTGCTCGGCTGGATCGCCTTTGTGCTGCCGCCGATCGCTCAGTTCCCGCTGCTGGCGGCGGCCTTCGTGCTGTTGCTGGCCTATGATCTCAATGCGGCTCGCCGGGGTGAGACGCCGGCCTGGTATCCGAATCTGCGCTGGCCGTTGACCGTGGTCGTCACACTCTGTCTGGTCGTGGTCTCGACGGCTGGTTGAACGATGCCGTTCAGCGAAAGGCGCGCAGGATCCGCAGCAGGTTCAGAACCTGGAACAAAGATGCTGCTACATAGGTATAGGCGGCGGCCTTGAGCACGGAGCGCACGCTGGGCATGTCCTCCGACGGCAGGTAACGGCCCTGATCGATGATCGGGAAGGCGCGGCGAAAGCTGGCGTCGAGTTCCACCGGCAGCATCGCCAGATACGCCGCCACGCGGACCAAGCCGACGAGGACGATGGCCAGAATCCCGAACAGGAAGAACCGCGGCGACAGTGCTGCGCCGCCGATTGCCGACAAGCCCAGGATGAGAAGAGAGCCGATGCGATCGGTCAGATTGGCGGTCGACACCAGCCGCTGGCTCCATTTGAGCGGGCCGTAGCCGTCCCGGTCCTGCAGCGCATGGCCGACTTCGTGTGCGGCAACGGCAACGGCGGTGACGGATCGGCCGTCGTGGTTTTCCTGCGTCAGGCGAACGGTCTTGGCGCTCGGATCGTAATGATCGCCCTGCGGCGCGATCTCCACGCTGACGTCGTGCAGGCCGTTTTCATCCAGCAAATGACGCGCAAACTCGCCGCCGGTGCCGGGATAATCATGACGCTCGGCGGCATGGCGGCGCATCACGTGCCGTACCCACAGGGTTGGTCCGAACGCGAGGCCCATCAGCAGAATAAGTGGGAGTATCCAAATCATTTCATGACAACCGTACCGCCGCGCAATTCCACTGCGCCCGATCCCACTCTTCAAGTAGGGTATGTTTCGGCGCTGTTCCAGTCACGTTTGGGCGTGGAGCCCGGGGGCTCGGTTTCAGTCGCACCGGTTCCGCGGGCCGAAGCATCCGCCAGCCGATCGAAGGGCCATACAGCAAATCACAAATTATAACTTCCTATAGACTTCTCTTGAATTGGCTCAGCTTTTTTTGTAGCCCGTTATTGTACGGGTTTACCCGTATTGGGGGCAAAGGGGGCTTGCAGACAACCGTCTTCAATTGCCGAAGCGGTAGCTGCCGGGTGGATCAGGTTCCTCTCCAGTTCAAAAATAGCATATGAGAAACAACGCTTTGGAGCAGCGAACCATGTATACTTGGAATCAGAACCAGCCGCATTTTGCGACCAACTATCAATCTGCATACACCTATCAACCCTACAGTTTCGGTGGCTTTAGCGGCTTCGTCAGCGGACTCCAGAATATTTGGGACTGGGTGACGGACTTCTACGACAGGGTTGTCGAACTGGTGCGAGAGTATGTTGTGCCGGTGTTTTTCGCCGAATCGGACGGCGTGATCTCCTATGAAATCGACAGATCGAATCCCGACAAGGGGCTCTACGGTACGCTCGATATCGGCGATGACGGTTTGCTGGAGGCGCGCGAGCTTCTGTCCACGTCGACCGGACAGTTCTTCCATGAAGGTGACGACGATGTCGACAACGACGGTATAAGCGCGACACTGAATGGCAATGAAGACCCATTCGATATTCTGAACATCAGGACCTACGGTCAGTTCGACGATCGGATTGGCGTTGACGACAGGGCCGGCGATCCCAACTTCCAGCAGCAGCTCGGCGAACTGAGAAAAGGCAATGACGGTCTGACGGTCGACAGCAGCGGCAAGGCGGCCAACGTTGACGGTTCAGTTGCCGGCGGCAATTTCGGCGATGAGGGTACGGGCCGCCGCGATTTCAACAACGGCGAAATCATGCAGTTCTCCATCGGCGAAGACTTCAATGGCATCGGCGCATCGATGGATTTCAACTATGACGGCGGCAATGATGGCGACGATATCCAAGTCAATCTCTACCGGAACGGGTTCCTCATCAGCTCGACCGACATCGACCTGGACGCCACCGGCAACACCGGCGTGTCGGTCGGGTCCGAGGATGATCTTGTGGCGAGATGGCGCACGTTCGACACCGTCGAAATCGTCGCCCTGCTGGATGCGGAATACAATCTGTCGTTGCTCGATCTCGATGTTACCGTCGAGTCGAACGCCCCCGGCTTTTCATCGTTCACGTCCGAGCCGATCATGGACGAGTATGCCTATTATTTCTGATCATTGACAGGTGCCCCAATGGGGCGCCTGATCCCTCGAGGACTGGACTCATTCGGCCGCGGCAAGATCGAAAAAGCTGCGGAGTCGAATGGGTTCATGTAAAAGATACAAGTGAGCGAAAACGTTGCTCGCTTACATTCAGGTCCCTGCAGGCAGAGAAGCGAGATTGGACGCTGTGGCTCCAGGACAGCAAAAGGGCCGAGACCACGTCCTTCATCCGGCAACGGAAACCCGTGGCATGAAGCCTACACCTGCCTGCCCCTTGGGTGATTTGCCAATCACGCTCCTGCTCACCATCGTCATTGTGGTGCTAAGCGCTGTCGGCGCACACTCCAGCAAAGCAAAGATCACGGTGATCCTCGCAACGGGCGGTACGATCGCCGGCAAGCAAACCGAAGCCGGTCAGCCCGGCTACGTGTCTGGTGCGGACCCGGTCAAAAGCCTCATTGAAGCCGTACCAGGGCTGAAGGACGTGGCCAATATTGAGGGCAAGCAGGTCTCCGAGATCGCGAGCCAGAACATAGACGCCAAACTTTGGCTCAAACTCCTGCGCGCCACCAGCAAAGAACTGGAGCGACCCGACGTTTACGCGGTGGTCATCGCGCACGGAACGGACACGATGGAAGAGACCGCCTACTTCCTCAATCTGACGCTGAAGAGCGACAAGCCGGTGGTTGTTGTGGGCGCGGTGCGACCTGCGACCGCGCTCAGCGCCGATGGCCCGATGAACCTTTACAACGCCACGGTGGTGGCCACCTCCGCCAAGGCGCGCGGCCTCGGCGTATTGGTTGTAATGAATGATGAAATCCACTACGCCGCCGAAGTGACCAAGACCAACACCACCAACCCGGACACCATGAAGTCACCCAACAGAGGGCGCGCAGGCGTCTGCGATACCGGTGAGTGCGTGTTCTTCTCACCCACGGTGAAGCGGCACACCATGCACAGCGAGTTCTCGATTGGTGACGACGTCGACAGCCTGCCTGACGTCGCGATCGTCTATGCCCACGCGGGTATGACAGCGGCGCCCATAAACGGCGCTCTCGAGGCGGGCGCGGTGGGGATCGTGGTTGCCGGCGTGGGTGATGGCAATGTGTCGGACGCGGCTCTGGACGCGCTCACCACGGCTGCTGAGAACGGCGTGGTCGTCGTACGCAGCTCACGGGTCGGCAGCGGCGTTGTCCGACGCAATATCGAAGTCAACGACGACAAGCGTGGTTTCGTCGCCGCCGAAGAGCTGAATCCGCAGCGGTCGCGAATTTTGCTTCAGTTGGCACTGATGAAGACAAACGACGTCAGGACAATTCAGAACATGTTCTATGAGTATTGACGTGCTCCACACCCACCAGGAAGCACGCCGCTGCTTGATCTCTTGACCGGAATGTTTCATGCGGGGGGCATGCCGCGCCACCGCAGCAGAAGGAAAGCGACATGATCCTGCATTGTGTGTTTTGCAGCTTTCGAGACGATGTCAGTCAGGAACAACGTCGCGATATTCTCGAACAACTGGCGGTGTTCAGCACCGGTCTCGACGGTGTGATGGCCTTCGACCACGGCGCTAATCACGACTTCGAAAACAAATCGCCAGACCACGGCGCCGGCTTTGTCATCCGGTTTCGAGACAAACAGGCGCTCGAAGCTTACGCCGAGCATCCGACTCACGAGCAACTGGGTGGGCGCCTCTGTGAGCTATGCAACGGCGGCGCCGACGGCATCGTCGTTTACGACCTGGTCGTTTGACCCGACAAAAAGCGCCGGCCAATTGCTCTCGATCAATTCGATGCCGGTGTGTTGGGGCAGTTTGCCGTTATGAGCAAGCAACCAACAAGCACGGATATCCGCCAGTTGTTCGGACCGGTGACGGATCAGGTTGTTGTCGATATCCTCGAAGTCGGGGCGAGCTTCACTGATCTCGAAGAGGTCGCGTTGAGGTTGGCACAGGAAGACGACGTGCTGGGCGACTTGCGCCGGCCGCTGACCGGAGCCTCCGCCAGAGTTTATGACATCCTGATCAGCGTCGAAGATTTCCGCGACGAGTGGAACCGGGGCCGGAGCTCCGGCGAATAAGTCAAAACACCTGTCGTCGGCATTCTGGCTGACGCGAAAAACCGGCGACGGCTTTGAGCCGACGAGCCCATGATGACTGGCGATCGGCCCATCGTGACAGGCCTGTTTGAAATCCTGGTGGCTATGGTGCTCGGCCGCTAGTCTGACGCGGGGCCGGCTTCCTGTCGCAAATAGGCGAGGAGGTCGGCGAGCGCTCTTCGCGGCGCAGGCGGTTTCTCATGGACGTTCCCGGCAGCGTGCCGGTGGGATCCAAGAGGTATTGCCCGAGAGTCTCGTCGGTCCAGACAATGCCCGATTCCACCATGGCGTTCGAGTACCGGAAGCCTTCGACAGCGCCGGCCGTGCGGCCGAACAGACCATAAAGATGCGGGCCTGACCTGCGTTGGTCGGGGTTGAATGTGTGGCAGGCCGCGCATTGTCGAAACACCCGTTCACCGGCGGCCTGCAATCCCTCAATCTTACGCACGGACTCGAGGACCCAAATCTGATGATCGCCCTACCGATTTCTCCCCGAAAGGTGTACGGCATGCGACAATCCAAGCTAGCAGTGATAGCGCCTCTAAGTCGGCCTGGAGTTCGATCTACCTGTCCAGCGCGCCCGGCTGCCTCGCGTGTCGTAGTGGACGAACGTGTCGTAGATGCCAAGCCCGCCCTGGCGCATACGGCCGGCGGAGATCAGCTCTTCGATCTTGGTATGCACCTGCGCCGGCGTGTGGTCCAAGACCTTGATGTCGGCGGCGCGCCCGCAAAGGTGTTGGCTCCGTGTGGCCCCCCCAATTGCTGTGTTGTGAGCGGGACTGCGGTAACCAGAGACGATGGTGATCGGCTTGCCACCGAACTCGGCCCGCAGCACCTCCAACTGCTCCATCACTTCTTGGATGTTTCCGACCAAACCATTGGGCGTGGTCGCGTCCCGGGATTGGAACTCGGACAGGCTGAAATTCGCCGTGCCGGCATCAGGGGCCGGATTGATAGGACAATGTCCGGAAATGGTCGACTGCATCGCCGCGGCGGGTGCGCCGACTTCGGGACGTTCATTCTCTTCGGTTTCATATGCGGCTGCCGCTATAGCATCAACGCTCTGGCTTTGTGCGGTTGCGCTGCGGTTATCCCAGCGCGCACGCCTGCCACGGGTGTCATAGTGGACGAATGTATCGTAAATGCCGAGACCTCCCTGGAGCATGCGGCCGGCTGCAATCAGTTCTTCGATCTTTGCATGCACCTGAGCAGGCGTGTAGTCTGCGACCCGAATGTCGGAAGCTCGTCCACACAGGTGCTGGCTGCGCGTGGCGCCTCCTACGGCAGAGTTGTGGGCTGGACTGCGATAACCGGAAATGACGGTGATTGGCTTGCCACCGAGTTCAGCCCGCAACACTTCCAGTTGCTCCATAACCACCTGAATATTCCCGACCACACCGCGGGGTGTATCCGCACCGTCCCGGGAATCGAATTCGGTTAGCGCGAAGTTAATCGTGCCGGCTGTGTCCGCCGGATTGGACGGGCAGTGGTCCATGAGTGGCAGGTCGGAAACTTCCATTGAGCGCGCCGGAATGTCCGTCATGCCGACATCGGGACGCTCTTGCTCGTCGGTGTCAAACGCAGCATCAGCAATCGGGTCTGACGTCACCTCCAACGAGAGGGATTTTCCTGTCGAGTAGTCTCCTGAGGTGAACATTCGCCCCTCGGCTGCGCGCCGGCGTGTCAGTCCGGGCAGGACCCGTCCGTTGGCCTTGTTCCAGCGGGCCAGTTCGCCTGGTACCGCATCGTATTCGCCGGCGTTCAGCCGCCTCAGCAACGTGGAGCCTCTAAATCCTGTACCCTCGCGGTCGGCGGTTGGCCGCCGACCAATGCCGACATTGTAGGTGAAGCTCACCAGGGCATCGAACTGGTGCTGGTTCAGACGGACCATCACAGACTCATTAACGACCTGTTCGACCCCGCGCAGATGAGCGCGGAGCAGTTCCGTCGCTCGGGCTTCGGACACACCGCCGGCGAATGGGGCTTCGGACGCCTGTCCATCGCAATTGCCCCTGTGAACGAGGTGGCCATAGCCGATCGTGCAATGTCCGGCCGGATCATTGTAGAGATCAGCGCGGAAGGCTTCGCGTGCTTTTATAAACTCCACAACCTGAGCTGAAGCCACATGGGTCATGATCCGTTCCGGCGCCTGCATCGCATAAGGAAGCAGTAGCCGCTCGTTGTTCCGGCCCGCGGGCACAATCGAGAACGACCGAGCAATCATCGATTGGGTTAAGCTGAGATTGTCTGATCTGATGGTCAGGCTGCCGTCACCGGTTAACAGAGGCCGGCTGTCGACGATAAACTGACGGTTGGCAATGTCGGACAAATGCTCAACGATCGTGTCGAAGCCCGGGATCATGCTTGAGCCAGGCACGACCGCGCGGGCGCCTGCGGTGATCACCGCCTCGATCGTCTCGATTGTGCGCTGATAGGCATCCGTGACCGCGTCGGTGAACGATCGGCCGGCCTTCCAGTTCTGGAAGAAGAAATACATCATGGGCTCGGGGATAAAGTTGTTCCGAGCCGATCCGACCACCACCTTGGCGCCGATATCGATCCAGGTCTGGTTGAGCGCTGAGCCGACGCAATTCATCTGATAAACCGCACGGAGCCGGACCGGCCGGCCGCCATTGTGGACAGTGCGGATTTCGCCAATGTCGCTGCGGGGTACCCATTGGTTCCCTTCCAGCATAATTCCGTTTGAGCCGCCGTGGGTCAGAACGAACAGGTCCACAACCTTGTTGGCCTCGGTCAACCGGATCAGCGTGTCCTTGAGCTGATTATAGAGCGCTCTTCCATTCCGCAGGACAACGACCTCACCATACGGATCGGGAGTAGCTTCCGAATACCGGTTTAGTGCCATCTCAGCACTTTCCAGCAACTCATCCGTGGCTTGGCGGATTCGCTGATCCACGTAATCCACGAGGTTGTCGATTGCAGCGCGGGGCAGCATGTCCGCCCCGGGAATTCCCTCCAAGAGCTCGTCGACAAACTCGCCGATACCAAGATCGATCCCGCCATTCTCCATCAGAACCACGAGCGCCCGGTCGGTCGCCGCAAACTGTCTTGAGGGGCGGAAACGGCTGTAAGACGCAGTAGCACCCCGCGGTGCCTGTCTGCCCAGAGCCGTTGCACGGCTTCGGGCCGTCATCGGCGAGAGACTGTCGAGGTATGACTTCTTATCCAAAAACCGGTTGTTCATCAGAGTACCTCCCATGTCCCGGCGCGGAGCGCTGGTGTGATTAGGCCCTGCGGCCCAGCTCGAAATGCATCCCGGCGCTGTTGAGTGGATCATGGCCGCCCCACAAGAAACCATGGCGATCGGCGAGGGTGACCAACTCGTGAACCGAACCCTTTTCTTCCGGACCGGCTGGCTCTGAGCCGGCCGGGTTCCACTCGGTGTTGATGTCGAATGCGATGGCCCATAGATGTGTATCTCCGCCGGCATGGGGTGCTCCGGCGGTGTGTGTGCCATCGAAGGTGAGGACTTTGTCCAATACCCCTGCCTGTTCCCAAGCAGCGAAGAGGTCTGCCAGGGCATCTGAGCCGAGCCGGTGAAAGGTGATATTACCGTCCGACACTGTTTCGCCGCTGGGCGTGCCGATCAGCTGAGGAATATGCACGGTAACGACATTTTCCACTGCCCAGGAATCAGGGTCGCCAAGTGGGTCGCCATAGGTTGCCACCCGCTCCTCAACCGTTAGGGGCCTGAGCGTATGGGGTGCAGGAGTTTGCTTTGCCTGGTCGGCAGGGGGTGAGGCCGATTCGACCGGCGGCGCGGCTACCGCGGCCGGTGGTGCATTGTCGGCATGGGCACTTTCATTCGAATCCGCAGGTGGATTGGCGGATGGAGATTCGACAGCCGACGTCGTAGCGCGGTTCCGGTGGGTCGCTGGAACGGGCTGCTCCGCTGCACCGTTCATGGGCGGTTTCTGGCCCATGCCGCGTGCAGGTGGAGAGCGTCTCGGCCCCTGTCTATCGAAACTGTCGAAACGGCGGCTCAGACTGACCGGGGCGAGCTCATAGGCAGTCGCATAGCGCATCTTTTCTGCGATCTCGTCGAAAATCTTATGGTCGCCCGTCGACTCTGACAGAGCGGCAGCACCCTCTCCGTGCGATGACCGATTCGATTGCGCGGATGGCACAGCAGAATTCCTTTGCGCCGTTCGGGATCTCGATTGCCTCCCTTTCTGCGAAACCGCTTCAGCAGCTCCGTTCAAGATCGCATCCAAATCGTTGCGGAAATCGTCATCATCGACCAGCTTGCGCATGTCCTGCGCCAAGACTGGTTTTACCGGATCGGCGTTGTTGGGCTGCCTCGACTGCTGAGTATCGGAGCCTGCTGCTCCTTGCGCAGATGGTTGATGGGTCGCCGGGGACTGGCCGTTCGAAGGGCCGGGACTTGCTTGAATGGGCGCCGCAGCAGGTATCTCTGCGACTCTGTCAGGCGTCGCGTCCGGGTCCGCCTGGTAGGGTCGTGGATCAAAACCCGGATTGGCGGTCATGACATCGCAATTGTCGCCAAAATGTCCATTGGTGTGCCCGTTCCCGGCCTGGGGCATGACAGTCAATGGCATTGAGGCTCCGTTGCTCGCGTGACCCTGTGAGTTAAAGCGTGGGTTTGCGGCGCACACATCATATTCTCCGACAGTCGCCGCCGTACCGTCCGTTCCCACATTACGCCCGTCGTCAAAATTGCGCGTAAGAACCATCATTGCCGGAACGAATGGCATGGGCCTCCTGGCGAGGCGGGCCTGCACTGCCCCGGCCTGCCTCAAGCTGGCGTGCTCTGAGATCGGGTCGCGGCGGCGTTTAGGCATAGGCCTGCTCCGGGTTGTCGATCCTGAACCGTGCGATGCAGTACGGATCAAGCGTGAGAATGACGTCCGATGCCGACCGGGCGAGCACATCGTCCTCAACAAGGATCTCGATCTCGTCGGGACTGTAGGTAAGCACTGTCGCCAGCTGCGAGTTGACGACGGCGACCGGTTCGTGTGCATCGCTGACGCAGAGATTGGCGCCTTGAACCCTGAGGATCGGCCCGTCAGGTTGTGGTTCGATCGTGGCACTGCGGACACGGGGCGGTGTGTTGCCTCGCCTGGCTTGCCTAATCATGTTGGCAAGATTGCTGTAGTCGATCGTGCCGCCCGACGCGCTTTGCAGATCGATGTTGCGTTCCTCAAGTCTTTCGATGTCATCGACGGAACGCACGCCCAGCTTCTTCAAGGTCCGCCGGGAGTCTTCGTCGATCGGAGCCTCCTCAAGCGGCACCTCATCTCGTGCGGGCGGGGGTTTGGATGTGGCCCGGATCTGCTGGTCGGTGATCGAAGCGAGTTGCAGTGTCAGTGTAGAGTATCCTTCCTGGCCCGGCTCAGCGGTCCGGAACTGGACGTCGCCGCCTTCGAAGGTCGGAAAAATTTGCAGATCCAGCGCCAGATCTTTGACGGCATAGGACAGCGGGCGACTCATCGATTTCACAGCAAGGGTCTCACGGGCTTGGTCTAGCTCGACCGCCAGGGAATCGATGAAGGATTCAAGCCGCCATGCCTCGTTGTTCATCGCAACGCCTCCTCGGAAGCATCGCTGAGGTCCCCAGGTTCGCTATTCACCTCAGCGGACGGTACAATGGTCATGCGGAGGGTATGAAAGACCGGCATGATCGTGGTCTCGACCCGATAAACCGGCGGTGTGGTACCGATGGCCATGACGTGGCCGCCTTGCGACAGGAGATCCAGTTCGACCGGCGTTTCGACTTTTATGCCGGTTGCGCGGAGACGCTGCGTCTTGCCGGGATCCTCGTAAGCACCCAAGAGGTCAGCAAACGCAGTGATGTTTCCGGCGAAGGGGGCGTAAGCTTCATCTATGCCTGGCTTCCAGGTCACGTTCTATGCACCCCCGGTTCGGAGTGCGCTGGCGGTGCGGCGATTGTCACTGGCTGAAGAGCAATCGTCACGGGATCTACGATCTCGTAACCTGGAAAGTGTTCTGCCAAAGCATGTAGATCGAGTTCGTTTTGACTGACACGTCCGTTAAGGGGCGCTGTCTCGCCACCAAAGCCGGAGACATTGGCAGAGTTGGGCATTCCCGTGGTGCTCATCTGTCGTTCCTCTTTTATTCTCAGATGCCATGGAAGGTCATCTCTTCGTCTTCATGGGCAGGAAGTGAATTCTGTTTGGCACCGGGAAGGATCGGGTCCTACGGCTCATCTCCGTCACCTGTCCAAAATCATCCTGGGCCATTGGTTCGAGAAAATACGCTTCACGCAGCATCAGGCTCGGAAAAGCCCAGATGACGCCGAGCTCGTGATCTTTTCCACGCAGGCGGAGCCGTGTTGTCGCCTCCAGATCCAGATCAGCACGCAGATCAGCGCGCTTCAGGGCGGCGAGTTCTGTTGGTGTCAGTGGATCGGCAACAAGGCTCAAGGCATCGTTCAGAACGTCGACGCTGTATTCCATGCCGGCCCGCATGCGCCCTGAGACCTCGTTAGGATCGTTGCCGGGTGGGGCCGGTGCGATCCTGGTTTCCATCCGGCCATTGCTGTCTTCGGCTCCGGTAACCAAGACGTAGTAGCGGCAAAGCACGTCGATCTCCCATCGGCGCGCCTTGGGATCGGCGGTGGTGCTCCCCTCCCAGATCTTGTTCCAGAAGGCCCGGTGATCGCCGGGGTGTGAAAGATGAAGGACGCTGCTACTGGCCATCGAAGGTCCGAAACCCGCAAACACGGATCCATCGATCAGGCAGATAGCGTGATGACCACGAACGCCAAGTGAGCGCCCATGCGATGTCGGCCAACGCAGCGAAACTGAAACATGAAGATCCTTGTGGCGTGGAATGTGAGCTAGTACCTCCTCTTCGAGGTGAAGGAGAACCGGACGCTCCGTCCAGATTTCGCGCAGCCGGAACGATTTCCGGCAATGCGTCTGACCGGTTGCGGGATCCGTGATGGTCAGATCCGCAATTGCGCGCGGGAGTGGTGATTTCGGAGGATCGCCGGTTGGATGAAGAACGATGCGTAGATCGATACCATCACCGCGCGAGAAGAACAGCGATTTCAGCTTGCCGCCGACTTCGATCTGCCTGCCGGTATCGAACCTCAGCGTAACGCCGCGTGCAGTTTCGGCCCGAGCGCTGCCCGGCGTTGACGATGCCTGGGCGAGCAGCGGCAAGAGCGCTGCTCCGCCGTCTCCGCCCATACGCTGGACAAGCTGGTCCAGCAGGACCGAGCGATTGGTCTCGGCTAGAAGCTCACGAATGAACGCTTGCTGGTTTCGTTCGCGCTGCAGGTCGTTTTCCGCTTCCGCACGGATTATGGTTGAAAGGAAATCGAGCGGCTTGTCTGCAAGCACGCCAAGGAGTTGCGGTGCTTGCTGAATCAGGGGCCCGAGCAAAGTCGCCAGGAGTGGCCCGGATAGTAATCCTCCGTCCATCTGTTGCGCATAGCGTTCGCGCCGTGCACCAAAGGCAGCAGCATAGCGGCGCTCGGAAAACATCTGGCCGAGAGGATGGCTCACATGCCGGCGCATGGAAGCGGCCGCAGCCAGCGGCGGTGGCTCTGGTGGGGGGGCATCGGCAGAGCTGGCTGTTCCGTCAGCGTCTCCGCTGGGCAGTGCTGCTACGACCTGGCGCAGCAGCGCGACGAGAACATCCGTGTTGAGACCGCCGCCGTTTCCGTTGCCAGATCCTTGCGTCGCGCTGCTACCAGTATTGCGTCCGCTTCCGAGCAATTGCGGTAGCGCCTCAAGGAGCGTTGGCGCCACAGCCTGGATGACCTGAACAAGGCCATCCACGAACTGAGCGCGGCTAATGGCCGATTCCTGGAAGGATAGAGGGATACGCCTGACCGGCCGCGCGGCGGAAAGATCGGCACCGTGGTGAAGAACGTCTGAGAGATGACTGAGTGATCTGCCGGAGTAGTCCAGCCCACCGCTCAGGGCCATCGTTCGCGGTGGCCCGTGCTCATAGTCACCCATATCAAACCGTCCGCTCTGGATCATGGGCGCCACCCGGAAGATACGCGAGTACGCCGCACTGTTTCGGTTGCGATCGGCGTAGCTGATGAGCTGCAGGTCCCGGTGCTCTCGGTCGAAGTGCTGAAGCGGTACGGAAAACCGGAACTGACGGGAGAGCGGATTGAGACCGCGTGGCGCTTCGCTCGGACCTGAGCGATGCGCAACCACGACCATCTCTTCGTCGCCCCAACGCGAGCCGTAGGCGTTCTCGTCCTTGCTTCCGACAACAAACTCGAAATAGCTGTTCGAGCCGATATCCGCCATGGCCTCGACCGAACCGTCCGAGGTGTGGTGCATCGTAAGGACTGCCAGGGCCATTCGCGCATGTTCCTAACCGCCTGGGAGCCCTGGTGCCCCGCCTTGCGGTTGCGGCTGCAGCGCAGCCACCCCACCGTCGGAGTACATGTTCGCGAAGTTGTCCAGTTTGAAATAGTCGGACTTGAACTCGATCGACACTTTGCCCATCAGTTTTGCAAAGAGTTCATCCTGTGCCGTCTGACTGGACGTGTTGACCTGAATGTTCGTGTTCGAAACGCTTATGCTTCCCTTGGGACCGCCGAAAATGGACCCCAGGACACCGCCGCCGTAGGATGCGTTTGCATTGACCACGTTGATGTTCTGATCCCGGTGTGTCTTGCGGCTATCGCGTTTGGCCGTAATGCGAAACTCGACCGCGGCCTCGACCACGCCCTTTTCCACGACCAGCTTCGAGACGCCAGCTGAGATTATCTCCCGCAGAGTTGCCCGGTGTTCCTTAGCCATGGCGATCTTGGCATCCATGATCGCCGCCTTCACCTCGTTGTCGTCCATGTCGACCGGTTCGCCTTCGGGTGTCGTCAACGACAGCTTCGAGCCGCCTTCCGGATCCTCTTCCATCGACAGATTGAATGGACTATTCGGCCTCTCGGCTAGGTAGGAGAAAGCCTCCTCATCATCAGTTTTCTTGAGAAAGTCTGCAGTCGTTTTGGTCGCCTCGCGCAGGAGCCGAATGAAGTCGTCCGTTTGCGCCTTTTGAACGGACAGGTTGGCGTCGAAGACGGCCTTCAGAAGATCAGCGACGAATTTCGGGAAGTCTACGGAGTCGACCAGATCCTCAAACGAATCCACGCTGTTGTCGAATCCCGGATCAAAATCCTCGAAATCATCCACCATAGCGGTGGAGAGCCCCTGCTGCCTGGCAATCTGATTGTAATTGTCGTCGACGACCGTGTGATAAACGTCCTGCTGCTCATCCAGCGTCATGGCACGGAACATGGCGCTCCGGGCCAGCTGCTGGCGTGCCGCTTCCCGGGCCCGCTGCTGAATTTCAGGATAACGATAGTGGTCGGGCATTTCTTAGCTCCCAGGATTTCATGACAGAAGCACCGCATGGGTGCCGCGGCTTAGAAGTTCCATTCGTCGGAGGAAGCACCCGGACCGTAGGACCCGTCGGCTGCCCCGTTACCCGTACCCGGTGGCGGACCGAACGTCCCCCCAGGCATTCCAGGCAGTCCCGAGGGCATACCCGGCAATCCAGATGGTATTCCTGGGAACCCGCCGGCTCCCGCGCCGTCGAAGCCGAAGAAGCCGGGGAATTGCAGGCCCGCCATTGAACCGCCGGCCTCGGCCAATTGATCCTCGGCCACGATGAATGCTTCGACGCTGGCTATAAACTCCTCGAACGCCGACTGATCCTCGATCAAGCCTGGTGTCGCGCTGGCAACGGTCGAAAGAATCTTGTGGCCGAACATCCCTTTGTTGCGCAGTGGGGTGAAGTCCTGCATGCCGCGCACCTGCTCGACCACCTTCCAGAAGGACGGAGCACCACGCCGGCCAAGCTGCTGTTTCACATCTTCGCTGTCGAGAATGCGGCGGATGACGAAATCGAGCTCCGCATACATGGTCGGCGCCGCGATTTTCGGCAGGCCGGTGCAATAAGCCGACAGGTTGTATTGAAGGTCTTCGATGGCCTGATAAACCTTGGAGGCAGAGATCGTGCTGAAGCTGTCCCCGTTCTCCTCGACCTTGCCGATATACTTGACGACTTCCATCATCAGCACGGCCCAGTAGCGCTGAAAGTCCGGGTTGACGTGCTGGTCTTCGACCACCTGCGCATCGCCCAGCCCGAAAAGCTGACGGTAGAACATTTGCCGTTCCGGCGGAGACACCCGGCGGCTGACGCGGCCGGTCTTGAGGTCGCGGAACTCCTCGTCGAGGACGTACATCCTGAGATCGTCCGAGAGTTCCCGGGAACGAACCTCCAGAAGGATTGGCGCCTGTCCTTCGCCCGCGGTCTGCATGGCAATCCGGTCGACCGTAGCGAAGACCCCGAGCATATCGCCCCAGACCATAGTGAGGTACATCTGAGCTGCTGCTTCGATGCTGGCGCGCTCGTATTCCGGTTCCGTGATGCGGTCTTCATAGTAACTGACCGAGTAATCCTCAACGCCAACCTCGCTACCGTAGGCCGCGGGCCGCAGGGCGACATCCTCCTTTTGCAATTTGGACAAGGCTATGGAGATGAAAAACGGCGCATTGGTCTTGTTGATAGTGGGCGAGTCTTCGTTGGTCCTGCGGATATAGTCCACAAGGGCGGGCTGAAACCGGGCAGGGATGTCGATGCCCAGCTTCTGTTCGGCCTCTAGCACCAGCGCCAACTCCTCATCGCCATAGACGAACTCTGCCGTGAGCAGCCGCAACATCGACTCTAATGGATCACGGCGCAGCAGCACACGATCTTCGTGAAGCCGCTCAACCATGGCCGTCATTGCAGGTGCTGAGATCTTCAACCGCCGCTCATCACGCATGGAGACCAGCGCGTGTTCAGTCACAAATTCGTAAAGAAGCTCAGCGCCGCGGTCCTCGTCCACGATTGAGTTGAAGATGCCTTCCGGCTCATCCACACCGTCCACCAGGATGGCGCGCGCGAACAGGTAGTCGACGACTTCCTCGCGGGCGATCAGGTTGCGCAGATTGAAGGGCAGTCGCCTGTTGTTGTTCGCAATCAGCCCGCGGACTTCATATAACTCCGCAGTATATCCAAGGCGATCTATCAATTGGTCCAGGTCGACATCGTTCGGAGAACCCTGGGTCGACAGCAGTGTGTCCACATTTGGGTCCCTGCTATAGATCGGCAGACCGAGAATCTTTGCAACCTCGTCCCTGGCCTGATTGAGCTCGCGGCGCGCGGTCACAGCCTTTTTGGTTGCCGCTTTAGCGGCCCCATTTGCCTTGGCTGCCTCTTCTTCCAAGATCTTTGCTTTCTTCTTGATCTCTTCCAGAACCGCCGCGGCTTCTTCAGCAGCTGCTCGTGCTTTGTCGCGGGCTCTTTTTAGTGCGTCCAGGTTTGATCCGGCTGCCGGAACACTGCTCTTGGAGCTGCGGCCTTTCGTTTTCGGCCCGTTGCCCGGCTTGTAAACATCGGGCGGGTCGGTATCACTGTCCCCTTGCCGCAACGCCTCGTCATACTCATCGGCTCTGCGCTCCGCGATGTCCTCGGCTTTGCTATGCTCTTCATAAGCTTCGTCGACAGCGCGTGCTCCGCGATCCGATTCGCTCTGGGCGTCCTTGGCTTCTCGCTCCTTTTCCGCGGCTTCAGCCTCCAGCTCCTCGACCTGTTCACTTGCACGGATCGGCGGAGCCGGGAATCCGGCATCCAAACGGCCCACCATTTCGTCGATCGCCGCTTCGATCGACGGGTGCAGCTGGTCCGACACCCCAATCCGTCCGATGGACGGACGGGTAAACCGGAAGGTTGTTGGGCCATTGAGAAAAAGCGAGTTGCTCATTCCGTTTCCAATCATGTCTTGGCGCCATCGCGGCGCCCTGCTTGCGTTAGGCGGCGAGACGCGCTCCGCCTTGTCGAAGTCCGTGGTCGAGAAGCCGGCAGGCGTCTGCTAGGTTCAAATGTCCATAACCGCGCCGTCGGTCGCGGCGAGGGCCGCGTGGCTGGTCGCACGTGCGCAGTAGAATTTCTTTCACATCCCGGTCGCTGAGGTGTTGGCGATGGGCCATGGCCTGGCTGTGCAGGAGAGCTACCGCTCCGGCGACAAAGGGCGAAGCCTGGGACGTGCCACTCGCCATCTTGTAACTGCCGCCAACGTCGGTGCTGATGATTGACGTGCCAGGTGCAATGAGCGAGACCTCGGCGCCGTAGGAACTGAAGCTGGCCACTTCGCCATGGGGATCCCCCGCACCGACTGCGATGACACCAGCAAGCGCGCCGGGATAGTATTTCTCCGGCGAGCCGTCATTGCCGCTCGCTGCCACCACAGTCACGCCGCGGGCGAGGGCGTAGGCGATCACCTCCTGATGGGGCAGACCGCCGCCTGTGTGCCGAATACCGAGGCTGGCATTTATGACGTCGGCACCGGCATCAACCGCCCACTTGATGGCAGCGTTTATGTTGTCGACGATCCCGGCGCCAACCAACATTCCGCCATCGCGCATTGTTGCCAGTGTCCGCACGGCAATAATCTGGCAACCGGGTGCCACGCCCTTGGGGATATCATCTCCCCTGGCAGCAATGATGCCCGCGACATGGGTGCCATGACCGACTTCGTCGTCGGCCGCCTGGTCGTACCCGCTGGTATCGCCAATGAAGCCGGTCGTATCCAAGCCGTCTAGATTGACAAAGTCGGCTTGTCTCTCGATGGCATGCGCCAGCTCCGGGTGATCGACGTCTATTCCGGTGTCCAGAATCGCAACTCTGACACCGGGGGCGCCGCGCCCAAAAAGGTGAGCGACGTGAAGACCAATCCGCTCGCGGGACCGGTCGAAGCGGAACTCCGAAACCGAAGCGGCACGCACAGGAATGGGCTCAGGCGCGCCGCTCACGGCGACGGGTCGCACGTACTCGAAAGACGGGTGGAGGCGGATGCGCGCAACGAGGTCTGCTGGCAGATCCATGTCGCGGCGCAGAATGATGCGGAAGATCCGATCAAGACCGGCTCCAAGCTCTTCCCGAGACCAGGCAGCGTCGGCCGGAGAGAATTCTCGCGTCACCCAGAAATCCAAACCTCTGTTTCGCATTTCTGCATCGAACCGAGGCTCAAGGGTTTCCACGACGAGCGACTTGTCTCGAATAAAGGTGCGCCAGTCCGGGATCGGTCCGCGCGGCAACTCTGAACTATCCACAAATTTTACGATTATGTGCAGTTTCATAGCATCTCGGCCTGAAAGCACTGACCCAATGGAAAGCTTTTATGATGAAGCCAAGAACCAATGAGCCATTTAATATTATTATTTCGATACTATATCACATGCATAGAAAAAACAAAAATATCAAAAAAAATGAAAACATAAAATAAATAGTTACAAAGTAAGATTTGAATTTCACGTAGAAGGTTAGAAAAATTTACTAAGTGACATCAACTGAGTGTGATTCCTTTGGATTGCTGGATACATATGCAGGTCACGGTGCCTCGGACTTGAATTACCCGCGCTGAGCTTGAGCGCATTCACAGGCGTTATCTCAACATCCGAGTTTCTAAACTCTAATCGGTTGCCTTGCTTATTGGCATGATCTTGCGAGTCGGCAAAAGAGTCGACGACTGAAACTGTTGAGAATTCAGTAAAAGTCGCTGACGAAGTCACAGAGAGTGTTGCGAAGCGCGTCGACGAGATTTTCCCAGCAAACCCAAGAACGCATACCCTTGGATCCGTTCGATACAACAGGGGCGTGCTAAGAAATGTAGACAAAAAGCGAGGAAAACCGACACCATAAGACTGATCCTCGATAGACTTTGAGCCGACGAGCCCATGATGACCGGCGATCGGCCCATCGTGACAGCCTGTTTGAAATCCTGGTGGCTATAGTGCTCGGCCGCTAGTCTGACGCGGGGCCGGCTTCCTGTCGCATATAGGCGAGGAGGTCGGCGAGCGTCTCTTCGCGGCGCAGGCGGTTTCTCATGGACGTTCCCGGCAGCGTGCCGGTGGGATCCAAGAGGTATTGCCCGAGAGTCTCGTCGGTCCAGACAATGCCCGATTCCGCCATGGCGTTCGAGTACCGGAAGCCTTCGACAGCGCCGGCCGTGCGGCCGAACAGACCATAAAGATGCGGGCCTGACCTGCGTTGGTCGGGGTTGAATGTGTGGCAGGCCGCGCATTGTCGAAACACCCGTTCACCGGCGGCCGGATCGCCCGCAGTCTCCTGGGCGTAGGCTGGCGAAAGGGACAGTGCAATAATCGAGAATGCAGTCAGGAAACCGGATTTGAAAACCATATTATAATGTCCAAGCGGGGTTTTTTTGACGGCGTTGCGAATACGAATATGTGGCGCAGCCGTCAATATTACCACTCATCGCCGCGACGAAATCGTCGTTTGTTGGCTTCGGCCTCGCAACCGGCAGCCGGCGCATGCGCCGATGTCACAGGCTCCGGGGACACCGGACACGGTCTCTAGTCAAGGTCGGTCCATTCAGGACGAATCGTCGCGGCCGCCCCACGCGCCCAGACAAACCCCGGCGATGATCAGCATGCCGCCGATGGCCAATCCCATGGTGGGCGCCGCCAGGCCGAGGAGCACCAGAAGCGATGTCGACAGAATCGGTGTGAGGTAGGCGCAGGCCGAGAGGATGCGACTGTCACCGTTGCGAACGCCATGATCCCACATCAGGTTGGCAAGGCCCATGGGGCCGGCGCCGAGCAGGATCATCGCCAAGAGCGAAGGCGCGTCAAGAGCCGCAATTTCTCCTCCCGATCCGACATGAAGTGCGGCAGCGATGATGGCGGCGACGCCGCACGCCGTACCCACGGCGTCCACCGGTCCGCCGGAGATGCGTGGACGCAGAGCGCTGTATGTCGCGAAAGACAGCGCCGCCGCGAGCGCGAGCGTCAAGCCGAAGACGACCGATCCTTGCATCGCCGCAAAGCTGTCTTCGTTTAAGGCGGGCCAGGCAAAGACGAGGAACCCAGCGAAGCCGAGCCCCACGCCGATCCATTGCAGCCGGGACGGGCGGGCGATGGCGAACAGGCTTTGAATGACAACCACCATAACCGGCCAAAGATACGAGATCACGGTGACTTCCCCCGGCGGGGCAAAATGCAGTGCCGACATAAAAAGCCCGTTGTGGCCAAGAAAACCAAGCACCATGAGAACGAGCGCCGGAACCGGCACCATCAGCATCGGCATCACGGGTTGGCCTCGGATCAGCCGGGCCAGGAGCAGTGTCGCAAAGCCGCATGCGAGCGAACCGGCGACGAATGGCAGCGCTCCAACACCCGATCCGATAGTTGCCATGCTGGGCGCCGTTGCCCACACGAACACCGCCGAGCCGCCAACGATCGTTGCCGTACGTCGGTTGGGTGAAGGATCCTTCTCACGCCGCGACGCTGGCCGGGCAAACAGAACCGGATTGACGGAGGGTGCCGCGACCGACATCAGACCGGCCTATCGGAAGACAAGCCCACATGGCTTGCCGTGCATACCGGCCCGGACATTGAACATTCGAAATTCGGCAAGCCGGCATTCGCCGTTGCTCGGTCGGATATGTCGGGCCATCGGAGATGCATCTGCGAACGCCTCCTTCGCTGTGGCAAGGTCACATCTAGATCACCAGAGAAGAGACCGCCGGTGTCCTTCTCAAGATCGTCTGCAGGGTTTCCAGTCCGCGCATCAGGCGGTTGTTATCCGGTTCATGGCTGAGACATAACCGCACGGCATTCAGCCGTGCGCCGGGATCAACGCTAAAGACGGCACTGTCGGCGAACTGAACGCCGCCCGCGGCCGCTTCGGCCCTGAAGGTGTCAGCCGACCAATCGGGCGGCAGTATCAGCCAAAGATGCAGCCCATTTGCATCGGCACGCACATCGTGGTCCGCGAAGACCGCAGCGGCAGCGGCCTGGCGCTCTGCCGCGTGTGCGCGCTGCATCTCGGTCAGCCGCTCTGCCATGCCGTCGGCGATCCACCGGGCGGCGATCTCGACCATCAGCGGCGCCGGCATCAGGCAGGTCAGGCCAACCGCGTTGCGGATCGCCATGGCCAGCGGGGCGGCGGCTCGGGCAAAACCGACGCGCAGGCCCGGTGCGAGGCATTTGGATGTGCTGGTGATATAGACGGTGCGCTCCGGCACCAGCCTGGCGATGGGCTGCGGGCTGTCCGGTTTCAACAGGCCGAACACGTCGTCTTCTATCAGGACAAAACCGTGTCGATCGACGATCTCGGCAATGCGTGCACGCCGATCGGCGCCCATTGTGGCCGTGGTCGGCGTTTGCAGCGTCGGCGTCATGTAAACAGCCCTGACGGCGGAGCTGCGGCAGATCCCGTCGAGGGCGTCGGGACACAGTCCCTCGTCATCGATCGGCACCGGTGCGAGCTTCAGTGCCAATCGTTCGGCCATCGCCTTGATCGGTGCATAGGTGAGCGCTTCCGTCAGCAGCAGATCGCCCGGCCGAGTGACGGCCATCAGACTGCACAGAATGCCATGCTGCGCGCCGTTGGTGATCGCCACCTGTTCACCATCAGCCGTGATGCCGGAACGGTTCAGCCAGGCGATGGCGGCGTCCACGTGATGGGCGATGTCGGTCTCGGTCTGATAGTCGGTGAATGCCTCCAGGCGCCGGCCCCGGCCCAACGCCGTCAACGTGTCAGCCAGCGCCGCGGCGGCGAGACCGGAACACGGCAGATTGCTCGAAAGGTCGATCGGGCCCGTTGTCGTTCGCAGCATGTCGGCCGGGTGGCCCGCAAGCCTTGCGCCATCCGCCGCCCGCACGAATGTGCCACGTCCCACTTCGCCCTGGATCAGCGCCCGCGTCACAGCCTCGCGATAGGCCCTACTGGTGGTGTTGGGCGAGACGTTCAGCGCGTAGGCGAGTTCGCGGTGCGGCGGCAGCCGTGCGCCCGCTGGCAGCGCCCCCGAGGCGATGTCCTCAGCCAGCGCCTCGACGATCTGTAGGTATTTCGGTCCGGAACGGCCGACGAGTTCAGGTTTCCAAATTGCCATCAGTGCAATTATTTCATTGAGAGATGCAATCGTCAATGCAATAGATGAGAAAAGCATAGCAATTTTAGGCGGCAGAGCATGATTGCACCGCGTATGAGCATCGGCATCGCACTCGCGTTCGGTTGCCTCGGCTTGCTTGGGATAATGCCGATCATCGCCAACAGCAGGCCGGGTGAGTTCGGCGCGCTGGGCTTCGCCTTTCTTCTGTCGCTCTGGCAGGTGGTCTTTGCGGTGCCGCTCTTTACCTGGGGCTTGCGTGGTGGCGGCAGCGGCATCTTCAGCGCCAAGCTAACGGTAAGCCAACGGTACCGGGCGCTTTGGCTGGCATTGCTGACCGGTGTGATGTTCGGACTGTCCACCTATCTCTACGTACTCGGTGTCGAAAAGGCGGGGGCGATCAGCGCCGCCATCGCCATCCAGGCCTATCCGCTGTTCGCCATTCTGTGGGAGACGTTGTTTCTGAAACGGCGCAAGACGCCCGTTGAACTGATGCTGACCGCCACGCTGATCGCTGCGCTCTTCTACCTCGGCACCGGCGGGACCGGGCGCATCGACGGGTTCTCGCCCTGGTTCGTGCTGGCGCTCGGAGTGCCGTTGCTCTGGAGCATCGCCCATGTGATCATCAAGGAGGAGTTGGGACGCACGCCGGTTACTCCGGCCCAGGTCACCTTCTTCCGCGTGCTGATCTCGGCCATCTTTCTTGGGCTCGTCGTGGTGGTGGTTGAGCCATTGGGTCTGGCCATAATGCTGCGCCGCGCCGACTTCCAGTTCTTCGGCGCCCTTATGGGCCTCGTCTACTACCTCGAACTTATCGTCTGGTTCCATGCGGTGCGGCACATCGACGTTTCGCTGGCAAGCTCGATTACGACGCCCTGGCCGGCGATGACCATGCTGCTTGCCGTTGCCTTTCTCGGCGACAGCATCGCGCCCTATCAAATTGTCGCCTTCATCGTCGTCGCCGTCAGCATATACGGTTTGCTCGTCGCCAGTCTGATGAAGCAGAAGCAGCAGGCGGCGCAGCGCGTCATCCCATGAGTCGAACGCGCTGAACACCATTGGCCCTCTGAAGTTTGCCGACAGAAGACGTCGCAGACGTCAGTGTGGGCGGTGGAACATCTCCGGATCGAGCTTTCCGGCGCTCAACAGGTGTTGCAGCGCATATGCGACGGAAAGGGCATCGTCACGGGCGTCATGGCCTCGCAGCGGCGGATGCTCGACACCGTAATAGGCGGCAAGCCTGTTGCTCGGGGTCTTTGCCAGATCCTCGACGGGCATGCCGGCCGCCAACACCAGTTTCACCGCGTTGTCGAACCGCTGGGCGGGTATGGGCGGCTGGATTCCGGCCACGTAGCAGCTGATCGCCACCATGTTCAGTTCGTCCTTGCCCCATGACCAAAACCGTGCGCCCTGGGAAAACCGATCGACGCTCTGCAGAGCATCCTGAAGCATGATCCCCTCCGCCTCGATCGCTGCCTCCGTGATGCCCGTCAGCTCGGTGAAGAAGGGATCGAGGGCATATTTGCCTCCCCATCGATCCATCGGCACGACGTACGCCATGAAGGTATCCAGGATGGGAAAATCGGCTTCCAGACCGAGCTTCGCGGCGCCGATTTGAGCGATCACCGGGTCGGGGTCATGGGCTGCGCACCAGAACCTGCGCTGGGAGCCTTCGAGGCAAAGAAACTCGCAGTCAAATACAATCGCAGTCTTCATCCTCAGACCTTCTCCCGCACCCGCTTGTGCTTTCAACAAAGTTCCTGTTGTCTCCCGGGCCATCGCGAAAAACGGAGCTTGATCGATGGCCACGGCGAAAAAATCATACGATCTGCACGTCGAATTGCCCAGCGAGGTGACACGCGACCAGGTGATGGAACTGGTCGAAAGAGCATCCCAGCCTTTGGGGCTCCACATCTCCCATATCGGCAGCTATTCGAGAAAGAAGTATCCCAACTCGGTGCACTGGCACTTCAAGCGGAACAGGCGGGAAACCGGTTTGATTGATGCAACCTTCTGGGACGTGAAATCGCTGTTGTGGCTGATGATACGCCACCGCGAACCCGAATGGGTGCATAAGGCGGCGCCACTGCTTCGCGACGCCCTGGTCGCCGAAGTGGCGAAACTGCCAAGCGCGAAAGCCTGATGCGGTAAAACCGGAACGCAAGGCCTGTTCTCCTGCCGAACGGCTCCGCGGCGCGTCGTCAAAGCAGCCGGTCCCGTAAGCGGTTGATCGGGCCGCGACCGGTTTGAACGAGAAAACCCAAGGCCCGGCCTGCCGCAATGGTCGCCGGGCGTTCCGCCGGCCAAAGCCTGGCGCCCTGCGCGGGATCCGCCAATGTTGCCGCGAACGCCCTGCCGAGCGCCGCCGACGTCGGCACGCCGCGGCCGGAGTATCCGGTCAGGCCCCACAGGCCGTCTTCGAGATCGATGATTGCCGGACGCTGATCGAGCCTGACACCGATCGTACCGGTCCAGTGGTACTCCCAGCCGAGCTGTGAGAGCGCGGGATAGAGGCGGCCGAGCCGCCGGGAAATCGCCCGGCGTGTCGGGACTGGATGGCGTCCCCGCCGCAGTTCGACCAAGCCGCCGGTGATGATCCGTCCCGCGGCGTCGACCCGAAAGAAAATCGGATCGCGGCGCGTGTCGCCGAAGTTCATACCGCTCGGCATCACCGAGCGGCGCTGGTCGGCCGTCAGAGGCGCGCTGGCGACGGCATAGGATCGCAGCGGAAAGATGCTGTGACGCAGACGACGGGGGATCGCCCGCGTGCCATAAGCGTTGACCGTCAGCCCGACTTTCCGGGCCGTGACCTCGCCGCGCGGGGTCTGAATGTGCCAAACGTCGGGGCCGCGCGCCAGGCCGATCAGCGGCGTCTCCGTGTAGATCTCGCCGCCGGAATCGATGGCCGCCCGCGCCAGCCCGCGGACATAGGCAAGTGGATTGAGATGACCGCCCTCGGTATGCACCCAGCCGCCAAGATAGCCCTGCGCGCCGGTGAGGTCGGCGACGTCTGCCGGCCCGAGAAACCGACCGGCCTTCCCAAATCCCTGATACTTTGCGTGCTCGGCACGTGCTCTTTCGAGCCCCAACCGGTTGTGTGCTGCAGATATCGTCCCGTTCTGCACGGCCTCACAATCGATCCCCAACGCTGCGATATGTTCGAAGACGAGACGCCCGGCATCGCGCAGCAGTGCGAAACCCGCGGCGGGGATCCGCTCCGGATCGAGGTAGCGGAACACCGGGATGCACTGACCGTGATTGCGGCCGGAGCCGCCGTGACCGATCTCGCCGGCTTCGATCAACACCACCCCGAGCCCGCGCTGGAGCAGATCGAGCGCTGTGATGAGGCCGCTGAAACCGGCCCCGACCAGCGCCACATCGGTCGTCACACTGCCGCTGAGCGCCGAGGTTTCCGGGGCCGGCGGGGCACTGAGCGCGTAGGGAGGCTCGCCGTCTGGCGTCATGCGCGCTGGCCCGACGTCGTGGCCACGGGTCGGCCCGCAACAGGATCAGCCGGGGTCGCTTGCCCGGGCAGGGTTTGCGGAAGTTCGTTGGAAACCGCGATGACCGGCGCTTTAAGGCTCATCCTGTGGCTCCGAGCCGGAACCGCCGGCTTCGATGCCACCGGCCCCGCGCAGCGTCTCGATCCGGGCCAGTCGCGCCCGCGCCGTGTTGCGGCTGCGCTCGACCACGGCCGCGACCAGGGCTTCGATCTGCGCGGTCGGCACGACGCGCGATCCGAATGGTGATGCGGAGTCGTCGGGCGCAGTCAGCACGGCCTCGGCCAGTGCCGCGACCGGCGACCGCCAGAGATCGGTCAAGAGGCAGATACGCGCCCCGGCTTTACGCGCCTCCTGACCGAAGCGCAGAAGCTCCGGCTGATAGCGCCGGTAGTCGAACATCACGATCAGGTCGCGCGGGCCGACATCGATCAGCGCGTCATAGGCAAACCCAAGCGGCTGTTCGACAAGCGTCACATCGGGACGGACCTGTGCGAGCTGCACGACCAGCCGCTGCGCAAGGAAGCGACTGTATCGACCGCCAAGCACCCGGATGCGCAGCTTGCGGTCCGCCAGGCGGTCGGCAAGCGCATCGAACTCTGCCGCCACGGCCCGATCCGCCGTGCGGCGCAGCGCATCGGCCTGCATCAATAACACCCGCTGATAGAGATGCCGGTCGCCCGCCGCCGGCCCGGCCACTTGCGGATGGTCGAGTTCGTGCAAGGGAGAGCCCAGCTGACGGTCGATCTCCTGAAGGACCTCCGCCCGGAAATCGGCGAAGCGCGCAAAACCCAGCTTGGCGAGATAGCGCAGGACGGTCGGCCCGCTGACGCCGGCCCGGCCGGCGAGCGTCTCGACCGTCCCCAGCGCCCGTGATGGAAAGCCGTCGGCCAGCGCTGCGGCGACCTTGCGCTCCGCGGCGGAACTTGCCGAATCGCGGATTCTCTGGGCGAGCGGTTCAGCCGAACTCATTGGCAGGATCGTGTTTCATTTGTTACAGATTGACTAACAAGAGGTCTCTGTGCAACGAATATTACAACTCGCTCATCCTATCCGCACGACACGCGCCGGTAAAGGCCGCGATCCGTTGCCCTAAGAGCTCGGAACACAACACCCGACGGGAGAGAAACCAAATGAAACCTCTGGCCCTGATGACCTGCGCGGCGCTCGTCGCCCTGCCGATGACCGCCGCAGCCGAACGCGGCCGCGACGGCGAGCTGCGGATACTCTACTGGCAGGCGGCCTCGACGATGAACCCGTATCTCTCCGGCATTGCCAAGGAGGTCGAGGCGGCGTCCCTGGTGCTCGAACCGCTGGCCCGGTTCGACGAGACCGGTGCTTTGGTGCCCTGGCTGGCGGAGAGCATACCGACGGTCGAGAACGGCGGGGTCAGTGCCGATCTGCGGACGATCACCTGGAAACTGCGCGACGGCTTGAAATGGTCCGACGGCACGGATGTGACGTCGCAGGACGCGGTTTTCACCTGGCGGTATTGTACGGATCCCGACAGCGGTTGCGCTGTGCTGTCGCAATATGCCGGCGTTGATGACGTCGTCGCCCTGGACGAGCGCACCATCGAGGTCCGGTTCTCGGAGCCCAAGCCCTACCCCTACACGGCTTTTGTCAGCTCCGAGGCGCCGTTGCTGCAAGAGGCGCAGTTCAAGAATTGCACTGGGGTCCGTGTTGCGCAATGCAATGACGAGAACGCATACCCGATCGGAACCGGGCCCTATGTGGTCGACGATTTCCGTCCCAACGATGTGATCACCTTCTCCATGAACCCGCATTTCCGGTTCGCCGACAAGCCGGCCTTTTCGAGCGTGACCATCAAGGGCGGCGGCGATCCGACCTCGGCGGCGCGGGCGGTTTTACAGACCGGCGAGGTGGATTATGCCTGGAACCTGCAGCTGGCGCCCGACGTGCTGGCCGGCATGATGAACGGCGGCCCCGGCGAGACCATCACCGACTACGGATCGGCGGTGGAGTTTCTGTTTCTGAACCAGACCGACCCGGCGCCGGACCTCGGCGACGCGCGCGCCACGCTGACCGGCGGTCCGCACCCGATCCTTGCCGATCCGCGGGTCGGCCAGGCATTGTCGCTGGCCATTGACCGCGGGGTGATCGCGGATCTGCTCTATGGCGACGCCGGCCAGCCCGGATGCAGTGTGGTTCCGGCTCCCGAAATCTACGCCTCCACCGCCAATGACGGCTGCGAGGTCCAGGATTTGCAGCGCGCACGGGAGCTGTTGGACGAGGCCGGCTGGACCGATAGCGACGGCGACGGCATCCGTGACAAGGACGGTGTGCCGCTGTCGCTGCTATATCAGACTTCGACCAACGCCGTACGGCAGGACACCCAGGCGCTGATCAAGCAATGGTGGTCGGAGATCGGGGTCGAGACCGAACTGCGCAACATCGACGCTTCGGTGTTCTTCGGCGGCGATCCGGGCAGTCCGGACACCCGGCAGAAGTTCTTCGCCGACGTTCAGATGTACACCGACAATTCCAAGGGCCAGGATCCGGAGGCATTCCTCACCAACTGGAACTGCAACAACATCCCCGGGCCGGACACACAATGGCAGGGCAACAATATCCAACGCTTCTGTTCGGCCGACTACGACGCGCTGTCCGGCGACTTCCGCACCGCCGGAACGCTCGAGGAGCGTGGCCGCATCGCACAGGCGATGAACGACACGCTGATCCAGTCCTATACGATCCTGCCGCTCGTCCATCGCGGCAACGTGTCGGGCAAGGCGAAGGATCTCGGCGGCGTTCGAATGAACAGCTGGGACAGCCAAATCTGGAACGTCATGGACTGGTACAGGACCACCTCGCAGTAGGATCGTCCGCCGGCCATAACCCCGTCATTTGAGGGCGCAGCGGCGGCGTGTCACGCCTGCGTCGAGTTACAACTGGACGCTTCCAGCCTGGTCCTGGCGCGCCGGTCCCATGGTCCGGCGGGCTGCCCGCGATGCGGAACATTGAACCGACAGGGATCAGGTATAATACTCCGTCAGTGATCGGACAGGAGGCGCACCGTGGAACTCGACGAGCTCACGATAGGCCGAGCCAAGGATCTGTTTGCGCGCGGTGACCTCAGTGCGGTCGAGCTGTGCCAGGCGTTGCTGGACCGGATCGCCGAAATCGACCGCGCCGGACCGACCCTGCGGTCCGTCCTGGAGACAAACCCGGACGCTCTCGACACGGCAGAAGCCTGTGACCGGCTACGCCAGCACGATGGCCGCGTACCGCCCCTGAATGGCATCCCGATCCTCGTTAAGGACAGCATCGACACCGCTGACCGGATGATGACGAGCGCTGGATCCCTCGCCATGTCGGGTCATTTTGCCGAACAGGACGCGGTGGTGGTGGACCGGCTGAGAAATGCCGGAGCGGTGATCCTGGGCAAGACCAACATGACCGAATGGAGCTACATGCGGTCGGCGCGCACATGCAGCGGCTGGAGCAGCCGCGGCGGTCAAATACGCAACCCGCATGTCCTTGACCGGACTCCATCCGGCTCGAGCGGCGGCTCCGCCGTGGCGGTGGCAGCAGGCCTGTGCATGGGGGCGCTTGGCGCCGAGGTGGACGGTTCGATCGTGCGCCCGGCGTCCGCCAACGGAGTGGTGGGGATCAAGCCGACGGTCGGCCTTGTCAGCCGCACCGGCGTCATGCCGGTCGCCGCACCGCAGGACACCGTCGGCCCCATGGCCCGCACGGTCGCGGACCTGGCCCTGCTGCTTGACATAATCGCTGGTCCCGACCCGCAGGATCCGGCGACGATGGTGCCGGATGCGCTGAAAACGACCGGCTTCGTGTCGTTCCTGACCGGTGACGCCTTGCGCGGCGCGCGCCTCGGCGTTGCCCGGGACCTGATGGGAAGCCACGAAGGGGTCGACGGGGTGATTGAAGCCGCCATCGACACCCTGCGCGACCTGGGAGCGGAGATTGTCGATCCCGCGCTGGGTGCGTGGACCCCTTTCTTCGGAGAAGCGGAAACCGAGCTGTGCCTTTACGGCTTCAAGAACGGAATAGAGCGCTATTTCGCCTCCCATCCCGGTTCGCCGATGAGAACTCTGGCAGACGTCATGGCCTTCAACGAGGCCAATCCCGATAGGGTAATGCCCTACTTCCCGCAGGACCTGTTCGAGCGTGCGAATGCCAAGGGCGACCTTGGTGAAGCGGCGTATCTGAAGGCGAAAGAGGAGTGCCGGCGTATGTCGCGCACCGATGGAATAGATAAGGTCCTCGGGGAACACGGGCTGGACGCGATTATCGCGCCGACAGACGGCACCCCACCATGGGCCATCGACCCGCTGGTCGGCGATCACATTATCGGCGGTTGTTCGGCGCCGCCGGCGATGGCCGGTTATCCGCATGTCACGGTTCCGGCAGGCACCTGTCACGGGCTGCCGGTTGCGCTGTCGTTCTTCGGCACGGCCTGGCAGGACGGCAAACTGCTTGGTTACGCCCATGCCTTTGAGCAGGCAGCGAAAGCCCGGCCGAAGCCCGCTTTCAGACCGACGGTGGATTGATCGATGATTGCCAAAACCTATTCAATCGAATGGCTGCCCGCCGCGCCGTCGTTTTCTGGCTGCGGTGCGTGCAGAAGTCCGGTCAACAGCGGGTTTGGGAAGCGCCGTTCGACCGTCACGCCGTAGAAGGTTTCCGTCAGATTGGGCAGTTGCGCGCTTTCGATCAGTGCGCCGCTCGCCAGTTCGTCACGCACGACGATTGGCGGCAGGACCGCGAGACCGATGCCTTCACGCGCCAGCAGACGCATCATCGCCATGTCATCGACCTCCGCGGCGATCTGCGGTCTGACCCCAAGACGGTCGATAAGCGAATCGAACCCCATGCGCAGGCCGCTGGCCGGCGTCGGCAGGATCAGCGGCATGTCGGCGAGGCGCTGCTGCAGCGACAGACCGGGCGGGCAGACATCAGCAACCCCGATCAGACTCACCGTCTGCTCATCGAGGCGCTGAACGATAAACGACGTCAAAGCGTCGGCCGGCGGTGGCTGGTTTGTGAGCACGAGATCGAGATGCACCGCGGCCAGCGCGTTGAGCAGTTCCGCGGCGCTGCCCGAGCGCAGGATCACCTCGACATCCGGGCGGCCGAGGACCGGGCGCAGGAATTTCAATTGAAAGTTCCGTGACAGCGTGGCCAATGAGCCGACGCGCAAGGGCTGGCGCTGGCGCCCGCTTTGCTGGAGCGTGGCAACAAGTTCTCTCCCGGTCGCGAAGATGGCGTCGGCATGGTCGAGCGCGATGCGGCCGGCCTCCGTGAGAATGAGCGTGCGTCCGCGCCGTTCGAACAGCGCTTGGCCGAGTCTTTGCTCAAGCTGCCTTATCTGTGAGGACACAGCCGATTGCGAGACGTTCAGCCGCTGCGCGGCGCGGGTCAGATTTCCCTCATGTGCCACCGTCTGGAAATAGCGCAGGTGATGGTAGTTCAGCTCGGTCATAACGTTCACTTAAACAGAACGGTAAGCCAAGAACAATGTATTTTTCTTAAGCAATCGCGTGCCTTACATACCGGACGGTCACCAACCTGCCCCACGAAACCCACCCGGAGACGATCCGCGCATGCTTTACGGTCTCATCCCCTTGATCGCACCTGCCGCCCTGCTGCTGTCGGCGGCCGTCGCCTTCACCCGACCTGGCCGACGCCCGACGCTGCTGCCCAAGCTCGCGGAAACGGCATCGCTGATCGCGCTGGCCGCCGCGGTCGTTTCGGCAGCGCTGGTGTTTTGGCTTGGCCCCGCCACCAGCCCGCTTATCGGACTTGCCGGCGTCGGGATTTCGACGCGGCTCGACGTGATCAGCGTGGCCATGCTCGTGCTGGTCGCCTTCGTTGGCTGGATTGTGCTGCGCTATTCGGCATCCTATCTCGACGGCGAGTCGCGTCAGGGCGCTTTTCTCGGCTGGATGGCGGCGACGCTGGCGGCGGTGCTGCTGCTGGTGCAGGCGGGCAATCTCGTGCATTTCGTCGTCGCCTGGATCGCCACCAGCCTGTGCCTTCACCAGCTTCTGCTGTTCTATCGGGGCCGCGTCCAGGCCACCCGGGCGGCGCGCAAGAAATCCATCGTGTCGCGGATCGGTGACGCGGCCCTGATCGGCGCCGCGGTTCTGCTGTTCATCGGCTACGGCACGCTTGACATCGCGACCATTCTGGCTGCGGCACGTGAGGGCATCGTGCCGGCCACTGTGATAGGGGCCGCCGGGTTGCTGGCGCTCGCCGCCATTCTCAAATCGGCTCAGTTCCCGACCCATGGCTGGCTGACCGAAGTCATGGAGACGCCGACTCCGGTGTCGGCACTCCTGCACGCCGGCGTCATCAACGCCGGTGGCTTCCTGCTCATCCGTTTTGCCGACGTGATGCTGCTGGCGCCCGGAGTGCTGGCGGTGCTGGTCATGATCGGCGGCTTTACGGCGCTGTTCGGCGGCCTTGCGATGCTCAGTCAGTCCGCGGTAAAGAGCTCTCTGGCCTGGTCGACCATTGCCCAGATGGGCTTCATGATCATGCAATGCGGTCTTGCGCTGTTCCCGCTGGCGCTGCTGCACATCGTTGCCCATTCGCTGTACAAGGCGCATGCCTTCCTCGCCTCCGGCACGGCGGTCGATCTGGTGGCGGCGATCCGCCGGCCGGGCCCGATTGCCATTCCCAATGGCCGGGCGGTGATGCGCGCCTTCGCCCTGGCGCTGGCGATCTACGCGCTGATCGGCTTTGCCTTCGGGTTCGGCACCAAGTCGCCGCAGGCGATCGCGCTCGGCGCTATCCTGATCTTCGGTGTCGCCTATCTGTTGGCCCAGGGGCTCGCCGATGCGGCGCCACGCGTGCTGACGCGGCGCACCGCGCTCTATGCGATCGCCGCGTCGGTCAGTTACTTCGCGCTTCAGACGGGTGCCGAATGGCTGACCGCCGGCGCGTTGCCGGTTACGCCGGCGCCCGGACCGCTGGAATGGACATTGCTGATGCTGGCCGTGTTCAGCTTCGGGTGCGTGGCTGTCGCCCAGGCGATGTTCCCGCTATGGGCCTACCATCCGGCGGCCGCCGGGTTCCGCGTCCATCTATCGAACGGGCTCTACGCCAATGCGGTTTTCGACCGGTTGGTCGGCAATTGGTCGGCCCACCGCTCATCCTGACGCCACAGAGGAGACGACCGTCATGACAACCACCACCGTCAGCAAGTCCATCGATCCGTCGCTGCTCGAAGCGACCGCCGACGCGGCGGCCCGGCAGATCCCGCCGCTCTGGCCGCTCGCCTCCTACGTCGCGGTCAACCCGTTCCTTGGCCAGACGACGCAGACCCTGGCCGAGACCGCTGCACGACTGGCGCGGGTCGGCGGCATCCCCATGACGATGCCGTGGAGCTGGTACCGTGAACGGATCGCCCTGAACCAGATTACCGAGGCTGACCTCGCCGCTGCCCTGGCCGCTTCGCCGCATGCCGGCAAACCGGCCGACGTCGAGGCACTGAAGGCGGCAGCATCGGCGGAGCAACCGGCGCCGGCCGCACTCCCGACGGTCGCCGACCTGGCTGTCAAGGCCGGCGCTGTCGATTGGTCCGGCATCATCGCCGATCGCTTCGGCGCCTGGGCCGGCGGCTATTTCGACCGCGGCCAGGCACTGTGGGCCGCACCGCGCGGCAAATCGGCCTGGGCCGCCTGGCGGGCCTATGCGACCCATGACCTGACGCCGGAAATCATGGGGCTCGACGGCTTTGCCGCTTTCGTCGCCGACGCGCCGGAACATCCGGCTGAGGCGATCGCCCGGGCCGTCGGACGGCTCGGCCTCGGCGAAGCGGCACTCGAGACCTATTTCCATCAGCTTCTTCTGTCGCTCGGCGGTTGGGCGCAATATGCGCGCTACGAGCTGTGGCGCGCCGAACTGGCCGATGCGGCCGACTCGACGATCACCGATTTTCTGGCGATCCGGCTGCTCTGGGAAGAAGCGCTGTTTTTGCAATATAGGGAGGCGATCGTGGAGGCGTGGGCCGGTGCGCGCGCCGCTCATGAAACGCCTGTTGAGCCCGATGACGCGCAGATCATCGATGCGATCCTGCAGGAAGCCGCTGAACGCTCCGCCCAGAGAGACCTCGCGAAAAGTCTCGCCGAACCGGCGCCGCAGTGCGGTGCCGAACGCCCGGCGCTTCAGGCGGCCTTTTGCATCGACGTGCGTTCGGAAGTGTTTCGCCGCGCACTGGAAGCCGTCGATCCGTCGATCCGCACCCTTGGCTTCGCCGGCTTCTTCGGCATCTTTGCCAAGCACCGGCGCTTCGCCTCGGATGTCCAGGAACTGCACTTGCCGGTGCTGCTCAATCCCACCGTGACGTCTTGCTCGGGCGATCAGCACAGCGCCGCAGACGATCTCGCGGCGCGCTACAAGGCGCGGGCCAAGCGAGCCTGGGGCCGCTTCAAGCTGGCCGCCGTTTCCTCCTTTGCCTTCGTCGAAGCGATGGGTCCCGTCTATGTCGGCAAGCTGGTGCGTGACGGGCTGGGCCTGAAGCCGATGCCGGTGCCCAATGATCCGGCGCCTCGCTTCGATCCGGAGCTGGATCCGGAGACCCGGATCGCCTCGGCGGAGACGGTTCTGCGCGCCATGTCGCTGACCGAAGGCTTCGCACGGATCGTGCTGCTGGCCGGTCATGGCGCCAATGTCGTCAATAATCCGCATGCGAGCGGCCTGCATTGCGGCGCCTGCGGCGGCTATTCGGGCGAAGTCAACGCGCGGCTGTTGGCGCTGTTGCTCAACGACCGCGCGGTACGCGACGGGTTGACCGAACGCGGTATCATGGTGCCTGACGACACGCTGTTCGTTGCCGCGTTGCATGATACCACCACGGACAGGGTTACCCTCTACGATCAGGATGCGCCGGCGCAGGACCATGGCGCGGATCTCGACCGGGTGCGCGGATGGCTGGCGGCCGCCGGCAAGGTGACGCGCGGCGAGCGCGCGCTACGTCTGCCGCGGGCGAGCGATGACGGTGACATCGCTGTGCGGGCCCGCGACTGGGCGGAAGTGCGGCCCGAATGGGCGCTCGCCGGTTGCCGGGCGTTCATCGCCGCCCCGCGCAACCGAACAGCCGGCCGCAGCCTCGAAGGGCAAGCCTTCCTGCACGATTACGAATGGAAAAAGGACAGCGAGAACGGCTTTGGCGTGCTGGAACTGATCATGACGGCGCCGGTGGTGGTGGCGAGCTGGATCAGCCTTCAGTACTACGGCTCGACCGTTGCGCCGCAAACCTTCGGCTCCGGCAACAAACTGCTGCACAACGTGGTCGGCGGCATCGGCGTCTTCGAAGGCAATGGCGGACTGTTGCGCGCCGGCCTGCCCTGGCAGTCGGTCCACGACGGCGAGCGCTACGTTCACGATCCTCTGCGCCTGTCCGTGTGCATCGAAGCGCCGCGCGAGGCCATGAACGATATTCTTGCGCGCCATGATGGCGTACGCGCCCTGTTCGATAAACGCTGGCTGCATCTGTTCGCCATGGATCGGGACGGCCGTCTCGCCTACCGCTACACCGGCGACCTCGATTGGGAGCCGGTCAGCACGCCCACCGCGGATATCCATTTGGATGCGGTTGCGTGACCACAGCGGCAACGACACGCACTCTTACCGTAACGCTCGCGGCGGTCAGGCGGTCTCGGCAATACCGGCTTCACCGACAACGACGTCCGGATCGTCCGGCAATAGATGCGCGAACTTCGATCGCGCCGCCTTGGCCTGATCGTTGGACCGGTGGGCCGCTTCCTCGCTGTCGAAAACGCTGACCGAGGCGATGGTGCTGCCGCCATCATCGATCATGTAGAAGGCCCGAAATCCCGGGTCTTGTTTGAGGATTGGCACAAGCTCGCGCCGAACCGCCTCTTCGATCTCGGCGGCAGAGCCCGCCGCCCGGTATTTTCTGATCGCGACATACATCCGTTTGTCCCTTTCGTTGAAGATCGACATCCGGCCCCGGACAGTCGGGCACCGCGCGCCCAATCTACTCCTTATCGATGAGCGAGTCCCCGTGCGCGCCAGCCTGTGTCAACCGATCAGTGATGGAGTTGCGATGATCCGATCAACCGGTCTTCGCAAAGCAGCGATGTAAACGATCGGGATTCGCGGCGGTAAGGTGACATCGCGATGCTCAAGAGCGCGCTCTGAAGAGATGTAGATACCGGGGATGCGGTAAATAGCGGCAGCGTTGAAGAAAACGCGAGAGACCCGGGGCATAGATGACTATTGTACCGGACACGTGCGTAATTCTTTTCGCTTTTAGGCGGGAGGTGTCGATGTCGCGGAAAGAGAGTTCGGTAATGGATAAACGTCTACGCTAAGCTTCGTGCAGTGGGGATACATCGACCTGGAGCAACGCACACCGCTGTGCTACCTCGGTGACGTCACCGAGCAGACGGTAGCGGATGATCGGAGTCGCAGGCGTCGTTGATGATGTCCTGCCCTTGGACGAAAGGGCGTTCTGGTCGTTGATTGATGCATCTCGGGAGAACGCAGCATCTGACCAGGAGAAACAGTTGAGGCAACTCAATAAGCTGCTGTCTCGATTGCCACCGGACAACCTATCGCCTACGAACGGATTTTCAGGGAGCACATCGACAGAGCGTACCACGAGGATCTCTGGGCTGCTGCCTACCTGATAACGGGCGGCTGTTCTGACGATAGTTTTAAGTACTTCAGGGCATGGCTGATCTCGCAGGGCGAGACAGTGTACGCCAACGCTTTGAAAGACCCGGAAACTCTGGTCAGCATCGCTGATCTTGAGGGCAGTAGGTTCGAGGATTTGCTATATGGCGCATCCGATGGCTTCAATAGGAGGTTCGGCGGTGATATCCCTCACGAGCTGTCGAATTCTGAACTCCAAGGCGAAGATTGGGACGAAGACAGCTTAGACGCCAAGTATCCAAAGCTGGCGGCTTGGATAAAGGTGATGAACGAGAAACGAAATCTCCTGGCTGCAGAAGGGGATCAATTGGAGACCCTGTTTGGCGCTTATTTCCATCAAGACTGGGATCTAGCTAGAAGCTGACTCTTGGGAAGGCGTAGTGCGCGATTACATGTCGGACAGTGATGAAGAGAGCATCGAAATTCTAATTGGTCAGATTGAAGTATTGATAGAAAAACTTGAATCGGGGCAATGCGACAGCCGAATAATCCTGGAGATTGGATGCTTCTACGATTCTAAACCAGTTGGTATGCCGGCTGTCGATTGGTTGGCGCAAATACTACGTACGTATTCTCCGAAAGAGTTAACGAGCCAGCGTCTCTCGTTGTAACCGGCTATGGTTGCAGTTGCCTCCTGGTTCGAAGACATCATGGATGGACCTAATCGGAAAGAGCGGATCTGATCGCTCCGTGCCAGACAGGCCGGCCTGCGGATCCAACTCAACTAATGGTTTCACTTCCGCACACCGTACGCCGCACCGAAGCGCGGCGTACGTGATTGTCTAAACGATGCACTAAACGTCAGTCGAAACACAGACGGTAGTCCACACCCAGTCTGTTCTCGTATGGTGCGCGACAGGCTCGACCGCCAAGGCGCTCAATGGATCGCGAAATCCATTCTGTCTTGGGTGAGACTTTCACCCAGCGTTGCTTCTCTCCCCTTTCAGTGCAGTGTCTTTGGTCGCCCAACTTGTTTGTAAAGCCGACCGCAAGGCCGACTACAACCGGATAGGTCCGGGGTGTGTCTTTCAGGAAAGCCGGCCCACCGCTATCACCTTTGCAAAGACGGCTGTTCGGGCCAGCCTTGGTAACGTAATGGTAATCGCGAAAATCAGTCTGCCGAATACGCGTCTCATGATATTCACCCCAGCCGGCTCCAGACGGATTGCAGGGTCCGAAGCCCGCAACAACCTGATGTCGGGATTTATTCCACTTATCCTTGTAAAGCCGTGCGAAATGGGTTTTTGGAATGTCCTTATTGCCCCGATATCGCAGCTTGTTGTTAACGATGCGAAGCACCGCGATATCACTTTGTGCATCACCCGAACGATAGCCGGGGTTGAGAGCAACCTTGAACCGACGTGGCACACATTTGTCAAAGTTGTGCGCTTGATTGCTGTGCGTAATGCAGTTGGTTGTTCGCGATCCTTGCCGTTGCATGTGCATCACGGTAACAATTTCACCATTCTGGATGCGGTTTACCACGCAATGGGCCGCTGTCAGAACGACCTTGTTCGAGAGCAGGACACCGCTGCAGAAAGGTGTATTCGGCCCGCCTAAACGCACCACGCTTCCGTATGTGGCTCGGGCTTCCCGACATACACCATCCACAACCGCCTGAGCTTCACCACTCACAAGCGCAGCAGCGATAACGGCTGCTATGTAAACTGGCTGCTTGCAAAGGACGTTGTTTAGCCGTACTGCAGCTTTAGACGCCAGCGCTTCAACGTTACGTTCACCGTTTTTGGCCATTGCTTCTATCCTCAATTTGAGTGATCTGATTGCTGCCCCCAGCCTTTGGGAGCGATGACCAGGTTGCCTAAAGTGCTGTTTGCGCAGCGTTAGTCAGGCGTTAGCGTTATACGGTTGGGGGGCGACTAGCCTCAATGAAGTTGTTAGACTCAGGTGGTCCGGCTTCCGTGATGGTCGGGAAGGCTCTCTCCTGACGCAACCGTTATTGGTCTAAATCTAGAAAGGACAACTCTATGCCATTTCCACGAATGCATTGCAGTGACCCCGAGAAATTGGGACGCTTGATCAAACACTGGTCGCAAAACCCCGGGTCAGAGCCCAGAACAATAGAAGATTTGCTTGAACAGGCAGCAAAGGCTGGTTTCGAAGTGACGTTCCACGACTATCCGAACGGAAGACCGAGCGGTTTGAAAATCACGCGGCAGCCGGCAACGGATGTGCTCTACATTCAAGTCCCACATCCCGACGGAATCGATCAGGCGATTGCCGACGTCACTCACAACGGGTCTTATCCACTTCCGGAGTTCTACAACGGGGCATTCGCAGACGCGAAGCGTCTCGAAATGAGCAAACAGGAGATGGAGAGCTTCACATTCAAGCGAATTGCGGAATATTCAACCAACAAGTGCCAGTGAAGCCTCTCAAGTGTGCTCCCCGGCGTGCGGCCGCGTGTTGTCGTGGATCAGTCCGGCGATCTGTAATCCGTCAAGAAAAGCCTCTTTGCGGCCGGCGTTCCGAATTGGAAAACTATCGCCCAACCATCTAGCGATGGCAGTGAGGGTCGGAGAGCTTTCTGCAGCCCATTGCGCACGTACTCGTGTTAGCAGTCGTGCGTAGATTTTCCGCGCTTCATCAATTCGACCGATCTGCGCTAGTGCGGCTGCGTGCCAGGCGGGCACATCAACCGTGATCTCTTCAGCGCGCTCTGATGCTTTGACACAGGCATCGAAGTTGCCGGCCATAAAATGGACCACGGCGATATAGGACCAGTGCATCGGTGATGGGTTGAGCTCCAGGGAAAAAAAAGCGTTGGCCAATTGCTGCGCGTAGCTAGTCTGATCGCAAAAGGCCAGACCGGTGGCTGCCGAGATTAAGGTCCAAGGATCATTCTCGTTGTTCTGGTGGGCTAGCGCAAACGCCAGTTCAGAGAGGCCAAAGTCGCCGTTCATTGCACACGACCAGCCAAATGCGAGTTGCGTCCGAGCGTCTAGTGGATCAAGCCGGACCGCCTTTCGGGCCAGATCCATTGTGCGAGCCCGCTTTTCGGGCGAATAGTGATAACCAGGGAAGGCCATGTGCCTGGTGTTTTCCATTCCAGCAAGGCTTGCATATGCTCTTGCAAAACCGGGTTTTTCGTGGATCAGAGCCTCAAAAATCTTTTCCGCACGAGCCCAGGCGACCGGCGTGTATTCCATGACAAGGTTGTGCGCCACGAGCCACTGATCGTAGGTGTCCAACGCGAAGTCTTCTGTTCCGACAAATCTCTCAATCCGATCGATTGAGATGTATACATTGAGCGCTGTGGCTATCCTGCGAATGATGCTGTTCTGACTATGAGACCAATTGTTGGGACCGATCGTGAAGCGCTCGCTCCAAATAAACCCACCGCCTTCGATCTCGCGGATCAGCAGCGAAAACCGCAGTTGTGCCTCTCCACCGAGCACAGCCAACGCTACAACATAGCCGGACAGGTCAGACACTTGCGGCATCGCAACAGCCTGTTGATCGAACACCCGCCACTCGCGAAACCGGGTGAGCCCGGCAATAAGGTCAAGGCGAAACCCATCTGCCAGACGAGCGTCGCGAACATCCAGCCCCGAAACTTCAATCGGCGCGACATAAATGTGCAACTGACTCGGACGATCTGATCGTCCGCTCTTTGGGGTTGGAGTATCCAGCTTTCCGGATTTCAGGCGGACGATCAGCGTCTGAGTTGCGTTGGAAGGTTCCTCACCAAAGGTTTCGTCCAGTAAGGTCCAAAGGGATTGGTAGATCGCGAGTGCACGTGCCGGTTCGCCTGTCTCCGTGTAATGCCTGATCATCACCCGGCAAGCCTGTTCGTCCAGAGGGTCTTGGTCGAGCAGAATTTCAGCCGCTGTTGCCTGTAGCGGCAGGGGGTGAGGGCCATCTAAATGTGCCCGCAAGCTATCGGAAACGTCCCGCTGCACACCTGCCCGAAAATCGCGCAGCCATGTGTTGAACGCAAGATCAATGTCCTCTAATCCGGCCAGTATTGTTTCGAATAGATTTGGGTTTTTCTTCAGGATCTGCGGAGGGGAGCCGCTTCGGATGTCCCGCTGCATGTCGTGCAGATCACAGCGGAACGAACCCTGTTTGAGCGAAATGCTGTCGCGATCGACTACCAGCACATCAAGGCCATACGGTTCGAGAACACGGTGGCGCAAAGTGTGAAGCGCCTGTCGCAAATTGTTGCTGGCTCCGGCCTGATCGAGTTGGTTCCATAGCAGATCACGAAGACGATCGCGGCTGAGCGTTCGTTGCGGAGAAAGGGCCAGAAGCGCGAGCAGAGCCTGGCATTTTCTTACCGGCACCCGGACCTCGTGGTTGTGGCACCAAAGACGAAACCCGCCGAGCAGTTCAATAAACAGAACAGGCGAAAACAATTTGTTTGATGTGTTTTCGTTTGCTGGCATTGGAATCTGGAGCTGTCCTTATCAAAACAAGGATAAGCCGCTGAAGCACGTGAAACTACCAGAGCCGCTGCTTATTGCATCCCGCAAGCGAGCGGTCTCTGCTGAGTGGACTGACGGTTGGAGATCTGGAGAAACAGCTTTAGCCACCCTTAGTCCGAGATGCCAACCAAGATCCAGGATCGCCATCCGAACATCGGCAGCGGTCAGGCGATCGTACAAATCGCTGGACGTGTCTGAGCATGTAATGTTGGTCGTAACGTCAACGGCTTCTGACATAACCGCATTACGATGGATCTGGGTGGCAAGCTTTATCGTGTTGATGTCTTTTGGATTCAAAGACGTTAGTCCCAGCTGCAGAATTTTCTGCCGGATAATAATATGCCCAGTAAGCATCTGATGTAGTTCGAAAAGTGCCTTGACCGCAGCGGTTTTCGTGGTCAAAGCCGCGGCAGAACCACAGGTGTACATCAGGCCATCATCGTCGAACCAGATTGCCGCCACAGTTGGCAATCCTTCTAACGCGGTCACATCCAATAGAAGGATTTGATTTTGTTCGGCGGGCAACAAGTCGTGCTCCAGAGATGCGAGGCGTCGAGCAGATCGCCCTCCATACCACCAGAGCGCCATTGCATCCCTTTCAACGAGCTCGAGTGCCCCGTGTTGCCACGCCGCCCTGAACTCTGGCGCAGCACCACAACCTTCATTCGGCGGTGGCATCCATTTCCCCTCCAGAGACGTCGCTGGCAGAGGGATCGCATTAGGCGGTTTTGAGCCAATTGAAAATTTGGGCACTGCACCCGGTTCATCCGAGCTTATCCGCAAGCAATGAGTAAAAAGATGTGAATCGGGCCGTGCGCGGGCGCCAGAAAAGGACTCCGAGAGTGCCATGATTTCAGCCGCCTCGCCGATCGCTCGACGAAGAGCACCGGTAAATGTGCTGCCAACTGCGGAAACCGATCGACTAAGGAATAGACCCCCCACAAAATGAAGATCCGGGCTCTTGAAGCACGGACCTGTAAACCAGGTAGTAAAATCATCCGGATGGTCGGACTCCCGGCAAAACAAGCGTTGATCAACGCAGTGCGCTGCCATCTCGCTGCAGCTTAATGATCTGAATGCGGGTTGCTCTGACACCTGACGGCTGGCACCTATTGCGTATTTAACAAAGTCCACAATAATATGGCAGAATAAGCTCTTCTTTACGCAAATGCTCAATCTGGCAAACAGGTAATACCATAGCATGACGCAGTCGCGACAGCAGGGATAGACAGGTCGCCAGATCCTACCGTCGGGTTGGACGTTTATCGACCACTGCCGGCTACCTGGTACAAGCTTTCACGGCTTCGCAGCGCCAGGCACCACACCAGGGTCAAATGGTTGTTCGGACTAATGACCCGGTACTTCTTCTCGCCTCCGTTCATTCACCGGCATATCCCCCCGGAGATTGGCGAAGTGGTAGCGTTTGACGTCACCCTTTGCCCGCTGGCCAACTATTTCAAAGACCAAGGCGTTCCCGAACTCACTCCGTATGCGGCGTGTAGGCTGGACTTCGCCGCGGCGAGCGCCTATGGCGTCGACCTGGTACGGTCTCAAACCATCGCGGATGGCTCTGAGTATTGCGACTTCAGATGGAGATACCCGGCATCGGGGGATGATTGATGCTGAATGCGTCTTCATCTTCGGATCAGGCAGCAAGTCCTAATCCTCAAATCCAACTGTCTTCCAATCGTCGTGCAGGTAGATTTTCTACGCTTTTCGCGCACCTGATCCTGAAGCCCTAGCTAGTGCCCATCCATAAAGTCTAAATCTTTGAAATTATTTGTGTAATTGGCCCTATAGAGGGGAATTCTCCGGCGGTTTTTGCTATGCTTTGGAAGCAAGCCATTGATTCCATTGCGAAACAACAACCACCGGAGACGACGAATGCGAGCGAAACGCACCGTCCAGATGAGTATATTCGATTTGTACGCGCCGCACGAGATCGGTCGTGAACTCAAGGCGATGTCACAGTTGCTGGAAGCCAACGGCGCTTTGACCGACATGGTGGCTGCCGACCTGCGTTGCCATGAGGTGGGGCACACGGGCCGCGAAGGGATCCCTGCCGAAAGCGTCCTGCGGTGCGCGGTGCTGAAGCAATACCGGCAACTCAGCTATGAGGAATTGGCTTTTTACCTGTCGGACTCGATGTCCTTCCGGGCCTTTGCCAAGCTGCCGGTCGACCAATTCCCTAAGAAGTCGGCGCTGCACAACACAATTAGCACCATCCGGCCGCAGACGTGGGAAGCCATCAACCGTCATCTGCTGACGGCCGCCGCCGCCGACGGGATCGAAACCGGCCGCATGCTGCGGCTCGACAGCACGGTGACCCTCAGCCCGATCCACCAACCGACCGACAACAGCCTGTTGTGGGACGCCATGCGGCTGATGGTTCGGTTGCTACGGCGTGCGCAAACCGTGCCTGGCGTGCCGAAGCTGAAATGGCGCAATCGCAGCCGGCAGGCCAAGAAACACAATCGCGCCATCGAATACAGCCGCGGCCAGACCCAGCGGCTGCACCACTACAAGGTCCTGATCAACGCATGCCGCGCCAGCCTGCGGGACTTGCGCACGGCCGAAACCATGCTGGCCGGTCTGCCCGCCGCCGACAGATGGCTGGCGCAATACCGCACCGATATGCCGCTGATTTGCCGCATCATCGAGCAGGCCGAACGTCGGGTTCTGGAGGGCCAGCAGGTGCCTGCGGCGCAAAAGCTGGTCAGCCTGTTCGAACCGCATACCGACATCATCCGCAAGGGCGGCCGCGACGTTTACTACGGCCATAAGCTCACCCTGACCACCGGCAGAAGCGGATTGATCCTCGATTTGATCATCGAAGACGGCAATCCGTCTGATGCCGAGCGCTTCATTCCCATCCTCGATCGGCATATCGAGCTCTACAAAAAGCCGCCACGGCAGATGGCGGCCGATGGCGCCTATGCCAGCAACGACAACCTGCAGCAGGCCAAAAGCAAGGGGGTGCGCGATGTCGCCTTCCACAAGAAACGCGGCTTCGCCGTCAAGGACATGGTCAAAAGCCATTGGGTCTACCGCAAGCTGCGCAATTTCCGCGCCGGCATCGAAGCCGACATCTCCTGCCTCAAGCGCGCCTATGGTCTGGGTCGCTGCACCTGGAAAGGGCTTGACCGCTTCAAGGCTTACGTCTGGTCTTCCGTGCTGGCTTACAATCTCGCCCTGATGGCCCGCCTCAAATCCGCATAAAGCGGGACAACAATCCAAGCGATCAACCCCGCCAACGATCCCGCTCGTCCAGTTGACACCAAAATCGCAGCTACCGGGAATAGAACCCTCCAAGGCTTCCGGTCTTCTATGGAATCATCACGACCAGAGCCAAAATCAACCTGATTGCCACAATCAAATCAGTGCTTTGTGGATGGGCACTAGCTAGACGATAGTGGCCAAGCTGGTGGACATCCTGCCGAGGGGAGTGAGGAGGAAGCGTGTGTTACTTTTGCGCGATCGCGCAATACTTCCGACTAAAAAACAGTGGCACAGATTTACGCTGCTTAGACAGCGATGCGTTAGAGATAACAGCTGTCCTGAAGTCCGAGAAAACCGAACCTTCATAGAACTGAGACTAGTTTTTATAGCGTCTGAGCGTTGCCGATGGCAGTTCTCCGAAACGGGAACGATACTCTCGCGCAAAGCGACCGAGGTTTGTATAGCCCCACGACATCGCAACGGACGTGACCGAAACACTCGAATCGCCTGCCAAAAGCGCGTTGTGAATTCTATCCATTCGAACCGATTTCAGGAACGCCATCGGTGTCGTTTCGCGAAATTGCTTGAAGCCATCAAACAAAGTCCGAAGGCTGACATTTGCGCTCTGTGCGATGTCTGACACGGAAATCGGCAGATGTGCGTTTTCTCGGATGTATTGCTCGGCCAGTTTAACATGGCGCGGTGCGGCCCCCACTTTGGGGCGGTTCAATCGATCCGAATAGCTATTGGGAAGCCCCGTGAGGATCATCGTCATCAGCGTATCTTCGACATGCTGTCTGGCGAGAGGCGAGGTCAATAGGTTCTCATCGCAATCTGCTTCATAGGCGAGAAACCAAAGCAGACGTCGGTTGGCCATGGCCTTTTTCGATGATCTGTCGTGCAAGAACTCAAGCGGGGTGCGCAAATCATCGTTTAGGATCTTGCGCAATTGCGTTTCGAGAGCTTCCCGCTCAATTTTCAAAACCAGTTGACCGCAATTGTTGAGCCATCGCATTCGCAAGTTTGCAGTTGGTGAACTGACCGTGATGGCGTCCCGGTCCGCCACAACATCTTGCCCGCCGATGTTCATCGCGCATTGGCCGTAGTCGGTGGAATGGACCATGAACCAATCGCGCTCTTCACCGGCGTCAATGCGCACATCGGCACCGTACTTTACGTAGCTGAACGCCATGCGATCCAGCGACAGAAAGCTCTGCTGAAACGAAAGCTGCCGATCCGACCCTGCAAACGAAATGCGGTGTCGGCAAAAGACCTTGCTGACTTGATGATGCGCTTCATCCAGGTCCGATGTTTCGACAAGCATATGTTTCGCAGACGGGATATCGTCCCCGTTGGGATCGAAAATAAGATTCTGTCGCACGATCCGGACACTCCCCGCGGTTTGCGGCTTTCAGCCCGCCCCCAGGTACTTATGGTTGCAAGTATCAGGGCATCTAATTGTCATGCCGTCAAGGAATTTGAAGCCCCCGGAGGCAATTCGAGGTGGCCCAGACGTCATAGAAGCAGGGCTTTTGTGCGACCTGGACGGGTATGCCCGAAAAACGGAATGCCAAGCCAAACAATAGGAGATAGCGATGGATTTCAGCAAAGGTGCAACGGTCTCAGGCGGCAGTTACAAGGCACAGACCTGGACGATTTTGGGTGAACCCTACCGACCGCTCCATGTCTCGGACTCGGCGATGCTTATGCATGCCGAGTTCAATTCCGGCAGCATGGTTCCGCCCCATGTGCATGAGGATCAGGACGAAATTCTCTATATTCTGGAAGGCCAATTGGAATTCGAAATGGAAGGCGAGGTCATCAAGGCCAGTGCCGGGGACACGGTGTCCTTGCCCATGGGTGTGCCGCATTCACTGCATAACAGATCCGAGGCCGTGGCAAGAGCGCTGGTCACAGTGACACCCGTGTCGGGCATGTATGACTACATGGTTGCCATAGACGGGTTGGCCGATCCGGGTGAGGTGGTCCGTTTGGGCCCTGAGCACAAGATCCGTTTCGTGTGATCGCGCCCCGGAACTTCAAAAAAGAGAGAGAAAAAAATGACTGTAAAATCAGTAATAGAGACCTTCTGGGAAGGTCACAGAACTCAAAACGTGGAGCTTCTCAAGACCGTGATGGCCGAGGATGTGACATGGACCGTGGTGGGGAAAACTTGCCCGATCGCGCGGACATACGAAGGCTGGGACGGTTTCTTCGGTGAACTGCTTGCAGCGCTTGGTGCAGCCGTGAAGCCAGGCACGCTGGATATGCAAGTGATGGGCCTTTACGCCGATGAAGAGGCTGGTGTCGGTTTTTTGCACATCGCCGAAACGGCTGATCTGAATTCCGGGGGCCATCTGGATGTGGAGATCGTCGATGTCTTCACCGTTCGCGATGGAAAGATCGTCGCCGTGCGCGAAATCATGGATCTGGCTGCGGTGAACAGTGCATTCGGCTTTGCGGAGGCGGCATAATGACCGGTTACAACAGCGGCCTCACCCAAGAGATCATTGCCAAGGTCCACGAAGTGGGCCCGATCCTGAAGGAAAACGCAAGTGAGACCGACAAGAGCCGTCGCGTCACAGACGCCTCGCTTGAGGCGCTGCATTCCACCGGGGTCTTTGGCATCAACTCAGCCACTGAATACGGCGGTATGGCCGGCGGCGCGCGCATGCTTTTGGACGTCACCACGGCCATCGGCACCTATTGCCCGAATTCCGCATGGATTTCGGTCATCTCCAGCGTGTCGGCGCAGCTTGTCATGCGCTTTCCCGAAACGGCTCTGAAGCGGGCCTTCGCGGACGGAAAGTTCAAACTCATGGCGTCTGTCATCACCAACCTTGGCGCGACGGCGGTGCGCGACGGCAATGGCTATAAGATCAACGGCGAATGGGCCTGGGGATCGAACATTCTGAACTCTGACTGGGCTGTGGGCGCGGTGGATGTGATTGATGAAGAAGGTGCCGATCCGACGCCTGGCTTTGTTCTGCTCAGCAAGGACGACTTCACGATCAAGGATACCTGGTATTCCATCGGCATGCGCGGCACGGGGTCCAACAACTTCGTCGCGACGGATGTTCATGTGCCGACCGACCAGGTGGCCGGGATAGGGGACATCCTGGGTCCGGGCTTTGAAATGTCAGCGGATGCCCATTTCCTGCAACGCTTGACGCCCGTGTCCATGTTCCCGACGGTGATCATCTCCGGCCCCCTGGGCGGAGCCAAAGCGGCGCTGCAATTCGTGATCGAAGCGGCCGAAAAACGCCCGGTCACCTATTCCAAATACCACCCGCAAACATCGTCCGGCGCATTCGTACAGGCGATCGGCGCGGCCAAGGGCAAGATCGACGCGGCCGAGATGAGCTTGCAGGCCGCAGCCGATATGATCGATGTGGCCGCACAGGGCACCAAACCGCTGTCGCCCGATGAACGGGCGCAGGTACGCAACTACGGGGCCTATGCGACGGACAACATCACCACCGTGATGAACGATCTGGCGACGCTCCACGGGACCGCGACCTTTGCTGAGTTCAGCCCTCTGGGGCAGCTCTGGCGCGATGTGAACACCGGCGCGCGGCACGCCATTGCGGCCAGTCCGCTTTGCTATGAAATCGGCGGTGCGAGCTTACTCGGCATAGAGCCACCGACGCCGCTGGTCTGACACTTAGAAAACGGGATGGCGGGGCGGCCTGACTGCCCTGTCAAACTGCCCATGAATTATGAAATCTCGGTCGAGGCGTGGCATGGAGTGCAATTCGGGCGCTTGTCTGACCCGACCAACCCCCAGTCCCCCATCACCCCTGCAGGCGGAAAGCTGGATGTCGATGATGTCACTGAAGTGCCCATCTTCCCGCAGCGCCCTAGCCGTTTGGAACGGATCATGGGGCCGGGAATCAATGAAAATCCGCAAGACGCCGAGGCGTTCTTTCTCAACATCTGGGCCCCACAGTGTACCAGGAATTTGCCGGTGCTTGTGTTCCTCCACGGCGGGGCCTGGGTCAGCGGCGGCGGGTCAGCCCGGTGGTATCGTGGGGCGGCACTTGCCCGTCGCGGCACGGTGGTGGTCACGTTGAATTACCGGATCGGCCCGGCCGGGCACTTGGAAGACGGCGCACCAGACGCGCCCCATCGGCCGATTGAGGACATCGTCACAGCGCTTCGATGGGTGAAAGACAACGTTGCCCAATACGGAGGAGACCCGGAGAAGGTGACACTATCAGGCCAATCGGCAGGAGCCTGGTATGCATGGGCCCTGGCAGGGTGGGAGAACGCGCGCGGGCTGTTTTCAAGGCTGGCACTGATGAGCATCCCGCAAATCACCCCCTGGACCTCGGAAGAACGATCCGAATTCACCCGGCAAGTGGCCAAGCTGACCGCCAGCGGGTTGGATCCTCTCGACGCGGGAGCGGAGGTTCTGGGGAAGCAATCGGCACGCCCAGATACGATCTCCCCCATGTACCTGCCCGTCTGGCCGGTGAGCGGTCCGCACACGCTTCTGCATGTGGATGCGCTGTTCGCCCGGACGACTGCGCATGAAATGTCGGTTTTTATGCCTCATCCAACGCCCGGCGACGCGGCGCAGGAATGTGCAGCAAAACAGCTCAAAGCCGTTGAGCGAGCAACCGCCGCAAATTTCACCCAGTTCACTGAAGCGATTGTTCGGAGTGCGCGCAGGTACATCTCAGATGTTCGGCACTTCGTGTTTGGCGAAACCTCGCCCTTGCAAGGCGTTGGGGCAGGCCACTGCTTCGATCTACCGTTCCAATTCGGCAACGCCCGCGACTGGCACAATGCGCCGATGTTGAAGGGGATAGACCCCACCCGATTTGATCGCCAAAGCGAACGCTTGCAGCAACAACTGACTGATTTTGTTCACGCCAGGCCAGACAGACCGGACATTTCGCTACCGCCAACTTACTAGGATGCAAAATGAACATGTCCCTCACCCGATCATTTCTCGATGCGTTTCGAAATCATCCTGCTGGCGTTGCGATCCTGACAGCCGCCGGGGACGCGGGGCCCGTCGCACTTACCGTCAGCTCCCTGATTTCTGTCAGCGCCGACCCGCCGATGGTAGGTTTCTCTTTGTCAAATACGTCGCGGACTGCTGCGCAAATCCTCGCAGCGCAAACCTTTCTGATTCATTTGCCGCGCTACACGGACATGGATTTGGCGGTGCTTTGCTCAACACCGGACAGGGATCGCTTTGCCGACACCCTTGACTGGGACTGGTTGCCGACCGGAGAACCGCGCTATCGGCAGATTCCGTACTGGTTCCGTGCGAAAGTGACCGAGACTATGCCGCTGGCAGCCGCAACGGTCATTTCGGCGGAGTTACTTTCGTTCAATGATTCCGAAGACCAATCATTCGAAGGTGACGCGTTGGTGTATCACAACAAATTTTGGAGGCGGCTTAAAAAAAGCACGCCAACGTAGGGAGTTCAGCCGTCCAAAACTCTTCCCAAGATCAGGGTCCTGTTGCTCTTTGCGACCGGTCGCGCCGGCCGGTGCGCTACGCCCAACCAGTTGCCCTTCCAGATAGAACAGGAGATCTTCCTCCTGAAGAAAGAGAAACGGCACTGGGGTGCGCGCAAGATCCGCGAGCTGCTGGTCCGGCGCCTGGCCGGCGATGTACGGATCCCGGCCACCAGCACGGTGCATGCGGTTCTCGATCGCCATGGTCTCGTCAAACGCGCCCGTCAGCGACGACGCACAAAGGCGCAGGGAACACCCCTTTCCAAAGCCATAACACCGAACCAGCTGTGGTGTACGGACTACAAGGGGGAATTCAAGCCCGGCAACGGGCGATACTGTTACCCCCTGACCGTCAGCGATCAGGCATCGCGCTTCGTTCTGTTGTGCGAGGCGCATGAATCGATGAAGGAAGTCAATGCCTTGTCCGCCTTCCAACGGCTGTTTGCCGAACGTGGTCTGCCAGACGCAATCCGAAGCGACAATGGCCTGCCCTTTGCCTCGCCCAACGGCCTCTACAACCTGTCCCAGCTGTCGGTCTGGTCGCTGCGTCTAGGCATCGCCATCGAACGCATCAAACCTGGCAATCCCTGGCAATGGACAGTGTGCAACAGCAGGCACGCTTCGATGAATTCGTCCGCGAATTCCACACCCGACGCCACTGTCGTAGGCTCAGGAACAATCTGTTACCTATGTCTCAAGAACGGACCCGCAACTGGCTGGCGGAGAGAGAGGGATTCGAACCCTCGAGACGGTATCACCGCCTACACACTTTCCAGGCGTGCGCCTTCGACCACTCGGCCACCTCTCCGGCACTGCCGCTCGTGTCGAGCGGCGGAACGGCGCGCACTATAGCCATCGCCGCCGTCCGATCAACCGGAATCTGATGCTGCGATGACAAAGCTGGCGAATGCCGGCGAGGCCCGTCCACGCGGCCGCGGCGGAGCCGTCGTTGCTTCCCAATCGCGCTCTGCATTCCTATATGTCAGCCATGTGATTTCCCCGTGAGGATCGCATGCGGTAAAGGTCGTGCTGCCGCCGGGAAACGGCCGGCCGGGCGATACCGCGCGGCACCGGACGCGACAGCCGCGTCGATCGGGTGTGTATGGGAGTAAGCGCGCGCCATGAGATTTCTGTTGCGGACGATCAGCCTGATGGCGCTGGTACTGGCCGTCATTGCCGGCGTCGTCGATACCATCAAGTCGGTGGCCGCCTCGCAGGTGATTCTGACGCCGCTTGGCGCCTCCTGGTATGACGTCAGCCCGGATTCGCTGAACCTGGTACAGGCAGTCGTTCAGCGCAACGTGCACCCCTATTTATGGGACCCGATCATCCAGTGGATTCTGCTGCAGCCGACCTGGGCGGTGTTTCTGGTTCTGTCGCTGCTGCTCTATATGATTGCCTGGCGGCGTCCGCGGCCGGCCGGCCGGTTTGCCGCCCGCTCGTGACCTGCCACATTATGACGGTTCCGGATTGGAAGGAGACTGACCCATGTTCGGCCTTGATCTGTTAGGCAAGAAGACCAGCATGCCGACACCCGGCGAAGCGTTGCCGGGTCGTGACGAAAGCCTGTTGACCGCAACCCATCATTTCGTCAACGGTCATCCGCTGAAGGGTCCCTATCCGGACGGCTTCCAGGTCGCCTATTTCGCGATGGGCTGTTTCTGGGGCGTCGAGCGCCTGTTCTGGCAACGCGCCGGCGTCTGGGTGACCGCCGTCGGATATGCCGGCGGCATCACGCCCAATCCGACCTATGAAGAGACGGTCACCGGCCGCACCGGCCATGCCGAGACCGTGCTGGTCGTCTACGATCCCGCCGTTGTCTCCTACGGCGACCTGCTCACCATCTTCTGGGAGGGGCATGATCCGACCCAGGGCATGCGCCAGGGCAACGATGTCGGCACCACCTACCGGTCGGCCATCTACGCCAGCGACGACGTCCAGCTCGAGCAGGCAAGGAGCAGCCTCAAGGATTACCAGGCGGCGCTCGATAAGGCCGGGTTCGGCCAGAGGATCACCACGGAAATTGAACGGGCGTCGGAGTTCTATTTCGCCGAAGACTATCACCAGCAGTATCTGGCCAAGAATCCGAACGGCTATTGCGGTCTCAGGGGCACTGGAGTCGCCTGTCCGATCTAACCATGAAAGGGTCTAGCCCGAGTTTTAAGCATGACCGTAGAACGCCTTCATTTTGTGCGTGATCTTTGCAAGGAGCCGTGCAATGTTAGGCGCCAGTCTTGCCGTAATCCGGCGCAAAGACGTGAAATCGCCGTGCCGTGCGCGGCGTGGAGGAAAAGAACGAAACGAACATGGGGTTGGTAAATATGAAGCGAACACTACTCAGCGTGATTGCCGTGGCCGCGATGTCGGCGACGGCATGGGCCGACGACATCAAACCGGCAATCATCTACGATCTGGGCGGTAAATTCGACAAGTCGTTCAACGAATCCGCCTATAACGGCGCCGAAAAATTCAAGGCCGAAACCGGCATTGCCTATCGCGATTTCGAGATCCAGAACGACGCCCAGCGCCTACAGGCCCTGCGCAAGTTCGCCCGCGACGGCAACAACCCGATCGTCATGGCCGGGTTCTCCTGGGCCGCCGCGCTCGAAGAGGTTGCCGCGGAGTACCCGGACACCGACTTCGCCATCATCGACATGGTGGTCGACAAGCCGAATGTGCGCTCCGTCGTCTACAAGGAGCAGGAAGGTTCCTATCTGGTCGGCGTCATGGCCGCCATGGCCTCGCAGTCCGGGACCGTCAGCTTCGTCGGCGGCATGGATATCCCGCTCATCCGTAAATTCGCCTGCGGTTATGTCGGCGGCGTCAAGGCGGCCAATCCGGACGCCACCGTCCTGCAGGCGATGACCGGCACCACGCCGGACGCCTGGAACGACCCGGTCAAGGGCGGTGAGATCGCCAAGTCGCAGATCGCCCAGGGCTCCGACGTGGTCTACGCCGCGGCCGGCGGCACCGGCATCGGCGTGCTGCAGGCGGCCGCCGACGAGGGCAAGCTCGGCATCGGCGTCGACTCCAACCAGAACGGCCTGCAGCCGGGCAAGGTGCTGACCTCGATGCTGAAGCGTGTCGACGTCGCCGTCTACAATGCCTTCAAGGATGCCCAGGACGGCAAGTTCACCTATGGCTTCAACGTGCTCGGTCTCGCCGAGAACGGTGTCGACTACGCCATGGACGACAACAACGCCAGCCTGGTCAACCAGGATATGCGCGACGCCGTCGAGCAGGCGAAATCGGACATCATCACCGGCAAGATCTCGGTGCATGACTACATGTCCGACGAGAATTGCCCGTACTGATCGCGGTCACTTTCCGAACAATCCAACCGCCGGGCCTTGGCCTGGCGGTTTTTTTAGTGCGATGGGGGTTCAAAAAGCGTCCGGAAAATGCCGCGGCCAGCGCAGCGGCAGCACGGCAACGATATCGCGGCGGATGGACAGCCGGGCGTGATCACGCTGGCGCGCCAGCCAGATATCGCCAGCCGCGGCGATGCGCCGCGCCGCCTGCGCCGTCACCGCGTCCACGGCCGCGGCCTCGCTGGACCGCGCTTTGACTTCGACAAGCGCCACCAGGTCGCCCTTGCGGGCGATCAGATCGATCTCTCCGGCCTTGGTGCGGAAGCGCCGGGCGACGATTCGATAGCCCTTCAGCCTCAGCGCCAGGGCGGCAAGGTGTTCGGCGATGAAACCGCGTCGGTAGGCGCGGCGGCGCGCCTGCCGCTGCCCGCCGTCGCTCATCCGGCCCGTTCTTTCATCGCCAGCAGTCTCCGGTACAGGTCCTTGCGCGGCAGACCGGTCTGACGCGCCGCCTCGGTGGCGGCCTTCGCCGGCGAATGGGTCGCCAGCAGCTGTCGCAGCAGCACGTCGGCATCGGCGTCGGCCACCGGCGCCGGCTGTGGTGGTTCGATGACCAGGACAACCTCGCCCTTGACAACCGCCGCCGCCGCGTAGTGCGCGGCCAGTGTCTGCAGCGGACCGCGCCGCACCTCTTCGAAGGCCTTTGTCAGTTCGCGGCAGACCGCCGCCTGCCGGTCCCCGCCGAGGATCTCCTCGCACGCCGCAAGCGTTGCGGCGAGGCGGCGCGGCGACTCGAACATCAGCAGCGTTGCGGGAATGGCGGCGACGGCGGCCAGCCGGTCGCGCCGTGCCTTGTCGCGGGACGGCAGGAAGCCGGCAAAGAAGAAACTGTCGCTGGGCAGGCCGGAGGCGACCAGCGCCGCCAGCGTCGCGGACGGGCCAGGAACGGGAATGACCTTGACGCCGGCGTCGATGACCTTGCCGACCAGTCGAAAACCCGGATCGGATACGAGCGGGGTGCCGGCATCGCTGACCAGCGCAACGCTCCGGCCGCGAGCCAGCGCCTCCAGCAGTTTTGGCGTGACGCGCTCGGCATTGTGTTCATGATAAGCGATGGGTTTGGAGTCGATGCCGTAGCGCGACAGCAGCACCCGCGTGACCCGTGTGTCTTCGCAGGCGATGATGTCGGCGGCCGCCAGCGTCTCCAGGCCGCGCAGGGTCATGTCACCGAGGTTGCCGATCGGTGTGGCCACCACGTAAAGCGCCGGCTCGATGGCATGCACGTCCACACGCTGCGCGCCGATCCGGTAGGATTTGTCCATGGCATCCCTATGGCGTGCGCGGGGCGCGCCGTCAATGATCGGCGCGGTGCGGTCGTCGATCGCAAGGGTTTTCCACTTTACCCGTAAGCCTTTAGGCAATATGAACGCCCTTAACCATTTGCGGCCGGGAACGCACAGGATGCGGCACCATTGGCTTGGGAGACGTTTCGATAATGGTATTCTTATCCCGGTTGGGAGCACGCTTCGGCCTTGCCGCCGGCTTATCGGCGGGGCTGCTGGCGCTGAGTGCCTGCCAATCGGTCAATTATGGCCTGCCTGAGGGCAACAGCAACGCACCGCAGGCGGTTCAGACAGGCTTGCCGGAAAAGACCGGTCCCGCCGTTGGCGAGGTTCTCGGCACCGGACAGACTCGGGTCGCCCTGCTGTTGCCGCTGTCGGCACCCGGCAACGGTGCGGCCATCGCCACCGAGTATCGCAACGCCGCCGAACTGGCGATCGAAACCCGTGGCCCGCAGACCATGGAACTGGTCATCAAGGACACCCGCGGCACCGCTGCCGGCGCGATCGCCCGCACCGAAGAGGCGATCCGCGAAGGATCGGCAGTCATTCTCGGCCCGGTGTTTTCGGGCAGCGTGACATCGGCCGCCTCGGTGGCCCGTCCGGCAAGCCGTTCGGTCATCGCTTTTTCCTCCGATCCTGCCGCCGCTTCGAATGGCGTGTTCCTGATGTCGTTCCTGCCCGATCAGGTGGTCGACCGGACGATTTCCTATGCCGTCTCCATCGGCCTCACCAATGTGGTGGCGATCCTGCCGCAGGGCGCCTATGGGACGCTGGTGGAACGGCAGCTGAAAACGACCCTGCAGGCCCGCGGCGGTGTCCTGCTTGGCGTCTCGCGTTACACCTATTCCAACGAGTCGGTGGTGGCGGCGGTACAGCAACTGGTGCCGTCGATACAGGAGGCGGACGCCATATTCATCCCGGATGGCGGGACGGCGCCGGCGGCGATCGCCAGGGTGATGCAAAGTGAGGGCATCCGGCTGCGCGACAAGCGGCTGATCGGCACCGGCCAGTGGCGCTCGTCCGACCTCAAATCGCCCTATCTGCAGGGTGCTCTCTTCGCCGATATGGACCGCACACGGTTCGAACCGTTCGTGGAGCGCTACAAGGAACGCTTCGAGATGGAGCCGACGGTCAACGCCGGATTGGGCTACGACGCCGTGACCATGACGGCGAATCTGCTGGCGACGCGCAATCCGGCGGCGTTTTCGTCCGCTAACCTGGAACGCTCGCGCGGGTTTTCCGGAGTCACCGGCGCCTATCGCTTCCTGCCGGGTGGCAAAACCCAGCGTGGCCTGGCGATCTATCAGGTCTCCGAGAGTGAAGCGATTCTTGTCGACCCGGCGCCTTCGCTGTTCGGATTGAATCCGCGCGCCCAGTTTTAGGGCGCCCGTTACTTTAACAGGTGATGCCAATCAGCGGCGACGCACCGTCGCCAGCGCCCCGGAAAAGGCTTCGGCGAAACTCTCGCGGTCTTCCGGATTGAGAAAACCGCCGATGTCGGTCGACCGGCCCTCGCCGGAGATGTTCATCCGGGTGATGCCGATCTCATCGTGCCGCGAGACGTGGAAACGGGCCCAGAAGGGATTGAAGGAAAAGTCCCGGCTGCGTCCCGACGGGGCGACCTTGCAGACTGACAGTTCGGTGCGCGAGACACTGACGATTTCGCGCGCCCGTCCCGACCGGTAGTTGAGCCCGAAAGCGCCGGCGATCAATACCAGATCGACACCGAAAAAGGCGGCCACCGGCCAGGCGCCGGAAAAGGCGAACACCGCGCCGTGGGCAATCGTCATGGCGGTGACAATGCACATCAAAACCACGAAGCCGTTGCGGCTCAGCGACCGGTGCGGCGTCAGCATGGCTTCGAAAACCGGGGAGTCGCCCGCCGGATCGGTAATCTGTGGAACGCTGCCGCTGCCATTGCCTTGCGTCATGGGGCATGAATATAGAGGGAATATGCCAAAGGCCCAATCAAAATCAGCATCCATTGCCGCTGCCAGCAAATCCGCGCGCCGTCCGGCCCGCGGCCGCAAGCGGTTGCCGAAAAGCGCCTATTCGCCGGCCGAGCTCGAAGAGATCTTTCGCCGCTTCGCGGTTCAGCGCGCCGAGCCGCGCGGCGAACTGGAACACATCAACCCGTTCACCCTGCTGGTGGCCGTCGTCCTGTCCGCGCAGGCGACCGATGCCGGTGTCAACAAGGCGACCCGACCGCTGTTCGCCGTTGCCGACACGCCGCAGAAGATGCTGGCGCTGGGCGAGGAGCGGGTGCGCGAATACATCCGCACCATCGGTCTCTTTCGCAACAAGGCGAAAAACGTGATCGCCCTTTCGAGAGCGTTGATCGAGCAGCATGGCGGCGTGGTGCCGGCCGACCGCGAGGCACTGGTGGCGCTGCCCGGCGTCGGCCGCAAGACCGCCAATGTCGTGCTCAACATGGCGTTCGGTCAGCCGACCATGGCCGTCGACACGCACATTTTCCGCATCGCCAACCGTATGCGCCTGGCGCCCGGAAAAACCGTCGACGACGTCGAGCAAAACCTTCTGCGCACGGTGCCGGAACACTATATGCTGCACGCGCATCACTGGCTGATCCTGCACGGCCGCTATGTCTGCAAAGCCCGCAAACCCGACTGCCCGGCCTGCGTGCTCGCCGACATCTGCAAGGCCAAGGAAAAAACCTGTGACATCCCGGCACCGTTGGTGGCGGTGGCGTAGAGACCACTCGCGAAACGACCATGAACCAGCAAGCGCTCTATCAGGCCACGGTGCCGGTGTTTCGTCACTACACCGCCCGCATCGACGCGATTGTCTCGGGCCTGGATGCGGATGGCCGGGCGATGCTTGCGAAAAGTCTGGTCCCGGACACGTTCACGGCGGGCGAGCATCTGGCGGTTTCCCAGGGCTTCGCGCTGCGCACGGTATACCCGCTTATCGGGGCCGCGGTTCCCGAACTGTCGACCGAGGCAACCGATGCGGACGGCCTGCGGCAGCGCTGCATTGACGTGATGGACCGGCTTGCCGCCGTCACGCCGGATGATTTCAGCGGCGCCGACCGGCGCCGCATCACACATGTTGCCGGAGACGCCGCGCTTGAGCAGCCGGCGACAGATTTCGTGACGCTCTACGCACTGCCCAATTTCTTTTTTTACCTGACCATGGGCTATGCCACCTTGCGGCACGGCGGCGTCGATCTCGGCAAGGCGGATTTCGACGCGCATCACGCCTATCCGCCCGGATTCCGCTTCACCTGAGCCGTCCGCAACCGGTGCACCCGGTTTCATGTCTTCGATTACCTCCGAGGTAAGTGTTTTTGCTATCGGACATCCTGTAAAATCCGCGACAAAAGGACGGAGTATCCGCCGTGGAAAACAGTTTTGGAGCTACCCTCAAGGAATGGCGCGGCCGTCGTCGCATGAGCCAGCTCGATCTCGGACTGTCGGCCAATGTGTCGGCCCGGCATATCTCGTTTCTCGAAACCGGGCGGTCGAAACCCAGCCGCTCCATGGTGCGGCTGTTGTGCGATTCGCTCGATTTGCCGCTCAACGCCCGCAACGCCTTCCTGACGTCCGCCGGTTTCGCGCCGGCCTATCGGCGCCGTGACCTGAAGGATGACGACATGGCCCATGTGCGCGCCGCGGTCGACTGGATGCTGGAGCGCCATGATCCCTATCCGGCGCTGGCACTCGACAGGCATTGGCGCGTCGTGCGTTTGAACCGCTCGGCGACGATGCTGCTGCGCGGTGCCGGCCTCCGTGAAGGCGACAGCCTGCTCGAGGCCATGCTGGACAGGAACCGGCTGGCCAATGCGCTCGACAACTGGTCCGAGGTGGTGGAGCACACGATGGTCCGGTTGCGCACCGAAAGCGCCCATCTCGGCGGCGATCCGGTGCTCGACGCCGCCATCGAGACGCTGAGTGCCGATCCCGACCTCGGCGCGCCGGCCGATGACGCGACACTGCCGGCGGTCGTGCCGGCCCGCTATCGCGCCGGCGACATGGTGTTGTCGCTGTTTTCCACCATCGCGCAGTTCGGATCGGCCGAGGATATCGCCCTGGCCGAGTTGAAGATCGAACTGATGTTCCCGGCCGACGAGCCCACCCGCATGGTGCTTGCGGCGATGGCGCAGCAGGGCAGCGCCTGATCCGGGGTGTTGCAAATCCGCCCGCCGCCCTTATGTCGGTCTATAGGTATCGGCAGGAGGGACAAGCGCGATGAGCCGTGACATGGTGGACCGGATTTGCAAGGAATTTCCGAGTGCGGAAAAATCGGATCCCTGGGGCGGGGGCCATGATGCCTGGAAGATCGGCGGCAAGATGTTCGCCTGTATCGGCTCCGCCACACCGGGTGTTTCGGTGAAGACAGACAGCATCGAAACCGCCCAGATGCTGATCGAGACCGGAGTCGGCGTCAAGGCGCCCTATTTCCATCGGTCCTGGGTCAACCTGCCCTGGGACACCGACGAGGACGAGCTGCGCTACCGGCTGACCAACGCCTATCGCATCGTGCGCCAAGGTCTGACCAAAAAACTGCAGGCCACGCTCGATCCATTCGAGTAATCCCCGTGCGACGCGTCATGATCATCGGTCAACCGGGCGCCGGCAAATCGACCCTGGCCCGTGAAATGGGCGGCATCACCCACCTGCCGGTGGTACACATGGACCACATCAACTGGCAGGCCGGCTGGATCGAGCGATCCGGCCCCGAGAAGGACGCCATGTGCGCAGCGGTGCACGCCCGGGAAACCTGGATTTTCGAAGGTGGCCGTTCCGTCACATGGCCACAGCGGCTGGTGCGTGCCGACACGTTGATCTGGCTGGACGTGCCGTTGGCCCTGCGGCTGCCGCGCGTGCTCGTAAGGACCGTGCGTCACTGGGGTCGCACGCGTCCGGACTTGCCCGATGGTTGCCCGGATCGGCTCAGTCTTGATTTCCTGCGCTGGATCTGGACGACGCGCACCACGGCCCGCAAGAAGATGCAGGCGCTTTATCATTCGGCGCCGCCGGACAAAAGCAAATACCGCCTGGCGAATGGCCGCGACGTGCAGCGATTCCTGGAGGGGTTGCGCACTGCCGCGACGACGGGCAATCTCGGCATTTCGCATCGATGAAAACCGCGTTCATGCCGCCCGCGGCAGCGGCAAAGCGAACTCCGCATCCTGTTCCGACAGCATCTTGTGCAGATGCACCATCAGACCGGCGCCGAACAGCGGGGTCAGCAGGTTGAGGATCGGGATCGACAGGAAAGCGGCGATGATCAGACCGCCAAGAAAGATCTGGGTGGCGTATTTGCCGCGCATCTGTCGCACGTCCTCCTCGCTGCGATAGCGCATCGCGGCGAATTCGAAGAACTCGCGGCCGAACAGGTAGCCGTTGACCAGCAGGAAGGCGGCTATGTTGACGCCGGGAACGAGAAGCAGCAGCAGGGCGATGATGTTGCCGACGATCACCACGCCAAGAAACTTGGCGGTATAGAGCGCGGCCCGGCCGGCCGGCACGGGGCGTCCCAGCGGCTCCGCCGGGTAATCGCGCCGCTCGATGATTTCGGCGACGCCGTCCAGAAAAAACCCGGCGACGACGGCGGTGACCGGCGCGATCAGCAGCGCCAGCCCGAGGGCCAGGCCGAGGCTGGCGACGACGCCGGCGATGAAGCCGAGCCAGCCGGCCCAGCCGGGCAACCCGGGCACCAGCGCTTGCAGCCAGGGCAGCGCCAGGTAGTCGAACAGCTCGCGAATGCCGAACCAGGCACCGACCAACAGCAGCAGGGTGACGCCGAGGATCTTCCAGAACGCGGCGCGCGTTTCCGGCGCAAACAGGTTGCGGCCCGCCAGCCGCGCGGCCTCGAGAATCATCGACACTGCTCCTGGAAAACCATGCCGTTCAGATAGGGATGCCCGGGGCGGATTCAACAGGTCGGCGGCGCATCGAGGCGACCGCCGCTCAGTCAGAGCTTTTCAAAGCCGAAAAAGCCGGATAGGACCGTTGTCCGGAACCAGCACCGAGCCGGAGTACATGAACCGTATGGAAGAACTGGACGTCCTTTGCGTCGGCAACGCCATCGTCGACATTATCGCACGCTGCGAGGATGACTTCCTCGTCGACAATGGCATTCACAGGGGAGCGATGAACCTCATCGATGCGGAGCGTGCCGAACTCCTGTACAGCCGTATGGGTCCGGCCATCGAAGCGTCCGGCGGTAGCGCCGGCAACACCGCTGCAGGTGTCGCCAGTTTCGGTGGAAAATCGGCGTTCTTCGGCAAGGTCGCGCGCGACCAGCTGGGTCAAATCTACAGGCATGATATTCAGGCGCAGGGCGTGGTGTTCAACACCGAACCGCTGGAAGGCCCGCCGCCGACGGCCCGCTCGATGATCTTCGTGACGCCGGACGGTGAGCGGTCCATGAACACCTATCTCGGCGCTTGTGTGGAACTGGGGCCGGAAGATGTCGACGCGGCGATCGTCGCGGCGTCGAAGGTCACCTATTTCGAGGGCTATCTGTGGGATCCGCCGCGCGCCAAGGAGGCGATCCGCCAATGCGCCGCGATCGCCCACCAAAACGGCCGTGAAGTGTCGATGACGCTGTCCGATCCGTTCTGCGTCGACCGTTATCGCGAGGAATTCCTCGACCTGATGCGCAGCGGCACCGTGGACATCGTGTTCGCCAACCAGCACGAGGCCATGTCGCTCTACCAGACAGCATCGCTGGAGGCGGCGTTGTCGGCGATTGAGGTGGATTGCGCATTGGCCATCGTCACCCGCAGCGAGCATGGCTCCATCGTCGCGCGTAAGGGCGATCGCGTCGAGGTGCCGGCCATCGACATCAACCAGCTTGTCGACACGACCGGCGCCGGCGATCTCTACGCCGCGGGCTTCCTGCACGGCTATACGACCGGCCGCAACTTGCGTGACTGTGCCCGGCTGGGCAGCCTCGCCGCCGGCCTGGTTATCCAGCAGATCGGACCGCGGCCGCAGGCGTCGCTGCACCAGGCGGCGATCGATGCGGGACTGGTCGACGGCGTAACCGTTTGAGTCTAAAAAAGCCTACTGGCCAGGATCGTCGCTCTGTGGCGCAGCCTCCGGCTGCGGTGCTTCGGCGGGCTTTTTGGGGCCGCCCTTGGCGACACCCACCATTGCCGGGCGCAGCACACGGTCGCCAATGACGTAACCGTCCTGCACCACTTCGACGACGGTGTTGTTGGGCACCTCCGGATTGGGCACCTCGAACATCGCCTGGTGGAAATTCGGATCGAATTTCTCGCCGATCGGCTCCAGTTTCTTCACGCCATGGTTTTCCAGTGCCGACAGCATCGATCGTTCGGTCATTTCGACGCCCTCGGCCAGCGCGTTCAGGCCGCCTTCGGCCTGGCGGTCTTCGGCCGGGATGGCGTCGAGGGCGCGGCGCAGATTGTCGGATACCGCCAGCATATCGCGCGCGAAATTGGACACCGAATAGGACCGCGCATCCTTGACGTCGCGGGCCGTACGCCGGCGAAGATTGTCCATTTCAGCCGCCAGCCGCAGATACTTGTCCTTGAGCTCGTCCCGTTCGGCCATCAGCATTTCGAGCGGATCCAGCGCAAAGCCGCTTTTTTCGGCCGCTTCGCCGGGCTGGGGTCCGACGTCGGCCGGTTGCGCGTTTGCAGGCTCTTCCGGCTTTGTCGAGATCTCTTCGTCAACACCGTTGTTCTTCGGCTCGTCGGACATGACGCGACAATTCCTTCAACATGTTACTGATTGACCCGCATATCGAGGTTTTGCGTGCAAAAATCAAGAGATTGCGGCGGCTTTAGACTAACCGATCATCCGGGAAACGATCTGTGCCGTGTAATCGACCATCGGCACGATGCGTGCATAGTTCAGCCGCGTTGGACCGATAACCCCCACCGCACCGACGATGCGATCGTCGCTGTTGCGGTAGGGCGCGACGATCAGCGATGATCCGGACAGGGAAAACAGCTTGTTCTCCGAGCCGATGAAGATGCGCACGCCCGATCCGGTTTCGGCTAGGTTCAGCAGCTCGATCAGCCCGTCCTTCTTCTCCAGATCGTCGAACAGCAGCCGCAGCCGCTCGATCTCCTCGACGTCGGAAAGGCTGTCGATCAGGTTAGCGCGGCCGCGCACGATCAGCTGCGTCGGCTGGCCGTCGGTGGTACCGGACCAAACCGCCAGTCCGCGCTCAACGAGGGCCTGCGACAGGCTGTCGAGTTCCTGCCGCACCTCCTGGCGCAGCGCCTGCAATTCGCCGCGCAGTTCGGCCAATGTGCGGCCGGCCAGGTGCGCGTTGAGGAAGTTGGCCGCTTCGGTGAGCTGTGAGGCGGTGACGCCAGCTGGCAGTTCGATGATGCGGTTTTCCACCTGGTCGTCCTCGCTGACCAGGACGACCAGGGCGCGGGTTTGCTCCAGACGCACGAATTCGATGTGTTTGACCAGCGCATCGCTTTTCTGGCTGATCACCAGCCCGGCGCCGCGCGACAGACCGGACAGCATCTGGCTTGCTTCGGTCAGGATCGCCTCGACCGATTTGCTGTGGTCGTCGCCGCTAACCTGGCGTTCTATCATCTCGCGGTCACCGGCCGACAGGTCGCCTGATTCCATAAACGCGTCGACGAAAAAACGCAGGCCCTGCTGGGTCGGCAGCCGTCCGGCGCTGATATGCGGTGCGTAGATGAGGCCCAGCTCTTCGAGATCGCTCATCACATTGCGCACCGACGCCGGTGACAGCGTCATCGGCAGCATGCGCGACAGATTGCGCGAGCCGACGGGCTCGCCCGATTCCAGGTAGGATTCGACGATATTCCGGAAGATTTCACGCGTACGCTCGTCCAGCGGAACGGATGCCGATTCGTTCAAACGTGCCGTGTCACTCATCTACCAATGGCTCGATTGGGACGGACATAGTCCCGAACATAGTGACCGACACGGCGGGTGAAAAGGGATTTGCCGGTGCCGCCGCTTTTTCTTTGCATGCGATTATGAGGAGGGTTAGAAACTCGCACATTCCACGGGAGACTTCACATGCGCCCCTCAGGCCGAAAAACCGATCAGATGCGAGATGTTTCTTTCGACAAGGGCTTCTCCAAATATGCGGAAGGGTCATGCCTCGTCAAATTCGGTGATACCCACGTGATCTGCACGGCGAGCCTCGAGGAGCGGGTGCCGCCGTGGCTGCGCAACGCCGGCCGCGGCTGGGTTACGGCGGAGTATGGCATGCTGCCGCGGGCGACGGGCGAACGCACCCGGCGCGAAGCGTCTTCAGGCAAGCAAAGCGGCCGCACCCAGGAAATCCAGCGGCTGATCGGCCGCTCCCTGCGCGCCATCGTCGATCTGGAGGCGCTGGGCGAACGCCAGATCTCGGTCGATTGCGACGTCATCCAGGCCGATGGCGGCACCCGAACCGCGGCGATCACCGGCTCCTGGGTGGCGCTGCACGAATGCCTCACATGGATGGAGGCTCGGCAGATGGTCAAGGTCGATCGGGTGCTGAAAGACCATGTCGCCGCCGTTTCCTGCGGCGTCTTCGCCGGACAGCCGGTCCTCGATCTTGACTACCTCGAGGACTCGGCCGCCGAGACAGACGCCAATTTTGTCATGACCGGCGCCGGCGGCATCGTCGAGATTCAGGGCACCGCCGAGGGCGAACCGTTTACCGAAGATCAGTTCGCGTCTCTGCTGGGTCTCGCCAAGGCCGGCATCGGCGATCTGGTGACGCTCCAAAAGCAAGCGGTCGGCTGACATGGACGCGCCTCGCCATATTCTGGAATCGGCGCTTTACGTGGACGATCTCAACGCCGCGGAAGCCTTCTATGGCGGCTTGCTGGGACTAGAGAAAATCGACCGAATCGGAAACCGGCACGTGTTCTACCACTGTGGCGACGGAGTGCTGCTGCTGTTCAATCCGGCCGAAACCGTCAAACCGGCTTCCAATCCCGCTTTGCCCGTGCCGGTGCATGGCAGCCATGGTGACGGACATGTGTGTTTCGCCGCGTCGGCGGCCGAACTCGATGCAATCCGCCGGGATCTGGAGGCGGCCGGACTGACCATCGAGGCCGATTTCCGCTGGCCGGGAAGCAACGCCCGGTCGATCTATGTGCGCGATCCGGCCGGCAATAGCATCGAGTTCGCCGAGCCGCGACTATGGGGCAAGCGCGACCTGACGACCGGGGGCGACGGGTGAGACATCTGCAGCAGGGCCGCCTGGTGATCGCTAGCCACAACCAGGGCAAGATCCGCGAGTTGCGGGACCTGCTCGACCCGCTCGGCTACGATCTGGTCACCGCCGGTGACCTCGACCTGCCGGAACCGGAAGAGACGGGCACCACCTTCGAGGAGAACGCCGAACTGAAAGCGCTGGCCGCAGCGCGCGGTGCCGGCCTGCCGGCGCTGGCCGACGATTCCGGCCTGTCCGTCGACGGTCTGGACGGCGCGCCGGGGATCTATTCGGCCCGCTGGGCCGGACCGCAGAAGGATTTCGGCCTGGCCATGGACCTGGTCGAGCAGGGCCTGCGCAAACAGGCGGAGGGCGATCGCCGGGCCCGCTTCGTGTCGGTAATCTGTGTCGCCTGGCCGGATGACCACACGGAGATCTTCCGCGGCGAGGTGGCCGGCTCGATCGTGCATCCGCCGCGCGGTGATCAGGGTTTCGGCTACGATCCGATCTTTCAGCCGGACGGGCACCGGCGCACCTTCGGTGAGATGAATGCCGAGGAGAAGCACGGCTGGAAACCGGGGGACGCGCAAGCCCTGTCGCACCGGGCCCGGGCTTTCAAGCTGTTCGCCGAACAATGCCTGGTCGAAAGGGATGCCGGGTGAGCGAGGAACCGGGGTTCGGCGTTTATGTGCACTGGCCGTTCTGCGCCGCCAAGTGCCCCTATTGCGATTTCAATAGCCATGTGCGGCATACGCCGGTCGATCAGCCGCGCTATGTCGAGGCGTTCCGCCGGGAAATCGCCTTCACCAGGCAACGAACCGGACCGCGTGAGGTAACCAGCATTTTTGTCGGTGGCGGCACGCCGTCGCTGATGCAGCCGTCCACTGTGGCGAATATTCTCGACGCGATCGCCGACGCTTGGTCGCTGGACGCGGATGCCGAGATCACCCTGGAAGCCAATCCGAGCAGCGTCGAGGCCGAGCGGTTTCGCGGATATCGTGATGCCGGCGTCAACCGCGTGTCGCTCGGCGTCCAGGCGCTCAACGACCGAGACCTGCAATTCCTCGGCCGCCTGCACGGCGTCGCCGAGGCATTGAGCGCCATCGAGCTGGCGCGCGCCACGTTTCCCAGGCTGTCTTTCGATCTGATCTACGCCCGGCCGAACCAGGATGTGACGGCGTGGATCTCCGAACTGGAAACGGCGATCGGGCTCGCCGCCGACCACCTGTCGCTCTATCAGTTGACCATCGAACGCGGGACGCCGTTTTTCGAGTTGCATCGCACCGGCAAGCTGGTGGTGCCGGACGGCGAGCTTTCCGCCGATCTCTATGCCGCTACCCAGGAGGTGACGGCAGCGCATGGTCTGCCGGCCTACGAGGTGTCGAACCACGCCCGGCCTGGCGCCGAAAGCCGCCATAACCTGACCTACTGGCGCTACGGCGACTATGCCGGTCTCGGTGCCGGCGCTCACGGGCGTCTCAGCATCGCCGGCGACAGGATCGGAACCGCCAATCTGCACCGTCCGGAGGATTGGTTGAACCGGGTCGAAGCGGCTGGCTACGGCATCGAGACAGAGGAACGGCTCGACCGCGAGGCGCAGGCCGACGAGTTGATGCTGATGGGCCTGCGGCTGCGCGAGGGCATGGATCTCGCCCGCTGGCGCCGGCTTGCCGGCCGGTCGCTGACGCCCGACCGCGAGGCGCATTTGATCGAGCACGGTCTGGTCGAACGGCTCGGCGAGGACCGTTTGCGCTGCACGCCGGCCGGCATGCTGGTGCTCGATGCGGTGGTGGCGGATCTGGCGGCGTAAGCGGGAGGCAGGGCCCATGCGATTTGTTCTTACGGCAATCATGATGTTGCTGGCCGTCGCCGCGCTGCGGGCCGACGACAACACGATCGAAGCTCAAATTCGCCAGGCATTCGAAGACGGCCGACTGGGCGGACTGCACGGCGTTATGGTGAGGCGTGGCGACCGCACGCTGGCGGAGGTCTATTTCGACGGCGCCGACGAACGCTGGGGACGGTCGATCGGTGTTGTCGAACACGGGCCCGACACCCTGCACGACCTGCGCTCCGTGACGAAATCGATCGTCGGCCTGCTGTACGGTATCGCCCTTTCGGAGGGTCTGGTGCCGGCCCCGAACGAACGCCTTATCGCACAGTTCCCGGAATATGATGATCTGCCCGCCGACCCGCGGCGCGACGCCATTACCATCGCCGACGTGCTGACCATGCGCATGGGCACCGAATGGAACGAGGACCTGCCCTATACGGACCGGCGCAACAGCGAAATCGCCATGGAGCTGGCGCCCGACCGCTATCGCTTCGTGCTCGACCGGCCGATGGTCGCGGAACCGGGTACGGTGTGGACATATAGTGGCGGCGCAACGGCGATTCTGGCGCATCTGATCGCCCGGGGCGCCGGTCAGCCGATCGATGCCTACGCCGAAGAAAAGCTGTTCGCGCCACTCGGCATCACGCAGTTCGAGTGGGTACGCGGCGGCGACGGCGAACCCTCGGCGGCGTCCGGTCTGCGGCTGCGGCTTGGCGACCTGGCCCGTATCGGCCGGATGATCGCTGCCGGCGGCACCGTCGACGGCAAGGAAATCGTTCCGGCCGAATGGCTGGACACGATGTCCAAGCCACGGCTGCCGCTGCAAAGCGGCATTCGCTATGGCTACCACTGGTACCTGTCGGCACGCGGCGATCCGCCGACCTGGATGTCGGGTTTCGGCAATGGCGGCCAGCGCCTCACCGTGCAGCCACAATACGACCTGGTCTTCGCGTTTTTCGCCGGCAACTACAACGACCCGAACGCCTGGAAGGTGCTGGTGACCATCATTGAGGATATCCTGGTGCCGTCGCTCGAAGCGGAATTGCGCAATCGCTAACGGGCCGACGCCTCAGCCGCCCTTGGTGTCGCGCGTCGCCTGGGCCCTCTTGGTCATTTGTGAAATGCTGCCGATCTTGGTCGGCGGCACGGCCCAGCGCCGGCGTCGGCTCGGCAGTGCTTTCGGGCCTTCATCGGCATGAGCTTCATTCGCCGGATGCTGGGCGAATTGTGATTTTCGGCGCATGGCCAGCGCCCGCTGTGCCGCCTCGACGTTGCTGGCCCGGGCCTCCATGGTGCGCCGTCGCTTCAGCTCCTTGGCGATTCGTTTCAAAGCCGAGCTGAGAACCTGCTTGCGCTCCCGAGGACGGTCCGCGGTGCCGGGAAAACTGTCACCGCGCGGCTCCGATTTGCCACGCTGTTCGCGCCGCTTCTGGCGCGCCATGGTGCGTTCCTTTTCGCGCATGTCGCGCAGACGCGACCGGGCTTCGGTCAGTTCATCCATCGACTGGTCGTAGATGAACGGATGATGGGTGGCCCTGACCGGTGCAAAGTCTTCATAATCGAAAAGGCTGCGTTCGTATTTGTAGCAATAGGACATGTGGACCGCTCCCTGATCGGCTTATTAATCACTTTGATGTCACCACACCGGTGCCTGGCCTTCAAGTCGCTCGCGGCAGCCACCCGGCGGCCCGCTGTACAATGCCAATGGTGCCTGCTGACCTGCACGTTGTCCTGGATGCGGGTGCCAGAAATTCGGAGACAGTTTACTTAATTCCTTGAAAAGACTTTTGTTTTTCCAGGCCGTGCCCGAATTAAGCAAACTTTCACCGAATTTGCGACCTCCATCGTGTGGCGCGGGTCAATGGGCGCTGGACATGTCGCCCGGCACTTCCTTCGACGCCACCGTCGAATCGGCGTTGAGCTTGTAAACCATGGGCACGCCGGCGCGTGGCCTTCAAGTCGCCTGCGGGCCCGCTATACAATGCCAATGGTGCCTGCTGACGAGGCACGTCGCCCCATTTGTGCAAGCGCTCGCAAATTCGGTGATGGCATGGACGCCCCCAACGGCTTCGCAATGAGCCATACTGGGTTGTGTCAAACGATTCAGTCAGAGGAGACGTCCATGTCAGAGATTAAAGCAGTCGGTTTGGATATATCCAAGCATATTTTTCAGGTTCATTGCGCTGATGATTGTGGTCGTCCAGTGCTTCGCAAGACGTTGCGGCGTCCCGGGGTTACATCATTTTTTGGCGCACTACCGCCGTGTCTGGTGGCGCTTGAGGCTTGTGGTAGCGCGCATTATTGGGCGCGTCTTCTTCAGGATCAGGGCCATGAGGTGCGATTGATATCGCCGCAGTATGTCAAGCCCTTCGTGAAGACCAACAAGAACGATGCGGCCGATGCGGAGGCGATCTGCGAGGCGGCGCAGCGACCGACGATGCGCTTCGCGCCGATCAAGAGTGTCGATCAGCAGGCGATCCTTGTGATGCATCGAACACGTGATCTCCTGGTGCGCCAACGCACGCAGCTGATTAACGCGCTGCGCGGCCATTGCGGCGAATTCGGTATTGTGGTTGCCAAGGGTGCCAGCAACGTCACCCGGTTGATCGAGCTGATCGAGGACGATGGGCGCATACCGGACCAGGCGCGGATTGGCTTGATGATCATCGTCGACCAACTGCGATCGGTGCAGTCCAACATCGTGAAACAGGAAAAGCATCTGAAGGCGTGGCACCGCTCGAGCGAAGCCAGCCGCCGCCTGGCAACGATCCCGGGTGTTGGTGTGATCACGGCAACGGCGTTGGTGGCAACGATCGGCGATGCTTCACAGTTCCGTTCAGCCCGACAACTTGCGGCCTGGCTGGGACTGGTGCCGAAACAGAACTCCAGTGGCGGCAAGGATCGGCTGGGTCGCATTTCCAAGCACGGCGATCGCTATTTGAGACGGCTTCTCGTGCATGGCGCCCGCACCGAGCTGCGCTGGAGTAGAACCCGCAAGGGGCAACGAACGGATTGGCAACAGGCGTTGTTGGCACGCCGACCGACCAACGTTGTCCTGCTGGCGATGGCCAACAAGACGGCGCGTGTCGTCTGGGCTTTGCTCAGGCGCGCAGAAACCTATCGGGCGGCACCGCTCAACGCCTCATGAGGAAGGCGGTGAGCACGACCCGTCCGGACGATTGATTGCGAGGGTAGCATGATGTGATGGCAAAACAGGGTAACCGGGATCGGCCAAACCTGACAAACCGTCTGGGCCTTGAGCCCGCTTCGGTGATGAGGCGCCGATCCACGGATTCCATCAGGGCCAGCGGTCAGTCAAGCCGCGCTCAACAGGCCGGATAGATGACTGCAAACCCAATATGCCTGACCATCAAAAAACACTTGCAATCAAGGGGGCGTCCATAGATGACGGTTTGCTTAATTCGGGCACGACGTCTCAAAATCATTAAAATATCAATGAATTAAGTAAACCGTTACCGAATTTTTGGCAGTGCGGTTCTACCTGCACGCCGTCCTGAATGTGGGTGCCAGAAATTCGGAGACAGTTTACTTAATTCCTTGAAAAGACTTTTGTATTTCCAGGCCGTGCCCGAATTAAGCAAACTTTCACCGAATTTGCGACCTCCCTCGTGTGGCGCGGGTCAATGGGCGCTGGACATGTCGCCCAGCACTTCCTTCGACGCCACCGTCGAATCGGCGTTGAGCTTGTAAACCATGGGCACACCGGTGGCCAGGTTGAGGCTGGTGACCTCTTCGCGAGTGAGCCGGTCGAGCACCATCACCAGGGCGCGCAGCGAGTTGCCGTGGGCGGCGACCAGCACCTTTTCGCCGGACAGCACGCGCGGCAGGATTTGCGTCATGTAGTAGGGCCAGACCCGGGCGCCGGTGTCGCGCAGGCTCTCGCCGCCCGGCGGCGGCACATCATAGGAGCGGCGCCAGATGTGCACCTGCTCCTCGCCCCATTTGGCGCGCGCATCGTCCTTGTTGAGGCCGACCAGGTCGCCGTAGTCGCGCTCGTTCAGTGCCTGGTCGTGAATGGTCTCCAGGTCGCTCTGGCCGATGATGTCGAGAATGATCTGGCAGGTGCGCTCGGCGCGGATCAGCACCGATGTGAAGGCGATGTCGAAATGAATGCCGTAGTCCTTGAGGGCGTTGCCGCCGGCTTCGGCTTCCGCCACGCCCTGTTCGGTCAGGTCGACGTTCTTCCATCCGGTAAACAGGTTCTTCAGATTCCACTCGCTCTGGCCGTGGCGCACGAGCACAAGAGTTCCGGACATGGTCGCTCCTTGGTTGGTCAATTGAGCCCGAGCACGTCGAGCATGGAATACAGGCCGGGCGGCCGGCCGCGCGCCCACAGAGCCGCCTTGACGGCGCCGCGGGCGAACAGCGAGCGGTCGAGCGCCCGGTGCGTGAGTTCGATCGATTCGCCCTCGCCGGCGAAAATGACGGAGTGTTCGCCGACCACCGAGCCGCCGCGCAGGGTCGCGAAGCCGATGGATCCGGCGGGGCGCGGACCGGTCTGGCCGTCGCGCACCCTTACGCTTTCATCGGCGAGATCGATGCCGCGACCGACGGCCGCCGCATGGCCGAGCAGATAGGCCGTACCGGACGGCGCGTCGACCTTGTGCTTGTGATGCATCTCCAGCACCTCGATATCCCAGTCGGCCGCCTCCAGCGCTTGCGCCGCCTGGCGCACCAGCACGCTCAGCAGATTGACGCCGAGGCTCATATTGCCCGACTTGACGATCGCCGTGTGGGCGGCCGCAACGCTGACCGCCGCCTCGTCGTCCGGCGTCATGCCGGTGGTGCCAACGATGTCGACGACTCCGGCGCGTGCGGCCAGTTCGGCGATGCCGACCGACACGGCCGGCACGGTGAAATCGACCACGCCATCGGCACCGGCGAGTGCCGCTTCGGCGTCGTCCGTAATGACGATACCGGTAGCGCCGACGCCGGCCAGGATGCCGGCGTCCTCACCGATGTGCGGTGCGCCGGACCGCTCGATCGCGCCGGCCAGCCGTACGCCATCCACGGCGTCGATCAGCTGGATCAGGGTGCGGCCCATACGTCCGGCCGCCCCGACAACCACCAGTCCCATATCGGTCATTGACCGGTCTCCCCGTTCAGCGGCTCGGCCTGCAGGTCGAGTGCCGCGTTGCCCTCCAGACCGAGGGCCTGCAACTTCAGGAACCGCGCATAAACACCTTCCTCGCGCGCCGCCAGCTCGCGGTGGCCGCCCTCCTCGGCGACCCGGCCCTGCAGCATGACGATGATCTTCTGCGCCCGGGCGATGGTCGACAGGCGGTGGGCGATGACCAGCACCGTGCGCCCCTGCATGGCTTCGTCAAGCGCCTTTTGCACCAGCACTTCCGATTCGGTGTCGAGTGCCGAGGTCGCCTCGTCGAGCAGCAGGATCGGCGCGTTGCGGATCAAGGCGCGGGCGATCGACAGGCGCTGGCGTTGACCGCCCGACAGCGTCGAGCCGCCGTCGCCAACCGGTGTGTCGTAGCCGTTCGGCTGTTCGAGAATGAAGTCGTGCGCGTAGGCCAGTTTTGCCGCTGCCTCGACCTCGGCGTCCGTCGCCTCGGGGCGGCCGTAGCGAATGTTGTCGCGGATTGTGCCCTCGAACAGGTAGGGATGCTGTGACACATAGGCGATGGCGTGGCGCAGCGATTTTTTGGTGACGTGGGCGATGTCCTGGCCGTCGATCAGGATGCGGCCGTTGCCGGGATCGTAAAAGCGCGGCAACAGGCTGATGATCGTCGTCTTGCCGGCGCCGGACGGACCGACAAGCGCCGTCGTCTTACCGGCTTCGGCGGTGAAACTGACGTCGCTCAGCACAGGCCCGGCTTCGCCATAGCCGAAACTGACGCCTTCGAATTCGATACGCCCGCCGTTCACGTGGAGGTCGACGGCACCCGGCCGGTCCGGCTGCTGCGGCTCGACGTCGAGGATCTCGTAGATCATACGGGCATTGACCACGGCGCGCTCCAGGTTGACCTGCAGCCGGGCCAGCCGGCGCGCCGGATCGTAGGCGAGCAGAAAAGCGGTGATGAAGGCGATCAGCGCGCCGGGCAGCACATCGTAATAGATGGTCTGGATCGCCGTATAGGCGAGGATGCCGGCGATGATCACCCCGGCCAGCGTATCGGTCAGCGGCCCGGTCCGTTCGGTCAGGCGCACGATCCGGTTGGACTGGGCCTCCGCGTCGGTGACCAGGCGGTCGACCTTGTCGCGCAGCTGCGCCTCCATGGTGAAGGCTTTGACGATGGAAATGCCCTGGATGGATTCCTGCATGACGCCGTAGACGCGGCTGTTGAGGTTGACCACTTCACGCGTCGCGGCGCGCAGGCGCCTGGAGATGTAGCGCAATGCCAGCACCACCGGCGGTCCGACCACCATGGCCATCAAAGTCAGCATGGCATTGTAGTAGATCATGACGCCGATCAGGGCGATCAGCGTCAGCGTGTCACGCGCCAGCGACGTGATTGTCAGGTTGAGCACGTCGCGAATGCCGGTGGTGTTCTGGCCGATCTGCGCGGCAAGATGCGCCGAGCGCATTTCACCCAGGAAGCCGACGCTCAACGACATCAGGTGGGTGAACAGCCGGCGCTGGTAGCGGGCGACGACATTGTTGCTCACCTTGGCGAGCGCCACGGCCTGGCCGTAGGTGGCGAGACCGCGCAGGAAGAAGTTCAAAAACACCGCGGCGGCGATTGCCCAAATGACCTCACCGCGCTGCTTGGCCAGCGCTTCGTCGACCACGTCGCGCATAATGTAGGCCATGAACGCCGTCGTCATCGCGACGATGACCAGACAGACGATGGCGAAGATGTAGGTGCCGATATAGTCGCGGCCGTTTTCCGCCAGGATGCGGCGCAGCACGCCCCAGATCGCGCTGGGATTGATGCGTTGTTCTTCGCTGCTGGCCACGGGTATCCGGTCCGTCCATTCGGTGTTCAGCGGCTCTATAGCCGCTTCGACCGGCTTTGCCTATGGCCGCCAGCGCCGGCCTTCCGTCGTGACGCCAAAGCGCACCGGCGTCCGGGCGTAGGAGGCGAGGCCGAAAAGAGCTGCCAGCGGATGCGTCACCACACAGGTGCCGATGGACTTGAGCAGCTCGCTGTGCGGCGCCTTGTCCTCGAACGCGGCGCGGAACTCCGGCTGTTCCAGCACCGGCATGATCTTCTGCACGATGCCGCCGGCCAGGAACACGCCGCCGCGCGCCATGAAAACGAGCGCCAGGTCGCCGGCGACCCGGCCGAGATAGGTGGCGAACAGCGACAGGGTCTCCGCCGCCGCGGCGTCGGACCTGTCGAGGCCGGCGGCGGTGATTTCCGGCGGCGTCGAAAAGGCCGGATCGAGCCCGTCCGCTCCGCAGACCGCATGATAGAGATTGACCAGGCCACGGCCGCACAGGACCTGTTCGGCCGACACCCGTCCCTCGATCGGCTGGATATGCGGAAACACCTGCAGATCCCGCTCGGTGCGCGGACCCAGATCCACGTGTCCACCTTCGCCGGGCACCGGGATCCAGTGATGGTTGGAATAGACCAGCCCGGCGACGCCGAGACCGGTGCCGGGTCCAAGCACCACCCGCGACGCCGTGCTTTCCATGGTGCCGCCACCGATCATTCGAAGATCGTCCGGCTCCAGCGACGCGGCGGCCAGGGCCTGCGCCTCGAAATCATTGAGGATGATGACGTCTTCCAGCGAGAAGTTGCGGATCATCTCCTTGGGCCGCACCACCCACGGGTGGTTGGTCAGTTCGATCTCGTCGCCGTCGACCGGGCCCGCGATGGCGAAAATGGCCGAGCGCGGCTGCACCGACGTCTTGTCCAGGACATTGACCTGGATCGCCTCATCGATCGACGGAAAGTCGGCGGTCGCCAGAATCGGAAACTCCTTGGGTTCCGCATAGGCGTCGATGAGTATCGCGAAGCGGGCGTTGGTGCCGCCGATATCGCCGATCAGGATCGGAAATCGGATGACGGCGTCCTGGTCCTTGATGTTGGGCATGGGTGGTCGGTCTCCGATGATCGGCGGCGTCGATACTCCGACAGGGTACCATCCCGGTCCCCAAGGGCAAGCAATCGCCCCGGGACCCCCTGCTGCTATCGCGCCGCATTAAATCGATTTGATTGCATCCTATAATCGCTGCGGCCGGCAAAGCAAAGCGCCGTTTGCGGCCGAGCCTCGCTCAGCACCGCATTAATTACCTATTGTTGCAGACTTATTGCACCGGCCGTGGGGTGGGCACCGGCACCGCGAAGGCCCGTGCATCCGATACGGGAGGCACCGGAGGCGCTGCCGCCTGCGACGGGCGCGGCTTGGGCAGCGGCAGCATCGCCGGCATGTTCATCGGTTTCACCTGCGCATAGGCGGTCCGGAAGCTGCCCCTGGTCTTCATAGTGACGGCCTCCTCCGAGGCCGGGGCAGGCGCGTCGAGAATGACGGCGCAGGCCGATGGCAGGTCGCGGAGCATGGTGTGGCGCGGCTTCTTCGGCTTCTTGGCGGTTTGGGTCGGCTTGCTGGGTTTTTTCGGTTTCAGCGCCACGTCGAACCACCAGTCGAGCGGCTTGCCGCAGCCCGAGTCGGCTGGAACCGCGTTCTGTGCCTTGCAGTTCGGCGATCCCTTGGGACAGCGGATGCGGATATGCATGTGGTAGTGGTGGCCGTAATAGGGGCGGACCTTGTTCAGGTTCGACCGGTCGCCCTTCCAGGTATCGCACAGTTTTTTCTTGATGCCGGGATGCACCAGGATCCGCTGCACCTGCGGGTAGCTCGCGGCGCGCATGATCAGCCGCCCATGTGCGTCCGTCCACACGGACGGATCGACCGCGACCGATTTGGGCCTCAGCACCGAAATGGCGCTCATGCTCTCCCGCTCTCCGGCACTGAGCCGGCGCTTGGGCATCGGTGTCAGCCAGATGTCGGCGTCGAGCCCGATCTGGTGCGACGCATGGCCGGTCAGCATCGGGCCGCCGCGCGGCTGCGACAGGTCGCCGACGAGCAAACCCGGCCAGCCGTCCTTGCCGGCGGCGTCGCGCGACAGCTGCTCGATGGTGGCGATCAGTTCGGGATGACCCCAGCGGCGGTTGCGCGACAGCCGCATGGCCTGCCAGTGGGCGCCGTCGGTCGGGATGGCGATGCCACCGGCAAAGCAGCCCTTGGAATAGAACCCATGCACCTGGGCGGGCATTTTCGCCGGCAGCCGCTTGCCGCCGAACAGCTGCTTGGCCGGAACGCTATCTGACGCCGCGGCGGCACCACAGAGTAACGCCGCGATAAACGCCGCGCAGATCGTTTTGACACCCAATCCCGCCATCGTGTTCAACCCCCGTTCGAACCGGCCGGACCATCACCTTAGAGCAACGGGCGCAAATACGGTACCATGACCGCGGCGATTTTGGTCGCTGGCGAAGCGGGTTGCGCGCCGTGGTGCCTCCCCACCACAAGTGCAAGCCAACGACGCCAGGGGGCAAAATCGCCCGGCCCATTCACCGCAGCACTTCAACTCGATAGGTCTCGCCGGGGTGGCGGCAAATCGGCCCATCGGCTGCGTTGCGACGCTTGCCCGATGCACCACATCGCGCTGCGCGACGCGCCTTGCCGAGTGAACCGATTTTCCGCCATCAAATGATGCCGTATTTGCGCCCGTTGCTCTAAACCAAAAACGGCGCCTCGGCACATCACTTGAGTGTCCATCCGTCCGCCAGGCCGGCTGGCCGCACCCGGTAAACCGCCAACGGCCCTTCGCCTGAGACGGGCAGCAGATAGGCCGGCGGCGCATCCGTCATCAGCGCCGCGGTCAGGCTTTCCGGATAGGCACGGGCGATGTCGATGGCCTCCGGATCGGCTGCACAGAAAGCCACCAGGGTGACCCCGGCATCGCGCAAGTGGGCTTCGGCTTCGGTCTCGCCGGCCATCGCGATGTGCAATTGGGCCAGCATGCCGCCCTGGTTGCGGTGATACGGCGCCGACAGCACCCGGTGTGGCGTATGACGCAGAATGTCGGATCCCATATTGGAGACCGCCGAGACCACGCCGGGCGGTTCGGCGGCGAGGCCGGCGAGGGCTGCCTGCGTCGTGCACTGGTCCTTGTCCTGAGGCGCGTCGCCGACGATCGGCGCAGCGGACGCGGCGCCCTTGAAGGCGAGAACGCCGGCGATCGACCACACCACCTGGGTCGACATGACGGCGAGCAGCACGAAGCCGAGGCTCGTTCTAAGGCTCGGTTTCGGGGAGGCATGCATCACCGCGCGCCTTTCGCCGATCACCGCAGCCAGCGGAATGATCGCCAGCAGATTGGCGAATACCGACCCGCGCACCTGGACGAGCGAGATGGCGAAGGCCATGGCCAGCACCGCCAGCATCAGAGCGTAGGAGGTCCGCCGGTCCGACCTGACAACCTTCCAGATGCAGACCATCAGAGCCAGCAACGGGACCGCGTAGTGGCCCGGGACCATCTCCGGCTTGTGGACGATCAGGGTGCCGATCGACAGTGCTTCGGTGACCTTGCTGAGCCACATCTGATGCAGCAGCGGATCGAGATCAGCGAGCGGACTGCGCAGGCATTGCGGCGCGAACAGCAGGGTCGCGACACCCATCAACAGACCGGCCGTGCCCAGCACCGCGAAGCGTGCCGGGGCGGAACGGTTGCTGGCGAGCGCTGCCACAAAGAACAGCAGGCCGCCGCCCAGAGTCCCCAGAACATAAAAGCCGGCCGAGTAGGCGTCGCACACCACGTTGTGGTAGGCCGTCGGCGGGACCAACAGGTAGAAACACGCCGTCAGCGTGCCCGAGAACGCCAGGCCGAAAGCGCAGATGCCGTCGCGCGCCGGCGCACCGCTGGAAGCCCAGACGACGGCGGCCGCGACGCAGATGACGGCGATAATGGGAACGATCTCGGCGCCGACGGCAACCGCCAGCCCGGCAGTCACACCGGCAACCGCGAACCAGGACCGGCGCATGCGCGGATCGGTAAGACCGGCGACGACCAGCACCAGCAACGCCAGTTGCACGTTGTGGTGATCGATGGCGCCCGGCCGAAACCGTGCCTGGGTGAACGCGAAAAGCGCGGTCAGCAGCAGCGCCACAAGCATACCGTGGCGGCCGTTGAGATGCTTGGCTGCGATGGCAGTGCCGGTCAACAGCGGCACCAGCAACAGCAGCGGCCAGACGAACAGTGCTGCGGCTTCCGCTTGCGGCGGCTCCACGAACAGTGAAAAAAGCCCGATAAGGCCGGCGATCGGCAGGTCGACGAGCCGCGACCAGTGCATCGCCGTTCCGCCGTCCAGTCCCAGCCGGTACTGGGTGAGATCGAACCATGCCTGTCCGGCCATCAGGTCGCGCACCTGCACCAGGCGCATGACGTCGTCATTGTCGCGGCCGACCGTGTCGGTGCCTATCGATGCCTGCAGGACCGCCAGCACCAGCGCCGTGATCAGTGCCGTGAGCAGGATCGGCAAGGCCACGCCGGGCGTTCGCCGCTCTGTGATCAAACCGTTTTCCAGGGTGCCCGACACGCTCAATGACGTCTCCCGGTCCCGCGCCAACGGCGGCGATTCGTTTCGGTCAAACCCGATCTCCCGTTGCCCCAAATCGTCGAGCGGCAACCTAGCCTTAACCTTCCCAAGAAATAGTAAAGGCGCTCGCCAGGAGTCCCTGTTTCGCGTAACCGCTGAGGCCACCATGTCTGACCCCCTTTTCACCGATCTCGAGATTGCGGTGCTGCTGCCCTGCTACAACGAGGAAGCGACGGTGGCCGATGTCGTGTTGGGCTTCCGCCGCGAGCTGCCGCAGGCGCGCGTTTTCGTCTACGACAACAATTCGTCTGACCGGACGGCAATCCTGGCGGCCCGTGCCGGAGCGACGGTGATCCGCGAGCCGCGACAGGGTAAGGGCCATGTGGTGCGCCGCATGTTCGCCGACATCGAAGCCGACATTTACGTCATGGCGGACGGCGACGGCACCTATGCGCCGGAGGACGCGCCGGATCTGATCCGCACGCTGGTGACCGAGCGCAGCGATATGGTTGTGGGCACCCGGCGCGGTGTCACCGACGATGCCGGCCGCGCCGGCCACGCCTTCGGCAACAAGTTGTTCAACCGTCTCTACAAGGCGCTTTTCGGCAACGACTTCACCGATATCTTCTCCGGCTACCGGGTGTTCAACCGGCGCTTCGTCAAGAGTTTTCCGGCGCTGTCCGGCGGTTTCGAAATCGAAACGGAGATGTCGGTGCATGCCTCCATGCTGCGCATGCCGGTGAGCGAACTGACGCTCGACTACGGCCGCCGGCCGGAGGGCTCGACCAGCAAGCTTTCGACGGTCCGCGACGGTATCCGTATCCTGTGGACGCTGATGCTGCTGATGAAGGAGACGCGGCCCTTCTATTTCTTTTCGGCAATCAGCGCGGTGTTTCTGTTGGCCAGTCTCGGCTTCATGGCGCCGGTGCTCAGCGAGTATTTCGAGACCGGCCTCGTCGACCGGATGCCGACCTGGATTCTGTCCGTCACGCTGCTGCTGATCTCCATCCTGTTCTTCGTGTCCGGGGTCATTCTCGATTCGGTGGCGCGCAGCCGCGCCGAACACAAGCGCATGCTCTATATGGGCCTGCCGGCGACGCGCCGCGTCGGAGCGGCGCCGAGCGACGGCCAGCGCCGGCGTTCCCGCCAAAAGGCCAAGAAACCGATTGCCGCATGAACACCAGACGCGTGGCGAAGTTCGTCGTCGTCGGCGGGATCGGCTTCCTCGCCGACGCCGGCGTTTTGCTGCTTTTGCTGCGGTTCACGGCTCTCGATCCCTTCACGGCGCGTCTGCTGGCAATCGCCGTCGCCTTGCAGGTGACATGGCTGCTTAATCGCACCTTCACCTTCGGCCGGAGCACCAGCCGCGTGGCCATCGAGGGTATGCGCTACAACGGCGTCGGTATCGCCACGTCGATCTTCAACTACCTGGTCTATTCCGGCCTGCTGGTCTTCTTCTCCGCCATGCCGACGCTCGGGGCGCTGGTGATCGCCTCAGCCGCCGCGACGCTGCTGTCCTACACCGGCTACGCACGGCTGGTATTCGGGCGGTAAGGCAGCGGTCGGTCAAGCAAATTCGGTGAAAGTTTGCTTAATTCTGGCACGGCCTGGAAAAACAAAAGTCTTTTCAGTGAATTAAGTAAACTGTCTCCGAATTTCTGGCACCCACATCCAGGACAGCGTGCAGGTAGCACCACACTGCAAAAATTCGTAAAAATTCGCACACTACACGACTCTCTTGAATTTGATGGTCTGGCTGTTCTTTGGCCAGATGGATATCCAGACGTCGATGGCTTTTCGAGGTGCTTTTGCAATCCATTTGCGCAACTGATCAAAACCGTGCCTGAACACTGATTTCCTGAGATATCCCTGGTTGGTCTTAGCGATCGGCCCGGATGATTTGATGGCCTTTGCGCAGGCATAGGCCCAGACGATGGCGAAGGTGACGACGGCCAGCAAGGTTGACAGCTTGGTCTGGTCCGTCAGGCGGGTATCCTCGATGTTGAGGCCGCGTCTTTTGCTGTCACCGAACAGGCACTCGATAAACCATCGTCTTTTATAGAGGCGCATTGCTTCGTGCGGATCGCCATTGGTGATGATGACCAGAAGCTCTGCGCTTCTGAGGCGTCTGGCGGCGAAGCGTAACGGCAAGCCGCTGTCTGACGACATGGTTGCCAAGCGTCCCTTTCGGGTTGTCAAAGCCTTCCTGAAAGCCGGCTTCTGCAACAGGGTCTTGAAGCGATGCGTGCGGTCGTCGTCGAGGACGACGTTGAGGTTGTCTTTGACGCGTATGCTGAACAACACATTTTTGCGCAACAGGAAATCGATCCAGCGTGGGCCGATGAACTCGCGGTCGGCAAGCAGATAGCGGATCGAGGCAGCACCGAACAGATCAAGATAGCGCTGCATCAGGGCGATGCGTTGATCACTATGGAAGGTGCCTGCATCGTTCAACAGCGTCCACATCAGCGGGATCCGGCGCCGGCCTTTGACGACGGCCAGCATCAGAATGTTGATGTCGCTTCGGCCGACCTTCCATTGGGTGCGGTCGATGCACACAAGCCACGGCGGTTTGATGCCCAAGATGGAGATGACGGACTGAGCGGTCCAGTCGCCGTCCAGTTCGACATACTGGAAGAAGCGCTGCAGACGGCGGTAGCTGGATCCGGTCTTTGCAGTGTCGGAAAACTGCGCCGCCACGTGGCTCAAATTGACCGTGCGGGCGTTGACGATGCCGACGATCAACCCGCTGAGGGTCTCAAGCCGTGACTTGCTCAGATCAAGATGCGGCGATAGGCTTTCCGTCAGAGCGTCGGGAAGTGGCAAGGGCATGGTGCGATCCTGTTGTGGTAGGCAGAATCGTCCATTCTAAGCTGATTCCCGGCGTTCTTTACGGGTGTCGTGTAGTGTGAAAAATTCGCTGACGGTTTACTTAATTCCTTGATATTTCGTTGGTTTTGAGACGTCGTGCCTGAATTAAGCAAACCGTCATCTATGGACGCCCCCTTGATTGCAAGTGTTTTTTGATGGTCAGGCATATTGGGTTTGCAGTCATCTATCCGGCCTGTTGAGCGCGGCTTGACTGACCGCTGGCCCTGATGGAATCCGTGGATCGGCGCCTCATCACCGAAGCGGGCTCAAGGCCCAGACGGTTTGTCAGGTTTGGCCGATCCCGGTTACCCTGTTTTGCCATCACATCATGCTACCCTCGCAATCAATCGTCCGGACGGGTTGTGCTCACCGCCTTGCTCATGAGGCGTTGAGCGGTGCCGCCCGATAGGTTTCTGCGCGCCTGAGCAAAGCCCAGACGACACGCGCCGTCTTGTTGGCCATCGCCAGCAGGACAACGTTGGTCGGTCGGCGTGCCAACAACGCCTGTTGCCAATCGGTTCGTTGCCCCTTGCGGGTTCTACTCCAGCGCAGCTCGGTGCGGGCGCCATGCACGAGAAGCCGTCTCAAATAGCGATCGCCGTGCTTGGAAATACGACCCAGCCAATCCTTGCCGCCACTGGAGTTCTGTTTCGGCACCAGTCCCAGCCAGGCCGCAAGTTGTCGGGCTGAACGGAACTGTGAAGCATCGCCGATCGTTGCCACCAACGCCGTTGCCGTGATCACACCAACACCCGGGATCGTTGCCAGGCGGCGGCTGGCTTCGCTCGAGCGGTGCCACGCCTTCAGATGCTTTTCCTGTTTCACGATGTTGGACTGCACCGATCGCAGTTGGTCGACGATGATCATCAAGCCAATCCGCGCCTGGTCCGGTATGCGCCCATCGTCCTCGATCAGCTCGATCAACCGGGTGACGTTGCTGGCACCCTTGGCAACCACAATACCGAATTCGCCGCAATGGCCGCGCAGCGCGTTAATCAGCTGCGTGCGTTGGCGCACCAGGAGATCACGTGTTCGATGCATCACAAGGATCGCCTGCTGATCGACACTCTTGATCGGCGCGAAGCGCATCGTCGGTCGCTGCGCCGCCTCGCAGATCGCCTCCGCATCGGCCGCATCGTTCTTGTTGGTCTTCACGAAGGGCTTGACATACTGCGGCGATATCAATCGCACCTCATGGCCCTGATCCTGAAGAAGACGCGCCCAATAATGCGCGCTACCACAAGCCTCAAGCGCCACCAGACACGGCGGTAGCGCGCCAAAAAATGATGTAACCCCGGGACGCCGCAACGTCTTGCGAAGCACTGGACGACCACAATCATCAGCGCAATGAACCTGAAAAATATGCTTGGATATATCCAAACCGACTGCTTTAATTTCTGACATGGACGTCTCCTCTGACTGGATCGTTTGACACAACCCAGTATGGCTCATTGCGAAGCCGTTGGGGGCGTCCATGCCATCACCGAATTTGCGGGCGCTTGGACAAATGGGCGACATGCCTGGTGATGGTGCTCGACCTGCTCACTCGCGACGAGGTCACCAGCCTCAACCTGGCCACCGGCGTGCCCATGGTTTTCAAGCTCAACGCCGATTCGACGGAAGTGCCGGGCAACATGTCCAGCGCCCATTGACCCGCGCCACATGATGGAGGTCGCACATCACCGATCATCCCATTGCGCTTCGATGCTATCGAGTGCGTCGGCCATGGCCGAGCGAAATTCGAAACGGTCATACAGGTCGTTGTGGCCGGCGCCTGCGATCGTGCGATCCAGAACAAGATTCGGTATCGCCCGACGGACGGCATCGGTCCGCTTCGGTGGAACGATCGAATCGCGTTCCGCCGCGATCACGGCGGTCGGCAGCGACGTGTTCTGCAGGTCTTTTGCAGTGTCCATGGGGTGACGAAAAAGCCACCTTACGGGAAGCCAGGGATAGTGCTGGCTTGCGAGCGCCTTCAGACTGTCGAACGGACTGACCAGAACCAGCCCAGCAAGTGACCGTCTGCTTGCTAGATGCGCCGCGACTCCGGAGCCGATGCTGAAGCCGACACCGACGATTTTTCTGCCGCCGAGCGAAGCCTGAAGATCATCGAATATCATCACGGAGTCAGCGAGCAGAGCGGTCGCACTGGGACTGCCGGAGCTTGGCCCATAGCCCCGGTAATGAAAAACGATCACCTCGTTGTCCGGAAACAATTCGTGCAGATAGACAGCGGCGGTTTCGGCATTCCAGGCATTTCCGCCGAATCCGAGGATGACCGGCGCAGTGGTATCCGGTCCACCCACCGGGATGATCCGCACCCCCTTCAGCATCGCATTGTCGGGGGTGCTTACATCAAGTTCAGTGGCTGTTTCGGGCAGCCTGGGGTCTCTTCCCGACGCCAGGCGTGCCGGAAACAACATCTGTGTCTGCATCGCATAGACAAGCAGGACGATGCCGGCATAAGCGGCGAGGATGCCGAAAAGGAGCTTGGTCAACCACATTCTCGGTCAGACAGTATCGGAATCCCGTTGCTTTGTCCTCGCGTCCGATTGCGACTCCGTTGGCGACACATTTTCACGGCCAAATCGGCGAAGCCCGACGTCAAAAACAACGGCGTGTTGATGCCGGTCCATCGGCCAGCACAACGCTGATGACAACGCCGCCGCATCACATCGCTTCAAACAGCACCGCTGGGGGCGGCCGGGTCCCGCCTGTCGACACGCAAAGCTTTCGAATGACCGATCTGGCGATCTCATTCCTGTCCCTGCCCGGATTGGTTCGATCTTTGCAGTCCGACAGGCGGGACCCGATAGGAATACTATGCGATCAGCGCCATTCTGTTGGGCATGGGCGATGCACAGATTGTTCTAAACTAACACAACTTTAGCAGTTTGGTCATTGGCTCCATCGCTAAGCCGCTGACTCATAAACGAAAAATAAAACTCCTGCGCCGGAAAACGACCGTCCTCCTTCATCTCAACCAGATTTCTCTGTTCAATCAGTCGGCATGATCGTCGGCATTTGATACGCTTGGAATGCTTCGACGTCAGGGCGATATGCGCGAAGCAACAGATTCCAGCCGTCCTTGGGCGTGAAGGCGAAGTTTGGCGCAAGCTCCCGACAGTTCTCGCCGCCGAACGCAACAGTGAACGATCCGTTGTCGTTCGTGACAACCCCCTGGTTTGAGCTGACGATATTGTCTTTGTCAGACATCAGGTATTTCTGCGGACCGTAAACCGTGATCGAAAAGAAAGCTTCAACAGGAACTTCCGGGAAAGTCGCTGTATAGCAGGCCCCGCCCAAGGCACTCACCGGGCCACCGATGGCATACATCGCATTTTCATCGGCCGACAGCCCCCAAGCCCCCGCGGTAACGTAGGTGAAGTATTCCCAGTCTTCGACATCCGCGACTCGTTTCTGCATTGCGCCGAAAGACCCCGGCAACTTTGAATACTCACGCAACAGGGCTGCTCGGACTTTCTCCAAAGTCGCTTGGTCGAATGGTGGTAGATCATCCTCTGCGGCAGCGCCGGAAATTACGTACTGCGGTTGCAGTTCTTCCGTCACTATCCGCACATCTTCGGCCGTCCCATTCGTCCCCGTTCGGATGCCGACAGCCACGAAATCGGATTCAAAATCCTCAGCCGAGAACGAGTAGCTGCCTCCGCCATAAAGGTAGAATGGCGTCATATGGTCCTCTGTGATGATCTGGATCGACAGGAATCGGTCTCCCACCTCTGGCAAGTCCAACGTGAACCCCTGCCGTGCATTGACGATCGAAATCGAATAAACTGTATCGTTGTTTGGCGAAACGACCCAGCGGTCATCGGCGGTTGTCAGGTTCTTGAAGTGAAAGAACTGATTAATGCCGGAGCGGCCCAGAAAATTCGCGAAGAATGCCCGACTCTCGGCATTGATGTACTCAGCCGGGCTCATACCGTGTGCGCGCGGGTCAGTGGACCAACCAGAACTGTCGATGTCCGGAATGTCGGCGCGAGCGGCCGGAGCGGTCAGGAAACCGCAAAGCAAGGCTGTGGCTATCGTGCGTATCATAGCCTGAACTCCTCTCACTTCGTCTCGACCAACACTGTCAAATCCGCCCCTTGCACAGGCACATAGGCGCGCAGGACACCATAAAAAGGTTTGCCAGTCGGGATCCCATTTTGACCTTCGCCCGAGGGACTAAGCGTAACGGTATATGTGCCGTCAGCGTTCTGTTCCGCCGTATAGCTGGTGCGGTCATAGATACCCCGCTCGTTGGGGATCAGTAGCTTATTGTCACTTCCGTAAACGGTTACCGAGAAATAGCCGCCGGGTTCGACGATGTTCGCCGGAACAGTCAGGACATATGTGTCTTCGCCGTTGAAAGGCTGGCCGTTTTCGTCGAACGCCAGCAGGCCGTATCGCACCACGTTCGACGGCGTGCCGAGTTGACCCTGAAACACACCGACCGCCGCATGGATTTCGCCCACGTCGCCCGAGGCCATGCCGAACAAGTTGTCGGTGTCAACCAGCGGCACTGCGGCCTCGATAAGCTTGAGAGCCGCCGCTTCGGTCTGTGGCGAGAACCTCTGCACGTCCCGGTCCATGTCGCCCTGACCCCCGTCCATGGTAATTTCTTCACTCAGGGCCATCACTTCGTCCAAATTGTCCACGACGACCATCCGGGTGAACGCCAGTCCCTGATCGGTTTCCATTAGGATTTTGAGGAAGTCACCCTCGGGCAACTGCTGACCCGGACGGTGCAAAAGTATAGGCAGCTCAGGGTTTACGATAACCCCGGGTACGTTGTGCCTCATGTCGAAGACTGAGACCGAGAAATACCGATCGTATTTCGGTGTGTGAATGATTGCCGGGCCGTCCGACAGGCTGAACCAATTGTAGCCGTAGTTCACCGTCGCCTGAGGGGTGATAACCGTGTCGTCTGTGGGGTCAACGAGGCCGGTAAATTGGAAGCTACCGGGCTCGTTCGACTCGAGCCAGCGCTGCATCATGCGCACCTGCTCTTGATTCGGATACTCGCGGATGTAGCTCTCAAGCGTGTCCTGTGCGCTCGCTCCAGAGAGCGAGAGGAGCATAGGGACAACAAACGCAACAAACCTGACTATCACCATAGAGCTATTCCCCTATAGAATGATTGATTGCCAGACCTGTTATTTGGGCGCTGACACAAGTTTGGCAAGTTTTCCAGTGTGAGCAGGCCAATTAGCCGTCGGCCATCGATTTGCATATATGGCCGATACGGACACTTCTGGCGAGCTCCTGGACTCCGGCACATACGGAACGGTCCAAATCTGATTCTTGTGGCTAAGCACGTATGTAGAGGAGCCTATCGTTGTGGTTCAAGCTCCAAAAAAGCCCTGAATATGCGATACACCCTCTCCGACGCCGAATGGCGTTTGTATTGCCCGATCCATCCTAGCAAGCCGCGAGGTGTCCCACGTGTGGATGACGGGCGAGTTTTGAACGGTATTATCTGGGTGTTCCATAGCAATATGGTCCCATCACCACCGGCTACAACCGGTTTGTTCGATGGCGTCAAGCCGGAGTCTGGGATCGTATCCTGACAGCCATGTCACGTCGGACCGATGCCGAAGTTCAGATGATCGACAGTTCGATAGTGCGCGCTCATCACCAAGCCGGCCCCGGAACGGCGTCAGCGAAGACTTCGGTCGATCTCGTGGTGGGCTGACCACGAAGGTTCATGCCGCTTGACTTTACGATTACCGGCGGCCAGAGGCATGACCACTTAGCAGCTCGCACACTCCTCAATGAACTGCCAATTGTTGACATGGGTACTCGCTGACAAGCGTATGACGCTGCCGAGATCTGAACGCTTGTGAGTTCGCGCGAGGGTTTGGGCGAACATCCCGCCCCGCAAGAACCGACACTACCCGATCTGCTTCTGCTCATACCTCTATCGGCAGCGAACCAAGTCGAGAGTTTCTTTGATCGAACCAAGAACTGTCGACGCATTGCCACCCGCTATGAGAAACACGCTGCCGACTTCCTTGCATTCGTCAAACTCGCGGCGATTCGGCTATGGTTACGTGTTTATGGGGCCGCGGCCTAGTCGACGCGCGGTGTGTAACTCCGGCGGTCGGCATCCAGGAGAAGGCCCCACTCCTCGTCGAACGGGTGCACCACGTCGGTCCGTATCTCCGAGTCCGCTCCGCCCTGGACGAGCGGGTTGCCGGCGTTGGCCCATTCGAAAATGGATCCTTCGAGATTGGTGACGTTGCTAAAGCCTTGGCGGCGCAGGTTCTCGGTCTCGCGCGAGGATCGGTAGCCGACCGAGCAATAGAGCACAATCGGACGTTCCGTCCCGGTTTCCCTTACCAGCCGTTCCAGCTCCTCGCCCTGGGCATTGACGGCGCTCGGAAGGTGGCTGACGGCGTATTCCTCGGGCTCACGCACATCGATCAGCAGCGGTGCCGGTGTCGGTCCGGCGAGGACCCGTTCAAGTCCGGTGACCGACAACTGTGTGGCTTCCGGGAAATCGGTCCGTACAAGTTCCTTGGTTTCCTTCCAGTTCGTCGCCTGCGCGACCCCGGTGGGACCAATCATGGCGATAACAACGGCGGCCGAGAAGAGAATGGCGACGGCCAACGCCCGGTTGCCGCGCCAGCCGCTCTCGGATGCGTGTAACGGGCGCACCGGGCGTTGCCATGATGCGATCGTGCAAAGGCCCATTTGCATGTCCTTCGATCAGAGGAAGTCTTTGTGTTCACCGTCCCATTAATAGGCCAAGAAATGGCCCTGGTCATCCCGGAAACGATTGGCCGGGGATCCTGCTCTTCAGCCGGCTAGCGGATGACCTTGTGCATATGGACCAAAGTACAGAACGAAAGGTCTTCCTCGCGCTCGATTCGGTAACCAAGCCGGAGATAGAAGGAGACGTCCGCGGCAAACAGCTTGTTGGTGTAGAGCTTGACCTCGCCAAATCCGGTGCCGGCTGCCAGGCGCTCCGCATGTTGCATCAGTGCGCGACCCATTCCCTTGCCCTGATGCGCCGGCGCCACCGCGACGTTCACGATCAGCAGATAATCCCGTTCTCCAGCGGTCTCGATCAGCCCTACGAGATCACCCGTAAAGTACATCATATCGAAACGGTGTTTTGTCAGGGCGTCGTGATAATCCACCGTCATCGGGATTGGCTCGCGTCCGAGCAACGGGATCCACTTTGCGTAGGCTTCGTGCACGAGCGACCGTATGGCCTCCGCATCCTGTCCACCGGCCTGCCTGATTTCAATGTCCTGATACATCGTCGATGAATGTACCACGGCATCGATGCCGGCGGGCGCGATGCCGTCGCGCGGTGATATCCGAGCCTGCCGCTACGGGGCGAGAGCAAGGGACACTTCCAGACTAAGCAAGCCTCTGAACGGCGAGCCTTCTACGTTTTTCCCATGGACGCAAGCCTGGGAGGAAACGGCATGGCCGAAAAGCAACTCGACATCGAACTCTTCAACACCGACATCCAACCCTGGCCGAACTCGGTCATTCTGAAGGGCGAAAACAGCTGTGCCCTGATCGACTGCCAGTTTCTGAAGGTCCAGGGCCAAGCATTGGCCGAGGCGATTAAAGCGACGGATCTGCCGCTGACCGACATCTACATCACCCATAGCCACCCGGACCACGTCTGGGGTGTCGTGGAAGTTCTGAAGGCATTCCCCGAGGCCAACGTTTGGGCCCGGGAAGGCGTGAAACGGGAGATCGAACTGGAGTGGCGTGCGCGCCTCATTCGCTGGCTTGAAATCTTCCCCGGACAACTGCCGACCGAACTCCCCGAGATCTCGCTGCTGGAAACCGACACGATCGACGTCGAAGGACACACCGTGAAAGCCATCGATCTGGTCGGCTGCGAAACGATTTTTGCGACGGCGTTTTACCTGCCCGAGTCGAAGACCTTTATCTCCGGCGATGTGCTCTATGCCGACTGCCACTATTACCTGTGCGGCGGCCTGAACCGCCCCGACAGTTGGGCGAAGAACCTTCGTGACATCAAAGCCAACTATGACATCGAGCGCATCGTTCCCGGCCACGGTTCGATCGGCGGCATGGAAATCCTCGACTTCGGGTTGGAGTATCTCGACACCTACGCCTCCGTTTACACGCCGCAGAAGCATCAGTTGGCAATCGCCGAGGAAATGGAGGCCCGGTACCCCGACCTCACCCTTGAAGGCGTTCTCTACATGACGCTTGGGCCGGGGCCGACCTCGCCGGAGATCATGGAAAAGACCGGTGGCAAGATCACGTTTGGCTCTCACAAGCCGCGCTGATGGTCCAGCCGCAACGGGAAGGCGATGTTCAGAAATCCTCGAACCTTGCCTTCTCGCCTTCCAGCAATGCGTCCAGACCGGATTGAAAGGCCTCCAGATGCGCCGGATCGACTTTCGACAGGAAGTGTGTCTGGTGGGCTTCGACCAGCGGCAGGCACAGAGAGAGGGTATGCCGGCCCTTATCGGTCAGTCTCAGTCGCGTCTTGCGCGCATCGGCCGCGTCAAAGTCCTGAGCAAGCAGTCCGTTGCCACGCATGCGCGTCAGGACCCGTGACGTGGCCGGGCGGGTAATGCCCAGATGACCGGCGATGTCTGATGGGGTCGTCACCTCTTCCAGCCCGATGCTGGCCAGCACCGACCACTCCAACCGCGACAGGCCGTGCGGTGCCAGACTTTCATCAAGCGCCTGTTCAAGGATCGCCGCGAGGCGTGTGACGCGAAAGCCCAATCGGCGCCTTATGCGGTAAGGACCGGGCTTTGTGAGCGGCGAGGTTTTCTGGGTCATCACAAAATGATGAAGGAAAGAGAGGCACTTGCCAAGTTTCAAACCGCAAATGTTGCAGGTAAGAATGAAAATTCCAGACGGGTGATTAACGCGCTCGCACCGACCGAATTCGAAAACCGGCCCCGGGAACAGGGCTGACCGATGGACGGGGACAAAACGGAAACCAGGTCAAAATGCAAACAACCCGGCTGAGTTCGCTCATCTTTCGTCGCTCCGTCATGCGGCGTGCGGCAATCATTGCGGCCGTGGTCGGGGTTGTGTTGGCCGTGATCAATCACGGTGATCGCATGCTCGGTGGGCTGATGACGCCCACCGAATGGATGAAAGTGTTGTTGACGTTCCTGGTGCCCTACACCGTGTCGACGGTGTCGTCGGCGATGGCGATACGGGACCAGGAGCGTGCCATCGCACAGCTCCTGAAGGAACAGGCGCGGTAGACTATCAATGAATCTACCCGGGGACCGGCACCGGATCGTGACGCTCAAGCCAATGACGCACCGTCTCGGGCGGGCGCCCGGACAGTTCCGCCACATGATCCGTGACGTCCGCCATCATGCCCTGTTTGAAGACAACCTGGAAAAGTGCGGTCACCCGGGCGACGTGCTCGTGCCCTTCATAGGCGACACCCCAGATCTCTTTCAGGGCAGCCGCAAACGCTTCGGTCTCGACATGTTTCATTTCGATCGGACGATCGAAGACCTCCGAGACGATGTCGCGGACATCTTCATAGGTCAGTGCGTCGGGACCGGTCAGCGTGTAGGTCTTTCCGGCGTGCTGCGTTAACGGCGTGGTGACCAGGCCAGCCAGAGCGGCGGCAATGTCGTCTCGGGAAACGTAGGAGATCTTACCGTCGCCCGCACAGGTGACGAGGACGCCGTTCTTGAGCCACATTGGATACTGCTCGGCGAGGTTGTCGGTGTACATTGACGTGCGGGCGATTGTCCAATTCAGCTTGCTGGATTTGATCGCGTTTTCCATCGCGGCATAGGCGTGGGCAAAGGGCAACGGACTGTCGGCCCGGGCATCCATGATGCCGATGGCGACGTAATGACCGACACCGGCCGCTTGCGCCGCGGCCACCGCGTTCCGGCCCTGTTGCGCGCGCTGCTCGGTATCGGCAAAACTGGGAATGTAGATGACCCGCTCGACGCCTTTGAAGGCTTCCGTCATGCCGGGCAGGTCGTCGTAATCGACCCTGCGGATTTCGACCCCGGCCTGGGCAGCTTCTCCGGGCGACGATGGATCGCGGACACCGGCAATGACGTCCTTGTGACCGGCCTCGGTCAGCGCTTTCACTGTGCGGATGCCGACACGGCCGTTCGCCGTACAAACAAGTATCATTGTTTCCTCCCTGGATGAGCCTGTTTGACTGCCAGGGAGCATAGTGAGGGGCTGGTCTGTCAGCTTGCCCAGATTGGAAGGATCAGTTGGCTCGATCCATCCGGGCACGGTCCGCCCGGAACGCACTGGGGCTTATGCCATAGGCCTGGCGAAAACTTCTCGAGAAGTGGGCGGAACACTTGAAACCCCAATGGTGGGCGATCTCGGTAAGACTGATCCCGTCCATTCTCTCATCCGTCAGATCCTCTCGGCATTTCTCCAGTCTTTGCGTCCACAGATATCGGGAAGGGGACGTGCCCGCGCCGGAAAACAGCATGCTCATGTAGCGGAGCGTGATGCCCTCGGAGCCGGCGATCGCCGCCATGTCGACCTCGGCATCGGCGAGTTTTCGCGAAATTGCCGCTTTCAGCCGCGCCAGCTTGATATCCCGGGCGCGCACTCTGTGATCGGCCGGAGCATCGACCTCGAACAGGGCACCGCGCATGAGCATGGCTGCGGCGTCGATGGCGTCGCGCTGCGCGTTATCGCTGAGGCCTTGCGCCTCCCGTGCCAATCCTCTCAGGGCCTCGAATGCCATGCGTCCAAGCCCGTTCCGGCCATCCAGTTTCATGCCGCTGCGCAAGAGGTCGAGCAGTCGGCCGAACCCGTCCTCGGGCGACATTCGGAAGCAAATAATGCTGAGGTCATTGGAGAATTCGAAATCGAGGTCGCGCCGTGGATCGATCAGGATTCCGTCACCTTCCCGAAGATCAATGCGCTCCGGACCGTTGGTGCAGCGGCTCGTGCCCTGCACCTGCAACATGACGAATGGAGCCGGGTGCGCGGCGTGCTGTCGGCGGCGCGATGCGCGATGCCGTTCGCCCTGGATCCTGGCGATGCTGAAGGCGCGATGGGTTTGCTGCTCGACTCTGGCGTCTATCCGCTGCTGTCCGAATTCGCAGGTGAAGCGGTTGTCGAGCAAGGCGGCATTGGCGGCCGCCGCAAAACGGGTGGCGGACGTCGGCACTTCGGATGTCTGGTGAAAGAGAGCTTCCACGGTATTCCTCCCCTGTCGGCCCGTCGGCTGACTTTCGTTCACCAGTAAAAATATTGCACCATGCAACTATGTCAAATTTGAATGACCTCGATCGGAATGCGGAGGCGGCTTGTGGCGCACCGCACGACCGGTATCAGCGGTTCTTTCGTGGGGACATCGCTGCGGGTGAAACGGATCAGAGAAATCCGATCCAGCGGCCGGCCATAATCGTGCCGGTCCACAGCAGCAGTGATGCCGCGGCGAGCAATTTGCGCGGCCGCGCCCGAAATGCTGCCGCATTGACACCGGCGAGCGCGATCAGTCCGAGCTTGATCCAGAAGGCGGTGTTGACGGCGTAGTGCGTCGCGCGGCAGGCGAAGAGCAGCAGGCCGGTGGCAGCAGCCACCGCCAGTCCGGCGATGGCGATCGGCACGGCCGACCGACCGACCTCACGCGCCGCTGACGCCCCACGCCGGATGACGGCGATGTCGTAGACGGCGATGGCGCCGAGCAGCAGACCAAAGGACAGGATGTGCGATCCGTTCAGCAGTGGGTAGAGCAGCCGCGAGGTGCGGATGCTGCGCACGAAATCAAGCCCCTCGAGGGTGGCCAGTGCCTCCATCAGCAGCCGCTGACCTCGTTCTGCATCCGACCGGACCGGACCACCGGATCGCCTTCGGCGGGCGCCACCCACTGGCCGCGCAATTGATGCGGCGGTTCGCAATTGCGCAGCACGACCACGCCGATGCGGTCGCCCGGCGCGATCCGGCCGTCAAGATCGAAGAAGCGCCTGACCGGCGGAAACTCGATCTCGACCGACGGTCCGAGTTCGGCCCGCCAGAAGGTCAGTCCGTCGCCGAATTCGCCTTCGGCGACCACCCCGGGAGCGTTGTCGACGCTCGCATCGGCCGTCAGCACGATTTCGGCATGCGGGTAGCCGAAGAACGCCTGTTCGACGACGCCCTCCAGATAGATCGGCGTCGACCGGTCGTATTCACCGCCAAAACCGTGATGGGCCAGCGCCGCTCCGGCGGCCAGGCTGGCCGCCAGCGCAGCGGCGATAGCTGTGCGAACTCTTGTATAGAACATCGCTGCGGCCTCAGTCGGACAGCACGTCGGCGCGCCGGTCTGCGATGGCGTCGAGGAAAGCCGGCGCGTCGATATTGGCGATTGCCAGCCTGCCGGTCGTCGGACGCCGCACATCGAAGCTGTCGATATAGGCGATCAGGTCGGCATTCTGTGTCGGTGCGCCTTCCGTGTTGTACTGCTGATAGTTTGGGTAGGTCGGCGCGACGGAGTCGTAGTCGGCATAGGCCGTCAGGCCGACATTCAGCACCAGCGGCAGGTCCGGCCGGATGATCTGCTCGACGACCTCCCACTCCTGACCCTCAGGACGGGCCAGCAGCGTGAAGATCTCGCCATGTCGCGCAATACGCAGATCCACCGGGCCGGTCTGTGCCGGCAGGATCTGTAGCGTCGACAGCGAATTGGTGGTGGTTTTCAGCTCGTAGTGCGGCTCGCCCGCCGGCGCCGCCGTGCCGACCGAGAAGAACAGCCAGTTTTCCTGGCCCGGCGTCCAGGTGGCGGCGGAGACGGCCCGCGGCGCGCGGATGAACAGTCCGGCAAGCGAGAACGAAGTCTGCGGCAGATCGGCTTCGGTGCCGATGACCTCGATCCGTGTCGTGGCGATGAAGTCGCCGGCAATCCGGTGATAGAGATGCCCGGCCTGGTTGTCCTCGAACCAGCCGGACGACACCGGCTGCAGAACGAGCCGGCCGTCCTCGATCCGCGGCGCCTGCCACTTTCTGGTGAAGCCTTCCGGCAGATGCTCGGACCAGGCGGCAAGGTCGCCCGTGGTGTCGAAGCCGGTGCTCAGGGAGTTCAGATCGTCGGCATGAACGGCGCTCGCACCGAACGCGAGCACGAAAAGGGAAAGCAAAGCTGATTTCATGGTTTTGGGTCCTCATTGATTGGCGCAGCAGAGCAGGATGCGGCGTCTGCTCCGCGCGTTTCCGTGCCAGCAAGTTGATTTATCGAAGCCGCACAACAAGTAGTGTTTTCGATAAATTCAATCAGGAAAGCTGATAGATGTTTTCGGTGCTGGATTATCAGTGCGTTGTCGCTCTGCACGAGGAACGCAACTTCGTGCGGGCCGCCGATATCCTCGGCATGTCGCAACCCGCATTGACGGCGCGGCTGCGCCGGATCGAGGAGCAACTGGACGTCAGGCTGTTCGATCGTGGCCGCCGTGGCGCCGATCCGACGCCGGCGGGGAACGCCTTCACCGAAGCTGCGCGCCGCATCATCGACATGGCGGAACGCTCGGTCGAGGTCGCGCGCGATGCCGATCGCGGTCTCGGGCAGACCTTGCGCATCGGCATGACGCAGATTGCGGCCGTGCAGGTGGTGGTGCCGATCATGAAGGCGTTCCGCGAAGAAAACCCCTTCGCACGCGTCCGCCTGACGGAGGGGATTACGTCAGGTCTGGAGATGCAGGTCGAGCAGAACCTGATCGATGTGGCGTTCCTGCATCCGCCGATCCATCAAACCGGGCTGTCGGAGCACCTTCTCATGTCGCAACGGATGGCCAAATACGATGCCGTCGCCTCGCCGCAAGAACGCCCGCCAACCATTCGGTATACGCGCAAGGACGCGCCAGTCATGGTCGCCCAGATCGACCGGCTGGAGCCCGGCGGCGTCGATACTCAGGCGCTAGCCGAAGTGGACACCGCCTTGGGCGGAATCGTTCTGTCGCATGCCGGATATGGTCCCTTCGTCGTTCCCCAGGGCTTCCCGAGCCCGTTCCAGCGGTCAGAGGCGCTCATCGATGAACACCCGCTGGACATGGAACTGGGGACCAGCGTCATCTGGCGCAGTCTCGACAGGCGATCGTTGGTGGCGGCGCTTTTGAAGATCTGCCGCAGGTCTTAGCGGCCAGACCATCTTTCCCGCTGACCTGCCGTAACCCGTACAGGGCGCGACATTCGCGCTGACTTGCTACCGTTTGTGCTCGAACAGAGCAATTTGATGCAGGATTCCAGCGAGATCCTCGGGCTGGTCGACCATCGCATCGTGCTTGGCGTCGATATGGTGGGTGATCCAGCCGCCCTGACTGCAAATCCGCTGAAACTCGGCCTGAAAGGGCGATGGCGTATTGCGATCGCAAACGATGTAGTGGCGTTCTTCTATGGCCTGTTGTTTTCCGGACAAGGTGACGCCTGCGCGGAAACACTCGATGGGATGTGGCGTGCACATCTTGACCAGCCACGCCCGCAGGGCGGGGTCGTCCGTCCAGGCATCGAACAGGTCCGGGTCGACCAAATACCCGCCATCGGCAGTCTGCGACTCAAATCTGGCAAGGCGGTCGGGGTTGGCATCGGCAAAGATCGAGACACCGCTTTCTTCGGGCGCGAAGGCGTCCAGATAAACGAGTTTGCTAATTTTCTCCGAAGCCTCTGACGCGACTCCCGTTATCACCATGCCGCCGTAGGAGTGCCCCACCAGGATCACGCTATCCAGCTCTCTCCATCGGATGACGTTGAGGATGTCCTGAACGTGAGTGTCGGCATTGATGCCGGGATGGGCCAGATGGCAGCGTTCGCCCAAACCGGTCAGGGTCGGAGCGTGCGTGTCGTGGCCCATGACTCTGAGGCGATCTTCAGTCGGTTTCCAACACCAGCCTCCGTGCCAGGCCCCGTGAACGAGCAAAAAAACCGAACTCACCGCCAGATCCTCTTGGCGGCGATATCGGCCCCCTCACGCTGAGACTTCAGCTTTTGCCAAACGAAATCGGGAAAAACCCTTGGACGATCGGCGACGGTGGAAAACCCGCAATCCGTTCCCGCCATAATCCGCTCGCCGCCGACGATCCCGGCAAAGTTTTCCAGGCGTTCAGCAACGAGTTCGGGATGCTCGACACAGTTGGTGTTGGTGTCGATAACGCCCGGGCACAGAATTTTGTCTTCCGGGATACCCGACTTCAGATCCGCCCAGATCCGGTGCTCGTGCGCGTGCCTAGGGTTTGCCGCTTCGAACAGAAGGACCTGCGGTCTGGCCTTCATCACCACATCAAAAACCGCGTCTAAAGCCACGTCGCAAGTGTGGGGCCCCGGATAGTTTCCCCAGCACAGGTGCATGCGCATCCGGTCCGCCGGAATGTCTTTGGTCGCGTCGTTCAGTGCCTCGACGTTGCGTTCGGCCTTTCGCCGGAAAGCGTCGAGCGGGAGATCCTTGTAAAATGTGTGCCGCCCCATCGCCAGATCAGGCGCGTCGATCTGAAGATCGAAGCCCGCATCGACGATGGCCTTGTATTCGGCGGACATGGCCTCCGCCAGTGCGAACACATAAGCATCTTCCGTTGCGTAATATTCGTTTGGCATGAAGATCGAAATGACACCCGGAGAGGCCGCGTTCATGAAGGTTGCGGTCGCGCCGTGCCTGTCCGCCGCCTTCCTGAAATTCGCCAGGTCCATGTCCAGGGCGGCTCTGTTTTTGGGTGAAATCGGCCCGGTACAGGCCGGTGGAGCCAGCGGATTGTCTTCGGCGTTCCTGGCCAGCATTGCCGCGAAGCCGGGATTTCGTTCCAAATCCTGCGGCACCATCAATTGCGTCGTCCCCTCGCCAATTCCGTTCAACCGGTCCTTCAGATAATTGGTGTAGGACGGCTTGGACATTTCGCCGTCGGACACCGCATCGACGCCCGCTTTGATCTGCGCAAGCACGACGCGATCGACGGCTTCGGCGATCAACACGTCCAGTTCCGCCGGATCATAACGGCCGCCGCGATCCTTGGCGACGATCGGCCCGATGAGAGCCGGCGGCCTCGGCAGACTGCCGACGTGGGTGGTACGGATGTGGCCTGTCATGTTGTCTGACCTTCCTGACGGGCGTCGAATGCAACGAAGCTCATGACGGCGATCAGCCCGACGGCGGCGGTGCCCCAGATCATCGCCTGGGGAGCGACCAGGGCCACCGCCAGCACCAGAATGATGACGCGTTCGACCTGGCCGAGCGGACGGGCGAAGTAGCCGGTCGTTGCGGCCGTCAGGGTGAAAACCGCACCACCGAGTTTCGCCGCGGCGAGGGCAAACGATGCCGCCGAGAAATCCACCTGGCCGACCAACAGCTGAGGATTGAAGAAAAACGCGTAAGGGATGACGAACGCCACAAAACACAGGCGCAGGGCGGTGACGCCAGTCTGGAAGGGATGCGCCCCGGCAATGGGTGCAGCCGCATAGGCGGCCAGCGCGACCGGCGGTGTGACCGGCGACAGGACACCGAAATACAGGACAAATAGGTGCACAGCCAGGACCGGTGTGTTGCCGGCCGCCAACTGCGTCAGAAAGATCCCCATGATGGTGATGATGGTGGCATAGGCGGGCAGTGTGGGCATGCCCATCGACAGAACGAGCGACGCCACCATCGTCAGCAACAGGGCGACCAGGATGTTGTCCTGAACCAGCAGAGCCAGGTCGGTGCCGATCTTGGGACCGAGTCCGGTGCCCTCGACGACGCCGATGAAGACACCCAGTCCGGCGACGATGATCAGCAGCTGGGCGACGGCAATCCCGCCCTCGCGCAGCTTTCCGACAACGACTCCGGGGTTTTGTCGAAATTGACGGTTGAGCAGCCCGAAGAGCAAGGTCATGGCAACCGCCCAGAAACCAGCCCTGTTCACCGAGTAGCCGGCGGCGAGGCAGTATATGATCGCGGCGAGCGGCGCGAAGAAGGCAAGCGATTTTATCCAGTCGTCCCGGGTCAGGCGGGTGTCGGTGTCCACCGGCAAGGGTTCTATGCCGCGTTTTCTGGCTTGCAGTTCGACGGCAAGAAACAGGCTGGCGAAGTAGAAAAGCGCCGGAAGCAGAACCGCGATGGCCACTTGGCTGTACGGCACCTGCGCTTGCTCGGCCAGATAGAAAGCCGCTGCCCCCATCACCGGCGGTGTGATCTGCCCGCCGGTCGAGGCGGCCGCTTCGATGCCGCCGGCAAATCGCGGGGAGAAGCCGCGCGACTTGATCAGCGGGATGGTGAACGTTCCCGTTCCGACGACATTCGCCGCCGCCGACCCGGAGAACGTGCCGAACATTGCCGACGACACGATCGCGGCATGGGCCGGGCCACCGCGCAGTCGCCTGGTGGTGGCCAAGGCGATCTTCAGAATGGCTTCGGCGGCTCCGGTCGCCTGAATGATCACGCCGAACAGAATGAAGATCACGACATTCTGGATCATGATCGAAAGCGCGAACCCCATCGCTCCGGTCGTTTCCAGCCAGAAATTCATGGCCATCAATTCCCACGACTTGGGCGCGGTCGGATAGAAAATGCCGGCAGGAGCACCGAACTTCATGTAAAAGACGGCGAGCACCACAAATCCGAACATCAGCCATCCGGCCAGGCGGCGGACCATCTCCGCGATGACGACGACGCCGCAAAAGGCGCCGATAATGTCGATGGGTTCAGGCAGGAACAGCACGTCTGAGCCGAGGCTCAGTTTTCGCCCCAGGATCCACAGCGCAAACAGCAGCAAACCGATCAGGACGCCATTATAGAGATGCGCCGCACTGCGCCGGGCTTGTGTGTCGATGGACCAGGGTGCGACCGTCAGGATGCTGACGATTCCGGCGATACCGACAAAGAATGGTCGGATGAAAGCCGGGTCCAGCAGCGTTCGATTGAAGCCTCGCAGATGGCCCCTGAACCATCCGATCAGTGCGTTCCACGCGCCGCTGCCCTTTCTGTCCCAACCGAGGGCTCTATAGGTGTCATTGTCCGAGAGTAACGGGAACAGCGGCGACGGCATGTAGATGATGACCGCGGCCATTGCGAGCGACAGGACCGTGACGACCAGCGCGCCGGTCTGATTGAGTTTGAGGCCATGCATGCGATGTCCCCTGAGCGGCGCTCACCGATGTCTCGGCGGGCCTTGGCGTTTATTGGCCGGGAACGGGAATGCCCTGTTCGGACAGATACTTTGCCGATCCAGGGTGGATCGGGTTGATCATGCCGAACGTTGCGTCCTTGATGTCGAAACGGCCGACAAACGGCGCGATCTCGGCGAGCTGGTCTTTCGTCTCCCAGAACGCCTTGGTGATGTTGTAGGCGACCTCGTCGCTCATTTCGACGCTGCCGGTGAGCCCGGTGAACTCCGTGATGACCGGCACCGCATCGGCATTCGTCTGGCCGTCGCCCCAGGTTCCGGGTTCGATCGTCGTCATGGTGCGGCCCGGAAACTTCAGCAGTTTCTGAAAGCCATCTTCGCCAACCATCTCTTCGGTATAGCCGACGAAGGTGACATCACGTGCGGAGGACAGTTCCGTCCAGGTCGCGCATCCCGGTGCGCAAAGCTGGAACAGGACATCGACCGAGCCATCCTGAAGAAGCGCCGGTGAACCGGGCCAATCGACATGGACGAGTTCATAATCCTCACCGGCAACAAGACCGGTTGCCGCTTCGATCAACTCGCCGTTGATGCGAACAAGCGCCGCACCTTTCGGACCAAGGAAGACCCGTTTGCCTTCGATGTCGGCAAGGGTTTTGATGTCCGGATCATAGGTTCCGAACGTGAACATGTCGCCCTGGTAGGTGAAGAGCGGCCGCAGGTTGCCCGCCAGTTCCGCATGATTGTCCAGGTTCTGGTACATGGCGATCCCCTTGTTCAGGAAGAACGCAAGCGCTGGCGCATAGAGCGTCAGGTCAGCTTCGCCATTGGCGTTGTTGACCTGGCTGCGGACTCCGGGAAAGCCGGTGGCGACCTCGAGATTGTAGCCATGGCGCTGCTTCAGGATATTCGCCAGATGCGTGGTCACGATGTATGCCGTGGCCCCCGGGGCGCTGACCTGGGTCCGGATCAGTTCGTCCGCCGATGCGGGAACGGCGAGTGAGGCCACTGCAACAGCAGCCGTGATCAAGTGTCTCATTGGTTCCTCCCTCAGGTGGCCTTGCACCCAGTCACGATACCCGTAACGTAATTTTGTTGCCATGGCAACTATATTGTGCGGATGGACGTTCGATGGTATGCGTTGCGCATGAATCGAGAGTTGAAAAAGACAAAACCGGCGGATGATCCGATCGGGCTTGAAGGATTGCTGCATTACCGCGTTCAGCGGCTGGCATCCAAAATGTCGCTGATCACGACAAGAGACGTGCTGGCTGGATCGGGTGTCCATATTGGTGAGTGGCGGTTGATATGCCTGTTGGCAGAGAACGGGCCGCTGAAGCATGCCGCAATCAGCCAAAAACTTGCGCTTGATCGCGGGCGCACCAGCCGGTTGTTGCAAGCGGCGGAAAAAAAGCGGTTGGTGAAAAGGACAAGCAATCCGCTCGACGGACGCTCATCTTTCTTTCAACTGACCGACGGTTCCGTCGACATCATCGAACGTCTCTGGCCGGTTGCCGGTGCGGTGGCCGACGATTTTCACAAGCTCTATACGGACGCCGAGCTGGAATTGCTGAATCGCCTTCTGGACCGGGCGATTACATACTCCAACGCACGGGTAGCCGCCTCCAAGTGACCAAAAGGAGGCCTTCCGTGACGCCTGTGCGTCGCTATTCGATCAACCCGTCAAGGCTGGAGGCGACATCGATGGGTGCCTTCAGGTCCGACATGTCGGGTTCGTCGAGCGCGTCGCCATGATCCGCCACGGTCAACAGCTTTCGAAACATATTGAGCGGCAGCGAGACTAAAGATCCTTAGTCGGCACCACACCGTGCTTTTGCGTGGCTTCCCATTGTGCAATCAAGGCATCTCCGAGCCCCCCGAAATCATCTTTCAATACGCTCGAACTGACGATGCGATCCAGCCTGAAGTGGCGTAAAGCCTCACGCAACTCGCACCAGGCAACGACCATGGCGGCATCCACGTAGTAGATCAGCACCAACGGCCAGATCGTTCGCACGGTTTTCCGAATTTCCACATCGTAATAGACGATCCGCATCTTGGTTTCATTGCGGATGGCGTCGCGCAACACCGACATATCGATCCTGGGAGCGTTCCCGACGCCCCAAGCGGACGTGACCAGTTTGCGCGTTCCCGGCGCGGCCTCATGCAGCTTGCGCGAGGCGCGGCCCGCCGCCCGCCATAGGCCAGGATCGCCGGTGCGCGCGATCAGACTGAGACCGACGGAGATCGCTTCGGCTTCATCGGCGTCGAAATTGATCGGAGGCAGGTCGTAACCCTTGCGCATGACATAGCCGACGCCGGGTTCGCCCAGGATCGGCGTTTGCATCGCCTGCAGACTGGCGATGTCCCGATAGACGGTGCGGATGGAGACTTCCAGCGCATCGGCAATCTCACGCGCCAGGATCGGACCCTTGGCGCTGCGCAGCAGCTGTATGACTTCGAACAGCCTGGTCGATTTGGACATCGGAACATCTCCCGTTTCCGCATGTCATACGACAACGCTACTGCCACGCTGATGGCAGTAGCGATTGGTTATAGGGGCCGGCGACAAAAACCTGGCAACCTGTCGAGGCGACTCCCAATGGCGACACCAGTGACCGGAACCGACGTTGCGCGCGGCACCCGTCTGATGATCTTCGCGGCGCTGCTGCTGGCCGCAGGCGCCACGTCGGCAAGGGTGGCGACGGACGATATGAACGTTCTTGTCGCCGTGTTTTGGACGAATCTCTGGATGTTTGTCCTGATATTGCTGTGGATGTTGGTTTGGCCTCCGCCAGGCGGCGTACGAACCGGAAAGCTGTCGCAGCATTTTTTGAGGTCGATTTTTACCTACGGAGCGCTTGTCACTTATTTCTACGCATTGGCACGGATTCCGTTCGCGAACGCCGTTGTTTTGCAGTCCATGGGTCCCGTGTTCGTCCCCATTCTGGCGTTCCTGGTCTTTCGCCGTTTGGCCGACCGGTATGTCTGGTTCGGGGTCCTGACCAGTTTCGTCGGCGTGGTTCTGATCATCCAACCGGATCGCTTTGGCGTGTCCTATGGCGAAGTCGCGGCGATTGTCGCGGCCCTCGGCGGAGCTGCCGCCGCCCTGGTCATCTGGTCGTTGTCGACGACTGAACCCGCCTTACGGCAGATGTTCTATTTTTCGCTTTTCGCCTGTCTTCTGTCCGCTATTCCGCTGCCCTGGACATGGCACTGGCCGACGCTGTCGCAGCTGATACCGACCGCGTTTGTGGCGCTGTTTACGATCAGCGGCCAGTTCTATTATGCCAAGGCGTTTTCGGTAGCTCCCGCGGACAAGGTGATCACCTGGAGTTACATGTCGATCGTTTTCGCGGCGATCATCGGATTTGTTGCCTGGGGCGAGCCAATCCTTGCGGTCACGGCCGGCGGTGCGGTTCTGGTCGTCGGCGGTTCCCATCTGGCAACGCGCCGGCGCCGGGTGGCATCGCCCGAACAGTCGATGGATTGAACCGCAGCGCGGCTTCGCGTCAGGTGTCATCGATATGGGCGGCGAAAGCCTCCTTGTAGTCCGGATGCCAGCGGCTCAGGGCCGGCCGGTTTTCGACGATGTCGCCGACCGCCCAGGCGATGCGCTTCTCGTCGAGGTCGCGCGGAACGTCGTTGTCCGGGCACAGGATGTAGAAGTCGCCACGACCCATGCTTTCGATGAAAAATCCGGCGGTTTGCTCAGGTGTCCAGGCGGCGGCGGGTTTTTCGGAACGCCCGGTCATGCCCGTGAAGACGAAACCCGGGATCAGCAGATGGGCGGTGATGTGGCAGCCCTCGGTATTGCGAAGCTCATGCGCCAGCGCTTCGGTGAAAGCTTTGAGCGCCGCTTTGGAAACGTTGTAGGCGGGGTTGCCGGGCGGTGTGGTGATGCCCTGTTTGGAGCCCGTGTTGATGATCGCTCCGGGCCTGCCGCGGGAGATCATCGCGGGCGCAAAGACCTGGGTGCCATGGACGGCGCCCCAGAGATTGACATCCAGCGTCGATTGCCAGGCATCGAGCGGCCCCAGACAGGACGTCCGTTTGCCGATTCCGGCGTTGTTCATCAGGATGTCCGTGCCGCCGAAGCGCTCGGTCACCTGGCGTTCGAGCGCTTCGACCTGCGCCCGGTCGGAGACATCGGTCGCCGCGGTCATGACGTCAGCCCCACCGGCTGCGCGCAGTGTGTCGTCCGCGCTGGCCAGCTTGTCGGCGGCGCGGTCGACGATCGCCAGCCGCATGCCCATGCGCGCAAATTCCGTTGCGGCAGCCAAACCTATTCCGGAAGCGCCGCCGGTGATGACGGCAACCGAGTCGGAGGTGAATGCAGGGTGGGTCATTGGGAGATCCTCCTTTTCATGGGAAACTTAGCGGCTCACGACGGCGGGGCAAGCGGCAGGGTGCGGAACCGGTAGGGACTTCGACACTGATGGAAGCCGGCCGGCTGTCTCTCATGAGTCTCCGGCGGCCTCGGCAGACGCACGGAGGAATTTGGCCGTTATCAATCGGCATCTATCTTGGCAAAATGCGATTGCGCTTGATTGTCGCGAACTGTGACCGGAAGGAGATACCCATGGACATGAAAAAGATATTGGAAGACTTCGACGATGCGTACAACGAAGCCTTCAACAGGGGCGATGCTGCCGGGTGTGCCGCGTTCTTCACCGACGACGTCATGTTGCTGCCGCCGGACCAACCGATGATTCGCGGCAAAAAAGCGTTTGTGGAAGCCTACCAATCCCGGATGAAGGAAAACAGCGGCGGCACCCACAGCAATGCGCTGGTGGAATACGGTGTCGAGGGCGACCTGGCCTATCAGGTGGGAACGTTCGCCATAACGGACACGGACCCGCCTGAGCAGGGGAAGTTTGTCAATATCTTGAAACGCCAACCGGACGGTTCGTGGAAAGTCAGTGTGTCGATTTTCAACAGCGACAAGCCGTAGATGGTGGGAAAGCGCCGGAGCGCCAAATGCCGTTCACCGACAATACAATCCGTGTGCCGGACCGACTTCGAACGGACGACGTCCTGCTTCGTCCGATACGATCAGCCGATGCGGAACTCGACCACGACGCCGTCATGGAGAGCCGCGCGTTCCTGCGCATCTGGGAGCAGTCGAGCTGGCCCGAAGACAATTTCACAGTGTCGGCAAACCGTGAGGACCTGCTCAAACTGGAACGGCGCCACGCCGCGCGAGAGTCCTTTACCTACACGGTCATGAACCCGACCGAGACGCAATGTCTTGGCTGCGTCTATCTGTTCCCGATGGACGCAGCCATGTTTACCAGGTCCGAGATCTCGGCAATAGGCGGCGCTCGATGGTCGGATAACGCGGCTGCGGTGTATTTCTGGATCCGACAGTCCAGGCTTGCCGACGGCCTCGACCGGAGGCTGCTCGATGCGCTCGGCCCGTGGCTGGAACGGGATTGGCGCTTCGACAACCACCTGTTCGTCACCAACGAGCAGTTGGGGCAACAGGTCGCGATGATGAATGGCGCTGGTCTGCAGCTCCGATTCCGCATCGACGACCCGCAGGCGACCGGAGCGTTCCTGGCTTTCAGTAGGGGAAACCGGGGCCGCTGACATGACGCCTGCGGTGCGTGCGATCACCGGGCCATCGGACTCGCTTCGGGAGTGATTGACCTGCGTTTTAGGACCTGTTGATCGAGGCCCGCAAGGCGTCGTTGATGTGGCGCCGCCAGTCTCCGCCGGCTTTCTTGAAATGATCGACAATTTCCGAATCCAGACCGACCATGACTGTCTGTTCCGCTTCCGGCTCGTCCGCGGACGACTCGGACTCTTTGATGAGCGCCTCGAGAGCCGCCTGTTCCGAACTTGTCATCGAGCAGGCGTATTTGAAAAACCGCTTTGCCGGATCCGGCTCCGCGTCGAATTCGGCAACCGCCGAATTGGAGATCGTACGGCTGTAGAGATCGAACCGGTTGCGCGCGTCCGTCATCGGATAACTCCGCGTCCCGTTTTTGCCTGCCTGTCATTCTAGCGCAAAACCGGTTCAGGCGAAAACCGTCGAGCGTCTGGCGGATACCGGATGGCGCTGGATCAGTGCCATATTCGCGCCCGTTGCTCTAATGGGAATCATAGTCCCTGAGGTCTTTCGGGGCGTCAAGCAGGGTGCCTTCGTACTTCGGAAGATCGTCATTCATCTTCAGCCATCGCAGCTTGCTTTCATAGTTGACGTGGAACGTCGGTTCAAAATCGTCGGGATCGTCCAGGGAAGCGGCGTAGAGGTGCATCCCGCCCGGGTAATGATCGGCTTCAAATCCCATCGGGGAGCCGCACGCCTTGCAGAAGTGCCTCCTGACGCCTTTGGAGCTCTCGAACGTCTCCGGCGCGTCCCCGGACCACCGAAAGTTCTTGACGGGAACCCCGAGCCACGCGACCACCGGCGCGGCGCAGTTGCGGCGGCAATCGTCGCAATGACAGTAGCAGGCCCACGTTACCTCGCCTTCAAATTCCCAACGGGTTTTTCCGCAAAGGCAATGACCTCGCTTTGTCATTTTTGTCCTCCAGATCTGGCCATGACGCATCGGACCCGCGGGCCTGAGGCTTCGGCTTGCTGCTCTTTGGGTCGCAACTGACCGTGAAAGGGTCTAGACGTGACGCCAACGGAGCGTCGTTCTAAATACGACGCAACCGCGATTGATGCACCGGAGCGGACATGGGCGTCAGGAACTATTTGATCGAAGGCGTTTCCGGCACCGGCAAGACCGCGGTGTGTGACGAACTGCGGCGGCGCGGTTACCATGCCATCCACGGAGACCGCGAACTGTCCTATCGGGGCGATCCGCAAACGGGTGCGCCGCTGGATGGCTTTGCCCACGAGCACCACATCTGGGATGTGGACAAGGTCAGATCGCTAGTCGCGGACCGGCGTCACGCCATGTCGTTCTTCTGCGGCGGCTCACGGAATTTCCATCGCTTCATCGATTTGTTCGATGGGGTCTTTGTTCTCGACGCGGATTTCGACACGTTGAACGGGCGGTTGGCCGCGCGACCCGCGGACGAGTTCGGCGGAACGCCGAGCGAAAGAGAGCTGATCAAGAGACTGAATGCAACGAACGAGGACGTTCCGAAGAACGCGGTGCGCATAGACGCGCGTGCGCCGCTCGCCAGCGTCGTCGACGCCATCCTGGCGCAATGCCGGGGAACCGACTGACCTTTTTCTCCCTGCAGGTGTCCCAGTCAGGCGCCGGCGCGTCGCCAAATCAACCGGGCTGTGCGGGCCTCCGGCGTGCCGTCCTCCAACCGTGCTTTCAGGTGCAGCAGCCCATCCGCATCCATCTCCGCCGTGCGTATCTGCGTGCTGCCCTTCCAGCCGGGATAGAGGCTGATATCCACATGGTGATGGATCGTGTCACCGTCGATCTCGTAAGCGCCGGAATAGGCGAGCATCGTCGAATAGGCCGCGGCCTTTTCTGTTGCGGAGGCGTTCCACTGGCCGCCGGTGGTGAAGCCGGATCGGTTGGCGGCGGCCATCATACAGATCATGCGGTCGTTGTCGTACTGAATGAACCCCTCCAGCTCCTTGCCGAGCGGGTAGACCTGCCGCCCATCGTCATAGTCCTGCACCCAGGACACGATCTCCCATCGCCCGACTATATCTGCCTTGTCCATCGCCCTGTGTCTCCAGCTGTTCAGAACCCCGCCTTCATCTGCGCATACCAGGGGCAGGCGGCGTCCACCGTGTGGTTGCCGGGGATCACATGGACCGGAGCCCGCTCCCCCATCGCCGCCGCGTTGAGGCGCATCTCCCGCGCCTTCTTCCGTCCCTCGGGCGGCAGCCACTTTCGCTCGTGCCCCCAAAGGCTGGGACCATGCACGAGTTCGCTGGCCTGGTGCGTGGCCGGATCCAGCGACAGTCCCCCCCAGCCGCATTCCAGCATGAATTTCGACGGCGTATTCCAGTAGAACGATGTCATGTGGTCGTTGGTGTGGCGACCGAAACTGACACCGATCTGGTCTTCGTCCAGAAGCGCCAGGTCATAGGTCTGGCCGACGTCGTCCAGCGACATCATCTCGACCATCAGGTGGTGCACCTGCCGCTTGTCGCTCTGGTAGAGGGCCAGTGTGTGGTGGCGCGGGTTGATGTGGTAGAAATAGATCTCGAACGGTGTCAGCACATAGTCGCTGAGGCTGAAGCCCAGGACATCTCGGTAAAAGGTCCGCGCGGCGGCCGCATCGGGCACCATCAGGACGGCATGGCCGAGGCCTAGCGGACCGGTGCGAAAGCCCGAGATGGTGCGTCCGGGTAGGAACGGATCGCTGGCGATCTCCGGTCCCCAGAACGCCTCGAGCCGGTTGCCGGCCGGGTCCTGGAACACGATGCCGCCGGAAACCCGCCGGTTGTCGCACAAGCTCCGCGTCATCGCGGCGACGGCGATGCCGTGGCTCTCCAGGTCCGCACCGAGCCGGTCGATCGATGCCGCGTCGGCCGCCTCCCAGCCATAACAGCTGACACCCTCTTCGGCGCCCTCATCGATAAACAGGCGCTGCTTGCGATCATCCATGCGGAACACGTGCCGGCGCCGGGTTGATTCGCTGAGCTGCATGCCGATCTTGCGCGATGCGAGCGAAATCCAGTCCTCGGCGAGGCCGGACGAGATGCCGATATAACCCAACGCGACCAGGTAAGACATGATGTCATTTCTCCCTTGAGTGCATTAAGCGCCCAATTTGCCGGCGAGGTCCACTGCCGGATCATTGCCGTGCCGGTCCTGCAGGTTGTTCAGGCCCGCATCGATGGCTGCCAACGCCTTTTGCGGGTCTTCGATTTCGTTCGCCAACAACAGCGCCAGGCGCGTCAGAAAAAGATCCCGCTGGTTCGGTCCGGCCCTGTCGATTGCCTGGGCGAGTGCTTCGTAAAAGGCTTCCAGGCCTTCGAAATTCATACCTGATTTCCTTTCCCGTATAGGATGTCCCGCAGCGTCGCGGTTACAGCACGCGCTTCCGCCTGCCGCCAGCGCGCCGCCACATGCATATCGGGGCGGACCAGGTAGCAGGTGCCGGGAGCGGCGTCGTAGGCCGCCATCATCGTCCCGTTCGGATCGGATATCGCTCGCTCGCCGCCTTGGCCGATGACCAGCAGTCGCAAGCGCGGATCCAGCGCAGTGAGTCGCCTTTTGAAATCGTCCGCAATCCCCTGTGCCGGCGAAAAAAGGATGGCGCTGAATCCGCTGCCCAGATGGTCTGAAAGCCATTGGTTGTCGCCGAGCCGGACATTGACCGACACCGCGCCGGGACGAGGCCCCGCCGCAAACGCCGGATCATCGGCCGTGGTCAGCGGGCTGTCGGCGTAGGTATAGGGCGTCATCTGGCGCGGGTTGGCGAACGGCCGGGCGAATTCGTGGTCGAGCGCCAGCGAAAGCGCGGCGTCGCGCACCAGCCGCCAGCCCTCGCTCGGCGGCGTCATGAACCGGGTGCTCTTGATGGCGTTGTCGAAGACGTCCAGTGTCGCGCCGCGCCGTTCCGGCGAATAGCTGTCGAGCAGCGTTTCGGACGCCTCGCCCTTGATGACGCGGGCGAGCTTCCAGCCGGCATTCTCGCCGTCGGCCATGCCGTTGTTGAGGCCGCGAACGCCGAAAATCGGTACGATATGGGCGCTGTCGCCGATGAACAGGATGCGCCCGTGCCGATAGTCGTCCAGTGCCAGCGTGTTCGCCGAATAAACGCTCCACCACTCTAGCTCCCAGGGTTTGCGATGGCCGATTTCCTCCAGGATCGCTGCCACTTGCGTCCGCACCGTCTGCTCCTTCAGGGCCTCCGATTCGTCCTCGTCTGGATCCAGTCTATAGTCGATGCGCCAGATATTGTCGGGCTGGCGATGGATCAGGATGGTTTTTCCGGGATTGCTTGCCGGATCGAACAGCGCGCGGCGGATGGTTGGATAGTCGTGGTCCATCTGCACATCGGCGATGACATAGCGCCCCTCGTGGTTCTCGCCCTTCAGGCGCAGGCCGCACAGGTTGCGTATCGCGCTGCGGGCACCGTCGGCGGCCAACAGCCAGCCCGCCGTCAACCGGTAGTCGCCATTCGGATCGCGCACGGTCAGCCGTACCTGATCGGCCGAGTGCGTCATATCAGTCACTTCGCTCTGCCAGCGAATGTCGATCAGCTCGTTGCGGTTGGCGGCCTCCCAAAGATACCGTTCGATATACTGCTGTTGGAGGTTGTACATCGGCATGAATTTTTGGTCGTCGTCATGCGGCATCTCGAATTCGAGGATGGTGCGGCCGCGAAAAAAACTCCGGCCCGTCGTCCAGCCGAGCGACTTCGTCAGAAACGGCTGCACGGCGCCGAGACGTTCCAGAATGTGGTAGCTTTGGCGTGCCACGCAAATCGCCCGGCTGCCGTCGTTGAAGGTGGCCTTGCGTTCGATGACGGTCGACGCGACGCCGTCGCGCGCCAGGGTGAGCGCGGCCACCAGCCCCACCGGCCCGGCTCCGACGATGACTACGTCGGCCCTGTCGGCGGCATCCCTGTCGCCGCGTTGCGGTGGCGCAAAATGCGGGTAGTCGAAATAAAGCGAGTCCAACTCACCTCGGCCTGCGGGTCTCATTGACGCGTCCGTTCACCCTTGAATCCCGTTGCCGGCGCTGTCTACCGGCCTTTACTTTTAGCAAATGCAGGGTTTGACTTCTGTCCCCAATTAAGGAGGACAGGGTGACCGCCGGGCAAGCAGACCATGGCTCCATTGCTGGTTTTCTGGATGGCCTGACGGATTGCCTGCCGCTTGCCGGAACGGACGGTTTTGTCGATCCGTTCCTCGACTGCGTCGAGAAGATCGGCGCGCGGCAATGCATGGTGTTCTCCTACAGCGAGGCCAGCGCCAGCTGCCTGCTGGCGCGCAATTTCACCTCGCGAACCGTCGGCCGCAGGCTTGCCGACCGGTACCTGTCCGGGTGGTTCCTGAAAGATCCTCTGTTCCGGGACGTTCTGCAGCTCGCCGATGGCGCCTGCGAGGTCAGGACGCTGGCCGATACGATCGCCAAGATGGACAGCGAGTACCGGCGCATTTTTTTCGACGAACCGCGTCTTGCCGACAAGACGGCGGTGCTGGTCCGCCGCGGCCGCAAACGGATGATCCTTAATTTCTATTCCGGCAAGGACACACCGGTCCTGGCAGATTCCGGCCCCTCAGGGGCCGCGCTGCTCAGGCTCTGCGGGCAGATGGTTGCCGACCACTTCTGCCGATTGACCGAACCGGATTATCCGCTGCCGCTTGCCGTCCTGTCCGAACGCGAACGGGCGGTTTGCCTCGCCATGCTGGCGGGCAGGAAGGCCGAGGCTATCGCCGCCGATCTCGGCATCGCCACCAGCTCCGTCGTCACCTACCGGAAACGCGCCTATCAAAAACTCGGCATTTCCTCGAGAGGCGAATTGTTCGGCCTGTGTGTGTGACGGGATGTAAGGCTCTAAATGCCGAGCACTCACAGAATATTTCCCGTATTAAAGGCAATTTACTAAATGAGAAGAAATGCCTTTGAGGAATATTTCGTATTTAAACAATCGCATTTGGCAATAGCAGGGATCCTTTATTTGAAAAAGCTTTCGAAAAACACAATTTTGCCCAATTTATGGCATAAAGTATTATGTACAGATCGTATTTTTCCAAGATGCACTCCTCATCAAAGATGCAGAATCTTGCCTGGGCATAGGTGTTACCGAAGACGCGATCGTGTGATGTGTCCTTAGGGGTGCGGGCTCGATTAGGGAGAAACCTGATGGCTGTGTACTGCGGAGATCGGATCCACGCGCTTTGGGTGAATCACGAACGATCCAATGCCTGGGTTTCCATAGGCACTCGCGGTTGGCGTAAGCTCGATGATCGCAGTGACGATGCCTGTACCAATCTGTTGGCGATATCGGCGATGGCCAAGGCCACCAATCGCGGTGTGTCCGTGCATGAGGAAGTCCGCGGTGGCCGCACTTACATTACCGAGATGTACGACTTTTCGAACAGTTGGGTCGGGCCGGTTCAACAGGTCAGTTTTTCCGTGAGCGAGTGCATTTACGGCTGGACGGCCGCTTACGATCAACAGGGCACTGTGATCACCGTACGTATTCGGCTCAATCCCGATGCCGACGTAACGGCAACTGAACTGGCGGCACTCCGGACGACGTGGAAAAACGGCATCGAAAACAAATGGAGCAACCGTTTCGGCTGTTGCGACGGCAGTGATTGCAGCGGCCAATGCACCCTGCAGTTTCGGGTCCAGTGGGTGGACTCCGGCGAACATCATACGGTCCGGGTGCGCAGGGGGCCGGCACGCAGCAACATGACAACCTGGGATACCTCCGATACAGGGGACGTCGCTTCCCACGAATTCGGCCATATGCTGGGCCATCCGGATGAATACCCGGACGGGGCCTGCCCAAGCCGCAGCCCTGTCAATACCGGCACCGTCATGGACGACAACACCGAAGTGGTCGAGCGCCTGTGTGAGCCGTTTTGCACGCGCATGGGCCAGAACGCCGAGCCGGTTTGACCATTGCGTTGGCACCGAAGGAGAAACGGTCATGAACAACACGCCCGTCAAAGACCCTCCAAAAGGCGCACCTCCTGACCAGCAACCGGTCGAAAAGACGATCGACGAGGTTCTAACAAACGGCGATAAGCATCGCGCCAGTGTTCTGTTGAACATATCCGGCGGTCATGCGGGGGAGAAATTCCATCTCGACATCAAGCTGGACAGCGGCGGCACCATGACGTGCGATATGTCGTGCGAATTGAGCAAGCGCCATATCGAACCGCTGCAACTGACCGTCGAGCCGGAGGAGTTGGCCAAGGTTCTCACCGCCTTCTCGCCCGCACTGAAGGACGACGACAGCGAACGCCAGGGCGGATTTCCGCCATGCAGTCTGATCGGACGGTTGACCGTGCTGATCGATGACCGGCAAACGGTCCGTTATTTCATGGCCGACCCGGGCCAGGCGGAAACCGAGGGTTACAAGCCGCCCGACTATGTTCAAAACACGACCGAAGCGCTCTACCGGTTCGCCGAGCGCAAAACCGGCATCGACAATATTCGTCCCTAGGGCCTGTTGAGCATTAGCCTTGTGGTGTCGGTTTGACCAGATTTGTTCACTGTCGTTTCCTGAGGAGGCAGGACATGCAGCGCATATTCAACGACGAAGGAGGCGTCAGTGGGCAAATCTGGCCAAATCCCTTCGGGACGAAGCCCATTTCGCTGCTGGACGTCGTTGCGAAACGCTTGAAGTGGCTCACACTGCGGCGCGTTCCGCGCCTAGCCAAAAGCAAAATGAGCTGCGCCGACGCCACAAGACTAATACTCAGCAGACCCTAGTCTACTTACACAAGAAAGGATCATCCGATGGCCTGGCACAATGGAGTTCGCGTCACCGCACTTTGGGCTAATCATGAACGCTCGAACGTTTGGGGCTATATCGACGGCGACTGGCGAAAGTTCGAGGATGATCACGACGATGCGTGTACCAACTTTGCGATCGTCTGCGCCCACGCCAAAGCCGACAACCGCAATGTCAACGCCCGCATTGAGAGCGACAGGCTGAAAGAAATCTACGTCTGGTGATGAGGATCTGACGATGGAGTCGAAGACTCAACGGCCGGTCGCGCGCGGTGAACCGGCAAAAATCCCTGCGGAAATCGTGCAGGTGCTGGCCAGAGGCGAGCAAAGCGTCGAGGCCAACAAGCGAATTGCCGCCCAACCGAACATCCGTGTTAAGCGTCCGGACGATGCCGCCGCTTCGGTTTTCAAGCCGGTCGAAATTGACCGAAAAGAGCTTGAAACCTTGCGGGAAAAGAAAAAAACCCCGAGCAGCGTCGAGAAAAAGCTTGAGGTTTCGGCAAAAGTACCCGGTCGGTTCGGTGATCTAAAAAAGGAAGATGACAAAACACAGCGGCCCGATCAGAAACCACCGGATGAGCCAGGAAAACCATAAGACAAGCGAGTCGCAGCCAAATTGAAGCATTTGACTGTCTTGCCCATTCACCGTGTTTTTTCAACGCGATATGCCTCGCCAGGGTAACGGTTAATCGCTTCATCGGCTGTGTTGTGCCGCTTGCCCGATGCAACTTTGTGTTTGATCCGTGACATATTGACAACGAGTGGGAGACCGTTGATGCACCAGGTCCGTGATGAACGGACCATTACGGAAACAATGCCTCCAGGCGTTCGATCAAGCGTCGAAGGGCTTCCAGGTTTTGCAGGCCTTTTCCCTCGAGCGCCCCCGCGGGCAGATACCGATGTTCCACTTGATCCGCCATTTCCATGCTGATGGATGCGACCAGCGTGTCCGGCTGGAACCGGGCATCTTGAGGAACTGTCAGCGCGTCGAAACTCTCTGCCAACACAGCAAAAGCATCGCGCATGTCGGTTTGGCTCCAGACGGTTTCGCCCGTCGCTGCCGCGCGCGGGTCGAGTTGATCTTCGCGCTGCCAGCGCACGCGGCCGTCGCCGTCCAGCACCACAGATTGATCCAGCCGCTCCGTTGGCGCGCCTCCTGTCACACGATAGACAACCCGCGCGCCCTGCAAAGGCTGATCATTGGCCAGACGTTCTTTTAAGCGTTTGGATATCATGCTTCCTGCTCCGCGCTGGACCGGTTCCGTTCGCTGATTCGATGACCCGAAGGCGACTTCCATCGCACTGGCCAGCAAGAACGCCACCGCAAAAAAGCAAGCACCTGAAATGATCTGACGCCGGCGGCTCGTGGCGTCGGTTTCATTCCGCTTTGATGCTCGGGTTCCCATGAGCGCCGGGGCTGCCATGATATCGACCGTGTTTCTTTCTGTCGATCTTGGGATCACAGTCCCAATTTGCCATTGGAGCAACGGGTGCCATATTCGCGACCGTTGCTCTAGCGGCGACGCTGGCCTTTCTTGAACCAGGTGATCGCGTTGCTGTAGCCTGCGGCTTCCAGCAGCTCGATTTTCGAAGCCCACGCCGCCGGGCAAACGACCATGGCGGCGGATTTCCCGCGCGCCGCAAGTGCCGCCTCCGCCGCATACAACAGATCCGACGCCCCGCTGGCATCGTCGGGAAGCGTCAGGGGATCGAGCAGATCGACGTGGTAGTAGTCGTCGATGACACCGATATCGCTGATATCGTGCGGCAGTGGAAAGTGCAGGTGCGTGGCCGGTTGCGCAATGGCGTAGCCCCGGAATTCGCCATCCGATTCGGCGACAAACATGTCGCGATCGGTCAGCGTCAGGCTCTTTCGCATCCATGTGTCGAACTGGCCATCGGCGTCGCACGACGGTTTCCAGAACGCGTTGAGGTCGAACAGGATACGCCGGTTCTCGGCGCTCGCCATAACGATGTCGGCGATGTCGCGATCTTCGGCACTGCGCACGGTCTCCAGGCTTTTGGGCGGCCGAAGGCCGACCTTGCAGAAATACAATGTCAGGGGCGCATAGCCGCGCGTCTGGTATTCTTCTTCCCAGACCCTGCCGACGGCGGACGATCCCAGCAGGATATTGGCACCCGCCTGAAGCAGGTCGGCTTCCGCAGCGTCCAGCAGCGCCTGCCGGGCAGCGGCCGGCGCATCATCGGTGACATGACAGTCTTCCAGGACAAGCCCCGGGGGTCCGCCTTCTCCGGCATAGATCGGCGGCACCGGCAGCACCATTGTATGGGCGATGCCGATGCATCTGCGATCAAGCTCGGCGAGCAGCAATCGCTGATGGAACGGGGGATTGCCTTTTTCCAGGAAAGCCGTAACGATACGACGGATATTGTCACGGGCCGCCGGATCCACCTTCCAAAGTCTAGGATCGGTCGCTTGTCGCTGTTCGGCGTCCGCAACCAGAAGGTCGACAACGGTCTCGAGATCGGAAACGTCGACGGGACGGGCGGCAAAGGACAATGTCAGTTCCCCCTACAATTGACTTCGGATCGAAGCCGCGACGGCTTTGATGAACCACCACCTTACAGGAGCTGTTATGCCCAACAAGCAATACACGCTGACAATGGCCCGGTACAATCGTTGGCAAAACGAGAGCCTGCTGACCGCCGCCGACGGCCTGTCGGCCGCCGAGCGCGAGCGGGACCGCGGTGCGTTCTTCGGCTCGATCCACAGGACCCTGTCGCATCTTTTCTGGGGCGACATGCTGTGGATGAGCCGCTTTACGACGACCCCGCCTCCGGATCTGCCCGGCGCGCAGTCCACCGAATTCATCAGGAGCTGGGCGCAATATCTGATCGACCGTAAGGCGTTCGACGAGCGGATACTGCAATGGGCGCATGACGTCGCGCCGGACTGGTTCGAGGGTGATTTCACCTGGCATTCGGTGATGCTCGGCCGCGACCTCACCGATTCGAAGGCGACACTCGTCATGCAGTTCTTCAACCACCAGACACACCACCGCGGCCAGATCCATGCCATGTTGACGGCCGCCGGCGCCAGGCCGGACGACACGGATATTCCGTTCATGCCGGAGCGTTTTCAGCGCCTGTGAAAATCGCGCCCTTTGCTCTAGTCGGCGTGCTTGGCCCGGGCGTACTCCGGAAACTCGAAGAGGACGTCCGCAGCCTGCACCTTTGTCGAAAATGTCGCCGGTGGAAACAGCGCTTCTGACACCTCGTCCGGCGTTGGACAGGGGTGTCCGGCGGCGAGGCGTTGGCGAATATAGGCGCGCATCGTTTCCGCCCGCGCGTCCATGGCACGCTTTTCCTCTTCAGTCACCGGCTGTTCGAAGACCAGCAAGTTGCCGAACGGATCGCTCGTGCTGATTTGCCGGACATAGGGGAAGTTGTCCGCCAGTTCGACAGAACCGGCGCGCTTGCGATTGAGTTCTTCCGCCAATCTCGCAATGTCATCGACGACGATCTGGATCCAGCCGTTTGGCGGGTGCTCGTCGCCCTCTAGGAGTTGAATTGTTGCGCCGTCGCGCGCGATCTGCATGACCATGGGCTCGCCCGGCGCTTGCCGCCACTCCCATTCAATCGCAAATCCCAGCCAGTCCACGTAGAACGCAACCGCTTCCCGGTACGACGTCACGCCGAGGATGGGGCGAATGGAGCCAAGTTTCGCGGGCTGAGACGTTGCTGTGTTCTCAGCGGCCGGCCCGGCAATGTCGGTTTCATGCGCTGCCATGTCCGTTGTCTCCTCATTGCCCAACGCCGTGGGTTAGCGACCCGCCGGGACTCCGTAAAACGCCGCGCCGTTTTCCCGCAGGATTCGGGCGCTGTCGTCTTCGGAAAAATTCTGCAGCACGAGATCGACGTCCGCCACCCGGAACGGCCGTTTGGCCCGCGTGGACGGCAGATCGGTCCCGAACATCAGCGCCTCGGGATTCGCGCGATGGATGGCCCGAAGGGCGTCGAGCGGTTCGAAATCGAGACGCCCAAAGCCGGTGGCTTTGACCTTGACCCCGTGCGCGACCAGGTCGAGCAGATGCGGCAGCCCCGCCTTGGAAAGCCCCAGGTGGTCGATGCTGACCTTGGGAAGCCCGGTCAGCAGCGGAACCAGATCCGGCAAATCCTTCGAATCGATGTAAAGCTCCACATGCCAGCCAGCGAGCTCGAAGACCCGACGGCCGAGCGGTTCGATCTGGTCCAGCGTCGCCGATCCGCCCCGCCTGACGTTGAAGCGCACGGCCCGGACGCCGCTGCGATGCAGGGCGAGAATGTCATCATCGGAAAGCGTCTCGGGGATCTGCGCGACACCGGCGAAATGCGGCCCCAGGTGCTTGAGCGCATGAACGAGATACGTGGTGTCGAAGGCCTGCATCGAGCCGGAGACGACCGCTCCGCCCCGGATCCCCAGCTTTTCCCGCCATCGATCATAGTCCATCAGCGGAAACGGATCGGGAAGGAATCCCTGGTTCTCATGCAGCGGGAAGCCGGGTTCGAAGATATGAAAATGCGAATCAAACAGCTTCAGTCGGGACATTCTCGACGATCTCTGACGTATGCGTGCCGGGCTCCTTAGCACATGTTCTCAGAGGAAAGCCCCGGAAACGATGCACCCTGACTGCGATACACCTCATACATCAGCAGGCTGCCGGCAACACCGAGGTTGAGAGAATCGACGCCTGGCTGCATGGGGATACGCACCAGGTGGCGGCACAGGTCCTGTTGCCGCGGCGTCATACCCTTCCGCTCCTCGCCGAGGAAAAGCAGCGGCGCCGTCGGATAGTCGAACCGATGCAGTTCGGCCCCGCCGGCCGGCGTTGCGCCGATGACGGCGCGTTGGTGCTGATCGACCCAGCGGCGCAGCGCCGGCCAATCGGTGCGCACGAAGGTCTGCCGGAAAACCGCTCCCATGGCCGCCCGTACGACGGCCGGTGCGAACGGGTCGACGCTGTTGCCGATCAGGATCAACCCGGCACCGCCGACCGCCAGCGACGACCGGACCAGCGTGCCGAGATTGCCGGGCGAGCGCACCGTCTCTAGAAGCACCCAGCACAGTCCCTGATCCGGCGACACATCGTCCAGGCCGGCCCACCGTTGCCGGAGAATCGCGGCGACACCGGAGGCCCGCCGGGCTTGGGAAATCTGCCGGAACTGTTCCGGGGTCACGTTGAGCCCGGTCACGCCGGACCGGCGGCAGCGGCGCACCAGTTTGCGGGCCAGCGGCGCGGTCAGCAATCGCTCGCTGACGATGATGCTGTCGATCGCAAAACCGTTGGCGACCGCCTGAACGAAATTGCGCACACCCTCGATATAAAACAGCCCGCGCGAGTCGCGAAAACCGCGATCCGTCTGCAGTGCGGTGATGTCTTTCAGGGTTGCCGTGAATTCCGCCGGACGACGGCCTGCCGGCTCACCGCCGGTCATGCTCCTCGCGGGCAGTGGTGCCCGGCGTCATGGCTTCGATTGTCATGGATATCAGCGGAGCCGATCCGCTCGTAGCGTGTGATGAATGCGCGCTTGTGCCGTCAGGTACACCGCGCCGGGAAGCGTCTTAGCGCCTGTCCGCCGAAAAAGATAGTTCCAACCATCCACGCAGCGTCCGGATCGATTCATCCGGCACCGCGGTTTGGCCCGGCTTGATTCGATGCCGCCATCTGCGATGATGGTCGGCAGTGAGGGAGTGTGCCGATGCGTATATTGGGTTTTCTGTCATTGTCGTTATTTGTTGGTGCCCTGCTGGCCGGCTGCCAGTCGATCGAGGCCCAGAGTACCGAGGAGCTTCTGGCGGCCGCCGGTTTCCAGCAGCGGATCGCCGATACGCCGGCGCGCCAGGCCCAAGTGCAGGCGATGCCGCAGGACACGCTGGTTCGCCATGATGTCGGCGGGAATCCACGGTGGACCTACGCCGACGCGCAGGGCTGCAACTGCATCTATGCGGGCGGGCAAAACGCCTACGACACCTTCCAAAGACTGAAGGAAGAGCGTCAGGTGGCAGAGATGAACCAGACCGCTGCCTTGAATGCCGAAATGGACTGGGACATGTGGGGCCCCTGGATCGGCCCCTGGTAAACGGCAGATCGCGCCGACCAATCGCGTCTTGGACATGACACCCCAATGGCGGTCGATGAGCGACGCGGTCCGCGCCGACGCCTACTCGCCGAGCACCGCCCTGCCGGACGGCGATCTGCAGCCGTATATCCAGGCCTATATCGACCGAAGCGCGGCCGCCTATGCGGCCTGCGGTCCGGTGCACACCGTCCGCTACGGGCCGCTGGCGTCCAACACGCTCGACCTCGTCGTCCCCGATGCCGGCGCGCCGGCGCCGCTGCTCGTCTTCATCCATGGCGGCTACTGGCAGGAGCTGTCCAAGACCGAATCCTTCCTGCCGGCGCCCGATTGCCTGGCCCGCGGCATCGGCTTCGCGGCCGTCGACTACACACTCGCCCCGCATGCGCGCATCGACGCCATCGTCGCCGAATGCGTGACGGCGGTCTCGGCCCTGCACGACGAGGCCCACTTACTTGGCATCGATACCAATTGCATCGTGCTTGCCGGCAGTTCGGCCGGTGCCCAGCTGGCGGCGATGGCATCACTGATGCTTCCCGCTCGCAGGCGCCCGCGCGGCGTGGTGCTGCTGTCGGGCATTTACGACCTGGAGCCGCTGGTCGGCACCTATATCAACGATCCGCTCGGCATGGACGTCGCCACCGCAAGGCGCCACAGCCCGGCGCATGCGGACCTGACGGATTTTCCCCCGGCGCTGATCGCCTGGGGCGCTATCGAGACCGACGAATTCAAGCGGCAGAGCCGCCATTTTGCCGGCTTGCTGGCGGTCGCCGAAACCGTCGAAGTACCGCGGCGCAACCATTTCGACATCCTGTTCGACCTTGCCGATGACAGCCGGCTCGGCCAAAAGGTGGTGGCAATGGCAAAAGGAAGCGACTGATGCCCCGCTACAAGCCCGTCTTTCCGCAACTGATCGACGCCAGCCAGGTCGACACCGGTCTCGGGCCGCGGCCGATCGGCACGACCACCGACGAAAGCCGCATCGAGACGGCGAAGTCGACCGGCGGCACACCGCTGGTCGACTACACGGGCAACGCCAATCCCTATATCGACTACCAGAGCATCGACATGCTCCTGTCGCTGCAGCATCCGCGCTCGGACGGCTATGACGAGATGTGCTTCTTCGTCATGGGGCAGGCCAAGGAACTGCTGTTTCGCGGCCTGCATTTCGAGCTGTTCAACGCCCGCGAGATGATCCGCAACGACGCCCGTCACGATGCCCTGGTGGTGCTCGGCCGGGCCGCCCGTTATGTCGACTATATCCAGCAATCCTGGGACGTGCTGTCGACGATCACCACCGAGGGCTTCAACGAATTCCGCGACCACCTGTCGACCGCGTCCGGGCAGCTGTCGTTCATGTACCGCCATGTCGAATTCATCCTCGGCAACAAGAACCGGCGGCTTGCCGCCGCCCACCGCAACGTCAAACAGGTCTGGCCGGCGATGCAGCAGGCGCTTTATGCACCCAGCCTCTATGACGAGGTGATCCGGGCGCTCAGCCGCAGCGGCCATGCCATCGACGCCGCGGCGCTCGACCGCGACTGGTCGCAACCCTACCGGTCGAACGCCTCGGTGCGCGACGCCTGGCTGGCGGTCTACCGCAACCCGCATTCAGACAATGTCGAATACCAACTCGCCGAGGCGCTGCTGGCGCTCGACGAAAAGTTCTCCTTCTACCGCTGGCGCCATTACACCTCGGTGCACAAGATCATCGGCTACAAACCCGGCACCGGCGGCTCGTCCGGGGTCGGGTGGCTGCAGCATGTCACCGAGCACCGGTTCTTTCCGGAGCTTTGGGAAATCCGCAACGAGATGTGAGGGTTGTGGTGATGCACGTCTCCGGCATTTCTGGCGGCGCGGAGCTGGCATGTCCCTGGTTTGCGGCTACCGCTCCGGCGACGGCGTCGAAAGCGATTCCAGAAAGGCGATCAGATCGCTGCTTTCCTGCTCGCTCAAATTCAGCGGGCTCAGAATCAGCGCGCCGTCGCTGTGAATGCGATCCAGGTCGATGTTCGAATAGTGGTCGACGACGTCCCGCAACGTGCTCAGGGAGCCGTCGTGCATATAGGGCGCCGTCTGGGTGAGCTGTCGCAGGGACGGGACCTTGAACTGGCCGAAGGTGCGGTGCGTTTGCGTCACTTGCCGGGTCGCCCAGCCGTCGGCTTCATCGGGCGCGTCGTTGTAGCGGCCCAGCCGGTTGTAGGGCGAAGCCTTCAGATCCTGAATGCCCTTGAAGCGCCCGCGATCCACCTGGCCGGGCCCGGTGAAATAGGGCACGCCGGCATCGTCGAACTCGTCATTGGTAAACCGCGCACCGATATGGCAGAGGTTGCACCTGCCCCGCCCGACAAACAGCGCGGCGCCTCTTTGCGCCGATGCCGGGAACGCTTCAGCGGCCTTGAAGTCGCCGCGCGCCAGCGCATCGCGGAACGCGTCGAAGGGCGTGCGGCCGGTGACGATGGTTTCCTGAAACGCGGCGATCGATTTCGCCACGTCGACCAGCAGGTCCGGCGCTGCGCGTTCGTCGGGCGACACGCCGAAGACCTCGACATAGCGACGGCTCAGCTCCGGGTCGTTGCGGACGATGGCGGCAACCAGATCCGGCGTCGCCCCCATTTCCCTTGCATCGAGAATCGGGCCGATGCTGTGTGCCCACAGACTGTCGTTGCGACCGTCCCAGCCGAACCACCGGTTGCCGGATACGTTGAACAGCGACTGGGTGTTACGGTCGAGCCGTTCGAGCCCGCCCGCCCGCGCCTTTCCGTCGGTCCAGCCGAGCGCCGGATCGTGGCAGGTGCTGCAGGCGATCTGTCCGTTGGCCGACAGCCGCGGGTCGAAAAACAGCAGCGCGCCAAAGGCGATGGCCGCCCGGTTGCCGGAAACCCGATTGCTGGCGTCGGTTCGTTGCGCCGGTGGCCAGGGGCCATGACGGACGATGGCGGCGATTTCGTCGTCGCTTAGCAGAAGCTGGCTGCGACTGTCCGGTGATCCGTCGGCCAGCGCCCCGACACCGACGGCGGACAGCAGAACGAGCCAGCCGACCAGAACCGCCCTGACGGGATTCATGGAACGCTCACATCGTGGGTATATCGATGCGGCTTGTCACCGTCGTAGGCCGTGACTTCCAGGCGCCAGACGCCGGGCATGTGAAACAGCAGGTTGCGGACCTGGTAATGGCCGGCACCGATCTGTGCGGTCCTCGGCTCGTAGTTCATGCCGTGTTTGTGCGCCGGCATGGTCGCATCGACGGTCACCCGGGCTGGAAGCGGCACCGATGCGGCGCAGACGACGACGGCCGCGTCAAACGGTGCGTTGAGCGGAACGTCCTGCGGGCCGAGCCGGATGTGGATCGCCCAGGGGGCATCGGCGCCACCGGACATGGCGATCCCCGATCCGGCATCGCAGTCTTCGCTCGCCGGCGCCGAACTCCATGCCCCGAGCCCGGCCGCCAGCATCAGCGGCGCCGCCAGCCGCTTCATTGCGACTTCCTTTTCTCCACCCGTTCGATCATCTCCTCGGCGTTGCGGTAGGCGATTCGGTCGACCAGGTCCTCGGGCAGACTGGAGATCCATTCGCGGCTGAAATCCGCGTGGTCCTTGACGTAGTACCATCGCTCCGGCGCAAAGGTGTCCGTGCCGACCATGAACCGGTCGGGAAACGCTTCGAACACCGGCAGCCAATCGTCGGCGACCCTGCCGCCGCTCGACTGGTCGTTGCGGAAGGCGAGGTCGGCCCACAGATTGTCGTGTCTCGCCAGTACCTCCCGCACGGTCTCCGGCTGCGCGAAGCCGGAATGCGCCCACAGCATCAGGGCATCGGGATCGGTCTCGAAGATCAGGTCGATCGCATCCGCATCCGAATGCGCATGGAGCAGCAGGTTGTGTTCCCTGGCGAGCGCGATGATGCGCTGCAGGACCGGGGTTTTGATGTCGTCGCCATAGGCGTGAAACTCGCCGATGGCAAAGTAGCTGTTGTCGGCCAGGTTGGCCTCGACATAGTCGATGACCGTCGGGTCGTGCATCCATGTCGATATCTCGCCGCGCCGACGATAGGGCCGCAGGGAGGGAACGATCAGATCGGGTGCGGCGGCAAACAGCAGCTGGGTGCCGTTGTCATCGGAGCTCGAGACCAGGGCTTTGCGCAACCCGGCCTCGCGCAGGGCCCTGACCGCCTCTTCGGGCGGCACCAGTGTCACCGCGTCATGGCTGTAGTGAATGTGCGCATCGAATATCGGCAATTGTTCCGCATGGGCCTGTTGAGTGGCCAGCAGGGCGACGAAGAAGCCAAGAATCCTGATCATGTTTACACCGGACAGAGACAAAGGAGACCAACGGCGATCGATCATAGCCAATAGGTTGGCCCACAGAAAGGCACGCCAGCGTCTGAGCGCCTGCTTTCATCGTGGTTCCGCGCGAGTTGCGGCTTGCCAGGCGCGCATATTCCGTTTCTTGTGCCGGCATGAAGCTGACCGGTCCGTTCCTCTTCATCCTGATTACCCTGATGATCGATGCCATCGGCGTCGGCATTGTTTTTCCGATCATGCCCGACCTGATGGACCGCGTTGGTGCCAGCTCCACGGCGGCCGGGGCGTTCTGGGCCGGGATCATGATGTCGGCCTATGCGGCGGCGATGTTCCTGTTCGGCCCGATCATCGGAAGCCTTTCGGATGCCTACGGGCGCCGGCCCGTGCTGATCGCCGCGCTGGCGGCGCTGACGCTCGACTACGTCATCATGGCGATGGCGCAGACCTATTGGGTGCTGCTTATCGGCCGAGTGCTCGCCGGCATGGCGGGGGCCACCTATATCACGGCGACCGCTTACATCGCCGACATTGCCGAGCCCGAGGAGCGCGGTGCGGCCTTTGGCATGATCGGGGCGGCCTTCGGCATCGGCTTCGTGTTTGGCCCCGCGCTCGGCGGTGTCGCGTCGGCCTGGCACATTACCGCACCCTTCTGGATCGCGGCCGGCCTGTCCGCGCTGGCCACCGCTTTCGGCCTCCTCGTATTGCCGGAATCGCTAAAACCGGAGAACCGCAGACCCTTCGGCAAAAGGGACCTGAACCCGTTCGGCACCATCGCGCGGGCATTCGTGATCCCGGGTCTGGCGGTGCCGCTGGTCTGCATCTTCGTCTTCGAGTTCGCCAACATGGTCTATCCGACGATCTGGGCCTTCTGGGGTCGCGAAGTGTTCGGCTGGGACGGCTTCACCATCGGGCTGACCCTATCGGCCTATGGGGTCATCATCGCCCTGGTACAGGCCGGGATCCTGCCGCGGCTGACCAGACGCCTGGGCGACTATCGGACTTTGCTGATCGCCATCATCGCCGCGGTGATCGGGATGGTTGGTTTCGGGACCGCCGGCGCGGTCTGGGTGGTGGCCATCGTTCTGCCCATCGCCGCCCTGTCTGACATGGCGCCGCCCTTGCTCACCGCCTTCGCCGCCAATCGGGTCGGCGAAGATCAACAGGGCCTGGTACAGGGTGTGATCGCTTCGCTGTCATCCGTATCGGCCGTCCTCGCGCCGCTGCTGCTGACCGGCATCTTCGAACGGTCCGTCAGCGGCACCGTGGTCTATTTCCCGGGCGCGCCGTTCATCGTTTCGGCTTTGCTCATCGTGGCCATCGTCCCGCTGATCTTGCGTCTGGGTTCCGGCGTTCCGATCAAAAAGGTCGGATGAGGCTTTGCAGAACACGCCTTGTGCCACATCACCGGCGCCGGGTTTCCCGAAATACCGCGGGTCCGCGGATGGCCGGAACGCGGACAAACCCGCCGTTGGGCGAATGGCAGATTTTGGGAGGTCTTTTGGTGACACGTAAGATCTGCTGACCTACCCCGCTTTTGTGCAGTCAAGTTCGGCGATGACAAATCGGGTGCCGTCCGGCAGAAAAAGGGTTGGCTCTACCGAAAGTCGATCCTTCTGAAACAGCGTGATACGCCCCTCGAAAGGTGCAGGGCCGTTCGGTGTATCGACCAACCCGCTCCAAACCAGTTTTCCGTCAACAAATCCCTTGGCGGTCAGTTGGCCCTTTTGACCGAATGAATTGAAGAATGTCGATGTGAATGCGCCACTTGCGCCTTGCCAATATTCGATGTTGTTGCGGGCGACCGGCAGGGCGGAGTTTTCCATTTCGCTATATGTCACCTGTATGAAATTGCCGCCGAGGACCGCTTTGATGTGAAACTGGCTTTCAAATTCGAATGCAGACGATTGTGGAGTTGGAGAGTTTTGACCCGCGCAATCCCACGTTCCAACAAGCGGCTGGAGCTCCGAGAGATCGGTGGTTAGCGGCTCGGCGCTGGCGGAGATTGATGTAAGCAACAGCAACGTGGACAGAGAGTAGCGAAACATGATGATCCTCACAGTTGTACAGCCGTTTCAGCAAAGCTCGGACGGCTTGACAGAGCATCCAAGCGTTCCTTTGTACGGGGCCAGCCATACAGACACCCGCCAACCATCAGATAGAGGGCGAGCGTCGATCCGATGGCGAAATCGGCGAGTGTGACTTCGTCAATATCAAAAGCGGCCTCAAAGTTTGAGAGGGCGCTCCCGACCCGTTCTTGCGACTTGTCGATAACACCGATGTCGGCATCGGCACCCTTGGTGAATCGCTCGATCGCGATTGACTGAACGGGAGGGTTGAGCGTGCAATGCGTCCAGTCGAGCCAGCGGTCAATCTGCGGTCGGCGTTCAACGGGATAGAAGCGACCGCCGCCATGCTGGAGCGTAAGATAACGCATGATCGCATGGGATTCCGGTAGGATCAGCCCTTCCTCCTCGAGAACGGGAATCTGCCCTGCGAGGTTTATCTCCAGGAACGCGTCAGCTTTGTGTTCGCCATTCTGGAGGTCCAGTACCTTTTCCTCAACGGCCAGACCGAGCTCGTGACACAGTATCCGAACACGACGTGCGTGCTGCGAGATCGGGTGAATATGGAGTTGCATCTTTTTTCCTTTCACAAGTGGTCGCTTGTGATAGGATTAGACGAAACGGCTTCTACAAGTCAACACTTGTGAAAGGAAATGATGTCGACGCAATCCGCCTTGAAGGCCCTTTCCGAACCACGCCGAATAGAGCTGTTGGAAATCCTCCGAGAAAGAGGGCCGTCCTCGGTCGGCGAACTGACCGAGCACGTCGAGGTTTCACAACAGGCGGTCAGCCTGCACATGAAAGCGTTGGAAGAAGCCGGGCTGGTTGAGGCGCGACGAGAAGGCACGCGCCACATCTATGCCGTGCGCCCGGAAGGGTTTCAGCCGGTTACCGAATTTGTGGCCGGGTTTTGGACCGGCAACCTCGGCGCGCTGAAAGAGAAGTTCGAGACGGATGACTGACAGCTATTCGCAGGTTGTCGAAATAAAGGCGTCTCCGGAGACGGTGTTCGACCACTTTGTGAACCCGAGCCTGTTGGTCACCTGGATGGGCGATTACGCGTGTCTTGACGCGCGCGAAGGTGGGATTTTCTCAGTGGACATAAATGGCGTCCTGATCCGTGGTGAGTATACTTTTCTCGACCGCCCGCGCCGGATCGAGATCGCCTGGGGAGAGGCCGGCAACGATAAAATGCCTCCTGGCTCGACCCAATTGCAAATCGAAATCGCACGCACGGATACCGGTTCGACGCTGACGCTCACCCATCGGGGTTTGGCTCCATCTGAAGCTGAGGGCCACGCGAAGGGGTGGCCACATTTCCTGGCGAGGCTTGTCGGTGCCGCGGAGGGCAATCCACACGGACCCGATCCTTGGCGGACAGATGAACCTCAATAGCAGACGTTGGACGCACCTGAACGAATGAAAAGAATGGGCTCGAGAACCAAGACGAACCTCCGTCACAAACGCCGCGCGATTTCGTGCCTGAGCGCTTGTCGGACGCCAGTCAGCGCCACGCACCACTTAAATGCAGCGGGTAGCGTCCGAGAAACCTGCATCGATCCCGCCATTCAAAGGTCCGGTCCATGGGATCGTCGCCTGTTCAAGCGCTTTGCCGGAATGCAGGCGATAGGACTGCTTAGCGGAGTAGCAGCCGAGACTTAGTTCGCCGGCCTCAGGAACGCGAAGCCAGTCATCGCCACGCCGAGGACAAACAACAGTGCGATCACGATATATGTACCCAGGCCGGCAGACAGCTGTTGTGCATTCGGAAAAATCATTCGAAATCCTCCGGCAACAACCAGAAGCCATCCTGAAACGGTCACCAACAGACTTAAGTCGAACCGCCAGACATTGTGGGATGTTACGATGACGAGGCCGCCAATCAGAAGCACCAATCCGTTGAGGTAGACAACTGCGGGATGAACGTCGTCCCAGATCTTTAGGTTGATGATCTCCGATACGGTCACGGCAATAAGCGCAGGGCCTAGCACCGCAGCAATGTGTCCCGTCAGATCCATGCAGGATGTCACTCCATTTCACTGCAAACAGCTTAAATCCAGGGTATACGCATTCAGGTCAGATGCAACTCGAACCCCTGCTGTTCGGCGAATGGTCAAATCGGCTCACGGCAGCCATTTTGCTGCAACGCAACCATCCGGATTTACCCGAGGCACTGCTTAGCGGAACCAATTGGTGGAGACCGAACGTGGTGTGTGTTCACCATGCGACCTGCCAACAAAAAACGTTCATGCATACTGCGCCAGCTGATTGAGCGCGCGATGGATGTCGACGGGTTTGGTCAAGAGCCCACAATCGCCTTTTGCGTTCCGATAGGCCGACCAGAAACGAGCCCAACCGTCGTCATCGGACGGCAACCGCGATAACCAATCGCCACCCACGAACGGATAGGGATCCTGCCGTGACAACCACGTCTTCACCACCGCCCGGATCGTGGCATCCACGGCCTCATTGCGAGGGCCGTGAAGCTGAGCGATATGGGGTTTTCCGCCAATCGACCAGTGTGGAAAAACCTCGACAGTCGCGACAGACTTGGTGCCCTGGCGGATGGAGTAGATCAGACATCCGCCCCTGGCGACTTTAGCAGCATAGCTTCCGACGCAATGGGTCATGCGGCGCCCTTCCTGCTGCAGTTCATCCGCGGTGCGAAGCGGCACAATCCGAAACCCGCGGCAACGCTGCGTCTTCAGCCAACGGCCGGCTTCCCGGCTGTTTGGGTCGCATTGACCCGACAATCCCCGCAGCCAGTCTCTGGCAATCGCGACTGCTCTTGTAAAGCGCATTTTCGGTGACCAGCGTTGCTCCATCAATTCGAGTGCGGCTGCGTCGCCCGCCAGCGAGAACCAGGCATAGGCGGCCAGCGGCTGCAACATGGCACAGCCAGTGTGACCGTTGTGCCAGAACCGCTGCTTGGCTATCCACAGGGCGAACCGATCGTCGCAGAGGACGTTGCTGCGCTTAACCCATTGAAACCACATGGCGCTGCTTTGCAGATCCTTCGGTACCAAGCAGACGATCCGCCGGGCAAAGTCGTCAGCCATCGGCAAAGCCCCGATCGGCTCCACAAAAGCTTCCGGCGGAATCCGTTGGGACCAACCGGGCAAGTCCAGCGCATTGGCGACATCGCGAAGCCTGGCTCCGCCCCGGACAAGAGCCAGGGCGTCGGCGCGCCGACGGCTGTCCCCATGCCTGCCGGCAAGGGTAAATGCCGCCGCCGGAAAGGCAAAAACCAGATCTCTCATGCGGCTCCCAGTATGGGCGAATCTACGCAAACGCCGGCGATAGCCGCGGCGGTAGCGCCGCAACTGGACGTCCAAATTGGGACGGGTGGTATGGTCTGAAGCGACAGACGAATCGCCAGACACTGTTGTTCTCCTGCAAGCCTCCGTGCATCTGCACGCACGATCGACCGTGGTCGCCCGACAGGGCGATGAGGCAGATTTTTCGTTTCGATGATTTCAAAAGCCGTGAACACGACGCGTCCGCGACGCAATGAATTGCGCGCAAACCGGCCTGACTTCGATCAGTTTACCGGGTTGGGGTCAGTCGATCGTGTGGATGGCTTTAGGAAGCGGCGCGCCTGGAACATGACGAGCCAGCTTCCACGTCCAATACCTGGATGTGTGCGGGTTCGAGCATCATGTTCCTTTCGTTTCAGCGGTGTCATTTGAAAACAGGTCGGTGACATACACAAACAAGACCCGCCAAATCAATAGGGAAGTTGCCGGATTTCTCTTTATTTTGGTTTCAGTACTGTCGGTTTTCGAATTCGACAGCCAACTGAAAAACGAAGACGAGAATGCTCACCGCTTCCAGGGCCGTTGCCGAGGCTTGTGATCGTTTGTCCTTCCCGTTTAGTGGATCATCCACTTGATAAGTGGGGGCCAGGCAAACCGAAGAACCCAAAGATACTCATGATCAAAAAAGATCACTGGTTAGCCAGTTGCCAGTCATTGTCTGAGAGATTTTTGACCGGCGGTTAACTCATGAGACCAAGCCTGTAAATTCTACCAGTATTATCAGAATGAAACCGTCGGTAGCATCAAGATTAGCTTGATCGGCGCAAACCATGCGCTGGCTATAGCTGCAATGGAGATGTGTATGGCGTACCGGAATCATTTGTCGAGTAATGTGTTCAATGCATATACGGCACTTCAGTTGTCGAAAAGCGGCGATATAGGCAAAGGCAGCACGTTTGTTCTGCCGAGCATCGGGCTGGCCGAGCTTTCCATTGGTGACAACGACCGATGGCTTTCGGGCGATACATTCCGTCATGGACGGGGAGACGACCGCTATGGACAGACCGGCCGCATTACCGAGGATGGAGATCTTGCCACACGGATTACGGAAGGTGGAGATCGTGCCGCTGATGAGGTCCGCGTCTTCGCAGAGCGTGCACTTTGGGTCAGAGATCAGGATGGGAACATCTACCGGTTGATCGAAATCGAAGTTGCGGGCCATGGACAAGGTCCTGGCAGCCACTACTACAGTTTCGACAATCATTTCGGCCTGCCCGAGCCGGGCGCGGAACTGACGGTTGTCCACACCACAAACGTTTTCTTCGGGGTCAAGTACGACCGGCTCGGCGTCCCGGAGAAGCCCAACCAGGACCCGGTTGCATTGGATGATAGCGTAGAGACCGACCTTTTGACGCCGGTTGAAATCGATGTGCTTGGGAACGACTCGGATCCGGACAACGACCAGCTCTCGATCACGTCTTTCCAGGCGACCAGCGCCTTTGGCGGCAGTGTTGTCCTAGACGGTCAGAAACTGTTGTACACACCCCCCGCCGGCGTTACTCCAGGGATCGACTCCTTCACCTATGAGATCAGCGACGGCAATGGCGGCACCGCTGAGGCTACGGTGAATGTAACCCTCTCAACCCCGCTCGGCTCTGTGTCCGGCATTGCTTTTCGCGACCTGAATTCCAATGGGGAGCGCGATGACGGGGAGCAGCCCATTCCAGACGTCGTGCTGTGGATCGACAGCATCGAAAATGGCGAACTCGATGATACAGAGCAGACCGCGGTTACCGACGCCAACGGGGCTTACTTCTTTGGTGGCCTTGAACCTCAGGAAATGATCGTGGTTCGCGCTGTCGTGCCCCCCGGATTATGGGGCACGACGGTAAACCCGTTCGTAGCCGAATTGTCCGCCGGGGAAAACATCATAGCCGATTTTGGGTATATAGATTTCGATTTCTTCTAGTGTCCTGAAGCTGAAGTTCGTCACATCATACAACACACTCTGAACGAACTTCAGATTCAATCAGGACACTAGCAACATTATGATTCTAGTGTGGTTTATGGATTTGAAGTTCCTTTCCGAGCGCGCTGCAAACAATGATAGGAACTTCAAATCCACCACACTAGTGTCCTGAAGCTGAAGTTCGTCACATTATGCAACACACTCTGAACGAACTTCAAATCCACCACACTTGGGTCTGTTGAGTATCAGTCTTGTGGCGTCTGCGCAGCCCATTTTGCTGCCAGCAGACCTTCGGACAATTGTACTGTGCTAGTGTTTCGAAACACCACGGGATTTGGGCTATTGCGCTAGCCCGTTTTGCCAACACCGTTTCCGGCACCCGCACGCCGGTCAAATGCGTCTCGCGCAGCCTCAATCTTCGTGCGGTTTTGCAAGGCCCAATCGGATAACGGGATCAACCGTTTGATCAACGACTTGCCCATTGGTGTCAGCTCGTAGTCGACACGAGGCGGTATGGACGGGGTGACCGTCCTGGATATCAATCCCCCACGTTCGTGCTTCCTGAGCGTTTGCGTGAGCATGCGCTGGGAGATGTCCGGCAGTGCGCCTAGCAGCTCGGAAAACCGATGGGAGCCATGGTGTAGGTGCGCAAACACCAAAAGGCTCCACTTGTCTCCCAAGCCGGCGACGACGTTCCGGATTGGACACAACGTCACGTCATAAAAATGCGGTGGCGCGATATTGGGCGTTGGTCTCATTCACAAAATCCTTAGTTACCAAAAAGTGCCTACTTCTCATTCGGATGTAAGGCACTTATCGTAACAATTGTCAATCCAACACTCTCCCTTGGAGCACACATGTTCGGAAACGTACCGGTGCCGCGCCCGATCGGCGCGGCCATCATTCTCGGCTTGACCATTGCAACGTCTGCAGGAGCACAAGACATGAAAGACATTGCCACCGGCATTCTCACACAAGGCATCGCACACGGTGACCGCGCGTTCATCGAAGCGCACGTGGCCGAGGGTTATGTCCAGCACAATCCCACCGTCCCGGACGGACGCGCGGGCTTGCTGGCTTTTGTCGAGGGATTGCAGACGCTCGAGGGCGGCATAGAGATTTCACCTGTCCGCGTTCTTCAGGACGACGATCTCGTGGCCATTCACAGCGAGGCTCGCTTCGGCAGCGATGTCTATATCGTCTTCGATCTTTTTCGCTTCGAAGAGGGCCTCGCCGTTGAACACTGGGACGCGATTCAGCCGCGCCCTGAGACGACCGTGAGCGGGCGAAGCATGATCGACGGGCCAACCGCGATCACCGATCGCGACCAGACCGAGGCCAACCGTGCGCTGGTCATGGATTTCTATCAAAAGGTCCTGATTGAAGGGCAGATCGATCGGTCAAGCACCTATCTTGGTGCTGACTACCATCAGCACAATCCGCAGATCGCCGATGGCTTCGAAGGCTTCGCGATGTTCTTCAAGCATATCCAGGAAAACCAGATCCCATTCAGTCTGACGCAGACCCATCGCTCCATTGCGGAAGGGAACTTCGTCCTGCTGCACAGTGAGGGGCAGATCGGCGGCAAGCCGCACGCATTCATGGACCTTTTCCGGGTGGAAGACGGAAAAATCGTAGAACACTGGGACGTGGTTCAGGAGGTGCCGGCGGAGATGGCCCACGATAACGGCATGTTCTAATCTTTCGCGCCGAATGAGTCATACAGGTCGATTGCATCGATCATCTGGTGACGATCTGCGGGTGGCGAACGTCGCCCGCGTTTCGTCCGATCCGCATCGGAGCAGGATCGATGGCGTTTGCGGCAAACCGCGTTAGAGCAACGGGCGCTACGACGCCGCTGGATACGAAGTGAAAATCTCGCCGGTGCCGTCTCTCCGGATCAGGATCACGTCATAGGCCTCGCGCTGGTCCTGCGGACCCATGCCGGGTGACCCGTAGGGCATACCGGGGACGGACAGGCCCACCGCGTCCGGTTTTTCCGCCAGCAGTCTTCTGATGTCCGCTGGCGGTACATGACCCTCGATCACGTAACCCATGACTTCCGCCGTATGGCAGGACGCCAGTTCATGCGGAATGCCTTTGGCCAGCTTGAGTTGGACCAGATCGGCGGGATGCCGTTCTTCCTCAGTGACCCGAAAACCTTCCGATTTCAGGATATCGGCCCAGATCGAACAGCAACCGCATCCTCTTCCCTTGATGACATGAATCTCCGCGGACTGCGACACGGCCGATCGTGCGGGGATGAGCACCGACAGGGTGGCCCCGAGTAAGAATGCTCTTCGGTCTGTTCGTACCATGTGCAGGTCCATTTCCCATGAAAGTGCGGTGTTCTCAATCCAACATATGGCGAACGCCTGAGATAACAAACCTGTTGCGGGCCCATCGCGGCAAAAACCCTTACGACCACGGATAGCGCGAAGCGGATGGGCGGTCAGGCGGGCTTCTCGAGGTGCCAGACCTGCTCGACCGGGTACTGTTTGGCCCATTCGGCGGGGACGAATGCGCGCGTTTGGGTTTCGGTGTCCGGCGCAAAGATCTCCTGATAGTTGCTAACGCTGAAACCGATGGTGGCGAACAGGCGCATCCAGCCGGAAATGGTCAGGTTGAAGCAGACGCCGCTCGGATCGAACTCGACCTCGGTCCAGTCGGCGCCCCACATGCCGCGGTAGGGTCGGTGCAGCGTCGTTTCGCAGGGCGCGCCGCTGGTGGGCGAGCATATCAGCACCATCGGGTGGTTGCCGAGAAACACCAGCCTGCCGCCGGGCCGCAGCAGGCGCCAGGCCTCGCGCAGCCACGCCTCGGGCGGACACCAGATCGCCGCGCCGTATTCGGAGATCGCGAAATCGAAGCAGCCATCCGCCAGGCCGGTGGCCTCGGCGTTTGCCTCGATGAAGGTGATGTCGGCACCGTGCTGTTCTGCCAGCCGGCGCGCCGTGGCCAGCTGATTGGCGGAGACATCGACTGCCGTGACCCGCGCACCGCGCCGCGCCATCCAGCCGGAGACATATCCCGTCCCGCATCCCAGCTCGACCGCGTCCTTGTCCGCCAGGTCGGCAGGCAGCAGGTTCAACGACTCCTCGGAGATGCCCCAGTTCCCCCAGACAGGCTTTTCGGCGTTCCAGCTACGCTCGCCCGCGGCGATCCAGTTCTCGGCATCGGCGTCCCAAACGTCCCGGTTGATGGCAACATGGTCACGGTTCATCAGCCTGCCTCCAAAGTGTCGAAAGCGGTGCCCATACCACAGGCGGTCCTGAAACCCAAAACGCACCTCTCGACCGTGATGACGCCGGGCGCGTTTTCCTGCGTCAAGGTTTCCGGGCCCCGGTCAAAAAGGCTGGGCAAAGCTTTGTGTAGACGCTTGTGCTGAACGGCCGGACAATACGGTTATCAAGCCGTTGCAGCACCTCAGGCAACGATTTACCCGGTGTTGTCACACGATGCGAATTCGGTTGCCGCCAGTTGTTGCGTATCGAGAGCCTCGGCGGCCCGGACCGACGGTTTGCCGACAAAGCGTTCGGCGAGCCAGTCCAGGTCCTCATCGAGTGTCGTGATCTCAGCCTGGATGGCTTCCGGCGGAGTAGGTGTTACGGTGCCGCCCCGATATTCGGCGACGGCAAATCGGAATACATAGCTTGGCGTCAGGCCCATCCGCAGGTCCGATACGATGATTTTGCCGTTCTGCAGGGCCGTCCCGAAATACCCTCGGCTGAACCATCGGAGCTTTTCGAACGCATCGATTCCGTTCAGGCAGGCGGTCAGGTCCGCCCGGGTCGGGTGGGTGTAGAGCCGCGCCTGATCGTCGTCGTCGAAGAGCGACAGATAGAGATTGTGATAGCGATCGTCCTCCTGCCCGATGACCTTCCAGACGACGATGTTGAGCGGCGCTGCGATCGCGAAAATGTTGCGCGCGTCAATGCCGGCATCGGCAAAAATGGCTTTCGCCCGCCTTTCGGCATCGGCCTGCAACACCGTACTGAGACCCATATAGGCCGTGCTGAACACCAGCGCTGCCACCAGCCCGCCTTGTAGACGCGACGACCAGCGTCCGCGTGCCAGAGCCCAGATCACGACGATGAGCAGCGGCAGCGTGTACAGCGGATCGATGATGAAGATGGATCCGACACCGATCGGATCGGCGATGAATGGCCAGAACAGGCGGGTCCCGTAGACCGTCATGGCATCGATGATGGCGTGCGTCGACAGGCACAGGAAAACCGTCAGCCAGACCCTGGGCCTGGAATCCTTGAGCGCGCCCACGAACCGGACAAGCAATTCACCGATCACCGGTGTCGCCACCGCATGGACGAACACGGAATGGGTCCACCCGCGATGGAAGACGAAGGCATCGACGGGATTGTCGGTAGGCAGAAGAACATCGAGGTCGGGGATGGTGCCCAGCACACCGCCGAGCAGGGCGGCCTTGCGCGGCCCCAGTTTCTTGCCAAGGCACAACGCGGCAATCGCTGCCCCCAGAGTGAATTGTGTCAATGAATCCATCGGGTCTTTCAGGTCCATGGCGGCGGAGGTTTATGGGTCGCCCGCCATCTTTAACGGGATCACCCGGTGTTGTGGATCAGCACCTTCGTCTTTTTTTGCCTGTCGAAGCGGGACGCCGACGCCCTGGTTCCGGCCGACGGGCAGACTGTTCTGGACCTGTTACCAGAAGAGTCCGCGTCTGGTCTGCCGGAAAGCGCCAGCAACAGCAACTCGGGTTTTCGGGTTGCGCCGGCGCCGGCCGAAGCCTTCGCGGTCAACGCGCAAGACCGGGCCTGGGTGGATCGACGCTGCGTCGACCACCCGCTGAAATCCTTCGAGCAACCGATCCGTCTACAGGACAATTGGGAACAGGTGCGCAGGCGCGTCTATATCTACGCGACGGGCGGGAGTCCGGGTGTCGGCAAGCCGTTCTTCGGCAGAGCCCAAAAGGAGGCGGGCTGGCAGGCCGTGTCTCTCGCGTGCGGTCATGACGTGATGTTCGACAGGTCCGACGAACTGACTCGGATCCTGATTGAGTCGACGTCAGTGTGAGTGCACAATCAAGCGATGTATTCGGGGACCTCACGGCTCAAATAGCGCCTTGGCATTTTCAGGGTAATGTTTCAGCAGCGCCTCAATGCCTTCAGGAAAGCTCGCCTCCTCCCAGTTTGCGCCCTGCATGAAAGATCGTAATTGAAGATACGGGAGGTATGGGGAGTCTGCCTCCATGCGAAGCTTTGCATCTGGTGCAAGCGGCCATTCCACAAAAAAGAAGCCATTTGGCAAATGAATTGGATGCGACCAGAAGTTGTTCTCCAATGGAGCACGCTCGTCATCCGTCACTGCATAAACTCTGATTTTTGTAAAGTCAGCGCCAGTTAGACTGGCGTTGTGAAAAATGGGCCCGAGATCGGCGAAGAAATCTTGCTGCTTCGCAGAATGAAATCGAAACACCGGATGACCTGAAAAGTCGGCACCGTCGAGAATTGCAGAATTAAAATCCGGTCCATAGACCGCTTCTTTACCAAGGTGGTTCTCAAAATTCTTCAAAACGTAGGAGTTGAAGGAAACGGTGTAGTTAGCCCCTCGTAGGCTCGCTCCTCGGAACTTGGTACCTACAAGAAACGCGTCTCTGAAGGACGCCTCATCCAAATCCGCCTCACTGAAATCGGCCTCCACCAAATACGCTTCTTTGAACGAGGCCCCGCCAATCGACAGATTTGAGAAGTTGCAATAGGGACAATAAATCTGGGACAAGTCTAACACGTCACTGCCTGCGGCAACGAGTTCAACAATCGATGCGCCAAGATAACTCAAGGTCTTTCGAGTATCGCAAAGTTGTGTTTTGCTGTTGGAGTTTGCAAAATCACCGCAATTGTTGAAAACCCTATCATAGCCGATGTATTTTATTTTGACTTTTGCAAGTTCTGGGTGTTGCAGAAAGATACTTCTATTGCCATCAATCAACACTTCGTGGACATCGCGTTTTATGGAGATAGGAACGTTCTCGTCCCTTAAGCCGGCAAAGACATTATGCATTGCACTCAGAACAACCACATCTTTTTCGAGTGCCATCAGACTCGCGATTGAGACCAGCGACCTGTGGGCGTATGGGGAGTCCCAATTGTTGTAAAAGCTGTTCAAAGCCCGTATGCCGGACACGCGCTGTGCAGCGCTGTCGCTGGACAAAAATGCTAGCGCTCGCTCAAAGCGTTCGGCAGTTCTTCCCGCCTCGGCAATTCTGAAGTTCTCTGACGCTTGCCAAAACGTCAGTAATAGGCCACCGAAGGCGACAAACGCTGAGAGTATTGCAGCAAGACCCGTGTATGCTCGTACTTTCTCTTGAAACCGGTGCGACGGCGAGCACTGTTGTCGAAGAACTTCTTGCTCGAGGTGAAGCTTTTCTATACGCGCCTCAGCTTCCCTCTCGGAAATCGATGTCCGGTCCGCCTCGTCCGTACCCATTTCTATAGTCCCCGGCGTGTTTAAGAACTGGCCGCGAGGAACACAGTACCCTTTCGCGCGTCTCTAGCTCAAGTCGCCGAAGCAGCCTCAACCTTTCAGGACAGGGTTCGCATTTTAGCTTCCGGCAAGGCGTCGCCGGTAATTGTGCACGCCGTTTCGCTTATGCAGGTAAGTGAACAACCCGGATCGACGAATTGAGATGGGCACCAAACCGGCAATCGGAAACATCCACACGGCCAACGTTCCCTCCGGTTTCAAGACACGGTGCATTTCAGGCAGGAGACGATTCAACGGCAATGCGGTGAACGGATGCCGCAGAGGGATTAAGGGAAGGACGCCGAACAACAGCACCTTGTCGATGCAAGCGGCGTCCAATTGAGTGCGCAGCGCGTCACGCCGAAACACGCGGACGTTTGGCAGACCTGCGGCTATCAGCTTTTCGTTCAGACGTTCGACGTAAGCCGCGAGCGGGTCCATCGCGATCAAGCGGCCGTGATTGCCGATCATTCGTGCGGCGGGCAAGGTGAAGAACCCGGTGCCGCTGCCCACCTCCAGAACGGTTTGCCCTGGCTGCAGATCAGCACCGCGAAGAATTTTCTCCGGGTCTTGAAGGAGGTGCCGCAACCGGCTCTCCATGGCCGATCCGGCTGGTTTGAGCAGCATGTTGACGAACTTTGACTTACCCAGATCTTCCGCGCTCATGTGTGTGTCCAGAACTGAATCGAATGGCCGCATCGGGGCCAGCGGTCGCCATGGAAGCCTGATCCATCGAATGACTTGTTCAGTTTAGCCGCAGCAGGCAATCATACCAGCAATTGAATGCCTGCAAGCTCCGGGTAGCGGCAATTTCCTATTGCGACGAGCTGGCCGGCATGATGGGCAGCCTGCCGAGAGCTCACATCTAGCTAGTGCTCATCCATAAAGGCTAAAACTTTGAAATAACTCAGAGAATCAGGCCTTGAGGGCTGCGGTCTCCGGCGGTCTTTGCTATGCTTTGGAAGCAAGCCATTGATTCCATTGCGAAACAACAACCACCGGAGACGACGAATGCGAGCCAACCGCACCGTCCAAGCCAATATATTCGATTTGTTCACGACACACGAGATCGGATGTGAACTCAAGGGGATGTCACAGATATTGGAGGCCAATGGTGCCTTGATCGATCTGGTGGCAGCCGATCTGTGTTGTCACGAGGTTAAGCCAACCGGTCGCCGAGGACTGCCTGCCGAGAGTGTTCTGCGGTGCGCCGTGCTGAAGCAATATCGGCAGCTCAGCTACGAAGAGTTGGCCTTTTATCTGTCGGACTCGATGTCCTTCCGAGCCTTTGCCCGAATGCCGGTCAACCAGTTTCCCAAGAAGTCGGTTCTCCACAAGACGATCAGCGCCATCCGGCCGCAAACCTGGGAAGCCATCAACCGTCATCTGCTCAAAACCGCCGCCGCTGACCGGATTGAAACCGGTCAGGTGATCCGGCTCGACAGCACGGTAACCCTCAGCCCAATCCACCCACCGACCGACAACAGCCTGCTGTGGGACGCCATGCGGCTGATGGTCCGGTTGCTGCAGCGGGTGCAAACCATACCGGGCGCACCGCAGACGCGCTGGCGCAATCGCAGTCGACAGGCCAAGAAACACAATCGCGCCATCGAATACAGCCGCGGCCAGACCCAGCGGTTGCACCACTACAAAATCCTCATCAAAGCCTGCCGCACCACCCTGCAGGACCTGAACACAGTTGAAGCCATGCTGGCCGGCCTGCCCGCCGCTGATAGATGGCTGGCCCAATACCGCAAGGATATACCGCTGATTTGCCGCATCATCGAGCAGGCCGAACGCCGCCTTCTGCAGGGCCAGCAGGTGCCTGCGGCGCAAAAGCTGGTCAGCCTGTTCGAACCTCATACCGACATCATCCGCAAAAGCGGTCGCGATGTTTACTACGGCCATAAACTCACACTGACCACCGGCCGCAGCGGATTGATCCTCGACATGATCATCGAAGACGGCAATCCGGCCGATGCCGAGCGCTTCCTTCCCATTCTCGATCGACATATCGAGCTCTACAACAAGCCGCCACGGCAGATGGCGGCCGATGGCGCCTATGCCAGCAACAACAATCTGCAGCAGGCCAAAAGCAGGGGCGTGCGCGATGTCGCCTTCCACAAGAAACGCGGCTTCGCCATCACGGACATGGTCAAAAGTCATTGGGTCTACCGCAAGCTGCGAAACTTCCGTGCAGGGATCGAAGCCGATATATCCTGCCTCAAGCGCGCCTATGGTCTGGGCCGCTGCACCTGGAAAGGGCTTGACCGATTCAAAGCCTATATTTGGTCTTCTGTACTGGCCTACAATCTCGCCCTGATGGCCCGCCTCAAATCCGCATAAGCGGCACAACAATCCAAGCCAATCAATCCCGCAAACGATCCCGCGCGTCCGATGGACACAAAAATAGAACCTGCCGGGAATTGGATGATCCAAAGCCTCCTGTCTTCCATGCAGTCATCACTAACAGAGCTAAAGCCAACCTGATTACCAAAATTAAATCATCGGTTTATGGATGGACACTAGCTAGTTTTCCCTATCAGCGTGCTTTTTTATGTGGGGAGGCATGCGGAGGCCGTCCGCCTCGAGTTCGTCCGGGTCCCAATAGGCAATCACGATCCCCTCGGGTTCACGCGCATCCGTCATCGCTTCGATAACCCCGGGAGCGCGGGTTATGCGTGTGTGGTGCTGGCGTGCCCATTCAAAGTGCAAAGCCTCAAGGCGCTGGACCTGGCTCTTATGCCGTGGGCTTTCGCCGAGATCATGGAGCTCTTCCGGATCGGTTTTGAGATCAAACAGCATCGGCCGCATCGTCTCGACGTGGATGTATTTCCAACGTCCATCGAACACCATGACCATGCGCGCATCGCTCTGATCCACGTTGACCAGACGCCGCGCATCGCGCGTCGCATAGTCGTATTCCGAAATACAATAATCGCGCCATGCGGTCCGCTGGTCATGCAGCAGTGGCTGGAGCGATCGGCCTTCCACAATGTGTGGCTTGGGGCTGCCTCCAAAAAACTCGATAAAAGTGGGTGCCAGATCGATCCCTTCGATCAGCGCATCGCTGGATGTCCCCCGCGTCGCGTTTGCGTCCGGGCGAGGGTCATAGACAAGCAGCGGGATGCGTGCGGAGCAGTCGTAGAAAAGGTCTTTTTCGCCCAGCCAGTGATCGCCCATATTGTCGCCATGGTCGGAGCAGAAGACGATCATCGTGTCTTCCATCCGGCCGCTTTCTTCAAGATAACGCAACAATCGCCCGATGTTGTCATCAAGCTCTTTGATGAGTCCCATGTAAACGGGCGCCACGACATCGCGCACATTGTTGCGTGAAAAGCTCCGGCAAATCCGCGTATTGGCCCATGCCCGCATCAACGGATGGTCATGCTCGTTGTCCCGCCGGTTGACGGGCGGCACATCGGCGATCGAATACATGTCGTTGTAAGGCGCCGGCGCCAGATAGGGCCAATGCGGCTTGATGTAGCTGAGGTGACACAGCCAGGGCTTGTCGCTTTGCGACTCGATGAATTCGATACCGCGGGTCGTAAGCCAGGCGGTCTCCGAATGCTCCTTGGGCACGCGTGCCGGCAACGGTGCTGTTTCCAGCAGCCAGCCGGATTTCAGCTCTCCATCCGGGCCAATCGCCGTGTTGGCCCATTCCTCCCATGGCGTATCGCCACCCATGTTGTGGTCGCGCAGATACTGTTCGTAATCCTCCGCGTGCCGGTTTATGTCGGTTGCCGCGTTGGTGCCGTCATCGCGGACAAACACCTCGAAACCGCATTCGCTGACCAGGGCTCCGATGGTGCTCTCGGGTTCGATGCCCAGCCTCTTCATGCCCTCGAGGTCGGCGCGCATATGGGTTTTTCCGACAAGCGTACTGGTGATGCCCAGTTCCCGCAGATGGTCGCCCAGGGTTGGCTCGCCCACCCGAAGAGGAAACCCGTTCCATGTCGAACCGTGGCTGCGCACATAGCGGCCGGTGTAGAAACTCATCCGGCTGGGGCCACAGATCGGCGATTGCACATAGGCCCGATTGAACCGCACGCCCTTGCCGGCCAACCTGTCCAGATTTGGGGTTTCAATGTGGGTTGCGCCGTAGCAGCTCAGATAATCCCAACGCAGCTGGTCCGCCATGATCCAGAGCACATTCATTGCCAGACGACCATTCCCTGTTTCCTGTTCCAACAATTAGAGCCGACTGGTCTCGCGGCGTCCATCACCAGCCGGATCTATTTTGGGTGTTTTGATGAGTCCGTGCCTTTCGACCGGCAGCTAACGCGGTGGCCGGAAAAGACCTTCCGATTTCAAAATCTCAACATTCTCGGCCTCCCGCTTCATGGCTCTTTGCACTGCCGGACGCTGATTGCTGAGCTCGAAGTGGCGGCGGAGGTTGGGGAAATCGGCATCGGGAAATCCGACACTGGTGATGCGCCCCCAGACCCAGAACAGATAGGCATCCACCACCGACCATTCGCTGCCGTACCACCAGGGGCCGTCGTCGAGCCTTTTGTCGATCATCCGCATGATCGGCATCATGTCTTCCATGCCGACGGGACGCACCAACTCGAACGACATATCGGCGTCGGACAGGAACTTCATGGGCATCGTGATGCGCGTTGCCGTGGGATGAACCGTCCCCGCAAAGAAAGCGAGGTCGCCCGTTTGATTGATGGAGTCGAGCGGATCTGTGGTTGCCGGCAACAGCCCCGCATCCGGAAACAGCCGGTGCAGCCAGCTCAAAATCGCGACATTCTCGGTCAATGGCACGCCGTCGATAAGCAGCGTCGGAACCTTTCCCTTCGGATTCAGCTTCAGAAATTCCGGCGATTTCTGCTGATTGGCTGCAATACGCACCAGCTCGGTTTCAAAGGGGGCACCGGTTTCCTCCAAGGCAATTGTCGCGGCCCTGGCGCAGGTGCCGGGGGCAACAAAGAGCTTCAGATTCGGCATTTTAGTGGCCTCCATTGTTACGGTCTGAGACACCGCTCGTTCGACAGGCGGCGGCAGTCGGATCAAAATACTTGCTATTCAAAACGGATTGCGGGAGATTGTCAAAAAAAATCGATAATAAACGAAAAAACGTGCTAAGATCGATAAAGGAGGAAAGCACATGTCCAAAACCCGCATCCTGGCGACGGCTGCAGCCGTGTGTATGGCCGCAAGCGCCCATGCCCAGAGTATCATTACCGCTGAAACGGCAGCACCGAACACGACTCCCGGGATTTCGATCATCTCGCTGTCGGAGGCATCTGCAAAGGCAGGCGTTGCCGACATTCAGGTCTCGTCCGGTCAGACCCTGACCAATTCGGTTCAGAACGTTGCTGAAGGCAAGACGGACATTGCGGCCGCGCCGTTCATCCTTCCGTTCATGCTGTCGCGCGGTGTCGGACCATACGCCCGCCTCGGCCCGGAAGAGGGCGCCAAGCTGGCTGCGAATCTCGCGGTTCTGTACACCTATCGGATCTCGGTGCAGGGGCTTTTTGCCTATGACAGTGCGAATATCAGCGGATGGGACGGGCTTGAAGGCAAGACCATCTACAATGGTCCTCCGCGCGGCGCAGCGCTGACCAACGCGCGCCTTCTGATCAAGGTGAATAGCGGCCTGGAGGAAGGCAACGGTTACGAGGGTGTCCAGGTTAACTGGGGCCAGGCGGTAAAGACCATTCAGGACGGATCGGCGGACGCCATGGTGCTGCCCATGTCGTTTCCGGATCCGCGGGTGACCGCGGCGCTTGCCTCGGGCGACATGACGATTTTCTCGGTCTCAAAGGACGTCTTCGAAAGCGAGGCGTTCCAGAATGTCGGCAAATTGCCTGGCACGGTTCCGTTCACGATGGCAATCGCGGATATGGGATATGGTGACGGCGTCACCATCGTTTCCGAGGACGACACGTTCCGCGGACCGGCCACGGTTGGCGCCGACATCGTCAACGTCGACATGGATTTTGATCTGGCGAAAGCGCTGACTGCGGCGTTCATCGAAAGCATCGAGTCCATCTACCATGCCAAGGCACCTTTCATGGCGAGCACATGGCACGGTGAAACCGATATCGCATTGACCGATATGTGCGGCAACAACCCGTTGAAATACCATCCTGGCGCTGTGGCCGCCTGGGAAGAAGCCGGATACGCTATTCCGGACTGCGCAAAGTAGTTTAGTGGTTCGACTCCGACATTTGCTACCCCTTGCAGCACCCGCCCGAGCAAATGTCGGAGACGCAGGAACCACTAGCAAGTGTTATATTTCTAGTGGAACTTTTGAATTTGACATTTGAGCGAGAGCCTAGCCGCAAATGGGACTCAAATGTCAAATTCGTTCCACTAGTCCTACTTTAGCCGGGTAATGCGTTTGCGTTTGCCCGGCTGACTCGGTGTCTCGGGGACAGCCATGACCGGTGAGACGGACAACAACACGGACAAGCCAGGCCTTTCGGTCAAGATCCTGTACTGGCTTTCCGTGCTGATGGTTCTTGTCGGGCTCTTGAATTCCACCCCGGGCATTCCGGGCTATGACGATCTTGCGGTGTCCCTGCTGGGCCGGGGCGACGCGACGTTCCGCAAGTTTTCTTTCGAGTGGTTCTACCCGGTCTTTTTTGCATTGATGATGTTGATCGTCGCCCTCAAGCACTCGATGTGGCGCGATTGGCAGGATCGAACGCCCATCCGGCGCAAGTTCGGTCTGTTTCTCGACATCGCGCTGGTGATCACGGCCTTCACGATTGCGCTCACTTATCTGATCGAGATCGAAGCCATTTGCCTGATCGATCAGGTCACCGGCGACCGCGCACGGCTGATCGAGGAAAGTCTCGCCGCCGCCGCCGCATTCAACGAAAGCCTCGGCCTACCCGCGCCGACGACTGTCGAAGATCCGCAATGCGTCAACACGACCGGCGGCTGGCTGGTGCTGATCGTCGGTCTGGCGATCGTGGTGTTCCTGACCTACAACATCAAGGTCTGGGGCCTGCCGCTGGTTTTCGTGGCGATCGTCGTTTCGCTCTACACCATCGGAACCGTTCTGATCTGGTACTTTTACGGCGTCGAGGACATCAACAAATATTTTGTCACCAAGCTGGCAGGCGAGCCGCGTTTGCTCGCCGACGGGCGTCCCAGGGTACACGATGTTCTGGTCAACAACTCGTCCGGATTGCTCGGTCGCTTCATGGATATCGTGCTGAACACGATCTTCCCCTATCTCGTGCTCGGATCGCTGTTCGGCAGTTCGGCCGGTGGCAAATCGCTGATCAAGCTCGCCTTCCGCTGGACGCGGCATGTTCGCGGCGGGCCGGCGCATGCGGCGATTGTCTCCTCGGCCATGTTCGGGACGATTTCCGGCGGCCCCATCGTAAATGTGCTGTCGACCGGCGTACTGACGATCCCGATGATGCTGAAACGGGGGTTCTCCAAGGTCTTTGCCGGCGGCGTCGAGGCCGCTGCCTCGTCAGGCGGATCGATCATGCCGCCGGTGATGGGTGTCGCGGCATTCATCCTCGCCTCCCTGACGGCGGTGCCCTATTCGAGCGTGATCGTCGCGGCTCTCATTCCGGCATTGGCCTATTTCTTTTGCCTGTTTCTGTCGGTCGCCTTCCAATCGCGAAAGCAAAACATCACCGCGATCGGCGAGATAACGGATGAGATGCGGCTCGAGCGTCAGGATATTCTGAATCTGATCATGATTTTCGGTCCGATCCTGTTGATCCTGGTCTTGCTCCTGACTCCCAAGGACGCGGTGGGTTGCGGGTTGCTGGGCGGGCTACTGGGCGCCGAACGCCAGTTCACCGACGCTGGCTGCGAAGTTGAAAGTCTCAGCTGGATACTGCGGGCCGTTCAAAATTCGGCAGGGTCCGCGGGAGCCGCCGGATGGTGGGCGGTGATGCTGCTTCTGGTGCTGCTCTTCGTCGACCCCGACGTGCGCGCCCGCCCGAGAAAAATCATCGACGCGCTGTCACAGGCCGGCGTGCTGATCTCGACGCTGTATCTGATGTTCCTGGCCGTCTCGATCATTGACTTTTGCCTGACTTTCACGGGTTTGCCGGTGTTTCTGGCACTCGACGTGCTGGCTTGGCTCAACAGCCTGGATCTTGGCGGCGGCGGATCGGTGTTTTTCCAGTTTGTGGCCCTGTTGATGACAATGTTGCTTGCCGTGCTGCTGGGGATGGGCATGCCGGCGGTGCCGGCTTACATCAACGCGGCCCTGCTCATGGGGCCGGTTCTGGCGGGTCTGGGCCTGTCGCTGTTCACGGCGCATATGTTCATCTTCTATTTCGCCGTTGCCAGCGCCATCACGCCACCCGTGGCACTTGCCGCCTTCGCCGCCGCGACGATCACCAGGGCCGAGCCCATGGCGACCAGCTTTTCCTCCGTCAAATCGGGGATTGTGATATTCGTCGTGCCCTTTGTCTTCGCGTTCTACCCGGAATTGCTGCTGATTGACGACGCGATCCTCGACCCGCAGGCATCCGGCGGCTTCGCCCATCTGCCCGGCTACGATAGCGGCATCTCGCTTGGCCCGCTTGCGCTTCTGCTCGGGCGTCTCGCGCTGGCCCTTTATCTCTTGTCATCGGCTCTTGCCGCCTTTGACCGTTATGCGCTGCGACCCTGGGAGATCGCCTGCAGACTGTTGCTGGCGGTACTGTTGATGACATCGATCGAGATGATCTGGATTGCAGCGGTCGCCGCTGCTGTTGTCCTGTTCTTCTTTCACAACCGGTCGCGCACACCTGTCGCTGCCGGCCCCTGAGGCCCCGTGGGCGGATCTTGTTCCGGCTGTCATGAGCGGGCCGGGAGTCGAATGTGTCACGCACTATGCGCGTTCATGGAGTGTCTGAAAGGAGGCTCGAAGCGGCATTTGCGGGACGCCCACTCCGGAAAAACTCATGGCACGAATTACGTTATCGCGGACGGACTACTGTCGGCGCGTCGCGCGAGAGTTGCAGGTCACCTTACTGTGGGAATTGGCAGAATTGTCACCGAAAGACGCCGGTCTATTGCGAACGGCGCTACCTCCGGAAATCCTCGTAGCTTTTCGGCGGGAAGCGGACAAAGTGGACCTTTCATGCTGGAGCAAGATCGGGCTATGGACGCGTTTACAAGATCGTTCGGATACAGGAGATCGTTTTTGACGGTTTATGAGATTGACGGCAGCAATTTTCGCACGCTCGAACAATTCTATGATGAAGTAGAGCGTGTGATAGTCGGTGAACAAAGCTGGGGAAGAAATCTGGATGCGTTCAATGACATCCTTAGTGGTGGATTCGGGACGCCTGCTGAAGGCTTCCATATCCGATGGATAAACAGTGACTTATCAAGGAGATATCTCGGCCATGATGAAACGGTTCGTGGTATTGAGCAAAAGACTCCTTCGTTGCCATCCATCGAACCGCAAAGGCATTGAGCGGAGATCGAGATGGCAAAACAAAGAGTGGGAGAGACAATTTTCGACACGTTGGTCGATATGCTGAAAGATCATGGTGTTGACGGTGGGCAAAGAGAAAGCAACGTCAGCTTCTCATTAGAGTGATCTTTAAGAGCCCGCTCCGAAGAAGGTGAGGATCATTGATGTCGACGCCCGCAAATGACTCTGAACGGTCATTAGGCCGCTTTTGCGATGGCCGGGCTGCAGACCAACTTCGACGCGAGATGAACAGGTTGCTTTGATTGTGTTCCACGGGCGAACTGCCTACATGCCCGTCGAGATGGATATGCTCTCTGGTGATTTCAATTGAAGCTGCTCGCATTCGGGATAGCATGTGTCTTGGTTGTGTTGGCGGGTCTCGCTCTGTGGCGATTGGCGGACCATGATCTCGACCGCCGCAGCAGCAACGACTTCGACTTCGCAGTTGCCGGCCAATCGATGTCCGGGACCGTTTGGCTGCCCGATGACAGGCCGCTCGCGGCTGTTGTACTTGTTCATGGTGACGGGCCGCAGGATCGTACGTCGGCTGGCGGATATGCTCCAATCATAAACGCTTTGCTTGACCATGACATCGCCGTGGCCTCGTGGGACAAACCCGGCGTCGGTTCTTCACAGGGGAACTGGTTGCATCAATCCATGGCGGATCGCTCTGTTGAAACCCGCGCCGCCTTGCAGCTCTTGGATCAGCGTTTCGACGACGTTGCGATCGGCGCCCTTGGGTTTTCGCAGGCCGGATGGGTTTTGCCGTCGCTGACACGCGGCGATGCAGATTTTCTTGTGATGATAGGCGCAGCGGTGTCTTGGCAAGACCAGGGAGACTACTACACCCGTGTTCGGCTGACGTCGGAGGGTCTGGGCCCGCAAGCGATTGAAGACGCGATTGCCAACCAGAACCGAGAAGATGAACGCATATTCGGCGCAGATGCAGAGCCGCAGGACGCCCCCGAAGGTATGTCGGTTGATCGCTGGCGCTTCATTCGGGAAAATCGGAACGCGGATGCGCGGGAGGCGCTTGCGCGTCTTGATCTTCCGCTGCTTGCCATGTGGGGCGCGGAGGATTTGAATGTCGATGCCGCGCGTAACGCGGCCATCTACCGAGAGCTATTGGTCGAGCAGAAGGACCAAACTCAGATCGTGGTGTGGCCGGACGCCACACATGGTCTTCTGAATCACGCTGCTTACAATTGGCAACTCGTCGAAGACTGGTCTCTTTTTGCGGGACTGAGGTTCGTAGCGGAAGGCAGGTATGCCTACGCGCCGGGTGCGCTGGATACGATCATCGGATGGATCAAAGACAGAGTTGACGAGCAATAGCCGACGTTCATGACCTCTGCACCATCTAGCAAATGGGCTCTGAGCGTCCCTTAGCGGCATCGTACATTGAAGGACGTCAACGCAGACTTTCTTGCTATTAGACGGTGCACCTCAATTCTACCATCCGGTTGAATGGGTACTCATGGTTCTTACATTTCTAGGATGTGCATCCATCTCATCCGGTCACGCTTTTTGGCAGCGATAATTGCTACCTTATTCATAGCTATCCCGGGCCATGCAATCGCGTGCATGTTCTTTGACTATCCCGACAAAAACTTCTGGGCTTTTCATGCGACAGGCATTGTTGATGCGACAGTTGTCGGCATTGATCGGATGCCGTTGTCGAAGCCAGGAAGTCTAGAGACTAGTTATCAGGGTCCTGCCACCTGGGTACTGCAGTTGAATGTCCACAACACCTTACGAGGGGATGCATCAGACATTCGCTTAGTCGCAACTCGGTTCTGGCATACGTCGATCGTAGATGAAGACAACATCCGTGATTTGTTGGGTGTCCGGAAGGAATTTGCAATTGTAGATTCCCCCAGTGCGAATTCTCAGTTGTTTTCAGCGAAATCAGTTAATCAAGCGATTTTGTCACGTCGCGGCACTTTTCCCCCTCATGATGGATTTCATGTCTTGGATGCAAACGGGGAACCGTTAGACGAAATTTGGGAAGGATCATGTGTGGCTCTTCCAATATTTGAACTTGGAACATTCAATAAATGAGAATCCGCTCCGGGCTCTGAGCGGCCACGAGCGGAACCGCGCACTCCGGATAGCGACATCGTGGCATGAAAGACGTCAACGCGGACGAAGCTGTCGGCGCGTCGTGCGAGACTTACAGGTCACACCACCACGACGAGCCCCGGGCCCGTCGCCTGATCGCCCTCAATACGCGACGCTGCAGTCGTCCGCCATCTTCAAACCTGACGCTCAATTAGGGCCATCAAAACACAATCAAATGCTATCCTGCCGATTGGCCATATATGCCCGCACCAACTGCTTTCCGGGAATGTCCTGGCTGCGGCCGCCACTGGATGAATAGGCCATACTCAGTTTGAAGTCTGGCAGATAGGCCATTCTTGAAAGAAACAGCTTTACACGTCCACCGTGACCCCACGCCACGATGTCATGCGATGAAAGATTCCATACACCCAGCCCATTGGTATGCTGACACCCGAACGCGACCGCTGCCGGGGATGATCATCCGATGAAAGACAATACGTGATCTGTCACGTCCTGCGGGGCGTCTTCGGGGCTGTAGTGGCCGGCGCCCGGCAGCCGTTGAATGTGGCCATTCGGGAAGGCTGCCTCGAAGAGTGGGAGAAAATGCTTGGCATGCAGTGTTCTGTCTGCTTCGCCCCAAAGCGCGAGCGCCGGTTTCGCGCTTATCGCTCGCCGGGCCGCGGCGTCCGGTTCTTCGAACCGATGCGCCCCGGTCGCAAATCCCTTGGCCCACCCGATAGCACCGGCAGCTTCGGCCGGCGTCGGAAAGGGCGCGCGATAGGCATCGAGCCAGGCATCCGTCACAATGGAGGAATCCTCGAAGCCGTTGAGCTTCAGCGTCGACAGGATCGTGTAGTCGAGCTGCTCCAGAAGTGGCTCAAGAGTGCCGTCCTCGTGCGCCTTCAGGATCCACTGAAACCAGGGGGCCTCGCCGGCATTGGCGACAAGCCGGTCAACGAGGTCAGGCTGCCCGAACGGCGTCGGCCCGTTGACGGAGATGACCCGCTTCACCCGATCCGGATGGCGGATGGCGAATCCCATGCCCGCCGGTCCGCCGAAGTCATGCATCACCAGGGTCACGTCGCGAAGGTCGAGGGCGAGGGCGACCGCCTCCAGACTGCCGATATGGTCCTGCAGCCAGTAGGTCCGGTCGCCTGGCGTGGCGCTCTTGCCAAAGCCCATATGGTCCAGCGCTACGATACGATGATGGCGCGACCATGTGGCGATCTGGTGTCGAAACAGGTAGCTCCAGGTGGGCTCGCCATGCAGCAGAAGCAGGGTTTCGGCGCCCTCGCCGACATCGACGTAGTGGGCGGCGTATCCCGGCGCGTCCGTGTAGAGGGCGGTAAAGGGCCATGTGCCATCAAACGTGGCATCGGCCGGCAAAACGGGCGTCGGCTGGGTCATGGTGAGCTCTCCTGAGCTGTGTGTTGGTCGCAGGCCTGCGCCAAGCGCGCCTGCCATGAAGGTCAACCGCAGCATGGTGCGGCGTGTGAAACGGTTCTTGAAAACGGATGGGTCTAGACTGTTCATCGCGGCATCTTTCCGAAAAGTGTCAGTGAGCCGATCGATCCTGTTCCTGGACCGGCAGCGCGATGACGTGTCGTGAGCCGGCGCGCGAATGCCTGACACGCCTGGTCGGCCGTGTCCTGCGCGGTGCGATCAAGGTCGCTTCGATCTGGGATGATGTCGCGCAACCGGTCGGGTTCGAGATCCTGCAGCGCCCGGCGGGTCCTGCGAGTAGACAGCGCGCGGTATGCCGCAACGATGATGCGCTGAAACAGCCCGAGATTGAGGTGCGCGTCTGGCTGGTCTGCCGCTGTTTGCGGTCGGAAATATCCGAAAGAAGGGTTTTTCCTATCTTGCGTCGGATGGATGTCGAATTGCGGTTTTGTCATTGCATCCTCCTTTCTGTCATAAGGAGGAATGTAATTAAGTGCCTGATTTCATACCAATTCAAAGGGGGGCCGCGAGAGATCTATCAATTAGATCGGTCAGGGCGGACCTTTCAGACCGACGTTTCCGACAGAGCCTCGGTGAGCCAGTCCGCGAAGACTGACATCGCCCTGGTGAAAGGCCGTCCCTCGGCGCTCACCAGCCAATATCCAAGGCGTTCATCCACCAATGTGGGGTCAGTGAGCCACGCCAGCCGTCCCTCGTGCACGATCGCTTCAACGAGCAGTCGGCGGCCGATCGCCACCCCGCCGCCATCAACCGCGGTCTGGACGACGACGTTATAGTCGTTGAGCGGCATCCATTTCGCGTCGGCGAGGTCCAACCCACGCGACGCGGCCCAAGAATCCCACTCCTGTCGTTTGAGGGTCATCAGCAGTCGCTCACCGGCGAGCTCGGCCACCGGGACACAAAGCTCGGGCCGTGCGACGGGCGCGATGTGTTCGACACGCAGCAGACGGGCATCGACACCCTTCCAATCCCCGTTCCCGTAGCGCACGCCGAGATCGACCGCGTCGCGGGCAAAGCTGACGGGCTCCAGCGTTGGATCGATCGTTATGTCGATGTCGGGATGCACATCCGAAAACGATCCGATGCGGGACATAAGCCATAGGGAGCAGAAGGAAGGCAGCGCCGTTATGCGCAGTGTTTCCCGCCCGGCCTCAGCCCGAAGGGCTGCGGTCGCGTTCGTGATTGTCCGGAAAGCGCCGTCGATTTCGACCAGATAGCGCTCCCCCTCTGCCGTGAGTGAAATGCTGCGAGCATGGCGCACAAAAAGCGGCGTGCCGAGCATGGTTTCAAGCTGTCGGATGTGATGGCTGACAGCGCTCTGTGAAATCAGCAGCTCATCCGCCGCCTTCCGAAAGCTCAACAGGCGCCCGACCGCGGAGAAAGCGCGGAGCGAGAGCAATGGAGGAAGGTTCGGGCTGGAACGCACAAGTAACGGCCTAGTCTGTTTTTGAACACACTACTGCGAGTTTCCGGTGCGCGCTAATGTGCACCTGCAGAACGAAGGATGTCAGCGCGGACGAAGCTGTCGGCCTGTCTATCGCCGGAAATCCTCGCCTGGGAGCACCGGTCCGGAAGCGTCTAGCCTGCAATGATCCAGGGCGTTCAGAGGCAATGCAAAGGGCAGCTTTGTATCGCCGCGCAACGTCTCGCATTCAACCCTGGGCAGAAAAGCCGATCCCTGATCGTTTCGCTTCCGTTCCGCTCTCTGCCTCCTCAGAGCCCGAGAAAAAGTGACGACGCATCGCGGGCGAGCGCAGCAAGTAAACCGAGAAGCAAACGTATACGACGTATTCCACTGCCATTGGGATGAAACGTGTTGGGCCGCCCCCAAACGCTTCAAAGTCAACTGTCTCAATAAAACAGAGCGTTGCCAGGATGGCGTACATAACGATGGTCGCGAACGGCGTGTAGCGCCAGCGTCTAAAATACCCACCGAGAAAGATCGCACCGGTCACGAAAATGGCAAGGAAGTGAAGAAATTGCAGCCCAGCCGGAAACTTTTCGTTCTGCAAGCCGAGGACAACGGCGGGAATGAAATACTCCAAAAGGCCCAACGCGCCCCAGCCGGTCAATACGGCAGAGATAAGCAAGAGCAGGTAGGGCATCAAATGAACCGCTTGATTTTTCACAAGTTCCTCACGCGAATTGATGACGCGTTGCCGAGCGCCGGAAGACACGGTGTGCTGGAGGAAAAACTAGCAGGCTCACCACAGTTTTCCAGTGGCCAGCCATTCCGGGCTCTGAGCGGCCCCGGGCCCGTCGCCTGTTCGCGGCAAAGGAACGGTCCCGCAAACGGTCGGCAACGGGCACGTTTAGCGCCGTGTAAGACCAGGCGAATGTGTGCTTCAGCCTGGCCGAGGCGAGATTTGCAGCACACACCGCTTTGACGACGGCCCCTCGGCTGACATGATACCCCGCATAATCGAAACAAAGCGGTTGAGATTGAGACGTTGGCGCCCGGAAGACCTGCCGTTCGTGAGTGCGATTTTAGGCGACGTGGACGTGATGGAATTCAGTGACTCAGGCGTGCTCGACGAAACAGGTCAGGCCGCCTGGTTGAAAAACGCCACCGCCACCGGAACATCGGGATCGTTGCCCGGAACGCTGGCGATTGAACGCATGCGGGACGAAAACATCGTCGGATTCATCAGCCTCTCGAGCGATATGAGAAGGGTCGACAGGGGCGACGCCGAGATCGGCTTCCGGTTGGCAAGACACGCCTGGGAGCAAGGGTACGCGACGGAAGCCGCCAAACGGATCATCGAAGCGGCAAGAGGCCCTACGGCGATCGAACGGATTGTCGCCATCGTCGACCTTAACAATGAGCGTTCCATCCATGTTCTCAAGAAAGTCGGCATGATCTACGAAAGGGACGCCCTGTTCGACGGCTACGATTATCCCGACCACTTCTATGTCAGAGACCTAAAAGATCAGACCGGCCGCACGTCGGCAAGCCGCCTTCTGGCATAGTCGTCGTCCCAGCAGACGGCGGCTTCCCAGACGGCCGACGCCTGCGCGGCGATGTCGTGCGGGGCGTCGTCGAGACCGGCGGCGTTGTGGGGCAGCGCCAGGTCGAGCTCGGGCACGTCGACATGCGCCTCGTCCCGGTCGATCAGCCCGACCCGATCCTTAGTCACGCGGATATTGTGCGCGTTGGTCGGATTGCCGTGCATGTCCGGCGTCCGGCGAGCCACGCCCTCCGCCGGCATCGCGCCGAGGTCGATCTTCGTCCCGGTGTCGGCGTGCAGCAGGTCGCTGGACGATCGCCAGGCCGGCCGTTGCGGCCAGCCTTTCGTCAACCGATGCACCTGGCGCAGCGTGTTGGCCACGCGCCGCCAGTCGGCCTCCGTCTCCGGCGGCCGGCCCTCCAGATATCGCATCATCACTAGCCCATCGACGAACAACCGCCCGTCCGCCGTCGGGATCGGCACCGGCATGATAAGACCCTCCTGGTCTAGATGCTGCAGGAGCTCGGTTTCCCACGCCAGGTCCGCGTCGCTCCGGTTACCGAGACGCGCGACGGTCAGCTGTCCGTTGATGCGCACGCTCCAGACGTCGTTGGCGACTCCGCCAGCGAGGGGTTGGAGGCGTGTTGCGTCCTTGCCCCACTGTGCCCCACTGACTGAGGGCGTGCCATCTCTTTGAAACTGAGCCACAATCTTGATCAATCATTGAATTATCGCACTTGGCAAAAGGGCTTTGAGATAGGTGAAATAGGCACTGGACAATCCAGAAACCTCGGAGCGATGCCATTACGTCTCGCTTTTCGGTAGTTGTGAAGATTAGGCTCGGGTGTTTAATGATGGCAAATTAAAATATCCGCCATTTCATCAATATTGATTATTCAGAAACGGAACTTGAAATTTAATTTGTGTAAAAATAATGTAGTGCTGTTTCTAGAAGTTTTTGGGCAGTGAGGTTTCTTGTAATACTAAGATACGGGCTGATTCACTATCGAGATGGTATATCTCTCTTTAGAATGAGCGCGGCCACAGCTCGGCTAACGTAGTCGGATGCTGCTTTTACATGTTCCTCGGTGATTACCTCCCCCTCGGCACACCCGGCCTCTGAAAGGCCTTCGCTGATCAACCGCAGCAGCCAGTCACGCTGCGACATCTCCCGTGCGTACTCGATCATACCGCCAATCTTTTGTTTGACTTTGTCGAATTGTACCGGCCAGCTATTCCATTCTGCGCTGACCCAACCGTATCGCACAGGCGAGTCACTCTCTTCGAACAATCTCCACATCCTATTGTCGAAAGGATTGGAAACAAGACATATTTCTAGAGAAGGTGGAGCACTTTTTTCGCATAGTAAAGAACGCCAACCTATCGCCCCATAAAGACGGAAATATCCGTACACGCGACCGCTCTTGTCGCTGCCGGCCCATACCAAGTTAGGGTTATCTCCAAACTCATTTGGCAGGGCAGGTAACGGCCGAGTGTCAGCCTTCATCGATTTCTGAGGATCAGTTTCCTTTGTGCCGGTTTTAATGAAGTCTCTAATGTTGTCATATTTTGTTGCAACCACTTCTTCACTGGTCACTCGCATTGCCCACAGCACAAGGCAAGCTTTTGCCATCGATTGCTGTGAGCGACCCGCCCCAAACTCTATTGTCTGACGGATCGCTGGAACTGGGTGGAAGGCAGCTTTACGGTCTTTCAAAATATCCTTCTTGATCGCCTCCGTTACCCTAGGATCGTTGTAACCCAGCTGTTTTGCGATCTTTGTTGCAGCACCGAGGACAAGCTTCTGAGCTTGCTCTTCCGAATGTGCTTCGATGTTGATGAAGACATCGCGGTCATCGATCCGAATATCCATCGGTTTGCGCGCACGCACTCTTTGCTGCATTCCTGGCAATACGTCAAAGGACTCTCCGTCCGTCTCTAGTCTCCGAAGCGTCGGCGCATTATCACCATCGCCCGCCTTTAGTTTGCAGGCATTTCGCAGAAATGCGGTGCTCTCAGCTAGATCTCGGTCAGCTCCATTTCCCATTTCGTGGTTACAAGCCGTACATATCGTTCTTTTCGCAGTTAATCTTCCGCCAAGGGCGTTCAAAAGAACATGCTCTTCTGCAGAAATTTCTGAAAATTCGTTTTTGCAAAGGATACACCGAAATATATCTTGCATCTTTATTTAGATATTTATCATAAAACAGAAATGGATTAAGCCGCAACAGCGTTGTCTGGTGTCCAGACATGAGGTTTATAGTTCATAAGGGTCTGACCATCAGCCCTTCGACTGAGTTCCACAGTGATCAAGCGATCGCCTTTAAATGCAGGACTCAATTCAAGGGCAAGGTAGTCAAAGAGTGGCTTCTCGTGCACTGCAATGATTATCTGTCGCTGCAGTCTTGATTTTGCCAGGGTACGCAAAAGTGCCGCGAATTGCGACATGTGAACCTCGTCCATGCTCTGAACCGGGTCATCGATGACTAACCAGGGTAGGTCTGGTTTAACGGAAAGGTGCAGCGCGAGAAAGAGCGTCAAAGCTGCAGTATTTAGATTGCCCGCACTCAACATTGCACGAGGATTGCCGCCCTTTCCGCCAGACCGATACCAAGTCTCAAGTACCGCCTCCACTGGGCAACCGCTAGCCTCGGGCACCGCAAAAGCGGGTACAAATGGTTCTTCCGGAGCCAAACGTACGAACAGATCGCGCCAAATCCGGTTCAGCGAACCATTGAAGACATTTCGCACCATCGTCGTTCGCGCATAGCCTGCACGCTTCGCTAGCTCGATTGCGGGATCTACTATTCGGCCGAGGCTGCAGAAAGCGCAGCGCGTTCGAAGGTCTGGTGGTTGGCCAACGATCGGAGTTAGCCACCAGCATGCGCTGACAGACTGGTGACCGCCGGGAGGTCACGACCAGGCAGAAAGCCGCGCCGGGGGACAGCCATCCGACGTCACTGTCGCAGACGCCGCTGCACCGCATCGAAAAGCTACTGGCGCTGCGCGTGCTGAGCGAGGCCGACTAGGCCCACTGGACGATAAAGGGCTATGTCATCGTTCCCCGCGCAGTGCCGCAAGCCAATGTCGAGCGGCTGGTGAGGCTGCTTTGGGAATTCGACGAAAAGGATCCGGACGATCCTGAGACCTGACATGCGCCGCAGCGAGTCCCGAACGCCATGAAGGAGCTCTACGACACCGGGATGCTGGAGATCTACAACCACCAGTTTCTCTGGGACAACCGCATGGAACTGCGGGTCTACGACATCTTTGTCGACATCTGGGACCGCGAGGACCTGTGGGTCACCATCGACCGGGCGAACCTCAATCCGCCGCGACAAGCGCGGGGCAATCCGGACGGTTTCATTCACTGGGATGTCGACATGTCCTCGACCCGCCTACCCGTCAGCGTCCAAGGCGTGCTCAGCTTGACGCCGCAGCACGCCGAAACCGGCGGCTTCCAGTGCGTGCCCCACCTGTTCGAGCATTTCGACGACTGGGTAAAAACCCAGTCGGCCAACCGCGTTCCGATGCATCCCGACATCACTGGCCTGGAGATCGTCAGCGTCGCCATGCAGCCGGGCGACCTGCTCACCTTCAACTCGCTGCTCTCCCACGGCCTCTGCCCCAACCACTCGGGCGGCCGAGTCCGCATGGCCCAGTACACCTTCATGCATCCGGCGGAACCAGACAACCGGGCGGAACGGGACGAACGGATCCGGCTGTGGTTACGCAAGGCATTGTCTTCCTAGGTTGATTTGGCTTTTGGCACCCCGACTGGTGTCCCCGGAAGCTGACGCATGATCCGAGCAACCATCAAAGCACAACTTCCAAAGCAGTTTCGTTGAACCGCCAGGGGTGCGATGGTAGTTAAGTGATGACCTCTGGATGATATAACGGGCACGCGCGCTCAGGGACTGATAGTGATGTTGGACATAGTTTTTGGATCAAGCGGACAAGGGCCGTCGGAAACAAGCCTCCGCCAAACGATCCAGGGACTTGAGCCGACCGGAACACTGTATTTCGCTTATCCAATCTTCGAGGACACTGATGGACAAACCAGCGCTGATGCGCTGCTTGTGTCCGATGAGTACGGGCTGGTGGTTTTTGACCTTTCGGCCACCCCTTTTCATGGTCGCAACGTCGACGATTGGACTGAGGAGATTGCAAACAGGCAGGATGAGATTTTTCGAAACATCCAGGCCAAGTTAATCCTCAACAGAGACCTTGTTCATCGGCGGAAGCTTGTGGTTGACCCCGCGATCGTCACTGTTGTCCCCGACATACCTAATGGCAATATCGACGAAGAATTGATGATCGCTACACCCGAGTCGCTTCCCCGCATCTTGGGCAACCTTGATCCGTTACCACAACAGCACAAGCGTGCACTCAACGCTTCCATTCAGCGCATTACGACAATAAAACCCAGTATAAAACGGGACAATGTGCAAACAAAAACGTCGTATGGGTATATTCTCGGTTTAATTGAGAATAAGATTGCCAATCTAGACGCTTGGCAAAAAAGCTCAGCGATTGCCTATCCCGAGGGGCCGCAGAGAATTCGTGGATTGGCGGGGTCTGGAAAGACAATCGTTTTGGCGTTGAAAGCAGCATATCTTCACGCCACACACCCCAACTGGAACATTGCTGTGACTTACTACAGTCGGGCACTGCGACAGCAGTTTCGAGACCTAATCCGGCGCTTCATGTTTGAAACAAAGCGCGATGAACCAGATTGGTCAAAAATCCATGTTTTGCATTCTTGGGGCAGTAGAAGCGAAGCTGGCGTCTACAGCGAAATTGCCCGGTCAGTGGGTGTGGAACCGGTGTCTTGGCGAGAAGCAAGCAGGCGCTACGGAGATCGGTCCTTCGAGGGCATCTGCGGAGAAGTCCTTGAGCGGCTCGGCGACGGTGATCTATCCAAGCCACTATACGATGCCGTCTTAATCGATGAAGCCCAAGACTTTCCTACTTCGTTCTTCCGATTGGTTTACGCAGCCACAAGTACTCCAAAAAGAATTGTATGGGCCTACGACGAACTTCAAAACCTCGGCGAATATGCAATGTCTTCTCCTACCGAATTGTTCGGCGAGGACCAACATGGCCATCCGCGAGTTACCTTGACTAATGAACCAAATAGACCGCCGCAGGACATAATCCTAAGAGTCTGTTACAGGAACACCCCTTGGGCGCTTACCGTCGCGCACGGGCTGGGCTTTGGTGTCTACCGTGACGCTCCGGATAAGGATAAAACCCCCATCGTTCAGATGTTCGATGACCCGAGCCTATGGCAAGAAATTGGTTATGAGGCCGTCCAGGGCGAACTTGCCCTTGGAAGCCGGGTCTCACTGAAACGTCATCCCGACAACACCCCAGAGTACTACGGCGATCCGGACAATCGCCTCATCGAACCTGAGGACTCAGTTCGATTTCATTCGTTTGACAAAGCCGATCAACAGGCGGAGTGGATCGCGGCACAGGTCAACAGCGATCTAGAAGACAATGAACTTCTTCATCGGGACATCCTGATCATTTTGCCAAACGCCTGGACGGCAAAATCTGAGTACGGCCTGATAGCGAACGCACTTCGAAAGAGAGGGATCACATCCCATCTTGTGGGAACATCTTCGAGTCGGGACCATGTTTTTCAGCAGGATAGCATCGCTGTAACTCATATTTATAGAGCCAAAGGAAACGAGGCTCCGATGGTTTACTTCGCCAATTCCCATGAATGCTATGATGGTCTGCAATTAGCAAAAAAACGCAATACGCTATTTACAGGCATCACCAGGTCGAGGGCCTGGGTTCGTGTGTGCGGTGTTGGTGCGAAAAGCGCTCGGCTCAACGAGGAATTTCAACAGGTGGTTGCTGCCCATTATCAGTTAAATTTTGATTATCCGTCTGCAGAACAAATTCAACAGATCAGAAGAATACATCGTGACCGGTCGGAGGATGAACAACGACGGATAACTAAGAAGATTACTGAGTTCTCAGACGTTCTTGAAATGATCCGCGCCGGTGAGGTCTCAGTCGATGCCTTACCGACAGAACTAATCGAAGAAATCCGCAGCATATTGCCGGAGCAGTGAATCTTGACTGCGCCTGCGATCTGTCAGCGGATTAATGAATTCTGCGAATTTCTGAGCTTGAGCGAATTGGCGCTTAACATCCAAAGCCACGTCGTTAAAGAACTTGAGGCTGGAAAAAGACGCGTCACCTGGACCAGCGTCGAAAACACGAGCAGCAGGCAGAGGTACGACGACGTTAGGTTTTCCGAGTACCTTTCTGCTCTAAGGGAGCGCGACTTCTCAGTACTCATGTACGATGGAAGCATCCTGCAAATTTCTTTGGACTACAATGGTGGCAACCTTGTGGGGCATCGACACGTGTTCCTCCCCTGTCCGATCCATTTCCAACCATCAGATCTGCATGGTGGTGACTCGGGTCTAATTCCTTTGGAAGATTTTATTGAGGATATCACAGCCGATGAATTTCAGGACAGGTTGCGTGTGAGACCTCCCCTTCGATTCGAGTATGATCCGGAGGCCGCAACAGAAGATCATCCTGCCAGCCATGTTCATCTTGGCCAGTCCCGGAGCAGGATCGCAGTGTCCAGCCCCTTATCCTCTGATCGTTTTCTTCGCTTCATATTTAGGAATTTTTATCCTGACGAGTTCACGGCACACCCTGAAATCCATAGCCTGACCTCACCCGCGCACGCTGATACAATCAGCGAGATGCAGGCTGGCGAATTGCATGTTCGAGTGGGCAGCTAGGTCTTCGGTATCAGGCTTGTTGCTCAGCAAACCAAACCAAGTTTCAGTTCGATCGGCCGCACAGCAGAACGGCGGGCGGCCACGAAAGACCGCTTCATGTGCCGCTAACAGTCAGAGAACCAACCCAATATCCGCCGCCCGACCGCTCGGCCCAATACAGTCAATCGCGGGCGGCCCCTTCGCAACTGCCCCTGAACGGACCTTCAAGACTTTGGCCGCAGATTCGGAATGGCACAAACGAGAAGGAGTGATCAATCCCTACGGGTCAGTGGCTGCCGTCCACTGCAGAACTAAAGCCAACCCTTCCCCGCACTAAAGCCGACTTGTGTCCGTGCGAAACGAATTCCTCTCCAAATGAAGCCGAATCCGCCGAATAAGCCAAATTTTGGGATTGTGTCTAATAGAAGTTGGTGTGGGGTGATTATGCGGACAGATGATTGAAGTTTGGATCCCTCAACCAACCGTTGTAATTTGTTGTCCATTGTCATCAAATACTCAATATCTGCGCATTCCGCACACCAAATGTAAAATGCGTCCAAAGCCTGGTTTAAATTTAGAGGCTTGGTTTTCCCTTGGTATGCACCAGTTGCTTTGATTAGTTCGAGGAATCGAGGATCACGTATGCCACTTAAAAATTCGAGTGTGCGCTCCTTGAATCCTTTGCCACCTCCACACAATATGCGTGAATACGATCCATTTGGGTCCGCGACTTCATTGATTGGACAATTAAAGAAGCGTCCGGAAGGGTTAGTCATTCCCGGAAGCCCCCAAGTTTCGTACTCAACTTCGCGGTGATAGTAAAATTTGAGCCTTCCCGTGATACCGGCATATGCTGCCATCGCGAGCAAAGCGGCATTTTGGCGCTGTGCGTCGTTTCGAATCTTGTCCAAATTTCTGATGGTGTGTGGTTCATATACGTCGACCTCGTCGACGATTGTCCCCCAACTAACGGTTCGTTTTCGCGGCCGAAGGACGTGTTTCTTAGCCGCTGCAAACTTCAAGATGTTTGTATCCAAAAACACAGTAGCGATACACTTGGTTTTGTTCATGCCGAAACCCTCAGGTTCAGTTTGTTGGTCGCTCTTGTTCCGTGTTTGCGATCGTATGATTGACAAGAAATCGTGGTGGCCTGATCCACCAAGAAGCCACCACCGCCAATTCTGGCTAGGCCTATTTCGCTCGCGTAGCGTTCTCCACATTACTCCCTTCAATTTCTAGCGCCCGATTGGGCAAATCCGAAAACCAAAGATGAGCTCTTGCCTGAATGTAGATCGCCCCGACCGCGATCCGCCATTGCGGCAGGTCCAACGCCCGCGCCGCCTCCAGCGCGTCCGTCAGCAGCGGTTCGGTGCGGACGACGTCGAACAGGATGTCGCGCTGGCGTTCGAAGGGCAGGCCGGAGTGGCGGAGGTGGTTCAAGAGGGGCTCCGGCGAATCAAGGGGGCGGAGCCTAATGATGCTTGGGCTTTGTGCCGTATTCAACCGGCCGGTGTGGCGCTTTCACGCCTTTCCAACCGTCGCCGGCGCGGTAGACAGCGTCGATGACTTGCAGCCTAGTGCGATGAGGGTTTACTAGATCTCCCGTTCTCCCAGCAAGCCCATCGATGCGCAGGTTGCGTGTACGCGCCCGGTCTACCACTCCAACGCCTGCAACCAGCTTGCACGTCGCGTCCTCTACCCTTCCAACTCCACAAACCGCGCCGCCTGCGTAATGACACGGCGCACATGCTTCCGCTTCATCGGCTCGTGCACAAACCGATTCAGCGCGGCGAGCGCCACTGGCTTCCAGGGCGCATCCGGAGAGAGCGCCAGTTCCTCCTTCAGGGCGGTGGTAAGCTTGAGCGTGTGGGCCGGGTAGATGTAGAGCGGTTCGCCGTGGTCCAGCATCGAACTCAGAACCCTGTCGATCAACGCGTCGCCGTCCTCCGGCGTCCATATCGAGACGTCCTGCTGCCAATCGACGAACTTCGCGTTGCGACCCAGAAAACAGCCCGTCTGCAACAGCGCATTCGGCCAGAGCTGCGGTTGCCGGAGGCACACCTTGCGGGCGGCGTTCAGATGCGTGATGGCGTGGGTGAAGTCCAGCCAGTCGACATTCTCCTGAACCGGCCTGTCGGTCTTTTCGCGGACCCGCCCGTCGAAGTGCAGCATGGCGTCGCACGCGGCAAACATCAGCGCGTGGTAGAGGGCGTCGGCCTGTGCGGACGCGGCCCGCACCAGATCCAGCGAGGCCTCCACGCCTTTGCCGCGGAACTGCTCAGGGTCCGGGCTTTCACGGCCGGTGTCGTCCCATCGGGCGAGCGCCGGCGCATAGGCCTTGAACTCGGGGATCAGGTCTTCCCGCGCGGTGGTGCAGAGCGACCGGACCAGCGGCAGGAGCAGCGCCGCTTCGGCCGTGTCGCCGAGGCTGCCGATCAGCTCGTAGACCTTGTCCTGATAGATCACCGAGTGGCCGAAGGCCTGGTAGTGCCGCAGCGACGCCCGCTCCAGCGACGGACGCAGCAACTGCCCGCCGCCCTGGCGCAGTCCGGCCCGCGCCTGGGCGATGGCGACAGCCTCGTTTTCGTCTTCGATGGCCTGTTCGAAACGCTGCGGATCGAAGCGCTCGGCTTCGTCCTCGGCGAGCGGGAACGGCCCGTTTTGCATCAGCACGTCCCAGGACAGATGGCCGATGATCTCGACGACGGGAATCAGCCGCTCGCTCGGTCTGTCCGGCGCAATGGCGGAGCGAAGGCGCAGCCAGTCCGGGGCCGCGGCATGCGCGTGCGTGGTGCCGGTTTCGAGGCCGTCGACCGCCCATGCGAAGGCGTGGGCCAGGGCCGCATCAGGTTCGCCGCCGGCGCGCTGGAAGCGCACCAGCTCACGCGCGATGCGCTCGTAGTCGTGCTCGTCGAAGGCTTCCCGCAGTCCCGACAGCGCCCGGGAGCGCAGCGCCTCGGGCGGCGGATCGGAAACGTCCAGCCAGACCTCGCCGTCGCGGATGTCATGCGGATAGAGCCGCAGCGCATCGCCGCCGGCCAGCGTCTCGCCGCTGTCCAGGTCGAACCGCCAGCTGTGCCAGTTGCAGGTCAGGATACAGCCGTCGCTGAGCGTGCCCTCGGACAGGGGAAACCCCTCATGCGGGCAGCGGTTGTTGCAGGCGTAGACGACACCGTCGGAGAGCAGCACCAGGATCTGTTTGCCATCGAGCTTGACGATGGTCTTCGAACGCCTCTCCAGCTCGGCGAAGGAGATCGCCTTTCGCCATTTCGCGGCTGCTTCGTTCATGGCCAAACCTCCACGGGTCAAAGGGTAGTCTGCGCCGCTCCAGATCATCGCGGGCGGCTCGAAGTGTCATGGTAATTCCTCAACTGCACTTGAGGTCAAGAGGCCGCTTTTGGAGCGTCGAGGCCGACCAAATTCAGTTTTACGGTGACTACGACCACCGCAATGAATCAAGAATGTTGTTTTTTCGCTCCTACCCCGGCGGTCTACCACTGCCGAAGTGTAAATCTCTGTCTCCACGTTCTGTGTAAAAGGCATTGAGACCAGGATATGGTAATTCCTTTTCGCGATCCTCTAAACCATATTGGACCACTACTCTTTGCCACTTGAAGTCGAAGTTTGGGCCGCTCTCGACGGCCAGCCTTCCTTCGTGGATCTGAAAATTTGGGTTAAGAAATTCACGAGTATAGTCGCATACCAAGTTCGCGGAACGTGTAAGTTCAAGCATCAAGTCTTCAACAAGCGCAACGTGAAATTCATAAAGTACCAAAAGCCTGTGATATTTTTCCTCATCCCACTCCGGTATTTTGTAGAATTTTTTTTGTTATAAGTTCGTCATCTCCCCAAGATTCCGAATGATCTCGAAATATTTCCTGAAAATCTTGAAGTACAAGTCGAAAGTTGATTAAAGCATTCTCAAGTTTTGGGTAACGGTTGGGCCAGATCCGGTTCAAAAGCCACCTCCGCAGCCTGAAGAGGTCCTCATCAACTTCTTTCCATATACTTGGCTGGCCGTGAGAAAGAACCGAGCTGCTCCAGATCGACCATTTATCCAAATGAACAAGATTATGCCACTCATCGATAATATCAGCGTAATATTCGTCATCTATCTGCTTTTTCTTGTTGAATTTTAATTGAGACTTTACCCAGATTTCGTGCTCCTTCTTCAATCGGATAAGGTAATCGACAGAGTATTTTTCTGGCTGGCTATCAACTATCTTGTGATGAACACGGCAAAGGAGAATCAGATTTTCATAGCTGTTCCGCTGCTTGATTGGAATTGTGGGGTTGGCACGCGGCCCATCGTCGCTTTCCGCCACTATGTGGCAGATTTCCCCAATGAGAGTGGCCTCATCGGTTTCGGTTTCGTCCTCATAAAGCTCAATGCGGCAACTCGGTTCAGAACATCGACAAGCCGCGCGACCCCAGAGCATTTTGTGTGTTTTCAAGGAAATCGACATGACTGTCGAACCCCTAATTGTGCAGTTATTGGATTGCTCATCGTTCCTGTATTGTTCTACATTCATACAATCAAAGCAATAGCCGAATCGACCAGCCGGAGCTCTGTTTGAGAGGTAGGACAGGAATGATATTCGACTAACGATTTCGGCTGTCTAGCCCGGACGTACTATAACTGCCGAAGCCAACGATCTGGGGCAGACACGTAGCTTCAACCACGAGAATTTAAAGTGGCGCTGGAAGCGATTGAGGTTAAGACGCCCTGCGTGCCGTTATTGGTCGCAGGACCCGGGACTGGCCCTACTCTAAGGGATCCGAAACAACGCGAAACGTGCTGCAAACGGGGCATCAATCGGTGGGCAAATCAGTGCGAACAGCGATCGAGCCGTGCTTAAAGATAGGAGAAACTCATGGGGCAAAGTATCGCGATTTTAGTTGGCAATAAAAGGTATGATGAATTGTCAACCTTGGACTGTTGCGCAAACGACGTTGATCTGATGCATAGCTTGCTGTCAGAGACAAAAAAGTTCAGTCAGATCGTGGACTTCCAAGATCAGTCGGTTACTGCAGTTAAAGACGAACTTCGAAAACTGACGGAGTTGGAAGGCGGATTTGAAGAGATTTTCTTCTATTTCTCAGGACATGGTCTATCGAACGCTGACGACTTCTACATGTGCTTTGAGGGTTTCAGAGAGGCTGCGCCAAACTCGACAGGGCTATCGCGCACAGACGCTTTTGAGTTGGTTCGGCAATTTAACGCTGAACTATCAGTGGTCATTATCGACGCTTGCGAAGCTGGTCGTAATTTAATCAAGACCGACATGCCGCCGCTGGCTCGGGTGCTGAAGTCGGGTTTTTCGAACTTCGTGCAGTTTTCATCCTGCACAGAAAGCCAATACTCGTTGGCAGGGGATCAGATCAGCCTTTTCACTGATGAGTTCGTCAAAGCGTGTCTGCAAAAGAAACAAGGCGTCGTATATTACTCAGACGTGGAAAGTGCGTTGCGAGATGTGTTCTTGAATCACTCTGGTCAAACGCCCCACTTCATACGGCAAGGAACGTCGCAGGAGAAATTCTGCGACGATGCCAGCCGACTTGATGAGTTTCGAAGACTGTTTTTGGCACCGCCGGATAACGCCGAAGAGCAGGAAGTTGGTGTGCAACCCGCAACGGCATTTGCCTTGGCTAAAAAAGCAATCGAAGACATTGAGGAGCGAATTCCGCCTAAGGAAGATGCACAAGCATTCATTGACGGGGTATTTGAAGCGGCTCTAAGCAATTCTGGACTTAGGCCAGAAGTAGCAGAATTTTTTAAGGTCCGTACCGTCAAATACAACGATTTTGAGTATGTGCAGAACAAGCGGTCAGTCGTCAATTTGTTGAGCCGTCGCGGTGGATCTGACTCCTTTGTTGAAAGTGACGTTGAGAAAAAGAAACGGCGTCAGCCGTTTGGAGGGCTTGGCTATAATGCACTCGTCGCTCTGAGTATGCCGGACGAATACGACGAGACTTACAGTTTGTTCAACCACTGCAAGTTGAAATCCGTCCATGTTGGCATCTACTTCGAACCAAAGTTTATGGCGCTCAATCGGATATTTTCGGAGATCGTATTTTTACCCCGTCTTACCGAATGTTTAATACTGACATGCAACTCAAATGAACGCCGATCTGGCTGGGGCTCATTCAACGAATATGAAGGCACCAAGAATTGGAAGTGGTCGCACCATGCTTGGTCAGATGATCCTGCGACAGTTGCCAGCAATTACGTGTCTGACCCACACGATTTTGCAAAGGAGTATATCTTTTCGTTCGGAGAGGAAAGCAGTTGACCATACACAAGTCTGAAATCAATAACCGCTATAAGAGCAGCGACTACAACAACTCTATCGACGATAGTTCGCCCCAATGCGTACCGTCCGCGCACCATCGATGCCTCGAATCATTAGCGAACGCCTTTACCCGTTGTAATAGTTGCTTATCCCCTCACCAGGCCTCCGACGCCACCTCCGGCCACATCCGCTTGGCTCGGGCCGCCTTCTCCCCGTAACTCCCGGCATTGTCGAGCGCCCGGTTGGGCACGATGCGGAATCCGAAGATCGGTTCCAGACCAAACGGCGCATAGAGATCCAGCCCGCCGTCGGCGTCCAGCCGCAGCCCGACGGCATGGGTCTGTGACGAATACCTTGTGATCGCCTCGTCGCCATGGGTCAGCGGCGGGAAGTCAATACCGAACTTCTCCGGGAACCACAGATGCACCCGCGCCTGGTTGCGGATCTCCACCGGGATCGGCGAGGCGGCAAACACGTCACGGCCGCGCCGGATCGCCGCGTCCTCGGCCTCCCAGGAGAGGTCGCCGGCGTCGTAGTACAGCAGATCGATGTCCTTGATCCCGTAGCCCGACGGCCGCCCGGTCAGCGCGTTCCAGACGCTGTTGTAGATCGCCCCCGCCAAGATTCGCCACTGCGGCAGGTCAAGCGCCCGTGCGCCCTCCAGCGCGTCCATCAGCAGCGGTTCGGCGCGCACGATGTCGAACAGGATGGCGCGCTGCCGTTCGAACGGCAGGCCGGCATAGCGCAGATGGTCCAATGGCTCCCCCGATTCGATGGCGTGGCGCCATGATGCGGGGGCGTTATTCCGGGTGCAAGCCGCTACACCGTCTCCCAGCCGTCGCTGTCGCCGGCCCGGTAGATGGCGTCGATCACCCGCTGATTCAGCTTCGAGTCCTCCAGCGAAAACAGTGTGTTTTCGGCGCCCGCCGCGACGTCGGCGAAGGTTTCCAGCATGTTGCGGTATTGCCGCGAGTCGGGGAAGCGGAAGATTTCCGCGCCGTCGCGGCCGCGGTTGTGCAGGGTGATCGACGGATGGGCGTAGTCGCCGGCGTTGAACGGGCCGTCGACCTCGATGACGCCGCTCTCGCCGTGGAACACCATCTGCTGGCGCAGCGCCATCTGGGTCGAGCAGTAGAAGGTCATGGTGAAGTCGCCGAAATCGGCGAGCACGTTGGCGTAACTGTCGGTGCCGAAGGTCGGGTCGCGTTCAACCTGTGCCAGCACCCGTGTCGGCTCCTGGCCGGTGGCGATGCGGGTGGTGACGGTCGGATAGACGCCGATGTCGGGCAGCCCGCCGCCGCCGAGGTCGACCTGGTTGCGCATGTTGTCGGGGTCGACGTTGAAATAGGTGAAGACGCCGGCGACCTGGCGCAGCCGGCCGATGGCGCCGTCGGCGATCAGCGCGCGCACCTTGGCCCATTGCGGGTGGTAATGCACCATGAAGGCTTCCGACAGCAGCACGTTATTGCGGTCACGGGCGGCGATCAGCGCGTCGATGTCGCCGGCCTTCAGGGCGATCGGCTTTTCGCACAGCACATGCTTGCCGGCGTCGACCGCCTTGAGGCTCCATTCGACGTGCTGGCTGGTCGGCAGCGGAATGTAGACGCCGTCGACGACGTCGGATTCGAGCAGCGCCTCGTAGGAGCCGAAGGCGTGCGGCGCGCCAAACCGGTCGGCGAGCGCCCGGGCGCGGCCCTCGTCGCGGCTGGCGATGGCCATCACCACGCCGTTCGGCACATCGGCCATCGCCGGCAGCAATTGCACACGGGCGATCTTCGCCGTCGAAAGCACGCCCCATCTGAATGCCGTCATGTCATTCCTCCCGCCATGCGCTGGCGAATCTCGGACAGTGTCCGGTCGACCAGCAGGTTTCCGTTTTCCCACACCGGCTGCAACAGGTTGTCGCGATCGCCGAGATCCTTGAGCGGCACCGCCACCGGCCGGCCGTTATCGAGCACCACCGCCTGGCGGCCGCGCTTCGAGGCCTTGCCGGGGTCGGTCTTCGGGTCCTTGTGCACGCCGCCCCAATTGCCGTCGGCGTCGCGCCGCGCATTGGCCTTCATGGCGAAGCGCAGCGTGTCGCGGTTGACCTTCTGCAACAGCCCGGCGCCCATGCCGAAGGCGATGTTCTCGGCCGACCAGCCGCGCTCCATCAGCCGCTCCAGAATGATGCCGATGCTGTCCGGCGTCACCCCGTCGCCCTGGATCACCCGCACCGCCGGATCGAGCACCTTGTAGCCCTTGGCGTTTTCCGAATAGCCGAAAATGCCGCCGAGCATGTCGACGGTATCGACCGGCACCACCGTCGGATCGCCGGAATCGGGCCGCACCACCAGCGTGCCGCCCATCGCCTTGACCTTGTCGCGCAGCCGTTTGCCCCAGATCTCCGACACCGCGTGGTAGAGATCGTAGGAATCGGAGACCACGGCGACCAGCTTGCCGTCGCCGCCGAAGGCCTCGATCATGTTGTCGTAGGCCTCCGTCTCGCGCTCCTCGCCCCAGGCGGTCATGGTCGAGTGCTCGGCCGCGGGTATAGAGAAGCCGGCCATCGGCTCGTGATAGTATTTGCGGGCGTAGACCAGGCCGGCGACGGTGTCGGTGCCGAGGAAATTCACCAGATGGGCGACGCCGCCGAGGCCCGCCTGCTCCAGCGAGGTGGCGCCGCGGGCGCCGAAATCGTGCAGCCGAAACGGCAGAACGTCCGCATAGTCGTCGCAGGAGCGTTCGAGCGCCGCGGTGATAATGCCGCGCACATGGTAGGAGATCGTCGCCACGGTCGACGGGTACCATACGGCCCGAAGCAGCGCCGTCTCGATGAAGGTCGGCAGCCAGAAGAAATCCGGATCGGTGTTGCGCACTTGCACGAGCGGCGTGCCGGCCGGCACCACCAGGCCCTCAGGCAGCGCTTCGATGCACAGCGGAAAACGGCCGCCGTGGCGGCTCACCAGCCGCTCCCAGCCGGCGCGGTGAAACGGCAGGCCGTGCGCCGTCACCAGTTCTTCGGCCTCGTCGACATCGGCCATGGTGACGGGCCGCGACAGGTATTCTTTCAAGAACATCTGCAGCCCGAAGAACAGCACGTGGTCGTGGCGGCCGCCAGGCCGGCTTTCGATATAGGCCGAGATCGCCGCGGTGCCGGGCGGATACTGCGCGAAGTGCGAGTATTTGTAGCTGTCCGTGTTGAGGATCATGTTCATGCAAACATCTCCGCCCGCGGCGACCCGTCGTTCCGGTCAGCCGCGCAACACGGCACCGGTCCGCTGCGCCACCTGATCGACGATGCGCTTGGCGAGCGCCTCCAGCTCGGCGTCGGTCAGCGTACGGTCGGTCGGCTGGATCTCGACCTCGACGGCGACCGACTTCTTGTTGTCGCCCAGCGCCGATCCCTCGAACACGTCGAACACGTTGACGCCCGCGATCAACGCCTTGTCGGCGGCGATCACCGCGTTGGTGATGGCGGCGGCCGGCTGGTCGCTGTCGACGACGAAGGCGAAGTCGCGGCGCACCGATTGCAGCCGCGAGATGTCGAGCGGCGTCTTGGTGCGGGTCGCCTTGCGCTTCGGCGCCGGAATAGCGTCGATGTCGATCTCGAAGCCGCACAGCGGGCCGTCGACGCTCATCTGATCGAGGGTGCGCGGGTGGAACTCGCCGAAACTGCCGAGCACCACCTTTGGCCCGAGCTTGATGACGCCGGAGCGGCCCGGGTGATACCAGTCGGGGGCGCCGGCCTCGATCTGCACCCGCGTCACCGGCGCGCCGCAGGCCTCCAGGGCGGCCAGCGCATCGGCCTTGGCGTCGAACACGCCGATGCTGTCGGCGGCACCGTTCCAGTGGCGGCCGGCGCCCGAAGCCTTGGCGGTGCCGCGGCGGATGCCGGCAGCCATGCGGCGCTGGCCGTCGGGCGTTTCGTCGCGATAGACATCCGACACCTCGAACAGCGCCAGGTCGTGGATGCCGCGGTCGGCATTGCGCTGCGCCGCGGCGACCAGGCCGGGCAGCAGCGACGGCCGCATGTCCGACAGCTCGGCGGCGATCGGGTTGGACAGTTTCAGCGCGTCGGCGCCGCCGCCGAACAGGCCGGCGTCGCGGGCGTCGATGAACGACCAGGTGACCGCTTCCAGCATGCCGCGGCCGGCCAGCGCCCGCTTGGCGGCGCGGGTGCGCAGCTGCACGGTGGTCAGAATCTTGTTGGCGATGACGTCGTGGCGCGGCAGCGGCTGCGGGTCGATGCGGTTGACGCCGTAGATGCGCATCACCTCCTCGACCAGGTCGGCCTTGCCGTCGACGTCCGGCCGCCAGGTTGGCACCGCCACGTCGACCGTGTCGCCGTCGCCGGACGGCTCGAAACCGAGCCGGCTCAAGATCCCCAGCGCCTCGTCGCGCGGCACGTCGATGCCGGTCAGCCGGCGCACTTCGGCGAGCGGGAACGACACCACCTTGTTGACCGGCTCTTCGTAGCCGACGATCTGCGGCTGCGTCGGCGTGCCGCCGCACAGCTGCGTCACCAGCTGCGTCGCCAGCTCCATGCCTTCCGCCATATAGGCCGGGTCGACGCCGCGTTCGAAGCGGTAGCGGGCGTCGGTGATGATGCCGAAATCGCGGCCGGTGCGGGCGATGCTGTGCGGATCCCACAGCGCCGATTCGATCAGCACGTCGGTGGTGCTCTCGTCGCAGCCGGAATGCTCGCCGCCGATGATGCCGGCGATCGATTCGACACCGTCGTCGTCGGCGATGACGCAGACCTCGTCGTTGACCGTGTATTCGCGGCCGTCGAGCGCCAGCACGCTCTCGCCATCGCGGCCGCGGCGCACTACCAGGTCGCCGTTGACCTTGGCGGCGTCGAAGACGTGCAGCGGCCGGCCGCGGTCGAAGGTCACGTAGTTGGTGATGTCGACCAGCGCGTTGATCGGCCTGAGACCTATTGCGATCAGCCGCTTCTGCATCCAGGCCGGGCTCGGGCCATTGTTGACGCCGCGCACCATGCGCAGCGCGAAGCCGAGGCACAGCGGCTTGCTGTCGCCGAACTGCAGCGACACGCCGACCGGGCAGGGGCCGTCGCCGCCCGCCGGTGGCGTGCTCTTGTCCTTGAGCGTGCCCAGCCCGTAGGCGGCCAGGTCGCGGGCGATGCCGTGCACGCCGGCGCAGTCGGGCCGGTTGGTGGTCAGTCCGATATGGATCATCGGATCGTCGAGCCCGGCATAGGCGGCGTAGCTGCTGCCCAGCTCCAGGTCGGTGTCGGCGATATCGATAATGCCTTCATGTTCGTCGGAGATCTGCAGCTCGCGCTCCGAACACATCATGCCGTGGCTCTCGACGCCGCGGATCTTGCCGACGGCGAGCATCAGGTCGATGCCCGGAATATAGGTGCCGGGCGCCGCGAAGGCGCCGACCAGCCCGGCCCGGGCGTTCGGCGCGCCGCACACTACCTGCACTGGATCGCCGGAGCCGGTGTCGACCGTCAGCACCTTGAGCCGGTCGGCGTCGGGATGCTTTTCGGCCGACAGCACGCGGGCCACGACGAACGGCTGGAAGGCCGACTTGTCGTCGACCTCCTCGACCTCCAGGCCGATCATGTTGAGCGCGTCGACGATCTCGTCGAGCGTCGCGTCGGTTTCGAGATGGTCCTTCAACCAGGAAAGCGTGAATTTCATCGGAATTCTCTCGCGATTGTCTTTCGGTCAGCTGCTCAAGCCGGCGAACAAAGTCGGCAAATCGAGCGGCCGGAAGCCGTAATGGCGCAGCCAGCGGCTGTCGGCATCGAAGAAGGCGCGCAGGTCCGGCATGCCGTATTTCAGCATGGCGATGCGGTCGATGCCGATGCCCCAGGCGAAACCCTGGTATTCGTCAGGGTCGAGCCCGACATTGCGCAGCACGTTGGGATTGACCATGCCGCAGCCGAGGATCTCCATCCAGTCGTCGCCCTCGCCGAAGCGCACCTCGGTGCCCGACCGGTCGCACTGGATATCGAGCTCGAGGCTCGGCTCGGTGAACGGGAAGTAGGACGGCCGGAAGCGCATGCCGACGGCCGGCACCTCGAAGAACGCCTTGCAGAACTCCTGTAGCACCCATTTCAGGTTGGCCACATTGGCGCTGCGGTCGACGACCAGGCCCTCCAGCTGATGGAACATCGGCGTATGGGTCGGGTCGCTGTCGCAGCGATAGGTCTTGCCCGGAATGACGATGCGGATCGGCGGCTTCTGCTTGAGCATCGTGCGGATCTGCACCGGCGAGGTATGGGTGCGCAGCAACAGCCGCTCGCCTTTCTCGTCCGGATGGAAGAAGAAGGTGTCGTGCATCTCGCGCGCCGGGTGGTCGGGCGGAAAATTGAGCGTCGTGAAGTTGTATTCGTCGGTCTCGATGTCGGGCCCTTCGGCGATCGAGAAGCCCATATCGGCGAAGATCGCGGTGATTTCGTCGACCACCTGGGAGATCGGGTGGATGCGCCCGGTCTCCAGCGGCGCCGCACGCACCGGCAGCGTCACGTCGACCGTCTCGCGGGCCAGCCGCTCGTCGATCGCCCGTTCGTGCAGTGCCTGCTTGCGCTCGCTGATGGCGTCGGCGACCTTGTTCTTCAGGCCGTTGATCGCTGGTCCCATCACCTGGCGCTCTTCCGGCGTCATGCCGCCGAGGGTTTTCAGCCGCTCCGAGATCGAGCCCTTCTTGCCGAGCGCCGAGACGCGCACCGCCTCGATCGCCTGTTCGGAATCGGCGGACGCGATGTTGGCGAGAATCTGTTCTTCCAGTTGCTGCAGATCGCTCATCTTGACCATTCCTGTGATGCGGGTCAGCCATGAAAAAACCCGCGCCGGCCCAGCCAGCGCGGGTTTCCCATTATCGAATTGTCATGCCTGGGAAAACGCTGGCTTAACGGACAGCGCTTTCAAAAGCATTCGGTGTGGTGTCTTTGAGGTAGGCGAGCGCCGTCTTGGCGCTGGCCACCAGGGCGCCGAAGGCTTCCGGCTGGTGGATCGCCATGTCGGACAGCACCTTGCGGTCGACCTCGATGCCGGCCTTGTTGAGGCCGTCGATGAAACGGCCATAGGTCAGGCCGTGTTCACGCACCGCGGCATTGATGCGCTGGATCCACAGGGCGCGGAAATTGCGCTTGCGGGTCTTGCGGTCGCGGTAGGCGAACTGCTTGCCGCGGTCGACGGCAGCCTTGGCCGCCCGGATGGTGTTCTTGCGGCGGCCGTAATAGCCCTTGGCCTGGGCGAGAACCTTTTTGTGTTTGGCGTGGGATGTCACACCCCGTCTTACGCGTGCCATGATCGTCGTTCCTTCAAATCGCGTGCAACAGTCAGAGGCTGTTCGGCATAAATTTCTTTACGATGCGGGCGTCCGGTTCGGACAGAACCATGGTGCCGCGCGCATTGCGGACGAATTTGTTGGACCGTTTGATCATGCCGTGGCGTTTGCCGGCCGCGGCGGACTTGACCTTGCCCGAGGCGGTCAGCTTGAAGCGTTTCTTGCAAGACGATTTCGTCTTCATCTTGGGCATTTTGCGTCTCCGTTTCCGGTTCGGCACGATCGGCCGCCGGTTTGTTGTCGTCCCGAAAAACCACAAAACCGCGGCGGCCCTGTCGGACCGGGCGGTCGGTAGCGGCTTCGAAAACGTGTTTTCAGCATTCTGAACCGCCACGGCATGCCCTGCCGGACGGTTCGGACGCGGCCTTATAACGAGTGTTGCCCGCCAGTGCAAGCAGCATTGCGGGCAATTCGCGCCGGCGGACGGTCGATCGGGACTTTTATTATTTGGGTGCCAAGACCATCATCATCTGGCGGCCTTCGAGCTTCGGCTCGGCCTCCACCTTGGCGATCTCGACGGTGTCTTCCCGGACCTTCTGCAGCAACTGCATGCCGAGCTGCTGGTGGGCCATTTCGCGGCCCCTGAACCGCAAGGTCACCTTGACCTTGTCGCCGCTGTCGAAGAAGCGGTTCATCGCCTTCATCTTCACCTCGTAGTCATGGGTGTCGATGTTGGGCCGCATCTTGATTTCCTTGACCTCGACGGTCTTTTGCTTCTTGCGGGCCTCGGCGGCTTTTTTCTGGTTCTGGTATTTGAGCTTCCCGAGATCGAGAATCTTGCAAACGGGCGGCTTGGCATTGGGTGAGATCTCGACGAGATCCAGTCCCGCCTCCTCGGCGGCCGCCAATGCTACGTCGATTGCAACTTCACCGTGGTTTTGTCCTTCGTCGTCAATAAGCTGTACCCGGTCGACCCGGATATCCTGGTTGGCGCGCGGGCCGGTCTGAGTCGGCGGCGGCGCTCTGAATGGTCTGCGAATGGTCGTTTACTCCCTGACAGTTACGCTTTCCTGTTTGTATTCTTGCCGTTTCGCAATAAGAACCGGCAAGAACTGCGGCAATGTGAGCATCGCCGACTTCAAGTCAATAGCATGACTACTGAAAAAAATCACCCGCAAAGCCGGTGTTGCCGGAACGCCACCTGCCAACGTTTGTATTCGGCCCCGGAGTCAGCCAAAGTGAAAAGCGCAACCATCGGGAACGGGCGGTGATGGACGGGAGCGGGCGGTGACGGATATCGACATCACGGACTTTGACGTCGGCGAGGGCGAGGCGCTTCGCCGGCTTGCGGTGCGCCACCGGGCGGGCGCGCAACCCGGCCTGGTCTGGCTCGGCGGCTACCGCTCCGACATGGCCGGAACCAAGGCGGTCGAACTCGACGCCTACGCGCAGGCGCGCGGGCTCGCCTGCACCCGCTTCGACTATTCCGGTCACGGCGAGTCCGGCGGCGACTTTGTCAAGGGCACGATTTCGCGCTGGCTGGAGGAGAGCCTGGCGGTGTTCGATCGCTTCGCCGCCGGCCGGCAATTGCTCGTCGGCTCCTCGATGGGCGCCTGGATCGCGCTGCGCATGGTGCAGGAGCTGCGCAAGGCGGGCGCCGCAGAGCGTCTGCAAGGCCTGTTGCTGCTGGCGCCGGCCCCGGATTTCACCGGCGAACTGCACGAGCCGCAGCTCACCGAAGCGCAGCGGCGCGACCTCGAGGAGAAGGGCTATTTCGAGGAGCCGACGCCCTACGGCCCGGACCCCAACGTCTTCACCCGGGCGCTGTTCGAGGACGGCCGCGAAAACCGGGTGCTGGAAGGGGTCATCGAGACCGGCTGCCCGGTGCGCATCATCCAGGGCATGGAGGATCCCGACGTGCCCTACACCCACGCCCTGCGGCTGGTCGAGCATCTGCCGGCCGACGACGTCGTGCTGACCCTGGTGCGCGACGGCGACCACCGGCTGTCACGGCCGCAGGACATCGATCTGATCCTCAACGCGGTTGCGCAAATGCTGCCAGACTGATCTCCGATCATTTTTGGTAACCATAAACAGAACTTTCGTTGTCGCCACATTGACTCAAGTCGTGTTGCACCTGTTAACTGTTTGTTAAGGATAACAAAGGGTGTACAGGGACTGGCCGTCGATGTTGCGCGTATTGTTTGCGGGCGTGGTAGCCGCTGCCATTGTGGCATTTTCACCGACGCCGATTGTCATGGCGGCCCAGCAGGCCGGCTCGGCGATGCGGGTCGGCGGGATCACGTCGCAGCCCATTGGACATTATGAATTCTGCAAGGCAAACCGCCGCGAATGCCGTGGAACCGGGCGCGAGACATCGGCGCCGCGGGTGACCGAGTTCGGCTGGCAGGTGGTGCGGGAGGTCAACCAGGCGGTCAACTTCTCGGTGCTGCCGATGACCGACTTCGAAATCCACGGCCGTGAGGAGGTCTGGTCCTATCCGGATGCGGTCGGCGATTGCGAGGACTATGTCCTGTTGAAGCGCGCCATGCTGATGGAACGCGGCTTTTCGGCCGCCGACCTGCTGATCACCGTCGTCCGCAAGGCCAATGGTGAGGGGCACGCCGTGCTGACGCTGCGCACCGCCGACGGCGATTTCGTGCTCGACAACCTGACCGACCGGGTCAAGGTGTGGACGGAAACGCCCTACACCTACCTGAAGCGCCAGGCGTCATTCCACGCCGGCCGCTGGGTCGACATCGAGACCAGCGACGAACTGCTCGTCGGCTCGATCCCGAAACAGTAGGCGTGCGGGTACGTCGCGGGTCGAATTTCGGAGACGGCTTACTCAATTCCCTGCAAGCATGTGGCCTATGGCGCGTTTGTGCCTGAATTGAGCAAGCCGTCACCGAATTTCCACGCGCCGCAGCGGCTGCCAATGGCGCTCATGTTTTCAGAACTCGACAACCTGACCGATCGGATCAAGGTGTGGACGGAAACGCCGTACACTGCTCGTCGGCTCGATCCCGAAACAGTAGGCGTGCGGACAAGTCGGGGATCGAATTTCGGAGACGGCTTACTCAATTCCCCGAAAGCACCTGGCTTGTGGCGCGTTTGTGCCTGAATTGAGCAAGCCGTCACCGAATTTCCACGCGCCGCAGCGGCTGCCAATTCGGTGAAAGTTTGCTTAATTCAGGCACAGCGCTCATATTTCTATAGAAATTTCAAGGAATTAAGTAAACTGTCTCCGAATTTCGGGCACTGACGCCCCGCCGGATTACGTCTTCTTCTTCGCCGCGTCGGCGAATTCCTTTTCCAGCCGTTCTTCCAGCCGTACCAGGTCTTCCGGCAGCGGCTGGCCGGTCGCCTTCATCTGGTTGAGCTCCAGGCGGATCTGCTCCAGCAGTTCCGTCGCGTCCTGCGGCTGGTTCTCCATCTCGACAAAGAGCATGTTGATGCGGGTGATCAGATCTTCAAACGCCATCGGCCGTGACCCTTCCCTGTCCTGCGATTCTGTTCCGCGCCGACGTTCGACAATTCGGGCACGGCTGTCAAACGGGCAGATGGGGAATCACACGTAAGGCGTGAAGGCGGTGACCACGTCCTTGGGGATGTCGATCAGGTGATAGTCGTCGGATCGCACGAACATCAGCGACTGGTCGCCCTCGCCCAACAGGTTCTGGTGGCCGTCGAACAGTTTGTGCTCGAGATTGACAAATTTGCGGTTGTACTTGCCGATGCGCAACCGCACCATCACCTCGTCGAACTCCTTCGCCTCGCGGACGAATTTGTGGTTGAAGCTGCGGGTCAGGATGTAGAACGGGGTTTGTTTGAGATCGAAGGCCGGCATGCAGTGCCGGAAGAACAGCTCGCGGGTCTTGCCCACCCAGGCGACATAATTGGCGAAGTAGATATTGCCCACCGAATTGGTGTCGTTGTAGGTGGCGGTCAGCCTGACCTCGAACCATTTGCCGTTGAACAGGCCGTCGGGATGGGCGTAGTGGTGCTCCGCCATCGCCGTCCCGTCGCCGGTGCCGCTATGCGATCCGTTCAGCGCGCCGTTGAGCGCCGGGTCGGCGCCGTTGCTCATCGCGCGCACGGTGATGCTGGACTGGGTCGGCGGCTGGCCGTCGGCTCGGTCTGCGGTGTCGCCGGCGCCGGTGTCCGGACTCTGCACGGCCTCCAGGCCCAGCGGGAACAGGGCGATCAGGCTGCCGAAGATCATCATCAGCGGGGCGTGCTCGAAATAGCCGACGCTCAAGGTCAGCATCGACACGATGCCGCAGAACAGCGTCACCGGCGACAGTGTGCGCGGTTGCGTGCCGCGGATGAGATCGAATGCCAGGCTGGCGCTGTAGGCGACGAACAGCGACGCATAGAGGATCATGAAGTGTTCCAGGTGCAAGCCGGCAATCCAGGCGCCGACTCCGGCAACGGCCGACAGCACCAGCAGCGGCAGGGTGGAATTCAGCAGGTCCGCCGGCAGCATCGCCATCAGGGCATTGTCGTTCTTGCGGGCGACCGTCGGGACGAACCAGGCGAGCGCCGCCTGGGCGCTGTCGAAGGTGGTGACGACGCACAACAGCACCCAGATGCCGTAGAACACCTCGGCCGGGCCGCCGCCTGCAGCGTGGAGCGCGGTCGTCACCGCCGCCTGGGCATGCAGCCAGCCGTCCGGACCGGCAAATCGGGCGGCCTCAAGCCCGCCGGTCAGCGCCATGGCGATCGTGCCGTTGATCATCAGCAGACCGAAAAACAGCAGGCCGCCGAGGGCAAAGCCCTGCGCCACCGGTACGCCTTTTTTCTGCAGCTCGACCGCCCTTTGCCATTGCTGGACGTCGAAGAACGGGCCGAACAGCAGCCCGACGACCAGCGGCACCGCGAAACCCGCGAAGCTCAGGCCGGCGCCCTCGATCGGCGTATGGGGCTGATGCGGTGCGATACCCAAAAGCACGCCGGCGGCAATCACCGCCACCACAAGGCAGGCCGCCTGCAGCGGGATGAGGCGGCGAATGCCGAGCACTTCGCCAACGAGAACGCCAACCGCCAGCACGGTGAGACCGGCGAAGCCGGCATAGGCGAGATTCAACGGTGTCATGAAATAGGCGATGACGGCAAACAGGGTGAGAGCCACCGCCGCCGCCTGGTAGAGCCCGAAGACCACCGGGTGCTTGACGAATGCGGCTTCGGCAAGTGCTTTCAGCTCGCCTTTGTCGGCGCGCCGCTGCAGGACCCAGCCGAACAGCACCAACCCGAGCGCGTTCGGAATGGCGAAACTGAGCAACCCGACCCACCCGTAGACGAAGGTGAAGTGCACCGAGAAGAACAGGCCCAGCCCCCACATCCATGACATGGCGATCGAGCCGGCGAAGATGCCCCGTTTGATCATTTCAGGATCCTGACTGTTGCAAAGAACGGCACCGTCGCCAGGTATGTGAACGCTGTCTGTCGATCGTCAGATCGAGAAAAAGTGCGTGTAAAAACCCCGTCACGGAGGGACTCCGGTTGCCAACCGTCCTGTTATTCAGATTAAATCCCAATATCGCCGGAGGATTAAACTGCTATAGATAACAGCACTGACATGAAAAATTGACAGGGAGGCCAATCTTCGTTGTTAACGTGTCGCTAAATGGATCGTATCATCATTAACATGTTGAACCGTCTGGTAGTAATACGTTGGGGAACCGACAATTCTGCCAGTTGTATGGCGTTTCGGCTGCGGCGGATAATCGGGCGCAAGATCCGGGGCCCAATTCGCACCGGAGCCGGGAAGGCCGGAGGCGACGATGATGTTTTTTCGGCCGATGGAGGTCGCGAAGTTGGGATCAAAACCTTTGCGCAAGGGTCTTGAACGCTTTTTCAGCAGTGGTGATCCGGCCGACGCGGATCTGACCTATGCCGACACGATGAGACGCTTCGGCGGTGCCCTTAGCGGCCGCATCGCCGAACGGCTGGCGCCGCGCATCCTGGACTGCGGACAGGCGGTGGAGGACTTCAGGACCGCCCTGGCGGTTCACGACCAGGGCGACGGCCAGCACCTGTTGATCCCGGCCGAACGCGGCACCCCGACCATGCACCGGCTGATCGATATGACCAGCGGGCCGCTGGTCGCCCTGCTGCCGCCACTCACGCCGGAGAGCCTGGGCTCTGGCGGATTTGTGACCGCCCATGGCTGCCGCTATCCCTACGTGGTCGGGGAAATGGCTCGCGGCATCGCCACCGCGGCAATGGTCGTCGCGGCCGGGCGCGCCGGATTTTTAGGGTTTTTCGGCAGTGCCGGACTGGATCCGGCGGAGGTCGAGGGCGCCATCGAGGCGATCCGCGCCGAATTGCCGGACCAGGTTCCCTTCGGCATGAACCTCATTCACACGCCGAACCATCCCGATATGGAAAAAGCGCTGGTCGAGCTGTACCTGCGCAAAAAGGTCAGGCATGTGTCGGCATCGGCGTTTCTGCGGCCGTCGCCGCAGGTGGTGCGCCTGTCGGCTGCCGGACTGTCGCTGACCAGCGACGGTGCGGTCGAACGCAAAACCCGTATCTTTGCCAAGATCTCCCGGCCCGAGGTGGCCCGGGTGTTTATCGAGCCACCATCCGCCGACCTGCTGCGCGAACTGGCGGCGGCCGGGCTGATCAGCGACCTGCAGGCGGAATTGCAGAGCCGGCTGCCATTGGCCGAGGACATCACGGTGGAAGCCGATTCGGGCGGCCATACCGACAATCGTCCGCTGACGGTGATCTACCCGGCCATCGACCGGGTGCGCCATCAGCTCAGCGAGCGCCATGGCTTCGACCGGCCGATCCGGCTGGGCGCAGCCGGCGGGCTAGGTACCCCGGCATCGGTCGCCGCGGCCTTCCAGCTCGGCGCCGATTATGTGCTGACCGGTTCGGTCAACCAGGCGGCCGTCGAATCGGGCCTGTCGGAGGCCGGGCGCGAACTGCTCGCCGCCAGCGGCATTGCCGACGTGGCGATGGCGCCCGCCGCTGACATGTTCGAGCGCGGCGTTCGGGTGCAGGTGCTTAAACGCGGCACCACCTTCCACGTCAAGGCGCGGCGCCTGTACGACCTGTACCGGCGCTATGACGGGCTGCACGACCTGCCGCAGAGCGATCTCGAGTGGCTCGAAGAGCAGATCTTCGACGGCGGCAGCGAGTTGGTATGGCAGGAGACGCGCCGCTATTTCGAGGCGCGCAATCCGGCCGTCGCCGAGCGTGCCGAGACCGATGCGAAGCTGCGCATGGCCCTGATGTTCAGGCGCTACCTGTTCGACGGCGCCCACTGGGCCCGCGAGGGCGAACGGACACGCCGCGACGATTTCCAGATCTGGTGCGGGCCGGCGATGGGTGCGTTCAACGAGTGGGTGCGCGGTACCTGGCTGGAGCCGCCGCAAGCCCGTACCGTCGAGCGTATCGGCGTCAACCTGTTGGAAGGCGCCTGCCGCTGTCTGCGCATCGAGCAGCTGCAGCAGTGCGGCGTCGAGGTGCCGGTGGCGCTGCGCCACTTCACCCCGCGCCCGGACGCCGGTGAGTCGGTGCCCGAAATTCGGTGACGGTTTCGCTTCATTCTGGCACGACGGTTTTCCAAGGCGACGCGATGTCATGGAATCAAGTAAGCTGTCACCAAATTTCAGCCCCGGCCTCGCGTTTGCCAACTAAGCCGTGCCGATCAGCAGGCCGGCGGCGAACACCAGGGAGCCGCCGAGCACCACCTGGAAGATTGCCCGTGACCATGGCGTTTCCATGAAGCGGTGCTGGATCCAGCTGATCGCCCAGAGTTCGACGAACACCAGGCAGATGGCGATGGTGGTGGCCAGCACGAAATGCGGAATCAGATAGGGCAGGGCGTGGCCGAGGCCGCCGATGGTGGTCATGATGCCGGTCGTCAGACCGCGCTTGATCGGCGCGCCGCGGCCCGAAATCACCCCGTCGTCCGAGGCGACTTCGGTAAAGCCCATCGAAATGCCGGCGCCGATGGACGCGGCAAGTCCGACCAGAAAGGTCTGCCAGGTGTCGCCGGTGGCGAAGGCGGCGGCGAAGATCGGCGCCAGGGTCGAGACCGAACCGTCCATCAGTCCGGCGAGGCCGGGCTGGATGTAGGTCAGGATCATCTGCCGGCGTTCGCGGCTGGTTTCCTGGCGGCGGACATCCTCCGGCGCATGCACTTCACCCAGTCGATGCGCCAGCGACTCATGCGTGCGTTCTTCTTCAGCAAGGTCGCCCAGCAGTTTGCGTGTCGGGGCGTCGTTGGTGTGTTTGGCCGCCTCCAGATAGAAGCGCCAGGCCTGATGCTCCATGCGCTCCGCCTCGTCGCGGATCTGGTCGATCGACAGGCTTTTGGCGAGCCACAGCGGCCGGCGCTCGATAAAGCCGCGCACATGCTCGCGCCGGATCAGCACAATCCGGTCGCCGAAGCGTTTCCGGTAGAGATCGATCAGGCGCCTGCGATGCTCGTTTTCCTCCTTGGCCATGTCCTCGAAAATGGCGGTGGTCGCCGGATAGTCGTCCCGCAGCAAGTCGGCATAAGCCAGGTAAATGCGCCCGTCATCCTCCTCCGACGAGATGGCCAGGGCGAGGATTTCCTGTTGGCTGAGCGAGGAGAAGGGACGACGTCCGACACTGGCCAGGCGGCGTAACATGGCGGTCTCCTAGTTTAGAATAATTCTAAAAATAGTCGAACCGGCAATGAGGTCAAGCGGCGGTTTTGCTGTCGCTGTTGTGATAGGGTGGTGATCGTCCTGAGGCTTGATTGTCACGTTCAGGGGACGATTTGGAACCTATGGAAGACCGCCTTCAGCTGCCGCCCGACACATGGCTCGACCGCCTGGGCCGGCGGCTTGCCGACCGGCTGCGGACCGAATCATCGGGGTACCAGCCCTACACTCCGTCGGATCCGCAGACGCTCGGGCGCACGCTGCGGCCCGGCGACGTGCTGCTGGTCGAGGGCAACCAGAAAGTGTCGGTGGCCATCAAATATCTGACCCAGTCGACCTGGTCGCATGCGGCGCTCTACGTCGGCGACGCCTGCGGCGATGCGGCGGCCGGCGGCGAGCCGGCGCAGCTTGTCGAAGTGGTGCTCGGCGAGGGCTGCATCGCGGTTCCGCTGTCGAAATATGCGACCTTCAACACCCGTGTCTGTCGCCCTGTCGGCTTGACGCCCGATGACCTGCGCACGATCGTCGACTTCATGGTGGCGCGCATCGGCACCCGCTACGACCTGAAGAACATTTTCGATATGCTGCGCTATTTCCTGCCGACGCCGCCGGTGCCGACGCGCTGGCGCCGCCGCATGCTGTCCTTCGGGTCCGGCGATCCGACCCGTGCCATCTGCTCGACCCTGATCGCCCAGGCGTTTCAGCGGGTGCGCTACCCGATCCTGCCGGAGATTGAGCGTCATCCCGGCCAGACCATGGCGCAGTCAACCTATTCGCGTGAGGAAATCCTGCACATCCGCCACCACTCGCTGTTCACGCCGCGTGATTTCGACCTGTCGCCCTATTTCCAGGTGATCAAGCCGACCCTGGAATACGGTTTCGACTACAAGGCACTGAATTGGCTGACGGCGGCGGACGATGCGCAGGATAGGCCCGCTGCAGCGGTTGCGCGCAGATAGTCTACGGAGACCTTCAGCGGCGGTCCCGATGTCCAATGTGTACCATGAGCGAAAATGCGTATGTCGAACCTTGAGACGATCACGGTCGTTTACGACCTTCCGGCCGCCGTATGCCTGAAGTCCGCTCTGGAAAGCCAGGGCATTGCAGTCTTTGTCGACGGTCTCCACCACGCCAGTGTGGACTGGTGGGTGACGATTGCATTGGGCGGCATGCGAGTGCGCGTGATCGACCGGGATGCGGCAATGGCGCGGGACTATCTGCGCCGTGTCGAAAGCGAAGGAGAACCGCCGCCGTCGCCGGCATCGGACATCTGGAAACGACCGGTCGTCAACGGCATCCTGATACCCTTCGGCCTGTTTCTGGGCTCGGTTCCGCTTTGGGTCCGCCCGAGACCAGGCGGGCAGCGCGGTCCCGACCCGCCGCCACAGGACCTGCCTGACCGGTCGCCGGAAGCGACGGGCGGTTGATTGGCGGTTCGAACCGTGGATCCTGCCGGATGGCGCAGTCCCGGCCGTGCCGCTGTTGTGTCATGTGGCGTTGCCGCGACGCTTTCCACGGTCGCTGTGCCATCGGTCAATTCCTTTTGCCACATTGTGGCGGTATCCTGGTGTCGATACCGGACCGCAGATCAACGGCAAGAGGAGTGCCCGCGTTGAAATGCCTTCATGTCGCCGACCTTCACTATAATCTGCGCAAGTTCGATTGGGTTGTCGACGCGGCGGCCGACGTCGATCTGGTGATCCTCGCCGGTGACCATCTGGAGATCTCGCTCTATATCGACCGGCCTGCCCAGGCGGTGGTGGTGCGTAAGTATTTCGAGCGCATCCGCGAGCGCGCGCCACTGCTGATCTGTTCGGGAAACCACGACCTCGACAGCAGAAACGACAGTGGCGAACTGGTCGCGAACTGGATCACCAAGGCACGGGCCACCGGGGTGCCGACCGACGGCGACTCGCCGCAGATCGGCGATACCCTGTTCAGTCTTTGCCCCTGGTGGGACGGCGATATCGTCAGGGAGGCGATCGCCCGGCAGCTCGAAAACGACGCCGGGCGGCGTCCCGGCCGCTGGATCTGGGTGCATCACGCGCCGCCCGACGAGTCACCCACCAGTTGGGGCGGCCGGCGATCGTTCGGCGACTCCGAATTACGGTCGTGGATCGAACAATACCAGCCCGATGCGGTGTTGAGCGGCCACGTGCACCAGTCGCCCTATGTCGACGGCGGCTCCTGGGCCGACCGGATCGGCCGCACCTGGATCTTCAACGCAGGACACCAGCTGGGTCCGGTGCCCTCGCACGTGCTGATCGATACCGACGCCGGAACCGCCTATTGGAAGTGTTTGGACCACGGCGAGGCCGTGCAGCTCGAAGACCCGCTGCAGCGGCCGATCGCACCGCTCGACGACCCGCCGCAATGGGTCACTTCGTTGGATCGGCTGGCAGTTCGGGATCAGGCGTGAAGACTTCGTCCTGCTCATGGGCCAGCGATTCGAGCACCTCGTCGACCATGCCGAAGTGATCGGCCTGATCCTGGAACTGCCGTTTCATGTCGACAAGATAGGTGGTCGAGTTGTGCAGGCGCCGGGCCAGCAGATAAGCGATCGGCAGCACGCAGGCCGGATTGGCCAGCAGGAAGGCCTGCGCGTCCTCGACGATGTGGACCTTGGCTGGCGTCGTCGCCCGCACGCTTGCGGTGTGCGGCCGGTTCAAAAGCACCGACATTTCGCCGAAGATGGCGCCCGGTTCGTTCACCAGCGCGATCGACACATCGTCGCGATAAACTTCGAGATGTCCCTCCGCCAGGACGACGAGCTGGTCGGACCGTTCATTTTCCATCATGACGATCTGTCCCTCTTCGAGGGTCGTCAGCGGTACGTTTTGGCAAAGGGTGAGCATGGAATTCACGGCAGGCCCTCTTGATCAATCATTGCTTTTCCAAATGTGCATATAAGCAATGCCGGCGTCGCGGCAAAGGCGCGTTCGATCCGGCACGGGAGATGGCAGGCTAGCCCAGTGGCCACAGGAGCGCAAACTAGAGCCAGTTGCGGCCAGAATGAAGCATTTGACCGCGGCGATTTTGGTCGCTGGCTAGGCGGGTTGCACGCCGTGGTGCCTCCCCACCACAAGTGCAAGCCAACGACGCCAGGGGGCAAAATCGCCCGGCCCATTCACCGCATGTTTTCAACACGATAGACCTCTCCAGGGTGGCGGTAAATCGGCCCATCGGCTACGTTGAGCCGCTTGCCCGATGCACCACATCGCGCTGCGCGACGCGCCTTGCCGAGTGAACCGATTTTCCGCCATCAAATGATTCATTCTGGTTGCAACTGGCTCTAGCGGGTATGGGCGATGCAAACAACGCCCGCTGCGGCAAACGGAAGCGCTTTTCATTGCCGTAGAACCGCACTATACGGCGTGCCATGAGTTCAAGTTCCACCACACCGCTCTCGCATATCCGCAATTTTTCGATTGTGGCGCATATCGACCACGGCAAGTCGACGCTCGCCGACCGGCTGATCCAGCGGACCGGCGGGCTTGCCGACCGCGAGATGTCAGACCAGCTGCTCGACAATATGGATATCGAGCGCGAGCGCGGCATCACCATCAAGGCGCAGACCGTGCGGCTGCATTACCAGGCGCAGGACGGCGAGACCTACGTGCTCAACCTGATCGATACGCCCGGCCATGTCGACTTCGCCTATGAAGTGTCGCGCAGCCTATCGGCCTGCGAGGGCTCGCTCCTGGTGGTCGATGCCAGCCAGGGTGTCGAGGCGCAGACGCTGGCCAACGTCTATCAGGCGATCGACAACGACCACGAGATCGTCACGGTGCTCAACAAGATCGACCTGCCGGCGGCCGAGCCGGAGCGGGTCAAGGAGCAGATCGAGGAAGTGATCGGCCTCGACGCCTCGGACGCCATCGAGATTTCCGCCAAGACCGGCCAGGGCATCGACGACGTGCTCGAGGCGATCGTCCACCGGCTGCCGCCGCCGTCGCATGGCGACGCCGGGGCACCGCTCAAGGCGTTGCTCGTCGACAGCTGGTACGACGCCTATCTCGGGGTCATCGTGCTGGTGCGGGTGATCGACGGCGTGCTGAAAAAGGGCCAGACCATCCGCATGATGGGCACCGACGCCAAATACCTGGTCGACCGGGTCGGTGTGATCACCCCGAAGATGGCCAATGTCGAGGGGCTCGGCCCCGGCGAGATCGGCTTCATCACCGCCTCCATCAAGGAGGTTGCCGACACCCGGGTCGGCGATACGATCACCGAGGACAAGCGCCCGACGGCCGAAATGCTGCCCGGCTTCAAGCCGGCCCAGCCGGTGGTGTTCTGCGGACTGTTTCCAGTCGACGCCGCCGATTTCGAAGACCTGCGCAGCGCCATGGGCAAGCTGCGGCTCAACGACGCCAGCTTTTCCTTCGAGATGGAGACGTCGGCGGCGCTCGGCTTCGGTTTCCGCTGCGGCTTCCTCGGGTTGCTGCATCTGGAGATCATCCAGGAACGGCTGGAGCGCGAGTTCGACCTCGACCTGATCGCCACCGCGCCTTCGGTGGTCTACGAGCTGACGATGACCGACGGCAGCACCCGCGAACTGCACAACCCGGCCGACATGCCGGACGTCGTCAAGATCGCCGAGATCCACGAGCCGTGGATCCGCGCCACCATTCTGACGCCGGACGACTATCTCGGCCCGATCCTCAAACTGTGCCAGGACCGGCGCGGCATCCAGATCGAGCTCACCTATGTCGGCACCAGGGCGATGCTGTCCTACGACCTCCCGCTCAACGAGGTGGTGTTCGATTTCTACGACCGGCTGAAATCGCTGTCGAAGGGCTACGCCTCCTTCGACTACCAGATCACCGAGATGCGGCCGGGCGATCTCGTCAAGATGTCGATCCTGGTCAATGGCGAGCCGGTCGACGCGCTGTCGATGCTGGTGCACCGCTCGGCGGCCGAGAAGCGCGGTCGCGACATGTGCGAAAAACTCAAGGACCTGATCCCGCGCCACATGTTCAAGATTCCCATCCAGGCGGCGATCGGCGGCACCATCATCGCCCGCGAGACCATCTCGGCGCTGCGCAAGGACGTGACCGCCAAATGCTATGGCGGCGATGCGACGCGCAAACGCAAGCTGCTGGAAAAGCAGAAGGCCGGCAAGAAGCGCATGCGCCAGTTCGGCAAGGTCGATATCCCGCAGGAAGCCTTCATCGCCGCGCTGAAGATGAAGGACAGTTAGCCGCTCCCGCCGTGGAATAGGAAAGCCCCTGCCACGGAGGTGGCAGGGGCTCCGGCGAAAGCACCGGTCAGTCAGTTCGCCACGCAGGTCAATCTTCACCCATGAAGGCCCGCGTGAGGGGTCGCGTATTACTGGCTGGCCAGTGCTTCATATTCGGCCTGCGACAGCACGCCGTCGCCATCGGTGTCGGCGGCCTTCAGCGTGTCGGGCGATACGCTGGGCAGCACGATCATGGCCTCTTCCATCGTGACCGCGCCGTCGCCATTGGCGTCGGCGACGACGAATTCCACGGCCTGCGCATAGGCGGCCATGGAGAAGGCCGATATTGCGGTCGCCAAAAGAAGCTTTTTCATAGGTCTCTCCTGTTGTTCACAGGCGGTGTCGTTTGTTTTTGCCGTGACACCGCCATCCGGCCGGTTGCCGGACGACGCGGAGTCTCGCCGCGATTTGTGTTGGCAAATGGGAGGAAAATGGGCCGGCCGGGGATCATTTCAAGACAAAACTAAGGGTAACCGTGAATAATATAACTTGTTGAAATATTGAGGTTATTAACGTTTGTTGAAGACCGCCGCGAAACCCTTCAGAGACGGCCGGCTCGGCCGTTGGCCCACCGGGATTGACAGGCTTGGTCGCCAAGGGCAGCATCCGGCCATGACCGTAGATGAGTCCACAGACGACGCTGGTGTCAAAAGCGCCCCGGCCTGCGCCTGGCCGGTCGAGACTCCCGTTGGGCGCCTGGCTGTCGTCGAGCGCGACGGCGAGATCGTACGGCTCTGGTGGCAGGGCGACGACCACGGTTTCGCCGACATCCGCCGGACGCCGGTGCTGGCCGAGGCCGAGAAACAGCTCGCCGCCTATTTCGCCGGCACGCTGACCGTGTTCGAACTGCCGCTGCGGCTGTCCGCCAACGCCTTTCAGCGGCAGGTCCAGGAAGCGATGCTGGCGATTCCGTTCGGCGCCACCCGCAGCTATGGCGACATCGCCCGCGATCTCGGCACCTACGGCCAGCCAATCGGCCAGGCCTGCGGCAACAACGGCATTCCGATCATCGTGCCCTGCCACCGGGTATTGTCGGCCACCGGTATCGGCGGCTATTCCGGCGAGGGCGGCATCGAGACCAAGATCGCGCTGCTCAAGCACGAGGGCGGTTATCCGTTCCTGGTGTGAAACCCGGCGTTCATCCTGGGCAGTGCGTACCCCTTTCCGTTCGTCCGGGGCTAGACAGCCGCGGCATCCCGCGGCGGCGATCCGCTGCCCGTCGCAGCCACCGCGGCAAGGAAAGATCTGATATCCTCTTCAAGTTCCTGAAACGCGGGTTGTTCCAGCGGCAGATGAGAACCGTTTGTCAGTACCCGCAGTCGCTTCGGGGCGTCGATCCGTTCGAACGCAGACCTGCTCAACGCGGTCGGGGTCCAGGCATCGGCGCCGGGGTGAATGAGAAGCAGCGGGCACCGGAGCGTCATCGCAGTGGCCTTTCGGGCGTGTATCGTTCGGAAAAAGCGTGACGGCACCTTCAGGCGACCAAGCAGCGGATCGGTTGAGAAGTACCGGCGCATCGCGGCGTCGGCGGTCATCTTGTTCATGGGTGCAATCAACCACAGAGGCATTGTGACGTGATCCACAATCCACGGCATCATGCGAAAACCAATGAGCGATGCGAGGCCAAGCCAATGCCAACGGGCCGCACGCATGAAGATGGCCGGATCGCCCATGTCGAGCAGCGTGGTGGCGATGACACCCGAGACGTTGCGCGACGTCTGTGCAGCAAACAGCGCCGTCATGCCGCCCAGCGAGAGCCCCTGAAGGACCACGGGACCTGCACTTTCGTCGGCCAGTTGGGCGACGACGGCGGGCCACTCGTCGTAATCCCAACGGAACGTCTCTGCCGGTTTGGTCAGTCCGTAGCCCGGCAGATCAGCTGCCAGAACACGCCAACCAAGCCCTGCCGCGAACGCCGCGAAGGGCGCAAGGATGCGGCCGTTCCCACCCGCGCCATGGACGAGGATCAAGGTGCCCTTCTCGGGTGTATCGGGGCGCCAGTCGTCGATATGGACCTCATGGCCTCGGATGAACGTCCAGGTTTCGACTGGCTCACGCTCAAAACGAACGGAGAACCGATCTGCAAGAAGCGCGCGGTAGCGCAACCAGGATGGGGAGCCTTCGTAGGTTTTCATGGTCTGGGTTTCTCCATGCCGATACCGATGATATTGAATAATTGCTCGGATTTTTGAGACTCGGATTGAGAGGCCGAAAAATGACCGGTGTGCGACGCCGCCAAGCCATTGTTCGCAAACCGAAACAGAGCCGCGCAAAGGCGACCGTCTCGGCGATCTTGCAGGCCGCGGCTCAGATTCTGGCAAAGGACGGATGGGAAGGGTTCAACACCAATGTGGTTGCCAGCCGCGCCGGCGTTTCAATCGGATCTCTGTACGAATACTTCCCGAACAAGCAGGCGCTCGTCGATGCGATCGCAGACAGCCATGTTTCAAGGGGTGAGGCGCTGTTGGTCGAAGCGGCGTCTTCGCTTCCGCCCGGCGCCGCGCCGCACGATATCGTGAAGCTCCTGGTCCGCAGCATCGTCGCGTTGCATGAAGACGATCCGCGACTGCATCGGGCGCTGTCTTCGCAGGTGCCGATATCGGCATCACTCAGCCGGCGGATCGAAAAGCTGCGCGCTGAGGCGATCGCATTCCTCGCCGAGGCTCTCGATCCGCACATCGGCCAGAACCGCGTTGCTGCCCAACTCCTGTTCGACGTCGCCGATGCGGTGGTGCATCGATGGTTCGTCGAAGACGATGGCACATGGGCCGAACCGGAGCGCCTCGCCGAACAACTTCAGCTTATGATGCGCGCCTATCTGGACCGCTTGGGGTAGGCTGCCGACACGCTTCCGTAACCCGGCACACCGCACGGGCTTTGCCTTGCATTCGCTGCGCAGGACACGAACGCTGCGGGGCGTCCGGCAGATACCAAGTGCATGCCCTAGTAGGCGTTCATCGTCAGCAGCTCGTATTCCGCCACGGTATCGTCGTCCTGGTCGGTGACCGTCACGTGCCAGCGCACTTCGCCGTACTCGTCGGTGCGGCGGGTCTTCTTCTTCACCGTCAGCCGCACCTTGATGCGGGCGCCGGCCTGCACCGGTTTCATGAAGCGCAAGGAATCGAGCCCGGTGTTGGCGAGCACCGGCCCCTCGTTCGGCTCGACGAACAGGCCGGCGGCAAACGACAGCAGCAGGTAGCCATGCGCCACCCGGCCCGGGAAGAACGGATTGCGCGCGGCGGCCGCCTCGTCCATGTGGGCATAGAAGGTGTCGCCGGTGAATTCGGCGAAATGCTCGATGTCGTCGAGCGTCACTTCGCGTTCGGCCGTGTGGATCGTCTCGCCGATCGCCAGCTCGCCGAACTTCCGCGTGAACGGATGCGCTGGCGCTTCGACTTCCGTGGCCCCCGGCACCCACTGCGCGCCGATGCCGGTGAGCACGTCGGGGCTGCCCTGCACCGCAGTGCGCTGCATGTAATGGTGCACCCCGCGTACGCCGCCCAGTTCCTCGCCGCCGCCGGCGCGGCCCGGCCCGCCATGCACCATGTGTGGCAGCGGCGAGCCGTGGCCGGTGCTCTCGCCCATCGAATCGCGGTTGTTGAAATAGAGCCGGCCGTGGAAGGCGCCGGCCCCCAGCGCCACGTCGCGGGCGATCGCCGGATCGTGGGTGATCACCGAGGCGACGAGACTGCCGCCGCCGCGGTTGGCCAGCGCGATCGCCTGGTCGAGGTCGCGGTAGCCCATCACCGTCGACACCGGTCCGAAGGCTTCGGTGTCGTGGATGCGGGCGGCACCGTCCGGGTCGGCGCAGTGAAACAGCATCGGCGGCAGGAACGCCCCGTTCTGAGGATCGGCGCCGTCGACGGCAAAATGCTCCGGATCGCCGAACACCCGTTCGGCCTCGCCGCCGATGATCGCCGCCTTTTCCAGCACGTCGCGCCGCTGGCCGCTCGACACCAGCGCGCCCATGCGGGTGGTCTCGCGTTTCGGATCGCCAATCACCGTCTTGGCCAGCCTCGCCGACAGCGCCTCGATCACCGCTTCGACATGCGGCTCGGGCGCCAGGATGCGGCGGATGGCGGTGCATTTCTGCCCCGCCTTGGCGGTCATTTCGCGCTGCGCTTCCTTGATGAACAGGTCGAATTCCGGCGTCCCCGGGCCGGCGTCGGGGCCGAGAATCGAGGCGTTGAGGCTGTCCTGCTCGGCGACGAAGCGCACGGCGTTGCTCAAAAGATGCGGTGAGGAACGCAGCTTGAGCGCCGTGTCGGCGGAGCCGGTGAAGCTCACCACGTCCTGGCAGTCGAGCCGGTCGAGCATGTCGCCGAGGCCGCCCGAGACCAGCTGCACCGCGCCGTCCGGCAGCATGCCGCTGTCGATCATCACCCGCACGCAGTGCTCGGTCAGATAGCAGCTGGCGGTCGCCGGCTTGACGATCGCCGGGACGCCGGCGAGCAGCGTCGGTGCCAGTTTCTCCAGCATGCCCCAGACCGGGAAGTTGAAAGCGTTGATGTGCACGGCGACGCCGCGCAGCGGCGTGCAGATGTGCTGGCCGACGAAGCTGCCGGTGCGCGACAGCTGCTCCAGGCCGCCGTCGAGATAGACATGGCCGTCGGGCATTTCGCGCCGTCCCTTGGAGGCGTAGACGAACACGGTGCCGATGCCGCCGTCGATGTCGATCTTGCTGTCCGGCAGCGTCGCGCCGGTGCGGTAGGAGAGCGCGTACATCGCCTCCTTGTGCTCACCGAGATGCTGGGCGAGCGCCTTCAGCATCTTGGCGCGCTCGTGGAAGGTCATGGCGCGCAGCGCCGGTCCGCCTTTGGCCTTGGCGTAGTCGAGCATGCCCTGCACGTCGAGCGCGTCGTTACCGGCGACGGCAAACACCTCGCCGGTGACCGCATCGGCGATGTCGCGCGCCCCCGACCCGGGCGCCACCCAGCTGCCATGCGCGAAACTGTTGATTTGCTGCAGTGTCATCGGCTTCCTCCCAAAATCCCTGACCGCGCGCGATGTCATGAGGGCGGGGCGCGTTCACCCGCCTGCGCGCGTCGCTTGTATCGCGATACTGCCCCACCGCGCCGGCCCCGCCAAGAGCGGCGTCTCGCCGCGCCGCTGCGCCGGCGGACGGCGGCGGTCCTGCGCGCCAAGCCGGCAAATAAGTGATTGACAGGACACGGACGGGGCCTTACATCACGCCGGCACTATTGCAAAGCCCAGATGGCGGAATTGGTAGACGCGCCAGCTTCAGGTGCTGGTGACCGCATGGTCGTGGAGGTTCGAGTCCTCTTCTGGGCACCATTACAAATCCACTTCTATCCGTCGAACCACTCGCGACTTTCGAACAGTCCAAGAGGCAACAGGTGTTTGCATCGAAGGGCCGAAGCGCGCGATGAACTCGCACAACTCAGACGGACGGTGAAACAGGTTTGCAATGCACAGGGTCTTGAACCCATCGCGGCGTCAACGCATCTGTTAGCCGGGCAGCGCTATATCGGTTTGATCGCCGAACCTGGCTCGATGAAAGGCAAACGCCGTGACCCTCCTGATCATCTTCGTCTTGCTCGCCATCGGCGTGTCGTTCCTTTGCTCCATTCTGGAGGCGGTGCTTTTGTCGATTACCCCCTCCTTCGTCGAGGCGGCAGAGGAAGGTCGCCCGAAGCTGGCCGAGAATCTGAGACGTCTGCGCGCCGATATCGAACGGCCTCTGGCGGCGATACTGTCGCTCAACACAATTGCCCACACCGTCGGTGCAACCGGGGCTGGCGCCCAGGCGGCGGTTGTATTCAACGACGTCGGCGTGGGCGTGTTCTCGGCCCTCCTGACATTGGGCATTCTCGTTCTTTCAGAAATCGTTCCCAAGACACTTGGGGCAACATACTGGCGAACACTCGCACCCTTTGCGGCGCGTGTGCTGCCCTGGCTCATTGCCGCGCAGTTACCCTTGGTCTGGATGAGCCAGGCGATCACGCGGCTGCTGACCCGTGGCAAGGCGGACGCAGAAATCTCTCGTGAAGAGATCACCGCGTTGACCACCGCAGGTCAGCGGCTGGGCATCGTGGAGGAAGACGAGACGCGTGTCGTTGCCAACCTCTTCCGCCTGCCCGAAATCGAGGCACGCGAGGTGATGACACCTCGAACAGTGATCGAGCATGTGTCAGCCAAGGTGACAACGGCTGCGGCGATAGCGGGACGGGAGGCATTCCCGTTCTCTCGCATGCTGGTCACCGGCGACACCGTTGACGACGTCGAGGGCTTTGCACTCACGCGCGAACTGTTGCTCGCCGCCCTGCGCGGTGAACAAGATCGTCCGGTGGCGGACTTCACCCGTGAGATTCTGCGTGTGTCCGAGGATACGGACCTTGATACGCTCTTTGATCTGCTCATGGACCGCGACGCGCACATAGCCCTGGTGGAGGATGACTACGGTGGGACAGCCGGGCTCGTCACGATGGAAGACGTACTCGAGACGCTGCTCGGCACCGAGATCGTGGACGAGCACGACGAAGCGGCAAACCTGAGAACAGTGGCGCGCCTGCGCGCCAGGCAGCGACGCGAAGCGAAGGATGACGCAGTGGCGCAACCATCCGACGACCCGCAGTGATCGCTGTTGCGGCTGAGAGTTGCGGACGTTCGGGTGGAGCAGTCCGTGACGCCTTGATTGGCACAGCCGAAGCCACCCGACGCGGCCACCCAGGGAGATCGATGTGACCGAATCCGTGAACGCAGAGCAGGAAGACTTTTGGACGAACGAGGCCGGGCCCAAATGGGTAACCCTTCAGGAGAAGTTGGATCACCAGTTTCAACCGGTCCTGGACGGCGTTTTGTCACGCGCTGCGCTGCGCCAGGGTGAACGCGTTCTTGATATTGGCTGCGGGACGGGCACCAGCACCCTGCAGGCTGCCGCTCTGGTCGGAGAAACCGGGCATGTCAGCGGCGCCGACATCTCAACAACCATGCTCAGCGTCGGAGAGCGCAACGCCGCGGCGCTACCCCATGTGTCTTTTGTTTTGTCGGACGCCGCGGTTCATCCATTCGACAATGCCAGCTTCGACCACCTGATCTCTCGCTTTGGCGTCATGTTTTTCGCCGATCCGGTTTCCGCCTTCGCCAATATGGCGCTGGCCCTGAAGCCGGGCGGAAAAATCACCTTCGCGTCCTGGGGCCAAATCCCCAACAATCCGTTTTTCAAGCTTCCGGCCGCAGTGGCCCGCGAGGTATTGGGCGAAATGCCCAGGCCCGATCCGGACTCGCCGGGTCCGTTCGCCTTTCGGGACCCGGAGCGTGTGATCGGCATCCTGTCGGAGGCCGGTCTGAAGGATGCATCCTGCGAGATCGCGTCCCTGAGTCTGCCGCCCAAGGACGGTCTGGAGGGATTCGCAAACCTGACCTTGAGCCTCGGGCAGATCGATTCGGCGATCCGACATTTCGGCGCGACGGAGGCGCAAAAGACCAAGCTGCGCGATGGTGTGATGGAGATATTTGCCGAGTTCGAGCGCGATGGCGTTTTATTGATACCCGCAGAGATCAACTTTTTTACCGCAACGGCCGCCTGAGCATCGCGGCGAATCAGTAGAGCAGCCGCTGCTTGAGCTCGGCGTCCCGCCGGCATAGCTCGAAGTCCTCTTTCGACAGCCGCCCCCTGGGCGGCCCGGCGATAGTGAAATTGCCGAAGCGGTCTTCGCCGCTGACCAGGGCCACGAGCGGACGGTCGCCGGTCTTCTGCTTCATCGACGGCTTGATGTAGCGAATGGCCGATCCGATCCGGCGGTCATCGGTGCTGTTGGGGCCGGAGGAATGGAACAGATGGCCATGGTGCATCGACGCCTGACCCGGCTGCAATTCGGCCGCGACGCCCTCCTCTTCCCTGACCTCGACGGCAATCTCCTGACCCCGCGAAAGCAGGTTGTTGTCCGCATAGGTGTCGATATGTTCGACGATCGCCTGTTTGTGGCTGCCGGGGACGAATTTCATGCAGCCACTGTCGATCGTTGATGGGGACAGCGCGAACCAGAGGGTCGTTTCCTGGGCATCGTCCAATCCCCAGTAGGTCAAATCCTGGTGCCACGAGACGATCTTGGGTGACCGCGCTTCCTTGATGAACAGGGCCGCGCTCCACACCATCAGATCCGGCCCCAGCGCGGCCGTCGCCGCGGCGATCAGGTTTTCGTGGCGGATGAGCCGGTCGAATGACGGCAGAAGCCGGTCCGGGTATCTGTAAAGCAGACCCAACCTTTCCGGTTCGTTGGCGAGCGCCGCTTCGGCGGCCTCCAGGTCGGCGCGCAGCGCCTGCGCCTCCGTGGGGCTCACGATGTCGATCGGCACCACGAAACCGTCGCGTTCATAGGCCGCAGCGATGTCGTGGCGGTTGTCGGTGTTCATGTGTGCTTGTGCCATTTCGGTTCCCGGCGTCTTGTGCCGTTTCCTCCAATACCGTGAAGCCGCCATCGACTCCACAATCATGCTGCCGGCGGCATCGAAAGATCTTGTTCCGGCTCAGGTGCTTGCGAACAGCGGCATTGCCCTCGTCATCAATTCAGGAATCCGGCATAGCAGAGCCATTATAGGCGGCAAGCCGTGTTTCCATCGAACGATGATGCACGTCCAGACATCCAAGATCGTATTCGGATACCGGAACAGCCGGTTCGTCCATCCAATGCCCGTAACGATCGACGCCGCGCACCAACGTCGCTGTGTCTCGCCCGGACAACGGACGGATATCCGGCGGCAGGAAGGTGATCGCCACCGTCATGCGCCGCTGCGACGTCGAATTTCCGGGCGAGCCGTGGATTGTCCGGATATGATGCAAGGACATCTGTCCAGGTTTGAGGCAGACCGGCACCGCATCTTCGGCGCCCGGCGCATCGGCGATATGTTCGCCGCGCAGCGCGATATGCCGGCTGGCGTCATCTTCATCATGGGGGATGAAGCCGTGATCGTGCGAGCCGGCTATGAATTTCATCGTGCCGTTGGCTTCGGTTGTCTCCGTCAGGGCAATCCAGGCGCGTACAGCTTTTTCATTGTCGGACAGGTCCATGTGAAAGCCGTCCTGGTGCCATCGAATGACAGTGGAATCGTGCGGCTCCTTGATGAACAGCCCGCATGCCCATACCAGAATATCCGGACCCACGATCTCCTCGACCGCATCAAGAACCTTCGGATGGCGCACCAGTTCGGCCGCCCATGCAAAAATCAGATATGGCTTGAAACGATACAAGCGCTGGGCCGCAAGCCCGTGGCCGATAGGACCCGCTTCGAGCGCCTCGATTCTTGCCCGGAAATTCAAGGCCGCCGCCTCGGACATGACATCGATTGGAAACGCGTAGCCGTCAGCGGAAAACTGCTTTTCAAGGTTTGCTGTCAAGGCTTGTGGCATTTGCTCCACGTCGCTTCAGGTTCCGCAGGATCAGTCCCAGCGACGGAAATTATAGGATCAGGAGCAGCTGAATGTGAAGGGCTGGTCGTGGGACCGAGCACAATGCCGGTCTTGCCCCAAATCCCGTAAAATTTTTTCCATTTCGGTTGCGCGGCCCCTTGATTTAAAGGTCAGGTCATGAACCCGGCTGCGATCTGCGTATGCCGCCCTATGGATTTCGCCGGCCAGAGGACTTGAGGATGCCTTGGACTGGAGCAGCTAAGACTTGGTAGTTTTCTCAGTTGATTATTCTCATAAATTTGCACCTGTTCGAATGTAAAAACTGACAGAATTGACCGTAGTACACTCGCAATGGTTTCATCAATCGCCTGAATAGAGCGAGAATTGAGCATGAGTGTACTGAGTAGGTATCATAATGACGGCTTCGTATTCACCGTGGACAGATTTTCAAGTGATGAGATTGATAATATTAACCAGGAATGTAACGCATTGGAGAACGAAGAATTACCCGGAACGGTTTTCGAAGTTGATGAAAAGACAATTCGAGCCCTGCACGGATGCCATTTGTACAGTAGTGTATTTTGTAAATTATTATTGGAAGATAAGATAATTGAATTTGCAAGAGAATTGATTGGAGAGGGTATATATGTACATTAAATAAAGGTAAATTATAAATCAGCTTTTAGCGGTAATGTTTGGCCTTGGCATCAGGATACATTTTTTTGGATGAAAGAGGACGGTATACCTACGCCAAACTTAACAAACGCAATGATCTTTTTGGATGAAGTAAATGAGTTTAGTGGCCCACTTCTTTTTATATCCGGGAGTCATCAAGCCGGTGTGTTGAATGGCAAGGAGCATTTGCTGGATTTTGACGAAGACGGCAAAAACCATTGGACCGCTGGCTTCGGTGCCAACCTCAAATACACCCTGAACCACGAGACAGTTCGTCGGCTCGTTGAGCAAAGGGGGATAGCCTCGCCAAAGGGGCCGCGCGGATCAATTCTGTTTTTTGATGGTAATACTGTTCACGGATCCAGCCACAACATGTCTCCGTTCTGCCGGCGGGTTCTCATCATAACGTACAACACATGTGCGAACCGTCCTCAGGGGCGGATTGGACAAAGGCCGGAGTTTATCGCGGCTCGCGATTTCTCACCGCTCTCTGAGCCTCGCGATCCGAAGACACATCCACTCCATGGCCAGGCAGTTGTCAAAGATGCATAGTCGACGAACTCCGGCGCAATTGTTGTCGCGTGTCAAGTTCGATTTGGGCAATGGATTGATCGCTCAAATAGATGCCGAGCCTCCCTTGTCCGAAAAGTACTTTGACATTGTTGACGAGGTTTTCTGTGAGATAAATGGATGGCGTATTGGCCCGGTAGATCGTGCCCACTTCTACCGTTCGGCGAGAATCGTGGTGTTCACCAAGGATCACAAGATACTGGGCGGATTTACCTGTGACCGAACCCCGCAGCCAGAGATACGGGTCCACGCGCGGTTTCAGGGCCAGAGTGGATTGCCGCCATTGGACCTTATCAGCCGCCACAAGAGCATTGCCTACAACGCCAATCTGGTATTGATCGATGAAGCGAAACAGTCGTGCTTTAGGGGTGTGATAAAAGACTCCATCATCGCCGTATCGCGTCTGGAGGCCAAAGCCTTCGCGATTGCGACCCCGGCCCTAGCCCGCTTCTCTCACAGCACGACGGTTTGAGGTTGTTTGCCGGCCTCGATAGTGCGTGCCGTGCCTACGCGTTTACAAGGCGGCATGCATCGATCGCCGCGGTGAGCAGCGGTCTGTTTTAGCAGCGATGTTCCTTTGTTGGTTGTTGGGAAGGGCTTATGTCCTGCGGCTCATCGGGCCGCGGCGCATATTCGGGCGTGGGCCAGAGTGAACTCGTGCATGTGGGGACAAGCCGAAGCCATGGCGACTTTGATACGCCGGACCGAGACGCGGATCTGGGCGCCGATCTTGAGGAGCTTCAACCGGATCGTCCCACAGGTCGCCTCGGCAAGGGTCGTGTGTCTCAGGCCAATCCTTCGAAGAGCGCAGATCAAGACATAGGCAAATGACGCGAACCAAAGCCGCAGTTGGTTGGCGCGCATGGTGTGGGCACTGGTGCGGTCGGCATAGAGATCGAGCTGGCACTCTTTGATGCGGTTTTCCATGTCGCCGCGGGCGCAGTACAGATCCTCGTACAGAGCCTTTGCGCCCCCATGCTTCGGCTTCAGCGAGGTCACGATGAAGCGCGGGTTCGATCCCTTAAGCGTCCATTCGGCCTTGCCAATGACGCGCCTTCGCCGTGACCAGCTGTCCTTAGTCGACCATAGGAAGTCGCGGAACAGGCGGGCCGGTTCGCCGCTCGCCCGGCCGGCAAGACAAGCTTCCTCCAGGGCCGGTTCGATTTTCTTTTCCAGGCGCTGGTTGCGGGCCAGACCGAAGATGTAGTCGACCTTGTTGGCTTCGCACCAGTCCATCAGTGTGTTGCGGGCAAAGCCGGAATCGGCGCGTAGGATGATGCGCACGTTCGGCCAGCACTTGCGGATCTGAGTGATGATCCGCTCGACTTCCTGCTCTGTTCCCTTGCTGGCGTCGATGTTGGAGCGCCGCAGCTTGGCCGCCAAAAGGTGACGGCCGCAGAAGATGTAGAGCGGCAGATAGCAGTAGCAGCGATAATAGCCGTGGAAGAAGCGACCTTCCTGATGGCCGTGCAGCGGATCATCCGTGGCATCCAGATCGAGGACGATCTTGCGAGGTGGATTGTCATGAGCCTCCAGGAACAGATCCACAAACAACCTTTCGATGGCACTGCGGTCATGGCTGATCCGGTGATAGCGCGTCGGCTCGCCGACCGGCGCATGCTCCAGCCGGTTCAGGGTCGATTTGCCGGCCAGCGGCGCGCAGTCCGACCGCTGCGGCGTCAAGCTTTCCGACAACAGGGTCAACACCGGATCGTGACGCAGCGTGTCGTGATCATCCACGTCCTCGTATCCCAGAGCGATCGCCGTGACGCGTTGTGCAATCAGGGTGCGCACGCTGTGAACCGTGCAATCGGGATCGCGCCGATCGACGAAGCAACCTGCAAGCCTGTCGAACAGCCCGATGGCTTTTTCAGTGTGGCGCAGCAACACAGCACCGGCGTCCGAGGTGATGGCTCCGCCGTCGAAAGCGGCGACGACTTTACGTCCGTCAAAGCCTTCAAATTCGAGCTGTTCGGAGATACAGTGTGTTTGCATCGGACCCCGTCCATGAACCTGATAACTCTTTGTAGCAAAAGAATATTCTCAGATTCTTGGGGCCGATGCACCCCTTTCTTTGAGAGATCCGGGCTAGTGCCACATCGACTTGACATTTTCTACCATATGCACGGGTTTTCGAGAATTTCCCAGCCATTGTTCAGCTCGATGTACACATTGTCGGCCGGTGACAGGGAGCCGAATTGTGTCATGATGATGCGTTCGATATCGCCACATTTTTCGCTGGATAACAGATTGTTGGAATACGGCGTTCCCAGAAACTGAACAGTTGTCTGGCTCGCTAATCTATAGCCGGCTTAATTTCACTGTTGCCGATAGATCCTGCGCATGTCGGGCCGCTCCACGGTCAGGTAGTGAACCCAGATATAGGCGTGGCTGAACGCGGCGCCGATCAACGCGGCGGTCGATTGTAAGGCAAAGCCCGGAATCCATAAGGCGCCAATGCCGAAGACATACATGGCATTGGGTGTGAACCTGAATATCCCTTCCCGCACCAACGGCCAGTCTCGGGCGTCTTCGACGAAATGGTCGATGCCAAAGGCCCGCCGGAACCCAAAATAGCGATGCACCGAATAAAACAGATAGGCGGCGGGAACAGCCAGGATCAGCGCAATTGCATATCCGGCTATGGGGCTGACCGCCAGACTGCCGCGATTGGCAATGGCCAGCAGCGTGATCAGAACAAAGCGGGCGCCGAACAGTACGGCAAATCCGCGCGCGTAGATGTTAAACGCCCGGTCGGTGCCGCCCAGCCAATGGCTCAGGCGTTTGCCATGCAGCTCCAGGCGCCAGCACAGCCAGACATAGATCTGGTGCACAATCGTATCGGCCAACAGCAGGACGAGCCAACCGGCCGTCGGAATCGAAAACAGCGCGCCGGACAACACGTCGTCGACTCCGGAAGCCCAAACCACCAATGCCAACAGAACCAGAAGGCACAGCGCATGGATCCATTGTCCCTCGAAGAGAAGCCGCAGATCGATGGGCTTGCCGGCATCTTGCATAGTCGAGCCTCAATGGGATGGGCGATCGCAACTATATCATCAATGCCGTCTCGGAAGCAGGCGTCCTGAGAGGGCGATTGAAATGTCCGCGGTGTGCTCCCAGGGTCCGGTCTTCAGCGCGCCGGTGTTTCAGCCTGTCGCGTCGGGATCATGCCTGGCGAGATAGACGGTCTGCGTGGCGTCACGTTCCTGTATCGGATTGAAAAACGTCACTGGCTCGGCCCGGGCATTGCCGAAGGCCGTCTGCAAAACGTCGACGAACGCCGGATCCGGCCTGTCGTTCGACCACAGGCCAAACATGCCTCCGGGCTTGATATGGGTGGCGAGCTGGCGCAATCCGGCCGGTCGGTAGAACCCCGAACTGCGGTCATCGAGCAGCGCCTCCGGCGAGTGGTCGATGTCGAGTAATATCGCGTCGAAGCGGCGACCCGGCGAAGATGTATCGCAACCGGTATCCCGTTTGGCGAGGTCGAAAAAATCGCCCTGACGCATGTGGCATCGCGCGTCCGCCGATAGTCTTGCGCCAAGCGGCACCAGCCCGGTGCGGTGCCAGTCGACAACCGCGTCGAGCAGCTCGATAACGAGCAGCGAGGCGACATTGGCGTTGTCGAGAACCGCGTCGGCGGTGTAGCCGAGACCCAGACCGCCGACCAGGACGTCGAGGCCGTCGCCGGGCAGCTCCGCCAACGCCAGTTGCGCCAGCGCGATCTCCGAGGCGGTGAACAGGCTCGACATCAGGAACTCGTCGCCGAGTTTGATTTCAAACACGTCGATGCCCAGCGACATTTGGCGGCGCCGCCGCAGGCTGATCGCTCCGATTGGCGTCGGCCGATAGTCAAGTTCCTCAAACAGCGCGCTCATGGGACGAAAGTCTTTTCCCCGGTGACGAATGTATTCATCGCAATCATGCCTCCTCTCCTCAGCGCAATTGCCAACGATGTCCAATCCGAATAGACTGAAGGCGGATCGACCAGGACTTAGGTTTCTTCGGCGGTAGCGCCTCGATACCTTGTTTATTCGATCCGGATCGGAGCATACGCTGCGAACGAATACATTTCATCTGGTAATGATCAAACCGTCTCACTACGACGACGACGGATATGTCATCCAGTGGGTCCGATCCTACATTCCATCCAATACGCTGGCGGCGCTGCATGGACTGGGCGAAGACTGCCGAAAAAGAAACGTTCTGGGTGCGGAGACTGAACTGGTTCTGTCCACCTATGACGAAACCAATGCGCGGGTGAATGTCAAGCGCATCCTGCGGACGCTTCCGAGCGATCCGAACGCGTCGCTGATCGCTTTGGTTGGCGTGCAAAGCAATCAGTTTCCACGCGCCGTCGATATCGCCCGGCAGTTCCGTGCAGAAGGCCGTCAGGTTGCCATTGGCGGTTTCCATGGCTCGGGAACGATTTCGATGCTCGAGGAGATTCAGTCCGACGTTCAGGAGGCCATTGATCTCGGCATATCGATATTTGCCGGAGAAGCTGAGGAAAATCGGCTTGACGAAGTCATCCTGGACGCTGCCGCGGGGTCGCTGCGGCCGATCTACAATCACATGTCCGACCTGCCGGGAATAGCGGCGGAGCCGATTCCGATTCTCCCGGCCAAGCACATCCAGCGAACCGCCGGAAGCCATTCGTCGTTCGACCTCGGTCGCGGTTGCCCCTTTCAATGTTCGTTCTGCACGATCATCAATGTCCAGGGCCGCAAATCGCGTTTCCGTACGGTTGACGATCTCGAGAAGATCATTCGCAGCAACTACGTTCAGGGTATCAACCGGTTCTTCATTACAGACGATAATTTCGCCCGCAACAGAAACTGGGAGAGCTTCTTCGACCGCCTGATCGAGCTACGCGAGGGTGAGGGGCTCAACATCAAATTCATTATACAGGTGGACACGCTGTGCCATCGGATTTCGAATTTTGTCGAAAAGGCCGGCAGGGCAGGCGTCACCCGGGTTTTCATCGGCCTGGAGAACATCAATCCGGACAATCTGATCGCCGCCAAGAAAAAGCAGAACCGGATCGTTGAATACCGGGAAATGCTGCAGGCATGGAGAGCCGTCGGCGCAACGACCTATGCCGGATACATTCTGGGTTTTCCGGGCGACTCCTACGAATCGATCATGCGCGATATCGACATCGTGAAGAGCGAATTGCCGCTCGACTTGCTTGAGTTCTTCTACCTGACGCCCTTGCCGGGTTCGGAAGACCACAAACGCCTGCATGAAGCCGGGACCTGGATGGATCCGGATATGAACAAATACGATCTCAACCATCGCGTTTCGCATCATCCGACGATGAGCGACACGGAATGGGAAAGAGCCTATCAGGATGCCTGGAACCGCTACTATTCGGCCGACCACATCATCACCGTCATGCGCCGGATGGCGGCGAGCGGCCGGTCGCCAAGCAACATCCTGATGCTGATGATGCTGTTTTCGGGCTCCGTCAAGATCGAAGGCGTTCATCCGCTGGAAGCCGGGTTCCTGCGGCGCAAGCACCGTCGCGACCGGCGACCCGGCCTGCCGGTCGTGCCGGTCTGGAAGTTCTATCCCGCCTATGTGGCCGAGACCGTCGTCAAACACGTAAAATGGCTGAGAATGCTGGCAGCGGTGTTTCCGGCCTACCGCCGCATCAAAAAAGACCCGAACCGCCGGCAATACAGGGATCTGGCGATCGCCCCGATCGACCATAACGATCTCGAAAGCCTCGACCTGATATCGCAAACCATGGGTGGCAACGAAGCACTGGAGAAAATGCGCCGCAACGCAGCTCGAGTGGAAAAAGCCAAAGCGGCGAGCCTCGGTTAGACCCTGGCGGCAACACCGATCCCATATCTATCTGTCCAAACAGCTTCCATCGACAGACATGATGCCTTCACGGACGCGATCCGGCAGCGGCACCGATTTTTGGGTGGCCTGGTCGGCCAACACGATGGTGAAATCTGCTGCAAAAGCGCATCCCTTCGCGGACCACAATGCATGTTGCGTGGTCAGGCTCGAACGCCCGATGCGGATCGTGCGACAGGTCATGATTCCGCGGTCGAGATAGGACAGTCCGGCATGGAACGCACCGGTCGCCTTGACCACCACGAAGGACGGCGTGTCGGGAGCCGGCACGTCGAGCCCGACGGCAATCGCATATTGCACCCGGGCGTCGTCGCACCAGCGCCAGAAGGCGATGTTGGTGACGTGGCCGAGCGCATCGACGTCGCTCCAGCTGGCCTCCACCTCGATGCCGAAATTCCAGTCGCCGTCGACCGTGATGTCCGGAAGTGTCGGCAGCTTGCCAGGGCTGGTCACGATGGGTTGCCTCCGGGAGTCAGGTCGAAACGTCAGCGCGTCGAAAAGTAGCTGACCAGGACAACGGCACCGGTCCGGCTGCCGGCACTGTGCTCCGTGCCGGGTGCGCGGACCAGGAAGTCACCGGCTTCGTATTCTCTGTCCTGGTCGTAAAAACTGCCCTCGATGACGTAGATCTCTTCGATATCCTCGTGGGTATGCGTCTCCGCATGGGCGCCGGCATCGATCCGCGACAGAAACGTGCGCCGTCCGTCTCCGTCGTCGAGCAGTGGTTTCATCCAGAAGCCCTTGGCGGCGGATTCCTGCCATTCCATTTCGGCCGTGCGGGCGGCCACGGTGCCGGCGTCGGGTAGGGAGACCGCCGCCTTCGGTGACGGCGGGTTAAAGGCGTCTGCCATCAAGTTCCTCCATTGACGTGCCGCGGCACGATACCGATGCCGGTCGATCCGCCCCGGTCGGTTCAGGATCGCAACGACCGTTTTTCCATGAAGCTCGACAGCCACATGCCGATCGCGATCGCCGCGCCCTGGATGATCAACTGGAACGATGTCGCCAGTCCCATCAGCTTCAGCATCTGGTCGAGCTGTGTCAAGAACAGCGCCGCACCGAGCACGGCAATCATACTGCCGACGCCGCCGCTAATCGATGTGGCCGCAAGAACGGCGGCGGCGATCGGGGCGAGCAGATAGGGATTACCGACCTCGAGCGTCGGATTGCGGATAAAGCCGGAAAGCAGAATGCCGACAATGCCGTAGAGCAGGGCGGCCACGACATAGGCCCCGGCCTCGTAGAGCCTGACCGGCAGGCCGCAGGCGAGGGCGGCGCGCGGATTGGATCCGACGGCTTCGAAATTGCGCCCGGCAACGGTCTTGCGCAGGACGAAGGTGATCAGGACGGTCAGGATGACGGTGATCCATACGGAGGAGTTGATCGACAGGAACCGCGCCTCGCCGAAATCGGAGAGTGCGCGCGGCACCGTCGCCTCCGCCGGCAGCCCCTGTCTGTACCAGAGCGTCACGCCGGAGACGATGGCGCCGACCGCCAATGTCACGATCAACGCGTTGAGCTTCAGCACCGCGACCAGAAAGCCGTTGATCAGACCGATCGCCGACGCCGCAGCCAGCCCGGCCAGGATGGCGATGCCCAGGCCGGAATCGGCGCCGCCGGACACGCCGAGCAGCACGGTGCTCGACAGGGTCACGATCGCCGGCACCGAGAGATCGATGCCACGGGCCATGATAACCAGCGCTTGTCCGGTCGCCGCAACCGCTAGGAAGGCGGCGAAGGGCAGGATCGAAAGCAGCGCCGAGGGCTGCAGGCTGCGCGGCAGGAACACCGCGCCGATCACCACCAGCGCCGCCAGCGCCAGCCAGATGGCAAGAAAGCGGGTCTGTAGGTCGGCGGCGCGGGTCTTGATGGTCCGCGGTGCCGACCAGTTCTCGTTCAGGGTCGTCGTTCTGTCATGTCCGCTCATGGTCGCCTCCTATTCCGCCGGCGCCGGCTTTGCCGCCGGCGGCCTGCGGAAGCTTTTGAGGACCCGCTCGACCTCGCCGAGACCGGTGTAGAGGAAGATCGCCAGCAGGGTCATGATGCCGGAGGCGATCACGCCGACCGAGGCGCTGAGCCCGAGGATCGAGATCACATTGATGGTGAGCGTAAAGAACAGCGCACCGAACAGGGCTCCGATGAATGAGCCGCGTCCGCCGGTCAGCGCGGCGCCGCCGAGGACGGCCGCGGCGATCGAGGCCAGTGCGAAGTTCTGCCCGACCGTCGGATGGCCGACACCCACCTCGGAGCCGAGAAAGAAGCCGGCGACCGTAGCCAGCAGGGCGGCGAATATGTAGGCGCGTATCTGCACCCGATCGACCCGTACGCCGTTGCGCCGCGCCGCCTCCTCGCGGAATCCGACCGCCTTTGCCTCGAGGCCGGAGCGGGTGCGGTGCAGCCACCAGTCGCTCAAACCGGCGAAGGCCAACAGGGCGAAGAAAGAGATCGGCACGAAGCCGACGCGGGTGCGCAGGAATTCGGTGAAGTCCTGGCTGATCAGGCCGCCCGGTGTCGGCCGGCCGATCAGGGCGATGCCCTGCAGCACGCTGAGCATGGCGATGGTGGTGATGATCGCGTTGATGTTGGCGTAGCGCACCATCACCCCGTTGATCGTTCCCACCACAAGGCCGATGGCAAGGCAGGCCAGGGTGCCGAGCAGCACCATCGGAATCGGTGCCTGGAAGGCGATCAGGAACGATGCCGCGACCACGGTTAGGCTCATCATCGAGCCGACCGACACGTCGAGGCCGCGCACCAGGAGCACATGCATCTGAGCGATCGCCACCATGACGGCGGGAGCGGCCGCGAGCAGGATGTGTCTGATGTTGATCTGTTTCAGGAAGACGTCGCTCTGCGACGCGGCGTAACCGCCGACGACCAGCGTCAGGAAAGCCAGGAAGACCAGCGGTACCCACCAGTTGACCGATCCGCCCAGCAGCGAACGGAAGAAGCGCCCGGCGCCGCTTTGCTCGCCGGCTTCAGCGCGCGCCGACTTGGCGTCGCGGGTGGTCAGGAAACTCGCGACGATCTGTTCCTCGGTCACCTGGTCGCCGGTCAGTTCGGCGACAATACGGCCGCGCGAAAACACCAGCACGCGGTCGCATATGCCGGCTAGTTCCTGCCCGTCCGACGAGTTGACGATGCACACACCATCATCGCGGATGTTTTCGCGAATGGCCTTGTAGATGTCGAAGCGCGCGCCGGCGTCGACGCCCTGGGTCGGTTCGTCGATCAGAATTGCTCGCGCGCCGGTACGGAACGATCTAGCGAGGGCGGCTTTCTGCTGATTGCCGCCCGAAAGGCCGATGATCGGCGTGTCCAGGGTGGCGGTGCGCACGTCGAAATCGGCGACCATGTCGCCGGCCATTTCCGCCTCCTGGCGGCTCGACAGCACCGAGCCCTTCAGGGTGTCGCGCAGCCGCGTCAGCATCATGTTCTTGCGGACACCGAGCTCCGGAAAGATCGCCTCGCCGGCCCGGTCGGCGCTCAAAAACAGGATGCCGCCCTGCAGCGCTCCGCGGGGCGAGCCGATGTCGACCGGTGCGCCCTTCAGCGTAACCGTTCCCGCATCGCTTTCTTCGAGGCCGACCAGGGCGCGCAGCGCCTCGCGCTGGCCGTTGCCTTCGGCTCCGGCAAAACCGAGGATCTCGCCGCGATAGGCGTCGAAATCGAGATCGTGAAAATCATGGCCGTCGAGACCGCGCACGCTCAGGATGGGCTCGCCCAAATCCCATTCGGGCTTCGGCGGATACTCGCTTTCCAGGTCCCGGCCGATCATCAGCGAGATGAGCTGCTCTTCGGAGAGATCCGGCGTCACCGGAAAGGTTCCGCGATGCACGCCGTCGCGCAGGATCGACACCCGGTTGGCGATGTCGAGGATCTCCGGCAGACGGTGGCTGACATAGAGGATGCCGGTTCCCTGTTCTGTCAGGTCGCGAATGATCGCCATCAGCTTGTTGACGCCGTCCAGATCGAGCGTCGAGGTCGGCTCGTCCAGAAGCAGCACTTTCGGCCTGCTCAACAGTGCCTTGACGATTTCGACGAACTGGCGATTGGCGGGCGTCAGATCGCCGACCATGGTGGTCGCCGCCACGTCGAGGCCGTAGGTGTCGAGTTGTTCCTGTGCCCAGGCGTTCATCTGGCTGAAGGCGACTTCACCCTGTGGGGTGCCGAGATAGAGATTCTGCGCGATCGAGAGCTCACGGACCAGGGAATCGTCCTGATAGACGGTGGCAAGGCCGAGTTGATGCGCCAGACGCGCATCGGATGCGGTCAGCCGTTGACCGGCAATGTCGACGCGCCCCCCGTCGGGCGCGACGGTGCCGCTGGCGATCTTCATCAGCGTGCTCTTGCCGGAGCCGTTTTCGCCGAGGATCGCATGCACTTCGCCAGCCAGGCAGTCGAGGCTGAAATTGTCGAGGGCACGCACGCCGGGATAGGTCTTGGAAACGTCTTCGACCTTGAGAACCAGTTCGGACATCGTACAACCCTCCATCAATGGGAAACGGCGCCGGCCCGCTCGGGAGAAGGACCGGCGCCGTCGACCCCGCTAGTTTTTGCCGAACATTTGCTTTAGCGTATCCTGGTCGACCAGCGAGGAGACCGAGATCTCCATCGGCAGGCTGCGGTCGCACATGCCCTGCTGGGCCGGCTTCATGGAGAACGGAACGTCGATGCGCGCCGGTACCTCGTCGCCGTTGTGCGCCATCATCGCCGCGGTCAGCGCGATGCGCGACTGGAAGTTCTGGCCGGACGAATAGTAGATCTTGAAGTTGTCCGAGGCGGCATCCTCCCAGTCGCAGAACAGACCCTGTTCGTCGGTGCGCAGCGCCACGACCATGTCCTTGGCGCGATCGGCCGCGTCATAAGCCCGCACGCCGCCGCGGAAACCGTCGGCATACTCGTAGATATATCCGTCGATGTCGTCGAAGCGGGCCAGGGCCGCGGAGACTGCCGAGAAGGTGCCCTCCTGGGTCCAGTTGGTGTCTTCGCGTGCGACGACGGAGACGTTGCCGATCTCGCCGGCGCGCTCTTCGGCGCAGTCCTGCCAGGATTTGGACAGCGGGTTGCCGGGCGTGCCGCCGAGGGCCACGATGTTGGCGGCATCAGCATCGCCGTCCTTCACCGCGTCGACGAAGGCTTTGCCGAGATTGCAGATGTTTTCGGCAATGTTGGCGACATAGTCGTCGCCCGGCGCCCCTACTTCAGTGCCGTTGTGCACGGTCACCTTGATGCCGGCTTCCTGCGCTTCGCGCACTGTCGGTCCGAGAGCCATGCCGTGGTCGGCGAAAACCACGATCACGTCGACGTCCTGGGCGATGTAGGAGCGCAGGTCGGAGATCGCCTGGGCGGCGTCGCCGCGGGCCGAAGAATAGAGGATACGGCCGACCTCCGGATAGGTCAGCGCCTGCTGGATATACTCCATCGCCGTGACGCGGCGCCAGACGTTCTCACCGAAGCCGTCGGCATAGGCGACGGTGACGTCACCGCCGGTGCCGGTGTCGCAGGCGTTGTTTTCCCAGCATTCGAGCGCCTTGGCGCGCAGCTCGTCGGTAACGGGCAGCGCGGCGCGCCGGAATGTCTCGGCGATTACCGTACCCGCATCGGTGGTGCCCAAACGGGTTTGCATGAGCTCTTCCGCCGACTCGGCCAGGGCGGCCGCCGGAACCATGGCGAGACCGCAGGATACGGTCAGGGCCAGTTTGAGACGACTTAGCATTGGTCTACTCCTTCTCCAGTCTTCTGCCGCGACCGGGTGTCGGCCAGGCCGGCAGTCTCGCTATTGATGAGCTGCGCCCCTTCACGGCGCATCGCCCCATCGGTTCGGATGTTTCTGCGCTCGTTGCGGCGCGTTCCGACATCCATCATACCGTATGTTGGTAATACGGCATTCATTGCGACTTCAGCTGTGTTTGTCCGGGGGATCCGCCCGGTCTACTGCGCCAGGTAGCCGCCGTCGATCACCAGGTCCGCGCCGGTCATGAAGCTGCTTTCATCGCTGGCGAGGAACAGGCAGCCATTGGCGATCTCGCGCGGCGTGCCGGCGCGCCCCATCGGTGTCTTGGCCACCACGAAATCGTTGATGTCCGGATCCTGGGCCTGTGTCAGCGGCGTATCGATGAAGCCCGGCAGCACGGAATTCACCCGGATGCCCTCGCCGACGTAAGTGATCGCCGCGTTCCTGGTCATCATGCAGACCGCACCCTTGGTCGCGTGGTAGGCGTGCCCGCCCGGAACCGCCGCATCGCCCCAGATCGACGCGATGTTGATGATGGAGCCTGATTTCTGTTTCAGCATCTGCGGAAGTACCGCCTTCATGCCGAGGAAGACGCCGGTCTGGTTGACGTCGACCACCTTCTGCCAGCCTTCCACCGACAGTTCGTGAACCGGCTCGTAGAAAATGATGCCGGCATTGTTGACCAGCACGTCGATGCGGCCATGGGCGGCGACGGCGGCTTCGACCACCGCGTTCCAGTCGGCTTCATTGGCGACGTCAAGTTTGACGCCCTCGACGCCCGCGGGATAGACGCCGGAGGGGTTCGAGGTGGAGCCGGCAATCACCTTGGCACCCTCCTCGGCAAAACGCTCCACAACCCCCAGGCCAATGCCGCGGGACGCGCCGGATACAATGGCAACCTTTCCCTCAAGTCTCATGGTTGCAGTCCTCCCTATACTCGTTGACGTGAAACGCCATGGTGCGCCGACGGCCGCCCGGCCGGCGATGCGTCATGGCTGATGATGATGGTTGGTGTATTGGCAGTTGAGAGCCGGCTCAGGCGGCGTGGCCGCGCCGGCCATACTCCTCGATCGCCAGTTCTCCGGCGCGCACGATGTGCTCCTCGCAGGCTTTCCAGGCGGCTGCCGGATCGCGTTTGACGGCCGCCGCGTGCACGATCCGGTTCAACTCCATGATCGACAGGTCGATGCGCGCCTTGTCCTCGAAGGCGAAACGCCGGAACAGGGCGATCCGGGCATGGATGCCGGCCAGGATCGCCGCCAGTTCCTCGTTGCCGCCGCCCTCCAGCAGCAGACGGTAGAATTCCGCCTTGTAGGCCTCGCGCGAGGCGATGGTCGCGTCGCGATACTGCGCATCCAACCGGTCGTGATGTTTGAGCAGCGCGCTCATCTGCTTGTCCGTCGCATTGAGCACGAAGAGCTTGCCCATCAATCCTTCCAGGGATGCCCGGACCACGTAGAGCGAGCGGATTTCTTCCGGCGTCAGCACCCGCACGATCGGTCCCTGGCTGGGCACCACCTCGATCAGATTCTCGCTTTCGAGTTGCCGCAGGGCTTCGCGGATGACCGTCCGCGAGACACCGTAACTCTCGCAGAGCGCATGTTCGGTCAGCCGCTGGCCAGGTACCAGGCTGCCGTTGAGTATGTCCTCGCGCAGATACTTCACCACCTGCTGCCTCAACGGCGCGGCCGAGCGTGTGATCCGATCCCGCGACGACATGACGTCTCCTGATAGTGATTCGGGTCCCAAAATCGTGGACACACGGGCCCTTCGCGGCCGTCCATAACACGATATGACGGTCATAGCCAGTCATCCGACCGTGACCCCCCCACACACGAAAAGCGTCTGTCCGGTCACGAAATCCGCGCGCGGATCGCAGAAGAAGCTGACGGCGTTGGCGACATCGTCCGGCTTGCCCATGCGGCGCACCGGAATGTGCTCGATGATCTCTTTTGTGTGATCGGCCTCCGGCGGATTGTTCTGCCAGAAGGCGGTCGTGGCGATCGGTCCCGGGGCAACGCAGTTGACCGTGATCTGGTCCGGCGCGAGCTCCAGCGCCCAGGTCCGCGCCATCGCCTGGATGGCGCCCTTGGTCGCGCTGTAGAGCGTGCGCGAGGCCTTGCCGCGGATGACGCGGCTGACATTCATGACGATCCGGCCGCCGCCATTGGCGCGCATCGAGCCGACCAAAGCCTTGGTGGCGATCAGCGCCGAGCGGACGTTGACATGCATCAGGCGATCGAAATCCGCGATCTTCACATCGTCGAGCATGGCCGGCGACACCAGGCCGACATTGTTGATCAGCCGGGTCACGTGATAGGTGCGCGCAAGGTCCTCCGCAACATCCCGCGCAGCCTCCTGGTCGGAGAGGTCGACCCGGATCGCATCGGCGGCAAGACGGTTGTCCTCGGGACGCTCGATGTCCAGGATGATGACCCGGTAACCGTCTGACATCAGGCGTCGCGAAATTGCGAGACCGATGTTCTTGGCGCCTCCGGTGACGACTGCGTATTCCTCGTTCATCCGCTGATTACTCCCATGGGACGCGCCGGACCGACCGGGGCCGGCGCGCTTCGCATGATCTCAGGCGTCCTGCAGGGCGGGCTTTTCCTCGCCGGCGAGTTCGAATCCTTCGTAGTTGTTGGCCGTGGCGGATTCGAGCTTGTCGATATAGTTGCCCATGCCGCCCATATAGAAGCTGACGGCACGCGGTTTGCCGGGGATGTTCGTTCCCATCACCCACCAGTCGAGCTTAGCGAACAGCGTCGACTCGGCGATCTCGATGCACTCGTCGAGATAAGCACGCTCGGCCTGGTCGGTGGCTTCGATGGTGGTGTTTTTGCTGTTGTTCACATGGTCGATCGTTTCGGCCACCCACTGGCACTGCCATTCGATCGCCGGCGGCTGATTGGTGAACGGTCCGGGTGGGCCGTAGATGGAAAACATGTTCGGAAATCCCGGCACGCAGAGCCCGAAATAGGCGCGCGGTCCGTCGGCCCATTTGTCCTTAAGTTCCACACCGTTCCGGCCGCGGAAATCGATGCGTACGTGGTTGCCGGTCACCGAATCGAAGCCGGTGGCGAAGATCAGGATGTCGATCTCGAATTCGCCCTCGTCGGTGATCACCTTCTTGCCGTCGAAATCCTTGATCGGGTAATCCCTGACATTCGCGATGTGGACATTGTCGCGGTTGAAAGTCTCGAAATAACCGGGGTCGCAAAGCGGCCTGCGGGCGTAATAGTCGCGCGGCTGGAGGAGTTCGGCTTTCTTGGGATCCTTGACGGTCTCGCGGATCTTCTTGCGGATGAATTCCGCCGCCGCCTCGTTGGCCTCCTCGTTGACCGCGATGTCGTTGAAGGTGCCGAACATGAAGGCGAAGCCTCCGCCCTTCTCCCAGCCCTTCTCGAAGATCGCCTCGCGTTCCTCCGGGCTGACATCGTCATAGGACGTCGTGCTTTCCTCGAAGCCGAAGCAGGTGGCGGATCTGCGCACCTTCTCGAAGTAGCCGTCATAATCGTCGAGGATCGCCTCGACCTCTTCCTTCGGCAGCGGCCCGTGGCGGGCGGGAACGCTGTATTGCGGCCGGCGCAGGAACACGGTCATTTCCTTGACCTGTGACCCGAGTTCGCTGATCACCTGCACGCCGGTCGAACCGACGCCGATGACGCCCACCCGTTTGTCGGAGAAGTCGATCGTTTCATGCGGCCAGCGGGAGGTGTGGTAGATCTCGCCCTCGAATTTATCGATGCCGGGCAAATCCGGTGTATAGGGCGCTGAAAGCAGACCCAGGCCGTTGACCACCCAGCGCGCCGAGACCCAGTCGCCCTTGTCGGTCTGAATGTTCCAGCGGTTGCTGTCCTCGTTCCACCAGACCTTTTCGATCTTGGTATTCAGGCGGATGTTGGGATGCAGGTTCCAGCGATCCGCGACATGCTCCAGATAGCTCAGAATCTCGGGCTGCTTGGGATAGCGGTCGCTCCAGTTCCAGTCTTCGTAAAGTTCGCGATCGAAGGAGTATTCGTAAACGAAGCTTTCCGTATCGGAGCGGGCACCGGGATAACGGTTCCAGTACCAGGTACCGCCGACACCGCCCGCCTTGTCGTAAACCCGGGCGTTGAGTCCGAGATCGTCGCGCAGCTTGCGAAGCTGGCAGAGCCCGGCAAAACCGGCGCCCAGAATGACAGCGTCGAGCTGTTCCATCTCGCTCTCGGCGGGCTTGGTCTGGTCGGTCATTGTGCTGCTCCTTCTTTGTCTCGCTTCAGGCCTGTTTTCGGTCTCAGCCTGTCTGTCATCCTGCCATTCGGTGTCTGCCGGCGGCCCGGTTGTTCCGGATCGCTTCAGCAACCTAAAGTATTCCGGGAATACCGTAATACGATTTGAGTTATGGCAGTGCTCTGTGGTTGTCGTTGGGTTCCGATTCGAATTCTTCTTGGAAAAACTGCGGGTTGCGGGTCGGTTTCCGTGCGGCGCCGCCGGTCAGCCGGTGCCAAATCGGCCGGGGCCGAGACGCGGCGTCAGCGTGTCACCATGGAAACGATAGGTCCCGTCCGCGGCCCGCCTCATCACGCCAAGACCGGGATAGGGAAAATGATAGCCGTGAAAGCGGATATCCTCGTCGACCGCGCGAGCGAACACCTCCGCCTTGGCGTCCGCACCCTGCTGCGGATTGGTGTCGTAATCGTTGTGGAAGAACCACTCGGGATGGTGCGGGTCGAAGATGTGGTGGTGGGCCAGGTCGCCGGTGAAAACAACCTTCTCGCCACGGCTCTCGAAGATGAACGCGCACTGACCGCCGGAATGGCCCGCAACCGACATGGAGGTGACGCCCGGATAGGGCGAGTCGCCGGCCTCGATCAGGTTCAAACGGTTGCGGTAGGGCTTCACCGCTTGCAGCGTGCCCTCGGTCCACACCCCGCGGAAATCATTGCGACCGAGATTGCTTTCGTCGGTCCACTCTTCCCAGTCGGTTCGGCTGACGCACAGTTCGGCGTTCTCGAACACCGGCGAGCCGTCGGGGTGGATCAGACCGAAGGAATGGTCGGGGTGGAGATGCGTCATCAGGACCACGTCGACATCGGCCGGATTGATGGCCGCTGCGGACATGCTCTCGCCCATGTTGCCCATGGTTTCGCCGAACAGCGTCGAGGAACGGCCCATGCCGGCATCGATTGCGAACAGCTTTTCGCCGGTGTTCACCAGCGCCGGATTGAGGTCCATCGGAATGTGATCGTAGGGCAGCAGGTATTCGTCCTGCAGCCGGCGCAACTCCGCCGGATCGCTGTTCGGAAACAATCCGTCATAGGCGTGGTGGATGTAACCGTCCCACACGACGGTACATTCGAAATCGCCAATCAGAAACCTGTACCAGCCGGGGATCTGGGTGTTCTGAAGCGGTGCGCTCATTCGGGTTCCTCCTCACTCCGATCGGCACAGGTTCCTGACCCCTCCACGTGGCCAATCCAATGCAATCGGTTATTCCTTATTTCGTAAGACATTATGACATGAAAAAATGTCCGTGCAAGGGAATTTTTTTGCACTTATGTTAACACATTGAATTTACGCAAATAAATTTAAATTTGTTCGTTAAATACGCCAATATTTCGCAGAAACACAGATTGCCAATTATAAAAAATTCTGTATGACGTAATTTACCGAATGTCAAATTGCAGCTTGGAGAAGCAGAATGACGAAGGGCAGGAGGGCGCTCGTGATCGGGGCAAGCGGGCTTTCCGGACAATATGCGGCGCGCGCCCTGGGGGCCGCCGGCTGGCACGTTACCGGGCTTTCCAGGCGGCCCCTGAAGGCGGACCACTTGCACCGCCACGTGGCCGCCGATCTGACCGGGGACACAGCAACGGCGGCGCTTGCCGAACTCGACGACGTTTCCCATGTCTTTATCTGCACATGGTCAAAACAGCCGACGGAGACGGAGAATGTGCGGGTCAACCGGCATATGCTGGAAACGCTCTTTTCCAGCCTGCCGGCGGCGCCGATCGAACATGTCGCGCTGGTGACCGGGCTGAAACATTATCTTGGCCCGTTCGAGGCTTACGCGGCCGGAAAACCCTACACGCCGTTCCTGGAAACACAGCCGCGCCTGCCGGGCGAGAACTTCTATTATGACCAGGAAGACGTGGTCTTCGCGGAGGCCGAGAAACGTGGTTTCCGCTGGACCGTGCACCGGCCGCACACGATGATCGGGCTGGCCATCGGCAACGCCATGAACATGGCCGTGACGCTTGCGGTCTACGCCTCGATCTGCCGCGAGACCGGCCGGCCTTTCGTCTATCCCGGATCGCAGCAGCAATACGAGGCGGCGACCGACGTCACCGATGCACGCATTCTCGCCGACCAGCTGGTCTGGGCGGCGGATAACTCGCACGTCGCCAATGTGCCGCTCAACATCGTCAATGGCGACATCTTCCGCTGGACCTGGTTGTGGGCGCGCATTGCCGACTACTTCGGTCTCGAGCCGGCACCTTATCCCGGACATCCGAGCCCGCTTGAAGCACAGATGGCTGACGCCGCACCGATCTGGGCCGACATGGTGAACAAATACGACCTCGTGCCGCACCATGTCACGACGCTCGCTTCCTGGTGGCATACCGACGCCGATCTTGGCCGCGACATGGAGTGTTTCACCGATATGGGCAACAGCCGCCGGCTCGGCTTCACCGCCTATCGCAACACCCTGCAGAGCTTCACCGACGTTTTCGATGCCCTGCGCGAACAGAGGATCATTCCGACATGACCGAGACCGGAAAGCCCTGCGTCATCTGCGTCGCCATCACCGGTTCGCTGCCGCAGAAATCCGACAATCCGGCGGTACCGATATCGATCGCCGAGCAGGTGGAATCGACCCACGCCGCCTTCGAGGCAGGCGCCGCCATCGTCCACGCGCATGTCCGCGACGACGAGGGCAGGCCGACCTCGGATCCGGAACGCTTCGGGCGGCTGATGGAGGGACTGCGGCGCCATTGTCCGGACATGATCATCCAGCTCACCACCGGAGGCCGCTCGGCTGCCGGCAAGGTGCGCGGCAGCATGCTGCCGCTGCGACCCGATATGGCTTCGCTGGCCGTCGGTTCGGTCAATTTCCCGAACCGGGTCTACGACAACGCGCCGGATTTTGTCGAATGGCTAGCCGGCGAAATGAAGCGGTTCGACATCAAGCCGGAGATCGAGGCTTTCGATCTCAGCCACATCTTCCAGGCGGCGGAACTGACCAAGCGGGGCGTGCTCGTCGGCGCGCCCTATGTGCAGTTCGTCATGGGCATCAAGAACGCCATGCCGGCCGACCGCGCCGTCTTCGACTTTTACGTGCGCACCGTCCGGCGCGTCCTGCCCGACTCTGAATGGTGCGCGGCGGGCATCGGCCGGCACCAGATCGAGGTGAACGAGTGGTCGGTGTCCATGGGCGGCCACGCACGCACCGGTCTCGAAGACAATGTCCGCCTCAACCGGAACACGCTGGCACCGTCGAACGCGGCGCTTGTGGAACGTACGGTCCGCCTGTGCGAGCGCTACGAACGGCCGGTCGCCTCACCCCAGGTCGCGCGCCGGCTGCTCGGGCTGCAGACGGTCGAAGTGGCGGCCTGAGGAGCCGCCTGCTCTACGGGTCGGTCCACCAGCTGCGGTCGCCGGCCAGGCCGCGTTTCAGCAGCGCCAGAACGTGTGCCTCGTCCATCTCCCGCGGATTGTTGACGGTAAGCCGCGTCGCTTTCATCGCCCCTTCGGCGATCGTCGCAAGATGCTCCTCCTTGAGATCCAGCGCCGCCAGATCGAGCGGCGCGCCGGCGGTCTCGAGCAATTGCTCGATACGGGTGATCGCGTGACGTGCCTGCATGGCCGGATCGGCGTCCGTTGCCGCGCCGAGGATGACGCCCATCCGTGCGAAAGCCTGCTGGCGCGCCGGCAGGTTGAAGCGCGTCACATAGGGCAGCAATGCGCCGACCCCGAACCCGTGCGAGGCGTGACTGACTGCCGCCATCGGACCCTGGATTGCGTGGGCGGCGGCCGTGCCGGTGGTGTTGATCGCCATGCCGGCGCAATAGGCGACAAACATCATGTCGGTGCGTGCTTCCAGATCCGACGGGTCAGCGACCACGCGCGGCAGGGCCGTATCGATTAGCCGCAATCCTTCCTCGATGAACAGATCGGTGATGCGGTTCTTACCGACATAGAGCTTGCAGGAGATGTCCTCGGCGGACGGGTTCTTAAAGCGCGCGGTGTAGCCCTCCACGAGATGCGAGAGCGCGTCGGCCGCCGTGGCCGCGGTCAGCCCCGGCGGGCAGGTGATCGTCAGTTCCGGATCGATGACCGCGGCGACGGGCTCCAGATGCGGGCTGGCGACGCCGACCTTCGATCCCGCCTCGTCGTCGAAGATCACCGCGATACAGGTGACCTCAGCGCCGGTTCCGCCGGTCGTCGGCACCCCGACCACCGGAATGCCGGGCTTCGGGACGCGGAACTCGCCGTAATAGTCGCGCGGATCGGTCCCGTCGACCAGGCAGACCGAGACGATCTTGGCAAGGTCGAGACAACTGCCGCCGCCGATTCCAACGATCAGGTCGAGCTTGGCGCCGGTGTCCGGGCCGAAACGCCGGATCACGTCGAGGATGGTGCTGCGCGGCAGGTCGGGCGCAGCTTCGCCATAGACGTCGACGCTGACACCCTGGGCCTCCATGCCGGCCTTCATGTCGGCGAACTCGGCGCTGGCGGCCATGCGTTCGTCTGTGACCACCAGCGCACGTTGGCCGAGATCGGCGACGACGAAGGGAAGTTGTGCCCGGCGCCCCGGTCCGAAGATCACGGTCCGCGGCTGGCGGACCAGGCCGAGCCCGAAGGATGTTTCGGGGCCCATCACGCTACCTCCGACAGCGGATCGTCGACTGTAACCGCCATGTATTTCTCCTCCAGGAATTCGTAGATCCCGCCGTGACCCGCTTCACGGCCGAGACCCGATGCCTTGGTGCCGCCGAACGGTGCGGCGGCATCGGCCATGATACCGCGATTGATGCCCACCATGCCGAATTCGAGCCGTTCGGCAAGAGCGACGGCGCGCGACAGGTCGCGCGTGAAGATATAGGACGCCAGCCCGTAGCGCGTGTTGTTGGCGAAGCGTATCGCCTCCTCGACCCCGTTTACGGCAAAGATCGTGGCGATCGGTGCGAAGAGTTCGTTGGAGCAGGCGACCTCGTTGGGTCCGTCGAAGCGCAACACCGTCGCCTCGAAGAAGTTGCCGGGTCCGTCGATGACGCTGCCGCCAGCGAGCAGTTCGCCGCCGGCACCGGTCAATTCGGTCAAAACATCGGGCAGTCGATCGCGCTGGCGGCGCGTGATCATCGGCCCGACGTCGACCCCGTCCATGCCGTTGCCGACGGTCAATGCACGCGTGCGTTCGGTGAATTTGCGCGTGAACTCGGCCTCCACCCGGCGGTCGACGATGATGCGGTTCGCGGCGACGCAGGCCTGGCCGGCATTGCGGAACTTGCAGGCGATCGCATGATCGACCGCCGTATCGATGTCGGCATCGTCGAGCACCACAAACGGGCCGTCGCCACCGAGCTCCAGCGAGCTGTTGACGATGTTGGCGGCGCCCATTTCCAGGAGGATGCCGCCGACCCGGGTGGAGCCGGTGAACGACACCTTGCGCAGGCGGTGATCTTTCAGCAACGGCGCCGAGACCGACGATGCATCGGTGCTGTGCACCAGATTGATGACGCCCTTCGGAAAACCCGCCTCGTGCAGAACCTGGGTGAACAGTGCTGCGGTCAGCGGCGTTTCCTGCGCCGATTTGACGATCGCCGTGCAGCCGGCCGCGAGAGCCGCACCCGCCTTGCGCACGATCATCAGCAGCGGAAAGTTCCACGGCGTGATCAACAGGCACGGCCCGACGGGCTGGTGTGTCGTCACCACGCGGAAGCCGCCGTGGGAACTCGGTGCATAACTGCCGTGAAGATGGGCAATCTGCTCGGTGAACCAGAGGAAGAAATCCGCCGAAAGCGAAAACTCGGCGCGCGCTTCGGCGAGCGGCTTGCCGCATTCGAGGGTCATCGTCCTGGCGAATTCCTCGGCGCGGTCCAGCATCAGTCGGTGGGCGCGGTAGAACAGCTCCGTGCGTTTGCGCGGCGCCACGGCGCGCCAGGACGACTGGGCGGCCACAGCTGCCTCAAGCGCTTTCAGCGCCTCCTCGGTCCCGCCGACCTGAACATCGGCGATCGCGTCGCCGGTTGCCGGATTCATGACGGTAAGGGTCTTCCCGGTGTCGCACCAGGTCCCGTCGATATAGAGGCCGCGGGGCGGCAGAACGGTTTCCGTGGACGGGCGGATCTTTTCGGTGACGGCTGACATGTTTGACACTCCCTGCTATCGGATGCTCGTCATACCGTATTATGGGATTATGTCAAGTTTTGCACAGAGTATCGCCGTGGGGTTCCGCGCCCCGGCCCGCTGTTGCCTATGGGGCGCGACGGGCTTAAACCGGCTTGGCCTACAGCAATGGTGAACGAGGTCATGGTCCGCAAGCAGTCGAGCAACGCAATCAGCAAGGTGTGCGCGGTCCTGAAGGTGCTGACCGGACAGGGCAACCTGCGGCTGGCCGATGTCGCCGATGCGGCCGGCCTGAACCGCGTTACCGCCCTGCGCATATTGGAGGATCTGTCGGAACAGAACTTCGTCGCCCGGCGCGGCAAGCCGCCGCGCTACAGTCTCGGACCAGAGGCCGTGGCGATGGCTGCCGCACCCTCGCTGGAAAAGGACGTGCGCGATGCCGCGCAGGCCAGCATGCTGCGGCTGACCGAATTCAGCAAGGACACGGTCTTGCTGTCGATCCGTTCGGGATCCGAGGCCATCTGCATCGACAAGAGCATGGGATCGTTTCCCATTCAGGCGAATTTCCTGCAGATCGGCGACCGCCGGCCTTTGGGCGTCGGCGCCGGCAGCATGGCGTTGCTGGCCTATCTGCCGGAGGCGGAGCGCGAGGCCAATCTGGAGGCGACGCTGGGACGTATCTCCAATTACCCGCGGATCGATCGTCCGGTGCTGGAAGAGCACATCGCCGATGCCAGGACCAAGGGTTACGTGCGGATGCTGGACATCGTCATCGACCGTATCGGTGCGATCGGAGTGCCGATCTTCCTGTCCGACGGCACGCTTGCCGCCAGCATCAGCATTGCCGCCCTGACCGAACGCATTGTCGAGCGCGAGCGGGAGTTGTCGCAGGTCGCGCTTGTCGAAGCCAAACGGGTCGCCAACCAGTTGTCGAAGCACAGCAGGTAAGCGTCGTCCGCCAGGCACACGATTGCGGGCCAAGTCTGCTTTCGCGGGCGCACCATGTTTCCGCGATGGGGATACCTGACCCAACACCTCAAGCCGTGATATTTTCAATAGACCTGACCGGATGCACCAGATCAGGTCTTGAGAACCGGAGAGACACATGCCCACCTTCATTCAAATGGGAAATATGACACAGGCTACGATCGATGGACTCACCAGCAAACCGGAGGATCGCTTTCAGGCCGTCAGCGATGTCATGGCTGCAGCCGGCGCGACCCTGAAGGAGTACTATTTCACCACCGGTGAGAATGACTGGTTGATGATTTTTGAGGCGGAATCCGCCGACGCGTCAGCGGCAACGGCGCTGGTCGCCGGGGCGTTCGGTGCCGCCGTAAACATCAAGACCATACAGGCGTGGTCCTCTGCCGAATTCAAAGACATCGCTTCGAAGGCGAACGCGATCAAAGCCAGGTATCGCGCTCCCGGACACTGAGCGCTTGCTTGTCTAGCAGGTCAGGGCAGCGGCTTTCCGCCGACTGCCAAGCCGGCGGCATTCGCTGCAAAACGCCACGCCAGCATAGGTCGGCCTTGATCGCGGCCAGCCTCCACGTTCATATGTCAGACTGAGTTTGTTTCGCATTTGAATTTGGAGTGATTGCAGCTTGAAACGCAGTTGCCTTGCCCTTTTGATCGTCGCGGCGGTCATCTCTCCCGGCTCCGCCACCCAAGGCGATCCGCCGATCCTCAATGACGGATTGCCGCCGCAGGTTGGCCACCATCGTGTCTTCGCGCAAAGCGAGATACCGGTTTATCGCTACGAGATCCTCAAGACCTATCCGCACGATACGGCGAACTACACCGAAGCGCTGTTCATGCACGATGGCTATCTCTTCGAGGGCACCGGGCTTTACGGCAGGTCAGAGCTAACAAAGAGAGATTTGGAATCGGGAGAGGTGGTCAGCCGGCACGTCCTCGATCGGCACTATTTTGGCGAGGGCGCCGTAGCGCTTGGCGATCGGATCTACCGGCTCACCTATCTTTCCAACACAGGCTTCACCTATCGCGCCGACGACCTTTCGCCGATCTCGACGTTTCAATATCCACGGCAGGGTTGGGGGCTGACAAGCGACGGCGAGAGCCTGATCATGAGCAACGGGTCAGCCGCCGTGGCCTTCATCAATCCGACCGGTTTCGTCCCGGAACGGTACGTCATTGTGCGCGATATGCATGGCGCGATCGGGTATTTGAACGAGTTAGAGTATGTCGACGGCGACATCTATGCCAACGTATGGCAGTCCGACTATATCGTGCGTTTCTCCGCCGAGACCGGCGAAGTCAACGGCTGGATCGATCTGACCGGTCTGAACCCGGACCCCGAGACGCTCCGGTATCCGCATGTCCTGAACGGCATCGCCTATAACGGCGAGGCGGACACGTTGCTGGTGACCGGCAAGAACTGGCCTTACCTCTGGCACATCAGGCTGGTTCCGGTAACCGAGCGGGATACCGGGAAGTAGACCGGCACCCAGCCCGATCACGACCGGTCGTCAGGACGCAAACGCCTGGGCCCGAATGAAGTCCTTGATGATCGACGAAATCTCAGCCGCCGATTCGGGCTGCAACAGGTTGAGATGGTCGCTCGACACATCCACGGTCAGAACGTTTTCGGGATGTGCACCCCAGCCAAACAGCGGATCTTCGACCACCTGACGTGTGTCAGGCGCTCTCAGGAGCAGGATCTTGCCGTCGAATGTCGGCATCACCGGACGTGAATTCATCGCAAGAAAATTCGCAATCGTCAGCCGCAAGGCGATCTGATGCTGCTCGAAGACCGTTTGACCGTTATCAGCATTGCCGCTCAGCTCGAGGATGGCATCGACGATCGGCTCCAGCTCGCTGCCTTCCCTCATGACACCCAGCACGTCCTTGGCGATCGATTGGTTCTCCTCACCGGACAGCCCGGCGATCGAGTGGGCCAGGACACGTAACGACTTTTCGCCCCACCGGCGAAAATCCTCGCTTGCCCTGAAACCGTCGGCACCGACCTGGCGTGACGTATCCTGGACGGCGTCGAGCACCACCAGGGCATCGACGGGTCGACCGCCAGCAACCAGTTGGCAGGCAATATCATTGGCGAGAATGCCGCCGTATGACCAACCCAACATCACCAGCGGTCCTTCGTCGACCTTGGCGCCGATCGCCGAGGTGTAGCCGTCGAGCAGAGGCCCGTATTCCAGAACCGGTTGGGATTCTCCGTCGGCTCCCTTTGCTTGCACGCCAACGACCTGAGCGCCGGATCCAATGCACTCAGCGAGTGGCCGGTAAGCGCCGACAAGACCGGTGACGTCATGGAGGGCAACGATTGTCGGAGCACCCGAAACGCGGTCGTCAGTTGTGATGGGAACGATCAAGGCAGCATCGCCGGCCCCCGTCGTCTCGGCTTGGCCTTCCGTCTCGAGACCCAGTTGGCTGCATATCGCACCCGCATGCTCCCGGATGCTGCGATCCTTGCTCAATTCCGCCATCGGGATCGAGGCGCCCAGGCGCTGTTCAATGATTGCGCCCATTTCAACTGCCATCAGGGAATCGAGACCGGCCGATGCGAAGGACCGTTCGACGTCAATGCGATTTCGTTTCAACCCCGATACCTGAGCCAGGGCAGCAACGAGGACTCCCTCGACGGTTGCCAGACGCTCACCCGGTTGAATCGCACTCAGGTCTATTCTGGCATCGCGCCCGCCATCGGGCGTTTGCTCAGAATTGTTCATCACGTCCACCAGACGAGCGCTTCGCGAAATCGGTAACGGGCTGTTGCCTGAAAGCGCGACGACCGTGGCGACCGGCTGGCGGGTCGGGATCAGCGTTTCCATGGCGTGCAGTACGTCCTTTGAACTGATCTCGAGCACACCCACCTGCTCGAACATCACCTTTTCGGCATTGCGCGCGACAAATCCGACATCCGTTACCGGACCCAAACATAGGGCGAGCGCCGGGCGTCCGGCGCCACGTCGGGCCAGAACAATGGACTCCAGGATTGCGTTGGCCGCCGCATAGTTGGCCTGGCTCGGATTGCCCATGACATTGGCGGCCGAAGAGAAACAAACGAAGTAGTCGAGCGGATCATCCCATAGCAGTCGATTGAAAGCCTCTGCTCCCTTTACCTTGGCAGCCAGGGCTTTGACGTGATCGCTATGCGTCAGGTTCAGGATAAATTCATCCGCCAGCGACAAGACGCTGTGAACCAATCCGCGGACCGCACCAAAGCGCTCTTTTGTCCGTTCGACCAACGCCTCGGTCTCTGACGGGTCGCTGACATCCGCACACTCGACGACCACCTCAGCGCCCTGATCCCGAAGCGCATCAACCGCCTCTTGCTGCGCATCGGTTGTTATGCCGCTGCGGCCGACGAGCACGATATTGCGCGCACCGTGCGACAACAGCCAGTCTGCCACCTGCAGACCAAGTCCCCCGAGCCCGCCGGTGATAATATGGGCGCCATCCGGACTGATCTTCGGCAGCGGCGGATTGGGATCCTTGAGAATGGCGCCGGACAAGTCATTGACGATCGTGACTTTTCCTATGTTCTTACCGGCCTGAAGATAGCGAAACGCCTCCTTGATCCTGCCGAATGGAAATGTGCGTCGCGGAAGCGGATGCAGACTGCCGTTGTCGACGTACGTGTCCAAGTGTTCCCAAACCTCGCGGAACACATCCGGCCGTGAGGTCTCCACAACCGCAAGATCAACCGCGAAATAGGAGATGTTTCGGATCAGCATGCGAAGCGCCAGGCTGTTGTTGGCCTCAAAATCACGCTTTCCAATCTCGATAAATCGGGCAAACGGTTTCAGCAGACTCAGCGAGGCGTGCATGGCGTCGCCGGCGAGGGAATTCAGGACAACATCAACCCCTTCACCACCCGTATGCTCGCGGACATCTTCAGCAAACGACAGCGAGCGCGAATCAAGAACAACATCGACCCCGATGGCTTGAAGAAGTGCTCGTTTGTCGCTTGCACCGGCCGTTGCGATAACCCGGGCACCAACGGAGCGCGCATACGAGATGGCCGCCAGCCCGACACCGCCGGCGCCGCCATGGACGAGGATTGTCTCTCCTGGCGCAAGCCGCGCAAGGGTCTTGAGAGCGTAGATGACCGTGAGCCCGACCACCGGCAGCGTCGCTGCGTCTTCGAATGTCCAGCCTTGCGGGATGGCACGAACGCCATGTGCCTTAGCGACGACGGATGACGCCAACGCGCCCGGCGCCATCGCCATGACACGGTCACCTGGCGCAAACCCGGCGGCGGACCCGGCCCGCACAACGGTTCCGGCGGCCTCAAATCCGGTCAGAAATCCGATTTCGCTGTCGGTCAGTAGCTCGGGCGGAAGCAGTCCGAGTGCATTGATCACATCACGGAAGTTCAGGGAGGCCGCTTCAATGGCGATTTCAACTTCGTCCTGTTCGATCGTGGCGGCGTCCTGGCGCACAAAAAGGCCAAGGCGGTCAATCGATCCTTGCGATCTCAGGGCGGCCGCAAAAGGAACGCCGGTTTTTGCCGAGACGCTTCCTTCGATTTGGCTGGTCGCCAAGTGATCGAGTTTTGCAACGAAGATTCCGGACGAGGTTACCAGAAGCTCGTCTGACTCCTTGGGAATAGTCTGCGGATACCGCCCCCGGCCGGCAGCAATGAGCCCTGCCGTCCGCTCAAAACCGGCCGAAGAGCGTTCCACGTCTATTCGGTGACAGCGAAGCGCATCGTCTTCGTTGCTCAATACCCGGCCGATGGCCCAGGCAGCGGCGCCCGGTATGTTTGTCGCGTGCGCGGACAGACCCGCCGTCACGATCGTCAGGGCTGGTTTTTTGTCCCAGCGCACCGATCCGATTGCCTGAAGGAGAGAAACCAGAAACCACCCTTCATCCAGGTCAACGGCCTCACCGATTTCTCCGTCCGCTGCCAGATAGATGATCTCGCCGGGAACCGCCTCCAGCTTGTCCAGGGTCTCGATCAATGCTGAGGGCTCGCACAGCGGCAATCCCAAGTCAGGATAGCGCGCGCCTGTGGCGGTCGACGCGACGACCGAGACTGTCCGCCCAAGCTTGTCGAATGCGGCTTCGATGGACCGCCGAAGGCCGTCCGGTGCACGGTCAACGATGACAAGAGCGGGCGAGGTTTCAGCATCACCGGTCGCAATCGTTTCTCCGGCGTGCTGTTGTCCCGTGCCGCTTGGACTCGACGCGACAAGGACCGAAGCGATTTCCTGCCCCTTTGATGTGAATTCTGTTTGCAGGGCGACGTCATCGAATCCAGCGCACTTCAGCACGTCCGGCCATCGTTCGCTGCTGATGACACAATTGTCTTGGCGAACCTCGTGGTCCTGAAAGTCCCAGAAGCCGGTCAGCAGTCCGAACTGAAAGATGAAATGAGGCGCGGGTGCAACTTCAAGCAAAAACAGCAATCCGCCCGGAGCAAGATAGCCGCGGGCATTCGACAGTGTTGACATCAGGTCGGGCGTCGCATGAAGGGAGTTGGCCGCGACCACCACATCGAAGGCGCCTCCGAGCGCTTCGATATCCGGGTCCTTTGTGATGTCGACCGTGTGGGTCCGAAACCACGGGAAAGAACCAAATCGTTTCTCCGCGGCCGGGAAGAACGCCGACGAGATATCCGAGAACACATACTCGCAGCGATCTTTCGGCAAAGCCGCCAACAGGTGGCTGGTGGTTCCACCGGTCCCCGCGCCAATTTCGAGGATTCGCAAGTGACGTTCTTTGGGAAGCCTGTCCACCAGATTGGAGATGGATCCCTGCAGCACCTTGTTGTGAGGCCCGGAGGAGAATCCACTCTCATAAAGCTGCTCCATGAAGCTGCTGCCGGTCCGCGGGAAAAGAACCTCTTGCGCGGTCAACTCACCGGCAAGCACTTTCGCGAGGTTTTGACCAACAAGAGCCATCAGCAGCATATCCGGCATGTAGTTGGGAAACTCGGCATAAGCTTCCCGCCATATCGTCCAGGGATCGCCGGTGGACTCGACGCGATATCGATCATTGCTGCGTGAAACGTGCTGAGACAGGGACGCGTCTGCAAGCATGGCATGCGCGTATTTTTCATGCTGAGGCGCCAGCGTTCCATTGGCGACAAGTTCCGCGACGCTGAACGCGCTGGTGCCCGCCAGTGCCTCGAACGCATTTGCGACATAGGCCGAACGCGCCACATCGCAGAGATCCAAGAGCCGGTCCGCCGCAGCCGCACGCGGCTCATAAGCGGCTCGCAATTCATCGCTCACCAGTTCGCCGAGCGGAACGGACGGCAGCGCCGCACCGAAGCTGTAGACCGGTTCCAGCACATGCGCGTATAGCAGCGAGTTCGCGGCCTCGGCGCCGGCCACGCGGCGCACCTGCATGCCGAACAGTTCGGCGATCACCTCTCCATCGATCGAGCAAATCGTCAGATCGCAGCTCAGATATGCGCGGTTCCCTCCACGCATGACCACATGCACGACCACCTCCGAGATATCGCGTGTGGTACCGCGTGCCTGAAGACGTTCCAGTCTGACGGGGAGAAAGAGACCGTCAGACAACTGGCTTCGACCAAACACGATCAGCGCCTGCAAAGCGCCATCGAGCATTGTCGGATCGAGGTAATGGTCCGCCGTACTGTCGCCGGTACGCTGGATACGCGCCAACAGTTCGCCGTCGCCGAGTCGAAGGTCCTTTACCGTGCGGAAATTCTCACCGTAATTCAGGCCACGATCGGCGGCATCCGTGTAGTGTTCGTCAATGGAGACTTCTCGGTCCATGCGCGCACCGAGAGCACTCAAATCAACGTTTCGGGCGGCATGCGGCCGAAACATCACCATTCCGTCGACATGGTCGACGTATGGGAGTTCCTCAAACCCGTCCACGGTTTCGATTCGGCTCTTGATGTTGAAGCGCTGTGCGTCGCGGTCGACCGTGGTCTGCAGATCGACGATCTGCCCATCTTCAATCGGCAGCGCCTTCTTTATCATCACGTGCTGCAGCTCGATGTCTGACTCGCCGTCAATCGTGCGGGCCGCGGCGACCGCGAGTTCGAAAAAGCCCGTGGCGGGATAGAGCACCGTCTCGCGGACCTGGTGGTCCCGCAGAAACGGAGCAGACACCAGCGCCAGCTTGTTCGAAAACACGTCGCTGCCAACCGGCAGCCTGCTTCCAAGCAGGGAATGACCCGACGGCACCTTTCCCATCTCGGATGGCGGAGAGTGGAAATGGCGTTCCCGTTGCCAGGGATAGGCCGGCATCGAGATGGGACGCACCGGATCAGGGAAACGCACCGATAGATCGACCTCGGCTCCCGCCGCGATGAGAGACGTGACAGAGCGCTCGAAAAGCTGAGTCTCATCACCGTCACGTCTCAACGTCTCGGCAATGCGCACATTGGCGCTGGCGCCCTTGGCCAGGCCGGTTACGTAGCCGGTCAGATTGGGATGGGGTCCAACCTCGAGAAAAACTTTGTGTCCGTCATCGAGCATGGCGTCGATTGCGTTGCGGAACTGCACCGGTTTGCGGAGGTTGTCCCACCAGTAATCCGCCCCCAAACCGCCGTCGGACAGGGCCCCGCCGACCGTCGAATAAAACGGTACAGCCGGTTTCGTCGCCGCGACGTCTCCGATCATGTCCCGGAAGCCGTTCTCGATGCGATCCATGATCGGACTGTGAAACGCGTAGTTGAGCCGGAGCTTTCGCGCGAAGATCCCGTCGGCGTCGAGCCGGGCGACCAGGCTCTCGATTTGCGAAGCCGGTCCGGCGATGGTCACCGCCTTGGCCGCGTTTTCACCGGCAACGACAACACCGTCCATATCGTCAATGAGTGCCTCGGCTTCGGCGACGCCGATCCCGATCGCCGCCATCGCCCCCTCCCCGGCGGTGCGTTCCTGTTGCGAGCTGCGGGCAGCGACCAGCCGCACGATCGTCGGAAGATCGTGGATCCCCGCGACGTGTGCCGCGGCAAGCTCGCCGGCACTGTGACCAACGACGGCGCCCGGTCTGATCCCTTCCGCCGCAAGCATGTTCACAAGACCAAGTTGCAAGGCAAAAAGTGAGGGCTGAGCAACGTCCGTTGACCCCATGCGCGATGAAGCCTCGTCCCGCTGCATCTCGGCGAGCAGGTCCAGCCCATGGGCTTCCAGGAAGAGTTCGGAAATCTCCTCGACGGTTTCCCGGTAGACGCGATTGGTCTGCAGCAGCTGGTGTCCCATGGCGAACCATTGCGGTCCGTTTCCTGTGAAGACAAAGGCGGGTGCGGAAACCGGAAGTGCCCTCCCGATGGATATGTCCTCGCTCGGATCATCTTTCACGATGAGCTCGAGGGACCTCAGCAGATGCGCCCGGCTCCCTGCAAAAAAGACCGCGCGATCGGAGTGCCAGGTCCGGCGGGTCAGCAGCGTCGCGGACAGCGATTGCAGGCTGAGGTCCGGTTCATCATGGACCCTTCTCGCGATTGCCGCGGCGTTGTCCCGAAGGGCATTTGGCGAATGACCGCTGACCAGGATCAGGTGTCTTTCTGCAGCCGGTATCTCGACGGCTTGCAGCACGGGCGCCCGCTCCAAAACCACATGCGCATTGGCGCCGCCGAAACCGAAAGAATTGACCCCGACCTTCACGGTCGGCGTGGATGGCAAGTCCAAAGGCGTATCGACAACCTGCAGACCCAAGTCTTCAAAATCGATGCTCGGGTTCGGCGAATCGAAATGGATCTGCGGCGGTACAATCCCGGATCGAAGCGACACGATCGCTTTCAGCATGCCGACCAGACCGGACACCGGCTCCAGATGGCCAAGGTTGGTCTTGATCGATCCAATCGGAAGCGGACCTGCTCTGGTTTGTCCGATCACCGTTCCGAGAGCCTGCGCTTCTTGAGGATCGCCCGCTTGGGTTCCTGTTCCATGCGCTTCGACGTATCCCAACTCGTCGGCGTCGATGAGGCCTTCGCCATAGATCCCGCGCAGCAGTTCCGCCTGGACATCGCCGGAGGGCAGGGCAATGCCGTTGGTGCGCCCGTCGTTGTTGACATTGGAAGCTCGTATGACGCTCAGAATCGGATCGTTGTCGGCAAGTGCCCGCTCAAGCGGTTTCAGCACGAATGCCACGGCACCTTCAGCGCGGACAAATCCGGCGCCATCCTTGTCGAACGCTCGGCACTGTCCGACCGGTGACAACATGGACGCGGCGCAGAAGTTGATGAAAAACTCCGGCTCAAACAGCGCGTTGGCGGCGCCGACGATAGCGCATTCACACTCGCCCGTTTCGATTGCATTAACGCCCAGGTGAATGGCGGTTAACCCCGAGGAACAGGCCGTGTCGACGGTGAGGCTCGGTCCGCGCAGGTTGAACTCATAGGATATGCGGTTTGACGCAATACTCGTTGCCGAGCCGACATTGGTATAGGCATTGGCGCTTCTCGGATCGCGCGTTTGCAGATGCATGTAGTCAGCTGACGACAGTCCAACGAACACCCCAACCGGTCGTCCAGAGACCTTCTCAAGGCCAATTCCCGCCATCTCCAGGGCTTCGAAACTTGTCTCCAGCAAAAGCCGTTGTTGTGGATCGATGCGGCTGGCCTCGTGCGTCGACAGGCCAAAGAACTCCAGATCGATCAGATCGAGATCTTCGACATAACCACCCCGGCGTACGTATGTCGTGCCCGGAATCGATTGCGAAGGATCAAACAGATCGGCTGCCCAGCGTCCAGCCGGCAAGTCGCTTATGGCATCGCCTCGATCCATCAGGAACCGTTGAAGCGTTTCAAGGTCGGTAATTTGACCAGGCAATCGCATGCCGACACCCACGATCGCTACGGAGCAAGTCTTCGGCTTTGCCTGCGTTAACAGTTGGGATGATTCATTCGGATGGATGTTCACGAATCCTATTCCTTTCTGTTTTCGAAGTCGGCGATTGTTAGATATTTCGGTGATTTTTCGGATACGGTAAAAATCTCGACCATGTATTCACCGTATAAATATTAATCTAAGTCGAATTGTGTCGCGAAATGCTTGCGCTATACTTCTGAAATCGTTATTTTGTTTAAAGAAAATACTCCACTCTGATTTGAGTGAAGGCTAAGAGACAGGGCTCGATTACTGCAAAACCCACTCAATGCTATCATTATGTAATCCAACGGTGGCCATCCTATCGGCAGTTTGTGTCGCTTGCGTAAAAGGATATGCGGTATTCTGAAGGACCGTCTGGCCGTAGCTCCGAGCGGGAAAGCCTGGTTGAACTTAGGCAACCAAATCATCAACCTGCTGCCCGGTGAAAACCGGCAACAGTCAGGCATCTTCGCCATTCCGCTGTGTCTCGGGAGTGCCTGTTGAGGCGGAGTTCTTTGTGCTGGGTAGGCCAATTAACTCGCTGCCTCAATCAGAGCTGATTGCTGCAACCGTCCCGCGGAATTTCGACGAAAGCAAGGCTCACCGAAAGCAATTGCGAAATTCCGATGCGAATTCAATAACAAAGATTGAACGTATAAGTTCGAAAAAAAATAAACTTATAATATAATTAGAAAGAAAGAAAAGTTTACAAGATCTTTATTGAGTTCCAAACAATTGTGCGTTGTACCTTGCATTCAGAATTGTTATGAGATTCTAGTCTGGTGCGCTCAAGAGTTCTTTTTGTAGGTACCATTTTTCGATGGCTTGGTTTTGACAAGCCTCAGCTCATATCTGTGTCACTTATAACCGATAAGGTGTCTTCTATTCGGTATTGCAGACATAACCCCCATGTTCACTCTTTGTGACAGCATTGCAGGCAAGAGTTAGCGCTACACAGACCTCAGTTGGATCAGAATCGATTGTGTGGCCTGGGCGGCCGATTCAACGACAGCGTGTTGCTGTTCCCTCAAGCGATAGGAGACCAGTATGCGGTTACAGGCGGGTTCGAAATCAGTGGAAGTGGAGGACTCCACGCCTCACCCTTTCGTTGACGAAAAAGTCGATCTGCCGTTCCCCGCGCTTGCAACCAAAGGACACAAAACCCTCAACAGGTACCGGGCGGTCGTTCAGCGTGACCTGTTTGAAGCGCTGGATGAGCGATGGTTTGAGGAGCGGGTTGTCGATTTTCGGGTTGCTGGAATTCGCTTCGTCTGCCCCCTGTTGAACGATGACCTCGAGTATTTCTTTAAAAGACGCGCTCGAGAGCTGCAAAGACCGGCATTTATGAAAGCGGTTACACGGCAGGTTGAAGGCCACGGGATTTTCGGAGTTGAACTCGATGAATGGGAGATTCAGCGAAAAATCTCCGCGCCGGCGTTTTCTTTGTCGTCTTTGCGGGGACATGGTTCCAGCGTGTCGCGGCATACCAAGGCCCTGATCGAGGATCTGGCGACATCTGACCACCAAGATCGCGATATCGACCTGCGGCCCTTTACCATGAGGTGGTCAAGCCGGATCAACAATTCATTGGTGTTCTCGGATGACTTTGAGGACCAAGTCGACGAGGTTGGCGCTCTTTCGTTTGCGGGGCGCCGTTATCAGAGTCAAGACACCGCGTCCCTGTTCGGATTACCGCAATGGATACCGACCATGCCGCGGCGAAGAATGGCAGCGATTCGCGAGAAGTTCTTGTCACGTGTGGAACCGGTGATACGACGGCGCATCGACTCGTCCGAAGCGCATTCTGATGTACTCGACAGATTGATTAACGCCCACGGGTCCGACCGCGATCAGACGCAGCGACTGAACCTCACCGACCTGACAATCAGCTTTTTGATGGCGGGAACGTCGCCGACGTCCGACTCTCTGGCGATCTGTCTGTTTGTCGCCAGTCGTGCCCCCCTCCATGTGGAGATGATTTGCCGGGAGGTTCAACATCACGCCGCAAACGGTGAAGTCCAGGAGCAGGACCTGTCAAAACTGGAGATGACGCGCGCGTTCGTAGCTGAGTGTCTTCGCTATTATCCGCCGTTTGGCCTTGGTTTCCGAGAAGTCGCCGAGGACATGGATACTCCGATCGGGCATCTGCGACGCGGCCAGCGCCTGCTGTTGAACAAGTGGGCCGCGCACCACCACAAAGCGAATTGGGACAAGCCTGAAGAATTCAGGATCGACAGATTCTTAGCCGGCAACAAGGTTCCACGTTTCGCCTACATGCCGTTTTCCCATGGACCGTTTCGCTGCATTGGCGCCGTCATAAGCCGTGAGATCCTGGTGATGGCGTTGGCACAGATACTGCAAAACATCAGTTTCTCGCCGGCGATCGAAACAGAATTCAGACCCGTCCTTCGTCCGTCGACGACCTATAAATCGGGAATCCCGGTACGAATTGAGACGGCCGGCGACACGTAGCTAAGGGCTGTTCCCTCCGGCTCACCCCGGCAGGTCGAGGCCGCGGCTTTCGGCCGAGGAGCGCCAGCTGGCGATATCGCCGAGCATGATCTCGCCGGCCTCGCGAGCCCGGGCCTGGGCGAGGGCGAGGTCGTCGGGATTGTCGGAGCCGATCGCCCTTGTCAGACGTTGCAGCTCGTCCGCCATGCGTTTCGAGCGGCTTGCATTGCCTTCGAAATCGCCGATGACGCGAATGCCGTAGGTGGCCGTGGCGAGCACCGGAAGCCCGGCCGTCAACGCGGTGACGGCGTATTTCCATTCGGCGGAGATGGGCCAGTCGGTGGCGAACGTCATGATCAGGAACAGCACTGCGGCTGCGAGCGTCAGGCCGAACAGGATCTCTCCGGTGAGCTCCATACGTTTTTCGAGCGCGTGCATACGTTTGTCGGTGGTCGCGTGATAGGCGCGCTGGTTCTCCAGGAGGTCGAGCAGTTCCTGGCGCCTGGCCTGCAGGCCGTCGCGCATGATTGCGCCATCCGGAAGCCCGGCCTCGCGCAGGACCGCGCGAAAATACCAGGTCGTCCAGGCTGACGGAATCCCCGGCACAATCTGCGGTCGGGTGGCGAGCCGCCGCTGCGGCATCGCCACGCGCAGCCGTTCGGCGACCTCGCGGGCTTCCAGCCAGCGGCGGTGCCATTCCCGTCGCCGCCCCGAAATGGTGTTGTAAAGAACGATGCCGATGCACAGGATCTCGGCGAGCACGAACGGCCACTTGACCGCGGTCACGTGCAGCGCGTCCTTCAGCAGCACCGACAATGCCACGGAAAAGATGGCCAGCGCCGCAAACACGAAATTGGCGACGAAGGCGCCACGAAACTTCTGGGCGTAAAATGTCGCCAGCGCATCGGCCCAGCCATAGGCGTGGCTCATCGCATCGGACTGCACGCCCGTCAGTGCGGAGATTTGTGTGGCCAGAGCCTGCGGATCGGGCACGCGCAGGTCTTCGAGCTTCGGCCGTCGCACACCGAAAAAGCCCTGAAGCAGCGGCCAGGCGATCTTTCGGTTCCGCCGGTGCAGGGTCTCGCCGAAATACGACATCAGGTTGCGCGTTTCGCGGTTTTGCGATGTCTCTCTGTCGCTCTCGCCCGGCGGCCCGAGGATCGATCGCAGGACAGTCGGCAGCGCGTCGTCGATGCGGTGGGCCGTCAGATCGTCAACATGGGCCGGATAGACCGGATATTCACCGAGCCCGCCCCAGCGCAGCGTCGGTTCGGCCAGCGGATCGGTGGCATCGATGACAATGATCGGCATGCGCCGCCGTGTCGCCTCGGCGACGATGTCCTCGGTGCCGCCGCGTCCCCGCGATGGTTGCCTGTCCCAGACGGCGAGCAGCAACGAGACGTGATCCAGCATCGCGATGCCGGCCATCTCGTATGCCGCCGACTTGTGATCGCGGCTGCCGGGCAGCGCCAGCACCTCGGAGATCTCGCCGGCGTCTTCGCTCCGCGACCGCGCCTTGTCGAGCATTGCATCGAAGGTTTGCAGCGCGGCTTCCGTTTTGAAATCCGGCCGGTAGTCTTCGACCGAAAACGGCAGGGCAGGCTCGATCAGGTATCCGGCCCGATCGGCGATGTCGGCGGCAATGCTGTCAGCGCCTTCCGCCAGACCGGTAACCAGGCTCAGGCGCGGCGCCATGTCGCTGAAACAGGAGGAGAATTCTCCTTCATACAAGTCTTTGACCGTATCACGCAGCCGCAGAATGATCGGCTCGATCTTGCTGGCGGCATCCTTCGGTGAGATCTTTCGGATGTAACCTTCGGGCAGTTGCGGGTCGTCGGGCCGCTCGTTAGGCCGGTGTCCGGTGATGCCGAGGGCAAGGGCGAGGCGCGGCTTGGGCGGATTTGATGGCGTCACATGCTTGTCCCCACTTGCGGGCTCGTTCCCGCCGCTCCCGGGATGTGCCCGCTTCGAGCGATTCAGGAACAATCGCACCACCGCTCCTGTCAAAGCAACAGAATTGTAAGTGTCTTTGCCAATACCGCAACCATCAACAGCATGAAACCACAAGACAATATTGCCTTCGATTGATATCGTTTGCCAGTGGATACTGGGTAGGGACGCATGGTGACGCGGCGAATACTTTCACTCGACGGCGGCGGGGTGCGCGGGGCAGTGACCGTGGCCTATCTGATGCGGCTGGAAGAGCTGCTGTCGGAGCGGGCGGGGCAGCCGGTCTGCCTTGGTGATTGCTTCGACCTGATCGGCGGCACATCGACCGGCGCCATCATCGCGACCGCGATCGCTTTCGGATTTCCTGTTGCCGAGATCAAGGACTTCTACTTCCATCTCGCACCGCGGGTCTTCAAGACCTCGCCGTTGCGGGTTCCGACGCTACGGCACGTTTTCGACGGCGAACTGCTGCGAGCCGAAATCCATGGCATTATCGGCGATGCGACGCTCGGCAGCAGCGATGTGAGGACCGGACTGGCGATCGTCACCAAACGGGTCGATACCGGCAGCCCGTGGATCGTCAGCAACAATCGCCAGGGCAAGTTCTGGGACGATCCCGAAGACGGCTCCTATATCGGCAACCGGCACCTGCGGCTGGTTGACCTGTTGCGGGCCTCGACGGCGGCCCCGCACTACTTTGCGCCTGAAAAGATCGCGATCACGGACGGGGCGTCGCCGGGCCTGTTCGTCGACGGCGGCGTGACGCCGCACAACAATCCCTGCATGGCGCTGTTCCAGCTGGTGAGCGTTCCGGGCTACGGTTACAACTGGCGGCTCGGCCGCGACAATCTCACCATCCTGTCCATCGGGACGGGGTCCTACCGCAAGACCCTGGACACGGCGGCCGCCGGACGGATGCCGGCGGCGCTGCTGGCGCTCCAGGGATTGACCGGGCTTATTCAGGACGGCGAGCAGAACGTTCTGACGATGATGCAGCTGCTCGGGTACAGCCCGGACCCGGTGCCCATCAACAGCGAAATCGGGCACGTCTCCGACACGCCTGTTCTGACCGACCCGCTGTTTGCCTTCCAACGCTACGACGTGCACCTGGAATCCGCCTGGTTGGCGGAACTGATGGGCCGGGCGTTTTCGCCGGGCGAGATCGAGGACTTGCGGGCTTTCGATCGGCCTGAGATAGTTCCTTATGTCTACGACATTGCAAGCAGGGCCGCGCAAGAACAGATCAAACCGGAGCATGTCGATCTGTTTTTCGCCGACATGACCGAAATGAACCCGAGATGAGACCTTTCTGCTTCATCCTGATGCCGTTCGGCATCAAGAAGGATCCCGAAAGCAGCCGCGACGTCAATTTCGACAGCATCTATGCCGAGATCATCCGGCCGGCCGTCGAGGATGCCGACATGGAACCGCTGCGCGGCGACGAGGAGATCATTTCGGGCATTATTCACAAACCGATGTTCGAGCGGCTGATGCTGTGCGACTTCGCGGTGGCCGATCTGACGACTGCCAACGCCAACGTCTTTTACGAGTTGGGCATCCGTCACGCCGCCCGCCCGCATTCGACCGTCCTGATGTTCGTCGAGGACATGCGGCTGCCCTTCGACGTGGCGCCGTTGCGCGGCGTCCCTTACGGTATCGGCGACGACGGGCTGCCGAGCAATGTCGACCGCGACCGCGCCAACCTGGCGGAAAACCTAAAGGCCTGCCGCAAGCCGGTCGAGGACAGTCCGCTGTTCCAGCTGGTGCAGGAGTGGCCGAGGCCGGACATCGCCCGGCTGAAAACCGACCGCTTCCGGGATCTGGTCGAATATTCCCAGGCCTTCCGCAAGAAACTGGAACAGGCGCGCAACGCCGGTGCGGCGGCCGTCGACGATGTCGCCACCGAAATCGATCCGACGACTGCCGAGCCAGCCGTCACCATCGATCTGCTGCTGTCCTACCGGTCGGTCGAGAACTGGCCGGCCATGATTGACCTAATCGAGCAGATGCCACCGCTGATCGGACGATCGGTTCTGGTCCGCGAGCAACTCGGCTTCGCCCTCAACCGCACCGGTCGTAAGGACGAGGCGATCGCCGTCCTGCGTGAACTCATCGACGAACACGGGCGCAGCAGCGAGACCTGCGGCATACTGGGGCGCGTCTACAAGGACAAATGGGAAGAAGCGCTGGCGGAGGGCAGCGAGCTGATGGCGCGCGGGTTTCTCAACAAAGCTATTGACGCCTATGTCGCCGGTTTCGACGCCGACATGCGCGATCCGTATCCGGGCATCAATGCCGTCACGCTCATGGAGATGGCCGATCCCGTCGATGCCAGGCAGGCCGATTACCTGCCGGTGGTGTCGTTCGTCGCCGCCAGGCGCCTCGGCCTGAGTATGACGGACTACTGGGACTATGCCACGATGCTGGAACTGGCCGTTCTGGCGCGTGATCAGGACAGGGCGCTGGGGCATCTGGCCGACGCGCTTTCCTCCGTGCGCGAGAGCTGGGAACCGGCATCGACGGCGAACAATCTGCGGCTGATCGGCGACCAGAGACGCCGGCGCAACGAGGACCATGACTGGATCGACCGGATCGTCCAGGAACTTGAAGATGCCGCGCAGACCCACGCACGATAAAGCCGTTGCCGGCCGCCGGGAGGCGCGTCAGCGGACACGATCGGCCCATGGTCCGGCCGCTACGGAGGAGGCCGTTCCGTGCCGTCCGGATCCCCCAGCCGATACATTGTAATCGCCGTCGCAGTCGGTTTCGTTTGCGGCTTTGCCGGGCTGTTCCTGCGCAATATCGAGGGCGTGCAGAGCCTGACGGGAGCGCTGACGGCGTTCCTCGATACGTTTCATCAGACCTTCCTGCTGATCGCGCCCGATTCGCATTTTGCCGACTTGCCGGGGCGCGAGGACACCTGGCTTTCCGGCACGCTGCTGGTGATCGGCCGGCTGCTGCTGCCGTTCGGCCTCATTGCCGCGGTCGTCAACATGCTGCGCGGTATTTGGTTGCCGCTTTTCTACGGATGGCGTGCCCGCCACCGGCGCGATCATGTGCTGCTCGCCGGTATGGATCGACGCGGCAGAGCGTTTGCCGACAACATCCTGAAATCGAGCGTTGCGCTGACCACGCTGAACCTCACCGAGACCGAGGTCCGTCGCAGAGACCATATCCCTTTGATGGGTGACGCGACCAAGGTCGCCAGCTGGAACGGCGTCGCGCTGGATCACGCAAGATCGGTGGTTTTGACGCTGCCGGACGAGCAATCCAATCTTTCGGCGCTTTCGGCGGTTTTGACGACGCTCGGTGACGGCAGCCGGATCGGTGGCAGGACGGACCGGCCGCTGGCCCTGCATGTGTCCATCGAGGACGCGACGACACGTCAGGCTTTCGTCGACAATGAAAGTGCGCTCAAACCGTTTCCGGGCTGCGAGGTGCGGCCGTTTTCCGTGGCCGAACTCACGGCGCGTCATTTCTTCAATCACCATCCCCTGCACGCGACGGCACGTGAAGCCGGACAGCGCAACCTGCATCTGGTGCTGGCCGGTGACGGCGAAACGAACCGCGCGATCCTGCTGCAATTTCTGCGTATCGCGCCGGCGGCCGGTTTCGATCTGCCGCGCCTAACGCTGATGAGCGACGCGCCGGACATCTGGTTGAACGAATTGAAAAATGAGTATCCCGGGATCCTCACCATTGCGAGTTTCGCACAGTTGGTGTGGTCGTCGACCGCTTCGCATCCGCCCGCCGACCGCATGCAGAGCGTCGAGGACGATGCCCCGGCCACGGCGATCTTCACCGACTTTGGCGACGAGGAACACAATGCCGTCACCGCGCGCATCCTGCGGACGGTGACCGACAGGGAGGGTTTCTGGAAAGCGCCGATCTTTTTTCAGGCCCGCAGCAGCGAGAGCCTCTACCGGTTCTTTTCCGATACCGACAGTGTTGCGGAAGAGCAGGTCGTCCCGCTCGAAACACTGGCCGAAACCTGTTCGATGAGCGCTATCGACGGCTCGGGTGACGACCTGGCAAAGGCCATCCACGAGGCTTTCCTTGCGCGCACGGCGGATGCGCAGGACAATGATTCGGCCGCCGGTCGGCAGACCTGGGAGCGGCTCTCGGAAACCTACAGAACCGCCAATCGGCGCGCCGCTGACCACCTTGCGGTCAAACGGGAAAGCCTGACATATCTGCAGCAACAGGCGAACGCCGGCGAACCCGTTGAGCGGCGTGAAGCTCTGGCCCGACTGGAGCATGAGTCCTGGTGCAACGACCGCATCCTGGCGGGCTGGCGCCACGGCGAGGTCTATAGTGAGCGTCGCCGTTATCATCCCTGCCTGGTGCCCTTCGAGAGGCTTGACTCCGGGGAGAAGAAAAAAAACCGCGCCATTATCGATCACCTGATCGAGGCGAAGCTGCTGGTGCCGGGCTGAGGTGCGTTTCTGAGGTGGTGCCATATTCGCGCCCGTTGCTCTAAGACAGGAACAGTGGGATTCGATACCACTGAGCGGGAGTGACGCGAGGAGAGCCTCCGAAAACGCATGGACTACGACCTCAAGGATACGCTGTCGCACCTGTTGCGACGCTCACATTTTCATGCCGAAGCGCTGTTTTCCGAAATGCTCGGAAAGCACGACGTGACCTCCAGGCAGCTCGCCTTGCTGGTCGCCGTCTCGCAGAATCCCGGTGCGTCGCAGCGCACCATCGGTCGCGTGATTGATCTCGACACCAATACGGTTAGTGACATGGCCCGGCGCATGGAACAGCGCGGGCTGATAAAGCGGCTGGTTTCGCAGGCCGACAGCCGTTCCTACGCGTTAAGCCTGCAGCCGGCCGGTGTCCGTGTGCTGAAGGATGTCCGACAGGACAACGATCGGTATCAAGGCGTCCTCAGCCAGCGGCTGACCGGCGGTGAAACGGCTCAGCTCAAGAAGCTTCTGTGCAAACTTCTGGATCTCTAGGTCCGAACGGATCCTTGATGAGACACGAACTAACCTCTATCGTACGTATACGTATTAAAGGAGTGGGCATTGATCCGGCGACCGCGTGATGCACAGGAAAGAAGCCGAGTTGGGATCATCGGCTTTGGGTATTTGGGCCGCGAACTTGCGGCGCGGATCGCCGCCAGGGGCGACCGTTACGATCTCGCTTTCATTCACTGTCGCCGTCGGGAGCAGGCCGCCGACATCCCCGATGCGCAGTTTCTTGCCGATCTTGCCGGCGTCGAACAGACCGAGGTCGATCTGATCGTCGAGGCGGCTCACCCTAGCTACACCCGCCAATTCGGTGACCTGCTGATCAGGGCGGCCGACTATCTGCCGTTGTCGACTTCGGCTCTGGTCAACGAGCCATTGCGCCGGTCGCTTCTAGAGACCGCCGCTGCCGCGGGCACGCAGCTGTTTTTGCCGGCTGGTGCGCTGATTGGTGGCGAGGAAATGATCAAGCGCAGCGTGGCGTGGACACGCGCCCGCATTACTTTTCGCAAGCATCCTGACAACATTGATTTTTCCGAGGCCAACATACCGCCGCCGCGTCTCGAGGGTGAGACGGAGGTGTTTTCCGGCACCGTTCGCGAGGCCGCCAGCCGGTTTCCGCGAAACGTCAACACCATGGTGACCGCGGCCCTGTTGTCCACCGGCGTCGATGCCTGCGAAGCGGTGCTGGTGGCGGATCCGGCGCTCGATTGCGCGGTGGCCGAAGTGGAGGCGTGGGGCGCCGATGGCAGCTACATGCGCACCGAAAAGCGCCAGCCCATTGTCGGCGTTTCGGGAACCGAAATGGTCGACTCGGTTTGGCAATCGGTTCAGACTGCCTGCGGGCACGGCGACACTCCTCTTAGATTGGTATGACACACAAAAGGAGACTGCACATGAAACTCGGCACATCGGCCCTTTTCGCAACGCTGCTGTCGCTCGGATTGTCCGTAGCGCCGGGGCTGGCGCAGGAGCATAAGATCGCCATCGCCAATCTCGGCCCGCACCCGGCCCTGAACGCCGTTGTCGAAGGCTTCAAGAAGGGTGTCGCCGATGGTGGCTATGCCGAAGGCGAGGCGGTGGAATATGTTTACCAGGACGCCAGCTTCGACCCGGCCGTTGTCGCACAGATGCTGACGACGCTGGAAGCGGCCGATCCCGATATCCTGCTCACCGTGACAACCCCGATCACCCAGGCCTCGCGTCGTGTCATCCGCGACAAATCCATACCGATCGTCTTCGCCCCGGTCACCGACCCGGTCGACGCCGGTCTTGTGGAAGCCTGGGAAGGCGGCAGCGATCGCTATACCGGCGCCTCGAACCTGCAGTCGATGGAAACGGTGTTGGGATTTGCCAGGGACCTGCTGGGCGACATCAAATCCGTCGGACTTCTATACAATCCCGGCGACGCCAACGACGTGGTGAACATACGGTATGCCCAGGAGGCCGCCGACAAGCTGGGACTGGAACTGAAAGCGGTCAGTGTCGAGACCACCAACGATATCCCGGTTCGGGTCGACGCTCTCAAGGGTACGGACGTCATCTACCTGATCCCGTCGAGCATGCTGCAGCCGGCGCTGCCGGCGGTCGCCGCGGCGGCGCGCCGCAACGACATTCCGGTGATCAACGCATCGCCGGTCGGTGTCAAGGACGGACAGATCCTCGCCTCCATGTCGGTATCCTGGTTCGAGGTGGGGCGTCAGGCCGGCCTGCGCGCCGCGCGTGTTCTCGGCGGCGACGAGGTCGGGGCCATCGATGTTTACCGCCCGACACCTGAAGACCATACGCCGGAGATTAGCGCCGCCTACTTGGAAGCCACCGGCATGACGTTGCCGGATGCGCTTGCCGATTGCGGATGCGTTAAGTGACAGAGCCGGCGGGCTCTCCGCGGCTCCTCGTCGAAGGTCTCGAAAAGACCTTCAATCCCGGCACAGTCCAGCACAAACGGGCACTCGACGGTGTCAGCTTGTCGCTGCAACCGGGCGAGTTTGCCATCGTTATCGGCAGCAACGGCGCCGGCAAAAGCACCACCTTGGCCGCAATCGCCGGCGAGCTGACCGTCGACAAGGGGCATGTTTCGGTCAGTGGGACATCGCTGGACGGCCTGCCGGCATCGCGCCGCGCGCGTTACATCAGCCGGGTGTTTCAGGATCCGATGCGTGGCACGGCGGCGGCGCTCACCATCGAGGAAAACCTGGCGATCGCCAGTCATCGCGGACGCCGCCGCAGGCTGGCCTTTGCTCTCAACCGCCGGCGGCGCGAGGTTTTTCGGGCAGCCCTGCAGCCGCTTGGGCTGGGGCTCGAAAACCGTTTGGGCGACCGCGTTGAGCTGCTGTCGGGCGGGCAACGCCAGTCGCTGACATTGACGATGGCCACCCTGTCGCCGCCGGATGTTCTGCTCCTCGACGAACACACCGCCGCGCTCGATCCGCGGGTCGCGGATGTGGTGGTGAAGGCCACGCTCGACGCGGTCAAGGACCGGCCGATGGCGACGATGATGGTGACCCACAATATGGATCATGCCATTGCCTTCGGAGACCGCCTGCTGATGATGCATGAGGGGAGAATTATCCTCGACCTGCGGGGTCGGGAGAAGCGGAACATGACCACCACCCGCCTTATCGAACGGTTCCACGACACGGTGAGCGATCGTATGGTTCTGCGGTGAGAGGGTGATGATTGACGTCTTCACCTCCTATCTGAATCTCGTTCCGGTCAGCCTGGCACAGGGCGCTGTCTACGCCTTTGTCGCCCTGGGCGTGATGATCCCGTTCCGCCTGTTGTCACTGCCTGACCTGACCGCCGAGGGCAGTTTTCCGCTGGGAGCCGCCGTCGCGGCGACCCTTCTCGCCGGCGGTTTCGATATCGTGACGGCGCTGTTGATCAGCATCGTTGCCGGAGCGCTGGCCGGCAGCGCCACGGCGTTGGTGCATTTGTTCTTCAATGTCACATCGCTTTTGGCAGGCATCATCGTTTTGACGATGCTGTTCAGCATCAATATTCGCATCATGGGCAAACCCAACACGTCGATTTTCGACGTGGACACGCTGTTTACCGCGGTCCTCGGACCGGATGGCGGCCTGCCGCTCACCCAGTTCGGACTGTTGGTCGCGGGGCTGGCGGTGCTGTGTCTCGGGCTTTACCTGTTTCTCCACACCGAAATGGGGCTTGGCCTTCGAGCCGTCGGATCGAACCAGGTTATGGCCCGTGCCCAGGGTCTCTCGACCCGGGTCTACGTCGTTGGCGGCCTTGCCCTGGCCGGCAGCCTGAGTGCCCTGGGCGGCGCCGTCATGGCCCAGTATCAAAGCTATGCCGATGTCAGCATGGGCGTCGGCGTTCTTGTCATTGGTCTGGCCTCGACCATACTGGGCGAGGCGATCGTCGGCCGCCAGACACTGGTCCGGCAAATCCTCTCGCCGGTCGTCGGCGCGTTGCTTTACTTCCAGATCGTCGCGATGGCCCTCAGTCTCGGTCTCAAGCCCTCCGATTTGAAACTGATGACCGGTGTATTCGTGCTGCTGGCCCTAGGCGTGCCTATTCTGCGGCAGCGGCTCAAGGCGTAGAGCCGATCGGGTGCCGGGTTGTCGCGACGGACCACGTATGGTTTGCTCGGCAGCAGCGAGACAGGAGGCCGGCATTGAAGCTGATCAGCGGCGGGCAGACCGGTGTCGACACTGCAGTCCTTGCCTATGCCAGTGAGAACGGTATCCCCTATGGCGGATGGGTGCCTATGGGGCGCACCAACGAAGACGGTGTCATATCCGGCGAATTCACCGGTCTGCGTGAAGCACCCGACAGCGTTCCCGCAACCCGTACCCGGCTCAACGTCGAGGCCGCCGATGCGACTCTCATTTTGTCGGACGGATCCGACAGCCCGGGTACCGCCGTGACCGCCGAGTTCGCCGATCAATTGGCCAAACCATGCAAATCCGTGGCGCTTGGCGACGACATGACGGCGGCTGCCAAGGAGGTCAGGCAATGGCTCAATGCGGTCGAGCCCGCAGTGCTCAACATTGCCGGTCCGCGTGAGAGCGAAGCGCCGGGGATCGGCAAGGCAGCCAGGCGGTTTCTTAGGCTGGTTCTCGGCGCGCAGTGAGAGATCTGGGCTAGAATACACGAATTGCAGTTCGATCAAACTGCCCAAATAATGTCCCGACACCCGCGGCATCCGTTCCAGAATATTACTCTGGATCGGGCGGGTCGTGACAATTTTGCTAAATTACGAAACAAAAAGAAAATAAATAACAATTTCGCCTGCAAATAATAATTGCGTTAACCAGTACAATTAACAGCATTCACTATGCTGCTCCCCAACAGATATTGTCGGAAGGGTAGGAACTGATTTCTATACATGGCCGTTGCACGGCCAATGGGAGTCGGCGCGGCATGGATGAGGCTGGTCCTAGCGCCGGAGGAATCGGTTTCCCTTGGGGCCGTTCAGCCGGACAGGTGTGGCATGCGCAAAATTGTGACCTCCAGAAAATTCATCTTCACGGTCGTGCTGCTCGGCGTTCTGTTGTCGATGTACGTACCGCAACTCGTGTCGCATAGTCAGGATTACCTGGACGACACCAGACGCCATTTCGGCAATACGGAGCTTTCGACATTCCACGGTAAGGTCGTGGCGGAGAATGGCTGGTTGCCTGGATTTCCCAGGGAGCTGTTTATCGTTCACATCGCCGCCTCGCTGGCCGCCATGCTGCTGGCGTGCCTGCAGGCACTGCCCTTTATCCGACGAAACCATCCGGCGCTGCATCGCAAAATGGGTCTCGGTTACGTGCTGGCGGTGCCGATCGGCGCCGGTGCCGGCGCCTTTGTCGGCCAGTACAGTTTTGCCGGGCTCAGCGTGCAAATGGGCTATGCTTTTTCCTCCGCGGTTTGGATCGCCTTTACACTGGTCGCCTACGGCCTCGGCCGTCGCGGCCGCTACATCGAGCATCGCGACTGGATGATCCGCTCCATGTGCATGCTGCTGGCGTCGCCGGTTGAGCGTCTGTTCCTGTTCAGCTGGGTGTATGTCGTCTCCAATACCGGCATGACCTACGTGACATGGCGGGCTGTCACCATCTGGGTCAGTATTGCCATCATCATGGGGGCCGGCCAACTCATCGTCATGTACCTGCATGGAAACCTTCGGCGACGACCATTGCCCAAGGCAAGCCCGGCTGTCGTGGCTGGAGGGTCCGACCGTGTCTGACGGTGTCCAGCAGCGGACGACGGCGGCCCTTGCAGAGATTGAACGCACCTCCGTCGGGCAAGACGTTCGCGGTCTGGGATTTCTCAATGAAATCCTCGAAACACGGGTTCCGTGGCTGTTTGCTTCCCCCCGGGGGCGGAAATTGCTGCCTCTGGTGCACCGCATGGTCAATCACCGCAACGCGGCGCGCATGATGCAGCAGTGGTCACGCTGTCCGTCCGGCATCGAGGTGATTCGCCAGATGCACCAAACCGTCCGTCCGCGTGTTTCGGTCCGCGGCCTCGAGCATGTGCCGGCACAGGGTGGCTGTCTGCTGATTTCCAATCACCCGACCGGACTGACGGACGGAGTGGCGCTGTTCGATCCGGTACGCCATGTCCGGCAGGACGTCGCCATATTCGTCTTTCACGACCTGCTGTCCATCAATCCGCAGGCGACGGACGCGCTGATTCCGGTGGAGTGGCGCCCATCGCACCAATCCACCGCCAAATCGCGCGAAACGTTGCGGATCGCCCATCGGGCCTTCAAGTCGAACCGGCTGGTGACCATCTTTCCATCGGGGCGCATGTCGTATTGGAACGGCAGGCGGATCGCCGAAAGACCGTGGCGGGACAGTTTCATACTGTTGGCGCGGCGTTACGGATTGCCGGTGATCCCGGCGCATATCGGTGCGCGCAACTCGCTGACCTATTATGGTCTCAGCCAGGTCTGCGCAACGCTTCGCGACCTGCAGTCGATCAACGAGATCCAGAACAAGACCGGTCACCGTTTCGACGTCACGTTTGGCGAGCCGCTGTTACCGGACCAGTTGGATGGAGACGCAGACCAGCTGGCCGGTCGCATCCAGCGCTACGTCGAACGCATCCTGCCCCGACGTCCTGAAATCGGACTGTCGGACTGGCTGCATAACGATACGAGACCCTAAAGCAACGCCTGGCGGACCAGCTGCCCCAGTTCCGTCGGCTGATACGGTTTGGCGATCAGTTTGGTGCCGTCCACCTTTGTATCCTCGCTTTCGGCATGTCCGCTGCAAAACAGGATCCTGAGGTCCGGGCGAATCTGCCGCGCCGCCTCTGCGAGTGAGAATCCGTCCAGCCCGCCCCCCAGTTCGATGTCGGAGAACAGCAGTGCGATGGAGGGGTTTTCCTCCAGAATCGCCAACGCGTCTTCGCCATTCGCCGCTTCGAGCACGGTGTAACCGAGTTCCATCAAGGTCTGGGTCGCAATCCGTCGAACGCCATCGTCGTCTTCGACCACCAGGATCGTCTCGGTCCCCTGCGCGACCGGTCTCTTGACCTGCCTGATTCCCATCGGCGGCGAATGTGTCGATCCACTGCGCGGCAGATAGATGGTGATCGCGGTTCCCACGCCGACATCGCTGTCGAGACGAATATGGCCGCCGGCAGCCTTGACGAAACGGTGGACCATGCTCATGCCAAGGCCGGTCCCGGCGCCTGCCGGCTTGGTCGTAAAGAACGGTTCGAACACCCTATCCAACTGGTCTTTGGCGATGCCTATTCCGGTGTCGGATATGGTGATTTCGACCCACGGTCCGCCGAAACGTGTCTCGCCGGGGACCGTCTCCGTGTTCCTCAGCCTGATCTCCATCGTACCGCCGTCGGGCATCGCATCGCGGGCATTGAGGGCAATGTTGAACAGGGCGTTCTGCAATTGCTGCGGATCGGTGTGGACCGGCCAGATATGGCTGCCGAAGTCGGTTCTGATGTCAATCGAGGCCGGCAGTGCGCGAAACAGCGAACGGATCATATCCTGAACGAGGACCGGCAGATCGATACGCGTCGGCGACAATTCTCGTGGCCGCGAGAAGGCCAAGAGCTCTCCGGTCAGGCTGGTGCCCATTTTTGCCGCGGTTTCGATCGCATCCAGATATTGGCTCGTTTCCGCGTTAAGGTCCGCCTTGCGCCTGATGAACAGCAAGTTGCCGTTGATGACAGCCAGCAGATTGTTGAAATCATGCGCGATACCGCCGGTCAGCCGACCGACCGCCTCCATTTTCTGGGCCTGCCTCAGCTCGTTTTCGCGGGCCTTGGTTTCCGTGACGTCCAGACTGGTGGTCACGATGTAGCGGACCTTTTCCTCGACAATGACCGGGATTTTGGCCGACAACCAATGACGTACCCGGTTATGACTGTCGACCAACTGCTCCTCATACTGCTTCATGGCCTGACCGGTTTCGACCACCATCCGGTCGGCCGCCACGATCTGCGCGGCCATTTCGGGCTCGAGCAGATCGTGCGGGGTTTTTCCGAGATAATCCTCTGTTTCGATACCGAACGCGCTCAGTTCGTTGCGGTTGACATAAATATAACGGGAGTCCGGGTGTTTCACTGTGATGCTGACCGGTGCGGCGGCCATGATCGTCTCGAGGATTTCCTGTTGCTCCCGAAGCTTACGCTCGCCCTGCTTAAGCTCCGTGATGTCCGTGGAAATGCGTCCGATCGCAGCGCCGCTTCCTGCAAGCTGCGGAATCTTGAATTTGACCGAGAGGAAATGCCGGCTACCGGTGTCGGTTTCCCGGATGGTTTCGCTGAACGCCTCTTCGCCGGTTTCCATGACCTGGTCGTCGTCCTGGCAACAGACCTTGGCCCCTTCCGGCGGAAAAACCTCTGCGGAGGTGCGACCGATCAGGTCCTGTCGCACCACGCCCAGTGCATTTTCCATTTGCCGGTTGACGATAACAAAGCGGCCGTCCTCGTCTTTCACGTCGACCTCCGCCGGGGCGTGATCGATGATCGCCATCAACAGGTCCTTGTTGTTGCGCAGCGCGATCTCGTTCTCTTTTTGCGCGGTGATGTCTTGGATGGTTAGATATTCCTGGACGACCCTGCCGTCTTCATCAAACACCGGTTTGACGATCGTGCGGACATGGCGCAGATCACCGTTCGGTAGCACCATGCGGTATTCGAGACCGAAGCCTATCCCGTCTCGCCGCAGCGTTTCCGTGGCTCTTTTGTAGGCTTCGCGGTCGTCCGGGTGCGTGAACGGGCAATCGGCACCGGCCGGTGCCGCTTTCGCCAGATAGCCGTCCACGGTGGTGCCGTGTATTGCGGCGTATTCTTCCGAACAATAGATGCAGCGATCGGCGATCGAATCCCAGATGCAGTAGCCGATACCGGCCAGTTGCGCGGCCTGGCGTAGGCGATCCTCGCTTTCGGCCAGCGCCATGGCGTCTCGCTTCCGATCGGTGATGTCAGTGAGAATGGCGACGCTGCCGCCCTCCGCGGTGTTGCGCAGCCGCGCCTGCATCCAGCGCCCGTCCGCCGTCTGATGCTCGTAGGTTTCTTCGGACTTTGAGCGGAACTCGCAAAGCCGGTTGCTTATCCAGGTCTCTTTCGAACAGTTGGCATCGGGAACAAGTCCGCGTTCGGCTGCCGCCAACAACAGCTCCTCCAACGGCGTGCCGACGGTCAGTCGATCGGCGAGGACGGGAAACATGACACGGCACTGGCTGTTGCACATGACCAGGCGTTCGGTCGAATCGAACAGGACAAAGCCATCGGAAATGCTTTCGATGGCATCCTGAAGCCTTGTCTGGCTGTCCAACATGTCGGCGTTGAGACGTTCCAACTCCGCCGTTCGCTCTTTCACATTTGTCTCTAGTTGGTTGCGCGCCTGTCGCAGATTTTCCTCTGCGACCCAGCGATCGGTCGCATCGATGGCGATCGCACCGATGCCGACGACGGCGCCGAAGGAGTCGCGAATCGGGAACTTTGTCGCGTGCAGGCATCGCACACCAGCTTCGCCGCACAGGATGGTTTCCCGCTGGATCATTCTTTGCTCACGCAGCACAGCCCGGTCGTGGGCCTCGGTCCTTTCGGCCAGCTGCGCTTGCTCGGCGATTTGCGACGGCAGCTTGCCGCGCACAGCATCGTTACTGACATTCCACAGGCGCTCGAAATGTCTATTCACTTCCAGATATCGGCCGCGTGCATCCTTCAGGATGATTTCGACCGGTGCGTGATCCATGATCGCCCGCAGCCGCGCCTCGCTTTCACGAAGCGCCAATTCGGCGCGTTTTGATTCGGTGATGTCGACCACAGTTGTCTGAAGCGCCGGTCGTCCTCTCCAGTCGATGGCCCGGTTGATGCTGTCCAGCCATATCTTTGATCCGTCCTGGCGCAGGGCTTCGATGGTGTGTCGGACGGGTTGTTTGTCCGCCGCCGAGGCCCGTTGGAGATCGCCTTCAGGCAACAGGGTTTCGATGGAGTCCAGTGCCAGAAACGACTCCACCGAGGAGAAACCGAAAATATCGGCGCACGCCTGGTTCGCGAATACCGGCTTGCTTTCCAGGCTGACAATGACGCCTTGGATCGAACCGTCGACGAGGTCGCGATATCGCTCTTCGCTGAGGTGGAGGTCGCTGATCGCGGCTTTCAGATCACTCACGTCCCGAGCGGTTCCGCGATAGCCGACAAATGCCCCATTCGCCGAGAACACTGGCCTGCCGTTGATGTTGAGATGAACGACGCCACCGGTCGTGCGTGGCCGTTTGATCAAGAAATTCTCGAAGACTTCCCGGCGTTCCATCTGGTCGAGGTTGGATTGTAATGCCTCCGGATCGATTGGCAGCTGGCCGGCGATGTCGCGTCGCGTCTTGCCGATGAATTCCGCTGGATCTTCGCCGGTCACCTCTCTGATGCCATCGGAAACGAAACTGAAGCGAAGATCGGCATCCATCTCCCAAACAAAATGCCGAGAATCCGCGGTCAGATCGTCGAGTCGTTGCTCGCACAGGCTTTTCGCTTCGCGCGCCGCGCTGAGCTCCGTGATATCACGAAGCAATCCGGACGATTTGACAAGGCGCCCGGCCACGTCCAGTACCGGTTGCCTGACCTCGATGACCGGCACATAGCCATCTGCTGTGCGCAATCTGTATTCGATGTTGATCGGCTGGTGGGTGGCCCGCAACGACTCGAGCGCCCGGCGATAGGCCTCTCGATCCGCCGGGTGTATCCGGTCAATCAGCGCAGCGGTCGAGCTGCATTGGGCGGCCAGATCCCCAGCGGCGGTTCCGGTCAAATGCGCCAGGCCTTCCGAGCACACGGTGCATCGATCGGCCGTTTCGTCCCACTCGTATTGCCCCAGGCCCTGCACAATTTCGGCGTGGTCGTCGAGACCCGAGAGCCCGCTCCGGCCCTCCGCGGTTTCACCGGCCAGCTGCCGTTTGAGTTGTCGGCACTCGGTTTCAAGCGCCGATATCTTATCGTGAAGCTGCGCGATGACGGGTTCATCGCGGGCGATGGTTTCGAACTTGTTCATGTCAGGCACCGCATAGCTGAATAACCGAACGCGCGGTGGCTCCGGTTACTCGTGATCGGCAAAGGCTGCACCGAAAAACTTAAATAAACAAGACACGCACGGCGTGAAGCCCGATGCCGCCGCAGCCAGCGCGCTGTGCGGCCTGATCGCAAGCTTCATTGATCCGTCCTGTGAAGCCGGTATCGCTATGGCCTGGGGTCGTCCGTTTGCGCGTTCCGGTTGTTGTGGGTACAGCGATCGCGGCTTCCTGGCGACGCCGGCGGTTCGTCCGATTCCAGCCGAGAGTTAGACGAAAGGAGTATAGCCAGACCGGCAGAATAGCGCGAATAACCATGAAAAATGAATTGCCGTTTAAACCATTAGGTCCTATGTAAAAGCAGTCCTGGCTGCTTTGTTAGGTCAGGTAAAACACTGGTGGGCGGGCAACTTGGTGCTCGATTGTGTTTGGCGACATGTGGACTGATTTCAGGCCGTGCGGAGACGGCCGGATGATAGGTCCTGAATTATTGCGTTACTTCAGAACCGACAAGGTGCTGCGGTGGCACGCGCCGACCTTTGGGTGTACCAAAGCAACCGGTAGAACCGTATGCAGTTGATTTTGGCCGACGATCACGCGCTGTTTCTTGACGCGCTGGAAGCCTATCTGAACCTGTTGAAACCCGACATCGAGATCGAGAAGGCGATCAATCTTGACTGCGCCATGCGCAAGGTTGAAGCGGCGCCGGATACCGATCTGGTCATGTTGGATCTCAACATGCCGGGAATGAATGAATTCGAAGGTCTTGACCGCGTCAAGGAAGCGCTTCCCGGTGTGCCCGTGGTGTTGATGTCGGGCCAGGCCGAGGCTTCTCAGGTGCGCGAGGGGTTGCGGCGCGGCGCCGCCGGGTTCCTGCCGAAGGATCTGGACGGTCAGACGATGTTGAAGGCCCTCGAACTGGTACTGGCCGGAGAGACCTATGTGCCCATGCTGGCACTCGACAACAAAGACGCCGGTGGGGACTCCGGCGACCCGATTCTTGTGCCGCCGGATAACCCGTTAAGCCAGTTGACGCGGCGTCAACAAACCGTTTTGCAACTGCTGGCGCAGGGAATGACCAACAAGGCCATCGCCCGCGAACTCGGCCTCAAGGAGGTTACGGTCGCCGCCCATCTCGGTGCGATTTTTCGCAAACTTGACGTGTCGCGCCGTACCGAAGCGGTGCTCAAGGCGATGCGATTGGGCATGCAATTCTAGATTGACACCGGCAATACAGCGATCAATGCACCCAGGTTATACTGAGGTGTCGAAATTCTGTTTGGCTAGAGTATTGGCGCTATCTTGGTGATCATCAAGTTACTAGTGAACTTAGACATCCCAGAGAATCAACATATAAAAAAGAGATTGAAAGAGTAATCAGATATTAAGGCTGATCTGCTTTATTTATTTGAAGATGCATCGAAATCGTCGGTGCGCGGCTGTGTAATTATATGAACCTATAGCGTTTCCCAGGCCACCCATGTGTCCTGATAATTGCATCGGCGACCCAAACCTGAATATTGCTCACATTAGTACAGGTGAATCTGACAGGTGGGATCCTGTACGGTCGCCAAGGACAGGCCCGCGTCAGGGTCGTGTCAGGCGCAGTTCAAAGGGGGCATTCATGAAGAATGTTCTGCATACCGAGGGTGCAGACCTCTCGCTGGCTGGCGGCAGCACGCAAATGCCGCCGCACACGCTGCCGCAGGACAGCCAAAGCGCTTCGGACAGCGGATTTGAGATGCTGATCGCCGAGCTTTCGGGACGGTTGGAATCGCAGTCCGAGCCTGAGCTTTCGGAGACGGTGATTCGCAGTTTGCAGGTGATTGCCGACCATATCGGCGCCGATCGGGTTTCTCTGATCGAATTTGCTGGCGACGACGGTATCGGCGCGGTGATCCACAGCCAATGCTCACCAAAAACGAACTTGCGACCGCTTGATTCGGCGGTATGTATCGAATGGTTGTGCGGCGAACTAAGACAAGGCCGCGCACACGTATTTACCGCACCCGACTATCTGCCAAGGTCCGCCTCCGTCGATCGGTCTTTCTTTCGTACGGCCGGCATAGAAAACTGCCTTGCCGTGCCGCTCGGGCAACCGGACTCGCCCGATTTCGCTTTGCTGTGCGAAACCAGACGTCAGTGGGCCGGCTGGGCCATCGAAACGCTGAACCGGGTGACGCTGGTCGGGCGCATGATCGTCAACGCTGTGCGGCGCAGCCGCGCCGACCGGGCCATTGTGGAACTCAAGGGTCGTCTGGTCGATGCCCAGGAATGCGAACGCCGACGGATCGCCCGCGAGCTGCACGACGACGTAAGTCAGCGCATGGCGCATCTTTGCCTGGACCTTATCCGGTTGAAGGACGAATATGAAAAGGGTGCGTGTGACATCGGTGAGGTTGCCGATGACCTGGCCAATCGGACCAGGCTCCTTTCCAGCGATATCGGTCGGATATGCCGGGATCTTTATCCCAGCCGGCTTGCGCAGGCCGACCTGGTGTCCGCGGTCCGCGGACTATGTCGCGATTTCGACAACCGCCATAGGCTGGATGTCGAATTTCAGGACCGGCTCAAAGGCAAGGCGATTTCCGATGAAATCGCCTTTTGCCTGTTTCGCATTGCCCAAGAAGCACTTCGCAACGTGGTCAAACACAGCGGTGCGCGAAGTGCCGTCGTCGAGCTCTGCTCCCGTGGCGAGGGGATCGAAATGGTCATCACCGACACGGGCAACGGTTTCGACCTCGCAGTGACCACGTCCGGCGACGGATTGGGTCTCAACAGTATGCGGGACCGCTTGCAGCTGCTCGGCGGGCAGCTGCTGATCGAAACCAGTCCCAACCTCGGAACCCGAATTGAAATTCGGGTTCCGGCCGCGGCATCCGCGCACCCATAGAGGAGGCTAGACCCATGGTTCCGTCAGGAAGAAAACACATCCAGCCGGAAAAAGGTATCAGTCCGTCGGCCGACCGACGCGCGCGGCTTTTGCTGGCTGACGACCACAGCCTGATCAGTGCCGCTTTCGAAAACTTGCTGAAGCCGCGATTTGATGTGGTTGAAACCTGCCGTGACGGTCTGTCGCTATTGGCCGCAGCGGAACAGCATAATCCGGATTTCATTGTTCTGGATATTTCAATGCCGCGGCTGAATGGACTGGATGCAGCCCGACGGCTGCGCAAAATACTGCCGCAATGCCGACTGGTGTTTCTGACGATGAACGACGATCCGGATGTTGCCGCGGAAGCATTCCGCATCGGTGCCTCCGGGTACCTGCTCAAAACGTCGCACGTCGATGAGTTGTTTCAGGCGATCGATCAAGTCCTGCTGGGCCGCACCTACATCACACCGCTCATCGCGGAGGGCATGGTGCGCGCCATGTCGACCTATAAGGGCGAATCCGAAAATGGCGCCAAGATATCGCCCCGCCAGCGTCAGGTTCTGCAATTGCTTGCCGAAGGAAATTCAATGAAGGAAGTGGCGCGGTTCCTGAAGATCAGCCAACGGACAGTGGCCTTCCATAAGTACCGCATCATGGAGCAACTTAAGCTGAAATCGACCGCTGAATTGGTGCGGTTTGCCGTCAAGGAAGGGATTGTCCCGACATGACGTCGTGGCGCCTTGCTGCGACTGTTATGGTAAGCGGCGAAGCCGACCTGGTCTGCTTCCGGTGCGCAGCTGTATTGCAGCCGGACGCTGCGGTTGGTTACAAAAAGATCCTGGTCTATGTGGCGTGGAACGGCGGTGACAAATGCATCTAATCCTTGCGGATGATCATATTCTCTTTCTTGATGCTTTGGAATCTTATCTCAATATCATAGAACCGACGATAGAAGTCGAAAAAGCCACGAGTTTCGAACAGGCTCTTGAGCTCGCCGACCCGCGGGTGCCGGACCTGTTCCTGCTCGACCTGAACATGCCGGGCATGAATGGCTTTGACGGCCTGAACCGGACGCGGGCCGCATTTCCCGACGTTCCGGTGGTCCTGATGTCGGGTCAGGCCGAAGGGGCCGAAGTTCGCCGTGCCCTCAGCAGCGGCGCTTCCGGGTTCATCCCCAAGGATCTGGATGGGCCGGCCATGATGAAAGCGCTCGAATTGGTGCTATGTGGCGGGATTTTCGTGCCGACGATCGCGCTTCAGGGTGGAGTCATCGATGCCAGCGCCGCAACCGACAACGGGTTCGATACGGATAACCCACTCAGTCAATTGACGCCACGGCAGCTGGATGTCCTGAAACTGCTGGCGCGTGGCATGACGAATAAGGAGATCGCCCGCGAACTGGGGGTGAAGGAAGTCACCGTGGCGGTGCATCTGGGTGGCATTTTTCGCAAACTCAATGTCTCCCGCCGCACCGAGGCCGTCACCCAGTCGGTGAAGCTCGGAATGAAGGTATGAAAAGGCGGTTGGCGCGACTTGCTGAAGTCCGCGCATTATCATGCTGTTAAGTGATCAAAGGGTAGAATCGGCCGAGCAGCATCAGCAATGTCGAACGGGTTGGGAGTATCGACGTGAGAAAGCCTGCCGGTGGAGTAGGATATGTGGCGTTCCAGTGCTCTGGGAGTGATCGCCGATGAGCCGGATGGCGGCGCAAAGGCGGCGTCCGATTTCCGATGCGTTACGTTCGCTGCGCTCGGCTTTTGCCGGGATCGCCCTGCTCAGCCTCCCGATCAACCTGCTGATGCTGACCGGCCCGCTGTTCATGCTGCAGATTTACGATCGTGTGTTGGCGAGCGGCTCGGTGCCGACACTGATGGTTTTGGCCGGACTGGCTGCAGGGCTTTATTTGTTTTATGGCCTGCTTGAGGGCATACGGTCGCGCGTACTGCTGAGAATCGGTCAGCGCCTTGATGCGAAATTGTCGGCGCATGCCTATGAGTCCGCGGTCGATCTTCCGTTCCGCCGCAGGCCCGGGGCGCAGCTCAGCGATCCGGTGCGCGACCTTGAAGCAGTCCGACAGTTTCTGTCTGGCGCCGGTCCCTCTGCTATCTTTGACTTGCCCTGGATGCCGATCTATCTGACCGTCATTTTTCTGTTTCACCCGGTTCTCGGCTTGCTGGCGTTGTCCGGCGCGGTGATCATGTGTCTGTTGATCGGTCTCAACGAGTGGACCTCGCGGCAGCCCCTGGCGGAAGCCAACCAATACACCGTGCAACGCAACTCCATGGTCGACGCCGGCCGGCGGAATTCCGAAGCCATTGCCGCCATGGGCATGCTGGAAGCCCTGAAAAGCCATTGGACGACGTTCAATCGAACCTACCTGGACAAGCATAGAACAGCGGTCGACCGTGCCAATGGGTATTCCACCGCCATCAAGACCAGCCGTTTCATGCTGCAATCGGCCATACTCGGGGTTGGCGCCTGGCTGGCGATCCGGCAGGAGATTTCGCCGGGCGTCATGATCGCCGCGGCGATCCTGACGACCCGCGCATTGGCGCCGGTTGAGCAGGCGGTCACCAATTGGCGCGGGTTTGTGGCCGCGCGCCAGGGCCTGGCCCGTTTGCGTCAAACGGTCGAGCAGGGGGCGTCGGAGCCGGAGCGCATGGAGCTGCCGCTTCCGTGCAAGTCGGTATCGGTGCAGAACCTGGTCGCCGGGCCGTCGGGCAAGCCGTTGTTGCAGGGCATCAATTTCACCCTGGCGGCCGGTACCGGACTGGGTGTCATCGGCCCGTCGGGGGCGGGAAAGACCGCCCTGGCCCGAACCCTCGTGGGTGTCTATCCGGTGCTGCGCGGATCCTTGCGCATTGACGGCGCTGACCTGTTCCAGTGGGCACCGGAACGCCGTGGTGCTTTCATCGGTTACCTGCCGCAGGACATCCAGTTGTTTACGGGCACCGTCGCGCAGAACATCAGCCGTTTTAATCCGGATGTGCAGTCGCAGGCCATTTTGGAAGCCGCCCGGCTTGCCGATGCACACGAATTAATCACCGCGCTGCCCGACGGCTACGACACGCAGATCGGACCGGAGGGCATGATGCTGTCCGGAGGACAGATGCAGCGCATCGCCTTGGCGCGGGCGCTTTTCGGGCGCCCCTTCCTCGTCGTGCTCGACGAACCCAACTCCAATCTCGACGCTGAGGGTGAGGCGGCACTGACACAGGCGATCCACACCATGCGCGAAAACGGATCGATCGTGATCGTCATTGCCCACCGGCCCAGCGCGCTGGCGGCGATCGACACACTTTTGTTCCTCAAGGACGGCCGCGCCCATGCCTTCGGCCCCAAGGAAGAAGTACTGAAACAGGTTGTGGCGCCGGTTTCCAGGCGCGCGGCGTAGGGCACGACGATGAACGACACCGACACTGCCCTCGCAGCGAGCATCCGCAGGCACCTTTGGGGCGCCGGCCTGTTCCTTTGCGGGTTGCTGGCGTTCCTGGTCGGCTGGGCTGCCTGGATGAGCATTTCCGGGGCGGTGATCGCGCCGGGTTCGATTGTCGTCGAAACCAACGTCAAGACGCTGCAGCATCGCGAGGGCGGCATCGTCAAGGACATACTGGTCAAGAATGGTGACCGGGTCGAGGCGGGGGATCTGCTGATCCGGCTTGATGACACGGTCACCCGCGCCAATCTCGCCATGGTCAGCAAGCAATTGGACGAGCTGTGGGCAACCGAAGCGCGCCTCCTGGCCGAGCGTGACGCCACAGAGGAGATCCGCTTTCCCAAGGGTCTGCTCGACCGTGCGGACCAGGACGAAGTGGCCGATATTCTTAACGGCCAGCGAGCGCTGATAACGGCGCGCCGCGCCAGCCTGGACGGTCGCGTCGATCAGCTGCAGGAGCAGATCAACCAGCTGGAGAGCCAGGCGGAGGGTTTGCGGGTGCAAAGCCAGGCCAAGGTCGACGAAATCGAACTGATCGAGGAGGAGCTCAGCGGGCTGGAAATCCTCCTGGAGAACAGCTTTGTCTCGCAAAACCGGGTCTCCGCCATTCGCCGCGAGAAGACCAGGCTGACCGGCGAGCACGGATCGTTGATCAGCGATACCGCGCGGATCGGTCAGGCGGTCAGCGAACGGCGCATTCAGATCCTGCAGCGGCAGGACGACTACCGGGCCGAAATCCTGCAGCAGCTGCATGAGGTACGCAGCGAGATCGGTCGACTGGAAGAACAGCGCGTAGCGGCCAACGATCAGCTTTCCCGTGTCGACATCCGGTCACCGCGTGACGGCTATGTGCACCAGCTTAAGATACACACCCGCGGCGGCGTCATCGCACCGGCCGAACCTGTCTTGCTGATCGTACCGGAAACCGATCGGCTGCTGATCGAGGCCAGGGTATCGCCCATCGATATCGACCAGCTGTATCCGGGCCAGACGGCGACAATCCGCTTACCGAATTTCGATCAGCGGACGACGCCGGAACTTCAGGCCGATGTTTTGACGGTTTCGGCCGAGACGTCGCAGGATGAGGTGACGGGCGAATCGTTCTATACGGCTCGGCTGCAATTGGCGGATGGTGAGGAAAGCAAGCTGGGCGACAATGTTCTGGTTCCCGGCATGCCGGTACAGACGATGATCACCACCCAATACCGCACGATTCTGTCCTATATGGTAAAGCCCATCCAGGACCAGATCGCCCACGCCTTGCGGGAGGAATGATCCCGCACGTCTTGCCTGAGAAACAATCACTGCGTCGTGGGATCATCATTCCGTCGCGTTGTCCGGTTTCGGTGTCGGCAGCGGGATTTGCGCAGGTGGTTCAGCCGCCGGTGCCGTCTCCGGCTCGGATTGGGGTGTTTCAGCCTGGCTTTGTGTTGGGGATTCAGGATCTCGGTTGGTGACCGGCGCCGCCGGCTCCGCGTCGGACTCCTGCTGGTCTGGATCCTCCGTTGCGTTCAGGCCGAGTGCCAGGTCTGACATTCGCCACGCTCCGTCAATCGGCTCGAAACGCATGCGGAACGACACCGCCAATGGCCGTGTCGGCACAACGCCTTCGATGTCGAGGCGGCCGGCGGAATCGATCGCCGGTGGGCGCGACAGGTTGATCGGCAGCACCAGGATCGGCGACAGCTCCACCCGGCCCTCGCGTAGCGGCTTGAACCGCTCCGCCAGTGTTGCCGCGGTGTTGTTGCCGGCAAAGGACGGTGATCCGAGATCGCGCAGCACCGTGTAATTGCCGGTGAGATTGGCATTGTTGACCGCAATCAGGATTGAGCGCACGAGGCGCACAAGCACCGCTTCCTCGATCCGTGGCTGCTGCTGTTGCCTCGCCTCTGTGCCTGCCGGCGGTCTCTCGGTTTGCTGCGCCGGTGCGCCGGTTGCCAAACCAAAGAGCACAGACATGACGAGCAGAGGCCTGGTGTAATGCATAGTCACGGGATCATGTGTCTCCTGGACGCAGTTCGAAGCGCGCGGTCACGTGTCTCATAAAGCGCTGCATTCGGCAACACGCTTAGAGCAACGGGTGCGCATATGGCACCATTTGTGGTGTCCTATGCGCGCCCTGTCGTCTCGGTTTACCGGAGCACAGGACCGTCGTTTGTCGGCTCGCCGGTTGTGGTCTTCGTAGGGTTTGCTGACGATCGTAGGACACAACGCGCAATAGACCCTAGGTTGAATGCCTATGCTTCGTGATTCCGCTATCCACAACCTGACAAATATTCAGTCCCGAACTGGCATTTTTGACAGTTTTCTTTTCGATCGAACGGTTCAATTTGGGGACCGAAGAGGGTACGTCGTTTGCGCGATGCAGTGGGGGCTATGGAGGGGACATGACCGACATCAACCAGGATGTCGGGAACCCGGTACAGTGCGTTCACGGATCGTCTCGCCACCATCAACGTATCCTCGGCGGGCTCGATCGCGTCGCTCGATTCTACTCCGGTCAACGACGCGGCGGTGGTGCTCCCCGTCCTGCTCCGCGCCACCAACGAGGACACCGGCCAGCAGGTTCTTACTGCTTCAAGCCTGCTGGCCGGTGTGACTTGAGCCGCAACCCGCTGGCCGCCGCATTTTGGACACGGCCTCCCGATTTATCCGGCTGATCCGCCTTCGCAATCATTCATTTCGCGCTGCAATCAGGCGATTAGCACAGCCGCCTTCTGGCAATCATTTGTGCCGGAACTGTCTGAAATGACAGTATCTTTTGTGCAACCACCGATAGATCGTGAGAGGTAGACGGACAGCCGGAGGCATCGCCCGCCATGGTGTGCGTGCGGTGAACCACGGAGGCTTGAATGAGATTTAGGATCGGCAATTTTTTTGATCGTTGGGACCGCAAGAGCCCGGACCGTGAAGCGGCGGGCAACGCGGAATGGCATCAGGGCGGCTGGCTGTCGAAACTGCTCGGCAACGACAGGGGAGTCTATGAACCGGCCACCGCCGGCAGCGGTCACCTGCATCTGGATGGCGGCCGCGGCTGCGATACACTTGAGTTGCGTTTTACCTCCGAGGAGTGGGCACAGATCGCCGTACAGCAGGAGGTTCGCCAATTTGCCACTCACCTTGAGGAAAATGTGACCGGCGCTTGGGGTTGGCACCAACCCTGGTCCGACACCGGGCTGTCATCAGGGTCAGGCGGCTGGACACAGGGTGGCTGGGGCTCGTTCCTGAACCGCGGCTGGCATCATCCGTGGCACGGCGATCTCTCTGTCAGTTATGAGTTTAATTCCCTCAACCTGACCGCCAGCAACTTCGAGAAGCTGGTGGTGCTGGTCGACGGCGAGCGGATCGATCTATCCGACGACACAAACAGCGCTCCCGACGCCGTGGACGATATGTTCGAAACCGAGCGCGGCACGCCGATTGCCGGCAGCCTGTTCAACAACGACACCGATGCTGACGGTGACCCGCTGATCGTCACTGAGGTCAACGGCGCTGATACCCAGGTCGACATGCCGATCGTTCTTCCGTCAGGGGCCAGACTGACGGTCAGATCGGACGGGTCCTTCGAATTCCTGCCCGGAGAAACCTTCGATACCGAGGAAACCTTCACCTACACGATCAGCGACGGCGAGGCGACGGACACGGCCAACGTCACGATCAGGGTGACCAATCCGGAAAACACGCCGCCGGTCGCTGGGGACGACAAGTTCGTCACCAACGACGCCAACCCCATAGCCGGCAAATTGCTCGACAACGACACCGATGCCGACGGCGATCCGCTAACCATCAAGGAAATCAATGGCAATCCGACCTTTGTCGGCATCCCGCTATTCCTCGATTCGGGCGCCGAGATCACCGTCATGCCGGACGGCAAATTCGACTACAAGCCCGTCCCGGGTTGGACCGGCGAGGATAAGTTCACCTATGCGGTAACCGACGGCAAGTCGTCGGATATGGCGACGGTCACCATCACGGTCGGCAAATCCAACAACGCTCCGGTTGCCATGGACGACTTTTTCTTCGGTCCGCAGAACGGCGAAATCAGGGGGAACCTTCTCATCAACGACAGCGATCCCGATGGCGATTTCCTGTCGGTGATCGGCGGCACCCGTATCCTCGACGAGGGCACGGCGGAGATCGGTTCGAACGGCGACCTGTCGTTCATGCCCGTAGGGGGATTTTTAGGCCCGGTCACCTTCGAGTATGAGATCACCGATGGTGTGTTCACCGACACCGCCCGGGTCAACATCGAAATCAACCCGGTTGCCGAGGAGCCGGACGCCCGGGACGACGAGGCGACGACCCAGCAGGACAAGGAGGTCCTGATCGATATCCTGAGCAACGACACGCCCGGAGGCTTATTGGTTACGACGGCTCTGGCCGAATCGGGTCAGGTCCTTGTCGGCGAAAACGGCAATCTCCTTTACACGCCGCCGCCCGGCTTCGTCGGGCAAGACATCATTCGGTATACGGTGCAGGATGCGAATGGCTTGACCGACGGTGCTATGGTGACGGTCACCATCACGCCTGCCGAGATCCAGCGTCCGCCGGTTGCTGCGGACGACTTTGCCTCGACCCAGTTGGGGATCCCGATCAACGTGTTCGTCCTCAACAACGACTTCGACCCCGACGGCGACGTGATCAACATCGTCGATTTCGAAATGGGGCGGTTCGGTTCCGTCATTCAGCAAGGCGATATCCTCGTTTACACGCCAATTGAAGGCTTTGTCGGCGAGGATAGTTTTGAGTACACGATCAGCGATCCCTTGGGTCAGTCGGATACGGCGCGTGTTACAGTTTCAGTCGTTCTTCCCAACCAACCGCCGCAGGCCGTAGACGACTTTGCCTTCACCAACCAGGGCTCGGCGGTATCCATCTCTGTCCTTGACAACGACTTCGATCCCGACGGCGAGGCCTTAAGCATAGTCGACTTCACAACACTGACCGACAATGCGGGGACCGTGGCTCAAAGCGGCGGTTCGCTGATCTACACACCGGCTTTTGGTTTTGTCGGTCAGGATATGTTCGCCTACACCATCAGCGATCCGACCGGCAACACTGACACGGCCAGGGTCTCGGTCAGCGTCAATCCGATCAACCTCGCGCCACAGGCGAACGACGATTTCGCGTCGACCGAGCCGGGGGTGCCGGTCAACATCCTGGTGCTGGCCAACGATGTCGATCCCGATGGCGACCCTTTGAACCTCATCGATTTCCCGGAGACCACTTTGTTCGGCGGGACCGTGGAAGCGGTCGGTGACGCGCTGGCATACACCCCGGCATTCGGATTTATCGGCCAGGACAGTTTTTCATACACGATCGCCGACGCCTTTGGTGTCACCGACGTGGCGACAGTAAACGTCAATGTTGTCGAACCGGTTGTCGACCCGCCACTGTCGACGCTGGCGATCGCCGATGCCTCAGCAGAGGAGGGCGCCGGCAAACTGAGTTTCACCGTCACCAGGAGCGGCTCCCTCGACGAGGCGGTATTCGTGAGTTACGAGACCGTGGACTGGTCGGCCGAAGCCGTCTCGGGACTGCCGCTGACCGGTGACTTTTTCAGTGATGCTGGCACCCTGGTCTTCAATCCGGGCGAAGTTGAAAAGGCCATAACCATCGATCTGCTTGACGATGAACTGGCCGAGGATACCGAGACGTTTCTCGTCCGGCTTTCGGACGCGACGCCGGATCTGTCGAACATTGTCGACGACATGGCGATCGGCACCATCCTGGACGACGACGCCCTGTTGGCTTGAGCTTCCCTGCCCGTCTGTTGCGGCACTCAACTGAACCGCCGGACTAGCGTCCGGCGGTCTTTTTGTCCCGACAGCGGCGGATATGGCCGGGATATCGCAAGCGGCACGACGGATCCGAATTGGCCAAAACCGTCGACTTGAAGTATTGAGGATTTCGCAATCAGGGACCCGGATGATCCGACCCATTGGTCCGTCGTGGCAAAGGGCCGGCGTCGTCAACCGGTTATGAATGCGCCGCGAGCCCTACGATCCGCATTGCCAATGTTCGGGAAGCCGTGATTTGGCCGGATTGCGGTCCGAGGATGCGGTCCTGTGCAAACACCGTCGCTGGTAAGGGGAACGCTGTTGGAATCTCTACTTGACACCGCGTTGGCGCCGTCGTCCATCGCCGGACATCTGTCTTACGGGCTGCTCGTCCTGTCGATGCTGATGAACTCGATCGTCTGGTTGCGCATCATCGCCCTGGTGTCCGGTGTCGCGGGTGTCGTCTATAGCGGCTACGTGTTACGCGATCCGGTCGGCGCCTTCTGGGAGGCGCTGTTTATCCTCGCCAACCTCACCCAATTCTGCCTGTTGCTGTGGCGCAGCCGCCGGGCCCGGTTCAACGACGATGAGTATCGTTTCTGCCAGAATGCGCTGGTTTTGGTGCCGCCGAGCCTCGCGCGCCAGTTCATCGACGTCGGAACCTGGCGTGATATTCCGGTCGGCACCCGACTGACGCATCAGAACGAGACCGTCGACCAGCTGACCTATATCGCCGACGGTCAGGTTGACGTCATGGTCAACGACAAGCTGGTCGCCCATTGCGGTCCCGGCGACTTCATCGGCGAGCTGGGCATTCTTTCGGGCCGTCCGGCGACCGCCACGACGACGGTCACCGCACCGGCACGTGCACTGGTGTTCGAGCGCGAGGCGCTGTTGCGCCACCTGCATCGCAAGCCCGATCTCAAACTCGCTCTGCAGGCTGGATTCAAGAACAACCTGCGCCAGAAACTGGCGACAGCCAACGAGCGAACCCTCGCGGGCCACAATGCCTGATGACGCTGGGCGGCTATAGGGCTGGCCATGCGGTGTCCGGCTCCCTATGGTTGAAATCGCAGAGACCCTGAACCCGGGCGGGAGCAGCCATGGACTGGCAGACTTATCTGAATGAAAACCAAAGCCGGTTCGAATCCGAGCTGCTGGATTTTGTGCGCATACCGTCGGTGTCGGCCTCGGATGCCCATACCGCGGATGTTCAACGCGCCGCCGAATGGGTCGCGGAACGGCTGGCGACGGCTGGCGCCGAGCATGTGGCGGTGATGCCGACCGGCGGCCATCCGGTGGTCTACGCCGACTGGCTGCATGCCGGCCAGGACAAGCCGACTGTCCTGATTTACGGACATTTCGACGTCCAGCCGGCCGAGCCCTTCGAGCTGTGGGACAGCCCGGCCTTCGAGCCTGAGATTCGTGACGATCGCGTCTATGGCCGCGGTGCGTCGGACGACAAGGGCGGCATGCTGATCCCGATCCTCGCCTTCGAAGCGCTGATGCGCAGTGACGACGGTCTGCCGGTCAACGTCAAGTTCCTGTTCGAGGGGCAGGAGGAGATCGGTTCCCCGCAATTGCCGGACTTCATCGCCGCCAACCGCGACAAATTCGCCTGCGATATGATCTTTTCCGCCGACGGTCTACAGTGGAGCGCCGACGAAGCCAACCTCGTGACTGCCCTGAAAGGCATGGTCGGGCTGGAGATCACCGTCACCGGTCCACGCGAGGACCAGCATTCCGGCTTGCATGGCGGCGGCGTCGCCAATCCGTTGCTGGCGTTGAGTCATATCATTGCTTCCCTGAAAGGAAGCCACGGGCGCATTCTGGTCGATGGCTTCTACGACGACGTGATCGAACTGACGGAGGAGGACCGCGAGGAGATCGCCCGCGTTCCCTTCGACGAGGCCGCCTATCTTGCCGAACTCGGCGCGCCGGAGGTGCATGGCGAGCCCGGCTTCACCACCCGCGAGCGGCAGTGGGCGCGGCCGACCCTGGACGTCAACGGCCTGACCGGCGGCTATCAGGGTGTTGGCACGAAGACCGTGCTGCCGGCACGGGCCAGCGCCAAGATCACTTGTAGGCTGGTGGCCGATCAACAGCCGGATCGCATTTATGAGCTGATCGCCAATCACGTCGAGCGCTCTCAGCCTCCCGGCGTGCGGGTGACGGTCGAGCGCCTGGCGGGCAGCGCCGACCCTTTTTTGATGCCGCGCAATCACAATGGCAGCCGCATCGCCGGGCAGGTGCTCGAGGAGATTTACGATGCCGATCCCTACGTCACCCGGGTTGGCGGATCGATTCCGATTGCCGCGCTGTTCCTCAAAGAACTCGGCGTCCACGCCACGATGTTCGGCTTCAGCGTCGGCGATGAGAACCTGCACGCGCCCAACGAATTCTTCCGTCTGAAGAATTACCGCCGCGGTCAGCAGGCCTATTGCCGCCTGCTGGAACGTCTCGGTGCCTGATCCGATCTAATCTCCGAAATAGGTCGCGAACATCCGGTCCAGTGTGCCCTGCAAACGCAGCTCGTCAAACCATGCGTCGACGTAAAGCTTCCAGATCATGTCTCGCGGCATCAGGAAAGCCTTTTCCGACTCGGTGAAGGTCCGTCCCGGCATGGTGGCGCACAGCGACGGTTCGATCCGTTGCTGATAAAGGACCTCGTCGGAATCGGTGATCATGACATCGGCACGATCATCCGCGATTTCCGTGAAAATCGTTCGGTTATCGGGATAAACGATCAGTTCCGCGCGTTTGATGTGCTGCAACGCAAAGGCTTCGTTGGTGCCTCCCGGATTGACGATCACCCGGACCTCCGGCTGGTCGATCTTGGCCAGCGAATCGAACCGCTCGCGGTCACCGCAGCGGGCGATAGGGGTCTTGCCGAAGCGGCGGTAAGGTGTCGAAAAGAAAGCCGCACGCTGACGCGGCAAGGCACGAGAAATACCGCCCACACCGATGTCGAAGCGGTCGGCCGCCAGGTCCTCCATCAGCGTCGGCCAGCTTGTCTGGACGAAAACCGGTTCGGCGCCTAGCGATTCGGCAAGATCGATTGCCAGGTCGATATCCAGTCCCTCAAAGCGCCCGTTGGCGACATCCAGTTCGGTATAGGGCGGATAATCACCGGTGGTCCCGATGCGCAGCTTTTTGCTGTCGAGAACCCGATCGAGGATCGACGGTGCGATTTCTTCCTGAGCCAGCGTTTTCCCGGCCAGAGAAATCGACAGCATCAGGATCAACAGCAAGCCGGCCAGCGCCAGCCGCCAATGACGGACCTTGGCAAACACAGTCATCGCTCGCATCCACTCAGTCGATCAGCACTTCCGCCTCGATCTCGACGGCAATTCCGTCGCCCATCGGCAAGGAGGCCATGCCGACCGCGGAGCGGGCGTGGCGGCCGGTCTCCGGGCCGAAAACCTCGAGGATGAGGTCGGAGAAACCGTTGATCACCGCCGGCTGCTGGGTGAATTCCGGCATGCAGTTGACCATGCCGAACACCCGGCCCCAGCCGCTGATCCGGTCCAAATCGTGCAGTTCCCGCCGCAGGCTTGCCAGCATCGACAGGCCGGTCTTGCGCGCCAGTTGGTATCCCTCGTCGACCGACACCTCGCGGCCGAGCTTGCCGAAAGGACCGCTCAGGGTGCCATCGTCGTTCTGCGGGCCGTGGCCGGACACGAACGCCCGGTTGCCGCGCACATTGACCATGGCGAAGGGTAACCGCACATCCGGCGGCAATTGCACCGGTTCCGGCAGGACCAGGCCGAGTTCTTTTAGTCTGCTGTCGATGCTGGACATGCAATGCCCTCCTTGGCAACGCCGCGCGTTCATGCGCGGCCGGTTCCGGGTTTGCTTCAGCGGTGATTAACCGCAACGCGGGTATATCCGCTCCCTTGGTATGGTGACAACGGCGAAGCGATCAATGTTCAACCGGACCGTGATTGTCGGAGTTCGGCGGATCTGCTAGCCATTGTCCGCCAAGCAAACCTTTAGCTCCTATTGGCCTGCTGGAGAGGGAACGAAGTGATGAATGACATGTCCGCTCAGGTGTCAGCGCTTGCTCCGTTGGCCATTGCCGCCGGCCAGGCGCTGATTTTCCTGATTGCCGGCTGGATCGTCGCCGGCGTTGTCGAACGCACCATTCGCCGCCGTGTCCATGCCAGCGAAACGCTGGACGACACGCTCGGCACGTTCTTCGCGTCGATCGCCAAATGGCTGATCCTGGTGGTCGTGGTGATCGCCGTCCTGCAGCTCTTCGGTTTCCAGGCAACGAGCCTCGTCGCCGTGCTCGGCGCCGCGACGCTGGCCATCGGACTGGCGCTGCAGGGCACGCTGGCCGATGTTGCCGCCGGCGTGATGCTGATCGTCTTCCGGCCGTTCAAGCTCGGCAATTATGTCGACATCGCTGGCACGTCGGGCACGGTCAAGGATCTCAACCTGTTCGTCACCGAACTGGTGACGCCGGACAATGTCCAGATCGTCGTGCCCAACGGCAAGGTCTGGGGCGCCATCATCACCAACTATTCGGCCCACGACACGCGTCGTCTCGACCTCGGCTTCGGCATCGACTACGGCGATGACGCCGACAAGGCGATCGCCATCATCCTCGATTGCGCCCGCAAGGACGACCGCGTACATGCCGATCCGGAGCCCTGGGTCCGTGTCGTCAATCTCGGCGATTCCTCGGTGGATCTCGGCGTGCGGCTGTGGTGCAATGCAAGCGACTACTGGGAACTGAAATTCGCCATGACCAAACGGATCAAGGAAGCGTTCGATGCTGCGGGCATCACGATCCCCTATCCGCACCAGGTGGAAATCCAGCGCAAGGAATAGCCGCTGCAGGGAGATCGCAATGGTACGGTTCGCAACGGCATGGTTTGCCGCCCTTTGCTTGGCTCTGGTCGTGTCCCCGGCCTGGTCCGCCGACGAAACGGCCGCCAGGGCGGAAATCAGGGCCGCCATCGACGGTCTCATCGCGGCTTTCGAAGCAGGCGATGCCGACCGCATCCGGTCATTGATGACGCCCGACCACGTCGCCGTCAGCCCGAACTATGCCCGTGCCTATTCGGTCGACGATCAAATAGGTTCACTTGGCGATCTCGATTACCGGGTCGTCAAGATCGGCGCCCTGGCCATCGACCTGATCGATGCCGATGTCGCGCTCGTCAGTCAGGAGCTGACCGTCGAGGGCAGTTTTCGAGGCTCACCGCTGCCCGAAGAGATCTACGTCACCCAGGTGTGGGTCCGCCGGGATGACCGCTGGCTGCAGCGACTCTACCAGGAGACCGATATCGGCGGCCGGTAAGCACAGATTTACGAACCAAGCGATCATGGCGGCTTGTCGCACCGGCCGCAAAATCGGTGACGGTTTGCTTAATTCGGGCACGACATTCAGATTCTCTCAATCTTTTCAGAGAATTAAGTAAACCGTCTCCGATTTTTTCACACCGTGATCGTCTCACGGAAGGATGCTGCGTTCACACCGGATTACGGGTTGGAACCAGCCCATTGCCGCCCCGATCTGGCGGAGAAACCAACGCAGTGCCCGAAATTCGGAGACGGTTAACTTTATTCTCTGACATGCCCGCGTAAACTCAGACGCCGTGCCCGAATAAAGTAAACCGTCACCGAATTTCTCATCACCGGATTTCCCCGCTTCCGCGGCGCTACTCCTCTTCGACGGAGATGTGGTACAGCGCCCAGACGGCCTGGCTGCGCAGTTTCTTGTCGGTTTCGGGATCGCCGGTTCTCGGGAAAGACAGTTTGACCGGACCGAATTCGCCGATGGCGAGGGGCTGGCCGTCGCGATCGATGGCGATGATGGGCTTGTACATGTCCAGCTCATCCCGGTTGAATTCCGCCGCGAAGCCGTCGAGGCCGGTCAGCACGATGCGGTCGCTCGAAGCGCCGACGTGATCGAGGATGTCGGTCAGCAGCGGCCCGGAGTAGATGCCGACCGATGTCGGGTTCTGTTCGTCGACGTCGGTCTGCGGCAGCGCCGCCAGCATCGCGCGATCGAACTGAAAACCCTTGTCGAAGGTGATCTCGTGGTAGGCGAACATGCCGTGGTGGTCTTCCGTGAACGGCGTCCGGTTGGTCTTTTCGATGTTTCCGGAAATGGTGAGCAGGCCGTGGTCTGCCGCCACGGCCCAGACGGAAAACAGGAACAGGGTCAGGAAAAGGGCGGGAATTTGGAAAAAACGTTTCACGATGGTGCACCTTTAAAAATCGGGAGTTCGTCACTTGCCGATGACGTACAGGCGACCCTCAAAGGCCGAGCAGTTCCGCCACCGTATGGGCCATGGCATTGGACGCGACGATGGACGGAACTTCAAGGGTTTGCTGCACCCGAATCCGGGTCGCGTGGCTGTAGCTGATGCAATCGAAAATCATGAGATCGGGCAGGTGCTGCCGCATCCGTTGCGCGGCGGCATCGATTTCGTCGTCGGACGCATCGGGGGCGAGCGCGACCACCGAAGCGTCGATGCCGTGGGTTTTCCAGCGGGCCGCGGCGGTTTCGACCTGCTGCGGCTTGGGGATAAACACCCCCGGGTTCCTGATGAACGTGCCGAGCCCACGCGCCAGATGCGCCAGCACGTTCGAGGCGGTGATGATCGGCGTGTCGCCGAATTCGGGAAACGCGCCCGTGCAGCACAAAACGTCGATCTGGCCGTGACCGGTCGGACGGGCGGCCAGCCGGTCTCGCAGGGCGTCGGTCACCAGGGCCTTGGACAGCAGCGTCGAGCGCCCGTCGGGCAGAATGGTGAATAGCGTGTCGGCATCCGACCTTGGCGGTTGTGCGGCGATCTGTGCCTCGGACAGTTCGTCCAGCGCGCCGATGGTGCGCAGGTGACACCGGTCGCCGAGCACCCTGCGGAATTCACTTTCCAGGTCGCGCCGCGGCGCGCGGCCGATCACCAGCAGGTTGACCTGGCGTCGCATGCTCAGGCCGCCTTGCCCCGCTTGGCTTCGCCGACCACCCGTACGCGGGTGCGGATCGCGTGGCCCGGCAGGTAGCTGAGCGGCAGGTCCTCGACCTCGATGACCTTGATCGTATCGGGATCGGCGCCGGCACGCACCGCGCTGTCGATGGCGTCGGAGCGGGCGGCGGCAATCGCATCCTCGCGCGTCATGTCGCGATAGATGCGGTCCGTTTCGCCGCTGATCTGGGCGATGGCGGCGCCCACCGCGTTGGCAACCGCCTCGTGTTCGACATGCACGACCTCGGAGATACCGGGAATGCTGTCGGGGATCAGCATGGCGCCGCCGCCGACCGCCAGCAAAGGCACCGGTTCGGCGTCTGTTTTCATGCGGTCGACGCTGTCGGCGATCTGCGCGTGGATCATCGCCAGCGAGGTTTCGACGAAGTCGCGCTCCAGGCCTGCCACTCCGGCTTTGTCGCCGAGGTCGATCAGCCCGGCGGCGACGGCGATATCGGTGCAGGTGATGGTCGACCCGCCGAACACCAGCGCTTCGTCGGCGAGCCGGTAACCGACGCTCACCGGGCCGACCGTGTGCGGTGTCCGCCGTACGATGGTACCGCCGCCGATGGCGATCGACAGGAGGTCCGGCATGCGGAACAGGGTGCGCACGCCGCCCACTTCGACGACGTTGTTGGCTTCGCGCGGAAAGCCCTGGATCAGGCAGCCGATATCGGCCGTGGTGCCGCCGACATCGCAGACCATGGCGTTGTCGATGCCGGCGAGCAGGGCGGCACCGCGCATCGAATTGGTCGGCCCGGAAGCGAACGAATAGACCGGATACTGGCGCGCCGCCTCGGCGACGACGACGGTGCCGTCATTCTGGGTGATGAACAGCTTCGCCTCGAGCCCGCTTTCGGCCACCGCTTCGACGAAGGAGCGGGTGATTTCGTCGGCCAGATGCACCAGGGCGGCATTCATCAGCGCCACGTTCTCGCGTTCGAGCAGGCCGATGCGGCCGAGCCGGCTCGACAGGGTGATACGCGCGTCCGGGTGTTCGTTGCGCACGATCGTCTCGGCCCGTTTTTCGCATTCCGCGGTCAGTGGCGAGAAAGTGGCCGAAATGGCGATCGAGTCGACGCCGTCGCGACGGATCGCCTGGGCGGCGCGGGCGATTTCACGGTCGTCCATCGGCACCAGCGGCCGGCCGTCATATTCGTGGCCGCCATGCACCAGGTGCACACCGCCATTGACCTGCGCGGCAAGGTCCGCCGGCCAGTCGCAGAACGGCTTCAGGCTGGCCGAGGCCGGTAGCGAAATGCGGATCGCCGCGGCGCGGCCGAGCTGGCGCCGCTGCACCACGGCGTTGGTGTAATGCGTTGTGCCGATCATCACCGCATCGACGTCGCGCGCCGCGTCGCCGGCGTCCTCGACGATGGATTTCAGCGCCGTACGCACGCCGCCGGTCACGTCCTCGGTGGTGAAGGTCTTGACCGCCGCCAGCACGTCGTTTCCGTCGATGAGCACCGCGTCGGTGTTGGTGCCGCCGACATCAATCCCGATGCGTTTCATGCCGCTTGCTCCTCGAACACGGATTGGAAATCGAGATCGAAGCCGAAGGCGCGCGGGCCGACATTGGCGAGCCCCTGTTCGGATAAGAACACCGGCGGCGCCGGCAGTGCCACCACCGATACCCGCTGACCGAAGCGCAGGATGTCGGTGCCGATCCCCTCGCCGCTGACACTGTCGAGCACGCAGATCAGGTCCGGCGTCATCACCACCGGTTCGTCGTCGCGAAAAGCGACGGAGTATTCGTTTTGGAAATGGATCACCATTTCGGCACCCAGGTCGTCGTCCAGACCCTCGATTTTCGCTTTGCCGCGCAGGAAACCCTCCGCGGCGCGCCGCTCGACGTCGATCACCTTACCGGTGAACAGCTGCAGGCCGCGCCCGGCCTGCAGCACCGCCTCGACCGGGTCGGTGTGGTCGCGCCGCGCCTGCAGGATCGTCTCGCCCAGCCGGATCGCCTGGCTCACCGTGTAGAGAATGCCGTACTGTTTGATCTCGGCGCCGGTGCGCGGTGCCTTGCAGGTCGCGGCGATCGATCCGATTTCGGTGCAGGCCTTGCGGCTGATGCGTTCCATCCAGCGCCAGCTGGCGGCGCGTGGGATGATAATCTCGTTGTCGCGGATATCGGCCATGGTCAACGGGTAACAGCGCAGGCCCGCGACCGCGACCGAGGTCATCTGCGCCTCCGGATAAGCGCGGCCCATGGTGTCGGCATCGACCACCGGGTAGCCGGTGAGCGCCGCTACTTGCATCGGGTGCACACCGTTGCCGCCGCCGATTTCCAGAGACATCACCGCGTCGAACTTGCGGCCGATATATTCCTCCATCATGCGCAGCGGCTTGGCGGCGAATTGCGGATCGGCGAGCCGCTCCTGGCCGACCAGCGGCGCACCCATATTGGACAGCACCGCCACCAGCGCGTCGTCGGCCAGCGCCATCGGGTCGACCAGGGTGACCGAGTGGCCGGCAGCGTAAAGCTGTCGCATATTGAGCAGCTTGTGATAGGGGTCGCCGCCGCCGCCGGTGCCGAGGATCCAGGCACCTTTGGCCAGCGCCTCGATGTCTTCGGCGCTCAGTGTCCGGGCTGTCTGGCTGGGGGCTCTCTGCGCCAAAGTTGTCATGCGTTCATCCTGTCGCGGGCGTTGCTCGCCGGGCTTGACGTTTCGGGTGCGCAAGAATCTCGGCGCCGCGCCGCCAATTGGCAAATAGAATGTTCGAATGCAGTAAATAATGCCGGCCTATGTCGGTCAGAGACTGCTTAATTCTCTGAAATAAATGAAGAAAACGCATCGGATCTGCTCCGTTTATGGGTCGCATCGGCACCGCATATACGCACTTGCGGTCAAAATAGTTTTAGCCAATGGCGACCATTGACAATAACGAATTTGCAGCTCCGGCAATGCCTGCAATCCTAATAAAATTCAATCAAGCCCGACGGGGGCAGCATAAATAGAGGAGCACGCCATGTTCATATCCTGGAAGCGATTGCGATCCGTGATTTTCGGTGCCGCTGTTGCGGCCTGTGCCGCGACCGCGGCGCAGGCGGTCGAGCGACTGGATGACAAGCTCTACCTGGTGATCGCCGGTCGTCAGCCGGTCTCGACCCTCGATCCGGCGCAGAAATACGACTATGCCATCCGCATGATGGTGCAGGGTCTTTATGACGGTCTGGTCAAATACGAGGGCAACCCACCGGAGATCAAGCCTTGGCTGGCCAAGAGTTGGGATGTCTCCGACGATGGCCTCACCTGGACCTTCCACCTAGTCGACAACGCGAAATTCCATGACGGTTCTCCGGTCGATGCCGAGGCCGTGCGGTATTCCTTCACGCGCACATTGGAGCTCAACAAGGGGCCGGCTTGGATGCTGCAGGATTTCCTGTCGCCGGACGGCATCGAGGTGGTCGACGACCACACAATCCGCTTTGTCCTGAACAAACCCTATACACCTTTCCTGTCGTTCCTGCCCTGGTGGTTCGTCGTCAATCCGGCGGTTGTCGAAGCCAATGCCGGCGACGACCGTGGCCAGACCTTTTTGAACGAAAACGCGGCCGGTTCCGGACCCTTCAAGCTGTCGAAATTCGAGCAGGGCAAGGCCTATTGGCTCGAGGTCAATGAGGATTACTGGAAGGGTTTTCCCTATGACAACGACCGGTTCGGCGGCATTATCTACCGGTTGGTGCGAGAAGGTGCGGCCCAGCGTGCCGCGCTCATCAAGGGCGAGGCCGACATCGTCGGCGGCCTGACGCCGGAAGAGATGGAAAAGATCGGCGATCGCGAAGGCATCGAGACCACCACGCTACCGGCACTTACGGCCTTCGGCCTCAAGTTCAACACCCAGAAAGAGCCGATGTCGGACATCAATGTCCGCAAGGCGATCGCCTACGCGTTCGACTATGAGGGCCTGGTCAAGATCTTCAACGGCGAGGCGAAGCTGCAGACGAGCCCGTTCAGCGATGCGATCCAGGGCAAGATCGATGTGGCCGGCATTCCGCGCCAGGATTTGGACAAGGCCAAGGCGTTTCTGGCCCAGTCGGCCTGGCCGGACGGCGGGTTCGATGTCGAATATGTTTACGTCCAGGGCTTCGAGGAGGAGCGCCAGATGGGCCTCATCCTGATCGACGCCCTGAAGGATCTCAATATCGGCGTCAAGATGACGCCGCTGACCTGGCCGAACATGGTCGGCCGCGCCTCCGACGTCACCACGGCGCCTGACATCATCGCCATTTTTGCGACGCCGGTGTCCACCGACCCGGACGCCGTGGCGATCCAGTACCACCCGACGTCTTTCGGCAAATATTACGGTTCGCACTTCCTCGACGATCCGCAGTTGCATGCGATGATTGAGGAGGCCCGCAACGAAACCGACTGGGCCATCCGCGAACCGTTATATGCGGCGATCCAGGAGCGCATCGTCGAGCTGCAGCCGGAGATTTTCGGCATGATGCGCAACCGCCGCTTCGCCATCCGCGACTGGGTGCAGGGCTTCCAGGACAGCCCCATCCGTATGACCGAGGAAATTGACCTCTATCCGCTGCATATCGGAAAGTAGGTCACGTGACGGCCGGCGACCTCCCGCGCCGGCCGTTCTGGCAGGAGTGTCCGGATGCTCAGACTGATCGCCCGCCGCCTGATGATGATGGCACTGATGTTGGTCGGCCTTTTGGCGATCATGTTCGTTATCGCCAATGTCGCGCCGGGCGATCCGGCGCGGTTGGCCGCCGGACCCGACGCGACCGCCGATATGGTCGAGACGATCCGCACCGAACGCGGTCTCGACAAGCCGGTTCCGCAACGCTTCGTCATCTATCTCGGCAATGTACTAACCGGCGATCTCGGCACCTCCATCCATACCGGCCGGGAAGTGCTGCGCGATCTGGCGCTGTTCTTCCCGGCGACCCTGGAACTGGTGCTTTTTTCGATCGGCATGGCAATCGTGCTCGGCATACCGCTCGGCGTCATCGCCGCCGTTTTCCACAACCGGCCGGCCGATCACATTATCCGCGTCCTCGGGGTGTCCGGCGTCGCCATGCCGATGTTCTGGCTCGGCCTGATGTTGCAGTGGTACCTGGCGTTGGAGCTCGGCTGGTTTCCGCTCGGTGGCCAGCTCGATCTGATGAGCGATCCGCCGACCCGCATCACCGGCATGCTGACGGTTGACGCGCTTCTCACCGGCAATTGGCCGATCTTTCGCGAGGCGGTATGGCACCTCTTTCTGCCGGCGCTGGCGCTGAGTTTCCCGGCGCTCGCCTCCATCATCCGCGTCAACCGGGCGGAGATGCTGGAAACGCTCAACCGCGACTACATCACCAATGCCCGGGCGCAGGGCATCGGTCCTTTGCGCATTGTCGCGGCCTACGCCCTGAAGAACGCACTGCTGCCGACGCTGGCGATGATCGGCCTGCGCTTCGGCTGGATGCTCGGCGGTACGGTGCTGGTCGAGGGCGTGTTCGATTGGCCGGGTGTCGGTCTTTACGCCGCCAAGGCGGCGATCAGCTCGGATTTCGAGCCGATCATGGCGGTGACCCTGGTCCTCGGCGCCTGCTTCATGCTCGCCAACCTGCTGATCGACCTGACCTATGCGGCGCTCGACCCGCGCGTTCGGGCGCAGGTGTGAGACGGCCATGAGCGACGCCACCTTTTTCGAGAGGCACGAAAGCTCTATCCGCGAGTATCGCCGGATGGCGGCGACCTTCCGGCGCTCGTCCTCGGCCATGCTGGGCCTGGTGATTGTTGCTGTGTTCCTTGTCATCGCGCTGATCGGCCCGTGGATCGCGCCATATCCGGAAGACGCCTACGGCGCCATCCATCTCGACAACAAGCTGCAGCCGCCAAGCGCAGAACACTGGTTTGGTACTGACGAGGTCGGGCTCGACATCTTTTCAAGGGTTCTGATCGGCGCCCGCGTGTCGCTGCAGATCGGGCTGATCGTCACCGGCGTCGCCATGCTGATCGGTGTGCCGCTCGGCATGCTCGCCGGCATGAGCAGTGGCTGGCTGCGCGAGACGATCATGCGCGTCACCGACATCTTTCTTTCCATCCCCGGGCTGATCCTGGCGATCGCCATCGTCGGCGCCATGGGGCCGGGCATCATCAACGCGATGATCGCTCTGTCGCTGGTCTGGTGGCCTGGCTATGTGCGGCTTGTCGAGGCCAAGACCCTTTCCTTGCGCAACGAGACCTATGTCGACGCGGCACGTTCGCTCGGCGCGCCAATGCATCGTATCCTGTTCGTCCATATCCTGCCCAATTGCCTGTCGCCGATCATCGTCAAGGCGAGCATGGATATGGGTATGGCGATTCTGGCCGCCGCCAGCCTCGGCTTCCTCGGCCTCGGTGCCCAACCGCCCTATCCCGAATGGGGCGCCATGGTGTCCATCGGCCGAAACTATCTGCCCGACTGGTGGTGGTATTCCTTCTTTCCGGGGTTCGCCATCTACCTGACGGTGCTCGGGTTCAACCTGCTGGGCGACGGTTTGCGCGATGTGCTCGATCCGAGGCAACGCTCATGACCGAGCCGATCCTGTCGATCCGTAATCTGCGGCTGGAATTCGATACCTTCGATGGCGTCTATCAGGCGATCGACGGCGTCAGCCTCAACCTGGCGCGGGGCGAAGCGCTGGGACTCGTTGGCGAGACGGGCTGTGGTAAATCGGTGCTCACCCGCGCCGCCTTCGGCTTGGTGCCGAAGCCGCCGGCGCGTATCACCGGCGGTGAGGTGCTGTTCGGCGGCCGTGATCTGCTGACGCTCGGCGAACGGGACCTGCGTTCGATTCGTGGCACGGACGTGGCCATGATCTTTCAGGATCCGATGACCTACCTCAATCCGGTGTTCAAGGTCGGGACCCAACTGGTCGACGCCATTGTCGCCCAACAGCGCGGCGCGATATCCCGCAAACAGGCCCGGGCGCTGGCATTGGAGATGCTCGACCAGGTGCACCTGCCCAATCCGCAGCGCCAGTTCGACAGCTATCCGCATGAACTGTCGGGCGGCATGCGACAGCGGGTGCTGATCGCCATGGCGCTGGCGGCGAAACCGAGACTGCTGATCGCCGACGAGCCGACCACGGCGCTCGACGTTACCGTGCAGGCGCAGATCCTCGACCTGATCGCCGAACTGGTCGACGCCATGGGGCTTTCCGTGATTATGATCTCGCACGATCTCGGTGTCGTTGCCCAGGTCTGCCGCCGTGTGGTCGTCATGTATGCCGGGCAGATCGTCGAGGACGCGCCGACCTCGGTGATCTTCGACGAGCCGAAGCATCCCTACACGACGGGGCTGCTCAGGGCCATCCCGCATCCCTTTCGCGCGATCGACCATCTGGCCGGCATTCCCGGTTCGCTGCCGAACCTCTATACTCCGCCGACGGGCTGTCGTTTCGAGGGCCGTTGCCCACATGCCGCGCCGGTCTGCGCCGAGGGCAAGCCGCCGCTGACCGAAGTGGGGTCCGGCCACCGCGTCGCCTGCACGCTCTTCCAGAGGGAACGCGCCGATGCTTGAAATCGATGATCTGCGGGTGCATTTCCCGGTCGGTCGGCACACCATCGTGCGCGCCGTCGACGGTGTGTCGCTATCGCTGAAAGCTGGCGAGACCGTGGGGCTTGTCGGCGAATCGGGCTCCGGCAAATCGACCATCGGCAAGACGGCGCTGCGCTTGCTGGAGCCGACGTCGGGGCGCATCGCCGTCAACGGCGTCGACGTCACCCATGCGTCGGGTCAGACGCTGCGCCAGGTGCGCCGCACCGCCCAGATGATCTTTCAAGACCCGCATTCCGCGCTCAACCCGCGCATGACCATTTTCCGCTCGGTGGCCGAGCCACTGATCCTGCACACCAGGGTCCGCGGCCGTCAACTGAACGATCGGGTGGCGGCACTGCTCGACAGAGTCGGGTTGCCGGCCCAGTTCCTGCACCGCTTTCCGCACGAACTGTCCGGCGGCCAGAAGCAGCGCGTCTGCATCGCCCGCGCGCTGGCGCTCGGGCCGTCGCTGCTTGTGCTCGACGAGCCGACCTCGGCGCTCGACGTTTCGGTGCAGGCGCAGATCCTGGAGTTCCTCAAGGAGCTGCAGGCCGAGCGGCCGGATATGACGTCGCTGTTCATCTCCCACGATCTCGCGGTGGTGCGTTTCCTGTGCAGCCGCGTCGCCGTCATGTATCTCGGCCGCATCGTCGAGGAAGGGCCGACGCAGGACGTGTTCGCTGCACCGCAACACCCCTATACACGGGCCTTGCTGAGTGCCGTGCCGCTACCGCAGAGCGCACCGGAGCGCAGCCGCATCCGGCTCGCCGGCGACATTCCGAGCCCGGCCGACCCGCCGCGCGGCTGCGCCTTCCATCCGCGCTGCCCCGAGGCGATCGCCGGCCTTTGCGACCGCGACGACCCGGTTTTTGCAGCGACCGGATCGAACAGCCGGGCGCGCTGCCACCTGCTGCAACGCGAGGCGGCATGAGCAATCGGCTCGACCGGCTGGCCAACCAGCTCGACTGGAACCTGTTGCGCACCTTTATGGTGATCGTCCAGGAGCGCTCGATCACCGGTGCCTCACAACGCCTCAGCGTCACCCAGCCCTCGGTCAGCGCGGCGCTGCGCCGACTGGAGGAGCGGCTCGGCCAACGGCTGATCGAGCGCGGCTCGGGTCAGAGTTTTGCGGTCACCCGGGCTGGTGAGGCCGTTTATCGCGAGGCGGTGGAGATCTATGGCGGCGTGCTGCGTCTCAACGATCTCGGCGCCCATGCGGAAAAGGCGGTCACCGGCAATCTGGTGTTGCACCGCTCCAATCACCTCGACACCGGGTTCCTCAATCCATTGCTGTCGGACTTCCGCCGCCGCTATCCCGGTGTCACCTACGCGGTCCGTTCCGCTCCGTGTTTCGAGGTCAACCAGGCTCTGCTGCAGCGCGTGGCATCGTTTGGTTTCTGTACGCGCGTCGAGCCATCGCCTCGGCTGCAGCCAAAAGCGCTGTCGCCGCTGGAATTCGGCTTCTATTGCGGTCCCAACAGCCCGCTTTTCGGCGTTGAGGCGCCGGACGCAGAGGCGCTCGCCCGTGCCGAGGTGGTCGGGTTCGAGGAGGACCACATTGCCGGTGCCCTGTCGGCGATCACCGTCCACCGCATTCGTATGGGAGTCGGCGACCGGGTCGCCGCAGCGACGACGGGCATTGTCGATCTGCTCAACATGATCCGCCACGGCGAGGCGGTGGGCGCCGTACCGGTGTCGCTCGCCGGCGACTATGGCGCCGACCTGTGGCGCATCCCGCTCCCCGGCGACGCCCCTACGGTTGACGTCTTTTCGGTCATCGACGCGGATCGCCACCTGACGCCAGCCGAAAACGCCTTCCTCGAACACCTCGTCGACCACGATATCGTGGCCCGTCCGAGCCGGCGAAGCGAGGTGTGAAGAGGGCATAGTGTTTCTCAATGATACAACCATTGATAGTGTTGTGAGATCGCCGCAACGTGTTGTGCTGTGATCGGGACTGCCTTAAACTCGAAAACGGGTGCATGGTAGGAGAACAACCGATGCGTGTTTGTCTGGCATTGATTTGGATGCTCGTTTTATCGGCAAGCCTGGGAGCCGCTGAAATTCCAGGCTCTACATTCCGCTCCGGCGTCTGGGATGGTGGAGCCTATTCTTTCGACGAGACCGGACAGTTCAGCCATTGTGGCATCTCAACACCCTATAAGAGCAGAGATTCGTTGTTTTTCTTCGCTAATTATGATGGCACTTACAATTTGGGTATTTCGAAACCGGATCCGGTGTTCAAGCAGGGCGAGGTTTTTCCCGTTACGTTCATCATTGATCGCCGTGCTCCGCTCTACGGTGAAGGTGTTGCACACAGCGAGAAGTTTGCAATCCTGCGTATCTATGACAGCGCCCGCGGACTGGACGCGTTGAAACGCGGCAGCGTGTTGAGAATCCTCAGCCAGAACCAGCGAAGCGGCTACAACCTTGGCGGTACTTTCAAGGCGTTCGAGACCGCCAGGCAGTGTGCCGCCCACTATCGCGGTTATGTCGGCAAGCCGACCGCCAGAGCGGCCGCTTCGCCTCCGGCCCGGCCGCAGATCGATCAGACGCTTCTCTACCAGATTGCGACCAACATGATTGCCGGGTACGGCATCCTCGATTCGCGCTATTTGAGTGACGAGGAGGTGAAATCCTTCACCGACTACACGGGCGTGTTCTGGACGTCGCAGTCCACCGGACTTATCGGAGGCGTTTTCTATGGCCTTTCAAGAGGCATTCAACATCTGCATGAAAGCGACACGCGGGACATGGACGAAATCGCCGGTACCTGTACCGGAGACCTGGCGACGGCGGCGCGTGACTTGGAGCCTGAAAACGGCTACCCCGCCCGCGTTCTGCAGGCGGTCTGCGGGCTCGAAACGGAGATCCAGCGCGCCACGATCAGAAAATACCTGATGGACGACCTGGTGTTGTATGTCATGGTCATGCACGTCGATCCGGTTGGATCGACAGTCCCTGAACAGCAGGAAATCGAACGGGAGCAGCTCGGCCAGGCCGTCGCCGCGCAAGCGGTTTCTCTGGTGCTGGAGTCGAGGTAAGAAATGCTATTGCAATCCTTCGCTCACCTGGGTCCGCAGCCATTGCAGCACCCGCTCCGCCTTTGGCCCCAGCGGCACGTGTGATGGCCACAGCACGTAGTGGCCGAGGCCGACATCGTATTCGCCACGGCCGACCCGCATGAGCAATCCCTGTCGCACCAGCACCTCGACGATGTGGTGCCAGCCGCAGGCGATGCCCTCGCCGGCGATCGCCGCCTGGATCACCAGCGCGTAGTCGTTGAAGCGCAGCCCGCCGGCGGCATCCGTGAACTCCAGCCCCTGGGCGGCGAACCACTCGCGCCAGCCGGCACGCGGCCGGTAGGGCTCCTCCAGATGGATCAGTGCGTGTTCCATCAGCGCCGCGTCGTCCCGTGGTGCCGGCCGGCCGGCGAGGTAGGATGGGCTGCATACCGGGTAGACCCGCTCGGGCCCGAGCCGCAGGCAGTCGTAGCCCGGCCAGTCGCCGCGCCCCAGGCGGATGGCGAAGGACAGCCACTCGCCGGCAATGTCGACGTCCTTGTCGGTGGTCTGCAGCCGGATATCGATATCCGGATTATCGCGCCGGAAGGTGGCGAGCCGCGGCAGCATCCAGTAATGCGCGAAGGCGGTGGAGCAGGACAGCGCCACATGACTCTCGACCGGCCGGGCCGCGACCTGCTCGGCGGAATTCAGGATATGCATTAATCCGAATGATACATCCGCATAGAACCGCGCACCGGGTTCGGTGAGCGCTATGGCCCTGTGGCCGCGTTCGAACAGGCGTGTGCCCAGCGCCCTCTCCAGCTTGCGTACCGACAAGCTCACGGCCGGCTGCGAAACATTGAGCTCTTCCGCCGCGCGGGTAAAAGATCCGTGCCGTGCGGCCGCCTCGAAGGCGAACAGTGCTGCCGGCGACTGAATGCGTTCATGCAATTTTCGCATAATTTCATCTTATGCTATGTGCGATTTTTTTCAATCGTCACAGCGCCTCCGAAATCTGTCACCTTGCCGGAAACCGTTTCGGGAGGATGCCATGAGATCGGGCTCGCGGCGTGCCCGGCGCGAACCGCGCGCCGCACCGGCCCTGCCGGCCTACATCACCCGCACCATTCCGTTCGTCGAGTATCTCGGCGAGGAAGGCCTGGCGCGCATCGAGGACCAGGCCGAACGCCTGATGCAGGAGGTCGGCCTGGAGTTCCGTGAGGATCCGCAAGCCCTGCACCTGTGGAAGGAGGCCGGCGCCGATGTCGACGGCACGCGGGTGCGGCTGCCGCGCGGCATGGCGCGGGAGCTGTGCGCGACCGTCCCACGGCAATTCACCCAGCATGCGCGCAACCCGGGGCGATCGGTGGAGATCGGCGACCGCCATGCCGTGTTCGCGCCGATCTACGGCGCGCCCTTCGTCCGCTGCCTTGAGAAGGGCCGGCGCTACGGCAGCTTCGAGGATTTCGAGAAGCTGGTGAAGATCGCCGCCTCACTGCCGTCGCTGCACCATACGGGCCTGGTGATCTGCGAGCCGGTCGACGTGCCGGTCAATAAGCGGCATCTCGACATGCTCTACGCCCACATGCGTTACAGCGACAAACCGTTCCTCGGCGCCATCACTGAAAAGGTGCGGGCAGAGGATTCGGTCGCCATGGCCCGCATCCTGTTCGGCGAGACGTTCGTCCGCGACCACTGCGTCATCATGGGCAACGTCAACACCAACTCGCCACTGCTGGTCGACCGCGTCGTGACCGAGGCAATCCAGGTTTATTGCGGCGCTGGCCAAGGCATCGTCGTCGCGCCGTTCATCCTGGGCGGCGCCATGGGGCCGGTGACGACCGCCGCATCGATCGCCCAGGCACTCGCCGAGGCGATGGCCTGCGGTGCCTTCAGCCAGTTGGTGCGTCCCGGCGCACCCTTCGTGATGGGTAATTTCCTGTCGTCGATGAGCCTCAAGAGCGGCGCCCCGACCTTCGGCATGCCGGAACCGGTCGCCTCCAACTACATCATCGGCCAACTGGCCCGCCGGCTCGGCGTGCCGCTGCGCTGCGGCGGTTCGCTCACCGCCTCGAAATTGGCCGACGCGCAGGCCGCCGCCGAGAGCGCCGACAGCATGCATTCGACGGTGATGGGCGGCGCCAATTTCGTGCTGCATTCGGCCGGCTGGCTGGAGGGCGGTCTGGTGACCGGTTTCGAAAAACTGGTGATCGACGCTGACCGGCTGGGCGCCTATCACAAGCTGCTCGCCGGCATCGACACCGACGACAACGCGCTCGGCACCGACGCCTATACCGACGTCGAGCCGGCCGGCCATTTCCTCGGCTCCGCCCACACCATGCGCAACTACGAGACGGCCTATTATGACGCCGTGCTGTCGGATTCGGAAAGTTTCGAGCAATGGACCGAACGCGGCGGCAAGGACACCGCCGAACGGGCCTTCGAGCGCTGGAACGCGCTGCTGCGCGACCACCAGCCCCCGCCGCTCGACCCGGCCGTGGACGAGGCGCTGCGCGACTTCATCGACCGCAAGAAACAGAGCATGCCGGATGCGTGGTATTGACGGGCATGCGGTGAGCGAGTGGCCCCAAGTCGCAGCGCTCGCAAATTCGGTGACGGTTTACCTAATTCGGGCACGATATATGAATTTACGAAAACATTTCAAAGAATTAAGTTAACCGTCTCCGAATTTCTTGGCACTGCGTTGCGGTTGGTTGCACCGCGAGATTGCGGCAGAAATGGATGTGTTTCAACCTGTGATCCGACGAGGCTTTAGTCCCTTCCGTGCGGGGAACTCGGCGTGAAAAATTCGGAGACAGTTAACTTAATTCCCAGAAAGCATTGAGGAAACTTGAGCTGCCCTGCCTGAATTAAGTAAACCGTCACCGAATTTGCGGCCGCTGCGACAAGCCGATGAACCGGTCACGGCAGTGGCAGCGGACCCGAACGGGCCACTTCAGGATGGCGAAGAAGACGATCGAGGATCGTCAGATCCAGCGGTTTTCTGCCCGTTTGTACGTCACGGACATAGGCCAATAGCTCGAGCCGTGCTTTGCTTGGCCGTTCGACGACATCGATGCCGCCACCTTTTCGATACATATGCCCGTGGCTGCGGAAGTTATTTCGCGCTTCGGTCAATGAATAGTCTTGGTTGGGACCGCCCCAAACCTCGTCCGCCTTCGGATCATCCTGACCGTCGTCCTCCCACCAACAGACCAGGCAGATTTCAAACGCCGCTCTTTCGCCGATCGTCGGCAACCCGCAACAGGGACAGCGGACACGAGCGCTCTCTCTATCACTCATGGATCGCTGCGATCTCACCAAGCTCCTCGTAGAGCCGGTCGAGCGTCGCGTCGTCGATGGCCTCGAAGGCGCTGGCCACCCATTGGGCGTTGGCGAGCGCCATGTCGTTGAAGGTGGCGAGGCCGCGGTCGGTGAGGCGGATGAGGAACCGGCGCCGGTCTGCCGGGTCGGCGATCCGTGCCACCAGGCCGTCGGCTTCCATGCGGTCGAGCAGCGACGAGATGTTGCCGGAGGGGGCGAGCAGGCTGGCGCCGAGATCGCCGATGGACAGGCAGCGGTCCGGAGCGCGGTACAACTGTGACAACACATCGAACCGGACAAACCGGGTGTTGTAGCTGTGCAGCATCTTGGCGCTGACCTCAGCCTCGACGCGCCGCGAGGTCCGCACCAGCCGTAGCCACAGCCGCAGGACGCGCCGTTCCCGGTCGCTGTAGCGATCCTCGATGCTCCCGTCAGCCAGTAGCGTTTGGTCCATGGACTCTGTGGTCATTCGCGCCAAATACCATCCGGGCCGGCAACTGCCAAACCCATGGCTTCGGCCAAAAAGCGGTTGCAATTATCTTACATATGAAATATTTAGATTTAAAGCAAATAGTATCCCGGTAGGAGTGTGGCATGAAGATCACGGTGGTGGGCGGCGGCCCGGGTGGCCTCTATTTTGCGATCCTGACCAAGAAGGCGCGCCCCGACTGGCATATCGAGGTGTTCGAGCAGAACCGCGCCGACGACACGTTCGGTTTCGGCGTGGTGTTTTCAGACGATACGCTCGATGAATTCCTGTCGCGTGATCCCGAGACCTACGAAAAGATCCGCGATCAGTTCGCCTACTGGGACGACGTCGCCATCCACTTCAAGGGTGAGGAAATCCGCTGTGCCGGCAACGGGTTTTGCGGCACATCGCGCTTCACCCTGCTGGAAATCCTGCAGCAGCGCTGCCGCGAGCTCGACATCCCGATGCATTTCTCCGAGCGCATCAATCCGCCGGAATTGAAAGAGCGCTTCCCGGACTCCGATATCATTCTCGCCTCCGACGGCATCAACTCGGCCATTCGCGAGCATTTCGCCGAGTTCTTCCAGCCGTCTGTGACGCTGAAAGCCAACCGCTTCTGCTGGATGGGCTCGACCCGGCCGATGGACGAGTTCAACTATTTCTTCCGCATGACCGAGCACGGCATCATCTGTGCCCACACCTATCAGTACCAGGCGGACGCTTCGACCTGGGTGTTCGAGATGGACGAGGCCTGCTGGCAGGGACACGGCTTCGAGGAGTTCGACGAGGAAGGCTCGCGGGCCAAGCTGGCGGAGATCTACGCCGACGAACTGCAGGGCCACGAGCTGCTCTTGAACCGCTCCAACTGGCGCAAGTTCCCGCGCATTTTCTGCGAGAACTGGTACCACGACAACATCGTCATTCTCGGCGACGCCAAAGCATCGGCGCATTTTTCCATCGGGTCCGGCACCAAGCTCGCCATGGAATGCGGTATCGCGCTCTCCGATGCTGTGCTGGAACATGGCGAGCAATCGGTCGAAGCGGCCTTCAAGGCCTATGACGACGAGCGCCGCACGCCGTGCCAGATCATCCAGCATAATGCCGACGTGTCGCTCGCCTGGTTCGAGCATATGGGCCGTTCCTGGGACATGGACCCGATGCAGTTCGCCATGGTCGTCATGTGCCGGGCGAAATCCATCACGTACGACAATCTGATCCTGCGCGACCCCTCCTTCGTCGAAAAAGCCGATACGGCCTGGTACGAGCGCTACTATCGGGAGACCGGCATCGATGTGCGCAAATCGCGGCCGACGCCGATGTTTACGCCGTTCCGGCTGCGCGAACTGGAAATCCCCAATCGGGTCGTGATGTCGCCGATGGCCCAGTATTCGGCCGACGAGGACGGTAACCTCACCGACTGGCATTTCGTCCACTACACCTCCCATTCGCTGGGCGGTATGGGCATGATCTATGCCGAAATGACCTGCCCGTCGCCGGACGCCCGCATTACCCTCGGCTGTCCCGGGCTGTGGACCGACGACCACGAGGCGCAGTGGAAGCGCATCGTCGACTTCGTGCACGCCAACTCCGACACCAAATTCTGCATGCAGCTCGGCCATTCCGGCCGCAAGGGATCGACTCAGCTCGGCTGGGAGGAAGCCGACTACCCGATCGCCGAACCGCAGAAGAACTGGCCGGTTCTCTCGGCATCGCCGCTTCCCTATTTCGAAGGCATCAGCCAGGTACCGCAGGAGCTCGACCGGGCCGAGATGGACCGCATCCGCGAAGACTTCGTGCAGGCCACCGAACGGGCCGCCCGCGCCGGTTTCGACATGCTCGAGCTGCACTGTGCCCATGGCTACCTGCTCGCCTCGTTCCTGTCGCCGCTGACCAACCAGCGGACCGACGACTATGGCGGCGCGGTCGAGAACCGGCTGCGCTTCCCGCTGGAGGTCTTCAACGCCATGCGTGACGTCTGGCCGCGCGAAAAGCCGATGTCGGTGCGCGTATCGGCGACCGACTGGAAAGAGGGTGGCTTGAGCGAAGCGGATCTGTTTGCCATCGCCACCGCCTTCCATGAGGCCGGCTGCGACCTGATCGACGTATCGGCGGGCCAGACGGTGCCCGACCAGCAGCCGATCTACGGCCGCATGTTCCAGACGCCGTTCGCCGAAGCCGTGCGTAACGTGCCGAAGATCGCCACCATGGCCGTCGGCAACATCACCGAGGCGGCCCAGGTCAACACCATCCTGCACACGCGGCGCGCCGATCTGGTTGCACTGGCCCGGCCGCATTTGTGGGATCCGTATTTCACCCGCCGCGCCGCCGCAAACTACGGCGCCATGGTTGGCCACTGGCCGCCGCAATACCTGTCGGGTCGGGACCAGGCCTACCGCGAACAGGCCAAGGTCCGCGAACAGATGCTGGAACTGCAGCGCAAGGCGCGGCCGAGCCGGCACCAGAAACCGATGCAGCAGGCCGCCGAGTAGCCTCGATGGGCGACGTGTTCACCACGACGCGCCCGCTGCGCTTCGCCGATTGCGACCCCGCCGGCATCGCCTTCTATCCGCGTCTTCTGGAACATCTCAATGGCGTTGTCGAGGATTGGTTCGGCGGGCCCCTGCAATGTTCTTACGACGAGTTGCACCGCCAGCGTCACAAAAGCCTGCCGACGGTCGAGATGAACGTCAAGTTTCTCAATCCGGGAGAACTGGGGGACCGGATCGAATGGCACCTGTCGGTCAAGGCGCTCGGCCACTCGTCCATGACCCTGTCGATCACCGCGACCCGGCCTGGTGGCGATATCATCATGCAGGCCGAACCGACCCTGGTGCACGGCGATTTCACGTTGCGACCGCCGCGGTCGGAACCGTTTCCACCTGATTTGAGGGAGAGGATCGAGGCCTTCACACAACCGCAATAGCCGCGCACCATAAGCCGGCATCGGGGAACACCATGCACGACTCGAAAACCGACACTCTGTGGCACTGGGCACGGCGGCATGCCGAGACCACGCCCGATGCGACCGCCCTGAACGGACCCAACGGTACGCTCAGCTACCGCGCCCTGGCCGACCGCGTCGCAAGCATCGCGTCCGGTCTGCAAGCGCTGGGGTTGAGCAGGGGTGACGTGGTCGCGGTGCAACTGCCCAATTCGGAAGAATTCGTCACCACGTTTCTGGCCGTCACGGCCTGCGGCGGCGTGGTCCAGACTCTGCACATGCCTTACCGCCAGGCCGAATTGCGGCATCTGCTCGAGCACAGCGGCGCCCGCATGGCGATCGGGCTTTCAGCCGTCAAGGAGTTTTCGCCGGCTGCCGAGATGCACGCCCTGGCGACCGCGCTGCCGGCGCTGCAGCGGGTCATCGCGGTCGGTGCCCCGGTCGACGGCACAGTGGCGTTCGCCGACCTCGCTTCCGGCGGCGTCGCGCCGGGATTGCCCGATCTGACGCCCGACGACCCGTTTCTGCTGCTCTATACCTCCGGCACCACCGCCAGTCCGAAGGGTGTGCCGCACACTTACTGGGGTTTTCTCGGCAATGCCGCGAGCGCCGCCGAGCAGCTCGGCATCGTCGCCGGTGAAACGATGCTGTCAGTGGCGCCCTACACGCATCTTTACGGTCTTTTCGTCATGCATCTGTGTCTCGCCACCGGGGCCACACAGGCATTGATGCCCGCCTTCGACCCGAGCGGATTCCTGCCGGCACTGCTCGACCTGCAGCCGAACGGCGTCTTCGCGGCACCCGCCCATTTTGCGCCGTTCTGCGCTTCCGGCACGTTGCAATCCAAGCATCTGGAGCACACCCGCTTTACCTGCTTATCCGGGTCCACGGTGCCGCCGTCGCTGGCCGAACAGGTCGATGACCTGATGGCGCATGGCTCGGTCATCCAGCTCTGGGGCATGAGCGAATTGCAGGCCGGCACCTTCGGCCGGCCGGACGATCCGCGAACCACCCGGCTCACCACTGCCGGCCGCGCTTCGGAGGCGACGCAACTGCGTGTCGTAGATTCCGAGGGAAAAGTTCTGGCCGCCGATCAAGAGGGCGAACTGCAGGTGAAAGGTCCGTCGGTTTTTGCCGGCTACCTGAACAATGCCGCCGAAACCGCGGCCGCGTTTACCGACGATGGCTGGTTTCGAACCGGCGATCTCGCCGTCCTCGACGCGGCCGGTTTCCTGACGTTGACCGGACGCGTCAAGGAAGTGATCAATCGCGGCGGCATCAAATACAATCCCGTCGATATCGAGGCGGTCATCCTGGAGCTGGCTGCCGTGGACGCCTGCGCCATCGTGCCCTATCCGGATCCGGATCTCGGCGAGAGGGCATGCCTGTGTGTCCAGCTGCGCGACGGCGCGGCCCTGACGCTGGACACAGTCACCGGGCTGCTCGATGAGCACGGGTTTGCCAAATACAAATGGCCGGAAAGGCTGCAGGTCGTCGATGCCATGCCGCTGACGCCGACCCGCAAGATCATGCGCGGCAGGCTCAAGCAATGGCTGGCCGACGGTGCGGACTGAGCCGCATCAAGAGATTCCGCAGCGAACGAGGAACCGCAACAGACCGGCTGACAGATCGCTCAAGATACTTTAAACCTAAACAATCAACACAAAGGGAGAACACACCATGCGAAAACTGATCTGCGCCTTTGGCGCTCTGCTGCTGGCGACGACGGCCAGTGCCGAGGACCTCGAGATCGGTCTCGTGGTCACGCTGTCGGGGCCGCCGGCGGTGCTTGGCCGCCAGATCGAGGACGGCTTCAAGCTCGCCATGGACGATCTGGACGGCAAGATCGGCGGGCTCGAAACAGAGCTGATCGTCGTCGATTCCGAACTGAAACCGGATGTGGCGCTGACCCGCGTCAAGGGTCTTCTGGAACGCGACGAGGTTGATTTCGTGGTCGGCACCGTCTTCTCCAACGTGCTCGGCGCCATCTTCAAGCCGGTCACCCAGTCGGAGACTTTCCTGATCAGCCCCAACGCCGGACCGTCGACGCTGGCCGGCCGCAACTGCAGCCCGTATTTCTTCTCCACCTCCTATCAGAACAACCAGAACTTCGAGGTGCTCGGCAAATACGCCCAGGATAGCGGCATCCAGAGCGTCTTCATGATGACGCCCAACTACCAGGCCGGCCGCGACGCCATGGAGGGCTTCAAGAAGTACTACAAGGGCAACATCACCGACGAGGTCTACACGCCGCTCGGCCACAATGACTTCTCGGCCGAGATCGCCCAGATGTCGACCTCCGGCGCGGAAGCCGTGTTCACCTTCATGCCGGGCGGCATGGGCGTGCGTTTCGTCAAGCAGTTCCGCGATGCCGGGCTTGCTGACCAGATGAAGTTCCTGTCGGCCTTTACCGTCGACGAATCGACGCTGCCGGCCCAGCAGGACGCGGCGCTCGGCATGTTCGGTGCCACCAACTGGGCGCCCAGCATCGACCTGCCGCAGAGCCAGGCGTTCGTCGCCGATTTCGAGGACAAATACGGCTACATCCCGGGCGGCTTTGCCATGCAGGCCTATGACGCCGCCATGCTGATCGACAGCGCGCTGCGTGAGGTGGGTGGCGATCTGTCGGACAAGGAGGCGCTGCGCGCGGCGCTGAAGGCGGCCGACTTCGAATCGCTGCGCGGCGATTTCAGCTTCAACAACAACCACTTCCCGATCCAGGACTTCTATCTGCTGCGCGTCGAGAAGCGCGATGACGGCAAGTACTGGACGGTCGTCGACACCAAGGTCTTCGAGGATTACACGGACAGCTTCGCCGAGCAGTGCAAGATGTAGCCTGTTGCCGTCAAATCTGAGCAAGGCCGCGGTCGGATGACGCTGACGCTGTTCCTCATTCAGGTCCTCAACGGACTGCAGTACGGTGTGCTGCTGTTTCTGATCGCGGCCGGACTCACCCTGGTGTTCGGCGTCATGGGCTTCATCAACCTGGCCCATGGCGTACAGTATATGGTCGGGGCCTATCTGACCTTCCTGTTCTTCGGATTGACCGGCAATTTCTTTGCCGCACTGCTGCTCGGGCTGGTGACGGCGCTGGCGCTCGGCCTGGCGCTGGAAGTGCTGATCTTCCGACATCTTTATGACCGCGACCATCTCGACCAGGTGCTTGCCACCTTCGGCATCATCCTGTTCCTCAACGAGGCGGTGAAAGTGATCTGGGGCCCGGCGACCCTGACGATCCCACCGCCGGAGATTCTCTCCGGTACGCTGCAGCTCACCGACAACCTGCGTTATCCGGTGTACCGGCTGGTGCTGATCGTGGTCGGTATCGCGGTGGCGATCGGACTCTATGTTGTGGTGACCCGCACCCGCGTCGGCATGCTGATCCGTGCCGGCGCCAGCAACGCCGAAATGGTCAGCGCGCTGGGTGTCAACATCTGGCGGTTGTTCACCATCGTCTTCGGCTTCGGCGCCATGCTGGCCGGTTTTGCCGGAGCGCTCGCGGCGCCGGTGTTCACGCTCGAACCCGGCATGGGCGACAATCTGCTCATCGTCGCCTTCGTGGTCATCATTATCGGCGGCATCGGTTCCATCCGTGGCGCCTTCATCGCGGCGATCCTGGTGGGCCTTGTCGATACCCTGGGCCGGTCGCTCGCAACCGACGCGATGAAACTCATTTTCGAGCCCTCGGCCGCCAACCAGATCGGTCCGTCGCTGGCCTCGATGCTGATCTACATCTTCATGGCGGCCGTGCTGTTCCTGCGTCCGCAGGGCCTGTTTCCGGCAAAGGGCGCAGCATGAACGATGTCTCCGCCACACACGCCGAAACGGTGCCGGAACGCAAGCCGGCCGACCGTTCGCTACTGGTCGGTTTTGCCATTCTGGCGATCCTGGCGCTGGTGCCTTTCGGAACCGAGCTGGCGGGCGGCAGTTATGTGCTCAACCTGGTCCTCAAGGCGATGATCCTGGCCATCGCCGCCGTTTCCCTGGACCTGCTGATCGGCCAGTCCGGCCTCGTCAGTTTCGGGCATGCGGCTTTCCTCGGTCTCGGTGCTTATGTCACCGGCATCGCGCTGACCGAGGGTATTGTCGGTGCGTTGCCCATTCTCGGGCTGGTGCTGCTGATCTGCGGTTTGTTCGCCCTGGTCACCGGCGCCATCTCGCTGCGCACGTCAGGCGTCTATTTCATCATGATCACCCTGGCCTTCGGCCAGATGCTGTTTTTTGCCCTGTCGTCGCTGTCCAATTACGGCGGCGATGACGGCCTGACCCTGTGGGACACTCCGGTGCTGCTTGGCCAGACGCCGTTTCTCGGCGGATCCGGCCTGTTCTACGCAACGCTGATCATCCTGGCGGCGACCTGGCTGTTTGTCGGCCGATTGTCGGTCTCGCGCTTCGGCCGCGTGTTGCGGGCCGGCAAGCAGAACCCGCTGCGGGTCGGCACCGTCGGCTTCGACCTGTTCCGTTTTCGTCTGGTCGCCTATGTGATTGCCGGCCTGTTGGCCGGTATCGCCGGCTTTCTGACCGCCTGCCACACCGAATACATAAGCCCGGCCACCGCCGCCTGGCAGAATTCGGGCAACCTCATCATCATGGTCGTGCTGGGCGGCATGGGCACCCGCAACGGCGCTTTGCTCGGAGCGCTGTTTGTCGTGCTCATCGAGGAAGGCCTGTCCCTGATTACCCATGAGTGGAGACTGATTTTCGGACCGTTGCTGGTGCTGATCGTGCTGTTCACCAAGGGCGGACTGGTCGGCCTGCTGTCGACCGCAGGAGGGCGCCGATGACGCCGGTTCTGGCACTGGAGGGCCTGAGCAAGCATTTCGGCTCGCTGCGCGTCACCGACGAGGTGTCGCTGGACCTGCGCGGCGACGAATGCCATGCCCTGATCGGTCCCAACGGCGCCGGAAAATCGACGCTCATCAACTTGGTGTCCGGCACGTTGCGCCCGGAGGCCGGCCGGGTGCTGCTCGACGGCACCGATATCTCGGATTATTCGACCCCGCAGCGCGCCCTTGCCGGCCTTGGCCGCACATTCCAGATCACGTCGATCGTTCCGGGCTTTTCGGTGCTGGAGAACGTCGCCCTGGCAGCGCAGGCGAAGGCCGGATCGAGCATGCGCTTCTTCCGAATCGCCGCCGCGGAAGAGGCGTTGAACAAACGCGCCCGCGAAACCCTGGCAGCACTCGGTCTGTCGCACCGAGAGCATGTGCGCGGCGCCGACCTTTCCCACGGCGAGCACCGGTTGTTGGAACTGGCGATGGCGCTCGTCGGCGAGCCCAAAGCGCTGCTGCTCGACGAACCGATGGCCGGCATGGGCAAGGGCGAGAGCCGGGCGCTCACAGAGACGTTGATCGGCCTGAAACAAAGGATTCCGATGCTGCTGGTCGAGCATGATATGGACGCTGTTTTCCGCCTCGCCGACCGGGTTTCGGTGCTGGTATACGGCCAGATCGTTGCCACCGGCACGCCGGACGAGGTGCGGGCCGACGAACGCGCCCGCGCCGCCTATCTGGGGACCGATATGTGATGACCCTGTTACAGGTGCACGGTCTGGAGAGCGGCTATGGCCTGTCGCAGGTCCTGTTCGGCGTCGAACTGCGGGTCGATCATGGCGAGGCGGCGACGCTGCTGGGGCGCAACGGCATGGGCAAGACGACCACCGTGCGCACCATTATGGGACTGCTCAAACCGATGGCCGGCAGCATCCGTTTCGATGGCCGCGACATCGCCTCGGCGCCGCCGTTTCGGGTCGGACAGGCCGGCATCGGACTGGTGCCGGAAGGCCGCAAGATATTTCCGACACTGTCGGTTGAGGAAAACCTGCGGGCTTTCGCCCGGGCGCGCGGCCCTTGGGACCTGGCCAAGGTTTACGGGTTTTTTCCGCGCCTCGAGGCGCGCAAGACCAATCTCGGCTCGCAGCTCTCCGGCGGTGAACAGCAGATGCTGGCGATTGGCCGGGCGCTGATGACCAATCCGTCACTGCTGCTGCTCGACGAGGCGACGGAAGGATTGGCGCCGCTGATCCGTCAGGAGATATGGGCCAAACTGACGGCACTGAAGGCCGAGGGACAGGCCATTCTGGTGATCGACAAGGACATCGACGCCTTGGCCCGTTTCGCCGACCGGCATACGGTGCTGAACAAGGGCGAGGTGGTGTGGAGCGGCGACAATGCCGACCTGCAGGCTGAGCGCGATGTCGTCGAGGCCCATCTGCATTTGTGACCGTCAGCGAGGGAGAGACAACGATGACTGAGATGCCGCTTGGAATCATGCGCGCCGGCGACGGGCTGGAGGGTATCAGCTGGGATATTCTCGGCCAGACCTATATTCCGAAACAGCTTTGCGAATCGTCTTTCTCCTGGCATGCGACGCTGCCGCCCGGCACTTTCGTGCCGTCGCATATCCACCCGACCCAGGACGAGTTTCTTTACATCCTGGAAGGCCGTTTCGATTTCCTGCTGGACGGTAAGGAGGATTTTGCCGAACCCGGTGATTTCGTGCACATGCCGCGCGGCATCCCGCACGGGATCTTCAACAAGAGCGACACCACCATCAAGACCCTGTTCTGGGTCTCGCCGTCGCGGCGTCTCTATGATCTGTTCTGGGCGATTCACAACATGGGCGCCGACCCCGACCCGGCCCAGCTGGTCGCCACCTCGGCCGAGCACGAGGTCGATTTCCTGCCGCCGGAGGAGGGTTAGGCCGATGAACGTTCTCATCGCCGGCGCTGGCGTCGGCGGGCTGACCACGGCGCTGATGCTGCATCAGCATGGCATCCGCGCCCGCATCTTCGAACAGTCGCCTGAGGTGCGTGAGGTCGGCGTTGGCATCAACACGCTGCCCCATGCGATCGCAGAGCTGGCCGGCCTTGGCTTGCTCGACCGCCTCGATGCAGTGGCGGTGCGCACCCGCGAACTGCGCTATCTGACCAAGCACGGACAGGAAGTCTGGCGTGAACTGCGCGGGCTTTATGCCGGGCATGATGCACCGCAGTTTTCCATCCATCGTGGCCGCTTGCAAAAGGTGCTTTACGATGCCGTCATCGAACGGCTTGGTCCCGAGACCATACAGACCGGTGCCCGGCTCGCCGGTTTCATCCAGGACGAAGGCGGTGTGACCGGGCATTTTGTCGACAGTGTCAGCGGCACCCACGGTATGACCATGCGCGGCGACGTGCTGATTTGCGCCGACGGCATTCACAGCGTCGGACGCCGCCGGTTCTATCCCGATGAGGGTCCGCCGAGCTGGGAGGGGGTCGTCATGTGGCGCGGCGCCACCGAATGGCCGGTCTGGGAGGACGGCGAAACCATGGCGATCGCCGGCGGCCTTGGCGGCAAATTCGTTCTCTATCCGATCGCCCCGGTCGACAACGGCAAGCAGCTCATGAACTGGGTCGTCAATGTACGCGTTGCCGATGGCGCCACCGCGCCGCCGCCGCAAAAGAGCTGGTCGAAGATGGCGCATCTGTCGGAAGTTCTGTCGCACGCCAAGCGCTTCGTGGTGCCCGGCATGGACATCGAGGGCCTGGTGCGGCAGACACCGGCGATCTACGAGTACCCGATGGCTGACCGCGATCCGCTGCCGCGTTGGACCCACGGCCGGGTGACGTTGCTCGGCGATGCGGCCCACCCGATGTATCCGGTGGGTTCCAACGGCGCGTCGCAGGCCATTCTGGATGCCCGCAGCCTGGCCGATGCGCTAGTCGCCGCCGAGCATCCGCGCGCGGCGCTGTATGCCTATGAAAAGGACCGTCTGCCGAAAACCGCGGAGGTGGTGCGGCTGAACCGCAAGGGTGGTCCGGAACGGGTCATCGACGAGGTCGAAAAGGTCTGTCCTTACCTGTTCGACGACATCGAGGACGTGTTGAGCCACGAACAGCGCGAAGCCATCGTGCGCGGTTATGCCGGCAAGGCCGGTTTCTTGAGCAAGCAGCAGAAGGAAAAATCATGAGGTTTCTGCATCCGCCGGGCTGGAAGCCGGCCAAGGGCTACGCCAACGGCATTCAGGCGAGCGGCGACATCGTCGTGACCGGCGGCCTCGTCGGCTGGAACGCCGATCAGGTCTTCGAAACCGACGACTTCGTCGCCCAGTGCGAGCAAACCTTCCGCAACATCGCGGCGGTGCTGCACGAGGCCGGCGCTGGGCCCGAGCATCTGGTGCGCCTGACCTGGTACGTCACCGACAAGCGGGAATATCTCGCCAATCCGCGCGAACTCGGCGCAGCCTACCGCCGCGTCTTCGGCCGCCATTTCCCGGCCATGGCCGTAGTCCAGGTCGTTGCCCTGGTCGAGGATCGCGCCAAGGTGGAGATCGAAGCGACGGCGGTGATCCCGCTGGATTAGCGAGCCTGACACTTACAGTGCAAAGCTTCGGATTTCCTGATCTCGTCCTTGATGCGACCACCGAACCGGGGGTTCAAGTCTTGCTGTCCCCGGCGGCTTCCACAGCGTCAATAACGGCGTAGATCTCCGCCATGGCTTCGTCATGGGAAACCAACCGGCCGGTTTCCAAATCATCGAGACCTTTCTTGATGCCCTCAATGATTGCGAGTTCGTGTTCGATATGGCCGGAAATGGCTTGGGCGGTAAGGGACTTGCTGCGCCGTTTCCTCATTGAATCTTCTTGAACCTCTCTTTCACAGCGGATCGTTTGTCTTGGCTGACAAAACGCCCGAGGGTCTACGGAACCCATCCAATCGTCTTGAGCGCTCCCGGCAATTCCGCTTCGAAAATATCCAGCGCTTCGTCCGGTCCGCAGCTGATGCGGATGCAGCGGTTGAGCGGCGCCACACCCGGCATGCGCACGAAGACGCCCCGTTGATCGAGTTCGCGCATCAGCGCGGCGACGAAAGCGCCGTCGCGGCCGCTGTCGAGCGCGACGAAATTGGTCGCCGACGGTAGCGGTTCGAGGCCGTTGTGCCGGCCGATGTCCGAGATGCGCTGGCGTGACGCGCCGATCTTTTCGCACACCTCCGACAGATAGGCCTGGTCGGCAAGGGCTGCCACACCGGCCATCTGTGCAACGAGGTTGACACCGAAATGATTACGCACCTTGTCGAACGACGCGATGGTGCCGGGACTGCCGATCGCATAGGCGCAGCGCAGACCGGCCAGCCCGTAAGCCTTGGAGAAGGTGCGCATGCGCAAAACGTTCGGCAGGTCGATCATCGCAGCGATCGGCGGTGCGGCCTCTGCCGGTGCGGTTTCGACATAGGCTTCGTCGAGCACCAGCAGGGTGGTTTCCGGCAGCGCCCGGGCGAAGGCCTCCAGGTCAGCCGCACTGTGCCAACTGCCCATTGGATTGTCCGGGTTGGCGACAAACACCATCGCCGCCTTGTGACGCTGCACTGCGTGGAGCAGTGCCTCCAGGTCCTCGTGGTCGTCGCGATAGGGAACGGTGACCAGCCGTCCGCCATTGCCGGCGACGTGGAAGTTGAAGGTCGGATAGGCACCGAGCGAGGTAACCACTGGCGTATCGGGCAGCACCACCTGACGCGCGGCGAGCGCCTGCAGACCGTCGATGCCCTCGCCGATCATGACGTTTTCCGGCTGCAGGCCGAAATGCGCCGCTAGCGCGACGCGCAGATCGTGGTTCTCCGGGTCGCAGTATTTCCACACCTCCTCGGCGGCATCGCGCATCGCCGCCTTGACCGAAGGCGCCGGACCGAAGCCGCTTTCATTGGCGCCGAGCCGTGCCCGGTAGGGTCTGCCTGTCGCCCGTTCCTGGGTTTCCGGGCCGACAAACGGCACGGTGGCCGGCAGCGACCGGACAAGCGGGGTGAAACCGGAGAATTCTGTCATCGTGAGGGCTTTCAGTAATGCGGCGGACGGGTGACCGGCGGGTTGTCGTGCAGCTGTTCCTCAAGCTCGAGCAGCCGTGTGATCAAGGTCAGCTGTTTTTGCTTCAGCTCGTCGATCGTTTTCCACTGGGTCGCCAGTTGCTCGGACAATTCTTCGATCAACCGCGCCTGGTGGGCGGCGTGTTCTTCGAGAACGTCGACGCGGTGCGGAACGGTTTTCGTGTCAGTCGTCATAACGCAATGCCCTCCAGGCGGCCGCGCCAGTTGGCGTCCAGCGGCTTTGGCCGGCGCGTCTCACGGTCGACATAGACATGCACGAAGCGCCCCTGGGCACTGGCTTGCGTTTCGTCGTTGCGAAACAGACCGATCCGATAGGTCACCGAAGAAGTTCCGATCCGTTCGACCGCCAGTCCGGCGATAACGGTGTCGGGAAACGCCATTTCCGCGAAATACTGGCAGCCGGTCTCGACCACAAGCCCCACCGTGGATCCAGCCTTGAAGTCCAGCAGGCCGGTCTCCAGCAGCCAGCCGTTCACCGCCGTGTCGAACAGGCCGTAATGCACGACGTTGTTCATATGGCCATAAACATCGTTGTCGGCCCAGCGGGTGCTGAGCGTGCGGAACAGCGGAAACTGTTCCTTTGCAAAGGGCGTCGGTCTGCTCATCGCATTCCTCGGGGCATCGCGCGGAGGGCGGGGTATTTCCAGTGCGGGTTACGGTTGTCGCTACGCTTCGGCAGCCACGATTTCAATCGCGCCTTATTAACACCCCGGGCGGCCGGGAACAGCGCATTTAACGAAAAAAGGCGGTATTTGGGCTGGCTTCGCGGCATGCACATGCATAAAGTCATCGGTTATACCAATTGATAAAAAAACGGATGGCCATGAGCGATCTCGCTATCGAACTGAGGGGTATCGACAAAAGCTTCGGTGCTGTTCATGCCAACAAGAACATCAATCTGCAGGTTCGCAAGGGGACGATACACGGCATTATCGGCGAAAACGGCGCAGGCAAATCGACCCTCATGTCGATCCTCTACGGGTTTTACCAGGCCGATTCCGGCGATATTCAGGTCAACGGCACGCCGACGGTCATTCGCGATCCGAGCGCCGCTATCGCCGCCGGCATCGGCATGGTGCACCAGCATTTCATGCTGGTCGACAATTTCACCGTCCTTGAAAACGTCATGCTCGGCGCCGAAGAGAATGCCATCCTCAACCGCGGCATCACCAATGCCCGCAACGAATTGCGGCGCCTGGAAGAGGAATATGCGCTGGAAGTCGATCCCGATGCCATTATCGAGCAATTGCCGGTCGGCCTGCAGCAGCGGGTGGAAATCCTCAAGGCGCTGTACCGCGGCGCCGATATCCTGATCCTCGACGAACCGACCGGCGTGCTGACACCCGCCGAAGCCGATCACCTGTTCCGCATCCTCGAACAGCTGCGGGCCCAGGGAAAGACCATCATCTTCATCACCCACAAGCTGCGCGAGATCATGGCCATCACCGACGAAGTATCGGTGATGCGGCGCGGTGAGATGGTGGCGACCCGCACCACGGCCGAAACCACGGTCGAGGAACTGGCCGAACTGATGGTCGGTCGCCGCGTATTGCTGCGGGTCGAGAAGGGGCCGCCCGATCCGAAGGATGTCAAACTGTCGGTCAGCGGGCTGACGGTCCGTGACAGCCGCGGCGTCATCATGGTCGACAATGTGTCCTTCGATGTGCGTGCCGGTGAGATCGTCGGCATTGCCGGCGTCGCCGGCAACGGGCAGTCGGAACTCCTGCAGGCGATCTCCGGCATTCGCCGCGCGGAAAGCGGCTCGGTGACGCTCGACGGCAGACCGATCAACGTCACCGGCGATGCCGACCCGTCGGACTTGCGCAAGCGCGGTCTGGCCCACGTACCGGAAGATCGCCACCACATGGGCCTGGTGCTGAGTTTCGAGGAGAACGAGAATTCCATTCTCGGATATCACTATGACGACCGCTACCTCAACGGCCCGATGCTCAACCTGGCGTCGATTCGTGACAGCGCGTCCGACGCGGTTGGAAAGTACGATATCCGGCCGCCGGATGTCCGGCTGAGAACCGCCAATTTTTCCGGCGGCAACCAGCAGAAGATCGTGCTGGCGCGCGAGATGGAGCGCGATCCGATCGTGCTGGTGATTGGCCAGCCGACACGTGGCGTCGATGTCGGCGCCATCGAATTCATCCACCGGCGCATCATCGAAATGCGCGATGCCGGCAAAGCGGTGCTGCTGGTGTCGGTTGAACTCGACGAGATCCGGTCGCTGTCGGATCGCATTCTCGTCATGTTTGCCGGCCGGGTCGTCGGCGAACGCTCGCCCGATGCGACCGAAGGTGAACTGGGCCTTCTCATGGCGGGTGTCGAAGAGGCTCAGGAGGCCGCACAATGAGTGTGCCCTATGCGAAGCTGCCGGGTTGGGTGGAGTATGGGCTGATCCCACTGATCAACCTGGTGGTGGCGTTTCTGGTGGCCGGCCTGGTTGTGCTCATCGTCGGCGAAAGCCCGCTGCGTGCCGCGGCACTTCTGGTGCAGGGCGCCTTCGGCTATGGCGAAGGGATCGGCTACACCCTCTACTACGCCACCAACTTCATCTTCACCGGACTGGCGGTGGCTGTCGCGTTCCACTGCGGACTATTCAACATTGGCGGCGAGGGGCAGGCCTATATCGGCGGCCTCGGCGTTGCCTTTGCCTGCCTGGCGCTCGATCATATTTTTCCGTGGTATCTGACGTTTCCGTTTGCGCTTGCCGGTGCCGCCCTGTTCGGAGCGGCCTGGGCGTTCATCCCCGGCTGGCTGCAGGCCAAGCGCGGCAGCCACGTGGTGATCACCACCATCATGTTCAACTTCATCGCTGCCAGCGTGATGGTCTACATGTTGGTCGAGGTGGTCAAACCGCTCGGTTCCATGGCGCCCCAAACGCGCACCTTCGAGGCCGGCGGTGAGCTACCGAGACTTGACTGGCTGTTGTCGATCTTCGGGCTCGATATCGGCGGTGCGCCCTTCAACCTGTCGTTCCTGGTCGCGCTGGTCGCCGCTTTCCTGGTCTGGCTGCTGATCTGGCGGACCCGGCTCGGCTACGAAATTCGCACCATGGGAGCCAATCCGACTGCTGCCCGCTATGCCGGCGTGCCGGAGGCCCGGATCATCGTCATCACCATGCTGATTTCCGGTGCGCTTGCCGGGATGATGGCGCTAAACCCGATCATGGGCGACCAGCACCGCCTGCAGCTGGATTTCGTCACTGGCGCCGGCTTCGTCGGCATCGCTGTGGCGCTGATGGGACGCTCCCATCCGGTGGGCATCATTCCGGCGGCGGTTCTGTTCGGGGTGCTGTATCAGGGCGGCGCCGAAATATCCTTCGAGATGCCGCAGATCTCGCGCGACATGATCACCATCATTCAAGGCCTGGTCATTCTGTTCGCCGGGGCGCTCGAGCACATGTTCCGTCCCGCCATCCAGACCTTCTTTGCAACGCTCAGAGGGGCTCGCGCGTCCTCCGAAGCACCGGCGGCGGGGGAGTAGGGTCATGGAGTATTTTCAGATCGCCCTGGTTGTCCTCGAGGCCACCATCCGCCTCTCCGTCCCGTTGATCCTGGCCGCTCTCGCCGGCCTGTTCTCCGAACGGTCCGGTGTTTTCGACATCGGCCTGGAGGGCAAGATGCTGGCCGCCGCCTTTGCCGGCGGTGCCGCGGCAGCGGTCTACGAATCCGCCCTGATCGGCCTGCTCGCGGCGATCGCCGTGTCCGTGGCACTGGCCCTGGTGCACGCCTTCGCGTCGATCACCCAGCGCGGTAACCAGATCGTCTCGGGCGTCGCCATCAATTTCATAGCGCTGGGGGCTACCGTCATTCTCGGCCAGAGCTGGTTCCAGCAAGGTGGCCGGACGCCGCAGCTGGATGAGGGCAGCCGGTTCGAGGCGGTCACGCTGCCTTTTGCCGAGACGCTGGCGCCGGTGCCGATTCTCGGGCCGATATACGAGAACCTGATTTCCGGTCACTTTGTGCTCACCTATTTCGCCTTTGCCATGGTGCCGATCACCTGGTGGGTTTTGTTCCGCACGCGGTTTGGTCTGCGGCTGCGCGCCGTCGGCGAAAATCCCGGCGCTGTCGACACCGCCGGCATCTCGGTTCCCCGCATGCGCTATCTGGCGGTAATCTGCTGCGGCATTCTGTGCGGATTTGCCGGTGCCTATCTGTCGATGGCGGTCGCCGCCGGTTTCGTCAAAGGCATGACCGCCGGCAAGGGCTTCATCGCGCTGGCCGCGCTGATTTTTGCCAAATGGAAGCCGGTCAACGTGATGTTCGCCTGCCTGTTGTTCGGACTGCTCGATGCCATGGCGATTCTGATGCAGGGCCAGGACCTGCCGCTGGTCGGACAGGTTCCGGTGCAGTTCATGCAGGCGCTGCCCTATGTCTTGACCGTCATCCTGCTCGCCGGCTTTGTCGGCAAGGCCATTCCGCCCAAGGCCGGCGGCCAGCCCTATGTCAAGGAACGCTGATCCGCATGTCGCGCGACTTGTTCGAGGCAGCCAAGCGCGCCATGGCGCACAGCCATTCTCCGTACTCGCGGTTTCCGGTCGGTGCCGCCCTGCGGGCCGATGACGGTCGCATCTATTGTGGCGCCAACATCGAAAACATCGCCTATCCGGAAGGATGGTGCGCCGAAACCACGGCGATTGGCCAGATGATCATGGGCGGCGGTCGGCGCATCCGCGAAGTGGCGGTCATCGCCGAGAAAATGGCGGCCTGCACGCCCTGCGGCGGCTGCCGGCAGCGGCTTGCGGAGTTTGCCGATGCGGACGTGCCCGTCCATCTGTGCGATAGTGACGGCGTCATCCAGACGGTGACCTTGGGGGACCTGCTCCCCTACGCATTCGACACGGAGGTGCTGAAGTGAATCAGGCGATATCGGTTCTGGTGCGGCAGTTGCAGGGCCTGGCTCCGGAAACGGCGATCGTGCTGGGCTCCGGCCTGGGTTCGTTGGTCGACGAGGTCGAGGACGCGATACGCATTCCCTATGCCGATCTCGAGGGATTTCCCCATGGCGGCGTTTCAGGGCATGCGGCGGAAGTGGTGGCCGGCCAGTGGAGCGGCACGCCGATCCTCTTTCTGTCGGGCCGTGTCCACTACTACGAAAAGGCCGACGCCGCGGTCATGCGGGCGTCGCTTGAAACATTGCACGGCCTCGGCATCAAGCGGCTGGTCCTGACCAATGCGGCCGGATCGCTGCGCGACGACATGCCGCCGGGTTCCGTCATGCAGATCACCGACCACATCAACTTCTCCGGCACCAATCCGCTGTTCGGCGAACCCAGCGACCGGCGTTTTGTCGGGCTGACCAACGCCTATGACGGATCCATGCAGGCGGCCATGCGGGCAGCGGCGGTGCGTGCCGGGGTCGAGCTTCATCAGGGTGTCTACATGTGGTTTTCCGGCCCCAGTTTCGAAACCCCGGCCGAAATCCGCATGGCCAGGACGCTGGGCGCCGACGCTGTCGGCATGTCGACGGTTCCGGAGGTGATTCTGGCACGGTTTCTTGGCCTCGACGTCGCCGCCGCGTCGGTCATCACCAATCTTGCGGCCGGGATGAGCGGCACGGAACTGTCGCACCAGGAGACCAAGGACATGGCGCCGCTCGGCGGGCGCCGGTTGGCCGACGTCCTGCGCGAGATGCTGACCGGCGAATAGGTAGGAACCATGGCACTGCTTCCCCAGGAGTTCGTGCGTAAAAAGCGCGACAGCGAGATCCTGCAGACCCAGGATATCGCCGATTTCATACGCGGCGTGACCGACGGCTCGGTCTCTGAGGGCCAGATCGCCGCCTTTGCCATGGCGGTTTATTTCAACGGCATGAACCGGCGCGAGGCGGTCGACCTGACCGTCGCCATGCGCGATTCCGGCGACGTCCTGGCTTGGCCGGAGATCGACCTGCCGATCGCTGACAAGCATTCCACCGGCGGCGTCGGCGACAATGTTTCGCTGATGCTGGCGCCGATCGTCGCGGCGTGCGGCGCAGCGGTGCCGATGATCTCCGGACGCGGGCTCGGACATACCGGCGGAACGCTTGATAAGAAGCAATCCATTCCAGGTTATCAAGTGGTGCCGTCGGTCGACCTGTTTCGCCGGGCGGTGCGTGAAGCCGGCTGCGCAATTATCGGGCAGACCGGATCGCTGGCGCCGGCGGACGGTCGTATCTATGCCGTGCGTGATGTCACGGCGACCGTCGAGTCGATCCCGTTGATCACTGCTTCGATCCTGTCCAAAAAACTCGCCGCCGGGCTGCAGGCACTGGTGCTCGATGTCAAGGTCGGCAACGGCGCCTTCATGACCGAACTGGCCGCCGCCACCGAGCTCGCCGAGAGCCTGGTCGACGTCGCCAACGGCGCCGGACTGAAAACCACGGCGATCATCACCGACATGAATGAACCCCTGGCGAGCGCCGCCGGCAACGCGGTCGAGGTAGCCAATGCGGTCGAATTCCTGACCGGCGTGCACCGGGATCCGCGTCTTGAGGACGTCGTCCTGGCACTGGCCGACGAGATGCTGATGTCGACGGGCCTTGCCGGCGACCTGCACAGCGCCCGCCAACGGACACGCCAGGCGCTGGACACCGGTGCCGCGACGGAGCGGTTCGCCCGCATGGTGAACGTGCTCGGAGGCCCCCCCGATTTTGTCGAGCGGTATCGCGACCACCTGCCGGCCGCACCGATCGTCCGCGACATCGGGGCACCGAAGCCGGGCTACGTGCTGGACATCGATACGCGCGGGGTCGGCCTTGCCGTCGTCGCCCTTGGCGGCGGACGCACACGGCCGCAGGACGACGTCGATCCAGCGGTCGGTCTCACCGATCTCGCAGCCCGGGGAAGCCGGGTCGGCACCGGCGATATGATCGCCAGGCTGCACGCCCGTGACGCGACGATGGCCGATGCGGCCGAACGAGCGCTTCTGGCGTGTTATCGCTTTTCGGCAAATCCGCCCGCCGACACGCAACCGGTCGTTTCGCGTATCGGAACGATCAGCGACGAAGAGTGAGCTTGCCGTCCCTGGCCTGGAAGGAGCCGAGGCGGTTGAGGAAACTCATCCCGATGAGGGTGATGCCAAGCGCATCGTCGTCGAGAACCAGAGCCTCGACATCGTCAACGCGGATCGACTGATACTCTACCCGGCGCAGCACGACCGGGGCGGCCAGAACGATCCCATTGGCGGTTGCCACCCTGTAGCGAAAATCACTGGCGGCAACGGCAACGCCGAGCTTACGCGCCGTCGATCGATTGATCGCGACAAAGCTTGCACCGGTGTCGATCAATCCTTCGACCCTTCGCCCATTGATGCGGAACGTGCCGAAGAAGTGACCGCGCGGGTCCGCCGTGAGTTCGACCGTGTCCCCCCCGGCGTACGAGGCCGCCGGTTTCCGCAGCACGCCAGTCGTTGATGGCATCGGATCATCAGAAAGGCCGTCGGTGACCGGCGAACCGGTTTTCAGCGCGCTCCCGACCAGCGGCGGCACGGTGACCGCGACACCGGCGGCGAGGACGGCAAACAGCAAAATGCGCAGCATGACGCCGGTTCCTTTATTCGATCCGAATAGAGCAGTTCCAGCCTAACGGACGGTAAGGACCGTGCGTGTCGTGCTTGCCTGGTTAAGAAACGGTTACTCCATACCGTCCGTCGGTTACCTATTTGGTGCCGTACATACGGTCACCGGCGTCGCCGAGGCCCGGCACGATGTAGCCTTTTTCGTTGAGGTGGCTGTCGATTGCCGCGGTGTACATCGGCACGTCGGGATGCGCCGCATGGAAGGCGCGCACGCCCTCCGGCGCCGCCAGCAGGCAGAGAAAACGGATGTTGTGCGCCCCGCGCCCCTTGAGTTTCTCCACTGCGGCGATCGACGAGTTGGCGGTCGCGAGCATCGGATCGACGACTATGACGAGACGGTCGGAGATGTTCTCCGGCGCCTTGAAATAGTATTCGACGGCCTCGAGCGTCTCATGATCGCGGTAGATCCCGACATGGGCGACACGTGCCGATGGAACCAGATCGAGCATGCCCTCCAGCAGCCCGTTGCCGGCCCGCAGGATGGAGGCGAAAACGAGTTTCTTGCCGGCCAGCACCGGTGCGTCCATCTCTGTCAGCGGCGTCTCGATCCTCTCGGTCGTCAGCTCCAGGTGGCGGGTGACCTCGTAGCAAAGCAAGGTCGAGATCTCCCGCAGCAGTCGCCGAAAGCCGGCGGTGGACGTCTCCTTGTTTCGCATGATCGTCAGCTTGTGCTGGACGAGAGGGTGGTCGATGACGGTGATGCCCTCCATGGCAGCGGATCCTTCCATTGATCTATCGTTGTATTCGGCTTTTCGGCGACCGTTTGTCACAGCTTCGCGAGCAGGGTCCTGCGGGTGTCCTCGTCGACAAAGGCGGCTTCCAGCGCCGTTCGCGTGGTTTCCACAAGCTCCGCGTCGGTGAGACCGAAATGCTCTTGTCCGAAAGCGTATTCCCGGCCCAGCGTGGTATCGAAATAGGGTGGATCGTCGGAGTTGAGCGTGACTTTCACACCGGCGTCGCGCAGGTCGCGAAACGGGTGTTCGGAGAAGCTGTCGAACACTGACAGCGCGACATTCGATCCGGGACAGATCTCCAGCACGACCCCTTCGTCGGCGAGACGGTTGACGACGGCGGGATCCTCGACGGCGCGCACGCCGTGACCGATACGACTCGGCCGGACATGGTCGAGAGCGTCGGTGACGCTGTGCGCCCCCGCCACTTCACCGGCATGTGTGGTGATGCCCAGTCCGGCATCCCTGGCAATGTCGAAAGCCGCTGAGAAATCGGCATGCGATCCATGCCGCTCATCGCCTCCCATCCCAAATCCTGTGACCAGGGGGTGTGGCCGACCCGCCGCATAACGCGCCACCGCAACGGCCTGCTCAGGTCCGAAATGTCGTACGCAGGTAACGATGATCCGTCCCTCGATGCCGTGACTGTCGCGGGCCCGCAGGATTCCCTCGCCAAGTCCGCTGACATAGGCATCGGCCGACAGGCCGGCGAGGCGGGCATGATCGGGTGAGATGAAGATTTCGCTATAGATGGCGCCCTCATCCGCGAGCGATCGCAGATAGGTCTCCGCCAGCAGGGCGTAGTCCTCCTCTGTGCGAAACAGGCCGGCGGCGCTGTCGTAGGCGTCGAGGAAAGTGGTGAAATCGTTCCAGACGAACCGGTCCCCGTCGATGAGATGGCCGATTTCGACATTGTATTTTGCTGCTTGGGCGACAACCAGTTGCGTGGGCGCCGCGCCTTCGATGTGACAATGCAGTTCGGCTTTCGGCAGGTGTGCGGTCAAAGAAAACTCCTTCCGTGGTTGCCCGGGGGCAGTCCCAGATGGGCCGCAATGCTTTCTCCGATATCTGCGAACGTATCGCGGACACCGGCCGAACCTCCGGCCAAGCCCGATCCGAAGCACAGGACGGGCACGCGTTCGCGCGTGTGGTCACTGCCTCGCCATGTCGGATCGCATCCGTGATCGGCTGTGATCACCGCCAGATCGCCGGGTTTCAGCCGGCGGGCGACTTCCGGCAGGCGCCTGTCGAAACTCTCGAGCGCGGCCGCGTAACCGGCTACGTCGCGGCGATGGCCGAAGCGCGAGTCGAAATCGACGAAATTGGTGAAGACAAGATCTCCGTCGCCAGCGTCGTCAATGGCGCCCAGTGTGGTGTCGAACAACGCCGCGTTGCCGTCCGCCTTGCGCATTTCGCTGATGCCGTGATGGGCAAATATGTCGCTGATCTTACCCACCGCTATGACCATGCGGCCGGCACGGCAGACGCGGTCGAGCAGCGTTGGTTCCGGCGGCGGCACGGAAAAATCGCGCCGGTTGCCGGTTCGTTCGAACATCGCCGGCGATTCTCCAACAAACGGTCTGGCGATAACCCGGCCGATATTCAGCGGGTCCACCAGCTTACGCACCGTGATGCAAAGCTGATAAAGTCGTTCGATGCCGAAATGCTTTTCATGCGCGGCTATCTGAAACACGCTGTCGGCCGAGGTATAGAAGATCGGCTTGCCGGTCATGATGTGCTCGATACCGTATTGCACGATCACCTGGGTTCCCGACGCATGGCAGTTGGCAAGGCTCCCGGGCAGATTCTCCTGTTGGATGATCTGGTCCAGCAGCTCCTGCGGGAAGGTCGGCGCCTCTTCCGGAAAATACCCCCATTCGAAAGGCACCGGCACGCCGGTAATCTCCCAATGCCCGGAGGGCGTATCCTTGCCCTTCGATACTTCACTGGCGCAGGCATAACGACCGATGGGTGTTGTCGTATCGTCCATGCCCGCGGGCGTTTGCCCGGTTGCCAGCCGCGCCGCCTGGACAAGCCCTAAAGTGGTCATGTTGGGCAGAGCCAGCGGGCCGCTGCGCAACCCGGCCCGATCGCCAAGGCCGGCAGCGCAAAACTCTGCGATGTGACCCAGCGTGTTGGCGCCAGCGTCCCCGAAATCGCTGGCATCCGGAGCGCCGCCGATGCCGAATGAATCGAGCAGCAAAATGATCGCGCGTGGCATGGTGTCCCTGTCCGCAGCCGGTCTCAGCCGGCGAGATTCCGCTCAAACTATGGCGAGGCCGAATGACTCACAAGTAGAAAGTCATCCAGGTTGTGGCTGCGGGAGGTTTCTTGTGGAACCGGGGACGGTTTTTACCCCGGACAAGCCGTTGCTCTAACAGTCGGTGCAGGCCAGATTGGAGCCGAGGCGCGGACGCATATAGTAGGTTTCGGTCATATTGATGGAGGCGACGGAACTGCCCATGAACTGGTAGGATGTGATTAAACTGTGTTTGTTGGAGATTTCACTGCGTACGTAATAGGAATCGGCGATTTTCAGACCTGTTGGGATCGTCACGGTCGAGTTCTTCGTGTACGGCGTCGTTCCGTCGCTCTTCCATGACCATTCGACTTTTGCCTGTTTCGAAGCGTTGACGGTGATTCCGGTAAAGGTCAGGACGATATTGCTGCCGTCGAAGGGAGCCACCACCGCTTCCGCCACATCCACAAGGTCTTTCATTTCCGCTTTGGTGATGGCGGTGCCCTGGGTGATCAGGTCGAGCGTGATGTTGCCAGCCCGGGACACTTTGTTGTCGACGGACAGAGCGACTGAAATTTCCACCGCACCGATATACAGGAGGACGAGCAGCGGGGCGATGAACGCAAACTCGACCGCGGCGACACCCCTTCGGTCGCCGGTGAGTGCGCGCAAGCGGTCCGCCAGATCCCGCCACGTTCGTACCGTTTTGGGCCGCGGTTTGCCGGTGCCTGATACCAGATTACTCATAGGCTTCGTTCCGGTAGGCGGTCGTCGCGACGATCAGATAATACTGTGGCATCGAGCCGCCATCGCGAATGTTGGTGACGTAGGGTCTGACGAGATCCGCCGTCACTTTCCATTTATAGAAGGCGCGAAACATGTTGATGGAGGCGGCGCCGCCGGGATCGAAATCAAACCCGGTCGTGTCCAGATCGCCGAAATTGCCGGTGCCCTTGCGGGGCACCGTCGTCGGCATATCGCCGAACGATGCGTAGGACTGCAGGTCGATGAACAGCCGTGTGTTCACATCCGTGCCACAGCGGATCATGATAGACATTTCATCGCATAGCCTGGTCCTGAACTCGGCTTCCGTGACATCGGTTGTTGCAGCCGGCGTGCTGTTGAAGGTGATCTGACCTGTCCGCAACTCACGCCCGAGTTTGTCTACGGCGTAGCTCAGTGTCTGTTCGGCAGCGAAGGCAACACAGGTTTCGATGATGGCGAAGACCAGCAGGAAGAACGGGATAGCCAGAATGGCGAATTCGATGGCGACTCCACCGTCACGGTTTCGCCGCAATCGGGCAAATAGCCCTTTGCGGGATCCGGATTCGGCCCGACGGCGCCAGCTGAACCGAAGGAATCGCATTGTTTCCCCACAAAAAACACCTGTCCGGCAAGTCTAGCGGAGATGCGTTACCAATCCGTATCCGAATTGAATTGTATCGGTGGGCGGCGTTTTGTCCGCCATTTACCACCACCCGCCGAGAGTGGCCAAGGTTGGTGCGGGCAGGTGGGGCGCGGCGGGCGAATTACTCCGGCAGTGCGAACGGCTCGCAGTTCGGGGTGCAGGAAAGCACTTCACGATCGGCTTGGCGATAGACCTGCAGGGTGTTTTTGTCTTCCAGCGATACCAGGATGCGCTCGTCGACAATGGCGTTGCCATCTTCGTCGAGGATGACGAGATTGGTTGTACCGAACCGCTTGCCGGTCAGAATGATTGTCTGGGAATCGCTGACCGCTGCGTCGGCGATGGAGGCGTTACCGATGATCACTCTGCTGACCGGCCGGTCAAGCTTGATCACCCGCGCATAATCCAGTTCGACCCGGATCGTGTTCTCGGCCTGAGCGGTCGTGAGGATTGAACCGCTCATCGCGATGGCCGCTACCGGAAGAAGCAGAGCGCGCGACAGAAAACCGCTGCGGTACGGATTGGTCATGGGTTCGCTCCTGGTGGCTTGTCGAGTGGTATATGCCCCATAACTGGCCCAGAATGGTGAATGAACCCTTAACGCTGTACTGTCGGCCCACCAAAGAATGCATGGACGAATCCGATCGCCCAGCCGCCGTCACCCGGCCGCACCGGCCCGCCGGATGGGCGCGACGGCGATCATCCGCCATCTTATAATGCCTTGTAGCTCCATCGGAATTCGTCGGGCCGTCACGCGTCGACGGACATGCTATCCAGTTAATCAAGCGTTCACCACATCCGGGCTCTTTTTGCGGCAACGAATTGGTAACTGCGTTTTTTAAGCTGTTTTCAAACCATCACACTTACCGTGCCCGCATCCGATCAACGACCAACAAGTTGACGGTAGTGCTGATCAACACGTGGAGCAAGGAGTATTCCAATGACCAAGATTTTCGCACGCTTCCTCAAAGATGAGTCCGGTGCCACCGCCATCGAATATGGCCTGATCGCCGCTCTCATCTCCGTGGCCCTGATCGCCGGTGCTACGCTCATGGGTGACGAGCTGGAAAACACGTTCAACTACATCGGCGGTGAGCTGGAAGACGCTCGCTCATAATCATTGAGATCTGACCCGGATCTTAAGACAATGACGACCTCAATGGTCCGGCCGCACGGCCGGACCATTTGCGTTTAACGAATTCGCATTGATTTGGCCGTAGTGTTCCATTGTGGCGGAGCGACCGTCGGGCCCGTGGAGAACCGATCATGCTGGTGGCAGCGATTACCATTATTTTTCCGCTGTGCCTTGCCTATGCGGCATTCTCCGACGTTTTCACGATGACCATACCCAATCGGGTGTCCATCATTCTGATCGTATCTTTCGCGCTGATTGCACCGATGACAGACATGCCATGGACGGTCTACGCCCAGCATTTCGGCGCAGCCCTCCTTGTGTTCTCCGTCTGCTTTGCGCTTTTTGCTTTTGGGGTCATGGGCGGCGGCGATGCCAAGCTGCTCACCGCCACCGCATTGTGGTTCGGCATGACGGCGCAGCTGTTTGATTTCCTCATCTATGTGACGCTTGTCGGCGGCCTTCTCACGCTTGCCCTGCTGATCGCCCGTTCCGATCGGTTCGCCGTCTTGGTCAACCGGGTATCGCTGTTCAGTCACCTGACCGACCCGAAACTCGGTGTGCCCTATGGCGTGGCCATCGGTATTGCCGGGTTCCTTTGTTTTCCGGCCAGCCCACTGGCGCAATACGCGCTTGCCCGCCTCACCTGATCACGACAGCGGTATGTCCTGGTACGGCGCTCGGCCCATTGATCGAGCACCGTAGGCTCGTGGCGCTACGGTTACGGGCCGGTTATCGAAATTAATAGGCCATTAAGCAAACATGTAAGGTTCGCATTAACCATAAGTACACGATTGATGCGGCATTGTTCCTGACAGGAGCAAAATGTGCATTGGGGTAACAGTATGAAACCTGCCCGCATCATCGTTCTGACAATAGCGCTGGTCGCCGCGGTCGCCGCTGGCTATCTCATGCTCAATCTGTCCAGCCGGCAACAGGCTGAGCCGATCCGCATCGTCAAGGATGTGACCACCGACCGGGTGCTCGTCGCGTCCAACAGCCTGCCGATAGGATCCCGGCTCAATGAGGACAATCTCGATTGGCAGGAGTGGCCGGAGACCGCTGTTGCCGATGGTTTCATCACCCGGTCGACCCGACCCGACGCGGTCGAGGAACTGTCCGGATCGATTGTACGCCTGCCGATCATCGAGGGTGAGCCGATCCGGCGTGAAAAGGTGGTCGATTCCGATACACGTATCATGTCTTCCATCCTGCCTTCCGGCAAACGCGCGGTGTCGACGGAGATCAACGTTGAAACCGGTGCAGGCGGTTTCATTCTGCCGAACGATAGGGTTGACGTCATCATGGTCCGTTCGGCCGAAGACTCCGGGTTCCTGACGGAAACCATCCTGTCCAATATTCGTGTCCTGGCCATCGATCAGCGCATTCAGGAAGACCAGGAGGGCAACAAAACCGCTGTCGGATCAACGGCAACGCTGGAACTGACGCCCGAGCAGGCACAGATCATTGCCGTGGCACAACAGATGGCGGCTCGGCTGACCCTGGCGTTGCGCAGTGTCGCGGATGTGCAGGATCCCGATACGGGCGGAGCGGACCACCTGTTGAGTGGCGATAGGGGGTCGTCCATTCAGCTGATCAAATCAGGCGAGATCACCAAGATCGGGCAAGCGAATTAGACCGGGGACAATTCAGTGCGGATATTGAAACACCACATATTTGCGTCGGGCTTGAGCCGACTTGCCATGCTCGCCGGATTGACCGCCGCCGCGGCCATCGGCCCGGTTGTCGGCGTCACCCATGCCAATGAGCAGACGATCACTGTGCAGAGCAGCGGTCCGGGGGTTCACCGCGACGTCAAGCTTGGGCTCAACAAAGCGATTGTTGTGGATCTGCCGGAGGATGCGCATGATATCCTGGTCGCCGACCCGGGCGTCGCGGATGCCGTTACGCGCACCTCGCGCCGCATCTATCTGTTTGGCAAGGCGGTCGGCCAGACCAACATTTTTGTCTTTGGCGCCAACGGCGAACCGGTCGTCAGCATCGACCTTGCGGTCGAACGCGACATTACGGATCTGGAACGGCAACTCGCCCGTTTCCTTCCCGATTCCGACATCAGTGTCGAAATCATCAGCGACAACATCGTGCTGACCGGAACCGTGCGCACCCCGCAGGACGCGGCCCGCGCCAATCAGATCGCCGGGATTTTCCTGAGGGGTGGTGAAGCGACAACCCGCAATATCACCGCGGTCGGCAACGGTGGCGACGCGGCCATCTTTGCCGAACGGCGCCAGGTGTCGCAGATCATCAATCTGCTCAACATCTTGGGTGAGGACCAGGTCACGCTGAAGGTCACGGTGGCGGAGGTCAGCCGCCAGATCCTCAAGCAGTTCGGTTTTAACACCTACTTCAACGGCAGCAGCGGTCAAACCGCCTTTCAGTCCATCAATCCGGTCGGGCTCGGCAAGGCGCTCAGCCAGACGGCGGGTCTCGCCCAGTTCAATATCGGCGACTACAATATCGACGCCTATGTCCGGGCAATGGAGCAGGCCGGTGTCATGAAGACGCTGGCCGAGCCGACACCGACGGCGATCTCCGGCCAGGGCGCGTCCTTCGCCGTCGGCGGCGAATTCCAGCTGGTGACCGGGCAATCGTTCGACGACGATGGCGGTGTGGTCTACTCCTTCGAGACCAAGGAATATGGCGTCGGCCTGCAGTTCACACCGGTGGTTCTTTCGGCCGGCCGCATAAGCCTCAAGGTCCGGACGGAGGTTTCCGAACCGACCTTCGAAGGCAGCGTGACGCTCAGCGGCGCCCGCAGCCTTGGCGGCATCACCGCCAACGGCATCCGGCGGCGCGAGGCCGAAACAGCGGTCGAACTGCCGTCCGGCGGCTCGATCGTGATCGCCGGATTGATTCGCGATGAGGTGCGCCAGGTGATGGGCGGCCTGCCCGGTGCCTCCAAGATCCCGATCCTCGGCACGCTGTTTCGAAGCCGCGATTTCGTGCGCAACGAGACGGAACTGGTGATCATTGCCACGCCCTATCTGGTGCGACCGGTGGCGCGCAACAGACTGGCCCGTCCGGATGACAACCTCAATCCGTCCAGCGACGGCGCCGGTTACTTTCTCAACCGCGTCAACAGGATCTACGGACAGGCGCAAACCGACCTGCCCAAGGGCCGCTACTACGGCGTGGTCGGCTTTATCTACAAATGAGGGATTGGAGCCTGAACATGAAACGGAAATTCACAGGTCAATCCCGCGGCGCCTGGCGTCCGACACTGGCCGTGCTGCTTCTGAGCGGAACACTGCTGGGAGGTTGCGCCAACGTTCATAACATAGAGGTCGGCGCCGTCCCGGACGACTACCGCACAAACCACCCGATCATCATCTCGGAAAAACAAGAGGTGACGGACATTCCGGTGGCGAGTACGGACAGATCGCTGACCTTTGGGACGATCGACATCGTACGCGGTGTCGCTCAGCAATACCGGGCGAGTTCCTCCGGGGCCCTTGTCATCATGCGCCCCGTCGGTTCTGCGAATGCGCGCGCTGCCAACCACCTCGCCAAGCAGATCAGGGACGTATTGGTCGGCGAAGGTGTCCCGCGCAATCGTGTCGAGTATGCCACCTATCAGGCGGCGCCGACTGACGATGCGGCCCCCATTCGATTGAGCTTCGGCGCGATCGCCGCATCGGTTCAGCAGTGCGGACGCTGGCCGCGGGACCTGGTTCTCAACACCACGCAGAACAAGCACTACGAGAACTACGGGTGCGCCACGCAGAACAATCTTGCAGCACAGGTCGCCAATCCAACTGACCTGATCGCACCGCGCGGCATGACGCCGATCGATGCGGAGCGCCGCGACAACGCTCTCGCCGACTACCGGCGCAACGGTGCTGGACTGGAAAGCACCGAGGCCGATTTAATCATCAACATCAATTGATGATCAACCAGGGCAAACGCCGAAGCGCAAGACAGGAAAGCACGATGAGTGAGGTAGCACAGAGCGGTAATGGCGGCGAAAGCCTGCTCGACACTGATCGAAACGTCGAGGAATTCGAACAGCTGCGACCGCTGCCGCGTGTTTCGATCCAGGCGTTTTGCGAATCGGACGCCGTCGTCCGGACGATGCATGAATGCGCCGAGGACCGGCGCATGGCACGGGTGCATTTCCGCACCGTCCAGGGCAGCATCGATACCGCCGTGGATATGTATGCCTCGGCGCCGACTCCCAACCTGATTATTCTGGAGAACCTCGGGCCGCCCAGCGAATTGATGGCCAAGCTCGGCGAACTCGCTGAGGTCTGCGACCCGTCGACAAAGGTTGTGATCATCGGGCACGACAATGACGTGTTCCTGTATCGCGAACTGATCCGTCAGGGCATATCGGAATATGTTCTTGCGCCGGTGTCGGTCGCCGATGTCATCAATGTGGCGGCATCCATCTTTATCGACCCCGAGGCTGATCCGCTCGGCCGCACGATTGCTTTCATCGGTGCCAAAGGCGGCGTTGGATCATCGACCATTGCCCACAACTGCGCCTGGGGCATATCCAGCCTGTTTTCGACAGAAGTCATTCTGGCCGATCTTGATTTGGCTTTTGGGACGGCCAACATCAATTTCGATCAGGATCCGCCACAGGGCATTGCCGAAGCGGTGTTTTCGCCCGAACGCCTGGACGATGTGTTCCTGGACCGGCTGCTGGCCAAATGCGCCTCCCACCTGTCCATGCTTGCGGCGCCGTCCCTGCTCGATCGAACCTACGATTTTTCAGCCGACAGTTTCGAACCGGTGCTCGAGATCGTTCAGCGCAGCGCACCCGTTACGGTGCTCGACGTGCCGCACATGTGGGAGGGCTGGACCCAGGCGCTGTTGAGAGAGGTCGATGAGGTCGTCGTTGTCGCGACCCCGGATCTCGCCAACCTGCGCAATACCAAGAACCTGATCGACACACTGGGCAAGCTGCGTCCCAACGACAGGTCGCCGCGGCTGATCCTCAATCAGGTCGGTATGCCAAAACGGCCGGAAATCGCGCTCAGTGATTTTTGCGAGCCGCTGGATGTCGAGCCGCTGGCGATTGTTCCGTTCGACGCTCAACTGTTCGGGACCGCCGCCAACAGCGGTCGGATGATCGGCGAGACGGACGCCAAATCATCCGTTGCTGAGTCCTTCTCACAGATGGCTCATGTTCTGACCGGTCGCGCTGAGACCAAGGGCAAGAAGAAGTCCGGACTACAGGGCCTGCGCGCGCTGCTGGGTCGCAAATAGGTGGCAAAGGGGGCGTCGAAGCGCGCAACACGAGATCCGAGGTAACGTATGTTTGGTAAACGGGGAAAACAGGATCTGGGTCCGTCGGCCGAAGCCGCAGCGGTGGTGCTCGCGCCGAGCAAGGCCGAGGACAAACGCAAACCCAGTATCCCGGATGGCAAGTCCACCGAAGCGCCGGTCCGCACCAACACACCGTTGGCGCCTGGTGCCGACCGGCCGGAGACCAAGCGCCGGTCTTCAAAACGTAACGAGGGTTACTACGCGACCAAGTCGCAGGTCTTTTCAGCGCTGATCGATACCATCGATCTATCGCAGTTGTCCAAGCTCGACACCGAGAGCGCGCGCGAAGAAATACGCGACATTGTCAACGACATCATCACGATCAAAAACTTTGCGATGTCGATCTCCGAGCAGGAGGAACTGCTCGAGGACATCTGCAACGACGTGTTGGGCTATGGCCCGCTCGAACCGCTGCTGGCGCGCGACGACATCGCCGATATCATGATCAACGGTTCCGGCCAGAGCTATATCGAAGTTGACGGCAAGGTCGAGGAAACCGATATCCGGTTTCGTGACGAGAGCCAGTTGCTGTCGATCTGTCAACGCATCGTCAGCCAGGTCGGCCGCCGGGTCGACGAGTCCAGTCCGATCTGCGACGCCCGTCTGCCCGATGGGTCCCGGGTCAACGTCATCGCACCGCCGCTGGCGATCGACGGTACGGCGTTGACGATCCGCAAGTTCAAGAAAGACAAGCTGACGCTGGACCAACTCGTCAGCTTTGGCAGCATTACTCCCGCCGGCGCGACAATTCTGCAGATTATCGGACGGGTACGCTGCAACGTGGTGATTTCCGGTGGCACCGGCTCCGGCAAGACGACTCTGTTGAACTGCCTGACACGCTACATCGATACCACCGAGCGGGTGATCACCTGCGAGGACTCCGCGGAACTGCAACTGCAGCAGCCGCATGTGGTGCGCCTGGAGACCCGGCCGCCCAATATCGAGGGCGAGGGTGAAGTGACCATGCGCGACCTGGTCAAGAACTGCCTGCGCATGCGGCCGGAACGCATCATCGTCGGCGAGGTTCGCGGTCCGGAGGTTTTCGACCTGCTGCAGGCGATGAACACCGGCCACGACGGATCGATGGGCACGATCCACTCAAACTCGCCGCGCGAATGTCTCAGCCGTATGGAATCGATGATCGCCATGGGCGGCTATTCGCTTCCCTCCAAGACCGTGCGGGAGATCATCACCAGTTCCGTCGATGTGATCGTCCAGGCCGCCCGCCTGCGCGATGGTTCGCGGCGGATCACCCATATCACCGAAGTGGTCGGCATGGAGGGCGAGGTCATCATTACCCAGGACCTGATGACCTTTGATATCGAAGGCGAGGACACCAACGGGCGTATCATCGGCCAGCATCGGTCGACCGGGATCGGCCGGCCGCAATTTTGGGAAAAGGCACGTTACTTCGCCGAGGAAACACGCCTCGCCGAGGCATTGGACAGCATGGAACAGGCGACCGTCTGACGGCTGCCGCGGGATCCGCCGGATCGAAAAGAGGAACAGATGTTTGGGCTTGATTCGACGGTACTGTTCGTCATCGTCCTGACCGCGATCGCCGCGGGCGGGCTGGCCTATGCGGTGATGTTCACCACGTTCGAGAATCAAAAAAAATCGGATGCCCGTATCGAGCGGGTCAAGACGGCTGAAACCGACATCGACGCTGTCAAGACGGCACGCGACCGGATCAACCAGGTCGCTATGCGCCGCAAGTCGGTTCAGGAATCGTTGAAGGATCTGGAAGACAAGCAGAAAAACCGCAGCAATCCGACGACACCGCCGCTGAAGGTGGCGTTGAAGCAGACCGGTTGGAACATCTCCGTCGGGCAGTTCTACGTCGCCAGCCTTGTTTCCGGTGTGCTCCTGGGCACTCTTGCCTTTATCTTCAACGGCAATCTGTTGATCGCCATAGGAGCGCTGATGGTTGGCGCACTTGGCGTGCCGCGCTGGGTCGTGTCCTTTGTGCGCAACCGGCGCATGAAGGCCTTTCTGATTGAGTTTCCCAATGCGCTGGATGTGATGGTCCGATCGATCAAATCCGGACTGCCGCTGAACGACGCCCTGCGGCTGATCGCATCGGACGCCCAGGAACCGCTGCGCAGTGAGTTCCGCAAGGTCGTCGAGGCCCAGCAATTGGGCCTTACCGTGCCCGAGGCTTGCGAGCGGCTGCATGAGAACGTGCCGGTGCCGGAAACCAACTTTTTCGCCATCGTGATTGCCATCCAGGCGCAGGCTGGCGGCAACCTTTCGGAAGCGTTGGCCAATCTGTCGCGGGTCTTGCGCGACCGGCGCAAGATGAAAGCCAAGGTCAACGCCCTGTCGATGGAGGCCAAGGCATCGGCTGCTATCATCGGCGCCTTGCCCTTTATTATCACGCTTCTGGTCTATCTGACGACACCCGATTACATCTCGCTGCTGTTCACCGATCCGCGGGGCAATGTGATCCTCGGCATTTCGGGCGTGTGGATGGCGATCGGAATCCTGACCATGCGCAACATGATCAATTTCGATATTTAGACGCCGCAACGCTTGAGGATTCGAGTCCATGGTTGAAACGCTGACAGATCCGAATTTCCTCATGGCGATCCTCGTCGGCATCGCTGTGTTTGCAACGTTGTTCACCATCTTCATGCCGTTGCTCGACCGGGGTGACCTGAAGGCCCGCATGCGCTCCGTGGCCATCGAACGCGACGAGATCCGCGCCCGGGAGCGGGCTCGACTCAATGCCGAGTCGGGGAATCGGGGGAGCCTGCGTTTCGAAAGCAACGTGCAGGCGCAAAACCTGGTGGACCGTCTCAACCTGCGCGAGGCTCTGGTCGACAGCGAGACCGTCAGAAAACTGAAGATGGCAGGCTATCGCACCCAGAACGCGCTGAACATTTATCTGGCCGCCCGCTTCGTCCTGCCGTTCGTGTTTTTGGCTGCGGCGGTGTTTTACATCTTTGGCGTCGGTGTGCTGGAAGAACAGTCGCTGATGGTGCGGCTTTTCGCCTGTCTCGGCGTCGCCTATCTCGGGTTCTATGCCCCGAACATCTTCATCTCGAACCGCACCTCGAAACGTCAATTGTCAATCAAGAGGGCTTGGCCCGACGCACTCGACCTGATGCTGATCTGTGTCGAATCGGGCATATCGATGGAAGCGGCATTCAAGCGGGTTGCCAATGAAATCGCCACCCAGTCGGCACCGCTGGCCGAAGAACTGGTGCTGACGACGGCGGAACTCTCCTATCTGGACGAGCGGCGCAAGGCGCTGGAAAACCTCGGCGAACGCACCGGCCTCGAGGCGGTGCGTTCCGTCGGGCAGGCGCTGATCCAGGCCGAACGCTACGGGACTCCGATCGCCCAGGCGCTGCGCGTGCTGGCGCAGGAAAGCCGCGACCAGCGTATGACCGAGGCCGAGAAGAAGGCAGCCGCGCTGCCGCCAAAGCTGACGGTACCGATGATCGTATTTTTCCTGCCGGTCATATTCGGTGTGATCCTCGGCCCGGCGATCATGCAGGTGATGGACAATTCGGCCGGCTACTGACGATGTCTGAAAACGCTGCGGCCGACGGGCGCTCGACGGCTCGCTCGGCCGACGGCTTTGCACGACATTGATATCCGGAAAACTGCCGATCAAAAAACCGATATTCTAGACCCTGACGGGCTTCTAACTCTTCTTGTCTTCGAGCTTGGCCCAGGCGTTGCGTTGCGCCAGGATGGCGCGCAGATAGGCCACATTGGCTTCCGCCTGGTCGCGGGACAATTCCGCGCGGGCAATTTTTTCAGCTTCCTCGAAGCGCCCCTGCAACCCGACGACAAGTGCCAGATTCTGGCGCACGCGGCTGTCGGCGCCGGGCATTGTCGCTGCCTTGTGCAGGTAAGTCTCGGCCATCGGCAGGTCGCCACTCAGCACGTATGACATGCCGAGATTGGACAGCACCGTCGACTCGTTCGGCACGATATCAAGTGCCTGGCGGTACTTTTGCCGCGCTTCGTTGGGCTGGCCGAGCTGGTCGAGGATCGCCCCTTCCGCCGACATCAGCCGCCAGTCCGGCTGGTCGGGTGTTTGCGCCCGTCGCACCGTATCCAGCGCATGTTTGAGCTGGCCCGCCGCGGCCTGAGCCTTGCCGTAGCTTGCCAGCACCGCTCGGTCGGTGGGATGGTGGATGGCGACCTGCTGCATGACCGAAAGCGCTTGGCTGTCGCGTCCGGTCATGCGCAGAATGGTGGCGTAGTTGATGCCGGTGGTCTTGTCCTTCGGATTGGCCGAATAGGCGGCCGCGAACTGCCTTTCGGCGCGCCCCAGTTCGGTCGCGTTCATTTCCGATATCGGTTTGTTGCTGGACGGAATGGAGCCGGTCTTGATATTCGATGTATTGGCGCATGCGGTCAGACCGGCGGCAAGGGCCAGGGTACAGACAGATAGCGTAAGCCGGGAAATGCGTTTAAAGGTCGGATTACACCTGTCGCTCATGTCATGGCCCCGCCGGCTGACGTGTGTCTTGTGAAATGCGGCACTTGTGCCGCTTGCCCCGTGCTTTCATCAATATTCTGTTAACCCTAATGGATGGTTAACGGTATTTACCAAAGGTGACCGATGACATTGTCCTGTTTTGCCGATCCAAGCGAGGTATCGCTTCCGGTGCGTCTGCTCTGCAAGCCGGATCTGGAACATGCGGTGGGCGACCCGCTGACGCGCAATTGGATTAAGGCGACCGGCTTCAAGGGCGGTGCCGGGGAACTGCAATTGCTGCCGGCGGCCGACGGTACGCTCGCAGGCGCGCTGTTCGGCCTCGGCGCCGCAGCGGACGAATTGCCTTTGGTGGCCGGTAAACTGGCTGCTGCCCTGCCGCCGGTGGTCTGGAATCTTGAGAATGCCGGCTCGGCGGCAGCCGCGCTGGCGCTTGGCTTCGGGCTGGGCAGCTACCGTTTCGATCGCTACCGCAAGTCGGAGCAGTCCCGGGCCCGGCTGATCGTTCCGGACGGTGTCGACCGGGAAGCCCTGGAGCGGACCTTGTCCGGCTGCTTCCTGACCCGCGATCTCGTCAACACGCCGGTCAACGATATGGGACCCGCTGAACTGGAAGCGGCCATGCGTCGTCTGGCGGCGGTCCATGACGCGGAGGTGACCTCGATCGAAGGGCAGGCGCTGCTGGATCGCAATTTCCCGATGATTCATGCGGTCGGCCGGGCGAGCGCCAGTGCGCCACGACTGCTCGATCTGCGCTGGGGCCGCGAGGATGCACCGCGCGTGACGCTGGTCGGCAAAGGTGTGTGCTTCGACACCGGCGGGCTGGATATCAAGCCGGCGGCGGGCATGCTGTTGATGAAAAAGGACATGGGCGGGGCGGCCAATGTGCTCGGTCTCGCCTCGATGATCATGGCTGCTCGGATTCCGGTTCGCCTTCGGGTGCTGATCCCGGCGGTGGAAAACGCCATCGCAGGCGACGCGTTCCGGCCCGGCGATGTGCTGACCAGCCGTAAGGGGATTACCGTGGAAATCGGCAACACCGATGCCGAGGGCCGGCTGGTGCTCGCCGACGCGCTGGCCCATGCCGACGAGGAGGCGCCGGCCATGATGATCGACATGGCAACCCTTACGGGAGCGGCCCGGGTGGCGCTGGGACCCGACCTGCCGCCGTTCTATTGCCACGGGGACACCTTGGCCGAGGAACTACTGGCGGCGGGCCGCACCACGCATGATCCGTTGTGGCGAATGCCGCTGCACAAGCCCTATGACCGCAGTCTTTCCTCGATGGTCGCCGATATCAACAACGTTCCGGCCGGCGGCATGGCGGGATCGGTGACCGCGGCGCTTTTCCTCAACCGGTTCGTCGAACATGCCGACAGTTGGGTGCATTTCGATATCTATGCGTGGAACCCCAAGGCTAAGCCTTGGTCGCCCGTCGGGGGCGAGGCACAGGGTATCCGAGCGCTGTTCCAACTAATCTCCGAGCGTTTTGACGGGCCGTGATGCAAAATGATACGGTAGCGAAACAATATTGCACCATCAGGACGATTCGGGCGGAATGGGCATCGCGCTGAGCGCTTCGCAAGCCTTGCATCTGTGGCACGACACCTCGTTGCGGCTGGTTCGGTCCGACACGCCGGATCTGACCCTGCGGCAGATGAGCATCCTCTTGCACATCTATCTCGTGCCCCCACCGCACACGGTGCGCGGTCTGGCGGCAACACTCGACGTGACCAAACCGGTGATAACCCGGGCACTCGACTCGATGGGGGCGCTCGGCCTCGTGCAACGCGTCCGCGACCAAAACGATCGCCGCAACGTGATCATTCAGCGCACGGTGGGCGGTGCGCTTTACCTTGAACGACTGGGTGACGTCATCGTCGAGCAGGCTGCGGAATTGTCGCTATGAAAAAACCCGACCGCCGCCTGCACGCGTACCGTCCCGATCTTGCCGACGTGAATCTTAAAGCGGCCGTTCGTGCCGCCGAATATGTCGCCGGGTCGCCGGCCCAGGTGATCCGGCCACTGGTCGATATGAAGGATGCGCCCGACGATGGATCGGAAGCCGTCAGCCAGGTGCTGCTCGGCGAGACTGTCGCGGTTTTCGAAGAGGCCGGCGGCTGGAGCTGGATTCAATCCGATCGCGACCGCTATGTCGGCTATGTACCGACTGCCACTCTCGGTTCCGTGACTGAGCCGCCGACCCACGTCGTCGCGGTGCCGCGGACATTCGTCTACCGGACACCCGATCTGCGCAGTTCCGCCGATATGGCGGTTTCAATGGGAAGCCGGCTAACGGTCGTGCAAATTGTACAGACACGGGGCACCGCCTATGCCGTGCTGGCCGACGGCAGGGCCCTGATTGCGGCGCATCTGCGGCCGCCGACGCATCATTTCGACGACTGCGTCGCGGTCGCCGAAAGCTTTCTGGAAACACCCTATCTATGGGCCGGCAGATCCGGCTTCGGTTTCGATTGTTCCGGCTTGATCCAACTGTCGATGATGATGTGCGGTCGATCGGTGCTGCGCGATTCCGATATGCAGGCCGATTCCATCGGCGACCCGCTTGATCCGGACATCGAACAGAAGCATCTGCGCCGCGGCGACCTGGTGTTCTGGAAGGGCCATGCGGGCATGATGGCGGACGCCCACACCCTGATTCACGCCAGCGGCCACAGCATGCGGGTGGTTCGCGAGCCGCTGGCGGAGGCCGTCGAGCGCATTGCCAGGCTCTACGGACGGCCGACCGCCTATCGCCGGCCATAGCGGCAGATGCCGTCAACTACTGGCTGACGGCGCCCCCGGACATCGTCTGAAGCTGGAAGGCCGCAGCCATCAGCGCCTTGGTGTAGTCGGTCCGCGGTGCGTCGAATATCTGCTCCGATGGACCCTGTTCGACCACCTTGCCGTTGCGCATGACGATAACGTTGTTGGCGAGCGCCCGCACCACCTTCAGGTCGTGGCTGATGAACAGATAGGCCAGGTTATGCCGTTGCTGCAGTTCCCGCAGCAGATCGACGACCTGCGCCTGGACGCTCATGTCCAACGCCGATGTCGGTTCGTCGAGCATGACGAAACGTGGTTTCAGGACCATGGCACGGGCGATGGCGATGCGCTGGCGCTGGCCGCCGGAGAACTCGTGCGGATAGCGCCAGCGGGTCGACGCGTCGAGGCCGACCTCCTCGAGAACGCCTGTCACCCGGATGTCGCGCTCTTCGGTACTGAGCTTCGGCTCATGCACGCGCAGTCCCTCAGAAACGATTTCGTCGATCGACATGCGCGGCGACAGCGAGCCGTACGGGTCCTGAAACACCACCTGCATCTCGTTGCGCAGCGGTTTCATCGCGGAAAAGGAATAGCTGTCGATATCCTTGCCGACAAAACCGATATGCCCCTTCGAAGAGATGAGCCGGGTCAGGGCCATGCCGAGCGTCGTCTTGCCGGAGCCGGATTCGCCGACGATTCCCAGTGTCTGCCCCTCGCGCAGCGTCAGATCGATGCCGTCGACCGCCTTCACGTAGTCGACGGTGCGGCGCAGCAGGCCCTTTTTGATGGGAAACCAGACACGCACATCCTTGCCTTCGATGACGATCGGCGCGGCGCCGTCCGATTGCGGCGGCTGGCCCTTCGGTTCGGCGGCGAGCAGGTGCTTGGTGTATGGGTGACGCGGCTTGTCGAAGATGTCCTGGGTCGGTCCGGACTCGACGATCTTACCGTTGGTCATCACGCAGACGCGGTTGGAAATCTTGCGCACGATGCCGAGATCGTGGGTGATGAACAGCATCGACATGCCGTGCTCGGACTGCAGTTTCTGCAGAAGCTCCAGGATCTGTGCCTGGACGGTGACGTCGAGGGCGGTCGTCGGCTCGTCGGCGATCAGCAGATCCGGGCGGTTGGCGAGCGCCATGGCGATCATGACGCGCTGCCGCTGGCCGCCCGACAGTTCATGCGGATAGGCGCCGAGCCGCTTATGCGGCTCCTGGATGCCGACGGATTCGAGCAGTTCCAGCGTCCGCTCGCGAGCCGCCTGGTCGAACAAACCCTGGTGAAGTCCAAGAATTTCGCCGATCTGCCTCTCGATCGGGTGCAGCGGATTGAGCGACGTCATCGGTTCCTGGAAGATCATGGTGATGTCGTTGCCGCGGACATCCCGCAGCGCGCGGTCGTCCGCGGCCATCAGGTCATCGCCCTTGAACAGGATCTGTCCGCCCGGATGGCTGGCCGCCGGATAGGGCAGCAGTTTGAGCACCGACAGTGCGGTGACCGATTTGCCGGACCCGGATTCGCCGACCAGCGCAACACTTTCGCCCTGTCCGATGTCGAAGGAGACCCGGTCGACAGCGAGCGTCTCGACGCCGTCCTGCTTGAATGCGACCGACAGATCGCGGATGGAAAGCAGCGGATCGCTCATTGGAACGTCTTTCGCGGGTCGAAGGCATCGCGCGTCGCCTCGCCGATAAAGATCAGCAGCGACAGCATGATGGAGATGACGAAGAAGGCGGTGAGACCGAGCCAAGGTGCCTGCAGGTTGCGCTTGCCCTGGGCAATCAGTTCGCCCAGCGACGGCGATCCGGGCGGCAGGCCGAAGCCCAGGAAATCGAGCGAGGTCAGCGTGGTGATCGAACCGGACAGGATAAACGGCAGAAACGTCAGGGTGGCCACCATTGCATTGGGCAGCAGATGCCGGAACATGATCGTCGTATTGCCGACACCCAAAGCCCGTGCCGCATTCACATATTCAAAGTTGCGGGCGCGTAGGAACTCCGCCCGCACCACGCCGACAAAGGCGACCCATGAGAACAACAGCATGATGGCGAGCAGGATCCAGAAGCCGGGCGGCAGGATCGCGGCGATGATCAGCAGGATATAGAGCACCGGCATCGACGACCAGATTTCGATAAAGCGCTGCAGGATCAGGTCGGTCCAGCCGCCGAAATAGCCCTGGATGGCCCCCATGGAGACGCCGACCAACGCAGAGAAGGCGGTAAGCAACAGGCCGAACAGCACTGATATGCGGAAGCCGTATATGGTGCGTGCCATCACGTCGCGTGCCTGGTCGTCGGTGCCCAGCCAGTTCATGTTGCCGATGACGCAGTCCGGGTCGTCAACGCCTTCCGGATAGGCCGAACAGCGCTCCTGGCGGCTCATCAGCCACCAGGGCGGCGTGGGTGCCGAGAAGGGAATGTAGGAATTGGCGGTCCGATAGGTGTAGCGGATCGGCGGCCATATCATCCAGCCATTGGCTTCGATTTCCTCGCGGATGAACGGATCACGGTAATCGGTGCGCGCCAGGAAGCCGCCGAATTTCTCCTCCGGGTAATCCACCAGCACCGGCACCAGCAACTCGCCCTTGTAGGAGGCGAGGATCGGCCGGTCGTTGGCGATGAATTCGGCGAACAGGCTGAGGACGAACAGCACCAGGAAGATCCACAGTGACCAGTAGCCGCGCCGGTTGGATTTGAAGTTGCGCCAGCGGCGCTTGGCCGTTGGCGAAAAGAAGCCCTGGGGGCGGCCGCTGTCGACGCTTACGGGAGGGACTTTCTGTTCCATGTCAGACGTCCCGCCGTTCGAAGTCGATGCGCGGATCGACCCAGGTGTAGACCAGGTCGGAGATGAGGCCGACCACCAGGCCCATCAGCGAAAAGATGTAGAGTGTGCCGAACACCACCGGATAGTCGCGCTTGAGAACCGACTCGTAGCCCAGCCGCCCCAGCCCATCGAGCGAGAAGATGGTTTCGATCAGCAGCGAACCGGAGAAGAAGGCGGTGATGAAAGCCGCCGGAAAACCGGCGATGATGATCAGCATGGCGTTACGGAACACATGGCCGTAAAGCACCTGGTTTTCCGTCAGGCCCTTGGCCCGCGCCGTCGTCACATATTGCTTGCGGATTTCGTCGATAAACGAGTTCTTGGTGAGCAGCGTGGTCGTTGCGAAGGCGGCGAGCGACAGGGAAATGAGCGGCAGGGTCAGGTGCCAGAAATAGTCGATGATCTTTTCCCACCAGCTGAGTTCGCTGAAATTGTCCGACACCAGGCCGCGCAGCGGAAACCAGTCGAAGAAGGAGCCGCCGGCGAACACCACGATCAGCATAATGCCGAACAGGAAGCCCGGCACGGCATAGGCGACGATGATAACGCCGGAGGTCCAGATATCGAAACGCGACCCGTCGGTGACGGCCTTGCGGATCCCCAGCGGCACCGAAATCAGGTAGGAAATGATCAGGATCCACAGACCGAGTGAAACCGAGACCGGCATCTTTTCGATGATCAGGTCGATGACTGAGATATCGCGGAAGTAGCTTTCGCCGAAATCGAAGCGGATGAAGTTCCACATCATCTGCAGGAAGCGCTCCAGCGGCGGCTTGTCGAAGCCGAACTGCTGTTCGAGCTTGGCGATGAATTCAGGGTCGAGGCCCTGGGCGCCGCGGTACTTTGAGGAGAAGTCCGTGCCGGTGGCGGACTGCACCTGCTGCTGGTCGCCGCCGCCGCCGGTGATCCGCTCCGTTGCCGAATTGCCCTGGCCGGTCAGTTCGGCGATCACCTGCTCGACCGGACCGCCCGGTGCGAACTGGATGACCAGGAACGAGATGGCCATGATCCCGATGAGCGTGGGGATCATCAACAGCAGCCGGCGCAGGATATAGGCGCCCATATGTGCATTCCCCGTAGATCAGGCCGGCACGGTCATGCCTTGCCGATGGCTTTTGCTTTTTCTTCGTCGAACCACCACAGCCGCTCCACCGGCCAGTCGTAGTCCGGCTTCGGTTCAACAAAACCGAACATGTCCCAATAGGCAACACGGTGGGTGTCTGAATACCAGTTCGGAATCCAGTCGAGCCGAGCCCGAAGCACACGGTCGAGCACCCGCATGGCGGTGATCAGCTCCGCGCGGGTCGATGCTCCGCCGACATTTTCCAACAGCGTGTCGAGCACGTCGTCGCGGGCGCCGGAATAATTGCGCGAACCCTTAACGTCCGCATATTGCGGCGAAAATATCGTTTGCAGGCTTTCCTCGGTGACCGTCGCCGTCCAACCGATGGCAAAGCCGACCATGTCGAAATCGAAATCGTCGAGGCGTGCCTGAAACTGTACCGGGTCGACCAACCGGATGGACGCGTCGATGCCGATACGTTTCATGTTTTCCACAAAGCCGGCGAGCAATCGCTCGAAGGTTGGCGAGCGGATCAGCACCTCGACCCTCAGCGATTCGCCGTCCCGGGTCATCACGGTGCCGTCGCGCTGCCATCCGGCGTCCTGAAGAAGCTTGATCGCCCGGCGCAGCAGCCGCCGGTCGCGTCCCGATCCGTCGGAGACAGGCTGCGTGATCGCTTCGCCGAAGGCCGCTTCCGGAAGGCGTTCGCGCAGTGGCTCCATCAGTGCCAGTTCCGCCTCGCTGGGCAGGCCCTGCGCGACATAGTCGGAACCCTCGAAGAGGGACTGAGAGCGCCGGTAGGCGTCGTAGAAGATCTTGGCGTTGGTCCATTCGAAGTCGAAGCACAGCCCGATCGCCTCCCGTACCCGGCGGTCGGCAAAGCGGGCGCGGCGCTGGTTGAGAGCCCAGGCCTGCAGCGACGGGGTCCTTTCATCGGCAAAGGTGCGCTTGATGACACGCCCGCCGGTGAGCGCCGGGAAATTGTACTCGGTCGCCCAGGTCTTGGAGGTGAATTCCTCACGGAAATGCAGGGCGCCTTTCTTGAAAGCCTCGAAACCGGCCTGCCGTTCGGCGAAGAACTCGATGCGGATCCGGTCGAAATTGTCGAGGCCGCGAACAGTGGGCAGGTCGCGCGCCCAATAGTCTTCGACGCGCTCATATTCGATATAGCTGCCCGGTTCCATGCGCCCCGGTCGGTACGGACCCGACGACAGCGGGACTTCCAGCGTACCGGCGGTAAAGTCGCGTGTTTCGTAGAAGGTTTTCGACAGGATCGGCGTTGCGACGGCGGCCAGGATGGCCTGTGCGGACTGCTCGCCGGAAAACCGCAGTTCCAGCACATCGTCTTCGACGGCAACCGCTCCGATCAGCTCGCGTAGCGGCGTCGATACGCTCGGATGGCCGTCCCGCTTCAGGGTGACAAAGCTGTATGCCGCATCGTGGGCGGTGACCGGGCTGCCGTCGTGGAACCGCGCCGGCGGCCGGATGCCGAAGCGCCAGGTGTTGCGATCCTCGGAGACTTCGACCCATGCGGCGAGGTGGCAGTAGAGCGCGTCCGGCTCGTCATAGGCCCGCACCATCAGCGCGTCGAAGCAGCGCTCCATGCGCGGCGGCGCGTCGCCACGCAGGATGAAGGTGTTCAGCGTGTTGAAGGTCTGGACATTCTGGTTGAAGTACCAGTTGGGCGTCAGGAAGGCGAAGGTTCCGCCCTTCGGCGCGTTCGGGTTGACGTAGTCGAACTGCTTGAAATCCGGCCCATATTTCAGATCGCCGAAAGCCGAAATGCCGTGCACCTTTTCCCCGAATGGCGTGTTGGCGAAGGCCAGTCTGGCCGGCAGCGCCAGGCTGACCGCGAGCGCGCCGCCGGCCTGCAGGAAACGGCGGCGTGTGGCGCCGGTGTGATCGATCCCAACGGCCATCATTCGGCGTCCTTCGACCACCAGGTCGTCGGAAATCCGATACCGTAGGTGGGCAGCGGATCCGGGTAAGCGAGCCGATCGGAGTGGGCGACACGCGCGACGCGGCTGGTGTAGCTCGGGATGACGAATTGATGGGCCAGCAGCACGCGGTCAAGCGCCTCTGTCGCCGCCTCCAACTCGTCTCGGTCCTTGGCGAAAACGACGCGCTCGATCAGCGCGTCGACGCCCGGATCGGCGATCCCGGCATAGTTGGCCGAGCCCTCACGAGCGGCGGCCGCCGAACCCCAGTACTCGAACTGCTCGTTGCCGGGCGACAGCGATTGAGCCCAGCCGGAATAGATCATATCGAAGTCGCGACTGCGCTGACGGTTGGCGTATTGCGCCGCGTCGACGCTGCGGACGGTGGCGTTGACGCCGATCTTCTTAAGGTTTTCGACGAAGGGCAGGGCCACCCGTTCGATAATCGGCCCGTTGAGCAGGATCTCGAAGGTGAAGGGCTCGCCGGTCTGCGCATTGACCATCTGGCCGTTGCGGATCTCGTAGCCGGCCTCGCCAAAGAGCCGGACCGCCTCGCGCAGGTTCCCGCGTATTTTTTGCGGATCGCCGCCGACCGGATTTGTGTAGGCGGTGGTGAACACCTCTTCCGGAACCAGGTCGCGCACCGATTCCAGGATCTCCAAAGCCCGTCCCTCCGGCAGACCGTCGGATGCCAGGTCGCTGCCATAGAAGAAGCTGTCTATGCGTTGGTACTGGTCGAAAAAAATCGTCCGGTTCAGTTCCTCGAAATCGAAAGCGTGGTTGAGCGCCTGGCGCACCCGGTCGTCCTTGAATTTGTCGCGGCGCAGGTTGGGAATAAACCCGACAAGCACCCCGGAGGAGCGATACGGATTTTCCCACTCCTCACGCTTTACGCGGCCATCGCGGGCGGCCGGAAAATTGTACTCGTTGGCCCAGCGCTTGGCGGCGTTTTCCACCCAGAAGTCGATCTGCCCGGCTTTAAACGCCTCGAACTCGACATTGCGATCGGCGAAATAGGTATACCGGATTTCGTCGAAATTGTTGCTGCCGACATTGACCGGCAAATCGGCACCCCAGTAGTCCTCGACGCGCTCGAAGGTCATGGTCGAGCCCGGTGACAGAGCCTTGACGCGGTAAGGACCGGACCCGAGCGGCGGCTCTAGCGTCGTGCTGTCGATCGAGCGTTGCCGGCCGTTGGCATCGGTGCCTTCCCACCAGTGCTTCGGCAGGATCAGCAGTTCGCCGACGATCTTTGGCAGTTCGCGGTTGTTGGTCTGGTCGAATGTGAAGGTGACCTCGCGCTCGCCGGTCTGCTCGGCACCTGTGACGTGCTGGAAATAAAAGGCCCGCTGCGGGTTGAGCTCGACAGCCTTTTCGAAGCTCCAGATCACGTCCTCGACAGTGATCGGTTCGCCGTCATGCCAGCGTGCTTCTGGCCGCAGACGGAAGGTTGCCGAGCTGTAGTCGTCCGGATAGTGCATGGCATCGGCGATCAGCCCGTAGTCCGCCGAAATCTCGTCCTCCGACGGCTTCATCAGCGGTTCGAAGACCAGGCCGAGGCCGGTGGCAAGCTCACCCTTGGCCGGCAGCGGATTGAGCGTATCGAAAGAGCCGGTTTCCGACAGGTTGACCCGTCCGCCCTTCGGAGCGTCCGGATTGACATAGTCGAAACGCTGGAAACCCGGCTGATACTTGGGCTCGCCGATGAGCGATGTGCCGGTGCGCCATTGTGGCTCGTCGGCAAATGCCGACGTGATGGCCGGGGCAGCGAATAGGACGGCTAGCAATGTAGTGGCGATGGCCGCGGCGGTTGCTTTCTTCGTGAGCACTTTTTGAACCGTCAAGACTGTCTCCTGCGCGTGCCCTCTCCTCCGGATCTGTTTCGGCCCGCCCGTGGCGCCGAAATCCGAGGACGACAATAGGGCCAATTGTGACAAAGAACGGGCGAGTTTTGAAGAAATTAAGCGTCCGACAACAAAAAACCGGGCATCAAGCCCGGTTTTTTGCTCACAATCGCGTGACGGGATCAGTTCGATTGGGAGGCGTCGGACGCCCCGTCCCCATCGGCCGGTGCTTCGGATTCGTCCGACGTGCCGGTTTCCGTGCCGTCGGTCGCACCGGTTTCCGCGCCATCCGTGGTTCCGGTTTGCGTACCGTCCGCCTCGGAGGATGCAGCATCGTCGGTCGCCGCTGCCGCTTCCTCGGTGTTTTCCTCCGCATCGGCTTCGGGGCTTGGAAGTGGAGCAGGACTGTCGGAAAGCGAGCGCAGATAGGCGATCACATCGGCCCGCTCATTGTCCCTTTTCAGGCCGGCAAAGCTCATGCTCGTACCTCGGATAAATCCTTTCGGTGCGGCAAGAAACTCATTCAGGTGATGGTAGTCCCACACGGCCTCGCCGTTTTCGGCAAAATCCCGAAGCGCCGACGAATAGCCGAAGCCGGCCGCTGCGGCGACCGGTCTGTCGACGATGTTCCACAGGTTGGGTCCAACCCGGTTGGCGCCGCCGTCTTCAACCGTGTGGCATGCAGCGCATTTGCGAAACGCCGTCTGGCCGGCATCGACACTGGCGCTGGCGAGCAGCGGCGCGAGCGGCGGCAGACCCTCCTCTTCCACTTCCTCGGCGGCACCCGTGTCGCCCTCCAGCGGCACCAACGCATAACCTTCCGCCTCAGGGGGTTCGGTATGGAAAATCGCATCGCCGGCAATGGAAATGGTCATCACAACGAAGAGGACGGCGAGTAAGGCGCCGGCCGCCGCGTTGAAATAGGAGGAGTTCATACTTGCGGGCTCCCTGTCGAAAACCGGTCCATCCCCTGAACCGGTCCATCTTGATTTCGCGCGGAACCTATGTCTTTTGCAGGGCCGTTGCAACACTGATTATCAAGGCCGTGTGATCGTCACGTCGCCTCGCCAGCTTGCGGAACTTGTATGAATCGTCGCACCAATCTCATTCTGATTCCAGCCCGTCTGCAATCTGCGCGGCTGCCGCGCAAGGTGCTGGCCGACATCGCCGGCAGCCCGATGATCCTGCATGTCGCACGACGTGCGCTGGAGGCGGATATCGGGTCCGTCCATGTGGCGACCGACAGCCAAGAGGTACGTGACGCGTTGAGGGATACCGGAATCAATGTCGTGATGACCCGCGACGATCATGCTTCCGGGTCGGATCGTGTCCATGAGGCATTGCAAATGCTTGATCCGGAAGGGAAAGTCGGCGTCGTGATCAATCTTCAAGGGGATCTGCCGACCATCGAACCACAGGTCATCCGGGCCGCGCTTGCGCCGTTGGAGACGCCGGAAACCGATATCGGAACGCTGGCCTGCGTCATTGACGACGAAGCGGAGCGCAGCGATCCGAACGTGACCAAGGTGGTCGGCTCGCCATTGGCTGCGGATCGGCTGCGGGCGCTCTATTTCACCCGCGCCACCGCACCGCACGGCGAGGGCCCGCTCTACCACCATATCGGTCTTTACGCCTATCGCCGCGACGCTTTGTCTCGTTTCGTCTCGCTGCCGCGCTCGGTGCTGGAGAAGCGAGAATCACTGGAGCAACTGCGGGCGCTGGAGGCCGGCATGCGCATCGATGTGGCGCTCGTTGACACAGTTCCCATCGGTGTCGATACTCCGGCCGATTTGCAGCGGGTCCGCACGTTGTTTGCGGGCGGATAGCGCTGCGGATCGGCCAACCACGGATTTTCGCCATGAGCTACAAAACCAACAAAATTGCCTTCCAGGGCGAATTCGGCGCCAATTCCGACATGGCCTGCCGGGACATGTTTCCGGACATGGATCCGCTGCCCTGCAGCACCTTCGAGGATGCCTTCAACGCGGTGACGGGCGGCGAGGCCGACCTCGGCATGATCCCCATCGAGAACACCATCGCCGGGCGGGTTGCCGATATCCATTACCTGTTGCCGGAGTCCCACCTGCACATCGTCGGCGAATATTTCATGCCGATCCATTTTCAGCTGATGGGTGTCCCGGGCACCGTGCTGGACGGCATCAGGACAGTGCACAGCCACATCCACGCGCTGGGCCAGTGCCGCAACATCGTGCGCGACCGCGGCTGGAGTCCGGTGGTGGCCGGAGACACCGCCGGCGCGGCGCGGCAAGTGGCCGATGCCAAAGACCCGACCATGGCGGCATTGTCGCCGCGGCTCGCCGCCGATCTCTACGGGCTCGATATCCTGGAGGAAAATGTCGAGGACACCGACACCAACGTCACCCGCTTCGTCATCCTGGCGCGCGAGCCGGCGCATGTCGTGCCGGACGGCCCGGACGAACTGATCGTCACCACCTTCGTCTTCAATGTGCGCAACCTGCCGGCGGCCCTTTACAAGGCCATGGGCGGCTTTGCCACCAATGGCGTCAACATGACCAAACTGGAGAGCTACCAGCTGGAGGGCAAGTTCACGGCCACCCAGTTCTATGCCGATATCGAGGGCCATCCGGACGATCCGGGTGTTGCCCGCGCCCTGGAGGAACTGCATTTCTTCTCGACCAAGGTGCGCATCCTCGGCGCCTACCGGGCGCATCCGTTCCGCACCGAGCAGCGTCGGAACGGCGATTGAAGCTCGACTGGAAATCCGTGCGTCCACGAAGGGCGGACGTGGCCTGGCCGAAGTCTTTGTCGTTGAAGGTGGAGCAAATCCTTTGCGCTTTGTGGCGATCCGGGCGTTGGAGACTTCCTGGTCCGAGCGCGTCGACCTGATACTGGAAGAAGCCTTCGGCCTGACGAAGGCCGAACGGCATGTGGCGAAGCTGCTTCTCGAGTGCCGCGAAGTGTCTCAAGTGACGACTCTACGCGGCACCTCAATGCACACCACACGCACACAGTTGCGCACCATCATGGATAAGACCGACACATCCTCGCAAGTTGATCTCATGCGCTTGCTCGGCCTGCTTGCGGCGCGCGCCAGCCATGGCAGCCGAGGCGAGCACGACAAATGGCGCGACCCATGGGGCCATCAGAAGATCCTGGTTCGCCCGAACGGGCGGGCCATTGGCTATAGCTGGACCGGGGCGAAGGACGGCACGCCGGCATTGCTCGTCCATGGCGCGGTGCAGGGCTATTTGCTGGGCCCAGAGATCGAGCAGCGGTTGATGCGTAAGAATATCAGGCTTTATGCCCTGGTGCGGCCAGGGTTCGGCCCGTCCGCAAGCGATCCCAATTGCGATTTCATAAAGGATCAGGTCGACGCCATCGACTGGCTTCTCAATCACCTTGATCTTGGCCCCATACCGGCGATCGGCCTCGGCAACGGTTCGCCCCCGCTGCTGCAGCTGGCGGCGACGCGGCCGGACGCTTTTTCGGGACTGCTGATCATGGGATTGCTGTATCCCTTTGGCCCGGCGCAACTGTCGCGTCTGTCGCCGGTGCAGCGCGCACTGGCCAATTTCGTTCGTCGCGCGCCGCGCGCAGCGGAGGTCTTCGCCAAGATAAGCGATCGCTACATCCGGCAGAAGGGCGTCGATTGGTACCTGAGGCACGGCTGGGGTGACGTACCGGAAGTGCAGGCCACGCTCGCTGACCCAGATGCCTTGCCCCTGATACGCAATGCTTGCGAACTGACCATTTCGAGTAGCACCTCCGATTTCGTGCGCGAAATGCAATGCCAGTGGAAGATAGATCCGGCTTGCTACAGGAAGGTCGCGTGTCCGGTGCATCATATCCACGGCCAGTTCGACCGTTCTGTCTCGAAAAAGGAAGCGGACCACTTCGCCAGCCTGTCGCCGGGGTTCTCTACCGAGTGTATCGAGGGAGCAGGGTACTTCCTGCCCTATGAAAAACCTGCCCTGTTTGCGGACCGCCTCACCAAAGCGATCTTGTCGCCACAACGGGAATACCAATAGCGTGGTTGTGGGTCGGCGATGACGCCACGAGACTGATACTCAACAGATCCTAGTGTGGTCGATTTGAAGTTCCTATCATTATTTGCAGCGCGCTCGGAAAGGAACTTCAAATCCATAAACCACACTAGAATCATAATGTTGCTAGTGTCCTGATTGAATCTGAAGTTCGTTCAGAGTGTGCTGCATAATGTGACGAACTTCAGATTCAGGACACTAGTTATGAGGGTCACAAAGGACACGCAAATGCGAATACTCCTGGCGGTCATGGCGATGGTTTGCGCGACTGCCGCGCAAGCTGACGCAAACGTAACGTGCAATGAACACGGCGCTGTCGTTACCTTGTCGGACGGCGCCGTGTACTACCTGGGGAAGAACTGCGATGCGGCTCGAAAAGGTGGCGGTACAGGGAAATGGTGGTTGACCGCGTCTGCTTTCGCCGTTGGCATCGATGGACGTGCCATACTCCTACCGGTCGAAGTGGATTGTGACGTCCTCCCGGCTTGCCGGTACGATAACTAACACAGCGCAGACGTAATCAGCCGACGACCGGTCGAGAGCCGGATCATGCCCATCGATTCGATGCACGTGGCTCAGCCAGAGCCTTGCGCCAACGCGGGGTTGAGGATGAACGGCAGCGTGATGAAGTGGCGTCGGGTGGTGCTTTCGTCGATCTCGATCGGCCGGTCCGGATCGCGGTCGATGCCGTGCTTCAGGAGCGCATGCAGCACCATGTGAATGGTGCCGAATTCGGTTTCTTCCTCGTCCTTGTTGCGGTCGGTGATCTGCACGCCGACGGCCAGCATTTTGCCGAGACAGGAATGCGCGCCGCCGCCGAAGGAGAGGCCGTGCAGCGGCGTGCGACCGGCCAGTTCGCGGTGCGGATTGAACCGCTCCGCGTCGTCCCCGAACAGATCCGTGTTGCGGTTGGCCTTGGTCAGGTCGATGGTGACGAATTCATCCTCGACGGCGTCATGCCCGTCGGGCAGGTGCATCGGGCACAGCGCCCGCCGCTTGGTGATCGGACTGGCCGGGTGCAGGCGCACCGATTCCCAGATGAACTTCTGCATCAGGATCGGATCGTCGATCAGGTTCTTGCGGTCCTCGGGGTGGCTGTCGACCCAGTCGAGAACCTCGTTGACGGTGTTCATCAAAACGTTGGCGGTGGTGAAGGCGCCGGCCAGAATGAAGAAAGCACCGTCCTTCACCCGCTCGTCATAGGGTAGGTCGTCATCGGTCGGCATGCGGCGCAGCTGCGCCGTGATGGCGTCGTTGGGCAGGTCTTTCTCGTCCATGTCGCCGGCCTCGACCTTGGCGATCAATGCGCGGCGGCGGGCGGCGGAAGGTTCGAAGAACTCGGTTCGGAAGTTTTCCAGCGCCTCCTTGAGTTCGGCCATCAGACGGTCGCGATCGTCCGGATTGGTGAGCTGGCCCATGGTCGGCGCGTGGCCGAGCTTGCCGATCAGCGCCAGCAGCCGGTCGGTATCTTCCTCGGTGCGAGCCCTATCGACGCCGGCGCTGTCGGCGACCAGGTTGACGAGCACCCGGTAGGCGAATTTCGCCATGTCGCCCTTGCCGGTCCGGATGACCGGATCGAGGGTTTCCTTGAGCGCCGCCGGGAAAACATGGTTCTGGTAATGACGGAAGAAGGTGCGGTTGAACACTCCCATGAACAGGCGCTTTTTCTCGATGTGTTCCTTGCCGTGCAGGCAGACCACGGTGCGCGGCAAAAACAGTGTGTCGGCATCGTAGAGCGCCTGATGCAGATCCGGGATCCGCAGTGTCGCCTCCGCATCGGCGTATCTGGTGACAAAGTGTTCTGCCATGGTTTCCTCCATTAAGCCCGATGTCTACTCTTCCGGCGCCAGCGTCAGTTCCAGACCGTCCAGCTCCTCCGTTACGGTGATCTGGCAGGCCAGACGCGAGACGGCCTCGTCGCGGTGCAGCAGCATGTCGAGCATCGCCAGTTCGTAGTCCTGCGGCGGCGCCAGCCGCTCCGCCCAATGCGACGCGAGCTTGATGTGGCAGGTGCCGCAGGTGGCGCTGCCGCCGCAGGCCCCCTCGACCGGCAGCGCCAGTTCATCGCGCAGCGCGAACATCAGCGGGTCGCCGGTGCTGACCTGATGGCTGGCGGCCGCACCGTCGCGGTCGGTGACGTGAATGGTGATCAATGCAGTTCTTCCACGACGAGCGGTTCGGGTTCCTGTTCCGGCCCGAAGGCCACCTCGCGCGACAGCCGCGATCCCATCGAAGCGAGACGCCATCCGGGGATCGGCTTGCGTTTCGGCGGCGGCGACAGGTCTTTCAGGACCCCGCCGATCATCACCGTGCTGATGTTGGCGGGATCGCCGAGGCTCGGGATATCGTCCTCCACCTTGCCTTTCACGCAGATGATGTCGGCCTGGTAGCCGGGCGCGATGACGCCGATCTCGCCGTCCATACGCATGGCGAAGGCGCCCTTCTGGGTGGCGCACTGAATGGCCTCCAGAGCAGATAGGCCGAAATACTTCGTGAACACTTCCATCTCGCGGTAATGCCAGTCGCCATAGGGCACCATCGAAAACCCGGCTTCCGATCCGGTGAGCAGCGGCACACCTTCCTTGTGAGCCAATGTCATGGTCTCGATCGAATCGGTCAGTTCCCGTTCGAAAAGCTTCATCAGGTAGTCGGCGGTGCCGAGCTTGTGACCGAAATCCACCATGTTGGCCTGGAAGGTCAGCGCCGGTGCGATGGGGATCTTGCGGTCGACCACCTCCTTGAGTGCAGCATCGTCCATCGCCGTCGCATGGAAGATCAGGTCGAAGCCGGCGACGGCGGCGCGCCGGGTCGCTTCGGCGCCGCGGCAGTGGCCCATGACAGGCGTTTCCAGTTCATGCGCCGTGTCGCAGATCAGCTGCAGTTCCTCGAGCGTCCAGACGCACATTTCGCCCTTGTGCGCCTGGCGCGGGATAATGCCGGTGACGTGGACCTTGATCCAGTCGGCGCCGACTTTGACCTGGCGCCGCACCTCGCGGACGATCTCGTCCTTCGAATTGACCGCCATGTAGTAGCCGGTCGTGCCCTCGTCCTGGATCAGCCGGCCGGCGGTGCCGCCGACGCCGGTGATGAGCGCGTAGGCACCGCAGGACATACGCGGCCCCTCGACCACATTGGCCTCGATCGCATCACGCAGATCGATCATGTTTTCGAAGGTCGAATCCGGATCGAGCAGGCCGGTGACGCCGGCCCGCAGCAGTTTGCGGGCATTGTGGGCGGCCACCAGGGCCGACAGCGCGTTGCGGCGCTGGTGAAAAATCTCGGCGTTCGATCCGGCGTCGTCGAAGGCCAGATGGCAGTGGGCGTCGATCAGGCCGGGCATGACGGTCTGCCCGGACGCGTCGATGCGCTGGAGATCAGGCAAGTCAGAGGCTTCGTTGTCAGCGGCGAGGCCGACCGCCTTGATCCGTCCGTCCCGAACGAGCACCGAGCCCTCGAATGCCGCACTGCCGGTTCCGTCGATGATGCGGCCGTTTTCAATCACAAGATCACGCATGGCTATGTCCTATCCGTTGATGCGCAGCAGGCGCCGCGCATTATCCGCCAGTTTGGCCGGCGGACGGTGGGAGGCAAGATCGTCCGGCGCGTCCCAGCCGGAGAAATTGGTGCCAAACACCAGCCGGTCGTCGCCAACCAGATCCGTGAACAGTGCCAGCGACGCATCGTGGTTGAGATGGTTGTCGAACCACAGCCGTGACAGCTGCTCTTCGAAGGCCCCGTCGCTTCGCAGGTGCGCCGGCGCCCACGGACGCTTGCGCGCCGCCATCGCCATGCGTCCGACCAGATAGCCGGTCGAGCCGCCGCCATGGCTGATGCACAGGTCGAGTTCGGGATGGCGCTCGATCACCCCGCCATAGATCAGACGCGCCACGGCCAGCGCTTCCTGCGCGGCAAACCCGATCACCACATCCAGGTCGTAATCGTTCAGATTGGCATCACCCGGCGGGCCGTCGATGCCGGCCGGCGAGGGGTGGATGAACAAGGGCACGTCGAGGCGGACACACGCCTCGTAAAGCACGTCCATGACCGCGTCGTCGAGCCGGTGCGGCATGTCGGTGCCGATATAGCCGCCCAGCAGGCCGAGTTCGGATACGGCCCGCTCCAGTTCCGCGACCGCCGCCGGCGGGTCCTGAACCGGCAGAGCGGCGAGACCGGCGAGGCGCTGCTTGTAGCGCCGCAACAGCGCGGCCAGTGCGTCGTTGTGGGTCCGGCAGAAGGCGACAGCGTCCGCGGCGGCGATGAAGTGAAGAAACGTCAGCGGATTCGGCGAAAGCACCTGAAAATCGATGCCCGCCTCGCCCATGCGTTCGAGCCGCAGGTCCGGGTCCATGAAGGCGCTGCCCTGATAGCGTACGCCGTCGAGACGGTAATCGCCGACCCGGAACCAGGGCCGGTCGCCATCCTGGCCGCCCATCTCGGGCCCGAGCGGCCCGGCGGCACCCATGGTCTCGGCGAGCACGACATGCGCGTGCACATCAATAACGCTTGCCGCCAGAGCAGAGTGGGTCATCGCCGATTGCCGTTGTCATTTTTTATCGTATTGAATAAGATCGCATTCGATGTATTCTGTCAACACTCCGCTCTGGACAGGCGGATCAAAGAAAAGCATATAGGCACGAGCCAAAGCTGGAGTTTCGAATTGCATCGTCTGATCCGGAAAGACGCAGCCGGAAAGGCAGTACGCAGGCCGCTGGAAGATCGCGTTTCGTTCATGACGCACCGCATCAATGCGCGTCTGCAGCAGCTCTGCAATCCAGTGATCGCTCCTTATCAGCTCGACCTCTACAGCTCCCGCATCATCGTCGCCCTGGCCGAGAAGGGCGCCATGAAAGTGGGCGAACTGGTCGATCTGATGGCGTTGCCGCAATCGACCATGTCGCATCAGCTCAAGCGGCTGGAAAAGGACGGCTACGTGCTGCGCACACGCTCCGACCTGGACAACCGGACGGTGGTCATCACTCTCACCCAGAAGGGCGCCGACGTCGCGGAAATCTGCAACCGGCTCAGCGATGCCATCCTGGCTTCGGTCTCCGAAGAGCTGTCGGACGAGGAGATCGAGTTGCTGACCAAGCTCCTGCAGAGGGTGTTTGCCAGTCTGCCCAAGGAACGCATCATCTCCGTTTGAGCGACCCGCATGCCAGCGCACATCTCCGACACACAGGACGCCATCGACATCGTTCGCAGGTTCTGTCGGTGCTGGGACCGGCTGGATTTCGACGCCATCGCCGATCTCCTGCACGACGACATCGTCTATCACAACATGCCGCTCGACCCGATCCACGGCAAGGCGGCGGTCGACGCCTATCTGCACGCTGCCGGTCCGTTCGAAACCTGCCAGTGGGAGCTGCTCAACATCGCCGCCGACGGACCCGTCGTGCTGACCGAACGGGTCGATCGCTTCACCGTCGCCGGCACGCCGATCGCTTTGGAAGTGATGGGCGTGTTTGAAATCGTCGACGGCCGCATCCTTCTGTGGCGCGATTATTTCGACCTGGCGAGCTATCGGGCACAATGGCCGAATTGACCTGAATCGAGCCGTTGTTCCTCTCGGCGACGATCCTCCCGCATCGGCCGAAACAAGACAAGTATCAGAAAACAATGAGAAAAAGCGATAACGGCCAAGCGCTCAAAATAATATTGTTGTAAATAGGTTCGATTTCGATACAAAATTGGAGGCCGATGAGCAAGGAGGGCGGGAGCCATGTCTCAACCCCATGTGATCAGCGAAGCAGCCCAGATATCGGCCGGGCTTCGGCATCCGGATCTCAGGCAGGCGCTCTACGACGAGGGCGCCGTGATCATGGATCAGACCCTGCTGACGCTGCATGGCGACAAGCACCGCAAGCGCCGCCTGCTGGAATTCCGGGTGTTCCGCCGCGACTTTTTCCACTGGTACGAGCGCACGGTGTTTCCGGCGACACTGGCCCATTCGATGGCGCCGGACATCGCCGCTGGTCGCAGCGAACTGGTCGATATCGGCTATCGCGTGACGATGAACCTGACGGCCGATTTTGCCGGCATCGACCGCCCCGAGAAATCACCCGAGGAAACTGCCCACCTACTGCGCCTGGTGTCGACCTTTTCGGAAGGTGCGACGATGGTCCATTCGACCCGGCCCAAGGATGAGGTCCGCGCTGAAGTGCGGGCGGCGATCGCCGATTTCGGACCGTGCTTTCTCGATGCCTCCATCGCCCGCCGCAGGCAGTTGCTTGCGCAGTTCGAGCGCGGCGAGATCGGCGAGGACGATTTGCCGCGCGATGTCCTGACGGTGATCCTGCGCAACGGCGATCCCGAGGAATTCACGCCCGATGTGCTGACCCGCGAGATTGCCTTCTACCTGCAGGCTGGCGCCCACTCGACCGCCAACTCGACGATCCATGCGTTCCACGACATCTTCACCTGGGCCGAAGCGGATCCGGTGCGCTGGCAGCGGCTGCGCGACGATGCGCTGTTTTTCCAGCGGGCCGTGCATGAAAGCCTGCGGCTGCATCCGGCGAGCCCGGTCGCCTGGCGGCGCGCCACCTGCCCGCTGCATCTGGATGGCGCCGGCGATATCGATGAGGACGATATGGTCGAGTTTCGCCTCGCCGAGTCCAACCGAGATAAAGCGATCTTCGGCGACGATGCCGATACATTCAATCCGGAACGCACGGTCACGGCGCCGCATCCGCCGTTCGGTCACACCTTCGGAACCGGCGTGCATACTTGCCTCGGCCGCGATCTCGATGGCGGCGTGGTGCCGCGTCCCGGCACCGATCCACAAACCCATCAATACGGCACGATCACGCTGTTCCTGCGCGATCTCTTCGCCCGTGGGGCGCGGCAGGACCCGGACGACCCGCCGCAGATGGCAACCCATACGGCGCGACCCAACTGGGGTCGCTATCCGATCCTCTTCGACGGGGCGCGCTCATGGCGGTGAAAACGGCCCTGGTGACCGGTGGCAGCGGCGACATTGGCCGGGCCTGCGCGCAAGCGCTGATCTCGGACGGTTTCCAGGCGCATATCCTCGATCTCGATCCTGAGGCCGTCGATCGCGTCGCCGCCGACATCGGCGCGACCGGATGGGCCGCCGACGTCACCGACGAACCGGCCGTCGAAGCGGTGCTGTCGCAATTGCCGGATCCGCCCGACCTGGTGGTCAACAACGCCGGCATCGGCCGCTTCGCCTCGCTGCTCGACATGCCGCTGGCCGATTTCAGGCAGGTGCTGGACGTCAATCTGGTCGGCGCCTTTGTCGTCGCCCGCGCCGCCGCCCGCGGCATGGCAAAGCGCGGATCCGGCCAGATCATCAACATCACTTCGATCAATGCCGTCACCACCGGCCCGGGAACCGGCAGCTATCCGGCCTCCAAGGCCGGCCTGCAGAAACTCACCGAAATGATGGCGCTGGAGTGGGGACCGCTCGGCCTGCGCGTCAATGCCATCGCGCCGGGCTTCATCGACGCCGGGATCTCGACCCCGTTCTACCGGGATCCGGAAGTGCGGGCGTTGCGCGGCGGCGCCGTGCCGAGCGGCCGGCTCGGCCTGCCCGAAGACATCGCCAACGCCGTAGCGTTTCTCGCCAGCGACAGGGCCAGCTACATTAACGGCCACCATCTGGTGATAGACGGCGGCGTCTCCGTCAGCCTGCTGACCCAGCTGCCACGGGTGAAGGCCCGGGAATGAAGAACCTCATTCTGTCCGGCGGCATTTTTCACCCGTTCGCGGAGACATCGGCATCGATTGCCGGTCATCTGGAGGACCTTGGGGTGACCTCGACTGTCGTCGACGTGCGCGCCGGTTTCGAGGCCCTGGAGAATGAGCGCTTTGATCTCGTTACGGTGAATGCCCTGAGCTGGTCGATGACGCAGGCGGAGAAATATCAGCCCTATCGGGCGGATTACGCGTTCGCCCCATCGGACGTCCAGCGCCAAGCGTTGCACCGGCATATCGCCGAAGGCGGCGGCCTGCTGGGCCTGCACACGGCGGCGATCTGCTTCGACACCTGGGCCGAATGGCCGGATATTTTGGGTGTAGGCTGGATCTGGGGCCGGTCGCACCATCCGCCGCCCGGTTATGTCACGGTGTCCGGAGCGGACGGCGATTTCGACGTGTGGGACGAACTCTACTGCGACATGGATCTGGCGCCGGACACGCAGGTGCTCGCCACCGGACGCACGGCCGGCATCGATGATGCGCAGCCGATTCTCACCGTCACCGGCCGCTCCGCCTATCTGGCACTCGGCCACGATCTCACGGCCACCGCCAACGCCGGCTACCGGCGGCTGTTGCACCGGGCGGCGGTGCTGGCACTTGGCAGAGAAAAGGACGCGTCCGATGCAGCCCATTGATGGATTTTCGGTTCTGGTGACCGGCGGTGGCTCGGGTCTTGGCGCTGGCATCGCCCGGCACATGGCCGGGCAGGGTGCGAAAGTGACGATTAGCGGGCGCCGCGTCGACAAGCTCGACTCGGTCGCCGCCTCGATCGGCGCCGCCTGCGCCATTGCGCCGGGCGACATCTGTTCGGAACAGGACCGCGCGCGTATGATCGACACGGCTGTGGCCCATGGCGGCGGCCTGCAGGGACTCGTCAACACCGCGGGCAACATGCTCAACGGTCCGATCACCGAGCTCCAGGCGCAGGATATCCTCAATCTTCTCAACGCCAATGTCGTCGCCGGCATGGTCTTGACCGGTCTGGCGACGCCGCACTTGGAAAAACAGGGCGGTGCCGTGGTTTTCGTCGGTTCCGTCCACACAAGGCGGTCCTATCCGGGAGCCTCGCCATACGCCGCCTCGAAGGGCGCCGTCGAAGTGCTGAGCCGGGTACTGGCGGCCGAACTCGGGCCAAAGGGCATCCGCGTCAACTGTCTGGTGCCGGGCGCGGTGCCGACGGAAATCAACGTGCGGGCCGGCGTCGCCGAAAGCTTCGACCACAATCTCGCCCGGCTGAAGTCGATGGAGGTCGATCATCCGCTCGGCCGTATCGGCGCGCCGGAGGAAATCGCCGAAGCCGTCGATTACCTGCTGCGCGCCACCTGGACGACAGGCACGTCAATCGTCATCGACGGCGGCCTGTCGCTCGGCGTCACGTACAAATAGGGGAGGACTTCGATGATCGTCGAGCAGCGTACCTACACCTTTCATCCGGGCGGTCTGCCGAAATTCCTCAAACATTATGCTGAGTCGGGCGCGCAGGCTTTGCAGCAGCGCGTTCTCGGCAACCTGATCGGTTATTTCGCCACCGAAATCGGCACACTGAACCAGTCGGTGCATCTGTGGGGCTACGAGTCGCTCGACGACCGGATGGTACGGCGCGCCGCGCTCCTGGAAGAGCCGGTCTGGACCTCCTTCCTGGCCGACATTCTGCCGTTGCTGCAGAAACAGGAGTCGAAAATCCTGTTGCCGACCGGTTTTTCGCCGATCGGCGGAACGGGGCCCGACGCGAATTGACAGGCCGGAGATTTTACGCCAACTTCGATTATATCAATTTCGATTTTCTTCACGAAAGTCGATGGAGAGCCGGGCGTACCCGGCCGCACTTGGGAGGAGCACGGTGAGCGGCATCGCACGCGACAAGGCCACTTTGGCGGCCCGGTCCGGCCGTCGGGAGGGTCGCTGAATGCTGGCTCAGCAGCTGCTCAACGGCATCGTGGTCAGCGGCGTTTATGCGCTGTTTGCACTTGGCTTCACGCTGGTATTCGGCATCCAGCGCATTCTCAACCTGGCCCATGGTGCGATCTTCATGACCGGCGCGATGGTCGCCTACTACACGGTCGATGCCGGCGGTCCGCTATGGCTGGGCTTCGTCACCGCGATCATCGCTTCGGGCCTGCTGTCGGTGTTCGTCGAAATCGTCTGTTTCCGCCGTCTGCGCAAGACCGGCGATGAGGAGTTCGGCGGCATCATCTCCTCGATCGGCGCCGGGCTGGTGATCATGACCGTCGCCCAGCGGGTGTCCGATACGCTGATCCTGCGCTTTCCGTTCGAGACCTTTCCGGTGGTGATCTTCAAGTTCTGGGGCTTGCGGGTGTCAGCGCTGCAGCTGTTCATGGCTGGCGCTGCGGTCGTGCTGGTGTTCATCCTCGGATACTACATCTACCGCACCTCGTTCGGCCGCCGGGTGCGTGCGGTGACCGACAACGAGCACGCCGCGATGCTGATGGGCATCAACCCCAACCTGATCTATTCGCAGACCTATTTCCTCGCCGGCGCACTGGCCGGTGCCGCCGGGGTGCTGGTCGGCCTCGCTTTCAATTCGATCAGTTTCGTGATGGGCGAGCCCTACCTGATGTTCGGCTTCGTCATCATCATTCTCGGCGGGCTGGGCTCCATTCCGGGCGCGCTGCTCGCCAGCCTGGTCTTCGGCATGGGCCAGACGCTGACCATCGCCTATCTGCCGTCGGGCCTGACCGACACGGTCATCTTTGCTGCCCTGTTCCTGATTCTGCTGCTCCGCCCGCACGGGCTGATGGGCAAGGAAGAGGCCGGCAACATCAGGGGGCGCAGATGAGCCAGTATATCGCCGGCTATCTGCCGATGTTCGATCTCTATCTGCTGCATCTCGGCCTTGCCTTCAGCCAGTACATCGTGCTGCGCGCCGGCGTGTTTTCACTGGCCACCGCGGCTTTCGCCGGGATCGGCGCCTACACGGCCGGGGTTTTCGCGGTTAAGCTTGGCATGCACCCGGTGGTCGGGCTGGCGGCCGGCACGCTGACCGGCATGGGCGCCGCCCTGTTCCTGTCGATCCCGCTGGCCCGCCTCCGCGGTGTCTATCAGGCGATCGCCACCGTTGCCTTCATTCAGATTCTGGTATCCCTCAACATCTATTCCGAGGATCTGACCGGCGGGGCCATGGGATTGAACGGCATTCCCAAGACGGTGGGTACGGGCTGGTTGCTGGTTGCCGCGGTGGCGGCGACCTATCTCGTCTGGGCGATCGAAAAGGGCCGGCTCGGCCGAGCCTTCAACGCCATCCGCCAGGACGAGGCGGTGGCGGCGTCGCTCGGCATCTCGATCACCTGGCACCAGGCCCTCGCTTTTGCCATTTCGGGTGCATTGGCAGGGCTGTTCGGCGGCCTCGAGGCGTATCATTCCTATGCGCTCGATCCCAATCAATTCGGCTTCCACCTGCTGATCACGGTGCTGTCTTACGTCATTCTGGGCGGCCGCAACTCGGTGGTCGGGCCGCTGATCGGCACGGCCATTCTGATCATCCTGCCGGAACTGGCCCGGCCGCTCGCCGAAAACCGCATGATCATCTACGGCGTCATGCTGATCGTGGTCATCAACTACCTGCCCAAGGGAATTGCCGACACCACCCTCGACGGTCTGCGGGCGCGGCGGTTGAAACGGCGCGAGGCGTTGGCATGACGACGCTGACGCTGACCAATCTGTCGAAGCATTTCGGTGGTGTCGTCGCCTCCAGGAACGTCAACATCACCGTGCCGGCCGGTGAGATCACCGGTCTGATCGGCCCCAACGGCGCCGGCAAGACGACGATCGTCAACATGATCACCGGCATGCTGCCGGTCAGCGACGGCACCATCCATGTGGGTGATACCGACATCACCCACGCGCCGGCCCACGAGATCAGCCGCGCCGGGCTCGCCCGCACCTTCCAGAACATCCGCCTGCTCTCCGAGGCGAGCGTCATCGACAATGTGATGATCGGCTTCCATCGCCACGAACGGTCGTCGACGCTGGCTGCGCTGCTTGGCCTGTCGTCGGCCAATCGGGAGACGGCGGAAATCCGCAACGATGCCATGGCCCTGCTCGAACGTTTCGATCTGGCCGGACTCGCCGACTATCCGGCCGGCGGGTTGTCCTACGGCCATCAGCGCAAGGTCGAGATGGCACGGGCGCTGGCTTCCGAACCGGATTTCATCCTTCTCGATGAACCGATCGCCGGCATGAACGATGTCGAGAGCGAAGCGCTGGCCGAGATTTTCCGGGGATTTGCAAACGCCGGCAAAGGTGTGCTGCTGATCGAGCACAATGTGCGCTTCGTCGCCAGGCTGTGCAGCCGCGTCTACGTTTTGGACGGCGGGCAGCTGATTTCCGAGGGCACGCCGGATCATGTGCTCAACGACCGGGCGGTGATCACCGCCTACCTGGGGGGCTGAGCGGTGCTGACGGTCGACAAGCTGAAGGTCCATTACAGCGGCATCCAGGCGCTGCGCGGCGTGTCGATCGAAGTCGGCCAAAGCGAGACCGTCGCGCTGATCGGACCCAACGGTGCCGGCAAGTCCAGTCTGCTCAACACCATCTCGGGCCTGGTCAAGCCGAGCGCCGGCGACATCTCCTTTGACGGCAATTCGCTGACCGGCGCGGCGCCTTGGGAGGTGACCAAAACCGGCATCCTGCAGGTTCCTGAGGGCCGCCAGGTGTTCGCCGAAATGACCGTGCTGGAAAACCTGCAGGTCGGCGAAACGGCGCTGCACGGGCGCCAGCCGACCTACCGGCTGGACGATGTCTACAAGGTCTTTCCGATATTGCAGGAGCGGCGCGATCAACTGGCCGGCTCGCTGTCCGGCGGACAGCAACAGATGCTGGTGATCGGACGCGGACTGATGGGCGGCCCGCAACTGCTGCTGCTCGACGAACCGAGCCTCGGGCTCGCGCCGGTGATCATCTCGCAGGTGTTCGCCGCCCTGGCGGAACTGAAACAGCAGGGGCTGACCATTTTGCTGGTCGAACAGAATGCCCACCTGGCGCTGACCGCGTCGGACCGGGTCTATGTCCTTGAACAGGGACAGATCGTCAAAAGCGGCACCAGTGCCGACCTCCGGGAAGATCCGGAAGTCGAAGCGCTTTATTTGGGGCAGGGCTCGGCCTGATGGGAACGATCGATCGTATCGGCCCGGTCCGGCGCCCGGTTCCCCAAGACCATAAGAGGACCACCAAAGGAGGACTGTCATGAGGACTTTCAAATCAATTGTGGCGGCGTCGGCCTTGCTGTTGACGACGGCGGCCTGGGCCGACGACGTCAAGATCGGCGTCGTCGTCTCCGAGACTTCGACCTACGCCTTTGTCGGCGTGCCGCTGGTCAACGGCATGAAGCTGGCGGCCGAGGAAATCAGTGCCAGTGACGGCTGGGGCGGCAACACGGTCGAAATCGTCTATCAGGACAATCGCTCCGACAAGCAGGAAGCCATTTCGCTGATCACCCGCATGGCGAAGTCCGAAAACGCTGACATCGTCATCGGCCCGATCGCCACCTCCGAGGCGATGGCGACAGGTCCGGTGGCCAACGATCTGAAGATCCCGATGTTCACCACCGCCACCTCGCCGGCGGTACTCGACGCCGGGCCCTACATCTTCAAATCGACCGAAACCGCCGACGCCTATATGGCACCGGTCGCCGAGCATGTGGCAAGTCTCGACCCGAAGACCTGCTTCCTGGTGTCGATTCGCGACAATGAGGGCTATATCCGCCAGCGCAACGTGTTCCGCGATATCATGCAGAACGCCGGCGTCGAAATTCTCGGCGACGAAAGCATCCTTGCCGCCGATACCGATTTCACCGCCCTGTCCACCAAGATCGTCACGGCGGAGCCGGATTGCCTGTTCGTGACCACGCCGCCGGAACAGGCCGCCAACATCATCATCCAGGCGAAGCAGGCCGGCCTTGAGCCCGACACCATCATCGCCAGCGATTCCGGCGCCGGATCCAAGAAATATCTCGATGCCGGCGGCAGCGCCATCGAGGGCACCTTCTTCCCGGCCAGTTTCGTCGCCGACGCGTCGGACAGTTCAGCGGCTTTCTCCAAGGCCTATGAGGCCAAATTCGGCAACGCTCCGGACATCTGGGCGGCGACCGGCTACACCATGATGCAGACGGTGGCCAACGCCATCCGCAACGCCGGTGACGACATCAACCGCGACTCCCTGCGCGACGCCATGGCCGCGACCAAGGACCTGCCCGTGGTACTCGGCCAGGGCATGTTGAGCTTTGACGAAAACCGCATTCCGTCGATGGGCGGCATCGTCATGCAGATCAAGGATGGCGGCTGGGTCAAGCCTTAAGGCCTCTTTGGTGACGGAACCGGCGATGGCGCCGCCGGTTCCGCCTGTTTGCTCGTCTGGGCAGGCGTGTCATCGCCGCGGCCTGCCGGTACCCGAAGACAGTGCTGAATCGATGGTTGCGCGGTGCAGTCCGACATCGCGCAGCAGGTAGTCGGGGAGTTCCCGCAGGTGCCGGGCGTCCCGCACCCTGGCGTCCCGGGCCTTGAGCCAGGCTGCCAGGCGCAGTAACGGATTGTGCGACGCCGGATCGGTGATGTCCGGCACGACTGCGGCTTCGGGGGATACAAGAGGGGACATGCCTTGGTCTCCTTTCGTGGTGGATAGAGGCGGCAGGCTATCGCTTGCGAGTGCGGTCGGATCGCGAATTGCGCTGTGGCGCGAGAACGCGCCGCAAAATACAGCACCGGACGATTTCAAATCGTGCAGACGACGCATACACTCGCAAGTCGAATGGATTGGGAGAGTGGCGCCATGCGCGACCTTGACGATTTCGACCGGCATCTGCTCGAACTGCTCCGGATCGACAGCCGTCAGACCGGCAAGCAGTTGTCGGAGCAGGTCGGGCTGTCGCCGGCGGCCTGCCTGCGCCGTGTCCAGCGGCTGCGCCACGACGGCGCGATCGAACGCGACGTGGCGATCGTTTCGCCGGACGTCGAGGGGCCGTCCGTCACCATCATCGTGCTGTTGACCCTGTCACGCGACAGTCCCGAGCAGATACACGCGCTGCGCAAGCGCATGCTGGAGCGGCGGCAGATCCGGCGGGTCTATCACGTAACCGGCGAACCCGATTTCGTGCTCACCGTGGTCTGCGGATCGATGGAGGAATACGCCGCCTTTACCGAAGCGCATTTTTATGAGCCGTATATCAAGCGGTTCGAGAGCCTCGTGGTACTGCGCGATTACACCGCGCATCCGAAGTCGCGGCCATGACGGCCAATCGGAATACGGCGAAAGGACAAGAGACCACGGCATGTCGTTCGAGCAGGATATCGATCGTCTGAAACGCATTGCGGATCGGTGTGATCCGTCGTTTCGAGACGTCGCTGGCGACCGCCTGGCCAGGGCCACAGCGGAGCTGGTTGCGCAGGCCCGAGCACCGATCGACCGCTTCCTGCTAGCCGCCATGCGCTATTTGGCGCTACCGCAAAACGCGCATACACGAGCCATTCCGAATAATGTCATCCGGGTGCTGCCATTGCGCTTCGTATGGCTGGAAGACGGACCTTGCATCGTCGATGTTGCGGATCGAGGTTTGGTCGGATCGAGGCTGATCCAGGTGAACGGCACGCCGGTCGCGCAGTTTCACGAAAGGCTCTCGCCGTTCCTTGCCGGCACCGATCAACGGCGCAAGGCGATCGGCGCCATCATGTTGGGGTGGCCGGAAGCCATCGCCCTGGTCGGACTGACCGTTGGGCATGAGATCGCCCTGCAAATCGACACCGGCAACGGCGGTCTCCAAACGGTGCGGTACGACGAGAGCGCCTTGGTCGACGCGTCGCGGTACTATCCGGTGCACGAACCCGGAATCGCCTATCGACTGATCCGAGCATCCGGCCTGTGTGACCGGGAAGAGGACGCCCGTTCCGGTGTTTTCTGTCGGTCACTCCAGGCGCCACCGGTTTGGTATGTGAGACTGGGCAGCTTGCAATCCGTCGAGGGTGCCGGGCCAAGCCGGAAGCTGGCCGATGTGATCGGCAAGCTGGCCGCGTCGCCGAAACCCGCCGTGATCGTAGACTTGCGCGGCAATGCCGGCGGCAACTTTCTGGAGGCGCTGGAATTTTCGAAAGCCGTCAGCGCCACCTGCGGACCGACGGGGAAACTGCTGCTTCTCGTCGACAAATTCACGTTTTCGGCGGCCATTGTGGTGGTCGCGCTGATCAAACATCACGCCGCCTGCGATTGCCGGATCATCGGTGAGGCCATGGGTGACGCAACCACCTTCTATGCCGAGGGTGATCTGATCCGGCTGCCCCAGAGCGGCCTGTCGGTCCGCTATTCGACCGTGTTCCATGATTGGAACCAGGGTCGGGCCGATTCCCGGCTGACACCGCCGTTCCTGCGCCGGCATCTGGTTGCCGCCGGCGACTTGCAGCCGGATCTGAAAGTTGCGACCACCGCACAAGATCTGCGGGCCGGGCGCGATTCGGTTGTCGAGACGGCGTTGGCCTATCTGGCTTAAGAGGCGTTTCCTGTCGCCCGTTAGGCGCGCGATTCACGGCACGGCAGCAACAAAATACCGATGCCGGCAAACCGTTTCCAGACTCCTGCGTATATGTCCCGGGCGGACAATGCGTCAGGGGCAGTGGAGCGCGCCACGGAGAACATCAACCATGCGATTTATGGCAGTCGTAACCGGCCTGTTCCTGATCTTGTCAATCATGGGGCACAGTCAGGCGAATGACCGGCAAATGACATCTGCACACGACTTCAGCTTTCCTGCCGCGACCGGTGGGACGATCGATTTGGCACAATACGCCGGCAAGGCGGTGCTTGTCGTCAACACCGCGTCGCAATGCGGATTCACCAAGCAGTACGGTCCGCTGCAAGCGCTGTACGAGATGTACCGCGATCGCGGGTTCGTCGTCATCGGTGTGCCGTCCAACGATTTCGGCGGACAGGAGCCGGGAACAAACGATGAGATCGTTAATTTCACGCAGGCTGAATTCAGCGTCGATTTTCCGATCGCCGCTAAGTCCCGCGTCAAGGGTGCCGATGCTGCTCCGTTCTACCGCTGGGCCGGCGAGCAGGTCGGACCGATCGGCAAGCCGCGCTGGAACTTTCACAAATACCTGATCGGACCGGATGGCCGGCTCGTGACCTGGTTTTCGACCTGGACCAAGCCCGATTCAAGTAAGCTGGCGACGGCGATCGAACAGGCTTTGCCTGATCCGGCCTCCCGGCCCGACTCCTAGGCGTCATGCCGATGAGCGCTGAATTCTCGCCCGTGTTACGCGGCGCTCACGTGAGTGAGCCGGCAGCCGGGGATCGGCTGGCGGTCTACTACGACGGCGAATGCCCGGTGTGTCGCATCGAGGTCGCGTTCTACCGGCGACTGGATCGGGCCGGCCGCATCGACTGGCGTGACGTTTGGGCGCTGGCGGACGATCGAATGCCGGTGGGCAAGAGCCGCGACGACCTTTTGCGGGTGTTCCATGTCATCGACCGTGGCGGACACTGGGTTGTCGGCGTCGACGCCTTTGCCGCGATTTGGCGGGAGCTGCCGGTCTTTCGCCGGTTTTGGTGGCTGTTCAAGATCCCGCTTATCCGCCAGGCCGCGCAAGCCGCTTACCGGTTGTTCCTGGCCTGGCAGCGTCGCGACCGGGCACGCAGGGAAGCCAGGGAGCCATCGTAACATCATGACCTTGCCCGTCGAATCCGTCTGGGACTATCCGCGACCGCCACGCCTCGAGCCGGTGACGCATCGCCTGGTCGTCGCGATGGATGGCGTGACGATCGCCGATACGGTGCGTGGCTACCGGATTCTCGAAACCAGCCACCCGCCGACCTACTACATCCCGCCTGACGACATACACCCGCAGCATCTGCAGCCATCGGCCCGCCGCACTTACTGCGAGTTCAAGGGCGAAGCCCGCTACTGGTCGGCCGCGGTCGACGGTCGTCTGGTGTCGGACGCCGCCTGGAGCTACGGCAATCCGACGGCGGACTACCGCGCGATTAAGGATTTCCTGTCCTTCTACGCGTCCCGGGACCTGCAGTGCAGCGTCGGCGGCGAGCCGGTGCTACCGCAGGAGGGCAGTTTCTACGGCGGCTGGATCACCGGCAATCTGCAGGGCCCTTTCAAGGGCGGCCCCGGCACCCGGTTCTGGTGACCGCGCCGATCAGCTTTTTGCCGCAGCGCGTCGGCCACCCGCCTTTGTCTTCGCGTGATCCGTCGGAATGTTCGACTGCTCATAATCGCCTGGTTTGCCGCGCCGGTCGAAAACTGAATGATGAATCGTCGCGCCGGCCGGGATCGTCCGCCGCTCAAAAAGGGGCACATACAGGCCCAGAAGCGACCGTCGCACGGTCCTCTGAAACCGCGACATGCGGCGCGGTATGAATTCGACAGCGGCCCACGCCCAGTTCATCGAATCATTGGGCGGTGCGAGTGAATCGGGCGCAACATAGTCCTTGTTCTCATTCTTACCGAGCACGATCTCGTTGACGGTGCGTGTCTTGTATTTGAGCCCCATGGCCCTGGTTTCGCGGATCATCCAATCAAGCGGAATCTTGGCGAGCCTGCTTTCCCTTTCCGGATAACCGCCGCCGACATCGCCGTGCACGCCCGAGAACCAGACCTCCTTCACGTCCTGTTTTTTCACTGATTTGGGCTTGAACGGTCCGCCCCAGTAATCGTTGTCCTGCGGCCACTGTTGCGGTTGGAACATGGTGCGCCTCTCGTCGATCGCCACGGCGTGGCGCACCGACTGAACGCTTTTGTTGGTCCTCGTGAAGGCGTGACTGCGCAGGCGCGGCCCGAAGCGGCCCCATTCGATGACCGAACCGACCGTGTCGAACAGCCCGAGGCATCGTATGGCCGGTCGGCGCGGCGTCAGGATTCGTTCGAACAGCCGCACTTCCGCGAACGGGTTCTTTTCCGTGTCGCGCTCGTCGGAGCCGGTGTTTTCCGCTCGGTCGCTGACCGATTTGTAGGCGCGGTAAGCGTAGTCGAGCAGGTTGAGATTGATCGGCCGGATCAGTCCCACCGCATGGATGAAGCCGGCAAGAACACGCGCGGTGTAGGCGCCGCGCGAGAAGCCGAACAGGAAGATCTCATCCGGCTCCCCGTCGGTGTCCTTGCCGTCATCATAGGTTTCGGCCAGGAACTGGTAGGCCTCTTTGACATTGTGATCGAGACCCCAACCGGTCGCCAGCCCCCAGATCTCGTGCGCCTTGCGATACGTGTAGGACCAGGAATTGGCCGCGCCGAACGTGCCGACGCCCGGGTCGTAGAAGACGAGCTGCGAATCGTTTTTCTCGAGTGCCCCGTAAAGCCGCAATATGTTGGTGCGATCCTCGGCGATCTCGTTGGACGTGCCGTCGCACAGGATGACGATTTTTCTGCCGGCCATGACAATCCCCCAAAAGCTTCCCGGCGAAGATTAACACCGGAAGATGGGGGAACCGAAGCTCGGACGTAAATCTGTTTGCCGATTACCTGGCGACCGTCTGAATCACCTCGAAGCCTTCGAATTGCGGCGGTCCGAGATAGAGCGGCTTGTGGTCGCCGGCGCCCTTGTGGGCGTCGCGGAAGGCCTGGCTCTTGGTCCAGTCGACGAAGGCCTGTTCGCTCTCCCAGATGGTGTGGGACACATACAGCGTATGGTCGTCATGTTCCGGACCGCGCAGCATCTGGAACTCGACGAAGCCCGGCTCGTCGCGGATATGGACCTCGCGATTGAGCCACACATCCTCGAAGCTCTTCTCCTCACCCTTTTTCACGCGAAAACGGTTCATGGCGATGAACATGCGGAACTCCTGATGACGGGATTTGCCCTGCGGGCGGGTCGTTTCGCGGCGTGCCTATCACAACACGGCGATAAGGGCCAGCAGCGCCAGGCCGAGATTGCACAGGCTCGCCAGAATCAGGATCTGGGTGCGCAGGCCGCCATAGGTTTTGCCGATGCCGCGCAGATAGACGATGTTGGCGAGGATCCGAAACAGCAGCCCGAGGCCGGCCAGCAGGTTGGTCCAGAACGGGTTGGCGCCGGTCAGGATCGCCGCCCCCACCAGCGCGAAATAGAACACGCCCATTTCGATGGTGTTCAGATAGGTCCGGTCCAGCCGGTAGGCGGGGTTGTCATAGCTTTGTTCATGCGATGCGCCGGGCACCAGGTCCGCGCCGCCCTTGCGGATGCCCGTCGCCGCATTCAGCACCTGGGCAATCACAGCGTAGATGACCACGGATAGGATTGCGTAGGTATAGACCGAAAAATGTTCCATGAGGGTTCCTCGATATGCACGTCAGCGCAGTTTATCACGCATCCTGGAGCGCCGAAAACGGCAACAATCCCGCCGGGACAGTGACTGGATTTAAAGCTTCGTACGCGCCCGCAGCGCCGCCGTCAGCGTGCCCTCGTCGAGGTAGTCGAGTTCGCCGCCGACCGGCACGCCGTGCGCGAGGCGGGTGATGGCGACGTCGAGACCGTCGAGCTGGTCGGTGATGTAGTGTGCGGTCGTTTGGCCCTCCACCGTGGCGTTCACCGCGATCACCAGTTCCTTGACGCCGCCCTTGGCGACACGCTCCACCAGCGGCTTGATGCTGAGGTCGTCGGGGCCGATGCCGTCGAGTGGTGACAGCGTGCCACCGAGCACGTGGTAGGCGCTGTTCATGGCGCCCGCGCGTTCCAGCGCCCACAGGTCGGCGACGTCTTCGACGACGATGATGGTACTGGGATCGCGCCGCGGATCTGTGCAGATGGTGCAGGGATCGATGGTATCGACATTGCCGCAGATCGAACACAGCGTGACTTTGTCGCGCGCCTCCGCCAGGGCTTCGGCCAGCGGCGCAAGAAGCTGCTCCTTCTTCTTGATCAGGTGCAGCGCAGCACGACGCGCCGAGCGCGGCCCCAGCCCCGGGATTCGCGCCAGCAGCTGGATCAGCTTTTCGATTTCCGGTCCGGCGACGGTTTTTGCCATGGCACCTTATCTACCGTGATTCGTGACGATTGGAAGGTGCGGCAGGCGCACCGGGCAAGCCGTACCATGCGGGTCAACGGTTGCATTTGCGCCCGCCGGCTTTATCTCTGGAGGGCGCGGCCGCCGCCACGCGGTCCGACGGGCAGGAATTCGACATGGCTGACAGTCTCAAGGTTGCGGTCCAGATGGACCACATCTCCTCCATTCAGATCGAAGGCGATACGACCTTCGCCCTGTGCCTGGAAGCGCAGCGGCGCGGCCACCAGCTGTTCCACTATACGCCGACGCAACTGTCGTTGCGCGACGGCGTTGTGACAGCGCCGGTCGAGTCGATGAGCGTGCGCGACGTTTCCGGCGACCATTACAGGCTGGGCACGCCAAAGCGCACCGACCTGTCGTCGATGGACGTGATCCTGTTGCGTCAGGATCCGCCCTTCGACATGTCCTATATCACCTCGACGCATATTCTTGAGCGCATCCATCCGCAGACCCTTGTGGTCAACGATCCGGCTTGGGTGCGCAATTCGCCCGAGAAGATTTTTGTGACGGAATATCCGGACCTCATGCCGGAGACGCTGATCACCGCCGATGTGGACGAGATCATCGCCTTCCGCCACGAGATGGGCGACATCATCCTCAAGCCGCTCTACGGCAATGGCGGGGCCGGGGTCTTTCACCTGACCAGCGACGACCGCAACCTGACCTCGCTGCTGGAGATGTTCGGCCAGATGTTCCGTGAACCGTTGATCGCCCAGCGCTACCTGCCGGCGGTGCGCAGCGGCGACAAGCGCATCATTCTGATCGACGGCGAGCCGGTCGGCGCCATCAACCGCGTGCCCACCGCCACCGAGGCGCGCTCCAACCTGCACGTCGGCGGCCGCGCCGAGCCGGTCGACCTGACCGACCGCGAGCGCGAGATCTGCACCCGCATCGGACCGGCGCTCAAAGAGCGCGGCTTCCTGCTGGTCGGCATTGATGTCATCGGCAATGTCATGACCGAAATCAACGTCACTTCGCCCACCGGCATCCGCGAGGTGCAGAAATTCGGCGGCGCCGATATCGCCGCTCTGCTGTGGGATGCCATCGAAGCGAAGCGCTGAGGGCCCGTTGCTCTAACCTGCCGCGCCATCTGAAGCGGCCATCGCGATGGCCTGACCGTCTTCAAGACCGGCAAGCTCGACCGTGACGTGCAGCCCGTCAGCGACCGGCTGGCGCAATCTGCGCCGCCCGCAGCCGTGGATGCACACCCGCCCGTCCCGTTCGAGCTTTTGCAGGCGCGCCCGCGTGAGGGCCAGCTGGCCGGCGAGCAGGCGGTCGGTGCGAAGCGGCGCCGAGGCCGGCACATCCAGCGCAATGTCCAGTCGCGACCAGGGTCGTCGTCCAGCGGACGCCAGTTGCTTGTGCACCACGGCTTGATCGCACTGCTGGATCCGCTGCGCCACGCGCTTGAGCTGCGTCGCATCATGCGCGACGCGCGCCACCAGGTCGGGATCGTTGTGCTGCAGAGCGTGCAACGTCACCGGATCGATGTCGCGCACGTTGCGGCGTTCATAGAGCGGCCTGTTCCACACCGTGTCGCATGCGACGCAGCGGTAGATGAGCCAGGCATCCAGACGACGGCCCTGGGCGTTGAGCCTGAATTTGCCGCTGTGGCGGTAAGCGCTGACACAGCCGCAGCGGCTGCACGGGAGAAGCGGTTGCGGGGCGTTGCAGGCATGAATCTGCCACCGCATGGCGAGGATAGTCGACATTTCTTCCGGTCCTTCCTGAAGAAGGTCCATCGAAATGACGGCGCGAGGTCCCGTTGGCCGGGTGCGGTTGGCAGCTTAAGGAAAGGTGACGTGCACAGTTGCCGAGGCTTCGAAGGCGGGCAAGACAAGGGCGTGCCATACCGGTCTCGCACCGCCACCTCGACAAACACACGAAATTGATCGGCCGTGCGCTGGCACGACCGTGTGCAGGGTGGGGAAAAGAGACCGGTGACTACGACGGCAAAACGGCGGTTCCAGTGTGGATTTCTCGGACGCGGCCTTTAAGCAGATGACGCTGCGAATGGCAAGGCAATGGGGGATTAAAACGGCACTTACCGATCGGTACGTACCGTAACTTACCAATTGGTAAGTCATCAAGAGTGGGCTATGGTGTTGGCATGAGCGATCACGCACAGGCACGGCAGAAATTCATCGACGCGGCACACCTTCTGTTTGCCGAACGCGGTTATTACGGCGTTTCCATCGCCGCCGTTTCGGCCGAAATGGGTCTGACCAAACAGGCCGTCCTGCATCATTTCGGCAGCAAGGAAAAACTCTATGGCGAGGTGTTGAAACAGCTTGCCGAACGGTTTGAAACGGTGCTGCGGCAAGCCATCGCGGAGCCGGGATCCGGACGCGAAAAAGCCCGCACCGTTCTGTTGGCGGTCCACGCGCATTTAACCCGTGAGGACGCCGACGCGCGTATCGTCGTTCGCGAATTGCTGGATAATGTCGACCGAGCCGCGCGCAGCCGTACCTGGTATCTGCGGCCGCTGCTCGATGCTCTGGCCGAGGTGTTTCGCGGCGTGCCGGAGTGGAAAGACGCTAGCGATGCGGAAATCTACGCCGCCATGTATCAGCTCATCGGCGCCATCAACTATTTCGCCATTTCCGGCGCCACGCTCGACGGCATTCTCGGTAGCGACCGGCTGTCGGCAGTCGAGCAGGCATTTCCGACGGTGCTGGGCCGCCTCTTCGAGGCGCCCATCGGCGGTTCGCGTCCGTTGCTCTAATCCGCCAGCGTCAGCCAGCCATGGATCAGGTGATGCGCGATGGCACCGGGTGGCGGTGACGACAGCGCCCCGATGCCGGTCTGCCGCTGCAGCAGTTCGGCGGCTTCCGTGCGGCTGAACCACAGGCAGTCTTCCAGCTCGCGTGTGTCCATGACGATGTCCGTATTGAGCGCCTCGCCAAAACAGCCGATCATCAGCGTGTGCGGCATCGGCCAGGGCTGTGAAGCGAAATAGCGTACCCGCCCGATGCGGATGCCCGACTCCTCCTGGGTTTCGCGGCGCACGGCGTCCTCGATGGTTTCGCCGGGTTCCAGGAAGCCGGCCAGGCAGGAATACATGCCGGGCGGAAAATGCGCGCTGCGGCCGAGCAGGCAGCGGTCGTTGACGCTGTCGATGGCGAGCATGATGACCACCGGATCGGTGCGCGGAAACAGCATGTGGCCGCAGGACGAGCATTCCCGGCGGTAGCCGCCGGCGCGCGGCACGGTGGGTGCGCCGCAGCGTCCGCAATACCGGTGCGACTGCACCCAGGCGAGCAGGCTGGCCGCCTGGGCCATCTCGCCGAGCAGACTGCCGGTCACCAGGCCCTGGATATAGATCGACCGGTGGTCGATCGCCTTGACGTCCTCCGGCAGCTGCTCGGGATCGAGCCGCACCGGCACCGCCACACGCGGGGTCTCGTCGTCTGTAAAGCCGAGCAGTACGGCGTTTTCGTAGTCGGGATCGAACGGCGCCAATTGCTCGGCATGATGCAGCACCTCGAAGCCGTCGCCGTTCTTGCGCAGAAAGGTGCGCCCGGCGCGCATGGCGAAGCCCTGCATTTTGCCGGACGCCAGGGCGTCGCGCAGGCTGTTGTCATCGCGGAATTCGGACCGGCGGTCGAGCCGGTTGCCGGCAAAGGCAACGCGGCTGCTCGGCTCTTCCAGAAAACCGGCGTCATCGAATAGGGAGGGGATGAGTCTAAAGCTCCTCGATAATGGCCGCGATCATGCGGGTGGCGCTATTGGTATCATAAGGTTCGGCATTGCCAACCCCCCACACCGGCCCCGGCCATGCCATGTCTCCGGGATTGCGGGCGATCACGTGGATATGCAGCTGGCGAATGTGATTGCCCAGTGAACCGATGTTGATTTTTTCGCATCCGGTCACCCGTTTCAGAGCCCGGGCGGTCTCACAGGTTTCGAAGGTGAGCAGCGTCTGGTCGAGCGGCGTCAGGTGGTAGATTTCTTCGACCTCGGGGCGCTGCGGCACCAGCAGCAGCCACGGCCAGCGCCGGTCGTCCATCAGCCGCAGTTGGCAAAGACCGAGCTCCGAGGCCAGGCGACTGTCTGCCTCGATCCGTTCGTTCAGCCTGAAACCGGCCATGCCGTTCACCCCGTTCCTATCGCCCCGGTGGCTAGGCTGGACACTGTCCATGTTGCAAGCCTAGCAGTTTTTCGACGGATTGGCTTGCTTTTCCACTCGCGATCTCCGATATGAGACGCGGGAGGTTGGTGGTGGACGAGCCACTCGCCAACCGGGTCAGGTCCGGAAGGAAGCAGCCCTAACGAGCCACGGCACGGGTCACCGTGCCAGCCTCCCGCCCTTTGTTTTCCGCCTGTGACGACCAAGCTGCGCGCAGTCGAGGCTGCGCTTGGGTCAACAGCCCTGGTGATCTCTGGATTTTTGATCGCGCGCTCTGTAAACCCGTAGGATCGGAAGGCGGCCTCGTGGATCGGTGGCCGCGACCCGTCCGTTTCACGGAGCATGGATGAGCAACGGCACGACAGCGCAGAGTTACCGCGTTCTGGCCCGCAAGTACCGGCCGCGACATTTCGGCGACCTGATCGGCCAGGAGCCAATGGTGCGCACGCTCACCAACGCCTTCGAATCCGGCCGCATCGCCCAGGCTTATATGCTCACCGGCGTGCGCGGGGTCGGCAAGACGACGACGGCGCGCATTCTCGCCCGTGCGCTCAACTACGAGACCGACACGGTCGACCGGCCGACCATCGATCTGCAGCAGCCCGGCGAGCATTGCGAAGCCATCATGAACGGCAACCATGTCGACGTGATCGAGATGGACGCCGCTTCGCATACCGGCATTGACGATATTCGCGAAATCATCGAGCAGGTGCGCTACCGCCCGGTGTCGGCCCGCTACAAGGTCTATATCATCGACGAAGTTCACATGCTGTCGACACAGGCCTTCAACGGCCTGTTGAAAACGCTCGAGGAACCGCCGGAGCACGTCAAGTTCATCTTCGCCACCACCGAAATCCGTAAAGTTCCGGTCACCGTCCTGTCCCGCTGTCAGCGGTTCGACCTGCGGCGCATCGAGGCCGATGCCCTGGTGCGGCATTTCCGGTCGGTCGCCGACAGCGAAGAGGTAAAGATCGACGACGAGGCGCTGGCGATGATCGCCCGCGCCGCCGAGGGTTCGGCGCGCGATGGCCTGTCTCTGCTCGACCAGGCGATCGCCCATGGCAGCGGCAGCGTCACTGCCGAGGCGGTGCGCTCGATGCTCGGCATGGCCGACCGGGCCCGCATCGTCGATCTGTTCGGCCTGGTCGCCCGCGGCGACGTTGCCGGCGCGCTGGCGGCGTTTCGCGAACAGTATGATTCGGGCGCCAATCCGGTCGTCGTGCTGAACGACCTCGCCGACTTCACCCATCTCGTCACCCGACTGAAATTCGTTCCCGACGCCGGCCAGGATGCGGCGCTCAGCGAAGTTGAGCGAACCCGCGGCGTGGAATTCGCGCAGGAGCTTTCGGTGCCGGTGCTCTCGGTTCTCTGGCAGATGCTGCTGAAGGGAATTGCCGAGACAGAAAGCGCCAACCGGCCGCTGAGCGCCTGCGAGATGGTGCTGATCCGCCTGACCCATGCCGCCAACCTGCCCAGCCCCGGCGAGGCCATGCGGCGTTTGACGGAGGCGCAGCAATCGACCGCACGGGCTGGCGGCAGCATGGAGCCCCAGGGCGGGACCACGGTACGGGCATCCGCGCCGCAACCGGCCGACGGGTCGACCGCGACGGCCCGTCCGACCGGCGGCCCAGTTGCCGTGTTGCAGACGGCGCCGGAGCGCGCGCCGGCAGCCCGCGTCGAGCCGGCGGCTATACCCGAGGTGCCGATTGACGGTCTCGGCGATCTTGCGGCACTTGCCGGCCAGCACCGCGACCCCAAACTGAAGGCGATGATCCGCAAATATCTGCGGCCGGTGACCATCGAGCCCGGTCGGTTGGAGGTGGGGCTGGTTGAGGACGCGCCGAAGTCGCTGATCGGCGAACTGGATGCCAGGCTGCGCGAATGGACGGGCCGGCGCTGGGTGATCGCGATCAGCCGCGAGGCCGGTGGTGCAACGCTCGAGGAAGCGGAAAAAGCCGAGTTCGCCGACCGGCTGAACGACGCCAGCCAGGATCCGGATGTCGCCGAGATCCTCGCCCGGTTTCCGGGCGCCCGGGTCCGCGATGTGCGCATCCGCACCGACGACATGGATGAACTGGTTCCGGCCAGCCAGAGCGAGGATGGCGATATCCTGCCGGACGACCCGCAGGACGAATATTAGAGCAACCGGCGCGGCCACGCGTCGCAACAATGGAGATTTTGATGCGCGACCTGATGGGCATGATGGGCAAAGTCAAGGAAATGCAGGAAAAGATGGAGAGCCTGCAGCAGGAGATCGAGGTGCTGGAGTGCGAGGGCACCGCCGGTGGCGGCCTGGTCACCGTGCGCCTCAACGGCAAGGGCATGATGCTCGGCCTCAGCGTCGATCCGTCGCTGATCAAGGAAGACGAAGCAGAAATCCTCGAGGATCTGATCGTCGCCGCGCACAATGACGCCAAGGGCAAGGTCGAAACCGCGGTGCAGGAAAAATCCAAGGAACTGACGGCCGGCCTGCCGATCCCGCCCGGTATGAAGCTGCCGTTCTGACGCGACGGCCTTGATCTTCGATGCCGTTCGTATCCGGACCGCCGATCCGCAGCCTGCAGGATCTGCGCAAGCTCGAAGAAACGCCGCTGAGCCAGGCGATTGGGGTGGAGACGACCTACGCGCTGTTCTCCGAGTCGGCCCGCGCTTTCGGCGATAAAACAGCGCTGAGCTTTTTGCGCAGCGGCGATCCGGACGAGCCGCCGATCCGCTGGAGTTACCGGCGGCTGTTCGAGGGCATCACCCGCACGGCCAACCTGTTTCACACGCTTGGCATCGGATCGGGCGATACGGTGGCAATGCTGTTGCCCGGCTGCCTGGAGTGCCACCTGGTGTTGTGGGGCGGCGAAGCGGCCGGCATCGTGCAACCGCTCAACCCGCTGCTGAAACCGGATAAGCTTGAGGAACTGCTGCGCGCCGCCGACGCCCGTATCCTCGTTGCCTATGGTGCCGCCGAGGATGCCGACTATTGGAACAAGGCCATGCACCTGCGCAGCCGCATCGACGGCCTGCGCGTGCTGCGGGTCGCGCCGCATGACGAAACCGCGCCGCCCGATCATGATGGCGACGGCGACTTCCAGGCGCTTGTGGCGGCGCAGCCGGCAGACCGGCTGGTCAGCGGTCGGCACATCAACGGGGACGACATCGCAGCCTATTTTCACACCGGCGGCACCACCGGTGCGCCGAAGCTCGCCATGCATAGCCATGCCAACCAGGTGTTCACGGCTTGGGCCGGCGTCCAGATGACGGGACTGAGCGACCGGGACGTCGCCATCAACGGCTACCCGCTGTTCCACGTCGCCGGTGTGCTGCCGGCTTCGCTGACCGGGCTCTCGGTCGGTGTCGAGGTCATCATCCCGACCACCACGCTGCTGCGCAATCCGCAGGTGCGCAAGAACTATTGGCGCATCGTCGAGACCTATCGCGCCACGTCGCTGTCGGCGGTGCCGACGGTTTTGGCGGCGCTCGCCAATGTGCCGGTGGACGGCGCCGACATTTCCTCCATTCGCTATTGCCGCACCGGCGCGGCGCCACTGCCGCCGGAGCTGGCTGCCCGTTTCGAGCGGCAATTCGGTTTGCATGTGCACGAGGCACTCGGCATGACCGAAATGGCCGGCATCAGTGCCATCCAGCCCCCCGGCATAGACGCGCCTGCCGGTTGCGTCGGATTTCCGCTGCCCTATTCGCGGATCCGCATCGTGGCCCTGGATGCCGACGGCGCGCCGACCGACCGTGACCTGCCGACCGGCGAGGCGGGCATGGTCCTGTTCAAGTCGCCCAATGTCTTTCCCGGCTATCTGGATGCCGCCGCGACGGCCAAGGCCTTTACGGCGGATGGCTGGCTGATCACCGGCGATGTCGGCTGGTGCGATGCCGATGGGCAGCTGCATCTGACCGGGCGCGCCAAGGACTTGATTATCCGCAGCGGCCACAACATCGATCCGAAGGTGATCGAGGACGCCCTCGGTGATCACCCGCAGGTTCAGCTTTGCGCCGCTGTCGGCGCCCCGGACGCCTATGCCGGCGAATTGCCGGTGGCCTTCGCCGTGCCGCGTCCCGGCACGGATCCCGATTGGACCGATCTGCTCGACTGGACGGCGGCCCGTGTCGACGAACGGCCGGCCAGACCCAAATGGGTGGAGATCATCGACACCATGCCGGTTACCAATGTCGGCAAGATCTACAAACCCGAACTGCGCCGGCTGGCCGCCGAGCGCACGGTGCGCGATGCGGTGGAACGGCTGGCAGAGAAGTGTCCGAACCTGGCCGACGCGGCTGTCAAAGCGGACCTGGCGGCCGATGGCCGGATCTCGGCCGACGTTGCGCTGGCACGGCCGATCGGCTCGGACGCTCGAACCGCCCTGGCGTCGGTGCTCGATCCGTTGCCGGTCTCGGTCACCATCAGCGAACCGCAGTAAAACCAACGTCAGCTGACGATCGTCTGTCCCATCAGCGCCAGTCCGCTGACGCGCACCACCGGGCTTGCGGACGACAGGCCGGGCGTCCGCCGCACCTTTTCGTCGAACTGGCCCATGAAGCCGATGCCGTCGCACTCGACCATGACGTCGTCTGGCACGCTGATGTCGATCGATCCCATCACATTGGTGGTCTTGATCTCGGTGACGCCGGGACCGAAATGGGCATCGCGCAGGTCGAGATCGATCGATCCCATGACGGCGACCACGGTCAGGATCTCCGGCACCTGCCACGAGCCGCGGCGCTGGCTGCTGCTCATGACGGCGTAAACGCTGCCATGCGTCCGGGCATGTGACGCCTGCGAGCCCGTTGGTTGCGGCGCGGTCTTCGGGTGTGGTGCACCGCCTGTTTGCGGCGCCTTGGCGGATCCGCCCCGGCCCTCCGGATCGAGCACCACCCGGTAGGCGCGCACCGGCTCAGCGATGTTCTTGACATGCTGCGGACCCAGGTCCTCGAACGATGGCGCCAGCCTGTCCTTGACGCTGTCATAGACGATGCCGGACACCGAAATTCCGCCTGGCGCGGCAATCTCCTGCATGCGTGTCGCCACGTTGACGCCATCGCCGTAGATGTCGTCGCCCTCGACGATCACGTCACCGAGATTGACCCCGACCCGCAGCACCAGGCGATCGTGTTCCGCTTCGCCGGCGGCGCGTGTGGCCATGTCGCGCTGGATGTCCGTGGCGCAGCGGATGGCATCGATGACGCTGGTGAACTCGACCAGCCAGCCATCGCCCAGCAGCTTGACGATCCGGCCCTTGTACTGACTGATTTTCGGTTCGATCAGGCTGTCGCTGATGGCATGCAGCCGGGCGAGCGTGCCCTCTTCGTCCTCATGCATGAGGCGCGTATAGCCGACCACGTCTGCGCTCATGATGGCCGCGAGCCTGCGTTGAACCTGTTCCGTCATGAAAAGCGCCCGGACTGTCGTTCTGCCCGGGACTGTAGGCGGCGGCGGATCGCCTGTCCACCGCCTCGGCTTGGCAATACCGTTGCGCTCTACGCACCCTTGCGGGCCACGATGAAACGGTTCGGCGGCTTGGCCGGATAGGAGCCCGTTTCGACGATCTGGAAACCTTCGGCGGCGATCAACGCGTCGAGTTCCTGAACATCCAGGAAACGCACATAGGGGGCGCGACCGACCAGCCGCATGACCGGGATCATGATCCGCAGCAGCGGATTGCGGGCGGACAGGCAGGGAGTCTTGGAGATGAACAGGCCACCGGGTTTCAGCAGCCGGTGGACCTGCCGCACCGCGCCGGCGGTGTCGTCGATCAGATGCAGCAGATTGAAGGCAAGGACGACGTCAAAGGCTTCCGGTTCGAGCCGCTTGTCGAAAACGGTCGCCTGCATGAAATCGACATGGCCGGCCGGCTGTTCCTTGGCGCGGGCGATGTCGATCATCCCGCCCGAGATGTCGCTGGCCGTGATGTGGTCGACCGCGTCGGCCAGCAGCAGGGCGGTCGATCCCGTGCCGCAGCCGATCTCCAGCACGTCGTCGTCTTTGGAAAGATGGGCGCGCGTGCAATCGAGGGTTTGATGATAGGCTTCGACATTGTCGATCGGCTTTTGCGCATAGCGCTCCGCCAGCCGGTCCCAGAACTGTGCTTCCTGTGGCATGGTGAATCCTTATTGTGTTTGTTGGGTCAGTGCGAGCGGTTTCGGTTTGCGGCCCAGGCAGGCGATGCTGGTCTGCCGGCAAAGGCTGCTGCGGTCGAAGGCCGGGCTGCGGACGTTGTCCAGACCATGCGCCAGGAACCAGTTTTCGACCTGATCCGAGGTCATTTGACGGATACGCCATTTGACATGCACGTAGAGGCCGAAGAACGACCGGCGTGTCAGGCAGACGATCAGCAGACCACCGGGTTTCAGAACTCGCCGCATTTCGGCCAGCGCCACATCCGGGTCGGCGAGATGCTCCAGAACATGGGCCGCCATCACCAGGTCGAAGCTGTTGTCCGGGTAAGGCAGCATGCGGACGTCGGCGCGGCGCAGTCTGGCGTCCAGTCCGGCTGCGGCGAGCCGGGCACCGGCCCGGTCGAGCATGCGGCGCGACAGATCGACGGCATCGAGCCGGAACGGCATCGGCATGACCCGTGCCAGTGCGCAGGACAGCGTTGCCGTGCCGATTCCGCACTCCAGCACGGCCGGCCGGCGTCCCGCATCGGGCTGCCAGTCGCCGCTCAATGCCTGGCGGAACAGGGTTTCGTAGGCCCGCGGAAATCCGAATCGCTCCAGTTTGGCGGTCCATCCGGCTGCGGCACGGTCGTAGGATCGGGCGAGCTGGCGGCGGTTCATGGTCCGGCGCCGCACCGAGATCTGCCAGGACCCGAACCAGCGGGAAAACACCGGAATCGAGGTGCGGTCGTTCTCGACGAGGAACGGGCGGGTTTTGCTGAGGGAAGATGTCATGGTCGGGTTCCTTTCGGAGCCGCAGATACATATGCGCCAGACCGAATGAAATTGCCGAAATTTGCACAACGGTTATACGTTTTTGCATGAAGTGGCAGACCGTGAGCTTCGACTGGAACCAGGCCCGGGCCTTTCTCGCCACCGCCGAGGAGGGCTCGCTATCGGCGGCTGCTCGGGCGCTTGGCCAGACTCAGCCGACGCTAAGCCGCCAGGTGGCCGCGTTGGAAGAGGATCTCGGCGTCACGCTGTTCGAGCGGGTCGGCCGGTCGCTGGTGCTGACCCAGTCGGGCCTCGAACTGCTCGACCATTTCCGCGCCATGGGCGATGCCGCCAACCGCATCTCGCTCACCGCCTCCGGCCAGTCGCAGGCGGTCGACGGTCACGTCAGCATCACCGCGACCAACCTGATGGCGACCCTGCACCTACCGCCGGTGTTGAAGCGGATTCGCCAGGTGGCGCCGGGCGTCAGCATTGAAGTCGTCGCCTCCAACGAACTGCGCGACCTGACGCGCCGCGAGGCGGATATCGCCATCCGGCATGCGCGGCCCGACCAGCCGGACCTGATCGCCCGGCTGGTCGGCGAGACGACGGCGCATCTTTATGCGTCGACCGAATACCTGGCGCGCCTCGGGCGACCGCAGGAGCCAGCCGACCTTGAGAACTCCGAATGGATCGGGTTCGGCCCGCCCGAACGGTTGCTGCCGGTGTTGCACGGACTGGGTCTGCCGTTGACCGTGGACAATTTCAAGCTGACGTCGGAAAGCGGCACCGTGATGCTGGAACTCGTCAGGCAGGGCCTCGGCATCAGTATCTTCACCCGCGATGTCGGCATGCTCAATGCGGATCTCGAAATGGTGCTGCCGGATCTCGAACCGATTCCGGTGCCGATCTGGCTGGTCACCCATCGCGAGCTGCACACCAGCCGCCGCATCCGGCTGGTGTTCGACCTGCTGGCGGAGGCATTCCGGTCGACCGATCTGATTGCCCGCTCCGCGTAAAAATCAGGTTTTGCACGCGATGCAGATGTTGCCGAAGTGACCGCCGGTTTCCATGGCGCGGAACGCGTCGGGCGCCTCTTCGAAGCCGAAGACCCGATCGACCACCGGTTCGATGCGGTGCATGTCAAGCACCCGGTTGAGCTGCGCGAAGGACTGCCGCGACCCGACCGAGACCGCGTAGAGACCGAGGCGGCGGGTCAGCACCAGCGGCAGGAACAGTTCGGCCGACGAGCCGGTGACGTTGCCGATGATGATCACCGTGCCGCCGGTGCACGCCGATTTGACCGAGTCGTTGAGGGTCGCCGCGCCGCCGAGTTCCAGCACCCGCTCGCATCCGCGGCCATCGGTGGCGTCGCGCACCGCCCGGGCCCATTGCGGCGTGGCGTTGCGGTCGATGACGACGTCGGCGCCGAGAGCCGTCAACCGTTCCGCTTTGTGCGGCGACGAGGTGGTCATCACGACCCGCGCCCCGGCCGCTTTGGCAAGTTTGAGGGCGAGCAGCGCGACCCCGCCGGATCCCTGAACCAGCACCGAGTCGCCCGGCCGCAGCGGCCGCGGTTCGCTCAGTGCGCTCCAGGCCGTCACCCCGGCGCAGGGCAGGGTTGCCGCCTGAGCGTCGGTCAGATGCGGTGGCACCTTGATCACGCCGGCTGCCGGAAACACCCGGTGGGTGGCCAGCACGCCGTCCAAGGGGCCGCCGAGCCGGCCGCTCTCCAGATTGTCCGGTGGCGCGCCGCCGTCCCAATGCTGGAAAAACAGCGGCGCCACGCGGTCGCCGACCGACAGACCGTCGACATTTTGTCCGACGGCCGAGATGGTGCCGACACCGTCCGACAGGGGGATCAGCGGCGGCTTCACCGCCCTGCCGTGCTGACCGCGCACGACAACCAGGTCTCGGTAATTCAGCGAGGCGGCGGCCATGTCGATCAGCACTTCGCCGGGTCCCGGTGCCGGCGTATCGGCCTCCAGCATCACCAGATGGTCGAGACCCAGCCCGTCCTTAAAACACCAGTACTTCATGGGATCTGCACTCACATTCGCTTGGCGACTTCTTCCAGCATCACTTCCGTTGCGCCGCCGCCAATGGCCTGGACACGGGCATCGCGCGCCATGCGCTCGATCGTGCTCTCCCGCATATAGCCCATGCCGCCGTGGAACTGCATGCAGTCATACATCACCTCGTTGACCAGTTCGCCGCAATAGGCCTTGATCATCGACACCTCACGGACAAGTTCCTCACCATTCGCTAGGCGCGCCGCGGTGGCGTAGACCATCTGACGTCCGGCCTCCACTTTTGCCGCCAGCATGGCTAGCCGCTGGCGGATCGCCTGCTTCTCCCACAGCGGTGCACCGAAGGCCTTGCGGGTGCGCACATAATCGACGGTCAGTTCGATCGCCGCCTGTGCCTCACCCATGGCCATGGCGCCAAGCACCAGACGCTCGTTCTGAAAATTCTTCATGATCGCATAGAAGCCGCGGCCTTCTTCTCCAAGCACGTTTTCGGCCGGTACGCGGCAATCGGCGAAGGCGAGTTCAGCCGTATCCGAGCTGCGCCAGCCGTGCTTGTCGAGAGCCCGTGCGACGGAAAAACCCTCCATGCCCTTTTCCAGGATGAACATGGTGACGCCGCGGCTCGCCGGACCGTCGCCGCCGGTCTTGGCGGCAATGCAATAGACATCGGCGTGCACACCGTTGGTGATGAAGGTCTTGGCGCCGTTGAGCACGTAGCTGTCACCGTCCCGAATCGCGGTTGTGCGGATGCCCTTGACGTCCGAGCCGGCGTCCGGCTCGGTGATGCCGACCGCGGTGATGATGTCGCCGGACACGACGCGCGGCATGTAGCGGGCCTTCTGCTCGTCCGTGCCGGCATTGAAGATATGGACGGACGCCATGTCGGTATGCACCAGGGCGGTGATCGCCACACCCGCATAGGTGCAGCGGCCAAGCTCTTCGGCGAGCACCACGGTCGCCCGCTCGTCCAGGTCCGATCCGCCATAGGCCTGCGGATAGCGGATGCCGAAAAATCCGAGCGCGCCCATCTTGCGCAGCACATCGCGTGGCGTGAAGCCGTCGACCTCCCAAGCATCGGCGAAGGGCTTGATATCCTCGGCGACGAAGCGGCGCAGCTGGTCGCGCAGCATGCGGTGGACGTCGTCGAAAAAGAACGGGCTGTCGGTGGTCGCCGAAAATCCGGGGCTGTGGCGAATGTTCATCAATTCGTAACCTTCTGTAACAGGAAGTGTTGTGTTTGCCGCGGCGGGCTTCCACCCTGCCGGAAGGGAGGCGACACATGCACAGCATAAGGAAAGTCGACGACGACGCTATCCCCCCGTTGTCGGCGAAACAGCGGCGGACGCTGACGAAACACGTAGACACTCTGCACCAAACGGTCAGCGACTACCCGGAAGAGACCATCCGCAAAGCCCATCGGAGCGGCTTGTGGCTGGAAACCCAGGACTGGATCAGCGGAGCCGTCAGCAGCACCTTCGGCATCTTCAGCGTGCTCGCCGCCTGCGAGCCGCGCCATCATGCGATCGATGACGCGCGTGAGCGGACCCGCACCGCCTATGAGAGCATGCTAAGCCTCGCCTTCTGGACCGACGGCAATCCGCAGTCCGAGGATTTCGAGGCGGCCAAGGACGCGCTCGTCGCCTGTCGGGATGCCTGCCGCGGCCTTGTCGATGCCTTCTGAGCGTCGAAAGGCGCCGGTTGTCCTGACCAATTGGGGCCACCCGTCACACCGAGCGGGATTTGGCGCTTTTTAACTCCCGGACGCTCTAAACAAACATCGGAAAGCTGACGCCGAGTGACCAGGCGAGCAGAAGCCCCAGGCCAAGGCCCGAGGCAAGCGGCCCGGCGCGCGCTTCCACCCAGCGTCCCATCAGCCCGAACACCAGGAAGAAAAACGCAATGATCGGAATGATGAGGATGAGAAAGAACAGCCTTTGGAAATCGAGAGCCACGGCGAGAGCAAGCGACAACAGGAAACAAAACCTGATCAAAACCCGTTGCCAGAGCCGCGGATTTGCATGGGCCATCGCGCTGTCCGCCAGCATATAAGGCACCGTACCGACCGCCAGGACGGCGATGATCGGCAGGCGTCCCGCATGGGGCACGAAGTTCGCCACATAGCGATCGAGCGCCAGCCCGAATGTCAGAATGCCATAGAGTGCCAAAAGCACGCCCACGGCCAGTGCGTAGCCGGTGAGGCGAAGGCCCAGAAAACGCATGAACGCGAGTTGAATAGCGCCGTAGAGCAACAGGTGCAGGGCGAGATAATCGGCGACGAGCACCGGCAGGAATCCGCCCGGAACCCAGACGGCGACGACCGGCACCGCAATCATCGGCACCAGGAGCGTGGCGGCGAAGGCACTGCGCGACAGGCCGACATGCGGCGGAGCCCGCTGCGGCAGGAGGCCCGCCAGAGGCCAAACCAGAAGGATCGTGCCGACCAGCACGAGGCCGATCCATCCGATGCGCATCGCGATCGGTGGCGATTGGGAGCGATCGAAGGCAGCGTTCAGCCACGCAACCGCTTCGGCGATGCCGATGCGGCTATAGAGCACCCCGACATGTTCGACATACGGCGCGACGATCACGCGTCGGATCACCGCGCCGTCTTCAGACCGCGCGGTCTGGTCCTCCTGAGCCTCGGCATCGACGGTCTGCAACGCTTGACGCGCGAAAGCGCGAAGGCCCGGCTCCCATTGGCCGGTGATCATCAACAGATTCCTGGGATGGCTTTCGGTCACCGCCCGCGAGAACGGGGAAATGGCGATCACGGAACCGATTCGACCGTCCCGCCCGGCGGCGCGGACAATGATATCGGATGCCATGGAATGGCCCAGAATCGCGACTCGGCCATCCGCCTCGGGCCTGGCAAGTCCGGCTTGCATCACCCGCAGCGTTTCATCGACGAGAAGCTGGGTTGTGCCCTCTATGGCGTCGAAATCGCCGGACATGGGAACCGGATTGCGGCCATGGCCCTCGAAGTCGAAGGCGGCGACAACATAGCCCGCACGCGCCAGGGCGAGGGAATAGGCCTCCATCAACCGCCGCGAGCCCGCAAAGCCATGGGCGACCACGATCAGCGGTGCGGGCACGGCATTGTCCGGCGCGTAGTAGGTGACAGGCGTTGTGCCAACCGTGGTGTTTTCGACCGAAAGCCCGACACGTTGCGCTTCGAGCTGCCAAATGCCCACGCCAATCAGTGCGATTGCCAACAACGCAACGGCCATGCGGAGCCGGGACATCCGGGCGCCGCCACCCGCCGGGTCGCTCTGTTCGCTTGCCGTCATGTATGTGTTCCGTTGCTCGTGCGATGAAATTACACACGACGGGTCGTATCGGTCCATCCGCACCGTGCCGCCATGTTGCCGCATGCCGGGCAACGCGCCCCTGCTGCAGGACCGGGGGAAGCTGTCCGGATAATCCAATCGAAGCGGCCTGTGGCCGGCGACTGGCAGCACATTCGGCCTTGTTCAAGGTGCTTTCGGCCCGCGGGCGGCACAGCCGCGCGTGCGATCGCGGCCTACGGCTGGTTCGGGGTGTCGTCTTGCCTCGGAATGCGCGGTCCGGGCGGTCGCGGTGGCGGTGTCAGGGCACGCGCATAGCCGAGCTCTTCGATCCGGCCGCTGAGTTCCAGCGCCTCGGCGATGTTCGATCGAAGGAACCGCAGGCGTTCGGGATCGGTTTCGGCAAGACGGTTGCGTGTTTCGGAGAGCACTTGCCGACCCGCTTCGTTTCCGGCGAGGCCCAGGCCGTTCGCCGACAGCTTGGCGAGCAGCAGCGCCCGGGAGCCCGGCGCCCATTCCGAGCCTGTCCAGGGTAAATCCCGCGTCTTCGCCTCGAGCCCGTCGACGAGATAGGAGAAAGCCCGGCTGTCGGGATTGTTGGCCGAAAATCCCAGCGCCTGCGGGACGAGCAGCAGGGCCTGCAGCGCCGCGGGGTCGGCGACGCCTTCGACGGCTGTCTCGTGGAATTCGATGAGCGTGTCCGCCGCCTCCGGCGTACCGATGATCCCCAGGACCCAGACTGCCGCCGCCCAGGTGTTGCGCTCTCCGGGGTCTGACAGGATCCGACGCAGGGGAGGCACGGCCTCCGGTCCGAAGCGTGCCGCCGCCACATACTGGATGCCATGGAAATTGCGCGCTTTGACGAAATCCTCGACCGCCGGTATGGCCCGCGATTGATCCTGCGCCGATGCGGCGCCGGCGACCAGGAGCAGAAAGATCAGAAGCGGTTTCATTGTGTGTTTGTCTGCCAGGAGTTGCATTGGTTTGCCGTGATGACACCCTGATTTGGGGCGCCGGCACAGATCCTGCAGTACATCACGCGGTTCGAAAAACCGTCCGTACAATCGCTGCAGGCGTTCGGTCCGGTGCCGCATTGTCCCGACGTTGGCTGGCAGGTCTGCGCAACATGTCCGAGACCCGCCCAATGACCGGCCTCATGTGCCACGGTAACAGGATCTGTGAACGTGTTCGTTGCTGGCGGGTTGAAGCCGTTGACCACGATGATCGAGCTGCCGTCGGCGCATCCGGCAAACTGACCGGCGACGCCGCAGAATTGGATATTGGTGACGATCTTGATGTCGGCGTTGATGGCAAACACCGCATTGGATTCCGCCTGGGTCGTGATGACGCCGTTCACCATGCCGGCCGGCGCCGCGAAGTTGCCGATCGTGCCCTGCCGGCGCATGTCGACACAGCAATTCACATCGGTGCCGCCCTGGTCGACCTTCAGCAGATCGGCCGCCTGATCGAGGGTCAGATCGACGGCCGCGTTGGTGACGCCAAGCCCGGTGAGTTGCGATACGGTGAGCGTCCAGTCCGGAAGTCGCAGAATATAGCCGCGCCGCTGAAGCGTGGCGTTCTCGTTGCTGCGTACCCGAAAGCCGCAGGACGTCTCGACGTTCGGCTGATTGCTGAGGCCGAGGAAGCCGCGTGCATCGTTGACCTGCGCTACACCGATTGCGGACCACCAGAGCGCCACGGCAAAAGACAGAACAAGCGCTCGCATCGTCTCAATCCTCCACCCGCTCCGGCTGGCCTGCCACCGGCCGGCGTCCGATCACCCGACCTGGCTTCGGGCTGATGCCCGGCGTTCGCACCACGACGTCGCGACCCGTTTCCGGGCCTTCGTAGAGCACGTCACGGCGGACATTGGCATCCGGCACCTCCCGCACATCGCGCAGGTCGGTGTCGATGCGGTCGAGCTTGACCCGCGCCGGACGCCCTTCGGAGCGCATGCTGGGCGTTTCTATGACCAGTTCGTCCGCAGCAAAGTCAGCGACCTCCCGGACTTCCCTGGCCACCAGACGGCGTCCGGACGGTGCGACTGAGGTCCGTTCCTCGGCGCTGACAAGCACCCGTTCCCGCACCGGTTTGATCGGGTCGATGTCGCCGCGCGTTGCATGCACCACGTAGTCGAATTCGAAGCTTCCCTCGCCGTTGCCGAGTTCCCCGACAATCAGCCGCTCGACCGACTTTTTCAGGACGGCGAGCCCGAACGTGTCAGTGCTGTGCGGGGTCAGCTGCACGGTGATCGAACCCGGCCGCGCCACCGCGGCAAAGTGGTCCGGCAGGACGATCTCGCCGCGGCCGCCGTCTATCTTGCCGGTGCCGCGGGCATAGATTCCAGCCTCGGGACCCTCGAGGCTCGCATAAAAGATCTCGCGCCGCGCATTCCTTGGATCGGCAATCAGGAATCCGTTGAGGCCTGCCTTGCTGATGATACCGTTCGATCCGTCGAGCACGATGGTCGGCGTCCCGGTATCGTCGAAGAGCGTCAACATGCCGGCCGCCGTGCCGCGATCCGAAACGAGTTCGCCGCGCAGCTCCGAACCACCTTCTTCGTCGCTTCCCCAGACGCGGACCGCTCCGTCGTTGGGCGCCGTGGGTTCGGTCTCGGTCGCCGTCACCATCGGGGCATTGCGCTGGCCGCGAAGCACCATGAGGCCGGACGAATTCGCCGGATCGAGCGCCAGACGGGCTTTTTCGATCGCGTCCTGGTCCGCCAAAACGACTTCACCATGGGCTTGGATATTGACGCCCATGAGCGCATGCAGATCGCCGGCAGTCCCGTGCAGCCGCAGATAGGCGTTGTCGGTTCCGTCGTCGACGCCGAGTTCTGCGCCGGGTGCCCCCGCTGCATTCTCGAGCGTCAGGTCGCCTTGATCGGCACCGTCCACGAGCAGGGTGACGCGCGTGTTGTTGCCCGTTCCGTCGAGCGACAGCAAACCGCGGCCGTCACCGTCGACGCGCAATAGCGAGCGTGTGGATCCATCGGCCGCCGACAGCTCCAGCGCGCCTGTATCGGTGGAATCGGCGACGTAGAGAGCGGCCGAGCGTTGCCCCGTCGCCCCATCGATCCTCAGGCCTCCCTGTTCGTTTGCATCGACATAGAGGAGGGATCGCGGGTCGTTCGAGGTTCCGGACAGACCGAGGCGACCGCGCCCCGAGGCCGTCACGCGCAGCTCGGCGCGGCTGTTTCCGCCGCTCTCATGCAGTCTGAGGATGCCCGTATCGCTGGAATCGCCCACCAACAGACTTGCTGCCCGGTTTCCGCCGATGCCGTTCAGGCGCAGACCGCCCTGGTCGAGGCCGTCTATATAGAGCTGCGACTTGGTGACCCCGCCGGAATCGTCGAGGTTCATCTGTCCGCGACCGCTGCCGTCGACGCGCAGCCGGGCCCGCTGGTCGCCGGACGCGGAATGCAGGGTCAGGACACCGGAGTCGCTCGAATCGCCAACCCATAATGTTGCGGCCGTGTTGTTCCCCGAACCGCGCAACCTGAGCCCGCCCTGATCCACTCCGTCGATATAGAGCGATGCGCGCTGTTCGTCGGCCGAACCGTCCATGTTGAGCTGTGCCCGGCCGTTTCCATCGACACGAAACCGGGCTCGGCTGTCGCCGTTGGCGCCGTGCAGCCGAAGCGAGCCGCCACCGCCAGAATCCTCGACGAAGATCACCACGCCGTCGCCGCCGCCGCCGCGGCCGAGAGACAGACCGCCCTCGTTTTGACCGTCCACGTAGAGCGTTGCCCGCGCCGCGCCGTCCGAACCGTCGAGGACAAGATGTCCCTGGCGGTCGTCGTCAACCATGAGCACGGCGCGCACACCGCCCCCCGCCTCGCGAAGCCAGAGCAGGCCGTGGTCGTTGTCGTTGTCGACGGCCAGCGTGACGGCGTCGTCGCCGTCGCTCTGCTCGAGGATCAATCCACCCTGGCCGACACCGTCGACGTAGAACTGTGCGCGCAGGTTGTCATCCTGGTAGAGATGCAGGAAGCCGCGCGTATTGTCCGTCGAATCGACGCTGAGGCGCGCCGCACGGTTGTCGTTCGTTCCGCGCAGGATCAGGAACGCGGAATCCTTATCGCCGTTGTAGTTGAGTTGCGCTTTCGTTTGCGCCGTGGCCGCCGGTGGCAGAAGCACGAGAAGGCTGGCAATACCCAATGCGAATGGACGGATCATCGGAAGCTCCTGTCGCTGTCAAATATGGGCAATGGAAGGGGTCTAGATTATCACGGATTGGAGATCCGCCGAAGACCGGAGCCCCCCGCCAATGGCCCGGCAGGCGGTCTTCGGCAGAGCTTCATGCCGATTTCGACTGACCAGTCCGTATAGTGCTGGGCCGATTGGCATGCGGCGGAGCCGGCATCGAGATTGAGTGATTTATCAGAGAGATAAGCAAAGCCTAGGGTTGTAGGTGCGGATCCATCGTCGGGCATGCCGGCCGGATTGGCGGAGCAATTCCTTGCGTCAGGATCGGTTGCGGAAGCGAGCCGACGCCCTGCTCTGATCGTCCGGCATTCCCGACCCGGTCGGGGCTTGCGTGCCATCCAGAATGCGCACCGCCGGTTTCGCGTTCAGACGGCGGGACGGCGCACGGTGTCATCGTCCCCATGCTCGTCAAGGTGGCACACGCGCCGTCGAGAAAAGGCCGAGGAACGTGGATAACGCCGAATTCTTGAGTGGCATATGCGCCCATCTGCCGGCGGTTCCACGGGAAGGGGGAGAACCTACACGCCAGAACTCAATGTGATACGCAAAGTGATGCTCGGAATGGAGAGCGTCGTGAACGACCCGTTAACCCATCCCTGCCGGTGAAGGCGCCAAGCCTCGACCAAAAAGGTGCTCGGCATCGCCATGCCGGAGTGCCTGTCGCGGGCTTCGTTGATATCGGTCAGATATCAGTCAAACCTATATCGCGCTTGGTGCGCGACGGCAGGTTGCGGAGATCGTAGCCGCTCCATCGGGCGTCCCGTCGTTTGCGGTTTCGGGTGGGGGCCTGCACGATGAGACCTGCTATCCCACGGAATATGCGCAATAAGGCACCTTCTTCTGAGTTTCTTCTGGTCATAGGGATATGTTTCCGTTTACCTGTTTCGAATTCAGGATGCCGCAACCCGCCATCGCAGACCAATCAAAGATGGCACACCGGGCATAAGGAGATTTTATGCCATGACCGCTAGTCTGCCGCCTTTGGCGGCGATCCGGGCCTTTGAGGCGGCAGCGCGCCAGGCCAGCTTTACCCGTGCGGCGGCCGAACTCGGCATGACCCAGGCGGCGGTCAGCTATCAGATCAAGGTGCTGGAGGACCGGGTCGGCGCGGCTTTGTTTCTGCGTCATCCCCGCGGCGTCGAGTTGACCGAGACCGGAAAGCGCCTGTCCCGTCAGGCCGGTGAGGCGCTCGACCTGCTGCGCGACGCCTTTGCCGAAGCCAAGGGAAGGATTAGCGAGACCCTGGTGCTCAGCGTCTTGCCGACCTTTGCCACGAATGTTCTGGCGCGGCGCCTTGGCGGGTTCCAGATCGACAACCCGGGGATCGCGTTGCGTGTCGATCTCAGCCAGACGCTGACCGATTTTGCCCGCGAGGACGTTGACCTGGCCATTCGCGCCGGCGTTGGTGACTGGCCCGGCACCGAGAGCAAACTGCTGCTGCGCGGCACCTTCACGCCGATGCTGAACCCCGATCTGGCGCAACGCTACGGCGGCCTCGAGCGCCCGGAAGATCTGTTGAAACTACCGATTCTCGAACCGTCGGACCCCTGGTGGCGACTTTGGTTCGAGGCGGCCGGCGTGCCGACCGACGCGCTGAAAGAGAAACCGAAGCTGCGCTTCGGGTCGCAGGTCCTTGGCGGCAACGCGGCGATCGCCGGCCAGGGTGTCGGCATTCTGACACCGGCGTTCCATCGCGACGCGATTGACCAGGGCAATCTTTACCAGCCGTTCGATCTAACCTGCGAGGACACTTATTCCTACTGGCTGGTCTATCCCAAGAGCCGGCGCAATGCTCCGAAGATAAGGGCGTTCCGCGACTGGATCCTACGTGAGATGGAAAGTTTGGCCTGAAGCGTGCAACTTCGGCTTAATAGCCGAGCGCTGCCGGAACGCTTCTCTCAGCACCTGATGGCCGTCCAGATTGCTTCGTACACCGTTTCCGCCTTTTCTCGATCGGACGAACCCTGTTCGATCAGGCGGCGCGCCAGATTTGTCGCCGGCCCGAAGTAAAGTGACGAGAGACATTCGATTGGCATTGCCTTGACGGTTCCGTCGTCGATGGCCGACTGCAACACGGCACTGATTTCGCCGGCCATTTGCAAGGCAGCTTTCTCGTGATCGGCATCGAGGATCCCTTCCGCAGCGATCACCTCGTGGAATGTGAACATGTCCGGCCGGTTGATCATCGTGTCGAACATGGCGAACCACATGTTGCGCAATCCCTGCACGGTATCCGCGCCTGATCCGAATGCACCAAGCATGACATCGCCAAGAAGGCGTTTGATCTCGATGTAGACGGATTGCAGCATCAACTCCTTGTTCGGGTAGTAAAGATAAATCGTACCGGCCGATACACCCGCCTTCCCGGCGATGCGCGACATGAGCGCATTGCCGAGGCCGTATTCCACGACGTCGGCTATGACCGCGTCACGTATGGCGATCTGCTTCTTTTGGTCTTTTGTTTGCACCATGACTCCTGGCTCAGGCTGCCGGTTTTGTCCTCGTTCTTCGCCGGATTGGCAAGCAGTGTTATCAAATTGCCACTTGAATAATGAATGTTCATTTATTATTCACTGATCAGATCTGTTGGAAAGAGGTATCCATGACCCGCTATCTGCACCTGCTGGTGGCAACCACCTGCGCTGCCGCGTTCCTGACAACAGCCGCCCACGCGGTCCGAGACATGGCGACCGAGGAGATCGAACTCGGTTACATGAAGCACGCTGCGCTGGCACAGCTGCACCGCTGGTATCTCCTCTATGAGGAGCCGCGATACGGCATTGCCAACCAACTGGACATTCTGGATCCGGAGATCCGGCTGAAATCGTCGCTCGGAGAAGGTCAGGGACACGATCAGTACAAAGAGCGGGTCAAACAGATCCCGGCCGAGTGGAAAAACGCCCATTATCTGAAATCTGCGGACGTTGCTGTGGCGGATGACGGCACCGTGTCGATGACCGCTAACATCACGTATCTCAATCAGGGCATGTTAGCCGATGGCAGCGTGCGGACAGCGGACCTGACCTATACAACGCAACTGAAGCCGACCGACACAGTGCTGCCGAAGTTCACGTCGATCGAAATCGGTCAGAACAGCGAGGGTGCGGCGGACGCGTTTGTCTCGGCCTATGGCGAAAACCGTATGCGTAGCCTCGTCCACTACTGGCTGGCACTGATTGAGGATCCGGCGCGCGATGCCGAACCGGTTCGCGAAATTCTGGCCGACGGGTTCAGCCTGAATTTTTCGAGCGGCGCGATCAATGATTTCGAGGGTTTTAGGGCCTGGCTTGCAGGGCCCGGTTCGGCGGTCAAAGCAAGTACCCACGAGATTGGCGACTTTACGCATGCCCTGACTGCGGACGGAAACTACACGATCACCATGACGTTCGACTGGAACGGGATTCTTCCCAACGATGCCGAGATGACCGCCAAAACCCGCCATACATGGGTTGTCGTCGACGATCCGACGCAGCGCTTCGCGCGCATCAAGACGATGGATGTCGAGGTGCTGGAACCGTTCGCGCCCAAACAATAGCTGCACGTCCTGGGGCAAGCAGAAGCTGGGAAACGAGTACCGCCCGCCTCACTCGCTGTTTTTCTCATGTGATGTTTGCTCGCTTAACTGCGCCGTCAGAAATCTCGTGATCGCCAAATGCTCGGTGTTGCGCCGGTAAGCCATCCCCGTCGAGAATTCCCAGATGCAGCCCTCGTGGCGCAGTTCCACCAGACCGGCAGCCCGGGCTTCGGCCCCCACCGTATCGGCAATCAGCACCAACAGGTCGGATTGACTGGCGATTCGGAACATCGTGATCATCGATCCCATCCGGTGTGATACCCGCGGCACGGCAAGTCCCCGATCGGCGAAGTACTCCGCGAGTTTCAGCAATCCGATGCGGTCATGCACAAATGTGGCCCAGTTGCAGTCGAGCAGCTGCGCAGCCGGTATCAGCGCAGCGGAGGCGAGTGGATGCGCGGCGCGCGCGTACAGTCTCAGTTCGGATTGTCCGCCGGGGCAGGTCAGCACCTCATCGGATTCCTCGACGCCGTGCAGCGATCCGAGCCAGAAATCGATTTCGCCCTCCTCCAGCCTCGGCAGCAGGTGGTCGGTGACACCCGTTTCCACCTCAACGTCGATCCTCGGGAAACGAGCGCAGAACTGTTCAAGCAGCCTCGGGAAAACCGTCAGGCTCCAGGCCGGCCCGACACCGAAACGGACATTGCCGAAATGGCCCTCGAACAGTGAAGAGATTTCCGTTTCGACGAACCGCGCCTCATTGAGGATGTTTTGCGCGTGGCGACGCAGCGTCAGCGCAATCGGCGTCGGGCGGACTCCTTCGGCGGTCCGGTCGAACAACTCGGTGCCGATATGGGCTTCCAGTTTCTGGATGCTCTTCGTTATCGCCGGCTGGGTGACCCCGACAACGGCCGCGGCCCTGCGAATATTGCGTTGATCATAGGCCGCAACGAAATGGGCAAGGGCCCGGGAATACAGAATGTCCATATCCGCCTCATTCCTTTTTTTTATCAAGACCTGAAAATTTGAAATTAGACTTTATCAACATCGACTGCAATTCTGACCGCGATCTGCGGGCTGAAACGGGAGAGGCTTGCCCCGGCAGAAAGGGAGGTTGATATGAAAACGAATGCATTCAAATCACTGATCGCAGCGGCGGTTCTGGCGCTTGGTACTGCAACTGCCGCACTGGCGGAGTTTCCGGAGCGACAGGTTCAGGTGGTGTTTCCGTGGTCGCCGGGTGTGGCCTACGCGGTCAGCCAGGTGGTGGCCGACCGGATGGGTCAGGAGCTGGACCAGGCGATGCCCGTCACCTCGCTCACCGGCGCCAGCGGCGTCAAGGCGGCGCTTGACGTCCTCAACTCACCGGCAAATGGCTACAAGATCTTCGACGGATATGTTGCGCCGATCCTGTTCGCACCGCTACTCGGCAAAACCCCGTTTCAATGCGAAGACTTTACGCCGCTCTACGGTGTCGGCTCGAACGGCTTCGCCATCGGCGTGCGCAAGGATGACGACCGGTTCCCCGACCTGCCGGCGCTGATCGAACATGCCAAAGAGAACCCGGGAGAATTGCGCTATTCGGGTGCCGCGGATATTTCGATCCCGCACATGGTGGCGGCGCTGATGCTGAAGAACGCCAATGCCCCGGCGCGGTCCATTCCTTACAACGACACCGGTGAAGGCTGGAAAGACTTTCTGTCGGGAGAGCTCGATTTCATGGTGCTGAACTCGGGCAACTACAAGGCCAACAAGGATGACATCAGGGTCCTTGCCGTGATGAGCGACCGGCCGATGTCCGAGCACGGTATCCCCGGACCGATTCCCAAGGATTACGGCATCGAGCTTGGCGTTGAGGGTTTGGCCGCGGTCGGCTGGAACTGGTGGGTGGTCAAGCCCGGCACGCCGGACGATGTGGTCGAGAAGCTGCGCACGGCGATGCTGGCGGCGCTAAGCGATCCGGACACCCAGGCGAAGATCAACGAGCTGGGATTTACGCCGCTGCCGCCGGAAACCTATCATCCGGGCTATTACAAGGAAAACTGCGCAAGCGTGCGTTCGCAGCTTGAAGCCGGGATGGAAGCGATTCAATGGGAGAAGGAGATGACCCGGTAAAGACCTCCCGGGAAGAAGGCAAGGGACCTCGACCATGACCGACAGAATCGGGCAACTTGCCTTCATTCTCGTCCTGGCGGCGGTGCCGGTGTTCGTGTTCTACGACATCGGGACGCGGTTCGTCGCTGAGGGCGTGCATACCGGCAGCGCCGAAAACAACGCCGCCATGTATCCGCGGCTGATTGCCATGCTGATGGCCGGATTGCTGGCGATCCAGGCTTTCCGGACCGTGGCGCAGCGGTCGCAGGCCGCGACCTGGCCTGGGCTGACAGCGCTGGTCAAAACCCATGCGCGCGCGATCATCGTGTTCGTGCTGTTTCTTGTCTATCTGTGGGCTTTCCGCTGGTTCGGTTTCACCTATTCCACACCGGTGTTTCTGCTGCTGACGCAGGTCGTTTTGGGCGTTCGCCAGCCGGTGGTTTTGGTCGCCTATTCTGTTGGCGTCACCGCGGCGGTCTATTTCGCCTTTGCCGAGATTCTCAACCTGGCGCTGCCCGCTGGGGATTTTTTCGGGTGAGGCGACACGATGCTCGGCATAATTCCCCTCACCTTGACCCAGATCGGTTTCACCGCACTCGGTGTCCTGATGGGCATCATCATCGGGGTCATGCCGGGTCTTGGCCCACTGCTGGGCATGGTGCTGCTCATTCCCTTCGCCATGTATATGGAACCGGTCGCCGGCCTGTCGCTGCTGATCGGCGTGTTTGTCGGCGGCACATTCGGCGGTGCCGTCACCGCCATTTTGTTGCGCATACCCGGAACGCCGATCGCTGCGGCGACGCTTCTTGACGGCCACCCGATGGCCAAGCAGGGCCGCGAACGCGACGCCTTGGGCTTCGCTGTTGCGGCCTCTGCCATAGGCGGCTTCGTGGGCGGGCTCTACCTGGTCTTCGGAGCGCCGGTCCTGGCCACATTCGCGCTGAAATTCGCGCCCCCGGAATACTTCGCGTTGGCGTTTGCCGGCGTTGTCTGCATTGCCATTGTCTCACGGGGCTCGACCATCAAGGGCCTGATCGTCGGTTGCCTGGGATTGCTGATCGCGACCATTGGCATCGATCCTTTTGCCTTCTTCTACCGGTTCAACATGGAGACCCAATGGCTGATCGGTGGCATCGGCATCGTGCCGCTGGTGCTGGGCCTGTTCGCCGTCAGCGAGATGCTGTCTCAGATCAGCGCCGGCAATCTCAATAAGGGTGCCGGCGCCAAGGGCATGCTGCTGCCGCCGTCCATCGTGCTCGACACCTTGAAACGCTGGTCGAACGTGCTGCGTTCGGGGTCCATCGGCACCTTCATCGGCGCACTGCCGGGGGCCGGTTCGGTGATCGCTGCCTTTGTTTCCTATGCCGCCGCCAAGAGCTCCTCGAAAGAGCCCGACAGTTTCGGTAAGGGCAATCCGGACGGTGTCATTGCCACGGAAGCGGCCAACAACGCGTGCTGCGGCGGCACGCTGATCCCGTCGCTAGCGCTGGCTTTGCCGGGCGATCCCTGCACCGCGGTCCTGCTGGCGGCCATTCTGCTCCTGGGGTTCATTCCCGGGCCACAGCTTTTCACCGACTCGCCGGAGGTCATCACCGGCATCTTTTCCTCCTACATGGCCGCAAACGTGTTCCTGCTGCTGTTCGGCCTGCTGCTGGTGCCGATATTCGTCTGGTTCGTCAATATCCGCAAAGTCTTCCTGATTCCGGCGATCTTCGTGCTGTGCGTCGTCGGCTCGTTCGGGGTGACCAATTCGCTGCAGGATTTGTGGTTCATGCCGGTTTTCGCGCTGCTGGCGCTGGTGCTCATGAAATTCGATTATCCGCTGGCGCCGCTGACCATCGCGCCTGTTCTGGGCCCGATTCTTGAAGAAAACTTCCGCCGTTCGCTGATCATGTCGGCTGACGATGTCTCGATATTCTTCACCCGTCCGATCTGCACGACGATCCTGGTTGTTTCGGCCATCGCGCTGGTGCTGTCGCTTCTGCCCGGCAATGCACTGAAACGGTTTTCCAAAAGAGGCACCAACTAATGAAAGCCGTATTCCTGCTGTTCGACTCCCTCAATCGCAACGCGCTCAGCTGCTATGGTGGGCCCGTGCCGACCCCCAATTTCGACAGGCTGGCGGCGCGCGCGGTCACGTTCGACAACCACTACACCGGCAGCCTGCCGTGCATGCCGGCGCGGCGCGACCACCATACCGGCCGCTACAATTTCTTTCATTCGGCCTGGGGGCCGCTGGAGCCGTTCGACAATTCCTATGCGCGGCTCCTGCGCGACCGGAACGACACCTATTGTCATCTGGTGACCGATCATTTTCACTATTTCGAAGATGGCGGGCTTTGCTATCACACCACCTTCAACACTTGGGTGAACATCCGCGGTCAGGAGTACGATCCCTGGAAGCCGACGCTCAATGCGGATATCGAGGCGCTACGCAGGAAGTTCGACCCGCGCCATTATGATTTCACCGCCGACAAGCGCGGCAACCACAAGCTGCAGCATGCGGTGAACCGCGAATTCATGCAGGAGGAGGCGGACTTTCCGTTGCCGCGCTGCTTCGCCGCCGGGTTTGAATTTCTCGATGCCGCGCGCGGCGCCGACAACTGGCTTTTGCAGCTTGAATGCTTCGACCCGCATGAACCCTTCCATGTGCCCGAGCGCTTCGATCGCGAATACAGCCCCGGCTATAACGGCCTGATCCTCGACTGGCCGCACTACGCCCGGGTCACCGAAACGGAAGAGGAAATCGCCCACATCCGAGCCAAATATGCCGGGCTGGTTGCGATGTGCGACGATTATCTCGGCCGCCTGCTCGACCGCTTCGACGAAGAGGATATGTGGGACGATACGGTCCTGATCGCCACCACCGACCACGGTTATCTGTTGTCAGAACACGATTGGTGGGCAAAGACCAAGATGCCGCAATATCAGGAAATCTCGCACATTCCTTTGATGATCGCCCATCCCGATAGGACGGATCAGGCGGGCACAAGGCGGTCTGCACTGACTTCGGCCATCGATATCTTGCCGACGCTTGCTGACATTTTTGGTGTCGACTGCCCGCCCGAGGCGAAGGGTCGAAGCCTGCTGTCCCTGTTGGACAGGGATGCCGGGGGTCATGACACCGTGCTTTCAGGCATCTTCGGCGGCCCGCTGCTGGTTTCTGACGGCCGCTACGCCTTCCACTACCGGCCGAGATGGCTCGACAGCACTGACCTGTTTGAATACCGGCTGCTGCCCATGCATATGCGCGGCCCCTTCTCGGTCCAGGAACTCCGGCACATGCAGCTTGTCGATCCCTTCGATTTCACCAAGAACATCCCGATCCTCAGGATCAAGGCGCGCGACGACGCCAAACGGGTGCCGTTTCACGACAGCGAAGGGTTCGAGGACGCCGACACAAGGTTGTTCGACCTCTCGGTCGATCCCAAGGAGGAGCAACCCTTCCGCGATGCCGAGATCGAATCGCGATTGCTGGCCAGCGCCACAGAAACGATGAAACAGCACGACGCCCCGGCCGAGATGTACAACAGGTTTGAATTGCTAGCCGACGAAAGCCTCGGCTAGGGTCTCGCGAGAGATGCGGCGGGAATGATCACGACGGCAATCCGTCAAACCGCTCCGCTGCGCAGCTTCGCCTTCATCTCCTGGCGCCGCCGGTGCAGGATCGGTTCGGTATAGCCGCTCGGCTGCGCCCGGCCTTCAAGCACCAGTTCCAGTGCCGCCTGGAATTCCACCGAGTCGTCGAAATTGCCGGCCATCGGCCGGTAAGCCGGGTCGCCGGCGTTCTGGCCGTCGACCACCGCCGCCATGCGTTGCATGGTCTCGACGATCTGCGCCTCGCTGACGATGCCATGGTGCAGCCAGTTGGCCATGTGTTGCGAGGAGATGCGCAACGTCGCCCGGTCCTCCATCAGGCCGATGTCGTTGATGTCGGGCACCTTGGAGCAGCCCACACCCTGGCCGACCCAGCGAACCACATAGCCGAGGATGCCTTGCGCGTTGTTGTCGAGCTCGCGCTGGATATCCTCCGGCGTCCAGTTCGGCCGTTCGGCCACCGGCACCGAGAGAATGTCGGATAGCCTGGCGCGCGGGCGGCTTTTCAGCCGTGACTGGACCTCGGCCACATTGACCTGGTGGTAGTGGGTGGCGTGCAGTGTCGCGGCGGTCGGCGACGGCACCCAGGCGGTGTTGGCGCCGGCTTTCGGGTGACCGATCTTCTGTTCCAGCATGGCGGCCATCAGGTCCGGCATCGCCCACATGCCCTTGCCGATCTGGGCGTGTCCGGCGAGCCCGCAATCGAGCCCGATATCGACGTTCCAGTCTTCGTAGGCCACGATCCACGGCGCCTGCTTCATGTCGCCCTTGCGGATCGTCGGACCGGCTTCCATCGACGTGTGGATTTCGTCGCCGGTGCGGTCGAGGAAACCGGTGTTGATGAACACCACACGCTCGCGGGCGGCGCGGATGCACTCCTTCAGATTGACCGTAGTGCGCCGCTCCTCGTCCATGATGCCCATCTTCATGGTGTTGCGCGGCATGCCGAGCACATCCTCGACCCGCATGAAGAGCTCGTTGGCAAAGGCGACTTCCTGCGGCCCGTGCATTTTCGGCTTCACCACATATAGCGAGCCCTCGCGGGAATTGGCGCGCCGGCCCTGCGGACCGATATCGTGCAGCGCGATGAGCGCCGTGATCATCCCGTCCATCAGGCCTTCCGGCACCTCGTTGCCGTCGCGGTCGCGAACCGCCGGATTGGTCATCAGGTGGCCGACATTGCGCACCAGCATCAGCGCACGGCCCGGCAGCACCAGATCGCGCCCCTTGCGGTCGCGGTAGCGCCGATCCTCGGCAAGTCGCCGGGTGAACGATTGCCGCCCCTTGGACACCTCTTCGGTCAGGTCGCCCTTCATCAGGCCGAGCCAGTTACGGTAGACGACGACCTTGTCTTCCGCATCGACGGCCGCGACGCTGTCCTCGCAGTCGACGATCGTCGTCAGCGCCGATTCAAGCACGATGTCGGCGATGTCAGCCGCGTCGTCCTTGCCGACGGCGCTTTCGGGATCGATAAGGATGTCGAGATGCAAGCCGTTCTTTTTGAGCAGCACCGAAGCGGGTTGCGCCGGATCGCCGGTATATCCGGCAAACTGGGCCGGATTGCGCAGACCGCGCACGGCGCCGTCCTGCAGGGTGACCGCCAGCTCGCCGTCGACGACCGCCAGGGCCTGCACCTGGTCCCAATGGCCGTCGATCGGCACCGACTCGTCCAGGAAACGCCGCGCCCAGGCGATCACCTTGGCACCGCGCACCGGATTGTAGCCGCTGTCCCGTTGCGCCCCGTCCTCTTCGGGGATCGCGTCGGTGCCGTACAGCGCATCGTAAAGCGAGCCCCACCGGGCGTTGGCGGCGTTGAGCGCATAGCGGGCGTTCATCACCGGCACCACCAGTTGCGGGCCGGCGACCGAGGCGATCTCCGGATCGACATTGGCGGTGGAGATGCTGAACCCGTCACCCTCCGGCAGCAGGTAGCCGATCTCCCGCAGGTACGCTTCGCAGGCGGCCGGGTCGCTCGGATTGCTGTTGTCGTGGTTCCACGCGTCGATTTTCTCCTGCAGCGCCTTCCGTTCCGCCAGTAGTGCGCGGTTTTTCGGCGCCAGGTCGTGGACAAGGACGGAGAAGCCGCGGAAGAAGGAATCGGGATCGACGCCGGTCCCCGGCAGGGCCTCGTCGACGAGGAAATCATGAAGGGCGCGGTCGTAGGTCAAATCATGGACGTCGATCGTCGGCATCGGAGGACTCCCGTTGATGGTTGCGCGCTTCATTCCACGGGAGATGATTTCCTGTCAATTTCACAAAAGTGAGAAGCATTTTTTCTTAAATGGAAAAGATGACTGGAGCGTCACGCCATTGTGACAGAGGACCGGCCTCCCTTTGGCGCCAACGGGATCGGTGTTATCGTTCAGGTCGTTCACTGACAAACCGGTTCGGGGGAGATCCGATGGACTATTTCGACCTTGGCGCTTACCGGCGCGATGTCACGACGGCCTCTGCGGATGCGCTGACGTGGTTCCAGCGTGGCCTGATTTGGGTCTATGCCTTCAATCATGAGGAGGCGATCGCCTGTTTCGAGCGCGCCTTGCAGCACGATCCCGCCTGCACGATGGCCCGCTGGGGCATCGCCTATGCCATCGGACCCAATTACAACAAGCCGTGGGAGGCCTTCGAGGAGGAGGAGAAGCCGCAGGCCTTGGCGCGTGCCCGTTCGGAGATCGCGCAAGCACTGGATGGCGGCGATGCCGGCCCGTTGGAGCGGGCGCTGATCGAAGCGCTGTCCGCCCGCTATCCGGAGGATCCCGATGTCGAGGACTTCGCGCCTTTCAACGATGCCTATGCCGATGCGATGCGCACCGTCTACGGCGCTTTCCCCGACGATCTGGATATCTCCTCGCTGTTCGCCGAGGCGCTGATGAACCGCACGCCCTGGCAGCTTTGGGATCTGCCGACCGGCGAGCCGGCGCCAGGAGCCGGCACCCTGGAGGCGCTGGCGGTACTGGAGCAGGCGCTGCACGAACTCGACGGCGCCTGGGACCATCCGGGCCTGTTGCACATGTACATCCACCTGATGGAGATGTCGCCGACGCCGGAACGGGCGCTGCGCCACGGCGACCGGTTGATGCGGCTGGTGCCGGATGCCGGCCATCTCATCCATATGCCGACGCATATCGACGTGTTGTGCGGCGACTACCTGAGCGTCGTCGAACGCAACGGCGCCGCCATCGAAGCGGATGCCAAGTTTCTGGCGCGCGAGGGGGCGGAAAACTTCTATACGCTCTATCGCTGCCACAACTATCATTTCAGGATCTACGGCGCGATGTTTCTCGGCCAGAAGCAGGTAGCGCTCGACACCGCCGATGCTCTGATCGCCGACCTGCCGGAGCCGGTGCTGCGACCGCTGGCCGATTGGCTCGAGGCCTTTGTTCCGATGAAGCAGCATGTGCTGGTGCGCTTCGGCCTGTGGCGCGAGATCCTCGACCAGGACCTGCCGGACGATGCGAATCTTTACAGCGTCACCACCGCGCTGATGCGCTACGCCCGCACCGTCGCCCTGTCGAACCTGGATGACATTGCCGGTGCGGAAGCCGAGCGCGACGCGTTCTTCGATGCCCGCGACCGGGTGTCGGATTCGCGTATGCTGTTCAACAACACCTGCCCGGACATCCTGGCGGTTGCTGAACAGATGATGCTGGGTGAGCTCGAATACCGCAAAGGCAACGCCGATGTCGCCTTCGAGCATCTGCGCAAGTCAGTCGAACTCGATGACACCCTGCCCTATGACGAGCCCTGGGGCTGGATGCAGCCGACCCGACATGCGCTCGGCGCGCTGCTGTTCGAGCAGGGGCGCTACGACGAAGCTGAGACAGTGTACCGCGCCGATCTCGGGCTCGACGCGACGCTCAGCCGCGCCTGCCAGAACCCGCGCAATGTATGGAGCCTGCACGGCTTGCACGCATGCCTTGAACAACGCGGCGAAACTGTCGAGATCCTGCACATCAAGCAACAGCTGGATCTTGCCTTGGCGCGCGCTGATGTGCCGGTGCGCGCCTCCTGCTATTGCGCCCGCAGCGCCGCCGCCTAATTTACAGGCTCACATACAGCGCGGCCGATGCGCATGGCCGCCCGCAGCACAGGATATTGCCATGCCCGGCCCGCTTGACGGCATCCGCGTCATCGACCTCACCAACATGATCTCCGGCCCGTTGGGGGCGATGATCCTGGCCGACCAGGGCGCCGACGTGATCAAGGTCGAGCCGCCGCGTGGCGACAACACCCGCCATGTGGCCACCCAGCGCGGCGGCTTTTCGGCGTCGTTCCTCAACAACAACCGCAACAAGCGCTCGGTGGTGCTCGATCTCAAGCGAGACGACGGCCGCGCCGTGCTGACCAGGATGATCGCCACCGCCGATGTGGTGATGCAGAATTTTCGGCCGGGCGTGGTCGAGCGGCTGGGCATCGGTTACGACGACATTCGCTCTGTGCGTCCGGACATCGTCTACGCGTCGATCACCGGCTTCGGCGCCACCGGCCCCTATGCCCACAAACCGGTCTTCGATCCGCTGGTTCAGTCGCTTTCCGGCCTGACCACCGTGCAGGCCGGTGCCGATGACCGGCGGCCGGCGTTGGTGCGGACCATCCTGCCGGACAAGCTGACCGGCTTTACCGTCGCGCAGGCCATAACGGCCGCCCTGCTGGCCCGCGAGCGCGGCGCCGGCGGGCAGCATGTCCGGCTCAGCATGCTCGACACGGTGATCCATTTCCTGTGGTCGTCGGACATGGGCGGTCACACCTTCGTCGGCGAAGAAATGCCGGTCGAAACGGCGCAGAGCTTCATTGATCTCATTTATGAAACCGCCGATTCCCATATCTCGGTGGCTGCTTTCCGGCGCGCCGACTGGGAAAAGCTGGCCGATGCCTGCGAGCGGCCCGAATGGAAAACCGACGAACGGTTTCTCACCTCCGAGGGCCTCGAAGTCCATAAGCCCGAACGCCTCGAGCTGACCCAGCAGGCGTTGAGAAACCGCACCACGGCGCAGTGGATCGAGCGATTGGAGGCTTTCGATGTGCCCTGTGCGCCGGTGCTGACGCGCCGCGACATGATCCGTCACCCGCAGATCGCTGCCAACGCGCTGATCGTCGAGACCGATCACCCGCAGGCCGGCCGGCTGCGCCAAACGCGGCCGCCGGCACAGTTTTCGGCAACTCCCACCGAAATGCGCTATGGCGGTCCGCCGCTCGGCTTCCATACGCGCGAGGTGCTGGCGGAAATCGGAGTGCCGGCCTCTGACATTGACCATATAATTGCCGAAGGCGCGGCGATCGACGGGTCCGGCTGAGCGCCGTCGTTCACTTTTCCGCAGGGTTTTCAAGCGAAGCGACTGGAAAAAGTATCGCGCGCGGGATAGAGGCAGATTGGCCCGGCAACACGGGCGGCGTCGTCATTAGGCCGGTGAGGGATCGCATGGAAACGTATCTCGGTTTTTTTCACACCGATTTGTTTCTCAAATTTCTCGTAGCCCTGGTGGCGCTGCTCAATCCGCTTTACGGCATCCCGATCTTTCTCAGCATGACGAAAGGCTACACGCCTCAGGAGCGCACGCGCACGGCCAACATCATCACGTTGACTGTGTTCGTCGCGGCGGTGGTCGTGACGCTGATCGGCGAGGAGATCCTCGGCTTCTTCGGCATCAACGTGCCGGCGTTTCAGATCGCCGGTGGCATCATCGTGCTCGGCATCGGCCTGTCGATGCTCAACGACGATCCGCCGCCGACAGGGGACGAAAAGGCGCGCGGTCAGGGCGAAGAACAACAGGGCAATATCGCCGTCGTGCCGCTGTCGATTCCGTTGACCATCGGCCCCGGAAGCTTCGCCACCATCATATTGTTCGCACACCTGGCCGGTGACGTGACTGAGATTTTCACCATGATACCGGCGATAATCCTGATCTGCCTGCTGCTGTGGTTGGGTCTCTATTTCGCCGACGCAATTTCGCGCACACTCGGTGATACGGTGATTAGCATCGTCACCCGGCTGATGGCGCTGATCCTGACGGCGGTTGCCGTCGAAATGGTTATCAGCGGCGGTGTCAAGGTCTATCAGCTGCATTTCGCGTCAGCCGCGAGCGGTGCCGGCTAGATATCCGCTAAGTTGCTGTGCTGCCATCGTAAACCATTCACCGAGGCGTGATGGAAAGGCGGTGGAAAAGCACCCGGGTTTGCCGTAGTTTGTCGCCATGAGGCACCTTATTGTCGCCATAGTCCTGTTGTGTTCGGCGGTCGCCAACAGCGCCGCTGCAACGGTGGTCGACAATCCGGTACCAGCGGTTCAAAGATACCTTGTCGACTCCGTCATGCAGGTGCTCGACGAGCCGGCTGACAAATGCTGTCTGTCCGATGCCGGTGAACGCGTTTCCGAAACGCGCCCTTGCAGCATCGACTGCAGCTACGTGTCACCGCAGATCGATATCCGCTTTTGCCCACCCGTCTCGTGTCTCGAAATCAGAGAATCCACAGCGTCACCCGGCAACCCCCTGGGCGCTCCGTTTCGCCCACCCATCGGCTGACCGATCCCTCCGACCGCCGGTATCGGCGGCGTTATCGCTCATCAGATCGAAATGAATGGGGTAGCAATCATGTTTTCCAGACGCCACATTCTCTTGGCAGGCCTCGCCGCGGTGTCGGTCCAACCGGCGACCGACGCACATGCCCATCACACCGCCAAGTACAAGAACTTCAAACTGGATCCGCGCTATGAGCCGCAGATCGTCCGCTATGGCGGCTATGCGCCAGGCACGGTCATTGTCGATCCGTCGAACCATTTCCTGTATCTGATGATCGCGCCGACCCGCGCGCGGCGCTACGGCGTGGGGGTCGGGCGCGCCGGATTGCGCTTCAAGGGCAGAGCGACCATCGCCCGCAAGGCCAAATGGCCGAGTTGGCGCCCGACCGACAACATGATCCGACGCGAGCCGAGGAAATACGCCCGCTATGCCAAGGGCGTGCCGGGAGGCCCGAACAACCCGCTCGGGGCGCGGGCGCTGTATCTCTACAGAAACGGCCGCGACACCTACTACCGCATCCACGGCACCACGCAGCCCGACTCGATTGGGCGGTCGGCGTCGAACGGCTGCATCCGCATGGTCAACGATCACGTGATCGATCTGTTCGAGCGTGTGCCGGTCGGTACCCCGGTGGTGGTGATTTAGACTAGTCGAGAGTGATCCGCGGTCGGCCGGTGGCGGTCGCCGTGATGCGCGCTTCAACCAGGCTGCGGGTGCCCTCGACGGTCGCTGCATCGATCGACTCGCTGATATCCACCACTGCCTCGATGGCGCCAGCCCCTATCGCCTGGTCGAGAACCGCGGAGCGGGCGACCGCCCGCGCCCGCGCCAGGGCCTCGTTTTCACCGGTGATGCGCTCGCTGACGCCGGCTCCGCTGACGGCGAAGAGATCCTCTTGCGGCTGGGTGACGGTCACCGTGGTCGTGACCCGTACCTGTCCGACGACCGCGCCCACCGCATTGGCGACATCGGCATGCGCCGGTACCCGGCAGTCGGCGCCGAGCATTTCGGCGATCGCCGGATAATAAGCCGCCGCCGATGCGCCCAGCCCGACCAGCGGGCGGTCGAGGGACAAGGCGAAACGCACGATGCCAGTGCGCCGTGCCAGGGCAGCGTCGACGGTCGGCGATTGGCTCGGATCGATTGCCGGCCGCCCGTCTTCGCCAAGGCAAGCCGATAGCACGACTTCTGCAGATTGGCGGGTGATACGGGCAACCGTCAGGAGCGCCAGCGCTTTGGCGTCGGCGGCGATTCGCCGGCCCGATCCGTCAAGACGGCGGGCGATGAGGTCGCTGGCGAGGCGCGCCGCTTCGCGGTTCCAATCGGACTGACGATCGAGGACATGCATGGCATCCGACGGCGTGAAGCCGGCCAGTTGGGCCAGCCCGCGCTTCACCAGTCGGTCGAGTGTCGCCCGCTGCGGTGTCGCTGTGAGCAACCGGTCGAGCGGCTGGAACGTGTGTTCCAGGCGTTGCAAGAGCTCGGCCTCCCGCGGCTGCAGGCCGCTTGCGAAACGGTCGGGCAATCCGGTCAGGCGCGCGAACCGGCCGTCAAGTCGGCCGGGCCGATCCGCCTCCGACTGGCGTCGGAGAGCTGGCAGCACCGTGTCCGTGTCGAGATGCGCCGCGAGGCTGAGCGGCACAACCCGGCGCGGCCCGAGCAGCAGACGTGTTTGCAACCCGTTCTCCTCGATGCGCAGCTCCGAATCGCCGCCAAGGCCGAACGTACGCACCGCAACGGCCTCCACCATGGTCCGGAAACCGCCGACAACCGCACCTTCCGGATCGAGTCGCGGCAGGCCGTCGGACAGGATCGCGACATCCGTCGTCGTCCCGCCTATATCGGAAACCACGGCATCCTCGGCGCCGGAAAGGTGCCGCGCGCCGACGACGCTGGCTGCCGGGCCGGACAGGATGGTTTCAATCGGCCGTTGCCGCGCCAGGTTGGCGGCGATCAGGGCGCCGTCACCGCGCACCACCATCAGAGGCGCTTCGATGCCGCGTTCCGACAGGTAGGATTGGGTCGCGCCGATCAACCGGTCGATCATCGCCACCAGGCGGGCGTTGAGCAGCGTGGTCAGCGCCCGGCGCGGTCCGCCGAGCCGGTGTGACAGTTCGTGGCTGCACGTCACCGGCAGGCCCGTGCGTTGCTGGATGAGGTCGCGCGCGGCGATTTCGTGGGACGGATTGCGCACCGCGAAGTAGCCGGCGATCGCGACGGCGCCGACATCCGAACCCCAGCCGGCGAGTACGGTTTCCAACGGCGCCAGATCGAGTGCCGATTCGCGTCCGTGCACACTGTGGCCGCCGCGGATGAACTGCACCGGATCGTCGCCCAGCGCCTCCGCCAGCCCGTCCCGCTGCAGGTCGGCCGGCGCGAAACCGATCATCACCAGCCCGGCGCGGCTGCCCTGGCCCTCGACGAGGGCATTGGTGGCGAGCGTTGTCGACAGCGACACCAGGGTAATCGCCGACGGGTCGGCCTCGCCGATGTGCAAAACCCGGTCCACCGTTTCGGCGATGCCGTGAGACAGGTCATGGCGTGTGGTCAGCGCCTTGGCCTTGGCGACCACCCGCTGATCCGCGTCGACCAGCACCGCGTCGGTATAGGTGCCGCCGGTATCGATTCCGAGAGACAGGCTGGGGTGCACGGGATTTCCTAGAAAAGATAGAGGCCGATCAGGCCGGCAGTGCCGACGATGATGCGCCACCACGCGAAAAAGGTGAAACCGTGATGGGAGACGAAATCGAGCAGGCCGCGCACCACGAAAACCGCCGAGACGAAGGCGGCGATGAAACCGATGGCGATGATGGTGAAATCGTCGGCCGATAGGCGGTTATAATTCTGATAGAGGTCGTATGTGAACGCGCCGGCCATGGTCGGCATCGCCAGGTAGAAGGAAAACTCGGCCGCCGAGCGCTTGTCGGTGCCCATCAGCAGTGCCCCGGCGATGGTCGCTCCGGACCGCGAGGTTCCCGGAATCATCGCCAGGCATTGAAACAGGCCGATACGCAGCGCCAGCGATGGCGGAAACTCCATCACGTCGCGATAGCGCGGTTCTGTCTTCAGCCGGTCGACGGCCATCAGGATGAAGCCACCGACGATCAGCACCACGCAGATCAGCGTCGGGGTCTCGAACAGCACGGTCTTGATAAAGGAATGGGCGAGTACGCCGACCACCGCGGCCGGCAAAAAGGCCAGCAGGATACCGAACACGAAGCGCCTTGCCTCGGTGCTTGTAGGCAGCGCCAGCGCCAACCCGATGAGGCGCGACGAATACACCGTCAGGATGGCAAGAATAGCACCCAGCTGGATCAGCACTTCGAAAGTTCGGCCCGGTGAGTTGAAGCCGAGAAAATGGCCGGCGAGCAGCAGATGGCCGGTCGACGACACCGGTATAAACTCCGTCAGCCCCTCCAGCACACCGAGCAGGAGCGCACCGACAATCGTCTGTTCAGCCATCAAACCGTCCGGTTCCGTTGCAATGAAAGTGCGCGGTCGGCGCGCTTGTCTCGTCTTGTGCGAAACCCTATAGCTCTTTTGTCAAAGAATTCCATACAAAAGGCTGTGGGCTCGCCGGCCGGCCGGAAATGCCCGCATTCGCAGTTCAGGAAAGACCCTTCCGCATGCCCAGCCTCTACCACCATCCGATGTCCGCCGCTTCGCGCTTTATCCGGTTGGTGCTCGCCGAATACCAGATGGAGACGGATCTCATCGAAGAACGCCCGTGGGAACGGCGGCGCGAATTCCTCGACCTGAATCCGGCAGCAACGCTGCCCGTCTACGTGGACGAATCACTGAATGCGTTTTGCGGCGCCGGCGTGATCGCCGAGTTTCTCGACGAGACGCGCGGCGGGTTCCAGAAGGAACACAGGCTGCTGCCGGAGGGCACGGTCCAGCGCGGCGAAGTCCGGCGGCTGATCGACTGGTTCCTGACCAAGCTCGAACAGGACGTGACCCGGCATCTGGTTCGGGAACGCGTTTTCAAGCTGGTGATGCCGAAGGATGTCGGCGGCGGCGAACCCGATTCGAAAGCGCTGCGCGCTGCCCGCGCCAATATCCGCCAGCACATGCGCTATCTCAACTGGCTTGCCGGAAGCCGCGACTGGCTGGGCGGCGAGCGCTTGACCTATGCGGATTTCGCGGCGGCCGGCGCCATGTCGACACTCGACTATCTGGGCGAAGTGGCGTGGAAGGATGCCCCGCAGGCCAAGCAGTGGTACCAGCGCGTCAAGTCGCGACCGTCGTTCCGGCCATTGCTTGCCGATCGGGTGCGCAACGTCACGCCGGTATCCCATTATACGGATCTGGATTTTTGAATCATGGCCGCCGCGTCCCGCAGGCAACAGCGACCGCAGCGGCTCAAAGCATTCCTGGTGGACGAGGCGCTGGCGGCCGGGTTTGACATCGCCAGGGTTGCCGGTCCGGATGCCATCGCGTCCTATGCTCCGGCCGGGCTAGCGGCTTGGTTGGCCGATGGCCGGCACGGCACCATGCAGTGGATGGCTGACACGCGCGACCGGCGCGCCGACCCGCGAAAACTATGGCCGCAGGTTCGCTCGATCCTCATGGTCGGGCTTAACTACGGCCCGCGGGTTGACCCGTTACGCCTGCTTGAAAAGCCCGACCGGGCGGCGATTTCCGTTTATGCCGGCAATCGAGATTACCATGGCATCATCAAGGGCCGCCTGAAGGGGATCGCCGGCCGCTTCGCGGCGCGCGCCGGCTGTGACGTCAAGGTGTTCGTCGACACGGCGCCGGTGATGGAAAAACCGCTGGCCGAACAGGCAGGCCTCGGCTGGCAGGGCAAGCACAGCAATCTGGTCAGCCGCGATCTCGGATCCTGGCTTTTTCTCGGCGCGATCTTCACCAGCGAACCGCTGCCGACGGACGCACCGGAGCACGACCATTGTGGATCGTGCCGCGCCTGTCTGGATATCTGCCCGACCGATGCCTTTCCCGCACCTTACCAGCTCGATGCGCGCCGTTGCATCTCCTACCTGACGATTGAGCACAAGGGACCGATCCCGCTGGCGTTTCGCGCCGCCATCGGTAACCGGATATTTGGCTGCGACGACTGTCTCGCCGTCTGTCCCTGGAACAAGTTTGCCGCGGCGGCAGGGGAAGCGAAACTGCAGATGCGCGACGACCTCGAGGCACCGCGCCTTGTGCAGCTGGCTATGCTCGACGACGCCGACTTTCGCACTTTGTTTGCCGGCTCTCCGGTCAAGCGCATCGGCCGCGACCGGTTTATCCGCAACGTGTTGATCGCCTGCGGCAATGCCGGCGATCCGGATCTGATCGCGCCCTGCCGCCACCTTCTTGGCGATCCGTCCGCGCTGGTGCGCGGCGCCGCCGTTTGGGCGCTTTCGCGGCTTATGGATCCCGAGGCCCTGGTGACTTTGCGAGCGACGCATGTCGGCGAGACCGATGACACGGTGCTCAGCGAGTGGCAAACTGCCCTCGAAGCCTGCCGCGGGGGCGGCGGAGCGGCGGAGTGAATCGATGCGCCTGATGATTTTCGGTGCCGGCTTTTCCGGCCTTGCCATTGCCCGTGAGATGCATGGACGCGCCGTCTGGGCCGGCGGCAGCACAAGATCGCAGGCCCGTTTCGCCGCTCTCGAGCAAGCCGGGCTCTCACCCTTCCTGTTCGACGGCGAAACGTTGTCGGATCCGTTGCGGCAGCACCTGCGGTCCGTCACCCATCTGGTCCAGAGCATTGCGCCGGACGACAGTGGCGATCCGCTGCTGCGGTTGGCCGGGGAGGATCTGCGGCGGCTGATGCCCGATCTGCGCTGGGCCGCCTACCTCTCGACCGTCGGGGTGTATGGCGATCACGAAGGTCGCTGGGTCGATGAAGAGACGCGCTGCCGGCCGGTCTCGCGCCGCTCCATCTGGCGCGACGCGGCGGAGAAATGCTGGCTGCGGCGCAGTGAAGAGATGGACTTGCCGATCACCGTGTTGCGGCTGTCGGGCATTTACGGACCGGGTCGCAATGCCTTCGTCAACCTGCAAGCCGGCAAGGCACGGCGCATCGTCAAGCCGGGCCAGGTGTTCAACCGCATCCATGTCGACGACATCGCCGGTGCCTGCCTGCATCTGGCCGCCCGCGAAGCCGCCGGCATCTGGAACGTCAGCGACGACCTGCCGGCGCCGCCGCAGGACGTGGTGCTGTTCGCCAGCCAGCTGATGGGCGTAGAGCCGCCACCGGAGATCGAATTCGAGGATGCCGATCTATCGCCGATGGGCCGCTCCTTCTACGGCGAGGTCAAGCGTGTCTCGAACGAAAAACTGAAGGTCAGCGGCTACACCTTCCGCTATCCCGATTACCGCGCCACCCTCACGGCCATGTGGCACGACGGCAGCTGGCGCGGTTAATCCAAAATTGTGAGGCCGCTAGAGGGATCTCAATCCAAATAGGGTGCGAGCATCCTTGAACTCATCTGGAAGCCCCGGCGCATGTGCAGAAAGCAAAAAAGCATCCGACTCCAAAATCGCGATGCGTAACGTATAACCAGGGAATCCTTTGACCGTTAGCGCACGAACAAATTCCGGTAGATGCTCACTGGCCCGACGTGGTGTGACGATATCATCTAAGGCCGCAAACGTGTCGTACGCGTTGCCGTAGTATCGGGCTGCCGCACCAGGGTTTTGACGACTTATGTAAGAGTAGATGTTTCGAATATCCTGCTCAGCAGTAGGCGTCACATGTTTTGTGCGCATGTTTATTTGGAATCTTTGACAAAGCGTTCCATACGTTTGCGCGCTACGTCCAACGGGATTGCCTCGCCCCGTTCCGCCTCCTCGAGACCTTGAATCGTGCGGGCGTCATCATAGTCCACAGGCGTCTTGCTTTTTTTAGCTTTTGTATCCGAATCCATGTTTTCCTTATAGCAAGGGGTAGGTGAGTGCTTCAATGCACAATTAGGGGTGGTTTCGGAAACCTAAACAACCATTGGACTAAGGCGATGAAGACCTCAACCACCGCCTTAGCCAATGTGCGACCGACACAACTATCGCGACGACAGCCACACAGACGACTTCACCCGTATCCAGCGGTTCAACAAACACCGTCCCTGCCAGGACAACACCGATCGGGAGAAGCGCCGCCAGGAAAAGGACCGGCCACGTTTGCCAATTGAATTCATGAGTCGCCCAGAACACGTCGCACAAATAAACTGCCACCGCCGCGAAAAGCATGCCCAGCAACGGAAAACTATTGGCAGACTCGGTTCCGAACGAGTTCCATTCGGATGTTACAGCCGCGCCTGCAAAAAACAGCGCAGCACCGGAGATTCGAATGACGCCGGTGCGGAAGTGCAGTGGGCCTCCAGCCGCGCCGATCGCGCCTCGCATAGTGCCGAACACCGCTAACATGGCGCCAATAAACAGCAGCAGATTGCCGGTGACCGTAGCCTCGCCCCACACGACGCGACCATACAACATGGCATATATGCCTGAGCACGCCACGACGAGCACCAGGAGGAAGCCACCATCCAGCCCGTCCTTGCGCAGCAGCCAAGCCAGGGCCGGAACCAGCAGGATCAACGGCGCGCCGATCAAGGCAACGCTGACCGCATCGGTGCGCATAACCCCACCCATCAGGAGAGCCGGCACCGCACCAAGCATGAGAATACCCCAGGCAAGGCTCGCAAGGTCACCACAGCGCTGACCCGATCGGACCGGCGCGCGGAAGGCATAGAGCCATGAGAGAGCCAGAACCGTGGACGACAGTACGAGAGCAAAACAGGAAGAGCTGTATGTACCCGACAGATACTTCAGCAGAAGGGGACCGGACACCCAGATAAATCCGGCCGTTAAAGCCGATGAATTAGCGATATTCATTCGTTTCAAAAACACCCGAGCAGCTTGGATTTCATTCGCCGAAGCGATGCGATGAAGCGCACACATCGACCGTTTCAGCGTCGAATGTCCGCTCTCGTTATTTTCCGCTGCGTGGATTGTTCCGTCCATCAAATCTAATGTAAGATTGATTTCATGGATGAAACGAATACCAATTGGGACGATCTGCGATTGTTCGCGGCGGTCGCGCGCGGACACGGGTTGGCGAAGGCCAGCAAGGCGACGGGAAAAAGTGCCCCAACGCTCTTGCGGCGCATGCTCGATCTGGAGAAATCCCTGGGTCGGGAACTGTTTCGGAGGTTGCCAAAAGGCTACGAGCTGACCGATCAGGGCCAGGCCCTGTTCGACCGGGTTGCGCAGCTGGAGGCAGGGATAACCTCCATCTGGAATACGCCGGCGCGCGGCAAACGCACCCTGATCAAGATCTCGGCCGGCACCTGGATGAGCAAATTCTTCTGCGAACACATGGATGCCATCGTCAATCCCGATGACGACATCGTGGTCCGCCTGATATCGGCCGAGGAGGTACTCGACATTGGCCGGCGACAGGCGGTGATCGGCATTCGAAACCAGCGCCCACACCAAAGAGGACTTGCCGGCCGCAGGGTTGGTCGGGTGCGTTTTGCCGCCTACGCAACAAGTGACGATGTCAGCATGTGGGCGCGCTATACCGGCGGCACGCCCTCGGCGGACTGGCTCGAGCGGCATGCAAACGAGGACGAGTGCATCGAGGTGACGAACCCCAGAAACACGCTTGACCTGGCGCTTGCCGGGACGGCCAGGGTTGTTCTTCCAACCTTTGTCGGAGACGCGCAGGCAGAGCTGGTGCGGGTGAGCGAAACCATCGCGGAATTGGATAGCGACCAGTGGCTTGTCGTGCACGACGACGACCGGTTCAGCCCCGCCATTCGCAGGACCGTGGATCGGATCTATGACCTGTTGCGGCACCTGCACCGCGACCATTCGTAGTCTCAGCTTGCGGGCGGCAAAAATGGGTGCTCGCGGAGCGGTAGTGGTGCCATGTCACGCCCTGACGTTTGCCGCCGACCCAGCGTTCAGCGATCCACGCGACCGCAGGTTTGAGCCGATGTCGTGGGCTGCCGGTCCGGATCGGTATGCCTCCAGCGAAACGGATAAAGAAACATGAGCCAGACGACCCTTCACATCATGTGTGGAAAAATGGCGGCGGGAAAATCCACCCTGGCCGCGAAACTGGCGCGCCGATACGGCGCGATTCTGCTGGCGGAAGACCAATGGACGTCGACCCTATGGCCGGGCGAGCTTGTGTCGCTGGACGATTATGTCGATCGATCCCGGCGCCTCAAGCGGGTGCTTTTTCCCCACCTTGCCCATGTCCTTGACGCCGGCGTTTCGATTGTTCTGGATTTCCCTGGCAACACCGTAGCCCAGCGCGCCCGCTTCAAACAGCTGATTGACGCCTCAACAACGGCCCATATCCTTCATTTTCTGGATGTGCCGGACGATGTCTGCCGGCAGCGACTGAAGGCGCGCAACGCCGATGGCAATCACCCGTTTGCGCCTTCCGAAGAGGACTTCGATCGTTTCACAGCCCATTTCGTGCCACCATCACCGCAGGAGGGTTTTTTCATCCGGCGCTGGGACGCTCGGTCAGTCGAATCGTTTTGAGGTCTGCCGATTGTTGACGCAGGTCAACAGCTGCCGCACGGGCGCGACGTAAACAAGCGCGGAAAAAGGCAAAAGGAATCGGGTGATGGCTGACGAGCATCCCAACCTCTCGCTGTTCAAACGGCTGGACATTCGCAATCTGGCGGCTTGCTCCGATTTGTTTGCGCAGGACTTTGTCTGGCACTACATCAATCCCAGACTGCCCGATATCGAGGGTGACTTTCTGGGTCTGGCAGGACTGCAAAAGTTCTTCGAGGCAATCGGCGCGAAGACGAATGGCACCTTCAAGGGTCAGCCGATTTCGATAACCGCCTGCGGCGATGAACTGGTTGTCACCCACGTCAGAAACACGATGACCATTGAAGACCAACCGATCGCCATCGACGCGGTTGTTGTGTGGCGTGTCGTCGACGGCCGTCTGGCCGAGGCCTGGGACATCCCATCCGCTCACACCATGGCCAAGACCAGCTGACCGGTGGTCCGAATCTGCCCTGGATATGACCTTACTTGGGGGTTGTCCGTGACCGACCTTTAAAACCCACGGGCGTACGGTACAGTGTCCTCGCGTTCCGAGCCGGTGCTGCTCGCACCAGGCACTGTTTCAAGCCCCAGGAAGTCGCCATGTCGGAGCAAACCGTTGTCGAGGCTGACCAAAAGCAGCAACAACTCGGCTCTTCGCTCGCCAAGATGCGGGAAGCCTATAAACGCAATCCGGCGCCATCGCCGCAGGATCGCGTCGACCGTCTGACGCGGCTGCGCGACGCGATCCTTGAGTACAAGGATCGACTGATTGATGCCGTCGATCGCGACTTTGGCGGCCGCCCCGGAGCTGAAACGCTGCTGACCGAGCTGTTTCCCCTGCTCGAGGGCATTCGCTACAGCAAGAAGCACGTAGCCAAATGGATGCGTCAGTCGAAGCGCCACGTGCCGCTGATGCTTTTCGGCGCGAGGGCGAAGGTCCACTACCAGCCACTTGGCGTCGTCGGGATCGTGGCGCCTTGGAATTTCCCGATCTTCCTCAGCCTGTCACCGCTTGTCGGTGTCATTGCCGCCGGTAACCGGGCCATGATGAAAACGTCGGAATTCGCGCCGAACACCGGCGAGCTGTTAAAAGAGATGATTTCGACGTACTTTTCGGAAGAAGAGGTGGTGGTCATCAATGGCGACGTCGAGGTTGCGACCGAGTTTACCAGACTGCCCTTCGACCACCTGGTCTTTACCGGGTCGGCGCAGGTTGGTCGCATCGTCATGCACGCCGCAGCGGACAACCTGACGCCCGTGACCCTTGAGCTCGGCGGCAAATCGCCGGCGATCATTCATGACAGTTTCCCCATCGAGGAAGCGGCAAAACGTATTGCCCTCGGCAAAGGTCTGAACGCTGGCCAAGTCTGTGTCGCACCCGATTACATCCTTGTGCCTCGGGCCAAAGTCGACGCTTTCGTGGATGCGTTTTCGCGAAGCTTCGTAAAGCACTACCCGTCGCTTCAGCACAATCCCGACTATACGTCGATCATCTCAGAACGGCAGCGTGACCGGCTGCTCGACACTATTCGAGACGCCAGGGAAAAAGGTGCTGAGGTGGTGACGATCAATCCGGCGAACGACGGCTTCCAGGACACGCTCAAACTGCCGATGCACCTCATCACCAACGTCTCCGATGATATGAGGATCATGCAGGAAGAGATTTTCGGGCCGCTTCTGCCGATCGTTCCTTACGACACGCTCGACGACGCGATTGCCTATGTGAATGATCGTAACCGGCCCCTGGGATTGTATTACTTCGATTGGGACAAGGCTCGCGCCGAAAGGATCCTGCACGAAACCCACTCCGGCGGTGTCTGTATCAACGAAGTCATGACCCACGGAATGGTCGATGACATGCCGTTCGGCGGTGTCGGTCCGTCAGGCATGGGCCACTACCATGGCAAGGAGGGGTTTTTGAACTTCTCCAAGGCCAAGGGTGTCCTGCGCAAGGATCGCTTTGATGGAAGTGCCTGGATCGGCGCTCCCTGGGGCAACAGGTACTACAGAATGTTCATCAATTTCCAACTGCGCCGCTTGAGGAAAGCCTGACTGCAGGTTTGCCGCACCAGGATCATTTGTGAGAATTTAAGAAGGATCGACTGGTTCAGTGAGCAGCCTGATTCGAGGACAGCCCGGGCTGACGTACCATCGCGAACCAGGCGTAGATGAAGATACCGGCGGTGATGCAGCCGGCGGCCAGAAAAATCAGCCAGTACCGGCCGGTGGTGGCGAGCAGCGTGCCGCACAGGGTCATGCCACTCACGCCGCCAAGCAGGCGCGATGTCATGGCGATGCCGCCGGCTTCACCCTGCATGGCGGCGGGCACGGCATTCATCACCGCCCTCTGGCCGGGCATGAACAGAAACGGCTGGGCTATCGCCCAGACCACCATCGCCGGCACCATTGCCGGATAATATTCCCAGGTGGAGGCGAGGGCGATCCAAAGGGTTGCGAGCGCGGTCGCCAACAATCCGCCGAGCGCAAGCGCACGGGTGCTGATCCGATCGGCCAGTTTGCCCACCGGCGCGGCGATGAAGGGCGTTGGCACGACAGCCGGAAGCAGAGCTATCCCGGCCGTCAGCGCACTCATCTTGAGGACATTCTGCAGATAGAGGGCGCCGAAAACGAAGATCACGACCTTGCTGAACTGTCCGATGAACACAACCAGGTTGTAGGCGCAGAAGTCCGGCTGGCGAAACAGATCGACGGCGAACAGGGGTTGGCTCGTCCGGCTCTCAACCACGACAAAGGCCGCCAGCAATAGTGCGCCCGCCAGCAGCGGCAGCCAGACGGCCGGCAGGCGCCATCCCCATTCGGGACCTTGCATGAGTGCAAATACGAACAATCCCAGCCCGCCCACCAGGCTGACGAGGCCCAGTCCATCGATCGCATTCTCTTTGCGGTCCCGTTTCGGTTCGATCCAGAACGCCAGGACAATGACCGTGATGACCGCAACGATCGGCGGATTGATCCAGAAGATCCAGCGCCAGGACAGCAGGTCGGACAGGGAACCGCCGACGAGTGGGCCCAGCGACAGGAAGGTGGCGCCCGTCGAACCGTAAATGCCGAGCGCCATGCCGCGCTGCTCCTTCGGAAACGCGTTCGTGATCAAGGCCAGGGAACCTGGAAAGATGATCGCCGCGCCGAGTCCCTGAACCGCCCGAGCGGCAACAATCCAGATCGCATCCTGTGCCAGACCGGAGGCGAGCGAGGCGAGAGCGAACAGCACGCCGCCGGCGACGAAAATCAGCTTCAATCCGATGATGTCCGCCAGCCTGCCCGCCGCGGCCGCGAATCCGGCAAACAGCAGCAGGTATGCGTTGACGATCCAATGGGTCTCGACTTGCGAAAGGCCCAGCTCGCGTTTGATGGTCGGCAGCGCCACCCCGACGACCGTCTCGTCCAATAGCAACAGGCCAAAGACCGCCCCCATGGCGGCGAGAATCCACCATTTGCGGTTGCTCTGATCGGCCCGGATCATGGCACTCTAATCCGGCGGACCGCCGAGATGGGCGAGCAGTTCGGTGACGTTGCTGACTCTGAATTTCTTCAGCAGACGCGCCCGGTAGTACTCGACGGTGCGCGGCGAGATGCCGAGCCTGCGGGCGATTTCCTTGCTGGTCTTGCCGCCGCTCAAATAGAGCACGATCTGCCGTTCGCGCACCGACAGCGCCACATAGGGCCGGCGCTCAGACAGATCGGCATAGGTCAGGATGGTGCGGCGCAGCGGATCGTCGGGCGTCGGGCTGTGGGCCCGCACCCGGCACCAGAAAAGGCTGCCGTCGCGGCGCGGCATTATGCGCTCGTCGCTGTAGGGCCGTCCCTCGCGCAGCGTTTTCAGGCCGATGTCGCGCATCTGCTCGAACTCCTCGTTCGAGGCGTAGAGTACCCGGAAGGACTGGCCCAGCAGTTCCTCTTTCTCGTAGCCGAATATTGACGCGAAAGTGGAGTTGCAGGCGCGGATCACCCGGTTCTCGGTGAGCACGATGCCGACCGGCGCATCGTCGAAAGCCAGCGCGCACAACGCCGCCAGGTCGGTTTCCTCGGAATTTGCCGTCAGCGCCAATTCGTAATCCTACGGTATTGCGGGCAAACGCCCGCCTGCGGAACAATACCGGCTGGTATGTGTACCGTGAAATCAAGCATTTGCGTAGGGGGCATGGCTCCATGAGTGACGTAGAGACCGCAGCGGCGCCCTTTGTCGAACTGATTGACGCGCGGCGCGACGAGTTGATCGGCCTGACCTGCGACCTCATCCGGATCCCGACCCTCAATCCGCCCGGCGAAGCCTATCTGGAGATTTGCGAATACCTGGCAAATCGACTGCGCAAGCGGAACTTCAAGATCCAGATGGTACGGGCGCATGGGACGCCGGGTGACAGCGACCGGTATCCGCGCTGGAACGTGGTGGCACGGCGCGAAGGGCGCGGACCGGGCCAGTGCGTCCACTTCAACTCCCACATCGATGTGGTCGAGACGGGTCATGGCTGGACCGTCGATCCGTTCGGCGGTGAGGTCAGGGATGGCCGTATTTATGGCCGCGGCGCCTGCGATATGAAGGGCGGACTGGCGGCGTCGATCATCGCCGCCGAAGCGTTCATCGATGCCTGTCCGGACTTTCGCGGCGCCATCGAAATCTCCGGCACGGCGGACGAGGAGACCGGCGGCTATGGCGGTGTCGCCTACCTCGCCGAGCACGGTTTCTTCGACCCGCAGCGGGTTCAGCATGTGATCATCCCCGAGCCGCTCAACAAGGACCGCATTTGTCTCGGCCACCGCGGGGTCTGGTGGGCGGAGATCGAAACCAGGGGCCGCATTGCGCACGGCTCGATGCCGTTTCTGGGCGATTGCGCGGTCCGCCACATGGGTGCCGTGCTGCAGGAATTCGAAACCAGCCTCTATCCGGCGCTGGCGGAAAAACACACCGCCATGCCGGTGGTGCCGGAAGGCGCCCGCCAGTCGACCATGAACATCAATTCGATGCACGGAGGGCAGGCCGAACCGGATCCGGACTTCACCGGATTTCCCTCCGCCTGTGTCCCCGATTCCTGCCGCATGGTGGTGGACCGCCGTTACATTATCGAGGAGGATCCGGAAGAGGTGCCCCGCGAAGTGGCCGACATCGTTGCGCGGGTCAGTGCCGAGCGCGACAATTTCGACTACGAGATCCGCGAATTGTGGCATGTCAGCCCGACGATGACCGACCGCGACGCGCCGGTCGTGCGCTCCGTCGCCCGATCCATCGAGCAGGTCCTGGAAAAGAGTCCGGCATATGTGGTGTCGCCGGGCACCTACGACCAGAAGCACATCGATCGCATTGGCCGGCTCAAGGATTGCATCGCCTACGGGCCGGGCATTCTCGATCTGGCGCACCAGCCGGACGAGTATGTCGGCATTGACGACATGGTGGATTCGGCCAAGGTGATGGCGCTGGCGCTGCAGGACCTGCTGAACGCTTGATATGCCGCAGTGCAAAAAGCTATGTTCGGGAACACAAAAACTCGGAAAGCGAGAACCAACAGGAGGAACTGATATGACGCCATTCGTTAAGGGGTTGACGGTCGCGGGCATGCTGGCGGCGAGCACCGCACTGAGCCCGGCGGCCTTTGCCGCCAAGACCGACATTACCGTCGGTGCGCAGCTGGAGCCGCCGAACCTCGATCCGACCTCGGGCGCCGCCGGCGCCATCGACCAGGTGACCTATTCGAACATTTTTGAGGGTCTGACGCGCTTCGCCTCGGATGGCAGCATCGTTCCCGGCCTTGCCGAATCCTGGACCATCTCCGATGACGGCAAGGTGTACACCTTCAACCTGCGCCAGGGCGTCCAGTTCCACGACGGCACCGACTTCACCGCCGAAGACGTCAAGTTCTCGCTGGAGCGCATCGACGACGAGGAGTCGACCAACGCCCAGAAGGCGCTTTACGCGGATATCGAATCGGTCGAGGTGGTCGATCCGAACACCGTCAGAATCAACCTTTCGAAACCCAACGGTAACTTCCTGTTCAATCTGGCCTGGGGCGATGCGGCGATCGTGGCGCCGGAATCGGCGGCCAGCAACGCCACCAATCCGATCGGCACTGGGGCTTTCGTCTTCGAGGACTGGGTTCAGGGCGACCGGATCGAACTGGAAAAGAATCCCGACTACTGGGGCGAGCCGGCCAAGCTAGACAGCGTGACCTTCAAATACATCTCCGATCCCAATGCCGCGTTCGCGGCGGTCATGGCCGAGGATGTCGATGCATTCATGCCCTTCCCGGCGCCCGAGAACCTTGCGCAGTTCGGCGCCGATCCGCGCTTCAGGGTGATCGCCGGATCGACGGAAGGTGAAACCATCCTGTCGACCAACAACAAGATGGCGCCGTTTGACAATCCGAAGGTGCGCGAGGCCTTGGCGCACGCCATTGACCGCCAGGCCATCATCGACGGTGCCATGTTCGGCTACGGAACGCCGATCGGCACCCACTTCGCGCCGCACCACCCGTCCTATGTCGACCTGACCGGCCAGTCGAACTACGATCCGGAAAAGGCCAGGGCGTTGCTGGCCGAAGCCGGCTACCCGGACGGTTTCACCACGACGCTGAAGCTGCCGCCGCCCTCCTACGCGCGTCGCGGCGGCGAGATCATAGCCTCGCAACTGCGCGATGTCGGCATCCAGACCGAGATCAGCAACCTCGAATGGGCACAGTGGCTGGAGCAGGTGTTTCGCGGCAAGGATTTCGGTCTGACCATCGTGTCCCACACGGAGCCGCTGGATATCGGCATCTATGCGCGGCCGGACTACTACTTCCAGTATGACAGCCCTGAGTTCCAGAAGATCATCGAGGATCTCAACAACGCCACCGATCCGGCCGAGCGCGACCGGCTGTTGAAGGCGGCCCAGCAGAAGATCGCCGATGACCATGTCAATGGCTATCTGTTCCAGCTGGCCAATACCGGAGTGGTCAACGCCAAACTGAAGGGAATCTGGGAAAACGCCCCGACCCAGGCCGCCGACATGACCGCGGTCCACTGGGAAGACTAGAAGCCCGAAAGACCGACGGGAGCCGACCAGAGCAAGATGTGTCAAGGCTCCCGTTTCCCTCTTCCGATGGCGTTTCATGCTACCCTATCTGATCAAAAGGCTGGTCTCGCTCACCCTCAGTCTTCTGGCTGCGAGCCTTGTCATCTTCTTCGTCATCGAGGTGGTGCCCGGTGATCCCGCCGCTTTCATGCTGGGCCTCAACGCCCAGCCGGATACGGTCGCGGCGCTGCGCGAAAGCCTTGGTCTGAACACCTCGGCGCCGGTGCGCTACTGGCAGTGGATCACCGGCCTGCTGCAGGGCGAGTTCGGCATCAGCTACACCTATCGGGTGCCGGTGAGCGATCTGATCGCCGATCGGTTCTGGATCTCCATGCCGCTCGCCGTCTATGCGCTGATTCTGTCGACGGCGATCGCTTTTCCGGTCGGCGTCATCGCAGCGGCGCGACGCAACTCGCCGGCCGACGTGTCGATCATGGGGGTGACGCAGCTCGGCATCGCGGTCCCCAACTTCTGGTTCGCCATGCTGTTGGTGCTGCTGTTCGCCGTCTCGCTGCGCTGGTTTTCCGCCGGCGGCTTTCCCGGATGGGAAGCCGGCTTCTTCGCCGGCATGAAGGCACTGACGCTGCCGGCGATCGCGTTGGCCCTGCCACAGGCCTCTATCCTGGCCCGCGTCATGCGGTCGTCGCTGCTCGACACCCTGGGCGAGGACTTCGTGCGCACCGCCCGGGCCAAGGGCCTGACCCAGCGCCAGGCGTTGTGGAGACATGCGTTGCGCAATGCCATGATCCCGGTGCTGACCATCCTCGGCCTGCAGTTTTCTTTCCTGTTGGCCGGCGCCATCATTATCGAGAACGTCTTCTTCCTGCCGGGCCTCGGCCGGCTGGTCTTCCAGGGCATCACCCAACGCGACCTGATCGTCGTCAAAAGCGTGATTTTTCTGCTGGTCTTCGCGGTGATCCTGGTCACCTTCCTGGTTGACATGGCCTATGCGGCGGTCGATCCGCGACTGCGGCGGAGATCGGCATGACCGATCTGCACATCGCCTCCGAACTGCGCGCCGGTATGGTGCGCACTGCATTGCGCTCGCCCAGTTTCATGATCGGGCTGGCGCTGACGCTGATCTTCGCCGCCGCCGCCCTGCTGTCGTTTGTCTGGACGCCCTATGACGTCACCGATCTCGATATCCCCAACAAGCTGAAAACCCCGTCGGCGGCACACTGGCTGGGCACCGATGCATTCGGCCGCGACATCTTTTCGATGATCATGGTCGGCGCCCGAACCTCGATCGCCGTCGCCTTCATTGCGGTCGGCATCGGCATCGTGATCGGCGTGCCACTCGGCCTGCTCGCGGCGGCGCGCCATGGCAGCCTGATCGACGAGCTGGTGATGCGCACCAACGATCTGATCTTCGCCTTCCCAGCTCTGCTGATGGCGATTATGATCACCGCAGTATTCGGGCCGAGCGCGGTCAACGCCATCATCGCCATCGGCATTTTCAACATCCCGGTATTTGCCCGGCTGGCCCGCGGCTCGGCGCTGTCGCTGTGGACGCGCGACTACGTTCTGGCGGCCCGGGTGGCCGGCAAGGGCGCCACCCACATCTCGGCCGAGCACATCCTGCCAAACATCACCAACCTGCTGATCGTCCAGAGCACCATCCAGTTCTCGCTGGGCATCCTGGCGGAAGCCGGCCTCGCCTATGTCGGGCTCGGCACTCAGCCACCACTGCCCAGTTGGGGCCGCATGCTCTCCGACGCGCAGACGATGATCTATATCGCGCCGCAACTCGCCATTTTTCCCGGCTTGGCCATCGTCCTGACGGTGCTCGGTCTCAACCTGATGGGCGACGGCATGCGCGACATCTTCGATCCCAAGCTGCGGCGGTCCCGCTGATGGCGCTGCTCGACATCGAAAGCCTGTCGCTGTCGATCAAGGGCACGCCGATCCTGCACGAGGTCGATTTGACGATGCGCGGCGGCGAAGTGCTGGGGATTGTCGGCGAGTCGGGCTCCGGCAAGTCGATGACCGCCATGGCGGTCATGCAGCTGCTGCCGGTCGGCACCGTCTGGTCCGGCTCCATCCAGCTCGACGGCCGGCGCTTGGAACAATGCTCGGAAAAAGAGATGTGCGGTCTGCGTGGCAACGACATCGGCATGGTTTTCCAGGAACCGATGACCGCGCTCAACCCGGTGCAAACGATCGGCGACCAGGTGGCAGAAACCATTTTGGTGCATAGCGGCAAGTCGCGGCGCGAGGCGCGGCGCATCGCCCGTGAGGCGCTTGACCGGGTCGGTTTGCCGGCCGAGCAGTTTCCTCTGCACCGCTATCCGCACGACCTCTCCGGTGGCCAACGCCAGCGGGTGGTGATCGCCATGGCGATCGCGCTGCGACCCAAGCTGCTGATCGCCGACGAACCGACCACCGCGCTCGACGTGACGACCCAGGCGCAGATCCTCAGACTCTTGAGGAAACTCGTCGCCGAGGACGGCATGGGGCTGATCCTGATCACCCACGATCTCGCGGTGGTCGCCGACATGGCCGATCACATCGCCATCATGAAGGACGGTGCCATCGTCGAGGCCGGGGAGACCGTGACCCTGTTCCGCCAGATGCGCCATCCCTACACGCGGGCGCTGTTCGAGGCGTCCAACCATGTGCCGGACCGCAATCCGGCGCATGACGCCGACGCGTCGCAGCCGGTCATCGAGGTGCGCAACGTCGTCCGCGATTATGCACTGCCGCGGCGTTCGCTGCTGGCGCCGCCCGGCACCTTCCGGGCGGTCGACCACGTGTCGCTGGCCATCATGCACGGTGAGAATGTCGGTCTTGTCGGCGAAAGCGGCTGCGGCAAGTCAACCCTGACACGGGCGATCCTCGCCCTCGACCCGGTGCAGGGCGGCGAGATCCGTCTCGCCGGCGAACTGTTTTCCACCGCCGGCGCCGGACCGGATCGTGAGATGCGGCGACGGGTGCAGGTGGTGTTCCAGGATCCGTACAGTTCCTTCAACCCGCGTCATCGGGTCGACCGGCTGATCACCGAACCGTTCCACCTGCTCGACGATCCGCCGCGCGGTAGCGAGCGCGCCGAACGCGTTGCCCGGGCTCTTATCAATGTCGGCCTGCAGGCGTCCGACGCGCACAAATACATCCACGAATTCTCCGGTGGTCAGCGGCAGCGTATTGCCATCGCCCGGGCGTTGATCATCGAACCGTCGCTGATCATCCTCGACGAGGCGGTCTCGGCGCTTGACGTGTCGATCCGGGCGCAGATACTCGATCTGCTGGCCGACCTGTCGGATCGCCTCGCGATCTCATATCTGTTCATATCGCACGATCTGTCGGTTGTCCGGGCGATCACCGACCGGGTTCTGGTGATGAAGGCGGGCCGAATCGTCGAGGAAGGCCGCACCGAGGAGGTCTTCCGCAATCCGCGCCACAGCTACACGCGCGAATTGCTCTCGGCCACGCCGATCCTCGACGAGGCGTTGCGGGCGCGCGCCGCACGCACGAGAGCAAGTTCGGCGCAATGAAAGGCGCGACCATGGAACTGACGGACAGGCTGGGTTTCGATCCGGCACATTGCTTCATCAACGGCGAATGGGTGGCCCCTGAAAGCGGCGACCGGCTGGAACTGGAAGATCCCTCGACCGGTGCCCAGGTCGGCGAGATTGCCCGCGGCGGCTCCGGTGACGTCGATGCCGCCGTCGACGCCGCGCACACGGCACTCGACGGCATGTGGGGCGGCATGACCGCCGTGGAGCGCGGCCGCGTCCTGACCCGCATCGGCCAGCGCGTTCTCGATCGGATCGACATGCTTGCCGAGCTTGAGGCCGCCGATGTCGGCAAGCCGCTGAAGCAGGCACGCAACGACGCCGTCGCACTCGCCCGCTACATGGAATTCTATGGTGGCGCCGCCGACAAGGTCCATGGCGAAACGATTCCCTACCTTGACGGCTACACGGTTTATACGCTGCGCGAGCCGCATGGTGTGACCGGGCACATCGTGCCGTGGAACTATCCGATGCAGATCATCGGCCGCTCGGTCGGTGCGGCGCTGGCGATGGGCAACGCGGCGGTTCTGAAACCGGCCGAGGAGGCCTGTCTGACGGCGCTGGCGTTCGCCGGGATCGCGCAGGAATCGGGCTTGCCTGTCGGTGCGCTCAACGTGGTGCCGGGACTTGGCGAGGAGGCCGGCGCGGCGCTGACCGAGCACCCCGGCGTGAACCACATCTCGTTCACCGGATCGGTGGCGGTCGGTTCGCTGGTACAGGCTGCCGCGGCCCGCAACGTGGTACCCGTCACGCTGGAGCTCGGCGGCAAGTCGCCGCAGATCGTCTTCGAGGATGCCGACATCGACAAGGCGTTGCCGTTTCTCGTCAACGCCGGCATCCAGAACGCCGGCCAGACCTGCTCGGCTTCATCGCGCCTTCTCGTGCATCGCTCGATCTATGTCGATGTGCTCGACCGGCTGGCCGCCCGTTACCAGGCACTGTGGGTCGGACCGGCGGCGGACGATCTCGATGTCGGACCGCTGATCTCGGCCCGCCAGAAGGAGATCGTCAGCGGTTATCTGAGCCTCGCCGAGCGCGACGGTCTGACCATTGCGGCGCGCGGATCGGTCGTCGACGACGCGCCGGCCGGCGGCCACTACGTTGAGCCGACGTTGATTGCCGGCGTTGCCGCCGATCACCGGCTGGCGCAGGAGGAAATCTTCGGCCCGGTTCAGGTGGTGATCCCATTCGACACGGACGCCGAAGCGGTTTCGATCGCCAACGGCACCGATTACGGACTGGTGGCCGGCATCTGGACCCGCGACGGCGGCCGCCAGATGCGATTGGCCAAGGCACTGCGTTCCGGCCAGGTGTTCATCAACAACTATGGTGCCGGTGGCGGTGTCGAGCTGCCCTTCGGCGGGGTCGGCAAATCCGGTCATGGGCGCGAAAAGGGCTTCGAGGCGCTTTATGGGTTTTCGGTGCTGAAAACCGTCGCCGCGCATCACGACTGAGGAGGGTAATCCCATGCGGCTTGAAGGCAAAACGGCAATCGTCACCGGCGGTGCGTCAGGGTTCGGCGCCGGGATCGTGCACAAATTCCTGACCGAAGGCGCCCGGGTGATGATCGTCGACATCAACGGCGACGCCGCGGCGCAAAGTGCCGAAGAGCTCGGTTCTGCGGCGATCGCCCAGACCACCGACGTCTCGAACGGCGACAGTGTCGCGGCGATGGCACAAGCGGCCATGGCGGCATTCGGCCATGTCGACATCCTGGTCAACAATGCCGGCGTGTCGCATCTGCCGGCAGCGCTGGAAGAGGTGAACGAGGCGGATTTCGACCGGGTGCTCGCGGTGAATGCAAAGTCGGTCTACCTGACCGCCCGCCACTTGGTTCCGGCGATGAAGGAACGGGGCGAGGGCTGCATCCTCAACGTCGCCTCGACAGCCGGCGTCAGCCCGCGGCCGCGTCTCAACTGGTACAACGCCTCCAAGGGCTGGATGATCACCGCGACCAAAACGATGGCGGTTGAGCTCGCCCCGTTCGGGGTGCGGGTCAACGCCATCAATCCGGTCGCCGGCGAGACGCCGCTGCTCAAGACGTTCCTCGGGGAGGACACGCCGGAGATGCGGGCGAAGTTCCTTGCAACCATCCCGATAGGGCGTTTTTCGACGCCCGAGGATATGGGCAACGCCGCCTGCTATCTGTGCTCCGACGAGGCGAGCATGGTGACGGGCGTTGCCATGCAGGTTGACGGAGGACGTTGTATCTGACGGAAGCCATTGCGTTTTTTGGCGCGTGTGAGGGGAATTGTCGCAGCGATGCCATGAACTTGCGCGCCGAGGCTTGACTAAGTCAACGCGGGCTGGCTCTCTTGGTTCAGAACGACTCTAAACAAACGTTCGGTCAAATAACGTGCCCGGACGGGGTTGAAACGAAAACGCCCCGTTTCATCTTTGGGGGCACTGGGATGACCCAGGTGTAATCCGGCCTGGTGTCGACAAGCGGGAGGAGATGGATGGCAAGTGTATCAATGACAGTCAACGGTCGCCGCGTTAGCGGTGACGTTGAGGATCGAACGCTGTTGGTGGAGTTTCTTCGAACCAATCTGGCGCTGACCGGTACCCATGTCGGCTGCGATACGTCGCAATGCGGTGCTTGCGTCGTGCATGTCGACGGCGACGCGATCAAGGCCTGCACCATGCTCGCCGCGCAGGCGGACGGCTCCGACGTCACCACCATCGAGGGCATGGCCAGCAACGGGGAACTGCATCCCGTTCAGAAAGCGTTTCACGAGAATCACGGTCTGCAGTGTGGCTTCTGCACGCCGGGCATGATCATGGCGGCGACCGACATGATCAACAAGCATGGTGCGTCACTGGATGAGGCCACGGTGCGGGAAGAGCTTGAGGGCAATCTCTGCCGCTGCACCGGCTACCACAACATCGTCAAGGCCATTCTGGCAGCCGCCGCCGAAATGAACGGCACGTCGCAGGCGGCCGAGTAGCGGAACCGGCGGGCGACGGCTCGCGACCCGGCGCCATGCATCGGCGCATCAGGGGATCGGGTTCGAACGCCGCCTCGATAACGGGAGAAGGAATCCATGGGAGTTGAAGGTATCGGCGCGCGAGTGGCGCGCAAGGAAGATTTCCGGTTCATCACCGGCCAGGGCCGCTATACGGATGACGTTTACGAAGCCGGCATGCGGCACGCGTATTTCGTTCGCAGCCCGCACGCCCACGCCAAGATCCTGGGCATGGACAAGAGCGCTGCCGAGGCCATCGAAGGCGTCTACGGCGTGCTTGACGGCAAGCAGCTGACCGAGGACGGCATCGGCAGCCTGATCTGCGGCTGGATGATCAATTCGAAGGACGGCTCGCCAATGAATATGGGCGTCTGGCGACCGCTTGCCGAAGACAAGGTGCGCTATGTCGGCGACGCCGTCGCGGTGGTTGTCGCCGAGACGCGGGCGCTGGCGCGCGAGGCGGCGGAAAAAGTCATCGTCGAGTACGAGGAACTGCCGGCCGTCACCGACGCCATCGATGCTATCGAGCCGGGCGCCCCGGAGATCCACGAGGTGGCTCCTGGCAATCTCATCTACGACTGGGTGATCGGCGAAGAGCAGCTTGTCGAGGAGGCGATCTCGGACGCTGCCCACGTGGTTGAGCTGGAAGTGGAGAACAACCGGCTGATTCCCAACGCCATGGAGCCGCGCGCCGCGCTGGCCCACTATGATTCGGGCGAAGGCCACTACACGCTGTGGACGACCTCGCAGAATCCGCATGTGGCGCGCCTGGTGCTCAGCGCCTTCTACAACGTCGCGCCGGAAAACAAGCTGCGGGTCATCGCGCCCGATGTCGGCGGCGGCTTCGGTTCGAAGATCTACATCTACCCCGAAGAAATCGTCTGCCTGTGGGCATCAAAGCGCACCGGTGTGCCGGTCAAGTGGGTCGCCGATCGCACGGAGTCGTTTTTGTCGGATGCCCATGGACGCGATCACGTGTCGACCATCAAGATCGCCTTTGATGCCGACAAGCGCATCACCGGCCTGAAGGTCGATACGCTCGCCAATCTCGGCGCTTACATGTCGCTGTTCTCGTCATCGGTGCCGACCTATCTCTACGCGACGCTGCTGTCGGGCCAGTACAACATCCCGAACATTTTCTGCAATGTGCGGACTGCCTACACCAATACGGCACCGGTCGACGCCTATCGCGGTGCCGGCCGGCCGGAGGCGAGCTATATCCTGGAGCGGGCGATCGAAACCGCGGCACGGGAAATGAACATCAGCCCGGCTGAACTGCGGCGGATCAACTTCATCAAGGAGTTTCCGCATCAGACGCCGGTCATCATGACCTACGATGCCGGTGATTTCGAAGCCTCCTTGGATGCCGCCATGCAGGCCGCCGACACCGCCGGCTTCCCGGCGCGCAAGGCGGATGCCGCGGCGCGCGGAAAGCTGCGCGGCATGGGCATGAGCTGCTATATCGAGGCCTGCGGCATCGCGCCGTCCGCCGCGGTCGGCGCGCTCGGTGCCGGTGTCGGCCTGTGGGAATCGGCCGAGGTGCGGGTCAATGCCGTCGGCACGATCGAGGTGCTGACCGGTTCGCACAGCCACGGCCAGGGCCATGAGACCACCTTCGCGCAGGTCGTCGCCGACCGGCTCGGTGTACCGCTTGACACCATCTCCATCGTCCATGGCGACACCGACAAGGTGCAGATGGGCATGGGCACTTACGGGTCGCGCTCCGGCGCCGTCGGCATGTCGGCCATCGTCAAGGCGCTCGACAAGGTCGAGGCCAAGGCGAAGAAGGTAGCCGCACACCAACTGGAAGCCGACGAATCGGACATCGTTATCGAGGAAGGCGAGGTCAAGGTCGCCGGTACCGACAAGTCGATCCCGTGGTTCCAGCTGGCGCTCGCCTGCTACACGGCGCACAATCTGCCGGAAGGCATGGAGCCGGGCCTGAAGGAATCGTCGTTCTACGATCCCAGCAACTTCACCTTCCCGGCCGGCTGTTACATCTGCGAAGTCGAGGTCGATCCGGAAACCGGGCAGACCGAGGTCATCCAGTTCGTGGCGTCGGACGATTTCGGCAACATCATCAACCCGATGGTTGTTGAGGGTCAGGTGCATGGCGGTCTTGCCCAGGGCATCGGCCAGGCGCTGCTTGAAGGCTGCGCCTATGACGAGGAGTCGGGTCAGTTGCTGACCGCCAGCTACATGGATTACACCATGCCGCGGGCCAGCGACCTGCCGTCCTTCGACGTCTCGACCACGGTGACCGAGTGCCCGTCCAATCCATTGGGCATGAAGGGTTGCGGTGAGGCCGGCGCCATCGGTTCACCACCGGCGGTGATCAACGCCATCACCGATGCGATCGGCAACAACGACCTGACCATGCCGGCGACGCCCGCCAAAGTTTGGGCGGCGATCAACAGCTAGGAAGCGAGGACAACAAAATGTACGCAACAAAGTATCACCGCGCTTCCTCCGTTGCGGAAGCCGCCAGCCTGGTTTCCGGGGCCGATGAGGGAAAGCTGCTGGCCGGCGGTCAGACGCTGATCCCCACCATGAAGCAGCGCCTGGCGGCGCCCAGTGACGTCGTCGACCTGCGCCATATCGACGAGCTCAAGGGTATTTCGGTGAATGGCGGCACGGTGCGCATCGGCGCCGCCACCACCCACGCCACGGTCGCCGGCTCGCCGGAGATCAAGGGCGCCTGTTCGGCGCTTGCCGATCTCGCCTCGCATATCGGCGATCCGCATGTGCGCAATATGGGTACCATCGGTGGATCGATCGCCAACAACGACCCGGCGGCCGACTACCCGGCCGCCATGGTGGCTCTGGGCGCCACCATCCACACCAACCAGCGGGACATGGCGGCGGACGACTTCTTCGTCGGCCTGTTCGAAACGGCGCTTGAGGACGGTGAGATCGTTACCGCCGTGTCGTTCTCGGCGCCGGCGCGAGCTGCCTACAGCAAGTTCCCCAATCCGGCATCGCGCTACGCGATGACCGGCGTCTTCGTCGCCCAGGGTGACGGCGGCGTCCGGGTCGGCGTCACCGGCGCCGGTGCCGACGGCGTGTTTCGGGCCAGCGACATGGAATCGGCGCTCGGCGGCAACTTCTCGGCCGGCGCCCTGGACGGCGTCTCTGTCGATCCATCGGGTCTGATGTCCGACTTGCACGGTTCCGCCGAATACCGCGCCAATCTGGTGAAGGTCATGGCCAAGCGGGCCGTCGCCGCCGCCTGAGGGTGCTGCGACATCGAATGCACACCGCCCGGATAGTCTCCGGGCGGTGTTTTTTTTGTACTGATACACGGATCAGATTTTCCGCCGACCGGGTGATCTGCGGCGCAATTGGAAACCATGAATCGTCGACTGCGGCGACGGGCGCCGCCCTTGGCTTGGTTGATCGCCGGTCAGCTCAATAGATTTCTTCGAGGCGGTGACACCGAACGAAATGCCCCGGGCGAACCTCGCGCAACTGCGGCGTGCTTGCCGAGCAGACCTCGGCGGCAAATGGACACCGTGTCGAGAAGTGGCACCCTGGCGGAGGGTCGATCGGGCTGGGCACGCTGCCCTCGAGGATGATCTCTTCGGTTTGCGCGTCCGGATCCGGCACCGGAACGGCAGAAAACAGCGCGCGCGTGTAGGGGTGACGGGCGTCGGCATAAATATCGTCAGCGGTGGCGGTCTCGACGATACGTCCAAGATACATGACCGCGACCCGCTCACACATGTGTTCCACAACGCTGAGATCGTGAGAGATAAACAGGTAAGAAAGGCCGAACTCCTCCTGGAGATCGCGCAGAAGGTTCAGGATCTGCGATTGTATCGACACGTCCAGCGCGGAGACCGGCTCGTCGCAGACGATGAGCTTTGGCTGTAACGCCAAGGCACGCGCAATGCACAGGCGCTGGCGTTGACCGCCTGAGAATTCGTGGGGATAGCGGTGGATGTGCTGCGGATCGAGGCCGACCAAATCCAGCAGTTCCCTGGCGCGATCGAGACGCGAGTCACGGTTGCCGATTCCGTGCAGCATGAGGGGCTCGACCAGCATGTTGCCCACCGTCAGTCGCGGATTGAGCGATGAGTACGGGTTTTGGAAGATGATCTGTATCTGCCGCCTGTAGGCTTTCAAAGCGTGATCGTTCAAGCTTGCGATATCCGCGCCTTCGAACCGGATTTCTCCCGATGTCGGTTGATCCAGTCGTACGATTGTCCGTCCGAGCGTGGTCTTGCCGCAGCCCGACTCTCCGACCAAGCCCAGCGCTTCGCCTGAAGCAATGGTGAGGTCGACACCATCGACCGCCTTCACGCTGCGATTTGCGCGCGAGAAGAATCCGTCGTCAACGGGGAAATGGCGTTTCAAGCCAACCACTTCGAGAAGCGGAATCCGGGTAACGGCATCAGCCATCGGCGGGCGAAGCCTCGTGCAGCCAACAGCGGACCCGGCGGCCGCCATTCGGCCCCGTTGCCTGCGCGATAAGCGGCGGTTCCGACTGACGACAACGGTCATGTACGTCGGGACAACGATCGGAGAAACGGCACCCGCGTGGAAGGTTCATGAGGCTTGGAACCACCCCCTTTATGGTGTGCAGCCGCCGTGCGCGCCCAACCGCCGGGTCGACTCGCGGAATCGATCGCAGCAGCCCTGCCGTATAGGGGTGCAGCGGCTGGCGAAACAGGTCCCGCACCGAGGCTTCTTCAACGACTACACCAGCATACATGACCAGAACCCGTTGGGTCATCTTGGCAATCACCCCCAGATCGTGGGTGATGAAGACGATTGATGTGCCGATCTCGTCCTTGAGCAGGTTCATGAGCTTCAAGATCTGTGCCTGGATCGTCACATCCAGCGCCGTTGTCGGCTCGTCGGCAAGCATGACTTTCGGGCGGCAGGAGAGCGCCATCGCAATCATGACGCGCTGCCGCATGCCGCCCGAAAGCTGATGGGGATAGGCGTCATAGCGCAGCTCCGGCAAGGGAATGCCGACCAGTTCCAGCATGTCTATGGCGCGTTTGCGAACCGTATGGTTGTCCACGCTCTGATGGATACGAATCGCCTCGGAAATCTGGAACCCAACGGTAAAAACCGGGTTCAGCGAGGTCATCGGCTCCTGGAAGATCATCGAAATATGGTTGCCGCGCACCTGTTTCATCGTGCTTTCGCGGCTCTTTTCGAGGTTGCCTATTCCCCGCAATCGGATTTCGCCTTGCGAGATTCGACCGATCGGCTTTGGCAGGAGCCCCATGACCGCGAGGGCGGTCATGCTTTTGCCGCAACCTGACTCACCGACAACGCCGAGGGTCTCGCCCTCGCGCAAACTAAAAGACACGTCGTCGACGGCAGCGAAGACGCCCTTCTCGACCTTGAGTTCGACCCGAAGGTTTTTGACCTGAAGGACGGGTTCCCCATTGGCTGGAGCGACCGGTGGGGTTTTGTCGAATGCTGCGCTCAAGCGCCCCAAACCTCTGAATACACACGCAACAGGTTGCGGCCCATAACCTTTTCGATGACGCTGTCCGATAGCCCGCGGCGCCCAAGCGCGTGGATGAGGTTCTGGGCGTCGGCCATCGTCTCGAAGCCGGGTGTTGCGCGGTTTTCGAATGTGAACCAGGGGCCGACGACCCCGGTGACGCTTGGCCAGACCGGATCGGGGCCGTAGAGAGCTGCCCAGCTTTCTGCGGTCTTCGTCCCCTCCGACAGGTCACTGCCGAACGCGACGTGGTCTTCGCCGACGAGCCTCAAATAGTGCTCGACCTGGTCACAGAAAGTTTCGAGGGTGGGACGCGTATCGATGCCAAGCAGCGGTGGCCACAGGGTCACGCCGACGGTGCCTCCGCTGTCGGCTGCTCCACGCGCAAGATCGTCGGGAATGTTCCGTGGACTGTCGCACAATACGCGGGCGTTCGAATGGCTGAAGATCACCGGCCGCTTCGATGCCTGCAGGATGTCTCGCGCCGTGCCGTAACCGCAGTGCGACAAGTCGATTTGCATGCGCAGGTCGTTCATCAGGGTAACCCAATCGCGTCCGGCGTCCGTCAAGCGACCCTCGGGGTCAGACAACGCGCCATCGCCGAAGCGATTTGCGTCGTTGTACACGGGCTGTGCAATCCGCATGCCTATTCGAGCCATCACCCGCAGAAGATCGACATCGTGATCAAGAAATGTCGAGTCCTGACTGCCGATGATGATGCCAAGCACGCCGTCCTCGGATGCCTGCGCAATCTCCGCAACCGAGCAGACAATCCGCGCACGTTCGGTGTTCTCGGCCACGACCCGAAGCACGGTTGCCAGGCGTGACATGGACGCCGCGAGGTCCTTGCTTGGCATCGTGGCTGTCAGGTTCACCGCGCGTACCCCGCCGGCGCGCGTCTTCTCTATCTGCTCGGACGTCATGATAGCACAGTAAAGGCCATCGATTATCGGCGTCTGAGCCGGTCCGCTGCGGGTCTCATCGGTCATTGCCGTCATGGGCATGCCTCCCAATCATTCGTGCGTAAGCTGGGGATCAAGGGCGTCACGAAGTTCGTCTCCGAGAATATTGAAGGCGAGGATGATCGCGGCGATCACGATCCCCGGAACGAATGAGACCCACCAGGAAATCGTAATGTAGGCCCTGCCGTCGTTGATCATTCCGCCCCATGTCGGCGTCGGCGGCTGGACACCAAGCCCCAGAAAACTGAGGGTCGCCTCGAGGAGTATCATTCTCGCCACCTCGAAGCTCGCATAAACGATGATCGCCGACATGATGTTGGGCAAGATATGGTGGGTCATGATCCGGATCTGGGCGGCTCCGATAGCGCGGGCCGCCTCCACATATTCCAGCCCGCGAACCGACAGCACCGCACCACGCACGATCCTTGCGAAACGCGGCCAGCCGGACAGACCCATGATCACAATGAGGTTCGTCAAGGACGGCCCGACCACCGCGACCACGGCAATGACCAGGAGGATGACCGGGAATGCGAGTTGCATATCGATCAACCGCAAGATCACTGCGTCGGTGCGGCCCCCGTAGAACCCGGCTGCCAGACCGGCACTGACGCCCACCACCATAGAAACGGCAACGGCGAGTACACTGATGACCAGTGTAATCCGGGCGCCGTAAATGATGCGCGACAGCGTGTCCCGGCCAAGATGATCGGTGCCGAGCAAATGACCTGGTGCTCCACCGTCGAGGAAGGAGGGAGGCTTTAGGCGCATGATCAGATCCTGCGCATAGGGATCATAGGGCGCCACCAGGCCGGGCACTATTGCGCAGACCACCGCGACGCAGAGGTAGGCGGCACAGATGATGACCGCCGTCTTGCCAAACAAGCGCCTCAACACCAGGCGAATTTGGCTGTTGCTGGTTGGCGCCCTGGTGCCGGCCTTCGAATCGGAGATGCTGATCAAGAGGTCCCCGTCATTTGTAGCTGATCCGAGGATCGAGCAAGGCGTAGAGCAGGTCCACGATCAGGTTCACGACCACGAAGATCAGCGCGAAAAGCAGGACGACGGCCTGAACCACCGGAAAATCACGGGCATAGATCGCCTGAATTGCGAGCCGTCCGACACCGGGCCACGAGAAGACCGTTTCCGTCACGACCACGCCGCCCATCAGAAAGCCGACCTGAAGGCCCAGAACCGTCAAGACGGGAATGAAGGCGTTCCTCAGCCCGTGCAGCCAGACGACCCGCATCTCGCCGAGACCCTTTGCCCTGGCGGTGCGTATGTAGTCCTGGCCCAGCACATCGAGCATGCAGGACCGCGTTACCCGTGCAACAAGCGCCACCAACGCGAAGGAGAGAGTGGTCGCCGGCAGCACCAGATGTGCCCATGTCCCGCGCCCTCCTGTCGGCAGCCAACGCAACCAGACCGCAAAAACGATGATGGCGAGAATGCCCATGTAGAAAGAAGGCATGGCTTGCCCGAGCAGCGTCGTGCCCCTAATCGTAATGTCGGCCGGCGTGTTTCGGCGATACGCCGCGATGACACCGGCCGGTACGCCGATCAGTATCGTCAGGGCCATGGCGGCGACCGCAAGCTCTGTCGTCGCACCCATGCGCTCCATCACCAGCTTGAATGCAGGCTCGTGAAAGCGAAGCGAGTCGCCAAAGTCGCCCTGCAGGGCACGCGCGCTGAACGAGACAAACTGCACCCAAATCGGTTGATCGAGACCGTAACGCGCGCGGAAGGCGTCGCGCGCCTCTTCGGTGACGTCAGGCGGCAGGATCAGGTCGCTGGGATCACCGCTAAGCCGCGTCAGCATGAAGGAAATGACAAGGATGCCGATCAACACCGGGATCGTCAGAATCAATCGCTTTGCCAAATATCGCAACACTCAGAGGTACCCGGGCATACTGTTATGTGTGCTGGTGGCCGATAAGGTCTGGCCACCAGTGGTATCCTGATCCGTCACTCGGTGAAAGTGACGCCATAGAAGAACATCCGTCCGTCGCCACGGGGAAGAAAGTTCTTCAGTCGTGAGTCGGTTCCGTAGACATCGATTCCGCCATAGAGAAAGATGATAGGGGCTTCTTCGTGCATATGCGCCATAAGATCCTGATATATCTTACGTCGCTTCTCACCATCCATCTCCTTTGCTCCGGCAGCGGTCAACTCGTCGATGAGCGGATCGGCGATCGGCGTATATCTCCACGTTGAGACATACTGTGATGCTTGAAACGCCGGATCATCCTGTGGTGCAAGGCCGACAAAATACATCGGGGCCAGTTCCTTGGCACGCAACTGGCGCAGGAATTCGCCGGGCTCCAGGGCGATCAGCTCCGATTTCACACCAACATCGGAGAGCATGCCGGCGATCGCTTCCGATACCTCACGATCCTGCGCGTAGCGTCCGGAAGGGAACTTGAAGGGTATCTCAAAGCCGTCCGGGTAGCCTGCCTCGGCGAGCATTGCCTTGGCTTTTTCAGGATCATACGGATAGTCCGATAGGTTTGCATTGAAGCCGAGCTGCGAAGGCCGCAGAACCTGTCCGCTCAGTGCTTCGGCTTTGCCGAAGAACAGCGAGTTGATGATGGCTTCCTTGTCGATGGCATAGTTCAGGGCCTGCCGGACGCGCTTGTCCTGAAGCGGGCTTTCATGTTGCGGCAGGGATGAAAGGCCAACCTGGTAGATCCGGTAGCTTGGGACCGGGACAAGAGTGATCGATGCCTCGTTCTCCAGCGCCGGTATGGCGGTCACCGGAAGGTCCTTCGCAATCTGGTACTCGCCGGTCGACAGGCCTGCGACGCGCGACTGATCTTCCGGCACCGGGCGCCAGATGAGACCGTCGATACCTGCAGGCGGATCGCCCCAGTAGTTCTCGTTTGCCTTCATGACAAGCCGGTCGTCGCGAACCCACTCGACGAATTCGAACGGGCCGGTGCCGATCGGCTTCTGGCCATAGGCCTCAAGACCGACTTCGCTCCAGTATGCCGGAGGCACCACATATACCTGGCTCAACGCCAGCGGCAGCGGCGGATAGGGGTTCTTGAGCGTCAGCCTGACCGAGTTGTCATCGATCTTTTCCACCGTGTCGAAGGGTGCGGCGACGCGTGCATAGGCCGGCGCCTGGTCCGGATCCATGAAGATCTCGAGTGAATGAACGACGGCATCGGCGTTCATCGGCTCGCCGTTGGTAAAGCTGACGCCTTCGCGCAGGGTGATCACGATCGACGTGTCTGACTCGTATTCGAAGCCCGTGGCCAGGAGCGGCCGCAGTTCGTTGGTCCGCGGATCCTGCCAGAACAACGCCTCCACCATCGCCGACCCGGCGTTGAGGTTGTCGGAGGCGGTGGTGCCATTCGGCCAGAGGGTCTGCGGATCGAAGTTCTGCGCTATCGTGAGCTCAGCTGAGGCCGCTGGCCCGGCGAGTGCTGCCGCGACGGTCAACGCGGCAACAGCAGTTCTGATTTTTGGTGTCATGCTGTCCTCCTTGAAGTCTGGCGCTCTGTCCGGCGCCGAAGCCGTCCTCACATCTGGAAGACTGTGAGTTTCACGTGCCTGGAATGCTCAAAATGAACATACTCAACGCTTGCATGCTCAAAATGAATTTACAAGACGAACTTTCACATTCATGATGGAAATGGGAAAAATTTCACACTTGTTCCCCACATGTGAGGTCAATGTGCCTGCGTTTTGATAAGCTCGATGCCCACTCGAGTGGAACTTTTACTCAATCGACTGGAGCCGGTGGGTGTGCGCTCAACAATGATGGGAGGACACTTTGCCAACCGAATGGGCGATTGATGGACTGAACTGCGCCGGCCTCAACGAGAGGCAGATGAACAACACATTGCAGGGCGGTATTCGCGCGATCAATCTCACCGCGGTCCGACCCTATGCGGATTTTTCGGCCACGATGGAGCAACTGAAACAGGCCAAGGACGCCGTCGCCGGGATGCAAGACGTTGCGCTTCTCGCGACGTCGACGGACGATATCGTGCAGGCCGCCGCAAGTGACCGTGTCGCCGTTATACTCGGAACCCAGGACTCGACCATGCTGCAGGGTGATCCTGGCAAGCTCGGCGGGCTTCACGCCGCGGGCGTCCGGATCATGCAGCCCAACTACAACAAACCCAACGAATTCGGTTGCGGCGCACCGCAGGAGGGCCCTGAAGACACCGGCATGACGGACGCCGGCCGCGACTGGCTGGAGGAGATGCATCGCTTGGGCATGGTCGTCGATCTGTCCCATTGCGGCCATCGCACAACTTCGGAGTTCATTGAAGCAAGCGACGGCCGGCCCTTGGTCATCAGCCATGCAAACGCCTACGCCGTGTGCCCAAGTCCAAGGAACAAAACCGACGACCACATCCGTGGAGTCGCCGAAACCGGTGGATTGACCGGCGCTGTGATGTGGTCGCCCGCGGTGCGTCACGACAGGCGGCCGGACATGGACGACTATCTCAATCACGTCGACCACATGGTCAAAGTCGGAGGACTCGAGCACGTAGCTTTCGCAAGCGACCTTGTCGAAGCACCCGAGACACCGGAGGAGGTCTGGGACAAGACTTTTGGCCCAAACGGGACCAACCAGAACATAACCGGCGTCCTGGGAGACTGGTACGTCTATGAGACCCGAACCAATGCGGACTTCAACACGATGTCCCACGCTGCAAGGATCTGGGATGCGTTGGCAGGCCGCGGATACTCACAAGACGATCGTGAAAAGCTGATGCACGGCAACTGGCTGAGGGTATTGAAAGATGTCTGGGCAGGCTGAGTGACCTGGCGACGAACCGTGGATGATGGCGGCGGTCAAGGGAACAGACAAGTGACCTTGCCACCGCAGTTGACTGCCAATAAAGGTTGCCCTCGCTCGGCAACCTCATTTGACAACCGCTTTACTTTATCGGCATTGCTCACTGAGAAGACAGCGCTCCGAAGCCAACGGGGCGCCATGCACAAGGAGGTGCGTCCATGGACAGCCCGCTAACGGACCCGATCAAGCAAGAAGGATCCGATATGTCCGTCGACCATGACATTGGCACGCGCGTTCGCCGGCTTCGCAAGGTGCGAGGCCTGTCACTGACCGAAGTATCCAGTCGTGCCGGTCTGTCTTCCGGCTTCCTCAGCCAGATCGAACGCGGCATTTCGTCTGGTTCGATTCGGGCTTTCGCCCGGATTGCCGAAGCTCTGGACGTCACGTTGGGCGACATATTCAATTCGGCTGATCAAAGTCAGCACAAGGGCTTCGGCATCACGCGGACGGAGTTTCGCAAGACGATCGAGTTCCCCGAAGCATTAGCCGCAAAGGACATTCTGACGCCGTTCACCTCGACCCCACGGCTCGACATGTACATCCTGACTATGGAACCGGGGGGCCGGTCGGGAGACAAACCCTTCTATCACAAGGGGATCGAGGCCGGATACATTCTCGAGGGTGGAATAGAACTTGTGGTCGACGGCCGGAAGGAAGTCCTCAGCGTCGGCGACAGCTTCATGTTCGAGAGCACGTTGCCGCACAGCTATTGCAATGTCGGCCAAGTCACCGTCCGTGCAATCTGGGTGAATTACGCGGCAGAGTGATACGCGCACCACATCTAGACCACGGCATCAGACGCGTTTAGAGCTTGGGTCCTGTGCAATAGACGAGGTCATCTCCGCCGACTTCGACTGAGGAAAGGCCTGCATGACCCAAGTGTCGCTTGACGAGCTGTGTCGACAATTCGGTATCACCACCGATTACGGCGCCGGGGCAGCTGTACCCGATACCACCAAGCGGCAGCTTCTGGAGGCAATCGGTGTCGATCCCGAACATGCACCCGCCGGCGATGCGCAATCCGACGAGATCACGCCGCCGGAGGGTGTCGCCTGTTATTGCCCGGACTGGCTGGCCGCCTCACCCGCCTGGGGCTTTTTTTGCCAACTGTACGAACTGCGCTCTGACCGATCCTGGGGTATCGGCGATTTTCGGGACTTGGCCGATCTCGCCGGGATAACCGCAGAGGCCGGCGCTGATTTTCTCGGCATCAATCCCCTGCACGCGCTGTTTCTGGCGGATTCGAACAGACGCAGCCCGTTTACGCCGTCGAACCGGCTGTTTTTGAACCCACTCTATATCGCTATGGACGATCTGCCGGGCGAGCCCGATGCGGACAAGGCGGCGCTGGATGGACTGCGCGCCGCGGACGCGGTTGACTATGCAGCCGTCTCGTCCGTGAAGCTCGCCGGATTGCGGGCGGTCTATCGAGCTTCACCCTTCTCCTCGCCGACCTACACGGCCGCGGCTTTTTCCGCCTTCTGCGAACGGGGCGGTCAATCGCTGGAACGCCATGCGGTTTTCGAAACCCTTTCCCACGAGATGGTCGACAGGGGACACGGCGCAGGCTGGCGGAGCTGGCCTCGCGAATTTCGTGATCCGCAGCATATGGCGGTGACGACCTTCGCACGCGATCGCGCCGATGACGTGAGATTTCACTGCTGGCTGCAATGGATCGCTTCGATCCAGCTTGCTGCCGCGGAGCGGACGGCGCTTTCGGCCGGAATGCGTATTGGCATTTACCTTGACCTGGCGGTCGGCGATGCACCCGACGGGTCGGCCACGTGGAGCGCGTCCGACCTGATGCTGAACGGATTTACGATTGGGGCGCCACCGGATGTCTTTGCCCAGGGCGGCCAGAACTGGCATCTGTCGGCACCCTCGCCGACGGCGCTTGCAAAGCAGGAGCTGATGCCGTTTCGCAAGCTCATCGAGGCACAGCTTCGCTTCGCGGGAGCGCTGCGCATCGACCACGTTATGGCGCTTCGGCAATTGTTTTTGATCCCGGATGGCGAGACTCCCGACAAGGGGACGCATTTGCGCTATCCTTTCACCGGGCTGTTGAGTGTCGTCGCCGAGGAATCGATGGAAAACCGTTCGATCATCATTGGCGAGGATCTCGGCTGGGTGCCCCCGGGCTTTCGCGAGGCGATGCAGGCCGCCCGGCTGATGGCCTATCGGATCCTCTATTTCGAGCATGATGGTGGATGGTTCAGACGCACCGGCACATATCCCAGCATGGCGCTGGCCTGTATCTCGACCCATGACCTGCCGACCCTGTCGCGCTGGTGGCAGGGCGAAGATATCGAACTCCGGCGCCGCTTCGGCCTGGTTGACCCCGACAACGCGTCTCAGCATCTGGAATACAGGATGACCGAACGTCGGGCACTGGTTGCAGCGTTCGTGGATGGCGGCCAACTGGAACCGGACTCGATCGACACCGATGCGCCGCAAATGCCGGAAACCGTGCTGACAGCCGCCTACCGATTTCTCGCCGAAACGCCCTGCCTGCTTGTCGGCGTCCGGCTCGCGGATCTGACCGGTCCGGCGGCATCGACCAATGTTCCAGGCACGATCGACGAATACCCCAATTGGCAGCTCCGTTCGCCGACCGCGATCCAGCAAATACCGGAACTCCGGTCGTTTCGGGACGTGACCGCCTTGCTTCGTGCCGTGCGGCCCAAAGCGGCCAATCCCCAGAACGCAGCTTAGCCCATCAAGCTCTTTTCCGCCGTTCTTTGCATTGTCGTGACGTAGCGCTTCTGGCTCCAGCCGCAGTCCAGCCGCAAATGCTCCCAGTTGCGCACCGACAGCAGGGTCCACAGCAGATCCGTCGCCGCTTTGACCGTCAGCTCGGGTGACAAATCGCCGTCATCGTCGAGCGCCTTGACGGCGGCGGCGCAGCCATGGCGCACCGCCTGCATGCGGTTGCCCCAGGCCTTCTTGGCCTCTGGGTCGCTTTCCTGCATCGCCATCAGCGCCCGGGCGATGCCGTAGATCTCCGGAATGTAGTTGCCCCAGGCGTCGATGAAGGCGCTGAGCCGTGCGCGGCCGTTCGGCGCCGTCCGGCTGGCCACCAGACGATCGTCGACACGATTGGTCGCGTCGACGTGCAGGGTGGTGGCGATCAGCAGGTCGAGGCGCGTTTCGAAATGCAGATAGACGGCCTGGCGCGAGACGCCGGCGGCCTTGGCGATGTCGGACATGCGCACGCCGTGGCCCTGCTGCGCCTCGAGCAGGTGACGGGCGGCTTCCAGGATGCGGGTTCGGGTATCGATGTTTTGACTTGACATGGTGTAAAGTAACACCTATTTGACATGGTGTCAATTTACACGGTGTAAAGTCAGAAGGAGAATCCACATGTTGTTGACCGTTTTTGGAGCCACCGGCACGGTTGGTCGTCACCTGGTGCAGCAAGCGCTGAACGAAGGCTATCGCGTGCGGGCATTCGCCCGGCGGCCGGAAACCCTCGGCATCGACCACCCCGAACTCACCATGATCCGCGGCGATGTGCTCGATGCCGCCGCGGTCAGCGAGGCGGTCGACGGCGCGGACAGTGTCTTGATCACCCTCGGGTCAAAGGGACTGACCGGCAACATCCGGTCGGAAGGAACGCGCCGCATCGTCGACGCCATGCAGCGTCGCGGCGTGCGGCGGCTGATCTGCCAGACCACGCTGGGCGTCGGCGACAGCCGCTCGAATCTCGATTTCTACTGGAAGGTGTTGATGTTCGGCATCGTGCTGCGCGCCGTCTTCAAAGACCACGTCATCCAGGAACAGATTGTCCGCGACAGCGGGCTCGACTGGACCATCGTCCGGCCGTCCGCCTTCATCGACGGTCCGCTGTCGGAAAAGGTCAAGCATGGATTCGCACCGACCGAACGCAATCTGACTCTGAAGATTTCCCGGGCCGATGTGGCGCGGTTCATGCTGCGGCAGACCACCGACAACACCTATCTGCACCGTGCCCCCGGCCTGTCTTGCTGACCCGGATAAGGCAACCCCAAAGGAGAAAACCCATGACCGATGCAATCCTGTTTCTCGCAGTCGTCGCCGTGCTTGCCGGCGGTCTCGTCGCCGGCGTGTTCCTGACCTTTTCGGATTTTGTCATGAAATCTTTGACGGCCAGCCGTCCGGCCGCCGGAATCGAATCCATGCAGCAGATCAACCGTAAGGTCTACGGATCCCTGTTCCTGACTTTGTTCATGGCGATGGCGGTTGTTTCCGCCGTGCTTGCGGGCCTGGCGTGGTACAGCCTGCCGGCTGGCGCATCGGCGTGGATGATCGCCGGCGCCGCGACCTACCTGGCCGGTGTCTTTGCCGTCACCGTTGTGTGCAACGTGCCGATGAACAAAAAACTCGACGTCATGGCGATCGGCGGTCCAGATACGGCCGCCTACTGGATCACCTACGGATCAGCCTGGACGGCATGGAACCACCTTCGGTCCCTGGCCTCCTTCGCCGCAACCGTGTGTTTCCTGGTCGGCTGTCTGCAGACCGTCAGGCTCGCCGGATGATCGTCCTGCGGCTACTGGATCACCACGACCTTGGTGTCGCGGCCCGGTTTCACCCGGTTGTAGAGATCGATGATGTCCTGGTTCATCAACCGGATACAGCCCGACGAGGCGGCGGTACCGATGGAGTTCCACTCCGGCGTGCCGTGCAGCCGATAGAGCGTGTCCTTGCCGTTCAGGTCGAACAGGTAAAGGGCGCGGGCGCCAAGCGGGTTTCTGAGCCCCGGCGCCTGCCCGCCATCGGCGTAACGGGCGAGTTCCGGCTGGCGGGCAATCATTTCCTTCGGCGGATGCCAGCGCGGCCAAGGCTGCTTCCAAGCCACATAGGCCTCGCCTTCCCAGGCGAAGCCGGCGCGGCCGACGCCGATCCCGTAGCGCACCGCCCGATTGCGCGGCAGCACGAAATAGAGGAATCGTTTGCGCGTATCGACGATGATGGTGCCGGGTTTTTCACGGGTGAAATAGGTGACGATCTGTCGGTGGTAGATCTTGCTGACCCGGTCGATGGGCACAGCCGGGATCTTGTAGCCACCGTCGCTGACGGCGCCGTAATCACTGGTGAAGGTCTGCTGCGGGAATTCCGGACCGGTCGACGTACAGGCGGCCACCAGCAGGGCGGTGGCGACGACCATAAAGGCCAAACGTATCTTCATTTGCATCCCCCAAGCCATCCGTAAGCGCTTTCGGACGGTTTCACACATATCATGATTATTTTTAACATTGGTGAATTGGCAAGCCCCGCCGCCGCCGCGAGGTTCACATTGGCGTCAAATCGCCTGTTCACTATGGTTTTCCTGCAACGCTCCCGCCGCTTGCCAAGCCAGGCGACTCATGTCAGCCTCGGCATCCTGACCATGCCAATCGTATCGCCGCATCCCGAACCGAGCCTGATCGACGGTCGCCAGTCCGACCGGGCGCTCCTGGTGCGCCGCGGTGTGCAAAGACTGTTTCGCGAACTGCGCTGCGCGGTTCTGCCGGAATTGACGCTGGCCAGCGGCCGGCGGGCCGACCTGATCAGCCTGTCGGAAAAAGGCGAGATATGGATCATCGAGATCAAGTCTTCGATCGAGGATTTCCGTGTCGACACCAAATGGCCTGACTACCGGCGCCATTGCGATCGCTTGTTCTTTGCCACGCATCCGGGTGTGCCGGTCGATATCTTCCCCGAGGATTGCGGTATGATCCTCTCGGATGGCTATGCCGCAGAAATCCTCCGCGAAGCGCCTGAGCACCGGTTGGCACCGGCCACCCGCAAGGCCCTGACCCTGCGTTTTGCCCGTGCCGGCGCCGAGCGGCTGCTGATCGCCGAACAACAGGCCTACGGGGTGCAGGGTTAGTTGGGCTTTCCTTAGGCGGCCGAACCGATACAGTGCCAGTAGCTTGTTTCGGGAGGAAAGCGGATGACGACAACAAACGGTTTTGTTCTGGTGCACGGTGCCTGGCACAATCATCGCACCTGGGATGCAGTGGTGCCACAGCTGGAGGCGGCGGGCCATGTGGTGCGGGCGATTGACCTGCCGGGCGCCGGAGCCAATGCGAGCCATCCGGCATCTTACGCGCAGAGACCCCTGGATCCGGCCGCCTTTGGCACAGAACCGTCACCCAACGCCGGCGTGACGCAGGACGAACGGACCGAGGCGACAGTTGCTGCCATAAGGGAGGTCAACGCCCGCAGCGGCGGGCGGGCGGTGCTGGTCGGCCATTCGCTGGGCGGTCTGACCGCTTCTGCCGTCGCCGAAGCGGTCCCGGACGAGCTCTCGGCCGTTGTCTATCTGACGGCGTTCCTGCTGCCGGCAGGTATGGTCGCCGGGCAAATCATCACCCATGAACTGATGGCCGAGGCGATGGTACCGGGCCTGTTCATGGCGGATCCGGAGCAGGTGGGCGCGTTGCGGTTGGACCCGAAATCCGAGGATGCGGACTATGTGGCACGGGTGCGTCAGGCGTTCTATGCCGATCTCACGGATGTGCAGTTTGACGAAGCGCTGAGGCATTTGCATCCGGACGAGCCGGCGCAGGTGGCCGGCGTTGCATCGCCGGTGAGTGCCGACCGTTTCGGGTCCGTGCGCAGACACTATATCGAGTGCACGCAGGATCGGGCGATTCTGATCGATGCTCAGCGCGAGATGGTGCGCCTCGTGGATCAAGAGATGGGCAACACGACCAATGTGCATACGTTGGAAGCAAGCCACTCGCCGTTCCACTCGCAGCCCGAAGCGCTGAGCGATATCCTCAAAGGTATAGCAGTCAGGTAGGATAGTCGGTCCTTGCCGAAGTTGACGGGTCGTCCTGTGTGTCGGGTTCGGCGCGGCCAGGACTCTGGCAAGGCGGGGGACGGTTGGACTCTCGGGCTTCCAACCAGCCAGCGAATCAAAAGGGAGCGGTAGGATGGCTGCACAGGATTGGACCGACACCGGACCGGATGTGGTGCTCGAATTCTGGTTTCCGGACGACGGGCATCAGGCATCGGTCGACACGCACCGTGCCTTCTGGGAGTACCGAATGCGCGGTGGTGCGGATTCGACCATTTGCGAACGCTTTGCCGAACTGACGCAGGCCGCGGCCTTTGGATTGCTCGATCACTGGGCCGAGACACCGCGTGGTCGGTTGGCGCTGATCATTGCGCTTGACCAGTTTCCGCGATCGCTTTGGCGCGATACACCGGCCGCCTACGCCCAGGACATCAAGGCAACGCGTTTGGCGATGGAGGGTCGGGCTAACGGTCACTACGCGGCGCTGTCGCACGCGTGGGAAAAGCAGTTCTACAATATCGCCATCGCCCATTGCGAGGGTCCGGACCACCGTGCCCGCATGGAGGATGTGCTGGCGAGCGCCCGGGAAATTGCCGCCGAGGCGCCGGAGCATCTGCGGCAGTTCTACAGCCTGGGGGTCGAGCACAACGAAACCGTTTGTGCGGTCATCGATCGGTTCGGGCGCCATCCTCACCGCAATGCCGTGCTGGGGCGGGCATCGACGCCGGACGAACAAGCCTATGTTGCGGCCGGTGAATTTCCCCACCAACGCGATTTTCCCGAGACGCTTTGATGGGACCGTACCCGTTCCGGCTCAATCGGGTTCGATGGCCAGGCTGAGACGCGCCATGCTGCGCGCCATCGCCGTCTCGATCTGATCCGCGTCCAGCGCGATGGTGGCAGCGACGTTCGACTGGGCGATGCTCGCTAGACCGTGCAGTGTCGCCCAGATGAATATGGCATCGTGCTTGGCCGGATCGGCGATCGCCTGATGCGGGTCGCGCAATGTCATCCCGGACAGGCGATCGTGCAGAAGCGAAAAGGCGTATTGCGCATTGGCCATCATTTCAGGATGCCGTTCGGGGTCGGGGAGCGGCGTGTTGAACATCAGCCGGTATTTCAGCGGATTGGCCATGGCGTAGTCCAGATAGGCCTGGCCCATTTGCCCGAGATCGTCGAACGCATCGTCCGACCGCTGCCGCGCCTCCAGATGCGCGGCAAATTCCGCGTAACAGCGCGCGACCACCGCCGCCAGGATATGGTCGCGGGTCGGGAAATGCTTGTAGGGCGCCTGGTGAGATACGCCGAGCCGGCGCGCCACGGCGCGGAGGCTGAGATTCTCGACTCCCGATGTCTCGATGACGGCGAAGGCCTCGTCGATGCAGGCTTCCTTCAGGTTCTCAGGGCGAGATGTGCGTTTTGGCATCGCGGTGCCTGGTCATTCCCCTCATGATGTTGCCCAGTATCATGCTGCGGATGCCACGGGGCAAGGTCGACAGGCCGTGTCCCAACAGTTTGGATTGCAGGCCCGGGCGTACCGTTCCCGTACGGCCAAGCGCGTTGACCGTCGCTCTTGCCACGACAGCCGGATCGGCGGCACGGCCCATCTGCATGTCGGCGCGCCTCGAGAATCCGGTGGCGACGGGCCCCGGTGCGCTCGCCAGCACGTCGACGCCGTGGGGTTTCATTTCGGCCCGCAGGCCTTCCGCCAGTGCGTGCACGTAGGCTTTGGTGGCGGCGTAGTTGGCCGAATGCGGTACGCCCTGGAAGGCGACGATGGAGCTCATCAGGATGATGCCGCCGCGTCGCCGCGCCTGAAGGTGTCCGGCGAGCCGGTGAACCATGGCAAAGACGGCGCGACAATTGACGTCGATCATCGCGAGTTCCTCGGTCTGGTCGATTTGGCCGATGGGTCCCACGGTGCCGAAACCCGCATTGGCAACCAGCAGTCCGACGTCCCTGGCACGCGCCACGTCGAGCAGGCGATCGACGGCGCTGGCGTCGGCAAGATCGGCGGGATGCACCAGGGTCTCCACGGCACAACGCTTCTCCAGTTCCGACGCCAACTGGCGCAATGCCTCTTCGCGTCGCGCGATGAGCATGACATTCAGTCCACGTTCGGCCAACTGCCGTGCAATTTCCTGTCCGATGCCTTCCGATGCACCGGTGACAACGGCCCAGGGGCCGTATTTCGCCGCAAATCCGGAAGCTCTTGTCTGCGTCATGATGCTGAAATCTCCATCAGGTTGACACTGTCTACCAAATAGTCTAGCCGGTAGACAGTGTCAACCAACAAAACAAATGCCGCAGGAGGATTTCATGTTCTCACCGTTGTCCGAGGCGATCGTGCTGTTTTCGGTGCCGGCTGTGTTTTGGCACATGCTCTGGGTGCAGGTGGCCGGTCGCGTTTCCATGCGCCAGCGTCTGCTTGTGAGTGCCGTCATTCTGCTATGGACAGCCTACGCCTATGCGGCCATTCGCTATGGTTTCGGCAAAAGCGTGGTCGGCGACAGTGCTGCCGTGCCGGTGTTCTACCTTGCCGCGGCGGCCCTGCTGGCGATCCTTTTCAGCCGCCGTCTGCTTGGCGATGGTGTACCGCAGCAACTGCTCATCGCGTTGCAATTGTTCCGTCCGATCGGAATGATATTTGTGCTGGAAAACGTCCGGGGCACGCTTCCGGCGTCGTTCGCGCAGCCGGCCGGATGGGGCGACCTGTTGGCCGGCATCGTCGCCCTGGCGGTGCTTGTTCGCTATCCGAAAGGTCCGGTGCCGGCGGCGGCGGTGATTCTCGTGGCCGTCGTGGGCCTTGTGGACTTCGCCTCGGCCTTCTTCTTCGGGTTCACCAGTTCGGCGTCGCCGGTGCAGCTGTTTGCCTTCGACAATCCCAATCAGGTGCTGCTCTACCCGCTTGGCCTCATCCCTGTGTTTCTGGTGCCCTATGCGGTAATCGCACACATTCTGTCGCTGTGGCAGTTGCGTCTCGACCGGAGACGCTGATTGAGGCGAGTCGATTTGGCGCGATTCTTCAAGAAAGAGGGGCTGGCGAACCCCATATCCGGCTGACCTCGAAGAGGAGTGGCCGAAATGGAACTGAAGATAAACGGGTCGCAGCACACCCTGCCACCGGCGTGGGAAGGCGAAACCCTGCTGTTTGCCCTGCGCGAACACTATGGATTGATCGGCGCCAAGTTCGGCTGCGGGCTTGGGCAATGCGGCGCCTGCACCGTGATCATCGATGGTGAAGCGCGGCGCAGCTGCATCGAGATCGCCGGCGATCTGGAGGGTGCGGAGATCGTCACGATTGAGGGCCTGGCCGCATCCGACGGCACGCTGCATCCGGTTCAGCAGGCGTGGATCGACGCGCACACGCCGCAATGCGGTTATTGCCAGGGCGGTCAGATCATGTCGGCGGTGGCGCTTTTGCAGGCTACGCCTCGTCCCGACGATGCCGAAATAGACGCCGCGATGCAGGGCAACCTCTGCCGCTGCGGCACCTACCGGCGGATCCGGCGGGCGATCCGCAAGGCAGCGGAGATGACGGCATGAATCGGCGTCAGTTTCTTGCCCTGGGCGCCGTGCTCGGGGTGTCCTTCACCGCCGTGGTGGTGACAGCCCTGCCGGTCATCCCCGCCCGTCCGATGCCCGACGCGGACGCTGCGCTGAGCTGGATCAGCTTCAAGGACGGACGCTATCTGCTGTCGCTGCCGCGCGCCGAAATCGGTCAGAACATCATGACCGCGCTCAAGCAGGTGGCCTGCGACGAGCTCGGCGTCGATTGGCATGCGGTCGACGTCAGCTTGGCCGATACGGCCAGCATCGCGCCGTTTCGTGCCACCGTCGGCAGCGAGAGCGTCCAGGATTTTGCAGTGCCGCTGGCCCAGGCCTGCGCCACATTGCGCGACGCACTGAAGGCCGGCAAATCCGGTGCTTTGGAGGCCGAACCACGGCCCTACGCGACGCTCCGGGCCTTTCGATCCGGCGGCGAGGGCACGGTTGTCGGTCGACCCGTGCGGCTCGAGCAGGCCCACGAGATTGTCACTGGCGCGCCGCTTTTTGCTGCTGACACGCGGCTTGACGGCATGGTCTATGGCCGTGTGTTGCGGGCGCCGGCATCACCGGAGCTCCGGTCGCGTCCACTTGGCTGGGACGAAACCGCGGCGCGTCGGGTTGCCGGCTTCGTCGCCCTGGTCGACGACCGGAACCTGGATCTGAGCAACAGCCGGGGCTTGGGCATTGTTGCCGAAACACCGGGTGCCCTTGACCGGATCGAGACGGCGCTTGCGGTCGCATGGTCGGCGCCGCACGACCTGGGCCAGGAAGCGATCGATTCGACGCTCGACATCGATGCGCGCATGGCACGCGGTGGCGCCGAATACGATGTGGCAGACGAACCCATGTCCGAGACTGCGGACTGGGACGTCGACCTTCGTTTCGACATTCCGTTCGCCGCCCACGCGGCGATCGAACCGCGCGCCGCCGTCGCCGATGTCGCGGCCCGACAGGCACGCGTTTGGGCCGGCAGCCAGGATCCGTTTTTCGTCCGCGATGCGATCGCTGACCGCCTGGGATTGGCCGAGCGCAACGTGGTGGTTGTTCCCTGCCGAGTCGGCGGCGGTTTCGGCGGCAAGGTGGTGCCGACCGTCGAACTGGAAGCGGCGGTGCTGTCGCAGGCGAGCGGACGGCCGGTCAAGGTGCAGTGGACCCGTGCCCAGGAGTTTGCCTATGCCTATCACCGGTCGCAGACCAGCCACCGTGTCAGCGCCCGGGTTCGGGACGGGCGCGTCACCGACTGGCGCCATCGCATGGCTTCCGGTCATGTGATCTTTACCAATGCCGGTCTTCCGGCGTGGATGCAAAGACTGACCGATTTCATCGGCGACTTCGGCACGGCGCGCGGTCTCGAGCCGCCCTATCGCCTCGCCAACCGCCGCATCGGATACGATCTCGAACGCCTGCCGGTCCTGACAGGCGCCTGGCGTGGCCTCGGGGCCGGACCGAACGGCTTTGCCATCGAAAGTGCGATGGACGAGTGCGCCCGCGCTACCGGCGCCGATCCGGTTGCCTTTCGCCGCGACCATATCGAGGATCCGCGGCTCCTTGGCGTGCTCGACGCCGTGGCCGTCGCGGCCGGTGCGCGTTCGGCCGCGGGTCGTGGTGTCGCCTGCGGGATCTACAAGGAAAAAAGCTACGTCGCGATCATTGCGGATGTCGCGCTCGACGACGATGGCAGGCCGCGGGTTGTTGCGATATGGTGCGCCCATGATTGCGGCAAGATCATCAATCCGGACCAGGTGCGCGCCCAATGCGAGGGCAACATTGTCTGGGGACTTGGCATGGCGCTGTCCGATGCATTGACGGTCGAGTCCGGGGTCGTGTCGGCACGCGATTTCATCGATGCGCCGGTCCCGACGATCGATCAAGATCCGGAGATGCATGTGCGGCTGATCGAAACCGACGCGCCGCCAGCCGGTGCCGGTGAGACGGCGATTGTCGCCACTGCCGCGGCGGTCGCCAACGGCGTGCGCGATCTGACCGGGATCCGACCCCGCCATTTACCGATCCGCGCCGAACATCTGGCGGGCTGACAGGCCATGCGGGATTTCTCGGCTGCGGCGATTTTGCGATTGATCGCGCTGGGATTGTCCCGCCAGGGGATCGCGCTGCCGTCCATGCCGACGGTGGCGTCGGCACAGCTGCCGCTCGGTACCAAGCGCAACCTGACCTCCTGGATCCTCAAAGCGCACGGTCCGCTGGTGCTGTTGCGCATCGGCGAAGCGGTCTCCGAAGATCCGGAAGTGCCGATCGCCGCCGCCCTGCAGCCCGCGCAGGATCCGCACGACCTGGTAGCGCGCTGGCGCCGTCTCGAGCGCTATGTGCATTCGCGCCATCGCACGCGGATCCTGCAATCGGACCGGCACCGCCTTGTCCTGCGCCACCGGGCGCTTGCTCCTTTTCCGCCGCCGACGCGCGATGAGGACCTGCTGATCTTCGGCCTCTTAACCGCCCTTGTCGACCGCACCGGCGCGGTCGGGTTGCGCGCCAGGATCGACGGCGCCGGCGATTGGCAATGGCAGGGTGCCTGGCGGGATGTGACGATCCCCGAAGACCCGTCGGTTTGGATCCTCGAGTGGTCGGGCGTGCGTCCCGCAAACCCGTCGCCACCGGTGCTCGAAGACAATGTTTCAACGGCGCTGTCGGCGCTTGTCGCCGCCGATCCCGGCCGCACCTGGACGGTGGATCACGCCGCCCGCGCACTGGCGATGTCGGCGCGCAGTCTGCAGCGTCGCCTGCGCCAGGAAGGCACCACCTTTTCGATGACCCTGGCGTCGGCCCGCGCCTCGGCTGCGGCAAAGCACATGCAGCAGGCTGAAACGTCACTGGCGGAAATCGGCTTTGCCTGCGGCTATGCCGACCAGGCGCATTTTTCCCGCGACTTCAAGCGTGTCACGGCCCTGACGCCGTCGGACTTTCGGGCCGAGTTCGCCGACCGGCCGTGATGCCGTCTGTCATGCCGGTGTTTCCGCGCCGCCGACCACCTCGACATCCATCACGGTGACCAACAGCCCATAGGACTTGATCAGTGGCGAGAGCACCTCGAAAAGGCTTGCCGCTGTGGTGTCGTCCACGATCATCGTCAGGATCACCTTGCTGCCGGCGCCGCCGGTCACCTGGTCGTCCCACCAGCGCCCCTGTCCGCCCTCACCGCCGAGCGTCGGCAGCACCGTATAGCTGGTCGCGCCGTATTCGGCCGCGAAATCGCGGATGCGACGCAGCAGCGGTGCGTCGACCAGGATTTCGATCTTTTTGTGCGGTGTCGTCTTGATCATGTTCAGACCATCCATTGCGCAAGGAGAGTATAGAGAGGAATACCGAGAATGATATTGAAGGGGAACGTTACCGCCAGCGACAGGCTCAGATAGAGCCCTGCATCGGCCGCCGGCAGCGCCAGACGCATGGCGGCGGGAACCGCGATGTAGGAAGCACTGGCCGCCAGGATGGCGAGGGCGGCGGTGGTGCCAACGTCGAGTCCGAGCATTGCGCCTATGGCGCATCCGATGGTGCCGTTGACGATGGGGAACAGCACCGCCAGCAACACCAGCCGGAACGTCAGGGTGCGTGCCAGGCGGATGCGCCGGGCTGCCAGCAGGCCCATGTCCAGCAGGAACAGGCACAACAGACCGGTAAAGCCCGTCTCGAAAACCGGAGCGACCGGCGCGAATCCCTGCTTGCCGATCAGCAGCCCGATAATGAAACTGCCGGTCAGCAGCACCACCGAGCCGTTAAGCAGTGTTTCGCGGATCAGTTCGCCGCTCGATTGCACGGCCACCTCGGCGTTGCGGCGCGCCAGAAACAGGCCGACGATAATGGCCGGCGTCTCCATCAGCGCCAGCACCGCAATCATATAGCCGGCCGGCGGCATGCCGCCATCACTGAGCATCTGGTTTCCGGTGACGTAGGTCACCACGCTCACCGAACCGTAATGCGCCGCCACGGCTGCCGCATTGGTCGCATCGAGGCGGCCGAAGCTGCGAAGGATGGCAAATGCGGCAACCGGGATCAGGCAGCTCAGAACCAGACCGGCAATCGCCGCCGCAAACAGATCGGCCGTCAATCCGTTGCCCGAGACCAGCACGCCGCCCTTTAGACCGATGGCGCACATCAGATAGAGGGATAGCGCTTTGGATATCGGTTCGGGGATCGACAGATCGGAGCGCGCAAAAGCCGCGAGCGCGCCCAGAATGAAGAACAGGACGACGGGAGACAGCAGACTATCCAAGACAACCTCGATCGAGCGAATGGCAAACGGCCGGACACTGGACTCTGTCGGTGAAAGTTACAATTTGTTAGACCACCCGGAGATGATAGAAATTATCTATCAAACCCGATTTCGCTTGTTGTCTGAATTATTTGATGATTTCACCACTTGATGAGGGAAAACATCCCGAAATCTGCATCGATCGACTCGATCGAACTCCCGCATGAGGCATAGATGCTGACATTGAAGCAGTTGCGCTATCTCGTGGCGTTGTCGCAGGAGATGCACTTCCGGCGCGCGGCCGAGCGAGAGAACGTGACCCAGCCGACCATGAGCGCGCAGATCCAGCAGCTTGAGAAGCGCCTGAAAGCACCGCTGGTCGAGCGCGGGACGTCACGGGTCATGCTGACGCCGCTTGGCCGCGAGATTGCTGACCGGGCGCGGCGCATACTCTCCGAGGTTCAAGACATCGTCGATCTTGCCGCCGCTTCGCAGCACGGATTTGACGGCACCATCCGGCTCGGCGTGCCGCCGACGCTTGGACCCTATCTCCTGCCGCATATCGTCCCCGACCTGCATGCCGGCCATCCGGGACTGCGCCTGTATGTGCGCGAAGGCAAGCCGGCCGAATTGCAGGAAGCCCTGCAGGCCGGCATTTTCGATCTGGTGATCTCGCCGTTGCCGATCCGCCAGACCGATCTCGAAGTGGAGCGTCTGTTTCGCGAACCGCTGCAGCTGGCGGCCGCGCCCGATCACCCGTTGGCGTTGAAACCAACCCTGTTGCGGTCGGATCTTGCCGGGCAGTATGTGCTGGCCATTGAACGGGGCCACCATCTGCATGACCAGGTCAGCCAGCTCTGTGAAGATTTCGATGCGGTCCTGCTGCGCGACTATGAGGGCACAAGTCTCGACACATTGCGGCTGATGGCCGGCATGGGCGTCGGCATGGCGTTCCTTCCGGCTCTCTATGTGCGCACCGAAATTCACGGCCGCAGCGAAATCGCGCTGTTGGATTTCAAGGTGCCGGGGCTGTACCGGCAGATTGGTCTGACCTGGCGGCAGCGCTCGGTCCATGCGACGCTGTTTCGCCAGATCGCCGAACTCATTCGCATCACCGCCGAGGCCAAGCTGCCGGAACTGACGGTCATTCGCTAAGTGTCCTTGAAAAGGCGTCTTTTCCCGGACAACCGGCAGTGCGAAGAAATTGGTGACGGTTTGCTTAATTCACGCACGGTCTCACCAAATCTCTGCGCTTTCAGGGAATTAAGTAAACCGTCACCAATTTCAGCCCCCGCCTGTCCAGTAACTGCACCGTGGCCATCTGCTCGCCGGCGCATTAAAGTGGGCCATGGTCAGGTCGTTTCACAGACGTCAGCAGATGATCGACGAGGCGAAGTCCGGTGTCAGCGACACACCAGACCCGGAACCGTCAATGCCTGCGACAACCCGGTCCGACCGCCAGACGACCGAAACGAAGCCGCTGGTGTCGGTCACCGTCTGGCTGGTCCGGCTGGCAATCGTGGCGTTGCCGCTGTTGTTTTTGGCTCTCGTTCTGATGCGGTAGCGGCGCGCCGTCTATCGTGGTGCCCGTTTGGCGAGGATGCGCTGTAGGGTTCTGCGGTGCATGTTGAGACGCCGTGCGGTTTCCGAAACGTTGCGGTCGCACATCTCGTAGACCCGCTGGATATGCTCCCAGCGCACCCGGTCGGCCGACATCGGGTTCTCCGGCGGCTGCACCTTTTCGCCCGGCTTGCGGGTCAGCGCCGCGAACACGTCGTCGGCATCGGCCGGCTTGGCCAGATAATCCACGGCACCCAGTTTCACGGCATTGACCGCCGTCGCGATGTTGCCGTAGCCGGTCAGCATGACGATACGGGTGTCCTGGCGCTGGCTGCGCATCGCTTCGATCAATTCCAGGCCGTTGCCATCGGCGAGCCGCAGATCGATCACCGCGTATTTGGGTGGCGCTGTCCGGATGGCCGCCTGGCCGTCCGCCACCGACTCGGCCAGTGCCACGGTAAAGCCGCGGCTTTCCAGTGCCCGTCCGAGACGCCTGAGGAATGGCCCGTCATCGTCGACGATCAACAGCGATGGATCATCGCCAATGAGGTTTTCGCTTTTCTCCGCGCCTGTCGTCATGGTCATCATGCGCTCGAATCCTGTTTCATTATGTCACAGCCATGAAATAAAGCTGATGCTGCCCGAATCCAAGATGCGTGCGCCTTTGCCGCACAAGCGTGTCACATTTTGGCCATTTCCATGGCCGCCCGAGGCCAGGTTACGACAACCTCTGCGCCCCCTGTTTCCTGGTTGGCGAATTGCAGTTCAGCGCCGGAACGTTCGAGCAGTGTTTTGGCAATGAACAGGCCCAGTCCAAGACCGCCGGCGCTCGGCTCGCCACGGCTGCGATCCGTGACATAGGGATCGCCGATCCGCGACAGCACCATCGGCGGGAAGCCCGGACCATCGTCGCGAATGCTGATACGCACCTGGGACGCGTCGCTCTGCGTGCTGACCACGACCCGCGAGCGGGCGAAGTCGACCGCGTTCTCCACCAGGTTGCCGAGTCCGTGGACGATGCCCGCATTGCGCTGCCCCACCGGCTCGCGATCGGTCTCATTGGAGTGCTCGACAGCGATCTCGATTCCGAACTCTCGGTGCGGCGCGATCACCTCCTCGACCAGCGATGACAGGGGCAGCCGGCGCATGTGGACCTCGTCCATTGAAGACAGCGTGGCAAGCCGCCCCATGATATCGCGGCAGCGCTCGACCTGGGTTCGCAGCAGTTGGACGTCCTCACCGAAGCGCTGGTCGTCGCCGAGCGCCTTTTCCATTTCGCGTGCGACCACGGTGATGGTTGCCAGCGGCGTACCCAGTTCGTGGGCCGTGGCAGCTGCCAGTCCATCGAGCGCCGATAGGTGCTGTTCGCGTTGCATGGCGAATTCCGTCGCCACCAGCGCGTCTGCCAGTTCTCCGGCCTCAGCTGACACGCGGTAAGCGTAGATCGCGGCGAACGCGGCGGTCGAAACGATGGCGATCCACATGCCGATCACCAGCAGCCACGGTGCATCGTAAACCTCACCCGGATACCAGGGCAGGGGCAGGTGAAAAAACGCCAGCAGCGTGACGGCGGTGATGGCGATGATGCCGAGCGCAATGATGTAGCGCACCGGCAGCGATGCGGAGGCGACGATGAACGGCACGCAAATCAGGATCGAGAACGGGTTTTCCAATCCGCCGGTCATATAGAGCAGCGCGCCGAGTTGCAGGATATCGAGGCCCAGCACCAGCGTCGACGGGGCCGGATCCAACCGATGTGTTGCGGGATAAACGACACGCAGTCCCAGGTTCAACAGCGCCAGGCAGATGATCAGCAGAAAGCAGGAGACGACGGGAAGCGGAAAGCCCAGTCCGTAGGCGACGACAAGGACCGCCGTGCATTGGCCGATGATCGCCAGGGTGCGCAGGCGGATCAGCGTGCGCAGTCGCAGCCGGCGGGCATAGCGCGTTTCGCTGATCTGCGTTGTGACGTCCATTGGTTGTTTTAGAGTATCCGTTGTGGTCAAGCCTTCAGGATCCGTTTTTGGTGGTCGCCCAACACAACCGATGGGCCGATTTTCCGTCACCCCTGGCAAAGGTTTATCATTTTGAAAAGAAACGGTGAATGGGCCGGGCGATTTTGCCCTTTGACGTCGTTGGTTTGCACGTGTGGTGGGATCGCACCACCGCGTGCCACCCGCCTGGCCAGCGACCAAAATCAAATGCTTCATTCTGGCCGCAACCTGCTCTCGGCCGGGCACGTCACCATGCGAAACCGGCCGCGAAGATTGTCGTCGTCCGACACCAGTCGGTCTCCCGTCAATCCCGGTGGTGTGGATCTTTCGCCGGTGGTCGCCTGCCGGCTACTATCGGCTAGGTTGCTTCGACCGGTTCCTTCTCGGTGTCCCGCTTGACCTTCGGCGGTGGAACGTCTTCAACGTCGTCCAGCAGCAGCTGTGCCGCCTGGTCGGCTGCGTCCCGGAACGGTTCCAGGACAAGATCGGCGCCACGCGCCGAAAGGCGCTCGGCGTCGGCCGCACCGTGGGCCGTGGCCGCGATCCGGCCTTCGAAGCCGGCGGATCTCAGGGCATTGATCATGCCCAGGCGGCCGTCCTCGTGGGTGACGCCCGTCTGGTGTTCGGGCACAGCCGAAACGGCCCAGCGCGCACCGGCCAGCGGCAGCGTGCCAACCAGCTCCGGATCGGTGGCATCGCCATAGGTGGCCTCGAAGCCCTGTTGGCGCCATTGCCGCAGCACCTCCGGATTGAAATCGACGCCGAGCACGGAAATGCCGCGTGCCCGCAAACGGCTGGCGATGGCACTGCCGTATCGGCCAAGTCCGAACAGCAGCACGTCGAAACGCTTGCCGCCACCCATCTCCTTGATGCTCTCGCGCGGCGTCCCGCGGCGTTCGAACGGGCCGAGCAGCGGCTCGAGCCAGTCGTACAGCCGGTGCGAATAGGTGATCATGTAGGTCGACAGGGAGATGGTGATCAGCCCAACCAGGGTCACCAGGCCAAGCGCGTCGGTGCCGACATGCCCCAGGGAGACACCCATCGACATGAAGATGAGGGAGAATTCGCTGATCTGGGCAACCGTCAGCCCGGCCAGGAAACCGGTGCGCTTGCGGTAGCCCAGCGCGCCCATGATGACGAGGACGATCAGTGGATTGCCGACCAGCACGAAAACCGAGAACAGGGCCGCCGCCGATACCTGGGCGCCGACGAGCGACAGGTCGAGATGCAGACCGAGAGCGATGAAAAAGAACAGCAGCAGAAAGTCGCGCAGCGGCGACAGACGCGCCGCAATGGCTTCGCGCAGCGGAGTCGATGCCAGCGAGACACCGGCGACCAGCCCGCCCAGTTCCTTGCTCAGCCCCAGCAGGTCGCCGGCTGCCGCAAACAATGCCGCCCAGGCGATGGCGAAGCAGACAAGCAGTTCCGGTGCCTGGGCCAGGCGTTCGACCAGCGGTGCGGCGCCATACCGGATGAACAGCCCGGCAACGGCCAGCATCGCGGCCGCCGAGACGACGATCATGGCGACATCGCCGAGGGCGTTGCCGCCCTGTGTGCCGATGCCGACGGCCGAAAGGACCAGCATGGCCAACACCACGACAAGGTCCTGTACGATCAGAAAACCCAGTGCGATGCGGCCGTGCAGGGAGTCGATTTCCCGCTTGTCGGACAGCAGCTTGACGATGATGATTGTGCTCGAGAAGGTCAGGGCGACGGCGATGTAAAGACTGGTGACGGCCCCGAAGCCGAGGGCAAGGCCGATAAAGAACCCGATGACCGAGGTGAAAAGAACCTGGCCCAAGCCGGTCATCAGGGCCACGGCGCCGAGCGTGCGGACCAGTTTCAGGTCGAGCTTGAGGCCGACCAGGAACAGCAGAACGGCGATTCCCAGTTCAGCCAGCAGGTCGATGTACTCGTCGGACTGGGCGAGACCGAGCAGGGAGGGCCCCGCCAGAATGCCGACGGCGATGAAACTGACGATCAGCGGCTGCCGCAGCAGCATGCCGATCAGGCCGACGCCGGCGGCAAGCACCAGCAGCGCGGCGATTTCGTAAAAGACGGAGTCGGAGACGATCTGAATCATTACATGTCCGCTCGACCGGTCGACGCGGTCCCTTGAGTTTCGGTGGTGCGGTCGGCAAACAGGCGCCGGCGCAGTGTTTTTTCGATTTCCAGAACAAAGAAAAGGGCGACCCCGATAGCGATGATTTCAACACCATGCACAAAATCCACCGGGCGCGTTTCGAACAGGGCCTCCATGAAGGGTGCGTAGGTAAAGATCAACTGCAGGACGGTGACGACACCGACGGCGATCAGCACTGCTCGCGTGCCCTTGACGCCGCGTACCGTCAAGGATTGGGATCGCAGGTAGCGCACGCTGAACAGGTAAAACACCTCCATCACGACGAGCGTGTTGACCGCGTAGGTCCGGGCTTCTTCCAGCGTCGCACCGTGGGTCCGCGTCCATGCGAAGATTCCGAATATGCCGATGACGAACAGTGCCGAAACAAAGGCGATGCGCCAGATCAGAAAGCCCGACAGCATCGGCGCGCCGGCCGGTCGTGGCGGCCGTCGCATCACGTCCGTTTCAGCCGGTTCGAAAGCCAATGCCAGGGCCAGGCCGACGGAGCTGACCATGTTCACCCACAGGATCTGCAGCGGCGTGATGGGCAGTGTGAAGCCGAGCAGGATTGCCGCAATGATGGCGAAGGATTCGCCGCCATTCACCGGCAGCAGGAAGACGATGGCTTTTTTCAGGTTGTCATAGACGGTCCGCCCCTCTTTGACGGCGGCGGCGATCGAAGCAAAATTGTCGTCGGCCAGCACCATTTCGGAGGCCTCCTTGGCCGCTTCCGTGCCGTTGCCACCCATGGCGATGCCGACATCGGCGCGCTTCAGCGCCGGTGCGTCGTTAACCCCGTCGCCGGTCATGGCGATCACCTGGCCGCCGGCCTGCAGCGCCTTGACCAGACGCAGCTTGTGCTCCGGGCTGGTGCGCGCGAAGACATCGACTGCCAGCGCCCTTTCCTGCAGGGCCGTGTCATCCAGGTCATCGATGTCGTTGCCGGTGAGCACCGCGTCATGGTTGGCAAGGCCGAGCTGTTGGGCGATCGCCCGCGCCGTGCCCCCATGGTCTCCGGTGATCATCTTGACCCGAATGCCCGCCGCCCGGCACTCGGCCACGGCGTCGATAGCTTCCGGACGTGGTGGATCGATCAGGCCGAACAGCCCGAGCAGTGTCAGTCCGTTTTCCACGTCGTCAAAGGACAGTTCCTGGTGCTCTATGTCCGTCGGCTTGAAGGCGACCGCCAGCACCCGCTGGCCCTGCGCCGCCATGTGGTCGATCCGGCCGTGCCAATACTGCGTGTCGAGCGGTTCGTCGCCGTCGTGGCCGCGTTGCGTGGCACACATCTCGACAACCCGCTCCGGAGCGCCCTTCAGGTAGACGAACGCTTTGCCATCATGGCTGTGATGAAGCGTCGCCATGAACCGGTGATCGGCGTCAAATGGGATCGCATCGGTACGCGGAAACAACTTGGCTTCTGCCTGCGGATCGAGGCCGGCCTTGAGTCCGGCGGCCAACAGGGCACCCTCCATCGGATCGCCCGTGACCGTCCAGTCGCCGTCTTTCTGGGTCAGGGCGGAGTCGTTGCACAGGACGGCCGAGCGGGTGACCTGTGAAAGCAAGACGCGTTGATCGGGCAGGATATCGCGGCCATCGAGGCTGAAGCCGCCGCGCGGTTCGTATCCGACACCATCGACCTCATAGATGTGCGCGGCCGTGGCGATCGAACGCACGGTCATTTCATTGCGTGTCAGCGTGCCCGTCTTGTCAGAGCAGATGGTGGACACGGAGCCAAGTGTTTCGACCGCCGGCAGCCGGCGGATGATCGCGTTGCGCGATGCCATGCGTTGGACGCCGATGGCCAGCGTCACCGTCAGAATGGCCGGAAGGCCCTCGGGAATGGCCGCCACCGCCAGCCCGACGACGACCATGAACATCTCGACCGAGGTGAATTCCCGGAACCAGATGCCGAAGGCGAAAACCGCCGCCGCGATTACCAGGATGGCGCCCGTCAGCAAACGGGCAAAGGAGTCCATTTGCCGCAACAACGGGGTCGTCAGCGTTTGCACGTCGGTCAGCATTCCGCTGATGCGGCCGATTTCCGTTCGCAGACCGGTGTCGACAACGACCCCCATACCCTGCCCGGCGGCCACCAGCGTTCCGGCGTAAGCCATAGAGAGGCGGTCGCCAAGCGGCGCATCGGACGCGACGGCGTCGACGGTCTTGTCGACGGGCACCGATTCGCCGGTAAGCGCCGCCTCCTGGACACGCAGTCCCTTGACCCGCACCAGGCGCACATCGGCCGGCACCCGGTCGCCCGGTTCGAGGACGACGACGTCGCCCGGGACCAGGTCTTCGGCCGGCACGCCGGAACGCTGGGCGCTGCGCAGCACGGTGGCGCGCGGCGACAGCATCTGGCGGATCGCCTGCAGGGATCTCTCGGCTTTGCCTTCCTGAATGAAGCCGATGGTTGCGTTGACGACCGCTACGGCGAGGATGACATAGGTATCGACCCAGTGGCCGAGTGCCGCTGTCAGGGCGGCGGCGGCCAATAGGATATAGATCAGCAGGTTGTTGAACTGAGAGAGGAACCGGACAAGCGCGCTTCGGCGCTTGGCGGCCGGAATCAGGTTCGGCCCGTGTTGCGCGAGCCTCTGTCGCACCGACTCCTCGCTGAGCCCGGCCATGTCGGAATGGCATTCCGCCAGGGCCGCTTCGGCCGGCATTGCATGCCATAATGGCGCAGAATCCGGCTGTGTCGCCGGCGACGGTCTCAAGGATGGTTCGTTAAGCGCTTTTTCCACAGCACTTCCTTGCAGCGAGATCCGGCCGGGTGGGGGAGGCTGGCCGTGTTCGGTTGACGTTAGTCCCGGAAATCAGTCCGGTTGTTGATTCGGCGGTCGTGTCGCGTTGGCGTTGACAAAGGCCTCGAGATCCTTGGCGGCCACCCGGAATTCGCGACCGAACCGAACCGCGCGCAATTCACCGTCGTGGATCCAGTTTCGGATGGTGGCCTCGCTGATTTTCAGAAGCTCGGCGATTTCATGAATGGTAAAAAAAGGCCTGCTGAGCATGAGTCTGCGTCTTTTGTTGGGATTTAACGTTGCTCAGTATCGCTGAGCGCAAACGAGCGTCATTGATCGTGATCAAGTTACGCATCGATGAATCGGGCAATAAAAAGGTTCGTTCAGATTGCCGGAGTAAGATCAGAAAGGACAAACAGCGTGAAATCACTCCTGGTGGCAACCGACCTCTCCGCCCGCTCGGACCGGGCCATGGCCCGGGCCGTCGGCCTTGCGCGGATACACGATGCGAAACTCTCCATTGTCCACGTGGTTGACGATGCGCTGCCGTCAGAAACGGCGGAGGCCCAGGCCGCGGCTGCACGTATCGCCATTCATAATCATCTTGATGAACTGACGGACGGCGACCGTCGCGACATAACCGTGAATGTGACCTTTGGCCGCGCCTTTTCAGGGATCCTCAGGGTCCTGGATGAGTGCGATGCGCAGCTGGTCGTGTTGGGAACCCATCGCGAGGACGTCTTGAAGGACATGTTTCTCGGCACGACGGCCGAGCGGGTCATCCGCGCTGGAAACACGCCGGTCCTCGTTGTCAAGGAGCGTGGCAAACAGCCCTATAAGCACATCATGATCGGTGTCGATTTTTCCGTATATTCGAGGCGCGCCGTTGAGTTCGCTGTCGATTTTGCACCGACCGCGGCGTTTCATCTCGTCCATGCCTACGATGTGCCGTTCAAGGATTTCCTTTATGGTGCCCAGCATGGCAAGGGCGCTGAAGCGGACGCCCGGGGTTTCGAACACATGGTGGAAGCGGAGATGGCGATGTTTCTCGACAGCATCGACACCAAAACCGGGCATTTCGAGCAGGTGATCGCCGAGGGCGCGGCGTCCCGCATCCTGCACCGTGAAATCGACCGTCTGAAGCCGGACCTGCTGGTCATCGGCACCCACGGTCGCACCGGCGTGGCGCATGCGGTGCTGGGCAGCGTCGCCGAAGATTTGCTCGCCCGCCCGCCCTGTGACGTGCTGGCCGTGAAGGCGTGGTGACCGATCGAGGCGGCCGCCAATCACCGCGTCCAATTTATTTTCCGCTAAGCGGCATCTCCGGTAGATTCGATAACGGGAACCAGAAGATGGGAATTGAAGGCGTCACCGGCGTGCAGAACATGAATGCCGCGATTGATGGTGGTATCCTTGCGGAAGATCGGCGACCGGACGATCTCGTTCCCGGCAACGATCAGTCGCAGGCCCTCGCCGGCCGCAAAGAAGGTGCTGCTGGGGCACAAAGCGATCTCAACCGGCACGATGTCCCCGGCCGAAAGTCGCTCCTCCGAGGTCGCGAGCCGCACCGGCAACCACGGCCGCGAGGCCGTCGCATCGAGGGCGCGGCGCGATACGCGGCAATATCCGCGCGTCACCATATCGTCGGTCATACCGACAGTGCCGTTGAAGCGGACAGATCGCCCGTTCCTGTCCAGCTTGTCGACGGCGACGCAAAGGACCATGTCGTCGGGCGCCGGCTGTTCGGGTCGCACCGGGCGGGCTTCGACCCACAGCCGGAGTTTCATGTAGCCGCTTAGCTCCGTGTCGGTGACGAACTGGAATTCGAACGCAGCCGATCCGTCGTCGGCCGCATAGGTGATGTTGGCAGCCTCTTGTGGCATTTCCGTAGCGAGCCGATCTCCGGTCAAATAAAGAGCCCGGTATTCAGTATCGGGCAGCGGCCAGTCGTTTTCCCATCGTACCTCGTGCACCGCGTCCCGGCTTGAGCGTACCTCCAGACGGACCGGTTTCAGGTCGGCAAAACGGTTCGGTACACCCTTAAGAAAGTGGTCCATGAAGTCGCGCGTAAGGTCTAACACCTCCTGCGAATAGTAGGTGGACCACTTACCGCCGCGATGGGTATAGACCCATTTCTGAACCGAACCGGCCCGTTCAAATGCCCGAAACGACCCCATGCTGTGCAACTCATGATCGGAGAATGAGCCGCAGACGAGCATCGGCACCTGGATTTCCTCCAGCTTGATCGACTTTCTGCTCCAATAGGCGTCGAAGAACGGATGGGCATCTAGAAATTGCGGCGGCAGAGCGCCTTCCGTCTCCGCGAATGTATCGACCGGAACGTTCAGGGATTCCTTGATCTCGGTGTGCCACCAGAAATTCAGAAAGCCGGTTTCGGCAACGCCGCCCGGGCAGACGACATCGCGGTACATGTCCGTGATACCCTCCCAGGGCGAGATGCATTTCAGCGCCGGCGGAGCGCCTCCATAGGCCTGGCAGGCAGCAACGTGGTATTGGCTGATCGCCAGATAGCTAACACCCGACAGGCCGACGCTGCCATTGCACCACGGTTGGGCCGCGACCCACTCGATGGCTTCGTAGTAGCACTTGCCCTGGTGTTCGGAGAGAACCGAAGCCGGCCCGCCGCTGTTGGCGTAGCCGGGCATATTGACATTGATCAACGTATACCCGACGGGCACCCAGAAGTTCGGATCGGGCGATTCCCAGCTGGTCAGGGTCGAGAATGACGGCTTGCCGCCGGCCTGCGGAATCAACCGGTACTGTTTCGGCGGCCCGCTGAGCGGCGTTTTCTTGAGCGCTGGTGTGAGGTGATTGTCGTAGGGGTGGGCACACATGATGACCGGCGTTTTTTCGCCGGACGCCTGCCGCCTCTTCGATCGGTAGATGTTGCAGGTGAGCGCGTAGCCTTCGCTGATGGGAATCGCCACGTCATAGTCGCACTGGATATCGTCGTCGGGCTGCACGAGGGTACATTGCGGTCGCAACAGCTGGCCGCTCCTGATAGCACGCGACAGCATGGGCCATGCCGCCCGCACTGTTTCAACAACGCCACCCATGTTCGCGCTCCTTCCGGTCCGTTTAGTTCGGGCCAAAATAGCCGGTCGGGCGCAGTAGCGCGTTAACCTGGGTTAACGCGCCCGATTTTTCTGCGGTTCTTCAGAAAGCGGCTCAACCCCTGCGGCGTCATGCCGATGAATCGTGCGATGTCCTTTTGCGCAGCGCTGCCGATGACATTGGAGTAGCGTTGTTCGAGAAACCGATATCGAACTTCCGTGTCGGATGACGTCTTGGCGCACACGAGATCCTTGGCGAACAACAATGATTCCATTGCCTTCAGTCGAATGTACTCGCCCACTGAGTGGCCGCGGAGATATTGCTCCCGAAAGATCCGATCAGGAAAAGACACGCCTTCAAGATCGGTGATGGCGATCAGGTCGTCGGAGCCGATCTCACGCCACCAGACACTGGTCAGATTGGTACAGAACTGCGTTGGCTCAAAAAACCGCGCGATCGTGGCGCCGCCGTCGATCGCCGACTGTTCCGACGCAGCGATGCCGCTGGAGAGGAAAAACCATTGATCGGAGATCCTTGCTTGTCCCAAAACCACGGATCCGGCTGCAAACCGTTCTTCTCGCAGTTGCCGTCGAACGGTCTTCCATTCCGCCGACGGCAACCGCCCCAGATGTTGGACGATATCGGCCTCCAACACATCAAGTGGTGACACGACGCATCTCCTGATCGAGGCCGACACAAAGCCCGAGCCGGAACCGGACGGGCAGCGTCGATTCCTGCCAAACCGATACAGATGACACCAGACTAGGTCCTTCCACATGGCCGTTCAAGCCAGGAGCCAATCAGTGCGCAGGGCTCGACAAGTCGAAACGTGCGGGAATTTCGGGATCCGAAGTCACAGCCCCGAAACAGCGGCAGCAGCGATCGCCAGTACCGAAGAAGGTTTTCCGAGAAACGCCCGTGCAGGTGTGCCGGCAAGGGGCGCCGAGCGTTACTCCCGCCGCTTCGGGTGCTTGACCCGGCGTGTCGCCTCGGCGGCTGCCGGATCCTCCGGCCAGGCGTGCTTGGGATAGCGGCCGCGCATTTCGGCGCGCACGTCGGCCCACGAGCCGGCCCAGAAGCCGGGCAGGTCGCGCGTCGTCTGGATCGGACGCTGTGCCGGCGACAGCAGCTCCAGCAGCAGCGGCCCTTTGCCGCCGGCCAGTGTCGGGTGCCGGGTCATGCCGAACAGTTCCTGCACCCGTACCGCCAGCACCGGCTCGTCGCCGTCATAACGGATCGGCAGCCGCGAACCGGTCGGAGCGGTGAAATGGGCAGGCGCCAGCTTGTCGATCTGCGTCTGCCGATCGTACGGTACCAGTGACATCAGACCCCGGCCAAGGCTCGCCGGTTCGATTTTGGCTACCGCCGTCACCCCGGTCTGGAACGGCGCAAACCAGTCTCCGAGACGGTCCAGCAGGCTCTCGTCTGAAACATCCGGCCACGGATCGCCAAGCGTACGATGCAGCCAGGACAGCCGGTCCCGCAACTGGCGGCTGGCGGCTGTCCATGGCAGTGCCGCAAGGCCGATCTGCCGGATCCCGTCGCACAGGGCGGCTGCGGCGCCGTCGCCGGAAGGTTTTGGCAGCGCTGCCTGGCGCAGCACCAGGCTGCCCAGCCGCGTCTGGCGGCGCGCTTTCACCTGTCGCGTCTCAATGTCGAAATAGGTCTCTTCGTGCTCGTCGATCCGGTCGGCGAGTTCCGTCAGGATGCTGTCGAGACCGATCGGTGCGGCCGCCAGGATGCGCTGCGATTGCGGCTTGCCGGTGAGATCGGAGACGACCAGAAACGGTTCCGATGCCAGCGTGTCGTGGTCCTCGACGAAGGCGCCGCGGCCGTTGGCCAGCCGAAACCGTTGCTGGCCGTGGCCGGCCGGACCGCGGCTGCGGGCGACACGATCGGCAAAGCCATGCAGCATCAGCGCGCCGGTGCCGGCCGCGTCGCCATGTGCTTTGTTGCCTCCGCCAAGCGCGCTGGCAATGCGGGAAGCCAGCGCGCGCGCCTTCCTGGCGCGATCGCTGCTGTCGCGTTCGAAGGTCGCCAGGCGGCGTTGCAGATTGGTGGATGTACCGCCAAGGCCCTGTTCGCCCATCAGCACGGCCAGCCGGGCGGCAGCTTGCGCCTCGCCCCGTCGCGCGGCGGCGAGCACCATAGCTGCCTCGCGCACCGGCAGACCGGCGCCGCGCATCTTCTCGCCGGTTTCGGTCAGCCGGTCGCGCGCATCCAGCGCACCGAGCGCGTGCAGCAGCGCGCGCGCCTCCGCCATGGCGGCCGGTGGCGGAGGGTCGATAAAGCGCAATTGCCCGGGATCGGTGACGCCCCAGGCGGCGCAGTCGAGAAGCAGGTTGCTCAGGTCGCTGGCGGTGATTTGCGGTGGCGTGAAAGCCGGCAGCGCGGCCGTCTGCGCCGCGCGCCACAGCCGCAGGGCGATGCCCGGCTCGGTGCGCCCGGCGCGGCCAGCCCTCTGGTCGCTGGAGGCGCGCGAGGCGCGTACCGTCTCCAGCCGGGTGATGCCGGTGGACGCCTCGAAGACCGGCAGCCGCTGCAGCCCGCTGTCGATGACGATGCGCACGCCGTCGATGGTGATCGAGGTTTCGGCGATCGCGGTGGCGAGCACGATCTTACGCTGTCCCTTAGCCGGCGGACCGATCGCCGCGTCCTGGGCGGCGGCCGGAAGATCGCCGTAGAGTGGCGCCAGGACCGTATCGTCCGGCAGATGGTCCCGAAGCAGGTCCGCGGTGCGCTTGATTTCCCCCTGTCCCGGCAGAAAGGCGAGGATGGAACCGGTTTCCTCGGCCATGGCCTGGCGAATGGCGCCGGCCATCGTCTGCTCGATGCGCTCGCCGGCCGGACGGTCCCGGTAGCGGATATCGACGGGGAAGGCCCTTCCGGCACTTTCGATCACCGGCGGCCGGTCGAGCAGCGCCGCCACGCGCTGCACGTCGAGCGTCGCCGACATCACCAGGATGCGCAGGTCTTCGCGCAAGCCGGCCTGCACGTCGAGTGCCAGCGCCAGACCGAAATCGGCGTCGAGCGTGCGTTCGTGAAACTCGTCGAACAGCACGGCCGCGACGCCGGGCAACTCCGGCTGGTCAATCAGCATGCGGGTAAAAATGCCTTCGGTGATCACTTCGACGCGGGTCTCGTCCGACACCCGGGTGTCGAGGCGTGTCCGGTATCCGACGGTGGCGCCGAGCTTGTCGCCCAGCAGCTGCGCCATGCGGCGGGCGCTGGCCCGCGCCGCCAGGCGCCGCGGCTCAAGCACCAGGATGCGGCCGTCGTTACGCCAGGGTGCTGCCAGCAGGCGCAGCGGCACGAGGGTCGTTTTGCCGGCCCCGGGCGGTGCCGCGAGCACCGCCGCATTGTTCCGTTCCAGCGCCGCCAGCAGCGCTGGTATCACCTCGCTGACGGGCAGTTTCGGGAGATCGGCGAGCATTGTTTGGTCTGTTGGATAACCTGTGGAGGCCCTGCCATATCCGCATTGCCGGGCCGATGCAATTTCGGCGGTGCCACTCGCTATCGTCGCCGGACTGCATTACATAGGAACAGTATCGTAACCGCCGCGGCTGCAGGAGCCGAACATGAGCGACGACAAGGGCCGCAAAACGCTGGTTTTGACCGGCGCCAGCCGGGGCATCGGCCACGCCACCGTCAAGCGGTTTTCGGCCGATGGCTGGCGGGTGATCACCTGTTCGCGGCAGGATTTCGCCGAAAACTGCCCCTGGCCGGCAGGGCCCGAGGACCACATCAAGATCGACCTCGCCGATCCGGAAGATGTCGGCCGGGCGGTCGCCGATATCCGCCACCGACTGGAGAAGGAAGGCGGCCGGCTACAGGCGCTGGTCAATAATGCGGGCATCTCGCCGAAAACCGCCGACGGTGCGCGGCTCGATTCGCTGCAGACGCGGATGCATGTCTGGCGCGATGTCTTCCAGGTGAATTTCTTTGCCCCGATCATGCTGGCCCGCGGCCTGTTCAAGGAGTTGCAGGCGGCCCAGGGCTCGGTGGTCAATGTCACCTCGATCGCCGGATCGCGGGTGCATCCCTTTGCCGGCACCGCCTACGCGACGTCGAAAGCGGCTCTTGCCTCGCTGACCCGTGAGATGGCCGCCGATTTCGGTCCGCACGGCATCCGCGTTAACGCCATCGCGCCGGGCGAGATCGAGACGGCCATACTGTCGCCGGGCACCGACAAGATCGTCGAGAACATCCCGTTGCGCCGCCTCGGCAGCACGGCCGAAGTGGCCGAGACGATCTACTTCCTGTGCAGCGACAGCGCGTCCTACGTTACCGGCAGCGAAATCCATATCAACGGCGGTCAGCACGTCTGATATCAGTGGGCGCCGCCGAAGCGGCCGATGCGCACCCCGTAATGCACCGCGACGCCGTAGTCCGGATCGTCGTCCGAATCCACCATCAACTGGCCGGCCTTGCTCAGCAGCGTGTGACAGTCGCGCGACAGGTGCCGCAGCTCCAGCCGGATACCGCGCGCCCGGTAGCGCGCCGCTAGCGTTTCGATCGCCTGCAACGCCGACTGGTCCGCCACCCTGGAGTTCATGAAGTCAACGACCACCCTGTCCGGATCACCGTCGGCATCGAACAGTTCCAGGAATCCGGCCGCGGACCCGAAAAACAGCGGTCCCTCCACCCAGTAGATGCGGGCGCCGCCGGCATCGTCCTCGACCGTCGCTCGAATGCGGGTGGCGTTCGACCACGCATAGGCAAGCGCCGAAATGATGACACCGGCAACCACGGCGATCGCCAGGTCCGTGAGCACCGTGATGATGGTCACCAGCACAATGACGGTCGCGTCGGTACGCGGCACCCGGGCGATGATCGAGAAGCTCTTCCAGGCGAAGGTGCCGATCACCACCATGAACATAACGCCGACCAGGGCAGCCAGAGGGATTTGCTCGATCAGCCCGGAGGCGAACAGGATGAAGCTCAACAGCAACAGGGCCGCAGTGATGCCCGAAAGCCGGGTGCGGGCACCGGACTCGACGTTGATCATCGACTGGCCGATCATGGCGCAGCCGCCCATGCCGCCGAAGAAACCGGTCGCCACATTGGCGGCGCCCTGGGCCATGCATTCCTGCGATGCGCCGCCGCGCGTTCCGGTTTTTTCCCCGACCAGATTGAGGGTCAGCAGGCTTTCAATCAGACCGATGGCGGCAAAGATAACGGCGTAGGGAAAGATGATGTACAGGGTCTCAAGCGTCATGGGTACGGACGGAATCCCGAACTCCGGCAGGCCGCCACTGATCGAGGCCATGTCGCCAACACGCGGCACCGGAATGTCGAATGCGATAACCAGGCCGGCGACCACCAGAATGGCCGCCAGCGGCGCCGGGACGGCCCTGGTCCATTTCGGCACGACATGGATCACCAGCATGGTCAGCGCCACCAGGGCGATCATGAACAGCAGCGGCAAGCCGGTTATCCAGGCCTTGCCGCCATCCGGCGCAGCGACCTTGAACTGTTCGAACTGGGCGAGGAAGATCACGATGGCAAGGCCATTGACGAAGCCCAGCATCACCGGATGCGGCACGAGCCGGATGAAGCGCCCGAGTTTCAGGACCCCGGCGGTGAGCTGCAGCAGACCCATCAGGATGACGGCCGCGAACAGGTATTCGACACCATGGCTGGCCACAAGCGAGACCATGACGACCGCCAGCGCACCGGTGGCGCCGGAGATCATGCCCGGGCGTCCGCCGAACAGCGCGGTGATCAGGCAGATGATGAAAGCGGCATAAAGGCCGACCAGCGGATTGACGCTGGCAACGAAGGCAAAAGCGACAGCTTCCGGCACCAGCGCCAGCGCCACAGTCAAACCGGAAAGCATTTCGATACGTAAGCGGTCTGCAGTCAGCGGGACACGGTCGCCGGCTGCCGGCCGGGTAAAAGGCAGCGCACGGCCAAGGGCTGCGAATGCAGGTTTTTGCACGGTTGTAATTCCGATTGTTGGGAGCGGGCAGTAAGGGAAAGTGAGGTTTTATTGCACTGCACAATGAGAAATAGCCAGCAGAAAATGAGCCTCGCAAGGCAGCCATGCAGGATTGCGACACCTGGTTTGCTTGACTCCAAGTGTGATCACACTTACCACAATCGCCATGGAAAAGGCACTTGTTGGCGATACCGGGACCTTTGCCCCCGGACCGCACTCCAACGCGCTTGCCCGCAATCCGGGCCATGCGCTGGAACTCGATTGGATCAATGAAATTCAGGTCAACCGTTCTGCCGTAGAGCGGCGTACCACGACGCTCGGCGGCCGGCGGTCGGTCAAGAAGGATGCCCAGGCCGGCTGGCTGCTGAAGGCGATCACCTGCATCGACCTGACCACACTCAACGGCGACGACACGGCCGCCCGCGTGCGCCGTCTGTGCGCCAAGGCGCGCCAGCCGCTGCGTACCGATTTGCTGGAAGCCCTGGGCGTGGCCGACCGGCGCATCACCACCGGCGCCGTCTGCGTCTACCACCGCTTCGTGCGTGAGGCGGTGGACGCGCTCGACGGCACCTTCATTCCGGTCGCCGCCGTATCGACCGGTTTCCCGGCCGGTCTTTCGCCGCACGACACCAAGTTGCGCGAGATCGAGGCCTCGGTTGCCGATGGCGCCGCGGAGATCGACATCGTGGTCACCCGCGAGCACGTGCTGACCGGCAACTGGCAGGCGCTCTACGACGAGATGCGCGATTTTCGTGCCGCCTGCGGCGACGCCCATGTTAAAGCCATCCTGGCAACCGGCGATCTGCGCACCCTGCGCAATGTCGCTCGCGCCTCGATGGTGTGCATGATGGCCGGCGCCGATTTCATCAAGACCTCGACCGGCAAGGAAGCGAAAAACGCGACGCTGCCGGTCAGCCTCGTCATGCTGCGCATGATCCGCCATTTTTTTGAACGTACCGGCCATCATGTCGGCTTCAAGCCGGCGGGCGGCATCTCGACCGCCAAGGACGTGCTCGCCTATCAGGTGTTGATGAAGGAAGAACTCGGCCGTCGCTGGCTGGAGCCCGACCTGCTGCGCTTCGGCGCCTCTTCGCTGCTCGCCGACATCGAACGCCAGCTCGAGAATCACCTGACCGGCCGCTACTCGGCCTTCAACCGCCATCCGATGGCCTGAGGAGGGCAAGCCCATGAATGTCGCAACCTATTTCGATTCGCTCGATTACGGGCCGGCGCCCGAGGCCGACGGCAATGTACGGGAATGGCTTGCCACCCACGGCGGTCGGTTCGGTCATTTCATCGGCGGCCGCTTCGTCGATCCGCAAAAGGGCAAGCGCTTCGCCACCGCGGAACCGGCCACCGGCAAGAAACTCGCCGACATCGCCCAGGGATCGGCCGCCGACATCGAGGCTGCGGTCAGCGCGGCGTCCGCGGCACAGGAAGAATGGTATGAAATCGGCGGCAGGGTGCGGGCCCGCCACCTCTACGCGCTGGCCCGCATGGTGCAGCGCCATGGCCGCCTGTTTGCCGTACTCGAGGCGCTCGACAACGGCAAGCCGATCCGCGAGACGCGGGACCTCGATATCCCGCTGGTCGCACGGCATTTCTACCATCATGCCGGCTGGGCGGTGCTGCAGGACACCGAACTCGCCGATCAGCAGCCGATCGGTGTCGTCGGTCAGGTCATCCCCTGGAACTTTCCGCTGCTGATGCTTGCCTGGAAGGTGGCGCCGGCCCTGGCGCTCGGTAACACGGTGGTGCTGAAGCCGGCCGAGGCGACGTCGCTGACGGCACTCTTGTTTGCCGAACTGGCGGCGCGTGCCGGGTTGCCGGCCGGTGTGCTCAACGTGGTGACCGGCGACGGGTCGACCGGCGCCGGGCTGGTGAAGCATCCGGGCATCGGCAAGGTCGCGTTTACCGGCTCCACCGAGGTCGGCCGCATCATCCGTGCCGAGACCGCCGGCAGCGGTAAGTCGCTGACCCTGGAACTCGGCGGCAAGTCGCCGTTCATCGTTTTCGACGACGCAGACATGGAGAGTGCCATTGAAGGCGTGGTCGACGCCATCTGGTTCAACCAGGGCCAGGTCTGCTGCGCCGGGTCCCGCCTGCTGGTGCATGAGGGTATTCACGACCGCTTCATCGCCCGGCTCAAGCAGCGCATGGAGACGCTGCGCGTCGGCCACCCGCTCGACAAGGCGATCGACATGGGCGCCATCATCGAAAAGGGTCAGCTGGAGCGGGTACGCGGTCTTGTCGACAAAGGCATCGAGGAAGGCGCAGAGGCTTTTTCGCCGGCTATCGATTTGCCGGAGAAGGGCCTCTACTTCCCGCCCACCCTGCTGACCGGCGTCGAGCCGGCGTCGACGGTGGCGACCGAGGAGATCTTCGGCCCGGTGATGGTGGCGATGTCGTTCCGCACGCCCGACGAGGCGGTGGCGCTTGCCAACAATACGAGATACGGCCTGGCGGCCAGCGTCTGGAGCGAAAACATCAGCCTGGCGCTCGATATCGCGCCGCAGCTGCAGGCCGGTGTTGTCTGGGTCAATGCCACCAATCTGTTTGACGCCGGTGTCGGTTTCGGCGGATACCGCGAATCCGGTTTCGGCCGGGAAGGCGGCCTCGAGGGCGCTTACGAATACCTCAAGCCGAGGGCCTGGGCGGCGCGCAAGCCGCGCAAGGCGTTGCCCGACCTGCCGGACATCGCCGCGACGCAGGCCTTCGAACCGATGGCGATCGACCGCACGGCCAAGCTCTATATCGGCGGCAAGCAGGCACGCCCCGACGGCAACTACTCACTGCCGGTGCTGTCGCCGAAAGGCAAACTGATCGGCGAGGTTGGCGAGGGCAATCGCAAGGACATCCGCAACGCCGTCGAAGCGGCGCGCAAGAATCCGGCCTGGTCAGGCGCGTCGACCCATCTGCGGGCCCAGGTGTTGTATTACATGGCCGAAAACCTGGCGGCGCGCGCCGAGGAGTTCGCCGGCCGTCTTGCCGCCATGACCGGCGCCAGACCCGCCGCTGCAAGGCGGGAAGTCGACACCGCCGTCGACCGGCTGTTCACCTACGGTGCCTGGGCCGACAAGTATGACGGCGCCGTACACAGCCCGCCCTTGCGTGGCGTGGCCCTGGCGATGCACGAAGCGATCGGCGTCGCCGGCGTCATTTGTCCCGAGGAAGCACCACTGCTGGGGTTTGTCAGTCTGGTGGCGCCGCTGCTGTCGATGGGCAACCGGGTCGTCGCCGTGCCGAGTGAGCGCCACGGCCTGATCGTCACCGATTTCTACCAGGTCATCGAAACCTCGGATCTGCCGGCAGGCGCCCTCAACATCGTCACCGGCCGGGCACTGGAACTTGCCAAGACCCTGGCCGACCATGACGACGTCGATACGTTATGGGCTTTCGGTTCGGCCGAGTTGTCCGAGCTCGCCGAGGCCCGTTCCGTCGGCAACATGAAACGCACCTTTGTCGACAACGGCATGGCCACCGATTGGTTCAACCGGGATATGGCCGAAGGCCGGGCGTTTCTGCGGCAGGCTGTCCAGGTCAAGAACATCTGGATCCCCTATGGCGAGTAGGGCCACGCTGGCGCAGCCGGGAAGGCTGGAAACAGTCGAACGCAACACCCTGCAGCAGCAGATCTACCGGCAACTGCGCAACTCGATCATGGCCGGCCTGTTCCAGCCGGGCCAGCCGCTGAGCATCCGCGCCGTCGCGGAAGCCGTCGGGGCGTCGGTCATGCCGGTACGCGACGCACTGCGCCGGCTCGAAGTGGAAAAGGCGCTGGTTGTCGGTCCCAACCGCACACTCCGAGTGCCGTGGCTCGATCCCGAAACGCTGGAGGAGATCAGTCAGATGCGTGTCGCGCTCGAGGGCCTAGCGGTCGAACGCGCCGTCAACGCCATTGGTTTCGAGGAAATTGCCCTGTTGGAGAGCCTGTGCGCCAAGATGGAGGAAGGCATCCTTAAGCTCGACGGTGATGTCTATCTGCAGGCCAATTGGGCCTTTCACCGCCAGATCTATCAATGTGCATCCGCCGGCATTCTGCTGTCGTCGATCGAAAGTCTGTGGCTGCGCATGGGACCGTATTTTCGATTGCTGACGCACAATCCGGATCATCTTGGACGCGCCATGGCCGTCCATCGGGAGATTGTCGACGCCCTTAGCCATGGCGACGGTGCGGCGGCCCGCAGGGCCATCGTCGCCGACATCGAGACTGCCACCGATGATCTGGCGTCCTGGCTGGAGTCCGGTATTGAAGATACGGCCGAAAACCTTGCGTCCTGGCTCGACGCCGAACTCACCGACAGCCTCAAATTCGTGTAATCCCGACGCCGACAAATCACACTCAGGTTCTCCCCATGCCATTTCGACGTTTGTTTCTCGTGGGCCTTGCCCTGCTGCTGGCGTCCGGTTGCACCATGACCGGTCGTGGCGGTGGCGATATCGCCGAAGTACCGGTCAATACCGGGGCCGCACTCTCGGCGGTCAACGCCTATCGGGCGCAGAACGGCCTGCCGGGGCTCAGCCTCGATCCGCGGCTGAATGAGGCGTCGCGCGTCATGGCGCGGCTGATGGCGGAGCGCGACAGTTCCAACCCGCGCGCTCATAACGCCCGGGCCATGTCGCAACGGGTCAGTGCCGCCGGCATGCAGACGAATGCCGGCGCAGAGAATATCGGTTCCGGATACCCAACCTTCGACGCGGCGTTCGCCGGTTGGAAAGGCTCGCGCGGTCACAACCGGAATTTGCTCAATCCCCATGTGACCCGCGTCGGCTTTGCCCACGCCACCCGATCCGACGGCAAGTGGCGCAATTTCTGGGTGATGGTGCTCGCCCGCTCCGTCGAAGACGGTCGGCCGAATCTTTAGAGCAAGTTGCGGCCAGAATGAAGCATTTGACCGCGGCGATTTTGGTCTCTGGCTAGGCGGGTTGCGCGCCGTGGTGCCTCCCCACCACAAGTGCAAGCCAACGACGCCAGGGGGCAAAATCGCCCGGCCCATTCACCGTATGTTTTCAACACGATAGACCTCTCCAGGGTGGCGGTAAATCGGCCCATCGGCTACGTTGCGCCGCTTGCCCGATGCACCACATCGCGCTGCGCGACGCGCCTTGCCGAGTGGACCGATTTTCCGCCATCAAATGGTTCATTCTGGTCGCAACTTGCTCTGGGCGTTGAAAGGCTCTAGCCAGCGCGTAGCCGATGATCTAAACAGCCCGGTGGCCGGCAGGGCGGATTGCCGGCCCCTATCAGGATGGGACACCATGAGCAAGCAGATCAGGCGATACCTGCGGATCATCATACCGCTGACGATCCTGTTTTACTTCGTGCCGATCGTCGCCCTGATCTTTGTCGTCTGCGGTGTCATCGACATTTCACGCCATCGGGTCGTGTCACGCGACCTGATGAACAAATACTTTATCGGCAACGGTCTGCTGACCTGGCTGCTGTCGCCGGTGAATGTCTTTTTCGACCTGATTTCCGAGCGCAACAAGTTCATCTACCGGCTGGACGACTTCCCCGAGTCGGAGCGCCGCGAGATCGAAGGCGTGTTGAAGACGTTCGACGACAACAGGGAAGACATCATCGCCGACATACGCCAGAAGATGGCCGGCAAGGCGCGCGGCATGCTGTTCTACAAATGGTACGACAAGAACACCAATGATTCGGTGCCGGCCTTCAACCGTGACATGACCTATGTGAAGACCATCGGCGTTTCGGTTTTCAACAAGAAGGAGTCGACGTCTCTGCATTTCGGTCCGCTGCGGCTGACCCTGCGCGTGCTTTACAACCTGACGCCGCGCCACAGCGACAATGTATTCATCGAAGTCGACGGCAAAAAGCACTTCTGGCACGACGATCCGTTGTTCATCTTTGACGACACCATCCTTCACCGGTCCATCAACGAAGAAGATGCCGAACGCTTCTGCGTGTTTGTCGACGTGCTGCGGCCATCGGCCTTCACCGGCCTGCAGAACGTCCTGATGAAGCTCATCCAGATGATCTTCATCAACTTCAACGGTGTCTTTTACAAACGCTGGACGTTCCTGAAATAGCGTGTTTTCAGCGCACGGCGATTCGTTCCATGTTCCACTCGACGGACTGGGCGAATGGCGTCCAGATACCGAACGGGACGCCGGCTTTGCGCATCGCCTGGCCGGTCCAGGCATTGCATCCGTAGAACAGGCTGAAACGCGGCCTGGCACGGTAGAACACGTCACCAAAGCCCTGGGTGATCCCGGTCAACAGCTCTGCATTGCCGGCGGCGTCGACAGCGAATGTCCGATCGATAAAGGCGATGAGCCGGTCGTACTCGGCTGTGCTGAGGTCGAGGCGATAGGCGCCGCCGCCTGCGAAATCGCCGCCATATGGCAGGACATGCATGACCGACCGGTCGAACAGCAACGACTTGACGGCAATCCCCATGGTCAGGTCGGAGAGAGCCAATAGACTTGTATAGGCGGTTTGTGAGCCCCAGCCGACGATGAGATAGCGCACGCCGTCCAGGCCGTTCGGCAGGTCGGTCGCCCTGATCGGCAGGCCGCCGGTCGGCCGTTGTGCATCGACCGGCAACGCGATGTCGCTGTGGAAGCCATTGGACAGCACATACACCGTTATCCTGTCGCCGGCTGCCGCCGCACGCGGCGCTCCGCTGGTCCATACCGTGCCGACCAAGGCCGCCGCAGCATAGGCCACCAGCAGCAGCATGATGCCGGCAAGCATCCTCAGCAGCACGCCGAGGAACCTGCGCGTATGAGATGTGGAATTGGTGGCAACACGCATGGCGCGACTGTAGCGCTTTACCGGGACAAGGCAACTGGATTTCGCCCGGCGAATGTGGTCCAAATCCATATGGAGCCGGTGACGGGATCGACCTAACGAGGGAGTGAGTAAGACGCGTGTTTTCACTGATCTCACACATCGACCCGCTGGTGCGGGAATTCGGACTGCCGGGTATTTTCTTCTGCCTGTTTTTCGAATCGCTCGGATTGCCGATGCCGGGAGAGTCGCTGATCATCGTGGCGTCCGGCATTGCCGGTCTCGGCAAACTGAACATTTACGCGATCGCTCTGACCGCCTTCGCCGCGGCCGTGACGGGCGACAATGTCGGCTATCTGATTGGCCGCCGGCTGGGACGACCGTTGATCGTTCGCCACGGCAGTCGTCTCGGCATCACCCAAGAACGGCTGGCGATAGTCGAGGAGCAGGTCCGCAAACGCGGGCCGCTGATTGTCGCCGGTGCGCGGTTTTTCGTCGTGTTGCGACAGCTCAACGGCATTGCGGCAGGAACCGTCGGCATGCACTGGCTGACATTTCTGGCGTCGAACGCCGTTGGAGCGGCGCTATGGGTCGGGTTCTGGACGACGCTCGCCTACCGTTTCGGTCAGGACGTGCCGTTGCTGACGCAGCTGTGGAAACATCTTTCGGTCGTCGCTCTGTTTGCCGTCCTCGGCACCTTGCTGTCGCTGGCGGTCGCCTGGTGGTGGGTGCGTCGGCATGGCAATCGACCCTCGTAGAAAAGGTGAACAGCACGTCCGACCGGTTTGCGCCTTGTTAAGTCTCAATCGGCTTTGTCGTGGTAATGCCATTCTGATGCTTTAGGTTTGGCCGTGCATCGCACACCGCTATCGGGAGATTGAGAATGAACGGACGCATTATCCTGGCCGCCGCGCTGTTTGCCGTGGCACCCGTCACCCCCGGCATTGCCAAGGACAAAGTGACCGCTGCGGCGGATTTCGAAAAATTCAGCACGGAGTTCTGCCGCGCCAACCGCCGCCATGGGCACATTTTCGTCGTGCCGCTTCAGGGGCTTATCGGTAAAACCGGGGTTGACTGCGATTATGGCATGTTCTCCCTTCAGATGACGGAGCCCGCCAACGACAAAGGCCACTATGTCATCACCATTTCGCCGCCGGCCGGGGTCGAGGACGGACTCGATTGCGACGGCAAGGCCGATCAGGGCATGGAACGGGTGGCACTCAATTGCCTGCCGTCGAACATGGTGGCGGCCTCCCACTCCAATTAGCGGTTCGTCGGTTCAGCCGGTGACGTCCACGTGCACGTTTTTCTGCAGGTGACGCGCCAGGAACACGAAGGCAATGCCGGTGGCCAGGAAATTGAGGCCAACCAGCAGGCCCAGCACCACCCGTGACGAACCGGGCAAGCCGGCGGCGATCAGCAGGCCGACCACGATGCCGACGATCGCCGAAGCCATCATCCAGCCCCACCCCTGGTGGGGCCGGATCGTCAGCGCGAGAAATAGCTCGACGGCGCCGTGCACCATGAACAGGCCGGCGATCAACAGTGTCAGAACGACGGCGCCGCCGGCTGGATTGAACACCAGGAACGCGCCCGCCGCGATCATCAGCAGGCTCCATAGCAGTGCGCCAAAAAACGGTGCAGTTCCGTGGATGGCCAAGCACGCGAGCAGCATCAGCACTCCGGCAAACAGAAACAACAGGCCGACGATAAGCTGCACGGTGTAGGTGCTGGCCATCGGAAAAACGATCGCCAGCACGCCGATGACGATCATCACGATACCGGAGTTCTGCAGTGCCTGGCGACCGGCGCGCAGCGCCCGGATCGTCTGGGCGTCGCCGGTGACGGAGATGTCGTAGTTGGATTCGTCTTGCATCGGGCCTCCTTACCTGTCCGCCGCCAATGGACAATAGAGGTCAAAAATCCCCAGAAAACGCAAGACACTTAACGACGGATCGGATTAGATAGGTGCGGACGCAACTAACCGTGGGATTGGTACCATGAGCGACATTTCCAAATTCATCGAGGACTTCAAAAAGAAACGCGATGAGATGAAGCTGCAGCTTCATCTGGCGTCGAAGGAAGCCGAGGATGAATGGGAGGAACTGACCAAAGAATGGGATAAGTTCGTATCCAAGGCGCAGTTCGACAAAAGCAGCGACGAAGTCGGGGACGCGGCCAAGGAACTCGGCTTGAAGATGAAAGCAGCCTACGACCGTATGCGCAAGGCGATGGACTGATCCCGTCGGCATCGCAGCGCCGACCGGGGGCACCGGTTCCCGGTTGGTTCGTGACCTGCCCTTGCCGAATGCGAAACGAGGGCATGACACGCGCAACGCATGCCATGTTCGTTTAATTCACGCGCCAGGGCTTGCTGGACGCGGGGACGTCTCTAGATAGAGTTGCGTCCAAGCCTGCAATCATGGAGCTCTGAAAAGTGACGGTTCTGCGAACTGCCGTTTGTCTTGTTGTAATGACCCTGTTGGTCGGTCAAGGAGTGGCCCAGCAAAACACCGCACCCGAAGTCGAGATCGCCGAACCTATGGTGCGCCGCATCGTTGATTTCGAACTCTATACGGGTCAGTTTTATCCGCTGCAAAGCGTGTCGATCCAGTCCCGTGTCACCGGACACCTGAAAACGACTCATTTCGAAGAAGGGGCGCTGGTCAAGGAAGGGGACCTGCTTTTCGAGATTGATCCGCGACCGTTCGAGGCGACCCTGGCGCAGGCCGAGGCCCAGGTCGAGGTGGCGAAAGCCGCGCAATGGCTGGCCGAAGCCAGGAACGAGCGTGCCGCAGAGCTCCTGGACCGCCGGGTCGGCACCCGCGCCGAAGCAGACACAACGCGAGCGGAACTGGCACAGGCGATCGCCAACGTCACCCTGGCGGAGGCGCAGGCGGAAACGGCGCGGCTGGATGTGGAGTTCACGCGCATTACCGCACCGATCAGCGGGCGGGTTTCGGCCACCTACGTTGATATCGGCAACCTGGTAACGACGTCCTCCGTTTTGACATCCATCGTCTCTCTCAATCCCATCGAGTTTCGCTTCCAAGCGCCGGAGGCCGACTACATTCGATACTCCAGGCTTTCCCGCGACGGATCGAGACCGTCTTCCCGCAACCATCCGACACGCGTATCGGTCCGCCTGACCGATGAAGACAACTGGGACCGAAAAGGCCGCATGAGCTTCATCGACAACCGGCTCGACAGTGCTTCAGGAACCATCGAAGGGCGCGCGCTGTTCGACAATGACGACCTGTTCCTGACGCCCGGCGTGTACGGACGTCTGCGCCTTCCGGCATCCGGCGAATACGATGCCATTCTGATACCCGACGAGGCCGTCGTTTCGGACCAGGCGAGCAAAATCGTCTATGTCCTTGACGACGACGACGTCGTGCGGGAGCGGGTGGTGGAGCTTGGACCGATGCACCACAATCTGCGGGTCGTCCGCGAAGGTCTGGCACCGGGTGAAAGGCTGGTGGTAAGGGGTGTGCAGCGGGCACGCAGCGGCGCCAAGGTCACGCCGAAGCCCGTCGAGGTCGTTCTCGACCAGAGCTGGTAGGGTGCCCGGCTCATGCGATTTTCCCATTTCTTCATTGACCGGCCGATCTTTGCCACGGTCTTATCGATCATAATCATCCTGATCGGCGCGGTTTCCTACCTCTCCCTGCCGGTCACCCAGTATCCCGAGATCGCACCACCGACCATCCAGGTCACCGCAAGCTATCCCGGCGCATCCGCCGAGGTGGTGTCCGACACGGTGGCGACACCGATCGAACAGGAGATCAACGGCGTCGAGGGCATGCTTTACATGCTCAGCCAGGCAACCGCGGACGGTCAATTGACCATCACCATAACCTTTGCGCTTGGCACCGACCTCGACCAGGCCCAGGTGCTGGTGCAGAACCGGGTGGCCATCGCCGAACCACGCCTCCCGGAGGCGGTGCGCCGCCTCGGCGTGACGACCCGTCAGAACTCGCCCGACCTGATGATGGTCGTCCACCTCATTTCGCCGGATGGATCGCGCGACCAGCTCTACATATCGAACTATGCCACGACGCAGATCGTCGACCGGCTGGCGCGGATCAACGGTGTCGGGCAGGTGACTGTGTTTGGTGAGCGCGCCTATTCGATGCGCGTGTGGCTGGATCCCAACCGCCTGTCGGCGCGCAACCTCACGGCCGGTGAAGTGGTGGCGGCGCTGCGTGCCAACAACCTGCAGGTCGCTTCCGGGGTGATCAACCAGACGCCGGTGCCGACACCGCGGGCGTTCCAGCTCAACGTCGAGACCCAAGGACGGCTGGTCGAACCGGAAGCATTCGAGGACATCATCATCCGCACCGGCGAAAACGGCGCGCAGATCCGTGTGCGCGACGTCGGCCGTGTCGAACTCGGAGCGCAGGCCTATTCGACCAACGGATATCTGGACGGCAACAACGCCCTGCCGATCGCCATCTTCCAGCGCCCCGGATCGAATGCCCTGGACACCGCCGACGCCGTCCAGCAGGAGATGCAGCGCATTGCGCAGAACTTCCCGCCCGGTCTCGCATACGACGTCATCTACAATCCCACCGAATTTATCGCTGAATCGGTGAATGCCGTCTATCTGACCATTGCCGAAGCCATGCTGTTGGTGGTCCTGGTGATTGTGGCGTTCCTGCAGTCACTGCGGGCCTCGATCATCCCGATTCTGGCGATCCCCATTTCGCTGATCGGCACCTTCTTCGTCATGTCGGCGTTCGGCTTCTCGCTCAACAACCTGACGCTGTTCGGACTCGTTCTGGCGATCGGTATCGTGGTCGATGATGCCATTGTCGTGGTGGAAAACATCGAGCGCTATATCGAGGACGGTTTCAGCCCGCGTGAAGCGGCCTTCAAAACCATGGACGAGGTCAGCGGCGCGTTGATCGCCATGGGGCTGGTGCTCTCCGCCGTGTTCATCCCGGCCGCCTTCATCGAGGGAATCACTGGCCAGTTCTTCCGCCAGTTTGCCGTGACCATCTCCGCGGCGACGATCATTTCGGTATTCGTGTCTCTGACTCTGTCACCCGCGTTGGCCGCCATGCTGCTGCAGTCGAAAGCCGATCGCGAACGGCCGCCGCAATCCGCGATCGGGCGTTTGCTGCATCTGCTGAGCACGCCTTTTCGCCTGTTCGGGCGCGGCTTCAACTGGGCGTTCGAACGCTTGGCTGGCGGCTACGGTTTCACGGTCCGCGCTTTGCTGCGCATCACCGTGATCGTCATGCTGGTCTATGGTGGGCTGCTGGTCATCACCGAGCAGCAGTTTGTATCGGCACCGCGAGGGTTCATCCCCAACCAGGACCAGGGCTACCTGATTGCTGTCGTGCAGCTGCCGCCCGGCGCCTCCCTGTCACGGACCGACGCGGTGATCGCGGAAGCCGAGCAAAGGCTTCTTGCGATCGACGGCGTCGCTCACACGGTCGGCTTCTCCGGTCTCGACGGCGCCACCTTTACGTTGGCGCCCAACGCCGGCGCGATTTTCGTCGTTCTCGATCCCTTCGAGGAGCGGACCGGCAAGGATCTGAGCGCCGGCGCCGTTCTGGGCCAGGCCTTTGGTGCCGTGCAACCGATTATGGACGCCAACATCTTCCTGATCGAGCCACCTCCGGTGCGCGGCATCGGCAATGCCGGCGGCTGGAAGCTCTACGTCCAGGACGTCCGCGGCCGCGGCATCGAAGCGCTCGAAACGGCGGTCGGGGAAGTGGCTGGAGCCGCCAACGCGGCGCCTGAGCTCGCCGCGGTGTTCAGTTTGTTCAACACCCGCACGCCGAAGCTTTACGCTGATATCGACCGGGTCAAGGCGCAGCAGATCGGCGTCCAGCCGGGACAGATCTTCGAAACCCTGGAAGTCTACCTGGGATCGGCATTTGTCAACGATTTCAATTTCCTGGGTCGCACATACCGGGTGACCGCACAGGCCGACGGCCTGTATCGCGATACGCCCGAGGACGTATTGCGTCTGAATACGCGATCGGAGGCGGGATCGATGGTGCCGCTCGGTTCCATCGTGACCTTGCAGGAGACGACGGGTCCCTATCGCGTTCCGCGCTACAATCTTTACCCGGCCGCAGCTCTCCAGGGTGCAACCCAGCCCGGGTTTTCAACCGGCCAGTCGATCACCGCGATGGAGGATCTGCTCGCCGAAATGCTGCCGAGCGGTTTCGAGTATGAATGGACCGAACTGGCACTGCAGGAGAAGGCCACCGGCAACACGGCCATATTCGCCTTCCTGTTTGCCGTGGTGTTCGTCTTTTTGCTGCTGGCGGCGCAGTACGAGAGCTGGACCCTGCCATTGGCCGTCATCCTGATCGTGCCGATGTGTCTGCTCGCCAGTATTCTCGGTGTTCAGTTACGTGGTCTCGACGTCAACATCCTGGTGCAGATCGGCTTTATCGTGCTGGTTGGCCTGGCGTCCAAAAACGCCATTCTGATCGTGGAGTTCGCCCGCCAGGCCGAGGAACAAGGCAACTCACGGCAGGAAGCGGCCATCATCGCCGCGCGTCTGCGCCTGCGGCCGATCCTGATGACCTCTTTTGCCTTCATCCTCGGTGTGGTTCCGCTGCTGATCGCCACCGGCCCGGGCGCCGAGATGCGCCAGTCGCTGGGTACGGCCGTGTTCTTCGGCATGCTCGGCGTGACGATCGCCGGCCTGCTGTTTACACCGGTGTTCTATGTGGTGACCCAGTGGCTGGCCGGATTGTTCCGCCGTCGGCAGCCGGTCGAGCAGAGCGGTGCCGCCGAATAGCCGAATCATACATGAGGACGCTTGCGATCATCGGCTGAATTTTGAATCATGCAGCCGATGACAGTGCAGGGAGCGCCCATGGTCCGCCCGTTCCGCAAGACGACCGCCGTCGCCGGTCTCGTCGCAGCCCTCATTCTCTCCGGGTGTCAGGCAACAGCCAACAACCAAGGCTCGTCATGGCTGCGCTCGGCTGTTCAAAAAGCATCGGTCGCGCCCGTCGCCTACGCCCCGCAACAGGCTGTGGCGAGAGGCAAGTCCGCGCTGGTGATCGACGCCGCGACGGGCCGGGAACTGTATGCCGTCAATGCGGACGCCCCGCGCTATCCGGCCTCGCTGACCAAGCTGATGACGCTCTATATCCTGTTCGAGGAGATCAAGGCCCGGAAGCTGACGCTCGACACGCCGCTCGAGGTCTCCGACACCGCGGCGTCGCAGCCGCCCACCCGTGTCGGCCTGCAGCAGGGCACCACGATCACAGTTCGCTTCGCTATCCGGGCGCTGGCCGTCAAATCGGCCAACGATGTCTCCGTTGTGGTGGCGGAGAAGCTGTCCGGTTCGGAGGCCGCCTTCGCGGCGCGCATGTCGGAGCGGGCCAAATCACTGGGTCTTTCCGGCACCCGTTTCGCCAATGCCAGCGGCCTCCCGGGCGCCGCCAACGTCACCACCGCGCGCGACATGGCGAAACTGGCCCGTCTGATCAAGGTGCGGTTTCCGCAATACGCGTCTTATTTCAGGACCCGGTCCTTCTCCTACAACGGACGCACCTTTGAGGCGACCAACAATCTTCTGGGTACAGTGCAAGGCGTCGACGGACTGAAAACCGGATACATCCGCGCCTCCGGCTACAATCTCGTGGCAACCGCCAATCGTAGCGGCCGCCGTCTGATCGTCGTTGTGATCGGCGGCGACAGCGAACGCGCCCGGGATGCCGAAGTGACGGCGCTGATCGAAACCTATTCCTAGAGCAACGAAAGCGCCCGGCTCTATTGCGAAAGCACGGCCAGTTCATCGGCGACCGATTCGACCACAGTGTCGAGGGCTGCCTTGACCGCTGGCGACAGCCGTTCGCCGGGCTCGAATTCGGCACCTTCGATGGCGTACACCACGCAGCTTTGCGGCGTGCAATCCAGGGTTTTCGCCAACGCCAGCGCTTCGGCAACGCCGAAACCGTGCGTGGAGACGCCACCGGCATAAGCCGGTAGCGTCGCCTCGACCACATCGAAACGGTGCACGGTGCCGGGTGCGACGCCGGAGAGGCAGGCATCGACGATAACGATCGCGTCCCGCTCGGCCAGCAGGTCGACAAGCGCAGTGCAGTCGCCTGTGATGAGCTGGGTATCGGCCTTGCCGCCGTGCAAAGCCTCAAACCGTTTGGCGACCAGTGGGCCGATGGCATCGTCGCTGCGGTGCGGATTGCCAACGCCAATGATCAACGGCCGGGACAGTCGACTAGACCCTTTCATGGTCAGATTGAAGCACTTGACTGTGGCGATTTTGGTCTTTGCTTGCTGTGGCTGATCGCGCGCCGCAGCGCCTGCCCACCAAAAGCGCGTGCCATGAGCTGATGCGGTCTATCCGCAGCTTGCTAGTGTGGTGGATTTGAAGTTCCTATCATTGTTTCCAGCGCGCTCGGAAAGGAACTTCAAATCCCTAAACCACACTAGAATCATAATGTTGCTAGTGTCCTGATTGAATCTGAAGTTCGTTCAGAGTGTGCTGCATAATGTGACGAACTTCATATTCAGGACACTAGCCCCGATCGATCTCGAGCTTCAGGAAATGCGTGGCGCAGGAGATGCAGGGATCGTAGTTACGGATCGTCTGCTCGCAGAGATGCCGGATGTCGTCCTCCGGACGGTCGAGGACTTCGCCGATGAAGCTCGACAGATCCTCCTCGATCGACGGCTGGTTCTGCGACGTCGGCGGCACGATCTGCGCCTCGGCGATGGCGCCGTCGGCCTCCAGCCGGTACTGGTGGAAGAGTAGGCCGCGCGGCGCCTCCGTGGCGCCGCAACCGGTCGCGGCGCGCGGCTCGAAATCGACCGCCGGGGCGTCCGGCTCCTCATAGGCGTCGATGATGCGCAACGCCTCGTCGACCGCATAGAGGACTTCGACAGAGCGTACGATGATGCTGCGATAGGGATTGTTGCACACCGGGCCCAGCCCGGCGTCCTTGGCCGCCTCGCCGGCGATGCCGGTGAGTTGCCCGTGGTTGAGATTGTAGCGGGCGAGCGGCCCGCACAGATAGGACCCGCCATCCGTCATGAAGCCCTGGAGAGCGTTGGAATGGGCGACATGCACCTCGCGGAAATGATCGTTATAGGCGCTGACCGGGATGTCCAGCCCGCGGTTGGAGACAATGCGACCCTCGTTCATCGGATACTCGTCCGGATGGCGCAGCGCCACGTAGGTATAGTCGCGCTCATGGTCGGGAAAATCGAAGCCGGCGGTCCAGCGCACCAGGCCGAGCGCCTTGTCTCGCGCCGCTTTCAGGGTTTCGACAAGCGGTGCGAAATCGCGCTTGCGCGGCACCTTGTAGAAACCGCCGACCCGCACGTTGATCGGATGGATCTCGCGGCCGCCGACAAAGGCGACGATGGCGTTGCCGGCCTTCTTCAGTTCCAGCGCCATTTTGACCGCATCGCCGTGACCGGCCGCCGCCATGTCAAAGGTGCCCTCGAAGCCGAGGAAATCCGGCGCATGCAGCATCGCCACATGCAACGTATGGCTTTCGATCCACTCGCCGCAGTAGATCAAGCGGCGCAACGCCCGCAGCTGTCCATCCACCGTGACGCCGAACGCGTCCTCCATCGCATGCACCGAGCTCATCTGATAGGCGATCGGACAGATGCCGCAGATGCGGGCGGTGATATCCGGCGCTTCGCTGTAGGCGCGGCCGCGCATGAAGGCTTCGAAAAAGCGTGGCGGCTCGAAGATGCGGAATTGCGTCCCGACCACCTCGCCGTCCCGCACCACCACCTTGAAGGCGCCCTCGCCCTCGACCCGGGCGAGCAGGTCGACCTTGATGGTTTTTTCGTCGGCCGTGTTACTCATGGCGGGCGGCCTCCTCGCGAAACGCCGGTGCATTGGTATTGAAGGTGCTGAACAGCCGATGCACAAGGCGCCCGTCGGCGCCATTGTCTGTCAGTCGGTCGCTCAGCGACACGGTGTTGGGTGTTTCCTTCGGACCGAAGCAACCATAGCAGCCGCGGTCGTAGCCTGGGCACAGCGCCCCGCAGCCCGCATGGGTCACCGGACCGAGGCACGGTGTGCCGTGGGCCACCATGACGCAAACATGACCAGCCAACTTGCATTCGATGCAAGTCGCGTGCGGTGGCGTATCGGGGCGACGGCCGGCCAACTGGGCGGCAATGACCTCGATCAGTTGGTGCTTGTTGATCGGACAGCCGCGCAATTCGAAGTCCACCGCCACATGATCGGCGATCGGCGTCGAGGTCGCCAACGTGTCGATGAAGGCGGGCGTCGCATAGACGATCGAGGTGTACGCCTCGACATCGGCCATGTTGCGCAGCGCCTGGATGCCGCCGGAAGTGGCACACGCGCCGATGGTGATCAGCCGTGTTGACCGTTTGCGGATGTCGACGATGTGCTCCGCTTCGTGCGGCGTCGTGACCGATCCCTCGACGATCGCCAGGTCATAGTGCCCCTCGTCGTCGGCCCGGGTCGCTTCCGGGAAATACGCAATGTCGATGGCGCCGGCCACCGCCAGCAATTCGTCCTCGCAGTCGAGCAGGCTCAACTGACAACCGTCGCAGGATGAGAATTTGAACACGCCGACGCGCGGCTTTGCCGTCTCTGCCATGTTACAACTCCTTGACCGCCATCAGACCGCGCAGGTCCTCATAGGTGAAAACCGGACCGTCCTTGCAGACGAAGACCGGGCCCAGCTGGCAATGGCCGCACAGGCCGATTGCGCATTTCATGTTGCGCTCCATCGACAGGTAGAGGCGTGAGGGCGGCACCTCCTGATCCAGCAGTGCATTGGCGGCAAAACGCATCATGATTTCAGGACCGCAGATCAGTGCGATCGTGTTGAACGGATCGAAATCGGCGTGTTTGATGAGCTTGGTAACCACGCCAACCCGGCCGCGCCAGCTTTCGTCGGCGTGGTCGACCGTCACCTCCACCTCCATATCGAGGCGCCTGCGCCAGTTCGCCAGCTCTTCGCGGAACAGGATATCGTTCGGACTGCGGGTGCCGTAGAGCAACGACACCGAGCCAAAGCGTTGCCGTTCCTGCAGCAGGTGATAAAGGGCGGGTCGCACCGGCGCCAGGCCGAGGCCACCGGCGATCACCACGACATCCTGGCCTTCCAATTCTTCCATTGGCCAGCCGACACCGTAGGGGCCGCGCAGGCCAAGCACCGAGCCCTCCTGCAGGCGGGTCAGCGCCGTCGACACCGGCCCGACAGCGCGGATGGTGTGGACGATTTTTGTCGTGTCTGCAGCATCGCCGGAAAAGCTGATGGGCACTTCACCGACCCCGAACACGCTCAGCATGTTAAACTGGCCCGGCACGAAGCCGGCCCATGTGCCGGTCTCGAGCCGCATGTCCAGTGTCCAGACGTCAGGACCGTCCTGACGCCGGTCCGTGACCCGCGCCAGGAGCGGGACCATCGGATCGGTGTCCGCCGGAGCGAGAGCGTTAAGCGCTATAGACATCAAGCATCTGTAACCGTGTTGTGTGGAGACGGTCGATGAGGACCGGCGCCAGCCGTTTCATCACTGCATAGCCGAGATTGTGGTCGCTTTCGCATTTGTTGCGCAGGCAGGCGGCGTCGATGGCGATTGCTCGCACCAGTTCAGTGGCGCGTGCGTCATAGGTCCACCGATAGGGCGGAACCAGCCACGACAGGCCGATGGTTTCACCGGGTCCGGCCGTCATGAATGACAGGCTGCCGCGCCCTGCTGCGGTGATTTCAAGGCTCACCTGTCCGTGACGGATGAGATACAATTCGTCGGCCGGATCCCCCTCGTGGCTGAGATAGGTTCCAGCATCGAACCGGGTGTTTTTGGCACAGCCGGTGACCAGATCGAGGAAATCCTGGTCCAGCCCCGCAAACAGGGCGTGACTGGCGACGATCCTGGACAGGTTCTCAGTTTCCATGGTGACCCTCCGTCGCGTCTGTCGAGGCGCGGATGGCTGCCGCCTCTTCGGTGATGTCGATGCCGACCGGACACCAGGTGATGCAGCGGCCGCAGCCGGTGCAGCCGGATGTGTCGAACTGGTCGTGCCAGGTGGCGAGCTTGTGCGTCATCCATTGCCGGTAGCGGGACTTTTCACCGGGCCGTACGGCGCCACCATGGATGTAGGAAAAGTCGACGGTGAAACAGGAATCCCAGCGCTGTTCCCGGGATGATGCGGAGCCGTCAAGCGCACTGGTATCGGTGACGGTTGTGCAGAAGCAGGTCGGACACACCATCGTGCAGTTGGCGCAGGACAGGCAACGCGCCGCCACATCGTCCCAGCGCGGATGGTCGGGATGCGCCTTGAGCAGCTGCGGCAGACCGTCGGTGTCCATCCGGCGCTGTATCGATCCCGCAGTTGCATCCACGACGGCCTCGGCAGTGCGGCACTCCGCTGGTTGCGCCGGGCGCCCGGGCAACCGATCGAGCATTGCCCGGCCGCGGTCACTGCCGGCTTCGGCGACAAACGCCGCATCGTCGCCGGTTGCAATCTCGGTCAGCACGATGTCGAAGCCGTCGCCGGCTTTTGGTCCTGTGCCCATCGAGGTGCAGAAACAGGTGGCGGCGGCACGGCCGCAGTTGACGGCGACCAGAAAGGCGTTGCGACGCCGCGCCACATAGTGCGGATCGGCGAACGGGCCTTCGCCGAACACCCGGTCCTGGATGGCGATTGCCGCCAGCTCGCAGCCGCGCACGCCGATGAAGGCATAGGTATCGGAGGCCAAGGGCGGCGCTTCGATCACCGTGTCGCCGTCAACCTCATGGGTTCGCCACAGGGTTTGCTGTGGCGGATGCAGGTATTTTTTCCAGGACTGCGGTCCGACCACATGGCTGAAATAGGCTTGCCCTTCGCGTCGCAGGCGATAGTGACCGCCGTCTTGCTCGTCAACCCAGCCGCGCGGCAGGTCGTCGATACCATCCAGCGTATCGTAGACGATAGCACCGTCCCGTTCCTGGGGACCGGCCACAGTGTAGCCGTCCTCTTCCAGGCACTTCAGGAGCGCCTCCAGTCCGGCGACGTTCAATAGGATAGGCTGATCCGTCAAGGTCCCCTCGTTTCTTCAGGTCGGCGGGTCAGTCGCCCTTAAGGTGCAACAGGCGGATGAGCGATGCAACCGCCGCTGTTCGGTTCAGGTCTTTCGAATGGTGATTTTCTTTTCTTCGGGCTTGGAAGGCCGCTGCTTGGCAATGCGAAGGTTAAGCAGCCCGTCGCTGTAGTCGGCCGCGATGTTGGCGGTGTCGGCGTCCGGCGGCAGCCGAAAGGTGCGTTGAAAAGCGCCGTATTCGCGTTCGGAAAAGAAGTATGTGCGCCCTTCCTCCTGGCGTTCGCTGCGTTTTTCGCCACGCACCGTCAGGTTGTTGCCATCCAGCGCGACATCCACGTCTTCCGCCTTGACCCCGGGCAATTCGACACTGATCTCATAGGCGTCCGCCATCGCCGACGCCTCGGAGCGTGGTGCGAACCAATCCGCAACCTTTTGGCCGAAGCTGCGCAGTGGGTCGTAGATATTGGGAAGCCAGCCGGCCGTATGCGATTTCTCAACCATCGATGTGTCCATTCAAATCAATCGTTCGTGCGGCCATAGTGGCTCGCTGCGGGTCACGCTGTCTTGATTTGGGTCAATCGATGGCAATGGAGCTGTCGATGAATCTAACCGACCTATTCCGGCAAGCCCAGTTCGGCGACCCGTTTGATCAGCCGCTCCTGCAGCTGAGGATTCATCCCGGACATCATGCCGCGGATCTTGCCGCAGTTCATGTCGGGACGGTCGCGCAGCACCAGCTGGATTTCTTGGCGGGCTTCCTCCAGGCGACCATGGCGGCCCAGTGTCAGTGCTCGAAACAGCTGCGGAATCATGTGACCGTGGCTGGTCTCGACGATTTTCATGCCCAGTTCCTCAGCCTTTTGTCGGCGCCCCAGCAAAAGATAGGCGGTCGCTTTTATGGCGAGTTTGTAAACCAGTCCCTCGTCAAACGGGCCGAGCCGCAACGACAGGTCAACGACCGGCAGCGCCTCGGCCGGTTTCCCGGCCCATACCAGGCATAGGGCAAGCCACATATTGGCCGTTGACGAGCTCGGATTGAGCGAAACCGCCGTTTCGGCTTCACGCACGGCCTTTGAGGTTCGACCGGCAAACATATAGGCGCGTGCCAGGGATTCATGCGCATAACTGTTGCCCGGATCCAGAGACACCGCCCGACGCGCCAAGTCGATGGGACTCGCCAGTGCGGCGTCGCTGGAGTCGGTCCACCCGTAGAAGATCGATCGGTTCTGGATCTGTGCCATTTGAGCGTAGGGATCGGAGTAGTCCGGCGCCTTGTCGATCGCCTTCTGGGCCATTTGCTTGGCCAGTTCGTCATCGTCCTGGTTAACCTGCAGAAAGTGCCATCGGGCGCGCATGAACAATTGCCAGGCATCTGCTTCCGAGGGATCACACTGCATGGCGTGCTTGCGCTCGTTCCTGGCCAGCTCGGCGTTCATCATCGCGGCGATGGCGTTTGCAACGATGTCTTCGTTGGTGAACTGGTCTTCGATTTCAGGATCGAAGCGGAATTTGTCGGACCAGACTTCGTCACCTGATCGAGTCTCAATCAGGTGTATCGAGATCCGCAGCACATTGTCGACGGTTCTGACCGATCCGCGCAAAACGTAATCTGCCTGCAACTCCCGGCCGGCGCGCTGCGGATCGGTTTCCCTATCCTTGTAGACCTGTGAGGCTGAGCGCCGGATGGTGGTGAACCAATCGATGCGCGACAGCTCGGAAATGATGCCGTCCGTCATGCTGTCGGCGGTTTGATCCGGCACCTGCTGTGCATCTGGACAGGACAGGTCAAGCACGGCAACGGTCAGCTTGGACGGCCGGCTCGTTGCAGGCGTCGCCCCGGCACCGATGTCTTGCAACGGTGCGGTCGCTTCCGGCGTATCCGCCGGATTTTCATAGAGCTTTTCAATGGCATATGCGGGACCATGTTTAGGCCACTCGAACTCATGCAGCGCGAGATAGTCCTTTACATTGTAGGCGGCGTACAGGAATCCCAGCGCCCGTGATCGATCGTCACGGAGTTGGTGGGCAATGGCGAGACCGGCGGCCACACGTGCCAGCAGGTGCTGGCTCTCCAGGAACGACAGGCGGTTCGGCTGATGCCGATCGACCCACTGCTTGGGTTTGTCTCGAAACTCTCTTACCAGCTGTATGATGCCGATATCCACGCCCGTCAGGCCGGTGTCCCGCACACCTGGTCGATCGCGCACCAGATTGAGCATCATCGCTTTCCAGTGCCTCGGTCGAATCGTCTCATGCGATGTCAGCAGGTAATCGAGCTCGAAGATGGCATGGTCGTAAAACAGGAAACCGTCATCCCGATAGAAATCGAGATCGATCAGGTAGTAGTGCGGGTCGACCTCGAATTGCTTGGTCACCAGGACGTTTTTACCGTGCAGGTCGCCGTGCTGGTTACCGCGGATCGGACGCAGCCGGGCGGTCTCCGGCAGTTCGACCTGGCCGTTACCGAAAGCCAGCGGATTGGGAAACCAGTCGCCGTCGAAAAGAAAGGTCGGCGCTTGTGGATCGAAAGCACACTTCGTCTCGACAAACTCGTGGATCCGGCCGCCATTCTCTCGCACGAGCCTGTGGCCAAGCCACGCCGAAAGCAGATGCTGTGGCGTTCGCACGTCAGGATCGAGCACATAATCGACATTCCAGCGCTCCAGCAGATCTTCCGACAACTGGATCGCCGTTTCCAGCTGCGGCCCATAGGAACAGTTGCTCCAGGCCATGGCGTATTCCAGTCCGCGCCCGGCGATTGTCGTCAGTGCGGCGACCTGATTGCCCTGTCTGGCTGCGCAAACCAGTTTGGGAAGATACTCGGCGGCGTATTCCGGAGCGACTTCAAAGGCCTTTTCATGACGCTCGTATTCGAGCGCCTGATTGCGCCTGGAGTCCCGCGTTTGGTCGAGCTTGAGGATCGCCTGACCGGTAAAGGATTCGCTGGACACGTCGACGACCATAACGAGGGCGCCCGACTTTCCCTCGCTGATGGTCCGAAGAATGACGATGCGACTTTCCCCGCCGAGCTGGTTCAGGAGCACACCTTCCAGGGCGGCATATTCCTCGGGCCAGGGAACGGTGGTTGCGGATTGCGATGGCATGAAAGGGTCGACGTCCTGGGTTACACATGGAGCAATGCCGGCAATTCAGAACCGTGTGAGCTGTTTTAGGTGTAATCCGGTTGGTGCACAAGCAGCCGGGCCTGAGGGAACCGAATACTGGACATGCGCCAATCGCCGGCCAAACGCACCATCAAAAGAGACCAGCCCATCTATCGTTTGCAGAGTTGTCCGGATTGTGCATTTGTTGCGGTCGATACCGCATTTCAACTGAACGGACCGAAGTCGAACGCGGCAATCGATGGATCACGACAAAGTCATACTATCGGCCGTCATCGTCGGATATTCGCGATTGATGCGTCTTGATTCCGCTCGGACAAGGCGAGCCGTGGATGCGATTGACGAGAGCCTGATCCGCGGCAGGCTGACCGCCCATGGCGGGCGCGAATTGCGGGAGCTCGAAGGCCGGGCGGTGATCGAATTCCCGGATGCTGAACGCGCCTTGGGCTTTGCGATCGACCTGCAGTTGGCGCTCAAAACCCGCAACAGGAACCTGCGTGAAGACCAGCGCATTCTGTTTCGCATCGGCATGGAGAACGCATCGCAGACCGCCGACGGGGAGGATGCGGAGGCCATCGCCTACGGGCTGATGGAAATGGCCGAGCCCGGTGGCATCTGCATATCCGGTTCACTGCAAACACGTGTGTCGTCCGAAATCAATTTGACGACCGAACGCGTGGATACGAGCGTCTTCAACATCGTGCCTGAGGCGGTCGGCGCCTACGAGATCGTGCTCAACGAGAAGGCCCGCGCGTTCGCCGCCCCCAACAGCGGTCAATCGGACAACAGCAGACCTTTGGCCCGTTTTGGTCCAATACTTGTGATGGCGACAGTGCTAATCCTCGGTGCCGCGGGATATTTCTATTTCGAAGACCGTCGACAGCAGGCGATCGAAACCGCTGACCAGATCACGTTCGACAGGCCGTCCATTGTGGTGCTGCCCTTTGAGAATCTCACGCAAAACAATGAGGGCGCAATGATCGCGCACGGTCTGACCGTGTCGATTACATCGGCACTCTCCGAAGTTCCACAACTGGCGGTGATCTCGGCCAATGCCGCATTCGCATTTGCACAACAACTTGAAGCACCGGCAGATGCCAGGTCGCAATTTGGCGTGGAGTATGCGTTGAACGGGTCGGTGCAGGTTCAGGACAACCGCGTCCGCGTCATCGTCGGATTGTCCGACACCGAGACCGGTCAATCGGTTTGGAGCCAACGGTTCGACGAGGATCAGGCGGACGTTTTCGCCGTTGAAGACCAGATTACGTTGCAGGTTCTTGTGGCACTCCAGGTGGCTCTCGGCGAGGGCACCCGAGCCGTTGACCGCAGCAAAGGCACCAGCAACGTGGACGCGTATCTGGGCTTGATGCGGGCCGAAAGGGTCTACCAACAGTTTACGAAGGATTCGATGATCGAAGCGCGCCGCCTGCTGAAGCAGGTGCGCGAGTTGGATCCGAACTATTACCAGGCGCTGGTGCTGGAAGCCAAAACCTACACCTATGATGCGCAATTGGGCTATAGCGACGATCCCATCGCATCGCTCCAGGCAGCGCATGATCTGCTCGAGCAGGCGGCGGCGATCGACGGAAGCGAACTCGCGTCCGAGGATGCCGAAGTGCTGATCGCAAAAGCGTATCGCGATCAAATCGCCGAACAATACGATATCGCTGTATCGCAGGCGCTTGCCGCAGCGGAAGCCAGCCCGAACAATTCCGACGTGCAGGCGCTCGCCGGCTGGGTGCTGTCATTCAACCGCGACTATGAACGCGCCACCGACCTGCTTTACAACGCAGTTGCCCTCGATCCGGCCTACCCCGGCTGGTACGCCAACTATATTTCCCGCAACGCCGCATTCCTGGGCCAGTTTGACGAGGCCTTCGAATGGGCGGATAGGGGGGTTTCACGCGCCCAGAACGACCGTCAGCGCGCCTGGGCATTGTTCAGTCTTGTCTTTGCCCGTGTCGAAGCGGGCGACCTTGAGGCGGCCGAACAGGCCGGAGCCGAGGCCAGGCGGGCGTGGCCTGGCCTCACCCTTGACACACTCAAGCGAGCACAACCTTACCGCTACGATGCCGACTGGCAGCGTTTTGTGGCGGCCATGAACACGGCCGGCGTGCTGAGGGACCATTAAGCCGACCGTGTCGTTATGCTCCAGTACGGGTGCTGGCGATCACCCGGACCTCGACGACCGCGCCAACGCGTCTCAGACCGGCGACCTCGACCGCCGTCCAGGCCGGATACGGCGCTGCGATATGTTCGAGCCGGACGGCGTCGAACAGGTCGAAATGGTCGCGCAGGCCGACATGGTAGCTGGTCATCTCGACGATAGACTCGAAAGTCAGACCCGCCTCCTGCAGAACGCTGCCGATCTTGTCGAAGATGTTGCGCATCTGTGTTTCCGGATCCTGCGGCATGACCCCGTCGGCGTCGCCGCCGGTAACGCCGGTCAGAAACACATGCTCGCCGGACAGGATAGCCGGCGACATCTTCAGCCGCTCCGCCGCCGTACGAAAATCAGGCGGCATAATAGCCCGCTTGGTCATGGATCACCTCCAGGAGGAAACGACGATCTGGACCGAGCGCCGTTGGTTGAACATACCTTATCCGGTTGTGACACCGGAACAATTGGTACAGATCGAGCAAACCCGCTTCACAAGGCGCCGGAAGCGCCGAAGGCGATCCTTGGCCGGTCCTCAAACCACGCGCCAAATGTCCCGACCGGCGTCATGACGGATAGACGTCCGGAAGCGCTGAGATATCGTAATCCACCATACCGTCCGGCTGGAGGAATTCGAAAGCGACACTGCCGTCGTCACCGAAGCGATAGTCGACCAGGCCGCAGATTCTCTTACCGATCTGCGGCTGCATGCCGTCCGGCAGGATGAAAGACGTGGCCGGCGCCCAGACATAGAGCGTGTCGCCAATGCGCTCGCTGTTGGCCTGGTGCAGATGGCCGCTGCCGACCAGTTTGACGGCATTTCCTTCGATCAATGCGGCAAGCCGGGCCCGCGCGGCCCGCGGTGCGTAAGCCCAGGGCGGATCGGCAGGCATGTGGTCGGGTGCCTGGAACAGCGGCTTGTGCAGGAACAGTGCCACGCGCGGGTGACCGCTGACAGCGTTCGAGAGCCAGTCCCATTGCGCCGCCTCCGCGGCGAACCCGGATCCGAACAACAGCGAATTGATGCCGATCAGACGCCAGCCGCCACGCTCCTCCACCCAATGACCGGCTCCGAAATAGGTTTCGAAGGCGGCAGCCAGATCGGTGTCGACCGGCGTCTCCGGCCGGTTCCCGTCATCGCCGAAATTATCGCCGACATCGTGATTTCCGGGTATCACGAGTATGTCGTCATTGAGCTGTTCCAGGCGGGATTTCGCATAATCCAGTTCATCGGGCGATACCGCCGCATCCCGCGTGACGTCGCCGGAGTGTACGATGAGATCAGGTCCGAGCGCGTTTACATGCGCTGCTGCAACGTCGAAATTGTCGTCAAATGCATCCTGGCCGGGGGCAAGATGCGTGTCGCTGATCTGGATAAGGCGAAGCATTGAATCACATCCGGGATTTGATGGGGACCAAGTCCAGTCAGCCGCATGACATTGCGCTGAGCGATGGAAAGCATGGTCCGTTGCTCGCCACCTGTAACATCAGAATCGCCAGGTGTCTCGGTATGCTTTGAGGGTTGCCTGAATTGATCGGACACCAGACGAGGGTTCTGAAAAACAGGCGCGCCCCCTCGTACCGGCGCTGCTTTTCACGCCGGCTGAGGATGTGCTAACCCTCGGGCTTCGAGACTGGAAAGCGCACGTAGACACTTCATCATGACATCGGACAGCCCTTTAGGCCCGCTGGCGCACATCGTCGGCTTCAAAGTACGACGCCTGCACAACCTGCTCAATCAGCAGTGGACACAACTCGCCGCGGCGCTTGACGTGCGTGAGACTCCGGTCGAGAGCGGCATCCTGGTGCTGATCGGCAACAATCCCGGCATATCGCACGGCTTGCTTGCGGAGCTGCTCGGCGTCGAGGCGTCGACCCTGTCGCAAGCCATGGCCCCGTTGATGAAACGCGGGCTGGTGCGTCGCGAGCCCTCACGGGCCGACCGCCGCGCCCGTCACTTCTACCTCACCGATACCGGGGCCATGGCGAAGCTGCGCATCGACGTCCTGCTCGATCATCGCCGTGCGAGTGTTCCGGGCAATCTGGATGCCGATGAAATCGCCACGTTGCACCGCCTGCTCGACAAGATGCTGTCGAAAGGTTGAAACGGGACCACGGTCGCCGGCTGGACTTGCATCGAAAACGCGGTGTCATGGTCTCCGGCGCTCTCGCACCAGCCAGATCCAAAAGCCGATGGCCAGCACGCCACCGACGCCGTTGATCCACAGGCCGCCGGCGACCGCATCGTGCGGCAACAGGATGAACAGACCCGCGATGCCGATCAGCAGCCGCTCGGCGGCCGACAGCGAACGCCGGTAGAAACCGGCCATGGCAACCGATACCAAAGCGACCCCGATGACCGCAGTCACCACCGAGATCGCCGTCACACCGGCCGGACCCCGCAGGATCAGGCTTGGCGACAGGGCGAACAGAAAGGGCACGACATAGGCCGGCCACCCGAATCGCATGGCCTCGAAGCCGGTGCGCATCGGCCGAGCCCCGGCGACGCCGGCCGCCGCGAAGGCGGCGATCGCCACCGGTGGGGTGATCATCGACATCATGCCAAAATAAAGCACGTAGAGATGCGCCGCCACGCGGTCGACGCCTAGCTCCACAAGCGCCGGCGCCACCAGTGTGGCGAGCAGAACATAGACACCCAGCGTCGGCAGTCCCATGCCGAGCACGATGCAGACCAGCGCCGACATCACCAGCAGGGCAATCTTGCTTCCACCGCCGAGTTGCACCAGCGCGTAGGTCAGGTTGAAGCTCAACCCTGTCATGTTGAGCACGCCGATCACCATGCCGGCGGCGGCGCAGATCAGCACCAGGTCGATTGCCGTATGCCCGGCGCTGGAAAAGCACGACCACATTTTGCCGAGCCCGGCTCGCTGGCCCTCGTAACCGAACAGCATGGCGGTCACGATCACCGTGGCGGCGGCCGCCAGAGCTGCCTTTGCCGGCTGCCAGTTGAGGACGAAAAGGGTCGCGATCAGCACCACGAAGGCGAGCAGAAAATGCCAGCCGGTGCGCACGTCGACTGCCTTCGGTCGTTCGGATCGCGGCACCGGGGCAATGTTGTGCCGGACCGCGTCCAGGTCCGCCTGGATGAACAACGCTGCGTAGTAGAGGATGCCGGGCACAAGGGCGGCCAGCGCCACGGTCGCGTAAGGCGTGTAGAGGAACTCGGCCATCAGGAACGCCGCCGCACCCATCACCGGCGGCAGCAGCTGGCCGCCGGTCGAGGCCACCGCCTCGATCGCCGCGGCCCGGTGGGCCGGATAGCCGGTGCGCTTGATCATCGGAATGGTCACCACCCCGGTGGACATCACGTTGGCGACGGCGCTGCCGGAGATGGTGCCGAAGATGGCAGAGCCGATCACCGCGATCTTCATGGCGCCGCCGCGCAGGCCGCCCATCAGCAGCAGCGCCGCGTCGGTGAAGAATTTGGCGCCGCCGCCGCGGCTGAGCAGCATGCCGAACAGGACAAAGCCGATCACCACCGTGCTGGCGATCTGCAGCGGGACGCCAAGAATGCCGTTGACGTCGAAGGTGAGATAAGAGGCGACCTTCTCCCAGTCCTGCGCCCGGCCCGCCAGCCGTCCCGGCACCACATTGCCCCAGAAGGCGTAGCATATGAACACCAGAACGACGATCACCAGGGTGGGTCCTGTGACCCTTCTGAGCGCTTCGAGGGTGAGCGGCAGCATGATAACGCCGATCACCACCGCCTCGGGCGGCCGCAGAAGCACCAGGTCGACCAGTGCCGGGTAGCGGATCGCCATGGCGATCCCGGCGCCCAGCCCGAGAATTGCGGCGATCAGGTCGTACCAGGGTGGCGCACCGTCACGCACCCCGCCGTGTGCCGATCGGGTCAGGAAAGCGACCGCCAGGGACAGGCCAAGGATCAGTGACAGGAATTGTGCCGGATAGAACGCGAATCCCAGCGTGCGTGGCACATCGAGCGACCAGGCTGCCGCCAGCAGCACGATCACTACAGCGAGGCTGCCCGCAACAGTCCCGGCTCGGGAGTCGACGCCGGTTCCCGAGCCGCCCTGATCGGTCGTCAGTTCCGACATGGCGGTTGTTGCCTCCGGCCGCTTGGCGCGTCAGATACGCGTGAAAGCCAATGATGCGCCAAGCGGCGGACGCCGGCTAGTCCTGCCAGATTCCGACTTCCTTGTAGAATTGGATGGCGCCCGGATGATACGGCACGCCGCCGCTCGGGCCGACCATCTTCTGCGGATCGAAGAGCCGGAAGGGCGGTAGCATCTCGGCCAGTTTCGCCTGGTTTTCGTACATCGCCTTGGCGACGGCATAGGCCGCTTCGTCCGACATCTTTTCGCTGGCCGCGATGGCCTGCGGGTAGGTCAGCATCCAGGTCGGTTCCTCGACGCCGGGACCGGCCGCGGGTCCCGGCTCAACCAGGGTGAGGTAACCAACCGGCCAGTGCTCCCGCATGGTATCTTCGGTGCCGTCCTGCCTGTCGATCTTCAGGGCGCGGATGCCGCCGACCGCCGCGTCCGCCTCGCGGACCTTGCCGGCGCCGAGCGCGAACATGAAAGCGTCCGAGGCGCCTTGCATGAAGGCGTTGGCGCCGCCGACCACACTGGGAACCGGCACCGACTCCATATCGTCCGCCGTCAGGCCGGCGGTCGAGAAGATCGCGGCGTTCTGCGGCACGATGGTCTTCTGCGCCGTATAGCCGGCGGTCATGCGCTTGCCCTTCAGGTCGGCGACGTTCTGCATGTCGCTGTCGGCGCGCACGAAAATGGTCACACGCAGCGGATAATGCAGAGCGAGCAGCCTGACCCCTGGATTTGGCCGGCCCTCGAACCAGGCATCACCATGATAGGCATAGCTCAACTCCTGCAGGTTGACCGGGCCCATATCGAACTCGCCGGTTCCGATGAGCGGCAAGTACTGGTTAGGGCTGGTCGCCGGCTGCACCGTGGCCTGCAGGCCCTCCTCGTTGATCACCTTGGCGACGGCCGTGCCGATGGAGTGATAGATCGAACCGGGATTGGACGTGGCCACGCCGATCGGTTCAGCGCCCGCGAACGTCCCACTCAACGTCAGTAAAGCGCCGGCAAGCACCGGCTTGAAGAATTTCATTTGGACCTCCCAGAGTTTTAGTTTTGCTCCTGAACTATCCTATATGTGGACCGGATGATCAATACACGGCGCACCGGGCGCCGCGCTGGGGCGCAAAGCCCCCGGGTTCTATGAAACAACGGGTTTACGCGCGCGCCGTTTCATGGATGGGCGCCACACGCCAAGCACAACATTGGCAACCGTCAAAAAGGATATCACAGCCAGCGCGTACCACTCATTGGCAATGGCTGACTGCAACGCGGTCTCGCTGGATTCGCCGTCGGCAACGGCTGTGGCGATCCTCGCGGCAGCGTCCGCCTTGGAACCGATCATACCCAACGTGCCCTCGAACATCGCCAGGCCCAGCGCCGCTTTCAGCCACACCCAGCGCATTTCGTGAAACGGGTGGTGGTGGGCCATCGCGAATACGCCACTGACCAGCGTAACCGCCAGCGAAGGCACCAGGATGTAATTGCACAGGGCGCTGATGGATTGCCGCATGTCCGCGTAGGCTTGAGCGCTGTCCTGAGGGGCTGCGACAAGCAGAACCGCATAGCCGGCGAGTGCGCCGATCATACCGCAGGCGCCCAATGTGTGGAGGAACTTCAGGATTTTGCGCATCGCCGATCCTATTCCGTCGCAATGTCCCCAAGCTAGGGTGTGTTTTTTTTCCGGCAATGCCGGACCCGGATCCTCCTACGGTTCAATCCGATCATGTAAAGGTCTAGCTATGGCCGCTGATCGTCGCGATCACCGCTGCAGGATCGCGCGGTGTCTGTTGGCCGCGCCATGCGATGTGCTGATCGGGCCGCACAAGGATGAGGTCATGGTCATATTCGGCGACGGCCGGGATATCGAGCACCGTGAGCGGTACGCGGTGGGCCTGCGCCGCCGCGATGAGTGTGTCACCTCCCTCGGCCCGCCCCGAGCGCAAAAGAGTGTAGTATGGTCCAAGACGGTCGTAGACCGACGTGCCGTCCGGCAGGAACACGTGCGGCAGTCGGCATCCGGGAACCGTCGATGGCGTGTATTCTCCCATCGAATAGGCCGGCGCCTGTGTCCCGTCGTGCACGATGATGGGCGACCGGTCATAGAAATACCCGAAATTCAGCCCGGCGCAGCAATATTGCGGCAGGTTCAGGTCGTGGCTTATTTTGCCGAAGCGGCGGCGTGCCGCGGCGCCGGCTGCCGTATCGTCTTCCAGTTCCGGCGGCACGGCTGCGCGGTTTCGGATCATCGTCTCGGCCGTACGCATCGCGAAATACGACACCTGCTCGGTAATCGGCAGTCTTTCGGCGCTGTAGGCGTCGAGCAGGGCCGGCCCGCCCCAGCCGGCAAGGCGCGCCGCGAGCAGCCAGCTCAGATCCGCCGCGTCGGCGATTCCGGCATTCATGCCATAGCCGCCCATCGGTACCCAGATATGGGCGGCATCTCCGGCCAGAAATACCCGGCCCGCGGCGATCCTGTCGGCAACCAGGCGTCGCCCGATCCAGTCCTCGACCCTCAGCATCTCGTAGGCAAATCCGTCATCGACACCCAGGATAGTGCGCAGGCAGATATCCCGGTCCACGGCATCGAACGCTTCCTCCCCGGGGCGCAGATAGTTATGTACCAAGAAGCGGTCGTCGTTGTCGATGGTATAGACGGTCCCGGACCGCCGCGGATTGATGCACAGGATGGCCCAGGCTTCCCCACCCTGCATGGCCGCCGTCAGTCCCGGTGCGTGGATGTAGCTCGACTGCACCCGTTGCACCACCGCATCGCCCTGCAGCCGTGATCCGATCCGCTTGCGCACCAGCGACGCCCCGCCGTCGCAGCCGATCAGGTACTGGCACGCGATCGCACCGACGGACCCGTCCCCGGCACGCACCGTTGCGTTGATTTCGTCCGCCGTTTGATCGAACTCCGTCACCTCATGGTCGAATTGTAGGCGCAGACCCGGCGTACCCGCCGCATGGGCCTGCAGCACAGGTTCCAGAAAAATCTGGTTCATCCGGTGCGGCGGTTCCGGTGTCGGCCAACCGGTATCCGGCCCCGCCTCGCCATTGCGCCGTCCGAGCCGTCCGGGTATCTTGATCCGGGACATCTCAGGTCCGGTGACGGTCACGCGGAAAGCGACATCATGCGGGAAATCGTCACGGAAGCCGGCGTTGCGCACCGCCTTGGCGAGGCCAAGACGGCGGAAGATCTCCATGGTGCGCGCCGAGATATGATTGCAGCGCACGGTCAGGGGATCGAAGGTCTTGCGTCGGTCGACGACGATCACGTCAGCGCCGCGCTGGGCAAGGTCGATGCCGGCCACCAGACCGACCGGGCCGGCCCCGACCACCAGTACGTCGCAGCTCTGCATCGCCGTCTCCGTCCTCTCGATCAATGTGAATGGCGAGGCTTTGCATCCCGCCATTTAGTTGGTGTACAAAACTAAATCAATGTCCGGACCGGTCAAGGTGGCCGGTGAAGGGAGACGAAGATGACGGATACAGGAAACCGTCCGGTGGATGTAGCGATCGTCGGAGGCGGACCGGTCGGCGTTGGCCTGGCGATCGAACTGGCGCAGCGCGGGGTTACCAGCCACGTACTGGAACGCACGACGGAACTGCACCGCATACCCAAGGGACAGAACCTGACCCAGCGCACGGGAGAGCATTTCCGTGCCTGGGGGATTTCCGACGCAGTGCGCGCCGCCAGCCCGATCCCTCCGGAGTTCGGCAACGCCGGCATTGTCGCTTACCGCACGCTGCTGGGCGACTACACCTGCGACTGGTTCCGCCGCGCCGTCGTTCGACCGTATTACTTCGCCGACAACGAACGTCTGCCGCAATACGAACTGGAACGGGTGATGCGGGCCCGCGCCGCCGAGTTTCCCGAAATCACCCTGGAGCAGGGCGCCACCGTGACCGGAGCCCGGCAGGACGAGGACGGTGTCACCGTTCTTTATATGCATGAGGACGACAAGGCGGTACAGAACCTGCGGGCCACTTTCGCGGTCGGCTGCGACGGCGCCCGCTCGGCCTTGCGGCATGCGGCCGGTATCGAACTGGACACCGACCGTCACGACCGCCGTATGGCGCTCCTGGTGTTCCGCTCGATGGAACTGCATGACCTGTTGGAGCGTTATCCGGGCAAGACCATCTTCAACGTGCTCGATCCCGACCATGACGGCTACTGGCAGTTTCTCGGGCGGGTCGATCTCAACGGCGGCTGGTTCTTCCATGCGCCGGTACCGGCCCATACGACAGCCGACAATTTCGACTTCCAATCCTATCTGCATGACATCGTGGGCGCTCCGTTCGATCTTCAATTCGAACATATCGGCTTCTGGGACCTGCGCATCGCCCACGCCAAGTCCTACCGCAACGGACGGCTTTTCATAGCCGGCGATGCCGCCCACAGCCATCCGCCCTATGGCGGCTACGGCGTGAACACGGGACTGGAAGATGCCCGCAATCTCGGCTGGAAACTGGCCGCCCAAGTGACCGGTTGGGCGGGTCCGCACCTGCTGGACAGCTACAGCGCCGAGCGCCACCCGGTGTTTGCCTCGACCGCCAATGACTTTATTGGCCGCATGATCCGCGACGATCGGGTTCTGGCCCGTTCTTTCTCCCCGGAGGGCAATAGGGCGGCTTTCGAGGAGGAGTGGAACAAACGGTGCGAGCGCGGCAATGCCGATGTGACCGAGTACCTTCCGAACTACGCCGGCTCACCCGTCGTTTTCGGCAAGGAGGGAGCGGTTTCGGGCGCTCAGGGTAGCCATCGTGTGACGGCCGAGGCCGGCTATCACCTGTCGCCGCAACCGCTGCCCGGCGGTGGCGATTTCTGGGAGACGCTGGGTACCGGGTTCACGCTTGCGGATTTCGTCGGCGCTCCTGACGCCGTGGCTGCTTTCGAAGCCGATGCAGCCGGCCAGGGCGTCCCGCTTCACGTGCTTTCGCAACCGTCAGAGGCATTGCGGCAGGCCTATGGATCGGATCTGATCCTGGTGCGCCCCGACCTTTTCGTGGCTTGGGCCGGCTCGTCCGATGCCTTGGAGCCCCGCGCCATCCTGAACCGGGCGCGTGGGGCCTGAACCAGCAAGTGAGGCTCTACTCCGCCTCCGAAAGGTCCGGTGTACCGATCGGCCAATACACTAAAAAACACTCGTGGCCGCACCACAATTGTTGTTTTTTCTCAGGGGTTATCTGATTATCGATAAACAGGTGAACGGCGGACAGCGACAAGGACTCCGGCAGCGCCGTGCCGATGCTGGCAACGCGCAGGATCAGATCTGAATCGGTCCACTCCGGGTCCATCAGTTCGACGGGCAATTCCACTTCGCCGGTGTCGGCGCTACCGACCAGCACTGCGTTTGGCGGATCGACGTCAAAACTGTCGTTGCCGACCGGCCAGTTGGCGATGAATACCTCGGTATCGGCCCGTCCGGACCGGCGCGCCGGCCGTTCCGCAATCCAGATGACGTTCGGATTGACGCCCGACAGAACCAGCCGGTCGCCGTCGAGGCGCGCCGTGTCTGCGGACATGACATAGAGTTCGCTGATCGGATAATTCTGTTCCGGTTTGGCGCCGGCCATGCCGGCACCGATGATCACGAAGGCAATAATAGAAAAACAATATCTTATCATGAAAACGCTCCCGAAGGCTCAACTTATGCTTTTATAGCGAAACAGGGCACATGCAACCAGGATGAAAACCTGTTCTCCGGCGCCCTCCGGCAGGGAACCGACGAGCGGCAGAATGCGTCATTCGCTGTACTTCAAGGCGCCCGAATAGAACGCGCCGACCATGGCGTCGTGCCCGACCCGTTCTAACTCTCAAGGTAATCGTAGCGGATCAGCTGCAGGTCCTGCGGACATCGTGAGTTCGCGGCGAAAACATAACGCTCGCTGACCGTCCCCACATCGGACAGGCCGGAAAACTGAACCTCGTATTGGTCGCGAGCCAGGTTATAGGTCGACCCAAAGCGCGAAGAACGCTTTGCCGACCATTCGGACACGCTGGAACGGGAACCGCCGCTGCGCACCAGTGTGGTCCGGCGTGCCTTGACCTTCCCCAGGCTGGCCATTCGCGAGCGGAAACTGTTTGCGGTATCGCGTGCCGCGCATCCGTTACGGATCAGCCTGTTGAGGGTACGCACGCCGCCCGAATCGAGACCGTCGGCGAAGTCCGTCGCCTGACTGGCGATCCGCTTTTCCGTCGTAGACTGCGCGTGCCCGGATTCTACCGGCAATAGCAATGCAAGACCAGTAACGATAAGGAATTGAAATTTAACGTTGGTCTTCCACATGGCCACACCCTGCCGTAAGCTGTATTGCGTGTTCTGATGTGCAGAAGTTCGTTACATATTTGCTATCGCTATACGAACGGTCTCCAAATCCGCAAACACATTAGAACAGAAAGTTGCTAGAGTTCCATGCGAATTCGCGGTTCGCTCGGACATAGCCGAACATTGTGACGATCTTCGGATTGGAAGAACCAGGAGACCTCTCGATATGGCTGATTCAGTCTGGATTGCAATCATAGTCACCGGCCTCTACGTCGCCTGGGTCCTGGTGCCCTTGATCCCCTCGATTCTTGTTTACCGCATGTTCCCCGACACCAAGGTTTCCGCCGCCGGACCGCTGAGCAACCTGAATATCAACACCTCGGGGGCCTTTGCCGCCTATCTCATCGTCCTGCTGGTCACCATTCCCTTTATCAGCGATTTGCGCCGCTATTATTCCAGTCTGTTCGACGCGGTCTGGGTGATCGAAGCCGACATGATCATCCAGGACCAGGAAGGCAAGCGGGTCGAAGACCCCTCCTGGCTGCTGAGCAACCTGCAGGTCACGCTGGAGCCGGATCCCAATGTTCGCACACGGGGAAACCTTCAGATCAAGATCCCGGCCACCGCGGATCAGGATAGTCTGCCGCAATACATTTCGATCAAGATTCCGGATTTCGGCGGCAAGACCATCGAAATTGGCGAGGAAAGCAATTTCAGGGAATTCGACAGGGTCAACCGGCGGATCAAGATCATGCAGCCGGTGGTGGTGAGAGAAAGGCCGGTCAACCAATGAGACCAGCAGCCTTTGCGGTGGCGTTGCTGCTGACGACAACGACGGCCGCCTTCGCCGCCGATTGTACGGTCGCCGGGGATTCCGCGATGGAGGCTGCCGGGAGCAACGAATTCGGCTTCTCTGTAGACAGCACCGGCGGAACGGAATGCTTCATTTCCAGGGACAGCGTCATCGCCTCGGCGAGCAGCGACGACCCCATTTCCTGTGACGTCTCGCTGTTTACCGACGGGGAGTTCCACCCGGATTGGACACTGACGAAAGCCGAGCTGCTCGGTTCTTTCTCGGATTTCGATCGGCAGCCGACCGGCCAGATCAATTTTAGCGTCGGTGCCGAAGCCGGCGAGACCGGCGTCGCAACGCTCAAGAGCGTCACCCTGTCGGGCCCCGATTGCGACAACTGGCAGGAAGCTTTTTCCGGCGCGCCCGAAGAGACCGAAAGCGATGCTGAAGACACCGAGAGCGATGCCGAGGAAACCGACAGCGATTCGAACGCCGCAGACACATCGGGGTGAGGCAGCATCACGTCCGGTGAGCGATAATCCTGTTCCGATTGGCGCCGGCCGGACCAGCGCCAATCAATAGGAAAGCGAGAATTTGAAGCCGATTGCCAGCACGTATCGCGTCCGCGGGTCGTAACCAAGGCGCAGATACCGCCCCTGCGTTACTCCGCCGGTCCCGGTGAGTCGAACAGATCCGCGGCGATTCCGAAGCCCAGATCGCTTCGAAAGTGCTTGCCTTGAAATCGAATGCCGGACAGCTGGTCGAGCACGTCATTGCGCACGGCGTCGATGCTGGCGCCAATCGCGACGGGCGCCGCGACGCGGCCGCCACCGACCACAAGCGTGCCGTCCGGTGCGGCGGCAACGTCCTCAACGACCGTTCGTCCGCCGGCCACAGCCTCCTCCAGCCCGGCGATGGGGACCGGCTTTGGGGTCATGATTTCAGGATATCCTTCCCCCATGGCAAAGACGGTCCCGCAATAGCTGTCCGCGTGCCATTCGACACGGGCCCGATGCAACGTCCCGCGTGCCGCATGTTCGATGAGATCAGCGAAGTCGGACTTCAAAAGGCCGAGCAGCGCCACGAACTCGGGACTGCCGGGGCGCACGTTGATCTCCAGAAGAACCGGCCCGTCCGGCAACAGCATCACGCCGAAATAGACGAATCCACGATATCCGTACCCGGCGCGCCTGATGTGTTCGAGCGCCGGCTCGATGATACGTTCCCGCAGCAGCCGGTCCAGAGCAGGCGCGAAGCCGCGGCCGCAGGCGAGCGATGCCGCGCCGTAGGTGTTTGGCCCCGTGTCGCCATCGCCAACCCGTTTGTAATCCCGAACCGGCGGCATCAGAACGTAGCTCTCACCGTCCCAGACCACGTGTACGGAGGTCTCGAAGCCCTCGACACGCCGTTCGATCAGCAGCTGCTCGGGGGCATGCGCCGCATGCAGCGCATCCAGCTCCTCATCGACGTCCTGCAGGCTCTCGATCAAGGTTTCGGGCACCATGGCCCTGTGGATCGCATCGGCGATCAGAGCGTCGGCCTTGACCACATAGCGGTGACCTTTCCGCCAATGCTGGCGTAGCAGCGCCTTGGCCTCCGCCGCTGACGCCACGACCCAGGCGTCGGGCGTGGGGACGCCGGCCTGCGTCATCAACGTCTTCATCAGGCTCTTGCGGTTTTCCAGCTGCGCGGCGTGCCGCGACGGCGCCAGGACCTCGATCCCATCGGCCGAAAACATGTCCACCGCATCGCTCTGCAGAAGGAACGCGTCCGTCACCAGAAGGCGCGATACGCCGTCGGCACGGGCCGTGCGTACCGCGTCGTGTGGCGACATCCCAGTCGCCGAAGCCGCCCAGGGCGCACGCGCCAGGACCGGATTCGTGCCAGCATTGTAGAATCGAAAGTCGGGGCCGACTTCAGCGGCGAGCCGCAGGCAGCACATATGATCGCGCGCGCCGCCATGTCCGTAGAGTCCGATCATGTGGTTCTGCCTGTTCCGGTCTGTCCGCTGCGTGGCTGGTGACGAGACGACGAGATCGAATGCGCAAATCTAACTGGGGCAGTAGCATCGCGCAAAGGCATCGACGTCCAATTCCGTCACTGCACACATATGGGCCTTAAGTCGCTCTTGCGGTATCTGCCCATGGCTGACCCAGTGGTATTTGCGATAGAGCGCGGTAGCAGCACTGCCGGCCCTGATCTGTTTGATCAGCGTGGCGACGCTTGAGGCGGAGTATTGCGCAAGACCGTAGGCCTTGGAGAACGTGTATTCGTACCGCCAGTCACCCGGTACGGACAATGAGGCAGTGGCGAGATTGGCGAGATAGTAGGTCGAGAAATCGGTCGGTATGCCCGTCTCTCGGTCGTAACGCACGACGCTATAGCCGGGATTCTGTTTGTAGATCGGGCTGATCGCGGGGACGATCTTCTGGGCGAGCACAGGCTGGGCGTCCGTGTCGGCAAGCAGGCGGTAGTCTTCCTTGTGGACGTGGCTGGCGAAACTCGCCTGGATCGTCGTGCCGAATTCCCGCAGCAGTGCGATGAATTCCGTAGCGTAAGGCTCCCGTAGGAACGGCACGATTTTCGCCTCGCAGGTTTGCTGTTGCGCCTCGGCGGTCGAATACCCGTCAATGCCCCACGGGATGTGGTGCACAAGCCACACGGGATCGCCTGTCGCCGTCTGACGCCTCAACGTGGTGCGTAGCCAGCGCAGCATATCATTCGCCGCCCTTTCGCCGCCGGTCCCGCACGCATCCAGATACTTCGCCGACCAAAGGATATTGTTGATCACCAGGATCCGAGTGCGTGGCAGGACGGGGTGGCGGACGGCATAATAACCGCCGGCACTGAATGTCTCGTCAAAATCGGACGCGACCAGATCGGTACCTGCGAGGCGGCGTACTGTGTCCTTTGTTCGGGCAAGATAACCGCCGTCCGATGCGAGTTCATAGTCGCCGCATTCCGAATCGTTGTTGCCGAGGACGGCAATGATGGGCTTGTCCGGCAGCGCTCTCGAAATGATGTCGGCAACGAACACCGTCGCTTTCACGGCGAGGGCCTGCACCTTGTCGTCGGTCGATGCGGTGCCCAGCGCGTCAGCCGCCTTCGCCTCGAACTCATGCGCCAGAAAATCGCCGACAATGATGGCGAAGTCGGCATCCGCGGCGGTTTTCCCAAAGGCCGAAGCGCTCGAAGCGAACAGCGCGAAATTACTGTCGCTCCCCCATGGGGACATCGCCTGCTGTTCGATCGTTGCAAACACCGAAAGCCAATCTTCGACCGGCAGGGCGGCGAGGCTATCGGCGAGATCCGGCGGATCGAACGGATTAAAATGGATGTCGGAGATCAAGCCTACGCCGCCATGGCGCTCCTCCGCCTGTGCCCATGCGAGCAGGGCTGAAGGACCGAATACCAGGAAAGCGATGATGCAGAAGGCGAGTCTAAGACGCATGGGCAAAGATCCCCTATTGGTTCCTGACAATGCGACAGCGGTCGATCATCCGCAAGTTTAGAGAGACTCAGGATCACGCTATTCCGCGAATATCGGATACCTTTGAAACGCCCGATTTGTCAGATTAGCCGGGATGAACAGGGTTTTCTTGTTTTGCCGAAACCGGTGTATGATCGCCGTCATTGGATCTCGTCGACACGAACCGATCGCGCCGACACAGGTAACGGTCTCGCGGCAACCATGAAATCGGTGCTGTATAACGCGTTGAACTGGCTTTGGAAGCGGGCCTATGTTCTGACCTGCCGCCACCGCTATGAAACCCTTTGGTTCGGTAAGACCGGCGGTGTGACCCTCAATCGGGACTATCAATACGTGCCCGAATACGGATGCAGTCAAAGATGCATGCGATGCGGGAGAATGAGGCAGATGCGTGGATCCGTCAGAAACGGCGTTGTTTTGGGAGCGGACGAACCGAACCTCGCCACTCGACTGATCGCCACACGTAGGGGCGAGTTGGGCAGCTTCCCGAGGATGGAGCCGGACGAAGAAGAGCGGTAGCGCAAGGTGTGATCCGGTTTGACGATCGCATTCGGTGCAGGCCGGCAGGCTTCCGGCTGTCGAATCCGGTCGCTCTCCCTGATCAAATGGCAGACTGAGGGGCGTACGGCAACGCGCTAACGTCAGGTTTCTGTATCAATGGCCGCCATCACATAAAGTAAATCCATTCAAATAACACAATTTTATTTGAGGAAGTATTTCTTTTTGGAGGATTTGGTGTAATAATCGTAATTGAGTATTATTGGAATATATTTTAGGATTATTTGCTACGCCAAGCTACAGACAGCGCCACCATGACGGCGATGCATGTAAGAAGCGATGCGTGCGCGATCATCCCAGGAGCGCTCTCGCGGCGCCGGCCGCGGTCAACACCGATGCGACCACCAATAACGACCAATGGAAAGGAGCAAGATCGGCGAACAACTGCAATACGGTGAGAAGAACCAGACCAAGCGCTGCGATTGCCAAACCGTAGGGACCGCCTGTGATCAGCGCTGCCATCGCCAATGCGACCGCCATGCCGGCAATGACCACGGGGGCGGACGCAACCATGCCGGCGCCGGCGACGAAGACGAGAACCATTGATGCATAACTGCACATGGCTGCAATCCCCCATTCCCCGGGCACGTCTCCAAGCAATCCTATGGTCAGGAACAGGAGAAGCGGCAGGTTGACAACCAAAGCGAATGCGATGGTCGCGTAAAACGTAACACCCATCAAAACCACTCCAGCTAGGCAGACTAAAGGCAGGGCAACCGATGACTGTATACTTTGCTTCAAACCGGGACGTTATACACGAGACATCCAAGGACTGTAAGAATCTGGGCAAGCGCTTCAATGCCGACGGTCCGCAGTTCTTCCGTGTCGGCAGGGCCGGAGCCACGCTTGCTGGAGACCCTTTCGACGACGATGCATGGGCACCCGGACGCTGTGAATTGTTCCCGGAGAAACTGGATACGGGCCGGTCGAGCAATATCCGCATAGGATCTCCGAGATTCTTCGAGGAAGTCAGTCAATTGCTGGGGCAAAGCGGTGCGGATGTCATCATTTTCATCCACGGCTTCGCCAGCACGTTTTCCAGCTCGATGGTGAGGGCCGTGTCGCTTCAGGCGGTCTACGGCAATCGGTGGACAGCAAATCAGCAACGCTGGAATATCGAGGGCAGGGAGCCACCGGTCGTCGTGGCGTTTTCATGGCCGTCCAATGGCAACGTGTTTCCGGCCTATGAGTATTTTTCAGATCGTGAGGATGCACAGGCCTCCGGGCTGGCCATGGCGCGGGCGCTGGACAAATTCTTCCAGTTTCTGCTTGAACTGCGGCAAAAGGACCGGGCCCTGATCCGGGAGCGTGCCAATACCGGGACCGTGCCGACCGCCGATGAAATGGCGCAGTGCCAGCGCAAGATTCATGTTCTTGCCCACAGCATGGGAAACTGGGCCTTGCGCCATGCGGTCCTGAAATACACGCAGCTTGTTGGCCGCCGTCCACTGCCGCGGCTATTCGACAACGCCTTCCTGATTGCCGCAGATGAGGACGCGGATGCTTTAGGCGATGAAGGCAAGCTCGCCTTGATAACGGATCTGGCCAATGCGGTGCACGTCTATCACAGCAGGAATGACAGGGCCTTGCAGATCTCGGATACGACCAAAGGAAAACCGGACCGTCTTGGGTCGGATGGCCCGCGCAATTTTGCAGATCTCAATGAACGGATTATCGCGATCGACTGCCATCTGGTGGATGATACGACGCTCGCGCACGGGAACCACCAGTATTACCGGCTGCGCAGCGAAGTGATCGACGACATCCTGATGTCTGTCGCCGGGCTGCCGCATGACAACCGGCCGGGTCGCGACACGCTGATGCCGGGCCGGGCATGGAGGATCAGGACGCAATAGCTCAATTACAGCGCATCGCTGCCTCGCCATGGGATTGGGTGGCATAGGCTTTTATGACCTGGAACCCCACTCCACTTGGCCCGGATGATGAAGGATGCGGCCGGCATTCCGACGCACGGACACAACGCTCCGAGTCGACTACGAGAACCCCGAACAGACCGATGAGGGCGTCAGCACGGCGGCTTCAGCAAAGCCGTCAAACGACATCTTTCGTGTTAATGACGTCGGTCCCGACGCCGTCAGCGTGCGTAGCTGACGTCTACCGTGAAGTCAGTGTTGTAGAATATCGACCGGCCGGCCTTACTCGTCGCCGGTCCCAATTGTGACGGGATTGCCGTTGTCTTTGTCACCGCCGGTGACAGCGCCTACGGCCAGTTTGTTGCCGTAACCGACTGCCTCGCCGCTGGCGACTTTATTGCCGTAGCTGATATTGTCGCCGCTGGCGACCGTTTCCGCTTTAGACGAATGAGCACCGGCCATGAAGCTGCATTCAGCGAGGGCGGCGTTGGCGAAGAAAGGCAGGGATGCGAGGCAGATGGCAAACATGCGTGTCATGACGCTCTCCTGTTGTTCGCGTGCAGACTAACACAATCATCAATGATGTGAAGACCGGATTGTCTGTCCAAAAGCCGTCTTATCCGAATAAGCGGTTCCAGATCCAAAAAAGGGTGTTCTTCCGCACGCCATCGATGGCTGTGGTGGCGCGCTCGAACCGGGTGTCTCGCAGGTCTTTATTGGGTGATCACGACCTGGGTATTGCGAAGCCCGTATTTCCTGACCAGACCAAAAAACCGTGAAGCGTTGCCAACACTCAAACGGATGCAACCGTGAGACGCCGGACGTCCCAATTTGTGCGTTGCATTGGTGCCATGTATCGCGATGCCGCTGCGGGTCAGCGCGACCAGATAAGGCAGATTGGCGTCCCAGTGTTTTTCATAGTAGTTGCGGTACATGAGATAAGGCCGGAAACGGCCAGTCGGTGTACGCCACCCCTTTTTTCCGGTCGACACATGCCAGACATGTTTCCGCTTGCCGTTGACATAAACCTGCATGCGCTGCTGGGACAAATCCACCTTAGCAACGATATTGGCGCTGTGGGCATTGACCATGGGTTGCGTGAAGAAGCACAATATACTCAAAGCAAAAAGAAACGTAATATATTGTACTCGAGACATCATGGTATACTCACTCATTCTGATGCACTGCTAAAGTGGTTGGATTCGGTGTTCGTCCATGACGACGCTTTGGTCCAGAGGACCCTGACCCCCAAAAAAAGCTATCTCAAAAAAGTCGGAGGCGTAAAGCCGCATCTCCATTCACGCAAAAGTAACGTTAATGGCCATGCTTTGCCGACTTGCCGACCTGACACAGCGTTCGCCGGCCAATAGCGTCCACGCGCTCCCAGGACGGGATCCGAGTCCTCGGCATCAAACAGGCGTGAGCACGGCTGTGATTCTGGATCTTGGAGAAAAACGACGGCGCCGCACTCTTGCAGCGTGATCTCGCCGTGGAACCGGCATCGTGCCGGTCAGGTTACTCCGCTACGCGGCAGTCCCGGTGACGCTGTTGTTGTTCAAAGCCCCGGTGCTGTCCGGGCACTTGGCGCTGACCAGGCGATCGGGTCGGGCCCGCCGTTCATCTTGCGCAGGCTGGTCACGTAGTTTCTCGGTGTCAGCCAGTGAAAGTTGCCGCGGTAACCCATCGAAACCGCGACATCGCCGGCAAACGAGTTGCAGTTGTAAAGCACCGCATGCCAGAACGGTAGGCGCGCCTGCAAGCGACGGATATCGGCGACGACTTTGTCGTATTCGGGTTTTGTAAGCATGACCCGCCAGATCGCGGTCAGATACTCATATTCCGTATCGCCATCGGTCCACCCTGTCGAGGATTCGACCGGCACGATATGGCCCAAAGTGTAGACGGCAGGGTTGTCGGATTTCGGTGCGAGGCCGGCCACTTCGGCCTGAATCTCTTGTCCATGCTCGTTGAGACGCCCGAAGACAACAAATGTATGTCCGTAGGAGAGCGCATAGCGGGCGCGGAAATCGATGAAATACTGCTTACCGGTGCTGGCCGAGGCTTCGGCCAAAAGATCTGGGTTAAACTTTTTACTGTTTAACAGAGCCACCCTTGCCGACTCAGCCGGCGGTGCAACCGAGCCCGCTGCAAGCGCCGATGCGTTATATACATCGCCCTGCGAGCCGCTTACGAGGTTGGTCTCGACTTCGCCTCGTGTCTGACATGCCGCAACCGCAAGCATCATCGAGGCCGCCAGCAAGTGGCGGTAGTTTACAATGGGCAAACCAAGCTCCCACGCCAAAAACAACGCACACCAAACGTTGACCCTAACGCGTTACTCTTCAGGCCAGCCCTGTGGCGAGACAAACAGGACAAATGAAATCGGCAATGAATGCCGATTTCGTGTTTGTCAGCCGATCAGCCCTTGAAGACGGGTGCCGGCTCCGGCCCTTTGCCTTTTCCTTTGCCAATTCCCTGGCAGCCACTCAGTGTGCCAGCTGCCAGGAGTGCAACGACAATAGAGATGATAACTTTGTTCACCATGTTTTCGCCCTCTCAACCAAACGAATCAGGTCAATACTGATTGTGAACCACTGCTATAGGTCACCGGTAGAGAAAACATGCAGTAATCCACGCAAATGTTGCGAACAGCCGCCTGAGAACTCAGCCCCGATGTGCAGGCGAGTATTGGCCAACTATGGTTAATGGGAAGTTAAGCGCATCCAACGGGTGGCTGGTCTGATCTGATTTATTGCGGTTGCCATGCCAGCATTGACAGGCGCTCCACAACAACGTTCCGCTGGGAAGTGCTGGTAACCCTAAGCGCTCCTGGTCATGACCTCCCGTTCGCCTCGGAACCAGCGGATCGTATCATAGGCATCAAACAGGTTCGAAATGCCGATGACGGCGAAACAGGCCCACGCAAACACCGTGAGGACTGGAGAAAGCCCGCCCCAAGCGAACAGCCAGAGCCCCGTATAAAGTTGGAGTGGAACCCAGGGAATGAGGTGAGGGAGCGACGTGATCTTTGAGACCCCGCGCTCATAGAGAACGATGCTCATGTTGCTGAGGATTACGAACATGAACCCGAGCGCAATCCACCCCGGCAGCGGGTGTTTCGTCGTACCGTAAAGTACAAAGGATGCCATATTGATCGGCAGCAGAAAAAACCACACCCAGATCTGAACCCATGTCGGAGCAGCATTGAGGGATCGAAACGCATCAACCAGCCGGGACCACAGGTCAAAGGAGATCTGGAACAATGAAAGCGCCAGGCACAGAAACAAGACGGTTTCGAATGGCAACATGATCGCAAAGGCGGTCAAATCTGGATTTCCGGACAACGCGGCCCATAGGCGCATCAAAGCCAACGCCAGAAATCCCAGCCCGCTGCCCAGACCGACCGAAGCGTGCATGTTTACGTGCCGCGCGGTTGCAACAAGGATCGCGCCCCAGCCGATCATTACCGATCCGGCTGTCGCGCCGAGGTAGTACCCGATCGTGCTGACACCAATCTGCTGAAACGGTGCGACGGTCACACCGCCGAGATGGGCTCCTAAAAGAAAGAACAGCGTTGTTCCAAGGACGATCAGAGACCAACCGACCCAAGAGAAGAGTGGACGCGCCATCCTCACTGTCCTGCAATCGACAAGGCCATCAACGCGAGCCCGAAAACGCCCACTGTCCATATCCCGGACCGCAGAACCGGAATGCCCAGGATGTAAACGGGGACATAGAAGACGCGTGAAAAGACAAATATCTGCGCGCCGAGCAGAGCCGGCTCAACATCGATCGCCAGAAGCGCAAGGGGCATGAACAGCAGAAACTGCTCGCCGGAATTTGCCAGTGCCCTTTCCGCCCGTGCGCCGTATACGCTCGTTTCAGGTGGCGCATCGCGCGGCCCGAGGGTGGCGAAGATCTGCGGATCCTTGCGGATCACATAGCGAAAGATCGGCGGCAGAAGCGTCTGAACAAAATAGATAAGCAGGGCGAAAAGGATGTAAGTGATCATCGCTGGACCTCACAAGTCGGTTTCTTACCCGAGACTTGCGTTCTGCCGGATCACACCGCAATTCCCCGCTAGGGAATGGTCGTGCTTGCCTGCTCCTGATAGCTTCGACGCATGAACGACTTGGCACTCCCCCTCGCATTTGGCGACCTGCTTCGATCCTGGAGGTTGGAGCGGCATCTCTCGCAGGCGGCACTGGCACATGTGATCGAAACGCCGCCCAGGCATGTCAGTTTTCTCGAGACCGGGCGGTCGAAACCATCGCGCGAAATGGTGGCGCGGCTGGCAACCGCGCTTAAGGTGCCTCTGAGGGATCGAAACCATTTGCTGCGTGCGGCGGGCTTTGCAGACCTCTACCCCGACCATGAGATTTCGGACGACGAATTGCGGATGCTGAGACACGCCGTGCTTCGGCTCATGACGGCGCATGATCCGTACCCGGCCTTTGCCATTGATCGGGATTGGACTGTCCGCGATGCCAATCGGTCGGGCCGCATGATGTTGACGCCGATCGCGGATACCTTCCCGCTCGACGACCCCGAACGGCCGGCCAATATGCTGGACATCACGTTCAGCCCCGCCGGGATCCGCCCCTACATCAGCAACTGGGAGGACTACGCCCGCCAAGCGATCCAACGGGTCCACCGCGAAGCACTCAGCCCCGCCGATCTGCGACGCGCGCTTGATCGGATCGGCAAATACCCGGATCTGCCCAAAGACTGGTGGGCGTTTGATGTGCGTTACACGCTCGATCCGGTTTTCACCGTACAGATGAGACATGGGGACGGCCGCATGAATTTCTTTTCGGTCATGGCATCGATTGCGGTCCCAACAGCTGCATTGGCGCAGGAGTTGAGGGTCGAAACACTGTTTCCAGCCGACGAGGCGACCGAAGCAGTCTTGCAGGCGATGGCCTCATAGCGGGACGGCGGTTGCGGCTTGCAGCAAGCTGTAGTTTTGGGGCCAAAGGGAATCGCATTATCTTAATATACTGTAAAACATGATCTTAAACTAAAAGCATACGGCCTGGTCTGATTTTCATTCTGATTTATTTCACCGTGATGCGCGTAGGGGCCTCATCTTTCAAATCTATCTTCGGCAATCTGGTCGAGATGTCGTGACATCAATTTGATCAATAAGCGTTGAATTTCCTCCGTAGGATAGTTTGTGCGTTGCTTTTCTCCATGGAATATGTCGTTGCGGCCGCTCTTTAAACGCTGCAAGTCTTTCTCATCATCGGCAGCCTGCTCCTCCCAACAATGACGCAGCTGCCACTAAAAACTTGTCCGTAAGGTATTTGTCAGACATCGGGCTCCATCGCCCACTGCGATGAAATCGCAGCGTCGAAAACATTGATGGGATGACCTTCCCAACCTTTCGGTTGATTGGTCGTCGATTAGTGGTCGGCAATTATTGAAGGGCCCGGATATGTTTACAAAGGATCGTGCCCTTCAGGCACTTCGCAACACACTCCGCGAGCTCGCAGATCGACAACGCCACGTCGTCACATTTGGTGCGCCAAATAACGTATAGTGTGCCCCCTACCGACTGACTTTGTTCTTATGAGTTTCGAAAGCCGGGTTTAAGGCGAGTTTATGGTCCATTGCGTCGGCGCCTTCGCTTGCTGCTGTGATGGCATGGATGGCGACGTACGATGTGTCAGCCCCGATGTTATCAGGCGCCTGGACAAGGAATACCTTTTCAAGGAGCTTGCCCGTCGCCAGGTCCTTTCCTGAGATGACAAGATCGCCGGATTCACTGGAAAGATGCTTGTATCCTCCAGGCAGCGGTTCCACGATGTCAAGGTATCCTAGCGGGGCCTTTACATCGACCCTCCAGGTCACTTCAAACTTGCCGCCTGAGGCGATCGGATAGGGCGTAACAACCCGCTCGATCACCGCGGCCAGTCGGTCGGTCTCTGTTAAAAGCCACCAACGGCATCTAATCTCCGGGCTTCGCAATAAACTCCCAAGGTCATCGGTTCGCCAGCAAGCGTGGGATGGATCCTGCGGCGAAGCGGGGCGACGCTGAACTTCAAAAGCGCCGATATCGCAGCCGATGGGGGTCGTTGGGTCGCCGTCTTGGGGACGAGGCTGCCCCCTTTGGTCGATGGACGGACAATCCAGACCGCCGGTGTCGATTGCCGGACTGTCGTCTCTCAACGCAATGGTTTCTGTAGGTCCTCCATTGTCTGCCAGACCACGAGCAACAAATCGCGGGTTGACGTTTCTCAGATCCCGGTCGTCGATCGGGCAGGGAATAGGTGCATATCCATGCTGGGCAAAGAGGTTCTTGCCGTTTGAAACAAAATGAAGATTGGGACGAGTTCCATACCCTCTTCTTATCGCGCAGCCATCCTCATGCAAACTATTCATAGATAATATGTTACTGTTTAACTCAATATCCCCAATGCCCTCGAACACTATACCATAGCTTTTCAGGTCCAGATCCAAGGGTATAGAGGTTACTGTTGCTTCAGTTTCATCAATTCTATTGCCAAATGATGTAACATGTGTTAATATCCATTTTGGCCTAGCTCCATCTCTGTTTATGGTGCATCTCGAAGCATATTCGAAATCAATACATTGAAAATAGATGCTGCTGCCTTCTGCTGACGCCGTATTTTCGGCAAATGTGCTGTTCACAATTTCGGCATCATGCCCCTCCACAAAAATACCGGCTCCTCGCTTCGCTCGGAAGCCACTAACTGTGGTATCGAGGACCCTCAGCGATCCGATGCCGTCAGGACTGGCTGGATTTGGGTCCCGTCCGCTTTTGTCATTGCTGGTGTGGATGCCACCACCCGCTTCCACATCTCTCGTTAAAAAAGCAGGAAGTCTGTTCAACCTTGTACTGCCCTTGATGGTACTCTGGAGAATCTCGACATGTCCTCCGTGGTTTGCAATGCCCGTCCCGAGATTCTCAGATATCAGACTTCCAACAACTGTCAGATTGCCCCTGTTGTAAATCCCAGCTCCAAATCCATAAGCAAAGTTGCCTGTGACGCGAGAATTTACAATCTTCAGGTCGCCTTCGTTTCGGATACCCCCGCCAAACCCGTCGGCCCACTCGTCTTCAATTAAAACGAACCCGGCAATCCCATCTCGAATGACGATATTGTGCAGCTCGACAACTGCATCCTGATCTATGCGGATCACCCTGGTAGTGGCGAGCTTCAGAAACTCCTCGACAGTTGGAAATGACTCCCAGAGAGCACTTCCGCCGCTGATTGAAATCCGGCCATTGCCGTCAATCATGGTGTCATCCGAGATCACCAGTTCCTCGGTCAAGACAATCGTGTGGTGGCCCATGCCGCAATCGAATTTGACTAGGCCACCGCCGATAAGTGTCGACCGAAGGGCCGGTTCATCGCAACTGTCGGGCGTTCCGGTTCCGACCGTGCCTGCTGCATAAGCAGAACTTGACAGCCAAGCGATCAAAAAGAGTAGGTAAGATACAGATCTCATGGCGAAGTTCCCTTTGCCAGCACGTGCATCTGATAAGCGATGATACAATATAATCTACAGTACCCAAATCTTATTGCAACAGGTTAGGGTTCATGGCTAGAATTTGTAAAGAAAATCACCTTCATCATATAATATTTCGACAAAATATATCCGCTAACCGGTGCTGTAGGCGACTGATCAACCACCAAGTTTACGAAACGTGCCGTGCGCTGATCGCCCGATGGCGGACTTTCTGGCCATTTGCCCGCCGACACAGCCCGTGCGCACCGCGTGCCGGAAGATGCGCTTTCGGAAACACTTAGGCCAAGGCTTATAGCATGAATCGGGACCAGATGTGCGACATCGCCGAAGCCAAGGTGGTGGCGGAGCATGCAGGCGAGCGGCTGTGGAAGGACATCGATCGCCTTAATCAATGATGCCGAGCGTGATGCGAAGCAGAGTCTTGCTCTGGTCTCTTTCCGCAAAACCGAGACGGCCGGTCGGCATATGGACGAACGGTCAAAACTATGGGCTGCTCATGAGAAACAGCAACAAGTCCGGTTGTCGCCTGACAGCACCTGGTTATGCAACTGCTGTTACCGAAATCTCCAAGCTACAAGACGCGTAGTATATATTTATTGTAGGAACTTGGTAATGCCGACTACTGGTCCGCTTCTTCTTGAGAGGCCCATCCGCCTCGCGAAAATCCTCGAGCTTGGTCCCAAGAGCAAGGCCGACAAAGGAGCCCTGGTCTCCGCGGCCAAGCGGGTTACGTGGCGCGAACTCGACGAGATCAGCGATCGTCTCGCTGGAAATTATCTGGCTCTAGGCCTGAAAACTGGCGACCGCTTGGCCTCCTTTATGCCAAATCGGGTCGATTTGGTGATCCATTATCTGGCCTGCTTTAAGGCCGGCTTGGTGGCAACACCGCTCAATTACCGCTATATGGCGCCTGAAATCGATTACGCGCTGGAGGTAACCGACGCCGCTGCCTTGCTCGCCCACGAAGAGGGGGCGGACGACTTGGCTGCGAGCAAGTGGGCTGGTTCGCTGCCTTTGGGCATCATCGGTTACGGCGACGATGGCGGCGACACCGGCCGGAAATATACTGAACTGACGACCACCGTGCCTGCGTCAGTGCCGCCTCCGCCCGAGGACGGCGCGCCAGCCGTGATCTTCTTCACCTCGGGCAGTACCGGCAAGCCGAAAGGCGTTACAGCGACGTGGCGCGCCGGCAAGCTGATTGCGCCGCTTACGAAGGACTACGGTCCTCGGCTGAGGGTAATAACCTCGGGTGCGGTAAATCCAAAAAAGCAAGTTGTCGGGAAGTCGATGAACCGATGAGGAAACGATGGGACGAAAGCCAGTCAGGCCTGAATTGAAGCAGGACACTCGCCGTGATGTTGACTACGGCGAAAATGGTGGCCCTTAAAAAGGGCAGCGGGAGAGGCGAAGGCGGAAAGCTTGAGCGCTTGGGTTAGGGAAACACTCTTGAGTGCAGCAGGCGCCGCCAACCAGGTCTGCTGGAGGGCGTGGCCTGATTGCCTTGCTGCGGGGTTGGCGATACATAAGGCTTCGACGCGCGAGCAAACAAACAATATCGGTGACAATCAGGGTCGTAAAATCGCCCACCCGGTAGCGGTGGAGGGTAACCGCCCGACGCGTCAACCAGTTTGCGTGATGCACACGAGCTTAGTTGAAGCCGTGCCACTTTGGGCAGACCGCCTTTCTGAAGAGGCCATCCACCGAATACCAGAATTCAACCGCCACGGTTCTGATCCCGGTGAAACATGACCGGAACCTCTGATGCGTTCCTCATAATACCATAAGGCCGTTGCCGGACAGACAGATGTAAACCCAAGAGGCGCCCTATACCGTAACCGCAACCAAGGCAGTGTTTCGTACGCAGTGGCCCCCTGAAACGGGCCCAAATTGGGCCAGTCGATCAGCCCTTGGCGAGTGACGCGACAACCGATAGGCTACAGCCATGACCAACAACGTGACGAATGAACTGCTTCTGGAGCACCTGAGAGCCATACAGGCGAAGTTGTCAGAGCATGACGCCCGGTTCACCATGATCGAAAAGCGGCTGGCTGGCCTTGAAACGTCCGTCGCACGTGTCGGCCCTCCTTACAGAGAACTGTAAGCTGTTTCATTGGCTCATGTATGGGTTCAGTCCAAATCTGTCACCCAGTTCTCAAGAGCGGACCCTGGTAATTTGGTGGAGCCAAGGGGGATCGCATTATACGACTAAAATATTTAATATATTACAAGAATTATAGAGCATGCTTACGAATTCTGATTTTCATTCTGATTTTATTTCGGCTTGGTGGCCTCGTCTGTCGGGTGAAACATCGTTTATTGGGCCTGCACCATAAAACCGTTTTCCGTAGGATCGAGGTGGTGCCGTAAAGTTAAGCCTGTGATCTCTGCGGCCCAACGCTCCCATTTTGAAATGCTTGAAGCTCAGTGCACGTGCAGCCCTTATTCGCAGGAAGTGCGTTGGTCAGGGTTTCGCCGCCAATCACCTGGGCTAATGTGCTCGCCCTGCCAAACACCAACTTTCCTCAAACGTGCCTCGTCTTCAGCGCTGACATACCTCTCAAGCATTTCGCCTTCGATGTAACGACGATGTGCGTAAGCCCAGCCATCTCGAATCATTGTTTCGCCGATGTCAGTGCCGTCAATGCTGCAGGTCGCGACAGGGCGTCCGAAAGTCAACTGCCCGGTAAACTCGCAGGATACGGTTTTACGAGACCCGGAAGTGTCTCCGCCCATCAAGCTGGCAAGGTGTTCAGAAGCCGCTTGCCCGCAATTATAGCACACGCCGTCTTCAGTCTTACACATTTGCCTGAGTTCTGGGGTATCAATCCCAATGAGTCTTACGGTGTAACTGATCGTGTCACCGTCCAAAACGTCAGCCCTGCCCGCAATGTTGCCGGACGGGTCACCTTGTGGGATTGAAGGCCCTTCGCCTGGCTTTCGGCCCCGGAGATAATTCAATAGATCGATCCGTCTAGTTTCGTTGTTGATTAGCCCGGCCTCCAGAAGGAATTCGAGGTTCGTGGCGGCTGTATCGGGATCTGCTTTGATAACCTCCAATATCCTCGCAGCTTCAGCCTTCTCGGTTTCAAGTATAAATTGCTGTCCCGCCTTAAACCGTTCGACACCATGAAGGGAGTTGCCGTTCATATAAGCAACTACGGCATTCCCTAATGCCGCAACAGCTGCTCCGAGCACAGCCAAGACAAGCGGACTCCGCCATTGCGATCTATGAGCATTCTCCTCTTCGACGGCCAATTTTCGCTCTTGAAGAGATATTTCCTTTTCCCGAAACTTCCTTTCGGCATCCCACTTCTCCCGGCTTAACTTGTCAGTGTCTATTGTGCTCATATCAACCGGTGAAATTGGATTTGCAGATTAAACGTTCAGTTGGCAGCCCAGTGCAATCACAGCCGCAGTGTCATCACAACCGGGCAATGGTCCGATAAACGCTGTCTGTCTTTTCCGCCGTATTCAGACTCTGTCTCAAACCCCATTGAGTGCTTTTCAATGGAACCTACAACTACCAAATCCTCTAGGTTCGCGTCATAGACAAACAAGTCGATATGCTCATCAAAGCGGCGGCTGTGGTGTGGCCAACAAACCTCATCGATCCCTGTGGGACCTTTCACTAACTCAAGACTGTTTGGCGTTCCGTCAGCGAGATCAAGCCAGAAGTCATCAATTGGGGTTCCGCCTGAACTTTCCCGGTTAAGGTTGCGGTTGAAGTCACCCGTCACGATGGTTGTGATGCCTTGGTCAGCCTGTTGCTCTATCCAGCTTTCAAGAATCGAAAGCTGCGCCCGAAGGGTCCGACAATCAAACCGGGAACTAAATGGCTTCCCTGTTGTCGGATGCTGATCCTCAACGCTGTCCAATGACCATCGATGGCAAAAGGACTTCAGGTGTACACCCAGTAGTCGGACGGGCTCACCTGCGAGTTCTAAATCGACAAACATTCCAGCGCGCGTTGGTCTGGAACTAGGATTACCATCTCTATCAAATCCGATATGGTGAATGGAAAGTGCACCCAGGGTCTCAACGTTGGGAAGCGTTGGGAACCGGTCCTTCGAAAGAACCATGGCCGTGAAGATACCCCTCTTATCCGCTGGCAGGTTCTCTGTACCCGGCTGATATCGATCAGAGATAACGATGTGGTATTCGCTGGCGGGGAAAACGCGCTCCACGGCTGCCGGCGAACCGACTTCCTGCAATGCGGCGACGTCAAGATTTAGCTGGGCAGCCAGGTTGGCGAGCCGCTCATAGTCTATGTCCTCCCGAGCGGCCGAACCTGATCTAAGCGGCACACCAGTCTCGTGGTGGAGGTTTGCGATATTCCACGTGGCAATACGCAGCGTGTCGCTGGCGTCAATCGAACCCCCTGGTCCGCTTACTGATCCATCGGAACACTCTGGGCCGTATATCGCGTCAACGAGATCCGGTTCGTCGATGAAGACGTTTCTGTTTCCCTGGGCAATCTCGGTGGCGTCGTTCCTCGCAACTTCCTCGGGCGAAACAGGATCTTCTTTGTGCCACGCATATAGGGTGCAAAGGTCACCCAGCGAGTTTCCACCCGAAGGGGTTATGTCATCCACCAGGGATAGGTCCGGCTCGCCATGTGTGCCCTCATATCGGGTGTCGACGTAGAAGAGTGAACGAGCAACGTCGCCTTTGACTTCGTCTCGTGGCTCAAAACTGTCAGAGTCAAGAAACGTATCAGGTGCCTCCCCCTCTGGTGAGCCTCCGTTGTCGAAATTCAGGTTACCGCGCCGCTGATTGACGCTGGCGTCGGTCGGCATGAGATGGTGGAGGTCGCTTTTGATTGGAAAGGTCCGAGCGCCGCGGGACTGTGGCCAAAGGTGCTCCCGGTTCCATCCATTCCGCGTATTTGAGCTCACCCAGAGATCCGCGTCCTGTGATCGCCCGGTATAGAACAGAATCAGACTGCCGCTGGCCGCGGGATCGGCATGGATGATCTCCATTGCCTCATCGGTTCGGCTGTAGGATATCGGTTGGTGTCCCTGGCGAAGTCGTTCATGGGTTTCCACCTTCAATTGGGCGGCGCTGCCGTTCTGCGCAAAAGCTGCTGTCGGTATTGCTAATGCCGCTACGGCGATAGTCGAAAGCACGGCTCGTACGAAACTCATCACCTAATCCTCGAGCTGAGATTTACGTTTACTGAGAGGTCCAGTCATGCGGCCGCTCGTCACCAAACCAAGTCACTTCATTGAGGCTGCCCTCCCATGGCGAGTTCATTCCGACATCGATAACTTGGCGAAAAAATCTGCCATCTGGCGCTTTGAACAGGACCAGGCTCACCCTGTTGTCTTCGTCCGAATTGTCCCCGAAAGTCGAAGCTATCGATCTCTACGCTTGCTTCTATCAAAGCGTCGATATCTTCATGTTCTTGATTGCCCATAGCTCTCCACCCACGATTCCAACACAAGTTGCCCCGGAAATCACCTTCGCACGATAGGGCAAATGTGATGTGGGGATTCGCACACAAACAAATCCGCAACGGTTGCGGATTTGCTCTAAGTTTCTCCGTCGTCGCCATTGATGGGGGGAGCATGTGGGATGTTCTCGAAAAGTTCAGTCTCTTCGAAATGCTCAAGATCGAGGTGCCGAACTTCATCCTGACGGGAGAAAACCACGCTAGCAGCATCCTGTAGCAGCTCGCTGAGCGGGGCACGGTCTGCAATACGCTCAACTACATCATGGCCGAGAACTCCCATCAGGTCGATGGTTACGGGAAGCACGTACTCTCCTTGGTCTTGGTAGCCCGTCATAAGCTCTCTGTCGAACCTGCCTTCATCCCAATGAGCGAGCGCTGTTCCAGGGCCACCGTCCAGTTCGACTTCCATTTCTTGAAGCGCTGGCAACCGCTTCACGGCATTGCTCTTGAATCTTCCAGTATCTGGGATGAAAAGCTTGCCCCACTCTTCCCAACCAACCCCCAGGGAATGGCCGATTTCGTGGACGATTGTGCCGGCGATCTCATGTTCGGTGAACTGCACGAGGTATTTTGTATTGAATTCTACCCGGCCGTAACGGACCCCATCTTTCTCGTAGGGCTTATAAGCGCGTGCTATCGTATTGCTGCTTTGCGTGAAGATGCCCAAGCGAATGACAATCGAGTAGTTTGGTTGAATAAAGCGGTTCCAGAAATTGCATGCGGTTCGTGCCGAGGTCTTGAGCAGATCCCCCATGTCAGCCGCTATCTTGTACGTGATCAGATTAGCGGTTTTCGTTGGCTTCTTCGTTCTTTCGTTCGAAATGTCACGCGCTTGTAGCAACCAAGAGATTGTGTGCTGAATTGTCTGCAAACGCGCCGCTTCCTCATTGGTCAGTCCGCGCCCCTGCACCTGAATTTGTGACGCTTCTGACTTTAGCGCGTCGATGAGGCCATCGATTGTCTTCGCTTTGACATTGGCCGCCGTTAGTTTTCCATCTTTCTGCTCAATTTCTAATCTTTGTTCACGGAGTATTCGCATTATGCGGCTGTCTGAGGGTACTTCTTCGCGCATTGCCAGACGAATAGGCAAATCTCTGCCCCAGGACTTGAAAAACTGCAGATTGGTTGCTTCTTCAATTTCCGCCAGAGTCGCCGGATAGTCATCCGGAGTGGATCTACTCGGCGCATTTTGTGGGATGAGAAAGCAGTCGATATAAACTCTCGATTGAGTGTCGTATGGATAGGTGTGTGGATCCACTATGATGCAGAAGTAACTGTCCGGAACTGGAAGTTGTTTGCCGTGCCCACGATGTATTGACGCTGGATCGGATCCGAAAACAGGCCCAATGATCGCCCAGACATGGTCCTTTCCGGGCTCATCCCTGATTTTTCGGATCGCCCTCTCTAACTGATACCAAACGCCGCTGTTCAGCGAGCCATACTGAGGACTCATATTGGACATCAAAAATGTTTCCATTTGCGCAAGGCGTCCGAACTGACGATTGATGACTTCGTTTGGCGTCATGTGCCCCACGTTGAGCTGTATTCCACCCAACCTGCCAAAGGTTTTTCGACCAATTCGGTGTTCTTCGGAAAGTCGGAGGTCATCGTAATAGTGAAGGGGACGCGCATAATCGACATCACGATCGGCGTCCGCGACACGGTAAGCAGACCAAGCTGGCTGTAATCGATCTGGGCAGAATCCAACTACGTAGCCGTGGTTCACAAGGATCTGGATGGGGCGAGAAGCGTCTTGGTTTTGAGGCGCGCCACGCCAAAGATGTAAATCGATAAGGTGTGCTTGGTTAGCGCACGATGGATGAAGCGTCGTATTGTCCATTTCGGCCTCCGTTTACCAATCGACAATTATCAACACCAGCTTGGGTGCCCAAACGTTCAGATAATCTCAATAAAATGCATCAACAAAAACAACTTGGCAATTTAAAACTGATGTATAACACTTTTGAATTACATTAACATTACAATAAAGCTATAGAATGGGGAAAAGCACTACGATTGCCTTTCACGAATTGAGAGGCTAATTCCGGTTCGAATATTGCAATAATCGGTCTTCCGATGTGTGGCGGATGTCCTAGTAGCGCTTCCGCCGCCGTGTATGAGGCCGAACGTACGTCCCATCCTTCCGGTAGTATCCTCTCACCCGAATGCTGCCACCGCTATTCGTTGGCGTCCGCTCCCATCGGCCGTAGCCGTCATATCCACCGGGTCTAGATGCAGCACTCCGCGCACCGCAACGATTACCCGCCGCGTCAAGGCTATCCGGTGTTGGGCAGTTGCCGGTGTACACGCGGGAAGACGGCAGCGTCGAGGCCAAGGCTGAAGTCGGGTCTGTTGATAACGCCGCGTAGGTTGCTCCGGCCAGACGACCAAATGAAACGCGAGCCTGTGTGCCATCTGAAAGCGTGGCGTTGCCTGTTCCAGCTCGTAGGTCGGGGGTGCGCAACACTGACATGACACCCGTCCGGCCGTCGCTACATGTAAACGGCGCTGTGAGTATGCGGGCCGTGCTGTATTGGTCGTAATTGCCGGAACACTCCAGGCTGTTGTCCGCCGCAGCAACTTCAAACGTGCCGGCCGACAGCGAAGCGGTTGTGGTTCCGACCAGCATCTTTCCATCTGGCAGGCTGACGGACGCCGGCAACGTGGTGCTCCCGCACGCGGATAGCAGCAAGCAAATCGGTAGAGCCGGCAATAGGCGCATGTTCCCCACTCCCCAAGGGCCTATGCGCGCATTACATGCAATATTCATTCCCAATGCAAGCAAATGGGGTGCCGTAGTTAGAGCAGTGCGGCCGCTTCCTGCGGACTCTTGACCACAGCTTTCGGAAAACCTGCCGCTCTCACGAGGCAACGGAAGCGGTTGTCGCTGGTGACAAAAACATCCCGTTCAGGGTGATCGTGCCCAAAACGCCTGCGCATCAAGCAGTTGGTTGCGCCATTTGTGGAAAGTAGGGGAAGTCTCGTTGTTTGGGTCCACACCCTTCAATGCTGCCTGGTCAGCCCACTCTACCTTGGTCAAGAAAGGGCCTGTTTGTTGTTTCTAGGAAGCGCTCGACGCCACCATAGCCAGATCGGCCGTACCGTTCGCGGCGGCGTCGAGAAGTTTCCGAACAAACGGTGCAGCCGGTCGACTCGCGTCGATATCGATAAGACAATTGGTATCCAGCGTGAATTTCAGCATAGCTGAGTTTCAGCGGAAATAGCGACGACCAGCGAAACCTATTAGCAGTACGAACCAAGTGCATCTCTGACCGCGGAGCGGAACTTGCTTCTCAGCTTGTTATTTGTTGCATAATGTGTCTTGCTAGCCACAGGTACAAAGAAAGCCCGACGACACTCACCCAAATAGTGCCGCTGAATGTCTACTTCAGAGGCTAGCTGATCACGTCCAAACGTCGGATATTCCACGAACCCTCGCGAGAAAGCAACAACTCTGACGCCGGATTCACGTAAGTCGCCAAGCATTCGGTGGAAGTCCGTTATGGCCTCAGCTCGGCCTTCATTTGTTTCCTCGCCTTGTTGAAAACAGGAGTAGTGAATAATCAACACCTCCGGTGGATGAATTTGCCATATGTAATCAAGGTAGTTCGTGCGCCAATTTTGCGGCAATTCTCGTGTAAATCGCCAAGGCGACCCGACGAGTTGCAGAACTTCCGACGAAAGGGTCGCATATAAGTCTTCGCCGTAGTGATCGGTCGAACACCTCGCAATGACAATCTGTCCTTTTTCCTCTCCTCTTCGAGCTCTGTCGGCATCTGGGAAAACATCGGTGTACCAGCTGGCTAACTGCCGGTGTTGGTGTGAGTACTCATTGTATGGGCGAACAATGTCGCTATGGTTGGCAGCAACGCCGGTTAATCCTGAGTCACAAAGGAGTTCTGCGCTTAACTTATCAACCGGAATTGCGGTGAAGACTAACCATTTGGTGGTCCCGATGGTCTCGAATGCACAATAGCTCCAAGTTTTGCGAGCCATTCTTTGGTTGCGCCAGGAATTTCTCAAATTCACTAAGAAATTATCTGGGTCACCGGCGCTTTGATCAATAGCCCTTTTCAAGTCCCTAACTGCTTGGTTGGAACTAAAAAAGTCGAGCAGTGTTGCGAGGGAGCTTCCGCCAGACGGGGTAGCAAATGTGAAGATGGCGGGTGTTTTCTCCCTTAACTTTTCACTTTGAAGCAACGCCTGCCGCACAATCAATCCGCCCATGCTATGAGCTACAAAAACGATGTTTTCGTACGCGTCGGCATTTACGGGTTCGGATCGTAAATCCTTCAAAAACTTTGCAGCTAGATCGCTTATCCCCAGGCCGTTACCCCAATAACTCGAGGGATAATCATACGCGATGATGTCAGCACCGAAAAAAGTATCGTCCTCCTTTACCAACATAGGCCAATAGTTATTTGAATCCCCATTTGTCCACGCGTATCTGGCGTCAGATGTGATACCGTGTACGAATACAATTAAGTTGGGATTTCTCGGATCCCGTTCATCGACAGGTCTGACAAGTATCGTTTGGGCGCCGGCGAGCGACGATTGAACGCAGAGCAAAAACAATAGAAATATTATGTATATAGCCTTCAGATTAGTCATCTTCTGTCCTTACAAGCTAGCAGCGGAGCCTGAGCCGGTCAATTTTCTGACCAAATAGATCACCTCTCTTGGAAGAATCGTCCAGTCCCCAATGTTTGACCACGCCCTTAGCTGTTCCGTCGGTGATAGTTCATCCAGCACGATCATTTAAGTATCAGTTATTTCAGTTCATATGGCAATATTACCCAATATCCAGCATTCAGTCTATTAATATTACGAGATTGTGCGATTCCCCACATACATACCGAGGATATTGATTCTATCCGATATTGTGTAAATAGGGGAGTATTTCAATGAACGACCAACCCGTCAACAATGGCCCAAATGAGAGATCGCTACTTCAGAAGATATTGAGCAAGGCCGAGGACCTGGCCACGTTGGAGATACTGACGACGGTGGCTCCCATCAGAAAGACCAATGGGCAATACGAAGCTGACCTTTCTGGCAATCCGCCCTCGATACTGACTAAAATAGAATTGATTGAGGGCGACATCGTTACTGCTTTTCATAAAGACAGTCTAACGGCGGACCTTCAGGAACTTCGAAAACTGCACAAAGAACGCGAAGAACAAGGCATGACGATTGTCAATGAGCGAATCGCCGCCGTTAAGGAGTTGATCCAACTTGTGAGCGATATGCGATCAGCCAGAAAAAAGGAAGCAGAGGAATAAATTTGACCTATTGAGTGCTAGGAACCGGTTTCCATGTCCAAATCAAATTTAATTAGCTGGGACGGTTTGCGCCAAATTGCAAATGATCTCACAAAACTTGAAATCAATACCATTGTCAAAAGTGAACTTACCGGACAAAAGATGCCAGAATCTGCATTTGCAGTGCTCAGCATCGCAAAAAACTACGATGATTGGTTATCGAGACACGGTTCTCGACCCCTGATGACGCAGGGACAAGACCTGTCAGCAATTGAAACCCAGCTGCGACTGGCAGTCAGTGAGAAGCTAGGTAGCCGAGAGTATGCTCGAATATTTGAAAAAACGGGACCCAGTGTTTTTCAAAGTCTTTCATCAGCCGCCCAGAAAATGCGCGACAATACAGAAAAAATGGCCGAACTCCGAACGAATAAACTCGACGGAATACCCCAACGTATTAAAGATTCATCCGACTTTCTTATCAAACTCATTCAGCGCTATGCTGATGATCTTGATGGCGCAAATCGAGGCGAAATGATCGCAGGCGATGCGCTTTCTCTACGTAAGATATGGGAAATCGGCACAGAGGTCGTCGTTCTACAAACGGTTATCCAGTTAGATGGCGATGTAATAACTTATGTCCGGGATCCGAAACTCAATTCAGATGATCCCATATTAAAGCTGCACCAAACAAGCGTCCAAAACGCGACGGATTCCTGGCAGTTTTTGGTCAAAACAGTTGGGAGCGTAGCCAGCAATCTGATCGGCATCTTCAAACCGTAAGGCTGGCGTCAATGTCAGAGAGCACCGACCGGACAAAACCTAGTTCGGCGACATTCGTTGAAAGGCTTTTTGATAGGTCTCTTGGGCCGGTTATCGCCGCTCGAGAATTGGTCATCAGCGGTGTGCTTGTCGTGGATACGCCGCCCAGATTAGGCAAGAAAGGTGACGTCGACCTAAGGACCATAATTCAGATTGATGGCGACGTGGTTACTCTCGTCCGGGGTGATAGCCTTGCTAACCGAATGGACGAACACTTACTTCGAGTGCGCCAAAGACTTCGGGAGATCAGAGAACTCAGTGAACATTTGCTCTTATTGTTTAGGGTTGCGGCAATCGGTGTGTTTTTGGGACTGTCCGCTGCCTGGATATATCATGAGGGAATTTCGCTAAAATACTTTGTTTGGCAAAGCGTTATCTGTGTGGCCATGGCGGGCCTCACCACCCTAGGAAGACGTCTCGTTCTGCTATTGCTTAAGTGCTTGATAAATCGTTGGCAGAAACACAATCTGGTCATGCGTAAACATTGATCTGTTGGGGTACTGGGCCATCACAATCGAGACGTCTATGAAGCAAATCCGCAACCGTTTCGGATTTACCGCTCTGTGACGGTTGTCCGGCCACGATCTGTGAGGCGCCATTAGTGTTGAACATAATTGGGCGACGCAAGTGTGTATTTCGAGTTGGATTAAACCAGCATATTCTAGCTGCCGGCTGACACCGGAAAATCGTATACAGGCTCGAAATCTGCCGGGCGCGTTCCAATGCGTCAATTCGATTTCAGCTGGGACGTCGTGGCGGTCTGTCAATCAAAATCATCTTTGGCTTGCTCGGATCAACAGGAGCACCTCTTACTTTCACAACATGCGTGTCACCAGGGGATTTGGAGAAATTCATTTTCATGTCGGGAATTCCCATAAACTGCTGCGGAGCGTAAGCAGAGAAGGGACCAATTACCCATGGAGTGTAGGCTGCTCGACCTGTGCCAAGCTTTTCGCTAACGATCGGTTCGACTGGATGATCACCAAGAGGCTCAAAAGAAACGAATGTCTCACTTGTAGGTAACCATGTTCGAATAATCATAGCTTGCTCGCCTATCTCCGGAAACCGGTCAGCGAATTTTCGTAGTGTTTCCAGAAGCAGACCTGCGACGTGCTTGTCTGACCTAATATCGTGGTTACTTCGAAACCCTAGATCCTTAAGATCTTCGATAATATCCGCTCCCTCACTATCCCAACCACCCGAAACCGACAGGGTGGCCTCACAGTTTCGAACCGCTCGCCAACCGTTTAGTTTATCGAACAAAATAGCCTTAGATTTTTCAGGCTTCCTCATGATCATTTGACTCTGGATGAAATACCTATGGTTTGACTCAATACCGGTAAACCGAATTTCCAATCCTTCCCTCCTCAAATCAGCATTGGCTTCCAGCTTCTGCTTTAGTCCAACAACTATCCGATTTTTCAACTCTTTTAGCGACCATGGCAGCATAGGTACGGAATCACGAATGATAGCCGCTTTATCTGAGTATTTTTCCCTTAATATCAAAGAAGCCAACCAGTCATCTGTGGGCATATCATTTACAAATGCTATTCCAGTAAAACTTATACAGACGTACGCATCTCCAACCATACAATATATAGTCTTGTTGAATTTGGTGTTTTGCGGGCGTTTTGAAATTGTTGTGAGCCTGTCGCTGACTGAAACGAAAAATCTATTCTGAATATATTCAATTATTAGTGTCATTATTTTTCTGATAGATTTAACATGAGATTCCTTGGATGACTGCTCATAGCACAATTCACTCTTCCGACGTGAACCGGCCGCAATGGGCTTCGAACCGCCTTGTAGCGTCACTTAACTAAACGGCAGTTCTTGGCCGAGATTACCCGCGCGAATTTGAGCCTATATGAGGGTGCAGCGCTCGGCCTTCGGTGTAAAAGGGGGGCGAAGGCGCAAGGAACCAGCCCGTCGCGGGGCGGTCAAACGCAAGCTCCACATCCTTACTGATGTAATCGGCCGCCCATTCGCCCTTCGACTGACGCCCGACAATGTCAGTGATGTGAGGGCCGCTGAGTTCCTAATCGGCGACCTCAATGGCGCAAAACGACTAATCGCCGACAAGGGTTATGATGCAAATGCGTTCCGTATGAGCCTTCGGAACGTTGGCGCACCGCCCGTCATTCCGGGGCGTTCCAACCGCAAACGGATGATCAGCTACGACAAGGATCGTTATCGCGAGCGGCACCTGGTCGAAAATGCATTCTGTCGCCTCAAGGACTTTCGGCGGATCGCAACCCGCTACGACAAGCTGGGCCGGAACTTCTTTGCTACAGCGGCAATCGCCATCGTCGTCGCCTTCTGGGTGTAAGCTGCGCTATTGTGGAAAAATGCCGTGGAGCACGAAACGAAAACCAGACCTCGAAGGCGATCTCGATCTGCTGATCGGCGACCTGTGCTCGGAATGGGGTTTTTGCAATCAACTCACCGCAAAAGGGTTGATTGCCGATGACAGCGAACTGTCCGCTGATGGCTTTGCAGCCAGCGTGCTCATCGCAGAAGGAATGAATCCCGAATATGAAATAAAATGGCGTCGCCGAATACGGGACGTCTTTAAGTTTTTTATGATCCTACTACGTCATGACCAGAACTCACGCGGTCGGAGCAAACTTCCATCTGATTGGCCCCAGATCAGGGGCCGGGTCACTCGACACAAACCGAAAGAAAGACCACTGAACGGCGCGCTCGCAGACTCAAATAATATGCGCTATTCAACCCCAGGACTCTCCAAATGAGCGAGGGACCTGAGGGGCTCAAACCATATGTGATTACATAAAAATTAGAGTTTTCGTGGAGACTATGCTAAATTTAACACCAATTTATGTTTGACACATACATTACATGACGAGATTAATAGGATGATCTTTCCAAGAAAATCAACATGCTTGGTTGTATTTGCTTTGCTGACTCTTTGTCCGTTACCTGCGTTAGGCCAGGACAAGCTAATTGGCTCCGAAAACACGGAGCTTCAGGAACTGCTAGGCGAACTCGGAAATGCCGTAATACCTAGGAAGGAGGTCGAAAGAGCGTTTCAAGGCCGTTACTATCGGGAAGTTGTCGTGTTACCAGAACTACCGGGTGCTTCGCGCGGACGGACCGAAACCGAATGGTGGGCAAAATGTATCGAGATAGAGGCTAAGAGAGCAGCGTCAATTGGAGACGGCTTCAATTTATGTGCACAAAAGCGGGCTTGTGGGGAAGATCCAGCTCATTTGGTGAAATTCCAGCTAGGTCGCTTCGAGGAATGCTTCCGTAAACTGCAAGGTGGCCGCGGTGCTTCCGGCACCTTGAGCGATATCCTTGGAATGTTTGACCAATACGATGAGATGGTCGGCTCCTGGTGCGTGAAGAAAGATCCCAACAATCCAAATACAGTCTTGCAACCTCCGGCTCCGCCGCTGCCGCCGCCTCCTCCCATAAGCGGTACTGGGGCAGGTGGTTCTCCAGCGGATTGGGATGAGAACGCACGAAGGAACAAGCGCGAAAGCCAACATCTTGCAGAAGCCTCAGAAAATCCCCAAAATCCACCGTTGACGCGAAAGCTGCTTAAGCTGGCTGCGAATGCTGCCTATGAAGCGTCTGAAGCTGCGCAGAGGGTCGCGGACTCTATAAGAAACGGGCAAGACCCCTCAATTGATCGATATATTTACCAGTTACGTGTTGGAATAAAGCATCGGTTTCGTGGATCAGCAAGACTGGTGGGAGGTACAGGTTTCGAGCCGGTGGCTGGCGAAGAATTCCGTCAACCATGCCCAACAAAAACTCTCCATCAAGTTTGTATTCAACAAATTCGGGAAGATCCGGTAGACTGCGTTAAGCGCTATACAGACACGGTCTACGCAATCACCGGCGGTAAGTGTGAGACAGTTGAGTCGGGCAAAGCTGATCAGAGGATTATTGTTTGTGGCAATGAACCTCCAGGTGGTGGTGCCGGCAACAGTACAAATCCCGATCTCGTTGGACCTTGGGGTACATCAGCGGATTGGTGCGAAACAAATATCGTTGCATCAGACTCTGCAAATTCAAACCTAGGAGTGATTCGACATTGCCGTGCTGGCAACGGATCGCGAATTACTTTCCTCGAAACAACGGAGTTGGGAAGACTGCTAGATGAGCTCTGCAGGAAAGGTGCGCCATTGTGTGATGATCATGTTAAGCAACTGTTGCACCGGTGAGAGAGTTCCAAACTGAACGAGCAAGCCGTAAGGGGAAGTTTGCGAACTCTCCCCTACCCTAGCCCGCTTCTCTCACATAGCGCTGTGTTGAGTGGCCTGTGTCGTGCGGATTGGCTGTAGTCTTAGAGAGCATGACGGTTCAGTATTTCATTTTTTGCGCCGGGCATCCTTGAGCGGATATCGTCAAGAATATTCTCTTCATGCGTCCAGTATCTGTGCTGCCGGGCTTCCTTGACGCACTGCTTGTGTGACTTGCCTGTTAAGACCAGGTACGGCAACTCAATCTCCGCCGAAACCTATCGCAAACTGCCTGATTGAGTCTCGACCCTAGCTAGCCTCTGCGCTTCTGCAGTGGTGAACTCGCTTACCAGCAAGCAACATGAAGCGATCAGTACCGTTTCCGCCCTCTTCACTATCTACCACTACTTTAGTGAGAACTTCATGGTTTGCACTGGCAATGCCAGAATCAGCCCGGCCAGTATGGTAAAGCTTGCCGCGACAGGCAACATAGAAGCCTGTCTAGCGTCGCTAGGAGTCCAACACTACTCGATTGGCACGTACGGCGCGCCCGTGAGCGCTTTTCTGACGGCGCGTGAACGGTATCCGCATGGCTATGCCGCCTTGTCCATATCACCCTAGGTAGGCAAATTTGCACAGGAAGGTTTACGCTGCGGACATTCAAGCGTTGCAGAGCGGAGAGCGTCGGCAACAGCACGTGCCATTTCGTCATGGCTGGCACCAGATGAACACGTCTTCATGCAGCGGACACTGCCGGATGGCGCCGGCTCGCAGGCGGGCTACGGCCGCGCCATCGTGTAGGCGCTCGCGGGGTGAATGCTTGTGTTAACCTCACATAGTAGGCTGCTTCATGGACACCATTTTAGTTCAAACACCCTATATCGCAATGGTTGTTTCGGGTGCGTTACAAGCGCCCTGGCAGGGAACCCCAGGGATCATCTTCTCCGCCCCTATTTAGTTTGAGGTGGAGTTTGGCCTTATGGGTAGTTGATTGTTTGCTCGCAACACCAGCACCTGCCTGGATCACCCAGAACTTAATGCCGCCGTCAACTGTTGTGTCCTTAGCTACGGCGAAGTTAACCTCCAGTTCTAGGGAGTCGACTTTGAATAGCGGTGACTGTTTATTAGCTTCACGATTTGCCTGGGATTTTTTCAGATCCCTCGAAATCGCCCCGACCATGTCTCCGAAACTGATCCCTTCCATCGGATTGACTCCCTCTGTCGTGCGCTATTCCACTGCCCGGCGCGCGCTAATTAGTTTACGCAGTGTAAAGCAGTCGCCTGTCAAAAAGCCCTCTGAAGGGCTGATTTTGTTGTGATTTCGGCCAAGATTGCCGCGATCATTTTGCACAAAATTCTCCTGAACCATCTCAGGATGAGGCGCAGGTTGTAGCCGATGGCGCTGAGCACTGCGTTTGCGCGGTCGCCGTCACGTCCATGCAGGAAGTTTCGATCCAGGTGGCCGTCGGTCTTGGTGTGGCCGATCACGGCTTCGATTGCCGACCGTCGTCGCAGTTCCCGCTTGATTTGGCCGTGCACGCCGCGCTTCTGACCGGACTTAAAGACCCGGTGCGGGTTGTCAACGTCATGGCCGCGATAGCCTTTGTCGACATAGATGCGTTCGATATGACGCCCAGTGAGCGCCTCGGTCTCCTCGACGACCTGTTTGAGCGTGTGCCCATCATATGGATTTCCATGGAATGCCTTGGCATGGAGGATGAACTGACCGCCCTTGCAGCGTTTGTTGGTGGTCGTGATCGACACTTTGCATCCAAACTCATAGGGTTTGTGAGCCTTTCCCTTGCCAATGCACTCGGTCTCCGGCGCATGCCAGGAATAAAGCTTCCAGCCCCGCTGTTTCTGCTTCTGGCTGCGGATCTGCCTGGCCTTCATCAGGGGAAGGGCGAAGATGGCATGGAGGTCTTCGTCGTCGCCGATCTTGCGGGTGATATCGCGGGTCAGACGGCCGAGCCGGGTGCGCAGGAACTTCAGTTGGCGATTGAAGCGCTTGAACTGCTTGGCGTGGCTATAGCGCCCGGCCATCATCGCCGCCTTCTTGGCGACCCTTATGTAGGACTGCCTCACGGTGACACCATGTTGCCTGGCCAGCTTGCCGAGCTGTTCGATGGCGGTGAGCAGCAGCTTGGCGTCCGTCGGGAAGGTGACATCCTTGGGCTGCACAGTGGTGTCGGCCGTGACACGGGCCATGTCGTCTTTCTTCAGGGCGCCGGCGTCATGGGCCACTCGAAGCGTCTCGGCGAGCAGACGGTCCAACCGGTCGCCGATGCGCTTGCGCCAGTGGGTCATGTCGGAACGCACGTGTGGCAGGTCGTGCTGGAAGAATTCCTCGCCGGTGAAGAATTGGAAGTAGGGGTCGTGGATCCAGCGTTCGCACACGCCTTCGTCTGACAGGCCGTAGATGTGCTTGAGCAACAACAGCCCGATCATGTAACGGGTGGCGATCGCCGGCCGACCGGTATCGCAGAACAGGTCAGCGAGTTCGTTGTCGATCCAGTCCCAGTCGATCTCATCGGCGAGCCGGACGAGTTCGTGCTTCATGTTGATGATCTGATCGAGGCGTGACCGGAACAGGTCGCCGGATCCGGATTGATCTGTTGATTTCGGGCGCATCTTCCTCTCCGAGCCGATGCGACCATGGAATCACGACAAGGTTCAAAAGGGAATCCGAAAGCCCTTCAAAATCGCAAGAATTCCACGCCTGAATGCCCGAAATCTTGCAATCTCGAATACTTCAGACCAGAAAAATCTACAAATCCTTCAGCGGCTTGTCGGTTTTTGACGGGCGACAAAGCAATATTCGTTTCGGAGGCGTTTTATCTGACGGTCGGGACAATAAGCACTATCCCGCAAGCCGCCTTGGTTGTATCGCCCTCGCCAAAATAGACTACAGCGTCTTTGCCGCCACCCGTGGTGAAGCTTTTAATTTGGCCGGGAGGCACAACGTTTTGTGTCGGTATCCCAGCTGTCTCAGATACTCTGACCGGAGACGGTCCAAGGTTCTGGACGATCAGGGCCGCGTCACCTTTATGGATAATCTCATGCTCCGCGCCCTCATGGATATACCAAACCCATTTTCCCGGCTCGAACTGAAAGTGTTTCTGCACCAACGCACAATTCCTCCCACCGTTCATCGAACGTCTAGACAATATCGCACACCAGCAACATGGGATGTGAGATTCCGCACACAAAGAATACAAGCACAACCCCCGTGCCGGCGTATGAACCGCACGGGGAGCCATATGGATGGTGACTTGATCCTGGAGATCCTATTGATGCAGGAATGACCAGCGCCAACGCGGTGCTGGCTTGCACCGCTCTATGACCGGCAGCAGTTGCGTGTGCCCGTGTCCGGAAGGCTATTGTTCAGCCGACGACTTGGTCGACTGATCATACCCCGTCAATGCCAAAGTCTGCATCTATACCGTCCTGCAGCGACACCAACTGATTGAGCAGATCGCCATGATAAAACCGCAGATAATTGGTTGCTTGCTCGTTCCCTAGTAGCCTGGACAAATATCCATTCGCGACGACGAGGTTGAGCATTTTAGCTCCGTAATCGTCCTGCACCGCCTTCAGATCACGCTGCAACGTCTCCATCTCCTGTTCCATGGCCAGCCGTTGACGGTTGGAGATGCCTCTAGGTACCCTCGGTTTCTTAACTAACTGATCCATCGGCGTAGCCATCAACAGGGCATGCGCATAGGTGCTGGAGAAATTGTTGGCGATGGCCATCAACTGAACAACCTCGACCTGCCGAAGCGGCTTCATCTTCTTCAATGTGGTAGCTGTTCTCGGTGGGAACTCTTTGTCTTTCAACACCTGCAATGCATCCGGGCACACTCCGTCCAAAAGCCTGCTTCTTTCGCGAATACGGCGCACATTCACGCCCAAGGCGGCAGCAAGCCTCTCCTCGTCAACGCCGGCCTTCAAGGCCTGGCGGATCATGTAGTGCTCCTGGACGCTGGTCAGCCGGTTGATTCGCTTGTTGTAGGTAAATGCTTCATCGTCCTTGGCGATGAGGCAGGGGGTCTCGGATTTTCCGATCGCTTGTAGCGCCTCATATCGAAGATGTCCGTCGAGGATGAGGTAGCTGTGACTGCCGTCCTTTAAGCGATGGACCACAATCGGCTCGACCACCCCAACCTCTCGAATGGACCGTTCGATCTGAAGGTACTTTTTTGTTTGAAGTGTCTGACGCGAAACAAGCCGTGCTGGCTTGATATCAGCCAAGGCGATCAAATGAGACCGTTTCTCAAACCCGGCTTTAACCCGTCGCGTCATGGTGTTGCTCCGGAGTAATCTGATCGGCGATGAACTTCGGCAAATTATCCAGTCCCTCAGCCCGTAACAGCAATACGAAGCGCTCGTCTTCAAGCAGTTGCTTCAGCGCCTGCACGATTATCGTGAGCCGCCGCTCTGTGACCGCCACTTTTTGGATCAGCTCGCGTTGCCGCTTCACCTCATCCTTGTATGCGCGGACGATCTTTTTAGCCGTGAGGCTCTTGGTGTTTCGCGTGTAGCTGTTGCTTAGCTTCTTTCCCTGTCGTGTCCGCGTTTTGATGAGGCTGAGCGCTGCCTTGAGTTTGCGACCGCGGAGCTTCTTCGTCTCATAGGCTTCGGTCAGGGCCTTCTGAACATCGACCTCCGGGGCAGAGGCGATGGCGAGCGCTATGTAAATCGGGATCTGACCTTGTTCTACACCAGTTATCAGGCGTTCCTCGCCGCTTTCGATCAATTGTGTGATGCCCGACACATATTCGCAGCTGAGCCCGGTTTTGGATGCGATGTCCTGGGTTTTGTAACCCGCTTCTGCCAGGGCACCGACGCCGCGGACGAGTTCCAATGGCGAATGGCGCCGGCGAGCGACATTCTCGACAAGGCTGTGAACGAAGCACTCCTTTTCTGACAGATCCAAAACGATTGCCGGTATTTCGGTTTGGCCAAGTTCCCTGAACGCTTCGAGCCGACCCTGGCCGCATACCAGGTTGTACTCGGATGAGCCTTCGGCAGTGCAACGACTCACCGTGATGGGACGCTTCAAACCAACCGCTCTAATGCTGTCTACAATCTCAAGAAATCTCGTCCGGTTTCTGTCTCTCGGGTTGAGAATGCTTATTTTGTCGATCGCGACCAGTTGGACGTCGGAGTTTTCAATATGACTCATGAACCACCTGTCTGATCGTGCTTCGCCCCGCCAAGTCCTTCACGAAACTCAAATCGGTAAAGCGGAACGCTTCGAGACCGAGGCTGGTGAAATCGGAAAACCTGATGTTGAAGTGCGGGAAGTAATCTGCGGGCAATACAAAATAGTCACGGATCCATGTGTAAGTGCTGTTCGCTCGAATTCCGATGCAGATATCTGGCCGTTTCTCGTGGCTCAGGCGTATCGCCCAACGTTCGATCCCGGTCATCGACTCGGAATTTCGGGCGACGGACAAAGAAACGGTAACCTCATCGTTCAATCGGATGAGCCGTGATTTCGGATCAAAATAGGCCCTGCCGCCAACCCGTTCGGTTTCAGCGGCTATTTTTTCCCCAGCTTTGCAGACAAGCCCTACAACACGCTCTGCGCGCGTCAGATAACGGAATCGTCTACTTGGTTTGAATCCGACCAGCTCGTATGCACGTATCAGAGAACCGAAGCGCTTCATGTAGGCCTCTCGTCCGGGCATGCTCTTGTCGGCCTGAATCAGCGCACCCGACAGTGTGCCATGCTTCTCCAGCAAATCCTTCAATTGCTTCAACATGCCTTTGGACGAGTATTTGTCTTTCCGAGCACGCAAAATGGTCTGAGCTTCACGGAACAGGCAGGAATCCACAATCGCTTCGAACGCGCCCTCCTTTCGGATCCATTGGTCCGGTGGATTCTTGACGCGTGGTCGTTTCAAATGTCGCGAGGTCCGGTTCCAGACTGCTGTGCCAATGTACTTTTCGTCAGTCAGCGCCATTTTGATGGTTTGGGAAGTCCACTGACCCCCAGTCGATGTCATCTCACCCCTGGTATTGAGCCGTCTCGCGATCTCACTGCAGCTAAGTTTTTCCTGAACGAAGTGCTTAAAGATGCTGTTGATGACTTGGACTTCCTCCGGAGGGCCTGGGACCAGAACGACCTTGTCGGAGCGAAGGCTTTTTCTTTCGCCCTTATTCAGAATATGTTTTAGATTCCCATCTTTATCGACCAGCATTCGGCGCAGACCGAGTCCCGCCATACCGGATTGCCGATAACCAAGCCGTGCCTGTTTATACTGAGCGTTAAAGGTCTTCTCTGACAGTTCGCGACTGTATTCGCCTGCCATCACACGCTTTATGTTTTTCATGATCGACGTGATCGGGCTGCCGTCATTTTCAAACGGCTCGGCACAGTAGTGAACGGGGTAACCAGCACGCCGGCAGATATGTTCGTAGTGGGCCGCTTCGTCGGTATCCTGGAAACGACCCCAGCGGCTTATGTCCTGGACGAGTATTACGTCAAATACGTTCGTTTGCTGACAGACATCGGCAAGTAGCCGTTGAAGGCCCTTTCGACCGGCCAGATCAAGTCCGCTTTTACCAGGATCGGAATAGGTCCGAACGACGTTCATCCGATGCTGGGCAGCATACTTTTCGATAATGTCTTTCTGGTTGGCGATGGAATAGCGTTGATGCTCAGTGGACATTCGAACATAGGCGGCAGCACGCGCTATTCGTTTCGCATCGCCGACTGATGCGTCAACGCTTATGGCTTCGTTTATGTGGGACCAGATATCGGCCACGGGGCGACCCCAAACAAAGGGGCGGATTGCAACCATTGTCCCGCTACTCGTTCGACTTCGCCAGTCGGTTGCGCGCAATCTTGAGCGCTGCTCGTCATATTTCGTTACGGCAGACGACCAAGATTGATGAGCAGTCCGGTTCTTTGCCGTTCATTCGCCAAGAAGGTACTTTCGATAATCCGGATCCATGTCCGCGATCGGCCACGCCTTGATCGACGGCACGTCGAACGGGTGCTTGGATTTGGCAAAGGCGAACAGGGCTTCCCGGTCCTCTCCGGTTATCTTGAAGATGAGTTGCACCTCGCGGTCCTCGATCACCTCACCCTGCCAAACGTATGCCGTGCGCATTTCAGCCGAAATGTTGAAGGCTTTTGCGAGCCCCATTTCAAGTGCGCCCCTGCCGATCGTTTCGGCGACTTCGGTGTTGGGGCAGTTCACAATCACGAACCAAACGTCGTCGCCTGCGGTCATGGGCCTATCATGCTCTATCCTCGACTGAAGTCGACCCGGACACAGCGACTTCCGGCAACCTGATCGCCATCCCATTCGGCAGTTAGCGGCGACCTACATGCCCGTGTTGACAATCATCGGCGTTGAGCAACGGCCCATGCAATAGGCAGGCGTTGTGCCCAGGCCCGCTTTCGTTGTGGGCGGGAACTCCACGAACAGAATGTCGATGCAGTTCTCAGCAACTTCGGAGTAGAGCGAGCGATACTTGTTGTTCGGATCGTTGGGCGTATCCGACTTCGGAATCAACTGCCAGGGTCCGTTGTTTTCCTTGATCCAGACTTTCTGGATTTTTATGTCGGTGCCTCGGGCGTGGAGTTTGTAGCGATATCCGCGTTCGTTGAGCCTCTCGACCATGTCCTCATCGAATACAATCTCCGATTCCGGGAAAGGATCGTTGGGGGTTGAATCGTCGCGCTCGATTACCTTGAAAGCGTTATTCCTGACACGGATCCGATAGCGGAACCTCAGAACTTCCCGTTTCGAGCGATCACGGGCGCCGGTGTTGGGATCCAACGGCCAATACCGGATACCAGTGACGACCTTCAGAATTCCGTTGCCTTCATACGGATCGTTGGCGTTTGGCCGGAAGGCGTATTGCCTGATCTTGCCGAAGATGCGGATTTCATGAGGTTTGTTCAGATCCAGATCGGTGCCGCCGGCCATCGCCTTCGCGGCTGCCCACATGAACAGGTGGCTATTGACGCCACCCAGTCCGACGATGCCGCCGGCCTGGTTCGTCGACCCCACGCTGTTTTCGATGGCCGTTATCTTGGCCTGATTTGAAGTGGCTCCCGAAAGATCCACACCAGAGCCGATGCCGTCCAGCGTATTGTTCAAAGCTGTCCTGGAACTCAAGGCTCCCGTTTCGTCCCTTTTGACGCCCTGGTTCGGAACAACGACCATGTTCGTTTCGGATGACCAATCGACATTTTGAGCCGATGCGTCGGTTCCATAGGCGATGACAACGGCGACAAGCATGCCGATCGCCGCGGGAACCCAGCGATTTCGCGCCGTTCCCTTCTTGTGCTCCAACATAGAAATTACCCCCTAAGACAGATGCTGCGGCATCAGGTTTGCACATGTTCGGTTTCTACACAATCGAAGCCGCCGCTCCGTGAGATTTATCACATAATATAGTTTACGGCTCAGGTTAATATTCGGACAGATAAATATTTTTCAGCAAGATATTTGGAAAAAGCAGAAGAAATTAAAGCGAAAAAAACTCAAAAATATACCTAGGGTGGAAGAACACTTGCAGAAGTGGAATTCAGCGAGAATGCAACTTACACTCGATAGGAGAATGTGATGAATGAACTAATTGCACTCATCGGTGTGGTCTACGCATGCAACATGATGGCCGCGCAGGCACCGGTGTCCGCGAGCGTCGCCTTTCAATGTGTTCAGGCCCGTGAGGCCGTGAAGATGAAGTTCCTGACGGACGAAGAAATCGCGCAATTGGAGGGGCTGCCACTCCGGGAGCAGAACAAGATCAAACTGAAGGGTTACCAGCGCTTCAAAGCCTGGGAAGACGATAATCCGTCTGTCGTCAAAAACATCCGCGACACGCAATACGACAAGCTCACATCCAGCCTTTCGTTTTAGGGCATGAAGTGAACATCGCGGGTGGTAGCGAAACGCGTTCCGGGGCGTAGTTTGCCTTACGGTGAACTTGTGTGAGGTTCTAACCAGCGAGATTGCATGTCGGCGGCCACCATTTCTTGGAGGCTTCCCTGATCGACCTGGCCAGGTAATTTCAGCGAAAGACCGACTCGCATACGCAACGCGGCCGCAATTCGCCTGACCTTAGAAGCACCAAGGATTCTCAAGGTGACATCTCCGTTGCATTGAAATCAAGGGATATCCGCCCCTCAACACCACGACCGGTGACAGGCATCTCCACGCTCCGTATCATCCGGTGAAATCCACAACACGCAGCGCGGATGCGGCATATACGGGAGTCCGTAGATCCCGTATAACAACGATAACATTCCATAGTCGCGTCAACGAGAAGAGTTTTGGTTGCTACGACGGTACGGCATTTGGACCAGGCTACAGAACCGGACAATCGTTTCCAGACCGACGAACGCTTCAAAACCAGCTGATCGAACTCAATTATGAACCTCTACCTCGACACGGAGTTCAACGGCTTTGGGGGACAGCTCATTGCTATGGCGCTGGTGAGCGAAGCCGGTGACGAGTGGTACGAGACTCTGCCATTACCGAGTGAAATTGATCCATGGGTGGAAACAAATGTCATTCCGCACCTGAACCGGAAACCAGTCGATCGGGCCACATTCAACCGCTCGCTATTCGTTTTCCTGGCGCCAGTTCAGAATCCGCATGTCTTCGCTCACTGGTATACGGATCTGGTTCACTTTTTCGATTCCTTCGGCGGTCCAAACCACATGACTTCATTTAACATCGCCTGTCAGGCCACCTTGCTGAAGACCGTCCCCAAGCTGGAGCCGGACGTACCACACAACGCACTATCGGATGCACGCGCATTACGCGAATGGCATATGGCTCTCAATAGCGACACGTCAGGTTTTTAATGGCGGTGTTTGTGCGTCGAGAAGGCCGACTCGTCAACAAACAAAGCGGCGTGCCGATGCTCACCGATGAACAGCGTCGGGCGCCGATCCCTTTGCCGTCTGAGTTCAGGTTTGGAGTTTCCCCGGTTTACACAGCGGTTATCAGACTCATTCGGCTATTTGTTTTGACCGCAGAGAACGAACCGCCAAATGCGCCCAAATCGCTGTGATAGATGCGCTCGTTAGGACAGCTATCTTTGTCGCGAAAAATCCGTGAGCCTCTATAAGTACAGCACCGAGTAGTGGTCCGATAACGGCGCCGCAGAGCGCCACGCTCATGATAAGCGTTTTCTGACGAGTGTTTGCCTCGCTTGCAACAAGGGCCATGACGGCAGCCGTGGAAACATTGAATGCAAGATCGAAAGCAAGAAAAACCAGCACGCCGGCGTAATACGGCATTGTGACCGAGGCTGCGGCCGCGGAGACAATACAGGTTGTAAGGCCACCGTAAACAAACATTAGGGAACGTGATTTTGCGGTGAGGACCAAAACAATCATCGCCAAGCCGACAACTAGTTTTGCAGCCGCAATTGCGCTGGCGACATGCTCAAATCCACCGCGAACTGGAGCCAGAAACTGGGATGCATGGGCAAGAAAGCTGACTTGTCCGGTACCAAAAATAAGCAAAACACCGAGGGCTACAGCTCCCGAAATCCAATTACCTTCGCAACCATTTGTCGGATGTTCTGGTGCAATCGAGGAGAAGTTGATCGTGAGAAAAACTCTAAGCACTACTGCTACGGCAGCGAGGCTCAGAACCATAACCAGATATCCTGAATACCTGCCCGATAACGCAACCATTGCGCAAACAAGAGCCGTTAACACGAGCACACTGCCAAGCCGCAAACCGAAGAGATGGTATTTCGTGTCGGATCTTGCCGCGGAGACCATTCCGATTTGAACAAAAAGGCCGCTGCAAACACCAACAATCAACCAAGAAAGTAGGAAAACCGCACCGTTTGTTGCGAGCGTTGACAATAGTCCAAGGACAAATAACGGTAATGCGATCCGAAAAGCTCGCTGAAACCACGCTCGATCTATTGTAAGCAGACCAGTCAACGATGCCAAAAACACACCAGCCATTGTAACTGAAACAGTTATTCCGGCCGCTAAGACAGATTGGCCTCTCTCCTCCTGTAAGATGGCGATTGTTAGAGGCGAAAGGTGCATTGGGACTGAACCAATCGCCGAGAACACCGCTAGCCCTGCCGAAGCATAGGCGAAACGTCTCATTTCAAATCAGCGCTTTCGCGCTTCGACAGCATATCTACCAACCGGTTGGCTGTTAACGTCTTGGGCTCTGCGAATTGTGTGGCCAATCCCTTCCCAATCACAGTCATCGGAAAGGCCTTCACTAATTGTGAAGTGTTCGCATCCGAGCGTGTAACACTCCCGAAGAACAGGTTGGATCTGAAACAGCGGCCTTTCCGTCGAGAGAAAAATCTCGATGTCGGTCTTCTGAAGTTGAAGGTTCACGAAGAGTGGACAGGGCCTGAACTTGTCAGTCTCCACGATGCCTTCGAATGTAGAGAAAGTACTACGACGTTCACAGTTCGCTGGAGCTCGTATGTTCAGGCTCCAGTTAGGTTTCGTGCTCACGAAATAACCCGACCAGATTTGAACAATGCCAGGCACAAATAGCTCGGTCAAAAAGGGTGGATCGCTGTCCTGCAATTCGGCTGGAGCCAAAGCATTCCACTGCGACCGAAATTCGTCCTCAAAACAATAAGACTTCAACGGGTACCACTGTCCATCTTCGAACAGGAAGGTCTCGCGACCGTCGAACAGTAGACTGATGTCCTTTGGCGGATAGACATGCCAGCCGAAAGACGATGCAATACGCATCGGTTCACAGTACTGAAATGCACCGGCTGGCATTGTGCCTGAAGCACCTTTGTCTGCTCGATGAATCCGCGGCGCAGGTAAGTATGCCTTAATAAGCTCCAAGACTGGAATCGTCATTCGAAAACAATTGTTGCGACTTTCATCGCAGCAACAATCCGTCCCAGCTACAATTCAAAGCGAAGCCGCTGTCTTCCAAATCATAGGCAGCGACTTGACTGATCTTTAGCGACGCTTAACGCCCGGGCCGCCACCAATCTGTGTTTTGGAATTTGTTTTGACTTTGACTTTTTTTGACATGGAAATCTCCTCTCAAAAACGATCGTGAAGCACGAACGACTTAATTTCTAGTTCAATGGAACGAGACTGTCCACCTCGGACGGCAGGACCGCCAGATACCGACGACTTTCCGACCACGTTCCTGTTGAACTCTTCCGCACATGATCGCACCTCATTCACAGACATCCCGTTCAAGGACGAACTTACCCGGGCTCGATCCGACATCCAAATGCAAAACTGTGTTCTGTGCTAGACGCGATCCGCTTTCGTTTCTGACGGCCGCTTAGAGCCCAAACTAACTGGTGCTGCACGTTATTCGAGTGTCAGCTTTGGCAGATCGGTCCGCTACTTCGCAAGTTTTTCGAAGAGGCCGCTGTCGAATTGTACCGGCATTCCTTCGATCTGGTGGTGCCCCTTTTTCCGTGCGCCCGGCCGACTCCAGGGGCGCCTGCGCTATATGGTGAACGACACGATTCGTTCAATGCTGTTTCGGGATGGTCGACCATGACCAGCGTTTACAGACTGCGCATTTCATCGATCTTCGTGGCCCTGGCTGGCATGATTGCCAGCAGTGCGACGGCAGTCGCCCAATCTTGCCAAAACGAGTCCTTCGAAGACGACCAGTATATCGTCTGCGGGTTCAAGCTCGCCGACTCCGACATCCGGCTCTTCTGGCAACAACCGGATGGCGAGCCATACGCGACCTTCGCGACGCTTGCCAACGCTCTCGATCTGGAGGGCATGCGCCTGGAATTCGCGATGAACGGCGGCATGTATGGCGAAGATCTCAGTCCGATCGGCCTGCATGTGGAAGATGGACAGATAATGCGCGAGGCCAACACGGCGACCTCCAATCAAAGACCGGAACCGAATTTCTACAAGAAGCCTAATGGCGTCTTCTATATCGGCGACGGGACCGCCGGTGTGATGACGACCGAGGCCTATCTCGCCCGTCCGCCGGGAGCACGTTTCGCGACGCAATCCGGGCCTATGCTGGTCATTGACGGCGACTTGCATCCGGCCTTCATCATCGATTCGGATTCCCGCAAGCCACGCAACGGCGTCTGTGCACCGACTCTTACCGAGGTCCGGTTCGCCATTACCGATGGCAGCGTCAACTTCCACGATTTCGGTCGTTTTGTCCGCGACCATCTCGGCTGCGACAACGCGCTCTTCCTTGATGGCGGCTCGGCTCCTGGCATCTACGCACCCGAACTCGGCCGCGACGATCCCCCGGGCCATGGCGGGTATGGCCCGATCATCGGTGTGGTGGGCGGAAAGTAAGGCGCTTCCGCGGTATCTGTCAGTAGCCAGGTCGGGGCGATCTGGATGACGTTTGACGCTCGGCGACATTCAGCGCGCCGGCTGGGTGATGGAACCGGAACTGAACCCAGTCGAAAACATCTGGCAATACCTGCTGGCAAACTGGCTATCAAACCGGGTCTTTGAGGACTATGAAGCCATTGTCGATGTCGGGTGTGAGGCTTGGAACCACCTGATCGATCAACCGAATGTCATCAGATCAATCGGTAAGCGTGAGTGGGGCAATCTTGAGGGCCGTTGGTATAAGGGATTTTGCTCGCTTGTCTGGGCAGGATCGAACATCTAGATCCCTGCAAAGCTTGCGTAAGCGAGTCGCTCACGCCTTTCGAAGCAGGCGGCACTGGCTGCCCCAAGGCCACCTTTTGCTCGATCTCGTTGATTGATTGTCGGTGCGCCGGACCAGGGGTCCTGGCTTGATTGCAGGCTCAAGTCGACCTTTTGCGTCGCCACCAGGTGTAGAGACCGCTGATGCCGGTGATGACGGCAACTCCGAAGGCATAGACCGGGTTGACCGCCGCGACGACATCCGTGACCCGGTCCCAGGCGGTGACCTCGACGGCGATCAGATCGCGGAAGGTGTCGATGGTGATGGGCGGGGAGACCTCGCCGTTCCGTTCGATATGAACGAAGACCTGGAGCAGCAGCAGCTTGCCCTTGCCCTGTTCGATCGGCGTCACGGTCCAATCCCAGCGCGTCGGCGCGACGGAGGTGATCAACTTCCGGTGTGCACCCTTCGGCTCGATGTCGAAGGCCGAACCGGACAGCTCGGCCGACATATGGCGCGTGACCTCGGTCTCCGCCGTCACGAGCTGTCCGTCTAGGCCAGTGAATTCTTCTTCAGCGTCCGCCTGACCCGACAGGTCGACGATGAGCGCCAGGGGCGTTCGCTCGCCACGAACCATCTCGGTCACTCTATTGTAGGACAGCGGTGCCTTCTTGAGCCCGGCAACAATCTCCTCGATATGCAAGCACTCGCCTTCGCCCTCGACGACGCCGAGGAGTGCGCAGGGGTCCCTGAGCTCCGCGGCCGTCTTTACGTTTAGGTTTATGGTGATTGGACCCGTTGGCACATCTACCGTGACCGTCGGCGGGCTCCACGCGCTGTACAACAGGACGCAGACGGCCACTACCGCGGCGCAAGCCGCAAGCGAGGCAATCCAGGTCAGCGTACGACGATGCATTCAGCCTATCCGCCCAGACACTTTGTCAGACCGCTGTAACGATCAATGCTACGCGCTAGGTCGGATCCGTGTAAACATCGTTTTACACATGGACACCTTCTTTGGTCAGTAAACGATTACGGTGGTGGTGGCCAACTGTGGCGGGCAATTCTGTGGGCGGGGGTGGGAGATCCCGGTGCAACGACTGATCGGGCGAGGGTTATTTCATCATCGGTGATGAGCGTGTGCAGCGGCGGTTGCGCTGTGAAGCATGCGGGTACCTTGGCGGCCGGTTTGCGTTTCGGCCGCCGAGTATGAGCGGGTGAGCGCTCCTGCCGTTGGGCGGCGGATTTTTTCAGCCGCCGCACAGTTTCGCTACTCGATAATCACGGTAACGAGTTCTCGGTCATAATCTCTCACCCAATTGTAATTCTCCAAGAATCCGGGGAGCGTGTCCTTGTCAAGTGAAACACAAATCTCTTCGTCAGTTACAATAATGGATTGTGGCTGCTCTCCGTCTGGGTCGATCACTATCGTAATTTCGAAGTATGGGAACTGCTCCCGCAGCGATCTCGATTCTTCGAAGATTGAGATCACTGATCGGCAGATTTGTTTGAAGTACATCAGGTGGCTGTTGCCAGTTAAGTGGTGATCCACCATGCTCAGGAAAAGAGCCCACTCTCCGTGCGTGTCCAGCGCCTTACTCACTGTCCTCTGGACGACAGGGTGAGTGGTGTTCCATAGCTCCTTATCGAATTTTTCCAATTGAGCTTCCATTTTGGGGCTAACAAATTCGGGATTTTCTTCCAACAACATCGCTCCCTTCGTTTACGTTATCTCGACGATGTGATTGTCGCCTTCCGGTAACGTCCATCCAGGATGCAGGTCGCTAACTTTCCCGCGATAGGTGTCCAATCGCCAACGCCGCGCCACTCGTCTGAGCCGCCGGCTAGGTAGATGACAAACGCGTCATCGGGCATTTGAGCAAGCTTTTCGCGAAGTTCGGCGACTGTCATTGGCACTGATGCCATGGCCTTGGCTCCTAGTGTAATGTGTTCGGTTTTCACTTGAACCAGTGTTTGTGCATGGACCTCAAAAACTCAGGCGCTATTGGATAGCCAGACTTGCTTCCAATTACAGAGTCGATGCTGCAGCGTGGACAAATTGCAGTCTTACCGTCGTCAGTCCACTCGGTGATCTCTTCGGGCCTGAAGACTGACATACAGTAGAAACAACCGCACACTTCACTGGCAACAATCTCCTCGCGGTGCTCAATGGAGTGATTGTGTGCAGCGACTATGTCGTCCGTCATCAATTCTCTGCGCTCCTATGATTCCCGGTCGGGGTTTTCTCCCGACTGAGCCTTTTTCGATTTTCCCCGTTTGTAATCAAGCCAGTCATAGATCAGAGCCGCAGGGAAGCCGAATACCGCAGCCATATATGCCGCAATTGAATATCTGGAATCATGCACCCAATGCGGCAGATAGATAATCAATCCCCAAATTATGGCGACTATAATTGCCGTGACCAAAATGCTCTTCCGTTTTAGGCGCCAAAAATCAGACAGACTTGTATCAGTGCCTGACATTGATCCCGCTCCTACGTTGATACGGTCGAATATTCCGCAGTCGGATGGCTTCGGCCTATCGCCCCCAAACCGGCGCCCGCCATCCGGCATCCAGCGCCTCCCGCTCGCTACAGAACCACCGCTCGCCCTTGTCCGTCGAGATCTTCGTCCGAGTATACCAGCGCGACCACGGCCCGTGGTAGATCATCCCATTGTTGAGCTAGGAGACTTCCGATTTGGAAGGAGCATAGGCGCAAAAACGGCGACCGTTCAACTTCATACTAGCGTTTGAGTTGGCTTAGTAATGAGGCTGAAGTTATAAGACAATCTTGAGCCGCCAAAGCCTAGAAAGTGGACCATGATCAAAACGTATGTCCTGATCATATTTTGCACTCTTATAATTTCATCGCTAAGCAATGCCCAGGCAATTGAAATCAACGAATGGAGGGTCGGTCTGGGGTACTCATATAGGGGGGAAACCACATTGCTTGATCAAGAATTGAGTCGAGTGAGTGTGAACCATGAGATCCAGAGACAAGTGCCGGCGCTCCCACTAAACTGCTTTAACGGTTCAGGTGTAACGGCTGTGAATGATCTGCCCGTGAGATCTAGAAAAGACATACTTGGGCTGGTTTCTGCTTTTGCGTATATGGGGCTAGATTTGACATTGGAATGCGGCGATCATTCTATCGATGTTTCACCATTTATTGAAGCAAGCGAGGACGGTACCGAATGGTTCATTTTCAATAATCCAACGCCATACTTTCTTAATATTGTGCTTTACAGCTACCTAAAAAGAACCGTTGTAAGCCAAGATGATGCAACAAATACAAATCATAATTATATAAGGGAAGGAAACGTTTTCGGATCTGGTAGCGTTGAAATAATCCGAGATAGCGATCTAATGTTTAGAATGGGGGTGGTATCTCGGTGGTTTGTAGTTGCAATCCCAACGCCAAATATAGAAGTCAATCAGTATTTGAGTGAGGCGATAAAATCTATAGAGGTGAAGCGGTTCGTTGTTACATCTACAACAATTACTGGAGATGTTGAACGCAAATACGTATGGGTAAGGCTTAATAAGATCAGCGCTGAGGATTTCTTTACAACTGCAAAGACAGCCACGCTATACGCGCTTCAATTGAGCTCCGCGGCTTATGCGGTCGAGCACAGACTCAACGAGTTCGAGTTACGATCCCAAGACCCAAACAGCGTCAACTGGGTTGAAGGAATTGCCCAAGAGTACTTGACTGACGACTTTGGCAAAACTCGGTAGTTAGAAGTGCGTGGAGGGCTCACGAAATAAGGCGCGATCATTCCAAAACAATATGGCCACCCCACGCCGAATAAGGGGTGATCGTATTCTGAGCCTTTTGATTCAATAAAAACTCCTTGGCGAGGTCCCAAGCGCTGAGTTTCCGTAGTCAATCCCAGTGACTTAGAGCCTCCCCACATGCTCCCAAATCCACTTCTTCCGCCTCGGACAGTTGCTTTTTGCCTCGAGGCGTCTCAAGCTCTTGAACAACTTCTTTGCAGCTCGCGGGTTGTCAGAGGATGGTCACCGTACTTTCCGATGTCTGTAAGCCAGATGACTCCGAATACGATAGCAATGAACACGATCATCACCCGAGATTTATCCACTTAATCAGTTGGGCGGTCCCCGCGCTGAGGACGCGGGAACCGTCGAATAAAATATGACCTACGCCGCGTCCGGATGTCCGTAGACCAGCCGCGCATCGGCATCCGAAATGTTGACGGTTTGCTGTTGCCCGGGCTCGTAGGAGCCGATGACTTTGTGCACCGCAAGCAGGTCATTGCAGTCGATGCGAAACTGCAGTTTCGGGTTCAACTGCTCCGCGATGACGATCGGCGTTACATCGCCCCTCATTGTCCCGCCGAACTGGTAGCCGGGCCAGGGAGCCAACACCAGCCGCTTGAGCAGGATGTTGCTGTTGTGGTTCTCTGGCAACCGGTGCTTGAAGAACAGGCAAACAAAGTCGCCGGGCGTGTAGGGTACCAGTGGCGACAGAACAGCGAAGTGCCCTGCCCTAAAGTGTGGCACCATACAGTCGCCCTCGAGCTTGAGCGCGTAAATTTTCGGCATCAGATCAGGCCGGAAACAAGCGCCGTCATCTTCAATGCCGTCATTTGCGTTTGCGGTTTGGTTCTCGTCCTTGGTATGCTGTTGAACAGTCATGTCTCGCCTCCATTGGTTGAACGTGATCAGGACCGGGACAAGCGTGCCAGCGCTTACCCGGTCCGCTGCTTTCAGGCCGCTTGCTGGTAGTCGGCCAGTGCTTCGTCGAATCTCTCCTGTGTGTTTGTGTCTTCCATCAGTTCCGCGGCCAACTCGCGGAACCACTTCACCATGGCAGGATCGTCGCACCGCTCGTTGAGGCGGATGACGCCCTCACCGTCGACAAGCTCGACGTCGATGCCAACGACCACGAAGCCATAACCAGGATCGTGCTCAAGCGATGCAACGCCGCTGACGAACGCTACCGGCTTGCCTTCGATGCGGATCGGAAGCTCTTCGAAATGATATTGGTAGTCGAACATGCTTGCCCTGCCTTGAGTGTCCGTTACTGATAGACTAGATATAGATATGGCTAGGCTGTGTGTCAATACACCGTCTAGCGTTTTAGCTAGATTAGATATAGGTGAAGGCTTGATTACGGGTGAGCAAATACGCGCAGCAAGGATGTTGCTCCGTTGGAAGGCAACGGATCTGTCAGAGCAATCGGGGGTTAGCTATGCCACCGTCCAGCGCATCGATTCGTCAACGGGCGAACCACCTGGACGGTATGAAACGATAGAGCGGGTGAAGCGGACACTGGAGGCCGCTGGTATCGAGTTCATCGACAGCAACGGCGGCGGACCCGGTGTGCGGCTGCGGAAGTAGCGCGGAGGGTCTGCAAATCTACTGAAGCTCTCCACCGCTGGAAAACACCTGCTGAATTCCATCCACACCGCCCGTGAAAGCCCTGCCAGCCCGGTTGTGCACGTCACTCTGACCATGGCAAAACAAGCACGGGAGGGATACGCCAGCTTGGCGCGCAGTGTCTTCGACCGACCAAGCGCCCTATCCGCACTACAAGCTGGAATGGAAGGAGCCCAAGGCCAGTGTATTAAGTCAAGGTGGCGCTCGATCGCCTAGCTGAAGGTGATGCCTGCCGGGAAACCGCTTTCGATATGGCGTGTCGCATTCAACGATTTCGCGGCTTCAGAACCCGGCTGATACAGAATACAGGTGAAGTGTAACAGAGTCTGGAAATACGCCATGCCAACAATCCCGATCATCACTGTTGTGCTCGCCCTAGCGATTGTTTTATCCACGGCACATACAACTGTATTAGCGGAAGACCCTTCAACATTTGCGTGTGGAACCCATTTCAAGGTCCAGCGGTCCTTCAGGACCAACTTCTTCTGCAGCTCGAGAAAAGAGGCCGAATGTGAGGCCGATGGCCACACCGGCCCCTGCTAGGCGATGTGAGCAGACAAAGCGGAGGCAACTCGGCTATTGGAGTAAACGAGACCGGAAAGTGTACCTTGGTTTCCAGCCTCTACTCCCGTGTTATTCTCAAAATCGACTGTGAATGGAAACGAGAATCAAAGCGGGCGTCGACAAGAGATGATAAGGTATTTTTTCGCATCTTTCATGACAGCATTTGCGTGTTCAAGCCAGCCTGCCGCAGGTGACACAATCATCGAGAAACGCATTGCATCTGAAAACCCATGCAAAGGCCTGAAAGTCAAGATAGGATTCTTCACGGTCGGAATTGACAAACTGAAGGATGTTACAGTCGAGGATGTGTTTGTGTCACTGGTAGGCAACGAGTTATCCGCCACGTTGAACGGTGGCCTTGCCTGTAAAACATCAGACGCAGCCGCGATTCAAGCTGACGCGTCGGTGCACATATTTGCCTCGGCCAGGGCAACGCTTGACACCTGTGAGGTATCTGAGGCTTCCGTAAGACTGAGCAAGTTTGGAGGCTCCCAATCCGGCGCGTTGAAAGCTTTCTCTGGAACAATCGAAGGCCTGCTTGAGGAAGAAATCACCATTGGTCTTCGGGATGCCTGTCTGGTCTTCAGGAGCGGGCAATAGCCAGGATTTATTACCATGTCAGTCAAGCATCTTCGACAGCTTTGGACTGTGCTTGGCGCGGTCCTTGCTTTTTACACACTCAACGCTTGGATCGTAAGTCAAGGCGGGCAAGCAATCTTTGACGTTGATCTCATCGAGGACCGTCCTCGCGTCGGAGCTCTTGTCGCAATTCCGATTTGTAGTGCACTTCTGTTTACGCTTTGTAGGATCGGGACGAAACACGCCCAGCATATTCGGATTCAAAAATGGCATGTGAGATTGCCTGTCGTTTGGCTAGAAAATCTCGATACCTCCAGTCCCGAGGGGCGGTGGTACCAACGCTTCTTCCTCCTCGTGTATGTGATCATTCCCGCCGCTGCCTTGGCCCACTTTGTTGGAAAAGTAATCGATGCACCTGTCCGACGGAACGACGCGTTAGACATGAACCTCTCTCCTCTCGAGATAATTCCCGTGGGAGAGATTTTGACGAAGACCTATTGGATCGGCGGCTTTCTCAACGACAAAAGAGAGCTCGAGGGGGCTGTCAGTTGGTATCCGGTCATTGAACCGGCGATCCTAGCCGTCTTTGTGGGAGCAGCTTGGATCTCGGTGGGCCTTCTTTTCTGGAGTTTGTTCTGGGCTCCAGCGGTGCCTACGTCTGTCCTGAGATCGTAATTACCATCTGCGTAAAGGGACCAGCCAAAGGTGTTCGGTTCAGCGTGTGAGAATTGCCTCGTCAGCTAAATCGAGATCACGACTTAAGGCCGGGTATGCATCATTTTCCGGCGAAATCACCCCAAGGCAATCTTCGAGGTTAGCGGGAGGCGGGTCCGTCAACTTTCGGAAGTGAATCGTGGACTTCGTGGGGACGAATTTGCCAGCCTCAGGTACTTGGGTGAGGATCGCGCCATACATGACCGGATCTGCCACTTGCAGGGTCGTGAGGGTAATCACTGCATGTGAGACGTCCACTGCAGGTCGGGTAGTCCCCAGACACTCGCTTGATGTCGTAGAAGAGGCAGAACTGCATAGCCTACGGAGTTCGCCGTCACCGCGTTGCCCTGGCTTCGCGCTCTAATACCTCAATCTCGGCTTTGGTTAGAAAATGGTTCATTATTGTTTCGGCGGTGTCGGTCCTTAGAAGTTCAGAGAATACCCTTCCGGTCACCGTTCTATTTGCCATCCTCCTAGGACTTACTATTCGCCAATCAGGATTGAATATCTTGATGGCTAGGTCGAGGAATGTGCGCGGGACCGAAATGAGATCATAAATAATCTGCTGGCGTCTAGCGACATTTGTATACCGCGCCCAATCAGCAATCGATTCAAAACTTGTCATGTAAAAACGAGCAATTTCCTCACGTTCTGCCTGATTAATAGCCGATTGCATTCTCTGATCGAGCTCAGATAGCTGCTTCCTTACTTCAACTGTTGCTTGTCTTAGTTCAGAAATTGCTTCCACAATGGATGTACGGTCTTTGGCACGGTCAAGGAGTATCCAAATGAGCAGAGGCAGTTGTACTGAAACATTGGCTCCAGGAACGCTCTTCAAATTGGTTAAGACACTCATGTTAACAATTTCATAAAGCTTTCCGGTAAAGCCTCGATCACCAAAGTAATGTGTCAAGCGCGGATCACTGAAATAGGCAGGCATCTTGTTGTGAACCGGAAACTGAGAAATAGACGTTGCGGACAACTTCCTCATGTTCAAATAGTCGTCGCCTACTTCCGTAAGGCTTTTACCAATCAGCGGGGCTTTTTCGGATTGATTTGTATCGACGATCTTCCCTCCGTCGATCTTTATTTGTTCAATCGTGAGAACATAATCAGAATGCTCAACAGTTCGGAAGGCTTCCATCGCTGCTTCTGATCGCAGATTTTCGTGTCGACTGATACCTATCGACGAATATAGACCAGGTGTAAGAAACGAAACATAATCGTAAAACACCAACGATTGTAATGCAGCCTCTGCGGCTTGAAGGTCGTACAAAGACGTTATGGGACCCTCAATTAAACGACCAAGCGCATTGACTGAATAAAAGTCAGTAAAGCATGCATTGTAGCCCTCAAGCCCTGTCGAATGCAGTTTGACAACGTCCGCTAGATCCAACCCATGGCTAGGTGCGGCGGTTGAGGCGATGTATCGGCTGGTGTGGGTGTGCCTTGAATCATAGTGGGCTGCATCATGCATAAAGTCGTCAATAATCTAGCCGAAGGGATTCTCACTTTAGGGGACCAGAGTGCTGCCATCAATATCGCCAATGCTGCATTGCTTCGCAAACTCAAGGACTGGCTGATTCACGAACACCATGTGATCTTCTACTAAACAAGAAACCAGCCCTCTTCGGCACTACGATCTACCCTATTCCGTAACCTCGCCATGACATCCGTATCAACATCCGCTGCATCAGCATGGACATTGTTCGCGTTGATTCGGCCGGTCAGAATATGACGGGTTAGATGGGCGTTCCATCAGCATTACGCTTGATGAAGCGCCACCTATTACAATTACTGATGTGTTGGGAGCCGCTACCAGCTGTTGATGATGTTCTGCAGCTGGTTTCGGTTTCCGCAGCTTCCTCGATGATTGGAGCCCTCAGCCTTACACACAAAGCCACCTAGGTTTGCGCTGCGCCGACAATCCCGCTCCATATTGGGCGCCCAGTCTTTTCCCAAGCACCCGGCTCTTGAGTACTGTTGAGCATTGTCCATGGCATCTGTCATTGCTGCGCTTGGTGTTTCGCCCCATCCCTCGAACATCTGCCCGGCGCTCACGCTTGATAGTGTTAGTAAAGTTACTGCTGCGACTATGAGGTATTTCATATCTGCCTCCCGGTTGCATTTTGATGAGGAAGACAATTATTATTAGAAAACAGTATCCATCTGTGGCAAAACTCACTGACAACTTCTGGTTTTCATTTGCCATCAACACGCCGTCCTTGACCTGCTCCGCTGTTTCAGTCTGCCAAGCAGGTCGTCGAACAATACCTGTGCTGACCACTCGCCTTCGTTCATCAGGTTCAGAAGCTCGTTTCGTTGTCGCCCAGTCCAGCGATGAGAAGGCTGACGATCCTGTCCTGGCGCCGCTGGCGGATGCGTTCGGCTACTTCGGAAACTTGGGCAGGTTGCCCAGGTTTATCAGCTTCGTTCAGTGCGCCTGTTGCGTCGAGCGAGAAAACCGTTTCAGACGATTTAGGGACCATGTGCATTCGCTCTGCAGTGCCGTCGATCTCGATGGGCTTGGCGTCTATGGCAACACTCGGCTGGTGCGGCTCGTCCATCACCTCAACGCCGTCATACTGCGGTTTTGTCGCAACCTGTGACGAAACTCCCTTGGCCTTGGACGCCAGCTCCTTCACTTGATCGGCAGTGACGCGCTCCCCTTTTTCAAGGCGCTTGACCAGCCTGTATCGGACCTCATCCGGGGTTGATGGCGCCGCTAGTTCGTAGATCGCTGTCGGGTTCAAATGTAACACCATGTGACATTTGCTGCCGTAGTGGGTGGCTGCATTCATGTATCGAAACGCCGTTTGTCGGGTCCAGTCGAACTCGTCTTCAAGCCATTCCAGAAAGGCGCCATGCCCCAACATCTCCTTGGCCTTGAGTAAGTCCGTACCGGTATCGAGGATGGACTGTATCTGCAGCCGGTGGCGCCCTTTGATGCGTCCGGTTATCTGAGCCAGCCGCGTGCGCTGATCGGGCGTCAAACCGGCTGTGAGGGCCGCTGGTGCGGTGTTCTGTTGTTCGGGTGTGTTTCCGTATCGGATCATCGTCTATGCCCCTTTGTGGGCGTCGTGGACCACGGTACAAATTTGCACTGTGCCTAACCCTGTCTGCGTCCTGTCGGCGCCAGCCATGGGACCGCCTGTGCGCTGAAAAACGAATTCTGCGGAGCGGGTGTTGAGCGTCTTGGCACTCGCCGTTTCCCGATGCCCTTGGCCATATCCTTGAGACCGTCACCCAACGCCTGGCCGAATGTCTTTTCCTCCGGCTCTTCGCTTTCCGTGTCTTCTATAGGTTCTCCGTTAAGGTCGCCAAAGCTGAATAGACCGGCAGCTTGTTGCGGTGCTGCCGCGTATTGATTGGGCGGAACTGTCTGGCCGGTCATGTTACCCGCCACAGCCTGGAAATAGGCCGGTGCATTGCCCATGTTGGCGGCGGTCTTATCGAACATAAAATGCGGCGCACCGGTGCCGTGTTGGTTCTTCATGTCGACGTGCAACATGTTCGGACTTCCGCTGTAGGCTCCGAACCTCATGGCACCGGCTTGACGAAGTGCATTGATAAGCTCCGTGCGCCGTGCGTCATCCATCCCAGCCATAGAGATATCGGCAGCGCGGCCCGTCGAGTGCATACCCGGGCCAGTCGGCTTTCGGGCCTCTACAGGATGGTTGGGGCTGCGGTAGCCGCTGGTGACAGTCAAGTCTTGGCCAAGGCTATCGGAAACACCCTCCAGCATGGCCCTGAACGTCGGGTCGAGCCGGTCTTGTCCAGGGTGTACGAAGCGGAGATCGATTGGTTGTACCGGTGTGCCGTCCGGAGCGGCGCCGAAGCTGTGTGACGGCTGTGGCGGCATCTGCGACGGCTGAACCACCATGCCACGGTCTGTGTTCGAGGCTGGCTTGATAGCGCCGGTTGGGAACTGTCTGGCGTCCGCATGACGCTTTGCAGCGGCCGGGCTTACAGGTGCCTTCCGGTGGCGCTCTGCCAAGGCTCTCGTGAGCGCTGGATAGGGGTGCATGTTGCCTGCTTCCATCTGCTTCGTTTCGTGGGCGCATGGTAGCATCTCCCCTGTGGCATCTCAATGTTTCGGCTCCGGAACGATATCGGCAAACGTTGGCGGCGCGAATCGCGGCAAGTTATCAGCGAATTACGTTGATCGCGCTGAATTTGGGCCCCGCCACCACGTGCCGGTTCATTCGAGATGATGACAATCTTGATTGCCTCATCGGCGTTAGGTGCCAGCCACTCCGGTTGCTCACATGGACAGTTGGCAGTCAGTGCAGTAGCAGGGTTGCCAGATGTAGGGTTCGCCATAAACCGTCATAGCGACTCACACAGCGCCGTTCTGGCGGAAACAGAGGGTATTTGCGCACTGGCACAGCTGATATTTTGCGCACGCGTTAGATCCGTTCCCGGGAGCACCACGATGAGAACCATCGTCCTTGCCTTCTTCCTGCTTTGCGCTGGCGCTGCCCAAGCGCAAGATCGCGGTGAACAGTATTACAATTCCAGTCTAGGATTTTTGGACCTGTGCGTTTCTGAAGAATCGGCGTCAGATGAACAAGGATATGTCGACAAGTCCGCGAGCACGTTCTACGTGATGGGTCTTCTGGATATGGCTGAGAAGTTCCGCTTTGACGGCTTGGTTGATTTGAAGCTCTGTCTTCAAGATGTCGAGGACGTGCGAGACACGTTGTGTATTCATCTGCTTCAGGAGGAGCCGGAAACGCTTCAATACCAAAATACGGCCACGGCCCTTTTGGCGGTTATGGATAGCGATTATCCTTGTGACTAAGACAGGTGTTTGCGGGTAAACGATGTCCAAGAAACCTTTTCGCGCCTCGTAGTTCTGCCAAGTCTCGCCGCTCACATGGACAATTGCTGCCGGGGATGTACCAACAGGGTTGGTTACGCAAATATGGCTCTTCGCCGTAGAACGTCATAGCGACTCACAGAGCGTCGTTTGTGTTTTCAGGTAGAAGTTCCGTCTGAAATTCGCTCATCGACTCAGGCGGCGCCCTGTGGCCGAAACAGGCGGTATCTGAGTGTAGCGGTCGGGTTTTACCCTGTGGGTGTTCATTGGATCTTGGCGCGCTGCTCCGGTTCCAGAAAGTCCCATGCAGATACGCCGGTATCCCTTTCCAGATATTCGAGCGCTCGCGAAACAAACACCTGACCGTCATCGAGTATGGTCATAGCGGACGCAAGATCGCCCGCATCCAACACCGAAACCGCCGTCTGATGGCTGAACCGGGCGTAAGCCAGAAGCGACAACGCATCGCGATTCGATTCACACGGCGCCTCCGCCAGATCCACAAACGCTTCCCGTAATTCGTCTTCTGTCACGTCCTCACCAGCGGCTATCCGGCACCGCAACGCGTTGAAATGCTGCGCCGCCCTTTCAGCCTCGCCGATCTCCGGTAGCACTGGTTTCACATTGGCGTCGTCAGTGGACATGGTTCGCTCCAATATCTACATTTCCTGGCATGGAAGACGACGACAGCAAGACCGTCGAGCACATTTCGCAGGAAATGTCCCCGAAAGAACATCGCCGATTCTCGCGGCGAACCACGCTGTACCTTGGGATTTGCGTTGCCGTGATGTGGATCGGTGCGCTGTACTTCGAGGGCTGGCAGGGATTGCACTGGGGCCAAATAGCAATGGGCGCGCTATCGGCTTTTTGGCTGTTTGGGGCTCTTGCCATGCATACGGACTTTCTCAAAAGCTAGCGCGGACCAACCATCGGCTGTGCGATGGTTCTTCCTTCAGGCACTGATCCTGCTCGAATGAGCGCTTCCGCCAACGCGGTGTTGATCGGTTTCCCAGACAAGCTGTTCCGCACCAGCATGCGGCGGGCTGCGGGCACGGCCGCCCCTGCGACGGCACCGACAGCCCCACCAACTGGACCGCCTACAAAACCACCGATAGCGCTGCCCATCGTGGCCGACCCCATAGTCGGCCCATACGGGATGCTGGTGAAAAAGTTTTCGGCCGTTCCCGAACTGGGCAGCGGCTTCATGACACCCTCACCAGACCGTGCCAGATCCGCAAAGTCGCCTTGACCGCGAGCATAGTTGCGACGGCCTTGCAGATTGATAGCTGCGTTTCGAAGTTGCGACGGCGAGATGATACCAAGCGCTGTGTCAGAGCTGGCGCCGGTGGCCGCACGTTCGATGACCAAAAGATTACGATATTGGTTTCTCGCCGCCTGCCATGCGCCCAAGTCGGCCGGGTTGGTCTGCGCTATTGACCTTTCCATGGCATCGTCCAACGCGTCATTGAGCGAATTGTAGGCGAAGGACAGTTCCGGGTCTTTTGCCGCCCGTCGTGCCAGCTTACCGATCCGCGACCGGAACGACTGGTACACATCGCCGGTCAGGCCGGTGCGAGCCGATTGGAAAATATCGATGGCGAGCTTGCGGACCTGCGGCACGATGGCGCTTGTCGGTACACGGCCTTCGTAGTCGCGGACAGCCGTTGCAATGTCCTCAACAAACGACTGGTCAGGCACAAGCTGGTTGCGGCCGGCCAAGTCGTCGAACTGCTGACCGATCCGGGTATATGCGGCGTCGATTACTTCGGCCGTTGCCCGTGGCGCATCCACACCGATTCGCTGCAGGGCAGCGCGTGTGAATTCTTCGCCTTGAGCCTCCATGATGTTTTCGGCAGCTTCACCACCAAGGTTCGCTTCTAGGCGACGAAGACGGTCAGAGCCGCGTTGCTGTCCAGGTGTAAGCGGTACGCCCTCTTTCTGAAGGTTTGCAACCTGTCTCGAAAGTTCTGGCGAAACCTGTTTGCCCGGGAAGAGCTTGTTTTTGACCGCTTGCGCACCGCGTTTAGCGGTTTGACCGGCCCGAATAGCTCCGGGGACCGCTACGCCCGCTGCGCCGCCACCGGCTGCCGACCAAAGAGCGTTTTCAGCACGATTGGCGAAACCGCCGTCAGCATCACCAAAACCGAAAAGGCCGGCGGCTCCAAACCCCTCTGCACCGGATCGTAAGATAACCGGCAACGCACCCGCGCCTCTCTTCGCAGCGTTATAGGCGGGCGACAAGCCGGCTTTGACCGCACCGTACCCGGTTCCAATGGCACCCCCGACCTGACCAAGATCGCGAGCGATACCGCCAGTGCGATCTATCGCGCGCTGTTGTCCAAGCTCGGTTTCGTAATTGCCACCCAGAGCAGCATTGGCAGCGGCGGCGATCTCATCCGACGCGCCGAACGTAGTGCCGTGAGCTACACCCCTGACGAAGTTATCAAGGTTCGTGTTGTCCCGGCGCATGCGGTCGACTGGCAGGCCTATGCTCTTGAGCGTGTCATAGGTGGCGTTGCCCATGCGCTCCATGAAGCCGGGTTCATAGGTGCGAAGCTCTCGACCATCCGTCGCATATTTGCGCGTCCAAGGGCCGCTCTCAGCCTCTTGTGCTGGTTTCTGATACTTTCGTTCCCACGGCGCTGACATCAGTTCGTCACCTTCTGCCAGTTATTCCGGTCGTTCGGATCGCCACCGTTGAACCGGTAGCCATCGACAACCTCACCAGCCTGCGGAACCGGCATGTCCTTACCAAGAGCCTCCGACAGGTCGGCGAACAGCGGATTGTTTTCCGCGTGCTGCCTCATCACCGCATCGAAACCGGTATCAAGCTGGCCGTTGTTGTCGGCGATGTATTCATCGGCCAACTGCGCGATTTCGATCTTGCGGCCGTTCAAACGGCGTTGAATCTCGATAAGCATGCGGTTGCCCTCGGGTGTCACACCAAGACCGGGGACTTGATCCAACACAAAGTCCCGGTCTGCGTTGCTGAAGCCGGTCCCAAGCGAACCGCCCATAGCAGCGAGAGCAAGAGATTTGGATTGCGCGTTGAAGGCTTCCATGCTGTCGATGCCCTCAATGTCCATGCCTAACGCCGCGCCAAACCGCCTCAGTGCTGCTACTTGCTCTCCGCCCGCACCGGAGTAGAAGCCCGGCTGGTTCATGGTGTATTCCATGACGTTCAACGCATTCAGTGCGTCTTGGGCTGCATACGCCTGATCGCGAATTTGACCCCGCCACTGCGCATTCTGCTTGCCGATCTCTTTCGCGTAGGAGGATTCCTCGGCGCCGACGTTCACATTGGTCGCGCCAGCGCGAGATGTTTCCAACTGATAGTCCAGGATGCTGCCCTTGTAACCTTGCCCAACAGCAGCGTCGTAGTTCCTTTGCAGTGTGGTCAGGTCCGGAGCTTTCTCAACGCCAGGGAACGCTCGCACCGGTGATCCGTCTGGGTTGGTCTGCCCGACGACGTACACATGGCCGTCTGCGGCCTCCCTCAACTGCGGCTCTGCGAACTGAGCTTCAATTTCCTTCTTGAAGCGGGCCATATCCCTTTCGTCTTCGATCTTCTGCAACCTTTCACGTTCAGCTTGCTGCGCCTCTAGCTGCCGCTCATAGACCGCTTGCTGGTGCTTGGTCAGGTATTGAACGGCGGCTTCCGGGTTGTCGGCAACGATGCCTTGCCAGACTTGCGGATCGATACCGGGCGGCGGCTCCATGGATGACGCGACGCCGGCGAAGTGATCGCGGCGCTGTTGCTCTTCGCGGTTCGCTCGCCAACCGTGGATGCCGGATGCTACCTGCGCCCCGAGTGGTATCAGCGCATGTTGCGGATGCGTGCCGTAACCTTGCTGTCGAGCAGCGTTGGCGGCGAGTGCCCGTGAAAGTGCCTTGCGCTGGTCGATTTGCTTTCGAGACTTCGGGCCGCCCTTGGCACCCCCGCCGCTGTAGTCGAGCGTCTTGACGTTCACGCCCTTGCCCTTACGGCGCTCCGCCTCACCCAAGGCTTTGCTTAGGCCGGAAACTCTCCGAAGACGTTCCCCATACTCGTCACCGCTCAACATCCCGTCGCCAGATGACGATTGCCCTGAAAACCCTTCCATGGACTGCGTTGCAACCGACCGCGCGAAGTCAGGGTCGCCGAACTCAGGTGCGGCCGGCGCTTTTGGGCCGGCACCCACGGACCCTTCAAGCTGCTGCATAGCAAGAGCACGGACAAGGTCGTCCTTCGGATCGCGCGGTTGGCGCTGCCCTTGTGTGTAGGCTGCCAACGCTTGTGCCAACCGTGGTGAATGTACGCCCTGAAAACTCATTTCGAGTGTTTCCCTCGTGTCTGTTGATCTGCCCGACGCAGCTTCGTTTTCTGGTTTGAACATAGCATTTTTGGCTACGTTATTCAAACAACCGATCGCAGTTCCTGATATGTCCGAATGATTTGTCCAGCCAAGACCGATTCAGTGGATGAAACGGGTCATTTGGCCAGGATAAGTGTTTCCGAACCGGCATCGATGCCCGTATGGAAACGTTTATCCGCCCACGGAAAAAGGTCTCACACCTGTTACCTTTTTCAGCGCCGGCACCGGAGCAAGGTTGCAGATGTGCAATCTTGCAAAAAACGCGCGCAGACCTGCGCTTGATTTAATGGCGCCACGGGCTGGCTAAATCGAATGCACTGTTGCATGCGATTTAACTTCGGCGCCCGGAGCAAGGTCGCTCATGTGTCAACTTGCTAAAATCGGTCGCCGACCTGTGACCGCTTTTCCTGTGGCATCCGGTGGGCACTCTGAAATAACCGACCTGTTGTCTCAAGGAGCAGGAGAACCACCCCGTGGGTGATGCTGTAGGACGATACCATTGAAGCCGAGATGTGGGAGATCACAGAGAACCTGCACCGGGCAGACGGCCCAACTATCTCGGGCAGGTACTCCATTCAACCTCGCCACTATCGATAAGGTTCCAGCAATAGCCAAGGTTGTATATCAGTTCCCCTAGCATATCACGCCGAGTACATGCTACGTCCTGTTCATGTGTCGAGATGCTTCCTGTAACTGTCTCTCCCAGTCGGCACATTTTCCGGATGGCGAAAAAGGTCTCGAATATCTCCCTATCTGCCAAGGGGACCTGTTCTCGCACTATCATTTCGTGAAAGCGTTCACTCGAAGCCAGTTGCAGCGCTTCTCCTGTAACTGGCTTCACGTCAGCCCACATAGCCGACACAACCAACCCTACCAGTGCTGTCGCAATAAGACCATGTTTCATAGGACTCGATATAGCCGTTACCTGGCCCGGTTGGCCAGCGCCGCCGCCAGAGCGCTTGTCGGTGCTGGCATCCGCAATAGCCCGCCTGTCCCCATTCGCTCGTGTGGCTGCCCACCCTGAAGGGGCTCAACGACGCCGGATCATTCTTGGGTGAGCCTGCCCACGACATACAGGCTTGCAAAAGCGATTGCGCAACATGTCTCCAACAAGGCGCAGAAGGACGAAGCCCGGCGCGCTGCACGGGTGCTTGAAACCGCTGTAGGTGAGGCGCTTGGTGACGCGGCTGGCACGCAAGGACAGAGAAACGACTTATCGCCCGCAAGCGAGAAGTTCGGAGGCATCTCGCCCGATGACCGCCACCGCTTTCGGCTCATGGCACGCCACCGTGATCTATGGTGGCCGTTGCTTGAAGAAAGGGCGCCGCCCAACGCATTCGCGACTGAGAGGCGCTTGAAGCTGCAGTCGATGCGTAGATGGCAGAGCAACCAGCATACCCCAATTGGGGGACCCTCGCAGCAAACAGCAGCCAACGCTGCTGCGAGCGCAGATCGGGTTGTTGCTGGCGCTGGAAACTCGAAAAGCGAGCCCTGTGCGGCCTTCGGTGACATAGCCGTAGAGATACAACGATTCAATATCGCCTGTTAGGGTTCGCCGTCTATATCGCCGTGGCGTAGCAACAGTTCGGCGGCCTGCATCCTGCTATCGTTGTCGGGTCCGTCGAACTGGCCCAACAAGCCACGTGCGCTACTGAACTGGGGAAATTCCCCAGTTGCCAACAACTTCGCAGATTGCGAGGTTGTTGGCGCCGCATCTTTCGACTGGCAGGATTTTGCCAGTTACCCTCGACTGTCGACGAATGTGAAACCGTTGCATATTCTGCCGCCCACGGTTGGCCAGTTCGTGCGCCCGTTCGTTGCCGGCGTTGCCTGTATGGCGGCGTTGCCATTTCACCGTCACCGGAAGTTCGTCGAACAGCTTGTCGATGGCCTGCCACAGTTCAGCATTCTTGACCGGACTTGACTTCTTGCCGGCTGTCCGCAAGCAGTTGCGGCGCCACTGAACCGTCTGTGTAAACCGTTGTCCTCGTCATCGTCTGCTGCCTCTTGCTTTGTTGTCACGTTTCCAAATTCGGATTCATCACGGAATTCCCGCAAATGCTCTCACGCCGCCGACCTCTCGATGTTCAGACGGTAGCCGTTATCCATCTTAGAAATGGCGCCAGCATCGAGCAATTGCCGGATACCCTGCTCAACGGTCGCTTCCGACATGTGGATGCCTTCGGTGGCGTCGGCGCTGTTCGGGATTGCAACGCCGACTTCAGACTTGAGCGCCAGGAACAAACCAATATGGAAGGTAGTTGCATCCAGTGAATGATCACAAACCCAGCGCCGCGCCCAACTCTCGATAGTCCAAATTCGCTTCATCTCATCCATGTCTCAAACCTTAACGCTGACCGACGTGATGGCTCACGCGGCGCCGTGTCTCTTCCATGTCTATATCCCGCGCTGAAAGCTCGTCTGCGATCTGCCATGCCTTCGCGTTTGTCAGGCCATCGGCGACGGTCTCCCCCGCCACTTCGACCGACCAGTCGGAACCTGTCTGCTGTACCCTGACGGCATTCGGATTCTCTCTGACCTGCCAGTCTGAGGCGATTTCCCGACAGGCCCATTCAAACGCGTCAGGGAAGTGCTCAGCTAGGTGCCTGCCATCGGCATCGGTCGCCACATGCTCACCGAAGTGCGACAGCCACCACACCCGCCTGCCTGCGTAGCCTTCCGGTACGTCTGTCAGAACGACGGTGAACCGTTTCCAGCCCCTCGACCGTGGCTTCGGTTGGCGAAACAAAGCGTGCGCATCTCGCTCTGCCAAAAGCTTTGCCCCGTTTTTCTTCAGCGTGTCGTAATCGAGTGTGTTCATGACGGAGATCCTTTCATCTGCCGTTGCAATTCGTGGTTCCAGTCGTCACCACGGCGTGGCGGTTCCCTGATCTCGATGGACACCCGATCCGCGATCCGGTGCGCCAGACTGGTTGCCGCGTGTTGGCCGGCGTAGTTCTGATCGTTGTCCGCGAAGATGATGACGTGATCGACTGACTGCGGTGGCTCCCATGCCTGCAGCCGAGCCCGCGTCAAGGTTGCCCACACCGGCACGTTGAACAGCTTGTGAGCAGCCAAGGCGGTTTCGATGCCTTCAGCCACGCCGAGTGCGTTCCCGTCCAAGGGTGCCAGCCGCACCGCACTGCCGACCGGATGCTCGCCCCGCATGACCATCCGAACCGGATCGACCGCCGCATGGTGTCCGTCGTCGGTCAGAAAGGTTCGATGAAGCTGGCACAGGTTGCCTTGACGGTCCCGAACAAGCGCCAACATTGCCGGATGCTGTTCGTCGCGGCTGTGCCAGCATCTATGCAGGAACCGGACATCGTCCGGAGCGTCGAATGCACCAAGACGACGGGTCAGATACAGGCCGACAGGATCATCGGCCGTCACCGGTTGCGCTGATTGCCACATCCGGTCGATGGCCTTGAAGTCGGTGCCGCGGGCGGCATTTGGGTTCTGGAGGACAACCGGCGCCGTGCCGATCTGCTCGTCAATCAGGCGGCTTGCTTCCTTGAAGGGTATGCCTCTGAGACGTTGCACGAACTGTACACCGGTTCCGGCACCGCAATGGCGACAGATGAACGTGCCATCGCTGTTCTTGTTGTCGAAGGTGAAGCGGTCCTTGCCGTCGCGACAGATGGGACATGGTCCGGCTTTCCCGGTCAGATACCGGGCATCAACGCCAAGTCCGGAGAGGATGCCGTGCCACCGTCCGCGTGCACGTTCCCACACTGGTTCACGTTGGGAGTAGGTCATGCCGACTTACCCCCTGTGACGACGCTTAATGCCCCCTTCTTTTCCCTTGCAACCTCAGTAGGAATCTCTCCCTCGATCCTATTGTAAATATCTAACTCTTGTGGATGTGGAGGTGGAGGTGGAGGTGCATATCCCGTGGCATCACTTGTTTTTGTTTGTTTCCAACGCTTTGCAGATTTAGCCTGTTGCTTTCTCCGTCGTTCTTGGACGTAATCTCGCTCCTTTCTTAGTCGCTTCTGCACCCAGGCGCGGGAGCGACCGTCATAGGACCAGAATTCCATTACGACAGGCTTGAGGTCGCCCCACTCTTCCAGGGTAACCCCGAGCGTCCTGGCAATGCCCTTGTCATCGTCCGGCAGACTGCAGTGGGGTCGGTTCCATGCAGCCATCAACAGCAACAGATACGCCCCGTGCTGTTCGAGCGTCAGGTGCCGTGTGTCGGAAACATAGGCGTCGACCGACAGTGGCAGGAATGGGAATTTCTTGGTCATGATGATGTCCCCATGTCGTTTGAACGGGTTATCTCAGACGCCAACTTCGCCGCCCTGATCGCGTCCAGCGTCGACAGGCTCGGATATTGTTGGCGTATTGTCGGGATGACGGCTCGCGTGCCGCTCCGGCCATGACTGGCGAACCAGCGCGCGGCCGTCTCGACGGGGTTTGTGGATTCGCAAACTTTGCGAACCCTATCTTTGGTGGTGATCGGATCAGAAGGGGATTTCTTCATCGATATCACAATCGGCCTCCATGAGCTTCTCGCCACCGGAGAGCACGACAGCGCGCCCGTCCTTCTGTTCTTGGACCTTCAGCGCATCCGCGAACAACTTGGCCGACTCCTTGCACCCGTAGCCGTAGCTGTTGGTGGTGAACGTCCCCACGCAAGCTTCGTTTCCGTTCCGGTAAAGCGTTACAGAGACAGGCCCATCCGACACGCATTGCTCGGTCGTCCAGATTTCGGATGATGGCTGCTCTTCAGTCAGAGGTACGGTAGCCGTCCAAGAACCGCCCCCGACCGCGTCACGCATGCCGCGCACCGCATGACGTTCCGTGAGCAATGCCGCGTAATAAAAGGCAGCCCCGTAATCCCAGAACACCCGGACGGCTTCCTCGTGATCCGAAAACCGATCTGCGACGGTATAGTGAAAGCCACCACGCACCGGTCCCCTTTCCTTCGCGAGCATGACAAGGCCACCGTTCGGCCTAAGGCGGATTTCCGGGCGGGCGTTCTCAGGCACGGCAGTTTTTTCGCTATTCGGCACCACCGACTTGTAACTGGCCAGAAGCTTGGCGCTTGCGAAGTGCATGGCCTCATGGTGGCCGCATTCGCCGGTTAGCTGCGCATGGGGAAAGCAGTTATACCCGACTAACCACTTGCGCTTATGTTCGTGGCAGACGCCCCAAAACGACAGGTGCTGGCCGATGTATCCGGTGTACCCGGACACACTAGGTTGTCCGTAGTGCAAACCGTCATGGTAGTTGTCGCGTAAAAGCCCATCACAGCCGCCGCACTCTGGGCAGGTGCCAATCTCGGAGATGTCGATTTCGTACTTGTGACGTTTCATTGGGTTTCGTCCTTTCATTGGAGTTTGCCGGCGCGTTTCGCCAGATGAGCGAAAAGCTCGTCGACGCTGGAGAACACCTTTGGATTGTCGGTGCGTACGATCACGTCCTTGACGCCGTGCTCGTCGGCAACGTTGCGGGCCGTGATGTAGGCGGCGGCAAATAGTGGGTGGGTTTCGCTTCGGATCGTGTGGCCGTTGAAAAGCAGCGAGACGGTGTATTTGTCACCGAACGCGTCGCCCGCTTCCGGGCTATTGGAGACAAGAACGCTGTAGTTGTCATCGGACATCTGATTGTCCTTCCTGTTGTCGTGGGAGGGGATGGTGGTGTCATTCGGCGGCATCGCTGTACCTCGCGACGTCTGCGGCGAAAGAGCCGAAATGGTGCCGTGCGGCCTGACAGCGGATCGCCGCTGCGTCGTCAAAGCATCGGTACTTTCCTAGGTGGACGGTACGTTTGTTTATGCCGATGAAGGCCTCCCACTTCCCGCTCGCACGGTCGAAGGTGACGCCGACAACGCCGCTGGTGTTTTGCCTTCCGGGTCTCTTGTTCCGAGCGTTTTGTGTGCTGGTAGCGGGTCGCAAGTTTACCCACGCGTTGTTGCAGCCGTTGTGATCGCGATGGTCGATGTAGAGCCAGGAGGGCGGCCAGAAACCCATGACGATAGCAAATGCGAGACGATGCTCGCGGACGGTCACACCATCGACCGTGACTTGGCGATACCGACCACAGACCGCGCCGGCACGGTTGCCCTTCTGTCTGCGGCCCCTGCCACCTGATCGCCATGTGTGCACTCCGCTCTTGATGTCATAGGCGAAAGTCCTGCGGGCTTCCGCAATCGGCATCGGCCCGGCCGGGATAAGTGCGGTTCCAGTCATGCCGCACCCCCTGCCCACGCGGTCAGGATCGATCGCCCCAATCTTGCGGTGAGCGGCCGGTGATCGGACCGGTTGATGTTGGCCGCCGGTGGCGTGGAGCGCGTCACAGCCGGCGACGGGCTCGACTTCCGGATAGCCTGCCCAGGGTCTTCCGGCCTGTCGTCTTTCCCGGCGTCCGACTGCATTAGATACGGCATGCTGATCAGCATGCGCTCGACACTGCGTGGCAGGTCGTAGGTGCGGGCCAGATACCCGGCCAGTTCGTTACGCTGGAGTGTCGAGAAGGCTGTGTGCCAGTGCGTGACACCACGATCACGGTGGCCGCGCTGGGCGACGTGCCACTGCAGGTTCAGCGTGTCTTGGATCACGCGCCAGTGGCCGGCGTCGTGGATGACGCGACCGGGTGGTAGACCCTTCGTCCGTTCTTGGGAAGTGCTCATACCGCACCTCCAGGCCCAAAGCCGCCAAGCTCGGACACGATGCGCGCCCGCAGTAGGCTTAGGCCGTATTTCTGCGATAGCTTGACACAGTGCCAAGCAGGCACTTGTTTCGGGTATGCATGTTGGTTATATTCCGGGTGCTTTTGAAGATGTCTGCTAAACTCTTCGACCACCCGGCCCCGTCCTAGCGACGGGGTCGATCTATTTTCAGCCATCGTATTTCAATCGGCCTCCTTCGTCTTGATAGAGATGAAGGGCGAGCGCTCCCGCCCTCCGGTTGTTTTGGGGTGGGGTTAGGCGGCTTCTGGTAAGGAGTTCAGCCATGCCATGGCGTCGGGCATCGTGACGACCGACTTGCGACCGATCTTGCGGAGCTTGATGCGTCCCGCTTTCACCTCATCGTAGAAGCGGGTCCGGCCCAGCGATGCCCAGCCGAGAAACTCGTCTACGGTGAACGCGCCGCGCAGTAGAAGGGTGTTTTCCTGCATTGTCTTCGCCTGTGTTTGTTAACAATGGCGGGACGGTAGAAGGGGATACGATGGCGGTCACCGCCATCCGAAATCGCGATTTGAATTGGCTGCCAACTGAAAGGCCGATTTGAGTTGGCGCCTGCCTATTTGCGGCTATCGCGGTTGAGTATCGCTTTCGAAGATCGGCCTTGGAGGCTGTACCTTTTCCCCGCGGCTTCCATATGCCGCGTTACAAAACTCGGTGTGAGAGCGTAGCCTTCAAGATCTTCAGGCAATCGCATCCGACCCCACTTCTGGGCGGTCTGCCGCTTCACCGAATATATGTCGCAAATGGTTTTGATGTGCGCTTCATCGTCAATCTGCTTTATCCGGCACCCGTTGATGTAAGCCGATGCCCAACCGATAGCGACTTCTTCGCCAGGGAGTAGTGGCGGCGTACCCCGTTTCGCGACTTTGCTGACAAAGGGCGGTATTATTCCTCGCGCTAGAAAATCTGTAACACGAGCCAGCGCGGTAAGCATGTCCACAGGAGGGATTGCCTCTAGCCCTTCGACGCGTGAGTAGTACAAGCAATACTTCAGCATGAAGGTGACTTGGCGATACCAAGCTTGAAGCGCCTTCCTCTCATCGGCAGCAGGGCTATCGTTCGAATCAAGCCCGACAACACACTCGCGCAATGCACGTTCTTTTTCGATTTCCGCGCGCCAATCTACGCCTTCGTATGGCGATTTCGGATTGCTATTGGCGTAAGCCGCCCGCCAGTATGCTTTGTCTTCAGCGTCCACCGTCCACCACCTTGAAAGGAATGACTTGGCTGGCCGTGCAATATGCGGCCCAGTCTGACATCAACGCGCGGCGCTTCTCAAATGCTGTCAGGCGCCGGTAGTCGCCTTCGACGCCCTTGACGGTATGCGCAAGTGCAGCTTCGGCGACTTCTCGCGGGTAGTGGGTTTTGTCGCCGCACCAGTCGCGAAAACTGGATCGGAAACCATGTGGCACAGCGTCGGTGATACCCATTCGACGCATTTGCATTGGCAGCACCATGTTGGACAGCGGCTTACGGTGCTTATTGCCAGGGAAAACCCAGTCCGACCAGCTGACCTCTTGAAGCTCCTGCAGTAATGCAACGGCTGGCGCCGATAGCGGTACAGTGTGCTCGTTGCCTGCCTTCATTCTGGAACCCGGGATAGTCCAGACCGCCTTCTCAAGGTCAAGCTCACTCCATTTTGCATGTAGCACCTCAGAGGTGCGGCACGCTGTCAGAATCAGCAGACGCAGCGCCTTTGCCGACAGGCCAGGTGTTTCTTCAAGGCGAGCGAAAAAACCCGGCACATCGTCGTAATGCATGGCCGGGTAGTTCTGTTTCTTCTTCTCAGTTCTCGTCAGAAGGTTTTTGAGATGGCCACGCCACCGGGCTGGGTTCTCACCAGTGCGCAGGTCTTTCGATGTGGCGAAGGACAGCACGCTTTCGATTCGCATCCTCGTGCGTCGTGCCGTCTCTGGGGTGGTTTCCCATATCGGCTTGAGCACCGATAGGACGTCTTCCGTACTGATCTCGGATACCGGTCTGTTTCTAATGGGCGCGCAGGTGACCTTGAGCGTGCGGTCCCATTGCCATTTCGATTTCTCGTTTGACCAGTCGGATTGTTTTTCCCGGTAGTAGTCGTCTGCACACTCACCGAAGGTTTTGCCAGTTGCCTTATTCCGCTCTGTCAGCGGGTCCCGGCCTTCCTTCAAGTGCCTGCGGCAATCGAGCGCGAGTTCACGGGCGCGGGCGAGGGATATCTCTGGGTAGGGACCAAGACCGATTTCACGGGCAGAACGCTGTTTTCCCTCTGGTGTCTTGCCGGACGGGTGCCAACGGAACACCCAAGACTTGCTGCCGCTGTTTGTCACATTGAGGTACAAGTTACCCCCGTCACCAACCCTTCCAGGCTTGCGTCGTTTGTCCACTGCGGTTGCGGTAAGCTTCTGTCGTCCACCAGCCATGGTCCGCCGTTCTGATTTTCATTCTGATTTTGTTTCGCGAATTGTAGCGAACAATAACGAACATGAAAAGATGCAGGCGGTGACAAACCCCTTACAACAAAGGGTTCTTTTGAACGTCAGCGAATGGTGGTGAAGGGTAGTTTGGTGGAGCCAAGGGGGATCGAACCCCTGACCTCTTGCATGCCATGCAAGCGCTCTCCCAGCTGAGCTATGGCCCCGTGCCCTGGGGACGGCCGGATCGGCCGTCGAGGCGGTTTTCTAGAATCGCTGGCCGCCCATGGCAAGTTCAAAATGCAGGCGGCGGGCAAATAGCTGCCGCGATCAGGTCTCTTCCTCGTCTTCCGACACGTTGATGATATCGCTCATGTCGTCATCGTCGTCATCGGTTTCCAGGAAGGTGTTGTCATCGTCTTCGCCGAGGTCGACATCATCGTCGTCGCCGTCGATATCGGGGATCGATTCACCGGTGTCGGACGCCTCCTCGTCGGCATCCTCCAGCGACACGATCTCGACATTGCTGGCTTCCGGATCGGCTTCCGCGACTTCCGTTTCGGCCTCGGCTTCCTCTTTTTCCTCGACCGGCATTTCGCCGCCTTCGAAGAAAGTCAACGGATAGCTCTGGCCGGTGTAGGGGGAGACGATCGGGTCGCGGTTGAGGTCGTAGAATTTGCGCCCTGTTTCCGGGCAGACACGCTTCGTTCCGAGTTCTGGTCTTGACACTGCTTGGCCTCTTGTGTGGTCGGTTGGCGGCGCCGCCGGTCGATTGCCTGGAATGCCCAATCGTCGGCTTGCCGCGCCATGGGATATTGCCCTTGGCAGCACCGGGTCGCAGGGCGGTGTGGCGGTATCCGGTGTGCCGGACCCCATAGCGGTATGCATGCGCCCTGTCAAAGCCTATCTGCACCAAAAGCCGGGCTGCGCAGCCGCAAAACGGGTGACCGCCGGACCACCCTGTGTTAGAGCAACCGCGACGGCGCGGACCGCCTGCGGAAAAAGTGCCGCCGGACAGCTACAACACCAGGACCAGCATGCCATGATTCACGGCGCCGAGACCATGCCGGCCGTTGCCCGCAAATCGCAGGGCCTTGCCGGCACGATCCGCATCCCGGGCGACAAATCGATTTCCCACCGCGCCCTGATGCTGGGTGGTCTGGCCAGCGGCCGCACCCGCATCACCGGCCTGTTGGAAGGCGAGGACGTGCTGGCCACCGGACGCGCCATGCAGGCCATGGGTGCGCAGGTCCATCGCGACGGTGACGCCTGGGTCGTCGATGGGACCGGCAATGGCTGCCTGCTGCAGCCGCAAGAGCCGCTCGATTTCGGCAATGCCGGCACCGGTGTGCGGCTGACCATGGGACTCGTCGGCACGTACCATTTCGAGGCGACCTTTGAGGGTGATGCATCGCTCAGCAAGCGCCCGATGGCTCGGGTGTTCGACCCGCTGCGCCAGATGGGCGTCCAGGTGCATGCCGCCGCAGGCGACCGGCTGCCGGCGACGCTGTTCGGTCCGCGCATCGCCGTGCCGATCCGCTACCGCGTGCCGATGCCTTCTGCTCAGGTCAAGTCGGCGGTGCTGCTGGCCGGCCTCAATGCCCCCGGCACCACCACGGTCATCGAACCGGTGATGACCCGCGATCACACCGAAAAGATGCTTGCCGGTTTCGGCGCGGAGATCGAGGTCGAGACCGACGCGGACGGCGTCCGCACGATAGCCTTGCAGGGCCAGGGGCAATTGCGGGGACAGGAGATCGCCGTACCGGGCGATCCGTCCTCGACCGCTTTTCCGCTGGTCGCGGCCCTCCTGGTGCCCGGCTCCGATGTGGTCATCGAAAACGTGCTGATGAATCCGACGCGCACCGGCCTGATCACCACGCTGCTCGACATGGGCGCCTCGATCGACATGGTCAATCGGCGTCTGGCCGGCGGCGAGGACGTGGCCGACCTGCATGTGCGGGCCTCCGAACTCAAGGGCGTCACCGTGCCGCCCGAGCGGGCGCCGTCGATGATCGACGAGTACCCGGTGCTCGCCGTTGCCGCGTCCTTTGCCGAGGGCGAGACCGTCATGGACGGGCTGGCGGAACTGCGGGTCAAGGAGTCGGACCGGCTCGCCGCCGTGGCCGCCGGGCTCAAGGCCAATCGCGTTGACTGCGAAGAGGGCGAAGCATCGCTGGTCGTGCGTGGTGTGCCGGACGGCACCGGCCTCGGCGCGGCCGATTCGGGCGTCATGGTGGCCACCCACCTCGATCACCGTATCGCCATGGCCTTCGCGGTGATGGGGCTCGCCAGCCAGCATCCGGTGCGCGTCGATGATGCGGCGATCATCGCCACCAGCTTTCCTGAGTTCCTCGACATGATGACCGGCCTCGGCGCCCGCATCGAGATCGACCGGAAGGCCGCGTGACCATGGGCTTCGTTGTGGCGATCGACGGCCCGGCGGCGTCCGGCAAGGGCACGCTTGCACGTCGCATTGCCGGGCTCTACCGTTTCCATCATCTCGACACCGGCCTGACCTACCGCGCCGTTGCCCGGGCCCTGCTCGAAAGCGGCGCCTCGCTGGACGACGCGCAGACGGCGGCGTGCATCGCCCATGATCTCGATCTGTCCGGACTCGACCGGGCGATCCTGTCGGCACATCGGATCGGCGAGGCGGCTTCGAAAGTAGCGGTCATGCCGGCCGTCCGCGCCGCCCTGGTCGAGGCGCAACGGCGGTTTGCGGCGCGTCCCCCGGGTGCCGTCATGGACGGCCGCGATATCGGCACGGTCGTTTGCCCGGATGCCCAGGTCAAGCTTTACGTGACGGCGTCTCCGGAAGTGCGGGCGCGGCGCCGTCACGCCGAGCTGGCTGCCGCCGGTGGCGATGAGGACTACGAGCATGTGTTGGAGGATCTGCGCCGCCGCGACGCGCGCGATATGAGCCGTGACGACTCGCCCCTGCGGCCGGCCGACGATGCCCACTTGCTTGATACGAGCGAAATGGATATAGAAGCGGCGTTCCAGGCCGCCCGGCGGATGATTGATGAGGCCCTGCGGCAGCGGAACAGGCAATAGAACCCAACGTTTCAGGGCCGTCCACGCGCCGACATCAGCGACCGGAGAACCGGTTGCCGGGCAGCCTGCGAAACCAACGCAACACCAGCGATCGGCGCTCGTCCGGCATGCCATAGAGGTTCCGGCCCGGACTTTCCAGGAGTCATAATGTCTGCACAATCGTCCATGGAGGACTTTGCGTCCCTCCTTGAGGAATCCTTTTCCAAACAGGATCTTGCCGAAGGCTATGTCGCCAAGGGCATCATCACCGCCATCGAAAAAGACGTCGCCATCGTCGATGTCGGCCTCAAGGTCGAGGGCCGCGTACCGCTGAAGGAATTCGGCGCCAAGTCGAAAGACGGCTCGATGAAGCCGGGCGACGAAGTCGAAGTTTACGTCGAGCGTATCGAGAACGCTCTGGGCGAAGCCGTCCTGTCGCGCGAGAAAGCCCGCCGCGAAGAAAGCTGGGTGCGGCTGGAAGCGAAGTTCGAGGCCAACGAGCGCGTCGAGGGTGTCATCTTCAATCAGGTCAAGGGTGGTTTCACCGTCGATCTCGACGGCGCCGTCGCCTTCCTGCCGCGTTCGCAGGTCGACATTCGTCCGATCCGCGACGTGACGCCGCTGATGCACAATCCGCAGCCCTTTGAAATTCTCAAGATGGACAAGCGCCGCGGCAATATCGTCGTGTCGCGCCGCACGGTGCTCGAGGAGAGCCGCGCCGAGCAGCGCTCCGAAATCGTCCAGAACCTCGAGGAAGGCCAGGTGGTCGAGGGTGTCGTCAAGAACATTACCGACTACGGCGCGTTCGTCGATCTCGGCGGCATCGACGGCCTGCTGCACGTCACCGACATGGCCTGGCGCCGCGTCAACCACCCCTCGGAAATCCTGTCGATCGGCCAGACCGTCAAGGTCCAGATCATCCGCATCAACCAGGAAACCCACCGCATCTCACTCGGCATGAAGCAGCTCGAGGCCGATCCGTGGGACGGCATCGGCGTCAAGTACCCGGAAGGCAAGAAGATCAAGGGCACGGTCACCAACATCACCGACTATGGTGCCTTCGTCGAGCTGGAAGCCGGTATCGAAGGGCTCATTCACGTCTCCGAGATGTCGTGGACCAAGAAGAACGTGCACCCCGGCAAGATCCTGTCGACCAGCCAGGAAGTCGAAGTGGTGGTGCTGGAGGTCGATCCGGCCAAGCGCCGCATTTCGCTCGGCCTCAAGCAGACCCTCGACAATCCGTGGGAAGTCTTCTCGCAGACCCATTCGTCCGGCTCCGTGGTCGAGGGCGAGGTCAAGAACAAGACCGAATTCGGCCTGTTCATCGGCCTGGAAGGCGATGTCGACGGCATGGTTCACCTCTCCGACCTCGACTGGAACCGTCCGGGCGAACAGGTGATCGAGGAATACAACAAGGGCGACATGGTGAAGGCCGTGGTTCTCGACGTCGATGTCGAGAAGGAGCGCATTTCACTGGGCATCAAGCAGCTCGGCAAGGATGCCGTCGGCGAGGCCGCGGCGTCGGGCGAGCTGCGCAAGAATGCCGTCGTTTCCGCCGAAGTCACCCAGATCACCGACGGCGGCATCGAGGTCAAGCTGGTCGACCATCCCGACATCTCCAGCTTCGTTCGCCGTTCCGACCTGTCACGCGACCGCGACGAGCAGCGTCCGGAGCGTTTCTCGGTCGGCCAGACCATCGACGCAAGAGTAACCAACTTCTCCAAGAAGGATCGCAAGATCAGCCTGTCGATCAAGGCGCTGGAAATCGCCGAGGAGAAGGAAGCCGTCGCGCAGTTCGGCTCCAGCGACAGCGGTGCGTCGCTCGGCGATATTCTGGGCGCGGCGCTCAAGAAGCAGAACAACGGCGACTGATCGTCGTCTCACTGCGCAAATCCAAAGACCCGCGGTGTTCGGCACCGCGGGTCGGGTGCAGATAGAGTTGTCCGTATTTCGTAGCACATCAATTGTCCGCTTTTGTTGATTTTGTCTGTGGGGCTTGTGGTCAGGTGTGCAGCAGCTGTCCAAAAATCCACAGCCCAGCGCTGTCGCGTTGAAACGGGTCACGCTTCATTGTGTCGAACACCAGCACCGCCAAGACTGCGAATCCCCTGTCGCCATAAGCTCGGATACCGCAAGCCACCTGTCCTTGCCGACGATCGCTGCCGCAAGGCGCGTTTGCGTCTGAACAATACAGGCGAACAGCCCGTCACGCGGATCGAAAACGCTGTAAGTGGTGTGATCGATAATTCGCTGCCAACATTCACTGCCATCGCTTCGATTGAAAAATAGACTACATTAGTCTATATTTTTGTGATGGACCCAACGGAACCAGAGCACATGTCGCGTCACATTTGGACAGTCAAAGAAGCCAAGGCAAAGCTGTCTGAAATCCTCCGTCTGGCGGAAGAGCAAGGCCCGCAGCGCATCGGTACGCGCCGCGGCTACATGATCGTCACGGAACAGCAATGGAAGCAGCAGACACGCCCGCCGCTTGGCCGCTGGCTGCTCGACAATCTCCCTCAGGGTGATCCGCTGGAATTACCTGATCGCGCCGATGCACCACGCCCCAACCCGTTTGACACTGGCAGCACTGCGTGACCGCTTACCTGCTCGATACCAACATTATTTCGGAAATTGCCAAACCTCAACGCGACCCCCGTGTCGTCGCGTTCCTTGATGCGGTGGATGACGCCTATATCTCCGTCATTACCCTGCATGAACTGTCATTCGGTCTCGAACGACTACCACCTGGTGCGCGGCGCCGGTCGCTTCACGAAGCCGTCAATCGGTTTCTTGCTCTCTATGACGATCGCATTCTGCCGATCGGTCCGCACGAAGCACGTCAGGCGGCGACACTGCGCGCGCGCGAACAGGAACAGGGGCGCATTCTGCATCTCGCCGATGCACTGATTGGCGCAACCGCCCTGAATCGAAATCTCGTACTGGCGACACGCAACGTGGACGATTTCGCGAAGCTGGATTTATCGTTGTTTAATCCCTGGGCAGGGTAGGGCATCAGCCACACTGTCCCGGCCATCGAACCGCTGCCCTGTGCCGTTCTCGAAGACGAGGACGATGCCGCCGCCGTCGAGGCGTCGCTGATGGAAACTCGCCCGCCTGCCGATGGATGGAATCGACCAATACGAAGCTTTGCGCACGTGATGTTGCATTGACGGTGGCTGTTGCTGCGTTAATTTCGCTTGGTGTTCAACCGGAGTCCTGCATGTCCGTCAGACCGCCCAATCTGTTGCGCCGCAATTCGCCGCTCGATGGCGGGATCGGTATTCTCGACGGCGAGATCATGGCCGAGATGGCCGCTTCGATCGGCCGCGCCGGGCGGTCGCTGGAAACATCGCTGGCCGCCCTTGAGGCGCTTGAACCGGAAGACCAGGACGCCCGGGAAAAGTTGCTGCAGGACGCCGCGAAAAAAGCCTGGGCGCTGTTTACCCAGTACGAGTTATGCGGCCTGTCGTCGCAAAGCAATTTGGTCAAACGTTACCGCATCCCGCCTGAGGTTGTGGTGCGTGTCGGCGTCATTCCGCGGGACTAGACGTCGAATCCCGCTGCGTAAACACCGCCAAATGCTTCAGCTCCGAACAGGAGCGGGCCGCAAGCCGTAATCGCGCGCCGAGGTCGGCGGTCGTCGTATGGTTTTTGCGCGCGCCGAGTGTGTAGATGCCGACGGGTTGTGTCAGAACCGGATCCCTGACCGACAGTCGAGCGATATCCCTGGCCGCGAAATAGGCCTGCATGACCGCCGGATAGGTCAGAACCGCGTCACTGATCCGCACCAGATCGAGACAGGCCGTCAGCGATGTCGAGGATACGACGCGGCGCCGCTCCATGGGCGCCATGTCCGGGCGGTCCGGCCCGAAATGGGCGAACAGTTGGCGATGACGCGACTCGACGGGCACCGTGTCGGCGACGTCGTAGTGCGCCAAGTCCGCAAAGGCTATCGGGCGTCCAAGAAGCGGATGATCGCGGCGCACGAAGTAACCGTCTTCCACGGTGAACAAGGCCTCGAAGCGGATGCCGGCCGATGGGCTGAGCTGCGCGATCCGATGTCCTACGAAGACCGACACGTCGCCGGCGAGCAGCGCGTTCAAACCATCGAAGCTGTTGGCGATCTCGACGTGGATCGGGGCACGCGGTGCACTTCGCTGCGCCGTCTCGACGACATCACGGACGAACAACTCCCACCAGGCGAAGCCGCAGCCGATGCGGATCGCTTCCACCTGACCGGCTCGCCGCGCGGCAATCTCGGTACGGGCATGGTCGGCCAGCCTGGCCATGGCCTGGGCGTGGTCGTAGAGGATGGCGCCATACTCGGTCAGCACCATGCCGCGTGAGCTGCGCTCGAAAAGCCGCACGCCATGCTCCTCCTCCAGCTTGCGAATCGCGACCGTGACCGTCGGTTGCGTGACGTTCAGCCGCGCGGCCGCCGCGGTAATGCCGCCTTCCTCGGCAACGATCAGGAACTGACGCAGAGCTCGGTCCATCGCGATTTCCAACCATAGAGGAAATCTATAGTAATGGCATTAAATAGTATTTGTCTATTTGAAGCGCGCCGCCTAACGTGAAAGGCGCAACCAGGAGATGCTGTCGCGGCTGGTCATGCGACCGCCTTTTGCTGCAACGGCCGTCGTGGTTGCAGGGAGGCCAACGATGACGGCGTATGACGGGGCGCTCGCAACAGCCGAAGGCGCGGCAGGCACCCAGGCGGAACGCTGGTGGCAAAGGGCGACCGGCTACCAGATCTGGCCGCGCAGTTTCTGCGACAGCAATGGCGACGGAATCGGCGACATCCCAGGCATTATCGCCAAGCTCGACCATCTCGCCGATCTCGGTATCGGCTTCATCTGGCTCTCACCGGTCTATGCCTCGCCGATGGCCGACAATGGTTACGATATCTCCGACTATCGCGCGATCGCCCCGGAATTCGGAACCCTGGCCGACTTCGACCGGCTCGTGGCAGCGGCCGCGGCGCGCGGTATCCGCATCGTCATGGACCTGGTCGTCAACCATACCTCGGATCAGCACGCATGGTTTCGCAGGGCGATCTGGGACCCGGCCGCGCCCGAACACGACTATTACATCTGGCGCGCCCCAACCCCGAACGGCGGCCCGCCATCGGACCACCGGGCGACATTTGGCGGCCCCGCCTGGCACTGGGCGCCTGGTGTCGGCAAATACTATTATGGTCATTTCAGCGCCGACCAGCCTGACCTCAACTGGCACAACCCGGCTTTGCGGGGTGCCATTTACGACATGATGAACTGGTGGCTGGACCGCGGCATCGCCGGCTTCCGCATGGATGTGGTTTCGCTGATCGGCAAAGACGTCGACGCCGGGCTCTTCGAAGAAGGTCCGCAACTGCATGCCTTTTTGCAGGAGATGCATCGCGAAACGCTGGCCGGCCGCGACATCGTCACCATCGGCGAGAGCTGGTCGGTGAGCCCGCGGACGGCCCTTCTCTACTGCGGCCGCGCGCGGCGCGAACTTGACATGATGTTTCAGTTCGACCACGTCACGGCCTTTGACCATGAGCAGCACGGCAAGTGGGCGCCGAAACCGTTCGACCTCGTACCGCTCAAACAAGCGCTCTTCACCTGGCAGCGCGTCATGGCAGAGGATGGCTGGAACGCGCTATTCCTGTCCAACCATGATCTGCCGCGCCAGGTGACACGATATGGCGATCCGGGGCGGTATCGGATCCGCTCGGCCAAGATGCTGGCGACCGCCATGCATTTGTTGCGCGGCACGCCCTTCGTCTATCAGGGCGAGGAAATCGGCATGACCAATGCCGCGTTTTCCAGGATCGAACAGTTCCGCGATGTCGAAACGCTTGGCCTGTTCAGGGAAAAGGTCGGCGATGGAATGGCTCCGGAGGCGTTCATAGCGGCCGCCAACCGGATTGGCCGCGATAACGCCCGCACGCCGATGCAGTGGTCGGATGCGCCGCAGGCCGGCTTCACCAGCGGGACACCGTGGATTGACGTCAATGACGGCTATCGGCAGGTGAATGTGGCTGCCGACCGTGTCGATCCCGAGGGTGTGATCGCCCACTACAAGCGCCTCATTGCCCTGCGCCGGGATTTGCCCATCGTCACGTATGGACGCTTTGTGCCCCATGCGCAGGACCATGCGAAGGTCATGGCCTTTGCGCGCGAGCTTGACGGACAGCGTCTGTCGGTGGTCGCCAACTTCAGCGGCGAAACCGTGGATTTCGCCGTGCCCTCAGGGCTGGCGGTTCATGGCACGGCACTGATCCACAACGTCACCCCACGCGACCGTCTCTGCGGACACGTGAATCTGGCGCCCTATGAGGCGTCGGCAGTACTTGGCGACGCCGGCGCCTAGACCCATCCGGCAACCATCGAAGGGAGGATCGAAATGCCCCATATCGCGTCTCACCTGCTTGCGGCCACCGTCCTGGCGGGTCTGGCCGGCTCTGCCACCGCCCAGGAACTGCAGTTTCCCATCGGCGAGGGCCCCTTTTCCTGGGACGCTTACCAGGCGTTCTCCGAAAAGCACGACTTCCCGGACCAGTCGTTGTCCGTGTTCAGCGCCGCGACCGGCCCGGACAAGCTGAAGCTGGAGCGGGTGTTCGATTACTTCGAGGCGGCCACCGGTGCCAGCGTGGAGCTGTCCGGTTCGGACAGTCTCGAACAGGACATCATCATCGCGGCGCAATCCGCGACGCTGCCTGACATTGCCATGTTGCCGCAGCCCGGGCTCGCGGCAGACCTTGCGGCACGCGGTGTGCTGGTGCCGCTCGACGATGCGAAGCGGGACTGGTTCCGCGAGAATTTCGCGGCCGGCGAATCCTGGCTGAGCTACGTCACCTATCCGGGGCCGCAGGGCGAGGAGCATGTCTACGCCACGATTTTCGGTGCCGACGTGAAGTCGCTGGTCTGGTACGTCCCGGAAATCTTCGATGAAAACGGATACGACATTCCGGAAACCATGGAGGACCTGAAGGCGCTGACAGAACAGATCGTGTCGGACGGTGGCACCCCGTGGTGCATCGGCCTTGGTGCCGGCGCCGCCACCGGCTGGCCGGCGACGGATTGGGTCGAGGACATGATGCTGCGGACCGTGAGCCCGGATGTCTACGATGCCTGGGTGAGCAACACGCTGCCGTTCAATGCGCCGCAGGTGGTCAATGCCATCGAGGAATACGGCTGGTTTGCCAGGAACGACGCGCATGTCGCCGGCGGTGCGCAGGCTGTTGCCACACAGGATTTCCGCGATAATCCGAACGGCCTTTTCTCGTTTCCGCCGGAGTGTTTCTTGCATCGGCAGGCGTCGTTTATCCCGAACTTCTTCCCGGAGGGAACCGTGGTCGGCGAGGATGTCGACTTCTTTTACTTTCCGGCCTTCGCCAGTGCCGATCTCGGCCGGCCGATCCTCGGTTCCGGCGGCGTTGTGTCGATCACCGCCGACAGCCCGCTCGCCCGCGCTTTCATAGAGTATCTCGATACGCCCTTCGCCCATGAGGTGGGTATCGCCCAGGGGCAGGCGCTGACCGCGCATCTCGGCGCCAATGTCGAGGCCTATCCGACCGAGGCGCAGCGCGCGATGGGTGAGATTCTGACCAGCGCCACGACATTTCGCTTCGATGGATCGGATCTGATGCCGGGTGAAATCGGCACGTCGGCCTTCTGGTCCGCAATGGTCGACTACCAGACCGGCGCATCGGCCGAGGACGCCGCCAAGTCCGTTGAGGATCGGTGGAAGCAGATCCGTTAGCGATCGGCGCCCGGTGCCAGCATGGCGAATGCTTCTGCAAAAAAGCGCTCGGTCCCGAAGTTGCCAGACTTCAAGGCCAACGCCAGCGGCCGGCCGCCGAGGCACTCCGTCCACGGAACCCCGGGGGCGATTTCGGGGCCGATGCGCAAGCCCGAAATGCCGAGCGCCGACACCACGGCGCCGGAGGTTTCCCCGCCGGCGACGACGATACGGGAAAAGCCCCGCTGGCTCAGTGTGTCGGCGATCGTGCTCAGCGCCGCCTCGATCATCTGTCCGGCGCGCTCCACGCCGTAGCGGGTCTGTACCTCGGAAACTTCCTGCGGATCGGCGGAAGCATAGATCAAAACAGGTTTGTCGGGCGCTTGTGAGGACGCCCAGGCCAACGCCGCGTCGACTTCGCCTGGACCGGCGGCCAGCCCGTCGGGATCGAGCTTGCGCGTTGGCCAGTGCGGTTCGACGGCGGCGATCTGCGACCGTGTCGCCGTCGAGCAGCTTCCCGCGATGACCAGGTCGCGTCCGGTGACGGCCGGAAGCGTCGGTACGACGCCGGCTGACAACATCCCGGACTGTCGAAAATTCGCCGGCAGACCCATCCCCACTCCCGAACCGCCGATGACCAGCGAATGCCCCTTGGCTGCGTCACCGATGCACCGCAGGTCGTCGTCGCTGACGGCGTCGGCGATGGCGTACCGCCTGCCGTCCCGTTTGACGGCTTCGGCTCGCAACCGAACCGATTCCGCACCGCCGCGCACCTCCTGCAGCGAAACCAAACCGGTTTCGTAGCGGCTTTGGGCGCCCATCAGCCGGGCCAGGTTCGCGTCCCGCATCGGGGTGAGTGGGTGGTCGCGCATGGGCGATTCCGACAGCAACACGTCGCCGACGAAGAGATAGCCCTTGTAGACGGTGCGGCCGTTTTCCGGGAAGGCCGGACAGATCAGGGCGATGGGCGCTGCGAGCGCGTCCGTCAGGGCGTCGGCGACCGGACCGATATTGCCCTGCGCGGTGGAATCGAAGGTCGAGCAGATCTTGAAGACAATCTGCTGGGCACCGGCGGCACGCAGCCAGGCGAGCGCATCCAGCGACTGACGGACCGCATCATCGACCGGCGCGGTCCGCGATTTGAGGGCAACGACGACGGCCTCGGCGTCGCCGATGTCGGTGTCCGGTTTGGGAACGCCAATGATCTGGACGACCTTGACGCCCTCCTTCACCCAGGTGTTGGCGAGGTCGGTGGCGCCGGTGAAATCGTCGGCGATCGCGCCCAGGATCATGTTCATGACTGTGCCTCCGGTTTATGCCGGTTGCCTGCAGGAGTCGAGCTGCCGCAGCACTTCCTCGGTAACAGCCTTTGTACCCATATCGCCGCCAAATTCCATTGGCCGGATGCGGTTCTCCCGGAAGCCGGTTTCGACAGCCCGTTCGATTATCGCGGCGGCTTCGCCGTGTCGGCCATCGCCGGCATTTTCCGCCAGATAGTCGAGCATCAGCGCGCCGCTCAGGATTGCCGCAAGCGGATTGGCCTTGTCCTGACCCATGATGTCCGGTGCGCTGCCATGGGCCGGCTGAAACAGGCCGTGCGCATCGCCGATCTCGGCACAGGCGGCCATGCCCATGCCACCGACAAGACCGCCGGCAAGGTCTGACAGGATATCGCCGAACATGTTCTCCGTGACCATAACATCGTAGGTCCATGGCTGCCGGATCAGGTTCAGCGCCTGGGCGTCGACATAGGCATAGTCCGTCTCGACATCGGGATAGTGCGGTGCGATCTCCTCGAAGATTTTGCGAAAGAAGGCCATCGAGGCAAACACGTTGGCCTTGTCCACGCACGTCAAGCGTCCCGGCCTGCCGCGCGCCTTACGCTTGCGGGCCAGCCGGAAGCCGAAATGATGCAGCTTCTCAGTGGTCTCTCGGGTGATCCGCAGGGTGTCCTGCACTTCGCTGTCGCCGATAATCCGGCTGCGGCCATGGGTGGCGGCGGAGTAGAACAGGCCTTCCGTCGATTCCCGCAGGATGATCAGATCGATGGCTGCCGCACGGGGATCGGCGAGGCGCTGCGGTGCATTCGGATACGCCTTGACCGGACGCACGCCGGCATAGAGCCCGAAGCGATCGCGCAGCCGCAGATGCGGCGATATCTCGGTGCCGTCCGCGTGGCGGATCGAAGGCAGCCCGATCGCCCCGAGGAAGATCGCGTCCGCGTCGCCGGCCCGCCGCTCGCCACCCGGTTCGATATCGTGTCCGGAGTCGGCAAAGCAATCTGCGCCGGCCCGGATCTCGTCGTATGCAAGGGGCGTCGCGTCGGTCGCCGCGATAGCGGCATTGACGACCTCGACGGCCGCATCGGCGACGTCGATCCCGATACCATCTCCCTTGATCAGTGCGATTTTCATATGTCGGCTCACTGTTCGATGCCGGACCATGGCTTTCCGGCTGATGCAAGGCCACCTGCCGTGCAGTCCGCCACAACCCGTGTCGTTATCGGAATGGTCGTCGGACCCGCTTGTCCGGGGCGGATTTTACACGGGCATCGAGGTGTCGTCAAATTAATGTATACGTTAATGTACGCATTAATGGATGAGTTATTGGTCAAACCGGTGTCGCCTCGATGACCGAAACGAAACTGCCGGCGCACGGAATTCTTGCGGTTGTTCCGCAGATCCCATAGATGCCTGCGGAGGGACATCGCACCTTGTGGACCGGTGTCCATTGATCAACGCCCAACCACGAGTGTCCGGCATGGAAGCGTTTCCAACGGTCGTCCTGTTCCAGTACCTGCTGCTCGCCCTGCCGGGTATCGCTTACGGATTCTACAAAAGGAGCCTGATTCGCGGCATCGGCGCCTCGGCGGTCGTGGTGTTCATCCTGGTGCACATCATCTTTTATGTGGAGCCGGAAAAAATCACGTTGCTGAGCTGGGCGACGCTGTTCGTGGTTCCGCTAGCGGTTTTCGCCAAGGTCTTCTACGACCGCCGCGAGTTCTTCTACGCAGCCGGCTGGTTCGGCATCGCCCTGTTTGTCATATGGGTCATTCGGCAGTTTCTGTGATCGGGTCCGATTCGCGGTCAAGCGAACCGCTTGGCACTGACGATTTGGGCGAAATAAAGACCGCCGGCCGCCGATAAGGCCCGGAACCGGTTCAATATTTTGAGACAAGTTGTGATTTTGCGGCCTGCTCGCGCCAAGTATATTGCGCTCCATGAACACCGTGTTGACCACGCTGTGCGCGATCCTGACCGTCCTCTTCCTGTCGTCGGCAAGTACCCTTGACGCGGCGCCGGTCGATGCGGTTGAGGCGGCGCAATCCGTTATGGTTTCAACCGTTTCGGCCGCTTCGGACGAGCGTCGGGAATCCGCCTCAGGTTCCATCGAGTGCGACAGAACCAGTTGCCCCATCGGGCTCCAGCCGATTGCAGATCAGGCGATCTCGGCGTGTAAGCGCATGCGATATGGCAGTCCCATCCGTGCCCTCTTCGGTCTCAACGCCCCTCCCGATCTCGCTCCTCCAAGACGCAGCGCCTAGGCGAACGCGGCTCGCTTGGCCGCAATCCCCTCCTTTTTGCGTATCTTTTCTTGGAGTAATCCCGTGAATCCCTTTGTATTGGGCAAGATGCCCGTCACCCTCGAATCCGGCGATACCGACCGGGCGGCTCTCACGCTCAGGCTCGGCCTCGGCAGCGTTTTCCTGATCGGCGGCTGGTGGAAACTCTCCCGTGCCATCGATCCACAGCGGGCCGAAGCGCTTGTAGCGCGCTATACCGCGGACAACGGCTATATCAACGCTTTCTTTGGGCAGTATCTGTTCGCGGACCCGAGCGCATTCTTGACGCCGCTGGTGTTTCTGGTCGTCCTGTCAGCGTTCGAACTGCTCTCTGGTATCGCGCTGATCGCCGGACTCTTCGTCCGTGCAATCAGCTTTGTCTATGCGTTTTTGCTATGGACGTTCGTGATCGCCCTTCCGGTGGTCACGGCCCCGGGCGCCACGGTCGACGCGCCCACCTACCTCTCGCCGGCGCTTCTCGTTCAGATCCGCGACATCGGTCTGTCCGGTATGTTCTTCGTGCTATTCGGGCTGGGTTCGGGTGCCTATGCGGTCGATCGCCGCCTGTTCAGGCGTGGCGGATCGCCGGTGACTGTCGACTGGAACGCCTACGGTTTGCTGCTGCGTCTGTCGGTGGCGGCCGTTTTTGTCGTTGGCGGTTTTTTCGCGGGCTATGACCATATCAAGTCCTATGCCGGCGGTCCGCTGCTGTTGGTCGCCGTCGGTGTCGTGCTGGCCAGCGGCCATGCAACCCGCATCGTCGCGTCGCTGGCTTTTGCCATGATCGCCGCCTATTGCATCGGCAAGATGAGCTTCGACGCTACGTTGTGGGACAACCTCAACGCGGTGAAACGGGAACTGGCCTATCTCGCGGCCTGCGGCGTGCTTATCGCATTCCAGGGCGGCCGGGCTTTCCGCATCGACCGTCTGGTGAAATCACCGCTTGCTGCGCTTTTGGGCCAACCGCCCCGCGCTTAGTCTAAACGACGACAGGGCGGGTACCGTCCGGTTCCCGCCCTGTCGTGAAGCTCCGCGCTGTTTACTGCGCCGCGCTCGCCTTGAACTCCTCGTGCAATTCATCCAGTACGCGGCGCGTGAACCGGCCGATATGGGCATAGGCCGCATCGCTGAGATTGGCGAGTGAGATGCGCACCGAGGCGTCGACCACCTCAAAGCCCTTGCCCGGCAGCAGAACGACACCGGTCTCGTCAGCCAGACGGAACAGGAAGTCGGTGCCGCGATTGTCGGCGGCGAACCAGTCCGCGAAGGCCTTGCCATAGAGCGTCTCGCCCAGTTCCTGCAGGTCGATCAGGTAATAGTAGTTGACGTCCAGCGGACCAGCCGGATTGTCGATGCCCATATTCTGGCACAGCGTCTGGAAGCGATGCCGGACGAGATGCTTGGCGGCGTTCTTGTAAGCGCCGCTGATATCCATCAACCCGTTCAGCGCGAACAGCGTCATCTGCAATTGCTGCGGGGTCGAAAGCCCGGCCGTGTGATTCAGCGCCACCGCGCGGCTGTCGGCCACCAGGCGGTCAATAAACCGAAGGCCGGCAACATCAGTCGTCAGCGATTGATAGCGTCGGTCGAGGCGCTGCTTTTCGGCATCCGGAAGCGCTGCCACGGCATCGTCCAGCACATTGTCCTCGTGCAGCGCGATCACCCCGAGGCGCCAGCCGGTGGCGCCGAAATATTTGGAGAAGGAATAGACGCACAGTGTGTTGTAGGGGCATATGGCAAACAGCGACACGAAATCGTCGGCGAAAGTGCCGTAGACGTCGTCGGTGATGACGATCAGGTCGCGCCTTTTGCTTTCGATCAGGTCGGCCAGTTCCTTCAGGCAAGCATCGGAGAGACGCGAGGAAGGCGGATTGCTCGGATTGACGATGCAAAAGACCTTGATCGCCGGATCCTCCAGCTTGGCGATTTCCGTGGATGGGAATTGCCAGTCCGTTTTCTCGTCCATACGGATGTCGACGACCTCCAGCCCGTATTGCGGCAGCGGCGGAATCTCCAGGTAGGGCGAGAAGATCGGGGTGCCGAGCGCCACCTTGTCTCCCGGCTTGATCAAACCATTCAGTTGCAGGCTTTGAAAAATGTAGGTCATCGCCGCGGTGCCGCCCTCCGTGGCAAACAGCGAGAACGGCCCGCCCTGCGGTGCGCTGCCGTACATCTCCTGTCGCAGATAGGCCGCGACGACCTGTTCGGCATGCATCAGCATGCGCGGCGGTACCGGGTAGTTGCAGCCGAGAAAGGCGCCGACCATTTCAAACAGGAGGTCCTCGCGGTGCAGGTCCAGCTGATCGCGGGCAAAGGAAATGGCGGCACGCAGGAAGCCGATGCCGGCACTGTCGCCGCCGTGGCCGGCGAACGCTTCGAACCGCTCGATCATGCCTTTCTTTTCCGGCAGGCCACCGAAGCCGCTGTTGAGATACGAGTAGGATCGCTCGGCCTCCTGCATGGCGAAATCACCGAGTTGCAGGAAAGCGCGGCGCGGCAACGTCGCCAGGAAGTTCGGATTGCCGCGGCCGGCATTGAGCATCGCCCGTTCGGCGTCCGAACTGGCGATTTCGATCAATTTGTCTTTCAGTTCGAAGGGGCTCAGATTGGCGAACTGGCTGGTATCGAGGTTTTTCATGGCGGGCGTTCCCGGATTATGGGTTCTTGGTGATGATGCCGACGACGAGCGGGCCCCAAATGGTCAGGAACACGTTGGCGACCGCATAGGTGACAGTGAACGACACCACCGGAGTGGCGTTGCCGGCCTTGTCGAGCAGCGCCGCGAAAGCCGGGTTGGCGCTGCGCCCGCCGACGACACAGCCAAGCGCCTCGATCGGGTCGCGGATACGCAGCACATAATAGGAGAAATAGAACACCGCGACAGTCGGGATGATGGTCACACCGATGCCGAGGAAGAACAGCGTCAGCCCATATTGTTGAATGGTGCTGACCGCCTGCGGCCCGGCCGATATGCCGACCACGGCAACGAAGACGGCGAGTCCGAAATCGCGCAGGAAGTTGGAGGCGCCCGTCGGCAGGGCGGCGAATTGCGGATGGGCGCTGCGCAGCCAGCCGAACAGCAGGCCCGACAGCAGGCAGCCGCCGCCGGTGCCGATGGTGACCGGAATGCCGAGCACGGTGAACTTCACCATGCCGAGCAGGATGCCGAGCGCCATGCCGATGCCGAAAAACACGAAATCGGTGACCGGCGCAGCGGTGATCTTGTAGCCAAGCAGGGCCTCTGTCCGGTCGAGGTCCTTCGGTGTGCCGATGAACATCAGCTCGTCGCCCCGGTGCAGCTCGATTTCGTCGAGCACCGGCATGTCCCGTCCCATGCGGGTGATGGCGAGCAGATAGACCCCGTGCTGGGTGTCGACGTCCACTTCTTCGTTGATCTGGCGGATCGTCTTGCCGATGAACCGGCTTTTGGTGAGGATGATCTCGCGGCGCTCTTCGACCAGGCGTAACGATCCGGGGGCAGCCTCTTCCGGCCCAAAATAGTCGGTTGCCTGGACCAGCAGGGCGGCCTTTCCGGTCACCGCCACGCTGTCGCCGGCCCGCACCACCGTGCTGTCGTCGGTTTTCAGTTCCGCGTCGTTGCGGATGATCCGCTCGACGGCGGCGTCGATCAGTTCGCGATCGATGTCGATGATCTTCTTGCCGGCCGCTTTACTGCCCTCAGGCACCTGGTAGACCCGCGTGACCACGGTGCGGATGGCGTTGAACTGACCAGGTTCGAGCTCTTCCTTGCCGCCCGACATGGTCTTCGCCAGGTCGATCGCCGCCTGGCGGATATCCCATCCCATGACCATCGGCAGGAACCAGATCACCACGATGATCGGACCGAGCTGGCCGAAGATATAGCAGACCGCGTAGCCCACCGCGACATTGGTCTGCATGGTCTTGATCTGCTCGGGCGTCACGCCGCTGAGTTGGGCGATGGCGTCTCCGGCGGTCCCCAGAATCGCCGATTGCGTCAGGCCGCCGGCGGCAAGCCCGGCCGCCGTACCGCGATCGAGCCCGAAGGTCCAGGCGGCGACCAGCACGCAGAGCAATCCCACCAGGCACATGACGAAGGCGGAGATCAGCTGATTGACCGAGCGCCGGTTGATCGAGCGGAAGAACTGCGGGCCGCCCTGATAGCCGACCGCGTAGATGAACAGGGCGAAAAAGATGTTCTTGATCGAAGCGTTGATATCGATGACCAACTGCCCGAGCAGGACGCCGACCAACAGCGTGCCGGCGACACCGCCGAGCACGAACTGACCGATCTTCAGTTTGCCGACAACATAGCCAAGCGCCACGGTGACGAACAGCGCCAGCAGCGGTGCCGCGTCAAACAGCTTGTCGAGCTGGTCCAGCATGGGTCGATCCAACCTCTCCCGGCACGCGTCGCGCTCCATTGCCAAAAGTGCGAAGCAGACTAACGATACCAGTGTAGCCGGATTTGACCTATATCATCGGCCACTATTTCCGGTGCAGCGGGTTCAGCTGTGGGCAAAGATGTCGGTGTCGTCCCAACCGATCAGGTCCAGCTTGGCCCGGGTTGGCAAGAAGCGGAAACAGGCCTCGGCATGTTTGCCGCGGCCGTCGCGCTCCAGTCGCGCGGTCAGCGCATCACGCAGTGCATGTAGGTGCAGCACATCCGAGGCGGCATATTCCAGCTGCGCCTGCGACAGCTCGTCCGCCGCCCAGTCCGATGTTTGCTGCTGCTTCGAGATGTCGATGTCGAGCAGCTCCCGCAGCAGGTCCTTGAGGCCGTGCCGGTCTGTGTAGGTGCGCGTCAGCCGTGACGCGATCTTGGTGCAGAACACCGGTTCGCAGGTCACCCCGAATGTATGAAACAGCACCGCGATATCGAAACGGCCGAAATGAAACAGCTTGGTGGTCTTGCGGTTGCGCAACAGGCTGATCAGGTTCGGCGCCTTCTTCTGGCCCTTGGCGATCTGGATGACGTCCGCCGTTCCGTCGCCCGGGGACAGCTGCACCACGCAAAGTCGGTCGCGATGTGGCTTGAGGCCGAGCGTTTCGGTGTCGATGGCGATATCGCCGTGATAGCGCGCCGCATCCGTCGCGTTGATGTCGCCCTTGTGAAACCGGATCGTCATGCAAGCTCCCGCCTGTCTGTGTGCCGAACCGTCGACATATCGCCTCGGGCGCGATCCGTCCAGCCTTTGCCGGAGTGGCGCGGAAGGTTCGATTGTTCCCTCTTTGTTCTTGCAGAAAGGATCAAGGTGTATTAGACTGCGTGCATAGTGAGGATCTACAATTTTAGAGAGTATTAGCAGGACGTTTGACGGTCTCGCGATTCGGTTCTGGAGATCGTTGGATTGACGCTAACTCTTTGAAAAGGAGTCCGTTTTGGTGCCTAGAGAAATCTAAATAAATCAATAAGTTGCCGCGAGTTTTGGCATGGCGTGAGGTGTGATTGATGGCTTCAAGGCACGTGAGTTTAGACAAGGCAAAACTGCGCGCAGCGATTTCTTACATTGTCGTTCGGACCGAACACGCCAATCTCGGCGCGGTAAAGCTGCACAGGGTTCTCTACTATACGGACATGCTCCATTTCGTTCAGACGGGGCAGTCCGTCACGGGCGCGCAATACAGGAAGCGACCGTTCGGCCCCACCTGCGATGCGCTTCTCCATGTTCTTGACGAGATGGCGCAAGACGGAGAAATCCGCATCGATACGGTTGATTACTTCGGATATCAGAAAAAGCGGTACACGGTTCTGCGGGAGAGGAAGACAAATCGCCTTAGCCCGGATGAATTGGAACTGATGGACGAATCCATCAGGTTCGTCTGTGATAACAACACGGCTCAAACCATCAGCGAATTTTCTCATGACATGGTCTGGGACATGGTGGAGTACGGCGAGATCATGCCGTACTACAATGCTATCCATCTGCTACCCAATCAGGTGTCGGAAGACACGTTTGCCTGGGCCGATGCAGAAATAGCGAAGATTGAGGCACTGCACGACAAGGCCACGAATGACACAGTCGACCATACGAAATTCCGAACTCTCAGACAAAGCCTTATAGAACTGCGTAAATAGGGATCTCTATTCGGTTGCCGATATTGACGATGCCTTCCATAGCATCGACAAAGCACTGAATCACAATCCGTACATGCTGGGCGAGCCGCATCGAACAATATGGAATTTGTGGGTGTACAACTCACCTCCGAGTACCCGCGCAGTGCAGGTTCGCATCCTCTATGAGATAGACGAGGCGACAAAGACCGTGGTGATGTGGTCCACAAGCTTCCCCTGACTTCAAGCGCCTATACGCGGCACATGTCTGCTCGCGAAGCGGCTGACTGGCAATCCGGTGGCCTTCAATTCAAACATCAAGCTCAGCGCGATGTACTAAGGGCACTTCTCCTAGCGTTCTCTTTTTGTTCTTGATGGCTCGTGCAGTCTGTGTCAGGATAGGTGCATGCCGGGGTTGCTGCAACTCTTGGCTGCGGTAGTGGAACAGCGGGGAACAGGCGATGGTGTCGCGGGTCAGCACCGTTTCGTTTCAGGGCATCGGCGCGGTGCCGGTCGACGTGCAGGTGATGGTGGCGCCGGGTCGGGTCGGCGTGCAGATCGTCGGTCTGCCCGACAAGGCGGTGGCGGAAAGCCGTGAGCGGGTGCAGGCGGCCCTGCATGCCTCGGGGCTGGCGCTGCCGCCGAAGAAGGTGACGGTCAACCTGGCGCCGGCCGATCTGCCCAAGGAGGGCAGCCACTACGACCTGCCGATCGCCCTCGGCCTGATGGCGGCGCTCGGTGCCGTCCCCGCCGACGCGTTGGCCGGCTATGTGGTGCTCGGCGAACTGTCGCTCGACGGCGGCATCGCCCCGGTGGCCGGTGTCCTGCCGGCGGCGATCGGCGCCAATGCGCAGGGCAAGGGGCTCATCTGTCCGGCCGCCTGTGGCCCCGAAGCCGCCTGGGCCAGCGTCGACCTCGATATCCTGGCGCCGCGCAGCCTAATCGCCATGGCCAACCACTTTCGCGGCAGCCAGGTGCTGTCGCGGCCCGAACCGGCGATCCGCGAAGCGACCGAAAGCCTGCCGGATCTCGCTGATATCAAGGGCCAGGAGACGGCCAAGCGGGCCCTCGAAGTGGCCGCCGCCGGCGCCCATAACCTGTTGATGTCCGGCCCGCCCGGATCCGGAAAATCAATGCTGGCGGCCCGCCTGCCGTCGATCCTGCCGCCGCTGTCGCCGGCCGAACTGCTCGACGTATCGATGATCCATTCCATCGCCGGCCTGCTGTCCGGCGGCCGCTTGTCGGACCGGCGACCCTATCGGGCGCCGCATCACTCGGCGTCGATGGCGGCGATGATCGGCGGCGGCATGCGCGCCCGACCGGGCGAGGTGTCACTGGCCCATAACGGTGTGCTGTTTCTCGACGAGTTGCCGGAATTCACGCCGCAGGTGCTCGATTCGCTGCGCCAGCCGCTGGAGACCGCCGAATGCGTCGTCGCCCGCGCCAACCATCATGTCAGCTATCCGGCCAACATCCAGCTGGTCGCCGCCATGAATCCTTGTCGCTGCGGACGCGCCGGCGAGCCCGGCCATGTCTGCGCCCGTGGACCGCGCTGCCGGGCCGATTACCAGGCCCGCATCTCCGGCCCGCTGCTCGACCGCATCGACCTGCGTGTCACCGTGCCATCGGTCACCGCCGCCGACCTGATCAAGCCGGTCAACAGCGAGAGCAGCGCCGCTGTCGCCATCCGGGTCGCGGCGGCGCGCGACCGGCAGAAACGGCGTTACACCGATGCAGGCCATCCCGACATCGGCGCCAACGCCCATTGCCCGACGGCGCTGATCGAGACGGTCGCCTGTCCCGACGCGGCCGGAACCGCACTCCTGCAGCGGGCCGCCGAGCAGATGATGTTTTCGGCCCGCGCCTATCACCGCGTATTGAAGGTCGCCCGCACCATTGCCGATCTCGACGGCGCCGACCAAGTCGGGCGGTTGCACCTCGCCGAAGCGATTTCCTACCGGGTCGCCGGTGACGGGATTGCGGCTGCCGCCTGAGATTCCGGCGAGTGATCCGCGCGTGGTAGAGTGGCGTAAGGTTTGCATCGACAACGGAGAATACGGCCATGGTTGAGACCCGATTCGCGCCGGTGCTGCGACTGCTTCTCATCGTCGTCATGCTCGGCAGCGGCACGGCATATGCCCAGATGCAGGGACCCGATCCGGCGCTGGCGCCGGAGGAGGTGGTGGAAATCCAGCTTAACGCACTGATGAACAACGACGATCCGGAACCCAATGCCGGCATTGCCCAGACCTTCGCGCTGGCCCACCCCAACAATAAGCGTGTCACCGGCCCGTTGCCGCGCTTCGAACAGATGATCCGAACCCCGGCCTATGAACCGTTGCTCGGCCATACGGCGCACAAGGTGGAACGCATGGCGGGTGACGACAGCCGAGTACAGTTTCGTGTCGAGATTGAATTGCCGAGCGGCGACGCGCTGCAGTATTACTGGGAAGTCGCCAAGGTGCTTTCCGGCCCCGATACCGGCGCCTGGCTGACCACCCGTGTCTCCAATCCGATGCGTGTCGGGCAGGCGATCTGATCGTTCGGCTTCCATGGCTTGATCAAAACGGATACTCTAAGCTCCCGCCGCGCAAGGATGCGCGGCGTACATCGGGAGCTTGGAACGTGATGGAGAACCTCAGAGCTATCGTGGACGATGCGGTCGGCGAGCTGGATGACAGCCTGTCTGAGGAGCACGTTCAGAAAATCTCGAAGGTCATCGAGCGGGCGGTCATCCGCGGCATGCTGGAAGGCCAGCACCGGGCCGTCGACACCTGTCACGAGGAGGCTGGCGAGGCGGAAATGGATACGGCGCATCGCATCGCCGCCGCCATCCGCCGCAAGAACGATCTGCTGATCACCAATCTGTCCAGCCTGCGCTGAGCTCCCTATCGGCGGCAACCGCTATCGGCCGCTGCGCAACCCGAGCGCCAGCGCCACTAAAGTTACCGTGGCAAGCATCCACGCCATCGGTGATCCCAGGCTCCACAGGGTCGCGGCCGACAGCGCGCACCAGATTACCGGAACAATCATCAATGGAAGCCGCACCCATTGATGCGAGACGGCAAGCACGCATAGCGTGGCCAGGGCAGTCGGATCCGGCATGAGTCCGAAGAACTCTGCTGAAAGCACGGGTTTACCGGTCACCGGTGCCAGAAGCGGATAGAGCAACAGCGTGAGAACCAACAAAACCAGCGCTGCCAGGCGCGCAGGGCCTCCGGGCAGACGCAGCCGCAGGCCACCCGGGTGCAGGCCGGCCGCCAGCAGCGCCAGGCCCTGCGCGACGAAGACCGGCGCCGCGGTACGAGCGATCAGGTTGATGTCGGCGTAGCGCTGCCACAGAAAGCTCCAGGCGACCCACAGCCAGGCGAGGCCGAGCACCACAGGAATCGCACGCGCACCGGCGCCCGATGGCCGCACCGTGTGCCAGACGATTCCGGCACCGGCCGCGACGGAGATCGCCTGCAGGCCGGGAAACTGCGTATTGTATAGCGCCACCTGACGGTCATAGACCTCGGCCGAAAACATGATGAAGTCAGAGAGGCGGTAGCTCAGCCAGTCGCCGATCATGAATTGCGGATGGCGTCGACAATGCGCGCCCGCATCGCCGTGTCGGGGAGCGGCGCCCGGGCGGTGTCGAGGTTTTCGCGCACGTGGTCGACGCGCGTTGTGGCCGGGATGACGCAGGTGACGGCAGGGTGGGCGACAATGAATTTGAGGATGAGTTGCGCCCAACTCGTCGCCTCGATCTCCGCTGCCCACGGTGGCAGCGGCCGGCCGGCGAGCCGGTCAACCAGCGCACCCCGGCGGAACGGCCGGTTGACGATAACGGCGATGCCACGCTCGCGCGCCAACGGAAGCAGTCTGCGTTCGGCGGCCCGGTCCAGCGGGTTATAGGTCAGCTGCACGAAATCCAGCGGCTGGGTCGCCATGATGTCCTCCAGCGGACCATGGCGCCGCTGATGCGAGGTGGTGACGCCGACATAGCGCAGTTCGCCGGCCGCCTTCATCGCCGCCAGCGTCTCGAGATGCTCCCGCCAGGCAACCAGATTGTGCACCTGCAGGAGATCGAAACGCGGGACGTTCCATTGGCCTTTCGATTGCACGATCTGGGCCGGTCCGGCGTCCACGTCGCGGATCCACACCTTGTCGGCACTGAACACGGTTCCGGCCCGGTTCAGCTTGCTCAGTCCGTAGCCGATGGTCGCCTGCGAAGAGCCGTACATCGGCGACGAATCGATCATCCTGCCGCCGGCGGCGAAAAAGGCGTCCATCACCGCGGCGGAAGAGTCGAGCAGTTGCGCATCGTTGCCGACGTTGAAGGTGATCCATGAGCCGAGGCCGACGGCGGGAATGGTCTCGCCGCTCGTCGGAATGCGGCGGACCAGGGGGGCTGGCTGCGCCATGACGGGCGCTGTCGTACAGGCGACAAGACCGGTCGCCAGCGTGTGCCGAAGGAAGCCGCGTCGATTGGTTCTCACAAAAGAAGTCTCCCGTTATTGCGCGGCGACCGCGGACTCGGCCTCCGGCGGCGGTTTCGCGCGGCCGGTGCCGCCGCTGGCCTCGCGCAATTCGCGGTCGAGCCGGATGCCGGCGTGGGCGCGCGGTTTGCCGAGCGGCGTCAACACGCTATAGATCACCGGCACCAGAACGAGCGTGAACACGGTTGCAAATCCCAAGCCGCCGAACACCACCCAGCCGATGGCGCTGCGCGCTTCGGACCCGGCGCCGCTGCTGATCAGCAGCGGAACGGCGCCGAGCACGGTCGAGAACAGGGTCATCAGAACGGGCCGCAGCCGCACCACTGCCGCCTCGCGCGTCGCCTCCATCACCGACAGGCCGCGGTCGCGCAGCTGATCGGCGAATTCGACCACCAGAATGCCGTTCTTGGCCATCAGGCCGATCAATAGGATCAGCCCGATCTGGCTGTAGATGTTGATGCTGGTCCCGGACAGGAACAGCGCGAACATCGCGGCGGCCAGGCCGAACGGCACGGTCAGGATGATGACGGTGGCGCTGAGCAGGCTCTCGAACTGGGCCGCCAGCACCAGGAAGACGATAAGCACGGCCAGCCCGAAGGTGACGGCGATCTGCGCGGAATTCTCTTCCAGCGTGGCCGCCTCGCCGAGGAAAATCAGCCCAAAGCCCGGCGGCAGCACCTCGTTGGCGAGCTGCTGGATGTCGGCCACCGCCTCGCCGAGCGGATAGTCGGGTGCCACTGCCGCGTCGATCTCGATGGCGCGCCGTTGCCCGGCGCGGTCGAGCTCGGCGGCGACCCCCTCTTCGGTGAGAGAAACGAACGCCGACAGCGGTATCAGTTCGCCGTTGTGGCCGGGCACGAACAGATTGGTCAGGTCGCCCGGATCGTCCACGGTTCCGGCGCCGGATTCGATGATCACCGGCACCGACCGGTCGCTGACGTTCAGCTCGGCGACCTCCAGGCCGTCGACCATGGCGCGCAGCGTTCTGTCGATGCGGCCGACGTCCACGCCGAGATCCTGGGCCCGCCGGCGGTCGATGGCGATGGACAGCTGCGGTTGCGTCGGCTGGTAGGACATCCGCAAGTCGGACAGTTTGGGTAGGCGCGCGCGAATCGCTTCCAGAAACGGGTCGGCGGCGGCCGCGATCTGTGGATGGGAAGGGCCGGTGATTGCCATCTCGATGCCGGATCCGGCACCCCATATGTTGAGGCTGTTCGGACTGAACAACCGGACCCTGGCGCCGGGCAGCCCGGAGAGCTTGCCGCGCAGTTCGGCGGCAATCTCCTGCTGACTCTTGTCGCGTGCACTCCAGTCAGCCAGCGGCGCGACGATGAAGGCGCGATTGAGGTCCCAGCGGCCGACATAGGTCATCACCGTTTCGATCAGCCCCTGCTCGCGATAGGGTTCGAGCGCGTCCTCGGCGAAGGCCGACTGCCGGTCCATATAGTCGATGCCGACGCCATCGGGCCCTTGCATGGAGATCAGGATGAAGCCGCGGTCTTCGGCCGGGAGCAGTTCCTGGTCGAGGCTGAAATAGAGATATCCGGCGGCCGCGGCGACCATGATCGAGATCCCGAGAACCAGGATCCGCGCGTGCAGCGTAAAATCGAGGAACCGTTCATAGCCCGATTTCAGCGCCGATCCCAATCTGCCGGCGGCACCGTGCCCCGACAGCCCGGCGGAGTCGGCGTCGTCCGGCAGCCGCGAGCCGATCAGCGGCCCGAGCGTCAGCGCGACGAATGACGAGATGGCCACCGCGATCGCCAGCACGAAGCCGAATTCCCCGAACAGCCGGCCGGCCTCGCTGGGCAGGAATGTGATCGGCACGAAGACCGCGACCAGTGTCGCGGTGGTCGCGAGAATGGCGAAAAACACCTGGCGGGTTCCGACCACGGCGGCCGCCATGCGTTTCAGCCCGAGGCTGCGCTGGCGCTGGATGTTCTCCAGGACGACGATGGCGTCGTCGACGATCAGACCGGTTCCGAGCACCAGCGCCAGCAGCGTCAGGATGTTGATGGAAAATCCGAGCAGCCAGATCGCCGCTATCGTCCCGATCAGCGATATCGGGATGGTCACCGCCGGAATGAGCGTCGCCCGGATGTTGCCGATGAACAGGTAGATGACCGCGATGACGATGCAGATGGCAATGGCCAGGCTGATGGCCACCTCCCTGACCGAGCCGCGGATGAACACGGCATCGTCCGACATCTTGACGATCCGCACATCGTCGAGCCGGGCGTTCAGCCGCTCGATCGCCCGGTCGACCCCGGACGAGATGGCGATGGTGTTGGACTGGGCGCGGCGGATCACGCTGAGACCGACGACCTTGGTGCCGTCGAGCCGAACGTAGCTCTGCGCGTCCTCAGGACCGAACGACGCCTTGGCGACGTCGCCGAGCCGGATCGACGGCGCGATTTCGAGTTCCTCGATTTCCTCCGGCGTGACCACCGAGGCGTCCGAGCGGACGATCAGCAGTTGATCGTCGGATTTGAAACTGCCGGCGGGAACATCGAGATTGGCGGTGCCGAGCACATCTGCGACGCGGTCGATGGAGAGGCCGAAACGGGCGAGCCGCAGTGGATCGACGGCCACCCGGAGCACCATTTCCTGGTCGCCGAAAAAGCTCAGCGATGCGACACCGTCGATCGATTCGATGGCGCTGGCAATGTCCTGGCGGGCGATCTCTGTCAGCGCCTCGATCGATTTGGTCTCGCTGGTGACGGCCAGTCGGATGATCGGGCTGAGGTCGTCGTCGGCCTTGACCACGGTCAGTTCGTCGACGCCGGCAGGCAGCCGCCGTTCCACCGCCGAGACCGCTTCGCGCACGTCGGCGGCCGCGACATTAATGTCCACCGACGGCCGGAACCGGGCACGGATGCGGGCGTTGTTTTCCTCGCTCGCCGCTTCGATCGACTGAATACCGGCGACTCGCGCCACCGCGCCTTCGATCACCGAGGTAACCTCGGCGTCCATGGTTTCCGGCGCCGCGCCTTCCCAGATAACGCGCACGGTCACAACCGGTCGGTCGACATCGGGCAGTTCGCGGATTTCGACGCCGAACAGTGCCGCCAGCCCGGCAATCACGATCAGCAGCGAAAAGACGCTGGTCAATACCGGCCGGCGCACCGACAGGGACGGCAGGTCGTTGCGCCCGTCCGTCACGTCGAGCCTCCGGCTTCGCCCTGTGGCCGGTCTGCGCCGTCCGGCGCCAGCTGTGTCTCGACCTTGCGTCCCGGCCGCACCGACTGCACGCCCTCGACGACGATCAGATCGTCGCGGCTGAGCTCACCCTTGATCAGCGCCCGGCCTTTCTCGCGACGCACGATTTCGACAAACACCCGCTCCGGCATATCCTCCCGGACCGTCCAGACATAGGAGCCGTCGCGGCTCCACAGCACGGCCACTTCGGGAACGCTCGGATACTCGTCGCCGACAATATCCAACTGCACCGCATAGGAGGCGCCGGGCCGTAGCCGGCGTTGCGGATTGGCGATGCGGGCGCGCGCCTTAAGCGTGCGGGTAACCGGATCGATGCGGCTGCCGAGGATGGCGATCTCACCGAGGATCGGCGTGTCGTCCAGCGACCAGCCGGTAACGGTGACCGTGTCGCCGATCGCGACCGTGTTGGCGAACTCCTCGGGGACACTGAAATCGACGAAGATGCCCGAACGGTCGTCCAGTGTGGCGATTTCCGTGTCCGTCGTCACCCGGTCGCCGCGGTGCAGATCGGTGATCCCGATCGCACCGGTGAACGGCGCTCGCACCAACCGGTCCTCGAGCGCGATTTCAGCCTGTTGCACTTTCAGCCGCGCCAGCTGCAGCCTGTCCTGGGTTTCCGTATAGACGACATCGCTGACAGCGCCTGAGGTGCGTAGCTGGTTATACCGTGCCAGCGTTCGCTCCAGTTGATCCATTTCGATGCGAGCGGACTGCAGCAAGACCCGCTCCTCCGCATCGTCGAGCCGCAGCAGGATCTGATCCGCCGCCACCTCATCGCCGCCCTCGAACAGCACCTCCTCGACACGGCCGTCGCTGGCCGGGTAAAGCATCACCGACTGCAGCGCACGCCCGGTGCCCACCTTGCGCAGTTCCCGGCGGTAGTCGGCGAAGTCCAGCGGCTGGACGATCAGCGTCGCGGTGCGGCTGCGGCGGTCGGATGATAGGTCCTCGCTATCGGCTACCCGGTTCTGATAGAGAAACCAACCGACCGCACAAACGGCCAGCAAAGCGGTCAGCAGCGTTATTTGCCTGACTGGTTTCATCCGACGTTTCCGTGTGCTCCACCGTCACTGGCTTTACCACGGTGAACGGAGAGCTTTGCCTCAGCACGGATTGTATTTCGCGAATATGCCCACACCCGGGCTGAGGTAGCGCATTGTGCGGGATTTCCAACACATGTCTACAGGAACCGTCTGATCTTGCCGCGCACGACGAGCCGGTCAGGCGCACGGTCCTCGCCGGCTGACGCTGCTACACATCGCCGAGCCCTTCGAACAGCGCCGTCGACAGGTACCGCTCGGCGAAGGACGGGATGATCACTACCATCATTTTACCAGCGTTTTCCGGGCGTTGGCCGACCTTGATCGCGGCGCTCAGGGCGGCGCCGCCGGAGATACCAATCGGCAGCCCCTCGAGTCGCGCCGCCTCGCGGGCGAGTTCGAAGGACTCCTCGTTGCCGGCCGTCACGATCTCGTCATAGACTTGCGTGTCGAGGATTGCAGGCACGAAACCGGCGCCGATGCCCTGGATCTTGTGTGGGCTGTGGCTGCCGCCGGAAAGAACCTGCGAGTCCGCCGGCTCCACTGCGATGATCTGCAAGTCCGGCTTACGCGATTTCAGCACCTGGCCGGCACCGGTGATGGTGCCGCCGGTACCAATACCGGAAACGAAGATATCGATCTGGCCGTCGGTGTCGTTCCAGATTTCCTCGGCCGTCGTATCCCGGTGAATCTGCGGATTGGCCGGGTTCTCGAACTGCTGCGGGATTACCGAATCGGGAATCTCGCTCGCCAGTTCCTCGGCTTTGGCAATAGCGCCCTTCATGCCTTTCGGTCCCTCGGTCAGCACCAGTTCCGCGCCGAGCAGCGCCAGCATCTTGCGCCGTTCGACCGACATTGTCTCCGGCATCGTCAGAATCAACCGATAGCCTTTGGCGGCGGCAGCGAAAGCAAGCGCGATGCCGGTGTTGCCAGAGGTCGGTTCGATCAGGACGGAGCGGCCGGGCGTGATGCGACCTTCGGCCTCCAGTGCTTCGATCATCGCCACACCAATGCGGTCCTTGACGCTGGCGATCGGGTTGAAGAACTCCAGCTTGGCCAGCAACTGCGCCACAACGTCGTGCCCGGCGGCAAGTTTGTCGAGCCGCACGATAGGGGTGTCGCCGATAGTGTCGGTGATCGATGGAAAGATACGACCGCGTCCGGCGGTGCGGGGGGTTTGGGACATTTATCGCTCCTGGTGTCGCCTGAAATCGGTCCCACAAACCTAGTGATGCATTTGCCGTGATGCCAGATGGGGCTTCGCCGGAATGGAAAATGCCGGTTTTTGGCTCGGTTTTGTTTTTCGTCGAGAACCCGTCAAAGACGATACTCGGTATTGAAATAGGTCGGCGAGCCCGGCCCTACGGGCAAGTCCAGCCAGAAGGCCCATAAAAAGAAGAAACAGGTCCAGAAAAGCAGGAAGACGATCGAGTAGGGCAACATCATCGCGATCAGTGTGCCGACACCCAAATTCCGGTCATACCGGGCGGCCCATGCCATGATCAGTCCAAAATAGCTCATCATGGGCGTAATGATATTGGTTGTGGAATCACCGATACGGTAGGCCGCCTGAATGACTTCCGGCGAATACCCGATCAGCATCAACATCGGCACGAATACCGGTGCCGTCACCGCCCATTGTGCCGAAGCGGAACCCAGCGACAGGTTCACGACCGCGCATATCAGGATGAAGCCGACAAACAGCAGTGGGCCCGTGAGCCCTGCATCCTTGAGAATCTGCGCCCCCGACACCGCAGTGATCGCCCCCAGGTTGGTCCAGCCAAAGAATGCAACGAACTGCGCGGCAAAGAACACCAGCACCATGTACAATCCCAAAGAGCCGAGCGCGCCCGACATCGCGTCGATAACATCCCGGTCGGTTCTCATGGTGCCCGCGGCGCGGCCATAGGCGTAGCCGGTCGCTACGAAGAAAATCAGGATCCAGACGACAAAGCCCTGGAAGAAAGGGGATCGGAGACGGTCGCCGGTCTCCGGGTTGCGCAGGACACCCCACTCCGGCATGAGCGTCAGTGCCATCACCGCCAATACGCCAATGAAAGCGAGCGCCGCCCATCTGAGCCCCTTGCGTTCTTCCGGCCGCAAAGGTTGCATCAAATCTTCGTCCAGAATGGTCTCGTCGGCGCGTGTACTGTCGTAGGCGCCGAGCTTTGGCTCGACGATAAAAATCGTCACCAGCGTGCCCATGATGGTGACCAGAAAGGTCGAGGCCACCATGAAATACCAGTTGGCCGTGGGTGCGACTTCATACCGTGGGTCGATCAGGTGCGCGGCTTCCTGTGTGATACCGGCAAGCAGCGGGTCTATCGTGCCAATCAGCAGATTGGCGCTGTAGCCTCCCGATACTCCGGCGAAGGCTGCTGCCATGCCGGCAAGAGGATGCCTGCCGAGCGCGAAGAAAATGGCACCTGCCAGTGGGATGATGACGACATAGCCGACTTCCGAAGCCGTATTGGAAATGATCCCGGCGAACACAATGGCGACCGTGACGGCATGGCGCGGCGCACCGAGCACCACGCTTCGCACTGCGGCCGACAGCAAACCTGCCTTTTCGGCGACCCCGACACCGATCATCGCGACCAGCACGACGCCAAGCGGCGCAAATTCGGTGTAGTTGCTGACCAGATGCGTGAAAATGCGCCGGACCCCGTCACCGTTGAACAGGCTTACGGCCCGGATCATCCCGTCCTCCGCGACCCCCGGAGCGTCTAACGGCCTCGGATCCTGGACGATAACGCCCATCCAGCCAAAAAGACCCGACAGCAGCACGATCCCGACGGAGAGGTAGAAAAAAAGCGTCACCGGGTGGGGCAGCAGATTTCCCAACCATTCCACGCCATCGAGGAACCGCGTGAAGCCGTTTCGGTGCTGGAACTGCGCTTGCGGGGTGGTGTCGGCCATCTTCGGATCCTTCCGCGCGTTGTCTGCTGCGACGAAGTCGGATCGTTTGTATCAGGTTCGCTCCAGTGTCGCCGAACCCTTCTTTTGTACAGGACAGCAAGCTGAGAGTTACGGGTCGCTGGCCGTCGTCCGAACCACGTTGCCTGGCTATGGGCGACCGCTATCGCTTGCCGGTGGAACCGAAGCCGCCCGGACCGCGGGCTGTTTCACTGGCCAGCTTCCGTTCCTCGAGCCGCGCCCGTGATACCGGGGCGATGACCATCTGGGCGATGCGCATGCCGCGCTCGATCGAAAAATCCTGTTCACCCAGATTGATCAGCAGCACCTGCACCTCGCCGCGATAGTCGCTGTCGATGGTGCCGGGCGTGTTGAGGCAGGTGATGCCGTGTCTCAGCGCGAGGCCGGACCGCGGCCGGATCTGCGCCTCGTAACCGGGCGGAAGCTCGAATACCAGGCCGGTCGGCACCAGACCGCGCTCGCCAGGCTTCAGCACGATCGGCGCGCCGGCTCCATTGGCGGCCCGCAGGTCTATGCCGGCGGCGCCGGTCGAGGCGTAAGCCGGAAGCTCGAGGTCGGCACCGTGCGGCAAGCGCACCAGTCCCACGACCGGTGAAGGGGATCGATCGGATGTCATGCCCCACTCTTGAAATCCCCTGCCGCCATGGTCAATTGCCAGACGTCGCAACAGCCGCTAGAAGACGCGCAATTCAACAGGATTCTCATTGCATGGCAGACAGTCTGGCCGAGGCGGTGGCCCGCCGCCGCACCTTTGCGATCATTTCCCACCCCGACGCGGGCAAGACGACGTTGACCGAGAAGCTGCTGCTGTTCGGCGGTGCCATCCAGCTCGCCGGCGAGGTCAAGGCCAAGAAGGACCGGATCCAGACCCGCTCCGACTGGATGAAGATCGAGCGCGAGCGCGGCATTTCCGTCGTCACCTCGGTGATGACGTTCGAGTATGGCGACCATGTCTTCAACCTGCTCGACACGCCGGGCCACGAGGATTTCGCCGACGACACCTATCGCACCCTGACCGCGGTCGACGCCGCGATCATGGTGATCGACGCTGCCAAGGGCATCGAGCCGCGCACCCTGAAACTGTTCGAGGTGTGCCGGCTGCGCGACATTCCGATCGTCACTTTTGTCAACAAGCTCGACCGCGAAAGCCGCGATCCCTTTGAAATCCTCGACGAGATCGAGGACAAGCTGGCGCTCGACACCGCGCCGATGACCTGGCCGATCGGCCGCGGCCGCAGCTTCGCCGGCACCTACCACCTGGCCGACAATGCGGTGCGCCGCCAGGACAGCGAAGAACAGCGCACCAGGGTCAACGGGCCGGAAGCCGAAAGCGCCGGCGGGCTGCTGCCCGACAACGACCGCGAAGCCTTTGTCGAGGAGGTGTCGCTGGCGATCGAGGCCTGCCGCCCCTTCGAACTCGATGCCTTCCGCGAGGGGCATCTGACGCCGGTTTTCTTCGGATCGGCGCTGCGCAACTACGGTGTCCGCGATCTCATCAACGCGCTGGGCGACTACGCGCCGTCGCCGCGCGACCAGCAGGCGGACACCCGGCTGGTGCATGCGACGGACGGGAAGATGACAGCCTTCGTGTTCAAGATCCAGGCCAACATGGATCCCAACCACCGCGATCGCATCGCTTTCGTCCGGGTCTGTTCCGGCCGTTTGCAACGCGGCATGAAGGCCCGCCTTTCGCGCACCGGCAAGACGCTTGGCCTGTCGGCGCCGCAGTTCTTTTTTGCCCATCAGCGCCAGCTCGCCGACGATGCCTATGCCGGCGATGTCGTCGGCATCCCCAACCACGGCACCCTGCGCATCGGCGATACGCTGACCGAGGGCGAGGACATCGTCTTCCAGGGCGTGCCGAACTTTGCGCCGGAAATCCTGCGGCGCGTGCGGCTGGAAGACGCCATGAAGGCCAAGAAACTGAAAGAAGCGTTGCAGCAGATGGCCGAAGAGGGCGTCGTGCAGTTGTTTTCGCCCGAGGACGGATCGCCGGCCATCGTCGGTGTCATTGGCGCCCTGCAGCTCGATGTGCTGAAGGAGCGCCTACGCACCGAATACGGCCTGCCGGTGAGCTTCGAGACGGCGCGCTTCAATCTGTGCCGCTGGATCTCGGCCGACAGCGAAGCCGATCTCAGCAAATTCGTCACCGCCAAGCATGGCGACATCGCTCGCGACCTCGACGGCGACGCCGTTTTCATGGCCAGCGACGGCTTTTCGCTCAACTACGAGGCCGAACGCTGGCCGGCCATTCGCTTTGCCCATGTCAAGGAGTACCATGTGCGCAAGGCGGCCTGAGCTGTCGGGCGTTTGAGGAGAAACCGCATGACGATCCAGCAATTCCAGGTGCGCAAGGACGACCTGTCGGTGAGCCGGCTGGTTGATGAGGCCGCACCGGGCCTCGAGGACGGCGACGTTCTGGTACGCGTCGACCGGTTTGCGCTGACCGCCAACAACGTCACCTATGGTGTGGTCGGCGAACGCATCGGCTACTGGGCTTTTTTCCCGCCCCTCGACAATGATGATGGCGGCTGGGGCATCATCCCGGTCTGGGGTTTTGCCGACGTTGTCGAGTCCCGTTGCGACGACATCCCGGTGGGGACCCGGCTCTACGGCTATTTCCCGATGGCCAGCCACCTGGTGATGCGCCCGACCAGGGTTAGTGAGACGCGCATGACAGACGGCAGCGATCATCGCCAAGCCCTGCCACCTGTCTACAACAGCTATGTGAGGATCGATCCGGCCGATCCCGACGCAGGCCTGGAAAACGAGCGCATGCTGTTGCACCCGCTCTATGCGACGTCCTTCTGCCTGCACGACTTCTTTTCCGACAATAACTGGTTTGGCGCCGAGCAGCTGGTGGTGATCAGCGCCTCCAGCAAAACAGCCATCGGCCTGGCCTATGCGCTGGCCGGGGACGCAGAGGCGCCTGCCAGCATCGGCCTCACCTCACCGGGCAATCTCGACATGGTCCGCGCTCTGGGGCTTTACGACACGGTTTTGTCCTATGACGAAATGACCGCCATCGACGCCTCGCGGCCGACGGCGATCGTCGACATGTCGGGCTCTGGCCGCGTATTGTCCGATCTGCACGCCCATCTCGGCGACAATATGCGTTACTGCTCGAATGTCGGCTTGACCCACTGGTCTGAAAACAGCATGGGCCCGGGATTCATTCGCGAGCGCAGCGCCATGTTTTTCGCGCCCGGTCACATCCAGAAACGCGCCAGCGATTGGGGCCCGGGCGAATTCGACAACCGGGCGAAAGACTTCTGGCGCTCGGCAGCCGGCAAGAGCCGCGACTGGCTGATACTGGACACCGTCCACGGCCTTGCCGCGAGCGGCGCGGTGTTCGAACGCCTGCGGACCGGCGGGATCGATCCGCACACCGGGATTGTCGTCGACCTGGGCGGCGCCGGCTGACGCTCAGGATGCTGCGGGTCGCGGCGGCATTAACCGCTTTGTAACGCCCGCAGGCGCAAACCAGGCCCCGACAGGGTCCAGCAAAACGGTTGCCGGCGGCGGAACCATGAGAATCCCATACAAGATCTTTGGCGTTGCCATCCTGGTTTTCCTGCTGATGGGGGCTTCGATCGTCTATTCGACCTTCAAGCTCTACCAGGTCAGCAAGCAGGTCACCGACCTCGCCCAGATCTTCATCCCATTGTCCGATCAGATTGCCACCATCGATCTGCAGATCGCCGAACAGGGATTGCACGTCGAGCGGCTGGAAAAACACCTGACGGCGATCAAGCTGATCGACGAGGAACTGCATGAGTTGGAAGCCGGCATAACGCCGCAGCACCTCGCTCCGGGCAACGACACGAAGGAGGCGCAACGCGCCCGCCTGCAGGCCGAGCGCAACGAACTCGAATCGATGGTCACCGGCGAGCGCGATGATTTCGAGCGCCGCGAGGCTGAGGTCGACGCGGCGATCAAGACGGCCGTGTCGGTGGTCGAAAGGGCGGCGACAACGGCTCTGACGGCGGGTGACAGGACCGCGCTGCAAACGCTGTTGCCCTTGCTTCAGGCGGTGGATCTGCAGCATTCCAGTCTGCATGCCCAGCTGACCCTTCTGTTGAACGCCTTCGAGACCGACAACGCCATGCGACTGGAACTGGAGCGGCTGATCGAGGCGGAAGAGGACCGGCTGTCCGCCAGCATGCGGTCCATTTGGGACAAGGTCACCGCCTTCACTCAAACGGCGGCCTCCGAGGCCGAACGCCATGAGCGCCAGGCACTCACCATCAATCTCGTCCTTGCGGTTTTGTCCGGCATCTTCGCCCTGCTGCTGGCGGGATTTGTCATCCGCGGCATGATGCGGCCTCTGCGACGCCTGATGGCGGGGACCAGCGCCGTTGAAGCCGGCAATCTGGCTGGCGAGATCCCGGCCGACACGCGCGATGAAATCGGCGACCTGACCCGCAGCTTCAACACCATGGTCCGAGAGTTGCGCAAGACCGAGGAGATCAAGGAGACGTTCGGTCAGTATGTCGACCCGCGGGTCGTTTCCGGCCTGCTCGGCGACTCGAGCGCGGAAATGGTCAACGGCGAAAAAAAAGTCGTATCGGTGTTTTTCGCAGACCTCGCTAATTTCACCGGTATCTCGGAGCGGTTCACGCCCGGTGGCATGGTCAAGCTGATCAACCGCTATCTGGAGCTGATGTCCGGTCCGGTGACGGCAAATCACGGTCTCATCGACAAATATATCGGCGATGCCATCATGGCTTTCTGGTCACCTCCGTTTTGCGCGGATGGCGACCAGGCGTCGCTGGCTGTCGCCGCGGCGTTGGAAGACGTTCGGCTTGTCGATCGCCTGCGCCTGGAACTGCCGGAGCTGACCGGGTTGCGTCGTGACCTGCCGGATATCGGCATGCGCATCGGCATCGCGACCGGAGACGCGGTGGTCGGTTCCATCGGTTCCGAACGGGCCAAGAATTTCACCGTCATCGGCGACACGGTAAACCTCGGATCGCGGCTGGAAGGCGCCAACAAGGCCTACGGTACGTCGATCCTGGTCTGCTCGCGGACCTGCGAGATGGCATCGCGTGCGTTCGAGTTCCGCAAGATCGACCACCTCATGGTTGCCGGCAAAACGGAACCGGTATCGATCTTTGAGCCGATCGGTCCCGTGGGCAATGTCGACGATGCGGCCATCGCCCTTCGCGACCGCTTCGAGACGGCCCTTGCGGCCTTCCACGATGGCGACTGGCGCCGTGCCGCCGACGGTTTTTCGCAATGTCGGCTCTCTGAGGGTGCCGATCCCGCGACGGAGACCTATCTGCGGCGATTGGCGATGATCGACAAAGACGGTCCACCGGCCGACTGGGACGGAATCTGGCGGCTCGACTCCAAATAACCGGGTGGCGGACTTGGCCGCTAGTTCAGCCGATCGCCCTCCTTGGGTCGCGGCGACGGTCCGGTATCGAACCGCGGATTGGAGGTGCGCAGCACCGGATTGCGTTTCGAGACGTTTTCCCGGCTTTCGCGCCACACGACGAACAGGCCGGAACCGATGATGATCGCCGAGCCGATGCCAACATAAATGTCAGGCTTCTCACTGAAAAACAGGGCCCCATAAGCGGTTGCCCAGAGGATCTGCGTGTATTGCATCGGCGCGACGACGGCCGCTGGCGCCAGCCGGTAAGCAGCGATGGTGCACAGTTGCGCGATCACGGTCAGCAGTCCGACGGCGGCCATCAGACCGAGATCCGGCAAAGCGACGGGTTCGTAGACCGCCGGCAGGGTGAGCGCCATCGCCAGCAGTGACAGCACCATGGGGTAGAGGATCAGCACCGCCGGACGCTCCTCGCTGCCGATCTTGCGCACCACGATGGCGGCAAGTGCCGCGGCGACGGCGGCGGTCAGCCCCGCCAGATGGCCCAGCGTCAGCGCCGTCATCCCCGGGCGTAGCACGACGATTACGCCGATCAGGCCAATGCCCACCGCCGCCCACCGCCGGGCGCGCACGACTTCGCCGAGCAGCGGCACCGACAGCGCCGTGATCAGCAACGGCACGGCGAACAGCAGCGCATAGACCTCGGTCAGCGGCAGCGTCACGAAGGCATAGAAAGCACACGACATGGCGATGATGGTCAGCGCCGAGCGGGCCAGCACCAGCCAAGGGTGGTGCGGCCGAAAATTCTGCTGTGCCCGGTCGGCGAGAATGAGCAGCGCCATCGGCACGAAGGCGAACAGCATGGCGAAAAAGATGATCTGGAACACCGCATAGGTTTCGCCCAATGCCTTGATGATGGCGTCATGGGTGGCGAACAGCCCGAATCCGATCACCGCGAAACCCAGTCCGCGGAGCGGCGTGTCCTTGTCTGTCATCGCTCTGCTTTCGAATGGACTCCCTGGGCGGGAGCCGGCTGTGGTGTGACGCCCCGAACCGTTTTACCGTGTCGCGAGCCGGCCTTAAAGACAGAAGATCGCCGCGACCGCTATAATCGGGGTCGCAGCCCCCGCCCGGTCGCCAACGGCCGGTTGCGGGCCGCCTCGCGCCTCAGCACGTAGATTCCGCTACCGATGATCAGCGCCACGCCGAGCAGTGTGGTTGGTGGCGGTATCTCGGCCCAGACAAGGACACCCCAGACGATCGCCAGCGGCATCGCCACATACTCAAACGGTGCAACAGTGCTCGCAGGAGCGGTGCGATAGGCCTGCGCAAGGCAGAAAAAGCCGACTGCTGCGATGAGGCCGCAAACGCCCAACAGCGCCCCGTCCCACAGGCTGAGCGGCGACCAGGCGCGCAACAGGAAGGCCAGGCTGGGATGCTCGGAAGATGCAAGGCGGCCATCGCCGATCAGCAGCCCGAATATGCCGCTGCCGACGACGAACACCGTCATCGCCGTGAAGGCGAGGCTGGCGCCGGTTTGCGATTTGCCGATGACCCTTGTCAGGATCGAGCTGGCAGCATAGGTCACGGCCGCAAAAAACGGCAGCAGCGCTACCGGCTGCAACAGCCCGGATCCGGGACGCAGCATGATCACGATGCCGACAAACCCGACGGCCACCGCCGACCAGCGCCTGACCCCGACCGGCTCGCCCAGGAACAGCGCCGAACACAGGGTGACCAGCAGCGGTGACAGGAAGAATATCGCCGTCGCCTCGGCGATCGGCATGGCGACCAGAGCCATGTAGTAGGTCGTGTAACAGGCCAGCGCGAGGAGGCCGCGCAACACGTTGAGCACCGGATAGCGCACCCGCAAGGTTGAAAAGCCGCCACTGAAATAGACCATCGCGGTCATCGGGATCAGCGCGATCGCCCCTCGCACGAACACGATCTGGGACGCCGGGTAGGTGTCCCCAAGCCAACGGATGATCACGTCCTGCAGGCTGAAGATGGACATGCCGAAGGCGACCAGCGCGATCGCCCTCAGCGGCGCGTCGGCTATCTCCGGCACGACGGGTCGCGCCGTCGGCAATGCTATCGGATTGACGGCGGGCATCGATGGTTCCCAACGGATCGAGATGTCTCAGCCGGTACATTGCCTTGATCCGGTTGATTTGAGAAACGAATTTTTTTAGTGGATTTAATCGAAGAATTCGATAGGCGATACAGTCATGAACTTGCATCACATCTGGACATTTCTCGAGGTCGCCAACACCGGCAATTTCAACCGGGCGGCGGAAAATCTGAACATCACCCAGTCGACCGTGAGCGCCCGGATCAAGGCGCTTGAAGAGGCTGTCGGACACCCGTTGCTGACCCGCAGCCACAATGGCTGCGAAACCACCGCCGCCGGTGCGCGCTTTTACGACTATGCCAACGGCATGCAGCGTCTGTGGCAGAAGTCGCAGCAGTCCGTCGCGCTGGAGCCGGTGTTGCGCAGCGTCTTGTCGATCGGCGTGCAGGTCAGTCTTTGGGAGCAGCTGGTGCTCGATTGGATCGCCTGGCTTCGCGGTGCCATGCCGGATGTCGCCCTGCGCGTCGAATCCGACTATTCGCCGAGCCAGATGCGCCAGCTGTCGGACGGCCTGCTCGACATCGGCATCATGTATCAGCCGCGCAGTCGCCCCGGCTTGGTCGTCGAAAAACTGCTGGAGGAGCATCTGGTCCTGGTCGCGACGCGGCCGCGTGAACTGCAGACCGGCTGGGTCGAGGACTATGTCTATGTCGACTGGGGCGACGTGTTCCTGAGCGAGCACGCCGAGGCCTTTCCCGACATGAAAGCCGCGGCCGTGTCGGTCGGTCTCGGGGCTTTGGGATTGCAGTACATCCTCAAACATGGCGGATCCGGTTATTTCCCGGCCCGAATCGCACAGCCGCTGGTCGAGGAGGGCCGCCTGTTTTATCTGCCGGACGCTCCTGTGCTGCGCCGTCCGGCCTATGTCGTGCACCGCACCGATCCGGTCGACCGGGACATTCTGGAAACGGCTCTTGACGGCCTCCGCCAGATAGCCGCACAGGCGCTCGACTGAATCGGCACTTCCGACGGGACATTTTTGGCGCCGCGCGGTATGAGGTTTCGACGGCAGATATGGCACGGATCGGTAGCTAAGAGGCGCGGCATGATCGAAAACGGGTTGAAACGAAAGTGGCGGGACGGGCAAGCCACGCTGAATGGATGGCTGTCCATCGGCAATGCCTTCACGGCCGAAATCATGGCCGCGCAGGGCTATGACAGTGTGACGGTCGATATCCAGCACGGCTTTCTGGATTTTGGCGATGCCAAGGGCATGCTCCAGGCGTTGCGTGCCAGCGGCACGACACCGATGGTGCGAGTTCCCTGGCTCGATCCCGGGATCATCATGAAAACACTCGACGCCGGCGCCTACGGCGTGATCTGTCCGATGATCAACACGGCAGATCAGGCGGCGCAACTGGTCGATGCCATGCGCTATCCGCCGCTGGGCAACCGCAGTTTCGGCCCGACCCGGGTCAGCTTCGCCGCCGGTTCGGGCTATGCCTCGGAAGCCAACGACAACATCCTGGCCCTGGCGATGATCGAAACCGGAACGGCGGTCGACAATGTCGAGGCCATCTGCGCGACCCCGGGTCTTGACGGTGTTTACATAGGTCCCGCCGATCTGACGCTCGGCGTGACGCAAGGGCGTTTGGCACCGGGTCTCGACCGCGAGGAAGACGAGATGGTCGCGGTCATCCGGCGTATTCTGGAGGTTGCCAAAAACGCCGGAATTCGCGCCGGGATTCATTGCGGCTCGCCGGCCTACGCGGCCAAGGCCATAGAATGGGGCTTCGACCTCACGACGCTTTCCAACGATGCGCGGCTGCTCGCCGCCGCCGCGTCGGCGAGCGTCAATCGGACCCGCGACCTGATCGGACAGGCATCGGCCGCTGACGAAACCGACGGCAAGGCAGTCTACTGATGCCGCACATGGTGATAGCCGGTCCGGTGCATGATGCGGGCCTCGCCCTCGTCGACGACGCGCCGGACGTGACGTTCGACTATGTGCCGGATACCGATCCCACCGCCTACCGCGTCCATCTGCCGAAGGCCGACGGACTGGTGTTGCGAACCCAGCCCTTGACGGCCGCGGACGTCGCGTCGGCGCCCCGCCTGCGGATCGTCTCCCGCCATGGCGTCGGCTACGACGCGGTCGACGTGGCGGCGCTGGATGCGCGTTCCATTCCGCTGGCCATTGTCGGCGACGTGAATTCGCGTACCGTCGCCGAGCATGCGATGATGCTGTTGCTGGCGGCGTCGCGAAAGCTGGTCGACAGCGCCAACCGCTTCCGCGCCGGCGATTGGGCACAGCGCAATGCTTTCGCGCCGCGAGAGATATTCGGCAAGACGCTGTTGATTATAGGTTACGGGCGCATCGGTCGCTATCTGGCCGTGCTCGCCGATGCCTTCGGCGTTCGGGTGCTCGCCTACGACCCTTTTATCGCTGCCGATGCGTTTGGCGATGTCGAGCGCGTGACGGATCTGCGTCAGGGTCTGGCATCCAGCGATCTGGTTTCCATCCATGCGCCGAAGGGCGACGACGTGCTGATCGGTGCCGCGGAGTTGGCATCGATGAAGCCCGACGCGGTGATCGTCAACACGGCGCGCGGCGGCCAGATCGATGAGGCGGCGCTCGCCGATGCCCTGCGCACCGGTCGCATCGGCGCGGCCGGACTCGACGTGTTAGCCGACGAACCGCCTCCGGCCGACCATCCGTTACTGCGGCTCGACAACGCCATCCTCACGCCGCACACGGCGGGACTGACCCAGGAGTGCGCGCAACGCATGGCCATCGTGTCGATCCGCAATGTGCTGGACCATTTCAACGGCCGCCTCGATCCGGCGCTGGTGGTCAATGGCGTTTGAAGCAAGGCCGTGCCCGAAATTCGATGACGGTTTACTTAATTCTCTGAAATGCTTGAGTAAATCAAAGCGCTGTGCCTGAATTAAGCAAAACCGTCACCGAATTTGCAGCCCGGTGCCGGGAAATTTGGTGACAGCTTGCTCCATTCAGGCACAGCCTCGCCCAACCCGTTCGCTTTCAAGGAATCGAGTAAGCTGTCACCAAATTTCTGCCCCGGCCTATCCGTCGTCACAACAAATAGCGTAGCCGGCAAAGATAGTATTGAAAGCTAGCGGCTCACCGCCGCGGCGAGACCGGCCTCCACGCAGCGCAATAGCGCATCGGTCGGCTCACAACCGATCGACAGTCGCAGGAAGCCGTCCGGAACGGCATCGCCCCAGCGCGCCCGACGATCGGCCGAACTGTGCAGGCCGCCGAAACTGGTGGCCGGCACGAAAGCGGCCGACCCGTCGATGAACCGGCTGGCCGCGTCCCGGTCCGGGAAAGTGGCGCCGATCAGAAATCCCGGTTGCGCCATCTGCCGCTGCGACAGGGCGTAAGCCGGATCGCTTTTAAGACCGGGATAGCGCAGCGAAAACACTCCCGGATGACCGGCGAGAACCTCGGCCACCCGAGCCGCGCTGGAACACATCCGCTCAAGCCGCAGTTCCAGCGTCTCGAGACCGCGCAGCAGCAGCCAGGCGTCGAACGGACTGGCGATCGCGCCGGCCAGCGTCCGCGCCCGCAGCACCTTCGCCATCAGGTCCTGGTCGCGCGATGAGACGTGCCCGAGCAGCAGGTCGGAATGGCCGGCCGCAGCTTTAGTGTCCGAGGCGATGACGATGTCGGCACCGAGGTCGAGCGGCTGCTGGCCGAGTGCGGTGCACACGGTGTTGTCCACCGCCAGTCGGCAACCGGCCTGGCGACAGCGCAGCGCGACGCTGGCGATGTCGATCACGTCGAGATGCGGATTTGTCGGCGATTCGATGATCGCCAGACGAACGCCGTCGAGCGATGCGGATCCGATCTCGCTGCCCGGGCAGGTTTTCAGTGTGACGTCGAAATCCGCCAGGATCTCCGCCAACAGGTCCCGTGCCGCATAGTAGCCGTCGCTCAACAGCAGGACGGTATCGCCGGCCCGGACCGTGGCCAGTACCACCGCCGCATAGGCCGCCATGCCCGACGAAAACAGCACCGTCGGCGCATCTTCCAGCACCGCCAGCCGGTCCTCGACCGCCTGCACCGTCGGATTGGCGATGCGCCCGTAGACCCGGTCTGGCGCAGCTTCGTCGGGCAGATGAAAGATACTGGTCGGCGTCAGCGGTTCGGCGATCGGTTCGCCTGGCCGCAGGTCCCGCGTGCGGGTGTGCAGCATGGCAAACAGCCGTTGCTCGATGGTGCTCTGCGAATTCGACATGGGCCCCCGGGCTGCATGGATATTGCCCGCAGACGCTTTCAGCCGCGTCCGGCAAAGTCAAGGCGTGCCGACGCTCAACCCTTGATGAAGGTCCCGGCCTGCAGCTCGCGCACCGCCTGGATCAATTCCTCGCGGGTGTTCATGACGATCGGGCCATGCCAGGCGACCGGTTCCTGGATCGGCTTGCCGCTGACCAGCAGGAAGCGGATGCCTTCCTCGCCGGCCTGGACGGTGATTTCATCGCCCGAATCGAACACCACCAGGGTGCGGTCACCGGACTGGTCCCTGAGCAGCAATTCTTCGCCGTCGAGCTCCTTTTCGGTCAGCACGCCGAACGGCTGCGAGGCGCCGGCAAATGTTCCGGAGCCAGCGAAGATGTAAGCGAAGGCCGAACGATAGGTGTCGACCGGCAGCCGCTTGCGGCCACCCGGTGGGACGGAAATATCCAGATACAGCGGATCGGCAGATACCCCGTCGACCGGACCGGTCTTGCCCCAGAAGCTGCCGCACACCACGCGCACCACCGTGCCGTCGTCGTCGATCACGTCCGGAATATCGGCGCCTTTGATGTCCTGGTAGCGGGGGTCGGTCATTTTCAGCGACGACGGTAGATTGGCCCACAGCTGGAAGCCGTGCATGCGGCCCAGACCGTCACCCTGCGGCATTTCCTGGTGCATGATGCCGCTGCCGGCGGTCATCCACTGCACGTCGCCGGCGCCCAGTGTGCCGCGGTTGCCGAGGCTGTCGCCGTGCTCGACCGTGCCGGCCAGCACATAGGTGATGGTTTCGATGCCACGATGCGGGTGCCATGGGAAACCCGGCGCATAATCGCGCGGATCGTCATTGCGGAAATCGTCGAACAGCAGGAACGGATCGGCGAGTTCCGGGTCGCCGAAGCCGAACGCCCGGTGCAGTTTCACACCCGCCCCTTCCATGGTGGGCACGGCGCTCGAGGTCTGTTTAACGGGTCGGATGGACATGACCAAGTCTCCTTGCTTGATCGCAATATAGGCGTCCGGCTGTTCAGCGAAAGCGAACGGCACGAAACGGTGCGTTCACAATCTAGGACGTAACGATTCACAAGGGACCAATGGGCAGCGCCGTCGTATCCTTGATATCCTCCATGACGAAAGAGGCGCTGACGTCGGAAAGCGGAACCCGGCTGATCAGCCGCTGGTAGAGCCGGTCGTAGGCCTTGACGTCGGCGACGCGGGCGCGCAGCACATAGTCCAGTTCGCCACTGGTGCGGTGCACGCCGATGATTTCCGGCAGGCCGGTCACCGCCCGCCGGAATTTCTCCAGCCACTCCGGATCGTGATGCGCGGTGCGCACGAAGATAAAGACCAGCAGCCCGCAACCGACCTTTTCCGCATCGACCAGGGCCACCCGCCGGCGGATGATGCCGCTGTCCTCCAGCGCCCTGACCCGACGCCAGCAAGCATTGCGCGACAGGTGCACCCGCTCGGCCAGCGAGTCGGCCGAAAGGCTGCCGTCCTGTTGCAATTCTCTCAGGATCTTGTGATCCATTTCATCCATCTGGCGCATGAATGGGACGTTTATCCTAATTTTTCTGGAAATACCAGGAAATATGGGACCAGTTTCCCGGTCGAATCCGCAACACTGATCGGCAATTAACAGCGAAAAACAACCGCGAAAGGAACGGCACCCATGACTCCCGCCCTGTCCCGCTTGTTCACCGATCATCCGAAATCGGTCGACGAGACCTATTTTCAGCACATGCGCTTCGCGGCCGGCTTTTCGGTCCGCCTGCTGGCGGCCGCATGCGCCGCCATGGTGCACGCCGTGCTGCCGTTCCTGTTCGAGCGCACGGCCAGCCGCATGATCGACGCCATGCATCAGCGCATGCACAACCGCAAAGGCTGATGGATGTGCCGCTGGGTCGCCTATCGGGGCGCGCCGCGCTTTCTGGAAGACCTGATCTCGGCCCCCGATCATTCGCTGATCGAACAGTCGCAAAGCGCCTGCGAGGCGAAAACGGCGACCAATGGCGACGGGTTCGGCATCGCCTGGTACGGCGAGCGCCCGGAGCCCGGCCTGTATCGCGATATCCTGCCGGCCTGGTCGGACGAGAACCTGCGCTCGCTGTCGCGGCAGATCCGGTCGCGGCTGTTTCTCGCCCATGTTCGGGCCTCGACCGCCGGACGCACCGCCCGCGACAACTGCCACCCCTTTGTGCTCGACCGCTGGTCGTTCATGCATAACGGGCAACTGTGCCCCTTTCCGGCGGTGGAACGGGCGATGGAGGCGCAACTGTCCGACCGGCTCTATCACCATCGCGCCGGCACCACCGATGCGGAGCTTATGTTCCTCTTGGCCCATCAATGCGGTCTCGACCGCGATCCGCGGGCCGCCCTTGAGCGCACCATCGAGCTCGTGAAATCGCAAGCGGCGCGGCTCGGAACCGACCTGCTGATCCGCTTCACGGCGGCGTTTTCCGACGGCAATCGGCTCTACGCCATCCGCTACGCGACGGACCGCTGGGCCCCGACCCTCTACGCGGGACCGCTCGATGGCGGCTATTGCCTGGTCTCGGAACCCTTCGAAGGCGCCGCTCGGCCATGGCGCGAGATCCCGGCCGGCAGTTTTGTCGAGATCGACGATGCCGGTCTCACGGTCCGTCCGTTTCGCATTGCGCCGTCAGCACAGGACGCCATTGCCGTTTGACGCTGTGCCAGAAAATTTGGTGACAGCTTACTTCATTCCCTGATGCGACTTTGGCTTGGGTAAGGCTGTGCCCAAATTAAGCAAGCTTTCACCAAATTTTTCCCTTGTCGCGGCGGCTGCAAATTCGGTGACGGTTTGCTTAATTCGCGCACGGGATTTCGATTTACCGAAGTATTTCAGGGAATTAAGTAAACCGTCACCGAATTTCTCGCACCCTTTAATAAACCGGCTCAGTTTTCCGAAAGATGCCTGGCAATGGTTGCGGCGATCCGCTCCGCCACGGCCTGCTTGTCCATATCCGGCCAGTCCTCGACGCCGTCATGGCGGACGATCCGCACCCGGTTGCGATCGCCGCCCATGATTCCGGTCGCTGGCGAAACATCGTTGGCGACGATCCAGTCGGCCCCCTTGCGCTGCAGCTTGCCGCGGGCGTTGTCTTCCAGGTTCTGCGTTTCGGCGGCAAAGCCCACAACCAGGGCCGGGCGGTTGGCGTGATGGCCGACGGTTTTCAGAATGTCCGGGTTCTCCGTGAGCTGCAGTGGCGGCGGTGCGGTACCGGGCCGTTTCTTGATTTTTTCATCCGATTGGCCGGCGACCCGCCAATCGGCGACCGCGGCGACCATCACGGCGATGTCGACCGGCAGCAGATCTTCGACGGCCGCTAGCATCTCCCGGGCGCTTTCCACGTGCACGACCTTCAGCCCCTGCGGATCGGCGAGCGTCACCGGGCCGGACACCAGCGTCACATCGGCGCCCAGACCGGCGAGCGCCGTGGCAATGGCATGGCCCTGTTTGCCCGACGACCGGTTGGCGATGTAGCGCACCGGATCGATCGGCTCGTGGGTCGGGCCGGAGGTGACCAGCGCCGTACGGCCGCGCAGTGGCTTGGGCCGATCGTCGAGCAGCACCTCCACAGCGGCGGCGATATCCAGCGGTTCGGCCATGCGGCCGAGACCGGCCTCGCCGCTCTCGGCCATTTCCCCGGGCATCGGACCGATCATCCGGACGTCGGATTTGCGCAGTGTTTCGACATTGCGCTGCACCGCCGGGTGGCGCCACATGGCCGGGTTCATCGCCGGAGCAATCAGCACTCTTTCGCGGGTCGCCAGCAGGATCGTCGAGGCGAGATCGTCAGCGAGACCGAGCGCCATCTTGCCGATGAAATCCGCCGTGGCCGGCGCCACCAACACCAGGTCGGTCTCGCGTGCCAGACGGATATGGCCGACATCCTGCTCGTCCTCGCGGGAAAACAGCTCCTCGAACACTTTATCGGCCGCCAGGGCGCCGACGACCAGCGGGCTGACGAACTGCCGGGCCGCCGCCGTCATCACCGGCCGCACCGCGGCGCCGCGTTCGCGCAGGCGGCGGATAAGGTCGAGGCTTTTATAGGCGGCGATGCCGCCGGTGATCACCAGAAGGATGCGTTTGCCGGCAAGCCGGCCGCCGGCCAGAGCGGCGCCACCGGCTGGCTTGTCAACGGCGATACGGCTGTCGGCCGGCGCATCGTCCGCAACCTCGCGCAGCAGGTGCCGGACTTCCTCTTCCATGGAGCGGCCGTTGCGCGCCGCACGCTCTCTGAGCGCCTGTTTGGTCGCCTCGTCCAGGTTGCGGATCGTTATGCTGGCCATTGCGGTTGCTTCCGTATCGAAAAATATGATTGCAATGCAATCATATCACATCTGAATAGCAATCAGAACTGCTGTCAACGCAATCACCCAAAGAGCGACCCGGCCCCATCGTGTGTGGCGCGCCTCCGCCTTGCCGATCGCCTCGGCGGTGGCGGCGTCGAACCGCAACCCGTCGCGGCTCATAACATCGATTTCCTGGGACAGGCGCTCGGCGCGCGCCGCGAGTTCCGGCACCTGTTCGGCCAGTCGCGCCGCAGCCTGCAGGCCGTCTTTCAAGTCGGTCACCACACGCCGCGGGCCGAGATTTTGCAGGATCCAGTCTCCGACCACCGGCTCGGAGGCCTTCCACATATTGAATTGCGGATTGAGCAGCCGCGAAACGCCCTCGACGACCACCATCGTCTTCTGCAGCATGATCAGTTCGGGGCGGGTTTGCATGTCGAACAGCTCGGTCACTTCGAACAGCAGCGTCAGCAGCTTGGCCATCGATATGGTTTCCGCGGACTGCCCGTGGATCGGTTCACCGATGGCGCGGATCGCCTGGGCAAAGCTCGTGACGTCGTGATGGGCGGGAACATAGCCGGCTTCAAAATGCACTTCGGCGACCCGCAGATAATCGCGCTTGATAAATCCGTAGAGGATTTCGGCAAGGAAGCGCCGCTCCTTTTTTCCGAGACGGCCGACAATGCCCATATCGACCGCGACGATGCACCCCTCACGGTCGACGAACAGATTGCCCTGATGCATGTCGGCGTGAAAGAAGCCGTCGCGCAGCGTCTGTCGCAGGAACGACTGGATCAGCACGTCGGCCAGATGCAGCGGATCGTGGCCGGCCGCCGTCAGCGCCCCGACCTCGGAGATCTTGATGCCGTCGATCCATTCCATCGTGACCACGTCGCGCCCGGTGCGCTGCCAATCGACCGTCGGCACCCGGAACCCGGGATCTGCCTGCGTGTTCTCGCCAAGCTCCGACAGCGCCGCGGCCTCCAGCCGCATGTCCATTTCGATCTTGGTAGTCTGTTCCAGGGTGCGCACGATTTCGATGGGCCGCAGTCGCCGGGTTGCCGGCACCAGCGACTCCGCCATGCCGGCCACCAGGTAGAAGGCGTCGAGATCGTTGTAGAAACGTTGCCGAATGCCGGGGCGCACGACCTTGATGGCGACCTTGCGACGCCCGCCCGCCTCGTCGATATAGGCCGGATGGACCTGGGCGATCGAGGCGGCGGCGATCGGATCGTCGAATTCCGTATAGAGTTCCGACACCGGAACGCCAATCGACTCGGTGATGCGCTGTTCGGCGATCTCGACCGGGAAGGTCTCCATGCGGTCCTGCAGTGCCGACAGGTCGCGTGCCAGCGCATGGCCGACCACATCCGGTCGAGTGGCCAGAAACTGGCACAGTTTCACGTAGGACGGGCCGAGGCGCTCGACCGCGCGCGCCACGCGGTCGGACCGTTCGGCCTGGCGTGAACTGCGCCGCGCCAGCCGCACCGCCAGCCGATAGGCCAGCAGCGCCGGGCCGTGCAAGCCATCGGACGGGATCGAGGCGACAACACCCTCGCGGGCCATCACCCAGCCGGCACGCATCAGTTTCAGATAAGAGAGAATTCCAAGCATCGTGCGGCGTCGCTCAGGCCGGCCGAACGTGTGCCGCACGGCGCCGCGGCGCCGTATCCTGCTTTGACCCGGCCCTGCCCGTCATCACAGCTTCCAGCCGGAATGCAGGGCCGCGATGCCGCCCGAATAGTTGGTCCACTTGACGCGCGCGAAGCCGGCTGCGGCGATCATCGCCGCGAAATCCGCTTGCTTGGGGAATTTGCGGATCGACTCGACCAGATACTGGTAGGATTCGCGCTGTCCGGTCACCACCTGTCCGATTTGCGGTATGGCGCGAAACGACCAGGTGTCATAGGCCTTTTCCAGAAGCGGGATGTCCACCTCGGAAAATTCGAGACACAGGAAACGCCCGCCCCGCTTGAGAACCCGATAGGCTTCGGTCAACGCCTGTTCGATATGCGGCACGTTGCGGATGCCGAAGGCGATCGTATAGGCGTCGAAACTGCCGGGCTCGAACGGCAGTTGCTCGGCGTTACCTTCGACGAAATCCACCCGGTCGCTCAAACGGCGCCGTGCCGCACGCTCTGCACCCACCGCCAGCATCGAGCCGTTGATGTCGAGGACCGTCGCCCGGGCACGGCCGCCTGAGGCGTCGACGACGCGGAATGCGATGTCTCCGGTGCCACCGGCGACATCCAGAACGTGGTAGCTTGCCTGTTTGCGCGGGTTGAGTGCGGCGACCATGGCATCCTTCCACAGCCGGTGCATGCCGAGCGACATGATGTCGTTCATCAGGTCATAGCGGCGCGCCACACCGTGAAACACGTCGTTGACCAGGATCTGCTTGTCGGCTTCCGGGACGTCGCGGTAACCGTAGGAGGTTGCCATTTCGTCGCCGGCCGCGCTGCGTGTTTCAGACATATGATGCTCCGAACTTCGATATCGCGGAACAATAGCCTAACCGAAAAAGATGCGCTATCAGGCTGCAACAATTCCCGATGCGGCAAAGTCGCGCCGCAATGAACCCTTGTGAACACGATCCCTCATGCCCGAGTTGCCTGAAGTCGAAACGGTCCGCCGCGGTCTTGCTCCGGCCATGGAGGGCGCACGCATCGAGCGGCTGGAACAGCGCCGGGCGGATTTGCGGTTCCCGTTTCCGCAGGATTTTGTTGACCGGCTCGAACGCCGGACCGTCGTGGCTTTGCGCCGCCGTGCGAAATACCTGCTGTTCGAGCTGGACGATGGTGCCGTGCTGATCTCCCATCTCGGCATGTCCGGCTCTTTCCGCGTCGACCGGCATGAACCCGGCAAGCCGATCGGCGAATTCCGGTATCCGCGCGGCAGCGCCGAAAAACATGACCATGTGGTGTTTCACGTCGACGGCCCGGCCGGGCTTGCGCGCATCGTCTACAATGATCCGCGTCGCTTCGGCTTCATGCTGCTGACCAGCCGCGAAACGATTGAGGCGCACCCGCTGATCCGCGATCTCGGTCCGGAACCGACCGGCAACGCCTTGAGCGCCGATCTGATGGCGGTTCGGTTCGCCGGCAAATCCGCGCCGCTTAAGGCGGCGCTGCTCGACCAGACGGTGATCGCCGGGCTGGGCAACATATATGTATGCGAAGCATTGTGGCGCGCGCGGTTGTCGCCGCGCCGGCGGGCCGCGACGCTGGTCACCGCCCGCGGCAAGCCGACCGCACGGCTGCAGACGCTCACCGGCGCGGTGCGCGACGTGATTGCCGACGCGATCGCTGCCGGCGGCTCGTCGTTGCGCGATCACCGGCAGACCGACGGCACGCTCGGCTATTTCCAGCACCGCTTCGATGCCTATGATCGGGAAGGTCTGCCTTGCCACCGCGACGGCTGCCGCGGCACCATCCGGCGTATCGTCCAGAGCGGGCGTTCGACGTTTTACTGTCCGACCTGCCAGCGCTAATGCGGGTCGCATGAACCCAACAGCAGAGGAACACCGAATATGGCCTATGAAACGATCAAGGTAGAAACCCGCGGACATGTCGGGCTGGTGACGCTCGACCGTCCAGAGGCCCTCAACGCACTCAATTCGACCCTGGTCGCCGAACTGCTCGAAGCCCTGCAAGCCTTCGACGCCGACGCCAAGATCGGCGCCATCGTGATGACCGGGTCCGAAAAGGCCTTCGCCGCCGGTGCGGACATCAAGGAGATGCAGGTTCTCGATTTCGTCGGCGCCTATATGGACGACTACATCAGTGCCACCGACAAGGTGAATCACACGCGCAAACCGGTCATTGCGGCGGTTGCCGGCTACTCACTTGGCGGCGGTTGCGAGATCGCCATGATGTGCGACTTCATCATCGCTGCCGACAACGCCAAGTTCGGCCAGCCGGAGATCACGCTGGGCATCATTCCCGGCATGGGTGGCTCCCAGCGTCTGACCCGCGCGGTCGGCAAGGCCAAGGCGATGGACCTCTGCCTCACCGGTCGCATGATGGACGCCGAGGAAGCCGAACGGGCGGGGCTGGTGGCCCGCGTGGTGCCGCTCGCCGATCTGATGGAGACGGCGATTGAGGCGGCCGAAAAAATTGCCGGGTACTCGCTGCCGTCCGTCATGATGGCCAAGGAATGCATCAACCGCTCCTATGAACTGACGCTGGCTGAGGGAATCCGTTTTGAAAGGCGGCTTTTCCATTCGCTGTTTGCGACGGAAGATCAGAAGGAAGGCATGGCCGCGTTTGCGGAGAAACGGCAAGCGCAGTTCAAGGACCGTTGACGGCCTGTCGCTTTCCCGTTATATCGCCCGGCACGGTTTTGGTGGCCATCGGGCTGCCCCCGCTTTTCCCAACTCCCGCACTTTGCCGGCCAGGCCCAACGGCTTGGCGCTATGCGCGGGAACGGTCGACACGTGAAGAGAGACAGGAATGGCCAACACAACTTCGGCGAAAAAGGCGACCCGCAAGATCGCCCGGCGCACGGCGGTTAACCAGATGCGACGGTCGCGCGTACGCGGTTTCGTACGCAGGGTCGAGGAAGCGATCGAGTCCGGCGATCACGCTGCAGCCGCGGAGGCGCTCAAGGCGGCGCAACCGGAATTGATGCGGGCTGCGACAAAGGGTGTTCTGCATCGCAATACTGCTTCCCGCAAGGTTTCGCGGCTGGCGCGACGCGTCAAAGCCATCAGCAGCTAGTCCAATCGACACGCTCTGAAATACTTAGCCTGGCATTTAGCCGGGCTTTTTGGATTCGACGCAATTGTGCTGTAATAATCCTGTTAAATTCAGTTGATCTCGTTTTTTGGAAAAGCAAGGATTATAGTTGAATTACAGTAGGTTACCGGAGGAGGCGAATTGCCTATTGAAGCCTTGGATAACTCTCCAGCCCGATTTTTTGTCAAGTAGTTTTTTTTGTTTTTTTGTTTCCTCACCGACCGCTCGTTCACGAAATTTGAAAAGCTGTTGAATTAAAACGCGTTACGGCATGGCTGTCCGGACAAGCCCATGTTCGGGTCAGTGATTCGCCGACGATACCAGCAAAATCTTGTACAAATCCGCCTTGACCTTCGGCCTCACACACTGCCTTAATGTCTTGGCTTGGAGGTCACAGACAGCATCATTGTATTGCATACGGTGGGTTTTGATATAGGCAAAAACCACTGGGTTGTCATCTTCAAAGCGGTGTTCGCTTTCTGCGGCACACTTCATCTAAATCCCTCGGTTGCAGCCCGGGCTAACACCCCGGGGTAGGGGACGGTTTGCGCCTATCGGAGACGCTGGGCGCGTTTGATCGGGGTATGGAACAGCGGTCGCCGCGCCGGTGTTCCGAAACGGTGGGTTCGCGGCAGTGATAAGGAGTATCGAGCGAGCTGAGGCGATCCGGAGAAGCAGTGATCGACGAAGCAATATCCGGCCCACGGGCTGACACAATAAAGAGAACAGGAGATGGCCGAAGATGCAAGCAATGACTGGAGCACAGGTGTATGCTACCCAGACGGTATCAAGAGAAAGTGCACCCCCTCCGATCAGGACGGCCGATCCCAACAAAGAGGCGGGGAAGTCTGACATGTCGCACACTGCACTCTTTAGCCGGGTTCAGACCCGACTGAAGGCACAGGTTGGTCCGGATGTTTTTTCAAGTTGGTTCGGACGGCTGAAACTGGAGACGATCTCCAAGAGCATCGTGCGATTGTCGGTTCCGACGACGTTTCTGCGGTCATGGATCAACAACCGATATCTGGATTTACTAACGCAGCTGTTTCAGGACGAGGATCCCGCCATTCTGCGCGTCGAGATCGTTGTGCGCTCCGCAACCCGCGGCAACCGGCTGATCCAGTCATCCGAGATTTCCGACGTGCAGCAGACCACCGGCTCGAAAGCGCCGCAACAGCGGGTGCCCAACACCCCGCCGGCTGCCAAGGCGCGCGTGCCACAGCCGCGACCGGTCGAAACGGGTTCGGTCAGCGGATCCCCGCTGGATCCCCGTTATTCGTTTGCGGCATTCGTCGAAGGGCCGTCGAACCGCGTCGCGCTGGCGGCGGCCAAGACCATCGCAGAGGCTGGCAGCAGCGCCGTGCGTTTCAATCCGCTGTTCGTGCATTCCAATGTCGGCCTTGGTAAGACGCACCTGCTGCAGGCCATCGCGCTGGCGGCCACCGAAAGCGAACGCCGGCCCCGCGTTGTCTATCTGACCGCCGAGTATTTCATGTGGCGTTTCGCCACTGCGATCCGTGACAATGACGCGTTGTCGTTTAAGGAGTCGCTGCGCAACATCGACCTTCTGGTCATCGACGATATGCAGTTTCTGCAGGGTAAGTCGATCCAGCACGAGTTCTGTCATCTGCTGAACATGCTGCTCGACTCGGCCCGGCAGGTTGTCGTTGCGGCGGACCGCGCCCCCTGGGAACTGGAATCGCTGGACGCAAGGGTCCGGTCCAGGCTCCAGGGCGGTGTCGCCATCGAAATCGAGGCACCCGACTACGACATGCGCTTGGAAATGCTCAAACGGCGCCTGGCCTCGGCCCAGCAGGAGGATTGTTCGCTCGATATCCCGGCTGAAATCCTCACCCATGTCGCCCGCAGCGTGACGTCGAGCGGGCGCGAACTGGAAGGCGCCTTCAACCAGCTGCTGTTTCGCCGCTCCTTCGAGCCGACCCTGTCGCTCGACCGTGTCGACGAGTTGCTCGGTCATCTGGTCAACGCCGGCGAACCAAAACGGGTCCGCATCGAGGACATTCAGCGCATCGTGGCCCGCCACTACAATGTGTCGCGTCAGGAGATGGTGTCGAACCGCCGCACCCGGACCATCGTCAAGCCGCGGCAGATCGCCATGTTTCTGTCCAAGACGATGACGCCCCGTTCGTTCCCGGAGATCGGCAGACGCTTCGGCGGCAGGGATCATACCACCGTTTTGCACGCTGTGCGGAAGATCGAAAACCTGCTGGAACAGGACACCAAGCTGTCGCACGAGATCGAGCTGCTGCGGCGGCTGATCAGCGAGTAGGCTGCACGACCGGCCGCTTTGCGGTCGGTCATTTCCCACATTTATCCCCAGTGAATACGGCGCGGCGATCCGTACTGGACGCCGCGCCCTTGCTTGTTTACGGATGAATCTGTCATTTTGCTTGTCCCGTGTGCGGCGTCCCGCTAAGGCCGTGATGCCCGCAGTGCCGTACAGTCGAGCCTCTCCCAGGTTCACGGTGTCGGGTTTCGGGGCCTGAAAACAGGAAATTGGTGCAGGGAACCATGCGTGTCACGATCGAGCGTTCGAACCTCTTGAAGTCTCTCAATCACGTTCATCGCGTGGTCGAACGACGCAACACCATACCGATCCTGTCCAATGTGCTTCTGCGGGCGGATGGTGCGACACTGGATCTCAAGGCCACCGATCTCGATCTGGAGGTCACCGAAGCGACACCCGCCAATATCGAACAGGCCGGCGCAACCACGGTCCCCGCGCACCTGCTTTATGATATTGTCCGCAAACTGCCGGACGGAGCCGAGGTACTGCTGGCGCTGACCCCGGAAGGCAATGCGATGAACGTCGCCTCCGGGCGCTCCAAGTTCACCCTGCAATGCCTACCGGATTCGGATTTCCCGGACCTGACCGCCGGCGATTTCAGCCACACCTTCCGGCTCGGATCCAGCGACCTGAAGATGCTGATCGATCGCACGCAATTCGCCATTTCGACGGAGGAGACGCGTTACTACCTGAACGGCATCTTCATGCACACCATAGGGGAAGCCGGCGCGCTGAAGCTGCGCGCCGTAGCCACCGACGGCCATCGCCTGGCGCGCGCCGATATCGACGCACCGGCCGGCTCGGAGGGCATGCCGGGCATCATCGTGCCGCGCAAGACCGTCGGCGAACTGCAGAAGCTGGTCGACGATCCGGACATCGTCGTGACCGTCGAATTGTCGGAGGCCAAGATCCGCTTCACCATCGGCGGCGTGCTGCTGACCTCGAAGCTGATCGACGGCACCTTTCCCGATTACCAGCGCGTCATTCCGACCGGCAACGACAAGGAACTCAAGATTGACTGCGCGCCGTTTGCGTCCGCCGTTGACCGCGTGTCGACCATCTCCTCCGAACGCGGTCGGGCGGTCAAATTGACGCTGTCCGACGGGCTGCTGACACTCACCGTCAACAATCCCGACTCGGGCAGCGCCACGGAGGAATTGCCGGTCGGCTACCAAAACGAACCGTTGGAGATCGGCTTCAACGCCAAATATCTGCTCGATATCACCGGCCAGCTCAGCGGCTCCGAAGCGGTGTTCCATCTGGCCGATCCCGGTTCACCGACGCTGGTCCGTGACAGTGCCGAGGAGGGCGCGCTCTACGTTTTGATGCCGATGCGCGTCTGACGTCCAGCGCCGCGAGCCGTGACCGCCGGCAGCACCGTCCATCTGACACGTCTCAAACTGACGGATTTTCGCAATTATCCACAATTGTCGCTGGATTTCGACCGGCGTCACGTGGTGCTGACCGGCGACAATGGTGCCGGCAAGACCAACCTTCTGGAGGCCGTGTCGTTCCTGTCACCGGGGCGCGGCCTGCGTCGTGCAGCCTATGCCGACGTCGCGCGGCGTGACGGGAAGGGCGGATTTGCGGTGTTCGCGGCATTGGAGGGCATGGCCGGACCTGTGGAAATCGGCACGTCAACCGCCGGCGACGGCAGCGGCGGCAGCCGAAAACTGCGCATCAATGGCGCCAATGCACGGTCCGCCGACGATTTGCTGGAGCATGTGCGACTGGTCTGGCTGACGCCGGCGATGGACGGCCTGTTCACCGGTTCTTCCGCCGACCGGCGGCGCTTTCTCGACCGCCAGGTGCTGGCCATCGATCCGCAACACGGACGCCGGGTTGTCGACTATGAGCGCGCCATGCGCAGCCGCAACAGGCTGCTCTCGGAAGGCCGCCCGGACCCGGCCTGGCTTGACGGCATCGAACAGCAGATGGCGGAGCTCGGTACGGCGATCGCCATGGCCCGCCGCGAACTGGTGGCGCTGCTCGGCGGCCATATCGATGCCGAAACCGACGGACCGTTCCCGCGCGCCGTGATCGCACTCGATGACGTCAGCATGGAACCGCTGGGCGGTGACGCCTCGGAGTTCGAAGATGCGCTGGCCGGCCGACTGCGCGAAGGTCGGCATCGCGATGCGGCTGCCGGACGGACACTGACCGGTCCGCATCGCACCGATCTGCTGATCCGCCATCGCGAAAAGGACATGCCGGCGGCTCAGTGCTCGACCGGCGAACAGAAAGCGTTGCTCGTTGGCCTGGTGCTCGCCCATGCCGGCCTCACCGGCTCGATCTGCGGTGCTGCGCCATTGATGCTGCTTGACGAAATCGCGGCGCATCTCGATCCCGGACGGCGCGCCGCGCTATTCGATCTCGTTGATGGTCTGGGCGGTCAGGCTTTCATGACCGGTACGGACCGGCAGATGTTCACGGCGCTCGGTTCCCGTGCCCTGTGCTTGACCGTCGACGCCGGTACGGTCACCGCCACGTAGTTGGCGAACCGGACAAAGCGCCCTAAGAGTCTGACCATGAACACCCTGACCCCTGACGAATTGCAACGCTATGCCCGGCACATCGTGTTGCCGGAGATCGGCGGACCGGGCCAGCAGAAACTGAAGCGCGCCCGCGTGCTGGTGGTCGGTGCCGGCGGCCTCGGTGCGCCGGTGCTGCAGTATCTGGCCGCCGCCGGTATCGGCACCCTCGGCATCGTCGACGACGACACGGTGTCGCTGTCCAATCTGCAGCGGCAGGTTATCCACAGCACCGACGCCGTTGGGATGAACAAAACCGACAGTGCGGCAGCCGCTGTCGCTGCGATCAATCCACATGTGGCGGTTGAAGCGCACGCCGTGCGGCTGACGGCCGAGAACGCCGCCCAGCTGATCGGCGCCTATCACGTGGTGGTCGACGGGTGCGATAACTTCGCCACCCGCTACCTGGTGGCCGATCAGTGTGCGGAACTGGAAAAGCCGCTGGTCACAGCGGCCGTCGGCCGCTTCGATGCGTCCCTGACGGTGCTGATGCCCTATGCGCAGACCGCTGCGGGCAAGGCCAATCCGTCCTATCGCGACCTGTTTCCGGCACCGCCGCCCGACGGGCTCGTGCCGAGCTGCGCGGAGGCCGGCATCGTCGGCGCTCTGACGGGCATTGTCGGATCGCTGCAGGCGATGGAGGTCATCAAGCTCGTCGCCGGTATCGGCGAGCCGCTGATCGGCCGCCTGCTGCTCTATGATGCGCTGGCGGCACGTTTCGAGACGATCCGTTACGGGTAGACGAGCGCGTTTCGGCGGAAAGTTGATCTCGGTCAAAGCCGCGATCGGCAGCCTTCCATAGCGTCGCGGCATCGAGACACGACAACAAGAGGACAGTTGCCATGACACATGTTCCGCACGAGCTCGCCGCGGATTTTCCCGATCACGTCGACCGGCTTCACGATCTGAAGATGAACAACGCGCATTTTGCCAAGCTGTCGGACGAGTACCACACCATCAATCGGGAGATCCACCGGATCGAGACCGGCATCGAAGCCGCCTCCGACGACCGCAACACGGACCTGCGTAAGCGTCGTATGCAGCTCAAGGACGAGATCGCCGCGATGCTCGGCGCCTGACGGTCCTTATATCCGACCGGGTAAAACCCGGTCGGGCGGCTGATGGCCGTCGAACAGTGTCCGGATGTTGATGATCACCTTCTCGCCCATATCGATGCGGCCCTCGATGGTGGCCGAACCCATATGTGGCAGGATGACCACCTTTCCGGCCCTTGCCAGCTTTACCAGTTTGGGATTGACCGCCGGTTCGTGTTCAAACACGTCAAGCCCGGCGCCGGCTATCTTGTCGTCCTGCAGGTTGCGGATCAGCGCCGCCTCATCGACAATCTGACCGCGGGCCGTGTTGACGATGTAGGCCTCGGGCCGCAACAGCGCCAGCCGTCGCGCCGACAGCAGGTGGAACGTCGCCGGTGTCGAAGGGCAATTGACCGACACGATATCGACGCGCGCCAGCATCTGGTCGAGGCTGTCCCAGTAGGTCGCCTCCAACTGGTCCTCCGTATCGCTGCTGACCCGATGGCGGTTGTGGTAGTGGATCGACAAACCGAACGCTCTGGCGCGCCGGGCGACGGCGGTGCCGACCCGGCCCATGCCGACGATGCCCAGCCGCTTGCCCCAGATGCGGCGTCCGAGCATCCAGGTCGGCGACCAGCCCTGCCAGGCACCGTCGCCACCCTCATCGGTCAGCACCCGTGCGCCCTCGGTCAGGCGCCGCGGCACGGCCAGGATCAGCGCCATGGTCATATCGGCGGTGTCTTCCGACAAAACGTCCGGTGTGTTGGTGACCGTGATGCCGCGGGCAGCGGCCGCGTCGACATCGATGTTGTCGGTGCCGTTGCCAAAATTGGCGATCAGCTTGAGGTCGTCTCCGGCCTGCTCGATCATCGCCGCATCGATGGTGTCGGTAATCGTCGGCACCAGAACGTCGAAGGTCTTCATCGCAGCCACCAGCTCCGGCTGGGTGCGCGGCGTGTCCTCGATGTTCAGTTCGGCGTCGAACAGCTCCCGCATCCGCGTTTCCACCGATTCCGGCAGTTTTCGCGTAATAAAGACCTTCGGTCGTTTCCTGTTAGGCATTTCCTCAATCGGCCCCTTGTTGAGAGCTCTTTAACCAAGATGTGAGAATCTGGGACCAGCCCGACACACATGGACTGGTTCTACCAGACGACCGCGCGATGAAAAAGAGAACTCCTGCGGTGCGCGGCCCGGGAGCCTGTCCTGTCTGCGCGGTTTCCTGACAAACCGCGCGTCGTAACGCGTATGATGGAGGGACAATTGACCGTCAGATCCGTCGCCGGACTGTTCCTCGCGACAGTAGCCACCGCCGTGCTCATCCTGACAGGCCTGACCATGGCACCGCCGGTCAATGCCCAGCCGGCGACCGGCGCCAGCGGTTTGCCGCTGCCGCGGTTTGTCAGTCTCAAGGCCAAGCGCGTCAACCTGCGCATCGGCCCCAGCAAAGACTACGCCGTCAACTGGCTCTACACCCGCTCCGGCATCCCCATGGAGATCATCCAGGAATACGATCATTGGCGCAGGGTGCGCGATTTGGACGGCACCGAGGGCTGGATCCACAGGTCGCTGTTGACCGGCGAGCGTACTGCGGCGATCGCGCCGTGGAAACGCGGTATTGACGACGTCTTTGTCCATATGCGGACGCGCCCGCAACGCAACGGACGCATCGTCGCCCGGCTCGAACCGGGGGTCATCGTGCGCATACAGGAATGCAACGGCAAATGGTGTGAAGCCGAGGTCGAAGGCGTCGCGGGATGGGTGGCGCAGGACGAGATTTGGGGTGCCTATCCCGGCGAAGCGTTTCGATAGGACGATTCGTAGCTTCTGAAACAAGCGACAGAACCAATCGACAGTCAATGATCCCAAGGGGTTGCATTTTGATTCGGAGTTTCTTAAATTTCTGTCATGACAGAAATAGCCGAAAAGTACGTCCGAAACGCAACCACGACCGCCGCTTCATCCGCAAGCGACCTGCCGGAGGCGGTAGAGGATTTCATCCTGCAATGGGGCGACCTGGGAGGGCAGTGGGGAGTCAACCGCTCGATCGGCCAGATCCATGCCTTTCTTTATCTCGCCGACACACCGGTGACCGCCGAGCACATTGCCGAAAGTCTCGGTATGGCACGCTCCAATGTCTCCAATTCCCTGAAGGAACTGCTCGCCTGGAACCTCATCCGCCGGGTGCCGGTGCGCCATGATCGGCGCGAGCATTTCGAAGCGGAGACGGATGTCTGGGAGATCGCCGCGCGCATCGCCGACGGTCGCAAGGCAAGGGAGATCGATCCGGCATTGGCGACCCTGCGCGACTGCGTCGACAAGGCCGAGCACGATCCGAGAGTCAGCCGCACCTCTCGCCGTCGGCTGCGTGACATGATGGAATTCACTGCGGCGGTCGACCAGTGGTATGGGCAAATGCTGTCCGTGCCCAAGCCCAAGCGGGAGCTGATGCTCAAACTCGGTGCCAAGATCGCCTCGCTGATTCCGGGCAGCGGCGCCGGCCGCCGCTAGCTGTACCCTCAGAGGCGACATGGGAAAATCCATGATACGTCACGCTGCGCAACAAGCCTTACCCGACCAACGGCCGCATGGCAGGCCGGAGGAACTGGGCGATCTTCGCTTCCGCTCGCTTTTGACAGAACAGCAATGGCGAAGTCTGCCGGAGGCTGTGTGCCGACGTTTCTCGAAGCGCGTGCGGGATGGCGCGACTCTGGTATTCATCGGCCGGCTAAGTGCTCAGCGCCATAATCGCTGGGGTAAACTGCTGGCCGGTCTTTTGCGTCTCGTCGGCGCACCGTTGCCCGTCTCGTTCGATATTGATGTGCCATCCGTCGTCACCGTGACCGAGGATGTGGCAGGCGGCGGTCAGATCTGGACGCGGCTCTATGCCAATCGCAGCGGCTTCCCTCAGATCATCCACTCCGCCAAGCGGTTCCGCGGCCCGACCGGACTTGAAGAGTACATCGGTTGCGGCATCAGCATCGCGCTGCGCGTTACCGTGGAAAGTGGAACCTTGGTGTTTCGGGATCAGGCCTACCATATCGATGCCGGTCCGCTGCGCTTGACGCTGCCGCGGTGGCTGTCGCCCGGCCGGCTGGTCGTCCGGCATGCGGAGACGCAGCACGGCTGGTTCCGCTTTTCGCTGCAGATAGTGCACCCCTGGTTCGGCGAACTCCTGTATCAGGAAGGCGTCTATCGCGAGGAACGGCCGTGAAACCGATCTGGCTTTATGACGGGGTTTGCGTGCTGTGTTCGCGCGCCGTGCGCTACGTGATGCGGTATGAACGACGTCCGGAGATCCGGTTCGTGGCGATCCAGTCGACCGAGGGCAGGGCATTGGCTGCCCGCTTCGGCATCGACCCGGACAATCCCGACACATTCCTCTTTGTCGAGGGCAGCGAGGCCCACGGCCGCTCCGACGGCGTGCTGGCGCTGCTGCGTCATGTCGGCGGCCCGGCTCGTTTGCTGCTGATCGGCCGCCTGCTGCCGGTGCGCTGGCGCGACCGCGTCTATGATGCCGTCGCCAAAAACCGATATCGGCTGTTCGGACGCTACGACTCCTGTCCCACGGTGCCCGTATCCGAACGCCACCGCTTCACGCTGCCGGATCTGCCATGACCCGCCGCATCCTGCTGATCGGAGGAACGGGCGTCTTCGGTCGGCGGCTCGCGGCCAACCTGTCGCGCTTCGAGGGTCTCGAACTGCTGATCGTCTCGCGCCGGCAGCCGAAGGCCGACGCCGTCGCAGCGGCGCTGGCACCCGCGAAGGCCATTGTGCGCGGCGTCGAAATGGATCATCGCAAAGCCCTCCGTCAGTCGCTGACGTTCCTGCGCCCTTGGCTGGTTATCGATGCGTCCGGACCGTTTCAGGAAGCCGGCTATGGGATCCCGCAAGCGGCGGTGGAAGCGGGCGCCCATGTCATCGATCTGGCTGACGCATGCGCCTATCTGCGAGCCTACGTGGAGACCCTCGACGCACCGGCACGCGCCGCCGGTGTCGCGGCGCTTGCCGGTGCCAGTTCGACGCCGGCGCTCTCCGGCGCCGTGTTGCGGGCGCTGGCGGGCGACTGGCGACGCATCGACACGGTAGAAATCGCCATCACTCCCGGCGGTCGCAGCGAGGTCGGCCAATCGGTGGTCTCGGCGGTGCTCGGTTACGCCGGACAGCCGGTGCCGCTGTGGCGCGAAGGTCGGCTTCAATCGACGCCGGGCTGGTGTCATGGCCGGGTGATCGACATCCCTGGACTGGGCCGGCGTCGTGTCGCGCCGGTGGAGACATTCGACGCCGAGAGGATTGGCAACCGCTACGCGGTCGCCTCCCGCATCGTTTTCGAGGCGGGTCTTGAGGCAGCCGTTGAGCAACGTGGTCTGGAATGGCTTGCGCGGTTGCGGCGTGCCGGCTGGATCGGTGATCCGCGACCGCTGGCCTGGCTGCTGAGCAAGGCGCGCCGATGGACCCGTGCGACCTCGGGAGACACCGGCGCGATGGTGGTCGATGTGACCGGGCTCGACGCGCAGGCGCGGCCCTGCCGGGCCCGCTGGTCATTGCTTGCAACGCAGGATGAGGGACCGCATGTGCCGACGCTGCCGGCGGTGGCCCTCGTGCGCGATTTGTTGCGCGACGGCACCCCGCCCGGCGCGCGTATCGCTGCGGACGCGGTCTCTCTGCCTGCCATCGAAGCCGAAATGGCACGGCATGCCATCACGACGCAGCGCGATGCGCAGCCTCTTGCGCCTTCGGTGTTCGACCAAGCCCTTGGCGACGCCGCCGTTATGCTTCCGCCGGCGGTCGGCGTTTTCCACGCAGCGGATGCCGCGCCGGTATGGCGCGGTTCGGCCGATATCGAAACCGCCGGCGGATTGCCCGGTCGCCTTCTGCGCCGCTGGCTCGGCATGCCGGAGCGCGGCAAAAACGTTCCCGTTACAGTGACCGTCGACCGCGCTACAAACGGCGGTCTGCAGCCGGCATCGATCGAAGTCTGGACCCGCAATTTCGGCGGGAGGCGATTCTCGTCGCGGCTGGAATCGCCGGCGCCCGGAGAGCTGAGCGAATCCTTCGGCCGATTTACGTTCACACTTGCCGCGGCGGCGAAGCCGACCGGTCTCGAACTGCCGGTCGTCGGCTGGCGCTTTGGCGGTCTGCCGTTACCGCGATGTCTGCGGCCGGTATCGCGGGCACGCGAAGACGAGGACGCACAGGGCCGGTTTCGTTTCGACGTGCATCTGTCGCTGCCGCTCGTCGGGCCATTGATCCACTACCGCGGCTGGCTGAAACCTGAGAAAGCTTGTCCGAAGAGGCCCGACGACCGTCGGATCGACTTTTCCAAAACTGTCACGCATCCCGTTTAGTCTCCGCGGTGTCGCGGTCGACCTTGCGTTTGCCATCGCCAACCCGCTGCCAATCTATTAGCCGGCTTCCGATCAATCTGTTTCGCCGGTGAATCTATTGCCGCGGGACCGCCGCTTTGAACGACTCCCTGTGCGGTTCGAAACAGGCACCGTAACGCTCCGGTAACCGCCATCGTCGTTGGTTTTTGACCGGCTCCCCGAACTGCGCCTACCCTCCCTGGGATGATTCGGAGACGACCATGGGGCACGACCACCATCATGGCGTGAAGGCCAACAAGACCCGCGTCCTTTGGGCGCTTTTATTGACTGCGGTCTTCATGGTCGCCGAGTTTGCCGGCGGGCTGTGGGCCGGGTCGCTGGCGCTGATCGCTGACGCCGGCCATATGCTGACCGACTGCGTGTCGCTGGGTCTCGCCTGGTTCGCCTTCCACATCGGCGCCAAAAAACCCGACCTCAAACGATCCTATGGCTATCAGCGGTTTCAGGTCCTAGCCGCTTTTGTGAACGGCATCAGCCTGTTCGTGATCGCCATCTGGATCACCGTCGAGGCGATCGAGAGGATCAACGATCCGGTGCATGTGCTTGCCGGACCGATGCTAGTCATCGCCGTGCTCGGCCTGATCGTCAACATCGCCTCGTTTCTGATCCTGCAGTCGGGCAACCGCGAGAACCTCAACATCCGTGGCGCCGCCCTGCATGTGATGGGCGATCTGCTCGGATCCGTCGCGGCCATCGTCGCCGCACTGGTGATCCTGTGGACCGGTTGGAACCCGATCGATCCGATCCTCTCGATCCTGGTGGCCCTGCTGGTGCTGCGGGCGGCCTATTCGATCGTCAGCCAGTCTGGCCACATCCTGCTCGAAGGCACGCCGGAAGGTGTCGATCCGGCGGACCTGTCGGAGAAGCTGACCAACAAGGTGCCGGGCGTCGTCGACATCCACCATGTGCACATCTGGTCGCTGACCAGCGAAAGCCCGGTGCTCACGATGCATGCCGTCGTCGCACCCGACTGCGATCGTGACGATATCCTGCAGGCCCTCAACAGCGCGCTGAGAGACGATTTCGGCATTTCCCACGCGACGATCCAACTGGAAACCGCCGGGCGGGTCGCCCATGGCTGAATTTGCGCAGCCGCCGACTATCGTCCTGTCAGCGTCCGAAAAGCGGATTTTGCCTCTGACCACGCGGAGACGACCGCTTCCCGGTCGGCACCGGACAGCGTCGTCAGCATCGGCTCGATCCACAGCTCGCAGGGCAGGCCGGAAGGCGGCCCGAAACGGGCGATGCTATCGCCGAAGCGGGCGTTGAGATCGGACACGCCCATCCGGTTGAGCGCTTCGGCCATATGGCCGAAAGCCGAAACCACGAGCACGGCGCCGGCCTGTTCTCCATTGCTTCTGTCGGCGGCATCCTTGGCGACCGCGAGCTGATCGTCGATGAATTGCAGCGCCTGGCGCAGCTGGTCCGATTTGCTGCCGGTATAGGCCGGGATGGCGTCGAGGCTCTTGGTATCCGCGTCGTCGACCGGCTGCGCCGTGCGCACGAATTCGGTCATTGCGTCCCAGGCTTTCGCGGTCTTGGCATCCTGGTTTCCGACCACGTGTCGCAGCGGCACCAGAGCAACGATTTGGCCCTGGTTCCAGGCGCGCAACATATCGTCGCGGCGCGCCGACCGGCCCGTCGCGGCGTGGCGGCGCTCGTAGGCGGCACTCAGTGTGCACAGGTTATTGCGGTCGCGCAGCAGGCTCCCGTCGAGGGACGCGATCTCGCGCCGCTCGGTTTCCGCCGCCTCGTCAAGCCCCTGTTGCAGCAGCAGCACCATCCTCTCAAAGCGCCAGCCGGCGTTGTTCGGCCGGATCTCGATCAGCGCGGCATAGTCGTTCGCCGCCTCTTCGAGCCTGCCCTTCTGTTTGAGCAACCCGGCGCGATCCGTCAGATACGTGCTGCGCAGGTGATTGTCCGGCGGAACCGCGGCCAGAGCTTCGGTCAGGCTGTCGATGGCACCGTCGGTGTTCCCCATCGTCTGGTAAATCTCGGTGCGCAGCTTGTGATACCAGTAGCGTTCCGGCTCCAGCTCGATGGCCATCGAAACATCCTCAAGTGCGTCGAGGAACGAAGCCGTGTCGCCGCTGTCCATTCGAAACAGCGCCCGGCGCCAGTAGTGGTCGGCCAGTGGATCGAGCTCTATGGCGCGGGTGATGTCGTTCAGCGCCAGCTGCCGGTTGTTCAGGTTCTTGTGCAGCAAATGGCGATCGGCGAGCGCTGCGGCCCGCTCGCCGTCGCTGCGGGCGTAGGCCACCTGCGAATCGCGATCGTTCAGCGCCAGCAGGGCATAGAATGCTGCCTGATCGACGTTGTTGTTCATCGAATAGTTGAAGGATGCTGCGTCGTACATGGCGCCGCGAGCGCCGTAAAAGGCGGCCGATTCGGGTTGCGCTTCAATCGCCGCCTCGAGGGCCTGCATGATCCAGTCATAGTCGGCGGCCCCGAGTTTGTGCTGGAACGTGCTGGATTGCGTCAGCTGGGCGATGTCCTGTGCCGCCGCGACCGGGTCGCCCAACCGGGCGCTGGCTTCCGCGCGTCCCTTGTAGTTCATCCACAGATAGGTGTTGTCGATGGGCACCGCGCAGTTCTGCCGTGTCCAGTCGATGGCCTTCGTGAAGCCGGACCGGGCCAACGCGTACTGTTCGGCACGCAGTGCCTCTTCGGCGGCGTCGGCTATGAAGTGACAGGCGCCGGAGGCATTCTTCACACCGACATCGGCCCGCGCTGCCGTTGCAGCCGCAAGCAGGGTGGCGGAAACCCCGCAGACAATCAGCCACGCGTGGAGAGTGGATGACCAAGGCCAACGCCGATACATGGTTCGGTTCCTTCCTGACCGGATCCGAGAGCGTTCAGAGCATAGGCGGGCGCGCCGGCAGGGTCCATTCAACTTGTCGCAAGATAAGCTGGTGTCCTGAACCTGAAGTTCGTCACATTATGCAGCACACTCTGAACGAAATTTCAGATTCAATCCTCTTGCGGAAGTTCGCTGCGCAGCCGATATAGCGCCTCCAATGCCTCGCGCGGTGTCATGTCGTCCGGATTGAGTGCCGCGAGAGCAGTCTCGACCGGTGACGGGCCGGAACGCCGTGGCGGCTGGCTGTTCACCTCGGCGGAGAACAGCGGCAAGTCGTCGATCAGCTGTCTGGCCGGGCTTTTGCGCTCGCCTTCTTCCAGTTGGTCGAGCACGGCGCGGGCCCGTGCCACCACCGATTCGGGCAGGCCGGCGAGCCGCGCCACCTGGATGCCGTAGGACCGGTCGGCGGCGCCCGGCCCCACTTCGTGCAGGAAGATGACGTCGCCCTCCCACTCCTTGACCCGCATGGTGGCGTTGGCCAGACGGTCGAGCTTTTCCGACAGCACGGTCAACTCGTGGAAATGGGTGGCGAACAGGCCACGGCAGCGATTGACCTCGTGCAGGTGTTCGACCGCCGCCCAGGCGATCGACAGACCGTCGAAGGTCGCCGTGCCGCGACCGATTTCGTCGAGGATGACAAGCGAGCGCGGGCCGGCCTGGTTGAGGATTGCCGCCGTCTCGACCATTTCGACCATGAAGGTCGAGCGTCCGCGCGCCAGGTCGTCCGAAGCGCCGACCCGTGAGAACAGCCGGTCGACGACGCCGATATCGGCACTGCCGGCCGGTACGAACGACCCCATCTGGGCCATGATGGCGATCAAGGCGTTTTGCCGCAGGAACGTCGACTTGCCGCCCATATTGGGTCCGGTCAGCAACCAGATCGCACCCTCCTCGCGGCCATCGGCCGGCGACAGGTCGCAGTCATTGGCGACAAACGGGTTTTCCGCTTGCCGCCGCAGCGCCTGCTCGACCACCGGATGGCGGCCGGCGACGACGCGGAACCGGGTGGAGAGGTCGACCGTGGGGCGGCAATAACCCTGCTCTTCAGCCAGCCGCGCCAGCGCCGTCGACACGTCAATCGCGGCGATCGCCTGGGCCGCGTGGTAGATCGGCTCCGCGGCATCGGTGATGGCGGCGCACAGCCGGTCGAAGGTCTCCAGTTCGATGGTCAGGGCCCGGTCGGCCGCATTGGCGATGCGGCTCTCCAGGTCGGCCAGTTCCGTCGTGGTGAACCGCATGGCGTTGGCCATGGTTTGCCTGTGGATGAACCGCGCCTTGGCGGCGTTGCCCTCGGTCAGCGCGGCGGCGTTGCCGGCGGTCACTTCGATGAAATAGCCGAGCACGTTGTTGTGCTTGATTTTCAGGGATTTGACACCGGTCTCCGTGGCGTATTGCAGCTGCAGGCCGGCGATGACCTTGCGCGATTCGTCGCGCAGCGCGCGCATCTCGTCCAGCTCGGCATCGAAGCCGGCACGCACGAAACCGCCGTCACGGCACAGCAGCGGCAACTCGTCGGCGAGTGTGGCATCCAGCCTATCGGCGAGCGCCTGCGGCAGGTCCTCAAGCTCGTCGAGCGCCCCGGCGATCTCCGCCGGTGCGTCTTCACCGCGCAGGCGCCCGAGGAGCTGAGCGGCCGCCGCGAAGCCCTGGCGGATGGCGCCGAGGTCGCGCGGCCCACCGCGATTGAGCGCCAGCCGCGACAGGGCGCGCGGTGTATCGGGCGCGCCGCGCAAGGCGTCCCGAACGGTGTCGACCAGGGCGCTGCGGGCGACGAACCACGACACCGCGTCGAGGCGTCCGTTGATCTCATCGGGGTCGGTCAGCGGCGACATCAGCCGTTCCGACAAAAGCCGGCCGCCGCCGCCGGTGACCGTCCGGTCGATTGTCTTCAGCAATCCGCCCCGGCGATCGCCGGACAGGGTTTTCAGAAGCTCCAGATTGTTGCGTGTCGCCGGATCGATAAATAGCGTGGTGCCGGCGGCTTCGCGTTCCGGCCGGCCGAGCGGTGGCCGCTCGGCCAGCTGGGTTTTTTCGACATAGGCGATCACCGCTGCGGCGGCGGCCAGTTCGGATCGCGAAAACGTGCCGAATCCATCCAGCGTCGACACGTCGAAGAAGCGGGCGAGCCGCCCTTCCGCGCTGCCGCTGTCGAACAGCACCGCCGGCTGCGGCGTGACGACCGGGCCGAGCGCGTCGAAGGCCGGCCGCAAGACCTCGTCATGGAACACGCTGTCAGCGACGATCAGCTCGCTCGGATCGACCCGTATGACGTCGGCCACCAGCCGTTCCGTCACGGTCTCGGCGAGCCGGAACGTCCCGGTGGAGATATCGACCCAGGCCAGTGCCAGGCCGCCGTCGCCGCGCACCCGCGCCAGCGCCATCAGGTAGTTGGGCCGGGCCGGTGTCAGCAGCTTGTCTTCGGTAAGGGTTCCCGGGGTGACCAGCCGGATAACCTCGCGGCGCACGACGGATTTGGACCCACGTTTCTTGGCCTCCGCCGGGTTCTCCGTCTGTTCGCACACCGCGACCCGGTAGCCACTGGCGATCAATTTCTGAAGATAGTCGTCTGCCGCATGCACCGGCACCCCGCACATCGGAATATCCGCGCCCTGGTGGTGGCCGCGCCGGGTCAGCGTGATGCCCAGCGCCTGTGCCGCCTCCACCGCGTCGTCGAAGAACAGCTCGTAAAAATCGCCCATGCGGTAGAACAGCAGGGCGTCCGGATGCTGCGCCTTGATGCCGAGATACTGCTCCATCATCGGCGTCGCGGCGGCGCCGCGCTGCGGCGTCATCGGTTTTTCCGACGGCGCAGCCGTGGCCGGCGATTTGCCGGTCGGCGCATTTATCCGGTTGGCACTTTCAACCATATCGCTAAGCTGCATCACCGCAGACAAACTTTACACAATGTTCCGGGCACCCTAACGGTGGTCCGGTGCCAAAAACAACAGGCGGATGGCCATCGAAGCCGGTCGCCCACAACAGGTTAGGAAACATGCCCGCAACCGACAAAGCGTCCTCGACCTTGCCGACGGTGACAGAACAGGAAGCCCTTGAATTTCATGCCCGCGGCCGGCCGGGTAAACTCGAGATCAACCCGACCAAGCCGATGGCCACGCAGCGCGACCTGTCGCTCGCCTATTCACCGGGTGTGGCAGTGCCGGTGAACGCCATTGCCGACGATGCGTCGCGCGCCTTCGACTACACCGCCCGCGGCAACATGGTGGCGGTCGTATCCAACGGCACCGCGATCCTCGGGCTCGGCAATCTCGGCGCGCTCGCCTCGAAGCCGGTCATGGAAGGCAAGGCGGTGCTGTTCAAACGCTTCGCCGACGTCGATTCCATCGACCTCGAAGTCGGCACCGAGGACATCGACGAGTTCGTCAACTGCGTGCGGCTCCTCGGCCCTTCCTTCGGCGGCATCAATCTGGAGGACATCCGGGCGCCCGACTGCTTCATCATCGAACAGCGGTTGCGTGAGGTCATGGATATCCCGGTGTTTCACGACGATCAGCACGGCACCGCGATCATCGCCGTCGCCGGCCTGATCAACGCGCTGCACCTGACCGGCCGCGACATGCAGACCACCAAGCTGGTGTGCAACGGCGCCGGCGCCGCGGCGATCGCCTGCATGGAGCTGATCAAGTCGATGGGCTTCCCCGGCGACAACATCACCCTGTGCGACACCAAGGGGGTGATCTACAAGGGCCGCGAGGAGGGCATGAACCAGTGGAAGTCGGCGCATGCCGTGGTGACCGATGCCCGCAACCTGGCCGAGGCGGTCGAGGGCGCCGACGTGTTTTTCGGGCTCTCCGTCAAAGGCGCGCTCACCGAGCCGATGGTCCGCTCGATGGCCGCCAACCCGATCATCTTCGCCATGGCCAACCCGGATCCGGAAATCACGCCGGAGGAGGTGACGGCCATCCGCGACGACGCGATCATGGCGACCGGCCGCTCCGACTATCCCAACCAGGTCAACAACGTGCTCGGCTTCCCGTACATCTTTCGCGGCGCGCTGGACGTCCGGGCCTCGACCATCAACGATGAAATGAAGATCGCCGCCGCCGAGGCACTGGCCGCCCTGGCGCGCGAGGACGTACCGGACGAGGTGACCGCGGCCTATGGCGGCAACCGTCCGCGATTCGGTCCCAAATACATCATTCCCGTGCCGTTCGACGCGCGCCTGCTCACCGACGTTCCGACCGCCGTTGCCCAGGCGGCGATGGACTCCGGCGTGGCGCGCCGGCCGATCGTCGATGTGGAGGCCTATGGGCGGGAACTGTCGGCGCGCCGCGACCCGATCGCGTCGACCCTGCAAAGCATCGTCCAGCGGGTGCGCCGGCAGCCGCGACGGGTTGTTTTCGCCGAAGGCGAGGAGCCGCATGTGATGCGGGCCGCGGTGGCCTATGTGAACCAGCGCATGGGCACCGCGATCCTGCTCGGCCGCTCCGAGGAAATGGAGCGAACCGCCCAAAACGCCGGTATCGATCTCGCCAAGCCGGGCATCGAGCTCATCAATGCGCGCCTGTCGAAACGCCGCGACGCCTATGTCGAGTATCTCTATGCCCGGCTGCAGCGCGACGGCTACCTGCACCGCGACTGCCTGCGGCTGGTCAACAACGACCGCAACCACTTCGCCTCTTGCATGGTGGCGCTGGGCGACGCCGACGCCATGGTCACCGGTACGACGCGCAACTATTCGACGGCGCTGGAGGACATTCGCCGTTGCGTCGATGTGAAACCCGGCCACCGGGTGATCGGCGTCTCGCTGGCGCTGTGCCGAGGCCGCACGGTGCTCGTCGCCGACACCGCCGTCATCGACATGCCGACGTCGCAGGAACTTGCCGATATCGCCGAGGAGGCGGCCGGCATGGCGCGCCGCATGGGCTATGAGCCTCGGGTGGCGATGCTTGCCTATTCGACGTTCGGCCACCCGCGCGGCGAACGCGCCGAGAAGGTGCGCGAGGCGGTTGGGATGCTCGACCGTCGGCGGGTCGATTTCGAGTATGACGGCGAAATGGCGGCCGATGTGGCGCTCAATCCGGACATCATGGCGCAATACCCGTTCTGCCGTCTGTCGGGACCGGCTAACGTGCTGGTCATGCCAGCGTTCCACTCGGCTTCCATCTCGACCAAAATGCTGCAGGAACTCGGCGGCTCGACGGTGATCGGCCCGCTGCTCGTCGGCCTCGACAAGTCGATCCAGATCACCTCGATGGGCGCCAAGGATTCCGACATCGTCAATATGGCCGCCATCGCCGCCTTCAACGTCGGTAGCTAACGACGGCAGCGTGGTGCCAAACGACCTGGATCAGCCGGCGCGGGCGACCGCACGAGCGGCGATAACGGGGACCAGAGCGGCCCGGTAATCGGCGTCGGCATGGATGTCCGACAACAGTTCGACGCCGTCGAGCGGCCCGCTCGGAACGCGGTCGGCCGAGAAATCGGACGCCAATGCCTGTTCAAGAGTTGCTACCCTGAACACCCCGTCATGTCCGGCTCCGGTCACCGCGATACGCGCACTGCCATCGGCGGACCGGGCGGCGAAGACGCCGACCAGCGCAAAGCGCGATGCCGGATTGGGAAACTTCTCGTAACCGGCCCGCTGCGGGACGGGAAAGCTGACCCGCAGGATGATCTCGCCTTTCTTCAGGTCGGTCTCGAACAGGCCGGTGAAGAAATCAGCCGCGGCAATGGCGCGCCGGCTGGTGTGCACCGTCGCGTCGAGGGCGAGCAGCGCTGCTGGATAATCCGCCGCCGGGTCGTTGTTGGCGATCGAGCCGCCGAGCGTACCACGATTGCGTACATGCGGATCGCCGATCAGCCCTGCAAGGTCGGCAAGGGTCGGAATCGCCTGCCGAACGATATCCGAACCGGCCACCGTCGCGTGGGTTTCGCCGGCGCCGATGACCAATGAGTCGCCGTCAAGCTCAATGCCCTTGAGCGTGTCGAGCCGGTCGACCGAGATCAGGTCGCTCGGCGCGATCAGCCGCTGCTTCATCGCCGTGATCAGGGTCTGCCCGCCGGCCAGCAGCATGCCTTCGCTGCTCTGTTCCAACAGGCCGATCGCCTGCTCCAGCGAGGCCGCCTTGTGATACTCGAACGTATGCATGCTACACCTCCTCGGCCGCACCGCTGGCGCGGATCTGCCGCCAGATCCGTTGCGATGTTGCCGGCATGTCCATGTGATCGATCTCCAGGGCATTGGCGACGGCGTTCATCACCGCCGGCGGCGCCCCGATGGCCCCGGCCTCACCGCAGCCCTTCATGCCCATGGGATTGGCGGTGGCGGGCGTGCCGTTCATGCCCAGCCGGATCGGCGGAAAATCGTCAGCGCGCGGCATGGTGTAGTCCATGAAACTGCCGCTCAGCAATTGACCGTTGGTATCATAGAGACCGTGCTCCATCAGCGCCTGACCGATCCCCTGCACGACGCCGCCATGCACCTGACCCTCGACGATCATCGGATTGGCGAGATTGCCGAAATCGTCGTAGATGACGAAATCAACCAGATCGAGCTGACCGGTCAGCGGATCGATTTCCACTTCGCAGACGTAGCAACCGGACGGAAAGGTGAAGTTCGCCGGATCGAAATTCGAAGCCGCATGCAGACCGGGCTCCACCTCGTCGGTCGGGAAACCGATGCCCGAATTGGCGACCCAGGCGATTTCCGGGAAGGACAGCGAGCGGTTGGTGCCGCGCACCGTGAAGACACCGTCTTCGAAATCGATGTCCGCGTCGCTTTCCGCCTGCAGCACATGGCGGGCGACGGTTTTCGCCTTGTCGATCACCTTGACGCAGGTCTTGGCCAGGGCGCCGATGCCGACCGGGCCGGACCGCGATCCGACAGTGCCGTTGCCGTGCTGGCCGCGGTCGGTGTCGCCGTAGAGCAGCTGGATGTTTTCCATCGGTATGCCGAAGGCGTCCGAGACATATTGTGCGAATACGGTTTCGTGACCCTGACCGTGCGGCATGCAACCGGTATGCACCTCGACATGGCCGGTGGGCAGCACCCGCACCTCGGACGACTCCCAGGCGCCCGCCGCACCGCCCCAGCCGCCGATGACGCTTGACGGGCCGAATCCGCACGCTTCGATATAGGTGGACATGCCGATTCCGCGTTTTTTGCCGCGGCGTTCAGCTTCCGCGCGGCGCGCCGCAAAGCCCGCATAGTCGATCTCCGCCAAGGCCTTGTCGAGCAGTGCCTCGAAATCGCCGCTGTCGAAGGTCAGGCCGGCCGGATTGGTGTGCGGAAACGACTTGATCATGTTGATCCGCCTGAGTTCGGCCGGATCGCGTCCGGTGCGCCGTGCCGCCACGTCGACGATGCGCTCGATCAGATAGGCGGCTTCAGGTCGGCCGGCACCGCGATAGGCATCGACCGGGACGGTGTTTGTGAACACGCAGTCGACCTCCGCATAGACCGACGGAATATCGTATTGGCCGGTAAGCAGCGGCGCCGACATGAAGGTCGGCACCAGGGTGGCGCTGGTCGACAGATAGCCGCCCATATTGGCCATCGTCCTGGCGCGAATACCCAGAAACCGGCCGTCCCGGTCGAGCGCGAGCTCCACGGTCGACAAATGGTCGCGTCCGTGCGCATCCGACACGAATGCCTCGTGCCGGTCGGCAGCCCACTTGACCGGCCGTCCGACTTCACGCGCCGCCCACAGGCACAGGGCATCCTCCGGATAGATAAACGCCTTCGATCCGAAGCCACCACCGACATCCCGCGCCACGTAGCGCAGTTTGTGCTCCGGCGCGATGCCGATGGAGACCGACATGAAGGTCTTGAGGCCGTGCGGATTCTGGGTCGAGGTATGGAGGATGAACTCCTGCGATCCCGCATCGTAGACGGCGTTTGCGGCGCGCGTTTCCATGGCGTTGGGGATCAGCCGGTTGTTGCGCAACTCCAGCGAGACGACCTCCGCAGCAGCGGCGAAGACCGCATCGCTGGCCGCCTTGTCGCCGAGCGCCCAGTCAACGACGAGGTTGCCCGGCGCGTCGGCATGGATCTGCGGCGCCTCGGGACCGACGGCAGCGGCGACGTCCGCCACCGCGTCCAGCGGCTTGTAGTCGACCTCGATCAGGTCGGCGGCGTCGCGCGCCTGATCGCGGCTGTCGGCGATCACCACGGCGACGATATTGCCGACATAACGCACCCGGTCGGTAGCGATCGGCGTATAGGCGCCCATCTTTTGCGGCGAGCCGTCCTTGCTCTTGGCCGGCCAGCCGCAAATCAGCGCGCCAAGTCCGGACGCCGTATAGTCGGCGCCGGTGAGGATCCGGCGCACACCCGGCAGCGTCGACGCTGCCCCGGTGTCGATATTGACGATGTCGGCATGCGCGTGCGGCGAGCGCAGCAGCGCCATATAGGTCTGGTTGGGATGCAGGACGTCGTCGGTGTATTCGCCGCGCCCGGTGACCAGGCGCCCGTCTTCGATCCGCCGCACCGAACGGCCGAAACTCTTGCCCAGGGGGTGTTCGGTCATGCCGCAGCCTCCTGGTTGCCCGCCGCCGACCGGATCGCCTTGACGATGTTCTGATAGCCGGTACAGCGACACAGATTGCCGACGAGTTCCTCGCGTATCGTTGCCTCATCCGGGTTCGGGTGGCGTTTCAGGAGGTCGGCCGCGGCCATCACCATGCCCGGTGTGCAGAAGCCGCACTGCAATCCGTGTTCGCGTGAAAAGGCTTCCTGCAGCGGGTGCAGATTATCCGGCGTGCCGAGCCCCTCGATCGTCTTCACCTCCCGACCATCGGCCTCGACGGCCAGCATGGTGCAAGACTTCACCGCCTGCCCGTCCACATGCACAACGCAGGCGCCGCACTGACTCGTGTCGCAACCGACATGGGTGCCGGTCAGCCGCAGCACGTCGCGCAGGTAGTGGACCAACAGCAGCCGCGGTTCGACCGTGTGCTGATGGCTTTCGCCATTTACCGAAACATTGATTGAATTCATCAATTCCTCCCGTTGATGCCCGATTCTTGCGCCGGTTGCTGTCTCGATTGGCGGCTGATGCCGGCTTCATCGGTGCCCGGACCCGCGTCGCGTCGGTGCAAGTCACATAGCCCAGAATTAAATTGAAATCAATTTTATTGAAATCGATTTGTATGGGTCCGATGAAACGCGGCTGCGGTTTGCCGTGCCGCTGCCGCGCGGAAACGGATAAGTGAGTAAGATCGTGTCTGAGTTAGGACGCGAAGCGGCTGGCGTCGGCGCCGTAGTAGTTGATGTAGCGGTTGTTGATCTTGGAGATCGGCAGCACCACCATGATGTCCGTGGTGCCGAATGCGCGGTCGACGACCGCCCCGTCACCGACCATGGCGCCGAGCCGAAGATAGCCCTTGATCAACGGTGGCAGGCCGGCTAGCGCACCCTTCACGTCGATCGCCTCATGCGGCATCAGGTCCATGACCTGATAAAGCTCGGGTCGGGCGCTGACCGCCCATTCGCCCGTCGCCAGGCGGTTGTGATAGAGGAATGACAGTGACAGCGCATGCGCTTCTGGCATGACACCGGGAATCGAGGCGCAGCCGAACATGGCATCGATCTCGTGCTCGAGCGCGTAGGCCCAGTTGCCCTGCCACAGCAGTTCGACGGTGCGGCGATTGCGGTATTGCGGCAGCACACAGGAGCGGCCAAGTTCCATGAAGCGCTTTTGCGGATGCCGCGCCAGCATGTCGTCAATGGCGAATTCCGAGGTCGAATAGAAACCGTCATGGGCGCGCGCCACGTCCTGCCGCAACAGGCGATAGGTTCCGACGATCCTGTCCTCCGGGTCGCCGACACGAGTCCGGTCGAGCACCAGCAGGTGATCGCAGACGGCGTCAAAGGCGTCGATGTCGCGGCGCAGACGCACGGCCTCCGGCGGCATAGCCGCACCCATTTCGTTGGCGAACACGTCATATCGCACTGATTGAGCTGCCCGGATTTCACTCTCGTTGCGCGCCAGCCGTGTTTCAAGGTCGCCGATGCGGCCAAGCACGTCGTCATCCAGGGATGTCATGTCAAGCGCCGGTCCCGAAGCAGAGCGTTTGCCCTCTCGTGTTTCGCGCAGGTTTAGACTCATGGCAAATCAACCCCGTGATTCCGCAATATCGCCCATAAATCAGAACTATACGACAGAGCCGTGACATAGGATGTCCGACAAATCCGCTAAGCGACACGCGTTTATTAAGCCGCACACTATACCCGTCCGTCGCAGCGGCCTACCGCCGCTGTTCCATCTATTCGCCCATGTCGACGACGACGCGCCCCCTGACCTGACCGTCCATCATGGCAGTAGCGGTCGGGATGATATCATCAAAACTGATCGTTTTCGACAGGGCATGCAGCTTGTCCATGTCAAGATCGCTGACGATGCGATGCCACGCTTCTTCACGCAGGGTTTTGGGCGCCATCACCGAATCGATGCCCAGCAGGCTGACGCCACGCAGGATGAAAGGCATCACGGTGGCCGGCAGGTCAAAGCCCTGGGCCAGTCCGCAGGCTGCCACCGCACCGCCATACTGCGTCTGCGACAGCACGTTGGCCAATGTGTAGCTGCCCACCGCATCGACGCCGCCGGCCCAGCGTTCCTTGCCGAGAGGCTTGCCGGGCTCAGAGAGCTCGACCCGGTTGATGATCTCGTCGGCTCCCAATGATCTGAGGAAATCCTCTTCCTCGGTCCGCCCGGTCGAGGCAATCACCGTATATCCGAGCTTCGACAGAATGGCGATCGCGACGGTGCCGACACCACCGTTGGCGCCGGTAACGACGACCGGTCCGCGCTCCGGCGTGATACCGTGACGCTCAAGGGCCATCACGCACAGCATCGATGTATATCCGGCCGTTCCGACCGCCATGGCGTCTTGCGCGCTGATCCCCTCCGGTCGTCCGATCAGCCAGTCGCTCTTGACGCGCACGTAGCGCGCATAGGTACCCATGTGGGTTTCGCCTACGCCCCAACCATTGAGAATCACCTTGTCGCCCGGACGAAACAGGTCGGTGTCCGAGCTGACCACCGATCCGGCACAATCGATCCCCGGTACCAGCGGCCAATGACGGATGATCGGTGCCTTTCCGGTAATCGCCAGCGCATCCTTGTAGTTGACCGTCGTGGCTTCCACCTCGACAACGACGTCCCCGTTCATCAGATCGTCGAGCGTCAGCTGGCGAATATCGACCGACTGATTCCTGTCCTCGTCGCGGGAAACGACGATGGCCCGAAACGGCTGCTGCATGATTGGCCTCCCTTGGTTGCCATATATGCGATCAACGCATTCTTTCTGGCTCATTGGCATAGATCCAGCGGCCGAACAACTCATCGATGACGATCGCCGCGGCGCCGACACTGATCAGTGCATCGGCGACGTTGAAAACGGCGAAGTACCAGTTTCCGACGTGGAACAGGAAGTAGTCGATCACGTAACCCAGCGTCGCCCTGTCGATCAGGTTGCCCAGCGCGCCGGCAATGACCAGCGCGAATCCGATCTGGCTGATCCATCGGCTCGGCGTGCTGCGCGCCCAAAGAACCGCCACGAAGGCGATGACCGCCACGGTCAGAGCGAGCAGCCAGTGTTCACCGACGCCGGAGAGCATCGAGAAGGCGATGCCGTCATTATAGGTTCGAAACAGCGAGAATACCGGCAGGACAACGACCTGCTGCTGCAGCGGCAGATAGGCCTCCACCGCCCACTTGACCAGTTGATCCACGCCGACAAGAAGCGCCACCAGAGCGAAAGCAAAGCGCCGCTGCGCGACGATAGGACGCTGGGCTGTCATCGGGCAAGCTCCAGAAAGGGGCGTCGTGCCTCGAACAGCATGATACCGGTCGCCACCGCCAGATTGAGCGAATCGGCCCGCCCGGCCTGGGGAATGAGTGCCAGGGCATCGCAGGCATCGGCCAGCGCCTCCGGCAGCCCGGCCTGTTCGTTGCCCATCAGCAGCACAACCGGTCCCTTTGCATAATCGATCGTCCGGTAGTCGACAGCGCCAGACAGATGGGTGCCGATCAAAGATGCGCCGGATCCGGCGTGCCAGTCGAGAAAGCCGTCGATGTCGGTGCGGGCAATCGGCACCGCAAAGATCGAACCCATCGTCGCGCGCACCGTTTCGAGCGAAAACGGATCCGTCGACTCGCCGACCAGGACGACGCCGCCGGCGCCGGCCGCGTCGGCAGTTCGGATGATGGTCCCGAGATTGCCCGGATCGCGGACCCGGTCCAGCGCCACATAGGTTTCGCCCGTTTGCGGCCGCAGGTCGCCGAGCGGCCGATAGGACTGCTCGAACACGCCGCACACCATCTGTGGATTGTCGCGGCGAGTGATCGCCGAGAGGACCTTTTCGGTGACCTCCAGCACCAGCCCGCCCTGCGCCACGGTCCGCGCGGCGATCGCGTCGACATCCGGTTTTCGCTCGCCCGACCGGGCATGGATGAAGGTGCGGATTCGCCAACCCAACTCCATCGCATCGATGACCAGTTTCAATCCTTCCGCCAGGAATGTGCCGCTGCGGTCCCGGTGTTTTTTGAGCGCCAGCGACCGGATCTCCTTGACCATTGGATTGGCGAGGCTGCTGACCGCCTTGACCTGTCCGACGCGCTGCTGGCCGCGCATGCCTTTGTGCCTGTCCTGATCGGTGGCCGTCACGCGCGCACCCAACGGCTGAACAGCGAGGTCGAGAGTGCCCGGCCGGCAGCGGCTTCCCGCAGCACGAGTTCGCCGGACTCCACGGTACCCCCTGCGCCGCGCATCGTCTCACGCATCAGTTCATGGACGGAAAAGAAGGAGGCGCGGATCGAATAGGCGGTCAGCACCAGCGCCAGCGCATCCTGGCTCAGGATCGACCGGCAGATATCGAGCATGGCGGGCAGGTGATCGAACAGATGCCAGACTTCGCTATGCGGTCCACGGCCGAATTTCGGCGGATCGGCGAGAATGATGTCGTAGCTCTGGCCCCGTCGTTCTTCCCGCATGATGAATTTCATCGCATCGTCGCAGATCCAGCGGATCGGCCGGTCGTGAAGACCGGCCATCGCCTGGTTTTCGCGGGCCCAGCCGATGGCTTTGCGCGAGGCATCCACATGTGTCACCTGGGCGCCGGCCGCCGCCGCGACCAGCGACGCGACGCCGGTATAGCCGAACAGGTTGAGCACTCTGACCGGTCGCCGCGCCGTCTCGATCTGCTGGCGCATGAAGGTCCAATGGGCGATCTGCTCGGGAAACACGCCGACATGCCGAAACGCGGTGAAGCGACCGTGAAAATCGATGCCCAGCAGCCGCATCGGCCAGGTTTCGCCAAGCGGCGTCTGTGGAAACCGCCAGCGGCCCATGCCGTCCTCGTCCGTGTCGCCGGTGAACACGGCGTCGGCGTTGTGCCATTCGATCTCATCGAGGGCGGGCGGCCACAGGGCCTGGGCTTCTGGGCGAACGATGCGGTACGGGCCGTACTGCTCCAGCTTTTTGCCGCGTCCGCTATCGAGCAGCCGATAGCCGTCGTCTCCCGTCGTTTCCAGAATCAGTGGCACTCGTTCGGCGGGCCTTTCGCCGCCGCGCGGCGGGCGCACAGGAACAGCCGCCGGCCGCGCCGCTGGTCGGCGGGTCGCCGGCTCTGATTTGGCAGTGACAGCGGGTTTTGCCGGCCGGCCTTGCGGACGGGTCGGCGCGCCGCTTTTCGGGCGCGTTTTGCGGCCTTGTCGTGCGTTCAAAAAACTGTCCATTCGCATCGCATCGGGTCTTGGCCCGGCAATGCAAAGCAAATAGCATTGCGCCCTGTCTTGGCAAAGGCGTTTCTCGACGCCGGTCCGGGCGATTTCGGGAGCATGGAGAAAACCACATGGAAATGAATGGCGAAGAGCGGATCACGGCACCGCGAGACACGGTCTGGACCGCTCTCAACGATCCGGAGGTCCTCAAGCAATGCATCCCGGGCTGCCAGTCGCTCGAAATGACCGGCGACAACGAGATGGCGGCGGCGGTTAAATTGAAAATCGGACCGGTCTCGGCAACCTTCAAGGGCTCGGTGACGCTTGAGAACATCATCGCACCGGAAAGCTACACCATTACCGGCGAGGGCAAGGGCGGCATCGCCGGTTTTGCCAAGGGTGGAGCCAACGTAAAACTGCAGGACGACGGCGATGCAACCGTTCTCACCTATGACGTGAAGGCACAGGTTGGCGGCAAGCTTGCGCAGCTCGGTTCGCGGCTGATCGACTCGACGTCGAAAAAGCTGGCCGGTCAGTTCTTTGTCAAATTTCGCGAGGTTGTCGAAGGCCAGACCTGAAGCGATGCCTCAATCTGCCTTTGCATGGCGTTGCCAGACCAGACAGCCAGCGGCAAAGTCTTCAAGCGCCGCGCCGGTTGACTTGAACAGCGTGATTTCGTCTTCGTCCGTGCGCCCCGCATGGGTTCCGCTGCACAGCGCTGCCAGGTCTGCGACGATGTCGCTGCGGTCGATGATGCCGGCCTGCATGGGCTGAACGAGGTCGCCGCCCTCCTTGAGCGCGCCATCGAACGTGTCGACGAAGAGCGTCGCGCGTCTGACGGCTTCGTCGTCGCTTTCGCGCATGTGTGGCGCAAAGGCGCCCACCAGATCGATATGCGTTCCCGGGGTGAGCGAAGCTCCTTCGATCAGCGGTTCGGTCGACAGCGTCGCGGCCGAGATGATGTCGGCGTTGGCCACGGCGGCCGCCCGATCATCGGTCACAGTGACCTCGAAACGCTCGCCCGACAGGTCCGTGGCAAGCCGCTCGGCGGTTTCGCGGCGGCGGCTCCAAACCGTTACCCGCTCGATCGGATGCATGGCCGCGTGACCACGCACTAGGTGCGGGGCCAGCTTGCCGGCACCGAACATGGCCAGACGACGCGACTGGCGTGGCGCCAGGTAGCGACCGGCCAGTGCCGATGCCGCCGCCGTCCGCCGCAGCGTCAGAGCCTCGCCGTCGATCAATGCCAGCGGTTCGCCGGTGCGGCCGTCGCTCAGCAGGTAAAGCGCCATCACGGAGGGTTTGCCGAGGGCGTTGTTGTCCGGACTGACCGTGACGATCTTGCAGCCGATATAGCCGTCGGAATGCCCCTGGCTTACGAAATCGGTCCAGGCTGGCATCAACAGCATGCTGCTGTCGGTGCCATCCGGGCGCTCCAACGTATGGTGATGCCGCGTCGGCGATACGATGCCGCCCCGAAACGCGTCTGCCAGCGCGTCGGCAAGACTGGGATAATCCAGATAGGCGTCGACCTGATCGGCCGATATGACGATCATCGGAGTCTCAAGCGCTGGGCAGCGTCTTCTGCCCCACCACGCTGTCGGCGCGTTCCCGTTGCTTGTCGGCCTCGGTATGCCACTTGACGGCTTCGCGCGCCTCGGTCCGCGCCTTTTTTCGGTATTTGCCCTGTTTGAACCACGTCGCCAGCGAGCCGACGATCATGCCCAGCATGAAGGTGACGAACAGAAATACAAAAAGCGGCCCGCTGACCGAAAGCACGGTATCGGACGGCTGAAACGGATTGAGGGCCAGCGTAACGGCGCCGCGGTTTGCGACGGACAATACGATCAGCACGATCGCAATGGGCAGCAGAATCAGGAAGGTGACGATCTTTCGAGTCATGACATCCAAACCGGTTGACTGGCGCAACGCATAGCACTGCGTGGCCGGCGATGCCAAGTGGACTCGATGTAGCAATCGAGAGCCTGTCCGGTTTAAACGAAAGCGGTGCCGATCGCCCTCATCCCGCTAACCGCAAACCCGCAAGGCCGGATGCGGCGGAATGGTTCCATTTGATCCAGGCTCTAGAGCAAGTTGCGGCCAGAATGAATCATTTGATGGCGGAAAATCGGTTCACTCGGCAAGGCGCGTCGCGCAGCGCGATGTGGTGCATCGGGCAAGCGTCGCAACGTAGCCGATGGGCCGATTTACCGCCACCCCTGGAGAGGTCTATCGTGTTGAAAACATATGGTGAATGGGCCGGGCGATTTTGCCCCCTGGCGTCGTTGGCTCGCGCTTGTGGTGGGGTGGCACCACGACGCGCAACCCGCCTAGCCAGCGACCAAAATCACCGCGGTCAAATGCTTCATTCTGGCCGCAACTTGCTCTAGCTTCCGTTGCCCGGATTCAGTCGTTCACGCAGTTCCTTGCCGGTCTTGAAGAACGGCACCCACTTCTCCTCCACGAACACCGCTTCACCGGTTCGTGGATTGCGCCCCGAGCGGGACGGCCTGTTCTTGACGGAAAACGCCCCAAAACCACGCAGTTCGACGCGGTTGCCGTCGGAAAGCGCCTGGGTGATTTCATCCAGGATGGCGTTCACGATATTCTCCACATCGCGATGATAAAGATGCGGATTTCGGGCGGCGATAATATGAACCAGTTCCGACTTGATCACGGCGTTCCCCTCATCCGCGCTTATCTTCGGCTGGGCCAAATTGCCAAATGGAAACAAGGCCGTCAAGGAACAACTTGCGATCCGCCAGTCCTCGCAACTCGTTTGCAAACGGCATGGTGTCGCCATTGAGCGCCGCCAGCAATCGCAACACCGCCTCGCCGAAGATCCGTTCGCCGCTTGACCGGCGCCGCTCCCAGTCGACGATATTGAGCGACGCATCGATCCCTTTTTCGGTCAGGTGAGCGCGGATTTCCGGGTCGCCGCCGATGATATCGACCAGTCCGTTGTCGACGGCCTGTCGGCCGGTGAAAATGCTGCCGTCGGCCAGCACCTTGGCGCGCTCCGCTGTCAGACCGCGCCGTTCCGCCACCAGTGCGACGAACCAGTCATAGGAATCATCGACCATCGAACGGATCATGGCTATCGCTTCGTCGCTCGCCGGCTGGAAGGGCGATGGTTCCGCCTTCAGCGGTGTCGATTTGATAGCGTCGACGGACACGCCGATTTTTTCCAGCAGTTCGGACACCTGGGCATATTGGAAAATGACACCGACCGACCCCACCAGCGAGGTATCGCCGGCCACGATATAGTCCGAGCCGCATGCGATCATATAGGCGGCGGATGCGGCCAGTGACCGGACTTCCGCCACCACCGGCTTCTCGGCAGCGACCTCCCGGACAGCACGGTAGATGGCCTCGCCGCCGTAGGAGGTGCCGCCAGGTGATTGCAGGCGGATGATCAACGCTTTCGCCCGATTGTTCTTACGGATCGCGTCGAGCCGTTTGAGCAGCTCCGTATTGTCGGTGATGACGCCAGAAATGGTGACCCGGGCGACATGATCGGTCGAACGCCCACCGATCGGATCGTTGCCGGTGCCGGTGGCGATGACACCGATGATTGCGACAAATATGACGACAAGTGCAGCGGCGCGCCAGAAGGTCAGTTTGCGACGGAGGCGGCGTCGGTCTGCAATAGCGTTATGGTCCATGGAGTTGTCCCGTGCGTGATGTTGTCGTTGCTGACCCTATCAGTAGCCTATTGGTCCCATACGGAAAATGACATATTGCGGCTGTAGGGAGTGCGGCCCATATGATAGGTTCCGGCCATGACTTAGCGGTATCCCTGCAAGAGTGTGGCCTTCAGGGTGTTTTGACGGGCCGGTGGAGCTTTTGGACACATCAGGAAATCAACGCCGCGTCGGCGACGCCAAAGACCGTTACGCCAAGGCTGTCCGGCATTCCAGACGCGTCTGGTTCCTGAAGTGGGCCTTCCCGTCGGCGGCGCTGCTGTCGATACTGGCCTTTACCGCGTCAACGATGATCTCCCGCGCGCTGCCCGAAGGTGCGACCATCGGTGAGGTCGTGGTCACCGATGGCAAGGTGATCATGAGTGATCCGGTCATGACCGGTCCGGTCGACGAGACCCGTAACTTTTCTATCGCCGCGGCCCGCGCCATCCAGGAACTGTCGGTTCCCTCTGTCATCCGGCTGGAAGATATTGTCGCCGACCTGCCGGTGACGCAGGACGACTCTGCGATGCTTGATGCCATCAGCGGCATCTACGACCGCGAGGAGGACCACCTTATCCTGGACCAGCCGTTCACGGTGACCACCGAAAGCGGCGTCACAGCAGAGCTGCAGGACGCCAGCATTGACGTTGACGAGGGCACGTTAACGACGCAAAAGAGGGTTCGTATCGAGACGGCGCAGGCACGCATCGTCGCCCAGTCTCTGATAATGCGCGACCACGGGGCGGACATCGTCTTCGAACGGGACGTGCAGATGGTCTTGAATCCGGGTGCCGTGCGTTCCGCCGCCGAAACGACGGATGACGTTGAATAGGATGGGGAAAATCAAATGGACGTGACACAGCGCCGCCGATCGCGCCGGTTGGAGGCCAGCTCTATTGCCGGCCTCTTCCTGCTAAGCCTTGGGATCATCGCTGCTGCGCCGGCTTCGGCTCAGCAGACGACCGCCAGCCGCATGTCCGGCCTGGCCCTGTCCGACGATCAGCCGATCCAGATCGAAAGCGACAGGCTGCAGGTGCTGGATGCCGAGGGCAAGGCGGTGTTCAGCGGCAATGTGCGGGTCGTTCAGGGCGCGACCCAGATGCGTTCCGGAGAGATGACCGTCTATTACGCCAAGGACGGCGGCGATATCGCCGCCGGAACATCGCAAATCGACCGGATCGACGTTACCGACGATGTGTACATCAAGACCGAGGAGCAGGAAGCGACCGCCGATTCCGGCAGTTTCGATATGCGCACCGAAGTTGTCGAGCTCTCCGGTGAAAAGGTGGTCCTGACCGACGGCGAGAATGTGTTTGTCGGCTGTAAACTGACGGTCTTCATGAAAAGCGGCGAGGCACGGCTCGACAGCTGCGGAGACCGCGTGCGCATCCAGCTGGACCCGCAGTCCAACCAGCGCCCCGGCGGCTGAACCGCCGTGATCCGAGACACTCAGGAGACATGACACGAATGCCGGACAGTGTCGTCATGGCGCAAAAACAGCCGGCGCAGCAGACCGACCAGAAGCGCTATGAAGGCACGCTGGTCGCGCGCAATCTGACCAAGACCTACAAGTCTCGGCGGGTGGTCAACGGCGTGTCGCTGGGCGTCCGGCGCGGTGAAGCCGTGGGCTTGCTCGGGCCGAACGGTGCCGGCAAGACAACCTGTTTTTATATGATCACCGGGCTTGTTCCGGTGGACGAAGGCACGATCCGTATCGACGGCAACGATGTGACCCAGATGCCGATGTATCGGCGGGCCCGCCTCGGTGTCGGCTACCTGCCTCAGGAAGCATCCATTTTTCGCGGTCTGAGCGTCGAAGGCAACATCCTCGCCGTGCTCGAGGTGGTCGAACGGGACCGCAAGGAACGGCAACGCAAGCTCGACGCCCTGCTGGATGAGTTCAACATCGCGCATCTGAGAAAAGCGCCGTCCATCTCGCTGTCGGGCGGTGAGCGGCGTCGCCTCGAAATCGCCCGCGCGCTCGCCTCCGAACCGACTTTCATGCTGTTAGACGAGCCTTTTGCCGGGGTCGATCCGATCGCGGTTTCGGACATCCAGACCCTGGTCCGGCATCTGACCAAGCGCGGCATCGGCGTGCTGATCACCGACCACAATGTGCGCGAAACCCTGGGGCTGATCGACCGCGCCTACATCATCCATGCCGGCAAAGTACTGACTCACGGGCGGCCTTCCGATATCGTCGCCAATGCCGAAGTGCGCCGTCTCTATCTGGGCGAGGGTTTCACCCTCTGAGCGTGCCGTCGCGATCGATCGGTCTGGGTAAATAATCCCTTAAAACGCTTGACTTTTGCTGCCAAAAAGCAATTTTTGGGCCAAATTGCATAACACCGGGAAATTGTGATGCCCCGGTGGAGTGGCGTATAAGGGGTATTCGACCGGGGCATGGCGCTATCAGCACAACTCCATTTGCGTCAAAACCAGTCTCTGGTGATGACGCCGCAACTGATGCAGTCGATTCGGCTGCTGCAACTGACCCACACCGAGCTTTCGCAGTATGTCGAGCAGGAGGTCGAGAAAAACCCGCTGCTGCGGCATGAAACCGCCGAAGGGGACGATCCGGCACCCGATCTGCAACCGGCGGATTCCGTTATCGAGAACCCACCGGCGGACGGAAGCGGCGCCGAGGACTGGTTTTGCGCCGAACTGGACCGCAGCGGCGTCGAGCTCTCCGCGCCCCTGGATGCCGCCCAGGAGGACGTGTTCCCGGAGGACAGCGGCCAGGCGCCGCCGGACGCACCCGAACTCGCTGCACAATGGAAGTCGATGCCGGGTTCCGCCGGTATGGGAAGCGACGGCTACCACGACCTGGATGGATTTGCGGCACCGCGTGGATCTCTCGCCGATCATGTCGGCGAGCAGATAGCGTTCACCTTCACCGATATCGTGCAGCGGCTGGTTGCGGTCGATCTCACCGACAATCTTGATCCCAGCGGCTATTTGACGGTGGATCCGGCCGACACAGCCCAACGGCTCAATGTCGATGCAAGCCTGGTTCATGCTGTTCTGTCGCAGTTGCAGGCTTTCGAGCCGGCCGGCCTGTTTGCGCGCGACCTGGCCGAATGTCTGGCGTTGCAATTGCGCCGCCGTGACCGTTTCGATCCGGCCATGGAGGCATTGATCGGCAACCTGCCACTGCTGGCGCGCCGCGATTTCAAGACGCTGAAGCGGCTTTGCGGCGTCGACGAGAACGACCTTGTCGATATGATGGCCGAAATCCGCACGCTGGACCCCAAACCCGGCTTCCGCTTCGACACCGTCGATATCCAGACAATCGTGCCGGATATCCTGGTACGGCCGGCAACCGAGGGCGGCTGGGCGATCGATTTGAACCCCGATACCCTGCCGCGGGTGCTGGTCGACCGGTCCTATTATACGGCGGTGATGGCAAGCTCAGGCAAGACCACGACGGATCTCGACTATCTGAACACCTGTTTGCGCGACGCCAACTGGTTGACGCGCAGCCTCGACCAGCGCGCCAAGACCATCGTCAAGGTGGCCGGCGAGATCGTCCGCCAGCAATCGCAGTTTCTGGAGCGCGGCGTCGGACATTTGCGTCCTCTGACCCTGAAATCGGTGGCCGATGCCATTCAGATGCACGAATCCACGGTCAGCCGCGTCACGTCCAACAAATACATGATGACGCCGCGCGGTCTCTTCGAACTCAAATTCTTTTTCACCGCATCGATCGCCGCTTCTGGCGGCGGGGAGAGCCATTCGTCGGAGTCCGTGCGTCACCGGATTCGGCAGCTGATCGACGACGAGGATCCGGGCCATATTCTATCCGACGACGTCATCGTCGGTTTGCTGAAGAAGGATGGAATTGACATTGCGCGCCGCACCGTGGCCAAGTATCGCGAGGCGATGAACATCGCCTCATCGGTGCAGCGCCGGCGTGAAAAACGGGCGCTTGTCCGCGCTGCCATGTGACCCCAAATACGATGTGTGTAGCACCACTGACGCTTGAAAACCGGTCGGCGTGGCGCACCTTCTGCGGCCCCCGGGCCGCGTTGACATTTCATTCGCGAGGTTTTAAAGCCCGCGATCACCGCCCCGAAGCGTGGGGCGTTGTACACAGCCGAGCCGCCGGGCCAATCAATTTCAACGTCATTCGCTTGGATGGCGTGACAGACTCGCATAAAATGGCGTTCAAGTTCGTAGGAGAAAGGCTGTACCATGAGCGTGCGCGTATCGGGCAAACACATGGAAATTGGAGAGACTTTCCGAACGCGAATAGAAGATCGAATAGGCGATGCGGTAACCAAATATTTCGATGGTGGCTATTCCAGCCAGGTCACCGTTGAGAAAAGCGGCTCACGATTTGCCACCGACTGCCTCGTTCATCTCGATACCGGCGCATCCCTGCAGGCCACTGGCGAAGCCCTCGATCCGCAAGCCAGTTTTGACGCGGCGGCGGAACGGGTCGAAAAACGCCTGCGCCGCTATAAACGACGCCTGAAGGACCACCATGCCGGCGGACAATTCAATGGTGCGGAGGTCGCCTACCGCGTGGTTGAAGCCGGCGCCCACGAGGAAGACGAGGTGCCGGAGGACTACGCGCCGGCGATCGTCGCTGAATCCTCGAAGATTATCAAGACATTGACCGTCGCCGGCGCGGTGATGGCACTGGACATGACGGACAGCCCCGTGCTGGTGTTTCGAAATGCCGGAAACAACGAGGTCAATGTCGTGTACCGCCGGACCGACGGTAATATTGGCTGGATCGACACGGCCGACATCAAAAACTGACGTCGCGGATTATTTGGAGTTGCGGGCGGCCACAGACGCTCCGGACGCAGTCAAACACATCTGAGGAAATGGTAATGTCACTTGCCGATTTGATCGTACAGGACTCGGTAATACCCGCTCTCAAGGTCAATTCGAAAAAGCAGCTCCTGCAGGAACTGTCAGCAAAAGCAGCACAGGTGACAGGTTTGTCGGAACGCGAGATTTTTGATGTCATTTTGCAGCGGGAACGGCTCGGTTCGACCGGAGTCGGCAATGGCATAGCGATTCCGCACGGTAAGCTGAATTCCATTGATCATATTGTCGGCGTTTTCGCGCGGCTCGCCGATCCCGTCGATTTCGAGGCGCTCGACGATCAGCCGGTGGATCTCGTGTTCCTGCTGCTGGCGCCGGAGGGATCGGGCGCCGATCATCTCAAGGCGCTGTCGCGCATAGCCCGCGTTCTGCGCGACGGTGATATGGTCGGCAAACTTCGGGATACGGAAGCGGCGTCGGCGATTTATGCGTTTCTCACCCAAACTCCGGCGTCGAACGCCGCATAAAGCGCGGGCGCCTCGCGGGCGCCCGTATCGCTCAGAATATCACGGTTTTAAGGGGTTAGTGGAGGCTGACGGTGTCCAGCTCGTTTTCGGCTGCCTTTACATAGGCATTTGAGAGATCGTCGCTCAGCAGAATCGGCGTTCCGTCGGCACCGAACAGTGCCCACAGATCGATGCCGGAATCCATCTGCGGTGCGCCGGGAAACCGCTCAAGAACCTCATCGGACGTCATTTTGCGAATATAGCCGATCTTACCGGAACCGAGATCGGCCAGAGTGTCTTTGCTGATGTAAATCTTATTTTCAGTATTCATCATCATGCTCCTTTGCAGGCGGGCCATTGTGCACCCGCTATCGGCTGCCGTCGCGGCTGTGAGCTATTCCGTCACATTGATGTCGATTCTCTTGGCCTGCCGTTCCGGTTCCGGCTTCGCCAGATCGATTGCCAGCAAGCCATTTTTCAGATCGGCACCAAGCACACGCATTCCCTCAGCCAGCATGAAACTGCGCTGGAACTGCCGGGCCGCGATGCCCCGGTGAAGATACTCGCGATCTTCCGTCTCGACCTGTCGTCCGCGGATGGTGAGTTGACCATCCTGTATGCTGACATCCAGGTCGGCCTGTGAAAACCCGGCGACGGCCAATGTGATGCGTAGCTTTTCCGCTCCCGAATCGGGCTCTGAGATGCGTTCGATATTGTAGGGCGGATAGCCGTCGCTACCTTTGGCGATTCGTTCGAGGGTTTTTTCCATCGTATCGAATCCGAGCATCAACGGGCTCGAAAAAGGCGTCATACGAGACATGGCACACTTCCTGTCCTTGCATTCAAGCGACATGTTTTCGGGCCTGAAATCAGCGCCCGCTTCGATTTTATATGGTGTCTGAAAACCGTTTCGCAAGTTCGCCGGGCCGGCCGTTTGCGGTGCGGTGACGAGACCGGATATTGCCCAAAGGTGCGGAATAATATTGGTAGTCCGTCATGAACAGCGACATGACAGATCCCCTGAAGATCATTATCGATACCGACCCCGGTCAGGATGATGCGGTTGCCATATTGCTGGCCCTGTCGAGTCCGGAACTGGAAGTTCTGGGGATTACCGCCGTCGCCGGCAACGTTCCGCTGCCGCTCACCCAGAAAAACGTCCGCATCGTCTGCGAGCTTGCCGGGCGCCACGACGTGAAGGTTTTTGCCGGCGCCGATGCGCCCCTGAAAAAGCCACTGGTGACCGCAGAATACCTGCACGGCAAAACCGGGATCGACGGTCCGACGCTACCCGATCCGGTGATGCCGCTGCAATCCGGGCATGCCGTTGATTTTATTGTCGAGACGATCCGCGCCGAACCACCCGGCACGGTCACGCTGTGCACACTCGGGCCGCAAACCAATATCGGCCTGGCGCTGCGCAGGGCACCCGACATTGCCGCTCGCATACGGCAGATTGTGATGATGGGCGGCGGCTATTTCGAGGGTGGCAATGTGACGCCGGCCGCCGAGTTCAACATCTTCGTCGACCCTGAGGCCGCCCGTATGGTTTTCGCTTCCGGCGTTCCGGTCGTCATGATGCCGCTGGACTTGACGCACCAGGTGCTGACCACCCGGGAGCGTCTCGCCGCCATCGCGCGCCTGGCGACACCGGTTTCCAAGGCGGTTGTCGAAATGCTCGAGTTTTTCGAACGCTACGACGAACAAAAATACGGCACCGACGGGGGTCCGCTGCACGATCCGACGGTGATCGCATGGTTGCTGAGACCCGATCTTTTTTCAGGCCGCCACTGCAACGTCGAGATCGAAACGGAATCGCGGCTCACCGAAGGCATGACGGTTGTCGACTGGTGGCAGGTCACCGACCGTTCGCACAACGCTCATGTCATCCATCAGGTGGATGCCGACGGGTTTTTTGAACTGCTGACGGACCGCCTGGGGCGGCTCTGACGAACCCCGGTATCAGGCGAGCGCCGCCTCGACATCGGTGAGAAACGGAATAGCCGGTTGTGCCCCGTGCTTAAGACAGGCAAGGCTGCCGGCCACCGCCGCCCGACGCAGGGCATCTTCAAAGGCCAGTCCACCGTCGAGGCCGGCGGCCAGGTAACCGCAGAACGTATCGCCGGCACCGACGGTGTCGATCGGTTCGATGGTCAGGCCGTTGACCCGCACCAGTGAGCCGTCATGGGCTGCGATCACGCCGTCCGCGCCCAGCGTGACGATCAATGTTTGCCCGCTCTCCCGGTGTCGGCGCATCAACTCCGCCTCGCGCGTGGCAGCGGTGGTCAGGGATTTCCCAGCGAGCAACTCGAATTCGGTTTCGTTGGCGACGATCACATCGGCCAAGGCCGCGAGTGCGGCAGCCTCGTCGGTGAGCGGCGCCGTATTGATCAGCGATACCACACCCTTCTCCCGTGCCGCGTCCAAGGCTGCAGCAACCGCCTCGGCGGGGATCTCCAGCTGCAGGAGCAGATGATCGCCCGATTGCATCGCACGGACGGCGTCCGTCGCGTCATCGCTGGAAACATGACCGTTGGCGCCCGGCACAACCGCTATCGTGTTTTCGCCGTTGCCGTCGACCGTGATCAGTGCCGTGCCGGTTGCGCCGGCGATCCGCCGGACACCGCTCATATCGACCCCGGCCTCGTCGAGCAGCTGCAGCGCATGGTCCGCAAAAGCGTCGGATCCCACCATTCCGCGCAGGTGCACAATCGCGCCGGCGCGCCGGGCCGCCAGTGCCTGGTTCGCGCCCTTGCCGCCTTCGGCCGTTGCAAAATCGCGGCCGACGACGGTTTCACCCGGCTGCGGAAGCCGGTCGACCGTTGTGATCAGGTCGAGATTGATCGATCCGAGGACTGTGATCATGGCGCGGTTCCTCCCTATCTTGAAGACTTCTGCCAGCCGGGCCGGTGTCAGGCAAGCCGGACCGCGGCGATCAGGTGTGGTTCTTTTTGGGAAATCGCGCTACAGCAGGGCCGTCCGTCGGGACTTGGAGCGGCTTGCGGAATGGCATGGCATCAAAAAACCTTCAGTTAGACCGGTTTATCGACGCCGAGGCGTTGCGCGTCGAATGCGACGGGATCGCGGCCGACCACAAGGACCGGGCCTCGTCCAGCGCCCGGCAAGCGGTGTTCACGTTGCTCAAGCGGACGGCCAAGCAGGCGCGTGAGCAGATCCGGACCATGCTGCTCGAAGACGGCAGTGGATTGCTGTGCGCCCACCGGCTGTCGGCGCTGCAGGATGCGCTGGTCGGCGCCGCCTATCATTATGCGGTTCGCCATGCCTATCCGGTGGAAAACCCGTCGACCGCCGAGCACCTGGCGGTGGTGGCCGTCGGCGGTTACGGGCGCGACACACTCGCCCCCGGGTCGGACATCGACCTGCTTTTCATCCTCCCATATAAGCAGACCCCGTGGACGGAACAGGTCGTCGAATACGTGCTCTACCTGCTGTGGGACCTGGGTTTCAAGGTCGGCCACGCGACCCGCAATGTTGACGAGTGCATCCGGCTGTCGCGCGGCGACATAACCATCCGGACGGCACTGCTGGATGCCCGGTTCCTGTTCGGTGCCGAAACGCTGTTCGAGCAGATGCAGAAGCGCTTTGATGCGGAAGTGGTGCGCAACTCGGCGCGGGAATTTATCGCCGCAAAATTGGCCGAGCGCGATGTACGCCACCGCAAGGCCGGCGACACCCGCTATCTCGTCGAACCCAACATCAAGGAGGGCAAGGGCGGCTTGCGCGATCTGCAGACTCTGTTCTGGATCGCCAAGTACTATTATCGCGTGAATTCCTCCAGCGAGCTCGTCAAGCTCGGGGTGCTGTCGCGGCGCGAGGCGCAGATGTTCGAGAAATCCGAGGATTTCCTATGGGCGGTGCGCTGCCATATGCATTTCCTGACCGGCAAGCCCGAGGAACGCCTGTCGTTCGACATCCAGGACGAGATCGCCGCCGACCTGGGCTATCACGCCCATCCTGGACTGAGCGCCGTCGAACGGTTCATGAAACACTATTTCCTGGTCGCCAAGGATGTCGGTGACCTGACCCGCATCCTGTGTGCGGCACTGGAGGACGAACAGGCCAAGGATTCGCCTGGTTTGACGCGGGTTCTGCGCCGTCTCGCCCACCGGCGCCGCAAGATACCCGGAACCCTTGATTTCGTGCAGGACAACGGCCGTATCAACGTTGCCGACGAGACGATTTTTCAGCGGGATCCGGTCAATCTGATCCGCATGTTCCACCTAGCCGACATTCATGAGCTGGCGTTCCATCCGGATGCCCTGAAGCTTGCCCGCCGGTCCCTGAAGCTGATCAAGACACCGGTCCGCGAGGACGAGGAGGCGAACCGGCTGTTTCTGTCGATTCTGACCTCACGACGGCGTCCCGGTTTCATCCTGCGGCGGATGAACGAGGCCGGCGTTTTGGGCCGCTTCATTCCCGACTTCGGCAAGATCGTGTCGATGATGCAGTTCAACATGTACCATCACTACACCGTGGATGAGCACCTGCTGCGGGCCGTTGAGATCATGTCACGCATCGAAAAGGGCCAGGAGGATGAAACCCATCCGCTGTCGGGCAGCCTGATGCCGAAGATCGAACAGCGCGAGGTGCTCTATGTGGCGATCCTGCTGCACGATATCGCCAAGGGTCGCCCTGAAGACCATTCGGTCGCCGGCGCCCGCGTTGCCCGCCGTCTGTGCCCGCGCTTCGGGTTTTCCGACGAGCAGACCGAACTGGTTGCCTGGCTGGTCCGTGAGCACCTGACCATGTCGATGACGGCTCAGTCGCGCGATCTGCATGACCGCAAGACCATCGAGCAATTCGCCGACACGGTGCAGTCGATGGACCGGCTGCGCCTGCTGCTGGTGCTGACCGTCTGCGATATCCGCGCCGTCGGTCCTGGTGTCTGGAACGGCTGGAAAGGACAGCTGCTGCGCACGCTCTACAGTGAGACCGAGCTGATGTTGACCGGTGGCTTCTCCGCCACGCCGATTCGCCAACGCGTCCGCGAGGCAAAAGCGCTCTTGAACGAGGCCCTGACGGACTGGTCGGAAAAGGAGAAGCGTGCCTACCTGAAGCTGCATTACCACCCGTACCTGCTGACCGTCGAACTCGAAGACCAGGTCCGCCACGCCGAGTTCATTCGCCGCATCCGGCAGCAAAAGAAACCGCTGGCGACCATGGTGCGGACCCATTCGTTTCACGCCATCACCGAAATCACCGTGTTCGCCCCCGACCACCCGCGCCTGCTGACGGTTGTTGCCGGCGCGTGTGCCGCGGCCGGCGCCAACATCGCCGACGCCCAGGTGTTCACCACCAGCGATGGCCGGGCACTCGACACCATCATGATCAACCGGGAGTTCGAGGACGATGACGACGAGCTGCGCCGCGCCGGCAACATTGGCCGGATGATCGAAGATGTTCTGGCCGGTCGCAAGTACCTGCCGGAAGTCATTGCCCGGAAAACCCGTTTCCGCAGGAAAACCAGGGCATTCCGCGTGACGCCGCGGGTGACGATCGACAACAGCCTGTCCAATCGCTTCACGGTCATCGAGCTGGAAGGCCTCGATCGCACCGGCCTACTGTCCGACATCACGGCGGTGTTGTCCGACCTGTCGCTCGACATCGCATCGGCTCATATCACCACGTTCGGTGAGCGGGTGATCGACACGTTCTATGTGACCGATCTGTTTGGCCACAAGATCACCAACGAGAACCGGCATGCCAACATCGTGGCCCGGCTGAAGGCGGTGATGGCCAACGTCGAAGACGAGGTCCGCCACAACATGCCGCAGGGCATCATCGCGCCGCCGGGTTCGACGGTTCGCAAGCGGGCAAGCCAGGCGTGAGCCTGGTCGGCAAATTCGCCAGCGTCGGCGGGGCCACCATGGCCAGCCGGGTGCTCGGCTTCGTCCGCGAGGCGCTGATCGCGTCGGTTCTCGGTGCGGGTCTTGTCGCCGACGCCTTCTACGCGGCTTTCCGCTTCCCCAATATGTTCCGTCGGCTGTTCGCCGAAGGCGCCTTCAACTCGGCGTTCATCCCGCTGTTTGCCAAGGAACTGGAGGGTGGCGGTACCGAGGCCGCGCAGATCTTTGCACGACAGGTGCTGTCGGTGCTTCTGGTGGTGCTGATCGCGCTGTCGGCGGTGGCGATGATCTTCATGGCGCCGCTGGTGGCGACGGTGATCGCCCCGAAATTTGTCGAAATCCCCGATAAATTCGAACTGACGGTGTCTTTGGCGCGCATCATGTTTCCCTATCTGGCGGCCATGTCGTTGGTTGCCATGCTATCGGGCGTGCTCAACTCCTACCGGCGTTACTTCCTTGCCGCACTCAGCCCCGTGCTGCTGAACGTGGTTATGGTGCTGGTGCTTGTTGTGGCGGTGACGCGCGAGACCGCCCAGGTGGACGTCGGCGTGGCGCTGGCGATCGGCGTCACCGTGTCGGGATTGCTGCAGCTGGCGTTGCTGGTTTACGCGGTGCGACGCATCGGATTCCATATCCAGTTTGGCATGCCGCGCCTGTCGCCACCCGTCAAACGGCTCCTGTGGCTGGCGTTGCCGGCCGGCGTGACCGGCGGCATCACCCAACTCAACCTGCTGGTCGGCCAAATCATCGTGTCCGGCGAAAACGGCGCCATCGCCGTCATCAACTTCGCAGATCGCGTCAATCAGCTGCCGCTCGGGGTGATCGGCATCGCCATTGGCGTGGTGCTGCTGCCGGAACTGTCACGCGCGCTCAAGGAGGGTGATCGTCAAAATGTGCACGATCTGCAGAATCGCAGTCTCGAGTTCGGTCTCGGTCTGACCGTGCCGGCTGCCGTCGCCCTGTTTGTCATTCCAGCCCCGATCGTCGCGCTGCTGTTCGAACGCGGCGCCTTTACCCGCGAAGCCACCGAAATCACCGCAGCGGTTCTCGGCGGCTTTGCTGTCGGCCTGCCGGCATTCGTGCTCAACAAGATATTCACGCCCTCGTTCTATGCGCGCGAGGACATGCGCTCGCCGATGTGGTTCGCCGGTGCTAATGCGGCAATCAATATCGTCGGCAGTCTCATCCTGTTTCCGCTCATTGGCGTTCTCGGTGTGGCGATCGCCACCTCGCTCGCCGGCTGGGTGAACGCGCTGCTGCTGGCCGGCACGCTGTTCCGCCTGGGCCAGTTCCGGCCGGCGCCGATCACCGTGCGGCGGGTGACGCTGATCATCGTCGGCAGTCTGTTGATGGGCGCGGTGCTCTATGCTCTCATGCTTGTGCTCGGCACCGAATTGATGGATGCCGCGTTACTGGTGCGCCTGCTGCTGATGGCGGCGGTGATTATCGGTGGAGCAGCGGTCTATTTCGGGTTTGTGCTGGTGACCGGCGCCATGGACCGCCGACAATTGGCCGCGGCGCTGCGCCGCAGGAGGAACCGCGATGACTGACCGGTTTATTGCCCGGGTGAGTGTTCTCGTGCCGACCTACGACGCCGGCATTGCGTTTTACGTCGGAACACTGGGATTCCATCTGGTTGAAGACGTCGATCTGGGCGACGGCAAAAGATGGGTGGTCGTGCAGCCGGTCGGCCGCCGCGGCGGCACCGCGCTGCTGCTCGCCGAGGCCGCCAATGAGCGGCAGCGGGCGCGAATCGGCGACCAGACGGGCGGTCGCGTCGGCTTTTTCCTGTTCACCGACGACTTCGACGACGATTTCGGGCGCCTGACGGCGGCCGGTGTGACGTTTCTGGAGCAACCGCGCCACGAAGCGTATGGAACGGTCGCTGTGTTCGTCGATCCGTTCGGCAACAAGTGGGACCTGCTGCAACCCGTCTGAAGGCGGCAAGGCTCTTGATCGCGGTGCGGGTGACGTGCATAACCCGCCGCGACTTACCCTAATCCTTCAGGATGCTTCATGTCCGAGTTCAAGCCGCTTGTGTTTTCCGGTGTCCAGCCCACCGGAAACCTCCATCTGGGCAACTACCTTGGCGCGATCAAGAGATTTGTCGCGCTGCAGGCAAGCCACAATTGCATCTACTGCGTTGTCGACCTGCACGCGCTGACCGTCGAACTGGTGCACGATGATCTGAAAAGCCAGACGCGCGCCATCACCGCGGCTTACATGGCCGCCGGCATCGATCCGCAGACGCATATCGTCTTCAACCAGAGCCGGGTGCTACAGCATGCGGAACTCGCCTGGATTTTCAATTGCGTCGCCCGCATCGGCTGGATGAACCGCATGACGCAGTTCAAGGAGAAGGCCGGCAAGGACCGTGAAAACGCGTCGCTCGGCCTGTTTGCCTATCCATCGCTGATGGCCGCCGACATTCTGGTGTATCGGGCCACTCACGTTCCGGTCGGCGACGATCAGAAGCAGCACCTGGAACTGACCCGCGATATCGCGCAAAAGTTCAACAACGACTTTTCCGACCGCATTGCGCAATGCGGGCTGGGTGTCGAGATGAACGTCGGTGAGGAACGGGTGAGCGGTTATTTCCCGCTTACCGAGCCATTGATCGGCGGCCCGGCGCCGCGCGTCATGAGCCTGCGCGACGGCACGCGAAAGATGTCGAAATCGGAAGCGTCCGATCTGTCGCGCATCAACCTGACGGACGATGCCGACGCGATCGCCCGCAAGATCCGCAAGGCGAAAACCGATCCGGCGCCGCTGCCCGACACTGTCGAGGACCTGGCAGCCCGGCCGGAGGCCGACAACCTGGTCGGCATCTACGCGGCACTCGCCGATACCGACAAAGCGGACGTCATCCGCCAGTTCGGCGGGCAGCAGTTTTCGGCGTTCAAACCCGCCCTCAGCGAGCTGGCCGTCGCCAAGCTGTCTCCGATCAATGCCGAGATGCGGCGCCTGATGGACGATCCGGGCCACATCGACTCGGTGCTCGCGGCCGGCGCCGAGCGCGCCTCGGCGATTGCCGAACAGACCATGAAGGATGTTAAAGAGATCATTGGTTTGCTGGATTGAACCCAGCGCCCAAGATCCGCGCCGCTCAGCCGATCAGGATGACGTCGTCGGGGCTGAATACCAGGTTGATGCCGATGCCGAAGATCTCGATGGAGCCGGAGGCACCGAAGTCGAAGCGGCCGGACGCAAAACCCTCGCTATACGCATCGGCAACCTGCTGCCTGGTGAGTCCTGACCCAATCAGGGTCAGGCTGTCCCGGTAGGCGTTGAACTCCACCAGGTCGTCTCCGAAGGGCTCACTGAAGTCGAAGATGTAATTGTCATTGCCGCGACCGCCGGAGAGGAAATCGTCATCGGCGCCACCGTTCAGATCGTCATTGCCGCGGCCGCCCAGGAGTCGGTCCTTTCCGGCATCGCCGTGGAGTTCGTCGTCGCCCTGTTGGCCACGCAGCACATCCCATCCCTTACCGCCCAGGATCACGTCGTTGCCGCCCATGCCGAACAGCTTGTCGTTGCCGTCGAAACCCTCCATCTTGTCCTGGGCGCTGCCCCCGATGATACGGTCTGAGTCGTTGCTGCCGATGAAGAACGTCGGCTCACCGAAGAATGGGCTGTCGGGCAATGCGCGCACCGTGCCGATGTAGTCGTCGACGATCACGAAGGAATCCCGCTCCATCTCGTCATAGAATCGCGAGGACACGATCCGGTTGATGCCTTCGATGTAGTTTGGGATGTTGTGAGTCTCCAACAGGCCCAGCAGCAATGACACCAGATCGGAGGGATTGGGGCCGTATTGCCCCTCTTCGTAAAGATAGGCGGAGTTGTACCAAAGAAGATTGTTGGTGGCCGTGGCGAAGGTGCCGGCGTCCACTGACTTGAACACCGGGTCGTTGAAGAAACCGATGTTGAGGATGTCCTCCTTCCCCCTGAAAAACTCCGGTGTGGCGAAAGAGACGTAGGTGGCATTGGCGTAGGCACTGCCATAGGCCGTGTCTTTAAGGTCGTTCAGTTCGTTGACCGCCGCCGCGCCGAGGCTGTGACCGGTGACCCAGATCTCATCGATACCCTGCTGTGCGGCGTAATCGGCAACGGACTTCAGCAGGGCGTCGAAGTTATTGAGGTAGAGCGTGGTGCCTCCGATTTCAGGATAGAGCAGCACCTCGCTGAGTTCGTCGGTGCCCTGGAAGGAGACGGTCAGGATGGTGCCATTCTCGCCGTCCCGGTGTTCCATGATGCGTGCCGCCGCGTCGAAGAGCCCCAGGTCGCCGGCAACAAAATAGTTGCCTTCGAAGCTTCCTTTGACCGGACCGCCCTGAAAGTTCAGATCCGCCGCGACCAGCGTCCGCCAGCCTGGCGGCGCCCGGCCGGGGACGCCCGGTAGATCGTTTGGGAAGTACGATGCCTGGGCCAGCTGCACCAGGGTTTGAATGTCTTCGGTCGTCAGTCCCGCGAAATCAAAAAGTCCCATGGCGTCCTAACCGATACGCTCCAGTTAAGCCCCAGATTCGGACGCGACGGTAACCGATCAGGCTCCAGTCTGTAACTCCGACATCAACGTGTGATTAAGAAACCATGAGTCGGCCTGCCCGGCGACACAATCGCGATTTCACCTCGGTATTGCAGGTTGGACAGTTGTCTGGTCAGAGGGGTCAGCCTCACAGGGAACGGATCCGGGACGAGGGCATCGCGCCGGGGCTTGCCCGTCTCGACTGCCGATGGCACACTTCGCGCATGGTTTCGAAACGACTGTCACGGGAAGAAGGTCATCGTCGCAAGTTCTTGGCGATCATCGATGACACACCCGAGTGCGAGCGCGCGGTCCACTATGCCGCCAACCGCACCCGTCGAACCAACGGCGTTCTGGTGCTGATGTATGTGATCGAACCGGGCGACTTCCAGCATTGGCTGGGCGTCGAGGAGATCATGAAGGCGGAGGCCCGTGAGGAAGCCGAATCGGCGCTTGCCAAATTCGCCGCCGATGTGCGCGAGAGCGTCGGCATCGAGCCGGAAACCATCATCCGCACCGGCAAGACCAAGGAAGAGGTATTTGCGCTCATCGAAGAGGACCAGGACATTGCGATACTGGTTCTGGCCGCCAGTGCCTCCAAGGAAGGACCGGGTCCGCTGGTTTCTTCGATCGCCGGTCGCGGGGCGGCGTTTCCGATTCCGGTGACCGTCATACCTGCTTCCCTCAGCAATGAGGATATCCAGGCCATCTGCTGAACACACGACCGTTCGGGTGCAAGCGGCAGACAGGCTCTGGTGCTTGAAGTGGGCGGTCGCGTGCCTTATTTTCCGGTCAGCTTGAGGCGACGGGTCAAACCACAAGGACGACCCGTTCAGGAGACAGAACATGTTCATACAGACTGAGGCGACTCCCAACCCCGCGACCTTGAAGTTTTTGCCGGGCAAGGTGGTTCTGGAGAACGGAACGGCCGATTTTCGTGACCCCGATACGGCAGCGGAGAGTTCTCCTCTGGCGGCGACACTGTTCGGCATTCCCGGGGTGACCGGCGTCTTCTTCGGCTACGATTTCATCACAGTGACCAAGGACGCGGCCGAGTGGCAGCACCTCAAGCCGGCGATTCTGGGCACCATCATGGAACATTTCATGTCCGGTGCGCCGGTCATGACCGCCGGCAGCGGCGATGAAGGACTTGCCGAGGACGGCGAGTTTTATGACGAGGCCGACGAATCGATCGTCACCACCATCAAGGAATTGCTCGACACCCGCGTACGCCCCGCCGTTGCGCAGGACGGCGGCGATATTACGTTCAGAGGATACCGCGACGGCCGCGTCTATCTCTACATGAAGGGCGCCTGCGCCGGCTGCCCGTCATCGACGGCGACCCTGAAATATGGCATCCAGAACCTGCTGCGCCACTTCATTCCCGAGGTTCAGGAGGTCGAAGCCGTCTAGAGCAAGTTGCGGCCAGAATGAACCATTTGATGACGGAAAATCGGTCCACTCGGCAAGGCGCGTCGCGCAGCGCGATGTGGTACATCGGGCAAGCGGCGCAACGCAGCCGATGGGCCGATTTACCGCCACCCTGGAGAGGTCTATCGTATTGAAAACATACGGTGAATGGGCCGGGCGATTTTGCCCCCTGGCGTCGTTGGCTCGCGCTTGTGGTGGGGAGGCACCACGGCGCGCAACCCGCCTAGCCAGAGACCAAAATCGCCGCGGTCAAATGCTTCATTCTGGCCGCAACTTGCTCTAGCTTTCAGAAGCCAGGTCTTTGACTGCCTCGCTCCAGACACTGACAATCGGTGGTGAGAATCTGTTGGTCGCTGACAGTGGCGGCGATCATCCGGCAATTCTGTTCGTCCACGGCACGATGGTGGATCACACGGTCTGGCACAAGCAGGTGGCCGCCTTTCATAAGACCCGTCGCTGCGTCTGCCCGGATCTGCGCGGTCACGGGCGGTCGACGGCATCGACGGCCGTCATCAGTTTCGAAGACCATTGCGACGACCTTGCCGCCTTGATCGACCGCCTGTCGCTTCGTGATGTGACGTTGGTGGGATGGTCCATGGGCGGCTGCATTTGTGAAGTTTTCGTCACCCGCTATCCGGACAAGGTGGCCCGGCTGGTTCTGGTCGACACCATACCGCAGCGCCTGTCCGACGACCGCTTCCCTTACGGCAAGGATCCGCACAGCACCCCGGCAACACGCCGGGCGCTGGAGGAACGGTTCGAAGAGGTTTGTGACAGTTTTGCCGCGCGCGTCAGCCCGGAGGACGAGGCGACCGCGCGGTTCATCGCCAAGCTCGGAAAACGCACCCGCCAGGACGTGGCGATCAACGACTATGTGAGCACTGACGCGCGTTCGCAGATCGATCTTCTGCCGCAGATAACCCTGCCAACGACGATCATATCGGGGGATCTGGATGCCATCTGCGATCCCAGAGCCAGCAGCTTCATGGCCGATCGCATTCCGGGTTGCACCGGGGGTGTGCAGACGATTGCCGGCGCCGGCCATGCACCGTTTCTGACCCATCCCGGCCCATTCAACCGCTTGCTGCGGCAAGCGATCGGCCAACCGGCGTAGGCCAGCCGATTTGGCGGTTTAAGATCGCACCGCGCTGGTATATGGACAGGGGATGTTGCTGCTTGCCGCCGATACCGCTGCTCATCTTTGCTCCGCGTGTCTGTATGACGCCGGCCGGAGCCAGGTGGTCGCGCGTCGCGTGGAGGACGTCGGGCGTCGCCATGCGGAGCGGCTGCTGCCGATGATCGAAGAAATCCTGGCGGAGACGGACGTTGCCTTTGCCGATCTGGATCGGCTGGCGGTATGCGTCGGGCCTGGCTCCTTCACCGGTCTGCGTGTCGGTGTCGCCGCCATGCGCGGTCTGGCGCTGGCACTCGATGTGCCATTGATCGCAATGACCGTTTTCGAATGCCTGGCGCATCCCCACATGGAAGGCAAACCGGTTCTGGTGGTCCTGGATGCCCGCCGCGAGGAGGTCTATGCACAGCTTTTTGCCGCTGACGGCCAACCGTCCGGCGCGGCCGCCGTCCTGCCGCCGCATCGGGCTGCTGATCTGGCCCGGCGCGACCGCGCCGCCCTGGTCGGAACCGGGGCGCAGCTTGTGGCGTCCGAAGCACCCGACCTTAAGGTGCTCGACACGGCGGGAACAGTCGATATTGACGTCCTGGCCGGCCTGGCAGCCGGACGTGCGCCACAGGACAGGCCGCCGCTGCCGCTATACCTGCGGGCTCCCGACGCCAAACCGCAGAGCGGATTTGCTCTGCCGCGCCGTCGTGAGGCATCATGAACCGTCCGTCTCTGTTCCGCCGCCAGGCCGAATTCGAAATCGTCCCGATGACCGTTGCCGATTGCGCCGATGCGGCAGAGCTGCATGCGACCGGCTTCCCGCGCCCGTGGAGCGATGGTGAGATCCATGCGCTCATCCACCAGCAGCCGGTTTTCGGCTATATTGCACGCAGCGCTGGTGCGCGGCGCGGCGGACACGCCGGCGGATTTGTGCTGGCACGCCTGGTGGCCGATGAGGCGGAAATCCTGACCATTGCGGTCCGACAGAAAAACCGCCGGAGCGGCATAGGTTGGCGGCTGATGATTGCCGTGCTCGGGCGTTTACGGGCAGAGGGAGCCCGCACGCTGTTTTTGGAAGTCGACGAATCCAACAGCGCGGCAATCGCCCTCTACCGGAAGCTCGGATTCGAGCACGTCGCTGAACGCGCCGCCTATTACGATCGGCAGGGCGGATCGAAATCGGCGGCGCTTGTCATGCGGCTCGATCTTGGGTAGGCAGGCGCGCAAATTCGATTTCGCTGGCTGAGAGGGTCAAGCGTGGCTGACGAACTGAAATCGCTGGAGCAGCAATGCGTCGATCGCGGCATGCGGATGACCGAGCAGCGACGCGTAATCGCCCGCGTCCTGGAACACTCGGCCGATCATCCCGATGTCGAGGAACTGTACCGTCGGGCCGTGAAGGTCGATCCGAACATCTCGATTTCCACGGTGTACCGGACCGTCAAACTGTTTGAGGATGCCGGTATCATCGAACGACACGATTTCCGTGACGGGCGGTCGCGCTACGAAACCGTGCCGGACGAACATCACGACCACCTGATCGACCTGAAATCCGGCGCGGTGATCGAGTTCCGTTCGGCTGAAATCGAGGCGCTGCAGGAGCGTATCGCGCGCGAACACGGCTTTCGCCTGGTCGACCATCGCCTCGAACTCTATGGCATTCCGATCAAAAAGGCTGATGACTGATCAAATCTGCGCGTCCCGTCAGGGAAAGGCCGGCCGCCGATGATCGCCTGGATCCGCATCGTCCTGGTGCTCGCCATCGCGTTTCTGATGACGCTGGTCCTGTTGCCTTTGCAACTTGTCTCCAACCGCTTCGGCTGGCGGCTGTCCTGGTACCTGCCGCGCTGGTGGCACCGCGTTGCCCATCGCCTGCTTGGTTTGAAAATCCACATCCACGGTGATCTCGACCGCCGAAGGCCGCTGCTGATTGCCGCCAATCACAGCAGTTGGAAGGATATCATCGTGCTCGCCGCGGTCGCCGACGTGGTGTTTATCGCCAAATCCGAGGTCAAATCCTGGCCGTTGTTCGGCTGGCTTGCACGCTGGCAGCGCTCCGTCTTCATCGAGCGGGAACGCCGTCGCCAGACCGGCTCGCAGGTCAGCGAGGTGGCCAGACGCCTGGCCGACGGCGAGATCGTCGTGCTGTTTGCCGAAGGCACGACATCGGATGGCAACCGGCTGCTCGAATTCAAGAGTTCGCTGTTCGGCGCCGCCGCCGCCGCACTGGAAACGTCCCCCACCGGCAATGTCGCCATTCAACCGGTGGCCATCGCCTACACCCATGCACACGGGCTGCCTCTCGGGCGCTATTCACGGCCGCTCGCCGCCTGGCCCGGCGACACCGAACTGACACCACACCTTATCGGTGTCATCAAGGAGGGCGCCATCGATGTCCAGGTTTGCTTCGGCGAATCGGTTGTTTATGACCGTGACAGCAACCGCAAAGAGGTAACGAAGAAGGTCGAGCAACAGGTGCGCCGCATGCTGCAGGCGCAGCTTTATGGTCATGATGCGCAGTCGTCGGCGGATCACGCCGACCCATGAAATGGCTTGACTTGTCGCCCGGGACCCGCGATTGCGTCATGTCGAACACCGATTGACCCGGATCCCTGCAGGATCCGGATGACCGTACGCCGGTGATCGGCGGCGGTTGAACCGGCGAAGCTGACCGGATGGAAGAGATGGCGACAGGGAATGCGATACCGCAGGCGGAGCCTGCCGAAGGCACGTCCGCGACAGGGCCGGCGGCGCCGCGCAAGGTCTTTGTCAAGACCTATGGCTGTCAGATGAACGTCTATGATTCGGAGCGCATGGCCGATGCGCTGTCCACCGAGGGCTATCAACCGACCGACGATCCCCGGGAGGCCGATCTGTTGCTCCTCAACACGTGCCACATACGGGAAAAAGCGGCCGAAAAGGTCTATTCCGAACTCGGGCGCATCCGGCAACTGAAACGGGAACGGGCCGAGGCGGGCGGCGACATGATGGTCGGCGTCGCCGGGTGTGTGGCGCAGGCGGAAGGCCGGGAGATCATCCGCCGCGCGCCGGTGGTTGATCTGGTGATCGGCCCGCAGACCTACCATCGCCTTCCGCAGGCGCTGGCCCGCGCGCGTGACGGCGAGAAGGTCGTGGAGACCGATTACGCGATCGAGGACAAATTTGAGCACCTGCCGTCTCCGCAGCGCAAGGTGATTGCCGCGCGCGGCGTGACCGCCTTCCTGACGGTGCAGGAGGGCTGTGACAAGTTTTGCACCTTCTGCGTCGTGCCCTACACCCGTGGGTCGGAAGTATCGCGCCCGGTGTCGCAGATCGTCGAGGAAGCGCAGCGGCTGGTCGCCGCCGGAGTGCGTGAAATCACGCTGCTCGGCCAGAACGTCAACGCCTGGCATGGTGAGGGCGCCGACGGCCGTGAATGGGGGCTGGGCGAATTGCTGCGGCGGCTGGCCGAGATCGACGGCCTCGAACGCCTGCGCTACACCACCAGCCATCCGCGCGACATGGACGCGGCGTTGATCGAGGCCCACCGCGACCTGAAAAAGCTGATGCCTTACCTGCATTTGCCGGTGCAGGCGGGCTCCGACAGCATTCTCAAGGCAATGAACCGCCGGCACAGCGCGGCCGATTACTTGCGCCTTGTCGAGCGCATTCGTGCGGCGCGCCCCGATATTGCGCTTTCCGGCGATTTTATCGTCGGATTCCCGGGCGAGACGGAGGCCGATTTTGCCGCGACACTGGATCTTGTGGAAGCCGTGCAGTACGCACAGGCGTTTTCCTTCAAGTATTCGCTGCGGCCGGGAACACCGGGCGCCGATCTTCCCAATCAAGTGCCGGAGCCGGTGAAATCGCAGCGGCTGGAGCGGCTGCAGGCGCTGTTGCGGAGCCAGCAGCAACGGTTCGCAGACGCCTGCATCGGCAAGACCATCGACCTGCTTTTGGAAAAACCGGGACGTTTGCCCGGCCAGCTGATCGGCCGCTCCCCGTGGCTTCAGCCGGTGATAGTTGATGCAAAATCGTCGCAAATCGGCGACATTGTGGATGTAAGAATCACAAAAACCGGAGCGAATTCGCTGTTCGCAGAGCAAATTCAGGGCATGGAGACAGCCAGGAGTTCGGCCATTTGAACACAAGCCAGACGGTCAAGCGAAAGACCGGCAAAAAGCCGTCGGGTGCGTCCGACAAGACTCATATCGTCCTCACGTTCGAAAACAATCGCCTCGCCAGTGATCTGTTTGGTCAGTTCGACCAGAATTTGGCGCTTATCGAGCAGAAGCTCGGCGTCGATGCGCGGGCCCGCGGCAACCAGGTTTCCATCCAGGGCGACGAGATTGCCACCAACCAGGCGCGAAGGGCGCTCGACTACCTGTACGACCGGCTGCAGGAGGGTGAGGAGGTTCAGACCTCCGATGTCGAAGGTGCCATTCGCATGTCGGTGGCGGCCGACGACCAACTGACGCTGCCGACCATGGAACGCAAGGGTAAGATGGCGCTGGCGCAAATCGCCACAAGGCGCCGAACCATTGTCGCGCGAACCCCGACCCAGGACGCCTACATCCGCGCCATGGACCGCGCGGAACTGGTACTTGGCGTCGGCCCGGCCGGGACCGGCAAGACCTATCTGGCGGTGGCCCATGCGGCGCAGATGCTGGAGCGCGGTCTGATCGAGAAAATCATCCTGTCGCGCCCGGCGGTCGAAGCCGGCGAACGGCTCGGTTACCTGCCGGGCGACATGAAAGAGAAGGTCGATCCCTATCTGCGGCCGTTATACGACGCGCTTTACGACATGATCCCCGGCGACAAAGTCGAACGCGCGATCACGGCCGGCGTGATCGAAATCGCGCCGCTGGCGTTCATGCGCGGCCGTACCCTGTCAAACGCTGCCGTCATTCTCGACGAGGCACAGAACACCACGTCGATGCAGATGAAAATGTTCCTGACCCGCCTGGGCGAGAACGCCCGGATGATCGTCACCGGCGATCCCAGCCAGATCGACCTGCCGCGCGGGATCAAATCGGGGCTTGTCGAAGCCCTCCACATCCTGCGATCGGTCGAGGGGGTTGTCGCGGTTCATTTTCGTGACACGGATGTGGTGCGCCATCCCCTGGTCGCGCGCATCGTCGCCGCCTACGACGCTGAGAATGCAATGATCGCCGACAGTGGCAAACCGGATTTGGGATGACTGGCGACGGCCCGCGGCCGCCGGCCATCGACATCCAGGTGGCTATCGAATGCGATGGATGGCCGGCCCATGATTTGCTTGAGGCTTTCTGCCGCGAAACGATCGACGCGGCCAGCACGCTGCTTGCCGTGGAGGAAGCCCAACCGTTTCCGCACCAAGGCTGCGAATTGTCCCTGCTGTTTACCGACGACGCCTCCGTGTGCGCGGTGAACAGCCGATGGCGCAGCCAGGACAAACCGACCAATGTGCTGTCCTTTCCGGCCGCGCCGGTGCGACCGGGCGACATGCCGGGGCCGATGCTCGGTGATATCCTGTTGGCTCTGGAGACGGTCAGCCGGGAAGCCGTGTCGCAGGATATCCCTTTCGATAACCATCTCACCCATCTTCTGGTGCATGGATTTCTGCATTTGTTAGGGTATGATCACGCTGACGAGCGCGAAGCCTGCACAATGGAGGGCCTGGAGACTCGTATTTTAGCGGCGCTCGACCTATCTGATCCCTATGAGCACACCGATCCGGTCTGAACAGAGATGAACCACCAAAGCAGCACCGCAAACCCGGCGGTCGCGGCAACCGAGATATCGACAGCCGATTCCGAAACGGATCCCGAGAGTCGACAGCTTCCCGTAGCGATAGCATCCGGCGAGGTCGGCAGACCGTCCCTGTGGAGCCGGTTTTTGCGTTTGTTCCGCTCGTCCGACCACCTCACGCTGCGTGAGAACCTGACGGATGCGCTGGCCGGCGAGGGCCCGGGCGCCGCCTTCTCGCCGGAAGAGCGGGCCATGCTTCACAACATCCTGCGGCTGCGTGAGATGCGGGTCGAGGATGTCATGGTGCCGCGTGCCGATATTCGGGCTGTCGATGTGCATCTCACCCTGGGCGAGTTGATGGTGCTCTTCGAGGAGTCCGGCCATTCTCGCATGCCGGTTTACGACGACACGCTGGATGATCCGCGCGGCATGGTTCATATCCGCGACCTGGTGGCACATTTCACCAAACAGGCGCGCGGACGCCGTCGGTCGTCGCGCAATGGCGCCAACGGCAGCGGCTCGGCGGCAAAAACAGCCAACGGCAATGGATCGGCCAAAAAAGATCGACCGGCCAAATCCTCCGCGTTCGACCTTAGCCGTGTCGATCTGAGCAAAACCATCCAGGAGGCCGGGCTGATCCGCGATGTGCTTTTCGTGCCACCGTCCATGTTGGCCTCGGATCTGATGCAACGCATGCAGGCGATGCGCACCCAGATGGCGCTGGTGATCGACGAGTACGGCGGAACCGACGGACTGGTGTCGCTCGAGGACATAATCGAAACCGTCTTCGGCGATATCGAGGACGAGCACGACGACGAGGCCGTCATGATCAGCCGGGTGGCTGACGACGTCTTCGACGCCGATGCGCGGGTGGAGCTTGACGACATGACCGAGGTGATCGGAAAAGACTTTGTCGTCGGCGGCAAGGGTGAGGATGTGGATACCCTTGGCGGCCTCATCTTCTCGACTCTCGGGCGGATTCCGGCACGCGGCGAAGTGGTTCAGGCTCTGGCCAACTTCGAGTTTCACGTTTTGGAGGCCGATCCGCGGCGCATACGCCGGGTGCGTGTCGTGCGTCGCCGTCCGGTGGCTCGTCGGCGTTCGGCAAAATCGGATCCGGAAACCGTGACGACAGCCGCCATTTCCGAAAAGCCGGTGTCAGGCACTCCGGCGAAAGCCAAAGTGCCGGCCAAGTCTGCCCAGCACCCGTCACCCGGCACCCCCGAAGGTTAGTTTCTCCGTAATCCGTCGGACCGATGACCGGGAGCCCTTGGTCGCCGGTCGGTTTCGGTTAATGTCTGTGCGCGGCCGGTGATTCGCACCGCGCTACGGCCGGTTGTCGCCCGTGGTTGTCTGGCGGGATCCGGTCGAGACGACATGGCGGAGGGCAATTTGCAACGACTGGCCGGCAGGATCATGCTGCTGTGGGGTGTCCGGCGCTGGGCGCTTGCCTTTGCGGCGGGCGCCCTGGCGGTCATTGCCCTGCCGCCGTTCGATTTTTTTGCCGTACTGTTCGTCTCCTTCACGATCCTGGTCTGGCTGCTCGACGGTGCGAGCAGCGACGGCGGTGCCGGATTCGTGCGGCGCATCGGCCCGGCCTTCGGCATCGGCTGGTGGTTCGGATTCGGATATTTCGTCGGTGGCATGTGGTGGCTTGGCAATGCCCTGCTGATCGAGGCGGAGGCCTTTGCCTGGGCGCTTCCGTTGGCCGTGTTCGGTTTGCCGGCCGTGCTTGCGCTGTTTTTCGGTTTCGCAACTGCCCTGGCCCGTCTCCTGTGGTCGGATGGGCTCGGCCGCATATGCGCACTGGCCCTGGGATTTGGATTGGCCGAATGGTTGCGCAGTTTCCTGCTGACCGGCTTTCCCTGGAACGCCATCGGTTACGGCGCTATGCCGGCGCCGGTGCTGATGCAATCGGCATCGCTCGTCGGCCTGTTCAGCATGTCGGCGTTGGCTGTTTTCGTTTTTTCGGCACCCGCCCTGATCGCCACGCGCCGTGATGCGGTGCCGGGTCTGACCATTGCGCTGATCCTGCTGCTCGCGCACACCGGTTTCGGTCTGTGGCGGCTTTCCCAGCCCGAGGAGGCAGCGGCGGGAACGGTCGTCGTGCGCGTTGTGCAACCGTCCATCGATCAGTCGGTTAAATGGGACAACACCGAACGGGATCGGATCTTTGACCGGCTGATCGACTTGACGACACGGCCGGGGAACGGCGCGCGGCCGACCCATGTGGTCTGGCCCGAGACCTCCGTGCCGTATCTGCTGACCAACACGCCGGCGGCGCTCGCCCGAATCGGCGACGTGTTGCATCCCGAACAGACGCTGATCACCGGCGCGGTGCGTCAGGAAACGGCTGGCGCCGGTCAGCCCGCGCGGTATTACAATTCGATTTACGTCATTGATGGGGACGGTCAGATTGTGGCGGCCGCCGATAAGCGGCATCTGGTGCCTTTCGGCGAGTATCTGCCGTTGCAGTCGGTGCTTGAGAGCATCGGACTGGGGACGATTGCCGAAACCCCTGGAACCTTCACGCCCGGCAGCCGGCGCTTGACGGTTCCGGTCCCGGGTGGTCTGCATTTTCTGCCGCTGATCTGCTACGAAGCGATTTTTCCGCACCAGCTCGTCGCCGAAGGTCCGGCTGCCGATTTCATGGTCAATGTTACCAACGATGCGTGGTATGGTGCGACACCGGGGCCTTATCAACATTTTCGTCAGGCCCAGTTGCGGGCAGTGGAGACAGGGTTGCCACTGGTGCGTGCCGGAAACAACGGTGTTTCAGCTGTTACTGACGGTCGTGGCCGGATAATCGACGGATTAGCACTTAATACTGTCGGTTATATTGATGTTGAGTTGCCAAATAAGGCGAGAAGAAACGGAAATACTGACATGCATCGCGTAGTTTTCTGGCTGATAATCGCATTACTTTTGGCAGGCGCATTGATTTCACGTCACAGTTTCACAAGAGGGCGCAATTGACGAAAAACCCCTAAAATTGCATAGATAGTTCGCGTAGCAGTAATGGGCGATGTTGTCCGGGGGCGAAAAAACCTTCTGCAGGGCGGGGAAGGAGTAACGGCGACAGCATCATGAACGTCAACCTAATGTGGGCCAGACGCAGGTCCGCAGGAAGAAAGCCATGACTACAGTCGTTAACAAGAAAAAACCGAACCCTATCGATATTCATGTCGGCTCTCGTATTCGGCTTCGCCGAACCATGCTCGGCATGAGCCAGGAAAAGCTGGGCGATAGCCTGGGTATCACCTTTCAGCAGATACAGAAATATGAAAAAGGAACGAACCGGGTCGGTGCCAGCCGTCTGCAAAACATATCATCGATCCTGAATGTGCCGGTCTCCTTCTTCTTCGAGGATGCACCCGGTGACCCGTCGACCGGCCAGCCGGGCATGTCGGAAACCTCGAGTTCGAACTACGTGGTCGATTTCCTCTCGTCTTCGGAAGGGCTGCAACTGAACCGCGCATTCGTCCGGATAGAGGATCCGAAAGTCCGGCGGAAAATCGTCGACCTGGTTAAGGCGCTTGCCGCCGAAGGAGATAGTTCCTCTTAAGTTGTCCTGCTAAAGCCGGACCAATCTTACATCTCGCTGGGCGCTTGTTCGGCCTGCGGTGAGGCGTGATGCAACGCCTTCCGATGCTCCTGCAGCACAGGATGTCGGCCCTGACCGGGCCGATCCGCGCGATCATATCAAGATATATTTATATGCTTCTACGACTTGTCATGAGCGTCCGATTTCAATAACTAGGCTCAGTCAGACGGGATATTTGCAGAGGCGGGCCATGGCGCGGAGCGTTTATCATTTCACCAGCGAGTCGGTGTCTGAGGGACACCCCGACAAAGTATGCGACCGTATTTCCGATGAGATCGTGGATCTGATCTACCGGGAAGCGCGCAAATCGGGTGCCGACCCCTGGAATGTGCGCGTCGCCTGCGAGACGCTGGCGACCACGAACCGGGTGGTGATCGCTGGCGAGGTCCGTGTGCCGCAATCGCTGATGAAGAAAGACAAGCACGGCAAAGATGTGATCAATCCGTCGCGCTTTCGCTCCGCCGCACGGCGTGCCATCCGTGATATCGGCTACGAGCAGGACGGCTTCCATTGGAAGGACGCCAAGATCGATGTCTTGCTGCACACCCAGTCCGCCGACATCGCCCAGGGCGTCGACAACGCCGCCGACAATGACGGCTTTGAGGGTGCTGGCGACCAGGGCATCATGTTCGGTTATGCCTGCAACGAAACACCCGATCTGATGCCGGCGCCGATCTATTACTCCCACCAGATCCTGCGCCTGCTGTCGCAGGCACGAAAGGACGGCGAGGGCGATGCTGGCAAGCTGGGGCCCGATGCCAAGAGCCAGGTGACGGTGCGCTACGTCGATGGCGAACCGGCCGAGGTGACGCAGATTGTCCTGTCGACACAACATCTCGACGACGATTGGGACTCCGGCAAGGTACGCGAAGTGGTCGAACCGGTCATTCGCGAGGCGTTGGATGGCCTGCCGATCGCCGACGACTGCAACTGGTATATCAATCCCACCGGCAAATTCGTCATCGGCGGTCCCGATGGTGATGCCGGTCTCACCGGCCGCAAAATCATCGTTGACACCTATGGCGGTGCGGCACCGCATGGCGGTGGCGCGTTCTCCGGCAAGGATACGACGAAGGTGGACCGCTCGGCCGCCTACATGGCACGCTATCTTGCCAAGAACATCGTGGCGTCGAAACTGGCGGATCGCTGCACCATCCAGCTGTCGTATGCGATCGGTGTGGCGCAACCGCTGTCGGTCTATATCAACCTGCACGGCACAGGCGCCAACGGCGTTTGTGAGGAGCATCTGGAACAGGCGATCCGAGAGCTTGTCGACCTGTCGCCGACCGGCATCCGGCAGCATCTCGACCTCAACCGTCCGATCTATGCCAAGACCGCAGCCTATGGTCACTTCGGTCGCAAAGCCGGCCGCGACGGCTCGTTCTCCTGGGAAAAAACCGATCTGGTGAAGGCCTTGAAACGGGCTCTCAAGGCGCACAAACCGGGCACCAATGTCGCCGCCTCGGTCGACGGAGCGGTGGCGTCGACAAAGGAAACGGTCGGGGCCTGATCGCTTTACACCGGCTCATCCGGTGAAAACACTGAAGACGACGGGATGCCGGCATGGCGACCGACCATCCGCAACGGTCAACCGAAGCGTTTTTCGGGCGACGCAGAGGCAAGGCGCTGCGTCCGGCACAGCGCGACGCATTGAACGCGGTGCTGCCTCAGTTGCGGCTCGACCTGCAGCATCTGCCACCCGCCACCTTACTGTCTCTGTTTCAGGCACCGGTAAGCCGCATCCGACTTGAAATCGGCTTTGGCGGCGGCGAGCATTTCCTGCATCGCGCCGCCGCGTTTCCGGACATTGGCTTCATCGGGATCGAGCCTTTTGTCAACGGCATGGCCAAATGCGCCAGCGCCCTCGCCGACGCGCCGCTCGACAATGTGCGGCTTTATGATGACGACGCCACGCAACTGCTCGATTGGCTGCCGGACGCCTCGCTGGATCAGATCGACCTGCTGTATCCCGATCCCTGGCCGAAGAAGCGACACTGGAAACGCCGCTTTGTTTCAAAGGTCAATCTCGACCGGTTCGCCCGGGTGCTCAAACCGGGCGGCCGGTTCTGTTTCGCCTCCGATATCGCATCCTATGTCAACTGGACGCTGGTTCTGTGTGAACGACATCCGTCCTTTTGCTGGCTTGCCGAATCGGCCGACGACTGGCGTCGTCCCTTTGCAGGATGGCCGGGCACGCGCTACGAGGCCAAGGCGATCCGCGAGGGACGCGTTGCCTCTTATCTGCGCTTTCAGCGCCGCCGCGACGCGAAGCGGCAGCAAGCCGCCTGAAAGTCGGCACGCCGACCTTGCAATTGCCCATGATCACGCGTATATCAGGCGCAAATCTTGATCATCTTGAACAAGAGTGGGCCCCGCCGGACCCGCTCTTTTTTGTTCAACAGGCGGGCGCAGCGGCTTGGATAGACAAACAACGGCTTCCCTGGAGGAGGCCAAAGACGCGGAAAACAGACTTATTGTCGAATCGGGTCTCGACGCCCGCATCGCTTCGATCGTCGAGCCGGTGCTGGAGTCGATGGGCTACCGCCTCGTCCGAGTCCGGCTCAGCGGGCAGAATGGAATGACGCTGCAGATCATGGCGGAGCGCCCTGACGGCATCATGACCGTGGAGGATTGCGAGGCTGTCTCGCGCGCCGTTTCTCCGGCTCTCGACGTCGAGGATCCGATCGACCGGGCCTATCATTTGGAGGTTTCGTCGCCCGGTATCGACCGGCCCATGGTGCGCCGCTCCGATTTCGAGCGGTGGGCGGGCCACCTGCTGAAATGCGAGACAACGGTACCGGTCGACGGCAGGAAACGGTTTCGCGGCACCATCGTTGCCGTCGAAGGCGATGGCTTCGTCCTGCAACGCGATCAGGCAAGCTACGGCGACGAGCCGCGGGTACACATACCGTTCGATGCCCTGGGCGAGGCCAAACTGATTTTGACGGACGAACTGATCCGCGCTTCGCTGGCCGCCGACAAGGCGGCGAAAGCGGCGCGCGCCAAGACAGACGAAACAGACAACGACCTGCGGAACTGACGGCAAATCGCCGGCGGCCGCGACATGCCATGTGATGGAGAACAAGATGGCGGTGAGTGCAAACAGGCTCGAACTCCTTCAGATTGCCGACGCCGTGGCGCGGGAAAAGGCGATCGACCGGGAAATCGTGATCGATGCGATGGCGGACGCCATTCAGAAGGCGGCGCGTTCGCGCTACGGGTCGGAAACCAACATCCGGGCCGACATCAATGCCAAGACCGGTGAGATCAAGCTTCAACGCCTGTTGGAGGTGGTCGAGACGGTTGAGGACTATTCAACCCAGATCGCCCTGGAACTGGCCCGCGACCGCAATCCGGAGGCGCAACTCGGTGACTTCATCGCGGAGCCGCTGCCGCCGATGGATTTTGGCCGCATCGCCGCACAGTCGGCCAAGCAGGTGATCGTTCAGAAGGTGCGCGAAGCGGAGCGCGACCGGCAGTACGAGGAATTCAAGGATCGGGTCGGCGAGATCGTCAACGGAACGGTCAAGCGCGTCGAATACGGCAACGTGATCGTCGATCTCGGCCGCGGCGAGGCGATCATACGCCGTGACGAGCTGATCCCGCGCGAGAACTTCCGCTATGGCGACCGCGTGCGCGCCTATGTATATGACGTGCGGCGCGAGCAGCGCGGACCGCAGATTTTCCTGTCGCGCACCCATCCGCAGTTCATGGTCAAACTGTTCACTATGGAAGTGCCGGAGATTTATGACGGCATCATCGAAATTCGATCGGTGGCACGCGATCCCGGATCCCGTGCCAAGATCGCGGTGATCTCCAACGACAGTTCCATCGATCCGGTCGGCGCCTGCGTCGGCATGCGCGGCAGCCGCGTGCAGGCGGTTGTCGGTGAGTTGCAGGGCGAAAAGATCGACATTATCCCGTGGTCGATGGACCCGGCCTCTTTCATCGTCAATGCGCTGCAGCCGGCCGAGGTCGCCAAGGTGGTGCTGGACGAAGACGCCGAGCGCATCGAGGTGGTCGTTCCGGACGATCAGCTGTCGCTGGCCATCGGACGCCGCGGTCAGAATGTCCGCCTGGCCTCGCAACTGACCGGATGGGACATTGACATTCTGACCGAGCAGGAAGAGTCAGAACGCCGCCAGAAGGAATTCAACGAGCGCACCGAACTGTTCATGAACGCGCTCAATGTCGATGAAATGGTTGGCCAGGTGTTGGCTTCGGAAGGCTTCTCGCAGGTCGAGGAGGTCGCCTATGTCGAACTCGACGAGATCGCCTCGATCGAGGGCTTCGACGAAGACACGGCTGTCGAGATTCAGAGCCGGGCGCGCGAGTACCTCGATGCGATCGAGGCCGAACTCGAGGAAAAGCGCATCGAGCTTGGGGTCGAGGACGAACTGCGCAGCATTCCCGGCATGACAACGTCGATGATGGTGGCGCTGGGCGAGGACGGTGTTAAGTCGATCGAGGATTTCGCCGGCTGCGCCGCCGATGACCTCGTCGGTTGGACGGAGCGTAAGGATGGCGAGACCAAGCGATTCGACGGTCTGTTTTCCGCTCTCGACGTGTCCCGCGCCGAGGCCGAGCAGATGATTGTCACGGCGCGCCTGACAGCCGGTTGGATCACCGAGGAAGATCTCGCGGCAGCCGAGGAAGCCGAGGCGGAAGAGGAGGCCGTGGACGAAGAAGCCGTCAGCCAGGCCGCCGAGGTCTGAGCCGCAGACGTGTCGACGCGGCGATTCGGGTGCGCCGATGAAGGATCGGACCTGTATTGTCAGTCGTAAGCACGGGCCGGCGCATCGGTTGATCCGGTTCGTCGCCGATCCGCAGGGACGGGTCGTCGCCGATTTGAAGGCGACATTGCCCGGACGCGGGTGTTGGGTGACCGCGCAGCATGATTTTGTCAGGCGCGCTGCCGACAGGAACTTGTTTGCCCGGGCTTTGAAGACGAATGTCGACGTGCCCGCCGACTTGGCCGAAGAGGTCGATGCTTTGCTTGCGGTGGCACTGACCGGGATGATGGGGCTGGCTCGCAAGGCTGGCCAGTTGGTGACCGGCGCCGCCAAGGTGGAAGCGGCGGTGCGCGCTGGCGAGGCGATTGCCGTATTCCATGCCGTCGAGGCGGCGCCCGACGGCATTCGCAAGCTGGACCAGGCGCGCCGCGCCGCGGTGGCGGGTGGCGATGGTCCGATACCGGCGTTTCGTCTGCTGTCGGCGGATGAAATGGCGGTTCTCGGCGGTGGTGGAGAGGTAATTCATCTTGCGGTGCTTGCAGGGCAGGCGGGTGAGGGTGTAGTGAAACGCGCAAAGATGCTTGACCGGTATCGCGGCGAAACGGAAAACGGTCGGGCCAGGGAAACGGAAACGGAATGAGCGACACCAAGGACGAAAAGACGATCAGCGTCACCAGCAAAAAAACCCTGACGCTGAAGCGCTCTGGGGTTGAGCAGGGCACGGTTCGCCAGGATATCGGGCGCGGTCGCTCCAAGGCCGTCGTGGTGGAGACGCGCAAGCGGCGCATCACGCGTCCCGACGATGAAAAGCCGGCGTCGCTGGCCGCCGGATTGAAACCCAAGCCCGAGGTTCAGGAAAAACCGGCGCCGAAACGCCCGGCCGAAGAACCCGCCAAACCGGCGAAACCGGCAGTGGTGCTGAAAGAGCTGTCGGCCAGCGAAATGGATGCCCGTAAGCGGGCCCTGGCCAACGCCAAGATTCGAGATGCGGAAGAACGCCAGCGGGCCGAAGAAGAGGCCCGGATCCGCGCCGAGGAGGAAGCACGGCTCGAAAAGGAACGTGAGGAAACCGAACGCCGTCAGGCCGAGGAAGAGGCCAAGCGCCAAGCCGAGGCTGCGACGCAGCAAGAGCCGGAGGCCGCGGCACAGCCGGAACCGGCCGCCGAGGCACCCAGCGAGCCTGCGCCGGAACCGGCGGCCGACCGCACCGGCCGCGCCGCGCGTCCCGCACAAAGCGAGGAGCCCGATCGGGGCCGGTCGGCGCCTCCACGCGGCAAGCAGGCCCGCCCTGAAACACCGCGCCCGCAGCGCCCGCGCGGTGATGACTCACGGCGCCGCAACAAACTGACCCTGAACACCGCGCTCAGCGACGATGGCGGCCAACGCGGCCGATCCCTGTCGGCGCTGCGCCGCCGCCAGGAGAAAATGAAGCGTGCGCAGGTGCAGGAGAGTCGCGAAAAGATCGCGCGCGAGGTGACCCTGCCCGAAACCATCACCATCCAGGAACTGTCGCAGCGCATGGCGGAACGTTCGGTCGATGTCATCAAATACCTGATGAAAGAAGGCCAGATGATGAAACCCGGCGACGTCATCGACGCGGACCTTGCGGAGCTGATTGCCGGCGAATTCGGGCATACCGTCAAACGGGTCGCCGAGTCCGACATCGAGGAGGGTATCTTCGATATCGAGGACGACGAGGGTACGCTGAAGCCGCGGCCACCGGTCGTTACCATCATGGGCCATGTCGATCACGGCAAGACGTCACTGCTCGATGCGATTCGGCAGACCAACGTCGTGTCCGGCGAGGCCGGCGGCATCACCCAGCACATCGGTGCCTATCAGGTCGAGCAGGATGGTCAGAAGATCACCTTCATCGATACCCCGGGCCACGCCGCGTTCACGGCGATGCGCGCCCGTGGCGCCCAGGCGACGGATATCGCCATCCTGGTGGTCGCCGCCGACGACAGCGTGATGCCGCAGACGATCGAATCGATCAACCACGCCAAGGCCGCCAATGTCCCGATCATCGTCGCCATCAACAAGATCGACAAACCCGAGGCCGATGCCAACAAAGTGCGAACGGAACTGTTGCAGCACGAGGTATTCGTCGAATCGATGGGCGGTGAGGTTCTCGATGTCGAGGTGTCCGCGACCAAGGGCACCAATCTCGACAAGCTGCTAGAGGCGATCCTGCTGCAGGCCGAGATATTGGACCTGAAGGCCAATCCGGATCGCACCGCCGAGGGATCGGTGATCGAGGCCCAGCTGGATCGCGGCCGCGGTTCGGTGGCGACGGTTCTGGTCGAGGCGGGCACGCTGCATACCGGCGACATCGTCGTGGCCGGTGACGAGTGGGGCCGGGTTCGGGCACTGGTCGACGATCGCGGCAACCAGGTCAAGGAAGCCGGACCGTCAACACCGGTGGAAGTACTCGGCCTGCAGGGAACGCCGCAGGCCGGTGATCGGCTGGCGGTCGTCGAAAACGAGGCGCGGGCCCGGGAAATCGCCGATTACCGCCAGCGCAAGGCGCGCGAGAAAGCGGTTGCCCGGCAAGCCGGCACCCGCGGATCCCTCGAACAGATGATGTCGCAGTTGCAGGTGACTGGCGCCCAGGAGTTTCCGCTGGTCATCAAGGGCGATGTGCAGGGCTCCATCGAGGCGATCATCGGAGCGCTGGACAAGCTCGGCACCGACGAAGTGCGGGCGCGTGTCGTGCATTCGGGTGCCGGCGGCATCACCGAATCGGACATTTCGCTGGCCGAAGCGTCGGATGCGGCGATTATCGGCTTCAATGTGCGCGCCAACAGCCAGGCGCGTGAGGCCGCCGCCGCCGCGGGCATCGAGATCCGCTACTACAACATCATCTACGATCTGGTGGATGACGTGAAGGCCGCGATGTCTGGCATGCTGACGCCGGAGCGCCGCGAGACCTTCCTCGGCAACGCCGAGATCCTCGAAGTGTTCAACATCACCAAGGTCGGCAAGGTGGCCGGTTGCCGGGTCACCGAAGGCAAGGTCGAACGTGGTGTCGGCGTCCGCCTGATCCGCGACAGCGTGGTCATCCACGAGGGCAGCCTCAAGACGCTCAAGCGCTTCAAGGACGAGGTCAACGAGGTCAACGCCGGCCAGGAATGCGGCATGGCGTTCGAGAATTACGAGGATATTCGCGTCGGCGACGTCATCGAGTGTTTCCGCGTCGAACACGTGACCCGGACTCTGTAGCGCGTCTGTCATAAAAAATCGGAGGCGGGCGCGTTTGTCGCGCCCGCCTTGTCGTTTGTTTGCTTGCGGTTCGATCCCGCTGTGAATGTCTGAAAGGTCGGAACCATGTCGAGAACAGCTTCTTCCGGGCCGTCGCAGCGGCAGTTGCGGGTTGGCGAGCAGGTGCGCGCGGCCATCACGGATGTGCTGCAGCGTGGCAATGTTCGCGATTCGCTGCTGGAGACCACGGTCATCTCCATCTCGGAGGTGCGGATGTCGCCGGACCTGAAGATCGCCACGGCCTTTGTCACGCCGCTTGGCGCCGCCGACCACGACGCAGTCGTCGAGGCATTGAACCGGAATGCCCGGTTCATACGCAAGCAGGTCACACCGGCCCTGCGGCAGATGAAATACATGCCGGAATTGCGATTTCGCGACGACACCAGTTTCGAGAACTATCGGCGCATCGACAGCCTGTTGCGGTCGCCTCAGGTGCAGCGGGACCTGGCACGCGGCGACGATGAAGACGGAGATGCCTGATGGCGCGGCGCGGCAAACGCAAGGGCCGGGCGGTGTCGGGATGGCTCATTCTCGACAAGCCCGAGGATTTCGGGTCGACCGAAGCCGTTTCCAAGATCAAGTGGCTGTTCAAGGCGCAGAAGGCCGGACACGCCGGCACCCTGGATCCACTGGCCTCAGGTTTGTTGCCGATCGCGCTCGGCGATGCGACCAAGACGGTTCCCTATGTCATGGACGGTCGCAAGATCTATGAGTTCACCGTGGCCTGGGGCGAGGAGCGCACCACCGACGACCGGGAGGGGACGGTGACGCAGACCAGCGACAGGCGCCCCGATGCAGAGGAGATCCGTGCTCTGCTGCCTCGCTATACCGGTCGGATCGAGCAGATTCCGCCGCAGTTTTCGGCGATCAAGGTCGATGGCAACCGGGCTTATGATCTCGCTAGGGAGGGCGACACGCTCGACCTGCCGGCGCGGCAGGTCGAAATCCACCGGCTCGATCTTGTCGCCTGCCCGGACCCGGGCAGCGCCGTGTTTGTCGTCGAATGCGGCAAGGGCACCTATGTGCGGTCTCTGGCCCGCGATCTCGGCCGCGATCTCGGCTGCTTCGGACATGTGGCCACCTTGCGACGGACCTATGTGGCGCCGTTTGGTGAGGACGACATGGTGCCACTGGCGACGCTGACGGCGTTGGAGGAGACCGAAGACGACGATGCACGGTTTGCCGCCTTGGATGACAACCTGATCGACACGTCGGAAGCGCTGGCGCTCTTGCCGCGGCTGGTGGTAACCGGCGACCAGGCGTCACGCCTCAGGCGCGGCAATCCGATCCTGTTGCGCGGCCGCGACGCGCCGTTGCCGGCGCCGGAGGCTTATGCCGTCAGCGGGGGTGAGCTGGTCGCCATCGGCGAGATCGCCGAGGGTGAGTTTCGTCCGCGCAGGGTCTTCGGTGGCTGACGACAGAACGCCGGACCGCAAATAAAGCTGGTATTCCGTGTGGTTCTGACCTATATGCAGCGCGTTGCGGCCAGTGGCCGCCAAACCAGGCCCATGCTGGACGACATCCCGGCCTCGGGCGACTTCCCTCCAAAATGAAAGGAAGGTTTGATGTCGATCACTGCTGAACGCAAAGCGGAACTGATTCAGAAATACGCCACAAAGGAAGGTGACACCGGGTCTCCGGAGGTTCAAGTCGCCATTCTGACCGAGCGCATTACCAATCTGACGGAACACTTCAAGGGCCACAAGAAGGACAACCACTCCCGCCGTGGTCTTCTGAAGATGGTGTCCAGCCGCCGTTCGCTTCTCGACTACCTGAAGAACAAGGACGAGGAGCGCTATAGGACGCTGATCACCAGTCTCGGGATTCGCCGCTAAGCTTTCCGGCGGTGTGCCAACGGCACGCCGCCGCTTTCGTTTCCGGGCGTGGATCGCGCTCGGGAGAGCCGTCACGGGGCAGGATTGCCGGTTGTTTGCGCGGGGCAGCGCCCGCACAGATCAAACACCCTGCTGTCTTGCCCGTGGCGACAGAAACGGATCCGGCCGGGCTGAAACCGGAGCCGGATGCATTGAAAATGGAGACGGGTGCCGCAGCCGGCACCGTCTCGCCACGAAGGATAAGATATGTTTGTCACCCACAAGGTAGAAATCGAATGGGGCGGCCGGCCGCTCGTTCTGGAAACAGGCAAGGTCGCGCGTCAGGCGGATGGTGCCGTCATCGCCTCCTACGGCGAAAGCGTGGTCCTCGCCACGGTGGTGTCGGCTCACCAGCCGCGGCCGGGCCAGGACTTTTTCCCGCTGACCGTCAATTACCAGGAAAAGACCTTTGCCGCCGGTAAGATCCCGGGCGGCTATTTTAAGCGGGAAGGCCGCCCGAGCGAAAACGAAACGCTGGTATCGCGCCTGATCGACCGCCCCATCCGGCCGCTGTTTCCGGACGGATACAGACACGACACCCAGATCATCATCACGGTTCTGCAACACGATCTGGAAAACAATCCGGACATTCTCGCCATGATCGCCACGTCGGCGGCGCTGACCCTTTCGGGTATTCCCTTCATGGGTCCCATCGGCGGCGCCCGTGTCGGCTATATCGGCGGCGAGTACATCCTCAATCCGCATGTCGATGAAATGGACGAGTCAAGCCTCGATCTGGTGGTCGCGGGTACCCAGGACGCCGTTCTGATGGTGGAATCGGAAGCCGGCGAACTGACCGAGGACATCATGCTCGGCGCCGTCATGTTCGGGCAAAACGGGTTCCAGCCGGTCATCGATGCGATCATCAAGCTGGCCGAGGTCGCCGCCAACGAACCGCGCGATTTCGAGCCGGAGGATCTTTCCGCACTCGAGCAGGCGATGTTGAAAATCGCCGAAAGCGATTTGCGCGCGGCCTACGGGATCACCGAGAAGACGGAACGCTATACAGCGGTTGACGCCGTCAAGGCCAAAGTCGTCGAGCACTTCCTGCCGGAAGGCGATGAAGAAGCCGAATACACCGCAGAGCAGATCGCCACCGTGTTCAAGTCGTTGCAGGCCAAGATCGTGCGCTGGAACATTCTCGACACGCAAGGCCGCATCGATGGCCGCGACCTATCCACCGTCCGTCCTATTGTGGCCGAGGTCGGGCTTTTGCCGCGTACCCACGGTTCGGCATTGTTCACCCGCGGCGAAACCCAGGCGATCGTCGTGGCCACGCTGGGCACCGGCGAAGACGAGCAGTATGTCGACAGCCTGACCGGGACCTACCGGGAAAATTTCATGCTGCACTACAACTTCCCGCCGTTTTCGGTGGGTGAAACCGGCCGAATCGGATCACCCGGCCGCCGCGAGATCGGACACGGCAAGCTCGCCTGGCGGGCCATCCACCCGATGCTGCCGACCGAAGAGCAATTCCCCTATACGCTGCGCGTGGTTTCCGAAATCACCGAGTCGAACGGTTCTTCGTCGATGGCCACCGTCTGCGGCACGTCGTTGGCACTAATGGATGCCGGGGTACCGCTGCCGCGTCCGGTGGCCGGTATCGCCATGGGTCTGATCAAGGAAGACGAGCGCTTCGCCGTGCTGTCCGACATCCTCGGCGATGAAGACCATCTGGGCGATATGGACTTCAAGGTCGCCGGCACCCGTGATGGCATCACTTCGCTGCAGATGGACATCAAAATCACCGGCATTACCGAGGAGATCATGCGGGTGGCGCTCGACCAGGCCAAGGACGGTCGGCTTCACATTCTCGGCGAAATGGGCAAGGCCATCAACGAAAGCCGCGAGCAGTTGGGCGAATACGCGCCGCGCATCGAGGTCATGAACATCCCGGTCGACAAGATCCGCGACGTGATCGGCTCGGGCGGCAAGGTCATCCGCGAGATCGTCGAAAAAACCGGCGCCAAGATCAACATCGACGACGACGGAACAATCAAGTTCGCATCGTCATCTCTTAAGGAGATCGAGGCGGCGAAGAAGTGGGTGCATTCGATTGTCGCCGAGCCGGAAGTCGGCGAGATCTACGAAGGCACGGTCGTCAAGGTCGCCGATTTCGGTGCTTTCGTGAACTTCTTCGGCCCGCGCGACGGTTTGGTTCACATCTCGCAACTGGCGCCGGAGCGGGTCGGCAAAACCTCCGATGTGGTTAAGGAGGGCGACAAGGTGTTCGTCAAACTTCTCGGCTTCGACGATCGCGGCAAGGTCCGCCTGTCCATGAAGGTCGTCAACCAGGACACCGGCCAGGAGATTCCGCGCGAGAAGGCCGGCTAAGCGGTTCCAAATATGCAATCAAAGAGTGCGCCCGCCGTGGACCAACGGCGGGCGCGTTACTGTAAACAGATTGTCGAAAACTTACGCATATTTCACATAAGATCCATCATTCTGCCACTTTCGAACGGCAAGAGCTGGACGCCTCGAAGGCGCCGCAGGACCGCCGGATCTTTCCAAGTTTGAAAGTATTCATACAACCGCTGGTCATCGGAACGGATTTGGTTTAACCAATTGCCAGCCGCTGCGCCGTGGACATTTCCTGAGGCGCAGATGAGGCCAAGGCAGACCGTGGGCGGATGCCTGTCTTTGCACATAAAGATGTGAACGACGAGTCGTTTTCTGACGGGGAAATGATATGGCAGCGCTTGCGAACAAAACGATTGATGAATTCAGCACCTACCTGACCGAGGGTTATTGGGACTACGCCAACTATTTCTATTTCTCGTTCAACATGGGCAGTAGCGGAGTCGGCGCCAACAACGGGGTGCTCCACTACAACTACTCGGGTTTCTCCGGCCTGCAGGGTGCCGGAACCGATATCGACGGCCTGTCTGCGGAACGACGCGCGCTGGTCGATACGGCGCTGGATTATCTGGGCGGGATTCTCGGCATCGAATTTATCGAAACCACGTCCCAGGACACCCATGTCGATCTCTTCTTCATGGACAACGATACCGGCGCATACGCTGACGGTATCGACTACAATTTCGGCAACGGCGACGTCAATCACGTTTATGCCGACTATGCCTGGATCAACATCGAACCCGGCTGGTTCTTCGGCACCTCGGATATCGGGGGGTATACCTATCAGACCGTTTTGCACGAGATCCTGCATACGCTGGGGCTCGGACATCCAGGTCCCTACAATGCGGACGGCAGCGATACCTATGAAGCTGTCTATGTGACCGACAGCAACGACGCGGTCGCCGGCGCGTCGAACAACGCGCTGAACGACTCCTGGCAAATGACCATCATGTCCTATTTCGATCAGCAACAGAACACGACGGTCGATGCCGATCTGGTCTACCTGATCACACCAAGTGTGGCGGATTTTGAAGCGCTGCGCTCCTATTACGGGTCGTCGGCTTTTACTGACGGCACCGTATACGGCTTTAACACCAATATTTTGGACGGGCCGCTGGCAGATCTGGCAGACTATGCCGACGGATCGGCGTTCACCATCATCGACGATGGCGGCCGCGACACGCTGGACTTCTCCGGATATGGTGCCGACCAGAGGATCGATCTGACGGTCGTTACCGGCTCGTCCACCGGAATTTACTCCAATATCGGTGGACTGACCGGCAACATGTCGCTTGCCGTCGGAACGCTGATCGAGAATGCCGTGGGCGGATCCGGAAACGATGTCATCATCGGCAATGACGCGAACAACACCCTGACCGGCAACGCCGGCGATGATCGATTCTCCGGCAAGGGCGGTGCCGATCGCATCCACGGTGGCGAGGGAACCGACACCGTGGTCTATGACGGGGTTCGGGCCGATTATGTCCAGGACCTGCAGATCGACGGTAGCATTTTGCTGACCAAACTGGACGGCAGCATCGACCTGCTGTTCGATATCGAACGCCTCGACCTTGCCGACGGCGACTACGTTTTCGATATCGAGAGCGACAATGTTGGCTTCACCTATCGCCTGTACGGCGCCGGTTACGGCCGCACCCCTGATGAAGGCGGGCTGCGCTTCTGGACCGGGATCCTGGACGATATGGATGCCAACAACCCAGGGGCCGACAAGGTTGGTTTTCTGGTCGACCAGTTTCTGGCAGCCGACGAGTTCAACTTGCTCTATGGCGCCAATCCGACAAACGAAGAGTACATCGAAGCGATGTATCTCAACGTCTTGAAGCGATTGCCTGACCAGGGCGGCTATGATTACTGGGTCGGTGCCATGGAGGCCGGGCTTGGCCGTGACGACATCCTGGTCAGCTTTTCGGAGAGCCTGGAGAACCGCATCAACGCCGATATCGACTACGATGACGGCATCTGGGTCGTTTGACCGACCTACTTGCCGTTTGACCCGTTTGCCAACTCGTCGAGCACCGGCATCGAGGTGACGTGGTAGCCGGAATCGACAAAGTGCACTTCGCCGGTCACGCCGCGCGACAGGTCGGAGAGCAGATACAGTGCCGATCCGCCGACGTCGTCAATGGTGACGTTGCGTCGCATTGGAGAATTGCGCTGCTGGTAGTTGTACATCTCGCGGGCGTTGGACACACCGGCGCCGGCGAGCGTACGTACCGGACCGGCGGAAATGGCGTTGATGCGGATCCCGCGTGGTCCGTAGTCAGCCGCCAGATAGCGCACGCTGGCCTCCAGCGCCGCCTTGGCAACACCCATGACATTGTAATTCGGCATCACCCGCGTCGATCCGGCATAGGTGAGCGTGATCATCGAACCGCCATCAGACATCATCGCCGCGGCCCGTTTGGCGATCTCGGTGAACGAGAAGCAGGAAATCACCATGGTGCGGGAAAAGTTTTCGCGCGTTGTGTCCGCGTAGAGCCCGCGCAGTTCGTTGCGGTCGGAGAAGCCGATGGCGTGCACCACGAAGTCGAGCGATCCCCATTGATCCATCAGTGCGCCGAACACCGTATCGACGGTTTCGATCTGCTCGACATCGCAGGGCAACATGATCTCTGAGCCCAGGTGTTCGGCCAGCGGGCGCACCCGCTTGCCGAAACCTTCGCCCTGGTAGGTGAAGGCCAGTTCGGCGCCCTGTTCATGCAATGCCTTGGCAATCCCCCAGGCGATCGAATGGTCATTGGCGACGCCCATGATCAGGCCCCGCTTGCCCCTCATCAAGTCACCCATCCCTAGCCTCCGTAGCGTCGGAACACCAAAGTGGCGTTGGTGCCGCCGAAGCCGAACGAGTTCGACAGGGCGGTGTCGATCGTGGCGTTATCGATCCGCTGCCGGACGATCGGCACACCCTCGAATTCCGGATCGAGAATCCCGATATGGGCGCTCTCTCCGACAAAACCCTCTTGCATCATCAGCAGCGAATATATCGACTCCTGCACGCCGGCCGCGCCAAGCGAATGGCCGGTCAGCGATTTGGTCGAGGCAATATGCGGCATGTCGTCGCCGAAGACTTCCCGGATGGCGCCGATTTCCCGGCTGTCGCCGATCGGCGTCGATGTTCCGTGGGTGTTGATGTAATCCACACGACCGTCGATACCGGCGAGTGCCAGCCGCATGCAGCGCACGGCGCCTTCGCCGGACGGCTGCACCATGTCGTATCCGTCGGAGGTCGCCGCGTAGCCGATAATCTCGCCATAGATCTTGGCGCCCCGTGCCTTGGCGTGCTCCAGTTCCTCCAGCACCAGAACGCCGGCGCCGCCGGCGATCACAAAGCCGTCGCGGTCCGCGTCATAGGCGCGTGACGCCATCGAGGCATCGTCGTTGAATCCGCTGGACATGGCTCCCATGGCATCGAACAGGTTTGACATCGTCCAGTCGAGATCCTCATGGCCGCCGGCGAAAACCATGTCCTGCTTGCCCATCTGGATCAGTTCGTAACCGTTGCCGATGCAATGGGCCGACGTGGAGCAGGCCGACGAGATGGAATAGTTGACGCCGTGGATCTTGAACCATGTGGCGAGCGTCGCCGAGGCGGTCGAGGACATTGCCTTGGGCACCGCGAACGGTCCGATCCGCCGCGGGCTGCCCTTCTGCCGCGTGGTGTCGGCCGCATCGACGATGGTCCGCGTCGACGGCCCGCCGGATCCCATGACGATACCCGTGCGCTCGTTGGTGATGTCGTTCTGCTCAACGCCGGAATCGGCAATCGCCTGTTGCATGGCGACATGATTCCAGGCACCGCCCTTGCTCAAGAACCGCATGGCCCTGCGGTCGACCAGATCCGTCGGATCGAGCGTCGGCGCACCCCAGACCTGGCATTTGAAGCCGTGCTCGGCGAATTCTTCAGAGAAGGTAATGCCTGACCGCGCGTCGCGCAGCGATGCCGTGACCTCCTGTGCGTTACTGCCGATCGAGGACACGATCCCCAATCCGGTGACGACGACTCGTTTCATGTGTTGTCCTTTCGACAGGCGCGGCGCGCTTGGCACGGCTTCCGGATGACACCAAGGAGGCGTTCCGTCAACCGGCTTCGGCCTTATCCTTGAACAGGCCGACCCTCAGATCGCTTGCCTTGTAGGACGGTTCGCCGTCGGCCTTGGCCCAGCCGTCGCCGATGCCGAGAACCAGGCGCCCCCGCATGACGCGCTTGAAGTCGACGCCGAACTCGACGAGTTTCGTCTCTGGCGTGACCATGCTGGTCAGCCGGACTTCGCCGCAGGAAATCGCCCGTCCGCGGCCGGGTTCGCCGAGCCAGCCGAGGTAGAATCCGGTCATCTGCCACAGCGCGTCGAGCCCAAGGCATCCGGGCATGACCGGGTCGCCCTGGAAATGGCAGGCGAAAAACCAGGTATCCGGTGTGACATCGAACTCGGCGCGAATGAGCCCCTTGCCGTACTCCCCGCCGGTTTCCGAGATCTCCGTGATGCGGTGGAACATGAGCATGGGTGGAAGCGGAAGCTGCGCATTGCCCGGCCCGAACAATTCGCCACGGCCGCAGGCCAAAATGTCCTCGTATGAGTAACTGGACTGCCTGGTCATCATCAAAGAATTCTACTCCCGAAATTCGAGCGCCGACGGCTTTCGCTGGTGGCAGACCCTAGAGCAAGACGGTTCCGAATTGAAGCGTTCGGATGGGGAAATTCGGGTCGTGCTCCACGGTATTGGCGGCGCAGCCTGGTCGGTTGCGGCACGATGTCGACGGCTGCAAGCCGTTGATCGCACACCGCAACATCCTTTGTCGGCTTGCAGTGTCTGAAGGAATGTATGAAGGCCCCAATTCCGCTTGTCACATGACCTGTTTGCCAGCGTAACGCCGATCTCCAGCATGTACGGATTTCTGTCCGCGATGACAACCCGTCCAGCCACCGGAAAGCCCCTTGTTTTGTGGGCCCGTCTGCAAATAGGACATTGAAACTCCACTATTGAATCACATCCGATCAGCGGATATATAGAACTGGAAGGAACCCTTACCCGGTCGAGGGAATGCGCATGCGCATCAACCAACAAGAGACAATGCAACCGACACGCAACGCCGGTAACCGCCTGCGTTCGGCCGGACTGCGGCCGACCCGGCAGAGAATAGCCCTGGCGGATCTCCTGTTTTCCAAGGGCGATCGGCATTTGACCGCTGAGGAACTGCATGAGGAGGCGCAGGACGCCGGTTTCCCGGTTTCGCTCGCCACGGTTTACAACACGCTGCATCAGTTTACCGATGCCGGCATGCTACGCGTGCTGGCGATTGAATCGTCAAAGACCTATTTCGACACCAATGTCTCCGATCACCATCACTTCTATATCGAGGGTGAAAACCGCGTGGTCGACGTGCCCGAGGGTCATATGACGGTCAGCGGGCTACCGCAGGTGCCGGAAGGCATGGAAATCGCGCATATTGACGTGGTGATCCGGCTGCGCCGCAAACAGGGCAAATAACCGGCCTCACGGCGTCGGGGCGTCGTCCCGCATCAAACCTTCCGACTTGAGATCAGCCCACAGCGTATCGGGGACCGAGACCTCGATATTGACCAGATTGTTGCTGACTTCGTCCGCGGTCTGCGCTCCGGGTATGGTCGAGACGACGCACGGATGCAGCAGTGGGAAGCGCAGCGCAGCCTCGATCAGACGCACGCCGTGTCGCCGGCAAACGGTTTCGATGGCGTCGACTTTTTTGAGGATCTCCGGAGGCGCCGGATCATAATTGTAAAAGGCGCCCGGTTTGGCGCCGGTCGCCAGGATGCCGGAATTATACGGACCGCCCAGCACGATACCGACGCCTCGTGCCTGACAAAGCGGCAGGAAACTCGAAAGCGCATCCTGTTCGAGCAATGTGTAGCGTCCGGCCAGAAGAAAAATGTCCATATCGCAACGCTCCAGCATGTGCTGTGCCGGCTGCCATTCATTGATGCCGGCGCCGATAGCCTTGATGACGCCCTGGTCCCGCAGAGTCAGCATCGCCCGGTATCCCGACGCCAGGAAATCGGTCATGCGTGAATCCATTACTTCCCGGCTGCCCTGGTTGAAGATGTCGATGTCATGGGCAAACAGGATATCGATGCTGTCGACACCCAGGCGCTCCAGCGAGAATTCGAAAGAGCGCATGATGCCGTTATAGGAGTAATCGAAATGCTCCCGTCGGCTGGGTGTGTCGAAAAACTTGCCGATACCGGTGCGCCGGTCGGGCGGGCACACCTCGAGCAGTCGCCCGGCCTTGGTCGACAGCACATAGTCCTGGCGCGGTTTGCCGCGCAGAAATCCGTTCAGGCGGGTTTCGGCGAGACCGAGCCCATAAAGCGGCGCCGTATCGAAATAGCGGCATCCGGCGTGCCAGGCCTGTTCCAGGGTCGCAGCGGCATCCGCGTCGGAGATAGCCCGGTAGAGGTTGCCGAGCGGTGCGGTTCCCATTCCGAGTTCGGTAAACGTCAGCCCGCCATTGTCGATTCGCTGCCAGTGTCTGGTTTTCATGTGTCGGCTTCCTCCGGTGCTCAACCTTAGGCGACAGCATCTCGCGGTTTTAACGGCAAGTACAGCCCGCCGTTGGACACAACAGACGCGCCGATGATACGGTTTTACGGCAGCGGAGGAGGCCCTATGGCGACACGATTTGCAGGCATTTTCGGAACCACCAAACCGGCCATCGCGATGGTCCACCTCGGGGCTTTGCCGGGCAGTCCCCTGTTCGATGCAGTGGCCGGGATGGACGCTATTGTCGAAGCCGCCCGCAAGGATCTGTCGGCGTTGCAGGCGGCCGGATTCGATGCCGTCATGTTCGGCAATGAAAATGACCGACCGTACGAACTGCAAGTCGATGCCGCTTCGACCGCCGGGATGGCCTATGTCATCGGATGCCTGCGCCGCGACCTGACTGTGCCGTTCGGGGTCAATGTGCTGTGGGATCCACAGGCGACCATTGCAGTCGCCGCGGCGACCGGCGCCGCTTTCGTGCGCGAGATTTTCACCGGTGTCTACGCCTCCGACATGGGCATCTGGGCTCCGGACGCCGGCAAGGCGATCCGCTACCGCAACCGTCTCGGTCGCAAGGACCTGGCGGTTCTGTTCAACATCTCAGCCGAGTTCGCCCACTCGATGGACCGTCGCACACTCGCCGACCGCGCCCGCAGCACCGTGTTCTCCAGCCTCCCGGACGCGGTGCTGGTCTCCGGACAGATCACCGGCGAAGCGGCAAAAATGGAGGAGCTGGAAAGCGTTAAGCGGGCGCTGCCGGACACACCGGTTATGGCCAATACCGGCGTCAAACACGCCACCGTCAACGAGACATTCGCGATTGCCGACGGATGCATCGTCGGCTCCTGCCTGAAAGTGGATGGCGACACCTGGAATCCGGTCGACCCGCAACGGGCGGCCGAGTTCATGGCGCTGGTGCGCCAGGCAAGGGGCGGGTAGCCGGTTATGACGTCGAGAGCCAATATCGAGCGCGATCTGCGTGCGCTGATGATGATCCCGGGCCTGTGCGGCCACGAGGGCCGCGTGCGCGCTCACATTGCCGGCCTGCTCGGCGCGGCCGATATCGAATCGCGCAGCGACCGGCTGGGGAACCTGATCGCCACGTTGCCGGGCGGCCACGATGCGCCCACGGTGATGCTGATTGCCCATATGGACCAGTTGGGCTTCATGGTGCGCAAGATTGAGCCGGACGGTTTCGTGCGGGTGGAGCGGGTCGGCGGCGTTCCTGAGCGGGCGCTCGCCTCGCAGCCGGTGTTGTTCCAGATCGGCGCCGGTCGCGACCGCCCGGGTGTTATCGCTAACAAAAGCCATCACGCCACGACGCCGGACGAAAAGTACCGTGTCGTGCCGTACCAGCAACTCTATATCGATACCGGATTGGACGATGCCCGGGCGGTGCGCGCCGCCGGCATCGATGTCGGCACGCCGGTCGTTTACAAACCGCATGTGCTCGACCTTCCACCGGACCGGATCGCCGGCGCCGCCGTCGATGACCGAGCCGGCTGTGCGGTGTTGTTGGAGACGGCTCGTCACCTGGTCGCCGCCATCGACAGGCCCACGGTTCACCTGGTGTTTTCCGTCCAGGAGGAGTTCAATCTGCGCGGGGCGCTTTCCGCCGCGCAGGCGCTCCAGCCGGATATCGCGATCCAGCTCGATCTGCTGTTGACCGGGGACACGCCCGACATGCGCGACCGCACCGATGTCACCCTCGGCCAGGGTCCCGGAATCAGTCTCTATTCGTTCCACGGACGCGGTACGCTGAACGGCACGTTGCCGCACCCGGCGCTGGTGACACTGTTTGCCGAAGCCGCTTCCGGCGCGGGTCTGAACCTGCAAAGAAGCGCCCAGTCCGGCGTGCTGACGGAAACGGCCTATGTGCAGCTGGTATCCGAGGGTGTCGCGACGATCGATGTCGGCTTTCCCTGCCGCTACACGCATTCCTCGCTGGAAGTCTGCGATCTGAACGACCTGACCGGGCTCGCGGACCTGTTGCGTTCGGCGCTACGCGGAATCGGCCCCGGCTTTTCGCTCGACAGGGATGAGATCGCACAATGACCTATACGCTCGGTGTCGATATCGGGACCTACGAGTCCAAGGGTGTGCTCGTCGACGAAGCGGGATCGATCGTCGCCGAGGCATCGCGCCGTCACAAGATGCAGGTGCCGCAGGCCGGCTGGGCGGAGCACGACCCGAATGAGGACTGGTGGGGCGACTTCGTCCATATCGCCGGCAAGCTGCTGCGGGACAGCGGCATCGATCCCGCCGCCATTCGGGCTGTTGGCACCAGTGCCATCGGTCCCTGCATGCTGCCGGTCGATGCCGACGGCAATGCGCTGATGAACGGTGTCCTCTACGGCGTCGACAACCGGGCTGCGGCGGAGGTGGCCGAACTGACGGACGTCATCGGTGAGGAGGTGCTGCTGGAGCGCTGCGGCAACGCGCTGACGTCGCAATCCGTCGGCCCCAAGATCCTGTGGCTGAAGCGCAACCGGCCGGAGATCTTCGCCCGCACGGCGAAAATTCACACATCCACGACATTCATTGTGCGCAAGCTCACCGGACGGACGGTGATCGACCACTATACCGCGGCCAACTTCTCGCCGCTCTACGATGTCGAAGACAACGCATGGTCGACCGCACTGACCGACGCGATTGTCGACACCGACATGCTGCCGGACATTCTCTGGTCCTCAGAGATCGCCGGAGAAATCACCGGCGACGCGGCGCGGCAGACCGGACTTGCCACGGGAACACCGGTGCTTGCCGGGACCATCGACGCGGCAGCCGAGGCCGTCAGCGTCGGCGTCCTTGCGCCGGGTGACATGATGATGATGTACGGCTCGACCATCTTCATAACCATGCCCACCGCCCGTCGGGTCGCCGATGCACGGCTGTGGTATGCGCCCTGGCTGTTCGAGGGCCAGCACGCCTCGATGGCGGGACTGTCGACCAGCGGCACGCTGACCCACTGGTTCCGCGACCAGTTTGCCCGGGAATTGGCGGTCGAGGAGGCTTTTGGGATCCTCGCCCAGGAAGCGGCCGAGTCGCCTCCCGGTGCCAAAGGCCTCATTCTGCTGCCCTATTTCTCCGGCGAACGAACGCCCATCCATGATCCATTCGCCAAGGGCACCCTGTTCGGGTTGAACCTGACCCATCGGCGCGGCGACATCTACCGCGCACTGCTCGAAGGCATCGCACTCGGAACCGGCCACGTGATCGAAACCTATGACGATGTCGGTGTGCCGCCGCAAAGGCTTTTCGCCGTCGGTGGCGGCACCCGCAACCCGGTATGGCTGCAGGCGACGTCCGACACCTGCGGATTGCCACAGATCGTGCGCGGCAAGACGATGGGCGCCTCCTACGGTGATGCTTTTCTCGCCGCGCTGGCGGTCGGGTCGGCCGCGCTGAGCGACATTGAAACCTGGAATCCGGTTGCCGAAACGGTCGATCCCGATCCGCAAAACGGTGCGCTCTACCAAAAACACCTGTCGCTGTTCAAACGGCTCTATGAGCAGACCCGTGACCTGATGGCGGAAATCGACTGAGGCTCACTTCACGGCGCCGGCTGTCATGCCCTTGATGATGTAGTTTTCCAGCAGAATGCCGATCAGAATCAGCGGCAGGATACCGGCGGCCGAGAGTGCGGCCATCGACCACCAATTGATGCCCTGGCTGCCCGTCTGGCTGGCGATCATCACCGGCAGGGTCTTGGCGTCGGTGCTGGTCAGCAGCGCGGCGAAAAAATATTCGTTCCAGCACAGCACCAGCGACAGGATGAAGGCCGCGACGATGCCCGGCAGCACCAGCGGCAGCACGATCTGTACGAAGGCGCCCCAGATCGACAGCCCGTCGACAAGCGCCGCTTCCTCGAGTTCCACCGGTACGGACGCGAACTGGTCGCGCATGATCCAGATGACGATCGGCAGCACCATCAGCGTGTAGATGGCGATCATGCCGATGCGGCTGTCGAGCAGCGCCAGTTGCTTGTAGAGCACCAGAAACGGCAGCGCGAGCACCACCGGCGGCAGGATGAGCTGCGACAGGAAAAAGAAGGAGATGTCGGAATTGCGCATGAAGCCGAACTTGTAGGAGAAGCGGCTGAGTCCGTAGGCGGCCAGCGATCCGAGGCTCACGGCAATGGCCGAGGCCGCCGTGGAAATGATCACGCTGTTGAGGAACCGCTTGAGGAATTCTTCGCGCACCGTCGACGTGTTGAAAATCGTGTCCGGAGACAAGCCGAGCGACTTCCAACCCCGCCATTGCGGGGTGAAATCGACGAACGGGATGAGGTTGCCCTGCATGACGTCCGGCGCCAGTTTGAAAGACGTCGTGATCGTCCAGTAGATCGGGAAGATGCAGACGACGGCCCAGAAGATCAGCAACCCATAGACCACGAAGCGCATCATCCACCAGCGCATGCGTTGACGACGGTCGTACGGATCCTGCGCATTGGCGACCATCAGCCCGACCCCGTCATGCGCCGCACCAGCCTGTCGGACAGCTTCAGCAACACCGTCATGAAGATGACGATGATGATCAGATAGACGATCGCCAGCAGCGTGCCGTAGCCGACATTCGACCGGTCACGGTATTCGCGGAAGATGAAACTGGTCACCGAATCGGTGGCGCCGCCCGGCCCGCCTGACGTGACGTTGATGATGATGTCGGCGAGTTTCAGCTTGAAGATGATGCGGATCATCACCGCGGTGATCGACACCGGAAGCATCAACGGAAACGTCACCGCCCAGAACCGTTGCCAGGCATTGGCGCCGTCCACTTCGGCCGCCTCCAGCACCTCCTTCGGCATCGCCTGCAGCCCGGCCAGGATCATGATCATCATGAACGGGATGAAGGTCCAGGCATCCATCGCCATGATCATGAACTTGGCCATTTCGGGCGACCCGAAGAACGACGGCTGTTCCCAGCCAAGCCAGCGGGCAAGGCGGGCGATCGGCCCGAATCGGATCTCCAGCATCGACTTGCCGACCATCCAGCTGACCGCCACCGGTGACAGCATAAGCGGCATCAGGAAGGTGACGCGCCAGAATTTCCGGGCCCGGATATCGGCATTGAGCAGCAGTGCCAGGCCGAACGCGATGGCGTATTCGACCAGGATCATCGCCGTGTAGATCACCATGTTGTAGAGGGCGTTCCAGTAGAACGGGTCGCCCATCATCTGCCAGACATTGTCGAGACCGTTGAACTGGCGGCCGCTCAGCGACGACAGGTTCCAGTCGGAAAAGGCGATCCACAGACCGAACAGCAGCGGGAACACCACCATCGATATGACGAACAGGGCGGCCGGCAGCACGAACAGTGCCTTCTTGCCCTGCTCGCCGAAGATCATCACCCGCGAGACGCACAGCGCCATCGCCCACAGAAAATAGGCATAGAGAACGGGTCGCCAGTTGTCGAAGCCAAAGCCGATGATCTGTGCCTCGAACAGCGACTGCAGGCCGAAGGCGAGCACCAGCAGCACCACGGTCGACCACAGCAGGATCCGGCCCGCCCGCTTGCGGCGGTCCGATATCGCTTCGGCGTCGATGGTGTGGAGAAGATCGCCTGGCGGTGTGCTCATGGGGTCGATGGATTCCGTACCACGGTCGGGCGATCAGGTGTTCTTTGGTGCGGCCGGCCGCGAGGGCCGGCCGTCGTTTCGGTGAGCTCTACATGCCCAGACTTGCCTTGTAGAGCTTGATCTGGTTTTCGCGGCCGATCTGGTCGGTGATCTTCTCCCAGGCTGCTGCGATGGCGTCGGCGGTCTCCTGTGCCGAGGCGTACTGTCCGGCATAGCCTTTGGCCAGTTCGTCTTCGGCGACCGAGTAGTACTGGAAGATCCCCGGAATACGCGGTTCGATCGCCGCATTCGGGTGATTGTAGGAATCGGCGTTGGAGCCGAGATAATCGGCGACGAAGGCGCGGTCGTAGCCGGCTTCTTCCCATTCGTCATAGTCGAAGTGGGAATAGCGGTACGGCTGAAAGCCGGACGGGTAGGCCGACGCCCACAGCGACAGGTCCTTACCGCCGAGATGGGCGGCCGCCGACCATGCCGCCTTGTGCTTCTTCTCGTCGCCGTCGACCCGCGCCATTACATAGATGCCCCAGCCGATATAGGCCATGTTCGGCGCCGCGTTGGGCCGGTCTTCCCACTGACCGGTTTTCGAATTGTAGACGTCGGTGGAACCCGGAAGGATGCTGAAGCCGACGACGTCGCCGACCACTGAGGTATCGGAGGTGCGGGCGTTGGACCCGACGTCGCCCCACCAGGTCAGGGACGATCCCGTTCCCGCCAGGAATTGCTGGAAGGCCGTGGTGCCCGGATCGGCGTTGATCTGGTCCGCCGGGAACGTGTCCATGATATCCATCACTTCCTGGATGGCGCGTACGAACGCCGGGTTGTTGACCCGAGGCTTCATCGTATCCGGATCGAACAGCCAGGCCGGATCGTCCGGATGCTTGGCGTAGGCGGTGGCCCGGTCTTCGAGGAAATAGAATCCGAAACCGCCCCAGCCCTTGAGCGGATCGAGGAAACCGTAGGCGTCAAGCCCGGTCAGCGGGTCCTTTTTGCCCTTCAGGAACTTGGCGTGGGCGTTGACCTGATCCCACGTCGTCGGCACGACCCACTCCTCTTCGTTACCGGCTTCCTTCCAGGCCTTGGCGAATTCTTCGTTGTCGTAGTAGTCCGTGCGATAGGCGAAGGTGTGACAGTCGCCGTCGATCGACACACGGTAGGTCTTGCCGTCCCAGGTGCCGACCGGCGCTTTCAAATAGTCGACATAGTCGTCCATGTCGATTTGCTGGCGTACCCAGTCGGGCATTTCGGACGCCAGGCCCTTGCCACAGACATCGCCCTCGAACGGCGCGCCCATTTCGATGATGTCGAAATCCACTGTGCCCGTGGCGATCGACTGCTGCAGGCGTGCATTGTAGTCGGCCTGCGCCAGGTCGATCCAGTTGATCTTGGCACCGGTATAGTCCTCCCAAGGCTTCAGGAATCCGCGGAACAGGAAGTTGTGCAGGTTCTGGTTGTTCAGACCCATGAAGGTCAGCTCGACGCCCGCAAACTCGCCTTCGGCGACGTTGGCCTTGGTGGCGCCGAGGCAAAGCTCGCCGACTTTCTGCCAGTCGGCGTCGGTCGGTGAGCCGGCTCCGACGCCCGGGATTTTCAGGATTTCGGCGCGCAGTTTGGTGTGGCTGTCGGCCATCGCCCGCGATGCCATGGCGGGCAGCAGCGAGGTTGCGCCGACGGCCGCCGCGCCCCTGAGCAACGAACGACGGCTCGCCTGCATGGCCATCATTTTCTTGTAGATATCGACTCGCATTGTAATCCTCCCAAATACGGTTTATCGGCGGAATGGCGGGGCCGACTGCATCGCCCGACTTGCCCTGTTCCCGTCCCGGTGCGGGACGGGTCGGACAGGCGGAACGGTTTTTCTGGTTCCTCCCCATGAACCGGAACCAAAGTTTACGAACGAGTTTCAGATTAAGTCAATCGATAAGATTTATTGGTCCTCATTTGGCGAAATTGACCAAATGGACAAGGCACGGACGAACGGATAGGCTCGCCGCAAGGTCGGTGCCATAACGGGGAGGTTGAATGGCGGGGGTAACGGTTTCGCAGGCGCGCAAATCCTATGGCGATGTCGAAGTGCTGCACGGCATCGATATCGACATCGAAGATGGTCAGTTTGTCGTCCTGGTCGGGCCTTCGGGTTGTGGGAAATCGACGCTTCTGCGCATGATCGCCGGTCTGGAGAGCATCACCGCCGGTACCATTGCCATCGGCGACCGGGTGGTCAACGGCGTGCGGCCGAAGGACCGCGACATCGCCATGGTGTTTCAGAGCTACGCGCTCTATCCCCACAAGACCGTCGCCGCCAACATGGCGTTCGCCCTGAAACTGCGCAAGACCGATCCGAAGATCATCGAGGAGCGGCTGCAGACGGCGGCCGAGATTCTCGGATTGCAGGACTATCTCAACCGTTACCCGAGACAGCTGTCCGGCGGCCAGCGTCAGCGGGTCGCGATGGGCCGCGCCATCGTCCGCGATCCCCAGGTGTTCCTGTTCGACGAACCGCTGTCGAACCTCGATGCCAAGCTGCGCGTACAAATGCGCAAGGAAATCAAGGAGCTGCACCAGAGGCTCGAAACCACCATTATTTTCGTGACCCACGACCAGGTCGAGGCCATGACCATGGCCGACAAGATCGTCGTGCTCAACGACGGCAATGTCGAGCAGATCGGCACGCCGATCGAACTCTACGACAACCCACGGAACCTGTTCGTCGCCACTTTTATCGGCTCGCCGTCCATGAACCTTATGGAAGGGATCTACCGCGCGGCAGACAACCGCTTCGTGTCGGGCGACGGTGATGCCCACGACCTTCCCTACCGGCCGGAGGTGCCGGATGGTTCGGCGCTTACCTTGGGCATCCGGCCCGAACATATCGAGCTCGCCGAGGCCGGTCTTGAAGCAACGGTCACCGTGATCGAACCGACCGGATCGGAAACCATGGTGTTCATGCGGGTGGGGAGCGGTGAGGTCGTCGCCGTGTTTCACGAACGCCACGACTTTGCGCCCGGCCAGACGATACAGATCCGGCCGCGCCGGCAGGCGATTCATCTGTTCGATCCGGCGAGCGGCCGGTCGCTTCGAGAACAGAACCGCAATGCCGAGCTGGAACCGGCCTGATGGGAGAAAAACAGTGCTGAAGGGTATCAATCCGCTTCTCAACGCCGACGTCCTGCAGGTTCTCAGAGCCATGGGTCACGGTGACGACCTGATCATCGCCGATACCAATTTCCCTTCCGATTCCGTCGCCCGACAGACCGTCTACGGGTCGCTTTTGCGCATCGACCGTTCGGCTGCCGAGGTCGTCGAGGCGGTGTTGTCGGTCTATCCGCTGGACACCTTTGTCGACGATGCGGCGGCCCGCATGGAGATTGTCGGCGCGCCTGATGAGATCCCGCCGGTGCAAGCCGAGGTGCAGTCGAAGATTGACGTGGCGAACGGCACGCCCCTGCCGATGGTTTCGATCGAGCGCTACGCCTTCTACGAGCGCGCCAAGCAGGCCTATGCGGTGATCCAGACGCATGAGAGGCGTTTCTACGGATGCTTCGCGTTCCGCAAGGGCGTCATCGCGCCCGACGAGGGGTAGCGGTCGTATGGCTGAGACAGGGACTATCGTCATCCTCGGGGTGTTCGTCGCCGACACCGCCTACCGCGCCGACCGGGCGCCGCGCATGGGCGAGACCATCCTGGGCAATTCGTTCAAGCTCGGGCCGGGCGGCAAGGGATCCAACCAGGCCGTCGCCGCCGCCCGCCTCGGCGGCAATGTGTCCCTGATCACGCGGCTTGGCGACGATGCGTTCGCCGATCTTGCGGAGAAGACCTGGGCCGATGCCGGCGTCACCAGCGCGGCGCTGCGCGATTCCACCAGTTACACCGGTGCCGCCTATATCTTCGTCGAGGAGGCGACCGGCAGCAACGCCATCATCGTCTGTCCGGGCGCGGCGGGCGATATCGGCATCGCCGACGTCGAAGCCAACGCTGACGGGATCCGCTCCGCCGCGGTGTTCGTCACCCAGCTCGAGCAGCCGATCGACGCGGCGACACGGGCACTGCAGATCGCTTCGTCGGCAGGCGTTGCTACGATCCTCAATCCGGCCCCGGCGGCACCGCTGGACGATGCCGTCTATCCGCTGTGCACCTATGTGACGCCCAACGAGACCGAGACCGAGGAACTGACCGGCCTGCCCGTCTCGACGGTCGACGAGGCGCGGCGCGCCGCCGATGTGTTTTTGGATCGCGGTGTGGCCAACGCGATCATCACGCTGGGCGAAAACGGTGCGCTGTTCCACTCCCGGGAGCGCTCCGAACATGTGCCCGCCTTCAACGCAGGCCCGGTCGTCGAGACCACTGGCGCCGGCGACGCGTTCAACGGCGGCTTTGCGGTTGGCTTGGCGCTGGGCCTCTATCCGCTCGAGGCGGTACGGCTCGGCTGTGCTACGGCGGGCATTTCGGTGACCCGGCCCGGCACCGCGCCGTCTATGCCGACGATGGACGAGGTCAGTCGTTTGCTTAGCGGGTAGGTGCCAGAAATTCGGCGACGGTTTACTTAATTCCCCGATACTTCCGTGGTTTTGAGACGTCGTCCCAGAATTAAGCAAAACCGTCACCGAATTTGCCGCCGAAGGAATTCGGTGAAAGCTTGCTTAATTCTTGCACCGCTTCGCAAAAACAAAAGCGTTTTCAGGGAATTAAGTAAGCTGTCTCCGAATTTCAGCCCGTGTCTCTCCGTTATGACGGATCAGCCCCCGTCGCTCGCATGCAGGCACCGGTGTGACCCGGCCCGGCACCGCGCCGTCGATGCCGACCATGGACGAGGTCAGCCGTCTTCTTGACGGGTAGGTGCCAGAAATTCGGACACGGTTTACTTAATTCCTCGATACTTCCGTGGTTTTGAGACGTCGTGCCAGAATTAAGCAAAACCGTCACCGAATTTGCCGCCGGAGGAATTCGGTGAAAGCTTGCTTAACTCTGGCACCGCTTCGCCAAAACAAAAGCATTTTCAGGGAATTAAGTAAGCTGTCTCCGAATTTCAGCCCGTGCCTCTCCGCTAAGTCGGATCAGCCCCCGTCGCTCGCATGCAGGCGCAGCCGGCCAGCGTGACCCGGCACGGCACCGCACCGTCGATGCCGAGGATGGACGAGGTCAGCCGTTTGCTTGGCGGGTAGGTGCCAGAAATTCGGACACGGTTTACTTAATTCCTCGATACTTCTGTGGTTTTGAGACGTCGTGCCAGAATTAAGCAAAACCGTCACCGAATTTGCCGCCGAAGGAATTCGGTGAAAGCTTGCTTAATTCTTGCACCGCTTCGCAAAAACAAAAGCGTTTTCAGGGAATTAAGTAAGCTGTCTCCGAATTTCAGCCCGTGCCTCTCCGTTATGACGGATCAGCCCCCGTCGCTCGCATGCAGACGCAGCCGGCCGGTATGTCCCGGCACCGACACCACCTTGCGATCCTCGCTCTGCGGCTCGGCTGCCGCAGCCTCCAGCGCCTCGATGCGGGCGCCGCGCTTGCTCACCGCTCGGGAAATCGGACGCGCCGCCAGCGGGATCGTCGAACCGGCGGCAGTACATAGTCCGGAGGGATCTGGGGCAAGCTGCGTATGGACTATATCACCTGATGGCGGAAAATCGGCTCACTCGGCCAAACCTAAAACCGTAGCGTCAACGCGCCTTCGAAAAGGTTGGACTCGGTTCCGTCGCCGAACTAGCCGGCGCTCAAGGTGAGACGGTTGGAGACCGCATAGTCGAAGCCCAATTCCACCGCCAGTGCATCCTGCGCAATCGGCGCGCCGGTTACGACGAAGGGCGGCCCGCCCGTAAGGGCCAGCGTCGCCGTCGGGTCGATGTCGCCGAAAGCATGGCGCCAGCCGGCCATGACCTGCAGTGTCGCGGCCTTCGCCAGTTTGCGGCTCGCCCGAACGCCCAGCGTCGTATAGGTGGTGCTGTTGCTGTCGGATGCGGCCGTCAGCGCCGCAACACCGCCGCTCTCGGTATAACCGTCCGTGTCGAGCTGCATGAAGGAGATGCCGGCAAAGGGCTGGATGCCGGTGCCGTTGACCTGCATCTCATAACCGGCCTCGGCAAAGAGTTGCCAGCTCTGGGCGTCGTAGCTCGCCGTCAGGGTCTCGGACAACCGGCCGAACCCGACCGTCCGGCTGCTGTCGATATCGTGCCAGGAGTAGAGCCCGCCGAAATTGACATGCCAGGCACCGGAACCGGCGGCGCCGTAAACACCGGCCGAATAGCTGTCGGTTGTGGCCGAAGCGGACGGCCCGCTCTGGGTGATGTTGGCATGGCCGTAGGCGCCGAGCAGGCCGAGGCGCCAGATTTTTCCAACCTCCCGGTCGAGACCGGCGACAATGCCGCCGAGATCGGTGTCGAGCGCCGCCGTGTTGGCGGTGGAGTCGACATCGCTCCAGCCGCCATAGGCCGAAACCCAGGCGGCGTTGGGTGGATCATCGGCCGGCTGGCCATGACCATACGCAAAGGTCGCTTCCGGACCGGAGAAAGTACCGGTCAGCCTTCGGTTGACGGCATCGGTAATCTGCCGATTGCCGTCCATCAGCACGCCCTTGATCGATGCGTGGATTTCACCGCTCAGCATGTCGAAGGCATGGCGGGCCTCCTCTTCCGTCTCGACGTCCAGCAGACTTTGCACCACGGCGTGTTCGGTCGGCGTCGAATCCAGCGCGCCGGCAACGGCACGGTGATTTGCCGTGGTGGCAACGCTGCCGAAAGACCGCGCGACTAACTGCCTGAGCAGGACGTCCTTGCCGTCATAGGAAAGCGAATAGTCGACAAACACCTTCGAGCCGGACACCGAATCGAATACGCCCGCGGTCCCGTTCTCCGAAGTCAAAATGGTAAATGTCGCATCGTCGGAGTAGCTATCGGCTGTCACCGTGACCGTGCCGCCATCGATCGTAACGATTTTATCCGAATCGAGCAGATCGGAATTGCCGTCCGAATCGATCTCCACGTCGAAGAAGCTGCCGGTGTCGAACGTCACTTCGCCCGTCTTCAACGTCCCGACGGAGGTGCCGGGCGCGATCGTGCCGCCGCTCTTGACGGTAATGGCACCGGACAGTTCGCCCGTTCCGGCCAGGGTGCCGCTCCCGCTCACAGTGACCGTGCCGCCCAGCTTGTCGGTCACCGCCAGCGTGCCCCCGCTGATCATGGTGGTTCCGGAAAACGCGCTGCTGTCGCTGGAAAGCTCGGTGTAACCAGCCTCGACCTGGAGGGTTCCGTTGTTCTCGATCCCGCGATCGAATTCATAATCGCCTGTATCGTCGGAATGGTTAAACAGCAGGGTGCCAGCGCCGTCGCCGAACTTTACTTTATCGATTTCCAGCGTGCCGGGTCCAGCCGGGGACTGGCCGCGCGGCGAACCTATCGCCACAAGGCCGATCGAACCGTCGTTCTCGGCAATCACCAGATCTATGCGATCATCGGTGTCCTTGGTTTCAAAAACGCCACCATTGGCAACGATGAGAGTCCCGGTGCCGTCGCGCCCTATCACCGGTGCCGGATTACTATCCGAGGCTACGCCGCCAACCTCAAGCCTGCTCCCGGTACCACTGACAAGGACCGTGCCCGAACTGCCGGCTTCATTACCAGCGATGAAATTCACTGTGTTTTGGACAAACCCTCCCTCCGCAACGATCAGCGTGGCGCCGGTGCCGGTATCGCCAACCGTAGTGTTGCCTTCGACAAGCTGACCGATCACCCGAAACGTTCCACCGTCAATAACCAGCTCTCCGCCGATCGGGCCGGTGCCTCCAGCAAATGTGGTGTAGCCGGCCTCCACTGAAATGTTGCTGGCGTCAGGTAAGTCGAAATCGTACACTGCATTGTCGGTTTCGTCGGCTGTATGGTTGAAGACAATGAGGCTGCTGCCGATGCCCTTCCAAATGACCCTATCGGCCGACACCGTCCCGGGGGCCAGCGGCGCGGACCCAGACGGCGCACCGATGACAAGCGTTGACTGCGATCCGGAACTGGTGGCGAGCTCGATTTCACCGTTGCCATCATCGACGACAAGGGAACCACCAGAATTGACGATCAGTGTGCCGACGCCCTCTACTCCGAGAACGATGTCTTTATCGGTTACGAGGGTTGCTCCCGTGCCGCTAACCTTCACGGTTCCGACGCCGTCGCTGCCCTTGCCGATCTCCAGATTCCCGCTACTACCGATCACCGCGACTGTTCCACCCGACTGGATGTCCAGCGTTCCCTTGCCTTCATAGCCGACATGGAGGTCCCCCTGAGCGGAGAGGATCGATCCTGTACCGGACACCAGCACATTGCCGACACTGCCGGCTGCGTTGCCGATGAAGAAGTCCGTGCCGTCGCCACCCGAGGTTACCTGACCGCCGGTCAGAACCGTGAGTGTTCCGTTGCCCTGATCGCCCACATAGGTATCCGCGGCGATGGTCAATGTCGTCCCCGAACCGCTGACCGTGACCTCGCCGTCACCGGTGACGGCTTCGCCGATGTAGAGACTTGTGTTGCTGTTTGTGACGTTGACGGTGGCGCCGGACTGGATATCCAGCATGGCCATACCTCCGACGCCGACATGGAGGTCTCCGCCGGCCAACAGAGCTGACCCAGCGCCCGTAACCTGTACCTTGGCCGTACTGCCGATGCCCAAACCGAGATTAGAACCGAGATCTTGATCGACGCCGACCTGGCCGCCGTCGGACACAGTAAGGGCGCCATTGCCCGCATTGCCGACGATGAAGTTCCCCGAGATGATGAGTTGCGAGTTGACCCCACCCTCACTGCCCGAGACCGTGATCGCGCCGTTGCTGCTCGCCTCGTCACCGATGGCAAGGTCGAAGAAGGTCAGCTCACCGCCTTCGAGAATCGACAGGGTGGCGGTGCCCGTGTCACCCACCGTAACGTTATTGACGATAGTGGGAGTGTTGGTCAATTCGGGGGCATTGGGTGAGGTCGTGTCGATCACGACGTCCTCGTTCGGCCCCGGCACGGTGGCTCCGGACCAGTTCGACCCGTCGAACCAGTCCGTCGACGTCGTACCCGTCCAGATCTCCTGGGCGGCCGCAGACGACCCGGCTTGGGCCACTAAGCAAATGGACAACGCTGCAACGGATTGATTCAGCGCTCTCCGCAATGTGCCTGTTTTCGAAATACGAACCGCTTGATGAAGAGCATGCAAAAACATCAATCACCGCACCTTGTACTTCCGCCGAATCGGAGATTGACCTTAGTGTGCTCACCTGGGCAAGTAAAACGCTCTGTCCGTGATTGCGATGGTCTAGTCGCTGCTGCGCATCAAGTTAGGTTTCCATTGTATGATCCACCCATTATACCTGCGCCGTCACATTCGATTTGCCTTATCACAAACGACTCAAGCGATGATGTGCTCACCAGGATGATCGATATTGGGCTGATGCTTCAACGGGCCATCCACCTCAGCCTCCCTCGCGGGCATGCAGGCGCAAGGGGCCGGTGTGTCCGGGAACCGACACCACCTTGCGATCCTCGGCTTGCGCCTGGCTGTCGACCGGTGCCGCATCCGGCGCTTCGATGTCGAGCGCTTCGATACGGGCGCCGCGTTTGGTCACCTTGTCGGCCGACGTGAGGATCTGGTCGATGTCGCGCTGCGCCTGGCCGAAATGCGTCTGCAGCTTGCGCACCCGCTCGTCGAGTCGCATGACGTCTTCCATCAGCCGCAACACCTCGCCCTGGATCAGATGCGCCTGTTCGCGCATGCGCGCGTCCTTGAGCACCGCCTGCACCACCTGCAGCGACAGCATCAGCAGCGACGGCGAGACGATGACGACACGGGCCTTGTGCGCCTTCTGCACCACGCCCTCGAACTTCTCGTGGATCTCGGCGAAGATCGATTCCGACGGCACGAACATGAACGCCGTATCCTGCGTCTCGCCGCGGATCAGATACTTGTCGGCGATGTCCCGGACATGCACTTCCAGGTCGCGGCGGAATTGCGTGGCGCGCTGCTTCGCTCCATCGCCGTCGGCGGCGTCGCGGATGGCGTTCCAGGCTTCCAGCGGGAATTTCGCATCGACCACCAGCGCCGGGGCGTCATTAGGCATGTGGACCACACAGTCGGGCCGGGTTCCGTTCGACAGAGTCGGCTGGAAGGAATAGCCGCCGGTGGGCAGGCCGTCGGCGATGATCGCCTCCATGCGCGCCTGGCCGAACGCGCCGCGCGTCTGCTTGTTCGACAGGATCGCCTGCAGACCGACCACGTCCTTGGCCAGCGCCTGGATGTTGTTCTGCGCCGTGTCGATCACCGCCAGCCGTTCCTGCAGCCGGCTGAGGTTCTCATGCGTCGCCTTGGTCTGCTCGCTGATCGTCGTGCCGAGCCGCTGGCTCATGCCGTCCAGCCGCTCGTTGATGGTCCGGTTGAGCTCGTTCTGCCGGGTCCCGAACACTTCGGCGATCGTCGCCATGCGCCCCTGCATCTCGGCCTGGGCGCCCATCACGTCGGCGAAGCGCGCCTCCATCTCACGCGCCCGGGCATCGGCATGGGCCTGCGCTTCGGCGGCCATCGCCTGGCGCGACGCGGCCGCGCGCCGCGCAGCCACAATGCCGCCGATCAGGATGACGGCGAACAGACCGCCTGCCGCCGCCAGCAACCCGCCGAGCGTGACAACGGTCTGGCCGAACTGCGCCACCGGCATGTCGAGTGAAAAGGAAACCGCATCCATCTGACAAGCTTAGCTGATTCGTGGATTTATACCAGATCAAAACAGGAACAAACATCGTGGATCGAATTGACCTCGCGGGCCTGAATGCTTAAGTGCAGGCCATGACGATCAAACCCATTCTGCTGCTTCCCGATCCCCTGCTGCGTGGTAAATCGGAACAGGTCGAGCGCGTCGACGACGACTTGCGCAAACTGGCCGACGACATGCTGGAGACCATGTATGATGCGCCCGGCATAGGCCTTGCTGCGCCGCAGGTCGGAATCTTACGCCGTCTGCTGGTCATCGACGTCTCCAAGGACGAGGAGGAGAAGGCGCCGATGGTGTTTATCAATCCGCAGGTCGTCGCCCGTTCCGAAGAGCGCGGCACCTACGAGGAGGGCTGCCTGTCGATCCCCGACTACTACGCCGAAGTCGAGCGGCCGGCCGCGGTGACGGTTGAGTATGTCGACCGTGAGGGCAAACAGCAAAGCGTCGAGGCCGACGGCCTGCTGGCGGTCTGCCTGCAGCACGAGATCGATCATCTGAATGGCGTGCTGTTTATCGATCACATCTCCAAACTCAAGCGCGATATGGTGATCCGCAAGTTTACCAAGCTCGCCAAGAGCCGTAGCGTCGCCGAATTATAACGGCCACAGCCGGCCCGTTCGGGGAGTCATCCATTGCGCATCGTTTTCATGGGCACTCCGGATTTCGCGGTTCCGACGCTGGTGGCGTTGGCCGGCTACGGCCACGAGATCGTCGCCGTCTACACCCAGCCGCCGCGCCCCGCCGGACGCCGCGGGCTTGAGCCGGTCAAATCGCCGGTGCACCGGCAGGCCGAGGTGTTCGGCCTTCCGGTGTGTACGCCGGCATCGCTGAAGGACGCACAGGCGCAAAATGACTTCGCCGCACTCGACGCCGATGTCGCCGTTGTCGTCGCCTACGGGCTGCTGCTGCCGGATGCGGTGCTGCAGGGTACCCGGCTTGGCTGCTACAACGGCCACGCCTCGCTGCTGCCGCGCTGGCGCGGTGCCGCGCCGATCCAGCGGGCCATCATGGCAGGCGATACCGAAACCGGCATCATGGTGATGAAGATGGAGGCCGGGCTGGACACCGGCCCCATCGCTATGGAAGAGCGGGTGGCCATCGGATCCGACATGACCGCCGGCGAACTGCATGACCAATTGATGCATATCGGTGCCGACTTGATGCAGCGCGCGATGGCGGCGCTGGAGCGCGATTCGCTGACCCTGACGCCGCAGCCGGACGAGGGCGTCGTTTACGCCCGCAAGATCAGCAAGGACGAGACCCGCATCGATTTTGCAAAGCCGGCTCTCGATGTGCACAACCACATCCGCGGCCTGTCTCCGGTGCCCGGCGCCTGGTGCGAGATGGCGTTTAACGGCAAGCCCGAGCGTGTCAAGGTGCTGCTGACGCGGCCCGAAAAGGCGGGCGGCACGCCGGGCACCGTGCTCGACGATCGATTGGCCATCGCCTGCGGTGACGGCAGCGTGCGGCCGCTGCGTCTGCAGAAGGCCGGTGGCAAGCCGCTTGATCTGGACACCTTCCTGCGCGGCAATCCCATCGCGTCGGGTACGGCGCTGATCTGATGCCGCGCTACAAGCTGACCATCGAATATGACGGCACGCCGTATGTCGGCTGGCAGCGTCAGGAAAACGGGCGATCGGTGCAGGGCGCCATTGAGGCAGCGGCCGCAAAACTCTGCGGGCACGCCGTCTCGGTGCGTGGTGCCGGCCGTACCGACGCCGGCGTGCATGCGCTCGGCCAGGTCGCCCATGCCGATTTCGAAAAGGCCTGGCCCGCCGATACGGTGCGGGATGCGGTGAACGCGCATCTCGGCCAGGCGGGCGAGCGGATCGTCATCCTCGCCGTGGCGGTTGTCGACGATACGTTCGATGCGCGTTTTTCGGCGATCCGCCGCCATTATCGCTACCGCATGATCAATCGCCGCACGCCGCTGGCGCTGGAGCGCAATCGGGCGCTGTGGGTGCCGAAACCGCTGGACGCGGACGCCATGCATGCGGCAGCGCAATGGCTGGTGGGACGGCATGATTTCACCACCTTTCGCTCCGCCCAGTGCCAGGCGAACAGCCCGGTGCGCACGCTCGACCGCCTTGACGTGGAGCGCGACGGCGAACGCGTCGACATCTTCGCCTCGGCGCTGTCTTTCCTGCACAACCAGATCCGCTCGTTCGCCGGTACCTTGCGGCTGGTGGGCGAGGGCGCCTGGCCGCCTGACGACGTCGCCGCGGCGCTCGCCGCCCAAGACCGCGCCGCCTGCGGCCCGGTCGCCGGCCCCGAGGGTCTTTATTTCATGCGGGTCGATTACCCGGCCGAGGACGGTTGAGATGGGCAATGCCGCGTACGAGCTGGACCGTTTCGGTCGCGCCTGGTTTCGCGCTGTCCTGGACAACAACGATCTCGAACCGCTGGATGCGCTCGGGACGCCCGGTGGACCGGGCACCCGGATCGGCACCACGAAATTCGACAGCAGCGTGATCGGAAACAACGGATCCCTGGCGGGTGTTCTATCGCAACTTCAGCAAGGCATGCGCGCGGTTCGTCTGGTGATGTTCAACAAAACGCCGGAGTGCAACTGGGGCGTTCCCTGGCATCAGGACCGGACGATCACGGTACAAAAAAAGGCGAATGTGCAGGAATTCCGGAATTGGTCAAGAAAAGCAGGCGTTTGGCACTGTGAGCCGCCAGAAAGAATCCTGGAATCCATGCTGTTCGTTCGTATCCACCTCGACGATGTGGATGTCACCGGCGGAGCCATGGAAGTCGCGCTCGGAAGCCATCGTGCCGGTGTTGTGGCCGCCGCAGATGCGGAACGCGTAGCGGCAGACTGCGACACCGAAATTTGCACGGCGAAGCGCGGTGACGTGCTGGTCCTTAAAATGTTGATGCTACATCGCTCCAAACCCGCCGTGCACGCGGCGGCCAGGCGGGTCGTCAGGATCGATTATGCCAGCGCCGATCTGCCGCACCCACTGGATTGGAGCGCGTAACGTCAGCCGATCAGCTGGACGGTCAGCAGGGCGACGGCATGGGTGATGACGATCAGGCCGATGGCCAGCATGCCGTCGTCGTTGAGGGCGATCCGGTATACGCGGAACGACACGAACAGCACCGCGGCGAGCAGCAGCATCATGACCAGGAACACCAGGTCGTTGGTGCCACCCAGCGCGCTCGCCAGCATGACCGCGGCCGCCGTCGCGTAGGAAACCGGCAGCGACAGCCAGTTTGCGGCGATCACCCATTGGGCGAAGCGGTTGGTCATGTTGAGCGGTCGGGCCAGCGCCGCGACGACCGCCAGCGACAGGACGAGGGCGACCGCGTCGCCCAGCGCGGCCCGCGCGATGTAACCGATGCCGGCTTCCGCATTGGGGTTCTCGGCCAGATACAGGCTGCGGTCGAACAGCCAGAAATAGGCATAGGCGGGCAACGCGTAGAAGACGGCCCAGAAGGAGCGCCAGAAGCCGCGGGTCGACAGATCGAACCGCGACAGCCCGCGCCGCTCGCCGCGCGCCATGTCGGCGATGCCGCCGACATAGTAGACGACTTCGTCAGGCGCCGGCATTGTCATGGTCGAACCACCGTCGAATGACCTCGCCATAGACCGCAGTCAGGCCATCCAGATCGGCAAGCGACACGCGCTCGTCGACCTGATGCATCGTCTGGCTGACAAGTCCGAATTCGACGACCGGGCAATAGTCCTTCACAAAGCGGGCATCCGACGTGCCGCCGGTCGTCGATATGTCCGGGATCAGGCCCGTCACCGCCTGCGCCGCGCCGCGTACGGTTTCGATCAGCCGTTCGTCATGGGTCAGGAATACGTCGGCCGAACGCGGCATCCAGTCCACGGCGAAATGCGCTGGCTCCCGCCCCGGACGATATCGGTCGTCATGGGCAGCCTGTTGCAGCCGGCGGTCGATTTCGGCCTTCAGGCTCTCGGCCGTCCACAGGTCGCTGAAGCGGATGTTCAAGGTTGCCGTGGCCCGGGCCGGAATCACGTTGTGAACCGGATTGCCGATGTCGATGCTGGCGATTTCCAGATTGGTCGGCGAGAAGTGTGCCGATCCCTGATCCAGCGCCGGGTCGAGCAGGCTGCCAAGCAGCGGCAACAGCGCGCGCACCGGATTGTCGGCGCGGTGCGGATAGGCGACATGCCCTTGTGTACCATGGACAACGAGGCGGCCGTTCAGTGACCCGCGACGGCCGACTTTGATCATATCGCCCAGTCGCTGGCTGTTGCTCGGCTCGCCGACGATGCAAGCGTCCCAGCGCTCGCCGCGTTGCGCCGCCCATTGCAGGAGTTTCTCCGTCCCGTTGATCGAAACGCCTTCTTCGTCACCGGTGATCAGCAGCGACATGGATCCCGGCGGCGGTCCGTCGGCGTCGATATGTCGGGCGATGGCAGCAATGAAGCAGGCAATACTGCCTTTCATATCGACGGCGCCGCGACCGAAAAGCAGGCCGTCGTCAATCTCGGCGGCAAAAGGCGGGTGCGACCAGTCTTTCGCATCGCCCTCCGGCACCACATCCGTATGGCCGGCGAACATCAGATGCGGACCGTCGGTGCCGAGCCGCGCATAAAGATTTTCGACCGGCTCGGTCCCCGCTTCCTCGAACAGGATCCGATCAACCGCAAAGCCAATCCCGGTCAGCGCCTGTTCCAGCACGGTCAACGATCCGGCTTCCTTCGGGGTCACCGATGGACAGCGGATCAGCGCAGCCAGGAGCTTCACCGGATCGCTTGCCCTCATGTCCGATTTCCTTTCGGCCGGTTGGTTTCATCGCCGTAGTCGTTGGGTCCGGCCGTGCCGGGCCAGAGACACATGACCAGCATGGCGATCGGCGAGACCGCCGGCACGAAAATGCAGATGGCGACGGGCCCCGGTATGTTGAAATCGTGCAGCCGCTTGACGGCCATAGCGGTGCAGGACCACAGGGTGAACCCCGATAACACCATCAGGAAGATGAACCACGGCCCGACCCAGAAGCTGTCCTCGGGCAGGCTGGCGATCTGGCTGACGGCGCCCGCTGACAAAGCCACCAGGAACAGCGTGCCGAGGATGTAAGGCAAGCGGCCGATGCGCCCCGAGAAGCCCAGAAAAAACCAGCGCATATCCGCACCGGCGGCGCCGGGCTTGGAACTCAGATCTGGCAATTGCCGGTCGTCCATCGTCCCTGATCGAAGTTGGCCGCAACTTGCTCTAGTCGCGCAGCAGCTCGTTGATGGCGGTTTTCGCGCGGGTCTTTTCATCCACTCGCTTGACGATGACCGCGCAGTAAAGATGTGGCGCGGTCCGGTTTCCGGCGCTTTGCACGCTGCCCGGCATCGATCCGGCCACCACAACGGAATAGGGTGGAACCTCTCCATAGAACACGTCGCCGGTCTCGCGGTCGACAATTTTCGTCGACTGGCCGATGAAGACGCCCATGCCGAGGACCGAACCTTCACGCACGATGCAGCCCTCGACGACTTCCGAACGGGCGCCGATGAAGCAATTGTCCTCGATCACCACCGGTCCGGCCTGCAGCGGTTCGAGCACGCCACCGATGCCGACGCCGCCCGACAGATGCACGTGCTTGCCGATCTGCGCACAGGATCCGACGGTCGCCCATGTGTCGACCATGGTTCCCTCGTCCACATAAGCACCGAGATTGACGAAGCTCGGCATCAGCACGACGTTGGGCGCGACAAAGGCGCTGCGACGAACGGTGCAATTGGGCACGGCGCGAAAGCCGGCTTTTTCGAATTCGTGGGTGCTCCAGCCGTCGAATTTCGACGGCACCTTGTCCCACCAGACGGCCTCGCCGGGCCCGCCGCGGATGATGTCCATGGGGTTGAGCCGGAAGGACAGGAGCACGGCCTTTTTTAGCCATTGATTGACATGCCAATTGCCGTCTTCACCTTTTTCGGCGACCCGTACCACGCCGTGATCCAGCAGGTTCAGTGCCTCGTCAACCGCTTCGCGGATCTCGCCGCGCGTGCTGACCGCAATGCTGTCACGGTTTTCGAAAGCCGCATCAATGGTTGCTTCGAGGCCGGCTAGGTCTGGTTTATGCATGTTGGGTCCTTGGGATTATTCCTTAACGGTCACACTTTAGTGTAGTGGCAAGCCTTGTTGCCCCCCGGCGTTGGCATAGTCTTCAGGTTTGGCCCGTTTGGTATGACCTGCCCGCTGGCGATGTTGGAGCCTGTGTCGATCGACGAGGGTGGACATGCTCTAAAAGACGAAAGGCGAGGCGTCAATCGGCGCGGAGAAAACGGAAGGCGATTGAGAGTGAAAGTGGTCAAATGAGTGCTAATCGCAAGGATGATATTTGGGATCCACTGTTCGATTCACGCACTGACAGTGTTCGGGCGAAGGAGGTTCCGGTCACGCCACAGACGGAAGCGCCGGCCTATCGGTTGGCGTTCGCCGACGACGACTTCCTGTGTCGTGAGGAACTGCGTCCGGTGCGGCTGCAGCTGGAGCTGCTGAAGACCGAAATGCTGCTGAGCGAGCATGGCATACGTTCGACCGTGGTCATGTTCGGCGGTGCCCGCATTCCGGAGCCCGGAACCGATCCATGGGCGGCGCGCAACGAAGTACAGCGTCGGAACCTTGTGGACGCCGCCAAGTATTATGAGGAAGCCCGCAAATTCGCGCGCATCTGCTCGCGCCATTCCAACGGCACCGGCAACCGGGATTTCGTCGTGGTGACCGGCGGCGGGCCCGGCGTCATGGAAGCCGGCAACCGCGGCGCCGCCGAGGACGCGGCGCCGTCGATCGGGTTCAACATCATCCTGCCGCATGAACAGGCACCGAACGCTTATGTGACGCCGGAACTGTGCTTCAATTTTCACTACTTCGCCATCCGCAAGATGCATTTTCTGATGCGGGCCAAGGCGATTACGGTGTTCCCGGGCGGCTTCGGCACGATGGACGAGATGTTCGAAACGCTGACGCTCATTCAGACCGGCCGCATGGAAGCCGTACCGTTCATCCTGTTCGGTGCGGCGTTCTGGCAAAAGGTCATCAACTTCAAGGAACTCGCCGATTTCGGCACGATCTCGCCCGAGGATCTCGACCTGATTACCTTTGTCGAGACGGCTGACGAGGCGTGGGCGGCCATCGCCGAGCATTACGGATTGCAATAGGTCGTAGTGCTTCGCCATTGGCAGCCATGGCAGCTGCCGATAGACTAGATCCTACATGACCTGGCGACGCGCATCATTTTCACTTAAAGCGCTGCACGCGGATGCGGTGCAGTTCGCTTGTCTGTGCGTCATGGTGCTGACGCTGCCACTGCTGCATCCGCTGGCCGAGGCGCGCGCCGCTGATAACGGTCTCGCGGGGATCATTTGCACGCAGTTCGGATCGGTCCCGGCGCCCGGAGAAAACATTCCGGTTCCAGCCGTGGACAATTGCCCATGCATCGTGCTGTGCGGCGGCGGCAAAAACCTGAAGCACGCGCTGCCGGCGGTCATAACCCCGATTGCGCAAAACCATCCCGGTGGTATCCCTCCGGTTCGGGCCTTCGCCCAAGCTCCGCCGCTCGATCCGTTAGACGGCCGGGCATCTATCCGCGGACCGCCCTGTTCGATCTGATCTGCCGCACGGCGGACACCACCGCCGAGGACCCTTCAGATTGAATGGAAAGACAATGACTGCATCGAAATCCCTGATCGCAGCGGCCCTGCTGGGCGCTGCTACGGCCTTCACCAGTCCGGCGTTTGCCGGCGACATGAAACACGACCACGCAAGCGAAACTGTCATCGCCGGCGATCTGCAAATCACCGGTTACTGGACGCGGGCCATGTTGCCCGGGCAGAAAGTCGCCGGCGGCTATGTCACGGTCGCCAACAAGGGCGGCAGTGACGACCGGCTGGTCGCCGTTGCGACCCCGATGGCCGGTCGCGGCGAGATTCACGAAATGGCGATGGTCGATGACGTCATGAAAATGCGGCCGTTGCCCGACGGGCTTCCGATTCCGGCCGGCGAAACGCTCGAACTGAAGCCGGGCGGCTACCACCTGATGTTCATGGCAGTCGAAACTCCGTTCCAGGAAGGCGACATGGTGCCGGTCACCCTGACGTTCGACAAGGCCGGTGATGTGTCGTTGACGCTGCCCGTCATGCCAGCCGGAACCCGGCAAATGGATCACAGCAAGCACGGTAGCTGATCTGACCCTCTTATACGGTGCGCCGGCTCCAGGTCTGTTTGCCGGATGCCGACAGCCGGATGCCTTGCGGGTGGTGCCATTGGCCGCAATGTTATATTATAACACGTGCGGCCCGGGCTTCGGTTGCAACCATCCGGCGCACCGGATAGCCTGCGATCAGGACAGGGAGGTCGACCAGATATGCGAGGTTTCAGCTTCTTAGCAACCGCCCTGCTGCTGTTGGCTGTATTGAATGTGTCGGTTTCCAACGCTCATGACAAACCGATACAGGCCAAGCGGTTTGGCGATCTCGAGATATCCGGCTATTGGGCGCGCGAAACCAGGCCGGGTGAAACCTTATCGACCGGCTACATGACGGTTCACAACACTGGCGATGTAAAGGAATGCCTGATCGCGGCCTCGACACCGTTTGCCATCTGGACGGAATTGCATTTGAGAATCGTCAACGGCGGCGATGATACCCTGGTTTCGCTACGCGACGGTATCGATATTGAACCGGGCCAGACCGTGGTGTTTGCACCCGGAGGCAATCATCTGACGTTCATGGAAGTGGAGACGCCTTTTCGCACCGGCGAAACGGCGTCGGTGGATCTGGTCTTCGAGCGGGCCGGCAGGCTCAGCCTGGATTTCCCCATCCGCCGGGCAACCGGGATCGTCGACCATGCTCCGAAGCCGCTGGCGAAGGCCCGCCATACGAACGATTGAGCAAGCGCGTCACGAACCGGGCGCTGGTGCCGGGGGGCGTTAATGTCTGCGGTGTCGCGTGAAGATCCTGGCCAACGATTGCTTGAGCTGCTTCCCAGGTGTCGCCGCTGCGCCCTGCTGCTGAGCGACTCCGCCGATTCGGCAGACGGTATGGTTTTGCAGGCTTACACCGGGGTGTTGGCCGAACGGCGAGCACGGTCCGTCGATTGGCCGGACAAACATCAGATCCTGGCACGGCTTTACAATGCCTGGAGCGAGGCGGACAGGGCACCGGCTGGACACCTCGATCTGCAGTCGATGGACGCCGACCAGACCAGCCAGCAGGTGCTGGGGGCGGTCGCTGCAATGCCGGCGGAAAAGCGTATCCTGCTGCTTTTCGTCTGTGCGGAGCAACTCGGCTACCGCCGGACGGCCACCATCCTCGGCGTCACCATCGATACCATGGCGGCTTGGCTCATGGACGCGCGGTTGACGATCGGACGGGCTATCGATGTCGACGATGCACCGTCAGCGCCGCTCGCCGACGACCTGACGCTGATGGCCTTTGCCGACGACGAACTGGAGGAACGGCCACGCCAGGACGTCGAACTGGCGATGGACGCCGACACGGTGTTTGTCGAACGGACCGCGCTGTTTATTCGGACCGCTGCGTTGAGCAAGCAGGCCCTGGACGCAATGTTGGCCGAACCGGTCCCCAAAGCGCTTGACAGCGCCGTCAGGGCCATGATCGCGGAGAAGGTGCGGACACCACGTGGCTTTTTCGCCGGCATCGCGTCCTTTTTTGGCCGCCGTGATGGCTGAAGCACGATAAGAGCGACGTCTGCTCTAGCTGGTCGGTTCGGACCGGCGCTCGAGGAAGTCCTGTACGTGGTTCCAAAGGCCGCGTTTCCAGAGATCGTTGTGACCGGCGTTTTCAACCACCACCATTTCCTTGGGTTCGTTGGCCAGCTCGTAGAGCGCCCGTCCCTGTGCAAAGGGTGTCGTGCGATCGTCGGTTCCGTGCAGGATGAGCACAGGCTCGGTTACATCGCCAATCCGGTCGCGGCTGACGAACTGGTCGATCATCAACAGCCGTACCGGTAGCCAGGGATACCGCGCCGCGGCGACGTCGACGGTTGCGGTGTAGGGTGCTTCCAGAACCAGCGCCTCCGCCTCGCGCCGGGCAGCCACCGCCGTCGCCACGCCAGTACCGAGCGACTCGCCCAGCAGCACAATCGGCCGGCCATCCTCGGCAAGCCTGTCGAAATGCGCCAGGCCATCGGCGATAAACACCGCTTCCGAAGGTGTGCCTTCGCTACCGGGATAGCCGCGATAGGTTGGTGCATAAAGGCCGAAGCCGCTGTCGAGAATCTGTCGCTGCCGTGGCTCCCGATCCGCAAGATTGCCGCTGTTGCCGTGAAAATAGAGCACGGTCGGCAGGTCTGGATCGGCCGGTTCGGCGCGCCAGACGGCGACATTTGTGCCATCGTCCATCGTTACGGTTTCGACGGTCACGCCCTCCACGCCCCGCAGGACCTCCGCCGCGCCACCGCCTGCGTTGTACATGATTTCGCGCTGGAACGCGTACATGTAAGTCATCACGGCGAGATAGGGGATGGCGATGGCCAGCAGGATCAGAGCGGTTGTGCGAAGGCGACGAGACGACATGGCAAGCGGTCCGGTTGGTTCCGCTTCGACATATCAGCTGCCGTCCCGTAAACAAGGGCCGATGGGAAAAAGGCTCAACAAACGGTTTCAGTCGCGGGTCGCGGCGGTTGCTGTCGTGTCCTGTCAGGAGGGTCCGCACGATCCCATCGCCTGGACAAGTCCATATCCGTAGACATCGTCGCGACCGGGTTCCCCGAGATCGGCAGCCTGCTCAGCCAGCATGGCCATGATTTCGTCATGGCCCTGCAGGCCCAAATGCGTTTGCGCCAGCGCAACCGACGCGGTGACGAAAGGTGCGGCAAACGACGTCCCGGTTTTGGGGCGGGCACCGCGCACCGACGCGGCGGTCCAGACCTCGACTCCGGGCGCCGCGAGATCGATATGTGCGCCACGCCCCGCGCGTCGGTAAATCCTGCTGTTACGGTCGACGGCGGTGACGGCAATGACCTTCGGATAGGCCGCCGGGTAAAGCGGATCGGCGCGTGGGCCGGCGTTGCCCGCGGCCGCAACCAGCACGATATCCCGGTCGTCAAGCCGTTGTGTCATGGCCTCCAGCAGGGTGTTTTGCGGCCCGCTGAAGCTGAGATTGATGACCGAGGCACCTTGCTCCGCAAGGTAGTCGAGGGCGCGAACCAGGGTGTAAACATCGCTGCGCTCGTCGCCGGCGTTGCTGCGATAGAAGGCGTCGACGGCGATCACGTCGGCGTCCGGCACCAGGCCGGGGCTGCGGCTCTGCGCCGAACCGAGAAGGATGGCGGCAACCGCGGTTCCGTGCTGGCGGCCGGACGGTGCCCGGTCGCCAGCCGCGAATTTGACCAATGCCAGCCTGCTGTCGCGCAACGTCGAATGGTCGATATTGATGCCGGTGTCGATCAGACCGATCCGCGTATCGCCCGTGCATTCGGATCGCCGGCCCGGCCTGTCGGGCCAGGCAATCAATTTCGCCGCCGTGCATTCAGGACCCTGGCAGTCCGCCAACGGGTCTTCACCGGTTCGGTAAAAGTGATTGAAATCGACGGTCGCCTGCGGATCGAGCGTCTCGACGGCGGTCCGTGCCGCTTCCAGAGTCACGCCAGGCGGTGTCTGCAGACGGAACAGCCGGTCGCCGCCGGTCGGCAGGCTGACGACGTCGAGCACGGTATATCCCTGGTCGGTGATCAACTGGATATCGCCGTCATCGAGGCCCAGGGCCACGATTTCGCGGTTGGCGCGAACCGGTAACGGTCGCGCTGCGCGCTGCGTTTGTCTCTGCGTTCGCGTGGCGGCCGGTTGCCGGCGATTGCGCAGTTCGCGGCTGTTTCTGCCATCACGGCCCGCATTAGAGCCACCGCCCCTGCCGCCGGCGCTCGCACCGCCGCCGTTATCCCCGTCATCGCTGTCGCCATCATCGCCGCTGTCGCCATTATCACCATTGTCGCCGTCGTCGCCGTCGTCCGCCCACACCGTCGACGCCAGCCCGAGCCGGTCTCCGGCTGGTGTCGCCGCCAGACCGGTCCACAGGGCTGTCACAACGATCGCGGCGACAACACTTCGCACAGCGTTTTTGCAACACATCATCAACAGCCCATGCTTCAATAGGGGCTTCGCCATTGCCATTCTCCCGTCATTCTTCTTATCATCACGACCGACAACGTTGCCCCAGGTTGGTTTATTCCCGAAACCGGTTCTTTTTGTGAGTCGAGACCCATGTCGGACGATTTTAACCGCGACCTGCTGGCTTTGTTGCCCAATCTGCGGCGATTCGCGCTGTCGCTCTGCCGCGCGACCGACGTCGCCGACGACCTGGTTCAGCTCACCTGCCAGAAGGCGCTATCCAGCCGGCGGTCCTTTCAACCCGGGACCCGGATGGACGCCTGGCTGTTCCGGATCCTGCGCAACAGCTGGATCGACATGGTGCGACGGCGGCGCGGCGAGGGCCAGACCGTCGATGTCGAGGAGGTTTTCGATCTTTCCGGCACCGACGGTACGCAGGATATGGAAAACCGCCTTCTGCTCGAGCGCACCTTGTCGGCAATCCAGGATCTGCCTGACGAGCAACGGGAAGTCCTGCTGCTGGTCTGCGTCGAGGAGCTGTCGTACCGGGAAACGGCCGACGTCCTGGAGGTGCCGATCGGCACGGTGATGAGTCGCTTGGCGCGTGGACGCAAACAACTTGCCGCCGTGTTGGGAATAAAAAGTGATGTGGCGCGTTCTGCACCAAAGAGGGACGCAAATGCATAAGTTTGACGACGAGACATTGATGGCCTTCGCCGACGGCGAACTCGACGAAGAGACCCGCCAAGCGGTTGAAAAAGCTTTGGATTCCGACGAGGATCTGGCTCAGCGGGTGTCGGTGTTCAGGCAGACCGCGACGCTCAGCAAGCAGGCGCTCGAACCGATCCTGCACCAACCGGTGCCGGAGGCGTTGCGTGCCAGCATCACAAAAATGATGGAAGAAACGGCCGAACCGGTCACCGAAGCGGCCGAACCGGCCAACGAAACGGTCGTGCCGTTCAAACCGCCTCCTGCAAAGGCGCCGCCCCGCCGCGTCACCAGCTGGATAGCGCCGTTGGCTGCCTCGATAACGCTGATCGTCGGCGGCTTGGCCGGCTATCTGGTCGGGCAGCAGACCGGAAGCGAAGATACCGGCGGCCTGACGGCGGCCCGCTTCGATCAGCCCGGACTCACGCAAGCACTGCAGACTGTCGCTTCCGGTCAGGAAATCACCCTTGATTCGACCGGCGACCGGTTGCGCGTGATCGCCTCCTATCTGGACGCCGATGACGGCTTGTGCCGAGAGTTCGAAATCGACCAGCCGGACCGTACCACCTTCGTGTCGGTTGCCTGCCATGCGGGAAGCAGCTGGAACGTGCAGTTCACGGTAGCGGCTGCCAGCCAGAGCGACAGCGGCTATGCACCGGCCTCCTCGCTCGAGGCGCTGGACGCCTATCTGCAGGCGGTCGGTGCCGGTGAGGTGCTCTCCGAAGAAGCCGAACAACAGGCTTTGAACCGCCTGTAGGGTGAGGATCGCGGGGCGATCGGTCGCGGCGCCGATAACGGCGAGGTGTCCGGCAAACTGGGTTGTCGTGGGCCGGCAGGAGGGATCAGAGGAGAGGCGATACCATGACTGAGGCGACCCAAAAACGGCTGGCCGCACTGCGGGAAAGAATGCGTAACGAAGGCGTCGATCTGCTCGCGCTCGGACCGGGAACGCACATGCAGTGGCTGCTCGGCTTTTTTCCGCATCCGGACGAACGGCCTTGTCTGCTCCTGATCAATGAGGGCGGCGAGACCTTCCTGATGCCGTCGATCAACGTGGAATCCAGCCGCGAACACTCCGATATATCGATGCATGGCTGGGACGATGCCGATGGACCGGACGCGGCGCTTACTGCCGCACTCGATGCGATCGGCGGCAGCGTGGCGAAAAGTGTGGTGCTCGATGAGACCATGCGCGCCGATTTCGCGCTGTTGCTGCTCGACCGGCTGCCCGGCGCCGCACATCAGTTCACCGACGCGACGCTTGGCGCGCTGCGCATGCGCAAGGACGCCGACGAGTTCGCCCGGCTGAAAGAGAATGCGCTAATCAACGACCGGGCGATGCAGGCGGCCTTTGCAGCCGCCAGGCCCGGCGTCAGCGAGCTGGAGATCGCCGCGGCGATCCGCGCCCACTACAAGAGCGAAAGGCGCCGAGCCAGAATTCATGATTGTCGGCTCTGGGCCGAACAGTGCCTATCCGCACCACCACACCGGAGCCCGAAAGCTCGAGCACGGCGATGCCATCGTCGTCGATATCGGCGGCCGCAGGGACGGTTATCCGAGCGACATGACCCGGATGATCGCCGTCGGCGAGGCGCCGCAGGGCTATGCGGAAGTGCACGCCGTCGTTGAGCGGGCGGTCGAGGCGGCGATGGTGGCGGCCAGACCCGGCGTCAAAGCCAGGGATGTCGACGCGGCGGCCCGCGAGGTCATCGCGCAAGCCGGTTTTGGTAAATATTTCATCCACCGCACCGGCCACGGGCTCGGCATCGACGTGCACGAGCCGCCCTACATTTCCTCAAGCTCCGACACAGTGCTCGACACCGGCATGGTGTTTTCCATCGAACCCGGCGTCTATCTGCCCGGCCGCTTCGGCATCCGGCTCGAGGACATCGTCATTCTGCGCGACGACGGACCGGAGATCTTCTCCGAACTGTCGCGCGACCTGCATGTAGTGCGGGACTGACCGCCGGCCCCGACGGACGGGCGCGCCGTGCCAGAAATTCGGAGACAGCTTACTTAATTCTCTGAAAAGACTTGTGTTTTTCCAGGCCGTGCCCGAATTAAGCAAGCTTTCACCGAATTTCCCTCATCCCGCGCCAGCACCAGTCGAAGCGGTCGCAAATTTGGTGACGGTTTGCTCAATTCGGGCACAGCGTTTTTCAATTTTCACCATCAATTCAATGAATTGAGTAAACCGTCTCCAAATTTCTGGTTGCCCTCCTACCGGTTGGCTGCCGCCAGCAGGCCGCCCATGCCGACGAAGACGGCGCCGGTCATGCGGTTGAGCCAGCGGCCGGTTCCGGTTCGGCCGAGCCATGGCCCGAGCCGGGTGGCCGATCCGGCGAGGCCCAGTTCGTAGACGAACTCGATGAACACGAAGGTCGCCGCCAGCACTAGGAACTGGGTCAGCTGCGACCGTCCGGGATCGATGAACTGCGGCAGGAAGGCGGCGAAGAAAACGATGCCCTTGGGATTGGAAGCGGCGGCCATGAAACCCTGGCTGAACAGGGTGCGGCGCCTGGCCGAACGGTGCTCGGGCGTCAGCCGCACGGTCAGCGGCGGGGCGCGCCAGGTGACGATGCCGAGATAGACCAGATAAGCCGCGCCGACCCATTTGAGGATGGTGAACACTGTCGCCGACGTCGTCAGCAGGGCGCCGAGCCCGGCCATACTGACGCCGATGACCAGCGTGAAGCCGAGCGCGCCGCCGAGGCAGGTAAAGACCGTCCGCTCGACCCCGTGCGACGCGCCATGCACCAGCGCCAGCAGCGTATTGGGCCCCGGCGTGACGCATAGCAGGGAGGCCGCGACCAGATAGAGCAGCCAGGTTTCAAGCGCCATGGGTCCTCGCCGTCACTGCATTGAACGTAGGTGGGAGTCATATGCCGCTTCGACCGACGGGTAAACGGCGAAAGCCGGTCTCTTATGGGCGATCGCTGCTACATGCCCGGCTGCAACATGCCGGCGGCATTGCCCTCGGTGTCCTTGATCAGCACGTAGCGGCCGACGCCCGGGACGTCCATCGGTTCGCCAAGCACCTCGCCGCCGGCTTCACGTACCGCCCGCATCGACGCGGCGATGTCTTCGACACCGATGACGGCGGAGGCATGCTGAGGTGACTCAGGCTTGTGGGGAAAGAAGCCGCAGTTGATGGCACCCGGTGTGACAGGCCGGCCATTTTCCGACTCGGTCGTCTCTGCGACCACGTAGTCGCCCATCTCCTCGCCAAGAAAGGTCGGCTTCCATCCAAAGACGGTCTCGTAGAAGGCGGCCATGCGCTTGGGATCGCGATAGGGCATTTCGAAATGGACGACGGGGCATTGCTTGGCCATGGTTTCCTCCTCAGTCGATGGCTTGTGCGCAAGTGTCAGACTAGCATATCCGACGCGCCGCTCGGGTCGTCGCGCGTCGCTTCGATGAAGCGCAGCGACCTTTCGCGTTGACCAACGGCCAGTATGCGCTGCTCATTGCACTGATCCGGCCGGAGCCGCCGGCCATGGGGGAGGTCGCGGCACTGGCCGCCCTGGTTTAACCGGCCTTCAACCGGACAGGGTCTATCGATGCACCAGCACATTCGCTAGACAGTTGAGGCGCCGGTAGTGATCTGTGTGCTTTTGTCGGTTTTTGCGGTGTCAGCTGTGTCGCTGGTGCCAACCCTTTGAGAAGGCCGTTTTCATGGGATTCAGGATATTCGCTCTTTGCCTGCGGCAGCTTTACGTCAACTGGCTTGTCGCCGTTCGGTTGAGCTGGTTCTGGCTGCTGATCGTGATTGTAGCGATCCTGGCGGTTGCAGGGTTTATCGGTCCCGTGCTCGGCATGGGCAGTGAGGATGGCGATGCGCGAGCCGGTTTGCTTATCCTGCTTGCCGTGCTTGCGATCTTCATCATTGGCCTGGTCGCTTTTACGACGATTGCGATCGGATGGCACCGCTGGGTGCTGATGGACGAAGAACCGGATCGGTTCTACGTGCTGCACGGCGGCTGGCCGATACTGTCCTACATTCTCAGAAGCCTGCTGATCGTGCTGCTCACTCTGCTGGTGATGATACCGGCTTTGCTGCTGGTTTCCATGGTTCTGGGCCAAAACATGTCATTTGCCATCATGGGCCAGAATCTTCCGCAAAACGCTTCTTTAGCGTACGTCCTGGCGTATCTGGCTCTGTCGACGCTCGCCACTTGGATCATATTGCGCATCGGCCCGATCCTGCCGGCGCTGGCCGTTGGGGAACGCCTGTCGATCAGAGAATCATTCCGATTGACGCGTCCGATCGCCGGCGCCCTTTCGGTCACCGCGTTCTGTCTGGTCGTTTTCCAGCTCATTCCCTATGGCATCGATTTCCTGGTGACCGCCGTTGCCGGGTCGCCGGCATCCGCGCTCGGCCTGGTCCTTGTCGCATTCGGCCTCGTCTTTGCCTGGGTCAGCTTCTTCGTCAGTTTCGGCATCTTCACGGTGGTCTACGGTCATGTCGTGGAGGGGCGACCGCTTTAGGGTCTGTTGATACTCAACAGGCCCTGGGACTGGGGGTACACGCCGATGGGTTTCAGGTTTTACATGCGGTGCTTGCGGCAGGTGCTTGGCGACTGGCATGTGGTATTCCGCTTGAGCTGGTTCTGGTTGCTGGTGCTGTTCGGCCTGCTCGCCGCGATAGCACTGGAAATCGACCCAAGCGTGTTTTCCGAAGGCACCCTGAGTGTGACCGACGTCCCCTTGCCGCTGCTCGCACTCGGGCTCGGCACATTGGTCGTGCTTCTCGTCGCCCTCGCGGCGATCGCAATCGGTTGGCATCGCTGGATTCTGCGGGGCGACTCGCCCGGCTGGCTTTACCTGCTGCCCGCCGGGGCGCCGGTCCTGCGTTACATTCTTCGCAGCATCTGGATCATCCTGATTACCACGATCGTGATGGCGCTTCCGGTTTTCCTGGTGCTGCGGGTCGCCGCCGATCATGCCGCCGGCTTCCCGGCGTCGCCCGCCGAACCACCTGTCGAGCTCTTGGCGCTGGCGGCAGGGACCGGCCTTGTGATCTGGTCCATGGCGACATGGGTCGTGCTGCGCATCGGCCTGGGCCTTCCGGCCCTGGCCATCGGCAAGCGCCTGTCGATTGTCCTGTCCTTTCGCCTGACGCGGGAGATCTCCGGCGCACTAATCGCCACCGCGCTGTTCATGGTCCTGTTTTCGTCTGCTGCGGTCGCCCTTCCGGTTGTGTTGGCCGGGGGAACACATGATGCGGCAATCCTCTACCCAATGGCTGCCGCGAGCGCGCTATTCGCCTGGATCATCTTGTTCAGCGGATTTGGTGTCCTGACGGTCCTCTACGCCCATGTGATCGAGGACTTGCCGGTCTGACTTGGGCTGTTCTCCCCAGAGCTTGATCCGCATGCCGGGTTCGCGAACAATGGTGTCCGCGTGCGGTGAGAACCTTGGAGAAGCGGACGACCATGCGGGACCTGATCGACAGAAGGCAAGTGTTAACGCTGGGCACGCTCGGCCTGTCGGTGGCCGTGTCGCAACCGTCCAGCGCACAACGGCGCGACCGGTCCGGCTTTTCCCTGGCGCTTGGCGGCGGGTCGGCGCGCGGCCTGGCTCACATTCCGGTGCTCGAAGCCCTTGATGAACTCGGCGTCGCACCCAAGGCGATCGCCGGCACCTCGATTGGCGCCATCATCGGCGCCTGCTATGCCAGCGGCCTGTCGGCGCGCGAAATCCGCGACTATGCGACGACGCTTTTTGCAACACGGCTGAACACGCTGCGCCGCCTGTTTCCGCGCAACCCGCGCAGCTGGGCTTCGGTCTTCTCGATGGAGACGTCATCGGTGCTGGAAGCCGAAGTGCTCATGGAGGCTGTGCTGCCTGAGGCGGTTCCGGCGGCGTTTTCGGATCTGAGGATACCACTGAGTATCGTGACCACCGACTTCTACAGCCAGTCGGAGTTCGTCATAAGCGACGGTCCCTTGCATCGGGCCATCGGTGCGTCCGCCGCCTTGCCGGTGTTCGTGGCGCCGGTTCGCTGGCAAAACCGGGTGTTGATCGACGGCGGATTCGTCAATCCGACACCTTTCGACGTGCTCGATCATCGGACCGGCTATGTCGTCGCTGTCGACGTGACCGGCAATGGCTCGACGCAAACCGGTGCTTTGCCCGGCGCGCTGCAAAGCTGGATCGGCGCGTCGCAGATCGCCATCCGCTCACTGGTCAATGAACGCCTGAAGCGGATCACTCCGGACCTGTTGATCCGACCCGATGTCGGGTCGTTCGACAGCCTCGAATTCAACAGGATCGACGAGATCCTGGCGGCCGGGGAAGCGGAAAAAGAGCGGGTCAAGCAACAACTGGGCGCTCTGCTGGAGCAGGCTGGATAACGTCAGAAAGGCAGTCCGCGCTTCTCGAATATGGCTTTCAGCGTATCCGCCCGTTGCGCGTTCCAGCCGGGTGGGTCGAGCACCGCCGCCCATCCGTCGATGTAGTCCGGCGCCAGGTAATAGTGCCCGAAACGGGGCACCTTCAGCGAGATCATCATGTCGAGCGCCATCTGGAACATCGTCACCACAGGATACCAGCGCAGTTCCTTCGTGACATCCGGCGCCCGCTCGCCGCGCAGCCAAATGGCCGGCCGGAAGCTGGAATCGAAGGTGAACACGACGATCGGGTCGCTGCCGTAATTGAGAAACACCAGGCGGATCGGGCCCCAGGTTGCCCCTTCGATCTGCAGACCGCCGGTCTGGTTCATTGCCCGTGCCAGCGAACCATTGCCGTAAAGCGGCCGCCAGGCCGGGCTGCCAGGATTGCGATTGTTGCGGATTTCCGTCCAGTAGCGGCTGAAGAAGGGTGAGCCGGCCCACAGTGCGCCGTCGATCGGGTCGGCGAGCAGATCGAGCAGCGGCAGCGTTTGCTGAGAATTGAAGGCGCCCTGGCTTAGCCCGTGAAGATAGAGTTTTGGTCGCGCCGTTCGCGGGAGTTGTCGCCAATACGCGTAGACGGTGTCAAACAGGACTTCCGCCTGGTCGACGCCGTAATCCGGGTCCGCCATCAGCGACAGCACACTGGTCAGATAGGAGTATTGAACCGCGACCGTGGCGACATCGCCGCCCATAATGAATTCCAACGGATCGTGGCTGCCGGGATCCATCCAGCCGGTGCCGACCGGTACCATGACGACCAGTGCCGCGCGTTCGAAACCGCCGGCCCGGATCAGCTCCTTCAGCGCCAGCTCGGCACGTGCCTGCGCCGTCTCCGCCGATCGCCGCCCGATATAGACCCGGATCGGTTCCTTTGCCTCAGGGCCGCTGAACGTAGCGATCTCTTCGGCCGTCGGTCCGGTGCTGACGTAAGCCCGACCCCAGCGGCCGAGGCTGTTCCAGTCGACAAGCGAGGAGGAACTGCCGGTCTTGAGCGGATCCGTGGGTCGCGGCACGTCCGGTTCGATGAGACTGTCGGCCGCTTCAAAGGATGCGTCGGCGGCGCGAAACAGCCGCGTGACAAGGACTCCGTCGACCGCCGCCCAAACCAGCCAGAGCGCCAGCAGGAACGCCACCAGCCGGCCGATGCGCGGTGGCAGAAACCGGTTGGACAGGTCGTCGAGCCGGTTGACCAGCAGCGCCAGCAGGAACAACACGCCGCGTCCGACCAGGAAGATCATGACGGCGATGCTGCCCAGGGTGGCCGGCGCCGAGGTCTCAATCGGTGCCAGGCCCATCAGTTCGCGGGTGACATTCTGCCAGTCGGCGGCCTTCCAAAGGCAAAAGGCGATGACGGCGACAGCCACCATGTCGGAGGCCGCGCGCAGCAGATCGCGGCGGTCCTCTTCCGGCTCCGGCAATTGCCCGAAACGCCAAAGCCACAGCAGCAGGCGGCCGATTTCGTAGCCGATAACGGCAAGCAGGCCGCCGGCCAGGCCTTGCAAAACCGGATCGCGCGGCATCAGCGACGGTGTCAGCGATGCGCTGAAGAACAGTGCCGCGAGCAGCAGTCCGAGGCTGTTGTGGGACCGCCAGATCGCGCCGAGCAGCCGCTCCATAGGAACCTCTCCGTCAATACATCCGAGGCAACCGAGTATGACGAAAGACCCGGATCGATCAAGCGTCAGTCCAGGGCAGTTTGTTCGGCAAAGACATATCGCCGGCCGGCGACATCGATGCTGGACGGCACGCCGTGCGCTTCAAAACGATCATGGCCCTGTTTGAGGTTTTCCCAGAAGCCGATCCATTCGGAGTGACTGAATTCAGCCATCTTTTCGTCGGTCATCCGGAACGGAAATATGTGCACATCGACGGCCTGTTGACCGGCTGCCAGGGCCGCCTCGGTCAACAGATAGATCTCCTCGATGCCCGCGTCGGTCATTGCATAACAGCCGATGGAGGCACACTTGCCGTGCACCATCAGATAGCTGCCCGTGCGCCGGTGCGCCCGGTCGTAGGCGTTGGGAAAACCGAGATTGAACGACAGATGATAGTTGCTGTTCGGATTGAGCCGGTCTGCCGTCACCCGGTAGAAACCCTCCGGCGACTGACGGTCGCCTTCCTTGAGCTTGGGCCCGAGACCGCCCGAATAGCTGCAGATTGGATAGGTCTTGAACAGACTGTAGCGCGCGCCGCCGCCGATCCACAGCTCCAGTTCGCGCGGTTCCTTGAAAATGCGGATATGCACCGGATCGCCGAAGGCAAATCCGCTTTGCCGGAGCTGCTGCTCGAGTTCGGGAACCACTCGGACCCGAACCGCATCGAGATTAGCCGATCCGGGCAGATAGGGCGGCAGCACGACCGCTGCGAGCGAGGCGGAGAGACCGACAAGCACAAGGGCAAACGCCAGTTTTGCCGTCAGACGATACATCACAGGTTCTCCCCGCATCGGTGATCGCCACTATGGCGTGGCGATTACGCCCACTTTGTGATCGGGCCGAACCGCGACCATGCCTTCCGTGCGCGCCCGCACCTCAGGTGATGCCAGGCAGGTGGCGACAGCCTCATAGCCGAAGGCGTCCGGATCCGGCGCCACGGTAACCGGCGGGCTGTGATTGGCGGGGCACAGGATGACCGTTTCGTCGGCGCCAATCCGGGTCATGTCGAGGATCGCCCGCGAGCGGGTAAGCAGAAACAGCGGACCGGGACGCGAAGCATGGCGCAGGTGCCGGACCAGTGCCGCCTGCGTTGCCCTGTCGAGTCCCTGTTCCACCAGGTCGACGACCAGCGCTACGCGGTCGTCCTCATACAGCGTTACCAGCAGGGCGATCAGCGCGGTCGACGCGTTTGCGCCATCCGCCGTCAGATCATCGGCGGTCCGGTTTACAACGGTCGCCAGCGCCGCATGCTCGGCCATCCGTTGGCGGGCTGCCGCGCCGTCGTCCTCCAGCCGCTCCAGCCCGACAAAAAGCCCGCCGGGCAGACTGTCGGCGATGGTCCGGGCCAGCCGCGTCTTGCCGCTGCCGAGCGGCCCGGTGATGTAGTTGATCGGCCGGATATCGTTAAGCTCGAACGGTTCGCCGCCCCACGGCCAGGGCAGTGCAAATGCCGTGCGCACCGCGCCTGCAGACGTTGCGACGGGTGTTTCCACCGATGGCCGCGCCAATTCGGTCCGCAGGGTGCGGATTCGTTGCACGGTGCGATCGATTTGCCGGCGCCGGTCCTCCAAAGCCGCCTGATGGGCAGCGAGTGCGGGCTCGAGACCGGCGGCACCGTCGGCAAGCGCCACGGCCACTTGCGCCAGGCTGAGGCCGAGACCCCGCAGGGTGACGATTTCGCCGAGCCGCAGCATCTCGTCGGGACCGTAAGTTCGCCACCCGGAGGCCGCCCGCTGCGGTTCGACCAGGCCGCGTCGCTCGTAGACGCGCAGGGTTTTGATGGAGACGCCGAGCCGGCGGGCGGCTTCGGAGGGGGAAAGAAAGCGTGTGGTCTTGCTCACGAATCACCTCGCTGTTTGGGTCATCGCATGCTTTATCGTGGTGGTCCCAGGGGTCAGGTCAACCGTGCCCGCGCATTTGATTACGCGGAAAACGTGCAAAAGATTGCTATATGCAATCATTGATTGTAGCTTGCGAAGACATCCCGCCAAACGTACAGGAAACAGTGCATGACCCCGCTCGAGACCTTCATCCGTCCCGCCACAGCGCGCTCGGGCTTTTGGCGGCCCATCATCGGCGTGCTGTTGATCGGGGCGATTTGGGCCCTCGGCACCACTGCAGCGATCTTAATATACGCGGCCCTAGCGATCGAGTCGCTGCCCGGTGAAGCATTTACCGACGCCCGAATCGACGCGTTCGCGGCGCAATCGTCCCCGACTGCCTTTATGTTTTCACTGGCGAGCTTTGTGACGGTGTGGATTGCTCTCTGGGGTGTCGGTCGTTTTCTGCACGGCCAGCCATTTGCCACCTTTTTTACGCCGGACCGTCGGTTGCATACCGGATTGTTGGTGAAGGGATTGGTATTCAGCGCCTTCTTTATGCTCCTGACGGCTGCCATAGGCCTGCAGATTACCGATGGCATCCGCCCGCAACTGGACCTCGCGCAGGTAGCAATCCTGTTCTTGCCGATAACCGTTCTGGTTTTTGTGCAGGCAACAGCGGAGGAACTTGTGTTTCGCGGCTATCTCCTACAGCAACTGGCGATGCGATCGCGGCACTGGCTTGTTTGGGCTTTCCTGCCATCACTCGCCTTTGCGTGGCTGCACCACGATCCACAACTATCCTTTGGCAATTACTGGGCGGCGGGCGCCTTTTTGTACGGGCTGCTTGCTTGCGCCCTGGTCTGGCGCAGCGGAACCCTGTGGCCGGCCGTCGGATTGCATGTCGGCACGAATATCGTCGCCTTCACGGTTTTGGGTGTCGAGGGTATCTTTGCCGGCACCCAACTGTGGGTGGTCGATGCCGATCAGTCGGTCCCGGTTTTTCAGGTAGATCTGGCGATGGTAGGCCTGATGCTCATCATCGTCCTCAGCCCCGCCGGCCGAATTTTCGGCCCTGGTAGCAAGGGATCGACGGCTTCGGATCCGTCTTAGAGCAACGGGCGTAAATATGGCACCATTTGATGGCGGAAAATCGGTTCACTCGGCTAGGCGCGTCGCGCAGCGCGATATGGTGTATCGGGCAAGCGTCGCAACACAGACGATGGGCCGATTTACCGCCACCCTGGCGAGGCCTCTCGAGTTGAAATGCTGCGGTGAATGGGCCGGGCGATTTTGCCCCCTGGCGTCGTTGGCTCGCGCTTGTGGTGGGGAGGCACCACGGCGCGCAACCCGCCTCGCCAGCGACCAAAATCGCGCGGTCAAATGATGCCATATTTGCGCCCGTTGCTCTAACCGGCCTTAGCGCCGATCAGGAAACTGGTGGCGATGGGACCCTTGCCCTTGATCTCGATGGTGCCGCGTTTTTCGAAGTCGAAGCGATCGGAGAGGGCGTCAGCGAAGGTATCTGTCACCTGGATGCGGCCGGGTTCGCCGGTCGCCTCCAAACGGGCGGCGACATTGACGGCATCGCCCCACAGATCGTAGGCGAATTTGCGCTGGCCGATGACCCCGGCCACCACCTTGCCGCTGTTGAGGCCGATGCGCACCTGCACCGGCTGACCGGTGCCCGGCTCTTCGAACCGGTTAACCACCGACTGGATGTCGAGGGCCAGCCGGGCAATGGTCTCGTCCGGATCGGCGACCGGTTCGGGCACCCCGGCGACCACCATATAGGCGTCGCCGATGGTCTTGATCTTTTCGACCCCATAGCGTTCGACCAGCCCGTCGATGGCGTTGAACACCGAGTTGAGCAGCGTCACCACCTCGGCCGGCTGCAGCCGGTCCGACATGGTGGTGAAACCGACGATGTCGGCGAACAGGATCGCCACCCGGTCGTGATCGTCGGCGATCATGCCCTGGGTAGCCTTCAGCCGCCCGGCGATCGGCGCCGGCAGGATGTTGAGCAGCAGGCCTTCGCTCTCGCCATAGGCCTCCGCCAGCTGACGCTCGGCCCGCGCCGAAGCACGCACGAACGGCAGCACCATGGCAAGCACGAAGAGCGGCCATGTGATCATCGGCATGGCAATGGTGAAATCGCGCATGTGGACAGGCATCGCATAGACTGGCGAGTTGTTGGCGGCGTACAGCATCACGGCCGTCCCGCTGAGCAGTGCCGCCCCGGCCAGCACCGACGAGACCCGCCAGCTATAGAACGGCTGAATATAGGCGAGGATCACCACCAGGAAGCTGAAACTCTGAAAGCCGTACAGTGGGCCCACGCAAATGGTCGCGGCAATCCCGTGCAGGATCAGTTCTACGTTCACCGCCCAGAACGGCAGTTGGTAGGAGCCGCGGCGCAACAGCAGGAAGGCACCAGTGAAAGTGATGACACTGAAAACGTTGAAGACGACCATGAAGGTGACACCGGCCATCCAGAACAGCAGGAGGGCAAAAGCGTGGCCGATGCCGCCGAGAACATAGAGGATCTGCCAGTAGACATAGTAGCGGATCATGTGGTCCGGTACGTGATCGGGATAGGAGACGAGCCATTCGACGAAACCGGTATGTTTCGTGGTGTTGGACATCGGAACCGTCTCCCGTTCTGACAAAATAACATATATTGTCAGATTGTATTTACACAAACGACATTATTTGTCAATTTGCATGTATGGATAAGGAGATCGACTGCACCGCGGTTTTGGCGGCCTTTGCGACTTACGGCTACCGAAAGGCTTCGATGGAGGACCTGGCGCGGGCTTCCGGCGTATCGCGGCAGACGCTCTACAATCGTTTCGGCACCAAGGAAGCGCTTCTCGACTGGGCGGTCGCCGATTTCAGCCAGCGCAATCTGCAGGAGGCGCGGGCCTGTCTGGCCGAAACCGGCCAGCCCGCTGCCGACGCTCTGCGCCACGCCTTTGCCTGGCACATCGGCAAGCTGGTTCCGCTTTTGCACAGGGCGCCGCACGCGGCGGAAGTCTTCGAAATCGGTACGGCCCTGCGGCGGCGCCGGGCACCGGACGTCGACACCGCGTTTGAAACCGCGGTGGCGCGGTTTCTTGTCGAGCGCGGTATATGCGCGACACAGCAGGAGGCGACCGATATCACGTTCACCCTGACGATGGCCGCCAAGGGTCTGGCTTTCCGGAGCAACGGCGATGTTGATTTCGACACCGGTATGGCGCGCATCGCCGCCGCGCTTCTCGCCCGTCGCGCCGGGGAGAACGGGCGATGACCGGAACCGTGCTGATAACCGGCGCCACAGGCATGGTGGGCGGTCAGGTTCTGGATCTGGTGCTGGCCGATCCCCGTATCGGCCGGGTGATCGCGCTGGGCCGACGGCCAACCGGCATCACAAACGCCAAGCTGCAGGACGTCGTGCACACCGATTTCGGCGACCTGTCGCCGATACACTCGCGGCTGATGGGTGTGGACGTCTGCTTCCATTGCCTCGCGGTCTACCAGAGTCAGGTCACCGCGGACGCTTACGCGCAGATCACCTGCGATTACCTGCAAGGCATCATCGACGCCCTGCAGGCGACAAGCCCCGGCGCCACCTTCGTGCTGTTCAGCGCCCAGGGCGCCGATCCGACCGGTAAAAGCCGTGCGGCATTTGCCCGCGTCAAGGGTCGCGCGGAAACACTTCTCGACGCTGCGCAGTTTCCGCGCACATACATCTTCAGGCCCGGCTACATCCATGCCACCGGCAGGCGCCGCCCGCCGGGTATCGGTTATCGCTTGCTGGCACCGGTCGGCGTGCCTCTTATGCGCCTGCTTCCCGACGCCGGCACCACTGACCGGGAACTGGCGCAAGCGATGGTCACGGTGGGTCTGGCCGGGACCGCTGGGTCGCGGGTGTTCGAGAGCCGGGATATCCGCGCGGTCATCCGGAGTGCGGGCTGAGCCGTTTTGTGTTGGCAATAGTGTTTGAGCGAAGAATTTATCCATGTTATAGTATATTTGAATATAAAAATGAGTCAGCGGTGATATTTCATGTCAAATAATACACAAAACGTGAAGATAGCAAAGCAGATAGCCAGCACCTTGCATCAAACGGCAGATATTGACCCAGATTTTATTGAGGACCATCGAGAAGACATTCGACGCACGCGGGATCTGTTGTCGCTGTTGCTCGCTGAGGTTGAGAGTCCGGTGGTGCCTCAGCCGGACCCAGAGCCGATCGGCCTGAATGACGTCGCGGATGGCCGCTACGATGGAGGCAACCAGGCGCTGAGTCTGGAACTGCGTATCGACTTCGCAGGTTCAGGCGTCATTTCCGGCGATCTTTTCGGCACCCAGGCGGGACAGCGCGACTATCTCGTATCCTTCCGCACCGCACCCGGAACGCGCGTCGATCCGAACGATGCCCAACCGTGGGCGATCGTTTTTCAAAGCCTCGACACCGATGCACGCATCGGCAGGGCGACACTCGCCGCAGGTTCCTCGGCCGGTACGGTTCGGCTGACCCTTAAAGTTGACGGTGCTATCGATGGATTGCCGGCCAATCGCGATTTCGAGATGACGGCCGAATGGCAGGCGCCGCAAATGCGTCAATTGGGCATCGAGTTGGAGCGCGAAACGGGGACCGAGGCGCCCCCGGTTTTTGATTTCAATGGCCGTGCCATGAGCTATCGACAGGCGTTCCAGGATGCCGGCTTCGAAGTTGTCGACGTGGGCAGCCAGTCGGCGATCCCGAAGGAGGATGGCGGTTGGGGCACCACCCAGCTGCACGCCCTGATGACCGATTTCGCGCAAGCGTCACTGAGCCGAGCCGCCTGGCGCCAGCAATTGCTGTGGTTGGGCAGGTCGACGCGGTCCGGCCTGCTTGGCGTGATGTTCGATACCACGGCGCAGCTGCCGCGTCAGGGCACGGCGGTGTTCGATACGGAAATCCGCAACGGTGTTCACGATCCGGTCGAGCGTAAGATCATCCAGACGACGGTTCATGAAATCGGCCATGGTCTGAATCTCGCCCATCGCTTCGAGCGCGAACTGGGCAGGGCCGATTCCAAATCTTTCATGAACTATGACTGGCGCTACAGGGGCGGCAACCAGCGCACCGCGTTCTGGGCGAATTTCGATTTCACCTTCGATCCGGATGAGTTGGAGTTCCTGCGCCACGCACCACGCAACGCCGTGATTCCGGGGGGCGCGGCTTTCCATTCCATCAATTATTGGGCCGACGGCAACGGTGGCTATTCGCCTTACGTTCCCGAGGTACCGCTCGACTTCCTCGAACTGCGTCTCGATCCGCCCATTGGGGGCGCGGTGTTTGCCTTCGGTCAGCCGGTGTTCCTGGGTATAACGCTGACCAACCGGTCCGGCCAGACGCTCAATCTCGACCGGCGCCTGCTCGATCCGAAGACCGGGTTCCTCGAGATCCTGGTGCGCCGGGTCGCCGGCGGACCGGGTGACGACAATTCGGCCGTGCACTTCCACCCGATGCTCGAACGATGCTTCGATTTCGATCCCGGACGGGCCGACACGGTACCCACCGGCCAGTCGATCAGCGACAATCTGAACCTCACTTTCGGTTCAGGCGGCTTCACCTTTCCCGAGCCGGGGCGCTACGAAATTCAGGCCGTGGTGGTGATCTATGACGACCGTGGCGACCTGAACCCGAGCAACGACCGCGAGTTGATCGTGCCTTCCAACAGGCTGCAGATCCACGTCGCGCATCCGGAGAGCAGGACCGAAGAGGAGGAGGTCGTCACCGTCCTACAGCGCGAAGACGTGGGTGCCTGGTTCGCGCTTGGCGGATCCTCGGCGCTCGAGGCCGCTGAAAAGGCGTTGGAAGCCGTGCTGGAACGCCGGCTCTACGGGACCAAAGACGTCACCGATCCGATTGCCGCCAACATTCTGCGCTGTCAGGGCATCAACGCCGGTCGGCGTTACCGTCGTTTCATCTCCGGCCGCTACCGGTCGACCGAGGGCAAGCCCGACGTCGCCGCGTCCTTGCTGGGGCGGCTTGGCGACGCCGCCATGCGTGCCTTCGACAGATCGACCGCGGCAGCAACCGGCAGGCTGCGCGACAAACAGAATAGATGGGCGCAGGATACCGCGAAACGCAGCTCGACACGCAAACGCAAATGATCACCTGCGAACCACGCGCAGTGTGACCAGGTCAGGCGGGTTAACTCGCCTCCAGCATCGCCGCGGCCGTTTCCGTGCAGGTCGCCAGATGGGTGGCGAAGCCGCCCTTGATGGCGGCGATCATCGGGCGCACCTTGTCGGCGCCGAGCGACACCAGCAGGCCAAGCTCCTTGCCGCGCATGTGGTCGAGCGTCACGCTGATCATCCGGTCGTCTATCTCGCCCGGGATGAGATTGCCGTCGGCATCGATGAAGCGGCCGCAGACGACTGCGGCGGCGCCCTGCCGGACATAGTCGGCCAATCCGTCGCGGTCGACGACGCCGGACGTCACCACATGGCTTTCCGGGGTGCAGGACCCGGCGGCGAAGATCGTCTTGTTGCAGGCGTTCACCGCCGCCAGCTGGTCGGCGATGACCGGTTCGGCCTTCAGCCGTGCCGCCAGCCCGGCGTCGCTTAGCACCAGCGGCGCGTGCAGGTTGATGCAGCGGGCGCCGAGCTGCAGCGCCAGGATAGACGAGCAGGTCTCCGCCTCGAAGCCGTAGGGCGTGCTTTTCGAGCCGACGAGCTGGATGACCGACAGGTCGGAAATGTGTGTCGGGGCGACCGCTTCGGCTACCTCGAACACGGTGCGGCCCCAGGAGACACCGAGCCGGTCCGACGGTTCGAGCAGCCCCGGCAGCCAGTCAGCGGCACCGCGCGCCACCCGCTTCAGCGCGTCCTCCTCATCGCCGAGACCGCGCGGCACGATGCAGGCGGCGTTCAGCCCGAAGCGCTCGCACAATTGAGCGGCCAGCCTGTGCCGCTCAAAGATCGACGGGCGCAGCGAGACGCGCACATAGTCGCGAAGCCGTGCTTCCTGCAGATGGTTGACGACGGTCGAGCGCGAGATGTCGAGCAGGTCGGCGATCTCTCCCTGGTTCAGTCCGTCATGATAGTATTTCCAGGCGATCTCGATGATCAGGTCGTCGCCGGACAGGCGCCGCGAGCCGTTCTGTCTACGCGCCGCCATTCTGTTACCGGAGGGCCGCTTCGATGTTGCCGCCGTCGACGGTCATCACATGGGCCGTCGTGCGCTCCATCTCGGCAAGTGCCACGAAGCCGTCAGCCACATGCCGTGCTTCGACTTCGCGATGGAGCAGGTTGCCGGCCATATAGGCGGCTTCGTCGACACCGCGGGCCTTGGCGCGCTCTGCGATGAAATCGTCGCTGAGCAGGCCGGAGCGGATACGGTCGGCATTGATACCGTTGACGCGGATGCCGTCACCGCCCAGTTCCAGCGCCAGCTGGCGCATGAGGAAAAGCGTCGTCGCCTTGGGCAGCCCGTAGGCGCCGAAGTTTTTACCCGGATTGACCGCCTGTTTCGACACGTTGAACAGGATCTGCCCCGGCCGCCCCTGCCGCTTCATCAGCCGCGCCGCAGCCACCGCAAAATCTTTGTGGGCGAAAAAATTGAGTTCGAACGCCTGGCGCATAGCAGCGTCGTCGAGATCCAGCATAGCGCCGCTCAATGCCGTGCCGGCGTTCGACACCAGGATGTCGAGGCCGCCGAAATGCTGAACAGCGGCATGCATCGCGGCATCGGCCGCACCGTTCCGGGTGATATCGGCCGCAAAGCTCGCGTGCCAGGAACCGAGGTCGCCCAGGGCCGTGTCCAGCCGAGCCTGGTCGAGGTCGACCAGCAGGCATTGCGCCCCTTTCGCCGCGAACGCTTTGGCGGTCGCCAGACCGATGGCACCGGCGCCGCCGGTGATCATAACCACCTGACCCTGGAAGCGCGGCGGACGGGCCTTGCCGAGCTTCGCCTGTTCCAGCGACCAGTATTCGCATTCGAACTGGTCCTTTTCGTCGAGCGGATAGTAGCCGCCGGCATCCTCGCCGATCGCCCGCACCCGCATGTTCTGCACCGCCAGGTCGGCCGCGGCCGACGCCGCCTTGGCATTGCCGCCGATGCCGATGACGCCGACACCCTCGATCCACGCATGCTTCGGGTCGGGCGTCAGCAGCGTTTTTTCTTCCTTGGCCAGCGGCGCCTGGCGGTCGAAATAGGCGCGGTATTCGCGTTCGAAATCCTGCACTGCTGCGGCGATTGCCTCGCGACCGCCGTCGAGCGTCGCCCGGTGCAGCACCAGCGGCTGGCCCTTGGTGCGCAGCACGTGGTCGGGCGAGGCCATACCACGGGTCGACAGCGCATCGATATCCGGCCGGTCGAGGAAGGCCATGACGGCGTCGCCGTTGCGCAGGTCGAACACCGGCATCGGTACGTCCGGATTGCCACGCTGTTCGGCGATGACGCCGCGCAGCACCGGCAGCATGTCCAGATTGTTCGTGTCGTGCCGGGTTTTCAGCGCCGTCGGTGCGTCCATGCCGAAATGCCCCGCCACAGCGTTGGTGTGGCGGACCAGTGTGTCATAGCTGTCCTTGGCCGTCTCTCCGAAGGCGAAATGGCCGTGATTGAGCAGCAGCAAGCCTTCGACGGACGGGTCCCGCTCGTAGACCTCGGCGGCGATCTTGGCGAGGCCGAAACCCGGCATGACGTAAGGCACGATGCCCAGCCGGTCGCCGAAGATCTCGCGGCAGACGTCTTCCGCGTCGGGCAGGTTGGCGAGCACCAGGAACGCTGTCGCGTGGGTGTGGTCGACGAAGGTGTGCGGCAGATAGGCATGCAGCAGCGTTTCGACCGACGGGTTCGGCGACGCGCTGTCGAGCAGGTTGCAGCGCTGGACATTGACCATGTCCTCGTCGCTCAGCGCGTCGAGCTGCCGCAGTTTCAGAAGCGGTTGCAGCCGCACGCCGGGCAGGCCCGGCCCCTCAATGGTGTCGAGATCCCAGCCGGAGCCCTTGACGTGCAGCACCTCCTCGATTTCGCCGAACAGGTTGGCGCGCTTCACCTTGACCGACGTGTTACCGCCGCCATGCATGACGAGGTCCGGGTTTTGACCGATCAGCCGACTGGTATAGACGCGCAGCGCCAGCGCCTGGTCGGCCGGGTCATGGCCTGCCGCGGCAGTGATCTTCGCCGCAACTTTTTCGTCGTAACGGTTTTCGATCATGGTCTACTCCTGCCCGCGTTCCGGGAACAGTGCGCGCAGCCCCTCGGGCGACGCGTCCGCAATACCGCGCTCGGTGATCAACCCGGTGACCAGCCGGCGCGGTGTCACGTCGAACGCCGGGTTGCCGCCCTTGGTATGGTCGGGCGACACCTGCACCATCTCGATCTCGCCGGCCTGGTCCTTGCCCATCACATGGGTGACCTCGTAAGGGTCGCGCTGCTCGATCGGAATCTCGGCGATTCCGTCTTCCACCGTCCAGTCGATGGTCGGCGACGGCAGGGCGACGTAGAACGGAATGCCGTTGTCGCGGGCCGCCAGCGCCTTCAGATAGGTGCCGATCTTGTTGCACACATCGCCGCCGGCCGAGGTCCGGTCGGTGCCGACGATGACCAGGTCGACCAGCCCCTGCTGCATCAGGTGGCCGCCGGCGTTGTCGACGATATACTGGTGGCTGACGCCGTGGCTGCCCAGTTCCCACGAAGTCAATGCGCCCTGGTTGCGCGGCCGGGTCTCGTCGACCCAAACATGCACCGCAATGCCGTGGTCGGCGGCCAGGTAGATCGGGCTGGTGGCGGTGCCGAAATCCACCGTTGCGATCCAGCCGGCATTGCAGTGGGTGAGCACCCGCACCGGTTCGCCGGCCGGCTTGCTGGCGGCGATCTCCTCGATCAGTTTCAGGCCGTGGCGGCCGATGCTGCGGTTGATTTCGACATCCTCATCGGCGATGTCGGCGGCCAGTTGCCGGGCCGCCGCGGCGCGGTCCGCCTCGGCAAGCGGCTTCAAGGCGTCGCGGCAGCGGTTCAGCGCCCAGCGCAGGTTGATCGCCGTCGGCCTGGTATCAAGCAGCGTTTCCCAGGCGCGGTCGAGCGCCGCGTCGCTGGCGTCACGGGCCATCTCCTCGGCCATTGCATATGCCGCCGTGGCGCCGATAAGCGGCGCGCCGCGCACCCACATGTCGCGAATGGCGGTGGCGAATTCGTCCAGCGTCGACAGGGTGGCGATCCGGAAATCATGCGGCAGCCAGCGCTGGTCGATGATCTGCACCGCGCCGCTGTCAGCATCGCGCCAGATCGAGCGGTAGGGCGTTCCGTTGACTTTCACAGGATGGCCTCCCGGTTCCAGTTGCGGGCAGCATCCACGAGTTTTTCAGCGGTCGGATACCGGGCGCTGTTGGCGATCAGGTCGCGTCCCATCATGATGTTGCGCGCTTCAAGCGGCGCTCGGCGCGCCGGATCCTCGATGGATTCGAAATCCGCGTTGTGGGCGAGTGACAGCGTACGGCGATGCATTTCGATACCGCAGAAGCCGACGGCGTCGCGCCAGATGCGGTCGAGATAACCTCTGAGGGCGGCGTCGGATGCGTGATCCTGATCCTCAAACAGCGCTGCCGGGTAAAGCATGCCGGTGCGTTCGGATTGCCACAGCCGGCTGAACTCCGCCTCGAACGTCGCCGCCACCTCATCCACCAGCCCAAGGATCCATGCCTGATAGTCGTCCAGATCGTCCGGTTGCCGATGCGCCGGCTGGCTGAAATAGGCCATCAGGAAATTGGCAATCAGCATGCCGAGATCGAAGCCCATCGGTCCATACATGGCGAATTCAGGATCGATCATCTTCGTTTCGGTGTCGGTGCACATGATTGAGCCGGTGTGCAGGTCGCCATGCAGCATGGTCTCGGTGTTGGCCGAGAACCGGGCGAACAGGTGCTGTGCTTCGCTTTTCATCGCCGCGTCGCCGCGCAACGTCGCCACCACTGGATCGAGCCCTTCCGTATGGTGGTTCATTTCGGCCTCGAAGTACGGATCGCAGAACACCAGCCCTTCGGTAATGGCGATGATTTCGATGTTGCCGAGGAACAACGCCGCATCCTGCTTGCGCTCCGCGGCAGTCATCGAAAGATCGGAGCCACGAAAGGCAGTGCGGGCGCAGAAGTCACCGAGCACCCTGGCCAATCCGTCCACCTGCTCGCCGGCGATCAGCTTGCCGCGCAGGATCCGGTGCGGACTGAGATACTCCATGACGATCAGCGCCTGGTCCTCATCGAAATGATGCACCGTCGGCACCGATCCTGGATCGCGCTTCGCCTGCCGGATCAACGCGTGATATTCGTAGAACGAGCGGTAGAGCGGCAGCGGCCAGCTGTCGCCGACCAGCCGCACATAGGGCAGGGCCTGCTTGACCACTACGGCACCCAGCGGACCTTCGACGATGAACACCAGATTGAGGTTGCCGTCGCCGACCTCACGCACCGACCAGGCATGCGGATCCGCTCCGATGCGCGCCGACACCGCCTCGACGTTGGCAAGCCGGGGCCCAAGCGTTTCGGAGGTGAGGGGTGAATAGCTGCTTGGCGTTTCCAAAGCCTGCCTCCCTTGCGGCCGTTGCGAACGCTTCCGCCTCCCCGGGAAGCCCGGCCTTTGTTTAACCATTCGCGCATATTTGGCCATTTGTCAATCGTGTTGACATTTGGAGAATTCCAACTAGTCTTCCTGTTCGGGAGGATTTCATGTCGGCTGCCGTTTGCACCATAAGGGGCATCGACAAGGCGTTCGGGGCCAATCGGGTCCTGCGCGACATCGCGCTCGACCTGCCGCAGGCCAAGGTCACGGTTCTGATGGGCGCCAACGGTGCGGGCAAATCGACGCTGGTCAAAATCCTGTGCGGCGTGCACGCGGCTGATGCCGGCGACATCACCCTTTTTGGCGAGCCCTATGATCCAGCCTCGCCGGCCGACGCGTTCGACAAGGGCGTCGTGACCGTGCACCAGTCGATCGACGACGGGGTGATCCCCGATCTGGATGTCGCGTCGAACCTGTTGATCGACCGGCTGACCGATCCCGCATCGACCTTTTTCCTCAACGAGGCGGCGATGCGCCGCGAGGCCAGTGACATCGCCGCCTCGATGCACATCGACGTCGATGTGCGCACGCCCGTGGCAGCACTTGGCATCGCCGACCGGCAGATGATCGCCATCGCCCGGGCGATGGCCCGCGATCCGAAACTGCTGATCCTCGACGAACCCACCTCGTCGCTCTCCGCCAACGAGGCCGAGCGGCTGTTCGCGCTTCTCGACCGGCTGAAGGAGACCGGTGTCGCGGTGCTCTACATCTCGCACCGGATGTCCGACATCCGCCGCATCGCCGACCGCATCGTATCGATGCGCGACGGCCGCATCTCCGGCGTGTTCGAAACCGAACCGCTGGACTATGATGGCGCCGTGACCGCGATGCTCGGCCACGCCATGACCGACGTTGACCTGACGCCGCGCGCCGGTGCCACCCCGGTTCTCGAACTCGATGGCATCCGCCTCTCCGAGCACGCCGCGCCGATCAGCCTGCAGGCACGGCAGGGCGAAGTGCTGGCGATCACCGGCCTGTTGGGCAGCGGTAAAACGCGGCTTGCCGCCACCCTGTTCGGCGAAGTGCCACCCGCCGCCGGCGCCATGCGGCTCGATGCAAAGCCCTATCGCCCGGCCTCGGTGCGCGCGGCGATCCGCGCCGGCGTGTTCCTGTGCCCCAAGGACCGCGCCAGCAATGCCGTCATTCCGGATTTCGACATCACCGGCAACATCACCCTTCCGTTCCTCAAGCGCCACGCCGCTTTCTCGCTGTTGCGCCCGGGCGAAATGAGGGCCGTTGCCGACGCCATGATCGAGACGCTCGGCATTGTCTGCCGCTCCGAACGCGACGACATCGCGACGTTGTCAGGCGGCAACCAGCAGAAGGTCATGGTGGCCCGCTGGCTTTACCAGCCGAGCCGCTTGCTGGTGCTCGACGAACCGTTCCAGGGCGTCGACATCAAGGCGCGACGCGACATCGGCAGGCACATCCGCGCCACCGCCGGCAGCCGCGCTACGATCGTCTTCGTCGCCGAACTCGACGAAGCGCTGGAGATCGCCGACCGCATTCTGGTGCTGCACGAACAGGCGCTGGCCGGCGAACACGTCAATGACGACGTCGACGTTCCGGCGCTGCTGTCGCAGGTGTCCGGCCGCGCTGCGGCCGATCCATCGGCGGGAGCGCGCTAGATGGCGACGGAAGCCGGCAGCACCCTGCGCGCCGCAGCGATCAGGTATGGATTTCTGTGCCTGCTTTTCGGCCTGATCGTCTATTTCAGTATCTTCGCCAGCGGCTTTGCCGGCGCCCGCTCGGCTGTTTTCATTTTCCAGTCGGTGGCGATCACCGGCATCCTGGCGCTGGGTGTCACCTGCACGCTGGTGGTCGATGGCTTCGATCTGTCGATCGGCGCGGTCGCCACCTCGGCGCTGATGCTGTCGGCCTATGTCATGGTGGTGATGCAGCAGAGCGCCCTGGTCGCGGTGCTCGCCTGCCTGCTGATGGGGGCCTGTGTCGGCCTGATCAATGGTCTGCTGATCGTCAAGACAAGGGTGCCCGACCTGCTCGCCACCCTGGGCATGATGTTCCTGCTCATCGGCCTGCAGCGCATTCCGACCGAGGGCCGCTCGATCGCCACCGGCATGCGGCTGCCGGGCGGCGAAGAGGCGGTAGGCACCTTCTCGCCCAACTTCCTGTGGATCGGCCGCCACCGTTTCGACCTGGTGCTGCCCGACCTGGTGCCGGTCCCGGTGGTGCTGTTCATCCTCATCGGCATAGCCGTCTGGGTGTTTCTGGAGCGCACCCGCCACGGCCGGCTGATGTATGCCATCGGCTCCAATCAGCGGGCCGCGGCACTCGCCGGCGCCGACGTCAACCGCTACAAGATCGCCGCCTACATGATTTCCGGCGTGCTCGCCTCGGTCGGCGGCATCCTGCTGGCGGCGCGGCTTGGCCGCGGCGATATCGCCTCCGGCAACAACCTGCTGCTAGACAGTGTCGCCGCGGCGCTGATCGGCTTCGCCGTTCTCGGTGCCGCCAAGCCCAACGCCTTCGGCACCGCCATCGGCGCGCTCTTCGTCGGCATCCTGTTACAGGGGCTGACCATGATGAATGCGCCCTATTACACTCAGGACTTCGTCAAGGGCGTCGTCCTGGTCATCGCCCTCGTCTTCACCTTCGCCCTGTCCTCGCGCGGGCGCCGGGGCGGGCATTGAGCACCTTTGCGTTCCAACCAGGGAGGAAATAAACCATGGCATTCTTCAGACGCACATTCATCAAGCTGGCCGGAGCCGCGGCTATCGCTACGGCCGCACCGGCGGCGATGGCCGCCGATATGCCGGCGCCGCTCGACAAGCCGGAAGACGTCAAGATCGCGCTGGTGCGCTATCTGTCGACGGGCGATTTCTTCCAGGCCTATCTGAGCGGCGTCGAGGCGCAGGCCAAGGCGCTCGGCGTCGATCTGCGCGTCTTTGACAGCCGCCAGGACGCCGCCCTGCAGGCCGACATGGTCGATCAGGCGATCGCCCTGGGTGTCGATGGCATCGTCATCCAGCACGGGCTGACCGAATCGATGAAAGAGGCCGCGCAGCGCGCCGTCGATGCCGGTATCAAAGTGGTCGCCTTCGACGTCAATGTCGAAAACGAGGCCATCCCGCAGATCGAGCAGTCCGACTACCTGCTCGGCAAGATGGCGCTCGAACAGGCGGTCAAGGACAACGGCGACGCATGGAAAGCCGGCTATGTGTACGTGCCGGGCATCGCCCCACTCGACCGCCGCGACAAGGCCTGGCAGGACATGCGGGCACAGTATCCGGGCATCGAGGAGGTCGCCGTCTTCGGCACGCTCGACAACCCGATCGCCAACTCCAACGCCAACCAGGCGCGCTCCGTTCTGCAGGCCAACCCGGACATCACGGTGATGTTCGCGCCCTATGACGAGTTCGCCAAGGGCGTCAAGATCGCCGTCGACGAAGCCGGCCTGACCGATCAGATCGACATCTATTCCGCCGATGTCTCGACGGCCGACATCTCGGCGATGCGCGAACCGGGCAGCGCCTGGGTTGCCACCGTCGCCACCAATCCGTCGGTGGTCGGCGAGGTTTCGGTGCGGGCGCTTGCCATGCTGCTCACCGGCCAAAACCCCGGCGCCAGCGTCATCGTGCCGCCGACGCTGATCACCCAGGCCTTCCTCAACGAGGCCGACATCAAGAACATGCAGGACCTGGCCGCCAAGATGCCGCAATTCGCCCACGCCGATGTGGCGATGACCGAGTGGATGCCGCTGCCGCCGCGGTAAGCGATATGCCTATTCCGGCCGGCGCAACAACCGGCCGGATACCTATTTCGCGGGTTCGGATGCAGACACCAGCTTCAGCCCGACGACGATGACGACAATGGCGGCGAGGAAGAACAGCCGCCAGAAGGTGACCGGATCACCGAAGGCGACGATGCCGACGATGGCCGTGCCGACGGCACCGATCGCCACCCAAACCGCGTAGGCGGTGCCCAACGGGATGGCCTTGATCGCCAGGGTCAGCAGCCAGAAGCTGATGGCGGCGAAGACGACGAACAGCGTCGTCGCCCAGACGCCATCCAGTTTCATGAAGGTGGTGAAGCCGATTTCGAACAGGCCGGCGAGAACAAGCTGGACCCAGGCCATGGTCACGCCGCCGATACGAATTTGAGGCCTGCCACGGCCCCGACCAGCGCGATGATCAGCGCGATGCGCACAGCGGTCGCCGGCTCCCGGAAAGCGATCATGCCGACGACCGCCGTGCCCGCCGCGCCAATGCCGGTCCAGATTGCGTAAGCCGTACCCAGAGGAATGACGGCGATCGCCAGGTTCAGAAGGGCGAAGCTGATGACGACGTTAACCAGAAAGGCCAGCGACCACCATAGCCGGGTAAACCCGTTGGACTGTTTCAGGCACGCGGTGAAGCCGATCTCGAACACGCCGGCGAGGACAAGATAGATCCAGTGCATGCTTCCCCCCTCAATGTCGGGCTCCCCTACTTTGATCAGGGTAACCGGGCGGATCGTCGATGCAAACCGCTGACCCGGCGGTTACGTCGAATGCCCGCCAATCATGTCGTGACCAGATTTGCCGCGTCTTTCACGCCGGCGCATACCAATTGTCAAAGATTACATGATAGACAGAACTTATGTGCCGGCCGCGCGTCGCGGCTGCACGGTTCCGATCCTACGAGACCAGGCGGGATGCGATGCGCGGTAGTTTGCTGGAGCGACTTGTCGGAGCGGCGGCCGGGGGCCTCAGCCGAATTGCCGTTTGGTATCGCTGGCCGTTTCCGATCAATGCGCTGATACTGCCGGGATTGCGCGACAACATGCGCCGGGGCAACCTGTTCGACACGGAGCGCCGGCGGCCGGATGTGCCGGAACCGGAGGTCGATCCCCGGGTTGGCCGGTCCGCCGACGGCAGTTTCAACGATCTGTCCGAACCCTGGATGGGCATGGCCGGCGCCCGTTTCGGCCGCAATTTTGCCATTGAACGTACCTTCGGCGAGGCGCCACCGCGGCTCTACGAGCCGAACCCGCGGGAGGTCAGCAACAAGCTGCTGGCGCGTCGCGAGTTCGTGCCCGTCCCGCATCTCAATGTGCTGGTTTCGGCCTGGATCCAGTTCATGGTGCACGACTGGGTCAGCCACGGCGTCAACCTGCGGGAGAACCCGCATAGCTTGCCGGTGGCGGAGGAAGACGACTGGCCGGACGAGGCGATGACCATTCTCCGGTCGCGTCCGGCGCCGGACAACGCCTCCGACCTCGGGCAGCCGGACGCCTATGTCAATATCGAAACCCACTGGTGGGACGGCTCGCAACTGTACGGCTCGGCACGCGCCCGTCAACTGCGCATCCGCAGTGATCCCGAAACCGGCGAACTGCTGGAAGACGGGACCATCGGGCTCGCTGCCGACGGCCATCTGCCGATCGAAAAGACCCGGCTCGAAATGCAGGATGCGGAGGGCGAGCGGTTTCCCGGTCTTGAACTGACCGGTGTCAATGGCAATTGGTGGATCGGCCTGTCGGTCATGCACACGCTTTTTGCGCGCGAGCACAATGCCATCGCCCGCCACTTGAAGATGGCCTATCCCGACGCCACCGGCGAATGGCTGTTCCAGAAAGCGCGGCTGGTCAACGCCGCGCTGATGGCCAAGATCCACACCGTGGAGTGGACTCCGGCGCTGATGAATTCGCCGGAGGGGCGGTTTGCCATGCGGTCCAACTGGTGGGGCGTGCTGGGCGAACAGTTCAAGGCGGTCAACGGTCGCGTCAGTGCGCTGGAGGAAGTCTCCGGCATCATGGGCTCTGCGGCGGAGCACCACGCCGCGCCCTATTCGATGACCGAGGAGTTTGTCGCCGTCTACCGGATGCACTCGCTGGTGCCGGACGACGTATCATTCCGCCGCCATGCCGACGACAGCGAACTGCTGAAGACCGATCTCTCGAAGCTCGTGCACGGTGAGGTGCCGAAGATCTACAAGAAAGTGCCGTTCGACGACGTCGTTTATTCGCTGGCCACCAGCCATCCGGGAGCCTTGACCTTGCACAATTTCCCCAATCAGCTGCGCAAGCTGGTGGAGAACAAGAAGAAGGGCATCTTCATCGACCTGGCGGCGATCGACGTGTTGCGCGACCGCGAACGCGGCGTGCCGCGCTACTGCGAGTTCCGCCGGCTGCTCGACATGCCGGTGCCGAAGAGCTTCGAGGAGATCACCACCGATCCGCAGTGGCGTGAGGAACTGCGCGAGGTTTACGACACGGTGGAGGACGTCGACCTGCTGGTCGGCACCCTGGTCGAAGGCAAGTCGGAGCTCGGCCTTCCACCCGGCTTCGGTTTCTCCGATACGGTGTTCCGCATCTTCATTCTGATGGCATCGCGGCGGCTTAAAAGCGACCGGTTTTTTACCGACGATTTCACGCCGGAGGTCTACACACCGGAAGGCTGGAAATGGATCGAGCAAAACGGTTTCCGTGACGTACTGGAGCGCCACTGCCCCGATCTGGCGATGCATTTTGCCGACTGCCGCAATGTCTTCTTCCCCTGGGCGAAAGCGGGAAAGGAGTAGACGCCATGGCACGTTCCCGCATTCCCGGACTTGTCGATCTACTGCGCATCGACGATCCGCAGACCATCGTGACGCTTTGCGGCGACGACCGCCTCGACCGCCAGTTCGAACCGCGCGGTCCATGGCTCAACCGGTTCCTGCTGAATCGGGTCCGCACGGTGCTGGCCGTCGACGGACATCCGCTACCGGCTGTGGCTGCACGCGACGAAAAAAATCGGGCCGAGTCTCAGGAGGCCCTGGAGACACGGCTGACGGCCCTCGCCGCCGCGTTGGCCGACGACGACAGTCCGCTGGAACCGCTGGCAGCCCACATGCGCCGCGGCGGCAGCATCGATACCGCGGGGCCGCTGGTCCAGGAAGCGGTCGGACGATTGTTTGTGCCTGACTTCAAATCCTCCCCGGAGCTTTGGAGCAAAGCCCGACTGCTGGCCGCCGCGCCCGGCAGCCTGAACCCGGTGAAACTTGCCAAATGGGCGGCAACCGGCGAGGTCGATGCCGCCCGGGAACAGCTCAGCCAGGCCGTCGGCGGCGACCGGGCGGCGCTTCATGCAATCGCCATTGCCGTGCACAACATGGTGCGCGGAGTCGAAGCGATGCGGTCGCTGTGGGCGGATGAACGGCAACGCGCCGTCCTGACGCCGGCGGCGGCAGTCGCCCGCTGCCTGTTTGCGCCGGCCGCCGTGTTGCGCCAGCCGACCGCGCCGGGTCGGATCGGCAATGATGACTACGGCCTCGATACGCTGATCGTGCTGGAGCTCGACAAGGCTCGCATGCGGCGCCCGGACCGGAACATCATCTTCATGACGCAGTGTTGGAGTCAATGTCCGGCCCATGCCTGGGTGCCGGCTTTCTTCGCGGCATTCTGGAGGCGCCTCAACACCATGCAGGAGCAAGCTGACACACCGCAGCCCGCCACCGGCGACAGGCAAGCTGAGGAGAGACCGAATGGCGGGTGACGGACTCAGCCTCAGCCTGTCAAGGGCGCTGGCGAACCGCGCTGCGGACCGCTTCAGCACCGCCATGGCCGTCTATCTGGCAATCCAGGCGGTTGCCGGAGTTCTGGCGATTTTATTCGGCGGCGATATGGCGGAGGCGGTCGAACTCGATGAGTCACCGGGGCTTGTGCGGGTCATCGGCGGACTGACGCTGCTTCTCGCCCTGCTCTCGGTCCCGGCCTATATGCGCCCGGTGCGTTCGAGGGCGACTGTGCTGGCCGTTCTCGCCGGCGGCTATGTGCTCGGCTTTCTTTGGCTGGCCGCCGGGGCCGGGCTCCTTTGGGTCGGCGTCATTCAGCTGGTCTTTGCCGTCGGCCTCAGTGTTTTGGCGTTGCGTTTTTTTGTCCTCGAACTGCAGTCGCGCCCGTGATAGACGAATATTGTTTATCGGTGGGCAGCACACAGCAACGGCAATTTGTATTTTGACGACGGCGCAATGAGAAGTGGTCGCGCCGTATCCCGCATTGTACTGGACAGGTGCTTTCCCCTAGATTAGCAGCGACGACGGCGAAACCCATGCTATTGGGCATCGGCAGGAATGCAGGACCAAGACCAGATAACGGACCATGGGCTCCCCTGGCCCGACTCCTACCGGGCGTTATTGCCGGAGATTCACCGACAATGGGGAATCGCCGGCGAGATCCTGTTGAGCCGCCAGTTGAGCGGCGGCAAATCCGGGGCGCTGGTATTCGCCGCGGATATCGAGAGTACCAGTTTCACCGGTCAGACGATCCTCAAGCTGGATTCGGCCGGCGATTCGGCCCATCAGGAAGCGCTCGAGGCGAGTCTGCACAAACAGGCGATCGAAGATGCGCCGGAATTTGCCGAACATCATCTGCCGAAACTGATCAATGCACTGCACGCCGATGACCAGTTCGCCCTGTTGTCGACCATCGCCGGGCGCGGGCTCGAATATGCCGAGCCGTGGCCGGCTTGCGCCTATGATCAGCAATTGTCGATCGTCCGCCGCCTGTCGCGCGAACTGCTGGAGGAGTGGAATCACGACTACAAGCTGAACAGCGGCATGCGCATGCCGCACCAGCTGCTGCGGGCCTGGCTCGGCCACCGCATCGTTCCGGAAGAAGGCGGTCGTATCCATGCCTTCATCACCGACATCTGCGGACTGTCACAGGATGAGGCGAGCATAACCTTCGAGGGTCACTGGTATCCCAATCCGCTGGCCTTCGCGGCCGCCGTTCGTGAATTGCCGGAGCGGCTGCGAATGCGCGCCATCAAGGGTCACATTCACGGTGACCTGCACGGCCTCAACCTGCTGGTCAGTCCGGCACGCGACGAAGAGCCCAATTACTATATCATCGACCTTGCCGACTATCAGAGCGAGCAGTATCTGCTGTTCGACCACGCCTATTTCGAACTGGCCTATCTGCTTACGGCGCGTGCCGACGCCAGCCCCGGTTCGTGGGAGACGCTGCTGGCGCGACTGAGCCACTTCGACCATGTCCGCGACAAACGCGGCGTTCCGGCCGACGACCTCGGGCTTGTCGAAATCGTCGAGGCGCTGCGCAAGGAGGTCATAGACTGGGTCGATCGCAATGAAGCCGATCGTCTGTCCTACATGGAAAGCCAGTACTTCCTGGCCCGTGTAGCGGCCGGGCTGAATTTCACGCACAAGCGCGTGTCAGAAGACATGCGCCGCATGGCGTTTGTCTATGCGGCTTTCAACCTGAAAGAATACCTGAAACTCAACAAGGTCGAGTGGCCGAAGCACGGGCCGCCGTTCGCGCTGCATGGCAGCGACTCATCGGTGGCGGCGAACGTCTCCGCACCGGCCGCTCCCGCCGCCGCGAATCCCACGCTTGCCTCGGTCAATCAATCGGCGGCCGACAAACACCCGCCGGGCCGTGTGGCGGAACAACTTTCGCCGGTGTCCTCGGAGCCTCAGTTAGCCGGCAAAATCAATCGGCGACGGGTCTACGTCATCGCAGGTCTCTACGCGATCGCCGCTTTCCTGTTCTTTCAGGCCGTCGATGCACTGCGTGGGCCGCTCAGTCTGCCCAACTGGTCCGACCTGCTTGTCGGCGCTTTGCTTCTGCTCGGCTTTCCTTTTGCCTGCTATGCCGGCTGGCGGTCCTCCGGCGGCCGCTTCCGGTCGGCTTCGGATGCCGAGGAACGCGGCAGCGGCGTGCGCGATTTCCTTCTGCTGGCCAGTATTGTCGCCATTCTGGTCGTCCTTGCGGGGCAGCACCTGCTTGAGGATTACGAGGAGCAGACGGCCGTTCAGACCAATGGCGAACGTCAATCGATCGCCGTTCTGCCGTTTCGCAATCTCAGCCCCTATGACACCGACGATACCTTCAGCGATGGCCTGACCATTGAAATCATCAGCGCCCTGACCCGTACCGGTGAATTCCGGGTTACCGGACAGAGTTCGTCCTTCAGCTACAAGAACCGTTCCGAAGACCTGCGATCGATCGGCGAAGCACTGGGCGTCAGTTACATTCTGGAGGGCAGCGTTCGACGGTTCGGCAATTCGGTGCGCATCGAAGCCCAGTTGGTGCAGGCCGATGATGGTTTTTTGGTCTGGTCGGACGTGTTCGAGGACAACGTCCAGGACATCTTCATCGTCCAGGAGCAGATCGCCAATGCCATCGGCTCGGCGCTGCAGACGCCGCTGGGGGTTCAGGCACGCTCCCTGCAAACCGAACGGACGGACGATCCGGCCGCTTACGACTTCTTTATCAAGGGATTGGCGGCCCTGCAGCAAAGGGGCGAAGGCGTCGACGATGCGGCCGACCTGCTGGTACGCAGCGTTACGCTCGACCCGGAATTCGCCGCTGGTTGGGCGGCCCTGTCGCTGGTCTACGATGTCTACCCGGCCTACGACAACGACACACGGAGCCAGCCGGAGCTGACGGAAGCCTATTATCGCCAGGCCCGGGACGCGGCGCTTACGGCGGAAAACCTCGATCCCGACCTGCCGATCGTCAAGCATGCGCTCGGCAACATGTATCGGCGCGAGCGTCAATGGGAGCTGGCGGAGGACATGTATCGAGACGCCCTGACGGCAAGCACCGATGACTATGCGCTCATGGAAGACTACAGCGAGCTCCTCGCCACGGTCGGCCAGCACACCCGTGCCATCGACATGACGGAAGAGATGCTGTCCGGCGATCCGCTCAATCCGCTGTTTATTTTCCGGCTGGCAGAGCTGCGCTGGCTGGCCGATCCGACCGAACGGAACATGGAAAACCTCATCATTTTGTTCCAGCGGCGCCCGGAATTCCAATTTACCGCCCTTCGGGAAATCATCGGATACATGTTCAGAACCGGTCAGCTAAACCGGCTCATCGGCCTGATTGAGGCCTGCTATCTCTGCGACGCGGATCTGCGGGAGGAAGCGCTCGTATTGGTATCGGCGGCCCGGACCGAGGCGCCGGAGACCGTTTTCGAGCAGTATAAAGACAACAATCTGCTCAGCTATCCGTTGCTGCATGCCATCGGCGGCCCGGAACTCGTACTCAAGGCTTTCCGCTACGATGTCATGACACCGAATCTGCGTACACTGATGTATACGGTACCCTGGACGGCACTCGACGGCGTCGGCAACACCGAGGAATTCAAATTCCTCATTGCCGAGGAAGGGTTGCTCGACTATTGGCAGAGCCGCGGCTGGCCGGACCGCTGCCGGCCGCTGACCGGTGACGATTTCGAATGCGGCTGACGCGCCGGGTTTTGATCGAAAACGGAGTTTGCATGATGGGACGCGAAACCGATGGGCAACGGCAAGATGCCGCGGCCGCCGAAGACATGCCGCTCGCCTTTCGCAGCGCCGGTGACCTTGCTCGTTTGATTCGCGAGGGGACGCTGAGCGCCGTCGAACTGGCCGATTACTTCATCGCGCGCATCGAGCGTTACGACGGATCGCTGAACGCCGTCGTTGTCAAGGATTTCGACCGCGCGATTGAAGCCGCTCGTGCGGCCGACTCGGCGTTGTCCGCAGGCCGCACGCTCGGACCGCTGCACGGTGTGCCGATGACCGTCAAGGAATCCCACGATGTAGCAGGCCTGGTGACCTGTTGGGGCGATCCCGCTTTTGCCGGTGCCGTGGCCGACTCCGACTCGGTCATGGTTTCCCGGCTCAAGGCGGCCGGCGCGATTATCCTCGGTAAAACCAATGTGCCGATTCACCTCGCCGACTTTCAGAGTTTCAACGCCGTTTATGGACAGACCAACAATCCCTGGGATGTGTCGCGCGGCCCGGGCGGTTCTTCCGGCGGTGCGGCGGCGGCGGTTGCCGCCGGCTTGACCGGGCTCGAATGTGGATCCGATATCGGCGGTTCGATCCGTAATCCGGCCCACTACTGCGGTGTGTTCGGTCACAAGCCGACCTGGGGAATCGTGCCGAGCCGCGGTCACAATCCGCCGGGTACGCCGCACGTTGCCCAGGATGTCGACCTGGCTGTGCTTGGGCCCCTGGCGCGCACCGCCGAGGACCTGGCAATGACCCTCGACATCATCGCGGGACCGGACGTGTTGCACGCGCCGGGTTGGCGGCTTGACCTGCCGCAGCCGGAGATCGCCGACCTCACGGGAGTACGGGTTGCGCTCTGGCCCGACGATCACCAGGCCCCGGTGGAGACGGAAATCGCCGATCGGGTCGTCGCCGTCGGCGATCGTCTGGCGGAACTCGGCGCCATCGTTTCCGATACTGCACGCCCTGACCTCGACCCGGCCGAAGCACGTCGGACCTATGGCGAATTGCTGATGCCGATCATCAGTGGACCGGGCCATACGGAGAGCCATCAGGAGTGGATGGCGGCCGACGCCTGGCGCGGTGTCTTTCGCCACAAATGGCAGGCGTTTTTCGAGGACTGGGACATCGTCCTGTGCCCGATTTCCGCGACCGCGGCGTTCCCCCACGATACGAGCCCGCTCAATGGCCGCTCGCTTGTCGTCAATGGTAAGGAAGTCGACTTCTGGCAGCAGCTCTTCTGGGCATCGCTGGCGACAATGCCGCTGCTGCCGTCCACGGTGTTTCCGACCGGGCTTTCCCAATCCGGTCTGCCGATCGGTCTGCAGGCGATCGGCGCTGCCTTCAACGACCGTTTGACCATCCGGATTGCCGGCCTGATCAGCCGCGAGTTGGGCGGCTTTCGCCCGCCCGCCGGCTTTAGCGATTGAGGTCGCGCCGCCGCTCTTGCGACCCTCGGACAATCCGCTAACATTCCGTCATCGGCTGATCTTACCTTACTGAGACCCCGCATCACATGCTGGAACATGGACACATCGGCTACAGCCTGATCGACTGGCCGGAGGCCTATGCGGACCTTCTGCCGGCGTTGCGCGAGGATTGGGGCGTATCCGGCGATATCCATATGATCCGCCAACTGGGCGGCGGCAAATCCGGTGCTCTTGTTTTCGCGGTCGACATCACCACCGCCGACTACTCGGGCCAGGCGATCCTCAAACTGGACCGGTCCCGTTCTGCTGAGGAGGAAGAGCGGAACGAAGCCGGGCGGCATATGAAGGCGTTCGAGACGACGCCGGACTACGCGGCGAAGCATCTGCCACGCGTCCTGCAGATGACAAGCAAGGGCGAACAGCTTGCCATCCTGTCGAGCATCGCGGAGGTGGGTCTCGAATACTCCGCTCCTTGGTTCGATCTCGATTATGATACCCAGCTGGAAACCGCCAAGACCGTGTCGCGGGATATCCTGGAGAAATGGAACGCCGAGTATGTGTTGAGCGACCGGTTGGTCATGCCGCAGGCGATTCTCCACGACTGGATGGGCTATCGGCTGGATCCGGAAGAGAGCAGAATCTTCGCGTTCCTCGACCACCGTGGCCAGTCGCGCGCCCACGCACAGTTCGGACCGCAAGATCCGTCCTTCATGTTCGACGGCACGTGGTTTCCCAATCCGTTGGCGTTTGCCTTGTCCGAAGATCTGCCACAGAGGTTGCAGTTGCGTGCGGCCATGGGTTGCCATCACGGCGACCTGCACGGTGACAACGTGCTGATTTCCAAGGCGGCGAAACGTCGATCCCACTATTATCTGATCGACTTGGCCTTCTATGAACCGCAGCAGTATCTGTTTTACGATCACGCCTATTTTGAGCTGGCCTATCTGCTGCGTGTGCGCAAAAAAACATCGGCGCAGGATTGGCTGGCGATCCTCGATCGGCTCGAAGAGCCGGATTCGGATCACAAACGCCCCAGTCTGAGTGCCGACGATGTCGGACCGACCGGTCTGCTGCGCGCATGGAGAAAAGCCTGGTGGGACTGGATGCAGCGACAGGAGGGCGGCAGGCGCTCCTTTATGGAAAGCCAGATGCTGCTGGCCCGCGTCGCCACCGGATTGACCTTCACCCACCGCCAACTGCCGGAAGCCTCCCGGCACATGGCGTTTGTGTATGCCGCCCATTGCCTCAAGGCCTACCTTACACTTAACGGCCTCGACTGGCCGCACAGCGGACCCGCCTATGAGCGCGGCTTCGAGTTTGACGAGGCAGCCGTCTCACCGCCGGAGCCCAAAGCCGAGGCGCAGGCTCACGATGCGGCAACCGCGGTAGAACGACGGCGTCCGGCTTCCGCTCGGCTATCGGATGGTGACCCGTCAAGCGATATCGGCGACAGCGGCGGCTTGTACGAAAAGCTCGTGGTCGAACTGATACCGTTCGACTATCTCGGCGACGGCGAGGACCGCGAACGGCTGGCCGACGGGCTCTGCATGGAACTGATGAGCCGGATGTCGCGGATCGACTGGATCGGCGTCGTGCCCGCCCCGTCCGGCAAATCTTTGCGGTCGCTTCCCATTCCGGAGAGAAAGTCCAGTACCGGATACCTGATTACCGGATCGATCCGACGCTCCGACGACCACTTGCGGGTGATGGCTTACCTGATAGACGGGATGACCGATGAGTGTGTCTGGTCGAAGCAGTACGACCGCAAAGCCGGCGATATCATAGCCCTGCAGGACGAAATCAGCGACGATATCGTCGCCCACCTCGACAGCGAACTGAAAAGCTCGGAACTGAAACGCGTCCGCTCGCAGGAACAGCCCACCGGTCTGTGGAATATGTTCCAGCGAGGCCGCCTGCACTTTTTCAGCGATCCGATCGACGGCGGCAACGCGGCGATTGACCTGTTCAAAAAGGTCGTGGATATCGACGTTTCCTTCGCCCCGGCGCACGCTTTTCTGGCCTTTTCGGAGCTGCGAAACGTGTCGATCGGATGTTCGGAACAGCCGGAGCAACGTATTGAAAAAGCACGGGAACACGCGCAAAACGCGTTGACCGCCAACAGCGGTTCCAGTGTTTCGCACGTTGCGATGGGACGGGTCTGCACCATGGCCGGCGAATTCGATCAGGCCGATTGGGAGATCCAGCGTGCCATTGAGCTTAACCCCAATTCCGCAGCGGCATATCTGTCCCTGGCCGGACTCAAACAATGGCAGGGGGATGCCAAAGGCGCGCTGGCTTGCGTTAGCCAACCCAGTCGATTCAGCACTGTTGGCCCGATTGTGCAGGTGCAGATGCTGCTAGAGGCCGGGAACCGCTACTTTCTTGGTGATTTCGAAAAGGCGCACTCGGTGGTCAGGGGGGCCGTTGTAGGCCGTATCGCAGGTCCGATTGGCTACGAGGTCCTCGCGGTTTGCCGGCTGCGTTGCGGACTGGAAGAAGATGCGAAGGCGGCAATGGCCAAGGCCGTGCAGATGGCGCCACAATTGTCCATCTCCACCGCACGCCGCTGCTGGAATGCGTTGGACTCGAACATGAAGGACCGGATTCTCGGCGATTTTCAGGCTTGCGGCATGCCCGAAGGCACGGACAGCGGCAAAAAATCAAAAAAGGCCTAATCGGCCTTCAATTCCGCCAGCCTTTCGACGAGTTCGTTCTTGCGGACGCGCAATTCATCGATCTTTGCCAAGTTGTGCTGCCGTCGATCGTCATTGTCGACGCGTTCGTGTCGGCGATCGATTTCGTCCTGGATCTGTTGCAGCTCCGCCTGGAGCTGATTGATGGCCTCATGACCCGTCATCTTCGACCTCATGCGATTGAGAATTCCAAACGGCGTCCAACCGGACAGCCGCAACAGATATTGGCTGTTAACTGTTGCGGCTTCATGAAAGGTGCAGAGGCCTTACTCTATGCACCATCTATCGTTGGATCGTAACTGCCGAAGTTCCACAGTTGGCCTTCCGGATCAAGGCAGGAAAAACCGCGTCCGCCATAGTCCTCGTCCTTCGGTTCCAGGACGATGCGGGCGCCGGCGGCCCGTGCACGTTCGCAAATGGCATCGACCTCGGCTGTCACGATGTAGGCACTTTGCGTGTTGCCGCCAAGCTTGGCCGCTGTCGACTGGTACTGGCCGAACTCGTTGTCGAGTCGGTCACTCAACATGATCATGCCGTTGCCGAATGTCAGCTGCGCATGGCTGATGCCCCCGGAATCGTCGGTGTAGACCGCGTGACGCTCGAAACCGAAGGTTTCGCAAAGCCAATCGATCATCTTTGCGGCGTTCTCATAGCGGAGCGTGGGTATGATGGAGATGGTCATGGATTGCTCTCCCGGTGTTGATGCACTGCAGTCTTACCGCAACGGCGATCCGGCGGATTGAACGAATGTCACCCGACAGCGCGCCGACGACCAATATCAACAAACCTCATATGGCTTATGCAACCACGAGACCGGTCCCGTCCGACAGGATTTGCCGCCGATAGCGCGTCGGAGTCATGCCGGAGAAGGCGCGAAACTCGCGGTTGAAATGCGCCTGATCAGCATATCCGCTGTCCAATGCCACCTCCACGAGCGAAGCGGTATTCGATCGGACTGCGGACGCCGCCCGGGCGAAGCGAGCCACCTGGGCATAGGCTTTGGGCGACAGACCGATGCGGCTCTTGAACAGCGCATGCAGGTGCTTTCGGCTCATGTCCATACGGTCCGCCAGACGGGCGATCCTTGCGGCGTCACCCTGCCGGGTGAGCGCTGTCAGCGCGAAGTCCATACGCGCGTCGTTGTGACGGTCCGTCAACAGGCGCTCCTCCAGCCAGCCTTCCAACAGCGCGAAGCGGGCTTCCCAACTGTTGAGTTCGGCGAGGCGCCCTTCCAGGCCGTCGGGCAGAATCCCGTCCAGTTCTGCGAGATCCACGATCTGATCCGTCATCGCACCCAAGGCCGGTCCCAAAAGCCGCATGGCACCGCTCGGTGTCAGATCGATCTGCATACAATAGGCATCACCGTCGGAACCGATCGGTGTCGGACTGCACGTGAAGCCGGCTGCGAAGGTTCGCTTCAGCGGTCGCGCCGTATCCCCATTCCCGACGGCAAAGCCCCGGTCGAGAATGATGATGATCGGGATCACGCAGCCGGGGATTTCGACACGTGAAATCGGACCGCAGCCGTGCTCGCGATAGCCTTGCATTTCCGTGACATAAGGTGCGAGCACGCGCGCTGGTCGATGGCTGTGGAATGTCCACTGACCGAAATCGCCCACATGATCGATGCGCTTCACGTCAAACCATCCTTCCTGGATCCGCTTCGCAGCATACGCCGCGGAACCGAGGATTGCCATTTTGACTGTCCCGCAAAAAGTTGCGCTTTTGCGAACCGTTTTGCCGCTGCCGGGCGTCTTCCTATTGAAAGGCACCAATGAAAGGAATGATCCATGGTTATCCCTTACAATACCGCACTTATTATCGGCGGCAGTCGCGGGGTCGGCAGAGCGTTGTCGAGCAGACTGGCGGAAGCGAACCTGCGCACTGTCGTCGTCGCCCGCAATCGGGCGGATCTGGAGGCGCTGACGCATGACGCCCCGGGCGTTGAGACGATCGCATTGGACGCCAGTGTCGACGGCGTTGCGGAAAAACTGATGCGGGATGTCGCGCCGGACCTGCTGCTGCTCGTTGGCGGGCTGAAGCCGAAAATGCAACCGCTGTCGGAACTGAGCTGGCAGGACTTCAGCGCCGCCTGGCAAACCGACACCAAAATCGCTTTTGATTTCACCCAATGTGCGTTGCACCTGCCGATGCGCCGCGGTGGCGCGATCGTCAGTTTCGCCAGCGGCGCGGCGATCGGCGGATCACCTTTATCCGGTGGCTATGCCGGCGCCAAACGCATGCAGCACCTGATCGCCAATTATGGCCGCTGGGAAGCCGACCGCCGCGATCTGGGTTTGACCTTCTATACGATCTACCCCAAACAGTTGATTGCCGGGACCGATATTGCCGACGATGCGTCGGCAGCCTATGCGGCGGCACAATCGATATCGGCGGAGCAGTTCATGAGCCAATGGGAAAAACCGCTGACCGCGGATCGGATCGCCGGCCATGTGATGGATCTCCTGGCGACGTCCGATACCGGCAATGCCGGAACCTACACCGTCACCGGTACGGGTATGGAGATCTATGCCTGAGCGGTCGAATGCGGGTCTGGCGGAGCTGGAGGCAGCGCTGCCGACCCTGCGTCCGGAACTACATCGTTACTGTGCCCGCATGACCGGCTCGGTCATCGATGGGGAGGACGTGCTACAGGAGACACTGCTCAAGGCGACCCGCGCTTTGCGGGCGGACACACCGGTTGTGGATATGCGTGCCTGGCTGTTTCGCATCGCACACAATGTCGCCGTTGGCCTGTTTCGTGCCCGCAAGAGAGAGATGGCAATGAAGAAGGCGCTCGGCCGTGACGAGCCAGCCACCTATCAAGACACGCCCGGCCGGGGCGAAGTCGCCGATGCGCTGCTGCCCTTTTTGAAGCTGACGCCGCGCCAACGCAGTACGGTTATCCTGCGCGATGTGCTTGGCTACTCGGCGGCACAGGTTGCGGAATTGACCGACAGTTCCGTCGCGTCCGTCAAATCGGCTCTGCACCGCGGCCGGATGCTTCTAAAGCAAGCCGAACCGGAAACCGAGGCGAAGCCGTTGCCGGCGGAGCAGCGTCGAAAGCTCACCGCCTATGCCGACCATTTCAATGCCCATGAATTCGATCGTCTGCGGGAAATGCTGACGCGGGAGGTACGCCTGGAACTGGTGGCCATGGAAAACCGGCAGGGTCGTGCCGGAGTCGGGGGCTACTATGCGAATTATCTGAAGCGGCTTGACTGGATCATGGCGCCGGGATCGGTCGAGGGGCGGCCGGCGGTGCTTGCTTTCGACCCCGACGATCCGGCAGGACCGCCACAGTATTTCATACTACTGGAATTTCGCGGCGATCAGGTCCTGTCGATCCGCGATTTCCGCTACGCACGCTATGTGATGGCCGATGCTCGCTGGCAGCGCTTCTGAATACAGGAACAACTTCGCAGCAACCTGTAGTTGATTGGTCTTTCTTGTAAAATTATTTAATTATACAGGCGAACTGTAGCGCCTTTTGGCAAACGTATGTTGTAAGGCGTCGTCGGGCTGTTCATTCTACTGAAACACACACCGATTACTGGCCAAAAGATTGTGGGGAAGACAGTCCATGGCAGCTCCACGGGTAACGGTTGTCGGTGCTGGTATTATCGGCGCGATCACCGCCTACGAACTGAGTCGGGCCGGCGCCTCGGTTCAGCTGATCGACCGTCGGCATGAACCGGGTTGCGGTGTCACCGCGCAGTCCTTTGGCTGGATCAATTACATCACCGCGGATCCATGGCAGGCACCACCGCTCTACCGTCTGCGACGCGCCTCGATCGAGAAGTACCGCAAGCTGAATGCCACCCTCGGCGGCAAGCTGTTTGATCGGGCCGCCGGTTCGCTTGTCTGGAAGGCAACCGATTCGGAAACCGAGCGCTGGGTTGATATCCACACCTCCTTCGGCGGCGCGACCGTGCTTGCCGAGCGCGATGCCATCGCCAAGCTTGCGCCGGATTACGGAACTGCCCCGCGCGTTGCGGCCTATTCGCCGGACGACATTGCGATCGACTCTGCCCATGCAGCCCGCTTGCTTGTCAAGGTAGCCGAGGATACAGGCGCCAAGCTTATGTTCGGGCAGTCGATAGACCTGATAGATGTGACCGAGGGCGGCCCGGCGGATGTCTATATCGGGGAGCAGCGGGTGCGCTCCGACTTTGTCGTCATCGCCGCCGGTGCGGCCAGTGCCAGGTTGCTCTCAAACCATTTGCCCGAAGGAGCCGTCGGCGACTCTCCGGCCGCCCTTGTCACCATCGACGTCGAACGTGCCAATGCCAGCTGCATTCTCAAGGGACCCGATCTTGAAGTGCGAAGGGTGGATGAGTCCACCCTCCTGGCGGTGGTCGGTGCCCCGGATGACGAAAGCGAGGCGTTGCGGCAATATCTGGGCCAGGCGGTGCTCGAAAATGTGCTGCGCCGGCTGCCGGCGATCGGTCGCGCCAAGGTGCGGTCGGTGGCCATCGGCCGTCGGCCGATGCCCCGTGAACGACAACCGCTTGTCGGTCCGGTTCCCGGTGCATCCGCCCTTTTCGTTGCTGTGGCGCACCCCGGCGTCATTCTTGCACCGTCGATTGGCGAGACCGTTGCCGATCTGATCCTGCAACGGCCGCTGCGATCCGGTAACGATGATCTGATGGCGCCAGGAACGAATCCATGGCGATGACCATCCGCGCGCTGCAGCCGCGAACAGAACGGGAGCTGGCCGCAAGTCTGATGGAACGGTGTTCGGATTACATTGTCCTGGAGACCGGCGAGCCGCCGGGCGACAGCTATGTCACGGAGTTCTTCGAGGACGTGCCGCCAGGCTCGCGCATCGACGATGCCCTGAAGCTGGGTGTCTTCGAGGCCGAGAGGATTGTCGGTCTGCTCGACATCTATCGCGGATACCCTCAGATCGACGACTGGTATATCGGTCTTCTGTTGCTCGATCCGGCGGCTCGAAACAGGGGCCTGGGCGGGCGAGTCCTCGACTGGATCGTTGAAGCGGCGCGCGCGGAGCGGGCGCAACGACTCTTGCTGTGCGTGCTGGAAGGCAATCCGCGAGGCCGCCGGTTCTGGGAGCGCTACGGATTTCGGTTGCTCAGGACTGTCCCGCCGAGCGGCACAGGCAGCAAAGCGCACGGGCGCATAGAACTGCAAAGGCCGGTTGACTGATCCCTAAGCGCCGTTCAGTCCGATTGCCGCGATGCCGCGATAATCTCCATGACGCGGTCCATCAGCGCCTTGGCATCCTCATCCCGGCGTTGATTTCGGTAGATGTCGGCAAGTTCCAGCAGCACTCTGGTGATCGACGGGTCCGATTCGGGAACCGTCTGCTCGTAAATGGCGAGAGAGCGTTCGAGCAGCGGTCCCGCGGCGTCGAACTGGCGCCGGATGGCATGCATGTTGGCAAGCGTCTCCAGCATCTGCGCCACCTCGATGCTCTCTGGACCCGCCACCTGCTCGTAAATCTCGAGGGCACGCCTGTAGTTCCGCTCTGCGTCATCGAAGCGGCCCTTCGAAAAGTCGAGCAAGGCAAGCCACTTGACGTTCTCGGCAATATCCGGGTGATCGGGCCCGAAGACCATTTCCTTGATCGAGTTCGATTTTTCAAACAACGGCCGCGCCCGGTCGGCATCGCCGAGGACGGCGTAGAGGGATGCCAGCTCGCCCATGATCGACGCTGTCACCGCATGGCTGTCGCCCAATTCCTGTTCGCTCAGCTCCAGCGCCAGTGCATAGTGGCGGACAGCCGTCTCGTAGCGGCCGGCCGCGCGATGCGCTTTGCCTTCTTCCAACGCCTCCATAAACGCATCCGATTGGGCAATCGCGGCGGGCAGAAAGCCGGGCGCAAGCGACAGGATGACGACAATCAGAAATCGCTTCAGCATATGGACCTTGTTCCCGTTGTTGGCCCGGGCAAGCATACCTGTCGGGGGCGGCTATCGTTGCACATAGCGCCTCGTTTCGATAAACCGCTGCAGCCAGGAGTTTCGCCGTTTCGGCGGTGCAGTTCGGTTTCCAAACCGTCAATTGCCGCAGGCCTTCACCACAGACATGGGAAAAAGCCACCCGGGAGTCAACCGATGCGATGCCGATGATCCTGCTCTATCTTGTCCAGATTGTGGTGCTGGTGGTGGCGCCGTTGCTGTTTGTAGCGTCGCTGGTCGCGTTCAAGGCAACCAGTTGGCTGCAGTTGGCGCTCAAGTGCCTGGTCGCAGCCGCCTATCTGGCATTGGTCTTCTCCATCGGACGATGGGACATCGTCGGTTACTGGTTGCGCTACGCCTGGCCGACGCTGTACGTGCTTGCCTTTGCCATTGCCGTGTATCGAGCCCGCGATGCCCTCGTTTTGCCCAGGCCGAGACCCGTGCAGCTGCTTTGGATCGGGACAAACGCCGTTATCCTCGGGTTTTTCGTGTTGCTGCTGCTGCAGATCGACGGGGCCGACGAACCCGCCGGCACACCGATCGCGCTCCGTTTTCCTCTCGACGACGGCCGATGGTACGTTGCCCATGGCGGAGCGCACGAAGCGGTGAACGCCCATCATGGGGTGCGCGCACAGCGTTACGCCGTCGATCTCACGCGGCTTGACAATTTTGGATTTCGGGCTGCCGGTCTATTGCCTGCGGATCTGCAGGACTACGCCATCTTCGGTGACGCGGTATCGGCGCCCTGTGACGGGCGCATCCTCTCGGTGGAAAACGGATTGCCCGATCTGGTGCCGCCGCAAATGGATCCGGAAAACCCGGCCGGCAATCACGTGTTGCTAAGATGCGGCGACGTGATCGTTTTGCTGGCCCATCTGAGGTTCGGATCCGTTGTGGTGGATCCCGGTACGCACATCCAGGCAGGTACCGCGCTGGGTACCGTCGGCAACAGCGGCCAATCCTCCGAACCGCATCTGCACATTCATGCGGTGCGGGGCGTGTCTCCCGAACGCGACACGATCTCAAGCGAGGTTTTGTGGTCCGCGGAGCCGGTACCCATGCTGTTTGACGGCACTTTTCTGTTGCGCAATGCCATTGGCGACTTGGCGACCGAGCGATGATCCAGTCAGGCAGTCAGGTCGACCGGTTTGGAAAGATGACAGGCGAAGGCATCGGCTGGCATGGGCATGCCGAACAGATGGCCCTGCAACATGTCACAGCCCATTTGCCGCAACAGCTGCGCGTGACCGACGGTCTCGACGCCTTCGGCGACGACTTCGATGTTCAGCGACTTGCCGATTTCGATCACCAGCCGGACCAGCTGCCGGGATGCCCGCGACTCGAGCATCGGGATGATCAGTTGCCGGTCGATTTTCAGACGCTTCGGGTTGATTTTCAACAGACTGATGATCGATGCCCGCCCGGATCCGAAGTCATCGATCTCGATATCGATGCCAAGTGCCTTGATGCGCTCGATGTTCCTCATGTCGACACGGTCGCTGTCGTCGAGAAAGATCGATTCGATCAGTTCGAAAGACAGCGTTCCCGGCTTGATGTCCAGCCCCTCCAGCCGGACCAGCAACTCCGGATCCTGCAGACGCTGTGCCGAAACATTGACGGAGGCCCGCGGGACCACAACGCCCTGTCTTTCCCAGCGGTCCATGTCCTCCAATGTGTGTTTGAGCATCTCGCGGTCGATGGCCGCGGTGACGTTGAACTCCTCGGCGACATCAAGGAACCTGTCTGGCGTCAACACCCCGTGATTCGGGTGTCGCCAGCGCGCCAAGGCCTCGACTCCGGTGACGGCATAGGTGTTGGCGTCGTGACGCGCCTGATAGTACGGGACGAACTCGCCGTCCTCGATCCCGCGTAGGATATCGTCGGCAAGCTTCCTGGTGCGCAAATTCCGTGACTGCAGTTCGTCGTTGAAGAATGCGAAGCGGTTGCGTCCCGTGCTCTTGGCCTCGTAGAGCGCCAGGTCGGCATTGATCAGCAGTTGCGACACTTCCTCGGCCGAGCCCCGCGCCGTCGAAATGCCAACGCTGACCCCGAAGCGACAGACGTTGTTTTCGAAAACCATGGGTCGGCGCATCTTGGCGACGATGGACTGGGCTAGCAGCGTCAGATGCTGCCGCTCCGTCGAACTCCTGCAGATCATGACGAATTCATCGCCGCCGATGCGGGCAATGAAATCAGCCGGCTGCGCGAGCGAACGCAGGATATCGGATACGTGGATCAGCAGGGCGTCGCCGGCAGCATGGCCGAATGTGTCGTTGATGTGCTTGAAGCGGTCGAGATCGACGATCAACAGAGCACTGCACGCCTTAGTCCTGTCGGCGTCCCTGGCCGATCTTGACAGTTCGATATCCAAAAACCGCCGATTCGGGAGACCCGTCAGGCTGTCATGCAGCGCCATATGTTCGATGCGCGCCTTGGTATCCTCGAGTTCCGCATTGCGACGCTCCAGATCGGATTTCGCCTGTTCAAGCGCATCGCGCAACATGACGTCGGTGGTGACGTCCCAGTTGAGACCGATAATGCGTGTCGCATCGCCGACGTCCTCGTAGACCGCCGCCTTGGCCCGGATGTGGCGTACTTTACCGTCGCTCAGAAGCACGCGGAACTCGGAGTTATACGGGCTGTGCGTGGCCATCGATTCCTCGAATTCCCACTCGGCACGCGCCCGGTCATCAGGATGCAGCGCGTTGCGCCAGTCGTCCACCTCCTGGTGTTTGCGTTCCGGCGGCAGACCGTAAAGCTCGCGCATACGGTCATCCCAGACGAGCTCCTCGGTCTCCATGTTGAGTTCCCAAACACCAACCCGCGACGCATCCAGAGCCAGCTCGAGGCGGCGCGACAGGCGCTGCAGCTTGTCCTCGCGAAGCTGCAGATCGCGCATGCTTTTCTGCCGCTGTTCCGACAGCCGACCTGCGATGATGATGGGCATCAAGACCAAAACACCAGCTGCGCCCAGGGCCAGCCGTTGCAACCACAGCGCTCTGGTGTCCTGGCGCCAGCCGCCCCGCGGGGCCGCGGCGAGCAGCCATGAGCCACCGGGCAACCAGACGTCGGCGACAACGGGGTCAATCTGCAGAAGGTCCGGCGGTCCAAAGAACTGTTCTCCGGACCCGCCTTCCGAATCCCTTCCGACAAGCGCTACTTCGATCGACAGTTCCGAATCGCGCAGATCGCTGTCTTCGTAAAGGTGTTCGACATCGATCACCGCTGAAACGACGCCCCAGAAACGCTGGGAATCCTCCGGTCCGGTAAACACCGGAAAGCGCGCAATGAATCCCTGGCCCCCCTGAACCAGATCGACCGGCCCCGCGAGCAGCGGCTTGCCCTCGTTGCGGACGCGCAGCGCCGCGTCTCTTTGGGCGGGATTGGTGCGGTAATCCAAACCAATGGCCGCTTCGTTGCCTTCGATCGGATACATCAACGATATGACCATGTCCGGGGCCGCGCCGACGTTGAGCAAATGGGAACTGCCGGTGAATAGATGGCTGGCAAGCGCGGCGAATCGGTCCTGGTCCATATCGGGCTCGGTCTTGATGGCCGCGACCAGTCCACGCACCAGGTGGATGTTGCCGTTGATATTGCCTTCTAGCCGGGCTCGGATCAGCCCGACCTGTTCGCGCACCGAGGCACGAAGCTTGTCCTCGGCGGCCTCCCGGTTGGTCCGGTCCGCCAAAAGACCGAAAAGCACCACCAGTCCGAGGGCGATCAGGCTCAGATACTTGAAGCGGCGAAACCTGCGCTCGGATATCTTGCCGGTGGTCATCGGGAAGCCCTCAGTCCGATCCGGCGGCGATGTCCCCCCGGATGCATGGGAATTTGCATCGATTGGCGTGCGATGACGGAACCCGCTGCCGCCCGCCCTATCTTCGATCGGCCAAGTCTAAGGCGAGAAAGATAATAAAAGTTGAAGCGCGGCAGTGCGACATCCGAAGGTTGCCGGCGATTGCGTCGTGGATCGGAATGTGTTGGGGTGGCGTCGCTGCGCATGAGGACGGGATGACCGATGATCGACCAAACGACACTGATCACCTATCTGGCCATACTGCTGGGCTTCGTGTTCATTCCCGGCCCCGCGGTTCTTCTGACCCTGGCGCGCGCCTCTACATCGGGCACGCGGGTCGGCCTGGCCACCGGATTCGGGATCGCCGTCGGGGATGTCGCCCATACCGCGATGGCGGTGCTCGGCATCTCCGCCATCCTGCTCACCTCCGCGCTGCTGTTCAGCCTGGTCAAGTATCTCGGGGCTGCCTATCTGGTCTATCTCGGATTGCGCGCCATCTTCGAAAAAACCGACCCGTGCGGGCTGCCGTCAGCCGCCAGGCTGGGGCCGCGCAAGGCGTTTCGCCAGGCGGTTTTGGCGGAGGTGCTCAATCCCAAATCGGCACTGTTTTTCCTCGCCTTCCTGCCGCAGTTTGTACAGCCGGAAAACGGCTCCGTCGCGCTCCAGCTGACCATTCTCGGCCTGCTTTTCGTGCTGATGGGACTGGTCAGCACCATCACCGTCGCCGTGTGCGCTGGCAGCGTCGGCCGACTGCTTCGCCGACATCCCGCAGTCCTGCGCTGGCAGGGCAAGGTGGTCGGCGGTATTTACTGTGCGCTGGGGTTGCGGCTCGCCCTGCAGGAACGCTGACGGCGACGCTGAGAGGCGCATCGTCGCCGGGTGATTTTGGTATTTGCGTCGCCACGGCCTATCATGGTTCGATTATGCAATAAGCGGTCGGTGCATCAGGCGTCGCCGACCAGCGGCTGGTTTGTGGGAGGATCCGCCTTGCAGGCACGCGTACCGTTCGATCAGTGGTATCACGAGTTGCATGGCATATGCGGCCAGTATGACGGCGTTCCGCGCCGTGGTCAGCGGGATGTCGGGGGGCGCATCGGCGTACATGCCTTCGACACTCTGGATGTGGCCGATGTGTCGGGCGATGTCGAGCGCATCAAGCGGGACCGGGAGGGAATCAGACGCGACGAGGCCGAACACATATTTTTTGTGATCGAAATGCGCGGTGAGACCGGCATCGACCACAACGGGCATCAATCGCGATTGTCCCGGGGCGACAGCGTGCTGCTCGATTCCACCAAGGAGGGCAACTTGTTCATGCCCCAGGCTTCCAGTCGTGTGCTGTCGGTGCACCTGCCGAGACAAACCTTTCTCGGGGATCGCGATCCGGGTCTGCGGATCGGACAGCGATTGCCGGGCGATCATGCCGCGGCACGCGCGCTTGCCCGACACTTCTTTCGGTTCTTTCGCAAGAACGGCCAGCAACATGCGGGTGGCAATGCGACTCTGCTGTTTGATATGATTCACATGGCCTTCAGTGCACCGGAACAGGGCCTCAAAGCGCTGGCGCTGTCCCATGAGGCCGACCGCTTCGATGTCGCCATCGACCTGATCGACAGTCATCTGACCGGTGACTATCTGACCCTGCCCTGGCTGGCAAACCGGATGGGGCTTTCCGAACGGCAGACCCAGCGGGTCTTCGCCGATCATGACACCAGCTTTACAGAAACGGTGCGCACCAAGCGGTTTCGTTACGTCACGGAACATCTGGAGCGGCTTGACACTGTTCACGGTCGGGTCGCCGAGATTGCCTATCGCGCCGGTTTTCAGGACCTTTCCAATTTCAACCGCGGATTTCGTGCGCGCTACGGCGTCTCGCCGCGCTCCTACCATCAGGCGCGGCAACTGCAGCGGGCGGCCCGGGTTCCGATGGCGTGAAATGCAAAGAATGCGCGTATGCGCTTCGTTAACATGACCCGGTATGCATCGGACTTGCGGGAAGGAGGATCCTGACAAGGACAGTCGTGGCACCCGCCAGAGTGGGTGCTTGGGCGGAGTCATCAGCGGAAATCGACAGCCTGCGCCTCCTAGCGGCCAATCGACAGACCATGTCGGTGGGGTTTCCGCATCGGTGACACGAAAGCGTTGACGGAGGAGAATTTGAAACAGTTTGTCTGGGGCGCCTGTGCCCTGCTGGTGGCCAACATGGCCCAGGCGCAGACCATTACCGCGGATGAGATCACCGAAGCGGTCGGCGCCATCGATACCCAAGCCATTATCGCCAATGACAGTCACGACAGGAACTGGCTGAACTACGGCCTCAACTACGCGGAAACCCGTTATTCGCAGCTGAACGATATCACCGACGGCAATGTCGGCGACCTGGGACTGGCCTGGTCCTACGGTCTCAACTCCAACCGGGGGGTTCAGTCGTCGCCGATCGTCGTCGACGGTGTGATGTTCGTTACCGCATCCTGGTCGATCGTCCACGCGCTCGATGCCATGACCGGCGAGGCTCTTTGGGTTTATGACCCGGAGGTGCCGGGTGAATTCGGCATGAAGGGATGCTGCGACGTGGTCAACCGCGGCGTCGCGGTCTACGACGGCAAAGTGTTCGTCGGATCCTTCGATGGTTGGCTACACGCCCTCGACGCGGCCACCGGCGAGCTGCTTTGGAAAACCGATACGATCGAAAACCGCGACATGTCCTACACCATCACGGGTGCTCCGCGGGCGATCAATGGACGCGTCATTATCGGCAATGGCGGTGCCGAGTTCGGCGTTCGCGGCTATGTCAGCGCCTATGACGCCGAAACCGGCGAAATGGACTGGCGTTTTTATACGGTTCCCGGTGACCCGTCGAAACCGTTCGAAAACGACGCCATGAAGGCGGCGGCCGAGACCTGGGATCCGTCGGCGGAATACTGGAAAGCCGGCGGCGGCGGCACGGTCTGGGATGCGATGGCCTACGATCCGGAGCTCAACCTGCTCTATATCGGTGTTGGCAATGGCAGCCCCTGGAACCGCCACCTGCGTTCGCCGGCCGGTGGCGACAACCTGTTCCTGGCATCGATCGTCGCACTCAATCCGGACACCGGTGAATATGTCTGGCACTACCAGAACACGCCTGGCGACACTTGGGACTACACATCGACGCAGCACATCATTCTCGCCGATCTCGAACTCGACGGGGCGATGCGCAAGGTGCTGATGCAAGCGCCAAAGAACGGGTTCTTCTACGTGATCGACCGCGAGACCGGCGAGTTCCTGTCGGCTGAGCCGTTTGTCGAGGTGACCTGGGCGACCGGCTACGATGAAGCCGGGCGTCCGATCGAAGCCGAAGGGGCACGGGCCAGAACCGGTCCTTGGGAGACCATCCCGTCGGCCTACGGCGCCCACAACTGGCACCCGATGAGCTACAACCCCGAAACCGGCCTGGTGTACATTCCGGCACAGGGCATTCCGCTGGTGCAATCCACCGATCCGGCCTGGGAGCTCAACAAGCACAAGCCGGGATCGACGATGTCGGGAACCGGCTGGAACCTCGGTTATTTCTTCAACGAGGTGGCGCCCGAAGCAACACCGTTCGGGCATCTCCTGGCCTGGGATCCGGTCGCCCAGAAGGAGGTCTGGCGCGCCGAGTATGTGTCGCCCTGGAATGGCGGTACGCTGACCACGGCAGGCAATCTGGTCTTCCAGGGAACGGCCGATGGACGCTTCATCGCCTACAACGCAGCGAACGGCGAAATATTGTGGCAGGTTCCCGTCACATCCGGCGTCGTCGCGGCCCCGGTGACCTGGGAACACGACGGCGAGCAGTTCGTAACCATCGCGGTCGGCTGGGGCGGTGTCTACGGCATCATGCAGCGGGCAACCGACCGGGTCGGTCCGGGCCGGGTCTTTACCTTCAAGCTGGGCGGCACCGCCGAAATCCCCATGGCCGAAACGTCTGACCGGCTGGAATTGGTGGCGGGTGTTCCTTACGAGCCCGGCCACGTGCCGGAAGGGGCCGCGCTCTACGTCGCCAACTGCCTGTTCTGTCACGGGGTGCCGGGAGTCAACAACGGCGGCAACGTGCCGAACCTCGGCTACTCGACCGCCGACGTGCTGATCAATTCGAAGGTCTGGGTTCTGGATGGCGTGGCCGTCGACAGAGGCATGCCGTCCTTTGCCGACAAACTGACCGAGGACGATGTCGCCAAACTCGTGGCTTTCGTTCAGGGAACGGTCGACGCCGTTCGGCCGAAGTAAGCCAGACGCCTGCGCGCGGCGTGTTTCCGTGCGCAGGCTCTCGTTTGTGCTGTCAGGCCGCGTTTCGGACGCTCAACCAACGCCGTGCCGCTACGACGGCCCAAATGCCTTCGGCCACGACAAACGGGTAGGAGGCGATCAGGTAGGCATAGACAGCGGCCATGGCGCAGCCGGCGGCAAAGATGGCGACGAACACCGGAGCGGCCTTTTCCATGGCATAACTGGTCACCATCACGGTGATCGCCGCATATCCCAGCATTTCTGTAGCCGACATCGCATTTCTCCGTTGCATGGCTCCGGTGATACCGAAAACCCGTCACGCTTTGTTAATCCAGGTCCGCCGGTCGCCTTGTTTCGCCATCGACGAGCGGTTACCACTGTGTGCAGGGAGGTATCCGCCATGTCTGACTGCACCACGATAACCGAGACGCCCGCTGCGCGGGGCCGGATCCGGCGAAGGGCCTTCCTGAGCGGTGTTTGCGCGACCGGACTGACGTTGGCCGCGCCGCCGATTGCGCGGGCACAAGCATCGCGTGTCGGCGCCGTACTGCCGTTATCGGGCGGAACGGTGCGGTTTGGCCAGCAGGCGCGTCTGGGATTGGAATTGGCGGCCCGGGAAATCAATGCGGCCGGCGGCATTCTCGGCCAGCAGATCACCCTGGAGTTTCGCGACACCGCCGCCGATCCGGCGAAGGCAGAGCAGGCGGCGAAAGCGCTGGTCGCGGACGCCGGCACCCTCGCCGTTGCCGGACCGATAACCTCCGCATCGCGCAATGCCATCTCGGCGACGATGATGCAGGCGACGACGCCGCTTCTCTATGCGACGGACTACGAGGGCGGCGATTGCGACGAGGTGATGTTCTACTTCAACTCCGTACCGAACCAGAGTGCGGTGCCGCTGATGCGCTTTCTTCTCGAACGCGATGAGGGCGACATCTATATGTTGGGCGCCGACTATATCTGGCCGCACCGGATGTTCGACGTCTGCGCGGCGGTGGCCGCCGACAAGGGGCGCCGGGTTGCCGATCGCCATTTCGTACCGCTGTCCGGTCTGTCGGATTACGGCCCGGTCGTCGCCGAAATCCGCGACAGCGGCGCCCGCATTCTGATCATGGCCCTGCCCGGTATCCAGCACGAGGCCTTCATCGCGGCTGCTTTTCGCGCCGGCCTGCTCGACGATATTACGGTCGGCAATCTGGGCAGCATTGCGCTTTATGCCGGCCTTGGGACACCGGCTGGGGCGATCGAGGCATTCGGATGCGTGCCTTTCGTTGAAACCGACCCTTCGCCAGGAGTCAGCGATTTCGTCGACCGTGTCCGTGCCTCCACCGGAACCAAGACCGTTGTCAGTTCCTATATGGCGACGCACTACAACGCATTGATGGCGCTGAAGGCCGGCTGCGAGAAATCCGGCGATTTGTCGCGCGAGGCAGCGGTCGCCGGCATGGCCGGCCTTGAGTACCAGACGCCGACAGGCAGCTCACGCATCGACGCGGTAACCCATCACTCGACGCTGACGATGTTTGTTACCGAAGCAACATCGACCGGACTGAAGATCGCCCAGCCACCGGAAGCCATCGAGCCGCAAAACGCCTGCGCCGCCGGTACGGGGTAATTGGTCCGTATTGCGTAATGGTTATGGTGCAACGTAGGATCGTCACCGCATCAGCACCATCTCGCGAATTGCGGTTCGCTTCTATTGACGCTACTCGGCCACGTCGACCGCCAGCGGATAGGCCGGCGTTAGGGCACCCACCGGAATATGCAGCCCTTCACTTATCCGTCGTATCATGGCGAGTGTCAGGGGTCGCTTCCTGTTCATGATTTCGGATGCACGGGCATTGGTCCCGACATACTCGGCCAAGTCTGACTGTTTCATGCCGTTCGCGTCCAGCACGTGCCGGATCACATCGATCGGGTCCGCATCGTCTATTGGGTAGTGCCTGTCTTCGTAGGCTTCGATAAGAGTGGCCAGAATCTGAAACCGATCAGCCTCAGGCGTGCCGCGCATAGGCTCGTTATCATAGTACTGCTCGATCTCTTCCAGAGCCCAGTCAAGGTCGGCATCGGTCAAAATCGGTCGGATGTCCATTACACATTCTCCGGATCAATTTTGTCATAGTCCGCGTGGGTGCCAATGAACTTTATCTTGATGTTTTGGTACTCATACGAAACGCGAACCACAAGTCGGTAGCTGTTGCCCGCTATGTTGAAGATAACGCGGCTATCGGCAACGAAATCCGCTGAGCGGAATACGTTTTTGATATCCTGCGGGGTTCTCCATTCGGCCTTAGATGCGATCCTGTACCAAGCCTCCAGGGGACCCTGCGCTTTTGGATGCTTGGTCCAGAAGAGTCGCAAAGTCTTTTTCGCTACCACCTGCATTTACAGCCAAATTAGGTTCCCATCATGGGATTTACAACAAAAACCCGCCCTATTGGGAACACATGCGGACTATCTCGCCGGGTCGGCAGTCACCAGATAGTGCGCCAGGAAGCCCGCGAGATCGTCGGTGACGTAATCGATGTGGTCACCGTCGCCGCCGATTTTTTCCCAGTCTTCGCCCATCGCCTCGTCGAAATTGTGCGGTACGACGAGCACCGTGCGCATACCGAGCGCCTTGGGAATCGTCAGGTTGCGCGGCAGGTCCTCGAACATGACGGCGCCGCTGCTGCTGACGCCGTGCTGTGAAACAAACCGCTCATAGGTCTCGGCAGCCGGCTTGGGCGTCAATTCGGCGGCGACGATGTCGAAGATCTCGTCGAAATGATCGAGAATGCCGAGCGCCGTCGCCGTCCGTTCCGCGTGGCGGGCGTCACCGTTGGTAAAGATGAATTTGCGCCCCGGCAGCGCCCGGATGGCTTCGCCGAGATGCGGATCCGGCTTGACCCACGAATAGTCGATGTCGTGCACCTTCTCCAGGAAGTCGTTCGGATCGATCTTGTGCTTCTGGATCAACCCGTTCAGCGTCGTCCCGTGGTCCCGGTAGTAGTCTTTTTGCAGCTTGCGCGCCTCCTCGCGCGGCAGCGACAGGAGCTCGGCCACATAGGACGTCATGTTCTGGTCGATCTGCGCGAACAGGTCGGTGTGGCGCGGGTAAAGCGTGTTGTCGAGGTCGAACACCCAGTCCGTGATGTCCCGGAAGTCGTCCCGGTTCGGTAAGCGATTGGACATGCCTCTTATATGGCACAGACCCTGTTGCGCCGCACCATCTAATTCATTGGCGGGTTGGGCAATTCATGTTAGGCGCGGTCATGGAATTGTGGATCCCGATCACGCTCGTCGCCGCCTTTCTTCAGAACATTCGCTCCGCCATGCAGAAACACCTCAAGGGGGTGATGGGCACGACGGGTGCGACCTTCGTTCGGTTCGGCTTCGGTTTTCCGTTCGCGTTGCTGTTCGTCGCACTGTTGCACTCGGGATTTGGCCTGTCGCTACCGGCGCTGCACGGCACTTTCTTTTTCTGGGCGATCGTCGGCGGTCTCGCACAGATCGCCGCGACCCTGCTGCTGGTCTGTCTGTTTTCCTTCCGCAATTTCACCGTCGGCACCGCCTATTCGCGCACCGAGCCGGCACAGGCGGCGCTGTTCGGCCTGCTGTTTCTTGGCGAGACGGTGACCTCCGGCAGTCTGTTCGCCATTGCGGTCTCGGTGTTCGGTGTGATGCTGATCTCGGTGGCCCGCGGCCCGGTGAGCTGGACCGGGCTGTTTGTCTCGATGTTCCGACGGACGGCCCTGATCGGGCTTGCGTCGGGCACTTTTTTCGGCATCGCCGCCGTCGCCTACCGAGCCGCGTCCCTGTCGCTCGGTGGCCCCAACTTCGTCATGCAGGCGGCGGTTACGCTGGCCTTTGTGATCGTCTTCCAGACGGCGGTCATGCTGTTGTGGATGTGGTTGCGTGATCCGTCGGAGATCGGCCGCATCGCAAGGGCGTGGAAACCGTCGCTGATTGTCGGGCTGGCCGGTGTATCGGCCTCGCTCGGCTGGTTCATGGCCATGACCCTGCAGCAAGCGGCCTATGTCAAGGTCGTGGCCCAGGTGGAGATCATCTTCACCTATGCTTCGTCGGTCCTGATCTTTCGCGAATCCGTCAACCGGCTGGAGATCGTCGGCACGGTACTGATCGTCGCCGGTGTCGTGGTGCTGGTTCTGGTCGCCTGACGCCTATGACAACCCGCGCCGGCGCAGGGCCAGAACCGTATCCCTGACCGTGGCGGTCTGCCCCTCCGGGCCTTCGGCCTGCCGTTCCGGAGCGCCGATGAATTCCGGTCGCCAGTCGGGCGCGCTCAATCGGAGGTCGGCATAGGCGTCGTCGGGCGTCGTGAACACGGTGTCGGGATCGGCCCAGGACCAGGGCGGCACCGACGCGTGCGTCACCACCAGCAGCAGTCCGCCCCGAGCCACCGCGGCCGCAGCGCGCCGAAGGATGGCGACGCGCTCGAAGTCGTGAGGCGATTGCAGATAGAAGGCGGTGACGAGGTCGTAGCGACCGGTGGGGAACGAAACGGCAAGGTCGTGCCGCTCGAACCGGGCGTTGGCTTCGAGACCGGCCGATTTTGCCCTTTCCGTCGCTCGGTCGATCACCGTAGCGGAGATATCGGTGCCGACGGCCTGCCAGCCGCGTTCCGCAAGCCATCGGACATCATCCCCGTGGGCGCAGCCGAGATCGAGCGCGCGGCCCGGGGTGAGGGCCTCGGCGAATTGCACGAGGATCCAGCTGGGCCGTCCCGATGAGCCGAGCTTCACCGATGTGTAGTGTTGTTCCCAGAATTCCCTGTGAGTCAGTTCATTTTGCGCGGACATGGTCGGAGTTCTCCCAATTGCGTTCGCTGGCTGGAGTGCTGGCGGGTCGGCGCAGCAGCAGCGCTGCCGCGAGCAGACTGTAGAGGGCGATCTGGTACCAGGTGGCGGTGGCGGTCGCCGCACTGAATTCAGCAGCCGAGGACCGCGTGCCGTTCGGCAAGGCTCCGAAAAACACCTGTGTGGCGAACGCGATGCCGACGGCGCCACCCACATATTGCAGCGTTTGCGCAGCGCCCGAAGCGGCACCGGAGTCGGCTTTGCCTATGCCGTCCATGACGGTTTGGAAAAGCGTCGGGACACTTGTGCCCATCCCAACGCCGCACGCCAGCAGTGGGCCGGCAATTGCCCATATGGTGGCTGTGCCGCCGGCCGTGGCCAGCAAGACATGCAACGCCGCCATGCCGAGGGCGAGCGCCAGGGCACCGACACCGATGCGCCGCAGCGGGTCATGCACTGTCAGCCGGCTACCGGCGGCCGATCCGGCGAGTACGCCGAGCGGGGAAGCCGCGGTCATCAATCCGGTGGCGAGCGGCGACAGACCGTGACCGGACTGCAACATGATCGACAGGACCATAATGAGACCGGGAATTCCGGAGAAGAACAGTGCGACGAGGCCGAGCAGCAGAAGAAACCGACGATTGCCGAGCAACGCTGTCGGCAGCAGCTGCGCGGTGCCCCGGCGTGCGCTTAACCGTTGCCAGAGATAAAAGCCCGTCAGCGTCGGCACACTGCATGCCATCAGCGCTAAAAGCCAGAGCTGCCAGCCGTGCGTTCTGGCTTCGATCAACGGATAGACGACAAGCAGCACCGCGATGCCGAAGAAAACGGCACCAGCGCCGTCAATTCGCGGCCGGCCGGATGCGGCAACGGCGGGTATGAGGCGGATCCCCGCAATCACCACCAGCAACGCCAGAACGGCGTTGAGAAGGAAGATCGAACGCCATCCGAGCCCGGTTGGATCGGCGGTGAGGACCAACCCTCCGAGAAGCGGTCCAGCCACGGCGGCGAGGCTGCCGACCGCGGCGAACAGTGCGAACGCACGGGCCCGCTCACCCGATGGAATGATGATGGCGATGGTCGCCATAATCTGTGGCACCATCAGCGCGCCGGCCAATCCCTGCAGCGCCCGCCCGGTGACCAGCAGTCCGTAGGACGGTGCCAGCGTGCACAGCGCCGAAAAGACGGCGAATCCGGCGGCACCCCACAGGAACATAAGGCGCTGGCCGAACGCATCGCCCAAGCGGCCGAATGACAGCAGCGCCGTCGCGAATGTGAGCATGAAAGCCGTCGGGATCCAGCCGGCCCGCGTGGCGGTGATGCCGAGCTCGGTCTGCATCGAGGGCAATGCGACCATCACCAGGGAGACATCCATGATGCCGACCGCCAACCCGCCGAGCAACGGCGCGAGCGCCCGCCAGGGGTGGATGTGCGCGTCAGTGTGGAGGGCTCCGGTGCTGTGGTTGCGTGGCATATCGAGGATGCTCCATTTAATGTAACATCAAAAATTACATAAGAACGGAGACGCGTCAACAATTGATACTTCAAAAGTTTCAATATCTGGTTTAACCTGACGCCGAACAAGGAGGGTAGTGATGCGTCAGGACAGCCGGTTGTCGCGTCTGCTGCATGTTTTGTTGCACATGCAGGACTTGGATCGACCGATCACCTCGGAGGCGATTGGCCGGATGATCGGCTCCAATCCGGCCCTTGTCAGACGTATCATGTCTGGTTTGAGGCAAGCCGGCTATGTCACCTCCGGCAAGGGACAGGGCGGTGGCTGGACGCTCAGCGTGCCGCTTTCCGATATCACTCTGCTCGATATCTATCGCGCGTTGGACAAGCCCGAATTGTTTGCCTTCGGATTGTCGGACGAGAACCCGCGCTGTCTGGTCGAGCAGGCCGTCAATGATGCGGTCAGCAAAACCATCGCCGAAGCGCGCCAAACGTTGCTGAAGCGCTTCGGCGAGATCCGGCTTTCCGACATCGATGCGGATTTCAAGCGGCGCTACCGAAACGTCGCCGACCGGACCGGCCACTGTTCCTAGGCAGATTTGCCAGTGCTCAATGCACGATCAGCGTGCCGGCGCCATGCTCGGTGAAAATCTCCAGCAGCACGGCGTGCGCCGTTTTACCGTTGAGGATGACGACACCCTCGACGCCGGCTTCGATGGCGTGAATGCAGGTCTCGACCTTGGGGATCATGCCGCCCGAAATGGTGCCGTCAGCGATCCGTTCCCGCGCCTCGGCGACGCTCAATTGCTTGATGAGCTTGCCGTCCTTGTCGAGCACGCCTGGCACATCTGTCAGGAACAGCAGCCGGGTTGCCGACAGGGCGCCGGCGATGGCGCCGGCGAACGTGTCGGCGTTGATATTATAGGTGTGGCCGTCGCGGCCCGGTGCCACCGGCGCGATCACCGGGATCATTTCCGACTTGGCCAGCAGATCGAGCAGCGTGCGGTCGACCTCGACGATGTCGCCGACATAGCCGAGATCAAGAATCCGCTCGATATTGGAGTCGGGATCGACAATCGTCTTTTGCGCCTTCTCGGCGAACACCATGTTGCCGTCCTTGCCGCATAGGCCAATGGCCCATTCGCCCTCGGCGTTGATCATCGCGACGATTTCCTTGTTGATCGAGCCGGCGAGCACCATCTCGACGATTTCCACCGTCCGGCGGTCGGTAACCCGCAGACCGCCCTCGAATTTCGATTCGATGCCGATCTGGTTGAGCATGGAGCCGATCTGCGGGCCGCCGCCATGCACGACGATCGGATTGACTCCGGATTGCTTGAGCAGCGCCACGTCGCGGGCGAAAGCCTTGCCCAGTTCGGGATCGCCCATGGCATGGCCGCCATATTTGACGACGATGGTTCGGTTCTCGTAGCGCTGCATGTAGGGCAGGGCTTCGGACAGCAGTTTCGCCTGGATCTGGCTTTTTTCGAGCGGATTGGAGTCGGACATCGATATCCCCTTGAAAGGTCGGGGCGTTTTACCCGCTCCGCCGGCCCAGGGCAATCGCGCTGTGGGCCGCATCGGCTCGCGAAAAGTTCATGGGCAGTTCAACCGCGTAACGACTATATTCGCCTCAGCCCAGAAAGGAATCGCGTCATGAATCGCCGTGCTTTTTTGCTGTCCGGAGCCGCCGTTGCCGCGCTTGGCGGGTTTTATGCCCTACGGCCGCGCGCCACGGCCGCCGGGTCCGACGACAGCACGTTTGAATTCACGTTGACCGAGGCGCAATGGCGCGAACGGCTGACCCCGAACCAGTTCTCCGTCCTGCGCCAGGAAGCGACCGAACGGCCGTTCACCAGCCCGCTGCTGCATGAAAAGCGCACGGGCGACTATCTGTGCGCCGGCTGTGAACAGCCGCTCTATGCCTCGGAGACGAAATACGACAGCGGTACCGGTTGGCCGAGCTTCTATGATGCCATCGAAAATGCGGTGGCGACGAAGCGCGATTACAAGCTGCTCTATCCGCGCACCGAAGTGCATTGCAGCCGCTGCGGCGGCCATTTGGGCCATGTCTTCAATGACGGTCCGCCGCCGACCGGCCTGCGCCATTGCATCAACGGTATCGCCTTGACCTTCCGCGAGCGGACCGCTTGATCAAAACGGATACTCTAATCCCCTCTGTTGGCCGGATCCGGGCGCAGCGAACGCCAGATCGACAGGGCGGCGAAATAGACGGTCGCCGCCACCCAAAGCCAGAAGAAGACGGGCGAGGTGTCCTGAGCCTTCGCCGTATCGGTTGGAATGAGAACGAGGCGTAGGGTGGTCGCCGCCCACAGCACCGTCATCGGAATGGTGACGCTGCGCCAATCGAGAACCCGGAACGGGTGCACGAACTTCACCGGAATGAACGTCAGCACGGCACAGGCCGCCAGCACCGCCAGGTTGATCCACGGGTCGGTCTGCAGGATGTGGAAATACAGAACCGGCACATTCCATAGGGCCGGAAAGCCCGAGAAGTAGTAATCGGACGTCTTCATCGCCGTGTTGGCGAAGGTGTAGCAAGACACCGCCATCACAGTTGCCGCCGCCACCGTCGCCCAGCCGGGCGGAACCAGGCCGAACCAGTAGATCATCAGTGCCGGTACGGCGACGTAGTTAAAATAGTCGATGACGTTGTCGAGCGTCGCGCCGTCGAAGCGGGGCGTCAACTCGCGCACCCGAATCTTGCGGGCAAGGGTGCCGTCGATGCCATCGACGAACAGCGCCAGCCCCAGCCACATGAAGGCGGCGATCTTGTCGTTTTCGAGGATGGCGACCAGCGCCAGGAAGCCGAGGACTATGCCGGACGCGGTGAAGGCGTGCACCGCCCAGGCCATCGCCACCTGCTGCCGTTGCTTGTCCCGCGCACTCACACCCCTGCCGCCTCCGTCGACCGATCCGCAGAAGATAGCACAATCCTGGCTTCGTGTTGCTCTGGGGTCATTTCAACCGCCGACCGCGGCACGGATCGCCTCGCGCAGATCGTCGAGGCCAGTGCCCTTCTCTGAGGATGTGGCGACAATGCCGGGGTATGCCGCCGGGTGCTTGGCGACCTGTTCCCTTGTGTCGGCAATCAGCGTCTCCAACTGCGCCGGCTTGATCTTGTCGATCTTGGTCAGCACGATCTGGTAGGAAACAGCCGCCTGGTCGAGCAGCGCCAGCACCTCTTCGTCATTGGCCTTGATGCCATGGCGTGCGTCGATCAGCACAAAGACGCGTTTCAAGGTCGCCCGGCCGCGCAGATAATCGAAGATCAGCCGTGTCCATTTGTCGACCTGCGCCTTCGGCGCTTTCGCGTAGCCGTATCCCGGCATGTCGACAAGCGCCATCGGTGGCAGGTCGCCGGCATTTCCCGAATAGCCGTCGGGAACGAAATAGTTGAGTTCCTGGGTACGCCCCGGCGTGTTGGAGGTGCGGGCGAGCCCCTTGCGGCCAAGCAGTGCGTTGATCAACGACGACTTGCCGACATTGGAGCGTCCGGCAAAGGCAATTTCCGGCGGTCCTTCCGGCGGCAGGAACCGCATGGCGGGAACACCGCGCAGGAAGACCCACGGCCGGGCGAACAGCGTCGTGTCGGGAGACATGGCAGATTGGGTGGCCGCCTATTCGGCGGCCTTCGGTTTCTTCCTCACCAAGCCGATGAGATTGTCCCAGAGCTCGATCTTGACGCCTTGCCGTTTCATGATAACCGCCTGCTGGAGAATCGACAGCGCGTTGTTCCAGGCCCAATAGATCACCAGACCGGCCGGGAACGCCGCCAGCATGAACGTGAAGACCACCGGCATCCAGGTGAAGATCATCGCCTGGGTGGGATCCGGCGGCGTCGGGTTCATGCGCATCTGCAGGAACATGGTGATGCCCATAATCAGCGGCCAGACGCCGACCATCAGCAGCGACGGCGGATCGAACGGCAGCAGCCCGAACAGGTTGAATATGGTCGTCGGATCCGGCGCCGAAAGATCCCTGATCCAGCCGAAGAACGGCGCATGGCGCATTTCGATGGTCACCAGCAGCACCTTGTAGAGGGCGAAGAAGACCGGGATCTGCAGCAGGATCGGCCAGCATCCGGCGATCGGATTGATCTTCTCCTCCTTGTAGAGCTGCATCATCGCCTTCTGCATCGCCTGCCGGTCGTCGCCGTACTTGTTCTTGATTTCCTCCATCTTCGGCTGGACCTTCTTCATATTGGCCATCGAGACATAGGATTTGTTGGCCAGTGGGAAGAAGAACAGTTTGATGATCACCGTGGTGACCAGGATGGCGATGCCGAAATTGCCGAACAGCCGGAAGAAATAGTCGAGCACGTAAAACAGCGGCTTGGTGATGAAATAGAACCAGCCCCAGTCGATCATCAGATCGAATTTTTCGATGTTGTACGTCGTCTCGTAGTCGTCAATGAAAGGCACTTCCTTGGCGCCGGCGAACAGGTGGGTTTCCGAGGTCTGCGTTTGTCCGGGTGCAATGACGATCGGATCGGTCACGAAATCCGTCTGATAGCGCGGGCGGTCATTGTCGAAATAGGAAAAGCGTGCCTGAAACGGTTGTGTCTGTGCCGGGACCAACGCCGTCGCCCAGTATTTGTCGGTAAAGCCCAGCCAACCGTTGTTGGCTTTCGGCGGGCTGATCGTCCGGTCGTCTTCGATATCGCCGTAGTCGATCTCCTTGAGGCCGTCTTCGCCGATGACCCCGATGAGCCCTTCGTGCAGGACGAAATAGCCGGTTGTCTGCGGCCGGTAGAGCCGAACCACGCGACCGTAGGGCGACATCGAGACGGTTGCTCCGGAGTTGTTGGTGACCGTGTCGATGATCTCGAACATATAGCCGTCGTCGACGCTGATCGAACGCTGGAAGGTAACGCCGGTGTCATTCGTCCAGGTCATGCTGAGCGGCGTCGACGGTGTGAGGGTTGGATCACCCTCGACGGTCCAGATCGTATCCGGTCGCGGCAGTGCGACGCTGGAGTCATTGCCCAGAAATCCGAATTCTGCGAAATAGCCTTCCTGCATGTTGGACGGCGACAACAGCTCGATCACCGGGCTATTGGGATCGACCGTCTCGCGGTAGTTCTTCAGCTTGAGGTCGTCGAACCGCGAACCCTCGAGGTTGATGGAACCGGAGAGTGCCGGCGTGTCGATGGAGATGCGCCGTGCCTGAGCCGCTGCCGTGTCGCTGCCGGTCGAACCGCTGTTTGGCAGGATCGCGCCGGACGATCCGGCGGGTGCCTGCGGCAGATCGCCGACCTGCTGGTTCTGCGCCGCGGTTGAACCGTCTGCCAGCGGGGTCTGCTGTTCGGTCTGCTGCTGCCGCAAAGCCTCTTGAGCGGCACGCTCCTGTTCGATTTTCGGATTGAGGTATAAAAACTGCCACGCGATCAGGACCAGCACCGAAAGGGCTATGGCCACGATGTAGTTGCGGTTCTGTTCCATTATCTGTTCCTGTTGTCGCGGCCGATCCGACGGGCCAGGGATCGCGCAAGGGCGCTGAACGGTGCGTCGAGCGCGTCGCGACGGGCCACCACCACATAATCATGTCCGGCTTTCATATCAAACCCGGCAACCAGCCGCACCGCCTCCCTTAGGCGCCGTCGGATCCGGTTGCGTTCGACCGAATTGCCCTGGCGTTTGCTGACGGTATAGCCGACACGGGGCGGCTCGTCGCGTTCGCCGCGGTCCAGTATCTCCAGCACGAAGTAGGGTCCGCGCCGCCGTTCGCCACGGCGGGTGGCGAGAAACTCGGACCGCTTGGTCAGTCGTCCGATGACTGGCTGTGTCCGTTGAGGCACACGAAGCCCCTTTGTTAGACGGCCGGTAGCGCCGGCCTAGGCGGACAGGCGCTTGCGCCCCTTGCTACGGCGATTGGCCAGGACCTTGCGGCCACCCTTGGTGGCCAGCCGGGCGCGAAAGCCATGGCGGCGCTTGCGCACGAGCTTGGACGGTTGAAAGGTACGCTTTGTCATTTATTTAAATGCCGCGGTGTGCGGCCCTTCTTTGGACTGTGTTGAACAGCTGCGTTGCGATTGTCGTCTGGGTGGCTTGGACACACCTATAGTGCGCCGGACAGGAGACCCGAACGTGCGCGGCTTATACGCAGAAAGGTCGCAGCAAGTCAATCGCCAAGCGTCCGGATCACCTTGCTTCACATGCCGGTGAGATCGCATGTGCGGTCATTGTTTCGCAACCGTTTGCGCGCCACCCTTGGGTCCTCGGTTCGTGAGATAGGAGATCCGTATGTCATTGACCCGTCGGGCGCTGCTATCGGGCGCTGTCGCCGGTGTGACCGCATCCCTGGTTGCCGGCAACTCGGCGTTTGCGGCATCGCCGCTTCGGCAGTTTGCGCCGCGCGGCTCAGACGGCATCGACCATCGCGACTTCGACGCCATTCTGGCCGCCCATGTGCGCCCCGATCCCGCCGGGTACAATCGGGTGGCCTACCGAAATCTCCAAGCCGCCGCGCACGGCGATCTGAAAGCCTATATCGACCGGTTGCAGAACGCGCGGCCGTCGACATACTCGGTGCCGGAAGCGCACGCCTTCTGGATAAACCTCTACAACGCCAAGACCCTGGATGTGGTGCTCGACCGCTATCCCGTGTCGTCGATCAAGAAGATCAATCTCGGCGGTGGCGGTTTGTTCGGATCGGGCCCCTGGTCCAAACAACTGATGTCGGTCGAGGGTGTGCCGCTGTCGCTCGACGACGTCGAGCACCGCATTGTCCGCCCGTTGTTCAACGACCCGATGTCGCATTACGGCGTCAACTGCGCTTCCTATTCCTGCCCCAACATCGCTGTGACCGCCTTTACCGGCGCCAATGTCGACGCGTTGCTGGCGCAGAACGCCCGCGAGTACATCAATCACCAAAGGGGCGTGGCGGTGAGCAATGGCCGCATCACGGCGTCGCGTATCTATGCTTGGTATGCCGGGGATTTCGGCGGTCGACGCCAGCTGAAATCGCACTGGGGCCGTTTCGCTGCTCCCGACCATGCGGAGTCGATCCGGGCTGCATCGATCGGGCGCTTCGTTTATGATTGGAGTCTCAATGATATCGCGTAAGTTCTCACACAAACGTGAGTGGTGCCGTGTACCGGATCACACACACTTTGGGAAAACGGCGCGATTGTCATTGGCGGTGCCCCGGCAGCCTTCTTAGGTTTTGATCACCGAAGCAGGCCGGCGCCTTGAAGCTGCCGGAACAAGGAGCCCGTCAATGACCCTCGAAACCAACGCCGCCGCTGCGGGAGCCCCGATGTCGACCGACCAGGAAAGCCATAGCGACGACCGGCCGCGGCATCCGTCCGCGCCGCCATCGGCCAGCCGGTTGCGGCGCTTTGCGCCGATCGCGGTGGTGGCTGCCGGTCTGGCGACCGCCTATTGGCTCGGGCTGGACAAATACCTGTCCCTGGAGGCGCTGGTCGAACACCGTGACGCCCTTGTGGCTGAGGTGGCGGAAAACTACTGGCTTGCCGCCCTGATCTATTTCGTCACCTATATCGTTGCCGTTGCGCTCTCGATCCCGGCAGCATCGTTGCTGACCATCTTTGGCGGCTTTCTGTTTGGCTGGTTCGTGGCCGGCACGTTGACGGCGTTCGCGGCGACGATCGGCGCGACGATCGTCTATCTGGCGGCGCGCAGCGCGTTTGGCGATGTTTTGAAGAAAAAGGCCGGTTCCGGTGTCAACAAATTGGCTGACGGATTTCGCGACAACGCCTTCGGCTTTCTGTTTGTGCTGCGGCTGGCGCCGATCTTTCCGTTCTTTATCATCAACATTGCACCGGCTCTCTTCAACGTAACGGTCCGGACCTATGTGGTGGCGACGTTTCTGGGCATTTTGCCCGGAACATTCGCCTATGCGTATCTGGGACAGGGCGTCGACAGTGTGATCGTCTCGGCCCGCGAAGCCGGGACTGACGTCTCGATTTCCGACCTGGTAACCCCGGATATCACCATCGCCTTCGCGGCCATGGCGGCCGTCGCGGCGCTGGCGTTCATCGTCAAAAAGCGCTGGTCGGGCCGCGTTCCTGCCGGCGATTAGCCGGCGCCGTCATCCGTATGTCGAAGGCCGCATGGGTGTCCTGCGGCCGTCCGGCATGCACACCCATAGCTGCCCGGCAAAAGCCCTCATCAAACGTTCCGAGGTCTGCTAGACCATGAGTGGTGTACCAGGTGGTGTTCTTTTAGAGGGGGTCGCCAATGGGCGAAACGCTGAACCCGGATATTTGTGTGATCGGGGCCGGCTCCGGCGGACTGACCGTCGCCGCTGCTGCCGCCGCATTCGGCGTCGACGTCGTGCTCATCGAGCGCGGCAAGATGGGTGGCGACTGCCTGAATTACGGGTGTGTGCCGTCGAAAGCCATCATCGCCGCCGGCAAGCACGCCCACGCCATTGCCGAAGCCCCCGAATTTGGCGTCTCCGCCGGCGACATCAAGATCGACTACCGCAAGGTACACAGCCATATCCATTCGGTGATCGCGGCGATCGCGCCCAACGATTCGGTCGAGCGCTTCACCGCCCTCGGCGTCCGGGTCATTCAGGACAACGCCCGGTTCACCGGTCACGACACCGTGGTCGCCGGTGACATCGAAATCAAGGCCCGACGATTTGTGGTCGCCACCGGCTCGACCGCCTTCGTGCCGCCGATCCCCGGTCTCGACACGGTCGACTACATGACCAACGAGACGCTGTTCGACAACAACCGCAAGATCCGCCACCTGATCGTCATCGGCGGCGGCCCCATCGGCCTGGAGATGGCGCAGGCGCATCGCCGTCTGGGGACGGAGGTGACAGTGATCGAAGGCTTGCGGGCGCTGGGCAAGGACGACCCGGAACTGGCGGCCGTGGTGCTCGACCGGCTGCGCGGCGAGGGCATCGATATCATGGAAGGCGCCACGGTGAGCAAGGTCGCCAAGCGCGGCAAGACCGGTATTCGGGTCACCGTCGAAACCGAATCCGGTGAACACGCGGTCGACGGCAGCGAGATCCTGGTGGCCACCGGCCGCAAGGCCAATGTCGACGATTTGGGGCTGGAGGCTGCCGGCATCGAATACGACCGCGCCGGCATCAAAGTCGGCCCCAACCTGCGCACCACCAACCGCCGTGTGTTTGCCGTTGGCGACGTCGCCGGCGGCCTGCAGTTCACCCATGTGGCCGGCTATCATGCCGGCCTGGTGGTTCAGCAGATCCTGTTCCGCATGCCGGCCAAGGAGAACCGTGACATCATCCCCTGGGTCACCTTCACCGATCCGGAACTCGCGCATGTCGGGTTGCACGAGGAAGCCGCCCGCAAGCGCGCCGGCAAGATCCATGTGCTGCGATGGCCCTATGTGGAGAACGACCGCGCGCAGGCGGAGCGCAAGACCGACGGCCTGATCAAGCTGGTGACCGACGGCAAGGGTCGCATTCTCGGTGTATCGATTGCCGGCGCCGGTGCCGGCGAGATGATCAACCTGTGGGCGCTGGCGGTCTCCAAGCGCATGAAGCTCTCCGACGTGCGCGGGTTCGTTCCCGCCTACCCGACGATGGGCGAGATCGGCAAGCGTGCGGCGATCACCTACTACACCCCGATGACCCGGAAACCGTTGGTGCGCCGTATCGTCACATTTCTGCGCCGTTTTGGCTGACCCGAAGCCCGACGGCCCGCGCAAGACGCCTTTACTTGTCTGGTTGCGGTACAATATGCACGCCCAGGAGGTGATTTGCCCGGAACTGTAACGGCACGGCCAATTCGGGCATCTCAGGTGAAGGAATTGCGCTGGCCGCGTTTTTCCTTGATATACAGGGCATTGGTAGGAATTATCCCGTCTGGGATCGGAATAGATGATGGGCGCGGGCAAGAGAGGCGGCAGAGGCGAGTCGCGGCTGATCGGCGGTGAAAAACCGGCCAGGAGCCTGTCCGGCAAATTGCTGCTGCTCACCATCCTGTTCGTCATGCTGGCCGAAGTGCTGATTTTCGTGCCGTCGGTGGCCAACATGCGCATGCGCTGGCTGGAGGACCGGCTGCGCACGGCGGCCGCCGCCAGCCTGGTCGTCGAGGGCTGGGAGGACATGGAACTGCCGCGGCCGATCCAGAACGACGCTCTGATGGCCACCGGCACCAAATCGATCGCCTTGCGCACCCACGGCATGTCGCGCCTGATCGCCTCCTCCGACATGCCGCATCAGGTGGACCGGCAATACGACCTCAGTTCGGTGTCGCCGCTGGTTGCCATCCGCGACGCCTTCGCCACGCTGTTTGCCGGAGGCGACCGGATCATCCGGGTATACGGTCCCGTCGAGGGTAACGAGATGATGATCGACGTCGTCATCGAGGAGGGACCGCTTTACCGGGCCATGCTGGTCTATGGCCGCAACGTGTTCATACTGTCCCTGCTGATTTCCTTCATCACCGCCGGCTTGGTTTTTGTGGCGATCAACACGATCATGATTCGGCCGGTGCGCCGCATGACCGCGAGCATGCAGGCCTTTTCCGAAGACCCCGACGATCCGGACCGCATCATCGAGCCGCGCGACAATGGCGATGAACTGGGCATTGCGCAGCGCCATCTGGAGTCCATGCAGCGCCAGTTGCAGGCCACCCTCAGGGAGCAGCAGCACCTGGCGGATCTCGGCCTGGCGGTTTCCAAGATCAATCACGATATGCGCAACATCCTGGCCTCCGCCCAGTTGATGTCGGACCGTCTGTCGATGGTCGACGATCCGGTGGTCAAGCGTTTCGCACCGAAGCTGCTGCGCACCATGGACCGCGCCGTCGCTTACACCCGCGAGGTTCTCGCCTATGGCCGGGCCCGCGAGGCCGAGCCGAGACGCCGTCTGGTGCAATTCGACACGCTGGTGGCCGATGTCCGCGACATGCTCATCGTCGATCCTGATATGCGCCCCGAGGGGACGGAGGAGGAGGGCCCGGCGATCGATTTCGTCATCGACGTCCCGCCCGGCCTCGAACTGCAGGCAGATAGCGAGCAGTTGTTCCGCGTCATCCACAATCTGTGCCGCAATGCGATTCAGGCGCTGCACAGCACCGATGACGATGATCCGGCGATCGTCCGGCGGGTCACCGTGTCGGCCCGGGTGTGCGACGGCGTTGCCACGATCGATGTCGATGACACCGGTCCGGGCATGCCGGAAAAGGCTCGCGAGAACCTGTTTACCGCCTTTCACGGCAGCGCCCGCGCCGGCGGCACCGGCCTCGGTCTCGCCATCGCCCATGAACTGATCCGCGCCCATGGCGGAACCATCGAACTGGTCGACCGGCACGGCCCCGGCACTCTGTTCCGCATCACCCTGCCGGACCAGCCCGACCAGGTCGATCGGCGGTTGCCGGTCGAACCGGTTCCGATGAACCGGGTCGGCGAATAGGCGGTCACACCCTGGGCAACGCAATCACCTGCATTGCGCCAAAATTTCCCGGCCGGCGCTTGCATTCGCCCGGGATAAAGATTAGGTACACCCGTCGCGGACACATGCTCCGCCCGCGCGCTCGTAGCTCAGCTGGATAGAGCACCAGACTACGAATCTGGGGGTCGGGAGTTCGAATCTTCCCGAGCGCGCCATTTTCAAATCAAGGACTTAGCGAAAATCACAACTTGCGTTGGTCTCGGCTTAGTCGCCGAAATGCGCTTCATTATGCACAGGTTGTTGTACGTTGTGACTAGTGGTCGGTCATAGCGTTTGCGCGGAAACGGCTGGCTCCGAGATAACGAGGATTTGAGAATGCGAACGATTAACCCGGCCCAGGTGCAGGCGGTGTTAGCACTTCCTGGGCTCGAAAGGTATGATCACTTTGTGAAGGTTGTGGTGGACTGGGAGGAAGTTTGGGGCCTACACAAAGACGGATGGGCATTGGCCGAAACCGACGATGGTCAGCCGGTTTTCCCTCTTTGGCCAGCAGAGCAATATGCCCGGCTATGCGCGACTGAAGGATGGCAAGATTTTGAACCGAGCTCCTTTTCACTCGATGAACTCATGGAGGAACTGCTCCCTAAACTGAGGGAAGATGGTGTCCTGCCAGGAGTGTTCTTTACACCGGGTGACAAAGGAGTGACGCCAACGGTAGAGCAACTGCTGGAAGATTTAAGTAGCCACTTGAAAGAGAGTTATCTATAGCTTGTCTGGATTTACAGGTAGGTTTTGCAGTTATATTACAGTGACATTCCACCCGAGCCGTTAGTTTTACCAATGTGTCCTGTACAAAATGTCACCTATGCCTCAGGTTCTCTCAAAAGAAATACATTACCTTGCAGATCTAGGTAACGTTCCGTATGTCGGTGAACACGGGCTTTGATTTGGTCCGATTTGTGTCTGGAATGGACTTCGCTCTGCGGCATCTCGCCGGTGCTGCCTTGTCGAAACCGATCTTGCTATCGCCGGCTGGTGCAACCTAATCCTCGTTGCGGTTCGTGGAATCACGATCCCGATCGTACCGTTTCTTGAGCGGAAAGGGCGGCAACCAGGATTCGCGACGCACGGTCCACGGCGCGCCTGCCTGAGGTTTTTCTCGCTATCCACATTTATGGCCGACGCTTTGGTTGGTCGTGGCGTCGCGGCGATAACATTCCTGGCACTTGGTTGGACCATGGAGCAAGGCAGCATGATCCGGATCCAAGCGGTTACTTCACTGCTCCCAGGACGCGTTCGAGCCTTGGTTGCCGGCTCTGCGATTATTGCAACGCTAATCTTGGTGACCTGGCTGATTTGGTTCCAGTTCAGGACGACCGAAAGGCTTTGGTTGGGCCCACACCCCGCCAAGCCAAGCTGCGGGCCAGCGAATGCGCACCTTCGGACAGAGATGCATAGCTGACAGTCACATCGCCTACGCGAATTGCTTCGCGTTGCTGTCCGCGAAGAAGCGCACGGCGAGCAAGATCGCCCAATGTAATTGGGTTATCTGTCATGATGTTCTCCGGTGAGCGACGGGACTAGCCACGGCAACGCTTCAAAACTTGTCGCGTAATGTTCCGCCGCCCTTTTTGTGTATTTCAGCGCAACTGTCAGGTCGTCTTGACCATCAACAAGCGCAAGCTTCTGCGCCTCGTCCATTTGAAAAGAGGCTAGTCTTTCGCCTTTTGAATCAATAGTGCCGAGCTCAAGATCAATAGCAATTTCAATCGGGCACTGGCATGCAATTTGTTGCAAAACGTCCACCGGAAGCGTCAAAGCGGGAAAGCCATTTCTTAGTGCGTTTGTCGCAAAGGTTTGGTGAAAACTCTCCGCCAGAACAGCCGTAAACCCATACTCCATGATCGCCCAAACAGCGTGCTCCCGAGAAGATCCGCAACCAAAGTTTGCTCCTCCGAGCAGGATCTTCGCGTCTTTGTACTCAGGTTCGTTTAGTATGAAGTCTTGACGACGCAATCCTTTCTGATCGTACCGCCAGGATCTTAAAAACGCGTCACCAAGACCTGTTCTAGAGGTTCGGATCAAATCCGCCGACGGTGCGATCAAATCGGTGCTAATGTTTTCCTTCAAGAGTGGCGCACACAAGCCAGCGATTAGTGCACTCATGACATTAACTCGCGCGGATCGATCAAACGGCCGGCAATGGCGCATGCAGCAGCCGTTGCTGGACTTGCCAAATGTGTTCGACTGCCCACGCCTTGCCGACCTTCGTAGTTCCTATTCGAGGTGGATACGCATCTCTGGCCAAATTCAAGCCGATCATCGTTCAGAGCGGCACACATAGAGCATCCCGCTTCGCGCCACTCAAACCCAGCCTGGCGCAGCGTATCAGCTATGCCCAAAGCTTCAGCTTCATTTCTTACGGATGTCGAACCAGGCACAACAATCGCTTTGACCCCATTTGCTACCTTCCTACCTCGCGCTATGTCTGCAACGACCCGCAAATCTGAAAGGCGCCCATTTGTGCATGAGCCAATAAACACCGCGTCTATGGGCAGGCCCATGACGTCATTCCCCTCTGCAATACCCATATAGCGCGCGGCGGGGCCTTTGGGCTCAGTCGCGCCGACTGACCCACTTTGACAAGGTGACGTACCCCAGCTGATCTGCGGTTCAATCTCGGAGACGTCGAAGTGCACCTCACGGTCGAATTGGGCAAACGGATCGCTTCGTAAGACAGTCATGGCAGCCTTCAGTGCAGCGAAGGCCTCCGATTTTGGTGAGCTAGAGACCGAATGCAGGTACTTTAGTGTTTTGGCGTCAGGCGCCATGAGCGCCGTGAATGCGCCGAGCTCCGCGGCCATGTTACAAATTGTAAACCGAGATTCGATCTGCAAGGATTCAATATAGCTGCCGACAAACTCGACCGCATGACCCTTCGCGCCTGCCTCTCCCAAGGACGCAATCACATACAAAATGACATCCTTGGCATGCACTTGTGCACCAGGTCGCCCCGAAAGACTAATCCGCATCTGCGGAGGCTTTTGCCGAAAAACTGTTTGTGTGGCGAGCGCCTGAGTGATTTCACTGGTTCCGATTGCGAAACCGAGCGCACCGAGCGCACCGTTGGTGCATGCATGGCTATCACCGCAGCACAACGTAGAGCCGGGCACAACTATTCCTTGTTCGGGAAAAGCTACATGTACAATGCCCTGTTGGCGGTCACCAAGGTCGAAGCACTGGATGTCATGTATCGCGCAGTATGATCTTAGTGCCGAGATCATCGCGGCGCCACCAGCGACGCTTTCGTCACTGCGGCCCGTTCTTGTCGATGCAATGTGATCAACAGTGGCAAAGGTCAAATTCGGGTAGGAAACGCTTAGGCCTCTAGCTTCCAGATCCGAAAACGCCTGTGGACTTGAGGCATCATGAATGATGTGGCGATCCATCCATAGAACGCTTCGTCCATCTGGGAGTAGTCCCAGCTCATGCTGGCGCCAAATCACGTCAAACAGTGTTTCTGCTTCGGGCAAAACGCGCCTCCCTTGCGATGTGACCATCCGTATCGAGAATTTCATTTATTTCTTGGAAGCTTACGCTCGCATGAGACGGAGAATCGGCGTCTTTTTCCAAAGCCGAACGCACCCCGTCTATTGCACCTACTAACGTCGCCCCCGGATGCAGTACGACCTGATAGCCCATGCTGCGCAGATGATTTGTAGTCGTTATCGCAGACGTTCCGGTCGCGGCGGCGCTAAACACGAGCGGTGCCGAAATGTGGCCAGGCAGGGCCGCTATTTGATCCTGCGATTGTGGTGCATCAACAAAAACTGCATCAGCTCCGGCATCGGCATACGCGTTTGCGCGCTTCACAGTCGCATCGAAACCTTCAACCGCAAGAGCGTCTGTTCGTGCGATAACGCCAAAGTCCGCATTCCGCGCAGTTTCCACCGCGGTTCGGATGCGCGCCACCGCTTCGTCCAATGGTACGACAGACTTACCTGCCAGATGCCCGCATCGCTTTGGGTTCATCTGATCTTCGATATGCACCGCTCGAATTCCGACCGAAATCATGCGATTGACGGTGCGTTCGACATTAAGCAAGCCTCCATGACCTGCGTCACCGTCGACAATCAAAGGCAGCCCCTTGGATGCTGCAGCAATTCGACCATAAAGCTCCAACATGTCCGAGAGACCCAGCAAACCGAGATCTGGTAGAGCATAGGCTGATGCGGTGGCGGCAAACCCCCCGCAATAGACGGCTTCCGCACCCGAGCATGCCACCAAACGCGCGGATAGCGCGTCGTGGCAGCCAGGCAATGTGAGAATATCATTGCCCGGTGCAAGTCTATCCGAAAGCCAGCTCATCCGATTGAAAAAGGGTCGCGCGTAGCACCGCTGAGTTCCGAATATACCGCTTTGACCTCGCAGAAGTCTCGGATTGCGTCAAAGCCATTCTCCCGCCCCATACCGGAATGGCCGTAGCCACCGAATGGTACGTTGGGTGCAACAACACGATAAGCGTTGATCCAGATGGTGCCAGCGCGTACCTGATGCGCTACACGCGTGGCTCGCTGAACATCCTTGGTCCAAATACCCGCAGCCAATCCATACCGTGTGTCGTTTGCTAATTCGACTGCTTCGGCCTCGTTGCGGAAGGATTGAACTGTCGCCACAGGTCCGAACACCTCTTCGGTCAAAATCTCCATGTCTGGCCGAACGTTGTCGACGAGAGTTGGCTCAATAAAGAGGCCACCCAACTTTTCGTCAGCCTTTCCGCCGCAAATGAATGTCGCGCCAGCGGTGCGTGCGCGCTCCAAGATACCCATAACCTTTTCGAACTGGTCCCCGGTCGCGATTGGTCCCATCTCAGTCGATGGGTCCATAGGATCGCCCATAACGATCATGCGTGCACGAGCGGACAAGCGTTGGATCAGAGCCTCTTTTACGTTTTCGTGCACAAGAATGCGGGAGCCCGCCATGCAGGTCTGACCTGTCGCAGCAAAGACGCCCGCTATGATGCCGTTCGCGGCGGCTTCAATATCGGCATCGGCGAACACAATGTTTGGCGACTTACCGCCAAGCTCCAAAGAAAAACGTGTAAAGTTATCAAGGGCTGCAATGGCAACCTTGCGTCCAGTTGCGCCCGAGCCGGTGAACGCCATCTTGTCGATACCAGGATGACCAGACAAGGCGCGACCTGTTTCTGCATCTCCGGTTACCACATTGAAGACACCTGGTGGAAACCCAACCTCTTCAAACAACTTTGCGAACTCCAAAGTGCTCACCGGGGTGTGTTCGGATGGTTTGACGACGAATGTGCACCCAGCTGCGAGTGCTGGCGCAAGCTTGAAGCCAAGTAGCGCAATGGGAGAGTTCCACGGCGTAATTGCGCCGACAATGCCGACGGGTTCATACCTTGTGTAGATGTGAAAATTTGGGCGCTCTGATGGTATCACCTTACCGGACAGTTTGTCGGCCGCGGCACCAAAATAGTGAAACCAGTCCGGTAGATAAGCAGCCTGGGCGTGCATCTCTCGCATAAGCTTGCCATTGTCAGTGGCTTCTATGCGTCCAAAAAACTCGGCCTTCTCAGACAATTTCTCGCCTAGTCGCATAATGAGCTTTCCGCGCTGACGCGCTGTCGTCGCTCCCCATTCACCCAAAAGGGCTGAACGAGCAGCACTAACAGCGTCATCTACGTCGACTTTCCCAGCGTTCGGAACGCGCGCCCAGATTTCTTTCAGATAGGGGTTCTCTGAGTGAAGCACGTCGCCAGTCTTGGCGTCGCACCAATTTCCGCCAATGTGCATTTGATACCAGTGGACTGCGTCCGTCATTGTTTACTCCTCCCGCGGGAGGGCTCTTCGCTCAAAGGCCCCAATCGCGCTCCTCCCATGCTCGATTGGTTCAAACAATTGTGGGAGAATTGCATTGCCTCGCTCAATCACAATCGTTGGAAATCTACTTTTCAATTTTGTTACGTGTCGAGGCAGTTGTTTTGCTTACCACGCGCAGAATCGCGAACACACCCACGGCCGCGAAGACCGCAATAGCGAACGGGTGTTCGAGTAACTTGCCCCAAGGATCTCGGTGCAGGATGGTAACCGCAGAACGCAAACTGGTTTCGAAAGGGCCACCAAGCACGAAGCCAATTACAAAACCAACCACCGAAAAGTCGTACCGTCGCATCAGCCACCCAAAAAACGCGAACCCTAGCATGAGCCAGACGGCCAGAAGGCCAACACTCGACGAGATGTAAACACCCGCGAAACACGTCATTGCGACAACGGGAAAAACCACTTCTCCGGGCGCGCGCACGACCCAAACAAAAAATCGTAAACCGACTTGCCCAAGCATCAGCACCATCAAATTTGCTAAGACCATACAGGCGAACAATCCGAAAATCAGAGGCGCGTCGTTTTTGAAAACCGATGGTCCAGGGTCAATGCCATGCACAATGAACGCGCCGACGATCAACGCGGCAGACACGCTTCCGGGAATGCCGAGCGTGAGCAGTGGGATAAGGTTGGCGCCATTTACAGCCGAGTTCGCAGACTCAGTTGCTGCGATCCCTTCAGCTGTCCCCGTGCCAAATGCTTCAGGTACTGAGGATCTACTCTTGGCAGCTCCGTAACTTAAAAATGCCGCCACCGAGCTGCCTAAGCCGGGTAGAACACCAATGCCAGTTCCCAACGCCGCTCCTCGAAGTAGATTTGCGCGCAAGCTCCACATGTCTCGAAACGTTGCGAACCCATCTTGTTCGGAGGTGCCTCCTAGATCTCGGATCGAAACTGTGCGTTGCCCCGCTGCAATCTGTTTCACGATTTCTGGCAAAGCCAGGACGCCGATGATGACAGCGGCCATGGGCAATCCATTTGAAAGTTCGTCGATACCGAAGGTGAAACGTTCAGCAAGCCCCCCATCGACACGACCGACCTGAGCGCAAAGGACGCCCAGTAGGATGGCGATTAATCCACGAAGAAACGAGCGTCCAGTAAGGCCGGCAATAAGCGTGAACGAAAGAACAAGGATCGACAAAAGCTCGACCTGGCCGACCCGACTGGCCAAGATGGCTAGAGGCGCTGCCAGAAGGATGAGCGTGATATCCGATGCGGTGTCGCCAGCAACTGACGAGTAAAGCGCCAGGCTTAGGGCGCGTTTTGGTTGGCCCTTTTTGTGCGCCATCGGGTACGCTTCTAGCGCAGTTGCAGCTGCAGATGGTTCTCCTGGCGTGTTCAGAAGTGTCGCAGATATAGCGCCTCCGAAACCGCCGCCTTTCATGACGCCAACTAGCAATCCGATGGCAGCCAGCGGCGACAGCGTAAGCGTCATGGGAACTGCCACGGCGATGGCCATGATGGAGCTCAGACCAGGGATCGCCCCCATGACTATTCCAATTGAAACGCCGGCAGCAACCGCAAGTAAGTTCACTAGGGTAAGGGCTTCTGCAATCCCGAGAAAGACTAACTCTGTCATGGCAACGGACGTTCGATGACAAAGGTGACAAATGCCCAAATCGTCGGAGGTCCAATCACGGCTGCAAGAAGAACTACTGTGTTTAGCCGCTTCGCTCGGGTTACCCCAAGCAACACTACCAGAGGTGGGAAAACCAGCAGGAACGGTAGCCAAATCAAAGCGACAGACGCAAGCGTAAGAAATCCAAAAACCAAGATAACTTGTAACTCGCCCGTCACGTCGTTCGCGTGGCTATCGCCATGGCTTCGAGATCCGAACGCGGCAAGAAACGCGCCCAACGCAATCAAAGCCCAGGCCAGAACCTTAGGCAAAGTCTCGACCGGAAGCCTCAGGTCAGGGTCCGGTTCGACATGCTCTGGGATTAGGTACACTAGCAGAAGAAACCCAAACGCAGACGCGAGGCCCCCACAAACGAGGCCTCGCAAACGTGTCTCGTTGATCATTTCAGTTTGTTCAAAAGAGCGGTATTGGACTGGATCTTCGCGTCAACTAGGGCACGCGCTTCGTCAGCAGTCATTGAAACAGGGACACTGCCAAGTCGTCTGATTAGCTCAGAAAGCTCTGGGTCTTGAACCACCTGTGATATCGCGTCTTGCAGTTTTAAGGATACGTCTTCCGGCAATCCGGTTGGGGCTGCAATCAGGTAATACGTGTCCACATCAAAATCATAGCCTAGCTCACGAAGCGTCGGAACGTCTGGTGCGGCTTCCAATCGCTCTGAGTTGAAAGTTGCCAAAGCTGCAATCTCAGCATTCTCTTGCGCAAACAACAATCCGCTTGCCCCGCCCAATACCGCTTCCGTATCTCCCGCCAACAAAGCTGCGCGCAGCGGGCCCCCGCCTCTAGCGCCGATAATATCAAGCTCAAAGCCTTCCGAAGCGGCAATAGCCTGCATGATCAAACGATCGACCGGAACCAGGGAACCATATGTCAGATACCCGTCGGTTACGGCCTTTGCCATCAATCCTGCAAAGTCACTGTATCCACTGTCGGCGCGTCCCAAAAATGCCGTTCCAGCAAGGCTCACGCTGCCTAAATAGTCGAAGTCTTCTGCGGTATAGTCAACGCGGCCCGTCAACGGAACAAACGCTGAAGCAAGCGACAAGGTCATAGCGATCGAATGACCGTCCGCCTCCCGGCTCGCTAGCTCTGTCATTGCCACCGCACCGCCGCCACCTGCCAAGTTTTCAACAACGACGTTTGTGCCCAAAGCCTTTTCAAGCCTTGAGGCTACCGCACGGCCCAAAGCGTCTCCACCGTCTCCTTGAGCAAAACCCAAAACAAGTCGTACCGGTTCGCTCGGGTACTCTGCAAAAGCAGGGCTCGACAACGTGACAGTCGCTGCAATGGCCGCAGAACGAAGCCAAAAAAACATGATTTTATCCTCCCAATCCAGCGCGGTGACTTTTTTGATGTCACCCTCGCAAACCTTACGTTTGCAGAACCGGACCCACTTGGGACACAGACATGTTTGGAAAGCCGTTTTTCATATTTGGTGGACTATGGAGAGCCCATCAGAGCGCTGTCTGCGTCGCGCATTACTCGCAATAGGAAATCGATAAACGCACTCACCTTTTGTGACTGCTTGAGGTCTCGATGTGTCGCCAGCCAAATGTCTTCCAACGAATCCTCCGACTGATTAACGCGAGTAAGTGTTGGCTCGGCATCACCAAGAATGCAGGGCAACATTGCCAAACCCAAACCTTCCTTGGCCGCAATAAGCTGTCCGCGCATCGAATGTAACAGCAATTGACCCTGTGCGTGACCCGCAATTGTCGCTAGCATTTGCGAGGTCTCCAGATGGGAGAAGCGGTCTGACCACCCAAGTATGCGCGCGCTTTCAAGCTGTTGATCAGGATTTGTAGGAAGGGTTTCGAGGTAACTTAAACTCCCGTAAAGACCAAACCTCGCTTGACCGACCTTCCTGATCAGAATGTCACTCTCTGTTGGTCGCATGAGCGTCAAGGTCACGTCAGCTTCCCGTCGGTTCAAACTTGCCGTAACTTTGCCTGTCACAATCTCCAAACCAACACCTGGGTGCGCGCGCTCGAACTCATGCAGTTTTGGAAGAACAATCGAATTTGCGATGCTTTCAGCGGTGACGAATCTGATAGAGCCTTTGTGCTGAACGCCATCAAGCGCCGCGCGCTCGACAGTCAACATCGCTGTCCGGGCTGCGGCGGCTCGTCTGCGCAAGGCCTGTCCTTCGTCCGTTAGTTCGTAGCCCGACTGATGCCGGGTAAAGAGCGGCATGCCGACAGCTCTTTCAAATTCGGCGATACGGCGCGAAATCGTTGGCGGACTGATCCTAAGAAGCGAAGCCGCTTTTGTTAGGCCTCCAGCATCGGCAACAGCGAGGAAGACTTTCACATCGTCCCAATTCATGCGCGACCCTCAAGTGCCGCTGAGTGTTCGATCATCGCGGTTTTGATGGTACTAGCTACAACCCTAACCCGGCTTGCAGACGCCAGGCTGGAATGAACTACCAACCAAATCCCTTGGTCGAGGTCCAATTCAACAGGCGCTCGGATGAGGTCCTTTTGGGAGGCGAGTAAGTGTGGAAGCACGGCCAATCCTATTCCAGCCTGAGCAGCAGCGACTTGGCATCCCAACGAAGACGCAGCAAAGACAGGCGGAGCTTCACAAAGTGCATTTGCGATCCATTTCGCGGCGGGCAAGTTTGCGTGCGGCTCTGTCCAGCCTATCAAAGCATGCGTGGATAGGCCGTCAAATCCTGCTTTCCAGCGAGGATAGCGTCTAGAACCATAGAGCCCATAGCCTAAGGTACCAACACGAGAGACTTGCACGTTTCCTCGATCAGGGCGCACCAACCTCAGTGCAATGTCAGCATCCTGCCGGTGCATATTCACGGTTCTTACGTCGGTAGCAACTTCGACCCGCAACAACGGATGCATTTGGAGCATTGGGCCAAGGGCAGGCAACACAATAAGTGTCGCTAAATTCTCAGCAGTCGCGACACGAACCAGCCCAGCAACTCTTTGTTCTTGTTCTGCGGTACCTTGAAAGCATCGCGCAGCTTCCTCCATTGCTTCTGCCTGAGGCACGAGCGCAGCGCCTTCGGCTGTTATCTGGTACCCAGAGTGGTGTCTTACAAATAGAGGAAGACCGACTGATGTCTCTAGCCGCTCTATTCGACGCGAAATTGTCGCGATACCCAAGCCCAGCTCTTCTCCGGCCGCGGTCAGCGTCCCACAGCGCGCCAGCACGAGAAAGATACGCGCGTCATCCCAGAGGAGGGCCAAGTTTTTCATAAATGAGAAACTCTCGTTAAGTTTTTCATTTTGGCGATCCTGACCTTGAGTAGGGCCGATAGTCAAGTTGCAAATAAGATTGCTGAACCTCGACCTCCGCTCGAGCTCACATAATCGTTTTCTAAAGGCGACCTCGAGCACCAGGTTTGGGGAGCAGTCGTCATTTGCAAACGTCAGGCTAATGACAATGTTGCTTTAGTTCTGAACAGCAAGCGCGACAACAGCCTCCCAGTTATCGGCATTGTATGATTCGGCCAAGGACATATGCGGAGACAGTGGGATTAGGATCGCCAACATAAAAACTCGTAGCATATCTTGAAACCTCCAGAATTAATGAGCGTATGCTAGCAGATTTGACATCCTTACCAGCGCCAATACCTGTTAGTACGGAAAACTGACACTGTCGGGCTCGTCGCAATCAGAGCAGGCTTTTGACAGTGCTAGTGACCCTGAGCGGACATTCGAACAGTGGCAGCCAAGTGCCGAAGCGGTAACTCTCGTTCATGGAAAAGTGTAGGGTGTCTACCAACCTATCGGCGTTCCGGCACAATTATGGAGTTTCGCATGACGGATCCTTTTCAAGATGTGGAAGCGGGTGGCGCAGAATTTGTTGAAACGGTGGTAGGTGCGCTGGAAGCCCGGGCAGCTGAGCCTGTGATGGTGGAAATCGTTGAGCAATATTTGGATGAACTCAATTTTGTCGATGGCGGACTACACGTGGAAATTGGCGCCGGCACTGGCGCAATTGCGCGCAGAATAGCCGCGCGCGCCAGCAATGGTCAGGTGATTGCATCAGAACCGTCTGCCGGTCTCGTTGAGGCGGCCCGCAAGTTGGCGGATGGGGCATCCAATCTGAGGTTTGAGACGGGTGACGGTGCAGCACTGCGGTTCAAAGACGGCTCGGTGGACAATGTTGTGATGCACACCGTCCTCAGCCATGTCGTTGAGCCGACCATTCTACTAAATGAGGCTGTCAGGATCCTGAAGAACGGCGGACGTTTGGCAGTATGTGACGCTGATTTTGAGAAAACGTCGCTCGCCAATGAGTGGGCCGATCCGCTCGATGCTTGCGCAAAATATTTCGCGGAGCATTTTGTTACCGACAAATTTCTCACGGGCAAACTGCGTGGACTGGTAATGGCAGCCGGATTGACGGTGGAGAAATTCCGTATCACGAGTCGGACCATCACAGCCGGCACTGGGGGAATGACCTGGGTTGGCATGGCAAGCATGCAAATGGTCAAAAGCGGATTAATTGGTCAGGATCTCGCAGACGCACTCACGGCGGAATACAAACGCCGCGAAAGCGCAGAATCGCTTTATGGTCACCAGCCCTTTGTCACGCTGATAGCAAGGAAACCATGAGGCCGCGTGCCAGCGGTCGGTGTGGCTGGCGAAAGGCAGAGGGTGCGAAGGATATCCCAGGATCTAGAGCGGGTCGTCAAGGCCCGAACGTCAGCCGGCCGCCAAGCCAGCCGCATCTCTCGCACCAAAGCCGAGAAGATATGGTGATCTCGTTCAGAATACAGCGTGCCATTTTCAAAAAAAACAATACCTTGCAGAATTAGGTGACGTTCCGCTTCTGTCTGAACATTAGATCTTGTCGGTGAACACGGGCTTTGTCTTAGTCCGAATTGTTGTCTGGCATGGGCTTCGCTCCCGAACTCCGTGCGGCAGCGTTGACGTTGGGTGCTGATGTCCTCCAGGTCGCGGTGCGGCATCTCGCCGGTGCTGCCTTGTCGAAACCGATCTTGCTATCGCCGGCTGGTGCGACCTAATCCTCGTTGCGGTTCGTGGAATCACGATCCCGATTGTACCGTTTCTTGAGCGGAAAGGGCGGCAACCAGGATTCGCGGCGCACGGTCCACAGTTCGTAGGTTGGCCTCAGTTGGTCGGGAGCATCGAGCGATCCGATGTTCACTTCGACTTCGTCGCCGGTACGCGCGAAAACCGATGAGCCGCAGCGGGGACAGAAAAAGCGACCGGCGTATTCGCTTGTCTCGCCGGTGACCGTGACGGCAGTGTCAGGGAACACCGCGGATGCGTGGAAAAGAGCTCCGTGATGCTTGCGGCAGTCAAGACAATGACAGAGGCCGACGCGATATGGATCTCCGGTCGCCACGAAGCGGACTTTGCCGCATAGGCAACCACCAGTGTATCGGTCCATGCTGCGTCTCCTCAAAAGTTTAACGGTGGCAAAGCCAATGGACGATCAACAGCAAAGGACTATCACATCATCAAAACAAGGATAGGTCTGCGGTATCTTGACATTCCGGTTGGACCGCCGGGCTCGACCCTGCGGTATCAGGGTAGGGGACAACATCGTTGAGCGCTTTCAGCCCGCAATTGCTGTTCGGCGACAGGCCTGCCTTGCGCCAAATTGCCCCGAAGACGCCAAATCCAGGAACGAGGATCCAGAATCTGTTGGCACGGCACGCCTCCTGCAATAGTCTTTGCCAATATGGCCGGCATCCGGAATTCAGATATCCAATGACCTTGTTTGACGGATCTCCTGCGTGACCGATCCGTCGGTGCTGATTGTCGGAGCCGGCATGGGCGGGCTGGCGGCCGCCATCGATCTCGCGAACCGGGGCTGCGCCGTCACGGTTCTCGAAAAAGCACAGGTTGCCGGCGGCAAGGCGCGCCAGGTCATGGTCGGTGGCGAACCGATCGACGCCGGGCCGACGGTGCTGACCATGCGCTGGGTGTTCGACCAACTATTCGAAGCGGCGGGCCAGGATCTTGCCGCCCGCGTTCGCATGAAGCCGATCGACACCATTGCCCGGCACGTCTGGCAGGATCGCGGCCAGCTTGATCTTTATGCCGATACCGATCGGTCCGCCGATGCCATCGCCGAATTTGCCGGTCCGGTGGAGGCCGAGGGGTATCGGCGCTTCCGCAGGGACGCCGCGCGGATTTACGATATTCTGCTGCCGACCTTTATTTGCGACCAGAGACCGTCGCTGTTTGACCTCATCCGACGCGTCGGTCTGACGAGCACCGATCTGTTTAAGCTGCAACCCTATGCGACGATGTGGTCTGCACTGGGGCGCTACTTTGCCGACCCGCGCCTGCGGCAGTTGTTCGGGCGCTATGCAACCTATTGCGGCAGTTCACCGCTGCGTGCGCCGGCGACCCTGATGCTGGTTGCCCATGTCGAGCGGCTCGGTGTGTGGTCAATCGACGGCGGTGTGCACGCACTCGCCGTGGCCATGCACGATCTGGCCGTCTCGAAAGGTGTGGTTTTTCACTTCGAAAGCGACGTTGCGGAACTGGTGACGAAATCCGGCCGGATGGTTGGCGCAAAAACGCGGGATGGTGCGTTTCATCCGGCCGACGCGGTCCTTTTCAATGGCGATGCGCAGGCCTTGAACAGGACAATCCGAGTTGGCTCGGACCGGCATGTCGTACGGTCCTGCGAACCGCGGGCCCGCAGTCTTTCTGCGCTCACCTGGTGTATCCGCGCCCGAACTTCGGGATATCCGCTGACGCTTCACAACGTGTTCTTCGTCGACGCGTATAAACGGGAGTTCGACACGATTTTCCGCAAACGTGATATTCCGCAACGGCCGACGGTTTACATCTGTGGTCAGGATCGCGGCGGTTTCGGCCGGCTTGAGGCCGGTCAGCCGGAACGCATGCTGCTCATCGTCAACGCACCCGCCGATGGCGACCGTCATAGAATGTCGGACGCGTTGAAACGCGAGACCTCCGATCGCGTGTTTGCGTTCCTTTCCGAGTGCGGCCTGCAGATCGACCGGGAGGACGCCGACTGCGTGCTGACAACGCCGCATGAATTCGAACAATTGTCTCCGTCGACCGGCGGGGCGCTCTACGGCCAGGCCAATCACGGGCCGTTCGCCTCGTTCGTCAGGCCGGGAGCAGCAACCCGATTGCCCGGTCTTTACCTGGCGGGCGGATCGGTACATCCCGGCCCGGGCGTGCCGATGTCGGCCATGTCCGGTCGCTTGGCGGCGGCCAGGATGTTGCGCGACCTCGAGATGAAAAACTGAACCGGTCAGTGGATCAGCGCTTCCGCCTTTTCCACCGCTTCGAACCCGTCCGCGGCCAGATAGTCGCCGCCGATTTCCGAAAGCAGATCCGGTTCCTCGAGAAAGGCCGGGCCACCGACGATTACGACCAGTTTCGGGTTGCGCGAAACCGCTTTGGCCGACTGGATATCGTCCTTGAGGTCGAGCGCCATGCGCCTGGAACCCGCCGTCAGCCCGAGGACCGAGTACCAATTGTCGCGCAGCAGGGCACCGAGTTGCTGGCCCGTGTCGAGGTCCAGTCCGCCGCTCACCCGCCAACCGGCGAGCCGGAAAAATTCCGCGACCATCAGCAAACCAAAGGCATGTTGCTCGTTACGGGCGCGGGCGAGCACGATATGGCGTTCCGGATCGATTTCGATCGGTGCCGGCGCCTCGGAGCGCGCGACTTTAGTCACCAGCGCCTGCAAACGCGCCAGGGCAATCGAGATTTCCGTAAACGAAAGCTCGTCGCTCAGCCACATTGGACCGAGCTGCTGTGCGGCCGGCGCCAGCAGATCCAGATAAATGCTCTCCAGCGCCACGCCGCTGGTATGCAGATCCGATATGTAACCGACACAGGTACCGCGCGCGCTGGTCAACAGGAGTTCCACAAAGGTGTCGATTTCTCCGGCGCGGACGCTCTCGCGGTCGTCACCCGCTTGTTCGGCGTGCCTGTGGGCTGCTTTGCCGGCAAGGGTCAATTTCGGCAACAGTTGTTTTTCGACGACCGAGGCAATCAGCGAGGTGTTTTCTGCATGATTGCCGGTGTCTTCGACCGGATCGGGGTCACACTGCACATAAAACGACGCTTCGACGGCGCCGAGCCCGTCGGCCTGACTTTCCTGAGCGGACATTATTTCCTCCCCCGCGCAGTCACTAAATTATACTCGCGCGGAAGTCCGAACATTGTCAACTCACACATGACGCAGTTTTTTGACATGTCAATTTAAATAGACGCATTTTCGGTCGATCAGGGTTCCAGATTAACCTTGTTTGGCGACCCGAAAGACAGCACCGGTTCCCTCGATCCGGAGACATGATCTGACGGTCTCGACAATATGCACGGCATTCAGGCCGGCATCGTCATACATGGCGTGTGGTGCCGCCTGATCGATAAAGCGGTCCGGCAGCACCATCGATCTGACCTTCAAACCGCCATCCAGAAGTCCGGATTCGGCCAGACAATGCAGGACCTGGGAGCCAAAACCGCCGACCGCCCCTTCTTCCACCGTCACCAGAATGGCGTGGTTTTCGGCAAGGGTTTGCAGAAGATGGCGATCGAGCGGCTTGGCAAACCGGGCGTCGGCGACGGTTGTCGACAGTCCCATGGCGTCGAGTGTATCGGCGGCCGCCAGGCATTCACTGAGACGCGTGCCGAGTGACAGCAGGGCAATCTGACTGCCCTGTCGGACCGTTCGGCCGCGGCCGATCTCAAACGGAATACCGCGGTCCGGCAGGAGGGCACCGGTGCCCTCGCCGCGCGGGTAGCGAAAGGCGCTCGGGCCGTCACAGTAGGAGGCCGCCGTCGCCACCGCATGGACCAACTCGGCTTCGTCCGACGGTGCCATCACAACAAAGCCCGGCAGACTTCCCAGATACCCGATGTCATACGAGCCCGCATGGGTCGGTCCGTCCGCACCCACCAGCCCGGCGCGATCAATTGCGAAACGAACCGGCAAACCTTGCAGCGCGACATCATGAACGATCTGATCGTAGGCCCGTTGCAGGAACGTCGAATAAATGGCGCAGAAGGGTTTCAGGCCGCCGGCCGCCAGGCCGGCCGCAAATGTCACCGCGTGCTGTTCGGCGATTCCGACGTCAAAGGCGCGCTCGGGAAAGGCGTCGGCAAAGGCGTTGATCCCCGTCCCCGACGGCATCGCGGCGGTGATTCCGACGACGCTCTGGTCCCGGCTGGCCTCTTCGATCAGAGCCCGCGCGAAAACGCCTGTATAGGAAGGCGCTTTCGCTTTCGCCTTCTTCTGCTCGCCGGTCACGATGTTGAATTTGGATACCCCGTGGCATTTGTCCGCCGCGTCTTCGGCCGGCGGATAGCCCTTGCCTTTCGCGGTGCGGACATGCAGCAGTACCGGTCCGGTGGCGTCCGCCCGTGCACGACGCAGCGCCGCCAGCAGCGCTGGTACATCATGGCCGTCGATCGGTCCGCGGTAGTCGAAACCCAGATGTTCAAACAGGGTTTTGCCGCAGGCAGAGCCGCCCTGCCGCCGCTCGTCGACGATCTGCGTCAAATGACCGACCAGTGCGCCGGAAGGCGGCGCGATCGACATCTTGTTGTCGTTGAGGATCACGAACATCCGTTGCCCTGCGGCGCCGGCGTTGTTCATCGCCTCGTAAGCCATGCCGGCCGACATGGCGCCATCGCCGACCACGGCGATGACGTCGCCCGGCGCATCGCCGAGCCGGTTCGCCAGGGCAAATCCGAGACCTGCCGACATCGCCGTCGACGAGTGCGCCGCGCCGAAGGGATCGTAGCGGCTTTCGGCGCGTTTGGTGAAGCCGGACAAACCGTCCTTCTGCCGAAGTGTGTGCATTCTGTCCCGCCTTCCGGTCAGGATCTTGTGCGGATAGCATTGATGCCCGACATCCCAGACCAGGCGATCGCGCGGCGTCTCGAACACCGCATGAACGGCAACGGTCAATTCGACCACACCGAGGCTCGATCCCAGATGCCCGCCGGTTATCGAGACGGTGCGGATGGTTTCGTCGCGCAGTTCGGCCGCCAGCGCCGACAGTTCGTCGTCGGACATGGATCGCAGGTCGTCCGGCGACGCCACCATGTCGAGCAAGGGTGTCATCGTGTTGTCCGATATATGAACGTCCATGGCGCCACGCCTCCCGATCGCCGAGCCCCTCTTGGCGAGGGGCCATGTAAGTATCCGGAGTGCTCGCGCATCCCATCGGGCGGCGCGATTGCACCTCGGGATTGGTTAACGGCATTGTTCATCCGACAATCCCGATTGTAAAGTTGTTTTTACACTGAAGTGTCAATTTATCTTTACATTTGGCCGGTCGCGGGTTAGCCAGAAAGGGCTCGGCCGTCGGCCAATCCCTGCGGCCGGTGCGCCATGAGTTGAACCTGGTGAAGGGGAGAACACATTGCGCGACACCGACATGACGATGCACAACCATCAACACGCGTCCCGTGCCCGAAGGGACTCGGACAGCGGTTCCGGGCCTCGAAACCGCAGGTCACCGATGACACAGGAGGCGCTCGCGTCGATGAGCCCCGCTTTCCCCTTTTCTGCCATTGTCGGGCAGGAGGCGATGAAGGCGGCGCTGATGATCTCGGCGGTCGAGCCGGCCCTCGGCGGCGTTCTGGTCATGGGCGACCGTGGAACCGGCAAGTCGACCGCCGTGCGGGCCCTGGCGGCGTTGTTGCCGAAGATCGAAACCCGGCGAGGCTGTCCTTACAACTGCCCGACCGACAAGCCGGTGCCGATTTGTCGTGTCTGCAACGGATCGGATATCGGCAAGCCGCCGGCGGCCGTTACCCGGCAAGCGCCAGTGGTCGATCTGCCGCTTGGTGCGACGGAAGACCGGGTCGTCGGTGCCCTCGATCTGGAGAAGGCGTTGCTGAGCGGCGAAAAAGCCTTCGAACCGGGGCTGCTCGCCACAGCGCATCGTGGTTTTCTTTATGTGGACGAGATCAACCTGCTTGAGGATCATTTGGTCGACCTGCTGCTCGATGTGGCGGCCTCCGGCCTCAACATCGTCGAGCGCGAGGGATTGAGTGTGCGGCATCCGGCCCGCTTCACTCTGGTCGGAAGCGGCAATCCCGAGGAGGGCGAACTGCGCCCGCAACTGCTCGACCGGTTCGGTTTGTGTGTCGACGTGTCGTCGCCGACGTCGATCGACGAGCGCATGGACGTTGTACGGCGCCGCGATCGTTTCGAGCATGACCCTGACGGGTTTATCCGCTCTTGGCGGTCGCGTGATGGGCGCCTGCGCGCCCGTATCCGCAAGGCCCGCGAGGCGAAAGACGCCGTTAGCGTCGCGGACGACGCCCTGCGGCTGGCCGCCACGCTATGCGTCAAACTCGGCGTCGATGGCCTGCGTGGCGAGCTGACCCTGATCCGGGCGGCACGCGCGCGCGCCGCCCTGGCCGGTCGCGATGCGATCGACACCGAGGATATCGCCGCCATGGCAGCTCCGGCGCTGGCGCATCGTCTGCGCCGCGATCCGCTGGACGAGGCCGGTTCCGCCGGGCGTGTTGAGCGGGCGCTTACGGAGGTCCGCAACGGAGGCACCGGTGACTGATCCTGGCCCGGCCGCCTGGCAGCGCGCGTTGCTGGCGGCCCGTATTCTGGCGATCGGACGCCACCGGGTCGGCGGTCTGCATCTGCGAGCCCGGTCCGGACCGGTCCGCGATGCCTGGATCGACTTTTTTCGAAGCTGCCTGCCTCCCGATACCCCGTGGCGCCGGATCACCCCGACCGTTCCCGTGGCGCGCCTGATCGGCGGTCTTGACCTCGTCAGAACCCTGGAGGTCGGGCGCCCACGGCTGGAGCAGGGCGTGCTGGGATCCGCCGACGGCGGTTTCGTCGTGCTGTCGATGGCCGAACGTGCCGCCGCCGATTTCGCGGCGACGATCGGTTTGGCCATGGACAATAGCGGCATCCATATCGAACGCAGCGGATTGTCGCTGTTCGAGCCGAGCGATTTCTCCCTTCTGTGCCTCGACGAGGGGGCGGATATCGATGAAAGGCTGCCGCCTGCACTTGCCGACCGTCTGGCCCTGAGCGTCGATCTATCATCGGTGTCCTGGTCGCATGCGCAGCAGACATCGAAGCGCCAAGCGGATGCGTCGCCGTGGCGGGCGGTGACACTGCCGGTTGCGGTGGAAGAAGCGCTGCAGACGGCGCTGCTTGCTTGCGGGCGCCGGTCCTTGCGGACGGCGATTTGGATCCGCAGGATCAGCAAACTGGTGGCAGCGCTGCACGGTGCCGACACCGTTGAAACGGATCACGCGGCGCTTGCCCTGCAACTGGTCATCCCAACCGCCGTCGAGCAGACCGCGCCGGAACCGGAAGCAGCGGATGAAGCGGCCGATCAGCCAACCGACGCTGCACAGGACTTCGAGCCGTCGGCGAACAATCAAGACGATCGGCCGGAACCGACAACCGACCTGCCGCCGGAAGAGATCCTGGTCGCCGCGCGGAAAGCCTTGCTGCCGGATTTCGAACGCCGCCGTGATACACCGCCCACAGCCAGGGTCCGTGTTGCCCGGCAGTCCGGTAAATCGGGCTTCAACGTCAAATCCGGTCGCCATGGTCGGCCGCTGGGCGTTTCGGCCACCCCACCGTCACCGGGCGCGCGTCTGAACGTGCCGGCGACGCTGCGCGCCGCGGCACCCTGGCAAGGCCTGCGCCGCCGCCGGCGCGGTCCGTCCGGCCGTCCGGTCGAGTTGCGCAAATCCGATTTTCGCTATCAGCGCCTGCAGGATCGTACCGAAACCACCGCAATTCTGTGTGTCGATGCGTCCGGATCCACCGCGCTGGAGCGCCTGGGCGAGGCTAAAGGTGCCGCCGAGTTGCTGCTGGCCGACTGCTATGTCCGGCGCGAACGGGTTGCCCTGATCGCCTTTCGCGCAGAGCGCGCCGACATCCTGTTGCCGCCGACCCGTTCGCTGGTCCGGGCCAAAAAATGCCTGGCCTCGCTGGTTGGCGGCGGCGGCACACCGATCGCGGCAGGCATGGCACAGGCGCTGCAGCTTGCGATGGTCGCGCAAAGGCAGGGACATCACCCGCTGGTGGTTCTGCTGACCGATGGCAGCGCCAATATCGCCCTCGACGGATCCGCGAACCGGCCCGCCGCCCGACACGATGCCGAGACCCTGGCCGTGCAGTTCAGGCAGCACCGGATATCATCGATCGTCATCGACATAGCGCTGCGTACCCGACCGACGACTCGCGAACTGGCGGAGGCAATGGATGCCGCATACTACACGCTTCCGCGCGCCGACGCGCGCTCGGTTTCCACCGTGGTATCGACTCACCTTCGCGCCGGGTAGCCCCATGGGCGGCTCACGGCGGCGAAACTGGGAGGCGGTCAAATCGACCTGGCCAAACCGGGACGCCAGCCGATTCCTCGAAGCGGGCGGGCTTGAATGGCATGTGCAGTCGATGGGCGAGGCGACCGCGCCGGCACTGTTGCTGCTCCACGGAACCGGCGCCTCCGCCCATTCCTTCCGCGATCTGATGCCGCTGCTGGCGCAGCGATACCACGTCATCACACCCGATCTGCCCGGCCATGGCTTCACCGCGACGCCGGTCGGTGGCGGTCTGTCGCTGCCAGGAATGACCCAGCTGGTGTCACGGCTGCTCGAGGCACTCGGCAGCAAGCCTGTCATCGCCGCCGGCCATTCTGCTGGTGCTGCCATTCTGCTGAGCATGGCCGGCAAGGCGGATTTCGCACCGCGCCACATCGTGTCGATCAACGGCGCGCTTGAGCCGATCCAGGGCAATGCGTTGTTCGCGCCGTTGGCGCGGCTGCTGTTCATGAATCCGTTCGTGCCGAGACTGTTCGCGCTGCGCGCCCGGTTCGGCGACATTTCCGATATGGTCCTGTCGAAGACCAACTCCGACATCGATGCCGTCGGTCGCAATTGCTACCGTGAACTGTTCCAATCCTCCGAGCACGTGGAGGGAGCGCTCGGCATGATGGCCAACTGGGATCTGCAGCCGCTACAGGCCATGATGCCCGACCTGCGTGTTGCGGTCAGCCTGATCGCTGCCGAAGACGACCGCACGGTTCCGGTTTCGGTGTCACGCCGCGCCGCTGCCGCTATCCCCGGCGCCCGTTTGATCACGGTTCCAACGGGCGGCCATTTGCTGCATGAGGTCGACCCGGACTCGATTGCCCGGATCATTGTCGAAGCCGCTACGACGATCCGTTAGCCTTGCGCGGCATGCGGAACGGCAGCATCGCTTTGACCACGGGAGAGTTGAAGCGACGGCCATTGAACGATTCATGCATCGCCACCCGCTTGGCGCCGAGCACATTGGTCTCGATGAGCGAGCGCACGTAGAAAGGCGAGTCTTCCAGTGTCCGCAGGCTGCGCGCACCCGCTTCGCTCAGCACCGAGCGGCGGACGCCCCAGAAACCGATCGGCAGCCGCGAGCGTCGCAGCTCGGTATTCAACACCTGTGATCCGCGGTTGGTGAAGTGCAACTGCAAGGTCGTGTTGGAACCGTCGATCTGTTCCACATCATACACCACGACGGCCTGGTCGCGGTCACACCGGGTGCGGGCCCAGTCCCAGCGGCGGAACCGTTCCTCCAGCATTTCGACACCCCAATTGGCGTCCAGATAGGCATGTCCGCTCCAGTTTTCGCTGGTCTCTTTTGCAAAATCCGTTTCGATGGCGGCGACCGGTGCGACCGGCCACCAGTAATGCCGCCCGTCGCCGTCCAGTTTGAAGACCTTTCTGTTGGTCATGTCGAAGCGCACCCGGATGCGGCCGCTGATTCGTCGCGACAGCAGCTGCTTCGGCCGGCGCGCCACCGTGTCTTCGTCGAAGTCCAGCACGAGGCCCTCCGAATCCCACGTCATCTTGCTTGGCCCGATGCGGATCCATTCCTGACTTCGGCTGAGCGCGTCGCGGCCACGTTCGGTCATCGCCCAGTCATTGCGATCCGGCCCGTAGAGCGCGACGTTCATCGCCACGTGGTCCTCCGGCTGGCGCCGCCCAGCCCAGGCGTAATAGGGCGAGAAGACCGAGCCGATGAAGGCGATGATGGTCAAGCCGTAACGACCGCAATCGCTGACCCCGTCGAGATACCACCATCGGTAACCGCCCGGTGCCACCGATGCATCGAACAGGGGAACTCCGGCTGCCAGATCCGCCGACGATGCCGGTGCCGCGCCGCCGTCGTCCGCATGGGCCTTGTTGAGCATGATCCACTCCTTTGCCTGCACCGCCGCTTCCGCTTTTTCGCGAGTGCGTTGACAAGCAGACTAGATATGTCAATCTAAAGTGACAATAGGGAGTGTTAATTAAAATTGACACACGGCTCGCATCCGATAGCGGAACCACAGGTTTCAGCTGCCGAAAAGGCACCGACCGTGCAGGGCTGGAGGGATCGGTTTCGCGACTGGCGCAACCGCCTGGTCGGTGATCCGGCTTTTCAGCGTTTCGCCGCCGGCATGCCGATCGTGCGCCGGATCAGCGCCCGCCAGGCTCGCCGGCTGTTCGACATCACTGCCGGCTTCGTTTACTCGCAGGTCCTCTATAGCCTCGTCCGTACCGGAATTCTGACTTATCTGGCGGACGGCCCGAGGACGACGGCGGAGGTCGCCCGGTTTTGCGGGATAGCGCAGCTGCCGATCGACAGCCTTCTGCGCGCCGCCGCCGAGCTGGATCTTCTGGTGCCGGCGCGGCACGACGACCGTTGGCGGCTTGCCGATCTCGGGGCCGTGGTTGCTTCCAATCCGGGTATTCGCGCGATGGTCCTGCATCACGCCATGCTCTACGCCGACCTGGGCGACCCCGTTGCCCTGTTGCGCGGCGATCCGGCGAAGACCGCCACCGGACGTTTCTGGAGTTATGCCGGCGCCTCGGAGCCGGCCGCTCAGCAGGATACCGAGGCTTACAGCGAGTTAATGGCCCTCAGCCAGGACCTGATCATCGACGAGGTTTTCGCCGCCTACCGATTGGGTCGCCATCGGGAAATCCTGGATATCGGCGGCGGTGAAGGCCGGTTTCTGCTGGCGGCCGGCAAACGTTATCCACAGGTGCGGTTGCGGCTGTTCGACCTGCCGGCGGTCACTGAACGGGTAAGGTGCAAGCAACAGGATGGATTGGTGCCGGAACGCCTGCAGCTCACGGGCGGCGACTTTTTCAACGACGATCTGCCCGCCGGAGCCGACCTGATCACGCTGATCCGGGTTGTGTGCGACCACGACGACGAACCGGCACAGGCTTTGCTGTCGCGCATCCGCGCCGTCATGCAGCCCGGCCACACCCTGCTGATCGCCGAACCGATGGGTGGGGCGGAGGGTCGCGCCGGTGGCGCCGCAGCCTATTTCGGCATGTACTTCCTGGCCATGCGCTCGGGGCGCTCTCGCACGCCTTCCGAAGTCAGGCAATTGCTGAGGCGCGCCGGATTTCGATCGACACGGCTCTTGAAAGCGCGGCAGCCGCTTTTGGCCAGTGTCATTGTCGCACACGCTTGACACTTGAGCGTACATTTTAATTGACATTCTGTGGTGTAAACTTAAACTGACACTCAGGAAGGCAGCAGAGCACCTGCTGGAAGGAAATGAATACAACCGCAGTACTGTTGGCGCAGCCGAACGACGTCGAACTGGCCGGCCTGCATCTCAAACCGATGGGGGATGAGGACGCGGTCGTCGATGTGCGTTGGAGCGGCATCAGCACGGGAACCGAGCGTTTGCTGTACGATGGCAGGATGCCGGATTTCCCGGGTATGGGATATCCGCTTGTCCCGGGATACGAGGCCGTCGGCGAGATCGTCGAGGCCGGACCCGACTCCGGCAGACTCGTCGGCGAGACCGTATTCGTGCCTGGCTCGCAGGGCTTTGAGGGAGCCCGCGGTCTGTTCGGCGCGGCCGCCTCGCGACTGATGGTTCCCGGCAGCCGGGCCATCCCGTCGCCACCGTCGCTCGGCGAGAAGGCAGTGTTGCTGGCACTCGCGGCGACGGCGCATCACGCATTGCTGCGGCCCAGCGGCGTAACCCTTGGCCTGATCGTCGGTCACGGCACATTGGGACGTCTGCTCGCCCGCTTGGCGCTGGCGCTCGAGCTGCCGGTCCCCACCGTCTGGGAATCGGACCCGACGCGGCGCATCGGACATTTCGACTACCCGGTGATGGACGCGGCGGACGACCCGCATCGCGCCTATGATTGCATCATCGATGCCAGCGGCTGTGTCGGCCTGCTCGACACCTTGATCGATCGCTTGGCGCCGCGCGGAGAAGTCGTGTTGGCCGGATTTTACCATGAGCGCCTGTCCTTCGATTTTCCGACGGCCTTTATGCGCGAAGCCCGCATCGCGATCTCAGCGGAGTTTCTGCCGGAGGACGTCGACGCGGTCCTGCTGCTTCTGGAGGCCGACCGGCTGTCGCTCGATGGCCTGATTTCTCACCGTGAACCGGCGCAGCATGCCGCGAGCGCCTACGAGACGGCGTTCCACGACCCGGAGTGCCTGAAAATGGTGCTCGATTGGAGAGAGATGTGATGAGCGAAGGCACCGCCGGTAACGGCCTGTTGGAGATGGTCGAGCAGTTACGGGAGGAAGCCCACGCCGGACTTCCCGAGCCGCAGGCGGCCGCACCGACCAAGGAAACGCAGATCATCGCCATTTACGGCAAGGGCGGCATCGGCAAGAGCTTCACCCTCGCCAACCTCTCCTACATGCTGGCGCAACTGGGCAAGAAGGTCCTGCTGATCGGCTGTGACCCGAAGAGCGATACCACCTCGCTGCTGTTCGGCGGCAAGGCCTGCCCCACCATCATCGAAACGTCGACGCGGAAAAAGGAAGCCGGCGAGGAAGTTCGCATCGGCGACGTCTGCTTCAAGCGCGACGGTGTGTTTGCCATGGAACTCGGCGGACCGGAGGTCGGGCGCGGTTGCGGCGGCCGCGGCATCATCCACGGATTCGAATTGTTGGAAAAACTCGGCTTCCATGACTGGGATTTCGACTATGTGCTGCTCGATTTCCTGGGCGATGTCGTGTGCGGCGGTTTCGGCCTGCCGATTGCCCGCGACATGTGCCAGAAGGTGGTCGTCGTCGGATCCAACGACCTGCAGTCGCTTTACGTGGCGAACAATGTCTGTTCGGCGGTCGACTATTTCAGCAAGCTCGGCGGCAATGTCGGCGTGGCCGGCATGGTCATCAACCGCGATGATGGCAGCGGCGAGGCCAAAGCCTTTGCCGAAGCCGTCGGCATCCCGGTTCTGGCGTCGATTCCCCAGCACGACGATATCCGGCGCAAAAGCGCCAACTATCAGATTATCGGCACGCCGGGCGGCGAATGGGCGCCGCTGTTCGAGACGCTTGGCCGCAACCTGTGCCTTGCGCCCCCGACCCAGCCGGAGCCGCTCTCCCAGGACGCACTGATCGCCCTGTTCGACACGGAGAAAACCGGTGGCGCCGTGGTTCTTGAGCCGGCCAGTTCCGAGGACATGTGCGCCGCCAACACGGTCGTCAGGCCCTCCCTCGAAGTCATTTACGACACGGTGTGAAGCGCTGCCATGGATGATCGCATCGGACCTATGCCTGAACGGATCCCGCCGCAATCGGAAGATGCGGTGTCGGCTTGCCATTCCGGATCCGATCGATCGCGCGCTGAGGCTGTTGCCGCCGGAAACGGCGAGCTCATGGCCCGGTTGCAGCGGGACTATCCGATGGGACCCCATGACCAGCCGCAGTCGATGTGTCCGGCCTTCGGTTCCTTACGGGTCGGCCTGCGCATGCGCCGTGTCGGGACGATTCTTTCGGGTTCGGCCTGCTGCGTCTACGGCCTGACCTTCACATCGCACTTCTATGGCGCGCGGCGCACCGTTGGCTATGTGCCGTTCAACTCCGAATCGATGGTCACCGGCAAGCTCTACGAGGATATTCGCGACGCCGTCCACGAGATGGCCGATCCCGAGCTCTACGACGCCATCGTCGTCACCAATCTGTGCGTGCCGACTGCGTCCGGCGTGCCGCTCAAGATGCTGCCGAAGGCGATAGACGGAGTCCGCATCGTCGGCATCGACGTGCCCGGCTTCGGCGTGCCGACGCATGCGGAGGCCAAGGATGTTCTGGCCGGCGCCATGCTCAACTATGCCCGCGAGGAGGTGCTGCAGGGGCCGGTTCAGGCACCGCGCGGCGGCGTCGAAGAGCGTCCGACGGTTGCGCTGATCGGCGAGATGTTTCCGGCCGATCCCGTCATTATCGGCCGTATGCTGGAGCCCATGGGACTGGCGGCGGGACCGGTTGTGCCGACGCGTGAATGGCGCGAGCTCTATGCTGCGCTGGATTGCGCCGTCGCCGCCGCGATCCATCCCTTCTATACGGCGTCCTTGCGCGAGTTCGCCGCGGCGCGACGTCCGATCGTCGGATCGGCACCGGTTGGTGTCGACGGGACCGACGCCTGGCTGACGGCCGTCGGTGAAGCTGCAGGCATTGCGCAGGATCGCATCGACGCGGCCCGCAACGCCGTCCTGCCGGGCATTCGTGCGGCATTGGCAGCGGCGCCGATCGCCGGCCGCATCACCCTATCCGGCTATGAGGGTTCGGAACTGATCGTCGGCCGGTTGCTGGTCGAGAGCGGTGCCGACCTTCGATATGTCGGCACGGCGTGTCCGAAGACCCCGCAGTCGGAAGCCGATGCCGCCTGGCTTGCCGAGCGCGGCGTGCTTGTCCAATACCGCGCCTCGCTGGAGCAGGATCTAGCGGCGTTCGAGGAGTTCCAACCGGATCTGGCCATCGGCACGACGCCGGTGGTCCAGAAAGCCAAGGAAGCGTCGACGCCGGCGCTCTACTTCACAAACCTGATCTCGGCGCGGCCGCTGATGGGGCCGGCAGGTGCCGGTTCGTTGGCCCAGGTCATCAATGGTGCGCTCGCCAACAAGCCGCGTTTCGATTCCATGACCGCGTTCTTCGATGGCGTCGGCCAGGGCGATAATGCCGGTGTCTGGGAAGACACGCCGGTCGATCGTCCGGCATTCCGCAAGAAGTTCGCGGCGCGCCACAGCAAATCGCGCAACGCGGTCGACAGCGGGGAGGCCATCGGATGCTGATCCTCGATCACGACCGCGCCGGTGGCTATTGGGGTGCCGTCTACGCCTTCACCGCAATCAAGGGTTTGCAGGTGGTGATCGACGGTCCGGTCGGCTGCGAAAACCTGCCGGTGACCTCGGTTCTGCATTACACCGACGCATTGCCGCCGCATGAACTGCCGATCGTCGTGACCGGTCTGGGCGAGGAAGAACTCGGCCAGCATGGCACGGAACAGGCGATGAAGCGGGCGCGCAAGGTTCTCGATCCCGACCTGCCGGCGGTGGTGGTGACCGGATCGATCGCCGAAATGATCGGCGGCGGCGTCACCCCGGAAGGCACCAACATCCAACGGTTCCTGCCGCGCACCATCGACGAGGACCAGTGGCAGAGCGCCGACCGCGCCCTCAAATGGCTGTGGACCGAATACGGACCCAAGAAGGGCCGCGTCCGGTCGCCGAAGCAGCGCAAGGAAGGTGAAAGGCCCAAGGTCAACATCATCGGGCCGATCTATGGCACCTTCAACATGCCCTCCGACCTCGCCGAAATCCGACGTCTCGTCGAGGGCCTTGGAGCGGAGGTCAACCTGACATTTCCGCTGGGCTGTCATCTCGCCGACGTTGCGCGGCTGCAGGACGCCGAGGTCAACATCTGCTTGTACAGGGAGTTCGGCCGCCTGTTGTGCGAGAGCCTCGAACGACCCTATCTGCAGGCGCCCATCGGCCTGCATTCGACAACCGCCTTCCTGGAGACGCTTGGCGAACTGCTCGGCATCGATCCGCAGCCCTTCATCGCGCGCGAAAAGCACACGACGCTGAAGCCGCTTTGGGATCTGTGGCGCTCCGTCACCCAAGACTTTTTTGCCACCGCCAGTTTTGGCGTCGTCGCCAGCGAGACCTACGAGCGCGGGCTGCGCCATTTCCTCGAGGACGAACTGGGCATGCCCTGTGCCTTCTCGTTCCAACGTCGCGCCGGCGTCAAACCCGACAACGCGGCCATTCGCGAGGCGATCCATGCCACACCGCCGCTGGTCCTCTTTGGCTCCTACAATGAGAGGATGTATCTGGCGGAAGCCGGGGCGAGGACGGCCTATATTCCGGCCTCGTTTCCCGGCGCCATCATTCGCCGGCATACCGGCACGCCGATGATGGGCTATTCGGGCGCGACCTATGCGGTGCAGGAGGTCTGCAACAGCCTGTTCGACGCCCTGTTCCACATTCTTCCGATGGCCACGGAGCTCGACGCGGTGGATCCGACACCGGCCCGCGGCGCCGAACTGACTTGGACGGATGAGGCCCGCGCCGAACTGGATCGGCTGGTGGCCATGGAACCGGTGCTGGTTCGCATTTCCGCTGCCAAACGCCTGCGCGATGCGGCGGAGGCCAAGGCACGGGGACAAGGAGAGACCACGGTTGGGCTGGATCATGTCGGCAAGGCAGTGCGCCGACCCGGCATGGTGCATGCGGCCTGACCGTTGGAGACAAGGTGTGACACGAAAGGAGGATGAGTGATGCAGGTTGCAAGACACGGCCACGGGTTCGTCCGCAGGTCGACGCTTCGCGAGAGGCTGGAGTATCGCCTGGTTCTGGCACTTTGCTTTTGTTCGTATTTTTTCGTGGTCCTGTTTCGCCGCGTCATCGGTTCGTTGAGCGGTCAGGCGACGAAAGAGACGCGATCTGTTTTGGCGGAGACGAGCGCCGGTGCGCGCATCGCCGCCGGCTACGCCTTTTCAGGCTAGCCGTATCAGTTTGCCGGTGTCCAAAGCCGGCAAAGCAGCCGTCTGTCGCAAGGCAGCCGGCAACTCCGCCGCGGGGGTTCCGCGGTAACGGCCGTTAGGTCAAACACGGAGGTCATGTGAATGGCTGCAATGGAACAAGGCGGCTCTCCGACAGGAATGACGGAGCAGGGAGCACAGGAATTCCATAAGTACTTCATGCAGGGATTCTTGTATTTTCTGGGCCTTACAGTCATCGCCCATATCCTCATTTGGATCTGGCGTCCGTGGTTCTAAGAAGGATCTAGAAGGAGTGTGAAAACATGTGGAGAATCTGGCTCCTCTTCGACCCACGCAGGGCGCTGATCGCGGTCCTGGCATTCGCTTTTCTGATGGTGTTGCTGAATCACTTCGTTCAGCTCAGCACAGAGCGCTATGGCAGCTGGCTCAACGCACCAGTTGCAAGCAGCGAATAGGTTGGATCCCCGGGCAGCGGGCACCACGGTAGGGTCTCCTTCCCGCCCGCTGCCCAAATCGAATTCTTTTGACGCGCGAACCGGCAAGGAGGTGGATGATGGCTTTGCTCAGCTTCGAGAGGAAGTACCGTGTACGCGGCGGGACACTGATCGGCGGTGATCTGTTCGATTTCTGGTTCGGGCCGTTCTATGTCGGTTTTTTCGGCGTCACCACCCTGTTTTTCAGTGCCCTCGGAACAGCGCTGATCATATTCGACGCCAGCCACGGGCCGACCTGGAACATCTGGCGGATCAACGTGGCGCCGCCCGACATCAGCTACGGACTGGCTGCGGCGCCGGCGCTTGAGGGCGGCATCTGGCAGGCCGTCACGGTGTGCGCCATCGGCGCGTTCGTCTCATGGGCGCTGCGCGAAGTGGAAATCTGCCGCAAGCTGGGGATCGGCTACCACGTACCGGTGACCTTCGGTGCGGCGATCCTCGCCTACGTCACGCTGGTCGTGATCCGTCCGGTGTTGCTTGGCGCCTGGGGGCACGGGTTCCCCTACGGGATCTACAGTCACCTCGATTGGGTTTCGAACGTCGGCTATCAATACCTGCATTTCATGTACAACCCCGCCCATATGGTCGCGGTGACGTTCTTCTTTACGACGACGCTGGCGCTCTCGCTGCATGGCGGCTTGATCCTGTCGGCGACCAATCCGGGGGAAAAGCGCGGCTATCCGCCCAGAAAGGCCGAAGTCAAGTCGCCGGAATACGAGGATACCTTCTTCCGCGACACCATCGGCTACTCCGTCGGCACGCTCGGTATCCACCGCTTGGGTTTGCTGTTGGCCATCAATGCCGGTGTGTGGAGCGCCATCTGCATCGTGATCAGCGGGCCGTTCTGGACCGAAGGCTGGCCGCAATGGTGGAGCTGGTGGCTCAACCTGCCAATCTGGTTCTAGGGAGACGACAATGTCCGAGTATCAGAATATTTTTACGCGCGTTCAGGTGAGGGGCCATCCTGAAGCCGGGATCGCCTTGCCGGCGGGCGACAGCGAACGCGAAGGAAAGCCCGGTTTCGATTACTGGATCGGCCTTCTCGGCAACGCCCAGATCGGGCCCATCTATCTGGGTTTCCTGGGAACGATCTCGCTGGTCTGCGGTGGGATCGCGATCGTTATCATGGGCATGAATATGTGGGCATCGGTCGGCTGGGACCCGATCGAGTTCGTTCGCCAGCTGCCCTGGCTGGCGCTCGAGCCGCCGCCGGCGAAATACGGTATCCAGATCATGCCGCCGCTGAATGAGGGCGGATGGTGGTTGTTTGCCGGCTTTTTTCTAACGATTTCGATCATTCTTTGGTGGGTGCGCGTGTACCGCCGCGCCCGGCAGTTAGAGCTCGGAACCCATGTTGCCTGGGCGTTCGCATCGGCGATCTGGCTGTTCCTCGTGCTCGGCTTCATCCGGCCGTTCCTGATGGGTTCATGGTCGGAAGCGGTCCCGTTCGGCATCTTCCCGCATCTGGATTGGACGACGGCATTTTCCATTCGCTATGGAAACCTGCACTACAATCCGTTCCACGCCCTGTCGGTTGTCTTCCTGTATGGCTCGGTCCTGCTCTTCGCCATGCACGCCGCCACCATCTTGGCGGTCAGCCGCTACGGCGGCGAACGCGAGCTTGAACAGATCACCGATCGTGGCACGGCCTCCGAAAGGGCGGCGCTGTTCTGGCGCTGGACGATGGGCTTCAACGCCTCGATGGAATCCATCCACCGTTGGGCCTGGTGGTTTGCGGTGCTCACGCCGTTAACCGGTGGCATCGGCATCCTGCTCACCGGCACCGTCGTCGACAACTGGTACATCTGGGGCGTGGAGCACGGAATCGTCGCACCGTATCCCGATCTCTATCCGGATGTGGTCGACCCGGCTATTTCAGGAGCGCAACAATGAGACTGTGGCTACCGTTCGCCGCCGGCGCCGGCGTTTTGATCCTGATCGGCAGTCTGTTCGGGCCTGACTGGTCCGTCCCGCCGGTCGATTCGGAACAAGTCGGCTACCGCGGAACCGGCATGGAATTGATCCAGGACCGGAAGCGTCAGGCTGAACTCGAGGCCGCCAACATTCCTCCGCCGCCGCCCTACGAGGCCGATCCGGAGGGGGAAAGGGCCGGTGACATCTACGAAAACGTCCAGGTTCTGGGCGACCTCTCCGACGACCAGTTCAATCAGTTCATGGCATCGATCACCGAGTGGGTATCGCCGGAAGAAGGCTGCAACTATTGTCACAACCCCGAGGACCTGGCCTCCGACGATGTCTACACCAAGGTGGTGTCGCGGCGCATGATTCAGATGACCCAGGCGATCAATGTCAACTGGCAGGATCACGTCGCCGACGTCGGTGCGACCTGCTACACCTGTCACCGTGGCAAGCCGGTGCCGGAATATGTCTGGCACCTGGAAACGCAGCCGAAGGCGATGGAAGGGATCATCGGCTACCGCGCTGGACAGAACGTGGTCGCGGAGAACGCAGGGCTGACCTCGCTGCCGCAAAACCATCTCTATTCTTACCTGTTGAACGACGAGAATATTCGCGTCCATTCAGAGGTGGCGCTTGCCGCAATGGGCGAAAACGACACCGGCGTCAAGGATGCGGAGGAAACCTACGCGCTGATGATGCACATGTCGGAAAGCCTGGGTGTCAATTGCCTGGCATGCCATAACTCCCGTGCCTTTAACGATTGGGATCAGAGTCCGCCCCAGCGCGTGACAGCCTGGCATGGCATCCGCATGGCGCGTGACATCAACCAGAGCTACATGGTCGATCTCACACCGGTGTTCCCGGGCAATCGCCTGGGTCCGGATGGCGATGTGCTGAAGGTGAATTGCGAAACCTGTCATCAGGGACTGCAAAAACCGCTCAACGGCATTTCCATGCTGAAGGATTACGTCGATTCCCTCGGCACCATCACCAATGCCGACGTGCCGGACTTCACCACCTACGTTCCTGGCGAGACACAGAGGCTGGAACCGTAGAGCAACTCCAATCCCCCCTAAGCCGGTGGTCCGCTAACAGACCGCCGGCTCTTTTTTGTCCCACTCCCATCGCGCGCAAAGAGACCGCCGCTATCGGTCAGCCTGGTGGTGAGGCCCATCATGTTGAAAACAAATAGTGATTGTGGGCCGAGCGGTTTTATCCCCTGAGTCGTTGACTTGCACTTGTTTCGCAGAGGGCACCACGACACCGTTGCGTCGCATGCACGCTGCTACACCCAAATCGCCCCGCGCGACGTGCTTTGCCAACTTGCCCTCACGTCGCCGTCGCCTGTCGCGGGGCCGATGACTCTTCCGCTCAGCGACGCCAAAGGGGTTTGCCCTTGGTCGGTCCGCAAAGGAAAAGGCACGGTCCGCTGGTACCGTGCCTTTGACCAGGCCTTGAAGGGAGGCTTAGGCGACGTTGCGTGCCAGAGCGCATTGGGACCAAAGGTCGGAAAGAGACGCAACGAGATGCTCGATGTCGCCGTCCGAATGCAGGGGTGACGGTGTGATGCGCAACCGCTCGGTGCCCTTGGCCACTGTTGGATAGTTGATCGGTTGGACATAAATGCCGTAGTCGTCCAGCAGGATGTCGGACAGCATCTTGCATTTCACCGGATTACCGACCATGACCGGCACGATATGGCTGGGATTGGCCATGTGCGGGATGCCCTGCGCGTCCAACGCGGTACGCAGTTTCGCCACCTGGCGCTTCTGGCGCTCCCTTTCGATCTGGCTGACCTTGAGGTGGCGGATCGATGCGGTGGCGCCGGCCGCCAAGGCCGGTGGCAGTGCGGTGGTGAAAATGAAACCTGATGCGAAGGACCGGATGAAATCGCACAGCGCGGTCGACGCCGCGATGTAGCCACCCATGACACCAAAGGCCTTACCCAGGGTGCCCTCGATCACCGTTAGACGGTGCATCAGGCCCTCACGTTCGGCGACGCCGCCACCGCGCGGGCCATAAAGGCCGACGGCGTGCACTTCATCCAGGTAGGTGAGAGCTCCGAACGCGTCGGCGACATCGCAGATTTCATCGATCGGCGCAATGTCGCCATCCATTGAGTAAACGCTTTCGAATGCGACGATTTTCGGCGCCTGCGGATCGGCGGCCGCCAGTTTTTCTCGGAGATCCTCAGGATCGTTGTGGCGGAAAATCACCTTTTGCGCGCGAGAGTGGCGGATGCCCTCAATCATCGAGGCGTGGTTCATGGAATCCGAGTAGACGATCGCCCCGGGGATCCGCGAGGCCAGCGTACTCAGCGCCGCCCAATTGGAGACGTAGCCGGAGGTGAACAGCAACGCCGCTTCCTTGCCGTGCAGGTCTGCCAGCTCCCGCTCCAGGACAACATGATAGTGGTTGGTGCCGGAGATGTTGCGGGTTCCGCCGGCGCCTGCACCGCATCGGTCGATCGCCTGGTGCATGGCTTCGGTCACCACCTGGCTTTGACCCATGCCGAGATAGTCGTTGGAACACCACACGGTGACATCGTGTTGGCCCTGCGGTCCATGGCGCACGGCGCTCGGAAACGCGCCGCGCTTACGCTCCAACTCGGCGAACACCCGGTAATTTCCCTCTTCGCGCAGCCCGTCCAGTGCTGTCTTGAAATGCTTCTCAAAGTCCATGGTCTTCCTCCAAACTGATCGCTGTTACGCCACCGATCGTACGCGGCACAGGCCGAATGCCGTGGTCAGACCATCACGATCGATGGCATGGCCGATGGCGGTAAATTGTGGCTGATCGCCTTCTCTGGCGGTGAAGGTTGAAATGCGGGACTTGCCGCCGCCCGCATCGAAACGAAGCCAGCCGTTGTCACTCCGTGCTATGCCCTTGACCCGGTCGATGCGGCCAAAGGTACCGTTGTCGATCGTGTCGAGAAGCTGTGCCAACGGCACTGCCTCCACCGGTTGCGGCAGCACCGCGCTGAAAGCTTCAGGCCCGGAACGCTTTTGCGGTGGTCCCGGATCTTTGACCCGCGATGCGAGGCTCCAGTGCCAAAGCTTGGCGAAGGGCAGCGGCAGGATAAGAAACCAGTGTTCCAGTATCGCCAGTGCCATAAGCACCCCAAGAAACGTATAGCCGACCGCCTCGAAGGCGGACGCCTCCGCTGCGAAAGCGCGGTCGAACAGCAGGAAGCACACGATGGTCGAGATGGTCACTGAAACAGGAAACAGAAGATTCATCGGGCGCTTCCTGAGATAGCGCTTGAGATAGGCGAGGTGGTCCGGAATGAACTCCAGACTAAGGTTGCGAACGCCCAGGAAGACGTTGAGCTTCGCCGACTCGTGCATCCACCAAAGGACGGCGAAGGTCCACAGTCCGATCTGGTTAGCACCGCCCCAGGTCAGCCAGACGATCACCGCGAACGCGGCAATGATCGCCAGTTCGTGCCACAGCGTGACCTGGATGCCGTGCCAGAAATGCCGCAAGCCGCGACAACCGGTGTCACATGCCGTCTTGCGTGGTCCTGTCACATAACCGGTGTAAAAACTGAGTTCCTGCCAGCCCCAGGCCAGCAGGCCGAACGTAAAGGCGAGATAGGCGCCCTTGACACTGGCGTCGTCAGCCGTCTCCCGCAGTCCGAAAAGACAGACAAGAAGCACCACGCTCGCCCCCGCCATGCTCCATTTGAACGTACGGCGCGGGAGCCCGTCCAGATAGATGATGGCGCCGGTGGAGAACCACCAGACAAACAGGGCGAACAGCGTTGGGTAAAGGTGCTCCTTCATGCGTCCTTTCCTACCAGACGGGTTGCAACCGGCTCGTTTCAGGAATGTCGTTTTTCAGGGTCGGCAGCATGAACAGCCGCGCGAACACCAGACCGGCGCGCCCGGCATGATAGGCCTTGCGGACCTTTGCCAGCGGTCCGCCCTTTTCGTCGGCCGCAGCCATGGCGCGGTTGATGCGCTCCAGTTTTTCGAGACCGCGACGAAACACCGGATGATCGATGTCCAGCACCACCGGGAAGCATTGACGCGAAATCTCGCTGGTGATCTGGAACACCCGGTAGTCGTACTCGTCGATATCGACGCCAAGCGCCTCGTGGAACGCCGGCCGCGCGTGGTCGCGCACATACATGGTTGCAAAGACGGCGAGCAGGAAGAACTTGATCCACAGCTTGTTGCCGCCCTTGAGCACGTCCGGATTGGCCCGCATCAGCAGCGAGAAGGCTTCGCCATGGCGAAACTCGTCGTTGCACCATTTCTCGAACCACTTGAAGATCGGGTGGAAGCGCCGATCGGGATGTGCCTCCAGATGCCGGAAAATCGTGATGTAACGGGCGTAGCCGATTTTTTCCGAAAGGTAGGTCGCGTAATAGATGAATTTCGGCCGGAAAAAGGTGTATTTCTTGGCCTTGGCCAGGAAGCCCATATTGACGCCGATGCCAAATTCCTTGAGCGCATCGTTGATGAAGCCGGCATGGCGTGATTCGTCGCGGCTCATATAGCCGAACAGTTCGCAGATATCCTTGTTGGATCCGCGCCGTTTCATCTCCTTGTAGAGCACGCAGCCGGAAAACTCGGCCGTCAACGAACTCACCAGGAAGTCGATAAACTCCTTGCGAAGTTCGTCGGGCAGGCTGTCGATGTCGAGGGTTTCCCAGTCCTCGTTGCGCTTGAAGTGTCCCTTGTTCGGATCGCTCTTCATTTCGGCCATCAACGCATCCCACTCACTGCGCACCGATTCGACGTCGAGTCGATCGATTTCGTCGAAATCCGTGGTGTAGAAGCGCGGGCTCAGGACCGTGGAGCTCAGTGCCGCTTGCGTGGTTTCGGATTGCTGCGCGGCGGCGGGCTCCGGTGTCAAAGAGGAAACGTGCTTGTTCATAGCGTTGCCCTTTCCGAGAAGCTGAATTCGCAAAGTTCCATGAATTCCAAATCGCCGGTCGACCGGGTCCAGGCGCGTTCGAGCCAACCGGCGCGTTTGATTGTTGCCGTGCGTTCGAACGTCTGGGTTTCGCCGTAAGGCACGATGACCGGTGCGCCGTCGACCACCACCTCGTCGCCCGGATTGACCGTCGTGCCGTCGTTAAACCGGACGTGGGCGCCAAGACTGTCGAACGTATTGATGATCTCCACCGTGCAGGGAACGCGCACGGTCTTCGATCCAAGCAGGGACGATACTTTCACGGGTCGCTCCTCTCGATGTACAGATATTGCTCGAATGCCGCGACATTGTCGGGGCCGAAGGCATTCAGGTAAATCCGTTCCCCGGTCGCTGTGTCGGAAAGCGACACCCAACCGTTCTGCCATTTGATCAAACGATACGGTTGGTCGGCGGGAACGTTGCGCGTCAGGCGCACGCGCTCGAGGCCGCGAATTACGCCAAACACAAAGCCCTCGTTTTGAACCTCGGCAATCGCCTGACCCGACCGTTCGTCGACAATGGCGGCGCGTTCGGCGTCGTTGACGATCATGATATCGCGGATGGCGACGGGTTCGCCGAACTGCATGCGCACAGTGCCGATGTCGGTCAGCTTACCGAATACCGCCAATGCCAGCGCGAAGCCGACCAGGCCGAGGGCCGCGAACAGCGGCAGGCGCGGAAAGCGGGGGCGACTCCGCCCATTGCGGGTTTCCGCCAAGCCCTGTTGCATGACATCGGTCATGGTGTCACCTGTCCGAGTGTGGCCGTGACGGAAGCCGGTGTCGGCGCCGTCGATCCCGCCGGATCGAGCCGTGCCGCTGGTCCGCCCCGCCGCTGATACTCTTGAAGGGCCGACGCAACGATGTCGCTGGCCCGGTCCAGTTTGGGAATGCAGCGCAGCACCGGCTGCGGACTGCGCATCTTCCACATCCGCACATGCGGCCACAGCATCAGCCAGGATATCCGCTCGTCGCCGGCCACCCTGAACGACAGGTCGCCGCAACCCTCGGCAACATGACGTCGGTCAACCGAAGCAATCCGCGAGAACGGAACATTGACGGTGAGCGGCAACGCAATCCCGACCCGAAGCACCAGCCGCTTGTTGGTGATGGTATAGACGGTTGTTCTGTGCACCGCCCAGGCGATCAGTTCGAGCATGCCGATGACGACGGCGCTCATCAAAAGCAGGACGGCGGCAGCGAACAGCGTTCCGGAGAACGCTGCGCCACTGATCTGCCCGCCGCCGACGGCGAGGATGGCGAGGACGACGAAGTACAGCGCGATCCAGCGGGTCTTCAGCACATCGCGGGCAAACCATCGCGCCTGCGGTCGACCGCGCCACAGAACCTGTTCGTCGGGTGGCAGCGCATGCGGCAAGCCGGGAACCGGTTCGTTTTCGTGTTCACGGAGGACGCGGATGGTCATAGGAGCGCCTCCTGACGTTGCGGAGTTGCATAGAGCTGGCCGCCACCGTAGTAGGCCATCACACGCTCCTCCTCGAGACGGGTGATCTGATCCGTGCTGGCGGTTCCCGGAACCCGGTCGAACTGGGCGCTGGTGATCGCATGGACATAGATCTGTCGCTTGCCGCCACGCCCCCGCTTCATAAGCCCGAAATTGTGCGGCAGCAGCACCGATTTGGCATTGTCTCCCTCACCGATTTCGACCTGGTAGTAGCGGATCAGATACTCGGACCGATCGATCCAAAGATCGGTTACCGTCCCGGCCACCTGCGAATCGGCGCCGACCACCGACATGCCGACCGGATTCGGGTCTTCTTCCGCCAGGTAAAAGTCTTCCGCGACCCGCATCGGGACGATCCGTGGCGAACCGTCGGCCGATAGATCCGGCGTGTCGGACCGCTCCGCCCAGGCGGCGGGTCCGACTCCGTCCACCATCGGATCGCCGGTCGGGTAGAGTGGGGATCCCGGATAGTTGCTGCGCGTGGCGGCGATCTCCCGCGTATCGCGCTTGTCGTTCGGAACCGAGACTGTGCCCGCACCGTGCGGCAGCAGAAAGGTCTTGGCTTTCGGCACGAAGAACCACGGGTCGCGGGTGAAGCGACCGCCGACGTCACTCTCCAGAGGATAGCCCTCGCGCCGGTCCTCCTGTCGCAGATACCAAATCAGCCCCGCGAAAAACACCCAGAACGCATACAGCGCGATCAGTGCGAGGTCGATGTTGCCCAGTGTGATTCCCGAAACCATGGTTATTCTCCCGTGCAAGAAGCTGTCAGCCTGGCAACTCCGTCAGACCGAATTCGCGATTGGATTCGCCAAATGCCGGCTGCCGCGACGCCAGGGGCCCGATGACGATCAGGGTCGCAAACAGCAGGACGATTTCCAGGTAGTAGACCGTATTGTAGCCGGTCGAGCCGTGGTTCAGCGCCGGCCCCAGGGCGCCGGAGGCCGCCACCGAATTGACCAGATCGCGGATGATGCCGCCCAGCGCCAGCCCCATTCCGATCGCCGTCGCCTGGACCGCGCCCCAGGCACCGATGGCGAAGCCGCTGTCGGACGTGTCGGCCAGCGCCACCGCGGCCAGCATGGTGCCCACGGCAAACAAACCGCCGCCGAATCCGATCAGGAACGCCCCGCCGCGGAACAGCGTGTCGGACTGCAGGGTTCCGGAGAATATCACGGCGCTGAATGCGATGATGCCGGCGAGGATTCCGAGCGCCGCAACCCGGTGCATCTCGTAACCCCTGACCAAAAGGCGACCGGCGAGCGAAAAGCCGAGCAGGGTTCCCACTGCCCACAGCCCAGTCAGCATGGTGGTCTGGCTGACGCTCAGATTCAGCAGCTGCGCGCCATAGGGCTCCAGCAGCACATCCTGCATGCTGAACGCAGCCGAGCCCAAACCGACGGCGAGCAGCAGGCGGCCGCTGCGTGGATTGGCACGGTATTGATCCAGCGCTTCGCGGAACGTAGGGCGCTCGCGATCATGGCGGGTTCGGTGCGGATCCTGAACCTCCTGTTTCCACATCGACACGACATTGATGGCGATGGTGGCAACAGCAGCCCCCTGGATAACCTGGATCAACTGCTTCGGGGTGAAATCCACCAGCAGAAAACTGAAGACAGCCGATGCGGCAATCATGCCGACCAGCAGGACGACAAAGGCCAGCGCCACCACCTTCGGCCGATTGTCCTCGGTCGACAGGTCGGCAGCCAGGGCAAGGCCCGCTGTCTGGGTCATGTGCATGCCGAGGCCGGTGAGCAGAAAAGCGACCGCTGCCGCCGCCGGGCCGATCCAGGTCGGGCCATGGGTTTGCGACTGCAGCAGCAAAAGGGCGAACGGCATGATCGACAGCCCGCCGAACTGCAGCATGCTTCCGATCCAGATGAACGGCACGCGCCGCCAGCCCAGGAATGACCGGTGCGTATCGGAACGATGACCGATCAGAGCCCGGAACGGCGCTGCCAGAACCGGGATGGCGACCATGACGGCAACCAGGCTCGTCGATACGCCGAGTTCGACGATCATGACCCGGTTGAGCGTGCCGGTGAGCAGCACGGCGGCCATTCCGACCGACAGCTGGAACATCGACAGACGCAACAGACGCGGCAACGGAAGGTCGGCCGAAGCGGCGTCGGCAAACGGCAGGAACTGGGTCCCGAGTGTCTGCCACATCGCATACAGCCGCGGTCTGCGCAGCCTGTCGGTTACCGTCATCGCACCAGCTCCAATGCCTGCGACGTATAGAAACCGGATTTTATCCGCTGCGAACGCCCGACCGAGAACTCGGTCAACTCCGGTGCTTCCGTGATTGCCCGATGCAGCCGCTGCGCTTCCACCGGAACGATCGACGGTGCCCGGTCGGAGCGCGGAAAAGCCCGTCCGACCGTATGCATGATAGCCAGCGGCAGGGTCCGCGGGGCAAACGTGAAGACGATCGACCGGTCGGCATGGCGGGAAAACACCGCCAGAGCCTTCAACACATCGGCGGTGTTGTAGTGAATGAGCGAATCCATGGCGACGATGGCGTCGAATCCGCCCGGCGGCGGCTTCAGCATGTCGCCGGCTTCCAAGGTGACGCTTCCGCCGGTCGTCGACGCCGGCAGGGATGCGCGGGCATGGGCGATGAGCGTCGGCGACAGATCGATGCCGACGACATGGGCACCGCGCTCCGACAACGCGACCGACAGTGCCCCGGTTCCGCAGCCGGCGTCCAGCACCCGCCAGCCGCGCAGGTTGGCCGGCAGATAGGAGAGGATTGTCGCGCGCATACGGTCACGACCGGCGCGCACGGTGGCGCGGATCCGGCTGACCCGGTCCTGCGAGGTGAGCTTCTTCCACGCCTCGTTGGCGGTGCAGTCAAAATAGTGCCGCAGTTCGTCGCGACGCTGGATATAGCTCGTATCGCTCATCGTGGCCCCATCAATCAAATCCGAGGAAATCGAAGATTTCCCGGTCCTTCATGGGTGTCGCATCGAGTTCTTCGGCGCCCGACAGCAGGTAATCGGCGAGCGCCAGATATTCCTTTTGGATTGCCAGCACCGCTGGGGATTCGTCCATTTCGAACAGGGTGCGTTTCTTCAGCCGGCTGAGCCGCACCGCATCGGCGTCGGGCACATGCGCCACCCGCTTGAGGCCGATCGCCTCGTTGAAGCGGTCGATCTGGTCGGTCTCCCGCGACCGGTTGGCGATCACGCCGCCAAGCCGCACATCGTAGTTTTTCGACTTGGCCTTGATCGCCGCGACGATACGGTTCATCGCGAAGATCGAGTCGAAATCGTTGGCCGCGACGATCAGCGCTCGCTCCGCGTGCTGCAGCGGCGAGGCGAAGCCACCGCAGACGACGTCGCCGAGCACGTCGAAGATCACCACATCGGTGTCTTCCAGAAGGTGGTGCTCCTTGAGCAACTTCACGGTCTGCCCGACCACGTAGCCGCCGCATCCGGTGCCCGCCGGCGGCCCGCCGGCCTCGACGCACTGCACGCCGTTGTACCCGTCGAACACGAAATCCTCGGCACGCAGTTCCTCGCTGTGGAAATCGGCTTCCTCGAGCACGTCGATCACTGTCGGGATCAGGCTTTTGGTAAGCGTGAAGGTCGAATCGTGCTTGGGATCGCAACCGATCTGCAGCACCCGCTTGCCGAGCTTGGAGAATGCCACCGACAGGTTCGACGAGGTAGTCGACTTGCCGATGCCGCCCTTGCCGTAGACGGCAAACACTTTGGCGCCCTCGATTTCCAGGTTGGGATCGAGATGGACCTGGACGCTGCCCTCGCCATCGGCGCCGCGTGGCGTGCGGGTCGTTGCCTTAGCCTCTCTGCGGGCTGTGACGGGATGGGTGTAAATGTTCATGCGGCCTCCGCTTTGACGCCTTCGAGGTGGTCTTCCAGGGCTTCGCCGGCGTCGCGCAGGGCGTCCATGGTCGCCTGGTCCGGCTGCCAGTATTGACGCTCATGCGCCTCCATCAGACGGTCGGCCAGTTTGACGCTGGCTTTCGGATTGAGGTCGGCGAGCCGCTTGCGCATGGCTTCGTCGAGCACGAACGTTTCGGCGAGGTTCTGATAAACCCAGGGTGCCACCTGACCGGTCGTCGCCGACCATCCGAGCGTGTTGGTGACGTGCGATTCGATCTGCCGAACGCCTTCGTAGCCGTGTTCGAGCAGACCTTCGTACCACTTGGGATTGAGCATGCGGGTGCGCGCCTCCAGCGCCACCTGCTCCTCCAGCGTCCGCACCTTGCCGCTGCTGACGGTCTGGTCGCCGATATAGACGGGCACCGCGCCGCCGCCGGCCTGGCGGATCGCCTTGCTGATACCGCCCAGCGTATCGAAATAGTGGTCGATGGTGGTGACGCCGAGTTCCACCGATTCGAGGTTCTGGTAGGCCGCATCGACCCGGTTGAGGATCGACGACAGCAGCTCCGATTGTTTGACCGGTTTGCCGTCCGTCCCATAAGCGAAGCACTTGCGTTTGGTGTAGGTGTCGGCGATTTCGTCCTCTTCGTTCCACATGCCGCTGTCGATCAGCATGTTGACGTTGGAGCCATAGGTCCCGGCGGCGTTGGAGAACACCCGCAGTGCCGCCGTTTCGATCGGGCAGCCATGGGTTTGTGCATGCGCCAGCGCGTTGGCGCGCAGGAAGTTTCGGTCTTCCGGCTCGTCTGCGGTCGCCGCCAGCAGGCTCGCCTCGGCTAGCAGCCGGGTTTGCAGCGGCAACAGATCGCGGAAAATGCCGGACAGCGTCATCACCACGTCGACGCGCGGCCGTCCGAGCTCTGCCAGCGGGATAAGGTCCGCGCCGGCAAGTCGCCCATAGCTGTCAAACCGCGGTTTGGCGCCGATCAGAGCCAAGGCCTGGGCGATGGCCGAGCCTTCCGTCTTCAGATTGTCCGATCCCCACAGAACCAGAGCGATGCTTCTGGGAAACGCGCCACGGTCACGCTGATGCCGCTCGATGAGGCGCTCCGCCTGGGCGGCGCCATCGTCGAGCGCAAAGCGGCTGGGCAGGCGGAACGGGTCGAATCCGTGAATGTTGCGGCCGGTCGGCACGATATCGGGATTACGGATAATGTCGCCGCCCGGAACCGGACGCACGTAACGCGCATCGAGCCCCCGCAGCAGTGCGGTGATTTCGTGATCGCCCTGCAGCGCGGCATCCATGGTGATCAGACGCTCGGCGGTGTTGCGTTGAGGTTCGGCCAAGGCACCGCTGTCGCAGGTCCCGCCGGCGATGCGATCGACGATCTCGGGATCGATGCCATCCTCGCCGAGCGCCGTGTTGACCGCCGACAGCAAGTCGTGGCGCTGATCGGCGCCTATCGGTTCACCGAGGACATGCAAACCGTGTGGAATCAGGGTGGTTTCGAGTTCCTGGACCGCTTGCGCCAGGTGCGGGATCTCCGCTTCGGCCGCGTCGCTCCAGCGATCGTTCTGCGCGATCAGGTCGAGCCCGATCGCCTGGTTGCGGATCGATTCGGCGAGCCGCGAACGGTCGCTGTGCTGCGGCGGTGTGGCCCGCCACCGGTCGATCGACGATTTGAGGTCGAGCAGGCCACGGTAAAGGCCGGCGTGCTGGACCGGCGGGGTCAGGTGGCTGATCAGCGTTGCCGCGGAGCGGCGACGCGCTATGGTGCCCTCCGACGGATTGTTGGCGGCATAGAAATAGTAGTTCGGCAGCGCCCCGATCAGCCGTTCCGGCCAGCATTCGCCCGACAGGCCGACCTGTTTGCCGGGCATGAATTCCAGTGCTCCGTGGGTGCCGAAATGCAGCACTGCGTCGGCGCCGTAGTCGTCGCGCAGGTAGCGGTAGAAAGCGGAGAACGCGTGGGTCGGCGTAAACCCCTTTTCGAACAGCAGCCGCATCGGATCGCCCTCGTAACCGAAAGACGGCTGGACACCGATGAAGACGTTGCCGAAATGAGCGCCAAGCACGAAAATACCCGATCCGTCGCTCAACTGCCGGCCGGGTGCCGGTCCCCATTGCGCTTCGATCTGCTCGAGCCAGGTTTCGCGGGCGATGTGGTCTTCCGCACTGATGCGCGTCGCCACATTGGCCGCTGTGCCGTGCCGATCGGCATTGCCATGAAGAATGGCCGTCTGCAGGTCTTCGACACTGTTCGGCAGATCGACGCTGTATCCCTCCTGTTGAAGGGCGCACAGAAGGTTGTACAGGGAACGGAACACCGACAGATGAGCGGCGGTGCCGACGGCGCCGCCATTCGGCGGGAAGTTGTAGATGACCGTGGCCAGTCGGCGTTCGGCTTTCGGGGTCTTGCGCAGCCGGATCAGCTTGTCGACACGCGCCGCCAACAGGGCGGTGCGGTCGACCTCGCTGACCATGTCACGGCCCGCCTCGGCGTCGGCGTCCCGGTGCCCGCCGAACAGCATCGGCCCGGTGGCGCCGTCGATTTCCGGCAGCGACACCATCATCGTCGTTTCGACCGGCGTCAGGCCCTGGTCGGATGCGCGCCACCGGTCGAGACTCTGGAATTCGATGGCGAAGGCCGACAGATACGGCACATCGAGCGCCGCCAGCATGGCTTCCGCCTTGGCCGCGTCGTTGTAGGCGGGCCCGCCGACCAGGGAGAAGCCCGTCAGCGACACCACGGCGTCGACGATCGGCTCGCCGTCATGGAAGAAATACCGCTCGATCGCCGGACACGCGTCGAGGCCGCTGGAGAAGGTCGGGATGACCCGCAGCCCGCGTTTCTCGAGAGCCTCGATCACCCCGTCATAGTGCCGGGTGTTACCTGCCAGCACGTAGGAGCGCATGACGATGAGGCCGACGGTTCCCGTCGGTTTGCCATGTGGCACCGGCAGTGCCGCGTCATCGATCGACATGCGGCCGGCCATGGCCGGGTGATAGACGCCGACGTCCGGATAGACCACCGGATCCACCGCCTGAAGTGTTTCGGCAAGGACGGCACGCGGTCCCTGACCGTATCGGGCGACCAGAAAACGGACCAGGTTGACGATATTCTCGTCGGAACTCGCCAGCAGGTATTGCAGCGTGAGGAAATAGGCGCGCAAATCCTGGGCTTTGCCGGGCACGTATTTCAGCAGCCGGGGCAGCGCGCGCAGCATTTTCATCTGGCCGTGACCGGCCGATTTGGCGCCGCCCTGGCGGCCGCGCAACCGTTTCAGGAAGCCGATCAGGCCGCCGGTGGGATTGGTGAAATCGAAGCGGCCGATGCGCGTCAGGGAGACGATTTCGGCCGCTGAAAGGCAGCCGACCAGACAGTCGCAATGACCGCGCCGGGCTTCCAGCCACGGCTGTATCAGTCGGATGTGATCTTCCAGGAAGATCATCTTGGCGACGATGATATCGGCGGCCGCGATATCGGCTTGGCAACGCTCCGCTGCCGACGGATCGTCGCCCCAGTCGGCCACCGCGTGCATCGACAGCTGCAACCCGGGGATTTCGCGCCGCAGCACCGCCTCCGCCCTGGCGACCGCACTGGCCATGTGGCTGTCCAGGGTCACCAGTGTGACCCGGACCGGTGTGACCGGTTGGACGGGGCGCGTAGTCGCTCGCGCCTTAGCGCGCAAAGTGGGCTTTTGCGTCATAGAGCGTCTCGAGAGTTATCAGGGTGACACCGCGTTCGACGGCAAAGATTTCGGTATTCCTGCGTGCTTTGCCGCGCACGAAGAACGGGATTTTCTTCAGTTCCTTTTGTGCTTCCGGGGACCAGTCGGCCGTTTGACCTTCGGATCCTGCGGCAAGCGGTACGCTTTGCGTTGTGGCTTCGGATGCACCGGCCTCAACCGAAGCAAGATGCGATGCACTGGCGTCGTCGTGGAATTCGAAATCGTCCCGGAACATGTTGAGCAGGTGCTCTTCGAGTCCCATGGTGAGTGGATGAACCCAGGCGTCGAAGAGGTTGTTGGCGCCTTCGAACCCCATCTGCGGGGCATAGCGGGCCGGCACGTCCTGCACGTGGAACGGCGCCGAGATGACCGCACACGGAATGCGCAGCCGTTTGGCGATGTGGCGCTCCATCTGGGTGCCGAGCACCAGTTCGGGCTGCGCCTCGACGATCGCCTGTTCGATCTCCAGATGATCTTCGGTGATGATCGGTTCGACGCCGAATTCCGCAGCGACGGCGCGCACGTCGCGGGCGAATTCCCGCGAATAGGTGCCGAGACCGCACAGGCGGAAGCCCAGTTCATGCTCGGCGACGCGTGCCGCCGCAATCGCGTGCGTGGCGTCGCCGAATACGAAAACCCGCTTGTTCGTCAGGTAGTTGGAGTCCACCGAACGGGAGTACCAGGACAACCGCTCGGTACCGCATTGCAGGGCCGGCGCGGGATCGGTCCCGGCGCAGGCGGCGACCTCTTCGATAAAGCGTTTTGTCGCGTTGACCCCGATCGGCGGGCAGGTGACGGTCGGCTGACCGAATTCGCGCTTCAGCCAGGACGCTGCGGTCGCACCCACCTCCGGGTAGAGCACGATGTTGAAATCGGCATCGCACAACCGCATCAGATCGGCGGGAGTTGCGCCGAGCGGTGCCACGGCGTTGATGCCGATGCCCATCGCCTGCAACAGCAGCTTCACCTCGTTGATGTCGTCGCGGTTGCGGAAGCCCATGGCCGTGGGGCCCAGGATGTTGCAGGACGGCGATCCATACGCGCTGTCGCGTTTTTCGCGGCCGCGAGAAAAACCCCGAACCAACCGGTAGAAGGTCTCCGCCGCGCCCCAGTTCTCCTTTTTGCTGTAGGACGGCAGTTCCACTGCGACGACGGGTACCGGCAGGCCGAGCGTCTTGGCCAGTCCGCCCGGATCGTCCTGCAACAGTTCGGCCGTGCAAGAGGCGCCGACCAGCATGGCCTGCGGCTGGAAGCGCTCATAGGCCTCGCGGCAGGAGGTCTTGAACAGATCCGCTGTGTCCTTGCCCAGATCGCGGGCCTGGAACGTCGTGTAGGTGACCGGCGGCCGCTTGCGATCCCGCTCAATCATGGTGAACAGGAGATCGGCGTAAGTGTCGCCCTGTGGCGCGTGCAGGACGAAATGCAGGCCGTTCATCGATGTGGCGACGCGCAAGGCTCCGAAATGCGGCGGGCCTTCATATGTCCAAACCGACAGTTGCATGGCTTCAGGCCTCCACTGCGAGCCGGGCGCGCCGTTCCAGCGGCCGGGCGAACAACTCAGCCAGATTGCCGGCCTGTTCGTAGCCCTGGATCGGCGAGAACACCAATTCGATCGACCATTTGGTGGCCTGGCCGTCGGCCTCCAGCGGATTGGCCAGACCAAGACCGCACACCACCAGATCGGGGTCGGCGTCCCGGCACCGGTCGAGTTGCTGCTCCACGTCCTGTCCTTCGCTCAAGCAGACGCTGTCGGGCAGCAGCGCCAGTTCCCCGGCGACATGTCGGCGGTGCAGGAACGGCGTCCCGACTTCGACGATCTCGGCATCCATCTCGCGATGCAGGAAGCGCGCCAGGCTCGGTTCCAGTTGCGAGTCGGGAAACAGGAAAATCCGCTTTCCGGCGAGCGTCTGCCGGAAGCTGGCGACCGACTCGGCAGCCCGACGGCGTCCTGGCGCGACGATCGCCTCGAAGCGTTCCGGATCGACATCGAAAGCCCGGGCCGCCGCAGACAGCCATGCCGTCGTGCCTTCCTCGCCCAGCGGAAACAACGCCTCGAGGTGCCGCGCGCCGCGTCGCTCCAGCACTTTTGCCGTCTCTGACAGGAACGGTTGTGCCGCCAAAAACCGCGTGTTCGGACCGACCGGTGGCAGGTCGATGCCGGACCGGTTCGGCAGAAAATGCACCCGGTCGATCCCCAATCCTTCGAAGATGCGGCGAAACTGGTCTTCAACGATGTCGGCGAGCGATCCGACGACCATCAGCGCGGGATCTGCATCGTCCTGATCGCACGGCAGATCGCGCGCCAGCGCTGCCAGGAAATTGTCCTCGCCTTGGGTAAACGTTGTCTCGATGCCGCTGCCGGAATAGGACACGACCCGCCGTTGCGGTGCGTGTTGCCGGTGCAGGCGTTCGGCCGCTCTTGGCAGATCGAGCTTGATAACTTCCGACGGGCACGATCCAACCAGCACCAGCAGCTTTATGTCGGGCCGCCGGGCCAACAGTTGATCGACCACCCGGTCAAGCTCGTCATGCATGTCGGCCATGCCGGCGAGGTCGCGTTCCTCGATGATGGCGGTCGCGAAGCGCGGCTCGGCGAAAATCATCACGCCGGCCGCCGATTGCATGAGGTGTGCGCAGGTACGGGAGCCGACGATCAGGAAGAAGGCATCCTGGATCTTGCGATGCAACCAGATGATCGATGTCAGCCCGCAGAACACCTCGTGCTGGGCGCGCTGCCGAATGAGACCGGAGCGGCTTTCGCCGCTTGTCACCGCGCAGGCTTGTTTTATCTCGTCGGTCAGGGGCGGGCGATTCATGCCGTTGCCTCCGCCTGCGCGTAGGACGGGCGTCCCGCCTGCTTTCTCGCCTGACGCAGTTTCCACAGGAATTGGCCGGCATTGATCACGTAGGCGACGTAGGCCAGCAGCGCCAGCCCAAACAGGGCGTCGGGCGACATCGTCCCGAAGAACAGAGCGACCAGATAAGCGGTGTGCAAGGCCAGAACGGCGATCGAGAAGACGTCTTCCCAGAAGAATGCGTGGGCGAAGAGATAGCGGCCGAACACCACCTTCTCCCAGATCGCGCCTGTCACCATGATGGCATAGAGTGTTAATGTCTTGGCCACCACCGAAGCGTTGGCGATCCACAGACCCTCGCCCGTCGAAAAGTAGCGCAGGATCAGCGCAATGCTGATGAGAAACACCACGAATTGCACCGGTGCGAGCACTCCCTGCACCACTGTCCAGGGGGTCGAATCGCGGCGCCGCCTCTCTTCCTCTGAATAGATCGGTCTGAACCGATTTTGGGATCTCGCGGAAACCATTGTGTCAGCGTGCAATGACAGCCTTCCCTGTTGACTGGTGGAAAGTCTACCCCCCTCAACTGAGAAGTGTCAACAATAGTTGACGTTAATTTAGATTTACATATGGCCCCGGCTGAGACATTGTGTGGAGAATGAAAACACGCAGAAAGCCAAATCGCCTCCATTTGGCCACCATGACTCAACAGCGGTTCGGCGATTAGCCGTTGGAAAGGACAAGGACCGAGATCGTGTTGAAAGACACGACAGTGCGATCTCATCGGGATCCTCAGCCCGCTGGCGGCAATGGGGCGATACCGCTTGGACGCCAAACCGACATTGGCGCCCGCCGTAAATCCGCCTGGCAAAACGGCCGGTGCGCGCCATGAACAAACAGGCCGCATTGCAGTCCCGTCCGTTCGGCAAGCCGGACCGTTGGTTCAAGGACATCAACGCCAGGGCCTGTGCGGTCTTAACCCAGGCAGGATCCGACATTGCGTTGATCATCTCGGCGGCTGGCGCCATCGAGGATTTTGCATACCGTGATCCAGGTCTTCGCGCGTTCATCCCGGAAACCTGGATCGGAGCGCGTTGGGAACGGACCGTGACACCTGAATGCATCGAAAAAATCCAGGAACTGCTTGCTGACAGCGGCACCCAACCGGTTACCCGACGCCGGCAGGTCAATCACCCCGCCACCGGCAAAGCCGATCTGCCGGTCGACTATGCCCTCGTCTCCTTTGGTGGATCGCCGTTCAAAGTCGCGCTCGGCAACGACCTGCGCAAGATCGCCGATGTGCAGACACGTCTCGTTCAGGCCCAATTGGAAATGGAGCGCGAATATCGCACGCTGCGAAGGACAGAAACGCGCTACCGAATCCTGTTTCAGTCGCTGACCGAGCCGGTGGTTATTGTCGACGCCTCAGGTCAGCAGATTGTCGATATCAATCTCGCCGCCGCCAGACTGCTTAACACAACGCCTGTCAAGGCTGCGGGCGAGCGCGCGGCGTCCCTGTTCACCAGGGCATCGCGTGATGCTGTCGCCAACGCCGTGGAGCTTGCCGGTCAGCAGGGCGCGCCGCACAGTATCGAGGTCGCGCTGGCGGCGGACGGCAGGCGGATCATGCTCATGATCGAGCCTTTCCGCGACGATGGGGAAATCAATTTCATCCTGCGCCTGGATGCGCAACCGGCGGCCTTGGGATCAACGACGAACGATGCACATTGGGACGCCGACACACTGCTGCGCAATCTGCCCGAAGCGGTGGTTGTCACCGACGCCGGTGGCAATATAGAGGAAGTCAACAATCGCTTTCTCGATCTGGTCCGCGCACTCAACCGTGATGCGGCGGTCGGCCGCCATCTGGAGACGTGGCTGGGGGCGTCGCCGGTGGACCTGCAGGTGCTGATGGCAAGTCTGCGGGATCGGGACGAGACCCGAAATTTCACAACGGTGCTGAGCGATGACTATGGCGGTTCCCGCGCCGTCCAAATCTCGGCGCGTCGGCTCTCAGGCGGTTCCGACGGCCCAATCGGATATCTGATCACCGATGCCCCTTCGAAGGATGTGGGCATAGCGACCCGCACCAACCACCTGACGGGCGACACCTCGGAGGTGGCCGAACTGGTAGGACGCGTACCGCTCAAGGAACTGGTGCGCGAAGCGTCCGAAATGATCGAGCGCATGTGCATTGAATCGGCCCTCAGGCAAACGAAGAACAACAGAGCCTCGGCTGCCGACATGCTGGGACTGAGCCGACAAAGCCTCTACGTCAAGCTCAGGCGGCACGGGCTGGAACAGTTCGATCCGGGCAATTGAACACATGTCAACCTTACCTGACAATCAAGCGTCAATTTGAATTGACAGTCTGAAGCTGCCTCCATAGCATGGAAGCATGAACACGCGGACGCATTCCCGGCTTTACGGCGCCAGTGACGGACGGCGCCATGTGCCGACCGTCGCTGCTGTGATCGAACTGTTGAAACCGATCACCTGGTTTCCGCCGATGTGGGCCTATATGTGCGGCGCGATTTCGGTTGGTACCGGTCTTCAGGACCGATGGCTCTATGTGCTGGCCGGTGTGCTGTTGGCCGGACCGCTGGTGTGTGGCACCAGCCAGGCCGTCAACGACTGGTTCGACCGGGAGGTCGATGCCATCAACGAGCCGCACCGGGTCATTCCGTCGGGCCGGATGCCGGGACGATGGGGTTTGTGGATCGGCATCGCCACGTCCCTGCTGTCGCTGCTTGTTGCCGCGATGCTCGGGCCATGGGTTTTCGGCGCCGCTGTTATCGGGCTGGCGCTTGCATGGGCCTACAGCATGCCGCCTTTGCGGTTGAAACAGAACGGCTGGTTTGGCAATGCAGCCGTCGGCTTCAGTTATGAAACGCTGCCGTGGTTCACCGCCGCCGCAGCGGCGCTTGCGACACTGCCGAACACGCCGGTTGTGCTGGCCGCGCTGCTCTACGGCGCCGGAGCGCATGGAATCATGACACTCAACGACTTCAAGGCGATCGAGGGCGACCGGCGTATGGGCATCCGCTCCCTGCCGGTTCAACTCGGCGTGCGAGGCGCCGCACTGACCGCCGGCGTTATCATGATCGCTGCGCAACTGGCTGTCATCGGTCAGCTGCTGACCCTCGGAAGCACCTGGTTGGCGGCGACGGTCGGCGTGCTCACCGCCGTCCAGGTCGCGGCGCTTGTCCGGTTGCTCAAGGATCCGGTTGGCCAAGCGGTCTGGTACTCGGCGATTGGTGTCGGGCTGTATGTGTCGGGCATGCTTGTGACCGCATTCGCCCTTCGCGCTTACAATGTCGCACAACTGGCGGGAGAAACGCTATGAGACCCACGGCGCATTCGAATGCCGGCGGATTGAGCTGGTTCAGCATTTTCCGACTGGGTCTCGTCCAAGCTGCCTTGGGATCGATCGTCGTTTTGACCACGTCGACCCTCAATCGGGTAATGGTCGTCGAACTCGGTCTGCTGGCGATTGTCCCCGGCGCCCTGGTCGGCTGGCACTATGCGGTCCAGATCCTGCGTCCCTTCTGGGGACACGGATCGGATATCGGCGGCAACAGGAGCCGCTGGATCCTCGGCGGGGTCGCGGTGCTTGCGGTGGCCGGGACCGCCGCGGCGGCGTCCGCCATGCTGGTGGAGCAGCATTTCGTCATCGGGCTGCTGGTTGCGTTTGTCGCTTACTCCTTCATCGGCTTCGGCATCGGTGCCGCCGGCACCTCGCTGCTCGCCCTGATGGCCAGTCGAACCGCACCGGCGCGACGGCCGGCTGCGGCGACCATCGTCTGGTTGATGATGATCTTCGGCATCGCCTGCACCGCGATCGTGTCCGGCCAGTTCCTCGATCCCTATTCCCATGCCCGGCTGATTGCCGTCACGGCCGCCGCCGGCTTCCTGTCGGTTCTTCTCGCTCTGGTAGCGCTGTTCGGCGTCGAGCGACGGGCGGCGCCGGTGGTGGACGACACGCCGCGCCGTCCGGCGCTGTCTTTCCGCCAGAGCCTGCGCGCCACGGTGGACGATCCGGCCGCCCGTCTCTTCACAATCTTCGTTTTCGTCTCGATGCTCGCCTACAGCACACAAGACCTTATTCTCGAACCCTATGGCGGTTTCCTGTTTGCCATGACGCCCAGCGAGACAACGCAGTTGTCAGGCCTGCAGCATGGCGGCGTGTTCCTCGGCATGCTGACGGTTGGCCTTGTCGGTAGCCTGCTGGCTAAGCGTAATCCCGCCATTCTGCGGCTGTTCATGATCGGCGGCTGCCTGGCGTCCGGCCTAGCCCTCGCTTTCCTGGCGCTGTCGGCAACGGTTGCGCCGGACTGGCCGTTGGCTGCGAACATCGTGGTGCTGGGAATCGCCAACGGCGCATTTGCCGTGGCCGCCATCGGTTGCATGATGACCCTGGCCGGCGCCGGCGGACCGTCCCGTGAAGGCATCCGCATGGGCTTGTGGGGTGCTGCGCAAGCGATCGCTTTCGGCCTTGGTGGCTTCTTGGGCACCGTCGCCATCGACGTGACACGCGCGGTGACCGGCGATGTCGCACTCTCTTTCGCTCTGGTCTTCGGCGGCGAGGCTATCCTGTTTGTGGTGTCCGCGCTGATCGCCAGCCAGATCGGCATCAGCCGGCCCAGCGGGTTGGTCGCCGGATCGGAAGCCCTACGGACATAGGCGGTTATCATGGTTGACACATATGACGTGATTGTTGTTGGCGGCGGGCCGGCGGGAGCGACCGCCGCGCAGACGTTGGCGAAGCGCGGCCGTCGGGTGCTGCTGGTCGATCCGGAGGGTCGCATCAAGCCCTGCGGCGGCGCCATACCACCGCGGGCGATACAGGACTTCAATATACCGCACTCGATCCTCAAGGCCCGGATCACATCGGCCCGGATGATCTCCCCGAGTGACCGCACCGTCGATATGGCCATACACAATGAAGGCTTTGTCGGAATGGTCGACCGCAAGGAGTTCGATCCCTGGTTACGACGCCGCGCGGCCGCCTCCGGTGTGGATCTGCTGTCCGGCAAGGTCAAGTCGGTGACCCGGCATGGCGACAGGACATTGCGCCTGGAGATTACCGGAAAGGATTTGGGCGACGGCGCGGACCCGATCGCCGGCCGCATGGTCATCGGCGCAGATGGCGCCAATTCGACGGTGCGGCGCTTCGCTCTCGGCCCAAACCGCAAACCACCCTATGTCTTCGCATATCACGAGATTGTCGCGGCCGATGCGATCAAGGGCGATGCCTTTGCACCGGACCGCTGCGACGTCATCTACAAGGGGACGGTCTCACCGGATTTCTATGGCTGGGTCTTTCCGCATGGCGACACCATCAGTGTTGGTTGCGGATCGGCTGTCAAAGGACATAGCCTCAAGCAAGCGACACGCCAGTTGCGCGCGGATGCCGGCCTGCAGGACTGCACGACCGTTCGCATGGAAGGGGCACCGCTGCCGTTGCGACCGTTGCGGCGATGGGACAACGGCGCCGATGTGATTCTCGCCGGCGATGCGGCAGGGGTTGTCGCACCATCTTCCGGAGAGGGCATCTACTATGCCATGCGGTGCGGCGAGTTGTGCGCCGAGGCGGTCGATCAGGCGCTGCAAACCGGGCGCGCCTCTGCCCTGAAAACGGCGCGGCGCGGCTTTATGAAAGAGCATGGGCGCGTCTTTCTGGCGCTGCGGCTGTTGCAGTATTTCTGGTATCACAGCGACCGTCGGCGCGAACAGTTCGTTACGATGTGCGAGGATCCCGACGTCCAGCGGCTGACCTGGGACGCGTACCTCAACAAGCGCCTGGTTCGGCGCGAGCGCAGGGCGCATATGCGCGTCTTCGCCAAGGACGTACGGCAGTTGCTTGGCTTATCGGCATAGGGCAGCAAATGCCTGAGACCTTTGACGCCTATATTTTTACCTATGTGGCAGCCGCTTTTCTGTTGCTGGAGACAGTGTTTTTGTTTGCCTTCCTGCGCCGGCGACGCCCGACACTGGCGACGTCGATCGTCCTCAACGGCGTGTCCGGCCTGTGTTTGATGGCCTCGCTGATCACGATGCTCGCCGGCGGCGGCTTAACGGCGTTCGCCGCTTGGCTGTTTGCCGCGCTGGTGGCCCATCTGTCAGATCTCCTGTGGCGCCTGCAGCGATCGCATTAGAGCAAGTTGCGGCCAGAATGAAGCATTTGACCGCGGCGATTTTGGTCGCTGGCTAGGCGGGTTGCGCGCCGTGGTGCCTCCCCACCACAAGTGCAAGCCAACGACGCCAGGGGGCAAAATCGCCCGGCCCATTCACCGTATGTTTTCAACACGATAGACCTCTCCAGGGTGGCGGTAAATCGGCCCATCGGCTACGTTGCGCCGCTTGCCCGATGCACCACATCGCGCTGCGCGACGCGCCTTGCCGAGTGAACCGATTTTCCGCCATCAAATGATTCATTCTGGCCGTAACTTGCTCTGGCACCCATCAGTGCGCTGCCGTCACGTGCGGATTGAGCCGCCAGACGGAGAGGTTCAGGACGGCAGCCAGCGTGACCCACACCAGATAAGGAACGAACAGCACCGAAGCCCAGGTGGAGATTGGCCACGCTGCCACAATGAACGCCGCCACCAGAACCCACAGCGCCACCGCGTCGACGAATGCGAGATCCATCCGTCGCCGGCCGAAAAACAGCATGGACCAAAGGAAATTCAGCACCAGTTGGGCAAACCAGAGGATCATGGCCAGCCCAAGGCCCGCCTCACGCCAAACCAACCAACCGGCGATGACGATCATGACATAGAGCGTCGTCCAAACGACCGGAAACGCCCAGTCGGGCGGCGTCCAGGATGGTTTTTCAAGTGTCTCGTACCACTCGCCCGGCTTGTAGTAGGCGCCGCTCGCGGCGGTGACGATCACCAACAGGATCAGAACAAAAACCATAGCACTCTTCCACCGATCGAAACGGCAGTCCGGTTTCTACACGCCGGTCTGTTGCGACTCGCTCTTTCGTTCCCGGCGACTGATGATGCTTCGGACTTTCCTGACGCCAAAAGCGACGATCAGCAGCACCACGGGAATGCTCAATGCGACCACAACACGCGGATCGAAGAGAAGCAGACCCGCAGCGTGCAATCCCGATGCCGCATAGGACACCAGTCCCACGATATAGTAGGTTATTGCCGCAATCGACAGTCCTTCGACCGTCTGTTGGAGGCGGAGCTGCAGGCTGGCTCGCCGATTCATCGATTCGAGCAGGTTTCGGCTTTGCCGCTCACGGCTGACGTCGACCCGCGTCGACAGCAATTGCGTGGCACGTGTCACCTGCTCTGACAGATCGCTCAGGCGGCGTCCGACTGTGGTGCATGTTTCCATGGCGGGCGCAAGACGGCGCTGTGTGAACTCGTCGAGGGTTTGCAGGCCCTCGATGCGGTGTTCCCGCATTTCCTGTATCCGCCGGTGCACCAAGGCAGAATAGGCTGAGGCGGCGGAAAACCGGTAGGTGCTCTCGGCCCGCCGGCGGACGATGTCTGCGTGCAGCCGTGTGAGACGGTCCAAGAGCATGGGCTCGTCCTGTTCTTTGGCTGCCGACGTGGCGGTGGCGATTTCCGTCAGTTCCTGTTCGCAGGTCGAAAGATAGGGCATTAAGCCGCGGGCGACCGGAAACGCCAGCAGCGCCAGCATGCGATAGGTGTCGATTTCCAGCAGCCTTTGCACGAAGCGGCCCATCTGCCTCGGGTTGGTGCCGCGTTCCTCGACCAGCAGCCGGCTGAACCCGTCGGCGTGAATTCGGAAATCGGTGATGGCACGGCCTTTGCCGCCCGCAAACAGGGATCCGACCAGGGCGTTGCCGCCGAAATACCGTTTCGAAATCTCTTCCTCGCTGCCGGGAGCCGATTGTTCGCTGACGATTTCGATGTGGGTGGCGACCATCAACTCGCCGTCCAGGCTCTCCAGCCAGTCGTCGGGTACGCTGTGAATTGCCGTCGTGCTGAACATATCCTGCCCGAGACTGTCGATTATGAACATATATCTCGAAAATTCCGTGTGGCGCTCATAACGCACACGAAATGGCCCCATATCGCCGCTGTAATGGGTGGCATCGATGGCGGGCTGGTCGGCACCGAACCGGGCACAAAGGTTACGCAACGGTTCCAGTCCGAGCGCGCCATGAAACACAAGGTAACTCAGGCGTGCCGGTACCGGAAGTGGTTCCGGCGGCCGTGCGTGCACTTCGCTGTAAAGCGGAAATCGATCGGGATGGTCGCGCAGCACGGTCTCCTGTCCGTAGCGATGCGAGCTTTTCGGTTCACGAATCTCACATCGTTCCCGGTAATTGTCATTGTTAGTTGACACTACCGCAATGTGGCCTAACTTGCCCAGAGACAGAAAGGGAGTAAGTGCATGAAACAACTGATTTTGGCATCTATTGCAGTGATTGGCATGGCTGGGGCGAGCTCCGCGCAGGATCTCGTCGCAGACGGCGAAAAGGTCTTCAACAAGTGCAAGGCCTGCCATGCGGTCGGCGAAGGTGCCAAGAACCGCGTTGGCCCGATGCTCAACGATGTATTCGGTCGCCAGGCGGGAACGGTCGACGGTTTCAGATATTCCAACGTCATGGTGGCCCTGGGCGAGGCCGGCCTCAATTGGGATGACGAAACCATGGCAGGCTATTTCGGCAATCCGCGCAAATGGCTGGTCGATATCGCGCCGGAATACGGCCTGGATTGCGCCGATCTTCAAAGATGTCGCGGCAAGATGGTTTTCGCCGGGCTGAAAAAGCCGGAAGAAATCGAGGCAGTTCTTGCTTATCTGAGAACCTTCAGCGCGGAGCAGCCCGAAAGCTGACGCCTCCAGGCAGCGCCGGGCAAAATCACCGGCGGATCATAAAAATCCTTGATGTATGTCAATTAGTGTGGACACTCCCTAGTGTAAAGTTTTCTTTACACTAGGGAGTTGTTCCATGCGCATCGTCCTCGTTCATCCGAATTATCATTCCGGCGGAGCCGAAATCGCCGGCAGCTGGCCACCCGCCTGGGTCGCCTATCTTGCCGGCCACCTCAGGGCGGCCGGTTACGACGACATTCATTTCGTTGACGCCATGACCAATGATCTGGATGACGATGAATTGCGTAGACGGCTGGTCGAACTCGCACCGGATGTCGTTGGAACGACGGCGATCACGCCGTCCATCTACAAGGCCGAGACGGTTCTGGAGATTGCCCGGGAAGTCTGTCCAAAGGCCGTTCGGGTTCTTGGCGGCATCCATGCCACGTTCATGTTCAAGCAGGTCCTGTCGGAAGCGCCGTGGATCGACGTGATCGTGCGCGGAGAGGGCGAAGAAATCTTTCGTGATCTGATCCGTTGTATCGATGCCGGACGCTGGCCGGCCGATCGGCATAAGATCAAGGGGCTTGCCTTCCGCGACGGCGACAACATCGTCTCGACTCAGGCGGCCTCGACCGTAAAGGATCTGGATGCCATCGATCCCGACTGGTCGCTGTTGGAGTGGTCGAAATACATCTACGTGCCGCTGGGCGTGCGCGTCGCCATCCCCAACATGGCCCGGGGTTGCCCGTTCACCTGTTCCTTCTGTTCGCAGTGGAAATTCTGGCGCGATTACCGGGTTCGCGATCCGGTCAAAGTGGTTGACGAGATCGAAACGCTGGTCCGCGACCATGATGTCGGCTTCTTCATCCTGGCTGACGAAGAGCCGACCATCAACCGCAAGAAATTCAAACGGTTCTGCGAGGAACTGATCGCTCGTGGCCTGCCGGACAAGGTGAAGTGGGGCATCAACACGCGTGTCACCGATATCATGCGCGACCGCGAATTGCTGAAGTTGTATCGGCAGGCCGGCCTCGTTCATGTTTCGCTGGGCACCGAAGCGGCCGCGCAACTGAAACTGGACCGTTTCAACAAGGAAACCAAGGTCGCCGAAAACAAGGAGGCGATCCGACTGCTGCGCGAGGCCGACATTTTCGTCGAGGCTCAGTTCATCGTCGGGCTCGACAACGAGACGCCGGAAACGCTTGAAGAAACCTACACCATGGCCTGGGACTGGCAGCCGGATCTCGCCAACTGGGCGATGTACACCCCATGGCCGTTTACCGACCTGTTCCGGGAACTGGGCGACAAGGTCGAGATCTTCGACTTCTCCAAATACAACTTCGTGACCCCGATCATGAAACCGGAGGCCATGGACCGCGGCGAACTGCTGGATGGTGTGATGAACAACTACCGGCGCTTCTACATGAAAAAAGCCCTGTTCCACTATCCGTGGCGCGGCACCGGGTTTCGACGCCGCTATCTGCTGGGTTGCCTGAAGGCATTTCTCAAGGCCGGGTTCCAGCGCAAGTTTTACGACCTCGGCAAGGCCGGTTACTGGGGCCCGCAGTCGAAGAAGACCGTCAATTTCAACTTCGACCGGACACGGACCATCGCACCGGCGCAAATGGATGATTGGGAAGCGGCCGCGGACAGGGCCGCGCGGGCCCGCGAGGCTCGTGCGGGCATGGCCGGTGCGGTCAAAGCATGCGGCGGCGGGTCCGAGCAGATGGTGATGGAAACCACGACCAGCCACCGGCCGGCGGCCGGCGAATGACCGCGCTCGCAACGGTCAGTCGTGCCTCTCACGAAACCGGGCGAGTTGGGCCAAATGCCGTATTGCAGCTAATCGATGTGATGCGTGAACACGAGGACGCCGGTCTCACCGGACGCGTCTTCGATGCGGCCGGACTGACGTTTTTGCTGACATGCCCGCCGTCGACGATGGTCGACGAACGGATTCCGGCTGCCCTGTTCTGCGCTCTCTGGCAGGAGTTGCCGGCCGATGTGGCAGCCCGAATTGCCCGAAAGGCGGGCAGGCGAACGGCTGACTACATCGTCGCAAATCGAATTCCCGGCCTGGCCGCGCGGGCGCTTTACTGGAGCCCGCCCCGACTGGCCGCACCGCTGCTCCTCAAGGCCATCGAAAAACACGCCTGGACGTTTGCCGGTTCGGGCCACTGCAGGACCCGAAGCCGCCCCGGGATCGTCATCGACATTCGCGACAATCCTCTGGCAATGCAAGGATGTGTTTGGCACGTCGCAGTCTTCGAGCGTTTGTTCCACCGCCTGATTGCCCCGGGGATGCGCGTCAGGCACACGGCCTGTTGCCTTGCAGGCGGTGAACACTGTCGATTCGAGAGCGATATCTAGTCGCCTGTCAAAAAGCCCTCTGAAGGGCTGATTTTGTTGTGATTTCGGCCAAGATTGCCGCGATCATTTTGCACAAAATTCTCCTGAACCATCTCAGGATGAGGCGCAGGTTGTAGCCGATGGCGCTGAGCACTGCGTTTGCGCGGTCGCCGTCACGTCCATGCAGGAAGTTTCGATCCAGGTGGCCGTCGGTCTTGGTGTGGCCGATCACGGCTTCGATTGCCGACCGTCGTCGCAGTTCCCGCTTGATTTGGCCGTGCACGCCGCGCTTCTGACCGGACTTAAAGACCCGGTGCGGGTTGTCAACGTCATGGCCGCGATAGCCTTTGTCGACATAGATGCGTTCGATATGACGCCCAGTGAGCGCCTCGGTCTCCTCGACGACCTGTTTGAGCGTGTGCCCATCATATGGATTTCCATGGAATGCCTTGGCATGGAGGATGAACTGACCGCCCTTGCAGCGTTTGTTGGTGGTCGTGATCGACACTTTGCATCCAAACTCATAGGGTTTGTGAGCCTTTCCCTTGCCAATGCACTCGGTCTCCGGCGCATGCCAGGAATAAAGCTTCCAGCCCCGCTGTTTCTGCTTCTGGCTGCGGATCTGCCTGGCCTTCATCAGGGGAAGGGCGAAGATGGCATGGAGGTCTTCGTCGTCGCCGATCTTTGCGGGTGATATCGCGGGTCAGACGGCCGAGCCGGGTGCGCAGGAACTTCAGTTGGCGATTGAAGCGCTTGAACTGCTTGGCGTGGCTATAGCGCCCGGCCATCATCGCCGCCTTCTTGGCGACCCTTATGTAGGACTGCCTCACGGTGACACCATGTTGCCTGGCCAGCTTGCCGAGCTGTTCGATGGCGGTGAGCAGCAGCTTGGCGTCCGTCGGGAAGGTGACATCCTTGGGCTGCACAGTGGTGTCGGCCGTGACACGGGCCATGTCGTCTTTCTTCAGGGCGCCGGCGTCATGGGCCACTCGAAGCGTCTCGGCGAGCAGACGGTCCAACCGGTCGCCGATGCGCTTGCGCCAGTGGGTCATGTCGGAACGCACGTGTGGCAGGTCGTGCTGGAAGAATTCCTCGCCGGTGAAGAATTGGAAGTAGGGGTCGTGGATCCAGCGTTCGCACACGCCTTCGTCTGACAGGCCGTAGATGTGCTTGAGCAACAACAGCCCGATCATGTAACGGGTGGCGATCGCCGGCCGACCGGTATCGCAGAACAGGTCAGCGAGTTCGTTGTCGATCCAGTCCCAGTCGATCTCATCGGCGAGCCGGACGAGTTCGTGCTTCATGTTGATGATCTGATCGAGGCGTGACCGGAACAGGTCGCCGGATCCGGATTGATCTGTTGATTTCGGGCGCATCTTCCTCTCCGAGCCGATGCGACCATGGAATCACGACAAGGTTCAAAAGGGAATCCGAAAGCCCTTCAAAATCGCAAGAATTCCACGCCTGAATGCCCGAAATCTTGCAATCTCGAATACTTCAGACCAGAAAAATCTACAAATCCTTCAGCGGCTTGTCGGTTTTTGACGGGCGACTATCTAGAAACGCGACCGAGGCTTGCCCGTATCGGCGAGAAACGATGTCTTGATGCTATTCGTCGCCCGAAATCAGCCCGTACCGTCGCATTTTGGTATACAGGCCCTGCCGGCTGAGGCCCAGAACCTTCGCGGTTGCCGCCCGGTTGTTGCCAGTCAGATTGAGAGCCACTTCGATGCAGTTCTTTTCAACCGCGTCGATCTCATCGCGCACCAGTTCCTTTAACGGGACTTTCCCGACGAGGTGTTCGACCGGGTTGGCCGCTTCGCGCGGTTCGGCCGACACTTGAATCGGGGCAGTCGTGCGCAATGACACATTACGGATAACGACGCCGAACCCCGGTGGTGTCGCATCGGGCATCGTCACGATCGACAATTCGACATCGGTGGTCTGGCCCGCAGACCCGACCATTCTTGCCGGCAACATTCGCAATCGACGATGCTGCCGGACATTGGTGAGCACGATCCCTATATCCATCTCTGCGGGATCGAAAAAAGCCGCGAGTGGCTGCCCGAGCACCATCTCAACAGAACCGCTCTGGGCAAAATCGACGAAGGACTCGTTGGCCCAGACAATGACGCCGCTATCGTCGGTGACCACGATCGCTTCGTTGGCCTGGCGCACTAGGTGTAACAGGGTCTGTTCGGGCGGTCGTTGATCCGATCCGGTGGTCTTCGCCAGTTGAATGAGGATGTGCGTTGCCTCGCCTGAGCGGTATGGTGTCGCTCGAAGGCTGAGGGGAAGACCGCTGGACGCCAGCCGCGCCTCCACTGAGACCTGAGCGCCCTTGTCGGCTGCGTTGTGCAACAGGCCCTCAACGGACGTGGCATCGGCATCCGTAAACAACCCCGACAGCTGTTTGCCGTCGGCACTGCGTTGCCTTAAGCCCAGCAGGTCGCTGGCCGCCTGGTTGATTTCGAGAATGGCCCCGGACGCATGAACGATGATGACCGCGTCCGACGCGATTTGAAACAGCGTGCGGTAGCGCGCCTCGTCCTGGCGCTGGCGCTCTAAACTCTGTTCAATCGTCTGTTGGGAACTGAGGATGCGATCCTGAAGCGTCCGCAGAGGGCTGAGATCGCGGCCCAAAAGCAGGATTGGTCGGTCCGATCCGGTCGATACGGCCGTATAGCGAATAACCACCGTTTCTCCGTCCTGCGCCTGGTGGGAAACGAGATGTTCGCCGCCACCGTCCGTCTTGCCATCGACGATCTCTGAGATTTTGCGTCGGGAATCCGCCGCAACGAGATCTTCGAGCGGATGACCGATCCACCTATCGGTTCCGAGCCGCGACAGGTTTTCAGCTACGCCCGCGACGTCACGGACGATACCTTGTCTGTCGATGATCACCGCCACATCGGAGGCGTTAGCGATCATGTCGCCGATGGTACCGGCGTCGGTTTGGGAAAAATGATCGTGCGGTTGAGCAAACGGTGCGTTCACGGGTGACAACCTACGTTTACGTAAAGCGATTTTGACGTCATATAGGACATACTGTCGTGAGAAACAAGCACCGCGCCGCCGTCGGCAACCCCTTCCCTCATTTCACCAAAACGCTAGAATGACAAATGACTTACACGTTTGATGCGCATTCGCGGATCGCACGCTGAACGCAGGGGAGGTCCATTGCCGACACGTCAAACGGTTGCGGGGGATCCCGACATCCGCCGCATATTGCGGGCACGGACCCGGGTGGTCCATGAAAGAATGCATCGGCATGCGAGTTTCGTCGGGTTGTTCAAGGGTACTCTCAATCGCGGCGGTTACCGGCAGCTGTTGCAACGCTTGCACGGCTTCTACCTGCCGCTCGAAGCCGCCGTCGACCGCGTCATGAATCATCGGCCGGATCCGGTGACCGGCTATCACTATGTTCCCCGCTCGCACCTTCTCGCCGATGACCTCATCCGACTCGGGATCGAGCCTGGCGAGCTGCGGACAACACCCCGGTGCGGTCGAATCGAAACGATCGTGTCATCACGCTCACTCGGCGGCGTGATTTACGTGATGGAAGGATCAACGCAAGGCGGCTCCGTGATCGACAAGGCGGCACGCCGGCTCTTGCAGAACGACGGACCGGATGGGCGGCGCTATTGGTCGTGGTGTCGCACCGAGCACGCCCGACGCTGGGCGGTGACCAACCGCTATCTTCAACACTTGCCGCACGATGACGCCACGCTAACTGACCTCGTGGCGGGCGCACAGGACACGTTTGATGCGATGGCGGCCTGGCTCGCGCCGTTGGACTGCACGCCGACACCATCGGAAACGGGTTAGCTTTGAGCACCACCTCGGTAGATTTGAGCACCTGCGATCGCGAACCGATACATTTGATCGGCGCGGTTCAACCGCATGGCGCGCTGCTTGCGATCAGTAAGGATAAACGGATCATCGACTATGCGAGCGCCAACTGTGCCGCTTTCGTCGGCGCCGGTCCGGACGTGGTTTTGGGGATGACTCTTGCCGATCTCATCGGCGAGGCAAATTCCAGCCGTTTGTCGGTGTTTCCGCTCGAGCCGTCGACGCCTGAACTGCTGAGGCCTTGGTTTTTCGGATTTGACTCGGTCGACGGCCAACCGATCCGGGTCGAATGCCTGCCGCATCGTAACAACAACCACATCATCCTGGAATTTCTGCATCCCGAAGCCGCGCCGGCACCGGTGTGGGAAGATGAAATTCTGCGGCGCGGCATCATTTCCGAACTGGTCAAACCCAATGCGCTCAACGAACTCGCCGCCATCAGTGCCGAGATTATTCGCAATGTGACCGGCTTCGACCGGGTCATGATCTACAAATTCGCCGAGGACAAGCACGGCGAAGTCATTGCCGAAAGCACGGTTCGCAGCGACAGCTTTCTTGGATTGCATTATCCGGCATCCGATATCCCGGATCCGGCGCGACGCCATTTTACACTCAATGTCATGCGGTCGATCCCCGACATCAACGGTGAACGGGTGCCGATATTGAACCGATCCGGCACCGTGGCCGACGCCGATGCGGCGCAGCCGCTGGATCTGACCTACAGCAAACTGCGGGCCGTAGCTCCGGTTCACGTCGAATACCTCAACAATATGGGCGTTCAGGCCAGTCTGTCGATTTCGCTGATCACCAACAATCAATTGTGGGGCCTTATCGCGTGCCACCACTACGGCAAGCGGATGCTTTCCTCGAGCCGGCTGCGTTTTGCCGAGCTGCTGGGCGGCACCATTTCGGCGCTGCTTCAGAGCATCGAGAACACCAACCAGCTTCGCAAAAGCATCGTTGCCGAGAAATCCGCCTTCAAGATCGAGCAAAAAGCGCGTGCCGGTACGCCGTTGCGCAGGCTGATTGCCGATCAGGCAACGGCCCTGATGCGATTGATAGATGCCGAAGGGCTCGTGCTTTCCCTTGCGGACGACGTCATCACGGCCGGATCGGTGCCGCAACGGGCGCCCGATTTCGGCAATCTTCAAGCGCAGCTGGTCGACGGAGTTGCAACGACATCGCACCTGTCCGCGCTGATCGACATGGACGACGAGCAGATGCAGACGGCGGCCGGGGCGGCTTTTTTGGAGCTGTCGGAAGACGGCCGCGACTATCTGGTTTTCCTGCGCAAACACTTTGAACAGACGATCCGTTGGGCGGGAAAACCCGACAAGATCGAACAACGCAGCGAGGATGGTGTCACGCGGCTGTCGCCACGCGGTTCCTTTGCCCTGTGGCGCGAGGAGCGGCTTGGCCAAAGCCGGCCCTTTGATGCGCTGGATCGCGATGCGTTGCGCATCCTGCGCCGCGCGCTGTTTGCGCTGAACAGCCTGGAACATGAACGCTCCGCCCTTGAAGCACAGCGCGTGGCCGAGGCTGAGGAGATCCGGCTACGGCACGCGCTGCTCGATGCCGCCAGAACAAGTTCGATGGGCGAACTGGCTTCGGCGATTGCGCATGAACTCAATCAGCCCCTTTCGGCAGTGGCCAATTATGTCAATGCCTGTAGTCAGGAGTTGAAGAATGCCGGCGTCCAGGTGCCGGAGCGGGTCGAGCAGTATATAGACGATGCGGTGACCGAAACGGCGCGCGCCGGCGAGTTGATGCGTCGGATACGCAATCTGATTTCGCAAGGCGATCTCAACGCCGACTACATCGACATCAACGCGGCGGTCAAACAGGGCGTCGACCTGGCCATGGTCTCCTGCGAACTGAAAGACCTGCGGCTGCAACTGATGCTGGATAGCCGTCTGCCGAAGATATGGGCCGATCCGGTTCAGGTGGGTCAGGTTGTCCTGAATCTGGTGCGCAACAGCATAACAGCGATGGAAGACTCGGCCATTCGAATTCTTGCCATCGAAGTGACCGGTTCGGCCAATAGTGTGCGTGTCGCGGTGCGCGACACCGGCCGCGGGATTCCGAAGGAACTCGAGCAGGATCTCTTCGAACCGTTTCATACCTCAACAACGAGCGGGATGGGCATTGGCCTGTCGCTTTGCCGGTCGATCGCTGAGGCACATGGAGGACGCATTTGGATGAATGCGCTGGAAGGCGGAACGGAAGTGGCGTTTGAACTTCCAATTCGCATTGGGGGCGGTGAACAAAATGAATGAGCATTATCCGGTCTACGTGGTCGAAGACGACGTGCCGGTGTTGAAGTCGCTATGCGCACTGCTAGACGCGCACGGCTACGAAACCATCGCCTGCCGAACGGCGGAACGCTTTTTGGAGATGCGAAAACCCCATCGAAAAGCATGCATGCTGCTCGATCTACGTTTGCCCGGTATGGGCGGCCTCCAGTTGCTGCAGCACCTGAACGACGTCGACGCCAGCATTCCCATCATCGTCGTTACTGCGCATGGGGACGTTCCGATTGCGGTTCAGGCGATGAAGGCTGGGGCGATCGATTTTATCGAGAAACCGGCGCGTGCCGATCACCTGCTGGAGGCGGTCGGCATGGCGCAGGAGATCCTCTCCAACCGGTCGCCGCCGGGTGTTCCCAAAAACGTAGTCGCCGAACGCCTGTCAAAGCTTACCGATCGTGAGCGAGAGGTGCTGCAACATCTTACCGTCGGCAAACTCAACAAGGAAATCGCCGAGGAGCTCGGTATCAGCCAGCGTACCGTCGAGATCCATCGCTCGCGCATACGGGAAAAAATGCAGGCCCGCGGCATATCCGATTTGATCCGCATGATGCAGTAGATCGCCTCATACGTATTGATACGTAGGGGCAATACCGTAATGGCTGTCAACCGCACGCTGACCTACTTTAGTAGGTTAGACAGGAAGGTCGCGAACAAATCGACATATCCGTTGTGGGCGAGCGTTCCTGATCGGGCGAGAGACAGGTGAAAAACCGGGACCTCTTTCAATCATCTTGCGAGATTCAGCTGCAGTCTGATTGCGAACTGCGGTTGACCCTGAACAACGAAGAGTTTGCCGCTGTCGAAGGGTGGCGGGCCGCCAACAATCTGCCGAGCATGGCACATGCCGTTCGTGAATTGTTGCGTTTGGGTTTGCTCAGCGAGATATCAAAAGTGTACGGCGTCGTTTCGGCCGTGCGCGACTCCGTAGACGGCTGACAGCTACGGATCCGCTGTTCATGAAGCATCATCGGCCGGTTTGGCACCGCCGGTGCCAATGATGGTCTGCGCAGGCCGTCATTGCCAAAACGCTTTTGCGACAGGCTCCAGGACAAATTGTCGGCGGATCGCCTTGGAATTGCGGCGATCCGCCTGCGTCTTACTCGATTGTCAGTCCAGCGACCGGCCCGATGGCCGCGTTGAATGTCGCGACGCATTCAGCGCCGCAACGGGCGGCAAATCCGGGTAGGACGGCTTCGCGCATGGCCGCCTGCCGCAATTCGACATCTTCCGGTGACGGATCGACGCGGGTCATTCCCGCCGGCTCGCCGAGCGGGCAGGGACCGGTTGTGTTGCAGGCGATGCCGATCTCGTTCTCTTCCGCATTTAAAGCCCACATGGCGTCTTCCAGCTTTGCCAATTCGGAGCGGATTAAATCGCGATCCTCTTGCGGCAGGCCATCCCACCAGGCTTTGTTCGCCGCAGTCGCACCGGCACCCCAGTTGATCGGCAGTGTATAGAGGTAGTCGGCGCCTTCGTGCCATTTGGCCGAGTAGCCGCCCAGAGTGCCGGTAATCGCGCAGTCGATCACACCCTGCTGCAGGCCCTGCTGGACTTCGCCGAACGCCATGTTCACGCCGGTTCCGCCGAAATACTCAATGAAATCGGCCTGGCTTGCGCCCGAGGAGCGGACTTTCCGTCCCTGAAGGTCACGAAGTCCGGTAAATTCGTCGCGGCAATACAAGATCTGCGCCTGGAAACTCTGCATAGTCAGCAATTCCAGTTGCAGGCTGTCCGCGTAGAATTCAGCCAGCGCCGGTCGGAACGCGTTGGTGACGTCCCGGAACTCCTCGATCGTCGGCGACAGGCCGGCAAGGTCGGTGGCGTCGTTGATCGGAGCGTCCCCGGCATGGTGTCCGAGCTGGGCGGTGGCGATGTTGACAACCCCCTGTCCAAGCAGGCGGAACACTTCCGGTCCCTTCAGGCCCATTTCGTTCCACGGCTTGAAGTTCGCCGTGATGCGGCCGTCCGACGCGTTGGTGATATCCTCGTTCCAGAAGGGTGCTTCCAGGGTCTTGGACTGCGTGGTTATACCAAGGTTGCCGGCAACGTTGACCGATGTATCGGCAAATGCCGACCCCGCGCAAAGCGCTAATCCTGCGACCGTCGCAAGCTCGATATACTTTCTCATTTTTCATCCTCCATTGTGAAACTCAGGCGTCATGGCATCACGGTTTTCGGCAGCCAGAGCGCCAGGTCCGGAAACACCATCAGCAGCCCGATCATGCCGATCATCATTGCGAAAAAGGGAACGACCCCGACCATCACGTCGCGTATCGGTCCGGCGTCCGATCCCATCCGGACGCTCTGCACCACGAACAGATTGACTCCGATCGGCGGCGTGATCAGGGCGGCTTCGATCAGGATCATGAACAGGACGCCGAACCAAACCAGGTCGTAACCAAGTGCTGCCACAACGGAAGCGACAATCGGGGTTGTTGCGATCATCAAGGACAGCGTTTCCATGAAACAGCCGAGGATCAGATAGATCGCAACGATCATCAGCAGGACGGTGGTCGGGCTGAGATCGATCGCGCGGATGGCGTCCGTGATCTGACCGGTCAACCCGATCGAGACCAGAACGAAATTCAAAAAGAAAGCACACAGCACGATGAGCATCACCATCGCGGTCGTTCGCATCGTTCCTTCGAGCGCATCCATCAGCGCCGACAAGGTGAAGTTGCCGCGCGAAACCGCAATCACCAATGCCGCGATGACGCCTAAAGCCGCCGCTTCGGTCGGTGTGGCGAAGCCGGCGTAGATCGAACCGACAACGACAGCGAACAATCCAACCGGTGGAAGAAGGGCGCGAATGGCGATTATCCGTTCTCGCCAAGTTGCCGGGGTCGCTTTGCCGTCGATGTCCGGCCGCCAGAAGCAAATCACCAGCACAGCCAGCGAAAACAACGCAGCCAGCAGGATGCCCGGCAGCAGAGCGGCAAGATAGAGCTGCGTGATGGAGACTTCCGCCAGGACACCGAACAGGATCATGTTAATTGAGGGCGGGATCAGAATACCAAGTGTTCCGCCCGCTGCGATCGAACCCAGATAGAGGGACGGCCGGTATCCCAAGCGTCGCATGTTGGGTATCGCGACGGTTCCGATCGTCGCTGCCGTTGCCACGGAAGAACCGGATGTCGCCGAGAAAATGGTGCAGGAGGCGATGTTGGTGTGCATCAGACCGCCGGGGATCCGGTTCACCCATTTGTCCAGCGCTTCATACATGTCGCGCGCAACGCCGCAGCGCAACAGAATCTCGCCCATCAGGATGAACATGGGTACGGCGACGAGGACAAACTCCGTCGATGACGACCACAGGATCTCACCGGTAGCCGGCAATAGCGGGAAGAAAGAATAAAGCTCCGATAGACCGATTCCGAGGACGACGAGGACAACGGCGACCGGAAGCGACAGAAGCACAAGAACGATAAGGCTGGCCGTCGCGGTGGGGATCATTCCGTGCTCCCCTGTTCTGCATCCGCCGCGATCCCAATGGCCCGGTGCGTCGCGTCCGTGCCGCTTGTGATGAGAAGCAGCAGCGAGCGAAGCAGCATCGCCAGGGCAATCAGCATGAACCAGGTCAGGCCCGTCGCCCAGATCGCCTGCGGTATGGCAAGCGGGATGTCGAGCGTGCTGTTGGGCCTCGCGCCAAGCTGAGCGCTCAACATGACCACGCGCCAGGAGTGGTAGGCCATGCCGGCGGATAACAGGAACAGCGTCAGCAGCGAAAGGCAGTCAAGGAATGTTTTCAGCGACAGCGGCAGCCATTGATACAAGACGTCGATTCTGATGTGGGCACGCAGCGTGAGCGCGTAGGAGAACCCGAATGCCACGGCCGCCGCGAAGCCGTAATTCGTCAGTTCGAATGCATGAAATCGGAGGCCAAGACCCAGGTTGCGGGACAACACTTCCAGTGCGACCAGGATCGCCGATAACAGGATTGTCAGTCCCCCAAGCCGTGCCGAGATCCGAGCCGCGGCATTGATCGCGTCGTCCCAGATCATGGAGGACCCCCCGGCGCGGGGTGCGGGATGTGGGCAGGCTGACGACAGGCCTGAGAGAACTCCATGAGCAACGCACTCATCGGTATCCCTCCATCAAGCACAAATACATCCAAACAAGCAGCCAACAACGGTACCCGCGCAAGCGAGCCAAAATTTGTCCGGACAAATGTATTTCAACCAGACGTCCGGTCAAGGGAAATAATGCGTTTGGGAAGCTTCCTCTCGGCTATGTGCGCAAAATGCTGGAGTTTTTGTTGCGGCCATTCGTAATCAAAACCGCCAGAATTACTCGAGCGGCTGAAGGTCGCCGAGCAGCGTCGGAACCAGTTCCGATATCGTCGGATGAATGTGTGTTGCTCTTTGGATGACTTTGTATGATGCACCGGCGTACATGACGTCAGTCAGCAAGTGAATGACTTCGTCTCCGCCGATTCCGAGTATCGCGGCGCCGAGAATTTTTTCGGTCTCCGCGTCAATCAAGACCTTCATGAAGCCTTGTGTCTCGCTTCGCTCACGCGCTCGGCCGACGCGCTCCATCATCATCTTGCCCATAAGCGCTTTATGACCGGACTGTCTGACCTGTGTCTCCGTCATGCCGATCCTGCCGAGCGGCGGATCGATGAACAACCCGTAGGTTGCAATGCGGTCTGACACCCGCCTCGAATCATTGTCAAACATGTTCGCCGCCAGGATTTCGTAGTCGTTATAGGCGGTATGGGTGAATGCGCCGCGGCCGTTGACATCGCCAAGTGCCCAAATGCCTTGAACATTGGTTGACAGCTGATCATCGACGACGATGTAACCACGGGCATCCGTTTTGATGCCGGCCACCTCAAGGCCCAAATCATCGGTATTGGGGCGGCGACCCACCGCCAGCAATACGTGTGAGCCTGCGATTTCCTCGGGGCCGGTTTCGCAGCTTGCTGTGACAGTCACGCCGCCATCGCGCTCGGCCAATCCAATGCAGTTTGCTTTGAGGCGGATCTCGATTCCTTCGGCCTGCAGGATCTCCCCGACAGTGGCGGACACATCATCGTCCTCGCGACCGATCAGTCTTTCTCCCATCTCGACGACCGTCACGTGACTGCCGAAACGCCGATACATCTGGGCAAACTCCAGCCCGATATAGCTGCCGCCAACGATGATCAGGTGTTCGGGCAGGAAATCCACATTCAGGATGTCGCTACTAGTCATGTAGTCGACTTGATCAATACCCGGCATGTCCGGCACCACCGGGCGTCCGCCGACATTGATCACGATGCGATCAGCTTCCAGGCGCTCGCCGTTCACACGAACGGTTTTTTCATCTTCAAATCTGGCGTGACCTTCATAGACGGTCAGATTTTCCATTGTGCGGAGCCAGTTTGTCACACCGGTGTTGGATTGTTTTACGATCGCATCCTTTCGTGCCTTGACCCGCCGCATATCAACATCGATCGATCCGTCAATCGTCACACCAAAGTCGGCAGCGCGGCGCGCCATATGCGCTGCTCGGGCGCTGGCCACCAGGGACTTCGTCGGTGTGCAGCCGACATTGACACAGGTTCCGCCGAACAGCTTTCGCTCGATGATTGCGGTCTTCAGTCCCTGCGCCGTCATGCGTTGCGCCAATGAGGGGCCTGCCTGACCTGTGCCGATGATAATAGCGTCAAACTGAGTGGTCATGTTTCCGTTTCCTGCGGCGGTTGCGTCAAATTCACGGAACCAGCGATGGGACTCCGTGTCGGACAGGAACAAATAACATGCTTGAGGCCCTCAATGCCGTCTCCCAACCTCGCTGTTTCACCGGCTGCCGTTGACGGGAGGCGAAAATCCATGCCCGTGCGTTCGTTTTGCAAGCAACTCCCTGAAAAGAGCAGCCGCGCCGGTTGGGACCGCCGCGGCTCTTTTCCTATCCCCGAAGCCTGGATCAGTTGGTTTGGGTGGTGTCGACCCCGGCCAGGAACGTCAGCATTTTGGCGGCAATCTCCGGGCCATACTCCTCCAGTGCGAAGTGGCCCGTATCGAGAAGGTGAAACTCGAGGTTCTCAAGATCACGCTTGTAGGGGTGGGCGCCTTCCGCCGGGAAGATGTGATCGTTTTTGCCCCAGATCAGCAGCGCCGGCGGCTGATGTTGGCGGAACAGCGCTTGCCATTTGCTGTATTCCGGCACGTTCGTGCCGTAATCCAGAAACAGTTCAAGCTGAACTTCCTGATTGCCGGGTCGGTCGAGCAGATACTGGACGTGCCAATAATTGTCGGGACTGATCGATTCCGGATTTTGCACGCCATGGGTGAATTGCCATTTGGTGGCATCGAGCGACAGGAAACCGCGCAGCTTGTCGGCATTTTCGCTGGACGGATCGGCCCAATAGGCCTTGATCGGATCCCAGAATTCCCTGAGGCCCTCCTCATAGGCATTGCCGTTCTGAATGATGAATGCTGAGACCCTTTCCGGGTCGGCGGCGAACATGCGGTAACCGACCGGCGCACCGTAATCCATCAGGTAGACGGCGTATTTGTCCACCCCCTTGCGGTCGATGAGATGGGTCATGAGGCTGGCGATATTAGCGAACGAATAGTCGTAATTCTCAGCCGCCGGCATGTCGGATGCGCCAAAACCGGGATAGTCAGGCGCCAGGACATGGTACTTTTGCGCCAGCACCGGAATAAGATTGCGGAACATGTGGGAGGAGGTTGGGAAACCGTGCAGAAGCAGCACGGTCGGGCGATCCGGATCTCCGGCCTCACGATAGGCTATCTTGACACCTTCAATCGTCTCGTTTCGGTAGTGCACATTCAGATGTTTCTCGGCGGCAGACATATCGACCGCGGAAGAGGGCTGTACACCGAAGCCAATGAGGATCGCCAACAACACAAACCAGCGCATGGCGAACGGTTCAGACGGTAGCATCGGAATCTCCATTGCTTGGAAGTGGGGCGCTGCAACAGAGCACCCCGTTTTCGGTTCTGAGGGCCAGTTTTGATCCGACGATGTCGGTCAGGACGCCGCCTGGATTTTTGCGACGGCGTCGCGGGTCCACCAGACGGTGCTGGCGACGAAGCGAAAGTTGATCAATGCGGCGAGATAACCGTCGTCCTCGGGCACTTTTGCACCTGCCGTGGCGTCGCGAACGACAGCGACTTCAAACCCTTGCTCCAACAGTTCGTAGAGATGGGCCTGCACGCAGAGATTTGCGGACATTCCGGCCAGAATCACCTTGTCCACGCCGCGTTTGCGAAGTTGCAGGTTCAGGTCGTTTTGCTCCGGTCCGTAGATCTTGTGGGGTGAGGTGATGATCGTCTCGCCATCGTTGATGTACTTCTTGTAACGCGGCAGCCAGTCGGCACCCGATCCTTCGAAGCCACGTGTGTCCAAAGCACCGGGGCGATCGAACATCGAGATGTTGTGCATGACCTTTTCCAGCACACCCTCGAATTTCCACCTGTGATCCTGCGGGTAGTAATAGTGTGGGGACACAAATACCGGCATGCCGGTGGACTTGGCCGCAATGAAGAGCTTCTCGATGTTGTTGACCGTATCCTGCTCGGTCACGCTTTCTCCGACGACACCCCATGTGGCTCCCTCAGGCGACAGGAAATCGTTTTGCGGATCGGTGACGACCAAAGCCGTGTTGGACAGATCAATGTCGAACGGCCGAACGGGCAGCGCCGGATTCGCCGGGTCTGCATAGAGCTCCGTTCCGGCGACGGCGGTTCCGGTGTCTGCGGCGATCGCAGCCGCGGCCGTCAGTGCCGCCGCGCCGGTCAGGATCCGGCGACGCCTGGAATCGATAGTGTGGTGTGCGCAGTTGCAAGTATGAGCGGTCATCTGTGTATCTCCGTGATTTTCGATTCTGCGGATAATGTTGCTTGTGTGATCGCACCGGCTGGGAGCGGCCGGGCTCCGTTCAGCCGGTGAAGGATCACGCGATGTCCCGGTATGCGTCGCCGAGAAGCCAGAGCGCTGCTCCGAACAGTGCGACGTCCTTGATCAGGAACTGTCCCGGGACCACGGACAGGGCGGTAAAGCCGCCGAGGCTCGGCTCCCAGCCGGGCGCGGTGAAAAGAAACGATACGGTTACCGCGGTCGTCGCGAGCACAATTGCCGCGCCGGCAATTCCGGCTCGCGGCGACCAGGGCCTGGCAAACAGCAATACCGCCCCGCCGATCTCGATAACGCCAATGAGTGCGGCGGCACCGCGGTGTCCGAAGAGCGGGTAGAGCCAAGAGACAAACGGACTTGAAGCCACCAGACCTTCGATCGCGGCTGATTCATACGCCGTGAACTTCATGGCGCCGATCCAGCCGAAGATCAGCACAATGCCGTAGAGCGTTGCGTATTTGCCGCTCACAAGCAGATTTGCGGACAATGCGGCGTGCGAGCGCGCCGCGTTGCCGGACGTGATTTCCGATGTAGACATGGTTCTCTTTTCCTCATCGTTTGAATGGTTCCGATGCGGTTTCTGCGTCAGCGTGCCGGCGCTGCAGCCCGCAGGACCGGATAAAACTGGGTGAACACGAAGTCCGTATCAGCGCTGGCTTCATGGCAGGCGTTGCAGGCGTCTGCCGGGAACGCACTGGCGGTCTCCGCATAGGGCGGTGCGTGATGTCCAAATGAGAAGTAAGCCCAGCCACCCGGCATGTCGGGAAAGCGGACAGAGTCCTTGACGGTGAGTTCAAGGCCGCCGAACTCTCCCTGCTGATACCCGCGGCCGGAGACTTCCGTTGACGCACCGACTTCGTCATTGTCGTTCTGGCGGATGCTCACCAGTTCTTTGACGATTTGCGTGCCTTCCGCCCATTGGCCGGTTTGCGCGAAGTGAGCAAACGCCGTCGGCTCGACATAGACGTTGTGAAACTCCGGAAATGGTGCCTCGCCGCCGTTGAGCGCGTTCGGTGTCAAGGGCGCGCCGACGAAGACCCACTGCCGATAGCCTTCCGGTATCGCCGCCTCATTGTTGTCGGTAAACACCGCGCGCTGAACGTCCGACTGCGATTGGGCAATGGCCGCAACCGAGAGGACCAGTGCTCCGGCGATCAACGCCGCGATTGGTGTTTTCATCAGTCTCTCCTTTGTGTCTGTCTTGGGAGTGAAATTGGAGGTGCCGCAGAAACCGTCCCGTGCTCGATAGCGCGCAGCGGGGAGGATCGGTTCAGGCAATGGCAGCCTCACTGGCCGTCGCTTCAGTGGTGTCCAGTGAAGAGAACGCTGCGCTTACCAGGCGCCATTCGGTGCGCAGAACGACATCCGGCGCATCCAGCTCGATAAGCTGTTCAAGGCGGGAAAGCCGCCTTAGGGCAAACGCCCACTGCCGTTGCTGTTTCGGTTCGAGGATTGTCTCAGGCGGAATGGGTTGCGCGGATTTGTCCGCAGCGGGTCCGGTTCCGGGTGGCAAGGAAAAACAGTGAGGTCCCGCCAGCCTTGTAGTGGAAATTGCGCTTGACTGTACTCCATCCATTGCACTGCCTCCCGTATCGGACCTGCGATACGAAAGATGGCATCAGAGGAGGCGTCTCTCTTTCAATTTACGGCGTTTCAGATTCAGACGTTTGTCAGACGGAGCACATCATCAGCGGTCACTACCAGGCGAACAAATGCGATGTGAGCGGAGATGGGGTCGGCCGGGGAACCGTCCTACCGTGTGTTACCAGTCTTCATAACCGCCTTGCGCAGTTCGACTTTTCGGATCTTGCCCGTGCCGGTTTTGGGAAGGTCCTGGAACACGAAATCGGCCGGTACGGCCTCCGTCGCCAGTCTGGACTTGCAGAACGACAGCAGCTCGTTTTGCGGAATGGCACGCCCATGCCTTGTCGCGATAAACGCACACGGGGATTGGCCAACCGACGCGCTGGGTTGCGCGACGACCGCAACCTCCAGGATGTCGGGATGGCCGTAGAGCACATCCTCAATCTCAACGGACGATAGCAACACACCGTTGCACAGGATCGCATCGACGGCCCGGTCCTTGATTTCGATAGATCCGTCCTGGTGCCAGAGCGCGATGTCTCCGGTGCGAAACCAGCCGTCGCCCAAGGCACCCTCCGATGCGGCCTCATCGCCAACATATTCGAGCATAACGGTGTTTCCGCGAATGAGGACTTCCCCGAGTGACTTGCCGTCCTTCCGCACAGGCCGGATCGATGCGTGTTCCGCGACCATCAGATCGCAAACCACCGGTGTCGGCGTGCCCTGGCGCCCCATCACTTCACGTCTTTCAACGCCGAACAGCTTGTCAATCTCAGGCCTCTGCATGCTCACGGTAGCCGGTCCATGACACTCGGTACTGCCATATTGATGAACAACCGCGATACCCTCCTTCTCCAACGCATGCACAAGACTGGAGGGTGGCGGGGCCCCGCCTGTGATGCATTGGAACCGGTGATCATATCGCGGTCCGGTCGACGAGGATTCTCCGGCAAGCAAATGGAGCAGGCTGGGCGGCAGACAAAGGTGGCTCGCCTGATGGCGGCGGATTTCTGTCTGTATGGCGGCCGCTGTCATCGTCCTTAAACAGACATGCGTCGCACCGACGGCTGTCACGGTCCAGACAAATGACAGTCCGTTGCTGTGGTACATCGGCCACGTCCACAGGTGGACCGAATCGTGTGTTACCCCAAAGCTGATCGCATTCGACAGAGCTGACAGATAAGCACCGCGATGGGAGTAAACGGCGACCTTTGGATCGTTGGTTGTTCCAGATGTACACAGTATACACAGGGGCTGACATTCGTCGTCCATGCGAAGCCGGGGACCGATATCCGGCGCGCCGGCGAGAAAGTCTTCGTAGTCTTGCGTGCCCGTCAAGGTCGCATGGCCAGCGTGATGATCCGCAATCACGACAAGCGGAATTGAACGCTGAGCGCGTTTGAGCGCCGCGTTTGCAAGCGGCAGATACTCCTGATCGCAGATAACAAACGCCGTGTCGGTAAGCGCCCACTGTTGGGCAATCAACTCGTGTCCAAGACCGGGGTTTTGGGTAAAAAGGAGGGCACCGGCGAGAGGAACGGCAAAATGGCATTCGATCATCGCCGGAATATTCGGCGCCATGACGGCCACGGCCTGACCCGGTTTCACCCTCGAGTCGGCAAGAGCGGAAGCAAGACGTCTTACCCGTGAATACAAATCTTCAGAAGTTATCTTCGATTCGCCGTAAATAATCGCCGGGTGTCGGGAGAAGAAATTGGCGCCCCGCATGAGAAAACTGAGCGGCGTCAGTGGAACGTAATTCGCCCTCATGTTGTATTCGATCATGGCGCAACCAGAGTATAAAGAGATCTATTCAATTGCTGCGATAAGATCCTTCAAAGTTATCTTAAATTCTCATGCCGGCCAAATCAAAGCACGACGGTGGTCGGCCGATTGGCAGGGCTTTGCCGTTCCGTTATTCTGATGCCGTATGGTCAAAGAATTCGGCCGTGTGGACCTCGTTCAAACAGGTCAGGCTCGAACTCGACATCGGTTTCGCCATTGTCCTGGCGGGTTATTGTTTTTCAGCAATCACCGTTTCGCTTCTCGACGCGTTCCGTCGGCCTTGAAACGACCGTTTGGGAATGACTGGCATTCATGTCGAACAGCATGAATCAAATGATGAACATCATGGCTCCGCCGCGGGGCGAACTGCCGCATTGGGGCATACGCGTCGATCTGGGCAGTTTTTTCGTGGAGCTGGTAGAAGCGGGTTCCCGCAACATCAATATTCGTCTGTCACAGTGTTTTGCCAGCATCAGCTTTGATTCCGACCAGGGCCGTAGTTCGCTGGCCGGTGATCGGCTTCGGAATTACGAACGGCGGGCCTACGAATTCATCGTAGCACCGCCTGGTTTTCCGATACGCGGTGAATCATCGTCTGCACCTGAAGTCCTGGTATTTGTGTTCGATTTTGATGCCATCCGCCAGGACGTCGCGGCTGCTCTTCAGGTTTCACCCGATATTCTGGAACCGCGGGTCATCATTGACGGACCTAAGGTGCTGACGACCGAGTTGGCACAAAGGATACGGCGCCACATGCTGCGCGGGGACATTTCCAAGGATTACCTGCGGGCGCTTTGCATGGTTCTGCTGGTCGACATGATGCGTCTTCCGCAGACACACACGCGCTCAGGCCGCGGTCAGATACTTGACGATGCGTTGTTGGAGTCCGTTCTCACCTTCATCGACGCCAATCTCGATTCAGACCTGGCGATCGAAAACCTGGCGCGCTTATGTGGCGTGGTGACCCATCGATTTGCCAGATCGTTCAAGGCAAAAGTCGGCGAGTCACCCCACAAATTTGTGCTCAACCGCCGGATCAATCAGGCTCGGCGACTTTTGATGACGACCGATGCACCGATTGCCGAGATCGCGTACACGTCAGGCTTTTCCTCACAAAGCCATATGACCACGACGCTTCGTCGCCAGCTCGGGATCACACCGGCACAACTGCGCGATCCGGCAACGGGCAAAGGCCCAGCGATCCCAAGTTAGAGCTCGTCATGGATCGTGGCCCCGGTGTCCGAATCGGCGTTTTCGTCTCGATGGCGTCTAATTGGGCGCAAGAGCCCCTTTGTCAGTCTGTTTTTGCAATGATGTCATCAGATAGCTGTGCCAGGGAATAAAGAGAATTGTCGCGATTTCGACAACGGCGGCAACCACCGTGGACGTCGGATAAGCGCCCAGGCTGACCATCGAATAGAGTCTCGACACACCAGCCAAAGCGATCAAGACAAACACGATCCTTAGAATGGGTCCGCATGTCTCGACATTAAGTGCCATCCAGACACTCAGGAAAAAAATGGCTGTAAACCAAATCGCGTAAACCCGAATTTGCGCCTCAAAGCTTGCACCGATCACATCGTTGGGCACAAAAAAAGAAGCACCGTTAACAGCCACTGCGATTCCGGTCATGAGCGGAACCAGGTTTGAGACAACGAGAACAATCTGGAACACCTTTTTCATCTTTTCTCCGTCTTGGGTCTTTCGGATTGGGATCAAACAGCTGGTCGCGAAAATCAGGCGTCGGAAGGTGTAGTATGGATATGTGATGTACCGCTTTTCACTACAACGTGAGAAAAATCGCATCAAATGCGCGAAAATCGAGCAATACAGCATCGGCGTTTGACGAAATTGAATTGGGGGTTTCGGGCCTCGCGCAGCGACGTCCAGAGTCTCAGCCTGCATTTTTTCCTCGTCGTGTTTTGCTGCCTCGCGACGACGCTCGTTTTCGCTGACGAGATGGAACTGCACCTGGTGCTGGCCTTTGACGCGTCGGCCAGCGTTAACGATGTCGAGTTTGATTTGCAGCGCCGGGGAACAGCCAGCGCCCTGCGATCGGACGCCGTGTCGGCTGCCATCGAGGAAGCGCCGGGCGGCGTGGCGATCGCCATCATCCAGTGGTCCAGTATTACACGGCAGATGGTCGGCATGGATTGGGCGGCCCTGCACACGCGGGACGATGCCGTCGCCTTCGCCGACGCCGTGGATGCCATGCCGCGCAACCTTCCCGGCGGCAGTACGATGATCCATGCCGGGCTGGAATTCGCGGCGCGGCTGTTTTCGACCGCGCCCGGCAGCGCGCGCCGGCAGGTCATCGATATCTCGGGCAACGGCGTCGCGGATGATCTGGAGCCGCTTTTGCTCACGCGTCAAAAACTGCTGTCCCGCAACATCGTGATCAATGGCCTGGCGATCGAGGAGGATGATCTGCCGATCACCAGTTACTACGCGCATAATGTGATCGGCGGACGCGACGCCTTCGTGATCACCGCCAACGACTTCGGGGATTTTGCCCGGGCGATGGAGATGAAACTGCTGCGCGAGGTAGGCGGCGCGGTCTTTGCGGGCCGCAATTGAGGGCATTGCCTTTGGCAGCGATCGATGGTCAGGCCTGTTCCGGCGCGTGGTTGGACGCGCGCATGCCCTCGACCAGGTCAGCCGGCAGGACCTTGCTGAAAACGGCGATCAGAAACGCCGTGCTCAATCCGAAGTTCAACAAACCGGTCACCGCGGCCATTGCGCCGAAGACCCGCGTGCCTTCGCCGAGGGTAATGTCGCCATATCCCAGCGTGGTGTAGGTCACCAGTGCGAAATAGATGGCGTCCGGCAAATCGGGCAGCGCGCCCAGAAAAACGAAAGCAAATGCCCAGGTCCAGATCTGTATGGTATGGGCTGCCACAATGGCGCCGAGCGCCGCGCCGAGAAACACGGCGATGCGGAGATCGAGGCGCGGATTTTTGAAACGCATCCCGATCCAACGGGTCAGTCTGATGCCGGCGATCAAGACCAGGACGTGGACAATGGAGCAGGCGACCAGAATCAGGCTGCCCCAAAAAATCTGAAAACTCATCTGTGTCAGGCCCTCTCACAGCTGCTGTTGGTGGCAGTGTGGCCGAATAAGCAGCTTGTGCACAGTCTCATTCGGACGAACGGCACCTGGCTGGGAGGCTGGCTCAGTCCTCCGCGTCGCCGTCGGGCGGATCTTCGGCGGTCTCATCGACCGGAACGGTAAAGTTGAGCGGAATCCGACCGCCGTCGACGAAGATGCATTCGCCGGTGATGTAGCTGGCTCGCGGACTTGCCACGTAGAGAATAGTGTCTGCGATCTCTTCCGGACGTCCGAGACGTCCGAGCGGCGTGCGCGACAGCACACGCTGCAGCATTTGCGGAGAACGCGACTGTCCCGATCGCTGAAGCGGCGTGTCGATACTGCCCGGGGCGACCATATTCACTCGGATGCCGTATTGGGCGAGTGCCACGGCCATCGATCGCGTGAGCTGCAGCAGCCCTCCTTTGCTGGCGACATAGGCGGCGTTATCGGGCAGGGCGAGCTGCGCGTTGACGGATCCGATATTGACGATCGCCCCATTCCGCCCGGTTTCCGCCAGGCGGCGGGCCACCGCCTGGCCGAGCAGGAAAGGCCCGCGCAAATTCGTCGCGATCACGCGGTCGAAATCCGCGACGTCCATATCGAGGAAATCGACGCGGTGTGTCACCGCCGCGTTGTTGACGCATATGTCGATCATTCCGAATGCCGACTCGGCCGCATCGATCAATTGCAGTACCGATTGCCGATCCCGCATATCGGCTGGCACGAAGCGCAGCCTTGCCTCCCATTCGGGTTTCTCGGCAGCCAGCCCTGCAGCCGCCGACGCGCCGCTCTGTGCCATATCGCTCGCAATGACACGCGCACCCTCGGCCAGGAATCCCCGCACCGTGGCCAGTCCGATGCCCCGGGCGGTGCCGGTGATCAGGACGATCTTGTCTCTCAGAAGCAGATCCATGCCGGCCTCAAACCTCTCGCGCGCTGCGCGACCAGAACGGCGCCGGTGTCGCGGTGAGCGTCTCCATCTTCGACATCATCGGCAGGATCGTCTCAAGGCAGACCTGCCATGCCGGATCCGCCAGCAGCGCCCGACGACGCGCCAGGCGTTCGGCATGATCGGCGTGACCCCAGATGTGAAGGACTTGGTTCTGCAGGCCGGACTGGGCAACCAGATAGGCAACATTGTCCGGCCAATGTGCGGCCTGCACGGGTGCCGCGGTCCGGCGAAGATACGCCAGAAAATCCGGCAGCAAACCGTGACGAAGCGTGTAGAGTCGGATGTCCACCAGTCCGGGAGGCGCATCCGCACGCTTGTAAGGAAGCCCTTCGACGGGCTTCATGAGACGCGTCTCCTGGGAAGCGAACAGACCCTTGAAGCCGTCGCGTACGGTTGTCCAGTCGTGATCGGCCGCCATCGCCGCGCGCCGCGTCTCCATGGCTCCTAGGCTTTCGTAGCCCCACAGGTGGATCACCTGGTTTTGCGGCCCGACATCGACGACGAACCAACCGATGGCCGGTCCGAGATGCCGGGTTTGCATCGGATAGCCGTCTTTGCCGTAGGCGTCCAGACACAAGGCCAGTTGCCCGGGATGCAGTGTATAGCTGCGGACATCCACAATCATCGATGATCCTCCGGGCTCCAGGCGCCGGCGTACACGCCCTGAGCCCGCCAGGCCTCCGTCCGGTTTTCGATTTCGAGGTCCGACATGGTCGTACGTCGGGCGCGTTTGCGCAGCCAATCGAAGAGCCTTGCGTCCAGTTCGGTCCGAACCGCCGCATAGCCTGGATCACGACCCAGGTCGACGAATTCATCGGGATCGTTGCGCAAATCGAAGAGCTGCGGCGCAAAGCCCTCGAAATTGACGTAGTTCCAGCGCGCGTCGCGCAGCGCATAGGCGCGGGCCGCGTGCGGCGGCAGACCCAGATCACGTCGCTGCTGACGAAACGAATAGTCGAGTTCGCTGAATATGGTGTCGCGCCATTCGGTTGGCCGTCCGCGCAGCAGCGGCAGCAGCGAGCGTCCCTCGAGGATATGCTTCGGGATCTCTCCGCCAAGCCAGTCGACGAATGTGGGCAGCAGGTCGATGGCCTCGACCGGCAGATCCGAACCGGTGCCCCGGTTGGGCTCGGCCGCAGGCTCCGGATCGACGATGATCAGAGGAATACGCACCGATTGGCGGTGAAACAGCTCCTTGTCGCCCAGCCAGTGGTCGCCGAGGTAGTCCCCGTGATCGCTGGTAACAACGATCATGGTGTTGTCCAGTTCTCCGCGGGCGCGCAGAAAGTCGATCATGCGCCCGATCTGGTCGTCGATCTGCCGGATCATGCCCATGTAGACCGGGATGACGGTCTCTCGGACTTCGTCACGGCGAAAGCTGCGGCTCTCCTCACGGTCCAGATAGGCGGCATACACCGGATGCGGATCATCAAGTTCGCTGGGATGACGCACCGCAGGAAGGATATCGGCCGGGCCGTACATATCGTTGTATGGCGCCGGTGCGACGTAGGGCCAGTGGGGCTTGATATAGCTCAGGTGTACGCACCAGGGTCCGGTTTGAGCCGCGATGCATGCCATAGCCCGGTCGGTGATGTAGGCGGTCTCGGAATGCTCGGCCGGCACCCGCGCCGGAGCACCAACGTTTTCCAGGTACCATCCTGATCTCGGGCTCGGTCCACCGGTGGCGTTGGCCCAGTAGTGCCAGGGATTCGGACCGCCATAGCCCTGGGCCTCCAGGTAGCGGTTGTAGGCATAGTCATCGGCGACCCGTGTATCGGGATGGACGCCATCGTCCCGTTCGAACACACGGAACCCGCCTTCGGCGACGATCCGCCCGATGGCACTGTCAGGGTCGAGACCGAGACGTGCAAGCCCCTTGAGATCCGCGCTGACATGGCTTTTCCCGACGAGCAGGACGTCCATACCAAGGGCCCGCAGATAGTCGCCCATCGTCAGCTCGCTGACCGACAGCGGGATGTTGTTCCAGGTCGACCCGTGGGTCGAGATATAACGCCCGGTATAGAAGCACATCCTGGACGGCCCACATACCGGCGACTGCACATAGGCCTGGGAAAAACGCACACCGCGCGCGGCCAGGGCGTCGATATTGGGTGTCTTCAGGGCCGGGTGGCCTGCGCAACCCAGATAATCGTAGCGGAGCTGATCCGCCATGATGAACAGAATGTTCTTCGCCATCTCAGAACAGGTGGTGCCCGGTGACGTTGACGGGCACCGCGTAGAGCGAGGTCGAGGAGGTGGTCACCAGGGTTTTTCGATCAGCTCCCATCCAGGTGAAGTTCGCGGTCTTTTCCGGCAGGCGAATGACGCCGAGTTGCGTGCCGCCGGCTGAGAAGACATGCACACCGCCGGGACCGGTGCACCAGACCCGGCCATCGACATCCGTTTTCAGTCCGTCCGGCACGCCCTCGCCATCGCCTTCCAGCAGCCCGAAGACATCTCCGCCCGAAATGGACCCGTCCGAGGCCAGGTCAAAGCGCCGGATGTGACCGCGCGGCGTGTCGTTCACGTAGAGAACGGTCTCATCGGGGTCGGTGCATATACCGTTAGGCAGCTCGAAATCCGTCGCCATCGGTTCGGCGTCACCGGCCCCGGGTGCTATGCGCCAGACGCCCTGAAAATCCAGTTGCTGCTCGCGCGGGATGCCGAAGAACGGTTTGCGCCCGGCCAACGGATCGGTGAACCAGATCGTGCCGTCGCGGGTGACGATGATATCGTTGGGGCTGTTCAACTCCTTGTCACCGTGGAGGCTGACGAGAACCGCCAGATCGCCGTTCGCTTCCAGTCTGACAACACGGCTGGTGGCGTGTTCGCAGGTCAGCAACCGGCCCTCGGCGTCATAGGTGTTGCCGTTCGCCTTGTTGCTGGGCTGGCGGAAAACGGCCGGCCGGTCTTGGCCGGGATACCAGCGGTACATGGCGTTGCCCGCGATATCGCTGAATGTCAGATGCCCTTCGCCGGGGTGCCAGGCGGGGCCCTCGACAAATTCGTAGCCCGTGGCGAGCGTTGTCAGCGTCGCGTCCGGCACGATCACCGCCTCGAGATCGGGATGACGGGTTTCATAAAGCATGGGCGTACCTTTCGCGTCGGCGCCGGTCAGAAGCCGAGCGCCCGTGGAACCATCAAGACGACCTGTGGAACATAGGCCATCACCAGCAGCGCGGCGATAAGCGGCAACAGGAAAGGCGCCACCGCCAGACAGACCCGTGTGAACGGAAGACCGGTGATATCGCGCATGATGAACAGGGACATCCCCATCGGCGGCGTGAATTGTCCGATCATGATGGTAAACACCATCACCACGCCCAGATGCAGCGGATCCATCCCGTAATTCGCCACGGCGATCGGCACGATCATCGGCGCCAGGATCAACAACAGGATGGCGTCCGCCACGATGGCGCCCAGGAAGATGATCACCACCATCAACAGAAGCAGAAAGGCCCATTGCTGGTCGAATGTTCCGCCGATCCAGCCCGCCAGTTCCTGTGGCATGCGGCCCACCGACAGGACCCAGCCGAAAAGCAGCGACATGGCGATCACGAACAGCAATCGCGTGGTGCCGATAACGACCTCGCGCGAGGTTTCGAGGAAAGTGTCCAGTCCGAGGTCGCGATAGACGATGACGGCGAGGAAAAGCGCGTAGAGCACCGCGACCACCGCAGCCTCCGTCGGGCTGAAGATACCCAGAACCATGCCTCCGACGATTAGAACGGGTGTCAGAAGCGGCGGCAGCGCGTACAGGAAAGACAGGCCAAGCCGGCGCCAGCTCCACCACAGGTCGTGGGAGTAGTAGCCATTCTTCCGGCCAATCAGGTAGACGTAGATCATCAGGCATCCGGTGATGATGAAGGCCGGCATGATGCCGCCCAGAAAGAGCCCGGTGATGGAGACTTCGGCGACCAGTCCGAACAGCACCAGCGGCACCGATGGCGGCAGGATCGGCCCGATGGCGGCCGATGACAGCGTCACCCCCATGGCGAAGTCTTCCTTGTAGTTCTCGTCGCGCATGGCTTTGTATTCCATGCGCCCGAGCCCGGCCACATCGGCAAGAACCGAGCCGGACATGCCGGCAAAGACCAGGCTTGCGAAAATGTTCACATGGCCGAGGCCGCCGGGGATGCGACCCACCAGAAGTTTGGCAAAGGCGAAGATCCGCTCGGTGATCTTGCCGGCGTTCATCAGGGCGCCCGACAGCATGAACAGCGGGATCGCCAGCATGGTGAAGTTTTGTAACGACCCGCCGAGCTCGACGATGGCGAAGGACAACGGAAAGTCGTTCCACCACAGATAGAGGATCGACAGACCGCCAAGCGCAAAAGCCAGCGCATAGCCGCCCAGGACCAGCACCAGGCTGGCGATCACCAACCCGATCAGAAAGACGTTAAGATCCATCGCGACGCACGCCTGCGACCACGGCGACATTGCCGATTAACTGCACCAGATGGACGGCAAACATGGCAGCGGCGGACAGCGGCACCACGGCGTAGACCATATTCAGTTTCCATCGTAGCGCCGGCGTTCGCTCAAATGTCAGCTGCTCATACATGTGCCAACCTCCGATCACCAGCGCGGCCATGAAGACCAGTGTCAGCAGGTTGAACACCGCTTCCAGCATGTTGCGTGCGTAAGGTCCAAGAAAGGCTTCAGCGAACTCCACCCGGATATGCAGTCCCTGCCGGGACAACCCCACCGCGGCGATAAAGGTCATCCAGACGAGCAGGATCTGCGTCAGCTCCTCGGGCCAGGTGAGCGGCGCGTCGAACACGTAGCGCATGATGACCTGCAGGCTGGTCAGCGCCACGAACAGCCAGAGGATGACCTGGGCCAGCGTGAATTCGGGTTCGCGCCTGAGGATCGACCAGCGGCTGGCGGTTGGATCGGAAGCAAACATGGGCGCGCCACGGTGTCGGAGGGAAAGAAGCGGGCGCGGCCATCAAGCCGCGCCCTAAGGTCATATTTGATGGATCAGCCGCCGGGGTTCAGCTTCGCCACCGACTCCATCAGGCCGGCGGGCCATTCGTCCCCGTCGAGCGGCGCGACTTCGGTCGCGACCGAGGCGCGGAACGCTTCAAGGTCCAACCCCTGCTCAGGTCCGATCACGGTCATCCCCTCTGCCTTCAGTTGACCAAGCAGAGAGTCTTCCTCCGCCATCACGGTCTCCGTCATCCAGGCCGCGGCCTCCTGTGCGGCCCGCATCACCGCCTGGCGATCTTCGTCGCTCAGCTCGGCCCAGCTGTCGGCATTGATCGTGAACGGGATCGGGATCAGTTGATGCCGTGTCAGGATCAGGTACCGCTGCACATCGAAGAAGTTCTGGTTGTAAATGGTCGGCAACGGATTTTCCTGACCGTCGACGATGCCTTGCGACAGGCCCTGGAAAAGCTCCGACAGCGGAAGCGGTGTCGGGTTGGCGCCGAGGCCGCGAATGGTGGCGAGCGACAGCGGATTGCCGACAGCACGGATCTTCAGACCGTCGAGATCGGCTGGCGAACGGACTTCCTTGTCGGTCGTCGTCAGTGTCCGGGCGCCGAAATAGTAGTTGGCCAAAACGACCAGGCCGCCCTTCTCGGCGAGTTCGGCGCTCCACGACTGTCCGAAATCCGGATGATCGAGCACCGCGCGCTGGTGATCGAAGTCGTCGAAAACGTAGCCCGCCGTCAGGATGCTGTAGCTGGGCACGATGTCCGACAGCAGCGGATAGGGCGTTAGCACGATGTCGACGGCGCCGCTCCGCGACGCGCCGAACAGGTCGCGCAGGCCACCCAACTGCGAGGAGGGAAACACCTGCACCTCGACCCGCCCATCGGTGTACTGGGACACCAGATCCGCGAACATGTCGGCGCCTCGGCCGGTCGGTCCGGACGGCGCATGGATATGACCCATGCGCAACGTCACATCCTGTGCCTGTGCGGGGATCAGGGGCGTCGAAAGCGCGAGCGCCGCGCCCACGACGAGCGCGGCGCCGGTGTTCTGCAAAAGTCTTAGGGCTTTGCACATCAATCTGTTCCTCCCGTGGTGTGCGTTGTGATCGCCTCGAATTGGAGGCCGCACGTGATGAGCGCGCAGCCCGTTGTTACCGTTCATCCGTGGGTCTTCGGCCGGGCGCCATGCTGCGCTTCGTACCTGCGCTTGGTGTCCTCGTCGGGCGGATAAATGCCGAAGATCGACTTGCCGCCGCGCACCTCGTCCAAAACGAAGTCCTCGTACTTTTCCTGTGCCACGGCGTCGACGGCTATCTCGTCGGCGAGATGGCGCGGCACAACCACAACGCCCTCGGCGTCTCCGACGATGATATCGCCCGGAAAAACCGGGACCTGTCCACAGGCGATCGGGACGTCGATGTCGACGGCGTGGTGATGGATCAAGTTTGTCGGAGCTGCACCGCCGGCGGCGTAGACGGGCCAGTCCATCCGCGCGATGTTGGGAAGATCGCGCAGACTGCCATCGGTGACGACGCCGGCGGCGCCGCGCACCTGCATACGCGTCAGCAGGATATGCCCGGCCGATGCCGCGCGGGTGTCGCCTCTTGCGTCCATGACGAGGACGTGACCTGGCGGGATTTCCTCGACGACCTTGCGTTGCGGATGCGACCGGTCCTCGAAAACCTTGAGGCGGTCCAAGTCCTCACGTGCCGGGATATAGCGCAGCGTTGTCGCCAACCCGACCATGTTCGCACCGGTCTTCGTCTGCCGGCGAACGCCCTGGATAAAGAGGTTGTGAAAGCCGCGCTTGAAAAGCTGTGTGGTCAGCGTCGCCGTGGAGACGTTACGGAGTCGGTCAAGGGTCTCGGGGTGTTCCGTCGCCATTGCGCGCCTCTCTCCAACACTCATGACAGCCAGATGTAAATTTGTCTTACAACATGACCAATTTTTGAGATTTGTCAATACGGCTGCTGTTGGCGACGGCGGCGGGCCGTTTTTTGGCTATCGACCGGTTTTGCGCCAAGGGCAGGATTTCAGCTTCGCAATGGCTGTATTCTGGCGGCGCTGGGCGGTTTTGCTCTAGCGGGCGCGTTCACCCTCGAACACGCGGCGACGCGCGCCTTCGATGTGCCGCCGCATTGCGGTTTCGGCGCCGGACGCATTCCCGGCCCGTATTTCTTCGAAGACACGCTCATGCTCGCGCTGTACGAGCGCCAGCCGTTCGTGCGGGCGCAGCAGGGACAGGTTCCGGTTGACGGAAATTGCCGAGGCGGCGGCTTCTTCCAGCGAGTTCATGGTGGTCTCGAAAAACGCGTTGCCGGAGGCTTCCGCGACGGCGCGGTGGAAGGCGAAATCGGCCTCGGTCCCGAGATCGCCGGCGACAACCGCGGCGTCCAGTGCCGCCAGGGCGGACTGCAGGCCTTCCAATTGGGCTTCGCTGCGCCGCTGCGCCGCCAACGCCGCCGCGGCCGGTTCGATCGCCGCTCGAAACTCGAAACATCTCTGAATATCCGCAATGCTGCCGAGTGGCGCGAACTGAAGGACGGCGGAGTTGGGCCGCTGTCTGACGTAACTGCCCGATCCCTTTCTGATCTGGATCAGACCATCGTCGCGAAGTTGCGCCAAGGCTTCACGCACAACGGGTCGCGATACCGAGAATCGCTGTGCCAGGGCGGTTTCGGTGGGCAACCGATCGCCCTCGGTGAAGGCGCCGCGGACGATCTCGGTCAGGATGCTCTCATAAACCCGTTTGCTGAGCCGTTCGCCGCCAGGCCGGTCGGGGTTTCTAATCGATGCCGCGGTCGGAAAATTGCGTGCGACGGACTTCATGGCGTTCGGTCCCATCCTGCGAGTAGACCGGACAACATGTAGCGCGCCAAGGGCGGTTTGTCATTATCGATATGTCATACAAATTAACAGATTTGTTGAACGAAAGGACGGGCAGTCCGCGTATTTCTGTTTGCATCGGCGCTGTCGCGGTCTAAAGGGGAGCGCCGTGTTGTTTTCAGCGGCGTCAGCCGGATAGGCGCTCAGCCGGAGAGGTGAGACGTGACCAAACTCGAAATGTTCTTTGATGTGTCGAGCCCGTGGACCTATCTGGCCTTCGAGAACATCCAGCCGCTAGCCGAAGCGTTTGGTGTGGACATCATCTGGCGGCCGTTCCTGGTCGGCGGCGTGTTCAACGCGGTGAATCCCAGCGTCTATCAGTCCCGGGAAAACCCGGTGGCCGCCAAGGAGGCCTATACATCGATAGACCTGGCGAACTGGGCAAAATTCACCGGGGTGCGGATCAAGTGGCGCCCCACCGTTTTTCCGGTCAACAGCGTCAAGGCGATGCGCGGCTGCCTGGTCGCGGAGCGCGAGGGGAAGCTGGTGCCCTTTGCGCGCGCCTGCTTCGAGGCCTACTGGAGCGACGATCGCGACATCTCCCAGGACGATGTGCTGGCGGACCTGTGCTCGGCTGTCGGACTGGATCCGGCCGTGCTCCTGGCCGGCATTCAGGATCCGGACATCAAGCAGGCGCTGCGCGCCAACGGTGACGAGCTGATCGCCAGGGGCGGTTTCGGCACACCGACCATCTATGTCGACGATACCAAGATGTTCTTCGGTAACGACCGCATGCCACTCATTCGCGCTGCTCTGGAAGCCCGCAGCGCGGCCTGAAAAGGCGCTTCTATTCCGGCACCACCCAATCGGGCATGGCCTGGATGATCTTGCTGATCAGACGGTCGAAATCCCGGCTTTCGTCTTGCGACAGCGCCCGGCGCATGTTGGTTTCGCGTTCCTTGAACATCGGCTCGATGCGGCCGATCATGGCGTGGCCTGCGGCCGTCAGGGAAAGGCGCTTGGCCCGCTTGTCCTGTGTGTCCGTCCGCCGCTCGATCAGACCCCGTTGCAGAAGATCCGACACGGCGCGGCTGATGGAGTTTTTCGGCAAACCGGTCACCAGACAGATGTCCCGCGCGACAAGCCCCGACATGTTCTGCAGGCAGTACAGGATGACGAATTCCGGGCGGGAAATGCCGTGCAGTTCGTCGATCTGCCGGTAAATCGGACCGGTGAAAAAGTTGGCCAGGAAATTGACCCGCCAGGCGTGGCGCAGGCTGCTGTTGTTGAGCATCACCAGCGACAGCGGGCCGAAGTGATCGGCCATCGCCGCGGCATCAGCCAAGGACTTGTCTTTGATCGTCATGTAACGGACATACCTCAAAAAGGTTCCGAATGGAACTTTACAATTGGTTCCAGCTGGGACTAAATTACGCGTCAGTGCAGCTTGACTCATTGGGAGGACATCATGAGACACCTCACTGCTCTGGCGGGTGCTGTCGCGTTCAGCGTCGCCACCTCCGCCGTATCCGCCGATGAATTGCGGATGATCGGGGCGTTCCCGGAAGGCTTCGTCTTTACCGAAGAAATCGCCAAGCCCTTCATGCGGCTGGTCGAGGAGGAAACCAACGGTGCCGTGACATTTGCGCTCACCGGGCCGGACGCCGTGCCGCCGCTTGAACAGTTCGAGCCGGCCCAGGCCGGTGTCTTCGACACGTTGTTTACCCATCCGGCCTATCACGCTGGCACTACGCCGGTCGGTCTCGCCATCGACGCCATCGGGGTCGATCCGGCCAAACGGCGTGAGGCCGGCATCATCGATTACATCGACCGGCATTACCGCGACCTCGGCATGAAACTGGTCGCCGCGCCGGCGACCGGCAACAAGGGGTTCCGCTACTTCCTGAAGGAACCGATCGACGGCAGCCCGGGTTTCGAGGGGCGTAAGATCCGCGGCACCGTGTCCTATCACCCGATGATCGAGGCACTGGGCGGCACCGGCGTGGTGATGGGCGGCGGCGACGTCTACTCGGCTCTGCAAACCGGTGTCGTCGATGGCGCGGCCTGGGGTCTGACCGGCGCCAAGGATTTCAAGTGGTATGAGGTCGCCGACTATATGGCCGATCCTGTCTTCGGTCAGGTTGGCGTGATGATCTTCATGAACCTCGACGCCTGGAATGCCCTGTCAGATGAGGAAAAGGCCGGGATCGAGCGCGCCGCCCTGCGGCTTGAAACCGACAGTATCGCCCGCTTCGATGTGCTTGCCGCCGCCGAGAAGGAGACGCTGCTCGGGCTCGGCATGAAGATGACCGCGTTTCCCGAAGAAGAAGCCAGCCAGTTCGAGGCGCTCTGGTCGAACGGTGTCTGGTCGATTGCCGAGAAGGGCGATCCCGAGACCGTTGCGGGCTTGCGGTCACTTGCGCGCGAAGCCGGATTGTCGGACTGATACCGCATGGATCGCCTGGGGCAGTGGCATGATGCGACCTCACGCGTGCTTTTCGCTTTGGCGGGGGCAGCGCTGCTGTTGGCGGTTTCGCTTTATGTCTACGAAGTGGCGGCGCGTTACTTCTTCAACGCGCCGACCACATGGTCCGGCGAACTGGTTCAATACGCCCTGGCGGTTCTCATTTTCGCTGCCTTGCCAGATGTGACACGACGGGCCGCCCACGTCGCCATCGACATCGTGCCTGAAGCCCTGCCCGACGCAATGCGCCTGCGTCTGGCGCGCGCCAACAACCTGATTGGCGCGGTGGCGACGGCACTGGCCGCCTGGATCGTGGCCGGCGAGGCGGTGCGCCAGTTTTCGCGCGGTCTGATGACCAACGCCGCCCACCCGATCCCGCGCTGGTGGATCACCGCGGTGATCGCCATCGGTCTGGTGAGCGCCGCCGTGCATTTCGTCCGGCATGCACTGCGGAACCGGTCATGAGCTGGATCGCCTTCCTCACACTCGCCATCGGATTGCTGCTGGCGCTGCTGTTCGCCGGCACCCGTATCTTCGTCGGATTTCTGGCGCTCAACCTGGTCGGCGTGATGGTGCTGATCGGACCTCGCGGCTTTGGTCTTTTCGCCAACTCGATCTTCGAGACCGCCACCTCACCGACGCTGGTGACGGTTGCCCTGTTCGTCCTGATGGGCGAGATCCTGTTCCGATCTGGCACCGTCGATGTGCTGTTTCGCAGCGTCGATACGCTGGTTGGCCGCTTGCGCGGCCGGCTCTATGTCGTCACCATCGCGCTCTCGACGGTCTTCGGAGCGCTGTCCGGATCGGCCGTTGCGGTCGCTGCGATGCTCGGCCGGTCGGTGATGCCGCTGATGCAGGACCGCGGCTACGACACCCGCCGATCGGCCAGCACCATACTGGCCGGTGCCAGCTTGGCGCCAATCATCCCGCCGAGTCTTCTGGCGATTATCGTCGGCTCGCTCGCCGACGTCTCCATCGCCGGTCTGTTGGTCGCCGGTTTGGTGCCGGGGCTGATCTTTGCGGTATTGACGCTGGCCTATGTGTTCATTGGCGGGTCGAACACCGTGCCCCCGGCCAAGTCCGCCGGCGGTGGTTCGGCCTGGCGGGCGCTGCTCGACATGCTGCCCTTCCTCATCGTCATTTTCGCGGTGATGGGGCTGATCATTCTGGGCATCGCCACGCCGTCGGAATCCGCCGCCACCGGCGTTCTCGGTGCCCTGATCGTGGCGGCGCTGTTCGGGCGGCTGGACCTCGCCATGTTGCGCGAGACTATCGCTTCGGCCGTGACGATCAGCGTCGTCATTCTGATCATCGTGGCCTCGGCCAAACTCTTCAGTCAGTTGCTGTCGTTCGCCGGAGCGACCCGCGGCCTGGTTTCGGTGATCGGTGACATGGGACTCGATCCGCACCTCACCTTTCTCATGATGATGCTGATCCCGCTGGTTCTGTGCATGTTCATCGACCAGATCGCCTTCATGCTGCTGGCGATCCCCATCTACCAGCCCATCGTCGCGGCGATGGGCTATGATCCCATCTGGTTCTGGACGCTGTTCATGATCAACCTGACGGTCGGCAGCCTGACCCCGCCCTTCGGCTACACGCTGTTTGCGCTGAAGGGGGCCAGTGATCGATTGTCGACGGCGGATGTTTTTGCGGCGGCCTGGCCGGTCGTGGCGATTTTCATGGTCGGTCTGGGTCTGCTCTGGGCCGTGCCCGGCCTGGTCACCTTCATTCCCGGACTGCTGCAGTGAGTTGGCAGCGGTACGACACCGCCGCTTCGTTCTTCGTGGCCTCGACGGATGAAGCGGGGCTGCGCCTGCATCTGCGTGCCCATGGCGCGGACGATCCAGCCCGCCCCCCGGTGCTGTTCGTGCACGGCGCCACCTACGCCAGTCGGCTGTTCGACATTCCGCACCCGCGTGCGAGCTGGCTGAAGGCAATGGCCGATGCCGGATTCGCGGCCTATGCCCTGGATATCCGGGGCTACGGCAAGTCGCGGTCGACCGAGATGACCGCCGCATCGCGACCCTACGCGACCGGATCCGAAGCGATCCGCGATATTGCCGACGCGGTGGCCTGGATCCTGCGCCGGCACGCCTGCACCCGTTTGGCATTGGTCGGCGGCTCGTGGGGCTCGATCACCACCGCCCGCTTCACCGCCACGATCGGGCAGGACACCGTGGAACGGCTGGTCCTCTACGCGCCCATCTTCGCCGAGCGAAACGACGGATGGCTGCAGTATCTCGCCGATCCGGATCAACCGATGCGCTTGAACGCCGCCTTCGGCGCCGCGCGGCTGGTGACCGAGGCCGACACGCGTGCCCGATGGGACGCAGAAATCCCCGATGGCGCCGATTGGCGTGAGGAGGATGTCCTGCAGGCGCTGTGGCTGTCTTCGCTGGCCGATGATCCGCAAGGCGGCGAGCGGTCGCCGGCGGCATTCCGCGCGCCGAACGGGACGCTGCAGGATCTGTGGGAGGCCTTCCATGGCCGGCTGCTTTACGATCCCGCCGCGATTACCTGCCCGGTGCTGCTGATCCGCGGCGGGGCGGACCCCACATCCACCCGGTCGGATGCGCTGAACCTGTTCGACGCGCTAGGGTCTGAGATCAGACACTACGTCGAAATCGCCAATGCGGCGCATTTTGCGAGCGCCGAACGCCGTGCCTCCGAAGTGTTCGCCAGCACGACCGCCTTCGTAAGAACGCTCTGATTTGTTCTAAATCATTGCTCTTGCCGTGTCTTATTCGCCGACGCGATGGCTCGGCCCGGTCGGAAATCAGCTTGTCAAAACGGATCGTTACCGCCGGCGGCAGACGTCGGGCGGTGTTGCTTTCATCGCGTCGCTGAGCAAATTGCGGAAGCTGAAATACTGACATACAGGTATTGACATACTGACATACAGGCTGTTATGTGACACCGAAATTGAGATAGCGCGAGGGAGGAAAGCGCGCATGAAGCTCTTCATGGTCGGAGCATCGCCGTTTGTTCGCAAAGTCCGCGCCGCCGCGGTGCAGGTGGGCGTCGACGATCGGATCGAGCTGCAGATCGCCAATCCGCACCAGCGCCCGGCTGAGCTGGTGGCAGCCAATCCCCTGTCGAAAGTGCCGACCCTGGTTGACGAGGCCGGCGGCGTTCACACCGACAGCTACGCGATTTGCGATTATCTCGACTCACTTGGCAGCGCGCCGAAATTGATCCCGCTCAACGGCGATTCCCGACAGACGGTATTGTTCCGGCATGCACTGGCGCATGGCATCATGGAATGCGCGGTCATTCGGCGTGTTGAGTCTCTCAAAGCCGTTGAAACCGACCGCACCGAGTGGATGCAGCGCCAGCGCAGAACCATCGAGCGTGTGCTTGACCGGTTTGAAACGGATGACGCGCTGGACGGCCCGCCGACGCTGGACCGGCTGACGCTGGGCGCCGCCCTCGGGTTTCTCGATTTCCGTTTTCCGGACGACGGTTGGCGCGACGGCCGGCCGCGCCTGACCGCATGGCTCACCGCCTTCGAGCGGATACCGGCGATGGCGAAGACCACGCCCTTTGAATGAACTGACCGGCATTGGATTTTCACGGGAGGAATGACAGATGAAACGACTACTTGCCGCCGCAATGACGACCGCGCTGCTTTGGGCCGGTTCGGCCTATGCCGAAACCGTGATCAAGCTCGGTCACATCCAGCCGCCGAATCATTCCATCGGGGTCGCCGCCGACGAGTTTGCGCGGCTGGTCAACGAACGCACCAACGGCGAAGTCGTCGTCACGGTTCATCCCAACGGCGAGCTGGGCGGTAGCCCGCAGCTCGCCGAAGGCGTTCGCCTCGGCACCGTCGATATCATCATCACCGGCGCGCCTTTCTGGTCCCGGTTCGAGCCGATGCTCAACGTGCTCGACCTGCCGTATCTGTTCGACAGCCGCGAGCACGCGCATGCGGTCGTCGACAGCGAAATCGGCACCGAACTGCTCGATCGCCTCGAAAAACACGGTGTGCGCGGTCTGGCCTATTACGAAATCGGCTATCGCAACGTCACCAACTCGCGCGGTCCGGTGCGCACGCCCGAAGATCTGCAGGGCATGAAGATCCGTGTCAGCCCCAACAAGGCGCATACCAAGGCCTTCCAGTTGTGGGGCGCCAATCCGGTGGCCATGAGCTTCACCGAAGTCTACCTGGCCTTGCAGACCGGTGCCGTCGACGGCCAGGAAAATCCGGTGCACATCATCGCAACCGGCCGTCTGGAGGAAGTGCAGGGCCACCTGTCGCTGACCCGGCACGCCTATTCCAATTCGATCATCGCGATGAATCTGCGCAAGTTCAATTCGCTGACCGAGGAACAGCAACAGATCCTCATCGACGCGGCGCGCGAGACCGGCATCATTCAGCGCCAGATCAACTCCGAGACCGGCGGTGGTTACCTTCAGCAACTGAAGGACGCCGGCATGCAGGTTGTGGAAGAAATCGATCCCGAGCCCTTCAAGGCCGTCGTCAAGGAACCGGTATGGCAGGAGTTCGCCGCCGACAATGATGGGGGCCAGGCCTACATCGACCGAATTCTCGCGATGCGCCCGGACGCCTGATACCGTCTAGCCGAAACCCGGAGGATGCCATGCAAACGATCGCCAAATGGTCGGACCGACTGTTGGACATCATGCTTGCCGGCATCCTCCTCGTCATCGTTCTCCTGACCCTGGCGCAGGTCTTCTGGCGCTATGTCGTCGGCACCTCGTTCACCTGGTCGGAGGAACTCAATCTGCTGCTCTGGGCCTGGATGATCGCGCTGGCTGCGATCAAGGCCCGGCACCTGAGGATCTCGATGCTCGTCTCCGCCCTGCCGACGCAAGCCCAGATCGCGCTTTATACGCTACGGCTGCTGCTGACGCTGGCCCTGCTGTTCGTCCTGTTCTGGTTCGGCTGGGGCATGGTCGACCTGACCGCCAGCGACCGGTACGTCGAGCTCGATTTCCTGTCGCGCAAATGGTTGTTCATGTCGATCACCGTTGCCGCCATCCCCTGGGCCATCGTTTCGACGGTGCGCTACATCGAGGCGGTTCGGCAACTGCGCGCAGGCAACGACCCGATGGAGCTCGGATAACATGACCGTGCTTTTGCTGATTGGCGTCATGCTGCTACTGGCGCTGCTGGGAGTACCGCTCGTCTTCTCGCTGCTCGGCGCCTCGATCGTGACGATCTTCGTCTATCGCCCGGGCCTGCCGCTGGAATTGATCCCGCAGTTCTTCGTTTCCGGCGTCAACCATTACGCGCTGCTGGCAGTCGCCTTCTTCTTCCTGGCCGGCGAATTGATGAATGCCGGCGGCATCACCCAGCGGATCATTGCCTTCGCGCAGGCTCTGGTCGGCCACATTCGCGGCAGCCTGGCCCACGTCAACATCGTCACGTCGATGATGTTTGCCTGCGTGTCCGGATCGGCCGCCGCCGGCGCCGCGGTCATCGGTGCCGTCCTCGGGCGTTCGATGGTCAAGCGCGGCTACTCACCGCAGTTCACCGGCGCCGTCACCGCCACGTCGGCGGTTGTCGGGCCGATCATTCCGCCCTCCATCCCGATGATCATCTTTGCCGTTCTCACCGAGCAATCGGTCGGCAAGCTGTTCCTCGCCGGCATGATTCCCGGCGTCCTGATCGGTCTGGCGCTGATGGGCTACTGCTATTTCCTCGCCGTCCGCAAGGGCTGGGAGCACGGCGATCCGTTCTCCTGGTCGCGGGTCTATGAGACCGGTCGCGATGCCATCGTCGCGCTGTTTGTCCCGATGTTCATCATGATCGGCATCCTCGGCGGCATCTTCACCGCCACGGAAGCCGGTGCCATCGCCGTCGCCTACGCGTTCTTCGCCGGGATGTTCATTCTTCGCGAACTGACCTGGAGCGGCTTCTTCAGGGCACTGACGCGCGCCGCGATGGGGACGGCAACGGTGCTGGTGGTGGTCGGCGCAAGCTCCGTCATCGCCTGGATCATCGCCGATCTGCAGATTGCCCGGCAGGTGGCGATCGCCATTTTCGCCATCTCCGAGGAACCTTGGGTGGTGTTGCTGTTGATCAACGCATTCCTGTTGATTGTCGGGTTGTTCCTGGATGCTCTGCCGGCGATCATCATCCTGACGCCGATCTTCGCACCGATCGCGCTCAGCATGGGTGTCGACCCGACGCATTTCGGTGTTTTGATGATCGTCAACCTGTTGATCGGCCTGTGCACGCCACCCGTCGGCATCCTGCTTTATCTCTCGGCCTCTGTTGTCGGAACCAAGCCGGAAGGCGTCATCCGCGAAGCGCTGCCGATGGTGGCCATTCTGATCGGTGTGCTGGCGGTCATTACCTACGTTCCGGCGGTCGTCATGACCATTCCCAATTTCTTTTACGATTGAGGCGGCAACCCTATGAGCACGATGGTCATGAAATCCAACGAACGCACGGCGCCGCTGCTGATCGCCGGTCAGTGGGTCGACGGGGTCGGCACGATGCCGCTGCATGACAAGTTCACCGGCGCCCATGTGGCCGACGTTGCCATTGCCGACGCGGCGCAGGTGGACGGGGCCATCGCGGCGCTTGAAGACGCCTTCCGGCGCGGTCCTCCGCCGCCGGCGGCACGCGCTGACGCGTTGATGCGTGCTTCGGCACTGATCGAAGAGCGCCGCAACGACCTGATCGAAACCATCGTGACGGAGGCGGGTTTCACCCATGCGGACGCCGAAGGGGAGGTCAATCGCGCGGTCCAGACGCTGATCGCCTCCGCTTCGGAGGCACGCGCACTGGCCGGCGAAATGATTCCGTTGGCCGGAGCGCCGGGACAGCACAATCGCCTCGGTTTCACCGTGCGCGTGCCGCTCGGCGTGGTGTGCGCCATCACCCCGTTCAACTCACCGCTGAACACCGTGGCGCACAAGCTCGCGCCGGCGCTTGCGGCGGGCAACGCAGTGATTGTCAAACCGGCCTCGGCGACACCGTTGACGACCCAGCTTTTGGTCGAGATCCTGATCGAAGCCGGCGTTCCGGCCGACTTCCTGGCCATCGTCAATGGCCCGGGCGGGCAGCTGGGCGCCTGGCTCACCGCCAATCCGACGGTGAAATTCTACACCTTCACCGGCTCGACGGCCGTCGGCGCCAGGATCCACGCCGGCGCCGGATTGCGCCGCACTCAAATGGAGCTGGGTTCGATTGCCGCGACGATTCTGCATGCCGACGCCGATATCGACATGGCCCTGCCGAAAGTTGTGCGCGCCGGGTTCCGCAAGGCGGGACAGGTCTGCACATCGATCCAGCGTCTCTACATCCACCGTGACATCATAGACGGCGTGCTGCCGCGCTATCTGGAAGCCGTCAGGGGTTTCCGACACGGCAACCCGCATGATCCGGAGACCAAGGTCGGGCCTCTGATCTCCGAAGCCGAAGCCGTGCGGGTCAAAGGCTGGATCGATGAGGCCGTGGCGCAGGGTGCGACGCTGCTGACCGGTGGCGAGCGGGACGGCCCGCTGCTTGCCCCCACTGTGCTCGCCGACCTCACGCCGGACATGACAATCATGCGTGAAGAGGTTTTCGGTCCGGTCGTCTGTGTGCGACCGTTCGAGGCGCTTGACGCGGCCATCGACGAGATCAACGACACCCCCTACGGCCTGGCGAGCGGGCTGTTCACCCAGGATGTCACGCGGGCGCTGACCGCCGCGCTGCGGCTCGAGGTCGGCGGCGTGCACATCAACGAGACCTGTTCCAGCCGGGTCGACCTGATGCCCTATGGCGGCGTCAAGGAGTCCGGCTTCGGTCGCGAGGGCCCGAAATATGCCATCCGCGAACTGACCGAAGAACGCCTCATCACCATCAGCCTGTAAGGAACCGCGCCATGGCCATCCGTCTTTTTGAGCCGATCGAGATTCGCGCGCTGAAGCTGCCGAACCGCATCGTGGTCGAGCCGATGACCCAGTTTTCCGCCGATGATGGCGTTGCCGGCGACTGGCACATCATGCATCTGGGCCAGTTCGCGGTATCGGGGGCGGCGATGGTGCTGACGGAGAGTTGTTATGTGGAGGCCATTGCCCGCAACAACCCGGCCTGTCTGTCGCTCTACACCGACGCCCAGGAGGCGGGGGTCGGCAGGATCGCCACCTTTTTCAAGCGCTACGGATCGGCCGCTTTCGGTGTCCAGCTTTGCCATGGCGGCCGCAAGGCGTCGTCGAAGCCGCATTGGGAGGGCGGCGGTAAGCTGGGCCTGGACGAGGGCGGTTACGAGGCGGTGGCGCCTTCGCCGGTGCCCATCAAACCGGGTTGGCCCGCACCGCGTGAACTCAGCGTCCCCGAAATTCAGGCGATCGTCGACATGTTCGCCGAGAGTGCGGTGCGTGCGGCGCGCGCCGGCTGCGACGTGATCGAACTGCACGGCGCCCATGGCTATCTCATTCACGAATTCCTGTCGCCGATCACCAACCGGCGCGGCGACGCCTATGGCGGGTCTCTGGACAACCGCATGCGTTTCGGCCTGGAGGTGTTCGAGGCGGTCCGCGCCGCCTGGCCGGAGGCCAAACCGCTGGGCATGCGCATTTCCGCCACCGATTGGGTGCCCGGCGGCTGGGACATGGAGGGATCGCTTGCCTTCGCCCAGCGTCTCGACGCGTTGGGCTGCGACTTCATCGACGTCTCCTCTGGCGGACTGTCGCCGGAGCAGAAGATCGAGTCCGGGCCGGGCTATCAGACCGGCTTTGCCGCCGCCATCAAGCAGACGGTCAAGATGAAGGTCATCACCGTCGGGCAGATCACCGATCCGAGACAGGCCGAGACCATCCTGCGCACCGGCCAGGCCGACATGATCGGGCTCGCCCGCATCATGCTGTTCAACCCGCGCTGGCCCTGGAAGGCCGCCCACGAACTGGGCGCCGAGGTCGACTACGCCAAGCAGTACGAACGCGCTCATCCCAGTCGCTGGGCCATCCCCGGCGCGTCGGCACCCGGCAACCAGCCGACAAATCCGGTCGAACGCGCCGTCGCCCGCTGATCTCAAGGACAAAGGAACCGCCCCATGAACCGACTGCTTCCGTCGCAACCGCTTCCCGATATCGATATCCGCCTGGTCGGCGGCGACGCCTGGCGGCTGTCGGAGAACGCCCCGGACTTCATGCTGATGATTGACGTCTATCGCGGATTGCATTGTCCGCGCTGCCGCCGCCATCTGGAGGCGGTGAGCGCCTCCAGCGATGATTTCAGGGCGATCGGCCTGGAGGTGCTGGCGCTGTCGACCGATGGCGAGGAGCGCGCCGAGCAGGCCCGCGCCGAATGGGCGATCGCCAATGTGCCGCTCGGCTACGGGCTTTCGCCGGAAACGGCGCGGCAGCTCGGATGTTACGTGTCGCAATCGATCAAGGAAGGCGAGGCCGACGTCTTCGCCGAGCCCGGCATCTTTTTCGTGACGGCCGATCTGACGCTCTACGGAGCCATCGTCAACAGCTTTCCGTTCGCACGCCCGCAGGTCGCCGATCTCGTCGAGGTCGCCAAGGTCGTGAAGGAGCGCAGCTACCCACCACGCGGCACGCTGGCCGCCTGAGGAGAGGACCACCATGACCCAAGTGAACAGCCTCAACGGCGGTCAGATGATCGTCGACCACCTGATCAGGCAGGGCGTGCCCTACGCGTTCGGATTGTGCGGGCACGGCAATATCGGTTTCATCGACGCGCTCTACGAACGCTCCGACGACATCCAGACGGTCTCAGTGCGCCACGAGACGGTGGCCGGTTTCATGGCCGACGTCTATTATCGCATCACCGGTCAGCCGACAGCCACCTTCACCTCCTGCGGCCCCGGTTCGGCCAACATGCCGATCTGCCTCGGCAACGCCTTTCTGGATTCGGTTCCGTTCTTTGCCGTCACCGGCAACGTGCCGACCAACCAGTTCAACCGCGGCGCTTTCCAGGAGCTCTACCGCCACTACCAGGCCGATTTCCCGTCGACCGTGCAGGCCTACTGCAAGCGCGTCTACCAGCCGACACGCGGTGAACAGATGCCCGTGACGGTGCGCGAGGCGTGGAAGACCATGGTCACGGGTCGGCCGGGTCCGGTCGTCGTCGACGTGCCGTTCGACATCTTCAAGGAGGACACCGGCGCGGAAACCCCCGATCCCAGGGCCTGGACCGACAACATCTCCTGTCGTGCCGGTGCCGATCCGCAAGGTGTGGCGCGCGCCGTCGAGCTCCTCGTCAATGCCGAGCGCCCGGTGATCATGGTGGGGCAGGGATGCCGCTACGGAGAAGCCGCGCGACTGCTTCTGGAATTCGCCGAACGCTATCAGATCCCGGTGGCGGCGTCCGCCTCCGGGCTCGGTGCGATACCGGCCGAGCACCCGCTGGCGCTCGGTCTGGTGGCCCGCAACGGCATGTACCAGGCCAATCACGCAACCCGGCAGGCGGATGTGATTCTGGCCATGGGCATGCGTTTCGACGACCGGACGTCGTCCACCTGGATTCCCGGCTATTCCTTCAATATTCCGCCGACCAAACTCATCCATGTCGACATCGACCCCGAGGAGATCGGCCGCAACTACCCGGTCGAACTGGGCCTGATGGCCGACAGCCACACCTTTCTGTCGCAGCTGTTGTCGGCGATGGAGGGCGTGTCACGCGAGTTGTCGCCGTCGCGGCGCAAATGGCTCGACGACATCGCCGGCTGGAAGCGCGAGTGGGAAGAGTTCATCGAACCCGGCTTCCACGATCCGGCTACGCCGATCAACCCGCAGCGTGCGGCCCGAGAGATCGACCTGGCCTTGCCGGAGGATGCCATCCTCGTCTCCGATATCGGCATCCACCACAACTGGCTCATTCAGTATTGCAAGCCGACCCGCCCTGACAGTCTGATCGGTTCGATGGGCTACGGCCCGATGGGCTTCGGCGTGGCCGGCGTGCTGGGGGCCAAGCTGGCGGCCCCGGACCGTCCGGCGGTTTCGGTATGTGGGGACGGCGCGTTCTTCATGCACAACACCGTGCTTGGCACCGCGGTCGAATACAACATCCCGGCGGTCTGGGTGGTGTGGAACAATTATGCCTACGCCTCCATTCGCGGCCTGCAGCGCGGCTACCTGGAGGGACGCGAACTGGCCACCGACTTCAAACATCCGGATACCGGCGAGCCTTACAATCCGGACTTTGCCGCCATGGCGCGCTCCTGCGGCGTCGAAGGCGTCTCCATCGATCGGCCGGAAGATCTCGGCGATGCCATACGCCAGGGCATTGCCGCCGGAAGGCCCTATCTGATCGATGCCAATATCGGCGCCGACCAGAATCCCGGCGGCGCCGGTGTGTGGGAACTGCCCGGGCTGGGCCGCTCATCGCCGATGTTCGGCGGACGACACGAGCTTGCAGTCTAAGCTGTATGCTGACATACATTGACTGAATTTGTGGAGAAACGATCAGATTCGGACGCTGGAGAGAAAGATGCGAGCGGAAGCGCCGTTGTCCCTTGTGGATCTTGTCACCGAACGTCTCAGGCAGGAGATCGTCTACGGGCATTTCGAGTTCGGCGACGCCCTGTCCGAATCGCGCATCGCGCGTCGTTACGAGGTGAGCCGCACGCCGGTGCGCGAGGCCTTCGCGCGCCTGGAGATGGAAGGCATTGTCCGCACCGAACCGCAATCGGGCACCTATGTTTTCACCATTGACCGCGCCGAGTTCGTCAAGCTGAGCGAAACGCGCTCCGTGCTTGAGATCGGTGCATTGCGCATGGCCATGCAGAACGATCCGGAGGGGCTGGTGGCGGCATGGCGCGAGACGACCGCGGCGATGGACGAGGCGATGAAAACCGGCGACAAGCTCGCCTATTCCAAAAACGACGGGGCGTTTCACGAGGCCTTGTTCGAGCATGCGCAAAACCCCTATCTGCTGCAGGCCCGCCGCTCTTTCGCCTCCAAGATCGACACGATCCGCAACAAGCTGGGCGCCACGCCGGAGCACATGAAAAAGTCGTTCGCCGAACATGTGGCGCTGACCGAGGCGATCGCCGCCGGCGATGTGTCACGGGCCGCCGACATGCTCGACCAGCACATCCGGCACAAGGGGGCGTCCTTCTGGACCATTCCTGAAAAGACGCCGGAAACCCGCTGGGAGCGCATGCAGAAACTGGTCGCCGAGCCGATTGGGCGGTAAGCGGGTTTCGTCGTGACAGGCTGAGCCGGAGCGCTGATCCGTCCGGCCCGCCGTCATCAGGTTCGCGGCGACAGCTCGACGCTGACTGGACGGTGGTCGCTCAGTACGTCCTTGCCGAAGGTGCTTTCACTCTCTTCGAAGGCAAGGTGTTCGACCCGTCCCGCATTGGCGTTGACGAGCAGCGGGCTCGTCCCGCCGCGGGTCAGGGCCTGCGTGAACAGGATATGGTCGAGCAGGATGTGCTCGTTGCGGTCCGGATCCAGCCGGTCCTTGAACCGGGCGGTCCAGCGTAGGCTGTCGGGCTGATCGAACAGCGCATGGTTGAGGAATTTCCTGGCGAAAAACACCTCACCCTGCAGATTGGAGATCAGATCGTGCAGCAGATACTCACGTTCCATCAGTTCCTTGCCGGGACCGTCGTTCAGGTCGCCGACCACCAGAATCGAGGGATCCGCGTCCTGAGCGAAGCGGCGATCGATATAGGCTCTGATCGCCAGCGCCTCGGAACTGAGCTTAACCCGCGCCTCGTGTGACTTGGCCAGGTACTCACGCACCTTCTTGCTGGATTTGATGTAGTCCTCGAAGGATTCATCGTCCCTGCGCTGCCGCGGCGTATTGCCGGTGAACTTGCTCTTCAGGTGGGTTCCGATGATTTCGTGGGTCGCGCCGCCAAATGCAAAGCGCAGGATCTGCGGTTCCCGGAAAAACGAGTGTTTGATCCGGCTGGACACCGGAACGTCCTCCACACCGCCCACCGTTTTCAGCTTGGGCGTGGCGACCTTCCAGGTCCCGTCTTCGGAAATCGACGCATCCTGCGCCGCCGCGAAGGTGCGCCATGTCGGGATGGGCAGAAGCGACGGCGACACCTGATCGGCGATCGCTTCACGGACCAGGAACCACTGCCATTGCCGGCCTTCTGTCATGTAGGATTGGCCGGCAGGGCGTGTGACAAGGGTATAACCGGGTGTCACCTTCCTGGTGAACTCCTGCATCTCGTCCTCGCCCTTCGGCGCTTCGCACAGGAACAGGATGTCGGCGTCCAGCTTTTCGATGAAGGATCCGACCGCCTGCATGCGCTTCTGAGCTTTGGCTTTGCTCGGGGCCGTATGCGGGAATATCTTTTTCCCCGGAGTATATTTTCCGATTATGACGCCCCAATCGGTGTCGAGCCATGCGCCATTCCAGATTGTGACTTTCATTATACGTACTCGCTGTGCGCTATATTCTGAAGAACTTCGAATATTATAGTATTCAATAGATGTTATTGCAATTGCACCGATTCGAGCGCATAACATGGTCCGCTTCCAACCACGGGCACTTGCCGGGTTGCTGCGCAAGCCGTCGTGGCGCTTGACGGCGCTGACCGAAAGTGCCCGATTGCCGGTGGCAACCCTGCCGCCGGTTAATCCCGGAGGACACAACCCTGGCCTGGCCGTCCAACAGAAACGTCGCAACGCTCGATGCCAAGACCATCGCGCAGCTGAACGCCCGTTTTGCGGAAAGTGACGCCGCGGCCGGCATCGAAGTGAGCGATGCCTTTGAGCCGTTCAATCAGATGAACGACATGTTCACCCGAGCGTTTTGGGACGACAGCGTGCGGACCAAGGACTCCGATGCCTTTTTTGCCGGTTACCGTATGGAGGCGGCGCCACGTCGCGGGGAGGGATTTACCCAGAAGGATTTCGCGCTGCGCAACGCCTCTTGGATCGTCTCGGATCTGATTTCCAACCGCAACAACGATGCCGGCGAGCGCGAAGGATTTCAGGCGTCGATCCGCTACGATACCCCGGTGGCCGAGCAGCAGGTTCCGGTGGACGACCCGGTCGCCCAGGCCCGGGAAATCAAGTCGATCGCCCGGCTGTTCGGTGCCGATCTTGTCGGCATCACCGAGGTTGACGAACGCTGGCATTATTCGGCCCGCGTCGACACCCGCGACTATTCGCCGGTCGACAACAGCCTGCCGAAGGGCGTTACCCACGTCATCGTCATGGGGCACGCCATGAACGAGGAACTGGTGGCGACATACCCCTCCGCCCTTGCCGGCGTTGCGACCGGGCTCGAATACTCGCACGAGGCGGCGATCGTTATCCAACTTGCCGCCTATATCCGCAACATCGGTTACGAGGCCGTGCCGTCGATGAACGATACCGCCCTCGTCATCCCGTATGCGATCAAGGCCGGGCTCGGTGAATATGGCCGCAACCAGATGGTGATCACGCCGGAGTTCGGCCCGCGGGTGCGGTTTTCGAAAGTCTTCACCAGCCTGCCGCTCGCCGTCGACGCGCCGAAACCGATCGGTGTTCGCGCCTACTGCGACATCTGCACCAAATGTGCCGATGCCTGCCCGCCGCGTGCCTTGCCGTTCGGGCCGCCGGAGGAAGACAACGCCAGCACCTCGACGATCAAGGGTGTCAAGAAATGGTCGGCCGACTGCGAGAAATGTTTCGGCTACTGGGCCAAGCTGAAGTCAGACTGCGCCATCTGCATGCGCGTCTGCCCCTTCAACCAATCGAAAGAGACCCTTTATGGGCGCCTTTTTCACGCGTTAGCGACGTCCCGGTTGCGCCGGCTGGCACTCTACCTGGAAACCCGCCGCGGCATGGCGCAACGGTTGAAGCCCGGGCATTGGTGGCGTCGCAAGCGTGGTGAACCAATCGCTCCGGTCAGCACTCGAAAAGAATGAGGCCAGCCGCCGTATTCGACGCCGGGAAATGGTAAAAGCGATAGACTTCGCGCGGCGCCTCGCCGAGCGCACCGCGCATGATCAGCCACATGATCAGTTCCATGCCTTCCGAACCCGCATCGCGGATATAGTCGTGGTGGCTGAGCGACGCCAGCCGTTCGGGATCTTGCGTCAGGTCGTCGAGAAAACCCTTGTCGAATTCGGGATTCCATAGTCCGGCCCGTTCGCCCTGCAATTGGTGAGACATGCCGCCGGTCCCGAAAATCGCGACACGCAGATCGTCCGGATAGCTGGCGACGGCGCGGCCAATCGCCTGCCCCAGCTTCCAGCAGCGTCGCGCCGTCGGCTGCGGGTATTTGATAACGTTGACGGCCAGCGGGATCACCGGGAACGGCCAGGCGTCGGGCTCGCCGCAGACCACCGACAGTGGGACGGTGAGGCCGTGGTCGACATCCATCTCCAGCGCCGTCGTCATGTCGAACTCGTCATGGACCAGTCGCTCCAGCAGATGGACGGCAAGATCCGGGTGTCCGATGACATCCGGAACCCGCCGCCGCCCGTAGCCCTGGTCGGCGGGACGAAATCGCTCGGCCATGCCGAGAATGAAGGTCGGCGTCATTTCGATGGAGAAGGCGCTGGCGTGGTCGTTGTAGACGACGATGGCCACGTCCGGTTTCACCTGCGCCATCCAGTCGCGCGCCGGCCCGTAGCCGTCGAACAGTGGTTTCCAGTAATCCGACTGGGTTTTGCCGTTGTCGATGGCCGCGCCGACGGCCGGAATGTGCGACGTGCCGACACCGGCGACAATGCGCGCCATCAGGTTTTCGCTCCCGTGGCCCGCAGTCCATCGGGACCCATCTGGCCGGTGGCCAGCATGTCGCGAAACTCGTCGACCGTCATGCCGGTCATCTGGCCGCCGACATGCTGCAGCGTGATGCGGTCGAAGGCCGCCAGCTTGTACATGTAATAGATGTTGCCGCCTACCTGCAGCATGCCGAGCCAGTCGCGCGCCACCACCAGTTGGCGCTGCTCGTCGGTCATCGGGTAGCGGTCGAGATAGGCATCGGGATCGGAACGGAAGGCGTTGCGGTTCTCCTCCCGATCCAGAGACCTGCAGAACAGGTTGAGGTGATAGCCCTCCCGGCACTTGTGGCCGTCGAACACGTAGGTTCCGGGAATGTCGTCGAATTTTGCGCTGTCGGTCATGCCGGTCCTCCCGAGTCCAACCTATCACGGGCCATATTGGAGGGCACCTGTTTCCCGGCTTGTAGAGTGTCCGTTTTGATCAAGCGGTGGCGGCGCCTGCAACCCGGGCACCGGGCGCGATGGTCGGCGGCGCGCGGTTCAGTTCGTCGACGGCGAATCCGGCGGCCGTCTTGTAACCTGAAACGAAGGCGGCGCGTTCCTCCGGCGGGATGATGTCGTCGATATGGTCGAACTCGCCGCCGCAACGTTCGTCGACGATCTTCAGCAGGCCGAACGGGCCAGCGCCGCGGTTGCGCAAGACCAGTTGCGATACCGGTTCGCACAGTTTTTCGTTATAGGCCTCGAGGGCCTGCGGGGTGACGCCATGCTCGATGAGACAGGCCCCCAACACCCGTCCGTCGACGATCGCCTGGCCGGCGCCGTTCGATCCCGTCGGATACATCACATGGGCCGCGTCACCCAGCAGCGCCACGCGCCCGTCAACCCAGGTGGCGACCGGATCGCGGTCGACCATCGGGTATTCCCAGATGTCCTGGCCGGCGGCGCGCAACAGCGCCGGCACATCGAGCCAGTCGAAGGTCCAGTCGTCAAAATGATGGATGAAATGCTTTAGATCGACCCGCTTGGACCAGTCGCTGTCCTGCCAGCCGTCGGAATTGTCGACCGTCACCTCGGCGATCCAGTTGATGGTGGCAAGCCCGCTGTCCGGGTCGGCGGGCGAGATCGGGTAGATCACCATGCGCTGCCGGTCGGTGCCGAGCCCAAGGAAGGACGCATCCGAGCGGATCGGCTTCGCCGTCGACGTGCCCCGCCACATGATCGCACCGCCCCAGTGGACCGGCGGCTGGTCGGGATGCATCTGGGCGCGCACGGTCGAGTGCATCCCGTCCGATCCGACAAGCAGCGTTCCGGTTTCCTGTGTGGTGACGCCATCGGCCGTTTCGATGAACGCCGTGACCGTGCCGTCCGCGTTGTTTTCGTAACCTGTCACACGGTGCCCGAGCCGCACGGTCTCCGGCGCCAGGCGTTCGAGGACCTTTTCATAGAGCAGCATCTGCAACTGCCCGCGGTGCACGGAGTATTGCGGCCAGTCGTAACCGGCATCCAGGCCCCGCGGCTCGCTATAGATTTCGTTGCCGTTGCGCCCCACCAGGGTCCATTCCCGGGTCGGCACCCCAATGCGGTCGAGATCATCGGCTCCGATGCCCAAGTCGTAGAGCTCGCGCACCGCGTTCGGCTGGATGTTGATGCCGACACCCAGCGGGCGCAGCGCCTTGACACTTTCGAAAACCACGCAGCGAACCCCGATCTGGTCGAGGGTCAGCGCCAGGGCCAGCCCGCCGATACCGCCGCCCGCAATCATCACTGTGGGTTGCCGCATCAGTCGATGTCGTCCGCCGGTTTGGCGTTGAGCTGCGCGTACCGTTCGGCGCCGATCTTGTCGTGCAGGTCGATCTGGGTCTCAAGAAAGTCGATGTGACCTTCCTCGTCCTTCAACAGCGTTTCGAACAGGTTCATGGAGACATAATCGTCGGCTTTGCGAGCCACATCACGGGCTTCCCGGTAAAGCGTGCGTGCCGCGTACTCGGCTCGCAGATCGGCATCGAGCACCTCACGCGGGGTTTCGCCGATGATCAGCGGGTCGAGCTGCTGCAGATTGGGATGGCCCTCCAGGAAGATGATGCGCACGATCAGCCGGTCGGCATGCTCCATCTCCTCGATCGATTCGGCCCGCCATTTGTCGGCAATCTTCTGCAGGCCCCAGTCGTCCATCAGCCGGTAATGCAGCCAGAACTGGTTGACGGCGGTCAGTTCGTGGCGCAACGCCTTGTTGAGATATTCGATAACCTTTTCATTGCCCTTCACTTCAGTCTCCTCGGTTCCTCGTCGCCGCCCAGTATGTTCTCCTGCACAATGACTTCGCTTGCCGCCTTGTAGATGCGCCGGGTCAACAGCGGGGCGCAAACCATACAGGTCGGTTTCTTGCCCAACGTCCGATAAACCCGGTTTGGCGTGATCGGTGCGGCCGGATTGGCCGCATGGAGCTTGCGGATCGCTGGCTTCAGATCGGCCTGCCGGATCAGCGTACAAGAGCAAAGGATCATCGCGGCGGCCTCCCTCACCGGAAATCGCAACGGCAGGATAGCGGCAAACGGCGCCCAAGCAACCGGAATCGGCCGCCTCACCGTACCGGCTTCCGGCAGCCGTGTTGGGCGTCGCAATCAGCACAGCGTGACGCAAATACGCCAGCGATGGGCGGAAATGGGTGCGTAAAGCGCGCCCGATGGGTGTGTGCTACCGATCTGTGACAAAAGGTCGCCCTCAAGCATGACGTTCGGCGAACCAAGAGGGAAAACGATGTTCAAGAAAATCATGGTTCCGGTGGATCTGTTCCATGTTGATCATCTCCGGCGGGCGCTTCAGATCGCCGCGGATTTGGGCAAGCACTACGGCGTGCCGGTTGCCTATGTCGGGGTGACCGCTGAAGTCCCCACGGCGATCGGACATAACCCGGCGGAATACGCCGAACGACTGAAGGCTTTTTCGCAAGAACAGGCGAGTCGTCATGGAATCACGACGGAAGCGCATGACTATACAAGCACCGATCCGAGCATCGATCTCGACCGAAAGCTGCTGACGGCCGTTGATGACATCGACGCCGACCTCGTGGTCATGGCGTCGCACATACCGACCATCGCCGACCATATCTGGCCGTCGCATGGCGGCCACCTGGCATCCTACGCACGCATCTCGGTTTTTGTCGTGCGCAACCCGCGGGAGTCCTGACATGAGCGAGCAATCCGATCCGACAGCCATCCCGCTTCCCGAGGGCCCGACGGAGATCATCGAAACCGAATACGAGATTGGCCAGGACAATATCACCACATCGATCGGTCCCTTCGGCCTGGATATTCACAATCCGGTTTTCGTGATCTCCGGGCTAGCAATCGTCGCGTTCGTCTTTCTGACGCTGGCTTTCCAGAATGACGTCGAGCCGATCTTCAATGGCCTGCGCGGCTGGCTAACGGCGACACTCGACTGGTTTTTCCTGTCGGCGGCGGACGTGTTCGTCATCCTCTGCCTAGTCCTCATCGTAACGCCCTATGGCAGCGTGCGCATCGGCGGCGCCGACGCGACGCCGGATTACGGCTATGCCGGTTGGTTCGCCATGCTGTTTGCCGCCGGCATGGGCATCGGCCTGATGTTCTTCGGTGTCTCCGAGCCGATTTCGCATTTTTCGTCGTCGGTCGGCGGCACGACTGTGGAGGACGGCCTGCGCACCGACTGGGCGCCGCTAGCGGCCGCGGCCGGCGATAATGCCGAAGCGGCGCGCTTAGGTATGGCGGCGACGATTTTCCACTGGGGCCTGCACCCGTGGGCCATCTACGCCATCGTCGCCCTGTCGTTGGCGATTTTCACTTACAACAAGGGTTTGCCGCTGACGATCCGTTCGATCTTCTATCCGATCTTCGGCGATCGGGTGTGGGGCTGGACCGGGCACGTCATCGACACATTGGCCGTGTTCGCCACACTGTTCGGCCTGGCCACCTCGCTCGGATTCGGCGCGGAGCAGGCGAGCGCCGGTCTGAATCATCTGTTCGGACTTCCCGATACCGAGACCTCCATGGTGATCCTGATCATTGCCATCACCGCGGTGGCCCTCGTTTCGGTGCTGATGGGCCTCGACGGCGGGGTCAAAAGGCTGTCGGAAGCCAACATGATCCTGGCGCTGCTGCTGCTGGTATTCGTGATTCTCGTCGGCCCGACGTGGGCGATACTCAGCGGCTTTGTCGGCAACCTTGCCGCCTATGGCGAATATCTGCCGGCGCTGTCCAATCCGTTTGCCCGTGAGGACGCCAATTTCAGCCAGGGCTGGACGTCGTTCTACTGGGCCTGGTGGATCAGTTGGTCGCCGTTTGTCGGCATGTTCATCGCCCGCATCAGCCGCGGCCGCACCGTGCGTGAATTCATCATCTGCGTGCTGCTGATCCCGTCGCTGGTGTCCGTCCTGTGGATGACGGCATTCGGCGGCACCGCCATCTCGCAGATCGTCAATGACGGCTATACGGCCGTTCAGGACGCATCGCTGGAACTGAAATTGTTTGAGATGCTGGCAGCACTTCCGTTGGCGCAGATCACATCCTTCATCGGCATCGTCCTGGTGATCGTGTTCTTCGTCACGTCGTCCGATTCGGGATCGCTGGTGATCGATACGATCACCGCCGGCGGCAAAGTGGATGCGCCCGTGTCCCAGCGCGTCTTCTGGTGCTGTTTCGAGGGTCTTGTCGCCATTGCTCTGCTGCTGGGCGGCGGTCTCGGCGCACTCCAGGCGATGGCCGTATCGACCGGCTTCCCGTTTGCGGTGCTGCTGCTGCTGGCTTGCTGGGCCATCATCCGGGGCCTTGCGACCGAGCCGCGCGGCTGACTCCTTTGCAGCGGGCGCTTTGAACCGCCCGCTCGTTGCTCTAACCGTCCTGGGCCAACCGCAGCAGGTACGCGCCATAATCGGATTGGCGAAGCGCCGCACCAAGCGATTCCAGCCGATCGCGGGTAATGAAGCCTTGGCGATAGGCGATCTCCTCCGGGCAGGCGATCTTGACGCCCTGGCGCCGTTCCAGCACCCGCACGAACTCGCCGGCCTCGATCAGCGACGCCGGTGTCCCAATGTCCAGCCAGGCAAATCCGCGATCGAGCTGTTCGACGGACAGTTGCCCGCGCCCCAGATAAGCAAGGTTGACGTCGGTGATTTCCAGTTCTCCACGTGGCGACGGCTGAAGCGAGGCGGCGATATCGATGACCTGTTCGTCGTAGAAATAAAGCCCCGTCACGGCCCAGTTGCTGCGCGGCTGTTCGGGTTTCTCGACGATCGCTATGGGACGGCCTTCAGAGTCCAGTTCGACGATCCCATAGCGTTGCGGATCGTGCACGCGGTAGGCGAAAATACTGGCGCCGCCGGTCCGTTTGTCCGCCTGCGCGAGATAATCGTTGATGCCATGCCCGTAAAAAAGATTGTCACCAAGGATTAACGCCGAAGGATTGCCGGCGACGAAATCGGCACCGATGATATAGGCTTGCGCCAGGCCTCCCGGCTTTGGCTGTGGCGCGTAGGAGAGCCTGATGCCCCAATCGCTACCGTTGCCGAGCAGCGATTGATAAAGCGGCAGCGCCTCCGGCGTCGAGATCAGCAGGATATCGCGTATGCCGGCCAGCATCAGGGTGCTCAGCGGATAATAGATCATCGGCTTGTCATAGACGGGCAGCAACTGCTTAGAGGCGACGATGGTCATCGGGTACAGCCTGGTGCCCTTGCCGCCGGCCAAAATAATGCCTTTTCTCATCGCTCCACTCCGAGCTGCTCCGTCTGCCTGGCAACGAGCCGATCGACGCAGGCACGCACCCCATCCTGCCAGTCCGGCAGTCGCAGACCGAACGCCACTTGCAGCTTCGAACAATCGAGGCAGGCGTTGGCCGGGCGCGCTGCGGCTGTCGGATAGTCGGCTGTCGCGATCTTTTCGACGATCGGTGGTTTGCGGCCGTGCCGGGCAGCCTGCGCGAAGATTTCCTGCGCAAACGCGTGACGGCTGGTCGTGCCGCAACCGGCTGCGTGATAAATGCCCCACCGATCACGGCTGCCCGAGGTGTTCAACTCGCCTATCAAATCGAGGATACAGACCGCCAGATGTGCGGCGTAGGTCGGATTGCCCCACTGATCGTCAACCACTTTCAGCGTCTGTCCTGACAATCCAAGCCGCAGCATGGTGCGCACGAAATTGTGCCCGACTGGGCTGTGAACCCAGGCGGTTCGCAGCACGATATGTCGGGGCTGGGCAGCCATCACTGCCTCTTCACCGGCACGTTTCGACTGACCGTAGACGCCAAGTGGATGCGGCGTATCCGTCTCGAGATAAGCATCCGGGTTTCGGCCGTCGTAAACATAGTCTGTCGACAGATGGATGATCGGGATCGCCCTGTCGCGGCAGAGCTCGGCGAGCCGTCCGGCCCCGTGGCAGTTAACGTCCATGGCAAGATCGATCTCGTCTTCGGCCCGATCAACGGCGGTATAGGCGGCCGCATTGACGACATAATCGGGGGTGCAGGCGTCGAGCGCCCGCCTCAGTGTGTCGTGACGGGTAAGATCGAGGTCCGGCCGCCCCATGGCGATCACCGTTGCGCCCGGCGGAGGCGCGGCCTCCATGAGGGCGCGCGCTACTTGTCCCTGTGCTCCGGCGACCAGCACTTTCACCCGGCGCTTTCCTTCTTCGTGTCGGTCCTCTCGAGACCCAGACGTTCGCCGCCATAGACACCGGTTGTCAGCGGCTCCCACCATTGCCGATTGGCCAGGTACCAGTCCACGGTTTTGCGAATGCCTGTGTCGAAGGTTTCGGCGGCTTGCCAGCCCAGTTCGCTTTCCAGCTTACCGGCGTCGATCGCGTAGCGCTTGTCATGACCGGGGCGATCGGTGACGAAGGATATAAGGTCGGCGTGCGGCGCCCGCTCCGGAAAAATCTCGTCCATCCTGGCGCAGATTGTTTCGACGACCTGGAGATTGCTGCGTTCGTTGCGACCGCCGACATTGTACTTTTGGCCGATCTGGCCGCGTTCAAGGATGTGCTGCAGCGCCGAGACGTGATCGCCGACATAGAGCCAGTCGCGCACATTCAATCCGTCCCCGTAGACTGGCAATGGCGCGCCTCGCAAGGCGTTGAGGATCATCAGCGGAATCAGCTTCTCCGGGAACTGGAAGGGGCCGTAATTGTTCGAGCAGTTGGAGATGATGGCCGGAAAACCATAGGTACGGTACCAGGCCATCACCAGGTGATCGCCGGCAGCCTTGCTCGCCGAATAGGGTGAACTGGGGTCATAGGCCGATGTTTCGGCAAACAGGCTGGCGTCATGATCAAGCGATCCGTAAACCTCGTCAGTGCTGACATGGACAAAGCGGAACCGTTGCCGTTCGGCGTCCGCAAGACCCGTCCAGTAGGCGCGGGCCGCTTCGAGCAACGTGTAAGTCCCGTGGATATTGGTCCGTATGAACGTGTCCGATCCGGATATCGAGCGGTCGACATGGCTTTCCGCCGCAAGATGGATGACACCGGTCGGCCGAAACTGGGCAAAGGCGCTGTCAAGCATATCGCGATCGCAGATATCACCGCGAAGGAAGCGGTAATTGGGCGCTTTGCTTGCCGACTCGAGCGAGTGAAGGTTCGCCGCGTAGGTCAGCTTGTCGATATTCAGCACATCGTGGCTGTTGCGTTCGACAAGATTTCGGCAGAGCGCGGAGCCAATAAACCCGGCACCGCCAGTTATCAAGAGGCGCATAGCGAGGTGTTGTCCCAGTTATGACTGCGACAGTAACCAGAAAGAGCGCTACGTCCATTCAAATGGCGAATCGAATTCTTTAAACAGGGCCAGATGCCGATCCCTGTTCGATAAAATCCGCGCACCCGCCAAGGGCCACTCGATCGCCAGGTCCGGATCGTCCCAGCGAAGTCCGGATTCATGGTCGGGTGCGTAGTAGTCGGAGACCTTGTAGGCAACCTCCGTATCTGGTTCAAGCGTGCAAAATCCGTGGGCAAATCCAGTTGGCACCAACAGCTGTTTCCAATTGTCGGCGGACAATTCGATGGAAAAATGTTGCCCGTAGGTCGGCGATCCGCGCCGCAGGTCGACGGCCACGTCGAAGATCGCGCCGCGCAGGACCCGGACCAATTTGTCCTGGGCATGCGGAGGTTTCTGGAAATGCAGTCCGCGTAGCACAGCCGCCTGATGCGACAGCGATTGATTGTCCTGCACGAAGGTTCGCTCGAAACCGGCCGCTTCCAGGGCTTTTTTATTATAGGTTTCGCAAAAGAACCCGCGTCCGTCGCTATGTTTCGTCGGCGAAATGATCAACAGACCTTGGATGTGACAGGTTTCAATCACTCCGATTGCTCCGAGGCTGGGATCGCTCTTGCGCTCCTTGCGCATGCCCAGCGTTATTGCCGATTGGACTGTCTGGCAAGATCTGCCTCGGCCTCGTCGCGTTCGGTCGCTCGGCCGGCGCTCGGGCGCATGGCGATGGCCTTGTCGAACACCTCCAGCGTTTGCGCCGCGGTACGATCCCAGGTGAACTGCCGCGCTCGATCCGGTGCTTTCGCCGCAAGATTTGTGCGCAGATCCTGGTCCCCGAGAAGTCCGGCCAGTCCAGCCGTGATCGAATCGACATCCTCCGGCTCGACCAGCAGAGCGGCATCGCCGACCACCTCCGGCATGGACGCACGCCGCGAGGTCAGGACCGGGGTACCGCGGATCATTGCTTCAAGCAGCGGCAGGCCGAACCCCTCATAGAGTGATGGCATGGCTAGAAACAGCGCTCCGGAGTAAAGCGCTGACAACTGTTCTTCATCGACATACCCCAACAGCCGAACCCGGTCTGCCACACCGGCGTCACCGGCGATCGTGCTGACATCGACGCCACCCCAACCCTTGCCGCCGACGATAGCCAGAACCGCCGATTCTCGCAGGGCAGCCGGCAGGCGCGCATAGGCTTCAATCAGCCGCCGCAGATTCTTTCTCGGTTCCAACGTGCCGACGAACAGAAAATAGGGCTCCGTCAGCCCGAATTCGGCCAAAGCACCGTCCGCGACCCTTGGACCGGGTTCCGCCACGCCAAGCGGAATGGCGTCGATTTTGTCTGCACAGCCCGGAACCTCCGAGATCAGGTCGTTGGCGGTGTTTTGCGACACGGCGATGATGCGGTCGGCAAGCCGGGCGATCTCCGGCATGCTGTTGGCGTCCATCCAGCGCCGCGCCGCGGGCATGGTGTCGCCAGCGTGTTTCCACACCAGGTCGTGCACCGTGACGACCCGCGCCATGTCGCGAGCCAAATACCGCGGCAACCGGTGCGTCGGCGCCCAAAAAAGGTCAACCCTGTCGCGCGATGCCAGGCGGGGCAGCATGAGTTGGGCCCACAGCAGGCGCAATGGGCGACCCGGGAGACGCGACGTCCGCAGATGGACATTCGATCGCCGCCAGTCACCGATGATGATCGGCATGTGCGAGTAGAGGAACCATTCGTGCCCGGAGGCCGTCAGTCGTTTCAGCATTTCATGGGTATAGCGCCCGATGCCGGTAATCGGTTGCGACAGCAGCCGTGAATCGACACCAATGCGGTATGTCATGCCGAGTTTCGCCCTTTCAGATGGCTGTCCGATTACCATATCAGCGAGCGCGAGTGAAACCGACCCTTAGCGGCGTGAGCGTGGTATCAGTCCGCGTTACGAAACAGGCGATCGCGCCAACGACGCGATAGGGCAGAGCCCGCAAGAACCCGCTGATCGGCGGTCTGCTGCTCTAACCCGGGCGACCGGACGGTCCGGTGATGTCGCGAAAATAGTCGATTGTCTTTTGCAGGCCTTCGATAAACGGCACGCGCGGTTCCCAGTCCAACTCCCGCTTCGCCAGGGAATTGTCGGGGCGCCGTTGTCTGGGATCGTCAGACGGCAGCGGACGATAGACCAGTTGGCTTTTACTATCCGGGATCATCTCCAGGACCGTATGCGCCAGGTCCTTTATCGTGAACTCCGCCGGGTTGCCCATGTTGACCGGCCCGCTGAAACCGACCTTGTTCTCCATCATGCGCACCAAGCCTTCGACCAGGTCGTCGACATACTGAAAGCTGCGTGTTTGGCTGCCATCGCCGTAGATGGTCAGGTCCTGGTCGGTTAGCGCTTGGACGATGAAGTTGGAGATCACCCGACCGTCGTCAGGATGCATGTTGGGGCCGAACGTGTTGAAGATTCGCACCACCCGGATTTCCAGCTTGTGTTGCCGTTGGTAGTCGAAAAACAGCGTCTCCGCGCAGCGTTTGCCTTCGTCGTAACACGATCGCAAACCGATCGGGTTCACCCGTCCCCAATAGCTCTCCGGCTGCGGATGCACGTCCGGATCGCCGTAGACCTCGCTGGTAGAGGCCTGCAGGATACGGGCACGCGTTCGCTTGGCGAGCCCCAGCATGTTGATGGTACCATGCACACTTGTTTTGATCGTTTGCACCGGGTCCATCTGGTAGTGGACGGGCGACGCCGGGCAGGCGAGATTGTAGATGCGATCGACTTCGATATAGAGCGGCAGCGTCACATCGTGGCGCATAAGCTCGAATCTTGGGTGCTGCAGGAGATCGACGACGTTGTCCCGGATGCCCGTGGCGAAATTGTCGACGCACAGCACTTCGGCACCGTCGGCGAGCAGGCGGCGGCACAGATGAGAGCCGACAAACCCGGCTCCGCCGGTCACCAGTACGCGTGTCACATTGTGCGTCATTCGACCGAATCCCCTTTACGCAGCTCGTACACTCCTAAGGTGTGCTCATAAAGAGGAATGGCAAGCGTGTGTAAAGCCACATCGTTAAAATTACCCAACCCGCCGGCAGCCAAAGCCGGTTCACCCATCCCGCTCACCTGCGGCACCTGAAAAACAGGTCGCCATGTCGACATCATTCGGCCCAGTCGAGGTTGGCGCGCATAGCCGGCACCTGCTGTGATTTGAGGATCCGCAGATCGGCGCCATCCGGTCTCGCATCATGCTCGAAGCGGAAGCCCTCATTTTCGAACACCGGTCCGACCGCGCGGTATCGGTATCTTTGCACTGACCGCTCCGGCCTCAGACCGGCGCCGTAATCGGCGAGCAGGGTGGCCAACAGCGGTCCTTGCACGATCAGGCCCGGATAGCCTTCCGTATCCATGGTAAAGCGCTCGTCATAGTGAATGCGGTGCGCGTTGAACATCAGCGCCGAATAGCGGAACAGCTGCAAGCGTCCGACCGAGATCATTCCATCGTGCACTCGGTCGCTATTAGCCGGCAAATGGCCGGATTCGGTGGCATCGGGTACATCGCGATAAACGATCGTCTGGATTTCATCGATCGCCTCAGTACGGTCCTGAACGACGCGATGGCGCACGGTGACGAAACAGAGCGGACCCGTGCTGCCGTGCTTGAAGGTGACATCCTCGATCCGCGAGGTCTTGTTCGCCGGTCGACCGATCAAAAGCGGCGCCCGGAACGTCACATCACCGCCCGCCCACATGCGGCGCGGATAGCGCACCGACGGCAGAAAGCGGCCGAGCGTCTCATGACCGTCATTGGCCAGTTCGCTGGTCGGGACCGGGTCGACGAAAAAGATCCAGTGCCACAGCAGCGGCAGGGCATCGCCGGACCGGAGTTTGGGCGGGCGATCAAGGCACATCTCCATCAGCCGGACGTGTTCGATGGCCAGCCCGTCATCGACTGTCCGGCTACGGCCAATGGCTTCCAGGCATCGCGCCTGCCAGTCGTTCGATGACGGTTCTATGTCTTCTCTCCCATGAATTCGCGCCGCACTGCCTCGGTATGCTCTCCGAGCTTCGGCGTGGGTCTTTCGGCCGGTCCAGCGTCGTCGGACCAGCGGACTGGATGTGCCGGCATGGCGTACGGCATACCGTCCGCCGTCATCGCTCCGATCGTTCGAAACGCCGGATGCTCCGTCAGGTGCTCCGGGCCATTGACCAGGCCAAATGCGATTCGCGCCCCGGTGAGTCGCTCCGACAGTTCAGCGGCGGTCAGTTTCGCGGTGCGCCAGCCAATGGCGGCTTCCAGTGCATCGCGGTGGGCGACCCGCTCAGCGTTGGACGCGAATTCCGGCAGATCCGCCAGTTCCGGATCGTCGAAGACTTCGCCGCACAGCCGCGTCCATTCCCGCTCGTTCTGCACGGCGATCAGCACCGATGTGCCGTCAGCACAGGCGAATGCCCCGTAGGGCGCGATCGACGGATGGCGCAGCCCGACCGGCTTCGGCGGACCCTTGCCGTAGCGGGCGTGCAGGTAGGGCACAGCCATCCAGTCGGCTGCCACATCGAACAGCGAGATCTCCAGGTGCGCGCCTTCGCCGGTGCGCTCCCGGCGCAACAGCGCTTCCAGCACGCCGCTATAGGCCGTCAGGCCGGCGCCGATATCGCAGACCGAGACGCCGATACGGCCTGGTTCGCCGGGGCTGCCCGAAACCGATACCAGCCCGCTTTCCGCCTGGATCAGCAGGTCATAGGCGGGCCGGTCGGCGATCGGACTGTCCGTGCCGTAGCCGCTGATGGTGCAATCGATCAGCCGCCCGTTGAGCCCCCTGAGCGCTTCGCCGCCGAGCCCGGCCCGTTCCAGAGCACCATGCGCCAGGTTGTGCACGAACACGTCGGCCTTGGCCAACAGGGACCGCATCAGCCGCATGCCGTCATCGGATTTAAAGTCGACCACCACCGACTCCTTGCCGCGATTCAGCCAGGCGAAATAGGCGCTTTCGCCCGCCGCCGCCGTATCGTATTGCCGCGCGAAATCGCCCTCCGGGCGTTCCACCTTGATCACCCTGGCGCCGGCGTGGGCGAGCCGCGCCGTACACAAGGGCGCCGCCACCGCCTGCTCAATGGAGACGACCAGCAAACCGTCCAGTGCATGCATCAAAAGCTCCTTGGCAGACCGAGCACGTGCTCGCTGAGATAGGACAGGATCAGATTGGTGGAAATCGGGGCGATCTGGTAGAGCCGCGTTTCCCGCAATTTGCGCTCGATATGGTAGGCGCGGCTGAAGCCGAATCCGCCGTGCGTCTGCAGACACATGTCGCCCGCTTTCCACGAGGCTTCCGCCGCCAGCAGCTTGGCCATGTTGGCTTCCGCCGCGCATTTTTCATTGCTATCGAACAGCGCGGCGGCGCGCTCCACCATCAATGCGGCGGCTTCGGTGCGGGCGTAGGCTTCGGCGATCGGAAAGGCCACGCCCTGGTTCTGGCCGATGGGCCGGTCGAAGACCACCCGTTCGTTGGCATAGGCCGTCGCCTTGTCGAGGAAATAGCGCGCATCGCCGATGCATTCGGCGGCGATCAGAATGCGCTCGGCATTCATGCTGTCGAGGATCACCCGGAAGCCGCCATGTTCGGGGCCGAGCAGGTTTGCCACCGGCACTTCGAAATCATCGAAGAACAATTCGCAGGAATGGTGATTGATCATCGCGTCGATCGGCCGGATGGTCAGTCCGCGATCTTCCGCGCCGCGCAGGTCGACGATGAAGCAGGACAGGCCGTCGGTGCGCGACGTCCGTTCCGCGACCGGCTTTGTGCGCGCCAACAGCAGCATGAGGTCGGAGTGCTGCACCCGGCTGATCCACACCTTTTGGCCGTTGACCACGTAGCGGTCGCCATGCCGCTCGGCCATCGTCTTCAGCGATGTCGTATCCGTTCCCGTGGTCGGTTCGGTGACCCCGAAGGATTGCAGCCGCAGCGCGCCCGACGCGATTTGCGGAAGATAGGCTTGCTTCTGTTCCTCCGTGCCGTGACGCAGCACCGATCCCATGACGTACATCTGCGCGTGCGCGGCACCCGGATGGCCACCGGAACGCGACACTTCCTCCAGCACCGCGCAGGCTTCCCGCAGCCCGAGCCCGGCGCCGCCATAAGCGTCCGGGATCAGGCATCCGAGAAAGCCGGCTTCGGTCAGCTCCGCGACGAATTCGGTTGGATAATCGCGGCTGGCATCGAGGTCCCGCCAGTAGTCCTCGCCGTAGCGGTCGCAAATGGCGCGGACGGACTGGCGGATATCGTCGGTAACGGATGTGTCTTGCATGGCCGATATTTAGCCGAGCCGGTATCGGAAGTTAAGGGAGACCGCCCTGCTGTGCTTAGGGCAGCGTCTCTCCGTCCAGAATGCGCTGGTAAAGCTCCAGATAGGTGTCGGCCGACTTTTCGATGGAAAAATACTCGGCCGCGTATTCGCGGCATCGGGCGGCCGGAATGGCGTCGACATTTGCGAAGGCGGCAGCGAAATCCTCGTCCGTCTCGCACAGGAAACCGATATCGGAATGCACCAGTTCCGGCATCGATCCGCGTGGCGTGGCGATGACCGGCGTGCCGGCGAGCAGCGCCTCGGGCACCACGATGCCGAACGGTTCCTCCCATCGGATCGGGAACAACAGCGCTTTTGCGTCGGCGAACAGCTTCGCCTTGGTCCAGCCGCCGACCATGCCGTGAATGGCGAAGCGCCGGTCGAGGCTGGTGAAGAACGCACCTTCCTTGCGCACCTGGCTGCGGGTCAGCAGTTCCCATCGCGCGCCGCCGGCGATGTCCATGTGCAAATCGTTGTCCACCGCTAGCTGCAGCGCCCGTGTCAGGTTTTTACCCGGCCGGTTGATGCGTGAGCAGAACAGGTAGCGGCCGTTTTTGGCGTCGCTGAAATAGTGCTCGTCGACCGGTAATCCGTTATAGGCGAAGGTTTTCCGCCCATGCCGTTCGGCATGGTTGCGGCTGACGAAACTGCGGTTGCCGCCGGCCGGTTTATCGCCATTGCCGTGATGGGTGATCAGGCAGGGTTTTTCGAACCCTGAGGTCGGCTCGACATCGAAGGTGTTGACGATATCGGCATTGGCCGGGATCTGCTGGAAAGCCGCTTCAGGGGTATCGGCAAATACCATCCCGGCGCCCGGCACGAAGGAGCCGGGCGACGCCACCAGGGTGACATTGTGGCCGCGCTGCAGCAACTCGCGCGCCAGCCACACGGCCTGACGCTCGGTGCCGCCGTACTTTTCCACCGGAAGCCGGGCTGCGGTCACCAGTGCAACATGAAGCTTTTTCATATCTGGATACCGTGACGCAGGATCCTTGGCATGGGCCAGGAGAGGAAATGAACCGCGCCTGTCTAACAGAGCGAAACTGCGAAGTTAAGGGCAGGGGCGGCGCTCGGCTCGACAGCGGATGCCGCGCCAACTATTGATGATTCATGGCAGCCGACAGGAAAGACACCATCGCCACCCGGATCAGCCGCGAGCTGGCCGACCGGATCGTTTCCGGCGAGATTGCGCCCGGCACGCCGCTGCGCCAGGACCGCATTGCGGAGGAGTTTTCGACCAGCCATGTCCCGGTTCGCGAGGCGTTCCGGCTGCTGGAGGCGCAGGGTCTGGCGGTGAGTTCGCCACGGCGCGGCTTCCGGGTCGCGTCCTTCGACCGCGACGAGGTGCAGGAGGTGGCTGAAATGCGTGCCGCCCTTGAATCGCTGGCGCTGCGCCACGCCGCACCGCACCTCACCAAGGCCATTCTGGATCGGGCGGAAGAAGCGATTCGCGCGGGGGAAAAGGCATCGGACGTGCGGGCTTGGGAGGCTGCCAACCGGACGTTTCACCGGCTCATCGTTGAGCCCTGCGGCATGCCGCGCCTGCTCGCCGCCATCGACGATCTGCAAGCCGTTAGCGCCCGTTTTCTATTTGCCGGTTGGCAGGCCAATTGGGAAGCCCCGACCGACAACGACCACCGTGCCATTCTTGCCGCCTTGCGCGGCGGCGACATCGACACCGCGGCATCGACACTCGCCCGCCATGTGCGCCGGATCGGCGCATCGCCGCGGCGTGGCGCGGCCGACACTTTCGTCATCGTCGGATAGTCGGACGGCTGATAAGCCAGGCCGGTCTGGACAATAAAATAGATTACATTTATCAATTATCTATTATTTGAAATGGAGATCCGCATGTCCCAAACCGCCACACCCGCGCTCAAACCCGCATTCAGTCCGCTGCACATCGGCGACCGCTCACTCATCTGGCAGTTTGGCGCGGTGCTCCTCGGAACCGCACTGCTCGCACTGTCGTCCTACATCACCGTGCCGATGATCCCGGTGCCGATCACCATGCAGACCTTTGCGGTAACCCTGATCGGCGCGCTCTATGGCTGGCGGCTCGGCGGCATCACCATCACGGCATGGCTGATCCAAGGGGCTGTCGGGCTGCCGGTGCTCGCCGGAGGGGACTTCGGGATCGCCCATTTTTTCGGCCCGACCGGTGGCTATCTGCTCGCCTTTCCGGTTTGCGGAGCCCTGGTGGGCTGGCTTTCAGAGCGCGGCTGGAATGGCCATCGCGTGGTGCTTGCTTTTCTGGCGGCGCTCATCGGCAACCTGCTGTGCCTGGTGCTTGGTGCGGCCTGGCTTGCGGTGATGATCGGTGTTGAACCGGCGATCGTGCACGGCGTCCTGCCGTTTGTCCTGGGCGGTGTCTTGAAATCCGCGCTGGCAGCCGCCGTTTTGGCCGTTTGGGTGCAACGCGGCATGCGCCGGCAGGTCTGAGCGACGGAAACGACTGGCCAAGCGGACATGACCGTTCGTCTGCGTGCCCATCATCTCCTCTGTCTGCTGACATATATGGGTCGGGGTTACACCCCGGCCTTCACGACCAACTACGATGCCCTGGCCAAACGCATTCGCGACGGCGAGGGCATTCGCATTGTCGCCGGACCCGATGATATCTGCGCCCCGTTGCTCGACGACCCGCAGGCCCATTGCCGGCGCCAATCGGCGGTCAGGCGCGATCGCGCCGCTGCCCAGGCGGTGACCCGACTGCTGTCGCGTCCCGTCGAAACGGATCAGCCTTTTGTCATGGACGCCGCGACCGTTGCCCGGTTGCGAGCGGCATTCGCCGACGGTTCGATCCGCGCGGCGTGCGTCGGCTGCGAATGGGCGTCCCTGTGCAGTGCGATTGCCGCTGACGGCTATCCGCAGACCCGGCTTTGATGCCGACGAAGCGCTTTAAAGAAGCGCCGTTCCGACGCTGGCACCACCGCAGACAAACAGCGTCTGGCCGGTGACGAAGCTGCTTTTCGGATCGGCGAAGAACATGAAGGCGTTGGTGACGTCCTCCACCGTTCCGAGCCGCCCCACCGGAATGCGTTGCGCCAGATCGGCTTCCTGCTGGCTGCCCTTCGGGATGATGCCCCAGAAGTTGTCGGTGAGGATCGGCCCCGGCGCCACCACGTTGACGGTGATCTGGTGCGACGCCAGTTCCAGCGCCCAGGTTCGCGCCATGCCGATCATCCCGGCTTTCGACGCGCTGTAGGCGGTGCGCGTCGGCACGCCGAGAGCGGCTCGCGAACCATTGAAGATGACCCGGCCGAAGCGCCGCTCTTTCATCGACGGCAAAAATGCCTGCAGCAGGGTCAGCGCCGACCCGAGATGCAGCTGCGCCAGGCCGGTGATGTCGGACGGCCTGGCCTCCTCGACCAGATTGGGCCAGATCAGTCCGGCGTTCTGGATGAAGTGGGTGACGGCATGACCGGCCGCGATGGCCGCCGCGGCTTCCGAAACCGCATCCGCGTCCAGCAGATCGGCGTCGACCGAGGACAGGTTGTCGTGGGTGAAATCCGGTGCGTGGCGCGCGACCGAGATCACCCGATAGCCGTCATCGAGCATGCGTTTGGCGATGTCGGCGCCGATCCCCTTGTTGCCGCCGGTGATGACGGCGGTCAGTGAATCGCTCATGATACGGCTCCCTCGGCGACCAGCGCCATCACCCGCAACGGACTTCCGGTTCCCTGCTTGATCTTCAACGGAGCGGCCATCAGCACGGCGCCGGTCGGCGGCAGCCGATCGAGATTGGTCAGGCACTGCAGGCCGAGACGTCCGGCTCCATGCAGGTAAAAGTGCGCCGGGTAGGGCGGTGTGTAATGCATGCCCTGGCCGGCATCGGTACCGACGGTTTCGGTGCCGAAACCGCGGATCTGCCGTTCGTCGACGAGAAACCGGATGGCTGCTACATTCGGGCCCGGCGCGTGCGGCCCGTCCTCGCGCATGTTGAGATAGGCCTCGCCGCTGCGCTTCGACCAGTCAGTGCGCATCAGCACCCAGCTGTCGTCGGGAATGCGGCCGTGCTCCGCCTCCCACGCGGTGATGATCTCCGGCGTCAGCTCGAAATCCTCGTCCTCGTTAGCGCCGGCGCTGCAGTCGATGACACAGGCGGGACCCACGAAGCGGTCGACCGGAATGGTGTCGACGGCGCTATCCGGCAGGTCGCGTCCCGACACCCAGTGAATCGGCGCGTCGAAATGGGTGCCGGTATGCTCGCCGCAGCTGAAATTGTGCCACTTCCAGCCCGGGCCGCGATGGTCGTAGGCCGAAACTTCTTCCATGCGAAATCGCGCGCACTGGCCGAATTCCGGCGGCAGCACGATCACCGGGAAATCCGGATCGAGGGTATGGGTGAGGTCGATCACCTGCACCGTCTGCATCGCGATTGCCCGCGCCAGACTGTCGAGCAGGCTGCCCGGATCGGTCGCTGCATTCATGATGCCCCTCCCGTCTCGATCATCTCGCGCTCGAGAATCTTCGGGCCGGCGCGCCAACGCTCGATCAGATCCTTGGCGACATCGCCGACGAAGACGTCTTCCAGCCCGTCCTTCAACCCGTTGATGACGGCGCGGGCGAGCGCCGCCGGCTGCACCTTGGGCGGCGGCAGCGGCTGGTGCCATTCATCGTCCGTCGGCCCGGTGAAGACGTTGAGCACCCGCACGCCGCCCGGCCAGAGCTCGGCGCGCAGGCATTGCGACAGCGACAGCGCGGCGGCGTTGGACGCCGAGAAGGCGCCGAAGGCCGGCATGTTCGACCAGGCATGCACCGACAGGATGTTGACCCAGGCGGCAGCGCTGTTGTCGCCGTCGGCGCCGCGCCCGCGCATCGCCGGTCCGAAAGCCTGGGCGAGCCGCATCAAACCGAAGAAGTTCACCTCCATCTCGTCGCGCGCGAAATTAACGTCGCCGCGCTCCATGATGCCGCCCGGCCGCACGAAGCGGGCATTGTTGATCAGGATGTCGGTTTTGCCGCCGATTTCGCCGAGCAGTTCCTTGATCGACGCCGTGTCGGTGACGTCGAGCGGCAGGATCTCGACATTCGGGATGTCGAGCAGGGTGGCGCGCCCCGGATAGGGCCGCCAGCTCTCGGCTTCGCCGACGAAGATCAGCGAGGCGCCGGCGTCGGCCAGCGCCTGGGCCAACGCCGGCGCGTTGTCGTTGCGGCCGTCGGTGATCAGCACCCGCCGGTATTTCGGATCGCATGTCATCTCGCGCATGTGAGGATCGTCCTCCATGTTCGGCGTCGCCTGCGTCGGCAGGGCGAACAGCACGCCCTGGCCCGACTTGTCCAGCCGATTGATCATTCGCACCCGGTCGTCCACCGCCAGGTCGCCATGTACGTGGCAGATGGCCGAGGGGCCGGCGTCGAGCCGCACCGTGCCGACCCGCCACGGAGTCCGTTCCCGGAAATAGACGTTGGTGCTGGTGCGCACCGTGGTGTCGGCGATCAGCGTGCCATCCGGCGACACGTCCTTCCAGACGAGATCGACGCTGAGACACGAGCCACAGGCATCGCGAGGCGGATACTGCACGGCGCCGCAATCGCCGCACACCTGCAGCATGAAGCGACCTTCGGCGGCGGCCGCCGCCAGGCCGAGCGCGGCGCGGCTGCGGAAGTGCGACGGCCGGGTCGGCACGCGCGACCGTTTCTGCGGGTTCTTCTTCGGTGGCGGCACCAGCGGCTGGGTCATCGGCCGGCCCCTTGGAGGATCGCCGCACCGGAGCACAGGCCGCGGTCGTAGTTGATCATGCCGAAGCCGGAGACCAGCGCGGTTTGCGCATCCGCGACCTGGGTGGTCCCGGCTGTGCCCGTCACCTGCCGCAAGGCCTCGGTCATGCCGATAAAGCCGCCCGCCGCACCGGCCTGGCCGGCCGACAGCTGGCCGCCGGAGGTGTTTTGCGGAAAATCGCCGCCGATGGTCATGTCATGTTCGCGGACGAATTGCGGCGCCTCGCCCTTGCCGCAGAAGCCCAGGTCCTCCAGCTGCATCATCACGATCACCGGATAGTCGTCATAGGTCTGCAGCACGTCAATGGCGTCGGGCTCGATGCCGGCCATGCCGTAGAGCTCGTCGATATCCATCGCCCAGCCGCCACGCATCTGGATTGCATCCTCCGGAAACGCGTTGTGCCGCTCGATGGTCGACAGGATGGCCGCATGCGGCAATCCGGCGGCGCGCGCATCTTCTTCGCGCATCACCAGGAAAGCCTCGGCGCCGGCCACCGGCATCACGCAGTCGAACAGGTGCAGCGGATCGGAGATCGGCCGTGCGTCGAGATATTGCTGCAGCGTCAACGGCTTCTTCATGATGGCGTGCGGGTATTGCAGGGCGTTGGCGCGCTGGGCGACGCAGATAGCGCCGAAATCCTCGCGGGTCGCGCCGTAGTGGCGCATATAGTGGTCGGTGAGCAGCGCGAAACAGGCGTTGGGTCCGCCGGACGCGTAAGGGTATGACGCGTCCTGTGCGAAGCGGCTGAAACTCGACAGCATGCGCCGAAAACTGTCGACGTGATTGGTGTCGCCGGACACGCAGGCGACCACATCGGCATCGCCGGCCTGGACGGCGCGTGCTGCCCGGCGCAACGCCGCCACTCCGCTGGCCCCGCCGAAGGGGATCTGATCGAGCCACCGTGGCGTCAACCCGAGATGCTGGGTGAGGCCGACCGCCGTATCGGGAAACAGGGTGAAACTGGAGACCGAGAAGCCGTCGAGATCGCGCGGTGCGAGGCCCGCGGCCGACAGCGTCTCGCGCAGCGCCCGGGCGATCCACCAATGCGCCGTTTCGATCGAAAAGCGCTGATAGGGCACCGTCACCGGTGCGGCGAGCACGACCCCCTCATAGCCCTGCCGCGTTGCGCTCACGTGGTCACCAGTCGTTTTTTCATGGCGCGTGTGTCGAAGGCCGCGTCGGCCTCGAGCAGGCGTTTCACTTCAGCCTTCAGCACGCCGCGCTGGATTTTCTGGGTGGCGGTCAGCGGCAGCTGGTCGACAAAAGCCACATAGCCCGGCGCCTTGTAATAGGCCAGGCGCTCCAGGCACCACGCCACGATGGCGCGCGCCCGGTCCTCGGATCGGTCGCCATCGACCACCAGGCAGGCGAACACTTCGTCGCCGCGCAGCGTGTCCGGCGCCGGTGCCGCCGCGGCGGCCTTGATGTCCGGATGCTGCATCAGGGCGGTTTCCACCTCGACGGCGGCGATGTTTTCGCCGCTGCGGCGGATGACGTTTTTCTTGCGGTCGACGAAGAAGAAATCGCCGTCGTCGTCGCGCTTGACGATGTCGCCGGTGTGGAACCAGCCGCCTTCCCAGGCCTGCGCCGTCGCCTGCGGATCCTTGTAATAGGCGGTGAAGAAGCCGAAGCGCGGGTCGTGGCCCTTGCGGCGTACCAGCAGTTCGCCGGGCTCGCCGGGCGCCGCCTCGTGGCCGTCGTCGGTGACGATGCGCGCCTCGACGTCGGCTTCCGGCCGGCCGAGGCAGCTGACGCCGCGCTTGCGCGGCTCGCGGTTGGCGGTGATCACCGCACCGGTCCCGGTTTCGGTCATCGCCCAGCCCTCGACCAGCGGGATACCGAAGCGCTCCTCGAAGGGGATCTGCAGTTTCGGGTCGATGCCGGCACCGAAGCCGAAGCGCACACCGTGATCGCGATCGTCCGGCCGCGGATCGGCCTTCATCAGGATCGACGGCATGACGCCAAGATAGTGCAGGCAGGTGGCGCGGCTGGCCCGCACACTGTCCCACCAGCTGCGCGGATGGAACCGGTCGAGTACGGTCAGGCAACCGCCCACGGTGACCATCGCCATCAGCGAACAGGCCATGGCGTTCATGTGAAACATCGGCAGCGGGGTGATCATGCGCTCGCCGTCTTGCGTGAGCGCGCAGACGCCACCGGCATTTGCATACCAGTCACCAGCGTAGAGGAAATAGGTGTTGGAGAGAATGCAGCCCTTGGGATTGCCGGTGGTGCCGGACGTATAAAGCATGGCCGCTTCGGTCTCCGGCGAAAGATCGGGCGGCGGCACTGGCGCGCCGCGGCAGGGCAATGGCGCATCGGGTGCGATGACCGGAAAGTCGCGGCCGCTGCGGCGACTGGCTGCCTGCAGGTCCGCCATTCGGCTTTCCACCGCGATGGCCAGAACCGGCTCGGCGTGACCCGACAGATAGTCGAGTTCGGCCGCCTGCAGATCCGGATTGACCGGCACCACGGAGAGGCCGAGCGCATTGAGCGCGAACCAGTGCAGGACATAGGCTGGTCGGTTTTCAAGCAGCAGCATGACCCGCGATCCGGCCGCGTAGCCGGCCGCTTCATAGGCGGCGCGCAGGGTTTCGATGGCTTCCAGCGCGGCGCGATAGGACAGTTCGCCGGCATCGATCCCGTAGGCCGCGGCTGTCTCCGGCAAGACGTTGAGAAACGGCCGCTCGGGCCAACGCCGCGCCGTCGCGGCAAACCGTCCGTAGACGCTGCCGTCTTCTGTCCTTGGCTGTGTCATCGTGTCCTACAGAAACAGCTGGATGTTGCCGAAAGCCGCATCGCAGTTGAGAAGGTCTACGCGTTTCAGCCGCATCTTGAGCGCGCCGTCCATCAGCACCAGTTCGTGGCGCGCGTTGGCGGCCAGCAGGATCTGTTCGTCCTGGCGGGTTTCGACGTAGTGAAACGGCGTGTGGGTGACGAACAGGCGGTTTTCCTCATCCATCAGATCGATGAACGGTCTTTGAATCACATGATGGCAGCGGCTTTTCGGTTTCTGCGAGAAGGTGCGATCCCCCTTCAGCCGCTCGACACGCATCTTGCGCAGGAAATCGTCCTCATAGAGCAGCGAAGTCACCAGTTTGGGATCTTCCTGCTTGTAGTCGAGCGGCATCCAGTAATAGCCGTCCTCGGTCCACAGATCGAGCCATTCGTCATAGCGCCCGTCATCGAGCATGCGGGCTTCTTCGTAGACGTAATCGATCAGATCGTCGCGGGAGGGAATGCTCATTGCGCCGTCCCTTCCATGGTCAGCAGCATGAATTTCTTCCAGGCATGGAACTGGTTGCGCATCTGCCGTTCGGTGGTGCCGTTCTCGACGGCGATCGTATCGAAGTCCTCGCCCTCCTCGTAGAGCCGTTGGACGTTGACCCACTCCAGGCCGTCGGAATGCAGACCCTCCTGCGCCCGCTCATACATCTCCAGGTCGTCATGCCCGACCACCGACGTTGGCGCGTTGATCAGCCGGTTGTACATGGCGGTCCGCTCGAGCAGCATATCCGGCGCGTCGACCAGCCGGTAGATATAGCTTTCCACCAGCGTCTTGTTGGCCGCCAGCGGAATGAAATTCCTGAGCTGCTGGATCGGCCCCTTGATCATGATGTTGGGGAAATACACGGTGTTGTGGCGGTTCTCGTCGAGGATCGCCTTGGCCCGATTTTCGCCGTAGGCCTCTACCATCTGGTCGAAATAGCCGGGAATGGCCGAATAGTCGGAATGGATGGAGTGATGCACGCCGGTATGGCCATGGCCGTTCGGCCACGTACGGATGCCCATGCCTTCCATGAATTCGTAGGGCGACATGAACGGCGCGATCACCTCGACCGCCATCGGCTTTTTGGCGTCCGCCGGCTTGTTCAGCGATTCCCACAGCTTGACGGCGGTGCCGGCGGAGCTTTCATGCGCCACCATCGGGTGGCAGGTGTCAGTTTGGTTCTCGACCAGCATTTTCCAGTTGCACTGGTGCATGTAGCGCAGCGGCGGTCCGGCCACTTCCAGCCGGCCGGCCGGCGAGCGGTCGACCATGTTGTCAATGGAGCTGAGCGACTCGCCGAAGAAATCCTCGAAATCCGGGCCTTGCGCGTTGAGCCGGGCGAAAACGAAGCCGCGGTAGTTGTGCACCCCACCGACCTGCGCCAGCCCCTTCGCCGCCTCGCTTTCCTCGAGGCCGGTGTCCTTGTAGCCCTTCTTCAGCGGGATCGCCAGCAGACAGCCGTCGGTCTTGAACGACCAGGCGTGGTAGGGGCAGCGGAAGAACTTGCCGGTATTGCCCTCGCGGTCGATGACGATCTTGGTGCCCTTATGCGGGCAGCGATTGTACATGACGTTGATGTCGCCGTTGCTGTGGCGCGCCATCAGCACCGGTTGCCGGCCGATCTCGGTGGCGAAGTAGTCGCCCGGATTCGCCACCTGGCTCTCATGGCCGACAAATATCCATGCGTTGGCGAACAGGTGCTTCATCTCGAGATCGAACACCTCTTCGTCGATATAGACGTCGCGATGCACCTGGGTCGGACGGATCAGCGCCCCAATGGCCGCCGGATTGCCGCTATATCTGCCCATGTTCCTATCCTCCGGGATTACAGATCGAGAACCAGCCTGTCCGACTTGGCCCGCGATACGCAGATCTGCATGACATTGTTTTCCGCGCGCTCCTCATCGGTCAAGATCACGTCACGGTGGTCGGGAACGCCATCGAGCACCGCTGTCTGGCAGATGCCGCAATCGCCGCGCTGGCAATCGTAGATCAGGTCGATTCCGGCTTCTTCCAGCACCTCGATGATGGTCCGGTGCGGCGGAATGGTAAAGACTTGGCCGGTCGAGCTGATTTCCACTTCGAACGCGCCGCCTTCGATCTGCTCGTCGTGCTTGGTAAACAGTTCGAAATGCACGTGGTCCTTGTCGATGCCGCGGGCGTGGGCGCGCTCGCGGACCGCTTCGATCATGCCGCGCGGCCCGCACACATAGATCTGGTTGCCCGGTTCGACGGCATCGATCAGTGCGTCCAGATCGATCGCCGTGTCGGGCTCGTCGTCGTAGTGGATGCTCAGTGCGTCGCCGCACACCGCCTGGAGTGGCTCGACGAAGGCCAGCGCGCCCTGACTGCGCCCGGCGTAGTGAAACCGGAAAGGCCGGCCGGTCGCCTTCAGTTCACTGGCCATCGATATGATCGGTGTGATGCCGATGCCGCCGGCGATGAGAACGGTCGCGGCATCTCCCTCTCGAAGAGCAAACTGGTTTTGCGGTTCCGACGCGGTGATGATGTCGCCCGCCTGCAGGCCGTGCATATAGCGTGAGCCGCCGGCGCTGTCCTCTTCGAGGCGCACGCCAAGCCGGTAGGATGTCGGTGCTTGTGTGGCGCCGGCCGTTGAATCGTCGTTGACCAGCGAATAGGGCCGGTCGCTACCGTCCGGCAATTGCACCCGGATGTGGGCGCCAGCACTGAACCCGGGCAAGGCGCTGCCATCCGCAGCCTCCAGGGTGATCACCCTGATCAGCGGCGTTGCGGCTTCGGTTTGCGTGACCTTGAGCCTGAGGTCGGGCATGGGCGTCTCCGGAAAAGACCGTGCGAGAACTATGCGCGCCTGCCGCTGTGAGGTCAAGCTTTAAGCTTGAAATATTTTATTTGCATATATCTATGATAAGATGATGCCGGACGTGGCTTGAAAAACCCAGGAAAACATGGAAAATGCGGTGATATGTCCGATTGCCAGGCCGCGTATTTTATTTGCTATCGCATTTATCTCGATCGCGAAGACGCCATCGGACACGGCCAGCGGATGTGCGTGAAGTGAGGATTTGATGGACAAGGGCGCGACCGCCGCAATGCTCGAATTCGATGAAATCCAGCCACCCAGGACGCTGGGCGAAATCGGTTTGCAGCATTTTGCCCCATATCTGATGAACCGTATCATGGGGCGCTATAACCAGAGCCTGCAGGAAAAGCTTGGCGCCGAAGGGCTTTCGGTCGCCAAGATGCGGACCCTGGCGGTGCTGTCGGTTGTCGATGGGCTCGCCACCAGCGAGCTGGCGGTCTATGCGGTGATCGAGCAATCGACACTGAGCCGCACGCTGGATGCGATGGAAACCGAAGGGCTGATCCGCCGCGCCTCCGGTGCCCGCGACAGCCGGGTCCGGCATATTCACATCACCGACCGAGGACGGCGGTTGTTCTCCGACGTCTGGCCGTTGTTTGCCGATATCTATCAAACGATGTTTGCCGGCATTGACGCGGACGAGCACGATCGTTTCGTCGGCACCCTGCAGAAGATACTGCGCAACATTCGCAAGCACGATTTCTAACGGTACGGGAGGCGCTGATGGCCGAACGGTCATTCGCACGTGAAGTCGAAGAACTGAAGATGGGGGCCGGCGAGGTCTTCCACGGCGAAGGCATCCTGGCGATCACCAAGGCGCTGCTGGAAAACGGCGTCGGCTATGTCGGCGGCTATCAGGGCGCGCCGATCAGCCACCTGATGGACGTGCTCGCCGACGCCCAGGACATCCTGTCCGATCTCGGCGTGCACTTCGAGGCCAGCGCCTCGGAGGCCGCCGCCACCGCCATGCTGGCGGCTTCCGTGCACTATCCGATCCGCGGCGCCGTGACATTCAAATCCACCGTCGGCACCAATGTCGCGTCGGACGCGCTTGCCAATCTGTCGTCGGGCGGCGTCACCGGCGGCGCGCTCATCATCGTTGGCGAGGATTACGGCGAGGGCTCCTCCATCATGCAGGAGCGCAGCCACGCCTTTGCGACCAAAAGCCAGGTCTGGCTGCTTGACCCGCGGCCCAACCTGCCGTCGATCGTCAAGGCGGTCGGCGACGGGTTCGAGCTGTCGGAAGCCTCCAATACCCCAGTGATGCTGCAGGTGCGCATCCGTGGCTGCCACGTCCACGGCCGCTTCGAAACGCGCGACAACAGGCGGCCGACGATGACCGTTGCCGAGGCGCTGGAGAATCCGCGGCGCGACTTGCAGCGTGTCGTCCTGCCGCCCGCCTCGTTCGTGCACGAGCAGGAAAAGGTCAACAAGCGGCTGCCGGCGGCGATCCGCTTTATTCGGGAAAACCGGTTGAACGAAACCTTCGGCCCTGCTGAGGGCCGCATCGGGATCGTTCTGCAGGGCGGTATGTATAACGGTGCGATCCGTGCCCTGCAGCGGCTCGGGCTGGCCGATCTCTATGGCGAAAGCCAGGTGCCGTTATATGTGCTGAACGTCACCTATCCGCTGCTTGACGACGAAATCACAGATTTCTGTCGGGACAAGGAGGCGGTGCTGGTCGTCGAAGAAGGGCATCCCGCCTATATCGAGCAGGCGATTGGTGCGATGCTTTATGCGAGCGGCGCGACGACGCGTCTGACCGGCAAGGGACCGCTGCCCGAAGCCGGCGAACTGACCGGCCAGGTCATGCTCGATGGCCTGCGGGCGTTCATCCGCGAGCACGATCCGGAGCTTCTGTCGGACCGCGACCGTGCGCCGAACGTCCCGGAGGCCGCTCCGGCGGCGGATATCGCGGCCGTCGTGCCCGCACGCCCGCCAGGGTTTTGCACCGGCTGCCCGGAACGGCCGATCTTCGCGGCCACCAAGCTGGTGGAGCATGAGTTGGGTGAGCATCACATCGCCTCCGACATCGGCTGCCATCTGTTTTCGATCATGCCGCCCTTCGATCTCGGCGCCACCACCATGGGCTACGGCCTCGGTCCCGCCTCGGCCTCGGCGTTCAACGCACCGGATGCCACGCGGCGCTCGATCTCCTTCGTCGGTGACGGCGGCTTCTGGCACAACGGCCTGACCTCTTCCGTCGGCAACGCCGTCTTCAACAAGAACGACGGCGTCATCGTCGTCGTCGACAACTACTACGCTGCGGCGACCGGCGGTCAGGACATCCTGTCGTCGCGCGCCGACAACCGGTCGAAATCGACACAGCACCCGATCACCGAGGCGGTGAAGGGAATCGGCGTCAATTGGGTTCGTCATATCGACCATACTTACGACGTCGGTAAGATGGCGAAGACCCTGAAGGAAGCGCTGACGACGCCTGAAAAGGGTCCGAAGGTCATCGTCGCCTCCTCCGAATGCATGCTCAACCGCCAGCGGCGCGAACGGCCGCTAGCTACTGCGGCGATCCGCAACGGCAAACGCGTGAGCAAGCCGCGTTTCGGCGTCGACGAGGACGTCTGCACCGGCGATCATGCCTGCATACGCCTGTCCGGCTGTCCGTCGCTGTCGGTCAAGAAACTCGACGACCCTCTGCGCGACGATCTGGTGGCCCATATCGATCAGAGCTGTGTCGGCTGCGGCAATTGCGGCGAGGTGGCGGATGCGGCAGTGCTCTGCCCCTCCTTCTATCGCGCCGATACGGTGTTCAACCCGGGCCGGTTCGAACGGGTCCTCGACCGCACGCGCCGCCGCGTTATCGGCTGGCTGCAGGCCCGTCGCGAAGCCCGGCAACTGATCTTCCGGGAGCGGCCATCCGGATGAACGTCGCCGAGTTCGCCAGATCCGAAGCCGAAGGCATCGATACGACCGGCGACATCATCAAGCTGGCGATGCTGGCCGTCGGCGGCCAGGGCGGCGGCGTGCTGACCAGCTGGATTGTCAGTCTGGCCGAGAGCAATGGCTACCGGGCGCAATCGACCTCCGTTGCCGGCGTCGCGCAGCGCACCGGGGCGACCATTTACTACGTCGAAATGGCGCCCGATACCGGCCGTCAACCGGTGTTTTCGCTGACTCCGGCAGCGGGCGACGTCGACATCATGATCGCCGCCGAACTGATGGAGGCGGGCCGCGCCATGCTGCGCGGCTTCGTGACGCCCGACCGCACCACCTTGATCATGTCGTCGCACCGCATTCTGGCGGTATCGGAGAAGATCGTGCCGGGCGACGGGCGCAGCGATTCCGGCAAGGTCATCGAACGCGCCGGAACGCTTGCCAAACGGCTGGTGGCTTTCGACATGGAAAAGGAGGCCGTCGCGGCCGGCAGTGTCATCTCGGCCGGCCTGTTCGGCGCGCTCGCCGGGTCCGGTGTATTGCCCTTCACACGCCAGCAATTCGAAGAAACGATCCGTTCTGGCGGCCGTGGGGTCGAAGCAAGCTTGGCCGCCTTCGCTGTTTGCTACGACCGTGCCGCTGCAGGCGACATCGGTGATCCGGTTTCGGCCGAACCGGAAGCTGCGGCTGCGGAGGTTTCCGGACCGCCCGCCTTGATGCAGGCGTGGCGTACCCTTGAGACACGCGTCGCCGACATGCCCGAACCGGTTCAGGCCTTGGCGCTGCCCGGCCTGCGCAAGGTCGTCGACTACCAGGACGCTGATTACGGCCGCGCCTATCTGGACCGTGTCGACCGGGCGCTCGCCGTGGACAGCGCCGACCATGACTGGCGTTTCGCGACAAGCGCCGCGAAATACTGCGCCAATGCGATGGTCTATGACGACATCATCCGGGTTGCCGACCTAAAGTTGCGCACGGCCCGCACCCAACGGGTCCGTGCGGAAGTCGGTGCGCCAGACGAAGCCGTGCTTCAGGTGACCGAGTATTTCCATCCGCGTGCCCATGAAGTCTGCGGCACGTTGCCGACCGGCCTGGGACGCCGTATTGAACAGAACCCGCGCCTCTTCGCCCTGCTCGACCGATTGGTCAATCGCGGCCGGCGGGTGCGCACTGACTCGCTGACCGGCTATCTCAGCCTGTGGATCATGGCAGCCTTCAAGCCGGTGCGCCGCCGGTTGCGACGGCATGCCGTCGAGGCGGCACATCTCGATACCTGGTTCGACAAAGCCCTGGCTGTTCGGGACAACGACTACGATCTCGGTGTCGAGGTGCTGAACTGCCGCCGGCTGATCAAAGGCTATTCCGACACACACGCCCGCGGCCTGTCGAAATTCGACCGCGTCCTGTCCGCGCTGCCGCAGCTTGTTGGACAGCCGGATGCGGCGAAGCGGTTGCTGGCGCTCCGGGAGGCTGCGTTATCGGAGGAGGGGACGCAAGCCCTGGAGACGGCCCTGTCGGCACTCGCGGCCGACCAGCAAACAGTCACCACGGGCGAGACCCCATAAAGCCTGTGAGTCCCGGTGACGCGGCACAGTCGAGTGGCGGCTCCCTATCGCATGTTCAAACCAGTGCCGTCGTCAAGGCGTCATAGTATCGAATGCCGCTTGCAGCTCTTCCGCGACCGTCGGCCCCTGTCGCTGTCTTTCCCGGCCCAGATGCTCGACCCGAAGGTCGTCCATGAACCTTCTCCACAACTCCGGCCCGCCTTCCTCCAGAAGCTGAGCCCGAATGGCGTATTGCGGCGTTGCAGGGAGCCAGCGCCGCCCCCAGGCGCCGAGTTGCGCGAAGACCGGGACCAGCGTAATTGCCTTCTCCGTGAGCGAATAGACGGTTTTTTGCTTATGGGCCGGATCGTCCGACGTGGTGAGCAATCCCGCGGCGACCAACTTCTTCAGCCGGTCGGCCAACAGGTTTGTGGAGATGCCTTCGTCGGACTGTGTCAGAAGCGTTCCATAGGTTCGCCGTCCGCCAAAAATGACATCTCTAAGGACGACCAGGCTCCACCGATCGCCGAGCAGCTCGACACTCAAATTGATCGGGCATCCGGAACGCTGATCGACCATGACTATCTCCAATATCCAACTAGTTGCATTATCGCAGTAGTTGAGTCATAATCCAACCACTTGCAACATCGCATCGGTTTTTGGAGGGCGTATTGGCAGCACTATCGAGGATCGAAAAGCACGTACACGACGTCTTCGACGCATTTCGAGACAATGATGCCGGCCGCTTCGTGGCGCTTCTGCACCCGGATTTTCGCTTTACCAGCCCCTACGATGACGCCATCGACAGCGATGCCTTCATGGAGCGATGCTGGCCCGGCAATCACCAACTGACACGGCACAAGTTGAAGCAGGTTGTAACCGACGGCGAAACGGCATTCGTGCACTACGAGCTTGCAACAGTCGCAGGAAACACCTTTCAGAATGTCGAGCGCTTCGTCTTCCGCGACGACCTGCTCTTTAGTGTTGATGTCTTTTTCGGTGATCCTCCGGCCGGGCACGGACGCTGGAAAAGCGAAGACATCCAGCCAGCGGCGGCAGTGCGCAAGCTAATCGAAGATCGCTACCAAGCCATTCGCGAGAAGGACGGCGAAGCCACGATGGCGGCCGTCTCAGACGTGGCGCTCATGTTCGACGTCGTGGATCCGCTATGCCATACCGACGCATCCGGCATGCGGCATCGCATGGAAGACTGGTTCGACAGTTTCGAGGAGCCGGTGAGCGTGGAGTTGAAGGATCTTGTCGTTTCCGCCGACGGCGACACTGCGTTCGCCTATAGCCTCAACCGTTACAAAGGCACGTTCAAATCCGGCGGTTCGACCGACATGTGGGTGCGTCATACGTCCTGCTATCGCCTTAAGGAAGTCGGCTGGCAGCTTGTTCATGAACATCTGTCCGTGCCGTTCGACAGGCACACGGGAAAATGGTCGCTTGACCTTGAACCTTCCCTGCCAAACAGGGCCGAAGCGGCATCTATCGAATCGGTATACGGGCAGCTCAGTTGTTCAGACATAACGACCAGCGAGGATTGGTTTGCAAAGCTTTTCGGTCGCTCACCCGATGACAGGCCAATGGCGGGACTGACCGAATGGCATCATCGCGGCGTGGCGGGACTGCAGCTCTACGAAAACAAGGAAAACGCCGGCCACGGCACATTGACCCTGATCGTCGGCGATCTTCGAAGCGAACACACACGTCTCGACAGAGCCGGTTTGAGGCCCGGTCCGATCGAGCCTGCAACCACAACCAGTCTGGTACAGCTGCGTGATCCGGATGGTAACCTGGTGGTACTGGCACAACCCGGTAGAGCCTAGTCTCGGAGGCTAGTGCGATGGCAGGTCGCCTGCCAACACCTCGGACCTGAATTTTCGCCCGATGGGAATGAAGCTGCCGTCGCTGAGCCGAAGTCCGCTTCTGCCGCTGACGCGACAGCGTCCGGATACCGCATGCCGGGCAACCCAGTGCGACCGGTGGATCTGGCGGCCCGGTTCGGGCAACGTTTCGGCGATGGCATCGCGAAAACGCATAGGGACCAGCGTCTGACCCTGCGTGGTGACGACCTCCACATAGTGATCCTGGGCCTGCAGTCGGACAAGGCGCCCGCGCTTGGCAACCGGGAGCCGCATGATAAGCCGCGGTGTTTGCGCACGCTCGTTCCGTGCTCGACAAAAGCGTGCTGTCGGCGATGTCGCCAGGGTAACGCCGCCGACGACGGCGAAGCTTTGAAGGAACAGGGTGAGCGTGTCGGCGGCATCCGGCCTGAAGCTGAACACCAGAAGCACCAGCACCACAACGCCGAACACCGGCACGGCGGCCAGCAGCGCGGCAACCAGGAGACGCGGCACGGCGCTTATGCCGAGTTTGGCCAGCGCATGCTCGACGGCGGTCCCGGTTGCATGCCCCGCGAACGCGGTGCCGAAGACGATCAGCAGCCAGTAGATGTGCCGCTGCACAGGCGCCAGCGCCTCGTACGTCCCGAAGGGACCGGCCATGCCGGCCAGAATTGCCACCGCGACAAGCAGGCTCAGACCGCGAATCGATCCGAACCAGCCGGCGAGTTGCCGTTTCAGGTGGTCAGCAAGAGTGTCGTTCGCGATGCATGCGGGCATTTCACGAAATCCTGGTTGGTTGCAGCCATGGCCCGTGGCTGATCTGGCTTCACTGTAGCATGCGGACGGAGAGTGCAATGCAAAACTGGCAAAACGGCGCCATACGACTGTCCATGGCCGCCACCCTGATGTGGCTCACGGTATCCGCCGCACTGGCCTGCTCGACCGTGGCGTTGGGACCCGCGCACCGACCGGTCATCGCATATAGCTTTGACTTTGCCGCGACCGGCGCCGGGTTCCTGTATGTCAACCCGGCAGCGGCAGCGCGAAGCTCGGTGATGGACGACAATCCGGCGCAGTGGACGGTTGCCCACGGAAGCGTGACCTTCAGCCAGATGGGGCCGGGCATGCCGGCGGCAGGCATGAACACCGCCGGTCTGGTCGTATCTCTCATGTGGAACGATGAGGCCAGGTACAGCGGAAAAGACCCGGCGCCGGTCGTAACCGAACTGGAGTTTATTCAGCGGCTTCTCGACATATCAGGGTCGGTGGAGGAGGCGCTGGAGGCAATTCGCGGGGTCCACATCCGCGGTTTCGTTCCCATTCATTTCTTTATCGCCGATCGAACCGGTGCCATGGCGATCATCACCCCGACAAACGCCGGACTTTTGGTCCATTCGAATGAAAACATGCCGGTTCCGGCCTTGACCAATACACACTATGACAAGCTGCTGTCGCAACTGGCTGCCTTCGACGGATTTGGCGGCGACCGGCCATTGCCGGATGCACAGATCGACCCCGGCAGCCTTCAGCGTTTCGCCATTGCAGCCGATGCGGCGCGCCGGTTTGTCTCGCCGGCGGCGCTGGATGATGCTTTCGAGGTGCTCGACCGACTGGCCAATCGCACCAGCCGCTGGCAGATCGTCTTCGATCCGGTCGACCAGCGGGTGACGTTCCGGATTGTCGGTCGCTCAGGCACGTTTGCAATCGACCTGTCGACAATCGATTTCCATTGCTGCGAACGTCCCCTCGCCGCCGAATTGTCGCGGCTTGATCAACCGGGCGGGACGGTACCTCTCGCTGCTGTAGAGCCCGCTGCCGTAGCTGCCGTTTCGCGCCGCGTCCTGTCCGCGTTCACCGACGCACCGGGTCTGTCACCGGATCTTGCGGATGGCTTGACCGCCGGACTTCTCGCGTCGCTCAACTGCGGAAGCTAGATCCCGGAAACGAAGCTCGGCAGATAATACCTCAACCGGAATTGGGACCGCGTGCCCTTCACCTATCGGAACAGTGTGGAGACGCTGGAGCCGTCATGGATGGATTTGATCGCGTCGCCCAGCAACTGGGACACGGTGCAAACCTCGATCTTGTCGGATGGCCTGTCCGGGCCGAGCGGGATCGAGTCGGTCACCACGACAGACTGGAGCGCCGACTCGGCAATGCGATCGACGGCCTGGCCGGAAAACACCGGATGAACTGCGACGGCCTCGACGGAGAGGGCGTTGTTTTCGATCAGAAACTCAGTCGCCTCGATCAGGGTGCCGCCGCTGGCGATCTCGTCGTCGACGATCAGCGCCTTCTTGCCGGCGACCTCGCCGACCACACTGACAGCCCGCGGTTTCTCATCGTCCCCGTCGCGCCGCTTGTCGACGATGGCGATCGGCAGGTCGAGCAGGTTGGCGTAGGTGCCGATCTCCTTGGCTTCGCCCACATCGCCGGCGACCAGCACGGTGTCTGTTAGGTCGCGGGTCGTCCGCAGGTGGTCGCAAAGGATCGGCGCAGCCTGCAGTTGATCCACCGGTATGCGGAAGAAACCCTGCACTTGCGGTGAATGGAGGTTCATGGTCAGCACCCGGTCGGCACCCGCCGTCTGCAAAAGGTCGGCCATCAGACGTGCGGTGATGGAAATCCGCGGCTTGTCCTTCTTGTCGGATCGCGAATAGGGGAAGTAGGGCAGGACGGCCGTTACCCGCCGGGCCGATGCATGCTTTAGCGCATCAATGGTGATCAGAAGTTCGATGATACCGTCGGAGACCGGGGCGCATGACGGCTGGATGATGAACACATCCGACTCCCGGACGTTCTCCTCGATCTGCACCATGATATTCTCGTTCGAGAAACGCACGACCCGTGTCTTGCAGGGTTCGATACCGATATGCGCACAGATCCGGTTGGCAAGGGCCGGATGGGCGGTTCCGCCGATTATCCTGATGTCACTGGACATGAAATCCCCGTCGCCTGCCGAAGATGCAGTCCTTCTAACGCAAGGGGACCGCTGAAGCATCCGGGCCGGCGTCGTTTTTTGGACTTGCCCACAACATGGTCGGCCGCGCCGGCTTATCCACGCACCCGGCCAACCGTTCAATCCACCCCTTCGTTCCCGAAACGGGTTTTGAGAACGAATGCCTTGGCGCGCCGGCAGGCGGTTGCCATCTGTTCGCCGGCGGCCAGGAGTGTGGCGATTGCGGAAGCCAGGGAACACCCGGTGCCGCGCGCGCCACCCGGCCGACGGCACGAAGCGAACGTGTGGACCGTTCCATCGCCCGCATACAGCCGGTCCATGGCCTCGCTTTCATCTCCATGGCCGCCCTTGATCAGGACAAACCGAGCGCCGTGGTCCAGCAGCACGCGGGCCTGCCGCGAACTGTCCGCGTCGGTCGAGGCCACGGCCGATTCCGTAAGGGCGGCCGCTTCAGGCCGGTTGGGTGTGAGCACGCTGACCAGGGGGAGCAGTTTTTCCAACAAAGCCCTTTGCCCCGCATTGTCGATGAGGGACCGGCCGGACGAGGCGGCGAGCACGGGGTCGAGGACCACGGGTGCATCGCCGACCGCCACCAGCCGCCCGGCGACGGCGTCAACGATGGCCGCATTGCCGAGCATTCCGATCTTGATAGCGTCCGGCCGTCCGCCGGCGAGCGCCGCGTCAAGCTGTTCGGCCACCAGACAGGGCGGCAAACAGGCGACGCGACTGACCTCACGGTCGGTCTGGGCGGTAATGGCCGTCGTCACCGGTCGCGCCGTCCCGCCGAGCTTGGCGATCGTATCGATGTCGCGCGCCAGTCCGGCGCCGCCGCTTGGATCGGACCCGGCGATAACCAGGATCGTCGGTGTCATACCGGTTCTCCGACCGTTGCATCGATCCACGCCCGGGTCCGGGCCTCGGGATCAGCGTGTTGCACGATATCGGTCACCACGGCGGCGACATCTGCGCCGGCGGCGAAGACGCCCGGCAACCGCTCGACGGTGAGCCCGCCGATCGCCACAAGCGGCCGATGGCCGATCAAGCGTTTCCATTCGCCGAGCCGCTCGAGGCCCTGCGGTGCCCACGGCATCTTTTTGAGCACAGTCGGATAAATCGGTCCGAGCGCCACATAGTCGGGATCGAAGAACAGCGCTCTGTCGAGTTCGGCATGGTCGTGTGTCGAGATACCAAGCCGCATGCCGGCCTTGCGGATCGCCGGTATGTCGGCCGTATCGAGGTCGCTCTGGCCGAGATGCACAAAGTCGCAGCCGGCGTCGATGGCTGCTTGCCAGTAATCGTTGACGATAAGCTGACAGCCGTGTCGGCTGCACAGCCGTGTCGAGCGGATAATGTCATCGGCAATCGCCTCGCTGGGCCGGTCCTTGATGCGCAGTTGCACGAGCTTGACGCCGAGCGGCACCAGCCGGTCGATCCAGTCGGCTGCGCCGACGATGAGATAAAACCGGTCGAGATTCATGACAGCACCGCCTTGCCGAACACCGGTGTTGACGGAACCGCCATGTCGCGCGGTTCCATCGGGTCGGCACGATGCGCCACCAGCCCGCATCTCACCGCATCGGCGAAGGCGCTGGCCATGGCGACCGGATCCCCGGCACGGGCCACCGCAGTGTTGAGCAGCACCGCGTCGAAGCCCAGTTCCATGGCCCGCGCCGCGTGGGACGGCAGCCCGATTCCGGCATCGATGATCATCGGTATGTCGGGAAAATGCGCCCGCAGGGTGCGCAGGCCGTAGATGTTGTTGAGGCCGAGGCCGGTGCCGATCGGCGCACCCCAGGGCATCAGCACCCGGCAGCCGGACTCAAGCAGCCGTCCGGCCGTCACCAGGTCCTCCGTCATGTAGGGGAACACCGAAAAGCCGTCATCGCTCAGGATGCGCGCCGCTTCGACCAGCCCGAACGGATCCGGACACAGCGTGTCGCCGCCGGCAATCACTTCGAGCTTGATCCAGTCCGTGTCGAAGACTTCCCGCGCCATATGCGCCGTGGTTATGGCCTCCTTGACGCTATGGCAGCCTGCCGTGTTGGGCAGCACCCGCACGCCGAGATTGCGGATCAGCGACCAGAAGTGGCCGCCGGAATTGGAGCCGCCCGCTTCGCGGCGCAGCGAGACCGTCACGATATCGGTGCCGGAAGCATGAACCGCATCGGCCAGGACGGCCGGCGACGGGTATTGCGCGGTGCCGAGCAGCAGACGCGATGCGGGTTCGAAGCTGTAAAGCCGCATGCCGTTACCCACCCTGCCTTGGCGTGATCACTTCCACGCAGTCGCCCTCGACAAGTCGCAGTGTGGCCCGCTTGTCTCGGGCAATGAAAATCCCATTGACGGCGGTGGCGATGTGATCGCCGGTCATGTCGAGTTCTTCCAGAAGCGCGGACAGCCGGTTGGCTGTGACCTCACGCATTCTGCCGTTGACGATGATTTTCATCCATGATCTCCGCAATGGTGTCGGGATTTTCCAGGACCTCGGCGAGCATGCGTGCGCAAGCCGGCGCCAGCAAAAACCCGTGCCGAAACAGGCCGTTGATGTAGAAGGTCTGCCCGCGCCGACGGATCCGCGGCAGGTTGTCGGCGAAGGCGGGGCGCACATCTGCCCCGGTCTCGATGATTTCAGCCTCGCCAAAGGCCGGATGCACCGCGTAGGCGGCGTTCAGCAGATCGACCGCGCCGCGGGCACTGATGCCGGCGCGGCTTTCGGATTCGATCTGCGTCGCACCAATCATGTATCCGTGGCCGTGCGGCACGATATAGGCGGGAAAGCGCGGGTGAAGCAGGCGCACCGGCCGCGACAGATGGATATCGCGGCAGCGCACCAGCAGCATCTCACCGCGAACCCCGCGCAGGTCGCTGAGCTGGTCGCGGGCTGCAAACCCGCGGGCGTCCACGACCGTTTTGCCGGCACTGCCGTGGGTTTCCGGCATCGTACCGAACCGGACCGGGATGCCCCGCTCGACCAGCTTTTCCGTCAGACTTGCCAGCGCCAGGCGTGGTTTGAGGTGCGCCTCGTCCGGATAATACAACGCCTGTTCGAACCGGCCGCTAAGATCGGGTTCAAGCGTCGCCAGATCGTGCGGTCCGGCAAGCCGATGGCCGGTTGTGCGGCGAGCGAAGTGATCGAGTTCACGGCGGTCTCGCGACATGGTCACGACCAGCGAGCCGCCCCGTGTCACGCCCGGCACCCTTTTGGCCCACCAGCCGATCGATTCCTGCCCGAGGCGCCATACCAACTCTTCGCTTGTCTCGCTTTCGCATCCCGGGGCGAGCATGCCGCCGGCATGCCAGGAGCAGGCATGGGGGCCCGACGACGGGCCGCGATCGATCACTTCGACGGAAAAACCGCGCTCCGACAGAACCGTTGCCGCGACCAGTCCGGCGACTCCGGCGCCGACGATGGTGACGGTCATTCGCCGCGCTCCCCCTCCGCGACGACCGGCATGTAGAGATCGCCGCCGGCACGATATTTCTCCGCCATCGCCTGCATGCCCTGCTTCTGGGCCTCGCTGCGAATGTCGTGCGAAATACGCATCGAACAGAATTTCGGCCCGCACATGGAGCAGAAATGCGCCACCTTATGGGCTTCCTTGGGCAGGGTCTGATCGTGAAAATCGCGTGCCGTCGCAGGGTCCAGGGACAGGTTGAACTGGTCTTCCCAGCGAAACTCGAAGCGGGCCCGCGACAGCGCGTCGTCGCGTGCCTGCGCCGCCGGATGACCCTTCGCCAGGTCGGCCGCATGGGCGGCGATCTTGTAGGTGACGACCCCGGTCTTGACGTCGTCCCGGTCGGGCAGGCCGAGATGCTCCTTCGGTGTGACGTAGCAAAGCATTGCCGTGCCGTACCAGCCGATCATCGCCGCGCCGATACCGGAGGTGATGTGATCGTATCCGGGCGCGATGTCGGTGGTCAGCGGTCCCAGCGTGTAGAAGGGCGCCTCGCCGCAGGTGGCAAGCTGTTTGTCCATATTCGCCTTGATCTTGTGCATCGGTACGTGGCCGGGACCCTCGATCATCACCTGGCAATCCTTCGACCAGGCGATTTGCGTCAGTTCACCCAGCGTCTCCAGTTCGGCGAACTGGGCCGCGTCGTTGGCATCGGCGATGGAGCCGGGCCGCAGACCGTCACCGAGGGAGAAGGACACGTCGTAGGCGGCGCAAATGTCGCAGATCTCTTCGAAATGCTCGTAAAGGAAGCTCTCGCGGTGGTGGTGCAGGCACCATTTGGCCATGATCGAGCCGCCGCGCGAGACGATGCCGGTGGTGCGCCCGACGGTGAGCGGCACGTAGTGCAACCGGACGCCGGCATGGATGGTGAAATAGTCGACGCCCTGTTCGGCCTGTTCGATGAGAGTGTCGCGAAACACCTCCCAGGAAAGGTCCTCGGCAATACCGTTCACCTTCTCCAGCGCCTGATAGATCGGCACGGTGCCGATCGGTACCGGGGCGTTGCGGATGATCCACTCGCGGATGTTGTGGATGTTACGGCCGGTCGACAGGTCCATCACCGTATCGGCGCCCCAGCGGATCGCCCACACCATCTTTTCGACCTCCTCGGCCATCGACGAGGTTACGGCGGAGTTGCCGATATTGGCGTTGATCTTCACCAGGAAGTTGCGGCCAATGATCATCGGCTCGCTTTCCGGATGGTTGATGTTGGCGGGGATGATGGCCCTGCCGCGGGCCACTTCGTCGCGCACGAATTCGGGTGTGACGAAGGCCGGGATCGCGGCACCGAAGCTCTCGCCCTCTGAGGCCGTTTGCTCATGCAAGGCCTGACGGCCGAGGTTTTCGCGAATAGCGACGAACTCCATTTCCGGCGTGACGATGCCGGCCCGCGCGTAGGCAAGCTGGGTGACGGCTTTGCCGGTCTGTGCGCGCAGTGGCCGGTGGCGTACCGGAAACGCCGGGGTCAGACGGTCGTCCGATACGAAACCGTTGTCAGCCGCCGTGACCGCCCGGCCGTCATAGGCTGCGATGTCGTCGCGCGCCGCGATCCAATCCGCGCGCAATCGCTGCAAACCCTTGGATATGTTGGTGTTCGGATGTGGTTCCGTATAGGGTCCGGAGCTGTCGTAGACGATCACCGGCGGTTCGCCGGCGGTTGGATGCAGCGCGATTTCGCGCATCGGCACCCGGATGTCCGGGTGGCGTTTTCCGTTGACGTGAATCTTGCGCGAGGCCGGCAACGGCCCCTGGGTGACGGTAGGTGTTACAGCGTTCATCGTGGCGCTCCCTGATCGCTTCAAGGGACCCAATTCACGCCTTTGTGGGGAAAGACTGCGGGGCCGAATACGCTGGAATCAGGTTCCGACAGGCGCCCCGCTCAAACCGTCCCTACGCCAGCGCTAACTGGATCAGGTTCAAAGGGTCGCCGAACCGGTGCTTGCACCCCATCGGCCTCTCAGCTCCTTCCTGGAGCTCCCCTGGCAGGGATAAGTTGTAATCCGGTGCGGGCGGATCTGTCAACCGAGGGTGGTAGAAGTTCCATATATCGGGAGATGATTGGCCCGCCAGCAGGTTTGATGTCAGTTGTGGGCGCGGTGATGGTGGCGCAGAGCCCGCAGCCGGCTTTTGTCGATCGGGACACCGATGAACAGAATGGCGATCAGCACCCCGATGACGGCGAGCGATCCGTTGACAAGGAAGGCGATCCGGATGCCTTCCGTCAGCGAGCTGGCGGTCACAACAATGGCCGTGTTGAAGGCGAGTCCGATCGCGCCGCCGGCGACATTCGCCATGTAGATGATCGCACCGGCGAGACTTGAGCGCGACGGATCGAGCGCGGTGACGGCGGCGGTCGTCACCGACGAATAGAACAGGCCGATGCCAATGCCCAACACGACCATGCCCGGAACCAGTTCGCCGTAGATGGTTTCTGGCTCTATCATCGATAACAGGAACATCCCGCCGGCAAGAAACGCCGCACCAACCGACACAATCAGCTTTGCGCCCAATTTTTCGTAGACGCGGCCGGCGACGAACGACACCAGTGCGAAGGTCAGCATCATCGGCAACAGGCCGGCGCCCGAGCCGATGGCCGTGAAGCCCAGGCTCTTGGTCATGTACTGCGGCAAATAGACCAGCGCGCCGAAGAACACCGCCGCGATCATCAGCGTTGTGACAGTCGCCATCGCAAAGGTCAGATTGCGCATCACGGTGCGCGGGATCAGCGCCGTGTCCCCCAGGCGGTTTTCGTAGAAACCGAAACCGACCAGGAAGACGGCTCCAAGACCGAACAGCAATAGGATGACCGGATCGGTCCACCCGCGATCCACGCCCAAATCGAGCGCCAGCAGCCAGGCGAACAGTCCGATGGTGATGGCCACCGTGCCACCATAGTCGATGCGTTCATCGGGATTGGACGGTTTGTCTCGCGGCACGACCAGCAGAACCGTGGCGATACCGATCAGCGCAACGGGTGCATTGATGAAAAAGATCCATTGCCAGCCAAGTGTGTCGGTCAGCACGCCGCCGAGCAGCGGGCCCATGGCGTTGCCGATGCCGGCCACACCGATGATCAGGCCGCCGGCGAGACCTGCCCTGCTGTCGGGCACGATCTCATAGGTCATGCCGAGCACGGCCGGCCACATCAGCGCGCCGCCGATGCCCATGATCCCGCGGCAGATGAGGAGTGTCTGGACATTCGGCGCCAAGCCGCCGACCAGGGAAAAAAAGCCGAATATACCGGCGCCGATCAGGAAAATGCGGCGTCGTCCGTAGATATCCGCCAGTCTGCCGCCAGTGACGATGACGACCCCGAACACCATGGCGTAGCTGTTGATCACCCATTGGGCGGCGGTGACGTCGGTGTTGAAGGTTTTTTCGATCGCCGGGATCGCCACCGACAGCGCGGTGAAATCGTTGGCGACGACCAGAATGCCGACGGCCATTGCGAAAAGCCCAATGACGGTGTTCCTGTCGAGCCGTTCCGCGTCCATGGCACAACCTCGCTCTTGCCAGTGGCGGGTTCGCGCACGCCGACTCTGTCTTCCGGCCGTCGCACTCCCCGGTTCCGAGCAATTGACCATATTTGCGATCAGCCTGAAACCCCGTGAATCCGACGGCACACAGAGTGTGATTTCACATCTAGTAGACGCGGCCGTCGACCTCGTAGCGGACGGAGCCGTTCTCAAGTCGAACGACGATCGTCGTGTCGATCATTCTGGAGGGATCGGACCACAGCGCGTCGATGCGTTTGGCGATCTCCGGATCGCGGGCACCGACGCAGGGAAAGATACCGCACCGGCCAAGCGTCATCGCGTTAAACACATCGCCTTTGCGCTCAGCAAGCAGCATAGCACCCCACCAGCTGTCGCCGGTGACTGCCAGCAGCATGCGTCCGTCGGATTTCAGCGCTTCGGTCCAGGCGGACACCGGGTGCGTGACACCCGCAAAGGCCACGACGAGGTCGAAGGGGCCATCGCCGCCGGTCAGGTCGGTCGCTCCGTTGCCAAGGCGGACCGTGACGTTGGTGCGGCGGTCCAGGGCGGATTGCGCCATGTCGGCCAGTGTCTTGTTGGTTTCCATGGCCAGTACGTGACCACCATTGCCGGCGAGTTCAGCAAGAATGGCGGTGTAATATCCGCTGCCCGCGCCGACCTGCAGGATCGATGCGCCGTCCGGGATCGGCGTTCGCGACAGATACCGTGCCCACAGGGTCGGCTCACCGATGTTGATCCCCTTATCCTCGTCGAGGGCGATCAGTGTGTTGTGATAGAGGTGTCTGGGATCTGAGTCGGGTGTCCGCCAGGGGGCGAATCCGAAGATCGGCGAGCGCAACAGCCAGGGGCCCGGACCGACGTGGTCTTCGCGTGGTACCGAAGCAAAAGCATCGATCACCCTGTCTGTCATCGGACCGTCGGATAGCGCGCCTACGGCGCGTATTTCCTCGGCAAAAAAGCGCTTCAATTCAGGTGACACCGACATGATCATAGTCCGGATTTGAGTTCCAGTTGCCGCTCGATCATCCGCCAAGCATTGAAGCGTCTCAATCCCTGAAGGACGCTGGCTCTCATCCGTTCGGCAGATGATCGGCGAACGCTTTGTGCCGGCTTTCGCTACCGCTCAATACCAGCGTATCGCCCGGCTCGACGATGGTGTCGGCACGGACCGGTTTCAATTCGAGAGACCCGTCCGGCCGAACGGCAAGCAGGGTCAACCCGTGCAGATCCAGTTCCGCGAGCGGTCGTGCATCGCCCGTGAGTTGGTGTTCGGCGATGCTGGACTCCTCGCCAAGCTGCAGCAGCCGGTGATAACCGAGGCGGCCAAGTGTCGTCGACCGCGTCAGGATGCGGCCGATCATGGCGCACATGTTGCGGTCCAGCGTCCGGTTGGTGCTGACGAAGAAGGTGACGCCAATCGCCGCCAGCATAACCAGCGCCTGCACCGCGATGTGCTGGGCGTTGGGACCGGTGTTGACGAAGGCGACGATAAAGGTCGAGGCGATCGACACCAGGCCGAGATTGCCCAGCACCATCAGCGTGACGACGATGCGGCGACGCACCGGATAATTGACGATCATCTCCGCCTCGTGGGTGGTGAAGCCGGTGCCGGTGAGAGCCGACACACACTGGAAACGGGCGACGTTCTCCGGCAGACCGGTGAGCCGCATCGCCACCGCCGCAATGCGCACGATCGACACGGAGAGCGCCAGCAGCACGGCGACGGTCAGCGCGGCCCCCATGGCGGCTCAGCCTGTGAGCCCCTGGCGACCGGCGACGAAGGCGCCTTCGATGAACTCGCTGAGCCCGCGGTCCACGTGCGGCAGTTCGAGGATCTGCGAAGCGGTGGCGACCGCGCCGACAAAACCCTCGGTGTGCCAATGGCCGGGCGGCGGCAGCTGCGGCAGGTTGCCGGCATCGAGATACGGCCAGGGATTGATGTAGAAATAGGGCTCGCTGTAACTCTCGTCGCCCGGCGACATGCCTGTACCGATGCCGCGCGCATCTTCGGCGTCTCCGGCTTCCAGGCTCACATAGGTGGCCATATCGAAGTGATGCGGCCAGCACCAGACCGGGCTTGGGCCCGGTTCGATGTCACGATGCCGGTCGGCAAAGCGCAGCAACTGGTGATGCGCGAGGTCGTACCAGCGCGACAGCACCTGCAGAGCGCTTTCCAGCCCGTCAGTGCTGAAGTGCTCGATCGCCGCCACATCCGCCGGCAGCTTGAACGGATGCTTGACGCCAGATGCAGCCTTGAGGCCGCGTTCGGTCAGCATCTCGTCCAGCCAGGCGATGCAGTTCGCCTCCGGCTGGTCGTCCAGCTCGATCGTCGCCACGGTTTCGCCGCCGCGCACCAGCCACATGGAAAGCGGCGATAGGGTGACCCGGATCATCACCGGGCCGTCCGTGGTCTGCATCGTGTTGGTCTGGAAACCTCCGCTGGCCGGATCCCGCTGCAGCGCCGTATGGCTGTAATCCGGACGCTCCTCGACATTGGCCAGCGCCGCCAGCGCTGCAATCTGGACGGCGTTGTGCGCCATGTCGCGCGCCTCGATCAGGGTGGTCGGCGCGACGCTATCGAGTTGTGCTGTCTGGGCCATCGGCTATTCTCCTCGGCTTACGTTCCGGTCACACGAGTTCCGCGTCGGTCATGATTTCGACCAGCGATGGGCCGTCCGTCGCAAGCGCTTCGCCGATGACGGACTCCAGGTCCGCCGCCTCGGTAACGCGCGTGCCGTAACCGCCACAGAGCCGGGCGAAGGCGGCGAAGGAAGGATTGCTGAGCTGGGTTTCCCAGACCGGCCACTCGCCCGCCTGCTGCTCCTTGGAAATCTTCCCCAACTGGCCGTTGTTCAGCAGGATATGGGTGATATCCATGCCGTATTTGACCGCCGTCGTGAACTCCATGGCATATTGCCCGAAACCACCGTCACCGGAAACCGAAATTACCTTGCGGCCGCGGAAAGCGTCGTGATCCCGGGTTGCGGCCCAGGCGCCCATGGCCGCCGGAAAGCCGAATCCGATGGAGCCGAGATAGCCCGACATCAGCACACGCTGGTTGCCGTGCGTCTCGAAATAGCGGCCGAACGAGTAGGTATTGTTGCCGACATCGACGGCGATGATCGCGTCGTCCGGACAGAGCCGCGTCAGCGTATCGAAGACCGCGACCGAGTGGATGCCCTTGCCTTTGTCCTCGGCGAGCCGCGAGCTTTTTTCGTCGCGCCACATGCTCCAGCGTTCGACGAGTTCGGTGATCTGGTCCGGCGCATCCGGGTGCCGCTCCACCACGTCTGCCATGGCTCTGCAGAAGGCACCGATATCGGCCCACACAGGCAGCGTCACCCGATGGAACTTGCCGAGCTGCATGCGCTCGAAATCCACCTGGATGATGCGCTTCGACGGTTCGATGCCGGTGTGCTGGGAGAACGACGTGCCGAAGGTGACGATCAGGTCGCACTCGGAGACGAACCAGCTGGCGATCGGGGTGCCGGAGCGGCCGAGCACGCCGGCCGCATGGGGATGCGAATCGGCGATCAGCCCCTTGGCCTTGAACGTCGTGAGCACCGGCGCGCCAAGTTTTTCGGCAAAGGTGATGATGTCGTCGCGGGATTCGAAGGCACCGTGGCCGACGATGACGATCGGCCGTTTCGCCGCTTTGATGATGTCGCGTGCCGCCGCAACGTCTGTGTCCGACGGCTTGATGGCGGTGTTGCCGACGCGGCCCTCCGGACCGCGCGCTCTGGCGTCGCTGGGCAGCGTCTGCACGTCGTCCGGGAAGATCAGATGGGCCACGTCGCGCTCGACGACGGCGTTCTTACAGGCCAGCGACATCAGTTCCGGGTGGTTGGACGTCGACAGCACGGTCTGGGAAAACCGCGAAACCGCCTCGAAGGCCGATTTGAGGTCGATGTCCTGGAAGGCGCCCGGACCGAACACCTGCGTCTGAACCTGTCCGGTCAGCGCCAGCACCGGTGCCCGGTCAACCTTGGCGTCCCACATGCCGGTCAACAGGTTGGTGGCGCCGGGTCCGGCGATGGTCAGACAAGCGGCCGGCACGCCGGTCAGCTTGCCGTAGGCGGATGCCGCGAACCCCGCAGCGCCCTCGTGGCGGATGCCGTAGTAATGGAGTTTGCCGTCGATGGCGGCCAGACGAATGGCATCGGCGAGGCCGAGATTGGAATGGCCGACCATGCCGAAAACGCTGCGCACGCCCCAATTCATCATCGTTTCGGTCATCGCATCGGTGACCGTGCGGTCGCGCGGCGGCGCCGGCTCGAGGCCGACAAACACCTCACTGTCGCGCACCTCCACCGGATAGATCTGCTGGCCGGTATCCTCGTGACCGCCTGGTGGTTTGCCGGTTAACGGATCGAAATCCCAGCCATGCCACGGGCAGCGGATCCAGCACTGGTCCTCGACGCCGTATTCGATCGAACCCTCGCCCAGCGGGCCGCCCTGATGCGGGCAGTGATTGTCCATCGCTGCCCATTGGCCCTTGAAGTGCGACAGGCAGATCGACACGTTACGGGGGGTCACGGTCTTGACCCGCCCCTCCGGCAGGTCGTCGACGTGACCGACGCGGATCCATTCCAGTGTTTGTTCGCTCATCCGTGTTCTCCGAGTTGTTTTGATCTTGCGGCGGATCAGGCGACGCCGCCATAGGCAACGCCCGACAGCGACGCCATGTCCTTCTTCCAGGTGGTCAGGTCATCGTGGCTGAACTTAGACAGGTGGTCGTGGCCGCAGGCGCGGGCCATCACCTGCATCAGTTCGACCGACGCATCGAAGAAATTCTTGAGCCGCTCGGCCGATTTTTCAACAATAAGCCGGCTCACCAGGTTCGGTTTCTGCGTCGCGATCCCCACCGGACAGTTGTTGGTGTGGCAGGCCCGCATGGCGATGCAGCCGATCGCCTGCATGGCGGCATTGGAGACCGCGATCGCATCGGCACCGAGCGCCATCGCCTTGATGAAGTCCGCCGGCTTTCGCAGGCCGCCGGTGATCACCAGGGTGACGTCGGTGCGGCCCGCCGCGTCGAGATGGCGGCGCGCCCGGGCAAGCGCCGGAATCGTCGGCACCGAAATGTTGTCGCGGAAGATCAGTGGGGCCGCCCCGGTGCCGCCGCCGCGGCCGTCGAGGATGATATAGTCGACGCCGACCTCCAGTGCCGCGTCGATATCCTTCTCGATATGCTGCGCCGACAGCTTGTAGCCGATCGGAATGCCGCCCGTGCGGTCACGCACTTCGTCGGCAAAGTCCCTGACCTGGTGTACTTCCGTCCAGTCTGGGAAGCGCGGCGGCGAGATCGCCGCCTCGCCCTCGTTGAGGCCGCGCACCGTGGCGATCTTGCCCTTCACCTTGGGGCCCGGCAGGTGCCCGCCGGTACCGGTCTTGGCGCCCTGGCCGCCTTTGAAATGGAAGGCCTGCACCCGGTCGAGCTTGGCCCAGTCGAAGCCGAAGCGGCCCGAGGCGAGCTCGTAGAAGTACCGTGAATTCTCCGCCTGCTCCTCGGGCAGCATACCGCCTTCGCCGGAACAGATACCGGTGCCTGACAGTTCGGCGCCGCGCGCCAGCGCCACCTTGGCCGGTTCCGACAGGGCGCCGAAGCTCATGTCGGAGACGAACAGCGGGATGGCGAGCTTCAGCGGCTTCTGGGCATTCGGGCCGATGGTCACGTCGGTACCGACCGGTTCATCGTCGAGCATCGGCATGCGATGCAGCTGTGCCGTCAACAGTTGGATATCGTCCCAGTCCGGAAGCTGCGTGCGCGGCACGCCCATGGCCACCACCTGGCCGTGATGGCCGGTCTGGGTCAGGGCGGAGCGGGCATAGCCCTGGATCAGCTGGTTGTAGGGCTCTTCCTCGGTGCCGTGGCCGGTGTCGGCGTAGACGCCAAGATAAGCCTCGCGGTCGAAGGGCTGCGGATTGGCTTGCGCCCAGGCGTTGATCTCGTCCTCGTCGACCAGCACCTTGCCGTCCTCGATCCAGTGCGAAAACTTCGGCAGTACCTCGTTGTTGGCGTACTCCGAGACGCCCGAATCCAGGCGATAATCCCAGTTGTGCACGCCACAGATCAGATTGCGGCCGCGCACGAAGCCGTCGGCCATCAGGGCGCCGCGGTGCAGGCACCGGCCGTAGAAAACCGAGATGTCGTCGTCGAAACGCACCACGACGAGGTCAACCTCGCCGACCAGTGCATGCTGGGGCTCGCGGTCGGGCACGGCGTCATAGTCGGCGATGGCGATTTTTTTCATGATGTCTCCCCGGTTGGTCAGGATTTGAAATTTGGTGTTTGTGTTTCGGCCGGCAACGGTTTGGCCGACGCCTCGATGGGGGCTGTCTCCGGGCAGTCGCCCATGGCGTTGACTTTGGCGGCATACCAGCGGGCACCGGGTGCTGCGGTGATGCCGTGCAAGAGGGCGCTGATCCACACCGCGTTGATGGCGATGAGCAGCACCGGTTCGGCATAGGCGTGGTCGATCTGCGGCACCACCAGCAGGGCGAACAGGGCTGTGGCCAGGCCGCGCGGCCCGAACCAGCCGAAAAACAGCCGGGTTACCGGCGCCGCGTCGCTGCCGATCAAGGAGATCCAGATGGCCAGCGGCCGCACCACAAACAGGCTCAGGGCGATGATCGCCAGCACCTGCCAGTCGAGATGGGCGAGCGCTTCCGGCAGCAGCGCCAGGCCGAGCAGGAAGAAGGCGCTCCAGGTCAGCAACTGCCCCTCGCTTTCGGTGAATTCGTAGATGAACTTGCACTGCCCCTTGACGACATTGCCGAAACACAGCCCGGCCGCGAACGCGGCGATGAAACCGTTGCCGTCGACCAGTGTGGCGGCGACGTAGGACCCGCCGGCCAGCGCAATGGCGCCCACACCTTCGAAGGTGTCGGCCGTGGTGTGATGACGCTTGGCCCAAAGCAGCACCCTGGCGCCGACATAGCCGGCGACGATGCCGACAAGCGGTCCGAGCACGATCTGCTTGAGCCCGAACAACAGCCAGTCGACATTGCTGCGGTCGGACATCTCCGCCGCCAGGCTGGCAAACAACAACACCGCCGGCAGCGCCAGCCCGTCATTGAGCCCGCTTTCCACCGTCAGTGCCCTGCGCGGTCGCGCCGGGATGTCTGGATTGCTGACCACGGCCTGGCCGAGCGCTGCGTCCGTCGGCGCCAGGATGGCGGCGACCAGCATGACCGCAAAGATCGGCCAGCCGGGCAGAAACGGCGCTGCCGCCAGCGTGCCGAGAAGCAACGACAACGGCAGGCCGATCAGCAACATACGGACCGGCCAGATGTGGCGCCGGCGCAGTGTCATCAGATCGATCTGTGCGGCGTCCAGAAACAGCAGCACGATGAGGGCGATTTCCGCGACCACATGCAGAGTCTGCTCGGTGCCTTGGCGCGGCATCAGGCCGGTGAGGGCGAGGAGCAGGCCGAATCCGATGTAAAGCATCGGGGCGGTCAGGACGGTGGATTTCAGGCGATTGGCGACCATGGAAAAGGCAACCGTAAACAGCGCAAGCAGCAGCAGGCCCGTCATACTAACCCTTCCCTCCAATTCCGGGACCCGATTGCCGGCCCGCATCGTAACGTGTCGTCCTGACGACTTCTTGTCAGATGCGGGGTGCCTGACTAAGGTTACATGGCAACGCGGGATTTCGAAAACTCGCTCTCACGGAGAGTGCGGTTGAAAGTGACATGTCAGCCATCGCCGGCCGGCCCGGACAGCGACGACGAGGTCGAGGTCCTGAAATCCGGCGATGCCGCTGCCACGGAACGCTTCGTCCGCACCCATATCGGCTGGATGCTGGCCGTCGCCAACCGTATCCTGCGCGATGCGCAGCACGCCGAGGACGCCGTACAAAACGCCTTTGCCAAGGTCTTCGACAACATCGCCGGCTTCGACGGTCGCTCGGCCCTGAAGACCTGGATGCACCGCATCGTCGTCAACGAGTGCCTGATGCACTTGCGCAAGGCGGGTCGTACCGAAACCGTTGCAATCGACGATCTGTTGCCGAACTTCGACCGCAACGGCTGCCGCGTCGAGGACCGCTGGCTGACGATGGAGACGCCGGAATCGCTGTTGTTGCGGGCCGACACAAAAACACTGGTGCAGAGCAAGATCGACCTGCTGCCGGACAACTACCGTATCATTCTGCTGCTGCGCGACATCGAAGAACTGACGACGACGGAAGTGTCGGATATTCTCGGGATCAGCGAAGCGAATGTGAAGGTGAGACTGCATCGGGCTCGGGCCGCCCTGAAACGGCTTTTGGAGCCCCTGATTCGAGGACAGGCGGAATGACGGAAGCCAGGCCGACACTCATGCGGCGCATCCACGGCGCCATGTTCAAACTCCCACTGATGATCACCTGCGAGGCGTTCGAAGATTTCATCCTCGCCTATCTCGAGGACGACTTGTCGCCGCGGCAGAAATTCGTCTTCGAGATGCATCTGAAACTGTGTCGCGAATGCCGTGACTACCTCAAGGCCTACCGGGCGTCGCTGGAACTGGCCAAGAGCACCGGGCAGGCGCAGCCGTTGCCGGACGAGGTGCCGGAGGATCTGGTTGCCGCGGTGCTGGCGGCGCGCGAGTGACGACTGCCGGCATGTGGATCTCCGCGCTGACCGACTGGCCGCTGGCCGACCTTGGCCTCGCATTCGCCTTGGTCCTGCTGGGCGCGTCCCTGCAGGTGGCGACCGGCGTCGGTCTCGGGCTGATCGCCGGGCCGTCATTGCTGTTTTTTCTCGACGGTGCGTCGGCGATTCAGACGGCGATCATTCTCAATCTGGTTCTGACCGCCTGCCTGCTGCCCAGCGAACTGCGCGATATCGCCGGACGGCCGCTGGCGCAGCTGTGCCTTTGGGCCTGCATCGGTATTCCGGTTGGAACGGTGCTTTTGCTGATGGCCGATTCGACCAGCCTCAAGATCGCCAGCGGCCTGGTTGTGCTTCTGGCGGTCGCGCAATTGCGGTTCTTCCCGGCACCGACAGGTGTCGGCGCCGGCCCACAGCCGTGGGTGGTTCGGGTTGGTGGGGCCGTCTCCGGCGGCATGACCGGGGCTTTGGCGGTGCCGGGTCCGATCGCCCTTTGGACGCTGCTCAGCGGCGGACTCGATCCGAAGGCGGTGCGCGCCACCCTGCGCGCCTATTTCTTTATCGCCTACACTGTGGCGCTGCTCATCCATGCGCTGCTGGCACAGCGCGCGGAAGGCAGTTGGAGCTTGAGTGTCGTCCTCCTGCCGGCCGTCGGACTTGATATCGGGTTCGGGCTGATAGGGCGTAACGCGATCGGCACGGATCGTTTGCGCATGCTTCTGGAGATTGTCCTGGTGGTTATGGGCATTTCGCTTCTGACCAGGGGTTTTCTTGGATGCCCTCTGACCGCCTCCCCGATATGAAACTGCTGCCGGAACTCGGCCGGCATCCGCGGGTCGATCTCGGTTTGATACGGTCCGGTATCGATCCCCTGCGCCGGCTGGGCGATCGTCTCGGCATCACGCTTTATGCCAAGCGCGACGATACGCAGCCGCTGGCCATGGGCGGCAACAAGACCCGGCAACTGGAGTATTACCTTGGAGAGGCCGCCGAGCAGGGCTGCGACACGGTGCTGATCACCGGAGCGGTTCAGTCCAATTTCGTCCGCTCCACCACCGCAGCGGCCCGCCGCCTGGGTTGGCATGCCGTCGTGCAGCTGGAGGACCGGGTTCCGAAAGACGATCCGTTTTACGCGGCGTCCGGCAACGTCCTGCTCAGCCAAATGCTGGGTGCGGAGGTTCATCGCTTTCCGGAAGGCGAGAACGAGGCGGGCGCCGACGCAAATCTCGACCGATTGGCCGAGGACTGCGTGCGCCGCGGGCGCCGGCCCTTTGTCATACATCTGGGCATGGACAGTCTGCCGCTCGGCGCGCTGGGCTATGTCTACGCGGCCATCGAAACCTGGCGCCAGTTTCAGGATCTCGGAACCATGCCCGACCACGTGGTGGTCCCTTCCGGCAGCGGATTGACCCATGGCGGATTTCTGGTCGGCGCCCGCGCCATTGGCTGGAATGTGCCGATCCATGGCATCTGCGTCCGCCGCACCGCGCAACCGCAGTCTGCGCGGATCGCCACAAGGGCCGCCGAAATCAACGCCATGCTCGACAACCGGGCGGCGCTGACGCCGCAGGACATCCTGGTTGACGACACGACACTGGCGCCCGGCTACGGCCGCCTTAACGACGCCGTTTCTTCGGCCATCCGCCGCGCCGCCCACGATGAGGGCCTGCTGCTCGATCCCGTCTACAGCGGCCGCACCATGGCGGGCCTGATCTCGCTGGTGCAGCGCGGCGTGATCGCGCAGGGCGCCACCGTGGCGTTCATCCACACCGGCGGTACCCCGGCGATCTTCGCCTACCAGAGCGATCTGGCGCCCGGCGAAGGCGCGAACTGAACGGCTGTTTTATCGGTCCGAAAGCGGCGCATACACCGCCATGCCCGTTGCTCTAGGTGTCCGGGTCGTCGCCGGACAGAACCGCCTTCGTGTCGGCGCCCATCACCGGCGGCGCGCGCCGATACGTCACCGGCGTTCGCGAAAACTTCAGCGGATTGCCAAGCAATTGAACCTGGCCGTCACGTGCCGCTGGCGTCTCCATGTCGATCCGCATGTCGCGCGCCTCGACCTGCTCGGAGCCGAATACCCGGTCCAGCGTGTTGACCGGCCCGGCCGGTACGTGGATTTTTTCGAGATCGGCGATAACGGCGTCGCTGGTCAAGGTCCGCAGCTTCTCCTGGACGAGAGCGGTCAGCTCGGTGCGGTTTTCCAGGCGGGCGGGGTTGGTCGCGAACCGCCGGTCTTCGGCCAGTTCCGGCTGTCCCAGCCAGGTGATGAACCGCGCGAATTGCGTGTCGTTGCCGACGGCGATGATGACGTGGCCATCCGCGGTTTCGAACACCTGATAGGGCGCGATATTCGGATGGCCGTTGCCGCGTCGCTCCGGCACCTGGCCGGTGGTCAGGTAATTGACGCCCTCGTTGATCAACCAGGCGATCTGGCTGTCCACCAGGGCGAGGTCGATATGTTGTCCTTCGCCGGTCCTGTCGCGATGACGCAGCGCCGCCAGGATGCCGACGGCCGCATACATGCCGCACATGACATCGGCGATGCCGACACCCACCTTCATGGGTTCGCCGTCCGGCGCGCCGGTCAGGCTCATGATACCGCCGAAACCCTGGGCCATGAGGTCGTAGCCGGGCTTCGAGGCATTCGGTCCGGTCTGGCCGAAGCCGGAGATCGAGCAATAGACGAGGTGCGGGTGTTCGGCGAGCACCGTGTCGTGGTCGAGCCCGTACTTCGCCAGCGATCCCGGCTTGAAGTTCTCGATCAGCACGTCGGCCGAAGCGGCAAGCCTGTGGATCGCCCGCTGGCCCTCGGGGCTGCTGATATCCAGCGCCACCGATTTCTTGTTGCGGTTGGCGCTCATAAAATAGGCGCTGAGGTCGGTCGGATTGCCGTCCGGTCCGGCGACGAAAGGCGGTCCCCAGGTGCGCGTGTCGTCACCGCCGGATTTCGGGTTCTCGATCTTGATGACATCGGCACCCATGTCGCCGAGCAACTGGGTACAGGTCGGGCCCGCCAGAATGCGGCTCAGATCGAGCACCACCAGACCATCCAATGCGCCAGCCATATCGCCTCCTCAGATTCGCCCGTCATAGGAACGCGGGTCAATGACGGCGGCGATCACCGTGAACCGGTCGGCTGACAGGGCCTCCTGCAGCGCGACACGCAGTTCTTCGCGGCTTTTCACCGTGCAACCGTATCCGCCGAATGCCCGGCCGATGGCGGCGAAATCGTGCTGGCCGAAATCGACACCGGCATTGGCGAATTGTCGCTGCCGCTGTTTGAGCTCAATCAGCGCCAGACTGGAATCAACGAATACCACGAAAATCACCCGGCTGTTCAGTTCCCTCGCGGTCGACAGCTCGCCGGCGACCATCAGCATGCCGCCGTCGCCCGTGAAGCAGACGACGGGCCGGTGGGGATTGGCATGTTGCGCGCCGATGGCGAGCGGGACGGCACAGCCCATCGTGCACAGGGCGGTCGATTGCAAAAGGCTGCGCGGCGCGTGGCAGGTCCACATCTGCGACAGCAGGATGCGGTGGGCGCCCGAATCCACCGTCGCGACCGTATCCTGCGGCAGCCTGCGGCGGCATTCGTCGATGACCGCCGCAGGGCCCCAGGTCTCTTTGGTCGGAAACGCCTCGGCGAGATCGACCCGCGCCGTCTCGATCTCGCCGCCGGACCATGTGTCGCCGGCCGTGACGCCGCTCTGCAGCGCCTTTAGTGTGGCGCCCGATTCGGCGACGAAATGCAGCGAAGCCTGGTGCATGTAGTGGTCGTTGTGCGTGGCCGAAACATCGATGACATTGACCGCTGCGGGATCCCAGACCTCACGCCAGCCCGTCCGCATCTCGATCGGATCGTAGCCGACGCACAGAATGAGATCGGCGGCCTGCACGAATGGCACCAGCGTCCGGTCGGCGAGCGGCGACAGGCCGGCGCCGCCCAGGCAAAGCGGATGATTCTCCGGCACGATGCCCTTAGCCTTATAGGTGGTGATGAACGGGACACGGTAGTTTTCGGCAAACGCGCGGATGGCGGATCCGGCACCGTCGGCGACCGCCTCCAGGCCGATCAGCATCACCGGACGCCTGGCGCGGCGCAGCCATTCGCGGGCGCGCTCCAGATCGTCACTTTCCGCCGGAGCGATCGGCGAGGCTGCGGCGCGGCGCCGCGGGTGCGCAGCGACCGGCACCGTATCGGCCACCGAAATCGGAATGTCGATATGGACGGGTCCCCGGCGACCCTCGGTGGCAATGCCGACGGCCTTGTCGGCGATCGTATCGGCGCCGTCCGCCGTGAGGCGGAAAGTCGCCTTGGTGATCGGCGCGAAAACCGCCTGGTGGTCGAGGATCTGATGCGTATAGGTCAAGGCTTCGTCGGCATCGACGCAGCCGGTCAGCACAATCAGCGGCACCCGGTCCTGTTCGGCATTGGCGACGACATTGACGCCGTTGAGCGCGCCGGGACCAATGGTGGCGAAGAGGATGCCCGGCGCACCATTGTTGTGATGGACGCCTTCGGCCATGAAGCCGGCATTGTTTTCATGCTTGGCCAGGATGAATTCGATACCGGCCTGGCGCAGCGCATCGACAATGGTCAGCACTTCGCCACCGGGCATGCCGAAGGCATGGCGGCAACCAGCTTCGTAAAGCCGCCGCGCCACCAAGTCGGCGGCACGCGGTGCTCTTGCCGTCATGATCCGGCGATCCTGGAATAGCCGTCGCGGGTCTGCGGCGTCCTGATCCCGAGCAGGTTTCCGGCCAATTGTGTGCGCAGGATCTGCGCCGTGCCGCCGCCGATGGTGAACATGCGCACATCGCGATACATGCGCTCCAGCGGCTCCCGGTCACCATAGCCGCGCGCCCCGAATATCTGCAGGGCGTCATTGACCACCTTGAGCGCCGCTTCCGATGCGAACAGTTTCGCCCGTGCCGCCATCGTCATGTCGGGAAACGGGCTGTCGTCCAGTCCGTTCGACTGCGCCGCCTCGTGCAACATGAGGCGTGAGGCATGCACCGCGGCGTCCATGTCGGCGAGCATCCACTGCAATCCCTGGAACTCGGCCAGCGGCCGACCGAATTGCGTGCGTTCGAGCAGGTACCGCCGGGCGTGTTCAAGGGCGCCGGCCGCGACCCCCATCGCCACGGTCCCGGCGCCGACACGCTGGCTGTTATAGGCATTCATCAGGTCGGCGAAGCCGTGCCGGAACCCGGACGGCGGCACCAGCGCCATGCCCGCCTCGACCTCCAGGTCCTTGAATGCCAGTTCGGCTTCCGGCATGCCGCACAGTCCCATCGTGTGTTCATGGCGCACGATCTCGAAGCCCGCAGGTGTGACGCCGCGCTCGGGATCGCGATGCACAATGAATCCGCCGATGCCGAGCGACCGGTCGTCCTCGTCGATGACCCGCGCGAAAATCAAATGCAGTTTGGAAACCCCACCGCCGGTGATCCAGTGCTTGCGGCCGTTGATGATGTACTGGGAGCCGACCTTGCGCGCCGTCGTCGTCATCTCCGTCGCCGCGCTGCCGGCTTCCGGTTCGGTGATACAGATCGCCGGTTTGTCGCCGGCAAGCACGATGGGCGCGCAGAAGGCCTTTTGGTCCTCATTGCCATAGGCCATGATGGCGCTGATCGCGCCCATATTGGCCTCCACCACAACCCGCGCCGTCAGCGTGCAGGCCCTGGCGATTTCCTCGATAACCAGCACCGCGTCGAAGAAAGAAGCGCTCCGGCCACCGTGATCCGTCGGTATCGTCATGCCCATCAGGCCGGCATCGGTGAGGTCTTTCACGTTGTCCCAGCAATAGCTGCGGCTTTTATCCCAATGCGCGGCACGCGGCGCGAAACGGGCAGCGAGTTCACGAGCTGTCGCCTGATACGGATTGGTGGTCATGGCTGGCCTCCCTGGCGGATGGCCGCGATCCTAAAGTCTTTTGATTTCGGGGCAATCGAATAAGGTCGGTTGGTCCGTTCCGGTTGCGATACTGTCTAATCGCTGTCTCTGCTTGCCGCCGAGCCCGACGGGATGTCCAGCTTATCGAGGGTCTCCAGGAGGACCTGGATCGCGGCGAATCCGAGCGAGCTCTTGCGGATATGAATGCCGGCTTCGCGGCGCGGCATCCCCCGGTGGGACGGCCGGATAACCAGACCCTGCGCCTCGATGGTCCTGGCCAGTTGCAGCGGCGCCGACATCACGAAGTTGCCTTGCGACACAAGTTGCAGGCCGGTGCTGAAGGACGTCGTGCGGACCGACACTTCCGGCTGCTCCAGACCGAGCGGCAGATAATACTGCCCGATGGTTTTTTCGGTTTCCGGATCGTCCGTATAGATGACCCATTTTCTGTCGGAAAACCTTGCAGGGTCGACACGCGGTAGCTTTGCAGAAGGATCATCCCGCCGTAGCACGATGCCGTGTTCGACAAAGGCGAGGCGTCGCACAAAAATCGACTCGTCGAGCACATGCGGATCGATGACGCCGAGAACAACGTCGAGTTCGCCGTCCATCAGCATCGGAATCGTCCGAACATTGGCATCCGTCAGCAATTCCATGGAGAGTTCCGGAAAAGCCTCCGACAACGCTTTGAACAGCGGTGCGACATAAAGCAGGTGGAAGAGCGGACCCGCACCAACGCGCAGCACCGATATCCCGGCTGCCCCGATCGCAGCCACCTTCTCGCGACTATGCCGATACTCGGTATCGATCCGCTTGGCATGCTCAAGGAACACTCGGCCGGCCGATGTCAACGTCATGCCCCGACGATGCCGCTCAAACAGCGCGGCGCCGAACTCCTCCTCGAGATTGGCGATCCGCTTGGTGATCGAGGGCTGCGTTACACGCAGCTGGTCACATGCCTGGGTGAGGCTTCCGGTGCGAGCCACCGCCAGAAATGCGTCAAGGTTTCGGTCCATGTGATATTGATTTTTCGCATGATAATAGTCGAATTTTCGATTTTACAGAATATCTAACTTCGGTCAAGCTGTCCCGAAGTCGTGGAGGCGACGGGGGAGGAACGTTGAGAACGGTTTTCGTATTATTCGATTCGCTTAATCGTCTTGCGCTCGGCGCCTATGGCGGGACGGCTGTAAGAACGCCGAATTTCGACCGGTTTTCAGCCCGTGCCGTGACCTTCGATACGCACTATGTCGGCAGTCTTCCCTGCATGCCGGCGCGCCGCGATATGCACACCGGGCGGCTCAACTTCATGCATCGCACCTGGGGTCCGCTGGAGCCGTTCGACGATTCCTTCGCCCGCATCCTCAGTCGCAACGGCGTCTATACGCATCTGATCTCCGACCACCTGCACTATTTCGAGGTGGGCGGTTGGGGTTATGCCAACGCATTCGACAGCTGGGACTTTATCCGCGGCCAGGAGTACGATGCTGTCAAGGCGTTGGTCGCGCCGCCTATCGAGCGCTACCGCGAAAAATTCGATCCGCGACACTATCCGTTGCAGGACTCCGGTCCCGACAAGGCGATGACTCGCTACACCGTCGACAAAATGGCGTGGAAAAAATCAAGGGGCGCCATCAACCGGGACTTCCTCAGCGAGGAGGATGCGTTTCCGACCGCCCGATGCTTCGCGTCGGCCTTTGAATTCCTGGAGCTGAACCGGACAACCGACGGCTGGTTCCTGCAGCTTGAGTGTTTTGATCCGCACGAGCCGTTCGTCGCACCCGAACGGTTCCGCGAGGCCTATACTTCCGGCTACAACGGCAAGATCCTCGACTGGCCGATCTACGAGAAGGTGGCGCAGAGCCCTCAGGAGATCGCCGAGATCCGCGGCAACTACGCAGCCCTCGTGGCCATGTGCGACGAATATTTCGGCAGGCTGCTGGATTTCTTCGATACCCACAACCTCTGGGCAGATACCGCCCTGGTGCTGTCGACCGACCACGGTTTCCTGCTGTCCGAGCACGAGTGGTGGGGCAAGAACCGCATGCCCTATTATGAAGAGATTTCGCACATTCCGTTGATTATCGCCCATCCCGATCATGCCGAAAAATCCGGACAGCACCGCAGCAGCCTGACCCAGACCCCGGATCTTATGCCGACGTTTCTCGACATTCACGGTTGTGCAGTGCCTCCGAGTGTGACCGGTACGTCGCTGCTACCGCTTCTGGAAAACGATGTACCGGTGCGCGAGACCGGTGCTCTCGGCATGTTCGCCGGCCCGGTCTGTGTCGTCGACGGGCGCCACAGCTATTTCCGCTATCCGGAGGATGCCAATGCGGTCGACCTCAATCTCTACACCCTGATGCCGACACACATGCTCGAGCACTTCGACATCGTCGAACTGCGCTCCGCCCAGCTTTGCGAGCCCTTCGATTTCACCAAAGGCGTACCGGTGCTGAAAGTCCGCATGGATCCGAAGAACAGTCAGGTCGGCATGGACGGCCAGAGCCTGGCACGGTTCCAGACGTCACTGTTCGATCTCGAGGCCGACCCCGGCCAGCAGCATCCGATCGACGACCCGTCGACGGAGAGTCGGCTCGTCGCTGCCATCATCGAGCATTTCCGGTGCCATGACGCGCCGCTGGAACTGTACCCGCATTTCGGGCTGCCTTCTCCGCTGGCGGCTCCTGCCGGAGACGGCGATCCGTCTCCGGCGCCCCTTCAAGCGAACCATGGGAGAGACCTTTGATGAAACGCTTCGGACCTTTGAAGACCACCCTGACCGCGGCGCTGTGCCTGGCGCTCACGGCCGGAGCATCTGCCGCCGATTTCCCGGAACGGACGATTGAACTGATCCACCCCTGGTCGCCGGGCAATGCCATGTCGGTATCGCAAATCATCGCCAAGGCGATGGGCGAGGAGCTCGGCGTGTCCCTGCCGGTGATCTCGACGCCGGGAGCCGCCGGCACGAAGGGGCTGATCTCGGCCATGAACAGGCCGGCGGACGGTTACACCATCATGGACGGTTATGTCGCACCGCTGGTGCTGCAGCCGGTCCTCGGCAATGCCGACTGGACCTATGGTGACTTCAAGCCGCTGAACGCCGCTGTGTCCAACGCATTTGCCATCGGCGGCCGCCCCGACGAGACCCGCTGGTCCAACTTCGAAGAGATGATGGAATACGGCAAAGCCCATCCGGGCAAGTTGCGCTATTCCTCCGGTTCGCGCAACAACCTGCCGCATATGGTGATCGCCAAGGTGCTGCAGTCCTATGGTGTGGTCGCTCAGAACATCCCCTATTCGGCCGACGGCAACGCGGTCAAGGATCTGAAATCCGGCATCCTCGACTTCTCCTTCATCAATGTCGGCAACTACATCCAGGACCCGGAGGCCTTCAACATCCTGCTGGTCCTGTCGGAACTGCCGGGTGCCAAGGCCTCCTATGACGGTGCACCGAGCATCACCGATCTCAGCATCGACCTCGGCCTTTCGGGACTGGCGCCGATGGGCTGGACCTGGTGGATCGTGCATTCCGACACGCCGGATGCCGTCGCCGACAAGTTGCGCGACGCGATGAAAGCGGCGATGGCTCGCGACGATGTACGCAGCGCCATCGAAGCCGTCGGTTTCGTGCCGCTCGACTGGGACCACACCCAGTATGACGAGATTGTCGGCCACGTCACCGGGCAGCTGAGCGCGATGGGCAATGCGCTCAAATGGGAAGAAGACGAGCTGAAGAAGCTGAAATAGGAAAGAGAACGACCGTGACCATTCGGAGGCACCATCTGATCTGGCTGGCGATCGCCTTCTTCGCAATCGTGATCGCGGTCGTCTTTCAGCAGATCCACACCAACATGGCCGAACAGGGGATAGCCTCCGGCGGTCCCTACGACAACGCGGCCGCCTATCCCCGGGCAATTGCCATCGTCATAGGCGTGCTGTTGCTTGTGCAGCTTGCACTGACGCTCCTTTCGCAGGACCGCGGCGAGGAGGCGGACGACGTCATCGCCCTGTCCAGCCTCACCAGGCCGATGGCCATGCTGGCCATTTTCGCCTGCTATCTGGGCGTTCTCAACTGGCTGGGCTATCACCTGGCGACGCCGCCGATGATCTTTGCGGTGATGTATGTGGCCGGCATGCGCCGGTGGCTGGTGATGATTGTCGCGGCCATCGCTCTTTCGATCGGCTTTGCATTCCTGTTCGAGTTCTTCCTGAAGATCGTTCTGCCCGGCGGCGTCTTTCGCCTCAACATCCCGTGGTGATCCGACGATGCTTGTCGATTCCCTTGCCTCCGGCTTCGGCCTCTTTTTCACCCCGGTTGCCATCGGGCTGACGCTGCTGGGCGTGCTTTTCGGCCTGCTCGTCGGGGCCCTGCCGGGCCTTGGGCCCCTGATGGGCATCATCCTCATGCTCCCTGTCGTCATCGGTCTGCCGCCGGTCGCCGCCATGGGTTTCCTGATCTCGATCTTTGTCGGCGGTTCCTGCGGCGGCTCGATTTCGGCGATCCTGCTGCGGATCCCGGGAACGCCATTGGCCGCCGCGACCCTGTTCGACGGGTTTCCGATGGCGGCGAAGGGTCGCGCTTCGGACGCCATCGGCATCGCCATTTCAGCCTCAGCGCTAGGTGGCCTGTTCGGCGGCATCGTGTTGATTCTGGCCTCGCCGGCGCTGGCCCGGTTTGCCGCCAATTTCGCTCCGCCGGAATACACGCTGCTGGCCATCACCGGACTGCTCGCCATTGCCGTCATCTCCGGCGGTTCGGTGATCAAGGGTCTGCTCGCGGGCTGCTTCGGGTTGCTACTGGCCACCATCGGCACGGACGAGTTCTCGACCGGGTTTCGTTTCACCTTCGGTTCTCACCACATGCTCAACGGCTTTCACATCGTCGCTGTCGTGGTCGGGCTCTTCGCCATCTCCGAAATGGCATACCAGATGATGGGCCGCGATCTGCTGAAGTCGCCCGATATCAAGGTCGCCCAACCCGGTTTCTCGACGATCCTCATTTCGATCCGTCATGGCATCAACCTGCTGCGCTCCTCTACCATCGGTGCGTTTTTCGGTGCGCTGCCTGGCGCTGGCGGGGTTATCAGTTCCTTCACCTCCTACGCCGCCGCCAAGGCGCTGTCGCGCAAGGAGGAGAAATACGGTGAGGGTGCCGAGGGTGGCATTGTCGCCACCGAGGCCGCCAACAATGCCACGGTCGGCGGTACCATGGTGCCGACACTGGCGCTGGGCATTCCGGGCGACGCCTCCTCGGCGATGCTGCTCGGTGCTTTGCTGATCCTGGGGATTGTACCGGGACCGACCATGTTCGAACAGCAGCCGGCCATTGTCGGCGGTATCTTCATGGTCTACCTGGCGTCGAACATCCTGCTGTTGTTCGCAGGCATTCTGGTCACCCCGCTGTTCGTCTATGTGCTGAGAATACCGAAGAGCTTCCTCATTCCGATCGTGCTCCTGCTGTGCTCCATCGGCACCTTTGCATTGCAGTCCTCCGTTTTCGATCTGATGGTGATGTTCGGTTTCGGTCTGATCGGCATTCTTTTCCGCGCCACATCGATCCCGCTGGCCCCCGTGGTGATCGGCCTCATCCTCGGGCCGTTGCTGGAAAACAACCTGCGCCGTTCGCTGCTGATCTCGCACGACGGCCTGTGGATTTTCATCGAACGCCCGGTCTCCGCCACCCTTGTGGCGATCAACATCCTCCTCATCGTCGGTGCTATTGTCTTCGCCATAAGGGCGCGGCGGCGAACCACGACCGCGTCGCAGCCGTCGGTGGGGTGACGCGGGGGTTCAGGCCGGGATGTAGGACAGGCGATCGGCGTGGTGGGTGATCATTTTCCAGACACCGTTTTCTTTTCTGAAAACATGCGTCGCGCGGATCGACACCGACCGGCGCCGGCCCTGCGCGTGGTCGTTCTCGCCGATTTCACGATTTTGCACCAGGGCCAGCTCACTGCCGGCCCGCACCATCATGTCGTGCGGCTCGACCCTGCCGCCGAGCTTCATATCCGCCTGCTCCTGCCAGCTGGCCAGCACATCGTCCCATCCAAGCCGAAAGTCGCCACCCGGTCCCAGATAGGTGACGTCATCGCCATGCGACCAAACGGCCGCCATCGGCCCCAGGTCTCCCGTAAACATGACGTTCAGGGCAGCGTAAAATCCGTTCGCCGCCTGCTTCACAGCGGCCGTTTCGTCGGCGGTCATGGTTTCCCTCCATCGTTGCCGCGGCTGTCGTAGGGTAACACATTGCGCGTGACACACCGATGTCTGCTATGGCCGGCCTTTCGAAAGAGCGAACCTGATGGGGCCTTTTGCAGTCTCCGGTTGGACCGGATGACCGCGCTGGGTGATCTCGATGCGTCCCTGTTCCATCAGTTTGGATCCGATCAGACGCACGCGGTCCATTTGGGTCCGCCAGTCGCCGCCGTCTGCCGTGACATCTCGCGCCGCCTCGGACGGGCATATCGTCTTGCCGACACCGCGCATGGCACAGAGCTTGAGGATCGCCTCGGCGATGCGATCGTCGTCCGGATTTGAATCGGGATCACTCATGTATGCCGCCTTTTGTCCAATACTTCTGTCTATTTGCGTTTACGCTGATCCGAAAACAAGCCGAATGATGGCGAGGTATGGGCATATATTGCAGCGCTGCGACAAGAGCCAGCCATTTGGACTTGGGTTCATTGTGCGGCCTCGAGTGCCGAAAGGTCGCACGAGCGGATCGTCTCGATGTTGCGTGTGATCTTGTTCACGGACCAATCCCACCAGGCGATGCGTTCGAGGGCTGCAATCGTTTCGGCATCGAACCGCAGCCGGATGAGTCGAGCCGGATTCCCGGCAACGATTCCGTATGATGGAACATCCTTTGTGACGACCGCCGAGGCCGCGACCACTGCGCCGCTGCCGATCCGGACGCCGGGCAGGATCGTCGCTCCGTTTCCGATCCAGACGTCATGGCCGACACGAATATCGCCGCGTGCCAGCGGTTGCAGGCTGCTTTCATCAAAGCCCACACGCCAAGCCTCTGCCATCTCGTCGAACGGGTAGCCGGAGAACAGGTCGAGCGGATGATTCGCGCCGCTCATGAAGAAACGGACACCCGTGGCTATGGCACAGAACTTACCGATGACGAGTCGATCGCCCAAAAGCGCACAGTGCTGGAGGACACAGCGTTCCTCAAAGCGTTCCGGGCCCTCTGGGTCGTGGTAATAGGTAAAGTCCCCAACCTCGATAAAGGAAGCGGACACAACATTCTTCAGAAACGCGACATGCGGATCGTTGCGGATCGGAAAGCGGCGAGATGGGTCTGGCTGGCGCATGGTGCCCTCATTCGAAAGGAACCACCCTAAGAGCTGATGGCCCGATCCAAACGACGGCATCCTTAGGGATGCGCCAGGCAGCAGCTTACTGCCGAACCGAAGGTTAGCCGCTGCGTGTCATATTCGCAACTGCGAGTTCGGGATGCGTAAGGACAATGCCGCCGTCCGCCTCAAAGACCATCACTCCACCGTCACGCTTTTCGCCAGGTTGCGCGGCTGGTCGATGTCTCGGTCGAGCAGCAGGGCGCAATGATAGGCCATCAACTGCAGGGCGATGCCGATGAGGATCGGGTCCAGTTCGTTCTCGCTTTTCGGCACGCGGATATGGAAGCCGGCCGACGGGCATTCGACGCCCGGATGGGTGAGCGCGATCACCGGTCCGTTGCGGGCCGTCACCTCGGCGACAGACGACAGGTTCTTCTCCAAAAGCCCGTCGTCCGGCAGCACCGCGACGACCGGCGTCTCCGGCGAGACAAGCGCCAGCGGACCGTGTTTGAGCTCGGAGGCCGGATAGGCCTCGGCATGCACGTAGCTCACCTCTTTCAGCTTCAGGGCACCCTCCAGGGCGACCGGAAAGCCGAGGCCGCGGCCGATGAAATACATGTTTTGCGCCTTGGCGCAGAATTGCGCCGCCGCTTCGATGTCCGCCGTATCCTCGAGGATCTGCCCGATCTGTTCCGGCAGGTGTTTCAGGGCCCGGATCAGCCGCTCGCCCGCCGTCGGCGCGAGATCGCGAATGCGGCCGAAATAGAGGCCGAGCAGTGCGAAGGCGACCAGTGTCGAGGTGAAGGTCTTGGTCGACACCACGGCGATCTCCGGACCGGCATGCAGGTAGATGCCGCCGTCGCAGGCCCGCGCGATGGTCGAGCCGACAACATTGATGATGCCGATCACCCGGCCGCCGCGGCGCTTGATCTCCTCCACCGCCATCAGCGTGTCGAGCGTCTCCCCCGACTGGCTGACCGCGATATAGAGCGTATCCGGTTCGATCACCGGATTGCGGTAGCGGAATTCCGAGGCCGGCTCGGCCGACGCCGGGATACGCGCCATACGCTCGATCAGGTGGGCGCCGCTGCAGCCGGCGATGTAGGCCGATCCGCAGCCGAGGATCTTGATGCGGCGGATATCCAGCAGTTCGCGCGGCGTCAGGTTGAGGCCGCCGAAATGGGCGCTGTTGAAACGTGTGTCGAGGCGCCCCTGCAGCATGCGCTGCACGGCGTCCGGCTGCTCGTCGATTTCCTTGATCATGTAATGATCGTGACCAGCCTTGTCGTAGTCGCCCTGCGCCACCGGCGCGCTGACCGGTGTCTTGTGCACCGGTGAAGCGTCCAGCGTGCTGGTCTCGAAGCCGTCGGCGGTCACCAGAGCGATTTCACCGTCGTTCAGATAGACCACCTGCTCGGTATGGCGCACCAGCGCGGCGGCGTCGGAGGCGACGAACATCTCGCGGCTTCCGAGCCCGAGGATCACCGGACTGCCGTTGCGCGCCACGACGATGCGGTCCGGCTGGTCGTTCGACAGCACCGCGATGCCGTAGGCGCCCTGGATGCGCAGCAGCGTCTGGCGCACGGCTTCCTCGAGAGTGTCCGCTTCGGCGTGCGCGATCATATGGGCCAACACTTCGGTGTCCGTTTCCGACTGGAAGTGCACGCCGCGCGCCTCCAGTTCGGTGCGCAGCGCCGAGGCGTTTTCGATGATGCCGTTATGCACGACGGCGATTGTCCCGGTGCCGTCGGCATGCGGGTGCGCGTTGGTGTCGGACGGTTCGCCATGGGTCGCCCAGCGGGTGTGGGCGATGCCGATCTTGCCGCGCGGCCGTTCCGGCAGGCTGGAGGCAAGCGCCTGGACCTTGCCCTGGCTTTTGAAGATCTTCAGCCGGTTCGACCGGGCGAGTGCGATGCCGGCCGAATCGTAGCCGCGATATTCGAGCCGCCGCAGACCCTCCATCAGGATCGGCGCCGCATCCTTGCCGCCGACATATCCGACGATTCCACACATAGACTCTGTCCCCTCTGCTCAGCCGTAGACGATGCGGCGCAGCCGCCGCTCGCTGACCGGTCCGGCGCGAAACGGCCGGGCTTCGATTTCCCTGGACAGACGCTCGAAGATCGCCGGATTGCTCAGCCGGTCGGCGCGCAGTTCGAGATGCCGCCGCACCACGTACTGCTCCAGGGTTTCATGGCAAAACGACGTCACCTCCCGCACCACCCGGCGCGCCTCGCTGGGCTCCAGCCGTGTGGTCTGAACGAGATGGTTGATCAGCTCTTCCAGGTCATCCATGATGTTGAAATGCGCGATTCGTAGGAATATCGCAAGCAATTTGCCCGAATTCGGGCAAATAGCGTTAACTTCTGGGTAGGAATCACCGGAATCAGATGTTCCGCTCAGAATTCGTCCAGCCGATCCTGTCCCGCAAAAACCGGTAGCCCAGTGCCGTGAACGCCGCGCGTTCGGCATTGTCCTTGCCGTAACCGTGACCGCCCGCCGCCGGCTCGTAGAACCAGGCCTCGTAACCCATGGCCTGCAGTTTGGCGGCCATCTTGCGGGCATGGCCGGGGTGAACCCGGTCGTCCCGGCGCGACGTCGCCAGCAGGATCGGCGGGTAAGTTTTGTCGGGGACCGCCGCGTGATAGGCCGACAGGTGTTGCAGGAACGCCCAGTCTTCAGGCTCGTCCGGATCGCCGTATTCGGCGATCCAGCTGGCGCCGGCAAGCAGCTTCGAATAACGCCGCATGTCAATCAGCGGAATGGTGCAGAACAAGGCGCCGAAGCGCTCCGGAAAGCGGGTCAGCATGTTGGCGATCAGCAGCCCGCCATTCGATCCGCCCTCGGCGGCTATTCGGTCGGGCCGGGTAATGCCGCGATCGACAAGATCGGCGGCCACAGCTGCGAAGTCGGCATGGGAAAGCGCTTTGCGCTCGCGCAGGCCGGCCTCGTGCCAGGCCGGTCCGAATTCACCGCCGCCACGTATCTGCGCCACCACGCTGGTGCCGCCGCGCTCCAGCCACAGCTTTCCGATGGACGCGTTGTAGACGGGGAGCTGCGGTATCCGGAAACCGCCATAACCGGTCAGATGCACCGGCGCTTCGCCGGACTGGTCATCGGGGCCGGTCACGACATAGGGGATGCGCGTCCCGTCCTCCGACACCGCCTCGTGGCGGCGGGTCGTGAGCCCGTTTGCATCGAAGGTCACCGGTGCCCGGCGCAGCAGCTGCGGTGCCTTGCCGTCCTCGACGAGCGACAGGGCGGGTGGCGTCAACGGGTCCTGGGCGGCGAGCAACAGCTCGCCGTCGCCTTCGGTGACATCCGTGTCTAGCCGCCAGATATTGGCCACGCCGAGGTCCGGCAGGCCGGAAAGGGAGGTACCCTGCCAGCCGCTGTCGGACGGCGTCAGGACCTTGAAGACCGGCATGAGGTCGTCGAGAATCGAAACAACGAGCCGTCCGCCGCTCCACAGGAAGTTCTGCACGGCGCGGCGGTCGGCTGGTTCGAACAGCACATGAAAGCCCCGGTCGCCGGCGAGGAAGGCGGACAGGCGGGTGCCGAGCAGCGTGCCGGGTGCGTATGTCACACCGTCGACGCTCCAGTCGGAGCGGGGAAGCAGCGCCATCCAGTCGTTCCAGGCCGATGACCAGAGGTCGTGCGGCAAATCGAGCCGGGTTTGCGGTCCCGACCGGTCGCCGATCCACAAATCGGACGAGAAGAACCCGAGTCGCTCGACGAACCACAGCCTTTCGGCGTCGCCCGTCACGTCCTTCTGACCCCAAACACTGAGATTTGTCGCGTCGGTTTCGAAGATCGTTTCGGCGTCCTCCACGGCCGTGCCGCGCCGCCACAGGCGCACGGTTCGGCCGTAGCCTGACCGCGTGGCGCGACCCTCACCGTGGGCGCTCGACAGCAGCAGGGCGTCGCGATCGAGCCACTCGGCGCCACCCTTGGCTTCGGTAAGATAGAATCCATCTTCGACGAAACCGCGCTCCGCCACGTCGAACTCGCGCAGCAACACCGCATCGCCGCCGCCGCGCGACAGCCGGACGATGGCCCGGTCGTGGGTGGGCGCCAGCGTCTGCGCCCCAGCCCAGATCCAGTCCTCGCCTTCCGATTGCGCCACGGCGTCGACGTCGAGCAAAACCTGCCAGTCGGGCGAAGCGCTGCGGAAACTGTCGAGCGTCGTGCGTCGCCACAGGCCGCGCGGATTGTCGGCGTCCTTCCAGAAATTGTAGATCAGTCCGGCGCGCCGCGTCACGAAGGGGATGTTGTCCGGCCGGTCGTAGATGGCGGTCAGCAGATCGCGGTCCGCTTCAAAGGTAGCATCGCCGAATTGCGCCAGCGTTCGCCCGTTCTGCCCGTCCACCCAGGCCAGGGCCGCCGCGGCGTCGATATCCTCGAGCCACAGGAAAGGGTCGTCGTCGGGCGCCGAGAGAGACGGCCGGTCGCTCATGTCATGATCTCCGAAGCGTCCGGCGCCTGTTCCATCGGCCGCCAGCCGTGCAGCATCCTGCGATCCGCCGCATGGAAGGCAAAATAGTTCCCGCCGCCGGCCGGCTGGTCGTGCCGGCGCTCGATCGCCCACCCGGACAGGTGACACAACAGCAGCGTGCCGACGCCGCCATGGCCGACGAACAGCACGTCGCCCGCCGCGGTGTCTTCGAGAACCGCGTCCACCTCGCGGACGATGCGTCGCTGCGCGTCGATCGCCCGTTCCCAGCCGCGCACGCTGACCTGCGGGTTTGCGAAGAATTGATCCGCCGTCACCTCGAACTCCTGCGATGGCAGATACCCGGTTGCCGACCGGTCGTTCTCGTGCATGGCCTCGCGGATCCGCAGCTCAGCCCCGACCGCTGGAGCCAGGATCCGCGCCGTCTCGACGGCCTTGCGTTCGGCGCTTGCAACAATCAGGGTCGTGGCGGCTAGCCACGGCGCCCGCGCCAAGGCCTCTGTCCGGCTGCGGCCAATCGCGTTGAGGCCCCACTGAGGAACCGGTGCGGATGGATCGATATGGACCTGCGGATGGCTGAGGTAGCGCGCGGTGTCGGGCATGGCGGCACGTTAGGCGCCGCCATTGTCGATTGCAAACGCCCTCTCAGATCGATGCGGTGAATCGGTCGAGTGACGCGGTCAACGCGTTCCAGTCGGTGAATTCGCGGTCTTCGCTGATCGTCCCTCGGTTTTCGAGCACGACATGTTCGACGATCTGGCTCATGTAGTAGTCGTACTGGTCGTGTTTGAGCGCGCCGCCCACAAGCGCAATTTCGTTGGGCTCGAATCCCGTGTCATCGACGAACCCATCGACATAGCGCCGCGCCTCCGGCTCGCCGTTGTTGAAGGCGATCGACAGGCTGACGGAAATCAGCAGGCTCGGCTTGACCTGCAGTTGCGCCCGGTGGGCGACGACGAAGTTCGTCAGCGTGTCCTGATGTGTCTTCTGGTGCACCGAACCAGCGAGAATCACCGCATCGCATGCCGGGACGTCGAGATCCAGCATGCGTCGATTGCTGTCGCGCATGTCGACGTCGTGGCCGGCGCTTTTCAGGTGGTCGGAGCAGAAATCGGCGATCTTGCGCGTCTGCCCTTCCGTCGTGCCGTAAACGAGGAGAAACTTCATCGCGGTCTCCTTTCACATGTGCCCCCAGTTTAGTTCGTCTTGTGTCGGCGGGACTTGCGATAGGTCAACGACACGCCTTTAATACCAGTCAGAGCGAACCAAAGCGGAGCGCAAGCCCGATGCCGAAACCCAATCCCTATCGCCCTTTCACGCCGGATCCGGAGCAGATGGCGCTGGTGCCGGACGTCTCAGGCAATGCAATCAACGGGCTTGGCGAAGAAGGTTTTCGACGCCCAAGCTGGGTCTACTGGGCGCCCGACCCGCGCGATATTCCGTATGGTCAGATGCAGCTCTGGTTTTATACGGTCGATCCGGAGCAGCCGGCACTGGACGCGGAACGAGCCGCTCGCCGCAAGGTGCTGGATGCGCCGCTTCCGCCGCTGGCGGAGGAGCGGGTCGAACGGTCGTCGGACGCCTGGACGGCCGAACTGCAGGGCTTCGTCGACCGCGGTCTGTGTGAGCAGGTCGGCGTGACCCCGCTCGATCGCGGCTGGCTGTTCGAGGGGCAGGATACGCCTTTCTCCAACGTGCTGGTGATGGGCGTGCATCACGATTATGCGGCGATATCGACGGCGCCGCAGGTGCGTGCCGGAGCCGAGGTGATGCACCAGTATACGCGGGCGGCAACGGTCGCCAAGCAAGTGGCCGGCTGGCTGCGCGAAAGCGGCTGGGATGCGGACGCGGTAACCGGTCCAATGGCCGGCAAGATCACGCTGATTCCGCCGGCGCTCGCCTGCGGCTTCGGCGAACTGGGCAAGCACGGTTCGCTGATCACCCCGGAAATGGGCTCCAGCTTCCGGCTGTCGGCGGTGCTGACCGATGCACCGTTTGCCGCAACTCCGCCACGCACCTACGGTATCGACGCGTTCTGTGCCAGCTGTCGGGTGTGCGAGGAAGCCTGTCCGCCCGAGGCGATATCGCCTGAAAAGCAGATGGTCCGGGGTGAAAGGAAGTGGTATGTCGACTTCGACAAATGCCTGCCGTTTTTCAACCAGACCCATGGCTGCGCCATCTGCATCGCCGTGTGCCCCTGGAGCCGGCCGGGCGTCGGCCCGAACCTGGCGGACAAACTGGCCCGGCGCGCCGAGCGGCTGCACGCGGAATGACAGCGGCCGGCCGCCGCGTATGGTTCTTGTGTTGGAGCGGCAACGATGACCCCATTGACTCCGCCAAGCGAACTCACCACCCGACGGCTTCTGCTGCGCCGGCCGCGGCTCGACGATGCGTCGTTTCTCTTCGACGCCTATGCCAGCGACCCGGACATTCCGCGTTTCATGACGTGGGTCGCCCACGCCGACGTATCGGAGACCACTGCCTTCCTGGAAGACTGCCTGAAGGGCTGGGACGACGGGTCGCGTTTTGAATATGTGCTGGAGCGTTTGGCGGAACCGGGCGTACCCATTGGAATGATCGGCATGCTGCCCGGGCCTGCACGAACCAATTACGGCTACGTGCTGGCGCGTGAGCATTGGGGGCAGGGCCATATGTCCGAAGCGTTGACGGCACTGGTCGACTGGGCCCTCGACCAGCCGGGCATCCACCGCGCTGAGGCCTATTGCGATCTCGACAACCCCGCCTCGGCGCGGGTGATGGAGAAAGCCGGCATGGCCCATGAGGGCATCCTGCGCCGTTACAGCGTGCACCCAAATCTGTCCGATGTACCGCGCGACTGCTTCATGTACGCGAAGGTGCGATGATGGGATATTTATCTTGAGACGACGATCGGCAACTCCGGCGAAAGCCGATCGCAGGGCCACAAATTGGCGGCGTTTCCGCCGTGCCCTGCTTGTTCTGACGATCCTGCTCCTGGCTCCGGTGCTGGCCCGCGTCGCGGTCTATGCCGCCAGCGATCCGCAGCCGCACTGGCGGCAGGCCGACTGGTCGCCCGCCGGCCTGGCGCCCGATCCGCAAGCCGCGACGGAGGCCATCGTGCAGATCTACGCCGCCAGGGCCTATCGCTGGCGCGGGATTTTCTCGGTCCACTGCTGGATCGCCGTCAAGCCCGAGGGCGCGTCTGACTACGCGCGCTACGAGGTCATGGGCTGGGGACGGCCGCTGCGCGCGACGAACGGGCCGCCCGATGGTCGCTGGGTCGGCAGCCTGCCCGAACTGCTCTTCGAACGCCGCGGTCCGCAGGCGGCGGCCATGATTCCGCAGATCGAAGCAGCGATCGCCGCCTATCCCTATGCCGAGCGCGGTGGCTACACGGTGTGGCCGGGCCCCAATTCAAACACTTTCGTCGCAGCCATCGCCAGGGCGGTGCCGGCGCTCGACCTCACCCTGCCGCCGCATGCCGTCGGCAAGGATTTCGCGCCGGGCTGGGTATCGTTCATGCCGACCCCTTCCAACACCGGATGGCAGCTCTCCTTTGCCGGATATGCGGGACTGGCGCTCGGTGCCGCCGAGGGGCTGGAACTGCATGTGCTGGGTCAGACGCTCGGCGTCGACATCCTGCGGCCGGCCCTGAAGCTCCCGGCGGTGGGTCGCATCGGCCTGTCGACATACCGGTAATTCGAACTCCCGGTTGCCACTCCATCGGTATCCGCTGCAGGCGCCCCGATCAGCAGATCGGCACTGCCGTCGCCATATACATCGCCGGCGGAAGCTACCCAGATCCGGAAGCGTCAAAGGCATCCTCTCCAACAGACTTGTAGTCCCTGCCGTCTTGCTTCCATTGCCGTCATTTATCTGCGTCGAGCCGTTGTCGAAGGTCACGCGAAACCGGTCGCCCCGATCGGCTCGACGTCAGAAATCGCCCCCCGGTGATGTCGATCAAGGCACTCCCGCAGGATGCTGGTAACGGTATCATCGCCGCCGACTGAGAACATCGAGGGCCGGTCGTCACACGACCCAGATGCCGTCATCGAGATCGGGTGCAGACTGGTCGCGGTTCTCGGCGCTCTCGGAGAAGGCGATGAGGATATCGTCGCGCTCCAGGCCGCGCTCCATGGCGTCGATCCAGAAGGCCCGGCCCTTCTCGTCCGGCAGACGGCCAAGTGCGTTCTGATACATCGCGTCAATGTAGTCCGCATTGCTCGGATCGGACCCGTACAGCATCTCGAACTCGTCGGCCTCGATGAACACATCGGCCAGCACCTGCAACAGGCCATCCGCCGTCGAACCGGGCAGATCGTCGAGGAAGTCGAGACGGTCGACCCAGTAGCGCAGGCCCGTCTCGTCCGGTGTGCGGCCCAGCGCCGCCGCATACATCCGGTACACCACCTCCACATTGGGACTGTCGATGTCGTAGATCAGGTCGCCGTCGGTGAAGTCGATGCGCTCGACGTCGATCAATGTGTCGGTCTCGCCGTCGGGTCGCGACACCACGATATGGCCACCGACCAGCGCCGCGCTCTCGCCGGCCACGGTGAAGCCGCTTGCCTGCATCAGGTCGATGTCGAAACCGGACCGCGCCGCGTCATAGACCACCGTGTCGGTGCCGTCGCCGCCGTCGATCTCGTTGGAGCCGCCGCGCGGGTCGATGATGTCGTCGCCCGCCAGCGCATAGATCAGGTCGTCGCCGTCGGTGCCGATGAGGCTGTCTTCGAATTCGGTCCCACGGATGATGTCGACGCGGCCGTCGACATGAACGGTCACCGTCGCCGTGTCGCTGCCGCCCTGGCCGTCGGCGATCGTGTAGGTGAAGCTGTCGGTCTCCGTCTCGCCGTTCGCCAGTTGATCGAAGGCACCGTTCGGATCGTAGACGAAGCTGCCGTCGGTCTCGACGGTCAGCAGCGCGCCGGAGGGCAGGATGACCGCGGCACCGATCGCCAGGCCGTTAACCAGGAAGACAGCAAGCGTGTCGCCGTCGGGATCGCTGTCGACGCCGTTGCCGTTGTCGGCCATCAGGTTGCCGCTCACCGTCGTCTCTTCATCCGTCTCGAAGCCGTCGTCCATCGCCACCGGCGGATCGTTGACCGGAATGACGGTGACCGCAACCGACGCGGTGTCGGTCAGGTCGCCGTCGGAGACGGTGTAGGTGATGGTATCGCTGCCGTTGAAGTCGGCATCCGGTCGGTAAGTCAGCGTGCCGTCCGCTTCGATGACCACGGTGCCGTTGGCGGCAGCGGCCTGTGTGACGGACAGGGCGTCGCCGTCGATGTCGCTGTCATTGGCGAGCACGTCGATTGAGACGGGCGTGTCTTCGTCCGTACTCTCCGTGTCGTCGACGGCCACCGGTGCATCATTGACACCGTCGATGGTGATCGCCACCGTCGCGCTGTCGGAACCGCCATTGCCATCGGACATGCTGTAGGTGAAACCGTCGCTGCCGGTTGCGCCGTCCGCCAGACTTTCGAACGAGCCATTGGGATCGTAGACGAAGCCGCCATCTGCATTGAGTGTCAGCAATGCACCCGAGGCCAGTGTGATCTGGCTTCCGACGCCGGCCGCCTCTCCATTGACGTGGGTGACCGTCAGCGGATCGCCGTCCGGATCGCTGTCCGCTCCGTTGTCGTTGTCGGCAAACACGGAGCCGTCGACGGTGGATTCTTCGTCGGTCGAGACGGCATCGTCCTGAGCGACCGGCGGCTGTCCGACGGCGATCGTGACCGTCTGGACGGCGGTGCCGGTGCTTCCCGTCGTGGTCGCGGTGGCCGTCAATTCGAAATCGCCGAAGAATCCGGCAGGCACCGTCAGGGTCAGGTCCGGCGGCGGCATGCCGGTGATCGTCCAGGTGGTGCCATCGCCGTTTGGGGTGCCGGCGGACAGTGTGGTGCCGGCCGGCAGGCCGCTGATCGTTGTGGTTTGGGTCTCGCTGCCAAAGGCGCCTGAAACCGACACGGGAATGGTGATCGGGTCGGCCGGCGCGCCGCCAAAACTGGTGGCCTCCGCGGTGGTGGCGGCGCTGTTTTGAGACGTGGCCGACGCGCTCGCTCCGTCTGTCGCCGTGGAAATGGACGCGGAATCGTTGTCCGCCTCGGCGGTAGCGGTGCTGTCGGCAACGGCTTCGGCTGAAGACACCGAGGATCCGCTCGCATTCGCGGTTGCACTGCTGACTTCGGCGGCGCTGGCAGTGGATGTGGATTCGCCACTGGCCTCAGAGACGGCGTCGGAATTGCCGATTGCCGTGGCCGCAGCGCTCGAAGTGTCGGTCGCCACGGCAGAGGCCGTCGACGCGTTCACAGCCAGTGACGTGGTATCGGAACTCTCCAACGCTGTCGCCACCGCGCTTGAGACGCCCTCGCTGACCGAAGTTGCGGTGCTGCCGGTTTGCGCCGTTGCAGTGGCAACCGACTGGTCAATGGCAGCAGTCGTCGCCATGGAACTGTCTTCCGCCGTTGAGGTTGCCGCAGAGCTCTCGCTGGCGGATGCGTCGGCGGTCGAAGAGCCGTCGGCGGTTGCCGAGGACGCGGAACCGTCGCTGGCCTCCGATCCTGCGGAGGAGTTCTCCGTTGCTTCGGCTGAAGCAACGGATGAGCCCGAGGCAGCGGCATTTGCCTGCGAGCTGCTGTCCGCGCTCGCGACCGCTGTCGAAGCTCCGGTGGCCGAGGCCTGGCTTCCCCGTTCCTCGGCGAACGAAACTGCGGTTGTTTGCGTAACCGACGTCGCCGCGGATCCGCTGTCCGAAAGGGCGAAGGCACCCGTCAGGCTGTCCCCGCTCAGATCGTCGACAAAATCGAAGCTGTCGATTTGGCTGATGTCGAGAACGGCGGCAATGTCGCTAAGGGTGCTGTCGCCGCTGAATTCGAATTCCGCCGCGCTTTCGTCGTCCGCCGAATCGGCCTGAACGTCCTGGCCGGCAACGTTCGCGCCGAGATAGACCAGCTCGACGTCGTACTGACCCTCGGTGCCGCTGACCGTATAGGTAAGCGTTCCCTGATCGGAATTATCTCCGTCGCTGACCGTAAAGGTGATGGTTACCAGAACCGTCTCGCCGGGCGCCAGGCCGGCAAAGGCCGGTGCATCCCGGTTGTCGATCACGAAGCTTCCGGCATCGCCAGTGCCGGGCGTGAAACTGAAACCGATATCCGACAGCGGAATGGTCGGGCCGCCGTCTAAAGTCGCGTGGTCGAAGGTCAGGGATGCGGCGTCGAGATCGCTATCCAGGTCACTGCCGAATTCGGAAACGATGTCGTTTGCAGAAACGGAAACCTGGATGCCGACAGGGATCTCGCCTCCCATGGCGAAATCCCTGGCAACAGGCGCAAACCCGCTTTGCTCCGGGACGAACTGGGCATTGCCGTCATAGGTCAGCGTGGCGCCGTTGTCGAAGGTGACCAGCACCCGGTCGTCAGCGATGGCCTCGATGTCGACGATCGTCCGTCCGGTGATGTCGATTAGATCCTGCTCCCGATCGCCCGTGACGGTATCGTCACCGGCGCCGGCATGGAACACCACCCGGTGCTCCGAGGTCAGCGCCGACAGGTCGACCGTGTCGTCGCCGGCCGAGCCGATATGGGTGATGGTCGAAATCGACAGGTTGGTGCCGTCGAAGGACCCATAGGTGTTGAAGGTGTCGCCGCCGCCCTGGCCGTCGATGACAATGTCCTCGATCTCGGTCAGTTCCGCGACGATGACGCCGTTGCGAGCGATGACGATCTCGGCGTCGCCGGCATAGCCGATCTGCGTCAATGCCTCTGCGTTGGAATAGATGTCGAAGGTCTCTGTCGAGCCGTCGCCGCGGACTTCCATGACATCGGCATCGGTCTCGGCACCCCCGTCTACGACATCGTGACCGTCGCCGACGTTCCACAGGAACCGGTCGTCGCCGGAGCTGCCGATCAGCATGTCATCGCCGCCGAGACCGCCCAGTTCGCCGCCGGGATCGGTCGCGACCAGGGTTTCGGAGCGCGCCGTGCCCTGGCCGTCGAGGTCCACCACCCGGTAGGCGACGGCATTGTCGTCACCGTCGACGCCGCCTTCTGTGCTGAATGAAAACACGAGACGACCATCATCCAGCTGCACCACCTGTGGCTGTGACTGCCAGTTCTCCGTACTCAGATTGATTCGGAACTCGTCGCCGAAGTCGATCGACCCGTCCTTCCGCACCGTTCCGATGCGCGCCGCCACGCCCTCTCTGAGGTCGTCTCCGTCGGTCGGGTCCTCCGTGCCGAACACAAACAGGACGCGACCATCGTCAAGTTGAAGAACTTGAGCGTTGTCCTGCTCTTCCAGGATATGCTCGTTGACCCGGAACTCGTCGCCGAAATCGACCGATCCGTCCGCCTGAACCGTTCCGATGCGCGCCGCCAGGCCGTAGTCGCTGTCGTCACCGTCAGTCGGGTCGTCGGTGCGAAAGAGGAACAGTACGCGTTCGTCCGCCAGTTGAACGACCTGCGGTTCGCTCTGGGACCGCAAGGTGTGCTCATTGACCCGGAATTCGTCACCGAAGGTGAACGTGCCGTTCTGATTGACCGTTGCGATTCGTCCCGCGATGCTGTCGCTGTCGCCGTCGCCATTGGTGCTGTCATAGGTCTTGAAGGTGAAGAGCACCCGGCCATCGGCAAGCTCCGTTACCTTGGGTGAGTCCTGCCAGCCAGCGGAGTGTTCGTTGACGCGATGCTCATCGGTGAATGTCACCGAGCCATCGGGGTTGACGGTGCCGACCCGGGCGGCGACGTGCTCGAAAGGGACGATCCAATTGGCAGTGGTGGGAGCACTGTCCGTCGGATCTTCGGTGGAAAAGGTAAACAGCAGACGTCCATCGGCGAGTTGCACGACCTGTACGTCGATCTGGCCTCCGACAATATGCTCGTTGATCCGGAACTCGTTGCCGAAGCTCACCGAGCCATCGCCGTTCACCGTACCGATGCGTCCGGCCACACTGTCGGGGCTGCCGAAGAGGCCGCTGTTGTCACCGTTGGTCGGATCGCTCGTCTGGAAGGCGAACAGCAGGCGCCCGTCGGCCAACACGGTGACATTGGGATCGAACTGCCAGTCCTGCGGATGTTGGTTGACCCGGAATTCGTCGCCAAATGTGATCGTTCCGTCGACACCGACAGTGCCGACACGGCCGCCGATGCTGCTCTCATCCGCATCACCATCGGCACCGGCATAGGTCACGAATGCAAAAACCAGGCGGCCGTCGGGGAGCGTCGCAATGTCGGGGTTCGATTGCCTTTGGGCGATATGCTCGTTGACACGACCCTCGTCGTCTAGCCGGATGATCGGCGAAGGGATATCGGCGGGATCCCGGACGTCGAGATCGACGGTGGCCGTCGACTGGTCGCCATTGCCGTCTTCGATCGTGTAGTTGAAGACGTCGAGGCCATTGAACCCGTTCGACGGTGTGTAGGTGAACAGGCCGGTATCGGGATCGAAACTGAGTGTTCCGTTGGCCGGGTCGGTGAAGCCCACCCCGGTTGCCAGATCGACGCCGTCGGCGCCGAAATCGTCGTTGGCGAAGGCGTCGATCATTATCGGCAGGTTTTCGGGGATGATCAGCGCGTCATCGCGTGCCGTCGGCGACAGCGGACCGCCATAGCTGATGGTGACCGTCACCGGTGCGGTATCGGCATCGTCGATGATCTGGACCGAATCGCCGAGCTGCAAGCCCTCGATGAACGCGGCGTTCTGGAACGGGGCGCCGGCACCGTTGCCGACGGGTCCGTCAGGATCGAACTGCAGCACGCCAAGCCCGTCGATCATGTCGAGGCGAAGATACTGCTCCACATCGCCTTGAGTCAGCGTCAAGCCGTCAAACAGCGCCGACACGTCGATGAAATCCTCATCGGCGTCGAAATCGCCGATCGTATCGAGGTCGTTGGTGTCGCCGAGGATGAAACGGTCGGCGCCCGGACCGCCGATGAGAAGGTCCGATCCAAGGCCGCCGTCGAGCAGATCGTCGCCATTGCTTCCGATCAGCGTATCGGCGCCGCCATAGCCCATCAGGGCAACGCCCGGCTCCAGCCCCACCAGCGTTTCACCCTGATCCGAGCCGCCACCGCCGAAATCGACGATTCGGGTGGCAATGCCATCGAAGTCGAAATCGCCGTCAGCCGGATCATCGGTGGTGAAGGTGAAGGCGACCCGGCCGTCGGCGAGTTCGGTGACGACCGGCCAAAGCTGCTCGCCCTGGATATGCTCGTTGATGCGAAACTCTTCGGAGAAGGTCATGGAGCCGTCGGCCTCGACCGTACCGAGCCGCGCCGCCAGGCCGAACCTGCTATCGTCACCATCGGTGACGTCCTCTGTCCGATAGACGAACAGCACCCGCCCGTCGCTCAATTGGATGACTTCGACGGTGTCCTGATCACCTGCAACATGCTCGTTGACCCGGAACTCGTCGCCGAAGACGATCGATCCGTCGCCTTGCACGGCACCCACGCGCGCCGCGACGCTGTCTCTGTCGGCATCGCCCTCGGTGCCGTTGAAGGTGACGAAGGTAAAAAGCACGCGGTCGTCGTCGAGCTGGATAACCTTGACGTCCCGTTGGCTGTTTTCAGTGTGCTGGTTGATACGGATTTCGCTGCCCAGCGTTGCCGATCCGTCCGGATTGATGGTGCCGACGCGGACGACGACGCTCGACCCGTCGTCGCCATTGTCGGTGTCGTTCGTGCCGTAGACGAACATGACCCGTCCGTCGGCAAGCTGAATGGATTCCGCTTGAACGGTGTTGTCGGTAAACTCCTCGCTGACCAGGAATTCGTCAGTGAAAGTGATCGTTCCATCGCCATTGACCGTTCCGACACGGGCATTGATCACCCACAAGCCGCCGGGACTGCCGGCCCAGCTCTGGTAGACGAACAGCACTCTGCCGTCGGCCAGTTGAACCATCTCTGGATCGGTCTGCGTGAATTGGGTCGTTTGGTTGACGCGGATCTCGTCGCTGAAGGTGAACGTTCCGTTGGCATTGGCGGTTCCGATCCTGGCGGAAATCCCGTCAAAGCTGGCGTCGCCGTCCGTTGCATCGTCAGTGCGGAACAAGAACAGAATGCGGCCGTCGGCGAGCTGCATGACCTGTGGCATGAACTGATCGCTGACCGTGTGCTCGTTGACGCGATGCTCATCGGTGAACGCAACACTGCCGTCGGCATTGGCCGTTGCGAGGCGGGCAGCAATGCTGCTGGTACTGGAGTCGCCGTCGGTGCTGTTCCGTGTGGTGAACACGTATAGCAACCGGCCGTCGTCGAGCAGGATGGTTCGCGGTTCATCCTGGCGGCCTTCAGTATGCTGGTTGACACGCACCTCGTCGCCCATTCGCACCGCCGGATACCATACCGTCACCCCGTCGCCGAGGAAGCGCAGCCGTTCGACGGAAACAAGTGTATCGGTGCCTTCGTCGAGTCCGTCGCCGGTGTTGGTGTCAACCACCGTCAGCGTGCCGTCGGGATTACGTGTGACGGTATAGTCGGTCGAATTGCCTGCGTACTCGACCGTGTCGAGGTCGGTCCCGCCGTTGTGAGTATTGTTTCCGGCACCGCCTTCAAATACCTCCTCAACCATGCATTTCTCCTAATATAGATAGATATCCCTTGGTCATAGATGTAGTATGACCAAGTTATAATGATTGCTTGCAGTAAGTTTAAATGTAAGACCGTTTCGGTCTACTGTCGAAACCCGCAAAGAATGTTATTTTTTAAATCAATTGTAGATTGAATATTATAAAATAGCGCAGGTTTCACCATCAAACACAAGTGTCCGTGTGAGATCCGATGACCAATGAGGCGGACTGCGGCCACCTCAGATCAGTCCGAGTCGCACCGCCTTGACAACGGTCTCCACCCGCGTCCTGCAGCCAAGTTTAAAACGTGCCTGGGCGACATGGTGTTGAATGGTGCGCTCGGTGATGGCCAACACCGTCGCCGCGTCGCGTTGTGTCCAGCCACCGGCAAGGAAGGCTAGCACTTCGCGCTCGCGCTTCGACAGTGCCCGGTCCGTGTCTTGCTCACTCAATTGCCCCAATTCGCCCATGTCCGATACCATATCCTATGGCCGTCACACCTATTGCTAGGGCTGCAGCTAAAGCCCGATGTGACGTCATGGGCTAAAGGAGCCGCGATCAGCAGATCGGGACTGCCATCGCCATCCACATCCCCGGTACTGCGGTTACCTCTCCGGACATTTCTTCCGCCGATAGTCCATTCGGTGCGCAATATACTGGTGGTGGTGGCGCCACGTCTTTACCCATTTGGGTAAGATGGCCAAAACAAATGATCGTGCCATCCGACGCTGCGGCAGGGCCTGTCTGTCCATTGGCCACATGTTTATCCCGATCCTTTTCGAAGAGCGGTATGAAACAAATACCCAAACGACAACGGGTCGCGCTTATTGATCTCAACCAAGATGCTCTCCCACAAGATCCATGACCTTGTTCTTGAAAACCATGAGCTTGGCGATTTCCGCGCGTAATTGCTCGACCTCATGGTCTTGGCCGGTCTTCGATTTCTTTTCGGCGTTCAGTCTTTTCAACTCCGATAAAGGGACCGAATAGGATACTGCGGCAACCCCCACATAACCGCCGTCCTGTACCTTCGTTCCGCTCAGGAGATCCAGGATCTCGATGACGCTCTTACCGTCATAGGCATCAATAAGCGCGCGGCAGAGCGCCTCCGTTTGAGCCCCGGTCAACTCAGTTCCATTGATGACGATGATTGCTTTATGTGGCATGGCAATTACGCTCTCTAATATGAAATTTGTGCGTTTATCGAGATTTGAAAAAACCAACTGCTGACGGTCATGCGAAAAATAAGCCGGAACGTACGCGGGACGCTGTCGGAGCGCGAGCCACGTCATCCGGTTTAAGAGGGCACTGTCGTCTTCGGCCCCGGCAAGGCGCCCGACAACATGCTGCTGCTCGACGGCACGCTGCGCGTCCAGCAGGTTTCGGAAAACGGCCGCAAAATCGTCCTCTACCGTATCTCGCTATGGTTTCGTCAAAGCGGCGAACTCAAATGACCCACAATCCGTCGTCAAAATTCGGTGCCACGTTGTCGATATTCTCCGGGCTGATGGTGAAGACCACCAAAATCTCTTCGCGGCTTGCGCCTTGCTCCATGCGTCCGAGCCAGTAGTCGTAGCCGCCCTGGTCCGGCGACCGGAACAGCACGTTCTGATACATGGCTTCGATATACTCCTCATTGGTCGGATTGACCCCGTAAAGGTCTTGAAACTCCTTCGAAACGATGAACTGCTCGGCCAGCCAATGCTGCTTGTCGTATTCGTTCCAGCCCCTCTCTTCGAGCGTGTCCAGCACACCGGTCCAGAACAAAACACCGACCTCATCTGGTGTACGGCCGAAGGAGGCCTGGTAGATGCGGTAGCCGAAGCCGAGATTCGGCGAATCGACGTCGTAGAGCAGCGAACCGTCGTTGAAGTCGATACGCTCGATGTCGACCAGCGTGTCGGTGCCTTCTCTACTGTTGCGCGCAACGACGACCGAGCCGTCGCCCCGCAGGTCGTGGGTGACCTCGTTGCGGTTTTGCGCATAGACCACCGCGTCGCTGCCCGGACCGCCGTCGATATCGTCGTCGCCGAAGGACGCGTTGATCACATCGTCGCCAGCCAGTGCCCGGATGTCGTCTTTGCCGGCGGTGCCGTCGAGGGTGTCGGGCCCCGGCGTTCCCAGGATCGGGCCATCGGCGCGACCGTCGATATCCACGGTCACCGTCGCCGTCGCCTGTCCGCCCTGGCCGTCGTCGATGGTGTAGGTGAAACGATCGACACCGGCCTGACCCTCCGCCAGCGCCTCGAAAGCGCCGTTGGGATTATAGCTGTAGGAGCCGTCCGCATTGACGCTCAGCAGTGCGCCGGAGGCCAGCGCAATCGGCGTGCCGAAGGTGAACGGACTGCCGTCGATGGCGACAATCGTAAGCACGCCGCCGTCGATATCGCTATCGTTGGCAAGCAGCCCCAGCGCGGCGGCCACCTGCACGGCCGTATCCTCGTCAGTCTCTGCCGTGTCGTCCCCGGCGGTGGGGGCGATGGTCACCGGTGTTTCGTTGCCGGTGCCGGCGTTCTCGGCGAACCGGGCGTTGCCGTCGAAGGTCAGCGTCGCGCCGTTGTCGAAGGTCACGCGGAACCGGTCGCCTCCCATCGGCACGACGCCGACTATCGTTTGGCCGGTGATGTCGATCACGTCCTGCGCGCGATCGCCGGTGATGGTGTCGTCACCTTCGCCGGCATGGAAGATCACCCGGTGTCCGGAGGTCTGTCCTGATAGGTCGACGGTATCGTCGCCGGCCGAGCCGATATGGGTGATGGTCGAGACCGACAGGTTGGTGCCGTCGAACGACCCGTGAGTGTTGAAGATGTCGCCACCGCCCTGGCCGTCGATGACGATGTCCTCGATCTCGGTGAGTTCCGCGACGATGGCGCCGTTGCGGGAAATGACGATCTCGGCATCGCCGACATAGCCGATCTGCGCCACTGCCGCGGCGTTGGAATAGATGTCGAAGGTTTCGGCCGAGCCGTCGCCGCGGATTTCCATGACATCGGCATCGGTCTCGGCGCCCCCGTCGATGATGTCACGGCCGTCGCCCACTGACCAGGTGATCGTCTCGTTGCCGGCGCCGCCATTGATCGTATCGTCACCGCCGCGGCCGTCGATGGCGACCGTCTCGATGCCGTCGAATTCCGTGACGATGACGCCGTTGCGCGCGACGACGAACGCGGATCCACCGGCATAGCCGAATTGGGCCGTGGCGTCGGCGTTGGAAAGGAGATCGTAGACTTCGGCTGTCGCATCGCCATTGATCTGCAGCAGATCGCCTTGCTTGTGAGCGCCGCCAAGGATGACGTCACGTCCGTCGCCGACACCGCGCAGGAATAGGTCGTCACCGGCACTGCCGATCAGCACATCATCGCCCCCCAGTCCCGCCAGCGTGCCGCCGGGCGAGATGCCGACAAGCGTTTCGCCCGAGGCCGTGCCCTTGGTATCGAAATCGAGGATGCGACCGGCGAGACCGTTGCCGTCGCCGTCCGTTGCGTCTTGGCTTTCGAAAATGAACGCCACCCGGCCGTCAGCCAGTGTGGTGATGCTGGCAAATTCCTGAAAGCCCGACGTGTGCTCGTTGATCCGGAATTCCTCGGTCAAGGCAAAGGACCCATCCGGGTTGGGTGTACCGATGCGCGCCGAGATCCCGCTCAGATGGTCGTCACCGTCGGTCGGATTTCGGGTATGGAACGCGAACAGGACGCGCCCGTCGTCGAGCGGCGTGATTTTCGGCCAGAGTTGATCGCTTTCGGTGTGTTCGTTGACGAGGAACTCGTCGGCGAATGTGATCGATCCGTCCGGATTGACGATTCCAGTCCGTGCCGAGATACTGACCGGCCAAATCTCGAACCGGCCGCTGTCATCGCCGTTCGTCGGATCCTCGGTGGAGAATGCAAAAAGCACCCGTCCGTCATCGAGCACGAGGACTTCCGAAAAACGCTGCTGTCCCTCGATGTGCTGATTGACGCGGATTTCCTCGCCGAACGTCATGCTCCCGTCCGGATTGACCGTTCCGACCCGGGCCGCGACGCTCTCCCGCAGGTTGTCGCCGTCGGTGATGTCCGTCGTCTGGAATGTGAACAGCACGCGGCCGTCGTCCAGCAGGGTCATTTCCGGTGCGCTCTGGTTTTCCGCGATATGCTCGTTGACGCGGAATTCGTCGGTGAAGATCACCGAACCGTCGGGTTGCGGCGTGCCGATGCGCGCCGCGACGCTGCCTCCCACCAGGCCGCTGGAACCGCTGTCGTCGCCGTCGGTCGGGTCGCGTGTCGTGAACAGGAACACGACGCGGCCATCCGGCAATTGCAATGCTTTAGGGGATGCCTGGGTGCCGTCCGTGTGCTCGTTGACCCGAAACTCACTGCCGAAGGTGATCGTCCCGTTACCGTTCACCGTGCCGATGCGGCCTGCGATACCGTAGCTGCTTGCGTCCCCGTCGGTCGGATCTTCGGTCACAAACGTGAACAGCGCCCGACCGTCGGCAAGCGGCGTCACCTGCGGCGCCCGCTGTTCGTCGATCGTGTGCTGATTGACCCGCAGTTCGTCTGCGAAGGTGATGGAACCGTCGGCGTTCACCGTCCCGACCCGGGCACCGATCCCCGACGTACTGGCGTCGCCGTCGGTCGGGTCGGCCGTTTTGAACACGAACACCACCCGGCCGTCGTTCAACTGTGCGAGCTGGGGTTCGTTCTGCGCACCGGTGATGTGTTCGTTGATTCGAAACTCGTCACCAAGACGAACCACCGGATCCCGAACGGAGAGGGTGACGTCCGTCGTCGATTCGCTGCCATTGGCAATGGTGTAAGTAAAGGTGTCGTTGCCGGTGAATCCCGGATCGGGCGTGTAGGTAAACAGGCCGGTATTCGGGTCGAACACGAGCCCGCCATTGGCGGGGTCTGAGAAGCTGACGCCGGTTGCCAAGTCGATTCCGGTGCCCAAGCTGTCATTGGCGAGGGCATCGAGCTCGAGCGGCGTTTCCTCGACGACAAAAAACGCGTCGGGCACCGCGAGGGGCGCCAGTGCGCCGATGAAGTCGATCGTGACTGTCACCGCGCCCGTATCGAAATCGTCGACGAAGGTGACCTGATCGCCGAGCGCAAGGCCATCGACGACCGCGAGATCCTGGAACGGCTGCCCGGCGCCGTTGCCGATGGGACCGTCGGGATCGAACTGCAAGATCGTCTGGCCGTTGACGATGTCGAAGCGCAGATGGTTGCCGGCATTGGCGTCGGTCAGCGTGATGTCCGGAAACAACGGGCTGACGTCGATTCTGTCTTCGGTCGGATTGAAGTCGAGGATGGTGTCGACCGCGCCGGGATCGCCAAGCACGAACGTGTCGGGACCGCCCCGGCCGCGCAGCAGATCCTGTCCGGGGCCACCGTCCAGTCGTTCGCCGCCGGCGCTGCCGAGGAGGAGATCCTTACCACCGGCACCCAGCAGCGTCTGGTCCGAGCCAATCGCAACGAGCGTTTCATCTTCGTCCGTGCCGTTGCCGTCGAGCGTGAGCAGGCGGGCGGCGATGCTACTGACGCTGTCGTCGCCATTGTCGTCGGCATAGGTGTCGAAAGTGATCAAGACCCGGCCGTCGGCAAGCTGCTGGACCTGCGGGTGGTCCTGCAGCCCGGTGATGTGTTCGTTGACCCGGAACTCCTCGCTGAAGGTGATCGTGTCGTCGGCTTCGACCGTGCCGATTCTGGCGGCAATTCCGTTTGAATCGTCGTCGCCGTCGGTGGAGTCGTAGGTCCGGAACAGGAACAGCACGCGGCCATCGGCCAGCTGTGTAACCACCACCTTGTCCTGGAAACTGTCGATGTGTTCATTGACGCGGAATTCATCGCCGAAGGTGATGGACCCGTCGGCCTCGACGGTGCCGATGCGCGCGGCAATGTTGCTGAGCCGGTCGTCGCCATCGGTCTGGTCCCAGCTCTCGAAGGTGAACAGCACACGGCCATCGGCCAGTTGCACGACTTCGGGCCATTCCTGCTGGTAGACGATGTGTTCGTTGACCCGGATCTCATCGGAGAAGGTGACGGTCCCGTCCGGATTGACCGTCCCGACGCGCGCGGCGATGCCTGAGATGCTGTCGTCGCCATCGGTGGCGTCGCTAGTCTGGAACGTGAACAGCACCCGACCGTCCGCCAGTTCGATGACCCGCGATTCCAGCTGACTGAACGTCGTGTGCTCGTTGACCCGGAATTCCTCTCCGAACGACATCGATCCGTCCGGATTGACCGTTCCGACGCGCCCGGCAATACTGCCGAACGGGTCGCCGTCCGTCCCGTCGGACGTTTCGAAGGTGAACATCACCCGCCCGTCGGAGAGCACGGCCACATGCGGTTCGTCCTGGGTGAGGGAGGTGTGTTCGTTGACCCGGAATTCCGCCGCAAAGGTAATCGTTCCATCCGGATTGACGGTGCCGATCCGCGCCGCGACCGACGCGTCGCCATCGCCGTCGGTCGGATCGTTCGTGTCGTAGGTGAACAAAACCCGTCCGTCGGCAAGCTGCGCGACCTGCGGCCGGTTCTGGATGCCGGCGGTATGCTCGTTGACGCGGACTTCATCGCTGAACGTGATCGTGCCGTCGGCATTGGGCGTGCCGACCCGCGCGGCAATGCCGCTCGGACCGAAGACGTCGCCGTTGTCGTCGCCCTCGGCCGGATCGCGGGTCCGGAAGGTAAACAGCAGGCGCCCATCCGCCAGCTGGACGACCTGCGGGTAATCCTGGGTGCTGTCGATGTGCTCGTTCACCCGGAGTTCGTCACCAAGCCTCGCTACGGGATACTGGACCGTGATCCCGTCACCGAGGACGATCATTTGCGTATCGTCTGTCAGCGCGTTGACGTTGAACTGGCCACCGACTTTTTCTAGCATTAGGCGTTCCTCCTGGTGGCAGTCGGCCTGTTCGACCGTGTTCGGGTCGAACCCGCTTTACGAGTATTGTCTGCGGCACCACCTTCAAATGCGTCTTTGGCCATCGATATCTCTCAATATCTTTAAGTATCCATCGGACTATGATGCGCTTCGGTGGAGCCTTGTATCCATTTTTGGTAATACTAAACGCCAGCGTATTTCGGTCTACTGTCGAAACCCGCAATTGCCGCCGTTTTTGAACTGTTTCTTGTTCGAAGTCCCGCGTGGCGCGTAGATCGTTATTGTGCCACGATGTCCGCGTCGGCTCTGATGGCGATCTGAGGCGAGCCGCGGCCGCATCAGATCAGTCCGAGCCGCACCGCCTTGACGACAGTCTCTACCCGCGTCCTGCAGCCGAGTTTGAGGCGCGCCTGAGCGACATGATGTTGTATGGTGCGCTCGGTAATAGCTAACGCCGCCGCCGTATCGCGCTGAGTCGCGCCGCCGGCAAGGAAAGACAGCACCTCGCGCTCGCGCTCCGATAGCGCCGGGTCCATGTCCCGTTCAACGGATTGCCTGAATTCAACCATGCTCGACCGCGTCCTACAGCTGTTGCAATTAGGAGGTGCAGTCGCCCCATGATATTCTCCGGAGGAATCAATCTTCGGTCAATCATTTATTTTTATTTTCAGTTTGAAAATATACAGAAAGATAGGGAAGCCTTTTTCTGACAAGTCGACGGTCGGAATAGCTTGATTCTAAACGGTAAAACGGGTTATTGGTAAATAAGGGTCAACCTACGGCTGAGCACGGATCCGCCATGCAGGCCGGTTTAGGCCTTTCAAAAACGTATTTTTTTTTACAACTTGCCATAACGCACTTGCGTAAGTGCCGCAGCGCGGCCAAAACCGAACGCTATGGCGAAGAAAATCAGCGACATCCGCAGGCCGGAAATCGTCCAGGCGCTCTATCAGGCCATCCAGACCCACGGCATTCGCCTGCCGGGCTATGACCAGATCGCCAGTGAAGGCGACATGTCGCGGCAACTGGTGCGCCATTACTTTGCCGAGATCGACGATATCGCGGTCGCGCTATGCGATGCGCTGGCCGATAGCTATCGGGACTGCCTGATGCGCGGCATCATCGCCGCCGACGATAGCCGGCGGCTCAGTGTGTTCCTCGACTTCTATTTCAACTTCCTGTCCGACAAGGGGCTGCCGAAACCCGCCGACGACACGGTCTACGACGCCCTGTTCGCCATGGCCGGGACCAATGCGCGGGTGCGTGAGAACCTCAACGGCCAGTATAGCCTGCTGCAGATGACACTCGCCCACGAGATCCAGATCAGCTATCCCGACCTGGATCAGAACGGCTGTCGCGAACTGGGCTATCTGATCGTCATCATCATGTACGGGCACTGGAAGATGGTCGCCACGCTCGGTTTCAGCGACGAGTACAACAGGGTGTCCAGGCAGGCGCTGGACCGGTTGATCGCCTCCTATGTCGCTTCCTATGAGCCGCCGCACTGACCCTCCGCCGGGTGATTGGGACAAATGCCTGGGCTTTTGCCGTTCACAACAACCGGGGTGGTCGACTATGGTTGTCCCGATTTCCATGTTCTTGTGAAAGGCATCGGCGGCCGAAATGTCGTGGATTGAACAGTTTTCGGGACTCAGTCAGCTGGAAGAACCGGTCCGCCGCAAGCTGGTGGAGCGCAGCCGTATCATTCAGGTGCCGAAGGACACGGTGGTTTTCGGTCCCGGCAAGGCACCGGACAATCTGTTGCTGCTCCTGGACGGATCGCTGCGTGTGCAGCAGGTCTCCGAGAGTGGACGCGAAATTGTGCTCTACCGCGTGCATGCCGGGGAAAGCTGCGTGCTCACAACCGCTTGCCTGCTCGCCTACGAGGAATACAGCGCCGAGGGCGTGACCGAGACCGAGGTTGAGGCGGTGGCCATTCCGAAATCGGTGTTCGACGAACTGATGGCCGGTTCGAAAGAGTTCCGCCGCTTCGTCTTCACCGCCTATTCGCGCCGTATCACCGACCTGTTCATGGTGATCGAGGAGGTGGCCTTCCGCCGCGTCGATATCCGTCTTGCACAGAAACTGCTGGATCTCGCCGGCGAAGACAGCCGGCTACAGGCCACCCATCAGCAACTCGCCACCGAACTGGGGACTGCTCGCGAGGTGGTCTCCAGGCTGCTGCAGGAATTCCAGCGGCGCGGCTGGGTCACCCTGTCGCGCGGCTCCGTCGATCTGACCGACAAAGCCGGCCTGCGCACGCTTGCAGAATCTGATTAGCCAGGCTCTGACCTCAGGCCATGCCCACCGGTTGCCTGTTGGGCAGCATATCGTCGGGCCGCGACTGCAGATAGGCGTCAAGCCGGCTGCGCAGTTGCGCATAGACCGGATCGTCGAAACGGTTGGTCAGTTCGTCCGGATCGTCCGTCAGATCGTAGAGCTCGCCGGCGCCGGACTGCAGGTCGACGGTCATTTTATGGCGTTCGGTGCGCACGGTCCTGAGCGACAGGGCCACGCCGGCGCGCTGCGCCAGCAGTTCCCATTCATTCAGCGCGAAATCGCGACTGCCCGTGCCGGCGATCAGCGGCCACAGGCTGCTGCCGTGCTGCGTCTGCAGCGGCGCCGCATGGCCGAGCTCGAAGAGCGTCGGCCCGATATCGAGCGTCGAGACCGGCGCCGCCACCACCTCGCCGGCCGGCACAGCCGGCCCGCGCACGATCAGCGGCACCCGCAGCAAGCCCTCATAGTGCATCGGTCCCTTGAGGATCAGGCCATGGTCGCCGAGCCAGTCGCCGTGGTCGGAGAAATAGATCACATAGGTGTTTTCGGCGAGCCCGGTTTCCTGCAGCGCGATCAAGAGCCGCCCCAGGTTGTGGTCGATAAGCGCGATCTGTCCGTAGGTGTTGGCGATGATCTCGCGCAGCTGCTCGTCGCCCTGTTCGGCGATGCGGCTGTAGCTTTTGCGGATTTCGGCGGATTCGGCGCTGCCCCCCGGTTCCCGAGTCAGAACCGCCTCGTGCCACCAGGGTCGGCCCTCGAAATGCCGTTTCCGATGCGCCGGCAGGTCGACGTCGGCCGGATCGTGCAGGTGCGACCAGGGTTCGGGGCAGTCGAACGGGTGGTGCGGATCGGGGAAGCTCACCCAGGCGCAGAACGGGTCGTCCCGGTCGGCCTGCTTCAGCCAGTCGATCGCCCGATCGGCGGTCCAGGTGGAATTGTGCCAGGCGACGGGCAGCCGCGAATGCCAGGTCTGGGCCGCGCCCTTCGTGTCGCCGGCATTCTCCCGGTAAAGCGCATTCTTTTCGTCGCCGCGGCCGTCGGCATAGAACCAGCGTTCGTAGTGCTGGCCCTTCGGCGGCTTTTCCGGCAGGAACCAGTTGTGGCCCACCAGCATCAGCTCGACGCGGTCAAACCCCATATAGGGACCGTACCAGTCCGCCGGATAGCGATCGGAGGAGGCCAGGCATTCCGGCGTGCCGGTGGGTTCGAAGGTGTGATAGGTGGAAAAATGCGCCTTGCCGAAGAACGCCGTGTTGTAGCCGCCGGCCGACAGCGCGCCGGCAAAGCCCTTTTCGCCGATGGCCGGGTCGAGGTCGATGCCGTTGTCGTGCACGCCGTGGCTGCGGGGCAGCAGACCGGTGAGGATCGAGGCACGGGCCGGCTGGCACACGACGCAGGGCGTGATGCAGGACGCGAACCGCGTTCCGTCGGCCGCCAGCCGGTCGAGATGCGGTGTCTTGATCGCCCGGCCCTCGAAGCCGCAGCAGTCGGCCCGCTGCTGGTCAGCGGACACGAGCAGGAAGTTGGGTCGGCTCATGGGGTACCTTCTTTGGCTCTGCGGGCGGACACGGCGATCACCGCCAGGGTCATGATCATGAACACCAGTGCCACCGGGTGGGTGAACAGGAAGAAATAGTCGCCTCCGGTGGCGGCGAAGGCCTGTCGCGCCGATTCCTCGAGACGTCCGCCAAGGATAAAGGCGATGACGAACGGAAGCGGCGACATGCCGAGCACCCGCATGAAGTAGCCGAGAAAACCGAAGCCGAGGGCGAACCAGACCGCCTCCATGCGCGCTTCCTGCACGTAGATCGCCGTCAACGTCAGCAGCAGGACCACCGGCAGCAGCACGTGTTTGGGAATTCGGGTCATGACCCCCATCGAGCGCATGAAAAGGCCGCCGAAGGTCCAGTTGACGATGTTGGCGACCATCATCGCGGTAAATAGGCCGAAGGCTACGACCAGCTCCGGATTGACCTGATCGGCGGTGAAGCGGAACACCGAGGGTCCGGGATTGAAGCCGCCGATGCTGTCGGCCGCCAGAATCAGGAACACGGCGGCCGCATTGCCTGGGATCCCCAGTGACAGGACGGGAATCAGATTGGCACCCGACACCGAGGAGTTGGCCGCTTCCGTCGCGGCGACGCCCTCGGGCGCGCCCTCGCCGAATTGCGGATCGCCCTCGCGCCGCCGTCTGGCGTAGCGGTGCCGGCCGACGCTGTAGCCGAGCGTCGCCGCAAGCGTCGACCCGATGCCCGGCAGCGCACCGATCATCGTGCCGATCGCGGCGGACTGGCCGATGAACGGCAACAGCCGCCGGATATCGGCCCAGTGCAGGCGCTGATCGCCGGTCGACGTGACCTGCTGTGCGGTCCGGCCGCGCTGGCGTTTTTCCGTCCATAGATCGTCGATGCTTTTGAACACCTCGCCGAGGATGAGCACGCCGAGGATCGCCGTGGCGATCGGGAAGCCCTGGCTGAGTTGCGGCAAATCGAGGCTGAGGCGCGGATAAAAATCCTCGCCGGTGCCGACATAGGCGGCCAGCAGGCCCAGACCCATGGAGATTAGGCCCTTACCCACCGAACGGCCGATGACCGAGGCGATGAAGGCGAGCGACAGGATCAGCAGCGCGGTTTTTTCCGGCAGGTCCAGGTAGCGTTCGACCAGGATGGCGAGGAACGGCGCGCACAGAATCAGCACGATGTCGGAGAACGTGTCGCCCGAAGCGGAGGAGAAATGGGCGACCCGCAGGGCCTTGCCGGCCCGGCCGTTGCGCGCCATCGGATGCCCGTCCAGGGTCGTCATGTAGGCGTCGGGCGTGCCCGGCGTATTGAACAGAATGGCCGGAACCGCGCCGCCGATGGTCGCACCCTTCATGATGCCGATCAGGAAGCCCATGACCGGCAGCAGCGCGTCCGGAGTGAACCCGAAGATCGAGATCAGGATCGGTAGGGCGATGGCCATGGCGATCGGTCCGGCGAGGCCGGGCGTGGCGCCGACCGCGATGCCGACCACGAAACCGGCGACGATCATCACCAGCGCCTCGGATATCGGCAGACCGAACAGGTTGAACATTTCCGGCCCGAGAAAGACCGACTGGACACCCATCACGATGTAGTCGAAGGCGTCCATCACACGTCACCGTTGGGCGGCAGCAGCAGGTCGTCGAAGGGCAGGTCGTAAAGCGCGATCAGCACGATGACCGTCGCCAGCGAGATCAGGACGGTACGCAGGCTCAGGCGGCCTTCGACCAGCGCGATCAGACCGGCCACCAGGGTCATTCCACCGATTGTGAAGCCGATGTATTTCCACGGCACGGTGTCGCGCAGCAGCCGGTATGACAGTTCGTTACCCGTGACCGCATTGCTGACCGCCACGGCAAGCGGACCGCTCCAACGCATCAGGCTGGTGCTGACGATCAGCAGGACCAGCAACCGGAGGAGAAACGCCAGGTTGCGTTGCGAGATCGGCTTGCCCTCGTCCGGCGCGGATTGCAGGGCGAGCATGACGCCGCCGACGAGAATGAACAGGCCGGCGACCGTCGGCGCGAGGGCATCACCGATGGCAACGTGCCGGCGCATCTGTTCGGTGATGCCGGTTTCCGTATCGAGCGGCACCCAGATGGCGATCAACACCAGCGCGAAGACAATGCACAGCAGGCCCAGCAGGGCATCGCGGTTCAGTTTCCAGGACATGTCAAAGCCCCTCCGGATGGGGTCCGCGTCGGCCGCGGACCCGCGAGAGATGAAGGCTTAGTTCGAAGCGGCGTCGAGCAGTCTGCCGGCCGATTCCCAGTCGTTCTGCATCAGTTCGGCCAATGCGTCGCCCTTGATGGTCGACGCGCCCCCGAATGCGCCCTTGATGAGGGCTCCGGCCTTGGTGTTTTCGTCGTTGACGACGGCGGCGATCGCTTCGGCCAACGCATCTCGGGCCTCCGGCGGCATGCCGGCGGGGCCGACGAAGACAAAATAGCCGTCGGCGTGGTAGTCCACGCCCAGATCCGACATTTTCGGTGCGTCCGGCGTCTGTACCAGCGGCGTGGACAGGGCCGACGCCAGGTTGACCAGATCACCGGCGGCAACGCCCTTCGACTGGATGCCGGCCATGAAGCCGAGGTCCAGGTCGCCGGCATTGACGCCGTCCATGACGGCCTTGCCGCCGCGCACCGACACAATGTTGAAATCGACGTCATTGGCTTTGCCGAGCAGGTAGGCGAGGTCCGCCAGCTTCGGGCTCATCACGCCGAAGCGGATCTGCTCGCCACCCTTGGCCGCGGCGATCACGTCGTTGAAATCGTTCCAACCCTTCGACGCCGGTGAGACGATCCCCATCTGGAACCCGGCGGTGGTGGTGATCGGCGTGAAGTCGTCCTGGGACATCGGGGCATTCGCCGCCTGCATGTTGTAGGCGAGCGATTCGGTGACCAGCATGCCGATGGCGGTGCCGTCGTTCGGCTGGCCCCTCAGGGCATTGGCCAGGTTGATGCCGCCCTTGCCGGTCACCTGCTCCGGAATGAACTTCCAGCCAAGGCGGTTTTCGAGCTCCTCGGCAATCAGCCGGGCTTGCGTGTCGGCGCCGCCGCCGGCGCGAAATCCGATCATCAGCTTGATCGGCCCTGGCGGTGTCCAATCGGCCGCCGGGGCCGGGGTGGCGAGCATGGCGAAGGCGCCCACACAGGCGGCCGCCAGTCCGGTAAAATAACGCATGAGTGTTCCTCCCAGTTCAAAAGTGCTGGTAGAGGGCCACAAAATCGTTGACCTGTCAACTAATTTCTGAAATATTGTTGCTCAGAGGAGGACTGGCGTGCCGGACAATCATCAACCAACAACCGGGGCTGCGCTTGGCGAAACGCCACTGCAGCAATTCGTGACCTTTCGCATGTCGCGGGTTCAGGCCCGGCTCAACGCCCAGGCGTCGGATATCCTCGAGCGCCATAGCGGCCTGTCCCTGATCCAGTGGCGGACCATCGCCATCCTGGCGATCCTGGGCGAGACGACGCCGATGGCGGTTGCCCGTTTCGGGCGGCTCGATAAGGGTTTGCTTAGCCGCAAGCTGAAAGCGCTGATCGCTGACGGTTTGGTATCAAGTCGCAGCGATCCGAACGACCAGCGCCGCCAGCTGTTGTCGCTGACCCGGGCTGGACGCGCCGTCTATGACCGATTGCTGCCGATCATGGAGGCGCGTCAGGCGCATCTGGTGGCGGACCTCGATCCGCAGCAAAGGAGCGCCTTTCTCGAAGCGCTCGACAAGATCGAGCAGGCGACCGCGCGCCGCGACTTCCAGGTGATCGGATGAGCAACGTTCTCGTCATCATGTCGGATGAACATCAGGCGCGCGCCATGGGTTGCGCCGGGCACCCGCTCGTCAAGACACCGCATCTCGACGCGCTCGCCGCCCGCGGGGTGCGTTTCACCGACGCCTACACGCCGTCTCCGATCTGTGTGCCGGCGCGTGCCGCCTTTGCCACCGGACGCTATGTGCACCGCAACCGGTTGTGGGACAACGCCATGCCCTATGACGGTTCGCGTCCGGGCTGGGGACACGCCCTGCAGGCGGCCGGTATTCCGGTGGAATCGATCGGCAAGCTGCATTACCGCGCGCCCGGCGATCCGGCCGGTTTTGACATAGAGCACATTCCCATGATGGTGGCCGGCGGTGTCGGCATGGTCTGGGCTTCGATCCGTCGCGAAGACGAACGGATCCACGGAAAACAACGCATGCTGGGCGATTACATCGGGCCCGGAACGAGCAAATACACCGATTACGATGCCGCGGTGGTCGAACGCACTCGGCAATGGATCGCCGACCGGTCGCGGTCCGACCGGCCCTGGTGCCTGTTCGTCGGTCTGGTCGCGCCGCACTTCCCGCTCGTCGTGCCGCAGGAATTCTACGATCTCTATCCATTGGACGCGTTGCCGCCGCCGAAACTCCACCCGAGAGACGGCTATCGGCGCCATCCGTGGATCGAAAGGCAAAACGCCTTCATGGACAGCGAGGGCAAGTTCAGGGACGACGAGGAGCGCCGTCGGGCCGTCGCTGCCTATTTCGGCCTGTGCAGCTGGCTCGACCACAATATCGGGCTGATATTGCAGTCCCTGGAGGAGGCGGGCCTGATCGAGTCGACCACCGTGGTTTACACGTCCGACCACGGCGACAATGTCGGGGCGCGCGGTCTGTGGGGCAAATCCAACCTTTACGAAGAAAGCGTCGCCGTCCCGCTTCTGATGGCCGGACCGGGTCTTGCGCCCGGCGTCTGCCGCACGCCGGTCAGTCTGCTCGACCTGTCGGCGTCGATCCCGGCCCATTTCGGCTGCCCGTTCGAGGCGGAGAAGGATGCGCGGCCGTTGCCCGCGCTGGCGAGCGCGCCGTCGGATCCCGAGCGGGTGGTTTTCAGCGAATATCACGCCGCCGGTGCGGTTTCCGGCGCTTTCATGCTGCGTAAGGGTCGATGGAAATACATTTACTACGAGGGATTCCCGGCGGAACTGTTCGATCTTCAGAACGATCCCGAGGAAATCAACAACCTTGCCGATGACCCGGCCTTCGATCCGGTCTGCGCCACCCTGCATCGCGACCTCCTCAACATCTGCGATCCGCAGGCGGTCGACGCCATGGCCTTTGCCGATCAGGCGGCCCTGATCGAGCGGTATGGCGGGCGCGACGCCGCCTTGAAAATGGGCGCGCCGGGCGCCACGCCGCCACCCGATCTGGAGAACTGACGATTCGGTTTAACCGCGGCGTCGTCGTTGTCGACCGCCTGGCGCGGCCGCCATCCAACCGATGACGGTCGGGCATGGGATCCGTTCCCATGACTCGAGGCCTTCTTTGCTTTAGATACTGTTGCCCAATACCAGGTCCCGTGGAACAGACACCGTTTTCCGATGGAGTTCTGAGATGTTCCGTCTCGGCGAATGGACGGTCGATCCGGCACTGCGCGAGATCGACAACGGTTCGCAGAAGTTGCGGCTGTCGCCCAAGGCGATGGCCGTTCTTTTGGCGCTTGAGGAGGCCGATGGCAGTGTCGTCGGACGCGGCGACCTGCTGGAACGCGTGTGGCCCGGCGTGACGGTCGGCGAGGAGGTGCTGACCCAAGCCATCGCGGAACTGCGCCGCAGTTTCGGCGACCGGGCGCGCGCGCCGAATGTTATCGAAACCGTTCACAAATCCGGCTATCGGCTGCGGCTTCGATCCGAACCTGTGCCAGATGGTGTCGAGGACACGCCGGGCGCAGTGCCTGAAACCGCGGCAACCGAACCGATGAGGCCGGTTGGCGAACGCAAGCGTATCACGGTGCTGGCTGCCGATCTTGCATCGGCCGGTGCGGTCCTGGCGGCGGCTGATCCGGAAGAGGCGGAGGCGACGCTCGACAGGATCCTCGGCGGGATCGAAAAGCAAGCCGACCGGTTTGGCGGCATGCTGGTCAACCGGATGAACGACCGGGTGATGTTTCTGTTTGGCGCACCGGTCGCCCAGGAGGATCACACGTTTCGCGCCGCGCGGGCGGCGTTAGCCATACGCGACGAGATTTGCAGCACACAGCCGCCCGATACCGCTCACATCGATGGATCAATACGCATCGCCATCAGCTGCGGCGAAGCGGTGCTTCGCCACGGCGCCGGCAATCCCCTCCAGGCGGTCGGTGCGCCCATGACCAGTGCCGCCCAAATCCTGCCGGCGACGCCGACCGGCGTGATCCGGCTCGACGCCGCGACCTGGCGCCGGATTTCAGACGCGTTCGATGCCAAGCCGGCCATCGGAGGCACCCACTACGATCTGGTCGGTCTCAAAACCATCGCGACTGGTTTCGAACGCCGTGCCGCGCGCGGTCTGACACGCTTCGTGGGCCGCGAGTTCGAGATGGACCTGCTGCGCCACAGTGCCGAAAAGGCGCTGGAAGGAAGCGGCCAGATCGTGGCGGTGTCCGGTGAAGCCGGCATCGGCAAGTCGCGCCTGGTTCATGAATTTCTTGTCCAGATGCCGCAGCCGGAAGATTGGCTTGTCATACGCGTTCTGCCGTCCGCCGAGGAGGCGTCGCCGTTCAGGGCGCTGCTTGTCGCACTGCGGGCGGCGTTGCGGATCGGTCCCGCCGACGACGACCGGACGGCGATCGCAAAGCTGCGCCGCGCGGTCGGCGAGCGTGAAGACATGTGTGCGCCGCTTTGCTCGCTGCTCTATCTGCCTTTCAAGGACTCCGAATTTGACAGGCTCGACCCGCGGCAACGTCTGCGCCGGATTGAGGAGGCGTTGTGCGAACTGCTGGTGATCAAGGCGGCGACGCAACCGGTCGTCCTGGTCATGGAGGATCTTCACTGGCTCGATGCCCGTACCGTGGAGATCCTGGGCGGGCTCGTCCGTACGGCACCGCAGATCAGGCTGCTTCTCGTTCTGACCAGTCGGCCCGAGTTCAGGTTTGCCTGGCACAACAGTCAGGGTTTCAACCATCGCCAGCTTGATCCGATGTCCGACGCGCTCGGGCTGGAGCTTTTGCAAGCCCTGCTGGGCACCGGTGCGGTTGTCCACGACATCGAGCGCCAGCTGATCGATCGCACTCGCGGCAATCCGTTGTTCCTGGAGGAAAGTGTCACGGCGCTTGCCGAATCCGGTTTCCTCACCGGGCAGCGGGGCGCCTATGCGCGTGGCAAGGCCGAGGCGATGTTCGGCGTCCCGGATAGCGTGCATGAAATCCTCGCCGCTCGCATTGATCGCCTTGCTGCGTTCGACAAGGAAATCCTGCAAGTGTGCTCCGTCATCGGTGCGGTGGTTCCGCTTGACTTGCTGCAAGATGCGGTCGGTGCCGGACAGCTTGACATCACGGAAGCGCTCGGACGTTTGCACGAGGCCGATTTCGTGCACCGGTCCCATCGCCACGCTACGCCGACATTCGCCTTCAAACACGCGATGACCCGCGAGGTCGCCTACGGTGTCCTGTTGGCCAAGCAAAAGGCTGATTTGCACCGACAGGTCGCCGAGGCCATGGAGCGGATCGGCATGCACCGCCGCCCCGAAAACGCCGCCGCGATGGCCAGGCACTGGACCAACGCGGGCCTCGGCGCACGCGCCATTCCGTACTGGCTTCAAGCCGGCAAGGAGGCGGTCGCGCGGTCCGCCAACAGGTTGGCGGTCGATGATTTCAGGGCGGGACTGGCTCTGATCTCCGAGATTACGGACCAAACCGAGCGCGACCGCGCCGAACTGGATCTGCTGATCGCGCTGGGTGTGCCGCTCGGCAGCGTGTCCGGTGTCGGTTCACCGGAGGTCGGTGAGGTTTACGGTCGCGCGGAATCCCTGTGGCGACACCTTGGAAGCCCGACAGATTCGGTCGCCGCCGCGTTTGGATACTGGCTGCATCACTGTGCCCGTTCGGATTTTGGCAAAGCCAAGGAATTGGCTGACGATATCCTCGCGCTGGCCGAGCGAAGCGGAGACATCGACACGCTGGTCCAGGCCCATCACGCACAGTGGGGCACGCTCTTCGATCTCGGCGAGTTCGAGCCGGCGCTTGCCCATGTCGATGCGTTGCTCGAGCTACCCCGTCCGGGAGATGCGCGGCGGCACCGTCGTCACGCAGCCGGCAGTCACGATCCGTGGGTTTGCGGGCTTGGTCACGGCTCGCTGGCGCTGTGGATTCAGGGGCATTCACAAAAGGCGTTCGAATACAATAGGCGGGCACGCGCCATCGCCGACGAACTGGAGCATCCGGCAAGCAGTGCCCACGCGCTGCTTTATGCGCTGAAACTGCAGCTTTGCAGGCGCGAACCGTCGCCGGTCTTCGCCTTGGCCGACGCGCTTTCGGAACTGGCGGCCGAGCACGGGATGGTGGAATACCGGGCGCTCGCCGAAAGCATGCGGGGCTGGGCGTGCGCGCGGATCGGCGAGGCCGAGGGCCTGCGATTGCTCGGAGACAATCTTGCGACTTACCGCAGCTACGGTCGGGTGGCTTACGAGGCCAAGCTGGTGGCCGAGTATGCTCTGCTCACCGGTCAGGCCGGCCGATTTGACGACGCTTTCGACATCTTGAACGAAGCTTTCGAGATTAGTGAGAGTGGGCGGATGACCTATTGGCTCGCCGATTTCCACCGTATGCGCGGTCTGCTGACGTTGATGAAAGACCCGTCCGATTTGGATGCGGCAGAGAAATCCTTGCGCCAGGCGCTGGAGATAGCGGATGAGCAGGGAGCGCGGATGCTGGCGTTGCGCGCCGCGACCGATCTGGTGCAGATCCTCCAACAGAGCCGACGTTCAGCCGAAGCGGTGAAGCTTCTGACAGCGCGTCTTGGGTCCATTCCCGATGGCTCCGGGACCTTGGAAACAGCCGAGGCTGAAGGCGTGCTCGAGATTCTGAAGAGCGCCTGACCCGCCGAGGCGTGTGGCGTGGGATCGTTTACACTTGCGGGATCTTGTCGTTGCGGGCTGAAAAGCGTGCGGTTTGTGCGATACGCTTTTCCCGGGTGGCGGGCGTTTTGGCCAGTTTTATCCAGCGCAGCACATTGCGTTTGTAGGAATCGCCGAATGCCGCGAAATTGTCGGCGGCGAACTGTTCTCCCTCGAGTGCTTCGGTCAAATCGGCAGGCGCCAGCAGCGCATCCACATCGTCCAAGAAAGTCCACAGGCCGTTGCGCTTTGATAATGCGATCGCCTTTCGCCCGGCTGGCTGCATGCGTCCCTCCCGCTCCAGTTTTTCGGCACGGACCTTGTAGCTTTTGGCCCAATGCTGTGTTTGTCGCGGCGAGATCAGCTGCATGGTCCGGTTTTCGTCAAGCTTGCGCCGGACACCGTCGATCCATCCGAAACAAAGCAGCTCGTCGAGGATCTCTGCCACCGAGACATATTTTTCCGGAACGTGTTTTTTGAAAGTCACAAGCCAGACGCTGGTGGCCTGCCCGTGGTTCGCTCCCAGCCACGCGCGAAGCTGGCTGGCCGAGGTCACTTCTACGCGGGCGAATTTCTCTGTCCTGGTCATCGGCGCTGCCTTTCAACGCCATTACGTCAAGAGGCGGTCGATGGATTACGCTCGTCCACGCGTCCATTCGACGTCGGCTTTGTGACTTAATCACCGACAGGCGCTATCGGCTCCTCCATGTTGCAGCCCACAGACGCAACGGGAGAGCGCTTGATGATCGCAAATGTCGGTACCGTGGATCGCCTGATCAGGCTAGTTCTCGGTCTTGCCCTGGTTCTTGCACCGTCTTTGTCGGGCGGTGCCCTCTGGAATGCAACCATACCGCTCTATGGGGCGTATGTTGTCGGTATCGTTTTGATGGCGACGGCGGTGTTCCGGTTCTGCCCCCTTTATCGCCTGCTCGGATGGAGAACCTGCAAGGCATGATCATGTTCGAAACAGAATTCACCCCCTGGCAATCGCTTTTTGGCGGCGTGCTGATCGGTCTTTCGGCGACCCTGCTGATGCTGCTGCATGGCCGGATCATGGGAGCGACCGGCGTTCTGGCCGGCTTTATAGCCCCCGCCAGCCTCAGGGATTGGCAATGGCGGGCCGCGGTGCTTGCCGGCATGGTATCGGCGCCGCTCGCCTATCACCTGGCCACCGGCTCGTTTCCGACCATTACCGTGCCGGTATCGATACCGATGCTGATTGTCGGCGGGTTGATCGTTGGTGTCGGGGTGACCTTCGGCAGCGGCTGCACCTCCGGCCATGGCGTCTGCGGCATGGCACGGCTGTCGCCGCGATCCATAGTCGCCACGGTAACCTTCATGGTCTTCACCTTCGCTACCGTCTTCGTGATCCGCCATGGGATGGGAGGGTAATTCGATGCGTGTCCTGTCCGCCTACATCATCGGCCTGGTCTTCGGTCTCGGCATTTCGATTTCCGGCATGGCCGACCCGGCCAAGGTGCTCAACTTTTTCGACATCGCCGGCACCTGGGATCCGAGTCTCATCTTCGTCATGGGCGGTGCCCTGGTGGTGACCTTCATCGGCTACCGCTTCGTGCTGCGCCAGCACGAGCCGGTTCTGGAGCACAGTTTCGTCCTGCCGAAAAGCCGGCTCATCGACAAGCGCCTGCTCGGCGGCTCAGCGGTGTTCGGCATCGGCTGGGGCATCGCCGGGTTCTGTCCGGGCGGCGTGCTGCCGGTCATCGGGACCGGGCGTCCGGACGTGCTGATTTTCGTGGCCTCGCTGATCGCCGGCATGCTGGTGGCGAGGCTGTTCAACCGACCAACCGCGACCGTGGCCGGGCAGCCCGGGCGTGCCTGATAAAGCGAGGAGTAATGCCATGAGCAACTATCCGGTCAACATGAACCTCAAACCCGAGGTCAAAGCCTTCTTCGATCCGGCCACCAATACCATCAGCTATGTGGTCAAGGATCCGCAGTCCGAAGCCTGCGCCGTTGTCGATTCGGTGATGGACATCGACTATGCGGCCGGTCGCATCACCTATCAGCACGCCGATGAGATCATTGATTACATCCGCGCCAACCGGCTCAAGCTCGAATGGCTGATCGAGACTCACGTGCACGCCGATCACCTGTCTGCCGCTCCCTACATCCAGCAGGAGCTGGGCGGCAAGATCGGCATCGGCAAGAACATCACCATCGTCCAGGATACCTTCGGCAAGGTGTTCAACGAGGGCACCGAGTTTCAGCGTGACGGCAGCCAGTTCGACCGGCTTTTCGAGGACGGCGATACCTATGACATCGGTTCGATGACCGCCTTTGCCATGCACACGCCCGGCCACACGCCGGCTTGCATGACCCATGTGATCGGCGATGCCGCCTTTGTCGGCGATACCCTGTTCATGCCGGACGGCGGATCGGCGCGTGCCGACTTCCCCGGTGGCGATGCCGGCGAGCTCTACGATTCGATCCAGCGGGTGCTGGCGCTGCCCGATGCGATGCGTCTGTTCATGTGCCACGATTACGGTCCGAACGGTCGCGATATTGCCTGGGAAACCAGTGTTGCCGACGAGAAGGCGCACAACATCCATGTCGGCGAGGGCAAGACCCGCGAAGAGTTCATCAAGCTCCGCACCGAACGCGACGCCCAGCTCGACATGCCGAAACTGATCATTCCGTCGCTGCAGGTGAACATGCGGGCCGGCGAACTGCCGCCTGCGGACAAGCAGGGCAACAGGTTCCTCAAGGTGCCTGTCAACACGCTTTAGGCACCAATGAAAACACCGGTGGAGAGTACCATGGACGCCAAGACCATTTCCGACGTCTTTTCCGTCAGCCCACAGATCCATCCCGAGGATCTCCAGGCGCTCGTCGAGCAGGGATTCCGTGCGCTGATCTGCAATCGGCCCGACGGCGAGGGCGCCGATCAGCCGGTGTTCAAGGAGATCGAAAGCGCCGCTGCGGTTGTTGGCCTCGAAACCCGCTACGTTCCGATCACCGCTGGAAGAGTGACGGATGACGACGTGGCCGCCTTCTCAGCCGCGATGGATGCGCTGCCGAAACCGGTGATCGCCTACTGTCGCACAGGCACCCGCTCGGCGACACTGTGGTCGCTGTCGGAGGCCGCCCACCGGCCGGTGGCCGACATCCTGGCGGCAACGGCGGCCGCTGGCTATGACATGGCGGGCGTCGCACGGCGCATCGCCAACGGCGGCAGGACACCCACCGATAAGCCCGACCGGACCTTCGATGTCGTCGTCGTCGGCGGCGGTGCCGCCGGTATTGCCGCAGCCTCGAGCCTGATCGGCCGCAAGCCGGGGCTCGATATCGCAGTCATCGATCCGGCCGACATCCACTATTACCAGCCGGGCTGGACAATGGTTGGGGCTGGGGTCTTCGAAGCGCCGACGACGGCGCGAACCATGGCCTCGCTGATCCCCTCCGGCGTCCACTGGATCAAGGCCGCCGTCGCCGCCTTCGAGCCGCAGAACAACGCCGTCATCCTCGATGGCTGCCGCGTCGTTCAGTATAAACGGCTGATCGTCTGTCCTGGCCTGAAGCTCGACTGGCATGCCGTGGAGGGTCTCGTCGAGACCCTTGGCAAGAACGGCGTGACATCCAACTACCGCTACGACCTGGCGCCATACACCTGGCAGCTGGTGCAGCGGATGAAAGGCGGCCGGGCGATCTTCACGCAGCCGCCAATGCCCATCAAATGCGCCGGCGCTCCGCAAAAGGCGATGTATCTGTCGGCCGATCACTGGCAGAAGACCGGCGTGCTCGGTGATGTCGATATCCGCTTCTGCAACGCCGGTGGCGTGTTGTTTGGCGTCAAGGATTTCGTGCCGACCTTGATGGACTATGTGCGGCGCTATGACGCCTCGCTCGAATTTTTCCACAATCTGGTGGCCATCGACGGTGCGGCGCAAAAGGCGGTGTTCGAGGTCAAGGAACCGGAACAGCCGGTCCGGCAGGTGGAGATGCCGTTCGATATGATCCACGTTTGCCCGCCGCAGACGGCGCCGGATTTCATTCGCGTCTCGCCGTTGGCCGATGCGGCCGGCTGGATCGATGTCGATCAGGCGACCCTGCGCCACAAGGCGTATGAAAACGTCTGGTCGCTTGGCGATGTGATGAACGCGCCGAATGCCAAGACTGCCGCCGCGGCGCGCATTCAGGCACCGGTGGTCGCAGAAAACATTGCCGCTGATATCGACGGCAAGTCACCGGCTGCCCACTACGATGGCTATGGCTCCTGTCCGCTGACCGTTGAGCGCGGCAAGATCGTGCTGGCCGAATTCGGCTATGGTGGCAAGTTGCTGCCGAGTTTCCCCCAATGGCTGATCGACGGCACCAAACCGAGCCGTGCCGCCTGGCTGCTCAAGGAGCGCATGCTGCCGCCGATCTACTGGAAGGCCATGTTGCGCGGCCGCGAGTGGATGGCCAAGCCCGAGAAGGTGGTCGCCGGCTGAGCCGGACCACCCTGCGTTTGATTAACCCGCATCCGGCCGACCGGATGCCCTCTGACCGCGTGAGGTGCCGTGTCCTCTCCCTTTGTCTTCCGCGGGCCGCTGTCTCGTCATCTGCCGATTCTCGACTGGGGCAGCCGCTACTCGGGAGAGACGTTCGCCAACGACTTGATGGCCGCGGTCATCGTCACCATCATGCTGGTGCCGCAGTCGCTGGCCTATGCGCTGCTGGCCGGGCTGCCGCCCGAGATGGGCCTTTATGCCTCGATCCTGCCGCTCGTCGCTTACGCCGTCTTCGGCACCAGCCGCGTTCTGGCTGTCGGCCCTGTCGCGGTGGTGTCGCTGATGACCGCCGCCAGTGTTGGCAATCTGGCGTTGCAGGGGACCGCCGAATATGCGGTTGCGGCGATCACGCTCGCCTTTCTGTCAGGCCTGATGCTGCTGCTGATGGGCGTTTTCAAGCTGGGTTTCCTCTCCAATTTTCTCAGCCACCCGGTGATTGCTGGTTTCATCACCGCCGCCGGTATCCTGATCGCCATCAGCCAACTCAAGCATATTCTCGGAATCCCGGCCTCCGGGCATAACCTGATCGAGCTCGGAACCGCGCTGGTCGGCAACCTGCCGCAGGTCAATTGGCCGACCCTGGCGATCGGCGTCGCCGCCACGCTGTTTCTGTTCTGGGTGCGCTCCGGCCTGAAGCCGCTTCTCGCCGGTCTCGGTCTGCCGCCCCGCGCCGCCGATGTCATCGCCAAGTCCGGCCCGGTCGCCGCAGTCGCGGTGACCACGCTGGCCGCATGGTCGCTCGATCTCGGCGCCCATGGCGTGGCGCTGGTCGGGGAGGTGCCGCAGGGCCTGCCGCCGCTGACAGTGCCCTCCTTCGACCTCGACATCTGGGCAAGCCTCGCCGGATCGGCGTTGCTGATCTCGATCATCGGATTTGTAGAATCGATTTCGGTGGCCCAGACTCTGGCCGCGAAGCGTCGCCAGCGCATCGTGCCCGATCAGGAACTGGTCGGCTTGGGCGCGTCCAACGTCGCTGCGGCGCTCTCCGGCGGATATCCGGTAACCGGTGGCTTTGCCCGCTCGGTGGTCAATTTTGACGCCGGGGCCGAGACGCCGGCGGCCGGCGCCTTCACCGCCATCGGTATTGCACTCGCCGCGCTGGTTCTGACGCCGCTGCTGTTCTTCCTGCCGAAAGCTACCCTGGCGGCAACCATTATCGTTGCCGTCCTGTCTCTGATCGACTTTACCGTGCTTTGGCGCAGCTGGGCCTATTCGAAAGCAGATTTTGCGGCTGTCGCAGTGACCATACTGGTCACCCTCGGTTTTGGCGTTTCGGTCGGCGTTTCCGCCGGTGTGGCGTTGTCAATCCTGCTGTTTCTCTACAAGACCTCGCGGCCACATATCGCCGAGGTCGGCCGGGTGCCCGGCACCGAGCACTTCCGCAATATCCGCCGGCACAACGTCGAAACCGATCCGCATATCCTTTCGATTCGCGCTGACGAGAGCCTGTATTTCGCCAACGCGCGATACCTGGAGAACTTCCTGTTCGAACGGGTCGTGGGTTCCCGGCCCATTCGCCACGTCATCCTGATGTGTTCGGCGGTCAATGAGATCGACTTCAGTGCCCTGGAATCGCTGGAGGCGATCAATCAAAGGCTGGAGAGCATGGACGTCACCCTGCACCTGTCCGAAGTCAAGGGTCCGGTGATGGACCGGCTGCGGCGCTCGCATTTTCTCGATGTGCTCACCGGGCGGGTCTTTCTGTCGCAGTTTGCGGCTGTGCAGGCGCTGTCGGGGTCCACCGCCGCCGCTCCGAAAAAACAGCCCGCTGTGTCCTGACACACGGATCGACCGCCGAAAACAGGATTTCCTCACTGGTGGGCGATATGAATGGTTCCCATATGTCGATGCAGGGGTGCGACTCTAACTGAAAGGACTTCGCGCATGGCGATCCGACACCGGAACCTGATCCTTGCGGTTGCTGCCGGCTACCTGACCTTGTCTCCAGCGTTGGCCCTGGCGCAGGTGTCGGAAGGAAGCGTCCTCGGCACCTCCATGCTGGAGGTGCTGACTGGTTTGGAACAACAGGGATATCGTGTCGTCGAACTCGAGCTGAAGCGGGATCACATCGAAGCCGAAGCGATTCTCGACAACCAGCGATACGAAATCGAGGTCGACCTTCAGACCGGCAGGGTGCGGGACATCGACCTGGAAGACTAAGTGCAGCGCGATCCGTCAGGGCTGCAGGGAATTTGGTCCGGTGATCCGGCGTGGCGGCCAGCACGTAGTCGGGATGAAACCTATCCCGGCTATTTAGATGACGCATTCGCCACAGCACATCGCGGTATTCGGCGCCAACGGCGCGATCGGAGCCGCTTTCCTCCGCCAGCTTCGCCAGCGCCAACCGGATGCCCGGTTGCGTGCCATCGCCCGTTCCGATTTCGATCATGACGATCCTGCAGTCAGCCGTCATCAGGTCGATCCCTCCGATGAAAGCGCCCTGAGTGAAACAGTACGTGAGATGGCCGAGCACGGCCCGCTCGATGTGGTGCTGGTCGCAACGGGCATGCTGCACGGGCCGGGCCATATGCCCGAAAAGGCGCTGCGCGACCTCTCTGCCGAGTCGTTGCATCAGTTGTTTCACGTGAATACGGCGGTACCCGCGCTGATTCTCAAACACACGTCGCCGTTCCTGCGGCGGGACGGCCGTGCCGTGTTCGCCGCCCTTTCGGCACGCGTTGGCAGCATTACCGACAACCAGCTGGGTGGCTGGTACGCTTACCGCGCCTCAAAAGCAGCCCTCAACATGGTGATCCGCAACGCGGCAATCGAGATAGCCCGTCGCAATCGCAATGCGGTCGTCGTCGGTCTGCATCCGGGAACCGTGGAGAGTGCGCTGTCTGCGCCGTTTAGCAGGAACGTTCCGGAGGGCAAGATGTTCGATGCGGATTTCAGTGCCACACGTCTGCTCGATGTGCTGGACGGCCTCGACCCGACCCGGAGCGGGGGCCTTTTCGCCTGGGACGGCAGCGAGATTCCCTATTGAACCGTTTTGCGAGCTTCAAGACACCGGTTCGCAGAGGATGATCCCATGACGACAGCGATAATGTGGTTCCGCCAGGATCTGCGCCTGCACGACAATCCGGCGCTGGTGCGGGCCGCCAAAGCCGGGCGCGTCCTGCCGGTCTATATTCTCGATGACGATACCGCGGCGGACCAGGCGATGGGTGCCGCCTCGCGCTGGTGGCTGCATCATTCGCTGGCGAGCCTCGATCGCAGCCTCGGCGGCCGGCTTCGCTTCTACCGCGGACCGGCCGAACACATCCTGCCGCGGTTGGTCGAACGCCACGGCGTCGAGAATGTTTACTGGAACCGTTGCTATGAGCCCTGGCGCATCCAACGCGATACGGCCATCAAGGCGGCGCTCACCGAGCACGGCATTGGGGTTGAAAGCGACAACGCGTCGTTGCTGTGGGAGCCGTGGGAGGTGCTTAAGCAGGACGGCACGCCCTATCGCGTCTTCACACCCTACTACCGCAAGGGGTGCCTCAATGCAGCGCCGCCGCGCACACCGATGCTGGCGCCGGCCACGCTGGATCTCCTCGACGCCGAGGACGATCTCTGCGTGACGCTGGAGCAATTGCGCCTGCTGCCCGACATTCGATGGGATCGGAGCCTTGAACCGCACTGGACGATCGGCGAAGCGGGCGCTCAGGAGCGGCTGGCTTCCTTCCTCGACGACGGCTTCACCGGCTACAAGAGGGGCCGCAACTTCCCCGCCCGAAGCAACGTGTCGCGCCTGTCGCCGCATCTGCACTGGGGCGAGATCTCGCCCAACGCGGTCTGGTACGCGGCGACCGATAAGCCGGAGGGCGCCGATCGCGACCATTTCCGCAGTGAGCTCGGCTGGCGGGAATTCTCCTATTCGTTGCTCTATCATTTTCCCGACCTGCCGAGGCGCAACCTGCAGGCCGCCTTTGACGGATTCCCCTGGCGTCGCGACGCCGAGGCGCTGCGTCGCTGGCAGCGCGGCGAAACTGGCATACCGATTGTCGATGCCGGCATGCGCGAGCTGTGGCAGACAGGCTACATGCACAATCGGGTGCGCATGATCGTCGGTTCGTTCCTGGTCAAGAACCTGCTCTTGCACTGGCATGACGGCGAAGCCTGGTTCTGGGATTGCCTGGTCGATGCCGACCTTGCCAGCAACAGCGCCAGCTGGCAGTGGATCGCCGGCTGCGGCGCCGACGCCGCACCGTATTTCCGGATTTTCAATCCGGTGACGCAGGGTCTGAAATTCGATCCGGACGGCGCCTACACGCGGCGCTTCGTGCCGGAACTTGCCAAGCTGCCAGACGAGGTTCTGTTCAGTCCTTGGGAAGCGCCGGCACTGGTGCTTGAGGCGGCCGGCGTGCGGCTTGGCAAATCCTATCCGCAGCCGCTGGTGGACCTGAAGGCGTCGCGCGAACGGGCGCTTGCCGCCTATCGGGAGATGAAGGGTTCTGACCAGAGGCCTTCTTGACAGATCCGAAGATGAACGCCTGGCGGCAAGGCAGCTCCTGTCAGGCGATATTATAGTGCCCTGGCGCGATGACACTGTTTGGATCGACAATACTCTTGATGTCCCGAGTAATCTGCCAAAAGATGTCGTCTGGATCGACCACAAGATCCATGAACCCTGGAAACAGCCGGTTGGGATGGAATCCGGCCTTGATGAACTCCTGGTTCAGTTCCTCGGCCAAAGCGCGCGATTCGTCACGCGCGACCGTGTCAGTCCTGTTGAAGTGGGTTGAAATGCTGAAGTGGGTCGTTTTGTCGTCCACCAGCCCAAACGCATAACTCGCCTGCACCTTTTTGTAATGGGTGTTGACATTGCGAACAATGGAATTTGCTTGCTGCACAAGTTTGACGTCCATAGGAACGGTCGGAATGATGAAGTGCATCCCCACCTCGGTGTGATCCGGATTGTTCCATCCTTCGGGAAGATCCGTTTGGATCGGCCAATAGAGGCTCATGATGGGTCGGTCGCTCGGCTCGCCCAATGCCATGCGGTAGAAGCCGGCATTGCATTTCACGTAGGCGTGCATTTTCTTCCAGCCGACAAGCCTGGTAGCTGAGAGCCCCAATGAAATGAGCCGATCGGTGACGTAGAAGGTGAAACCGTAAGGGCGAAGCCTCCTGAGCTCCTTTTGTGCCGCTCTCACCTGATGCCTGGTTCCGCCGATGTTTGAAAAGATAATGCCGGCGCCAAAGGAGTAACGGCCCAGAAATCTCATGATCTCGTCACGGCTGGTCTCAATGCCTTGTTCCTTGAGGTCCTGATGCATGACTGGAGCGAGACCATTCTGCACCCTCACGCTTTCATAGTAATGGGTGACGGAGTTCACCAGGCCCTGTTGTTTGAGTTCTTTGAGGATGCCAATCGCGTCACCGAGATGCTCCTCGTTCCGCAAAAAAGTGACGAACATGCAGTTCTTCTCAGGCCGGCGCCGCAGTTCGACGGCGGCACGGGTAACAATGCCAAAATTCGATTGTAAGAACATTCGAAGGTAAGAAGGGCCGATGCCGTCGGGGAAAGTATACGTGGCCTTGCAATTCTCGTAGTGCCCAAATCCGGTTTTGAAGATACGGCCATCACCCAGCACAACTTCCAAATTGAGGAGCTGCTTGAAGCGCTCCATATTGTAGCCGACGCCCTTGTCCAGCGCGTTTCCCAGGATGCTTGTGTCCTTGGCGGATCCGGTGGTGTCGGAGAAGAATTTGGACCCGGTCTCGTTAAGGTAATTGAAGAGTTGGAACTGCGTCACGCCTGGCTCGATAATGGCGTAGCCAAACTCTTCGTTCACTTCGATGATTTTGTTCATCCGGTGCAAGTCAACCAGGATAAGCCCGCCGCGGGACGACAACTTTGATCCAAGCCCCCAAGACTTCCCCGTGCTGTAGGGTTGCAGGCTCACCTCGCGCCTGTTCGCAATCAAAACAATCTGACGTACCTCTTCGGCCGACTCTGGATAGACGATCAGTGGCACGTCAATTTCATAGGACGTGACATTCTCCACCTGACGCGCAATTTCGTCTTTATCTGCCAAGATCTGGTTCGTTTTCAGCAGGTTTCTGACGTCTGAAAGGAAATCTTCGAGCATATTGTCTCCGTTTTAGGTCAATTACCGCCTGGCCTTTCCCTGGTCATGATGAGGCGGTGAGATAAAAATGGTTTCGGTATATGGTGGCGAGCTTTGCGTAATATCTGCTTATGTCGATATCTTCTGCGTTTTTGTGCGTTTGTACAATCAATAGATATGCAATTTTGATTACTGATCGGGCGAGCATCCCGGTGTCGAGACACAATCATCACTCACCCGGAAAACGACTGGCCAAAGGCGGGGCGTCCGCGAGGGAACGCATCGGCGTTCTCGGTCACGACAATATCGAACACGCCGAACTCTCGCTAAGCGCCGTTGCGCGGGACGCTGAAGTGAAGGATGGTTGACGTCATACGACGAACCTATCCCTGAAAGGCTTCCGATGAAACGCACCACCCGCCTGCGCGCGCTGTTCGAATCACCCGAAATCCTGGTTCTGCCCGGCGCTTACGATGCGCTGTCGGCGCGATTGGCGGAGCGCGCCGGTTTCGAGGCCGTGGTCGTCGGCGGCTTCTCCGTTACCGGCTCTTTGCTGGCGGCGCCGGACAGCTCACAACTCGGGCTAATGGAACTCGCCGATCATTACAGCCGCATCTGCGGCGCGGTTGACCTGCCGGTGTTCGTCGACGCCGACACCGGATTTGGCAACGTTTCCAATGCCCGCCGCGCGACCCGCGAACTCGAACACACCGGCGTCGCCGGGTTTTTCATCGAAGACCAGGTGTTCCCCAAACGTTGTGGTCATACGCCGGGCAAGGCGGTGGTGCCGACAGAGGAGATGGTGGCCAAGGTCAAGGCGGTAACGGACGCACGCCGCGATCCGGACCTTTTGGTGATGGCCCGCACCGATGCGCTGGCCGTCGAAGGTCTCGATGCGGCTATCGAACGGGCGGCGCTTTACCGCGAGGCGGGCGCCGACGCGCTGTTCGTCGAGGCACCGCGCACGGTGGAGGAGATGCGCCGCATCACCGCGGATCTCGGCGGCCTGCATATGGCCAACATGCTGGATTTCGGCGTATCGCCCGACCTGTCGGCGGTCGAACTCCAGGACCTCGGTTTTGCCGCAGCCTGCTGGGGTCTGAGTCCGATCTTTACGGCTGCCAAGGCGATGGCCGGACTTTTCGAAAGGCTGCGTGCGGACGGCACCACACGCAACGCCCGCGACACAATGATGACCTTCGACGAATTCACCGATCTCGTCGGACTTCCGGAACTGCGGGCCGGCGAGCAACGGGATCTGGATTTCGCGCGCCGACTGACCGGCGAATAGCCGCCGTCTGCCCTATTCCTCGGGACAGGAATAGGCGACCGCGCACTCTTCCTTGTCCCTTGTCTTCAGAAGGATGGGGCTCGGCAATTCACCCGGGTCGCAGGCGATATCATTGCGTTGGGAAACCGGCACGCCGCCGTCGATCGGCAGGACCTGTCCTTCGTCCCTGGTCTCGATCCGGCGGTTTTTTTCATAATAGGCCACGGCCTCCTCACAAGTCATGTCATCCGAGATGGCCTGTGCCGAAGCGGCAGCGGGAAGGCAAAGTGCTATGATCGTTGCAGGCAAAAGAAGCGTACGCATGGGTTCCTCCTGACATTGAGATGCGTTTTGCCCGGTGCGCCTTGTCATGCCAGCGGAGCGGCACCGGATCGAGGGTGAGAATAGTTCGCTGCGGTTAAACTGCAAATAAAATCAGGTTGCGTAGCAAAGAGCGCCACGCTGATGCTCAGACCTTTGCCCGAGAGTCGACGATGGCAAAGTAGACAATCAAACGATGCAGCACCTGCAGCACCGAAATCCACACCATGATCTCGACGATTTCCGCTGGAGCGAGGGTGTCCGAAACCCGCTGGACGATATCTGCCGCCGGCGTTGCCGGGCTAGGCGCCACGGCGCGGACCAGCAGGAGACAACAGGCATGCGAAGGCGACAGCGACATGCGTTCCTGCAAAGACGCCAAGCTGGCTTCCGGCGAACCGGACTGCACGGCAAACTCCGCCAGCGCTTCGAAATCGACGGCGTCTTCACAGTGTCTTTTTGCCAGCTGCCGTGCGGCTTGCTGTAATTCCCGGTCATCAACGACCGTCGCGTAAACCATGGCCGCCATGGGCTTGACGGCAAGCCCACATGCACTGGAGGCGGCGTCAAGATTATCGCGCAGAATCGTCGTCAGGGCGCGAGTGGCACGCTTGTGAGTCAGCTTCGACAGGAAGGAGAATCCGCACCCGGTGTGTACCTCGAGAAACCCACCCGTTTGCGGCCATGACGCCGGAATCCCTCGTGTCCAACGCGCCTCCTGCCGGATCGCTGCCGGCGCCATACGCAAGATCCGCAAATACGTACCCAGGCCGTCCACCGGCGGCGGCTCGCGGGAGACGAAGGCCGACCCGTCGCGGTGTTTGCCTGCCTGCCAGCCCGTCGGCGCCAGCAGGCTGCCGATATCCGAAACGATGCCGTCTTCCAGTTCGGTCCCCGTGGCGTCCATGAACTTGTTCAGGAAGCCCATCATCGAAACGGCAAGCGCCAGCCACTCGGTGTCCTTTTCGCTCACAAACCGCCGTAAGTTGGCAAAGTCGTCTGTCTGAAGGTCGCCCGGAACCCGTGACAGGCCTTCCGCGAACCGCGCAACCGCCATCGCTTTTTCGCTCCGATCGCCCACGATATCCTGCGTCCGGGTGCCGCGGCGCAAAGCAAATGTGCAGGAATGCGCGGTACAATAGGAGCAGGCCGCCGTCCTGCTTGCCTCATACATGGCGAGGCCGAGCAGGTCCTTGGGCGGACCCATTCCAAACAGGCTGAACGGAACGTTCGTGAAGTTTGGCACCATCAGGTTGTAGGTGCGAAATCCGATCGGCCAGATTTCCAGAAGGGAATAGCAATTGGCGTAGACGCCGAGGATTTCACGCGCCAGCGCCACCATCGCCGGATATTCGTTGGCGATTGTTTCAGCGTCCACGAAGGCGGGCTGCAATGCGCGGTATAGTGTGGAGATGTTGGCCATGCGTCCGCCCGGATTTTCAAAGTGGCCTCTCATCGACCACTAACCCGGGCTTGCGGCAAAGAAATGACGGCCGTTTGCGGCCCACGCGCGCACCGCTAACGCCGGTCCAGCGGTCATTGCCGAGAAAATGCCCCGCTGAAATGGTCGGCCATGTGATCGATCAGCGCCCGCATCCGCGCCGTCAGGTGCCGGTTGGGCGGATAGAGCGCGTAGAGGCCGTAATCCTCGGCGCGGCAATCGCCGAAGGAACTCTCACATTCCGATTGCGACCCCTGCCGAAGCCCGCTTGGTGCCGTATTTGGACCGCTCCCTGCTGTTTGGTTGATATCGCACTGCTGGTCAGTTCTACGCGATATCCAGCCCGATCGTGCTGATCTTATCCAAGGTTGGTTCCTCCTTGGCTATTCCTTAAATGGAAGCGCAATATTGGCCCATCGCAATGCCGACGGAGGAGCCGTCCACAGCGTTTCTGCCGTAGGATCAAAAACATGTATGCCAGAACTATGTTTATCGAAACAAAGCTATGTGGGCTGGCACGTCTCGCAGACGAATGCGCGCCTTCCGGTTATCTCGATTCGGATCACCGGCCCGGCGCAACGCGGGCAGGTTGATTTGCCGAAAACGTTCACGCGCTCGCGAAATCGACGCCGCCCCTTTGGAATGCTGTCAACGGTGATAATCGCATTGTGCTTGACGCCGGTTGCAAGCAAGGCCTTTGCATCGCTCCATAGCTGCTCGAGTTGTCCACGCGAGAGAGATCGACCCGGGGTGTCGGGATGGATTCCCTGTCGCCAGAGGATTTCGGTTCGGTAGATGTTGCCGATGCTTGCTACAACCGATTGATCCATAAGCAGTTTCCCGATTGGTGCACGGCTTTTTTTGATCCGTCGAAAAGCGCGCTCCGGATCGGCTTCCTCGCGGATCAGATCGGGGCCGATCCGCCCGATGACCTTCTTGACGTCGTCCGGGTCGAGAACCGCGCAGATGGTCGGTCCGTTGATATCAATCAGGTGGGTCGGACCGACCAGGCGAACACGAACCGCCCCTCGCGGTTCCCCGGCCGGCAGCTTTTGCTTCCGTATCCGGCCGAAAAGTCCGAGATGTACGTGCATGGTCAGCCCGCCAACATACCCATAGAACAGGTGCTTTCCGTAGGCTTCCACTGCCAGGCACTGCCTGCCGTCAAGGCGTGAGGCGCCATCTTTGAAGCGCCCTTGAGGTGATGTTATCGACACTTGATGGCCGACGAGCAGGCGGCGGTGCTCGCCTGCGGCGCGATGGATCGTATGTCCCTCAGGCATGAAAGGGCGTGCAGGGGCTGGAACGCTCGGATGTCGACGGGGGCGGCGCGCCGTGAGTCGCACATGTCAGACTTGGTCCGTGCTCTGAGCCGCGGCTTCCGACTGGACGAGGACCTGCGACAAGCCTTTGAGACGGCATCTTTCGTGAATCGGTACAGGGACGGGTGATCATATAACTCCAACTATGGCAGGACCGGCACGACTCGGTGCGCGCCCGTCACGTCTTAACGGTGCTGCTCTTCACGTCCTTGTGACGCTTGGGGGGTGATCTGACTAAGCGCCGCTGAGGTAACGTGCGGGTAACAGGAGGCTTGCGCATGAACTTCAATGGGTCGCCGTCACTTCGGGCGATAGCGACGTCGGCACCGCCGAATGTCATAACACAGAGTGAAGCACTTGAGTATGCGTCACAGGTGTTCGGGGCATTCGAAGAGTTCGATCGACTGCGAGCGGTGTTCCCGAACACGGGCATCGAGACACGTCGCACGGCCATGCCGGTGGAATGGTACCTCCAGCCGCGCGACTTGCGGGCGAGGACAGACGTCTATCTGGAAACCGCATTGGATCTCTATTGCGAAGCAGCCAACCATGCTTTGGAGCGGGCCGGACTTACGGCCTGCGAAATCGACACCGTCGTCACTGTGAGTTCGAGTGGCATCGCAACTCCGACCCTGGATGCGCGCGCCCTAGACCGTCTGGGCTTGCGGTCCCGTGTTGAGCGCGTGCCGCTATTCGGCCTCGGCTGCGCTGGCGGGGCAATGGGCTTGTCACTGGCGTCGCGCCTGGCCGCCGGGACCGACGGTAGCAACGTTCTGGTCGTCGTCGTTGAGTTGTGCTCTCTGGCCTTTCGTGGCGATCAGCCTACTGCCGCAAACGTCGTGGCAACGGCGCTGTTCGGCGACGGTGCCGCAGCCGCCGTCATCGCGCCGAGCCGTGACAACGACGCCGTCCGCATCAACCGCGGCTTTGAGCACACCTGGGTAAATACCCTCGGTATCATGGGGTGGAATATCGACGCCAACGGCTTCGAGGTGGTGTTCGACCGGGCGATCCCACCGTTTGCGCGCCGCCACTTGAAGCCGGTCATCGAGGGATTTCTTTGTGATCTGGATATCTCGCTCGCTGAGACGGCGCGCCTCTGCTTCCACCCAGGCGGCACCAGGGTCCTGCAGGCGATCGAAAAAGCCTTCTCAATGCAGACCGGAACACTCGACATCGAACGCGACGTGCTTCGTGAATACGGCAACATGTCGGCTCCAACGGCGCTCTTCGTGCTCGATCGCGCCCTTCAAACCCCGATGCGCGGGACGTCGCTCATCAGCGCACTCGGACCTGGGTTCACCGCCGCATCCGTTCCTGTATGCGTCATGCACTGAGGTCGGTAATGACGTGGGCCATCGCACTTCTCCTGTTTGTTACGCTCCAGCGCCTCGGCGAGTTGGTCTTGGCCCGATCCAACACCGCAAAACTCCTCGCGCGCGGCAGTCACGAAGCCGCGCCTGGCCACTATCCGCTGATCGTAGCCCTGCATACGGTTTGGCTGTTGGGACTCTGGATCATCGCGTGGGACGCGCCGATCGACATAATCTGGCTTATCGTCTTTTTCGCCCTGCAGATTGCCCGGCTATGGGTTCTCGCCACGCTCGGCGCCCGTTGGACGACGCGCATTATCGTGATGCCCGACGCAGACCGAATCGCACGTGGCCCCTATCGCTGGCTGGACCATCCCAACTACATCGTGGTTATCTGCGAAATCGCCGTGCTTCCCATGGTTTTCGGCCTGACCTCGTATGCGCTGGCATTTTCCGTAGCGAACGCGATCCTGCTTACCGTGCGTGTTTCTGAGGAAGCGCGTGCGCTCGGTGCGGCGGAAAAGAAAGCAACAGCAGCCAAAGCAAACTAGTCATGGGCTGGGGACCGTGGAGCCGCTTCGCCCTTTACGTTAGCGCACCGAACGTCGTTTGGCGCATGGCTCGGCTTTCTGGGCATGTGCCTCGGCTTGTACATGGAAACCCACGACATTCAGACTGTCGCAACGTCGCTACCGGCGATACAAGATCAACTCGGCATTCGTCCGCATCGCATGAGTTGGATCCAGACAAGCTACCTGATTACGGAGGTGATCGCGATTTGGAAATCATTGTTGCGCCCGTGATGTTGAGCCTTTGTTGGGTCGCTATGGTGTTTTCAATACTCAACGCCGCCGTGCCGATGCTGCGTATTCCGCTTGAGGAACGCGCACTTTCCCACTTGAGAATACCTTGACTATCGGTCTCGGACTGGAACGGCCTGGCCTGTGGGCTGTCCGCTACCCGGCAGTTGCCGCACTGGTATTGTTGGTTCTTGTGTGCAGCGCGGTTTGGTCGGTACCAAAACTGCGCTTCGACGAAGACATAAACCGGGTTTTCCTGTCCACCAACCAGAAATCCGACGAGTACCGTGATTTCATAGCTCGCCTCGGGGGCACACCGACCAATCTGGCGCTGATGATCGAAAAACCGGAAGGATTTTCATCGTCGGATCTCGAGGCAATGCGCGTGCTGGCTCTGGAGCTGGAATTCGCGGATGGTGTGGTCGCGGCGCTGTCGCCCTATTCCGTTCGATTTTCACCGGCCGACGAACGGTTCGCCGACCAACCGCTCGTTGCGAACGAAGGGTCGGTCGAAACACTGGCCAAGCGGCTGGACTATTTCTCCAGCCAGTATCCGGCTTCCGCGGCCTTCATCACACCAGAGTTGGACGCGGCGCTCTTCGTGCTTTCCGTCGGCTTTGATCTGAACAGCAACGAAGTCAGGTCGCTTATGGCTGATCTCGAAGCGCTCGCTTTAGACATCCTGCCAGCCGCGGTTAGTGTAACGATCACCGGTGAAAGTGCTATTTCGCTGGCAATCGCGGATGGATTGAAAGACGACCTGCTCCTGCTCAACGCGCTTGGGTCGACACTGGTCCTGCTGTTGGCCATCATCGTTCTGCGTTCCGCTGTCCTCGCACTTCTCGCCTTCATTCCGGCTTTAACGGGCGTTGTCGTCACGCTTGGCCTATTTGTTTTGTTTGATTACCCAGTGACGGTGATCAGCAATGTGTTGCCTGTCCTGGTTCTGGTTTTCGGCGTGGCCGACAGCATGCATCTGCTGCTGCATTTGCGTGAAAACAATACGCCCGAACCGGCCAGCGCCAAGGTGACCGCAACCATCACCAGTATCGGTCCGGCCTGCGCCTTATCTGCGGTGACGACAGCGATCGGATTTCTAGCAATCACCGTTTCCGGCAACCGTCAACTGGTTGAATTTGCGATTGTGGGCGGCATTTCGGTCATCGCCACTTACGTGACCACTATCATGATCTTCGGACTTCTCGGGCGGTTTGCTGTGTTCCGCAAACCCGGAAACCGGGCCGGGCAACCGCGGCCGGCGCTACTCGAAAAACTCGCTGCCTTTGCCTGGAGACGTGACCGACTGGTGATAACCTTGGGTGCGCTCGCCCTGGCGTTGGGGCTTTGGGGCTACGCCAGCACCGTGAGCTGGTTCCCCTATGAGGAAAACCTGCCATCGAACAGCCCGCTGATTGCCAGCAACGCGAAACTGGCAAGCTCTTTCGGCGGCACCTACCGGCTTTGGTCCGAGGTCGAACTGTCAGAAAGGCAACCCCTTGACGAACCCGATCAATGGGCAAGGTTAAAAGATGTAACGCAAGCCATGATCGACGCCGCCCCGGACTATACGACGGTATCCCTGTCCACATACGCCCATTGGCTTGGCCAACCTGACGTGATGCCCGGTCCAGCCGATCTGGAAGAACTCCCGGGTGACCTTCGAACGCTTCTCTACCCGCCGGAAGGCAATGTTACACGCGTCTTGATGGCTGTTCCGGAGCCGATGCAAGATCTAAAATCGCTTGCCACGCAGGACCGCCTCGAACAGGCGGCGCTTGCTGCGGGTGCTGACAGGGTGGTTGGCCTGCCGATCATCATGCGTCACGAATCGATTGCCCTTATCGAACAGTTGGGGCGTGGACTTCTGATCGCATGTCTGCTGGCGATATTGGTCGTCGCGATCGCCTTTCGTTTGCCCGCATTGCTGCTTGTTTTGCCGGCGCCCAACATTATCCCGCTCGCCCTCGGCGCCGCAGCGCTGCACGTGCTCAACGGCGGGCACTTGACACCTGTCGCCGTGCTGGCGCTCACCATAGCCTTCGGGATAGCCGTGAACGACTCAGTTCATTTTGTATCGCGGTTCAGGCTGGAACTCAAAAACGGACTTGATCCGAGATCCGCGTTGATGGAAGCGGTTGCCCGTACCGGCCGTGTTATGGTTTTGACCACGCTATTGTTGTGCGCCGGGATGCTGGTGACCCAATTCAGTGTATTTGCACCCGTGGTCCTGTTTGGCCAGATGATGATCGTCAGCTTCATACTTGCTCTTTTCGCAGATCTGGTGCTGTTGCCGGCACTGCTCAAACAGGTCCGTTCATCATGATGCGCAGTCGCATTGCCATCGCACTTATCGTTTTCACCGGTCTTGTTCAGGCCCAGGTGACGCAGTCATCCGAGTTGCTGGCGACCCTGGATGGTGCCTGGAAGGGGGAAGGCTGGGCCAAACGAAAAACGTTCACCGCTATGGAAAAAGTGCAGTGCCGCATTGAAAACACCTACTTCAATTCCAGCCTCAAGCTCGTCGTCAAAGGCCGATGTGCGGTTCCGGGACGAAAGTTCGACCTCACCGGATCGATCACCCGCAATATTCGCAGCGGGGCGATTTCCGGCAGATGGTCGAATCCCTTTGGTGCGGGGGGCGCATCCGTAACCGGCGCTGAGTCCGGGAGCCGGATTACCCTCAGTTTCACTGCACCGCATCCGGATACAGGCAACAAAGCGGCTCATCTGATGTTATGGGACATAGCAAATGGAAAGTTTACCCTGACGACCCGTCTCGGAGATGACGGCATCGCACTGAGTGAGTTGCATTTCAGCAGATAGGGATCTGTCGTGGCCACATCCGGGAGCTGATGGCGGTCACGATCGACCGTGCCGTGCGATTTCTCAAGCATCGGGGATCGCGCTACAATCCCATTCGGGAGGTCAAAGTAGCACCGTTGGAGGAACTCGGGGTTCCACTCTGGCTGATAACCTGTCTGGATCCGGATGTTTCCAAAGTCGGTGCCCCGCCAATGCATCCGATTTCAGTCGACACGTTTCGGAAACGAGTCGATGGCATTTGACCCGGTTGTTTGATCGCTTCTTTGGAGGCCGCTTGGGTTCTCACGAAAAGCGGCCGATCAGGACCAATGGGTCGTAAGTCAACCGATACGTAAAGGGGATTGGACCATGGCCAATCGGCCCGGAAACCGGATCAAGGATCGGCTCGAGTTCGGATCAAAACGGCACGACACAAGCCCAAGCCTTCGTGGATGGGCTACCAAAACCGCATCAGACAAAGGAAGCGCCGAAAGGCAAAAAGACGATCCAAAAAACAAGCCGTCTGATCAAGCCGCTCCAAGTGGCACTGTCAGGTGATTCCCCTCTCTGTACATGTGGTAGAGGCAATTCGGGGCCGCGACCTCAAGGCACCGTTCAATATACCCATTGTTTGATCTAATTGAGAAACACGTTGTGGGAATCATTGCACATGCCGGCGTGGCGTTCGGCCAAGATCCTTCGAATTCTGATGGGGTAATACGCATGGCGAAGGAGATAGAGACCAATCTTCCAACGCCTTTCAAATGAAGACATCTCGGTGCAGTAAAATTCATCGCTTCCGAACGCGGATTCAATGCCACCTTTATCTAGCGTGCGCTTTTCGAGTATCTGGAAAATCCGCAAACACTCTCTACCAGACAGACCGGCACGCATACACATATCAAGCGCAAACTGATCGGCTTCAATTTCCCGACGCGCGCGTGCGAAAGGCGACGCTGCGTCTCGCAATACAAGCATTGCTATCTTGAGCCGGCCTCTCACCCCTTCGGATATGACAGGAACGTGTCCCAATTCATGGTGGGCGATCTCGTGAGCAATGGCAAATGCGGCCATCTCAACGGATCCGCAAAGCTCAAGCAAAGTTCTTGTCAGAAAGATATGATGTCCGTCAGCGGTGAACGCATAGTATTTTGGGTTGTGCAAAACCCGAATGCGATAGTGAGAAATGTTTGGAAAAACTGACTTCAGAAGGCCAAATGCCTCACGCGCAAGCCGTACGCTCCAGTCATGATCCATGACGTGGTTGTGAGAGGTCACGCCATCAATGGCATCACCAAGCGTATGGAAATCCTGCATTAATATTATATGGATATGCGAAGTGTGCCGGTCAATTCAGGAGTTGTGTCTATGAACCTTGGCTGATGGAATTGCCGAGGAGAGTCTGCTTGATCGGCAACTCTGTCATTGCTCCGATTTGGTGAACGTCGGGTCTCAACAGAAGCCGCCGTTGAAGTCTGGACCCGCGCATAGGTCTAACATCTCAGCGCGTGTCAGGTGGTCTTTCCCCGGAAAAAGCCCCGTTGAAGTGGCCGGCCAGGTGGTCGATCAGCGCACGCATCCGCGCCGTCAGATGGCGGTTTGGCGGGTAGAGCGCGTAGAGGCCGTAGTCTTCGGAGCGGCGGTCGCCAAACAGCTCTTCGAGCCGACCGTCGGCGAGCACCGCTTCGACCGCATAAAGCGGGCAGCGGGCGATGCCGAGGCCGGCCATCGCCAGTTCGACAGCCGCACGCGGTGCGTTGCCGCGGATGCGACCAGAGACGCGGACCGTTTCAATTCCGTCGGCTGTCTGAAACGGCCAGGCGACCGCATCCGGCGTGTCCTGGTGAATGATGCATTCATGCGAGGCCAGGGCGCGCGGATGGGCAGGACGCCCATGCGCTTCCAGATAGGCCGGCGAGGCGCAGACGACGAGCGGCATGCCTGCCAGTTTGCGCACCCGCAGGGTGGAATCGCGCAGAGTGCCGATCCGCACGCCGAGGTCAAAGCCCTCCTCGACCAGCGCCACCCGTGCGTCGGTCAAATGAAGATCGACCTGGATCGCCGGATGGGCGAGAAGGAACGGTGCCAGCGCCCGCACCAGGTGGGTGGAGCCGAAACCGGTCGGCGCGGTGATGCGGATCTGACCGGAGAGTTCCGTCTGGCGGCGCTGGACCAGGTCCTGCAGCTCGTCGAACTGGTCAAGCAGGGGCCGGCAGCGCTCCAGGTAGGCCGCACCGACATCGGTCAGCGTGACGCTGCGTGTGGTCCGGTTGAAAAGCTGCGTCGACAGTCGGGCTTCCAGGGCGGCCACGTGGTTGCTCACCAGCTTGGTCGACCGGCCGAGCCGTCGCGCCGCTCCGGTAAAGGAATTCTCCTGCGCCACCGCGATGAATGCCCGCATGGTTTCGATCTGATCCATTCCCGTAAACTCCAATTATGTACAGATGATACATAATGAAAGAAGAAAATCGAATATTATATCACATCTTGGGATGATCCATATTCGGGGCGTGCGGCGCTGAGCGTCGATTGAAACCCAAGCAACAAGGATCTGCCCCGTGTCCAACGCCATTCGCATTCACCGTTTTGCTCTCTCCGGCCATTCCCATCGTGTCGAGCTGTTTGCCGCTCTCGCCGGAATTGATCACCAGTTCGTCGATGTCGATCTTGCCGGTGGCGAGCATAAACGGCAGCCGTTTCTGTCGCTCAACCCGTTCGGCCAGGTGCCGGTGATCGAGGACGGCGACATCGTGCTGTCGGACTCCAACGCCATTCTTGTCTATCTGGCACGCAAATATGCGCCCGACTGGCTGCCGCGCGATGCCGTACAGGAAGCCGAGGTCCAGAAATTTCTGTCGATGGCGGCCGGCCAGATCGCCTATGGCCCGGCGGCCGCACGGCTGATTACCGTGTTTGGTGCCGATCTGGATCCGGCCTTTGCCGCCACCGTGGCCGGCTGGGCGCTCGACCGCCTGGAAGCGCATCTGGAGGCGCGCGATTGGCTGGTGGGCGACCGTCCGACGATCGCCGATGTGGCGATCTACAGCTACACGGCCCACGCGCCGGAGGGCAACGTTTCGCTCGATGCCTACCCGAACGTCCGGGAGCTGCTCGCCCGCATCGAAAACCTGCCCGGCTTCGTGCCGATGCCGGCGACGCCGGTCGGTCTCGCCGCCTGACCGGCAGCGCAACAGGGAGAACTCGTCATGCTGGATCAACCGCAAATTAACCCGTCTCCGTTCCATCCTGGGGAGCAGGCGGTGCAGGAACGCCTCGGTGTCCGCGACATCGAGACCTGGGCGCGCCAGGTCGTGCGCGACCACCTGCCCGATCAGCACCGGTCTTTCCACACCGGCCTGCCGTTCCTGATCGCCGCTGCCCGCGATAGCCGGGACCGGCCCTGGGCAACGGTACTGACCGGCCCGGATGGTTTCGTCACCTCGCCGGATCCGCGCCGTCTGCGCATCGCAGCCCAACCGGTCCCCGGCGACGCGCTTGAGGGCGCTCTGAGTGACGGCGCAGACCTTGGCATCCTCGGCATCGAGCTCGTCACCCGGCGTCGCAACCGCGTCAATGGCCGTGTCGCGACGGTTGAAGACGGGGCGCTGCTTTTCGAGGTGGATCAGGCATTCGGCAACTGCCCGCAATACATCCGCGAGCGGGCGGTGCGTCGGGTGAAACCCGCTCCGGCAAAGCCGCCGCGCCGCGGCCGGGTCTTGACGCAGGCGCAACGCGCCCTGGTCGCAGGCGCCGATACCTTCTTCATCGCCAGCGGTTATCGCGGCGAAGGAGACAGCCCGACCTTCGGCATGGACGCCTCGCATCGCGGCGGCGACCGGGGCTTCGTCGAGGTGGTCGATGGCCGCCACCTGCGCTTTCCCGATTACGCCGGCAACAACCACTTCAACACCATCGGCAATTTGCTCGCCGACCCGCGCGCCGGCATGCTGTTCATCGACTTTACCAATGGCAGCCTGTTGCAGTTGACCGGACGGGCGACGATTGACTGGGCGTCATCCGATTTGCATCGTTTCCCCGGCGCTCGTCGCCTCATCACGCTGGAGATCGACGAAATCGTCGATCTCGGATCGGCCATCGATCTGCGCTGGCAGGCTGACGCCGACTCGGTCCGTTCGTTGCGGCTGGTGGACAAGCGCCGCGAGAGCGATGATGTCGTTTCGTTCCTGTTCGAAGCCCGCGACGGCGGTCAACTGCCACCCTTCGAGGCCGGCCAGCACCTGCCGCTGGAACTGCGCATTCCGGGTCACGCCGAACCGGTCGCCCGGACCTATTCGCTCTCCGGCGCGCCGGGCGCGCCGGGTTACCGGATCAGCGTCAAGCGCGAGCCGAAAGGACTGGCGTCGCGTTTCCTGCATGATTGCCTGGAACCAGGGGCCATCATCGACAGCCGCAGGCCTGGCGGTGACTTTGTGCTGGAAGATGATCGCCGGCCGATCGTGCTGGTCAGCGCCGGCATCGGCGTCACCCCGATGGCGAGCATGCTGCAGGCGTTGGCGGCCGGAAACGACGACCGTCCGGTCTGGTTTGTGCAAGGCGCCCGGGACGGCCGCCACCATCCGCTACGCGATGAGATCCGAGCGCTTGTCGACGATCGCCGCAACAACACGGCGCTGCATGTCGCCTATAGCCGCCCGGCGTCCGATGACGTCATAGGTCGCGACTTTGACAGCGAGGGTCGGGTCGATGCCGACCTGTTGATGCGACTGCTGCCGATGGACGAGGCGGTGTTCTACCTGTGCGGTCCCACCAGCTTCATGGCGGATATCGTGGAGGGGCTTCGGCAGCACGGCGTGCCGGCGGACCGGATTCATTCCGAGACCTTCGGCCCGGTCGCCTGATGCCAGCCAGGGTCACGGCTACACCCTTTCATGGTTCAAGCAAACCATGAAAGGGTTTAGCGTTGATCGGCCAATTCCGCCGCGTCCGTCTCCAGGAACTCCGTCAGGGCTGCATTGACGGCCTCGGGCTCCTCGATGGTCGACGAATGACCGGCATTGGGGATGATGACCAGTTTGGAACCCGGGATCGCTGCGTGCATGCGTTCCGATTTCTCCGGGACGGTGGCGGCGTCCTGATCCCCCACCAGAACAAGCACCGGCATGTCGATCTGGCTGATCCGGTCGGCGACACCACGGCGTTCAATGACGCCCATGACGGCCCGCGTGATACCCACTCGGTCATTCGCCAGAATGGCATCGCGCCAGCGGGTCCTCAGCGCCTCGCGTGCCGGATCGGCCAGAAAACTGCTGCCGAACATGATCGGCATGACCCGGTCGATCACCAGCCCAAGGCCGAACCAGCGGGCGATAAAGTTCAGAATCCGGTACTTGAAGCCATTCGGTTCCGGATCCGCCGACGTCTCCAGCAGGATCAGCGAACGCAAGAGTTCCGGTCGTTCGATCGCCAGGCGCATGCCGATAAACCCGCCCATTGACAGTCCGGCAAAATGGCACGGTGCCGCGTCGAGCGCCTCGATGAGCCGCGCCGCGTCGCCAGCCAGCGTCTCCATGTCGTACCCGTCGTCGGTGACCTGGCTTTTGCCCTGCCCTCGATGGTCGTAGGTGATGCAGCGGTAGCGGCTTTTCAGATTGGCCACCTGGTCGGCGAACATGGCGCCGTTCATCAGCAGCCCGTGGGAAAACACGATGGTCTGCTCACCGCTGCCCTCATCCGTGTAATGCAGGCGCGTGCCGTCGATTTCCAGAAAGGGCATGATAATTCTCCCGAGGATTGTCCGCGCTCCCTCCAGCATCGTACGGCAAGCCTATTGGTGCTGGCAACGGCGGGTCAGAGGCCGCTGATGCACGCGAAGTTCCTCGCCTGGTCACGTGACGCTGAGCAGGATCATGCCGATCACGGTTACCAGCCGCATCGCCTCGGCGATCCGGCGATCGCCGTCAAAGTGGTCCGCGGATCGCCAGACGCCGACGGTGGCGATGAAATTGTAGGGCAGGGACACCCCGTACCCGAAAAGCACAGCCAGCAAAGGTCTTTCCGACATCATGAAGGCCAGGAAAAGGCCGCTGGTGATAAGGTTGACGATCAGCCCGCCGAGCACCGCCCAGATCCAGAACGCGTCCGGTAAGGCGATATCGCCGGCCCAAAGTCGTCGGAGGAAAGACATGAAGCGGGTTATGCCCCAATCCGACGGCCCGGCGCAAATGGCGGCGCGTTGGCTGACATCAATCCATCATTGAACAATCTGAGGGGCGATCCTCGGATGGACGAACGCATCGTAGCAGGAGGTCAGTTGGATGCGCCGATGCCGGTTGAGGGCGTCGCCGTAGATCTCCAAAAGCCGCACGTTGTTTTGGATCACCGGGCAGGTGGGATAGAGCGCGATATCGACATCCGACACGGAAGCGACCACCTGATCGTCTGGCGCCGGGATAGCGCGAAACGGATCGGCACCGATGGCCACGTGTTTCGGCGCGCTGCGGTCCATCAGCCACGGAAACGGATTGGTGAATGACAGGTGGAAGAGCGTTTCGAACCGGACTTGCTGGTCCGCTTCCATCGCTTTGAGGGTGCCGATCGCGTCGTCCATATGGATCAGATAGCCGATCTGGTGCTTGAACTCGTTGAACAGCACGAAGGAGGGCAGCACTTCGGCCGCCGCGATGGCCTCGTAGGTCTCTCTGTGGGCCGGATAGATCCCGGCGAAGGTCTCAGCCATATTCAGTCGAAACGGACGGACCGAAACGGCGCCGACGGTCTTTAGATGCTCGTGCTCCAGCGGCGCGGCCCGCAGGGCGCCGGTCGACGCCCGCCCGGCGCGTTCCGCAACGATCAGCGTCACCGGAATGATGGCGGCAAAGGCCAGAAGCCGTGCGGTAAAGCGCCAGTTGGGTGCCTCCGGCAGCAATCTGGGATCCGCGATCGCGGCCAGCAGCACCGGCCAAGTGTAAATCATGTCCTGGCTGCCGAAGTTCTGGCTTTCGAACAGCAGACCGGCGGCGAGCACAACGGCGAGCCAGCAGGCGTGCTTGTCGAGCAGCTTCGACAAGGATGCCGGCCCAGGCTGCCGCGCCAATCCCTTGACGTCGGCCAACCAGGCCCGCCAGTCAAGACAGATGAGCAGCAGGATCAGCAGTCCCGCCGGCAGCAGGATCTTGAGGTTTTGCATCGACTTGCTGGCCAGCTGCGCCAGCACGTTGACGGAATTGATCGACAGCAGCGTTTGAATGTTGCCGATATAGGCTGAAATGATGCCAGAATGGAGTTCAAGCGCCGCCAGCCCGATGAGAAACGCCAGACCGCTGGCCAGCGCCGAAAGGATGTGCAGGCGTCCGGCAAGAAGCGCGAAAACGCAGATCAACCCGGCCACTGAGAAAGCGGTGATCTTCAGCAGGAACAGCGCCAGCATGCACAGCGCGACGAGAACGCCCAGAAGCCTCTGGGATCGGACAAACACCAGGGAAGCCACCAGGATGTAAAGCAGCACCGCCGCCTGCCGGTTGTAGATCCCGAAGCCGTCACTGCCGGCGAAGATATAATAATCGCGCACATTGAACGGAAGGATCGCAAAGAACAGGAACGGCAGCAGAATGCCGTAGGCCACGGCGCGGTTTGTTCGGTCGACCTCCAGGATCACCAGGGCCATCAACGGTGCCGAAACGACGAACAGCGACCACTCGACAAGCAACAGCGGCTGGGCTTCGGGGAATACGGCGAGAGCGCCGCTGAACAGGTAATAGCCTAGCGGCCCCACCGGCGTGAAAAAGTCGACATTGGGCACCTGACCGTCGAAAATCCGGTTCGCCGCGTCGAAATACAGAAACAGGTCCCAGTACATCGATCCGATCGGAACGGTGTCGATGCCGAGCAGCAGCACCGGCAGCAGGCCGATCGCGACGATCAGGATTATTATGGGTGAGACGAACGGCCGGCTCAGGCCGTGGCTGTACTCGGTGGTCAGAGACACCTGTCGCTCTCCGTTCACTCGCTCGGACCAACCGGCCCGGCGTTCGCCCCCTCGTTGGCGCGATTTCTACCCCGGGGTGCAGCGTGCGGACAGACCGGAGAACGGGTTTTCTGAGTTTATGGTGAACGCGACGGTGGGCGGGGACGCGACATAGACGACACTCTATCCGAGCAGCCGCTCCTCGTAAGGATAGTGCGACACCACTTCGTGTCCGCTGTCGGTGATCAGCACCTGTTCCTCGAGTTTGACGCCCTCATGGCCGCCGACGGCGCCGATATAGACCTCGACGCACATCACCATGCCGGGGCGCAACAGGCCGCCATAGCCGCTGGTCTCGAAATCCTCGGGGTAGCGGATGGCCGGATATTCGTCGCACAGGCCGACACCATGGGCGAGGCAGCTGTAGCGTTGCGCGCGATAGACTTCCGGCAGCCGGTGCGCCTTTTCCGTGAGCTCGGCGAAGGAGGTGCCCGGCTGCATCAGCTCGATATTGGTCATCACGTGCTCATGGGCGGTGCGGTAAAGCGTCTTTTGCTCGTCGGTCGGTTCGAACTCTCCGACCATCCAGGTGCGCGAGATGTCGACACACATGCCATAGGGACCGATCAGATCGGTGTCGAAGCCCAGCAATTCGCCATGCTGGATGACGCGTGGGCCGCATTCCTGGAACCAGGGATTGGTGCGCGGACCGGAGGCGAGCAACCGGGTTTCGATCCATTCACCGCCGCGGCGGATATTCTCGGCATGCAAAACCGCCCAGACGTCGTTTTCCGTTACCCCTGGAACCACCGCATCGCGCATCCTGTCGAGCGCGGTTTCGCAGGCGTGGATGGCGCAGCGCATGGCCGCCAAATCGTCCGGCCCCTTGATGAGTCGCGCTTCCTCGGTGATCCTCTGGCCGTCGAACACCTCGATGCCCAGCTTGCGCAGCGCCACGAAGCCCGCGTGCTCGATCCGGTCGACCGCCAGCCGCCGATTCGATCCACCGTGGGTGCGCAGCACCGCGTCGAGCTCCGCTGCGAAGTGCGCGGCATGTTCCTCCACCCGCTCACCGCTTTCGAAATAAAAGAAACTGGCGCCGTGGCGCACTTCGCGTACCAGCGGATTGTGGTCCGACAGATGCCCGCAATTGTGGAAATCCCACAGCACAATATGGCCGTCGGCAGACACGAAGCAGCAGCGCGCCGGGTTGTGGGCCGTCCACAGCTGCATGTTGGTGGTGTCGGTGGCGTAGCGGATGTTCAGCGGGTCGTAACACAGCATGCCGGCATAGTCGTGGCGCCGCAATTCGCCGATCAGCCGGTCCAGGCGGAAGCGGCGCTGGCGCTCCAGGTTCGGCGCCTGGATACCGGCTTGCGCCCATTCGGCAAAGGCCAGCGCCGTCGGGCCGATCTCGACCCGGTCGTTGTCATCCGGAGTGCCGTCCGGCTTAACCGGCGTCGGGCGCCGACGGGTCGGGTCGATTTTGCGGTTGGACACCGAATAGACGTTCATGGCCTGCCCCGTTCCCGAATGCATCGGGTGCAAAGGACCATGAAACCGGGCCCCTATGCGCGCCTCGGCGCGACCTCCAAATTGTCGATTTGCGGCGGCGCCGAAACGCTGGCCCGCTTCAAAATCCACATGCCTGGCGGCTGACACACTGGTTATCGCCGGATTTTCTTTGTAAGGAGGCCACACCAAAAGGTCCTGCGATTTTCGGGACCGGTAAGGCAAACGGATTCATCATGCAGGAACTTGAACTGCGCCGTCCCGATGACTGGCATCTGCATCTTCGCGACGGCGACATGCTGGCGGCGGTTGCGCCCCACAGCGCGGCGCATTTCGCCCGGGCGATCGTCATGCCTAATCTCGTGCCGCCGGTGGCCGACACGCAGGCCGCGGCGGCCTATCGCGAACGCATCCTTGGCGCAGTGCCGGCGGCATCCGGATTTACCCCGCTGATGACCCTCTACCTGACCGAGACCACCGACGCCGATGACGTGATCGCCGGGTACGAGAACGGCCTGATCGCCGCGGTTAAGCTCTACCCGGCCGGCGCGACCACCAATTCCCACAGCGGTGTGCGCGATATCGAACTGGTCTACCCGGTGCTTGAGCGTATGGCCGACGCCGGCATGCCGTTGTGCGTGCACGGTGAGGTGACCGATCCGCAGATCGACATCTTCGACCGCGAGGCGGTGTTCATCGAGCGTGTGCTCGACCCGCTGCGTCGGCGGCTGCCAAAGCTGCGGGTGGTGCTGGAACACGTCACCACGATGCAGGGCACCCGCTACGTGCTGGGGGACAGCGGACCGATCGCCGCCACCATCACCACCCATCACCTGATCATCAATCGCAACGCCATGCTGGTCGGCGGTATGAACCCGCATTATTACTGCATGCCGGTTGCCAAGCGTGAAACCCATCGTCTGGCGCTGCGCGATGCCGCGGTTTCCGGCAGCGGACGCTTTTTCCTGGGCACCGATTCGGCACCGCACCTGATTACCGACAAGGAATCCGCCTGCGGATGCGCCGGCATTTTCACGGCAATCAACACGCTGTCCTGCCTGGCCCATGTGTTCGAGCAGGAGGACGCGCTGGATCAACTGGAGAGTTTCGTTTCGCTGTACGGACCGGCCTTTTACGGATTGCCGCCAAACGAGCAACGCATCCGGCTTGTACGCCGTGACAAGCCGGTGTCCTTTCCGGCCGCAATCGACACGCCCGCCGGTCAGGTCACGGTGTTCGATCCGATGTTTCCGATCCACTGGGAGGTGGATATGGGCGGCGCTGAGGAGAATTGAACGCGATGTTTTCAAACACTTATCCAGACCGCACGCTGATCGCCGAGCTGGTCGGCAAGATGCTGATCGAGATCCAGGCGGTGCATTTTCGTGCCGACGAGCCCTATATCTTCACGTCCGGGCTTGCCAGTCCCGTCTATATCGACTGCCGCAAAATCATCTCCCATCCGCGGGTGCGTTCGGCGATCATGGACTTCGCCGTCGCCACCATCCAGCGCCAGGCCGGCTTCGAGTGCTTCGACAGTGTCGCCGGCGGCGAAACGGCCGGCATCCCCTTTGCCGCCTGGATATCCGAGCGCATGGGGCTGCCCATGCAGTACATACGCAAGAAACCGAAGGGTTTCGGTCGCGACGCACAGATCGAAGGATCGATGCCCGAGGGCAGCCGCGTGCTGCTGGTCGAGGACTTGACCACCGACGGCGGCAGCAAGATCAAGTTCGCCGACGCGATCCGCCAGGCCGGTGGTGTCATCGACCACACTTTTGCGATTTTCTACTACGATATCTTCAAGGACGCTCCGGAACGGCTCAAGGCGCATGGCATGACCCTGCATTATCTGGTGACCTGGTGGGACATGCTGGAACTGTCGCGCAACGAGGCCTATTTCGACGAGCAGACCTTGAACGAGGTGGAGGCTTTCCTCAACGCACCGCTGGAATGGTCCAAGCGCAATGGCGGTATTTCCGAGCTGCCGGAAAACCCCTGACCCAGCGACCGAAGACGAGCCATGAAAGGGTCTAGGATGGTCAAGCCCAACCTGCTGATCGTAGGTGCTGGCGGTGTCGGACAGGTCACCGCGAACAAGGCCGTTCAGTTTCGCGACAGTTTCGGCACGATAACACTGGCCGCGCGCACGCAGTCGAAACTGGAGGCCATCGCCGCCGACATCCAGCAGCGATGGGCGGGACCGACGGACCCTGCGCTGCTCGCTGTGCGGACCGTCGACGCCCGCGATAAGCAGGCCATGACGGCGCTGATCCGCGAGCTGGACGCCGGCCTGCTGCTCAATGTCGCTTCGCCCTATTGCAACGCGACCATCCTTGACGCCTGCCTCGAGACCGGTGTCGACTACCTGGACACGGCGCTCGCCGAGGACGAGTTCACCGAGAACATCGACGCGCCCTGGTACGACCATGTGGAATGGCCGCGCCGGCCGCAATTCGCAGCAGCCGGCGTCAGCGCGCTGCTCGGCATGGGCTTCGACCCGGGTGTCGTCAACATCTTCTGCGCCTACGCCCGCAAGCATCTGTTCGACGAGATCGACACCATCGACATCATCGACGTAAACGCCGGCAGCCACGGCCGTTACTTCGCCACCAATTTCGACGCCGACGTCAATCTGCGCGAGATCAAGGAGGATGTGGTCACCTGGGAGAACGGCGCCTGGAAGACGATCCCCCGTCATTCCGAATGGATGGACGTAACGCTGCCGCAGGTCGGGACCCATCGCGTCTATTCGATGGGTCACGACGAATTACAGTCGCTGGCCGGTAACTTTCCCGGCACCGACCGCATCACTTTCTGGATGGGCTTCGGCGAACACTATCTGATGGTCTTCAACGTGCTCGACAATCTGGGCCTCACCTCTTCGGTGCCGGTCGAGGTCGACGGCGTCAAGGTGGCGCCCAACCGGCTGGTCAAGGCGCTGCTGCCGGATCCGGCGTCACTGGCCGCCGGCTACACCGGCAAGATCTGCATCGGCGTCGATGTGCGCGGCCGCAAGGACGGCGTCGACAAGCGCTGGTTCCTGTGGTCGAACTGCGACCATGAGGAAAACTACCGGGAGGTTGGCAGCCAGTCGATCTCCTATTCGACCGGAGTGCCGGTGATCACCGCCGCCCGGCTGATGGCCGACGGCGTTTGGAAACCGGGCACCATGGTCAATGTCGAGGAGCTCGATTCCGATCCGTTCCTCGATCTGATGCCGGAGGTCGGTATCGGCTGGGACAAGCAGGAACTGCCGCTCGACGGCAGCTGGCCCTATCCGACATCCGGTTGACGCGCTATGAGCGGTTTCGAACACTTCGATCCGGCCCGCGTGCCGAGCCCCTGCCATGTGCTTGACCTGGCGCGGCTCGAGAGCAATCTGCAGGTTCTCAAAAGGGTCGCCGACGAAAGCGGCGTCAAGGTGCTGCTGGCGCTGAAGGCCTTCTCCTGCTACGCCGTCGCCGATCTCGTCGGCCGTTACCTCTCCGGCACGGCGGCCAGCGGCCTGTTCGAGGCGCGGCTCGGCAAGACACGCTTCGGCGGCGAAGTACACGCCTATGCGCCCGGGCTGAAGGACGCCGATCTTGAGGAGCTGCTGTCCTACACAGACCATCTCATTCTCAACTCACTGGGTCAGTGGCGCCGCTTCCAAAGCCGGCTCATCAACAGGTCTGGCCTGCAGATCGGCCTGCGGGTCAATCCCGGCCACAACGAGGTCGAGAACCCGCTTTATGATCCGTGCGCGCCGTGGTCGCGGCTCGGCATCCCGGCCGGTGATTTGACGCCTGCGGATCTTGAGGGACTGAGCGGCATTCACGTTCATGCCCTGTGCGACCACCCCTATCCGGCCTTCGACCGCATGCTTTCGGCGGTGGAGCGCAATTGCGGCCATTTATTCGGCGCGATCGACTGGATCAATCTCGGCGGCGGCCTGCTGATCACAGAGGACGGCTTTCCGATGGGCACGTTTATCAGCCGGCTAAAAGAATATCGGGAGCGCACCGGCCTGACCGTTTATCTGGAACCGGGCACCGCCGTTGCCCTGCATGCCGGCGCGCTGGTCTCCGAAGTGCTCGACCGCAGCCGCAATATCGGTGAGGTCGCCGTCATGGATGCCTCCGCCACCTGCCATATGCCGGACGTCATCGAGGCGCCTTTCACGCCGGATGTGTTGGGCGCCGAAACGCTGCCGCGGGACGCACAGGTGCAGCCCGGGCAGGACACCGTCGTGCGCCTCGGCGGGCCGACCTGTCTTGCCGGCGACGTCATCGGCACCTACCGCTTCGCGCAAGCGCCGCAGGTCGGCGACCGGCTGCTGTTTCTCGATGTCGGCTATTACACCATGGTGAAGGCCACCACTTTCAACGGCACGCCGCTGCCGTCGCTGGCTTTGTGGGACAGCCGCACGGATACACTCGAACTGGTGCGCCAATTCACCTATGAGGATTTCGAGCGCCGCCTGTGATGCGGGAATGCTGCGCAAAAAATGCTGCACAAATGCTGCGCAGCATGGGTGCAGCATTTTACGATATTGCAGTGCAGCAAGTGTTTGTATTTCAAGAAAAAAGCTCTTTTGCGCGGTCCGATTGCTGCGCAACATATTCGACCACCGTTTTGATACGTCGAACGTTGCGCAGATTCTCGTGATAGACGATCCAGTAGGTGCGGTCGGCCTGCAGGTCGGGCAGCACCTGCACCAGGTCGGCATGCGGCCGCGCCAGAAATGTGTGCAAAATGCCGATGCCGGCGCCGGCCTTCACCGCCTCTACCTGGCCCAGCACGGAAGAAATCTCGAAGTCGGACTCCCAGTCCTGCGCAAAGGCCGATCGGTAATGCAGTTGCGGCGAGATGACCAGGTCCTCGACATAGCCGATCAGCCGGTGCGATGCGAGCGCATCGGGGCTCGCCGGCGTGCCGTGATGGGCGAGATAGTCCTTTGACGCGTAAAGGCACAGCGCATAGTCGACCAGCTTGCGGGTGATCAGCCGGCCGGCCTGCGGCCGATCGACGGTGACGACGATGTCGGCTTCGCGGCGCGACAGCGAGAAGCTCTGCGGCACCGGCACCAGCTGGATCTTGAGACCGGGATAGCGCTTGGTCAACTGGCCGAGCCGCGGTGCCAGAAAGGCGACGCCGAAGCCGTCGGTGGCGCCGATACGCACGGTGCCGGTCACTTCACTGTCGGTCATCCCGACTTCGGCCCGTGCCGCCAGCATTTCGGCTTCCATCCGCTCTGCCGCCTGCATGAAGGCTTCGCCCTCCCGCGTCAGATCGCAGCCATTGGTGCGCCGCACCAGCAGCTTGCACTGCAGCGCCGTTTCCAGCGCCGACACCCGGCGGCCAACGGTGGCGTGGTTGAGTTCCAGCCGCCGCGCTGCTGCCAGGATCTGGCCGGATCGCGCGACCGCCAGAAATATGCGAACATCGTCCCAGTTCATGATCAGGCTCCGGCACGGGACTATAAAATCTGCACAACGGATGCGCTAGGCTGTGCATTGATTTTCACAACGCGACGCGCAAAATGCCGTCAAGCAGCCAGACAGTCAGATGGAGGAAAAGCGATGCGAGAAATCGGTCATTTTATCGGCGGCCAGGCCGTCGCCGGCACCAGCGGGCGCACGGCCGAGGTCCTGATGCCGATGGACGGTACGGTGCAGGGCCAGGTCGCGCTGGCCGGCAAGGATGAGGTGCGGGCGGCGGTCGAGAATGCCAAGGCGGCGCAGCCGGCCTGGGCGGCCACCAATCCGCAGCGCCGCGCCCGGGTGCTGATGAAGTTCCTGGAACTTGTGCATGCCGAATACGACTCGCTCGCCGAACTGCTCGCCAAGGAGCACGGCAAGACCATTCCCGACGCCAAGGGCGACATCCAGCGCGGTCTCGAAGTCGTCGAATTCTGCATCGGCGCGCCGCATCTGATGAAGGGCGAATACACCACCGGCGCCGGTGCCGGCATCGATGTCTACTCGATGCGCCAGCCGCTGGGTGTGGTGGCCGGCATCACCCCGTTCAATTTCCCGGCGATGATCCCGCTGTGGAAGATCGCACCGGCGATCGCCTGCGGCAACGCCTTCATCCTGAAGCCGTCGGAACGCGATCCGGGCGTGCCGATGCGGCTTGCCGAACTGTTCATCGAAGCCGGTCTGCCCGCCGGCGTCCTCAATGTCGTCAACGGTGACAAGGAGGCGGTCGACGCCATTCTCGACGATCCCGACATCAAGGCCATCGGCTTTGTCGGATCGACCCCGATCGCCGAATACATCTACAGCCGCGGCTGCGCCGCCGGCAAACGGGTGCAGTGCTTTGGCGGCGCCAAGAACCACATGATCGTCATGCCCGACGCCGACATGGACCAGGCGGTCGATGCGCTGGTCGGCGCCGGCTACGGCTCGGCCGGCGAGCGCTGCATGGCGGTGTCGGTCGCCGTGCCGGTGGGCCAGCAGACGGCCGACAAGCTGGTCGAAGCGCTGGTGCCGCGCGTCGAGTCGCTGAAGGTCGGTCCGTCGACCGATCCGAGTGCCGACTACGGCCCGCTGGTCACTCCCCAGGCGCTGGAAAAGGTCAAGGGCTATGTCGATCTTGGGGTCGAGGAGGGTGCCAAGCTGGTGGTCGACGGCCGCGACTTCAAGATGCAGGGCTACGAGAACGGCTACTATATGGGCGGCTGCCTGTTCGATCATGTCACGCCGGACATGCGCATCTACAAGGAAGAGATTTTCGGGCCGGTGCTGTCGGTGGTGCGCGCCGACACCTATGAGGAGGCTCTGCGGCTGCCGAGCGAACATGCCTACGGCAACGGTGTGGCGATCTTCACCCGCGACGGCGACGCGGCGCGCGATTTCGCCGACCGGGTGCAGGTCGGCATGGTCGGCGTCAACGTGCCGATCCCGGTGCCGATCGCCTACTACACCTTTGGCGGCTGGAAGGCGTCGGCCTTTGGCGACCTCAACCAGCACGGTCCCGATGCCTTCCGCTTCTACACCAAGACCAAGACGATCACCTCGCGCTGGCCATCCGGTGTCAAGGAGGGCGCCGAGTTCGTCATCCCGACGATGAACTGATTAGAGCGTGTCTGGTATAAATGGAAGCATTTGACCGAGGCGATTTTGGTCGCTGACAAGGCGGATTGCGCGCCGTGGTGTCATCCCACCACAAGCGCGAGCCAACGCCGCAGTCAGGGGCCAATATCGCCCGGCCGATGCAACTCTTAGCTTCAAAACGACAGTCCTTTCAGGGGTGGCGGAAAATCGGCCCATCGGCGTCGTTGCGCCGCTCGCCCGATGCCCCACATCGCGCTGCGCGACACGCCTAGCCGGGCGAACCTATTTTCCGCCATCAGATGTTTCCATTTAAAACAGACACGCTCTAAATGCAGGCGGCTGTCACAACTGCCCTAAAATCCGGACCACATCCTCTGTGCTGAGTTCGGGAAGACTTTCACCATCAACTGCAAAAACCGAACGCACATAATTGGCGAGATCAGCCATCTGAGTGGCGGATAGCCTGTCGCGAAATGCTGGCATCGGACCGTAGCCGTCGGTCAGCGACATCCGTTGTGGGTCTATCCCCTGGGCCATGACGGCAATAAGATTGATGCCGTCGGGCTCAGCGAGCGTTGTGTTGCCGGCAAGCGGCGGCATGGTCGAGGCAACGCCTTTTCCGTCCGGTCCGTGGCAAAGCGAGCAGTTGGACAGATAAAGCGCCTGTCCTGAAGCATTCTCATGCGCATTCTCGCCCAGCGCGGCGACTGCTGCGTAACCCTTGCTCGGTGCATTCGCGTCGACATCCATCAAATAGGTGGCGATCGCCGTGCGGTCGTCGTGGGTTAGCAAACGCAGCGAGTTTTTGACCGCGAGGAACATGTCTCCGAACGCGGATCCCTGTGGGCTCGCGCCGGTTTCGAAGAACAGGACGATATCCTCACGCGTCCAGCCCCGGCTGGCCAGCCCCGCGGCGGTGATATCCGGTGCCTCGAACCCTCCGAGAACCGCCCCTTCCAGGCTCCGATTCACCTCCATGGCGCCCAGAATGTTTCGTGGCGTGTGACATTCGCCGCAGTGACCAAGCCCCCTAACCAAATACGCTCCCCGATTCCAGTCGTTGTCCTTGTCCGGATCCCTCTCGAACGGTGTGCGGCTGGCGAACAGCAAGTTCCACCCAAACATCATCGGGCGAATGTTGAAGGGAAACGACATTTGGTTTGGCGGGACAGGCTGGTCCACGGCCGGCACGCTCATGAAGTAGGCGAACAGCGCGTCGCTGTCTTCGCGCGTGATGTAATGAAAGGACGTGTAGGGCATCGCCGGATAGAGTGGTGCAAGTGGGTTATCCGCACCGAATGCCATTATTTGGTAGAATTGGGCTGAACTCAGATCGCCGATCCCGGCTTTCGGATCAGGCGTTATGTTCGCTGAGAATATGGTGCCGAATGGTGTCGCCAAAGGTCGCCCACCGGCGAATGCTTCGCCGCCTTCAGCTGTATGGCAGGACGCGCAGTCGCCTGCCGCCGCCAGATATTTGCCCAATTCAATGGTCGCAGGGTCACGCGAAAGGGCATGATCGGGAACCGAAGGCACTCCCCAATACACCGCGAAGAGCCCGTAGGCCACGACACCGATGAGCCCCAAACCCGCCAGTCGTATGAGCCAACGCCGCATGGTCTAATCCGTCGTTAGCTTTGGGTCAGCGAGGATCAGGTTACGCACCGCCTCATAATACCGGACGTAACCGGAACACCGGCAGATGTGCTCACCGAGCGAGGCTTCGATCTTCTGCTCCAATTCAGCTTTGGACACGGGAGAGCGGGCAAGATCTTCCAATAACAATGTCGCTTCGTTGACGAAGCCAGAGGTGCAGTAGCCGCACTGGAAGGCAAAATGATCGACGAAAGCCAGCTGGACGTTTGAAAGATGTCCCTCTTTCGCGTGGCCCTCGACGGTCCTGATCCGTTTTCCGGCAAAGTCAGCCGCGCCGGATATGCACGTCCGCATAGTCCGGCTCGATCCGTCGGGTTCGTCGACGATCACCACGCAGGCATGGCAAACTCCGATACCGCAACCGAACTTCGTACCGGTCAGACCGACATATTCGTGCAGGTAATCGACCATTGCCAGACTTGCCGGAATGACGTGGGGACCGGTTGGCCGTTCGTTGATGACTACGGAGATTTTGACCGTTTCCATATCCACCGTGCCTTGCTACTGCGCGTTCAGGATATCATCCGCCGTGACCGGCAGTTGGGTGAATCGCTTGCCAATGGCGTCATGGATTGCGTTCAGTGTCCCAGGAACGACCGGAACCATGACGATTTCCGCGATACCACGCGGGGAATCGTCGTCTCCGGTCGGCGGCAGGGTTTCGAGGGTCATATCCCAGACTGGAACATCCTTTGCCCGAACGACATTGTAACGATTGACGTTCCAGGTGCCGTTGCCCGGACCGTCCTCATAGAGCGGCAGATACTCGGTAAGCGCATGCCCGAGTCCCATTGCGATCCCGCCCTGAGCCATGCTTGACACGAGCTCGGGCACGATGGACCTGCCGCAATCCAGCACCTCATGCACACGTAGAACCTTTATCACGCCGTTGGTGCGGTCGACGGAGAGCGCCACGATTGCTGCGCAGATGGCCGCATATGTCTCGCTCAGTCGCTCCGTCGATGCCGGCGGAAACGCCACTTTGAGGCGGTCCTGCACTCGCCAGTCTCCGTCGCGCCGCAGCGCCAGAGCGTCGATCGCGCCGTTCCATATTTCGTTTCCCATGTTGAATTCGGCCTGGGCCCATTGCCATCGGTTGAAGGTGTGAACCATCACACCGGTTGTCTGTCCGGAGGCGTGGCAGTGCTTCGCCAACCGTGCGAAGGGCAGCGGTTCCATGCCCTTCGCGATGAGTTTGCCATCGATCCACTCGACATCCTCGAAGGCCATGCTGTCGCCGGCCTGCCAGATCTCGCGCGCGGCGGGCCAAAGGCTGTAACGCAGAAGCGCGAAGGCAGCCTCCGCCACGGCCCGGGTCGTCACCGGAGCGCCAACAGATGCGCTGGCGCGGGAGGTAATCACCGGGACCCAACGCGGATTGCGGGCAGCCACGTCCTGACTTCGCTGGTCTATCTTCACGGGATCGCCGGATGTGACGAGGCTCAGTGGCTCCCAAACCGGGCCCACCGAGTCGAGCGTGACGCGATCGGCGCTGCGCCCCAGGTGATCGGCAACCCGCACGGCGATCGCGGTGGAGGTTCCAGTGCCCATCTCGATGGTGCTGGCGGTAACCTCGATCAGCCCGTCGGCGTCGAACGACACGGCGGCAAGGGCGGCGTCGTAGCCCGTACCGTATTTGAACATGGAACAGGCGACACCGACCCCATAGGCCTTGGAAGGATTGGCTGCTTCGAAGGCCCGTCGATCTTCCGCGCGCTTCGACCATAAAGGCGCTTGTTCGACCCGGTCCAGAAGCTCCCCGCTGCGTATCGTGACGGCCGGCACTGCCCCGGTCATGTTGCGGTAGCCGGTTTGCATTGCGTTCTTCCGGCGCAACGCGATGGGATCCATGTTCAACTGCGAGGCGACGTCGTCGACAAGGCATTCCATCGCCGTTATCGACTGCAATCCGCCGTAGCCACGCATCGATCCCGCCGTCACTGCACGGGAGTGCGTCGCCACCGTGCTCACATCGCTTCTGGGCAGGTAATACATCGAGGTCGACGAAATCGCTGCGATGTCGGCAACGCTCGCGGAGACGTTTGCAGTGCCGCCTCCGTTGAGCGAAAGATCGCAGACAAAGGTGCTGAACGCCCCGCTCTCGGGATCGACTCCCAACTGGCTGTCGATTGTGACGGCATGCCGCTTCATGCCCAGTTGAAACTGCTCAAAGCGGTCAAGCGCAAGCCGCACCGGCCGCCCGTTGGCGAACAGGCCGGCCAGAGCCACATAGTTCGGCAGCAACGGCATGTCCTTGCCGCCGAAACCGCCGCCCAGATAAGCAAAGTGGCCTTCAATGTCCCTAACGACATAGTCCGGTCCGACGTCGGACAGTATCGCGGCTATTGCCTTCAGCGTGCCGCCTGGATCCTGCACGCCGAGCACCAGCGAAAGGCGGCCATTGGCGGCATCGTACCAGGCGAGACCGCTTTCGGGTTCCATGAAGAAATGGTCGGTCGACTGGGTCTGGAACTGCTGCTGGAACATTCGTCCTGCCCGTCCGCTGTTGAGATCGGCACGAAGATTGCGGCCGGTCTCCTCGGCGCGCTTCGTGGCGGCGGGATCAGCCTCGGGCCACGATGGTACGTACCCCCTATGGAAACGCGGAGGCACGACCCAGCCGTTTTTAGCGGGTGAATACTCATCCGGGGCGGATGGATCGGATCCGCCGATGCGGGTGAAGCGGTTGGCCCCGTATGGCGGTTTGTCGACCGGTGGTGTCTTCTCACCGAAGACAATTACATCCTTCGCGCCGCGCAGGGCCTGCCGTGAGGCAATGAACCTCTCCAGGTTGCGGTAAATGAGCAGCGCGACAGGCTGGCCCAGGTAATCCGGCGTCTGGCCCTTGGGGCAAAGCAGATCTTCCGTGAAGTAGCCCTGGGCACGAATCCCGGTGTTTTCCAGGTCCTCGGCCGTCACAACCACGTCGGGCATCAGGTCCGTATCGAGCATCGACAGGTCGGTACCGACGAAGCGTCTTGTCGCGTCATCGGCTAGCAATAGCATCGCGTGATCTGTCTCGTCCGGCCAGCCGTCAATGTCGGCAGCCCTGAAATCCCGGGTGTAAAGCTTCGCGCCGGTCGCCTTGGCATAGCCGTCCACGCGATACCTCGGGCTCCCGTATCCGTCGCCCGACCATCCCGGCTCGGTTGGCATGGTCTCAGCGTCGGCAAAAGATGCGTACACATCCAACGGCACCAGGGTGAGCGTAATACCGGCGGTGGCGCTTCCGATCAGAAACCGCCGCCTGCTCCAAATTGAAGCCGGTTGCATTTGTGATCCTGAGCGGATAGCCGTCATCGTGTAGAGATACCTCTTAAAACCATGATTTGACCTCTCAGATGAATGCTATGTGATGGTTACCTATAATTGAATGAATGCCAGCTTCGCTCGCGAATGTAAAACCTGATCGCCTTTGACCTTCACTGACAAGGCACTCCGAGGTGACTTGACGCCTTTCGCCTCAATACCGTCGGGTTCGCCGGTACCCATCTACATCCGGTCGGCCAAAGGCTCGGCCCCAAGGAAGTCGACGATGGCATTTGGCTCGTAAGGTTCATGCATTTTGATCTGGGTTGCATCGATCAGGAGCAAAGAACATTGCAAACCATCGACAATCCGTTCGGCTCGAGGTTGTCACCCATGTCTTAGGGATATTCTGTTTCCTATGTCTTCGGGCCGGACAAATACTGATTTGGTAGAGCCAAGGCGAAAATGGAAGGCGTCACCTATAATTTAATAAAAACAGTAGCTTAATGATTCCTCAGTTTGATGGATGTCTACCAAAAGCAAGCTGGGGATCTTAATGGAATTGTTAGCGGGTATTGACGGTTTTAGGGGCCCGAACGAGTTGGCTCCACTCGCTAACTTTTCGGGGAATCTGCCGGAACGAATGCCTCGTGCAAGAAATTGCACGGTGACTATTTGATTCGAAATAGCCAGGGTTTTGAAGGCCGAGAGAGCCTCGATATCTCGGGTGTAAATCAGCCTAGACTAAAACAAAGGAAAAGCGCCCGTCGGGCGCTTTTCCAGTCTTGCGAGTGACGTGGCCGCTTTGGCCGCGCATGTCTTAGGCAAGGTCGAACCGGTCAAGGTTCATGACCTTGTCCCAGGCCGCGACGAACGCATGGACGAAGGACTGCTTCGCGTCGTCGGAACCGTAGACTTCCGCCAGCGCCCGCAGCTGCGAGTTGGACCCGAAGACGAGATCGACCCTTGTGCCGGTCCATCTGAGATCACCGCTTTCGCGGTGACGTCCCTCGAATTCCTCTTGCTTGTCGGAGGTCGCCTTCCATTCCGTATCCATGTCGAGCAGGTTGACGAAGAAGTCGTTGGTAAGCATGCCCGGACGGTCGGTGAGCACGCCGTGCTGCGACCCGCCGACATTGGCGCCGAGCACGCGCATGCCGCCGACGAGGACCGTCATTTCCGGTGCGGTCAGGGTCAGCAACTGGGCGCGGTCGACCAGCAACTCCTCGGCTGATACACCGTAATCGGCTTTCAGGTAGTTGCGGAAGCCGTCGGCCACCGGCTCGAGCGGCGCAAAGGAGGCCGCGTCGGTCTGCTCTTCCAGTGCGTCCCCGCGGCCCGGCGCGAACGGGACCTGGACGTCGACTCCGGCGTCCTTCGCGGCCTTTTCGACCGCCGCACAGCCGCCGAGCACGATCAGGTCGGCGAGCGACACTTTCTTGCCGCCGGACTGGGCGTCGTTGAAGGCCTGCTGCACGCCCTCAAGCGTTGCCAGAACCGATGCCAGTTCGGCCGGCTGGTTGACCTCCCAGTCTTTCTGAGGGGCGAGGCGGATGCGTGCGCCGTTGGCGCCGCCGCGCTTGTCGGAACCGCGGAACGTCGCGGCCGAGGCCCAGGCGGTGGTCACCAGCTGCGACACCGAGAGGCCCGAAGAGAGGATCTTGGCTTTCAGGTCGGCAACGTCCTGATCGTCGATCAGATCGTGGTCGACGGCCGGGATCGGATCCTGCCAGATCAGTTCCTCCTGCGGGACTTCCGGACCGAGATAGCGTGATATGGGGCCCATGTCGCGGTGGATCAGCTTGAACCACGCGCGCGCAAACGCGTCGGCAAGCTGGTCGGGGTTCTCATGGAACCGCCGCGAGATCGGTGCATAGATCGGATCCGCCTTGAGGGCCAAGTCCGTCGTCAACATCATCGGCGCGTGCGATTTGGAAGGATCATGAGCGTCCGGTACGGTCCCTTGCGCCGAGGCGTCCTTCGGCGTCCACTGCCAGGCGCCGGCGGGGCTCTTGGTCAGCTCCCACTCGTAGTTGAAGATGTTGTCGAAGTAGTTGTTGTCCCAGGCGATCGGATTGGTCGTCCAGGCGCCTTCGAGGCCGCTGCCGATGGTGTCGTCGGCCTTGCCGCTGCCGAAGCTGCTGTGCCAGCCAAGGCCCATTTCTTCCATCCCGGCAGCTTCCGGCTCCGGACCGACCAGCGCGGCGTCGCCGGCGCCGTGGCACTTGCCGAAGGTATGGCCGCCGGCAATCAGCGCGACGGTTTCCTCGTCATTCATGGCCATGCGAGCGAACGTTTCACGGATGTCCTTGGCCGCCGCCAGCGGATCGGGCTGGCCGTTGGGGCCTTCCGGGTTGACGTAGATGAGGCCCATCTGCACCGCTGCGAGCGGGTTTTCGAGGTCCCGGTCGCCCGAGTAGCGCTTGTCGTCGAGCCACACGTCCTCGGTGCCCCAGTTGATGTCTTCTTCCGGCTCCCAGACGTCCTCGCGGCCACCGGCGAAGCCGAAGGTCTTGAAGCCCATCGATTCCAGGGCGACGTTGCCGGTGAGGATCAACAGGTCGGCCCAGGAGATCTGGTTGCCGTATTTCTGCTTGATCGGCCACAGCAGGCGACGCGCCTTGTCGAGGTTGACGTTGTCCGGCCAGCTGTTCAGCGGCGCAAAGCGCTGGGTTCCGGTTGACCCGCCGCCGCGGCCATCGCCGATGCGGTAGGTTCCGGCCGCATGCCAGGTCATGCGGATGAACAGCGGTCCATAATGGCCGTAGTCGGCTGGCCACCAGTCCTGCGAATCCGTCATCAGCGCGTGCAGATCCTTTTTCAGGGCTTCATAATCAAGCTTCCCGAATGCCTCGGTGTAGTTGAAATCCTTGGCCATCGGATTCGACAACGAGGAATTCTGAGCCAGCACCCGCAGGTTGAGCTGATTGGGCCACCAGTCGCTGTTTGACCTGACTTCGAAGCTGGCCGAGTGCATCACCGGGCATCCGCCGGTTGTTTCGACTTTGTTTACGTCCATTTTTATCTCCGTTCGTGGCTGGGCAATTTGTTATTTCTTGGAGTTGATCCCACAGCGGGCGCGACGGCCTCTCGGTTCTGGTCAGACTTGACGACCATATGTCTTCACAGGCTGTCCTGGTCGTGATCGCATCCCGGCACACCCGCAATCCGTCGGCATTGCTCGGGGGCGTCAATCACAATCGTTTGGGCTTTGTCAGCCGCTGCACCGCACGGTGCGAGCCAGTCTATACACTGGCTGCTCCTCACCTCCGCACCATGATCTATATCAAAGCATAACCATAAAATTAAGTTGGATTAATTGATATTCAGGATAGGAAAAAATTATTAATGGACGCTGCCACAATTCTATTCCGCCAGCAATAAACGGATATCGGCCTCCATGGCGCTCCGGCAAAGCTTCAAAAAACAGGAGGCCAGCCGTGACCGTGACATTCCATGCCCTCGAAACCGAAGCCGTGCGCGCCCTGCAGGCCGGCGGTGCCGACGCCAACGGCCAGCAACCCGGACGGAAAACCTCGGATGGCGGCGGCAATCCCTGCCGCCACTGTCTGCGCGACATTGCGGCGGGCAGCGATATGCTGGTGCTCGCCCATCGTCCGTTCCGCACAATTCAACCCTATGCTGAACTCGGCCCGATTTTCCTGTGCGCCGATGCCTGTGAACGTCATGTCGACGACGGTGCATTGCCGCCGGTGCTGGCCTCACGGCCACGCTTCCTCTTGCGCGGTTACACCGGTGACGAGCGGATCCGCTACGGCACCGGCGGTGTTGTCGAAACACCCGATCTGATCGACGCCGCGCAGCGGATTTTCGAGGATCCGGAGGTCACGTTCGTGCATGTCCGCTCGGTGCAGAACAATTGCTATTTCTGCCGCATCGAACGGGGCTGACTGACCTATCCCGACCGGCTTTGCCGGATGAAGGAGACCAGGCCCTCCGTCGAGCTGTCGTGAGCGTCGCCGCCCTGCTTTCCCTCGACCACGGGAAGCAGCGCCGTGGCCAGCTCCTTGCCCAGCTCGACGCCCCACTGGTCGAAGGCGTTGATACCGAACAACTGTGCCTCGACGAAGACGCGGTGCTCGTAGAGCGCGATCAGCCGACCCAGCGCGTAGGGATCGAGCTCATGGTGGATCATGGTGATCGACGGCCGGTTGCCCTCGAATACCCGGTGCTGCGACAGGTCCTGGCCGTCCGGACCCGGCTTGGCCTGGGCGCGTGCCTCGTCCAGCGTGCGCCCGCGCATCAGCGCCTCCGACTGCGCCAGGCAGTTGGCCAGCAGCAGGTCGTGCTGGTGGGCAAGGTCGGGTTCGTGTCCTTGCGCCGCGGCGATGAACTCGACCGGGATGATGTCGGTGCCCTGGTGGACCAGCTGGAAAAAGGCGTGCTGGCTGTTGGTGCCCGGCTCGCCCCACACGATCGGGCCGGACGGACCACTCAGCGCTACGCCCTGGATATCGACCCGCTTGCCATTCGATTCCATGTCGAGCTGCTGCAGGTAGGCGGGCAGGCGGGCGAGGCGCTGGTCGTACGGGATCACCGCGCGGGACGGATAGCCGCAGACAGCCCGATGATAATAGCCGATGAGTCCGAGCAGCATCGGCAGGTTCTCAAGCGTCGGCGCGTTGCGAAAATGCGTGTCCAGATCGTAGGCACCGGCCAAAAAACGGGTGAACCGGTCCGGACCGATGGCGAGCATCAGCGGCAGGCCGATGGCCGACCAGATGGAATAGCGCCCGCCGACGAAATCCCAGAAGCCGAACACCCGGTCCTGGGCGACACCGAAGGCCGCGACCTTGTCGAGCGCGGTCGAAACGGCGACGAAGTGATCCGGCACGGCATCCTCGCCCAGTGCCGCGGCCACCCAGCGCCGGGCGGTGGCCGCGTTGGTCATGGTCTCGACCGTCGTGAACGTCTTGGAAGCGATGACGACCAGCGTGGTTGCGGGGTCCAGCCGTTTCAGTGTGTCGGCAATATGGGCGCCATCGATATTGGAGACGAAATGGGTGCGCGGTCCGTCGCAATAGGGCGCCAGCGCCAAACACGCCATGGCCGGTCCGAGATCCGATCCGCCGATCCCGATATTGACGACGTCGGTGATCCGGCCACCGGTCGCACCGGAAATTTCGCCGCCACGCACGGCATTGCAGAATGCCGCCATCGCAGCCAACACCGCCCGGATATCGGGCATGACGTCATGGCCGCTGTCGAATACCGGCGAATCGCCGAGATTGCGCAGTGCCGTGTGCAGGACGGCCCGGTCCTCCGTCAGATTGATGTGATCGCCTGTAAACATCGCCTCGCGCCGCGCCGCAACCTGCGCGTCCTCGGCGAGCTTCACCAGCAGTTGCATCGTTTCGCTGTCCACCGCGCATTTCGAATAGTCGAACAGCAGGTCGTCAAGGCTGACCGAAAACCGCCCGAAGCGATCCGGATCCTCTGCAAAGGCGGCGCGCATATTCCGCGGCGCACCGTTGCGCCAGTGGTCACGCAGGGCGTTGAGTGTCTGCTCGAAGGAGGGGGTCATCGCACATCCCGTCAGCTGGCTGCAATCGGCTGCATTCATGCCACCGGGGCGAGGTTGATTCAAGATGATGACGCTGACACCGAACGATGCTCACCGGATGGTGCCGCTTGCAGCCACCCTGTTGACGCATTAACAGTGAATAACGCCTGATTTCATGGATTTGGGCAGATTGGCCGCGAGGCCCGAAACGAGAGAAGCGTCATGACGCAGGTCGGGAACTTCAGCGCCGATGTCGCTGAGTTCGATCGGTTACAATCCCGGTTGCCGGAGATGTTCGAGCGGGTCTTTCCCGATCGCCTGCACCCGCGCACCGTGGTGATCATCCCGAGCCTGACGCTGGATCCCGAGGTCCTGTCGAAGATCTCCGGTGCACCCCATTACGAAGAACGGCTGCTGTGCATGCTGCGACTCCTGCATATGCCGGAGACGCATATCGTCTATGTGACCAGCGGGCCGATCGATGAGTGTATCATCGACTATTACCTGCATCTGCTTCCCGGTGTACCGCACCAACATGCCCGGCGCCGGTTGACGCTGCTGTCGTGCCATGACGGCTCGAACCGGCCGCTGACGACGAAGATCCTGGAGCGGCCGCGGCTGCTCTCTCGCATCGACGCGGCCGTCGGCGAAAAAGCCTTCGCCCACATGGTGTGTTTCAATGTCTCGCCGCTCGAACGCCGACTTTCTGCCCGGTTGGGCATTCCGATCTACGGCTGCGATCCCGAACTGCAGCATCACGGATCCAAGAGCGGCAGCCGCAAGCTGTTCCGTGAGGCCGGCATGCTGGTCGCTGACGGTTTCGAGGATATGGCGGACGAGCGGGACGTGACCGGGGCGCTTGCCGAACTGAAGGCGCGCAATCCGGAGATGCGGCGCGCCGTCGTCAAGCTGAATGAAGGCTTTTCCGGTGAGGGCAATGCCGTGTTCTACTTTGACGGCGAGTCGGTGCCGGTTTCCGAAGCATGGATCGCCGATCGCCTGCCGGGACTGGCCTTCAGCACGCCGGAGATGGACTGGGACCAGTTCCGCGCCAAGATCGGCGAAATGGGCGGTGTGGTCGAAGCGTTCGTCGAAGGCGAGGACAAGCGTTCGCCATCGGTCCAGTATCGGATCGACCCATTGGGCCAGCTCGATCCGATCTCTACGCACGATCAGGTTCTGGGGGGCAACGACAATCAGGTGTTTCTCGGCTGCCGTTTCCCCGCCGACGAGGCCTATCGGCTGGAGATTCAGCGCCAGGGCATCAGAGCGGGGCGCCTCCTGGCCGAGCACGGCGTTTTGGGCCGGTTCGGCATCGACTTCATCTCCGTGCTCGAAGGCAACGCCTGGCGTCACTACGCCGTCGAAGTCAATTTGCGCAAAGGCGGCACGACGCATCCCTTCATCATGCTGCAGTATCTGACCGACGGCCGCTACGATCCCGACAGCGGGCTGTTCAAGACGCCCAGCGGCCGGGAGCGCTACTACTTCGCGACTGACAATCTGGAATCGGAACGCTATCGCGGACTGACCCCGGAAGACCTGATCGATATTGCGGTGCGCAACAACATCCACTTCCACGGCGCCGCCCAGCGCGGCGTGGCGTTTCACCTGATCGGCGCGCTGTCGGAATTCGGCAAACTGGGCATGGTCTGCGTCGGCGCCAGCCACGAGGAGGCAGACCGCTTTTATCGCGAAACCGTCGAGATCCTCGACCGCGAAGGCAGTATCTGACGGTCAGGTCACTGCAGACCCGATGGGTCGATGACACCTGAGGAACACCCGAGCGAAACCGTGTCGCCAGCCAGCAGCAGTTCGGAAGGATCGGCGTCCTCGGCGATCACCCCGCGCATGTGGATTTTCAGTTCCTGGATCAGTGTGCGTCCGCCGTCTCCGGCGCACTGAAACTGCACCCGCTGGCCGGCGCCGGCGCCGAACACTTCATCGAACTTATCGCGGATCTCCTGGGTATGCACCTCGGCGCCGACATGTTCGGCAAAGAAGTCGCCAATCGCCGAGTTGTTGATCGCGTCCGTCAGGATCAGCGTGTCGCGGTAATATTCATCGGCACCGCCGGCGCCCAGGTGGCAGGTTCCGTGCTTGATCCACTCGTGTCGTTCGAGAAAGCTCGCGGTCCCCGGCATCGCCACCTCGAGGGCTTCGCGCGTTTCGGGATCGAGCGGCACTTCCGGCAGTTCCGACCAGCGGCGTGCCTTGTCGAGATTGATGAGCGCCTTCGGCACGCCGCAATAGTCGTTGCCACGCGGCTGCGGCCACAGGCCGTGAATCGAAAGCTGGGTTTCGGTAACCGGCAGCAGTCCGTCATTCAGTTGTTTGCATTCGGTCTTGCCGGGCCTGCTTTCGCAAAAAGCCGGCTGCCAGCTCAGCGCCAGCAGATGATGCTCCGATTCCGTACCGGGCGGTGGATTGACCACAACCGGTCCGCTGGGACCGGAATCGGTGGCCGTGTCGGCCTTGACCACGTGCACGCCGCAGTCGACATGCACCCAACGGTCAGCGGTCACCGGCGCGCCCGGAACGGCCATCTGAAAGAAGTCGCCGCCCTTCTTGTTGATGCCGTTGATTTCGTAGGCGCGAAACGGCTCGGTCTCCACATTGCCCGGATTGGTAAGCCGGTTCTTCGACTGGTAGGCCTCGCAGGCTTCGAACGCGATAAAATAGCCGTCAAGTTTCTCGAAAGCATGCGCCGAGACGGTGATTGCGGCGGAGAAGCTCAATACGAAACAAACCCGTAACATCGTCTACCTCGCAACAAAAAAAGCAACCATGAACAAGAATAAATTAAGAATATGACAGGTTAGAGGCGTTCATTTCACTAGGGAAGTTCGGTGTTCCTCCGCCAGACAAGTCCGCTCTGACATCCGATGCTCACGACAACGGCCGCCGCCGGCAGCCAGACGAGATAGGCAAAACCGGACCAGTACAGCAACCCGGCAATCATCGCACCGATACCGTATGCGGCGAACACCGAGGCCTGAAACCGGGTTTCGGATTTCAGCGCCGGTCCGTCTTCGCGGCCAAGCAGCAATTGCATGGTCGACGACACAATGGCGACCAGTGTCGAGGTGAAGACGATTGTGTTGAGGCCCGGCGCGTGGATGTACTTTGCGGCGATCCCCTGAATGCCCATGGCAAACGAGCAGGTCAGAATGAGCACGTAATGGCCGACACTGGCCGCTGGATGGTCGGCCACGACCCAAAAGATGGCGAAGGCCGAAAGGCAGACGGCTTCAATGATGAGCAGCGTATTGATGAACATCGGCTTGCGCTCCGGCCGTCGTACCGGATCGAACAGCGCCGAGGCAAAAGCCGCCCCGGCGACGAAACCGAGCAGAGCCGTCGCCGGTTGCGACGCATTGATCCAGTTTCCGTCGCTCAAGGCAATGCCGAGCAGCGCCGCATTGCCGGTCATGGCGGAAGCGAAGACATGGCCGAGCAGCAGAAAGGCCACGACGTCCGAACTGCCGGAGGCCACCGCCATGAAGGTCAGTCCGAGATGGATTGGAGCAGATACGTCTGAGGCGGGTTCGCGCGCCATATGTGTACGGTCCGGCAAGGTCTCTTCGTGGCGGTCGCAGCCTAACCGGTTTCCGTCGAATTGCCACCGCGACGCCGCGCCGGGCGCAATCGGAGGGCGCCAGCTGCAACTCTTGGCCCCACGTTAACTGGACAAACACAAGGCCGACACCTATTCAATAAACGTGGCTTTCCAGACTGATCGATTACAGAGCCGACCGCTTATAGAATTAGGATCGCTGGGATGATTGAGCGATTGGATATATTCAGTTTTCAGCGCATCCGGGATGTGCTGGAGGGGACTCTTTCTCCTGATCAGCTGTCCGCCGAAGAACAGGAAGTCTGGCTAAGGGAATTCGCCGATGCCATGGCGGAAGCGACAGAGCAGGAGATCACCTTCTTTGCCGAGCGCCGCCGGCTTGGGCGCGGCGTCGGATTGAACGACGCCGGTGAACTTGTCTATTCTGAACCGCGACAAGGCCGACCTAGTAGCGAATCATAAGCGCCAGACCGCTCTCTCCAAATCGGATTCTCAGTCCCGCTCAGGTCCTGGTACGCCGCCGGGGGCCGCGCAGACCACCAGGATGCGGGCGTCGCGGTCGCCGTCGGAGGCGTAGAGGTGGCCCAGCGCGCTGTCGAAATAGATGCTGTCGCCGACCTCCAGCGTCACCGGATCACGGCCGTCGATGTGCACGGTGACGGCGCCCTCCATGACGATCAGGAACTCCTGGCCAGGATGCCGGACGAACGTCTCGAAATCATGCAGTTCATGGGCTTTGAGGGTGCCCATCATCGGCACCATCGCCTTGTGCCAGAGTTCCGGGAACAGCATCTCATAGACGTAATTGCGCGTTTCCTGGCGGCGGTACTCGCCCTTGCGGGCGACTGCGAAACTGCCAGGGGTGAAGGTTTTTCCTTCGGCGTTGAAAAACGCCGCCATATCGACGTCAAGACCGGCGGCCAGCTGCGCCAGCCGGTCGTAGGTGAGCGCGATGACACCGCGCTCGGCCTTTGAGATGGTGGATATGGCGAGGCCTGAACGTTCGGCGATTTCGGCCAATGTCCAGCCGTTTTCGAGGCGCAACTGACGCAGGCGGCGGCCGAAGGCGAGCCGTTGACTGTCGGCGGGTTCCGGACGGTTCATGGTGGCAATTTACCGGTGTGCCGCGATGACGCCAAGTGAATTTTTCCAATCGTAAAACTCTTTTCCTATTGGAAAATCGGTGTTAGGCTCCATTCCCGTGGGATAAGGGCCGGGAAGGAGTCAAAGGGTGACTGGCCGCAGCGGAACCTATGATTTCATCGTTGTCGGAGCCGGTATCGCCGGCGCCTCGGTGGCCGCCGAACTGGCGGCCGACGCCCGGGTTCTGCTGCTCGAGGCCGAGGACCAGCCGGGCTATCACACCACCGGAAGGTCCGCCGCCCTCTATACCTGCGCTTACGGCCCGCCGGTCATCCGGGCGTTGTCCCGGGCGTCCGGCGCGTTTTTCCGCAACCCCGAAAGCCCGCATATCGATCATCCGCTGTTGCGCCGCCGCGGCGCATTGTTCATCGCACGGGAGGGTCAGGAAGACGCGCTGTTCCAATTGGAGGCGGAATTGGGCGATGCGGTGAGACGGCTGGAAAGAGAGCAAGTTGGCGCCCTGGTGCCGCTTCTGCGTTCCGGCTATGTAACGGAGGCGCTGCTCGAGGACGCCGCGTCCGACATTGATGTCATGGCGCTGCACCAGCACTACCTGAAAACCTTTCGCGCCGCCGGGGGCGTGTTGCGGACCGGTGCGGCTGTGACCGCGCTGGTCCGCGAACCATCGGTCTGGCGTGCCGAGGCGGCCGCCGATATCTATCAGGCACCGGTCGTCGTCAATGCGGCCGGCGCTTGGGCAGACGCAGTCGCGCAGATGGCAGGCGCCATGCCCGTCGGGCTCGTGCCCATGCGCCGCACCGCGTTGCTGGTTTCGCCGCCCACCGGTCTGTCGTCCGAGGCGTGGCCGCTGGTGGTCGATGCCGAGGAACAGTTTTATCTGAAGCCTGATGCCGGCAAACTATTAATTTCACCGGCTGATGAAACGCCGTCGCCGCCATGCGACGCACAGCCCGATGAGATGGATGTGGCGATCTGCATCGACCGGATTGAAACCGCTTTCGAACTGTCGGTGAAGCGCATCGACCACAAATGGGCCGGCTTGCGCAGCTTTGTCGCCGATCGCTGTCCGGTCATCGGCTTCGATCCGGAGGTTGCCGGCTTTTTCTGGCTGGCCGGGCAAGGCGGTTACGGCATTCAGTCGGCGCCGGCGGCTGCCCGGACCGCGGCGGCGCTGGCGCGTGGTAGGGAAATCCCAGACGACATCCGCAACGAAGGCGTGAGCGAGGCCGCGCTCTCGCCGCGACGCCGGGAACTGGCCGCGTGATCGCCTTGGTTCCCTTCGCGGCGGCCGTGCTGCTCGCATCCGGCCTGGCCATCGCCTATGTCGTCGGCGGCGCCGCGGTGCTGGCCTTTTTCGCCACCGACAATGGCCGCTACCTGGCGATCCTGCCGCAGCAGATCTTCTCGCGCATCGACGTCTTTGCGCTGATGGCGATGCCGCTTTTCATTCTGGCGGGCGAACTGATGAACCGCGGCGGTGTGACCACCGCGCTGATCAACCTGTCGATGGCTCTTGTCGGCCGGCTGCGCGGCGGGCTGGGTCACGTCAATGTGCTGACCAGCGTGTTTTTTGCCGGCATCTCCGGGTCCGCGGTGGCCGACGCGGCGGCGCTTTCGAACACGCTTGTACCCGAGATGCGAAAACACGGTTACAGCCTGACCTATGCCAGCGCGGTGACGGCGGCATCGTCGATCATCGGACCGATCGTCCCTCCGTCGATCATTTTGATATTCTACGGCGCCCTGATGGGCACGAGTGTTACCGCCCTGTTCCTGGCCGGCATCGTTCCCGGCCTGGTCCTGGCGGCGGCGCTGATATTGCTCAATGCGGCCTATGCCGTGCGGCAGAACCATCCGCGCATCGAGAAGGACGACATGCCGCCGCTGCTGCCGACGCTGGTGCGCTCGGTGCCGGCGTTGTCGCTGCCGGTCATTATTCTCGGTGGTATCGTATTCGGCTGGATGACGCCGACGGAGGCCGCCGCAGTCGCCGTTTTCGCGGCGTTGGCGGCCGGGACGTACTATGGCGGCCTGACCTGGCCGTCCGTTCTCGAGGGCCTGCGTCGCACCGCCATTCTGTCCGGTTCGATCTTCATCATCATCTGCGCCGTCTCCGCGCTGGGTCATCTCGGCGCCTTGGAAAAAGTACCGGAAGCCATTTCCGATACGGTCGCGTCGCTCGGTCTCGGACCGGTCGGCTACATGCTGATCATGAACGTGGTGTTTTTGCTGGCCGGCATGGTGCTCGATATTCCGGTGGCACTGGCTCTGCTGGTGCCGCTGCTGGCGCCGGTCGCGCTGGAGCAGGGGGTCGAGCCGGTGCATCTCGGCATCATATTGTGCTTCAATCTGTGCATCGGACTGGTCTCGCCGCCGATGGGCGGCTGCCTGCTGGTGGTATCGGCCGTCACCGGCGTCAACTACTGGAAGCTGGCACGCACCGTGCTGCCCTTTCTGGTGGTGCAGGTCGCCGTGCTGATGCTGCTCGTTCAGGTGCCGGCCATCAGCCTGACGTTGCCGCGCGCCTTCGGTCTGGTGGGCGGGGGCTAAGCGACGCAATCAACGACAACAAGGAAAGCAGGAAGAGGAGAAAATGCCATGAAACGGATCAACAGACTTTGCGGCGTCGTACTCGCCGCCACGCTTGCGCTGACCGGAGCTGTCGCGGCGGAAGTCAAGATCGCCCTCGACAGTCCGCCCGACCTGGAGGGATCGGGCAGCTACGTCTGGGCCAATACTTTCGCAAATTATCTCAATGAAAACGGCATGGAAGCGGTCGAATATCAGCGCGGCGCGCTGGGTGGCGACGACGAGCTGTTCGACCAGGTCAGCCAGGGTCTGCTGGAAGTCTCCATGTCGCCGCTCAACATCGTCGGCTCGCTCGACAAGCTGATCTTCGGTCTGCGCCTGCCGTACTTCTTCAAGGACCAGGCGGAAGTCGACCGCGCGCTGACCGAGGGCGGCATGCTGGACAGGATCAATGAGGCGACCACCCCGGCGGGTGTGCGCGTTCTGGCGGTCAACAATGTCGGCCAGGCGACCGGTATCTTCAACAGCAAGAAGCCGGTGAAATCGGTGGCCGACATGCAGGGGCTGCGGATGCGGGCCCTCGATGAAAGCCAGATCGAGCTTTACAAGGCGTGGGGTGCCGCCGGCACCATCGTCAGCTGGGCGGAAGTGCCAAACGCGTTGCAGACCGGCGTCGCCGACGGTTACCTCAACCCGGCATTCGTCCCGCTGCTGTTCGGCCATACCGACATTCTCAAATACTACACCGACGCGGCCATCGCCCCGTCGCTGCGCATCACCATCGTGTCCGAGGACTGGTACCAGGGGCTGAGCGACGAGGAACGTGCAACCGTTGATGCGGCGGCCGATGCGGCCACCAAGGCCAATCGTGAATGGCTGAAGACGCAGGACGCGGTGCTCGAAAAGCTGGAGGCTGCCGGCATCGCCATCGAGCGGCTTGACGAACCGGCCCGCGACGCGTTCCGCGCCGCTTCGGCGCCGGCCTATGAAAGCGGCCTGCTGACACCTGAGCAGATCTCCGCCTGGGAAACGGCCAAGAGCCAGTAGCGTCGTGCGGGCTCTGGCCACGACCGTCGATCGCCTGTCGGCGGCGCTCAACCGCGCCGCCTTGTGGGGCGCGGTCGCCGCGGTCCTGGTCATGACCTTCGCCGCATCCTGGCAGGTCATCGCCCGATATGTGCTGGATGCGCCACCGGTCTGGACCGAGGAGTTGGCGCGTCGCGCCATGGTCTGGGCCGGCATGCTCGGCGCCTCCTGCGCTTTCCGCGCCAGCTCGGACCCGACGCTGTTTCCCGGCATGCGCGACGTACCCGGCGGTGTCGGCAAGCTGTTGGCACTGCTGCGCGCGTGTGGTGTGCTTCTGTTCGCGGTGCCGGTGATCTGGTACTCGCTGTTTGGCCTCAACATGAACATGGCGCGCGGCTTTCTCGGCCGCAGTCTCAACCGCCAAGCCGAGATGATCGACCTGCCGATGATCTGGTTCACAGCGTCGGTACCGCTAGCGTTCACCCTGATCCTGATCCATCTGGCGGCCGATCTCATGATGCGATTGACCGACAACCAGCCCGACATCGCTGCCGTGACCGAGGAGACTTCGCAGTGAAAATCTTCATCGCCGGCCTCAGCACCGAGACCAATTCCTTTTCGCCGCTGCCGACCGGGGCGCTGAGCTTCGCCGAAGCCACCGTCTATCACGGCGATGCAACCCGGCATCCGATGGAGTACACCACCGCGCCGCTGCACATCTGGCGTGAGGCGGCCGAGTCACGCGGCTGGCAGGTGGTCGAGTCCCTTTCCGCCCACGCTCAGCCCGCCGGGCCCACGGTGCGGTCCGTCTACGAGGGCTTCCGCGACGAAATCCTGGCCGACCTCAAGGCCGCGGGACCGGTGGATGTCGTGCTCTTCGCGTTGCACGGAGCCATGATGGCCGACGGTTATCCGGATTGCGAGGGCGACCTGATCGCCCGCAGCCGGGCGATGCTGCCGCAAGCGGTGATCGGCGGCCTGCTCGATCCCCACTGCCATCTGACGCAGGCGATGTTGGACAACGCCACGCTGCTGGTCGCCTTCAAGGAATATCCGCATATCGACATACCGGAACGGGCGCGGGATCTGTTCGGCCTGGCAGCGGACGCCGCGGAAGGCAAGACGGTCCCAGTTATGCGCGATTACGATTGCCGCATGATCCTTGCCATGCCGACGCCCTCGGGCCCGATGCGCGACTTCGTCGACGCCATGTCGGCGCGCGAGGGTCGCGACGGTGTTCTATCGCTATCGATCGCCCATGGTTTTCCATGGGGGGACCATCCGCGCGTCGGCACGCGGACGGTCTCCATCTGTGACGGCGATGCCGCCCAGGCCGAAGCCATCGCCGCGGATCTGGGTCAACGTCTCTACGCGCTGCGCCACGACCTGCACCGCGACCTACCGGATATCGCCCGGGCACTCGATCTGGCGGCAGCCGAACCGGCGGGGCCGGTCGTGCTCGCCGACATGTCCGACAATGCGGGCGGGGGTGCGCCCTCCGACTCCACTTTTTTGCTGCGCGAAATTCTAGCGCGCGGAATGCGGCCGGTTGCCACCGGGATCTTTTGGGATCCGGTGGCCGTGCGTGTCTGCCGCGAGGCGGGCGAGGGAGCCACATTGCCGCTGCGGCTTGGCGGCAAATGCGGCCCGATGTCCGGCGAACCGCTCGACCTGACGGTGACGGTGCGCAAATGCGCCTCCGGCCTGACCCAGCGTTTCGGCGAACTGCCGGTGCCGCTGGGTGAAACCGTCTGGCTGGAAAGTGACGGCATCGATATCGTCGTCAACGACAGCCGCACCCAGACCTTTCACCCCGAGGCCTTCGAGCAGCTGGGGATCGACCTGGCCTCGCGGCGCATCGTCTGCGTCAAATCCTCCAACCACTACCAGGCCGGTTTCAACCCGATCGCGGCACACGTTATCCCAATCGCAACACCCGGCGCGATCACGCCGGATTTCGCCAACATTCCCTACCGGAACCGGGCTCGCACCTACTGGCCCGCCGTCGAGGATCCTTTCGCATGACCAATCCGTTGCTCGCCGATCGTGACCGCTTTTCGCAAGCGCATCCGGAAATCCGCATGGCGCTGAACGGGCGTGATTGGGGTGTCATCGACACCGGAGAGGGACCGGTCCTGCTGCTGATTCCGGGCACGCTGGGGCGCGCCGACATCTTCTGGCAGCAGATCGAGGCCCTGTCCGACCGGCTGCGCATCGTTTCAGTGAGCTACCCGGCCGAGGGCGGTATCGCCGAATGGAAGGACGACATCAATGCACTGCTCGACCGGCTGGGGATCGACGCGGTCTGCGTGCTCGGTTCGTCGCTGGGCGGCTACCTTGCGCAATATCTGGCCGGCCACGATGCGCACCGCTTTCCACGCCTTGTCGCCGCCAACACGCTGCATTCGGTCGCCGGTCTCGACACGCGCATGCCCTATGCGCTCGATCTGCAGGCTGCGCCCATCGAACAGTTGCGGGCTGGCTTCGGCGACGGGCTAAAAGCCTGGGCGAAGGCGCATCCCGATCAGCAGAATCTGGTCGATCTCCTGCTGCGCGAATCCGGCGGACGCATTCTGGAACCCGAGCTGCGGGCGCGGCTGTCGGCCCTCAAGTTCGGCCCCGAACTGCCGCCGGTGACACTCGATCGCGCGGCGCTCTTCACGGTCGACGCCGATGACGACCCGTTGATACCTGCGGAGATCCGTAAGGCCGTACGCGAGCGGTTGTCCCCCGCAGTTGCCTACCGGTTCCGCCACGGCGGGCATTTTCCCTATGTGGTGCGGCCGGCCGATTACACGGCGATGCTCGAGCAGATCATGGGACTGCCGGTCACCGGGCCGGAGTGGGGCGACGCGGCCGAACGGATACTCTAGCGTCATTTGACCAGTGCGTTTGTGCAAACTACCGTCGCAGGAGATTGTTAGAACGGGGCACAGCCGCATGTCCGAAGATCAAATGTGCCATGTCGCCTCCGCCATGGTCGATGCACCGAAGGATGTCGTATTCGAACATCTCGCTGATCCGGTGCGGCTCGGCCGATGGGCGCTGGGCTGCATGGATGTCGAGCCAACCGACGCGCCCGGCGTCTATTGCGGCCGGTCGCTGTTCGACGACAGTGAGGTGTATGTCGAGGTCGAACCGCATCGGTCGCTCGGGCTGATCGACTACCATGTCGGCGGTCCGGACAACCGCAAGTCACGCATCTTCATCCGCGTTGCATCAGCCAAGGTCTGCGGCCTTGCCGCAGGGCAGTGCGCGGTGTCGCTTGTCGCCTGGCGAGATGCCGATATGAGCGCCGAACGATGGCGGCAGCTATGCAAAACGCATGAAGTGGAAATCTTGCTCATCAAGGCGCAGATCGAAACGCGCTTTCAACGATCCTGATGGGCATTCAGATGCTTCGCCTGCCGATAAGGAAGCCGATATGAAACTCTACAATGCCAACCTGTCACCCAACGCCTTGCGTGTGCGCGCCGTCGCCAACGAGCTCGGGATCGAACTGGACATCGTCGATGTCGATCTGACGAAGGGAGAAAACAAGACCGAGGCCTTCCTTGCTCTCAACCCCAACGGCAAGGTCCCGGTGTTGGTCGATGGCGATTTCGTGCTTTGGGAGAGCCGGGCAATCGACGCCTACCTGGCAAATATGCGCAAGCAAGGGGGCCTCTATCCGGACGACCCGAAACAGCGGGCGATCATCGACCAGTGGTCCTACTGGCAGGCGATCCATCTTGGACCCGCCATGCAACGGGTGGCTTTCGAGCGGTTGTTCAAAGCGAAGTTCGGCATGGGTGAACCGGACGAAACCGCCATTGAGGCTCAGCTCAAGGATGTCGCCCAGCTACTTCCCGTTCTCGATGCCAATCTGCGGAACCGGGAGTGGGCTGCCGGGGGTCTGAGCATTGCTGATTTCGCGCTGGCAAGCACGTTCGTATACCGCCATCCCTCCGGCATATCCCTGGACGCCAATCCGGCCGTCGCGGCCTGGATCGACCGGATGGAGGCCCGGCCATCATGGCAGGCGGCCGTGGCGCCAATGCAGGCGTTCATGCAAGACTGAAGCGCTGAGCCTCAGAATCCGAGGAGGTGTGGCAGCCACAGGCTGATCCCCGGCACATAGGTGACCAACAGCAGCGCTGCGAGGCTGACACCCAGGAACGGCCAGATCTCGCGCAGCAGTGCGCGCATGCCGCAGCCGGCGATCCGTTCGGCGGCGAACAGGCAAACGCCGAGCGGTGGCGTCAGCAGCCCGATGTTCAGATTGAGGATGGCGATGACCCCGAAATGCACCGGATCGACGCCGATCGCCGCCGCGGCACCGGCCAGAATCGGCACGAACAGGATGATCGATGCGGTCGGATCGATGAACATGCCCATAACCAGCATGACCACGTTGAGCACCATCAGCACCAGGATCGGCGGGATCTCCATCGCTGCGACGGCTCCGCTCACCATGTTGGGTACGTTCTCCATGCCCATGACCCAGGTGAAGATAGCGCCGCAACCGACTATGATCAGCAGTTGCGCGGTGAAGCGCGCCGAGGAGTCGAGGGTTTCCAGGAACTGCCGGAATGTCAGCGTGCGGTAGACCAGCATGGCGATCAGCAGGGCGTAGAAGGCGGCCGCGCCGCCGGCCTCGGTGGGTGTCATCACGCCGCCGAGAATGCCCGCCAGGATGATGGCCGGAATCATCAGCGGCGGCAGGGCGCGCACCGTGGCGCGCCGAACCTCCGGCCATGAACGATCCAGTTCCACCGGCTGAAAACCGCGGCGGCGTGCCTGGACGAAAACCAGCGCCATCTGGCAGACGCCGATGACCAGTCCCGGCAGGATGCAGGCCGCGAACAGCGCGCCAATGGAGACGCCTGTCACGGAACCGTAGATCACCACGATGAGTGACGGCGGCACCATCGGCCCGATAATTGACGAGGAGGCGGTGACAGCGGCGGCGTAGGCGGCCGCATAGCCGTTCTTCTCCATCGCCGGAATGAAGATCCGCCCGAGCGCGGCGATGTCGCCGAGCGCCACCCCGGTGATGCCGGAAAACAAGATCGACGCGCCGATATTGACCTGCGCCAGGCCGCCGGGCAGCCAGCCGAACAGCAGATTGGCGAGCGCGATCAGGCGATCGGTGATGCGCGCCGTGTTGATCAACTCGCCGGCTAGGATGAACAGCGGAATGGCCATCAGCACGAAAACGTCGATGCCCTGGAAGATCCGTTCAGGTAAAACCGGCAGGAACATCATCTGGCCGCTGGCGACGAGCCAGGCGAGCGAGGCCGCGACCATCGTCCAGGCGAGCGGCAACCCCATCGCCATGAGGATCAAAAACACCGCGATGAAAAGGCCAAGCGAGAAGGTCAAGTGCCAGGCCCCCGCCCCGGCCGCAGCCGGTTCCATAGCCGCGCGGCGCAGAAGATCACCGCCGCTCCAAAGGCTGCCGGCAGAGCGAGATAGGGGTAGGACAGCGGCACTTGCAGGCCGCTGCTGGTCTGGCCGGCGACAAACTGAACCGACTGGACTGCGGACCAGGCGAGCACGGCGAGGATGACGAGGCTGACCAGGTCCAGCACCAGGCCGATCGCCCGGTACGAGCGCTCGCCCAGCCATTCGCGCAGCAGCGTCACGCGGATATGCTCGTCACGGTGCACGGCCACGGCGGCGCCGGCGAGCACAGACCAGACCAATGCGTAACGGCCGATTTCCTCGGTAAAAAATGGCGTGTAGCGGAAACCATAGCGCATGACGACCTGAACGACGATCAGGGCGAACAGCACCAGAAGTGCTGCCGCTGATACCAACCGCAGGAAGCGTTCAAGCCAAGAGAGCATGGATAGGCGCCGAAACAACCGGCCGCGGCTGGCCCACCCGGGCACACACCGCGACTGGACCGGGAGATAACCGCGTCAGTTGCCGGATACCTTGTCGACCTCGACGATGACCTCGTCGACGAGAGACGGCGTATCGACATTGTCCTTGAGCCAGTCGATCGCCACCGGACGGATGCGTTCGGCGAACGCCTGCTTCATCTCTGGTGTGAATGGAATGACTTCGACGCCCTTTTCCTTGGCCAGCGCGATGGCGTCGGCCTCCGCCGCGCGGCTGGTCTCGCGGTTGAAGGCGACCGCCTTCTTGCCGGCATCCAGGACGACCTGCTGGTGTTCCTCAGACAGCCCATTAAAAAAAGCGTCGTTGATCGCCAGCGGACCGAACGAGTAGATGTGGCCGTCGAGCATCAGGTAGTCCTGAACTTCATACAGCTTGACCAGGTTAAAGACCCACACGGCATTGTCCTGTCCGTCGACGACACCGGTCTGCAGTGAGGTGTAGAGTTCCGGAAAGGCGATCGGTGTCGGCGAGCCGCCCAATGCCTCGATCGGCACGCCGAAGATCGGTGCCAGTACGCGCATCTTGAGGCCCGCCATGTCGTCCGGCGTGCGGATTGGCTTGTTGGCGCTATAGTGCTTGAAGCCGCCCGACTCCCACCAGCCGAGCACCCGGATGCCGGTTTTTTCGCGCAGGTCCTCCGCCATGCGGTCACCGAACGGCCCGTCAAGCAGCGCCCATGCCGTCTGTTCGTCGGGGAACAGGTAGGGCATGGATAGCACCTGAATATCCTTGTAGATCGACGCGTAGTTGCCGTCCGATGCATCCGACATCTGGATGATACCGCGGCGCATCTGGTTCAGGCGTTCATTGGGCTTGCCGAGTGCACCGCCGTAGACGATGTCGACGGTGATCTCGCCATTGGAGTTCTTCTCGACCTCTTCCTTGAAGAGTTCGTACATACCATTAACCGGCTCAGCACCAGGAAAGCCCTCTTTCAGGACGAGGCCGACTTTGATCTCCTCCGCCTGCACGGCGGCTATCGTCGCGAGCGCCAAGGCACCCGCCGCCAAAAGCCGTTTCAGCATTGCCATTGCCATGATCCTTCAACCCTCCTGTTGTGCTCCGTTCGCGTCGCCCGTCAATCGCGTGTCTTATTGTCGTCAGAACATATGGCCGAAACGCAGCCGCCTTGCGGCAGCTTCCACTCCGGTCTCGGGCGGCCGGTTTTGCTGCGGATACCACGCCAACGGTGTGTCTCGGGGTCAGCGTTGCCCGGCCAATCTCAGAGTATGGCAATATTTCATATTTGCAATATTTTTCGTATTTGAATTGCCTTGGCGGCTGACGGCGGAGCGCTACTTTCGGCGCGTTCAAACCGTCGCGTTCGAGTTCGCAACGTCGGCGCGAGATCGATGCCTTAAACCAGGGCGTCGCTGCCGTTGCCGCGCGTCACGTCGGCTTGCGCACTGGGATCGTGGACGATCAGCGGGATACGCGCCGAACAGTCGTAGAAGATATCTTTTTCGCCGCGCCAGCGGTCGCCGAGATTATCGCCATGGTCGGAAGTAAACACGATCATCGTATCGGACAGGCGATCGGTCGCCTCAAGGTAGTCGAGCCGTCGGCTCATCTGATCGTCGAGCTGCTTGATCGGCTCCATATAGACCGGCACCACGCGCTTGCGCACGTCTTCGCGTGAGAAGGTGCGGAGTACCAGATCGGCCTGTTAGAGCGGGCAGCCGTCAGCCGGGCCAGGCAAAGGCACTGGCAGCCCGCATCAGCGCATCGACCGCTGGAGAAAATTTTCGGCCCGGCACGGTCAGCGCGGCAATCTGTCTCTCGACAGCCGGATCCACCAGCGGTCGTTGCAGAAGACCTGGAAGGGTGACCGAGTACTCCGGCATGAACGCGAAGCCGATCCCGGCCAGCACCATGGCCTGCACCCAGTCCTCGCGTTCCGACCGAAACCTTGCATAGAGCTCGATCTGTTGTGCCGCGCAGGCGGCCATGACCATTTCCCGCATCTCGCAGGCCAGCCGGTCGACATAGTGTTCGCCCGAAAGGTCGTTCAGGGTCACCGTCGCAAAGTCGCCGAATCGGTGATCGGGCGGGAACACCACGACATAGCGTTCGCGATAGAGTGGGTGGACGCGAAACTCCGCTTCGAGATCGCCGTTCAGCGTCATCACCGCCACATCGAGGGCACCGTCGGACAGTCTCTCCTTGAGTTCACTGGTCGACCCCTCGCTGACCGACAGTTCCAGCCCCTGATGGGCCTTCTCGAACTGCGCGAGAAACCGCGCCAGCCGCACGTGCCCGACGGTCGCCATCACGCCCAGCCGAACCGGCACCTTTTCCAACAGCCGGAAGTTTTGCGCCAGCAACTGGGTCGCTTGCGCCTCGTCGGCGATATGCTGCAGATGCGGCAGCATTGAACGGCCGAAGTCGCTGAGCAGGATGCGCCGTCCCTCGCGGTGGAATACCGGCGCACCGAGTTCGCCCTCCAGCGCCTTGATCCCTTTGGTCAGCGCCGGTTGCGTCACGTTGCACTCGGCCGCCGCCCGGGTGAAGTTCAGGTGCCTCGCGGCGGCCAGAACATAGCGGATCTGAGACATTTCCATGGTGATGGACCCCGGTCATGGTGCCTGGACACATCCTATCACAAGCAAACCAAACCTCAGGTTATCGATCAATAACGCATTGCCATTTCACCAATACCCGAGTTGCAGCTTCAATAGGTGCATCGTCAGCAACAAGGAGCGATGACATGTCGGTTTACATGGTTGAACGCGATCTCAAGGGGATCAGCATGGTGGATCTGGCCGGTGCGCAGAAAGCGGCCATCGCCACCGCCGAGTCGATGCGCGGAACCGGTCAGCAGATTTCCTATCTGCGATCCACCTTCGCACCGGAGGACGGTCGTTGCATGTGCCTGTTCGAGGCCGAGTCGGAAGAGCAGGTGAAGAGCCTCAACGATAGCGCTGGTTTGCCCTATGACCGTGTTGTCCCGGCGCTCGACCTGAATCCGTAAAAGCCCGGTGTGGCTATCCGGACGGCCTGATGCGCTTCAGGAATTCCCATACGGGCAGCGCCGTCAGGCCTCCGATCACGCCGGCGATATAACTCGGCAGGGCGATCGCAAAGAGGGATTGCCAGATCATGCCGATCAGGTAGCTCACGATCAGCATGGCAACGAGCGTGATCAGCAGTCTCTGCCACATCGGCAATGTCAGTTTCATTGACAGCTCCAGCAAACGCTTCCCGGTGAATTCGGTTGCTCAAATTGGCCCAGTTCTCCGGTAAAGTAAATTGCCCGCCGGGAGCAGCCGGGCGTTTCTCGCTTTGCGGAGCAAGGGTTTCGAGGAAGTGCGGATACGGCGACCGCTATTCAACCGCATAAAGCGCCATCTGCACCATGGCCTTCTGACGTGCGCCGGTGCCGACAAAAATCATCCGGTTGACCCACGCATAATCGGGATCACCGGATTCCAGTCGCGCGCAGGTGCGCATGTAATAGCTCTCGGGCGGGCAATCTTCGCCAGCCGTGAGTTTGCGAATAACATCCGCTGGACCGTGACGAAATCCATAGTTGATGATCTCGATCAGCGCGCCATCATCCGTCTCAACAGCATAGCGCGTGTCGAGTTCGGCGACACCGTCGTTAAAAACAGTTTGCCAGTCGGCGCCCAGATTGAGGATCCTGCCCGAGATCTCCGGCCCTTCGACAGTGCCGCCGATAATCGGGATAATGCGCCGTTGCCCGGCGCGCCCACGGCCCATCTCGCGGGCCGGGTCCAGTTCAACCATGAGATCGCAGAAATGACGGAGGGTCGGCGGGGCAAGCATGGCGGTCCTTTCTGCACGGCGGCGTAGCATTTGCAGTCAAATGCTGAAACCTGACTGCAAATAGCGATGGAGGTCCGACATCGTCAGCATCGCTGCAGGATCCACGCGACCGCCGCCGGAAGGTCGTCGACGACGGCGGTTGGTGGCGGATTGACGGTCGTCTCGATCCCGGAGGTGTATTTGCCGGTGCGTACCAGCAATCCGTGGGCCAACCCTGCCCCGAGGGCGCCGGCGACGTCCATTTCCGCGTCGTCTCCGACCATGACGGCGTGATCGGGCGCACAGCCCATGCTGGAAAGGGCGGCCGCGAAGAACGCCGGCGACGGCTTGCCTAGAATTGTCGCGGTTTGGCGTGTCGCGAATTCGAGTGCCGCCACGAACGCCCCGGCGTCGAGGCTGAGTTCGCCGTCGTCATCCATGAAGGTCCGGTTGTCGGCGAGCGCCAGGAGAGTGGCACCTCCCGCGAGCTCCCGGAAAGCCGTATTCATTCTCTCGTAGGTGAATCCGGTACCGGCATCGCCGATCACAACGGCCCTGTCGTCAAAGTGCGGCAGATCATGAAAATCGGTCTCCAGATCCGGATGAATGAGAAGATGCGCAGATCGGCGATTGGCGACGAGCCAGGCGCGTGCGGCGGCGGCCGGCGTAAACAGTTCGTCGTCGTCGACGGGCACACGCAGGCCATGAAGCAGATCCAAAATATGCTGCCGTGACAGGCGCGTCGAGTTGGACAGGAACCGCACAGGCAGTCCCGATGCGCGCAGCCGCGCGACGGCATCGACGGCACCGGGCAAGGCCTGATGGCCGACATAGACAACGCCCGAGAGATCAAGAAGCACACCTTGGATCATGATCCAACCATGCCCATGCGCAGGGGAGGGGTCAATGATCGGCCAGTGGTGAAGCCACGTTGAAGCGCTGACCTGGTCTCAATGCACCTTCTTGTACTGGAGCCCGTCGTCGGATCGCAGGTTTTGAACCAGCCAGTCCGCGATCAGGTCCAGGACGCTCTCGGAAATCCGATTGGTGCGATACAGCAATCTCTCGTAATGACGGAAGAAACCGTCTGAGTCTTGGAGGAAAAGGTGATTGTGATCGGCAAGGACAACGGTGGTCACGCTATCATTGCCTCCGGATCGGATCGCCTCCGCAAGCCGTTCGGCATGGTCTACCGGAACATTGGTATCGCGGTCGCCGTGCAGGACCAGTATGGGGCAGGTGATACGCGGCGCGTATTCGCTTGGATCGAATACCATGAAGGACTGCCACCACGGCCCCCATTTCCCTTGTGCCACCTCTGCACGAAACCGGGTCGTTCGTTCGGACAGAATGGCGTCCCGGTCTACGCCGTCGGCGAGCTGCTTCCGTTCACCGTCGGTGTAGATGCCATGCAGGATCAGTTGCCACTGTTGCGATACGTAAATGTCCCAGCCGGGCGTGGCGCTTGCCGCCATAGTCACGATGGCTTTAATGGAGGGATCCGCCGCCGCCAGATACACAGCGATGTTGGCGCCTTCGCTGAGACCCAACAGGCCAATCCGCTGCGGATCGATATCGGACCGCGATCTCAGAAACTGCAAGGCGGACAGGGTGTCGTCGGCGCGTTCCGGCACGCTAACCTGTTCGAGCGGGCCGCCTGTGGAGCACCCAACGCCCTGGTCGTCGACGCGAAGGACCGCAATGCCACGGTGCGATAGCGCGTCGGCAATCTGCCGAAACGGCCGATAGACACTGAAAGGCACCCTGTCGGTTCCGACGTGATCACGGTTCTGGGCATGGGAGCCCGAGACCAGAATGACGGCCGGCATGGGGCGCTGCGCATTTGTCGGCAATGTCAGCGTGCCGGCAAGGGTATGGCCCGCTTTGGCCACGAAACGGACCTCCTGGGCGTCATAGCCAGCGTTCGGTCCTGGCGCAAAATGAGACGTTGGAGAGCACGGTATCGCGGTTGACTGTTGAAGCGTGTCAGAGGAACCCGCCTGGAATTTCCAGGCAAGTACAGCGACTGCGGCGGCAACGCCGACGGCCGAGACAACTATGCCGATGCGCCTGTAGCGCCGGATATCCGGGTACCGCACTGAATCCATCCGACGGGTTTGTCGAACCAATAGCAGTTGGCGGCCTGCTTCCCGTTGAGCGATATCAACCGGATTTGGATTCAGTCTGGCCCGATCGCCGGATTGGAGGCCTGTGGCCGCTCCTGGTGTAGGCGCTCACCGACTGCCAGGCTGATCGCCAGCGCGGCGGATTCGCCGATTTACTCCGAATCGCGCAATTCGCGACGCAGGATCTTGCCGACGTTGGATTTCGGCAGTTCCTCCCTGAACTCGATATATCTCGGCCGCTTGTAGTTGGTCAGTTTGTCAGCGCACCAGCTTTTAACATCGGATTCGGTCAGCGTCGGATCGGACTTGACGACGAAGAGCTTGACGGCTTCGCCGGATTTGTCGTCCGGGACACCAATGGCAGCGGCCTCAAGCACGCCTTCATGGCTCACCGCGACCTCCTCGATTTCATTCGGATAAACGTTGAAACCGGAGACCAGTACCATGTCCTTCTTGCGGTCGACGATGCGTGTGTAGCCCTTTTCGTCCATGTATCCCATGTCACCACTACGGAAGAACCCGTCGTCAGTCATCACCCGGGCGGTTTCGTCTGGTCGGTTCCAATAGCCGGCCATGACCTGCGGCCCGCGAATGCAGATCTCGCCGACCTCGCCAAGCGGCAGCGAATTGTTGTCATCGTCGCGGATATCGATGTCGGTCGATGGCAGCGGCAGGCCGATCGAGCCGTTGAAACCGCCGTCGTCAAACCGGTTCGCGGTCGCTACGGGCGACGTTTCCGACAGGCCGTAGCCTTCGGAGATCTTGCAGCCGGTCACCGCTTGCCAGCGTTCCGCCACCGGCCTTTGCACCGCCATGCCGCCGCCGAGCGTCAGGCGCAGTTCGGAAAAGTCCAGGTTTTTGAAATCGGGATTGGCGAGCAGCGCATTGAACAGCGTGTTGAGGCCGGGAAGGACGTGGAACTTGTATTTTCCGAGTTCCTTGACGAAGCCGGGAATATCGCGCGGATTGGGTATCAGCACATTGTGCGCGCCCTGATCCATGCCCATGATGGCGTTCACCGTCAGCGCGAAGATGTGATAGAGCGGCAGGCAGCAAATGTAGGTCATGCCCTCCGGCAGATCCTCCTTTTGCCTGAGGGAATCCAGCCAGAGATGGTTCTGGGCGGCGTTGGCCAGGATGTTGCGGTTGGTGAGCGTGGCACCCTTGGAGACGCCTGTCGTACCGCCCGTGTACTGCAGGAATGCAACATCGTCCAGACCGGTTTCGACGGCCGTGAAGCCGCTTGCGTCGGTGGCGACCGCGGTTTTGAAAGGCACGTGGCCCGGCAGCGACCACTCGGGCACCATCTTTTTGACGCGGCGAACCACCAGATTGACCAGGTGGCCTTTGAGGCCGAGCATGTCGCCCATGCTGCAGACGCAGACGTGCTGGACGTCGGTGTTGCCGATGACATGTTGCAAAGTGGTGGCGAAGTTTTCCAGGATGACGATCGCCTTGGCGCCGGAATCCCGCAACTGGTGCTGTAACTCGCGCGGCGTGTAGAGCGGATTGACGTTGACCACCGCAAAACCCGCCCGCAGCACCGCCGCCGCTGCCACCGGATACTGCAGGATATTGGGCATCATCAACGCGACGCGGTCGCCCTTTTCGAGACCACGTGACTGCAGCCAGGCAGCCATGCGGCGGGAATAGGTATCGAGCTCGCTGTAGGTGATGGTCTTGCCCATGCAGGAATAGGCGGGACGGTCGCCGTACTGAGCGAAGGCCGCTAGAACCAGTTCGGCAACCGATTTGTATTGGAGCGGGCCGATTTCAGCGGGCGTGCCGTCCGGATAGGATTTCAGCCAGATCTTCTCGACCGCAGGTGTCGAGACATTCGCGTCTTCGGTTGCCGTTGCCTCGTTTTCGGTTGTCGTTGTCTTGTTTTCGGTTGTCGTTGTCATGTGTCTTCTCCCGCGCGGCTGCCGGCGCCGCCCCCTTGAAACGGCAATATACAATGCCGCCCGTGAACTCGCAGAAGCATGTATGGCCAGTGGATCGGGGAAGCAAGTGTCATTTTACGTAAACGTAAGAATTTTGGGCGGTAAGGAGGGATTGCGGTCTGCTGAGGATCAGCGGTGCAGCGGACCAAGGGATCCGCAACCCGGATTGTGAGGCCAAATCCCCGACGCTGTTCCTCACCGGCGGATGATATGGGCGCGTTTCACGACCGATCGGCGTTTCATTTCGGATGCAAGACGGCCAGCATCCGCAACGGTGCAGGCTTGACATCTGTGGCGAATTAATCAAACGTTTAATTAGTTGATAGCGGCGGCCCTTCGTGCTGCGGGTTATCGGGGAGGAACATCGTGGCAGCATCTCCGGCGCGGGCGACCGATGCAAGCAGAGACGGACGCACGGCCATTCTCGATTCGGCCGAGCGCGCCTTTGCCGAACTTGGCTATGGGGGCGCCTCGATCCGCGCCATTGCACGCGATGCGGGCGTCAACCAGGCGATGGTGCATTACTACTACCAGAACAAGGACCATCTTTTCTCCGCGGTGGTCGAGCGCCGGTCCGGCGAGATCAATGCCCGCCGTGACAGCGCGCTGAAACAGCTTTTCGAAGGCCGTCTGCCGTCGCTTGAGGAACTGATCGAAGCACTGTTGCGGCCGACTATCGAACTCGGCCACGACGACGAACGCGGCGGTGCTGCTTATGCCCGGCTGATCGCCTCCTTCAACAACGCTGCCGACGAGCGGTCGCGACGGGTGACCGGCGAGAATTACGACCCCATCGCGCGCCGGTCGATCGACGCCATTCGCCGCGTAGTGCCCGATCTCGACAAGGCCGCCGCGGTACGCGGCTATCTGTTCGCCATCAGCGTCGCACTGTCGGTGATGGCCAAGACCGGCCGCGCGACACGTTTGTCCGACGGCCTGCTTGACGATTTCGACACCGAGGAAACCGTCAACAGCGCCGTGGCCTTCACCTGCGCCGGAATCCGCGCGTTGGCGCACGGGACTGCAAAACACATGCACAAAACAGGAGGAAACCAATGAGACGACTGATAGCAACACTGACAACAGCCGCGCTGCTTTCTGCAGCCGCCGCCACGGCGGTCCGTGCTGAAACGATTGACATCAACATCGCCGCCGGCCACCCGCCGGTGTTCCGCTGGGTTAAGCATACCAGCGAGACCTTTATTCCGGCAGTCAACAAGGAACTGGAGGGTTCCGGCATTACGTTGAACTGGAATGAGTATTATGGCGGTTCTCTGGCCAAGGTCGGCGGCGTGCTTGAGGCGGTTGAGGAGGGGCTGGCCGAGGTCGGCCTCGTCTCCAGCCTGTTCGAGGCGGCCAAGCTGGCCCCGCAGAACGTCACCTATTTCACTCCCTTCGTGTCGAGCGATCCGACGGCCATTTCGGACCTGATCGATAAGATGCACGAGGAAAACCAGGCGCTGCGTCAGTCCTGGGAGGAAAACAATCTGGAGTATCTGGGCGCTGCCATCGGTATCGACGACTACCTTCTGATGACCAACTTCCCGGTCAACTCCATGGCCGACCTCGAGGGCAAGAAGATCGGCGCGCCGGGTCCTGCGGTCAACTGGTTGGAGGGGACCGGCGCGATCGGTGTGTCCGGCAACCTGACCACCTACTATAACGAACTGAAGACCGGCGTTTACGATGGTGTCATCGTGTTTGCCTCGGCCGCCCTGCCGGGCAAGCTCTATGAGGTGGCGCCCTATATCACTCGCCTCGGCTTCGGCGCCCAGTACGCCGGCGGTATCGCCGCCAACAAGGATTGGTTCGACGCGCAGCCGAAGGCCCTGCAGGACGCGCTGCGCGTGGGCGGTGACGCCCAGCGCGTCGCCTATCACAAGGATCTCGATGCGGCGGTTTCCAAGGCCTTCGAGGTCATGCAGGCCAACGGCGCTACCATCACGGACGTCAGCCAGGACTTCCGGGTCCAATGGGCCAATGGCATGGACAACGTCGCCAAGGCCTGGGCCGCCCAGCTGGATTCGCAGGGCAAGCCCGGCACCAGCGTGCTGGAGGCCTATATGGACACGATGCGCGAAGCCGGCGCCACGCCGGTGCGTGACTGGGACAAGGAATAGATCCACCGCGAACCCGAGTTTGACTGGCCCGCCGGTGTCGCCGGCGGGCCGGCAGGGGGACCCATGCTGGCATTGTTCCATACCGCCGAGCAGCTGATCGACCGGCTGACGATGGCGCTCAACGTCATCGGCACGCTGCTGATCCTGGCGCTGATGGTGCTGATCAACAGTGACGTCATCGGCCGCGGTGTCTTCCTGGCGCCGATCTCCGGCGTGCCGGAGATCGTCAGCATGTCGATCGTCGCCATTGTCTTCCTGCAGGTCGCGCAGGCGTTCCGCATGGGACGCTTCACCCGCACCGACGCACTGATCAATCTGCTGGAACGACGGGCGCCGCGGCTTCGCGCTCTGCTTGAGTTGTTATTTTGCAGCGCCGGCCTGTACATCATCTGGGTGCTTTATTCGGCCAGTTATCCGCTGTTCACCAAGGCCTGGGACCGCGGCACCTTCGTCGGCACCGTCGGTGACTTCATCGCCCCGATCTGGCCGGTGAAGCTGGTCGTGCTGATCGGCTGCGCCGCATTGTTTCTGCAACTGCTGATGGCGGCGATCCGCGCCGCCGCCGGTCTGTGGACCGGCACCATGTTCGGCCCCGGCCCGGATGGGGATGACCATGACACCGTTTGAGATCGGCCTCGCCGCGCTCGCGGTCATGGTGGTGCTCGTCTATATCGGCATGTATGTGCCGCTTGCCCTGATGGTCGTCTCCTATTGCGCGGTCTGGGCGATGAAGGGATCGCCGGTGCTGGCCGGCAAGCTTTTGGCCTTGGCGGCCTCGGAGACGATCTCCAGCTATTTCTTCGGTGTCGTGCCGCTGTTTGTTCTGATGGGCTTTATCGTCTCGGTCACCGGCATGGGCCGCGACGCTTTCGAAGTGGCCAACCAGCTGTTCCGGCGCTTCCGCGGCGGCCTCGGCATCGGTACCGTCGGTGCAAACGCCATCTTCGCCGCCATCACCGGTATCTCCATCGCTTCGGCCGCGGTGTTCACTCGCCTGGCGGTGCCGGAAATGGTGCGTCACGGCTACACCAAGCGTTTTTCGGTCGGGGTCGTCGCCGGCTCGTCGGTGCTCGGCATGCTGATCCCGCCCAGTCTGCTGCTCATTCTCTACGGTTTGTTGACGGAGCAGTCGGTCGGAGACCTGTTTATCGCCGGCATTATTCCGGGTTTGCTGCTGGCTGCAATCTTCGGCATTGGGGTTTACGCCATGGCCCGCTTCTGGCCGGGATTCGTCGGCCATAATCTGTCGGATAGCGATGAGCCGCTGCTCAGCACGGCTGAACTCGCCCGCAAGGGATTTCCCATCGCCGCGCTGATCGCCCTGGTGCTCGGCGGCATCTATGGCGGCTGGTTCACGCCCATCGAAGCCGGCGCCGTCGGCTGCCTCGGCGCCATCGTCATCGGTCTGGCGCGGCGCGCTCTCACCTTGAGGAATTTCTGGAGCGTGCTCACCGACACCGGTCTGGTGACGGCGTCGGTGTGTTTCCTGATCATCGCCGCGCAGATGTATTCGCGCATGCTGGCGCTGTCCGGCGCGCCGGCGGAATTCGGCACCTTCGTGACAACCGCAGACATCGGCTTCTGGGGCGTGGTGATCGCCTATGTGCTGCTGGTCATCGTCATGGGCACCATTCTCGACTCGTCGTCCATCATGCTGATTCTGGTGCCGCTGATGCTGCCGGTCGTGCAACCGATGAACATCGATCTGATTTGGTTCGGCATCGTCACGGTGCTGGCGGTCGAGATCGGCCTGCTGACCCCGCCCTTCGGCATATCGGTGTATGTCATCAAGTCATCCCTAAACGACAGTTCGATCTCGCTCGGCGATATTTTCGCCGGTGCTGCGCCCTTCGCCCTTATGATGCTGCTCGTGCTGGCGCTGGTGCTCGCCTTTCCGGTGCTCGCCACGCTGCCCCTTGGCTACTGACTGGAGAAAACCATGCCCCGAAGAATCGTCGACCTGTCCGTACCGTTGGAAGCCGAGATCGCCTCCGATCCGCCGCCCATGCTGCCCAAGATCACCTACATGGACCATCAGGCGACGGCCGAGCAGGTGATGGCGTTCTTCCCGGGCCTGAAGAAGGAAGACCTGCCGGGCGGCGAGGGTTGGGCGGTCGAGATGCTGAACATCGCGACCCATAACGGCACCCATCTCGATGCCCCGTATCACTATCATTCGACGATGAACAATGGCGAGCGGGCGATCACCATCGACGAAGTGCCGCTCGACTGGTGTTTCCGCCCCGGCGTCAAGCTCGACTTCCGCCATTTCGACGACGGCTACGTGGCGACCGCTGCCGATGTCGAAGCCGAACTGAAGCGTATTGGCCACGATTTGCGGCCGTTCGACATTGTCGTCGTCAACACTGCGGCCGGTGCTGCCTACGGCCAGCCCGATTACCTGCTGAAAGGCTGCGGCATCGGCCGCGAAGCGACGCTCTATCTGTTGGAGCGCGGGGTGCGTGTCACCGGCACCGACGCCTGGAGCTGGGACGCGCCCTTCGCGCACACCGCCAAGGAATACGCGCGCACCGGCGACGCGTCCATTATCTGGGAAGGTCACCGCGCCGGCATGCAGATCGGCTACTGCCATATCGAAAAACTCGGCCATCTCGAGACCCTGCCGCCGACCGGCTACGAGATCGCCTGCTTCCCCTACAAGATCAAGGCCGCCTCCGCCGGCTTCGTGCGTGCCGTAGCGATATTCGAGGAGTAGTCCCATGGCTAAGAACATGAAAAAAATCATCATCACCTGCGCCGTGACCGGCGGGGTACACACGCCGACAATGTCGGAGTTTCTGCCGGTGACACCGGACGAGATCGCCACCCAGTCGATCGACGCCGCGGAAGCCGGTGCATCGATCATCCACCTGCATGCGCGCAATCCCGAGGACGGCCGGCCGACACCGGATCCAGAGGTCTTCATGCAGTTCCTGCCGCGCATCAAGCAGGCGACCAATGCGGTGATCAACATCACCACCGGTGGTGGCCTCGGCATGACCGTCGAGGAACGTCTGGCCGCGCCCATGCGTGCCGAACCGGAGATGTGCTCGCTCAACATGGGGTCGATGAATTTTTCGCTGCACCCGCTGGCCGACAAATACCCGGCTTTCAAGCACGCCTGGGAAAAGCCTTTCCTGGAGGGCTCCGAAGATTTCATCTTCCGCAATACCTTCAAGGATATCCGCTACATCCTCGAGCATCTCGGGGAGGGCTGCGGCACCCGTTTCGAGCACGAGTGTTACGATATCGGTCACCTCTACAATCTCGCGCACTTCGTCGACCAGGGTCTGGTGAAGCCGCCTTTCCTGGTGCAGTCGATCTTCGGCATTCTCGGCGGCATCGGCGCCGAGATGGAAAACGTCATGGTCATGAAGCAGACCGCCGACCGGCTGTTCGGCGACGATTACGTCTGGTCGGTCCTGGCCGCCGGCCGTTTCCAGATGCCCTTCATCACGCAGGCCGCAATGCTTGGCGGCAACGTCCGGGTGGGGCTCGAGGATTCGCTCTTTCTGGCGCGCGGCCAACTGGCTGAGTCCAACGCCCAGCAGGTCGCTAAGATCCGCACGATTCTCGAGGAACTCGGCCTGGAAATTGCCTCGCCCGACGATGCCCGCGCCATTCTCGACCTGAAAGGCGGCGACCGGGTCAATTTCTAACCGTAACGGGAGAGTGTTGAATGACACAGATGCCATCTGAAGCCGTGGTGCGGTTCGATTGCCGGGGTACGGCGGTCGGCAAGATGCGCAACGAGCTCGACGTCGCCATGGTCAAGCCGTTCGAGGAACGTTTCGAACTGGCCACCGACGAGGGATCGTTTCACGGCGGCGACGCCTCGGCCCCGCCGCCGCTGGCGCTGTTTGTCGGCGGCCTTACCGGCTGCATCATGACGCAGATCCGCGCCTTCGCGAAGCGGCTGAAGATCGAGGTCGGCGACCTGTCGGTCGAAACGCGCGTCGAATGGAACTGGCGCGCCGTCGACAAGGTCTACGAGACGGCGCCGAAGAGTTTCGAAATCGACGTCATGATCGACAGTCCGGAGCCGCAGGATCGTGTCGTGGAACTGATCGAAACCGCCAAGCGCGGCTGCTTCATCGAGCAGACGCTGGGCGTCCCGAACACCATCCGCCATCGCATGAAAACCCCGGACGGCTGGCGCGAGGTTTGAGCTCCCGTTGTAAATGAAGCAATCGCTGGCCCGGTTCCTACAGCACCGGTGCGGGCCCGGAACGCTCGCCGTCAGGCTGTTGCGGCGTCACGAGCCCACGTTCGATCTCCAGTGACGCGAACTGCTTCCGAACGCCGGCAATGATGTGGCTGATTTCACCCACAAACAGCTGATCATGGCCGTCCGTGTAAAAGTCGACTCTGACGAAGTCGAAGTACCGGCCGATCTGCTGAGCGACGTCCAACATCCTGCTGAATTGCTTCGGTCGAAAGGCCTCCAGATCGATTGGTGTGGATCCTGCGTCGTTTTCCAAAGTCAGTGTTTGACCGGGGAACGGCTTCCAATCCGGAGTGAGAAAGATCTGCTTGGTTTTTAACCCCTCGTCGAAGCGCAGCCCGAGCACGACAGACGTCAAGGCCCCGTCGACCATAGCAAGCCGGTAGTCGTGACAGAATTCGCCGTTCAGCCGCAGCCACGGTTCGACGATGATCTTTGGTTCGAGATCCCGGTAGTGGCGCTCTCCGGTCATGTCGCCGAAATTCATCTGCATCCAGCGCCGCATGCGCGTGCGTTCATCCTCCGGCATCGGTCCCGAGCGGTGGAAGATGAACTCGCTCGACATATGGGTGGGCTTGATCACGCAGTCATCGGGAAAACCGAAACGATCGATCGCCTGCTTGTCGTGCAGCACGGCGATCGTCGGGACACTCAGATCCTCACCGACGACGCCGTGAACGAATATCTTGCAGAAAGCCTTGTCAGCCGTAAAGGCGCGAAGGACCAGGTTGGACTCGCTGGCGCGGATTCGAAACAGCAGATCGTTCAGGTATCCGGTCTTGTCGAATCTGGGCCATCTGCGATGTTTAACAAAGAAGACCACACCTTCATAAAGGTTCGATACGATCCATGGCCGGAAAAGGAATCCCAGCTTCGGATAGGCGGAAACGAGACGATACCGGGTCATGTCGACGGTCTTGTTTGCTTTGCAGAACGATCATGCAGACGGCGCAGCGCGGCACTATAGATCTGCTCGGATTCGGCCGCGATGATCGTCGGGTGAAATCTTTGCGCATATGCGTGTGATGCGCCTTCTCCCAGTGCATCCGCCAATCCGTCTTGCTCGAGCAGGCGGGTCAGGGCCTGATCGAGCCGATCTTCGTCGCCGGGCGGCACAATGAGGCCGTTCACACCATCGACGACGCTCTCGGCTAGTCCGCCGGCGTTCGAAACGATCGCCGGCACACCGCATGCGAAGGCCTCGACCGGAGTGCGGCCGAACGGTTCCGGCCAAAGACTGCAATTGACGACGGCGAGAGCGTGGGCCAGGCGGTCCTTGACGGCTTGCTGCGTCAACTGTCCCAGGAAGAGTATGGACGCATCTTCGCCGGCGAGCCGTCTGAGTTCATGCTCGGCCGGTCCCGAGCCTGCGATGGCCAGTGTCGCTTGTCGCCGTCGCCGTCGCCACGCCCGGATCAGACGATCGATCCCCTTTTCAGGCGCAAGCCGGGAAGCGCACAGGATCTCGCGGCGTTTGCTCGAAGCGGCCACCCGCTCGCCGGGCAGGATGGCGGAGAAACGCCGGTGGATCCGGTCAGCCGGGAAACCGCCGGCGATATGCACGTCGCGGACACAGTCCGAAATCGCGATATAGGCGTCGACCCATCGCGAGTAGGTTCCGACGGCCCGGTGAAACGCGACGCTTGTCGCCAAAACCGCGCTTGCCGCGTGGCTTCCGCGATAGCATTTACGCATGATGCCGCGCCACGGCCACCGAGCCGTCGCGCAGTCACGGCACGGCCGGCCCTCACGAAAGAAGCCCGCATTGACGCAAAGGTGACGATAATTGCGCAAGTGCTGGACCGTCGCAACTCCGGAACGTGCCGCCACGAACAGGATGGCCGGCGATAGCAGCGGAAAGGAGTTCTGGACGTGGAGCAGATCATACGCTCGGGTCGCCAGACGCGCGCGCAGTTCCGCCACGGCGGGTCTCGACCAAACCGCATTGACGGCGGTGGCCGCACTGCCTTTCCCTTGAATCTGATCGTTACTGACCACCCAGATATCGACATGGTGACCGGCCGATCTGAGGAGTTCTGCCTCCTCATGGGTCGACTGGTCTTCCCCGCCCGGGATCTGATAGCGATTGTGCGCCATGAGGATCCGCAGCATGGCTACCGCGCCCCCGTCATGATCGGTTGGCCATCCGGTGCGGCCCGTCGCCCTGTACCCAGCAGATAGCACGCCGATATCCCGGCCAGGATGAAGAGCAGGTTGTCGAAGAATGTCGACCAAAGGATCACCGATTCCATCGTGTTGCGGCCGATCACGAAAAGAACGATCGACAGCAGCAGAAATGCCGTTCCCCGGCCGTCGATGGCGCGGCTGCACAGGGAAACGGTCGTTGCGACGAGAATGAGCAGTAGCGTCAAACCGGCGAAGCCGAGATCGAGCGTGATGTCGACAAAGCCGTTGTGGCTGCTGCCGGTGACGCGAATGAACTCGATCTCCGAGTGCAGTTTCGGCGAGAGGTCGCCGATGCCCCAGAAGCCCCGGTACCCGTGACCCAGGACCGGTGCCTGCTCGATATGGCTGGAAACGAAGGACCATATGACGGTGCGGCCGGTGAAGGTCGTGTCGCCGAGGGTCAGTGTCAGCAGGTCGGAGAGCGACACACGGGCCAACTGTGTCGCCAGAATCAGCGCCGGCGCGGCAAATATGAGCAGGCCGATGATGATGCTGGCCGGACTCAGCCGCAGCCGTGTGGACAGGAAGAGAATGGTCATTGCCGCCACAGGCGCCACGACCACGAGTCCGATCGCGGTTTTCGATTCGCTGGCCAAAAGAACCACCGTCCCGCAAAGGACGGTTGCCAGAGCGCAGAAGCGAAGGAACCCGCGGTTGCCGGCGATCTGCGGCAGTGCGATAAGAATGGCGCAGGCCATCGCGCTTCCCAGGGTGTTCTTGTAGGGGTATATCCCCTGATGGCCGATCGGTCCCGGCGGCCTTGCCAGAACGAAAAGCAGGTTGATCGCAACCGCTACCGCAAACACCCAGAAGATAGTCCGAAAAATCCGATCCGGATCCCCTGAGATCGCGACTGAGAGGGTGAGCAGGGTGCACAGGAGGATCTGGTAGATGGCCAATACGAGCGTCCGGTTGGGAACGGCCGACCATGCTGCCGATGCCAGTGCAAGCCCGAGGAAGGCTCCAAGCGGCACAAGGATCGGCACAAGGCCGCGCAATCCGCGCGGCGGCGCGATGGTGGCGAGGAATCCGAGCGTGACGAAGAGGGCAGGGATCAGCAACTGCGCGAGCAACGTAGATTTGCCCACATCGCTGGTCCGCGGGCCGCCAATGGTGCCCGAAACGGGTTGCAGGTTGATCAGCGGATCGACAATGACCGAATAGGCGATGAGGATCGCCGGGACAACGGCAGCAAACCGTCGCGTCATGGTAACGAGCGCGGCACCCGGCAGGATCTGTTGTTCGGCGGCCGAACTCATAGCGCATCCAATTCGTGGTTTCGCTCCCTATGCCGCGAGATGATCACCTGTTCGCCCGCTTCAGCCGGTTGAGCAGAGGCGGTTCCGGCAAGCGCTCGGCCCAGTGCCCGGTCTGGCGGGACTCGGACGGCGCCGATGATCGTGACGCCGAGCTGGTCGCGCCGAGCAGATGGCGCAGCCATACGACGGCGACACCCAGCATCAGACCGAGGATGCCGGCAGCCGGCAAAATCAGCTTGACGACCGGATAAGCCGGTCGCGTCGCGGGATAGGCCTCCGAGATTTTGATCGCCGTGCTCTTTGGTATCCCGATCTGTTCGGCTGCTTCCTTCGATCGGGTGAGGAATGACTGATAGACGCTCTGGCTGGCATCGGCCTGCCTCTGAAGTTCCTGCAGTTCCACCGAGCTTTCGTTGGATTCGGCCAGGCGTTGCTGCAATGCGTCGACCTCAGCGAGCAGCGACTGCGTGTTTTCGGCCGCCGTCTCGTAATCCACCCTCAGGCGCGCCAGGATTCGCGTATACTCGCCGTCGATGGATTGCCTCAGGGCGCTTTTGCGTTCCCGCAGTTCGATCAGTCGGGGATGGTCGGGCAGCAGCGACGCCTCGAGTTCCGCTTCCGTCGCCTCGATTTCCGCGAAAGCGGTTTGCAACTGCACCATGACCTGCGACTGCAGGACTTCACTTTCCGATCCCGCATCGGCGATGCCGAACGCGCCCGCGGCCCGGGCCTGATTGAGGATGGCAAGCGCTTCCTTTTCCCGGCCGCGCGACTCGCTCAATTGCCCGTTCTGATCCCGAAGCTGCTGCTCCACGACAAGGATGTTCTGGACACCGATGAGTCCGTTTTCGCGGCGATAGTTTTCGACGCGTCGGGCTGCCTGCAAAGCATTTTCCGACAGTTCCGACAGCCTGGAATACAAGCTTTCGGCGGCTTCCATGGTTGAGTTGGCGGCGTTGCGGTTCGATTCCTCGATGTAGATGTCGGTGACCCGGTTGGCGATCCGCGCCGCTTTCTGCGCGTTTTCCGAGACCATGGTGATCGCGATCACATAGGTATTGCGCTCGCGTTCGATGTTGAGTTTCTCCCGGAGATTGGCGTTGGCACGGTCGAAATCGCTCAAGGTGTTGAAATGTCCGAATTGCGGGCCGTAGACAACGTTCTTGGCGATATTCTTCAAGGTCGCGGAAAGCGACTGCGTGTCCGATCCGGCGAATTCAGGATCCTCGGCCAGCCCCTCTTCGTCGATCAGGCGGCTCAGCACGGCCCGGGATCGCATGATGGCGATCTGACTGTCGAGAAGAAGCGTATCGGCTCCCACAGCCGATGACCCCAGCCCGGTCGGGGAAACTTCATTCTCGATCGTCCTCTTTTGACGGGGATCGATCAGAAGTTCCGCTCTGGCGCTGTATAGTGGCGGTGTGACCCAGACAAAGGCCACTGCGGCTATGGTGGCAACGACCGCGCAGGCCAAGATGATCGGGCTGCCCCTCCAAAAAATACCGGCCAGCTGCCGCAGGTCCGCTCCAAACGAGGCGCCCATATGCGCGTCTGCCTGAGTGGAACCTGAAGTCCCTTCACGTGTCGATGCTTCGACCGCCATCTGGTTCCTCTTGCAAACCGCCATGCCTTGTCGTCGGTCGCGGGCGTCGATCGCCACATAAGGCTCGGCGGATGGAGTTGTGTGCAAAAGCAAGACACTTGGTGTTCGTCTTCGTCCGCCGTTGCCCTGGATGCCTTGCCCCGAAGCCTGATGCGACTGATCAATCGACCTCGCCTGCCTTTTTTATCAATAACAAACGGTAAAAAAAGATAATCAATTTACAGAATAAAATGTTGGTTAAAAATAAAAATTGAATAAAATTTTAGTTAAAATCACAAATTAACTTTTAAATCAAATGCAGATTGGAAAAGAAGTAAATTTCATGCAATTTGAAACGAGAGATATTTTCAAGACTATTTTGCCCCGCTGTTGACGGGTCGGGGAGCTGTGGTGAATTTCCAAAACAAGTCGATTATCCGCGATCATGTGCTGCTCCTCGGCAACGGCCGTCAGAGTCTCACAATTGTTCGCCAGTTGCGTCAGAGTGGATGGCAGCCGATTGTTGGCATCAACGGTCCGAACGATCGCAATGTCGTGCATCTTTCGCGCTATGTCGCCGAGACATGGCGTCACCCGGACTGGAACACGAACGCGACGCGGTTCCAAAAGGCACTGTTGACCTATGCAGCAGATCACGAGCATCTCGCGGCTATTTTCCCGGTCAACTCCCAGGCCTTGCGGCAGGTCTCGGCGGTGCGCCATCTGTTGCCCTCCGGAGTGGCACAGGTGCTGCCCAACCGGAAGGCGGTCGATCTGTTCCTCGACAAGGAGGCAACCTACGCACTCTGCCGAAACATCGCGATTCCGGTTGCCCCTTATCATATCGCCCATGGCCCGGCCGGATTAGAAGAGGCGCGCCGGACCGTCGGCTTGCCCTGTGTTATCAAACCGCTCGATCGGGCTGATCTGGTTTTCGGCGTCAAGGCGGCGATTGTCAGGGACAGACAGGCCTTTGACGATTGGCTTGACGACCCCGGGCTGATCGGTCAACGGATGATGGTGCAGCGTTTCGTCGATTACCCGCGATACAATGTGTATTTCATTGCTCGCGAGGGCCGGTTGCTGGCTGGCGCGGTGGTGCTCATTCGCAGTACAGACCGCGTTGACAGCACCGGATTCGCGGTCTCCGGCACGACCGTAGATCCGACGCCAGGTCTGCGCGAGGACTGTGAGAAACTGGTGGCTGCCGCCAACTATTCCGGTATCGGATGTGCGCAGTGGTTGGCGGCGCCCGATTCCGACGAGCGTGTTTTCCTGGAACTCAATCCTCGCCTTGGTGGCAATTTCAAGTCGGTAGAGCCGGCCGGTGTTGCCCTGGCTGATATGGGGCTGCAATTGGCCCTGGGTGCGGGCGGGAACGCGCCGAACGATCCATGGGTGTTTCGGCGCGGCGTGCGGTACGCCTGGTCGACCGGTGCTTTGGCCGGTTGCCGGTTTGAACTGCGGACCGGCGCTGCGAACGGGGCCACAGCGGCGCGTATGCTGCTGCGCGCCCTGTCAGACGCGATCACGGCCCATACCCATGTCACCTGGACCTGGCGTGACCCGGTTCCGACGATTGCCTGGCTCGTCAGGCCGCTCATCAGTCAATCGGTACTAAGCAAGCATCGGAAAAAGCCCGCGTTCAAGGCTGCGAAACGGCGGCAATCCGATCACGACGGTCGGCAGTGATGATGTTGGGCCGGGACGAAACCACGAGAGGCACGATACGCAGGGTGTTTGCGGATCTGTCTGGCGCGTCTGCACGACAGGGGATACGAACGCTGGTCGACCAGGCTATCGTCAGCGGCACTCGATTTACCGCGACGATTGTCATCGGGCGCATCGCAGGCGTCGAGGAACTGGGCCTCTATGCGATCGGTTTCTCGATCATCATGGTGGTCAATGTTGTCCAGGAATCGTTGCTCATGTCGCCCTACACCATCCTGGGGCGTCGCGAAAAACCGCAGAGTCGCAGGCGGTTCGCCGGCAGCGTGTTTGTTCTTTCGCTCTGGTTGAGTTTGATTGCGGCGCCGGCTTTGGCTTTGTTCGGCCTACTGGCCGCGACGATGGGCGTTACCGCGACCGCGTGGTTGTCGGTGACGCTGGCCTGGGTCATCCCCTGTGTACTGCTGCACAATTTTGCCCGCAAGATGTGCTTCGCCCATTTGCGGGTCGGTTCCGCCCTGCTGCTGGATCTCGGCGTTGCACTGGTCCAGTTGGCCGGGCTTGCGTACCTGGCATGGACGGTATCGCTGACCGCCGTTACGGCGCTCGGTGCGATGGGAACTGCCAGCGCACTGATCGGTTTTGTCTGGCTGTCGTCCAACCGACGGGATCTCGCTGTACGACGAAAACGCATCCTTCCCCAGCTTTCCCGCAACTGGCGATTCGGGCGCTGGGTCCTCGGGACACAGCAGGTGGTGACTCTCGGCGCATCCATGATCCTCTGGCTTATCTCGGCGCTGGCCGGCACCGCAGCAGCCGGGATTTTTGCCGCCTGTTCGATCGTTATCACTGCGGCAAACCCACTGTCACTGGGGCTCGGAAACCTTCTCGAACCCAAGACGGCCGGCGCCGTTGCAACCCGGAGGTTCGACAAACTGCTGGGCATCGTCAACGGAACGACTGCGCTGATGGCCGTTGCGCTGGGTATCTACTGGACGGTGCTTCTCGTCCTCGGCAGCGATCTGATCGAGTGGATATTCGCCAATCCGTTGCTGCGCGATCAGGGGCACCTTGTTGTCGTGCTAGGCACCGTGGTGTTGCTGCGCGGGATCAACCTGAGCAGAAGCGTCGCTCTGCGGGCGCTCGGCTTGCCGAACCGAAACTTCGTCGCCAGCTCGCTCAACCTGGCGATGACCCTGCTCACGGCCTACCCGTTAATCGACGCCTACGGGGCACTTGGCGGCGGATACGCAGTGCTGCTTGGAACGATTACCGGAGCGATCTTGCGCTTTTGGTTCTACGCCCGCGCCACCCGCTTGTTTCGGTAGAGCGCGTCTGAAGTGGACAATCCGTTTTGCGTCAGACGGCGTTGCGATGAACCAGGCTCATCAAGGGTGTCGCCGCAATAATGCGGAGATCGAACCAGATCGACCAGTTTTCGATATAGTAAAGATCGTAATTCAGACGCTGACGCATACCGAGCGACGATTCGACCGGACCACGGTGATCGTGGATCTGTGCCCAGCCGGTTATGCCGGGCTTGACGCTGTGACGCCGGTTGAACAGATGGATGTGGGGGCCGTAAGTGTGGTTTAGTTCAATGGGGTGTGGTCTCGGGCCGACGATCGACATCTCACCCCGCAGCACATTCAGCAGTTGCGGCAGTTCGTCGAGCGATGTCCGGCGCAGGAAACGCCCGACGCGCGTCACCCGGCTGTCGCCATGGCGTGTCTGCCGAAAAGCGGTCCGGCCGCTTTCCGTGAACATGGTCCGAAACTTGTAGATCATGAACTCTTCGTTGTTGAGACCCGTGCGCTTCTGCCGGAAAAGCACAGGCCCCTTGCTCTCCAAGCGGATTGCCACGGCGATCGCCAACAAAAGCCAGGAAAGCATGACCAGGGCGATGGCTGCCGTGGCGTAGTCCAGGATCGCCTTGAGCATCCAGCCCCAATCAGAGATCCGCGAATGGTGGATATCGATAAGCTGGTTTTGGCCGAGTTCGCTGATACCCAGCAACGGAATCGCCGACAGTCCGGCATGGGGAATGACCTTTATCTCGACGGACAGCATGCTGAGCGCGTTGAGCAGTCGATCCAGTTCACCGGGATCGTTCGGTGGAGCGACAATAACCATGTCATAGGCCGACTCTCGTCCGAGACGGATCAGGTCGCTCAACGATCCGATCCGATTACTGCCTTGCAGGCCGAGCGCGCCGATGATTTCGAGATGGTTATCGTCGGGGTCAATGCCGCCAAGAAACGTGTGGACTTCCGGCGCGTTGCCGACAATCACGGCGCGCCGTCGCAAAGCACCCCGTTTAAGCCAGCGCAGGAACAGATTGGCGGCGATGGCGCGTATGAACCAGATGACGATCAGCGATGACAACAGCCAGCCGCCAAACCATACGCGAGAGAAATCATTGCTGATGCCGAGCACGATGCCCAGCAGAGCGAACGTGATGAATGCGCCGAGGACACCGCTTGCAACCTTGCCCAGATTGTCTGCGAATTCGGTGATGGTCGATACTTCATAAAGGCCGGAACGCTGCTGCACGAGCGCCATGACCAACGGCAACGCGATCAGCGGCCAGATATAGCGGTCCAGGTAGGCGTGCACGCCGAGCAAACCACCGACATATAGACGAGCAATCGCCAGACCGACCAAAAACACCGCCGCGATCTCCGCGACGCAATAGAGATCGAGCAACATACGACGGCTGGCATAGCGGGAAACCCCGTTGGTGGAGGTGAGCGTTTCCTCGCTCTGTGGCGGGCCGCTTCGCCGGAAATCACCTGTCGGTTGCTGCTCCAAAAATTTCCGCTCCAAACCGAAAAACGAAGTATAGGAGGGTTAATAATTCATGAAAGGGAGATGTCAAAAGCGTTGAAATTTTATTGTTAATTCTTATTGTTAATATAAGTGGTAAATTTATTTATTTTGGATTTAATTAAAATTTTAAGTGTTAATATTAACGAAGTATATAAATTGCGAAAGCTCGAAGATTTAGATTAGACCGTGACGAGCTGCCAGATGCGAAGGGGTCGTCCTTTATGCCACACAAGAAAACGGTGCTTGTTTGCGGCGCGGGTGGTTTTATCGGCCATCATCTGGTGCGACATCTCAAGGCCGAGGGCCATTGGGTACGCGCAGCGGATCAGAAGTTTCCGCGGTTTTCGGAAACCGATGCGGACGATTTCGCCGTCGGTGACTTACGCGATCAGGCATTTGTGCGCCAGATGATCGATCGTCGATTTGACGAAGTTTATCAGCTGGCTGCGGATATGGGGGGTGCCGGGTACATCTTCACGGGCGAGAACGACGCCGACGTGATGCACAACTCCGCCACGATCAACCTCAACGTCCTGGACGCCTGCCATCGACGAAATGTACGGCGCATCTTCTATTCATCGTCAGCCTGCATGTATCCCGAGTATAACCAGCTTGATCCGGGCAATCCCAATTGCGCTGAGGAATCGGCCTATCCGGCGCAACCTGACAGCGAATACGGCTGGGAGAAACTGTTTTCCGAGCGGCTGTACCTGGCCTATGGCCGCAACCACGGTATCGAAGCGCGGATCGCTCGCTACCACAATATTTTCGGTCCGGAAGGCAGTTGGAACGACGGTAAGGAAAAAGCCCCTGCTGCGATCTGCCGCAAAGTGTCACAGGTTGAAGACGGCGGCGAGGTGGAAATCTGGGGCGATGGCGAACAGACCCGGTCGTTTCTGTATATCGATGAATGCATCGAGGGCACCGTGCGGCTCATGCGCTCGGATTGGTCCGGTCCCGTCAACATCGGTTCGGACGAAATGGTTTCCATAAACCAGCTTGTCGATATGGTCGCCGAGATTGCCGGCAAACGTGTCCGCAAGCGACATGTCATCGGCCCGACGGGGGTACGCGGTCGCAACAGCGACAACCGGTTGATCGAGAAAATGCTGTCCTGGAAGCCGATGACCGGGCTGCGGGATGGCCTGCGCCCGACCTATGCCTGGATTGACAGGCAGAACAGCCGCCACCGGAACATGGCTGCCTGACGCGATGAGCGCAGAGCATAAGGCCGCAAACCAGCCGCGGTTCGATCATCATTACATGCTCGGCATGCGGCTGGACTACATGTCCGTTGAACGGTTCGTCAACGAATTCACCACATCGGCCCAGCGCGGCATCTCATCCTATTGCTGCGTTCCGGATGTTCATCAGTGCATGATCTGTCATGATCGGGAAAACCATCGTGATATCGTCAACGCAGCCGATTACGTGGTTTCCGACAGCACAGTGCTGCAGACCGCCAGGGCGCTGCGTTATCGGGTAAGGCCGGTCCGAACGATCATCGGCGCCGAGTTGATGCGCGCCCTGTGCGGCGAGGCTGAACGCCGTCAAATCCCGATTGCCCTGATCGGCGGAAGGGATGAGGTTGCGCTCGACCGCCTCAAATCCGCACTGGTGGAGCAGTATCCGGCTCTCAGGATTGCTTTTGGATTCGCGCCCCCGTTTCGTCCGCTGACGTCGAACGAGGAGCAGGCGATGCTGCGCGGACTGGAATCATCCGGCGCCAGGCTGGTGTTCGTCGGTATCGGCTGCCCGAAACAGGAGCAATGGATGGCGCGCTACAAGGGCCGCGTTCATGCTGCAATGATCGGAGTTGGCGCAGCGTTCGACACCGTTGGCGGGGTCGTCAAGGCTTCGCCGTCCCTGGTTCACCGCATCGGCCTTGAATGGTTGTTCAGGCTGATACGCGAGCCGCGCCGACTTTACCGGCGTTATCTCGGAACTGCGCCGCGGTTTGTGCTTCTGCTTTTTGCCGACGCCGCGCGTTCTCCGTTCCGGCGCTAACGGGCACCGCATGCCCGCTGCACCGCATCGCACTTCGCGATGCGCCTCGCCGAGTGAGCCGACGCCATAAGACTGATAGTCAACAGACCCTATAGCACCCAGATGCCGTCATCGAGGTCGGGTGCGGTCTGGTCTCGGTTCTCGGCGCTCTCGGAGAAGGCGATGAGAATGTCGTCGCGCTCCAGGCCACGTTCCATGGCGTCGATCCAGAAGGCCCGGCCCTCCTCGTCCGGCAGACGCCCGAGCACGTTCTGATACATCGCGTCGATGTAGTCCGCATTGCTCGGATCGGACCCGTATAGCATCTCGAACTCGTCGGCCTCGATGAACACATCGGCCAGCACCTGCAACAGGCCATCCGCCGTCGAACCGGGCAGATCGTCGAGGAAGTCCAGACGGTCGACCCAGTAGCGCAGGCCCGTCTCGTCCGGCGTGCGGCCCAGCGCCGCCGCATACATCCGGTACACCACCTCCACATTGGGACTGTCGATGTCGTAGATCAGGTCGCCGTCGGTGAAGTCGATGCGCTCGACGTCGATCAGCGTGTCGGTCTCGCCGTCGGGTCGCTCCACCACGATGTTGCCACCGACCAGCGCCGCGCTCTCGCCGGCCACCGTGAAGCCGCTGGCCTGCATAAGGTCGACGTCGAAAACGGACCGCGTCGTGGCATAGACCACCGTGTCGGTGCCGCTGCCGCCGTCGATCATGTGCGAACCGCCGCGCGGGTCGATGATGTCGTCGCTCGCCAGCGCATAGATCAGATCGTCACCGTCGGTGCCGGTCAGGTCGTCCTCCTGTGGCGTGCCCCGGATGACGTCCAAAAGTCCGTCAATGCCGATGCTGACCGTCGCCGTGGCGCTGCCGCCCTTGCCGTCGGTCACCGTGTAGGTGAAGCCGTCGGTATCGGCCTCGCCGGGGCTCAGGTCGTCGAAGGCGCCCATCGGGTCGTAGACGAAGCTGCCGTTGCTGTTGAGCGTCAGCCGCGCCCCGGAGGGAAGCATGATCTCGTTGCCGACCGCCGCGGCGGCACCGTTGACGGCACTCACCGTCAGGGTGTCGCCATTGGCGTCGCTGTCGGGTCCGTTGCCGTTGTCGGAAAACACATTGCCGGTGATGGCGGTGTCCTCGTCGGTGGCAAGCGCGTCATCGGCCGCCACCGGCGCCTCGTTGCCGCCATCGATGGTGACCGTCGCGGTGGCGCCGTCGCTGCCGCCATCGCCGTCACCGATGGTGTAGGTGAAGCTGTCGGCGAAGCTCTCGTCGTCGCCCAGCGCCTCGAAGGCGCCGTTGGTGCCGTAGAGGAAGCTGCCGTCGGCATTGAGCATCAGCAGAGCACCGGAAGGCAGCAGGATCTGGCTGCCGACGGCGGCGGCCGATCCGTTGACATGGGTGACGATCAGGCTGGTGCCGCCGTCCGGATCGCTGTCGGCGCCGTTGCCGTTGTCGGCCAGCACATTGCCGAACACCCCACTGTCCTTGTCGGTGGAAAAGACGTCGTCGACCGCATCGGGTGCGTCGTTGACACCGTCGATGGTCACCGTCGCCGTCGCGCTGTCGACGCCGCCATTGCCGTCGAAGATCGCATAGGTGAAGCTGTCGATGGCAGTCTCGCCCAGCGCCAGATGGTCGAAGGCGCCGTTGGGGTCATAGAAGTAGCGGCCATCGGCGAACACCGTCAGCAGGGCCCCGGAGGGCAGGCTGGTCGTGCCGTCGACCCCACCGAGCTGACCGTTGACCAGATAGACCAACGGCGTATCGCCATCCACGTCGCTATCGGGTCCGTTGCCGTTATCGGCCGTCAGGTCGCCACTGATTGCCGTGTCCTCGTCGGTGGCGAGCGCATCGTCTTGCGCCACCGGCGGGTCGTTGACCGGATCGACGGCGATCGTCACCGTCGCGGTGTCGATCAGGTCGCCGTCGCTCACCTGGTAGGCGAACATGTCGACGCCGCTGACGTTGACACCCGGGATGTAGGTGAAGGCGCCGTCGGTGCCGAGGGTCAGGGTGCCGCCCGACACGTCCTGAAGCAGGCTCACGGTCAGAGCGTCGACGTCGATGTCGCTATCGGCGCCGCTGCCGTTGTCGCTCAGGACGTTGCCGCTGACCGGCGTGTCCTCGTCGGTGCTGAACGCATCGTCGGCGGCCACTGGGGCATCGTTGACCGGGGTGACGGTGACGGTCACCGTCGCGGTGTCGGTCAAAGCGCCGTCGGAGACGGTATAGGTGATCGTATCGGTGCCGTTGAAATCGGGAGGGGGAGTATAGATCAGTGTCCCATCCGTCCCGATGCTTACCGTAGCGCTGTCAGCGCTGGCCTGGATAACGGAGAGGTCGTCATCCTCGACGTCGCTGTCATTATCAAGCACATCGATGGAGACGGTGGTGTCCTCGTTGGTGGTGCCTGTATCGGTGACGGCCACCGGGCCGTCGTTGACGCCGTTGATGGTCACCGTCACGGTTGCGGTATCGCTGCCGCCATTGCCGTCCGAGACGGTGTAGGTGAAGCTGTCGGTATCGGTCTCGTTGACGGCCAGGGTCTCGAAAGCGTCGTTCGGATCGTAGTCGACCGTGCCGTCGGCCTTGAGCGTCAGCCGCGCGCCCGATGTCAGGACAATCTCGCTGCCGACCGTGCCGTCGGCCTTGAGGGTCAGCCGCGCGCCCGATGTCAGGATGATCTCGCTGCCGACGGTGACGGTGGTGCCGTTGAGCCGGGCAACGGACAGGGTGTCGCTGTCATCGACGTCGCTGTCATTATCAAGCACATCGATAGAGACGGGGGCGTCCTCGTTGGTGGTGCCTGTGTCGTCGGCGGCCACCGGGCCGTCGTTGACGCCGTTGATGGTTACGGTCACGGTTGCGGTGTCGCTGCCGCCCTTGCCGTCCGAGACGGTGTAGGTGAAGCTGTCGGTACCGGTCTCGTTGACGGCCAGGGCCTCGAAGGCGTCGTTCGGATCGTAGTCGACCGTGCCGTTGGCCTTGAGTGTCAGCCGCGCGCCCGATGTCAGGATGATCTCGCTGCCGGCGGTGACAGTGGTGTCGTTGAGCCGTGTAACGGCCAGGGTGTCGCTTTCATCGACGTCGCTGTCATTGCCGAGCACATCGATGGAGACGGTGGTGTCCTCGTTGGTGGTGCCTGTGTCGTCGACGGCCACCGGGCCGTCGTTGACGCCGTTGATGGTCACGGTCACGGTTGCGGTATCGCTGCCGCCATTGCCGTCCGAAACGGTGTAGGTGAAGCTGTCGGTATCGGTCTCGTTGACGGCCAGGGCCTCGAAGGCGCTGTTCGGATCGTAGTCGACCGTGCCGTCGGCCTTGAGCGTCAGCCGCGCGCCCGATGTCAGGATGATCTCGCTGCCGACGGTGACGGCGGTGTCGTTGAGCCGGGTGACGTCAAGGGTGTCGCTTTCATCGACGTCACTGTCATTGCCGAGCACGTCGATGGAGACAGGGGTATCCTCGTTGGTGGTGCCTGTGTCGTCGACGGCCACCGGGCCGTCGTTGACGCCGTTGATGGTCACGGTCACGGTTGCGGTATCGCTGCCGCCATTGCCGTCCGAAACGGTGTAGGTGAAGCTGTCGGTATCGGTCTCGTTGACGGCCAGGGTCTCGAAGGCGTCGTTCGGATCGTAGTCGACCGTGCCGTCGGCATTAAGCGTCAGCCGCGTGCCCGATGTCAGGATGATCTCGCTGCCGACATTACTCGCCGCTCCATTGACGGCACTGACCGTGAGCGTGTCGCCGGTGTCCGGGTCGCTGTCATTGGCGAGCACACTTATGCCGGTGAGCGCCGTATCCTCGTTGGTGGTGAAGGCATCGTCGACCGCATCCGGCGCATTGCTGACGGCATTGACGGTGAGGGTTACGGTCGCCGTGCCAGTGTCGCCGTCAAACGACCTGACCGCGTAGCTGAACGTGTCCGTACCGGTGTAATTGTTGTTCGGCGTGTAGGTAAACGTCCCGTCCGAGTTAAATGCCACTTGGCCATTTGCCGGGTCAGACAGTTTCGCGTAAATGGGAGAAAAGGTGTCGGCGATCTTTATGTCGTTCTCACCGACATCGCCAGCTATGCTCGTATTCTCGTTTCCACTAAACGAGTCATCAAGAGCGATGATTCCCGGATTACTGTTTATGACCAAATCGTCGAGGTACAAATCGAGAATGGAGTCAGACATCTCCGTCAGAGTTATGGATGCTCCGACTTGCCCTTTATCGAAGTCGATGACCGGACTACGGTCACCGAACAGCGCTAAGTGGTTGTTCAGGCCGGGTCCTTGTATTTGTATTGGGGATCCACCTGCGCTAAGGCCTATAGTTGTGGCATTCTCAACATAGAAGCTATCGACAGCTATATTTGGAGGGAAAGCATCGAATGAAGTTATTGATATTTTTACTTTACCATTTGATCCTATATTTTCATATATTCGAAGTCGGCCATTAGTTTGTGTTACATAAAAATCTGCGTCACTTTCAATATTAAATATGATACTGCCAAAAAGGAATTGCCCAGACGAGAAGGAACCGCCTGTTATTGGCTCTCCAAGGTCGATTGTTCGAAACGGCATTTTTAGTAATACCTTTTTAATACTGTCAAAGCGCGTTCGGATACATCAAGCCAATGTATTTCTCATTGCAATAACTCGCCGCTCACGAACGGAACCTTGTCCTGTGAAGGATCGGAAAGCCGAATAAGTCCAGCCGTTCGCCATTGTTGAGACATGGGAGGTTGTCCGCGACGGTCGCGGCGACATCGGTGCGTATGCTTTCGTCGAAGGCAGTCGTCGGATCGTCCGACTGAAAAACGTCGTTCCCAACTGCATCGACGGTGATGACGATGTCGGCGGTCTGTCAACGTTGAGATTGTCTGCGACCCGCTGGCCCGTCGGTGATCGGGAGTTCCGCGCCCCAGGCCAGTGGTGCCAAGTGGAGGAGCCGCCGATGAAGGCCGTCAGATCGCATTCGATGGTGTCGGCCGCGGGATCGGCGCTAGCCCTATTGATCACCTCGCAGTCAACATGGAGGGCGATCTGTCTACGGCAATGGCGACCCGCATGCGGCCGGGTCGGCAGAAAAAATGCCACGGCACCGTCCGAAAAAATCCGCCGACGCAACCGCTACGAACGCCACGCACGCCCGCAATGGGTCGATATCGGCCAAAGCCGTCGCCCTGAAATCACTCAAAATATGCCCGGCGACATGCCCCATCCGCATCTCGCCGCCTGCTCGCGAATACCAAGCAGGCAGGCGGAAGTAAAGTGAAATCCATACCCCTTACGGCGGCAGACAAAAATTGTGAACAATGGCCCAGCCTACCCGTTGGGTGAACCGACGCCGATGTCACACAACCCAGATACCGTCATCGAGGTCGGGCCCGGTCTGGTCGCGGTTCTCGGCGCTCTCGGAGAAGGCGATGAGGATGTCGTCGCGCTCCAGGCCGCGTTCCATGGCGTCGATCCAGAAGGCCCGGCCCTCGTCGTCGGGCAGACGCCCGAGCACGTTCTGATACATCGCGTCGATATAGTCCGCATTGCTCGGATCGGACCCGTACAGCATCTCGAACTCGTCGGCCTCGATGAACACATCGGCCAGCACCTGCAACAGGCTGTCGGCCGTCGAACCGGGCAGATCGTCGAGGAAGTCGAGACGGTCGACCCAGTAGCGCAGGCCCGTCTCGTCCGGCGTGCGGCCCAGCGCCGCCGCATACATCCGGTACACCACCTCCACATTGGGACTGTCGATGTCGTAGATCAGGTCGCCGTCGGTGAAGTCGATGCGCTCGACGTCGATCAGCGTGTCGGTCTCGCCGTCGGGTCGCTCCACCACGATATGGCCACCGACCAGCGCGGCGCTCTCACCGCCCACCGTGAAGCCGCTGGCTTGCATCAGGTCGACGTCGAAAACGGACCGCGTCGTGGCATAGACCACCGTGTCGGTGCCGCTGCCGCCGTCGATCATGTGCGAACCGCCGCGCGGGTCGATGATGTCGTCGCTCGCCAGCGCATAGATCAGGTCGTCACCGTCGGTGCCGCTCAGGTCGTCCTCCTGTGGCGTGCCCCGGATGACGTCGACAAGTCCGTCAATGCCGATGCTGACCGTCGCCGTGGCGCTGCCGCCCTTGCCGTCGCTCACCGTGTAGGCGAAGCCGTCTGTATCGGCCTCGCCGGGGCTCAGGTCGTCGAAGGCGCCCATCGGGTCGTAGACGAAGCTGCCGTTGCTGTTGAGCGTCAGCCGCGCCCCGGAGGGAAGCATGATCTCGTTGCCGACCGCCGCGGCGGCACCGTTGACGGCACTCACCGTCAGGGTGTCGCCATTGGCGTCGCTGTCGGGTCCGTTGCCGTTGTCGGAAAACACATTGCCGGTGATGGCGGTGTCCTCGTCGGTGGCAAGCGCGTCATCGGCCGCCACCGGCGCCTCGTTGCCGCCATCGATGGTGACCGTCGCGGTGGCGCCGTCGCTGCCGCCGTCGCCGTCGCCGATGGTGTAGGTGAAGCTGTCGGCGAAGCTCTCGTCGTCGCCCAGCGCCTCGAAGGCGCCGTTGGTGCCGTAGAGGAAGCTGCCGTCGGCATTGAGCATCAGCAGAGCACCGGAAGGCAGCAGGATCTGGCTGCCGACGGCGGCGGCCGATCCGTTGACATGGGTGACGATCAGGCTGGTGCCGCCGTCCGGATCGCTGTCGGCGCCGTTGCCGTTGTCGGCCAGCACATTGCCGAACACCCCGCTGGCCTTGCCGGTGGCGAAGTCATCATCGACCGCATCGGGTGCGTCATTGACACCGTCGATGGTTACCGTGACGGTGGCGGTGTCTATGCCACCTTGGCCGTCGCTGAGCCTGTAGTTGAAGCTGTCAATGGCGGTCTCGCCCAGCGCCAGATGGTCGAAGGCGCCGTTGGGGTCATAGAAGTAGCGGCCATCGGCGTTCAAACCCAGCAGCGCTCCGGAGGGCAGGATGGTCGGGTTGTCGACGTCACCGAGCCGCCTGTTGATCAGATAGAAGAAAAGCATGTCGCCGTCCGGATCGCTGTCGGGACCGCTGCCGTTGTCGGCCGTCAGGTTGCCGCTGATTACCGTATCCTCGTTGGTAGCAAGCGCATCGTCTTGCGCCACTGGCGGGTCGTTGACCGGGTCGACGACGATCGTCACCGTCGCCGTGTCGGCCAGATTCCCGTCACTGACCCGATAGGTGAAAGTGTCGGTTCCAAAGAAGTCGATTTCCGGGGTGTAGGTGAAGGTGCCGTCGGCATTGAGGATCACCGTACCGTCCGACACGTCCTGGAGCAGGCTCACGGTCAGAGCGTCGCCGTCGATGTCGCTGTCGGCGCCGTTGCCGTTGTCGCTCAGGACGTTGCCGCTGACCGGCGTGTCCTCGTCGGTGCTGAACGCATCGTCGGCGGCCACGGGAGCGTCGTTGACCGGATCGACGGCGATCGTCACCGTCGCGGTGTCGGTCATGTCGCCGTCGCTCACCTGGTAGGCGAACATGTCGACGCCGTTGACGTCGACACCCGGGATGTAGGTGAAGGCGCCGTCGGTGCCGAGGGTGAGGGTGCCGTCCGACACGTCCTGGAGCAGGCTCACGGTCAAAACGTCGCCGTCGATGTCGCTGTCGGGACCGCTGCCATTGTCGCTCAGGACGTTGCCGCTGACCGGCGTGTCCTCGTCGGTGGCGAGCGCATCGTCTTGTGCCACCGGCGGGTCGTTGACCGGATCGACGGTGATCGTCACGGTCGCGGTGTCGCTGCCGCCCTCGCCGTCGGAAAGGGTGTAGGTGAAGCTGTCGGTGCCGTTGTAGTCATCTTTCGGCGTGTAGGTAAAGGTGCCGTCGGGGTCGAGGGTCAGTGTGCCATTGGTGACGTCCTGGCCCAGGGTCACGGTCAGGCTGTCGCCGTCGGGATCGCTGTCGGGACCGTTGCTGTTGTCGCTCAGGACATTGCCGCTGAGCAGCGTGTCCTCGTCGGTGCCGAAGGCATCGTCGGCGGCCACCGGAGGTTCGTTGACCGCATCGGCCATAACGGTAATGGTCACCGTGGCAGTATCGGTCAGCCCGGTTGCATCATCGACCGAATCGCCGGCATCGGAAATAGTGTAGTCGAATGTATCGGTGCCGGTGAATCCGGCCACTGGCGTGTAGACGAAGGAGCCATCCGCGTTGAGCTTCAGCAGCGCGCCCGAGGGTAGGGTGATTTCGTTGTCCACATCATCGGCTTCCCCGTTGACCGCGGCGATCACGAGAGTATCGTCCTCCGGATCGCTGTCGGGTCCGCTCCCGTTGTCGACCAGCACATTGCCGCTGGCCGGCGTATCCTCTTCGATGGTCAGCGCGTCGTCACGTGCATCCGGCGCGTCGTTGACGCCATCGATGGTCATCGTCACCGTTGCGCTTTGGCCACCGCCATTGCCGTCTGAAACGGTGTAGGTAAAGCTGTCTGTTTCGGTTTCGACCTGCTGCAGGTACTCGAAAGCGTTGTTTGGGTCGTAGTTGAAAGAGCCGTCCGGGTTGAGCGTCAGCAACGCGCCGGAGGGCAGGGTGATTTGACTACCGACGACATCGGTGTCTTGGTTGACGGAGACGATAGTGAGGTTGTCGCCATCGACATCGCTGTCATTGTCGAGCACGTTGCCGTTGAACACCGTGTCCTCGTGTGTACGCCCGGTGTCGTCAGCAGCGATGGGTGCGTCGTTTTCGCCCACAATCTCGATGGTGAAGGTTTGCGGGACGGTCGTGTCGACACCGTTATTCGCCGTGCCGCCATTGTCCATAGCCTCGACAGTGACGGTGGCGGTCCCGAAGGCATTCGCGGCAGGCGTGAATGACAGCGTTCCGTCCGGCAGTACCGTCGGCTGCGCGGCGAAGAGAGCGTTGTTGGTGTTGGTGACGTTGAACGAAAGACTCTGCCCCGACTCATTTGTCGGACCGGGGCTGAGATCGGTTGCCCATGGATTGATCGTTTGCGCGCCGGCATCCTCCAAGACCGATTGATCCGGCCCCGCGGTGAAACTCGGCGCATCGTTTACGGCAGCCACGGAGATGGTCGCCGTCGCCGTAGCGGATTCCTCGACATCGGTCACCTTGTAGATGAATGTGTCGGTTCCGTTGAAGTCTAGGTCCGGCGTGTACGTGAACGTGCCGTCGTCGTTCAGGGTCAATGATCCGTTCGACACGCCACTTTCGAGGCTCACCGTCGCGCTGTCTTCGACGGTGTCGTTGGCCAGCACGTCGCCATCAACGATCGTCGTATCTTCGGCGATGGAGAAATCGTCATTAACTAACTCGAGCATGGAAAAGTCCTTGTGGTCAATCGCTTGATGAATGCCGGTGGCGGTCCATGTTGCGGCCCGTCATCGGTACGTGTGAAAAATCTGAAATTGCGATACGGTGGACTCGACTTAGCGTCGGTCCGTCAGTCGGCAGAACGACCCCCAGCGGCTGGGTCGGTTGAAAAAGATCGGCCACGGCAGCGCCTGAAATATCCACCGAACCAAACACCACAAGCGCTCCGCGCCCGTGACGTGCAGGTATCGGCCAAAGCCGTCGCCCCGAAATCAATGAAACATGTGGTGATGTGCCCCATCGACAACATCCCCAATAACGGTTGCATAACAAGCGACTCGGCGGAAGTAAACAGTATTCAAGACGGCATTCCGTTCGGCGCTAATGGGACATATGTCGGCCTCAAAACCGCCAAGTCTTCATCATCGATTTGGTGGTGTCCTGGCCGCGGTTTTCGCCGATTTCGGCAAGGCGGGAGAATGTCGTCGGGCACGCGCACCTGACAAGGATGGTCCAGTCGCTTGACTGTGTCTGAGCATCGTTTTCGATAGCTTCGATCTAACCATCCCTATAGCACCCAGATGCCGTCATCGAGGTCGGGTGCGGTCTGGTCGCGGTTCTCGGCGCTCTCGGAGAAGGCGATGAGGATGTCGTCGCGCTCCAGGCCGCGTTCCATGGCGTCGATCCAGAAGGCCCGGCCCTCGTCGTCGGGCAGACGCCCGAGCACGTTCTGATACATCGCGTCGATATAGTCCGCATTGCTCGGATCGGACCCGTACAGCATCTCGAACTCGTCGGCCTCGATGAACACATCGGCCAGCACCTGCAACAGGCTGTCGGCCGTCGAACCGGGCAGATCGTCGAGGAAGTCGAGACGGTCGACCCAGTAGCGCAGGCCCGTCTCGTCCGGCGTGCGGCCCAGCGCCGCCGCATACATCCGGTACACCACCTCCACATTGGGACTGTCGATGTCGTAGATCAGGTCGCCGTCGGTGAAGTCGATGCGCTCGACGTCGATCAGCGTGTCGGTCTCGCCGTCGGGTCGCTCCACCACGATGTTGCCACCGACCAGCGCGGCGCTCTCGCCGGCCACCGTGAAGCCGCTGGCCTGCATCAGGTCGACGTCGAAAACGGACCGCGTCGTGGCATAGACCACCGTGTCGGCGCCGCTGCCGCCGTCGATCGTGTGCGAACCGCTGCGCGGGTCGATGATGTCGTCGCTCGCCAGCGCATAGATCAGGTCGTCACCGTCGGTGCCGGTCAGGTCGTCCTCCTGTGGCGTGCCCCGGATGACGTCCAAAAGTCCGTCAATGCCGATGCTGACCGTCGCCGTGGCGCTGCCGCCCTTGCCGTCGGTCACCGTATAGGCGAAGCCGTCTGTATCGGCCTCGCCGGGGCTCAGGTCGTCGAAGGCGCCCATCGGGTCGTAGACGAAGCTGCCGTTGCTGTTGAGCGTCAGCCGCGCCCCGGAGGGAAGCATGATCTCGTTGCCGACCGCCGCGGCGGCACCGTTGACGGCACTCACCGTCAGGGTGTCGCCATTGGCGTCGCTGTCGGGTCCGTTGCCGTTGTCGGAAAACACATTGCCGGTGATGGCGGTGTCCTCGTCGGTGGCAAGCGCGTCATCGGCCGCCACCGGCGCCTCGTTGCCGCCATCGATGGTGACCGTCGCGGTGGCGCCGTCGCTGCCGCCGTCGCCGTCACCGATGGTGTAGGTGAAGCTGTCGGCGAAGCTCTCGTCGTCGCCCAGCGCCTCGAAGGCGCCGTTGGTGCCGTAGAGGAAGCTGCCGTCGGCATTGAGCATCAGCAGGGCACCGGAAGGCAGCAGGATCTGGCTGCCGACGGCGGCGGCCGATCCGTTGACATGGGTGACGATCAGGCTGGTGCCGCCGTCCGGATCGCTGTCGGCGCCGTTGCCGTTGTCGGCCAGCACATTGCCGAACACTCCACTGTCCTTGTCGGTGGAAAAGTCATCGTCGACCGCATCGGGTGCGTCGTTGACCCCGTCGATGGTCACCGTCGCCGTCGCGCTGTCGACGCCGCCATTGCCGTCGAAGATCGCATAGGTGAAGCTGTCGATGGCGGTCTCGCCCAGCGCCAGATGATCGAAGCTGCCGTTCGGATGGTAGATGTAGCGGCCATCGGCGAACACCGTCAGCAGGGCCCCGGAGGGCAGGGTGGTCGTGCCGTCGACGGCACCGAGCTGGCCGTTGACCAGATAGACCAACGGCGTATCGCCGTCCACGTCGCTATCGGGTCCGTTGCCGTTATCGGCCGTCAGGTCGCCACTGATCGCCGTGTCCTCGTCGGTGGCGAGCGCATCGTCTTGCGCCACCGGCGGGTCGTTGACCGGATTGACGTCGATCGTCACGGTCGCGGCGCTGGTATCGCCGTTGCCGTAGAAGACGGTGTAGGAAAAAATGTCGGTGCCGTTGAAATCCTGTTCCGGTGCGTAGGTGAAAGTACCGTCGCCGTTGAATGCCAGCGTTCCGTTCGAGACGTTCTGGTCAAGGCTTGCCGTCAGGCTGTCGCCATACTTGCTGATGTCATTTGCCAGCACATTGCCCTGTATCGGTGTGTCTTCGTTGGTGATGAAGGTATCGTCAACCGCCAGTCTCGCGAGTTCAAAGGCGCCCAGATCGATGAGGCCGTCCGTGGCGGGCAGGTCCACATCACGAAGAAATTCCGGACCGCGCTGGTCGAAGGGCAGACCAAAGGCCGCACTATCATAGATGTCGCCGAGGGTGGTCGCGACGTCGTCGGTGTCCCCATCACCATTAAGGTCCACTCCGAGCGCTGCCTCGTCGAGCGCGAATGGCAACGCCACGTTGTTGGCACCGAACGCCGTCTCAGCCATATCCAGTGCCGGATTGTCCTGATCCGACTGCAGCGCGACCGTTGGGATGATTTGCGTCATGCCCGGTGCGCCCGCTTGCTGTCCGCCGTTGTTGGCAGCAACACCGCCAAGCGCCGGCGCCAGCGAGGGCTCGCCCGGATCCTGATTTCCGTCGCCGTCGAGATCGACGAAATCCAGCGTCTCGGCGAACACATCCGACTCGTCCTCGACAACATCTGCAAGGACCACCGACGGCGCGCCATTCGTCACAAACACATCGACGCTTGGGACCAGGGTGAGGGGATCGGCCGGATCCCGGCCAATGCCGACGATGCCGGTGCCGATGAGATTGGCGCCGGAGAAGATGATGTCGCCCTGCTCGGCGAACGTGCCGGCGTCTTGCTGATCGTTCCCGACTGCGATGTCCGGCCCGAGCGGGGCGGCATTGCCGGCAACGATCGTGTTGGCAAGCGTCGTTGTCGGCGTGAGCGTGGATGACGACTCGACGAAGATCCCTCCACCGCCGAGCTGCGCATGGTTCCCGGTGATCGTCGAGTTGACGATCACCGTCTCGGCCTCGCCGGCCTGGGTGGAGCCCTGCGACTGAAAGATCCCTCCGCCGAAAGTATCGGACGCATTCCCGGCAACGGTCGAGTTGACGATCGTGACAGCGACGGTGTCATCGTGAAAAAAACCGCCGCCCTCTCCGGAGGACACGTTGTTCGTGATTGCCGAATTGATGAGCACGATCTCTCCGCCGAGATCGAATGAGCGCCCGTCATGATGAATGCCGCCGCCATCTCCCCCACGATTCCCATCGACCCGTGAATCGACGAGGAAGAGCGAGGTACCATCCTCCACTTCGATCCCACCGCCGTCGCCGCCGGCCTCATTGCCGGAGAGATCGGTACGGATCAGCACCGTCGTGGATCCATTGTCCGTATTGATACCGCCACCTTCGCTTTGCGCATGGTTGCCCACGATCGACGAATCGGTCACCAGGAGAGTGCCGTTGTTGTCGACATACATGGCACCGCCATCGCTCCTTTGAGCACGGTTTTCGGTGAGTACCGAACGCTCGACCTGCAGTATGCTGTCGTCATCGACGAAGATCGCGCCGCCCCAACCAGCGATGTTGCCGAAGAGGATGCTGTCCACGACAGTCAGTTCCGAACCCTCACCAGTCGCGATGCCGCCACCTCCGCCGAATAGCTGGGCATAGTTGCCAACGACCGAGCTGTCGGTGATCGTGAGGACGCTTCCATCGGCGGCGCGGATCGCGCCGCCATTCACTGAACCCGTCGCCGCACCACCTGTCAGCACAAGGCCGCTTATCATGACTTCGGGCGGTGTCGTGCCGGAGATCTCGAAGATCCGTATATTGTCGCCGAACGCCGACGCGCCCTGGGTCAGCACGACGTTGGTAATGCCGGTGGTGTTGGCCGCAAGGCCACCATCGGCATCGAGATCGTTGCCCGCGGTGTCGCCGGTGATGAGGACGTCCGTGGCGGTCGAACCGTCGATTGTCACGTCGCCGGTGATCTCAAGCGTGCCAAGGCCCGCATCGAGACGAATGACGCTCGCCGGACCGCCGGTGAAAACGGTTGCGTCGAAGCGGATGATGTCGGCGGTCCCGGGATCGATGTTGGCGAGCGCGATGGCCTCGCGGAGGCTGAGATCACCGCGGCTGAAGTCGCCGTCGAACTCATCGACATTCGTGTCGACAACGAGCACCGCAGCGGCTTGAACCGCACCGGCATCGGGTGCGACACCGCGGGGAAGACCGATCTGGTCGAACGCGACATCGGCGAGGGTTGCCGTCGTGTCGTCGGTGTCGCCGTCTCCGTTGAGATCGAAGCCGACATTCGCTTCGACGATAACCAGCGGAACGTCGTTCGTGCCGGTGTCGATCGCGGGGTTCGGCGTCCCGGTGTTGAGCGGCACGGCCTCGCCAACGAGCCCACCGCCGAAGAAATTGAAAGTATCGTTGGCGGGGCTCGGGTCGATCTCCACGGCATTGGCGAAAATCAATTCGAGATCGGCCGCGCCTGTCCCCGGAAGGACGCCCCCATAAAAACCGGGAGCGAAGGTGACCGGTCCGTTAAGGATCGGCCCGGTGCCGAAGATCACGGACCCCGCAAGCGTGATATCGGGACCGGGGAGGAACCCGGTACCGATAAAGACATCGTCGCCTGCCGGCGGGGTCGGCGGATTGGGGCTGATCGGGATGACCGGTGCCGAATTGCCTGCGATGATCGTGTTCGCGATAACTGTTGTGCCACGCCCAAGAACGCCACCGCTGACCCCGGCGTAGGCGATGTTCCCAGTCACCGTTGTGTTGAAGAGGCCAAGCGCGCCTTCGGCGGCAATTGCGCCACCATTCGAACTCACCGCGCCCTCCCTGCCGGCTTGGTTCTGCGTAAAGGTCGAATTGAGGATCGTCCCGGTCGAGTCCGACCTCGTCAGATTGAGCCCGCCGCCCTTCGCGCTGGCGTAGTTCCCCTGGAACAGCGAATTGATGATGTAGACATCGCCCGCGCCGGCCACATTCACCCCGCCGCCATAGGATGTCGGGGCATTGAGTACGGTGGCCGCGCTGTTGTTGGTGATTTGCGAGTTGACGATCGCCAGGATCTTGCTTTCGCCAAAAAACTGGATGCCGCCACCGTTGGAGTCGCTTGTGTTCCCGTCGATCCGGGTGTCGCGGATGCTGAGGCTCGTGTTGGACGAGCTCCAGATTCCGCCGCCATCGCCGTCCGAACTGTTCCCGGAGATGGTGCTGCCCGAAATCGTGCCCGAACTCGTGCCGCCCAGCCGGATCGCACCACCCTGTCCCCCCGTCGCCATGTTGCCGGAGATCTCCGAGTCCTCGACGATAAGCTCCGACGAACCGGCCTGGATCGCGCCGCCATTGACCCCACTTGTGTTCTGCGTGATCGACGAGCCTTTGATCGTGATCGTGCTGCCGCCTTGCGCAAAGATCCCACCGCCATTGTTCTGCGCGGTGTTGTCGGTCAGGGTGGAATTGACCAGCACAAGGTCGTCGCCGGTATTGACGAAGATCGCGCCGCCGCGTCGCGCGGCGTTGTTGCCACCATCGACCAGCCCGCCGGTCAGCATCAAGCCCTCGAGCTCGGCCGTGATCGGGTCCGGCCCGTCCGAGTTGATCGTAAAGATGCGCTGCCGGTTTCCGGTAACGGTGTCCGCATCGAGAATGACATCGGGCGTTCCGTCGCCATCGATATCGCCGTTGATCCGCACACTTTGGGTGATGTCGAGGCTGTTGCCCGAGCCCAGGCCACCACCATCGCTCTGGATGAGCGTTATCGTGCCGCCGGACTCGAACGCATCACCCGTCCCCGAGGCAAAAACGATCTCGTCGATATCCGGATTTTCATTGGCGAGCGCGAGCGCCTCGCGCAGCGACAAGCTGCCGTCGTCGGCGATTTCCTGCGCCAGGGTGCCACCGTTATAGGGTTGGTCCTCTGTGGTCGTCACTGTAAAGGTGGCCATGATATAAGGTCCTTGTGATCAAGCGCTTTGAGGAATGGCTGCGCAGTGCCGCACCGCGTGCTGTCGCGGCCCGGTATCGATGCGCTGGACTGTAGGAAGGCTGCGGTGGTGCGCCGCAAATCCGGTGCGCGGCTTCAGGAACTGGAAACGGTCTGTGGGGAAGCGCTCCGCCAGGCAATGGCGGTCGATCCGTCTATCGTAATGTCGACCCGCATGCGGTCGGGTTCGCAGAAAAATATCGGCCACGGCACCGTCTGAAACAATCCGCCGATCCCACCGTCACGCACGCAACCCGCGTCCACAACGAGTCGGTATCGGCCACAGCCGTCGCCCCGAAATCAAGTATTTGCAAAAGCCGCGACATGCCCCATCCGCATCTCGCCACTGTCCGCGGATAACAAGCGGGGCGGTGGAAGTAAAGCAGAATTCAGACCCGGTTGCGGCGGCATTTGAAATCTGAACAGGGATTCGTCGCCGGTTCGATCTTCCCTTTGGGCTGATGTTTCAATCCAGCCATGAAGGTGTGCAGATCGTTCAGATGGAAAGGTCGCTCTGGTTGCGTCATTCCAATGCACCCCAATCACATTCCAAAGTGGAATTAATCACGCTATGACATATGCTGACCTGCCGTGTACAATCCTGCGCTATCAGAATCAGAATAAGAAGAGATGGCCTTCACAACGTCTCCATTCCACTGCATCCGAGCACGTCGAACACTGCCGGATGTACTTAGGAAGCAATGCCCCCGGTCTACACCGTTGCGTGAGCCGCAACGGTGACTTTTTTTGGAGTTCCACTGACTAACCCTATCCTTTGATCTCCGCATCAATCGACGCGGTATCGTATTCGCGATGGCCGACAAACGCCGATGTCATGGATAGTGGCGAAGAGCCTCGTCTTCCGGATGCGGCGGTTGCCGAAATCGTTCGTCGCGGCGGTCGTCTGCAGACAGAGGCCTAAGGCAGGCAAATCGCCGTCCGTTGACTGTCTCCAGCGTTGGCGTCGTTTCAGAACACTGGTCGACAGCACGACTGCATCTGGTGTGGTACGCACAACCGGTGGGGGGCGACAGCGGCGACGGGATTTCCCCACGGACCGGTGCAAAGGCTCCACGCCCCGTTGCCAATCTGGGGGCTGCGGCGTGCAGATCGTGGGTATAGGGGTGGTGGGGACAGCCCATTACGGATTCACTTGGCCCGTCTTCGACGATCCGGCCAAGGTACATCACGGCGACTCGGTCGCAGAGGTGACGAACAACGCCCAAATCGTGGCTGATAAACAGATAGGCCAACCGTCTTTCGCGTCGCAGCCGTGCAAACAGATTCACAATCTGCGCCTGGATGGAGACATCAAGCGCGGCCACCGGCTCGTCACAGAGGATGAGCGCCGGCTTCATCGCCAACGCACGGGCAATCCCGAAACGTTGCCGCTGTCCGCCGGAGACCTGATGCGGGAACCGCTCGGCGAGAAACGGGTCAATGCCACAGTCCTCGAAGATGCGGCGCAAATAGCCGCCGAGTTCAGAACGCGATGCGAGTCCGTGCACACGGACGGCTTCGGCGATTTGATCGCCCAGCCTGATCCGTGGATTGAGTGAGCTGAGAGGATCCTGAAACACCATCTGGATGCCAAGCAGGTCGCGCGGTCGACATTTGTGCAAGGGCACACCGCGCCACAACACCTCGCCCTCGGAAGCAGGAATAAGCCTGCTCACGAGTCGAGCGACCGTAGACTTGCCGCAGCCCGATTCGCCAACAAGTCCCAGCGCTTCGGCTTCCCGGATTTCGAACGAGACATCCTGAACAGCCCGGACTGCCTTGGGAGTCGCAAGCCGTCCATGGGTAGCCAGTGAGCGAAGCTGATCTGCCGCAGCAACCGGTTGCACAAAGCGTCGCGACAAGCCGCGAACGCTCAGGATGGGCGTGTCGGTCATTGGGCCATCTCCGGCAGTTTGGCGAAATGGCAGGCGGCGCCGTGACTGCCCGTACCGTGCCAACTCGGTGCATCGATCGCGCAAGGCGGTCCGGTGCGTTCGCATCGCGGGTGAAAGGCACAACCGGCCGGCAAGGCGTGTGGCGCCGGCATCAAGCCTGGTATCTGCTTCAATGGTTGACCGGGTTCGGGCACGGATCCGATCAATCCGGCTGTGTAGGGATGTGCCGGGGCAGATATGACATCGGCGGCGGGGCCGCATTCCACGATCCGGCCTGCGTACATGATCGCAATGCGATCGGCGATACCGGAGACGACCGCGAGGTCATGGCTCACCCAGATCAGTGCCGTCGCGGTAACCTCGCACATCTGACGCAATTCGTGCAGAATCTGCGATTGGACGGTCACGTCAAGCGCTGTCGTCGCTTCATCGGCCAGGATGAGTTGCGGATCGTTCAACAGCGCGGTGGCGATCGCGATTCGCTGTCGCATGCCGCCTGAAAGCTCATGCGGATAGCACAGGAAGCGGTCCTCCGGTGCCGGGATACCGACCTTGCGCAAGATGTCTATGCAGCGGGCTCGGGCGTCCGCACCCGGCATACGCCGATGAACTGCGATCGCCTCGAGCATCTGCCTGTCGATCCTCAAGACGGGGTTCAGTGTGGCCATCGGATCCTGGAAGATCATCGCGATGCGGTTGCCGCGCAGATGGCGCAGGTCGGCCGGTGGCAGTCTTGTAATATCCCGGCCTTCGAACAGAACGCGGCCGTTTGTGATGCCGCCACCACCGGGCAGCAGCCCCATCACTGCCTTGGCCAGAATCGATTTACCGGATCCGCTTTCTCCGACGAGGCCAAGGACCTCTCCCGGTGCTAGTGTCAGATCGACCCCGTGCAACACACGCAGCGGCGATCCGCGTGAATGGAACGTAACTTCGAGGCCCTCGATTTCGAGCAGGTTGGTCATCGCCCTTCGCCCCGCGGATTGAACACTTCCCGCAGACGGTCGCCAACGAGATTGATGGAAAGGATCGTCACCAGGAGAGCGAGGCCGGGGTAGAAGCTGAGCCAGTAGCGCCCGGACAGCATATCGGCGTAGCCATTGGAGATCAGGAGTCCGAGCGACGGTTGCGTCAGCGGAAGGCCGATGCCGAGAAAGCTCAGTGTTGCCTCGAGCGCGATTGCCGCAGCCACCTGCATGGTAACCAGCACGATCAAGGGCGGGAGGCAATTCGGCAGCAGATGGCGCAGGACGATTCGCGCGGTCGAATACCGCAGTATGCGCGTTGCCTCGATGTATTCGCGCGTCTTCTCGACGAGCGCCTGCGCGCGGATCGTCCGGGCATAATACGCCCACTGCACGGCGACCAGCGCGATGATGATCTTTTCGGTTCCCTGCCCGAGAATGGCGACAAGGACCAGCGCGATCAACATGGCCGGAAGGCTCAGTTGGAGCTCCACGAACCGCATGACGGCGGCATCGATCCAACCGCCGGCATAGGCGGCGGAGAGTCCGATCACACTGCCCAGAACAAATGCAATGAGTGCGCTGACGACCCCGACAGCGAGACTCGTGCGCAGGCCATACATGATGGCAGCCAGGATGTCGCGGCCCTGATCGTCCGAACCGAGGAGAAACAGATGCCCGTCTGAGCCCCGTGACAAGGGTGGCAGCTTGCCGTCAAGAAAGTTGAGCTGACGCAGGTCGTAAGGATCCTGCGGCGCGATCCACGGAGCCAGCAGAGCAGCGCCGACAACCAGGATAACGCCGGCTAGCCCGATGACCGCGAGCGGGCTGTTCAGGAAGTCGCCCAAGGCCTGCCGCATCGGGCTTTGCGGTTGCCCCGCATCGGCTGGCGCCGGGGCGGGTGCCGGTGTTTCAACGTCGCTTGCGGTCATGTTCGACCTCCAATGCGCGTGCGCGGATCCAACGTTGCATAGGCGAGGTCCACGACAAGATTGATGAAGGCAAAGATGGTGACCGTCACGAGCAGGTAGGCCACAATAACCGGCCGATCGAGAACCTGGATCGAGCTGATGAGAAGCCGGCCCATGCCGGGCCACGCAAAAATCGTCTCGGTCACCACGGCAAAGGCGAGCAGGTTGCCGAATTCAAGCCCCATGACTGTGATGACGGGCAGCAGTATGTTGGGAAGGACGTGGCGAAACAGGATCCGCGCCTCGCCCACCCCCTTCGCTCTGGCGAAAGCGACATAGTCCGATCCCATCTGCTCCTGAACACCCGCTCTGACAAGACGCAAAACCAGGCTGAGCTTGAACAGCGCGAGATTCAATGCCGGCAGGGCCAGGTGCTTGAGGCCATCAAGTGTCAGAAAGCTGAAGGGTATCCCGAAAAGCTCACGTGTTTCGCCGCGCCCGCCGGCAGGCAAAAGACCAAACGACACCGCAAATACCATGATCAACAACAGGCCGACCCAGAAAGTCGGCAATGAGAACATGACGATGGAGCCCGTCATCAGCGTTCGGTCGACGAAACCGCCGGGACGCAGACCCGCAATCAAACCGAGCGGCAACCCGATTGCGACGGCCAGAACCATCGCGGCGAACGACAGCTCCAATGTTGCCGGAAGACGGGTGAGGATTAACTGGATCGCCGGTTCGTTGAATACGAAGCTGTCACCGAGGTCACCGGAGAGTGCATTGCCCAAGAAGGTGCCGTATTGCGCCCACATGGGCCGGTCGAGGCCGAGCGCCTTGATCGAGGCCGCACGCTCCGCCGGGCTGGCCGCAGGATCGATCAGCACATCGACGGGATTGCCGATGGCATAGACACCGACGAAGACGAGAACCGACATGGCCAGCAGCACACCGGCTGTCTGCATCAGCCGTACCGCAAAAAAGCCGCTCATTCCGAGTCTCTACCCTCGTTTTGGTGGGGCCGCGCATCGTCCCCGCGACCCCATCCTGTGATCGCCGTCTCAGCGAGAGGACACATCAGCGGCGATGGTATAGTTGTCGGCTCGCGGCACAAGGACGACACCGTCGCGTGCGGCCCAGACATTGGTCTGGAAGTGAATCGGGATAATCCCCAGGCGTTCACCGATAACGTACTCGGCAGCCTCGGCGACCCGTACATTTCGAGTACTCTCATCTAGGGCTGCCATCGCCTCGGAAATCATGGCGTCGAATGTCGGATCCGAGAAGCGCCCGCGGTTCGACCGACCCTGGCCGGTTTCCTGGTTATAGGTATGGAGGAGCGCGTCCAGGGTAGAGCCCTGTTCGCCTGTTGAAGATCCCCAGCCGAGCAGCATGAGCGAGTATTTGAGTGCAGACGCGTTCCCGAAATAGGTCGAACGCGGTTCGGCCATCACGTCGGTCTGAATGCCGACTTGCGCCAAATTCTGAGCAATTGCCAGAGCGATCCGTTCATCGTTGATGTAGCGATCATTCGGTGTGCGAAGCGTGACTGCGAATCCCTCGGCAAGCCCGGCTTGTGCGAGGAGGCCGCGCGCGCCTTCGGGATCGTACTCCATCGCTTCGAGCGTCGGCGAAGCGCCTGCGAAGCCGACATCCAACATCTGGCCGGCGGGCTTGGCCGCACCGTCCATGATGGCGCGTGCAATGCCCTCGCGATTGATAGCGCGACTGATCGCCTCCCGCACGAGCACATCGCGTAGCGGATTGTCAATCGCGCCACCACCGATTGCCGTGACGTCCGGGCTTTCAGTCCGGTCGCTGTCGACATGCAGGTAGATCGCAAGGTTGGAGGGCGCTTCGTAAACCGCAAAGCGTGTGTCAGCACGCACCCTTTCAATGTCGGCGGTCGGCACGCCGTCGATCAGGTCGACATCTTCTGCCTCGAGCGCGGCCAGCCTCGCGGCATTGCCGATCGGACGGAAGATCACATCCTGGTAGGCCGGAGCATCGCTCCAGTAGTCCTGGTAGGCCGAAAGGACCAAGGGCGAATTCGGCTCCCAATCGACCACGCGATAGGGCCCCCTGCCGATGGCGAGATCGCCGGAGTTGAACAGGCTGCTGTCGACCAGTGTGGGGTCCTCGGCGGCCTGCGGATTCGCCTCCAGAAAGCCTTCGACGGTCTCCAAAGAGAGGATTGCAACCTGGGCAAGATTGTTCGGAAGGAGCGGCACGGGCTCGCTCGTCTTTAACAGCAACGTCGTCGGCCCGGTCTGCTCGATCGTCTCGACGACCTCGACGAACCTTGCAAAAGACGACGGGCTGTTCGGAACGTTGGGTACACGTTCGAACGTATAGATGACGTCCTCCGGACCGAATGGTGTCCCATCGTGGAAGGTAACCCCATCCCGAAGCTCGATCTGCCAGGTGAGATCATCAAGCGGCGTCCATGCCGTCGCAAGCGCCGGCTGCAACCGCATTGTCTCATCCATATGGATGAGCCGGTCGTAGACGTTACGGAGTGCGGAGTTGTTTGTTCCGATATTGTGAAAATGCGGATCGAGAGAAGAGTTCGCCGCTGCAATCCCGACCTTCAGCGTTTCTGCGGAAACCGGTGCCGCGAACGCAGCAAGAGCGATTGCAATACCAAAGTGTGCATGTCGGAGTTGGAATATCATGTCAAATCCTCCGTGAGTTTATCAGTGTTGAAAAGGTGTTCCTGCAAAAATCCGGTAACGTCCGAACGAAGGCTCTGGACCCTGATAATGTCGTGACCGGCCGACGGGTAGATGATGACCTTCGAATTTCTGTAACTGAGCAATGTACGCGCCCCGTGACCGTCGCGCAGGCCAAATCCAGCCGCAATGCTGTTTTGCGCAGAAAAATAGGGGTCCGTACCGCCAATGACATTGAGAACCGGCGTCGTGACATCTTCTGGAAGGGTCGGAAGCACGGAGAAATAGGTCTCCTCGCAGGACCAGGCCAAGCAAACTCTTGGAGCCGATCGACGCGGTGACCACGCCAGGGATGCAACGGCCCCCTCGGACAGACCGATGAGCGCAAGCGGCAGCGTCTCGATGTCGACAGTGTGGCGTAAACCGGCAAGACAGAAATCAATCTCCGCAATCCGCAGACGGTGAACGCTTCTGTATGTCTCCTTATCAGCAGGAGAGATATAGCGTGGCCGATCCTTCAGGGCATGGGTTGCCGGGGCGAGCATGGCCCACCCCGGCAAATCATCCATCCATTGAGCGACTTCATCCGCCAGACCTCGCTCACGCGAACCGGTCAGAAATAATACCATCCCTCTCGGCGGCAAATCCTTCAGCAATTCGACCGACTCGGAGAAACGTAACGTAGCCCGGCCCGGAAGCTTGAGAGCCGCCTCATCGAGCACGGCGGCAGGATCACCGTACGAAGCCAAAACATCGCGCGCGTCTGACATTGTCATGGTCCGGAATTTACGCGCCGTAGTGGCATATGTCATGGTAAGATCAATTCCGTTTTGGAATACTAGGGGACTCGGGTTGAATGACTGAATTGCCAGACTGGACACTGAGAGAGGTGTTTCTGTTCGATGCCACGATGCGTCTCGGATCACTGACAGCGGCCGGCGCTGATCTGCGTCTCGGTCAATCGGCGGCAAGCAAACTCCTGGCCAACCTGGAGGGTAAGCTGGGCTACGCCCTGTTCGACCGACAGGGCCGTCAACTACTTCCAACGGATGCCGCATATCGTTTCCATGCCCATGCCCGCGAGATCATCGATGTCGTGCACCGCGCGCCGGAAGCCGACGCCAACGACCGGTCGCTCACAGTCGCCCTGCCACCGACATTTGCGGAGGGCCTCGTTCAGGCGGCGACGCGACGACTTCTCTTGGACGTTCCGGATGCCAGAATCATTATCGAGGTCCGGAACACGCCTGTCGTCGAGGAACTTGTCGCCGAAGGCCGCGTCGACCTGGGCATCACGGATGGGCGTGTCGGCAATCCCAATATTCGGACGGTTTCTTTCCACCGGTCCCTGCTGTCGGCGTTTATACCTGAGCATCATCCGCTGTCGACAAAGGACAGGATTTTTTCGACGGATCTGTCCGGACAAACCGTCGTTCACCTGACGCGACGCCACGAAAGCCGGTCGCACATGGAGCGGCTATTCTCGAAATTGACCGACCCGCCGGTTGCCCTGGCCGAAGCGTCGACGGCGATCTCCGCCATTCACATGGCAAAGGAACTTGGTGCCGTCGCCTTCACCAATGCCTTTCCGATCGCGGCTTTTCTCCCCGAAGGGATAAGACCACGGGCGTTTGAGGAGAGCATTCCGTTCGTCTCTCGCTTTTTGCTGACGGCATGGCAAAGCCCCTCCCTGCTCACAAAAACCTTCATGACGGCTGTGCGACGGACAGCCGATCATCTCGATGGCGCAGAGCGCCCAACGACCGCGGGTGTTGCCCGATGATGGCCGTGGTGTGCCGGGAGTTCAACAATCTCGCGGATCATGGAATACAAGGCTTTCAACCGATACAAGGAATGCGGACCGGATGCGCGCCTTGCCGTGTGAACCGATTGTCCTTCGGACCGCACAGTATCAGATCACCCAGATGCCGTCATCGAGGTCGGGCCCGGTCTGGTCGCGGTTCTCGGCGCTCTCGGAGAAGGCGATGAGGATGTCGTCGCGCTCCAGGCCGCGTTCCATGGCGTCGATCCAGAAGGCCCGGCCCTCCTCGTCCGGCAGACGCCCGAGCACGTTCTGATACATCGCGTCGATGTAGTCCGCATTGCTCGGATCGGACCCGTACAGCATCTCGAACTCGTCGGCCTCGATGAACACGTCGGCCAGCACCTGCAACAGGCTGTCGGCCGTCGAGCCGGGCAGATCGTCGAGGAAGTCGAGACGGTCGACCCAGTAGCGCAGGCCCGTCTCGTCCGGCGTGCGGCCCAGCGCCGCCGCATACATCCGGTACACCACCTCCACATTGGGACTGTCGATGTCGTAGATCAGGTCGCCGTCGGTGAAGTCGATGCGCTCGACGTCGATCAACGTGTCGGTCTCGCCGTCGGGTCGCTCCACCACGATGTTGCCGCCGACCAGCGCGGCGCTCTCGCCGCCCACGGTGAAGCCGCTGGCCTCCATCAGGTCGACGTCGAAAACGGACCGCGTCGTGGCATAGACCACCGTGTCGGTGCCGCTGCCGCCGTCGATCATGTGCGAACCGCCGCGCGGGTCGATGATGTCGTCGCTCGCCAGCGCATAGATCAGGTCGTCGCCGTCGGTGCCGGTCAGGTCGTCCTCCTGTGGCGTGCCCCGGATGACATCGGTCAGCCCGTCGATGCCGATGCTCACCGTCGCCGTGGCGCTGCCGCCCTTGCCGTCGGTGGTCGTATAGGTGAAGCCGTCTGTATCGGCCTCGCCGGGGCTCAGGTCGTCGAAGGCGCCCATCGGGTCGTAGACGAAGCTGCCGTTGCTGTTGAGCGTCAGCCGCGCGCCGGAGGGAAGCATGATCTCGTTGCCGACCGCCGCGGCGGCACCGTTGACGGCGCTCACCGTCAGCGCATCGCCATTGGCGTCGCTGTCGGGTCCGTTGCCGTTGTCGGAAAACACATTGCCGGTGATGGCGGTGTCCTCGTCGGTGGCAAGCGCGTCATCGGCCGCCACCGGCGCCTCGTTGCCGCCATCGATGGTGACCGTCGCGGTGGCGCCGTCGCTGCCGCCATCGCCGTCGCCGATGGTATAGGTGAAGCTGTCGGCGAAGCTCTCGTCGTCGCCCAGCGCCTCGAAGGCGCCGTTGGTGCCGTAGAGGAAGCTGCCGTCGGCATTGAGCATCAGCAGGGCACCGGAAGGCAGCAGGATCTGGCTGCCGACGGCGGCGGCCGATCCGTTGACATGGGTGACGATGAGGCTGGTGCCGCCGTCCGGATCGCTGTCGGCGCCGTTGCCGTTGTCGGCGAGCACGTTGCCGAACACCCCACTGTCCTTGTCGGTGGCGAAGTCATCGTCGACCGCATCGGGTGCGTCGTTGACCCCGTCGATGGTCACCGTCGCCGTCGCGCTGTCGACGCCGCCATTGCCGTCGAAGATCGCATAGGTGAAGCTGTCGATGGCGGTCTCGCCCAGCGCCAGATGATCGAAGGCGCCGTTCGGATGGTAGAGGTAGCGGCCATCGGCGAACACCGTGAGCAGGGCCCCGGAAGGCAGGGTAGTCGTACTGTCGACGGCACCGAGCTGACCGTTGACCAGATAGACCGAAAGCGTGTCGCTGTCTGGATCGCTGTCGGGTCCATTGCCGTTGTCGGCCGTCAGGTCGCCGCTGATCGCCGTGTCCTCGTCGGTGCGCAGCATATCGTCAGCGGCCACTGGGGGGGCGTTCTGAAGTTCGAAAGCGCCGAGATCGACGGCGCCGTTTAAAATGCGGATTTCACCGCGCGCGTCGGTGAGGAGCGGAGCGCCATCGTTATCGACCGCCAGTGCGTCGGTGCCCGAATCCAACGCCGGGTTGGTGGTATCGCGACGCAACGCAACGGTCTTCAACGAACCGCCATTGTCGGCCAGGACGCCGGCTTCGACGTCGGTGCCGAGGGTCGGCTCGTCTGCGTCCTGCACGCCATCGCCGTCGAGGTCGACGAAGTCGATGGTCTCGTCAAAGACAAGCTGCGCCACCTCGGCTGCCGTAGCACCGACCGGCGTGACATTGTTGTTGCCGTCGAACAGGTTCAAGCCGACCACGTTGTTGCCAGCGAATTCGGTGATGGCAAGGGGCGCAAAGACGTCGCCGGTGTTGCCGAGCCCAGCGACGAAGCTGCCGTTATTGCCGAGCACGAGTGAGTTGGCGAAAGTCGCTGTTCCTCCCGCATCGACCATGGCGATGCCGCCACCAAGCCCGTCCGGGCCGGCATAGTTGCCCGTCACCGTCGTGTTGGTCAGCGTGACGTCGCCTTCGTTGGTGCGCAGCCCGCCGCCTTCGACATCGGTCGTTTCGGTGACGGTGGTAACGCTCTCCAGGAGAGCATTGTGCGCGATGGTGGAGTTGATGGCGGTGGTCGCGCCGCCGGAATTGCGGACGCCGCCACCTTCGACTTCGAGACTGTCGCCGACGGTGCCGCCGATCGCCTGAACCAGATTGTTCGACACGGTAACGTCAAGGAGCAGGATGTCCCCGCTGGAGCTGCGCACGCCGCCGCCTTCGACATCGAATCCATCGCCGACCGTATTGCCGATCGCCTGGACCAGATTGTTCGATACGGAGCTGTCAACGAGAACGATGTCTCCACTGGAGTTGCGCACCCCGCCGCCTTCCACATCGACGTTTTCGTCGGTCGCGGTTCCTGTCACATCAACGACGTTGTCCTCGATCGTTCCGCGGATGATCGTGATGCTGCCACCCCCCGCGCGCACGCCGCCGCCCTCCGCGTCGATGTTGCCGACGTCTGACTGGTTTTCAACGCGCAGCGTGTTGCCGGTCACCACACTGTCGACGATCAGGATGTCACCCTGGACAGTGCGCACGCCGCCGCCCTCGGCATCGACGTTGGTGCCGGCCGCGCCGATGTTGTCACGCACCTCGGCGGTGTTGTTTGAGACGGTGCTGTTCAGAATCGTGATGTCGCCAGCAACGGCGCGCACGCCTCCGCCTTCCACGTCGAGATCCCAGTCAGGATTAGCGGTTTGACCGATGATGCTTGCGCTGTTGCCGGTCACCACGCTGTCGACGATCAGGATGTTGCCCTGGGTAGTGCGTACGCCGCCGCCTTCGGCGTCGATGTCGTCGGGCGCGCCGGTCGAGGTGGTCCCCTCGACACGGTTGCCGCTGATCGTGCTGCTGTAGATCGAGATGGCGCCATCGCTGGCCCCGACGCCGCCGCCCCCGGCGTCGTTGCCGGTCACCGTGTTGTTGGTGATCTGGCTGTCGGTGATGGTGATGTCAGAGTCGTATCCGCCGATACCGCCGCCGAGCCCGGTCGCCGTGTTGCCGCTGATCGTCGAACCGCTGATCGTGACGGGGCCTTCTGAGAACAGGCCGCCGCCGCCGGATTCCGCTCCGCCGGCGGCGTTGGCGCTGATGGTTGAACTGCTGACCGTCGCTTCCCCGCCGACGGAGATGCCGCCGCCGTCGGCGTCGGCGGTCGAGTTGCCGCTGACGATGCTGTCGATCAACATGAGGTCGCCGGAGGTGAGCACCGCGCCGCCTTCCGCGCCGACCGCCGTGGTGCGCCCGCCGGTGAGCACCAGGCCGACGAGGGTGACATCGGCGCCGGGGTCGGTGCTATTGAAGATGCGGGTGTTGTCCGTGTCGAGGCGCGCCGGGTCGTTCGCGAGGCTCGCGGCGACGTCCGTCAGCACGCTTTCGTCGAACGCGGTGGTCAGATCGTCGGCCTGCAGAATGTCGTTGCCGAGCGCGTCGGCGGTGATGACGATGTCGGGCATTCCGTCGTCGTTGAGGTCGCCGTCGATCGTGACGGTGTCGGTGATCTCGAGTTCCGTCCCCAGGGTCAGCCGGATCAGGCTGCTCGCACCGCCGGTGAAGACCGACGCGTCGAACAGGATGGTGTCAGCCCCGGCATTGGCGTTGGCCAGGCCGATGGCCTCGCGCAGCGACAGGCCGTTGCCGTCGTTGGTTTCAGCCGTCAGATCGCCATTGTCGTAGGATTCGTCGATGTTGGTGGTGACGATGAAGGTCGCCATGGTGAAATGCCCCCGTGATCAATTGCTTGAAGGAACAGCTGCGCATAGGCGCGCGGCTGGCGGTCGCGGACCGGTATCGATACGTCGGACTGTGGAAAGACTGGCGGTGTAAGGTGCTGCGGAGGGCGCAGCTTCAGGTGCCGGGAACGGGTCGCGACGAACCGCACCAACGTGCGATGGCGATCGATCCGTCTATCGCAATAACGACCCACGTGCGGCCGGGTCGGCAGAAAAATATCGGCCACGGCACAGTCCGAATCAACACGCCGACGCACCCATCGCCCCACGCAACCCGCGCTCACGACGGGTCGATATCGGCCAAAGCCGTCGCCCCGGAATCACTCAGTCATTAAAGCCGACAACATGCCCCATCCGCATCTCGCCGCCTGTTCGCGAATACCAAGCGGACAGGCGGAAGTAAAGCAAAATCCATACCCGGTTGCGGTGTCAGCAGGCAGGTGAACAGGCGATCCGGCGACGATGCTCAGATCACCCAGATGCCGTCATCGAGGTCGGGTGCGGTCTGGTCGCGGTTCTCGGCGCTCTCGGAGAAGGCGATGAGGATGTCGTCGCGCTCCAGGCCGCGTTCCATGGCGTCGATCCAGAAGGCCCGGCCCTCGTCGTCCGGCAGACGCCCGAGCACGTTCTGATACATCGCGTCGATGTAGTCCGCATTGCTCGGATCGGACCCGTACAGCATCTCGAACTCGTCGGCCTCGATGAACACGTCGGCCAGCACCTGCAACAGGCTGTCGGCCGTCGAACCGGGCAGATCGTCGAGGAAGTCGAGACGGTCGACCCAGTAGCGCAGGCCCGTCTCGTCCGGCGTGCGGCCCAGCGCCGCCGCATACATCCGGTACACCACCTCCACATTGGGACTGTCGATGTCGTAGATCAGGTCGCCGTCGGTGAAGTCGATGCGCTCGACGTCGATCAGCGTGTCGGTCTCGCCGTCGGGTCGCTCCACCACGATGTGGCCACCGACCAGCGCCGCGCTCTCGCCGGCCACCGTGAAGCCGCTGGCCTCTATCAGGTCGACGTCGAAAACGGACCGCGTCGTGGCATAGACCACCGTGTCGGAGCCGCCACCGCCGTCGATCATGTGCGAACCGCCGCGCGGGTCGATGATGTCGTCGCTCGCCAGCGCATAGATCTGGTCGTCGCCGTCGGTGCCCGACAGGTTGTCTTCGTCCGGTGTGCCCTGGATGACGTCGACAAGTCCGTCAATGCCGATGCTCACCGTCGCCGTGGCGCTGCCGCCCTTGCCATCGGTGATCGTATAGGTGAAGCCGTCTGTATCGGCCTCGCCGGGGCTGAGGTCGTCGAAGGCGCCCATCGGGTCGTAGACGAAGCTGCCGTTGCTGTTGAGCGTCAGCCGCGCGCCAGAGGGCAGCATGATCTCGTTGCCGACCGCCGCGGCGGCACCGTTGACGGCGCTCACCGTCAGGGTGTCGCCATTGGCGTCGCTGTCGGGTCCGTTGCCGTTGTCGGAAAACACATTGCCGGTGATGGCGGTGTCCTCGTCGGTGGCAAGCGCGTCATCGGCCGCCACCGGCGCCTCGTTGCCGCCATCGATGGTGACCGTCGCGGTGGCGCCGTCGCTGCCGCCATCGCCGTCGCCGATGGTGTAGGTGAAGCTGTCGGCGAAGCTCTCGTCGTCGCCCAGCGCCTCGAAGGCGCCGTTGGTGCCGTAGAGGAAGCTGCCGTCGGCATTGAGCATCAGCAGGGCACCGGAAGGCAGCAGGATCTGGCTGCCGACGGCGGCGGCCGATCCGTTGACATGGGTGACGATGAGGCTGGTGCCGCCGTCCGGATCGCTGTCGGCGCCGTTGCCGTTGTCGGCCAGCACGTTGCCGAACACCCCACTGTCCTTGCCGGTGGCGAAGTCATCGTCGACCGCATCGGGTGCGTCGTTGACCCCGTCGATGGTCACCGTCGCCGTCGCGCTGTCGACGCCGCCATTGCCGTCGAAGATCGCATAGGTGAAGCTGTCGATGGCGGTCTCGCCCAGCGCCAGATGATCGAAGGCGCCGTTCGGATGGTAGAGGTAGCGGCCATCGGCGAACACCGTGAGCAGGGCCCCGGAAGGCAGGGTAGTCGTACTGTCGACGGCACCGAGCTGACCGTTGACCAGATAGACCGAAAGCGTGTCGCTGTCTGGATCGCTGTCGGGTCCATTGCCGTTGTCGGCCGTCAGGTCGCCGCTGATCGCCGTGTCCTCGTCGGTGGCGAGCGCATCGTCTCGTGCCACCGGCGGGTCGTTGATCGGATTGACGTCGATGGTCACGGTCGCGGTGTCGGTCAGAGTCCCGTCGCTCACCTGGTAGGCGAACATGTCGACGCCGTTGACGTCGACACCCGGGATGTAGGTGAAGGCGCCGTCGTTGCCGAGGGTCAGGGTGCCGCCCGACACGTCCTGAAGCAGGCTCACGGTCAGAGCGTCGACGTCGATGTCGCTGTCGGCACCGCTGCCGTTGTCGACCAGCACGTTGCCGCTGACCGGCGTGTCCTCGTCGGTGCTGAACGCATCGTCGGCGGCCACTGGGGCGTCGTTGACCGGGGTGACGGTGACGGTCACCGTCGCGGTATCGGTGCCGCTATTGCCGTCAGAGACGGTGTAGCTGATGGTATCCGTTCCGTTGAAGTCCGCGTCGGGCGTGTATGTCAGCGTACCATCGGCTTCGATGACCGCCGTGCCGTTTTGCGCACTCGCCTGGGTGACCGTGAGATCGTCATTGTCCGGATCGCTGTCATTGGTGAGCACGTCGATGGTGACGGGCGTGTCTTCGTCCGTGACGGCGGTGTCGTCGACGGCCACCGGGTCGTCGGCGACGCCCGAGATCGCGATGACGAATGTCTGTTCGGTGCTGGTGTCGACGCCGCCATTTGCGGTGCCGCCGTCGTCCTTCGCCACGACGGTGACCGTGGCGGTGCCGAAGGCATTCGCGGCCGGTGTGTATGTCAGTGTGCCGTCGGCCGCCACCGTCGGCTGGGCGGCGAACAGGGCATTGTTGTCGTTGATGACGTCAAACGAAAGGTTCTGTGTGGACTCGTTCGCCGGACCGGTGCTGAGTCCAGTCGCCCATCCCACCACCGTCTGTTCGCCGGCATCCTCGTCGATCGACTGATCCGGACCGGCTGTGAAGCTCGGCGCATCGTTGACCGCAGTGATGTTGATGTTGACCGTTTCGGCGCTTGCCGACTGAGCAAAATCCGCCACCGTCACCGTGATTGTCGCGGCGGCGTCGCCGTTTACGTTCGCCGCACCAGTGTATTGGATGTTCGTTACCGTATCGAGGTAGGTGTTGATGTCCGCGGCGGCGCCCACAAGCGTGATGGTTTGATCATTGACGAGCGTCTCGGTCACCGTTGTGCCGCCATCGCCGGGAGTCGAAAAGGCCCCTGAATCGAGCGCCAGCGTGACCGTGATATTGTCGCCATCCGTGTCGCCAAACACGGCCGTCGACAGGTCCACGTTGGACGACGTGTCCTCAAGTAACGCCAGGCTGCCCGGAAGGCCTGAGACGGTCGGCGCCGTGTTTTGAATTTCAAAGGCCCCCACATCGACGACGCTGTTGTCAATGCGGCTTTCGCCGCGCGCGTCGGTGGTGAGCGGATTGCCATCGGCATCGTCCGCCAGATCATTATCGCCCGAATCCAGCGCCGGATTGGCGCTGTCCCTGAGCAGCGCGATGGTCCGCACAAGCCCGCCATTGTCGGCCAGGGCGCCGGTCTCGAACTCGTCGCCACTGTCGGGCGTGCCGTCCGGATCGATCTTCACCACATCGGCGAAAACATCATCCAGCGCCGCGTTGATGATATTGTCGCTATCGTCCGTATCGTTGCCCGGACCGATGATGTTCAGGCCCTGAAAGTCTATGGTGGCGCCAGTGGCGAATACGACGAGGTCTCCAAGCGCATCAGGCACCTCCAGTTGGCTGTTGTTGCCCAGTACGATGGAATTTGTGAGTGTGAGGCTGGCGCTGTTGTTAGTGACGAAAATCCCGGAGCCAAGGTTCTGCGAATGGTTACCGCTGATCGTGGAATTGATGACCACCATCTCGGTGGCGAAAAGTCCGCCGCCCAAGCTCTTCTGGTTATGATTGCCACTGATCGTCGAGTTGATGACCACCATCTCAGTGGCGTGAAGTCCACCGCCGAAGCTGTTAACGCCCTCCGTCCAATTGCCGCTGATCGTCGAGCCCGTTACCGTCAACACGCCCGCGGGACCGACATGGACGCCGCCACCCGCTGCGTTGTCCCCCGTTGTTGCGTTGTCGGCGATTGTCGAGTCGACGATCGTCAGATCCGCCACGGATCGAATCCCGCCGCCTGCATGGGTATTGTCGCCTAGGGCGCCGTCTTCTGTCGATTGGCCGCCGGTTACGGTCAGTTCCTTCAGCGTCGTGGCCGCATTGGTGTTTGTAATGTTGAACACCCGGACTTTGTCATCGCCGCTGATGGTGACGTCGACGGCGCCAGAGCCGTCGATGGTTACCGCGTCGGTGATCTCGAGCTCTGTCCCAAGCGTCAGCCGGATCAGGCTGCTTGCACTGCCGGTGAAGACCGACGCGTCGAACAGGATGTTGTCAGCCCCGGGATTGGCGTTGGCCAGGCCAATGGCCTCGCGCAGCGACAGGCCGTTGCCGTCGCCGGTTTCAGCCGTCAGGTCGCCATTATCGTAGGATTCGTCGATGTTGGTGGTGACAATAAAGGTCGCCATGATGAAATGTCCTCGAGATCAATCGTTTTAAGGAATGGTTGCGTATATCCGTGCCGCTCGCTGTCGCGGCCTGAATCGATACCTCGGATACTGGAATGTCTTGCGTTGCGCCCTGATGCAGGCGCGCGAACCAAAACGCTGGCGGTGGCTTTGGAAAGCCACTCCGCCACGCTATGGCAGTCGGTCCATCTGCAGCAACGACCCGCATGCGGCCGGGTCGGCAGAAAAAATTGGCCACGGCACCGCCTAAAAACCCGCCGATGCCTCCGTCGCGTACGCGGCCATCGCCTACGACGGGTCGGTACCGGCAAAACCGTCGCCCGGAAATCTCTTAAGTAAAACCCGGCGACATGCCCCATCCGCATCTCGCCGCTACCGGCGGATACCAAGCCGGACCGCGGAAGTAAAGTGAAATCCAAACCCCCTTACGGCGGCAGATAAAAAATGTGACCAACCGCCCGGTCTACCCATCGGGTGAACCGACGCCGATGTTATACAACCCAGATACCGTCATCGAGGTCGGGCCCGGTCTGGTCGCGGTTCTCGGCGCTCTCGGAGAAGGCGATGAGGATGTCGTCGCGCTCCAGGCCGCGTTCCATGGCGTCGATCCAGAAGGCCCGGCCCTCGTCGTCCGGCAGACGCCCGAGCACGTTCTGATACATCGCATCGATGTAGTCCGCATTGCTCGGATCGGACCCGTACAGCATCTCGAACTCGTCGGCCTCGATGAACACGTCGGCCAGCACCTGCAACAGGCTGTCGGCCGTCGAACCGGGCAGATCGTCGAGGAAGTCGAGACGGTCGACCCAGTAGCGCAGGCCCGTCTCGTCCGGCGTGCGGCCCAGCGCCGCCGCATACATCCGGTACACCACCTCCACATTGGGACTGTCGATGTCGTAGATCAGGTCGCCATCGGTGAAGTCGATGCGCTCGACGTCGATCAATGTGTCGGTCTCGCCGTCGGGTCGCTCCACCACGATGTGGCCGCCGACCAGCGCGGCGCTCTCGCCGGCCACCGTGAAGCCGCTGGCCTCTATCAGGTCGACGTCGAAAACGGACCGCGTCGTGGCATAGACCACCGTGTCGGCGCCGCCACCGCCGTCGATCATGTGCGAACCGCCGCGCGGGTCGATGATGTCGTCGCTCGCCAGCGCATAGATCAGATCGTCACCGTCGGTGCCGGTCAGGTCGTCCTCCTGTGGCGTGCCCCGGATGACGTCCAAAAGTCCGTCAATGCCGATGCTGACCGTCGCCGTGGCGCTGCCGCCCTTGCCGTCGGTCACCGTGTAGGTGAAGCCGTCGGTATCGGCCTCGCCGGGGCTCAGGTCGTCGAAGGCGCCCATCGGGTCGTAGACAAAGCTGCCGTTGCTGTTGAGCGTCAGGCGGGCGCCAGAGGCCAGCACGATCTGGCTGCCGACCGCAGCCGCGGCACCGTTGACGGCACTGACCGTCAGGGTGTCGCCATTGGCGTCGCTGTCGGGTCCGTTGCCGTTGTCGGAAAACACATTGCCGGTGATGGCGGTGTCCTCGTCGGTGGCAAGCGCGTCATCGGCCGCCACCGGCGCCTCGTTGCCGCCATCGATGGTGACCGTCGCGGTGGCGCCGTCGCTGCCACCATCGCCGTCGCCGATGGTGTAGGTGAAGCTGTCGGCGAAGCTCTCGTCGTCGCCCAGCGCCTCGAAGGCGCCGTTGGTGCCGTAGAGGAAGCTGCCGTCGGCATTGAGCATCAGCAGGGCACCGGAAGGCAGCAGGATCTGGCTGCCGACGGCGGCGGCCGATCCGTTGACATGGGTGACGATCAGGCTGGTGCCGCCGTCCGGATCGCTGTCGGCGCCGTTGCCGTTGTCGGCCAGCACATTGCCGAACACCCCACTGTCCTTGCCGGTGGAAAAGTCATCGTCGACCGCATCGGGTGCGTCGTTGACCCCGTCGATGGTCACCGTCGCCGTCGCGCTGTCGACGCCGCCATTGCCGTCGAAGATCGCATAGGTGAAGCTGTCGATGGCGGTTTCGCCCAGCGCCAGATGATCGAAGGCGCCGTTTGGATGGTAGATGTAGCGGCCATCGGCGAACACCGTCAGCAGGGCCCCGGAGGGCAGGCTGATTGTGCTGTCGACGGCACCGAGCTGACCGTTGACCAGATAGACCAACGGCGTATCGCCGTCCGCATCGCTGTCTGGACCGTTGCCGTTGTCGACCGTCAGGTCGCCGCTGATTGCCGTGTCCTCGTCGGTGGCGAGCGCATCGTCTTGCGCCACCGGCGGATCGTTGACCGGATTGACGGCGATCGTCACCGTCGCGGTGTCGGTCAGGTCGCCGTCGCTCACCTGGTAGGCGAACATGTCGACGCCGTTGACGTTGACACCCGGGATGTAGGTGAAGGCGCCGTCGGTGCCGAGGGTGAGGGTGCCGCCCGACACGTCCTGAAGCAGGCTTACGGTCAGGCTGTCGCCGTCACCTTCACGGTCGTTGGTCAGCACGTTGCCGCTGACCGGCGTGTCCTCGTCAGTGACGAAGATGTCGTCAATCGCATCGGCTCTCTGGAATTCGAATGCGCCGAGATCGATAGCGCCGTCGATGGCCGGCAGGTCCACATCCCGAGGAAAGCCGGGACCGCGCTGGTCGGTTTCGAGGTCGGCCACGGTCGAAAAGATGTCCGAACGATCCCCGTCACCATTCACGTCAATCCGGAAGACCGACTCGTCGAGCGGAACGAGCTCGTCGGTTGGCCCCACTCCCAGCCGGATCGCCACGGTGGGATCCGCGGCGTCGATGGCGGGATTGCTCGCCAGGTCCAGAAGCGCGACGGTCTCGGGACCTTCCTGCGTGCCCGGTGCGCCGGCCGGTGCGCCACCATTGTCCCGCGGATCCCCCGACACGATACCGGTGTCCGTGTCCGCAATCCCGTCGCCAGTCGTGTCGGCCCTCGCGGTCGACAGATCGGCAAACACCTCCTCCGGTGCGGCGTTCTCGACAGCGTCGATCCCGGTCGCGTCGAAGGAGTCCGTGTCAGCACCCACGATGTTGGAACCGAGGAAGGTGGTGTACAGGAGAGCCTCGTCCGAGAGCTCTTCTTGGCCCGCGATCCCGTTCGACGTGTTGCCGAGGAGGATGGAGTTCGCGACCGTGACCACGCCGGACGTCTGAGCGTGAACGGCGCCGCCTGCTGCGCCGGCGCCCGAGGTGCTGTTGCCGGTCACGGTGACGTTCACGAGACTCAGAGTGCCAACGGATCCGGCGGAAAGGCCACCGCCGCTGCCGTCGCTCGTGGTGTTCTCGGCGACGGTCGTGTTGACCAATGTGAGGAATCCATCGCTCCTCACGCCAGCACCGCCACCCTGTGCACCAATGGCGGCATTGCCCGTGATTTCGCTGTCGGTGACGAAAGCGCTGCCGCCAGAATTCACTGTAATCCCGCCGCCGACCCAGTCGTCGTTGGGTGTGTCAGTGGCGATGCGATTGCCGCGGATGATCGTGCCGTCAATCGCAACCTCGGCGTTCGTGGTGATGCTTATGCCGCCGCCCCGGACAAGTGATGTGCCGGGGCTGGTCGCGGTGTTGCCCTCTATCAGGCTCTCCGAGATAGAGCCGTTACTTCCTTGGGTGATACTCAGACCACCGCCTTCGCTTGCGCCCACGCCGTCCGGGTCCGCATGGATCGTGTTGCCGATGACCGAGATCCGCGAGAGTTCGAAGTCGCTGCTCGCGACGATCCGGACGCCGGCACCGCGACCGCCGTTCAGGAAATTGCCGGAAATCTCCGTGTCTGTGATGGCCACATCGGCGTCCTGGGCGGCTATACCGCCACCCGAACCAAAGTCGGTGCCGGTCATGCCGTTGCCGGAGATCGTACTTCCGGTAATCTCCAGGCTTCCGGAATCGCTGCGGATACCGCCGCCAGAACCGCTCTCGACGCGGTTCCCGCTGATCGTGCTGTCGTCGATGGTCAGCCGGTTCGTGCTAAAGATCCCACCTCCGTTCACGGTGCTGCCGCCGACACTGTTGCCGGCCACGGTGACGCCGGAAAGCACCAGATCGCCGACCGCGCGGATACCGCCGCCATTCTCGTCCACTCCGATCGCACGCCCACCGGTGATCGTCAGGTCGATAAGCGTGGTCTCAGTGCCGGCGACGGGCAGGTCGAACACACGGGTATTGTCAACCAGCAGGTCAGGGCCATCGTCGTCCACCGTGCCGTCGCGGTCCTCGTCGATCCCGTCGCCGGTGTTGCCCTCCGGCAGGCTGAGCGCGACATCTGTGATGCCGGTCGTGTTGGCAGCAAGGTTACCATTGGCATCGAGATCGTTACCTGCAGTGTCGCCGGTGATGAGGACATCCGTGGCGCTCGAGCCGTCGATCGTGACGGTGTCGGTGATCTCGAGTTCCGTCCCCAGCGTCAGCCGGATCAGGCTGGTCGCACCGCCGATGAAAACCGACGCGTCGAACAGGATGGTGTCAGCCCCGGGATTGGCGTTGGCCAGGCCGATGGCCTCGCGCAGCGACAGGCCGTTGCCGTCGCCGGTTTCAGCCGTCAGATCGCCATTGTCGTAGGATTCGTCGATGTTGGTGGTGACGATGAAGGTCGCCATGGTGAAATGCCCCCGTGATCAATTGCTTGAAGGAACAGCTGCGCAGAGGCGCGCGGCTGGCGGTCGCGGGCCGGTATCGATACGTCGGACTGTGGAAATACTGGCGGTGTGGGGTACTGCAGAGGGTGCAGCTTCAGGTGCCGGGAACGGGTCGCGACGAACCGCACCACCGTGCGATGGCGATCGATCCGTCTATCGCAATAACGACCCACGTGCGGCCGGGTCGGCAGAAATGCATCGGCCACGGCACAGTCCGAATCAACACGCCGACGCACCCGTCGCCCACGCAACCCGCGCTCACGACGGGTCGATATCGGCCAAAGCCGTCGCCCCGAAATTACTCAGTCATTAAAGCCGACAACATGCCCCATCCGCATCTCGCCGCCTGTTCGCGAATAGCAAGCGAGCAGGCGGAAGTAAAGCAAAATCCATACCCGGTTGCGGCGGCTGCAGGCAGGTGAACAGGCGATCCGGCGACGATGCTCAGATCACCCAGATGCCGTCATCGAGGTCGGGTGCGGTCTGGTCGCGGTTCTCGGCGCTCTCGGAGAAGGCGATGAGGATGTCGTCGCGCTCCAGGCCGCGTTCCATGGCGTCGATCCAGAAGGCCCGGCCCTCGTCGTCCGGCAGACGCCCGAGCACGTTCTGATACATCGCGTCGATGTAGTCCGCATTGCTCGGATCGGACCCGTACAGCATCTCGAACTCGTCGGCCTCGATGAACACGTCGGCCAGCACCTGCAACAGGCTGTCGGCCGTCGAGCCGGGCAGATCGTCGAGGAAGTCGAGACGGTCGACCCAGTAGCGCAGGCCCGTCTCGTCCGGCGTGCGGCCCAGCGCCGCCGCATACATCCGGTACACCACCTCCACATTGGGACTGTCGATGTCGTAGATCAGGTCGCCGTCGGTGAAGTCGATGCGCTCGACGTCGATCAGCGTATCGGTCTCGCCGTCGGGTCGCTCCACCACGATATGGCCACCGACCAGCGCGGCGCTCTCGCCGGCCACCGTGAAGCCGCTGGCCTCTATCAGGTCGACGTCGAAAACGGACCGCGTCGTGGCATAGACCACCGTGTCGGCGCCGCTGCCGCCGTCGATCGTGTGCGAACCGCCGCGCGGGTCGATGATGTCGTCGCTCGCCAGCGCATAGATCAGGTCGTCACCGTCGGTGCCCGACAGGTTGTCTTCGTCCGGTGTGCCCCGGATGACATCGGTTAGCCCGTCGATGCCGACGCTGACCGTCGCCATGTCGGAGCCGCCCTTGCCGTCGCTCACCGTGTAGGCGAAGCCGTCTGTATCGGCCTCGCCGGGGCTCAGGTCGTCGAAGGCGCCCATCGGGTCGTAGACGAAGCTGCCGTTGCTGTTGAGCGTCAGCCGCGCCCCGGAGGGAAGCATGATCTCGTTGCCGACCGCCGCGGCGGCACCGTTGACGGCGCTCACCGTCAGGGTGTCGCCATTGGCGTCGCTGTCGGGTCCGTTGCCGTTGTCGGAAAACACATTGCCGGTGATGGCGGTGTCCTCGTCGGTGGCAAGCGCGTCATCGGCCGCCACCGGCGCCTCGTTGCCGCCATCGATGGTGACCGTCGCGGTGGCGCCGTCGCTGCCGCCGTCGCCGTCACCGATGGTATATGTGAAGCTGTCGGCGAAGCTCTCGTCGTCGCCCAGCGCCTCGAAGGCGCCGTTGGTGCCGTAGAGGAAGCTGCCGTCGGCATTGAGCATCAGCAGGGCACCGGAAGGCAGCAGGATCTGGCTGCCGACGGCGGCGGCCGATCCGTTGACATGGGTGACGATCAGGCTGGTGCCGCCGTCCGGATCGCTGTCGGCGCCGTTGCCGTTGTCGGCCAGCACATTGCCGAACACCCCACTGTCCTTGGCGGTGGAAAAGTCATCGTCGACCGCATCGGGTGCGTCGTTGACACCGTCGATGGTCACCGTCGCCGTCGCGCTGTCGACGCCGCCATTGCCGTCGAAGATCGCATAGGTGAAGCTGTCGATGGCAGTCTCGCCCAGCGCCAGATGGTCGAAGGCGCCGTTGGGGTCATAGAAGTAGCGGCCATCGGCGAACACCGTCAGCAGGGCCCCGGAGGGCAGGCTGGTCGTGCCGTCGACCCCACCGAGCTGACCGTTGACCAGATAGACCAACGGCGTATCGCCATCCACGTCGCTATCGGGTCCGTTGCCGTTATCGGCCGTCAGGTCGCCACTGATTGCCGTGTCCTCGTCGGTGGCGAGCGCATCGTCTTGCGCCACCGGCGGGTCGTTGACCGGATCGACGGCGATCGTCACCGTCGCGGTGTCGATCAGGTCGCCGTCGCTCACCTGGTAGGCGAACATGTCGACGCCGCTGACGTTGACACCCGGGATGTAGGTGAAGGCGCCGTCGGTGCCGAGGGTCAGGGTGCCGCCCGACACGTCCTGAAGCAGGCTCACGGTCAGAGCGTCGACGTCGATGTCGCTATCGGCGCCGCTGCCGTTGTCGCTCAGGACGTTGCCGCTGACCGGCGTGTCCTCGTCGGTGCTGAACGCATCGTCGGCGGCCACTGGGGCATCGTTGACCGGGGTGACGGTGACGGTCACCGTCGCGGTGTCGGTCAGATCCCCATCGCTGAGCTGGTAGGTGAACGTATCGGAGCCATTGAAGTTTGTACCCGGAGCGTAGATGAAGCTGCCGTTGGGGTTAAGGGTGAGGGTGCCCTCCGACACGTCCTGAAGCAGGCTCACGGTCAGGTCGCTGCTGTCGATATCACTGTCGGCACCGCTGCTATTGTCGATCAGCACGCTGCCGGTGACCGGGGTGTCCTCGTCGGTGGTGAGCGCATCGTCTTGTGCCACCGGCGGGTCGTTGACCGCATCGACGGTGATGGTCACCGTCGCGGTGTCGGTCAGGTTCCCGTCGCTGACCTGGTAGGTGAACGTATCGGAGCCGTTGAAGTCGGTCCCCGGTGTGTAGGAGAAGGTGCCGTCGCCGTTGAGGATGAGGGAGCCGTTCGAAACGTTCTGAAGCAGGTTCACCGCCAGGTTGTCGCCGTCCGGATCGCTGTCGGCACCGTTGCCGTTGTCGGCCAGCACATCGCCACTGATCGGGGTGTCCTCGTCGGTGGTGATGGCATCGTCGACGGCCACCGGCGCGTCGTCGACCGGGTTGACGGTGACGGTCACCGTCGCGGTATCGGTGCCGTTATTGCCGTCAGAGACGGTGTAGCTGACGGTATCCGTTCCGTTGAAGTCGGCGTCGGGCGTGTATGTCAGCGTACCATCGGTTTCGATGACCACCGTGCCGTTTTGCGCGCTCGCCTGGGTGACAGCGAGATCGTCGTCCTCGGTGTCGCTGTCATTGGCGAGCACGTCGATGGTGACGGATGTGTCCTCGTTCGTGGTGCCGGTGTCGTCGACGGCCACCGGCGCATCGTTGACCGCATCGACGGTGACGGTCACCGTCGCGGTGTCGGTCAGGTTCCCGTCGCTGACCTGATAGGTGAACGTATCGGAGCCGTTGAAGTCGGTCCCCGGCGTGAAGGAGAAGGTGCCGTCGCTGTTGAGGATGAGGGAGCCGTTCGAAACGTTCTGAAGCAGGCTCACCGTCAGGTTGTCGCCGTCCGGATCGTTGTCGGCACCGTTGCCGTTGTCGGCCAGCACATCGCCACTGATCGGGGTGTCCTCGTCGGTGGTGAAGGCATCGTCAACGGCCACCGGCGCGTCATTGACCGGGTTGACGGTGACGGTCACCGTCGCGGTATCGGTGCCGCTATTGCCGTCAGAGACGGTGTAGCTGACGGTATCCGTTCCGTTGAAGTCGGCGTCGGGCGTGTATGTCAGCGTACCATCGGTTTCGATGACCACCGTGCCGTTTTGCGCGCTCGCCTGGGTGACAGCGAGATCGTCGTCCTCGGTGTCACTGTCATTGGCGAGCACGTCGATGGTGACGGATGTGTCCTCGTTCGTGGTGCCGGTATCGTCGACGGCCACCGGCGCATCGTTGACCGCGTTGACGGTGACGGTCACCGTCGCGGTATCGGTGCCGCCATTGCCGTCAGAGACGGTGTAGTTGATGGTATCGGTTCCGTTGAAGTCGGCGTCGGGCGTGTATGTCAGCGTACCATCGGCTTCGATGACCACCGAACCATTGGTGGCACTCGCCTGGGTGACGGTGAGATCGTCGTCCTCGACGTCGCTGTCATTGGCGAGCACATCGATGCTGACGGATGTGTCCTCGCTCGTGGCGCCGGTGTCGTCGACAGCCACCGGCGCGTCGTTGACGCCGTTGATTGTCACCGTCACGGTCGCGGCGTCGAAGTCTTCCTCATCAGTGATGGTGTAGGTGAAGCGGTCGGTGGCGGACTCGCCCTGCTGCAGGTACTCGAAAGCGCCGTTCGGGTCGTATTCAAAGTTTCCCCCTGCGTCGATCGTCACCAGCCCGCCATTGTTGGTCTCGACATTGTCGTCACCGAGCACTCCGTTGAGGCCGACGACGCTGATACGGTCGCCGTCGACGTCGAAGTCGTTGCCCAGCACTTTGCCTGTGGTCGGTGTGTCCTCATTGGTAGTCGCGTCGTCGTCACCAGCTTCCGGCTGATCGTTCCTCGGCGAAACATTGATGGTCACCGTCGCGGTGTCGGTGCCGCCATTGCCGTCAGAGATGGTGTAGCTGATGGTACCCGTTCCGTTGAAATCGCGGTCGGGCGTGTAAGTCAGCTTACCATCGGTTCGGATGACAACCGAACCATTGGTGGCACTCGCCTCGGTGACGGTGAGAATGTCGTTCGCGTCGACGTCGCTGTCATTGGCAAGCACATCGATGGTGACGAACTCCTCCTCCTCAGTCGTGCTGGTGTCGTCGACAGCCACCGGCGCGTCGTTGACGCCGTTAATTCTCACCGTCACGGTCGCGTCGTCTATCAATTCGTCATCAGAGATAGTGTAGCTGAACCTGTCGGTGGCGAACTCGCCTTGCTGCAGGTACTCGAAAGCGCCGTTCGGGTCGTATTCAAAGTCCCCCAATAGTTTGATCGTAACCAGCCCGCCATTGTTGGTCTGGACAGGACCGAAATTACTGTCGTCTCCATTGAGGGCGATGACCAAGAGAGTGGCGGGGCCGTCGACGTCGGTGTCGTTTTCCAGCACGTTGCCTTTGACCGATGTGCCCTCGTCGGTAGTCGCCGCATCGTTGTTAGATTCCGGCGCATCGTTCTCCGGCAAAACATCGATGGTCACTGTCCCGGTGGTGATGGTTCCGTCCGTTTTGGTTGCCGTGTAGGTGAATGTGTCGATGCCGTTGAAGTCGGCGTCGGGATTGTATCTAAAGTCGCCGTTGGCGCTTAAATTCAAACGGCCGTTCGAGACATCCTGGCTGAGTGTCACCGTCGCACTGCTGGGGAGGTTGGCCTCATCCAGCACATTGTCACTGAGAGAATCGTCTTCCACTACGTCCAGATTTATGTTCGCGTTGAACGCGTTGACGGTGACGGTCACCGTCGCGGTATCGGTGCCGCCATTGCCGTCAGAGACGGTGTAGCTGATGGTATCCGTTCCGTTGAAGTCGGCGTCGGGCGTGTATGTCAGCGCACCATCGGCTTCGATGACCACCGCACCGTTTTGCGCACTCGCCTGGGTGACGGTGAGGTCGTCGTCCTCGACGTCGCTGTCATTGGCGAGCACATCGATGCTAGCGGACTCGTCCTCGTTCGTGGTGCCGGTGTCGTCGACCGCCTCGGGCGCATCATTGACCGCGTTGACGGTGACGGTCACCGTCGCGGTATCTGTGCCGCCATTGATGTCAGAGACGGTGTAGCTGATGGTATCCGTTCCGTTGAAGTCGGCGTCGGGCGTGTATGTCAGCGTACCATCGGCTTCGATTTTCACCGTACCGTTTTGCGCACTCGCCTGGTCGACGGAGAGGCCGTCATTCTCCGGATCGCTGTCATTGGCGAGCACGTCGATAGTGACGGATGTGTCCTCGTTCGTGGTGGCAGTGTCGTCGACGGCCTCGGGCGCATCGTTGACGGTGACGGTCACCGTTGCGGTATCGGTGCCGCCATTGCCATCAGAGATGGTGTAGCTGATGGTATCCGTTCCGTTGAAGTCGGCGTCGGGCGTGTATGTCAGCGTACCATCGGCTTCGATGACCACCGAACCATTGGTGGCACTCGCCTGGGTAACGGTGAGATCGTCGTCCTCGACGTCGCTGTCATTGGCGAGCACATCGATGCTGACGGATGTCTCCTCCTCAGTCGTGCTGGTGTCGTCGACAGCCACCGGCGCATCGTTGACGCCGGTGATTTCCACCTCCACGGTCGCGGTTTCTTGTTCTTCGTCATCAGCCTGGTCAGAGACGGTGTATTCGAATTCGTCGGTGGTGGACTGGCCCAGCTGCAGGTACTCGAATGCGCCGTTCGGGTCATATTCAAAGTCCCCATCTCCTTCGATCGTCACCAACCCACCTTTTCGGGTCAGGACATCTCTTTTTGCATTGGTGTCTCCGTTGAGGGCGATGACGTCGAGAGAGTCGCCGTCGACATCGGTGTCGTTGTCGAGCACGTTGCCTGTGACCGATGTGTCCTCGTCGGTAATCGCCTCATCGTCCTCAGGTTCCGGCTCATCGTTCCTCGGCAAAACATTGATGGTCACCGTCCCGGTGGTGATGGTTCCGTCCGTTTTGGTTGCCGTGTAGGTGAATGTGTCGGTGCCGTTGTAGTCCCTGTTGGGATCGTATCTAAAAACGCCGTTGGGGCTTAAATTCAAACGGCCGTTCGAGACATCCTGGTTGACTGTCAACGTCGCACTGCTAGGGAGGTTGGCCCAATTCACCACATTGGCACTGAGGAAATCGTCTTCGTCACCGTCCAGTTGTATGTTCGCTTTGAACGCGTTGACGGTGACGGTCACCGTTGCGGTATCTGTGCCGCCATTGCCGTCTGAGACGGTGTAGCTGAAGGTATCCGTTCCGTTGAAGTCGGCGTCGGGCGTGTATGTCAGCGTACCATCGGCTTCGATGACCACTGTGCCGTTTTGCGCACTCGCCTGGGTGACGGTGAGATCGTCGTCCTCGACGTCGCTGTCGTTGGCGAGCACATCGATGCTGACGGACTCGTCCTCGTTCGTGGTGCCGGTGTCATCGACGGCCACCGGCGCATCGTTGACGCCGGTAATACTCACCGTCACGATCGCGGTTTCGGTCGGTCTAGCAACCATGTCATCGGTGATGGTGTAGGTGAAGCTGTCGGTGGCGGACTCGCCCTGCTGCAGGTACTCGAAAGCGCCGTTCGGGTCGTATTCAAAGATCCCCTTTGCGTTGATCGTCACCAGCCCGCCACCTGAGGTCGGGACATCATCGAATGCATTGAAATCTCCGTAGAGGGCGACGACACTGATACGGTCGCCATCGGGGTCGCTGTCGTTTTCCAGCACGTCGCCCGTGATCGAAGTGTCCTCGTCGGTGGTCACTTGATCGTCCCGAGCGATTGGCTCGATGTTGGTGCTCATTATGAAAAATTCCTTTTCGTCAATCGCTTAATGAATGGTGACGGCGGTGGCTGATGCGGCCCGTCGATGTTTTGAAACAGTTCAGCCGTTGCGTCGCGCAGGTCGCGATCGCGCGTCGTTTCGTCGATCGGAAAAAAGTCTCCCCATCAGAGGAGCGTCTGGAATAAACTTCGGCCACGGCAACACATAAAATGCTGTCCGAACCAGCCGCCACACGCGCCGCGCGCCCGTGGCGTGCCGTATCGGCAAAGCCGTCGCCCCGAAATCACTTAAGTGTAAAAGCCGCGACATGCCCCATCTGCATCTCGCCGCTTGTCTGCCGATACCAAGCGGGGAGTTGGAAGTAAAGCAGAATTCATACCCGTCTACCGGGACGGTTAAAGCGACCGGTTCCCTTCCGCCAGCGGTGGGGCTTGGGCAGCCAAGTCGTGATCAGCTCGGTTGGCCGGTATGCTGCATCCCCCATGCACGAAGCGCCTTGAGCACCGGGCCGAGCTCGCCACCCTTGCTTGTCAGGTGGTATTCGGCGCGCGGCGGGTGCTGCTCGTAGAGACGGCGCTCGACAATGCCGTTTTTTTCCAGCGTCTTCAGCCGGTCCGACAGGATCGTGGGGCCGATCCCGGTCAGGCTGTTCGCCAGGCCCTGGTAGCGCTGCGGTCCGTCCAGAAACAGATCCCTCAGGATCAGGATCGTCCAACGGTCGCCGATGATGTCGAGCGTCCGGGCAAGCGGGCAGTCCAGGTTATAGGATTTGGCCATGTTTCGTTTTCTATTGACTACAAAAATAATAGTGACTACTCTATATGTAGTTTATCCGTGGCAGCGCGTCCAACGCAAGCCCCTAGAGTGGAGTCTGCTCCATGTCGGCCTTCGATCTGTTTCTTCTGATTGTCATTTACGGTGTCGGGATCGCGGTGCTGGGCTTCGTCTCGTCCACCCTGTTGCAGGCAGGCCGTGCGGCAAATGAGTTCCCAACGGCCGGTCGCCTGGTTGCCGGCCTTTGGATCTGGGCCGTTCTCGCCACCCTCTACGCGCTGAACACCGGTACGCATTTCGCCTGGTTCGGCGTCGCCTTCGGGGTGCCGTTTGCCGTCGGGTTCGGCATCACATTCATCGATCCGGTGAAACGCGTCCTGGAAGAGGTCAGCATCACGCAACTGGTCGGCGTCCAGGTCTACCGCAATGCCGGTGCGGTCTTTCTGATCGCCTATTTCTTCACGGACAGCGGTCTGTCACGGGAATTCGCCATGAATGCCGGCTGGGGCGATGTCCTGACCGGCATGCTGGCGCTGCCGACGGCGCTTGCGGCCTATTACCGGATCGCCTTCTGGCGGCTGTTGGTGGTCGGCTGGTGCCTGATCGGCACCGGCGATCTGATTCTGGCGCCAGCCACGGCGTTCATCTACGGCGGGCCGGGCGTCAATGATTTCCCGTTGAACGTTATTCCGATCCTGTTTGGCCCGCCACTCGGCATCCTGCTGCACACATACGCCCTGCGGGCGCTATGGCTGCAGCGCAGGGTCGCCGACATGAACGCCTCTGCAATCGCACAAGCGGGCCGCGCCACCTGAAAACCGGTCACAGGAATCCGCACCGATTTTAACGGGCACTTCGAAGACTGAGTTCCGAGCAGTGACAACCCGGCGCGCCGTGTGCGCAGCCATCAGCGATGGAGTTTTTTGCCATGTCGACCTTCGATCTGATTCTGCTTGTCGTCGTCTACGGCATCGTTCTTGGCGTTCTGCTGTCCCTAACGCGGACGCTGGCGGCGGCCGGAGATGCCGCGCGTGAGCGACCCACCGCCAATCGATTGATTCTTGCCATATGGGTTTGGGCCGCGCTTGCTACGGTCTATGCCCTGAATGTCGGCACTGCGTTCCTGTGGCTCGCACCGTCGCTTTTCATTCCGCTGGTGGCTGGCCTCGGCGTCACGTTCCTTAAGCCGGCAAAGCGAATCCTTCGCCGGATCAGTATCGCAAGTCTGGTGGGCGTTCAAGTGTACCGGCTCATCGGCGCGGTGTTTCTGATCCTGTATTTCTTTACCGACAGCGACCTGTCGCGCGCGTTCGCGCTGAACGCCGGCTGGGGCGATGTGCTGACCGGCCTGCTGGCAATACCGGTCGCTTTGGCGGCCGCCTATCGGATCCGTTTCTGGCCCGTCATGGTCGTGCTCTGGTGCCTGTTTGGCATCGGCGACCTGATCCTGGCCCCCATTACCGCGCAGCTCTATGGTGGTCCGGCCGTTGACGGATTCCCATTGAATATCCTGCCGATCCTGCTCGGCCCGCCGCTCGGCATCCTGCTGCATCTGCTCGCGCTGCGGTCCTTGTGGCTGCAGCGGGCGGCGACCGGCGCCGACGCCGCCGGAACCCTCCAGGCGGGACGGACTGCCTGAGGCTATTCGTCCTCGAGCGGACCCATGCCCTCGCTGCGCACCACCAGCACCGACTGGCGCGCGTGCCGCACGACGCGCGCCGCGTTGGGGCCGAGCAGGTAGTCCTGGAAGGCCGGCCGGTGCGAGCCGACGACGATCAGATCGACATCGAGCTTGTCGGCTGTGTCGATGATCTCGTGATAGATGTTGCCGTGCGCCACGACATGCTGCACACGGACCCCCTCCGGCACATGTTTGCCGGTAAAGGCATGCAACTCATCAGTCGTCTGTTCGACCATGTGCTTTTCGTGATCGGCCGGGAAATAGGTGCCGACCATGCTGCGACCGTAGTCCGGCACCACGCACAGAACATGCAACGTGTCGTCCTTGGCCATGACTTCCATGGCTGCGTTCAGGACCCGGACGGCCGAATCCTCGTCGCCCACATCGATGGTTGCCAGGATGTCTTTGAACATGTTCATGGCTCAAGCCCTCTGTTCGACCGCCACCGGCGCTTCGGTCTCGCGCCGCCGGCGTTGCAGCAGATAGATAAGGCCCAGGAGTCCGAGGGCCGGGATGAAGAACAGGAACCTCGACGGCTGGTCGGTGGGCACCAGAAGCTGGGTGATCACCTGGTCGAAATCGAAACCGGCGGCCTGCGCCTTGGAATCGAAGATGGCGTTGTCGACCAGCACCTTGCCGTCCTCGTCGAATATCTCCAGCCCGAAGCCTTCCAGCCGCTCCGGCCCGGTCGCCTCGTCGCCGACATCGATGACCATGGTCAGCGTGATCGGATCGCCGACATCGTCGAGGCCGTCGACGATGGCGCGCAGCTGGGTACCGGGTTCGACGCTGCCCATGACGTCGGCGATCTGCGTCGGGTCGACGTTCTCGTAGGGCGGCGACACGTAGTCCATCCAGAACCCGGGCCGGAACAGGGTGAAGGCGATCAGCAGCAGCGCCAGCGATTCCCAAAGCCGCGAGCGGGCAATGAAGTATCCCTGCGAGCCCGCGGTGAAGATCAGCATGGCCGCCGTCGCGATGATGAAGACGAATATGCCCTGCGCCCAGGTGACGTCGATCAACAGCAGGTCGGTGTTGAAGATGAACAGGAACGGCAGCAGTGCGGTTCTCAGCGAATAAAAGAAGGCGACGAACCCGGTACGGATCGGGTCGCCGCCCGACACCGCGGCGGCCGCGAAGGAGGCCAGCCCCACGGGGGGCGTCACGTCCGCCATGATGCCGAAATAGAAGACGAACAGATGCACCGCGATCAGCGGCACGATCAAACCGTTCTGTTGCCCGAGCGCCACGATGACCGGCGCCAACAGCGACGACACGACGATATAGTTGGCGGTGGTCGGCAGGCCCATGCCGAGGATCAGACTCAGAATCGCGGTAAACAGCAGGATCAGCATGATCTGGCCCTGCGACAGGAATTCGACCAGCGCTGCCAGCACGGAACCGACTCCGGTTTGCGACACGGCGCCGACGATGATGCCGGCTGCCGCCGTGGCGATGCCGATACCGATCATGTTGCGGGCGCCGCTGATCATACCGTCGATCAGCTCGTTGAAGCCGCGGGCGAACTGGCCGCCCTGGCTTTCGCCGCGGAACAGGGCGAACAGTGGTCGCTGCGTCAGCAGGATGAAGATCATGAACGCGGTGGCCCAGAACGCCGACAGCGACGGCGACAGCCGCTGCACCATCAGGCACCAGATGAGCACCATAACCGGCAGCAGGAAGTGCAGTCCCGACTTCACCGTCGGCCCCGGTTCCGGCAGCCGCACCACTGGCTCGTTCGGATCGTCGAGCTGCAGTTCCGGGTAGCCGGCGCAGAAGCGTACCAGGCCGACATAGGCGAGGGCCAGCAGAACAGCGATGATCCACGGCGTGGCACCGCCCGCCATCGCGGCGACCGTCTGGATCAGGTAGAAGACGCCGAAGGCGCCGATGACGGTTGTCCCCAGCACCATGGCGCCGGTCGACAACAGCATCGCCTTGCGATCTTCGGTGAGCCGCGCGCCGAGCATGGCGAACACGGTGAAGATGATGCCCAACACAATGGCGACGCCGAGCAGCCGGCTGTCAGCCGCCTGCAGCGCCTCGAACGCCCAGAACAGGTAGTAGATGGCGCTGGCGGCGGCCAGGATGATCGCCATGGTGACGCCGAAGGAGATCAGTCCCCAGGCCAACGGCTTCGGTTGCGAGGCCCGGTCGAGCCCGGCCATGCCCTGCTTCTTGGCCTCCAGGTGCACGATATAGACGAGTGCGATGTAGGAGATGACGGCCGGCACGAAAGCGTGCTTGACCACCTCGAAATAGGAGATGCCGATATATTCGACCATCAGGAAGGCGGCCGCGCCCATGACAGGCGGCATGATCTGGCCGTTGACGGATGAAGCCACTTCGACGGCGCCGGCCTTCTCCTGCGAGAAACCGACCCGGCGCATCATCGGGATGGTGAAGGTTCCGGTGGTCACCACGTTGGCGATCGACGAGCCGGAGATCAGGCCGGTCATGCCGGAGGCGACGACCGCCGCCTTGGCCGGACCGCCACTGAAGTGGCCCATGAGCGAAAACGCCACTTTGATGAAGTAGTTGCCGGCGCCGGCCTTGTCGAGCAGTGCCCCGAACAGCACGAACAGGAAGACCAGATCGGTCGACACCCCAAGCGCAATGCCGAACACGCCCTCCGTCGACAGCCACTGGTGATAGGCGACGGCGTTGAAACTGGCGCCCTTCCACGCCAGGAACCCTGGCGCGTAGGGACCGAGAAAGGTGTAGCCGAGAAAGACGATGGCGACGATCATCAGCGGCGGGCCGAGCGACCGGCGCGTTGCCTCCAGCAGCAGGATGATGCCAAGCACCGAAACGATGACGTCGAGTTGGTTGGGGCTGTTGGGCCGGTCCGACAGCCGGGTGCCGAAGATCTGCTGGATCAGCTCGGTATCGAAGACGAACAGATAAAGCGAGCAGCAGGCAGCACCGATCGCCAGCACCCAATCGGCGATCGGGATCGTGCGGCGCGGCGAGCTTTTAAACGCCGGATACGCGAGATAGGCGAGGAACAGGGCGAACGCCAGGTGGATCGGCCTTGCCTCGCCGCTGGAGAACACGCCGAAACCGGTTGTGTAGGGCAGGGGCGAGGCGATCCACACCTGAAACAGCGACCACAAGAGCGCCGTGCCGGCCAACAGCAGGGCGATGTTGCGGTTGTCCGGATTGCGTCCGCCGGTGTCGGTGGAGGCGACAAGATCCTCCAGTTCCTGATCGCTGAGTTTGGTCGAGCCGGAGTCGTCCTGTGCCATTGCCTGGTCCCACCCTCTTTAGTCGTGTCGCTCCCGCGCCTCTTGCGGACGCTTGGTTGAAGAGAGGGCGGGTGCGTGCCCGCCCTCAGAGCGCGGATCTACATCCAGCCGCGTTCCTTGTAGTATTTCACCGCACCGTCATGCAGGGGCGCCGACAGGTTGTTGGTGATCATGTTCGGTTCCGCCAGATTGGCGAAAGCCGGATGCATCCTCTTGAACCGATCGAAGTTCTCGAAGACCGCTTTGGTGATTTCGTAGACGACTTCCTCAGGCGTGTCTGAGGACGATACGAAAGTGGCGCCGACACCGAAGGTGGTGACGTCGTCGTCGGTGCCGGTGTACATGCCGCCCGGAATGGTCGCCATGGCGTAGAAGTCGTTGTCGGCTGCAAGGCCCTTGGCGGCATCGTTGTCGACACTGATCAGCTTCGATTCACACGAGGTGGTGGCCTCCTTGATGGAACCGTTCGGATGGCCGACGGTAAAGACGATGGCATCGACCTTGTTGTCGCACAGCGCCGCCGCCTGCTCGGACGATTTCAGTTCCGAAGCAAGGGTAAAGTCATCCATTGTCCAGCCCATCTTGTCCATCAGCACTTCCATGGTACCGCGCTGTCCGGACCCGGGATTACCGACATTGACCCGCTTGCCTTTCAGGTCATCAAAGCTGTTGATGCCGGAATCAGCACGGGCGACCACGGTGAACGGCTCCGGGTGCACCGAAAACACCGCCCGCAGACCTTCGAAGGCGCCGTCCGGGAACTTGTCCGGCGCGGTGCCGTTATAGGCATGGTACTGCCAGTCGGACTGGGCGACGCCGAGATCGAGATCGCCGGTGCGGATGCCGTTGATGTTGGCGACGGACCCGCCGGTGGTATGTGTGCACTTGATGTTGTGGTCTTTGGTACCGCGATTGACCAGCCGGCAGATGGCGCCGCCGACTTGATAGTAGACACCGGTCTGGCCACCGGTGCCGATCTGTACGAAGGTTTCCTGGGCCAGGGCGCTGCCGCCCATGGCCAAGGAAAGGACAATGGCCGTGCCGGCCAGTGCTTTGCGTCTAGTAATCATCGATCTTGCTCCCTTTTTGATGATGATTGAGTCACCTGCCAGTATTCACCCAGCCGATGATTGTTGGCCTCCACCGCCTTGAGCCTGCGCCCGGACTCCTTGCCGGCGCGCCGGATGACCATGCCCATCAGCGATTCCAACAGGACCAGTGTGGCGGCGTAGGAGGAAAAGAATTGCGGGCTTTCCGTCGGCACCATGAAGGCGTGCGTCGCGTGCCGGACGGCCGGACACAGGACGGAATCGGTGATCACCGTGACAAACGCGCCGGCCTCGTGGGCAATCTGCGTCGCGTCGACCGACCGTCGTGCATAGGGATTCTTCATGATCACCAGCAGGGCGTCGTCGGGTGTCAGGCCGGTGAGTGCCGTCGAGGCGGCAACGCCGTTCTGGCCGATGACCTGCCAGTTTGTGAACGCCAGATTGGCGAGGTAGCCGAAATACTGGGCAAAGCCCACCGAGGCGAGCGAACCGGCGATGAAGACCCGGTTGGCATCGACCAGCCGGTCGGCGACGGTGCGCAGCCGGTCGATATCCAGTTCCCGCGCAAAAGCGTCGATGTTGCGGATCGCAGAGGCCGACTGCTGCAGGGCGAAGGGTGTCTGGCGCTCTTTCTCTTCCTCCCGCGCCGCCTGCATCAGGTTGGCCTTCTCGGCGAAGCTGAAGCTTTGCCGCTTGATCTCGCTGCGGCACAGTTCGCGCATTTCCTCGTAGGAGTTGAGTCCAAGTGCGCGGGCCAGGCGCGAATAGGTCGGCGGATTCAGATTGCTGCCGGCGGCGACGGCGCGCAGCGAGCGGCTTGCCACATCGTGGAAATGGCCGACCACATAGTCGGCTGCGACCCGCAGTTGCGGACTGAGCGTGTCATAACGCTGAGCGATCAGATCGTTAATGGACACCCGCTCGTCCAACGAGACCTCCCTCGATCGCGGTCAAATTCGGAAACAGACTGTTCCAAACAAATCCGTTGTTGTCAATCAATGAAACATTTGTAACATTGTGTCGGCGTGATAGACGCACACTATGGGCCGGAAACATGCCGTAAGGCAAGTGACGGCTTGCCGGGAACGGACCCGCAACCATCTGAAAGGCTGGCGCATTTGAAAACGCTTCCGTTGATCATGGTGGCGCCGAACGGCGCCCGGCGCGGCAAGAGCGATCATCCGGCGCTACCCGTCACCATTGCCGAAACCGTTGCCACGGCTCGTGATTGCTTCGATGCCGGGGCGGGAGCGCTGCATGCCCACGTCCGCGATGCCGACGGCGCCCATGTGCTCGACGCCGGTCTCTACCGTGAGCTGATCGAGGAAATGCGCAATGCGGTGCCTCAAATGGCCGTGCAGATCACCACCGAGGCCGTCGGCCGTTACACGCCAGAGGCGCAACGCCGGCTGGTGCGCGACGTCGAGCCGGAAGCCGTATCGGTGGCCTTGCGTGAGATGTTGCCCGATGACGATGAGGCCGACGCGGCCCGCAGCTTTTATCATTGGGCCGGCGAGGCAGGCATCGCCGTCCAGCACATTCTCTACGAACCGGCGGAGGTGGCGCAGCTGTTCAGCCGCGTCGCCGATGGCGTTGTCCCCGCCTCCGACCTGCAGCTGCTGTTCGTGCTCGGGCGCTACACGGCGGGTCAACAGAGCGATGTCGGCGACCTCGAGCCGTTCCTGCGGGAACTGCAAGCGGCGGCTTACTCGGCTGGCCGCCTCGAATGGGCGCTGTGCGCCTTCGGCGTGCACGAAACCGACTGCCTTGTGGAAGCTGTACGCCGTGGTGGCAAGGCGCGCATCGGCTTTGAAAACAGCCTGTGGAACCGCGACGGCTCCGTCGCCGCAGACAACGCCGATCGGGTGCGCGAGCTGAAGGAGATGCTCAACAGACCCTAGGATGCTGTTCTTCGCAAAACGGTCGCCGGACAAGGTGCCCAGGCATCAGGGATTGCCGCGGCGTGTCGAAATCCACAGTCGGACTGCCATTGTCAAAAAAGACGGACGGCTTGCCCCAAGTCAGGGTAACCAAACTCTGAATCTCCGGCAGTTTTCGATTTACTCGCGACCTCCAAACGACTAGGTCAGGCGCAAGCAGAACCAACAAGCCTGTTCGGAACAGTATGGTCGAACCCGATGCACAGGACCGGATCCGGCTGCAGATCGCGGCCAAGGCGCGACCGGAAGCGCCGACCCTGGATCTGATCGTCCCGGTTTACAATGAAGAGGAAGCCATTCCGCACTTCCTGGAGCAGATCGATGCGATCCGCGACAGCCTGAAGCCGGTCACCGTGCGGTGCATCTTCGTCAACGACGGCAGCCGTGACGGAACCCTCGACGTGCTGTGGAACACCGCCCAGGCGCGCGACGATGTCGCCGTTGTCGACCTGTCGCGCAATTTCGGCAAGGAGTCGGCGCTATGCGCCGGGCTCGAAGCCTCGACCGCCGACGTCGCCGTGCCGATCGACGTCGATCTGCAGGATCCGCCGGAGCTGATCGCCGCGTTTCTGGAGAAATGGCGCGAAGGCTATGCGGTGGTTGCCGGCCGGCGCGTCGACCGGCAGTCAGACACCTTCTTCAAACGCTTTACCAGCGGCGCCTTCTATCGCGTTTTCAACGCCATTTCCGATACGCCGATCATCAGCAATGTCGGCGACTTCCGGCTGATGGACCGCAAGGTCGTCGAGGCGCTCAACCAGATGCCCGAATCGACCCGCTTCACCAAGGGGCTGTTTGGCTGGGTCGGTTTTCCGACCGCGGTGGTCGACTATGTGCGGCCCGAACGTGTATCGGGCGAGAGCAGCTGGAACTATCGGCGGCTGTTCCGCTTCGCCATGGACGGGCTGATGAGCTTTTCCGGCGTGCCGCTGCGCATGTGGCTCTATTTCGGTGTTCTGACGGCGGCGATTTCGGCGTCGGCCGGACTGTTCATCATCGTCCGAACTTTGGTGTTCGGCCGTGATACCCCGGGCTTCGCGACCCTGTTCGTCTCCATCGCCTTCGCCTTCAGTCTGCAGATGATCTCACTTGGCGTTCTCGCCGAATACGTCTCCCGCATCTTCGTCGAATCGAAGAGGCGGCCCAACTACATCGTCAACACCAGCTTTGGAGCCGGTGTCGACGAGGACGATGCCGCATGAACCTGGTTTCACGGCTGGTTCGTGAAGCGTTCACCGTCTCGCGTTTCACGTTGATCGGCCTGCTGGCGACAGCGACCCATGCGGTGGTCGGCTCGGCAACCGTGCTCCTCGGCGTGACTCCGCTGCTCGCCAACGCGGTCGGCTTCGTGGTCGCCTGGGGGGTGTCGTTCTACGGCCACTTTCTGTTCACCTTCGGCCGTCCCAACGACATCCGCGTCGCCCGCACCCGGTTCATCGTCATTTCCCTCAGCCTGTTTGCGATCAGCCAGTTGACCGTCACGCTGCTGCAGGCGACCGGCTGGGTCAGCGACTGGCTGGAGCCGGTGATCGGCGCCGTCATCGTGCCGCCGGCGAGCTACGTGCTCTACCGGCTTTACGTGTTTGCGCCCGACAGTGGCGGCGCCGCCGCGCCGTCCCGTTCACCCGGCGTGGCGGCCTCCTGGCGTCCCGGCGACCTGCGTCGGCAGCTTTGGCACCGTCTCCAATCCTTCCTCTGGATCCATCGCATCGTGATCCCTTTCGGGATTTTCGCACTGTTCTTCGATCTTTCGACGCTCAATCCGCAGAATGTGGGCTGGCTGATGGGCGGCGACCTGGGCCAGCATTTTCTCGGTTGGACGGCTTACCGTTTCGGGTCCTGGCAGTGGCCGGTCGGCTTTTCGGAACTGATCGCACACCCGACCGGTGCGCCCCTGTCGGCGACGGACAGCAATCCGCTGGTCTCGGTGCCGCTCAAACTGATGTCGCCGCTGTTGCCGGACTACTTTCAATATGTCGGCCTGTGGTATCTCGCGTGCCTGGCGCTCTCCTACAACATCGCGTTCGGACTGCTGTACTGGCTGAGCGGCCGCTGGCTGGCCTCCATGGCCGCGGCGATCATCCTGGTTGCGGCCCCTTTCATGTTTACCCGGCTGGAGCATGATAGCCTGATGGCCCACTGGCTTGTGCTTCTGTCCTTCTCCGTGTTCTTCCGAACCGGAGCGGATCGCCGTGCCGTTGCCAAACATGGCGGTGTCACGGCCGTCGCAATGGCGATCCATCCCTACTTGATTTTTATGACAGGGGCGGTCGCCGCCATGGATCTCGTGCGGCGCACCTATCGCCGCTTCATACACGGCGCCGGTCTGCGGGCGCTTGGTTTTTTTGCGGCCGGCATTGCGACATTGCTCATCCCGGCGGCACTTGTCGGCTGGCTGCTGGGAATATTTGCGCTGCAACCTTTGCCTCAGAATTACGGCGTTTTCACCATGGATCCGCTGGCCTGGTTCAACGGTTTCGGTCAATCCGCCACGTTGACCGGGTGGCAGTCTGCCCGGGGTCAGTATGAAGGCAACCAGTTTCTGGGTCTCGGTGCGCTGATTGCCGTGGTCGTCGCGATGGTTCTCTGGGTGACCGGCATGGCAAGGCCGTCTGAGAACCTGCGCACCCGGCTGCCATGGCTGCTTCCCGCGATGCTCGGCCTGTTGCTGCTTGCCGTTTCGCCCGTGGTGCATGTCTTCGGGCTCAGGATCCTGTCGGTTAACGTCGATGACTGGCCGCTGATCGGTTATGTGTTTGAAACGTTTCGATCGTCCGGCCGTTTCGCGTGGCCGGTAAGCTATCTGCTCGTCCTGGTGTCCCTGTCGATCTGGCTGACAATCAGGTCGCGGGCGGTGGGTCCATTGCTCGCACTGCTGGCGGTCGTACAACTGGCCGATCAGCTTCCGGTGATGAGCCAAACGCGGGAGGTGACCCGGTTCCGCGATGTGGAGTTCAAGGCGCTGCAAAGCGAACAGGACTGGCGCCGCCTGGTCGCGGCCGCAGATCGCCTCTACGTCGATCCCAGCAACCGGGAAAGCGTGATTTTTGAACTGGGATACCTGGCGTTTCCGCAACACAAACCGATCAATCATTTCCACTACGCCCAACAGATGCTGACGGCCAAGCATGCCGCGGCGCTGCGAAGCGAGCGCGCGCGCATTATGCAGGGTCAGATATCGGACAGTGTGCTGTACGTGCTCGATCCGATCCTGTTGACCGCGGTGCTGAGGCGGCAGGGCGTGTCGCCGGATCGGTTGCGTGATCTGGACGGATTTCTGGTCATCGGCCCGCCCGATGTGTCCGCCGGAAACCCTCCGGGGGTACGGTTCCGGCTGGCTCCCGACAGCGACGGACTTCACGACATCGTCGCTTCGTGCCGTGCGGATTGCTCGGTTCTCCTGAGCGTCAGGGACGAGGCGACCGCCTCCCTGTCGCCCGAGTTCATCAGCTTGATCGAGGAACGGGGCGGAGACCTGGGAGCATTGCCCGTTCGCGGTTCCTACGCGGCCATCCTGGCGAACGGGCGGGTGATCGAAGAAGCGCTTTCAGCAACCGGCGATGTCAGGCTGAACGCGACCGTTTTCGGCCATGACGTCGGCATTTTCAGCGGCGGTGCCGTGGGGTCCAACCGGTCCTCCATAAAGCTCGACGGCTACGAGCTCTCGCCCAATACGCGCGGCATCAACCTGGTGGTGTTGGGGCCGGACGGCGTCAGCGACATCAACGCCTTCGATACCCATGCCGACCCGTCACGATCTCTCTTCCCGTAGAGCAAGTTGCGACCAGAATGAAGCATTTGACCGCGGCGATTTTGGTCGCTGGCTAGGCGGGTTGCACGCCGTGGTGCCTCCCCACCACAAGTGCAAGCCAACGACGCCAGGGAGCAAAATCGCCCGGCCCATTCACCGTATGTTTTCAACATGATAGGCCTCTCCAGGGTGACGGTAAATCGGCCCATCGGCTATGTTGCGACGCTTGCCCGATGCACCACATCGCGCTGCGCGACGCGCCTTGCCGAGTGGACCGATTTTCCGCCATCAAATGATTCATTCTGGCAGCAACTTGCTCTAGGCGAGTCATTGACGAACGAGCGATGATGGACCGCCCGAGGTCCAAGTTCCAAGGCCGGTGGTCCGTCCACCGGTTGCCGGCCATCGGAAAAACGGTTAGGGACGAGTGCTGTTACCGCCAGATGGAGGGCGCATTGACCCAGCAACCAGGAAGCCCGTCGCGGCGCGCGGATGCCTCCGATCCGGTATCCACGATAACGCTGGATTATCCGATCCGCGTGCGGACCCGGCAGACCGAATCCAGTCCGGGCGGGATGGCGATCGGGTCGCTACTGGAAGCTGGCCGCGAGCGGTTCGCCAAACGGCTGGATGAGGTGCTGCAGTACACCCAGCGGTATTCGGTCATTCCGGTGATGCCGACCGATCCACTCGAGGCGGCATGGCACAACGATATGATGCCGGGGCTCGATCTGGCGTTCATTTACGCCATGATTGCCACCAGACGGCCGAAGCGCTACATCGAAATCGGCTCCGGAACGTCGACGAAGTTTGCCCGGCGGGCGATCACCGACTTCCGTCTCGAAACGACCATCGTGTCAATCGATCCCGCCCCCCGCAGAGACATCGATACGCTGTGCGATACGGTGCTGCGAACCCCGTTCGAGGATCTGCAACAGCCCCTGGGCGAGATTGCCGAAGCGGGAGACATCGTGTTTTTCGACGGCAGCCACCGGACATTGCAGAACAGTGACGCCACCGTTTTCTTCACCGAGCATCTGGCCAGCCTTCCGGGTGGCGTTCTTTACGGCATCCACGACATTCTCCTGCCCTGGGACTATCCGGCCGCCTGGGCATCGCGTTTTTACAGCGAGCAATACCTTCTGATGGCCTATCTGCTCGGCGGCGCCGGTGGCGACCGCGTCGAACTGCCCTGCCACTGGGTCATGCGGGACGAGGCTTTGGTCAAAAAGGTCGATGCCATGTTCGTCTGGGACACCGACAACAGGGTCGAACATCACGGCGGCGCGTTCTGGCTGACGAAAGCGTCATCCGGGCAATAGCCGAATAGCGCGAGCGGCATTATGCAGTTCGTCAAGAGGCACCACGGAATGGCGACGCGTACCGCGCCACGCGCCATCGGCGTGGTTCTGCCCGCGGTCGTCGGGCTGGCGGCGCTGGCCGTCGTGGTCCTCCAGGCGAGTCTGTTCACCGCCGGCTATCGCCTGGCCGCAGACGACGTGGCGCTCTATGCCATCGTGCTGCAGGGCTATCAGGCATTGGTCGAGCATACCGTCACCGTGGCGTCCCAGCACGGCCGCATCGGCAACTACGCCATGCAGCCGCTCAACGCGATCGGCTCCTATTACTCCGACTATTTCGCGTTCAGGGTTTTCGCCGTCGGCCTGCACTTTCTGACCATGTATCTGGCTGCGTCGTTCGTGTCGGCCGTCCTGGCGCGGAACCTCACATGGTTCCTGTTTCTTGTCATGGTCATCCTGCATCCGCTGGATTTCCACCACCTGCCGCCGACGGCCTACCCGATACAGAATTCCGTACCGATTGTTCTGCTGTTTCTGTCGCGGCTGTGGCTTTGGCGGCTGAGACAGGCGCATCCGGCTGCCGCGTGGCCACGCCTGTTGCCGGCCTACGCGGTGTTCCTGGTCGCCATGCTCTGCAACGAGTATGCGACAACCCTGGGCGCCGTGCTCCTGCTGGCGGAGCATTGTGCGCTGATCGCCCGGCGCTATCGGGATGGCGGCGCGCTTGTCCGAGCGGTTCTCGGGACGTTTCGCTCCGGTCGGCTTTGGGCGGATGCCGCTGCCCTGGTGACCAGTGTCGCGGTCTATGCGCTGTTTCGCCTGTTCAATCCGACCATCTACGATGGCAACAAACCGGACGGGCTGCATCGCCTGCACGATCTGTGGACGACCCTTTACATGCATATCGTGTCCGGCACGATATTTCCGCGACTGACGGTCGATGTCGGCGGCGTGCCGGCGTCAGCGCTGTGGACTGCCGGCGTGGTCGGTCTGCTGAGCTTTTTGGTTTTCGCGGTTATCCGGAAACCGGAGGTTCGTGCCGGCGAGGCGTTTTGGACGGCGCTCGTCGGCCTGCTCGCCGCCGTGATCATTACCCTGCCGATTGCCGTCGTCTCGCGATGGCAGCGCGCATGCGTCGATGGCGGCGTTTGCACCTATCTTGACGGCCGCCTGTCGCTGTACCCGGTCGCCGTCATTGTTACCGTTCTGTGTCTGGCAATCCTCACAGCAAGCCGGGGCGGCGGGGCGCGGGTCGCGGTCGTTGCGGTGATGGCGCTTGGCTTTGCGGCGTTGTCTTCGTTGACCTATTTGAGCAACTGGCAGACCCGCGAAACCATGAGGGATGTCGTTGCCGGATGGGAGCGCGCCACGGCGATCGCCTGCGTGCCGCCGCTCGCATCAGCCGACGCCCGGACGCTGGCGCAACTGATCGAACCGGTGCCGCGCATCCACCACTATCCGCACTTTTCCATGGACACGTTCTGGCAGGCCTACGTAAAGCACCGCGCCGAACGCGTGGATTGCGACAGGCTGGCTGGCGGCATCGACCGCCTGAGGCGTATCTTCGCCGGATCCCGTGTCGGCTCGGGGCAGACGCTCTCTTTTATCGAGCCGGTTCCGGGTTCTTTGCTGGTTTCGGGCTGGCACGCCCCCGAAGCCTGGGGCGTGTGGTCGCAGGGCGAGGTCGCCGAAATCCGCATTACGCCATGGACGCCCGGCATCGAGGCGCTTGGTTTCCGGTTTTTGGTCTACCCGCCGCCCGGTTCCGGGAATCCCCCACAATCCATCGGCGTCAGCGTCAACGGCCAGGACGCTGCGACCTGGTCGCTCGGCGGCGCGGACTGCGGAACCCGGGTGATCGAACTTGCCGAGCCGCTTGCGGCCGATACGGACGCCCGAGTGACCTTCACCATCGCCGCACCGGTCGCGCCGCGCGACATTACGTCGAGCGAAGACCGCAGGCGGCTCGGTATCGGCCTCATCGAAGTGTTTGCCGCCGATTCCGACCGGACGGCACTGAAAGCGTGGGCGGAGGGTTCGTGTTGAACGGGGTGGATGCGGTTCGGCATCGCCCTCAACCTGTAACCTATGTGTCCGGAACGGACCATCTCAGCGGCGTTTCAGATCGCCCGCCCAAGCTTTGCCCATCCGGGGATTATCGGCAAGGATGTCAAAGCTGTTGTACAGGCCGCCGACATATTCCGCCACTATTCAATTGGGAACGCGTGCTTGCTCACGAATTCGGGCACGCCGTCATGGGCGTAGCAGATGAGTCCGTGCTGTAGCGCACCGGCGATTTCGCCGGCTTACTGGACGAACCGGTTGATGAGGCTGGCGCCTATGCGGCGCTGCGACGCGCCGAGACGATCGGCCGGCCGATCGGCGATGCAACCTGGCTCGAGGCACTAGAGCAGCAGACCGGGCGCGTCCTTGCGCCGCGCAAGAGGGGCACAAAATCGACGTAAAAGGGAATATGTAAACTGTCACCGTAATACTTCGCTACGTCTCAACCCGCTGAGACACGAGATCAACAATGTCGAGTTAGAAACCAGAGGAGAGGTAAATAATGCCCACTCCAAAAGAAGAAATACAGCTCAACTTCGAGCGCGGTCGTGATATTTGTTTAGGTTTGCTCAATTTATACAAACCAGATGATGCGTTAGCCAATCAAATGGCAAGTGAAGGGTTCTCTGCGTTCACAATATTTCGAGATCATTTAAGGTCTTATTGTGAAAATAAAGCGCAAGTGCTTGAGAACAATAAATGGAAAATAGAAGAGGCTAAGGAGGCACATTACTATAATACACTGTTACCGTTCTCTGTTCTAAATATAGATATAGAGGATTATTCGAGTAAATATCTCACAGAGTTACGCAAAAAGCGTGACATAATTAATGGTGTGCCATATGAGCAGATCGCAAGTCGCTTTACAGATGAAAGGGAGCAATATGTCCGTCGCTGCTGCGATCCATGTGAAAGAAACCGAAACAAAGAAAAGTACTATAACGGGGAAGTTTATGAAAAAAAGTGGCGAGAAATGGAGCGCCGCCGTCGAGAACAATACAATCAGGAAGTTGGCCATTTTGGTACAAATAGAGAATTAGATCACAACGTAAACCGGCGCGATCGTTGCCAATTTGTAGTCGAGATTGCATATGAGTTGGCGAAAAAGATCGGATTCCAACCCAATGATCGCTTATCTGGAAAGTACACGCCGGCTCTATGGAAGCCAGTTTCCGAAAAATGGGGGCTTTGTTGGTACGTTGAAACTGATATAAATTGGGACTATTCTATTGGGAAGGACTTAGACAGCAAAGTCATGCTTCCGAGCTTCTATCCTCTTTTAGTACTATGTCCGGCTAATTTTACCCATAAACTGGCAAAGAAGGCAAATGCCAGTCAATGGTTGCGGCTCCCATATTCTGCTGATTTGGTCGGGTTCCACAATACCTACTTGAGATTTGACAGCTACAACGAACTCGAAACAAATATCAAGGCTCATCTCAAATTGTTGGAGCTGCGCGTAGATGATCTAGTTAGAATAATAGAAAACAACGTTTCGTAATTAGTTGTAAAGGGCCATGAAGATGGGGGTTAATCCATATTGCTACGTCACTCCGTTTTCTGGAGATGTGGATCAGTCGTTTGAGGAACTGAAGCAGTCGGAGTTTTCAGCCGGGCGATACGAGCCTTGCTTTTCGCGCAAGACCGGTCAGTATCTTTTCGAGATAGATCTCGCTCCAAGGCATCTATTTCCCTCACCGGGAAGTTGCCATGATACGTTGGAGGATATATTCGACGATGTTGATGCAAGTGGCACCAACTCCATTCTGGATATTTTTCGGGTCGTTGAAACGCCATTCGAGAGTGTTGTAATTACGGTGACAGTTTACTCAATCCCTTATTATTGCTAAGGTTGCCGCCATGGCTCGCATCGCCCGTCTCGTTGTGCCCGGTCTGCCGCATCATGTGACCCAGCGGGGGAACCGGCGTGAAAAGACCTTCTTCGAGGAGGGTGATTATGCCCTATATCGGGATCTGCTGGCCGAGAGCAGCGGCCGCGCCAAATGCGCAGTCTGGGCCTATTGCCTGATGCCGAACCATGTCCATGTGATCCTCGTTCCGTCCGACGAGGACGGCCTGCGCCGCACCTTCGCAGACCTGCATCGGCGCTACACCGGCTATGTCAATGCCCGCGCGCGCGCCACCGGCCATCTGTGGCAGGGGCGTTACGGATCGGTGGTGATGGACGAAGACCACCTGCTTCATGCGGTGCGCTACGTGACGCTCAATCCGGTACGGGCGCGGTTGGTCAAACGTCCAAAAGACTGGCAATGGTCGAGCGCCCGGGCGCATCTTTCGAGGCGCGACGACGCAGTCGTCAAGGTTGCCCCGGTGCTGGAGCGCGTTGGCGATTTCACCGGCTTTCTGGACGAACCGGTTGATGAGGCTGGCGCCTATGCGGCGCTGCGACGCGCTGAGACGATCGGCCGGCCGATCGGCGATGCAAGCTGGCTCAAGGCCCTGGAGCAGCAGACCGGGCGCGTCCTTGCGCCGCGCAAGAGGGGCAGGAAATCGACGCAAAAAGGGATTGTGTAAACTGTCACCGTAATACAAATAATACCAAATCAATGATGTGTGAAGCAATATAAATGATGAAACCAAAATATCTACTGAATATCATGGTTGTGATAACAATCATGTTTACAATTGCGGCTCCCGCATACTCAAGTAAAAATTGTCAAAATCTAATTGATATAGCGGAAAAACGAGGAAAGATGGATTATTTGCGAGATTGGATCATGGAGAATATATCGAGGGTGGAGTTTTTGGAGCACATGGGATGGCTGGGGGTGTCAAGAAATATCGACACTCCGAACCATTTTGCGCGAGTTAACCTTGATACAGAGCTCCTTGGGTTTAACTCAGCGTTCGCCGCAGTGCAGCTAAATCGGGACTATACAATGGATCATCTTGAGCCAAGAAACATAAAATCGGTTTCGTTTTACGAGGGTCGAAATATGATTATTGTAAAAATATGGGATGTATCCGAGTTTGGTATAAATAAAGTTGAAGAGCTCGAAAAATATATGACGCACATTAGTCGTGACATTACAGTCGTTTGCCGCAGTTAGTAAGTGCTGGTCTGCCGCATCACGTGACCCAGCGGGGGAACCGGCGTGAAAAGACCTTCTTCGAGGAGGGTGATTATGCCCTATATCGGGATCTGCTGGCCGAGAGCAGCGGCCGCGCCAAATGCGCTGTCTGGGCCTATTGCCTGATGCCGAACCATGTCCATGTGATCCTCGTTCCTTCAGACGACGACGGCCTGCGGCGCACCTTCGCAGACCTGCATCGGCGCTACACCGGCTATGTCAATGCCCGCGCGCGCGTCACCGGCCATCTGTGGCAGGGGCGTTACGGCTCGGTGGTGATGGACGAAGACCACCTGCTTTATGCGGTGCGCTACGTGACGCTCAATCCGGTACGGGCGCGGTTGGTCAAACGCTCGAAAGACTGGCAATGGTCGAGCGCCCGGGCGCATCTTTCGGGGCGCGACGACGCAGTCGTCAAGGTTGCCCCGGTTCTGGAGCGCACCGGCGATTTCGCCGGCTTTCTAAACGAACCGGTTGATGAGGCAGCGCCTATGCGGCGCTGCGACGCGCTGAGACGATCGGCCGGCCGATCGGCGATGCAAGCTGGCTCAAGGCACTGGAGCAGCAGACCGGGCGCGCCCTTGCGCCGCGCAAGAGGGGCAGATCGACGTAAAAAGGGATTGTGTAAACTGTCACCGTAATAACTTGGAATCTTTGGGAATTGATGAGATTTGTAGAAACTGCGATGAATATTTGAATTATATCATAAATATTTTAAGTTATCCGGGTATTTGTGAGGAAGAATTAGATTTAATATGTGTAAAAATGAGCTATATTGTTCGAAATGTGGAAATAATAAATTTGTTTTCCCTAGAGATTAAAATAGATTATGAAAAGCTAGACTTAATCATAAAGATGATAGGAGATTGCAGGGGCATCGTTGCGTCCAATGCCCGTATGAAGAAAAACGATGTTTTGTACATCAATCCAATAAGCTACATGGAGTCTTTTTGGGGACACCGTGTACATAGAGGGTAATCACCTGACACTACCGCTTCGAGCGGCTTGATCAGGAATTACGCGGCGCTGCGACGCGCCGAGACGATCGGCCGGCCGATCGGCGATGCAAGCTGGCTCAAGGCACTGGAGCAGCAGACCGGGCGCGTCCTTGCGCCGCGCAAGAGGGGCAGATCGACGTAAAAAGGGATTGTGTAAACTGTCACCGTAATAACCGTAATAGCCGAAATTCTCATCGGTGTAGCGAATGATATTATCGATTTCCGCCGAGGCCTGTCGGCTCAAATCATAGCGCATTGGCCATGCTTGCGCGCACCCGTGCTAACCGGTCTTCCAGCGTTTCCGGGTCAGCCGCCCCGCTTCTAAAACCGGCTTCCTCGTCGCGCTCGACTATGGCGCGCTGCTCGGCAGCACTCAGCGACTCCCACAGCGCCATATCGTCAGCGGTGGGGAACACCCGCGAGCTAAAGGCAATCTTCGAAATATCTGTTTTGGACGTATCGTTCATACCAAGCATCATATCAGGTTTCACACGCAAAATTCCAACAGAATCATACACCTTACTGGCAAAGACCAAACACCGGCGCATCCAAGGGCGTTCCCTTGGTCGTTGTCCAGCGGCGAAATCACTGGCGGCATCCGATCGGCGTACGGTTGGCCCATGATTCTCAAGAGCACGTGCAGGCTCTTGGATTACGATAATCCGTTCATGCCTGGTTCGGTGCAGATGGAGAGGCAGGTCTCCAAGCCCTGCGGGTGATGAACCGACGATACGGTTCGCTGGCGTGTGCAGGCTCAATGCCTAAACGCGCCATGCGGAAGGATGCGACAGAAAACCGAAGGTGTTGGAGAGACCCGAGACATAGGCAATTTGTTACCTATGTCTCCGGAACGGACCGGTGTGTGCTGGTGCCGCAGAAGGGACTCGAACCCCCGACCCCATCATTACGAATGACGTGCTCTACCAACTGAGCTACTGCGGCGTTCGCCGGAACGGCGTGCTGTGCCTTTACGCACCGCAACGCGGCGCTGATACAGCCAATGGATCAACAATTCAAGTCGCAGGCGGCGCCGTCGGTCACCTTTTTGGGCGCCGCCGGATCAGGCGGCGCCGCAAAGTCGTGCGCGTGCCTCTTGGTATTCATGCGCCAGCCGGTCGACATAGGCGGCGACCGGCTGTACCTCCTTGATCGCGCCGATGCCCTGGCCGGACCCCCAGATGTCCTTCCAGGCCTTGGCGCCGGACTTCTTCTGGCCGAAATCCATCTTCGACGGATCGGCAACGGGCAGGTCGTCCGGGTCCATGCCGGCGCGGGCGATGGACGGCTTGAGATAGTTGCCATGGATGCCGGTGAAGTAGTTGGAATACACAATATCTGCGGCGTTGCTGTCGACGATCATCGCCTTGTATTCCTCGATTGCCCGCGCTTCCGGCGTGGCGATAAACGGCGTGCCGATATAGGCGAGATCGGCGCCCATCGCCTCCGTCGCAAGCACCGCCCCGCCGTTGGCGATCGATCCGGAGAGCAGCAGCGGCCCGTCGAACCACTCGCGGATCTCCTGCACCAGGGCGAACGGCGACAGCGGTCCGGCATGGCCACCGGCCCCGGCGGCCACGGCGATCAGCCCGTCGGCACCCTTGCGGATGGCCGAATTGGCGTGGCGGTTGTTGATGATGTCGTGCAACACGATGCCGCCATAGGCATGCACCGCCTCATTGACCTCCGGAACCGCGCCAAGCGACGAGATGACGATCGGCACCCGGTATTTTTCGCACATCTGCAGATCGTGTTGCAGCCGCGTATTGGACCGGTGCACGATCTGGTTCACGGCAAAGGGTGCCGCCGGCCGATCGGGATTTCGGGCATTGTGGTTGGCCAGTTCCTCGGTGATTTCGGCCAGCCATTCGTCGAGCTGCGCTTCCGGCCGCGCATTGAGCGCCGGAAACGATCCGATGACCCCGGCCTTGCACTGTTCCAGCACAAGCGGCGGATGGGAGATGATGAACAGCGGCGCCGCGACGACGGGCAATCTCAGATGATCTTTCAGGACGGACGGAAGGGCCATGGACGGGGAGCCTCAGGATTGACGTTTACGCAAACGTAAGAGCAACTATCAGACCCGAATGGTTTCGAAAAGTCCGATTGCGACGGTCTTCAACACATTGTCCGGCCGGCGACCTCTGAATCGCCGTATTCAAAGCGTTGAAAGCCTTGGCTAAAAAGTGCGTCAAGACAACGGGCAACAGACGGGTGACGCTTCAACTCGCCGTCATATTGGTCTATGGGTAAGCCGGCCGGGATCGGTCGACCGGAGTTCGAAAGGGTATAGTGTGAAGGGCGTAGAGGCCGCGATTCGAAAAGCGCTCGAAGGGCCGAAGGGCAAGGATCCGAGAGAGCGGGAGCGGGTCTATGAATCGGTGCGCAAGGCGCTGGCCGACGGTCTTGCGGCCAAGGGCCTGTCGGATACCGAAAAAGGGGCAAGCCAGTCCCGCGCCCTGGACCGTTTGATCGAATCCATCGAGAACGAATACTGGGCTGAACCGCCACCGCCGGATCTCGGATTCGCGCTGGACTTTGAAACGCCGGAGCCACCGACCGCCGATCTCACGGATCCGGCACCATCCGAGCCAGCCCCGCAGCAGCAGGCGGCACCACGTCAGCAGCCGCGTCGAGCGGCAGCGACCCAGCGGCGTGAACCGGCCAACAGACCAGCCCGGGCGCCCGTTCGCCGCGACCCTCAGGTCGTGGCCCGCCGGGCCGCACACGCCGGTGCGGTGCCGGTCGCCAGCGAGCCGGCGTTTGAAACGGATCCGACAGAACCTGTCGAGTTGCCGCGGCGCCACCGACAACCGCCGCCAGTCGTGCCCGTTCCTGAGGTTGCGTTCGACGACGAGCGAGCCGGAGACGAGTCCGACGCTGGCGAACCGCCGGCCGTCCAGCCGGTTCACGGGCTGGAGCGGCAGGAACAGGAAGGGCCGGCACTGCACACCGGGCGGGCTCGGCCTGAGCCGGTGCCCGACGATCTGCCGTCGACCCCCGATCCTGATCCCGAGTTGCAGTTGGAACCCGAGCAGTTGCAGCTGACGGATTTGGATGACCCGGTGGACGTCCAAGACGACGAGGCGTTCCCGGCGCCGGCCGATGGCGAGATGCCGCCGCCGCAATCGGATCCGCAGATACAGGTGGATATGCCCGAAGCCCGGCAAATCGAACCGGATGAGGTGTTTGCGCCAGCGGAACCGGAAACGCACCAGGAACCATCCGCTGCACCGGATCCGGGGGCAGTGGCGGATTTTTCAGAGGAAATCGTAGCGGGTCTACAGCAGCTGTCGGCGTCGGAGCGGCGGGAACCGCAATTTGACCCGTTGCCGCCGATCCCACCGCATGCTGATCCGAAGCAGGACCAGCAGCACCGGTCGGAACCGGCGTTTACGGACGTCGACCCGGATCTGCGCGCCGAACTTCCGACGTCGGATGAACCGGACCAGCGGACACATCTCCCGGGTGCGGAAATGCGCGGCCGCCAGGCCGGGACCGACGCGCGATCGGCTCATCAGCGTGGACGGCGGTCGCGGGCACCGCGCGAGCCCCGGCGGCGGCCGATCTATTCAATGATCCTGGTGTTCGCGCTCACCATCGCCTTCGTCGGCATCGGTGCAATCTGGCTGATGATCAGCGGTGCCTTCCAGTCGCCCGAGCAGCGCGACACCAGCGTCCCCAATCCGCCGGCGACGGTCAACAGCGAAGATTACGCCGGCCTGCCGGCGCCCGATGGCGCCTTTTCCGGGGACTGGACCGATTTGTTCACCCCGGACGATGTGTCGTCGGTCTCCGTCGGACCGGCCGCCGAGGCGACCCTGGTCGACACCGGCGGCGGCGTGCTGCGCGTCGTGTCGCGGGACGCTGATGTCGACGGCGAGGTGCTGTTCGAAATCGGCCCAGGTCTTTTGCAGACCCTGTCCGGCGGCAGGGCGCTGGTGGCGATGACCATGCGCTCCGCAGACGAGACGGCGACCCAGATCTATATCGGCTGCCGTCTGGCCGGCGGCGAAGACTGCGGGCGTTACCGCTTCGACGTCAGTTACGAGCCGGGCGACGTGATTTTCAGCCTCGACCTGTCAGACGGCAGCCCGCAGCCACGCTACCTGGCCATCAATAGCGACATTTCCGGCGCCGGGACCGGCGTCGATATCTACGGCATCCGCATCCGTCCCGAGTAGGCCTGTTGCTCTGACGTTGCAGTCAGTCGCTTAGGAAACCCGGCCCGAAACCAAGGATTTTGCTGTCGATCTCGCCGATAGCCGCGCCATCCTTGCCGTCGTAGGGCAGGCCGGTCAACACCTGGCGGATCAGGTTAATCCGGGCACGGCGCTTGTCGTTGGCGCGCACCACCGTCCAGGGTGCGTAGCCGGTGTGGGTGCGTTCGAACATCAGGTCGCGCTTGCGGGTATAGTCGTCCCACTTGTCCAGGCTGGCGATGTCCATCGGCGACAGCTTCCAGACCTTCAACGGGTTGTGGCGGCGATCGTGAAACCGCTTCAACTGCATCTCGCGGCCGATGTTGAGCCAGAATTTAAACAGGTAGATACCAGACCGGACCGGCATGTGCTCGAATTCAGGCGTTTCGTCGAGGAAATGCTGGTGTTGCTCCGGTGTGCAAAATCCCATCACCGGCTCGACCCCGGCGCGGTTGTACCAGGACCGATCGAACAGCACCAATTCACCGGTGGTCGGGAAATGATCGACATAGCGCTGATAGTACCACTGGCCGCGCTCCCGATCTGTTGGTTTGGGCAACGCTACGAGGCGCGCCGACCGCGGGTTCATGTAGGCGCGTGTCGCGCCGATACAGCCGCCCTTGCCGGCCGCGTCGCGCCCCTCATAGACGATGATCACCCGTTTGCCACTGGCCTGCAGCCAGTATTGCACTTTGACCAGCTCGACCTGCAAGGCGTGCAGTTGCTCCTCGTATTCGTCGCGATCGAGTTTCTTTTTGTAGGGATAACCTTCGGAAACGAAGGCCTTGTCGCCGATCCAATTTGGCAGTTTCGGATCGTCGATGTCGAACCGCCGCCGCTTACCATTGACCGTGATGGTGACGGCTCTTTGCCCTTTGCTGACGTGCATATGGTGCTTCCCGCAAGTTTGCATTATGGCCGCGACTTGCTCTAATACCCTGTGGCGGCCGTAGCAGAGTAGCTGTCCACCGGATTTCCACAATCCTCTTTTGGCAGGCTTGCCTTGTTGACGAAAGGTCATGCAACTGTCATCGGCCGGCGCTAATGGCCTGTTCTAATGGGCGTCGGACGCGACCCGCGACACAACGGACGCGAGATGGTCTGAGCGATGTTAAGCAAAACGCCAAAAACCTTTATGGGTCCATTGCGGGAACTTGGACAAAAGACCGCGCAGCGCCTGTACGACACGCGCTTCGTGCTGGTGATTGCGGCCGTACTGGCATTGGCGCTGTCGCTGTCAGGCCTGGTGCCGCGGTGGCAGGTTTGGGCGGGTTTTGCCCTTGTGGTCATCGCGGCGGCGCTGCCGACCCGCTCCCGCTCGGTGCGCAAGCGTGAGCAACTGCTACGCAAGGAGGGCAGAGTACCGCTTGAAAACATCGTCTGTACAACCTCCGAGGCGTTGGATGACCCGGTTTTCATTCTGTCCCCAGGCGGCAAGCTGAAGTATCAGAACCGTGCGGCGGTCGAGCGGTTCGGGCCGATGGCGCCGCAGTCGCATCTGTCGGCGCGGCTGCGTTCGCCGGAGATCCTCGATATGGTCGACCGGGCTATCGCCACCAAGCGTCAATATGCCATCGAATATGTCGAGAAGGTTCCTTCCGAACGCTGGTACCGTGTCCGTATCGCGCCGATGAATGAAATCGCCGCGATGCGCGGCGGCAGCGAGCTCTACCTGCTGACGTTCCGCGACCAGAGCGAGGCGCGGCGGATCGACAAGATGCGGACCGACTTCATCGCCAACGCCAGCCATGAGCTGAGGACGCCGCTCGCCTCACTGTCAGGGTTCATCGAAACCTTGCAGGGACCGGCGCGGCGCGATCCCAAGGCGCAGGACGAGTTTCTGAATATCATGCAGGAGCAGGCGGGCCGCATGACGCGCTTACTGGATGACCTGCTGTCGCTGTCGCGCCTCGAAATGAAAGCGCATGTCGAACCGACCGGTGACGTCGAACTGGAAACGCTGGTGCGGCATGTGTGCGACACGTTGCGACCGCTCGCCGACGATTTGGACGTGGAGATCGAAGTGACCGCGCCGGATACTCCGGTGCATGTCTCCGGCGACCGCGACGAACTTATTCAGGTGTTCGAAAACCTGATCGAGAACGCTTGCAAATACGGCCAAAGCGGCCACCGTGTCGTCGTAACGCTGCATCCGCCGGTCGCCGCCAACGGTGCCGTCGAAGTCAGCGTGCGGGACTTCGGGCCCGGAATACAGCGTGAGCACGTACCGCGTCTTACCGAGCGGTTTTACCGTATCAATGTGGACGCCAGCCGGTCGAAAAAGGGTACCGGTCTGGGCCTGGCGATCGTCAAGCATATCCTGACGCGCCACCGCGCGCGACTGATCGTGCATTCGACTCCGGGAGACGGCTCGGAATTCATTGTGCGGTTCAGCCGATTTCGTGACATGCGTGTCGCAACAAGTCAGAAAAATACAATAGAATCAATAAATTAAATTGTCACAAAACTGTAATTGAACCGTCATAAAACGGCATTGGGGCGGCTGATAGGAGTCGAGCGCCGGTAACCCTACGGGCTGTGCCTTCCCTGGCGCATGGAATAGACCGCAGTGACGGGAGAGAATTTCAATGAAATCGCTTAAAATTACCGCCGCCATGCTGGTGGCATCGGCTGCATTCGCTGGCACTGCTGTTGCCCGCGATCAGATTAAGATCGTCGGTTCCTCGACGGTGTTCCCCTATACCCAGGCTGTTTCGGAAGAATATGCCAACAAGACCGGCAATCCAGCTCCGGTTGTCGAATCGACCGGCACCGGCGGTGGCTTCAAAGTGTTCTGTGGCGGCATCGGACCGGACTATCCGGACATCACCGGTGCGTCGCGCGCCATCAAGGATTCCGAAAAGGGTTTGTGCGCTGAAAACGGCGTGAACGATGTCACCGAAGCCCTGATCGGTTTCGACGGCATTTCCATCGCCATCTCGCGCGCCAACGAGGCTGATTTCGACCTGTCCGAAGAGCAGATCTTCAAGGCTCTCGCGGCCGAGCTTCCGGACGGCAATGGCGGATTCATGGCCAACCCGAACATGAAGTGGTCGGACATCGATCCGTCCCTGCCGGATACCGGCATCACCATCTTCGGCCCGCCGCCGACCTCCGGTACCCGCGATGCCTTCGTCGAACTCGCCATGCATGACGGCTGCAACGCATTGCCGGGCATGGAAGAACTGGAGGAATCCAACGAAGACCTGTGGGAAGAGAAGTGCTCCCGCATGCGTCAGGACGGTCCGTTCGTTGAGGCCGGCGAGAACGACAACCTGATCGTCCAGCGTCTCGAAGCCGACCCGAACTCCATGGGTATTTTCGGTTACTCGTTCCTGTTCGAGAATGCCGACAAGCTGAAAGGCGTCAAGATCAACGGTGTTGGCCCGGACTTCGCCACCATCGCCGACGGCTCCTATCCGGTGTCGCGTCCGCTGTACTTCTACGTCAAGAACCCGCACCGCGAAGTGATCCCGGGCATGAAGGACTTCATTGTAGAATACATGTCGGAAGATGCGCTGGCGCCGGGCGGCTACCTGGCAGAGCGTGGTCTGACCCCGCTGCAGGATGAACCACGCAAACAAACCCAGGACAACGTTCTGGGCTCAGCAAAACTGGCCATGTAAGTCAGATGACTAAGCCCCGGCCAATTGGCCGGGGCTTGTTTTTGGGCGGGGATCCGGGGACGTCATGATTGCCTATTTGTTTCTTTTTTTGGTCGTCGCAGGCATCATCGCCTATTTCATCGGTTCGCGTCGCGCCGTGTCGACTGCCGGTGACGATCTGCGGGGCATGCATTCCCGCCCCGTTTATCACGGCCTTAACGCGCTGGTTTACACCGCCGTTCCAGCTATCATTTTTATCCTGCTGTGGCTGCTGTTCGAGGATGCCATCATCGACATGATGGTTATGGGCGCCTATCCGGGCGCCGACGCCATGACGTCATCGCAAAGAGATTTGCTGCTCAGCGAAATCCGCCAGGTGGCGGCCGGTAACATTTTCCGTGAACCGACCCCGGAGGTCACAGCCGCGGTGGAAAACTTCCGGTCGCTGCAGTCGACGGCCCAGTTCCTGCTGGCCGCGGCCGTCGTGGTCATTGCCTTGGCCGGCGCAGCCTTTGCCCTGACGTCGATTTCCAAACGTTTCCTGGCGCGTCACAGTTTCGAGCGATCCATGACGGTTTTCATGATCTTCGCCTCGACAATCGCTATCCTGACGACCGTTGGCATTGTCGCCTCGTTGCTCTACGAGGCGTACCAGTTTTTCCGCCTGGTTCCGGTGTCGGAGTTCCTGTTTGGCCTGCGTTGGGAACCACAAATCGCTCTACGGGCAGACCAGGTCGCTGGGCAGGGTGCGTTCGGCGCCATTCCGGTGTTTGTCGGCACCATGCTGATATCCGCCCTGGCGATGATTGTTGCGGTACCGGTAGGCATTCTGTCGGCAATTTACCTCACCGAATACGCCAGCCCGCGCTTCCGCGCCTTCGTCAAGCCGATGCTGGAAGTGCTGGCCGGTATCCCGACGGTTGTCTATGGCTTCTTCGCGGTGTTGACGGTTGCACCTGCGATGCGCCAGGCAGGCGCCGCACTCGGCATCGACGTGGCGCCCAACAGCGCCATTGCCGCCGGCGGCGTGATGGGCATCATGCTGATTCCGTTCATCTCGTCGCTGTCCGACGACGCCTTCGCCGCCGTGCCGCAGTCGATCCGCGACGGGTCGCTGGCGATGGGGGCCACCCAGGGAGAAACCATCCGCAACGTGCTTCTGCCCGCCGCCTTGCCGGGTATCGTCGGCGGCGTTTTGCTGGCACTGAGCCGGGCGATCGGTGAAACCATGATCGTGGTGATGGCCGCCGGCCTAATCGCCAAGATGACCCTCAACCCGCTGGACTCGGTAACGACGGTGACGGTGCAGATCGTGACGCTGCTGATCGGCGACTCGGAGTTTGACAATCCGAAGACACTGGCCGCCTTCGCGCTTGGCCTGCTGCTGTTCATCATCACCCTGTTTTTGAACCTGATTGCCCTGCGCATCGTGCGCAAATACCGGGAGAAGTACTGATGACCGACGCTGCACAGCCGCAGTCACTGCAAAGGGTTGCCTCCTGGAAATCGCCGGAAATGCAGGCCCGCCGGAAGCGTCGTTATGCGGCCGACCGGCGGCTGCAGCGCTACGGCATCGCGGCAATCAGCTTTGCCATCGGCTTTCTGGTCCTGTTGATCGGCACATTGGTCCTGTCCGGCTACACCGCCTTTGTCCAGACCAAGGTACGGGTGGCCATCGACCTGACAACCGCCGAAATCGATCCGGATGATATCAGGGCGGCCAACTGGCGCACGATCGTGCGCGGCTCGCTGGCCAAACTGGAACCGGATCTGGAGCAGTCGCAACAGCGTGCCTATTTCAGCATGTTCACCTCGTCGGCCCGGTTCCTGGTGCGTGACCATGTGATCAAGAATCCGCAGCTGATCGGCACCACGTTCGACTACCAGGTCCCGTTTGCCGATCCGCTCGACCAGTTCGCCAAGGGGCAGATCTCCCGGGACACACCGGAGGACCGTCGCCGTGTCTCCAACCAGCAGATCGAGTGGTACGATCAACTGCGGGCAGAGGGCCTGGTCTCCAAACCGTTCAACTGGGGCCTGTTCCTGAATGCCGATTCGCGCTTTCCCGAACTGGCCGGTCTGGCCGGCGCGATATCCGGCTCATTTTGGGCCTTGCTGGTCTGTTTCCTCATCAGTTTTCCGATCGGCATTGCCGCGGCGATTTATCTGGAGGAGTTCGCGCCCAAGAACCGCATCACCGATCTGATCGAGATCAACATCAACAACCTCGCCGCCGTGCCCTCCGTGGTGTTCGGTCTGCTCGGCCTTGCCGTGTTCCTTGGCTGGTTCGGGCTGCCGCGTTCGGCGCCGCTGGTCGGCGGCATGGTGCTGTCGCTGATGACCTTGCCGACCATGATCATCGTCACGCGGGCTGCCCTGCGTTCGGTGCCGTCGACGATCCGCGAAGCAGCGCTCGGTATCGGCGCATCGCGTCACGAGGCGATCCTGCATCACATGCTGCCGCTGTCGATGCCGACGATTCTGACCGGCACGATTATCGGCCTGGCACAGGCGCTCGGCGAAACGGCGCCGCTGCTGCTGATCGGCATGAACGCTTTTATCACCAGCCCGCCGGAGGGTGTGCTGTCCGCCTCGACGGCGTTGCCGACGCAGATTTATATCTGGGCCGACAGCCCGGAACGCGGCTTTGTGTCGCGAACGTCGGCGGCTATTCTGGTGCTGCTCGGTTTTCTTGTGATCATGAACGGACTTGCGGTATTCCTAAGGAACAAGTTCGAGCGTCGGTGGTAATCGGCCTCGGCCTTTCAATTGCACCTGGTGCCATGACGCCGGAGAATCGGGGTAACGAAGGATGAATATGATGACTGAAGCAGCCGTCGAGGCAGCGGTCGGCGAAAAGTCGGCCTCGGAAGTACCCGTCAAAATGAAGGGCAACAACGTCTCGGTGTTCTACGGTGATGCTCAGGCCCTTTTCGATGTCAATCTGGATATCCGGCAGAACCAGGTCACGGCGCTGATCGGACCGTCGGGTTGCGGCAAGTCGACCTTCCTGCGTTGCCTTAACCGGATGAACGACACCATTGACGGTTGCCGGGTCACCGGCAACATCACGCTTGACGGCGCCGACGTCTACCATCCCTCCGTCGATGTGGTGGAACTGCGGGCGAGCGTCGGCATGGTATTCCAGAAGCCCAATCCGTTTCCCAAGACGATCTACGAGAACATTGCCTACGGTCCGCGGATTCACGGTCTGGCTGCGAACAAAGCGGGTTTTGACGAAATTGTCGAAACGAGCCTGCAAAGAGCCGGACTTTTCGAGGAAGTCAAAGATCGACTGCATGCACCCGGAACCGGTCTCTCCGGTGGTCAGCAGCAACGCCTGTGCATTGCCCGGGCCATCGCCGTGAGTCCCGAGGTGATTCTGATGGACGAGCCCTGTTCGGCGCTCGACCCGATCGCCACCGCCAAGGTGGAGGAGCTGATCGACGAACTGCGCCAGAACTTCACGATTGTGATCGTCACGCACTCAATGCAGCAGGCGGCCCGCGTTTCGCAGCGCACGGCCATGTTCCACCTTGGGAACCTGGTCGAAGAAGACGACACCGACAAGATGTTCACCAGCCCGAGCGACCAGCGCACGCAGGATTACATCACCGGACGTTTCGGCTGAGGCACCCGAACAGGATAGTCAGATGAGCGACGATGTAACGACCTCGACAACCAGCCATACCGTGTCGGCCTATGATGAGGAACTGGAGTTCCTGGTCCGGCGTATTTCGGAAATGGGTGGCATTGCCGAGCGCATGCTGGCGGAGGCAGTCACCGCGCTGATCAATTCCGATGCCGGCCTGTCGCAAAAAGTAATCTCCGACGACGTCCTCCTCGACGAGGCGGAGCGCCAGGTCGGCGAGAGGGCGGTCATCCTCATCGCCAAGCGTCAGCCGATGGCTTCGGACCTGCGTGACATCATGGGCGCCATCCGCATCGCCGCCGATCTCGAACGTGTTGGCGACATGGCCAAGAACATCGCCAAGCGGGTGATCGCAGTGCAGGGCATGGTCCAGCCGAAAAAGCTGGTGCGAGGTCTCGAACACCTGTCCGAGCTGGCGCTCACGCAGTTGAAAGAGGTGCTGGACGCTTACTCCACCCGATCTCCGGAACTGGCCAATTCGGTGCGCGAACGGGATGAAGAGATCGATGCCATCTACACCTCGCTGTTTCGCGAGCTGTTGACCTATATGATGGAGGATCCGCGCAACATCACGGCCTGTACGCATCTTCTGTTCTGCGCCAAGAACATCGAGCGCATCGGCGATCACGCCACCAACATCGCTGAATCCGTCTACTACATCGCCACCGGGTCGCAGTTGAGCACCGAGCGGCCGCAGGACGATGAATCAGCCACCGTCGTCGTCGAAAACTGACCTTTTCAAGGGGCACCTCACGATGGGAATCTCACCGCAAATTACGGTTGTCGAGGACGAAGAAGCCCTCAGCGTCCTGCTGCGCTACAACCTCGAGGCGGAGGGCTATGAGGTCGATACGATCCTGCGCGGTGACGATGCCGAACTGGTTCTTCAGGAGCGGCTTCCGGACCTGCTGATCCTCGACTGGATGCTGCCTGGACTGTCCGGGATCGAGTTGTGTCGCCGTCTCCGCGTGCGACCGGAAACCGAAAAGCTGCCGATCATACTGTTGACGGCGCGCGGCGAGGAAAGCGAGCGGGTGCGCGGCCTGTCCACCGGCGCCGACGACTATGTCGTCAAACCGTTTTCGACGCCGGAATTGATGGCCCGGGTCCGGGCGCTGCTGCGCCGGGCCAAGCCGGAAACCATTTCCTCGGTGCTGAAGGCCGGCGATATCGAACTCGACCGGGAGACGCATCGCGTCTATCGCAAGGGGCGTGAGATCAAACTCGGACCCACCGAGTTCCGCCTCCTGGAATTCTTCATGTCGTCGCCGACCCGGGTTTTTTCCCGCTCGCAACTGCTCGACGGCGTTTGGGGACACGATATCTATGTCGATGAGCGCACCGTCGACGTGCATGTGGGACGCCTGCGCAAAGCGCTCAATCTCGCCAACATGCGGGACGTGATCCGCACCGTGCGCGGCGCCGGCTACTCGCTGGAATGCTAATCTCGTTCGACCCTGACAAGCTTGAATGTGGCCTTGCCGTCGGCTGGGACGGCCTCTGACCGGCACTTCCATGGGCCGCCATGGAACACGGGCCACTTGATTTAGCGCAAGTTGCGATTTGCCGCCGACATTATTGTTGAGGCTGTCAGCACAGGGGTTCCGTGTGGCAAAGGCAGGTCACAATCGCGGCAGGAGCGCAAAGAAGACGAAGCCGGACCTGGCAGTCGAGCCCGTGACCGGGAGCGACCGGCCGCCACCAGGCCATTACGCGGCACAGGCGCTTGATCGCGCCTACAAGGCAAATCTGGCGCGCCTCACCAGCGGCATATCCCCCGCAGGCCTTTACAGCCTCTATTTCCGCTGGCTCAGCCACTTGGCCTTGTCACCCGGCAAGCACATGGAACTCGTTGAGAAGGCTCTCCGGAAAAGTGCGCGACTTGCGACCTATTCCGCGCAAGCCGCTGTCCGACCGACGACACCGCCCTGCATCGAGCCATTGCCGCAGGATCGGCGGTTCGACGACGAAGCATGGCGCCAGTGGCCTTACAACTTAATGTATCAGTCGTTTCTGCTGACCCAACAATGGTGGTACAACGCGGCGACCGATGTCGATGGCCTCTCCGATGAGGACGAACGCGTCGTGTCCTTTCTTGTCCGACAATTGCTCGATCTCTATGCACCGTCGAACTACGTGTCGACAAATCCCGAGATTTTGCAGGCAACGCTTGAGCAGGGTGGACAGAACCTCCTTCGGGGTGCGCAGAATTTCGTCGAAGACTGGCAACGAACGCTGGCTGGCAAGAAGCCGGTCGGTGCCGATGCGTACGAGGTCGGCAAGGATCTTGCGGTAACACCCGGCGAGGTCATCTACCGAAACCACCTGATCGAATTGATCCAGTACAAACCGACAACGCAGCAGGTGCAGGCCGAGCCGCTTCTGATCGTCCCGGCATGGATCATGAAATACTATATCCTGGATCTCTCACCGCATAATTCTCTGGTCGGGTATCTGGTGGATCAGGGCTTTACGGTCTTCATGATTTCGTGGCGCAATCCGACGTCTGACGATCGCGACCTGGGCATAGAAGACTACCGGAGACAGGGTGTGATGGCTGCCCTCGATGTCATTGGCGACATCGTCCCTGATCGCCAGGTTCATGCGGTCGGATATTGTCTGGGCGGGACATTGCTGTCGATTGCCGGGGCAGCAATGGCCAGGGATAGCGATGACCGCCTGGCATCCATGACCCTTCTCGCAACGCAGGTTGATTTTTCCGAGGCCGGGGAATTGATGCTTTACGTCAGGGAGAGTGAGGTTTCGTTCCTGGAAAACATGATGTGGGACCAGGGATACCTCGACGAGCATCAGATGGCCGGCGCGTTTCAGCTGTTGCGTTCCAACGATCTGATCTGGTCTCGCCTCGTAAGGGAGTATCTGCTCGGCGAACGGCAGGAGATGAACGATCTGATGGCCTGGAATGCGGATCTGACACGGATGCCGTATCGCATGCACTCTGAGTATCTGCGCAATATTTTTCTGAACAACGACCTTCGGTCCGGGCGTTATGTCGTCGATGGCAGGCCGATCAATCTTGCCGATCTGCGCGCGCCGATCTTTTCTGTTGGGACGATCAAGGATCATGTCGCACCTTGGCGGTCTGTCCACAAGATCACCTTTCACCCGGCAACAGACGTCACGTTTCTGCTGACCAGCGGTGGTCACAATGCGGGTATCATCAGTGAAATCGGACACCCCGGACGGACCTATCAGGTCGCCACAAAGCGAGCCGGCGACCACTATATCGACCCGGATACCTGGCGGGCGGAGACTCCGGTCAAGGAAGGCTCCTGGTGGCCCGAATGGACAGACTGGCTTTCGGGTCACTCCAGCGAGAAAACCGATCCGCCGGGCATGGGCGCTCCGGAAAGGGGCGTTAAACCGCTTTGCCCGGCACCGGGAACCTATGTTCATCAACAATAGCGGACCGCGGTCATACGGTTGCTGAAACGCGGGTATCAGGTCGATGGAGCAAGGGCGTCGAAGCCGGTCGCTTCCAGGCCCGGGCGAAAGAAAGACTGAACATGACCTTTCCACTGTCGGGGAGCAATACCTGGTGCGCTCTCGATATCTGGTCCGCCGAGCGAGCCGGACCCGAAGGGATCAAGGAGCGCCAGACCGAAAGGCTTGAGGACCTTGTCCGCTTTGCCCGCGCCCGCTCGCCATTCTACCGGCGACACTATAGGCACCTCGCTGACGACATCAGCGACCTTTCCTCTCTTCCGCCGGTATCCAAGACGGAACTCATGGAGTCTTTTGACGATTGGGTCACCGATCCTGCGGTGACACTTGAGTCCGCATCCCTGTTCCTGAACGACAAGGGGCGCATAGGTGATCTGTTTGATGACCGTTATGGGATCTGGAAGAGTTCGGGCACCTCCGGGCACCCCGGAATCTTTCTACACGATCCAGATGCGATGGATGTCTATGACCAGCTGTTTGCACAACGGGCCTGGATGGCGTTTCCATTTCGCATCGCGCCCGACATCTGGGGCCACGTCTGGCGCATGGCCTGCATCACCGCGTGCGAGGACCATTTCGCGGCAATCTCATCCTGGCGCCGTCTGGCGGCGCAACAGCCACTGTTCAGCCACCTGATGCGCGATTTCTCGGTGCTTTTACCGCTTGATCAGCTGGTCAGGGCGTTGAATGCATGGGATCCCCTGCAGCTTGTTGCCTATCCGAGTGTGCTCGCCCAGCTCGCCCACGAGCAGGAGGCCAAACGGCTTCATCTCTCGCCGGCCGCGATGTTTGCCGGGGGTGAGACGCTGGACGGTTGTCAGCAGGATCGGATCGAGACCGCTTTCGGCTGTGCTGTGCGGTGCGTTTATGCAACCTCGGAATGTGATTACGTTGCCTTCCAATGTGCGCATCGCAATTATCACGTGAACGCAGACTGGGTCATTCTTGAACCTGTTGACGATAGGTATCGGCCAGTTGATCCCGGACAGCCTTCTCATGCGGTGCTGATTACCAATCTCGCCAACCATGTTCAGCCGATCATCCGCTATGTACTTGATGACAGCATCACCCTGTTGGCTGAGGGGTGCCCCTGCGGCAATTCGTTACCGGCAATCCGCATTGAAGGGCGCCGCGAGGAGATCCTGTGTTTCCGCAATCGCGATAACGTCGATGTATCGGTATTGCCAATGGCCATCACGACGGTACTCGACCTGATACCGGGGCTACGCCGGTTCCAGGTCATACAAGACCGAGAAACGTCGATGACGATCGCGTGTGAATTCGCGGACGCTGTCGATGAGATTGCGGTGAGCGAGGACATACGCTCGACGGTCGCCAGCTTTCTGAAGACACATGGACTGGAAGACATCTGTGTGAGGGTAGATGCGACTCCACCAGCTCCAGACCCGGTCAGTGGTAAGTTCCATCAGGTGATCCGCGCAACCTGAAACAGGCTCTAACTAAGGATTCGGATCGGGATCCCGCCATCGAGGGCACGGCGCAGCGCTCCAATGTCCTCGACAATCGCCAAGTCGTTGTCGATCCTTACCCCCTGCTTCCGCAGGTTCCTGAAAACCCGCGACAGGCTTTCCGCCTTCATGCCGAGCTTACGGGCGATGATCGCCTTTTCGTAGGGCAGGCGGATGCGCGTCGCCCCCGTCTCAACCGGGCTCAACTGCACCAGAAACTCGACGACGCGTTGGGCTCCCGACAGCCCCTTCATCTGTTCGATCTCGTCAACCAGCCGTCGCACATGCCGGGATACCGAGGCCAGCATGGTAATGGCGACCTCCGGATCCGCATGAATGGCGGCGCGAATGGGCTGAATCGGGATTTCGGCAAGCCTGACGGGACTGACCGCCACGCTGTTTGCCGGATACGTGTCTTCCGCAAGGGCGGCGATCTCCGCGAAACTCTGACCGCGGGTAAAGATCCCGATGACGGCTTCTTCGCCGGCTGTGGTGGTCCGATATACCTTCACCCACCCGTCGATCACGATGTAGAAGACGGAGGCCGGCTCATCCTGGTTGAACAGGCCGACGCCGCGCTCCAGTTCCAGAAAACGCATCCGCTTGCCGATCGGGTCGAAAACGGGATCGGTGAGGTGCGAAAACAGTGGCGTTCTTCGCACATAGGCCAGCATTGCGTCCCGATCCCTGACAGCCATAAATCGTCTCTAACCCGGTTATTGTCCCAAAATTTCCGACCACCTAACGGATGTCAATTACGGGCTATTCGTCAAGTCGCATAGTCGCGCCATGCCATATTTCTCGCCGGACATATGGCGGTATGGGGTGGGGCCGATATTCGCTATCTTCTGTTTGGTCGGTTGCGTTTGTCTATTCACCACGCTCGCTCAAGCCGCCGCAAGCGACCTGCTGGTGCGTTTCGTCCATCAGATCGATCCGGGAAATCTCAATCCCGAAGCCGATTCCTACGGTCAAACTCATCCGACCGTGTCGGCTATTGAACTGCTGGGCGCCGGACAGCGTCTGGGCTGGGCTTTCGTGACGTCCGATTTCGTGTCGACCACCGGATACTCCGGCAAGCCGATTCATACGATGGTGGGTGTCGATCTCGACGCTGTCGTTACCGGCGTCGAGCTCGTTGAACACTCTGAACCGATTGTTCTGATCGGCATTCCCGAATCCAAGATACAGGCTGCAACCCGGGGCTATCGGGGGCTCGATCTGAAGCGGGAGGCACAGGCGGAAGGCACGGCGCATCAGCCGGATATTATCGCCGGGGCGACGGTCACCATCATCGTGATCGACGACTCGGTTGTCCGTGCCGGTCTCAAAGTCTCGCGAGCGCTCGGACTTGGCGGCCTTGCCCCGCCACCGGCTGCTGATGTCGAACGGGTGCTGAAATCCGAAGTGCTCGACGAACCAAGCTGGCAGGATCTGGTGCGGGAGGGATCGATCGGGCGGATGTCGCTTGATATCGGCCAGGTCAACCGCGCTTTCGAGGAACATGGCGATGCACGGGCTGCCGCGCGTCCCGAGAAGGGGGCGTCCGGCGAACCCTTCATCGATCTCTACGCGGCTCTGATCAGCGTGCCGACGATCGGTCGGGCACTGCTCGGCGAGGGCGAATACAGGAACCTCGTCAACGAACTGGCCTCGGGGGAACACGCCCTATTGGTGATGGGCCGTGGCCGGTATTCGTTCAAGGGTTCGGGATATGTGCGTGGCGGTCTGTTCGACCGCATACAGCTGATCCAGGGCGATACCGGCGTCCGCTTCTCCGACAAGCAGCACCGCCGTCTCGGCCGTCTGGCAGCCGCCGGTTCGCCCTCGTTCAACGAAGTCGACATTTTCCGCATACCCGACGGGCTCGACTTCGACGCCACGCAGCCATGGCGGCTGCAACTGTTGGTGCAGCGGGCGGTCGGACCGGTGCGCAAGGCGTTCCTGACCTTCGATCTTCAATCCGGCATTGCCGAACGCTATGTCGACACGACGGAACCGGCGCCTGCCTCGACATTGGACGCTGAGGCCGAAAACGTCGCCAAAGCCGCTTTGTGGAAACGGATCTGGAGCGACCGGACTCTCGATGTTGCCGGCTTGCTTGCCATGTTGGGCGGCCTGACCGGTGCGTTCTTCTTCCAGATGCACGTCGCACGGTCGGAACGCTTCGTCTTCTGGTTCCGGATGTCGTTTCTGACCCTGACCCTGGTGTTTCTCGGCTGGTACGCCAACGCCCAGCTGTCGGTGGTCAATCTGATGGCGCTTGCCGGATCGCTGCGCGACGGGTTCACCTGGGACGCCTTCCTGCTTGATCCGATGGTGTTCATCCTGTGGTTTTCGGTGGCCGCGGCGCTGATTTTTTGGGGGCGAGGCGCCTATTGCGGCTGGCTTTGTCCGTTTGGCGCGTTGCAGGAACTGACAAACCGTCTGGGCCGGTTGCTGCGCATCCCGCAATGGCCGGTGCCGTGGATCCTGCATGAGCGCCTCTGGGCACTCAAATATCTGATTTTCCTGGGATTGTTCGGTGTGGCCCTGGCCTCGATCCCACTTGCCGAAACCTATGCCGAGGTCGAACCTTTCAAAACCGCGATCGTGCTCAAGTTCCAGCGCAGCTGGCCTTTTGTCACCTATGTCGTCGTGCTGCTGGCCATTGGCCTGTTCGTTGAACGCTTCTACTGCCGCTATCTCTGCCCGCTTGGTGCGGCGCTGGCGATTCCGGCCCGGATACGCAGTTTCGACTGGCTGAAGCGATATCGCGAATGCGGCACCCGCTGTCACATCTGTTCGGACGAGTGTTTCGTCAAGGCGATTCATCCGACCGGCGAGATCAACCCCAACGAATGCCTCTACTGCCTGCACTGCCAGGTTCGCTACCAGGACAAGCAGATCTGTCCGGTCTGCATCAAACACGCACGGCGGCAGAGCAATCCCGTGAAACCCATTCCCGGCGCCGCGATGCCGGGTTCCCGCATGTCAGGATCAAACGAAGGAGGAATGTAATGTCAGAGAAATCCAAGGATCGGGGCATCCCTAAGCCCGGCTTGAGCATCTCCCGCCGCGATATGCTGGGCGCCACTGCGACCACCGCGTTGGTGGGCGCCGGCGCCGTTGCCCTGAACGGTCCGGCAACGCCTTTGGTCAGCCGGGCCGTTGCGCAAACGCAAGACCACAGGCATGCGCTGGCGCCGGGCGAGCTCGATGAGTATTACGGCTTCTGGTCATCCGGTCAGTCGGGTGAACTTCGCATTATCGGTGTGCCCTCGATGCGCGAACTGATGCGCGTGCCGGTGTTCAATCGCTGCAGTGCCACCGGTTGGGGCCAGACCAATGAAAGCCTCAAGGTGCTGACCGAGGGATTGCTGCCGGAAACCCGGGATTTCCTGGCGGCGCGCGGTCAGCAGACCTATCAGAACGGCGACCTGCACCATCCGCATATGTCGTTCACCGACGGCACCTATGACGGACGCTACCTGTTCATGAACGACAAAGCCAACACGCGGGTGGCTCGCGTGCGCTGCGACGTCATGAAATGCGACAAGATCATCGAAATTCCGAACGCCAGCGACATTCATGGTCTGCGGCCGCAGAAGTATCCGCGCACCGGCTATGTCTTCGCCAATGGCGAACACCGCATTCCTTTGCCCAATGATGGCATGATCCTCGACGAGCCTGAGAAGTATGTTGCAATCTTCACCGCCATCGACGGCGATACGATGGAGGTCGCCTGGCAGGTCATCGTCGACGGCAATCTCGACAATTGCGACGCCGACTACCAGGGCAAATACGCGGTTTCGACCTGTTACAATTCGGAAGGCGGCGTCACGCTTGCCGAGATGACCGAAAGCGAGACCGACTGGGCGGTTATCTTCAACATTGCCCGTATTGAGGAGGGCGTACGCAACGGCGACTTTGAGGAATACAACGGCGTGCCGGTGCTCGACGGCCGCAAAGGCTCGCCCTACACGGCTTACGTGCCAATCCCCAACAGCCCGCATGGCTGCAACACGGCGCCCGACGGCAAGCACATCGTGATCAACGGCAAGCTGTCGCCTACCGTGACGGTGCTGGATGTCACCAAAATCGATGCCGTCTTCGATGGCGCCGATCCGCGTTCCTGCGTGGTCGCCGAACCGGAACTCGGGCTCGGACCGCTGCACACGGCCTTCGACGGCAAGGGAACCTGCTACACCACACTGTTCCTGGACAGCCAGATGGTAAAGTGGGACATGGATGCGGCGATCCGCCAATACGCCGGCGAGCAGGTCGATCCGATCCTCGCCAAGACCGACGTGCAGTACCAACCGGGTCACAATCACGCCACCATGGGCGAGACCAAGGAGGCTGACGGCAAATGGTTGATCTCGCTGAACAAGTTTTCCAAGGATCGGTTCCTCAACGTCGGACCGCTGAAACCGGAAAACGAGCAGCTGATCGATATCTCGCGTGACCAGCCGGAGGTCGTCCACGACGGGCCGACGTTCGCCGAACCGCACGACTGCATCCTGGTGCGCGCCGATCTGGTGAACCCGAAGTCGATCTGGACCCGCGACGATCCGATGTGGGAGGACGCGAGGCAGCAGGCGGCGGCCGACGGTGTGGAACTGGAAGCCGATGATACGGTCATTCGCGACGGCAACAAGGTGCGCGTCTATATGACGTCGCTGGCGCCGTCCTTCGGACTTGAACAGTTCACGGTCAAGCAGGGCGACGAGGTGACGATCTACGTCACCAATCTCGACGATATCGACGACATCACCCACGGCCTGACCCTCGGGAACTATGGCATCGCCTTCGAGGTCGGTCCGCAGGCGACCGCCTCGGTTACGTTCACCGCGGATCGCCCGGGCGTCCATTGGTTCTATTGCCAATGGTTCTGCCATGCGCTGCACATGGAAATGCGTGGCCGCATGATCGTCGAACCGCGGTCAAGCTGATCGGCGCCGATCATGGTTCCATCCCGCATCCTTTTCGCGCTGTGCGCGGTCGTGTCCGGTTTTGCCGGCGCGGCCGAGGCGCGCGACATCGTGGTGCGGCCTGGCACGGCCTTGCAGCCGCTTGTCGATCAGGCGGAACCGGGTGACCGGTTTCGCCTGGCACCCGGCGAGCATGCCGGACCGGTTCGCATCGATACGCCATTGAGCCTGAGCGGAATGGAAGGCGCCGTCATCGTCGGCGGCGGCGCGGGGACCGTGGTTACGGTCAACGCCGATGACGTCTCGGTCCAAGGGCTCGAGGTAAGCGGCTCGGGTTCGTCACACGAGGCGCTCGATTCAGGAATCAAAGTGACCAAGCGGGTGCGAAACGCCAAAATCCTCGACAATCGCCTCATCGGCAATCTGGTCGGGATCGACATCCATGGCGGCATTGACGCACTGGTGCGCGGCAACACGATCATTGGCCGCCGCGATCACCGGATGAACGCACGCGGCAATGGCATTTATATCTGGAACGCGCCGGGCACCGTCGTAATCGACAACGATGTCCGCTATGGCCGTGACGGCATCTTTGTCAACACAAGCAAGAAAAACCGTTTTGAAAACAATCGTTTCGCCGATCTTCGCTTTGCTGTCCATTACATGTACACCCACCGCAGCGCGTTGATCGGCAATCATTCCACACGCAATCACGCCGGCTTTGCGCTGATGTATTCACGCGATCTCGTCGTCACCGGCAACCGCTCCGTCGGCGATCGGGATCACGGCATCATGCTGAATTACGTCAACAAGGCCGAGGTCGCTGACAATGCGGTGAGCCAAGGCGGCGACAAATGCCTGTTCATGTACAACGCCAACAAAAACCGCATTGCCGGGAACACGTTCGAAGCATGCCGGATCGGCATCCATTTCACTGCCGGATCGGAGCGCAACACGGTCAGCGGCAACGCGTTCGTTGGCAACAGGACCCAGGTGAAATATGTCGGCACCCGCTGGATCGAATGGAGTGACGACCGACGCGGCAATTACTGGAGCGATCACGCGGCGTACGATCTGAACGGCGACGGCCGCGCTGACATGGCTTACAGGCCGAATGACCTGATGGATCATGTTCTGTGGAGCCAGCCTTCGGCCCGGCTGCTGCTCGGCAGCCCGGCGGTGCAGCTGATCCGCTGGGCACAATCCTCCTTTCCCGGATTCCTGCCGGGCGGCGTCGTTGACAGCCACCCGTTGATGCATCCGGGCGCTCCGCCGGAGCCACGGCGATGAACGGGGCGATCGTCGAGGCGGAAGGTCTGACGCGCCGTTACGGCACCGTGCTGGCGCTCGACCGGATTGATCTGGCGATCGGCGCCGGCGAGCGCGTTGCTCTGATCGGGCACAATGGCGCCGGCAAAACGACACTGATCAAACTGGTTCTCGGCCTGCTGCCGCCCTCGCATGGCCGACTGACCGTGCTCGGCGGCAAACCCGGCCATCCGGTGGCGCGCCGCGTTTGCGCCTATATGCCTGAAAACCTGGCTTTTCACCGGGCCCTGACGGGACGTGAGCAACTGCTCTACCTGGCCCGGTTGAAGGGGGTTTCCATCAATCCCGAAAAAGTGCTCGAACGCGTTGGTCTCGACCACGCCATGGACCGCCGCATCGCCACCTATTCCAAGGGCATGCGTCAGCGTCTTGGTCTTGCGCAGCTGCTTCTGGGCAAGCCGCGTCTGGTCATCCTCGACGAGCCGACCACCGGTCTCGATCCCGTTTCGCGCCATGATTTCTATGAAATCGTTTCGGAACTGGCGGCTGGCGGTGCCGCGATCATCCAGTCTTCGCATGTGTTGACCGAATTGGAGGCCCGTACCGACCGCATCCTCATTCTGCGCGACGGCAGGGTCGCGGTGTCCGGCGACCTGCCGCAGCTGCGCCGTCAGGCCGCCCTGCCTGTTCGCATCAAGGTCCATGCGCACCCGGGCAAGAACGAGCGGCTACAGGCGCAACTCGGCGGCAAACCGCTGAACGGCAGCGCCGTTGAGATTCACGCCACGCCGTCGCAAAAGATGGATCGGCTGCGCGCGATTGGCGCCTGCGCCGAAGACATCGACGATGTGGACATCATCCAGCCGAGCCTTGAGGATCTCTACCGTTACTACAGCGGCGAGGCGGACACGGGGGACCGCTCATGATCCGTTCTGTCCTGGCCACGACGGCAATCGAATTGCGTATTCTGTCGCGCAACAGGTGGGTGGCGGTCGCGGTGCTGCTGATGATCGGCTTTTCCCTGCTGATCGCCTTCGCCGGCTCGGCACCGGTGGGCACGCTGGGAACGGATCGCCTGACGGTGACGGCCGCCAGCCTGACCACGCTGGTCGTTTATCTGGTGCCGCTGATCGCCCTGCTGATCTCCTATGACGCTATCGCCGGCGAGGCGTCGCGTGGCACCCTGTCGCTTCTGCTGACCTATCCGGCGAGCCGTCAAGCACTTCTGGTCGGCAAATTCCTGGCCCAGCTGACCGTGCTTTCGGTCGCGGTTTTGGCCGGTCTCGGGGCCGCAACACTGTTACTGGCTGCCGTGGGTGACGTCAGTACAACCGGCATGGCGCATGTCGCCCGGCTGTTCTGGTCGGCCTGTCTGCTCGGTGCGACGTTCCTGGCGATCGGCAATTGCATCAGCGCGTCCACCCGCGAACCCGGAACGGCCGCAGCGATTGCCATTGCCCTCTGGGTTGCCGCGGTGGTCATGTATGACGTCGCCCTTTTGGCCGCGCTGGTGGCCGATGACGGCGGCCTGTTCACACGTCAGCTGTTCCCGTGGCTGCTCGTCGCCAGCCCGACAGATGCCTTCCGCCTGCTCAACCTGTCCGAGATTGACGCGGGGGCCGTTTATGGCGGTGTCGGCGGCAACACCGATGCAATCGGATTCCCACGTGTCATGCCGGCGGTTTCGCTCGTCGTCTGGCCCGCCATGGCGGCGGTCCTCGCCGCCATCCTGCTCAGGAGGTATCAGCCATGAAACGCCTTGTCGTATTGCTGCTCCTGATGGCTGGAGGATGCAATGACCCGAACATCACTGCCGCAGTCGCACCGGTGACGATGTCGACTGAAGCGCTCGGTCACTACTGCCAGATGAATGTGCTCGAACATGACGGCCCCAAGGCGCAGGTGCATCTGGCCGGCAATCCGCATCCGATCTGGTTCGTCCAGATCCGCGACGCTTTCGCGTTCGAAAGAATGCCGGAACAGTCCGCCGACGTTGCGGCCATATTCGTCAACGACATGGGTGCGCCCGGCGCGCGTTGGGAAGCGCCCGGGAACGACAACTGGATTGCCGCGCCCGATGCGGTCTACGTGATCGGCAGCGATCGGCGTGGCGGTATGGGCGTGCCTGACCTCATTCCCTTTGCGACGCAGCAGGATGCCGCTGCTTTCACGAAACGCCACGGTGGCAAGGTGATTGCTTACTCGGACATCTCGAACGAGTTGGTGTTGGCACCGGTCGATGTGGACCTTCCGTCCGGTGAAGGCGACATCGAAACACCGGGCGGGAGTTGAGCGTGATGTCAGTGACCCGACGACGGTTCTTCAGCATCGCCGCGGCCGGCTCGATCGCCGGTCTGGCGGCCCTGACCGGTCGTCGGCCGGCAGCTGCCCGGGTTGTCTGGCGCGGCACAGCGCTGGGAGCGTCGGCTAGCATTGTGCTTGACGGGAGCACTGCCGCCGAAGCGGACCTGCACGGCGTTCTCCAGGAAATAGAGCGGCTTGAGAACCTGTTCAGCCTGTATCGCAGCGACAGCGTGATCAGCGTTTTAAACCGAACCGGACGGGTTGATCGACCGGATCCGGATTTTCTGGCGCTTCTCTCGGCGGCCGAACGCATTTATCTGGCCACCGACGGTGCGTTCGATCCCACCATTCAGTCTGCCTGGTCGCAGCACGCGCGGGCGCACAGCGGGTCACCGGATGCCAATACGTCCGCACCGTGTCCCGGATGGCGAAACGTTCGCTTCGATACGGCAAGCGTTTGGTTTTCGAAGCCGGGCATGGCGATCACGCTCAACGGTATTGCCCAGGGGTACATCACGGACCGGGTGGCTCTTCTGTTGAAAGATGCCGGCTTGGACCACGTGCTCGTCGACATCGGCGAACTGCGTGCCATTGGCCCGCGTGCCGACCAATCGCCGTGGCCGGTCAGGATCGCCGCCGACGGATCCGCTTCGGCACCGCGCGAGGTTCGTCTGATGGGCAACAGGGCGTTGGCCGTCTCGTACAGTCACGGGACGACGTTCGACCAGGGCGGGCAATACGGACACATCATGGTGCCCGACACCGGCGAGCCGATGACTTCGCGACGCCTTGTGGCGATCGAGGCGCCGACCGCGACGCTCGCTGACGCGCTTTCCACTGCGCTGTGCACCATGACGCCGGCAAAAGCGGCGACGGTCCAGGCCCGGTTTCCCACCACCTGGCTTGAGAGCAATGTTGGTTCGGTTTATCCAGGCGCCGCCTGATCGGCGAAGATACCCACACCGGACGGCTCCAGGATCGGCGATCCCAGAAGACAGTCATTGTCGGCGAAGAGGTGCCGCAGATCGGCGGTCTCGGCCCCATAATTGAACGCGAAGGTGTTGGGGCCACAGCGACGCAGCCGAACCCCTTCTGCAAGGTCTTTGGTCAACAAACCGCCTTCTCGGGCAAGGTGCTTCAGGATGGCGTCGGCCGCATCGGCATCGGGCCAGCCGCACAGATAGTGCAACCCGCCCGCACCGCACAGAAGTGGCCAGCCATCCGGTGTCTTGAGGATAACCTGCCAGGGCGTTGCCATCTCGACCATCTCCCGCCAGCGCGTGATCGAGCCCGCCGCCTCGGCGAGATCGATTCGCGCGGTTTCCGGCAGGCTGTCGATGCGCAGCACCTTCAGCCCGTCCAATCCCGGTGGCAGGTTTTGAGGGATCGAAAAATCCGCTGTTTTCGAACCGCTGCGCGGTCCGATCAGCACAGTGGCGCCGGATTGTTGTAACGCTTCGACGAGGTCCGGCGGCCAGGCGAACAGCCCCGGCACCAGGATCAGCCGATAGCGGTCGAGATCGCTGACGTTCGATGCATTGATGAAATCGACGTCGAAGCCCAGCTTGCGCAGCGCTTTATAAAACCCGAAGACCAGGGAGAAGTAGTCGAACCCCGCGCTCTGAGGCTGGATTTCCCAGGCCCAGGCGGACGGGTAGTCGAACAGGATAGCGACCTCGGCCGCGGCACTGCCCGACGCCAGGTCCAGCGCGGCGATTTCTTCCGCCACCTGGCGGACTTCTGGCAACCCGGCCGCCTCACCGTCATCCGGGCGCAACAGTCCGGAATGCATCTGCTCCTGGGCGAAGGGGGCCTGGCGCCAGCGGAAATAGCTGACCACCTCGGCACCGTGGGCGAAGGCCTCCCAGCTCCACAGGCGCACCATGCCCGGCCGCGGATCAGGATTGTAGGGTGCCCAATTGACCGGTCCGGGCTGCTGCTCCATCACCCACCAGCGACCGTCGCCCGTGGCCCGATACAGGTCGTGGTGAAAGGCCTGAAAATCGGGGTCGCCCGCCCGCAGGAAGGCCAGCCTCTCCTGTTCCGGTCGGCCGGCGCGTTCGGCGAGAAATCCCAATGGATAGGAATCCCACGACGCCACGTCCAGGTCCTCCGCCAGGCTGAAGTGATCGAATGCGAGCGTCCGGCCCATGAAGTTGTGGATGATGTCGCGTCCCGGCGAGTGGCGGCGGATGATACGGCACTGCTGCCGGTTGAACTCGATCACGTTGTCTGACGCGAAACGGCGGAAATCCATCCAGTGGGCGGGATTGGCCTCGGTGACCGTTCCCTGGGGCAGCTCGATCTCGTCGAAGCTGCGGTATTCCATAGACCAGAAGACGTTGCCCCAGGCCCGGTTCAGGGCCTGCGGCGACTGGTATTTGCGGGCCAGCCATGTTCGGAATCCGAGCCGTGCCGCGGGCGAAAAGGTCAGGGTGGTGCCGTGGCAGTCATATTCGTTGTCGACCTGCCAGGCCGAAACCGCGGGATGATTGCCGAAGGCCTGCGCCAGGTTGCGGACGATCCGGGCACACTCGGCACGGTAGCCGGGATGGGCAAAGCAATAATGGCGCCGCGAACCGAACTGGCGTACCGAACCGTCCGCCGCGACGGGCAGCATGTCCGGCATGCGATCGACCAGCCATTTGGGTGGTGTTGCCGTCGGCGTGCCCAGCACGATTTTGAGGCCGTGGTCGTCCAGGACCGCGATCGCCCGCTCGAGCCAGCCGAAATCCAGCTGGTCAGGTTCCGGCTCGAGCCGCGACCAGGCAAACTCGCCAATCCGCACGTAACGCAGCCCGACAGCCGCCATGCGCCTCGCATCGTCGGCCCATTGCGCCTCGGGCCAGTGCTCCGGGTAGTAGCAGACGCCGAGATGGCGGGTCATCGTCTCACTCCGCTTCTAGAGCAACGGTCGCGAATATGGCACCATTTGACCGAGCGATTTTGGTCGCTGGCGAGGCGGGTTGCGCGCCGTGGTGCCTGCCCACCACAAGCGCGAGCCAACGACGCCAGAGGACAAAATCGCCCGGCCCATTCACCGCAGTATTTCAACACGATAGACCTCTCCAGGGTGGCGGAAAATCGGCCCATCGGCTGTGTTGCGACGCTTGCCCGATACACCATATCGCGCTACGCGACGCGCCTTGCCGAGTGAACCGATTTTCCGCCATCAAATGATGCCATATTCACGCCCGTTGCTCTAATCGCCGAGCAGCCCGCGGGCGGCCAAAAACAGTCCGTTCACGACCGCAGTTTCTGCATCGACGGACCGATACGACACGCCGGCCACCGAGAGTGCCGTCGAATACTGCTCGGCCAGAACGCCGCTGGCGATCAGCGCCACCTCGCCGTCGGCCATGCCGGCCCGCATGGCTGCGGCGATTTCGGTCCCGATCAGCAATCCCGAGATCGATGGCGCCACGGCACTCGGGGTCAGATAGCCGAGCAGCTGGCGGCCGCGTAGATTGAACAGTCCGGCCGTCAGGGCGTGCGGGGTATCCAACGCCCGTTTGACCGCGGCGACATAAGCTGCTTCGTCGCCGTCCGGCGACGGCCCGCTCTGTGCGAGGATAGTGTGTTCGCCCACAGCGGCATACAGGTCTCCGGTCATATAGGTCGTAAAACGCTGCACGGCACCGTCGCGTAGAGCCACCCATTTGGAATGGGTCCCGGGCAGGCAGGCGGTGACGGTTTCCGACCGCGCGCCGAAGGCGCCATAGAGCTGCGTCTCCTCCCCGCGCATGACGTCCGCCTGCTCCGGACCGCGCTGGGCGAGCCCCGGCAGGATCCACACGTCCCGGGCGGCCTCCGGCACCTTTACCGCACCGCGCGGAATGTCTGACATCGGAACTGGGATCGTCTGGTAGGGCGCTTCCCGCCAGCCTTGTCGGGAGCCGGCCATGCCGCAAATGACGACCGGAAGATCGGCAGTTGCTTCCAGGGCGCTGAGGTGGCCGGCCAGCACCTCGGCGAAACGTCCGGGCGGACAGGAGAGCAATCCCTCCTGGGTGTGCCGATGGGCCAGGATGGTGCCGTCCGCATCCAGCAACCACAGCCGAAAGCCCGATGTTCCCCAATCCACCGCTGCGCAAAAGGCCGCCACGGTTTGATCAACCGGTCACGACGGTTCCGCCGTCGACCACGAGAGCCTGGCCGGTGATGACGGACGATGCGGCCGACGCCAGAAACAATGTCGGCCCGACCATGTCTTCCGGCTGGATTTCCACCGGCAGACACTGCCGCTCAAGATGAGCATTCAAGGTGTCCTCCGTCACCCACTCCTTGCGTTGCCGCTCGGTCAGAACCCAGCCCGGCATCAGCGCGTTCACCCGTATGTTGTCGGGGCCGAGTTCCCGTGCCAGACCGCGGGTCAGACCGGTGATGCCGGATTTTGCCGCGACGTAGGCCGAGTAGCCGGCATTGCCCATCATGTAGGAAATCGACGAGTAGTTGATGATCGAACCGCCGCCGGCCTGCTTCATACCAGGCGCCACCGCCTGAACCGCGAAAAAATGATGGCGGATGTTGACGGCGTGCATGTAGTCCCACTCATCGACCGAGAAGGGATGCAGGGGATGGCGATTGTCCCACGCGGCGTTGTTGACCAGGACGGTGATGGGACCGTTCCGTTCGGCAGTCTGCCTGAGAACCGACTGGTAGGCGTCGATATCGGTCACATCGCAGGCAAAGCCGGCAGGCCGGTTGCCATAAGTCTGTTCTAGCGTGTCGCAAAAGTCGCTGGCGTCAGAGCGCTGGCAAAAGGCGACTTTGGCCCCTTGCTGCAGAAACCCCTCGGTCAGGGTGGCACCGATGCCGGAGCCGCCGCCGGAGATGAAAACCGACACGCCCTCAAGATCGTGAAACGTTGCCGGTTTCTTCATGCCGCCGTTTCCCGCGTGCCGCGGCCGGTCGACTGCAACCAGGCGGGCATCCAGGCACCGTGCGCATCGATCAGGTCGTCGACCAGGTCACGGATCTGGCGCAGGTCCAGCTCCGCCGCCGTATGCGGATCGAGCATCGCCGCATGATAGACATGCTCACGGTTTTCCTCGATCAGTGCCGCGACCGTCAGCTCCTGGACATTGATGTTGGTGCGCATCATCGCCAGCAGTTGCGGCGGCAGGTCGTCGACGACGGTCGGCTGAACACCGTTGGCGTCGACCAGGCAAGGGACTTCGACCGCGCAGCCGTCCGCAAGCTGCGGGATATGGCCGCGATTGGCGATGTTGCCGTAGATCACCGACGGCGCGCCCGCGGTGACCGAATGCATGATCGTCGCCGCATATTCCCGCGACCGTTCTGCCTCGATTTCGGCCGCGGACGCCAGTGCCGCCGCTTGGCGTTTCCAGTCGGCGACCTGCTCGACGCATCGCTTCGGATATTCGTCGAGTGGCACGCTGAACCGTTCGATCAGGTCAGGCCGCCCGTTCTTGATGAACCATGGGACGTATTCGGCGAAGTGCTCGGAACTCTCGGTGGCGAAATAGCCGAAATGGCGCATCACCTCGTAGCGGACCAGGTTGGGGCAGCGCGGGTTCTCCAGATTGGGTTTCGGGAAGCGGCCGCTATCATAACCCTCAAGCAGCCGTGGATACAGATCGCGATAGCTCCCGTCGGCCAGCCTTTCCTCGAATTGCAGGAAAAAAGACACATGATTGATGCCGGCGGCCCGGTAGCGGATGCTCTCGAGCGGCAGGTCCAAATCGCGAGCCAGCTCCGCTGCAGTGCCCTGCACGGAATGGCAAAGCCCGACCTGACGGATCTGCGGATACCGGGTGGTGATCGCCCAGGTGTTGATCGCCATCGGGTTGACATATTGCAGCAGCAGGGCATCGGGGCAGACGGCGAGCATGTCCTCGCAGGTGGCCCACAGATGCGGCACGGTTCGCAAGCCCCGCATGATACCGCCAACGCCCAGCGTGTCGGCAATCGTCTGACGCAGGCCGTAGCGCTTCGGCACCTCGAAATCGGTGATCGTGCAGGGCTCGTAGCCACCGATCTGGAAGGCGACGATCACGAAATCGGCCCCGTCCAGGGCGGCGCGCCGGTCAGTGTAGGTTTCGATCCTGGCGTCGACCTTCATGGTCTGGGCCAGTTTGCGCACCACCATTTCCGATTCCGCCAGGCGAGCCGGATCGATATCCATCAGTGCAACGGTCGCATCCTGCAACGCCTCGTAGTGAAAGGCGTCGCCGATGATGTTTTTCATGAATACGGTCGAGCCGGCGCCGATGAAGGCGATCCTGGGTCCGCTCATCTCGTATTTACCCCTTCGTCGCCCCAAGCGTCAGCCCGGCGATGAAATGACGCTGCATGAGGAAGAACATGAGGACCGGCGGCATTGCCGCCAGGATGGAGCCCGCCGAAACCAGCTGCCAGGCGGCGATCCACTGTCCGTTCAGAGAGTAAAGTCCGGCCGTGACCGGCTGCGTACTGGCTGAGGTGGTGAGCACCGTTGCCCAGAAATAATCGTTCCAGATGAAGGTGAAGATCAGCACCGAGAGAGCGGCTATGGCCGGCCGCATCAGCGGCAGGACGATATACCAGAAAATGCGCCACTCGGCGACGCCTTCGACGCGCGCAGCCTCGATCAGTTCGCGCGGCAGGGCGCGGATGAAATTGCGCATGAAGAGCGTACAGAAACCCGTCTGGAAGGCGACGTGGAACAGCACCAGCCCCGTCGTGGTGTTGTAGAGGCCGGTCTGCACCGTGAGATCGCGCACCGGCACCATGAGGATCTGGAACGGCACGAAGTTGCCCGCGACAAACAGGAAGAAGATGAAGATGTTGCTGCGGAACTTGTAGATACCCAACGCGAAGCCGGTCATCGTCGATAGCGCCACCACCCCGATGACCGTCGGGATGGTCACCTTGAACGAATTGAAGATGTACTGGCCGATCGGTGAGTTGCGGAAAACTTCAAGGTAGTTGCCAAAAGCCAGCGCCGAAGGCCAGCCGAAATAATTACCGGCCGCCAGGTCGGACGCCGGTCTGACGCTGGTGATGGCGACCCCGATCAGCGGCAGCAGCCAGATCAGCAGGGCGATGGGGAGGGCGGCCTTGTAGGCGGCCTGAACACCGGGCGTGGTCTGTTCGATGGGACGCGGAAACATGTCAGTGGCCCTCCTGCTCGTCGCGAATCATCTTCCAGATGAAGCCGGAGATGAACACCATCATGATGAGGAACAGGATCACAGCGATCGCCGCGCCGTAGCCCATGCGATAGCCGTATTCCGACAGCGCCTGCTCGTACATGTAGAAGGACAGAACGCGGCTCGAGCCGAACGGCCCGCCATCGGTCATGATCGATACCAGGTCGAAGGACCGCAGGGCGCCGATGACCGTGACGACCACGGCGATAAAGGTCGCCGGACGCAATTGCGGCAGGATCACGTACCACAGCATTTTCCATCCCTTGGCGCCGTCGAGGCGTGCCGCCTCAACCTGATCCGGCGACACGTTGTTGAGGCCGGTCAGGTAAAGGATCATGCAGTAGGCGACCTGCGGCCACAGACCGGCGGCGATGATGCCATAGGTGACGAGATCGGGATCGGCGAGAATGGCGATGCCGCTGCCGGTTATCCACTCGATCAATTTATAGAACAGCCCGAAATTCGGCGCGTAAAACCACGAAAACATCAGGCCGACCACGACCTGGCTGATCACGAAGGGAAAGAAGAACAGCGATTTGTAGATGCGGATGCCGCGGACGGTCTGGTTGAGGAAAATGGCGATTCCCAGACCCGCGGGCACGGCCAGCAGGTAGAGGACGAGCCAAAGTAAATTGTTCCAAAGCGATGTGTAAAAGGCGTCGTCGTCGAACAGTTCCTGGTAGTTGCTCCAGCCCAGCCAGCGCTTTTCGCCGAGACCGTCCCAGTCGAAAAAGGACAGCCAGAAACTGTCGAAGATCGGCCAGATGACATAGAGCGCGAACATGAACATGCCCGGAGCAAGGAACAGCCAGGGCGTGAGGCGTTGCTGGTTTTGGCTCCACCAGGAGCGTCTTTCCACGGATTCGATCGATGCGACGGCCATTTTGCGTCCCCAACGGTTACGCCGGACGGAGTCAGTTCCTGCGTTCCGGCATCAGCGGCCTAGAATGGTATTATCAGGACAGGGCCGGTCGATACCGGCCCTGTCGGGGAGGTCAGTAGATTCTCTGGCGTGCTTTTTCGAGACGCTCGAGAATGTTGTCGAGCTGCTCGGGCTGCACCATGAACTGCTGGAAGCCTTCCATTCCGACTTTGGCCATTTCGGCCGGAGCATCGCGGTCGAAGAACTGCGCGATGCCGCCCTGGGTGGTCGACAGGAGCTCGAAGCCGGCCTGGATGAACGGATCGTCACCGACCGTGGCCGAGCTGTTGATCGGCAGCTGGCCCATTGCTTCGTTGATCTTGGTCTGGGCGCCCGCCGTGGCGAGGAAAGCCAGGAATTTCTTGGCGTCTTCCACGTTCTTGGCACCCGACGGGATATGCACGGTATCCGTCGGTGCTTCTTCGGCACGCGGCACATCCGGATTGATGGTCGGGAACGCCATGAAGCCCAGCGTTTCGTTGGTCATGCCGCCTTCCTTGAAGACGGAAACCGCGAAGTTGCCCATGACGTAGTTGGCAGCCTTGCCCTGCACCAGCAGCGATGCGGCATCCTGCCAGTCGAGCGCCGCGTGGTTGGCGGTGATGTAGCCCGGCTCGACGAGTTTCGCCCATTCGGCAAAGGTCGCCTTCACCCGGTCATCGGTCCACGGGATCTTGCCGGACGTCAGGTCCATGTGGAAATCGAAGCCGTTGGTGCGCAGGTTCATGTAGTCGAAGATACCGGCGCTGGGCCACAGGGCTTTTGTCCCGGTGGTCACGCAGTCGATGTCGGCGGCCTTGAACTTCTCGCAGTTGGCAAGGAACTCATCCCACGTCGTCGGCACCGTCGCCCCGACCTTATCGTAGGCTTCCTTGTTATAGTAAATGCCCCACTGGTAGTAGGTGTAGGGGACGCCCCACTGCCGGTCGTCGATGGTCATCGACGCCACGGCGGATCCGAGGCTGTCATAGAGGTTGTGTTTCTCCCAGACGTCGGTCACGTCCATGAATTGGCCCGAGTTGACGAATGGCGCCATGCGGTTTCCGGCATACCAGTTGGCGAGATCCGGTGCGTCGGCGGTCAGGAAGTTGCGGATCGACGTCTTGTAGCCTTCGTGGTCGAAGTTCTGGAACACGACATCGATGTCCGGGTTCTCGGCCTCGAAATCGGCGATGATCTCTTCCATCGCCTTGAGCGGCGCTGGGTCGAAATCACCGTAATAGGTCAGTGTCCGTTGTTGGGACAGCGCAGTACCGCCGGCCAGAGCCGCGGCCACGCCGCCCAGAAGGCATGCTTTCAAGATTCGGTGCATAGAGATTTCCTCCGAAAATGGTCCTTGCTCGCGGCTCCCTCCGCGATAGGCCAAACCAGAGTTCCATTAATCGGAACTCAATTTGACTATTTAGAATATTCCGATAATCTGTTATGGCTGTCAAGAGAATGTCGGGAGGAGACATCATGCAGGGCGCGGGCGTTGGCAAAAGCGCCACAACGGGTACGGTCGGTAAGGCGCTTTCGCTGCTGGATATTGTGGCGGACGCGGAACAGCCGTTGCGGTTTACCGAGATCCTGCATGTCAGCGGCCAACCGCGCGGCACCCTGCACCGGCAGCTGTCGCATCTGGTCGATGAGGGGCTGCTGAGCGTCAATCGCGACCACACCTATTCGCTCGGACTGCGCTTGCTGCGTCTGGCCTCCCATTCATGGTCCAAGAACCAGTTTCGCGCCATCGCCGAGCCGCATCTCAATCGGCTGCATCAACTGACGACCGAAACCGTACACCTTGGTGTGCTGAACGGGACCGAAGTCATCTATCTCGACAAGGTGGAAAGCCAGCGGGCAGTGCGCATGTATTCGCAGATCGGCAACGCATCACCCGTTTACTGCACGGGCGTCGGCAAGGCGGCGCTGTCGACCTTGCCGGACGACGTTTTGGCCGAGGTTGTCTCGCGCATCGAGTTTCACCGCTTCACTGAAAACACGCTCGCGGGACCAAAGGAACTGATGGCCGAAATCGAAGAGATCCGTAAGAGCGGGATCGCTTTCGACCGTGAGGAGCATGAGATCGGCATCCATTGTATCGCCGCGCCGATCGGGTCGTCGGACGGCGCGTCCGCCGCCGCCATCTCGGTGACCGGGCCGGCCTACCGGGTCAGCATAGCTCAGCTCGAGAGCTGGACCGAAGCGATCCGGCAAGCGGCACAGGCGATCACGGGCGACATCAAGATACGCCTTAGCCCTCGGGCCTGAGGCGGAAATCCAAATGACCGGGGAGAAGAAATGTCGGGTCTACAACTAAATCAAGTGCGCAAGTCTTTTGGCCACGTCGATATCATCCATGGTGTCGATCTCACCATCGAAGACCAGGAATTCGTGGTGTTTGTCGGTCCTTCCGGTTGCGGTAAATCCACCCTTCTGCGTCTTGTCGCAGGCCTGGAGGACGCGACGTCGGGTCAGATCGAAATTGGTGGCCGAGACGTCACCCGTGTAGAGGCGAGCGAACGTGGCGTTGCCATGGTTTTCCAGTCCTATGCGCTCTACCCGCACATGTCGGTGGCCGAAAACATGGGTTTCGGGCTGAAGATGAACGGCGCGCCGGCCGACGAGATCAAGCGCCGCGTGGATCGTGCGGCATCCATTCTGCATCTGGGCGAACTCATGGAGCGGCGGCCTAAACAGCTGTCCGGCGGCCAGCGCCAGCGGGTGGCCATCGGCCGCGCCATCGTGCGTGAACCGCAGGTCTTTCTGTTCGACGAACCACTGTCCAATCTGGATGCCGAACTGCGGGTTCAGATGCGGCTGGAAATCGCCAAGCTGCACAAGGATCTGGATGCAACGATGATCTATGTCACCCACGACCAGGTCGAGGCGATGACGCTTGCCGACAAGATCGTGGTGCTGCGTTCCGGACGCATCGAACAGGTGGGCTCGCCCATCGGCCTTTACGACGATCCCGACAACATCTTCGTGGCCGGGTTCATCGGCTCGCCGCGGATGAACTTCCTGTCGGCCAACGTGGTCGGCAGCAACGGCACGTCGATACGCGTCAGCCTGCCCGATTTGGGCGGTGCCGAAGCCGAGTTCCAGCTGCAGGACGGATTGAACGGCGCGTCGGACATTAAGCTTGGCATCCGTCCCGAACACTTCGATCCCAACGGCACCACAGCCTTTGAAATCGATGTGGACGTTGTCGAAAACCTTGGCGGCACGGCCTATGCCTACAGCCGGACCGGGGGCGATGACCCGTTGACGGTCGATCTCAAGGGCGATCGCTCGGTGGGCGACGGATCGCGGCTGAAGACCGGCTTCAATGCCAGCGATGCATTCCTTTTCGAAGCGGTTGCCGGCAAGCGTATTCGGTAAACGGTTTGGGCGGCCCGATGTGGACCGCCCTACGCATTGCTAGGCGGCTCCACCGAAGATGAAGTCGTTTGTGGTATCAAGCGCGCCCGCCGCATTGGCGACCGTGATCGATCCCGAACCGCCCAACACATCCAGATCGATGACGGCGTCGTTGCCGCTGGCTGATAGCGCGTTCTCGAGTTCGTTGGTCCCGATACCGAATTCACTGAGATCGATCAGGTCGAGACCGGATTCGAAATCGGTAATTTGATCGTCCCCGGAGCTCAGGCCAAAATAGAACGTATCATCGTCGGCGCCACCGGCAAACAGATCGTTGCCGAGGCCGCTGATCAGCAGATCCGTGCCGTCGCCGCCGTTCAGGCTGTCGCCGTTGTCGCTGGCGGTCAACTGGTCGTCATCGTCCTCACCGAAGATCGTGCCTTCCACCGTTCCGGTTCCCTGGTACGTATCGCTGCCGTTGCCAAGTTTTACGTCGCCGATGATGGTGCCACTGTTGACGATGTCGAAGTTGCCGACCGCGACAACTGCCGATGAATTGACCGCCTCGACAATCCCGTCATTGGTGATGGAACCGCTGCCAATAGCGAAAATCCCGGCCGAATCGACACCCTCCGATACGATGAGTCCGGAATTGGTAAAGTCCTGGTCGGTGCCGATCAGGGCAACACCCGGCGATTCCTCGGCTTCGGTGCGCAGCACACCGTCATAGGAAACGACGTTTCCCGAGCCGGTGATCGAAAGACCCTCGGCCCGTTCCCCGGCGGTGTGAACATCCATTTCGATGTCCAGCGTATTGCTGAAACCGGTCAGCGAGATGCCTTCCGAGTCGTCCCCAGAGGTATCGACAAGTCCCTCCAGGACCGCGGTTGTTTGGATGCCGCTGATCGAAACGCCTTCGGCGTCGTCACCGGTTGTGGTGATGTTCGACACGATGGAAATGTCGTTTTTGAAGCCCGGGGCTTCCCCGGAGCCCGACACCGACACACCCTCCGCGTCGTCTCCGATGGTACTGATCAGGCCGCTGAACTGCAGTGTCGACTGATGAGACGCAAAGGATATCCCCTCGGAACCGTCGCCGGTTGTGGTGATGTCGGACTCGATCGTGATGTCGTTCCCGAAACCCGGCACGTTGTCGAATCCTGCGATCGACACACCTTCCGAACTCTCTCCGGACGTTGTGATCGAGCCGATAATGTCGACGGAGAGGTAATCGCCGCTGATCGAGTATCCTTCGGCCTCGTCGCCGGTCGTTTCGACGGTCGAAACCGATAACAGTGTCGAGGCGATACCGGACAGCGAGATGGCTTCCGAGTTGCTGCCGGACGAGAAAAAGTCGATGAACGCGGTGACCTCGTTATAGCCGCCGGTCGAGGATATGCCTTCCGCGTCGCTGCCGTGGGTCTCGATCTCGCCAATCAGAAAGACATCGGACCGTGTGCCGGAACTGGAAATCGCTTCGGCGTTGCTGCCCCTTGACGTGAAATCCAGGATAGCGAACACGTCGTTATCGTCGCCGCTCGTGGAAATGCCTTCAGAGTTGCTGCCCGTCGTGTTGATATCGAGGTCCGCGTAGACACGGTTGCCCTCGCCGACGACCGAAATCGCTTCGGAGTTGCTGCCGGTGCTGTGAAACGTGCCAAGCGCCGTCACATTGCTGTCGATGCCGACCAGGGAAACCCACTCGGCATTGCTGTCGGAGCTTTGGAAGTCTCCAAACATGAAGATGTCGCTGTCCTCCGATAGCTGGTTGAGGAGAAAGTCACCGGCGCCGGTGACGGAAACACCTTCGTTGTTGTCGCCGTCTTCGCTGGTCCCGGCCCGCGAGATCACCTGCGCGCCGTCGCCCTGTACGGAAATGCCCGCATCATTGGATCCCTTGACGTCGATGGTACCGAGATTGATCACTTTGGCATTGTCGCCGCGGATGAAGATTGCTGGATTGTTGTCACCGGTGCGTGTGACTTCGATCGTTCCTGTGTTGAGCACCGCGGTATCGTCGCCATTGATGAAAATGGTGCCGCTCTGCGTTGCCCCGGATGACAGGAAACCATCATTGAAGATCGTTGTCTGATCGAAGGTCGAAGAAATAGCCGCTCCGTCTGGCGCCTCGATCGATCCGTCCGCGGTTACGATGACAGCCGTATCGGGATTCGCCACTTCCACCGGATCGGATTCGGTGTCGATGATATCGATGCGACGGTTCAGTCTGAAAATCTGTTCCAGTAATCCCAGCATTCAGTTCTCCATAGCCTTGCATAAACACCCGCAAAACTATGTGACGCTGTGCTGTTATTGGTCAAAAGAACTTCTGAACAAATGTATCTCACCACTACCCAAATTTTAACACATCCTTTGACATTTGTTTTGAAAGTATTGTTTCGGCTTATTGTGCTATAACTGCTGAGGTGTGGCGATCCCCGGCGGCAAACGCTATCCTTCTGGAATTTCCTGGACCTTTCGGGGCACGTGGTAACCCTTCTGCACGGCCTCGCGCTGCAGCAGGCGCTGATACCATGACCGGACATTCGGATACTGCTTGAGGTCGATCTCCTGCCAGTCGTGGCGCGAGATCCACGGCCAGCAGGCCATGTCGACGATCGAGTAGTCGTCGACGATGTAGTCGCGCCCCTCCAGCCGTTTGTTCAGCACGCGATACAGCCGATGCGCCTCGGTGCTGTAGCGCTCTTCCGCATAGGCCGACTTGCCCTTGTTGTAGCGGACGAAATGGTGCACCTGTCCAAGGATCGGTCCAAGGCCCCCCATCTGCCACATCAGCCATTCCCAGGCGCGGGCCCGGTCCTCCAGGTCGGTCGGCATGAACCGGCCGTACTTTTCAGCCAGGTACAGCATGATGGCGCCGCTCTCCATCAGTTTGAGGCCGTTGTCCTGATCGATGATCGCCGGAATCCTGTTGTTGGGACTGACCTCCAGAAAATCCGGCGCGTGCTGTTCTCCCTCCGTGATGTTGATGGGATGCACGGTGTAGGGCACGCCGAGTTCTTCGAGCAGGATGGAGACCTTGCGGCCGTTCGGCGTTGTCCAGGTGTAGAGGTCGATCATGAAGTTGTTCCGTCGTTTTTGATTTCAAGGATTGGATGGAAACATCCGGTTCATGCCGTGTCGAGTCCCGGGCCGGTCGGCCTGCCCTCAGATACTGCGGATCATGCCGCCATCGACACGGGTCATCTGACCGGTGACGTAACCTGCCGGCTCGCTGACCAGAAACACGGCAACGCTGGCGAACTCGGATGGCTTTCCGTAACGCTTGATCGGCAACGATGCGGCGATCTCGGTGCGCACCTGCTCGACGGTCTTGCCCTCGCGCTCGGCGCGCGCCGTATCGAGCTGGCCGACCCGCGCCGTGTCGATCTTACCGGGCAGGATCATGTTGACAGTAACCCCGTCGCTCGCCACCTCGGCGGCCAGCGTCTTGCAAAAGCCGGCTACGGCGCCGCGAAGTGTGTTCGAGAGGGCCAGGTTGGGGATCGGCTGGATAACTCCCGATGAGCCAATGGCCAGAATCCGGCCCCAACGGCGTGCGCGCATCGATTCAAGGGCGGCTTCTGTCACCCGCACGATGCTGAACAGCAATGTCTGAGTGGCACGCTGCCAGGCCTCCAGGGCAATGCCGGTGGACACGGAAGGCGGCGGCCCGCCGGCATTGTTGATCAGGATATCCGGCTTGAAATCGTCCCTGACCCGGGCGCACAACGCCTCGACCGAGCCGGCATCGGCGAGGTCAACGACCGCCACGGTTACCGACACCGGATGGGTCGCCGAGAGCGCAGACGCCAGTTCCCCGAGCGCCTTTTCGTTGCGCGCCGCCAGCACCAGATTAACGCCTTCGGCGGCAAGCCCCTCGGCGATGGCCCGACCGAGCCCCTGTGACGCGCCAAGCACCAGCGCGGTTTTCCCTGATATCCCGAGATCCATTCATCCGTCCCTTTCAACCGTTCTTTTTCGGTGTCTTCCGCATCCAGCGCAATGGCCGGTCGACACCGCTTTGCCCCTTGATAAACCGGGAACACCGCAGAAAAACAGTCTAACAACGGAAAAAACCGACCATGATCGGGACAGGAGGCAGCGATGCCCGGGGAACGGACAGGTTAATCGCGGGCGGCGTCCAGATACTGCCGGATTTCAGTGAGGCGGGGCACAAGATCGGCGACCGTGCGCGGTTGAAAGTGTTCGGCAAAGCCCGCCATGTCCTCCCGCATCGACGCGATTGCCTCGTTGCGAAAGGCGCGCCCCTTCTCGGTCAGCCATACGCATTTGCTTCGGCCGTCGCCCGGATTGGGGCGCATCTCGACAAGCGCGTGCTTTTCGAGGCCCGCCAAGGTGTGGGTCATGGTCGTCTTCGGCACCTGGAAGGCGCGCGCCAGTTCCAGAGGCGTGCGCCCATCCTGCACCCGGATTAGATGGTTGAGCACGGAAAAATGCGAGACCAGAAAGCCCTCGGGCAGCCGCGCCTCAAATTGCGCGCGGCTTAGTTGCTCGATGATACCGATCTCGTTGAACAGCGAGAAATACAGGGCAAGCGTCTTGTCATCCATCGACGATCCGAGTCTCCAACGGCCAGCGTGGTGATCTGTCTACCGTTGGACCGAAGCCCAGTCTACCGAGCATCTGAACCGTATGGCCGGGCTCCGCCAGCATGTCGTGGGCTGCCTTGTAGTGTGGCGCCATTTCCGGGAACTCCTGCAGAGCCTGACTGACCGGGTGCAGAGCAAGCCCGAGTGAGGTGGTCATCAGATTGAGCCGCAGCCACCTGCGGCCGGCTTCGATCTGATCGGACCGGCCGTTTTCGGGCGAGGTCAGCACGGCGTAGGCGGGTGTGGCCGCCAGCATTTCCTGGTAGATCCGTACGCCTTCTTTGAAGCCGGTCGAGTCCGGGTCCATTTGCGCCTCGCGACTGAGCATACCCACGGCCATCAGGGTTTCCAGGAACGCACCGCCAAGATCGATGCCGTCCGGATTGGCGTTGATCTCGCGCTTGCCGAAGCGCATCAGATCCACGCTCTCCTTCAGCGTATGCGGAGTCATCGCCTCCACCTTCCACGCCTCCCAAGTAAGATCGCGAAGGGCTGCGACGCGCTGTGGATCGGTGATCACATCGGCATAGGGAGCCAGCTCGTCGGCCAGCGCCTGCGAGACCGGCCTGTCTTCAAAAGGCTCCTTGCAGGAACGCCGCGACAGCACGTGGGCAAACAGCGGATCCGGCGTGGCACCCTCGGCAAAATGCGCATGGGCGACCGGGCCATCTTCGCCCTCGGGGAACAGATCGAAGGTGACCTGGTGGCCGGTTTGCGAAGCGGCGATTGTCATCAGTTCCAGAAAACAGCCGAGCCCGATCGTCAGCTGCCGTGCGTTGGGATCGGTTTCCGGCAAATCCCGGGTCATGTCGCGGTAGACGGTAACCGTATCGGCGCTGTCAAGATCCACCAACCAGGGTTGCCGGTTGTGCGGATTGGGCGCCAGGATCGCATAGGAGAGGGCGCGCCGCCGCGGTTCGTCATAACCGCCGGCCGCGCTCCATGGGGCCAGGGCCTTTTCGGGCGTGCGTGTTGCGGCAAACAGCCCGCCGCCGGCGGTTGCCGCGACGATGGTTCCACCGCCGATGATGCCAAGAACCTGTCTTCTGCTGAGGGACATGAAACTCTCCTTTTAGTACGATATCGCACTATATAGTCCGACATCGTACTAAATGCAAGACGGGACGCTCAGATTTTTCTGTCTTTTGGCGACGGTTCTGATAGGTTGTGGTGCAATGCAGCATAGCCGGGAGCTCGACGATGATCCTGCCGATGCCCAGCGCCTCCAACACCCTGTCCATGTATACCGCGCTGCCACAGGTCATGCAGGAGCTTGCCGGCTCAGCGCCGGACGGCTTCAAGCAGCAGAACACGACGCTCGACTGGCTGTTTTACGATGTGGGTCGGCTGACCGAGCTCGAACTGCATCACCTGGTCACGCAAACCCACCGGGAGGGGTCGATCATTGTCGTATGGCCCGGCGGGACGGACCGCGATCCGGCGATTCAGAAATACGACGACTATCACAGTCTGCGGGCCGCCCCGGGACGGCTGCTGCAGCGCTTCGCCATCGCCGGCGTCGGCAGCACGGATCTGGGTGCGGTCGCTTTCGCCCGCACCCTGGCCGATCACTGTGGCGAACCGGTCGGCGCTATTGTCGCCGGCTATGGCGTAGCCGATCTGATGAGTGAGGCCCTCGGTGGCTGGCTGGTCTTCGGCGGCGCCAACCGGTTCATGCGTTGGCGGCACTCGGTCGAGGACAAGGCGAAATCGATGGCGGATGCGCTGCGGGCCGGCCGGGCGGTTTCGACGCCCGGTACCAGGTCGGCACCGGGTCGACCGGCGGTCGTCGACGATTCCGAGGCGCTATTGCATCTGCTGGCTGATCCGGATCGTCAGGTTCTTTGGCTCGCCGGCCATAGCAAGGGATGTCTGTCGATCGCCTATGCGATGGAGGCATTGGTTCGCACGGGCTTCGAGGAGGCGATCGAGAAAGCGCGCCGGGCGCGCATCACCACAGCCGGAGCGGTGGTGCAGTTTCCGCGCGGCTTTGACAATATCGGCCAATATCTCGGCCTGCTGGACGGGTTCGGTGCCATCAATTCGCGCATCGGTATCGATTTCCATCCCTGGCCCGGCGCTTGGCATCATCTCAACACTGCCATCCCGGCGCATATGGCGTTTGCAGAGGTTCTGCAGCGGGAAGCGGAATTCGCCGCCTGACAATACTCGACAGACCCCGGTTGCCGGATGTCACGCGATCTGAAAACATGCGCTTCGACCGCAAAGCGCAGCGAGGAAACCCGATGAAAACCGCCGATCTTGTCGACGCATTCCCCGATGCGGTCCGTTTCTGCAACCTGCCATTCCTGAAATTCGGCCGCAGGCCGGCCTTTTTCGGTCCGGCGCAGACGGTAAGCTGTTTCGAGGACAATGTGCTGTTGGGGGAAGAACTGGAGACACAGGGCGATGGGCGGGTGCTCGTCGTCGAAGGTGGCGGTTCCACCCGGGTGGCGATCATGGGCGATATGATCGCGGGGTCTCTGCTGAAAAACGGCTGGGCCGGTGCCATCATCAATGGCGCCATCCGCGACAGTGCCGAAATCGACGGCATGGACATCGGCTTACGCTGCCTTTCCACGACGCCGATTAAAAGCGGCAAGAACGGCACAGGCACCATCGGCGGCCCGGTGCGTTTCGGCGATGCGACCTTCAAGCCCGGCGACTGGGTCTATTGCGACGCCGACGGTGTGCTGGTGTCCGAACAGGAGCTGAAATTGGGAAGTTAGGACCCGAAGACATCCCCATTGCGAAGCACGTGGGGGACGGCCAGACAGGCACTCTGTCCGAATTGACCCAGGCTGTCTTACACGGACATGATTGTGACAATTACGACATCGCTCAGGGCTGCGAGGATAAGTCATGAGCTACATCCGGGATGTCGCGCGTGAGGCATTGCAAACCGCGTCATCCGACATCGTGAGAGCTCGAAGAACGCTCGTTCTGGTCGTCGGGATTTTGGCGCTGATTCATGTTCTGACGGTCTATCCGTACCTTCTGACGTCGAAAGAACTTGTCAGGGTTGAGAATGATATTGCTGAAAATGCAGCGTTGCTGGCCGGCATAGAGCCGGAAATCCGGCGCCTCCGCGAAGCCGGTGAGCGTGCGAATGTAGGCTTGATCGGTTTCCTCGACGGCGTAACCGAGGAAATGATCGGCCGCTTCGAGGATTTGCGTATTTTCGTTCAGCGAGCACTCGATGAAGAAATAGAAGCGATGGATCCAAACGCGCTGGACTCTATGATGGCGCCGCCGGTTCAACGGGCGCTGCCCGGGGCGAGCGCTCCACCGCAGTTCCAAATTCAGCAGGCACTCCCACCGGGGGCGGGTCCGCCACCGCAGCTCCAGACGCAACAGATCGGCCCTCCAGATCCGGTCCAGTTTCCTCAAGCCCAACCCCTTCCCGGGCAACCGGTGCCGCCCGGGTTTGCCGCGCCACGGCTAAGTCCCGGAGCGCCGCCGGACGATCTCAAACCGATCCTCAAGGCTCTGACGGCCGACGAGGATGATGCCTACGACCGGCTCATCGAGTACGCCCGCAACAACATCGTTGCGGCCGCCTATGCACGTGCCGACCGCGAATGGAACATGGTGATCAAGCCCGCTTATCTGGATGTGCTGGATACTGCCGCGGCAAAGACGATTGAGGCTGCCGAAAGCGCGCTGCCGACCGACCCGGCAATCGCCTCATCGCTTGAGAAGGCCGCTGTCGAAATGGCGCGACAACGGGCTGCGGTCGAGGCGATCGAAATCCGTCACGACGCCAACGTTGATACAGCCCTTGGAACCGACTGGTGGCGAACGGTCGAAGGCAAGGGTGTCTTTGCGGATGCCGTCAGCGACAGCATAAACCGGCAAATGATGGAGATTGCCGATGTCGCTGCCGCCCCAACGACTGCGCTTCAAGCGACTCTGGCGCTTCAGGAGCGATTCCAACAGGCGCTGCGGAAGCGCCAGGAAGATCTGGAGGCGGAATTTGCCTCTCAGCGCGATCAGCTGACCGCCCTGTCGGGTGCCAGGGGGGTTATCCCCGTCAAGCTCTCGACCTTCATCGGTGTTTTCCCGCTGGTACTCGGGCTGGCGCTGGGTTTCGTTATGTTGCGCGCCGGCCAGGCCCGGCGTCAGGCGGCGCTCGCGGCTGAAGACCTCGCGCGCTACGCGCCGGAGGAGAGGGAAACAATCCTCTGGCTGTCGCGCCGGGCGCTTGGAGGTGGCGCAGCGACCGGCCCGCTTCTGTTGATGAGCGGGCTCGCCATTGGCGCAATTGCCTGGATCGGACTGGCGGCGTCGCAGGTCGCCGAAAGCCCCGTTGACCCGCCGCTGTCGGCCTCGATGAGCGGCGGATTGGCAGCGGTTCTGGTGCTTGTCGCCGCAGCTTGGGAAAGCGCGGCCATCAGGCGCCTCGCCAAAATCGCCGAGCGTCGGGATGTTGCCGACGAGCCTTGACCCGACCGGCACCGCCCATGATCGCGGCTGAATTGACGATCGATCTGGCGGTTTGCCCAGACAACACCTACGTTTAGGACGATCAATGCGCAGCGGCGCGCCGTTCACAAACAGGGGTTTTTGATATCATGGGATCTGCGACGTCCTGGTCCGACCGCCTTTCCCCCTCGCTCGATGAGTTCGAGACTCTGGGGCGGGAAGCCCTCGCCGGGCTGCCGGAACAGTTCCGCAGCCTCTGCGATGATGTTCAGATCAGCGTCGCCGATTTCGCTGGACAAGAGGTTCTGCAATCGCTGGGTCTTTCAAGCCCCTATGATCTCCTCGGATTGTTCGAGGGCATCGGCATGGCCCAGGGCGCGAGCGAGTTGCGCACCGGTCAGATGCCGAACCGCATCTGGCTCTATCGCCGCGCTATCCTGGAATACTGGATCGAACACGAGGACTCGCTCGATTCGATTATCAGTCATGTGCTGATCCACGAGATCGGCCACCATTTCGGCCTCTCCGATGCCGACATGGAGGCGATCGAGGCACAAGCGGATTGAAGGTCCAGGCTGTGAAATCCATAGATCAAGAGGCGTTGGCGGAGGCCTACAATCGTGGTCTTGCACTGGAGAAGGCCGGCGAACACGCGCGCGCCGCCGAGGCCTACAGACAAGCCCTGGCAATCGATCCGGAAGACCATGGCGGTGTTTCGATTCGGCTTGCCGCCATGGGTCTCGGCACCACGCCGGAGGCCATGCCGGTTGCCTATGTCGCGACACTGTTCGACCAGCACGCGGATGATTTCGATGACATTCTCGTTGAACGGCTTGGCTATTGTGTGCCGATGCAACTGCGCCAGCTGCTGCGCAACATGGACATTGAAGAGATCGGCCGGGCGCTGGACCTCGGCTGCGGCACCGGATTGACCGGGGTCGCGCTGCGCGATTGCACCGGACATCTGACCGGGGTCGACCTGTCGGAGCGCATCGTCGAACTGGCTTTCGACCGCGAGGTTTATGACGAACTCTATGTCGGTGAGGCCGTCGCTTTTCTGGACGAGTTCGAGGATGAGGCGCAAGACACCGTGTATTGGGACATGATCGCGGCGACCGACGTGTTTCCCTATCTTGGCAATATCGAACCGCTTGTCGCCGCCACGGCACGCCGCCTGTCGCCCGGCGGATTGTTCGGCTTTTCGACGGAAACAGGTCCCGATACGGATCTACAGGCGGCGCCCTATGCCATCGGGCCGACACGCCGTTTCGCCCATGCCGAGTCCTACATTCGCCAGACATTGATCGCGGCCGGTTTTAAAGTGTTGGCAATGGACGAGATCACGGTGAGACTCGAAGAGGGGCAACCCGTTCCCGGGCATCTTGTTCTGGCCCGCACTGCCGGCTGATCATCGAAACAAGCCGGCGGTATGCCGTCTTTCAAGTGCCTTCGAACCGCACCGAGACCATTATACCCCGTCCGGCCGGCCGGTCGTCGAGCGTTAAAGTCCCACCAAACAGGGCGGCGATTTCCGCCGAGATCGCCAGGCCGAGACCTGACCCGTCCGTCTTGCTGCCGGCACCGCGCCGAAAGCGTGTGAGCACGACCGGCCGTTGTTCGGGCACAATGCCGATACCATTGTCTTCGATCTCCACGACAACACCGCTTGCGTCGCGCCGTGTGCGTACCGTGATCTCCAGCGGCCGGCCGCCATGTTGCAGCGCATTGTCGACGAGATTGCGCACCAATTCCCGCAGCAGCACCGCGTCACCGCGGATGATCAGGCTGTCCGGACCGGCATAACCGATGTCGACTTCCTCGGTGTCGATCATCGAGATCAGGTCCTCGCACAGCTCCCGGCAAACCCGGGCGATGTCGCAGCTATGCCCTGACAGGTCCTGCTGAGAGGCCGAGTCGATGCGCGCCAGAACCAGCATCTGAGAAAGCACCCGCTCAGCGTCGCCGATCGCCGCGTCTGTCTCGCCGAGCGCTTTCGTCAGCTCCTCACGGTCCTTGGCCCGGTGCGCGATCTCCAACTGGGTGCGCATCACCGTCAGCGGCGTGCGCAACTGATGGCTGGCATTGGCCGTAAAGTTCCGCAAAGCGCCGAGCGCCGAGCCGAACCGCTTGACCAGGTCGTTGATGGTTGACACCAGGCCGCCGACCTCGCTCGGTACGGTGTGCTCGATCGGTCGCAGATCGTCGGGGCTGCGCCGGCCGACGGCCTCCTGCAGACGCTGCAGGGGGTGCAGGGCACGGGTGACCGCGAACCAGACGATCAGCGCCGCGGCGAGGATCAGCACACTCTGTCGCAACGCCGAGCGCAACAGGATATCACGCGCCATCTGGGCGCGGGCATTGGTGGTTTCGGCGACGGCGACCCGGTAGGCGAGCGACAGCGTGTCCGAGGCCGCGGCGCTCGAATAGACCGCGATACGGATGGGATCGCCGCGAAATTCGCCGTCGGCGTAGCCCAGATCGCGCTCGCGGCGGGCGAAGGCATCCGGCACGGCGAGTTGCCGGTAACCGGTGATGAACTCCGAACCGGGTCCCTCGATGCGATAGAACACCCGGTCCTCGGCTGATGATGTCAGCATGTCGAGCGCGACATAGGGAATATCGACCTCCAGCTGGCCATCATCATTGACGAACACCCGTTCGGCGATCGCCAGCGCCGAACCGGCCAGCACCCGGTCGGAAATCTCGTCCGCCGTCAGTCGCGCCGAGCGGTAGGCGTCGAACAGCGCCACCAGCCCGATCGCGACGAGCGGCAAAAGCAACCACAACAGCAGCCGCCGGCGCAACGAATAGGACGGCCTCTGCAGCGGCATCAGCTGTCAAACCGAAGATAGTAGCCAAGGCCGCGAGCGACCTTGATCGACACGCCGTGCCCTGACAGCCGGCGACGCAGCCGGCTGACATACTGTTCGATGGCGTTTTCGCTGATGTGCTCGTCGAAGCTGCTCAATGACTCGATCAACTGGTCTTTCGACAGCACCCGGCCGTTGGCGAGCAACAGCGCTCGCAGCACACCGGTCTCGCGTGCCGGTACGTCGATGACCCGGCCATCCGCCATCGCTTCGCCGGACTTCAGATCGAAAGTCAGATCGCCGGCCTCGAGGATCGACGTCCTGACCGCGGCCGCGCGCCTCAGCAAGGCACGGATACGCGCCTCCAGCTCACCCCACTCGAACGGTTTGGCCAAATAATCGTCGGCACCAAGATCGAGCCCCCGGATGCGGTCTTCCAGGCCGTCGCGGGCGGTCAGGATCAGCACCGGCACGGCGATCCGATCCGAACGCATTTCACGCAGCACCTCCAGTCCGTCCATTTCGGGAAGGCTGAGATCGAGCACCACCAGGTCATAGTTGAGCGCCTTGGTCGCCGACAGCGCCGATTCGCCATTGTCGACGCAATCCACCGCATAACCGTTGTCCGTCAGCAGTTGCTTCAGGCCGTCGGCGAGTTTTTGGTTGTCCTCGACAATCAGAATGCGCATGGATCCTCCATGCAGAAGGGTAATCAGTCGGTTCACCCTTGTGAACTGCCTAGTTGCAGGGCACTGTCTGGCCATGCGTACTGTGCTCTGTCTGCTGATGTTCCTGTCTTTGTCGCTCTCATGCGGTGCGGTGACGCTGTATCCGGCCGTGCAGGACGAGGCGGCAGCGCGCACCCTGACGGTCTATTCGTCGCTCGACGAAGATGTATCGCGCCCCTTGATCCGTGCCTTCCAGGCGGTCAATCCCGACGTGGCGGTGGCGTATCACGACATGCAGACGCTGGAGATCTACGAGCGGGTGTTGCGCGAGACCGACGAAGGCGGTCAAACGGCCGATCTGGTTATCTCGTCGGCGATGGACCTGCAGTTGAAGCTGGTCAATGACGGATACGCCATGCCGTTGCCGCAAATCGAAACCGACGAGTGGCCGGATTGGGCCAGCTGGCGGGCGTCGGCCTTCGGACTGACCTTCGAGCCATCGGTCATCGTCTACCACAAGCCCAGTTTCAATGACCTGTCGCTGCCGCGGAACCGCGCCGAATTGATCGCTCTGTTGCGCGATTCGGATGAACTCTACGGCCGCGTCGCGACTTACGACGTCGAACGCTCCGGGCTCGGGTTCCTGTTCCTGGCCCGCGATCTGGAACACAACCGAGACATCTGGGATCTTGTGAGCGCATTCGGGACCGCCGGGGTAAAGCTGTATTCCAATTCATCGGCGATTCTCGACCGTGTGGCCGACGGACGATTTGCACTCGGCTACAACATCCTCGGTTCCTATGCCCGCGGTTGGGCACAGCGGGTTCCGGAACTGGGGATTATTCTGCCGCAGGACTATACGGTCGTCATGTCGCGCATCGCCCTGGTGCCGGAAGCCGCCGCCAGCCCGGATCTTGGCCGGCTTATGCTCGCCTTCCTGATGTCGGTGCGCGGCCAGACGATCATGGCCGACGATCTGCAGTTACCGGTCCTCAACCCGCAAGTCAGCAGCGACAACACCGCGACGGCGATGCAGCAGCGGTTCGGCGCCCAGTTGCGCCCGATCTCGCTGAGCCCGGGCCTGGTCGTCTATCTCGACCAGGTCAAGCGGGCCCGTTTCATTGAAAGATGGAACGAGGCGCTGCGCGAGCGAGTGCAGTGACTGCGGATAATTCGACAGGTGTCAGCTTCATGACAGCTTCACATGGTTCCATCCGGCAACGCACCCGCTTGCGGGTTCGTGTGCAACAGTCCTGGGAGGATTACCATGTTGAGAACTCTGACCGCGGCGCTCGCCGCGACCACCCTCATGTTCGCCGCCGGCACGCTGCCGGCCGCTGCGCAGCAAGTCGATGAAATCAAGTTTCTGATTCCCGGCGGCGCCGGTGGCGGCTGGGACGGCACCGCCCGCGGCACCGGCGAGGCGCTGACAAAATCCGGCATCGTCGGCGCGGCGTCCTATGAGAACATGTCGGGCGGCGGCGGCGGCAAGGCCATCGCCCACATCATCGAGACCAAGGATCCGGATACGCTGATGGTCAATTCGACCCCGATCGTCATCCGTTCGCTGCAGAAGGTGTTTCCGCAGTCTTTCCGCGACCTGACCCCGATCGCCGGTACCATCGGTGACTACGGTGCCATCGTCGTCGGCAAGAACTCCGACATCTCTGATTTCGGAGGATTGCTGGCAGCCTACAAGGCCGATCCATCGAGCGTCGCCATCGGCGGCGGCTCCGTGGCCGGCGGTATGGACCACCTGGTGGCGGCGTTGGTGATGAAGAATGCCGGAGAAGATCCGGTCGCGGTCAAGTACATCCCCTATGATGCCGGTGGCAAGGCGATGGCCGGGCTGCTTTCCGGGGAGATCAAGGCGCTGGCCACCGGGTTTGGCGAGGCCATAGAGCTGTCGCGCCAGGGTGAGGTGAACATTCTGTGCGTGACCTCGATGGAACGGTTGCCCGCGGCTCCGGACTCGCCAACCTGTGACGAAGCCGGTTCGACGGGCACGGAATTTGTCAACTGGCGCGGTTTCTTCGCGGCGCCGGACCTGCCGGACGACAAGAAGGCTGCATTTGTGGCGGCTCTCGAAGCGATGTACGCGACGCCGGAATGGGCGGAAGTGCGCGACCGCAACGGCTGGGTCGAGATCTTCAATCCGGACGCCGATTTCGTCACTTTCCTGGAAGCCCAGGAAGAGGAAGTGGGCAATCTGATGAAGGAACTCGGCTTCCTCTGATCGACGTTGATTTCCGGGCGGCGGCAGGAGGCCGCCGTCCGCACTGTTTTGTTAACTGCAGCGCGGGGAGGGCGCGATGCTATTTTCCAAAGACCGCATTGGCGGGGCCCTGCTGCTGATCTTCTGCATTACCTACGGTCTACTCAGCCAGAACATCACATTGTTGCCGATCCAGGCGCGGGCCGCCTTCACCGCGAAGACCATGCCCGAGGTGCTGACCGTGCTGGGTATCAGCCTGTCGTTGCTCGTCCTGATATTTCCAGGTGCCCATGAGCGCCCGCAGGTGCGCGGTTTCAACTGGCCCATCGCCGCCCTGTTCCTGGTGCTCATGTCGGCCTACGGGCTGACCATCCGCCCTCTGGGTTTCATTCTGTCCACCAGCCTGTTCCTGATCGCCGGTTTTGCGATGCTCGGCGAACGGTCGCCGGTACGGCTGTTTCTGGTGGCCGTGCCGCTGGTCGTCGCCTTCTGGGTGCTGATGACACAGGGCCTCGATGTCTTCATCGAGCCGCTGCCCTGGTTCCTGAAAGGCGATTGAGATGGTTGAAGGCATTCTGATTGGCCTCGGTACGGCGCTCACCCCGACCAACATCCTGTTCGTGATGACCGGCTGTCTCGTCGGCACCTTCATCGGTATGCTGCCCGGCCTCGGGCCGATGTCGGCCATCGCGCTGATGATCCCGGTGGCCGCCAGCCTGGAACCGTCGACCGGCATCATCCTGATGGCCGCCGTCTATTACGGCGCCATTTTCGGCGGCTCCACATCGTCGATTCTGATCAACGCGCCGGGTGTGGCAAGCACCGTCGCCACCTCCTTCGACGGCTACCCGATGGCGCGCCAGGGCAAGGCCGGCAAGGCGCTGGCGATCGCCGCCTATTCGTCGTTTTCGGGCGGCGTGATCGCCGCCATCTTCCTGCTGGTCGCCGCGCCGTCGCTGGCCGCCGTGTCGCTGTCCTTCCATTCGTCAGACTATTTCGCGCTGATGGTGCTGGGTCTCACCGCGGTCGCCGCCTTCGCCGGCAAGGGCGACGTGCTGAAAGCGCTGCTGATGACGGTGATCGGCCTGATGCTGTCGACCGTCGGCACCGACCAGACGCAGGGCGTGCCGAGATTCACGCTGGGGCTGATCGACCTGACCGACGGCATATCCTTCCTGCTGCTGGTCATGGCCACCTTCGCACTGTCGGAGGCGTTGATCGCCATCCTCAAACCGTCGGAGGATTCGAAGCGTGAGGAGGAGCGCAAGGCCTCCGCCAATCTCGGCTCCATGGCGGTGTCCAAAGAAGAGGTCCGCGAGATGGTGCCGGTGATCAGCCGCTCCTCGGTGCTCGGCTTCATCATCGGCGTGTTGCCGGGTGCCGGTGCCACCATCGCCAGTTTCCTGGCCTATGGCACGGAGCAGCGGCTCGCCGGTTCGGAGAAAGGCAAGAAGTTCGGACACGGTTCGGTGCGCGGTCTTTCGGCACCGGAAACCGCCAACAACGCCGCTGCGACCGGGTCTTTCGTGCCGCTGCTGACGCTCGGAATCCCTGGGTCCGGCACCACCGCCATCATGCTCGGCGCGCTGATCGGCTATGGCATCCAGCCGGGGCCGCGCCTCTATATTGATCAGCCATCCGTCTTCTGGTCGGTCATCGTGTCGATGTGGATCGGCAACATCGTGCTGCTGATCCTCAACCTGCCGCTGATCCCCTATATCGCCAGGATCCTGGCGATTCCGGCCCGGTTCCTGCTGCCGCTGATCCTGTTCTTTTCGCTGATCGGCGTCTATTTCGTCAGCTTCAACACGTTCGACATCCAGTTGATGGTGCTGTTCGGCCTCACCGCCGTGGCGCTGCGGTTCCTCGACTTCCCGATGGCGCCGATGATCCTCGGCTTCATTCTCGGCGGCATGATGGAAGAAAACCTGCGGCGCGCCCTGCTGATCAACGATGACAGCTGGTCGTTCCTGTGGGAACGGCCGCTGACGCTGACGATCCTGCTGATCGCCGCCGCCTGCCTGTTCGCGCCGATGCTGTGGTCGAACGTCCAGCGCTTGCGCCGTGGCGCCGATGCGGCCGGGGAAGGCGGTTGACGATCCGTGAGAGGAGTCGTCTGATCCGGCGATGGACTGGAAAAACGACAGGACTTTTGGCACGGCGCAGACGCTCGTGGCCGGCCTGCTCGGCGCGGCCGGCGGGTGGTGGCTCGGTTTCCCGGCGCCGGCGCTGACCGGACCGGCGCTGACGGTCACGCTGTTGTCGGTCGCCGGTTTACCGATGTCGGTGCCGCTCGTCCTGCGTCATGCCTGCTTTGTGGTGATCGGGCTGTCGATGGGCACCGGCGTCACGCCGGAGGTTTACCAGACGGCGCGCGAGTGGCCGTTGAGCTTTCTCATTCTGGCGATCAGCATCACCGGCATTTTCGTGCTCTGTCGCCGAGCCCTGCAGCGTTGGTGGAAACAGGACCGGGACACGGCAATTCTGTCGTCGACGCCCGGGCACCTGAGTTACGTTCTGGGGCTATCGACGGACACCAAGGGCGACTTTGCGACGATCAGCGTCATTCAGAGCACCCGTGTCCTGTCGCTGACCTTGCTGGTTCCCTTCGCCGTAAGCCTGATGGGCTATGACACATCGGTGATGGGCTTGCCGGGCGAAAAAATGAGCCTGCTGCCGCTGGCGATCAGTGTCGGTCTGGCCGGATTGCTGGGCTTTGGGCTGGCGCGCTTGCGGATTCCTGCTGCCCTGCTGCTCGGTGGCATGATCTTTTCGACAGCAACGCATTTGAGCGGTCTGATCGGCGGGCATGTGCCGCTCTGGGCGTCTGTTCCGGCATTCATCCTGATGGGCTGCCTGATCGGCAGCCGCTTTGCTGGCGCTTCGTTGCAGACGCTGCGCCGCGCCTTTGGCGCTGGGCTGGCCGTAACGCTGATCGCCTTCCTGGTCACCATCGTGGCGTCGCTGCTGCTCGTGCAATTCGTTGACCTGCCCCTGCCACAGGTTTTGATCGCTTTTGCACCCGGTGGCGTGGAATCCATGGCAGCGATGGCTGTCATCATGAACGCCGATCCCGCCTTTGTTGCGGCACACCACGTCTGGCGGCTTGTCATCTTGACCTTGCTGGCTCCGTTTGTTCTCGGTCGCACGAAGCCGTAACGGACCTGGCGCTGTCGCGATGGCCACGCGCTTGGAAGAGAGCCATGGCAACGACGATAAACAGCGTCGCCAAGGCCAGGTTAGGTGGCACGGCTTCCTGCAGCAGCCAGACGGCAACAGCGGTACCGGTCACGGCGGCCACTGAGCCGATCTGACTGAGGTAGACCGGTCCCGCCAGACGCTGCAGTACGAAATAGAGGAAGTAGAGCAGGCTGAAAACGCCGCTTTGAAGGGCAAGCAACCCCAAACGTTCGGGCGAGGCGAACAGCGTCGTGTAGCTGTCGGTCGATTGCAGCAGGGCAAAGGGGACGCTCAACAGGCCGCCGGACAGCAGCATTGCGGCGGCAAGGAACATGGGTGCAACCCCCAACGGCCAGCGCATCGTCCGGTAGATATTGCCGATCGCGATAATGACTGGTGAGCTCATCGCCAGGATGATCCATAGGGTCGGACTGTCGCCCAGTTGCACCTTCGACAGGGCGAGGATGCAGCCACCGGCGAGACCGGCAACGACCCCGGCCGACTTCGTCGCTTTCAACGGCTCCAGTCGCAGTGCCAGTGACAGCAGATAGGTAAAAAGGATCGGGAAGGCGAAAGTCAGAGATAGAAAACCCGCTCCGACGTGCCGTACGGCCAGAAACGCGACAGCGTTCGGCGCGGCAAACAGGGCGCCGGACAGCAGCCCGTATTCGATCACCCGGCGGTCAATGCGCCGGATGCGACCAGCGATCCACTCGCCACCCAACAGGACAAGGCCGGCGGCTAGCATGGACAGGCTGAGAAATGCCAAAGGTGCGGCGCCGGCCAGTACTGCCATCTTGGCAATGACCAGCGAAAGTCCAAGCAGACTGCCGACCACCAGCAGGCATGCGAGGGCCGCCATACGGCTCCCGGCAGAGGGACCGGTGATCGCCGGTGCTGCTGTTGTATTGACCGTCATACTATGCTCCATCAGGTTGGTGAATGTATCTAGGCAATAAGTATCTTAATATCAAGATAAATGGACAAAAAGATGGATAGAGCCCAGGTTGCCGTCGAACAATGGCGGCGCGAACACCCCGAATTCGAGCTGTTGCCGATGGAGCTCCTCGGCCGTTTGGCCGAGGCGGCACAGGTCGTCGCACGCAATCACCTGGAGCCGTTGTTCGCCGAGTTCGGCCTGCAACGCGGGGAATTCGATGTGCTGGCGACCCTGCGCCGCGCGGGCGCCCCCTATGCGCTGACACCAACCCAGCTCTACGAGGCAACCATGGTGTCGTCAGGCGGCATGACCAACCGGCTGGATCGGCTGGAAAAGGCAGATCTGATTGAGCGGCGCCCTAATCCGCAGGATCGGCGCGGCACGATCGTTGCCCTCAGCGACAAGGGCTTGGAACTGATCGACCGTGCCGTGCCGCTACACCTGCAGAACGAACATCGGGTGCTGTCCGGCTTGAGTGTCGACGAACAACGGCAGTTGAATGGATTGCTGGCCAAGCTGTTGCGGACGATCAGCGCGGCTTAGAACCTGCCACGCTTCAGCAATAGGCCTATGCCTTTGAAAAAACTCATATAGACCGGGCTGACGTGACTGCCCAAAAACAAAGGGCAGCCCCGGAGGACCGCCCGAAATGCGCATACACGCGCCGGTCAGCGCGCCCGTTTACGCTCCGCGGCCGGCTGGAAGGCCAGCTTGGCGTGATAGGTGCAATAGGGTGACGAGTCGTCGCAATCGGCGCCACAGAAATAGAAATCGTCCTGTAGCGGATCGCCGATCGGCCATTTGCAGGTCTTCTCGGTCAGTTCTGTCAACATCAGCCGCCGCGAAATCGGCACCACGACGTCTTCGATCGGCCGGGTGTCGATTTCGGCGACGGCATCGGCGATCAAATCCTGTTTCAGTGCCGTCGCGCCGCTGGTGCGGGGTGCCGCGCGGGCTGCACCACCGCGGCTGCCATAGCTGCGGCCTGGCGATGCGACGCGCTTGGTGCGACCGCTTGTGGAACCGCCGGATTTGGCACGACCGGGGAGATTAAGGCGGTGGACCTTACCGATCACAGCATTGCGGCTGACGCCGCCAAGTTCGGCGGCGATCTGGCTTGCACTTAACCCGTCCGCCCAGAGCTTTTTCAGCCTGTCGACGCGTTCATCAGTCCAGCTCATCGTCCAAAACCCCTGTTTTTCTTCTTACGGGGCAGCGGACTCCAACAACAGGTCCCGAGTACAGTTCGGAACCGTATTGTGTTGAGTGGTAAAGGTTACTTAGGTCCGCCGCATGCAGTCCAACTCGTCCCCCTAAGGTAGTGATCGCGGGACTCGGTGACAAGAGTCCCTCGAATCAAGCGGATTCCTTTTTTGAGTTTTCCCCAACTTGAACGGAATTTCGGAGAAACAGCGAAAATTGGGTGGAAAGCCGCCCACTGGGGCGCTGGGCATGTAGATATTGATTGACAGGCCCTGAGCGTATACATGTAGCGCCGATGGCTGCCGTTTCGGCAGCTATTTGTTTTTGTCCGCTTCGCCAACGGGTACACTCGACATTTCATCGGCCGGCGCCGCAACAATTGGGAGATCGGGCCATGTCCCCGACCGCATCGCTGTACAGCACCTATGCACGTATTCCGCTGCGTTTCGAGCGCGGCGAAGGCGTTTGGCTGATCGCTGAGGACGGTTCCCGATATCTCGACTTTGCGGCCGGTATCGCCGTGAACTCGCTCGGTCACGCGCATCCGCACCTGGTCGCGGCGCTGAAGGATCAGGCCGATAAGCTTTGGCATACCTCCAATCTCTACGAGATTCCGCGGCAGGAGCGGCTTTCCGAACGGTTGATCCAAGTCACCTTCGCGGACCGCGCCTTTTTCACCAATTCCGGTGCGGAGGCGCTCGAATGTGCCATCAAGACGGCGCGCCGCTACCACTACGTCAACGGTGATATCGGGCGCATCAACATCATCACCATGGAAGGCGCTTTCCATGGCCGGACCCTGGCGACGATAGCCGCCGGCGGCCAGGCCAAGCATCTGGAGGGGTTCGGTCCCAAGGCGCCTGGCTTCCTGCAGGTCCCCTTCGGCGACCTCGATGCATTGCGTGAAGCCATTGACGACCAGGCCGCGGCGATCCTGGTTGAACCGCTGCAAGGCGAGGGCGGCATCCGGGTTTTGCAGACCCAATGGTTGCGCGACATTCGTACGCTCTGTGACGAGCACGGCATTCTTTTGATCCTCGACGAAGTGCAGTGCGGCGTAGGCCGCACCGGCAAGCTGTTCGCCCATGAGTGGGCCGGCATCACGCCGGACATCATGGCCGTGGCCAAGGGCATTGGCGGCGGTTTCCCCTTCGGCGTTTGCCTCGCCACTGAGGAAGCGGCGAAGGGTATGACAGCGGGCACCCATGGAACCACCTATGGCGGCAACCCGCTGGCCATGGCCGTCGGCAATGCCGTCCTCGATGTTATTCTGGAAGACGGGTTCCTCGACCACGTGCGCGAAGTCGGCCTGGTTTTTTCGCAGGGTCTGGCAGCCATTGCTGATGAGTACCCGGATGTCATTGAGGAAGTGCGCGGCGAGGGACTGATGCTTGGCGTCAAATGCAAATGCTCCAACGGCGATTTGCTGGCGGCCATGCGCGACCACAATCTGCTGGGCGCACCGGCCGGCGATAATGTTGTGCGGCTGCTGCCGCCGCTCGTCACCACGGTCGAGGAGGCCCGCGAAGGCCTCAGCCGTCTGGGGCATGCCGCCGCCTCGTTGTCGATCCGGTCCCACTGAGCGCCCGAAGCGGCAGCTGCGGAACCGGCGGCACTGACAAGGAACAACACCATGACCACGAATGGCGGCCCGCGTCATTTCCTCGATCTTTCGGCCGTTGCGGCACCGCAACTGCGTGCCATCCTCGACCACGCCCATGCGTGTAAGGCGGCGACGCAGGAAGGTCGCGCCGACCGACCGCTCGAAGGCAAGATCCTGGCCATGGTGTTCGAGAAGCCGTCGACCCGAACGCGCGTGTCTTTTGATGTGGGTATGCGTCAATTGGGCGGGCAAACCCTGATGTTGTCCGGCAGCGAGATGCAGTTGGGCCGGGCTGAGTCCATTGCGGATACGGCAAGGGTATTGTCCCGTTACGTCGATGCGGTGATGATCCGTACCACCGACCATCGGCGCCTGATCGAGCTCGCCGAAAACGCGACGGTACCCGTTATCAATGGACTGACCGACAACACCCATCCGTGTCAGATCATGGCCGATGTGATGACGTTCGAGCAGCACCGCGGTTCGATCGCCGGGAAAACCCTGTCCTGGGTCGGCGACGGCAACAATGTGCTGCATTCGCTGATGGAGGGCACGGTTCGCTTTGGCTACCGGATCAACATCGCCGTGCCCGAAGGCAGCGAACCCTCGCCATCCTATGTCGACTGGGCACGCAAGCGGGGCGGCGAGATCACGATGATGCGGGACGCCGAAGCTGCGGTGGACGGCGCCGACTGCGTGATCACCGACACCTGGGTGTCGATGGGCCAGGAACAGCGGGCGCGCGGCCACAACGTCTTCAAACCCTATCAGGTGAATGCGTCGCTGATGGCGCGGGCGGCACCGGATGCCCTGTTCATGCACTGTCTGCCGGCGCATCGTGGTGAAGAAGTGACGGACGATGTTATTGACGGTCCGCAGTCGGTCGTGTTTGACGAGGCGGAAAACCGTATGCATGCACAGAAAGCCATCTTGACGTGGTGTTTCGACAAGGTGTGACAAGGCGACACGTGGTTGCGGATCCAGCCGACCGTATGACAGCCCCAACGGATGCTCGACAGGCTCAAATGACAACAGAACAATTCAATCTTGGAGAGATCGGCTTTGCCGGTGACGACCAGGTCGTGCTGTTCCAGGTGGAAGGCCTCGATGCGCGTGGCCGCGCCGTCCAGCTCGGCCCGATGCTCGATGCCATTCTCGAACGCCACGATTATCCTGAACCGGTAGCCCGGCTGTTGGCCGAAGCGATTACCCTGACCGTGCTGCTTGGTACATCGCTGAAATTCGACGGAAAATTGATCGTACAGACCCAGGGTGATGGGCCTGTGGATCTCCTTGTCGCCGATTTCTCCACCCCCGACAGCCTGCGGGCCTACGCTCGCTTCGATGAGAAATCCCTGGCTGAGGCGGTCGCACGGGGCAGATTGGAACCGCACGAACTGCTGGGCAGCGGGGTTCTGGCGTTCACCATAGACCAGGGCTCGCATATGCAACGATACCAGGGCATTGTCGAACTCAATGGTGCGACGCTCGAGGAAATCGCCAAAGCCTATTTCAGGCAGTCCGAGCAGATTCCGACAGAGGTTCGTTTGGCGGCGGCTCAGCTCTATGCGCGTGATGAGGCCGGCAGCCACGGCCACCACTGGCGGGCCGGCGGCGTCATCCTGCAGTTTCTGCCGGAAGCCGAAGAGCGCATGCGGCAAGGTGACCTGCCGGGTGGCGATGCCCCGGAGGATCACGAGGAAATAGAGCAGCCGGAGGAGGACGAGGATTGGCTGGAGGCCAAGGCGCTGATGGAAACCATCGGTGACGACGAACTGGCGGATCCTCAGGTCGGTTCCGAGCGGCTTCTTTATCGGCTATTTCATGAGCGCGGCGTGCGGGTTTTCGAGCCGATTGCTGTTCGCGATCGCTGTTCCTGTTCGCGTGAGAAGATCCGTGCCGTGCTGCTCGGGTTCGACGAGCAGGAACTGGCCGACAGCGTCGAAGACGGTCTCATCTCGGTCAAATGTGAGTTCTGCTCGACGAACTACAGCTTTGATCCCGAGGAAATCAAGTCGGAGCAATGACCCGCGCACTTAGTGTGGTGGATTTGAAGTTCCCATCCTCATTTGCAGCGCGCTCGGAAAGGAACTTCAAATCCATAAACCACACTAGAATCATAATGTTGCTAGTGTCCTGATTGAATCTGAAGTTCGTTCGGAGTGTGCTGCATAACGTGACGAACTTCAGATTCAGGACACTAAGACGGCTGATCCGCTGCACGGACGGCTGCGTAGCCAGAAAACATGTTCCTTAACGGACGTTTCAGTTACACTTTGCTACAAACTGGAAACCAACAAGGTGTGGCAACCTCCGCTGGCCTGGCTATATGGTATTGAGCAAGCGCGTAACCGCGACTTAAAATCATTATGAACAGCCCGGCAGCCGCAGCCAGGCCTGGACCTAAGAAGGGCGTGGAATGCTGAAAACGATCCACGAGGAAGCGGACAGTCAGACGGATAGCCAGAAGCCGGCTCCGCGAAAACGCGGATGGCCGGCTGTTCTCTATTCTCGTGTCGCGGCACGGATCGATTTGCTCAAGCGAAGGTCTGCTGGCTCCCATTCCCGCGACCCGTCGGCACCGGCACGAATCGGTTCGATGCTGGCCGTTGAGCGGCGGCCTGCTTTTCTCAATACACGCGCCGCGGCTCAGATCGGTTTGATGCTGGCCGTGCTTGTCGGTTCTTATGTCGCCATGAGCCTGTTGATCGCATCCGCACCGGAGCGACCCGCACGCGAGTTCCGCCCGACCGTGTTCACCGTCGAATCGGTAATCGCGCAGCCGCAGAGCAACCGACCGGAACTTCAGTTGTTCGGTGAAGTGCAGGCGGCTCAATATGTCGAGTTGCGGCCGCTGGTAAACGGCGAGGTCGTCGCCGTTCATCCGGATCTCGATGCCGGGTCACATGTGGCAAAAGGCGATGTTCTCGTCGAAATCGATCCCTTCAACTACCGCGGCGCGCTGGTCGAGGCGCGCGCCAATCTTGCCCAGGCACGGGCGACCCTGGCCGAAACCGAAGCACGCATTGCGGCGGAGAAGGACCAGCTGAATGCGTCGGAGATGCAACTGACCCTGGCGCAGAGCGATCTGAGCCGCGCTGAATCGCTCGGCAGCAGCGGCACCCTGACCCAGAAGCAGATCGAAGACCGGCGCCTCATCCTGTCGCAGCGGCAACAGGCGGTGAGTCTGCGACGCTACAATCTGGTGATCGAGGATGCCAGGCGCGAACAGCAGATCGCCAGCATCGACAGCTTGACCTGGAAGGTGCAGCAGGCTGAGCGCAATCTGGAAAACACTGTGCTGGAAGCGCCATTCACCGGCGTCGTCAATTCAGCCACCGCTGAAATCGGCCGGTACGTAAACAGCACCGATCTGGTGGCGTCGCTCTATAATGACGAAGCGCTGGAAGTGCGCTTTACCCTGACGGATGCGCAATACGGCCGGATCAGCACCGACACCGATCCTTTGATCGGGCGCCCGGTCACCATCGCCTGGGTGGTCGGAGCCACGACCCTTACCTACGGCGGCGAGATCGACCGCATCGGTGCTGAGGTCGCTTCCCAGCGTGGTGGCGTAGAGGTCGTCGCCAGCATCGATCCAGCCGGTTCCAATGTTCATCTGAGGCCCGGCGCCTTTGTCGAAATCGATGTACCGGACCGGACCTACGTCGAGTCGTTCCGCATTCCGGAAACGGCGGTGTACGACGGGACGAGCGTCTATGTGATCGATGACGGACGCCTGGTGCGCCGCCAAGTTGAGGTCGCTGCCTATGATGGTGAGGATGTGATTATCGCCGCAGGCCTCAATCCCGGCGATGAGGTCATGACAACCCATTTGACGCAGGCCGATGAGGGCATCCGGGTGCGCGGGCCACTTTCCGGCGTTTCTCCGCGACCCGGCCAAAGAACAGCCCAGACCACGGGAGACGGTTAGCATGGTCGAGAACGGCATGCGACGCGCCGTCGGGGATGCCGTGGACACGTTGGGCAGTGCCGGCGGACTGGTGCGTACGTTCATCCGCCATCCCAATGCCGCCAATCTGCTGATGATGCTGATGATCCTGATCGGCGTGTTCAGCATACTCAGAATCAACACCCAGTTCTTCCCGCCAGTCGAGCGGCCCAATATCAACATCTCAGTCGTCTGGTCGGGAGCCAGCGCCGAGGATATCGAACGCAATATTCTGGCGATTATCGAACCGGAGGTCCGCTTCTCCGAGGGCTTGGACGAGATGACCTCGACGGCGCGCGAGGGATCCGGCTCCATTCGACTGGAGTTCGAGGAAGGCACCGATATGCAGCAGGCGTTGAGCGAGGTCGACGCCGCTGTAAAGGGTATCAACACGCTACCGATTGACGCCGAGACACCGACCGTTTCCAAATCCAGCTTTTTCGATCGCATTGCCAGCCTGTCGGTCGGCGGCACGGCATCGGAGGCGGTGAAGCGCGACTGGGCCAAGCGTATCCGCGACGACCTCATCGCTCGCGGCATCGATAAGGTCGAGTTCACCGCATTGCGCGAGCCGGAACTGCAGGTCACTGTGCCGGAGCGCGAGTTACGCCGGCTCGGATTGACCATTTCGGATGTTTCCCAAGCGGTTACCCAGAACAGCCAGGACCTTCCGTCCGGCAGCGTCGATGGTGCATTGGAGCGCCAGTTGCGGTCGCTGGCCGATGCCGAGACGCCGGAAACCATCGGCAAGGTCGAGGTGTTGTCCTTTTCCTCGGGCGAAAAGGTGCTGATCCGGGATATCGCGCAAGTTCGCAACGGTTTTGACGATGATGCGACCCGGGGTTTTGCCGGTGGCAATGTGGCGATCGAGATCGACGTCAGGCGCGCATCATCCGCAGATACGTTGCGCACCGCCCGCATTCTCAACGACTACCTGGAAGAAATCCAGCCGCGATTGCCGGAAAACATCGAGATCAATTCCTATGAGGTGGCCGCGGACGCGCTCTATGAGCGTATCATGTTGCTGGTGAAAAACGGCCTCGGCGGTCTCGCGCTGGTCGTCGTCATCCTGTTCATCTTCCTCAACAGCCGCATTGCGTTCTGGGTCGCGGCGGGCATCCCGGTGGCGCTGCTCGCCACGGTCGGCTTCATGTTCATCTCCGGCCAGTCGATCAACATGATATCGCTGTTCGGCCTGATCATGATGCTCGGCATTATCGTCGACGATGCGATCGTCGTCGGTGAGCACACCAACACGCGGTTGGAGATGGGCGACAGTCCCATGGTGGCAGCCGAAAACGGCGTCAAAATGATGCTCACGCCGGTCACGGCCGCCATGACGACGACCCTCGCGGCCTTCGCCCCGATTCTGCTGATCACCGACACGATCGGGCAGATCATCGGAGTTCTGCCGCTGGTGGTTATCGCCGTGATCGTTGCCAGCCTGCTGGAGTGCTTCTTCGTGCTGCCGGGGCACCTTGCGCACGCGCTGGAGGCGCAGAAAGCACCGCGCTGGTCCTACTGGCGCCAGTTCTTTTTCGCCTTCGTGTTCGTGGTGGTCCTCGGCGCCGCCGCAACGCCCCACTCGCCGCTTAGCGGTGCGGTTGCGCAACAGGGCTTGGTCAGCGCGGCGATCGGTTTGTATGGCGCGTTGCCCTTGCCATTGCGGGCATTGACTTCGGCCGGCCTGGCGCTGCTTGTTGCCACGCTGCTGGAGGCTGCCATATTGTGGTTTCGCCGCCGTTTTACCAGGACGCATCCGGAAGCAACCGGTGTCCGGGAAAGACGCTTCCGTGTGTGGTTCGACGGCAATTTCCATTGGTTCCGCGACGGTCCGTTCAATCGCGCCGTGTCCCTGTCCTTTCGTTGGCGTTACGTAACGGTAGCCATCGCGGTGGGGCTCGCCATGGTCATTGTTGCCGGCCTGATTCAGGGCAAGCGCGTCGAGTTCGTGTTCTTCCCGTCGCCGGAAGCCGAGAACATTCGCGGCAACGTGTCCTTCCTCGCCGGCCTGCCGGAGGAGCAGGCAATCGAAGCGATTGCCCGTATCGAAAGCGCTTTTCGTAAAGTCGAAAACGAACTGACTGGCGGTGAGGAGCCGCTCGCAGAATCCATTTTCGTCTTCTTCAGCAAGGCGAGCCGCTTCGGTGGTACCAGCGCCACCATCAAGATTCAGCTGACGCAGTCTGAGGTGCGAACGGTGCGGACCCCCGATATCGTGCGGGCCTGGGCAAGGGCTGTGCCCGGCATTCCCGGCGTCTCCCGTTTTTCCGTGTTCCAGTCGCGCGGCGGTCCGCCCGGACGCGATATCGATATTGAACTGCGCGGCGACCGGATCTCGGACTTAAAACAGGCGGCGATTGAGCTGATACCGGTCCTCGGCTCCGTTGCAGGCGTCTCCGGGGTCGACGACAACCTGCCCTATGGCAAGCCGGAACTGGTGATCGAAATGCTGCCGCGCGGGGCGGCACTCGGCTTCACGTCCGAGAGCATCGGTCGCCAACTGCGCAATGCCTTTGACGGCCAGATCCCGTTCCGTTTCGCCCGTGGCGACGAAGAAGTGACGGTGCGGATCTCCCAATTGATGCGCAGCAGCGGCTCCGGGGCCCTGCGTAATTTCGAACTGCGCAGCCCGGCCGGTGACTTCGTGCCGCTGACCGAGGTGGCGCGCCTTACCGAACGCCAGGGCTTTGCCTACATCTCCCGCAAGAACGGCAAGACCGAGATTTCCGTCACCGGCGATATCGACAATGAGGTCAACACGACGGACAACGTGATCGAGGAACTCGAAGCAAACGGCGAGGTTGCGGCTATCGCCGCCCGCTTTGGTCTCGATTACTCCTATGGCGGAAGGACGCGGGAGCAGCAGACTGCTTTTGCCGATCTGCGGCTCGGCATGATTGTCGCTCTGTCTGTCATCTATATTATTCTTGCTTGGGTGTTCGCCAGCTACTGGCGCCCGATCGCCGTCATGCTGATCATTCCCTTCGGCGTCGTCGGTGCCGTGTTCGGCCACTGGATTCTGGGATTTCAGCTGACGATCCTGTCAATGGTCGGACTGTTGGGGCTTGGCGGTATCCTGGTCAACGATTCGATTATCCTGGTCAGCCGGCTGGACGAGCGTTTGAAACAGGGTGAAGCGCTTGCCGAAGCGGCCATCGGCGCCAGCCGCGACCGCCTGCGTGCCGTGCTGCTCACCTCACTGACGACCATCGGCGGCCTGTTGCCGCTGTTGTTCGAGCGCAGTCTTCAGGCGCAGTTCCTGATGCCGATGGCCATCACCATTGTCTTCGGACTGGCCATTGCTACCCTGCTGGTCCTGTTTCTTGTGCCCAGCCTGATCGGCATCGGCGCGGACATCCGAAAGGCCTTTATCACAGTGTTCGGCCACCAGCCGCATGCCGACGAGGCAAGCAAGTCATCCTTGGGGCAGTAAGGCTCTGGGCCTCCGCCTTTGAATTGAAGCCTTCACGGATGTTCGCTAGGTTGCAGTAACCCGGAGCGGTTTTGATGCAAACCTGGTCCAGCGCTGCAAGCAGACCCGACACAACGTTTGGAGATTGGGCAGACAAACTGGCCCGCGCTTTTGTTCGCCTGGAGCCAACACCTTTGTCGCAACCGTTCCGCGGCCGTATCCGTCAGATTGCCGCGAACGATCTCAAGGTTTCGGAAGTCACCGCATCGGCACACCGTGTTGAGCGCCTGCAAACACATATCGCCCGATCGACGGAAGACACCTGCTTCGTCAATCTGCAACTGTCCGGCGTCGGGATGACACGCCAGGGGTCGCTCGATTGCATCACCCGGCCAATGGAACTGGCGGTCGTCAGCACGACCGAGCCCTTTTCAATCACGCATGAGGACGCGTTTTCGCTTTATTCCATCACCGTGGACCGTAAGCGGCTTCCCGAAACGCTGCTGCGGGAGCAGACGCTCAGCCTGGCGGGCAGCCCGATGGGTCGGGAGATCTGGAAACTGCTGCTCGCCACGGCGCGCCGATCGTTGTCGGCCGATGGCGCCCTCAAGGGAACCGGCGCTACACTGATGCCGCATTTGGCGGGCCTCGTCCATCTCGCGGTGGATCTTCAGACCGGACAACCGGTGGAGACCGTGGCCAGATCGGTGCGCGTCGACATGGTGCTGGATTTCATTGCCAACAACCTCTCCCGGGAGGGCCTCGGCGCGGCGATGATTGCCCGCGCGTTCGGCATTTCGACGCGCTACCTGCACCGGATCATCGAGCCGACCGGCGCCAGCGTCTCCGAACACATCAACGCCCGGCGGCTTGCCGCCTGCGCCGACGCTCTGCGGCAGGATCAGCCGGGCAAGATCAGCACCATCGCCTACGCCCACGGATATCGCGATCTGTCCTACTTCAATCGGCGCTTCAGGCAGACCTATGGCGAGACGCCCGGGCAATACCGCGCCCGCCACATGGACCGCTTAGCCCGGTCCGATCCGCACCGGCGTTCGCAATAGTCCCATCAATCGGTTCGCGCTCGTCCAAGCCGCGCAGCCGGATCAACGCTAACTCCCAGGCAGTCAACATGGGAGGAGCGAAAATGGGAAGCATCACAACACGCCTGACGGAACGCTACGGTGTCAGCCATCCGTTTGCCCAGGCCGGCATGGCCTTTGCGGGTGAAAAGCCGGAACTGGCGCTTGCCGTTGCGCAGGCCGGCGGCATTGGCTCGATCGGTGTCGGGTTCATGCCGCCGGACAACCTGCGTCAGGTGATCCGGCACCTGCGCGACACGACGGAGAACGTCTTCAACATCAACTTCATCACCTATTTCGGCAATGACGAACAGGTTAAGGTCTGCGCCGAAGAACGCGTACCGATCGTCTCCTTTCATTGGGGGCACCCACCCGAGCACCAATTGACGGCGCTGAAGGACGCCGGCTGCTCCGTCTGGGTGCAGGTCGGTTCGGTCGAAGACGCCGAAACCGCCGCCGACTACGGTGCCGATTTGGTCGTTGCACAGGGATGGGAAGCTGGCGGACATAATTATGGCGGTCTCGGGACCATGGCGCTTGTCCCGGCCATGCTTGACGCGGTCGGCGACCGGTCCCTCGTGCTCGCCGCCGGTGGGATCGCAGATGCCCGTGGCGTCGCCGGCGCCCTGGCGCTCGGTGCCGATGGCGTCTGGGTCGGCACCAGGCTGGTCGCTTCGGCGGAAGCGAATGTGCATCCGGAACATCACCGCCGTCTTTTGGCAAGCAACGGCGGCGATACCGTGCGCACAGGCGTGTTCGGTCCGGAAATGCCGGACTTCAACCCGATGCGCCTGTTGCGCTGTCGGGTTGTTGACGAGTTTACCGACCGGTTGGAAGACGTCCCGAAAGAGCGGGAGAACGAACCGGTCATAGGCGAGACGGTGTTTCTCGGACAGCCGCACACCAAGCGCCGCTTCGACGTCATCTTGCCGACGCCCGAAACCACCGGCGACTGGGAAGAAATGGCCTGGCTTTCCGGGCAGGGCGTGGGCCTGGTCCGTGACATCAGGCCGGCAGCCGACATCGTCAATGAGATGATGCAGGGCGCCGCCGATATTCTGAGGGATTGCCATCGCCGGCTCGATTGAGCCGGCATAGCACCGCTGAACCGGGATTTGCGACACATCGCCCCTTGTCCGCCGGCCCTTTGTTTGTCATCGGTAGCGTTCTGCAGATTCATCCGGGAGCAACACATATGCAGGGTCGCGTGGAATCGCTGTTTACCTATCCGATCAAGGGGTTGAGTGCGCGTGCGCTGCAAGATGTCGAGTTGACCGCCGGCCAGGGTTTTCCCGGCGACCGTGTGTTCGGCTTCGCCAAGGCCAATGGCGGCTTCGATCCCGACAATCCCCGACCGCTGCCCAAGACAAGTTTCGTCGTCCTGATGCAGCATGCGAAGCTGGCCGGACTTGATACCTCCTTCGACCCCTCGACCGGCACATTTTTAGTGCGGACCCACGGCGGCGAGTCTCTGCAGTTCGACCTGTCGACAGATGGCGGAAAGCGCTATGCGGCGGAGTTCCTATCCGATCTGCTGGGACTTGCGGCGGAGGAGCGGCCGCAATTCGTCGCTGGCTCGCCGCATCGGTTTACCGACGTGTCCGTCGTGTCCGAGACGATGATGAACGCCGTGTCGCTGATCAATCTCGATTCGGTTGGCGACCTTGAGGCACGCATTGGAAAACCGGTGGACCCCATGCGGTTCCGTGCCAACATCTATTTCCGCGGCTGGCCGGCCTTTTCCGAACTGGAAATGGTCGGCCGCGAAATCCGCCTGGGTGCGGCGACACTCAAAGTGCTGTTGCGCACACAGCGCTGCGCGGCGACCGAGGTCGACCCGAAAACCGCCGAGCGGGACCTCGCGGTGCCGTTCCTGTTGCGAAAGAACTACGGCCACCTCGATATGGGAATCTACGCCGAGGTCATCGAGGGCGGACCGGTCACCCCCGGTGACACCATAGCGCTTGCCCCGTTGAGGCAGAGCGAGGCGGTCAAGGATGTGTTCTGATGGGATCCGTCAGGTTCGCCAGAAGCGCGGCAGGAACAGCACCATGATGGTGAACAGCTCGAGCCGGCCGAGCAGCATGCCGGCCGACAGGATCCATTTGGCCGTGTCGTTCAGCGGCGCGTAGTTTCCAGCCGGACCGATGATGCTTCCTAGGCCGGGCCCGACATTGGAGATCGCCGATCCGGCGCCCGACAACGCCGTCGTCGTATCAAGACCCGTAAAGATCAGCGCGATGGCGATGGCGCCGAAACTGACCACATAGAGAAACATAAAGCTCATCACCGAGGCGATCACCCGCTCATCGATTGGCCGGCCGTTGAATTGCGGCCGGAAGATGCCGTTCGGATACATCACCTGACTGATATGCTGGCGGATGGCTTCAAACAGCACCTGAAAGCGGAAGATCTTGATGCCGCAGGAGGTCGAGCCCGCGCACCCGCCGACAAACATGATGACAAAGAAAAATGACACGGCATGCGGCCCCCACAGACCGTAGTCGGTGGTGGCGTACCCCGTGCCGGTGGTGATCGACACGACGTTGAAAGCGGCGAACCGCAGCCCCTCCAGTCCGCTGTGGAAATCGCCGCCTTGAGCCATCATCCACGCAATCAGCGTTGCGATAATCAGCATGCCCATGAAAACCCGAACCTGGGAATCGAACAGGAACGGCCGCAACCGCCCCTGCAGCATCTGCACGTAGAGGAGAAACGGAATCGATCCGAGAATCATGAAGACGACGGCGATCCAGTCGATCACAGCGCTGTCGTAGTATCCGATCGATGCGTCTTGGTTGGAGAAACCGCCGGTTGCCACCGTGGTCATGGCATGCACTACAGCATCGCCGAAGGGCATTCCGGCCACCACGTAAAGCGCGCAACAGATCACCGTGAAGGCGATGAACACCAGCGTGATCGAGCTCGATATCTGGGTCGCCCGCGGGAGAATTTTTTCTGCGGTGTCAAAAGCTTCCGCCTTGAACAGCTGCATGCCGCCGATCTGCAGCATGGGCAGCACCGCGATCGCCATGACGATGATGCCCAGACCGCCAAGCCATTGCAGCAACCCGCGCCAGAACAGGATCCCCGGCGGCGCCTTGTCGAGATCAGGGATCACCGTGGCACCGGTGGTCGTCAGCCCTGACATGGTCTCAAAAAAAGCATCCGTGTAGCTGGGAACAATGCCGGACCAGATGAAGGGCAGCGCGCCGAAGGTGACGAGCGCAATCCAGGAAACCACCGTCATCAACAGCGCCTGCCGTGTCGACAACCCGGCGGCGGTGCCGCGCGTCGCGGCGAACAGCGACAGGCCGACAAGCGTCGTCAGCAAGGACGCCGCGGTGAACACCATCCAATCGCGGTTGTTGTTGGCAAGATCGACAATGGCCGGCAACAGCATCGCCAGGCCGAGCATGGTTACCAGAATCCCCGTCACCAGGACAACTGGTCGGAAATCCAGGGCTCCGTTCAATTAAGGGTTCTCGTCATGCCCGGTACGTCGAGGGAAAATGCCGGAATATCCACCATGAACGTCTCGCCGTTCTGGCGCTGCATCCGGTACTGGCCGACCATGACGCCGGAGGGCGTGTCGAGCGGGCAGCCTGAGGAGTATTCGAAACTCTGGCCCGGATCCAGGACCGGCTGTTCGCCGACGACACCTTCGCCGCTGACCTCGTCCACCTGGCCCACCGCGTCGGTGATGCGCCAGTACCGGTCGCGCAACATGACGGTCTCGTCCGATTCGTTTGAAATGACGATACGATACCCCCAGACATACCGGCTGTCCTCAGGTTCCGATTGGTCCTCGAGGTAGAAGGGCTCCACCGTCACCTCGATGTCATGTGTCCGCGCCCGGTACATGATCTCACGCTTCCCCGTTTGCAGGATGTCTCCGCAATCCTCTATAAAACATCTGGAAAAAAAGGGGAATTCGCATCTTGCAAAAGTTGTACACCGGCTTCCCAACCGAGTGATCGGCGGTGATGGGATTGTGACGCAATGCGTCTTTCCCCGCCAGGTGAAAGGTGTATGGCTATGGCGTTGACAGGGATTCGCAATGCTCGACGGCGCCGTCCGAAAACTTCTTGATCCGCTGCTCGCCGTCGTCGGCAGGCGCGTTGCCGAGGTCGGCCTGTCCGCCAATACCGTCACTGTCGCCGGTTGCCTGGTTGGCCTCGCCGCCGCTTTCGCGGTCTGGCAGCACGCCTTTATTGTCGGCCTCGTGCTGCTGCTGATCAGCCGTTGCCTGGACGGCATCGACGGTTACGTCGCCAAGGCAACCCGGACCACCGATTTCGGCGGCTTCCTGGACATCGTGTTGGACTTTGTTTTCTACGGGGCGATTCCGCTAGGATTCGTTCTCGCCGACCCGACTGCCAACGGCGTTGCCGGCAGCCTGCTCATCCTGTCCTTCTACATCAACGGGTCGACCTTTCTCGCCTACGCCATCCTCGCCGAGCGACACAATATGACGACGACGGCGCGGGGTGAGAAATCGCTTTACTTCACCACCGGGCTCGCCGAGGGCACCGAGACCATTGCGGTGCTGTCGGCGTGTTGTCTGTTCCCGCAACACTTTCCGGTGATTGCCTATATCTTTGCCGGCGTTTGCTTCTATACTGCCCTCTCACGTATCGTTCTGGCAGGCCGTGTTTTCGCCAAGCGCTGACCGGTCGCCAAATTGACGGGGCGATGGTGATCGGGCGCGGTCTTCAGACTGTCCGTTGCAACCGTCACATCTTCGTTAACTCCCTTTGTGACCGTGTCGCCAGGGGTGAAATGGGAAGTGTCATGACGGATCTGGATTTTCCGCACTACACCCTGTCCGAACGCGTTGCCGACGGCGTCGTCCATATTGTCAGCATTGGCGCGGCGGTTGTCGGCGTGGTCGCGTTGTTGCTGCTGGCCGTCGGATCTTTGCCGGTCGGATCGATCGCTGGAATCACGGTCTACTGCATCGGCCTGTTGGCGGTGTTTTCTGTCTCCGCCGCCTACCACCTGATCGGCGTGTCGCCGCTCAAGGGGCTGCTGCGGCGGTTTGACCAGGCAACGATCTTTTTCAAGATCGCCTCCACCTATACGCCCTTCATGGCGATCAAGCTGGCCGGCTGGACCGGGGCCGGCTTTCTCGCTGTCGTCTGGTCGGTCGCCACCTTCGGCATGACCGCCAAACTGTTCTTCCCCAACCGGCTCATGAAAACATCCTATGTGCTGTATCTGGCGCTTGGCTGGTGCGCGGTGCTGATCCTGATGCCGCTGTTCGATGTTCTGACGATGCGCACGCTGCTGCTGCTGCTCGCCGGTGGCCTGCTCTACACGATCGGCGTGGTGTTCCATCTGTGGGAAGGCCTGCGTTTCCAGAACGCCATCTGGCACGGTTTCGTGCTTGGCGGGGCCGGCTGCCATTACGCCGCCATCATGGATTCGGTGGTGATTTCGGCTTAGTGCCTTCTGATCGTAAACCCCGCCTTGCTGACGGCTTGTGGTCATGTCGACCGAGACGGATGTCTGCGAAGTCTCGCGCATTGGTGGGGAATGATTGATGGCCGATATTACCGGCGAGGCAGAGCTGAGACGACTGCGCTCTGCCAAGAAGCTCCTGCAGCACAGTATACAGCGCGGCGACCATCTTCCATGTATCGAGACAGAAGGCGAAACTCTTCGAAGGGAACCTGATGAAGTAGGTCTTAGAATAATATGTCTGGCCTTGGTGTCCATGAAGGGCGCCGGTGCCGATCACAGATTCGTACTTGACGGCGTGCAGCATTACGACGTGCAAGATGATCTGTCGCCTGACGAGAAGAGTTTCATATTCAATCCCCAACCGTCCGATCATCAGATGCTCCAACTCTCCTGGCGCGTTGAAGCTGCAAACGCCCTTTTGTGGTCGGTCGGGTTGGTTGAGGCTCTATCCTACCCGTCCGACACTTGTGACTGGAACACCTTCTGGAAAAGCTTCCACCAGGATGACAGGTCGGAGTTCCTGCAAGGCTTGGAACTGCGCCCCCAAAGCATCATTTTGGATGAGGCGGATTTGATCTACCGGTTGCATTGGGCGGTGAGGAACGCGAGCCTGAGCAGACGGGAACCGCCGGCGGGACTCAATTCAAATGTCGTGATGGAGCGTCATCACGCGCTCAACTGGCTCGTCGCCCCTGCCGACGAACCCTATCCGTGGGACGAAGTTCCCACCGACACATAACGTGCCGGAAGCATATCTAACCGAGCGCCTCGGTCACCAGATCCAGGGTCTTTGTATAGTGGGCCCTTAGCCGACGCACGGTTTCGTCCGCATCGCCGCTGATCGCTGCTTTCATCAGCCCCTCGTGCTCGTCGTTGCGCAGGCGGCCGTCGTCCTTGCGCGAAGTGACGGCAAGATAACGGGCGCGGGTCGCCTGAAACATCAGGTGGTCGCAAAACGAATACAGCCAGGACGAGCCGCAATTGGCGATCAACGCCAGGTGAAAAGCGCGGTGGCGGGCCTCCCAGTCGGGATTGGGATTGCCGTCCGCGTCGGCGAAGTTTGTGCGCGCCAGCCGGTGAAAGGCCGTCACCAGGTCGAGCTCGTAGTCTTCGGTCATATTGGCGATGCTCTCACGCACCGCGATCTCCTCCACCCAGCACCGCGTTTTGACCAGTTCCCTCAGATCCTTCTCGGTCAGCACCGGCACGGCGAAACCGCGCTGTTCACGCTGGTCGACAATCTTTTCGGCCGCCAGGCGCGACAGGGCTTCGCGCACCGGGTTGATGGACGTGTCGTAGCGGTCGGCGATTTCCTTGATGTTGAGACGCGATCCGGCCGGGAACACACCGCGCAGCAGATCGTCCTTGATCTGGTTGTAGATCGACGTCGCCGCAGTGGTCTTCTGGCCGTTTTCCATGACTGCTGTGATAGCCATTGCTGTTTCCTACATCAATGCCGAGGTTATACGGTCGAGCGACAGCGGCATGTCCGTAAGGCGCACGCCGAGCGCTTGTTTGAGAGCGTTGCCGACGGCTGCCGCGGTCGGTCCGGTCGCGCACTCGCCGACGCCGAGCGGTGACTGCAGCGAATCGCCGGTCAGCGCGACGGTGATCTCCGGCACCTCGTCGAAGGCGAGGATCGGATAGTCGTCCCAGTCCCGCGCCGAAAAGCCGTCCGGCCCCCAGTGTAACTGTTCCTTCAGCGTCCAGCTCAGTGACTGCAGGATGCCGCCCTCGATCTGATTGATCACACCGTCGGGATTGACCGCCAGGCCGGGATCGACCGCGGCCCATACGCGACGCGCCTGCACACGGTGGTCGAGCTCCAGTTCGACGATCACCGCACAGTAGGCGGCGGCGTTCTTGTAGCGGGCGAACCCAAGCCCGGTCCCGGACGAGCCGTCGCTCGCGGCCGGCGGCCAGTCGGCCATCGCAGCGGCCCGCTCGATCACCTGGCGGGCGCGGCGATCGCTGAGATGGTCGAGGCGGAAAGCGACCGGATCACGGTCCGCGGCGGCAGCCAGCTCATCCATCATCGATTCGATGGCAAACACGTTCATATGCGCACCCAGCGCCCGCAAGGCCGAGGTACGCAGTGGCCGCTCGTCGATCAGCGCATAGTCGACGCGGGCCGGCACGTCGTAAAGCGGCGGCCCGTTGCGGCAACCGGCACCGCCAAACGGCACCTGGTCCGGATCGGCGGTGGGCGAGGGGTCGAGCGGCTCGGCCATCGCCCAGGCCGACTGCAGGTTGACGCCGTCGCCCCAGCCCGGGCGGGTCAGGTGCGTAAATCCCTTGATCCGGTGATGCCACGCCTCGATCCGTCCCGCCGCATCGAGGCCGGCCGACAGGTCGACCGACATGGCCGGCCCCGCCGGTGCGGCGGCCAGTTCCTGCGCCCGCGTCCACATCATGCGCACCGGCCGGCCGACGGCCCGGGCAACAAGCGCGGCGTCAAGCGCCACGTCGTCGGCGCCGTTGTGGCCGTAGCAGCCGGCACCGGATGCATGCTTGACGGTCACCGCGTCCGGCGGCAGCCGCAGCGTCCGGGCGAGGGCGTCGCGCAACGGAAAAACGCCCTGGCTGTGCGACCAGACGGTCAGTCCGGCAGCACCGAACTCCGCCACCGCACAGCACAGCCCGACGGACGCATGCGCCACAAAGGGTCGTGTGAAAGTAAGCTTTAGCGACGGCTTCCCGGTTTCGCCCTCGGTCACTGGAACCGGCTCGGCGGCAAAGCGGTCGAGCAGCGCGCCGACCGGCTCCGCGTCCGGCAGCGCGTCGCCCCGCCACTCCGCCAGGGTCTCGGCGCGTTCCTGCGCCGCGATGGCCTGCTCCTCCCGTTCGGCGGCGATCCCGAGGAACGAGCCGTCGCGCACCACGGCGATGACACCCGGCATCGCTTCGACAGGCGCTGAATCGAATTCCGCCAGCCGCACTCCGGGACGCGGCGGCAGCACCACGCGGCCGTGCACCATGCCCGGTCGGTCGATGTCGTGGACGAACCCGGCCCCGGTCAGTTTGGCGGCCAGATCCTCGCGCGGCACCGAGCGGCCGACAAACACCCGTTCCGAGGCCGCGGTGGCATCGCCGTCGTCAGGCACCGGGGTCAGCAGATCGACCCGGTCGGCCAGTTCGCCATAACCCAGGCTTTCATTGCGGGACGTCGAAAAGAAACGGCCGTCGCGCAAGGTCACCGTTGTTCCCAGTTCCGTCTCGGCGGCGGCCGTGAAACGACGGCGCGTTTCGGCGCAGATCGCGTGCACGGCACCGCCGCCGACCTCCACCGATATGGACGCCGATGTCCACAGTTCGTCCGGCGTCGCGGCGGTATCGCCGGCGATCAGGCGAATCCGCGACAGGTCGACCCCCAGCGCATCGGCGGCGATCTGCGTCAGCGCAACGCCGATGCCCTGGCCGATCTCCACCTTGCCCGATTTCAGGACCACGGTGTCGCCGTCGAACTCGAGCCATTGCGCCGGTGCCGGATTGGTCTTCAGCGACAGGTTCATGCCGCATCCCTCGCGTCGCGAATGGCCTGCAAAATGCGTTTGTGCGCACCGCAGCGGCATAGATGGCGCTCCGCCAGGACCGCGATGATGACATCGTCACCGACGGTCGGATCGGCGGCCAGCATCACCCGGGCCGTCATCATGATGCCGGGAATGCAGAAGCCGCATTGCGCCGCCTGCCGGTTGAGAAAAGCCCGCAGCACGGCGTCGTTACCGCAGCCTTCGACGGTCCGTACGGCGGCGCCCTGCATGTCCCACATCGGCGTCGAGCAAGCATTCACCGCTTGTCCGTTGACTTCGACCGTGCAGACGCCGCAATGGCCGCCGCCGCAGCCGAGCTTGGCACCCTTCAGGCCGAGATCGTTGCGCAGGACGAAGAGCAGCGGCGTCTTTTCCGCCACATCGACCTCGACCGGTTCGCCGTTGACGGTCATCGCATAGCGGGGCATCAGTCGAACGCGCCCTCCGACAGGCCGGTGCGCTGCATGCTGCGCAGGTACCAGTTCCAGGTGCCGTCGACGAATGCGTCTGAGGCCAGGAATTTCTTGCAGTCGTCGATTTCGGCCTGCGGCATCATGTGCAATTCGCCGGCGGCCATGGCCATCAGCTGCACCTCGCAACAACGGTCCAGTTCGGCGGCCGACACGACCGCGTCACGGATGTTGCGGCCGGTGACCAGCACGCCGTGATGTTTCAGGATCAGCGCCTTGCCGGCGCCCATCGCATCGACCATGGAGCCGCCCTGGTTGTGGATCTCGGGCGCGTCGAAGTCCTCGACGATGTTGATTTCGCCATGCCAGCGCCCGGAATTGCGATCATAGGGCTGCAAATTGGCGCCGATCGCGCCCATGGCGATGCTGGCGGTGCTGTGGTGGTGTAGGATGCACATCACGTCGGGACGTGCCTCGTAGACATCGCCATGGCAGGCGATCGACGGGTTGATCGGACTGACGCCATCCACCGGCTTGGCGTCGAACGTCACCTCCCGCAGGTCGCTCAACCGCACCTCCTCGACCGACTGGCCGATCTGGTAAGTCCAGTAGGTTTCGGCGCCCGGCATGCGTGCCGTCAGGTGGGCCAGCAGGCCGAGGCCCAGATTGTTGAGCGCCATGGCCCGGAAACCGAGCACCAGTTCGCGCTTCAACGCCTCGACATCTTCATAATAGGACACAATGGTTTCGTGCTTCATGGCGGACTCCTAGCGAATGAGACCCAGGGACAACCAGGGCAGGGCGATGATGGCGACAAGACACAATGCCATGAGCGCGGCAAACGGTGCCGCCCCGATGAAAATATCCTTCAAACCGATGCGACTGTCGCCCAGATTGGCCTTGACCACAAAGGCCGAGATGCCGAGCGGCGGCGTCAACAGGCCGATTTCGACGGCGACGATGGTGACGATGCCGAACCATACCAGATCGGCGCCGAGCGCCAGCAGCGGCGGCGCGAACAGCGGCACCATGATCAGCATGATCGACGTGCTGTCGAGGATCGATCCGAGAAGCAGCACCAGCAGCACATAGGCGATGACGATGCCGTAGAAGCCGAGTTCAGCGGCGGTCAGCCAGTCGCCCAGCGCGTTCGGAAATCCCGACAGCGCCAGCATGCGGGAATACATGGTTGCCGCCACGAACAGGATGCAGATCGAGGCAGTGACGTGGCCGGTCTCCACCAGGATGCGCCAGACGGCGCGCGCATCGAGTGTGCGGCGCAGGGCGGCGATGATGATGGCGCCGAGGGCACCGACGGCGCCGGCCTCTGTCGGCGTAAAAACGCCGCCGTAGATGCCGCCGAAAACGGCGCCGATCAGCACCGCGACCGGCGCCAGTTTGATGAAGACCTGGGTGCGGGTCATGGCGTTGCCGTCGGACGCCGCGCCGGCCTCGCGCGGGTTGCCCAGGAAGCGCGGCGTCGTGCGCGCCATCACCAGGATGCCGACGGCGTAGAGGCCGGCGAGCAGCAGTCCGGGCAGAATGCCGGCAATGAACAGGTCGCCGATCGACACCTCAACGAGGATACCGTAGATGATCAGCAGCAGCGACGGCGGGATCAGCATGCCCAGCACCGAAGACCCGGCGACAACGCCCACGGCGAAACGCGGGTTGTAGCCGCGGTCGATCATCTGCGGCACCGCCACCTTGGTGAACACCGCGGCCGAAGCGATGGAAACGCCAGTGATGGCGGCGAAGATCGCGTTGGCGCCGACCGTCGCCACGCCCAGCCCGCCGCGGATTTTGCGGAACGCATATTCGCCGACGTCGAAGGCGTCACGGCCGATGCCGGCGCGCTCGACGAACAGGCCCATCAGCACGAACAGCGGGATAACACCGAAGACATAGGAGGAAATGCTGTCCTTGGCGGCCAGCGCGATCAGTCTGGCGGCCAGATCGACATCGCCACGAATGAGCCAGACGCCGAGAAAGGAGGTGGCGGCCAGCGCGACCGCGACGTGCAGGCCAAGCCAGATCAGGGCAACCATCACGGCCACGGAGCAGAGGCCGATCATCAGTTCGAAACTCACCGCCGTTCTCCCCAGGCCTTAAGCGCGAACAGCAGGTATTCGAGCGCGACGACCGTCGAACCGACGATGACCAGCAGGCTGACCGGCCACACCGGAAAGGTAACGTCACCCACCGCGCCGACGAACGTGCCCTGGTCGAACGCCTTGCGAAAGATCGGCACTGTCGCCCAGGCGATGCATCCGAACAGCAGGAAGCCCAGGCCGTTGAACGCCACGTGCAGGACACGGCCGAAACCCGGGAAGCGGGCCCGCAGCATCGCGCCGAGGGCGTCGGATTTAATGAACCGGTCGGCCCGCAAGGCACTGCCAATCTGCAGGAACACGATGCCGGTGATCGACAGTGCGACGAACTCCGGCACCCCCGGCAGCGGAGCGGTGAATGCGGCGCGCAGGAACACGTCCAGATTGACCAGGATCATCAACGCCACCGTCCAAATCGCGCCGACGGCGTTGAGGACGCCCGAGACCAGACCGAGCGCGCGGTCGGTCCCGGGAAGCATGGTTGGGCGGATTGCCGACATGTCGGGCATTCTGAGGGTGCTTTCCGGCGGCGCCAAGCCCGCCTATTCCTGATCCCAGTTGCGTGGTGGGTTCTGTCCGGCGTCGCGCAGCGCCTGCATGAAACCGGCGAGAACCGCCTGGCCGGGCAGACCGGCCTTCTCCTGCGCGGCGGCCCATTCCTGCGGCACGTTGGGCAGGGCGTTCACCCAGCGCTGGCGCTCCGCGCCCGACAGGTCGGCGATGATGCCGCCATCCGCCTTGATCTTGTCGTAGGCGGCGTCGATCAGGGTCGCCTGGTCGGAGAAAACCGCGTCCGAATAGGCCGATGCGCCCTGATGCAGCGCTGCCTGGACTTCTTCCGGAAGATCGCCGTAGAAATCGAGGTTGGCCGACAGCGCGGCCGCGTAGGGCGCACCGAAATTGACCCGCGTCATATGCGGTGCCACTTCGGCGATACCGACCGGTGCCGCGGCGGTGGCGAAGATGATAGCGCCTTCGCAGACACCGGTTGCGATCGAGTTGTAGTAGGTGGTCAGACTGGCCGCGACCGGCACGGCGCCGGTGCCTTTCACCCAGTTGACCGCTGGACCGGGCGCGCAGATCTTGCGGCCTTCCATGTCGTCCAGCGTGGCGATGGGGAAGGTGGTGAAGATCTGGTAGCTGTCGATGGCGAAGCCGCCGCCCAGATAGACCTGGTTCTGTTTCTGCCAGGCCGCCTTCATTTCCGGGATGTCTTCCTGCAGCCCTTCGACGATATCGGTGGTCAGTTTCGGATCGTTGGAGTTGAACGGCGCCACATAGGCGATGTTCTGCAGCGGATAGAGCGACGGGTTGAACAATGTCGGATTGTAGGCGATCTGCGCCAGCCCGGAGCCCACCGCGTCGCTTTCGCCGCCGACCTTGGCCAGTGCGCCGCCATAGGCTTCGTTCCAGTTGATGGTGTAGTTGCCGGTCTTGGCAAGCTCGGCGTCGACGGCCGGAATGAACGTCTCCGTCAGGTTCTTCACCCAAATGAAGATCGGTGGATGTCCGGCGACGATGGTGACATCGATTTCCTCGGCGGCGACCGCCGCCGTGGTGGACAGGAGCGCGATATGCGCTGCAGCCAGGATGCGTTTCATGGGTTCCTCCCTTCAATGCAATCAGTGTTCGGCAGGTTCGGCCGGGTTCATGCGACCACATTCTCCAGCGGCGGCAATCCGGTGATCTCGACACGGACGGTATCGCCTGAGGATATGAACCGGCCGGTTCCGGCGCCGACGCCCGGTGGCGTGCCAGTGGCGATGACGTCGCCGGGTGACAGGCGAATCCGGCTGGAGGCAAAGGCGATCAGCGTCGGAATGTCGAATATCATGTCGGCCATCGATGCATCCTGACGGACCTCGCCGTTGACCAGCGTGCGCAAGCGGACTGTTTTCGACTTCAGCGCCGTGATCATGTCGGCAAGCGGCACGACCACCGGGCCAATCGGGGTCGAACTTTCCAGGCATTTGCCGGAGAACCAGTCGAGATGCACCTTGTCGCCGGCCTTCACTTTGAACAGGTCGCGTGCCGACACATCGTTGAACGCCGTCACGCCGGCGATGTGATCCCAGGCATCTTCCTTGGCGATGTTGAAGCCGCCCTTGCCAATGATCAAAGCCAGTTCGCCTTCATAGTCCAGCTGCTCGATGATCGACGGCGCCGCGATTTTCTCGCCGGCGGCGATCATCGCCTCGTCGGACTTGAAAAAAATGATCGGCGACTCGGGAACCGGCTGTTCCGCTTCCGCCGCGTGATCGACGTAGTTCAACGCCACGCAAAGGATTTTGCCGCCGGTGTCGAGCGCCGGCAGCAGGCTGACCGCATCGAGGGCGATCGCTTCGCCGACCGGACCGGCTTTCGACAGCAGCGCGTCGACCAGTGAACGCCCGTCTGTCGGCGTCACACGATCACCGTCCGCAAAGCCGATCGCGGCACCGTTTCCCGTTGAGTAACGAACATATCCCATGGCTCACTCGGCTCCTCAAAAAACACATTTTATAATAAATAGTGGTTTTTATCTGTCAAGTGGGTTTTTTAAAGACAAATGTGCGGCCACAATCAACCCGCAGCGGCGCCAAGTGTTCGCAACCCGCCGCGAGCGTCAGATAGATGCAAAAACAAAAGGATAGATGCCGTCTTCAGCCGTTCCGGTCGTATGCGATGAGCAACAGCCCGGTCATCATGCCGGCCATGCCGACGAGATCGCTTGCCCGGATCTTACGGGGTTCCATCCCGAATGCGCCGACATGATCGTAGACGAGTGCGGCGATCAACTGACCGCAGACCACGGCCGAAACGAACACCGCCGCCCCAATGCGTGGCACGGCGTGGACGGTCAGCAGCACCACCAGCATGCCGATCAGTCCACCAAGCCAAAGCCAAAGGGGCATGCGCGCAAGACCGGCAGCGCGCGGCAGGCCGGTTCCCGACAACAGGCCCATCATGGTCAGCGCAGCCAGTGCCACGGCGAACGCGAAAATGGCCGCCTGAACCGGTCCGCCCGTATAGTGTGCCGACCGTGCGAAGATCGGACCCTGTGCCGCCAGCAGGGCGCCGGCGGCGAAGCTGATCAGCACCAGGGCCGGCAGCGGCATCTCACAGGCTCTTGTGCATGATCGTGGTCGAATCCAGCCGGTCGACGAAGGGGTCGCGGTAGTAGTCCGGAATAATCCCCGCGGTGTGATATCCGAGCGACGTGTAAAGCGGTTCGGCGGCGTCACCGGTGCGCGTGTCGAGGGTGATGAGGCTGCGTCCGCGCCGGCGGGCGACCGTTTCGACGTCAGCCATGAGCGCCCTTGCAATGCCGCGCCGGCGAAAATCCGGATGCACCATCAGCTTGGTGATCTCCGCACGATGCGGCTGATTGGGCGGCGTGTCGCAATCCAGCTGCACGGTTCCGACGACGCGCTCCTTCCGATGCGCCACCAGCAGGGTCCGTGTTCCCGCCCGAAGTGATGGCAACACTTTTTCACGCCAGTATTCGGTGCTCCTTGCGAGCGGGAAGGGCAGCACGAAGTTGATGCTGGCACCGGCGTGGACGCAGGCGTGCAAAAGGATGGACAGGTCTTCGAGATGGGATTCGAATTCGTCTGACCCTATCGAAGAGACGATTGTGCCGGATGACGTCTGCATAAACCCTCACACGATAAACAGGACGTAGTGCGCCGGTCGCTCGGCGCCGGTTTCGAAACGGCTTGCTCCTGAAAGCTGGTAGCGCAGGCAGTCGCCGGGCAGCAGCTCGTGCCGCTGGCCGTCGACCTCGACACCGAGCCGTCCGTCGAGCAGCAGAAGGTGATGCTCGAGCCCCGGCCGCGGCGGTTGGTCGTAGGCGATACACGTGCCCGGCGGCAGCGCGCATTCGAGCGCTTCGCCGGCCAGCGCCCGTGCCGGCGGCGACACCGAGCGGCGGCGAAACCCGGTTTCCGGATCGGTCCAGAGCAATTGTTCGTCACGCCGCACCTGTGGCACAAACGCATCTTCCACCAGCAGCATCAGTCGCGACAGCGTCATGCCGTAGGCGGCGCACAGTTTGCCGAGCACCTGCGCCGTCGGGCTCACCTCGGCTTTTTCCAGCCGCGACAGCGACGCCCGGCTGACGCCGCTGCGTTCGGCTAACTGATCGAGCGACCAGCCGCGGTCATTGCGCAGGTCCCGAAGGCGCTGTGCGATACGATCGTCTATCGATGCCGTTGTGTCCATATACGAGAAATATTCTCGAATATGGGAGAGTGTCAAGCATCTTTTGTTGGGCGAGCTCTAAGCGCCGTCGGCGACGAGGTCCTGCACCGTCTCGGCGATCCGCTGCTCGTCCGGCAGATAGGCGCGTTCAAGCTCGCGCGCGAACGGCGTCGGGATCTCCGGCGGCGCAATGCGCCGGACCGGCGCCCGCAGCGCGGCAAACGCCTTGTCGGCGACCAGCGCGATGACGTCGTTGACGGAACTGCCGCGCCCGACGGCTTCCGACAGGGCGACAAGCCGCCCGGTCTTCCGCACCGAGTCGAGGATGGTGGCTTCATCAAGCGGCGATATGGTCCGCAGGTCGACCACCTCGACCGATACCCCGGTCTCCTGCAGTTTGTCGGCGGCGCGTAGCGCCCGTTTGACCATCAGCCCGGAGGCGACCAGCGTCACGTCATCGCCGGAACGGGCGATCGATGCCTGTCCGAGGGGAATTCCGTCGCTGCGCTGTGTGTCGACCTCGGCCTTGCCGGCATGGTAGAGCGCCATGTGTTCGAGAAACAGCACCGGGTTGTCGTCGCGGATGGCCGACAGCATCAGCCCGTAGGCGTCGACCGGATTGGACGGTGCGACGATTTTCACGCCTGGCATGTTCATCAGCCAGGAATGGTGGTCATAGGCGTGGCCGTGGAATGGCCCGACGCCGAATTTGGCCCGCACCACCAGCGGCACCCGCTGGCTGCCGCCGGAATAGTAGTGCATGGCGCCGGCATCGAGAAACTGCTGCATGACCAGCGCCAGGAACTCCAGAAACATCAGATCGACGACCGGACGCTTGCCCTGCATCGCCGCGCCGACGCCGACACCGACGAAGGTGCTCTCCGAAATCGGTGTATCGATGACCCGGCCCTCTTCGGCAAAGGTTTCCCAAAGCCCGGCATTGGAGCGCAGCGGCCCGCCGAAGCGGCCGATATCCTCGCCCATCACGAACACGTCAGGGTCGCGCAGCATTTCCTGGCGAATGGCCTCCACGGCGGCCTGTTGAAAGGTCATCCGGGTCATGATGCGGCCTCCGCATACACTGTCTCGGGTGCCAGGTCCGCTTCGGTGGGGACCGGCTCGCCCAGCGCGGTGTCGAAGGCGGTCTGCACGTCTTCCAGGATGCGGGCGTCGGCGGCGTCGAGCACAGGCTCGGCTTCGACACCCTGGTCGACCAGCAGTTTCCGGAAGCGGGCCATCGGATCCTTGTGCCGCCAGCGGGCAATTTCGTCCTGGTCGCGATAATCTTCAGCGTCGGAATAAAAATGCCCGGCCACGCGATAGGTCAGGCACTCGATCAGGCTCGGGCCTTCGCCACCGCGGGCGCGCGCCAGGGCTTGGTCCATCGCATCCTTGACGGCGATGACGTCGTTTCCGTCTACCTGCACGCCCGGCATGCCGGTCGCCGGGCCACGATCGGCGATCCGGCCCCCCACCGCTTCCCGGACCTCGGTGGAGATGGCGATCTGGTTGTTCTGGCAGACGAAGACCATCGGCAGTTTCAGGACCGCCGCCATGTTCATCGCCTCGTGGCAGTCGCCGCGGCTCGATGATCCGTCACCGAAAACGCCGACCGCCACGTCGTCGCGGCCGTCGAGCTTGGCGGCCAGCGCGCCGCCGGCCGCATAGCCGAGCGGTGGCCCCAGCGATCCGGCATATAGACCGATCAGCCCCAGTTCCGGCGGTCCGCAGATGTCGCTGCGGTGCCGGCCCCTGTGGTAGGCAGTCTGCCGGCCGAGGCAGCCGGCCATGATCGTCTTCAGATCGGCGCCCTTGGCCAGTGCCGCGGAAACGGCGCCGCGATAGTGCGGTGCGACGACATCGGTCGGGCGTAGGCCATGATAGACGCCGGCGATGGTCGCTTCCTCGCCCTCCAGCCCGTGCCAATGGCCGTCATGTTGCCCCAGCACCCGGTCGAGCGCGCGGGTCAGTGTCATCAGCTCGTAGAGTTCCAGAAGCGTGCTGTTGCTGCGGGTCATTGTCCGGCTTCCTGGGTCTCGGGCACGATACGCGCGATAACTGTGCCGACCCGGACTTCCTCGTCCACGTCGGCGAAGATGGCTTCCAGCCGTCCCGTTATCTCGGCTTCCACCTCGATATTCACCTTGTCCGTCATGATCTCCACCAGGACGTCGCCGGCGGTGATCCGGTCTCCGGTGCGCGCATTCCACTGCACGATCGTCGCCTCCGTAACTCCTTCGCCGATTTCCGGCAGTTTGACTTCTATCATCGAGGTTCCTCCAGGGGGCTGTCTGCGGCGCCCGTCAGCGCTTCCGGGCACCTGAGGATCTCCGCGAAGGTTTCAAGAAAGGCGGATGCCGCGACACCGTTAAGCACCCGATGATCGAAGGTAAGGCTCATCGGCAGCACCTGGGTCGCGACGGCAGTGCCGTCGCGTATGACCGGTTCCTCGCGCACCGCCACGGTCGCCAGAATTGCCACCTGCGGCAGCGGCACCACCGGCGTGGCGTAACGCGCAGTCCGGCTTTGTCCGACATTGGACAGCGTGAAGCCGGCGCCCTTCACATCCTGCAGGGTCAGGGCGCCGCTGCGTGCCTTCTCGGTTTTTGCGCTGGTGAGCGCGGCAATTTCAGTCAACGACTTACCGCGCAGGTTCCGCACCACCGGTGTCAGCAGATCGCCTTTGGGGGTCGCAACGGCGACACCCAGATGGACGTCATCGAAGCGCTTCAGGCGGCCGTCCTCATAATGCGCGTTCAGATCCGGATGGCGCAGCAGCGCCCGGACCAGCGCCGCCATCAGCAGATGCGTCAATGTGGGCTTCAGATCGGGCGTGCGTGCGCGCCATGCCGTCAGCGCGCTGACCTCCGCGTCGCCGAATATCGTCACCTGTACGGCTTCGCTCTGGCATCGCGCCAGAAACTTTCCGGCCTGTTTTTGCGCCACGGACAGCGCCCGGTCGCTGGTAGCGTGTTCCGTCGCGGTCATTTTCTGAACCGCCTGATCGCATGAACCATTGTGGATTTCCTCCCATCGGTAGTTTCGAAAAACGAAACGCTCGACTTTTTGTAACATTTGTTATTAACTGGCGTCTGTCAATAGGCTTCCAGTGGAGGCCATTCGGAGGAACACGCGGGAGGATCACCATGAACACATTCACTCAAACGGCCCGGGCCGCCGTCTTTTTGGCGGTGACGGCCGTGGCCTGGACCGCAGCAAAGGCGGCGGACGTCACCCTCACCCTGGCGCATGTGGCGCCGCCGCAAACGACTTACCAGGACGCCGCGGTGCGCTTCGCCGACAAGCTCAATGAATTGTCCGGTGGCACCATGGCCGTCGACATCGTGCCCGGCGGTGCCCTGGGCGGTCTGGCGGAGCTGTGGGCGCAGACCCGCACCAGCGCCATCGACCTGCATCTGATCGATATCGGTGGGGTCATCGCCATGAAGGAGGCCCGGCCGTTCCTGGTGCTGTTTGCGCCGTATCTGTTTCGCGATCAGGCGCATTTCCATGCCTATGTCGAAAGCGATGTCTTTGGCGACATGATGCGCGACATGGAGGAACAGACCGGCATCGTCTATCTCGGCTATGTCGGCGACCGTCCGCCGCGGGTCGTTACCACGACGGATACGCCGGTGAAGACGCCGGACGACCTCAAGGGACTGAAGATCCGCACGCCGCAGCACCCGTTCATCATCAACACGTTCAAGAACTGGGGTGCCGCCTCGACACCCATCGAGGCGTCCGAATTGCTGATATCGCTGAAGACCGGCGTGGTCGATGGACAGGACAATGGGGTCATCGATTTCATCGGCGCCGGCTATGCCGACGTCAACAAGTATTTCGCGCCCATCGACTACATCCATTCCGGTATCGGAGTCTGGATGTCGCCCGACAAATGGACGGCGATGAGCGAACAACAGAGGGCCTGGTTGAAGCAGGCCGCAGCCCATGCCGGCACCGCCGGACGCGACGTCCATGTCAAACAGATGCAGGACGCCTTCGCCGCGCTTGAGGAAAAGGGCGTGACGGTCACCGAACCCGATATCGACGCCTTCCGGACCTCCGTTGCACCGATGGTTTCGGGTATGGACGGCAAAGCCTGGCCCGAGGGACTCTACGAGACCATCAGCGGCCTGTGATCCGTTGACTCCTATCGCTACGGCGCTCGCACCGTTACGCGGCTTCATGGTGCGGGCGTTGCAACTGGTCTTGGCCACCCTATTAACCGCGCTCATATTGCTCGAGGTGGTGCAGGTCCTGCTGCGTTACTTCTTTGCAGGCGGTCTGGTCTGGGGCCGCGATGTATCGACACTGGCGCTGTTTTCGATCGCCTGGCTCGGCGCGCCGCTGGCATGGCTGAAGGCGCAGCACATCGCGGTCGATTTGTGGCCCGGGTTGAAGCTGGGCCGCCGTACGCTGCAATCGGCGATCAATCTGGTCGCGCTGATTTTTTGCGGAGTCCTGCTCACATTTGCCCTGCAAGCGTATGAAGCGTTTTCCTTTATCGAACTGCCGTCGCTCGGCGTTGCCGCATCGGTCAAATTCCTGCCGATCCTGGTCGGAACCGTGCTTTTGGCGGTCGCTGCCTTTCTCAACCTGGTGTTCGCGCCTGACGGGGAGTCGCGGGACGGTGGTTGAGGTCGGGTTCACGGTCGCGGTGATGCTGGTCCTGATGATGGTGCGGGTTCCTGTGTTTCTGGCCATGGCGCTCGCCACCTGCGCCTTTGCTCTGGCCTTCAGCCCGATCATGAAACCGATGGTCATCGCCCAGAGTTTCATGCGCGGGCTCGACAGCCAGGCCTTCACCGCCATTGCCTATTTTTTTGCCGCCGGCACGATCATGAACGCCGGCGGCATGAGCGCCCGGCTGCTGGAACTGGCGCGGGCGCTCGTCGCCCATCTGCGCGGCGGGCTCGCCCATGCCAACATTGTCGCCAGCATGGTGTTTGCCGGTGTTTCCGGGTCGGCGGTCGCCGATGCCGCAGCCGTTGGATCGATGATGGTTCCGGCCATGAAACGCGACGGCTACAGCGGCGCCTATGCCGCCGCCGTTACCGCCACGTCGGCAACCATCGGTCTCGTTATCCCACCCTCGATCCCGATGGTGGTTTTCGCGTTGTTTACCCCGGCCGATGCCTCCAAGCTTTTTGTTGCCGGTGTGCTTCCCGGGCTGCTGATGGGCGGTTTCCTGCTGGTCGCGTCCGTGGTGATTGCATTGCGCCGCGGCTACCCCGCCTATGCCTGGGAAGGATGGGGCCGGGTCTGGTTGGCGTTTCGGCGCAGCGCCCTGGCGCTGCTGATGCCGGTGCTGGTGGTGGCCGGTATGATCAGTGGCGTGGCGACGGTGTCGGAGATCGGTGCCCTGGCGGCGCTTTACGCGGCGGTGATTTCGCTAGTCGTCTATCGTGATACGACGGTGTCGGAATTCTGGACCGCCATGACCCGGGCCGCCGAGGACAGCGCCAAAATCCTCATCATCATCGCCATGTCCGGCGCCTTCGTCTGGATCTCGGCGCGTTCTGGCATCGCCGGCGAACTGGCGGAACTGATCGGCGACACGGCAGCTGGCCCCACCGTCGTTCTGGCTGTCATCGCCCTGGTTCTGCTGGTTCTGGGCACCGTGCTTGAGCCCATTACCCTGCTGATTGTCGTGGCGCCGATCCTCGCACCGGCGGCGATCCTTGCCGGTGTCGACATCACCCAGCTCGGCGTGGTGGTTGTCCTCGCCTCGGCCATCGGACTGGTGACGCCGCCGGTCGGTGTTTTGTTGTTCGTGACCGGTTCACAGGCCGACGCCCCGATCGCGACCGTCGTTCGGGAAAGCCTGGTTTTCCTCGGCGCGTTGATCCTGCTGTTGCTGGCCGTGGTGCTGTGGCCGCAATTGACGCTGTTTCTGGTTCGGGTGACCGGTGTATAGAGCAATTTGACCAGGCGGAAGACAGGATTGATGACCGACGACACCCGTACAGACTCAGCAGCGGTCAGCACGCTGACCTTCAAGCTCATCGTATTGATGAACCTCGTGGTAAAGCCGTTCAACGCCACCTTCGGTGTCGAGAACGATCTGTCGCTTCCGGAGTGGCGCTGCATGATGTGGCTCGCCGCGCACCCGGGCGCGTCGGGGCAGGACACTGCCAACGGCACCGGCATGGACCGCATGCATGTCAGCCGCAGTCTGCGTTCCATGGAGGCGAAGGAGTACACGACGCGCCGGCCCGGCCGCGCCGACCGCAAGAAATGGGAATGGTCCCTGACGCGGCAGGGGTGGGACGTTTACGATCGCATCATAGCCAGCGCCATTGAACGGGATGCCGTGCTCATGCGGTCGCTGGATCCGCAGGAACGCGCCGTCATTGGCCGCTTCCTGGATAGCGCAACCGCCACCCTGCGGTCACTGGACGCGACTTAGAGCAACGGGCGCACTCCATTGACCAAGCGATTTTGGTCTCTGGCGAGGCGGGTTGCGCGCCGTGGTGCCTCCCCACCACAAGTGCAAGCCAACGACGCCAGGGGGCAAAATCGCCCGGCCCATTCACCGCAGCATTTCAACTCGATAGGCCTCGCCAGGGTGGCGGTAAATCGGCCCATCGGCTGTGTTGCGCCGCTTGCCCGATACCCCATATCGCGCTGCGCGACGCGCCTTGCCGAGTGAACCGATTTTCCGCCATCAAATGATGCCATATTCGCGCCCGTTGCTCTAAACTAACGAACGTCCGACATTGCCGGCCGAAGGAAGGGTCGCAGCCCGACGACCATCACCAGAACGGCGAGCAGAACGGCTGCCAGCATGACCATCGGCATGGCAAGCAACGGCAGTGCCGGCTGCAGCGCGCTGACGGTGACGGCGCCAAGCGCACCGCTCGACATCTGGATGAATCCCTGAAGTGCCGACGCTGTTCCGGCGCGGTCCGGGAAGCGGCTCAGGACCTGGCTGATGGCGATCGGCAGAAACACGCCAAGCCCGGTTACATTGAGAACCATGGTGGCGTTGAATAGATGCTTGTGCACGATACCGCTGGCGGGCAGGGCAAGCATGGCAAGGAGCGCCGTCGCCATGAGTGCGAATCCGACGGCAGCGATACGCGCCGGTTCCACATTTCCGGCCATGCGACGCGTCACGACGCCGCCGATGATGAAACCGGTCACCGCGATCGGCGGATAGAGACCATATTCCGCCGCGCCGACGCCGAGCCGACCGATATACAACGTCGCGGATGCCGCGAAAAACGCCGACATGGCGGCGAACACCAGACCTGCCCCCAGCGCGTAGGTCATGGCCACGCGATCCGTCAGCACGGCCCGGTAACCCGCCAAAAGCGTGCCAGCCGAAATCGGCGCCGTGTGGCGTTCACCGGTTTCGGGCAGGCTGCGGAAGGCGATGAGAGCCAGCACCGAGCCGAGAAGCAACGTCATCCAGAAGGCCCATCGCCAACCAAGAAACTCCTGGACGATGCCGCCGATCAGCGGCGTCAGCCCGGGAACAACCGCAAAGGCGATGGTGATCGCCGCCATGGTTTTCTGCAGTTCGACGCCTTCAAAACTGTCGCGGGTCGCCGCCCGCGACACGATCAGGGCGCCGGCCGCACCGCTCGCCTGGACGGCACGCGCGATCATCAACGCTGTCAGATTGGGCGCGAGTGCGCAGGCCAATGTGCCTGCAAAAAAGACAGCGAACGCGCCAAACAGGATCGGCCGCCGGCCGAAGCGGTCGGCGAGGGGGCCGCAAATCAGCTGCGACACGGCAAAGGCCGCCAGAAAAATCGCAAATGTGCCCTGCGCAAGGGACGCGTCGACGCCGAGATCGGCCGCAATGAACGGCAGCGACGGGATGTAGACATTCGAGGCGAACTGTCCCACGGCGGCCAGTGCGGCGAGCAGAAGGATGGTCGCCAGGCCAGGATCGAGCGTCCGGCCGCCGTTGCCGCGTTCCGTCGGCCTGTTGGTTGGCTTCATCGGTGCGGTGGTCATGGGCGCCTCTTAATCGGCCTTTGCACGGGCCAGATGGTCTGTCACGGCCGCCAGCTCAGGCAGAAAGGCCAGATGATCGATCTCGCGGAGCCTGTCGCGCAAGAGATCCTGCGCGCGCGACCAGCACGCCGCGGCGGTAATGAACAGCTCCACGCCCTCGTCGGTCGCCTGAACTCCGCGGCGGCGCCCCTTCAGATCATCGACGTGCTCGACCAGGCCGCGCCGGACTAGCGGCGCCAGATTTCTGCTGAAAGTCGTCCTGTCCATGTTCAGCCGCTGCGCCAGTTCACTGATGCTCAGGCCCTCGCGGGAGCCGACAACCGCCGCCAGCATAGTGAACTGCGTGACCTTCAGTCCGGTTTCGCGCAGAGCGTTATCATAGTCGCGTGTGATCATGCGCGACAGTTTGCGCACCTGCAGGCAGACACAGCGACCGGACGCCTCGAGGGCGATGCGCCGCGCGGCCCGTTTGGTCTCTTGTTTCATAACGTGTATATGCACGTTAATCGGATCATGATCAAGTCGTTCGACGACCTGTGCCTGCCCGCGCAAGACCGCGTACGCGGAACCGATGGCTCACACCGCCGCCAGTGCCGCGTCCAGATCCTCGATCAGGTCTTCGACGTCTTCCAGCCCGACGGAAAGCCGTACCGTGCCGTCGGAGATGCCCAGTTCGGCGCGAGCCTCCTCCGACAGGTTTTTGTGGGTGGTCGTCGCAGGATGGGTGATCAGACTTTTGGCATCGCCCAGATTGTTGGAGATGCGGATGATGCGCAGCGCATTCTCAAAGGCGAAGGCCGCCGGTTTGCCACCGGCGATCTCAAAGGCGATGAGGGTCGAGCCGCTCTTCATTTGCTTGGCGACGATGTCGGCTTGCGGGTGATCGGGCCGGCCCGGATAAATCACCCGGCTGACCGCCGGCTGACGGTCCAGATAGTCGGCGATTGCGGCCGCATTCTGGGTTTGTTGCCGCACCCGCAACGGCAGGGTTTCCAGGCCCTTCAGCAGAGTCCACGCGTTGAACGGCGACATCGACGGACCGGTATGGCGGTAGAAGTCGTGCAGGTTCTCGTCGATCCATTCCTTGTTCGACAGGACGATGCCGCCGAGGCAGCGGCCCTGGCCGTCGATATGCTTGGTTGCCGAGTACACCACCACGTCGGCGCCAAGCTCCAGCGGTTTCTGGTAGAGCGGTGTGGCGAAGACATTGTCGACCACCACACGGGCGCCGGCGTTTCGCGCAATCGCGCAGACCCCTTGGATATCGATCACCTCGAGGGTCGGATTGGTCGGGCTTTCCAGAAAAAAGACCTTGGTGTTGGGCCGCACCGCCGCCTGCCAGTTGTCGAGGTCGGTGCCGTCGATCAACGTTGTCTCGATCCCGAGCTGCGGCAGCAGCGTCTCGACCACCCAGCGGCAGGAGCCGAACAGCGCGCGTGCCGACACCACATGGTCACCCGCCCGCAGCTGGCACAGCAGGGCGGCGGAAACGGCAGCCATGCCAGACGCGGTCGCCCGCGCGTCTTCGGCGCCCTCCAGCGCGCACATGCGCTTTTCGAACATATCGACCGTCGGGTTGGCGTAGCGCGAGTAGATGAAACCCTCTTCCTCGCCCTTGAAGCGGGCTTCCGCGTCTTCGGCGCTGTCATAGACGAAGCCCTGGGTCAGATACATCGCCTCGGATGTCTCGCCGAATTGCGAACGCGTCGTACCGGCATGCACCATCTGCGTTGCCGAGCGCCATTGTGCCTGCCTGTCGGTCCTGTCGATTGTGTCACTCATTGTCGTCTACCCAACAAAAAAACCGGCCCGCGAATGTCGCTAGCCGGTTTGCCACCCGACCTTTTAGCGACTTGTTTTACGTGGCTGCAAGCCGGTCGGCCAAATCACCACGGGATAAGGGGTTGTTTACAGCCGCGATATCCTTGCGTCAATCGTGATGCGTTGTATTTGTAGCCTGATCTTTAATCGGAGTACGAAGACGGCATGCGTGAGGCGGGCATTCTGGCGGATCGTGAGATCGGCGCTCTCTTTGGAGCGGAACACCTGCAGGCGCCGCGCCCCCCGGTCGGCGATCAGATACAGCCGGCGAGCATCGACCTGCGGCTCGGGGAGAAGGCCTTTCGCGTGCGCGCCAGCTTCCTGCCGGGACCGGCCCACACCGTGGCTGACAAACTGGCGCGATTGAAACTGCACGTCATCGATCTGTCCGAAGGTGCAGTGTTGGAAACCGGCTGCGTCTATATCGTGCCGCTGATGGAGAGCCTGGCCCTGCCGGAGAGCATCTCGGCATCGGCCAATCCGAAGAGTTCCACCGGCCGGCTCGACATCTTCACCCGGGTGATTACCGACCACGCACAGGAGTTCGATAAGATCGCCGCCGGCTACCGCGGGCCGCTCTATCTGGAAGTCAGCCCACGCACTTTCCCGATCGTCGCACGGGCCGGCTCACGGCTGTCGCAGATTCGCTTTCGCAAGGGCCATGCGCGGCTCGACGAGGCCGAACTCGCGGCGCTGCACGAGCGTGAGGTGCTGGTGGCCGCCGAGCAGCCGAACATCACCGGCGGTGGCATCGCCCTGTCAGTCGACCTGCAAGGTGGTCCGGACGGCCTCGCCGGCTACCGCGGCAAGCATCACACGGCGGTGGTCGACGTCGACAAGAAGGACGCCCATGACGTTCTGGAGTTCTGGGAACCGATCTACAATCGCGGCAGGGCCGAACTGATCCTCGATCCGGACGAGTTTTACATTCTCGTGTCGCGCGAGGCCGTGCACGTGCCGCCGCTCTTTGCGGCCGAGATGCGGCCCTTCGATCCGCTGGTCGGCGAGTTTCGCGTCCACTATGCGGGATTCTTCGATCCCGGATTCGGCCACAGCGCCGCCGGCGGCTCCGGCAGCCGCGCCGTGCTCGAGGTACGCAGCCACGAGGTCCCTTTCATCCTCGAACATGGCCAGATCGTCGGTCGGCTTGTCTATGAACACATGCTGGAGCGGCCGCTGGCCCTGTACGGCGCCGATCTCGGCTCCAACTACCAGGCGCAGGGCCTGAAACTGTCCAAGCACTTTCGCTCCAATCCCGAACTCTGACAGGCTTAAAATCGCTTGGTGAGCGGTCCGGCTGAAGCTTTCCAGACACCGTGTGCCGCGACCTTCGGGCCCTCGAAAATTACGTAGCTCTTGGAGCGGTAGTGCGGGAGCCTCCGTATCATGCCGCGCAAAACCTCCGGATCATCGGTCTCGACGAACAGAATCGCGTGATCGCCGGGCCCTCGCGCCATCCAGGCGCTTCCGCTTGCGCTGCCGGATAGTGCCGCCGGGCGTTCCGGCAGGTCTGAGGACGCGATCAGCCGGCTGATTTGCTCGGTCGATCCGACGACCAACAGGGGTCCATCGGGCGTTTGGCTCGGATCGGCTCCCGTTTCGGAGTCGGATGACGCCACCAACAGACGGACCGCCAGCTCGTCGGCCAGCTCACGAAGCGTTGGGTCCTCGTAGAGTGCCAGCTGTTTGGCGTTCGTCTGCAACGTGATGTCACGCAGGATCGGTGGCGCTTCTCCCGGCAGCAGCCGCCGGAAGATTCGGTGATCGGGGTCGATGTCGACACCGATCGGTTCGGCGTCGAGCGGCACTTGCACACGCTCCCGCTCGCTGTCCGTCCAAACGTCAAGCCGGAGCTGTCCGGCATTGGTCGTGACCAGCACCGGGACCTTCAGCCGATAGGCAGGAGAGCTCTGCGTGAGGCCGATATCGAGGACATAGTCATCGCCGTCGCGCAAAACCCGCGTGTCTTCCAACGACAGTCGGGGCGCACCGGCCCGTTCCGTCCATTGTTGGAAGAACCAGCCCAGATCGCTGTCGGTTTCAGCCTCGAATGCGGCCCTGATGTCCGACCAGCCGGCGATCCCGAATTTGTGCGTTTGCCAAAACCGCTGGATCGCGGCTGAGAATTGCCGAGGTCCGACCTCATGCTCCAGCATCGCGAAAATGAAAGCGACCTTGCCGTAGCCGACCACCTGCTCGGCATCGTGACGTTTGGACACGAAGCGGTTGACCGGAATATCCCCGCTTGCCGGCAACGCGGCGAAATCCCTCAGCCAGCCGAGGCGCATCTCCCGCGCGGCGTCTGCGCTCTCTTGTTCCGCTACAGCATGATCCGCCATGTAGGTGGTCAAGCCTTCAGACCAGTTCCCTGTCGCATAATCGACGTGAACGCCGTTGCCCCACCAGTTATGCAGCACTTCGTGGGCTAGCGAACGGCCGCGCATGAAAGGAAGTGGCAAGATGCGACGGTCCACATAGGTCAGGTTGGGAAAGCCCAGCCCGACCGGGATCGGCGCTGACACGATGTGAAAGTCGGCAAAGGGATAGGGGCCGATCTGATGCTCGAACAGCCTGATATAGCTTTCGGCGGCGTCGAGGTAGCTTTCCGCCAAATCGGCTGCCGGACGTTCGAAATATGTGCGCAGGCGGATCTCTCCGGACTGCCGTTCCGACACCGTGTAGGGACCGACGAAGACGGAAGGCATCTCAGGCGATGCCTGCGACCGGAAGACGGCGAGGTTTTCCCGGTCGCCCAGATGTTCCGTGTCGAGCGCGCCGGTTGCCGCGGTGCGGTAGGCCGCCGGTGTCACAACGGACAGACGAAAGCTGGCGTCGCTTCCGGCCACGTAAGGGTGCCATTTGACCCATCCCGGCAGATAGACGCCGTCAGGGCGGGCGACAGCGGCCGCTCCTGACCGGTGTCCCGCGAAGTCGTCCAGCGCGGGAACAGTGCCGCGCGCGGCCACGGCGATCCGATGTTCGTCGAGGCTTGGTAGGGTGATCGAAAGGGATGTTCCGGACACGTCCGTCCGTAAGGGTGTTCCGTCGATGTGGACGCTCTCAATACGCATCCACGCGGCGATATCGATTGTGAGGTCGCGATGCTCGGATACCGTGATGGTGTCCTTGACGCTGATTGTCCGCTCATCCGGGTTCACACGAAGCTCGATTTCATGCCGGACAGGCTCGGCCGCGCGCGCCGCCATCGACACCGCAACGGCTGAAACCAAAACCATGACGGTAAGGGTGGCAATGCGACGGGTATTGCGCATCAGGAGTCCTGATCCGACACGGCGGGGAATTTTGCCACCAGGTCGAGGGTGGAACCGTCGCGTTCGACCGTGATGGGCAGCCATGTCCCCGGCGCTTGCCGCCCGATCACCTCGACAAGCGCCGCTGCATCGTCGATGTCCACGCCCGCCGCGCGGACGATGCGGTCGCCCTCGCGCAGATCCGTGGCTTGCGCTACGCTACCGGGTACGACCTGATCAATCAGCGCCGCCTGGCTGGCGTCACGCAACACGACGCCGAGGCGCATGCGTTTGGGCGTGGCGTCCGTCTCTGCGGGCGACACGACCGTGAAAAGGGCGTCGGCATAGTCGGTGCCGACATGATCGCAGGCGAAGTCGACGTCAACCGGAAGCAGAACGGCGGAGCTGGCAAAGCCCAAGTCGTCAAGCTGGTGGGGCACACCGTGGAAATACGACAGGTGACCGCTGCCCATCACGCCGACAACCAGAGCTTCGGGATGTGCCTGTTTCGCCTCGGCCAGGCCCTCAGCCATTGCGCGATCCCAGGTTTGCTGGGCTTCAACGAACCGTTTAAATTCCGGCTTTGAAACGACATCCTCGATTGTCTCGGATTGCTTCGTTTCGGAGGCATCGCCATGCGTGGCGTCGCGTGCAAGGAAAGCCTGTTTGGCCAGATAGATCTCTGCCAGCGTCCGCTGATAGGCCGCCGACGCCGCGGCCGGCTTGCCGATGCCTTCCCGCTCACTGACCGGCACGGCATCCCAGCCCTCGGAACCGACCCGCGACACGAGCTGGCGGTCCACGTTGAGCGCGATCATCGGGATGCGGTGCATGCGGGCGAAATTGAACAGCGGCATGTATAGGTCGGGATCAAAGCCCCAGGTCGTTCGCCAATTGACGGCGTCTAGGAACGCCTTGCGGCTCAATTCTCCCCGGACCCATTGATCGAGAGCCGGCTGCGCGCGGCGCGGAAACATCTCGAAACCGATCATGAGATCGTCGAAACGGCCGTGCAGGGCGGCAAGCGTGTGCAACTGCCAGCGATGATGCTCGGCGTTGTCGTGGGTTTCGCCAAGCAGAACGAAGGTGTTGGCGGTCAGGTCTGAAAACAGATCGGGCTGGGTAATGGCCGCGCCGTCGTCCGCATCGATCCACGTACCGGGTTTACCGCAAACGCTATCCTTCGGTGCCGCGGAGGCGGTCTGGATTGCCGCCGTTGCGATCACTGCAGCACATACGGCCGTAACGAGCGATCTTGATATCGACATCTGTCAGGTTCCTTGATCATAAAGCCGAGTTCCGATCGTCAATAGGGTCTCACGGCTCAGATTGCCGGGTCGGTCATTCTCGCACGGTCCTCAGTCGTTTACGACTCTAGCGCTAGATCGGTTTAGCGCCCTTTGTATGACAAGCGTCCACCGGTTTGCTCGCAAACGCGAGAGCCGCCATCTGTTGTGGGCAGGTCAACACATGGTTGGTTTTGATCGATATCAATGCGCGCCCTGTCACGGTCCCGACATTACCCTGAGTATCGTCGCCGGAGCACCGCGAACCATGTGCAATCCGGCGTCGGGTTGCAAGCAGCAGGGTTGCATCGAACTCTGCGAGGGAGGTCAAGCAGCATGGATTTCTTCAACCGCATTCTCACATTTGCCACCAACATCGGTGTCGGGGTCGAACGGTCGGCGATCGGAATTGAACCCAATCCGCTCACGGACCTGGTCGATGACGTCGGCTTGCGGTTCGGAAACACCGCCGCGACGATTGTCGATTATGCGTTTGATCAGCTAATTGAAACGCTCGGACCCAACCTCCTGGCAGATGTCGAACCGATTACGCTTACCCCCGATTTTGACATCGACAACGGGCAGGAAGATGTGGAAACCGTCTGGCTGCCGGACGACCCCTACATACTCGACATCGGCACCACCCAGAATGTCGGTAACGGCGAATTCAGCCGCGTGGTGCTGGGCGCCATCGATCGCGACAGTGACGATGATGATATGACTCAGATCCTCGCCGAGCATTTCACCGGCAACAGCGGCGCCAATCTCGACTTTGAAAGCCAGCCCGGCATCGACGGCGTTCAGGTGGTCGATGTTACGCCGACCGAGTTCACGCTTTTGATCGAAGATGACACAGCCACCGACCGGCTCACCTTTACCGGTCCTGGCGCCGAGGCGGCGCTGGCGGAGTTCTCGGCGTTCATCCCGTCACCGGTGATCGCCGCGCCGCAAACGCAGCAGACACCATTCGAGAGCTACGGGTTTTGGAACTGGGAACCGCCCTACACACCGCAACCGGATTACGATTGGTGGTGGGGATAGATAGGACAGCCTAACGGGCCTGTTCCTTCTTCAGTTCTGCAACGTCTGCTCGCAGTGCCCTGATTTCGGCGAGGATCATCTCCTGTTCGTTCTGCAGCAGTTCACGGTCGGCCATCGCTTCTGCCTCATGCTCGGCCTGCATGGCCGAGACGATGATGCCGATGAACAGGTTGAGCACGGTGAACGAGGTTGCGATGATGAACGGCACAAAGAACGCCCAGGCCATGGGGTAGGCTTCCATCACCGGCCGCACGATGCCCATCGACCAGCTTTCCAGAGTCATGATCTGGAACAGGGAATATGCTGACGCGGGGATCGACCCGAACCATTCCGGAAAGGTGGCGCCGTAGAGTTTGGTGGCCATGACGGAAAACACATAGAACACCAGGCCGAGCAGCAGCACGATAGAGCCCATGCCGGGCAGTGCTGCGATCAGCCCGCCAACGACGCGGCGCAGTGACGGGACCATGCTCACCAGCCGCAACACACGCAGGATCCGCAGCGCCCGCAGCACGGAAAGACTGCCGGTCGTTGGCATCAAGGCAATGCCGACGATGAACAGGTCGAATATGCGCCACGGATCGCGGAAGAAATCCTGACGATAGACCAGCAGCTTGCTCGCCAGTTCGGCGACGAAGATGCCAAGAATGATGCGGTCGATCGTGAACAGCAGCGAGCCCGTCGCTGCCACCGCCGCCGGCACCGTCTCCAGGCCGAGTGTGATGGCGTTCACGATAATGATGACCGTGATGGACCATTCAAATGTGCGGCTTTCGACAAGCGTCTTGAGAGCGTTCATGGCGGCGTTTTTTGGGGTGGAAACCGGTTGCTTTGCAGATGGCAATGCCAGTCGATCCTGTCAAGCGCGCCTTGACAGATAATGCCCATGCGGCATTGTGGATGGCGGCGCCGGCCAGGCGGGTATGATGTAATGGTAGCCTGTAAGCTTCCCAAGCTTGACGCGCGGGTTCGATTCCCGCTACCCGCTCCAGCCGAAACAACCGAAGGGCGTCGATGAAGCCGAGCATTTTCCGCCATATCGCAACGGCCGCTCTGATCGTCATGGTGGGAGTCGCTGCCGGCGCGGCGCAGATCCGCAATCCGGTGGAAATCCCCAATTACTGGGATCCGCGCGAGCGGGTGGCGCTGCCGGACCTGTCGGCCCACAACCGCATCCGGTTTCTGACGACAGCCGATTTTCCGCCCTTCAACTTCATCGACCAGGGCAACCGGGTCTCCGGTTTCCATGTGGATCTTGCCCGGGCTATCTGCAGCGAACTGGGTATTATCGAAAAGTGCCAGCTTCAGGTGCTGCCCTGGGACGAACTGACCACGGCCATGGTCACCGGTCAGGGCGATGCCATCGTCGCCGGCCTGGCGATCTCCGCCGACAATCGAAAGGATTATCTGTTTACCCGGCCGTTTCTAAAACTGCCGGCCCGGTTCATTCGCAGGACGTCGTCCCCATGGGAGGGCCAGGACGCATCGGCACTGGCCGGCAAACGCGTTGGCGTTCTGGCTCGCACCGCCCATGAAGCGCTGTTGCGCAGCTATTTCCCCGACGTGAAACCGGTGGTTTACGACTCGACGGGTTTCCTGTTCGACGGGCTGGTTTCCGGCGAAGTGGAAGCGGTGTTCGGTGACGGCGTCCAGCTTTCCTTCTGGCTCGGCAGCGACGCGGCCAATAATTGCTGCGCGTTTTTCGACGGACCCTTTTTCGCGCCGGCGTTCCTTGGTGAGGGCTTGGCGATCGCGGTGCGACGCGACAGTCCGGACCTGGCGCTCGCCTTCGATCACGCGCTGCACGCCCTCAGCCGCAACGGGACGATTCGGGAGCTTTATCTGCGCTATTTCCCGTACGGGCTTTATTGAACGTCGCTGTTACGGTTCGAGCCGCAACCTGTTGCCGTCGTGGACGACGCCGATTGCCGAGACGGCGAGGGCCGTCCCCTCCAGATCGGCGCCGGCTTCGGTCGCCTGACCGATAGCGCTCGCCAGTCCGCTTTGCTGGACGAGCGCAACGAGGCGCTCCTGCGGTATGCCCGCGAACACCTCGCCGAGGATTTGGTAAAGCGGCAACCCGCGAAGCGAAACCACAAGGGCGGGCTCTCCGGAACCGGCAATGACCAGTTGCACGTCCGCCAGCGGCCCGATATCGGCCTCCAGAAACAGGATATCCGCGAGCATCTCCGGGATGAGGTCGGCAACCAACCGGATACGCGCAGGATCGGTAACGCCGCTGTCGCGCAGGACGGTTTCTGCGTTGTCCCAGTTGCTGATCATGGCGAGTACGATGGACTTGTCGACGGTACTGATGTCGCCGATATCAAGCGATTGCGCATGGATTTTGTGAGAGAAAATCAGGGTGGCAATAACCAGTACAAAACCGAACTTCAGGCGCGACAGGAACCGACCATCCCTTCGGGTTTCACGGGAGGCATCTGCCGTGTGACCTGTTATCCCCAAAATGCGGTTCACGCCTGCGTCCCACCAACTGCGATATCTTCTCGGTAGCTTAGGAGTGCGATACGTCGATATCGAGGCGAGATCTGCATTCAGCGTGAGATTTTCTTCCGGTATCGGGCGGGCGCGGTCCGGGAGGTGCAAACCACTGAAAAGTCATCACCGGCTCCGTCTGGATCGGAATTGACACAGATCATCAGCACGCTGCTCCGCCGCCTTACCATTGTTGGGTTGGTGGTCGCTATTCGCGTCACCGATCGGAAGTGGAGGTAGTTCGATGCGCACGATCCGCACGTTTTTCATGGTGTTGTCCCTGTTTGGATTGGCTCCGGCGTGGGCCTACGCGGAAGACGACGCAGCGTCAGGTCAAGCACTGGCGCGGGAATGGTGTGCCCGGTGCCACCAAGTCGAGCCCGGCGGGGCGTTCAAGCTACAGCCGCCCAGTTTTGCGGCGATTGCCGTCTACCGGTCGCCGGATCAGATCTATGGGCGCATTGCGTTTCCGCCGCTTCACGCGGGCATGCCGCAACTCGCCTATATCCTGACGCCGAACAACATCGACGATCTTGTCGCCTACATTTCGTCGCTCGAGACCCAATAGACCGGCACGAACGAGCAACGAGTCTCAGGGCGGTTCATCTGGCTGTGGATGCAGTGTTCACGGTTCCCGCCATTGACCCGGTGGACGCAATACCCCAATTGGTCAGTCTGCATGCACCGGCCAGGTGCCATCGCATTTCGACTGTGAAGACCACTGAGGGAAGACCGCGCCATGAGCGACACTTACGAACCGCCGAAAGTCTGGACATGGGAGACCGAAAGCGGCGGGCGTTTTGCCAAGATCAACCGACCCGTTGCCGGCGCCACCCATGACAAAGAGCTGCCTGTCGGCGAGCACCCGCTGCAACTCTATTCGCTCGGCACACCGAATGGCGTCAAGGTCACGGTGATGCTGGAGGAGCTGCTTGCCCTCGGCCATGAGGGCGCTGAGTACGACGCCTGGCTGATCGATATCGGCGAGGGCGACCAGTTCGGCAGCGGATTTGTCGCCATCAATCCGAATTCCAAGATTCCCGCCCTGCTCGACCGCAGCCAGTCGCCGCCTGTCCGGGTGTTCGAAACCGGTTCGATCCTGGTCTACCTCGCGGAAAAATTCGGCGCCTTCCTGCCGTCCGATCTCGCCGGCCGCACGGAAGTCCTCAACTGGCTGTTCTGGCAGATGGGCAGCACGCCCTATCTCGGCGGCGGTTTCGGGCATTTTTATGCCTACGCCCCGGACAAGATCAAATATGCCATCGACCGCTACACGATGGAGGTCAAGCGTCAGCTTGACGTGCTCGACAGGCAGTTGGCAGAGTATCGCTACATCGCCGGAGACGACTATTCGATCGCCGATATGGCCATCTGGCCATGGTACGGTGCCCTGGTGAAGGGCAAGATCTATGACGCCGGCGAATTCATCGACGGACCGAGTTACGAGCACGTCAACCGCTGGACCGACGAAATCGCCGCGCGGCCGGCGGTGAAACGCGGCCGTCGCGTCAATCGCCGCTGGGGTCCGGAAGAGGATCAATTGCCGGAGCGCCATTCCGCCAGGGATTTCGACGCTATTCCGGCGGTCAAGGAGGCAAGTTGATCGCCAGCTAGTTATAGACTTGGTTAGCTTGCAGGCGTGAAGATGACAGCTTGAATTCGCCAGTCTTGGCCGGGCGCGCGGCGGAGCACGATCATCTGATTGAAAATCGCCGAAGACGGACCGTCGTCACCACCCAGTTCCAGGTCTATCTGGTTGCTGACGACGGCCAGGTCGTCCTTACCGGCGCACGACCATTCCGAGAAACGGTACCCCTTACTCGGGCCGAATTCCCGCGTGACGTAATCGCGGATATTGCCGCGACCGACGACGCGGGGGTGGTGCGCCGGCATCAGCACGGCGTCCTCCGAATAGAAGCTTTCCCACTCCGCGACGTGGCCGGTGATCAGATCGGTCGTCCAGGTTTCGATCAGCGACCGGATCTGGTCTGTCTCGGCGGCGGTCAACGCGTTGGGGCCGAGTGCCTGTCCAAACTCATCTGCCATTTGCACCAATTCCTGTTTCGGTTGATGATCTCGATTCGCGTGGGCACAGGTTAAAACTGTGCAGCACGACAACGCCACAATAGCCCAATCGATCTGTTTTTGTGATCAACGATAAAGCGGTCTTCGTCGCGAGCCGGAACCTGCACGGCCCCCGGTTCTATGGTTGCTTTATCCTGCAAGCCGTCTGCGTTCCTCACCTCTGTGCGCCACTGCGTCCGCAAGCCCGTTCAGGACATCGGCGGTCGTGTCCCAGCCGATGCAAGCATCGGTGATCGACTGACCGTAGGTCAGCGGCCCGTCGCCAAGATCCTGTCGTCCGGCAAGCAGGTTGCTTTCGATCAGAACGCCGACAATGCGCCGATCACCGGCAGCGATTTGTGCGGCGATGGCTTTGGCGACGCCGGGTTGGTTTTCGTGGTTCTTGCCGCTGTTGGCATGGCTGGTATCGATCATCACGACACCGCGGATGCCTGCCGCCTCGGCCGCCGCACAGGCGGCGTCGACGCTTTTTGCGTCATAGTTCGGCTGTGTGCCGCCGCGCAGGATCATATGGCAGTCCGCATTGCCGGTGGTAGCGGCGATCGCCGACCGGCCGGACTTGGTGACCGCCATGAAGTGATGCGGATGCGCAGCCGAACGCACTGCGTCGATAGCGATCTGAACGTCGCCGGAGGTGCCGTTCTTGAAGCCGACGGGACAGGAAAGGCCGGACGCCAGTTCGCGATGCACCTGGCTTTCGGTGGTGCGCGCGCCAATGGCGCCCCAGCTCACCAGATCGGCGATGTATTGCGGCACCGTGGTGTCGAGGAATTCGCAACCAACCGGCACGCCGAGACCGTTGATGTCGGCCAGCAGTGTCCGCGCGGTGCGCAGACCCGTGTTGATGTCGAAGGATCCGTCGAGATTGGGGTCGTTGATCAGGCCCTTCCAGCCGACGGTGGTACGCGGTTTGGCGAAGTAAACCCGCATAACCACCTCCAGCCGGTCTGCGAGCTCCGTTCGCAGCGCAGCCAGTCGGTGCGCGTAGTCGAGTGCGGCATCGGGGTCGTGGATCGAGCAGGGTCCGACCACGGCGAGCAGCCGATCGTCCTGGCCGGCGAGGATATTGCGGATAGCGGTCCGCGTGTCCCGCACCGTCGCTATTGTTTCCGCTGTCGAGGGGACTTCGCTCAACAGCGTGTCAGGCGACACAAGTTCGCGAATGTCGCGGATTCTGAGATCATCGGTGGAGGTGTGCATCGTCGGGTTCCTTGTTGGGCCCCGGCGGCAACAAAAAACCGCCAGAGGGCTGGCGGTTGGTGCGGTTACTATGTCTGGTCAATTCAGAGCATACAATCCCCTCCGTCCGCCTTGTGGCCCGGAAAATAGCTAAACCAGTAAGTGGCGAACGACGAGATCATCGACACGGGACATACACGCTCTTGCCGCGCCTGTCACCCTGCTTTGCACGCAACGACCTTCAATCGTTTGTCGGGAAGACGACTTTCCAGTCCCGCTTCATGTCGATGACCAGCCACTGGTTCAGAGCGGCAGCCTCCAGCCCCTTGTCGAGTCGGCCGACGGTGGTGTCGCGGTCGTAAGCGTATTCGCGCTCGGCATCCGTATGGTGCACGATGGCGCCGAGGCGGCGGGCGTTGCCGGTGAGTGTCGTCCATTGCAGCATCTCCATATCGCCGTCGGAATTGCCGAAGGCGATGATCGGCCGGCGCCCGATATGGTTCATGATGCCGACCGGCTTGCCGGGGCCGTCGTCGACGAAAAACAGCTGCGGTTCGCGGATCAGCACCGGACTGCCTTCCTGCATCTCGAAACGCAGGGTGCCGGAGGATCCGATCACCTGTTCCGGCGGTATGCCGTAGACCCGCTCCGTGAATTGCCGCATGAACGCGATGCCGCCACCCGACACGATATAGGTCTGGAAGCCGTTGTCGCGCAGATAGTCGAGCACTTCCAGCATCGGCTGGTAGACCAGATCGGTGTAGGGCCGGTCGAACCGGGGATGCCGTGCTTTTTCCAGCCACGCCGTGACGCTTTGCCCGAATTCCGTGCTGGTCATGCCACTGTGGGTGGCGATCAGCAACTGGACCAGCTCCTTCATGCCGCCCGCCGCGATCGTGGCATAGTCACGTTCGATGGCAGCCTTGAACGGCTGCGTATCCTTCCAGTCCGGATGCTTCGGTGCTTCCTCCGCGATCTTGTCGAAAACGTAGGCAAGCTGGACATACATAGGATGCTCGACCCACAGCGTGCCGTCATTGTCGAACGTCGCAATGCGTTCGGGCACGGCGACGAAATCGGCGGAGCCTTCGCTTGTCACCGCCTCGACAAAGTCGATGATGCCCTGCTTGACCGGGCCGTCGTTCCACGAGGGCAAGGGATCGGTTTGTGCGGCGACCGGGCTCGCCAACCACAGGGTCAGCAACCACAGGACGGCGATAGAGAGGGCGGAGGAGGCAAATCGGTGTCTCGGCATGCAGCAAGCTCCGTCAAAATCATTTTGCAAAGCTTTATTGGTGCTTCAGTCAGGCCCAGATGGCAAGACTCGGGTCGAAACCGGTGTCGGAATGATGCTTTGCGATGGATGCGCCACGGGATCGGGATCCTGTGGCTCAGCAATGGCTCCAGCCAGACCGCGAAAATCGAGGATGACGAAAGCCACGATGCCGGCGATCCGGCCGGGAACGCCCCCGATGTGGAACAGCCGTCGCCGTGTTCCTCGGCCCTCAGCGCGGTGCCGACGGATGCCAGCGGTGCCATGGTTACGCCATTACGTTGGATGCACGCGGCCTTCAAAACAACCGTGCTTGACGATGTTGAGTGGAGGCAGTCCGAAGATCTTCAGCAGCGCGCAAACCTCAGAATCAACCATCGCGAGACCAGGGTCTCTCGGTTGACGAAACTGTGGGTAAATCGTTGACGTACGATTCGATCAAGCGGTCGATTGCTCCACGGGTAATGCGATTATGGTGAGGGGAAAAACCCAAGGTGGCGACATAACTCCAGTGCGCGTGCATCATGGAGACCATAAGAAATGACAGTTCCTGACACGCTGCGTGATCCAGTGCCGGATGCGCAATCGCCAATTCATGAACAATGACCTGACCGAGAGTCATGTATTTTTCACACAAGCGATCCTTCAGCGGCTCCGAGCCCACCGCAAACGCAAACAATGCGTCATAAGCCTCGAGATTGTCGGGCATGGGATGGTCCTCAGCCAGACCAAAGAAAAAATCCAAAAAGAACTTGAGGCGTTCGACCTCCGCAACTTCCACGATGCCCGCAACCAAAAAGTCCTGGTACACCTTTTGAAGATGACCGCATAAATCCACCATCAAGATGTCAAGGTCAGCGTAGTAGTATCGGACCAATTGGCGAGACAGTCCCGCTTCCTTCGCGACAGCTTCAAACGACAGCGCCTGGAGGCCCTGGACCGTGAGCACCTTCGTGGCGGCATTCAGGATTTGATTTTTCTTGCCACGGGTCAGTTCACCTTCATTCGTATCCGTATTCATTGACTGCCCCAAAACCCTCATCACAGGCATCTACCAATAGGAGAAATTTGCGCCCGAGCAATTAAAAAGTGAACGGCGTTTTTCGAATTGAAAGTGCACAACTATGAAGTTCAGTGCCTTGGCTGGCTGCACCTTATTGTTCTTAGTGTGCTTTTTTGGTCATTGCGTCATTTCATTTTTTCAAAAAGAAAAGGCTCAAGTCGATTGACACTATCCCACTGATTTAAATAGCATTTACGGGATAGGATCATCCATCGCGCGGTTGATCGAAATGAAGAAAAATCGATCCTGAGTTGCCAGTTTTACTTGATCGAAAATCTGGGTCGCACGGCGACGCAAAGGGGAGGGACATGCCTCGAAGTTATCAGGGAAAGAGGCAGCAGCAATGGTAGCTAGACTGAAAGCGTTCGATTGTTTTCGGCCGGAGATGCATGCAGCGGTTTCGGTTTTGCCCGGAAAGAATGCCGAGCAGGCCGATACGGCAACTCTCGAACACCTTGAGAGAAGGTTGCAGCCGAGACCGCTGAACGATGATTGCCGGCTTCATTGGGCCGATTTTGATCGTCACGGCAGATTAGTTGGGTTTGGCAGTGGTAGCCTCTCAGGTCTGACAGCCGGTCATATAAATCAGCCTCGTGAAGACCCACAGATCAATGTGATTGCGTCATACGTCAAAAACGAAGGCGCGCAGGCCGGGGATATTTTCCTGATGCCGGCCGAAAACCGGTTCCTGTGGTTCGTCCCGGTCACCGACTGCACCGCCCGAGAGCCCGCACGCACCAATCTGCGCGGTGTTTCGGTCAGCAAGGAGATCTGTGATGAAGTCCTGGAGGTTTTCAACCATCGCGCCAATCTCACACCATCAGAGAAGCTGATCATTTTTCAACTGGTTGCGGGCTTATCCAAGCGACAATCGGCGCTGAGGGACGATGTCAGTGTAGAAACCAAGCGCGCGCACACGAAGAATGCCTGCGCCAAGATGGAATGCGCGGGACAGGCCGAGTTGATCAAGAAGGTCCTCGGGCAGTTTGTTTACCTGGTCAATCTTGGTGATACGGAAACGGCATAAATGCGTGTTGAAACAGCATCCCTTTCACCTCTGGGACACAGATTGCGTGACGTCTTTGGTTCGTTGCTTGATTTGACTGCGGGCACTGCAAATCGGCTCAGAGCGCAAGCCTCGACAACGGTCGTTCAAGCGTCTCGAAAGGCCTGCCGATCCGACGCCGCTGTGTCAGACGGAATATCGAAATAGGTGCGCAATGCACTCGAAAAGAAGATACCCAAGATGAGCGGCCAGGCGACTCTGAGGCGTCTCGGTCACACCACTAGCGCCGCCGAAACGGCACAAGCAGCGTCCAGATCAGACGCGTCGGAGAATGGTTTCGATAGTATTCCAGGCCGATCTCCATGTCCTGATGGCCGCGATGCGGCTGCGCGCAATAGGTGCCGAACAGGTAATCCCAGAACGGGAAGTTGAACCCGTAATTGGAGTCGGTTTCCGGTTTGAAGCTCGAATGGTGCACGCGGTGCATGTCAGGGGTCACCAGCACCCGACGCAGCACCCGATCGAGGCGCAGCGGCAATTTGGCGTTGGCGTGGTTGAACATCGCCGTGCCGTTGAGCACGATCTCGAAAATCAGCACGGCGACGGCTGGCGCGCCGAGGCAGATGATGATCAGTGCCTTCCACAACATCGACAGGATGATTTCCAGCGGGTGGAAGCGCAGCGCCGTGGTCAGATCGAAGCCGATGTCGGAGTGGTGCATGCGATGGATCCGCCACAGGATCGGGATCTTGTGGCTCAGCAGATGTTCCAGCCAGACCGCAAAATCGAGCAGGATGAAGGCGATGATCCCGGCAATCCATAGCGGGATGTCGTAGATGTGGAACAGCCCGTAGCCGCGTTCCTCCGCCCACAGGGCAGTGCCGACGGCGGCCAGCGGAAAAATCACCCGCAGGCACAGTGACGACAGGATGAGGATCGACAGATTGGTGAACCAGCGGCGCGCCTTGAGGGCCCCGGTCATTTCGTCCCGCTCAAGCCGTGGGTTCCACAACTCGAACGCCGCCATCGACAGGAAGATCGCCGCGAAGGCGATAAGGCGGATGACCGGTTCCGACAGGCCGAACAGTTGCAACGAACCGCCGCCTAGCCTAGTGGGACCGGAACCGCGCCATTGCTCCCCGTTCAATCGCAGCGCAGGTCAGTTTGTCGAGACCCAGTCGGTCGCGCAGGATTTGCAGCAGCCGCAACTCCTCCTGCTCGACATGCAGATCGGCGGCCGCGACTTCAACGGCCAGCGCGTAGGCGGTGTCGTAGAGACCGTGCGGCAGCGCGTCGTGAATGATCAGCAGCACCGTGTCGAGCCCGTCCTGCTCGCTCAGGATGGCGCCGCAGTCGCGCGACACGCGCACCAGCCGATCCTCGTCGAAGTGCTGGAAGATCGGCAACGTCCGGGTGATGTTTCCGATCTGCGCCAGCTCGGCGTCCGTCATGGTCTTGTCGACGGCCGACATGGTGACCATCACATAGATCAGAGCGTCCTGAATGGTGATAGGGGAACTCATGCCACATCCTTTAGCATTGGTAAGTCTCGCTCACGCTCTAGAACTATGGTGCGGCACGGTCAAGCGCAATGGCAGCGTCACATGGACGCCGCGTGATCGGTGAATTGTGCACTGCCGCATTGACCTTGTACGACTGTCGTCATAGGGTCCGCGCGCCGTCGGCGCGGGTGCCGCAATCCGCTGAAAACCGGCGCTCGGCGATATGGTTCACATAAACACACTGTCCGAAAGTAAGACGATGAGCACCGTCCGCCTTCCCGATCTCGATCTTGACGAGGAGTTGATCGCAGCCGCGGCCGAGGCAAGGGCCTGGCCGTTCGAGGAGGCCCGAAAAATCGTCAAGCGCTACGAGAAGAAGGGCTATCCTGAGACCGTTCTGTTCGAAACCGGGTACGGCCCGTCCGGTCTGCCGCATATCGGCACGTTCGGCGAGGTGGCCCGCACCTCGATGGTGCGTCACGCTTTTCGGGTGCTGACCCGCGACGCGGTCAAGACCCGGATCCTGTGCTTTTCAGACGACATGGACGGTTTCCGCAAGGTGCCGAGCAACCTGCCGAACCAAGAGATGATGCAGGCCTATCTCGGCATGCCGCTGACTCGTGTCCCGGATCCGTTCTCCAATGAGTATCCGTCCTTCGGCGCGGCCAACAATGCGCGGTTGCGCGCTTTTCTGGATCGCTTCGGGTTCGAGTATGAGTTTGCCTCTTCCACCGATTACTATACCCAGGGCCGGTTCGACGCGGCATTGCTGCGCATGCTGGAAGTCTATGACGACGTCATGGCGATCATCCTGCCGACGCTCGGCGAGGAGCGCCGCGCAACCTATTCGCCGTTTCTGCCCATCTGCAAGCGCACCGGCAAGGTGCTGCAGGTGCCGATGAGCGCCCGTGATCCGGATGCCGGGACCGTAACATATGTCGATCCGGAAACCGGTGACGAGGTCGTGACCGGTGTGACCGGCGGCCAGGTCAAGTGTCAGTGGAAAGCCGACTGGGCGCTGCGCTGGTATGCACTCGGCGTCGACTACGAAATGGCCGGCAAGGACCTGATCGACAGCGTCACTCTGTCATCAAAGATCTGCCGCGCGCTCGGTGGCCCGGCGCCCGAGGGTTTCAACTACGAGCTGTTTCTCGACGACAAGGGCCAGAAGATCTCCAAGTCGAAGGGCAACGGCCTGACCATCGACGAATGGTTGACCTATGCCTCGCCGGAAAGCCTGGCGCTCTACATGTACCAAAAGCCGAAAACGGCCAAGAAGCTGCATTTCGACGTGATTCCCAAGGCTGTCGACGAGTATTTCTCGTTCCTCGTAGCCTATCGCCGCCAGGATTGGAAGGGCCGGCTGGGCAATCCGGTATGGTACATCCATTACGGAACGCCGCCTGACATCGACATGCCGGTGCCGTTTGCCATGCTGCTCAACCTGGTCAGCGCATCGAACGCCGAAAACGGCGACGTGCTGTGGGGTTTCATCTCCCGCTATGCGCCGGGCGTCACGCGTGACAATCATCCGAAGCTCGATGAGCTTGTCGGCTACGCGATCCGCTACTTCAACGACTTCGTCAAGCCAACCAAGGTTTTCCGCGCGCCGGACGTGATCGAGCGCGAGGCGTTGACGGCGCTGGACACGAAGCTGGCGTCACTGCCCGAGGGGGCCGACGGAGCGGTGATTCAGGATGCGATTCTTGATGTAGCCCGCGCCATCGAACGCTATCAGGATCCGAACAAAAAAAGGCCGGACGGCGGCCCCGGCGTCTCTGTCGCGTTCTTTCAGATGCTGTATCAGGTGTTGCTCGGGCAGGATCGCGGGCCGCGTTTCGGCTCGTTTGTGGCGCTTTATGGCATCGCCGAAAGCCGCAAACTCATTGCCCAGGCTCTGGCTGGGAGTCTGGCGGAGGCGTGACCGGCGTATCGGTGAGCGGCGCGATATCCACGCCGCTGTCGCTGACCGAAGTCGGACCTCGCGGATCGGCTCCATAAATGCCCTTGCCGGTATCGCGGGCCGTTTGTTCGAGCGCCGCATAGTCGGATCCGGGCGCCGCTCGCACCCAGCCACGACTGACCAGCCAGGCCGCGGGATCCTCCGCGCCGAGCATGCATCGGGTGACCACCGTATCGGACCAGCGGCTTTCGGGAACGACGCAGGAGAGGGCTCGTCCACGCAGGTAGTTGCGAAATGCGGTGCGTCCGATGAGGCCGCAGGGCCACACCTCGCCGGCCGTATCGAAACATACCGATTGGGCATCGAGTACCTCGATGTCGGCGAGCTGCAACAGGCCTTCCCTGAACTGGATGAGTCCGGCCGCCGTGGCGACCGGTTGATGCAGCAGGGTCAGCTTCGGTCCGGTCGGTTTGGGCGGGGTCAGCGGCTGGCGCGGTGCGATCCTTTCCAGGCGCACCGCGTTCTCAGCAAAGGGCTGGGCGAATTGCTCGGGCGATATGGCACGCGGCGCACGCTGCTCCGTGCTTGGTTCGGTCGCCTGTATGATCTCCTCGATTTCGTCGGAATCCCAACCTTCGACGACCCTGTCGTCGTCGAACTGCAGGTAGATCAGCAAAGCGACAAAGAGCAGTCCGGCGACGGCGGTAACGATCAGTTTTGTGCGGGGCCGGCGCATCGCCGTCTATTGGCTCGCCCAGACGATGCGGGCGATCCACTCGATTTCGTCGGCATCGAAACTGCGGTCAGGATGCTGTGGATTGAGCGAGCGCAGTTCGATGCGTTGCGGTGTCTGGCGCTCGAGCAGCTTGGCCATCACCTCGCCCTGTCGCGTCTTCACGACAACGCGGTCGCCCGGCCGGACGCGGGCGTCGGGTTCGACGATCAGCGTATCGCCATCCCGGTAGAGCGGCAGCATCGAATCGCCCTGCACTTTCAATGCATAGGTATGCCCGACCGCGGCCGTCGGCAGCTCGACCTGGTCCCATCCGAAGCCGACTGGAAATCCGCCATCGTCGAAGTAGCCGCCATCGCCGGCCTGGGCGAAGCCGAGCAGCGGCACGGTCGTGTCCGCGGAACTTGCGGCCTCGGGCACAGCCAGAGCGATGAACCGATCCGGTGGGCAGTTCACAGCATCCAGGATGCGTGACAGCGATTCGGTCGAGGGCCATCTCGGACGCCCGTCGTTGCCGGCTCTCTTGGATTTGTTGAACGCGGTGGGGTCAAGGCCGGCCCGCCGCGCCAGGGCCGAGACCGACAATCCGTTGCGGTCCGCCAGCCGGTCGATCGCCGTCCAGATCTGCGCATGCGAGAGCATGCGTGAGACTTATCTGTGCGGCAGGCATGGTTCAAGATCGGCCAAGGTATTTATTGAGCCAATACACACGTCCTTCGCAGGACGGTCATAGAAGATTACGACACTTCGGTGATCCGTCCATGGGCGTTATTGTGCCATCGGCTAACCTAAACTGCTGACGGCACGGCTTCGATTGCCCAGTCAGGGCCGAAATGGCGGCCGCCCGGATGCCAACGCTTGCTCCAGCAGGTCGATCCTGTCCTGCCCCCAGAAAACTTCGCCGTTGAGCACGTAGGACGGCGCGCCGATGGCGTCGGCTGCAATCGCTTCTTCAGTGTTCCGTTCGCGGATTTCGGCAATCTCGTCGCTTTCCGCGCGGGCCAGAACGTCATTGGCCACGAAACCGCTGGCCGAAAGACGGTCTGCGATGGTCGCCCGATCCGCCATGTCCGCTTCCTCGGCCCACACGCCGGCCAGCACCCGCTCGAGGTAGTTACCGGGATCGCCGCCGGTTTCGCTGATTGCGATGGCAGCCCGGTCGGCCAGGGCGGTGTCGGCCGGCCAGTGGCGTGGCTTGAGATTGACCGGAAGGCCGCGCATCGCTGCCCAGCGCTGCAGTTCGATCAGCCGGTAACGCTGCCGCACCGGGGATCGCTGGCCTGGCGGGACTGCGCCGGAAACGGCCCACACCGCCATCAGATCGACCGGCTTGTAGTGGATCGTCGCGTTATGGCGCCGCGCCATGTCGATTAGCGCGCGATGTCCCAGGTAAGTGAAGGGTGAGCCCCCAAAGAGATAGTATTCGATCGCGGCCATGGTTTTTCCTCCCCGCCGTGAGGTAGGGTCGACGGCAATTGAAACAAGACGCGAAATCGGTGCCGTCCATGTCGTTCTATCCCTTTTCGTTTGAGACGGTCATCACACGGCATGCCGTGGGCAAGGGCGCCCGTACCGTGTCCTATACGGTTGTCCTGTTGCCGGAGGATCTGAAGTCGCAGCTGCCTCTGAACGACCATCCGCGGCTGCGCGTCGACGCCGAGATCGCCAACCATCCCTTCAACGGCGCCTGGCAGCCAACCGGTCAGGGCGATCATTATCTCATGGTGCCGAAAGAGATACTGAAGGAGGCTTCGCTGTTTGTCGGAAGCCCGGTCGACGTCCGTTTCAAGGTCGCAGATCAATCGCATGTGGAGCTGCCGGAAGCGCTCGCCCGCGCATTGCAGCGTGATGCGGACCTGATGGCGCGATGGACGGCACTCACTCCCGGGAAGCAGCGGGGGTTTGCCTATCGGGTCGCATCGGCCAAAACCGCCAAGACGATTGAGAAACGCGTTGGCGAAGTCACGCATATGGTGCGCGAGGGCTTGTCCTTCGGCAAGGGCGGCAAGGTCCGTTAAAAATCGAAAGTGCCGCGGGCGACTTCGGCCTCGGGCAGCCAGGTTTCATGGACATGCAGCCAGCGAAACGGCTGCCTGTTGGTCATCAACAGCGTCGAGATGCGCGCGTTGTGCGGTCGGTCGTAAGCCTGTGCACCGGTTTGCCATTCGGTATAGGTCGCCAGCAGGTGGTGCCCCAGTTGATGACGGATCACGACGTCGCGAATGGCGATGCGAAACCGCTGATTGATCCCGTGCGACCGGCGGAAATGCGCCATCAGGTCGGTGTAACCGGTGCTGCCGCCGTCTGGTGCGATGATAACGAAGCCCTTGTCCATGCGCGGTGCGAAATCGTCATCGACAGACCGTAAATCGGCGGTCCCGTTGAACCAGTCGACGAAGAACCGGTGCACATCCTCGATCTCGTGACGCACCTGCTCAAGAAGATCAGCCATGGTAGACCCTTTCATGGTTAGCCTGAACCATTTGATGGCGGAACATCGATGGGCCGACGCCGGATCGGGTCGATGACATGCTTCACTTACGTTTGCGAACGGCTGACGAGAGGCGGACCGACATGCTCCGGCATCGGGCATCGATAGGGTTCGGCGACGGTCCTGGCCTTGTGTTCGCCGACGGCCGCTTCGACACGGGCACGGTCGGCAAACAGATCGACGGCGGTCCCGGCCATCGCTTTTGCGGCGTAGGTCATCCCTTTGTGGGCTGCCGGCGCCTTGCCCTGGGCGGTCAGTTGCCAGGTGTGAAAGGGCGTTCCGACGGCAGACGTGGCGACCCAGGCCTGAACCGTCGGGACCGCCCAACTGACATCGCCGACATCGGTCGATCCATCGCTGCCTTCGCTTTGTCGATCAAGCGGGGCCACGAAATCGCAAAGCGCCAGATCTGGCTGCGGTTCGATGCCGAGCCAGCGAAAGCTCGTCGCGATGTCCTCTTCGGATAAGGTGTCCCGAATGGCGTCGGCATAAACATGGTCCGCCTCGTCGAACACGGGTGGACCGAGCCGCTCCAGATTGGCCTGCATGGTCTCCTCCAGCACCCTATTGCCGATCAGGTTGGAGACGGCGCTGACGATCCGCGTCTCTACCCGCGTCTCCGTCATCAACGCGGCGCCGTCCGCTATTCTGCGGACACGGTCGATCAGCGCCTGCAGTTGCGACAGACTGCCGGCACGGATCAACTGGCGAACCGTGGCCTTGGCCGGTACAATATTCGGTGCGCTGCCGCCCGCATTGAGATAGGCATAATGGACGCGGGCATTGTCCGGCATATGCTCCCGCATGTAGTTGACCCCGATATTCATCAGTTCGACGGCGTCGAGCGCGCTGCGGCCGAGCTCCGGTGAAGCGGCGGCGTGCGACGCCTTGCCGTGAAACGTGAAATCGATCCGCATATTGGCAAGCGAACGGGCCTCGTTGACGGCGGTGAATGTTGCCGGGTGCCAAGAGATAGCGGCGTCCACATCGTCGAACAGTCCGGATCTCACCATGAAGGTCTTGGCCGCACCGCCTTCTTCCGCAGGGCAGCCATAATAGCGCACCCGGCCCTTCAATCCGCTGCTTTCCAGAAAATCCTTGACGGCGGTGGCTGCCAGCAGCGAAGCGGCGCCAAGCAGATTGTGACCGCATCCGTGGCCCGGGCCGCCGTCCTCGAGCGGCCGCTGTTCGGCGACCCCGGCCTCCTGGCTGAGGCCAGGCAACGCGTCGAATTCTCCGAGGATCGCGATGACAGGTCCGTCGCTACCGGCTTCTCCCACGACCGCCGTCGGAATGCCGGCCACACCCCGCGAAACGGCAAAACCTTCGGCCTCAAGCATGGCGGCGTGCTCCTCGACCGAACGGTGTTCGGTGTAGGCGATTTCCGGCATGTCGAAGATTCGGTCCGAAAGCTCGGCAAAGGCGCTTTTCTTGGCATCCACGAATTGCCAAATCGGTTCTGAATTCTGCACTGCGTGGTCTCCTTGGTGTTGAGGTCGATGCCAGGTTACAGCAATCGCAACGCGACAGCGCAACCTGTCAGGTGTCGTGATCCGGGTGCTGATGGGAAATCACCCCGTCGTTCCAGGCCTCGTCCTCGGCTTTTTCGCCGGCCGGTTTTTCCGGCAGATCCGCGAGCCCGTCGAAGAAGCTGCACTTGTCGGCCGGATTGACCTGAACGGATGGAGCCGCGCGTTCGGGAGCGTCCAGCGATCCGATGGCGATTTCGATACCACCATCGAATTCGTAAGTCAGCGGTGTCCCACACTGCGCGCAGAATCCACGCCAGTTGCGGTTGGAGCTGTGGAAACAGCTTCGCTCGCCGCGCGTCCATTCGACGTCGTACGCGGAAACCAGCGGACCGAAGAATCCACCGAAAGCCTTCTGGCACATACGGCAGTGGCAGATCGAGGCGCAGCCAAGTCGCCCGATACGATAGCGGATCGCGCCGCATTGGCATCCGCCGGTCAACGGCGTTTCGATCATAGATATTCCTCCCGCGGTTCAAGTCTCCTCAACCGGTTGACCGTTCCGAAGACGAGCGCCGTCAATACGGCAAAACCGGCGCACAGGAAAAACAGCGACTGGTAACTCGATACGGTGAGCAGCAGGCCGGCGGCCACCGGACCGGCGACTTTGCCGAGGTTGCGCAGCGCGCCAAGTGCGCCCATGCCGGCGCCGAGCGATTCGGCCGGCATTTCATGGCTGAGTAAGGATAGGGTCGAGGGCAGGATAAAGCCAAGGCCGAGCCCCATGGCTGCGGCCGCCGCCAGCATGGCGATCGCTTCTCCGCCGGCGCTCAGCACCGCGAGGCCGCTCGCCAACAGCAGGAGCCCCACAATGATCGGCCGATCCGGGCCAAGTCGGTCGGCAAGCCGGCCGCCGAGCGGGCGGATCAGAATGTTGGCCAGCTCCTGAACACTGAAAAAAAAGCCGACCAGCAGCAGGTCGAAGCCGGCGACGGTCAATGCGTAGATGGGCAGAAACGCCTTCGTCGCGTAGGTGGTGACATGCACGGCAATCTCCAGCGCCGCGGCCAGCCAGAAAGCGCGGCTTGCCTTGGCAGCCCGGACCGCACGTGCCGCACTTGCCAAGAAACTCTCGTGGCGACGGACGGGCCGCTGCTCGAGCGCCAGGACCGGCACGAACGCCGCGCAACTGGCAAAGCCGATGATGGTAAACACCTGCTCCGGTGGCATCCAGGTCAGCATCAATGCCGCGAGGGTTGGCGCCAGCAGGTAGCCGCCGCTGCGCGCCATGCCGAAGATTCCCAGCCGTTCGGCCCGCCGCTCGACACCCATCTCGGCGACATAGGCGAGGCTGACTGGTCCGAAGATGGCCGTGGCCGTTCCGTGCACCAGCCGCAGCACCATCAGGTCTTCCGGGGTTTCGACAAACCGGTAGAGAAACGGCGCTGCCGAGAAGACACCCAATCCGATCAGCAGCCATAGCTTACGACCCAGCCGGTCGGAAAGCAGACCGAAAAGCGGCTTCAGCAGCAGCCCCGTCATCGTCGAAATCGACACCACATAGCCGATGATCAAGTCGCTGGCGCCAAGCGCCGCGGCATAAATGGGCAGCAACGGCGTCTTGCCCATTTGATAGGCGGTGCGCACGGTGAAATCGGCCACCGTGATGCGCCAAAGATCGGCCGGCAATCCAAGCCAGCGAGACCTCAAGCGACGATGGCGGGAATGCCCAACTCCGCCGCCTTCCTGTTTAATTCGGCGATATCGGTGTCGATGATCTGCCGGTAGGCGCTGGTCTGCGCTTCCACCTTTTCGATCACCTCCTTAGAGACATCGACGAACTGGGTTGCCGGTGGCATGTCGGCCATCGAAACGGTCCACAGCAGATCGCCCAGGGTGTCGTCGTGGCGCGCCGGCGTGCGCAGAACGTCGCGCGGTGTCTCGCGCTGTACGCTGACCAGCGATTCTTCAATGCCGGCCAATGCCGCCAAGATCTGCTCGACCTGCCCGGCGATCTTCGGCCGCGCGTCGTCGGCCCTTGCGTTTAAGGCTTCGAGCTGGGGCCGCACATAGCGCAGGCTATTGACCGTACGGCGTAGCGACGAACGCGAGTCGGTCAGTTGCCGGGCCAGTGTGAATTGCTTGTCGAATGCCTCCTGCGGGGTGGTCAGGCGGGGATCCTTGAGAATGGCGAATGTCGCGTCCTGCGGGCTTCCATCGACGCTGAGCGACGCCCTGTACGCTCCGGGCGGCACCTGGGGTCCGCTGCCGGTCATCGATTTGGCGAGTGGTTTGTAGCGGCGCGTCACGAGCGTCTCGTCAAACGGCTCGACCGCCGGGCAGGTCATATCCCAGACAAAACGATTGAGCCCGATCCCGGTCGGCAGCCGAAGGTCCGGTCTGTCGGGCTCGTCGCTGGTGAAGCGGCGCATTTCGTTGCCGTCCGAATCGGTGATCACCAGGGTCAGCGGTGTGTCAGGCACGGCCTCCAGCCAGTAGTAAACGATCACGCCGCGTGGCGGATTTTCGCCGACATCGAGATGCTTGCGATAGGAGCGTCCCTCGGCGTCCGTTTCAGTGCGGTAGGCGCCGCCAATGCCGAATGACGGGCTGTAATTGGTGCCGTCGCCGTCGAAGACCCCGGCCCCCCAGGTCAGCGTCAGGCGATGCGTGTCGCGCGGCGCGACCAGAGCGTCGCTCGTCGGCATTTCGGCGAGTTGGCGCAACGGCGACAGGTCATCGAGCACCCAGAACGAACGGCCGTGCGTGGCGGCGATCAGGTCTCCGTGTTTGAGCTTCAGATCGTAGACGGGCACGACGGGCAATCCGCCGCCCATGCGGATCCAGTGGGCGCCGTCATCGAGCGACGCGAAAACGCCGGTTTCGGTGCCGACAAACAACAATCCCGGGCGCTCGGGATCGACGCGCAGCACCCGGGTGATCTCGCCATCCGGAAAGCCGTCGCTGAGCGACACCCAGCTCTTGCCGCTGTCGGTGCTGCGGTAGAGATAGGGCTGATAATCGTCATGCTTGAAGCAGGTGGACGCCACATAAATGGTGTCCGGATCGTGCCGGGACACCTCGATGGAGCCGACATAGGCCCAGGCCGGCATGTCGGGCGGCGTGATGTTCTGCCAGGTGACGCCATTGTCGCGGCTGATCTGGATCAGCCCGTCGTCGGTGCCGGCCCACAACTCGCCCGGCCGGTGCGGCGATTCGACCAGTGTCGACAACGTTGCGTAGGTCTCGGCGCCGGCGCTGTCGCCGGTGAGCGGACCACCCGAAGGGCCGAGCTTCGATTCGTCGCGTAGCGTCAGGTCCGGACTGATTTCCTCCCAGCTGTGGCCCTCGTCGCGGCTGCGGAAAACATGGTTGCCGCAGGCATAGAGCACGCCGCTGTCATGCGGCGAAAAGACGATTGGAAACGTCCATGCGAAGCGGTATCTGAGGTCCTTCGGAGCGACGCCGATTGCTTCCTCGGGCCACACATTGACCATTTGCGTCTGCCGGGTTCGGTGATCGTAGCGCTGCAACGCCCCCGCGCCCCCGGGCGACGATCCGACCGCGCCGACGAAGACGATGTTCGGGTCCTCCGGATGCACGGCGATAAAACCGCTTTCGCCGGTCCCGGGCATGGTGCAGTCGCCCTTGGTGATGACGCCCCATTCTGCAGCGTTCGGCACACTGATCGACGTATTGTCCTGCTGGGTTGCATAGACCCGGTAGGGAAACTGGTTGTCGACGTCCATGCGGTAGAACTGTGCGGTCAACTGATTGTAAATGGTCGACCAGGTCTCGCCGCCGTTGAAGCTGACATTGGCGCCGCCGTCATTGCCCTGCACCATGCGGCGGTTGTTCTTCGGATCGATCCACAGGTCGTGATTGTCTCCGTGCGGGGTCGTGACCTCTCGGAACGAAACACCGCCGTCGGTCGATTTCCACATCTGCAGATTGTTGACATAGACCGTCTCGGCATCGACCGGATCGGCGAAGACGTGCATGTAGTACCACGGCCGGTGCAGCAGGTCCCGGTTCGGGCTGACCTGAGTCCAGGTCTCGCCGTAGTTCTCTGACCGGTAGAGCCCTGCCTGCTCGTCCTTGGCTTCGACGAGCGCCCAGACGCGTCCGGCACGCGGCGCGATCGCGACACCGATCTTGCCCAGCAGGCCCGTGGCAAAACCCCGATGGGTGCTGACCTCGGTCCAGCTGTCGCCGCCGTCGGTCGAGCGGTAAAGCTTGGAGCCCGGACCGCCGCTCGACAGCGTCCAGAAGTGTCGGTGGGCCTCCCAGGTCGCGGCGAACAGGATGCGCGGATTGAGCGGGTCCATGGCGATGTCGATGGCGCCCGATCGCTCATCCTCATGCAGGATGAGCGTCCACGTCACGCCGCCGTCGGTGGACCGGTAGACGCCGCGTTCCGCGTTCGGTCCGAATGCATGGCCGAAAGCGGCGACATAGACGATGTTCGGATCCTGCGGGTGTACGCGGATCTCACCGATGTGCCGGGTTTCCTTAAGACCCATATGCTGCCACGTCCGGCCGGCATCCGTGGAGCGGTAAACACCGTCCCCATACGACACATCGATGCGGATGGTCGTCTCTCCCATGCCCGCATAGATGACGTTCGGATCTGACGGCGCCACGGCAAGCGCGCCGACGGAAGCGGATGTTAGAAAACCGTCGGACACACACTCCCAATAGGTACCGCCATCGGTGGTTTTCCAGATTCCACCCGCACAGGCGCCGAAATAGAAGGTCATCGGATCAACCGGATCTCCGGCAACGGCCACCACACGGCCGCCGCGCGGCGGACCGATACACCGCCATCGAAGCGCTGAAGAGGCGATGAGCGCCTCGGTACTGAAAACGGAAGCGACGGCCGGGACGGCAGAAGAGTGAGGCATACGGGAATTTTCCCTGTGGGACAATTTAAGCAAGAGCCGCAAAGATAGACCGAGTTTCGACTGATGCGCAATTGCCCAAGTCCTCGCAGGATTATCCGCCGCACATCCGATACCGGGGTCGATGATTTTTCATGGTTGTTCGGCGGCGCCATCTGCCATAGATGGATGTGCGGAGAGGGCGAATTTGCATGGCACCGATCGTTTCGATCAAGAACCTGTCGAAAACCTATGAAGGCGGTCAGGAGGCTTTGCGCGATGTCTCGCTGGACATCGAGGACGGTGAGATCCTAGCCCTGCTCGGTCCCAATGGTGCCGGCAAAACGACCTTGATTTCAATTGTTTGCGGCATCGTCACGCCCACAAGCGGAACCATAGAGGTGGGTGGTTTCGACGTCATTGACGACTACCGTGAGGCCCGCGCCCTGATCGGTCTGGTGCCGCAGGAAATCACCCTCGAACCGTTCGAGAAGGTGTTTCGCACGGTGAGCTTCTCGCGCGGCCTGTTCGGTCGCCCGCCCAACCCCGCCCTGATCGAAAGCGTCCTGGAAACGCTGTCGTTGATGGACAAAAAGGATGCAGCGATCAACCAGCTGTCCGGCGGCATGCGCCGGCGCGTGCTGATCGCCAAGGCGCTGTCACACGAGCCGCGTATCCTGTTCCTCGACGAGCCGACGGCCGGCGTCGACGTGGAGCTGCGCAAGAGCATGTGGGACACCGTGCGTGAGCTGCAGAAGAGCGGTGTCACCATCATCCTCACCACCCATTATATCGAAGAGGCGGAGGCGATCGCCGACCGGATCGGCGTCATCAGCCACGGGCAACTGCTGCTCGCCGAGGAAAAAACATCGTTGATGCGCCGGCTCGGACGCAAGCAGATGCGCATCGAACTGCAGGCGCCGCTGGACGCGATCCCCGATACGCTGTCAGGTTACGAACTCGAGCGCGGCGAAGACGGTTGCCACCTGACCTACACGTATGACACCCAGGCCGACCGTACCGGCATCGCCGCATTGCTGACCGATCTCAACAAAGCCGATATCCGTATTCGCGACGTGCAGACCAGCCAAAGCTCGCTGGAGGAGATCTTTGTCGGCCTGGTGGGGGAAAAGCCATGAATCTACAGGCCGTCCGGGCGATCTACGTTTTCGAGATGTCGCGCACGTTCCGCACGCTGCTGCAAAGCGTCGTGTCGCCGGTGCTGTCGACGTCGCTTTACTTTGTCGTATTCGGCGCCGCTATCGGCTCGCGCATCCAGGAGATCGACGGCGTCACCTATGGTGCCTTCATCGTGCCCGGCCTGATCATGTTGACGGTGCTGACGCAAAGCACCTCGAACGCCGCCTTCGGCATCTACTTCCCGAAATTCATCGGGACGATCTTCGAACTGTTGTCGGCGCCCATCAACTTCTTGGAAATCGTGGCCGGCTATGTCGGCGCCGCGGCCACGAAATCGCTGGCCATTGGCCTCATCATCCTGATCACCGCGACCTTTTTCGTCGACATGCACATCGCCCATCCATTCTGGATGCTGGCGTTTCTGGTGCTGACCTGCATCTCCTTCAGCCTGCTCGGCTTCATCCTCGGCATCTGGGCCCAGAACTTCGAGCAGTTGCAGCTGGTGCCGCTGCTGATCATCACGCCTCTGGTCTTCCTCGGTGGCAGCTTCTATTCGATATCGATGCTGCCGCCGTTCTGGCAGACCGTCACCCTGTTCAATCCGGTGGTCTATCTGATCTCCGGCTTCCGCTGGAGCTTTTACGGCGAGGCCGACGTCGCCGTCGGCTTGAGCATCGCCATGATCCTGCTGTTCCTGACCATCTGCCTGGCCATCATCTGGTGGATCTTCCGCACCGGATATCGCATCAAAAGCTGATGATAGATCGGCCCGCAGGCGCATCCCATTGGGGCATCCATGTTGTGTCCGGGTCGTCTCCAGAAATCACTCCTAAAATTAGCGTTGATTCTAATTAGAAGATTTTCTAAATAATCTCTATGATGGTGAGACGCGCGTGAATACGGTGTTCGAGGCTCTGGCGCATCCGGTCCGTCGCCGGACGCTGGCGCTTCTCAAGGACGGTTCGAAGAGTGCTGGCGAACTGGCGGCGCATTTCGACCTTTCGAAGCCGACCATGTCGGTTCACTTCAACAAGCTCAAGGAAGCGGGGCTTGTCACAACCCGACGCGAGGGGACCAATATCATGTACGCCATCAACATGACGGTTCTTGAGGAGGCACTGACCGGACTGTTGAGTCTGAAGGATTCCAAAAAATGAGACTGACCGATTGTTTCTCGCCCTTAGCTATCATCGGTTTTGCCGCGCTCTGGCTTTTCGCGCTCGTCGGATTGGCCCTGGTTCCCGCCGATGTATCAGTTCCGGTGCACTGGAACATTCGCGGCCAGCCCGACTTGTTCGCACCCGGTTGGTTGAGTGTATTGCTTCTGCCATTGGTGGCGAGCGCCGTCGCGGCAATCACCGCAGCGGTATATGGGTTCAGTCCTCGGGAGGCTGTGGAGAACGGTCGCCATGTGGTGCGTGCAGGGCTGGCGGCGGCTATGGGCCTCCTGTTGATATTTCAGTGCGCGTTCATTCTTATCGGGCTCGGCCAGTCGGTCGATATACCGAGGCTGACGGCGTTGGCGATAGGTGGTTTTCTGCTCCTTGTCGGCAACAGCCTGCCGAAATCCCAGCCCAATCATGTGGGCGGTATTCGTGTACCCTGGACCATGCGGGACGAGGACAATTGGCGAATAACGCACCGTTGGACAGGGCGGTTGATGATGGCTAGCGGCGTGATCCTACTCATCGGAGCACTGACCGTCATCAACGGTCCCGTCCTCATTGTCCTGGGCTTGCTCGCCGTACTGGTTCCGGTTTTGGCCGGTATCGGCATCAGCTTTGCGTTGTCCCGGCGGTGAGCCGCCGATAGCTAAGCCAGATCCATTTGCATGAGATACCAGTCACCGACTTCGCTGGCGGTCATCCAAGCGACGCCGTCATGGCTGCCGACATAGTCGAGCAGCGCTTCGAACGCGCCGATCCGGTGCGGAACGCCAGTGATGTAGGGGTGCACCGAGATCGCCATGATACGCGCATTGTGCGCACCCTCGGCGTAGAGCCGGTCGAACTGGCGCTTACCGCGGGTGAGGAAGACGTCGCTGTCGTGATGCTGCAACGCGTAAACGGCGATGTCGTTGACTTCGACCGTGTAGGGAATGGCGGTGATCAGGCCGTGTGGAGTCGAGATCTCCTGCGGCAGATCGTCGATCACCCAATCGGCGACGAACTCCACCCCTGCCTCGCGCAGCAGGTCGAGCGTTTCCTCGGTTTCAGTCAGGCCCGGGCTCTCCCAGGAACGGGGGCGCTTGCCGCAGAAATCCTCGATCGTGTCCATCGCCTGGTGGATCGCGGCGCGCTGATCCTCTAGCTTGTGCATCGGCCCCTGCAGAAAGGCGTGCCCCATGAATTCCCAGCCGGCGTTCAGGGCGGCGCCGGCGACGCGCGGATAACTGTTGCAGACATTGCCGTTGATGGCGAGCGTCGCCCGGATGCCCCGGTCGGTCAGCGCCTTCAGATGCCGCCAGAAGCCCGAGCGCATGCCGTATTCGTGCCATGACCAGTTGGCGACGTCGGGAATCAGCGGCTGGTGCATCGGCGGCGGTAGGACGGTGCGCGGCATGGCACGCTCGATGCGCCATTCCTCGACGTTGACGATGACCCACACGGCGATCCGCTTACCTTCGGGCAGCGTCAGCTTCGGACGATCGACAATCGCTTGATAGGGGATGCGATCGGAGAGGGCCATTTGTCGCCTATACGGCTTCCAGTTGTACGCTGGCTGCATCGACCGTAGGCTTCACCTGTTCAGCCAGCAGAACCATCGAGCGGCGCGACAGCGCTACATCCGACCAGTCCTTGCCCGCCAGCAGCAGGGTGCCGAAATCGCCCACTTCGTCGCGGAAGGCCAACAGATCGTCGGCGACCTTGTCGGGCGTGCCCCAGATGATCAGCTTCTCGCAGACGCGGTCGAGCGTCACCGCGTCGTCGGGCTCGTCGCGATACGCCTTGAACAGGTTGATCCGCCCGTGCTTCTTCAGCTTGGTGAACAGCTGCCGGTAGTAAAACACGTAAGGACTGTCCGGATCGGTGGCGTAGCGACGCGCCGTGTCCAGGTCATCAGCGACAAACACCGATTTTGCCACCCGCCAATTGAAAGGGTCGGCCGGACGGCCGGCGCGCTCGCACCCCTCGACATATTTCGGCCAGTGCGAGGCCACCCATTGCGGCATCAGGAAGTTGGCGCTGATCGGCTCCCAGCCGCGCGCCGCCGCTTCGGTGACGCCCCTCGAGAACGGAGCGACGGCGGTGACGACGATGGGCGGATGCGGCCGTTGCAGCGGCTTCGGCATGATGCCCTGGCCGATGTCGGTCATCGCGGTGCACTCGGTCGAGACGGTCCAGAATCGGCCCTCGATGGTGTAGGGGGCCTCGCGCTGCCAGATCTCCAGCACATGGTTGATGCATTCCAGGAACATGGCGTTCCGGTCGGCGTCGAGATTGCCGAACACCTCGGCGTCGGAGGCCAGTCCGCCGGGCGAGATGCCGAAATTGAAACGGCCGTCGAGCATGTGATCAAGCATCGCCGCCTGGGCCGCGACCGCCGCCGGGTGGCTGTTCGGCATGTTCACCGTGCCGGTCCCCAGCCGCATACGCCGGATGTCGCGGGCGAGCGAGGCAATGAACATCATGCAGGAGGTGATGTTTTCGGCCGCGTCGGTGACATGCTCTCCCACATAGGCTTCGGTAAAGCCCAGTTCGTCGGCCAGCATAAAGGCCTGCCGGTCCTCCTCCAGACACTGCCGCCAGTCCTTGCCGACCGGATGGATCGGCATCGTAAAAAATCCAAGGTCCATCAACGTCTCCGTTTGATCAGCGCTATAACATAGCTCTCGGCAGCCAGGTGGCGAGGCCAGGCAGGAAAAGAACCAGCAAGGCGGCGACAAGGATGAGCAGGAAATAGGGTGTTGAGCCGGCAAAGATCTTGCCCAGCGTCGCGGTCGGATCGGGCACCGAGCCCTTGACGGTGTAGACCAGCAGTCCGAAGGGCGGGGTGAGCAGGCCGGCCTCGATGACCAGAATGCCGAAGATGGCGAAGGCGATGGGATCGAGCCCCAGGGCGAGCGCCAGCGGTGCGAAGATCGGCACGGTCAGCAGGATGATCGACACGCTGTCGATCAGCATGCCAAGCACGATCCAAACGAGAATCATCAGCCCGATGATCTGCCAGGGATCGAGGCCGAATCCCAGGAAGATCGACTGGATGAAATTAACCGCGCCACCCAGCGCCAGCAGCCGCGAATACATTTGCGCGGTGATCAGCAGGAACATGATCGGCGCCGTGGTCCGGCCCGCCTGAATGATCGAGGCCAGGAAATCCTTCCAGCGCATGCCTTTGACGAAGCCAACGATCAACGCGCCGATGGCACCGAAGCCGGCGGCTTCCGTCGGCGTGAAGAACCCGGTCCAGATGCCGCCGATCACCAGAATGATCAGGAACAGGATCCCGAGCCCGCCGACCAGTTCGGAGCGTAGCTCCTGGGGTGTCAGTTCCACCAGATCTTCGGTGAAGGCGGGTGCGATTTCGGGATTGCGAACCGCGGCAGCGATCACATATCCGATGAACAGGGCCGCAAGCACGATGCCCGGGATGATGCCGGCGATGAACAATGCGCCGACGCTCATCTCGGTCAGGATCGCCCAGACGATCAACAGAACCGAGGGCGGAATCAGCATGCCGAGGCAGGCCGATCCGGCGACGGCACCGAGCGCGAAACTCTGCTTGTAGCCGACTTTTCTCATTTCCGGATAGGCGATGCGCGAAAAGGCGGCGGCGCTGGCGATGGAGACGCCGGTGACGGCGGCAAACACAGTGTTGCCGCTGATCGTCGCGATGGCGAGCCGGCCCGGCAGCCGCCTCAAGGTGCGGTCGCAGATCCGGTACAGATCGGACGCGGCACCCGAACGCGAGATGAAATCACCCATCAGCACGAACAGCGGGATAACGGCAAACACGTCTTTGCGGATCGCCTCATAGGCGGTGTTGCCAAGAATCGCCACGGCGGCCTCGAACGAACCGAGCATCAGGTAGACGCCGAGGCCCGAGCAGATGGCCAGCGCCACGCCGATATGGGTGCCCAGGATGATCAGCAGCACCAGCAGACCGAGCATCCAAAGGACGATATCGCCTCCCAACGCCGCCTCCCTAACCAGCCGCCGATGGATCGGCGTTTGGCGCGGCGATTTCGTCCTCCAACTGGTCGGTCCAGTCGTAGTAGATCATCGCCAGATAGGCATAGAGCCCGAATACGGACATCACCAGCACCGTGCCTCTGACCGGCCAGGTCGGAACGCGCAGCGCACCTTCGCCCTCATATTCGCCGATGCGATAGGCATCGGCGAAGGATGGCCAGGTCGAGATGATCAAACCCAGAAACAGCACCAGCCCGAGGAGCGCGCCGAAGGTCCGCAACAGCTTGCGCAGGAAGGAGGGCATCGCATCGGCGAAGAGCGTGGTTCTCAGCATCGAGCCCGAGTAGATCGCCAACGGGATCTGCAGGAATGTGATCGCCACAACCGAATTCTGGATGATTTCCTTGGTGCCTGGTATCGGCCGGTTTAGGCCGACCCGCCCGAACACGTCGCCGAAGATCAAAAAGGCAAGCGCAAGGGTCCAGAATGCCGAAAAGATATGCACGGCCCGTGCCAGCTTGACTGCGGCGCCCATGGTCCTCCCCTTGTTCTCCGTCCCATCCGAGCAACGCTAACCCAATATCCGGCAGGGTCAAGGGTCTTGTTTAGCGGTCGATAAATAAGCCGCCGAAACGCTTGACCAGGTCGGAAATCTGTGTGGTAGTTAACGAGCGATAAATAAGGTGCCGAGGCTATCACGCGCCCGACGGTGCCATCGACGTATTGGGAGGAGACATGATTAACTTTCGACGCTTACTCGGTTTGGGTGGGGCGGTGGCCGCCGCATCGGTGATTGGCACGGCCGCGCTCGCCGATAATTTCACGTTCCGCATCGGCTCCGGTCATCCCAACGGTCCGGCGGTCTATGTGGCTGATACCGCCAACTTTTTCGTGCCTGAGGTCAAAAAACGGGCCGAGGCGGCAGGCCATACCGTGACCTTCATCGAAGGCTATGGCGGTGCCATTGCCGGCGTGGCGGAGACGCTGGAATCCGTGCAGAACGGCATTCTGGATATCGGATCCTATTGCATCTGCTTCGAACCCGCGAAGCTGTTCCTGCACAATTTCCCCTATTATGCACCCTTCGGGCCGCAGGATTCGCAACAGGCGATGCGCGCCGTACGCGCCACCTACGATGCGGTGCCTTGGCTGACCGAGCAGTTCACCAAGGAGTACGATCAGGTGCTCCTGGGCCTTCACGGCTGGGACAATTATCACCTGGGCACCACCGATCCGTGGGCAACGGTCGACGACCTTAAGGGCGTGAAGGTCGGCGGCGCAGGTCCCAACCTGCCGTGGCTCGAATTCGCCGGGGCCATTCCGGTACAGTCGACCCTGCCGGACGGCTATTTGTCGCTGCAGACCGGTGTCTACAACGGCTGGCTGATGTTCCCGTCGGCCTATCTGGGGTTCAAGTTCTACGAACCTGCGCCGCATTACACGCTGATTGGTTTCGGCGCGATGGGCGTCAATGCGCTGACCATGAACGAGCGCAAATTCAACAGCCTGCCGGAGGACATGCAGAAGATCCTCATGGAGGTCGGCGCGGCGTACGAGGCGCAGTCCGGCGCTTCGCTGAACGGCCGCCAGGAATCCGGCCTCAAGGGTCTGGCTGACGTAGGCGCCCAGATCAAGGAACTGGGCGACGAAGCGCGGGCCGGCTGGGCCGCATCGCTGACGAGTTTCCCGAACCAGCAGGCGAAGGAAGCCGATGGCCGAGGCATGCCGGGCAGCGAAGTGCTCAAGGCCTATCTCGAAGCGGTGACCGCAACCGGATATGAGTGGCCGGTGGTCTATGAGATCGATTGATCCGATCGGGATGACGACTAGAGTGGGCGGTCCGGTCGGACCGCCCACTTGCATTTACAGCGCCTAGAGCAAGTTGCGGCCAGAATGAAGCATTTGACCGCGGCGATTTTGGTCTCTGGCTAGGCGGGTTGCGCGCCGTGGTGCCTCCCCACCACAAGTGCAAGCCAACGACGCCAGGGGGCAAATTCGCCCGGCCCATTCACCGTATGTTTTCAACACGATAGACCTCTCCAGGGTGGCGGCAAATCGGCCCATCGGCTGCGTTGCGACGCTTGCCCGATGCACCACATCGCGCTGCGCGACGCGCCTTGCCGAGTGAACCGATTTTCCGCCATCAAATGATTCATTCTGGCCGCAACTTGCTCTAGATCTTTCCCAGCGCCTTCAGAACCCGTTCCGGCGTCATCGGCATCTGGTGGATGCGTGCGTCGAGCGGGCGGATTGCGTCGTTGACCGCGTTCATGATGGCGGCCGGCGCGCCGCCGGTCCCCGCTTCACCGGCGCCCTTGGCGCCGAGGACCGAGGTCTTGGTCGGAGTTTCCACGTGCTTGACCACGATGTCCGGCATCTCGACCGCCATCGGCACCAGATAGTCGGCCATGGTCGCATTGAGCATCTGCCCCTCCGGGTCGTACAGGCATTCCTCATAAAGGGCGCCACCGATGCCTTGCACCACACCGCCGCGCACCTGCTCGTCCACCAGCTGCGGATTGATCACCCGTCCGCAATCCTCGACCGCCCAGAATTTCAGGACCTCGACAAAACCGGTCTCGACATCCACCTCGACATGGGCCGCCATTGCACCGTTGGTGAAAACGAACGGAAAATCGGTGACCCGGTAGTGCCGCGTTGCCACCAGTTCCGGTTTCAGGTCCCTGGGAAGCTCGTTGCCGCGATAGTAGACGGTCCGTGCCAGATCGCGCAGGCTCGTGCGCTCGGTGCCGGTCGCCGCGTCGACCACCGCCCCGTCGCGGATATCGAGCGCTGCCGGGTCCGCCTGCAGGATGGCTGCCGCCACGTCGAGCACCTGGGCTTTCAGTGCCAGGGCGCCCTGCAGCATCGCTTCACCGCCGATGCCGGCGCCGCGGGATGCCCAGGTGCCGCCGCCATAGGGCACCACATCGGTGTCCCCGGTGGTGACCTTGACCCGCTCGATGGGGATGCCGAAGGCGGCCGCCGCGATCTGGGAAAGGATGGCGTTGGTGCCCTGTCCCTGTTCGGTGATCGAAGAGGCGATACGCAGGCCGCCGCCCGCATCGAGCCGTAGGGTCGCCCCGTCCTGCGCCGAGATCGGCGCGCCGCCGACGCCGTAAAACATCGGCGAGGGGTTGGTGACCTCGACCATCGAGACGAAACCGATGCCGCGGAAGACACCCTTCGCCCGCGCCTCGGCCTGGTCGGCGCGCAGCGCCTCGTAGTCCATCGTTTCGACCAGCAGCTCCAGGGACTTCTGGTGCGACAGATCGTCGAGCTTCATGCCGGCGGCGGAACTGCGCGGATAGCTGTCATCGGTCATCAGGTTGCGCCGCCGCATCTCGACCGGGTCGACACCGATCTCTGCCGCCGCCTCTTCGAGCAGCCCGTCAGCCACCGCCATGGCGATGGGGTGACCCACAGCGCGGTACTGGCACATCATGTTCTTGTTCTGGAACACCACACGACCCCGCGCCCGGTAGTTTTGCAGAACGTAAGGTGCGCCGGTCAGGTTCAGAACCTGGTTGGTCTCGATGCCGGAGGTCCGGGGATACATCGAATAGGGCCCGATGCCGGTCAGGTCGTCGAAGTCGATGCCGACGATCTCGCCATCGGTGCGCACCCCGATGCGCGCCGTCACGATATGGTCGCGGGCATGGATGTCGGTAAGAAAGCTCTCGTTGCGGTCGGCGACGAATTTGACCGGACGGCCCAGAAGCTTGGCCACCGCGGCCGTGGCGATTTCGTCTCCATAGGTGTGGATCTTGATCCCGAAGGAACCGCCGACGTCGTGCGCCACGACGCGCACATTCTCCTCCGGCAGGTCGAGATGCTTGCCGAGGATCGCCTGCATCATGTGCGGCGCCTGGCCGGAGTACCAGAAGGTGAGCTCTTCGGTTGCAGGATCGAAGGCAACGACGGTGGCACGTGCCTCCAGGGTCACACCGGTATGGCGTCCGAAGACGAACCGGCGCTCAACCACGGTAACGTCCTCGTCGGCAAAAGCCGCCTCGACATCGCCGACATCGACGGTCCGCTCCCAGGCGAGGTTGGAACCGAAATCCGGATGGATGACCGGCGCGTTGGGGTCAAGCGCCGTCTCGGCGTCGCAGGCGGCCGCGATCGGCGTCAGATCCGCTTCGATCAGGGCTACGGCGTCCTCGGCCTGCGCCCGGCTCAGCGCGACGACCATGGCAATAGGCTCGCCCTGCCAACGGGCGCGATCGACAGCCAGCGGCATCTGCGGCGCGCTGCGCAGCCCGGCAAGATGTGTCAGTACACCGACATAGGGCTCGACGACGCCGATAAAATCCGCGCCGGTATAGGCCGCGACCACACCCGGGGCGTCGATAGCGGCGGACGTGTCGATGCCGTTGATCTCGGCATGGGCGTAAGGCGAGCGCAGGAAGGCCGCGTGCACCATGCGGGGCAGTTGCAGATCGTCGACATAGCGGCCGCGCCCTTGCAACAGCCGCTTGGCATCGCGGCGCGGCACCGAACGTCCAATGTAGGAATTGGGTTTGTCGAAAACCGTCAGCGGACCGGTCATGGCTTCGCCCTCGCGTCGATGACGTCGCATATGGCATCGACGATCGCCTGATAGCCGGTGCAGCGGCAGTAGTTGCCGGAGATGTGCCGGCGGATCGCCGACCGGTCGGCAGTGCCGCCGGCCTCGACATATTCCAGCGCGCTGGCCAGCATGCCCGGGGTGCAATAGCCGCATTGCAGCGCGTTACGTTCGAGGAATGCGGCCCGCAGATCGTCACCACGACCCGAGTCGGCGAGGCCCTCGACCGTCGTTACGTCGCTTCCGTCCGCCTGGACGGCCAGCATCAGGCAGCCGCGCACCGGCACGCCGTCGACCTCCAGCGTGCAGGCGCCGCAGACGCCGTGCTCGCATCCAACATGGCTGCCTTTGAGACCAGCTTCGTCCCGGATGAAATCCACCAGGTTCAGGCGCACCGGCACCGTGCGGGAAATGGTCTCGCCATTGACTTTGATCGATATGGGCCGCGTCGCGCTCATGGCTGCATCCCCGCCCAGGCCCGGCGCAGCACGACACCTGCATAGTGCCGTTTGGCATCGGCGCCGGCATTGAGATCGCCGGAGAAACTCATGTCGAGGCTGTCCACGGCAGCGTCCAGGTCGTGTGGGTCGGCTGCCAGAATCCGTTCGGCCTCAGTGGCCTGCACCGGCCGGTCGCTGACCGCAAAAAAAGCGATGCGCAGGCTTTCGGATGTCATGGCCACTGCCACACCCGCCATCGCGTAGTCCCCATGTCGGCGTGCCAGCTCGTAGAACCCAAAACGGTCCTGCTCTCCGGCAATGGGTAACGAGATGCCGGTCAATATTTCGCCCGCATCGAGATCTGTGTCGTAGAGCCCCTGAAAGAAGCCATCCGCAGCACCCGTTCGGGCGCCGCCCGGTCCTTCGATCTCGAAACGTGCATCCAGCGCCATCAGAACCGCCGGCAATTCGGCGGCGGGGTCGGCAAGCGCGACCGAGCCGCCGATGGTGCCGCGATTGCGGATGGCCGAGTGGGCGACATGCGGCAAGGCCGCCGCGATCAGCGGCGCCTTTTCGGCCACCACCGGCGAGCGCTCCAACTCGGCGTAGCGGGTCATCGCGCCGATCTGCAGATGCCCATCCCGCGCCGCGATTCCCGACAGTTCCGAAAGTCCGTTCAGGTCGACCAGCATGCCGGGCTGCGCCATGCGGAAATTCATCATTGGCATCAGGCTTTGTCCGCCCGCCAGCGGCATCGCATCCAGACTGTCGTCCGCCAAAAGGGCGATCGCCTCGGCCAGGCTGGCCGGCTTTTCATAGCGGAATTCAGCGGCCTTCATATCCTCCCCTGCGGGCGGGACTTGTCACGATCCACCCGTTCCTCTAGCAATAAGTTATCGATCAATAAATAAACTGCAAGCCAAGAATCGCGGAGGGTGGAATGGTCACCATCAAGCCAAAGACCACTGTGCAAATGAAATTGTCGGCTGTGGGCGAAACCCACTCACGCTCGCAGGTCTCGGTGCGGGATGTGACCGGCACCATCGATGAGCCGCTCGAGCGCGACGGCACCAATCTCGGCCTGACACCCACCGAAACGCTGATGTCGTCGCTGATCGGCTGCACCAATGTCATTTCGAAAAAGATCGCTCACAAAATGGGATTCGAGATGGGCGAGATGAAGATCGCTCTCACCGCGAATCTTGATCGCCGCGGCACGATGCTGATGGAAGAGGTGGCGCGTCCCTTCTCGAACATCGTTATGGATATCGAGGTGGCGACCGACGCAACGCCCGAGCAACTGGAAGCGATGAAAACCGATCTCGCCAAGTTCTGTCCCATCGCCAAGGTGATCCGCGGCAGCGGTGTCACCATTACCGAAAACTGGACCGCCGTGCCGCTATAGGAGTTCTTGCCATGACCACCAAACTGATGCCTGACACCCAGGCGCCGGCGCTGTCGCTGCCGCTGGTCGGCGGCGGCACCTGGACGCTCGCCGAACAGTCTCCCGACACGTTCACCATGATCGTCGTCTATCGAGGACTGCATTGCCCGGTCTGCAAGGGCTATCTCGGCAAGCTGAGCGGGCTGATGGACGCCTACCGGCGGGCGGGTTTTTCCGTTGTGGCTGTGTCGATGGACGATGAAGCCAGAGCCAGGCAGAGCGTCGCCGAGTGGGGCATCGAAAATATCCCCGTCGCCTATGGCCTGAGCGAGGCGGATGCCCGCGCCTGGGGCCTTTACATCTCCACGGGGATCAACGAGGTCGAGGCGCAGACCTTCGCCGAGCCCGGGACGTTCTGGATCCGTCCCGACGGGCGGCTTTATCTCATCGATATCGCCAGCATGCCCTGGCCACGGCCCGACCTGGAGTTCCTGCTGTCCAAGGTTCCGCTGATCCAGGAGCGCAGCTATCCGGCCCGCGGAACGACCTGATCCGCGAAGCATCTGACTTGTTGCCTATAAGGCTGGGTGCAGCCCGCCCGGCCGGTATCCGCATGCTCGGTCGTTCGAAAAACTGGCAAAAGCAATAGTCAAAAGATTCAATAAGTTACAGTTGTGCCCAAAAAACCGCTGCGCTAACCAGAACTCACTATGAAGAGTTGCTGAAGCTGCAATCGCCTGATGTTGCAAACCGGAGTAGCGCACGAGGCTGAGACCGAGGTGAATAATATCCACACGCCAATACGGGCAGAAGATCGAGTGCACGACAAGGCGGGCTTAGCGCCGAAAGACTCGTCGAGCATGAAGCGGCTGGTCAAGTCAGAAGGCTTTAACGAGTTGCGGCCCTTCGCGACTTTCGTCGACCTCGGCGCGACGTTTGGCTTGGTGGCCATTTGCGTCGTGGGAGTCCTGCTGACGCCGTACTTTCTCATCGTGAACGCCATCCTGGTTCCATTGCTTGTTGTCAGGCTATGGGCGCTCGGGCATGAGGCTTCGCACGGATTGTTATCCCGTCAGCGACTGGTCAATGATCTTATCGGCCTGATCGCACAAGGCATGATCCTCGTTCCTTTCTATGGCTGGCGCGCCGGGCATCTCAGCCATCATTTGAACAACGATCATCCGGTCAAGGAGGAGTACCTTCCGGCATCGGTTTTCAAGCTCTTTCAGCGCACCCCGGAAAACGCCGATCAGGCAGAACAACAGCCGCCAACCCTGGCCAAGGCTACACTGAAACTGTTCAGAATCGGCGTGGTCAACTTTTTCTACGACATCGGTTTATGGCGCTCATATTCCTCGCCCAAGGGGCTCCTGCGCCGAAAGTTCCGGGACCGCACGGTTCAGATGGCGAACGTGGCTTTTCCGGTGTTTTTCTGGCTGCTCTACCTGGTGCTGACCGTGTTCTATCCTCTCTACGCGATCGCCGGTATCTGGCTTCCGATACTGGTTGGCCACGGATTGATCGGCGTCGTCGGTTTTTTGAACCATCAGGACATGGATGACCGCATCGAGTTCCATTTTAAGAGCACAAGGGACATCGCCGCTTCTCAGACCATCGATGTTGACTACGGTCCGCTGAACTGGTTCACCATGGGTATTGGCGACGAGCACACCATGCATCATTTGATGCCCAGCATCCCGTGGTACAATCTACATCGAGCCCGCATGACGGCCGAGGCAAAAGGCCGTGCGGTTGACCGCCATACGTCATCCGCCAAAGCATGGTCCGCGATGGCCGCCTTCCTTTTGTCCGAGTACAGGGTCCTGCGCTCGGCGCGCGGCTACCGCATCGATCGCAAACTCCACAAGGGCGACGGAACAAGAAAAGCCGAGGCCTGAGCGGCAGTCCGCTTAGGGCGCGTGCGTCGGCTGTTCGCGCATCAGTTTGGCGAGGCTGTCGATCATTGCGTCGACGCCGAACTCCAGAGCCCGTCCCTTTCGGACAGTGTCCGATTTCTCGTAAACCAGTTTGACCACTCCGAAATAGAAGATGCCGCCATGGATCACCCAGGCGGCGTCGATCTCGTCCAAGGTCGCATCCTGAGCCGGCAAATCAGCCTCGTGGCGGATTTCGGCGAGAATCGGCTTCAGGATTTTCGCCACGACGAGTTTCATATAGCGGGTGTTGATCTCGACACCCTTCAAACCCGAATAAAGGTAGATACGGATCCAGTCGGGACGGAAGATGACGTCCGTGTACTCGCTGTAGAAGGTCAGCAACCGGTCACGCAGCGGCAGCGACCGGTCGGCGATGAGGTCTTCCCATTCCGGACGCCATCGACTCACATAGACGGTTTCGTAGACCGCTGAGATCAGCTCCTTTTTCGACGGAAAATACCGATAGAGCAGGGGTTGGGTGACACCAAGGCGGCGCGCCAGTTCCCGCGTCGAGCTCTCGAAACCCTCTTCCGCGAATAGATTGATCGATTTCTGGATGAATTCCTGTCGTCGCTGGTCGGACGGCAAGCGTCGGCGACCCTTGTTCGTTTCGACCTGTCCGCTCAATTCAGGCGTCGTGCCAGACATCGCCTTCCTTTACCCTGTGTTCCACAACCAGCCCCTGTGCCAGGGTCTGTTCGATAAAGCACCCTTTCTTCGCCGCTGCAAGAAGCAGAAGCTTGTCTTCGAGCGGCGCATCCGTATCGAGGTCGACGTCGAGATCGAAGCCGACCGGCGCGGTGACGTAGGGATCGTTGCCCTCCTGTACCCCTTGCCAGTGCAAACGCGCCTTCACCTCGACCGCCCGGATGGGGATCTTCAACCGCTTGGAGAATGCCCGGATCTGGGTCATCAGACATCCCGTCAGTGCCGCGGTAAAAAGGGCCAGCGGTGGTGGCGCCGTTCCGTCTCCGCCGTGAAACGGTCCTTCGTCGGTGGCCAGTTCGAAGGTCTCGTTCATCGTGCTAAACGCGACCGAGATGTCGTTGCGCATCTTGCCGGTCGATCGCCCGTGGCCTTCGAATATCACGTCGAACCGTTTTTCTTCTGCCATAACGCACCTGTTTTGGATTGACTTGCGCCGCAGGTTAATTTTTCAATCGATAAATTAGCAAGGGAAAATCGCCAGGGAGGATCGCATGGCGAAGTTGACGCGCGCCGATATCTACGCCACGGCCAAGCAACTTTCGAACCACGGACGCTGGGGTTCCGACGACCAGATCGGCACACTGAACAACGTCTCGCCGCAGGATATCGTCAATGCGGCGGCGCTGATCCGCAAGGGCAAGACCTTCGCGCTGGGCCTCGATCTCAAGCAAAAGATCCAGTCCGGCCTGTTCGGCGGACGCTGGAACCTGATCCATCAGATGCTGGCTACCGGGACCGACGCGGTCAGCGGAGAACAGGACGGCGACGGGAAGGCCTATTTGCGCTACGCCGACGACGCGATCAACGTGCCCTGCCAGGGCTCGACCCAATGGGACGCCCTTTGCCACATCTTCCTCGACGACAAAATGTTCAATGGCTACCCGGCGACCGACGTGACGGTGAACGGCGCCAAGCAGCTCGGTATCGAGCATGTGCGCGACAAGATGGTCGGGCGCGGTGTACTGCTCGACATCGCCCGATGGAAGGGCAAGGACAGTCTCGATGACGGCGAGCCGATTTATAACGCTGATCTCGACGGTTGCGCGGCGGCGCAGGGGGTGGAGATCCGCAAGGGCGATTTCGTCATCGTGCGCACCGGCCACCAGGAGCGTTGTCTGGCGGCCGGCGACTGGACTGGCTATGCGGGCGGCGACGCACCGGGTCTTGCTTTCGAAACCGCCCACTGGATCAAGGAAAAGGACATCGCGGCGATCTGCGCCGACACCTGGGGCTGCGAGGTGCGGCCCAACGAGACCGACGAAGCCAACCAGCCCTGGCACTGGGTGGTCATCCCGGCGATCGGCATCTCCATGGGCGAGATTTTCTACGTCAAGGAATTGGCCGAGGATTGCGCAGAGGACGGCGTCTACGAGTTCTTCTTCACCGCACCGCCGCTGCACATCCCGGGCGCCGCCGGCTCACCGATCAATCCGCAGGCGATCAAGTAGCGTTGTATAGCCGGCTCAGGCAGCATCGCGCACATCGATGATGATTTCCTTGCCCAGCAACCGCAATGCCTGCTGCATGGCTGGTAGCTTGGTCGCATGGTCCGGGTCGAGGATGCGACGGATCTCGCCTTCCTGCTTACCCATCATCTTAGCCAGTGCCACCTTTGTCAGACCGGAGTCCTGAAATGCCAGGATGGTTGCGATCTTCAAGGCGTCATGGGCGTCAGGAGCGACGCGCACCAGTTGCTTGTGCTTGACTGCCGCCTCTGGGAGCGCCCGACCTTCCAGCACATAACCACGTAAGGCCAATCCGAGGGCTTCGCTCGCATGAACACGCGCTTCAGTTTCATCGATGCCATGCGTGATCGCCTCCGGAACATCCGGAAAGGTCACCAGAATGCCACCGTCAGGATCCGGCGAAAAATGGGCGTAATATTCGATTGACATGGTCGGAAACCTTCAGGCTGTCTGGGTCCCAAGAGTCGTACATTTTTGTGCGATGTCCAGTAGAAAGCGCTCGAAGGAGTACGGCTGCTTTTGCCGGCGTCGCTGGAACGGTGCGAAGGGAATGCGTGCTTCCCGGGCCGCCCTCTCGGAAAAGGGTCTGCGCCAGCATGCTGCCGAGCAATGTCAGGCTTGGGCGGTTTGCCTAAACCACAACCGCCGTTTCGCGCAGCACCGTATCCAATTGCGGATGGGAGCGGCCGTCGCGGTTGCGGTCCTCAGGCCCGTCGAAGATGAAGCCGCCGAGACGGCGCGATTGCGCGTAGGCGCGATGTGACGCCGCCGCACGATCCTTCGAATAGGCCGTAAGGGCGGTTCCGATGTCATCGGCCTCGAGATATTCGGCCAGCGATGACGCATCGAGCGCTGCCTTGGTGACGCCCATTCCGGCGTGCGGCCGCGCGACGCACGCGGCATCGCCGACCAGGGCGACCCGTCCCGCGCCCATAATGGGCGAGTGATGGTCATAAATCGGCGTGAAGAACGGCCGCTCACTGGCCGCCAGGATGTCGACAAACGGCCCGGGTAGCCGGGTGCCGGCTTGCTCCATGGCCTCGGCGATCACATCGTCACGCACCAGCGGCGGTGGGATCGAAACGGCATGATGACGGCCGGTCGCATCGGTCAGCATGTCGTCGAGGCGTGCAGCCTCCGCGCGGACGTACCAGACGAAATTGTACTGCCGGAAGCCGGGTCGCAGATCGTTGTCGCGCCCGGCGATCGGATAGCCGATGACCTGCGCGCCGTTAGGCGCGAAGACGGCGAAGACCGGGAAGATGGCCTCGCGGATGGGCGTTGGCAACGCACTTTCCTGTGCCACTGTGCGCCAGACGACGTATCCGGCGTATTGCGGATCAATGTCGGGCAGCATTTGCTTGCGAATGGCCGAGCGGAACCCGTCGGCGCCGACACAGAGATCGGCGGTTTCGGTCGAACCGTCGGCGAAATGCACCGCCACATGGTCGCCGTTATCGGTATAGCCCACGGCCTGTCGCCCCAGGCGATAGCTGCCCTGCGGCACGACGGCCCGCAGCAACCGGTACATGCGGTCCCAGGATGTGACCCGTTGCGGAAAGGAGAGCGTTCGGACGCGATTGCCGTCGATATCGAAGGCGACGCGCTCGTCCAGCATGACGCCGAGATCGTCAGTGCCGGCACCGACCGAATGCAGCGCATCGGTCAATTCCTTATGGGTGACGATGCCGGCGCCGCGTCCGGCGAGTTCAACCTCGGTGCGCTCGAAGATGGTGACCTGCCAGCCGGCGCGCGCCAGGAATCCGGCAGCAAAAAGCCCGCCTAGCGATCCGCCGCAGACTATTGCCCGCCGCGCCACCGGTTATGCCGTCCGGACGCGATCTGCCACGGCCACCCTGGAGGCGGCGCGGGTTCCGTCGAAAGTCAATGGTCGCATGTGATCGCTTCCCCTATTCGCTGTCGACTTGAATATAGCGCAGCAAAGGTTGTTGCATAGATTAATTTATCGGATGATAATCAAAAGACACCCGTGTTTTTTGGATATCCGAGGCAAGACTGGGCCGCCGTTCTGTGCCGTGCAATAGCGCACAGTTTCGTGTAGAACCGCCTGTGAAAAGATCCGTGGAGTGCGGTGCCGTGGCACCGCCGACCGAGACGATTTTTACCATTGAAAGCGCCGCGGGTTTGAGCGAATGTCCTGCCTTTACGGCGCAGCGGTTGCACATGCGAATGCCGCATACCATTGGGAGAAAACAGCATATGCACTACGAACGTCCGAGTTCGTTGAAAGAAGCGACGAGCCTGTTGTCAAAGGCCAAAGGCCATGCGTTTGTTCTGGCAGGCGGCAGCGATCTGTTGGTCCGCATGAGAAGCGGCCATATCGAGCCTGATCTCGTGGTTGATATCAAATCGGTCAAAGGACTGGACGAGATCCAAAAAAACGCCAAGGGCTTCACGATTGGTGCGGCGGCGCCTTGCGCGGCCATGGGCGAGCATGCGGCGCTCAAAAGAGCCTGGCCGGGCGTTGTCGAGGCCGCCAATCTGATCGGCTCCAAGCAGATCCAGGGACGCTGCACCATCGTCGGCAATTTATGCAATGCGTCACCGGCCGCCGACAGTGTGCCCGCACTGGTCGCCGCCGGCGCCAAGGCAAAGATTGCCGGACCCGGACGCAAGCGCACCATCGCCGTCGAAAAGGTGGTGACGGCGCCCGGCAAGACGTCGCTGGCCAAGGGCGAGATCATCGAAGCGATCACGCTCGAAAAGCCGCCGGCGCGTTCCGGCGACGCCTATCTGCGGTTCATTCCGCGCACCGAGATGGATATCGCGGTGGTCAGTGCCGGCGTCAGCCTGACGCTGGATGCCAAGGGCAGGGTGAAGGCAGCGCGGGTGGCGCTGGGAGCCGTGGCGCCCACGGTCCTTCTGGTGAAGCATGCTGCGAAAGCGATCGTCGGCACAAAGCTCGACGAGGCGGCACTCGAAAAACTCGCCGAGGCCTGCTCTGCGGCCTGCCGGCCGATCGACGACAAACGCGGCACGGTCGATTTCAGAACCAAGGTAGCCGGTGTGCTGGCCAAACGCGCCGCGCGGATTGCCTATGAACGGGCAGGAGGAGAGTGATGTCTGGGATAGCTGTTTCAACCACGATCAACGGCGATGACGTCGAGTTCCTCTGCCATGCCGAGGAGACCCTGCTCGACGTGCTGCGCGATCGCCTCGGTCTCACCGGCAGCAAAGAGGGCTGCGGGACCGGCGACTGCGGCGCCTGCAGCGTTATCGTCGATGACCGCCTCGTCTGTGCCTGCCTGGTGCTGGGCGCGGAAGCCCAGGGCCGCCGTATCGATACCATCGAAGGCATGGCCGACGGCGAGGATCTGCATCCGCTGCAGACCAAGTTCCTGGAGCATGCGGCCCTGCAGTGCGGCGTGTGCACACCGGGTTTCCTGATCGCCGCCAAGGATTTGCTGGAAAGAAATCCCGATCCAACCGAGGAAGAAATCCGCTACGGGCTGGCGGGAAACCTGTGCCGTTGTACCGGCTATGACAAGATCGTGCGCGCCGTTCAGGACGCCGCACAGGCGATGAAGGGAAGCTGATCATGAACCTGGATGCACGTTACACGGCAAAGAGCTTCAAATCCGTCGGCACCCGCCCGGTGCGTCCTGACGGCGTCGACAAAGTCACCGGCCGCGCCCGCTATGGCGCCGACTTCAACATGCCCGGACAATTGGTCGGGCTTATTCTGCGAAGTCCCCATGCCCATGCGAAAATCAAGAAGATCGACACGTCCAAGGCGGAGAAGCTAAAGGGTGTCAAAGCGGTGGTCACTGCTGCCGATCTGCCCGACCTCACCGATGGCGATTCCGCCATGTACGACATCCTCGACAACTGCATGGCGCGCCGCAAGGCGCTTTACGACGGGCACGCGGTCGCTGCAGTCGCGGCAGTCGATGCGCGCACGGCCAGGCAAGCCCTGAAGCTCATCAAGGTCCACTACAAAGCACTGCCGCATGTCACCGATGTCGACGAGGCGGTGAAGCCGTCGGCACCCCTGGTGCACGACAACGTCTATACCGGTGGTGTCGAGCCGAGGCCGACCAAGCCGTCCAACATCTCCAAAACCGGCACTTACGGCCACGGCGACATCGAAGCGGGTTTCAAGGACGCCGATGTCATTGTCGAGCGCAGCTTCAAGACCGAGCAGACGCATCAGGGCTATATCGAACCGCATGCCTGCGTTGCGAGCGTCAATTCCGACGGGACCGCCGATCTGTGGGTTTGTACCCAAGGCCATTTCGTCTACCGCCAGCACTGCGCCGATTTGCTCGGCCTCGATGTCTCCAAGCTGCGCGTCACCTCCTCGGAAATCGGCGGCGGCTTCGGCGGCAAGACCCATGTGTGGAGCGAACCGGTGGCGCTCGCCCTGTCGCGCAAGGCCGGCCGGCCGGTTAAGCTGGTCATGTCGCGCGAAGAGGTTTTTCGCGCCTCCGGTCCGGCCAGCGCCACGTCGATCGACGTCAAGATCGGCGCCACAAGCGACGGCACCATCACCGCGGCCTTGGCGACGTTGCGCTATTCCTGCGGGCCGTATCACGGCATGTGGGCCGAACTCGGCGCCATGACAGCTTTTGCCTGCTACGATCTCAAGAACGTCAAATCCGTGGGCTACGAAGTGCTGGTCAACCGGCCCAAGACGGCGGCCTATCGCGCCCCGTCGGCGCCCATGGCCGCATTCGCGGTTGAAAGTGCCATTGATGAACTGGCCGACAAGATCGGCATAAACTCCGTGGCGTTCAGGATCAAGAACGCCGCCAGGGAAGGATCACGTTCCTCCTATGGCCCGGTCTACGGTCCGATCGGCATCGGACCGACGCTCGAGGCGGTGCAGGCGCATCCGCACATGAAGGCGCCGCTCGGCAAGAACCAGGGGCGCGGCATGGCCTGCGGCTTCTGGTTCAACTTTGGCGGCCAGACCTGCACCGACCTGAACATCGGTCCCGACGGCACGGTTACGCTGGCCGTCGGAACCGTCGATGTGGGCGGCTCGCGCGCCTCGCTGTCGCTGGTTGCAGCCGAGGAACTCGGTATTCCTTACGAGCAGGTCAAGGCCGTGGTCGCCGACACCTCGACGCTTGGATACAACGACATGACCGACGGCAGCCGCGGCACGTTCTCTTCGTCGATGGCCACCATCTCCGCCGCGCGTAACGCCATTGCCGTGATGAAAGAACGGGCCGCCGCCATGTGGGAGATACCGGTCGATGACGTCATCTGGGAGGACGGCCATGCCAAGGCGGTCGGCAAAAAACACGGCAACCTGCCGCCGCTTTCGGTGAAGGAGATCGCCGCTGCCGCCGCCAAGACCGGCGGGCCGATCGCCGGTCACAGCGAGCTGGTTGCTGACGGCGCCGGCGTCTCGTTCGCCACCCATATCTGCGATATCGAGGTCGACCCGGAAACCGGCGCCACCAAGGTGTTGCGTTATACGGTGGTGCAGGACGCCGGAAAGGCCGTGCATCCGACCTATGTGGAAGGCCAGTACCAGGGCGGTGCGGCGCAGGGGATCGGCTGGGCGCTCAACGAGGAATATGTCTATGGTGAGGATGGCCGGCTGCAGAACCCGGGCTTTCTCGACTACCGTATTCCGGTGTGTTCCGACCTCCCGATGATCGATACCCAGATCCTTGAAATCCCCAACCCCAATCACCCCTACGGCGTGCGCGGGGTCGGGGAAACCTCGATCGTGCCGCCGCTGGCGGCCATCGCCAACGCGGTGTCGAACGCCGTCGGCGTGCGCATGACACATATTCCGATGTCGCCGCCGCGTATTTTGGCGGCCCTCGACCAGGAGAACGCGGACTGATGGTCCAGGTGACACTCTGGGGCTCTGTCGGCGCGGCGGCCGGCGGGCAGCAGAAGGTCGATATCGAAGCCAGGACCATCCGCGAATTGTTGCGCAAACTGGCCGAGCGGTATCCCGGTTTGGAGCCTCTCGTGGAAAACGGCATCGCGGTTTCCATCGATGGCGTGATTTACCGCGACACCTGGTCGAAGGAGTTGCCGGAAGACGCGGAGATCATGCTCCTGCCGCGTCTCGCCGGCGGCTGATTCTTTGGACCGGGATCTAAAACGTCGGATACCATCAGACGTGATCGCATTGTCTTAACGTATCTGGCGCACGATTCCCGCCGATCCGTCCACTTCGACGATCTCGCCGTCGGTCAACTTTGACGTGGCGTCTTGGACGCCGGCCACGCAGGGCTTGCCATATTCGCGGGCGACGAGTGAGCCGTGCTGAAGCATGCCGCCGACTTCAAGGACAATGGCCGAAGCACTGGCGAACAGGGGCGTCCAGCCGGGATCAGTGGCCCGTGTCACCAGAATGTCACCTGGCAGGACGGGCTTTTCGTCCGGCGAATGGAGGACCTTGACGGGGCCTTGCGCCGTGCCGGGTGAAACAGCCTGTCCGGCCAGTTCGCCGGGCGATGGATCGGGTCTTTTGGGCCTTAGAATGCGGCCACGCGAATCCACGACGTGCGGAAACTCGCTGACATTGGCGAGCTTTTTCAGGAACGCGGTGTTTTGCGCGATCAACGCCTGCAGGTCGAGGCCCACATCATGCGCGGCGCGCTTCAGATCCTCGAGCGTCAGATCAAACACCTGCTCCGGCTCTTGCAAGCGCCCCGACCCGGTGAGCTGCTCCGCCGCTTCGAGCACCCGTCGGCGAAGCAACGCGATTGCCTTGACCAGATAGTATTTGTGGTTCTCCCGAAAGCCGCCAAAGTGATCCATCGCGCGGTAGAGCAGGTCGAACTCTTTGCCTTTCAGCGTCCCCAAATCGTATGCCGCGCGTTGAAGCCGCGTGTGCGCCTGATGCCGCCTTTCGACGGAGCGCGCGTGGATCGCCTGCGGATTGTCGCCATCCGCCGGCAGCGACGTCATCGCGAAAAGTTGCTTGTAAAGCAGCTCCGGCCGGTCCTGGTAACGTGGCGCTGCCATGTCGAGTTCCCGCGGACCGCGGAACCCGAAACGCTTCATGAAACGATGCCATTCGCGCCCGATGTCCGGCGACACATCCGGGGCGGATAGGTGCCGGCCAACAGCATCGGCGCTGGCGGGTTGCAGGGGCGCCAGCTTGCTGGCGATGGCGTAAAGGCTCAAGCCCATGTCAATCGTGATGTTGTGCGGCAGAGCCTGGTCGATGTGGACCAGATCATCGGCTATCTGTGGGTTGTTCCCAGCGGCGTCGGCGAACAGAGCGCCCAGTCGCGATCGTGCCATCATGGCGGCGGCAAGTGGCGGGATCAAGGTTCCGACCATGAGATCGACGAACTGCGAGGCTAACCAGTCGGCGTATGATTTTACATCCTGTGGGGCGCTCGCATCCGTTTCCATCCGGGCGAACGCCTCTTCGACCTTTCGATGGTAAACCGCAGCACTGTGCTCCGGCAGCAGGGCAGCTTCGATGCCCTTCAAGGGAACGCTCGAAATATGCGCAGCCAACGCCAGGAGAAGGTGATGCAGGTACGACGGACAGGGATCGGAGACATACTGTGACGAATCCACCTGATCCAGTATTTCACCGACCAGGGAATCCATATTGCCGAGGAATCCCGCCATCGTTTTTGGCTCTACGAGATGGAAGAGGTGAGACAGCGAAACATACATGCGATTGCCGGCAACGAAGGCGATGCCCTCCGCCGGATCGATGAGTTTCTGCTCTCCAGTCGTCCGCGTGGCGAACGCCCGGAAAAGCGTTTCGAGGAAATCACCTCCCATGATGGAAAGCGGTCGCTGAATGCCCTGTATTGCCAGCGTCGCGTCGAGATAGAGCCGGCGGCGCTGACCGGAGGGCGTCACGATTTCGTCCGGCAGCGGAAGATACGTGGTAATCGGCCGGGCCTGTAACAGGTAGAATGTCCCGCCCTGCCAAGCCCACTCGATATCCATCGGGCAGCCATAAAGCGCTTCGACGCGGTTCAACGCCCTGGTCATGTCGGCCAGTTGGCCGATGTCCAGCGTCGCTTCGCCATGTCTCCCGTCTGCACGCTCCTCGGTACCGCCCTCCGGCCGCAGCCAAATCGAGGTTTCCTTGGCACCGACCGTGGTTTCGAGCACCTCTCCGGAAATCTTGTCGACGACGAATTGATCGGGCGTTGCCAGCCCGCTGACGACCGTTTCGCCCAGCCCCCAATTGGCGTTGAAGACGGCGCGATCGTAGTCGTTGCTAATCGGTTCCACACTGAACCCGACACCCGCCACGTCGGAGGCGATCTGGGCCTGAATAACGACGGCGATCCGGGTGTCGTGGACGTCGAAACCGCGCTGCTGCTTGTAGACGAAAATCCGCGGATCGAGACAGGACGCGAAGGCCTGGCGCACGGCGTCTTCCATGGTCTCTCGGTTGGCGCCCAGGATGGTCTCGTAGCCGCCGGCAAACGACGCGCCCGCCAGATCCTCGTCCGGCGACGAGGATCGGACGGCGAAAAGCTCGAACGCATCGAGCTGTTCCAGCGACTGCGCCACGAGGGCGGTCTGTTCCTGGTTGAAGGCCACGTCCTTGGCGGTTGAACGTAAGGCGTTGGTGTGCTCCGCGATGGCGTCTGGCGGCGCTTTGACGAACGCGCGCCAGGCTTCGGAGCCGGTGACGTGTGCGAACCAGGGTTCGAAGAAACCGACAGTGAGCACGAACCCCGGCGGCACCGGAAGGCCCTCGCGGGCCATCCGCATCAGCGAGTATCCCTTGCCGCCCACTGCGCTGATGGGAGGCAAGGGACCCGTGTCCTTGAAGGAAAACCGTTTCGCAACGGAGTCATTCATGTTCGCACCTCACCGTCGTCGGCGTCAGACCATAGTCGGAGGATCTAATGCTCTTTGTTTGCTTTGATGTCGGTCAACCAAATGTCCATCATCATGGTTCGATCTCGCTTGGAAAGAGAATCCAAGCGCACCAACATCCACCCATAACAATAGGGATCGGCATATCTGTATTTTACTTCACCGGTATCTTCCTCACGAATAAGTCCCACCAAAGCCGACGCTCCGGCAGCAATACCGTCATGCTGCAAGGTGACTTCCTCGAGGGGTATCGGATTATCCCACACTGGATCGTAATCGCCCTCGCAGATTTTAACGGTGACTAAATCCGGGAATTTGCCGAAGATGGTTTCGGTAACCGAGTAGGTAACAGCCACGCAATAAGGTCTATCATCCGGTCTTGACCACACGATGGAGGTGACGTCGGCAATACCGACTACGGTCTTTTCCGAGGGCATCTCGTCAAAATTGACTCCGGAATGCGTCCGGCACGCAAGTGAACCGTTTGCAAGGCCAAAGGTTGTTAGAAGCACCAGAACAATGAAGCGCATGGCGACCCCGAATTTTGCATTAATTCAACCGGATCGTAGTGCCGGATTGAACGGGACACCACCGGTTCTCCCTTCAGCCGGATCGTTTTCGGATTCTGGTAGCTTTAACCGAAGATAGCCCACAGTTCTTCGAAATCATGACAAAGCTGAATTCAATGGGGTTGTCCGGCCGCGGTGCCCCCGGTAGAACCGAAACAATACCCTCGGTGCTTTTCATGAGCGGCATGGCGGTGTCAGCTGGAGATGCCTCCTGTTTGCCGGGCCTGACAACAACATGAAACGCCTCATGACTATGCAACAATCTCGACTAACCAAGTCGCCATTGCCAAGGTGAACACGGCATGTCGAGGAATCTCGGCGGCCTCATTCCTGTGGCAGTCCGTCCTTGATGTCGTAATAGTCGCCCTTGTCGGCGACGAAGATGTGCTTTTCCAGATGCGTGTTCGTCGGCGTGTCGAACGCACCCATGGAGACGGCGATCCAGTCGAGATGCGGCGGATCGAAAAACAGCGACGCGCCGCAGACTTTGCAAAAGCCGCGGCGCACCTTTTCCGAAGACCAGTACCATGTGATCTGGTCCTCGCCTTCGACGCGCAGCTGTTCGCGTGGCACGTCGGTCGACGCCTCGAAATGGCCCGTGTGTTTGCGGCATCGCGTGCAATGGCAGGCGACCGGAGGCGGTAGCGACCCCGTCACCGTGAAGGTCACGGCGCCGCACAGGCACGATCCGCGGTTCATGACGCCCGGCCCGCGGTTTCGACCGTGTCGCGTCGGCGTTGCGCCAGATGGCCTATCAGGGCGCGGGCATCGGCGGGCGGCCGCATTTCAACACGCCGGTAATCGGATCCGTCGCGGTTGCGGGTCATCATCCCCTGTGTGACGAGGGTGCGGCGCAGGATGGCGGGGTCCTCGAACAGATGCCCGGCATTGAGCAACGCATTGACCTGCCGTTCCTGCAGCGTCTGCCCGGCCGGCAGGTGGGCCCAGAAGGTCCACAGGCAAAGGTCCTGGACGGATTGCCGGGAAGGCCAGCTTTTCATGCGACCTTCGGCGTCGAACAGGTGCAAAGCCCGTTCCACCCGCCGATGGTCGATAGGTTCCGGCGCTTGGCGAGCCGCCAATCGCCGCTCGGCGGCGTGTGCGGCCCTAAAGTGCTGGTAATTGCGAAATCCCGCGGCACGGGCGACCATATTGAGCAGGCTCAGATGGCTCGGCGTATCGGGCACGTCCCGCAGCTGTTTGGCGAGGGACCGGGTGAAGGCGGAGATATCGTCCGCCACGAGAGGGATGGCTTCTCTGGACATATCGAATCCTGCGGTGCCGACTGTTATGCCGTTGGTCGCTGACTTACGACGGGCACCGGATTGATACATCGGATGCTGTCTGGTGAATTGGCAGGGTTTAGCTCCCCAAAGGGGCAGCGACGCCTCGGTGCCTGCCGACCGCGGCTGTCCTATAGACCAGATCGGGCGCCGTGGAAAGCAAAAAGCCCCGCCGGTCGCCGGCGGGGCTTTCAATTGATGTTGAGCCGGTTATCAACCGTGGCTTACGCAGCCTGGCCGATGCTCTCTCCGGCGCCGAAGCGGCCATAGAAGGTCTCGCCCTTGGCCGCCATATCCAAGAGCAGCGGCGTCGGCTGGAAGTGGTCGCCGTGGCGGCTGGCCAGGTCCGCGCACATATCGACGAACGCCTGAACGCCCATACCGTCGATATAGGAGAGGGCCCCACCGGTATAGGGCGCGAAGCCGAACCCGAGGATCGAGCCGACGTCGGCCTCCCGCGGATCGGTGACGATACCCTCTTCCATGGTGCGTGCCGCTTCCAGCGCCACGGTTGCCAGGTAGCGGTTCTTGAGCTCCTGGACATCGACCGAATCCGGATCCTGCTGCGGATAGAGCTCCTTGAGGCCCGGCCACAGGTGCTTCTTGGCCGGCTTCTCCGGATAGTCGTAAAAGCCCTTGCCATTCTTGCGGCCGAGGCGGCCGTGGGTGTCGACCATGGTGTCGATAAGCTGCACGAAACGCGGATCGACGGCGCCTTCGCCGAGATCGGCGATGGTGGCGCGGTTGACCTTCTGCGACAGGTCGATGGCCACTTCGTCGTTGAGCGCCAGCGGACCGACCGGCATGCCGGCCATCTTGGCAGTGTTCTCGATCATCGCCGGCGGGATGCCCTCGACCAGCATGCTGTAGGCTTCCGTCATGTAGCGCATGACGCAGCGGTTGACGTAGAAACCACGTGTGTCGTTGACCACGACCGGCGTCTTCTTGATCGCCTGCGCATAGTCGAGCGCCACGGCGATCGCCTTGTCGCCGGTCTTTTCACCCAGGATGTTTTCGACCAGCATCATCTTGTCGACAGGCGAGAAGAAGTGGATGCCGATAAAGTCTTCCGGCCGCACCGAGTTCTCGGCCAGGCCGGTGATCGGCAGCGTCGATGTATTGGAGGCGAAGACGGCGCCGGGTTTCAGCACCGCTTCGGCCGCTTCGGTCACCGTCTTCTTGATCGCCCGGTCTTCGAACACCGCCTCGATCACCAGTTCGGCACCCTCCAGATGCGCGTAGTCTGTGGTCGGGGTGATCAGCGACAGCAGCTGTTCGCCCTGTTCTTCGCTCATGCGGCGCTTCTTGACGGCGGCCGCCACCAGGTCCTGCGAATACGCCTTGCCCTTGTCGGCCGATTCCTGGTCGCGGTCGATCAGCACCACCGGTATGCCGGCCCTGGCCGTCACATAAGCGATACCGGCACCCATGAACCCGGCGCCCAGAACGCCGACCTTGCTGAAGCTGGTCTTTTCAATCCCGGCCGGCCGGCGGGCGCCCTTGCCGAGCTCCTGCATAGAGATGAAAAGCGATCGGACCATGGCGAACGCTTCCGGCGTCTGCAGGATTTCGGTGAAATAGCGCTGCTCGATGCGCAGTCCGGTGTCGAACGGCACCTGCAGGCCTTCGAAGACACATTTGACGATGGCATAGGCGGCCGGATAGTTGCCGTAGCTCTGCTTGCGCAGGTTGGCCGAAACCGCTGGCCACAGCTGCGCACCCTGCGGGCTCCAGACGGCGCCGCCGGGCAGCTTGAAACCCTTCTCGTCCCATGGCTGGACCGGCTTGAGCCCGTCGCGGATCATCTGCTTGGCCGTGTCGACGAGCGCGTCCGGGGCTGCGATTTCGTGGATCAGGCCCAGCGATTTGGCTTTTTTCGGCGTCAGGCTCTGGCCGGTGGTCATCATCATGAGCGCGTCTTGCTGGTTGGTCAGCCGCGGCACGCGCTGGGTGCCGCCGGCACCCGGAAAAATGCCGACCTTGACTTCCGGCAGGCCCATCTTGACGTCATCGCCCTCGGCCGCGACCCGACCATGGCAGGCCAGCGAAAGTTCGAAAGCGCCGCCCATGCAGGTGCCGTTAATCGCCGAGACCCAGGGTTTGCCGCCGGTCTCCAGCTTGCGGAACAGCCCTGTCATGCGGCCGATTTGGTCAAACAGAACCTGCGCCGCGCCTTCCGGATTGCGGGCTTTCTCCTCGCGGATGCGCCCGAAGGTACCGCCGATCATGGTGAGGTCGGCGCCACCGGAGAAGCTCGACTTGCCTGAGGTGAAGACGGCGCCCTTGATCGCTTCGTCGGCGATGACGGTGTCGACGATCGTGTCCAGTTCGTCGAGCACCTCCTCGGTGAACACGTTCATCGACTTGTCCGGCATGTCCCAGGTGATCAGTGCGATGCCGTCGGCGTCGGTTTCGACAGTGAAGTTTTTATAGGTCATTGATTTATTCTCCCGTCTCAGACGCGTTCGATGATCGTGGCGGTGCCCATGCCGGCGCCGATGCACAGCGTCACCAGGGCAGTGTTAAGGTCGCGCCGCTCCAACTCGTCGAGCACGGTGCCGAAAATCATCGCGCCGGTGGCACCCAGCGGGTGGCCCATGGCGATGGCGCCGCCGTTGACGTTGATCTTGTCGTGCGGAATGTCGAGTGCCTGCATGTAACGCAGCACAACGGAGGCGAAAGCCTCGTTGAGCTCGAACAGGTCGATGTCGTCAATCGACATGTCGGCACGCTTCAAAAGCTTGTGCGTCACGTCGACCGGACCGGTCAGCATCAGCGCCGGATCGGATCCGACATTGCTGAAGGCGCGGATCCGGGCGCGCGGTTTGAGGTCCATCTTGCGGCCGCCTTCCTCGGTGCCCATCAGCACGCCGGCCGCACCGTCGACGATGCCGGACGAATTGCCGGCGTGATGCACATGCTTGACCATCTCGACGTCGGGATGCGCCTGTACCGCGACCGCGTCGAATCCGCCGATTTCGCCGATCATCTCGAACGAGGCGTTGAGCGAGGCGAGGCCCTGCATGTTGGTGTCCGGCCGCATATGCTCGTCATGGTCAAGGATCATCAGACCGTTCTGGTCTTTGATCGGGATCACGGCGTCCTTGAAGTAGCCGTTGTCCCAGGCATGCGCTGCGCGTTTCTGGCTTTCCACCGCATAGGCGTCGACATCGTCGCGCGAAAACCCGTATTTGGTGGCAATCAGGTCGGCCGAAACGCCCTGCGGCATGAAATAGGCGGGCATGTTGACCGACGGGTCCATGAACCAGGCGCCGCCACCCATGCCGATGCCGACCCGGGACATCGATTCGACGCCGCCGGCTATCACCACGTCATCGGCACCCTGCGCCAGCTTGGCAGCTCCGAAATTGATGGCGTCGAGGCCGGATGCACAGAACCGGTTGATCTGTATGCCGGGCGCCACCGTTGCGTAGCCGGCTTCAAAAATCGACGCCCGGGGAATATCGCCGCCAGCTTCCATGACCGGGTCGACGCAACCGAAAACGACATCGTCGACCTGCGACGTATCGAGCTCGTTGCGGTCGCGCAGTGCCTCCAGCACATGGGCACCAAGGCGCACCGACGGCACCTCGTGCAGGCTGCCGTCCTTCTTGCCGCGTCCCCGCGGTGTGCGCACGTGATCGAAAATGAGGGCTTCAGCCATGGTGGTCTCCTAAAACTAGAGGCTTCGCGCGATGAGCAGTTTCATGATTTCGTTGGTTCCGCCGTAGATCCGCTGCACCCGGGCATCGCGGAACATGCGGGCGATCGGATATTCGTTCATGTAGCCGTAGCCGCCGTGCAGCTGCAGGCATTCGTCCATCACCTTACACTGCAGGTCGGACAGCAGGTACTTGGCCATGGACGCCGTGACGGTCGTCAATTCGCCCTTTAGGTGCTGAGCCACGCACTGATCGACGAACACCCGCGCCATGGTGGCTTCGGATTTCAGCTCCGCCAGTTTGAACTGGGTATTCTGAAACTCGATGACCGCCTTGCCGAATGCCTTGCGCTCTTTGACGTAATCGATGGTCAGCGCCAGGGCGCGTTCGATCATGCCGATCGCCTGATTGGCGATCAGCAGGCGCTCCTGGGGCAGCTCGGTCATCAGTTGGACGAACCCCTGGCCTTCTTCCGCGCCGATCAGATTGGCGGTCGGAACGCGCACGTCGTTGAAGAACAGTTCCGACGTGTCGTTGGCCTTGAGGCCCACCTTGTCGAGGTTGCGGCCGCGCTCGAAACCCTCCACGTCGTCGGTTTCGACGACCATCAGGCTGGTGCCGCGCGCGCCGGCCGCGGGATCGGTCTTGGTGACCACGATGATCAGGTTGGCGAGTTGACCGTTGGTAATAAAAGTTTTCGAGCCATTGATGACATAGTGATTGCCATCCTTACGCGCCGTCGCCTTGATGCCTTGCAGGTCGGATCCGGCGCCGGGCTCCGTCATGGCAATGGCGCCGATCAGTTCACCCGAAGCGAGACGCGGCAGCCATTTGCGTTTCTGCTCCTCGGAACCGTGATGCAGGATGTAGGGGGCAACGATGGCGTTGTGCAGAGCGATGCCGAAGCCGTCGACGCCGACATGGCCCAGCGTTTCGGCGATCACCGCCTCGTGGGCATAGGTGCCGCCGGCGCCGCCGTATTCCTCCGGCATCGAGGCGCACAAAAGGCCGGCACCGCCGGCCTTTTCCCAGGCCTCGCGGTCGACCATTTCCTGTTTCTCGTAGCGCTCGTAATGCGGGGCGATTTCGTTTTCAAAGAAACGGCCGGCCATGTCCTGCAACATGGCCAGATCGTCGCTCTTCCATTCGGGCTGCGGCACCTCCAATACCTGGGCGGGCAGGGTGGCCATATGTTTCCTCCGAAAAGTCTAGTCGCGGCTCCATTGGGCGATATGGTACCGGTTGGCCGGGCCGCAAGCCCGGCCCGGCTCAAAAAGCCTCGGCGCCGAGCGCCATCATCGATTCCGCGCCGGCTTCGACACGCTGCCGGCGCAACGTGGTTTCCGGCATGATCCGCTCCATGAAGAAACGCGCCGTGATCAGCTTGTTTTCCAGGTACTCGCGGTCATCGCCGGCGCCGTTTTCCAGGCTTTCCGTCGCCGTCTTGACCATCATCGTCCACATATATCCAAGCGCCACGATACCGAACATGTGCATGTAGTCGGTGGAGCCAGCCCCGGCATTGTCCGGTTCCTTCATGCCGTTCTGCATGAACCACATGGTTGCGGCCTGCAGGTCGTTGAGCCCTTTCTTCAGCGCCTTGGTGAACGGTGCGAGCTTTTCATTGTCGCGATTCTCCTCACAGAAATCGCCGACCTCCTTGAAGAAGGCCATAGCGGCCCGGCCGCCATTGGCGCCGAGCTTGCGGCCGACCAGGTCGAGGGCCTGGATGCCGTTGGCGCCTTCGTAAATCATGGCAATGCGGGCATCGCGGACGAACTGGCTCATGCCCCATTCCTCGATATAGCCGTGTCCGCCGAACATCTGCTGGGCGGCGACAGCATTGTCGAACCCGCGGTCGGTCAGGGCTCCTTTAAGCACCGGCGTGAGCAGACCGAGCACGTCGTCTGCCGCCTGACGCTCTTCCTCCGAGTCGGCGCGGTGTTTAAGGTCGGCCCGCAGCGCGGTCCACAGAAACAGGGCCCGGCTTCCCTCGTTGAACGCACGGTTGGTCATCAGCGTGCGGCGCACATCCGGATGAACGATGATCGGATCGGCCTTCTTGTCCGGCTCCTTGGGCCCGGTGAGGGCCCGGCCCTGCAGGCGATCGCGCGCGTAGTCGGCGGCGTTCTGGGTTGCGACTTCCGATTGGCAGAGGCCCTGCATGCCGACGCCGAGGCGCGCTTCGTTCATCATCACGAACATGGCCTTGAGGCCCTTGTGCGCTTCGCCGATCAGATAGCCGGTCGCGTCGTCATAGTTCATAACGCAGGTGGCGTTGCCGTGAATGCCCATCTTTTCTTCGATCGATCCGCAGCTGACTCCGTTGCCGTCGGTCACCGTGCCATCGTCGGCCACGCTCAACTTGGGCACGATGAACAGGCTGATTCCCTTGACGCCCTCGGGGGCACCCTCGATACGCGCCAGCACGAGATGCACGATGTTTTCCGACATGTCGTGCTCACCGGCTGAGATGAAGATCTTCTGGCCGGTTATCCTGTAACTTCCATCCGGTTGCGGTACGGCCTTGGTGCGCAGCAACCCGAGATCGGTACCGCAATGCGGCTCCGTCAGGTTCATGGTGCCGGTCCACACCCCCTCGATCATCTTCGGCAGCCATTTGGCCTTCTGTTCGTCGCTGCCGTGCTCGGAAATGGCTGCAATGGCGCCTTGTGTGAGGCCCGGATACATCATCAGAGCCATATTGGCGGACGAAAAGTATTCGCCGACGGCTGTGTGCACCAGGTAGGGCAGACCTTGCCCGCCATATTCCGGATCCGCTGCGAGACCCATCCAGCCTCCTTCGCGATACTGACCGTAGGCTTCGTTGAAACCTTTAGGGGTGGTGACGGAACCGTCGTCGTGGCGCACGCAGCCTTGCTGGTCACCGATCTGGTTGAGGGGCAACAGCACTTCCTGGGCGAAACGCGCACCTTCGTTCAGAATGGCTTCCACCACATCTGGGGTGGCGTCGGCGAAGCCTGGCAGGTTGTTGTATCGTTCGTAGCCGAGAACATCGTTGAGAATGAACAGCGTGTCTTTGACCGGGGCCTGATAGCTGGGCATGGCGCTCTCTGTTGTCGATCCGTGGGATTGGGTTTGGTTGACGTTCTATACAACTAATTGACGTTTGCGTAAACGTCAAAATTTGGCAGCGGACCGATTGTCGCGATCCGGGTTTCGCCATAGCCGCGGAAAGCGTTTGCCGAGGATGTTCGCAGCGCTTGACAAGCCCGATATTGCGCCGTGAGCCGTGCCTTTTGCGCCCGCCCATACGGATCCGTTCACCCGCAAAGCGCCGGCGCGTCCGACAGCGATGGAATGGGACATATTATTAAAAAATATAGTCGAAATGTAAGATTGGTTAACGGCTTGTTTACCACGTTTCGATGAATGTGAGCTCGAACAGCGGTGAATCCTCTTCCATTGTATCGAGTCTCGGACGGGTTGCCAGAGTATCGGGAGCGGCAGGGCATGCCCGGTACGTCCAGGGCAGGGGGTACCCATCCAACGTCATTATGTCGATGCGGATACTATGATGAGCAGATCGAAACCACCCAAGACTTGGCAAGAGAACGAGCCGGCGTCACCGATCGAGTCACTCAGCCGTTCCATCGCAGACCTCGAGGCGCGCATCCAGGGGTTGAACGCCCGTAGCCGCCGGGGCACGTCGCGTTCGGAGAATCTCGGATCCGTTTCCGAAGCGGTCATGCGCCAGCGCATGCTCGAGCGAGATCAGCAACAGCCGCAAAAGCCTGTGCCGGCCGAGCAACGACCGGCCCCTCTGGTACAGCGCGAATCCGCAAAGCAACAGGCCAGCGCAACACAGAGCGCCATGCGCGAGACCAGCGGTGCCATGCGCGACATCGCCGAGGCACTGGTGTCGCTGCGCGACGACCTGCGCCGCGACATTTCGGAAAACATGAACCGCGAGTTCGGGTCGCTGCGTCGCGACGTCGACGAGATCAAAGCGATGACCGGCAACGCCGCGAAACGACCCGATCTTGCCGGTGATCTCGCCCAGATCGCCAACCAGCTTGAGGCACTGGAAAACCGTCGTTCCGATTCGCAGGCCGGCGAACTGCAGACAGAACTTGATGATCTGCGCCGCATGGTCAACGAACTCGCCAGCGAGGAATCCATGCGCCGCCTGGAGAATCGCTGGGATGGGCTGGAGGAGCAGATATCCGGGCTCGATCCGTCCGCATCGCTGCGCGAGGATCTGGTCACGCTGTCCTACCGTCTCGATGAGATCAAATCGTCCATCGGTCAGTTGCCGTCCGCCCTGCCGCTCAATCAGCTGGAGGACAAGATCAAGATGCTGGTGGCGGCCATCGACGCCATGGCCCGCCAGCCCGCCGCGGCCGATCCGGAAATCGCCCGGCAATTTGCCATGGTCGACGACCGGCTTGACGAGATCAGCCGGGCCATCGTCGCGAGCAGCGTTTCCACCACGTCGGGCGTTGCCCCGGCCGATATCGAGCGGTTGGAATCGCGACTTGAGTCGGTGATCGAGAGCGTCGCCAAGATTGCCGAGGCGGAAGCCTCGAACATCCAGCACTTGCAGAGCAGGCTCGATGCGGTTGCCGACAGCGTGTCGCAATCGGCTGCCGCCGAAGCCTCCAACATCCGACAGCTCGAGGAACGGCTGAATACTGTCGTCGACAGTGTGACAAAGTCCGCAAAGGCCGAATCAGCCAATATCCTAAAACTCGAGGACAGGCTGGCTGCCGTCATTGACGGCTTCACGCAATCGGCCGGAGCGGATGTGTCCAATATCCAGAAACTGGAAGCCCGGCTGCAGGCCGTCATTGACGATATCGGCAGTTCCACGCGATCCGACGCGTCTGCAATCCAGCATGTCCAGGATCGCCTGGAGGCGGTCATTGAAAGCGTCACGCAATCGGCTGCCGCAGATTCGGCAAATCTGCATCGGCTTGAAAATCGTCTTGATTCGGTCGTCGACCACATCGGCCGCCTCGACCAGGCCCAGCGTGACGACCAATTGCCCCAGCGGCTCGAAGCGCTGTCGACGCGCGTCGAAGAACTGGCCAGTGAGCAGCCCTATGCCATGCTGCTCGATCGGCTCGATCACCTGTCTGAGTCGATAGGCGAGCAATCGTCTTCCACTGACCCGCAGTTGGTCGGACAACTGGAGGAAATCGCCCGCAAGGTCGAATCGCTGGATTTTGAAACGGTCAATGCGCATCTCGGCGATCAGCTAAAGGCTTTGTCACTGCGTATCGATAACATCAATGGCGATCTGGCGGCGACCAATAGCAACCAAGACATGCTTTACGGCCGCCTGGAGGACCTGGCGGAGCGCGTCGAAGTCAGCGTTGCGCAGCAGAGCGCGATGGATTTGTCACCGCTGGAGAAACGCCTCTCCGAAATCGCCGACCGGCTGGATGCCGGCCAGTCCCGGCAAGCGCCCAACGACGATTCCATCCGCAATCTGGAAACACAGGTCGCCAACCTATCGAAACTGATTGCCAGCTCTGAGATAACCGGCGGAGCCTCACCCGACCTCGACACCCGACTCACCGCGATCGAGGATCAACTGCTCAGCGGCCGGGCAGCCGATCATGACATGGTCATCGAGACGGCGCGCCAGGCGGCTGAAGCTGCCGTCGCCTCCTATCAGCAGAGCGGCGCTCCGGTCACCGAGGTGTCGGCCATAGAAACACTGGTTGGCGACCTGCGCTCGCTTGAGGATCTCAGCCGCAAAAGCGAGGAACGCAACGCCCGCACCATCGATGCGGTGCACGGTACCTTGATGAAAATCGCCGGCAGGCTGGATCGGTTGGAAACCGGCGAACCGGCTCCCGAGACGGAGCACGTGGCACGGGCACCGGAAGAGCCGGCTTTCGAGGCCTCCTCAGAAACAGCCCAACTACCCGATGATGCGCCGGGCGAACAGGTTCAACACGAAGAGGACAATCGATCCGACAAGGCATTCCTGTCCGGCCTGATGCAGCGGATGACCGCCACGCAGGATCGCGTGGAGCCGTCCGGTGCGGAGGTTCTGCAGGATATTGATCCCGCCCCGTCGATCGATCCGGTCGAGGACATCGATCCGGAGACCGCCAACACACCGCTCGAACCGGGGTCCGGTGCACCGGATATCAAGCGCATCATGGCCAAGGTCCGGGAAGCCCAGCATATGGCCGACGACGACGGCCCCTATAAAGCGGCCGCCGACCAAGCCAAGGCCGACAAGGCCGATTTCATCGCCGCCGCCCGCCGCGCTGCCCGCGCCGCGGCCAGCGAAGCGGCCGATATCGACGAGTCCGAGGATCAACAGGTAGAAAAGTCGGGCTCGCTGGGTCAGGCGATCAAGAAACGCCGGCGTCCGCTGCTGTTGGCAGCCGGCGCGATTCTTCTCGCAGTGCTTTCCTACCCGCTGATCTCCGGCATGTTCAGCGGCAACGGTGCACCCCTGCAGACCGCGATGGTCGAACCGGCAGCTGAGACCGAGTCACAGATTCCAGCAGTGACTCTGCCGGTTCCGGTGACTGAGGAAAGCATCGACGAGGTGCAGATCAGCAAAGGAGATGGCAACGCGTCAGACGGCATTCTTGTCACCCGGCAGTCCAGCGGCACCGGTGATCCCGGACCGTCGAACTATATGTCGCCGTCGAACGAGATTCAGATCAGCAACACCTTCCTGCCATCGCAAACCGCCGACTCCATGCAGACGCAGTCGACGTCTGTCGATTCGTCAGAACCGCAGACCATGGCTGCCGCGCCCACGAACGCTGTCGGGATGTCGGTCGAACCGTCGCAGATAACCGACGACGCAGCTACGCAGCAGGGAGTACGGAATATCGATCAAATGGCCGCGGTTGGGCCTCAGGATGTCGACTCGACCGAACCTTTGGCAGCCATCGAGGCGCCACCGCAGGAAGCCGGACCGGCAGCCCTGCGCGAGGCGGCGGCCGGTGGCGACCCGCTTGCGTTGTTCGAGATCGGCGCCCGCTACAGCGAGGGCCGCGGTGTGACGACCGACCTGCGTGAAGCGGCGAAGTGGTATGAGCTCGCCGCGCAACGCGGTTTTGCCCCGGCCCAATACCGGCTGGCCAATTTCTACGAAAAGGGAACCGGCATCGAGCGCGATCTGCCGAAGGCCATGGTATGGTACGAAAGGGCAGCCGAGCATGGCAACGCCAGTGCCATGCACAATCTCGCCGTCCTGCATGCTATGGGTCAAAACGGCCAGTCCGATTACGATACGGCAGGCGACTGGTTCACCAAGGCCGCCAATCTCGGCGTCAAGGACAGCCAGTACAATCTGGCCATCCTGCACGCCCGCGGCAGCGGTGTGCCGCAGGATCTGGAGGAATCCTACAAGTGGTTCGCCATTGCCGCCGATGGCGGCGACAAGGATGCTGCGGAAAAACGCGACGAGGTGGCCAACGCCCTGTCGCCCGAGCAACTGGACAGCGCTCGCGCCAAGGCCGAACTCTGGAAACCGGCGGCCATGAGTGAGGACGCCAACTCCGTGCTCATCCCATCCGAGTGGCGCGGCGTCGACACCCGTACCGCCTCGGTCGACATGGAAAAGGCAGTCCGCAACATCCAGGCGATTCTGACCAAAAACGGTTTCGACACCGGCGGTGTCGACGGCGTCATGGGGCAGAAGACCGTTGCCGCCATCAAGGCCTTCCAGACCTCCATCGGCATGGAGCCGACCGGCAAGGTCGACGACGCACTGGTCAAGGAACTGCTGGCGCGCAACAACTAGCTGACATTGAGCCGGTGCCCACGCCGCCGGTCTCTGCTATATCCATCGACGAGTGGTTTGAGCGGAGCGACGCATGCAGTTTGCTAGAACGGTCGAACGGACGGAAGATATCACCCGGACCGTGTGTGAGTTCGCCACCGGCACCCCTGCGGAGGGCATCGCTGATACCGCCAGGTCCGTGATGCGGCTGTCGCTGGTGGATTGGGCGGCGGTGGCATATGCCGGCCGCGACCAGCCGGTCAGCCGGATCGTCCGCGCCATGGTGGCGCAGGAAGACGGCGCGGCAGAAGCCCGTGTCATCGGCCTGGAGGCCCGGCTTCCGGCGCGCGCGGCGGCACTCTCCAACGCCACGACGGCCCATGCGCTGGACTATGACGACACGCACTTCATGCATATCGGACACACCAGCGCCGTGGTTGTCGCCGCGGCACTGGCGACGGCGGAAAAGACCAAAGCCAACGCCGCCGAGTGCCTCGACGCCTGCCTTGTCGGCGTCGAGACGGCATGTCGTATCGGCGGTTGGCTGGGCCGCGCGCATTACCTTAGGGGATTCCACCCAACGGCAACCGCGGGCAGTTTCGGCGCCGCGCTTGCGGTGTCACGACTGCTGGGGCTGAACGCTGAACAGACCGTTGATGCCGTGGGTCTGACCGCAACGCGGGCGTCGGGTCTCAAATGCCAGTTCGGCACGATGGGCAAGCCGTACAATGCCGGTATTGCGGCGTCGAACGGCATTGAAACCGCCACACTGGCCAGCGCCGGTTTTGTTTCCTGTTTGGACGGCCTCGAAACCGCCCAGGGATTTGCCGACACCCATGCCGGCGAGCGCGATATGTCGGCGTTGGACGGCCTTGGCGAACGGTTCGTTTTCGAGAGCGTGCAGCACAAGTTTCACGCCTGCTGCCACGGCACCCACGCGGCCCTTGAAGCGCTCGTTGAGGCGCGTGATTCCGGTCACTTGGGACCGGATGACATCGCCGAGATCCGCATCACCGTCAATCCCTGCTGGCTCAGCGTCTGCAACATCGCCGAACCGTCGACCGGCCTCGAAGCGAAATTCAGTTACCGGCTCACCGCGGCCTTGACGTTACTGCGTCGTGACACGGCGGCGCTTGAAACCTTCAACGACGCGGTTTGCCGCGACCCGGCCGTGGTCGTTCTGCGGGACTGCGTGGTGGTTGCGACCGACAACGGCATCTCTGAAACCGCGGCGCGCGTCCGGATTCTGCGGCGGGATGGGACATCCGTCGAGGCCGAGCACGATCTCGCCCATGAATTGCCGCTCGCCGAGCGGCAGGCTCGGATACGCGGCAAGGCCGTCAGCCTGCTGGGCGAAGATCGTGCCGCCGATCTGTGGCGCTTCGTGCACGACGGAGATCGTTTGCTTGGCGACTGGTTCAGCGCTAACGGTGCCTGATCCATTCAAGCACAGCGCCGAGTGGAACGAATGAGACATTCGTTCTGATTTAGGCCGAATGAGTCATGCGGCTCGTTTGCGAATCCGGGCAGCCCGGCACGGAGCCGGGCCGCCGCGGTTGCTAACGTCCGTCTTCGGGATGCGGCATCGATCCCGTCATATGGCCGGCCATGCCACCCGATACCTCTTCGACCGACTCGTCGGCCAGTTCCTCCGGCAGGATCAGGTTGAGGATGATGGCGATCAACGCCGCAGGCAACAGGCCCGACGTCAGCAGGATGCGCACCGTCTCATGGGTGTACTGCACGGATTTCGGATCCAGTTGCAGGCCCAGCCCGATCGACAGCGAGATGGCAAAGATCACCATGTTGCGTCGGTTCCACTGGACATCCGACAGCATCGAGATACCGGCGGCCACGACCATGCCGAACATGACGATGACGCCGCCACCGAGCACCTCGATCGGGACCGTCCGGATAACCGCGCCGACCTTTGGAACCAGGCCGCAGATGATCAGGAAGAGCGCGCCCCAGGTCACCACGTGGCGGCTCATCACACCGGTCATCGCCACCAGGCCGACATTCTGGCTGAACGACGTGTTGGGCAAACCGCCGAAAATGCCGGCCACGGCGGTGCCGATGCCATCGGCATATGTGGCGCCGCGGATCTCGTGGTCAGTCGCTTCCCGGCCGGCACCGCCCTTGGTGATCCCGGACACGTCACCGACGGTCTCCACCGCCGAGACGAAGGCCATCAGGCAGAAACCGATCACGGCGGCAATCGAGAACTCGAACCCGTATTTGAACGGTTGCGGCAGTGCGAAGGCTGACGCGTTGCCCCAGCTGCTGGCGATGAAGTCGGTCGAGATGATGCCGACCAGCAAGGCGTAGATATAGCCGGCGATGATCCCCAGCAGCACCGCGGAAACGGCGAGCATGCCGCGGGCATAGAATTTCAGGCCGAGGGTCACGAAGATAACGACCAGAGCGGCCGACCAGTTCAGCAGGCTGCCATATTCGGGCTGGTCGATCGCCGGTACGCCGCCGACGGCGTATTGAATACCAACCTTGACCAGCGCCAGACCGATCATCATGACCACCAGGCCGGTCACCAGCGGTGGTAACGCAAAGCGGATGCGGCCGATTACGGTGCCGAGCAGTGCATGAAACAGACCGCCGATCAGGACCCCGCCGAACAGCGCCGCCAGTCCGTCGACGCCTTTCCCGGCGACGACCGGGATCATGATCGGCAGAAACGCGAAGCTGGTCCCCTGGACCACGGGCAGCGCTGCGCCGACCGGTCCGATAGTGATCGTCTGCAGCAGCGTCGCCAGGCCGGCGAACAGCATCGACATCTGGATCAGATAAAGCAGTTCCGGAAAGTCCGGCGAATTGGAGCCGAAGCCGAACCCGGCGGCGCCGGCGACGATGATCGCCGGCGTCACATTGGAGACGAACATGGCAAGGACATGCTGGATGCCGAGCGGGATCGCCTTGTAAAGCGGCGGTGTATAGTTGGGGTCTCTGAGCTGTTCAGGGCTTCCGAGCCCGGTGTCGGTGCCTGCCATTGCATGTCCTCCCTCGCTGGCGTGGCTTGAACCGCATCCGGCAAAAACACAGCCGGATCGGTCGGGAGAGTGCATGCGACGGACGGACATCCGGTCATTTCCGCTCACCACGGAAACGCATATCGGCGGAACGACGCGACAGCGCATCCCGGGCCGACTGACCTGCAGTTTTCTCCTCCCCCAAGGCTTTCAGGGTAGCTGAAATCGCGTCGGCTATTTTCAAAAAAGGGTTGAAGAACTTTCGCGGCCCTGCGGACACCGCTTGCGAAGCTGGTGCTTGGCAGCGTGCGCTACGGTCGATGAGGCTGCCCGGTCAAGGGCATTTCTTCCGCAACGTACCGCCAGGTAAGCCAGAGCACGAAGACCGCCAGCATCGCTGTCGCCAGGAACGGCAATTGATAGCCGCCGGTCGAGGCAAGCAGGGTGCTGGACAGGGTCATGCCGATGGTACCGCCGACCAGTTGGGCGGTCAGCATGATGCCGCCCACCTGGCCCTGTTTCTCTAGCGGCACGCTGTTGGCACTGCCGCGCATGCCGGGCACGAAAAGAAAAGCGACCGCCACGCCCCAAGCGAGCAAAGCGGGAAACGCCATCCAGTAGCTTTTCCAATGCACCGCGACGGCAAGCCACAGGAAGATCAATACCGTGGACCCGAGCCCGAACAGCGCTGGTCGTCTGGTTCCCATGGCATCGGTGATTCGGCCGGAGAATACCGCGACAACAGGCTGCGGTGCGACGCCGGCCAGCAATGCGATCCCCGCCATCAGCGGGCTCATGCCGAGCTCGGTTTGAAAGTACACCGACAGGATAATGAGAACGGCAATCTTGGTGAACTGACCGGTGAAAACCATCATCGAGCAGGCGGTGAACGCACCGTTTGCAAACAGATCGACTTCGACAAGCGGCGAGCGGGCGGTCAGCTCCGTGCGGACGAAGAGTGCCAGAAGAAGGGCCCCGACCGCCAGGAGGATCCATACCAGCGGCTGGTCCCAGCCCCAATCGGGCGCCTCCATGACGGCGACGATGACCAGCCCGATGCCGCCGATGAGCAGCACAAGCCCGGTGAAATCGAAGCGGCCGCGCGACGGTTGGCGCGGCGGGTCGGACCAGCAGGTCAGAATGATCGCGATCGCCGCGACGACGACGAACGGATTGATCCAGAAGATCCAGCGCCACGAGATGAACTCGGTAAAAAGCCCCCCGACAAACGGCCCGGACGCCAGAAAGATGGTGCCGGTCGCGCCATAGATTCCAAGCGCCTTGCCACGCTCTTCTTCCGCAAAGATGACAGCGATCATCGCCACCGAGGCCGGGAAGATCACCGCGGCGCCGACGCCCTGCAACACCCGCGCGGTCAGCAAGGTTGCCAGATCGTTGGCGAGACCGCAGGCTATGGACGCAATACCGAACAGGCAGACGCCAAACAGGTACAGACGCTTGAAGCCGAAAATATCGCACAGCCTACCGCTGGCGGCTGACAGCGCCGCCAACATCAGCAGATAGATGTTGACCACCCAATGGCCGTCGGTGTCGCTGAGCGACAGGTCGCGCTGGATGGTCGGAAGCGCCACGCCGACCACCGTCTCGTCGAGCAGGAAGATGCCCAACGAGGCACCCATGGCCGCAAGCACCCACCATTTTCTGCGTTCGTCTGCCACATTGGTCATACGATGAGGTCGCGTATCTTATCTGCCGATAGCAACGACCCTAGCGTGATCGCCGGGCCATGCAAGGGGACTTCCCGGACGAACGCAATTGTGATGGAAGCATGACCCGCAGGGCGCCATCATGATCCGCTGCAAGACCTTGATTGTCATGAAAATTCCGTTGATCGCGGCTGAACCCCGAAACATCGATTGCTGGTCCCACTGTCGGCGATTGACACGGCCAGCCTTAAGGCGCATGACAGGACTGCGGCCGCCATTTCATGGCGGTTTGTCAGGGGACATTCTCTCAGGCCAGGAATGACAGTCTATCTGCCCATCGCAGAAATATCGGTAAATGCCTTTATCATTCTCGGCATGGGTGCGGCGGTTGGATTTCTTTCCGGGATGTTCGGTGTTGGTGGCGGTTTCCTGATCACGCCATTGCTGATTTTCTACAACATTCCGCCGGCGGTGGCCGTGGCTACCGGTGCCAATCAGGTGGTCGCCTCGTCGTTCTCCGGCGCCCTGTCCCACTTTCGCCGCGGCTCGCTCGATCTCAAACTCGGATCCGCGTTGCTGGCCGGCGGTCTCGCCGGCGCGTCTGTCGGCATATTCCTGTTCACATTGCTGCGCCAGTTGGGGCAGTTGGATCTGATCATCTCGCTGCTCTACGTGGTGTTCCTGGGCGTTGTCGGCGGGCTGATGCTGGTCGAAAGCGTCAACTCGCTGATCCGCGCCGCGGCCAACAAACCGGTATCGCTGCGCAAGCCCGGCCAGCATAACTGGGTCCACAGGTTGCCCTTCAAGGTCCGCTTCAAGCGGTCGAAGATCTATCTCAGCATCATCCCGGTGCTGGCGCTTGGCTTCGGTGTCGGTGTACTGACGTCGATCATGGGCGTCGGTGGCGGCTTCATCATGGTGCCGGCCATGATCTACCTGCTGCACGTTCCGACCAACGTCGTTATCGGCACATCGCTGTTTCAGATTATATTCGTCACCGCATTCACAACGGTCGTTCAGGCGACCACCAACCAGACCGTCGACGTTTTTCTGGCCGGGCTGCTGATGATCGCAGGCGTCATCGGCGCGCAGTACGGCGTCCGGGTCGGCCAGAAGCTGCGCGGCGAGCAATTGCGGGCGCTGCTGGCGTTGCTTGTGCTGGCGGTCGGCGTCCGGCTGGCACTCAATCTGGTGCTGACACCGGATGAATACTACTCCGTTGTGACAACCGGGGTGGGCTTCTGATGATGTGGCGCGGTATCTTCACATTCATCACCCTGCTGGTGGTATTGCTTTCCCGTTTGCCGGCCCAGGCGGAAGAAAGCCTCGACATCGGCATCTCGACCAATGAAATCGCCATCACCGCGGATTTCGCTGGCGCCGACCTGACGGTTTTCGGCGCCCTCGACAATGCCGACCGATTTCTCCTGCAGATCGGCGCCTACGACATCATCGTGGCGCTCGAAGGACCGGCCCGGGAGACCGTGGTGCGCAAGAAGGACCGGGTGTTCGGCATCTGGATCAACCGCTTTTCGATGCGTTTCGAACCGGCTCCGATGTCCTACTCGCTGTCGAGCACGCTGCCGATCGACCGTATCACCCAGGAAATTGAGCTGAGCGGCCGCGCCATCGGCATCGAACACATTCACCTGCAGCCGTCCGGCAATGTCGGCGATGGCAGCCGTGTCCCGGAATTCCGCGAAGCGCTGCTGCGTCTGCGGGTCAACAGCGGGCTTTATCAAAGCGAACCGGTCGGCGTCGAATTCGTCAGCTCCAGCCTGTTCCGCGCCACCATTCGCCTGCCGGCCAATGTGCCGGTCGGACAGCACAAGCTGCGCGCCTTCCTGTTCAAGAACAACGAATTCGTCATGGAGCGGCAGTTGACGCTGCGCGTCGTCAAGACCGGCGTCGAGCAGTTCATTTTCGAACTCGCCCATGAGCAGGCCTTTGTGTACGGCATTCTCGCCGTTGTACTGGCGATGTTTACCGGCTGGGTCGCCAGTGTGATGTTCAGGCAGGATTGACTTTACCGGCTGCAAAAACGTTCGGCCGGTTTGCTGTACTGCGAAGCCAGATCTCGAGCAGCACAAGATAGGGAACATAGAAGGCGAAAACCTGCAGCCTGTCGAAACCGCCCGAGAAATCCGGTTGTGTCCACAATCCGCCGGTGGTGATCGACCAGATGGCATAATGAACCCGGTAGAGCCAGGATCCCAAAGCCAGAACGATCAGTCGCAGCGCCCAGTCGCGGTGTCGCGCATCGCGCTGACGCGCGAACCGCACCGTCTGAAAGGCGGCGATGGCCAACAGCGCGCCGTAGACACCAAAGCCAAGGGTCATGATGGGGCCGCCAATCGTACCCTGAAAGGCCATATACACGGCGCCGCCGGCGGCGGTCAGAAGGGCAAGGCCCGAGACCAGATAGCCGGTCGCCCGATGCACTGCCGGCCGACGGCGCCGGACGGGCCCGATCAGTTGCAGGGGAGCGAGCACGGTGAGCAGGCCACCGAGCACCATGTGACCGTAAATGGCCAGGTTGGAATATGCCGAACCCTCATGATAGAGCCGCGAGAACAGGATCTCCCCCGGCTGGCCGAGGCTTAGACCGCGCTCGATGGAGTATTGCGCAAAGCCGAAGGCGATCACGATCAGCAGCAATGGAAAGGCGACAGCCGCAATGGTCCGCATGGTGGTCATTGTAAAGGCCGGTCAATCCGGTTGCAGGCTGGCGGTCAGAAGCACTGTCGCCAGTCGCTAATCGTCGTGACCACGCAGGCGTCCTCGAAATCGCTGGCGTCCGGCGTGACGACGATCGTCAAAAGATCGACAAAGGGCGGATACAGTTCTGCGAGCGTTTCGTTGACGGCGACCCGATCGAGCCCGGCGATGCGCTGTTCGCCGGTTTCGAAATCCTCCACGGTCCACTCGAACAGCTGATTGGCCAGCAGCCGGTTGGCGACGCCCGCCGGCCGCTGATTACGCGGCTCGAAACGCGCCAGCAGGCGCTCGCGGACCACCGGGAACTCATCCTCGCTGACACCGAGCCGGCGGAACTCCTCATAGGTGGCGCGCAGTGCGGCGAGCGCCTCAGGCAGCAGGTCCGTATCCACTTCGCCACCCATGCGCAGCAGCCGGTATTGTGGCGTGAAATAGGTGGTGCCTGAATTGAATCCGTAGGCGGCGCGCAATTCGGTGCGCATTGTGCGGAACAGCCTGGACTGTTGGCCGGCACCGAGTGCGGAATTGGCGAGCGTCAGGGTGGCGCTGTCACCGGGGTCAAGCGTCGGCAGCCTGCCGAAAACCAGGATCAGCGACTTCTGCGATTCCGGCCGTTCCAATACGATGGTTCCCGGCTTGATATCGGGACCGTCGAACGCCAACGGTTGCCGGTTGTCGGTGTCGGGCAGGTCGGCCAGCATGGCGTCGATTGCGGCGCCGACAACATCCGGATCGGCCGAGCCGGCCGCCGTGATGGTCATGCCGGACGTGCCGAAGGAGGCAGCGTGCCAGTCATGGATCTGGTCGGTCCCGATCTCCTGCACGGTCTCGGCCGGTGCGATCGACCAAAAGCGCTTGTAGGGATGATCCTCGAGCAGGATCTCCCGCGCCAGCATCCAGGCCCGGCCTCTGGTCGTCTCTTCGCGTGCCCTGCTGTCTCGAACCAGGTTGCGCTTTTCGCGTTCGAGCCAGCGCGCATCGAGATCCGGTTGCGCCAGGGCGAGGTTGGCGATTTCCGCAGTCCGCTGCAAGTCCTCAGCCGACGCCACGATGAAGCTGCGGATAGCTCCCGGGCGGACCCAGAGGCGGAAACGCGCATCCAGGTCCTCCAGTTCGGCGGCCAGCTCATCCGAGGGGATCCCACCGGCGCCGCCGCTGCGCATCAGCGCGATGCCGAGCCGGGCGGTCGCTTCATGAACATCGGGTCCGGCAGGGATGCCGGTCTTCCAACTGAAGGTAATGGCCGTCTGCTTGGCATCGGCGATCGGCACGAACAGGAACGACTGACCCGCCGGGCTCGTGTGCTCGGAAACGTCGGGCGTCGAAGCATGCCCCGCCAAGGTGGCGGCCATCGCGGCGACGATGGCGATGACAGTACCGGTTACAAGCCTCACTTCAGGACCCTCTCTCGGTAAGATAGATCTGCACCGACCTGTCGCTGTTGGCGATTGTCCGGACCAGCGTATCCAGGTCGGCCTTGGTAACGGCGGCAATGCGCTGCAAATGGTCTTCAGCGTCGTTCGGCTCGACGCCGGCCGTCAGGTTTCGCATAGCCCGGCCGAGAATATAGCCCGGCTCGTCGCCACGCCGCTCGGCTCGTCTTAAAAAGCGTTTGCGGATGCGCTCGACGCTGGCTTGCGGAACACCTGTGCTTGCCAGCGCCTTCAGGCTTTCCTGCAGCTCGTCCGACACGGTTTCCGGCGCAACGCCCTCGTCGGGGCGCGCCTGGAACCAGAACTGGATCTGATCGGTGAGATCCCGGTCGAGACTGATTCCGTAGCTGCTGACCAGGAACGCATCGATCTCCAGCGGCTTGCCGAGTCCGCCCGGCAGGGAGGAATTCAATAGGGTTCCGAGAAAAGCCATAGTGTAGAGGTCCTGATGGCGGTCACCTGAGCCTTTCCAGTCGGACAATGATGAAAACAGGAACGATTCCGATCGCGCCAGCTCATCGGCGATTTCGAGCTTGAGATCCAGTGGTTCCAGAACCATCTGCTCGCGCCAGGGCTGTTCATTGCGTTGACCCGGCGGCAGGCCCGCAAAGACCCGTTCCACCTGCGCGCGCAGTTCGGCTTCGCCGATGTTGCCGGATACCAGCAGCACCATATTAGCCGGAACGTAATAGCGCTGCCGGAATGCCTCGACCATGTCGGTGGTGAGAGACTGCACCGTTTCCGGCGTTCCGATGATGCTGCGGCTGACCGGGTGGTCGCCAAACAGCTCCCGCGCCAGGCGCTCGCCGACCCGGGACCGTGGATTCTCGGCGACCCGCAAATCGTATTCCCGCGCGACGATGCGTTTCTCCTCTGCCATGAAGTCGGCGTCGAGGGCCGGCGGCGTCATCAGCCGCCCGGCAAAGGCGAACAGGTCGTCCATGTCCTCTCTCGGACCTTCATTGTAGTAGGTGGTGACGATGCCGTTCACCCAGGCATTGCCGCCGCGATTGTGAAAAACCTTCTTGCTGACCCGGTCGGCGTGCCAGAACATCAGGTGTTCGAGGTAGTGTGCGAGGCCTTCCGGCGCCTCGGAGTCAGCCTCGCCGACCAGCATGACGGCACTGACGCGGATCTTGTCGGTGGTGTCGTCGGGAACCAGGTAGACGCCGCGCAACGGCGTATCGGTGGCAACCGTGATCAACTCGGCGGCGGCGCGACCGGGGAGCAGAGCAAACAGCAAAAGCAGGAGAAGCGATAGTCTGAGCGGATTCGTAAACATGCGGCGGATGATAGTGTTGCCCGCAGCCGCTGTCAGTTCACGATCACGGGCTGCAACAAAATGTTATCGCCTGTGAGATCGCGTTGAGGCCGTCAGCCGTTCATCCAGAGTTCCTGCTGGCGGCGCAGCCGCACGGCGGTCAGACCCTCATCGAGCGTAACGTCGTCATAGGTGAGGATCGAATCCCGTGCCACCGCGCGGCGTAAGGCGACACCGCCGGTCAGGCCCAAAGGCAGCGCCCCCATCGACACGGATTTGTCGGCCGGTCGCAGCTGACCCGCCACGCAATAACCGCCTTCGCCGTCGAGCACTTCGCCCGGCGCCAGGTCGCGCTTGGCGACCGCGACCACGTCGGCACCGAAGCCGGTCGCCGTGCCGGTCGCCTCGCCGCGCAAACCGACATTGGCCACCGACAGGCCGAGCTCCAGCCCGATCAGATGCCAGCGCTTGTACAGGCAAAAAAACCGGCCGCTTTCGTCGGTGACCACCTGGTACTCGGAAAAGCAGTTTTTCTGGTATTCAGTATCCGCCTTGACGCAGACCCAGACGCCCATGCGGATATTGTCGGCGATCTCCGATCCATCCGTGCGCAGCGACGAGATCACTTCGACCATACCGCTCTTTTCCAGAACCCCGCCCTCGCAATGGGGCCGCATCAAACCAGGGATGTCTTCTATCGATCCGGCGGGATAGGCGAGCCCGGTTTTAGGCGCGTCCAGCCCGCAGGCGTTGGCGATGGCCGCCGACTCGATGGCCGGCTTGCTGCCGTCGAGGAACGAGTTGAACATCTTCGGATTGAGCCGGCCGCGCTCTGCCTCCTTACGCGCGACGCCCCAATGGTCCCAGACGGTGTCGGGTGTCGAGTAGCGATATGCGGGTTTCCACTTGTGTCCGCGCCCGGCTGCCGCGACGGTGAAACCGCAGGTGCGCGCCCAGTCGACGAGGTCGCAGACCATGGCCGGTTGGTCGCCGTAGGCCATGGAATAGACGACGCCGCTTTGGCGGGCGCGTGACGCCAACATCGCACCACACACGGCATCCGCCTCTACCGTCGCGCTGATCGCGTGCTTACCCGCGGCAAACGCAGCAAGCAGATGATCGATTGCGGCAATCGGATTGCCGGTGCATTCGACAACGATGTCGATTCGCGGATCGCCGATCAGCGCCATGGCATCCTCGCCGACATGGGTCGTGCCATCGGCAACAGCCACATCGAGCGTGCGCGCCGCATAGCGCTCGGCCGGCCAGTCGGCGAGGGCGAGATTGGACCGCGCCGTGTCCGGCGAAAGGTCCGCAATACCGACAATATGAACCCCGGGAACCCGGATGGCCTGGGACAGTAACATCGTGCCGAACTTGCCGGCACCGACGACGCCGACGCGCAAGGGTCGGCCATCAGCCTGGCGCTGCTGCAGCTGCTTGAAAAGGCTCATGACCGGTCACCCTAACAGGCGGCCATAGGCGACGGAATAGATTCTTTCGCGGCCAAGCAGATGGGCCGTCAGAGCCGGTCGATGGAACAAGCTGCTGAATGCCTGGTGGCGCAGATTGAGACCACCGGTCATGACGCCGAAAGCAGGCAAGACCATGCGGCTGTTGTCGGTTGCGAAGCAGGGCCGACGCACTCCCTTACCGCGCCGCACGACACGGGCGGCCGGATGCAAATGCCCGGCGATCTCGCCGCGTGCCGCCGTTGCATCGACGGATGGTTCGTGACGGAACTGCAGCCCGTCGAAATAGAGCTCCCTGACGCAATCGCCATCAAGCTCGCCGGGTGCGTCGGGATCATGATTTCCGGCGATCCAGTACCAATCGCGCCCGACCATCAGGTCGCGCAACAGGCGCTCGAAGGCATCCGGCAAGCGGCTCGCGCCCTGCCTGTCGTGGAAGCTGTCGCCAAGGCTGATCACCCGCAGCGGCCGGTAGCGTGCGATCACCGTCTGCAACAGTCGCAGCGTCAGCGCGGTGTCGTAAGGCGGCAGCAGTGTGCCGCGACGGGCATAGGCGGCGCCTTTCTCCAGATGCAGGTCGGACACGACGAGCGTCCCGCTATCGGGCAGAAACAGGCTGCCGAGCGGATCGCACACCGCATAGACGCCTTCGATCTCCGTTTCGGCGGTCAGGATTGTCGCCTCGGCGTCCGATGTTTGAGCGGCTGTCGCCCTGTTCATGATTTCCTATCCGCCCATGGCTTCGGCGATGATGTTGTCGGCAGCCTCGGCCAGGATATCGTCCTGTGCCTCGCCAACCACCGGTTCCTTGCCGATTTCCAGCATAATGGGCACGGCAAGGGGTGAGATCTGCTGCAACCGATTCAAAATGATTCGGCCCTTGATGCGCAACAGCATATCGGCAAGTCGGCGAATATCCAGGAGACCGGCGGCCGCATCCTGACGGGTCGCCTGCAAAAGGATGTGGTCGGGCTCGTGGCTGCGCAACACGTCGTAGATTAGGTCGGCCGAAACGGTGACCTGACGGCCGGTTTTTTCCTTGCCCGGATGGCGTCTCTCGATGAGGCCGGAAATCAGCGCGCAATAGCGGAACGTCCGCTTCAGCATCCAGGATTCCGCCAGCCACGCCTCGAGGTCGTCGCCGAGCATATCCTCGTCGAACAGGGCTGCCAGCGACAGGTCGCCGCGATCGATCATCAGGCCCATGTCGCGCAATCCCCAGATCGCCAGGGAATAGTCGGTCGCGACGAAACCAAGCGGACGCGCCCGGGCGCGCTCCAGACGGCGGGTGAGCAGCATGCCCAGCGTCTGGTGCGCCAGGCGTCCCTCGAAGGGATAGGTGACCATGAAAAAGCGATTGCCGTTGGGGAAGGTCTCCACCAGCAGATCGTCACGAGACGGCAGTGTCGATTTCTGCCGCTGGATCTCCAGCCACTCGCGCACCTGGTCGGGCAGGACGCGCCAGCGATCCGGGTCGGCCAGCATGCCGCGCACCTCGCCGGCGAGGTATGTCGTGAGTGGAAACTTGCCACCGGCGTAGGCCGGAATCTTCGGACTGCCGCCGCCGCCCTTGGAAACGATGCACTCGTTTTCGCGGATGCCTTCGAAGCGCAGCACCTTGCCGGCGAACAGGAAGGTATCGCCGGGCGTCAGCATTTCGACGAAGATTTCCTCGATCTTGCCGAGGATCGGCCCGCCGCGCACGGTGGTACCACGACCGCTATGGCGGGTCAGTCGGATCGTCAGTTCCGGCATTTCGATGATCGTGCCGATGTTCAAGCGGTATTGCTGGGCGATCTGCGGATTGCTGACGCGCCATCTGCCGCCCTTGGTGAGCCGGATGCGGGCGTAGCGATCATAGGTTTTCAGCGCATAGCCACCGGTGGCGACAAAGTCGAGCACGCGATCGAATTGCGCGCGCTCCAAATGCGTGTAGGGCGAGGCGCTCGTGACCTCGGCGAAAAGCGTGTCTGCCTCGAATGGTTCGGCGCAGGCCATGCCGAGGACATGCTGGGCCAGCACGTCGAGGGTTCCGTCGCCGACGGGCGGCGTGTCCTGGGTGCCCAAATAGTTGGCGTCGAGCGCCGCCCGGCATTCCATCACCTCGAAGCGATTGGCCGGCACCAGCAGCGCTTTGCTCGGTTCGTCCATGCGGTGGTTCGACCGGCCGATCCGCTGCGCCAGCCGGCTGGCGCCTTTCGGTGCGCCGATATGCACCACCAGATCGACATCGCCCCAGTCGATGCCGAGATCGAGCGTTGAGGTCGCGACCACCGCGCGCAGACGGTTATCGGCCATCGCCGCCTCCACCTTGCGTCGCTGACTGGCGTCCAGCGAGCCGTGATGCAAGGCGATCGGCAGGTTGTCTTCATTGATTCGCCAGAGCTCCTGGAACAGCAACTCCGCCTGACTGCGCGTGTTGACGAACAGCAGAGTGGTCTGGTGCTGTCTTATCGCGTCATAGACGTCGGGCATGGCGTAGCGCGCCGAATGACCGGACCAGGGCACCCGTTCGTCGGTTTCGAGGATGCGGATCTGCGGCTTGGCGCCGCCGTCGACCTGGATTTTCTCCGACAGCTTTGGCGCTTGCCCCTGCGATTGCGGCACCAGCCAGGCGCGCAGCGCGTCCGGTTCGGCGACCGTCGCCGACAGGCCGATGGTGCGCAGCGCCGGTTGGTGCTGGCGCAGCCGCGCCAGTCCGAGCGACAGCAGATGACCGCGTTTCGAGGTCACCAGCGAATGCAGCTCGTCGAAGATGACGAAGCGCAGGTCGTCGAACAGCAGGGAAGCCTCGCGGCTGGCGATCAGCAGCGCGACCTGTTCCGGCGTCGTGAGCAGAATATCCGGCGGATCGCGCTTTTGTCGCTGACGCTTGTGCTGTGGCGTATCGCCGGTGCGTGTCTCGATACGGATTGGCAGGTCCATTTCTTCGACCGGCCGTGCCAGATTGCGCTCGATATCGACCGCCAGTGCCTTGAGCGGCGACACATAAAGCGTGTGAACGCCGCGTCGCGCCGCGGCGCGGGCAGCACCCGGGATCCGCCGTTGCCGCTGCTGCGTCAGGTCGACCAGCGATGGCAGGAATCCGGCGAGTGTTTTGCCGGCACCGGTCGGCGCGATCAGCAGGCACGACAGTCCCTCACGGGTGATGTCGAGCAGGCGCAACTGGTGCGGCCGCGGCCGCCAGCCCCGCTGCCGGAACCATCCGGTAAACGGCTCCGGCAGAACCGTCTGCATATCCGCTTCAGAATCGACGCTCACCGGCAGAGGTTAAAACAGGAAAGTGACGCAACCAACGGCTTTGTGCGCTATCGGCGCGACCGGCGCTTTGGTAGGGTAATGGAGACCCGATGCGCTTGGTGTCGTATCTTTGATGCGCCGTTCTGGGAGGAGCCTGGCATGCGACTGAACATCTATTTGAGCTTTGACGGCAATTGCGACGAGGCGTTCGACTTCTACCACGGTGTGCTTGGCGGCGAGCGCACGATGACTCAGCGCTTCGGCGGGTCGCCGATGGCGGAAAGCGTCGGACAGGATTGGCATGACAAGATCATGCATACCCAGCTCACCTTCGGCGGCATGGACCTGATGGGATCCGACGGTATGCCCGGCCAGTTCATCAAGCCTCAGGGCTATAACGTCTCGGTGATGACCGACGCGCCCGAGGAAGCCGACCGGATTTTCAACGCGCTTGCCGAGGACGGCGAAGTGACGTTTCCGATTCAGGAGACTTTTTGGGCCCGCCGGTTTGGCATGCTGAACGACCGGTTCGGCATCGGCTGGATGGTCAATTGTAACTAGCGATGTCCTGACCGACGCACGTCTTGTTGTTCGCGCCGCAGCGGTGATGTGAAGCGAACGCGATCGTGTGCCGGAGAGGATCGATATTATATCCAAAAACAGAATTCTGAAGCTAAAGAAAAGACCTTTATAAAGAAACTAGATTGAATACATCTGCGGTCAGGCGGCGCCGCAGTGGATGGCAGCATACGTCTTTCCTCTGTGGCAGCGCCGGTCACCCAATCCGAGATACAGAGGATCATCCCATGGCCTACTATTCCGTTCTGGCGGTCACGCCGACATCCGAAGACTGGATTCCCGACTATATCGGCCCGGCGAATGCGCTGGTTGCCGAGTATGGCGGCAAGTACCTGGCGCGGACCGACAGCCATGAGCAGTTGGAAGGAGAAGACCGCCCGTCCGCCCTGCGCATCGTCATCGAGTGGCCGTCGCGCGACGCCGCCCTCGGTTTCACGAAAGACCGGCGCTACGTGCCGCATTTGCAGGCCCGCACCAACGGCTCCGACAGTTTCCATTTCTGATCGAAGGCAAGGACGACCTCGCCTGACCTGGCCGGAAGCACTGGCCGTTCGAGCCAAGGAAAGAACCGATGCAGATGACAGCCACCGTGAATTATCACATCAGCAGTTCCGAGCCGCAGGCGTTCCATATCGATGCCGACGGCGAAAAGGGAAAGATCCTGTCCCCCGTGCTCGTGCCCGTTCAGGTTGACGTCAAGGACGTTCGGGACGGGGACCTGCCGAGCGATTTTCATCAGGACAGCGTAAGTTTCGTGTTCAGCCCGACGGGCTTCCACGATTTCGAAGAGCAACAGGCGTGGGAGTCCGAATACGATCGGGAATTGCGCGACCTCCTGACCCGCGACATCGGCGCACGGGAGGTGATTGTGTTCGATCACACTGTGCGCATTGACGATCCGAACGCCGGTCGCAAACCGGCCCGCAATGTGCACAGCGATTATAGTCCCAAAGGCGCCCACCAGCGGCTGAGGGATATTGTCGGCGACGACAATGCCGAGGACTGGGAAGCAGGCCATTTCGGTTTCGTCAATGTATGGCGGCCGGTCAGGCGTCCGATCGCCAGCGCTCCACTCGGGTTTGTCCGCCCGAAATCCGTGCGACCCGAGGATTGGGTCACGCTTGACCTTATCTACCCCGATCGCACGGGGCAGATCATGGGCCTGGTGCGGAACCGGGACCACGAGTGGATTTACCAATCGAGAATGTCGCCGGACGAAGCTGCCATTTTCAACATCTATGATAACCGCGGTCTGCCGTCGATCGCCCACAGTGCAATGGATATGGTCGAGGATCCGTCCGTTCGGGCTCCGAGAATGAGCGTGGAGAGCCGTACCCTGGTTCGATACTGAGACTCAGACAATCCAAAGTGGTAGGGATCTGCATATGCAAAAGACAATACTGATAACAGGCGCGACCGATGGCATTGGGCTGGAGACCGCCAAGATGCTGGCGGCGGACGGCCACCGGCTGCTGCTGCATGGACGAAGTCCGGAGAAACTGCGGGCGACCGCCGCGGCGATCGCCGCCGATAGCGAAAGCCACACAGCCGATTTGTCGCGAATGGCGGATGTCCAGGCTTTGGCAGCGGCGATCGCGGAAAAGCACGCGAAACTCGATGTGCTCATCAACAACGCCGGCGTTTTAAAGACTGCGCAGCCGCGCAACGCGGAAGGCTTCGATGTCCGGTTTTTGGTCAATACGCTGGCGCCCTATGCCCTCACCAGGCTGCTGTTGCCGCTGATGGATGAGACCGGGCGCATCATCAACGTATCGTCGGCCGCCCAGGCTCCGGTCGATCTGCAAGCGCTCGCCGGCAGGGCGCAGCTTGCCGATATGGAGGCCTATGCGCAGAGCAAACTGGCAATCACCATGTGGTCGCGGGCCCTGGCGGAGGAATTGTCCAGTGGTCCGGCGGTCATTGCCGTCAATCCGGGTTCCCTGCTTGCCAGCAAGATGGTGAAGGAAGGCTTCGGCATCGCCGGCAATGATTTGGGCATTGGAGCGGACGTGCTTCGCCGTGCTGCGCTGGCCGACGAATTCGCGTCGGCATCAGGATCCTACTTCGACAACGATGCCGGTCGTTTCGCGGCGCCGCACGCCGATGCGCTGGATCCGGCAAAGTCGAAAGCGGTCGTTCAGGCTATCGAATCGACGGTGGAAGCATTACTGCGATAACCACTGCCCTTTATCCGGCGCAAACCACTTTCAAACGGGCACTTTGACGATCACAGCGGCATTGACGATGACGCAGGGCTTGCCGCTGGTCTCGTCCATGACGTTAAGGCCGCCCTTGACGGCTTTAGCCTCGACGCTTCCAAAGGGCACGAGTTCGCGGACCGCGGCAAGATCGATACGATCGGGTTCCTGCGCCGCCAGCGTCAGCTCGACATGCATGGCATTGGGGTCGATCCCGAGACTGCGGAATAGTGTCAGCGACGAATGGTGCATCGCGTCTTCGACAGCGCGTCGGGCGGCTTTTGTGTAGTCCATGCTGTGCAGGGCGTTGCCGGTGCCCATTTCCACAACGATCCGTCGCAGTGCCTTGTTTTCATCGACCATCAGGAAAACCGTTTCAGCGTTTCGTCCGGCAGATCGAGAAAGACGGTGAGCGCGGCGTTGGCCATGACCGTGCCGCCGGCCTCCTCGTCCCTCGGGATGTCGAGGCCACCCTGGACCACCGTCACATCGGCCTGTCCGTAGGGTAGGACGGCCGCGACCCGTTCACGGTCGACCCGGTCCGGTTGGGCGACGCCGATCAGGATATCCACCCGCATCGTTTCCTTCGGCAGGTCGAACACGTCGGCGAACCGGATATTGTTGTGCCGCAGCGCGTTTTCGACGGCGCGCACCGCCGCCTTCGTGTAATCGGCGCCGCGAATATCCGTACCGATGCCGAATTCGATGATCATGCTTTTGTGTGCCATCCGGATATCTACCCTTCGGCCGGTTTTGTTGCGGCGAAGCGTCCGCCGCCCATCACCCGGTTCTTGACGTCGTCGACGAACGTCACGTAGGCGCGGTAGAAACTGTCATCGCCGGACGGATTGCCGGCCCGCGCCGCTTCCTCGCGCAATTTCTTGTACATGGCAAATCGCTTCTGCAGGATGTCTGCCCATTCGGTTGTCAGGTCTTCTGCGGAAATGTCGATGAAACCGGTATCGGCCAGCAGCTTTTGGTAGCTGGCGAGGGTCTGCAACGACTGCGCCGCCATACCTTCCCACATCAAAGCCGCGTGGTCGGCGGGCAGGGTCCGGTGGACAATCCAGTCGGTGAAGGCGAGGCGGCCGCCGGGTTTCAGAACGCGGTAGGCCTCGCTGAGGACCCGCGCCTTGTCCGGCACGTGCAAGAAAGACTCCTGGCTGACCACTGCGTCGAACCCGTCGGCCGGCAGGTCGGTATCGCGGACATCCCCGGCCAACACCGTTATCTGACGATCAAGCCCGACAAGGCTGTTGAGCTGCTTTGCGCCCTCCACCCGGTTGGGACTGAGGTCGATGGCCGTCACCTCGACGCCGTAGCGGGAGGCATAGTAGCGCGCCGGACCGGCCAGGCCGGCGCAGAAATCGGCGACCTTCTTGCCGTCGCTCATCGCGGCGCTTCGGGCGAGCGCCTCATTCGCCTCCAGGCCGCCATAATGATCCTGGTCGTGGGGCAGCAATTCGTCCGGCCGGACATTGTCGAGATTGCCGCGCTCCTTTGTCAGCTTGCCCAGGATGTGCTCCGCCGATATCGGATGGACTCGATAGAATTCGAGCATGCGGTCCAGTGTTTCGGGCATGGCCTGATCTCTCGTTCCGGGGATTCGATTGCCTGGTCACTGTGTGCCGTGCCCTGCGGCGTGTCAATCAACGGGTGCTGGCGTTGCGGGTTGGCGTGTCGCGTTGCACCGGCCCGATCGAGCCATTACCTATGGACCGACGAGATGCGACGGAGTTGGATGACATGTCGGGCAGGTTGACGCGGTTTCTGGGCGATACGCCGGGCCGGACGGCGGTCAAACTGGTAGTGATTTCCTTCATCGTCGGCGCCGTCATGAGCGCTTTCAATTGGTATCCCATGGATGTCGTATACGCGGCGCGCGACTTCGCCCTGAACGTGTGGCATATGGGCTTCGCAGCGCTCGGCCGTTTCGGCGACTACCTGCTGCTCGGCGCCGTCATTGTCGTGCCGGTGTTCCTGGTCTTGCGGATCCTCAGCTATCGGCGGTAAAAGGCGCCCCGACCCGTTCAGGGACCAAGACCGGAGTCGCGGACAAGGTTCAACACCATGCCGAATGTCGATGACGCTGCCATAACGGCGGCCCGCACCGGGGCGCGGTCCTTTACGGTGACGCACCGGCTGGTCCTGTCGATCGCCGTGCCGATGACGCTCGCCTACCTGACGACCCCGCTTCTCGGATTGGTCGACACCGCCGTCGTCGGTCGGCTAGGCGACGCGGCGCTGCTCGGTGGACTGGCCGTCGGCGCCGTTATTTTTGATCTGGTTTTCACCACCTTCAATTTTCTACGGGCGGCGACCACCGGCCTTGTTGCCCAGGCGTTCGGGCGCGGTGATGCGACCGAGCAGCAGGCGGTCTACTGGCGTTCCCTGTTCATCGGCGTTGCTTGCGGAGTGGTGCTTCTTGTCCTGTCGCCCATCGTCATCCAAGCGGGAATCTGGGCCATGTCGCCGGGTAATGAGGTGCGGGCGGCGACCGAGATCTATGTTTCGATCCGCATGGTTTCCGCGCCGGCAAGTCTCGCCAACTACGCCATCCTCGGTTTCGTGCTGGGGCGCGGCCAGGGCATGGCCGGACTGGCGCTGCAGAGCCTCATCAACGGCACCAACATCGTGCTGTCCATTCTGTTCGGGCTGCATTTGGGATGGGGCATTGGCGGTGTTGCCTGGGCGACGGTGATCGGCGAATGCATCGGTGTCGTGGCCGGTGTGATCTACATCCGGCTGACGACCGATGCGGCACGGGCGCCCGGCTGGCGGCGGATTTTCCACCGCCCGGCATTGTGGCAGTTGATGTCGCTCAATCGCGACATCATGATCCGATCCTTGGCACTGCTGACCGCTTTCGCGATTTTTGTACGCCAGGGCGCGCAGTTCGGTCCGGTGACACTGGCAGCCAATGCGGTCCTGATGAATTTCTTTCTCGTGGCAGGCTACTATCTGGACGGTTTCGCGACGGCCGCTGAGCAACTCGCGGGCCGCGCGATCGGTGCCAGATTTCGTCCGGCATTCGACCGCGCCGTTCGCCTGACACTGCTGTGGGGCTTCGCCTTGGCGGGTATCACGACGCTGTTTTTCCTGCTGTTCGGCGCCGTGGTCGTCGATCTCCTGACGACCTTGGAGGAGGTGCGGGCGGCGACCCGGCCATTCATCGTCTGGGCGGCGCTGACGGCGATCATTGGCGTGCTGGCCTTCCAGATGGACGGCGTCTATATCGGTGCCACCTGGTCACGCGACATGCGCAATATGATGCTGCTCTCGCTGGCGCTGTTCGTGGTTCTGGCCTGGACCCTGGTCCCGGTCATCGGTAACCACGGCCTCTGGTTGGCTCTGCTCGTCTTTCTCGGGATCCGTGGCGTCACGCTTTATGCCCTGCTCGGACGCCGAGCCGCGGCCTCGTTCGGATAGTCATTCGGGCATCGGTCTGTCCGCCCATTGCGCCGTGTCGATATCGCGGAGATCTGCGATCGAAGACACGCCGCTGCGATCGACGCGTTCCGCCAGATCGCCGAGCATGCGCCGCACCAGCCCCGGACCCTCGTAGATCAGACCGGTGTAAAGTTGTACCAGATCGGCGCCGGCGCGGATTTTTTCGAGTGCCCGCTGGCCGCTGTCCACCCCGCCCAAACCGATTAGCGCCATTTGCGGGCCGACCCGTTGTCGCATCTTGGCCAGCACGATGGTCGAACGCTCGAACAGCGGCGCGCCCGACAGTCCTCCGGCCTCGCCTGACGCCGCGCCGCCGACACCGCCCCGCGACAGTGTCGTGTTGGACACGATCAGCCCATCGAGCGGATGCAGAGCCACTTCTTCGGCAAGGTCGTCCATGTCGGCCTCGGTCAGGTCGGGCGCGACCTTCAGGAACAGCGCTCGCCGGGGTTTGCCCGCCACCATCTGGCGATCGCGCGCCGCGCAGACCGCATCCATCAACCCCGCGAGGTGCTCGCGTGCATGCAGGTCGCGCAGGCCGGGCGTATTGGGCGACGAGATGTTGATGGTGAAGTAATCGGCAACGTCGTAGAAGACCTCGATGCCCCGCACATAGTCGGCGACCCGGTCGTCCGCGTCCTTGTTGGCGCCGACATTGACCCCGATGTGTCGGCCCGGTCGTCGGCGACACCGGTGTAATCGCTCGAGCACTGCCCGATGCCCGTCATTGTTGAAGCCGAGCCGGTTGATGACAGCGCGCTGCTCCGGAAGCCGGAAGATGCGGGGCTTTGGATTGCCGTGTTGCGGGTTTGGCGTCACGGACCCGATTTCGGCGAAAGCAAATCCGATGCGCATCAGTTCCGCCGGTACTTCCGCGTTTTTGTCATAGCCGGCGGCGATACCGATCGGATGATCGAATTGCATCCCGGCCGCTTCAACGCCCAGTTTCGGATTGTCTGTCGGCGGGCAGGTCGGGACCAGACCTGATCGCACAGCGGCGATCGATATGCGATGTGCCGTTTCGGGATCGAATGCGAACAGAAGGCGACGACCGAGGTGGTCGAACAGCGCCGGCATCAGAGCCGGCCCGGCAGCGCCGGCACGCCATCCGAACCGAGCGGCATGGGCTCCGTCCATAGCACCGCCGAGAGCGGTAGTGGCCCATAAAGATGCGGGAATAGATCGCCACCGCGTGAGGGCTCGTATTTTAGCGCATTGCCCAGGTCGGCGCCGCGCACCGCCACCAGCAGCAAGTCCCGTTGGCCTGCGAAGTGGCGGGCCGCCGTTTCGGCAAGTTGTGAGGCGGTTGAGAAATGAATGTACCCGTCTTCATGGTCGATGGCAGCGCCATGAAACACCCCGAGTGATTCAGCTTCCTGCCAAAGCGGCCGTGGAACGATTTTATAAATGGTGTTCATGCGGGATGATTATCTCGGTTTCGCAGCAGCCGGGTCAAAAGACATCGGCCCGGTCCGCTATCGTATTTTTGGCATGGTGCTATGATATCTATACGGACAGGACGCGGAAATCACGGGGGAATGCCGATATGACCCGATTTACTGGAACAGCCGCTGCGGCACTCGTGGGGGTAGTGCTTTCGGTCAACACCGCATCGGCCGAGAGTGGCCGCTATCTGATGGAACGCATCGAAGAAGGCTTCGTACGCCTCGACACGCAAACCGGAGAAGTATCGCTTTGCCAGCTTAGGGATGAACAGATCGTATGCCGCTTGTCGGCCGACGAGAGATACGCCTTCGAAGACCAGATCGCCATTCTGGAAGAACGCATCGAAAAGCTGGAGCTGTCGATTGCCGAATCTAACCGGTCCGCCGAACCGGTGCCCACCGACGACGACATCGACAAGGCCATGAACATGATGGAACAGATGATGCGCCGGTTTCTGGGGGTCATCGAAGAATTCGACCAGCGAATGAGCGGAGATGGAGAGGAGGGCGGCCGAACGTAACATTTTGTTACAGGCTGTAGCAACAAAACCATTGCCACGGACGCGAGCCGCGGTTTACAAAAACCTATATTCGCGGGGGCAGCGCGAAACAGAATTGACACGGAAGATGTGCTTGGCACGCCGCTCGTATCGATTCGTTGTCAGGTTGCTCCATGGCCAGCTATTTTTTAGACGACCACCCCACAAAAAATGGCATTCGAAAGGTACGTTCGGCGTTTTGTCCGGACCTACCGGATTTCTACAGCCGGATCTATCTCGGTGAGTTTGATCGGATAGAAGAGGCGGAAAAAAAGGCGCGGATCTATCACAAGGATACCACCGAGTGCGCCGGATGCCGGCTGTCCAATCTCCTTAAAAGCGCCAGTGAAAACGCCAAGTTGCTCGACTGAGGATCCTGTCATGGCGCTGTATGGTCAAACGCCGGCCAAGTCGCTAATACTAACTTGACCGGTGGCGCATCGGAACGGCCAGGACACCGCTCGCAGACCATTTCCTGCGTGTCGGCAAATCCGTAGGCGCACGCCGGTTTGAACCGGACCGGATTCCTGGGCGGGAGGAGGCACGTCATGGACCCGGTGACCTCTGGGGGGATGTGCGAATTGACCAGGACTATTGTCATTGCCGACGATCATCCGCTGTTCAGGGGAGCCCTGCGACAGGCGTTGACGGGCATGGACGAGGATTTACAGATCGTCGAAGCGGGAGATTTCGTGGCGGCGCGCAAGGCTGCATCCGACCACCCGGACGCCGATCTGATCCTGCTTGACCTGACCATGCCCGGCGTGAGCGGGCTCTCCGGTCTCATCGCCCTGCGGTCAGAATATGTCGGTCTGCCGGTTGTCATCGTTTCCGCTTCGGACGATTCGGCAACAATACGGCGGGCGATTGACCTCGGCGCATCCGGGTTTATCTCGAAGTCGAGCAGTATCGATGAAATCCGTGACGGGATCCGGGCTGTCCTCGACGGAGACGTCTGGACCCCGCGCGATTTCGATCTCGGCGCTGAGCAGGATCCGGAGATGGCCGAATTGATCAGTCGGCTTCAAACCCTGACGCCGCAACAGAGCCGAGTGCTCGGGATGCTTGGCGAGGGCCTCTTGAACAAGCAAATCGCCTACGAACTGGGTGTATCGGAAGCGACGATCAAAGCGCATGTTTCGGCGGTATTACAAAAGCTCGCTGTCGACAGCCGAACGCAGGCGGTGATCCAACTTTCGAAGATCGGTACCGAACTGCTCGATCGGGAACCGGATGCACCCTGATTTAGAGCAACCGTGAGAGTGCCGGATCCTTAACCTGAACTAACGCGTCAACTGCGGGAGAATATGGGTGGTGGCAAGGCGGCAACCGATTCGGACCGTCATCATGGGCGCGGCCGGCCGGGATTTTCACAACTTCAATATGGTGTACCGCGACGATCCGGAAACCGAAGTGATCGCCTTCACGGCGGCCCAGATCCCGGACATCGCAGACCGCCATTATCCGCCATCGCTGGCCGGCGCGCAGTACCCCGACGGCATACCGATCATTGACGAAACGGAGCTCGCTTCTTTTTGTCGCCGCCAGCATGTCGCAAGGATCGTCTTCGCCTACAGCGACGTCAGCCATAATCACGTCATGCACAAGGCATCGATCGCCCTGGCGGCCGGTGCGGATTTCGTACTGCTCGGGCCCGAACGCACCATGTTGCGGGCCGCGGTTCCGGTTATCGCAACGTCTGCCGTACGGACCGGCTGCGGAAAGTCCCAGACGACGCGTTGGCTATCCCGCCTGTTGAGGAAAAGCGGCAGACGGGTCGCCATTGTCCGCCATCCCATGCCCTATGGCGATTTGCGACGGCAAGCCGTGCAGCGGTTTGCGACCATGACCGACCTTGCCGATGCGGATTGTACCGTCGAGGAGCGGGAAGAGTATGAACCGCACATGCGGTTAGGAAACATCGTTTATGCGGGTGTCGACTACGCGCGGATCCTTGCCCAGGCGGAGCAGCAATCTGATGTTCTGCTGTGGGAGGGCGGCAACAACGATTTTCCGTTCATCCGCCCGGATTTACACATCGTTCTGGTCGATCCGCTGAGGCCGGGGCATGAGACGACGCATCATCCAGGCGAAGCCGTCCTTCGCATGGCCGACATTGTCGTCGTCGCTAAATCGAACGCGGCAACCCCCGCCGATATCCGCAAAGTCATCGAGGCGGCCCGCATCCTGAACCCCGGTGCTACGATCCTCCGCGGTGCCTCGCTTGTTTCCGCGGACGATCCCCGAGCTTTGCAAGGCAAACGCGTTCTGGTGGTCGAAGATGGCCCGACCATCACGCATGGCGGTATGGCTTACGGCGCCGGCTTCGTTGCCGCAAAGCAAGCCGAGGCAGCTGAGATCGTCGATCCGCGCAGCACCGCGGTGGGCGGACTGGCCGAAGTTTATGCACACAATCCGCATATCGGCTCGGTCCTTCCCGCCATGGGCTATGGCCGGAGGCAACTGTATGATCTGCAGGAGACCATAAACGCGACGTCGGCCGATGTGGTCGCCGCGGCGACACCATGCGATTTGGCATCACTGATCGAGGTTGACAAGCCAATCGTTCGCGTCCGCTATGAATTCGAGGAAGCGGAAAGCCCAGGGCTGGGCAGCCATATCGAACAATTCCTCAACAGGTCCTAACCGGAACCGCTTGATGTCAAAAAGCAATACTGTCGAAGCGGCAGTTTGCTCTATTCCGCCGCCGACCGGCGGGTCCCGGCGATCTGGTTGAGGAAAGCGCGCAGCGCTGCCGGCTTCAGCGGCTTGTTGAGGATGGTAATGGATTGCGCCTCGGCACGGTTGCGGACATCCAGTGTGCGGTCGGCGGTGGCCAGCACGGCCGGTATGTCGGACCCCCAATGCGCCCGCAACAACTCGACGGCTTCGAGACCGTTGCCGTCGTCGAGGTGATAATCGGCGATGATGGCGTCCGGCGGTGCGTTACCGTCCGAAATATGATCGCGGAGGCCGGCGATCGAACCGCGGGTTTCCACCTGGCATTGCCAGCCCTGAAGCAGCAGCGACAGGCCCTCCAGGATTTTCGGTTCGTTGTCGACGCATAGGACGGCCAATCCGTCCAGGGCCGCCGGCGCCCGCGCCGCGACGGATCGAAGCCGCTTTTTGGGCACCCGCGAAATATGGGTTTCGATCGGAATTTCCACCCGGAAACTGGTGCCGCCACCGGGTTGGGAGGACAGGTGGACCGGGTGGTCGAGCACCCGCGCTATGCGGTCGACAATCGACAGGCCGAGGCCGAGGCCGTCGGCGGTTCTGGCCCCCTCGTCAAGTCGGGTGAACTCCTTGAATACTGTTTGCTGGCTGGCTGTGGGGATGCCGATTCCCGTATCGACAACCTGTACGAACGCCTTGCCGCCCGATCGTCTGACCCCCACCAGAATCCGGCCGTCGCGGGTATATTTGATGGCGTTGGATACCAGGTTCTGGATGAGGCGTCGCAATAGGTTGGGATCTGATCGCACCATCACCGAAGTCGGCATCACCTTCAGCTGCAGGCTCTTTTCGGCGGCCACGGGTTTGAAATCGGTTTCGATCCGCCGCAGCACGTCATTCAACGGGAAACTGGATATCTGCGACTTCATCGCTCCAGTGTCGAGGCGCGATATGTCGAGCACGGCGCCGAGGATCGACTCCACCGATTCCAGCGACGAATCGATATTCTGGACCAGGTTGCGATTGTCCGATTCGCCGAGGCGTTCCACCAGCGACGAGGAATAGAGCCGCGCCGCATTGAGTGGTTGCAGGATGTCGTGTCCGGCGGCCGCCAGGAAGCGGGTCTTGCCGAGATTGGCTTCCTCCGCGACGGCCCGTGCCTGGGCGAGTTCCTCATTGACCTGCACCAGTTCGGCGGTCCGCGCCACGACGCGCTGCTCCAGCGTCTCGTTCGCCTGGCGCAGCGCCTCGGCCGCGGCAACTTGCTCCGTGATGTCGGCATAGGTGGTCACCACGCCCTTGTCCGGCATCGGATTCGACCGAATTTCGATGATCCGGCCGGATCCTTTCAGCGTCAGCCTCCAGCTGACATCCATGGTGAGGAAGTTGTCGATGGTCTTTTGGACCTGGTGTGTCTCGATATTGCCGCGCTCGGCGAGCATGGCGACGATATCGGCGAGTGGTACCCCGACCTGGCCAACCGCCTCTGGAAGATCGAGCAGCGAGCGGAATCGGCGGTTCCAAATGCTCAAGCGGTTGGCGCTGTCGAACACGGTGATGCCCTGATCCATCTGCCCGAGCGCCGACTGCATCAGGTCGCGGTTGTATTGTAGCGCTTCGGAGGCCTCGTCGAGCAGCCGCGCCGTGTCCGACGAACTCTCTTCGTCCTTCTGAAACAGCAGCGACAGAACCAGCCGGGCCGAGGCTGAGCCGATGGCGCTGCCGAGCAGTTGTTCGGCGTAGCGGACAAGCTCCATGTCGGCCGGCGCAGTCGGTTCGAGCCAGCGGCCCCGTGTCAGTTCGAATGTGTGAAAGGAGCGTTCGGTGCGCTGTGCCCCAAGGTACTTTGTGATGACCTGCTTCAGCTGTTTAACGGTGATGCCGGTTTGCCAGTCGTTGCGGGCGGGCCTTGCGGTTGAGCGTTGCGGAATGAACACGCCAGCCTGAATGCGTTCCAGCGATCGTGCCGGACGGCTGAGCGAACCGAGCACGAAAAAGGCGAGATTGGTCGCCAGACTGAGAATGACGCCGTTGACCAGCGGGTCGATGTTTTCACCGGAGAAGGCGGCAGTGCCCGGTATGATGAAATCGAGCACTGCTGCCGCGGCCGTCGAGCTGTCGGGTCCGCCGAGACTCGGCAGCAACAGCAGATATACCCAGACCAGCATGCCGCTCACCAGTCCGGCAATCGCGCCGCGCGCATTCGCACGCTTCCAGATCAGGCCACCGAACATCGCCGGCGCGAATTGGGCAATCGCCGCGAAAGACAGCAGTCCGATGGACGCCAGGCCCGCGTTGATGGTTGCTGCCCGGTAATAGGCGTAGCCGAGCAACAGAATGCAGAAAATCGCGGTCCGCCGGATTTTCAGGATAACACCGGTGAAATCGGTCCACTCGGCATCCCTGCGCAACAGGTTGCGCCGCAGCAGGAACGGCATGACGAGATCGTTGGAAATCATGATCGCAACCGCGACCGAGGCGACGATCACCATGGCGGTGGCCGCAGAAAAACCGCCGATGAAAGTGAGCAGTGACAGCCACGGGATGTCCTGAGCGGTCGGCAGCAGCAGCACGAACTGATCGCCGATGCCGTCGCCGCCGAACATCATCAGCCCGGTCATGGCGATGGGAATGACGAACAGGTTGATGGCGATCAGATACAACGGAAACAGAAACCGCGCGGTGCGCAGCTCGCTTTCGGTCCGGTTCTCGACCACCGTGACATGGAACTGCCTCGGCAGAAAGACGATGGCCAGTGCCGACAGCATGATCAGCACGATCCATCGCGCCGGCGCGGTTTCGTAGTTCAGCGAAGCCACGGCCCGTGGATCCTGGCGGGCCTGCTCGAACAGATCGGCGGGACCGGAGAACAGGACGAAGCAGACGAAAAGCCCGACCGCCGTAAAGGCCAGCAGTTTGACCACCGATTCGGTCGCCACCGCCAGGATCAGACCGTTCTGGTGCTCGGTGGCGTCCGCATGGCGGGTTCCGAAGATGACCGCAAAGCCGGCCAGCAGCAACGCCACCACCAGGGAAATGTCGGTCAGGAAGAACGAGCCCCGTTCGGCCAGCGCCGCATCCGACATGACGATCGACACCGATGAGGAAACGGCCTTGAGCTGCAGGGCGATGTAGGGAACCGTGCCGATCACGGCAATCAGCGCGACGATGCCGGCGACTGCCGAGTTCTTGCCGTAGCGGGCGGCCATGAAGTCGGCGATCGACGTCAGCTTCTCCGCCTTGGCCAGATTGACGATCCTGCGGATCACCGGCATGCCGATCGTGAACATCAGGATCGGACCGATATAGATGGCGAGGAACTCGTAGCCGCGCTCCGCGGCCAGTCCGACACCGCCGAAATAGGTCCAGGACGTGCAATAGACCGCCAGGCTCAGCGCATAGATGAGCGGCCGGGCGCGCCCGTCGTTGCGCTTTGCCGCCGTCCTGCGGTCGCCATAGCTGGCGATGCCAAACAGCAGCAGCAGATAAAGCAGCGTCGAACCGACAATCGCCCATCCAGGCAGCACGCCGACGTCTCCTCCTCTTCAAAATCTTGAATCCTAGTGTCCTGAATCTGAAGTTCGTCACATTATGCAGCACACTCTGAACGAACTTCAGATTCAATCAGGACACTAGCAACATTATGATTCTAGTGTGGTTTATGGATTTGAAGTTCCTTTCCGAGTGTGCTGCAAATAATGATAGGAACTTCAAATCCACCACACTAGCATAAACACAAACAAGCAAAGGGGAAATCAGACGAAGGGCCTGTCTTGACTCGTCGGCAAAGCGTGCCAACAAATCCTGTTGGTGGGGGACTGGAGCCATGCTCCAAAAGAACGCGTGGAGGGTCAGCTATGCTGAAGGAGTTTCGGGAATTCGTTGCCAGAGGTAACGTTATGGACCTGGCGGTCGGGGTGATCATCGGCGGGGCGTTCGGGCTGATCGTCAAATCGCTGACAGACGACATCATCATGCCGATCGTCGGCGCGATTTTCGGCGGCTTCGACTTTTCGGACTATTTTGTTCCGTTGAGCGGTGCGGTCACCGCGACGACACTGGACGCGGCGCGAGAGCAGGGTGCGGTCTTCGCCTATGGCAGCTTTATCACGGTCGTCATCAATTTCCTGATCCTTGCCTGGATCATCTTCCTGATGGTCAGGGCAGTGAACAACCTGCGTCGCCAGGAGGAAGCGAAACCGGCCGCCCCGGCGCCGCCACCGGCCGACATCCAGTTGCTTACGGAGATTCGCGATCTGCTCAAGAAATAGCCGAATCGTCGAACGATACGATCAGCCGCTTCGATGGGTGCATCACGCATAGTGATGTGATTTTTTGGCGAACGCGCGCTAGGGCCTGTTGATATTCAACAGACACTTACGCATGCGTGCGACGCGATTGGAGCGGAATCATGCCTATCATCGACGATATCAGTCCGCTGGCACGCCAGGCGCCCGAGAGCGGCATTGTCGCCGTGGTCAATCACGGCCGGCTGAAGGACAATGTGATCCCGCTATGGGTGGGCGAGGGCGATCTGCCGACCCCGGAGTTTATTTCGCAGCCGGCAATCCGATCGTTGCGGGCCGGCAACACCTTTTACACGTGGCAGCGCGGTATCCCGCCGCTGCGAGAGGCGTTGGCCGACTACTACGGTCGGCAATTCGGCGGCCGCCACGACCCGGAAAACTTCTTCGTGACAGGATCCGGCATGCAGGCCATCAAGCTGGCGGTGGAGGCTCTGTGTCAACCCGGCAGCGACATCGTTTTCGCCTCGCCGGCGTGGCCCAACATTGCGGCGGCGGCCGAGATATCGGGCGTGCGGGCCGTCCCCGTGCTGATGCGGTTCGGGAAGGACGGCTGGACGCTCGACATGGACCGGTTCGCCGGCGCAGTGACACCGCAAACGCGCGCGCTGTTCGTCAACACCCCGTCCAACCCGACCGGCTGGGTCGCGACCGAGGCGGAACTGCGCGCCATGCTCGATCTGGCGCGCCGCCGCGGCCTGTGGATCATCGCCGATGAGATCTACAGCCGATACTATTTTGACGGACAGCGGGCACCGTCCTTTCTGGACATTGCCGAAGCGGACGACCGGATCCTCTACGTCAACACTTTTTCGAAAAACTGGTCGATGACCGGATGGCGCATGGGCTGGCTGCGGGGGCCGGAGGCGCTTGGCCAGGTGTTTGAAAACCTGATCCAGTATTCGACGTCTGGCGTGCCGCATTTCCTGCAGGACGGAGCGGTCGCCGCCATCAACGAAGGCGATCCCTGGGTCGAGGAACAGAAGCAGCGGGCCGCCGCCGGGCGCCAGGTGCTGTGCGACGCGCTGTCGGCCATCGACCGCGTTCGCATCGCAGCGCCGCAGGGCGCGTTCTACGCCTTTTTCGCCATCGACGGCATGGAAAACAGCGCCGATGCCGCGCTCGAACTGGTCGACCGGATCGGTGTCGGTCTGGCACCCGGATCGGCCTTCGGTACCGGCGGCGAATCCTACTTCCGCGCCTGCTTTTTGCGGCGCCTCGACCAGATAGAAGACGCGGCCGCACGTCTGACGGACTATCTCCGGTGAAGCCCCACGATCCATGTCGTCAAAAGCCGCCAAGGCCAAGGAAGGCTTTCTGACCGTTCGTAGCTCAGAACCCTGGGTGGCGGCCGGTCGGTTCGGGCAGCCAAAAATAACACAGTCTGGCGTAGATCGGTCGGAGGTTCCGTCGATCCGCCGGTTTACCGGTGTTTCGTCAGATCGGACTCAAAACCGGGTCCCTTCGGTTGCCATCCCAGTCGACGCCTCGCGCGTTCTCCCGAAACGGCCATGTCAATGGGCATAAAGATCGCCGGACCGCCAAGCGTCATGGCTTCCTCCGGTGTGATGATTTCTGGCTCGCCTGAAACGCCCGCGGCGCCGGCTATCCCATCCATCACAGCCAGCCAGGGAAGGATGGAAGTGACGCCGTTGACAATCCGCGGCGGCTCTTCCGCTTCCAGCAAGGCGAGGTAAAGGTCGGCAAGGTCATCGACATGGACGACGGACAGTCGGTTCGTGGGATCGACAATGACCGGTGCGTTCCGGGTGCGAATCGCTTCCACAAGCATCCGCATTGGGGCACTTTGATCGCGGCCGTAAACGACGCCCAGTCGAAGTATGCAGGCGCGACCCTTTTCTGCCAGTTCGGTCTCCAACCGGCCAAGGGGAGCGACCTGCGGCATCGTTTGCAAAGGCGCGGTCTCATCGACGATCTTCCCCGCGGTCGGTCCGTAAATCGATACTCCGCTCGTAACAATAAAACGCGCGTCATTGCCGGTAGCGATATCGGCGAGTTGGTCAGCGGCGCGGACTGCATCCGCGATCATCTGCTCCATGCTCTGGCCGGGGGCAGGTGCGTTCGGTGAAGCTGTGTGAACAATTGCCTTTGCGCCCGTTGCGGCTTTGCCCAGGGTGCCGGCATCCCGGACATCCCCAAAAACCGGCTCGATGCCGCCTGCTTCGAGACGCGGCATTTCGCCTTCAGATCGGGTGAGCCCTCGAACGGTATAACCAACCGATTGCAGCTTCTCGGCAACCACCGAGCCAACATATCCGGTTGCTCCTGTAACCAGGACGGTTTCGCCTCTTCGCGTCAGAGCGGCCCTCATGACTCGGCCTCGCGATGGCTGATGAATGGTCGCCGATCGATTCTGGGGTGTTCGGCTGCGGGAAACACAGTGTCGGGAAACGGTCTTCTGCTTGGCAAACGGTCAGGCATGTACATGAGCACCTCCAATTTCGGGACAGTTCACTATACTGACCGGTTTGTATAGTGTCTAGTCTGACCGGTTGGTATAGTACGGACGCAGGAGGTGTACAAAATGTCCGCTCGAACGACTCTGCTGGATGCTGCTGCATCACTCGCCGCCACCAAGGGTGTTACCGCACTAGGGGTTGAGCGGGTCGTGCAGGAGGCGGGCGTAAGCAAGGGCACCTTTTTCTACCATTTCGCCACCAAGGAGGAGATGGTCCGGGCGCTTCTTGATCATGTGGCTCAGCGCTGCATGAGTGAGGTAGACGAGGCCGTGGCAAAGGGAATGCGCTTCACCGACGCCTTCATCGACATGGTTGTGCGTGACCTGAGAGAGAATCGCGAGCTGATCGCTGTTCTAGTTGCCGCCGTCGCGCTCGATCCTTCGTTGCGCGCGACATTGACCAGTCGCAATGAGGAGGTGCGCCGTCGGATGATGGAAGAAGACGGGCTGCCCCCTGAGCGCGTCGACCTCATTTGTCTCGCCATCGACGGTGCTATGATCGGCACGGTGCTCTACGAGCTCGAGGAAAGACTTGAACGAGCCAACAACGCCGAACGGGTTCTGCGCTCAATCGTCGAAGATCGAGCATAACTGACAGGCCACTGAATCTGATATTCAACCCCGATGGGCCTGTCCCGTTCGCTTCTCTTGAGGACCTGGTAGCCCCACGTTCGGTTGGAAACCTCGGGAGACAAGTGCCCAACCGACAAGCGTATTGTTGTGTTCCTCGTCCAGCGCGCCGATATCGGCTCCTGCTTCGACCAAAATCCTGGTCATTTCCAGATGGTCAACAGCCCTTGCAACCGAAGGCCGGATTTCCTCTTACGGGTTGGTGGCTTGTCCAAAACACAGCAGGCGCCCGTCAATGTCCCTGACGACGAATTCGGTGAAGCCCCACGGCCGTTCCGAGATGTCGCGGAAAAACGCCACTCCCCTGGCGGCATATTCGGCATGGAGCCCGCTGATATCCTCCGTCCGAATGTAGGCGTCTAACAACTCGTCGCGGTATTTTTCGTCGGCGACCGGCAATGCATGGTCAACATGCCGGAAGAAGATCGAGAGGCCATCGCGAATCGCCCCCGCGTAAAAGACCGGATCGCCGTATTCGAACTGGGTCTCGAAACCGAGTTGCTCGCTGTAAAACGTCAGCGTCTTCCTCATGTCGGCGGTGAAGAACTGGGGAACGATGGCGGCGATCATTCGTCCTCCTGTGGTGTTTTGTGTTTCTCGACAAACTCCGCGATGGCGTCCACTACACCGGGCTGGGCTTGAGTCCCACGGCGCGATGCGAACGCGCTGGGAATATGTGAATACGGATGCCAGTTCTAAAACCACAGGTAGTCCTGCGCAACGCCTCTCGACTTTAGAATCATTATAAACTAGCATCATCGATATCCAGTGTCGGGACCCTGCGCGGAGCGATGCACGGTCGCCATTACATCGAGATTGCCAGGAGACTGAGATGAAGGGCAGTAAGAAAGTCATCGACTATCTCAACAAGGCCTTAAGGCATGAGTTGACCGCATCAAGCCAGTTTTGGCTGCATTACCGCCTGATGGATGACTGGGGGTTCGGCAAGCTCGCCTCCAAATGGCGCGAAGAAGCGATCGAGGAAATGGAGCACGCCGACAAACTCATCGTGCGCATCATCTTCCTGGAAGGTCACCCCAATCTGCAGACCCTCAATCCCCTGTTGATCGGCCAGAATGTCCGCGAGGTGCTGGATGCCGACCTGAAGGCCGAATACGAAGCCCGTGATCTTTACAAAGAGGCCCGCGATGTCTGCAAGGCCGAGGGCGATTACGTCTCAATGGACCTGTTTGAGAAACTGATGTCCGATGAGGAAGATCACATCGATTTCCTGGAAACACAAATCGACCTCTACGATACGATCGGCGACAAGAATTACGGCATGCTCAACGCTTCATCAGCGGACTGAGCCGTTACGCTGCGCGCTGGCTTGAGTCCGCTCAGGCGGGAAGCAAAGGCGGCTCTCCATGCGAAACGTGACCCATTCACGGCCGATGCATGAAACGCACCGCGGGGCTATGTTCGTTGCGTCCGGATCGGATATGGTTGGCTGGTTGAGCCCCTGCCACGGATCTGTCCGCCAGGCAAATGCCGTGCTCCCCAGGCGTACCAGTGTTGGATCGACCCGAAATGGTGGAACTTCTCATTGTCTATCATTCGAGGACAGGCGGTAGCCGGCAGATGGCCGAGGCCGCGGCCGCAGCCGCCCGTGAGGAAGCGCCGACCGTTCTCAAGACCGCCGAAGAAGCGACGCCGGAAGACTTGCTACGGGCAGACGGATACATCTTCTGTGCGCCGGAAAACCTCGCCGCCATTGCCGGCGTGATGAAGGACTTCTACGACCGCTGTTACTACCCGGTCCTTGGACGCCTGGAAGGGCGCCCCTATGCCCAGATGGTGTGCGCCGGCTCCGACGGCGAAAACGCCGCGCGCCAGACCGCGCGTATCGCCACCGGGTGGCGGCTCAAGGAGGTTCAGCCGCCGCTGATTGTCTGTACGCATGCGCAAACGCCGGAAGCTATCCTGGCGCAGAAGACGATCCCGGAGCACGAACTTGCCCGTTGCCGCGACCTGGGTCGAGCACTTGCCGCAGGGCTGGCGATGGGTGTTTTTTGAATGTCCGCGGCGATCCGAAGCCGGCTCAGCCGCCGGATTTGGCGACCGGCAATGGCACGACGCGATCCGACTGGATCGTATCCGCACCGGTGTCCGCGGCGAGCGGAATGCCCAGCGTGCTCCAGACTTCCAGAAGCGCATCGCGCAGTTCAGCGATCAGCGCGTCGTCGTGGAACGGCGACGGCGTGATGCGCAGCCGTTCGGTGCCGCGCGGCACCGTCGGATAGTTGATCGGCTGGATATAGATGCCGTGCACGTCCATCAGCCGGTCGGAGGCCTTCTTGCACAGTTCCGGTTCGCCGACCAGCACCGGTACGATGTGGGTTTCGGAAGGCATGACCGGCAGGCCGGCTTCGAGCAGCACGCGTTTTGTCGTCGCCGCCTGGCGCTGATGGCGCTGGCGCTCGACCTGTGACGTTTTCAGGTGGCGGATCGAGGCGGTCGCGGCGGCCGCGATGGCCGGCGGCAGCGCCGTCGTAAAAATGAAGCCCGGCGCATAGGAGCGGACGGCATCGATGACCGACCGCGGTCCGGTGATATAGCCACCAAGCGCTCCGAACGCCTTGGCCAGGGTGCCCTCGATCACGTCGATGCGATCAGCAAGGTTCTCTCGGTCGCAAATGCCGCCGCCGCGCGGACCGTACATGCCGACCGCGTGCACCTCGTCGATATAGGTCAGGGCGCCATAGGCGTCGGCCAGATCGGCGATCTCCTTGATGGGGGCGATGTCGCCGTCCATCGAATAGACCGATTCGAACACGATCAGCTTGGCCCGGTTCGGATCCGCCGCTTTCAGCAGTGACTCCAAATGGTCGAGGTCGTTGTGCCGGAAAATTTTCTTTTCGGCCCCGGAACGGCGCACGCCCTCGATCATCGACGCGTGATTGAGTTCGTCAGATAAAAGCAGGCAGTCGGGCAACAACCTGGCAATGGTCGAGATCGACGCTTCGTTGGAAATGAAGCCAGAGGTGAAGACCAGCGCCGCTTCCTTGCCGTGCAGGTCGGCCAGTTCGTGCTCGAGTTCGACGAGCGGATGGTTGGTGCCGGAGATGTTGCGTGTGCCGCCGGCGCCGGAGCCCATTTTGCCCGCCGCCTCGCACAGCGCGGCGATAACGTCGTCGTGCTGACCCATGCCAAGGTAATCGTTGGAGCACCAGACGGTGACTTCCCGGGCGGTCGCGCCCGACCGGTGAATGGCGCGCGGAAACTTGCCGACGATCCGTTCGAGGTTGGCAAACACGCGATAGCGTTTTTCGGCATGCAGCTGATCGACTGCGTCCTGAAAAATGCTGCGGTAATCCATCGGCGTCATTCTCCGGCTTATGCGATTGCCGGAAAAACCATCCAGCACTCGGCGGTCTCAACACGTAACAGAATTTAGACGCACTCTAAACAGGAAAAAACGCCGCAACTTGACTCTGATCAACATTTTCACGCGATTTTGTACACCGTCGCGGCATCCCTCATATCAGCAAAAAGTCTAATAGACCAAAGTCTTATACACGAATGGATTATTGCGCCGCGCGTCTCGACGGCTAGCATTCGTCTGTTCCGGCAAGCTAGGTCGGAACGCTCGATTTAGCGACATTCGGGAGGAGTTCTATGTCGAAACTTACCATGACTCGTCGTGGCTTGCTCAAAGCAGGTGCCGCATCGGGAATCGCACTTGCCGCACCGTTTCACTTTGTGCGCGGCGCCCATGCCGAAGATTTCTGCAACATGCCGACGGGCAGCACCGTCACCTTCGGCTTCAACGTGCCGCAGACGGGTCCGTACGCCGATGAAGGCGCCGACGAATTGCGTGCCTACCAGCTCGCCGTCAAGCACCTCAACGGTGAAGGCGACGGCGGCATGCTGAACACCTTCAGTTCCAAGGCGCTGAAGGGCAACGGAGTGCTCGGCAAGAAAGTCGAGTTCGTCACCGGCGACACGCAGACCAAATCCGACGCTGCACGTGCCTCGGCCAAGCGGATGATCGAAAAGGACGGCGCCGTCATGATCACCGGCGGCTCCTCGTCGGGCGTCGCGGTGGCCGTGCAGGGCCTGTGCCAGGAAATCGGCGTCATCTTCATGGCCGGCCTGACACACTCGAACGACACCACCGGCAAGGACAAGAAGCGCTATGGCTTCCGCCATTTCTTCAACGCCTATCAGTCCGGTCTGGCGCTCGGCCCGATCCTTGCCGAACAACTCGGCACCGATCGCACCGCCTACCACCTGACAGCCGACTACAATTGGGGCTGGACTCAGGAGGAATCGATCAAGGACGCCACCGAAGGTCTCGGCTGGAACACCGCCAACGCGGTACGCACGCCGCTCGGCGCCGGCGACTTCTCGCAGTATCTCACACCGGTGCTCAATTCCGGAGCCGACGTCCTGGTGCTCAACCACTATGGCAAGGACATGGTCAACTCGTTGACCCAGGCGGTTCAGTTCGGCATGCGCGACCGGCAGGCCAACGGCAAGAACTTCGAGATCGTCGTGCCGCTGTTCTCGCGCCTGATGGCGCAGGGCGCCGGCGAGAACATCAAGGGCATCCTCGGCACCACCAACTGGAACTGGTCGCTGCAGGATGAGGGCTCGAAAGCCTTCGTCAGGTCGTTCGGCCAGGAATACGGTTTCCCGCCGTCCCAGGCCGCGCAGACCTGTTATGTGCAGGCCCTGCTCTATGCCGATGCCTGCGAACGCGCCGGCACCTTTGCGCCGCCGCAGGTGATCGCCGCGCTCGAAGGTTACGAGTTCGACGGTCTGGGCAACGGCGCGACGCTCTACCGCGCCGCCGATCACCAGTGCATGAAGGACGTGCTCGTGGTGCGCGGCAACGAAAACCCGACCTCGCAGTTCGACCTGCTGGAAGTCGTCAAGATCGTACCGCGTGAGCAGGTCACCTACGATCCGGCGATCTTCGGCGGAGAACTTGGCCCGGCTGACGCCAAGGCCTGCTAGCTCCACACGAAAACGGCCCACGGGCCATCAGACCGGCCGTTCACGGCGGCCGGTCAACCAACCAGGGTTCACAGCCTCGGAGGGGCGGTTCTGCTATGGATGCAATCCTTCTTCAATTTCTCAACGGCCTGGACAAGGGCGGTGCCTATGCGCTGATCGCGCTGGGGCTGACTTTGGTCTTCGGAACCCTGGGCGTGGTGAACTTCGCCCATGGCGCGCTGTTCATGCTGGGTGCCTTTTGCGCGGTTACCGTCAACAAGCTGCTCGGCCTCGAAAAGGTGGTGCTCGACGAAACCCAGAAGACAGCCTGGGGCACCCCGGTGGAGATTCGAACACCCTATATCGAATCCTGGTTCGGCGATTTCGGGAGTTTTCTTCTGGATTATTCGGTCCCCGTTTCGATTCTGATCGCCATCCCGGTGATGCTGCTGATCGGCATCGTCATGGAGCGCGGGCTGATCAAGTATTTCTACAAGCGGCCGCACGCCGACCAGATCCTGGTCACCTTCGGCCTGGCGATCGTCCTGCAGGAGATCATCAAGCATTATTTCGGTGCCAATCCGATCCCGCAGAGCGCACCGGCGATCGTTGCCGGCAGCGCGGATATCGGGGCGTGGCTGGGGCTCGAGGGTAATATTGTCTATCCCTGGTGGCGGCTGGTCTATTTCGGTTTCTCGGCGGCCGTCATCGGCGCGGTGTTCGCCTTCCTGCAATTCACCACCTACGGCATGGTGGTGCGAGCCGGCATGCGCGACAGCGAAACCGTCGGACTGCTTGGAATCAACATCCAGCGGCGGTTCACCGTAGTGTTCGGTATCGCGGCGGTCGTCGCCGGTCTCGCCGGCGTGATGTACACACCGATCTTGCCGCCGGATTTCCACATGGGCATGGATTTCCTGGTCCTGTCCTTCGTTGTCGTCGTGGTTGGCGGCATGGGATCGCTGCCGGGCGCCGTGCTGGCGGGCTTCACGCTGGGCATCCTGCAGTCTTTCGCCTCGATGAACGAGATCAAGAGCATTTTTCCGGGCATCGACCAGATCATCATCTATCTGGTGGCGGTCGTGATCCTGCTGACCATGCCGCGCGGGCTGATGGGCCGCGAAGGCGTAATGGAGGACTAGAACGATGAATCAGATCCTGTCCCGTGAACCCTTCGCTCTGCTGGCCTTTTCCGCGGTCATTCTGACCATGCCGTTGTGGCTGGCGCCGTTGGGGGCCAACTACCCCGACCTGCTGCAGAAATTCGCCATCTACGCAATCTTCGCGATGGGCTTCAACATCCTGTTCGGCCTCACAGGATACCTGTCCTTCGGGCACGCAGCTTTCCTTGGTGTCGGATCCTATGCAGCCGTCTGGTCGTTCAAGCTGTTCACCATGAACGTGCTGCCGGCGATCCTGTTCGGTGTCGCCTTCTCGGCACTGTTCGCGCTGGTCATCGGCTACGTCAGCCTGCGGCGTTCGGGCATCTATTTCTCGATCCTGACGCTGGCCTTCGCACAGATGTGCTACAACTTGGCCTATTCGGTGCTGACGCCGATCACCAACGGTGAAACCGGCCTGCAACTGACGCTGCAGGATCCGCGCATCATCGACCGCATGTTCGCCGAGCCCGGCGCAGGGCTGCCGGAGACCAATCTGTTCGGCATCGATATGAGCGGTTATCCCGGCTTCTACTTCTGCGCCGTGGTGCTGATCCTGTGCTTCTTTATCACCCGGCGCATTTTCAAGTCGCCGTTCGGGCTGACGCTGCGCGGCATCAAGTCCAACCAGCAGCGCATGGGCTATACCGGCTTCAGCACACGGCCCTACACGCTCGCCGCCTTCGTCATCTCGGGCATGTTCGCCGGTCTCGCCGGGTCCCTGCTGGCGGTCACCGACCCGCTGGCCGGTGCCGAGCGGATGCAGTGGACGGCTTCCGGCGAAGTGGTGCTGATGACCATTCTCGGCGGTGTCGGAACCCTGTTCGGACCGATGCTCGGCGCCTGGATCATCAAATACTTCGAAAACATCTTCTCGGCGTTCAACGAGGGCACCCTGTACGAAATGTTCAGCTTCCTGCCGGAAGGCCTGCAGCACCTTGCCGTGGAAGTGGCGACCCTGTTCGTCGGCGAAGGCTGGCACCTGACGCTCGGCGTTCTTTTCATGCTGATCGTCATCTTCCTGCCGGGCGGCGTCATGGAAGGCTGGCGGCGTCTCGTTAAACGCATTGGCGGCGGCGGTGGCGGTCAGCGCCAGCGTGCCCCGGTGCCCCAGGCAGCCGAATAGGAGGCAGATACGATGAAAAACAGCGTTCTCCACGTCACGGACGTCCACAAGAGCTTCGGCGGCCTGCATGCACTGAGCGACGTCGATCTGAATGTCGAGGAAGGCACGATCCATGCCATCATCGGGCCCAACGGCGCCGGCAAATCGACACTGCTCAATGTCTGCGTCGGACGGCTGAAACCGGATCGCGGTCACGTGGTCTTCAACGGCGACGTGCTGGATGAGCACACCCCGGACGAGATCAACCAGTTGGGCGTGTCGCGGGTGTTTCAGACCCCGGAGATCTTTCCCGACCTGACGTTGCTGGAAAACGTCATGATCCCGGCCTTCGCCAAGCGTGACGGATCCTTCAGCCTGCGGCCGTTCGCCAAGCTGCGCCGCGAGAAAAAGGTCCGCGACGAGGCGGAGAGCACACTCGCCGATGTCGGCCTGGCGGCGCTCAAAGACCGGGAAGCCGGTTCGCTTTCACGCGGTGACAAGCGCCGGCTGGAACTCGCCATGTGTCTGGTCCAGCACCCGAAGCTCTTGCTTCTGGACGAGCCGACCGCCGGCATGTCGCGCCACGACACCAACCGCACGGTCGATCTTTTGAAGACCATCAAGGAGCGTGGTATGACTAAGGTCATCATCGAGCACGACATGCATGTGGTGTTCTCGCTGGCGGACAAGATATCGGTTCTGGCACAGGGTCGCATTATCGCATCGGGGACGCCTGACGAGATCAAGGGGAACCCGAAGGTACAGGAAGCTTATCTTGGTGGAGCACACTGACATGCTTAAGAAAACCGATGCAAGCGATCTGCCGCTCAACGATCAGCTAGCGGTGGCCAGGGCGCCCGATGACACCTATTTCAGCGTGCGCGACATTCATGCCTATTATGGCGAATCCTATATCGTGCAGGGCATCTCCTTCGATCTTCAGGAAGGTGAAATCCTGGCGCTGCTGGGCCGCAACGGCGCCGGTAAGACATCGACGCTGCGCACCATCGCACGGGTCGACGACCCGGCACTCCATCAGGGCGAGATCTACCTCGCCGGCGAGAGCCTGCACGATAAGAAATCCTACCAGGCGGCGCAGTTGGGGATCCAGCTGGTGCCCGAAGACCGGCGCATTATCGGCGGCCTGACGGTCGAGGAGAATCTGATGCTGGCCCAGGTATCGGAGCCGCACGGCTGGGAACTGCAGCGCATCTATGAACACTTCCCCCGTCTGGCCGAGCGCCGCACGCAAATCGGCACCACGCTGTCGGGCGGCGAGCAGCAAATGCTGGCGGTGGCCCGCGCCCTGGCGCGCGATGTAAAACTGCTGCTGCTGGACGAGCCCTATGAGGGTCTGGCGCCGGTGATCGTCCAGGAAATCGAAAAGATCGTCCGCCAGATCAAGGACCTGGGTATCACCACCATCATCGTCGAGCAGAATGCCGTGGCGGCGCTGCGGCTTGCCGACAAGGCGGTGATCGTCGACATGGGCGAGGTGGTCTACACCGGCAAGGCCCAGGACGTGCTCGACGACGAGGACCTGCGCAACGAATACCTGGCCATCTGATCCGGCCGCTATACAAAAGAAGAAGGGGGTGCGAAACGCACCCCCCGTGAGATCCGGGCAAACCCGGTCCGGGTCCTTACGGACGCCAGAAAGACTCACATGCGCGCCGGAGGCTGCTCCGATGCCGCGTGACGCCCCTCATGACCGGTCATGCTTCCGGTAAACTCACTTGACATTGGATCACCTCCTTTCGTTTGTTGAACATGGTCTGACCTTACTGCGTTCCGATCGTGGTGTACAGTAAAAGTTATATATAATGTCAGCCGACGTTCACGCAGCCTTCAAGCGGCGATCACGGGCGGTTCAGGCGAATTGATGTTCGTCGCCCGGCTGAAACTGGTACAGTAACCGCACCGATCGGGACGATCGAACGGTCCCCTTTGCTCGAACAAGTGACCCATGGAGCAAAACACGTGTCTTTTGTCGAGTTTGTCACCAGGAATTTCCGTCCGGCGCCCCGCCGGGATCTGCTGCCCAAACGCGTCCAGGCGGCGCTGGTAGAGCGCGAACGTGCCAACGAGATCATGGCGCGCTGTATTCAGCTGACAATCGTTCTGGCGTTTTCGCTGATCTGGGCGATCAGCCCCAAGACCAGCCCCGATGAGGCGTTGTCACCGGTGCCCTATGTGCTCGGTGCCTACATGTTTTTCAGCATCTTCGGCTTGATCTGGTCGATTCGCCGAACACTGCCGCACTGGGCCGTCTACGGTTCGATCCTCTTCGATTTCGGCTTGCTCTATGGACTGATGATCAGTTTCCATATCCAGTACATGCAGCCGGCGTCGTTCATCCTCAAGGCGCCGACGCTGCTGTATGTCTTCATCTTCATCGCCATTCGCGCGCTGCGCTTCGAATCGCGCTTCGTCATCGCATCCGGACTTGTGGCAGCCGTCGGATGGGCGGTAGTCATCGTGTACGTCACCCGTATCGATCCGGGCGACAACATGCTGACGCGGTCCTACGTCGAGTACCTGACCTCCAATTCCATCCTGATCGGCGCCGAGGTCGACAAGATACTGTCGATACTGCTGGTCACCGCCGTGCTGACGCTGGTGGTCAACGCTTCGGGCAATCTGTTGGTGCACGCGGTAACCGAGCAGGTTGCTGCCAGTGACCTCTCCCGCTTTTTCGACACATCGATTGCCAGCGGGATCCGACAGAGCGAGGAGCAGCTGGAAGCCGGCAAGGGCGAAAGCCGTCAGGCGGCCATCCTGTTTGTCGACATTCGCGGCTTTACCCGCATGGCGTCAAAGATGGAGGCATCGGACGTGATGCAGACCCTGTCTCACTATCAGGGGCGTATCGTGCCGATTATCCAGGACTGCGGTGGCGTCATCGACAAATTCATGGGCGACGGCGTGATGGCGACCTTCGGCACCGGTGAGGATCGGGCAGCGGGATCGGTCCTGGCTATCGAGGCGGCGGAACGGATCCTTCGGGATTTTGACAGTTGGCCCGAAGAGGTACCGTCGCTCAAGTCGACCCACGCGGCCGGTATCGGCATCGGCGTCGCTTCAGGAAAGGTCGCCTTCGGCGCCGTTGGCCAGGAAAATCGTCTCGAGATCACGATGATCGGTTCGGCGGTCAATTATTCGGCCAAGTTGGAAAAACACAACAAAGTGCTCGGATCGCGACTGATTGCCGCCGCCGAAACCTACCGCGAGGCCTTGTCAAAAGGCTATCAAGGCCCACTTGAAGTGGAGTATCGCACCGAAATCCTGGAAGGCACGAGCGAACCTCAGGAGATTGCGGTGTTGTCGCTGCCGGAACCGGAAGTCATCAGGCTACAGGTGCCGCCGGCCCGTTCAGCGCAGACGATCAAACGGAAGGCATGAAGCGAAACTCAACAGTGGAGGCTTCCATGATAGGGCGTATTTTGTTGGTCGCCGCAGCTCTGGCCTTGGCATCGTGCACGTCGACGTCATACGACAACTCAGAGTTGGCCAAACAACACAGAGGCGGCAAATTGCAGGGTTCAGTGCCGAACCAGAGGTGAGTGGCCGCCGAGCCTGACCTCGGACACCTGAGGAACAACGTCTACAGTATAGCGCCGCGGCGTTTGTCGGCCAAGGCTGTACACCCGCCACTCGGTGAGAACTGGAACGAAACCGTCGCAACCGGATCGGCGACAGGTGTCGCAAAGCAACGGAGGTTTCTATGATTTTACGTGCCCTGTTGATCATTGCGGTGGCCATGGTCGTGACGTCCTGCACGTCGACATCCGATGATGGCGTGCTGTTGAAAGACCGACCGGTTTCACCACAGGGCAAGGTGCGCAACGACTACGACTACCTCGTGTAGACACGGACATGAAGCGTTCGACGCATGGCGGTCCGGGAGGTTAACCGGCGGACGCTACTTTTGTTTGGAGGCCTCGATGAATTTGCGTGTTCTGTTGGTTTTCGCCGCGGCTCTGGCCATGGCTTCGTGCACGTCAACAGCTGGTCCAAGCTTCAAGGACCGGCCGATTTCCCCGCAGGGCAAAGTACCCAATCAGCGATGAAGCGGACCGACGGGTATTCTGACCGCTGGGGTGCGGGGGAAACCGCAAGGTTGTTGACAGTTTGCTCTAACCCGGATCTCTCAAAGAAAGGGGTGCATCGGCCCCAAGAATCTGAGAATATTCTTTTGCTACAAAGAGTTATCAGGTTCATGGACGGGGTCCGATGCAAACACACTGTATCTCCGAACAGCTCGAATTTGAAGGCTTTGACGGACGTAAAGTCGTCGCCGCTTTCGACGGCGGAGCCATCACCTCGGACGCCGGTGCTGTGTTGCTGCGCCACACTGAAAAAGCCATCGGGCTGTTCGACAGGCTTGCAGGTTGCTTCGTCGATCGGCGCGATCCCGATTGCACGGTTCACAGCGTGCGCACCCTGATTGCACAACGCGTCACGGCGATCGCTCTGGGATACGAGGACGTGGATGATCACGACACGCTGCGTCACGATCCGGTGTTGACCCTGTTGTCGGAAAGCTTGACGCCGAAGCGGTCGGACTGCGCGCCGCTGGCCGGCAAATCGACCCTGAACCGGCTGGAGCATGCGCCGGTCGGCGAGCCGACGCGCTATCACCGGATCAGCCATGACCGCAGTGCCATCGAAAGGTTGTTTGTGGATCTGTTCCTGAAGGCTCATGACAATCCACCTCGCAAGATCGTCCTCGATCTAGATGCCACGGATGATCCGCTGCACGGCCATCAGGAAGGTCGCTTCTTCCATGGATATTATCGCTGCTACTGCTATCTGCCGCTCTACATCTTCTGCGGCCGTCACCTTTTGGCGGCCAAGCTGCGGCGCTCCAACATCGACGCCAGCAAGGGAACCGAGCAGGAAGTTGAGCGGATAATCACTCAGATCCGCAAGTCCTGGCCGAAGGTGCGCATCATCCTACGCGCCGATTCAGGCTTTGCCCGCAACACACTGATGGACTGGTGCGAAGCCAACAAGGTCGACTACATCTTCGGTCTGGCCCGCAACCAGCGCCTGGAGAAGAAAATCGAACCGGCCCTTGAGGAAGCCTGTCTTGTCGGCCGGGCGAGCGGCGAACCGGCCCGTGTGTTCCGCGACTTCCTATGGTCGACTAAGGACAGCTGGTCACGGCGAAGGCGCGTCATTGGCAAGGCCGAATGGACGCTTAAGGGATCGAACCCGCGCTTCATCGTGACCTCGCTGAAGCCGAAGCATGGGGGCGCAAAGGCTCTGTACGAGGATCTGTACTGCGCCCGCGGCGACATGGAAAACCGCATCAAAGAGTGCCAGCTCGATCTCTATGCCGACCGCACCAGTGCCCACACCATGCGCGCCAACCAACTGCGGCTTTGGTTCGCATCATTTGCCTATGTCTTGATCTGCGCTCTTCGAAGGATTGGCCTGAGACACACGACCCTTGCCGAGGCGACCTGTGGGACGATCCGATTGAAGCTCCTCAAGATCGGCGCCCAGATCCGTGTCTCGGTCCGGCGTATCAAAGTCGCCATGGCTTCGGCTTGTCCCCACATGCACGAGTTCACTCTGGCCCACGCCCGAATATGCGCCGCGGCCCGATGAGCCGCAGGACACAAGCCCTTCCCGAAAACCAACAAAGGAACATCGCTGCTAAAACAGACCGCTGCCCACTGCGGCGATCGATGCATGCCGCCTTGTAAACGCGTAGGCACGGCACGCACTATCGAGGCCGGCAAACAACCTCAAACTGTCGTGCTGTGAGAGAAGCGGGCTAAACCCGGCGACCCGTTGTTGCGTCGAACAGGTGTAGCGCCCGGGCAGGCAGGTGGGCGAACACATGGTCGCCATCAATCGGGTGCTCGTTGTCGAGATGGGCGATAAACGGCGTCGATCCGATGGTCGTGTGCAGCAGCCGGCCGGCTCCCAGTTCTTCCAGGAAATCGACCTTGACCGGAACCGTGTTCTCGACCTGGTTCTGATGGATCTCGACGCTTTCCGGGCGGATGCCGACGCTGATGTCGCCGGTGACCGCGAGTTGATGGTCGACGGCGACGTGGCCGAGATCCTTGATCTCCAGACCGCCATTGCCGTTGTAGTGGCCATCCAGAATGTTCATCGGCGGCGCGCCCATGAAGCCTGCGACAAAGATGCTTGCCGGCTTGTGGTAAATCTCTGTCGGTGTGCCGATCTGCTCGATCGTTCCGGTGTTGAGCACGGCGATGCGATCGGCCATGGTCATCGCCTCGATCTGGTCATGGGTCACGTAGATTGACGTGACGCCCAGCTCGCGCTGCAGTTTGCGGATTTCGAGGCGCATCTGGTTGCGCAGTTTGGCGTCCAGATTGGACAACGGCTCGTCGAACAGGAACAGCGCCGGGTCGCGGACGATGGCGCGCCCCATGGCGACGCGCTGCCGCTGACCGCCAGACAGCTGGTTCGGCCGACGGTCGAGAAACTCCTCGATATGCAGAAGCTTGGCCGCCTTGTGCACCGCCGTCTCGATGTCAGCTTTCGATCGGCCTCGGTTTTTCAGGCCATAGGCCATGTTGTTGTAGACCGACATATGCGGATAGAGCGCGTAATTCTGGAACACCATCGCGATATCGCGCTCGGCCGGATCGAGTGCGTTCACCACCCGATCGCCGATGGAGATCGTTCCCTCGGTGATATCCTCCAGGCCGGCCACCATGCGCAACAGCGTGGATTTACCGCATCCGGACGGACCGACCAGCACGATGAATTCGCCATCCCTGATGGTCAGGCTGGAGGGTGACAGCGCCTCGGTCCCGTTTGGATAGACCTTGCGCACCCTATCGATAGCAACCTGGGCCATGCGTTTTTCCCTATTTTTCCGATTCCACCAGGCCCTTGACGAACCATCTCTGGAAGAACACGACGATCAGCACCGGCGGCAGCATGGCAACGATCGCCAGCGCCATGGCCTCGCCGTACTCGGGGACCTGAGAGCCGATATAGACCTGCAGGATCTGTGAGATGCCCCGCACCAGCGTAAAGAACTGCTCTTCCGTGGTCATGATGGTCGGCCACAGATACTGGTTCCAGCCGAACACGAACATGATGATAAAGATTGCCGCAATCATCGTTTTCGACAGCGGCACCAGAATGTCGATGAAGAACTTCATCGGACCGGCACCATCTATGCGCGCCGCCTCGATCAACTCGTTGGGAACCGACTTGAAGAACTGTCGGAAAAAGAACGTGCCGGTCGCCGAAGCGATCAGCGGCACGATGAGCCCTGTGTAGGTGTTCAGGAGGCCCATGCCCTGCACGATTTCGTAGGAGGGCAGGATCCGCACTTCCAGCGGCAGCAGCAGGGTGGTGAAGATCGCCCAGAACGCGAAGGTGGCGAAGCGGAACTGGAAATAGACGATCGCGTAGGCGGCGAGCATCGAAATGATGATCTTGCCCACCGCAAACCCGATGCCCAGGATGAACGAGTTGGTCAGCATGGTCATGCCGTCCACCGTCTTGGTGAAGCCGCCCGGGACCAGCATGGCGTTGTAATAATTCTCAACCATGTGCCCGCCATAGGTCATCTGCAGGCCGCCGGTATGGACGGTGATGTTGTCATGCGTGGAAGTCATGAAGGCAGCCAGCACCGGCAGCAGCATGAACAGCGAACCGACGATAAGAATGATGTGATCGAACAACAGGCTCCAACGGAAGCGTTTTTTGGGCTGAACGGCGACTACCGCGGTCGGGGTAGAGATGGAAATGTCCGAAGTTGTCATGGCGGGACCTCAGCTGTAGTGCACGCGGCGTTCGATCAACCGGAACTGAAAGATCGTCAGGACCAGCACGAGGACCATCAGAATGACCGACTGGGCCGACGATCCGCCGAGGTCATTGCCGCGGAACCCGTCAAGAAACACCTTGTAGACCAGGGTCACGGGGTTGTTGCCGGGCTCGCCCTTCAACACGACATCGATGACGCCGAACGTATCGAACAGCGAATAGGTGATGTTGATGATCAACAGGAAGAAACCGGTCGGCGCCAGCAGCGGAAATGTGATGGTCCAGAAGCGCCGGATCGAGGAATGGCAATCGATCGCCGCGGCCTCCTTGACGGCTTTCGGGATGCCCTGCAAGCCGGACAGGAAGAAGATGAAATTGATCGGCACCTGCTTCCAGATCGAGATGGAGATCATCGCGAAAGCGGTGTCGAATCGGTGCACGCCAAGGACGAAATCCCATCCGAGCGACCGGAGGAAATGGGCCAGGGGACCGACGAGGTTGTCGAACAGCAGGATGCCGATGAGCCCGGCGACCGGCGGGGCGATCGCGTAAACCCACATGAGAAGCGTCTTGTAGATCGAGGCGCCGCGGATGACGCGGTCGGCGGTGACCGCCAGCAACAGGGCGATGGCCAATGAGAAAAACGTCACGAGCACCGTGAAGATGACGGTGAAACGGGCAGTCGCCAGATAGTCGGATCGGGTGACCATGTCGCGAAAGTTATCGAAACCGACGAAGGTCGAGGAAAAACCGAACGGGTCTTCCAGGTAGAAGGACGACCGGATCGCTTCGGCGGCCGGCCAATAAAAGAAGATAATGACGATGGAGAGCTGGGGCAGCAGCAGCAGGTAGGGATAGAGTGGTGATCGAAACTGCGACTTATGCATTGGTAAGCGCCCCCGAAAGAAAAACGGAGCACCCAAAGAGGGTGCCCCGCACAGATGCTTGGATCAGTTGCCGCCCATCGACTTGGTGAACCGGTCCAGCAGTTTGTTGGACTCGTCCTCGATGGTCACGAACGCCGCGTCGACGTCCTTTTCTCCAGCGAAGATCTTGCCGTATTCGCGGTTCATCACGTCGCGGATCTGAACGTAGAAGCCGAGGCGGTAGCCTTTGGTCCATTCACCGGCCGGCAGCGACAGCTGCTTGATACCGACTTCGGCCTGCGGGACTTCCTTATAGTAGCCTTCGCTCTGGGCCAGTTCGTACGCGGCTTCGGTAATCGGCACGTATCCGGTTTCGCGGTGCCAGAAATACTGGATTTCCGGCGAGGTCAGGAAGCGGAAGAACTCGGCAACGGCCTTGTTTTCCTCATCCGACTTGCCGGACATCGCGAACAGCGCTGCGCCGCCAATGAACGTCTGCGTCGGTTCCTTGGTCAGCGATTCCCAGTAGGGCAGATAGGTCGCGGAGAACGGAAACTTGGCGGCTGCCTTGACGCCGCCGAACGAGCCGGAGGAGCCGAGCCACAAGCCGACCTGACCTTCGTTGAACGGCTTCTGGTTATCGCTCCAGCCGGTGCCGTACCAGCCGAACAGGCCGTTGTCGTACCATTCCTTCACCGCCGTAAAGTGCATCTTGATCGGGTCGGTGTTCATGAGCATCTGCGGAGTACCTTCCGCATAGCCGTTGTCCATCGTGGCGAACTCAAGGTTGTGGCGGGAGTAGAAGTTTTCGGTGAAGATCCACGGCAGGTGCGACTGTACCAGCGGTACATAACCGGCCTCTTTCAATGCCGGGCCGGTGACCGTCTGGAACTCTTCCCAAGTCTTCGGCGGCGTGACGCCGGCTTTTTCCAAGGCTTCTTCATTGTAGTACATGATTGGCGTCGAAGAGTTGAACGGCATACCGATCATCGTGCCGTCTTCATCCGCGTAGAAATAACGGACGCCTGAGATGTAATCCTGAATGTCGAAAGGGACACCATTCTGCTTAAGGATTTCCTGGGCTGGGATCACCGCGCCCTTGGCGCCGATCAGGGTCGCTGCGCCGGCGTCGAAGATCTGGATGATGTTGGGCTGTTCGCCGGCGCGGAACGCGGCGATGCCGGAGGTCATGGTCTCTTCGTAGGTGCCCTTGTAGATGGGCGTGATCCTGTAGTCCGACTGCGAAGCGTTGAACTTCTCAGCGATATCGTTGACCGACTCGCCGAGTTGGCCGCCCATTGCGTGCCACCAGGTGATCTCGGTCGCGGCAAATGCCGGCATTGCAAGCGTGACGGACATAGCGGTTGCCATGGCGCCAGCAAAAACGTTGCGTAAGGGCATACATGTCTCCCCAAAAGGTTGTTCGGAATGGCTCCTCCTGCGGAGCCTTTGGACACGGACACCAGCAGCTACACCACCGCGGGTGACAGGCGGATGTCAGATATGTGAAGCTTTGGTGACCTGAAAAAAACCGAAACCAAAAGCGATTCCGGCTATTGACGCGGTGCAGCAAAACGCACAATCCGGATATGTGCGACACGTGAATCGGAGCCTGCAGAACGTGTGGATCAGGACGCCGTCGGCGATTGTGAAAAAGACACTCGATCACTTGGTTCTGATCGTCGGCTCGCTGTTCATGCTGCTGCCGGTACTGGCGGTTTTTCTGACGTCCACACACGACAACGCCACCATTTCCAGGGATGGCCTGCGGCTCGATTGGGGTGGAGCGTTCGTTGACGTCTACGGCGGACTGCTGACCGGTGCGGCCGGTTTCGGTCACACCATCACGGCTGGCGCCATGACGTTCAATTCAATGGTTCTGGCGATTGGCTTCGCCGTCGGCAAATGTGTGCTGTCGGTTCTTTCGGCTTATGCGCTGGTCTATTTTCGTTTGCGGTTCGCTTCGTTTCTATTCTGGCTCATCTTTGCCAGTCTGCTTCTGCCGATCGAAACCCGCATCCTGCCGAGCTTCATGGTCGTGCAGCAGCTCGGCATGCTCAACAGCTACCAGGGGCTCATTCTGCCGCTGCTGGCCGCCGCCGTCGGGACGTTCTATTTCCGGCAGTTTTTCAAAACGGTGCCTGCTTCCCTCCATGAAGCGGCCAGGATCGATGGCGCCGGTCCGTTTCGGTTCTTTATCGACATCCTGTTGCCTCTATCGGTGCCAATGATCCTCGCCCTGTTTGTCGTTGCCTTCGTGCAGGGCTGGAACCAGTATCTGTGGCCACTGATGATCACCACGACCGGCGAGGGCTACTACACGCTGGTACGCGGCATTGAGCGTTTCGGCAGTGCCACCAATTACGGCATGGCGTTGGCGGTCCTCGCCATACTGCCGCCCGCAGCGTTGGTCGTCGTTTTACAGAAGTGGCTGGTGAAAGGTCTGACCGGCGGCCGGCGGTAGGCACCGCGCCTAGCGCGATGACGCGCCATATCAACGGCCGTGGATAATGTGTCGCAGCCACATTTTTGTGATCCACCGCAACTGGTCAATCCGTGATCCGCAGGCCTCAACCCCCCGTAAAGCCGAGCGTTAATCGAGTCCCCAACCCAATTGATTGGAGTAAATCATGAACGCAATTCGTCGCTTTGCAATTGCTACCGTTGCTGCCGTACCGCTGATGGTCGGCGCCGTTGCCGCAAAAGCCGCCGACATTGTCGACACGGCCGTCTCGGCTGGAACTTTCGAAACCTTGGTCGCCGCCGTGCAGGCTGCAGGCCTCGTCGACACGCTGAAAGGCGAAGGCCCGTTCACCGTATTCGCACCGACCGATGAGGCGTTCGCGAAGCTGCCAGCTGGCACGGTTGAAGACCTGCTGAAGCCGGAAAACAAGGATCAGCTGGTGGCCGTTCTCACCTACCACGTGGTCCCTGGTAAGGTCATGTCCGGTGACATCGCCGGCAAGACAATGGATGTCGCCACCGTCCAGGGCAGCAACCTCAAGGTCGACGCGACCGACGGCGTCAAAGTCGACAATGCCAATGTTGTCACCCCCGACGTCGAAGCCTCCAACGGCGTCATTCACGTGATTGACGCAGTGGTCCTGCCGAACTAATCGGCTGCGCCACCGGGGGAGCCAGCAGGCTTCCCCGCCACATGCGTTTTCGGCGAGGGCACCGTTTGCGAGGCATCCGGTGCCCTCAGCCCCGCAATAACCCTCCCCATCAGATCGACGAACATCGCACGCTCGCCGTCATCCAATCGCGACAACGCCGCCACATTGGTGTCCATGGCCGCCGCGTAGGCTGAATCGCGTATCGATTTTGAATAGGCCGTCAGCCACACCTGTTGTGCCCGTGCGTCCGTCGGGTGCGGCGTGCGCTGAACGAGCCCGTCGCGTTCCATGCGTGCCAGCGTATTGGCCATCGTCGCCTGCTCGATATCCAATTGAGCGACCAGCTCTTTCTGAGTTTGTCCGTCGCGCTCCCACAACGCCAGCAGCGCGGGAAATTGCCCTGGAACGATTCCGAGCGGCTTGATGCGCCGCAGCAGGTGCCGCGCGAACAGCCGCGCCATCAGGTTGGCGAGATAGCCGGCCGATCTGTCCTTTTCGAACTCCATACCGGCACCATCTACTTGAATAGCTAGCTATGCAATGATATATAGCTTGCTATATTTATTTTGTGAACTGGAGACGACGATGAAACAGCTCATTCGATCCTTGCCCGTTATCGCTGCGATGGCGGCGGCGCCGGCTCCCGCGATAAGCGCGGAAGATGAAGTCGGCAACGTTGAGCCGCATCCGGTGGTCCTCATCAATGTCTTTCAAGTGCCTGAAGGCAGCCTCGACGAAACTGTGGTCTTCTGGGAAGCCGCGCGGGATTTCCTGAAAGACCAGCCGGGCTACCTGTCCACCGCGCTGCACCGATCGCTGTTGCCCGATGCACGTTTTCAGCTGGTCAACATCGCCCGCTGGGAAAACGCCGAGGCGTTCCGCAACGCAACAGCCGCCATGCGAACGGATGCCGGTCTCAAACCCGTCGAAGGCCTGACTTTTGATGCCGCGCTGTACGAGATCATCCGAAGCGATTGAGGCTGACATGATCACAAAAAGCACAGCGCAGGCTTATGGAGCGGCGCCGGTCGTGATCCACTGGTTAAGCGCGTTCCTGATTGTTGTGTTGCTGGTTTACGGCTTCGGCGCCGAGGGCGGCTTTTCGCCGATGGCGTTGCGCGTCCACGCGTCGGCGGGCATTGCGGTTCTGATTCTGACCATGGCCCGCATTGCCTGGTGGGTGCTGGCGGACAGCAGACCGGAACCGCCCGAAGGGTTGGCGAAATGGCAGGCGCGAATGGCGAAGACCGTGCACGCCCTGTTTTACGTTGTCATTCTCGGCATGGCCACCAGTGGCATTGGCATGCTGGTGCTCTCCGGTGTCGGCCCGATCCTGTTCGCCGACGCGGCCTGGGCCATGCCCGACTTTGGCCTGTTGCCGACGCGCCTGCCACACGGTCTGGGGGCGCGGCTTCTCGTTCTGCTGCTCATTCTGCACACCGGCGCTGCCGTCTACCACCAGTTCGTGAAACGTGACGGGCTGTTGCGCCGAATGGGCATGCTCCGCTGACCTAACGCTTAGAGCGTCGGGCGATTATGTTGCAACGTACCCTGCCTGCTTGAAGTAGTTTTGGCATTCTTCCGGTGTGAAGAGGTCGCAGACCTTTCCGATTGCCTGGTTCAGGCTTTGTCGACTTCGGGCATTGGCCTTTCGCAAGTGAGCCTTGAGCTTTGCGAACGCCATCTCGATTGGGTTGAGATCCGGCGAGTATTTGGGCAGGAACAGAACCCATGCACCACGCTCGGCGATGGCATCGTGAGCACGCTGGCTTTTGTGGACATTCAGATTATCGCAAATGACCACGTCACCTGGCTCAAGTGTCGGCGCCAGTTGCGTTTCGACGTAGATATCGAAGCTGTCGGCGTTCATGGCGCCGTCCAACACCCAAGGAGCGGTGAGTGCGTTATGTCTGAGCGCTGCAATGAACGTCTGGGTGTTCCACTTGCCGAAGGGAGCATCAGCCTTCAGGCGTTGTCCGCGCCGAGCTCTGCCACGCAGCGGTGTCATGTTGGTCTTGACAGCTGTCTCGTCAATGAAGACGAGACGCAGGGGCTGGCGTCGCATGGCCGGCTGGCGCCAGCATGTCCACTCGGTCCGCGCCGCTCTGACGTCAGCGCGTTCTTTCTCCGATGCCAGCAGCGTTTTTTTTATAGCTGAAGCCCTGTTTGCACAGGAACTTCGACAGATTGGACGGGTCGGCTTTGACGCCGCGTTCGGCCAGCAGAACCGCGGCCAATTCCGGCATGGTGATATCAGGCTTGGCTTCCACCTGAGCAATGATGAAGTCGCGGTTGCGGCCAAGCTTGCCCGTATCCGGTGGGCGGCCCAGGCGGCACGGCGCAACCGAGCCCGTCTCCTCGAAATGTGCCTGAAGCCGGACCGCCGTGGACGCTGCAACGCCGAAACGGGTGGCTGCGCCTCTGCGCGTATTACCCCGGCTGATATCCTCAACAATGCGTGCGCGTAAATCCGCCGATAAAGGTTTGCCCATGATTCGCCTCCTGAGAGTTTGAATCACAAATCAAACCATTTGAGAATCTGGAGGGTTTTGTGAGGTCGCGTCCGATCCCTCAAGAGATTCATCATTCTTGCCCGATGCTCTAGCCACTGCTGCCATGCTGCAGTTCGGCGGTTTTCAACGCTGCTATATCGTGTGATCCGGTGCAAAAGCAGGCGACGCGCAGTTCCGCAATCGTTGTTTCGAAGTGTGATGCGAGCGCTTCCGGTGAATCATTGGCCGCCGTCAAGACGCCTGCGGCCTGGGCCGCAAGGTCGGCACCGATTCGCAGCGCCTTTGCAACATCGATGCCTGAACGGATGCCGCCGGAAGCAATGACGGTTGCCCGCGGACAAGCGGCCCGGACAGCAACGACCGCATCAGCCGTGGGAATGCCCCAGCTGGCGAAGGCGTTGGCCAAACGCGCCTGCTGTGGATCCTTTATGCGGGCCGCCTCGACGGCCGCCCAGTTGGTGCCGCCGGCCCCCGCAACATCGATGATGGTGATGCCGGCGTCGACGAAGCGCCGCGCCAGCCCGGCCGAAATCCCAGATCCCACTTCCTTGACCGCAACCGGCACCGGCAGCGCCGCCGCGACCCTGACAATTTTATCGAAAAGGCCCGTCCAGTCCCTGTCGCCCTCCGGCTGAACCGCCTCCTGCAGCGGATTGAGGTGAATATACAGCGCATCGGCGCCGATCATCTCCACCGCTCTGCTTGCTTCCTCGACGCCAAATCCACGGTTCAGTTGGGCGGCGCCGAGGTTGCCCAGGATCGGCACCGTAGGAGCACATTTGCGCAAGCCGCCGTCCAGTCCGCAGGCATCGCCATCTTCTATGGCGACGCGCTGGGAACCGACCGCAAACGGCAGCTGCAGCGCTTCGCACACGAGCGCCAGGTTGCGGTTGATATCGCCTGCCCGGGAAGGCCCGCCGGTCATTGAGCTTACGAGCAATGGCGCACTGATCCGCTTGCCCAGTAGCGTCGTAGATAGATCGACATCGTCAAGATGCATTTCAGGAAGCGCGCAATGGACGAACTCAATCGCTTCCAGGCCGGTGGTCTGCTCGCTGCGTTTGAAGCGACCCTCCAGAACGACCGAAAGATGCTCGTCTTTCCGGTCTGTCAGCATGCGGCGTTCCCTGATTGCTCGAGAATCATGGTTTGATGTCGCGAAAAGCAACAATATCGTAATCTGGCCATATACAAGGTGGAATAGTTCGTTTGTCGGTCAATAGTGTTTTTTTGGTTGCGCGATGGTGTCACATTCGGTCAATTTGTGCCAGAAAGCGCCACTGAATTGACCACGTGATATCCGGCGATGATCGGCAGTCCGGCTGATGACGTGGGCAATTGAGCAAATCGTGGGGAAAAGACACATAAATCCTTTCGCGAAATCCCTTAACAGGAGTTCCACCGCACCTGATGCCCAGGCTGCGTCCGCACTTCGCGATGAGATCAATGCCCGTATAGATCAGTTGCTACCGAATGAAGACCAGGAACCGCAGGGCCTGCACAAGGCCATGCGATTCAGCCTGCATGGATCTGGGAAACGCGTTCGGCCACTGCTTTGCCTTCTCGTCAGCGAAGCAGCCGGTGGCCGTGGGCGGTCTTTCGCGCTCGACGCAGGATGCGCGGTGGAGATGGTCCACTCCGCCTCCCTGATCCTGGACGATTTACCATGTATGGACGACGCGAAACTGAGACGCGGTCGTCCGGCAACCCACCGCGAGTTCGGCCAGGCGACATCCATTTTGGCGTCGATCGGATTGTTGAACCGGGCATTCGGCGTCATTGCCGAGCACCACGCCACCGATTCGCAGCTGCGCACCCAGGCACTTGAGGTGTTGAGCGATGCGATCGGCTCCAACGGAATGATCGCTGGCCAGGAAATAGATTTGCACGAACGGGCTTCGCTCGACACGGCAGCTCCAATTGAAAGCGTCAACTGGCTAAAAACCGGTGTCCTTTTTGTTGCTGCGGCCCATATCGGCGCGCTGGCAGCCCAATTGTCCCCGGCTTCTATCGATGCGGTACGCGACTTCGCGAAACATGTTGGGCTTGCTTTTCAAACCGCGGATGACTTGATCGATCAGACCGGTGAAGTCGAATCCGCCGGCAAGGACGTTGGCCAGGACCAGGGCATACCGACGCTGGTGACTCTGACCGGACTCCAGGGTGCCGTGCGGTCCTGTGAAGAACATTTGGAACTGGCCCGTAAGGCACTCGACAGAAGCGGTCTGGAAACGGTAAACCTGCAGACGCTTGTGGACACAATATTCGGTTCGAGAGCATAATTTCGACGGGCCCAGAATGCTCACGACAAACCGACCGATAGAGGCCTTTTGGCCCTCACCGCCCGCCAACGACGTGCCGCCGGTTCTTCAGATCTCAGGTCTGGCCGTCCGCTATGGCGGTCGCGGGGTTCTTGACGGCCTGGATCTCACCATTTCGAAAGGCGAGGTCTTTGGATTGCTGGGACCAAACGGCGCCGGAAAGACGACACTGATCCGGGCGATCTGCGGACGCGTGAACGTGGCCTCCGGTAACATTTTGATTTGCGGCCAAAGCAACCGGCAACGCCGGACCTTGCGCCGCATCGGACTGGTCCCTCAGGAAATCGCCCTTTACCCGCATCTGACCGCCCGGGAAAACCTGATGGCCTTCGGCCGCCTCTCAGGCCTTTCGGCCAGCGACACCCGTGATGCCTGCCGGTTCGCCATGGACGCTGTGCGGCTCGGGAGCCGTGCCGATGAGCGCGTTGACACCCTGTCGGGCGGATGGAAGCGCCGCGTCAACATCGCCGCTGCGTTGTTGCACCGGCCACAGTTGCTGATCCTTGACGAACCGACGGTCGGTGTCGACATCGACGCCCGCACCGCGCTGCATGGCGTCATCCGAGACCTCAGCCATGGCGGGCTTGCCGTATTGCTGGCCACCCATGACCTGGATCAGGCGCAGACGCTCTGCAATCGCGTCGGATTTCTGCGCAATGGCGCCATCGGACCAACCGGCAACCCCGCCGCTTTGTTGCTGCAGACCTTCGGCACCAAGCGTGAATTGTTGGTCGATCTGTTGGAACCGGCGTCGGAGCGCACCAGCGCCATGCTGCGGCGGTTACGGTTTACCGAACATCCCGACGGCATGGAATGGAGTCGCATGATCAGTGCCTCGGTGTACAAACAGGCGGAACTGACCGACGCGCTGCGGCAGACCGACCTGCGCATCAAGGAAGTACGGTTCCGCGAACCCGGACTGGACAGCCTGTTTCTGCAACTGCGCGAGCCGGGCCCGGTATCATGATCGGCGCCCTGCTGAGGGTGATGGCGCTTGGATTGGTCCGCGATCGCGGCGCGCTGATCATGGCGTTCCTGTTACCGCCGCTGATCTTCATCATCTTTGCCGCCATTTTTTCCGGCACCAGCGGCGACGAAATGCGGTTGAAAGTCGCGGTTCTGGACGTTGTCGAAACCGATGACAGCGAAGTGCTCGTCTCGGCCATCGACGCAGAGCCGGCGCTGCGCATGGTGCGGCCCGCCACCCAGCCGGACGGCATCCGCGAGGCTGTGCTTTCGGGAGAGGCTGATGTCGGTCTTATCATCCTCGGTCCACTCAGCGATGAGGCGGACACAGCACCGGTGCTGGTGATTGCCGACGCCGGTCGGGCGATGGCCGGGCCGATCGTGTCCGGTCACGTACAGCGGCTTGTTGCGCGGCACCTGCCGGGCGTCACCATGCGTCGCGTGGTTCCGACCATCGAGACGCTGACCGGCGGCTTGACCCCCGAACAGCGGGCTCGGCTCGATGCCGGAATGGAACAACTCGCAGATGACACTGGCGGGCGTGCGGACGAGCCGTCGCTGGTGGTGGTCGAGACGTTGTCGGGCCGTGGCGGTTCCAGCGATACGATCAGTTACTATGCCGGTGCGGTCGCGGTGATGTTCCTGCTGTTTTCGGCTATGCAGGGCGCCACCTCACTGATTGACGAGCGCACCTCCGGCATCGTCGATCGTCTGGCGGTGGGCCCCGCCGGCACAGATGTCGTTGTTTTTACCAAGTTCCTGTTCCTCACCGTTCAAGGGGTTCTCCAGGTGACGGTGATTTTCCTGGTCGCCTGGATCGTCAACGGCGTGAACGTACCGGGACACTGGTTGCCGTGGCTGGCGACCACCCTTCTGGCCTCGGCGGCCGCCGCTGGACTGGCATTGGCCATGGCGTCGGCCTGCACGACGCGGCAGCAGGCCAACACGATCTCCAGTTTCCTGGTTCTGGTGGCCTCCGCAGTGGGCGGATCGATGGTGCCGCGCTACATGATGCCGCCGTGGCTGCAGGACCTGGGTTGGCTGACGCCGAATGCCTGGGCGATCGAGGCCTACCATGGTGCGCTTTGGCGCGGTGAGACGCTCATCGCACTGCTGCCCACCTTTTGGCCGTTGGCCTTGGCGGCCCTGACAGGTCTGTTTGCCGCGCTTGTCCTGTCGCGCCATCGCCTTCGGCTCGGTTAGCAGGATCGAATTGCCGCATTCCAAGTCACGCCCTATGTCGGTTATGGTTTGCTGAAATCGGCTTGCGACGGGAGCAATATGATTACTTTCCTTCTTGCACTGGCAATCGTTGTTATCACCGTCGCCCTGATGGAGCTGTTTGCCTGGTGGGCCCACAAATATGTTATGCATGGTTGGGGATGGGGCTGGCATCGATCGCATCACGAACCGCACGACCACGCCCTTGAGCGCAACGACCTGTACGCCGTCGTTTTTGCGGCCGTCGCGATTCTGATGTTCTGGATCGGAGTGACCTACTGGCCTGTCTGGTGGATCGCCGTCGGCATCACTGTCTACGGCGCGCTTTATTTCATCGCCCACGACGGGCTTGTCCATCACCGTTGGCCGTTTCGCTACGTGCCCAAGTCGGGCTACTTCAAACGCCTGTACCAGGCGCACCGGCTGCACCATGCCGTCAAGGGCAAGGACGGGTGCGTGTCCTTCGGATTCATCTGGGCACCGCGACTGGATGACCTGAAGCAACAGCTACGCGACAATCAGAAGAACCAAAACGTCGTTCTTTATGAGAACGAACGGGACGCTCTGACCGATTGAAACTGCATTTGTCCCTGCGGGAGATCCCTCTCGCTGCGGGATCAAACCAATCGATGGGCGGTCGCCAGACACTGTTCGACAGCTTGCTTGGCAGTGCCGAAGTCTTGCGGATCAGGCTTTTTGAACCGCTGCTCTACAACGTCAGCCAACGCATCATAGGCGATCAGCGTCGCACCGAAAGCCTGCTCTGCCGTTGTCGAACGCGATTGGATGGGAGCAAGTTGTTTCACCAACCCGGAAATCGCCTTGATGGCTAGAATGCACCATTGCTCCAGCTTGGCCCATTCATTGATCTTTTCTTGACGTGAAACTGAATCTGCCGGAAACACATCAAGTGTCGTCTTGAGAAGCGATAGAGTTTTAAGCAACTCGATCTCTTCCAGATCGCTCAACTCCCGTGAATGGCTCGATTCGCGTTTGATGTTGGTGATCATTGCACCGGGTTTCATAATCAAAGCGTGCGTCATCATCTGCACCTGCATAGAATGGAGTTAACGACGGTCACTTTCAACGTATTTTTCGGATGATATATGAATCTAATATCCAGAGTTAATGGTTTTGCATGTTTCTTTGCAATCAAATATTGATTTCATCTAGTAATAATTTGCAAGAATAGCCGAGGTTTTTATAGTAAGATCGTATATACCTTGTGGTGTGAATATCAGACTTAAGGGGGTGCCGGCGCAATTTGGGTGGCCACCGACAGCCGGTCCTGGCAACGGTGCGACTCGGTAAACGAAGACGGGTCGGGTAAGCCCTATGGCCGCTGGTAAAGGCCATCTCGTGACGGCCCGTCACCCTGGCGTCGGGTCCTGGACACAACGACGTCGCCCAGAGCCAGCGCAATCAGCCATGCCTTGCGCAGCGAGCCGGTGGAAACGCGCCCATCCCAAGCCTCCGGCCCCGATTGCCGCAGCTTCCGGCCAATATCCCGGTAGACGCGGCGTGCCGAAGCCACAGCCCAGGCCGAACGGAAATCCAGCGCGCTCAATCCGGCATGAGCGGATGCGTAGTAGGGCTCCGCGGAAGCCAACAGGCGCAGTGCCAGCCTGTGCAGGTCCTGCCATTGATTTCGGTCTTGCGGGTCGATGGACGCCAGCGAGAGTTCGTCCATCCATTGCTGTGGCAGATAGCAGCGGCCGACCCGCGCATCATCGACGATGTCACGCGCAATGTTGGTCAGTTGGAAAGCGACACCGAGATCGGAAGCGCGGTCGAGCACCGCATCGTCGCGCGCACCCATGATCATCGCCATCATGACCCCAACAACGCCGGCCACGTGATAGCAGTATTCCAGTGTGTCCTCGAATGTGTGGTAATGCCGCTCCTGCACGTCCATGCCGAAACCAGCGATCAACTCCAGCGGATGGCGATGCGGGATGTGGTTGCGGGCCACCACCTGGCGAAGCGCTTCAAAAACCGGATCGTTGGCGGTTTCCCCGTTAAGCGCGGCCTCGGTCTTCGCTTTCAGCTTTGCCAGCCGTTCAAGCTGACCGGTTCGAAAATCCTGCTGCTGGTCGTGACCGAGGTTCTGACCATCGATCACATCGTCGGCGTACCGGCACCAGGTGTAGAGCATGACGGCGTCGGCTCGCGTTTGTGGCCCGAAAAGCCTCGCTGCGGCGGCGAAGCTCTGCGAGCCTTTGGCAATCACCGCCTCGCTGTGGCGCAGCAGATCGTCGTGATCTAGCGATGCTTCCAATTGCAGCGTCACGCAGCACCCGCTTTCACCTGTTTGTGGTCTGCCAGCATAAGCCCAGCAGTTGCCTTGGCTGAACCGACAACGCCAGGAAGCCCCGCACCAGGGTGGGTTCCGGCCCCGACAAAATAGAGATTTCCGATAACACCGTCGCGATTATGCGGCCGGAACCAGGCACTCTGCGTCAACAGAGGTTCGACCGAAAAAGCCGAGCCGAGATGCGAGTTCAGTTCGTCGCGGAAGTCGAACGGCGTGAAAATGCGGCAGGTCACAAGATCCTCTTGCAGGCCAGGGATGTAGCGTTCCTCCAGATAGCGCAGGATTCGGTCGCGGTATCTTGGTCCCTCGATCTCCCAGTCGATGTCGGCTGTACCCAGGTTTGGAACTGGCGACAGCACGTAGTAGGCGCTGTGACCGGCTGGTGCGAGACTGTCGTCGGTGACCGAGGGACAATGCAGATAGAGCGAAAAGTCGTCTGCCAGCTGATCGCTGGAAAAAATCTCGTTGATCAACTCGCGGTATCGTGGTCCGAACAGGACCATATGGTGCTTCAGGTCGGGTCGCTCCCCCTTGAGTCCGAAATAGATCACGAAAAGCGACATGGAGAAGCGCTTGCGCTGCAGCTTCTTGGCCCCGGCGGCGCCGCGAGGCGTGCCACCGAGAAGCGACCGGTAGGTGTGCACGACATCGGCATTGCTGGCGACCATATCCACCGGGGTCGAGACGCCATCAGCGACGATCGCCGTCGCCCGCCCATCGTTTACGGTGATCGAATCAACCGGCGTCGCCAGCCGCATAGTGCCCCCGAGATCGGTGAACAGATCCGCCATGGCTTTCACCAATGCCCCGGTTCCGCCCTTGGCGAACCAGACGCCGCCTTTTCGCTCCAGCGCATGGATGAGGGCGTACATGGAGGATGTATCGAAGGGATTACCGCCGACGAGCAGGGAATGGAAGGAAAACGCCTGCCGCAGCTGTTCGTCTTTGATGTATTCGGAAACCTTCGAATAAACGCTGCGGTGGCTCTCCAACCGGATCAGTTGCGGCGCGGCCTTCATCATATCCCATATGTGCAGGAACGGAACAGTGCCCAGTTTGACGTATCCTTCATGATACAGATCCTGAGAGTAGGCGAGAAACTTGCGATAGCCTTCGACATCTTCGGGCGATTTCGCCGCGATCTGGCGGTCCAGTTCCTCCTGGTCGTCGACGTAATCGAAAAAGGTTCCGTCCTCCCAGCACAATCGATAGAACGGCGACACCGGCAGCAGCGTCACGTCATCATCCATATTGCGCCCCGTAAGGGACCACAGCTCTCGCAGCGCAGCCGGATCGGTAATGACCGTCGGACCAGCGTCGAAGACGAATCCGTCATCCTCGTAAACATAGGCACGCCCGCCCGGTCGGTCGCGCTTTTCGAACAGCGTGGTTTGGATGCCGTTGCTTTGAAGCCGGATTGCGAGGGCCAATCCACCGAAACCGGCTCCTATGACCGCAGCATTCTTTGGATGATCCATGAGTTGCCTATTCAATGATTGGTGAGTGCTTGCGTTTCCCTTACGCAGCGAAGCGCACGGTGGATTGGTACCGGCGGCTTGCCGATCAGAACGCGCATCTTGTCTTCCAGGCGGATGCGTCCCCTGTAGAACCGTTCGATGAGCGGCTGCGGCAACGTGTAGAAACGCTGCAGAACCACGTAGCGTTTTTGCGGCTCCGCCGCATCGAACAGCATACGGTTCAGAAAACGAAAGATCGACTGCTCGCGGCTGCGTTCAACCGCGTAGTTCTGCACCGTATCGCGAACGGCGCGCGTCGTCAGCGGCTGCTTTATTGCGGCGATCAGATTCGCCGTCTCGACAGCCACCGGCAGGCTGTAACCGGTGGTCGGATGAAACAAGCCGGCCCGCAGCCCGATGGGCGCCACGTCGGGAGCCAGGTTGTTCCAGAACAGCGTCGGATCATGGGCCAGCGTAATCGGCAGCACGCCCTGCTCGGTCCGCACCGGCTGATGGGCACCCCATCCGCGCGCCACTGCGTAGGCCCGCACCTCGGCATTGAGCGCCTCGGCATCCAGGTCACCGCCGTCGCTGTAGCGGGTATCCTCGATCAGCAAGCGGGTGGGTGACATCGGCAGCACATAGACGAAGCGATAACCGTCAAGCTGATCCACCGACGCGTCCATGATCGTCGGGAGCGTCTCGCCGTGCGGCGCGTCAAACTCCAGTTCGATGCCCACGAACTTCTGAAATCCGAGACGCAGGCCGCGGGCCGGAGCGAAACCGCGGCAGTCAATCACGCAGGGTGCGTCGATCCGGGTACCGTCTTCCAGCTGCGCATGGTCGCCGGCGAGTCTGGCAATCCGGCAGTTTTCCCGCACGCTGATGGTTGCGACAGCCCGCACCGCGGCGCGCATCGCCTCGGAGGTGACGCTGGCATAGGGGGTGGTCAATTGCCGCCGGTAGTTTGGAAACACCACCTGCTGTCCCGGCCAGCGATGGACCACGGCCGGCTCCAATCGCTGCCGGTCCGCTGCCGCCAGGTCGGTTTCGTGGAAGGACCATGTATGATTGCCGCATATCTCCGGTCCGGCTTCGACGATCAGCACGCGACGGCCGGCTTCGGCAAGGCGCAGGGCCACAAGGCAACCCGCGAGCCCGCCGCCGGCCAGCAGCACATCCGCATTCTGCATTTCCGAAGGTGTCTCTCCGCTCAGCGTGGCCTCCCAGCTTGCGTTGCACTCCTGCCTATAGACAATCAATCAGACTGCGGTTCAACGGGAAACGCCGTTTTTTTTGCAGCGCCTGCCATTTGCAGCGCCTGCCACAAGACCGAGTCTCAAGAGACCCTAGTTTCCGATCAGCGCATTGCCACCGAGATTGATCTTGCAGGACGCTTTCAGCGGGACCCAGTTGCTCAGCTGCTCGTATTTGGGTGCCGAAGCGCGGTAACGCGCGTCGATCGGCTGGTGTATCTGCAGGATTCGGTCGTAGGTACCCATGTAGGTCCCGTTGCCTGTGTCCTTGGTTTTGATCACGAAGGGACCGGCGACCGAACCGCCGTCGCGGGCGATGTAGATCGGAACGTCGCCGGCTTTGTTGGTAAACACCCATGCGGTCAGCCGGCCCTGGGTCGGACAGGCGTTCGTCTTGGGCGACTGGATCCCGAGCTGCAGTTTGGTGACTTTCAGGGCCGGTGTGTCGCCGGCTTGCAGATCGAGTGCGTGCACCGTGCCGGAAAATCCGGCGAGAACCGTCATCGTCGCGGCGAACAGTCGAGCTTTCATCATTCCCTCCTCGGGGTTTTCCGTATCGATGACCATACCATGATCGGTGGCTGCTGAATGCTGCCTGAAGCTGTTGTTTATCGAACATTCATTTATCGCAGACTGCCGGCAGTGTTGTGCTGGCCGCCGGGTATGGGCAACCGACGATTGAGCGCCTTTAACTGTTCAGCAGACTGGTATGTGAGAATTGTCAATTTGTTCGCTTTTTCATGGTGCTAGAACTAAGGTAGTGACCGACACAGGGGCGATATGGCTGAAGACACGAACAGCTGGTTGGAGGGACTGGGGCTGGGGCGTTATGCTGCCCTGTTCGCCGAGCAGGAAATCACGTTCGACGCGCTGTGGCACCTGACCGAGGACGACCTTAAGGAACTGGGGCTACCGATCGGTCCGAGGCGGATCGTGTCGGCGGCTATCGCTAACCGCAGCGGCCTGGCGGACACGGCGTCGGCAGAGCCCGTTTCAGGCGATGCACCGCCGGTGGAGCCCGAACGGCGCCAGTTGACGGTCATGTTCTGCGACCTGGTCGGCTCCACCGCGCTGTCGCGGCGCCTCGATCCCGAGGACCTCCGCGAAACGCTGAGCAGTTTTCAGGACGCTATCACGGCAGCCGTCAGAGCCTATGGCGGCTATGTCGCCAGACACCTCGGCGACGGCGTTCTGTCCTATTTCGGATGGCCTTTGGCCAACGAAAACCAGTCCGAGAGTGCGGTCTGGGCGGGTCTCGACGCGGTGACCGCCACTGCCGGATTGACGGCCAAGGACGGCACGCCGTTGAGTGTGCGGGTCGGGATCGCCTCCGGTCTGGTCATTGTCGGAGACATCGTCGGCCAACTGAGCCGCGATCCGGAATCGGTGACCGGGGAAACGCCGAACCTGGCGGCCCGCCTGCAAGGGCTGGCGACGCCCGGCGAAGTCATCATCGACAGCCGTACCCGTACGCTGGTGGCCGACGTCTTTGCGCTGGATGATTTCGGTCGGCACGATCTCAAGGGTTTTGCCGAGCCGGTCCCGGCCTGGAAAGTGGTCGGCGAAGGCAGCGCCGAGAACCGTTTCGAAGCGGTCCACGCCGACCGGTTGGCACCCTTTGTCGGGCGCAGTCATGAATTGGGACTTGTCAGGGAACGCTGGGAGATCGCCCGGCAGGGGGAGGGCCAGGTGGTGCTGTTCTGCGGCGAGCCCGGCATGGGAAAGTCCCGTTTCGTGGAGGCGTTTGGCCGGCAGATTGCCGAGGAATCGTTTACCCGATTGAGTTACCAGTGTTCTCCGCACCATCGAAACCGGGATCTGTTCCCGGCAATCCAGCAGATCCGTCGCAGGGCCGGTTTGGATCCAAGTGACGACACTGAACAAAAGCTGGACAAGCTCGAAGCGCTTCTCGGCACTCCTGAAAACGGCAATGTGATGACCCACAAGGTATTAGCCTCATTGCTGTCGGTGCCGTTCGAGCATCGCTACGGGGAAATGAAACTGTCACCGCAGCAGCTGCGCGAGCGAACCATTGATACGCTGGTTGGTCAGATCGTTGCGCTTAGTGCCGAGAAACCGGTGCTGTTCCTGATGGAAGATGCGCACTGGATCGATCCGACGACGGAGATGCTGGTCAGCGAAGCCATGCAACGCATCACCGATTCGGCCGTGCTGGCCCTGATCACCTACCGTCCGAGCTACGAACCACCGTGGCCCAACCTGGTCAATCAGTCGAAACTGTTCTTGAACCGGCTGGCAAAAAGCCAGGCCGAGGAGATCGTTCAATCCATCGGCGGCAAGCACATCCCTGCTGAAGCAGTGCAGGAGATTGTCGCCCGCTCCGACGGCATCCCGCTGTTTGTCGAGGAACTGACCAAGTCGCTTGTCGAAAGTGGTGATTTTCAGGACATACCGGGATCGCTACAGGTTCTGCTGAGTGCCCGGATCGACCGGCTTGGCGAGGCGAAAAAAGCCCTGCAAGTGGCATCGGTGATCGGTCGCCCCTTCGACAAGGCGTTCCTTCAGGCGGTCGGCGCCTTTGACGATACGACGCTCGATGCGGCCATGGACGCCATGCTCGATGCCGGGTTGCTGGTTCGGACCCTGCGCAAGTCGCGCGTCATGTACCGCTTCAAACATGCGCTGATTCAGGATGTCGCCTACGAAACGCTTTTGCGCAGCCGGCGTCGCGAGCATCACGGTCGCGTTGCCGAAGTGCTGCTGCGTGATTCGACCCCCGAGACGGTCGACGACCCTGAATTGATCGCCTATCACCTGTCACATGCCAAGCAGCTGGACGAATCGACCACCTTCTGGCTGCTTGCGGGACGCCGCGCCGGTCAGCGATCGGCGCACCGCGAGGCGATCGCCAATCTGGAGAACGGATTGTCGGACCTCTCGCAGTTGCCGGCATCTCCATTGCGGGATGATCGCGAATTTGAAATCCGTACGGTGCTGGGCGCCTCGCTGCTATCGCTTGAGGGCTGGTCAGCGCCACGGGTCGCCCAGAACTACGAGCGCGCACGCGTGCTTTGCGAGGGCGGCGGCGATACGAGCAAGCTGTTCATCGCGTTGCGCGGTCAGGCCAACGTTTTTTTCCTCAACGGCCGTGTCGGTAAAGCCTATGAAGTGGTGACGCGCCTTGTCGAGATCGCCGAAGAGCGCGAGGAATCCGCACTCATGCTCGATGCCTACCGGTCATCCGGCATGTGCAAGCTGTTCTCGGGATCCTTTGCCGAGGCACGCGAACGGCTGCAACAGGCCAACAGCCTCTACGATCGCCAGGAACACCACGCGTTGGCCTATGTTTACGGAACGGATCCGGCGGTCCTGGGAACGGTAAGCCTCGGTTGGGCCAACTGGTTTCTAGGCGACCCGGTCGAGGCACGCGCCAACAGCGCCGCCGCGCTGTCGCTCGCCAGCGAACTGGATCACCCGTTCAGCCTGGCCTATGCCCATTGCCTTTCGGCCTCGCTCAACCAGTTCTGCCGGCGCCCCGAGGCGGTGATCGAGCATGCGACGGCTGCCGCCGATCTCGCCGCCGAACACGGCTACACCTACTGGCAAAGCTGGGCCGAGATCATGCATGGCTGGGCCGAGGCTGCGCAGGGGCGGGTCGGTGCCGGCATCGAACGGCTGAAGCGCGGTCACCGCATCTACAAGGGCACAGGCGCGAAACAGATTACACCCTATGTCATGACTCTCCTCGCCGAAATGCAGGGCTGGGCCGGATCTCCGCGCGACGGTCTGGAGGTGCTGCATTCGGTGCTCGATCCGCAAAAGAAGACCGACGTTCATTTCTTTCGGGCCGAATCGCTGCGCCTTGCCGGACAGCTGAGTATCGAGCAGGGGAAAGATGCGGCCGGAGGCTACTTCGATAACGCCATCGAGCTGGCGCGGCGCCAGGGCGCCGTAATGCTGGAGATCCGTGCCCTCACGGCCGCATTGGCAGCCGGCTTGGCCGACGACAGTGCGCTGAAACGCCTCAAATCACTGATGGAGGCGATCAATCCGGCGGATGACGATCCCGACATCGTCGAGGCACGTCAGGCGGTCGAGTCCGCCGGATGAGGGATGCTACATGCCGGTGTTGACGATCATCGGGTTTGCGCAGCGGCCCAGGCAGTAGAACGGCGGTCCCATATCACCAAGGTCGGCCGGCGGTTCGTCGACGAACAGCATGTCGATGCAGTTGTTGATGTCCGGCTCGTAAAGCTTCGCGAACCGCGGGTTTGACTTCCTCAACTCACGCCAGTTGGGATTGTTGGCGTTGGCCTTGAAAGATACCTTTTTAACGACGATCGAGGTGCCGGACGCCCAAAGCTTGTATTGAAAGCCCAGCGAGTCGATGCGCTGCTTCATCTCGTCCGAGAACTGCATCGTGCCGGGGAACGGCACATTCGGGTCGTTGCCTTTGGGAACCACCATGAAACCGCCCGGTTCGATTTCGATCTCCCACTTGTAAGCCCTTGTTTTTGTATTCGGAACCCCATTGCCCGCCGGAATGACCGTGCGGTCGATATAGGTAATGGAGGTGATCCGCCCGCTGCCGTCGGCGGCGTTGTAGGCGTAGTCTTCAATTTGCCCGTGCACCGAGATCTCTACCCGCCGGAAGCGATCGTAGTTGCCGGACAGGACCGCATTGCGTGCGGCTTCGAGGAAGGCGTGACCGAGCACTCCGCCAAGCCCCGTCATGCCGGGTACTTTCCTTGTCGGGCTTTCGTTGGCCGCTTCGATCTCATCGATCAACTCGCCGAGATCCGGATTGATCGGCGAGTTCGGATCCCGTTCGGGCTTGTAATCCTCCAGCGCCTGCCGCAGCAACGACGTGTTGGCGATCGCGATGTTCGCTGGTCTGCCGCCGACAATCATCCGATTGGCCGTTATGCCCCGATAGTTCGGCGGCGCTTTCCGCTGGGCGCCTGGCCGGCTGGTCTGGTTTTGACTTTGGTTTTGTGCCTGGTTTTGACCAGACTGCTGGGCCAACGCCTGGGGTGCCGCCCCCAGAAGCATGGCCGTCAGCCCGAGGACTATTCCTACGGTTTTTGACATAATGACCCCTCAATTACCAACTGCTGAAGTTCCCACCGCTATCTATTGATACAGCAAAACAGCCGGTCTTCAAACGGTGCCGGGAGACGCTCGCAATCCGGCTAACGAACCCGCTTTTGCGATCAACTAGCCGGACGGCGCAGCCCCACCGGCAGCGGTACGATCGGCGACGAACCGGGCGATGCGGGAATCCGCCTCGCCGCTGTGCGACGGCGTTTCGAACTCGCGCAGCACCGCCTGCCACAGAGCGGTCGCCCGCTGCGTCGAGGTCAACGCGCCGGCTTCGTTCCAGGTGCCGAAATTGCTGAGATCGGCGACCAGCGGCTGGTAGAAAGCGTCGCGGTAGCGTTGCATCGTGTGTTCGGTGGCAAAAAAATGACCGCCGGGCTGGACGTCCTCCAGCGCCGCCCAGGCCAGACTGTCCTCGTGCTCGTCGACGGGCTGGCACAGCTCGGCGATGGTCTGTAGCGCCTCGATATCGTTGATGAATTTCTCGTAGCCGAAGGTCAGGCCGCCCTCCAGCCAGCCGGCGCTGTGCACGGTCAGCGTGGCATTGGCCAGCAGTGCGGCCCACTGTCCCATGTGGGTTTCGCCGGCGGCTTGCATATCGGCAGCGCAGGAGGCAGCGCCCGAAGCCGAGCGCCAGGGCAGATTGATCAGGCGCGCCAGCTGGCCCGATCCGATCGACAGGCGCACATGCTCCGGCGTGCCGAAGGCGGGCGAGCCGGATTTCATATCGACATTGGAACTGAAGCCGCCATAGGCAACGGGCGCACCGGGCCTGGCCAGCTGCGCCAGGGTGATCGACGCCAGCGCTTCGGCGTGCTGCAATACCAGGGCGCCGGCCAGCGTCACCGGCGCCATGGCACCGGCCAGGCAGAACGGTGTGATAATACTGATCTGACCGGCTCGGGCGAAATCGATAATGCCCTCGGCCATCGGAATGTCGATCTGCCGCGGTGAGTTGGTGTTGATGATGGTAGTCGCCCAGACCCCGTCGTTGAAGTCGTCATCCGAAAGCGCCAGGCCGATGCGGATCAGTTCGAAACACTCCTCCACCTGGCGGCGCCCACGGGCATAGATGAACATCGGCTTGTCGCCGTTGACAAGCTGCGTCCGGGTCATCGCGTAGTGGCGCAGATTGACCGGAACATCCTGCGGCTCGGCCGACGGGCCGAACACGTGAATGACGTCGAAGGCCTGCTGCAGCCGCAGCGTTTCTTCGAAATCGCGCAGCGATCCGGGCCGTCGGCCGCGTTCAAGGTCTGTGGCGTTGGGGCAGCCCGCTCCCGACATGAACAACATGGCGCCGGGTTCGAACAGTTGCTCGCGTGCCGGATTGGCGGCCCGCATGCGGATCGAGCGGGGTGCTGTCTTGAGCGCTTCGTCGACCATTTCGGACCCGATTCGCACCATGTCGTCAGCGTCGACCAGCGCCCCGGCCGCCGCGAAGATTTCGCGCGCCTCCGGATGCAGGACCTTGATGCCGAGTTCCTGGAGCAGCCGCAGCGCCGTCGCATGAATCTGCGCGATGTGGTCGTCTGAAAACACCTGCTGAGCAGCGAAGGGGTGGCGTAACCGCCGGTAGGCCTGGGAGCGCGCGGATCCCGTCGATTGAGCCTGGCCTCGCGATCGCCCGCGACCGCCGCGCCGGGCGCTCATGATTTGCCTCCGGCTTCCATGCGCAAGCGATGGGTGGCGGCGGTTTCGGCGTCGAGTTCACGCCCGGTGAAGGTACGGAAATAGGCACCGGTCAGGTTGAGACGTGCGGTCATGCTTTCCTCGATATTGAGCGCGTAGTAGCCGACCTGGGTGAAATAGATCACCCGGGCCCGTACCAGGGCGTCGTCCTCCTCGTAGCCGTGTCGCCGGAAGAACCGGGCGATCGCCGCAACGCGATTGTCCTCCTCGCGCCGCACCACCGCGCCGATGTCGGTGTCGTGACGGGCCCAGGCGCGAATCGCCTGGTCGAGATGGCGGCTGAACTGCTCGTCGTGCACCCAGATGTAAAACAGCGACAGGACGCCGTCGGCCAGCGTGTCGGCGCCGTCCAGAGTTTGCGCGATAACGCCGGAATTGGCCGCCTGCCACTCCTCGATCAGGCTGTTCAGCAGATCCTCGCGATCCTTGAAATGCCAGTAGAAGCTGCCGCGTGTCGCGTCCAGTTCGCGGGCCAGCCGGGTGATCTGCAGGGCCTCGATGCCCTCCTCGGCCAGCAGATTGAGCGCTGCAGAGAGCCAATCATGGCGTCCGAGCGAGGGTTTCGGCGGGTCGACGGTGCGGACGGCGATCTGGGCCAACGGCTGTCTCCATACAGGGGTGTATGGACGTTGACAGATGTGCATTCGCTTGGCAAGCGGGAACTTGCTGCGCCATCAAACCGCTAATTAGTGATGCGAGCCGTTTTGCGGACGCAGCCGTTCCAGCAGCGACAGAAGGCCCCCGGGTGCCAGGCGCAGCACCAGGATCATCGCCAGGGCGACGATGATGAAGCGCGCTTCCTCCAGGCCGCGAACGCCGGCCAGCACCTCGGTGGCAAAGACCAGTGCCAGGGCTGCGACCACCGGGCCCCAGATCGTGCCGACACCGCCGATCAGCACCATCGACAGGGCCAGCGAAAGTGTACCGAAACCGAACACCTCCGGTGATGCGACGCGCAGATAGATAGCATAAAAGCCGCCGGCGATGCCGGTGAAGATGGCGCTAGCAACCAGCGCCGCGATGCGTTGTACGGAAATCGACACGCCACGGGCTCTCGCGTAGTCCTCGTTGTCGCGCAGCGCCTTGAGCGACTTGCCGAAGGGCGACTGGACGAGGGCAATCAGGAACAGGGTCGAGAGTGTCATCAGCCCGAGTGCCACGTAATAATAGCCGAGTTTGTAGTCGCGGATGAACTTGTACTCGCCGATGCGCAAATAGGGCAGGCGCACCATGCCTTCTGCGCCGCCGGTGATCTGCGACTGGCTGAGGATGAGTTGCAGCGCCAGCTGGCTGAACGCGAAGGTGACCAGCACCACGTAGATCCCTTTCAGACGTGCCACCGGCGCCGCCATGACCAGCGCCGTCAGGGCGGCCGTCGCGCCGCCCAGCGGGATGGCGAGCCAGGGATTGACCCCCAGCGACTTGGCGGCGATCGCCGTGGTGTAGACACCGACCCCGAAAAAGGTCAGGTGTCCGAAGTTGAACAAGCCCGCATGACCCAGGCTGAGATCCCAGTTGGCGGCGATCACCGCGAAAATGAAGGCGATGATGAACAGGTGGCGCGTGTAGGAGTCGATGACCACCAGCGGCACCAGAGCGAGCACGGCGAAAGCGGCGACCGGAAGAACGACACGCCACCTCCCGGTCATGGCGCGCTCCCGAACAGCCCGCCCGGCCGCAACACCAGCACGGTGATCATCAGCAGGAACAGCACCGACGGTGTCCAGTAGAGACCGACGCTGAGCACCAGGAACGCCTCCAGCATCCCGATCACATAGGCCGCGCCGACCGTTGCGCCGAGGCTGCCCAGCCCACCGAAAATGACGACGATCATCGCTTTGACCAGCGGCTCGGAGCCGAGTGCCGGGGTGATGAAGCGGATCGAGCCGAGCAGCACGCCGGTGAGTCCGGCCAGCGCCGCCGACAGGCCAAAGGCGAGGGCAAAGGCGCCGGGCACATGGATGCCGATCAGTGCCGCCGCTTCCTGGTTCTGGCCAACCGCCCGCAGGCTGCGCCCCGTGCGTGTGGTCGACACGAACCACCACAGCAGCAGCAGGATCGCCGGGGCGGCCAGCACGATCAGGCCTTCATGGGCGGAGATTGTCGCCCCGAAGATGCCGATCTCACCATCGATGATGCGCGGCAGTTGTTTGAGCCGCGCCCCCCAGATGATCTGCGACCCTTTTTCGATAATGATCATGGCCGCCAGCGTCGTCATCACGGTGATCAGCAGCATGTTGCGATTGCCGTAGTAGGGCCGCACCAGAAAACGCTCGATCACCATGCCGGTGAGGGCCGCGCCGGCGGTTCCGGCCAAGATACCGGCGGCGAGACCAAGACCGGCCGCTTCGCTCACCGTCCAGGCGATGAAAGCGCCCAGCGTCATCAGCGCGCCGTGCGAGAAATTGAACACGCCGAGCGTCGTCCAAACCACGCTGAGGCCGCTTGCCATCAGCGCATAGAGCGAACCCAGCACAATCCCTGAGACCAGAGTTGCGACCAGCGTATCGGTCATGACGCGTCCCCGCCGAAATAGAGTTTCATGATCTCGGCATGATCCGGCGCATTGCTGCGGTCGATCTCGCGCACCACTTCGCCATGTTCCACCATGTAGAGCCGGTCGGTCAGCGCCAGCAGGAACTCGATGTCCTGCTCGACGATGACGGTCGGCACGCCGGACTTGATGATTTCGCCGATAGCGCCGGCGAGTTCCTCCTTAAGCAGCGGTGACAGGCCGAGTGTCGGTTCGTCCAGCATTAAAAGACGCGGCGCGCACATCAGGGCGCAGCCGATGGACAGCATCTGCCGCTCGCCGCCTGACAGAGTCTTGGCCAGTTGTTTGCGGCGCTCGTCAAGCCGTGGAAACAGTCGCAAGACCTCTTCGAGACCGTTGCCGCGCTGCCGGCGGGCACGTGGCGTGAAGGCGGCCAGCTCCAGGGTCTCCAGCACGGCCATGTCGCCGAACAGCGTATTGCCCTGCGGTGAATGCACAAGACCGGCGGCGACGATATCGGCCGGGCGTGCGGCGGTAACGTCTTGCCCGTCGAAACGGACGCTGCCCGTACGGGCCCGCACAAGGCCTGAAATCGTCTGCAACAGCGTCGTCTTGCCGTGCCCGTTTGGCCCGAACAGGCCGATCGATTCAGCACCGTCGAGATGTATCGAAATGCCGCGCAACACGGTGACCGGTCCGTAGCCGGCCGTCACGTCCGCAATGTCGAGCAGCCGGTTCATGCGGACCGGCCGCCGAGATAGGCTTCGATCACCGCCGGATCTCGGACCACCTCCTGCGGATCGCCGTCGGCCAGCACCGAGCCTTCCTTGAGCACCATCAGGTGCTGCGAGACCGACAGCAAAAGGCTCAGCACGTGTTCGATCAGCAGGATGGTGACACCGTCGGCGTTCAGGGCCAACAGAAGATCGTCCAGTTGCCTGATCTCCGGTTTGGTCAGGCCGGACGCCGGCTCGTCGAGCATCAGCACCTTCGGCCGTGCCACCAGCGCCGAGGCGATCATGAGCTGCTTTTTTTCAAACACGGACAGATCGGCCGACTTCATGTCGCGGCGGGCCGGGTCAAACGCCACGCGGTCAAGCGATTCGGCGACCCGTGCAAATGCCTCGCGGCGCGGCAGGCCGCCGCCATAGACGGCTCCGATGAGCACCGTTTCCGTGGCGCTCAGATCGGGAAATTCGGCGTCTTTCTGGAATGTGCGGCACAGGCCGGCGCGGGCGATTCGGTGTGCCGGCCACTGGTCGATGCGACGGCCTTCGAAATACACCTCTCCGGAGGTCGGGCGGTAAGGTATGCCGGTGATCAGATTGAACAGCGTGCTCTTGCCGGAGCCGTTGGGCCCGGCAATGCCGAATATCTGCTTCTCGTTGACGGCAAAACTGACCTTGTCGACCGCCATCAGGCCGCCGAACCGTTTTTCCGCCTGACGGATGTCAAGGAGAGGTTCGCTCATGGATATTGACGATCTGCCGGGGCCGCCGGAGCGGCCCCGAGAACGATTATCATTCCATCCACGCGGGTTGCTCGAATTCTCCGGTCGCATACTGCGCCGGATAGAACAGATAGCGGTTGCCGTCGCGGATCTGGTAGAACTGGATCGGCACGCCGTCATTGCTCTGCACCGACAGGTGGGTCGCCGGATCGAAGCGGATACGTCCCATTGCCGTCTGCTTGTCGGTCTTGCCGATCTCGGCGCCGATTTCCTGACGCTTCGACGGATCGCCCACCTTGCCCAGCGCGTCGGCGTAGATCATCACCTGCTCGTAAAGCGCCGGTCCATAGGTTCCCGGTTCGTTGCCGAAGGCGGCCTTATACTTTTCGAGCACGTCCGCCGCACGCGGGTTCTTCGGTGTGTTGAGCACGCCGCCCAGCAGGTTGTAGACGACGCCGGACGACTTTTCCTTCGTCAGGTCGAGGAACTCCGGCACCGAAGGCGCGTACTGGATAAAGACCAGGCTGTCGGTCGGGTTCTCCATGAACTGCGACATGAAGGTTGCCGCGTTGGCCGAGACGTAATCGGTGTTGATCAGCACGGCCGGCGGATCCTGCCGGACTTTAGCGAGGAAGGCGCGCCAGTCATTGATTTCGCCGAACGGCAGCAGATCGTTTTGGGTCACCTCCCAACCGGCCTGCTGGAACGACTCGACCATGCCGTCGGCGATGCCCTTGGAGTAAGGATTGTCCGAGGCGATGATCGCCACCTTCTTGTTCGGCAGTTCGAGCTTGCCGTCGGCCGCCAGGCCCTCGACCACCGGAACGATCTCGGTGTTGTAGCCGGCATAGGACGGGGTCAGCGACCACACGGTGCCGAAATCTTCCGGATTGGGGCTGATGATGCCTTCGGTCTGGGCCGAGTTGGCAGAGATCAGATAGATCATGTCCTGTTCGGCCATCATCTCGATCTCGAAATTGGAGCCCGATGCGTAGCCGGTCATGATGGCGCCCATGGCGCGATCGCCAAGCAGCCGTTCCGCCGCAGTGGCCACCGCATCGGCGCTGGCTTCACCGACATCGCCGACGACCAGTTCGAAGGTGTGTCCGGCGACGCCGCCAGCGGCGTTCAGTTCGTCGACGGCCATCTGTGCGCCGTTGACCATTTCCTGGCCATCGGCCGCCGCCTTGCCCGATACCGGTGCCAGCACACCGATCTTGACGACGTCGGCCAGCGCCGCCGCCGGAAGCATTCCCATGGCCAGCGCCGAGACGGCGCCGATCAGCATTCGTCTGGTAAGCATTGTCATTCCTCCTTGTTGTTGTCCTAGCGAACGCCGCAATTGTCGATAATGGCGGCAGCCAGGACTTTTGTTGTGTCGACCAGACTGTCGATCTCCACACATTCGTTGTTGCCGTGAAAGCCGTCGCCGGTCGGGCCGTAGATCAGCGGCACGACACCGGCGCCGGCATAGTGGGCCGCGTCGGTCACCGCTTCGAAGCCCTTGGCCTGCGGCGGCTGCGTCTGCACCTGAGCGGCCCGCCGCATCAGCATTTCGGTCATCGGGTGATCGATCGGCGTGTTCATCGGCGGAAAGTTGAGGTCGAAAAGGTCCCACAGAATCTTCGGCGGGTTCTCGCGCATCCAGGAATCGGTGGCGGCGAAGTGATGCATGAAGGCCTCGAACTCGGCCTTGACATCCTCGAACCGCTCCTGCGGCATGAACTTGTAGTCGAGGTCGATGGTGACCACGTCGGGAATCATCGCCGCGTTCATCATCACCGCCGGATTGCCGTCCTCGCCCATCCCGGCGCCGCCGCGAATGACCCCCGGATTGATGGTCGCAAGACCGGCAGGCACCAGCGGATGCCAGTTCTCGCGGCAGCGCGCCGCCTCGAAATCGCGCAGGGCGTTGAGGAACCGGTTGGCCAGCTCAATGGCGTTGACGCCCGGCTCCAGCCGGTCGTCGCTATGCGGTTGCGGCCAGATCGAATTGAAACGCCAGCCGGCATGCGCCTGCTTGCCGAAGATGGTCACCCGCACCCATGTCAGCCCGCCTTCGGCGGCGATGACGTCGCCCCAGGTCGGCTCGGCGATGATGGCGCGTTGGGCGGTCTTGCCGCGTTTGACAGCGTCCATGGCGCCGAAACCGCCGGCTTCCTCGTCCACCACACTGTGGATGGACAGCCGGCCTTCCAGTTCGATGCCGGCGTCGCGCACGGCCTTGGCCGCGGCCACACAGGCGGCGACACCACCCTTCATGTCGACGGCGCCGCGGCCCCAGATCTTTCCGTCGGCGATATCGGCGCTGAACGGATCGCGTTCCCAGGCTGACGCATCGCCGACCGGCACCACGTCGATATGGCCGCACAGGATGAAGCTCTTGTCTTCGCTGCCGGCCCAGTCGCCGACGACGTTCGGCCGGTCGGGAAACACGTCCCAGCGTTCGGTCGTAAAGCCGGCGGCATCGAGATGACCCTGGATAACGGTCTGCACGTCGGGCTCGCGGTTCTGGGCCGGATCCTGCACGAATTTTGGATTGACCGAGGGGATCGCGACGATCTCCCGCGTCAGGTCGACGACGAAATCCCGGTTCCTGTCGATGGCGGCCCAGACCGCTTCCACTGCGTCCGTCATGATGATGGCTCCCTTATCTCTTCGAGCACCGCATTTGTCGTGACCTGGCGGCAATAGCCGCGGATTGCCCGCAGCGAATTCTCGTGGCGCTCCTGCGTGTAGGTGGCGCAGGCGTCGGTCACTTGAGTCACCAGGTATCCGAGATCGCAGGCGTCGCGGATGGCGCTTTCGACACACTGGTCGGTGAGCATGCCGCTGATCACAAGCTGCTTCACCCCAAGATTGCGCAGGACGTAATCGATATGGGTGGAAATGAAGACCGACGAGGAGGATTTGGGAAACCGGATCTCGTCCGCGCCCGGCTTTAATTCGTCGATGACCTGGCCGTCCCAAGAGCCGCGCGGAACGTTGAAGCCGGTGATTTTGTAGTCGAGGCTGCGGTCGCGACCGTCGAGCGTCAGGCTCTCTATGGTCGTATACATGACTTCGATCCCGGCCTCGCGGAAGCCGCGCTGCAGCCTTTGCATGTTGGGAAAAGTCGTGGTTTCGAGCATCTCGAAAAACGCACCGTAATGCTCGCGGAACGTTGCGTCGTCGAGCTCGTTGAACTCACCGCCCTCCCGTTTCGCACAGAAGTTCTGCACGTCGACGAACAGCAGCGCGGCGTGACTGGTATCGAGCGGAACGTCGCGGGAAAGGGCCATCACAACTCCGGAAGGATTTGGTTTATGCTGCGTGCGAGCAAACCCGCCCAGTGCCGGCACTGCGCGTCGCTGCCCAGGTGGTCGTTGCGGATTTCGATCAGGCTGTGCGCCAGCCGCCGCCGCTCGCCATGATGCGGCACGAACCAGTCGCTGACATCATCGATCCAATAGGGTTCGTTGAAACCGATGACCAGGTGCGGCGCCTCGGCCGTCAGAGCGTCCGCCAGCCGGTGCGAGGTCGCGACGTCGCGGCGGAACAGGAAGCTGATGTCCCAGGGGCGCGCCTCACCGCCGAGGCTGGGGTTGAAGCTGTGAATAGCGAACACGGCCCGGCGCGGCACGATTTCCAGAATCATGTCCACGGCGCGATGAAACGGCGCGAAGATGTCCTCGATGCGGGCCACCCGGTCGGCGTCGCTCAGCATCCGGTTGCCCGGAACCGCCACCCCGTCGCTGACCGCTCGCACGGATTCGGCCGACACCGTCGGCCGGTTGCAGTCGATCACCAGGCGACTGTAGTTCTGCAGGACAAGCGGCGCATCGAGAATACGGCTGAGTTCGCGCGCCACCGCGGCCGCTCCGATATCCCATCCGATATGGGTTTGCAAAGCCTCGGAAGGAACACCGAGGTCGCCGAGTGCTTCAGGGATAACGGTTCCTGCATGTTCGCAGACAAGCGCCACCGGATGCCGGCTGTTGGAATTGACGATCTCGAACGGCGGCACGTCTCTCGGCCCGAGCAGCACGCTCTCTCGTTGCGCCAGATCCAGTGATGCCATCGGTCCAGTCCCCGGAAACAATGCTTTCCAGTTAACTGATAAGAAAATTTCACTGTCAACAGATTTTTGATTGATGATGGAAATTTTTCATCATATGCATAGAAAATCAGCACGATGACAACCATGACCCTACGCGCGACCATCGAGAAACTGTCGGATGAACTGACCGCATCCGAGCGCAAGCTGGCCACCGCCCTGTTGTCCGACTATCCGTTCGCCGGTCTGGAAACCATTCACTCGCTGGCCGAGCGTACCCGCGTATCGGCGCCCTCCATCACCCGCTTCGTCAACAAGCTGGGCTGCCGCGGCTACCAGGAGTTCCAGCGCACACTGATCGCCGAACTGAAGGAGGGGCAGCGCTCGCCGGTCGATCTGCACGACGGGGACATTGCCCTTAGGGACGGTTTCCTGGCCCGGTCCCTGTCACGCAGCGCCGAGATGGCGGCGTTGGTCTCTGAGGCCGTGACACCGGCGCAGTTCGAGCGGATCTGCGCCATGTTGCAGGATGAAAAGCGCTCCGTGTTCGTCCTCGGCGGCCGCATCAGCGATCCCATTGCCCAGCTGTTGTCGCGGCATCTGTGGCGCATCCGTCGCGACGTCTTCCACTTGCCGTCGGACCACGAGATGTGGCCGGAATATGTGTTGCGCATGCGGCCGCGCGACGTGGTGGTGATGGTTGACTTTCGCCGCTATCAGAAGAATCTGGCGTTACTGGCACGGATTGTCTCGACCGAGCGTGGCGCTCAGGTCGTGCTGATCACCGACAAGTGGATTTCGCCGATCGCCAAGAGCGCCAGCGAAGTGCTTGCCGTGCCGATCGAGAGCGGCACGGCCTGGGACAGTTATGTCGGCGCGGTGGCGTTGATCGAGGCGATGATCGCCTGGATCGCGGAGCAGGATTGGGATGGAACCCGCAGCCGTATCGAGGCCTGGGATTCGTTCAGACTCGGCCAGGGAGCGAGTGAAGATGATACGTGAACCGATGATACTGGTGGCCACCAGCGATATTGCCGGAAAGGTGCGCGGTAAGGCTTTCCCGGTGACCCACTGGGAAAAGCGGGCACAGCGCGGTGTTGGCTGGACACCGACCAATGTGCAGATCACCTGTTTCGACCTGATCGCCGAGACGCCCTACGGTGCATTGGGGGATCTGTTGCTCGTACCCGATGCGGATACCCGGGTGGAAGTCGATTTTGGAGACGACGGCGTGCCCGAACACTTCGTGCTTGGCGATATTCTGACCCTCGAAGGCGAGCCTTGGGAGTGCTGCACGCGTGGCATCCTCAAAAAAGCCCTGGACCGGTTGGAGGCGGTCGGCGGGGTGCGCCTGAAGGCGGCATTCGAGCATGAGTTCCACATCATGGCCGGGCAGTACCCCATCGGTGAAGCCTATACGCTGAGCGGCTATCGGACCATGGCCGGTTTCGCCCAGACGCTGATGGCCGCGTTGCAGGCGGCGGGTCTCGACGCCGATACGCTGATGAAGGAATACGGCCCCGGCCAATACGAGGTCACCATCGGTCCGAGCGTCGGGGTACGGGCGGCCGACGACGCCGTTATTCTGCGCGAAATGACCCGGGCGACCGCCGCCCGCTTCGGCGAGGCGGCGAGCTTCACGCCGATCCGCGATCCATCGGGCGTCGGCAACGGCGTGCATATTCATATGAGCCTGACCGATGCCGACGGCGAACCGGTCAGTTACGACCCCAACGGACCCCATGGGTTGTCGAAAACGGCCGGCGCCTTTGCCGCCGGAGTGCTCAAATATCTGGAAGCGTTTGTGGCGCTCACCGCGCCTTCGGCGATTTCCTACGAGCGGCTGACGCCGCATCGCTGGAGCGCGCCGTTCAACAATCTCGGCCTGCGCGACCGCGAGGCGGCCCTGCGCATCTGCCCGGTAACCCAGCGTGACACCGAGGCGATCACCCATCAGTTCAATCTGGAATACAGGGCTGGCGATGCCGCCGCATCGCCCTACCTGGCACTTGCCGCGATCGTTCATGCCGGTGCCCAGGGCATCGAAGAGGGTCTGGCGCCGCCCGAGGCGACGCAAGAGGATCTGTCACTGCTCGAACCGCAAGCGCTGGAAGCACGCGGCTATACCCGCCTGCCGCAATCGCTGCCGCACGCGCTGGAACGCTTCATGGCATCGGAAACCGTCGGCGGCTGGTTCGACGGGCGCTTCCGCGACATCTACCACGCCCACAAACTGGGCGAGCTGTCCTATCTGGAGGACCTCGCGCCGGGGCGCCGCTACGAGGTCTATGAGGCGGTTTACTGAGGCGGAGACAGGTCAGAGAGATGCCGTGACGATTTGTTTCACGCCGCAAACGGCAGTTTCGGGGCGATCGATGCCATATGCCGGACTTCGGTTTTCATCGCCCGGTTGAGCTCGATGTGCAGCGCCTTGATCTCTTCCAGGTTCCACTCGAAGGAGGCGACCCGTTCGGTGACCGTGAACAGGGCCGTCGACAACGCATCGCGTTCCGCCTGATAGAGCGCCAGCGCACGCTCGTTGCCCTGCAGGATGGCGCGCGCCAGGATTTCCGCGTCGCGCAGGGCATCGGTGATCCCGTGCGCGGTCAGCGGGTCCTTGAAATAGCCGGCGTCCCCTACCAACGCCCAGCCCGGCCCGTGGGCGGTTTTCAGATAGCCGGGCGCGCCGCCGAAACCGCGCAGGCGGTCGGCCGGCTCGGCGTGCCGAACCGCATCGGCCAGGGCTCGCGAATTTTCGGCAAGCACCGCCAGGAAGCCTTCCTCGAGGTTCGGCCGGAAGCGTGAGGTGAATTCGGATTGTGGCACACAGACGAACACGCAATGCTGGCCATCATTGGTCGGGATAACGCCGGCGCTGACGCCTTGCCGGTAATACCAGTGGAAGCCATCGTCGGGCAGTCCGGAGAAATAGCCGTATACGGCGGCGGTGCAGTGGCGGGCGAGGGCGTCGGTCCGGGCGCCGACCAGCCGGCTGACCAGCGACTGACGGCCGTCGGCGCCGACCACCACATCCGCTTGCACCTCGAAGTCATCGCCGTTGGCATCGGCCAGCCGGGCGCCGCTGACCCGTCCGGTTTGCGACATGCTCAAATCCTTCAACGATACGCCGTGGCGGACGTCGACTCCGGCCTCGATTGCCGCATCGACAAGGATGCGGTCGATCACCGTGCGCCGCGGTGCACACAGGCAGTCGACACCGTGCTCCGGCTTGATGGCGACCCTGACGGCTTCGTCGCCGTAGTGGAATGTGGTGGTTCTGACCGCCGGTGTTCCTGCCTGCAGTACCCGGCCGAGCAGACCCCAGCGATGCAGCTGCAGAACGCCGCCGCGCATCAGCGCGTGGGTCGACAGCCGATCCGTGCCGTAGGCTTGCCGGTCTATGAGCAGAACCTTCGCACCGGCGCGGGCCAGCAGCATGGCGGTCGCCGCGCCGGCGCATCGGGCACCGACGATCAGCGCGTCATAGGGGCGGCCACGGATGGTCGAAACGGACATGGTCACTCTCCTTCAGGCGGCTCTGCATGCCAGGCTTTGCACAAGATGATCGGCGAGATCGCGGGCATCGTCGCCGGCACCGTCGATCAATGAGGATTTGCGGCGGCGCAGAAACGGCAGGCCCATGACGTAAAGACCGGGTGCCGGCGTCACCCCGCCGTCGTGGCGAATACGCCCCTTACGGTCGAGAACCGGAACCTGCAGCCAGCTATAGTCGGGCCGATATCCGGTCGCCCACAGGACGGTCCGGATGGTTCCGTCGGTGAGATCCATGGCGAGCGGCGGACTGCCTTCGATGCGGGTCGGCTCCGGCCGATGGCCGGCGGAGAACACGCCATGCGGCATATACTCGGCGATCCAGTCATCGATGGTGTCGAGCAACCGGTTCATCTTCAGGTCGGCGAGCGTGCACTGATTGGGCAGTGAGCCCGAGAACTGTGCCTTGCCGTCACGCATGCCGGCCAGTCTCCCGACGACACGCACACCCTCGCGCTGCAGGGTGTTCAGGTCGAGCGTCTCCCGTTGCGGCGTCCCGACCAATTGCAGGGAGGGGACATTGCGGGCCCGGGACAGGTCGTCGAGGCTGTCGTAACGGGTGTCGAGCAGGCCGGTGACGTCCATCCACCATTTGATGTCGCGGCCGCGATACAGCCGTGGCGCCCGCACGTGTTCGCCGACCGCCAGCGTCACCGGCCGGCCGGCCGCGTGGATTTCGCGCGCCAGCTGGATGCCGGTCGCCGACGCGCCGACGACGAGCACGCCGCCGGACCTCAAACGATACGGGTTCTTGTATTGCATCGGGGTTATCGAGTGCACAGAGGCGGGCAGCGCCTCGGCGATCGCCGGCACCGAAGCAACGTTGCAGGCACCGCTGGCGAGCACCACGGTACGGGCGCGCCAGTCGCCCCGGTCGGTGGCCACATGGTAGCCGCCTTCGGCAGGGCGCACCGACGTGACGGTTGTGTGGCACTCGACCGGAGCGTCGATGGTCCGGGCGTAGTGGCCCAGAAAACCGATGACGTCCGGCATGGTCATGTAGCCGTCCGGATCGGTGCCCTCATAGGCATGTCCGGGTAGCCGGCTTTGCCAGTTGGGTGTCAGCAGCCGCAGTGAGTCCCAGCGTTCGGTGCACCAGGAATGGGCCACCGTGCCGCGTTCCAGGAGCACATGGTCGATGCCGAAGTCGGTGAGTTTCTTGCTCATGGCAAGCCCGGTCTGGCCGGCGCCGATGATGATGGTGGTCACGTATTTCACGGGGATGCTCCGGGTCGTACGTGACGCGGCTGGAGGATGGCCGCGTCACGCATTGGGGCGGGCGGTCAATTCACGTCGACATGGACGTTGGTGGGATTGGTGATGATGTCGAACACGGCGGAGCGCTTTTGCGACTGGGCGACCAGCGCGCGGATGTCTTCGTCGCTGGCATCGGCATGGATTTCGAAATGCACGCGGATCGAGCCGAAGCCGTTGCGCACATCCGGATCGATACCAAGAATGCCCTGCAGGTCCATGTCGCCCTCCACCGTCGCGGTGACGGCGTAGAGCTGGATGCCGCGGTGCTGGGCGACGGAGGCGACACCGGCGGTCAGGCAGGCGGCGAGGCCGGACAGCACCAGTTCCACCGGGGTCGCGGCGTTATCTTCGGCCGCAAACACTTCCGGATGGTCGGCGTCGACGGTGAAAGACTTACCGCGATCCTGCTCTTCGCCGAGGCCGAAGAAGCCGCCGATGGTCGAGCGGCTGTGTGTACCGTTCACCCATTCGCACTTGCTGCGCCAAGTGAACTGGGCTGCCTGCGGGGCGGCGTCGAGGGCTTCGCGGGCGCCGATCAGCGCTTCGACGTTGACGCCGTTGTTGACGGTCTGGTTGCTTGTCTGGGTGGTCTCGGTCATCGGATTCTCTCCTCTCTCGCGTTTGACCGGCGGCCGTGCGGCCGATCGGTCACAGGAACGAAGGCCTGCGCGCTTCGTTGAGCGTCTATTTGCGAGAGCGGCGTTTCAGTCCGATTGCATCCCGGTGGCGAAACCGTTTCATTTGTTTCAGCCGGCTTTCAGCGCTGTATCTTCAGGTGGCGCCGATGGCAGCTCAATGGGAGGAGCTCAATGGGAGGTCTGGCTGGCGTCGTCAGCCGCGCAGCGCCGGCAGGCCGATGCCGGTGGATTCGAAGCCGCCATCGACGGAGATAACCTGTCCGGTGACGTAGCTCGCCCTGTCGGAGCACAGGAACACGATCACTTCGGCGATCTCGGTCTCGCTGCCGTATCGGTTGAGTGGAATGGCATCATGGTAGGCGGCCCGGATCTCTGGCGTATGCACCGCCAGCGCCAGCTTGGTGTTGACCGGACCGGGCGCCACGCAGTTGGCGCGCACTCCGAATTCACCGAGTTCGGCCGCCTGTTGCTGCGTCAGATGCATGACCCCCGCCTTGCTGGTGCCGTAGGCAACGCGCAGCGTGCTCGCCCGCAGGCCGGAAATCGACGCGATGTTGACGATCGCGCCGCGGCTCTCGATCAGCATCGGTGCGGCTTTTTGCGAACACAGGAAAACGCCGTCGAGGTTGGTCGCCATAACGGTGCGCCACTGCTCGAAGGCGGTTTGACCCATGGGACCGAAATCGGCGACGCCGGCGTTGTTGACGAGAGCGTCGAGGCGGCCGAACGCCGTCGCAACCGTGTCGACCATCGAATCGACCTGCTCGGGGAACGACACGTCGCAGATCACCGGCAGCGCGCCGTCCAGATCCGCCGCGGCAGCCATCAGCGCCTCGGCATCCCGGTCGATCATCGCCACCCGACGGCCCTCCTTCAAAAACAGCTTGGTCGTCGCCAGGCCGATGCCGCGTGCAGCGCCTGTCACGAGTGCGGTCTTTTCCATCCCAAGGCTCCGGGCACGGACATGCACCAATAAAAAAGCCGCCCGGGGGCGGCTTTCCGTTGGTTTGATGATAGGCCGAAACCGATGTTTTAGTCGAGGCGGCGATGGCCGCGGACGACGCTCGGGATGTCGGCGCGGAAAATGCCGAGATCCGCGAGTTCGCGATCCGAAAGCCGCTCCAGCTCATTGCGGGCGCGGGCGTAGTTCCGACGCTTTTTCAGGGCGCTGAAAAGAGACATAGTCTTTTTCCTTTCTTATCTGCTTACGCATCAGCGTGGTGTCATGGTTGAGCTGCATATGGGAACGAAGCATTGGTTTTTGCAGCCGAAATTGTGCATGGGAGCCCTGCAAAATTGGCAGAGGTCAGCGTGGTGGGGCGGCGAACGGATTGCGATAGAGGTCGCCGTGCGACTCCACCCCATCCTCGATAACGCAATCGGTTTTCGGGCGCGCCACGCACAGCAAGACGTAGCCGGCCGACGACTGGCGCTTGTTGAGCGCGGTGGCTCCCGGTTGCCGCACCCGGCCGGAGATCAGCCTCGCCGCACAGGTGATGCAGCCACCGTAGTTGCAGCCGATGGGCAGTTGAATTCCGGCGGCCAGCGCCGCCTGGTAGATCGGTTCGTCGGCGCCGACATGGAGCGTGACGCCGGCGTTGCGCAACTCGACCCAGAATGTGCCATCCTGCCTTGCGCTTCCCTTGGCCTGACTTGCGCTTCCCTTGGCCATGACCGATCCCGGCTGCAACCCGCTCTACTCGCAGGCGACCCGCATGCTGCCGTGGCGGAACTGCCCGGGCGACCCATCGAAATCCACCACATTGTTGTTGATGGTGACCCGGTAGTACGGGATTCCACGCACGTCGCCATGGGATTCGCGGACCTCCACCATGGCATTGGCTTCGAAGGGTTTCTCAAGCCGGTCGCCGTCCGGCTTTTCGCCGGAAAACACGCCGCCCTGAGGGCAGGACCGGCGGTCGAATTCGACCATGTTGAACCGGTGGCCCGCCGTGCCGAAGGCCAGCATCTCTTTCTTGGCCAGCGCGATGGTCGATTTGAGCAGGGCGGAGCCGGAGTTGATGATCTGGTTCTCGAACTCCTCGGCCTGTACTTCCAGTTCGGCGCGCACCGCCGCCGGCAGGTTGGCGGCGGTGTTTTCGAACGCGCTGAGACGCTGGTTCAGCTCGGCCGACTGCTGGGCGGCTGACTGTACGCTCGCCTGCATGGCGGCGACCTGCTGCTTGAGGTCCAACATCTGCAGGTAGGTCACCACGCCCCCGGCCGCGATCACCAGAGCCGCCAGGAACAGGACAATCACCACACCGCTCGAGCGGCGTTCCTTCCGTCTCGGTCCGCCCCCATGGTTCATGAAACGCCTGTCTTCCAAACTGATTCCCCGGCCCACAGTTCACGTGACCTTACAGCACCTCGCAACCGGGTGACCAGTGTTGATTCCGGTCATCAATGCGCGTCGTTCCGTTCCCAAGGCCGCTGGATTTTCGTATGGCAGGTGCACCGAAACCGGACCGGGACGGCCGCCATGATCAGACTGCTGGAAACACAAGACCTGGACGTCTTCAAGCGGCTTCGGCTCGAAGCCCTGAGCAGCACACCTGAGGCCTATGCCGCCAGCCTCGAGGACTGGCAGGCGCTGCCCGAGATGGAGTGGCTGCGGCGGATCACCGAAACGCTGGTTTTTGTCGCCTTTCGCCGGCGGGAACCGATGGGCATGATGGGTCTGATACCGAAAAAGCCCAGCAAGATGGCCCATCGCGCCAAGATCGTCATGGTGTATGTGCGTGAAGAAGAACGCGGCACCGGCGTCGCCTGCGACTTGCTTGATTGCCTCACCCGGCATGCCCGGTCGATCGGCATCCGTCAGCTGGAACTCGGTGTCAACGCCGATAACAGTCGGGCAATCCGGTTCTATGAGAGGGAAGGCTATTCGGTGATCGGGCGTATTCCCGGTGGTTACCTGCATGAGGGTCGCGGTATCGACGAGGTCCTGATGGTCAGGCAGATCGACTGATCTGCAGTGCGGCTGAAATCGGTTCTGTGGCTGGGTAAATCGGTAAGGCGTCGTCGAACAGGCGGTGCAGGTACCCATTGCCGGTACCCATAACGTCGCTTGGTGTCGCTACGGCTCAGTCCGGTCCGATCCGCTGACAGGGCATGCGGAAAACGGCTTGTCCGACGCTTTTGGAGGCGTGCAGAAGGTGCCGAGTTCCTCGATCCTGTAGCCTTCCGGATAGGTTGGACGCGGCACCTCCGTGAGACGGCGGGGGGTGCGTCGCGGTGGCAGGATGCGCAGGACTCCGGCCCGGATGCGCATCCCGGCCATGACCAGCCCGCGGAGCCAGCGCGGCGCCGGATCGAAGCCCATGCCGTTGAGCAGCGGTTTGTCGAGAAACGCCCGCACGACCGGGCGGCCGCTCCAGAAGAGCCAGCGCGGTAGATAGAACCCGAGCAGCAGATCGGTTGTTGCATCGGCGATCTGCCGGTTGGTCTTCGCGAAACGGAAATTGACGGCCTCGTAATCGGCATTCCAGTGCATCAGATCGGCCAGCGAGTCCGGGATGTCGCGGATGCCCATGCGTTCGCCCAGCCCCCGATAGTAGAGGAACCAGGCGCGCTGCTCGTTATCGGTCATGGGACGGCGGCCGAAGCGGTCGAGCCAGCGGATCGGTTCGCAGACGAATGTGGACAGCACATAGAGCATGTCGGCGTTGTCGATCCGAAACCGCCCGTGCATGGCATTCATCCTGGCGATCGCCCGTTTCCCGCGGTTGCTGTCCAACCCGTGCTCGATGGCTTCGGCGAGGATGAGTTCGGTGTCGTCATAGCGTTTGCGCGGCCGCTGTTTGAATTCCCCGGTCATTGCCAGCAGCCGCGAGATCGAGGGCACGGCGTAGGTGCGAAACAGGGCGAACTCGAGGGCGCGCTCTATATCCCAAGAGAACTCCTGGGCGTACAGGAACCGGGCGATCACCTCGTAGCGCACTTCCGGGTCGAGCGTCGCGATCATGTCGGCGACAACTGGTGCGTCAGGCAATGCCGGATTTGGGGCTGGATTCGGGGCTGGATTCGGGCCTGAATTCGGGGAAGACATGTTCATGCCGAAAAACCTCCGGTCTGGGCACGCCACGGTGCATCAGTACTGCCCGTGAAACGCACGTCCTGCAGGCGATGCGGACCATCGTGGCAGGCTCTCGACCTCTGCCGGATCCTGTGCACCGCGTATTGCGTTGATCGGTTACGCCCAGGGCCGATGGCCTGAGAGCGCGCGAAGCGGCGAATGATGCAGATGCCGATGACGCGCCTGGACCGCCGCGGTCCATGGGCGACGTCATGTCGCTGCTGATCTGACGCTCCGGCGTTGTCGCCACCGTTGTAAGACTGATGGTATCGCGCCGCTGAGCCGTTGTTTTTCATCATACTTGGCGGCGCAAGCGTTCAGAGGTCGTTTTCCGCCAGAAAGTCCTGCACGGCGTCCATGCAGGTTCGCCACGCAGGTTCGTAATCCACCAGAACGTGGTTGCGGCTTTCGAGCGGCACGAACCGGGCATTGGGGATCGCCGACGCCACAGCCCGTCCGTGCTCCAGTGGAATGCGCTGGTCGTCCTTCGAATGCAGCACGATTGTCGGCACCCGCACTTCGGCGAGCCTGTCGCGCACGTCGATGTCGCCGAAGGCGTCTTGGAAGCGGGCGGCATTGTGCGGCGATGTGGTCGAGCGCTGGAAGGCGTCGAACCAGGTGAGTTCCGCCGCTCCGGCATCGGGCATGAAGGTCTGCGAAAAGATATGCCGGTAAGCCGGATTGTCTGTACCCCAGCCGACCTCCGTCAGGTTTCGCACGGCTTCGCGTCGGGCCTTCTCCTCACAACTTGCCAGGTGGCGCCATCCGGCCGCGTAGCTGCCGATCAGGATGAGACCCGAGACACGCTCGGGGTGCCGCACGGCATACGCGATGGAGACGGCGGCGCCCTGCGATATGCCGAGCAGCGGAAAGCGCTCCAGCGCGAGTTTGTCGGCCACCGCCTCGAGGTCCTCGACGAAGGACTCGAAGCTCAGATCCTTGACCTCCCAGTCCGACAGCCCGCAGCCGCGCTCGTCGTAGCGGATGAAGGTGCGGCTGCGTGCCATCTCGGAAAAACAGGCGCCCCAGATCGGACTGGTCCAGTCAAATTCGAGATGTGTCAGCCAGTTCGCGGCCTTCAGGAGCGGTGGACCCGATCCGACCGTGGCGTAAGCGATCCTGGTTCCGTCCGGGACCTGGCAGAAACCGATGCGCTGTGCGCGCAGGGCCCCTGCGTGACGGGTCGACGTCGACTGGTCCGCGTCCTTCGGGGCGGCGGGTCTTGCGGACGTTGCACTGGGACCGGCGGCTGTCTGTTGGAAAGCTGCGGCACCCTCGGGATCGGCATCGCGCCAAAGGCGCGACCATTTCGCCGCCAGCACCGCCGGGATGTCGACATGGGTGGCCAACAATCGAAGCACCGTGACCCGCGCCGCCTGGGCGTCGGCGCGTTCCGCGGCCAGCCAGGAATCGAACGCCGTGTCGCCGGCGCCGTCAAGGCCGTCGAGCAGCACCGCGTCCAGTTGCCGGGCCATGTCCTCGAGTTCCACGACCGACAGCTTTTCAGGGCTCTGCCGCAAGCGCGCACAGGCCTCGTGGACATCGACCCTGACCCCGTCGACATCCAGGGCGACGCGCTCGCGGTCGGCCATGATCCGCATCCGCTGCGGACAGTCGACCACCTTGCGCAGCTTGGTCAGCGACCAGCGCAGGGCCGCCTTGGGGTCGTTCGGCAGATCCCAGAACAGCTCGCACAGACGCTCCCTGCGGTGCGGGCGGCCGGTGGCGGCGAGAAAAGCCAGCAGCCCGCGGGCCTTGCGCGATGCCGGAAGCGGCATCTCGGCGCCATGCAGCATCACCTGCAATTCGCCGAGAAGCCGAATCTCAAGTGCCGGGTCGTGCAGCGCTGGGCTGTCGTCTGCAGAGGTCGCCTGCGGATTGTTTCGTCTTTGGAAAATCGGATCAATCATGGCTGAGGATGAATATTTCTTAGTAGTAATATTCGGATTTCGGCTTTTACCATGGGATTTCGCTTGTTGATATTTCCAGTCTTTTTTGGAATGCAAGTATCAACACTGGCTATTATTTATGGCATCTCTTTGGCAAGGGTGCGGTGCTGCCGGCGCTAATGTAGGTCTTCGCGTGCCGGACGCAACGGCCGTTGGACCGATTGGCTCCTTATTGCGATCACGCTCCCCCTAAGACACGGTCTGGCTGGCCGCGCGTGCGGTCGCGCACGTGATCGGTCGCAAAGACTGACAGCCTCATATCGCCGCGTTCGACACCGGCGACCCGGCCGGCACCAGTGATAGTCTGGATCTCTCAGCACTTGGCGTTGCCGGACTGGGCGAACTGACAATCGACGACAGCGGGGCCGATCTGCTGATTTCGTCGAATGACTTCGACTTCACCGGGACCATTGTCCTCGAGGGCGTCGATAACGCTGTCGACGTTACCGACGACAACTTCATCTTCCTATGAGCATACACCGAATTCCCCGGTAGAACTCCCTGCGAAGCGCGCCGTAAACGATTTGGTGATCATGCGGATTGCACCTGTGCCGTCAGGTTGCATACGCCGTGTCAGGTATTATAAGCTTACTATAAGAATCTATAGGATTCTTTATGATTCAAATCGCGCATGGGGGTGGCGGCGATGGCATTTTTCGGGTCTTTTCCGGTTTTCGATTGGGTCACAAGTCCTGGCGACATCACACTTGATCCTTACGAACCGACGTCCCCCACATGGCTTTGGGCTCGGGCCGGCGGTGCCTTCACCGGTGTTTTCGAGGATGGAACCAGCGTCGACGACTTCGATCCTTATCTCCTGCGTTCCCTGTGGGCGACCGGCAACACGACCGATGTGACGTTTCGCGGACCGAATCTGCCGGACGGGCCTGTCGGCTATCTGTTTCCCGCGCTCAGACACGTTTGGCTTGACTCCTCGATCCCGGGCTCGCCGGAGATTGGAACCGGTTCCGAAGAAGTCGACGGGACGTCTCTGCTGTTCCAGAATTTCGGCGGCGATCATTTTGCCCCGTACCTCAGGAACGTCCATGCAAGTGCAACGGCGACCGTTGACGTCAGATTTGAAAACAACCGGCAGCAGGACGGCAACGGCGTGAACCTCGATGTGTTCGGCGACGGCTATATGAAATCGCTGCGGTCGATCAAGGTCACGTCGCGCGACGAGAACGCTGACGTCTCCATCTTGAATGACGGCGGCAACGACTTCATGCCAGAGCTCCGGACCATATCGATCAGGGCCAAGGAATTCGTCGATCTCGATATTTCGCCCAGCGTGAACCCGTCGCCGCTTACCAATGATAGCCTGGGCAACGGGTTCATGCGCTCGCTGAAATCAATTCACGTCGTCGCGGAGGAGGCTAATGCCGACATGTCGCTTTCCTATTCCGGCGGCGCTGATTTCATGCAGAGCCTCAAGTCTATTTATATCCACGGCGGCGGTACGGACGAGATCGTAAGTCCCGATAGTGATGAAGGCGTCAGCCTGTCGTTTTCGGTCGACCCGGTTTTCGAGGGCACTGAAACGGTCGAGTATCTGCCGTCTCTGAAAACCATTACGGCGCTGTCGGACGAAGGTGAGCTGACGGTGTCCATTTCGGTCGCCGGCGACACGCTGTTCATGCCCTCTTTGCAACACATCTTCATCAAGGGCACCGACCACTATCGAGTGGTAGATTTTTCGATTTCGCATGACGTCGTGGTGGAAGACGAGGCTGTTGCGGCGTTCATGCAGTCGCTCAAGACGATAAAGGTAGTTGGCGAGAATGCCGGTGCCAGCATCTCGATTTCGCTCGCAACGGAGGCCATGTATTTCCAATCCCTCGAGGACGTATATGTGGCTGGAGACGGCGATTCGAATTTAAACATCGGCAACGGTGCCGCCGATTACTTCGCCCCGCTCATTTCGTCGCTAAAAGTGAGCATGGGCGAGTTGCGAGATGTTTTTGAAACGACGCCCGGAGCCGAAATCCTACTGCGGAATCGTTTGATCGACGATGAGTTTGCTGACGCGCCCGGCGATGTCTTCATGATGGGATTGCGGACCATCGAACTCAGGTCGATCGGGTTGGCGGAACTGGAGCTCCAAAACGGCCTTTTCGAGACCTCCCAACCGATTTCCGCGGTCGGTGGAGACTATTTTCTCTTGTCTCTCGAAACGATCGATGTCGAGGCAGGGCTCGATGCCGATGTCATTCTGCACACCGACGAAGACAACGCCTTCCTTTCGCTGACTTCGGTCAACGTGGTCGCCCAGCAACCGGACGTTCTGACCCCGGACGAGATCACCGTCATCCTTGACGCTAACCTATTCGAAGCCAATCGTGCGCTTTCGGAAATCATCATTGACGGTGAGGACACGACAAACTCTTTCAGCGCGCTTGAGATCGTCGACGTGAAGGTGCTGGGCGAAGGGCCGCTGGGTTTAGACAATGAGGGCAGCATATTCGCTCACTTCGAAAGCATCGCCAGCGCCGGATTCGACGTGGTGCTGGAGACCAATGGCGAGGGCGACATCGAGGTTGAGGCCAATGACACGCCGGGGCTGCAGACGCTGACGCTGACGGGCGAAGACATGGCCAGCGTGCTGCTGACGGGCACGCAAACGAGTTTCGCGCTGCTCGATCTGACCGGGATGGCCATCGACAGCGAGACCACCGCCGACATGACCGGTGCTGCCTTCGGCGGCGGTTTCGAAGTGCGGCTGGGCTCCGGCGATCTGGAATACGAGGCCGCCGCTGTCACCGAGACCTTCGTCTTCACGGATAGCACGCTGGGCACCACGCTCAACTTTGGCGGCTTCGATACCGGCGATCCGGCGTTCAGCGGCGATCTTCTGGATCTCTCGGCGCTTGGCGTTACCGGACTGGGCGAACTGACAATCGACGACAGCGGCGCCGATCTGCTGATTTCGTCGAATGCTTTCGACTTCACCGGGACCATCGTCCTGGAAGGCGTCGATAACGCCGGCGACGTGACCGACGACAACTTCATCTTCCTGTGAGCGTACACCGAAGCTCCCGGTAGAGCTCCTTGCGAAGCGCGCCGTAGGCGATTTGATGATCATGCAGATTGCACCTGTGTCGTCAGGTTGCATACGCCGTGTCAGGCTCTATAAGTATTCTATATGAATCTATAGGAATCACTTGTCTGTATTCGCGCAAAGGGGGGTGGCGACGATGTTTGGGTCTTTTGTCGATTTCAGGGCGGCGTTTGGCGATCTCACACTTGACCCTTACCAACCAGCGTTTCCTACATCGCTTTGGGCTTGGGCTGGTGGCGCCTTCACCGGCGTTTTCGAGGACGGAACCAGCGCCGACGACACCGATCCCTATCTTCTGCGCTCACTCTGGGCGACGGCGAACACGACCGATGTGACATTTCGCGGACCCAACTTGCCGGACGGGCCCGTCGACAACCTCTTTCCCCAACTCAGACACGTCTGGCTCAACTCCTGGATCCCGGGCTCGCCGGAGGTTGGAGACGATGACGATGAACAGGTGATCGGTACGTCTCTCCTCTTCCAGAACTTCGGCGGCGACCATTTTGCGCCGAACCTCTGGAAGATCAATGCACAAGCGAACGCAACCGTTAATGTCGAATTCGACAACAAACGACAGCAGGACGCGAACGGCGATAACCTCGATGTCTTTGGCGACAGCTATATGAAACCACTGCGGTCGATCAAGCTCACGTCGCGCGATGAGAATGCGAAGGTCGACATATCGAACGATGGCGGTAACGACTTCATGCCGGAACTCCGGACCATTTCCGTAAAGGCCAAGGAGTATGCCGAGCTCTCGATATCGGCCAGCGTAAACACGTCGCCGCTACCCGATGACAGTCTGGGCAATGGCTTCATGCGCTCGCTGAAAACGATTCGCGTTATCGGCGAGGAGGCTGAAGCCGACGTTTCGATTTCCTATTCCGGCGGCGCTGACTTCATGGCAAGCCTGAAGTCCATCTACATGTACGGTGGTTCCGGTGTCCCCGACGATAATGTTCGCCGAGGCGTAAGCCTGACGTTTTCGGTCGAGCCGGATTTCGAGGGCACAGAGACGATCGAGTTCATGCGGTCTCTGAAAACCATCACCGTGTTGTCGGAAGACGGCGAGCTGACGGTGTCCGTTTCGGCCTCCGGTGACCTGCTGTTCATGCCGTCGTTGGAACACATCTTCCTCAAGGCTGTCGATAACGAGAGCAACGCATCGTTGTCGATTTCGCATTCCGTTGAGGTGGAAGACGAGGACGTTGCGGCGTTCATGCCATCCTTGAAGACGATTACCCTTGTCGGTGAAAACACTCGCGTCAGCATATCGATATCGGTTGAGACCGAGGCTTCGTATTTCGGATCACTCAAGAACATCCACCTGGACGGGGACAGCCGCGCCATCCTCGAAATCCGCAACGGTGCCGCCGATGATTTCGCCCCGCTCGTGACCTCGCTGGACGTGCGCATGACCGAGTTGCAAGACAATGACTTTGAGCCACGTGCGGCGATCCAACTCGATAACTTTGTGCGAGATAGCGACTTCGCGAACGCACCCGGCGATGTCTTTATGGGGAGCTTGCAGACCATCGACCTCGTGTCTATCGGATCTGCGGTGTTGGAGCTCGAGAACGGTCTTTTCGACACCGGCGACCCGATTCGAGAGGTCGGTGGAGACAATTTTCTTTGGTCTCTTGAGACGATCGATGTCGAGGCGGGACTCGACGCCGATGTCATTCTGCACACCGGCGGGGACAACGCCTTCCTCTCGCTGACGTCAGTGAACGTCATCGCGCAGCAACCGGGCGTTCTGACTCCGGACGAGATCAACGCCATCCTTGACGAGGGCATAAACGAAGATGACCGCGCGCTATCGGAAATCATCATCGACGGCGAAGGCGTCACCAACGCGTTCAGCGCGCTCGAGATCGTTGATGTGAAGGTGCTGGGTGCCGGTCCGTTCGGCATAGCAGACGAGGGCGGCCTCTTCGTGCATCTCGAAAACATTGCCAGTACCGGTTTCGACGTGGTGCTGGAGACCAATAGTGAGGGCGACATCGAGGTCCAGGCCAATGACACGCCGGGGCTGCAGACGCTGACCCTGACGGGCGAAGACATGGCGAGCGTGCTGCTGACGGGCACGCAAACGAGTTTCTCGCTGCTCGATCTAACCGGGATGGCCTTCGACAGCGAGACCACCGCCGACATGACCGGTGCCGCCTTCGGCGGCGGTTTCGAAGTGCGGCTGGGCTCCGGCGATCTGGACTACGAGGCGGCCGCCGCAGTCACCGAGACCTTCGTCTTCACGGATAGCACGCTGGGCACCACGCTCAACTTTGGCGGCTTCGATACCGGCGATCCGGCCGGCACCGGCGATCTATTGGATCTTTCGGCGTTTGACGTCGGCGGACTGGGCGAATTGACAATCGACGACAGCGGGGCCGATCTGCTGATTTCGTCGAATGACGGGGACTTCACCGGGACCATCGTCCTCGAAGGCGTCGACAACGCCGGCGACGTGACCGACGACAACTTCATCTTCCTATGAGCGAGACGGTGGCCGACGCACCGGCGCCGGAAGATCCGGCCCCGCCCCCGCACCGGCACCTGCGCTATGGCGGGATCCGCATCTCCTTCGGCGAACAGATCGGCCGCGGCGGCTACAGCACCGTCTACCGGGCGACCGACAGCTGGCAGAACCGGCTGGTCGTCAAGGTCTACAACGCCAAGGGCAGCCATGCGATGTGGACCAACGAGGTGCGGAACTACCAGGCTCTGCCGCATCCGGGCATCGTTCACATGCACGGGGCGTTCGAACTGGACGGGGTTTTCTATCTGATTCTCGCCGACGGCGGCATGGCGCTGGGGCGCATCGCGCTCGACGATCCGGCCGAGCGGCGGCTGGTGGTGCAGCTCGCCGCCGGGGGCATGCTGGAGGCGCTGCACTTCATGCATGACGAGGGGTTCGTCCACACCGACATCAACCCCTACAACGCGCTGTTGGAGCTGGGGCCGCAAAACGTGCCGCTGCGCGTCCGGCTGTGCGATCTTGGTCTGACGCGCAAACGCGACGAGATGCGGCCCGACAAGCACAAGGCGAAGTGGAACCCTTCACCGGAAACGGTGGACCGCGATCGCTTCGGTCCCGAAGGCCCGGCCATGGACATCTATTCGACGGCCCAGGTGCTGCTCCAGGTGCTGCTGCCCGATGAGCTGCCGCGATACACCGACGAAGAGATTTCTGCCGGCGCCCCGCGCCAGTTGGCGCGCAGCCTCGGCGAACCGCTCGGCGACGCGCTGGCCGTGGGTCTGGAACCGGAGTCGGCCCGCAGGGTCTCGGCATACGAGCTGTGGAAGCGAATCCGCTCGGCCGTCGGGCGCTAGAGCGGTGATCCATCGGCGCAAAGCGAGCAGTTGAAATTCTGAATGTCGTTGGATAAAAATGACGGGAGAGCGATGTCCGTCGCGGATGCGCTCTTCATAGTATTGTATTCAAAATTTTACTTTAACGCGCGGCACCGGCGACTATCGCTATTTTTTTGAATGCCGAGCCCGATTTTAAGGCGAGAATATTCAATGTCGGCTTACGCTACATTTAAAGAACAGATCACCGGCTATATTTACGAGTTCAACGATCCGTGGCCGCGCTTCGCGCTTGCCGTCAGCTACATACCGAACGGCACGTTCGTTGTTCAGCCTGTCGACAGCAGCAAAACGGTCCTTGAGATCGGCGACAAATTCACCGTCGCCCCCTCCACCGACATCAGTCAATCACAAACCTGGACCTTTCAGGGCGCGGCTCCGGATCCACAGAACAGCGGAAAGCTGGGTATCTGGGGCTTGAACGACGAAGGGGGTTTGTCAGTATACCAGTATTTTTCCAATGGCGGTTGGCTCAGCGGCGAGACCATGCCTGACTGGGTCAACAACGTCACGCCGTCCAACACCTATACGCTGCCGGACAGCGGAACGCCGCCGGCACCCCTGCCGCAGCCGATATGGTGGCAGGAACCGGAATTCGATCTCGTCAATCCACCCGTCATCGACTTCGCGGACTTTGAGGACGGCAAGCAACAGACCGACGTCAACGGCATCTTCGATCAATCGCTGTTCGACGGCGACGGTGCGCGCGAATTCGGCTTTTCGATCCTCGATGTCGGGTTTGCCCGCTTTGACAACAGTTTTGGGATCTACGAAATCGACGGGGACGGCAATATCGTCGACGTCCAGGTTCTGTTTGCCGACGTCAAGAACGTCGCTGCGCCGATTTTGACGCGCGAGGTCGAGGACGGCCATTCCCTCGGCTTCTTCATTCTTCAGGACATCGCCGATCAGATCAGCGCTCTCGAGTTGGGGACGGACTTCAGCTTCATCAACTCGGCCGGCGCCAACGCCAATCTCTCGGACGGATCCGACCTCAATTTCGCCATCAACGGCGTCAACGCCGGACTGGTCGCCTACCACAGCTACGACGCGGCGCTGAACGCTGACGGCGTCGAGCACGCGCTTTCCGGTGTAACCGATGAGGGCTATATCGTCGGCTTCGAAGACCAGGCCGGCGGCGGCGATCTCGACTACGAAGACGTGATGGTCATGGTCGAAATCCTCTGACGCGACAGCGGTGCGGGACGTCGACCCACGATTTTCAGGTCAATCTGAATTCGATTGCCCGGAAATCTGAAATCAACGGACAAACTGGTTTCGTACCATGCGGACCGGCAAAGCCTATCGCGATCACGTCGCTTCCTGCATTGAGCCCCGCTTGAATACCCGCGGGTGCGTCTTCAAAGATCAAACATTGGTCGGCATTCGTACCGAGCTTTTCTGCTGCCAGGATGTAACCTGAAGGATCGGGTTTCCCGTGTACGATATCCTCAGCCGTCACTAGCACTTCGGGAACAGGTAGGCTGGCTGCCGTTAACCGGCGGATAGCGAGATCGCGGCCAGCAGAGGTCACGATGGCCCAACGCCTTGGCGGCAGTCGGTTCAATAGATCAGCTGCCCCCGGGATTGCCACGATACCGCAGACATCGGCTGCCTCCGCCGCCTCGATTTTGGCAGCCTCGGCTTTGCAATCCGTGCCGGCTGTCGCAAAGTCTCGAAGGACATCAACCGTTTTTCGACCATGTGAAACGGCGAGTAGAGCGACGGGGTCGAGCTCGTTGGCGACGGCCCAGTTTGTCATGATACGCTCAATCACGGCTCGGGAATCCAAAAGCGTTCCATCCAAATCGAATAGAACAGCGGAATAAGCTCGATCTAGCTGCAACACTTCGTCCCTTTCACGAACAATGCCAAATGAGAGTTTGCACAGGGGCTCGATAGTCAAGGTTTCTTGAGGCGCATGCATAAACCTTGGCGCGGCGACCAGGCGCCCCAACTGTTTCGAAAACACAAAAGGGTGATGAGGCAATCCAAATACGAGCGCCGGTCGTATCCCTTTTTTCGATCAAGCAATCAACCATCGCAGGTGTGTAAAAATAGAGTGTTTCATACAACAGAACGGTGATGAAACCCCGATATTGGTCAAGGGAAGGCTGAATGTACGAAGAACCGGGCGGCTGTTTTCAGCGAGTACGTGCAATGACGGCGAACCGCACGAAAGAGATTGATCGATCACAACAGGCTTTCGTCGGAACCGTTCTTGCACTTTGCATACTTGTTGCTTGGACTGCTTCGCATGTGATGGGCGTGTTTTACTACCAGTGGGGCATGCATTCGGTACTGACCGCGCCGCTGTTGATCGCTTTCAATTGCTGGCTCTATGTCGGTCTCTTCATCGTCGCCCATGATTGCATGCACGGCTCGCTGTTTCCGCTGAAGCCGTCGTGGAACAGGTCGATGGGCCGGCTTTGCCTGACCGTTTATGCGGGCTTCGAGTTTGACCGGCTCAATCGAAAACATCACCTGCACCACAGGTATTCCGGCACCGAGGGCGACCCGGACTTCGACCCGTCTCCGCCGCACGGCTTCCTCAACTGGTATCTGCGTTTCTTCCGCGAATATTTCGGCATCAAGCAGGCCGCGTTTCTGGCTGTCGTCGCCGCCGTCTATTTGCTGGTGCTGGGCGTCAGCACCGCGAACCTGATGGCGTTCTGGGCGCTGCCGGCGGTGCTGTCATCCGTGCAACTGTTTTATTTCGGGACCTACCTTCCACACCGACCGGCCGTGACACCCTTTGCCGACCGGCACTGCGCCCGCAGCAACGAGTGGAGCTGGCTGGCCTCGCTCCTGAGCTGCTTTCACTTCGGCTGTCACCACGAACACCACCTGCACCCGCGGGAGCCGTGGTGGCGGTTGCCGAGCGTCCGGGCAGCCCGCAGCGGCACCGGAGAAAAGTGGGGCAGATCGTTTGCAGGCGGCCAGGTCGAACAGCGGCCGAATTGAGCCCCAAGAGCGGCTGACGCCGGCCGGCTTCGTTGTGACGCACAGTCCTTGATTAGACCGTGCATCCTGGCGGCGTGCATCCGTTTGTCCACTTGGGACGACCCGTGACGGAGGTCGGCTCCCATTAAATCTCGGTAATAAACGGACGCTTCCATTGACTATGGATTGAACAACTGGAAGGTGAAGCGCAGGGTCCGACGGGCGATATCGGAATGGATGAGAGATCATGTCTCCAGCAGGTCTTTATCGCGTGTTCGAGGCTTTCGCGCCAAACAAAGCCATCCTTTTTCTGGTCGTTTCGGCGGCCGCTCTTGCCGGCTGCACGACGGTTCCCCTTACGACGGTTTATTAGGACGTTCCCGGTGCAACCGCCGAGCAGGTGCTGACGGAGCTAACGAGAAAGAGCTCCTCGGAGATCGGTGACATCTCGTTGACGATCAAACCGTATGTCCGGTTCGAGCAGTCGCAAAATGAGTGCCGGATATCCAGGGCCATTGTCAGATACGATGTCGAAGTTGTGTTGCCGCGCTTCACCGAGGCGCGTCGGATGGATGCGGACACCCGGGCTGTGTTCAGGGAGTTCGAGCCTCTGTTGAAAGACATTGCGCGCGCAACAAGGGCCATCACCAAGCATCATGCTCAGGAGCTGGAGAGCCAGCTAAGGGATCTTCCGCCGAAACCGACCTGCCAACGACTGATCGCCGAAGTGAAAAGAACCCTCAAAAAAGGGTACCGGGCGCACGATCGCGATCAGGACCGTTTGCAGGCAGAACTCGACGCGGCAATCAAGGAAGCCCTCGATTCTTAGCGTTGAACTATGGCTATAGGTCGTTCCGAAAACCGATAGAACGACACGCCTTCCTTGCGAGAATTGAACGCTCGACCTCTCCCCAACCGGGGGCGGGATCGGTCGTTCTTTTGCGTGCATTTGCTTGTGTCGATGCAAATACAACACGCAGCACAACGTTGGTGACAACGTTCCCTCCAATGAGCCGGCGCCATTAGCGACGAACCACGTCACGCGGTTGCACGATTCCATCTCAATGGCGGAGGGAATGTTCGTTTGTGAAGCTGCATGCCGTGTTCTGAACTGTTTTGAGGTATGGGCGCAGCTTTGTTGTGACTGAGCCGCAGCCCGTTGCTCTAAAATCCCGACGCTTATTGGGTGTTCGATGCGCCTCAGAGCCTTTCGGATGATGTCCAGCAACAGCGCGACCCGGCCCGACGCGCAGAGCGCGGGCGGTCGGCGCTTGCAGAAGTGAGAGTTATCAGTTGAAAGAGTCTACAGAACTGTTGGCGGCTGGCCGGTCTACCAATGGAAATTCGCCGTTGGAATCCGGTCGACCGGTCCTCCCCGGCCGCTACGCGGCTGACTGCTTTGAGGACATCGTTCGCTGGGTTTCGCCCACCGACGACGTGCGTCGCGACATAGTGCGCGTCATGGTTCGTGATTTCTGTGAGGCACTGGAGCTTCGCTCGCCGCTGACCGCAGGTCCGCGTCTGTTCGTATCAAACCATCAAATGGCAAGCGACGTCGTCTATTTTGCGGTCGTCGTCGCAGGTCTCATGCATCAGCGCGCCGAGATCCTCACATGGGAAGGACACTATGACCTCGATGCCGCCCAGGTATCACGATGGATAAACACCAGTCCTGAGGGTGAGGCCAGGACCGTCGCGTCCACAGTCAAATCGCGCATGGTCAACCGCAGAAATCCGCGGGCGGTGCATGAGCTCTCGCAGGACATTGCCAGGGGCATGGCCAGCAACGGCAACACGTTTACTTGCCTATGCGTTGCGGGGGAGACGGAGCGGATCGAGGGCGAACCCATGCGTCAGATGGGCGGCACCTTTCTTGACGCGGCCCTCGCCCACGACATTCCGATAACGCCGGTGCGTTTTAACTGGGGCGCGGGCGATCGGCCCGACACGCGCAACATGTGGCCCAAGCACCTGGCTCGCCAACTCTACGTCGTTGGCGAAACGATCACACGATCTGATCTTGCCGGATTGTCGCGCAATGCACAGCGAGAACTGGTAACGGGCTCGATCAATGCGCTTGGCGTGCCGCGGCCGAAGGACCATTTCGCGCAAGCGCTGGCAAGAGAAGCCCGTATTCGCTGGCTTGCCGACGCGACCGGCATGGGGATGACCAAGGCCATCTTTCTCGACGGGCTCTACCAGACACCCTTCGCCGACCTTACCACGGAAGGGCGCCAGGTCGTGCTGTGGTCGGTTGTTCCGACACTTGGGATCTTCGCCAAGGAAGACGGTTGGGCCTACCGCTTCGCCAGGTGGCTTTCCGACGGGTTCGGTCCCGCGCGGATCGATCTTTCAACCCATTACCCGGAACTTCAGGACCTGGTCGAGAGCCGGGGCCTGTACCGGAACGAAATATGAAGTCGGCCCATGTCTTCAGTTGAATACAGATCGGTTTCGAAGGCTTTCGCCAGAGGTCAGACGGTTGTCGACGCCGTCGACCTGGAGGTTGGCGAGAAGGAACTTCTGGTGATCGTCGGTCCATCCGGCTGCGGCAAGTCGACCATGCTGCGCCTCGCCGCCGGGCTCGAACCTGTGACGAGAGGTTCAATTCTAATCGACGGCAAGGACGTGACCTGGCTTTCCCCCAAGGCTCGGGACGTTGCCATGGTGTTTCAGAATTACGCTCTTTACGCACACCTGAATGTCCGGGAGAACCTGGCATTCGGGTTGAAAGCCCGTCGCACGTCCGCACCCGAAACACGACGTCGCGTCAATGATGCGGCCGATCTTCTGGGCCTGACACCGTATCTGGAACGCAAACCGAAACAACTCTCGGGCGGACAACGTCAAAGGGTCGCCATCGGGCGCGCCCTCGTGCGCCAGCCAAAGAGCTTTCTGCTCGACGAACCCTTGAGCAACCTGGACGCCTCCCTGCGCGGACAGATGCGCCAGGAGATCGCGGTCATTCATGATGCCTCGCAAACCTCGATGATCCTTGTCACGCACGACCAGATGGAGGCTATGACACTCGGTCATCGCATCGCGGTCATGAAGGACGGAGTGGTGCAGCAGGTCGGATCGCCGCTCGAACTATACGATCGGCCCGGGAACATCTTTGTCGCCGGCTTTCTCGGCTCCCCTGCGATGAACATCATTGAAGCCACGTTCGAAATCAGTGGAGGCGATGCTGTTTTCCGCTGCCATGGCTTCTCCTTGCCCGTTTCGCCGGCAATCGGATTCTTCTTCCAGACCAGAAAACGTCTGTTGGGCACCTCGACCACGGATTCTTATCTGCTGGGACTGCGACCCGAACACCTGCGCCCGGCGATGCCCGGCGAGCGTGCGTTCGAAGCGACGGTAACAGCGGTGGAAAGCACCGGCGCGCAAACACTCCTTCGCCTCATCGCAGGCGCGACCCCGCTGACGTCGCTGAGCGAACGGCGCGACGACATCGTTCCCGGATCAACCCTACGCATGGCGGTCGAGAGCCAACGTCTTCACCTGTTCGGTGCCGAAAACGGTGTTCGGCTGCCCGTCCAGTCCGAAAGATCGGCGGCCGCCACGCCGCAGACATTCGAGGGCCCAAACGCCGACCGTTTCGAAACCGTCAGAGCGATCTGAATAACCCTTGGAGCAGAAAGATAATGACGAACAGAAAACCCCGTACGACAAATATGGGCATCAACCGACGGGCATTTCTGACCGGCACCGCTGCCGCCGGAATGTATGGCCTCTCGACGCCGTTTGTGAACGCGAAACCACGGGTCATCCGGTTCCTCAACGGTGAGCCGAGTGCCGAGAGCGTTCGGGCGATGCGGGTTGCGGCAGCCGAATACGAACACCAAACCGGAACGGTCGTTGAAATCGATTCCGTTCCCGCGGGCAAGGCGTGGGAGAAAATCCAGGCCTCCATTCACGCCGGAAAGCCCTATGACATCGCCACGCTTTTCTTTGTCGGCGACGTGCATTTGCTCGCCAATGAAGGCCGTATCTTTCCCCTCAACGATCTTATCGGCAAGTATGACTGGGGCCCGCAAATCCTGTTTCCGCTCGACGGCAACAATTACTGGTTACCCTATGACTACAACTTCTGCTGGATCAACTACCGCAAGGACCTCTACGCCGCGCACGGACTGCGCGAGCCCTCGACCTGGGAAGCGTTGCGCGCCAATCTCGAACGGCTCACGGGCGCTGGCGAGAACCAGCTGCCGCACGGCATCGTTCATCCGATCGGCAGCAACGGCGCGACCAACTACGCGAGCTTCGGCTATATGTGGGCGAACGGAGTCAAGCTGTTCGGGGACGACTGGTCGGTTGTCCTGGACTCGCCCGAAATCGCCGCCCGGGCTTCGCAGTATCTCGATTTCATGGCCGACCTGACGCCTGTGATGCCTCCGGCACCGCTGCAGGCGGGCTGGGGCAACCTGGTCGGCGATTTCCAGGCCGGCAAAGTCTCCCATACCCCTGGCACGGGCCGCCTCATCGATCAGATGTCGAAACGCACGCCGGAACAGGCCGCCAATGTGGGCACCTTTCTGTTTCCGTCAAAGGACGGTCAGTCCTTCGCCGTCAATCACGGCTATGACGGCTGGGTGGTGCTGGACACGGCGATGAGCGAAGAGGCTTTCAGGTTTCTGTCGTGGTTCTCCGACGAACACCTGATCAATTTTCTGCACACCTCTCCGGTTCACTATCAGCCGACGCGTCTTGATATCTACGAAGATCCGCGCTGGCTGGCCCATCCCGCGCTCGAGACCTTTGCACCGATCGTCGAGATGCAGAAAAGAGTGGTGAGCGATCCGTCGATTGTCATCCGTTCGATCGATACCGAGGGCCCGGGCCCCGACATCCGGTCTGCCAAGGTGTTCCGGTCCTACGTTCTGCCGCAGATGCTGCAGGATCGCATCGTTCGGGGCATGCCGGCGCAAGACTGTGTGAAGACGGCCGCCGACAGGATGCGGCAGGTCATTGCCGGCTAGCCGCCATATTGACCGGCCTTGCCAGGGCCGAGGTTTGCGCGACGGATACGCCATGAACGACACACGCACTCTTGTCGGGATCCTTGCCTTCAGCACGGCCGTGACGGCGGTGCTGGTGCTTTACCCGGCATCCTACGCGCTGACGCTCAGCCTGCAGCAGACAAACTCCTTCGTGTCGGAACCGGTCTATGTGGGGCTGGACAATTACAGGACGCTGCTGGCGAGCAGCGGGTTTTGGAACGCCCTTGGGCGCGGGCTGGTTTACAGCGTCACGACCATACTGCTTCAGCTTGGTCTTGGGATCGGTTTCGCCTTGCTGCTCAATGCCAACCTGCCGCTCAAGCGGCTGGTGCGCGGCGTTGCCATCATGCCGTACCTCTTGCCGACGGTCGCCGTCGCCGTGACATTCAAGTGGATGTTCGATGCGACGTCCGGCGTGTTGACCGGAGCCTTGCACCCCTTTGGGATCGACTACGTTCCCTGGGGGGAGGACCCGCTGATGGCGATGCTCGCCGTCATTGCGGTCAGCGTCTGGATCTGGACCCCGTTCGTGACACTGGCGGTTCTGTCGGGCCTGCAATCGGTCCCGACCGAGTACTACGAAGCGGCGAAGGTCGATGGAGCGGGTCCGTTGAGAATTTTCTTCAGGGTTACGCTTCCTCAACTGAGACCGGTCATCACGGTCGTCCTGCTTCTGCGTGCCATATGGATGTTCAACAAGTTCGACGTCATCTGGCTGCTGACCGAAGGCGGACCGATCAGGGCGACCGAACATCTTCCCATCCTGGCGTACCGCACCGCCTTTGAGCAGTTTGATGTCGGACTCGGAGCCGCCGTGTCGGTCGTGTCCTTCATCGTTCTGTCGTTGGTGATACTCATCTATTTCTGGCTTTTCCCCCTGGACGAGAGGCGCTGAGCAGTGAGACCGCGAAACCTCCTGACCCAGACGCTTCTGCTCGGGGCAACGCTAGCACTGGTCGTATACTCGATATTCCCCGTCTACTGGATGGCGGTTTCGAGCTTGCGCAGCCACGCGGATCTGTACCGCGAAACCGGTCTGTTTCCGGGCGCGATATCCTTTGAAAGCTATGAAATCCTTCTTGCGCACACCGATTATCCGACCTGGTTCATGAATTCGGCCATCGTTGCAATGGGAACGGTCAGCATCACGCTGGTTCTGTCGGTGCTGATTGCCTATGCCCTGAGCCGCCTGTTTTTCCGCGGCAAAATCATCATCATCGGATCGATGCTTCTGGCCTACATGTTCCCGCCCTTGCTCCTCGCCGTGCCGCTCTACGCGCTGTTTGTGGACCTCGGCATTGCCGATACGCGGCTGTCGCTGATTCTGTCCCATTGCACGCTGGCCCTGCCGCTCGGCGTCTGGCTGCTTTGGGGATTCTTCAAACAGATACCGCACGACGTTGAGGAGGCCGCCATGGTGGATGGGTATTCCAGGCTTGGCGCGTTCGTCAGGGCCGTATTGCCGCTGGCGTTGCCCGGCGTCGTCACGGTGGCGATTTTCGCGTTCCTGCTGTCCTGGACCGACTACACTTTCGGCCTGATCATGATCACCAGCGATCGCCTGAAAACCCTGCCGGTCGGGCTTCAGACCATGGTGGGAAGCTACGACATCCAATGGGGCGAGCTGATGGCCGGATCGACCCTGATCACGTTGCCGCTGCTGCTGTGTTTTGTCCTGCTCGGTCGCTACTTCATTCAGGGGCTCACCGCGGGTGCCACCAAGGGATGAAGCGACACACGAAGCATGCAGCGCCGGTTCAATCGTCGTTGCCCGGTCGAGTCGAGGCCGTGCGCGCGCGCTGGCCCTTCGACGGCACCGAGGCCGGTCACATCATGAGGCAGGCTGCACCGCTCGCGCTTGTGTCCGTGGTCAACATGGGCATTGTGGTCACCGACACCTATATGTCAGCCACCCTGGGCGCGGACACGCTGGCCGGCGTCGCCATCGTCAGCGACATCTACACATTGCTGCTGTTTTTTCTGATGGGGACCATCGGCGGTGTCGCGCCCCTTTATGCCAAGGCCGTAAAACAGGCCGACACCGATCGTCTCGTCAGACTGCGCGGCGCCGGCTTGGCGGTCACATTAACCGGCGCGTGTTTGGCAGCGTTGCTTTTTTCGAAGACACCTGACGTCCTGCAGGGGGTCGGCATCGTCCCGGACCTGGTCGACGCCGGTCGCGGCTATGCGGCCGTCATGGCGCTTGTCTTCCTTCCTAACGCGGTTGCCGTGTTCTACCGGGTCCGGCTCACCGCACGGCAACGTCCGGGACCGGTGTTGCTGATCGCGCTGGCGGCACTGCCCCTCAATGCGTTGCTGAACTGGCTGTTCATGCATGGAACGGCCGGGTGGAGCGGTTTCGGTGCGACCGGGCTGGCCCTGTCCTCGCTGATCGTCTGGACCTTGGTTGCCACAGGGCTGGCGTTTTTGGCGAAACGGGCGGATGACGGCAGGCTCAAATCCATGGTCGATGGCCCTGCCATTGTCGAAATCCTTCGGGTGGGTCTTCCCATCGGCGTCATGACTGTAGCGGTTGTCGGTCTGTTTCTCGGCGGATCGATCTATGTCGGCACCTTCTCGGCCGCCGAAGCCGCCGCCCACGCCATGGTCATCCGTATCGCCGGCATGACCCATGCGCTGTCGGTGGGGCTGAATCAGGCAACCATGGTGCGGGTCGCCCGGCAGGATTGCGGTGTGTCGCGCCGCAAAGCCATCGCATCGGCGTTGACGATCGCCATGGCCACCGGGCTCAGCGTGTGCGTCGTGCTTTCGGCCGCTGCGGCCGGTCTGTCGGTATCGGCCAACTGGCTGTCGGCTGATCTCCGCCATGCGGTAGCTCTGGCCGTGCCGCTGGTGGCAATACTGGCATTGATGGAGTGTTTTGGCCCGGTAAGCGCCGCCGCTGACGGTGTGCTGCGTGCCCAACGCGACACGCGCGCCGCCATGCTTTTGTTCTTGACCGGAAACTGGCTGATCACCGTGCCGGCCGTCCTGCTGCTCACGCAACATGTCGACCTGGGCGTAACCGGCGTGTGGATAGGGCTGTCCGCTGGCGGCGTATCGGGCGCTTTGCTGACATGCTGCCGGCTGCCGCGCCATTGGCGCGACGGATCTCCGGAAAGCGGTTCAGCCGGCGTTAGCAGCGATAGCCCTGTAGTATGAACTGACACCGGCTCTGGCGCCGGTTGCCAAGGGCTATAGTGCCCATAGGGCGTGATTCGCATGTTTTGCGGGGTGTTACTGGTGCTGCCGGAGAGATTTGAACTCTCGACCTCTCCCTTACCAAGGGAGTGCTCTACCCCTGAGCTACGGCAGCCCGGCGCGGTGCGCGGGTCCTTTGCAGGAACGCCGAGCCTCTTGCCATAGACCGGCGGTCGGCGCAAGCCGGAAACCGAGCCCAGGCGGCTTTTTGCCAGGCGGTTCTTTACCCTGCGTTAAGCATGACAGCGCATCCTGACCGGTGACCTGCCCGATTTGCGCCACGCAATTGCCCTTTGCCTCAGGTTTGTGAATGCGGTATGTCGGCTGCATGGGACACGGCGGTGACAGCGACAAGGCCGCAAACCCGGCCGAGGCGCGCAAGGCCCGGCTGGCCGCTGAATTGCGGGCCAACCTGCAGCGGCGCAAGCAACAGGTGCGGGCACGCCGCCGCGGCGCCATGGACGAGGCGGGCGGCCTGCCGGCCGCCGATCGGGATGGTGCCGAACGCGGCAAATAATCGCCGAAACATTCCGGCGGGCACAAAAAGAAGAGAGGGCGGGCGTCAAGTCCGGGAACAGCATGGATCGCATTCGCATCGTCGGCGGCAGAGAGCTGAACGGAACCATTCCCATTTCCGGCGCCAAGAACGCCGCCCTGCCGCTGATGATCGCCTCGCTGCTCACCGACGACACGCTGACGCTTGAAAATGTGCCGCGCCTCGCCGATGTCGAACGGCTCATCCAGATTCTCGGCAATCACGGTGTCGACCACGCGGTCAACGGCCGCCGCGAGCGCGAAGGCGAGGGCTATTCGCGCACCATCCACTTCTCGGCCCGGCACATCGTCGACACCACCGCGCCGTACGAACTGGTCTCCAAGATGCGGGCCAGCTTCTGGGTCATCGGCCCACTGGTCGCCCGCATGGGCGAGGCGACCGTATCGCTGCCCGGCGGCTGCGCCATCGGGACACGGCCGGTCGACCTGTTCATCGAGGGGCTGCAGGCGCTCGGCGTCGACATCGACATCGACGGCGGCTACGTCAAGGCGCGTGCGCCGAAAGGCATCCAGGCCGGCCGCTACGAGTTCCCCAAAGTGTCGGTCGGCGCCACCCATGTGCTGATGATGGCGGCGACGCTCGCCCGCGGCACGGTGGAGATCCACAACGCGGCGCGCGAACCGGAGGTCGCCAACCTCGCCGCCTGCCTGAACGCCATGGGCGCCCGTATCTCCGGCGCCGGCACGTCGACCATCATCGTCGAAGGCGTCGATGCGCTGTCCGGCGCCCGCCACCGGGTGCTGCCGGACCGCATCGAGACCGGCACCTATGCAATGGCCGTCGCCATGGCCGGCGGCGACGTCACCCTGGAGGACACCAGCGCCAGCCTGCTGGAAACGGCGCTCGACACGCTGCGCTCCGCCGGCGCCGAAGTGCAGGCCACCAATGCCGGTCTCAGGGTGCGCCGCAACGGCCACGGGCTGCAGCCGGTCGACGTGACCACCGATCCGTTCCCCGGCTTTCCGACCGATCTGCAGGCGCAGTTCATGGCGCTGATGACGCACGCGCGCGGCACCTCCAAGATCACCGAGACGATCTTCGAAAACCGCTTCATGCACGTGCAGGAACTGGCCCGGCTCGGCGCCGATATCGGCCTTTCCGGCCAGACCGCGACCGTGCGTGGCGTCGACCGGCTGAAGGGCGCACAGGTCATGGCGACCGACCTGCGCGCTTCCGTCTCGCTGGTCATCGCCGGCCTTGCCGCCGAGGGCGAGACCGTGGTCAACCGGGTCTACCACCTCGACCGCGGCTTCGAGCGGCTCGAGCAGAAGCTCACCCGCTGCGGCGCCGAGGTCGAACGCATCAGCGGTTAACGCCGGCGCCGACGGTCCGTGATCAACCCTACTTTGGCGCTGCAGCCCACGGCGCTTGCAGGCCGCAGCCGTTGCACCCGCCACGGCTAATGACTATCTAGCTAGCTAGTCCACGCAACAGCACAAGCGCATCCGATGAAGATCCTTAAACTCATGGCCCTCGACAAGGAGGACCTGTCCATCCTGTCGGCCTATATGCAGGACGCGGTTTTCAAGGCGGCCGATCTCGATTACCGCGCCGGCGAGCGGCGCTTCCTGTTGGCCGGCAACCGCTTCGTCTGGGAAGAATCCGGCGGCAAACGGCGCCGCAGCTTCGAACGCCGCCGTGCGGTCCTGCATTTCAATCAGGTCGACGGGGTCCGTTCACGCGGTTTCAACCGTCGCGACGGCGACCAGGTGCTGTCCCTGCTGGCGGTCAACTTCGTGCCCGGTCCGGAAACCCCCGGCGGCACCATCGAGCTGATCTTTTCCGGCGACGCGGCGGTCGAGCTATCGGTCGAGTGCATCGAAGCGCAGTTGAGCGATCTCGGCGCGGCCTGGGAGACCCAGTTCAAGCCGGCCCATCCGATGTCCGACGCATAGCCTTTTTTCATTATCCTCGAGGAGACTGTCCGTGGTCCGACGCCTCAACCGGTCGAACGCAACGTTCGAGGCCGATTTTGCCGAGCTTCTGGCGATGAAGCGCGAGGTGTCGGAGGACGTCAACGCCGTGGCCGCGGCGATCGTCGACGACGTGCGGCAGCGCGGCGATGCGGCGCTGATCGACTATACGCTGAAATTCGACCGGCTCGACCTGCGACCGGACGGCCTGGCGATTACCGCCGAGCAGATCGATGCCGCGGTGGCCGGGGTCGACGACCGGACGATGCAGGCGCTGGAGCTCGCCCACGCGCGCATCAAGAAGCATCACGAAAGGCAGCGGCCCCAGGACGACTATTACGAGGACGAACTCGGCGTCGGGCTTGGCTCCCGCTGGACGGCGGTCGAGGCGGTCGGCCTCTATGTGCCGGGCGGTTTGGCCAGCTATCCGAGCTCGGTGCTGATGAACGCCGTGCCGGCGCAGGTGGCCGGTGTCGACCGCATCGTGATGGCCGTGCCGTGTCCCGACGGCGAGCTCAATCCGCTGGTGCTGGCGGCAGCCCGGCTCGCCGGTGTATCCGAGATCTACCGCATCGGCGGCGCCCAGGCGATCGCCGCGCTCGCCTACGGCACCGAAACCATCGCGCCGGTCGCCAAGATCGTCGGCCCCGGCAACGCCTATGTGGCGGCGGCCAAGAAGCAGGTCTTCGGCACCGTCGGCATCGACATGATCGCCGGCCCGTCGGAGGTGCTGGTGCTTGCCGATGCCAACAACGATCCGGCCTGGATCGCCGCCGATCTGCTGGCCCAGGCCGAGCACGACACATCGGCCCAGTCGATCCTGATCACCGACGACGCCGGACTGGCCGATGCGGTCGAACGGGCGGTGGCAAGCCAGTTGAAGGCGCTGCCGCGCGGCGACACGGCCGGCGCCAGCTGGCGCGACTACGGCGCCATCATCGAGGTCGCGGATTTCGACGCCGCGCTGCCGCTGGTCAACCGCCTGGCGCCGGAGCATCTGGAGCTCGCGGTGAACAATCCGGACGCGCTAATGCCGGGGATCCGCAACGCCGGCGCCATCTTCATCGGCCGCCACACGCCGGAGGTGATCGGCGACTATGTCGGCGGCTCCAACCATGTGCTGCCGACCGCCCGTTCGGCGCGGTTTTCCTCCGGCCTGTCGGTGCTCGACTATGTCAAGCGCACCTCGGTGCTGCGGCTCGGCCCCGAGCAGCTGGCCGCTCTTGGACCGGCGGCAATCGCATTGGCTGAAGCCGAAGGCCTTGACGCCCACGCCCGCTCTGTTGCAATTCGAATGAATCGATAGACCCATCGGCCGCGCGACGCGGCGGGCAGGACAGGCCCCACCCATGGCCGACAACGGCATCTTCAGGCTTTCGGACGTGACGCTCGATGAGTCCATCGGGCGCTCGACGCCGGATGTCGAGCATGAACGCGCCGTCGCCATTTTCGACCTGATTGAGGAAAACACCTTCGAGCCCGTCGGGCATGCCGGCGGGCCGTACAAGCTGCGCCTGTCGCTGGTCGATGCCAAGCTTGTGTTCACCGTGACCCTCGAAGACGAGAGCCCGGTGGCGACCCACATTCTGTCGCTGACCCCGTTCCGCCGCATCGTGAAGGACTATTTCATGATCTGCGAGAGCTATTACGAGGCGATCCGCAGCGCGACGCCGAGCCAGATCGAGGCGATCGACATGGGCCGCCGTGGCATCCACAACGAAGGTTCGCAGACCCTGATGGACCGGCTGGGCGGCAAGATCAGTATCGATTTCGACACCGCACGCCGGCTGTTCACGCTGGTCTGCGTGCTGCACTGGCGCGGCTGACCTTGGCGGTTCCGGGCGAAATCGCCGATGTGCCGTCGTCGATCCTGTTCGTCTGCGGCATGAACGCCATCCGCTCGCCGATGGCCGAACTGCTGGCTCGCCGCCACCTGCCGTCCGGCACCTATATCGCCTCGGCCGGCGTGCGGCAGGGCGAGCGCGATCCGTTCGTCGATGCGGTGCTCGCCGAAATGGGGCTCGATCTCGGCCGCCGCCAGCCGCAGACGCTCGACGACCTCGAGGACGACTATTTCGACCTGATCATCACGCTGGCGCCGGAGGCCCATCACCGGGCGCTGGAGATGACCCGCGCCAGCGCCGTCGATGTCGTCTACTGGCCGACGCCCGACCCGGCCGGCGCCACCGGCACCCGCGACCGCATCCTCGACGCCTATCGCGGCGTGCGCGACCACATCGAGACCATGCTGACGAGGCGCTTTGGGGCACGCCGCTATGCTGGCAAACCGTGACAGTATTCCGGAAGCCGCAAAGCAATCGCCGGAACCAGTTCACAAAGCCGAAGCGATTGTGTAGGTTCCGGCGCAGCCGAAGGCGCAGGCCTGCGCCCTCCATCGCAACAGGATGAATTTGACTATATGGCTAAAGAAGAAGTACTCGAGTTTCCAGGCGTGGTGACGGAATTGCTGCCCAACGCGACATTCCGGGTCAAGCTGGAAAACGAGCATGAGATCATTGCGCACACCGCCGGGCGCATGCGCAAGAACCGCATTCGCGTGCTTGCCGGCGACAAGGTTCTGGTCGAGATGACGCCCTATGATCTGACCAAGGGCAGGATCACCTACCGGTTCAAGTAGAACCGTCCGCCGCCCGCCGTCCACATGGTCCTTCCGCCGAAACTCATCCTGGCATCCGGGTCGCCGCGCCGGGTCGAACTGCTCAAGCAGGCGGGCCTGGAACCGGACCATCTGATGGCGACCGAGATCGACGAATCGCCCGGCAAATCCGAACATCCCCGCACACTCGCCCGCCGCCTGTCACGCGACAAGGCGGAGGCCGCAATGCAGGCCGTCAAGGGCGACCCGAACTGGGCCAACCGCTATATCGTGGCGGCCGACACGGTGGTGGCGCTCGGCCGCCGCGTGCTCGACAAGACGGAGATCGCCAATGAGGCGTCCGCCGCGCTGTTCCTCCTGTCGGGCCGCACCCACCGCGTCTACACCGGGATCTGCGTCGTCACCCCGAACGACCGGCTGCGCCACAAGGTCGTCGAGACGAAAGTGCGCTTCAAGCGCCTGTCGCGCCACGAGATCGAGGCCTATATCGCCTCCGGCCAATGGCGCGGCAAGGCCGGCGGCTACGCGATCCAGGGACTGGCCGGCGCCTTCGTGGCGCGCCTCGTCGGCTCCTATTCCAACGTCGTCGGACTGCCGCTGATGGAGACGGTCAACCTGCTGGTCGGCGAGGGCTATGATGTGCATGCGCGCTGGCTGGAGGCCGATCGTTAGACGAGAGCAACGGGCGATGAGCGACAAGGAACCGCAGGCAAACAGCAATATCGAACCCCTACGCAAGGCGCGGCCCTGTCCCGAATGCGGCCGGCCGTCGGCCCGCGCCACCTATCCGTTCTGCTCCGAGCGCTGCAAGAACATCGATCTCAACCGCTGGCTGACTGGCGGCTACGCCATTCCGGTGAGCGAGGACGAGGAGAACCAGCGCCCCTCCGAGGACGGCGACTGAGGCCGTCGGGTGGCTCCCGAAAAACCGGTTTCGCGGCCCCATAATTGCTCTGGACACCGGCTTCCGACATGCTATAAAGCCGCTCGCCCGACCGGGGACGCCAACACCCCGACCGCCGCCGTTTGCTCCGGTTCGCCGGACGCCGCAGCATCCTCCGGGCCGGTTTGCCCAGATAGCTCAGTTGGTAGAGCAACGGACTGAAAATCCGTGTGTCGGTGGTTCGATTCCACCTCTGGGCACCATCCCTTAAGGAAAATCAATGATTTGCAAGCGTGTTTGTTTTTCACGAACACCCTCGCTACGCTATCCTCTCACACGTTTACACATTTTCATACGCCGCGGCAAAAGAGCCAGGCCCGGTCGGCCGGCCGATCAGCGATCTGGCTCAAGGCATTGGAGCGGCAGACCGGGCGCGTCCTTGCGCCGCGCAAGAGGGGCAGAAAATCGACGCAAAAGGCGAATATGTAAACTGTCACCGTAATGACGGCTTTCAGAAGGTATACAGGTCATTGATGTCAAGAAATAGAGCGGTGATATTTTTATTTTCAATATTAATATTGACACTGTTTGGAAACGGTTGCTCGAAAGAAAGCAATCTACAATCCGCAATCTGCAACAAAAATACGCGGATTCTACAAACATATTTGAACAAAGGAATTAATGTAGATCAAGTATTTGAAAGCGGACCGGCAGCTGGCTTCACGCCGTTGACTTGGGCGCTAGTGCCAGCGCCTGAACTATGTTCGAGAGTTGGACTTAATACGAACGTTGCAAAAATGCTTATACAAAATGGGGCAGATGTGAACAAGCCAGCAAGAACTTTTGGTGGCAGCACTCCTTTGATGGAAGCTGCCAGGACAAACGACTTAACTATTGCAAAACTCCTACTGGAGCGTGGTGCGGACCCCAACATGAGGGATGACAAAGGGCAATCGGCGTTGATGTTGGTTGCTCATCCTGACCTTGAAATGGTCAGGCTTCTGCTACAAGCGGGAGCAGATACAAAGTCGGTAGCGGATGATGGGACATCTGCTTTATCCAACGTAAAGAGAATCGATAATGGCGACTACACAAAAAATTATATGGAGATGACAGAGGAAATTCTGAAAAGAAATTGAATTACGAATTACGGTGACAGTTTAGAATTACGGTGGAATTACCGAATTACGGTGACAGTTTACTCAATCCCTTTTTATTGCTAAGGCTGCGGCCATGGCTCGCATCGCCCGTCTCGTTGTGCCTGGTCTGCCGCATCACGTGACCCAGCGGGGTAACCGGCGTGAAAAGACCTTCTTCGAGGAGGGTGATTATGCCCTTTATCAGGATCTGCTGGGAATTACGGTGACAGTTTACTCAATCCCTTTTTATTACTAGGGCTGCGACCATGGCCCGCATCGCCCGTCTCGTTGTGCCTGGTCTGCCGCATCAACAAGACAATAGTTTCCTTGACGTATCTAAAAACATAAAAAATCAATAGCTTAAGAGCTTTGTCGCAAACACCTCCGATATCCTTGCCCGTTTCCCATCCATGCGGGATTGGGCGCTCCCCCATGACTCTTGCGAGCACATTGTCTGACATACTGCCGCTTTTCACGCGTTGAAACGGTCGGGGCGAAAGGCGCTGATCGGAAGATCCGTGGATCCGGTCATGACAAGGTCGCTGACAATCTTCCCGCAGACCGGAGCAAGCTGGAAACCATGCGCCGAATAGCCGAAACTGTGGACGAGCCCCTGCGTCCGGCTGGTCCCGAGAACCGGAATGCCGTCCGCCATCATGCCTTCGATTCCCGCCCATTGCCGAACAATTCTGGCCTTTTCCATGATCGGGAAGATGGCCGTCGCCGAACGGGCACTCTTGGCAAGACCGTTGAAATCCAGGCTTGTGGAATTGGTCTCCAGGTCCACCTGGCCCTCAAACCCACCGCCGATCATGACCGTGCCGTTGTTGAATTGCTTGAATGACAGGGTACGGCCGGTTGCGCCGACCACCGGATCGACAAAGGCAGGCATTCGTGCCGTTATCATCAGCATCAGCGCAGCGGGTCTGAGGCTTACCCGATCGCCCATCTGCTCGGCAAACCGCCCGGCCCATGCCCCGGCGGCATTGATCAGAACCGGCGCCTCATGACGGGCTCCACCTTCGGTTGTTACCGTCCAGACCGCAGCATTTCGGTCAATGGCCTTCACCGGACAGCGCTCGTATACCATTGCTCCAAGCGCAATGGAGCGCCTTCGAAACGCTTCGACCGTTCTGTAGGGATTGGCGTGACCGTCGCCGTGCACGACCATGCCGCCAACGCAGTCGGGGTTTACGGCTGGCAGCAGCTCCCTTAGCGTTTTTCGGTCGATGATTTCTTCGTGATGAAACCCCAGCCTCTGCAACTCTTCGGAACGTTTCTGGAGGGTCTGCATCTCCGCTTCGTTTTCCGCTACCTTGATTTGGCATGTCGCCTCGAAGCCGCAATCGTCGCCAACGAGCTCCTCAATGTTTTGCCAAAGCTCGGCCGAGGCGACCGATAACGGAACTTCAGCCAGGGCGCGGCCAAGGCGCCGGACTCCGCCCGCGTTGACCCCCGAAGCATGACGGCCGGCGTAATCCTTCTCCAGAACGACAACCTTGACGCCCCGCATGGACAGGTGCAAAGCGCTCGACAGACCATGCAGGCCGCCGCCGATAACGATCGCATCTGCAGTTTTGCTTGATTGCCCGGACGGTCGCATGGCCGGTTATGTGCCCTCCGTTTGATCGGCGAGCTTTGCCAACTCGCTTAAACGCAGAGGTTTGATCGGCGGGCGCAGGCGGAAATATCCAACTTCGTTCACGGGTTTGTCCACGGTCTCGGCGATCAGTTCCGAGACCGTATGACCGCACAGGCGTCCCTGGCAGGGTCCCATGCCGCAGCGGCTGTAGCTCTTTACCTGGTCGGGGGATGAGCATCCCTGTCCGACGACTTCGCGGATCGTTCCGGCATCAATCTCCTCGCAGCGGCAAATCACGACATCATCGCAGACCGGCACCCGAAAACGCTTCGGTGGAGCAAAGAGCGTTTCAAGGAATGGCCGAAGCCGCCTTTCGGCACGCAACGCTCGGAAATGCGAACGCGCCCGGTCGTCCCGTGTTGTGGCGTCAATCTTTCCAAGGCTTGCAAGCGCCCCGAGCGAAGCCAGATGGCCGGCATGTTCGGCTGCAACAGCTCCACCAATTGCGGCGCCGTCGCCGACGACGCAAATGCGCGGCTGGCTGGATTGGGACCATTCATCAACAGTCACCGTCCAGGCGGCCTGGCGTTCGTTCCAGCTCATGTCGCAGCCGGTCGCCGCGCTCAAATTGACATTCGGAACGACGCCTTGATGTATCAGCGCATTGCGGGTTTCGATTCGGCTCCAGCTTCCATCCTTCAGGTATTCCACAGCATCAACCGAGCCTTCGCCGCTTAGGCGAAGATCGCGAATGCCCGATACGTAAGGAATGCCGGAACGCGAAATGCGGTGTTTCCATTTCAGTCCCTGCCGGAGCTTTCCAAAGCCGGTCAAAGCGGCCGGCAGATGGCGCAGGGCTGCCCGGTAGTTCTCGGCCGGTGTGATGTCGAGCACCGCACTGACCGGGATGTTTGCCTGCAGATATTGATGAACGACCAGGTAAAGCAATGGGCCGGTACCGGCGAACACCGCGTCCTTGACGGCGATACCGGACTCCTTGAGCAGGATTTGCGCCGCTCCGGCCGTCATGACGCCGGTCCTGGTCCAGCCTTTGACGGGAAACGGCCGCTCCATGGCGCCGGTTGCCAGCACAACGCGCCCAGCTTTCACCATATGCGGTTCACCATCCTTTGTGAAAGCTACATCCCCGTCACCGGAAACATGCCAAACGGTCGCGCCAGGCCGGTAGTCGACCAATGCGCCACGAAATGAACGAACCAGCCCGCTTCCGGCATAGTAGCTGTCTCCAAGTTCCGGACGCGAGGCTGGATCGTTTCTCTCCATCGCACGAAACACCTGCCCGCCGGGTTGGTGCTGTTCATCGAGGATCAGAACGCTGGCCTTGTGCTCTGATGCCGTCTGCGCGGCCGCCATCCCGGCCGGTCCGGATCCGACGATGACTAAATCGAAATCCATTCGGTCACTTGCCCTCCCAAGCGGCCTCGGAGCCGGGCAGCACACCGCCTTCACCCGATTGCCGATTGATGCGCATGCCCGGGCGCGCCTCAATCATGCAGGCCTGACAGTTTGCCACGCCGTCGACCACGACCAGGCAATCGAAACAGACGCCCATCATGCAAAAGGCAGCACGGGGCGAATCGGTTACCGGCGCGTCGCGAAAATGGGATACCCCGGCCTCCAACAGCCCGGCAGCGATGCTGAGTCCGGTGCGTACGCGAACCTCCCGGCCTTCGAACACAAGACGGATCGTCTTTCCCGGTCTGTTCGAAACATCAACGAACATGGAGCCTCCGTTCACTGCGCCACCATCTGATGCAGCCAAGCGTGCGTTCCTTTCAACGTTCAGACAATCATCGATCAATCGCGGCTTCTCGAAGCGCGATCCGCGCCCATTGTGAAAGCCGGAATTACAGTCGCACCCAATCCTTCAGACGCGCGTGCTCAAAGATCATCTCGTTCTGGATTCGCAGGTCCTGCCCGACACCTGCGTCAAGCGCCCGACGGTACATGGCATAGGCGATTGCAATATCGGCGAATGCCAGGCCGACCGCGTTGAAGTAGATCGTTTCATTGTCGTGCTCGCGCCCCGGTTTGCGGCCGGTGACGACGTCCACCAGGTTGGCGTAGATATCCTGGTCGACCAACTCTTTGTCCTTGTACATGCGACTGAGCGTCTGGGTGCGGTGTTTGACCGTTTCCCAATCGTCACAGACAATCTTGTCGCATTTTTTTGCGACCGCGTACTCATCCTCCCAACCGCCGACGTGGCTGTAGAAGGCGCCCTGCTTAACCCAGGCCGCCTTCAACAGGGGCGCTTGTGCGCTTGTTGCCGTGACGATGATGTCCGCACCCTCTACCGCCACCTGCAAATCCGTACCGCTGCCCGATATTTCCATATCGGGGATGAGCGGCGTCATTTGCCGAACAAACTCCGCTTCCTCGGCTGGCGTCTTGGCGCCAATCCGGCAGCGCTTCAAGGACGGAACGGCGGATTTCATCGCGATCAGGTGCATTTTTGCCTGCTCGCCAGCGCCGATCATACCAATCGACTCCGCGTCCCGGCGCGCCAGGTATTTCGCAGCAATGGCGCCCATGGCGCCGACCCGCATGTTTGAGCACAGCGTCCCTTCCATGAAGGCTATCGGAAGTCCGTGCTCAATCTCGGACAGGATAATGACCGCCGAGAGGTTCTGGATGCCGTGCTTTGCAGGATTGTGTGGGAAAACAGAAACCCATTTGACCCCGCAAATCGCCTCCTTCTTGAATGTGGCGGGCAGGCAATTGATCCGGTCCTGGGTTTCGTCTGAAAAGATCTGCACGATCTTTTCAGGGAACAATACGTCGCCGGCGTCGTGGGCAAGCAACGCCGCCTCAGCGGCCTCTATGGCCATGGTCATGTCCAGGCACCCGGAAGCCAGCAGATCTTCCTGAGAGAGATAATGACAGTCGATGCGGTGGCTGAGCACAGTTGTTTTCCCTTACTGGTCATTTATTGGCCGGCCTTGCGGTGGCAAATGCCCGGCTTTAAAAGCATGGCTGAATGTTAGTGTGATGCCGTCAATCTGACGGACATCCCCCAAAAGGGATTGTGCAATGCGGCAAGATTGGCATATCGCCCTCGATTTTCCAAGTCCGGCAGTCCTTTCGCCGCGCAAGAGGGGCAGAAAATCGACGCAAAAGGGGAATATGTAAACTGTCACCGTAAATGCCCGAAATTCAGTAATTCAGAGCGAGCTTTTTTCATAAGCCTGTTAGTGTTCTGTCACCGAAAAGACATTAAGACTACACTATCTCTACAAGGAAGCGATTACCCGCTCTGTAAATTCTGTTACTGCCGTTCACCAAGAGTATTTGGGTCGACTAATTGTCCGTCGCTGATATCGTTGAAAGCAAAAATTAGTCTGCTTATGTTGAGGTCCGTGGGCAGATCACATTCGTGCCGTTGGATCGCTTTATATGCATCACCCTCACGAAATTCAAAAATAAACCGGGCACCATCCTTGCAATAGCCTCTTCTCACAAACGAAGCTACATCGTCATCCCAAGGGGTAATCTCATCCAATAACTCGAAGATTTTGGCTGCTTCACTTTTGTTGGTTGTCCCTGTCTTGTGAACAATCAGGTCGCCAGGAACATAGCCTCCAGCTCCACTCAACTTCTTGAATTCAAACGGAACTTCCCCTTCATCGCTGAACCAGATCCTTAGCATAGCACCGGGGTTGAAAGTTGGAAGATACAAGAGTCTAATCTCATTCGGTCCACGTTCAGAGCGGTCGCCAAACGCTAAGGACGGTTCTCCCATCGCGGCTAGCTGCCCACCAAACCAGTTTTCGTAAAACTGAGCCTGCTCTGCCTGCGTCCAAGCCCCAGTGGGTTTGCTCCAGGCGCCATCCGGAAAATACCTCTTCAAAACTTCATCAGTGCTACCCGAGGTGGGCTGCGCAACGAGTAAGATAATTCCTAACCCTATAACAGAGTTAGAAAATCGCGATACAGCGATAGCCAAAACAAATAGTAACTTTCTCATCTCAGCACCTACTTCATTCTGGTTATGGTATCGGTTTCATAGTCATGGTGAAACATCCTGTCCCCCGGCGTCGCCAGATAACCGGCTGTCTTATGAGCTCGAATTACGGTGACAGTTTACTCAATCCCTTATTATTGCTAGGGCTACGGTCATGGCTCGCATCGCCCGTCTCGTTGTGCCCGGTCTGCCGCATCATGTGACCCAGCGGGGGAACCGGCGTGAAAAGACCTTCTTCGAGGAGGGTGATTATGCCCTTTATCTGGATCTGCTGGCCGAGAGCAGCGGCCGCGCCAAATGCGCCGTCTGGGCCTATTGCCTGATGCCTAACCATGTCCATGTGATCCTCGTTCCTTCAGACGAGGACGGCCTGCGCCGCACCTTCGCAGACCTGCATCGGCGCTACACGGGCTATGTCAATGCCCGCGCACGCGTCACCGGCCATCTGTGGCAGGGGCGTTACGGATCGGTGGTGATGGACGAAGACCACCTGCTTCATGCGGTGCGCTACGTGACGCTCAATCCGGTACGGGCGCGGTTGGTCAAACGCCCGAAAGACTGGCAATGGTCGAGCGCCCGGGCGCATCTTTCGGGGCGCGACGACGCAGTCGTCAAGGTTGCCCCGGTGCTGGAGCGCGTTGGCGATTTCGCCGGCTTTCTGGACGAACCGGTCGATGAGGCTGGCGCCTATGCGGCGCTGCGACGCGCCGAGACGATCGGCCGGCCGATTGGCGATGCAAGCTGGCTCGAGGCCCTGGAGCAGCAGACCGGGCGCGTCCTTGCGCCGCGCAAGAGAGGCAGGAAATCGACGCAAAAGGGGAATCTGTAAACTGTCACCGTAAAAGTAATAGGATCTGCATCTTATTTCCGTGACATGGAATTACGCCGCATTACGGTGATGGCATGGACGCCCCCGCTGGCTTCACGGAGGAAAAGACTATCCTCCCGTGGCAGCTGACTGGGCCAACTCTGATGTTGAGATAACGGGTTTCAAGGTTGTGCGTGTTCGGCAATCGGGCGATGTGGCAGCGATAGCCAACCCCTCTTTGGCTGCAACTGGTATGTAGCGATAGTCACAGGACCAAACCAGTCGGCAGGAACAAGTTCACTTGCCTTTCCTCCAGGCATAATTAACCAAAGGGACTGGGTTTTTCGTTCTGGCCAAACCCCAACTTTCAGAAGGTATAAAGGTCAGTGATGTCAAGAAATAGAGCGGTGAGATTTTTATTTTCAACATTAATATTGATACTGATTGGAAACGGTTGCTCGAAAGAAAGCAATCTGCAATCCGCAATCTGCAACAAAAATACGCGGATCCTACAAACATATTTAAACAAAGGAATTGACGTAGATCAAGTATTCGAAAGCGGACCGGCAGCTGGATTCACGCCGTTGACTTGGGCGCTAGTGCCAGCGCCTGAACTATGTTCGAGAGTTGGACTTAATACGAACGTTGCAAAAATGCTTATACAGAATGGGGCAGATGTGAACAAGCCAGCAAGAACTTTTGGTGGTAGCACTCCTTTGATGGAGGCTGCCAGGACAAACGACTTAACTATTGCAAAACTCCTACTGGAGCGTGGTGCAAAGCCGAACATGAGGGATGACAAAGGGCAATCGGCGTTGATGTTGGTTGCGCAGTCCAACTTGAAAATGGTTGAGCTTCTGGGACAGGCGGGAGCCGAATGAGCTCGACAAAGGTTAGTGTTTTACGATGGAGTTACGGTGGGTGATCCCCTTTAGCTGATACGGTTGCTGCATGGCTCGCATCGCCCATCTCGTCGTTCCCGGTCTGCCGTATCATGTGAACCAGGGGACGCAAAAAGGGAATATGTAAACTGTCACCGTAATACAGGCAAGCTGGCTCGAGGCCCTGGAGCAGCAGACCGGGCGCGTCCTTGCGCCGCGCAAGAGAGGCAGAAAATCGATGCAAAAAGGGAAAATATAAACTGTCATCGTAATAGACCGTAATAGGCCTACAATTTCATTGATTTCAACACAGTCCTCAAATGCGTAAGGAAAAATACGAAGGCTGAAAAAACTGTTAAGTATACATCAAACTCACTTAATCTGGCAAGAGATGCCAAGAATACAAACATAGCCAAGATAGATGGTAATACGATCATGAAGCTTATACCATTCAGCGTGAATGTTACTCCCAACCACTTCTTAAAGTCGAACAAATCTATTTTTTCGTATTTTAGAAATAATACCGACAAAATGGAGTATAATATTATGGAAGATGTGAAAAGATAAGGTATGATCATGAAAGAGAATAAACTATCCAATATTACTCCTATATAAAATATTGCTATATTCAATACAATAATTATTAATAATAATCCGTATTTTATTTTGTGACGGATAGGCATTATGAGAAATCCGATCAAGCTCGTTATCTATTATAGGTACTCGGGTTTACCCAACCCATTTCTACCACCATTCCTACCAGCATTCCTACCTGACAAGTTGTTTACTCGACCCGTTCAAATAACAGTGACAGGTTGCACAATCCCTTTTTATTGCTAGGGCTGCGACCATGGCTAGCATCGCCCGTCTCGTTGTGCCTGGTCTGCCGCATCATGTGACCCAGCGGGGTAACCGGCGTGAAAAGACCTTCATCGAGGAGGGCGATTATGCCCTATATCGGGATCCGCTGGCAGAGAGCAGCGGCCGCGCCAAATGCGCAATCTGGGCATATTGCTTGATGCCGAACCATGTCCATGTGAGGGGATTTAGTACAGTGACACCATAAAAATGGTTTCTACACTTTTATATGTTTAAGAAGAAAAAAAAGATAACTCACGCATGCAAATAATATAGATCCAATGAAATAGTAATAAATGTAGCCTCCAATGTTATTGACGCTATGGTATCCCATGGCTAGAACCAAGAAGGCAGGTAGCACCTGTGCAGAAACAATCCTCTGATATAGATTCGGTTTCTGAGTCAATTTGGATACATCCAATCGGGGCCCAAATCCATAAACGTGAAACAGTAACGACATTAGAATAGACCAGATCCAAAGTAACGTTGAAGTAATAAACAGACTTAAATACCCAAATATCGAAAATACTAATGCGATATTATTTGCAAAAATCAATCCGATTAAAAGTTTTTGCAATACGGTCCAGCTGGCGACTTCTTTCACGAATTGATTTTTAATTATTGTTTTCATAAGAGAGTTGGCGCCAGCTGCTTTACAGTTATCTATGCACATTCTGATCTGCGAAAATCGGTCGCGTCAACCGTTTCGGCCGAGTCGGATTGTATACCTGAGGACGTAGCGTCCGACATTGAACATCCGCCACAACGACCAGTGCCTGACTTGCGCCTCGCAGCACCATCCATCTGCCCCTGTCCACTACTGAGAGAGCTGAAAACGGCAGCTATCGCGGCCCTGATGTTTCGCTGACAGTACGCTTTGATCGGCTTGTTTTTGTGGTTTCTTTTGCCTTTATGTTCCCCCTGTTCATTTGCTAAGCAGAGAGGGCAGTCTCCTAACAGAGTGTAACCGGCCGACAGCCACAGCCATCTATCGCATGGCATTGGCTGTGGGCCCGCATACCAGATATCTGTGGGCAACAACCAGATCGGGAATCGAGCCACCGGTACAATCGCATCAGTGGGTTGTGAGTGGTTAACGGCTTTGACTGCATTCGATTTTCATAAAGATTCCATAGTATATTCCACCCCGGGCACCATTGCACTCACTCTACGGTCGTCCTTTTCAGTAGCCGCGCTCCGCATCCGCCACATCGGGGCAGGTTCCGGACTCAGCGAACATCTTCAGGTTTCGGGCGATCAATCGGCCGCCGGTCATGGCGTCAATCCGTGAGGCGATATGCGGCGTGACCGTTATTGCTGGATGAGTCCAGAAGGGATGGTCTGCGGGCAGCGGTTCCTGATGGAAGACGTCGAGCGTGGCCTGCTTGATCTGTCCCGTAGCAAGCGCCGCCAGCAGATCATCGTCCACCAGATGGGGACCGCGGGCGCAGTTGATGATGCAGGCTCCGCGCGGCAGTTTCGCAAACAGCGATGCATCGAGGATTCCCTCGGTCTCAGGGGTCAGTGGCAGAAGGTTGACCAGGATTTCACAGCCGTCCAGAAACCGGTCCTTTTCCGCTTCGCCGATAAAGGTATCGATGCCCTCCAGTGCTTTGGCAGACCTCGACCAGCCGCGTGTGTCGAAGCCGACCTGCTGCACAACCCGTGCGGCCGCAGCGCCCAGGTTGCCCAGCCCCATGACACCGACCTTGCGGTTCGACGCGACGGGAACGACGATGGAATGCCAGTCGCGCTCGGCCTGCGCCTGAAGCTGACGCGGCATGTCTCTGTGATGCCTCAGCACGTGCAACGCCACATATTCCTGCATGCGCTGGGTGAGATCCTGTCCCACGGTTCGGATGATCGGCACGTCCTTCGGAAGCTCCACGTCCGCCAGGACGTGATCGATGCCGGCACCGATCGAAACGATCGCATTGAGGTTCGGGAAACCCGCGAGATCGCCGGTTCGCGGCCGCCAGACCACGGCGAAATCGATCTCTTCGGGGGCCGTGGCGTCGTTCAGCGAGACGACATCCCAACCCGGCAGAAGTTCCTGCAGCATCTCGACCCACCAGGTGAGCGAATCCTCTTGCGGAACGTAGACAGCGACTTTCAATGCCGGTTCCCTTCAATCCTGCAGCCTGGCGCGGACCATGTCGCTGGCGCCGGACATTTCCCCGAGATGGGTGCCTTCCCGTATCTTCGCCTCGCCGATCCGGCCTCTTTCGGTCATTTCTTCCGCCTTGGCGATGATGTCGTCCAGATCTTCCGGCGGCAGGAAAAGCACGCCTGAATCGTCAGCCAGCACGGCGTAGCCCGGCAGCACCGCCGCGCCGCCGACCGAAACCGGTACGTTGAAGCCGCCGCCGGTGTCGTAAAGACGGGTTGTCACCGGCGAGGCGCCGCGCGACCACATCGGAAAATCCTGTTGGCTGACCTCCTCGGTGTCCGTATGGGGCCCGTCGATACAGGCGCCGGCCAGGCCCATCAGCGCCGCCATGCGCGTGACCCCGCCGCCCCAGCAGGCATACTTCGTGTCGCCGAGCCGATCGACGGCCATGAAGTAGCCCGGTCCGGTGTGTGACAGGCAATGATGCAGAAGGGTGGAGTCCAGGCCCGGGATCGCCAGGGTCGCAACCGTGGCGGCGACGGTTTTTCCGGGCAGGACGGGCTGGATCTCGGGCGCCACGAACCCGTAGTGGTAGAAGTGGCCGATGGTCGCCGTTTCCAGCTTGGAAAGCCGGTCGAGCTTGTCCTGCGGGATCGGTTCCGGCATCGGGTTCAGCTTGTAGAAGAACTTGCTCATCGGTTTCCTCATTCGGGGCCAAGGATCAGGTCGGGAAGATAAGTCACCGTTGCCGGCACATAGGTCAGCAGGATCAGGACGGCGATCAGCGGCAGCAGCATGGGCAGCACCGCCAGTGTCACTTTCTCGAACCTGACGCGGCCGACCTCGGAGACGATGTAGAGGCCGATCCCCATCGGCGGCGTGGCGATTCCGATCAGCAGGCCGAGTTGCAGGAACACACCGAAATGCACGCGGTCGATGCCGTAGGCGTCGATGACCGGCAGCAGTGTCGGCACCAGGATCAGCTTGGCCGGGACACCTTCCACGACGCAGCCCACGAGGATAACGAAGACAAGCAGCAGCCCGAGAAAGACGTTCTTGTTGTCCGTCAGGCTGAATGTCGCCTCGGCCACTTTCTGGGGCGTCTGCTCGATGGCGAGCAACCAGCCCATGGCGATGGAAAACGCGATGATGATCATGATCACCGCCGTCATCATGGCGCTGTCCGTCAGTGCGGCGCCAAAGCGCTTCCAGGTCAGTTCGCGGTACCAGAGCCCGATCACGATGCAGTAAAGGCAGGCCAGAACGCCGGCTTCGGTCGCCGTCACATAGCCGAAAAAGATCGCGCTCAGAATGATGGCCGGCGCCACCAGTGCGAGAAATCCGTGCTTCGCGGTGCCGACGACTTGACGTGGCGTGGCGCGGGGTTGGGTGGGAAAATCCCGGAACGTCGCGACGAAACGCACATAGGCCATCAACGCCATCCCCACCAGCAGGCCCGGCACCAGGCCCGCCAGGAACATGCGCTCGATGGATTGCTGGGCCAGGAAGGCGTAGAGCACCAGGCCGATCGACGGCGGGATCAGTGGGCCGATGACCGCGGAGGCAACGGTGATCGCCGCGGCGAAGTCGGCCTTGTAACCCCGTTCCCGCATAGCCTTGATCTCGATGGATCCCAGTCCGGCGCAATCCGCGACGGCGGCACCGGAAATGCCGGCAAAAATCATCGAAGACAGGATGTTGACCTGTGCCAGCCCGGCGCGCAGATGTCCCACCAGAGCGTTGGCAAAGTTGAAGATCCTTTCGGTCACGCCGGTGACGTTCATCAGATTGCCGGCCATGATGAAAAACGGCACGGCGGTCAGCGAGGCCTTGTTGACCCCTTCGAGCATCTGTTGCGGGATCACCTGCAGAAAGGTCGAAAACTCAGACGTCAGGAACGTGATCAGGGTCGCGGTCCCGATCGCGATGGAGATCGGAACCCGCAGCAGGATCAGCACCATGAAGCTGCCGAAGAGAGTATAGGCCATCGCGTCAGGCCTCGGTGTGATGCTCGGAGAGGTTCTCGGGCAGGCCCGAGACCATCTTGGCGAGATCGACAAGCGCCGACGCGACAATCAGCCCGGCCGACAGGAACAGCGGAATCGACAGCGCCTGTCGGAAAAGCTCTTCGCCCCCCGGCAGAATGGCTCCGTCCACGAAGCCGCGCGACGTGGCAAGCACGGTTGGTATCTGTTGCAGGATGGTGCCGCAGATGGCCAGCGCGGACACATCCGTGACCAGGCGGGTGACCGGATATCCCCAGCGGCCGAGATGGTTGGCGACGAAGTTGACCCGCACATCCCTTAGCCGAACGATGACGGCAAAAAACCCGAAAAACGACAACCAGACGAAAAACACCATCGTCCACGGCCAGATCCAATAGGCGGAGAAGCCGAGTGGCCGCCCGACGATCGTCACGGTGGTCAGGACCAGCATGACCAGAAGGCAGGCATTGGCGATCCACTGGAACACCCCGCCCAGTCCCCAGGTCAACCGGTCGAGCCAGAGGAGAGCGCCCTGAAGGGCGCCCTTCGGTTGTGCATCGCGAAATGCGATCATTGGGTGCGGGCCGTCTGGACCGCTTCCAGGAAACCGTCCGGCAGCTCGCCGTCGGCCTCCATTTGCGAGTAGAATTCCTTCATCTTCTCGACGAAGGGACCGGTATCGATTTCCATATAGGTGGTGCCGTTGGATTTCATCGTTTCGATACTGGTGTCGGCCACCTCGCCCATGATGTCGCGGGAATAGGCGCCGGCCTCGTTATAGGCCTTCAGCAGGCCGGCCTTGGTCTCCTCGTCCAGCGCGTCGTAAGCGGCCTGGTTCATCATGAAGCCGATGGACTGCCAATACTCGTTGTGGCGGGTGATGTAGGGCGCCACTTCGTTGAACCGCATGGCCTCGACCAGTGCGATCGGCGAGTTCACCGCCTGCACGATGTCCTTTTGAATCGACTGGTAGACCTCGGTCCAGGGCAGGGTGATCACCTCCGCTCCGAGATGGCTCCAGGTGGCGATGGCGAGCTGGTTGGGGTGCATCCGCAGCTTCAGGGCGGCGACATCCTCGAGCGATTCGACCGGTGTGTTGGACACAATCACACGAAACGGTCCGCGCAGCACCGCGGTCGGGTTGCCGAGGGGCACGACACCGGATTCAGCCGCCGCCTTGTCGAACCAGCTTTTCACCAGATCGGAATCCATGAACCTGACCCAGTGGTCGTAGTCGTCAAAGACGAAGGCGGGGCTCGTCCAGCTGAGCTCCGGCGCCCATTTGCGCATATAGCCGAAGCCTTCGGCATAGATGTTGACGATCCCGGCCTGCAACTGCTCCAGGACGGCATCCTCCTTGCCAAGCTGTTCATTGGGATAGACCTGGATCGTCAGCGCGCCATCGGTGTATTCACTGGCCAGATCCGCAAACCTCTGGAACACCTGACCTTCCGGACTGTCGACTGGCATCTTTGTCGCCATCCGCCAGGTCGTGTCCGCCATGGCGGTATTCGCCAGCCCCAGGACCATCACCGCGGCTGTGGCCAATTGGGTCAACTTGTTCATATTCCTGCTTCCTCTCTGTTGATTTCAGACGGCCGGTTGGCACGGCACCCGGTCTCGGCGTCGTCGGTCCGGCTCTTCAAAACGCTGTTTGTTTTTGTGCGCACGCCATGTATACAAGAGGAATACGAAACAGGTGTCCAGAGATTTTTGACCGAAGTCGGAGCGAGAGGTGCCATGAACCAGCTGGTAATGCCGCGGACCGAGAAGGCCGCCTCCGCCTTGGCCGGCCAGTCCGCACGACAGCGTGCCTATGAGGGATTGCGCGCCGGGATCCTGCGGGGAGAATTCGAACCGGGCACGTTTATCGAGGAAGCTGTCGCCTGCGAGGCCACGGGTGTGTCGCGAACGCCGGTGCGCGAGGCGCTGTCGCAGCTGGCGGCCGAGGGATATGTGGATCTGCATCGGCGTCGCGGGGCCATGCTGAAGTCGATTACCGCCGACGAACTGTTCGATCTTTACGAGGTGCGGCATATGGTGGAGAGCCGGGCCGTTCGCCGGATCTGTGTCGAAAAGCGGCCGGTTCCGGCGGTCCTGCACGAGATGTGCGAGACGCATGATACAATTGAGGAAGGCGATCATCTGGCGTTTGCGGAACTGAACCGTCAGTTTCATGAAGCCATCGTGGCTGCCTCGGGAAACAAGGTGCTCCTGCAGGTTTTTGAGAATCTGCGCGCCAATCTCACCCGGGTGGCAATGTTGTCCTTCCGGCTGGGCGTGCAGCGCACCAGCGAGGGCGGCCAGCACCGGAGGCTGGTCGAGGCGCTGGAAGCTCACGACGTGGAGCTTGCACTGGAGCGTGTGGATCTTCACCTCAGCCGCATGCCGCGGCTCGTCGCGTCGCTTTCCGGCTCGGCGCAACACGGCGGGCAGGGCGGATGACCGCGCTGCCGTTCACCTGCGAAAAGGCGCCTGCCGCCGGACGCGGTGGCGTTGTGGTGACCAACCATCCGCTGGGCACGGCAGCCGGCTACCAGATCCTGGCCGGCGGCGGCAACGCGGTGGACGGTGCGGTGGGTGCATTGCTGGCGCTGTGCGTGGTCGAGCCGATGATGGTGGGCATCGCCGGTGGCGGGCTGGCTCATGTCAGGCTGGCGGATGGTTCCCACACGGTGATCGACGGCATGGCCCATGCGGCCGCGGGCGCGGTACCTGATATTTACGAGCCGGTGTCGGACGTCCCGCCCCGGCATATGGAGACCAGGGACCGCCGATCCGAACTCGGGCCGTCGGCCGTAGCGGTCCCGGGCAATCTCGGCGCCTGGTGCGAAATGCACCGGCGCTGGGGTCGGCTTCCATTCGCCGATGTGATCGATCCGGCCATCCGACTCGCCGAGCGCGGGTTCCTGGTGACGCACTATCTGGAGGGCGCGATCCGCGAGGCGGCGGCGGATCTGGCGGGCGACCCTTCGATCTCAAATCTGCTGCTGCCGGATGGAGCGCCGTGTCCGGCCGGAAGCCGGCTTGTGCAAGCCGATTTCGGGCAGTCCCTGCGCTTGATCGCCGCCGAGGGCGCCGCGGCCCTGCATGGTGGACCGCTCGGTGCCGCGCTGGCACGGCGAATTGCGACGGGCGGGGCGGACGCAGGCTGGGTGACGGAGGCCGATCTCGCTGGTTACGTGCCGCGCGATCGTGCCGTCATTCGTGCCGATTACCGCGATTACGAGGTCGTTGGTCCGCCGCCGCCCGCCTCCTCGGGCGTCCACATCGCGCAGATGCTCAATCTGATCGAACCCTATGACGTGGCCGCACTCGGCTTCGGCACGACCGATGGCCTGCATGTGATTGCCGAGGCGTTGCGGATCGGCTTCGAAGACCGGCGCGCCGCCAGCGGCGATCCGGATTTCATCGACGTTCCTGTCGAGCGCCTGACGTCAAAGGCCTACGCGGCCGAATGCCGGGCACGGCTGCGCGAGCCGGCCCGTCCAGCCGCGGCTGTGGGCGGTTATGAGAGCGCCGATACCACCCATGTGACGCTGGCCGATGCGGACGGCAATGTCGTCTCCGCCACCCACACGATCAACGGCATTTTCGGCGCCCGTTTCATGGTGCCGGAAACGGGCATCATTCCGAACAACTACATGATGAATTTCGATCCGCATCCGGGCCGGGCTCTTTCGGTGGCGCCCGGCAAGCGGGTACCGACCTCGATGGCGCCGATGATGATTCTGCGCGACGGGCGCCTGAGATGGGCTCTGGGGCTGCCTGGCGGGCTGCGGATCTTTCCATCGGCGTTCCAGGCGATCGTCAATCTGATCGATCACGCGATGACACTGCAGCAGGCGATCGAGGCGCCGCGGATCTTCACCGAGGGCTACGAACTGGAAATCGAAAAGCCCCTCGAGCCTCAGGCCGCCGATCTGGTGGCGCGTGGACACGAGGTCCGCGTTGTCCCGCATGTGGGGGGCGGCATGAACGCCATCGAATGCGAAGAAGACGGCACCATGCGAGGCGCTGCCTGCTGGCGGGCGGACGGCACGGTGGCCGCGATCGGAGGCGGACTTGCACGGCCGGGAGTCCGGTTCTGGCCGGGAAAGGCGCCGCAAGACGACGAGAGGGCTCCATGACCGACAAGCTGAAAATGCAGGAATTGACCTCGCAGGAGGCGCGCGAATTTCTGACGGCAGACTCCGTAATTCTCCTGCCGATGGGATCGCTCGAAGACCAGGGCGTGCACGCGCCCATGGGCGATTACCTCGGGGCCGAAGCCGTTGCGCTCGATATGGCGCGCACCGCACGGAGCCAGGGCGTTTCGACGTTCGTGGCGCCGGTGATCCCGTTTGGCGGCAAGGACTATTTCGAATCGAGCTATGGCGGGATCTCGCTTCGCCTGTCGACGTTGACGGCGCTGCTGGACGACGTGATCGACGGTCTTGTGCAGCACGGGCTGCGCAAGATCCTGATCGTCAACGGTCATGGCGGCAATGTTCCGGCAATCACCGAGGTGACGGCGCGCTGGCGCCGGACCGAGGGGCTGTTCATCCCGTCGATGTATCTCTGGCAGATCGCCTATGAACTCCTGAAGGATATTCTCGGACCCGAGGCGTCGGCGAAATCCTCCGGCCATGGCGGCGATCCGCTGACCTCGATCGGGCTTCACCACTATCCGGAAATCCTCCGTCCGGACCTGATGCGTCCTCCGGCCACCGGCGGCACCGTCAAGGGCATGGAGATCGGCGGATACGGCGCGATCCGCTACGGCGGTGCGAAGATTCAGGCGCCTGTGCTGGCGGCCGAAACCGCACCGGACGGGATTTGGATGGGCGATCCGCAGTTCAGTTCCGCCGAGACCGGGCGGAAGCTCACCGAGCGGCTCTGCGAGATCGGGGCGGGACTGATCCGCGATCACATCGCGCCCGGTTATCCGGAGTAGGCGACACGCACGGCAAGCGGCACGGGAGATAAAGGGGACCTTGCAATGGAGAATTGGCGGATCGGCGTGGATTCGGGTGGCACGTTCACCGATGTCTGCCTCTTCCGCGAGGGCGATACGGTATCGCAGGTCTGGAAGGTCCCGAGCACCCCGGATGACCCGTCGCGTGCCATCGCCGAGGGCGTTGCCGCCGCCCTGTCAGCGCATGGCGGCGTCCCGCAAGCCGTGGGCTATCTCGGCCACGGCACCACCGTTGCGACCAATGCGCTGATTCAGGGGCGCGGCGCAAAAACCGGGTTGATCACCAGTGCCGGGTTCCGGGACCTCTTGGAGATCCGGCGGCAGATGCGCCCGTCGCTTTACGACCTGCAATGCGACAAGCCGGAACCGGTCGTGGCTCGCCGGCTTCGTTTCGAGGTGGCCGAACGCCTGCGCCATGACGGCACGGTCGAGGCACCCCTTGACGAGGATGCGGTGCGCGACGCCGCGCGAGCCCTGCGCGACGACGGTGTGAACGCTGTCGCCATCGCATTTCTCTACGCCTTCGTCGATCCGGCTCATGAGCGTCGGGCGCGGGAGATCGTGGAAGCCGAGATGCCGGATGCTTTCATCACCTGCAGCCACGAAGTGGCGCCCGAGTTCCGGGAGTACGAGCGTTTCTCCACCACCGCGGTCAACGCCAGTCTCGGCCCCGTCATGGAGACCTATGTACGGCGCCTGGAAGCCCGGGTCGCCGAGCTCGATATTCCCGTCGCGCCGCACATCACCCAGTCGAACGGCGGGGTGATTTCCTGTTCGACCGCGGCGACCGAGCCGGTGCGAACGGTGCTGTCGGGACCATCGACCGGTGTCGTGGGTGCGATCGCGCTTGGCCGGCTCGCCGGTGCTCCCGACATGATCACCTTCGATATGGGCGGCACATCCACCGACGTGGCCCTGGTGCGGAACGCACAGTCGGGGCGCACCGGTCAGAATGTCGTGCACGGGCATCCCCTGAAGACACCTATGCTCGACATCAACACGGTCGGAGCAGGAGGCGGTTCAATCGCCCGGGTCGATACCGGCGGGCTGTTGAAAGTCGGACCGGAAAGCGCCGGTGCCGACCCAGGACCCGCCTGTTATGACCGCGGCAGCACGGAAGCGACCGTGACCGATGCCAATGTGGTGCTTGGCGTCCTGCATCCCACCCATCTGCTGGGCGGCCGCATGCCGATCCGCAAGACCCTCGCCGAAGCAGCGGTGGACCGGCTGGGTGAGCAGATGGGTCTGTCGCGCGAAGCCGTGGCGGATGGGATCATCTCCATCGTGGTGGCCAATATGGCGAAGGCGATCCGGGTGATTTCGGTGCAGCGCGGCCACGATCCGAGACATTTTGCGCTGATGGCCTTTGGCGGTGCCGGACCGATCCACGCGTCGCGCCTGGCGCGGGAACTGGAATGCCCGAGGATTATCGTGCCGCCGCATCCCGGAATCCTCTGCGCGACCGGGCTGTTGATGACCGATATGGTGACGGACTACGCCCATACGCGTCTGATGGCGCTCGACGGTGCGCAGACGGCGATCGCCGAGGAGTTTTCGGCCCTCGAGGCCGCCGCGGTGCGCTGGTTCGAGGCGGAAGGCATACCGGGCGAGGCCCGGGCGACCAGACGCAGCATCGATATGCGATATGCCGGACAGAACTACGAGCTTTCGATCCCCGCGCAGGATCCGGCGGAATTGCGGTCCGCTTTCGAGGCGGAGCACGAGAGAATGTACGGTTACATCGCGCAGGAGGAGCCGATCCAGCTCGTGACCTTCCGGATCGAAGCGACCGGCCGTGTCCCGAAGTCCGAATTTCGGGAGGTTGCCGCGCGCGAACGCGCACCGGAGCCGATGGGCACGCGGCAGGTCTGGTTGCCGGAAGCCGGCGGATGGACGCAGACGGATCTCTATGATCGGGCGGCGCTCGCAGCGGGACAGACCATCGCCGGACCCGCCATCGTGGAGCAAATGGACAGCACCACACTGATACTTCCCGGACAGTCCGCGGCGATCGACCGCTTCGCCAACATCGTTATCGAGGAGGCGTCGTGACTGTTCATCCGAAAGCCGGCGTCGATCCGATCACCGTCGAACTGATCGGCAATGCTCTGAACTCCATCGTCGAGGAGATGGGGGAAACCCTGATCCGCGCCGCCTATTCCACCAATATCAAGGAGCGGCGGGACTGTTCCACCGCGCTGTTCGACGCCCATGGAAAGACGCTGGTCCAGGCCGAGCATATCCCGATCCATCTCGGATCCTTCATTGGCGTGATCGAGGCCATTGCCGAGCGGTTCGCGCCGGCGGAGATTCGCGATGGCGACGTTTTCATCGGTAACGACGCCTATACCGGCGGCGGCACGCATCTGCCCGACATCGTGCTGGCGGCGCCGATCTTCGTCGACGGGCACCTGATGGCCTGGGCGGTCAACCTCGCCCACCACGCCGATTTCGTCGACCGGGCGCACGCGCATATTTTCCAGGAAGGGATCCGCATCCCGCCGGTGCGCCTCTACCGGCAGGGCGAGCTGCAGGAAGAGCTCCTGGACCTCATTCTTCTCAATTGCCAGGTTCCGCGCGAGCGGCGCAACGACCTGCGTGCCCAGATGGCGGCCAATCGGGTGGGGATCAAACGGTTCCACGCGCTGTGCGAAAGATATGGTGTGCCGGTGGTGGAGGCGGCGTCCGAAGCGCTGATGGACTATTCCGAACGCCGCATGCGGGTCGGCATCGCGCAGATTCCGGACGGGATCTATCATTTCGAGGACCGCTTCGACTGCCACGAGTTCGATGGGGAGAAAGTCCTGCGCGTGACCGTCGAGGTCAGGGGCGAGGATATCCTTCTCGATTTCTCGGATAATCCACCGCAGGTGCGTGCCGGCATCAATCTGGTGCGCACGGCGCTCCTTGCCACCGTCTATTATGCGGTGAAGACCGTGGTCGATCCGGACGTGCCCCCCAACGCCGGTCTGCACCGGCCGATCATTGTGGCCAGCGCACCGGGCACTCTCCTGCACGCATCGGAGCCGGCGGCCGTCGACGGGCGGATGCAGGCCTCGGCGCGGGTTGTGGACCTGGTGCATGGCGCATTGGCGCAAGCGGTGCCCGAGCGGGTCATCGCAGCCTGCAACGGCGCCTGTATCGGGGCCGTGTTCTCGGGGCGCGACCCGCGCACCGGATCACCCTACGTCTATCTCGAAACCATTGGCGGCGGCTTTGGTGCCCGTGCGACGAAAGACGGGCTCGACGGCGTGCATGTGCACACGACCAACACGTCAAACCTGCCGGTGGAGGCGCTCGAGCCCGAATATCCCCTGATGGTCGAACGCTATGAACTGGTCAACGACTCCGGCGGCGTCGGACAATGGCGCGGCGGAATGGGGTTGAGGCGCACGGTGCGTGTCGAACATGATGCCTGCGCCGTGGAGATCCATCACGCACGGGCCCTTTCGTCGCCCTGGGGCCTTCAGGGCGGCGGCGAAGGCGGCCGTTTTCATGTGACCGTGACGGGTGGTGGGCTCGGCGAGGGCGGGCGCGGGCTGATGGATGCGGGTGCGACCGTGGCGGTCGTCACACCCGGCGCGGGCGGCTACGGGTCGCCGGAAAACAGGGATCCGGCGCAAGTGCGCCAGGACCTCAACGACGGGCGGATCAGCGATGAAACCGCGCGCAAATACTATAGAAAACAACTGGGAGTAGAAACATGAAATTGACACGCAGAAGCATACTGAAAACCGGGACCGCCGCCGGAGCGGCGCTGCTAGCCGGACCGACGCTGATCGGGCGGGCCCATGCCTCTCAGCCGGGCACACTGGTTTTCGGCCTATCGTCGTATCCTCCGACGCTGGAGCCCTGGAAGAATGCCGGCACGGCCGCTGCAACGGTCAAGCTGCAGATTTTCCGCGGCCTGCTTGGTTATGATGGCCAGGGCAATCTGCGCCCCGAAATCGCCGAGAGCTGGGAGGCGGAGGATCCCCAGACCTATCGGTTCGATCTGCGCCGCAATGCCAAGTTCCACGACGGGACGCCGGTCACCTCGGCTGATGTGAAGGCCAGCTACGACGCCATGAGGGCCGATGACTCGACGGCCTATCTGCGGGCTGCCCTGGGGATCATCGAAAGCATCGAAACGCCGGATGATCACACGGTGCGGATCCAGCTCTCCGAACCGTCGGCCTCGTTCATCTACCTTGCCGCGAGTTTCTTCGCTTTCGTCGTCTCGGCTGCCTCGATGGAGGCCGATCCCACGAATCCCGTCGGCTGCGGTCCGTATATGATCACCAACAATGAGCGCGGCACCCGGATCGATCTCAAGGCATTTCCGGACTTCTACAAGACCGGTCTGCCGAAGACCGAAAACCTCTCTTTCGTCGCCTACAAGGACGAGAACCTTCGTGTGGCCGCGCTCGAAGCGGGTGACGTCGACATCATAGAATATGTGCCCTGGCAGGCCATGGACCAGGTGGAGGCCAACCCGAAGCTCGATCTCGACACCACGGACGGACCGTTCATGTATTTGCTGTTCAACGTCACGCAGGGTCCGCTGGCCAATGCCAAGGTACGTGACGCCGTCGGGTATGCGATCAAGCGAGAGGACGTGATGGCCGCGGCATTCTTCGGGCGCGGACGGGCACTGAACGGCATGCCGGTGCCGGAAAGCTCCTACTACTTCAATCCCGAATACGCGGAACATTGGTCCTACAACCCGGACAGGGCCAAAGAGCTGCTGAACGAGGCCGGCTTCGGCGACGGTTTCAAGTGCACCATGCTTTCCACCGCCCAATACGGCATGCATCAGGACACCGCCGCCGTATGCCAGCAATATCTGCAGCAGGTGGGGATCGATGTCGAACTGAACCTGCCGGACTGGGCAACCCGCGTCGACCTGGGCAACAAGGGTCAGTATGACCTTGCGGTGATGGGAACGGCTGGACAATACAACGATCCCGACGCCCTCTCGAACTTCGTCGATGGCCGGCGTGGCGCGTCCTTCGTTCGTTCACACGGCTTCAACGATGCCGAACTCAACGCTCTGATGGATCAGGGTCGGTCGGAAATCGATCAGGTCAAACGCAAAGCGATCTACGACAAGTGGCAGGTCCGTGCGCTTGAGACGGTGCCGATCGTCGGCATCAACTGGCGCAGCCAGGGCTACGCCACGCAGGACACGGTGTCCGGCTTTGCCAACATTCCCGGCTTCCTCACATTCTATTCGGGCAGCATGATCGAAGAGGCCGAGATCCTCTGATGCTCAACTATGCGCTTCGGCGTATTCTGGTCGCCATCGTCCTTGTCTGGGTGGTGGCGACCATCGTCTTCTCGCTTCTACATCTGATTCCCGGCGATCCGGCAGCGCTTCTGTCCTCTTCCGGCGGGGTTCTACCGCCGCCGGAAACGATCGAGGCATTGCGTGAGCAGATGGGCCTCAACCGACCCATTTGGGAACAGTACACCAGCTATCTTCTGGGGATCCTGCGCGGCGATCTCGGCGTCTCGTTTCAGGATGGCTATCCGATCGCCAGCGAAATCGCCACGCGTTTGCCGCGGACGTTGGAACTGATCGCCGCCGCCACGGTGCTGGCTGTTGCCGTCGGCCTGCCGCTCGGCACGCTGGCGGCCCGGCGGCAGGGCTCGGTATTGGACCGGGTCTTTTCCGCACTCGCTTCGGTCAATCTGTCCATGCCGGTTTTCGTCATCGGCACGTTGCTGATCCTGGTGTTCGCGCAGAGGCTGCGGTGGGTGCCGGCGGGCGGATATGAACCCTTTTTTGAAGATCCCTGGCAACATCTTGTCCATCTCTCCATGCCCGCCTTCACAATTGCCGTCGGGCTGTCGGCGGTTGTCTACCGCATGACCCGCGCCTCGGTTCTGGAAACACTGCAGCGCGATTGGGTCCGCACCGCGCGGGCAAAGGGACTGCCCGAGCGGCAGGTGCTGCGCCGGCATGTGGTGCGCAATTCGCTGGGGCCGGTGGTGACCGTGGTGGGGTTGAATGTCGGCACGTTGCTCGGCTCGACCGTGCTGATCGAATATGTGTTCAACTGGCCTGGCCTGTCGGGCTTCCTCGTCAGTGCCGTGGAGCAGCGTGACTACCCCGCCGTCCAGGGTATCGTGCTGGTCACCTCCTTCCTGTTCATCCTGATCAATCTGGTGGTCGACCTTCTCTATTCGGTGCTGGATCCGCGGGTGGGCCACCGATGAATGCAAGATTCCGCCCCATCCTGCTGCCCGGAACCGCGCTTGCTCTCCTGCTGATCCTGGCCTTCGGCGCACCGTTGCTGGCGCCCTATGATCCGACAGCAATGAACATCATCGGGCGCAACAAACCGCCCTCTGCGGAGCACTGGCTGGGTCAGGACAATTTCGGTCGCGATATTTTTTCGCGCCTTCTTTACGGCGGTCGCGTGTCTTTGACGGTCGCCATGCTGTCGGCGGCGATCGCGATGGTCATCGGCGTGACACTGGGACTCATTGGCGGTTATTTCCGCGGTCTTTCCGAGATCCTCACACTGCGCATGGTAGACATCATCCTGTCGTTTCCGCCCATTCTACTGGCGCTTCTCGTCGTGACCCTGTTCGGACCGGGCGTTGTCACCCTGACGGCCTGCCTGTCGATCCTCTTCGCCCCCGCCTTTGCGCGGGTGACCTATGGCGAGGTGCTTTCGGTCCGCAAACTCGAATATGTCGAGGCCACACGGGCGCTCGGTGCCCGGCCGCCCCGGATCGTTCTGGGCACCGTCCTGCCCAATGTGGCCGGCCCGATCATCGTTCAGGTCTCGCTGACGATCGCTTCCGCCGTGTTGATCGAAAGCGGACTGTCGTTCCTTGGTCTCGGCGTTGTGCCGCCGGCGCCGTCCTGGGGTCTGATGATCCGCGAAGCCCGTGGCATCATGGCCCACTCGGCGCTGCCATTGATCTGGCCTTGTCTGGCGCTGATCGTGACGGTGCTGGTGTTCAATGCGCTCTGTGACGGTTTGCGCGATGTTTTCGACCCGAAGCGTCGCGCCGCGCGCGAGCCGTCGCCTCCGGTCCCGTTCAGTCCGGTCGAGCCCGATCCCGAGGCGTTGCTGTCCGTCTACGCGCTGCGCACCCGAATCGCCACGGATGCCGGAACCATTGCGGCGGTCGACGGTGTCGATTTCACGCTCCGGCGCGGCGAGACGCTCGCCATCGTCGGCGAGAGCGGATCGGGCAAATCGATGACCGGCCTGTCGCTGATGGGTTTGCAGCCGCCCGAGTCGGGGCGGATCGTGTCCGGCAACATCTGGCTGCGGACCCGGTCGGGCGAGCATCTCGATCTCGCAGCGGCCGATGAGGAAACGCTGCAGAAAGTCCGCGGCGATGAAATCGCCATGATCTTCCAGGAGCCGATGACGGCCCTCAATCCGGTCCACCGGATCGGAGACCAGATCATCGAGGCGGTGCTGCAGCACCGCGACATCGATCGCGCCGAGGCCTGGTCGCTGGCGGTCGAGACGCTCGACAAGGTGGGAGTGCCCGAACCGGCACTGCGGGCCCGGGCCTTTCCGCATGAGCTGTCGGGCGGGCTGCGGCAGCGGGCGATGATCGCCATGGCCTTGATCCTCGAACCGCAGGTTCTGATTGCCGATGAGCCGACCACGGCGCTCGATGTGACGATACAGGCGCAGATCCTCGACCTTCTCGGGCGGCTGCTCGAGGCCAGTGAATCGCGGCCGGCAATGGTCTTCATCACCCACGATCTCGGCGTCGTACAGGAGATTGCCGATCGCGTGATGGTGTTTTACGCCGGTAAAGTGGTCGAGGAAGGCGCGGTGGCCGATGTGTTCGCCAGACCAAGGCATCCCTACACAAGAGGGCTTCTCGACAGCGCGCCGACACCGGGCAGGTCGGAGCGTCTTCGCGCCATCGAAGGCAGTGTTCCCAATCCGCTTGATCTGCCGGCAGGCTGTGCCTTTTCCCCGCGCTGCCCGCTCGTCCAGGAGACGTGCCGCACCAAAGTACCGGCATTCGTCGAGACCGGTCAGGGACGCAGTCGCTGTTTTTTCTGGGAGGACGTATCGTGATCGATCCCGACGGCGCCTCCGCTTCGCTCCTGCAGGTGGATCGGCTCTCGAAGAGCTTTCCGGTGCGCGGAGGAGTCTTCGGTTTGACGTCTCGGCAGATCCACGCCGTTTCCTCTGTCAGCTTCGCACTCAAGAGGGGAGAAGTACTGGGCCTGGTGGGTGAGAGCGGATCCGGCAAGTCGACGCTCGGTCGCGCCGTGTTACGGTTGATCGAACCGAGCGGTGGCAAGGTCCGGTTCGACGGAACCGATGTCACAGCGCTCGGCCCGGACGGTCTGCGGCGTTTGCGCCGCCGGATGCAGATCGTGTTCCAGGATCCCTATGCATCGCTCGATCCGCGCAAGACCGTGCGCCGTACCCTGGCGGAGGCCCTGGCGATTCATGGCATGGACTTGAGCGATGCCCGGTTGACGGAGACGCTGGAGCGGGTCGGGCTCGGCGCGCCGCACCTTTCACGTTACCCGCACGAGTTCTCGGGCGGCCAGCGCCAGCGCATCGGCATCGCGCGCGCGCTCTCCGTCGGACCCGAATTCGTGGTGGCGGACGAGCCGGTCTCGGCGCTCGACGTTTCGATCCAGGCGCAGATCATCAATTTGATGGCGGATCTCAAGTCCGAACTGAATCTGGCCATGTTGTTCATCGGCCATGACCTGGGCGTGATCGAGCATGTTTCCGACCGGGTGATGGTGCTGTATCTGGGCCGGACCATGGAGATCGCACCGGTCGACCGGATCTACGCGTCACCGCGCCATCCCTACACCCAGGCATTGCTTTCAGCCGCCCCGCAACTTCACGGGCGCAAGACCGGACGCATCATCCTCAAGGGTGAGCAGCCGAGCCCGGCCGCGCCGCCGTCCGGCTGCGTGTTCCGCACCCGATGCCCCTACGCCTTGCCAGCCTGCGCCGAAACGATCCCGCCGCTGCTGGAGGTGGAACCAGGGCACCACAACGCCTGCATCAGGGAGGATATCCCGTGATCGCCGTCTCGGGAGCGGATCCGGCATTCGCCATCAGTCCGGAGCGTCCGCTGCCGGCGGAGGCTGAGATTGTCGTGATCGGCGGCGGTGTGGCCGGTGTGACGGCGGCGCTGACATTGGCCCAGCGCGGTGTTCCGGTTGTGCTGTGCGAAAAGGGACGGGTCGCTGCGGAACAATCCTCGCGCAACTGGGGCTGGATTCGCAACCAGCGTCGCGACATTCGTGAAATTCCGCTGATGCTGGAGTCCCAGAGTCTTTGGCGCCGGCATGCGGCTCGACTCGATCGGGATATCGGGCTGCGCGAGAAGGGCATCGCCTATCTGGCGCTGACCGAGGCCGATATGGCCGGTCACGAGGATTGGCTGCAGCAAGCGCGGGCCTTTCAGCTCAGTTCCCGGCTGCTGACGCCCGAAGAGGCGCGTGGATTGGCAGGGCAAGGCGCGGGCCGCTTCATGGGCGGTATCGTGACACCGAGCGACATGCACGCGGAACCGGCCCTGGCCGTCCCGGCATTGGCGCGGTTGGCGGCGGATGCTGGAGCGCAAATCTTCGAGGGCACGGCTGTCCGTGCAATCGACCGGGCCGCTGGACGCCTGACCGGCGTGGTTACCGAACATGGCCGGATCGCTTGCCGGGCGGCAATTCTGGCGGGGGGAGCCTGGTCGCGAACCTTTCTCGAGAATATGGGGCATTCGCTGCCACAGCTTGCGATCCGCAGCCAGGCTTTCCGCAGCGCCCCTGTGAAGGTGCCCACGCCGGGTCCCGTCGGCACGTCGCGCGCGTCCTTCCGACCGCGCGCCGACGGCGGGGTGACGATCGGGCGCAGTCACGCCGGTCGATTTGACATCATCCCGGCGGCATTCAGCCATTTCAGTGCATTCCTGCCGCATGCCATCGCACATCGCCGCACACTCAAGATCCGTTTCGGACCGGAATTCTTTGGGGTCCTGGGTCGCCGTCGATGGTCGCCGGATCAGGTGAGCCCGTTCGAAACGGCCCGCATCCTCGATCCCAAGCCGGATGCCGGGGTCGTTCGGCGGATTCACCGCGAAGCGGTGCAGGTTTACCCCTGGCTTGACGGAGTCCCGGTTCTCGAAACCTGGGGCGGGATGATCGATGTCATGCCGGATCAGATTCCCGTCATCGGGTCGCTGCGCGAATTGGAGGGGCTCATCCTTGCGACCGGACTTTCCGGGCACGGCTTCGGCCTCGGTCCCGGTGTGGGACATCTCGCATCGGACTTGGCCATGGGCGCGGAGCCGATCGTCGATCCCAGCCCTTTTTCACCTGACCGATTTGGAAGGAACTGAACCATGCTCGACCCGGAAGGCCGTGTCTATCTGGTGTCCGGCGCAAACCGAGGTATCGGAGCCGCAATCGCCAGCCGTCTTGGCGCCGCCGGGTGCCGGCTGAGTCTGGGCTCCCGGCGCATCGAGGCCCTGGTCGAGGTGTTTGGTCCTGAGACCGCGGAAAGGCGCTATTTCCGCTACGATGCCACGGATCGCGCCACCTTTGCACCCTGGGTTGACGGAACACTAACGGCGTTCGGGCGGATCGACGGGCTCGTGAACAACGCCGGCACGTCCAATCGCTTCTCCATCGATCAGGGAGACGAGAAGGATCTCGACGCCCTTTGGGAAGTCAACGTCAAAGGCCCGCTGTTCATGACGCGGTTGTGTCTTCCGCATTTGCGCAGCTCCGGTACCGGCCGCATCCTGAACGTCGCCTCGCTCTCCGGAAAACGGGTGCGAAACGAGAATGTCGCTTACAATATGACCAAGCACGCGCTCATCGCGTTGTCACATGGCACCCGACGGATCGGATGGGACGATGGATTGCGCGTGACCACACTGTGCCCAAGTTTCGTCAAGACGGACCTGACGGCGGCGGTGACCAAGGTCAGTCCCGAAGACATGATTGCGGCAGAGGATCTCGCTGAGATGGCGGTAACGACGCTGCATCTGCCCAACAATGCCGCGTTGCCCGAACTGCTGGTGAATTGCCGGCTCGAGGATCAGTTCTGAGGTGGTCCTTGCAAGGTACCCCAGCTCTCCCCGACCCCTGTCTCAGGAAGCACAAAAGCCGCATTTGTCGGCGGGCGCCGGCGCGCACTCTCCCTCGTTTCTAGCAAGCGCCGGCCATCCCTCAATTCAACTGACTATCCTGCGCCCGCGTCGGCGGCTGCACGAGGCCGGCCAGGGTGCCGGCGATAGAGCGGGCGGTTTCGACGCTCATGCGCAGGCGCATTGCCGACTGCACGGTCTGGGTCGGATCGGTGTCGCCTTCGACCAGCAGATTGCCGAGTGACAGATAAACGACGTTCTGGACAAGGCGGGCTTCGGTGATCACGTCCACGAAGACCGGTGCGAGTTGATGCGGATCGGTGACTTCAACGACGGCGTCCTTGCCCATTCTGAGGCCAGGTTTTTTGGTCAACGGCTTTCCCTTTCTTGATGGAGTGCGGGGACTTCACACAGGGATGCGCGGCGAGTCAAACGGCTTTGCCGTGTCGTGAGAGATAGACTTCGCGGGAAACCATCGTAGTCGGCCGCATGGCTCGCATGGCACCGCGCGCGATCTTTCAGTTTTCAGAACTTCTTTCGAATTCTTTCAGGTCTCCGGGCTGCACCGTTCTTAGGTAAGCACTCCGTTGAGCAGGATGCACAGGGCCTGCCCATCAATTCACGAAAGGAACCCAGGATGAAAACGGCGGAGTTCACCATCGCGTCGGGATCTTCCCGCGCCACCAACGAAGAGCGGCATAAGCAGCCGACCATCGTTCACACCAACCGTCCATCGCGGACGATGAAACGCTGGCGCGATCGTTGCGTGGAAATCGACGCCTGGGCGCGGCGCGCCAGCGCTTCCAACGGATTTGCCGATATCGGCTGACACGGACACGAACATTGAGGGCGCGCTTATGACTGGGATTACCTGGAACCACGGACATGTCGCCTACACCGCGAGCGGCATCGGCGAAGCGGTGCTGATGATACATTGCTCGACCGCGACGGGCAGCGAATGGCGCAGCCTGAGCCAGTTGCTGGACGACGACTACTGGACGATCCGGCCCGATCAGTGGGGATGCGGCCGCAGCGATCCTTGGACCGGGCAGGGCGCCTTCGATCTCGGATCGGAAGCCGGCCCGATCATCGGCATCCTCGAGGAAATCGACCATGCGGTGCACCTGGTCGGCCATTCCTATGGTGGCGGCGTCGCCATGCGCATCGCCCGCGAACGGCCGGACCTGATCCGCAGCCTGACGTTGATCGAACCGTCGGCTTTCTATCTGCTGCGCCAGGGATCGGGCCGTGAGCCGGCGCTGTTTCAGGAAATCTCCGATGTGGCCGAAACCGTCGCCGCCGCCGTCGCCTGCGGCGACTACTGGAGCGGCATGGGGCATTTCGTCGACTATTGGAACGGTCCGGGCGCCTGGGACGCAACGCCGTTTGAAACGCGTCTCGCCCTGATGCAGCGGTTGGGCAAGGTGGTGCTCGATTTCCGCGCGCTGTTCGACGAGCCGGTCGACCTGTGCGAATACGCGGCGCTTTTAATGCCGACCCTCATCCTGTGCGGCGACCGCTCGCCGGCGCCGAGCCGACGCATCGTCGAGATGCTGGCGGCAACCATGCCCAACGTGCGGCGAGAAACCATCGCCGGCGCCGGGCACATGTCGCCGCTGACCCATCCGGACGCCGTCAACGCGGCCATCCGCCGGCACGTGGACAGCCACGCCCATTGGCAGCGGCCGCGCGTCTACGCGTCGGCGCCCGGCGCACGCCGCCTCGAGGCTTGATCAGACGTCAGCGGTCGACCGCCCGCTGCATGTGCGCCGGGTAGCGTTCGCCTTGCACGGCAATGGCCGCCACCGCCCGATTGAGATCGGCACATTCGGCTTCGCTGAGCGCGACATCGGCGGCGCCGAGATTTTCCTGCAGCCGATGCAGCTTGGTGGTGCCGGGGATCGGCACGATCCACGGCTTCTGGGCGAGATGCCAGGCGAGCGCGATCTGCGCGCGCGTCACGCCCCTGCGATCAGCCATCGTGCCGATCAACTCGACAAGCGCCTGATTGGCCTTGCGCGCTTCGCCGGAGAAACGCGGCAGATTCTGCCGGAAATCGTCGGCGCCAAATTCGGTGGTGTGGTCGATGGCGCCCGTCAGGAAGCCCCGGCCGAGCGGGCTGAACGGCACCAGGCCGATGCCCAGGTCCTCCAGCATCTCAAAATGCGTGTCCTCCAGTTCACGCCACCACAGCGAGTATTCGCTCTGCAGCGCGGTGACCGGGAACACCGCATGGGCGCGGCGGATGCTGTCGACGCCGGCCTCCGACAGGCCGAAATGCCGGACCTTGCCTTCCGCGACCAGGTCCCTGACCGTGCCGGCGACATCTTCGATCGGCACATCCGGGTCGACGCGGTGCTGGTAGAACAGGTCGATGACGTCGGTGCGCAGCCTTTTCAGCGACGCCTCGGCAACCGCGCGGATGTGCGCCGGCCGGCTGTTTGTGACCGGAAAATTGCCGACATCGAAGCCGAACTTGGTGGCGATCACCACCTGGTCGCGCACCGGTTCGAGACCTTCCCCGACCACCTCTTCGTTAATGTAGGGCCCGTAGATCTCGGCCGTGTCGAAAAAGGTGACGCCGTGCTCGACCGCAGCGCGCAACAATGCGATGGCGTCGCTCTTATCCATCGGCGTCCCGTAGGCGTGGTTGAGGCCCATGCATCCGAAACCGATGGCCGATACCTCGAGACCGCCGTTTCCGAGCCTGCGTTTTTGCATATCCGTTTTTCCTTTCCGGTGCGGTTGGCACGTCGGCGCCGATCACGACTCCTCAATGGCCCTGTTTTCCTGTGAGATAGACACGTCAGACATAAGCGACGGCGGCGAGAGATTCACGGCACGTTATCGTTTGGGTCATTTTATAACAATATGGGTCGAACTCGAGTCTGTGGCAGAAGCGGACAATCAGGCCTGTCTTCGGGTCGGCTTCTTTCATTTGTAATGTCCTGGAGCTAGGTTTTGCATCACCCATCGCGAAGGGCGATCGACGGTCTCGGCGATCCACAAGCTGTCGGTCAACGCGCATGCCGGTTTTTCAATGGGGTCGCGGCGGGTTTCTCGCGCCGCTCGAAAGGGGTCTCAAACCATGAAGCACGGTTCCGAAGATTGGCTGCGTTCGGCCGCGATCGCCGACGGCGGACTGTTGAGCCGGCGACGGCTTTTGGGTGGCGCGATGACAATCGGTGGAACTGCGGCGGCAGTCAATGTCGGTTTCTCCGACCAGGTCCGGGCCGCCTCATCGCTGCCCGAGTGGGCGACCACGGCAGGGGTGCCCGCCCGCGGTTACGGCCTGCCCGCGGCCTTTGAAGAGGACGTCAAGCGTACCCTGATCAAGCCCTGGGAGGGGCTTGCCCCGGGCTACAGCTTCTCGGGAACACCGTTGCAGCATCTGCGCGGAACGATCACTCCCAATGGGCTTCATTTCGAAGTGCATCATGGCGGGCGCGCCGACATCGACCCGGCGGCGCACACCCTGATGATCCATGGACTTGTCGAGCGCCCGCTCAAATTCGACCTTGCCACCCTCGACCGCTATCCCATGGTAACCCGCGTCCATTTCATCGAGTGCGCCGGCAACAGTTTCTTTAACGCGCTGATGGACGAACCGATGCAGGCCGGATGCGATATGCTTCACGGCTTGGTCTCCAATGCCGAGTGGACGGGGATCCCGCTCGCGATCCTGTTGGCAGAGGCCGGTGTCGACCCGCGCGCACAGTGGGTGGTGGCCGCCGGTGACGATGCGCCCAGCCTCGCCCGCTCGATCCCGTTGGAAAAGGCCATGGCGGACGGCATGCTGGCGCTCTTTCAGAACGGCGAACGCCTGCGGCCCGAGCAAGGTTATCCCATGCGCCTGCTTCTGCCGGGTTACGAGGGCAACATGAACATAAAGTGGGTGACCAGTCTTTGGCTGACCGAATCACCCGCCTACACCAAGGACGAATCCGGCCAGTACACGGAAATGCTGGCCGATGGCACCGTCCTGGCGTTCAGCTTCGGAATGGGGGTCAAGTCGGTGATCACACACCCGTCGGCGACCATGACCATGTCGGGGCCCGGCCTGTACGAGATCTCCGGTCTTGCCTGGTCCGGCGGCGGTGCCGTTCGGACGGTCGAGGTTTCGGCCGACGGCGGTCAAAGCTGGGCGGAGGCGGATCTCACCGCGCCGGTGCTGGAACAGGCATTGACCCGATTTACGATGCCGTGGCACTGGGACGGCACGCCGGTTGTCCTGATGAGCAGAGCCGTCGACGCTACGGGTGCCAGGCAACCGACGCGAAGCGAATGGAAACGCCGTTACGCCGCAACCAATGCTAATCACTATAACGCCATTCAGGCCTGGCACATTGCCGCCGACGGAAACATCGCCAATGTCTATGCTTAGGATCACGCTGTTTGCCACCCTGGCGGCCACACTTCCGGCGGCCGCCGGAACCGATGGCCCGGGTCTCGGCCTTCCCTTGAGTGAAGACGAGATCCCGACCTATGCACGCTCGGTGATGCCCGACGGCACGGGCCTGCCGCCAGGCAGCGGCACCGCAGCCGCGGGCCAGCCGATTTATGAGGCGCAATGCGGCCATTGCCACGGCGAGACCGGTGTGGAAGGTCCGATCACACCACCGGTTGGCCCCAGCGCCGATTTCGCCAAACCGGCGGGTGCCTATTGGCCGTATGCCACGACTCTCTTCGATTATGTTCGGCGGGCGATGCCCTTCTATGATCCAAAGTCGTTGAGCGATGACGAGGTTTATGCGCTGACCGCCTATCTGCTCTTCCGCAACGACCTCATCGCGGAGGATGCCGTCATCGACGCAAACAGCCTTCCAGCCGTTCGCATGCCGAACCGGGACCGCTACATCGATCTGTGGGCGGAACAGGGCGCTACCCCCTATTGAACGGCGCCGATCGCCGTCTCGTTACGGCGCCCAGGGCGCCGTCGTGTTGGTGGGTTCGGGACCGCCCGGCCGGAACCCCGATTTTTCCGGCACCTCATAACGCGCAAAATAGGCTTCAAGCTGCTGTGTGAGCCGGTCGACCAGCGCTTCAAGTTCGGGCTCGGCAGCCAGATTCACGGTTTCGCGCGGATCGTCCTTGATATCGAAAAGCAGAATCTCGTTGGTATCAGAGCGCCGCAGCAGCTTGTGACGGCGGGTGCGGATCATCCGCACCGAGCCGTATTCGCCGAACTGGACGGTGCGCCAGGCACCGTCCAGCGGCGCATTGCTCAGCAGCGGCAGGAAACTGCGTCCGGCATAACCCTTAGCCGGCTGGTTCTGCGGTGTTACGCCGGCAAAATCGGCGAGTGTCTGGAACAGGTCGAGATGGTCGACATATTCGATACGGCGCTGGCCGGAAAATAACGCACCTGGATGGTGAAAGATCATCGGGATCCGGATGCTCTCCTCCACCATGTTGAGCGGCATCGTGCCGTTGCCCTTGCCCCAGATGCCGTGATGGCCGCAGCACAGCCCGTGGTCGGAGGTGTAGACGATCAGTGTGTCGTCGCGCAGCGACAGCGCGTCCAGCGTGTCCATCAGCCGGCCGACCGCCTCGTCGAGGCTGGAGATGGCGGCATAGTATTGCGCCAACGCGGTGTGCTGTTCGGTGCGCGGCACGAATTCGCGCGATTCGAGATTCTGATAGCCGAACGGATAGGCCGGGTCGGGCGGAATATCATCGAAGCTGCAATCGCGGTATTGCGCCACCAGCCGCGGCGGGTGGTCGGCCCACGGGCTGTGCGTGGCGGTGTGGCCGACAAATAGAAAAAACGGCCGGTCCCGGTCAAAACCATTGAGAAAATCGACAGCCGCGTCGGTAATCACCTGGGATTTGTACCCTTTGTATTCGACAATCGTGCCGTCCAGGCTGTAGCGATAGCGACCCCGCGCCTCGACCGGATAATCGCCGCTGAGCGCGAACCAGCGGTCGAAGCCCGGATGCGGCTCGATATCGTTGCCGAGGTGCCATTTGCCCGACAGCGCCACCTGGTAGCCGGCCTGTTTGAGCAGTTCCGGCAGGGTGGTTTCGTCGTCGAGCCAGCGCCGCGTGCCGAATTCCGAGCCGGTGGCGATATAGTCATGAAGCCCGTGCTGGGAGGCGAGGCGCCCGGTCAGGAAACAGGCCCGTGCCGGCGAGCACACCGGCGTCGGCGTGAAGGCGTTCTCCATGACCACGCCCGATTTGGCCAGGTAGTCCAGCGTCGGCGTACGCAGTTCCCGGTTGCCGTAGGCCGGTAAAGCCCACTGCCCGTGATCGTCATTGAAGATGACGACAATGTTCTTTGAGGTTGGCATAAATTCCTGGACTAGTAGTTCGCGGCGGATCGGACGAACCGTCCGATGACATGTTTGCCGAACATTTTCCAGGCATAGTCGGTTAAAAGGCCGAGAAAGCCGAGCAGGAAGATACCGACGAACATCCAGTCGATCTTGAAATAGAGTTTTGATGTCCAGATCAGATAGCCAAGACCGGATTCGGCGGCGAGCATTTCGACCGCGACGATCACCAGAAACGACGACGCAAGTGCCAGCCGCATGCCGACATAGATAGCCGGCATCGCGGCCGGAATCGTCACCTTCCAGAAGATCTGCCAGGTCGTCGCGCCGAAGGTCAGTGCCGCCAGCCGCTTGTTCTGCGGGATGGTGACGACTCCGGTGGCGGTGTTGACCATGACGATGAAGGCGGTGGCGTACATGACGAGCAGGATTTTCGACAATTCGCCGACACCGAACCAGACGATGAACAGCGTCACCAGGGCGATCGCCGGAATAAAGCGCAGGAAGTGGATGTAGGGATCGATGACGCGCTTGGCATTGAGGAAACTGCCGACCAGCAGGCCAATCGGAATCGCCACAAGACTGCCGAGGATCCAGCCGCCGAGAATGCGCATCAGGCTCGACACGATATGTGTCGTCAGCAGGCCCTGCCGGTGCAGTTCGACAGCGCCGGTGAAAATCGCCGATACCGGCGGCAGAAAGAACGGGTCGATGAAAGCGCGGGCACCAATCTCCCACGCCAGCAATCCGATGAGGATCGAGAGCGGCGAAATCAGGTTCGCCGCCAGCACGAACCGGGTGGCGCGGCCGGTCTTTTCGGTTCCGGGCCGATCGATCACTGCCATACTTTGCGCACCTCTTCTTCAATGTCCGCCGAGATCCGCTCCAGCAGGTCGACATAGCGCGGGTCGCTCTGCCGGCGCGGATACTCCATCGCCACCTCGTAAGTGTGTTTGATATGGGCCGACGGGCCCGCCGACATCAGGATGATGCGCTGGCCGAGATTGAGCGCCTCGCGGATATCGTGGGTGACGTAGATCGCCGTGCCGCCGACCTCGGTCCAGATCGATACCATCTGATTTTGCAGGATCTGACGCGTCTGCGCGTCGAGCGACGCGAACGGCTCGTCCATCAGCATGATCGCCGGGCGCATGGCCAGCATGCGGGCGATCTGCACGCGTTGTTTCATGCCGCCGGACAGTTCGTCGGGAAACTTGTCGGCGTGGTTGAGCAGGTTGACCATGGTCAGCGCCGCGTCACGGCGGCTGATCCGCTCGGACCGCGGCACGCGGTTGATCTTCAGGCCAAACTCGACATTCTCGCTGACCGTGAGCCATTCGTAGAGGGCGCTTTCGAGGTCCTGGAAAACCATGCCCCGATCCTTGCCGGGGCCGGCTATCGGCTTGCCGTCGATTTCGATCCGCCCTTCGGTCGCCTCGTCAAAGCCGGCGACCAGCTTCAGAAGGGTCGACTTGCCGCAGCCGCTCGGACCCAGCAGGATCAGAAATTCCCCCTCCGGAATCGTCAGATCGATGCCGCTGAGAATCATCGGCGTGGCAGGACCCGCTTTGCGGTAGGAAAAGCCCACTGAATTCAGCGAAATGGTCATCCATTCAAACTCCACCTGCACATGGTGCGGGATGCCGCGCCGGCAAAGCGGCGCGGCGTGCGCGGTTAGTCGAGGCTGTCGACGGACTCGACGTCAGGTGCCGCTTCCTTCAATACGGCGATATCGAATTGTGCCGGATAGTCGTACGGCGGATCGATCATCCCCCGCGATACGAGGAACTCGTATTTGTCGCGAAGCGATGCCATGGCCGCCGGCTCGAAGCTCAAAGTATAATTCTGGCCCATGATCACCGGCTTCACTTTGGCAGCGTCGCCGGCGATCCCTTTGGCGACAATGGCCGCCGCCTCGTCGAGATCGCCTTTCACCACCGCCGACGCCTTGTCGAGCGCCCGCAGGGTCGCCACCACCATGTCGCGGTTGTTTTCCAGGTAGTCCTTGGAGACCACGAGCAGGGCCGTCGTCTTCTGGTTGACGATGCTGTCGTCAGCCTCGAAGCGATAACGGTCATCGCCGGCCATCTGTTCGACACCCTGGCCCCAGATCCAGGCGGCGTCGACCCGTCCGGCCTTCATCGCGCCGATGATCTCGAAAAGGCTGCCGAAGCCAACCAGTTCCACATCCGCATCCGGATTGACGCCGTTGTCGCTGAGATGCGTGCGGGTCACGAATTCCTGGGCGGTTCCGGTCGCCACGGCTATTTTTTTACCTTTGAGGTCTTCCGGTCCGGTGTAGTCCGGCGACACGTAAAGTTTGTGCCAGCCGGGATTGGGTGTACCGATCAGCGCCGGAACCGAAAGCTTGCCGGAGCTCAACCGTGTCAGCAGCGGCATGTCGATGATGACGCCGAAATCGGCCTGCCCGGCAAGCACCGCATCGACGGTGTCGACACCATAGGAAAAGGTCAGCATGACGGGTTTGATGCCTTCCTCGGCCAGATAGCCCTTCGCCTCGGCCACGCGGATCAAGGTGCCGAGCACAAAACCGTCGACCGCGTAGCGCACCTCGGTGTCCGCCGATGCGGCCGGTGCGACCGCCAGGCTCGCGGCAAGCAACAGTCCTTTCAGGGTGCTTGAAAAAAAGCGCGTCATGTCAGTTCTCCTGTTCCCGTTATGGTATCGGCCCGATCAGGGTTTCGGCCCCGCGATGCGCCCTGTCAGGTCCTCTCGGTTGTTGAGGCGTTGCTCCGCCTCCTCGGCCGCCGCATAGACCGATTTCAGGCAGGAATCCGTTTCCTTCGGATCCACATTGATGCCGGCAATGGCCATGACGCCGCGGACCGTGTGGCCGGGGCTCTGGTGCACCGGCACGGCGATGCGCGTGACTGCACCCTCCTGGCTCACATTGTGGCCGTCACGACGGATGCGCTGCAGAATCGTGTCGTAGTGACCGATCTCGCGTTCACCGACCTGCTCCTCCAGGAGGTAGAGCGCGGTCTCCGGTGCCTGAAAGGCGAGCAGGGTCAGCGCCATGCCGTTGTCATGCAATTCGTAGTGCTTGAAGTAGAGCTCGATGAAGTGAAACGACGACGGCATCTCCGTCTTGGTGGTCAACACAAAGGAATCGTTGGCAAACCGGGCAAAACAGGCGGAATGGCCGGTTTCGAAGGCCAGGTTCTTGACCACCGGTTCGATGATCTCGGCCTCCGACCAATGGCCGCTCAAATGCCGCGCCATCGTCATGGCGCGCGCCCCGACGACATAGTGCCCGCGCTGCTCGGTTTCGATCCACCCCTCGTTCAGAAGCATTTTCAGAAGCCGTGACAGGCTCGCCGCCGACACGCCGATTTCGCTTTCCAGCTTGGAAAAGGACATGCCCTCCGGGGTCCGCGACAACGTGTCGAGGATAATCAGGGCGCGCCGCCCGGCCAGCAATTGATTTTCACCAACCATAAGTCTAGTTTCATAAACAATACCAACTTTCAATTATGGAAGTAATGATTGGCCTGGTTCCGATTGTCAAGTCCGGTCTCGGCTTTGCGCCACGCGAAAAAGGAAGGCAGCCCGCCCATGCGCCCCAACATCCTATGGATCTGTACGGACCAGCAGCGGTTCGACACATTGGGCTGCACCGGAAACAGTTTTGTCCGAACTCCGAATATCGATCGACTGGCACAGCAATCGGCGCATTTCGAGCAGTGTTACGTGCAGAGTCCCGTCTGCATGCCCAGTCGCGGCAGTTTCCTGACCGGTCGCTACCCGCGCACCACGCGGCTGCGTCAAAACGGTCAGGTCATGCCGGCGGACGAGCGGCCGGTCAGCAGTCTGCTAGCGCAGGCCGGTTATTACTGCGGGCTTGTCGGCAAGTTTCATCTCGCCCCGGCCGATCCGGCGGTCAACGCCACCATCGAAGCGCGCATCAACGACGGCTATAGCGAGTTCTGCTGGGCCGGCGATCCGCACGACAACTGGGGCCAGCATAGCGGCTACACGGCGTTTCTGGCGGCCCGCGGCCAGCGTTTTGAAACGACGCAGCACCCGGACTGTCCTTTTGTCGAGGTCGGAATGCCGGAGGATCTGCACGAGGCGAGCTGGTGCGCCGAGCAGGCAGTCGAATTCATCACGCGACGCGCGAACTCCGAAGCGCCGTGGCTGTTTTCGCTCAACATGTTCGCGCCGCACCATCCGTTCAATCCTCCGGAAACCTACATGCGACGCTATCTCGACCGGATCGACGACATCCCGCTGCCCGCCGCGCTCGACGACGACCTGTCGTCGAAGCCGGTTTACCAGAGAGCCGATGCCGCCGGCGCCTATGGCGGCAGCATGCCTTACTGGCACGGCCTGTCGGACGTGGACCATCGCATGGTGAGGGCGGCCTACTGGGCGATGTGCGATCTGGTCGACGTCAAGGTCGGCGCTATTCTCGAGGCGCTCACCCGCAGCGGCCAGCGCGACAACACCATCGTCATTTTCATGAGCGATCATGGCGAGATGCTGGGCGACCACGGTATTTATCTGAAGGGTCCGTATTTCTACGACCCGGCGGTTCGTGTGCCGTTCATAATCAGCTGGCCCGGCGTGATCTCGCCTGGCCGCAACAGCGGTCTGATGGAACTGGTCGACCTGGCGCCAACGCTGCTGGAGGCCTGCGGGCTCGACCCCTATCCCGGCATCCAGGGGCACTCGATCTGGCCACAACTGACCGGCGAGAAGCCTCACACGGGACGCGACAGCATCTATTGCGAATACTACAACGCCATGCCGTTCCACAGCGATCCGACCGCACAACTCACCATGCTACGAACCCGATCGCACAAGCTCGTCGTCGACCATGCCAACGACGATGGCGAGCTTTATGACCTCGATGCCGATCCGGACGAGGTCCGCAATCTGTGGCGTGATCCGCAATCGCTTGCTGTCAAGGCCGACCTGCTTACCGAACTCAGCCATCGCATGGCGTTCACCGCGGATCCGCTGCCGCCGAGAATTTCGGAGTGGTGACTGGCCGAAGGGGCGCGCGCCGGTCTACTGCGAAAACGCGTATTTTTCCGTCACCGGCTGTGCCGGCGAGCGGTGGGCTGTGTAGAACTCCTGGTCGCAGAAACGGCTCGACGGATCGCCGCCGAGGCATTTGAGGGCACCGGGCAGGGTCACCTCGATCTCCACCTCTTCATCATAGGCGATGTCGTTCCACCAGCGGGACATGTCCTCGTCGTAGCGCTTGCCGGGCGGCAGCAGCGGATGGCTGTAGGGCCCGTTCGGCAGCCGCGGCGCGGCCACCGCGACGAGCGTCAGGCTTTCGCCAGGGTCGAGATCGACGGTCCAGGTGCGGTCGAGATAGACCGGTTCGGCGTTCGCGGTGACCGGCAGGTTTTCAACAGCTTCGTTGCCGGTGTTTTGCACCGTTACCTTGTAGACGCCATGGAAATAGGTCGGCTGGCACAGCGCCTTCTTGCCTTCGGCGGCGCGTTGTTCGGCGAGTTCGTCGGCCGCCTGCAGCAGTGCCTGGCGCGATCGCTTCTCGATTTCATCCTGCAACCGGTCGCGCAGTTCGTCCTCCGCCATGCCGGCGGCGGTCGTAATGGTGATATCGACAGCAAGATTGCCGACATTCGACGCCAGATCGGCGGTCGGCACCTGCTGAACGGCGGTCTTCGCCACCTCTTTCGCCAGCCCGTCGACGCCATCGCGCATCATCTTGTCGAGGTTGGGAATGTCGGGCGGGATACCGGCCGAAACCAGGGCGGAGTTGAGGGCGAATTCCAGTGCGCTGTCGGGGATCAGGTTGAAGGTCAGCGCTGCCGCGATGTCCACCACCCGGTTCTTCATCCACTGGTAGGATTTGCCGGCCCAGTTCCAGGCGCCGGCAAAGAACCCGCCGACCTTCTCCAGGATGTTCTTGTCGCGGTCGCCGTATTTCTCCTCCCAGGTCTTGCAGCCGGCCGGCCAGCGGGAGACCAGGTGCAGCGGCTCGAAGACCAGGTCCGTCAGACGGATCTGCGGCCGGCTGCCCGTCACCTCCTCCTTGCTGTAGAATTCGAACGGCGCCGGCGGTGGCGGTGCCGCACCGTAATAGACGCGCATCGTGTTGGACGGCTGGCCGACGATGCGCCCGGTGCCGGCGGCGACCGGCAAGACCCGCACATGCAGGATCGCCTGTGTCGCGCCCTCGGGAAGCTCGCCCGCCAGTTCCTTGGGGTCGAAGGCAAAACGACCTTCCGCAACATCCGAAAGGTCGGAAGCCAGCAGCCCGTAGGGCTCGATATCGGTCTCGGAACCGTTGCCGAACGGCGGGAAGGGCAGGTAGCTCACCTGCCAAAGGGCACCGGAGGCATGCGGCACTGCGTCGACCCGGTAATTGAGCGTGACGGTCTGGTAGGCGGCTTCCGGGTCGATCTCGAAATCGGCCGAGGTGGCGATGGAACAGTCGCCGGAGGCGCATTTGAACAGGCTGGCGCCTTCCGGGTAACTGTCGAGCAGATCGATGACGTCGACCCATTGCGCGGTCAGGGTCGCAACCGGCAAAGGCTCGAAGCGCTCGAAGTTGACCGGTGGACCGATGACGATGGCATCGGTTTTTGGCGGCTTGGTCTGCAGGGTCGGTTTCGGCACGGCGACCTGGCGCGGCGGCAGCGGTTTCGGCGTCGGAAGCGGCGGTGTGATGGCGCTGAAGTCGAGGCCTTTCTTGACCGGCCGGCGCGCCGGCGTTTCCGGTTGCTTGGCGGTGGTGGCCGGCGACTTGGCAGCGGTGGCCGGCGGATTGCGTAGGCAGGTGATCTGCCGGAAGCCGTTGCAGTAATCTGCCAGACACAGTCGCCCGTCGCCGAAAACCAGGGTCGGAATGCCCTGTTTTCCCGTCGTCTCGTCGATGGCAATCCGGCCGGCCCGTGCGAAACCCTGCTCCCGGCAAAACAGGTCGGCCGCCGGTTGCCCGCAATTCTCTCCCCAGTTGCGGCACCAGTCGACCCGCACGTTTTTCACCTTCGGAAAGCGGAACCGTGTGCGGTTCGGACCGAGCGTCACCTGTTCCATCTCCGGTCCGGCGGCCTTCGGCGGTTGCACCATGAGCGTGCCGCCCTTGGGCTTTTCCGGTGCTTTTGGCTCGGCCGGTGCGGCTTTTGCGCACGTGATGGCAAGGAAACCCGAGCACAGCGGCGAGCGGCAGATGCGCCCGTCGCCGAACAGCACGGTCGGCACACCGAACGCGCCGATCCCGGGTTCGATCATGAAACGGACAGCCTTGCTATAGCCCTGCTGCTGGCAGAACAGGTCGGCCGCGGGAGCGCCGCACTGGCTGCCCAGATGCTTGCACCAATCAAGACGCACATCGTTGACGGTCGGCCGTTCGAACGTCCGTGTCACCTCCTGGGCAAGCGACCCGTTCGTCAGGGCACCGGCCAGCAGGACCGAAAGCAGTGCGAAGATGCGCGTCAAGTTTCGTTCCTCCGCAGACGGCACTTTAACGGCTGAAAATGGCGAAAAGCGGATCACGGCAGGTCGGATCATAGCCGTAGACTATCAAAGGCCGTGCCACCTCCTCAGAAGACAATCGACCGCCGGTGGGGCCGCAAGGCTTCAGTGCGAGGCAGCGGGAACAGATGCAGTCGATCCATCGCTTCCGGTTGTTACCGACTCACACACCGGAATTGACCTTGATCTGCTCACCCAGGCGCCCGTCGAACAGCGCCGCATTTTCACTCAGCAAACTGCCCAATCGATCTATTACGGTGCGCACTTCCGGCCGACGGCGCTCGTCGTCATGCATGACGATCCACATCGTATGGGAGAGATCGGCGATCAGCGGTCCGGAGCGCACAAGATCGCCATCCGCATCGCCGATGAAACAGGGCAGGACGCATTGTCCGGCTCCGCCGCGCACCAGGTTGTACAGCATGCCGGGTGTATTGGCCCACGTGGTGATCCAGAGGTTGGGTTGATCGAGAGTCCAGCGTGCCGAGGGAGTGGTGGCTACTTCGCTTCCAAGGGCGACCCAGTTGCAGTTGTTTTCCAGGTCGAACGAGCGCACGCAATAGGGCGCGAACGCGACGCGGCATAGCTTGCGTGCCGCGATATTGCCGGACGTCGGCCGCTGATTACGCAGCCCGATATCCGCTTCGCGATGACCTATGTCGACGTGTGATTCCAACGCCTTGAAACACAAGCGGAAGGGGTCCCCGGCAGACCAGATCCGGTTGAGATTGTCCGCGATGTAACGCGAAGTCCAGGTCCCCGCCGAAATGACGACCATCGGTAGACGCATGACTTCTTCACGCCAGCCTTGAATGTCGTCTGCGACGTGTCCCATCGCCACGACACGCTCCAACAGCAGTTGTCCGTCGGGTGCCAAATCGTATCCGGTCTGCTTGCGAACGAACAATGTGCGGCCCGTGACCCGCTCCAGTTCGAGCATCCGCCGCCCGATCGTTGGCGGGCTAAGACCGCATATTGCCGAAGCACCGGCGAGACTGCCGCTTTGAGCGACGTGCAGGAACAGGCGCAAATCGTCCCAGGAGAGGTCGTTCATGGGTGAAACATCCGTTTCATTGCCGCTTCTACAAGGCGGTTTCGCGAGGCGTTAGGTCTGCCTGAAACAGACAGTCCCAATCTGGAGACCGAGCATGGACTTGCAGACCGCAGTATTGCTGAGCGAATTGCTGAAACGCCGCAACGCCCGCCAGCATGACCCATTGGATGACCCAATGGCTGATCCACTTGAACGATCGGAATGGAAGGAGTTGTTGGCGATACTTCGTCCTTTTCTCTGGCTGCTGCGGATGTGGCGTTCGCAGCCTGAGATTGCAAGCGAACACAATCGCTTTACGGCAAGCGCAGCAGAACCAATACGGCAGTCTCGCTGCCCAGTGGACCCGGGTCGCCGAAACGCATCTCGAACCGTTTCTGGCCCGGTTTGAAGTCTTGCCGTCAACGCACAGCAACCAGCGTATATCTATCTTGGCGCAGCCTCAGACTTGATTGGAGCATGGGGTGATGCACGCCGAAACCGGATGCACCCACACTCCCCAGTCACAGGCGGAACGCCTACTGAGTCAGCTGCCACTAAAGGCCAATGGTTTCCGGGCGCCGCCGGCCGGCCTATTTGGCTTCTCCGGCCGGAAAGGGCTGTTTTGATGTTCCCACGCAACGCTGCACTGGCGCTGGCGCTGGCACAGCAGGGCTACGGATCGGCGTCGTGGGCTAAATCGAGCAAACCGCGACAATGCGCTTCAATCGGGTCACCGACCTGGAAGTGTAACCGCTCGCATTTTTATCTGGCCGCTTCCAGAGGATAACTTCAAGACCCCTTGCGAGAGACAGATACCACACGGTAGAATCCGACCTTGCATCAGGGGCATTGCAACCAGCTGTCTATAAACTTCGGAACGCCATACAAAAACCCGCTCCAGTGGCACACACAGGCTCATCGACGCCTGATCAGAGCATCCGGCTCTCCCAGTCACCGAACGCATCAGAAAACGCCACAGGACGCAGATACAGTCCATTCTCGACACCGGCAGGGACTTGCTCATGGCCTTTCTCACGAGCCTTGAAAAGAAATGAGTACCGATGCTCCCAGTCCAGTGGCCGCAGGGGAAACTGTCCGTGAACGGTTGGTGAGCCGAACCGAAGACGCCTTCGTTGAGGAAGAACGTCAGGGATTGATGCTTGCCGCCAAGGTCAGGACGATTGCACTCTTGGTCATCCTGTTGTGGCAGATCATCGACAACCCGGATAGTGACCTAAGTTACTACTACAACCTGTTAGAAATCTCAGCATTCGCTGGGCTTGGTGTGCTGCAATTCCTTTGTGCGAAGCAGCGCTTCCACATGCATGTTCTGAAGTATGTTTTCGTCCTCATCGATTGCGCCCTGATGGCCCTTGTATTCAGCACGCCAAATCCTTTCGACGACTACTCAATACCGCCTGCCCTGCAGATGGACAGCAGCCGCTTCATCTACTTCTTTTTGCTTCTCATGCAGGCAACCTTTAGCTTGCGGCCGCAGCTCGTCCTCTGGTGCGGTCTTTGCATTGTGGCGGCGCGCACTGGAACGTTGTTCTGGGTCATCAATCAGCCAGACACTTTCACCAATCTCGATTTGCCCGAGCAGACCGGGGAGGCCTTCCTTGGAGCCCGTCCGGACCCGAACTTCGTTTTTCTTGGTTTTTGGGCGACCGAGATCATTGTCACCCTGATTGTATCGGCCGGGCTCGCCGTCGTGGTCAAACGATCCCGGCAACTGGTGGAAAGTCGTTCGATTGCCGAACGCACGCGTGCCAGTCTCGCGCGTTACTTTTCGCCCAATGTCTTGGATCACCTGAGTAACGCTGAGCAATTCCTTGGCGATGTGCGAGAGCAGAACGTCGCCGTCTTATTCGCTGACATCATTGGCTTCACGAAGCTTTGCGAAAGAGAATCGCCTGATAGTGTGATCGCTTTGCTGCGCGAATACCACAACCGGCTCGGCCAGACCGTCTTCGATAATGGAGGCACCTTAGACAAATACCTCGGCGATGGCGTCATGGCGACCTTCGGCACCCCGCAGCCAAGCCCGCGCGATGCGACGAATGCCTTGAAATGCGCGCTGGGAATGATTTCGGCCCTGGACAACTGGAACGCCGAGCGAATCGCCGAGGGTCTGACGCCGGTTCGCATTGGCATTGGTCTGCACTATGGAAAGGTGATTGCCGGCGACATCGGCAACGAGCGGCGTTTGGAATACAGCGTTATCGGTGACACCGTTAACGTCGCCAGCCGCCTCGAGCAACTGACGCGCAGCTTGGCTACGCCCCTTGTTGTCAGCGATCACTTGCTTCGGGCAATCGATCAGAATAGCGATGAGGGAAGAGTTTTATTGCAGAACCTATTTGAGGCGGGCAGGCAGACGATCCGGGGAAGAGAGTCGTTAGTGGCAGTATGGACCTATGCGACGCCAGAGCGAGCTGCCCCAGCCTAACGGTGATACCGACGCGAGACCGGTTGGGAACGACAGCACGGCGGACCTGAAATCGAATCGACGATACCGGATATCAGGTCAGGATGATGCGCTGGCCAAGATTGAGAGCCAAAACGTCCAGACCTACCGGATACTATTTCGAGACATGAAGCTGTCCTGCCGTTCATCTGTCTAGTATCGATATGAAGTCTGCCAATTCCCGTTTCCACGACCTGCGCTTGCCGAAATAAAGCGATGCGCCATCGATCTGTTTGCAGTTGGTATTGCCTACGATAGCACTACCCTGGAGGACATAGTCACCACGGATGTGAGTTTCATGCGGCTGAAGATCAACAAACTCACTCATGCTCAATCTTCGCATTTCTCGTAGACATCCATGACCTCAAAATAGGTCTCCTGGCTTTCGGAGTAGTAGGGTCCGCGTACAACGAACAGATAGCCATTCTCGCGGTTAACGGACCATTCGTTGTTACGCTTCTCATTGTCCGGGCACAGGTACTCCCCTTCGATCCATCCTTCATCGCGCTCGGTGACCGTAGCCGGGCATACGGTTTCTTTCGCATCTGCCTCAGTCTCGGACAGGAAGACGAAACCATCTTCGGTGACGTGCATAACTGCATACGGGCAATGCGGCTCCGCGATTGAGTCGGCGTACCTTCCGATCAGCTCCGGCGGCACGCTCAACGCCTCAAGTGTTTCTGACACTGAAGGTGTGCAAAACCACAGGCCAATCGACAACGTCGCCGTTGCAAGTGCCTTCATGACCAATTTGCCTGACCTTGCGCATGTACCAAACAAGAAGGAACTCAGTCGTTCAGTTCAAGACGCCGCTCGATACGCTCAAGGCGTTCGTAAATCGAACCCTGCTGCGCGTCCCGGTTCAGGTCGCTTTGGACGAGCGCTGCGATATGGGTGTTAATGGCCCGCAACTCGTCGCCAATTTCCTTCCGCTCCATACGTGCCGACTGTGCATCGGTCTGCAGCGCTTTCAGGTGCTCTAGTAGCAGTTCGTTAGTGACGTTGTCGGTCATCGCTGTAGCCTATCGATTGTCGCGTCACTCGCCAAGGGCTGATAAACTGGCCTAACTTGGGCCGCTGCAGGGAGGCGCTAAGTGTGAATCACCGTCTTGGTTGCGGTAGCGGTATTGGGCGCTTCCTGGGTGTACATCTTCCTATCCGGCAACGGCTTTATGGTCCCGGTGAGATTTGAAGATAACCCACACCACGACAATAGCTTACGTTGACCGCAGCGATGTCAGGCGGCCGAATGGACCCATTAAAGTAATCAACTTCAGTTTCGCGGTTGTCGGTGCTGCAGCTGTAGCTGTAGCGGCGATCGCTCTCGCGAATGCACAGGGTGCAAAGCAGAAAGGCGAGATAGTCGCGACACCCGAGCAGCTAGCTGGCGCGGTTGTCCGGCATTGCATTGTGTGTTTCGACACTTGAAGCTAGAGACCGGCTCATGATTGCTGGATTGGTAATGGGGCTCGCGACGCTCACAGCGGTTCGTCTGATCTAACGGTGCACCTACGTACGATTGTGCTTCGTCCTTTTCGTACTGCCGGCAAGAACCGCCTCTGATGGCTTTATGGGCACTATAAACATAATCTGATGGCGCCAGTTTCACCGCTTTTCGGTATCTGCGAGTAAGAGCAAAAGTAAGAACCTGTGAGCAAGCCTTCCAAAAAGAGTTCTTTTTCAAAGACATATATAGGTAGTTTGGTGGATGAATGGTCCGCCATCGACACCAACCGGCGGCTCGACGGCTTCGGTGGACCCAAGTTCATGGCCTTCCTGAAACGCAAGAAGGTGGCGCTTGTTATCCGCTATTATGCGGCCGCGCCGCGGCACAAGACGATCACGCCGCAGGAGGCGAGACTGATCAGCCAGAACGGCTTTCATCTGCTTCCGGTCTACCAGGACACGCATCGTGAAGCGACGGAGTTCGGCGCGGCCAACGGCCGGACCAGCGCGCGCAATGCCCGCCAGTTCGCGCACGCCGTCGGCCAGCCGGAAGGCAGTACGATCCTGTTCGCCATCGACGCCGATTTTGGCAAGCGGGCCATCGACGATCATATCGTGCCGTATTTCGAGGCAATACGGAGCGAGATCGGAGACCGGTTCCGCATCGGCGCCTATGGCAGCGGTCTGGTGCTGCGCACCCTGCTGGAGAACGACCTGATCTCGATCCCGTGGTTGGCGATGTCGCATGGACTGCAGGGATCACAGGATTTCTTCCGATCGGGCGACTGGGCGCTGCGGCAGCTTGCGCCGGAGAAGAAACATGCGGCTTCCGGCATCGGTTACGACCGCAATGTCCTGAACCGTTCGCTGGACGCGCTGGGCGCCTTCCAGGTGACCGGGGAAGGCGCCGGCATCGCGGCACTGCAAGCCAGCGGCGCTGAAACGGACCGGATCAGCGCTTGTGTCTCCACCGACGGCCTCCAATTTCGCACCGAGCCGGATGGCGCCGTCATCCGGGCCCTGACCATCGCCGAGCCGGTGGTGGATCTCGGTGCGGCGGGATCGGATGGCTGGCGCGCCGTCGATATCGGCGGGCAGCGTGGTGTCGTCTTCGGGAAATACCTGCGGGTGCGGCAATCGCCGGAGATCGAGCGACTGATTGACAAGGCCATCGCCGAGTGGCTGGTCTTCGACCGGGGCCAGGCCAAGGAGGATGTCGATCCGTATAACGATTTCGTCGCAGAGATGTGGCAAAGCCTCGGCCTGCACTATGAGGGGCGAAGCCATTACGACAATGGCGACGAGGTGCCCTGGTCAGCCGCCTTCATCTCATTCGTCGTCGGCAAATCCGGCGCCTCCTATGCGGCATTCAAATTCGCCCCCCGTCACTCCATCTATGCGCACGATGCCATCCAGGCACGAATCCTTGGGCAGACAAACAAGCCGTTCTGGGGATACCGGAGGAGCGAGGTCCGCCCCGGGCTTGGCGATATCATCCACTGCAATCGGGGCAGCGGTCGCTTTTCCTTCGACTATGCCGAAACCCACGCACAGTTCGACAGTCACGCCGACATCGTCGTGGAGGTGGCGGACCGCGTGGTGCGGGTCATCGGCGGGAATGTCACGGATTCGGTATCGATGCAGGAATACGCCCTTGATTCCGATGGCTTCATCGCCGATGGGCAGCGGGTTATCGCACTGCTCAAGAACCGGGCAGCCGCGGTGCGGTAATGCGATGGCGGGTCGCGACCCCTGGGACCTTGCGTCCGCCGAATTTTTCCCTACCTATCGATAGACAGAGGAAAACCAGAGGATGCCATGCCTGCACGCTCCGCGACCGCGGAAAAGATCATTTCCGCCGCTGAAACAAGAATTCGGGATGCCGGCTATCACGCCGTCTCGTTTCGAGACCTGGCGGCCGATGTCGGCGTCAAAAGCGCCAGCGTGCACCACCACTTCCCAACCAAGGAGGACCTGGGTACCGCGGTCGCCAGCGACTATGCTCGGCGTTTCATGGAAGCGCTGGGCGATCCCCGGGATCCGCGTATCGATGCGAACAGCTTGCTGCGACGGTATGTCGAAGCCTATCGACGAGCGCTGACAGAAGACGGTCAGATGTGTTTGTGCGGGGTTCTCGCGTCCGAAGCGGAGGGGCTGCCGCCCGGAGTCCGAGCTGCTGCCACGGCGTTTTTCCAAGCCAATCTAAATTGGCTGCAACAGGTGGTGGCCCGCCGCCATCCGGGTGCTTCGTCGCAGCAGATTGCGGATGAAGCGGCGACGATCCTGTCGTTGACACAGGGTGCCATGCTGGTGGCCAATGCGCTTGATTCCGACGCGCATTTCGAACGGGCCGTGCGGTGGCTCGAGGTCGCGGCCTGACAGCAATAACCGCGAGTATGGATTGGCTCAGGCGGCCGGGACAGCTCTATCGGAACGCCGTGAGGTGATCGCCTCCGCGGTGGCGGCAGCCGCTGAAAGGGCGCCCTCCAGCAACCCGCCATGTAGCGCGTCGAACTCGGTAGCGGCGAAATGCAATCCCTGCTGCCGCAGTGCGGCAAGAGCCGGTTCCGTGCCGTAGGTTGGCGCCACCGCGGGGACGGTCAGATCATGTGCTGTTGCAGTCAGCGGTTCCGTCGACCAGTCCTGCACGACAAGGCGCACAGGTGGCGTGTCACTTGCGAACAACCGCTGCAGTTGCCGGGAGATGTGGTCCCGAAGCCGGCGTTCTCCCGTGCTCTGCCGGAGTGCCGCGCTCAGGCCGATGAACCCGAACAATGCCCCAACGGATCCGTCCATCGGTGACGCATCATGGACCTGTGCCAGAGGACCGCGGTGGCTGATCGCATCACCGGAGAGGCCCTGTTGCCGCCAAAACGGAGCTTTGTAGAGTGCCACCGCCTTGGCGTGCCCGGCCATCCAGGTGGGTGTGCCCGTCATCGCTGTCAGCGCGGCGTCGGGCAGGCTCGGTTCAAATCGTATGGTTTCGGCGACGAGTCGGGGCGGCATGGCAAAGACCACGTGACGGGCAACGATCGCCTCGTTGCTGATCGTTCCTTCCATGGTCACCCGCCAGCCGGCGCCATGCCGGCTCAGGCGTTTGACCCGGCATCCGGTGCACAGGTTTTCACGCGGCGGCTGCACCAACAGGCCGTCGATCAGACGGGCCATTCCGCCATCGATCCGCAGGGCCCGCGCGTTGAGCGATAGATCGAGATCGCGCCGAATCTGCCCCTGCTGGTTTTCAAACACAGCCGGACCGGTCGCGTATTGTGGAAAGGCCGTCAGTCCAAGCGTTTCGACAAGTTTTGCGATGCGGTCCTGTCCGGGCCAGTACCACGCAGGGCCGAGATCGAACCGGCCTTCAGCTCCACCGTGCCCGAGACGCTCGGTCAGGATGCGCCCGCCGAAGCGAGACCGCGCCTCGGTCAATTGCCAGGTCAGACCAGCATTATGAAGATGCCTCGCCGTCTCCAGTCCGGCCAATCCGCCGCCTATAATGAATGCGTCGATCATCATGGCCGGTTCCTTCGATTCGGAGCGGGCCGGCATTCAGGTCTGATGCAAAAGATGGCCGGTCTTGATCCAGATCTTGGCACCACCGGCCCCGGCTTTCGCTCTGAAGGTGGAACCGACCGGCAACCGCAACCAGTCATGTGATCTCAAGGTGTCGCCGGATTCGCTGATCTCGCCGTCAAGAACCAGAACCTCCAGACCGCCGGGCGTGTCGAACGCACGTTCGGTGCCGGGTTCCCAGTGTTCGAGGCGGACCTCCTCCCGGTGGTCTTGAAACAACGGCGTTACGGCTATGCCCGGCTGGTCCTGGACCTCCATCGGCACTGTCTTGTTGGTGTCGATATGAACATGGGTCCGGTCTGCCGGATCGAACTGATGCAGTTTTACGAAGATGATCGCGCCATCGTCAGCACGCGGCGTATGCTGGGAGGTGGGCGGATTGCGCACATAACTTCCCTTGGGAAAGTCGCCGTGTTCGTCGGAGAATACGCCGTCAAGCACCAGATACTCCTCGCCGCCGTCATGGCGATGCGCAGAGAATGCACTGCCCGGTGCGTAGCGGACGATCGTTGTCGCCCGCGCAACCTCGTCGCCAATGCGATCGAGCATCTTACGCTCCACGCCGGGCATCGGCGATGCCCGCCAGGCATTGTCTGCATTGCGCACCACGACGCGCTGCGTGAAGTCGGCATTCAGTTCCATCCTGATCTCCTCCGCGTTTCACGGGTACAGCCTTAACTTATCTACCTATCGATAGATAGCTATGTAGAAACGGTGGTTTCTTCTGTCAAGCTTTTCAACTGTCGCCGGTTTGTGAATGGCCATTCTGAGTGGTGATCGTACGGCTCGGACTCGGTGGCGGTGGGTGATCGTCGACGGCGGGCATTGCATGACGGCGGCCCGGAAGGTGTCAAAGAAGTTCTTTCCAACCTGTTCGGGCCAAAGGTGCGCAGCATCTGTATTCTGCTCTGTCGCACGCCGCTAAGTAACACCCGCCCCTTGCGCAACCCGTTATGTCTCGGATGTACCGGGGACCAAAACGCGTAGCGCGTGGTGATGGATCTTGATCGCCAACTTTCTTTGCAGCGAGACAATCTCGCCATCCAGAAGAGCTTTGATTGCCGATCTACCTCTGGGAAACTCCAGCGCCACCTCCGTGCAAATGTCTTCGATCAGATCCGGGTTGCCGCTCCACTGACCGGACAGTAGATCGGCAGTCAACCTGATTGCCGGGATAGGCTCGAGGGCTCTGGCGCGGTAGAAGCCGAGAACGCCCTGGTCCGGCATGTCGGCATAGGGCATGTGACCCTTGCCATAGGGATTGTTCGACACGGTCAGGATGCTGAGCCGTTGCCTCCGGCGGAGCCCGTTTGCTTGCCAGGTAACGGTGAAGGATGGCGGACGGTACAGGAATGGCAATGTTGCCCGCACACTGGCGAGTATCTTGCTGAAGCGTGAGTGGTAGTGGCCTCTGTTGCGCTCCGCAACCACAGCCTCCTGCAGTCCCGCCGAAAACTGATGCATGAAGGATATGCCGTTGGCGCTGGCGATATCGCAGGGCGCGATCCGGCCACGGGCCAGCGATTCGATGGCTTCGTCCAGGTTTTCGGCGATACCGAGCGATCGGGCAATGAGATTCATGGTACCGGCCGGCAGAACGCCGAGGATTTTGTGCCGCTCCCAGCAACATCGGGCGGCAAGCGATACCGAACCATCCCCGCCAACCGCCATCAGGATATCGGCAGAGGCTGCGGCTTGTTGCACCGCCTGGTCAAACGACGCTCCGTCGACCGCCATGCAATCCAACGTGTAACCCTGTGCCGTGAACGCATCGGCCAGGCGCTTTTCCAGGCTGTACAGGTCGACCGTCCTCAGTGTTCCGCTGTCAACATTCAGGACAGCGGCGATGCGAGCCGGTCGTTCATCTGACGCATTTGGCGTCGCAGCTGACATCGCGTCACCCCGGTGCCGCAAAATCGTTGCTTGTTGCGCAAGTGTATTTGTTCAGGAAGCAGGATATGGTGGGGCAGGGCACAAACCAACCCAACGCATTGTTGATGCGGTTGGCGGCCGACAAAACGAAATGGCGGTTTCGTTTTGCCGATGAATACGGCACAGTGGCAGCGGAGCAAGAGCGGAGCGTCATGGATGCTATTGCGGTTTTGGGGGGTACGCGGCTCTGTTCCTGTTCCAGGGACGAGCACGGCGAAGGTCGGTGGCAATACCACCTGTGTCAGCATCGAAAGGGGCGGTTACATCGTCGTTTTCGACGCCGGCACCGGAATCCGGAGGCTTGGTCATTATCTGGAGCAGGAACCGGGCAGCACGCACGGCGGATGCATTTTCCTCTCCCACTATCACTGGGATCACATTCAGGGTCTTCCGTTTTTCCAGCCCGCCTTCCGCTCCGACAACCGGTTCCACCTGTTCGGTGAGCAAAAGAAGGGAATCGATCTGTACCACATCCTGAAGGAGCAGATGCAGACGCCCTATTTCCCGGTGTCCATGGAAGCCCAGGAAGGACTTGTGACTTTCAACGCAATTGAAGCGGACGAACGCTACGTGGTCCAGCAGGACATCGTCATCAAAACGATGCGCCTCAATCATCCGAGCGGTGCGCTAGGCTTCCGCATCACTACGGATGACGGATGCATCTGCATCGTGACCGATCACGAGCATTCGTTCGACGGCATTGACAACACGGTCGTCGACTTCGCACGCGGCGCCGACATTCTCATCCACGAGGCACAATACGACTACGAGGAAAAACAGACGATCCGCCGAGGCTGGGGACACAGCTCGTGGCAAGAGGCAGCACAGGTGGCGCGGGAGGCGAATGTCGGAAGGCTGTTTCTCAGCCATCACGATCCCGATCGTACCGACGATGATCTTGACAATGTCATCGGAAAAGCGCGGCAGATATTTCCGCGCACCGAAGTCGCGACCGAGACCACCATCGCGTCGGTCCCGGAATAGCGTTGCAGCCGCGATGCAGCCTCGCGAGCCTGCATCGCCGCTCTTTATCAGCTTTCCGGCTTTTCCTGGCTGAAGGTTTTCATATAGGCGTTCAGCGCTTCGATATCTTCCGGTTTCTTTAATCCGGCAAAGACCATCTTGCCACGGCACTTCCGATAATCCTTGCAATCGAGCTCGTATTCCGGAGCGATTGCCACCAGCCATTTTTTGGGATTGCCGACGTAACCGGCGATTGTTTCCTCATCCCAGACGAGGCCCGCTTCGCCCAGAGCGACCATGATCGTGGAGTATTTGAATCCGTCTATGGTTCCCGCCGTGCGGCCGTACAGGTCATTCAGTTGCGGACCCACCCGGTTCTTGGCATCGGGGCCGACTGCGTGACAGGCTTTGCATTTGTTGAAGACCTTTTGGCCTGCGTCGACGAGATCCTGTGCCGCGCCCGCAGAAGTCCACCCGACCACCGCAATCAATGCCATAAACAATCGTTTCATCAGGTCACTCCCTTTCCACCTTCGCGCAAACTCAGACCCTAGACTGCCCTCCGTCTATGTCAATTAAACTAAACGCGTACCCATTGTCGCAGGCGAAACGCGTGGATGCCGGTCGCCGCAATGCCGGGCCTATCCGATCCAATTATGATCCTTTGCCGCCTTGACGATCGCCTGGATAGTTGTGGCAAAGCCGTATCGTTCCCGTACCTTGTCGAGATGATACCGGACCTCGCCCGGGCGCATTGCGCATTCGCTGGCGATCTGCGCGTGGGTCCGGCCCAGCGCAGCCAGGCGTAGCACCGTACACTCGCGGGTCGTCAGTGAGACCGGCTCACCCGGAAACCTCGCTTCGGCCCGGCACCCGGTGCGCGCCAGTACTTGGAAAGCGAGGCAATCGAAGATCTTGGTCAGGGCAATACCGGCAACAATATCCGAGGCGCCGACTCCAGACCAAACCGGGAGGTGCACCAAGTATTTTTGCTCTGGCAACCTGGCCAGACCATGCGGCCCGGTCGGCACCACCAGGACGTCGTGGTGGCGCTGTACGCCAAGTTCGGTAACGGATTGGCAGAATGTCTCATGGATTTGCCGCGTCTCGGTGGGCGGGTCGATACAGGTGAGCACCGGCCGGTCCAACGACGTTTTCCAGCGATCGTCCAGGGAGCGAACCGCCGGGTCGAATTGCTCGAACACCGTTTCGAGCAAGTAGGAGCAGTCTGCAACGTATTTGCCGAACCGTTCGGGCAGGTCTGACAGTCCGCCGGGGAAAAACCGCGTTGAAATATCGGCACCCCAATATCCGAAACCGGCAAACCCAAAATGCGACAGCGCGTGTCGATAGGACAGTCTCAACTCGTCGATGGTCGAACACCGCAAGAGGCCGGTGGCAAAACGAGAAATCTCCGGCCATTTCCCCTCGCGGACGACGTCCTCAAGCACATGTTCGACGCTTGTCCGTGAAGCGTCGAGCATTGGTTTGGAGGTGTTCATCCGGCAGCCGGTGTCATCCTGTCAGGGGATTGAGATCGAAGTCGTGGGCAGCCCTGACAATCAACTGTATCACCGTTTCGAACCGGTTACGGCGCCTTGCTCGGTTCAGATGGTAGCGAACCGTGCCATAGGGAATCGAGAGAATTGCGGCGATGTCCCTATAGGTTTTTCCCGCTGCGACCCACCGGATCACCTCCAACTCGCAGTCCCGGAGGTCGAGCCTTTCGTTCCCGTGGATGCCACGCTGAACTGCCGATGTTCGTGACTTTTGATTTTCACGCAGACAGGCAAGTGCAATGTCGGCGGTCGGGTCATACCGGTCGAGCAGCAGTTGCCTCAGGAGTTGCGCTTCCTCTGCCCTATGCGGTTTTTCCACCGGCGTCTCCCCCGAGCTGCAGGTATCCTGAAGCACACTCCGCCACATGCGACTACGTCATCACTAGCAGGCACAAGACGGGTGTATCAATAGAAACGTATAATCAATCCAAGGGAATGTGATATAAATCTATAAACTACGATTTACTTTAGCAGGTCGCACCGAACCGGTCGCTTGGCCCATGAATCCAAACCATCGGGCCCTCTCCGGAAGCGCTTTCGACTTCCGGAGAGGGCTCGCACGGATATGATAGCGTTGCCGGCGACTATCTCAGCCAGTGGCAACGGGTGGTATAAACCTCTCCGCGTGAGTTCCTGTATTGGCAGTTGCCATCGCCGGTTTCGAGCAGGAAGGTGCCGAATCCACCGATCAGTGCGCCGGCGATTGCGCCACCGGCGCTGTTGGTGGCGAGGCCTCCGACCACGGCACCGACACCGGCACCAGAGGCTGTTTTTTCAGACGTCGTACATGCTGTCAGAACGCCCGCCGCCAGAATAGCAATAACCAAAGCCTTCATCGAATTGCTCCTAGTTCCATCGTGTTCCCGCCGCAAACCGCTGAATCCGGATAGCATGCCACCGGCGTTTCCGACTGTCCGGGCGTGGCATGCACAGTATTGAAACTCACGCCGTTCAGGTCAAGACGCGAAGCGCAGCCACATGATGGTGCCCGCCCATCGGCGTCGGACTGAATGGCGGCGTGTCGGGCTGGCGACCTTGACCCCATAAGCCATGTTCCAAACGTAGAGTGGAAAGAGTGGTCGTTGGCTACGCACCCCGGATGATTGCCTGCTGCATGATGCTGCGGTACTCGCGCGTCAGGTCGTGCCACTGTTCTTCGGTCAACGTCGAGTATTGCGGTGTCCTGAATTTTTTCATGCATGCGATACGGAACGGGACTTCCAGTCGGTATTTTTGAATCAACGCCATGTATTGTTCCGCCTCGGTGCGGGAATCGCACATGCGTCCGTTGGACAAGAACTCGTCGCGTATGTCTTCAAGCGTAAATGGCAAAGGTCAATCCTCTTAGATCGGGTCCGTCTCCATAGGCGGCGAACCGGACACGCGCGCTTACCATCCCGGCGGTTTTTCCGCCGGTCCCAACTCATCCAAGGACCTGATGTTGTTGTTGACGATATACTGATAAAGGTGCGCTACCAGGGTGGTATGGGCTATGATATTGGCTTCGCCGAACAGTTCGGCTTCCCAACGGTCAGCCACTTGCACGGCCAGATTGAACGCTGACCGATCGCTGTCTGCGTCGTCCATCGGCTCCGCCCAATCTCCTGCGCCAGTTTCACCAGAATGCAGCCACTCCGGGTCGACGCCCAGAGCCAAAGCCAGTTTTTGGGTGATCAGCGCACTCGGAACGGCTTGCCCGGTGGCCCGGTATCTCACCAGATCGCGAAACGGTACGCCTGCGCGTTTGCTAAGTTCAGCCTTGGTCCAGCCACGTTCTCTGAGGCAATGGTCTAATCGTTGATACCAGTCCATCGGCGATCGAAAGCCTTACTTAATGTCGAGGTTCCACTACACACAGTAGTTGATCCGCTCAACTGCACAACCGTTCTCATTTGTGGCGACCGCTTCCGGCACCGCAAACATGCGTGTTGTTCGGCGGTTGTGGCGGCTACAGATATCCCTCATTGGCCGTGAAGATTTTTCTCGTCACAAGACCGCAATAAGAGCATTCGAGCGTGTGTATGACCTGTCCAAAAACATCGAGATCATCCAGCTTCTCCTCGCCGGTTACCTCCATCTGCGAAAAACAATTGTCGCAAACATACCGGCGGACCGAACTGGTGTTCTCTTCGAAGGACTTGGGATTGACAAACGGTGGCTCCGAACCGTTTGCCCCGCGAGGCGGCGATACGATCTGCCGCCAAACCGGAACGCGCTCGAGAATCTTAGAAAAATCAGACACGGATTTTTTTGCCCCACAGCAGATTCAAAACACGCAGCCGTATTCGGATATATCGTGGTGAAACAAAGATCAAGGCAATATCGGGATGTACACGAAACAGCCTTTGTGGGCGCTCCGAAATCACGCTTAATACTGATAGAATGTATATAAAAACCTATCGATCCCTATATGGAAATCGCGATCACGAATGGCATCGATCGTCTTTGCGATGACCATGAATTTGACTAAAGATCTCGGGATATGAGTCCAATTCTTTCTAATGCCGATATCAGACTTGTCATCCTCGATTGCGATGGCGTGCTGATCGACAGCGAAATTATCAGTGCGACCATCCTGGTCGAACAGATCAGCAAGCTGGGCGTGAGCATCGACTTCCACTATGTTCAGCAACACTTCCTGGGTCGCAGCTTTCCGCGGGTGGTTGAACTCATCCAACAGCAATTCGGTGTTGATTTGCCGGCGGAATTCGAAGCCACCTATCGTTCAGAGTTGCTGAAGGCATTTGAAACGAGGCTGACCCTCATGCCCGGCGTGCTGGATGCGCTTGACGCCATGGCTGTTGATTGTTGTGTGGCCACCAGCAGCAGCCCCCCACGGGTCCGGCGTTCGTTGGAACTGGTATCGCTGCTGCAACGCTTTAAGGGCAGGGTGTTCACTGCTTCGCAGGTGGCCAATGGCAAACCGGCGCCCGACCTGTTCCTGTACGCGGCCGCACAAATGGGATTTGCACCGCATCATTGCCTCGTCATCGAGGACAGTGTTCCCGGCGTCGAGGCCGCCCTGGCCGCCGGTATGGCAGTTGCGTGCTTCACCGGCGGCAGCCACCTCACCGGGATAGAAACCCCGCTGCCGCGATCGCTGTCGGACCTGCCCTCTTTTGACAGCTGGCACGATTTGTTTGATATGGCGCCGCAACTGAGGCGTCCGAGAGTGACCCATGCCTAACCGACCCGCCAGCGACAAAAGCCGGCTAGACGATGCCGCCCGCGCCGGCTGGCTGTATTATGTAGCCGGCAACACCCAGGACGAGATTGCCCGAAAACTTGGGGTTTCGCGGCAGTCGGCTCAGCGCCTCGTGTCGCTTGCAGTGAGCGAGAGGCTGATCAAGGTGCGCCTCGACCATCCGATAGCGCATTGCATGGAACTCGAACACCAATTGCGGGAACGTTTCGGTTTGCTTGGCTGCGAAATCGTTCCCAGCGACCCTTCGTCTCCGTCGTCCATCGTCGGGCTCGCCCAGGCCGGCGCGGCGGAAATGGAGCGGCATCTGAAGTCCCACGAACCGAAAATCATCGCCATGGGCACCGGACGCGCTTTGCGCGCTTGCGTCGAACAATTGCCGCCGATGGACTGTCCGCAGCACCGGATTGTGTCGCTGCTTGGAAACATGATGTCCGACGGCTCTGCGACCCCCTATAACGTGGTGATCCGTATGGCCGACCGGGTCGGTGCGCGGCACTTCCCGATGCCCCTGCCGGCTTTCGCCCGGTCGCCGGAGGAGCGTGCCATCCTGCAGGCACAGGAGCCGGTGCACAACACATTGGAACTGGCCAGGCATGCCGACGTGACCTTCGTCGGCGTCGGTCAGTTGGGCGACGAAGCGCCGCTTCTCATCGACGGTTTCGTCAGCCGCGACGAGTTGCGGGCGCTGCAGAAATCCGGCGCGGTGGGGGAAATCACCAGCTGGGCCTACGATGCTGACGGACAGTTGATCAGGGGACTGACCAATGACCGCGTGGTCGGCGCACCCTTGCGTCCGGGACAGGCGAATCCAGTGATCGGGATTGCCGCTGGAGACGCTAAGGTCGACGCTATTCTGGCAGCACTTCAGGGTCGTTTGCTCAACGGTTTGATCACCAACGAACGCACCGCGGAGCTATTGCTCAAGAAGTGAGCAATTATCGCTTCTTCTAACATGATGATTTTGTAAATGAAATTGTGCCGGCGAGCGCTGTTGATGCCTTTTTGATGACAATTGGGTTGACTCGCAGCAGGTTAATGATTGAGTATTTGCTCTTATAGTTGGCAATTGCCCAGTCGGGCATTGGGAGGAATCCATGAGACATTTTGCTCGCGCCCTCGCCGGCGCTACCGCGTTGTCGTTGCTGTCGATGACTGCAATGGCCGATACGTTGACGATCGCCACCGTGAACAATGGCGACATGATCCGCATGCAGAAGCTGACCGACGATTTCGCCGCAAAGAACCCCGGCATTGAATTGGAATGGGTGACGCTGGAGGAAAACGTGTTGCGCCAGCGCGTCACGACGGACATCGCCACCAAGGGCGGCCAGTATGACGTGATGACCATCGGCACCTACGAGGTTCCGATCTGGGGCAAGCAGGGCTGGTTGGTGTCTCTGAACGATCTCCCGGCGTCCTACGACAAGGATGACATTCTGCCGGCGATCCGCGGCGGGTTGACGGTCGACGGAGATCTTTACGCGGCACCTTTCTACGGCGAAAGCTCGATGGTCATGTACCGCAAGGACCTGATGGAGAAGGCCGGACTGCAGATGCCGGATGCACCGACCTGGGACTTTATTGCCCAGGCCGCGCGGGCCATGACCGACAAGGACAACGAGATCTACGGCATCTGCCTGCGCGGCAAGGCCGGCTGGGGCGAGAACATGGCTTTCCTGACGGCCACCTCGAACTCCTTCGGCGCCCGCTGGTTCGACATGGACTGGAATCCGCAGTTCAACACCGAACCCTGGAAAAACACGCTGACCTTCTATCTCGACCTGATGAACGACGCCGGCCCGCCCGGAGCATCGTCCAATGGCTTCAACGAAAATCTGGCGCTGTTCCAGTCCGGAAATTGCGGCATGTGGATCGACGCGACGGTCGCCGCGTCCTTCGTCACCGACCCGCAAAACAGCACCGTCGCCGATCAGGTCGGATTCGCGCTGGCGCCGGATAACGGCCTCGGCAAACGCGGCAACTGGCTTTGGGCCTGGTCCCTGGCAATTCCCGCCGGCACCCAGCAGGCTGACGCCGCCAAGAAGTTCATTGAGTGGGCTACATCCAAGGACTACCTGGCTCTGGTCGCGGAAAACGAAGGCTGGGCGAACGTACCGCCAGGCACCCGCTCTTCGCTCTACGAAAACCCGGAATACGCGAAGGTGCCGTTTGCCAAAATGACGCTCGACAGCATCAATTCGGCTGACCCGACCAACCCGACCGTCGAGCCGGTTCCCTATGTTGGCGTGCAGTTTGTCGCCATTCCGGAATTTCAAGGAATAGCCACGGCCGTTGGCCAGCAGTTCGCGGCGGCCCTAGCCGGCAATATCAGTGCCGATCAAGCCCTTCAGAACGCTCAATCGCTGACTGAGCGTGAAATGAAGAAAGCCGGCTACATCAAGTAGCCGGTCCTCCCAGTCAGGGCCGGCGTCTGTCCTGCCGGCCCTGCATATTGATACCCCAACATCGGCTGCACAACGATGGCCACGCAACATTCGAAGACCGCCGCCCGCCTCATGATCTCACCGGCCGTGCTGCTGCTGCTGTGCTGGATGATCGTGCCGCTGGCCATGACCATCTACTTTTCGTTCCTGCGATACAACCTGCTGATGCCGGGAACGGAGGAGTGGATTGGCTTTGTCAATTACGAGTATTTCCTGACCGACCCGGCATTCTTCGCCGCGCTTTGGAACACACTGCTGCTGGTCGGCGGCGTGCTGCTGATCACCGTGGTATTCGGTATCGCGCTGGCGCTGCTGCTCGACCAGCCGATCTGGGGGCAGGGCATCGTCCGGGTGCTGGTGATCGCACCGTTCTTCGTCATGCCGACGGTTTCCGCGCTGGTCTGGAAAAACATGTTCATGAATCCGGTAAACGGCCTGTTCGCTCATGCGGCCAAGGCGGTCGGGCTGCAACCCTTCGATTTCCTGGCACACGCGCCGCTGATGTCGATCATTCTGATGGTTGCCTGGCAGTGGCTGCCCTTTGCCACCCTTATTCTGCTGACCGCGATCCAGTCGCTCGACCGCGAACAACTGGAGGCCGCTGAGATGGACGGAGCCGGATTTGCCAGCCGTTTCATCTACATTATTCTGCCGCATCTGGCGCGCGCCGTGACCGTCGTCATTCTCATCCAGACGATCTTCCTGCTGTCCATTTTCGCCGAGATCCTGGTGACCACCAATGGCGGTCCGGGTTACGCATCCACCAATATCACCTACCTTGTCTACGCCCTTTCGCTGCTGCAGTTCGATGTCGGCGGCGGCAGCGCCGGCGGCATCGTCGCCGTCATCCTGGCAAACATTGTTGCGATCTTCCTGATGCGGATGATCGGCAAGAACCTGGAGGCGTGAACCATGGCACGCCGTATCTCCGACCGCCGTAAACTCGCCTATACAATTGTCGCCTGGATCATCGGCCTGGCTATTTTCTTTCCGATCCTGTGGACCATCCTGACCAGTTTCAAGACCGAGGCCGAGGCCATTGCATCGCCGCCGTCGTTCGTGCTGTTCGACTGGACGCTGGAGAACTACGGCGAAGTCCAGGAGCGCTCGAACTACTTCCGCCACTTCTCCAATTCCGTCATCATCTCCTTCGGATCGACCCTGGTCGGGCTGCTGATCGCCATTCCCGCCGCCTGGTCGATGGCTTTCTCACCGGGCAAGCGCACCAAGGACGTGCTGATGTGGATGCTGTCGACCAAGATGCTGCCGCCGGTCGGCGTCCTCATCCCGATCTATCTGATATTTCGCGATACCGGTCTGCTCGACACCCGCTTCGGACTGATCGTCGTCTTGATGCTGATCAATCTGCCGATCATCATCTGGATGCTCTACACCTATTTCAAGGAAATACCCGGAGAAATCCTCGAGGCAGCGCGCATGGACGGCGCCGCGCTGTGGGACGAAATCGTTTACGTGCTGACTCCGATGGCCATTCCGGGGATCGCCTCGACATTGTTGCTCAATGTCATCCTGGCCTGGAACGAGGCTTTCTGGACACTCAATCTGACCGCCGCGCAAGCCGCGCCGCTGACCGCGTTCATTGCCAGTTATTCGAGCCCCGAAGGCCTCTTCTACGCCAAGCTCTCGGCTGCCTCGACCATGGCGATCGCGCCGATCCTGATTCTCGGTTGGTTCAGCCAGAAACAGCTCGTCAGAGGCCTGACCTTCGGCGCGGTGAAATAGGGGAACCGGATCATGGGTAGCATCGTCCTGAACAATGTTTCGAAATCCTTCGGCACAACGGAAGTGATCCCGCCGCTTAATCTGGAAATCGACGAAGGTGAGTTCGTGGTCTTCGTCGGCCCGTCGGGTTGCGGCAAATCGACTCTGTTGCGGATGATTGCCGGCCTTGAGGATGTGTCGGGTGGCCACATCGAGATCGATGGGGTCGACGCCACCATGCAGCCGCCGGCAAAACGCGGGCTGGCCATGGTGTTCCAGTCCTATGCGCTTTATCCGCATATGTCGGTGCGCCGCAACATCGCCTTCCCGCTGAAGATGGCCAGGCTGAGTCCCGAAGAGCAGGAAGAGAAAGTCAAATACGCCGCACAGGTGCTGAATCTCACCGATTACCTGGATCGGCGACCGGGCCAATTGTCCGGCGGCCAGCGCCAGCGCGTTGCTATCGGCCGTGCCATCGTGCGCTCGCCCGCGGCGTTTCTGTTCGACGAGCCGCTGTCCAACCTCGACGCGGCGCTGCGGGTCAATATGCGGCTGGAGATCTCCGAATTGCACCAGCGGCTCGAGACGACGATGATCTATGTGACGCACGATCAGGTCGAGGCGATGACCATGGCCGACAAGATCGTCGTTCTCAACGCCGGCCGGATAGAGCAGGTGGGATCACCGATGGATCTCTACCGCAATCCCCGCAACCGTTTCGTGGCCGGCTTCATCGGCTCGCCGAAAATGAACTTCGCCAAGGGCGACGCGGCGCGCGCCTTCGATTGCGATGCGGTCGGTGTCCGGCCCGAGCATTTGCGTATCAGCCAGGGCGACGGTCTGTGGACCGGAACGGTGGGAGTGACCGAACACCTCGGCGCCGACACCTATCTATATGTACATGTCGATGAGGTAGGCCCGATGACCGTGCGCGCCGCCGGCGAAACGCATGTCGAGCCGGGTGCGAAGGTTCATCTTGCGCCGGACGACACCAAGGTCCACCGCTTCAACGCAAACGGCGAAACACTCGGATGAACCGACTGACCGGCAAGACCGCCCTCATTACCGGGGCTGCCCGCGGCATTGGCGAAGCCTTTGCCCGGGTTTACGCCGCGGAGGGAGCGACGGTCGCCATCGCCGACATCAACGTTGCCGGCGCGCGCCAGACCGCTGCCGACATCGGCGAAGCGGCCATCGCCGTCGAGTTGGATGTGACCGACCAGGCATCGATCGATGCGGCCGTCGGCAGCGTTGTCGACCGATTTGGCGGCATCGACATTCTCGTCAACAACGCTGCGTTGTTCGATCTCGCGCCGATCGTCGACATCACCCGGCAAAGCTACGATCGCCTGTTCGCCGTCAATGTCGCCGGTACGCTGTTTGTGTTGCAGGCCGTCGCCCGGTCGATGATCGATCGCGGGCGAGGCGGCAAGATCATCAACATGGCCAGCCAGGCCGGGCGGCGCGGCGAACCGCTGGTGGCGGTGTACTGCGCCACCAAGGCCGCGGTTATCAGCCTGACCCAATCGGCCGGGCTCAATCTCATTCAACACGGCATCAACGTCAATGCCATTGCCCCCGGCGTGGTCGAAGGCGAGCACTGGGATTACGTGGATTCGCTGTTCGCCCGTTACGAAAACCGGCCGTTGGGGGAGAAGAAGAGACAGGTCGGCGCTGCCGTGCCCTACGGACGCATGGCGCTGGCCGAAGACCTGACGGGCATGGCGGTTTTTCTGGCCAGCGCCGAAAGCGATTACATCGTCGCCCAGACGTTCAATGTCGACGGCGGAAACTGGATGAGCTGATCATGACGCTCAAACTCCGCCAGTCCGCTTTGTCCAAACTGCCGAAGGCCGTGACGAGCCCTGTCTACGACCGCGCCGCCCTCACACCCGGCATTGTGCACATCGGCGTCGGGAACTTTCACCGGGCGCATCAGGCGGTTTACCTGCAACGGCTCTTCGATCTTGGTGTCGGCCATGATTGGGCGCTGGTCGGCGCCGGTGTCCGCGATGAAGACGCGGCCATGCGTGCTCATCTGCAGCGCCAGGATTGGCTGTCCACGGTCGTTGAGCTCGACCCGCATGGGCTGACCGCCTCGATTTGCGGTTCGATGATCGATTTCGTGCCCGTTGACGCCCGCAGTCTCATCGACCGCCTCGTCGACCCGTCCATTCGTATCGTCTCACTGACAATCACCGAAGGCGGATATTTTATCGACGCGCAGACCGGCGGTTTTCGCGCCGATCATCCGGATGTGGTGCGCGATGCCGCTGATCCGGAGCATCCGCGCACGGTCTTCGGTATCCTGGTTGCCGCCCTTGCCCTGCGACGCCACCACAACACACCGCCTTTGACCGTGCTGTCTTGCGACAACTTGCCCGGCAATGGCGACATAGCGCGCCAGACCGTTGTCGGATTTGCCGAAGCCTTGGCACCGGAGATGGCCGACTGGATCTCGCGATCCGTGGCGTTTCCCAATGGCATGGTCGATTGCATCACGCCGGCGACGACCGATCATGAGCGGAAGCTTGTCGCCGACAGGTTCGGCATCGAAGACCTGTCGCCGGTCACCTGCGAACCTTACCGACAATGGGTTTTGGAGGACACGTTTCCACAAGGCCGGCCGGCACTGGAGGAAGTCGGGGTCGAATTCGTCAGCGATGTCTCGCCGCACGAACTGCTGAAACTGCGTGTGCTCAATGGCGGGCATGCGGCGATTGCCTACCCATCGGCGTTGCTTGGATTGACGTATGCCCATGAGGCAATGACAGATCCGCTGGTCAGTGGCTATCTGCGCCGGCTGCAGGTCTCGGAGATCATGCCCACGGTTCCGCCCGTTCCGGGTGTCGATACTGCCGACTATTTTGCCACTGTCGAGCGGCGATTTGCCAACAGTGCGGTCGCCGACACGATCGCCCGTCTTTGCCTCGACGGGTCAAATCGCCAGCCGAAATTCATATTGCCGACCATCGCTGAGCGACTGGAGCGTCGCCAGCCGATCAACGGGCTGGCGCTGGAGGTCGCCCTGTGGTGTCGCTACTGCATCGGCACCGACGAAGACGGCAACCGGATCACCGTGGTCGACGAGCAGGCCGAGCGCCTGTCGGACCACGCGCGGCGTGCCAGGGATCACCCGGCGGCCTTCCTTGAAATGACCGACATATTCGGACCGTTGGCCGGCAATCCTGAATTCAGACGCCAGTTTGGCGACGCGCTCGACAGCCTTTGGCGCGATGGCACACGCGCGACCTTGCGGACCTATCTGTCGTCGGACGCGGCGTAGACGGCATCGATTCGCGCTCAGACGACGGCGTCGTCCACTACAAAACCCTCGGCATCAGACCGATTGCGCTGTCGGTCGGCACCGATGGCGTGATCGAGGCAGGCAACATAGCCGCCTGCATCGGCCGTACGGTCGACCAACACCGTGCCGCTGGCCGCACATTCGATTACCGCTGACGCGCCCGTTGTTCTAATACGCTGCGGGACGGCCGCTGACGCTGCCGATCCTGTTCTGCTGATACAGCGCGGCGATGGCGCAGGAAGCGAGCCGCGCCTTCTCTCCATCCGCGCGGCTGGTGAGGATGATCGGCACCGTCGCACCGAGCGCAATCCCGGCGGCTTCGGCATGGGCGATGAACGCCAGTTCCTTGGCCAGCATGTTTCCGGATTCGAGATTGGGCACGATCAGCACATCGGCGCGCCCGGCGACCAGAGAGGTGATGCCCTTGGTCTCGGCGGCCTCGACGTCCAGTGCGTTGTCCATGGCCAGCGGGCCGTCGACAATGCCGCCGCGGATCTGACCGCGTTCGGACATTTTTGACAGAACCGCCGCATCGAGTGTCGACGGAATGGCCGGATTGACCGTTTCGACGGCCGACAGCACCCCAACCTTGGGCGTCTCCACCCCCAGCGCCATGGCGACATCGATGGCGTTTTGCACGATATCGACCTTCGCCGTCAGATCCGGTGTGATGTTGATCGCCGCATCGGAAACGAAAAGAGCGTGATCGAGGCCCGGCACGTCCATGACGAAGACATGACTGAGCCGCCGGTCGGTGCGAAGCCCGCCGTCCCGTTTGATCACATGCCGCAACAACTGACCGGTGTGCAAATGGCCCTTCATGATCGCGCCGACCTGACCCTTGTGCGCCATCTCGACGGCGGTGGCCGCGGCCATGTCGTGACTGGGAGCGTCGATGATCTCGAAAGGCGCCACATCTTCTCCGATCCGGCGCGCCGTTTCATGGATGAGGTCAGCCGAACCAATCAGGATCGGCGTAATCAACTGGTGTTGCGCGGCGAGAAGCGCACCGCCGAGCGCCGCGTCTTCTTCGGGCGCAACCACCGCCGTGACGATGCGCGGCAACCCCTCGCAGGCCTCGAGATAGGTATCGAAATGCTTATGCCGGTGAACCATGAGGCTCGGCAACGCGTCGTCCTCGATCCGCACCTTGCGTGTCGGCGCCAGTACCTTGGCAATGCCCCGCGCGACGGTATCGTTGCCGCGACCGGTGATGGTGGTGTCGAAGGCGACCGTATTGTCGGGCAGCTTTTCGAGAACGGTGACGGTGACCGTCAGTTCGTCACCGACGTGCACCCGATCGACAAACTCGAAGTCCTGCGCCCGATAGAGTGTTCCGGGACCCGGCAACACATTGCCCAGCACGGCCGATACCAGCGCGCCGACCCACATGGACGGCGCCACCGCCGGCAGGTCGTCATGCTCGTCGTCGGGTAAGTGCAACGGATTGAGGTTGCCGGATGCGTGGGCGAATATGACCAGATCGTTGGCCGTACATACGCGTTTGACCGACGCGGTATCGCCGACAACGAGTTCGTCGTAGATCTTGTTTTCCCGGATCATTGAGGCTGCTCCGAATTCTAACCGGTGGCCTGTTGCCGTGGTGTTTCCGTCGCCGCGTCGCTCGTTTGCGGCGCGCTCGGCTCGGCTGCGGCTTGGGTGTCGTCTTGTGCCGGTTCACGCCAATCCCGGGCCATCACGCGCAGCGTCTGCTGCAGGTGTTTAAACATAGCGATCGTTCGGGCATCCATCTCCTCGACCGGACCGGCCACCTTGAGCACGAAATTGATGGCCCGGAAACGGTCGACATCGTCCTGCAGCAGCGCCGGCAGCGTTGTCACGGCTTCCTGGCGGGCGAACTCGACGATCATCGACTGCTCATGGATCAAGGCGTTGCGATGGTCCGGCGACATCGAATCAAAGGGAGGTTGCGAGTGCAACAGCTCATTCGACCGCTCCAGTCGTTCGCGGCGTACCGATCCGCGTGCCTGGGCGAGCAGCAGCAGCATTCGGACGATGGCTTCCGAGTAGCCGCCAATCGGCGCCCTTGAGATGGCATCCTTGACCTGCGGAAGCTGCTGAACGTCGCGGACCTCACGCCGGATCGCCGCCCGCGCACCGATTTGCTTCATCCAGGGCGTGCCGTAAAGGCTGTGGAAACTCAGTTCGATCATCGCATCGCGCATGTCCCGGAATAGGTCGAGGTTGCGGACCGTCGCATCGGAAACGGCCTGTTCAAGTTGTACGAACGGATTGTCCCTGGCCACCGGGGCACGCTCCTCGCGTGCCCGCTGCGCTTCAGCATCCAATCCGGCGAGCAGCGGGTTGTTGCTCGAAAATCCGTAGCGTTGGGTCCGCATAGGGTGCAGCATCCTGTTGGCGTCGGCAAGATCGGGCGTCACCATAGCCTGCAGCAACGGCCGGGTGGTGATTTCGTAGGTTTTGGTCGCCCATTCGGACAATTGTGCGACGGCGCCGAAAGAGGGCTCTTCTTCGCGGCCGTCGTCGAGGGCCAGGATATCGTCAATTGTCCGGGCCTCGAAGGACACCTCGAATGCGTCGTCGTCCTGCTCGATCAGCATTTCGTACAGGCCAGGCGCCAGCGCTTCGATGGTCTTGACCACCGACGTGATCTGCTTGTGCTGTTTCACGGCCACCTTGGCTGACACGAAGATACCGAGATGGCCGATGCTGTCGTGCAGCGTGTATATGATGACGTGGCCGCGGGCTTTCAGGTCGGCGACCGATTCGTAGAGATCGGGAATCCAGTTGAGCGCCTGCTGGGGCGGTGTGATGTTGTCGCCATGCGAGGCGAACACCACCACCGGCACCTGGATACGCGTCAGGTCGATCGGCGTGCCGTCGTCGAGCACAGCCTGGCCGCGCGTTAGCCGGTTGCCGACGAACAGGTTTTCGACGATCCAGCGAATTTCCGATTCGTTCATGAAATAAAAGCCGGACCACCAGTTTTCGAACTCCAGGAACCGGTCGGCCTGACGGTCGACGTCGGCGAAGACGTCATAGGATTTGCGCCACAGCGTGTTCGACGGATTCAGGAATTCGAAATTCATCACCAGATTGGCACCATCGAACCGGCCGCCGCCGAGATCCGACGTGAGCAAGGCTGGGACCGAGCCTCCTAGGACACCGCCCAGATAGCGGAACGGGTTTTTGCCCTTTTCTCCCGCCCAGTAGGACATCGGCGCACCGGCGATGACCAGCGGACCGGTCAGGTCCGGGTGGGTTGCCGCCAGAATCATGGTCGCCCAGCCGCCCTGGCAGTTGCCTGTCACCAATGGTCGCGGGCTGGTCGGGTGACGCCGGTGAACCTCGCGCAGGAACTCTGCTTCCGCGGCTGTCACGTCCGCCAGCGTCTGATCCGGTTCCGGCTCGGGGAAGAAGATGACGAAATACACCGGATGGCCGTCGCGTAGGGCAACGCCCACCTCCGATTCACTCTTGAAGCCGCCGATGCCGCTGCCGTGGCCGGCGCGGGGATCGATGATGACCCACGGTCGGCCGTCCTCGCGCTGTGGCGGAAAATCCGCTGGCGGCTGGATGCGAACCAGGGCGTAGTTGACCGGCCGCTCCAGCGTCCGCCCGTCGAGAATGACCTCGTAATCAAAGGCGAGCACAGGACGAAAGCCCTCCTGTTCCCGAGCGATGTAGCTGTCGCCGCGTTGCCGCAGCGTATCGAGAAACAGCACGCTGCGCTGGTGAAAGTCCTTCAGATAAGCCTGCAGTGCGTCAGCGGTATGCGGCGCCGCCAATCCCGGCAGAATCGATTGCAGCGAAAGCGCGGTCTTCTGCAAGGCTTCGACATGAGCCCCGCCGACGTTTTCGGCATGCTGTTTCGCCAGGTTACCCAGCAATTCCCATTGGCCGGCCGCGCCTGCCCATCCGTCTGACATCCGCCGGAAGGGATCGGCTTGTGTCTCAGCCGCTTGTGTTGCTTTGTCGTCCGTCATTGTTTCAGCCCATGATGTGATAGCCGCCATCGATATGATGGATGCATCCGGTGATGCCGGCGGCCTCGGAACTGGCCAGGAACGCCGCGTAGGCGCCGACGTCCTCGATGGTGACCAGTTGGTGGATCGGTGCCCGGTCGGCGGCCTTGGCAAGCAGCGTGTCGAAGTGGCCGATGCCCGACGCGGCGCGTGTCTTCAATGGTCCGGGCGACAGCGCGTTCACGCTGATTCCCTTTGGTCCCAGTTCCGCCGCCAGGTAGCGGGTCGTCGATTCGAGCGCCGCTTTCACCGGACCCATGATGTTATAGTGGTCGACGACTTTCTGCGATCCGAAGAATGACACGGTCATGCAGGTGCCGCCGCCGGTCATCAGCGGTTCGGCGCGTCGCACCATACGAATGAACGAATGGACGGAGATATCCATCGCTGTGGCGAAGCCCGCGCGGGAGCAGTCGACAACGCGGCCGTGCAGATCCTCCTTCGGGCAGAACGCAATCGAATGCAGGCAGATGTCGACACGTCCCCAGTGCTGGCGGATGGCGTCGAACAGGCGGCCAAACTGGCCGTCTTCACGCACGTCGAGCGGCAGCAGAATGTCGGAGCCCAGTGTCTCGGCGATCGGCCGCACATGACGCTCCGCCCGGTCGTTGAGATAGGTGATCGCCAGGTCGGCACCCTGATCACGCAACGCCTTGGCACAGCCAAAAGCGATGGAATCCTCGTTGGCGATGCCGACAATGAGCGCTTTTTTTCCGGCCAGTGAGAACACGGCGACCCCGTTTGTTTGGTGCAATGCAGCATAATATTGTTGTGTGACAGTTTGGAAAAAACAGGACCCTCAGGTGGGAACTTCGCTCGGACAAAACACCGCAGGTCATGCACCAACTGCGAAATCCGCAATGACCAGATTCTGGATACCCTGGAACTGTCGCCGGGCACGGTCGTCCTTTTGATGCAGCGGGACACGGTCACCTCGGACGGCCGGGTTGTGGATCACACTATTCTTTATCTGCATTCTTTATCTGCGTTCGGATGTCTATCGGCTGCGCACGACTCTGACGTCCTGAATCCGGCGACATCGAACCTGTCTTCGGCGATGCCATGTGTTGCGCGGTTTTAGGAGCTGTTTCGCGGCCGGCGGACCTTTAACGCGTGGTTGCGTTGCCTATCTAGGGGTCGATGGAAACCGCGCACCAGACCGACGTCGAACAGGACCTGGCCGAAGCCGAGCGGGCCGGTCTCAAGCTGATGCTCAAAGCACGGACCGTCGTGTTGGTTCTGCTGATACTGCTTTTCATCGGCGCGACGGACTACCCGACCAATATGATCGGCGCAGGAATGGTCTCGGTGTTCGTGATCACCGGGCTGCTTTGGTATCGCACGATCGATATCGGGGCCGACCGCTGGTGGCATCGATATGCCTTCTTTTCGGTCGACATCGTCGCCATTGGTGTGATCATGGTATTCATGCCGATCAGTCTCGGCAGCACGGACATTCCGCAGGTTTTTGTGTTCCGCGCCATCGGCATCATTTTCGTGTTTCCGCTGATCGCAGTCTCCGCGCTTTCGCTAACGCCACGTCTGGTCCTGTGGGTCGGCACGTTCACGACCGGTGTTTTGTTGGCGGCATTTTGGTGGATTGTCAGCGGTATGGAGAGGACGCTCTCATGGGACGACCTGCCGGTCGGCCCCAGTCGGCAGGAGTTCCTCGACCTGTTTCTCGACCCCGACTTTGTCGGCAGCCAGAATCGTGTGACCGAGAGCTTCTTCATTCTTGCCGGGACCGGAATCCTGGCACTGGTCGTGCATCGCGCCCGCAACGTGGTGCGTGCGCGCGCCGTGGCCGACCGTCAGCGGGCACGGGCACAGGAGGTTTTCGGCCAATATGTGCCGCCGCAAATCGCCCAGCGTTTGCTCGAAACGGAGCAGTCTCTGCTGCCGGAAAGCCGCACAGCCAGTGTGCTGTTTGCCGATATCGAGGGGTTTACGCGCCTGTCGGAGAACAAGTCTCCGGAACGCGTCATCGCACTGCTCAACACGTTTTTCGACGCCGCGACCGACACCATCTCCGACAATGGCGGCGTGGTCATCAGTTTCGTCGGCGATGCCGTGGTCGCCGCTTTCAACGCGCCGCTGCCGATGGAGGAGCATGCCCGCCAGGCGGTCAGAACGGCCCTGGCGCTGCGTGACCTGTGTGCCGCGCGCACATTCGAGGGTGAGACCATCCGCCTGCGTATCGGTGTTGCCACCGGTCCCGTTGCGGCCGGCTGCGTCGGCGGCGGCCGGCGCCAGACCTACACGGTCTACGGCGACACCGTGAACCTGGCCCAGCGCCTCGAGTCGCTCAACAAGGAGCAGGGCACGTCGGTGCTGTTCCTCGAGGCGACGGCGCAGGCCGCGGGTTCGGAACAGCTTTTCTACCCGGTGGCGGAGACCCGGGTGCGCGGCCGCAACGAACCAGTGAGGGTTTTCACCATTGCCGACGCAGCGTTGGAGACGGCGGCCGGTTAGAGCAACGGGCGCGAATATGGCACCATTTGACCGCGCGATTTTGGTCGCTGGCGAGGCGGGTTGCGCGCCGTGGTGCCTCCCCACCACAAGCGCGAGCCAACGACGCCAGGGGGCAAAATCGCCCGGCCCATTCACCGCAGCATATCAACTTGATAGGTCTCGCCAAGGGTGGCGGTAAATCGGCCCATCGGCAGCGTTGCGACGCTTGCCCGATACACCATATCGCGCTGCGCGACGCGCCTTGCCGAGTGAACCGATTTTCCGCCATCAAATGATGCCATATTCACGCCCGTTGCTCTGGCCCCCCTGATCTCAACCAATCGGCTGCGTGGATCATCCAGTTGCTTGACATGTGAATGAAGCCGGCCCGCGCGTTTCGCCGCCATCGGGTCCGTGCTAGCGTCAAAGCCGTCGGAGGTCGACGGTATGTGGTCTGGTGGAGGTTTTTCCCGGGTTTGGAGCTCTCTACGCTGGTGGCTGCTGTTGTCGACCGCGGCCCTGGTTGGCCTTCTGGGGTCGGCTGGATCGCGCGCCCAACTGGTCATCGAGGATCCGTCGACCGGTCTCGAAGGTCGTGCCGACGCGGCCCCGATTCGGCCGGGCGCCCTCATCGACGAACTGCGCTGGGGCGACGAGCAGCAGTGGATTGAAATCTCCGGTCACGTCAATAAGGGGATCCTGTCCTATGACGACGGCCGGGTGGACGAGACCTATTACCTGGTTGACAACGCAAACACCTCAACGCGGCTCCGCGTGGTGTATTTCAACCAACTGTCCGACCACCTGTCCTTCCACTCACAGTTCGAGGGGGAATGGAATCCCTACTCCACCGACCGGGTCAATCTAACCAACCGCAGCGATGTCGACTGGGGCAAGACCGGCTGGCGCAAGGGGGAAGTCTGGTTCGATAGCGAGCGATACGGAACCCTTTGGCTGTTCCAGGGGTCGACCGCTTCGGACGGCACGTCCGAGGTCGACCTCTCCGGCACCGGCGCTATCGGTTATTCCAGTGTCAGCGATCTTGCCGGTGGCCAGCTATTCCGCATCAAGGGCAGCAATACGCTTTCCACCATCAAGGTAAAAGATGCGTTCGGCAATCTCGACGGCCTGGGCCGGCTGATGCGTGTTGCCTATGAGACCCCCTCGCTCGGCGGACTGCGGCTGTCGAGCTCGGTCGGGACCAGGGTCACCCCCGATCGACAGGCTGGCAGTCAATGGGACGTCGCCGCCAACTACGAACACGCCGTCGGTGCGTTCAAGTTCGAAGCGGCAGCCGCCTATGCCCATCTGCTGGACGGCGATCAGGTCAACGCATCCGCTTCGATGATCTTTCCCAGCGGGATGAATCTCACGGTGGCCGGCGGCCAGCGCAATGCCTCAGGACTCAGCAGGCGCTATGTCTACGCGAAGGTTGGTTACCTGGCCGAATGGTTCGAGTTCGGACGGACGGCGCTCGCTGTCGACGCTTACTTCGGTCGCGATTTCGTGTCCGGCGGATCGAAGAGCACCTCCTACGGCGTCATGGCGGTGCAGGACATCGATTACTCGAAATCGGAGTTTTACATCGGGATCCGCTCGTATCGATACGATGATCCCAACGCCAGCTATTTCAGCGCATTGGGCATTCTTGTCGGTTATCGCAACCGATTCTAGTGTCGGGATCGACCGGAAAAACCGGTCTCGGCGGAGGTCATCACATGCCATCAAATCCCATCGACGGCTTCGAGGTCGATCCCACGCAGCTTTCCTTCGTCGGCGAGGATCTGCAGCGCCCGGAGTGCATTCTCGCCGAACCCGACGGATCGCTGTGGTCGGCCGATGCGCGTGGCGGCGTCGTGCATATTCGCCCGGACGGGTCGCAGCAGCTGATCAGTCAGACGGTGCGGGCCGATTTCGAGAATGCCGCAGATGACGCGACCCGATTTACCCAAGGCACGCTGCCCAACGGTCTGGCTTTCGCTCGAAACGGCGACATCCTGATCTCGAATTTCGGCACCGACCGGCTCGAGATCATGACCCGGTCGGGGGAGAGCCGGGTGCTGCACGACCGGATTGCCGGAAAGCCGATCGGCAAGGTCAATTTCGTGCTGCGCGACAGCCGCGACCGCATCTGGCTGACCGTGTCGACGACGATACCCAACTGGATGGATGCGGTCAGCCCCGGTATTCGCGATGGCTTCCTTGCGATGGCCGATGAAAAGGGCCTGCGGATCGTGGCTGAGGGCTTCGGCTTCACCAACGAAATCCGCTTCGACGCGCGCGAGGAGTGGCTCTATGTGGTGGAAACTACCGCGATGCGGATTACCCGGCTGAAGATCCGCCCCGACGGATCGGTCGGAAGCCGCGAGACGTTCGGTCCGGAAAGCCACGACGCTTTCATCGACGGCATCGCCTTCGATGCCCATGGCAATCTGTGGGGCACCCACATTATGACCGATCGGGTGTTCGCGATCACCCCTGACGGAGACCTGCGTATTCTGCTCGACGACGACAACGGATCGGAAGCCGGGAAGGCGCTGATCGACGCTTTCCATCGGGGTGAGGCGACGCCGGACCTGATGGTGGCGTGCGGTGGCGACATCGCTCCCTGGATGGCGAGCATAACCTTCGGCGGACCGAATCTCGACCGGGCCTATATCGGCAGCCTGCGCGGAACCCGCATTCCCTGGTTCCCATCCCCGGTTCCCGGTCTGCCGATGGTGCATTGGAACGAAACAAGACGATAGGCCAGCTATGCAGAATTCCGGCCCGCGCGTCGTGTCACGGCCGTCACCCTCTAATTGCTTTCCGGGTTCCGGTATTGTTCGTTGACCTGCCCAAACTCGGCGATGAAACGGCCGATGGCGACCTGCACGAAATAGAGACCGATCTCGGGTGAGCCCGTGCGCGCCCACAGCCGCAACGAGCGCAGCGGCGACAGAACCAACATGGCCAGTGATTTGCCGAGTGTACGCAACCGGCCGGCGACGTCGGGGCGCGCACGCTTTTCGATGATCGCCGATATGGCGCCCTCCCGACGGCTGCGGGCGCGCAGCCAGGAACGCTCGGTGCGGCGGTCGGGGATCGTCTCGAACACCGGCGCTTCGGCGCACCAGGCAAATCGCACACCGTTCGCGCGGGCGCGGCTGTAGAAGTCGGAGTCGCCGCCGCCGATGAAGTTGAACAGCGGATCGAGGAAGGGCTGCGGCATAGTCTCAAGGACAGCCCGGTCAATCAAAACGTTGCCCGACGAATAGAGGATCGGAACCCGGCCGGAATCCACATAGGCCGGCATGAACACCGGATGACGCGCCCAGCGCTCCAGAGCCTTGGAACCGAAGATTGGAATCTGGGGCGCGCCGACGATGTCGGCGCCGTAACGTTCTCCCGCATGCACCAGATGCTCGAGCCAATCGGGATCCGCCACCTCGTCGTCATCCATGACTGCGATCGCCTTGAGGGCCGGGAACATATGCAACGCGACGTGCCAGCCGGCGTTGTAGGCATGGCAATTGCCGCGCTGGTGGGCAACCACCACCAGACCTGGCAGGTTGCTTTCGGCGAGAAAGGCCTCGGCTGCCCGAGCCCCCTCTAGGCGCTCCGCGTCGTTTTCCATGACAATGACCGCAAACGGGCCTTTGAAACGTTGTTCTGCAACCGACCGCAGGGTGTCGCGCAATTGGTCCGGGCGACGGAAGGTCGGGACGGTCACGATATAGCCGATGGTCGCCATGTCGAGCGTCGGCGATTGATAATGCAGGCTGATTTCCGGTTTGTCGTGTGTCTCCATCGGGCGGCCCGTCTGGATTGCATACTGGTCGCTGAAGCTATGTCTGTTTCGTGAATATTGGCTGAATACCGGGCATTCACCTTTTGCTGTTAGGTTTTGACATGTTCCGCTCTGCACCGCGGAGCGGTCTTTACGGGATTGCCGAATGCACCTCGTTCTTGTTTCCTCACTGCTGCCGGTGGACCAGCCGGCATCGGGCTTCGACATCGCCAATCGAACGGTGCTCGACGGACTGCGCGCTGCCGGTCACAAGGTCAGCATGCTCGGCTATCAGACGCCCGGCACGCACCTCGCGGAAGCCGACGGGGTTGAACTGCTGGGCGAAATGGAAATTACCAACGCCCGGGTTTCGCGTGCAACAAGATTTCGATGGCTGGCCACCGCGTTTGCCGCCGGCACGACGGTATCATCGGCCAAGATGCTCGCCTGTGGCCGTCGCCGCATGGAGGCCGCCCTGCGCTCGCTTGCGCCGTTTGACGGCCTGATCCTCAATTCGGTGCAGTTGCCGGGTGCCTATCTGCAGATCTTCGAGCGTTTCCCGTCGGTGTTTGTCGCCCACAATGTGGAAGCTGCCTCGGCCCGGGAAAACGCGCAGGTCGCATCGAGCCGGCTGGACAGGCTGCTGTTTCGCCGCGAAGCGCGGCTGGTCGGCGCTTTGGAACAGCGGCTTTGCCGCACGGTGCGTTTCGTCTGGACCTTGGCCGATGAGGATCGCGGCGCGTTGGGCGTCGACAATGAGGACAGATCGGCAACCCTGCCGCTGGTCACCCGCATCGGCCCGCCGCAGCGATCCGAAGCCGCACGATCGCTACAATACGATCTTGGCATGGTCGGGACCTGGAGCTGGAGGCCTAACCGTACCGGTCTCGACTGGTTTCTCGATGAGGTCGTGCCACGCCTGCCGGAAGATTTCAGCATAGCCATCGCCGGGAACCTGCCCCATCCGCCGGCGCCGAAACATCCGGGAGTGCGCTATCTCGGCCGCGTGCCCGATGCGCGGGACTTTCTGCGTGGCTGTGCCGTGGTGCCGCTCGCCAGCACGGCCGGCACCGGTGTGCCGCTCAAAACCATTGAGGCCTTCGAAATGGGATTGCCGGCGGTTGCGACACCGGGTGCCCTGCGCGGCATCAGGACCGTGCCTGAAAACTGTGCTGTCGCGTCGGATGCGGCCGGTTTCGCCGGCGCGCTGGTGGACCGGGTTGGCGCGGTGCGCGCCGGAACCGAACCGCCGCAGGACGGGCGGTCTTTCCACGCGGGCCAACTGCAAGGTCTGCGCCAGGCGATTGACCGCGGGCTGGCGCGGCTTTGCACCACGGATGCGTAATCAGGTGGATTTACCATGGTCGGCGTTGGCGGTTGCGCTTTCACAGAAACACCATATTTTTCCGAAAATACGATGCAAATGCTGCGCGCAGGGACGGGGCACCCAGCACTTTGTACGCAAGATGGGTGCGGTGGCATGATACCCGCGGACAACATCAGTCAGAAGCACGGTCGATGGCGCGGTCTCGACATCCTCGACATCGATGTGGTGCGGTGCGACTGGCCGGAGGCTTTCGAGCGGATTGACGCGGCGATTGAAGCCGGCGGCCAAACCGTGTTTGCGTTTCTCAATGCCAACAACGCCAATCTGGCGGTTCGCAACCCGGATTTTCGACGGGCCCTGCAGGACAGTGTCGTGCTGCCGGACGGGGTTGGTCTCGATATCGCCGCGCGGGCGCTGCATGGAGCGGCGTTCCCAGCCAATCTGAACGGCACCGACTTTATTCCGGCGCTGCTGACCTATGTCGAGCGACCGCTGACGGTGGCGATGATTGGCGCTACGTCGACGGTACTTGAAAACGCACGAACCGAGTTCGCCCGAAACACGCCCTGGCATCGCTTTGTGGCGGTATCCGACGGTTATGTCGGCGCCGCTGAAACCCCGGCCGTTCTCGACCGGCTCCGTGCGCTGCGACCCGATATTCTGCTCGTTGCCATGGGCAGCCCGCGCCAGGAGCTTTGGATCGCCCGGTATATCCGTCCCGAACACGGCAAAGTCGTCTTCAGCGTTGGCGGATTATTCGATTTTGTCTCACAATCGAAACCGCGGGCACCGCGTTTACTGCGGATGCTGCGCTGCGAATGGGTGTTCCGCCTGGCCCTTGAACCGCGCAGGCTGTGGCGCCGTTATCTGCTCGGCAACCCGCTTTTCCTGTTCCACGTGTTACGACACAAGTTCCGCCGTCACGACGCCGGGAAAACACCGGCATGACCGCTCCGCACCCGATACGACCAACAGGACACAACATGCGCACCGCAGTCATTACGGCATCCTACCATCAGGATTTCGATCGCTGCCGGTTGCTGTGCGACAGTCTCGATCGCCGCCTGCTGGGTGACTGGAACCACTACGTTCTTGTCGAAGCCAGAGACGCCGGGCAGTTTGCAGCGCTTGCCGGACCGCGGCGCCGCATCGTCGACGAGCGGGAAATCCTTCCCGGCTGGCTTCGCCCGTTTCCTGATCCGATGTCGCGGGGCAATCGCCGCGTATGGTTGAGCCCCTTCACGCCGCCGCTGCGTGGATGGCACGTTCAGCAACTGCGTCGCTTGGGCATGGGTCGGCTGCTTTCAGAAGAGACCATTTTTTCGGCCGACTCAGACGTCGTTCTGCTGCGCGACTTCGATCCGGCGTCGCTTTGGCAGGACGGCCGCCTGCGGTTCTACCGGCGTGATGACGGCATCACCGCCGACATGCAGGATCATGTCGCATGGGTCCGCCGCGCCGAACGCCTCCTGAACTGCACAGGCGCGTCCACTCCGCCTTACAACGACTACATCAACACCCTGATCGGTTGGCGCACCGACACGTTGAAGACACTGCTTGCGCACCTGGAGGAGGTGAACGGTACCGGCTGGGTTCGCGCGGTGGCGGCCCGCCGAGCGATCTCCGAGTGCACCCTCTATGGCGTTTATGTCGACAGCGTGCTCCACGGTGCCGGTCATTCCCCGAGTGACGAGGCACTCTGCAAGGTCATGTGGAGGGGACCGGCCCGCAGCACCGTCAAGCCGTCGCTGGACTCCTTCGTTGCAGGACTGGAAGCTCACCAGATCGGCATCGGCATCCAGTCATTTATCGGCTACGATCTTGAGGACATCCGCCGGGCGGTGCTGTCCGATCAGATGACCCTCGGCGCGACACCCCGCAAAGCGGGATAAGTGAGCAGTGCCGACAGCCCGTAAAGCGCAACGAACACCAGGTTGAGCAGCGGAGCCCAGGCATTGACCGTCGAAAAGGCACCCAGCAGCGCCGCCAGCATCAATGCTTTGCACAGGCCGATGGCGGCCAAATTGAAGGCACGCAGGAAGGTGCGGCCCGTCGCGTAAAGCAGTTCGGAATGGTATTCGATGAGATTACGCAGTGCCGGCACCGCAACCACCAGGATCAGCAACGGCGCTGCCTCCGCAACGTTGTCTCCGAGTGCCGTCGGGTAGAGAGCGAGAAACACGGCAAAGAAGAGTAACCCTGCTGTCGAGACGGCAGCGACGCCTGCTTCTATCAGAACCCGGACCTTGAGTGTGGCGACGGCCTGCCGTGACCGCATGATCATCTGCACCAGCATCATGTTGAAGGTGCGGATCGGCAGCGCCGTCAGGTCGACGAGGCGCATGATGATGGCATAGAGGCCGGCAGTTACTGGCCCGCCGATCGCCAGGACCAGTAGCTTGTCCAGTTCCGATTGCAGATAAAACAGGATCTCCGCACCGGAAACGGACAGACTGTCGCGCCAGCGTCGTACGTAGAGCGCCGGACGCCAGCGCAGCGACGACCGCGGAAAGAACAGCACAAGGGCGATGACCATCACCACCGCGTTTGCTGCCAGATAATACCAGGCCCACAGGCCCAGGCTTGACTGCCCAAGCAACGCGAAACCGACGGCGGCCGCGGCGCGCACCGAGGTGCCGATGATCAGCAGCAGTGCTGCCCGGGCAAACCGGCCCATGCCGTTGCAGACGATCATGACGATTTCAGTGGATCGCCACAGCAGCGCTTCGGCAGCGACGATAACGGCAAATATGCCGGCGTCCATATCGGTGGCGAACACCAGAAAGAACGCCAGAGCGGCGATGACAACGGCCAATGGCAATGACAGGACCAACGCCGCCAGGTATCCCAAAGCATAGGTTCCGATGAGCCGCGGCTTGACCGTCGCGACCCGGTAGAGCGGGGAGTAAAAGCCCAGCGCGGTCACGCGCGACAGCACGACGCCGGTGGCTGAGGCGGTGGCGAACAGCCCGAAATCGGCGATCGACAGGGCATTGGCGATCGCCACGAAATAGGCCAGTGAAATCACCAGCCGTCCCGCCGATCCGCTGAACGCCCAGAAATAGCCGCGAAGCAGACCTATATGCCGCGCCATGAAATCACGCCAGGTCTGTGGCAAGCCGGTTAATCCCATCGAAGCGAATGCGTGTCGGATGCTGGAATGCCCCACACAACGGTTAAACGCCCGACAACGATACGCGACAAACCTTAATGGCCGGTTCCGGCCCGGTTTGGCGTGCAGCGATCGGCGCATTGTCCGGTCCGGCATTGCGCCGGGCGTTTACAAATTGTTTTCTATAGCCGTTTAGGGTGCGTTAGTTATAGGCCGGGTGAATGGTGTCTCTAGTTTCGGAATGCTCCACATGTTCGATCCAGAATCGGATAACAAGGGCGGCGGACGCCGTTCGCTGCTTGACCGGGACGTGGGGGCTCCGACAGAGCAACTGGACAGCGCGGCTTTGCAGGATGCATCCGGAACGTCCGCTGAAAACGACGAGCCTGTTCGGCCGGATGGTTGGTCGGCCCGCTTTCGCTCACGCTTCTCGGGCGGTCGGCAGCGTCCGAAGCAGTCCGCGGAAACGGCCGCCGCCCCGGTCCGCGAAGAGACGAGGGATATGACCCGGCCGGTATCCACAACATCGCATCGCGATCCGGAAGACCGCCCGCTCATCGATCCGATGATGCTGCTGGTGACCGTCTGGCGGTTTCGGTTTTTCGTCGCCTTCACCACCCTGCTGGGCGCCGCAATGGGCGTGATGGTGGCGCTTTCGACGCCACACCTCTACGAGGCCGTCAACCAGTTCGTGCTCGACCCGCGTGAATTGCGGCTCACCGACACCGATCTTCTTCCGCAGTCCTATTCGTCGCAGGCGACCCTGGCGCTGGTCGACAGCCAGGTGGCGGTGGTCGATTCCAGCCCGGTGCTGCAAACCGTGGTCAATGACCTGGATCTGGTCAACGACCCGGAGTTCAACGGCGAGCAGTCGAGCCCGGTGAGCCGGATGCTCGATTCAGCGCGTTCCCTGTTTACCAGCCCGGACGAAGAGGCCTCCGACCGCAACTACCTGACGGTGCAGTCGCTTTCCAAGGCCGTCGCGGTCTATCGCGGCGAGCGAACATTCATCGTTTATGTCGAGGTCGATACCCAGGATCCGGCCAAATCGGCACTGATCGCCAACAAGATCGTCGATGTTTACATCAGCAAGCAGCAGGAAGCGCAGTCGGCCCTGTTCCAGCGCACGGCACAATCGCTGAACCGACAGCTCGAAGAATTGCGCCAGGACGTAGAGACGGCTGAACGCCGGGTTGAGCAGTACAAGGCGGAAAACGACCTGGTCGATGCGGGTGGCAATCTGATCACCGATACACAACTCATCGAGCTCAACCAGCAACTGGCGCAAATCCGAGCACAGAAGGTTGAAATCCAGGTCAGGGCCGAAACCGCCAGCCAGCTCGATGTCGATGCGCTGTTGTCCGGAACCGCCCCGGAAATCCTCGAATCCTCGACGATCGGTGAATTGCGGGCGGAATATGCGGCGGCCAAGCGCAATTTCGATGCGTTGGCGACGAGTCTTGGGCCACGGCATCCCCAGCGTATCGCCGCCGAACAGGCACTGACCACGGCGCGTACCGAGATCAGCAACGAATTACGCCGCATCGTCGAGGCCACCCAGACCGAACTCCGGCGTATCGTGCAGTTGGAGCAGCAACTCACTGCGGACCTGGCGGTGCTGAAAACCCGTCAGGTCGATACCAATACCAACCTGGTGCGGCTGCGCGAACTGGAGCGCGAGGCCGCGGCGACGTCCCAGATCTACCAGTCCTTTTTGAGGAGGGCGCGCGAAACCGGCGAGCAGCAGAACCTCAACACCAGCAACATCCGCGTCATTTCAGAGGCCACACCGCCGCTTCAGCCGGCCGGCCCCTCGCGCAAGTATATCGCCGCCGGCGGCATGACAATGGGTTTTATCGGCGGTCTGGCACTGGCGATGCTTGTCGGCGCATATCGCAGCGTCCGCAAAAACGCCCCGCCGCTGCTGACCGAATCAGAGACGGACGCGGTTTCGATGGCGTCTGAGCCGACACATGCACCTTCCGACGCATTGGACGATCTGAAGCGGCGTGTCCTTCAACCGCCGGATGAAGCAGCTCGATCCGAACCCATGGACATGCCGGATCGAAAACCAGTTCACGACAATGCCGATGCACCACGTACCGGCGGGCATCAGGCGGGCACCGAGACGCCGGGCCATAATCGTGAGGCGCAGGACATCAAGGCTGAGCTCAAGGATCTGCGGGATACCGTCGAACGTCTCTACGAAGCACGCAAGTCAGCCCGCGAGGCGGGCCGTGCGCAAACGCCCCGCGGCCTTCGTCGGGCGGATATTTAACGCCAAACGGCGCTTTCGGACACTTCCTTCGACAGCCAATCTGATCTATCTGGCATACGTCGCGTGCCGGTTTCACCACCGATTTTTCAACCACTTTTGACGGAGCAGGATGATGGCCACCAGAATTGACGGCAAAGCCGTTGCGCAGGAGGTAGTCGAGTCGGTCAAGGCCGCAGCCGCAACATTGCAGGAAAACGCCGGTGTGACCCCTGGCCTTGCCGTGGTGATTGTCGGCGAGGATCCTGCCAGCCAGGTCTATGTGTCATCGAAAAGCAAGAAGGCAAAAGAGTGCGGATTTCACTCCGTGCAGCACGATCTGCCGGAAACGACCACGCAGGCTGAACTTCTGGTGAAGATCGATGCGCTCAACGCCGATCCGGCAATCCACGGGATCCTTGTCCAGTTGCCGCTTCCGGGGCAGATTGACGACAAACGGGTGATACAGGCAATCGATCCGGCGAAGGATGTCGACGGATTTCACGTCATCAATGCCGGTCGCCTGACCGTCGGCGATATCGGCAACGCTTTTGTGCCGTGCACGCCGGCCGGCTCGATGCTGCTCGTCGAACGGGTGCGCGGCGCCGATCTCTCAGGGCTTACAGCCCTCGTCATCGGACGCTCGAACATCGTCGGCAAACCGATGGCCAGCCTGTTGCTCGCCGCCAATGCGACGGTGACGATCGGCCACAGCCGCACGCCCGATCTTCCGGCCATCTGCCGCACCGCCGACATCGTCGTGGCTGCCGTCGGACGCCCGGAAATGGTCCGCGGCGACTGGATCAAGCCGGGTGCGACGGTGATCGATGTCGGCGTCAATCGCATTCCTGCGCCGGAGCGCGGCGAAGGAAAAAGCCGCCTGGTTGGCGATGTCGCCTATGAGGAATGCGCCGCCGTGGCTGGAGCCATCACACCGGTGCCGGGCGGCGTCGGGCCGATGACAATCGCCATGCTGATGGCCAATACCGTGGTCTCCGCTTATCGCGCCGCCGGCCGAACCCCACCAGCATTCTGACCGAAACTTTTTTTGTCTTGCGATTTTCCAACCTATCCGGCGCGAGGGGGTGCCCCGTGGCGATTCGGCGCGGGAGCCGTTACAGGCGATCCGGGCCATTCGCCCCATTTCGGCGGTTAACCCCTCAAATTTTGGAGCCTGATCTCATGCGTGGCAGGGCACAAAATTGCCTTGGATATGTGCTTCCATTGTACGGTGGTGGTGTCAATAGTCACAAATATGTGACAATCAGTTGTACTGGGCGGAATACTGATGACAATAGTTACATCAGAACCAGCCGAATGCGGGATTAAACTAAAAATAGTTCTTGGAATCCCGCGCCGCTTTTGAAAAATTACCAAAAATTAAGGGGAATATTGCTTGATTGCATTGCTTTGTCACACCAGATCCGGGGTAATCAAATGGTGGATGCGAGGTCACCCATGGCGGAGGAAGATTATCTGGATTCGATCCAGAGAATAGTCGCCCGGATCTTCGAACTGCCGGCCGACGAGGTCAGTTACGACATGCCTATCAACCGGCTGAAGGGATGGGACAGCATCCTGCAATTGACATTGGTCATCGAGATAGAGGACGAAATCGGCTATCCGCTGACGCCGGACGAATTGACACGATGCCTGTCCGTGCGTGACTTTGCCAGAGTTCTCGACCAGCGTGCCGAAGAGCGCAGGCACTGAGGTGCCAAGCCGACATCAAATAAGGCCCTTTGTCCGATAGGCTGGACGGCTGGCGCGATCTTTTTTTGTCAAAGCCGGAATAATCCCGCGACGCGAATCGTCACACTCATGCCGCGGCAACAAATGCGGTTTGAGGAGGACACCATCATGCAGCGTGACAACAGAGGTCTTTACGAGTTTTTCGAGAACGATCCGGAGGGCGCCGACAGGGCCTTTTTCGGCCGCGAATCCGGTCCCGGCCGACGTGGTTTCCTCAGGGGCGCCGGACTGGCGACGATGGGCGCTCTGATCGGTACCGCGATCCCGTTTCACCGCAACATGCCGGCCGGATTCATCCCGGTCGCGTTGGCCAGCGAAGACGTGCTTGTCGGCAAGGACGGGTTGACCTTACTCAACGACCGGCCGGTAAACGCCGAGACGCCGCCGCACCTCCTGGACGACCCGGTCACGCCGACCGCGCGGCACTTCATCCGTAACAACGGACTGCCTCCGGAAGAGGTTGATCCCGCCGATTGGACGCTGACGGTTGACGGTCTGGTCGACAACCCGATGACCCTCGGTGTCGCCGATCTGCAGGACAGGTTCGACACCCACTCGATGGCGCTGACCCTGGAATGCGGCGGCAATGGCCGTGCCGCCTTCGATCCTCCCGCCAAGGGCAATCAGTGGACTTTGGGTGCGGTCGCCTGTTCCGAATGGACCGGCGTCAAGCTGAAGGACGTGCTCAACGCGGCCGGCGTCAAACCCGGGGTGGTGTACACCGCCCATGTCGGTGCCGACGAGCATCTGTCGGGCGACCCGGACAAACTGCCGATTTCACGCGGCATGCCGATCGACAACGCCATGGCGGACAACGTTTTGATCGCCTGGGGGCAAAACGGCGCGGCGATTCATCCGAACAATGGCGCGCCGCTGCGCCTCGTGGTGCCGGGCATGCCCGGATCGGTATCGCACAAGTGGCTGAACCGGATCTATCTGCGCGACATCGTGCATGACGGCCCGAAAATGACCGGCACATCCTACCGCGTTCCGAACCGGCCGGTGGCGCCAGGCGAGAAGGTCGACACGGAGGATTTCGTGATTATCGAGCGCATGCCGGTCAAGTCGCTGATTACCTTCCCGCAGACCGGCGCCTCGGTCGGCGACAGCACCGAAATCCGCGGCCACGCCTGGTCCGGCCTTCGCAACATCGACCGTCTCGACGTTACCACCGATTTCGGCAAGACCTGGCAGGCCGCGGATCTCGATCCGCCGGCCAATGACGGCGCCTGGCAAAACTGGCGCACCACGGTCAGCTTCCCGACCGCCGGCTATTACGAGGTCTGGGCGCGCGCCACCGACGACGCCGGCGAGCAGCAGCCCTTCGCTCTCGCCTGGAATCCCAAAGGGTACCTCAACAACACCATGCACCGCATCGCCGTCACCGCCGGCTGAGCTATCGTCGTCAAAAGAGGCACGGAACAGATGCCTGTTCCGTGCCTGCACTCAAGGATCATCCGCATGCACCGTCTGATGTCCGCCAGCCTTGTCGCTGGCCTCGTCCTGGTTGTGGCCGCCGGCACCGCCTGGGCCATACAACGCGCCGACGACAGCGAGTTCGGGTTGCTGGTTCCGGGCCGCGGCGCCGAGGAGACGTTCCTGTACTGTACGCCCTGCCACTCGGAAATGATCGTGGCGCAGCAGGGCCTGACTCGCGAGGGGTGGATCGAGTCGCTGCAATGGATGGTGGAAGAGCAGGGGATGCCGGAAATCGAAGAACCGGACTACGGGCTCGTCATCGATTATCTGTCGACCCATTACGGCGTCGACCGGCCGAACTTCCCGCGAAACTGATTGCCGCCAGTTGCTCTAAGCGCAGCGCACCGAGTTGGCATAGGCGTCGGCCATCGCCGTCCGGGCGTTTTCCTCACGCGTCGCCTCAAGCCGGGTGAGCACTTCGACATAGTCGGCAATGGCGGCGAATCGCTGCCGATCCATGCCGTTGGCGATGAGGGCGTAGGTGCCGTCGCCGACACGCCATTGCCGCAGCGCGGTGTTGCCGCCGGCAGTCGCCCATTGCACCGGGTCGCTGCCGGCCGATCCGTACCACATCGTCAGGCGGCAGCCACGCAGACCCCGATAATGCGCTACAGCACGACGGTTTTCCGGCACGTCGCCAAGGATTTTCAGGTCAACCAGGAAGAGCCTTGATGCCGACAGATCCGGCACCGGGACGTCGCTGGTCTGGCCAAGGGAGACAAACAGCGGGCCTTCTTCCTGGCGCACCACATATTCCTTGGCCGACAGATGTGCGTGCCATGCTACCGCACCCTGTGGGGTGTCGGTCCGGCTGGCAAATTCGCCGGACAGCAGGACGACGAATGCGGCGAGAGCGGCGACCGAGGCCCCAATGGCCAGCGACTGCCAGCGAAAAAGCACACGTTTGGCGCGGCGATCCGGGTTGCGACCGGCACGTTCGTAGGACAGCGATCCCAGTTTGCGTTTGACCTGGCGGATGTCGTCATAGGCGGCTTGCAGATGTGGCTCGGCCCGGAGCCGCTGTTTCAGCATGGCCGCGTCATGTCCTCCGAGCTCGCCGTCGGCGAGGGCGTTGAGATGTTCCAGTTCCTTTTCCGAGACCGTCTTCAACGCGGTTGTTTCCTTCTCGGTTGCAGTTTGTGCACCGGCGAATCCTTCAGACGATCCAGCAGGCCTGCGCGCGCGCGGCTGACCCTGCTCATAATGGTTCCCTCGGCCACGCCCAGCGTATCGGCGGCTTCGGCGTATTTGAAACCCATCACATCGACCAGAAACAGCACCTCACGGTGCTCTTCCGACAGATGTGCGAAAGCATCCCGCACGATCAATCGATCCACCGTATCGAATGCCGGCGGGGTATCTTTCATAAGACGTTCCTGCTCGGCAGAGTATTCCCGCCGCAGCTTGTTTTTGCGCAGACCGTCGATATGAAGGTTGCGCAACATCTTGAAGGCATAGCGCTGCAGCGACCGCGGCTTACGCGGCAACTGCCGCCACTTCAGCATTTTCAGCAGCGTCTCCTGTGCCAGGTCCTCGGCAAGATCGCGATCCCGGGTCAGCGCCAGAGCATAGGCGCGCAGCCTGTCGGAGAGAGCGGCATCAAACCGCTGCTTGCGCAGGAGCTTCCTGATCATGGAATCCGCCGTGCCTCCCTGTCCCGGACACCTTGGCTGTCAAGATATCACCATAGGAACACGGGCGCACCGATGCAACGCGTGTCGCCGCGTAGGCTGACGTATTCGCTAGTTATGAAGCACGCTGGCGCCCCGGTCCGCCGGTCCCGCGAGGGCGCGGAAATTGGCGAACAGTTCGCGGCCCATCCCGAACTCGTTTTCGGTCAGGTCGGCCACGGCGGGTTCACGGGAAGCGAATTCGGCAGCATCGACCAACACCGACAATGTGCCGGCATCGGCATCAAGCCGGATCATATCGCCGTCGTGCAGCCGCGCGATCGGTCCGCCGTCGACGGCCTCCGGCGTCACATGGATCGCCGCCGGCACTTTACCGGAAGCGCCCGACATGCGCCCGTCAGTCAGCAGTGCGACCCGGCAGCCGCGATCCTGCAGAACGCCCAGCGGCGGCGTCAGCTTGTGCAGCTCGGGCATGCCATTGGCGCGCGGCCCCTGGAAACGAACAACCGCGACGAAATCGCCCTCCAAAGCGCCAGCCTTGAACGCCTCCTGAAAGGCCGTCTGAGTGTGGAAGATCCTGGCTGGAGCTTCGATGAAGCGGTGTTCCGGTTTGACGGCGGAGATTTTGATGACCGACGTGCCGAGATTGCCGGTCAACATCTTCAGACCGCCGTTTTCCTGGAACGGCGCGTCGACTGTTGTCAGCACTTTCGGATTGCCGCTGTGCGCCGGCACCGGCTCGCGCGACACGGTACCGTCATCGCCCAGTTTCGGATCGACGGCGTAGGCGGCAAGGCCTTCGCCCCAGACGGTGCGCACGTCATCGTGCAACAGCCCGTGCTCGAGCAGCCGGGCGATCAGAAAGCCGAGGCCACCGGCGGCATGGAAATGGTTCACGTCCGCCGGACCGTTGGGATAGATCCGTGCCAGCAGCGGTACGATGTCCGAGAGCTCGGATATGTCCTGCCAGGTAATGCTGATTCCGGCCGCATGCGCCATCGCGATCAGGTGCATGGTGTGGTTGGTCGAGCCTCCGGTGGCATGCAGGCCGACAATGCCGTTGACCACGCTGCGCTCGTCGAACATCACGCCGGCCGGCGTGAACTCGTTACCCAGCGCGGTGATTGCCAGGGCCCGTTTGGCGGCTTCCCGGGTGAGCGCCTCGCGCAGCGGCGTGCCGGGATTGATGAACGAGGCCCCCGGTGTGTGGAAGCCCATGAGTTCCATCAGCATTTGATTGGAATTGGCGGTGCCGTAGAAGGTGCAAGTGCCGGGACCGTGATAGGACTTCGATTCGCATTCCAGCAGTTCGGCGCGCCCCACCTTGCCTTCCGCGTAGAGCTGTCGGATACGCGCTTTCTCGTCATTCGGCAGTCCCGAGGTCATCGGCCCGGCCGGAATGAACACCGCCGGCAGATGCCCGAAAGTCAGCGCGGCGATGACCAGTCCCGGCACGATCTTGTCGCAGACGCCGAGGAATGCGGCCGCGTCGAACATGTTGTGCGACAGGCCGACAGCCGCTGACAGGGCGATCACGTCGCGCGAAAACAGCGAAAGATCCATACCCGGCTGGCCCTGGGTGACCCCATCGCACATGGCCGGCACGCCGCCGGCGACCTGCGCCACACCGCCCGCCTCGCGGGCCGCTTCGCGGATCAATTCTGGAAACCGTTCGAACGGCTGGTGCGCCGACAGCATGTCGTTATAGGCGGTGATGATGCCCAGGTTGGCGACCCGGTCACCGGCCAGCGCGTCCTTGTCATGCGCATTGCATGCGGCAAATCCGTGGGCGAGATTGCCGCAGGACAGCACACCCCTGTGCGGACCCTGTTCGGCGGCGCGGTTGACGCGGTCGAGATAGGCTTCGCGGGCCGGTTTCGACCGTTCGATGATGCGCTCGGTGATGGTGGTAATTGACGATTGTGCAGCCATGGTGTTCCTGCCATCATATGGGTTCGAATGGAGCGCCCGGTTGCACCGGGGCGTTTGGGCATTTCCTTAAATTGCTGTAACCGCTGCGATCCGGTGGCGCCTCAAGGCGCCCAATAGACCTGCAGCGGCGTTCCAGCCTTACGCAACACGGCGCGTACCGGCAGTCGCTCGACCGGTCCGGGTTCCAAGGCCGTATTGTAGACGTGTTTCTTGTCAGTTCCTTCGATGTGCAGGATGCACATTGCGGCCGCGGCAATGACCGGCAGCGTCAGCGTGAGACGCGGTTCCCCGGCACCGGGGGCCTCGGCCGCCACAACCGTTTCCTGCGTCGACGGATCGACGCAGGTCGCCAACTGCGGGCTTTCCGGAAACCACGAGGCGGTGTGGCCGTCGAGCCCCATGCCAAGCACGGCAACGTCCAGGGGCCGTCCCAGTTGCCGCATCCTTTCGGCTGCGCGAAGGGCGGCGTCCGCCGGCGAACCGTCGTCGCCGTAAAGAGGCATGAACCGGGCCAGGGCGGCTTCGTTTTGCAGCAGATGTGTCGCCAGCAGACGATGGTTGGAACGCTCATGGGCCGGCGGCACGAACCGCTCATCGACCAGCGTAACCGTCACCCTGTCCCAGGGCAGCTTTCTCTGGCTGAGCGCCTGGAAGAACAGTTTCGGCGTCGATCCGCCGGACACTGCCAGTAGAGCTTCGCCATAGGTCTCAGTTGCTGAACGCAACGCCTCCGCGACGCGATCCGAAAGCGTTTCGGCCAGCGCAGGGCCGCTTACAAATTCAAGCAGTCGCGGTTCAGGGACGGTCATCGTGTACGTTTCATCGGCTTTCATGCCAGGTGCGTCCGTCCCGTTCGATGAGCGCGATGGCTTGGCTGGGGCCGGCTGTCCCGGCCGTATAGCCGTAGCAGGGCTGAGCACTGTCAGACCAGGCCAACAGGATCGGATCGATCCATCGCCAGGCCGCCTCGACTTCGTCACGCCGCATGAACAGGGTCTGGTTGCAGCGGACGACGTCCATCAGCAAGCGCTCGTAAGCATCCGGATTGCGGGCGCCGAAACTTTCGGCAAAGCTCATGTCGAGCGGCACGTGGCGCAGCCGCATGCCGCCCGGACCCGGATCCTTGATCATGATCCACTGTTTGACGCCCTCGTCCGGCTGCAGGCGGATCACCAGCTGGTTGGCGATCACCTGACCGGCGCTTCGGTCGAAGATCGAATGCGGAATCGGTTTGAAGTTGATGACGATTTCAGACACCCGCTCCGCCATGCGCTTGCCGGTGCGCAGGTAAAACGGAACGCCGGCCCAGCGCCAGTTCTCGATCTCCGCCTTCAGCGCCACGAAGGTCTCCGTCTGCGAGGTCTGGTCGCCGAGTTCCTCCAGGTAACCGGGTACTGCGCCGCCGTTCGACGCACCCGCCCGGTATTGGCCGCGCACCGTCAGCTTCGCCGCGTTGGACTCGTCGATCGGACTGAGTGCCCTGAGAACTTTCAGCTTCTCATCGCGTACCGTTTCGGCATCGGCCGAGGGCGGCGCCTCCATCGCTACCAGACAGAGCAGCTGCAGCAAGTGATTCTGCACCATATCGCGCAACGCGCCCGCCCGGTCGTAGTAGCCTGCACGCCCTTCGACCCCGACCGATTCGGCCACCGTGATCTGAATATGATCGATATGGGCCGAGTTCCACAGCGGCTCGTAGAGGGCATTGGCAAAGCGCAGCGCCATCAAATTCTGCACCGTCTCCTTGCCGAGATAGTGATCGATGCGAAAAATCTGTTCTTCCGCGAATGTATGGCCGATCGTGTCGTTGAGCGCACAGGCCGATGTAAGGTCTCGGCCGATCGGCTTCTCCACCACGATGCGGCTATTGTCGTGGATCAGGCCATGGCTTCCGATGCGTTCGCAGATGTCGCCGAACAGCGCCGGGCTGACAGCGAGGTAGAACGCCCGCACCTTGGCATTGGTGTCCGATAGGACCCGCACCATCTCGTCCCAGCCACGGTCGGACTTGGCGTCCACCGAGACATAATGCAGTCGGTTCAGGAAACGTTCGACCTCGTCGGCATCGTATTCGTCGACGGACAGGTGCCGCGACAGCGCCGCGCCGGCGAATTCCCGAAACCCGGCATCGTCCAGTTCAGCTCGCGAGGCACCGATGATGCGTGTCGGTTCGCTGAGCTGACCGGCGATCTGGCGGTGGTACAGCGCCGGCAGCAACTTGCGCTCCGACAGGTCACCGGTGCCGCCAAAGACGACATAATCAAAGGGTTCGACTGGGATGGTCTGGCTGGTCATGGCGAAAAGCTCATATCGGTGGCCATTACGGCCTCCTCATAATCTAATCGATTTAAAAAGGCCAGAGCGAATCGTCGTGGAGGTATGGCTGCGGCGAAACATCGCGCGGCGTTAAGTCAGCGGAACACTACACGTTGAGCAGCAGGAACTCGCGTTCCCAGGGACTGATGACCTCCATGAAGGTCTCGAATTCGCCGCGCTTGACACCGGCATAGATGTCGATGAATTCGCGACCGAATACCTCGGCGAAGGCGGGCTCGCTTTCCAGCAACGACACGGCTTCCAGCAGCCCGCGCGGCAGATCGACCGTATTGCCCGTGTAAGCGGTGGCTTCCGTCGGATTGTCGGGCACGATATCGCGCATCATCCCCAGCCAACCGCAGGCCAGTGACGCGGCGATGGCGAGATAGGGGTTGGCGTCCGATGACGGCAGGCGGTTTTCCAGCCGCCGCGACTGCGCGTCGGAATTCGGCACGCGAAACGCCACGGTACGGTTGTCGTAGCCCCATGCATTGTTGACCGGGCAGGCCATCGCCGGGGTCAGCCGCCGGTACGAGTTGACATAGGGCGCCAGCATCACCATCGCCTTCGGGATGAAATGCTGCAGCCCACCGATAAACGAGAAGAAGCGCGGGGAGGCGCTGCCGTCCGGGTCGGTGAACACGTTGAGGCCGGAGTCGATGTCGACGACCGACTGGTGGATGTGCAGGGCCGAGCCGGCCATGCCCTGCATCGGCTTGGCCATGAATGTGGCGTAGATGTTGTGATTGAGCGCCGCCTCGCGCAGGGTTCGCTTGAACATGAACACCTGGTCGGCCAGCTCCAGCGGGTCGCCATGCCGCAGATTGATCTCCAGCTGAGCCGGGCCCTCCTCATGGATCAGCGTGTCGATCTCCAGCCCCTGTGCCTCGGAGAAATGGTAGATGTCGTCGATCAGTTCGTCGAATTCGTTGACGCCGGCGATGGTGTAAGACTGGCCGGGCACGATCGGTCGCCCGGAACGGCCGACCGGTGGCTTCAGCGGATAGTCCGGATCCTCGTTGATCGCCACCAGGTAAAACTCGATTTCCGGCGCCACCGCCGGACGCCAGCCCTGTTGATGGTAAAGCGACAGCACGCGCTTGAGCACGTTGCGTGGCGCGTATTCGACCGAATCGCCGCTGTGATCGACCATATCGCAGATGACCTGTGCCGTCGGATCGCTCTCCCAGGGCACGACGGAGAGGGTGCTGAGATCCGGCATCAGCTTCAGATCGCCATCGCGCGGATCGTGGCGGAAATTGCCGGTTTCGCTCGGGTATTCGCCGGAGATCGTCTGCCGGTAGAGCGATGACGGCAGCGACAGCGACGTGTTCGAGGTGAATTTCGATGCCGGCATCATCTTGCCGCGCGGCACGCCGGCCAGATCCGGGGTGATGCACTCGATGTCCTCGATGCCACGCGCGCGCAGCCAGGCGTCGACCTGCTTCCAGGTTTTGACGCCCCTGATGCTTTCGACCGCGGACGGTTGTTTGGTTTTTTTGCTGCCGGTCTTGGCGCGCGCCGGCTGTTTTGCTGGGTCGGGCATGAAGGGCTCGTGGTCGCGTTTGGCTTTTGCGCCCGTCTTACTCCATCGAAGGCGGCAATACAGCCCATTTGTTGCGGCCGCTCGGTCGATCGGTTTTCAGACCTGCCGCTGTCACGCGGAGTCGATCAAAACGGCGCAAAAAAACCGCCGCACGGGTCGTGCGGCGGCCAAGGGGAGCAACCAGCGGATTGAAAGGGTGTCGTTCAGCGGCCCTGGGTGACGATGACCGGGATCAGCAGGTCACCCCAGTTGCCGGCGCCGCCGTGGTGGCGGGCGGAGCGCACCAGTTCCACTGACACGCCGGCGTCCACTGCCTTCATCACAGACTGGTTGAGCCGGTGCAGGTCGTTGGCCACCATGCGGATGGCCGCCTGCTGGTCCTCGGTCATGGCCGAAGACTGCTCTTCGGCCCGTTCCTTGACGCGTGTCTGCGGTGCCATGGTCGGTACTCCTTATCTGGCGTTTGCAGTGGCGGCCTATTCGGCAGCCGGTTTGAACTGAGCGGTTTCGGTCGATTCGCCCATCGCAGTCGTCGACGACTGGCCGCCGGTGATGGCCATCGAGACAGCGTCGAAGTAGCCGGTGCCGACCTCGCGCTGGTGCTTGGTGGCGGTGTAGCCATTGACCTCGTCGGCGAACTCGGCTTCTTGCAGCTCCGAATAGGCGGCCATCTGGCGTGCCTTGTAGCCGCGGGCCAGTTCGAACATGCCGTAGTTGAGCTGGTGAAAACCGGCCAGCGTGATGAACTGGAACTTGTAGCCCATGGCGCCCAGTTCGCGCTGGAACTTGGCGATCGTCGCGTCGTCCAGATTCTTTTTCCAGTTGAACGACGGCGAGCAGTTATAGGCCAACAGCTGGTCCGGGTGCTCACGCTGCACGGCCTCGGCGAAACGCCGCGCCTGGTCGAGATCCGGCGTCGAGGTTTCGCACCAGATGAGATCGGAGTAGGGCGCATAGGCGATGGCGCGGGCGATGCACGGTTCCATACCGTTCCTGACCCGGTAGAAGCCCTCCGGCGTGCGGCCGGCATCGTAATCGACGAAAGGTCGGTCGCGCTCGTCGATGTCGGAGGTCAGCAGCTTGGCGGCCTCGGCATCGGTGCGGCAGATGACCAAGGTCGGTGTGCCCATAACGTCGGCGGCGAGCCGCGCCGCGTTGAGATTGCGGATATGGGCGGCGGTCGGGATCAGCACCTTGCCACCAAGGTGACCGCATTTCTTCTCGGACGCCAGCTGGTCCTCGAAATGCACGCCGGCGGCACCGGCCTCGATATAGGCCTTCATCAGTTCGAAAGCGTTGAGTGGACCGCCGAAGCCGGCTTCGGCGTCGGCGACGATCGGCGCAAACCAGGTCTCGACCGAAAGGCCGTTGCCTTCCGACGTCTCGATCTGGTCGGCACGCTGCAGCGTGCGGTTGATGCGCTTGGCCAGTTCCGGTCCGGCGTTGGCCGGATACAGCGACTGGTCCGGATACATGGCTGAAGCGGTGTTGGCGTCGGCGGCGACCTGCCAGCCGGACAGATAGATCGCCTTGAGACCGGCCCGAACCATCTGCATGGCCTGGTTGCCGGACAGCGCACCAAGCGAGTTGACGTAATCTTCCTCATGGATCAGCTGCCACAGCCGATTGGCGCCCATTTCGGCCAGCGTATGCTTGATGTGAATCGAGCCGCGCAGCTTCTTGACCTCTTCAGCGCTATAGGGCCGTTCAATGCCGTCAAAGCGACCTTCGGGGGCGCCGGGAACAAGGTTGTAAAAATCTGTCATGCCGATCTCCGTTACTCATCTCAGGCAGCTGCTCGAATTGGGTGCGCAGCGCTGTATTTGAAAATGATGTGACCGTTTTTACACCGCAGTGCACAATCGGCACAGGAAATTCAGCAAAAAGAGATGGTTAAAAGGGTCATGCTGTTTAGATTTTGACAAATCCGATTTGTAATCTTGTAAAATTTGTAATAGAGACGACGTCGGACAGTTTTGTAAAAACGTGTAAAACCAGCATGACCGAGCAAAAGATTTTCGCCGGGCCCCGGCTGCGGCGCGTCCGCAACCAGCTGGGCCTGACGCAGACGGCGATGGCCGAGGAACTGGGCATTTCGCCGTCCTATCTCAATCTGATCGAACGCAACCAGCGGCCGCTGACCGTGCAACTTCTGATCAAGCTGTCGTCGGTTTACAAACTCGATCTCGAGGAACTGCAGGGTGAGAGCACCGGCACCGTCGCGGCCTTGAAAGAGGTGTTTTCCGATCCGCTGCTGGCCGGCGAATTGCCGGGCGACACCGAACTGCTGGAAGTGGCGGACGCGGCGCCCAATGCGGCATCGGGCGTGCTCAAGCTTTACCGTGCCTACCGGGAGGCGCAGTCGCGGCTTTCCGACCTGTCCGATCTGTTGGCTCAGGAAGGACGCACCACGTCGCTTTCCGACACAAGGCTGCCGGTGGACGAGGTGCGCGAGGTGTTCGAAAAGCGCGCCAATTACAGCGGTCCGATCGAGGAGGCGGCTGAGGCGTTTTACGATCGCCTCGCACCCGGTGACGATCTGGCTACAGCGCTGAAGGCATGGTTGGCGAAGGATCACGGCATCGTCGTGCGGCTGCTGCCGGTCTATACCATGCCCAATTGGCGCCGCCGCTTCGATCGCCATTCGATGCGGCTTTTCCTGTCGGAACGGCTGTCGCCGTTCGACCAACTGCGTGAAATCGCGCTGGAGGTGGCGCAGCTCGCCTTCGGCGAGGCGATCCAGGAGGAGCTTGCGCAGCTCGATCTTGGCTCCGACGAGGCACGGCGCCTGGCGCGCTTCGAAATCGCCCGATACGCAGCCCACGCCCTGATGATGCCCTACGGTATGTTTTATGCAGCGGCCCAGAGAGCTCGCTACGATGTCGACGTCCTGCGTTCGCGCTTCCATGTCTCCTATGAACAGGCTGCCAACCGGCTGACCATGCTGCAAAGGCCGGGTGCTTCGGGCGTACCCTTCTTCATGCTGGAGGTCGACAACGCCGGCAATCGCTTCCGCCGCGCCGGCGCCCTCGGCTTTCCCCAGTCACGCTTCGGCGGCGCCTGCCCGAAGCTCAACATCCACGCCGCTTTCACCCAGCCGGGGCAGATATTCGTCGATGCCGTCGAAATGCCGGACGGCGCAGAATTCCTGGTGATCTCGCGCACGTTGGAAGGCCCGCAGGGTGCCTATAACGAGCGGATACGCCGTACCGCGCTGCTGCTCGGCTGCGACATCGGTTTCCATGACGAGGTCGTCTATGGTGCTGCCACCACCGGCCCCGGCCATTCCCCGACGCCCGTCGGCCCCGCCTGCCGCCTGTGCGAACGCCAGGCCTGTCTGGCCCGCGCCGAGCCGCCATTGACCCGGCCTTCGGGCCTCGACGAGATGGTGACGGGGCTGAGCGCATTCGATTTTCGGTGAGCCCTTAAGATTGCGGCAATGGTTGACAGTAACTGCCGGTCAGTCAGCCGCCATTCAGTTGACTTGCATCAAGACAGGCATCCGATCCGCTTCATAAATAAGAGGGTCGATTTCTCCCGACCGCCCGTTGCTTCGTGTCCAGGCTGCGTCCGGGAGTAGATGCGAAGGAGATCAGTCCATGGCCAAGGCAAGCACAGCAAAAACCGCAAAACCGACATCGACAGCAGCGGCAAAGAGGAAGGCGCCGGCGGCGTCGGCGAAGAGCAAGTCTTCTGCGGCATCGGCGGCAAAGAAAGCCGCTCCGGCTGCCAAGAAAACGGCAGCGCCGAAGAAGCCTGCAGCGCCGAAGAAGCCTGCAGCGTCCAGGAAGCCGGCTGCCGCAAAGGCCGCCCCGGCGGCGAAGAAGGCCGCGCCGGCCGCCAAGGCAAAGCCGGCCAAGGCCGAAACCGCGCCGGAAGTCGCTGAAGCCTCGCTGTTCCAGCCGCTGTTCTCGCTCCGCCGGCAGATGGACGATCTGTTTGAGGATTTGGTGGGACGCTTCCCGTCCATCTCCGTACCGCGCGTCGAATGGCCAGCGGTCCGCAAGGCGGAAGGAGATCAGGAAGTCGCACGCTTCGACTTCAGCGAAAGCGACCAGGCCGTTACCGTCACGGCGGAGATGCCCGGCATGGGCGAGGACGATGTGGAGGTCACCGTCGCCGAAGGTGTGCTGACCATCAAGGGAGAGAAGAAAACGGAACGCCAGGAAAAGGGCGAGAACTTCTATGTCTCCGAACGCCGCTTCGGCAGCTTTACCCGCGCATTTCGTCTGCCCGAGGGCATCCGCGAAGACGACATCACCGCCGAGTTCAACAGGGGTGTGCTGACCGTCACCATGCCCAAGGCAACACGCGCGACCAAGCCGCACCGCCGCATCTCGGTCGGGTCAGGCGGCGCCTGACCCTGTAACGGTGCGTTAGACAGTTCCAGCTACGTTCGGACGCGCTGCCGCCTTCCCGGCGATGCGGCAACGCAAGGAGTTTGCCCACTGGAATTGACAATGCCGATATCAGGTCCCGACCTCGACGCGCCCGCCGATCTGGCCGATCTGCTGCGTCGCGGCCTCGACAGTGCTCCTGATGCGCCGGCTTTGATTGCCGGCGATGCCCAATGGACCTGGCGCGCCCTGCATGACGCCAGCGAGCGGCTGGCGCGGCACTATGTCGGCATCGGGCTGACACCTGGTGACCGGATCGCATCGCTGCTGCCGAACCGCGCCGAACTCGTAGTCCACTATCTCGCCTGCATTCGGGCCGGCCTCGTCGCCATGCCGCTGAACTACCGCTATATGCCGCCCGAAATTGACCACGCGCTCGGCGTCGCCGAGCCCACGGCACTGCTGGTACACGCGGAGCGTGGCGCCGATGTCGCCGACAGCCAGATGGCCGCGCACCTGCCGTTGGGTACGATCACCTTTGGCAGGCCGACGCAAACCGGCCGCCATCTGGAGACGCTGCTGGCGGAACCGGCGCTCGACACAGCGTTACCCGATCTGAATCTGGACGCGCCGGCTTTCGTGCTGTTCACCTCCGGCAGCGTCGGCAAACCCAGGGGGGTGACCCACAGCCTGAATTCGCTGGGCGCTATCGTCGCAAGCATTGCCCAGGCCATGGAGCTGACCGGAGAAGACGTATTGCTGCCGGGCTCGTCGCTATCGCATGTCGGATCGCTGAAGCAGGTTTTCGCCGGCCTCTGGGTCGGCGCCCGGACGGTGATCGCGCGCACCTTCGACACCGGCGAACTGCTGGCGCTGATGCGCCAGACCCAGCCGACTGCCGCCTTCCTGCTGCCGGCGGCGCTGTTCGCCCTCGTTCGCGACCACCGCGCTCAACCCGATGATTTCGGTTCCCTGAGGCTGGTGATGTCGAGCGGCGACGTCATTGCGGTCGAACTGGAGCGGGAGTTCGAGGCACTGGCCGGCATGCAGATTGTCGGTGCCTATGGCATGACCGAGGCCGGAACTTCCCACGCCAATCCATCCGGCAGCCGCAACAGGCTCGGATCCGTGGGGACCAACAATCCGGGCTATACATCGTCGTTACAAGACGACGCCGGTCTTGAGGTCGCCATCGGTGCCGAGGGCCGGCATTGGATCCGTAGCCCCGGTGTTATGCTGGGTTATTGGGACGACAACGAGACGACGCGGCAGGTACTGCGCGACGGCTGGTTCGACACCGGCGATCTCATGCGGACCGATGCGGACGGCTATTTCTGGTTCTGCGGCCGCCGCAAGCAGATCATCGTCCACGATGGATCGAACATCAATCCGCAGGAAGTTGAAGCGGCGATCCAAGCGCATCCGGCAGTCGCCGTCGCCGGGGTTGTCGGCGTACGAAACCCGATGCACGGCGAAAATGTTTGGGCTTTTGTTACGCTGAAGGACGGCGCGCATCGACCCTCGTCGGACGAGATCATCGGCTTCGCACGCGAACGGATCGGATACAAAGCGCCGGAGGCTGTCGTCTTTCTGGATGCGCTGCCGCTCAACGCGACGGGCAAGCTCGACCGCGCGGTTTTACAGAAAACGGCAGTCGACAGACTGTCCAGCTAAAACAAACCAAAAGTTTTTATAAGTATAATTTTCAGAGTATGTGCTATAGTTAGCCATATTACATGGACATAGACCGTTTTTCCGGTGGAACAGCACCGGAAAAACGGTAAGAGGGTTGCCATGTCGGATATCAAAACGCTAATCGACAGCCATGCCGAGCGGCTGCTGACTGAAAAGCAGAACGCTGCACGCTGGCGTCTGGTGCTGCTGATTGCGGTCGTGATGCTTGGTCTGTTCGTGCTCTATGGGTCGGCCACCGGATTTGCCACCGACTATGCCAGCATCGCCCTGATCGTAGCGGTCATTCTGGCCTTTTGGCTGATGCGCAAAGGTGACGAGGTTCGCGATCTCGAAGCCGAACGCCTTGAGTTCGATCATCCGGAGATCTTTGATCCGGCTCTGCCGTATGAAAGGAAGCCCATGGCCGTCGGCGAAGAGCCGGACCGGCAAACCGTGCTGGCCGGGCAGATCGTTTTGCGGCAGCGCATCCGCATCGTGCGCGACCGCGCCCGCTATGCCGAAACCTCCGGCGTCATCATCGGCTCGATCGCCATCACGTTCCTGACCTGGTTCGCCTTTTCGCTGCCGGACTTTCTCGCCAAATATCACGGCGGCGGCTACAGCGAGGAATGGCTGTATTCCTACGAGCTCGAGGTGGTATCGATCGGTCTGGCGGGGCTGGTGATGTTCGGCTGGGCAGTTACGCGCTTCGCATCCGGACGTGCCGCCCGCGCCGAAGTCGACCGGTTGCGCATCGAAATCGACCTGCTGCCGGTCGAACACAGTCCGGAGGCGGCCCGGTCGCGCAAGCTGCTCTTACTCAACCAAGGCAATCTGACGGATTACTACAGCGCCAACCGCTTCAACAGTCGGGCCACGATCAGCATGGCGATCCTGTGCGTGCTAGCCGGCATCGGCATCACCCTGTGGACCATTCTCGCGGTGATCGACAACGCCGCCGACGAAGAGCAGACCAAGCTGATCATTGCCGGTGTCGGCGCCGCCAATGCGATCATGATCAATGTCGTCGCCGCTATCATCCTGCGCATCCAGGGCACCATCTCCGCCAATGTCAACGCTTTCCACGACCGGCTGGTGCGTAGCCACGACATCTTCCTCGCCAATGTCATCGCCGCCGAAATCGACGACGACGGCATCCGCCGCGAGACCCTGTCGGCGATCGCCAAAAGCATCGGATTGCGCGGCGCGGCGGAGACAAAACCCGACAAGGGGAAGGACGACAAGGACAAGAAGAAATCCGATCCAAAGGCCGAATGAACCGGCGGTGCGTTTAGGTCAACGCTGCCGCAATGCCTTGACTTTCCAATCGCCTTACGGTTGCTGGCGCCACCACAACCCAAGGAGGCGGAGCGATGGAATCCCAACCAATCTCCGAGGCAGAGCTCGCGGAAATCGAGCAAAGATGTGCACGTGCCCGCAACGGACCATGGACGTCCTATGTGGAGGGCCGGGATCATCTCAGCGGTTCGAACATCATTACGGTGGCTGGAGGGGTCGAGCCGGATGACGATATCGACATTGTCGGAGCCACCATTGACGATCAGGATTTCATTGCCCATGCCCGTTCCGATGTTCCGCGTCTAATTGCCGAGGTGCGACGATTGAAGGCTCTGCTGCAGTCGGGTCAGGGAGAAGGCGCGTGACTAGCATGATCCTGTTTCGTCCCGCCGGTCAGGCCGAAATTGATCTGGTTGAACGGAGTGGATGGCGCCGCTGGCCGCCGCGCTTGCCTGATCAGCCGATCTTCTACCCGGTTCTCACCTTCGACTATGCCGAGAAGATCGCCCGCGATTGGAATTCCGTGCGGCCGGCACCGGATAATGTCGGCTACGTCACCCGCTTCGAAATCAACGAGGAGACCGCTGCCCGCTATCCGCCGCAAGAGGCTGGCGGGCAACGGCATCGAGAGCTCTGGGTTCCGGCGGAAGAACTCGATGCGTTCAACGACGGTATCATCGGTGTAATCGAGGTGGTGGCGGTCCATCGAGACGGCAAAAGAGTGGATTGACATGGGAATGCGCGAACTGCAGCGGGCTTTCCAGCTGATCCAAGCACACGATAGTGATTTTGTTGGAAAAAGGTCACCGGAACTGGTCGACAGCGCCGAAAAGGCAGTCGGTTTCAAGTTTCCGCCGACCTACCGGCGGTTTCTTACTGCCTACGGATGCGGAGATATCAATGGGATCGAAATTTTTGGGCTGATTGACGATGACTTCGCTAACAGCGGCATCCCAGATGGAATCTGGCTAACTCTGGACGAAAGAAGAAACGGGCTGCCCGCCCACCTACTATTGATCTCATCCGAAGGAGATGGTGCTTATTGTGCGCTGGACTCAGCTGCCATGAATTCTGATGGAGAGTATCCGGTTGTCAGGTATGAAATCGACGGGACCATTTCCCCGTTGGGCGAGGACTTTGGGTCGTTTCTCTTAACGGAAATAGAGGCAACGCTTTGAGAACGAAAGAATCTATTTTGCATTGTCACTTCGGACGCCATCGCCCGGCACGCATTTGCAGGGGGGTGCCGGTCTTTTTGTTTCGTTGGCGACGGTAAAGGTTACTTTCTCAACGAAGTGATTTCGCTGTACCTCCAAGCTCAAGATTGGGGGGCAAAACACTTGCCCTTACCCGTCAGACACTTCACTCAGATATCGGACCGGAACCGCCTCCGTCAGCCAGACCCGGTTGTCGCTGCGGAAAAAGGCATGACCGTCGGCCCACATCTGCCCGGCCGCAACGCGCAACAGAACCGGTTGGCCGTGGCGCCGGCCGACGGTTTCAGCGAGGGCACGGTCGGTGTGCAAATGCACGTGTTGACGCTGGCCGCGCTTTAACCCTTCGCGCAGGATGCTTTCCAGGGATTTCCGCGCGGTGCCGTGGAAAAGCACGGCCGGCGGTTCGATCGGCTCGAGCCCGAGATCAACCGACAGGGAATGTCCCTGGTTGGCCCGAATCCGCTGCCCGTCGTCGCTGAAGACGAAGCGCTGTTTGTCGTTGGACTCGACGATGTGCCGTAGCTGGTCTCGGTTCATTGACACGCCGGCCCGTGGTAACAGCGCCAGCAGCTCGTCGACATCCGCCCAGCCGGCCGAATCGAGGGCGATGCCGATGGTCTGCGGCTTGTGGCGCAGGATCAGGCTGAGCAGCTTGCTGTGCTTGGCGGCCACAGCGTTCAGTAGTTGCCGACGATCGGCGAGATGACCGGCGTCGGCCAGGAGCCGCCGACAAAAAACTGGATGGCATTGTCCGGCGGCGGCGGGCCGACGATTTCAGCCGCTTCGCTGCCTTCCTCGGCGACCGCATCGACCATTGCGTCCTTGAGCACGCCGACCAGGGCGAGACCGCCGCGCTGGTATGGAATGATGCCGGTCATTTCGATCATCGCGTCGTCACCGGCGATCACGCCGCGGTCGATTTCGGCCAGTCCGTTGGCGAAATTGGCGTTGAACTCGGCGCTTGTGAACGGGAACGAACCGTCCGCGATGCCGCTCAGGCCGAAAAACCGCTCGCTGCCGGCGAGTTCCCGGAACTGACTGACGTCGAAGGAGGGAATGGTGCCGTCGACGATGGCAATCTCGAACTTGCCCTTGAGATCGCTGAGATCGGTCGCCCAGGTCGGATAGCGAGAGGCCAGCGCGATGTTGAGTGTCGCCGTGCCCTGCGGCAGCGGTCCGTCGATTTCCAGCGCCGCCAGGGTGCGGGCCAAATCGATGTCACGCGCCGAAAACTTGATCTCGCCACCGCCCTCGACCCCGCTTTCGGAAATCACGATGCGTCCCGAAACACTGCCGTCGTAGGCCTCGGCACCGCCGATATCGAACACCGCGCGACCATCGACGATACGGGCCGCCGCGGCAACGTTGGTGAGATTCAGCCGGCCCAGCGTGGCGTTTTGCGCCGACAGCCGCATGTCCAGGGTCAACTGGTGCAGAAACGAGGTGTCGATGGTCTCGGCGATCTCGTCGCCGGATCGCGGCAGCGGCGTGAAAGCCCGCAGGAAGGAGGCGATATCGAGAGAATTGAAAGCCAGCGTGCCGGAGATTCCCGGCGTGCCGTCTTCGTTGTTCTTGAAATCCAAAACGCCGATGCCGCGATTGCCCTGCAGCTCGACGATCAAATCGTTGAGCATGGCGCGACCGTTTTGCATCTGCACCTCGGCATCGAGCGACAGTGCGCCAATGGCCTCGCCCGGCTTGATCTCGGTGCCGGCCCATTGCAGCGTCTGTCGCATCGACGGACTGTCCATCGTCAGGGAGCCGGCAAAGAAAGGACGGACCGACAGATTTGCCATACCGTTCAGGGCTATATTGAGTGGGGCAGACTTGAGATCGAACCGGACCGGCGCACTGCGGCTGGCAAGCAGTTGCAGCGGTTCTTCCGAGTTCACGTCGACGGCGATCGCTTCGCCGCGAAAGATCCCGCGGAAATTGACCCGGACGCCGCTATTGAGGCGCGGCCAGCTGATGGTGCCGTTGATCGCCGTCACCTTTTCCTGGCGTTGCTGCGCATGATCGATCCAGGCGAACGTGCCGTTCTGCACCGTCATTTCTCCGAGCCGCTCCGGTGGGATGGCCAATGGATTGCCGGCCGAGTCCTGCGCGCCGTCGGCACGGCGCCGTGCGATGGCGATGCCCCGCGAAACGCGCCCGTTGGTGCTTGTCCAACTGGTCATACCATCCGCGAACTGCTCGACGGTGAACACGGGTCGGACCAGCACGAAGTTGGAGAAGCTCGGTTGGCCGTTCAGTGCCGACAGGACCGAAAAATCCACCTTCATCTCGTCGGCGTAGACGATCGGTTCGGCATCGGGGAATTGCCTGGAAGAGATGGTGATGCGGTTGAGCTCGATATGCGGTACCGGCCAGAATCCGAGTTCCGGATTGTCGAGCAGCCTGACCTGATGCCCGGTCCATTCGGAGATGTCACGCTCAAGACGGTCGCGCACCACATCGGTGGAGATAGCATAGGGCAGGGCAACACCGGCGAGACCGGCCAACAGACCGGCCAGGATGAGGCCGGCTAAGGCCCATCGGTACCAACGCCTGCGGAATGACCTCGTCCGCTCCACCCTTATCGACCCTTCATTCCCATAGACTCCTGCACAGCTGCAGGTAATCCCGTCGACGCATCAAGGGGTATACAGTCGCGGCGTCGAAAGCAAATCACCGCGGCGGTTTCCCCCGCTATCCCGTCCTTTGACGGGGCGAACGGCCAAGGTTTTATACGACGAAACGAGACCGTTTGATAACCGGTGACGAATTGCGCCGCCGGCTTTGTTTGTTGCATTGCGTCATGATAGACAAGCCAAAACAGTGCAGTGGGAGGACATCAATGCCCGAAGAACAGCCGCTTTGGACCCCTGGCCGAGATGCGGTCGACGGGGCCGTGGTAACAGCGTTTTCACGGTTTTGCGCCGAACGCGCTGGCCGGCCGTTCGACGGGTATGACGATTTATACGCCTGGTCCATCGCCGACCGGAGCGCGTTCTGGTCAGCCCTTTGGGATTTCTGCGGCGTCATCGGCGACAAGGGGGAGACGACGCTGGAAAACGGCGACGCGATGCCCGGAGCCCGGTTTTTCCCTGAAGCGCGGCTGAACTTCGCCGAAAATCTGCTGTCGCGCACCGGCCGTGACGATGCCATCGTCTTCCGCGGCGAGGACAAGGTCGAGAGCCGCCTCAGCTGGGACGATCTGCATGCGCTCGTCTCGCGTCTGCAGCAGGCGATGCGCGGGCTTGGCATCGGGCTCGGCGACCGCGTCGTTGCCATGATGCCGAACATGGCCGAGACCGTGGCCGGCATGCTGGCGGCTGCCTCGATCGGTGCCATCTGGTCGTCGTGCTCGCCGGATTTCGGCGAACAGGGCGTGCTCGATCGTTTCGGCCAGATCGAACCCAAGCTGTTCATTGCCTGCGACGGCTACTGGTACAATGGCAAGCTGCAGGATGTTTCGCAGAAGCTCGTTGCGGTCGAAGCCAAGCTGAAGCCGCTCAAAACAGTGATCGTGCCCTACGCCGGCGACACACCGGCTCTGGTGGCAGCCCTGACCAACGCGGCGTCGCTGGAAGACTTCATCGCCCCCTATGCGGCCGGGCCGGTGCGCTTCGAGCGCCTGCCGTTCGAGCATCCGCTCTATATCCTGTTTTCCTCCGGCACCACGGGCATCCCCAAATGCATCGTGCACTCGGCCGGCGGCACGCTGCTTCAACACCTGAAAGAGCAGCAGCTGCACTGCGATTTGCGATCCGGCGAACGGCTGTTCTATTTCACCACCTGCGGCTGGATGATGTGGAACTGGCTGATGTCCGGCCTGGCGTCGGGCGCCACCCTGTGCCTTTTCGACGGGTCTCCGTTCTATCCGGACGGCAACGCGCTGTTCGACTTCGCCGCCGCCGAGCGGTTCTCGGTGTTCGGCACATCGGCCAAGTTCATCGACGCGTTGCGCAAATCCGGTCTGACCCCGAAGACAACCCACGACCTTTCGGCGCTGCGGCTGATGACGTCGACCGGATCGCCGCTGTCGCCGGAGGGTTTCTCGTTCGTCTATGAGGGCATCAAGGACGACATCCATCTGGCGTCGATTTCCGGCGGCACCGACATCGTCTCCTGCTTTGTCCTGGGCATTCCGGTCAAACCGGTGTGGCGTGGCGAGATCCAGGGCGCGGGCCTCGGCATGGCGGTCGATGTCTGGGACGACGACGGCAAACCGGTGCATCAGCAGAAGGGCGAACTGGTCTGCACCCGCGCCTTCCCGTCGATGCCGATCATGTTCTGGAACGACCCGGACGGGGCCAAATACCGTTCCGCGTATTTCGAGCGCTTCGACAACATCTGGTGCCATGGCGACTTTGCCGAGTGGACAGAGCACGGCGGCATGATCATTCACGGCCGCTCGGATGCCACCCTCAATCCGGGTGGCGTGCGCATCGGCACCGCCGAGATCTACAATCAGGTCGAGCAGATGGATGAGGTTCAGGAGGCGATCTGCATCGGTCAGGACTGGCAGGACGACGTGCGCGTGGTGCTGTTTGTTCGGCTGTCCGACGGTGTGCAGCTCGACGACGATCTGATCAAGAAGATCAAGACCCGCATCCGCACCGGCGCCTCGCCGCGCCACGTGCCGGCCGTCATCGTTGCCGTCGACGACATCCCGCGGACGAAATCCGGCAAGATCACCGAATTGGCGGTCCGCGACGTGGTGCACGGCAGGCCGGTCAAAAACAGGGAGGCGCTGGCCAATCCGGAGGCATTGGCGCTGTATGAGAATCTGCAGGCGCTGCAACAATAGAGTTGCGGCCGGCCATACGGTTAACGAAAGGTAAGAGAAAAGTTTACTCTCTTCGCGGACTTCGCCCAACCATTTTGAATGCTGAGCAATCTGTTAAGGATCCGTTAGCACTCCGCTCATTAGGATACGATCGGTTAACGTAATCTCCCGGCGTGTATCCCGGCCATGTGAGCATTGCGAATACCAGCCCTGTTTTGACAGCATTTCATTTGACGGTGTGCCTCGGCGCACCGTTTTTCTTTGTGGCCCTTGGGTATTGGCAAGGCTATCCAGGCCGCTGAGCAAGCGTCCAGACAGGCCGGTCATCGGATTATTCGGCCAGTACCCGTTGTGACGGAAATGTGATCTCCACCAGGGTGCCGCGTCCCGGTTGCGAGTTCATCGCGAACTGGGCCCGGTTGGCCTCGGCCATGGCCTTCGCCAGCGGCAGTCCAAGGCCCGTTCCCTCACCGCGCTCGCGCATGAAACCGGTGACCTGGCGGAACGGTTTCATGGCCTCCTCCAGCTGGTCGCGGGTCATGCCGACGCCGGTGTCGCGGATCCGCAGGCTGACATTGCCGTTCTGTTCGTAGGAGGTCGACACCACCACCTGGCCCCCGGCGGGCGTAAAGCGGATGGCGTTGGACAGGATGTTGATGGCGATCTGCTTGACCGAGCGCTGATCGGCCACCACGTCCGGCACGGTCGATGACAGGCTGGTACGGACGATCACCCGCTGGCTGTTCGCCTGCGGCTGCAGGATCGACACGGCGTCGAGCAGTGCGTGATTGAGCGACACCGCCTGGAAATCGAGCTCCTGCTCACCCGCCTCGATCTTGGAGATATCGAGCAGGTCGTTGACGATGTCGAGCACGTGCTTGCCGGACCGGCTGATGTCGTGGGCGTATTCAACATAGCGCGGGCTGCCGATCGGACCGAAGCGCTGCTCGGCCATCAATTCCGAAAACCCGATGATGGCGTTGAGCGGCGTGCGGATTTCATGACTGACGCGGGCCAGAAACTCGCTTTTCAGCGCATTGGCTGTCTCGGCTTCGCGCTTGGCGCTCCGCAATTCCTCTTCCGCGCGCTTCCACTGGGTAATGTCGCGCATGACCGCGCAATAGCCGTTTGACCCGGATAGATGGCCAATGGTCATGAACAACGGCAGAAAACCTCCTGAAGCCTCGCGGCCGATAACCTCGCGACCGTCGTTCAGCAAACTCGCGACGCCCTTTCCGGTCAGCCCGGTCAGGTAGTCCTGAACCGGACGCTGGCTCTCATGCGCAAACAGCATGGCGAACGGCCGGCCGCGCGTCTCGTTGTCGTCGTAATCGAACAATGCCGCGGCGGACTGGTTCATGGAGCGGATGATGCCGTCCTCGCCGATCAACACCACACCGTCGGTGGCGGTTTCGAGGATCGAGCGCAACTCGTCGACTTCCACCTGCAGGGCCGCCGCCCGTTCCGCATCGGCGCTGCTCGCCTCACTGGCGGATGCTTCCGAAAGGGCCAGCATCAGCGCCCGGCCGTCCGTCCATTCGACGGATCTCAGCCTGGCACGAACCGGCACGGTGGTTCCGTTCGCCAAATGCAGCGACAGCCTGCCGGTGCCGTTGATCGCCGGTGCATCCTCGCGCACGGCATCCGGTCCGCTGAACAGCGCGTTGAGCCCTCCGGCCTCGTTGAGATGGCTGGTCGAAAGGTATCCGGTCAGTCTCCGGAATTCTTCGTTGATATGGAATATGACGGAACCGTCGTGAATGACGATCGGCATCGGCAAGATCTCCAGAACCTCCGGCGTCAGTGCGCGGTCGCCTGTCGGATGCTCGGCGGCATCCGGCTGCGCTCCGCCCGTCATGCCTTCCGGTGGCTCGCTGCCGGCTTCCAGGCTCGCCGCCGCAGTGGGCGGCTCTTCATCGGTAACCGATGGGTCCGGTGCTTTGCCCGTTGACATGGTCTCCGGCGGTTCTTCTGTTCCATCGGTGATCGGTGGCATCAACCGCTTGCCAAAGGTCACCGGTTCGGCGTCATCCGACTCGTCGCCATTGCCGCCAAGCTGCCGGCCAATTTCTTGAAATGCCTGCCGTTCGGCTGTCGTCAGTCCCTCGCGTGACCGGCTGCGCCGCTCCTCGAGCCGAATGACTTTGTCGGACTGTCGGCGGCCCGGTGATGCACTGATGTCGATGGCCGGCTTAGTGTCTGGCGGCGGGCTGTCGGGAGCTTCTGGCGGGGGCGCGTCCTCCGACACCGGTTGTTCGGCCGTTGCAGGCTCGTTCCCCGTCGGCTCAGCCATCTCAGGCCCTTCTTCCGGGGTTACGTCATCCGGCTCAACTGCAACAGCATCGGTCGAAGCCGTGGGCAGCGGCTCCGTGATCCGGGGCGCTGCCTGCTGCTCGGTCGGTCTGTCGAAGAGGCTCGCCGGAGCATTGTGGACCAGGGCCAGTCCGATGCGTTCCGGGTCGCTCTCCGCATCACTCGACCGGACGATGCCAAAACCGCGGAAACCGTCGAATTCGCGGTCCCGCGAATAGGTTGGCAGGGCGGCAAGGTCGACCGGCACACGCAGATCCGTACCCTGGACCGGCCAGTGCACGGTCTTGCCCGACCAGGTGTCCCGTTTCTGCAGGAGATCGGCGATGGCGTGGTCGGGATCGATATTGAAAACCTGCGCCACATCGGCGAATTTGCGGCCCTCGATGTCGGCTGCGTTGGGGCCGACCGTGGCTGCAAACTCGCCTGAGATTTCGCTAAAAACGCCCCTGTCGTCGATCTTCCAGACGAAACGCACTGGACGGTTGCGCGGATTGAAGATGAAATCCTCCGCGGCCGGCGGGCTCGGTTGCGGCGCTGCCTTGCCGACGTCTCCGCCAGCCGGTTCCGGCGTCGGCTTGTCTGCGTCCTGTTCCGAACGAACAGCATGATTCAGAACCGACGGTGTCGGTACCGGCACCTTTGCTGGCGCCATACCGGGTTCTGCGTCGGCCTCCAAAACGGGCACCTGTCCGGGCAATGGATCGAGATTACCGATGGACATCTCGACGGCGATCAACAGATTCAGTTCGTCGCCGATGCGGGCAATCGCTGCCGGCAGGTAACCCAGCGCTGTCCTGACGGGTCGCTTAACCAGCCGATCGTGTGTCCCGGCAACCTCCCGAACGATCTTCTCACGAACCGCCTGGTCGATGGCCAGCCGCGCAAAGGACGGTGTGGCCTGCACCACGTCGCCCGTCGCGTCGAGGACCGCGGCATGCGTGTCCATTTCGGCGAAGCCGTCGATGATGTTGGCGGCCTTTTCCTCTGGCCCTGCGGCCGCCTCGCTGAGCGCCACGGTAAACAGCAGCGCGCGGTTGCCATCGGCCAGGCGCACGCGCTCCAGGGTGGCCGGCAGCAGCGGATGGCGGAAAACCGATCCGGTGCGCATGACGAATTTTTGTGACGGGCGGTCGGCGACATTGAGCAGCGCATGGGCGGCCGCCTGGATCTGCCGAAACCCGGCGGTGCCCCGATCGAGACCGGCATCCATGAAGTCGTATATGCCGGGGTAACCGAACAAATCGGCACCGGCGCCGTTCACCCACAGCACGTCGTTCAGCGTCTGTGACAGCACGACGACGGCGTCGCCGGCGGCAAATCGATCACGAACCTGGTCATGGACGGCGATGTCAATGAATGGATATTGCCCCGTCGGCATGCCCCGATCCCGTCTCGTATGCACTGTCGGCGGGCTTGATACCAGCCGATTGAAATCCGCTTCTTATTATTAAGAATCCGTTAATATGTCTCAACGGCTTTTCGGTCCAGAACCGCGGTCTGTCTGTCCGCCATTTCCTGGCAAGAGGGTTAACGGTTATTGTGCACTGCAAAAAATGTTGCAATGCACAATAAACATGCCTATATAACAGGCGGAGTTATTCCTCAACAGCATCGGGTGCCTCAAAGAGGGCCCAAAACAAGGAGCGCTGATCATGGCTACCAAAAAGACCGCAACCCCGGACCCATTTGCCTTCGCAACCGCATTTGATCCGTCCAAAATGACCGAGACCTACCGCGATTTTGCCGAAAAGGGCCTGGCCCAGTCCAAGGACGCCTACGACAAGCTGAGGGCCGTTGCCGAAGACGCCACCAAGACCGTCGAGCAGACCCTGGAAAGTGCCCAGGCTGGAAGCGTCGAACTGAGCCTCAAGGCCATTGACGCCATGCGGACCAATGCCGAAAACTCGCTGACCCACATGGAATCGCTGCTCGGTGTCAAGACCATCGGCGAACTGGTCGAATTGCAGTCTGCCTTCGTCCGCAGCCAGACCGAATCGGCCGTCGATCAGGCCAAGGAGCTGCAGGATGCCATGCGCAAGGTCGCAGAAGACGTGACCCAGCAAGGCAAAGCGGCTTACGAAAAGGCTGCCAAATCCTTCCCGACCGCCTGATAACGGTTCACAGATCCAAGACCTTTAAGAAGCCGGGCTTATGTCCGGCTTTTTTATGCGCGATAGCGGCGGAGCCTCTTGCAAATTCGGCCGTGTCGCCGTATGTCACGCCTTCAGCGAAAGCGCTGACCGTGCGGTTGTAGCTCAGCTGGTTAGAGCGCTGGATTGTGGATCCAGAGGTCGGTGGTTCGACCCCACCCAACCGTACCATTCCTGACGGTCTTCTGTACGAAATCCCTTGCACACGAACCCGGTCGTGGTCGCCGCCGTCATGGGCGTGGTCCAGTCGTATCGCTGCCGGCAATCGCACGCCAATGAGCGATCCGAAGGCCCGCGCTGCTCGCAGCAGCCTTGACAGAATATATTTTATGCTTGAAATATTTATGGAGAACCGCGCGCTTCGTCGGCCACGGGTGGGAGCAAATGGACTTTTGCGCAAATATTTCAATGCTCTATCCAGAGTATCCGATGCCCGAACGGATCCTTCAGGCGGCGCGCGCGGGTTTCGATTGGGTCGAGATTCAGTTTCCATCGGAGCATGAAGTCGACGATCTGCAGGCGGCCAGCCGGCGCGCCGGGATTCCGATCGCACAGATCAACGTGCCGCGTGGCGTTGGTGACGAGGTAGGTCTGGCCGCGCTGCCGGGGCGGGAAGCGGATTTTCGCGATGCCGTCTCGATCTGTCTGTCCCAGGCCCGGCGATTGGGGGTAGGTCAGGTCAACATTCTGTCCGGCCGTCCGCCTGAAGGTGCCGATCCGGCAAAATGCCTGGATGTCTATCTACACAACATTCGGCAGGCGGCCGATGTCTTTGCGGAAAACGACATTCGGGTGATGATCGAACCGGTCAACCGGATCGATGTGCCGGGGTTTTTCCTGAGCGGTCTGGACTTTGCACTCGATGTGCTTGAGCGGGCAGCCCATCGCAACATCGCCATCCTGTTCGATTTCTATCACATAGCCATCACCGAACCGGACCTTGCGGAGGCGGTCGACAAGGCTGCACCGCACATAGGTCATGTCCAGTTCGCCGACACGCCGGGACGCCATGAACCGGGCACCGGAACGACCGACTTCGAGACCGCTCTGCGGGCGCTGAAGGGCACCGGCTACGATGGCCTCGTTTCGGCTGAATACAGACCGCTCGGCGAGACCGCGGCAGGGCTCGGTTGGATGCCCGGGTTCAGGGAGATCGTCGCATGAGCGAGACGCCGGCATACATTGCGCAAATCGCCGATGAAATTGGCAACGGCAAGCCCTTCAGCGCGCATCCGACGGATCCGCCGCGTGACATGGCACGTGCCTATGCGGATCAGGATGCACTGCACGCCTACCTCATGTCGAGCGGACGCCGCACCGGTGTCGCCGGCTACAAGATTGCGGTCAACTCGAAAGCCCAGATGGCACATTTCGGCATCGACGAGCCGGCCAGCGGCCGCGTCTATGCCGACCAGACGTCCGTCTCGCCGGCTCAGCGCCGTGTCGGCGACTACACCTGCTTTGCCTTCGAACCGGAGATTGCCGCCATACTTGGTGCGCCGATTGATGGTACAGGCGGTGCCGTCGACCGGAAACAGGTGATAGCGGCCGTCGAGCGCTTCGTCCCGGCTTTGGAACTGATCGACCTGCGCAACGCCAAACTGCCGGACGTGCACCTGCCCGATGTCATCGCCCAGAACATCACCAACGCCGGCGCAGTCATTGGCGGTGACGGAGCGGCGGTTTCGGCCGTCGATCCGGACACGATCACCACAAAGGTGTCGGTGAGCGGTCAGTCGGATGTCGACGTAACCGGCGGCGCACCACAGCCGCCGATCGATGCGGTCATGTGGATCGTCAACCACCTTGGTCGTCGCGGCATTTCACTGGAGGCCGGGCAGTTCATTCTGTGCGGCACCCACATTCCCATGCAGCGGGTGGAGACGCCGGCGCGGATTGTGGTGGGGATGTCCGGGCTGGGACGCGTGGAACTGACGCTGACCGGATAGGGATGAGGATATCGTTGCATGGCACCTTTTGTCGGTGCGTCGCGGCAATCGATCGGGAGATTTATGTATACCTAGATGGGAGGTTGGAATAACGTAGCGACGGAACGGCGTTCGGACTCGGCCCGATGCCCAATTTCCGGGAACACCAGGCGAGTGGTTGGATGCGCCAACAGACCAAGAACCGGCATCCGAACGCTCGCAATTCGCCGAAACCTGCAGAATCCGTAATAGGAGGCAAACACATGTACGGATCCATTTTGAAAAAATGCGCAGTGGCGCTTTCTGTGCTCACCCTGACATCGGCGGTGGCCAGCGCCGAAACCGAGTTGACCTATTCCTCTTGGATTCCCTGGACCCATCCAGTCAATGAAGCGATCTACATCCCGTGGATGGAGGCCATCGAAGCGGACAGCGACGGCCGCATCACCTTTAAGCGCCTGCCCAAGGCGGTGGCATCGCCACCGGCGCATTTTGACGCCATTCGCACCGGCCAGGCGGATGTCGGCTTCACCGTGCACGGCTACAGCCGCAAGCAATTTGCCGCCTATCTGTTCGCCGAACTGCCGTTCCTCGGGGACAGCGCCGAAGCGACGTCGGTCGCCCTGCAGAAGACCCACGAGAAGTTCCTCGCCGACAAGGGGTTCTATCGCGGTGTGCATCTGATCGGCATGAACACCCATGGCCCCGGCGTGGTCCACCACACCAACGGCAACATCATGACTCCTGAGGATATGGAGGGTCAGAAGATCCGGACCGGCGGCCCCATCCCTCTGGCCATCGTGGAAGCCTGGGACGGCGTCTCCATTCGCCAGCCGGCAACGAAGTCCTACGAGATCCTGTCCAGCGGCATCGCCGACGGCATCATGTTTCCGTTCGAGAGCATCCCGAGCTTCAAGCTCACCGATATCGTCAAATACTCGACCGTCATGCCTGGCGGCTGGTATTCCAGCAGCCACTACCTGATCATGAACAAGGCCAAGTACGACGCATTGTCGCCGGAGGACAAGGCGATCGTCGACAAGCATTCCGGCGAGGCCTTCGCCAAATTGGCCGGCGCCGGCTGGGATATGCTCAATGCCAAGGGACTTGAGACGGTGGAGGCCGCGGGCAACACCATCAAGACCGCGCCGGAGACCACGGTGCAGGCGCTTGAAGGCCTCAATGCCGACTTTCTGAAGGGCTATTACGAAGCTGCCTCCGAGGTCGACGTGGACGGCAAGGCCGTCTACGAGTTCTTCAAGGCCGAAGTCGAAAAAGCCACGAACTAGGCTTTTCCATGGCGGGTTCCGATAATCCGGATCTGCCGGCGTCCCCAGAAGGCGCCGGCGGATCAATCGTCTCTGTTGCCGCGCGCGCACTGGCGTTCGTCGCCTGCGTCTTCCTGTTCGCCATGATGGTGCTGACATTCGTCGACGTTATCGGACGCTATCTGTTCCTGAGCCCGTTACCGGCGGCCTACGAAATGGTCTCACTGATCATGCCGGCGATCATCTTCTTCGCGTTGCCCTTGACCATCCTGCGCGACGGTCACGTGACCGTCGACCTGTTGGACAATTTCGTCCCCAAATGGCTCGCCCGCTATCAGGCGATTCTGGCCAACGTCTTTGGTGCCTGCGCGTTTGCACTGGTCAGTTGGCGCCTCTTCATCCGATCACGGGATCAATACGAATACCAGGAGGTGACCGACGAACTGGTGCTCGAACTCTGGCCTTTCAGCACAGCCATGGCCGTGTTGTGCGCGGTCGCCGTCCTGGCGTTCGTCGCCAATGTCGTGCGGCTGGTCAGGCAGCGCACGCCGGGAAACGGCAGCCATGACTGAAGCACTGGTCGGCCTGGCAGCGCTGCTTTTCCTGGCGTTCCTGCGCATTCCGATCGCGTTCGTTATGATCGCGGTGGGCTTTCTCGGCATGGCCTATGTCCTCAACCCGACGGCCGCGCTCTACAATGTCGGTCAGACGGCCTATGACGCAGCGATCAACTACGAGCTTTCGGTCGTCCCGCTGTTTATTCTGATGGGCAACTTCGTCGCGCGTTCCCGCATGGCCGAAGAACTCTACGCCGTTTCCAACGCGTTTCTCGGACACCGCAAGGGCGGCCTTGCCATGGCGACTGTCGTCGCCTGCGGCGGTTTCAGCGCCATCTGCGGCTCGTCACTGGCGACGGCGGCGACGATTTCCAAGGTCGCCATGCCGTCGATGCGCCAGTTCGGCTATCGCGATTCCCTGGCGACCGGATCTATCGCCGCCGGCGGCACACTCGGCATTCTGATCCCGCCGAGCGTGCTGCTTGTGATCTACGGCATCCTCACCCAATCGAGCATCGGCAAACTGTTCGCCGCGGGCGTCATCCCCGGCATTCTCGGCGTGCTCTTTTATCTCGGCGCCGTTCGCTACACCACCTGGCGCGACCCCTCGGCAGGACCGGCCGGAGAGCGTCACGACTGGCGCCAGAGAATGCAGGCGCTGTCGTCCGTGTGGGGCGTGATCCTGCTCTTCGCGGTGGTGATGGGCGGCATCTACGGCGGCGTTTTCAGTCCGACCGAGGCTGCCGGCATCGGCGCCGTCGGCGCCTTCATTCTGGCCTTGCTGCGCCGGGCATTGACGGTGCGGATCGTGCTTGAGGTCCTGCAGGAGAGTGTGCTCACCACCGCCATGCTGTTCACCATCCTGATCGGCGCGTTGCTGTTTGCCAACTTCGTCAATCTCACGGACTTCCCGCAGGCACTGCTGGCGATCGCCGAGCAGTTCTCGCATACGCCCTGGCTGGTGATCATGGCGATCCTGGTGATTTACGTCCTGCTCGGCTGCGTATTCGAGAGCCTGTCCATGGTGCTGCTCACCGTTCCGATCTTTTTTCCGCTGGTCATGCAGCTTGGATACGATCCCATCTGGTTCGGCGTGTTTGTCGTGGTGGTCACCGAAATCAGCCTGATCACGCCGCCCGTCGGATTGAACGTCTTCGTTCTGCGCGGGGTCTTGCCGGACGTGCCGACCTCGACGATTTTCCGGGGCGTCACGCCATTCTGGGTATCGGATATCTGCCGCCTGGCGGTGATCGTCCTCATCCCCTGGGTGTCGTTGTGGCTGCCGTCGTATGTTCCATGATGGCCGAGGTGATTGACCGTTTGAGTATGCCAAACCATACTCTTGGTATGCCACTTGGGAGGGTAAGATGACGAAAGCCGGGCGAAACTGGCCACCGCTTCGATCGAGAATAACCACGGACGGTCTCGACCGGGTGCCGCACCGCGCCTTTATGCGCGGCTCCGGGCTGAGCGACGAGGATATCGCCCGGCCGATGATCGGCGTCGTTTCCACCCATGGGGAGACGTCTCCGTGCAACGCCAATCTGGGCGATCAGGCGGCCCATGCCCATGCCGGCGTAGAGGAGGCCGGCGGTACGCCACGGGCCTTCACCACCATCTCGGTATCGGACGGCATCGCCATGAACCATCAGGGCATGAAATGCTCGCTGATGTCCCGCGAGATCATCGCCGATTCCATCGAGCTGGTGATGCGCGGCCACGCCTATGACGGGCTGGTGGGCTTCGGCGGCTGCGACAAGAACATGCCGGCCATCCTGATGGCCATGGTGCGCTGTAATGCGCCCTCCGTGTTCGTTTTCGGCGGCAGCACCCTGCTCGGGCAGTGGCGCGGCAAGCGGGCGACTGTGCTCGATGCCTATGAGGGCGCCGGCGCCGTCATGACCGGCGACATGACCCGGGAAGACCTCGACGACCTGGAACAGGTTGTGATGCCGACCATCGGCGCCTGCCCGGGCCAGTTCACCGCCAACACCATGGGCATGGTTGCCGAAGTTATGGGGTTCTCGCCGCTGGGCAGCTCCCTGATACCGGCTGTCTATGCCGAACGTGACGCGGTGGCGCGCCGGGCGGGTCACACGGTGATGGATATTCTGGAACATGGCGGGCCGCTGCCGCGCGATCTGGTATCGGTCAACAGCCTGGAGAACGCCTGCGCGATCGTCGCGGCAACCGGCGGTTCCACCAACGCCGGCATGCACATTTCGGCGATCGCCCACGAAGCCGGCATCCGCTTCACCATGGACGACGTTGCCAAGGTGTTCGAGCGAACCCCGTTGATTGGCAACCTGCGGCCCGGCGGCCAGTACTATGCCATCGACGTCCACCGGCTTGGCGGTGTTCCGATGATCGTCAAGGAACTCGTTGCCGGAGGCCATTTGCACGGCGATACGCCGACCATCTCCGGTTCAACCCTCGCAGAAGCGGTCGCCGGTGCGCCGCCGCCTGATGGCGACGTCATTCGCCCGTTGTCCAATGTGATCGACACCTCCGGTGGGGTCATCGTCTTGAAGGGCAACCTCGCTCCTGAGGGTGCGTTCATCAAGGTCTCGGGCCTGAAAAAACGGGTTCATGAAGGTCCGGCGCGGGTGTTCGAGAGCGAGGAGGAATGCATGGCCGCCGTCCGCAAACTTGCCTATGAGGCCGGCGACGTCATCATTGTCAGGAACGAGGGTCCCAGGGGTGGGCCGGGCATGCGCGAAATGCTCGGGCCGACCGCCGTCATCTACGGCCAGGGCATGGGGGAAAAAGTGGCGCTGGTCACCGATGGCCGTTTTTCCGGGGCGACCCGCGGCATGTGCATCGGCTATCTGTCGCCTGAAGCCGCCGCCGGAGGGCCGTTGGGACTGGTGCGCGACGGTGACAGGATCCGCATCGACACCGAACAGGCGCGGCGCATCGACCTGCTGGTCGACGACGCGGAACTGGAAGCGCGCCGTGCTGCGGCGGCCGAAAAACCACCGCGAAAACTGGCGGGTGTGCACGAGAAATATGCCGCCCAGGTGGGCAGCGCCTATGGCGGCGCGGTCACCCACTCCGGCAACGTTGTTTGGGAACGGGACGAGCTACCGGATGAATAAACCACGTATCGCCTATCTTGGAACTGGTCTGATGGGTCTGCCCATGGCCATGAACCTGATTGCCGCCGGTTATCCCGTGACCGTGTGGAACCGTTCGCCGGAGAAATGCGCACCTGCGGTCGAGGCCGGCGCCACGCACGCCGCGACGCCGGCCGAAGCCGTTGACGGTTGCGACGTCGTTCTGATGTGTCTGACCAACGAAAAGGTCGTCAAAACCGTCGTGTTCGGTGATGCGGGAATCGCGGCATCGGCCAATCCGCCGCGGATTCTTGTCGACTGCTCGACGGCCCATCCGACCGCCACCAGGCAGTTGGCCGACAGGCTGGTGGCCGAGACCGGCTGCGCCTGGATGGATGCGCCGGTTTCCGGCGGCACGCCGGCGGCCAAGGCCGGCGCTCTCACCTTTATGGTGGGCGGCGACGAAGCGCACTTTGACAGCGTGCGTCCGATCCTCGAAACACTCGGCAAAAACATCACGCTCATGGGGCCGGTCGGCGCCGGCCAAACCACCAAATTGGTCAACCAGGTGATTTCCGGCTGCACGATGACCATCGTCGCAGAGGCCGTGAACCTCGCGGAAAAAGCCGGTGTCGACGCCAACCGGCTGGCGGCAGCTCTGGCCGGTGGTTTTGCCGACTCGAAACCGTTCCAGTTGCTGGCGCCCCGAATGGCCGCCCGCAACTTTGCCGATCCACTGGGTACGGTGGCCATGCTGTTGAAGGACATCGATATGGTCGTTGAATTCGGGGCCGCCAATGACGCCAGCCTGCCGATGACACAGACCACCTGTGATATCTTGAACGCCACGGCGGATGCCGGCCATGCGGAAGAGGACATTTCGACGTTGATCCTGACCTATTCCAAGGACGGTTGAGCGGCATGAAGAGGCAGGATTCCTCCGAAACCGAAAACCTCGCATCGAAAGCGCGACGGGCCATCGAGGACGACATCCTGAGCGGTCGCCTGCTGCCTGGTGCCGTGCTCGACGAACGAGCCTGGGCGCAACGGCTCGGCATCTCCAGAACGCCTGTCCGGGAGGCGATCCGCGATCTGACGGCCCAGGGTCTTGTGCGCAGCCCGCCGCGCCAGCAGGCCTATATCTGCAAGGTCGACGGCTCCGAACTGATCGAGTTGTTCGAGGCGCTCATCGGTCTTGAAACGCTGGTTGCCGAACTGGCCGCGCGGCGCATTTCCGACGAGGAGTTGACTCGGCTGCAGGCGGTGCACAACCAGTCCGAGTCCGCCATGCGGGCGGGAGATGTGGAGACGTTCCAGCAGCACAACATCACCTTTCACACAATCATCGCCGACGCGTCGCGCAACCAGACGTTATTGCGTTTCCTGCGTTCGGTGCGCACCCGCGTGACGCCGTATCGGGTCTGGCTGTTCGAGAAGCTGGATCGCATGGCCCGGTCCTATGAGGATCACACTAAAATCATCGATGCCCTGCGCCGGCACGACTCCATCCTGGTGCGGCAGTTGATGCGGGAACACGAAAAAATCGACAGCGACCGGCTGTTCGACTTCCTGCTGAGCGAGCGCAATGTCGACCGCAGTGCCGGATAGGCAGCGCCCCGTTCGGGGCAAGATCGGCATGATCGTACCGCCGGCGCACGGATGGGTGCCGCCGGAACCGGCGATATTGTTCCCCGACGAAGCGTTTGTCGCCGTCGGTCTTGGCCTGACGGAAATGACGCCGGACGGTTATGACCGGGTGATCGACCGCGTGGCCGCTTGCGCCGTCGAACTCGCCGGCAAGGGCGCCGAAGTCGTATCGCTGATGGGAACGTCGCTGAGCTTTTATCAGGGGCCGGCGTTCAACGACACGCTGATTGCGGCCATGCGGGAGGCGACCGGTCTGCCGGCGACGACCATGACCCGTTCGGTGCTCGACGCCTTCGATCATCTGGGCGCGACCCGAATTGCCGTCGCCACCGCCTATGGTGATTCGGTGAACGAACGGCTGCGCACCTATCTGACAGCCAGCGGGCTGACCATCGAAACCATCCGCGCCCTCGACATCGTCAGCGTCGACGATGTGTTCAAGGTGACCGAACAGGACATCGTCGGGGTTGCAGACCAGGCGGTGGAGGCGGCGGCAGAGCCCGAGGCGCTGTTCATTTCCTGCGGCGGCCTGCAGACGGCTTCGCTCACCGAACCGACGGAAATGCGGCACGGCATTCCTGTCGTATCGAGCGCCATGGCGGGATTATGGGGGGTTATGCGTCTGGCCGGTCGCGAAACCCATTGTCCGGGATATGGTCGGTTGTTTGCGGCATAGGGCCTCCAATCGGAAAACGAAGAAGTTCGCTTTCAAGCCCGTTGTTCAAAAGCCGCTCGGACTTGGCGTCTGAGCGGACCGCGTCCGGTATGCACATAAGGCAACAATTTGGGCCACATGCGCCAAAACGAAGCCTCTGAGTTTTACGCAGGCAGACAAAAGAAGCGGGAACAAAAGAGCGTCTTTGTCTCAAAGTAACGTTTAGTGAATTTCGTTAGTAATGCCGTGAATACACCCATTCGTTGAAGTGCATATCCACATTCAAGTAGCCTGCTAAGATACACTGCTTCCAATATGCGAAAAGCCGGCTATACTGACCGCAAGCAACGGCCACCAATTATTGAGTTTGTTTTATGACTATACTTGGAACGCTTGCTCGAATTACCGAAGACAGACGCGTTTGGTTTCGCTGGAATTTCGTGACCGCGATCGCCATCATCCTCGGCCATCGCGAAAACCTGCGCCGCGACAATCTGATCGACATGGAGGTTTCACCGCCTGAAACGCCGGAGGTCGAGAACGCGGTCGAATTTCGCACTGTCGATGGCAGCTACAACGATCTCGCCAAGCCCTGGATGGGGATGGCCGGTGCCCGTTTTGGACGCAACGTCGAGATGAACGCGGCCTTTGGCGAGACCGGCGACGAATTGATGACCCCGTCACCCCGGGTGGTTTCGAACAAACTGATGAAGCGGCGCGAGTTCGTGCCGGTGCCGCATCTCAACGTGCTCGCTGCGGCGTGGATCCAGTTCATGGTGCATGATTGGCTGTCGCACGGGTCAAACGACAAGACCCTGCCGCTGGAGATTCCGCTCCCCGATGGCGACGACTGGGGCGACAAGATGGAGGTGCTGGGCACCACCCGTCAGCCACCGGATGAAGGGCGCCCGCAGGCTTTCGCCAACATTGAGACCCATTGGTGGGACGGCAGCCAGATCTATGGCTCGAGCGCCGACCGGCTGGCCCAGGTGCGCACCGGCTCGGGGACCTCGGTGCTGCCCGACGGCACGCTGGCGCTCGACGAAAAAGGGCTGTTGCCGATCGACAGCAAGGCGCGGATCGACAACCTGGAATTGAGTGGCGTCAACGGCAATTGGTGGATCGGACTGTCTGTCCTGCACACGCTTTTTACCCGCGAGCACAATGCGGTCGTGGAGCGGCTCAGACTCGACCATCCGGACGCCGATGGCGAGTGGCTGTTCGGCAAGGCGAGGCTCGTCGTCTCGGCGCTGTTGGCCAAGATCCACACGGTCGAGTGGACGCCGGCCCTGATGGACAGCCCGGTCGGTCGGATGGCCATGCGCGGTAACTACTGGGGCGTCGTCGGCGAACAGGCCACCAACGCCTTTGGCCGACTGTCGGAAAGCGAGGTCATCAATGGCATCCCCGGCTCGCCGGCGGATCACCACGGCGCGCCCTACGCGATGACCGAGGAATTCACCGCCGTTTATCGGCTGCATTCGCTGATGCCCGATGCCTACAATTTCCGCCGGGCCGCCGACGACAGCCATGTGCTCGATGCCGATCTCAAAGGGGTCAGCTTCGGCGCGGCGCGCGACCTCTATGCGCAACTCAGCTTCGAAGATGTCTGCTACAGCCTTTGCACCGAGCATCCGGGCGCCCTGGTTCTGCATAATTTTCCCGATGGTCTGCGTGATATGACACGTGAAAACGGCCGCCGCATCGATCTGGCAGCCGTCGATATCCTGCGGGATCGCGAACGCGGGGTGCCGCGTTTCGCCGAATTCCGCCGCCAGATCGGCATGAAAGTGCCGGAGACCTTCGCCGACATCACCTCGAACAAGGAATGGCAGGCCGAACTGGAGGACGTCTACGGCAGCGTCGAAAAGGTCGATCTGCTGATCGGAACGCTGGCGGAATCGCAATCAGAGCGGGGTCAGCCGCCGCGTTTCGGGTTTTCCGACACCGCCTTCCGCATCTTCATCCTGATGGCGTCGCGCCGGTTGAAGTCAGACCGCTTCTTCACCGACGATTTCCGCCCCGAAATCTACACCGACGCCGGCTTCAGATGGGTCCAGGACAATTCGATGCGCAGCGTCGTCAACCGGCATTGCCCGGCGCTGGCACCGGCTTTCGCCAACGCGCGCAACATGTTTTTTCCCTGGGCTCGGGCGTCATGAGGCTGCCGGGGCTTATCGACGTGAATCGCGTTCGCGATCCGCTGGCAGTGACCTCGGTCGCATCGGATACCAGGCTGAGCCGGGCCGAGCCCGGGCGCGGGCCGCTCGTCAACCGGCTGATCGCCCGGATCGCAAGCGCACTTTTGACGGCCAGTCACCATAAGCTGCCGAGTGGCGGTGGACCGGGCGACCCGGATCGGTTGGCACTGCGCGAAGCGCTCATGGCGCGGCTGTCGGATCCGGAGCTTGACGGCCGGCTCGCCGGGCCGGTGGCCGACAGCGCGGCCTATGTAGCCGGCGGCGAGGGTGATTCAATGGCCCTGGCGCAGGCGCTGCTGGCACCCGCCGTGCATGACGATTTGACACCGGATGAGAGAACCGTGAAGGCCGCCATGACGATTGGCGCGGCGCTCAATGGCGGGCTTGTCTGGCAATTGGCGGACTGGCTTTTCGGCCGCTCGGCACACGCGCGCGATATCCTTTACAGCGCCTGCAAGCACGACCTGAACGCCGTCCATGCGCTGGGCATCGCGTCACAGAACTTGGCGGCGTCGCTGGAGATCCTGCGCGCCAGCGACGCGGCGACGCCGGCGAAGATCGCTCTGGCTCGGGCCTTGACGGCGCCGAAGCAGGTTTTGCGCCAGGGGCGCGGCCCGGCGGAGACTTTGGCCGGCCCGGTCCGCGACGGCACGCTCGTGGTGCTGCAGACCGCCGATGTCACCCGCCGCACGCTCGACCCGAAACTGGCGTTCCTCAGTGACGCCTGGAGCGGCTGCCCGGCGCGGGATTTCGTACCGAAACTGCTGCAGCGCATCTGGCAACAAGCCGGGGGCGCGCCATGAGCCCCGACCCGATCTTCGAACCGCTGGCGTTTCGCAACCTCACGGTCAAGAACCGCATCTTCCGTTCCAACATCTCGGGCCGGTTCGACAACGAGGACGGCTCGCTGACGCAAACCCGGATCAACTGGGAATGCCGCTTTGCCGCCGGCGGCGTCGGTGCGGTGATCTCGTCCTACGTGCCGGTCCGCATGGACGGGCGGATCATTGCCGGTTATGCGACGATCCACCGCGACGACTTCATCCCGCTTTGGCAGAAGCTCGGGGAGGCGGTGCGTGCCAACGGTGCCTGCTATATTCTGCAGCTCAGCCACTCCGGTCGGCAGATGGACATCCCCGGCGTTCACAACATGCACCGGCACGCGCCTGCGCCGACTTCGCAAATGGAGACGCTGCACGGCTTTCTCTGCCAGGCGATGTCGACCGGCGAGGTCCGTCAGATGGTGCAGGACTTCGCCAAGGCCGCCTGGCGGGCGCGCGAAGCCGGGCTGGACGGCATCGAGCTGCACGCCGCCAACGGCTATCTGTTCACGCAGTTCCTGAGCTCCGGCATCAACGACCGCAAAGACGCCTACGGCGGATCCCTGCGAAACCGGGCGCGGTTCCTTCTCGAAGTCATCGAGGCGATCCGTGACAAGGTCGGCCGTGATTTCCACCTGCAGGTGAAGCTTTCGGCCACCGACCACAACAACGTCATCCCCTGGGAAGGCAAGGGCAACACGGTCTCCGACACGCTGCAGGTCGCGCAGTGGTGTGAGGCGGCCGGTGTCGATGCGCTGCATATCTCGACCGGCTCGCTGTTTCCGCATCCCCTGAACCCGCCAGGAGATCTGCCGCTCGAGGTGCTGGCCGTCACCTACGACACGATGATTTCCTCCGGCGTGCACGGGTTCCGCAACTTCCTGCTGTTCCGCCATCCGACGCTGCGCCCGATCTTCCGCTGGCTGTGGTTCCGGATGAAGAAGGGCCGCCCGATCGAGGGTGTGGGTTTCGAAGAAGCCCGGTTGATCCGCCAGAATGTCGGTATCCCGGTGATCTCCACCGGCGGCTGGCAGAACGCCTCGGCTGTGCGCGACGCACTGCAACATGTCGATGGCATCTCCATCGCCCGCTCGCTGGTCGCCAATCCGAATCTGGTCGAGTATTGGCGGGCCGGATACGATCTCCCGCCGAAACCCTGCAATTACTGCAACAGGTGTCTGGTCGGGGCGGCGAAACTGCCGATGGGCTGCCATCAGCCGAGCCGTTTCGCTTCGCGCGAAGCGATGGTCGAACAGTTGATGGAGGTCTACGAGACCAAGCCCGAATTGCAGGTGCCCAAGCACACGATGGCGCCAGTCCAGCCGAAGCCCGAAACAACGACGGTTTCACCATGACACACGAAACACCCGTCGAAGCCGAACTCGCCCGCCGCCGCCAGCGGTGGCGGCCGCCGGTATTCCTGGTCGGCGTGCTCGTGCTTGCCGCGATCTTCCTGGTGTTCGCGGTCGTCTTCCGCGTCGTGCAGTCCGGAACGCCCCACTACAGTAACATCGACGCGCATTTCCGCTATGGCTCGATCGGCGCGGAAACCGCCTCGGGCATTCCGTACAAAGTGTGGAAAGCGCTGCCGGTGCTCTATCCGGAGAAGTTTCCCGGGGGCGATTACTCCAGCCTGGGCTTTCTCTATGACGGTGCCGACCTGCCGATCGGCATCGCCAAACGCCGCGTGCGCGGTGTCGATCTCGTCTGGTTCAACTGCGCGATCTGCCATGCCGGCACGTACCGTACCGAGCAGGACGCGGAACCGACGTTCGTCACCGGCATGCCGGCCCAGCAACTCGATCTGCACGGCTTCACCGAGATCGTTCTGGCGGCAGCCGGCGATCCGCGGCTGGCGCCGGAGCCGCTGCGGAAGGCGATGCGCGAGGCCGGCGTCGGGCTCGGCCCGGTCGAGGGACTGATATGGCGGATCGCGGTGTTTCCGCGCCTGCGCGAGGGCATGATCGACCGCGCGGCGCGTTTGCAGCCGCTGCTCGACCGCCAGCCCGAATGGGGTCGCGGCCGGGTAGACACGTTCAATCCCTACAAGGTGCTCGAATTCGACTGGTCGGCCGCTTCGCTTGCCGAAGTCGAGGTGGTGGGTGCCTCCGACTTTCCTTCGATCTTCCTGCAGCGTCCGCGCGAGGGCATGCAGCTCCATTGGGACGGCAACAACCCAAGCCTGGCCGAGCGCAACCTCTCGGCAGCGCTCGGCGCCGGAGTGACGCCGGACACGGTGGACCACAGATCGATCGAGCGGGTGGCCGAATGGCTCCTCGACCTTCCGCCTCCCGCCAGCCCGCATCGACCCGATGCCGCGGCGGTGACCCGCGGGCGCGAGATCTACATGACCGCCTGTGCCGATTGTCACGGCTGGCAGGGGCCCGAAGGATACGTTTTCGAAGGTGAGTATCTCGGCCAGGTGACGCCGCTCGCCGACGTTGGGACCGATCCGGCGCGGCTCGACAGCTATACCCAGGCGTTCCGCGATACTCAGATTGACCGGCTTTTCGCCGGCACGCCGCATGCGTTCCGCCATTTCCGCAAGACAGACGGCTACGCCAACGCGCCGCTCGACGGTCTCTGGCTGCGCGGACCCTATCTGCACAACGGCTCGGTGCCGACGCTCGCCGATCTTCTGGCACCGCCCGACGCCCGGCCCGCTTCGTTCCAGCGCGGCGGCGACCTCATCGACCCGCGGGGCGGGTTCGTTTCGCCGCCCTGCGTGGCGAACCAACCCTGTTTCGACACCGCGTTGCCGGGCAATTCCAATGCCGGACACCTGTGGGGCGTTGATCTTCCAGAGGCGCAAAAGGCCGATCTGCTGGCCTATCTGCTGACGTTTTAGGGGAGCTCGTCATGACATCTCTTGACATCGGATGGACTGAAGCCGAGGCGCAGGTTGCGTTGTCGAGGTTCCGGCGGCTGTTTGCGTTCAACCTGATCCTGCAGTCTTTGGTGGCATTGCTGTGCATCGTCGCGCCGCAGTCCGGCGCCTCGCTCACCGGCATTCACGCGGCAGATGCGGTGCCGCTGTTGCCGGTCTGGGGCGGCATGGTGCTGGCGGTTTCGGCGCTGCAGTTGCTGCCCTGGCTCGATCCGATCCGACTCCGCTTTCAGGTCGGCATCGCCATCGCGATTCGCGTCCTCATGGTGCTGATCTTCCTGTCCCTCGGCCTTGAATTCTGGCGCTTTGCGGCCTTCGACGCGATCTTCGCGGTGGCCTTGGCGGTGCTGTTCCATCGCGCCCTTATTGCCGAATTGCAAACCCGGCCGTAAGCCGCCCGTTGCTCTAACGGTGCCGCTTTGTCACTTGACGACGAACGATGGCACCACGCTTCCCCGCTTGGAGACGTTGATTATCTCCAATTCCGAGATGCGTGTCAGAAAACCGGCGAGATGCCCCCGGGTGACCAGCGGATCCGTGTCTTCATACATCGCCCGTTCCGGCAGGCCGGATTCCGCAACCGGATAGGTGACCTTGTCGATCGGCACCCGCTGCTGCACGATGTAGTCGGTGGCGATCGCGTTTTGAAGCGCGGCTTCCCACGACGATGTGTCGTGTCGCCAGCCCAGTTCGACACCGTCGCCTTTCGCCTCGTGGGTCGGCTTCAGCACCAGGCTTTCCCGGTTCGCCATGACATACTCCATGAGATCGACGCGACGCCCTCGGGGATCCAGCGTCGTGGCATCGCGCATCAATCTCCCCCAGGGAACGTGATCTCGAACGACCTGACGCTCGGCGTCCGATAGCCCCAGATCGATGTCGGGATCGGTGAGCAAGGCGAAGAGCGCCTTGTGGCCCATCAACTCCGCCTGGAACGGGTTGACCATGCATACGGCGTTGCGTCGAAGCGCGGCCAGCAGGGGCTCGACTTCCTGCCGGGCGGCAAGAACATCGCGCGTGAGCAGCAGGCGATAGACCAGGTCAATCTGCGCGTCGCCCACAACCAAGCGCTCACCGTCGAATTCAAGCCCGCCGGGCTCGGTGGCAATGATGGAGCCGATACCAGAGTCGCACAGCGGTTCGGCATCGTGGGCTACGGCATTAGCGGTTGTGCCGAGGTGATCGAACCAGGCGACAAGGGCCATTGTCGGCGGGCGGGTGCCGCCCCAGTCCCGCCAGGCGTCCATGAGCGCCTTGCCCACCGCCGGCTGAAGCAAAAGCGGTTGCAGGTCGAAATCGTCGCGAATGGTGCGTGTCGTTTCCAGCGTCTCAAAAACTTCCACCAATCCGTCATTATGTCCTGCACCTCCGGGACAATCGGCATTCATCTCGATAAAACTCAAGCCGGCCGATGTCCGGAAAGCGTCAAGGCGCGTGATTGCACCGTGATCGGTGGTCTTCGGTTCAAGATGCATGAGATCGCCGATCCAGTCGTAGTATCGGCCGAGATGCTCAGCTTCGCGTTCCCGATTGGCCATCACATGGTTGCGGGCCTTGACCAGCGACTTCGAAAGCACATCGACAACGTGCCGGTGTCGCCGCAGTTCATCGTGGCTGACGAAATGCGGTCTCGCGACCTGGCAAAGCGGGCGGTCGTTCTTCAACAGTTTGCGGTCCAGCTGCAGGCTGTGCAGGCGGTCGACATCCTGCGGCCCGGTCTTTGCCAGGGCGTCATTCCAACGATCGGTCACGCGGCGAACCTGGTCCATGTTGCTCCAGCCTGCCTGGTCCGAATGACGGGCGCGTTAGCGGACGGCGTCGGGTTTGCGACGCTTCCCGATGCGCGCATGAAATCGCGTCACAGATTACTGGCTTCGAACCCGCGATTCAATCAAGTGGTGCGGCGCAGGATGGACCTTGGTGACGCCGGCAAAAAGACTTACCCTGCGCGTCGCGGGTATTGCGGTTTCCGCGGCCGCTCGGTGGCGTGACCGGACCACAGGCCTGCAACCCGCCAAGGGGTTCGAGAGACAGCGCAGCAATGCGCTACCGATCGTGTTCATGGAACTGGTGATTACCGCACCATATTCCATCGCCGGTGAATGTGGTCTACTAATCCGACGAAGCATTTGGATTCGGACTCAGTACGGACAAGCGGATTGACGGCGGCGGCAGCGGAAAACCGGATTCACTTCAGGGCGGTCTTTGCCGCTGCTCTGGCGGTTGCCGTGACGGTGTTTGCGTTCTATCTGCTGCACCGCTTCACTGCCGACATCTCGCTCGCTGAAGTCGTATCCGATATACGCAACACACCGGTCAGCCATCTGCTGCTCGCTCTGGCGGCGACGGTCGTCAGTTTCGCGGCGATCGCCCTTTACGAAATCCTCGCCGTGCGGACCGCTGCGCCGGGGCAGGTGTCCGATGCCAGGGCGGCCTGGACGGGGGTTGCCGGATTTGCCCTGTCAGACGTCGCGGGCTTTCATGTGCTGACCGGTGGGGCCCTGCGCTATCGCCTGTACAGCCAGAGGGGCCTGGATTTCGCGGTGATCGGCCAGATCGTTTTCCTCGCCTGGCTGTCGATCTGGCTTGGCCTCTACTTTGTGATTGCGTTGGCGCTCACGGTCTATCCCGGCGGGCTAACCTCGCTGGACTGGATCTCATCCGACCTGCTGCGCACCGTCGGCATCATCATGCTGGTGTGCCTGGCGGGGTACTACGCCTGGGGCGCCCGCGGACAGCGCACCATCACCGTCCGCGGCGTCACCATGCGCATCCCCGGAGTCGGCACCAGCCTGCTACAGACGCTGGCCGGCGTGGTCGATGTCGCGGCCTCAGCGTTCGTGCTTTACATCCTGCTGCCGGCCGATGTGGCCGGATCGCTCAGCGCGTTTGCCGTCGTCTATGTGTCAGCGATCATCTTGGGCGCGCTCAGCCACTCGCCCGGAGGCCTCGGCGTGTTCGAGGCAACGCTGATGGCCGGCCTCGGCGTGATCGGTCGGCCGGATGTGGTCGGCGCGCTGGTGCTTTACCGGGTCATCTACTATCTGCTGCCGCTGGTGCCGGTCGCTTTGACGCTGTTCTTCCTGGAAATCGTCCGCGGCCATCGCGAGATCCGCCGCTCGGTCGGCGAAATCGCCAAGGCCTCGGAGCCGCTGGTGCCGCCTCTGGCCGCCGGACTGACCTTTGTCGGCGGCCTCATCCTGTTGTTTTCCGGCTCGCTGCCAGCGAGCGCGCTGCGTCAGGAATGGGTCCAGTCGGTGCTGGCGCTGCCCTTTGTCGAATCCTCGCATCTGCTGGCCAGCCTGATCGGCGTGGCGCTGCTCGTCGTCGCCCAGGCTCTTTTGCGGCGCCGCGAGAGCGGCTTCAATATGGCGGTTCTGCTGCTTGCCGCCGGTGCGGTGTTTTCCCTGGCCAAGGGCTTCGACTACGAGGAGGCCCTGATCCTCGCCGGTATCGCCGTCGTTTTGATACCGTTCCGGCCGGCCTTCTACCGCAAATCGGGGCTGCCCCTGTTCTCGGTGACACCGACCTGGCTGGCGGTGATCGCCATCACCGTCGCGGCGGCCGTATGGCTGGGTTTCTTCGCCTACTGCCATGTCGAATACTCCAATCAGCTGTGGTGGCAGTTCACCTGGAACGGCGACGCGCCGCGCTTCCTACGCGCCAGTGTCGCCGTCGTGGCGGTCGTCTTCGCGCTCGGTCTGTACATGATCCTCAACCGGCGTGTCCGCACACCGCCGCCGGCTGGACCGATTCCGGACAGCGTGCGCAAACTGGTTGCCGAGTCGACCGATGTCGACGCCACCATTGCGCTGCTTGGCGACAAGCAGTTTCTGGTGGCCGAGGACGAGAGCGCCTTCCTGATGTACGGAATCGCCGGCGGCAGCCTCATATCCAAGGGCGATCCGATCGGCGATCCGGAGCAGGCCAAAGCGCTGGCCTGGCGTTTCCGGGAACTGGCCGACCAGGGCGGCTATCGCACCGTCTTCTATTCCATCGGCTCGGATAATCTGCCGCTCTATCTGGACATGGGCCTGTCGGTGCTGAAGATCGGCGAGGTCGCCTGGGTGGATCTGCACGAGTTTTCCCTGGAGACGCCGCAACAGAAAGACTTCCGCTATGCGCGGCGGCGCGCCGGCAAGGACGGGCTGGAGTTTGCCATCGTCGGTCGCGACGAGGTGCCGTCAATCCTGCCGGCCTGCAGGGAGGTCTCCGACGCCTGGATGGCCATCAAGTCCGGCACCGAGAAACACTTCGCGCTCGGCAATTTCGACGATGAGTATCTGAAAAACTTCGATTTCGCCGTGGTGCGCAAGGAGGGCGAAATCGTCGCCTTCGCCAACATCCTGGTCGGGGCCGGCAAGGAGGAGATCTCCATCGACCTGATGCGCCACCGCCCAAAGGTCTCCAATGTGCTGATGGATTTCCTGTTCGCCGAACTGCTACTGCATGCCCAGGCGGACGGCTATCGCTGGTTCAACCTCGGGGCCGCGCCGCTCGCCGGACTGGCCGACCATCCGCTTGCCACCTCGTGGAACCGCATCGGCACGATGATCTATCAGCGCGGCGAGGATTTCTATCATTTCGAAGGGCTGAGATCCTACAAGGAGAAATTCAGCCCGGTCTGGCGTCCAAACTACGTGGCCTGTCCGGGCGGCCTGGCCGTGCCGCGGGTGCTGCTCGACGTCACCTCTCTGATATCTGGCGGCGCGCTGGGGCTGGCCCGCAGGTGAGAACCTTACTCACGGTCCTGCTGTTGACACTCGGTATCGGCCGGGTGCCGGCAGCAGCGCCGCTCGAGGAGCTGCCGCTGACCGTCACCGAGCCGAAGGCCACGGTACGCGGTATGGTCATCCTGTGGTCGGGCGATACCGGCTGGACAGGCACCATGCAGGCGATCGCCGATGCCTTCGCCGAGCGCGGCTATGGTGTCGTCGGCATCAGTTCACTGCGCTATTTCTGGCACGAATAGGCGCCACAGGTGATGGCGGCCGACAATGATCGTCTGGTGGCGCATTTTGCTGAACATTGGCAGACGGACATCGTCATCCTTGCCGGCTATTCCTTCGGCGCCGACACGCTGCCCTTCGCCTGGCCGTTGATGTCGGAGGAAACCCGACGGCGAACGAACCTCATTGCCCTGTTGAGCCCGTTTCCGAAAACCGAGTTCAGCATCACGCTGCTCGGCATGATCGGCATTGTGCGCGGCCGTCACGACGTGTCCGCCGCCATCGTGTCCCTGCCGCCGGAACGCGTCGTCTGCATCATCGGCGAGCAGGAACGCGACATGGCCTGCGCCCCGACGGCCGACTATGTCTTCCACACAGTGCCCGGCGGACACCGGTACAACGGTGAATTCGGATCGGTCGCCGATCTGGTGATTGGAGCGCTATAGGCTTGTCTGCCTAGACACGGCCAGATTTTGTGATCATAAGGCCGCAACCCATCGGGTTTGGGTTCGGGCGGCGGCCTTCTCAGGTCGCGCCGCGTTTTTCCGACCCAGTCCATTGACGAGGCTCGGCGCCGTTGACGCGGCTGCCGAAGACGATTGCGACATGCAGATCGAAATCACATTGACGGCGCCGGAAGGCTGCGGCTACGCGGCGCGCGATCTCAGTTTCCTGCTGCACAAGCATCCGGCGCACCTGCATGAGCGGCAGACCAATGCCGGCAAAGCGCTGATCTTCTTTTCCGAAGTCGGCGAGGCCCGCGCGACGGCGGTGCTCTATCTAGACGTCGATCCGGTGGCCTTGGTGCGCGGCAAGAGCGCCGGTGCCGACGGTTTGCTGGCGCAATATGTCAACGACCGTGCTTACGCGGCGAATTCGTTTCTATCGGTGGCGCTGGGCCGCAGCTTCGGGCAATCGATGGCCGGCAGATCCAAGGAACGTCAAGAGCTGGCCGACCAAGCGCTGCCCTTCGAGGCGGCCGTGACGCCGGTCGTCGCCTCTGGCGGTGCCGAGGTCGTCCGGTCGATGTTCGAGCCGCTCGGCTACACGGTGCAGATGGCGAGGCTCAGCGAGGGCAGTGATCGTGACCTGCTGCGACTGCAGATTGCCGGCACGGTGCGTCTGCGGGACCTGCTCAACCACCTCTATGTCCTGATTCCTGTGCTCGACAACAGCAAGCACTATTGGATCGATGATACCGAAATCGAAACGCTGCTCGCCAAGGGCGAGGGGTGGCTGGCCGACCATCCGGCGCGTGAGCTGATCACCCGCCGGGCGCTCAAGCACAAACGGCGTTTGGTCAACCAGGCGATGGCGCGCCTTGCTGACGACGCGCCCGATGAGGAGGACGAGGCACAGCAACAGGGCGACGCCGGCGAGGAGGCGCTCGAGCAGCCGATCCGGTTGCACGATCAGCGCCTGGAGACGGTCGCCGGTACCCTTGCCGACCACGGCGTGACGTCGGTGCTCGATCTCGGTTGCGGCGAGGGCAAACTGCTGCAACGGCTTGTCAAACAGCGCGGACTGACCCGCCTGCTCGGCGTCGATCCGTCCGTTGCCGCGTTGGAACGGGCGGCGCGCCGCCTGCGTCTCGACCGGGCCGGTGACGCCCTGCGGCAGCGGGTGGCGCTGCAGATGGGCAGCGTGACCTACGGCGACCGCCGCTGGTCCGGCTTCGACGCCGCAACGCTGGTCGAAGTCATCGAGCACGTCGATCCGCCGCGCCTGCCGACGCTGGCCCTGTCGCTGTTCGGCGGTGCCGCTCCAGACCTGGTGCTGATCACCACACCCAACCGCGAATACAATGCTCTGTTCGAGGGCATGGCGGCGGACGCCTTGCGGCATCGCGACCATCGTTTCGAATGGACCCGGGCGGAATTCGCGGCATGGTGCCTGCCGGTCGCCGCCGATCACGGCTATTCGGTCGACTTCGTCCCGATCGGACCGATGGACGAAACCCACGGTGCGCCGTCGCAGATGGCTGTCTTCAAACGCGCCGGGGAGGGCCGGTCATGAGAATCGCCATCCCCGATTTCGCGCTTGTCGTCTTGATCGGTCCCACCGGGGCCGGCAAATCGACCTTCGCCCGGCGGCATTTTCTGGAGACCGAGATCGTTTCCTCGGACCATTGCCGGGCGCTCGTCAGCGACGATGAAACCGACCAGTCCTCGACGTCGGACGCCTTCGAGCTGCTTTTTGCGACCGCGGCAATCCGCTTGCGCCGGCGCAAGCTGACCGTGGTCGACGCTACCTCGGTCCAGAAACGGGACCGGGCCCATCTCATCCGCCTGGCGCGCCAGTACCATGCGCTGCCGGTGGCGCTGGTGCTCGATATCGATCCGCAGGTCTGTTTCGAACGCAACGAAGCGCGCGACAACCGAGACTATGGCCTCCGCGTACCGCGTCAGCATTCGCGTGCCCTGCGGCAAGGTCTGCGCGGCCTGCAGAAGGAGGGTTTTCGGCAGATCCAGGTCATGAAGACCCCGGAGCAGGCCGACGCCCTGGAAATCGTACGCGAACCGCTGTGGACCGACCAGCGATCGCTATCCGGGCCGTTCGATATCATCGGCGATGTCCATGGCTGCTTCGAAGAGCTCACGGAACTGCTGGAGCGGCTGGGTTACCACATCGATCCGCATGAGGCCGGCTCCGAAGCGCTGATCGGCGCTCGCCATCCGGAAGGCCGCACGGCGTTTTTCGTTGGCGATATCTGCGACCGTGGACCGCGCAACGTAGACAGCCTGCGTCTGGTGATGGGCATGTGCGCGGAAGGATCGGCGCAGTGCGTCATGGGCAACCACGATAACAAGCTGGGCCGCTGGCTGATCGGCCGCAACGTGCAGGTCAAGCACGGGCTGGAACTGACCACGACCGAACTCGAAAACACATCCGATGCGTTCCGTGCCCAGGTCAGCGCCTTCATCGACGGCTTGCGCTCGCACGCATGGCTTGACGACGGCAGGCTGGTCATCGCCCATGCCGGTCTTAAGGAGGAGATGCACGGGCGCGGGTCGGGCGCGGTCCGCCAGTTCGCGATGTTCGGCGACACCACCGGGGAGGTCGATGAATTCGGTCTGCCTGTGCGCCTGGAGTGGGCGCGTGACTACAGGGGCGACGCGGCGGTGGTCTACGGCCACACGCCGGTGGTCGAAGCCGAATGGCTCAACAACACGCTGTGCATCGACACCGGTTGTGTGTTCGGCGGTCACCTGACGGCGCTGCGCTGGCCGGAACGTCAGCTCGTCTCGGTACCAGCCCATCGGCAGTATTGCGAACCGGCGCGGCCGCTGCAGGAAACCACCGATCGCAGCGCCCAGCAGGAGCATGACAGGCTACTCTATTTCGACGACTACATCGGCAAGCGCCGCGTCGTCACGCGCTTTTCAAGCACGGTGCTGATTCCGGAAGAGAACAGCCTGGCCGCCCTGGAAGTGGCGAGCCGGTTCGCCGTCGATCCGCGCTGGCTGATCTACCTGCCGCCGACCATGGCGGCGCCGCCGACCGCCACGGAAGACGGGTTTTTGGAGCGGCCGGAACCGGCGCTGGATTTCTTCGCCGAGCGCGGCGTCACCGATCTGGTGGTGGAAGAAAAGCACATGGGTTCGCGGGCACTGATCGTGCTGGCGCAGGATGCTGCCGCTGCCAAGGCGCGGTTCGGCGTCGAAGACGGCAAGGCCGGCATCATCTACACCCGCACCGGGCGACCGTTCTTTGCCGACTCGACCATGGAGGCGGCGATCATCCAGCGCCTCGGCGCGGCGGTCTCCAAGGCCGGTCTTTGGCAGACGCTGGCGACGGACTGGCTGCTGCTCGATGCCGAGGTCATGCCATGGTCCGCCAAGGCCGCCGAGCTGTTGCAGCGTCAGTACCACCCGACACACAGCGCCGCTTATCATTCGGCCGACGCATTGCTGAACGCCGTCGAAACGGCCGGCCCGATCGACGGGTTGGAGGCGGTTAGGTCCCTGGCGGCGGAGCGGCGCGGCAATGCCGAACGCATGGCCCGTACCATCGACGGCTACTGCTGGAGCGCCGATAGCATCGAGGATTACCGGATCGCGCCATTTCACCTGCTGGCCTCGGAGGCAAGCGTGCACACCGACAAGCCGCACACCTGGCATATGGAAACCCTATCCGGGCTTGCCGAGCAGGATGCGATCCTGCGCACCACCGGCTGGCGCCGCATCGATGCCACCGACGGCACGCAGAGGGCGGCTGCCGTCGAATGGTGGCTGCAGCACACCGGGGCCGGCGGCGAGGGTTTCGTGATCAAGCCCAACGACTTCCTGTTGAAGGGTTCGACCGGCTTCGTGCAGCCAGCCATGAAGGTGCGCGGACGCGACTACCTGCGGATTATCTACGGACCGGATTACGACCTGCCCGGCAATATCGAACGGCTTCGCGAGCGCGGCCTCAATCGCAAATTCTCGCTCGCCGACCGCGAGTTCAAGCTTGGACTGGAAGGCCTGCACCGGTTCGTCGAGAGGCAGTCCCTGGCCAAAGTACATGAGTGTGTTCTTGGCGTGCTCGCGCTGGAAAGCGAACCGGTCGATCCACGGCTGTGAGCCAGCCAACCACTGCTTGCTCGCCTGATTTGATGGGTTTCAAGGCTGAGAAACGGCATCTGTTGAGGGGCTGAGACCGAACATCACGAAACCGTGAGCACGGTTTATCGCGGGCAGCGTCTTCCCAAGCTCGGAAATGCCCATATAAGCGCTATAATTTGGCCGCGATAGCGTGCGAATCCGCTCGATAAGTACGAGTGCTCCCACGTCCGACAGGAGAAATCGACATGCCGACTGATCTGCTCACCCGTCGAACACTTCTCGCCGCCGGCGCTGCCGTCCTGGCGACCGGCATACCCGGGCTTCTTGTTCCCGCCACTGCGCAGGGCGTGGCGCCAACGCGTTCGATGCGTGGCGGTTCCAACAATTACCGCCCTGGGGCGCCGATCGTTGAGCGCATCGGCGGCGGCGGCTTCTGGATGACCGGCACCGTACGCCGCGCCGGTGATGGCGCTCCGCTTTCCGGTCAGCGCATCCAGGTCTGGGCACATACGACAGAAGGACACGAGCGCGATTGGCACAGTCATGGAGCCACGCTCACCGATTCGAACGGTGAGTTCCGCCTTGAGATGCCGCAGATCGTCCCCGCCTTCGGCCAACCGCACGGCCACCTCGCCTATGACAGCGGCGACTTCGAAACCGTGTTCCTGCGTCCGATCATGCGGAGCGCAAAGGACACCAGTCTGGAGGCGCACTTCGTCCTTCAGCCGGTCTGACCGATTGGGCTCGAAAGCGATCAGCCGGACCCGCGCGATCCTGATCTGGGCCGCGCTTACGATCGCGATTGCCGTACCGATCGCCGCCGCCGCGGCGAGCCCGCTGCTTGCATGGCGCGATTGGGTCTATATCACCGCCGGATTGGCCGGCGTCGTCGCCATGGCGCTCATGCTCTTTCAGCCATTGCTGGTGGGTGGATACTTACCCGGCCTGGCGGCTTTTCGTGGACGCCGCTTGCATCGCTGGGTCGGTGGTGCTCTGGTGATGGCGGTGGTGGTCCATGTCGCGGCGTTGTGGATCACCAGTCCGCCGGACGTGGTGGACGCGCTTCTGTTCCGATCGCCGACTCCGTTTTCCGCCTGGGGCGTCATCGCCATGTGGGCCGTTTTCGCGGCAGCGCTTGTGGCCGCGCTGCGCCGGCGGCTGCGCTTGCGACCGCGAACGTGGCGCCTTGCCCATACGTCCCTGGCGATGATTATTGTCGCCGGCAGTGTGGTCCATGCGGTGCTGATCGAAGGGACAATGGAAACGGTGTCGAAGGTGGTGCTTTGCGCGCTGGTCGTCGCGGCGACCGCGAAGGTCATGACCGATCTGAAGGTGTGGGCTGTCCGATCGCGCCGCAGGGTGTGACGCGGAATCGGCGGGGCGTCCGCGCACGCGGAAGCCTCTGGACAACGTCTCGCGAATGATGTCGATTTCAGTTTCCAACATCATGAACCATGGAATTCATGTCCCGCACGATCGCCCATCTGACCGTCGAGTTCCTGATCGCCAACGGGATCGACACCCTCTATTGCCTGCCGGGCGTGCAGAACGATCCGTTTTTCGATGCACTTTATGATCGCCAGGACGTGCTGCGACCGATCCAGACGCGGCATGAACAGGGTGCGGCCTATATGGCGCTGGGCGCGGCGCTGGCGACGGGGCGGCCGCAGGCCTTTTGCATCGTGCCGGGACCCGGGTTTCTCAACGCCTGTGCGGCGCTGTCCACGGCCTACGCTGTCAACGCGCCGGTCTTCGCATTGATCGGTCAGATTCCATCCGGTGCGATCGGCCAACGGGGCGGCATCCTGCACGAAATAGAGGGACAGCTGGAAACGCTGGCCAGCCTGACCAAACACGCCGCCCGGGTGACCGACGGCGAAATGGCCGCCGAACAGCTTGCCGCCGCCTGGCGCGCCATGGTTTCGGGGCGCCAGCGACCGGTCGGCATCGAGGTGCCGGCAGACGTTTGGGGCCGCGAAGCCGTCTACGACGCGGACGCCCTGTCCGTCGAGACACCCGCTCCCCTGATGGCCGATGCAGACTCGATTGCGACGGCGGCCGATGTGATCGATGCGGCGGAGCGGCCGCTGATCGTCGTCGGCGGCGCGGCGCAGGCGCATGGCGAGGAGGTCGCCCGGCTCGCCCGCGCCCTCTCTGCCGGTGTCGTCAGCTTCCGCACCGGCAAGGGTGTCTTTCCCTCCGACAACCCGCTGTCGATTGGTGTGACGGAGGCACATGCGCTTTGGCCGGACTGCGATCTCGTCATCGGTCTCGGCACACGGCTGTTGATGCAGATGCAATGGGGCGTTGGCGATGATCTGAAGATCGTCCATATCGACGTCGACGCGGACATGCTCAATAAGCACCATCCGGCGACGGCGCCGATCCACGCCGATCTGGCCACCGCCCTGCCGGCGCTCAACGCGGCGATCGCCGATCCGCAGCCGCCGCGCGATGCCTGGCGGCAACGCATAGCCGGGCTGCGCCAGGCACCCGCCTACCGCGACGACCTGGCGCCGCAGATCGAATGGTTGTCAGCCATCCGCGATGCCCTGCCGGAGGACGGCATTCTCGTCGATGAAATGACCCAGATCGCTTACGTCTCGCGCATCGCCTATCCGGTCAATCGGCCGCGGACCTATCTCTCCACCGGCTACCAGGGGACACTCGGCTGGGGACTGCCGTCTGCCTTGGGCGCAGCCCACGCTCGCCGCGACGTGCCGGTGGTCTCGGTCACCGGCGACGGTGGCGCGCTGTTCGGAATCGGCGAACTCGCCACCGCCGCGCACCACCATATTCCGTTGACCGTCATTGTGTTCAGCGACCACGCTTTCGGCAATGTGCGCGGATTCCAGCGTGACCGGTTCGGTGCCCGACACATCGCCTCCGACCTGACCAGCCCGGACTTTGTCGGTCTGGCGCAGAGTTTCGGCATCCAGGCGATGCGCGCCCATACGCCCGACGAGTTGCGGCAGCACCTTCGTGCGGCGCTGCGGGTCGATGCACCGGTTCTGATCGAAGTACCGGTCGGCGAGTTTCCGTCGCCCTGGAAATACATGCTGCTACCGAAGATCCGAGGCAAGCCCACCGGGGAATGACGACCGGAACCGCCGCCATCAAGGTCCGTCTCTTACCGCTCACAAAAGCGTGTTTCGTCGATAACTTTTTCAAAACACTCTCACATTGTAATGTGGCGTCATGCGTGTTTTGGCTTCAATTCTGCTGGCGCTTTTTTTCGTGTCGTTCTCGGCACTTGCCAGCTATGAGACAGCCGATCACAAGGGGACGGCCGTTGGACTGGCGCAGCACGCGGCCGATACGCTGACAATCCCAACCGATGCGCCAGTCGCAAACCACAAGAACTCGGACGGGAAAGATGATTGCCCGTGCGAGGCGAAATCAGGATCGCTGACACTGACCTGCGGCGTTACGCTCGCATTGTCTGACGACATGAGCGGATACCTGCCGGACGTCAAGCAGGCCTGGTTTGCCTATGGGCATACCGATCGCAACGATCGGCTGATGTACCTCCTCCGCAGGCCCCCCCGATACGTCCTTTAGAGCCGATAGCCGAGCACGCGCCGCGTGCTCCTAACTGCTTTTAAAAGGACTTGTATCCATGCTGGAAAGATGTCTCATCGCTATTGAAGCGATAGCCTTAAATGGCGCCGACACGGCCCCATCGATCACATACGAATGCACAAAACTCGGTTCCTGTCTCCGGAGTCCGGCTCGACGCACGTCGCGATCTTGTAGCTAAGAAATTCAGGAACCAAGACCATGAAAAAATCTGATTCCGGCCAGCCCCGGAGAGCGTTTCTGTGCGCCCTGGGCAGCTTCGGCCTGCTTTCGGCCGCCGGCTGTACCACGGTCAGCGATCCAAATCGGGAGCAGCCGAACTCGACTATTCAGCCGCTGTCCAGCAACGCTGCCTACGCGGCTCTGCCGAACGAAAAATTCCCGATTCCGGCCGTCAAACCGGGACAGCTGAAACCGCAGTATCAGCGCCGGCGCGTCCGTTACCGCACCCCGGAGAAGCCGGGGACGGTCGTTGTCGATACGCGCAATTTCTATCTTTATCACGTCGAACCGGGCGGCAGCGCCATGCGTTACGGCGTTGGTTTGGGACGGGCCGGCTTCGCCTGGTCCGGACGCGCCCAAATCGCATGGAAACGAAAATGGCCGAAATGGACGCCTCCCGATGCAATGATCAAGCGCGAGCCGCATCTCAGCAGGTGGAGCGCCGACAATGGCGGGATGCCGCCCGGCCTCACCAATCCGCTTGGCTCGCGCGCGCTGTACATCTTTCAAGGCGGGCGCGACACGCTCTACAGGCTGCACGGAACGCCTGAGGTTGCCTCCATCGGGCGGGCTGTCTCGAGCGGTTGCGTCCGCCTCGTCAACCAGGATGTCATCCACTTGTATGACCGGGTCGAACCGGGTTCGACCATCGTGGTCGTCTAGTATTTCGAACAGGAGATCTGGACATGCGTGCAGACCGCAAAACCCGCAACCATCGGGTCGGACCGGACAGGTTCGGACCGGGCGACGAAAGCCAGACCGCCGACGATCCGAGGGAAATGCATGAAACCCGCGAAGCCGGTGAAGGCACCGAGAATCTGGGACGCATTGCCCGGTCGATCGGCTTCTCGTCGCGAGAGGCCGTTGAGATCGAGAGGATCTACCAATCGACGCCCACGGAGATGCTCAAATGAACGTCATGATTGCATACGCGCAAATTCACAAACAGATTGAGAACGCGTCATGAAGAAGAACAGAGTTGCACACCAGTCAAACCGCCAGAAGGCGAAAAGGCCGGCCGCTTCCCAGCCCCCGCAGGATATCGGTCGCCGGAGGTTTCTGAGCCTTGCCCGCAACGGCGCCATCGGCGCGCTGGCGGTTGGAGGGGTCGGTTTCCTTTTTGTGCGACACGTCCAAGGCTCCATGCGCGAACATGATTTGTCGCGAATTGGAAACGGGACGCCAACCGTCGTGCAGGTTCATGATCCGCAATGTTCGCTGTGTCTGGCATTGCAGCGGCAGACACGCCAGGCGATGAAGCGGTTCGACGATGACGAGATCGACTATGTGATCGCCAACATCCGGTCGGCCGACGGGAGAAACTTCGCGCAGCAATACGGTGTTCCGCACGTGACGCTTCTGTTGTTCGACGCGAATGGCGTGCACAGGGGCACGTTGAGCGGACAACGACGAAGCGATGAACTGGCCACGGCGTTTCGTCGTATCCTGTCTCAGTGATCGCCGACGATGCGCTCGACTCACCAGAACCCGGCGTGTACGGCGATGATGTCGTCTTCCAGTTCCGGATAGGGACCGCGCACGATGACGGTCCGCTGTCCGGCATCGAAGATCCGCCGGCACGGCATGTCCATCGTCAGGTTTTCCGGATTGTCTCCGGTCAATTCCGCCAGCCGCTTCTCGGTCAGCCCGAAGACGACGGCGCCAATGCCCGCCCAATAGGTGCCGCCGGCGCACATGCAGCAAGGTTCCACCGAGGTGAAAAGCGTGAACGCCTGCAAGGCCTCCGCCGAAAACCGGCGGGCGGCCTCCCGCGCGACGTTGAGTTCGGCGTGGCCGACGCCGAAATCGGTCGAAAAGCTGTTGCCTGACTCGATCACAATGGCGCCATCGCCATCGACCAGCAGCGCGCCGAAAGGATGGTTGCCGGCCTGGCGGCTGGCGGCCGAGACCGCGATCGCCTTTCTGAGATAAAAGATGTCGTCCTGCATGCCTCTCTTTCCGTTTTGGCGAGGACACCCGTGCCCGGTCATTAAGCTGGCTTGCCCTGGTGTTTCTCCATGTCGCAGACGGCGATCTCGACGCCGCCGCGTGTCGTCCACATCTTGCGCTGCACAATGTGATAGCCGCGCGCTTGATAGAAGGGAAGCGCGCAGAGTGCGGCGCTGATCCGGATCTTTTCCACATCCGTCTCACCGATAAGTCGCTCCGCGTGACCGAGGAGCATCGATCCGACGCCCATTCTGACGGCTCGCGGGTGAACGTAGAGGCCGATAACCTCGTCGTGCCGGAAGGAGCAAAAGCCGCACACGCCTGTGACGTCCTCGGCGACTAGATAAACCTCGCCTCCGACGGTCATTGCGTCGACATAGCCTTCTGCAACAAGGCCGGCCGCCCAGCTTTCGCATTCGGTTGCCGAGTAGGCCGCCGGTCCGATCTCAAGGATTGAGCGCCGGTGAACGTCAAGGATGGCGTCGGCATCTGCGGTTTCGGCCGACCTGATGCGATAAGGCGTGGCCTGCGTCCGCGTGCCGAAGGTCATCGCACCAGATCCAGATAGGCCGATGCGACGGCGGCATCGATATCCGATGGCACCGGCACGACGCTGTGGCTTGCATCGAGGCCGCCACTGGCGATGCGTTCCAGACAACGGGCCTGCAGCGTGAATCCCAGATCCATGGACTCGATCGAATTGCCGAGGGGGCGCGGACCGGCGAGGTTGGCCATGTGGCCGCCGCCGAGCAGGTGGATGGACCGGCCGTCGATTAGCGCCAGCGTCTCGATGGCTTCATCCGGATAGGCCACGACGTCGCGCACGAGATCGGACCGTCGCAGGCCTTCGACATCGATCTCGACGGGAAAATGGCCGCCATTCATCAGAATGACGCCGTCTTTCAACAACGGCAGATCGGCGGCGGTCACGACATCCTGAGCGCCGGTCACCGTGATGACCACGTCGGCACCTCGCAGGGCATCGTCGCGCGACGGCGTCGAGAAGCCATCGAGGTGCGCTTCCAGCGTTGTAACCGGATTGATATCGACGACGCTGACGGCGGCGAACGCATTACGGAAGCAGGCCGCCGTTCCTTTGCCGCAGGCGCCATAGCCGAAAACGGTCACCCGCTTGCCGTTGGTCGCCCGGTTGGTGAAACGCAGGTAGCTTTCAAACAGGCTTTGGCCGACCGCATGCCGGTTCTCGGCGAATTGCTTGATCGGGCTGTCGTTGATCACCAGCACCGGAAACGGCAGGGCGCCGCGCTTCGGTTCGAGCCGCATGCGCCCCGAGGTCGTCTCCTCGGTTCCACCGCGCAAGTTGGCGTAGGGGCCGTCTGCCGCCCGGGCAAACAGGTCGCCGCCATTGTCGAGCAGCAGGTCCGGTTGCCGTGCGATGATCCCGTCGAGGAACCCGCCATGGGCTGCCGGATCGGTTGTGCGCTCTCCGACGATTTCGATGTCCCGACTTTTCAGCCATGCGATCGTCGTATCCTGGGTGCTGTTGAGGTTTCCGGTCGACAGGATGGCGGCGCCGCCCGCCTTCAGCATGGCAAGCAGCGCAGCCGTCTTGGGCTCGAGATGGATCGCCGTGCCGATCGACAGGCCATCGAACGGCCTGGTTCGCCGGAACTCTTCTGCAACCGTGTTCAACAGGCAGCAACTCGCCATCACCCAGTCGATACGTGCAAGGAGATCATTCGTCGGCATAGATCTCTCCGTCGAGGTCGTCGAGCTTGCCCTGCAGATAAGCCCGGACATCCTGCACAGCCTGATTGTAGACCGAGGGACCGAGCACTTTCAAAAACAGGTCGAGCACCGCATCGGCGCGAAACTCCGACAGCGGCTCGTCGAATTCGTCCTCGAACAGGGACCGCAGGCTCTGGACGAATTCCGCCCGCCTTTCGTCATTCAAGGTGATTTGCATCGCACAACCTCCGGCGTCAGCCATAGCGAAATTCACGGGGCGGCAAAAGCGGCGTCTTTGGCCCGCGTATTCGACTTCACTCCGGCGCTATGGTACCGCTTGGGCCGGGATATCGGATCGATCGCGTCCGGGCCGGACGCCGGGAGGTGCGGCATCGAGATCTTCTCCGCAACCGAAGACGGCCGACGCTGGCGCATTGTCTTCGCCATGGGTTTCGTCATCGGACTCATCCTGCTGGACGAGACGGTGGTGAGCGTTGCCCTGCCGACCATCGGCCGTGATCTTGGCATTTCGCAGCTCGCCACCCACTGGGTGGTCAACGTTTACCTGCTGGTCTTTGCGGCGCTGGCGGCCGCCGGCGGCAAACTGGCCGACATGTTCGGTCATCGCCAGATGTTCCTGGTCGGTGTGGTGGTTTTCGCCGGTGCCTCGGTGGTGTGCGGATTCGCACCGACCGGACCTGCTCTGATCGCTGCGCGTGCCGTTCAGGGCATCGGTGCGGCGATTATCTTTCCCCTGTCGATGGCGATGATTACCTTGATCTTTCCGCTCGAAAAGCGCGGTGCGGCGCTCGGTATGTACGGGGCGATCGGCACGATTTTCCTGGCGCTGGGGCCGCTGGTTGGTGGCTTTTTCACCGACCTTCTGTCGTGGCGCTGGATTTTTTGGATCAACCTGCCGCTGGTGGTCGTCGTCGCCGTGACCGTGCTGCGCGACTGGTCCGATCCGGCGCGGCAGCAAAAGGCGGTACGGCTCGATGTCACCGGCCTGCTGTTGCTGGTGGCGGGGCTCGGACTGTTCGTCTTTGCGCTGATGCAGGGAGAGGACTGGGGCTGGTCCAACCCGTGGATCCTTGGCTCTCTGGTTGTCGGTTTGCTGCTGCTCGCCCTCTTCATGTTCGCCGAATTGCGGGTGGCGGCCCCGCTGATTGAAGTGGACCTGTTCCGCGATGCCGGGTTCAGCATCTACAGCCTGACGGTGTTCGCGGCACAGTTCACAAAGATCGCCGTCATCATTTTCGGCGCGCACTTCCTGCAGGAGCGCTTGAACATGAGCCCCCTGATTGCCGGTCTCGCGCTGATGGTCTCGGTGATCATGTCGCCGTTTCTGGCCGGACCGTCCGGTCGCCTGGCAGACCGCTTCGGCGCCCGGCCGTTGGTGCGCGCAGCACTGGTTTCGTCGACCGTCGGCCTGCTGTGGACGGCCTATGCGGTGCGGGTTGAAAGCTACGCGCTGATGGTGCCGGGTCTGCTGTTCTGGAGTCTCGGAACCATCTTCATGTTCGCGCCGCCGCGCAGCGCCCTGGTCAAGGCGGTGCCCGAAGAAAAGCACGGACTGGTCGGCGGTATCGCCATGACGGCGCAATTGCTGGGCGGCACACTGGGCATGGCAGTCGCCAGCACCGTGTTTTCGGTGACCGGCGACTACAGCGCGGTGTTCATCGCCAATGCCGTCCTGACGGCCACGCTGTTCGTGCTCAGCGTCCTGTTCATCCGCTCCGGCGCTCCGACAGCGGTGCGTCAGGCGTAGAGACTGGCACCCGTTTTTCGCCGATGAGCAGCACCAGACTGATCGTGTGTGTGACCGTTCCGGCGCACGGTTGCGGATGCTGGTCCAGACCCCTTCCGCATATCAGAAGAGAGAGCCCTGATCGCCCTCGCGCTTAGGTTTCGAGCGCCGCGCTTTCTTCTGCGATCCGGTGGATGGTCCGGTGGTGACCGCATCGACCCGTCCGTCGGCGAATTCCAGTGACACCGCTTCACCTGAGGACAGGCCGGCGGCGCGGCTCACCGCCTGGTCGGTGGCATCCCGCACCACCGCGTAGCCGCGGGCAAGCACGTTGCGATAGGACAGCGAATTGAGCAGCCGCGTCGCCTCCTGCAGCTGACGCTGCCGCCGTTCGGCAAGCAGTGCGGTCAATTCGCCGGCGCGCCGTGCCAGCACGTCGAGCCGTTCGCGGTTGCGGCCGATCCGGTCGACCGCCGGCCGCAGGCTGAGACGCGCCGCGGCATTGGCCAGCCGGGCTGTCAATCGGTCGTGCAGCCGTTCCTGGTGACGATCGTTGCGTGCCGCCTGTTCGGCCACCCGCTGGCGCAGGACGGCGACACGCCGGTGCAGCGTCGCCGGCGTCAGCAAAGCAGCTCGGCGCTCGAAATGCTGTCGCTTGTTGGCGGTGTTCAGCCGCAGGGCGCGGCCAAGGCCGCCGGCCGCCTCGTCGAAGCGGCGGCGCGGCAGCGCCAGCAGCATGTCGATCGAGGGCAGGGCGCGGGCCAGCGCCCGCAAACCCTGGCGCCGGCCGTCGAGCAGGCGCATGGTCGCGCCGGACAGCCGCGCGGCGAGCGCTGACAGGTCGGCCTCCAGCTCCGCCCGCACCGGCACCGCCAGTTCCGCGGCTCCCGTCGGCGTCGGCGCCCGCACATCCGCGGCATGATCGAGCAGGGTCCAGTCAGTTTCGTGACCGACGGCGGAGATCAGCGGGATCGTCGAGTTGGCGGCGGCGCGGACCACCGCTTCGTCGTTGAAACCCCATAGATCCTCGAGGCTGCCGCCACCACGTGCGACGATCAGCACGTCGGGCCGGGCAATCGGCCCGGCGGCTGCAAGCGCGTTGAAGCCGTTGATGGCAGCGGCCACCTCATCGCCACTGGTGTCGCCCTGAACCCGCACCGGCCAGACGACGACATGCACCGGGAAGCGGTCGGCGATCCGGTGCAGGATATCGCGGATCACCGCACCGGTGGGCGAGGTGACGACACCGATCACCCGCGGCAGATGCGGGGGTGACTTCTTGCGGCCGTCGTCGAACAAACCCTCGGCCGCCAGCTTGCGCCGCCGTTCTTCAAGCAGTGCCATCAGCGCGCCGGCCCCCGCCGGTTCCAGCGAATCGATGACGATCTGATATTTCGAAGCGCCCGGATAGGTGGTCACGCGGCCGGTGGCGACCACCTCGAGACCCTCTTCAGGCTTGAATTTCAGCCGGGAAAAGGTGCTGCGCCAGACGACCGCCTCGATGCGCGCCCGGTCGTCCTTCAGGGAAAAATAGGCGTGGCCGGACGAATGGGGGCCGCGATAGCCGGAGATCTCGCCGCGCACCCGCACATGGCCAAAGGCATCCTCCACCGTGCGCTTGATCGAACCGGAGATCTCGCTGACGGTGTATTCGGCGATGTTGCTTTGCGAATCACGCACTTCAGTCTGTGCCATGGCACCATTGCGCCTGTAAGCGGCGAATCCGTCAAGGCTTCCGCAACGCAATTACCGGGGGCCGAGGCGCTCGTCGACCGTTTCCCGCGCCCGCCTGTGTGCCAGTTCCTCGGCGACCAATCGGTGGACACAGATCTTGTTGACCGGATTGAGCAGAGTGGTGAGCGATTTGGCCACCACCAGAGCGACCGGAATACCGACGATCGACAGGCACAATCCGATAATCTGAATGGCCGATATCAATACGATGATCGCGCCGATGGGCAGGTACAGGATCATCACGATGATCGAGTAGCTTTCCCACAGAACATTTTGCTCGACCTTGAGGTCTGCCTTGCTCACCATGGTGTAGCTGAACGGCGCAAACAGGAACTTGCCGAATTGCATCAGGCCGAGCCCGATCGGCGATGCGACGATCGTCACTGTCAGCAGCAGACCCAGCAGCCAGGTCAGCGTGGCCGTGACGAAACCGAAGAACGGAAAGTGCCAAAGGACGTTTCCGAGGACGCGCATGGTGTCACCAGCTTGGAACGGCGAGGCCGTTCGGCATCCGGCGTGCCGTGACCGGCGTTAGCGTGCCCTGATCGTAGCCGCCGTCGCGTCCGTTCGGTGATATGTTGTCGAGACTGGAGGCGATGTGGTCGGTGACCGCGTCCATCAGCACGCTCGGCACACCGGGGCGGCGGATCAGGCCGATCTCCGCCGGCGGCAGCTCTGGATACCCGTCGCCTGCAGTCAGAATACGCATGCCCGGACGCAGCGCCGATTCCGGCAGGATCGATACCGCCAGGCCGGCCAGCACCGCCGATGCGACGACGGTCGAGGAAAAGCTGGTGAACAGAATCGCATAGTTGCGGTCGATGGAATCGAGCGCTGCACAGCCCAACTGGCGCCAGTCGCAGTTGCGTCGGCCGACCGCCAGTGGAACCGGCGTTTCCGCGTGCACGGAATGGGCTTTCGACGTCACCCACAAAAGCGGTTCGGTCCGCACGATCTGCGAGTGCCAGGAGCGCGGGCTGTGGGTGACGAGGGCTATGTCCAGCTCGTTTCGCGACAGCATCTCGACCAGATCGCTCGACGGTGCGCACACGATGCTCAATTCGACATTGGGGTTGGATTTGGCGAAACGAGCGATGATACCCGGCATGTAGCGATCCGCGTAATCGTCGGGCGTGCCGAGGCGGATTGTTCCGGCCAGAGCCTTTTCGTCGAATGCGGCGAGCGTTTCGTTGTTGAGGCGTACCATGCGGCGCGCGTAGGCGAGCAGTTTTTCGCCATCCTGGGTCAGTCGGTTGACCCGGCCGTCTTTCTCGAAAAGCGTCTTGTCGAGCCGCTCCTCGAGCCGCCGCATCTGCATCGATACCGCCGATTGCGTTTTGTTTATCTCGCCCGCAGCGCGGGTGAAGCTGCCGGTATCGATGATGGCGATGAAGGTCCTCAACTGGTCGATATCAAGGGGAGCCACCATGGCGTGCTTTCATCAAAAACGTTGATCTTTATTATAAAAAACATTCACTGGATTAATTAGTCAAGGTTTGAAATGATCCGGCTGTCGACATCGCGAGATGCGACGGCGGTGCATTCCCGAACAATCCAACCCCTGCTTCCTCCCATCGGGCTCTTGCACCGCGATCACTGGAACCTGCCACCCTCCGAGCGGCCGGTTCGGAAAGGAGAGATGACATGACCAATATGCATAACAGCCTCGATTTCGGCAGGACCACCCGCAAGGCAGGCTTTCGCCTGGCAGCGTTTTGGCAGGGTCTCGTCTCTCTGGTGGTGCGTTATCGAAATCGCCGGGAAATCATTGACTTGGCAAGTCTTCCTGACCAGATGCTTCATGACATCGGCGTGACGCGCGATGACGTGACCTATGCCACGCGCGGCGGCATGTTCGACGATCACTCCGCTGAGCTTGGCCGTATTGCGATGCTGCGTCGCTCGCACACGCATATCGTCTGAGCACCAGCCGACAAAAGCACCCGCACGCCCGTCATCCTCCCGTCACACGGGCGTGTTTGGGTCAATTCCCTTTCCCCAGCGGGCCAATTGCCCTGAGCCCGCCCCCTTCCCGGCGTCTGCTGTCACAGGCGTCGGGTTTTTTACGGCGGTCACGGCTCGTTGCGCATCCGACGCATATAGTCGTCGAAGATCGCTTCCATGTTGTCCTGGTAGTCTTTCTGTACCTTGATGCCCGCGTCGAACATGTCGCCGAACAGCTTGTCGTACGGGTTGGGATTGTCTTCCGGCGCCGGATCTCTGGTATCCGGGATACCGGGGAAGCCCATGCGCGTCATGGTTTCGAACATTTCGGCGAACGGATTGACGGGTGTGTCGGCATCTCCGCGCTTGGCGCCGGCGAACATCGCTTCCATCATCTGCCCGAAGGGATTTTCCGGTAATGCAGCTGACGGTCGACCGGCTGCGGTCTGACTCATCATCTGCCCGAGCATGTCGGCAAAGGGATTGCCGCTGTTTCCGGCCGTCGATTGCTGAAACATGCCGCCCATCAGCGTGGCAGCCATCACCGGCAGCATGTCCTTGAGGATATCCTGGCCGATGCCGGTCACCTGAGCCGCCTGCTGGGCCACGGCACGACTGACCTCCTTGGAGCCGAAAACCTGGCTCAGAATTGTGTTGCCGTCGGCCATGCCGCGCGGCGTGAAGGCCTCCATCATATTCTCGAAATACCGGACGTGCTGGCCGGTCGCCAACGTCTGGATGAAATTGCCGATATCCTGCGGATTTCCGGTGCTGCGTTTAAGCCCGGCCGAGAAGGCCGGCATCAGCGCTGCCCAGGCTCGTCGCACCTGATCGTCGTCGAGACCGAATTGGCGCGCCATCGCGTCCGTCGCCTCGCCCTGCTGGGCCTGCATCATCACTTCGTAGAGTGGCAGCATAGCTCAGTCCTCCGAAACGGCCGCCGACCAACCGAACGGCCTTTCCGGCAGTATAGGTGCTGATTTCAATTCGGCAATGCGACGTGACAGGCGGCGTGACGGTCACCGCGATCGGCTGCAGCGATTTTGCCATCGCAGGTGTTGAGCCTTGACCCGGTCTGGACCACTTATGCAGTCTATCACTGATGGTCCAGGACTGCCGATGCGCGCTCAAATCGATCCCGAAATTCACCGCAGGTCCAAACGGCGCAATCGTCTCAACACGCTGCTGATCGTCGGCGGAATGACACTGCTGCTGGCGCTGTGCGGGTGGGTGCTGTTCGGCGGTCTCGGCTTTCTGTGGGCGTTGGGCCTTGGTGCCATGGTGTGGATTTTCACCCCGCGGTTCAGCCCGGACCTGGTGTTGCGGCTGTACAGGGCGCGGCGTCTTACCCCGACCCGGGCGCCGGATCTCATGCGGGTTGTGCAGGTGCTGGCGGAGCGCGCCGGACTTCCCGCCACGCCCGACCTTTATTACGTCCCGAGCTCGAACATGAACGCATTTGCCGTCGGCGACCGCGAGCAGTCGGCCATTACACTCACCGACGGACTGCTAAGGAAGCTTGATATGCGGCAGTTGATCGGGGTGCTGGCGCATGAGACGGCTCACATATCCAACGAGGACCTGAGGGTCATGGGGCTTGCCGATGTGGTCAGCCGCCTGACCGTTTCGATGCAGACGGTCGGGATCATCATGCTGTTGTTCGGACTGTGGCATGGCTCCCATCTGGTGCTTGCGGCCGTTCTGCTGATGCTGGCGCCCCTTCTCGGCACGCTGCTGCAGTTGGCGCTGTCCAGATCGCGCGAGTATGACGCCGACCTGACCGCCGTCACCCTGACCGGCGATCCGGCCGGACTGGCTTTGGCCTTGCGTACCCTCGAGCGCAGCCAGGGAAGCGTCTGGGAAAGCGTCGTCCTGCCCGGCGGGCGCACACCCGATCCGTCGATCCTGCGCACCCATCCGCTGACCGAAAACCGCATTCAGCGACTGATGGAACTGGTTCCGCAGTTCAAACCTTATTTCGATATGCCGGAGCAGCAGTCGCCGGCGCCGGTCCGCTATCGTCCGGTTAAACGTCCGCCGCGCTATCACGCCACCGGGTTTTGGTATTGAAATCCTTGCGGGATGGCCGGTCGCGCCTCCGGTAGGTGGAACGCCCTATCTAATAGGCATATTCCTGGAACACCGGATCGACGGAACGGTTCCAGCGGCCGTGATAGAGATCGAGCAGTTCGCCGGCGGCGGTTTTACCGCGCGCTACGGTCTCCTCTAGCGGTGCCAGGAAATGCGCCTCGTCGTTGCCATCCTCGTTGAGCCGCCCGCGCGCCTGCAGGCCGGCGCGGGAAATCCCCAGAACCTCTCGGGCGATCCGGTGCAGACTGAGTCCGTTGATTTCAGCGTCAAGGCCAAGCCGCGGCACGCTGTCGCGCAGCGCCTGCACGGCGTCGAGGTGCCAGTCGCGGGTCAATGCTCCGACCGCGTCGAGCGATGCGTTGTCGTAAAGCAGCCCGACCCAGAAAGCCGGCAGAGCGCAGATACGCCGCCAGGGACCGCCGTCGGCACCGCGCATTTCAATGAAACGCTTCAGACGAACTTCCGGAAACAGCGTCGACAGATGATTGGTCCAATCGCCCATGGTGGCGTAACCATCAGGCACGTCGTCCTTCAACGCACCGTTCATGAACTGGCGAAATGTCACATAGGTACAGTCATGATAGTGGCCCTCGCGCAGGATGAAATACATCGGTACATCGAGCGCCCAGTCGACATAGTCCTCGAAGCCGAAATCATCGGCGAAGACGAACGGCAGGATGCCGGTGCGATGCGGATCGGTGTCGCGCCAGATGTCGGAACGCCAGGACAACAAACCGTTCGGCTGGCCTTCGGTAAACGGTGACAGGGCAAACAGTGCGGTCGCCAGCGGCTGCAGCTTCATGCCCAGCTGGACCTTACGGCGCATGTCGGTTTCCGACGAAAAATCCAGATTCACCTGGATCGTGCAGGTGCGGTACATCATGTCGAGGCCCTGCTTGCCGACCTTCGGCATATAGGCCGTCATGATGTCGTAACGCTGTTTCGGCATGCGCGGCGTTTGCGCCCGGGTCCATTTGGGACTGCCGCCGAGACCGAGAAAGCCGATGCCGAGCGGCTCGGCGATCTCCTGCAGAAGCGCCAGGTGCGTATTCGATTCGCGACAGGTGTCGTGGATGTTTTCAAGCGGTGCGCCGGAGAGTTCGAACTGCCCGCCCGGCTCCAGCGAAATCGCCCCCTGGCCGTTGGGCTCGACCAGTCCGATAATATTGCCGTCGTCAAGGATCGGCTCCCAGCCCAGCCGGTCGCGCATGGATTCAAGCACGGTCGCTATGGAACGCTCCCCGGCATAGGGCACCGGTGAATTGTCCTCCTGGAAGAATGCAAACTTCTCGTGCTCCGTCCCGATGCGGAACGCGCCGGCCGGCTTGCAGCCGTCGGCAAGGTAGGCGATCAGTTCTTCCTTGGAAGAGAGCGGTGTCTGATCGGTCGTATCTCGGGCCATGCGTCATTCTCTCGGTGGGACCGTTGTCGGCCCCCCGCCTCCCGGTTGCCGCACTCGATGTGTGTGCTTGGACTGGTTTGCCCAAGGGTGCAAGCAAAATTCATTGATCGATGTGTTTCAAAAAATTGGATGATTCATGCACCCGCTACCAGTCGCCGATGGTCGCCTGCAATACGGCCAGGGCGGCGACGGCGGCCGTGTCGGCGCGCAGGATGCGCGGCCCCAGCGGAATGGCTGTCACCCAAGGTTGCGCCTGCAAAAGTCTGCGCTCGTCTTCCGAGAATCCACCCTCGGGTCCAACGAGAAGCGCCAACCGCGTTTCCCGGACGGCCTGCAGGACCGGCAGCGGATTGTGCGTGTCGGCCGCTTCGTCGCAATAGATCAGGCGGCGTTGCGGATCCCAGCTGGCGATGAGCGCGGCAAGCTTGACCGGCTCATTGCAGGCCGGGACCGCCAGGACACCGCACTGCTCGGCGGCCTCGATGGCGTTGCGCTTCAGCCGGTGGGCACTGATCCGGGTGTTCTGGGTGTGGTGCGTGAATACCGGTTGGATAACGCCGGCGCCCATCTCCACGGCTTTCTGGACGAGATAGTCCAATCGCGCCTGCTTGAGCGGTGCGAACAGATAATGCAGATCGGACGCCGGTGGCTGCGGCCGAACCTGCTGCTGCGGCTGAAGCAACATTTTCTTTCGGCTCTCGAAGGCAAGCCGCGTCGACCACTCACCATCACGGCCGTTGAACAACAGAACCGTATCGCCGTCGCCCAGGCGCAGCACATTGGCGAGATAGTGGAACTGGTCGCGATCCGCCATCAGCGTGGCGCCGGCTTCGAGCGGGGCTTCGACAAACAGCCGTTGCATTCGGAAATTGGCGCGCATGGGTGATTCTGTGCCTGACGCGGATCGAAAACTCAAGCGACGGCTGTCGGGTGGAAGCGCGGCGCAAAACCGGCGCGGATCGCCGCAACGGTAGCGGGTGGTGTCAGCAACTGCATTTTGGCTTCGGCGATTTGACCGGCCGAATACCCGTCATGGCTCCATCGCAGAAGCGCGCCGTTGCGAACCGCCAGGCAGGATTGACCGTTGGCGACCATTACGCCGTCGGGCAGCGCTGCCACCTGTTCGGCTGACAGCCACACGGGCTCACCGCCGCTCGCCAGTCTTTCCGCGTGGAGCCTGGTATCCATGTCGCCGGCGTAAACCCGGTCGCGACCTATCGCGGTGCCGAAAGCCGCTGCGAATTGCAGGGCGCGCCAGCGTTGGCATTCGTAACAGGGCCGATGCCCGGCGGCGAGCGCCGTCACCTCGTCGAGGAAAAACAGCTCCGTATAGCTGGACGGTCCCATAACCGGCCGCCAGCGGTCCTTGAACGCCGTGACGCAGATAATCCAGTGCTTGCTGGCCCAGCGGCGGCGCGTCAGGGTCCGGGTGGCACCGTCATGGATGCGGCCGCCGCGATTGCCCATCAGGGAACCGCGCGCCGGATTGCGTTCGATGACGCCGCGCGGCGTCACCCGGTTCTGCAGCGGCATCGCGTGTTCAGGTGCCGCGGCGCGTTACCGCGGAGGCCACGCCGGCACCGATCAAGAATACCGCGCCGGTTCGCGTTGCGGCGCGCAGCACCGAGGGTCGACGGATGAAGTTACGCGCGCCGCTGGCCAGCATCGCATAGGCCCAGGCGTTGAGGATCCCGAGCAGCACGAACACGGCGACGAAGACCGACGCTTGCGGCGCAAACGCCGCCTTGGCGGAAATGAACTGCGGCACAAACGCCATGAAAAAGATGATGCCCTTCGGATTGAGCAGTGTCACCAGGAAGGCGTCGCGGAACACGGTACCGCGGCTGCGTTCCGGGACATGCATGTCGATCGACGGCACCGTGACCGGATCGATCCACATGCGGATTCCGATATAGACCAGATAGGCGGCTCCAGCCCATTTGACGACGGTGAAAACGGTCGCCGAAGCGGCCAGGATCGTTCCCACTCCGATGATCGACAACGAGGCGGCGACGAGGTCACCGAGACCGACACCGAGCACGCTGGCAAGGGCTATGCGTCGCCCGTGCGCCAGTGACTGGGTGATCACCATGATGATGGTCGGGCCGGGAATGATCAGCAGCACGGTGCTGGCGATGGCGAAGGTCAGTAGGATTTCGGGCGAAACGGGCATGGCTCGCTCCTATGGCATCGGAAAAAACCGATCAAGAAACGACCGGTACCATCCTGTCAAGCGCTCGTTGTGCGCCTCGAAGCCGGCATCCAGCTCGGCCAGAGACTGGGTGCCAGGCTTTCCGGCGTTGCCGCCGAGGGTTCGTTTCCAGAAATCGACGATGCCGCGGGTCGCCTCCGGGTGAAATTGCAGCGCGATGGTCCTGCTGCCATATCCGAAAGCCTGGTTGGGGAACACCTCCCCGCCGGCAAGCAGCGTCGCTCCGGTAGGGCAGGTGAAGCCCTGGGCGTTGCCGGCGAGCACCCGCAGATCGTCCGGGAACCAGGCACGCCCCGCGTCGCTGAGATCCAGCGCATAGTATCCGAGCGCAACCTTGCCCTCCGGGTGATAGTCGACGCTGCCGCCAAGCTGCGCGGCGACGAGTTGACCGCCGAGACAGATGCCAAGAACCGGGACATCGGCTTTCATGGCCGCATCGATAAAGTCCATTTCGTCGCGCAGATAGGGAAAGCGATCGAGATCGGAAACGAACTGCGGCCCGCCGGTGACGATCACGCCGGCAACCGTCTCGTCGATAGCGGGTGGCCTCTCACCGCGGTACGGTCGGCAGATCCGCACCGTGGATCCACGCTGTTCCAAGTGCCGGATTCCGTTGTCCGTGTCGGCCGGCGTTTCGTGTTCGATGACGACGATATCCTGCATGCCCGCTCCAAGCTGAAACGCCTCTGCCTATCAATCCGCATCGCTGGCGGTCAACAGCATTGTCGGATGCAAGGGCCACACGGATGCGTCGGTGCGTCGCGCATCGACAGGGCTGTATTCGGTGCCGGCGATATGCGATTTTGCAATGCAACACCTGGCGGCGTAGCATAAAGCCGCGGACAGGGCGGGGACAGGAATGGTCAGTGGCAGTTTTGGATTTCCGGTGGCGGTCGACCGCGCGCTGGCGTTGGGCGAAGTGCATGCGCGCCCCTATCCGCTGATCACCTCACCACGCATCATTTTGCAACTGGCGTTCATGACCGACGGCGGCAGTTCCGTCGACCAAGCGGTTCTGGCGGAACTGGCGCGCTCGCGCGGCCTCGCGGCGCCGCAGGCCGATGCCCGCCATTATGTGATGGCCTGGGGGCGCGGGTCGTTGCGCTGGGAGCGGCACACCGAATTCTCGACCTATTTCTACGAAGGGCCGGTCCCCAAGCACTTCGGCGGGGAGATCAACGGCCATGCGTTCGGCGACGGCTTCAATCCGCCGGGCAGCCTGATCGCCGGCGTGCGGCTGGAAGTGCGCGAATGGACACAAGAGGCGGAAAAGGCCGTCGACAGCTTCGATGCGGCAAGCCTGTGTTTTTCCACGGTCGAGAACGGTGCGGCAGCGGCGATAAGCGACTTTCGTCAGGACAAGGATGGCCTGACCCGCATCCTGGTGCTCGACAAGGGGCTGGCGCCGGTGCGCGTCGGTGCCCTGGCGCAGCGGCTGATCGAAATCGAGACCTATCGCACGCTCGCCATGCTCGGCCTGCCGCTGGCGCAGTCGCTGTCACCGCAGATCCGCCGCATCGAGGACGAACTGGCGCAGATCACGCAGCGCATGCGCCGAGACGTTCGGACCGGCAGCGACGAGACTCTGGGCGAGATCTCCGCGCTGGCGGCCGAACTCGAGGCCGAGACGGCCGCCAGCCTCTACCGTTTCGGCGCCAGCCGCGCCTATGACGACATCGTTCAGGAACGTATCGCCTCGCTCGGCGAGGTGGCGGTCGCGGGCTACGAGACGTGGGGTGCTTTTCTGCAGCGGCGCCTGGCGCCGGCCATGCGCACCTGCCGCTCGATCCAGGAGCGGCAGGCCAACCTGTCAGGCAAGCTGGCCAGTGCGGCCGCCCTGCTGCGCAGCTGGGTGGACCTGCAGCTGGAGCGCCAGAACAGCGAATTGCTGGCCTCGATGGACCGCCGTGCCAAGCTGCAATTGCGCCTGCAGCAGACCGTAGAGGGGCTGTCGGTCGCGGCCGTTTCGTATTATGTCGTCGGTCTTCTCGGTTACCTTTTCAAAGCGATGAAGGACAGCGGCCTGCCGGTGAGCGACACGCTGATGACCGGCGTGTCGGTTCCCGTCGTCGTGCTGGTCATCTGGATGCTGGTGCGCCGGATCCGCCGTGTGCATGGCAAACAAAGCGACAAGAGCCCATCCAAATCCTAGTCTCAGGGTCGGAACACGTATCGAGTTGCCGACCCCGGGTGCCCATGCGGAACCCGCATATGGGTGGTTTTCTCGGTGGCGCCTGGACGATCGGCCATGTGAACAGAAAGCCAACACCATGCTGCATCGCGAGAAGCAGTTGACCAACGCATGGATTTGATCTAAACATGAATGATGATTCATGTTTCATATCGTTGACCGATCGGTCACATTAGGGAGGTAGACGTGAAACGCACGCTCGTTGCAGGAATTGCCGCGTCGCTGCTGTTCGGCAGCGCCGCTTTTGCCGACATCAAGATTGCCCATGTTTACGGCAAGACCGGGCCGTTCGAGGCCTATGCCAAGCAATCCCATGTCGGGTTGCTGATGGGCCTCGAATACGCTACCGGCGGCACCATGGAGATCGATGGCGAGAAGATCGTCGTCATCGAAAAGGACACCCAGCTGAAGCCCGACATCGGCAAGGCGCTGCTCGCAGAGGCCTATGGCGATGACGAGGTCGACCTGGCGGTCGGGCCGGTCAGTTCCGGTGTGGCGCTCGCCATGCTGCCGGTTGCCGAGGAGTATGAGAAGATTCTCATCGTCGAGCCGGCGGTTGCCGATTCCATCACCGGCAAAAACTGGAACCGTTACATCTTCCGCACCAGCCGCAACTCGAGCCAAGACGCCATTGCCAATGCCGTGGCGCTGGGCGGCGACAATGTGCATATCGCAACGCTGGCGCAGGACTATGCCTTCGGCAGGGACGGTGTTTCGGCGTTCAAGGAAGCGCTTGGCGATACCGGGGCGACGATCGCCCATGAGGAATATGTGCCGACGGACACCACCGATTTCACGGCGGCTGCCGAGCGTATCTTCAACGCCATGAAGGATCTCGACGGCACCAAGAAGCTGTTTATCATCTGGGCCGGTGGCGGCAATCCGATGGGCAAGATCAACGCCATGGATCCGTCGCGCTACGGCATTGAAATCGCCACCGGCGGCAACATCCTGGCGGCGCTGAAGGCTTACAAGGAACTGCCGGGCATGGAAGGCGCCACCTACTACTATTACGACATCCCGAAGAACCCGGTGAACGACTGGCTGGTTAAGGAGCACCAGGAGCGCCACGGCTCGCCACCCGATTTCTTCACCGCCGGCGGCGTGACGGCGGGCATCGCTATCGTCGAGGCGATCAAGAAGGCCGGCTCGACCGATACGGAGGACCTGATTGCCGCCATGAAGGGGATGGAATGGGAGACGCCGAAAGGCAAGATGATGTTCCGGCCCGACGATCATCAGGCGATGCAATCCATGTACCATTTCAGGATCAAGGTCGATCCGGAAATCGAATGGGGCATTCCGGAACTGGTGCGCGAACTGACCATCGACGATATGCCGGTGCCGGTCCGCAACAACTGACCGTTCTCGGGGCGGCGTCGGCCGCCCCGATCACCCGAGCCGCCGGGCACAGGATCCATGACCGATATCGTGCTTCAGACCAGCGACCTGACGGTGCGCTTCGGCGGCCACGTGGCGGTCGATCACGTCAGCTGCGCTTTCGCCACCGGCGAAACAACCGCCATCGTCGGTCCCAACGGCGCCGGCAAGACCACCTACTTCAATCTGATCTCCGGCCAGATACCGGTGACCGAGGGCACCGTCGTGCTGCGCGGTCACGACATCACCCGCCTGTCGGTATCGGAGCGTACCGATCGCGGTATCGGCCGGGCCTTCCAGCTGACCAATCTGTTTCCCAATCTGAGCGTGCTCGAAAATGTCCGCCTGGTGGTCCAGGCCAAGCGCAAGCTGGGTCTCAACCTGTGGTCCATGGCGGCCGGCCATCGCGAGCTCACCGATGCCGCGATGGCGATCCTCGAGCGTGTGCGGTTGTCGGCGATGGCCGAGCAGAAAGTGACCGCCCTGTCGCACGGCGACCAGCGCAAGCTCGAAGTGGCGCTGCTCATCGCCCTTGATCCGATCGTCTACATGTTCGATGAACCGACGGCCGGTATGTCGGTGGACGAAGCGCCCATCGTGCTCGACCTGATCGACGAACTGAAGCAGGACAAGAGCCGCACCATCCTGCTCGTGGAGCACAAGATGGATGTGATCCGCACGCTGGCCGACCGGATTATCGTCCTGCACAACGGAGCGCTCGCCGCCGACGGGCCTCCAGCTGAAGTGATCGCCTCGGACGTCGTTCAGGAAGCCTATATGGGCCGGGAGTTGGCCGATGCCTGACCCGATCCTCAAACTCGACGGCGTGCACGCCAACATCGCCCAGTATCACATCCTGCAGGGTGTCGACCTCAGCGTTCCAGCCGGCGGCGTCACCATGCTGCTCGGCCGCAACGGTGTCGGCAAGACGACGACGCTGCGCACCATCATGGGGCTGTGGCGCGCCAACCAAGGATCCATCGCCTTCGCCGGTACCGACATCACGGCGATGCCGACGCCGGCCATCGCCCGCCAGGGCATTGGCTTCGTACCGGAAGATATGGGCGTGTTTTCCGACCTGACGGTCGAGGAGAACATGCATCTGGCGGCGGCCAGCGGACCGATTCCGCAGGATCGTCTCGACTGGATCTTCACGGCCTTCCCGCCGTTGCGCACTTTCTGGAAAAACCCCGCCGGCAACCTCTCCGGCGGCCAGAAGCAGATGCTGTCGATCGCCCGCGCCATGGCCGAGGAACGACGGCTATACCTGATCGACGAGCCGACCAAGGGCCTTGCCCCGGCGATCATCGGTACCCTGATGCGCGCACTGCGCGATCTCAAGGCGCAGGGCGCCTCGATCCTGCTGGTTGAACAGAACTTTTCGGTGGCCAAGGCGCTCGGCGACAGCTGTGCCGTCATGGATGACGGTCGCATCGTCTGGACCGGCGCGATGGCGGAACTCGCCGAGGATACGGCCCTTCAGGAGCGCCTGATGGGGCTGAGCATGGAGGCAGCATGAGTGTCGCACCCGAACACGCCCCGACAATGGCGCAGACGTCGCTCGCCGAGCGGCTGGCGCCGCACGCCCCGTTCATTCTGGTGCCGGTGCTCGTCGTTCTCGGTTTTCTGGCCATCGAGAACACCTCGTCCTGGCTGACGCTCACGGTGTCCGGCCTCGCCATGGGCATGATGATCTTCATCATGGCCTCCGGGCTGACGCTGGTGTTCGGCCTGATGGACGTCATCAATTTCGGCCACGGCGCGTTCATTTCCGTTGGCGCTTTCGTCGGCATCACCATCCTGTTCGGGCTCGGCTCGATGACCGAGCAGCCATCGGTGCTGCTCAACCTGGTTGCGGTTCTGGTGGCCGTGACCGGCGCCATGGCTGCCACGGCGGTGCTCGGCTGGTTCTTCGAGAAGGTCATCGTCATGCCGGTTTACGGCGCCCACCTGAAGCAGATCCTGGTGACCATGGGCGGGCTGATTGTCGTCGAACAGCTGATCTATGTCGTCTGGGGACCCGATGAGATCTTTCTGACGCGTCCCGAAACGCTGAAAGGCGTTTTCACCTTCGCCGGGGCGGCCATCGAAAAATACCGACTGCTTGCGGTTGCCGTCGGTCTGGTGCTGGTGATCGCCATGCGCTGGGTCCTGCGCAACACCAAGATCGGGCTCATCGTTCGCGCCGGCGTCGAGAACGGCGAAATGGTCGAGGCGATGGGCTACCGGCTGCGCCTGGTGTTCGTCGGCGTCTTCGTCGCCGGCTCGGCGCTCGCCGGACTCGGTGGCGTCATGTGGGGGCTCTACCAGGAGGTGGTGACCGCCCATATGGGCCAGGAAATCATGATCCTGGTGTTCATCGTCGTCATCATCGGCGGCCTCGGCTCCGTCGAGGGCTGCTTTATCGGCGCGCTGCTCGTCGGGCTGATGCAGAACTACATTGCCTTCCTGGAGCCGAAGTTGGCGCTGATCTCCAATATCGGGCTGATGGTCGCCATCCTCATGTGGCGCCCGCAGGGCATGATGCCCGTCGTCAAGGCCAAGTGACATGCTGGTAAGACTGATATCGGGCGACCGTCCGCGCAGCCGCACCCTCACCGTCATCCTGCTGGCGATCCTGATCGGGCTGGCCTTCGCACCGTTCCTGTTTCCCGGCACCCGTTCCATGGAGACGGCGGCGCGTATCTGCATCTTCGTGGCGTTGGTCGCCAGCTACGACCTGATGCTCGGCTATGGCGGCATCGTCAGCTTCGCCCACACCATGTTCTTCGGCATCGGTGCCTATGGCGTGGCACTTGCCTCGACCCATATGGGGCGCGGTTTCGACGCGTTGATCGTCGGCACGCTTTCGGGTGCGGTCGTAGCTGCCGTTTTGGCCTTGATCATCGGCCTGTTCAGCCTGCGGGTGCGAGCCATCTTCTTTGCCATGATCACGCTTGCGGTGGCCTCGGCCGTGGCGGTGCTGGTCAGCCAGCTGTCGGGCCTGACCGGCGGCGAGGACGGTCTCAATTACCGGATCCCGCGGGAGCTGACGCCGGCCTTCAAATTCGCCGACGGTGAGCTGTTCGGCGCGCGGCTCAACGGCAAGCTGCTCAACTATTATCTGATCTTCTTCGGCTCGCTGGTCCTGTTCCTGATCCTGCTGCGCATTGTCAATTCGCCCTTCGGCAGGGTGCTGCAGGCGATCCGCGAGAACGATTTTCGCGCCGAGGCCATTGGCTATCGCGTCGTGGTCTACCGCACCGCGGCCACCTGTATTTCGGCCGCCGTCGCGGCCCTGGCGGGCTCCCTTTTTGCCATCTGGTTGCGCTATGTCGGCCCCGACACGACACTCAGCTTCGAGATCATGATCGATATCCTGTTGATGGTGGTCATCGGCGGCATGGGCACCATGTATGGCGCGGTCATCGGTGCAACCGTGTTCGTCGTCGCGCAAAACTACCTGCAGAACCTGATGGGTGTCGCCTCGGAAGCCGTGTCGGCCGTGCCGCTGCTGCCGGAACTGCTCAATCCGGACCGTTGGCTGCTGTGGCTGGGCGTCCTGTTTGTCCTCAGCGTCTATTTCTTCCCGTCCGGCATCGTCGGCCGGCTGCGCGGTACATCCTGAATGGCCATCGTGCCGCCGTTTCACGAGGCCGGGGCAGGGCGGCCGCTCGTCTTCCTGCACGGCTGGACCATGGACGGTTCGATCTTCACCAACCAGTTCGCCCGACTTGCCGCCGAGTTTCACTGTCTGGCGCCCGACCTGCCGGGCCATGGCAGCAACGGCAACGATCGCCCCAGCGTCGCGGGCGCGGCGGATGAACTGCGGGCTCTGCTTGATGCCGAAGATCTGAACGACGTCGTCCTGGTCGGCTGGTCACTCGGCGCGCTCGTTGCCTGGTGCCACCTTGCTGAGACAACCGGCAGCCGTGTCACCGCCATGATTTCGGTCGATATGAGCCCCAAGCCCGTCAACGACCCCGGCTGGGACTTCGGTTTGTGCGGGCTCGACACCGACGCCTGCCTGGCCACGACGTCGCGGTTCCGCAACCATTGGACCGCCTGCATTCCAGCCCTTGCAGCAGGCATGTTCGCCAATCGATGTGGTCCCGCCGACCTGCCGTTCGATCGCGCGGTCGACCGGATTGCCTCCAACCGCCCGGCGGCCATGGTTGCCATGTGGGAATCGCTGCTGGCGGCCGATCTGCGGGACAACGTTGCACGGTTGCCGGTACCGTTGCTGGTCACGCACGGCCGCGTCAGCCGTGTCTATGCGCCCGCCACCGCCCGTTGGCTGACGGACAACGCACCGAACGCAAAGCGTCACGAATTCAGCGCGTCCGGACATTCCCCGCATCTGGAAGAACCGGATGCATTTGCCCGGACAGTCTCGGATTTCGCCAGTTCGACATGACCGGTTGCTCGGGTGCGTTGGTTCACGCCGTCAAGCGTTGTGGCCCGACACGATCAGAGTGTTCGCGTCGCCACCTGCGAAGGTGTCCTCTATGGCATCCGCAAGGGCCTTGACCAGTCGGCGGGGCTTGCCCCCGAGCTGACCAAGAACCAGTTGAAGCGGGCTCGATGCGGTTTGAAGCGGCACGGCAGTCACCCGGTCGCCGCCATAGGTGATCTCGGTAGACGGAAGCATATTGAGGATAGAACAGCCGACGCCGGCACCGACGAGGCTGCGCACCATTTCATGCGTCGTGGCGGTCGCCACCACATGGGCGGCCTGTCCGGACTCGCTGACCAGGCTTCGGTAGTATTGGCTGGTCATGGGCAGATCGAGCAGCACCAGGGGCTCGCCGCGCAGATCGGCTGCGGTCACGAAGGGACGTCCGCTGAAAGCATGGCCAACAGGCACAAGCACATAGGGAGGGGCTTCGATCAGCGTCCGGCAAACGATTCCGGTGCGGACGTTTTCGGCCACGAAAAGGATGAGATCGAAAGCACCGTCGAGCAGGCCGGCCTGGACCGCTTCGTTGTCGGTTTCCACCAGCCTCAGCGTCACATCAGGATGCTGACGGAGAAGTGGTTCCACAATCGACGGCATGAATGCGGGCGCCACCGGTGCATAGTAGCCGATCGAGACACTGCCTGACAGCGCCGTCCGCAGTTCCGCGCCTTCAAGCAGGAGCGTGTCGTATTCCTCGATCAAACGGCGGATCTTGCGCATCATCGCAATGCCGGCGGCAGTTGGGCTGATCCCCTTGGCTGGATAGCGCTGCACCAACTGCATGCCGAACGCCTCTTCGACAAGTTCAATGGCGCTTGATACCGCGGATGGAACCACATTCAGGCGTTCGGCGGCTTTGGCGATCGAACGCTGTTCCGCTGCCAGCAGGAAATACTGCAATGCCTTGATCGAAACCGGCATTGGGATGCTCCGTGAAAGACCAGATTTTTCGAGGTTATCTCTCACTAAGATCTGTTTTTCAAATCTTTTGATCCATGCGAGAGTTTGCGGACTGAAACAGCTGACATTATGTATATCCGGGCGTGCGCGACATGAGCGACAATCCTACCGGCTCAAATGAAAGTGCCTTTGCACGACAGTGGAATCACCGTCCTTCGGTGCCCATCCAGGTATCCCCCTTCTTCTCCTGGCCTGTGCGGCCCGCCACGATGGTCCGCTGGATTGCCGACCGGTGGTTCAACATCGCCGAGAATTCGATCCTCATCGTCGTTGCTTATGTCTCATGGCGCTGGTTTCAACCGTCGCTGGAAGAGGCACGAACGCTGGCCGTCGGCTGGATCGCCGAGATCTACATTCGCAATGCTGTGCTGTTGCTGGCCGTCGCCGGCGGCCTGCATCTGTATTTCCATACCTGGAAGCAGCAGGGACAACGGCTGAAATACGACCGGCGCGATCTGGCGCGGGACAGCCGCGCGTTTACCTTCAAGAACCAGGTGCTGGACAACATGTTCTGGTCACTGGGCAGTGGCGTTGCCGTCTGGACCGGATACGAAGTCCTGATGTTCTGGGCCATGGCCAACGGCTATGCGCCGCTGTTGGCCTGGAGCGACAATCCGGTTTGGTTCCTGGCGCTGTTTCTGCTGACCCCGGTGTGGATTTCCTTTCACTTCTACTGGATCCACCGCCTCATCCACTGGCCGCCGCTCTATCGGCGGTTTCACGCGCTGCACCACCGCAACACGAATGTCGGACCGTGGTCCGGTCTGTCGATGCATCCGGTCGAGCACCTGATTTTCTTTTCATCTGTGCTGATCCATTGGATCGTGGCCGCGCATCCCATCCATATCCTGTTTCACATGCAGCATCAGGCTCTTACCGCCGCAACCTCACACACCGGTTTTGAAAACCTGTTGGTCAGGGATAAAAAACGCCTGGCGCTGGGTACGTTCCATCACCAAATGCATCACCGCTATTTCGACTGCAACTACGGCAATCTCGAAATGCCGTGGGACAAGTGGTTTGGTTCCTTCCATGACGGCACCGATGCCTCGCATCTGAAATTCCAGGAACGCCGCCGCCGGCTGATGAACAGTTCTTGACGTCGGTGGCTCGATCCCGTTTCAGTCCTCCACCAGCGTTCGCGCCAGACGTTGGGCGGCACCGGCAAGGTAGCGCCGTTGACTGAGCAGCGTTTTTTCTTCCAGACGCATGGTCGGCCCATGAAAAGCCAGGGAGGCGAGGTAGCGCCCGTCCGGATCGTTCACCGGCACGGCGATCGCAACCATGCCCTCCATGAACTCTTCCCGGTCGAGCGCATGCCCGTCGCGGGCGATCTGCCGCAATTCCCTCGATAACCGTTGCCGATCGGTGATCGTCTTGTCGGTGTGTCGCTCCAGGCGGATGGAATTGACAAGCGTGTTGCGCTTCGCGGCTGGCAGGCTGGCCAGGAACGTCTTGCCGCTGGCCGTACAATGGAACGGAACATGGGTTCCGATGGGCAGCTGGACGCGGAACGGCCAATCGGTCTCCACGCGGTCCAGATACTTCATGCCCTCTTCTTCAGGCACGACGAAATTGACGGTCTCGCCGACCGTGGCGGCAACCTCCTCAAGGATCTGGTGACGGGCGATGCTCAGACTTGAGGCATACAACAATCGGGCGGCCATCTGACGCAGGCGTCGCGCCGGACGCAGCCGCTTTCCGTCCGTGTCGTAGACGAGGAAACGTTCCCTCGCCAGCGTTGCGCACAGGCGATGAATGCTCTGTTTCGGCAAACCGAGTTCCCGGTTGATTTCCGTCGGCGAAAGCGCCCGATCCGAGCGGCCGAGAATTTCCAGAATGAGCAGCATCCTCATATTGGTGGCGATCCTGCCCGTCCCGTCGGATTGGAGGTGTGCTGTCTCATGCATGATGTCGACCCCGCCAGAGCCCGCGACTCCGCTTCGAATTATCAGACAATCCTCGACCCGCTTTGAAAATCCATTTGCCAACCGACACTTGGCACCATATTCTGCTAATTATCAAGAAAAAAAGTCTCAATTTTTGAGATAGGCGACCGTTTGGAATTCGACTACATCATCGTTGGGGCAGGGTCGGCGGGATGCGTGATGGCCAACAGGCTGTCTGCAAATCCGGGCCATTCGGTCGCCGTGCTCGAGGCCGGCGGCCGGGATCTTTCGCCCTGGATTCACATTCCAGTGGGCTATTTCAGGACGATCAAGGAACCTTCCCTGAACTGGATGTATCGCACGGAACCGGATCCGGGACTGAACAGCAGGTCGATCAACTGGCCGCGCGGCAAGACATGGGGTGGTTCGAGCTCCATCAACGGCCTACTTTATGTGCGCGGCCAACCGCAGGATTATGACAATTGGCGCCAACAGGGAAATGTCGGCTGGGCGTGGGAGGACGTGCTGCCCCTGTTCAAGCGGGCCGAAGGCTGGGAGGGCGGTGAGAACGAAATGAGGGGAGGCGAGGGCCCCTTGTCCGTTGTCAACTCGCACAGGAGTTGGCCGATCGTCGATGCCTGGGTCGAGGCGGCCCAGCAGGCCGGCTACCCCTATAATCCAGACTACAACGGTGCCGATCAGGAGGGTGTCGGCTATTTTCAGCTCACCTCCAGGAACGGCCGGCGATGCTCCTCGGCCAGGGCCTATCTGACGCCGATACGCAAACGTCCGAACCTGGAGATCATCAGTCACTTCCACACCAACAGAATCGTTTTCGACGGCAAGCGCGCGGTTGCCGTCGAAGGTCAGCGCAATGGCGTCCGCAGCATCGTGCGTGCCCGCGCTGAAATCATTGTGTGCGCCGGTGCGATCGGTTCGCCGCAAATCCTGATGCTCTCCGGTATCGGACCGGCCCGGGACCTGCAGCCCTTCGACATCGCGACGGTCCACCACAATGACGCTGTCGGCAAAAACCTGCAGGATCACCTGCAGGCGCGCCCCGTCTACCGGGTCAGCACACCGACGGTGAACACCCGCTCGCGCGGCGTGTTCAATATGGCGCGCATAGCCGTCGAATACGCGTTGCGCCGCTCCGGTCCGATGACCATGGCGGCGAGTCTGGGCACCGCCTATCTCAAGACCAGGCCGGAGCTCCAGACACCGGACATCCAGTTTCACATCCAGCCGTTCAGCGCCGAGGATCCGACGGCCGGCGTCGACAGTTTCGACGCCTTCACGGCATCCGTCCTGCAGCTCCGGCCCGAGAGCACCGGCGAAGTCCGGCTCAAATCCGCTGATCCCGGGCAGCACCCGGCTATTCATCCGAACTACCTGTCGACCCCGACCGACCAGCAGACCATTGTTCAGGGTATTCGTGTGGCGCGCACCATATGCCGGCAGAGTGCCGTCGCGGGACTGATCACCGAGGAATGCAAGCCCGGCGTTCAGATTGCCGATGACGATGACGAAGCTCTGCTCGACTGGGCGCGCAACACCGCGACGACCATCTATCACCCGACCGGAACCTGCCGCATGGGCATCGACGAGCGTGCGGTGGTCGATCCGCGTCTCCGGGTCAAGGGAGTCGAATGTCTGCGCGTCGCCGATTGTTCGATCATGCCGACGATCGTGTCGGGAAACACCAATGCGCCGGCGATCATGATCGGCGAAAAAGCGTCGGACCTGGTTCTGGAGGATGCCCATGCCTGAACCGGTCGACCGCCATATCGACATTAGGATCCCACTGCCTGGCCATCAGCCTTCATATGCCGGGCAAGCGGTTATCGTTCACTGAAGGCTGAAAGGGAGGAGACCATGACCATTCTCACCAGACTGGCAACCGGCGTTGCGACGGTTGCATTCGGCCTTGCCGCGATAGCGGCAGGTGCGCAAGCAGAAACTTTGATTCGCGTTCAGTCGGTGATTCCGTCGAGCGCCGACGAAATCGTCATGCTTCAGGATTTTGCCGATGACGTGAAAGCCCTCACCGAGGGTGGAGTCGTTATCGAGATCCTTCCGGCCGGTGCGGTCGTCGGCGTCCAGGAGACGCTCGATGCCGTCGATGCCGGCCTCATCGAAGGCGGCTTCGCCTGGACGCACTACTGGTCGGGCAAGCATCCGGCCGCCATGCTGTTCGGGTCCCCGGTGGCCGGCGCCGGTGTCGGTATCGACAACATCGCCTTCCTGTCGTGGTTCCAATACGGCGGCGGCAAGGAGCTCTACGACCAGCTGTGGGACGAAATGGGCGTCAACGTGAAGGGCTTCATGCTACAGCCGGTCGGTCCCGAAGCGCTTGGCTGGTTCAAGGAGCCGATCGAATCCATGGCCGATTTCCGCAAGTACCGGTTCCGCACACCGCCGGGCATACCGGGCCAGACCTACAAGGATATCGGCGTGGCCTCCGTCGCCATGGGCGGTGGTGACATCCTGCCGGCGTTAGAGAAAGGCACGATCGATGCGGCCGAATGGTGCTGCCCGAAGCCGGATTCCGTTTTCGGATTTCAGAAGGTGCTGAAGCACTACTACCTGCAGGGCCTGCACCAGGTGGTGGTCAATGCCGACCTGTACATCAATAAGGATGTCTACAATTCGCTCACCGATACCCAGAAGAAGGCCCTGGAAGTGGCCGCCAACGCGTCGCTTTCCAAAGCCATGTCCTATCGTATCTACGAGAACGGCAAGGCGCTGGACAAGCTGGTGAACGAGGATGGCGTCATCCTGCACGACACCCCGCAGGATTATTTCAAGGAATACATGGACGCTGCCCGTGCTGCGCTGGAAAAAAACGCGGCTGAAAACGAGTTCTTCAATGAGGTCTGGCAAAGCCAGAAGGACTTCGCCAAAGTCGCGGTACCTTTCTGGGCCGGCGCGCAGCAGTCCAATGCCAGCCTTGGCAAGGCCTATGCCGATTCGCTGAAACAGCAGTAGTCGATTTGGCGGACACGTTGCCGCCCGCTTTGGCGGGCGGCAACCGGCGGGGGGGTGCCGGATGGCCTGGGTGTTTGAGGGAGGAGCCCATGTCCGAACAGGAAAAGGAAGCGCACGAAATCGGTGACGAGCTGCTCGCCGAGCGCCGTGGCGGTCCGGATACGCGACTGCCGGATGACATGAATCCGTTGCACCGGGTTCTCGTTCATGCCCTCGATACGGTGTCGGACTGGACCGGCAGAATCGTCTGCCTGCTCGTCATTCCGATTATGGTCGCGATGGTCTACGAGGTCATCGCCCGCAAGATCTTCATTGCGCCGACCCTCTGGGCCTTCGACATCTCGCGTATGCTCTACGGCGTCTCCTTCATGCTGGGCGCTGCCTACGGCCTGATGCGCGGCTTGCACATTCGGGCCGACTTTCTCTATCGCGGCCTGTCGGAGAAAACCCAGGGCCGTATCGACTTCACGCTGTACATCGTCCTGTTCATGCCTTCGATGCTGTTCCTGCTGTTTGCGGGATACGAGTTCGCGTTGAAGTCCATCATGCAGGGCGAGCGGGCCGGCGACTCCACCTGGGCACCTGTGGTCTGGCCGGTCAAGACGGCACTTGCCGTCGGCGTGTTGCTGCTGCTGCTCCAGGGCGTCTCCGAAATTCTCAAATCCTGGTACGCCGCGACCCGCGGAAGGTGGCCGGTCCGGTGATTGATCTCTTTCAGGCTTTTTTCGATCTGCTGCCCAACTTTTCGTCGGAGACCATCGGCGTTCTGATGATCGTCGCGATGCTGTTCGCGATCTTTGTCGGCTTTCCGATCTCCTTCACGCTGATTTTCCTCGGCGTGTTTTTCGGTGCCTGGGGGTTCGGCATCAAGCTCACCATCTTCCTGATGAACCTGCAGATATACGGCTCCATGATGGAGCAGACGCTGGCGGCCGTGCCGCTGTTCGTCTTCATGGGCTTCATGATGGAACAGGCCGGTCTGATGGAACGGCTATTCTCCGCCGTACAGTTGATGCTCGCCAGGATGCGCGGCGCACTGTTCGTCGCCGTATTGTTCGTCTCGGTGATCTTCGGCGCGGCCACCGGTATCGTCGGCGCCTCTGTCACCATTCTGGGCATCATGGCCGCCACCACCATGAATCGGTCGGGTTATGACGTGAAACTGGCCGCTGGCACCATCACCGCGGGCGGTACGCTCGGCATTCTGATCCCGCCGTCGATTATGCTGGTGGTGATGGGACCGGTTCTCGAAGTGCCGGTCACCGACCTGTTCGCGGCTGCCATCCTGCCCGGCATCATGATGGCCGTCCTCTATCTGATCTATTCGGTGGGCCGGTGCTGGCTCAATCCGGCGCTCGGGCCGGCGCTCCCGGAAGAGCTGATTCTGAAGGACCGCGCCCATGTCTGGCGTGAGTTCTTCCTGGGCCTTGTGCCGCCGGCGATCCTCATCGCCTTTGCCATGGGCTCTATACTGCTGGGCTGGGCGACCCCGACCGAAGGGGCGGGAATGGGTGCGTTCGGCGCCATCCTGCTGTGCATCGGCTATCGGAAATTTACGCTTCGAACCACCTACAGGGCGCTGATCAAGACGCTGGAGATATCCGTGCTGGTTCTCTTCCTGGTCGCCGCATCGAACTTCTTCGGCGCCGTCTTCTCGCGGCTTGGCACACCCCAGATGATCACCGATCTGTTGCTCGGTCTCGATCTTTCCGCCTCCTGGGTCATCATCATGATCCTGGCCCTGATTTTCATTCTCGGCTGGCCGCTCGAATGGGTGCCGATCGTGCTTATCATCATCCCTATTCTCTACCCAGTTCTACAGGCTCTCAACGTGGACATCGTGTGGTTTGCGATCCTGGTGGCCGTCTGCCTGCAAACCGCCTGGCTCAGTCCGCCCGTTGCGTTATCGGCCTATTTCCTGAAAGGCGTGGTGCCGGCCTGGGACCTGAAGGACATCTATCTCGGGATGATGCAGTTCATGGTCATCCAGCTCATCGGCCTGGCGATCGTATTTCTTTTTCCGGCGATTGCCACATGGTTGCCGACCTATCTCTACGGCAACTAACGGGCCGGTCTGATCGGTATTGCGCTGGTCGGATTGGCCCTGATCGCTTCTTTGCGCTACAGGAAGAACAACATGACGGCTTGACGTCTGCGCCGCTTCTAGCGTGCGCCCATCCCGTCTGGTCGACGATCGATGCTCGGCAATGATGACGGTTGGGGAGCCCGCATGAACATCGTCATACTGACATACGACCTGCCAGAGGCGAATGTCGTGACGCATGAGCTCCTGAGTCGGGTGGGTGCAGACGTCAAAGGCATTCTCTGTTCGACCCCGATGATTGCCGGCAAGACCAACACCGACGCGCTTATCCATCTCGGGCGGCTCATGGGATGGCAGTATGGCGGCAGCTGGCAGATCCATCGATGGATGGCCCGAATTGCGGCTCAGAGTCTGAGACTGCGACGAAAGCCTGCCGGATTCGGATCGTTGAAAGCGCTTGCGCGGGAGGCCGGCATACCCCTGGTCCCCACTGCGAATGCCCATAGCGAGGAATCGCTCACCGTGTTGAAATCCTGGGCTCCGGATCTGATTGTATCCATTTACTTCAACCAGATCATCCGCCAACCGATCCTGGATATGCCATCGATCGGCACCGTCAACATGCACCCGGCCCTGTTGCCGAGAAACCGGGGCCTGATGCCATGTTTCTGGGCGATGGCAAGCGGTGATGAAACCACCGGCGCAACGGTTCATTGGGTGGACAGCACTCTGGACACCGGCAACATCCTTTTCCAGGACAGTGTTCGCATCGAAAACGGCGAGTCGGTGATTTCCCTGTCGCACAAGTGCAGCGCCTGCGGGGCCGGTCTTTTGCTGCAATGTATCGGCGAGCTTCGCAAAGGTCCCTTGCCTGGGCGCGTGCAGGATGAGACGAAAAGAACCTATTATTCCTGGCCAAGTCGTGGCGGAATACGACGTTTCTACCGACGGGGTCATCGCTACGGCTCGATCGCTGAAATGTGGAGACAGGTTGGAAGGGCGCAGACTCAACTGGCAAAACAATAAGGGGGCATGGTTATGGACGCATCTTTTGGGCATGAGGATGTCCTGCAATCCGAAAGCTTTCAGGGGGGTGGCGATTATCGACTGTGGCATCCGTTCACGCCGATGAAGCAGTTTCTGGAACTCAATCTTCTGATCATAGAAAGCGGCGAAGGCGTCTATCTGACCAGCCAGTCCGGAAAGAGGTTTCTGAATCTGACGAGCTGCCTCTGGAACGCCCCCTTCGGATTAGGATGCACGGAAATCATCGACCGCATTCATCGTCAGCTCGGTCAGCTGGGTGCTGCGTCATTGTTTCGTACGTCGCACCCAGCCGCAATCGAGTTTGCTGGCCGGATCGCCGACATCGCGCCCGACAATCTGAACCATGTTTTTTTGACGTCGAATGGATCGGAAGCCATCGAGAGTGCGATCAAACTCGTGCGGCAATTCTATTTCAGAAAAGGCTCCGGCAAATACAAGGTGATTTCGTTGCACAACGCCTATCACGGCGTGTCCTATGGAGCGCTGGCTGCGTCGGGATTTGGCGATGATCAGCGTGGATTCGGGCCGATGCCTGACGGTTTCGTGCATATCCCGCGGCCTGACCCGCGGGAGGCGCCGGAGGGCGTGTCCGGACCCGACTATGTGGTGTCCTGTGCCGATCGGCTCGAGGAGGCGATTCTATCTGAAGGTCCGGAAACCGTTGCCATGTTCATGCTGGAGCCGGTTCAGGGCATGGGCGGCGTGATCATTCCGACGCAGGCCTATTTCGATCGGGTGGTCGAGATCTGCCGCAAATACGACGTGAAACTGGTCTTCGACGAGGTCACCACCGGGCTGGGCAGGACGGGCACCATGTTTGCCGCACAACACTGGGGTGTCACGCCCGATGTGCTGTGCCTGGGCAAGGCAATGGGCGGCGGCTATTTTCCGCTGGGAGCGGTGGTTGCCAGCGACGCGATCTGGAACGCGTTCCAGGGCGATTCCCACGAAGACCAATTCAAGCATGGCTCGACCTATTCGGGCCATCCCGGAGCCTGCGCAGCCGGCCTGGCGGTCTTGGATCTGCTCGCCGACGGACGGTTGATCCAGCAGGCCGCTGATCGTGGCGACCACTTTATGCGGCGCCTGCAGGAACTGACCGAATTGCCGATCGTCAGCGAGGTACGCGGCATTGGGATGATGTTTGCGATCGACCTGGTCCATGACAAGCGAGATCGGACACCACTCGATGCGTCTGCCATGATGTCGGTGCTCCTCGGCATGTTCGCCAAAGGTCTTTGGGTGCATCCGGCAGAAAGCAAGATCCTGATGCTCCCACCGTTCATCATGGACGAAGCAACCATCGACGAAGCCTGTACCGGGCTGCGCGATGTGCTGAGAAGGGCCCATGCTTGGATCTGACGGAGCCAAGGCTGTTTCCGGCGGTCATGCGGTCATCCGGTTGTCGGGTTAAGCTCCGACATCCTTCGCAAGCACCAGGCTACGCCCCTCGCACACGATGGTGCCGTCCTGCGCGCGACAGGTTGACCACAGGTCGACCAGGTGCTTGTCCGGTCGCAGTCGGGTGATCTCCACCCGCGCGGTCAGGGTCTGGTCGAGCGGTGCCGGGGCCAAAAAAAGCAGGTCCTGCTTGAGATAGTTGGTGCCGGGTCCTGGCAAGCGCACCCCGAGCAGGTAGGAGAACAAAGCGGCGATCAGCGGTTCCGGCACGGCCGCTGCATCGGTCGCAACGTCCAGTTCCGACATCTTGCGCAGATCCCGCTCCGAGTAGCGGCGGCTCACCTCGGCGAAATCTCCGACCTTCATCATTGCGTCTCCGTTTCCCCGATGAGCAGCACCGCCTCGTCGGTTAACCGCACCGCCTCGACCGCGAAGCGCCCATGGCCCTCGGGCGTCACCGACAACCGAACCTTGTCGCCGACGAAACACGGATTGGGGAACATCAGTGTTTGCGATTTATGGCGGGCGTCGGGCCAGTGCTGCCGCAAAAGGCTCCACAGTTTCGAATAGATCAGCATGCCGTGCGAGACTGTGCGCCCGAAGCGCGTGCGCGCCGAGAAATGCGGGTCGACGTGGATCGGATTGTCGTCGCCGCTGATCGCCGCGAACAGGTCGAATTCGGCCTGGGTCGGCACCCATTCGCGGCTGATCGCGTTGCTCATCGCAGTTGATCCTTCAACACCGGTTTGCGTACCTTGCCGGCGGCGGTGCGCGGAAAATCCGCTTCCACCTGGAAGCGCTTCGGCACCTTGTAGGCGGCCAGCCGTTCGCGGCACCAGGCATCGAGTGTGTCAATCTCGATAACGCATCCCGGCCGGGCGATCAGAAAGGCGGCTCCGACCTCGCCCCAGGTGTCGTGCGCGATGCCGATAACCGAGGCTTCGAGAATATCCGGATGCTCGTGCAGCACGCGCTCGACCTCGGCCGGATAGACGTTTTCACCGCCGGAGATGTACATGTCCTTGATACGGTCGACGATGTAGTGATAGCCGTCCGCGTCGCGTCGTGCGATATCGCCGGTACGCAGCCAGCCTTCGCTGTCGAAAGCCTGGCGTGTTGCCGATTCATTGTCGAAATAGCCGGATGTGATCGCCGGCCCGCGCAACAGCAACTCGCCTTCGCCTGGCGCGTCATCCAGCACGCCGTCGATGCGTGCCTCGGTGAGCATCTGCGCCTTGCCGACTGAGCCGATCTTGACCGGCGCTGCGGCCTCGTCGTTGAGAAACGCCGTTGGTCCGGTTTCGGTCATGCCGAAGCCGTTGCAGATGTTGAGCCCGCGATCCGCAAAGAAACGGATCTGCGCTTCCGGCAACGGTGCGCCTCCACAGGCGCAACGCAGCCGGCTCCAGTCCACCTCGTCGACGCCGGCATGCAAGCTGAGCGCCTGATAGATGGCCGGCACACCGAAAAACTGGGTGATCGAACCGCTTTTGACCAACGAAAAGATGTCGTCCACCTCGAATTTGCGCAGCACCGTCGACACGCCGCCGTAGAGGAACAGCGGCAGTGTGTAGAGATTGATGCCGGCGGTGTGAAACAGCGGCAGGAAGTTGACGCTGCTGTCGGAAGCGGTGAGATCAATCGCCTGCGCCACGTTAAGGGTGTTGGCCCAGCACATACGTGGTGTCTGGATGACCGCCTTAGGCAGCCCGGTGGTGCCGGAGGTGAACAGCAGATACCACGGATCCGCAGCGTTGATTGCTGTGCGCGCCGGCGCGGCCGGAGTGTCCATGAGCGCCTGGAAGCAGGTGTCCGCACCAACACCAGGTTCGACGGAGACGGAACGCAGCGACAACGTTTCGGCGAGCGCCAGCGCGTTGTCGGCGTTTGGTGTGTCAAACAGCACCGCCGAGGCGCCGACGCTCGACAGGACCGGAACGAGTTCCGCCACCGGCTGGCGCCAGTTGAGCGGTGCCATGATGATCCCGGTCCGTTGGCAGGCGAACAGCGCGATGAAGAATTCGACGCGGTTGAGCGTCAGCACCGCGAGGCGATCGCCCGCCTGCATGCCGAGGGCACTAAGACCCGCCGCGACCCGGCCGACGGCATCGTCAATGGCGGCGAAGGTCCAGCTGCGATCGGCTTCCAGATCGATGAAGGCGATGCGATCCGGTGACAGCTCGGCGCGCTTGGCAGCCATGTCGGGGACGCTGTCGAACATCTTATCCGGTCCTTAGATCCCGCAGAAAACGGCTCATGCCGAGGGCGGTTTCCGGTGCCGTGATCTGTCGTTTGAAAGATGCCAGTTCTGCCCCCAGCCGCGCCTCGACGGAGGCCAGGCGGGCGTCATCCCAGACAAGACGCTTGGCGGCGAGCATGCTGCCGGCGACATGGTTGTCGGACAAAGCGTCGATCAATGCCCGCAGGGAACCTTGCAGATCGGCGCTGGGCACGACGCGCTGGGCAAGGCCGAGCGACAGCGCATCGATTGCCGCAATCCGCTCGTTGGTCAGCTGGATTTGCAGGGCGCGGCCGGCACCGACGCGTTCCGGCAGCAGGGCACTCCAGCCGCCGTCGGGTGAAAAGCCGACATGGGTGAAATAGGGCTGGATGAAAGCATCCTCGGCCAGCAGGACAATGTCGGAAGCAAAAACCAGGCCGGCCGAGCCACCGGTGATGGCGCCCTGTGCGGCCGTCACCACGATGGCGGGCATCGTCAACAGACGACGGATGATGTCCTGCAGCGCCCCAACGACGCAATCGCTGTATTCGGTCAGGTTGCCGGCTTCGACCTCCGCCGCGAATGCGGCGACATCGCCGCCGGTGGAAAAATGCCGGCCCTCGGCCTCTATCGTCAGGAAGACCGCACCTGCGGTCCGGGCCCGGTCGATCGCTGCGCCGAGAGCTTCAAGGATGCTTGGTTCGAGACTGTTGCAGCGGGTGGGTGCGGCCAGCGTCAATGCGGCATGGCGGTCGCCCGAGGCGAGCAGTGTCTCGCGATAGCCAACTGTGCCGGCGCTCATGGTTCCAGCCCGTGTCGGATCAGGTCGAACGCATCATCGGCAATCCGGTCGAGATCCTCGCTGCCGCCCCACAGCACGTAGCGCTCGCCCAGAGTCTTGGCGATTCCCATCAGCGCCCAGGCGCGCAGTTCCGCGTTGCCCGGCCGGATGTTGCCTTTCTCTGCGGCGCGGCTGAGCTGCCGCCTGTAGGCGTGAGCAAAGGAAGTGAAGTACGCCTTATAGGCCGGTGGATCGACGAAGCGCGCTTCTTCCACGATGCGGTAGAGCTCCGGGTGGTCGGCGACGAAGCTTAGGAACGCCTTGAGGCCAAGGCGCTCGGCGTCAAGCCGGTTGGCCGCCGGCGCGATGGCTTCGGCGATCACCTTGCGGGTCATCAGCCCCATCTCGGCAACCAGCTCGCGAAACACCTCCTCCTTGCTGGCGAAGTAGATGTAGAAGGTACCCTGTGCGGTCCCGGCCTCGCGTGTGATTTCCGAGATCGACGCATCGACGAAGCCACGCTCGCCGATGACCCGCTCGGCCGCTCTGAGAATCTGCTCGCGCCGAGTCTTGCCGCGTTTGGTCTTGGGTGCCGTCGGTGTCGTCATGACAAACATGAATTCCGATTCATGTTTGAAGTAACACGCGCCGTCTGGGGCGTCAATCGGACAAGCGAGCCGGGCGCGATGCGGGCTCACATCAGCGTTATCCATGTCAATCGTTGCGCGGGACCCGTAACACCTGGCCGGGGAAGATCAGATTCGGATTGGTGACAATGTGCTGATTGGCCTGCTGAATGGGCTGCCAATCGGAGTTCCCGTAGTGCTGCTGTGCGATCGATGTCAGTGTATCGCCGGGCGCGACCGTATGAATACGGTAGCCGGTGTAGCCGGATATGATCATCGGCCCGTATAGAACCGGCACGATAACGGTCGGGGTCGGCCCCTCGCCACCGGCGCTGTCGTCGGTTACGGTGAGCAGGAGCCGGTCAAGCGTAAACCCGACGTCGTCCGGAATACTGACGCTGGCCTGGAACTGGCGCAACGCCGTGGATCCGGCCGTGGCGGCGCCGACCACCTCGTCGTGGCCGTCGCTGATCCGAACGGTGAGATGGGCCTCGAAACCGACGGCGTTGCCGGCGATCAAAATGGTCTGGCCGACCAGGTCGAAGGGCTGTGGCTGCTGAATATCGATATTCATTGGGGGCCTCTCCTTGGCGGGGTTGGTGTAATCCGCCGCCACAAGAGGGTGCCATTCGAGCTGGTCTTTTTGATGACTGGCTTAGCTGATGGAAATGCCGCCAAGGATCTGCGGATGAAGCCGTTCGTCATACGGTCTGCGACGCAACTCGGCACGCACCCGCTTCAGACCCTGCCGGAAGATCTCATTTCGCTGCCGACGCGTGCGGATGACCTGATCGACATCGTCATAGCTGGCCATATGAAACTTCTTAGACATGGTGTCCTCATTTCATGTTGTATTTGCAATAGTATCTTGCGTCGATCCCAACATAGGCCTGCCGACATGACCGCGCCAATCGATCTTCCCTATGACTGCGATAGGCGGCAACTATCGAAACGATCGGAAAGTGGATTCCAGGATATTGGATTGCCGGTTCAGGATTTGACATTTTCGCGCTGTCCCCTGAAGCTGCGTGCATGGATGCCGTTTCACCGCCCGATATCGGCCGTCTTGTCCGCCAGGCCCGCAAAAATCTCGGCCTGACCCTGGAGGGTGTCGCCGAACGCAGTGGCGTATCGCGGTCGATGCTCTCGGCGATCGAGCGGGGCACGGTCAATCCGACATTTTCTATCGTTTGGTCGCTAACCCAGGCATTGGGACTTGATCTTGCCTCGCTGGATGGTGGGCAGCCGCGCGACGATCCGATCGAGCATGTGCACGGTTATTCCACGCCGGTACGGCGCAGTGCCGATGGAAAGTGCACGCTTTCCATGCTCAGCCCCCGGCGTACGGTGCTTCCGGTCGAATGGTACCGGCTTCAGATGCAGCCGGGCGGATGCCTGGCGTCCGGGGCCCATGCCGCCGGGACATACGAACACCTGACCTGCCTGACCGGCACCCTTTCGGTGACGGTGGACGATCGGACGGTTCGGGCCGAGGCCGGCGATACGCTGCGTTACCGGGCCGACCGGGCGCACCGCATCGACAATGTCGACGATGGAGAAACGGATGCGTTGTTGCTGGTGGCACAGCCGCAGCGGATCCACGATCCGGCACCGAAGGTTTGACAAGCGGCGCCATCGCTTGACAGCCTGCAATGAATTCCAATATCCAGGAACTAATCCAAAATTTCGGAAACAGGTGATGTCCAAATCTCTCATCCAAAAGGCCGAACAGGCCCTGGCGGACATAGACGCCGCCGGGACCCGCAAGGACGAGCGGCTGATCGTTTCGCCGCAATCAACCCAAATCCGCACGCTAGTCGGTTCCGATCCGACCGCACACGACACCCGCGACGTGCTCAATTTCTGCGCCAACAACTATCTTGGATTGGCCGACGATCCGCGCTTGATTGCCGCCGCCAAGCTGGCCCTCGACACCCATGGCTTCGGCATGGCCTCGGTGCGCTTCATCTGCGGCACCCAGGATCTGCACCGAGAGCTCGAACTGCGCACTGCCGACTTTCTGCGCGTTGCGGATGCAATCGTCTTTCCGTCCTGTTTCGACGCCAATGGCGGAATCTTCGAACCGCTGCTCGGACCCGAGGATGCGGTGATTTCCGACAGCCTCAACCATGCCTCGATCATCGACGGCGTGCGGCTGTGCAAGGCGCAGCGCTTTCGCTACGCCAACAACGACATGGCGGATCTGGAGCGCCAGCTTGTTGCGGCGCGCGACTGCGGCGCCCGGCTGATCGTTACCGACGGCGTGTTCTCCATGGATGGAATCATGGCCGATCTGCCGGCGATTTGCGATCTGGCGGACAAGCACGACGCGCTGGTCATGGTCGACGATTGCCATGCCACCGGGTTCATCGGTGCCCGCGGTGCAGGTACGCCGGAATTCCATGGAGTCGAGGGTCGGGTGCACATTCTCACCGGCACTTTCGGCAAGGCGCTGGGCGGCGGATCCGGCGGCTATGTGGCAGGTCCGAAACCGATCGTCGATCTGTTGCGGCAGCGGGCGCGTCCCTATCTGTTCTCCAATGCGGTGGCGCCGCCGATCGCCGCCGCGGCACTGACCGCGATCGATATCGCCGAGCGGGCTGACGACCTGCGCGAACGGCTGCGCGTCAACGCGGCCCGGTTCCGCAAAGGCATGAGCGAGGCCGGCTTCACGCTCGTCGAGGGCGATCATCCGATCATCCCGGTGATGATCGGCGATGCGGCTTTAGCAGCCCGGCTTGCCGATTCACTGCTGGCCCGTGGCATCTATGTCGTGGCGTTCTCCTATCCGGTGGTGCCCAAGGGTCTGGCGCGTATCCGCACCCAGATGTCGGCGGCCCACACGGCGGAGCAGATCGACCGGGCGGTCGAGGCGTTCACAACCGCCGGGCGTGAGCACAGCATCATCGGCTGAACGCAGGAGCCGTCCCATGCGCGCACTCGTCAAACAGCATCCGAAACCTGGCCTGGTCCTGCGAGAGGTCGAGGCTCCGCGGCCCGGATCCGGGGAGGTGCGCATCCGCGTCACCCGCGCCTCGATCTGCGGCACCGATCTGCACATCTACAATTGGGACGATTGGGCGGCTGCCAACGTGCCGACGCCACTGACCATCGGTCATGAGTTCGTCGGCATCATCGACGAACTCGGCGATGGCGTGACGACCTTCGAGGTCGGCCAGCGGGTGTCCGGCGAGGGGCACATTGTCTGCGGAACCTGCCGCAATTGCCGCGCCGGCCGCGAGCATCTGTGCATCAACACGAAAGGAATCGGCGTCAACCGGCCAGGTGCCTTCGCCGATTACCTGGTGATTCCCGAACACAATGTGTATCCGATTCCCGAAGCGGTCTCCGACGACGAGGCGTCGATCCTCGATCCCTTTGGCAACGCGGTGCATACGGCGCTCGGCTTCGATCTTGCCGGTGAGGACGTGCTGATCACCGGCGCCGGTCCGATCGGCCTGATGGCTGCCGCCATCTGCCGCCACGCCGGGGCGCGCCATGTCGTGGTGTCCGATATCAACGAGAAACGCCTGGCCCTGGCCGACCGCATGGGCGCCTCGCGCAGTGTCGTCGCCGGCCAGGAGAGTCTGTCGACGGTCATGGATGATCTTGGCATGAAGGAGGGCTTCGACATCGGCCTCGAAATGTCCGGTGCTCCGGCCGCCCTCGACGACATGATCGGGTCCGCCAACAACGGCGCCCATATCGGCCTGCTCGGCATCTACCACGGTCCCGTTACCGTCGATCTCAACAAGGCGATCTTCAAGGGACTGCAGTTTAAGGGCGTCTACGGTCGCGAGATGTTCGACACCTGGCACAAGGGCCTGGCGATGCTGGAAAGCGGTCTCGACATCACTCCGGTGATCAGCCATCACTTTGCCTTCGACGACTTTCAACGAGGCTTCGATGTGCTCAACGCCGGCGAAGCCTGCAAGGTCGTGCTTGTTCTGTAGTATGGTTCAGTCTGTTTTCGCCGGCGTGAACCGCAGTGCGAGAATCCCGTAGATGAACATGGCCGCGAAACCAATGGCTGCTAGCAGGTAGGGCAGGCGCAGTGCCGCCTCGCGACCCAGGCCGGGCTCGCTCCAGGCGACGACCAAACCGCCGGCCAAGGCGCCCAGCGGCATCATGCCCCAGCCGAAAAACCGGTAGATGCTGTTCACCCGGCCGAGAATATCCTGCGGAATAGTGCGTTGGCGATAGGACACCGTGACGACGTTCCACAGCATGGCGGCGACCAACTCGACGAACAGGGCGATGCCGACAAGGATCGCCGAGCCCGTCACGAAGATCAGAACGAAAGGCAGCGGAAAGATCGCCAGCGCCACGAACAGGCTGCGCCCGGCGCCGATCCGCGCTGCGATCGCCGGACAGACAAGCCCACCGACCACACCACCGGCAGCACCTGCCGTCAGCAGCATGCCGTAGCCGAAAGCTGTCAGTCCCAGCACCTCCTGCGAATAGAGCACAAGAACGGTCAGTGCCATGGTGTTGAGCGCGTTCAGAATTCCAAGCATCACCGCCAACTGCAGGATCAGCCGATGCGACAGAATCCAGGCGATACCCGCTTTCATTTCGCGCCAGAAACCGTCCGGCAGCCGAACGGCATTGCGTGCCGGAAAGGCGATGCACCAGACGCACCAGGCCGACAGGCCGAACATGATCGCGTCGAAACCGAACGGCAGAGGCACGGCGACGGCGATCAGCAGCCCGGCGAGCGGTGGGCCGACGAATGAACCCATCACCTGTTCGATGCTCCAGATTTGACCGTTGGCCTTTTCCAGATCGCGGCTTTCGACCAGCACCGGCAGCACCGTTTGGGCGGCATTGTCACGGAATACTTCCGCTGCGCCGAGAAGAAATGCGATCGTTGACAGTGCCAGAATCAGCGGCAACGCCGCACCGGCTTGATCGTCGAGCGGTAAAGCGGGTGCGGCCAAAATCAGGGCGACAACACCAAAACTCAGAAGCAGCCGCAAAAGGTCGGCGCGCACCATGACCTTCTGCCGGTCGGCACGATCGATGACGACGCCGGCCGGCAGGGCGAACAGGAACCACGGCAGCCGCGTGGCAAAGGCCACCAGTGCGATGAGCAACGGATCTCGGGTGATCAGGGTTGCGAGCCACGGAAACGCCAGTGCTGAAATACCGTCACCGAGATTGGAGAAAGCACTGCCGGTGAACAGCAGTCGGTAGTTCCGGTTCTGACGCAGCAGCAACGCCGTCATGTCGCGGATCCTTCCCTACGGCACATCAGGGTGGTCGGATTCATGCCAGGCCAAGGCGCCGTCGCAGCCCGTCATAGTCGGGGTTTTCGAACCGATAGGCGTTCCAGCCGAGCGCCTCGGCACTCTCGACGTTCAGCGGGCTGTCGTCGATCAGCAGCAATCTGCTACCATCGGCATCGAGCGATTGCGCCACGGTGTCGAAAAACGCCGCTTCAGGCTTGAGGAACCCCATGTGGCCTGACGCGTAGACGGCGTCGACGATGTTGCCGAAGCCCATTTCGTTTTCAATAAAGGCGGTTCGATAGGGCTCGTTGTTGGTGGCGATGACACAGCGTCTGCCGTCGCGCTTGAGCTCTTCGATGATTTCCACGACATGGCCGTCGGGCCTGGCATCCTTTTTGAACCAGTATTCCAGGATGTCTTCCGCCGAGCCCTCGTAACCTGTGGACTCGATCCACTCGTCGACGTGTTGCCGCAGATCCTTTTCGCCGCGCAACACCCGCTGGAATTCCTCGCTGAAAATGAAACTCCTGAAATGGGCCAGGGAGACGCCGTGATCCTCCTCGAAGGTCTCGGTCCACAGGAAACGGCCGTCGACGATGTTGCGATTGATCACACCATCGAAATCCCAGACCACACAGTCGATATCCGTCATCGGTCTCCGTTCTCTCATCCACCGCTCAAGGCTGCAGTGGTTTCACATTCTGAACGATCAAGCAACGCGAAACCCGAAATCGATGATTAGGGCTTTGCACAGTCAACCTGGATCTGTATCCAGTAGCCAGGGGCGGTCGTGATGTCGATGCGGGAGTGCGCATGACAGAAGCAGCCATCGTTTCTGAGGGCCTCAAGAAGAAATACGGCTCGCGGCACGCTGTGGTGGACCTCAATCTGCAGATCCGCCAGGGCGAGACCCTCGGCCTTCTCGGACCGAACGGCGCCGGCAAATCCACATCGATCAACATGATGCTCGGACTGATCCGTCCGACCGCCGGATCCGTCCGTATCCTGGGCCACGCTCCGCACACCCATGTTGCCCGCCGGGTCACCGGATATGTTGCTCAGGATGTGGACTTTCCGCCCTTCCTGACGGCGGCCGAGGTGTTGCGCCTGGTGCGCAGTCATTATCCCGACCCGGCGCCGCTTGACGAACTGATCGACGGTTTCGGCCTTGATGCCTTGGCTGGACGCCAGACGGGGGGCTTCTCCGGCGGCGAACGCCGCCGCCTGGCACTGGCGCTGGCCTTTGCCGGGCGCGGCCGCATCGTGTTTCTCGATGAACCGACCACCGGCCTGGACGGCGAATCGCGGCGCGCTTTCTGGACCTTCGCCAAGCGCTTCGTCGACGACGGCGGCACGCTGCTGCTCACCACCCACCAGCTGGAAGAAATCGAATCGGTTGCCGATCGAATCTGCCTGATCGATCGCGGCAGCGTGCGCCTCGAAGGGACATTGGACGACATTCGCCGCCGCGTCGCGCAGAAGCAGATTCGCTTCGTCGGCGACGCACCGCCTGAGCTTTCGCCGGTCACGCAGATAACGGTGGAAAACGGTGTTGTGTGCATCACCACCCCGGATGCCGATGCCGTGGTGCGTCAGCTGGTCGCCAGCGGCGCCGCGTTTCGTGATCTCGAAATCAGAAGCGCCACGCTGGAGGAAGCGATCGGGCATCTGGCACCGCAAAAGGGTGGAGAATTCGATTGAATCTGGCCCCGTACAAGGTCTCCATCCCGTTGCACCTGAAGTCCTATCTGCGGCTTCCGGCCTACTGGGTGCCGACCCTGCTGTTTCCCGTCATGCTCTACATCATGTTCGGCTCCGGCGGCAGCGGCAGCGCCGCCAACCGGCTTATGGCCTCCTTCGTCGTCTATGGTGTGGTCGGCGTCGCGTTTTTCCAGTTCGGCATTTCAATCGCGCAGGAACGCGAAAGCCATTGGGAACGTTATCGACGCACCCTGCCGTCCGCCGCCGGGCCGCGCATCCTGGCGCAGATCGTGACCGCGATCGCCTTCGCCCTGGCCGCTTCCCTGCTGGTCATCGTCGCGGCGCACTTTCTGTCGTCCCCGACCGCTTCGTTGCCACGGCTGGCTGGCCTGCTTGTTGCCGCGCTGTTCATAGCGATTCCGTTCACGCTGCTTGGCATCGCACTGGGCTACTGGACAAACGCCAAATCAGCCGTTGCGGTTGCCAATCTGCTGTATCTGCCGCTCGCCTATGTCGGCGGCTTGTGGATCCCGCCGCAGAACCTGCCATCGCGCGTCGCCGAGATCTCGCTGCTGACGCCAACCCGCCATGCCGGCGAGATTGCCTGGGCGATCATTGAAGGACGGGCTCTGCCGCTGTCCAGCCTCGCCTGGCTTTTCGGCTATGCATTGGTTTTCGCTATGCTCGCCTACTGGGGCTACCGTAGGGACGAAACCAGACGCTACGGCTGATCCAATGTGTTGACAAAAGCAACGTTATGTTGCCTCCTTGTCGGATGCAGCAGGAACGATGTGAAACAACCGTCCCGCCAGAGCGTGTCGAGGCGGTACGCCGCTTCAATCGCTTTCACACCCGGCTGGTCGGTGCCTTGAACGAAGGTCTGCTCGCCTCGCGGTATTCGCTGCCGCAGGTGCGGGTGCTCTACGAAATCGCCAACGCCCCAAGCAATGAGCCCCTCTCTGCCGCCGGGTTGGGGCGCGACCTGATGCTGGATCCCGGATATCTGAGCCGCTTGATTGCGGGTCTCGAGAAGGACGGATTGATTGTCCGCAGGCCGGCGCCGGACAATGCGAAGCGACTGCTCCTGACCTTGACGGAAGCGGGCGAGGCGCTGTTTGCCCAGCTCAACGCGGCCTCCGCGGCGGAGGTGCATGCGTTGCTTAAGGGTCTGTCCGATCACGAACAGCGGCAGCTCGTCGGGGCGATGAATCGTGTGTTGCGGCTGATCGGTCCGGATCGTCAGGACCGAGCCTTTGTGTTGCGCGATCCGGTCCCAGGCGATCTTGGCTGGATCACCCACCGCCAGGCGGTGCTCTACGCCCGTGAATATGGCTGGGACTGGACCTTCGAGGCGCTGGTTGCCGACATTGTCGGCAAGTTCGCCCGCGAATTCGATCCGCAGTGGGAACGCTGCTGGATCGCCGATCGGCGCGGCGACGTGGCCGGCTCGGTCTTCCTGGTGCGGCAGGACGAAACCACCGCCAAGCTTCGGCTGCTCTATGTGGAGCCGTCGGCGCGCGGCCTCGGTCTTGGTCGGCGGCTGGTCGAGGAAAGCATCGCCTTTGCCCGGGCGAAGGGCTACCGCCGCATTACCCTGTGGACCAATGATGTGCTGACGGCGGCGCGGCGGATCTACGAAACCACCGGCTTTCAATTGGAAGAAGAAGAACCGCATTTCAGTTTCGGCAAGCAAATGGTCGGGCAGGTGTGGACACGCGATCTGTGAAATCGGCGTTCATGGCCGCGATGTTCTGCGGCTTTCAGGTTGGTGCCGCCCTGGTGGCCAGCGGTGCCGTGGTCGCCGATGTCGGCTCGGGCCGCCTCGGGTTTCTCCGCTACGCCATTGCCCTCCTGTGCATGATGCCGCTGGTGCTGGCATCCAGGGGCCAGCGGTTTCCGCCGCGCGATCTGGCGATCGTCGCCCTGCTCGGTATCGGCCAGTTCGGGGTGCTGATCGCGTTCCTGAACTATGCGGTTCTGCTGACCAGTCCGGCGCGCGTCGCCCTGGTCTTCGCAACGCTGCCGCTGATGACTTTGCTGGTCGCGACCTTGCTTGGTCGTTCCGTGCCGGGTCCGGGCACCGTCGCGGCCATCCTGCTGACCCTAATCGGCATCGTTTGCCTGCTCGGGCTTGATGCGCTGGCCGGCAACCTGTCCGCCGGCGATCTCGTCGGCCTCGCGTTGGCGGCTTTTGCGACCCTCGTCTGCGCCCTATGTTCGGTGCTCTACCGGCCCTATCTTGAACGCTATGGCGTTGTCAGGGTCAGCGCCCTGGCGATGGCCGCATCGCTGCCGCCGTTGGGTCTGCTGGCCCTGGTGGAGCCCGGCGGCATGCCGATGGCCAACTGGCCGTTGCGAATATTCCTGCTTGTCGGCTTTGTTGGCCTGTCGAGCGGCGTCGCCTATCTGACCTGGCTCTATGCGCTGGCGCGGGCTGACGCCACCCGCGTCACGGCTTTCCTGGCGCTCAGTCCGGTGACGGCGGCGCTCTTGTCGGTCTGGCTGCTCGGTGAGCCGCTCAGCATCGGCCTGATCGCCGGCATCGTACTGGTCAGCGCCGGCCTGATCGCGCTGGCCAACGGCGGTCGCGCGGTGCGGGTCTCAGGCACCGCATGAGGATGGGTTGGATCATTCCTCCCAATAGGGACGCGGACCGTAGAGTTCGGACAGGTAGTCGAGGAACACGCGGATCTTGGTCGGCAGGAAATGCCGGCTGGCATAGATGGCGTGCACCGCCACGTGACGCGAGCCGCCGACCGACGGCAGCACGCGCACCAGCCGGCCGTCGCGCAGTTCGTCCGAGATGTCCCAGGTCGAACGCAGGGCGATGCCGAATCCGGCGATGACACATTCGCGCACCACCTCGCTGGAGTTGGTCGAGAGCCGCCCGGCCGGTCGGTAGAAGAACGGCCCCTCCGGCCCCTCCAGCTTCCACGGCTCGTTGTTGTGCGGCGGCAGACAGATGTGGCGGTCGAGGTCCTCGAGACTGCGTGGCGTGCCGTGTGCCGTCAGATAGGCCGGAGTGGCGCACAGAATGCGCCGCACCGGCGCCAGGCGGCGGGCCACCAGGCTGGAATCGGTCAGTTCGGCGATGCGGATGGCGATATCGAAACCGTCCGCCACGATATCGACGAAGCGGTCGCTGAGCACAAGATTGACCGACAGGTCCGGATTGGCGCCCATGAACGCCTTCAGGTGCGGCGCGATATGCATGCGCCCGAACGATGTCGGTGCCGATATTTTCAAGACGCCGCGCGCCTGTTGCGAACGTCGTGTGACAAAGGCCTCGGCTTCATCGAGGCCGGCAAGAACGGCGACCACCCGTTCGTAATAACCCTGGCCGGCTTCGGTCAATGAGATCTGCCGCGTGGTGCGCTGGATGAGCCGCGTGCCGATGCGGTCCTCCAGCCGCCGCAGCCGTTTCGACACCACTGCGGGGGACAGGCCCATTTGACGACCTGCCGCCGACAGGCTGCCGGCTGCGACAACCTGCGCGAACACTTCCAGATCGCCGAGCTTGTCCATCTTCCGTCCCTTGCCTATGGTGCCGCAGCAACCGATCGGCCGGCGCGTCGCCGCAGCCGGCAGCATCACCCGAAGGTCGATCTTGACCGGCAATTTTGTTTGACCAATCATGGCTTTACACCAGCGGAGGATGCGATGACCACCCCAACCATGCCGCAGCCCGACGCGGCCGTTCTGGCGCGGCGCGCACAGATCGTTGACGACCTCAGGGACATCGTTCCGGGGGAGGGGGTCGTCGACGCGACCAATCAGATGCGCGCCTTTGAAACCGACGGCTTGACCGCCTACCGGCAACTGCCGCTGGTGGTCGTGCTGCCTGAGACCGTCGACCAGGTGGCTCGTATCCTCAAATACTGCGACGGCAACGGCATTCGGGTCGTGCCGCGCGGTTCCGGCACTTCGCTGTCGGGCGGCGCCCTGCCGCTCGAGGATGCGGTGTTGCTGGTAATGACCCGCTTCAACCGGGTGCTGGAGATCGACTACGCCAACCGCATCGCCGTCGTTCAGCCGGGTGTCACCAATCTTGGCATCACCCATGCCGTCGAGGGCGAGGGCTTCTATTACGCGCCCGATCCATCGTCGCAGATCGCCTGTTCCATCGGCGGCAATGTCGCCGAAAACGCCGGCGGCGTGCATTGCCTCAAATACGGGCTGACCACCAACAACGTACTGGGCATCGAAATGGTGCTGATCAATGGCGACGTGGTGCGCCTCGGCGGCCGCCATCTGGATGCCTCCGGTTATGACATCCTCGGGCTGATGACCGGTTCGGAGGGGCTGCTCGGCGTCGTCACCGAGGTTACCGTGCGCCTGCTGCAGAAACCGGAAACCGCCCGCGCCATGCTGGTCGGCTTTCCGTCCAGCGAACAGGCCGGGCAATGCGTCGCCGACATCATTGCCGCCGGCATCATCCCGGGCGGCATTGAAATGATGGACCGGCTGGCCATCAAGGCGGCCGAGGATTTTGTCCAGGCCGGCTACCCGCTGGACGTCGAGGCCTTGCTGATCGTCGAACTGGACGGTCCGGGCGCCGAGGTCGATTTCCTCATCGGCCAGGTCGAGGAAATCGCCGGGCGCAACGGCGCCAGCATGTCGCGCATTTCGTCCGACGAGGCGGAACGCCAAACCTTCTGGGCCGGCCGCAAGGCGGCGTTTCCGGCCGTCGGCCGCATTTCGCCCGACTACTACTGCATGGACGGCACCATCCCGCGCAAGAAACTGCCGGAGGTGCTGGCCGGCATGCGGCAGCTTTCTGAGAAATACGGTCTCGCCGTAGCCAATGTCTTCCATGCCGGAGACGGCAATCTGCATCCGCTGATTCTCTACGACGCCAACGTTCCCGGTGAACTGCACAAGGCCGAGGAATTCGGCAGCGACATCCTGCGGCTGTGCGTCGAGGTTGGCGGAGTACTTACCGGTGAGCACGGCGTCGGCGTCGAAAAGCGCGATCTGATGGGCGAGATGTTCAATGAGGACGATCTCGACCAGCAGATCCGTGTCAAATGCGCGTTCGACGAACAGCACCTGCTCAATCCTGGCAAGGTGTTTCCGCAACTGCGTCGCTGCGCCGAAATGGGCCGCATGCATATCTCCCGGGGGCAATTGCCGTTCCCCGACATTCCGCGTTTCTGATCCGCGCCCATGGTGGATGCGACCGACAGCGCGGCCTTCAGGCCCGACACCGAGGAACAGGTTCGCGACGCCGTCCGCTGGGCGGTGTCGGAGGTGGCGCCGTTGGAGGTCACCGGTCATGGCTCGAAGCGAGCGATCGGCCGCCCGATGCAGGTGGCGCAAGGGCTCGATATGACCGGCCTTGCCGGCATCACCCTCTACGAACCCGACGAATTGGTTTTGACGGCGAAAGCCGGAACGCCGCTTGCCGAAATCGAGGCCGTTCTTGCCGAGCAAGACCAGGAACTGCAGTTCGAGCCAATGGATTACCGGGCGCTGCTCGGTGCCGCGGAATGCGAACGCGGCACCGTCGGGGCGGTGCTGGCCACCAACCTGTCGGGGCCGCGGCGGCTCAAGTCGGGCGCCGCCCGCGACCACGTGCTCGGCATCCGCGCGGTGACCGGGCGCGGCGACCTCATCAAATCCGGTGGCCGCGTCGTCAAGAATGTTACCGGCTACGACCTGTCGCGCGGCCTGTCCGGCTCGTGGGGCACGCTTTCGGTGTTCACCGAGGTCACCTTCAAGGTGCTGCCACGCGCCGAGACGCTGGCGACCCTGGTGATCTCCGGCCTCGACGACGCCGCGGCGATCGATGTCATGGCGCGGGCCATGGGTTCGAGCGCGGAAGTATCGGCGGCGGCGCATTTGCCCGAGAGCGTACGCGGTCGTTTCCTTGATGGCGGCCTGCCCGGAAGCGCCGCCACGCTTCTGCGTCTGGAGGGTTTCGCACCGTCCGTCGACTATCGCTTCGACCAGCTGTCGAAGCTTTTGGCCGACGCCGGACCTTGTACGCGCCTCGACCACGGCGCCTCGGTGGCGCTGTGGCGGCAGGTGCGCGATGTCGAACCGTTTTGCGACGGCACCGAGCGCCCGGTGTGGCGTGTTTCGGTGGCGCCCTCGGCCGGCCATCAGCTGGTTGCCGCGCTGCGGCTGCAGGCCGGTGTCGATGCGTTTTTCGACTGGCAGGGCGGGCTCGTCTGGCTGCGCATGGAGGCCGACGCAGAAGCTGATCTCGTGCGCAGCACGATCAGGGCGCTGGGCGGCGGCCATGCCACGCTGGTACGTGCGGCACCCGACGTGCGCAGCGCGACGCCGGTGTTCGAGCCGGCCGAGCCGGCGCTGGCCGCCCTCAGCGCCCGGCTCAAGCAACAATTCGATCCCGAGTCGATCCTCAACCCCGGTCGAATGGGGTAGGGTCGGTTGCCGATACGAATCGAGGAGAGGATCCCATGAGCAATCAGCAACCCGACAAGGTGCCGCCCAGCGATGCGGCGAATTGGCTCGAGCCCGGCCGGCAGAACGTGCAGCTGGTCTATATTCTCTATCTGGTGAGCCTTGCCATCGGTCTGACGCTGCTGGTCGGGCTGGTGTTCGCCTATATGAACCGCGACAGAGCCGACCCGTGGCTGCAAACCCATTATACCTATGCGATCCGGACCTTCTGGATCGGCCTGCTCTACGGCTTCATATGCTTTGTACTGATTTGGGTCTTGGTCGGTTTCGTGCTGGCGTTGGTGGTGCTGGTGTGGTTCGTCATCCGCTGCGTCAGGGGCTTGCAGGCGGTGACGCAGGAACAGCCGATCGCCGACCCGCAGACCTGGCTGGTTTAATCAAGCACGGGAAGGACGCAAGCGCATGCAGACACATTTCTCGGCCGAACAGCTCGCCGACAGCGGCGTCGCGGAAGCCGAAAAAATCCTGCGCAATTGCGTCCATTGCGGCTTTTGCATTGCAACCTGCCCGACCTATGTGACCCTCGGCAACGAGCTCGACAGCCCGCGCGGCCGCATCTATCTGATTAAGGACATGCTGGAAAACGGTCGGCCTGCCGACGAGCAGATCGTCACCCATATCGACCGCTGTCTGTCTTGTCTCGCCTGCATGACCACCTGTCCCTCTGGTGTGCACTACATGCACCTGGTCGACCATGCCCGCGCCCATATCGAAAAGACCTACCGGCGGCCGCTGATCGACCGGTTCATCCGTGCCTTGCTGGCGCAGATCCTGCCGTTTCCGAAGCGGTTTCGGGCAGCGCTGCACATGGCCCGTCTAGCGCGGCCGATGGCGCCGCTGCTGAAAGCGCTGCCGGGATTGAAACCGATGGGTGCTATGCTTGACCTCGCACCGCGCCGTATCGCGCCGTCGGCAGGCGGCCCCAAGGTCCATCCGCCGGCGCAACAGCGGCGCGGCCGGGTGGCGATCCTGACCGGCTGCGCCCAGTCGGTGCTGGAGCCGCAGACCAACGCGGCGGCCGTGCGGCTGCTCAACCGGCTGGGGATCGAGGTGGTGGCACCGCCCGGCGAAGTGTGCTGTGGCGCGCTCGTCCATCACATGGGGCGCGAGGAGGACTCGCTGGAGGCCGCCCGGCGCAACGTCGATGTCTGGACCCGCACGGCCGGCAGCGGCGGGCTCGACGCCATCATCATTACCGCCTCCGGCTGCGGCACGACGATCAAGGATTACGGTTACATGCTGCGCGACGATCCGGCCTATGCCGACAAAGCCAAGACCGTGTCAGCGCTGACCAAGGACATCACCGAATATCTGGCGACGCTCGACCTGCCGGAACCGGAGGCACCGCCGGGAGTGACGGTCGCCTATCACTCCGCCTGCTCCATGCAGCACGGCCAGAAGATCACCCGCCAGCCGAAGGCGCTCCTACAGGCGGCGGGCTTTACCGTCGTCGATCCCGCCGAAGGCCATTTGTGCTGCGGCTCGGCCGGCACCTACAACATCCTGCAGCCGGAAATCGCCACGACGCTGCGCGACCGCAAGGTCCGCAACATCGAGGCCACCGGCGCCGATCTCGTCGCCACCGGCAATGTCGGCTGCATTACCCAGATCGGTCTCGGCACAGACCTGCCGGTCGTCCATACTGTCAAGCTGCTCGACTGGGCCCATGGCGGCCCGCGACCGGAAGAATTGGAGGACTGACGGGGCGCCTGAGTGCCCTGAGAAAACAACGCGGTGCCGTTTGAGCCCGTGAGCATGTCGGCCGTCATCCGACCCAAGCCATAGCGGGCTCGGGACTTATCAAATTGCCGCGTTCGTTAAGGATGGATCCGCTGTGGAAGGGCCGTCATCGTGGATCAGGTGATGATCTGAGCCGGCCCACTGCAGACGACCCGGTGCTGTTAATCATTGCGTTGATCAACGCTCGTCGTTGGGGTGTGATCAGAGACTGCCCTGCTTGATTTGCCAGATAACGTTGAACCGGTTGACTCATTAGCGCCGACCCGAGCAGACCGGGCGGCGGTACTTTTGCATTCCCCCGCGCCGCTCCTGAGGTGGGCGCGGAGGATAAGATCTCCTCACCGGCCCGAGACAATTGACTAAAGTCAGATTGGCCCGTGGAGTACGCCGAAGGGTTTTGCCTAACAGCAGCTTTTCGCAATTGCGTGGGACGAACGATCCCGGTGGATCTATCGGATCCGGCTTGTTTCATCGCATCTTCAATTACATCGTAGTTCTTTCGAAGCCGTCGAGTTGCTTTCCAAGGACCTACGTCGCCCCTGTTGCTCGAAATGATCGATCGCTCCAATGCATTATCCATCGAGTCTCTGATTCCCTGCAAGGCTTCCGCCAGATGCTTATCCTGCGCTTGGCGAGCCACCCTTTCCATACGTGGTCGGGTTTGCTGGTACCAGCGGTCGGTATTCAAGTTGCCCGCCCTATGCTTCTTTACAAGCTCATCCAATGTTCCATGAACGATAGTCGCTCTATGTTTTGGGGGAACCGAAGCCCGGTATTGCCTGAGTGTCGTTGCCAGATCTCGCGCCAATTCACTGTCCACAACGAAGCGGTTTCGATCTGCCAGCCGCTCAAATCGTTTGCCAATATCTTCCAATCCGCTCTCAAGCACACTTCTCGTTGCGCGATCCGCATTAATCCCGGCACGTTTGAGCGCTGCTGCGGTGTACTGTCTCTCCTGTGCCCTGTGGAAGTCTGCCGCCCGCCTTCCGCCCAGCCTGTTCTCGAGTGACTGTAAACCTTTGCTTGCGGTTTTTTGACCAGCGGTCGTGTTAATGCGCTCGCGTCGCAGAGCATCTATGAGAACTTGGCGCTGCGGTGTGATATCAAAGGGCGAAATTATCTTTGAAACCGTAGGAGCCAATTCTGGTACCACAGCGCCCATTACCGCACCAGTTGGTGCCGCAAATACAGTGTTCCTAACGCGATCAGATAGTCCTTCACCGGAACCGTAGCCGTGAAACGCCGACAGAATGCCGCCTTCAAGAGCCGATTTACCCATCAATTTGAGCTTACTATCGCCTCTTCGAATCGCATTCGCTGCAGGGGACAATCCTTTTTTTGCCAATCCAACTCCACCGATCAATCCGCCGGCCAACTGACCTGCTGTGCGGTAGGGCCATCCCTGTTTGTCGATCAGCCTCTGGCGTTCGAGTTCGGCATCATAATCGCCCCCCAAAGCGGCGTTGGCACCTGCCGCGATCTCATCCGCCAATCCGACAGTCAGTGTGTCTGCCGTGCCACGGACGAAGTTATCCACGTTCCTCAGGTCGCGACCCATTCGATCGACCGGCAAGCCGATATCCTTCAACGCGTCGTAAGCCGCATTGCCGATGCGTTCCATCGGACTGGGATGATAAGATCTTAATGATTGGCCGCCTGTGTGCGGAACGTCCGGAATGGTTACGTTGTTATGCTTGGCTAATCGGCGTCTTCGATCTGTTTCTGAGACTGGATCTTGCGGCAATTGAGGCTTCCTCTCAATTCAGACGATAGGGTCTCGTGTCACAACAATGGTTCACTGCAACAGATTTCGCGTTCGCGAAGGACTTTACTTGTCGATATCGAGTGGGGTTAGCGGTCGGTGTCGCTATGCTCTGGTGAAGTATCGACGCGAGTTTGTTGTATCGGGAGGCGGGTACCATCGCTCGCTCACTTGGAAACAATGGGCCTACACTGACCCTCGTTTATCGTGCGATGTGTTCCGCATTCAAGCTCACATCGACAATGTAATCGTTGTGTCCGTGGAATACCGGTTCCCACGACTATGCCAATTGTGCGTCGGACTTGCAGTTTTTTGCCAACAGACACTAGCCTGCCCACCCTATTCGCCAGTCTCTTGCCATGATTTGGACATCAATTCGGTCTCTAGTTAAGGGCGATTCCAAAAGGCTCATTTAACGGCATGGTTGTAAGTTGATTGTGCTCCTTTAACCGAACGCGGGCGGAGACCAGCATGACCCAGAACCCAGTCCTCATGGTCCGGGTTGCGGCAAACGATAATCGACTTCCGAAGCCGGCGCCGTCCAGTCAAATGAGCCGTTTTCGTCCCTTGTGGTTGAGTGTGGCATTGCTGGCCGGTCAATGGGCTGCCACGCTCGCAGTGCAAGGTATAACTGGCACTGCCTGGAAAGATGTCCTGCTTGGTGCCTCAACGGCCGCGACCCTGATCGTCGTCATGGAGGCCTTGACGGAAAAACGGTTCTACGACTGGTTGAACGACACTTTTTGATAGGTGAAGGCCAATTCGGATGGGCTCACGGCGCCGGGCAGCATGCGGATTGGGAACCGTGGCGTCCCGCGGCCGGAGGAATTGGGCGGGGGATAGAGGCGATCCATGGGCGCCTTCAGCAACGCGCTCCCGGGCTGGGTCGCCGGTGCATGAGTTGCCATCCTTTCGACATCAAAGCCGGGTATGACAGTCGGATCGGTTTGTATTGCATCGATGCGGCTGAAGTTTCGCCTTAATGCTGATCCCCCTAACACAGGTGGGCACCGACATGAGCCAAAATCCAGTTCCGGCAATCCGTGCTGCGGTCAAAGACGACTGGGCTTCGGCGCCCATATACCGCGTGTTGTTTGACCGTGTACGACGTGATCGGCGTTATCGCATAAGCGTGGCGCTTCTCGGCGGCCAATGGGCGGTTACACTGTGCCTTCAGGGCTTCTGGGGCACGTCCTGGGCTGATGTCTTGTTGGGTGCCTCGTCGGCGACCACCGTCATTGTCGGGCTGCAGATGGCGACGGGCCGAAGGTTCGTCGACTGGTTGCGCGAAGACTAGAGATTGTCGGGGCAGAACGTACCGAGGTCATCCACGGATCCACAGCGACCAGCTGCCTGAGGAACAAAAAAGCCCCCACCGATCCGGTGATCGATGGGGGCTTGCCCAGGCCACCGGTCTCAAAACACCCAAACGCCGTCGTCAAGGTCTGGTGCGACGATGCGTTGGTGTTCGGCGCTCTCAGAAAACGAAAGCAACACGTCGGTACGAGTCAAGCCGTTCTCCATAGCATTGATCCAGTATTCGCGGCCCGGCGCGTCCGGAAGCCGGTCAAGGGCATTCCAATACATCGCATCAACGTAGTCGGCGTTGCTTGGATCGGTACCGTAGAGCGAGACAAACTCGCCGGAACCGATGAAGATATCGGCCACAATTTCCCGGTTGTTGGCCGACGGATTGCTGGCCTCGAGATGATCCATGATACCCGTCCAGAAGCGCAGACCACCTTCATCGGGCGTGCGGTCGAAAGCCGCGGAGTACAGGCGATAGGTAAAGCCCAGATTGGGGCTTTCGATATCGTAAATCAAATCGCCATCGGTGAAATCGATGCGTTCCACGTCGATCAGCGTGTCCATGTCTCCACCTGTTTTGAGCACATGGATGCTGCCGTCAGCCTGCAGGTCTTGCCCGAAGTCGGAGCGCAGGCCGTCATAGACGATCGTGTCATGGCTTTCGCCACCTTCGATCTGGTGCGACCCGGCACCCAGAGACACGGTATCTTCGAAGGCGGATCCGCGCAGCTGCCCAATCACTCCGGTGATGGTGTCGGTGTCGCCAAAGCCGTCATCGGAGGCCGTTCCGGCTTCGAGATCAACCTGGATACCATTGGCGGCATCCTTGTAGTCGAGGCGAACCAGTCCGGAAGTCACGTTGAACGTGTCGTTTCCGGCGCCGCCGGCGACCTGCATCCACTGGCCGTCAAGATTGGTGATGTTGAACACGTCCTCCAAATGCGTTCCGGCAATCCCAAAGCCACCATTGTCCAGCGGGTTCGCGATATCGGTGATGGTATCGAAACCGTCGGCGCCCTTGTCGACCGTTGCAGTGTTGGTTGTTCCGTCGATCGTCACCAGCAGACCGGATGTCGCGCCATAAAACTGATAGCCGATCCCCTGATACCCTGTGATGCCGAGCGCATAGTCGATCGAGTCGGTGCCCCGCGATCCCGAAATGAAGTCGAAATCCGTATTGTCACCGGGATCGAGTGTATCGTCGCCGTCGCCGCCATCGAGTTCGTCGGTACCGTCGCCGCCGATGAGAATGTCGTTGCCGCCACGCCCCTGGAAGGACACGCCTTTGCTACCCGCGACCATGGTATCGTCGAAGTCCGACCCCCTTACGCCGTCAACATCGCCAATGATGGTATCGGCATCGCCGAAGCCGTCTTCGGCAACAACGCCGTTGATGAGATCGACATCGATGCCGATCTGGGCTCTTCGGTAGTCAAGCGCGACCTCGCCGGAAAGAACCTCGAAAGTGTCATTCCCGCCGCCACCGATGATCCGCATCCATTGATCGAGCTCGTTGGAGATTACGAAGCTGTCCGCCAGATCCGTTCCCTCGATACCAAAGCCGCCGCCTTCGAGTGCTGTTGCGATATCGGTGAATGTGTCTACTCCGGCCGCGCCCTTGTCGACGGTCGCCGTGTTCGAAATACCATCGATCGTCACCGACAGGCCTTCCGCCGCGCCGAAGAAATTGTATCCGATGCTCTGGAAGCCATTGACACTCCGGGAGTAGTCGATGGTGTCGTTGCCTGTCGAACCAGAGATGAAGTCGTAGTCGGAGTTGTCGCCGGGGTTTATGCTGTCGTTACCGCCACCGCCGTTGAATTCGTTGGTGCCGTCATCACCGATGAACTCATCGTCGCCTTCTCCGCCGAAGATGTTTTCGATGTTGCTGATGGTGTAGTTAAAAGCATTGCCGTTCCAGGTGCCTGTGGCCGTTCCGTTCTTCAGGTCCACAAACAAGTCGGACACACCGGGGCGGTTGAATCGCAGTCGGTCCATTCCGCCGCCGCCGTCGATGACGTCATCACCCTCGCGTCCGATGAACGACTCATCGTTGTCGCTTCCGACGATGATATCGGAATAATCGGAACCGCGGATCTCCCAGACATCGCCGGTAAAGGTATCGATATCGCCGAAACCGTCATCCGAAGCGGTCCCGGCTGACAAATCGACATTGATCCCGTTGTCGGTATTTCTGTAGTCGATGCGGAAGCGTCCGGAAACGACATTGAACGTATCGTCACCCGCCGCGCCGGCGACCTGCATGAATTGGCCATCGGCGGTGGCGAGATTGAACACATCCGCCAGATCCGTCCCTTCAAGTCCGAAGCCGCCGCTCGACCGGCTCAAGGGGGTTGCGATGTCGGTAATGGTGTCGAAACCATCCACCCCCTTGTCGAGGGTGGCGGTGTTCGTCGTGCCGTCAATCGTTACGAGCAGCCCCTCGTTTCCGCCATAGAAGCGATAACTCAGGCTCTGGAATGCTGAACTGGAGGTGCTGTGCGAGTAGACAATCGTATCGTCGCCGACCGAACCCGATATGAAGTCGCCGCCATCCGAATTGTCACCCGGGTCGATGGTGTCGTCTCCGGCGCCGCCTGAGAACGAATCCTGCCCGTCGCTTCCCAGAATCATGTCGCCATTCGGCGTTGCGTCGTAACGCACGCCTCCGGTCGGAACTGCCGCCGCGGAATAGTCGACAGGATCGGCGTCCAGGATTTCCTCGATGGCTGATAAGTCACCACCGCGTGCGTCTTGGATCGCATCGCCAACGCCGCCTCCCGACAGATCCAGCCCGGTCATCTCGGCCGACAAAGTCCCATTATCGAAAAACGCCACTGATTCGACCGTGCCGCCCGACAGGCCATTGGCGTCGAAGGTGAAGCCTGATCCGGTTACAACTGTAGTGATACCAGCATCGGTGTCGTTCACCAATGTGATCTCGGTTGGTGAACCCGTATCGATAGTCGAGAATACAATACCTGGCAGAAATATCTCGTTGTAGAAGTCTCCAGATACGTATTGCGTTATATTAATTTCAGCCATTTTCTAATCCTTCTTTCAAAGAAACAGGATGCATTCGTAATTCTCGATATTTGGTATTTAAAAACATCATTTGATTTCAGTTTTTATGCAACCAATTACTCGAGAATTCTCGAGAAGTTCACCGGCTAAGATATCTGTGTATTCCAGATCCCACGATCCCGGAACTGTTAATCACTTTGTCTCACGCGACTCTATATTCGCTTTGCAACACGCTATTCAGTATTCCCAAACGGTTTCATCACCCAGGTGGGGTAAATCGTCCAGTATTGTGTTAGAATTACAAATCAAACGGCTGAACCAGGATGCCAATGAATGAGTAACGACACCGATTTCCTGATCGATTCCATGGAGGATGTATTTTCAGCACTGTCGCCAGAAGATATTGCCAACTCCAGCAGAGACGTTGTCGAAAGGTACCTTGCCAGTGATTTGCGCGGCATCGGCGAGATCATCTGGGCGGAATTCGAGCTCGACGGAACTTTCGTTCGTGGCGGGATTTCAGACGCCGAGATGATGATGTCGCGCCTTGTTAGCGACTGGCAGTCCAATCAACTTATTTCAGAGATGGTGGAATTCATTGCGGAGGTGGACATGAGGCCAGGCCGGCTCATCCCGGCTCAAAATCATCCGGGGCATTACTGGTGTGTGCCGTATCGAACCGGGAATGCGTCGGATCATCCCAGGAACCGTATCCGCGCGATTTATCTGACAAGCGCTTTATTCAACGAGATATTGGATTTGTTCAATTCGGACGCAGGCTTGACTCGGTCCGAGAAACGGATCGCCTATCAGATCGTAACTGGCATGAATCCCAGTCGCGCAGCGAAGGCTGACGGTGTCTCGGTGGAGACGAAAAGGTCGCAATTGAAGACGGCGGCGGCAAAATTGCGGTGTCACAGTCAGGCAGAATTGGTGCGATACACGGTAAGTCAGTTGATCCATCTGCTTTATCTGTGTGAATCCGAGATTTCCGAGATCGGGCTGACCGAGCAGTTTGGGTCAAAATATTTTGGCAACATTGGCCGGCTTTCCGTGCAACGACTGCCCAATGGGCGGGTGGTTCGTTTTTGGGAGTTCGGCCCGAATTCTGGCACGCCGATCGTTGTGATGCACGGCTATCTGTTTCCCTCGCTGGTACTGCATGCCGAGTCGGAACTGGAGAAACACGACTTGCGGTTGGTATTGCCTGTCCGCCGGGGTTTTCTGGATGATTATCCGATCAGCGGAATTACGGAGATCAACAGGCTGCTGGAGGAGAACATTGAAGATCTGTTGCAGTTCACGGAGTGTAATTGGGGAGTGCCCATACCGATCCTCGGTCACAATATGGGGGGCGTTTACGCCCTTCTGCTCGCAACAAGGCGACCGGATCTTTTCAGCGTGGCCATTGTAGCGTCCGTGAATCTGATGAAAGAAAAGGACGATAGCCAGACGGCGTCCTCAAAGTTTGTGAGCGGATTGCGAAAGCTGGCGACGGATGTCGGTATTTATGAGTTCGCCGCCAGGCATCTTCAAAAGACGGCACTGTCAAGCGGCCAGACCGCCAAACTAATTCTTCGTCGTCTGTTCAGGGAAAGCCCCGAAGATCTCGATTTCATCAACGGTCGGACCGGTAACGAACCCGCCTTCGAATGGTTTCGGCAAATTGCGTTGCATTCGGCTGTCGGCGTTGCCGCCGATGTGAGCCTTTTGTCAGGTCCGATTGACGACTTCATCAAAGGCATCAAAAAGCCGGCAATCTTCGTGCACGGCTCCGCCGACCCCTACACCAGCAGGTCGGAACTTGAGGACTATGCATCGCAGAATCCTCAGGCAACGATCAAGATTCTGGATGCCGGCGGACATTATGTCTGCGCTTCCCAACGGGCAGAGTTTTGGCAGACCATAAGCAGTTGCGTTCGGTAGCCGACGAAACCAACAAGCGGTCAGAGCGAGTCCATACTGAAGTCTGCAAGGTCGTCGGCAGATCCAATACGGATCACGGTCCGGCCGCTTGCCTCTGCGCAGGTCACCGAGTGCCGGATATCCGGCATCCAGTCGCGGTCGACGGTCCAGATGGTTTCGAACAGCCCACGCGTCGGTGGCATATCGGAAATGCGACCCGGCGGCGCGCTGAGTTCGCCCTTCGACCACGCCATCTGCCGCTCGGCGGCCAGCCAGAAATGCTGCCACAGGGGCATATCCACCAGCAGGATGTGGGTAGACCGGTGCAACCGTTGCGGGATGCTCTCGCGACGCCCGAGCCCGTCGACGATCCAGGCATTGCCGGCGATAATCCTGGCATGCGCAGCCTCGTACTCCGTCTCCGGCGAAGCGACCCAGCCCGGCTTCCATAGCAGCGCGTCCAGTTCGTGAAACGGCAGCGCCCGGGCTTCGGCAATGCGGCGGCCCAGCGTCGACTTGCCGCCGCCGGCGTTGCCGATAATCGATAGCCGCATGTGTCTGCCCCTGAGACTTAGCCGAGTACCCGATCGAGGTCGGCGATCAGATCCTCGGCGTCCTCGAGCCCGATCGACAGACGGAATATGCCGTCGCCAGCGTAGGCGCGGTAGCTTGCGAGTTCTTTCCCTTCGAGGCGGAACGATGACTCGATGATGCCTTCGGTGGGCAGCCACCAGATCAGCGAACGGTGATGGCCGAGAGACACCGCGTAGTGAATCACCTGCAGATCTTCGGCCATGCGTGCGGCCAGCGCCTCGCCGGTTTTGGCATCACCTACCTGAAAGGACAGCATGCCCGAGAAGTTGCGCATCTGCCGCTGCGCCAGCGCATGCTGCGGGTGGCTTTCCAGGCCCGGATAAAAAACCCGGGTGACCTTCGGATGGGCTTCCAGCCATTGTGCCACCGCCAGCGCGCCCTCCTGGTGGGCGCGCATGCGCAACGGCAGCGTCGCCGTGCCGCGGGCGATCAGCCAGGCGTTGAACGGCGACAGGATGCCGCCGTGATGGATGGCCGCCTCGACGGTCAGTGCCTTGATGTCGTCGGCCCGACCGCAGATCGCGCCGCCGACGGCGTCGCCGTGGCCGCCGATATACTTGGTGATGGAGTGCATGACGTAGTCGATACCGAGGTCGGCGCTTTTCTGGCCGATCGGCGAGGCGCAGGTGGCGTCGCAGGAATGCCTGGCTCCGGCATCGTGGGCGATCCCTGATATCGCCTGCAGATCGGTGAGCCGCATAATCGGGTTTGCCGGGCTTTCGCTGTGCAGCAGTCTGGTGTTGGGACGCACGGCGGCGGCGACCGCGTCGAGATCGGTCATGTCAACCAGCGACACCTCGATGCCCAGCCGCGGCAGCGTGTCGCGGGCGAGTTCGGCGACGCCGGCATAGGAAACGTCTGACACCACCACATGATCGCCGGCCGACAGTACGGTGAGGAAGATGGCGCTCGCAGCGGCCATGCCCGACGCCAGGCAGAGGCACGACTCGGTACCTTCGAGAGCCGCGATTTTGTTTTCCAGTGCTCGCACGGAAGGGTTCGCCCAACGGCTGTAAAGAAACGGGCTGTCGTCGCTCAATTCATGTGCCGAGAATCCGGCCACCTGCTCGGCGACATAGGTCGAGGACATGACAATGTTCGGTGCCGATGCACCGGTGACCGGATCCGGGCCTTCGCCGGCATGGATCGCTGTCGTCGACAGTCCGCTGTAGGTGTTGGATTTGGCCACGTCATACTCCTCGAGTTCACGGAAGTCAGAACTGACTAGCACGAAGATTGTAGCGATGACCATCACGCCGCGTCGTCGTTGGACGTTTTGGTCAAAAGGGAAGCGATTGCAGGCGATTGGCGAGGCGCAAACAACAGTGATCGCGGTCCGGAACGGCCGACAAACGGTTGACCTGAGGCGTGTTTTTGCGGATTAATACCGCACTCACAAAAGGCGGATGGCAAACTGGGTCAATGAGCCCGTGAAACGCCAGGAGGTTGAAATGGACAGACGCACATTTATCAAAGGTGCTGCGGCGGTGACGACGGGGCTTGCAACACCCTTCATCTGGACTGGCGGAGCAGCCGCGCAGACGACGTCGCGCTTTTACAATGGATACGTGACCGATGGTGGCTTCACGTTCCGCGCAACGAACTTCGATTCGATCGACAAGCGCTGGCGCCGGCAGATGGTCCAGTATTATTCCGACGAGCCGATCGGCACCGTCGTGATCGATACCCGCAATCATCATCTCTACTGGATCTGGGAAAACAACACGGCGATGCGCTACGGCGTCGGTGTCGGCCGCGAAGGCTTCCAGTGGTTCGGCCGCGCCAACGTGGCGCGCAAGGCACGCTGGCCGCGTTGGACGCCGCCGGAGGAAATGCGCAAGCGCGTCGTTGCCCAGGGCCAGCCGCCGCTGCCGCCTTACATGGATCCGGGGCCGGATAACCCGTTGGGCCCGCGCGCCCTCTATCTGCACAATGCAAGCGGCGACACCGGATACCGCGTGCACGGCACCACGCAGCCGTGGACGATCGGTCAGGACATGTCGTCCGGTTGTATCCGGCTGATCAATGAAGATGTCATCGACCTCTACCGGCGTTGCCCGAAGGGCACCGCGGTCCTGGTGCTGGAGCATATCTCCGAGCGTGCGCAAAACTTGACTGACGGGTGATAGGAATGAGAAGCGTCCATAAAGCCCTGGCGGCCGTGGTCCTGCTTGGCGCGGGATTGGCCGTTGCGGGCTGCAACACGACCTCGACGCTGATACCGACGGGCACCGATAACGCGGCCGCCGGCTTTAGCGAAGTGCGCCAGGGCACCGAGGAAGAATTCATCATGGACGCCGGGCGCCGGATCTATTTCGCTTCCGGATCCGCTCAACTCGACGACGTCGCGACCGAAACGCTCGACCTGCAGGCCGCCTGGCTGGTCAAGCACCGGAAATGGCTGGTGAAGCTGCAGGGCTTTGCCGACGATCCGGGTTCCAGCGAAGGCAATGTCGCGCTGTCGAGGGAGCGGGCCGACGCGGTCATGGACTATCTGGCCAGCAAGGGCGTGAACCGCGAACGTATGTGGGCGAAGGGCTACGGCACGGAGCGCCCGGTGCGCAACTGTCCGGAAACCTCCTGCAAGGTGCAGAACCGGCGCGTCGTCGTCAATCTGCGAACGGAATTCGACGCGGCCGCACCGCAGTATCGGGGCACATAGACTGGCAATCTCGCGAGCTTGAATCCTCGGAGCCGGATCCTAGCATGACGGGAACAACGGAGGTCTCGTCATGTTCAATCTGCGTTCCCTGATACGGTTTTTTGCAGTGCTTACCCTGGTCACCCAGGTGACCGGTCCGCTTGCCGCGGCCGAACATCTCGTGCGCATTCCGGTCGACAGGAAGATCGTCGCTGGCACGCTGGAAATCCCTGACGGACCGCCGGCACCGGTCGTGCTCATGCTGCACAGCTTCACCGGCGCGCGCAATGAGTACACCGTGAAAGGCACCAATGAAGGATTGTTCATCCGCACGGCGCGGCAACTCTCGGACAACGGCTATGCCAGTCTTCGCATCGATTTTCGCGGCTCCGGCGAGAGCGATGGGGACTGGGCCGACACCACCTTCAGCGGTCAGATCGCCGATGCCCTGACGGCCGTCGATTGGCTCAGATCGGACCCGCGCGTCGACGGGTCGAGTATCTCGGTGCTGGGTTGGAGCCAGGGCGGTCTGGTTGCTGCACACACGGCGGCAGCGCGTCCCGATATCAAGGCGGCCATCCTGTGGTCGCCGGTCAGCAACCCGCTGTTCAACTATACGCCGTTGCTGGGCGGACAGGGCGTCCTGGAGGCGATTGCCGGAGATCCGCAAACACCGCACACCTCCACCTTGCCGTGGGGTGTCTCAACGACCCTGAACGGCGCGTTTTATCGGGAATTGCCCACCACCAGTCCTGCCGCCGCGCTGGCCGGGTACGATGGCGCATTGCTGGTGATTGTCGGCAGCAAGGACACCGTCGTCACGCCGCAGCCAAGGGCCGGGCAATTGCTTTTGAACTATCATCCCGGCACCAATAAACTGGTTCTGCTCGATATGAATCATTCGATGAACGGGTTCGACGGGCCGGCAACGCTGGATGAGAAAATGATCCCGACCACACTGGATTGGCTGAACGTGCACAAATAGACTGTGATCTTCCGCATCGATAACAGCTATGGAGATCCCGTCATGGTATCCGCGTCCGTCAGAGTTTCCGTCCTGCGTTCAGCCGCGATCGCCATAGCAGCCGTTATTGCCGGCTCAGCCTGGGCTGCCGAGCAGATTGTACAGATCCCGGTCAACAGCCAGAATGTCGTCGGCACGCTCGAGACGCCCGACGGTCCACCGGCGCCGGTCGTGCTGATGCTGCACGGCTTTACCGGAACGCGCGACGAACTCCCGGTCAAGGACACCGATGAAGGCGTGTTTTCGCGCACCGCCCGGCAACTGGCCGACAACGGGTTCGCCAGCCTTCGGATCGACTTTCGCGGTTCCGGCGACAGCCAGGGTGAATGGGCCGATACGACATTCAGCGGCCAGATCGCCGACGCGGTGGCGGCCATCGACTGGCTCAAGACCAACGAACGGGTCGACGGCGACAGCATATCGGTGATCGGCTGGAGCCAGGGCGGTCTTGTTGCATCCCATGCGGTGGCAGAGCGTCCCGGTGTGAAATCGACGGTCCTGTGGGCGCCGGTCAGCAATCCGCTCGCCAGCTTTTCCGGCCTGCTCGGCCGGGATGCGGTAATGAAGGGAATTGCCGGTGCTGCGGAAACGCCACATACCCTGACTTTGCCGTGGGGCGTCGAGACAACCTTGAAAGGTGCCTTCTTTCAGGAATTGCCTACAACCAGTCCGGCTGCCGCTCTAGCCGCCTACGAAGGGCCGTTGCTGGTGATTGTCGGCAGCAAGGATACGGTCGTCGCGCCGCAACCGGCCGCCGGGCAGATTCTGCTGAACTACCATCCCGGCCCGAAAAAGCTGGTGATGTTCGACACCGACCACGTCTGGGACGCCTTCGGCGGCCCGACGACGCTCGACGAAAAGATGATCCCGACCACGCTGGAGTGGCTCGACGCCCACAAGTAGGATGGACTTATTTTTTCTTCTCGCTGTCGGTCGCCGCGTCGGCGAGACCTGAAAGACCGTCCTCGATGCTGAGGCCGAGTTCCTTGCCGATCTTTTTCAGCGCCGGCAGTTGCACGGCCATTTCCATGATCGAATCGAGCGCCTGGTTGACGGGCGGCTTGCCACCCGAGCCGCTCGCACCACCGCCGATCGGCGCCAGGCCGCCGCCGATCTGGTGAATGCGGATTGAGTCGATTTTTTCCGCCGGCTTGACCATCTGTTCAACCAGCTTCGGCAACGCTTCGAGGCGGGCAATATCGCGTTTCAGCTCGATGATCTCGGCGTTGAAGACATTCTCTGCCTCGTTCAACGCCTTCTGACCGGCGGCACGCGCCGACATTTCGTTCTTCAGGGTGGCAATGCGCAGCGACGCGGCTTCGGCTTCGGCCTTGGCCTCCTCCAGGGTCTGCTTCGATTTCTCCACCGCCGCCTCGGCTTCCGCTTTGGCACGCGCCATGAGTCGGCTGACGCTAACCTCGTTTTCCTGTTCGGCCGACAACAGGGCGATCTTCTTGCGGCGCTCCGCTTCTGCCACGGCGCGCGACGATGCGATGGCCTCAGCCGCCGAGACGGCTTCCGCCCGAGCCAGGTCGGCGGCGGCAACCGCCTTGCTTTCCGCCTCGGTTTTCTTGGCGACCGCGATGGTGCGCTCCTGTTCGGCGATCTCCAGCGCCTGCGCCTGGGCGATCTCGGCTTCGCGCACCGCTTTTTCGCGGGCCAGTTCGGCGGTTCGGATCTGCCGTTCCATGTCGATGCGCGCTTCCGTGGCGCTGCGCTCGCCGGCCGCCTTGTTGGTGGCGATCTGCGCCAGCTGTTCGGCGCGTAGACGTTCCAGTTCCAGGGTCTGGTGGATCTGCGCTTCCTGCTGTTCGAGATCGATTTCCAACTTGCGTTTGGAGGCTTCCATCGACGACCGGTGGACCGCCACCTCGGCTTCCGACTCGATCGCCGCGCGTTCTTTCTTGGAGGTCGAGATGACCTCGGTCAGCTTACGCATGCCGACGGCGTTGAAGGCGTTGTTCTCGTCGAGCGTCCCGAACGGTGTCTGATCGAGCGCCGTCAGCGAGACGCTTTCCAGCGCCAGCCCGTTGCGCGACAGCGGTTCCTTGAGGATCTCCCGCACCTCGCGGACGAATTCGGCTCGGTTTTCGTGCAGTTCGTCCATGGTCATGCGGGCGGCGACGGAGCGCAGCGTGTCGACCAGCTTGCCTTCGATGAGATCGCGCAGGCGATCGGCCTTGAACGTGCGGTCTCCGAGGGTCTGCGAGGCGAGGGCGATGGCCTCCGGATCGGACACCACAGACACATAGAACTCGACCGCGGCGTCCACCCGCAGCCGGTCCTTGGTGATCAGCGACTGCTCGCCGGCGCGCCGCACTTCAAGGCGCAATGTCTGCATGTTCACACGGGTCACGTCGTGGAAATACGGGATGGCGATGACGCCGCCGTCCATGACCACCTGGCGGCCTCCGGCGCCGGTGCGGATGAGACTGACCTCGCGGGAGGCGCGGTGGTAGAAATAGGCGAAAAGAACGACGACGATCGCCGCCAGGACCACGGCGACGATCAGAATGGTGAGAAAAGCGGCCATGGTGGTCTCCTAGAATTCGTGCATTCCCGACAGGACATGCGACGACATGCCCCCGTCGACGTGGAGATTGGTGCCGCGCATCCAGCCCGACATGTCGGACAGCAGGAAGGCGACTACGGGTGCAACGTCCTCGGGGCGCCCGGGCCTGTCCATCACCCGCATGTCTTCTTCGGCGCGGTCCCCCAAAGTTTCGATAAAATCCTTCAGGATCGGCGTATCGACGGGGCCCGGCGACACGCAGTTCATGCGGATCCCGCGATCGCGCCATGTCCAGCGGTTCTGCATGGTCCAGACGATCAGCGCTTCCTTGGAGAAGAAGTAGCTGCGGCCGCCCTCGTTGCCGACCTTGTGCCGGCGGACGAAGTCCTCGACGTCCTCGAAATCAAGTGCGCCAGCAGCCACCGCCGTTGGCACCGCCTGCGACCATCCGAACCCGGCCAACGATGCCAGATTGACGATCGAGGCGTTGTTGTTGAGTTTCGGGATCATCGCCTCGGTGAAGAACCGCAGGCCGACCAGGTTGACCAGGATCACCTTGTCGGCCGGCGCAGTCGGCGGCAGGCCGGCGATATTGGCGATGCCGTCGATATCGGAAGGCAGCGCCTGTACCAGAGCCTTGATGGTCTGCCGGTCCGACAGATCGGCGATGTAAAGCTCGTCGATATGGTCCTCAGTCTTGGTGACGTCGACACCCAGGACCTCGGCGCCGAGTTTTTTCAGGGTGCGCGCCGTTTCCAGGCCGATGCCCGAGGCGCAGCCGGTGACGACGATGCGCTTGTCCTTCAGCAGTTTGCCTTCTGCCCAACTGAGATCGCTCATGCTTCCACTCCTCAAAACACCGGCGGGTAGGGTCGACCGCCGCGCTCCAGCGTGATCCACCGCGTTTCCGTAAAGGTCTCGGTCGACCAGCGCCCGCCATGTCGACCGACGCCCGACGCCTTCGAGCCGCCGAACGGCACATGCGGCTCATCATTCACCGAGGAACAGTTGATGTGGCACATCCCGGTGTCGAGCGCACCGGCGATGGCCAGTCCTCGGCTTTCGTCGGCGGTGATGACGCCGGAGGACAGGCCATATTCGCTGTCGTTGGCGATGCCGATCGCTTCGGCGTCGGTGCGAAACGGGATCACCGGAACCACGGGACCGAACGTCTCGTCCTTGTAGATCAGCATCTCCGGCGTCACCCCGGTGAGGATGGTCGGCTCGACAAAGCGTCCGTCGACGCCGCCGCCGAGCATCACTTTGGCGCCTTTCGCCACGGCGTCGTCAATCTGCGTTTTAACCCGCGCGGCCTGCTTGTCGTTGATCAGCGGTCCGATCACGTGATCGCGGTCGGCGCTCGGGTCGCCGACCTTCAGTCGCGATGCCCGATCGATGAAGGCCGTCAGAAATCGGTCATAGATCGTATCCTGCACCAGCACTTTCTCGACGCTCATGCAGATCTGGCCCTGATGCATGAAGCTGCCAAAATTGGCGGCGCCGACGGCCCGTTCCATGTCCGCGTCGTCGCAGATGATGAGCGCGTCCTTGCCGCCGAGCTCGACACACGCCTTTTTCAGGTGTGCCCCGGCCTTGGCGGCGATCATCCGTCCGACCGGTGTCGAACCGGTGAATGAAATGCCCTTGACGGAGGGGTGCTCGACCAGCTCGTCGCCGATCAATTCGAGATTGTCACGCGAGCAGGTCACCACGTTGAGCACGCCGGGCGGCACACCCGCCGCCTCGAAGATCTCGGCGAAGATCAGCCCGCCGGTATACGGCGTTTCCTCCGACGGTTTGAGTACCACCGTGTTGCCGGCGGCGATCGGAAAGGCCAGCCCGCGCGAGGTCAGCAGGGCCGGGAAGTTCCATGGCGAAATGACGGTCACCACGCCGATCGGTCGCCGTACGGCCATCGACACCTTGTGATGTTCCGACGGCATGATCTCGCCAATTGGCGCGTAATTCATGGCCGCTGCGGCTCGAAACACCTCCGGCACATAGCCCGATTCAAACATGCCCTTGCCGAACCAGCCGCCGCCCTCGCCCTGCAGGGCTTCGACGAGATCGCCGCGCCGCCTTTCAAATTCATCGGCGATCTTCAGCATGAAATGCGCCCGTTCGGTGTACGGCAGCGCCGACCAATCGGCGAACGCCGTCTGGGCCGAGTCAATGGCTGCGCGGACTTCAGCCAGTCCTGCGTCGGCGACCTCCGCCCAGACGGAGCCGTCGGCGGGATTGAGATCCTGAAACCGCCCCGGCGCAGGGCACCAGGCGCCACCGGCGTAATAGGATTCGAATTGACGTGCCATGTCACTGCTCCTTTTTGAGCTTGCCGTCGGGACCGCGCTTCCAGACTTCCACCGACCGGCGGCGCCAGACCGGGATTTCCGGCAACGGTTCTTCCGTTTCGGCCGTCGGTTTTGGATGACGGGGCGTCGATGCGGGGCTGGCTGACCGGGCGCGCCGGGCGGCTTCTTCGATTTCGTTGACCACTCTGGCGATATCCGCATCCTGCCCGACCGTGGTGTCCGGAGCGACCCGCGAAGCTGGCGGAGGCTGTCGCACTTCAGGCGGTGCCGGAGCCACCGTCTTGGCCCGATCGGTTGCCCGTTGGACGAGGCCGGAGATCGCCTGCCCGGCCAAGTTATCGGCGCTGCGGGTCGGCCCGGTGTCCTGCCGCGGCTGAACATAAGTCGGCGCGGGCTGTTCCACGGTCGGCGCGGGCTGTTTTACGGTTGGTGCCGCCACCTTCTCGGTCGGTGTCGCGACCGTTTGGTCTGCTGTCGCTGCTGCGCCGCCGAGATAGGCGGCCTGTACCGCCGGATCGTTGAGCATCGCCTGCGCCTCGTTCTCACCGATTATGCCGCCATTTTCCAGCAGGTAGCCGCGGTCGGCGATCGCCAGACTCTGCTTAGCGTTCTGCTCGACGAGCAACACGCCCAAACCCGTCGACCGGATCTCCGACAAATTGTGGAACAGTTCCTTGCACAGCAGCGGCGACAGGCCGAGCGACGGTTCGTCAAGCATCAGGATTTCCGGATCCGACATCATCGCCCGTCCGATGGCCACCATCTGCTGTTCGCCGCCCGACATGGTCCGGGCGATCTGTCTGCGGCGTTCGGCCAGCTTCGGAAACAGCGACAACACCGCCTGCAGGTTCTCGTCCTGACGGCCGCGAGCACGGTCCGAATAGGCACCGAGCAGCAGATTCTCCCATACTGTCAGGTCGCCGAAGATGCCGCGCCCCTCAGGCACGTAGGCTATCCCGCGCTCGACGATCTCGTCGGCGCTCAAGCCGAGCAAGGGGGCCCCGTCAAGGCTGACCGAGCCGCCGACCGTGCCTTCCGACATGCCGGCAATCGCCTGCAGCAGCGATGACTTGCCGGCGCCGTTGGCACCGAGGATCACCACGATTTCACCTGGCCCGACATGGACCTCGATCTCCGAGAGCGCCAGATGCCGGCCGTAGCTTACAGAAAGGTCACGCACCTCCAGCATCATTCGTCCCCCAGATAGGCGCGCACGACTTCCGCATCGGACAGCACCTCCGTCGGCGTGCCTTCGGCTATCATGGCGCCGGAATTCATCACCACGCAGCGGTCGCACAGGGAGCGGATGGCATCCATCACATGTTCCACCAGGACGATGGTGCGGCCCTCCTGGCGCAGTTGTGCGATCAGTTCGATGCCGACCTGCAGTTCGGTGGGATTGAGCCCGGCGAGCCATTCGTCGAGAAGCAGCACCTCCGGGTCGGAGGCCAGCGCTCGGGCCAGTTCCAGGCGCTTCTGGTCGATATAGGTCAGTGCCGACGCATGCATGTGCGTCTGACCCTCGAGGCCCAGCCTGGACAGCAGGTCGGCGGCCTTGCTGTGGGCATGGGCGCCCCAGTCCGGCCGGTGTCCGAAGGCCGCACCCGCCAGCACGTTTTCGATGATCGACAGGGATGGCAGAATACGCACCAGCTGAAAGGTACGGGCGACACCCCAGCGGGCGATCTGGTGCGCCGGCGCTTCGCTCAACACCCGGCCGCCCATCGAAATGCGGCCCGAACTGACCTTCAGCGCGCCCGATATCAGGTTCATCATGGTGGTCTTGCCGGAACCGTTGGGCCCGATGATGCCGAGGACCTCATGCTGGCCCACGGTGAAGCTCATGTTGTTGACGGCCACCAGACCGCCGAACCGGCGCGTCACGCCATCGATCGTCAGCACGGCGCGGGCGTTGCTCATCGGATGCTCCTCGCGGCCACCCGCTCGACCAGACCGACCACGCCATTGGGAATGAAATAGACAATGATCAGGAACGTGATGCCGAGGAACAGGGTGGTGTAGTTGGGAAAGGAGATGGAGATCACCTCCCACAGCAGCGTGAACGGGATAACGCCGATCAACGGTCCCCATAGCCGGTGCGTGCCGCCGAGCAGCGCCATGATGACCACCAGAAAGCTCAGCTCCGGCGAGAATACCTGGTTCGGTTCGATGTAGGCGTAGCGCGGTGCGATGATGGCGCCGATCAGCGCGCCGACGAAGCCGGTGGTCATGAACAGCACCACCTTGGACCAGGCGGTGTTGATGCCGACATGGCGGGCGACCGTTTCGTCGTTGCCGATGATACGCAACGCAAAGCCGAGGCGCGATTGTTGCAGCAGCCAACCGCAGAAATAAACGACTGCGGCCACGGTCAGCAGCATCCAGTAAATATGCGCCTCGGTGAAGTCGGTGAGCACGTAGAGCCCGCGCGAGCCGAGGAAATTGTTCTGGATCCAGGAGACCAGATTGCGGATCATCTCGGCAAGGCCCAGCGTGAAGATCACGAAATAGACGCCCGACAGGCGCAGGGTGGCGAGTCCGATCAACATCGCCACAACGGTGGCGACCAGCGGGGCGATCGTGGCCATGAGCCAGAACGACTGGTTGTAGTCGCTCATTCCCGTCGCCACCAGATAGCCGCCGATACCGAAGAAGGCAGCCGTCGCCAGCGAGATGTAGTGGGTCGGTCCTGAAAACAGAGCCCAGCTGGTGGCCAGTGCGATATACATGGCCGCGGTGACGGCCAGCGACAGCCAGTAGCCATTGGCGACAAGCGGAACCAGGGCCGCGAGAACGACCACAATGACGGCGATCGGCAGTTCCCAGCGGTTGGTTGTCATGAGGCGCTCCGTCCGAACAGGCCCTGGGGCCGGAACAGCAGCACCAGCAGAAAAATGAAGTAGGCGGCGACAAGCGTTAGACCCGGATCGATCAGGGTGGCGACCGCCGTTTCGACGATTCCCAGAATGATGGCAGCGATGATCGCGCCACGGATGTCGCCCACCCCGCCCATGATGACGATGATCAATGCCTTCATGGTGAAGATGACGCCAATCGAGGCATCGAGCGTAATGAAGGTCGAGATCAGCACGCCACCGACACTGGTGACCGCGCCGCCGATGGCAAAAGCAAGCGCCGAAATGCGCGGCACGTTGATGCCGACGAGGCCCGAGGCCTGCGGACTGACCGCCACCGCGCGCACCGCCATGCCAAGCCGCGAGTGATTAAGCCACAGGTAGAGCGCCAGGCCGATCAGCACCGCCATGAGAAAGGCGATGAACCGGTTCAGCGCCACCGTGGTGCCGAGGATGGTGATCGGATCGGCCAGGAAGGAATAGGTAAAATACCCACCCTGCATGGAGACCATGATGCCCACCAGGGCGAAACTCATGCCGAAGGTCGCCAGGATGGAATCGACTTCGAGCTGGCCCTGAGACCTGGCGCGCCGCACCAGTGGGCGCAGCAGCAATCGATAGATCAGCCAATTGCCGGCAAAAGCCAGCGGCGCGACGATGAACAGCGTCAACAGCGGGCTGATCTGCGACGCGGTGAACAGCCAGAACCCTGCCAGCGCACCGAGGACCAGCATCTCGCCATTGGCGAGATTCATGATGCGCGCCACGCCATATTGCAGGTTGAGGCCGAAAGCCATCAGCGCATAGGTACCGGCAAGCAGCAGGCCGGAGACGAGAATGTCCATCCCGGGGTATCCGTTTCGTCAGGGGGAATGCGTCCGGTACCGCGGCACCGGACGCTCGCAAGGAACGATCAGTTCCAGCCTTCTTTCTCGATGACCGGTACGGCCCCGTCGATGTCGGAGCCGACGACACCGCGGAAAACTCCGTCCTGCCACTGACCGACGGCCCAGAACTTGCTGGAGTTCTGGTTGTCGAACTTGATCGGGCCCATGACCGTATCGAAGGTGTTGTCCTTGATGTACTGGGTCACCGCTTCGCGGTCGAGCGAGCCGACCCCTTCGATGGCCTGCTCGAGAATCTGCAGGTTGGCATAGGTGTTGGCCGAGGCCCAGTAGTCGGCTTCCTGGCCGGTGACCTCCTTGTGCGCCTTGCGATAGGCCTGCATTTCCGGTGTATCCGGATTGACGCCGCCGGCGCCGAGATTGCCTTCCACCTTGGAGCCGAACTTCTGGTAGTAGGCCGGGAAGGGGGTGGCGACTGCGGTGTAGAAGGCCTTGACCGGGAAGTCCTCGATGATCGCCTGTTCGGTGATGGCGAATGTATCCGGCGGATAGGACCAGGCCACGAAAGCGTCCGGGTCGGCCGCCTTGGCGCCCTTGACCACCGGCGACAGATCCGGCGTGCCCAACGGATAGGATTTGTCGTAGACGATATCGAAGCCTGCGTCCTCGAAGATCGGCCGCGCGGCTTCGGCGAGCTCGATGCCGAAGGCGTCGGCGACGTTGACCATGGCGAGCTTGTTGCCGATCTTGCCGGACTCACGCATATCAAGCAGCACGTCGCGCACGCCTTCGACGAAGGCGGTTGTGGAACCTAGGGTGAAGAACAGGGTCGGGTAGCGTTCCGTCAGGGTTGGGATCTGGTCCGAAATGGCGCTGACCGCGATCTGTGGATAGCCGTACCTGGCGTAAATCGGTGCCGCGGCGACATTGAAACCGGTGCCGTAGGGCGCGATGATGAAATCGACCTTGTCCTGTGTTGCCAGCCGTTGCACGGCTTTCAGGTGTTCGGCCGGATTGGTCTTGTCGTCATACTCGATGATCTCGATCGGCTTTTGGCCGCCGTCGACCTTCAGGCCGCCGCGGCCGTTTACCTGTTCCACCCACAGCTGCACGTTCGGCCAGTGAGTCACGGCGGCACCGCCGGCGAGCGGACCCGTCTTCGGCGCCACGGTGCCGATTTTGACCGTGTCGGCGGCCTGGGCGCCGAACGATACCAGCCCGGCCACGGCGCTCGCGGCGGCGATCCTGAAGAGTTCTCTGCGTTTCATGTTTGCTCCTCCTGTGGTGATTGTGTCGTTATGACCCGCTCCCGTCTCAGATCGGGTATTGGTGCGGCTCGTCGTGGACGGAGATCCAGCGCAATTCGGTAAACTCCCGAACGCCGGCTTCGCCGCCGAAACGGCCGTATCCGCTTGCCTTGCAGCCTCCGAAAGGCATATGCGGATTGTCGTAGACGGTCGGTCCGTTGATGTGGCAGACCCCGGTTTCAAGCCGGTCTGCGATGGCTTTCGCCCGGTCCACATCGCGGCTGAACACGGCCGAGGCCAGTCCGAATTCGGTATCGTTGGCGATCGAAACCGCCTCATCTTCGCCGTTGGCCCGGATCACGGCGGCAACCGGCCCGAAGGATTCCTCGCGGTAGATATCCATCGAGCTGTCGACATGGTCGAGGACCGTGGGTTGCATGATGGTGTTGTCGAAGGTGCCGCCGGAGACCAGGACAGCGCCTTTCGACAGCGCATCATCGATCAGGCCGCGCACCCGCAGTACAGCGCTGGCGCTGATCATCGAGCCGAGGGGAAAATCCCCGGCGTTCGGATCGCCGGCCAAGACGTCGGCCGCTTTGTGTTGGAGTAGGTCGACAAACCGGTCGGCCACGCTTCGATCGACGACGATGCGTTCGGTGGAGATGCAGATCTGTCCCTGGTTGAAAAAGGCGCCAAAAGCCGCGGCATCGACAGCCGCATTGAGATCCGCATCGTCCAGTACGATCAACGGCGCTTTGCCGCTAAGCTCCAGCAGACAGGGCTTCAGGTGTTCGGCACAGCTCTTGGCCACCATGCGGCCGACCCGTGTCGAGCCGGTAAAATTCACCCGCCGCACGGCAACGTGCTCGATCAGCGTGTCGACGATGGTCCCCGCGTCGTCCGGGGCATGCAGGATGAGATTGGCGGCACCGTTGGGCAAGCCGGCTTCGGAGAGGATTTCGATAATCAGGCAGTGGGTTTTCGGACACAATTCGGACGCCTTGAACACGACGGTGTTGCCGCAGGCCAGCGGCAGCGCGACGGCGCGCACACCGAGCACCACCGGTGCGTTCCACGGCGCGATGCCGAGCACGACGCCAACCGGCTGCCGCTGCAGGAACGACCGGACACCGTTGGTCTCCGCAGCAACCCGGTTGAGGTCTTCGACGTCGGTGTATTTGGCCGCCTGGCGGAACATGTCGGCGCCGAGCGCGCAGTTGAATTCCGCCCAGGCCCGTGTGCTGCCGATCTCTTCGCGCATGGCACTGACGAAGTCCTGGCTGCGCCGCTCCACGAGCGCCGCTGCCTGCAGCAGAATATGTGACCGTTCCTGCGGTGTCGTATGCGACCATGCGGGAAATGCAGCCGCGGCGGCGTTGGCGGCGTCTCTAGCGTCTTGCCGTGACGCGGACGCGGCGCGTGTGGTGACACGATCCGATGCCGGATCGTGCCGTTCATAGACGGCGCCGGCCTCGGCGTCGCGTGCGACACCGCCAATGATCAGCTTTGCCTCGAACAAATCGAGACGCCTCCCAGTCCCAGACCTCGCTTGTCCGGACCCGGTCCGGTCGCGAGGTTCTTCCGATCTCCCCGCCCGATAACGCGGGATATCGTCCTGTTAAACACCAATTATCCAGGGCAAATAATGCAAAAAACTGGCTTAGTTTTGCATTTTTCTGGACATTTTATGCGATTTTCCTCCATGCTTGAGGGGCGAACGCGCCCAGGAGCCACAATGATCAAGGCCGACAGAATCGAGTGTGCCCTGCACGAGCGGGTGTTCAGCCTGGGCATCGCGTCGACCGAACAGAGCTGGCGCGGTGTGCTCCTGACGGCCGGGTCCGGAACGCTGTCATCGGACGCCGGCGACATGACATTCGACGCGCCAAGCCTTGTCTGGTCGCCGTGGGGCACCGACCGGTCTCTGCGTGTGAGTGCCGGCGGCGTCGGCATGCAGTTTTCAATCACCGCCGACATTCTGGCGAATGCGATCGGCTACAATGCCGAGTCTTCGGAACTGCGGTTATTGTCGGAGCGCCAGCTGGCCGTTCCCATTGCCGACGAGTCGGAAGCCATCGCCGACGCGTCTTACGCCTTTGAAGTGATCGATCGCGAGGCACGGCGCAAACGCAGCGGATCAGCGACGATGATCGAAGCCTGTGTCCGCACCGCCCTTGTCCTGCTGTGGCGCTTTTCGGCCGAAAGCCAGGATATCGCTGGTTCGGGCGCACGATCCGCTCTCGTCTTGCAGCATTTCCGGCATCTGGTGGAAGCGAATTTTCGCAATCGCTGGCCGATCAACCGCTATGCCGCCAGCATCGGCATATCGGCCGATCGCCTGCACGCGATCTGCACCCAGAAACTCGGGCGTTCGCCGAAACGGCTGGTCCAGGAGCGCGGCATGCACGAGGCACGCATGATGTTGGAAAACTCCACCCTGTCCGTCGAACAGGTCGCCACCCGGCTCGGCTATCGGGACAACGCCCATTTCAACCGGTCCTTCAAGCAATGGACCGGCCATCCGCCCGCCGCCTACCGGCGCCGCCTGCAGGATCGCAACGTCGAGAAACCGGTTGACGAGGTGTCAAGCTACGCCGATTGGCCTTGAGCCGGCGATGGGTGAACATTGCAATAAAAAGAGCCTCGACGGTATCCTCCGCCGAGGCTCTCTTGACAGGTGAATTCATCAGGGAATTCATGAGTCACGTAATAACATTACGCCCAGCTGGCGTCAAACTGGCTCGCATTGTCAGCCGACGGCGTCGAGCCGCCGCAGTAGCTCTTCCAGCGCGGCACGATCCGGCTCAGTTCGCTCAAGCACATCGGAGCGTACCAGGCAGGCTTCAGAGCGCAGGATGATGCCGTCGGACAGCACCTTCAGGTGATTGGCCTTGAGCGTCGAGCCGGTCGACGTGATGTCGACGATGATGTCCGCCTGGCCGGAGGCCGGTGCGCCCTCGGTGGCGCCGAGGCTTTCGACAATGCGATAGACCTGGATTCCGTGGGTGGCGGAAAAGAAACGCTGGGTCAACCGCCAGTATTTCGTGGCGATGCGCAGGCGTCGCCGGTGGCGGCCCCGGAAATCGGCGGCGACATCACCGAGATCGGCCATGCTGTCGACGTCGATCCACACCTCAGGCACAGCGACCACCACGTCGGCTTGCCCGAACCCGAGGCGGGCGCAGACGCTGACGCGACCGTCCGCATCGGCGATGTCCTCCCGCACCAGGTCCTCGCCGGTGATCCCAAGATCGATGTTGCCGTTGCCCAGTTCCCGAGCGATCTCCGATGCCGAGAGAAATGCGATTTCGATACCCTCGAGGCTGCCTTCGATGCGGCCGCGGTAGGACCGTTCGCTGCCGATGCCGAGGATGCGTAGGCCGGACTTTTCGAAGACCGCCGTCGCATCGTCCTTCATGCGCCCCTTGGAGGGTATGCCCACGGTAATCGTCATGTCCGCGCCGCCTCGATGCGATCGAGCCACAGCGAAAATCCGACGGCCGGGATCGGCGCCGCCGCGCCGAGCAGCGTCAGCAGCCGGTCGTAGCGGCCGCCACCGGCAAGTACCGCGCCGTTCGCCGAGACTTCGAAGACCAGACCGGTGTAATAGTCGAGCGGCCGGCCGAAAGCAGCTTGATAATGCATTGTGGCGACCGGGCAGCCACAGGCCTCCAGCGCCGCGACCCGCGCCTCGAAGCCGGCCTGCGCTTCACCGAGATCAAGATCGGCGGCGTGTGCGAAGGCGGTCAGTGCCGCCGGCGCGTCGCTGAGCCGCGTCTCCAGGGCCAGAAAATTCTTCAGGACGTTCAACGCGCGCGCATCGAGATGCACATGGGCAAGCTGTGTTTTGGTGATCAACCGGTCGGCAATCTCGGCTGGTGTCCGGCTGGCGTTGCTCAGATAGCCGGTCTCCCGCATCCGGGTATCGATCCTGCCGATCAGTGCTTGCCTGTCGCCGGCCCGGGCGAGCGTGCTGATCTCGTCATCGGACACCGAGCCGTTGCTGTCCGGCTGCGCCAGGCTCGACAGCAGCTGATCGAGCTGGTCATGGTCGCCGAAGGTGTGGATCAGCCGGCTTTGCCAACCGGCGGGCAGGCCGAGCGCCGCCACGACCGCTTCAAACACCGTCTGGTCACCGAGCGTGGTGCTCAGCTGCGCACCGGGCAACAACATGGTGAGCGTGTCGACAGCATCACGCACCACCCGCGCGTCGGCAAGGGTAACATCCGGCTCGCCAAGGTCCTCGATGCCGGCCTGAAAGAATTCGTTGCCACCGTTGCGGCGCTGGCGGAAGACCCGGCCGAGATAGCCATAACGCTGCCGGCGGCCGGACTCGGCTTCAATATGCCAGCGGCAGACCGGAATCGTGAATTCTGGGCGCAGGCAGAGGCTTTCGCCGGTCTCGCTTTCGGTCAGGAAGATGCGCCGGCGCAGATCCTCGCCGGCCATGTCGAGAAAAGGGTCGGCCGGCTGGATGATTGGAATGTCCAGTTCCTGGGCGCCGCGCTCAGCAAACAGGGCCAGAATGGCCTCGGTAAAATCCGGTTGGCCGCGCATGGTCACGTCGCCTGACGGTCCTGCGCCTGTTGGGCCAGGATCTTTTTGACCGTGTCAACAAGATCGTCGACCGGTACCGAGATCTGCGCCGGGCGGCTCTCGCGCCACGCCACGTTGTCTTCGATGTCCTGTGACAATCGCTTGCCCTCGATGAGGTCCTTGACCTGCACTGTGCCCTCGGCGTGCTCCTGCGAGCCCTGGATGATCGCCACCGGGCTGCCGCGACGGTCGGCATATTGCAACTGCTTGCCGAAATTTTTTGGATTGCCCTGGAACATCTCGGCGCGCACGCCGGCCGCACGCAGTTGCGCGGCGAAGCGCTGATAACGCGCCATACTCTCTGCATCGCGGTCCATGACGCATACCACGACCGGGGCGATTTCCGTTTCCTGGCCAAGCTTGCCGAGGTTCTTTAGCGCGGTCATCAAGCGCGATACGCCAATGGAGAACCCGGTGGCCGGAACCGGCTGGCCCATAAAACGCGACACCAGCCCGTCGTAGCGGCCGCCGCCGCCGACCGAACCGAACTGCACCGTCTGGCCTTTTTCGTTGGTGACGTCGAACAGCAGTTCGGCTTCGTAAACCGGGCCGGTGTAGTATTCGAGGCCGCGCACCACCGAGGGATCGATCTTGACACGACCGTCGTCATAGCCGGCGGCTGCGGTGAGTTCGCCGATCAGCGCCAGTTCGGCAGTGCCTTCTCTACCCTTCGGATTGTCGCCGATCACCCGCTGCAAATTGGTGATGGTGGTGCCGGTGTTGTCGCCACCGGCCTCGACAAAGCCGATGACGCGGTCAATTTCCGCCGGGTCAAGACCGGCACCCTTTGTGAAGTCACCGCTATCGTCCTTGCGGCCCTCGCCGAGCAGCAGGCGCACGCCTTCGCTGCCGAACTTGTCCAGCTTGTCGATGGCACGTAGCACGGTGAGCCGCGTCCCGGCATGATCGTCGCCCGCCAGCCCGATCTCGTCGAGCACCCCGTCGAGAACCTTGCGGTTGTTGACGCGGATAACGTAGTCGCCGCGGGCGATCCCCAGCGCCTCCATGGTATCGGCTGACATCATGCAGATTTCGGCATCCGCCTGGACCCCGGGCGCACCGACCGTATCGGCATCGAACTGCAGGAACTGGCGAAACCGCCCCGGTCCCGGCTTTTCGTTGCGGAACACCCAGCCGGCCCGGTAGGTACGATAGGGCAACTGGATGGTGTTGAAGTTCTCGGCGACGTGGCGGGCGAGCGGCGCCGTCAGATCGTAGCGCAGGCTCATCCACTGCTCATCGTCGTCGGTCAGCGAAAACACGCCTTCATTGGGGCGGTCGCTGTCCGGCAGGAACTTGCCGAGCGCATCGGTATACTCGAACATCGGCGTCTCGACCGGATCGAAGCCGTAGAGCTCGAACACGGCGCGGATCTTGCCGACCATTTCCTCTGTGGCCCGGATATCGGCCGGCGCACGGTCGCCGAACCCGCGAGGCAAGCGAGCCTTCAGCCGCGGCTGTTTTGTCTTCTTTTCGCCCATAGCGGTGGATTTGGCTGTGACTGTGTGTTGATTGTCGAATTTTGAGAAGCAACAAAAATCTCAAAAATCAACATTTGGCGCCTTCCTAAACCATTGGCCGCAGTGCAGCAAGGCGCGCAGCGTCAGGCTGATTTTTGAGGCCGCACCAGTGCGCTGCGCTCGGCTTCGCATTCATCCCGGGCAAAGCACCCTTCGATGTGATCGTTGACCATGCCCATTGCCTGCATGAAGGCGTAGACGGTGGTCGGTCCGACGAAACTCCAGCCGCGTTTCTTCAGGTCCTTGGAGATCGCTGTCGACGTTTCGGTTTTGCCAAGCGTCATCAGCGTTTCCCGGTCGAGACGATCCGGGCGCTGTTCGGGTCCCGGCTCGTGAGACCAGAAATAGGCGGCAAGCGAGCCGAAAGCGTCGCGCATTTCAAGGGCCCGGTTTGCATTGTTGATGGTCGATTCGATCTTGCCGCGATGCCGGATGATTCCGGCGTCGGCGACCAGCCGCGCGACGTCGTCGGCGTCGAAACGGGCGACCTTGTCGAAATCGAAACCTGCGAACGCTTTGCGAAAGTTCTCCCGCTTGCGCAGAATGGTCAGCCACGACAGGCCCGACTGAAAGCCCTCCAGGCAGATTTTCTCGAACAGCCGGATATCGTCGGTGACCGGCCGTCCCCACTCCTTGTCATGGTAGTGGCGGTAGTCTTTCAGCCCGCCGTGCCAAAAACACCGCAGCTTTCCGTCCTCGCCTTCGATAAGACCGGTATCGGACATGTCGGTCCCTTCATGGTTAACGCGTGAAATCAGCCATTTAGCGTCGATTAACCGGCTTTTTCAAGGCTCCGATAACCTTGCCAAACGCTTTCCGGAAAATTGCGCAATAAGTGCAATTTGATTCACGTTTGAGTCTTTTTCCAGCGCCAGTGTCAAGCCGCAAACGAACACCCTTCCCTGTGCGTTTTCCACCTGAAACGCGCAAACGGAAGACTCTAATCTGACGAAAGGTAGCGAGTCCGTCCGATGAACATCAAACTGCTTCTCATGGCCGCGCTGTGCATGGTCGCGGGCCTGGGTATCGCCAAGGCCAATGATCGGTATGGCCAGCGCCCGCCGGTGGTGCTGAGCCCCGATCTGTCGGCGCCCTGGGTCACGCAGCTGCGGCAGCCCAACAGTGCCCACGGTGCCGGCGTTGTGGTGAAAAAACAGCGTGCGCTGCGCCGTGCCGCGCCGGCCCGTAACACAGCGACCCGCGCGTCAGTGCGCCGCAATAACCGCACCCAGACGCCGCAGATGGATCCGCTCTATTTGCCGCGCATCGTCGAATACCGGTCACAGCATGCGCCGGGCACGATCGTCATCGATACGCCGAGCCGGTTTCTCTATCTGGTGCTTCCCGATGGTAAGGCGCGACGCTACGGCGTCGGTGTCGGCAAGCCCGGCTTCGAGTGGGCCGGCACCCACCGCGTCACCCAGAAACGCGAATGGCCGGACTGGCGTCCGCCGGCGCAGATGATCGCCCGCGAGGCCAAGAAGGGACGGCATCTGCCGACGTTCATGGCCGGCGGTCCGGCCAATCCGCTCGGCGCCCGCGCCCTCTATCTCGGCTCCACGCTTTATCGGATTCACGGGACAAACCAGCCGTGGACCATCGGCAGTGCCGTATCGTCAGGCTGCATCCGCATGCGCAACGAGGATGTGGTTGATCTCTATGAACGCGTTGCAACAGGCGCCAAGGTGGTGGTGATCTGAGGCGGGACCAACGCGTTCAGCGGGGCCGGAGGAGCGCGTCCGGCCTCGTCCCTCTCCCTCAGACTCCGTTCAAGAGTTCGTCGTTGCCGTTCTTTGCCGGCAAAACAGCAAGCACAACCACCGGGAATATCAGCAGGACACTGGCAATCACCCAGGCTCTGACGGCCCGTCGTTTGCGCACCGCCAGGGCATGGGCGCTCAGACCGGCTACAACGTGATCGTCAAAGCGACTAGCAGATAGGCCACGGGCAAACCTCCAAATCGTCAGTTATATCTCGCAGGTAAGGACGCGGCCTCAGGGTTGCAAGGTCGACCGCCCAAACGCGGCCGGCCTGTGCGATTCCTGCAACAAATTCAGAAAACAGCTACCTTACATCATCACTTTCTTTTTATTTTTCATCTCTAATATTGCAACGGTGTTATGCAATGTTACCTTGCGATGAAACCACGGAGAGGATTGTAACAGTGAGTAGAATTGTATCTCCCTTGCTTGCAGTCGCACTGGTTGTCGGATTCCTGGCGGCGCCGAACTTGGCCCATGCGTTCAGGAGCGATGCGACCCTGGCGAATCAGGATGCGGTCGTCAGCCCGAAGCGGTCGAGCCAAAAGCGGCCGCAGAACAAGTACATGCGCAAGAAGGTGCGCATCGATACCAAGGAACGCCCCGGTACAATCATCATCGATACCCACAGAAAATTCCTATACTACGTCGAAGGCAATGGCCGTGCGACGCGTTACGGCGTCGGTGTTGGCCGCGAGGGCTTCGGCTGGTCGGGCACTGTCAAGGTGGGTCGCAAGGCCGAATGGCCGGACTGGCGGCCACCAGCGACGATGATCGCCCGCGAGAAGCGCAAGGGCCGCACGATCCCGACCTTCGTCAAGGGCGGGATAAACAATCCGCTGGGCGCCCGTGCGCTATACCTCTACAAGGGCGGACGTGATTCGATCTACCGCATCCACGGCACCAACCAGCCCTGGACCATCGGCCACAACATGTCGTCGGGCTGCATCCGCATGATGAACAACGATGTCACGCACCTCTACGGTCGGGCACCGGTCGGCGCAAAGGTGATTGTCATCGGCCCCGGTCGCTCCGGCTCGAAATACTATCGTGAGAGGGGTGTCGACCACCTGGCGACGTTGTTCAGCAACTAGTTCGATTGCCGTTCAGCGGGAGTGGGGACTTGAGCCGCTGGACCAGAAGAAGCCGCGAGCCATGCTTGCGGCTTTTTCGATTCTCGATCACGAACGATAGCCGATGCGCCGGTTTCTGATGCTGATACGCACCGTCCAGCAATACGCCCCTACATTCCAGTGACGGGAACCCTATTTGCAACCATGCGCTCTCCGGGCGCACAATTGAGACATATGAATACGACTGAGGAATCCTGGTCGCCATGAACCAAATCGCATCTTTTCCGATTGCAGAACGCTGGAAACCCTCCGATCCGGGGGTCATTCAGCTCTATTCGTTTCCCACCCCCAACGGTGTGAAGATTTCCATTGTTCTTGAAGAACTGGGACTGCCGTACGAGGCCCACCTGGTGGATTTTCGCTCCAACGACCAGCAGACAGCTGAATTCCTGTCGCTCAATCCCAACGGCAAGATCCCAGCGCTCATCGATCCGGATGGACCGGGCGGAGCACCGATCGGTATCTTCGAATCGGGCGCCATCATGCTTTACCTTGCCGAAAAGACCGGCAAGCTGATTCCCACCGATCCGGCGGAGCGGGTCGAGTGCATCCAGTGGCTGTTCTTTCAGATGGCGGGCGTCGGTCCGATGTTCGGGCAGTACGGCCATTTCTACAAATTCATGGCCGACAAGCTGAACGACAGCTATCCGACCGAGCGTTACCAGAACGAGACCAAGCGGTTGCTCGGCGTGCTCGACCAGCGTCTTGCGGGACGTCAGTGGATGATGGGCGATCTCTACACCGTGGCCGACATCGCAACGTTTCCCTGGGTGCGCACGGTGCGCGACTTCTACGAAGCCGGCGACGCGGTTGGCCTCGACAAGTTCACACATGTCACCGGCTGGCTGGAGCGCTGTCTCCAGCGCCCGGCCACCATCAAGGGATTGAACATTCCGCCGCGTCCGTAATCCGGACAGCTGGCCAACAAAAAAGGCGACCCGGAGGCCGCCTTTTTCAGTGTGCGTTGCGCGTGGCTTAGAAGTCCATGCCACCCATGCCGCCCATGCCACCGGCGGGCATTGCCGGAGCAGCCTCTTTTTTCGGCAGCTCAGCAACCATAGCCTCGGTGGTGACCAGCAGGCCGGCAACCGAAGCAGCATCCTGCAGTGCGGTGCGAACGACCTTGACCGGGTCGACGATGCCCATGGCGATCATGTCGCCATAGTCGCCGGTCTGAGCGTTGTAGCCGTAGTTGCCGTCGTTCTTCTCGAGGATCTTGCCAACCACAACGGAAGCTTCGTCGCCGGCGTTGGCGACGATCTGGCGAGCCGGGGTCTGCAGAGCGCGGCGTACGATGTTGATGCCGGAGTCCTGATCTTCGTTCTCACCCTTGACCGAAAGAGCGTTGGCAGCAATCAGCAGCGCCGTGCCGCCGCCGGCAACGATGCCTTCCTGAACGGCAGCGCGCGTCGCGTTCAGGGCGTCGTCGACGCGATCCTTCTTTTCCTTCACTTCGACTTCGGTCGCACCGCCGACGCGGATCACGGCAACACCGCCAGCAAGCTTGGCCAGCCGTTCCTGCAGCTTTTCGCGGTCGTAATCGGAGGTGGTTTCGTCGATCTGCTGCTTGATCTGGGCGACACGGCCTTCGATCTCGGCTTTTTTGCCGGCACCGTCGACGATGGTCGTATTCTCCTTGGAGATATTGATCCGCTTGGCGTTGCCCAGCATGTCGAGCGTGACATTTTCAAGCTTGATGCCGACGTCTTCGGAGATGACCTGGCCACCGGTCAGGATGGCGATGTCTTCGAGCATGGCCTTGCGACGGTCGCCGAAGCCAGGTGCCTTGACGGCAGCGATTTTGAGGCCACCACGCAGCTTGTTGACGACCAACGTCGCGAGAGCTTCGCCTTCAACATCTTCGGCAATGATCAGCAGCGGCTTCGACGACTGTACGACCGATTCCAGAACCGGCAGCATGGCCTGCAGGTTCGACAGCTTCTTTTCGTGCAGCAGGATGTAGCAGTCTTCCAGGTCCGCTATCATCTTTTCCGGATTGGTCACGAAGTAGGGCGACAGGTAACCGCGGTCGAACTGCATGCCTTCGACGACTTCCAGTTCGGTTTCGGCGGTCTTGGCCTCTTCGACCGTGATGACGCCTTCGTTGCCGACTTTCTGCATGGCTTCGGCGATGTCGTCGCCAATCTGTTTTTCGCCATTGGCCGAGATTGTGCCGACCTGGGCGACTTCTTCGGAGGTCTTGATCGGCTTGGCTTGCTTGACCAAATTTTCGACCACATCATTGACAGCCAGATCGATGCCGCGCTTCAGATCCATCGGGTTCATGCCGGCGGCGACGGCCTTGGCGCCTTCGCGGACGATGGACTGGGCGAGGACCGTGGCGGTGGTGGTGCCGTCACCGGCCTCGTCGTTGGTCTTCGATGCGACTTCGCGCACCATCTGGGCGCCCATGTTTTCGAACTTGTCGTCCAGTTCGATTTCCTTGGCGACGGTTACGCCGTCCTTGGTGATGCGGGGTGCGCCGAACGACTTGTCGAGAACGACGTTGCGGCCTTTCGGGCCGAGCGTCACCTTGACGGCGTCGGCAAGAATATCGACGCCGTTGAGCATTTTCTCGCGTGCGTCACGGCTGAATTTGACTTCTTTAGCAGACATGATTCCTCATTTCCGGGCTCAAGCGCCCTGTGTCCTAATACGGAATACAAAAGACGGCTGGTTTAGCCGATGATGCCCATGATGTCTGACTCCTTCATGATGAGGAGTTCTTCGCCATTGAGCTTGACTTCGGTGCCAGACCACTTTCCGAACAGAATGCGATCGCCTTGCTTGACGTCCAGTGCGACGATATTGCCACTCTCATCACGCGCGCCGTTGCCGACGGCAACGACTTCGCCTTCGGAAGGTTTTTCCTTCGCGGTATCGGGGATAATGATGCCGCCGGCGGTCTTTTCTTCAGACTCGACGCGGCGAACGACGACACGGTCGTGCAGCGGACGGAAATTGACGTTTGCCATTTGTGCTTTTCCTCGAATGACATGCCGGGCGGAATGCCCGACCCATACACAATTAGCACTCATCAAGGGTGAGTGCTAATTGCCGTCGAGATAAGCGGAGGGTGCGTCGCTGTCAAGGCTGCAGATGGAAATAAACGCATCGAATTACAAGACCCTGCGGCAACGCCTTTGTCGATTTCCGACCGGACTGAAACACGACCCTTACAGCCGACGGTCGACGGTAAGGCGGACGGCGAAAACCGTCGGCGTTGCTTCTCGGCCGTTTCACCAGACATGCGATAGGACTTGTTTTCTGAGCGGCAATGGTCAATGTCTGCGCCACGACACAAGCGCCTCCGGCGCGCACAGCAATGGAATCACCGACAGCCCATGTTGAAAAAGCTCGACCGACTGGCCGATCTGAATGCCGACTACGACGTGATCTTCTGCGATGTCTGGGGCGTTCTACACAATGGCGTCGAAGCCTGGCCGTTCGCCGGTGAGGCGCTTCGGGCGTTCCGGACCCAGGGTGGTGCCGTTGTGCTGATCACCAACTCGCCGCGCCTTTCACGGCATGTCGACGAGCAACTGGCGATGATCGGGGTCGATGGCGAGGCGTATGACGCGATCGTATCATCCGGCGACGTCACCCGCGATCTGATCAGCGCCGGTCCGGATGAAATCTATTTCATCGGACCGGATCGCGACCTGCCATTGCTGGATGGTCTTGGTGTCGTGCGTGTCGGACTGGACGAAGCCGGCATCGTCGTGTGCACCGGCCTCTTCGACGACGAACACGAGAGGCCGGAAGAGTACCGCTCCATTCTCCAGGAATTCCTTGAGCGCGATTTTTCCCTGATCTGTGCCAATCCGGACCATGTTGTTGAAAAAGGCCACCGGTTGATCCCGTGCGCCGGTGCGGTCGCAGCGCTTTATGAAGAGATGGGGGGCAGGACACTGATATCCGGCAAACCCCATGCGCCGATCTATGAGGCAGCGATGGACGCCGCGAAATCCTTGCGCGGCGATCTTGAAAAGGACCGCATCCTCGCCATCGGCGACGGCATGCCGACTGACGTTCTGGGGGCGAAGAATTTCGGGCTCGATCTCCTGTTCGTGACCGATGGTATCCATGCGCGTGATTACACCAACAGTTCCGTCGTCGACGAAGCCCGCCTTGCGGCGTTCCTGGAGCAGCATGAGGCGAGTCCGGTCGCCTGGATGCAACGCTTGAGGTAGTCATGCAGAACCCGTCGATCCTGCGCGTTGACAGTCTTGAGGCATTCCCTGACGAGCTACGCGGCAGTGTGCTCGCGATTGGCAATTTCGATGGTGTGCATCGCGGCCATCAATCGGTCCTGAAGACGGCGCTTCAGTGCCGCGGGACTCCGTCAATGCCAGCCACGGCTCTGACCTTCGAGCCGCATCCGCGCACCGTGTTCAAGCCGGACGAGCCGGTATTCCGGCTGACACCACCGGCCCTTAAGGCTAGGCTCATCGGTGCACTGGGTTTTGCCGCTATTGTCGAACTTCCGTTCACGCGTGAATTTGCGCAAAACACCGCCGCCGAATTTGTCGACGACGTTTTGGTGCGGCGGCTTGGCATTAGCCATGTCGTCACCGGTTTCAACTTCCACTTCGGCAAAGGACGCCAGGGCGGTCCGGATTTCCTGCGCGAGGTTGGGCCGCGTTACGGATTCGGTGTCACGGTGGTGGAGGAGTTTGACGACGAGAATGCCGATCTGGTGTCATCCAGCCGCATTCGCGCCTTTCTGCGTGGGGGTGAGGTGGCGGAGGCCGCCGGACTGCTCGGCTATCATTACGCCGTCGAGGCAACGGTTGTCCGCGGCAAGCAACTTGGGCGCACCCTGGGTTTCCCGACAGCCAACATGGAACTGCCGGCCAATACCGGCCTCAAGCCCGGAATCTACGCGGTGCGCCTGCGGCGCGCCGACGGCTCCCTGCAAGACGGGGTCGCCAGCTTTGGCCGCAGACCCACCGTTGAAGAGGACGGACCGGTTCTGCTGGAGACCTTTGTGTTCGACTTTGACGGCGATCTCTATGGCGAACTCTGTTCCGTGAGCTTCTTTGCGCATTTGCGCGATGAGGAAAAGTTCGACGGCCTTGATGCTCTGACACAACAGATGCACCGCGACGCCAACACCGCGCGGGACGTTTTGAGCGATGTGCGGCCCCTCGGCCCGCTCGACCGCGTGCTGGCCTTCGGATAGTTGATCATGGTAGGGCGACCGACGGCATTGATCACCGGCGCGAGCTCCGGTATCGGCCTTGCCCTGTCGAAACGTCTTGCAGACCGCTTTGACCTGGTTCTTGGCGGCCGCCGAGTGCGTCCTTTCGACCTGCCGGAAAATGCCCGCTATGTGCAGGCCGACCTTTTGAACCCTGCGAGTGCCGTCGGCCAGATCGACAGGGCATTGCGTGAGGCCGGCGTCGACAGGCTCGACCGACTGATTGTCAACGCCGGGATCGGCTACTACCGGTCGGCCGATGCGGAATCCCCCGAAGTGATCCGCAACACACTGGACCTCAATCTCTATGCGCCGATCCTGCTGGCGCGGCACTTCGCGCCATTGCTGGAAGGAGCGCGGGGAAAGCTGGTATTGATCGGCTCGGTGGCCCATCGCGGTTCCGCCAACATGCCGTCCTATGCGGCATCCAAGGCAGGCCTTGCGGGATTCGCCCGCTCGCTCGACGCGGAATGGCGTGGACGCATCGCCGTGCAGGTGATCCATCCGGGCCCGACGGTAACGGAGATGCACGAGAAGGCCGGCTATGATCCGGGCCGTCTGAAACGCCTGTTCTTTTCCGCCGAAGCCATGGCCGCGGAGATTGACCGCCTGATGCAGTCACGCCGACCTTCGGCAACGGTCGGTGTCGGTTCGCGTCTGCGCCGGATGATTGCGGGGAGGCGATCGTGAGAGCGCTGGTGACCGGAGCGGCCGTCGGTCTCGGTCACGACCTGGCGCGGCAGCTGGCGGCGATCGGTTTTGAGGTCACGGCCGTCGACCGGCGCGACGTGACCGGCGAAGCGAGGCTCCGGCCGATGATCGTCGATCTTGCTGACCGGCAGGCCGTTGACCGCCTGATCGACGAACTCTGCGCCGGGCCGCCCTTCGATTGGGTGATCCACAACGCCGGCGTCAGTGCCACCGGTCGGTTCGACCGCATCCCCGATGCCGCCTACCGTCAAGTGCTCACCGTCAATTGCGAGACGCCGCTGGTGATGACCAGCCGACTGGCGGCGGCCGGCAAGCTGGCGGCTGGTGGCCGCCTTGTTTTCGTGTCGTCGCTTTCCCATGCCGTCGGTTACCCGGGCGGCACGGTCTATGCGGCGTCCAAGGACGTGCTGGCGGTCTATGCGAGCAGCATCCGCTCTGCTCTGGCCAAGCGGAGCATCAAGGTGCTGACCGTGTTTCCGGGACCGCTGCGGACCGATCATGCCGCGCGCCATGCGCCGCCTGGCATTGACGCCAAAACCCGAATGGAGCCGGCCGCATTGGCCGCACGGATCATTCATGCCGCCCGCCGCGGCGATCGCACGCTCTATCCCGGGCTGCGGGCTCGCAGCGGCTGGCTGGCAGGCACTCTCATGCCGCATCTGACCACCCGGCTCATGCGCCGGCTGATCTTCGACCGGCTGGAGCGAGATGTTTATTGAGAAAAATCTTTATTCAAAGCGACGGCCTTGCTATGAGGCCTGTCGTTATGATGGCCATACGCGGTTTCATTCTTCGAATTATTGGCCCGGCTTCCTGAGCGCAACCGACCCTTCGGGTCCGGCCGAAGGGAGGTCGGGGAATGCCTGTTGCCGCGCCGCTCCGGCGCCAAAACCTTCTGCTCAAAGACAAGCGACAACAAGGCTGATCGCCACGGGGCCGATCACCAACCAGCCAGATGCGATAAGATGATGACCGAAACGACTGAGAAAGTAGACTATTCGAAAACCCTCAACCTGCCGCAGACGGATTTTCCGATGCGCGCCGGCTTGCCCAAGAAGGAACCGGAACTGGTGGCGCGCTGGCAGGCGATGGACCTCTACCGGAAACTGCGCGATGACGCCGCCGGCCGCCCGAAATTCGTGCTGCATGACGGCCCGCCATACGCCAACGGCAACATTCACATCGGCCACGCTCTCAACAAGGTGCTGAAGGATGTCATCACCCGCTCGTTCCAGATGCGCGGCTATGACAGCAATTACGTGCCTGGATGGGACTGCCACGGCCTGCCGATCGAATGGAAGATCGAAGAGCAGTACCGCGCCACCGGCCGCGACAAGGACGAGGTGCCGATCAACGAGTTTCGCCACGAATGCCGGGAATTCGCCGCCCACTGGATCGACGTCCAGACGGAAGAGTTCAAGCGCCTCGCCATCGAGGGTGATTTCGCCGAACCGTACACGACGATGAACTTCCACGCCGAGGCGCGCATAGCCGGTGAACTGATGAAGATCGCCGCGCTCGGCCAGCTCTATCGCGGCTCCAAGCCGGTGATGTGGTCGGTGGTCGAGCGCACGGCTCTGGCCGAGGCGGAAGTCGAGCATCTCGATTACGAAAGCGACACGGTCTGGGTGAAGTTTCCGGTCATCGCCGGGCCCGAGGCGCTGGCCGGCGCCCACGTCGTGATCTGGACGACGACGCCCTGGACGATCCCCGGTAACCGTGCCATCTGTTATGCCGGTCGCATCGACTACGGGCTTTACGAGATCTCGGCGGCGGAAAACGACTTTGGCCCACAGCCCGGTGAAAGGCTGGTGTTCGCCGACAGCCTGGCGTCCGAATCGGCACAGAAGGCCAAAGTCACCATGCGCCGGCTGGCCGACGTGTCGGCTGACGACCTGGCCGCCACCACCTGCGCCCATCCACTCGCCGCCCTGGGGTACGATTTCGATGTGCCGATGCTGGCCGGCGAACACGTCACCGATGATGCCGGCACGGGGTTCGTGCACACCGCGCCCAGCCACGGTCGCGAAGACTTCGAGGCCTGGACGGAGAACGCCGCCTATCTGGCCGAGCGCGACATCGACACGGCAATCGCGTTTCCGGTCGGCGACGACGGCTACTACACCGACGACGCGCCCGGGTTCGGTCCGGGCTCGGCCGACGGCGCGGCACGCGTCATTGACGACAAGGGCAAGAAGGGCGACGCAAACAAACGGGTCATCGCGGCGCTCATCGAAGCAGACAAGCTGTTTGCCCGCGGCCGGCTCAAACACACCTACCCGCATTCCTGGCGGTCGAAAAAGCCGATCATTTTCCGCAACACGCCGCAATGGTTCGTGCACATGGACAAGCCGTTCGACGACGGCACCACGCTGCGTCAGCGGGCGCTCGCCGCCATCGATGCGACCCGTTTCGTGCCGCCGACCGGTCAGAACCGGCTGCGCGCCATGATCGAAACGCGGCCCGACTGGGTGCTGTCACGGCAGCGCGCCTGGGGCGTGCCGATCACCGTCTTTGTCGACGAGGATGGTGAGGTCTTGAAGGACGATGCCGTCAATGCGCGCATCATCGAAGCCTTCGAGGAGGAGGGCGCCGATGCGTGGTTCGCCGACGGTGCGCGCGAGCGGTTCCTGGCAGACCGCAGCGATTCCAATCGCTGGCATCAGGTGACCGACATTCTCGACGTCTGGTTCGACTCCGGCAGCACCCACGTCTTCACCTTGGAGGACCGGCCCGATCTCAAATGGCCGGCGGATGTTTACCTGGAGGGCTCCGACCAGCACCGTGGCTGGTTCCATTCGTCTTTGCTCGAGGGCTGTGCGACCCGCGGCCGGGCGCCCTATGACACCGTCATCACCCATGGTTTCACTATGGATGAGCACGGCGAGAAGATGTCGAAGTCCAAGGGCAATTTCGTTACCCCGCAGGACATCATGGCCCAATCGGGTGCTGATATCCTGCGCCTTTGGGTGATGACGACGGACTACTGGGAGGACCAGCGCCTCGGCAAAACCAACATCCAGACCAATGTCGACGCCTATCGAAAGCTGCGCAACACCATTCGCTGGATGCTCGGTACGCTCAGTCACGACAGGGGCGAAGACGTTGCGTTCCAGGACATGCCGGAACTGGAGCGGCTGATGCTGCACCGGTTGGTAGAGCTCGATGAACTGGTGCGCGAAGGCTATGACGAATTCGATTTCAAGCGCATCACGCGGGCGCTTAACGATTTCGTCAATATCGAGCTGTCGGCGTTCTATTTCGACATTCGCAAGGATGCGCTCTATTGCGACGCGCCGTCGAGCGTGCGCCGCAAGGCGGCGATGCAGGTGGTACGGACGCTGTTCGACCACATCACCACCTGGCTGGCACCGATGCTGCCCTTCACCATGGAAGAGGCCTGGCTGTCGCGCTATCCGGACGCCGTGTCGATCCATCTGGAGCAGTTCCGCAGCCTGCCGGACAGCTGGCGCGACGATGCGCTGGCTGCCAAATGGACGAAGATCCGGACGGTGCGGCGTGTTGTCACGGGTGCGCTGGAGATTGAGCGCCGCGAAAAGCGGATCGGCTCATCGCTGGAAGCCGCACCCGTCGTGCACATCACCGACGCTGATCTGATGCAGGCGCTGGCCGGTCGAGACTTTGCCGAAATCTGCATCACCTCGAGCATCGTGTTATCGCAGGGCGAGGGGCCTGCCGACGCGTTCCGGCTTCCCGACGTGCCTGGTGTCAGCGTCGTTCCGGCGCCGGCGCAGGGGCGCAAATGTGCCCGGTCCTGGCGCATGACCAACGACGTCGGCTCCGATCCGGAATTTCCCGACGTCTCGGCCCGCGACGCCTCGGCACTTCACGAATTGCGGGCGATGGGACGATTCTGATCGATGCGCGTCCGGCTGACAGGCGCTCGGCCGGACGTCGCCGATTTGCCGAACGCCGGAATTTCAGGTAAAAAGACGTCAAGAAATGGCCGGATTCGTCGTCCAAACGAAATACGGTCGGAGTGGGAATTTGCCGAATGAACACTAAAGTTGCGATCCGTGCGATTGTCGTACTGGCGGGCGGTCTTGGCATATCGATGACTCTCTCAGGTTGTCTGAGCGGGCCGACCTACGGTACCGACAAGACCCAGAATGCACATCTGCTCGATGGCCTGACCAGCATCGTGACCATTGCGCCACAGCCGAAGACCACACAGGCCGATTACAAGCCCCGCCCCGATAGGCTGCTGGAACCACCGGACGGTTCACCGCTGCCTCCGCCGCAGCAGAGCATGGCGTCCCGGGACAACCCGCAATGGCCCGAATCGCCCGAGGAAACACGTGCGCGTCTGATCGCCGCGGCGGACAACGACACTAATCCCACCGACCGCAATGGGCGCATACTGACACCGGACCAATCCTCAGAGCAGTTCCGCCAGTTCCGCGAGGCCCGTGCCAGACAGACGGCTTCCTATGATGGTCGTCGCTACCTGAGCGATCCGCCCGAGGAATACCGTGTTCCCGCCGACACTGCTCCGGTCGACGAACTCGGCGAGACCGAGTGGAAGAAAGAGCAGCGCCGTGAGGCGGCTGCCCGCAAGCAACAAAACAGGTGGTGGCCGTTCTAAGACTGGCGCTTTTCCTGAAAAAACGTCGTCAGCAGGACTTTCGCATCCTGCTCCCCTAGGCCGCCATAGACCTCCGGGGCATGGTGGCAGGTCGGTTGATCAAAAAACCGAACGCCGTTGACCACGGCACCGCCCTTGGTGTCTTCGGCGCCGTAATACAGCCGACGGATCCGCGCAAACGAAATGGCCGCGGCGCACATGGTGCACGGCTCTAGTGTGACATAGAGATCGCACCCGGCGAGCCGCTCATTGCCCAACTGCGTTGAAGCCCGGCGGATCACGTTGATTTCGGCATGCGCCGTCACGTCGTTGTCGCTCCGATTGGTATTGCCGCCGCGCGCCACGACTTGCCCGTCACACACCAGGACCGCGCCGACCGGCACCTCGCCGCGCTCGGCGGCCAACCGGGCCTCCTCCAATGCCAGTTCCATGGGATTCGGTTTTGTCGTTCTCATCGCTTCTATTGGGCCACGGAATACTCTAGATGCTGGCGTAACAATTATGTACCGGGCAGGCCGGTCTCAGCGAAAGGCAAGCATTAAATGAACACCACTGGCAAGCCCGGGCATCGCGGCGGCGCCAATCGTCGCGGTTCGAAGGCCATCGCCGGCAAGCCGCACGCCGCAGACGGGCGGCCCAAGGCCAGCGCGGCGCCCGAGCGCATCGCCAAGCGGCTTGCCCGGGCCGGTATCGCCTCTCGCCGCGATGCGGAACGGATGATCGAAGACGGTCGGGTCTCCGTCAATGGACGGGTGCTGGCGACGCCTGCGGTCAATGTCACGGTCGCCGACCGGATCGAGGTCGACGGCGTGCAGCTGCGCGGTATCGAGCGAACACGGCTATGGCTTTATCACAAGCCCGCCGGGCTGGTGACCACGCACAGGGATCCACAGGGGCGTCCCACGGTGTTCGAGCGACTGCCGTCCGATCTGCCGCGTGTGCTGTCCGTCGGTCGCCTCGATATCAATACCGAGGGTTTGCTGCTGCTGACCAATGACGGCGGTCTGGCCCGGGTGCTGGAACTGCCGACGACGGGCTGGCTGCGGCGCTACCGGGTGCGCGCCCATGGCAAGACCGATCAGCCAGCGTTGGATCGGCTACAGGACGGCATCGCTGTCGACGGCGTTCTTTATGGCGCCATTGAAGCGACACTCGACCGCGTGCAGGGCAGCAATGTGTGGATCACAATGGGATTTCGCGAGGGCAAAAACCGCGAGATCAAGAATGTGCTCGGTGCGCTCGGGCTTGAGGTCAACCGGTTGATCCGCGTTTCCTACGGGCCATTCCAGCTTTCCGATCTGGCCGAAGGAGAACTGCGTGAGGTCAGGGGACGGACGTTGCGCGAGCAGCTCGGTCCGCGCCTGATCGACGAGTCGGGGGCCGATTTCGACGCGCCGCTGTTTGACGAGGACAGGGTGTCCGACAGGTCCCGTGACGGCAAGAAGAAGTCGCCGGGTCCGAAGGCTCAGAAGAAGCCGCGCCGCACCGACCGAACCGGACGGCCGGACGCCGATGACAGGCGGCAACGCCCGTCGGGTCGCCTTGACCGCGAGGCACGGGAGGAACGGCCGCGCAAGCCGCAACGCCGCAACCGTGCGTCCAATGTATGGATGGCGCCGGGTGCCCGGCCTTCGGCCGCCAAATCCGCATCCGCGGATGGCGGTGAAAGGCCGGCTCCGGGAAAGGGCAAGGCAGCCAAACCATCGCGTAAATCCCAGACCGGTGACAAACGGCAGAGCCGCCGGGACAGGTCGGGAAGAGGTGGCAATGCGGATCGTCGGCGGTAAGTTCCGCGGCAGGGGTCTCGCCACCCCGCGCTCCAACGCCATCCGACCGACGACCGACCGGACACGCGAAGCTCTGTTCAACATCTTGATGCACAACCATGCTCAGGCCATGGAGGGACGGGTCTTGGATCTGTTTGCCGGCACCGGGGCGTTCGGATTTGAAGCGTTGTCCCGCGGTGCCGCTTTTGTGCTGTTTGTCGAACGATCTGCCGAAGGCCGGGCGCTGCTGCGCACCAACATTGAGACTTTGGGAGTGACCGGTTGCACCAAGGTCTACCGACGTGACGCCACGGCACTTGGACAGATCGGTGCCATGCGACGGTTCAACCTGATGTTTGCCGACCCGCCCTATGGCAAGGGGTTGGGGGACGCGGCTTTGCGCTCTGTTGCCGCCGGCAACTGGCTGCAATCGGGCGCCACGGTGCTGCTTGAGGAACGTGCCGATGTCGAACCCCAACCCGGTCCATCGTTCACACCGCTCGACCGCCGGCGCTTTGGCGACACCACCGTGCATTTTTTTCGCTATGCGTCACAATCTGAACCGGTTGCGGACATAGAAACCGCCAAGAAACCTTAATGGAATCGCGGTAGGCCATAGACGTCTCCCCGTTTGCTTCGGCAGGCCGGGCGTTGCACAATGGTTAGACCATGCAGAACCCCTTGTTGGTTGAAGACGCCAAAGACACAGACCGGAAGAGCTCCGGCGATCCGACGATCGCGGTGGCCTTCGGCGGCGGCGGCGCGCGGGGCATGGCCCACATCCATGTCATCGAGGTGCTGGATGAACTGGGCATCCGGCCGGTTGCCATCTCCGGCGCGTCGATCGGCGCCATCATGGGCGCCAGCATGGCTGCCGGTCTGCCGGGTCGCGACATTCGCGATTACGCGTTGGCGACGCTCGGTCGACGCAGCGAAATCGTCAGCCGTGTATGGCGTCTCAGGCCATCGCGTGTCGGCGGCGTCATGGCCGGCGGTTTCCGGGTTGGACAGTTCAACATTGAAAGGATCCTGGCGGCCTTTCTACCCGATACCATTCCCCAACGGTTTGAAGACCTGTCGATTCCGCTGCAGGTCGTAACCACCGATTTCTATGCTCAACAGGAGTCTGTTTGCCGCAGCGGCGATCTGCGCAATGCGATCGCGGCCTCCTCGGCCATTCCCGCCATCTTCAGGCCGGTCCTGTGCAACGGGCGTTACATGATCGATGGCGGTATCTTCAACCCGGTCCCCTATGACCACCTGACCGGACTGGCCGACATCGTCATCGGCATCGACGTTGTCGGCGGACCGAGTGGCGATGATGACATCTGCCCGTCCACCGTGGATCTTTTGTTCGGCGCCAGCCAGCTGATGATGCAATCGATCATCAGCATGAAGCTGAGAACGGCGCCGCCGGATATCTTCCTGCGTCCCGACGTCAGCCAGTTTCGGGTGCTCGATTTTCTCAGGGCGCAGGACGTGCTGCGCGCCTCGAGCGCCGTGCGTGACGAACTGAAGCACGCGATAGACGCGATTTTTGCGTTCTACAATTAGCGCTATCGCCGCCCGCGTTTCCGTCCGGACCGGTCGAGATCACCGGCGATTGCGGGTTCGCGATGCCGGATGAACCGCGCGAATCGGGCAATGCGCTCTGACATTAGAATGTGCTCAAAAATTACTAATTCACTTTGCGGGCCGCAGCGGCCATTAGAGGCGCGTCGTGGGGGGCGACCGATTTAACCGATTTTTGGATGGATCCCTATGCCGAAACGCGAAGACCTAAACACCATCATTCTGCTGGGCGCCGGGCCAATCATAATCGGTCAGGCCTGCGAGTTCGACTACTCCGGTACCCAGGCGTGCAAAGCCCTGCGCGAAGAGGGGTACCGTGTCGTACTGATCAACTCGAACCCGGCGACGATCATGACCGATCCGGAGATGGCGGACGCGACCTATCTCGAACCGCTGACACCCGGATCCGTGGAAGCGGTGATACGCCGGGAACTCGACGCGCACCCTGAACAGAAGGTCGCATTGTTGCCCACCATGGGAGGGCAGGTTGCCCTCAACGTGTCCCTGGCACTCGCCGACAGCGGCTTCCTCGACGAACAGGGAATCCAAACCCTCGGTGCCGGACCGGATGTGGTCCGCAAGGCGGAAGACAGGCAGTTGTTTCGGGATGCCATGCAGAGAATCGGCATCGCGTGTGCCAAATCCATCCAAGTGGACTCCGTCGAAGCGGGGAAGGACGCACTCGAACACACCGGCCTGCCGGCGATCCTGCGACCGTCCTTTACGCTTGGCGGAACAGGCGGAGGCATAGCCAATACGCTGGAGGAGTTCGAAACGCTTATCGCGGCGGGGCTGCGGGCTTCTCCCGCCGGGACGGTCCTTGTCGAAGAATCCCTGCTCGGTTGGAAAGAGTTCGAACTGGAGGTGGTCCGCGACCGGACCGACAACGCGATTATCATCTGTTCGATCGAGAATATCGATCCGATGGGAATTCACACTGGCGATTCCATCACCGTCGCTCCGGCTCTGACGCTAACCGACAAGGAGTATCAGGAGATGCGCAACAGCGCCATCGCCTGTGTCCGCGAGATCGGTGTCGATACGGGCGGCTCGAACGTTCAGTTTGCGGTCAACCCGGCCAACGGACGTCAGGTCCTCATCGAAATGAACCCGCGGGTGTCCCGCTCGTCGGCCCTGGCATCGAAAGCCACGGGATTTCCCATCGCTAAAGTCGCCGCGAAACTTGCGGTCGGCTACACGCTGGATGAGATCACCAACGAGATCACCGGCACCACGCCCGCCAGCTTCGAGCCGACCATCGATTACGTCGTCACGAAGATCCCGCGGTTTGATTTTGCCAAGTTCCCGCAGGCCCAACCGGTCTTGACGACGTCCATGAAGTCCGTCGGCGAGGTCATGTCGATCGGACGCAATTTCGCCCAGTCGGTGCAAAAGGCGTTGAGGTCGCTCGAGATCGGGCTGACCGGATTTGACGAAACGCCGCACGGAAACGACGCCGAGGCCATCAAAGCGGGTCTCGGAACCCGCAGTCCGTTGCGCCTGCTGCTGGTGGCACAGGCGCTTCGCGCGGGGATCGACGAACGGTCGATTCACGATCTCACCGCGATCGATCCATGGTTTATCTCCCGGATCAACCAGGTCGTCGCAGCTGAACTGGCCATACACCGACAGGCGGCGGATTTTCCGCACGACCGCCATTCGCTGCTTGCCGCCAAGAAACTTGGCCTATCCGATGCGCGCATCGGTGCGCTCGTCGGGCGCGCGGAAACGGACATCACCGCCTTTCGGCGCTCGGTGGGGATCGAACCGGTCATCAAGAAGATCGACACTTGCGCGGGCGAATTCAAGTGCATGACCTCCTTCATGTATTCAGCCTATGAGGGCGACGGATTCCGCAAGCCGCATTGCGAGGCGGATCCGTCGAACAGGCGCAAGGTGGCGATTCTGGGAAGCGGCCCCAATCGGATCGGCCAGGGGATCGAATTCGACTACTGCTGCGTGCACGCCTGTCAGAGCCTGACGGAAGAGGGCTTTGAAACGATCATGATCAACTGCAATCCGGAGACGGTCTCGACGGATTACGACACATCCGACCGCCTCTATTTCGAACCGTTGACCGAGGAAGACGTCATCGAGGTGCTGCGCAAGGAGCAGTCCTCGGGCGAACTCCTTGGGGTGATCGTGCAGTTGGGCGGACAGACGCCGCTCAAGCTCTCCTCCGCCATCATGCGCGCGGGGATTCGGGTCCTTGGAACGAGCCCTGATTCGATCGACCTCTGCGAGGATCGCAACCGCTTCAAATCGCTCGTCGAGGAACTGGGACTGCGCCAGCCCGACAACCGGGTGGCGTCCTCCGAAAGCGAGGCGCTGGAATGCGCGGCGGCGGTCGGCTACCCGTTGGTGATCCGCCCGTCCTACGTTCTCGGAGGACAGGCCATGCGCATCGTGGAAAACGAAACGGAACTGAAATCCTACATCGCCGGCGCGGTCGAGGTGTCGAACGACAAGCCGGTGCTGATCGACAGCTACCTGCGCGATGCGGTGGAATGCGACGTCGATGCCATCGGCGATGACGAGGACTATCTGGTTTGTGGCGTCATGGAACATGTGGAACCGGCGGGGATCCATTCCGGCGACAGTGCCTGTGTGCTGCCGCCCTATTCGCTGGACGAGTCTATTGTCGCCGAAATGAAAGAGCAAACCGTGGCCCTGGCGACGGCTCTGGGTGTGTCGGGTCTTGTAAATGTCCAATACGCTGTCAGGGGGCGGGACATTTTTCTTATCGAAGTCAATCCCCGCGCCAGCCGCACGGTGCCCTTTGTCGCCAAGGCTACCGGTGTTCCCTTTGCCAAGCTTGCCGCCAAGATCGCCGTCGGTCGCAAGTTGAAGGAGTTGCCGGTGCCCCGGAAGGACCTGGAATTCATCTCGGTCAAAGAAGCCGTGCTGCCGTTCAATCGGTTCGAAGGGTGCGACATCGTGTTGGGTCCGGAGATGAAGTCGACCGGCGAGGTCATGGGCACCGACACCGATATCAACCGCGCCTTCGCCAAGGCGCAGGAGGCCGCCGGTTTCTGCCTTGACCGGACCGGCCGCGTGCTGATCGCCGACCTGCCCCAACAGGCCGGGCCGCTGATCGAATCCCTGGTCGAACTGCATGGCAGGGGCGTCGAAATTGCGGCCCTGCCGTCTCCGGCCCGGCGTCTCGAGGCGGAGGGGCTCGATTTTCACGCGCTCATGGAAGATCCCCTGGGGCTTCTTGATCCGGAAGACATTCGGATGATTTTTAATCCGGGAGCCGACGGCGGTGATCCCGATGATCTTCGGTCGCTGCGAAACTTTGCGTTACGCCATCGGATTCCGCACTATACGACCCTGCGCGGGTGCGCGCTCGCCGCCACGGCGGTCGTTTCGGGAGCCGAACGCCGGCTGACCCGCAACAGTCTCCAGACAATCGCCGGTTGATACGCAGATCAATCGGCACCTCAATCACAACGGATATCACTATGCTCAATCGTCACCCCGTTGAGAACCGGATCAATATTCTGGTTCGGCAGCCTCTCACCCAGTCCTCCGAACAGGAGGCCAGTATTGTGCGCGAATGCCTGCGCGAAATCGAGCAGATCGACGGTCACTTCGCCCGCTTCAATTTCCTCGGTGGAACCGCTGCCCAGTCGAACGCGTCATTTCGCGAGAACTTCGAGAAACAGATCGGGGCGCCATTCAATCCGCGGAATTTTCGCCGTTATCGTCTGTCATTGATGCGCAACGCCGATGCCTTCATCAACATCCGCACGGCCATGAGCGAAAGCACGGTGTTCGAGATCGCCTTCAACATCTTTGCCGGCGAGAACATCCCGATGCTGTTTGCCGTCTGGCGCCACAGTCCGATCAAGACGACGCTCATCCGGGACCTGCAGGATCTGGGGGATGTCACCTATGTCGAGTTCGACAGGCCGCGTGATCTGCGTCGTCCGCTGTGGCAGTTCCTCGAACGCATCGCGGAGCAGCCGCGGGGCGACGCGACGTCGGCCCGCCCTGCCTGCTCTCAACTCCCCTCGGTCGAAGCGGGGCCGTCCGCTGTCGAGGAACCGGAGTCCGACCACACGGCGGTCCTGGCGCTTGCCGACGGCACTATCTTCCGCGGCTATGGTGTCGGCGCCGAGGGTCTTGCCGTCGGAGAACTGTGTTTCAACACGGCGATGACCGGATACCAGGAAGTGCTTTCGGATCCGTCCTATGCCGGACAAATCGTCACTTTTTCCTTCCCGCATGTGGGCAATGTCGGCGTCAACGAGGAAGACCGCGAGGCTGCCCTGCCGCTGGCGCGGGGGTGCGTGTTGCGCGACGGGATCACCGCACCGTCCAACCACCGGTCGACAAATGATCTTTCGACCTGGCTGGGCGGCAGCGGGCTAATCGGCATTTCCGGGGTCGACACGCGAGAACTGACCATGCATCTCAGAGACAAAGGCGTCCAGAACTGCGCGATAGCCCACCGTGGCGACGGTCGGTTTGATATCCAGGCGCTTGTATCCCGGGCGGCGGACGCGCCGAGTCTCGTCGGTCAGGATTTGGCCGAGATAGCGACCACCAAGAATCCAGTAGAAGCGGAAACGAGGATGAATATGAACTCCAGCAGCAATCTCCATGTCGTGGTCATCGACTACGGCGTCAAAAGCAATATCGTCGAGTGTCTGCAGCGACGCGGATGTCGGGTAACCGTCGTCCCTGCAACCGCGTCGGCAAAGGACGTCCTGAAATATGAACCGGATGGCATTTTGCTTTCCAACGGACCGGGAGACCCGGTTGCGGTGGCCCCTTACACGGTCCCGACGATACGCTCCCTGTCGGAACAGGGCTTGCCGATCTTTGGCATCTGCCTCGGACACCAGTTGCTGGCCCTGGCGCTGGGGGCCAAGATTGCCAAAATGCACTTTGGACACCATGGCGTGAACCATCCTGTCTACGACAAGGAGCAGCAGCAGGTGTTGATCACCAGCCAGAACCATGGGTTCGTGGTCGACCGCGACAGCTTGCCGACGGATGCAGCCGTCACCCATGTGTCTTTGTTCGATGGGACGCTGGCCGGATTTGAGGTGCCCAAAAAGCAGATCCTGTCGGTGCAGTTCCATCCCGAAGCCTCACCCGGCCCGCATGACGCGTCCTATCTCTTCGATGATTTCGTCGCGACCATGCGGGGTGAAAGGGCGACCCCCTTGCAGGACTCCAGTGCAACGGCAATTTCGTCCCAACAGCATTATTCAGCGGAGTAGTCAGTCAGGGATTTCCAACAAGGGCATTTTAGGGCACTTAACCTTGCACCATATCTTGTTTTTCTCGGGCGGTACCGGTCACCGGTGCCGCCGCATTCGATTGTGACCGGATGGCCATCGAATCCTTTGAAATGCTGAACAGCGGCCTGTTGATCATCGGCAGTCTGCTGGTGATGCTGATGGCGGTTGGATTTACGTTTTTGGAAGCCGGACTGGTCTCACGCAAATCAGTAGCGTCGGTCCTGACCAAGAACGTGACGGCATTCGCGGTTTGCGCCGCGACGTTTTTTGCGTTGGGGTTCAGCGTCCTGAGCAATGGGATGGGCGCCTTCGACCTGCAAGCCCTGAATGTCTGGAGCCGCCCGTCCTACGGCACGAAATCCGCCGAGTGGCTCTACCAGATGCTGTTTGCGGCGGCATGCACCTCCATTGTCTCCGGCGCCGTCGCGGAGCGGATCCGGATCGGCAGTTTCCTCGTCTTCGCCATGGTCAATGCCGGCCTGATCTATCCGATCGTCGGGCATTGGGTCTGGGGCGGCGGCTGGCTTCAGCAGATGGGCTTCGTGGATTTTGCCGGGGCCACGGTCGTGCATGGAACCGGCGGCTGGGCAGCCCTCATGGCATGCCTGTTTCTCGGGCCGCGGCTCAACCGGTTCGAAGCTCCGGACAATGCCGCCAGTCTGTCGCCGTCTTCCCTGCCATTGACGACCCTGGGCGTCTTCCTGCTGTGGATCGGCTGGTTCGGCTTCAACGGTGGCTCCGTACTGCCGATTGCCGACATTTCCGGCATCGAAACGATAGCCGATGTCATAGTGTTTACCAATGCGGGTGCCGTGGGCGGTATGCTGTTCGGCGTCGGCTTTTCGCAGCTCGTCCTGCGTCGATGGGATCTAGGTCTCATTCTCAACAGCGCGCTCGCGGGCCTTGTCGCCGTGACGGCCGCTCCCTATGGCGATCCGGCGGCGCTCGCCTTTCTATGGGGCGCGGTCGGCGCGGGATTGATGCTGGCGACGACGAAGCTGCTCGAGGCCTTGCGCGTCGATGATGTCGTCGGATCGGCAGCGGTGCATCTTGTTCCCGGGATATTCTCGACAATCGTGGTGGCCGGCTACCAGAATGGCGGCACCTATGGCGTGCAGTCGATGGGGGTGCTGGCGGCGGCGTTGTGGGTCGTCGGCTGCAACCTGCTGCTTTGGACGATATTGCGCTATTCGGTTGGGATACGGCTTTCTCCGCTGGAGGAAATCAAGGGGAGCGACCTTTCCGAGGTCGGACTCGAGGCCTACGATCTGATCGATGCGGACATGCAGCACTTTTCTTATTTTGCCACCCACGACCTGAAGCAGCCATTGCGCTCGATCCACTCGTTCGCCCAGTTGCTGGAGGCAAATCCATCCGAGCCGGACAGCCGGCGTTTTGTAGCGAACATCAAGGAAGCCTCGGCCAAGATGGGAAGTATCATCGATGACCTGATCAGCTATTCGAGGCTGAATCATGTCAGTGCCGAACCGCACAGAATCGATATCGAGAGGCTTGCCCGCGATACGTTCGATCGCTGCCGAACTCTGGACTATCCTCGTCAGGATCATAATTTCACGACAAAAGATCTGCCCACAGTGTATTGTAATAAAATATTGATAAGCCATGTATTTAACAATATTATAGAGAATGCGATAAAGTATAGAGCTAAAGAAAGATCGCTCCTGGTCGAGGTCGAGGCGGAGGACAGGCCAAAAGTGTGGGTATTTCGGATTTCCGACAATGGTTCGGGTATCGAGCAGCATCACCGAAATCTGATCTTTCAGATGTTTTCGCGCTGCCACGCGGACGCGGATGTGTCCGGCAACGGAATAGGGCTTGCCATCGTTCGAAAGGCCGTTTACCGCCTTGGCGGTGTGATCTGGGTCCAGTCGCGCCCCGGTGTCGGTACATCTTTCTTTTTTACGCTGCCCAAGGATCCGCTGTCATCCGCAGCACGCGATGGTGCATGACCATGACGCATGTAAACGATCCGGATTTGGTCATCGGCGCGGCGGTTCGGGAAAGACGCCGCAAGCTTGGCTTGAGCCAGACCGGTCTGGCCGAGCAGCTGGGCATATCGCATCAACTTCTGCAGAAACAGGAGGCCGGGGAGTCGCGCGTATCGGCGGTGCAGCTCTACCGTTTGGCCCGGGAGCTCGGTGTTCCGGTCGATTACTTCTACAACCGGCTGAACACCAAGGCGACCGGCGCCGTTCGCCAACCCCGCTCCGAAGACGTCATTTCCGAACGAGCGCCCCGCAGCCTCTCTCTGCTTCTTGTCGAGGATAACAGCCACGACCAGTTGTTGTTTCTGAAGGCCGTCGAGGCTTGTGAAACCGAGACCGAGGTGCAATGCTGCTCGACCGCCGTGGAAGCGGAAGATTATTTGCGTGCCGTTGGAACGCCCTCGGGCGTGGCACGTCCGCCCGATCTAATCTTTCTCGATCTCAAGTTACCGAAACTGTCCGGACTGGAATTCCTCAAGAGCATTTCGCACAATTCGAACTATTGGCACCAGCCCATTATCGTGCTGTCGAACTCGGTGAACGCGTCGGAGATGTATGAGTGCTACCGACATGGCGCCAGCGCCTTTGTCTGCAAGCCATACGACTTTTACCGGTTTGTCCGGGTCATCGGGACCATCCTGATTTATTGGAGCGAAACGGTGGTCGCACCGACCACCTATTAGTTTCAACCGGCTCTAGCTAGACCGCGCCCTTGCCGGAGGTGAATGGCGAGTTGGCGGTTGGCGGTATCTGAACGCTGGGCTCGTCGGGCGGTTGCTGCGGCGGTTCTGCGGCGAGTCGGTCGATAACGCGCAGGCACACGATGGCGGATGCGGTCCCAAAAAAAATCGCTCCCATGCCGAACCCGGCAAGCACGCCCTCCGCACCGTAGAGACGGGACCCCAGCCAGCAGAAAGGGATCACGCCGAGTGTCGATCGGCCCCAATTGAAAGCTGTGGAAAGCAGCGGGAAGCCAAGATTGTTGAACGCAGCATTGGAAACGAACAGCAGGCCATTGAACAGAAACGAGAAGCTCACAAAGAGGCAGAAGAACACCACCAGATCGCGGGCTTCGGCCTGCACGCCGAAAACATCGGCGATCAGGTTCCGGCCAGCGGCCAGCAATAGAGAGATGACGAGCACGTAAATGCCGATGACCATGAACGAGTTGCGCATCGTGCTGCGCAGCCGGTCAAAGCGCAACGCGCCATAGTTCTGGCCGAGGATCGGACCCACCGCGCCCGACATGGCGAAGATGGCACCAAAGGCAACCGGGATAAGCCGGCCGACGACCGCCCAGCCAGCCACCGCGTCGTCACCGTAATCGGCCATGAGGACGGTGACATAGGCGTTGCCGACCGGGGTGGCAAGCTGCGTGAGGATTGCCGGGCCGGCGATATAGGCGAATGGGCGAACCGTATCGAGGATCACCTCGCGCTTCGGAAGCGCCAGCAGATTGTGGACACGCACCAGTCCGTAATAGCCGACGACGATCAGGCTGAAGCGGGACAACACCGTGGAGATCGCGGCGCCATGGATGCCGAGGTCCAGCGCGAAAATAAAGATCGGATCAAGGATGGCGGTCGCCGCACCGGCGATCAGTGTCACATACATGGCGCGCTTGGCGTCGCCGACAGCCCGCAGCAGGCCGGACATGGTCATGCCCATCCCGAGAACCGGCAGGGAAGGCAAGACGATCTGCATGAATTCGACAGTCAGGCGCCTGGTGTCTCCGCGCGCGCCCATGAAGCCGATGACCGCATCCAGATTTGGAAACAACAGCACGGCCGCGAGCAGCATGACGATCGTGGTGAACAGCAGTGACGCACCGGCCAGCTGTCGCGCCCGGGCCCGCTCTCCGGCACCGAGTGCCCTTGACGTAATGGCGGTCCCGGCGATCGACAGGCCGATGCCGATTGAAATCAAGAAAAAGATAACCGTGCCGGCGTAGCCGATGGCGGCCGCCAACTCCTGCTGGCCGAGCAGGGAGATGTAGAACAGATTGAGCGCATCGACCATGAACACCGCGACCAGCCCGACCGAACCGGTCGCCGACATCACGATGACGTGTCGTAGCGTCGAGCCTGTGACAAACTTCGCCGGTGCACTCATCGGCCGGGCTTTCCGGCCGCGTTATCCTCATCCGGTTTCACGGATCGATCCCGGCTCCGTTTGAACGGAGGCGTCGCTTTCGGGCGCACCCTCATCGGCCGGGTTCTCCAGGTCAAGCCGTTCCGCCTCTTTGGTCGGTTTGACCAGCGGTTCCGGCGAGACGGGCTTGGTGTGCAGCATATCGCCACCGGCCGCGATGCCCTCGACCGCCTGGACCTTCAGCCGTTCCTCGTCACGCCGCCGCGTCTCGTCGAGAATGGCTTGCACCCTTTGCGGGTCGATATCTAAAGCCTCGAGCACGTTGTGGCTGAAGAGAAAGCTCGATTCCAGCGTTTCACGCAGTTCGTATTCAACGCCCCGCTCACGCAGCGAAAGCGTGTGAGCTCGGTCATATGCGCGGCAGAAGATGCGCACATCCGGATATTCCGACTGCAGCAGGTCGACGATCTTGTCGGTGGTCGCCTTGCCGTGGGTACAGATGGCGACAAGCTTGGCGCGCCGGACACCGGCCGCTTCCAGCACATTGCGTCGCGTTCCGTCGCCGAAATAGATCTTGAATCCGAATTTCGTGGCACTGCGGACCCGATCGGCCGAATGATCGATGATGGTGACATCCAGCCCGCTGGCCAGCAGCGTTTGCGAAACGATCTGTCCGAACCGGGAAAAGCCGATCATCAGCACGTCCGCACCGGCGCCGTCGAAATCTTCTCCGAGTTCTTCCGGCTTGGTTTGCGGCACCAGCCGCTTGGTGATCGCAGACGCCAGCGGCGTTAACGCCATCGACACAGTGACCACGGCAATCAGCAGCGACGCGGTGGCGTGGCTGAAGATGCCGGCGGTGGCGGCAGCCGTGAAAATAACGAAACCGAACTCCCCGGCCTGCGGCAGCAGTCCAGCTATTCTCAGCGAATCAGAGGTGTTTGATCCGAACAGGCGGCACAATGCGAAAATGATCGTGCTCTTGACCACCATCAGGACGGGCACCGCCACGCAGATGACGATCCAGTTCTTGACGATGACATCGATGTCGAGGGACAGGCCGACGGCGATGAAGAACAGTGCGAACAGGACGCCGCGAAACGGATCGATATCAGCTTCGAGTTCGTGCCGGTAGGCTGATTCGGCCAGCAGCACCCCGGCCAGGAAGGAGCCCATGGCCATTGACAGGCCGGCGAAATCCATCAGGGTCGCGGCACCGACCACAACAAACAGCGCAGCGGCGATCATCACTTCGCGCGCACCGGTGCTGGCAATGAGTTGAAACACCGGATTGATCAGGTACTTCCCGGCCAACACCAGAAACGCGATGGCGCCAAGCGCGATGGCAAAATCGCGAATCGGCACCGTATCGAGTTCGGTGCTGGCCGGTGCCAGCAAGGGCACCATCGCCAGGATCGGGACGATCGCCAGGTCCTGAAACAGCAGGACCGAAAAAGCCCGTTGACCGTAGGCGGTGCTTCTTTCTCCGCGTTCTTCCAGGATCTGCAGGGCGAAGGCGGTGGATGAGAGCGCCAGCCCGAACCCGATGATCACGGCCGCCTGCAACGTCTGCTTATCGAGAAAGATCGCCAGCGGCATCAGCACCAGACCGGTCAGCAGAACCTGCGCGACGCCGAGCCCAAAGATCTCGCGCTTCATCGACCACAGGCGCGTCGGCTTGAGCTCGAGCCCGATGATGAACAGCAGAAAGACGACGCCGAGTTCAGCAAAGTGGAGAATATGCTCGCCATTGGTGATGAGGCGCAGCATGGGTCCGATCAGGATGCCGGCCGCAAGGTATCCCAGCACGGTGCCAAGGCCGATGCGTTTTGACAGCGGCGCCGCGACGACCGCGCCCGCTAGGAGCAGGAGTGCATATGCGTAAAAGGATAGGTCTCCAGCTTCCATTCCAAATGCCTTCGCAGATCCTCCGCAGACTCTTCGCCCAAAGCTCTTAGAGATTGTTTAAGCCAAATGGAACCGATTCTGTCCGCGGCAAGAAAGGCAGAACCGCACCGTCGGGTAATCTACAGTATGCGGGGCGGTTTAACCAAGCCGGTGGCGGCCGGTTTCAAGGCCTTGATGACGGCGCACGGTCACAATAAATGGATACTCGAGAAAGGTCATTCGATGTCCCAGCAAAACAAGACTCAGGAACTGCTCGACAGGGCGACGCAACTTGTCGAAGCGGCGAAACGCGCGGGTGCCGACCGCTGCGATACCGTGGTTTCCCGCGGCAGTTCGACTTCGGTGAGTGTGCGTCTTGGCAAGGTCGAGGGCACCGAAGCGTCCGAAGGCGACGGATTCTCCCTGCGCGTGTTTGTTGGCAGGCGGGTGGCCAGCGTCTCGGCCAACGCCGGCACCGATGCCGATGAGCTGGCTTCCCGTGCGGTTGCCATGGCGCGCGTTTCGCCGGAGGATCCCTACGCAACGCTCGCCGAACCTAAGGATCTGGCGGAACACGTCGATGACCTTGACCTGTTCGATCCGACGGAAGTCGGCGCGCAGGCGCTGACCGAGGCGGCCTTGGCCATGGAGGATACCGCGCGCGCTGTTCCGGGAGTCACCAATTCCGGCGGAGCGAGCGCCTCAGCGGGCATGGGCGGTCTCGTTCTCGTGACATCGGATGGTTTCTCCGGTGCCTATGTGGGCACCCGTTTCGGCCGATCCGTTAGCGTCATTGCCGGTGAGGGTACCGCCATGGAGCGCGACTACGAATTCGACTCGCGGCTGTACTACGCCGACCTCGATGCGCCCGAGATCATCGGCAAGGCCGCAGGCGAGCGTGCGGTGCGCCGGCTCAACCCGCGCCAAGCCGAAACCGGCAGCGATGTCACGGTGGTTCTCGATCCCAGAGTGGCCCGTGGTTTCGTTGGCCATCTGGCGGCCGCCATCAATGGTACTGCCGTAGCCCGCAAGACCAGTTTCCTGCGCGACCGGATGGGCGAGCAGGTGATGCGCGCCGGCACACTGATTACCGACGATCCGCAAATCGTCAGGGGGCCGGCGTCGCGGCCTTTCGATGGCGAAGGGGTACGCGGCACCCGGCTCGAAATGGTGCGCGACGGTTTACTGCAATGCTGGTTTCTGTCGACCGGCACGGCCCGTGAACTGGGTCTGCATACCAATGGCCGTGGCGTGCGCAGCGGATCGAATGTCAATCCCGCATCGACCAATTTGGCCCTCGAACCCGGCGATATCAGTCCCGAGGCCCTGATCCGCGACGTTGGTTCGGGATTTTATGTTACGGAAGTGATCGGCCAGGGCGTCAACATGATCACCGGCGAATATAGCCGCGGCGCCTCAGGCTTTCTTATTGAAAATGGCGAATTGACCTATCCGGTGTCCGAAGTCACTATCGCTTCCAACCTCAAGGACATGTTCATGGCTGTGACGCCGGCCAACGACATCGACCGCAAATTCGGCACCGCTTCGCCCACTCTGGCGATCGAGGGCATGACGCTTGCCGGAAAATGAAGCCCCAACCGACGACCTGAATTTGATCACGATGGCCGCCCAACAGGCCGGCCGCATCGCGATGGATTATTTCCGTTCCGATCCGCAGGTCTGGTACAAGGGAGGCACCTCGCCGGTGAGCGAGGCAGACATTGCCGTTGACCGGTATCTTCAAGGGTTGCTGCGCAACGCCCGACCCGACTACGGATGGCTGTCCGAAGAGACCGAAGACGACCAGTCGCGTCTCGACGAAAGCTCGGTTTTCGTCGTCGATCCCATCGACGGGACCCGGGCTTTCATTCAGGGTGAAAACGGCTGGTGCGTCAGTGTTGCGGTTGTGCATGACGGCCGGTCGGTGGCGGGCGTGCTCGCCTGTCCGGCCCGCGATGAAGTCTTTACCGCTGAAATTGATGCGCCTTCCCGCAAAAACGGCGCGGTCATCCAGGTGGCCAAGCCAGGGACCAATCCCAGAATTGCCGCGCCGAAGTCCGTGATGGGCAAGATACCGGAAGGGGCGCTTAAGAACCTCGAACGCGTCCCCCACATATCGTCGCTGGCCTACCGTTTGGCAATGGTCGCCGACGGCCGGCTTGCGGCGACGTTCGTCAAGCCCAATGCCAGCGATTGGGACCTGGCGGCCGCCGATCTGATCCTGCGGCAGGCTGGCGGCCGGTTGACCGACATCCATGGCGATCCGCTGCGCTATAATCGCGGCGACACGACCCACGGGATTCTCATAGCCGCGCCGTCGGAACTGCTGCCCACCCTGCGTGATGCCGTCGCAGGCATTGATTTTTAAGGGATAAATCGGTACCGGGTAAGCTGATCGACCCGACGGTCGATTGAGTGGGGCCGCAGGGAGCATCACCATGGAAAATCAGGAGCAGCAGCTTCTCCATCTGGTATTCGGAGGCGAACTGGAGAACCTCAGCAACATCCGCTTCAGGGATCTGGACGAACTGGATATTGTCGGGATCTACCCCAATTACAAGACCGCCTATGTCGCCTGGAAGGAACGGTCGCAGAAGACCGTGGACAACGCCCACATGCGTTACTTCATTGTCCACATGCACAAGCTGCTCAGCCCCGATACCGAGGACTGATGCAGGCATGCCCAACTGTTGGTGCCAGGCGGATGACCATGATGTGGTGCGCCTTTTAAACATCCACGCCGTCACGCCGGGTATCAGCAGATGAGTGGCGCGGTCAGACGTATGCGCCAGTCCATTCTGGCGTCGAATGCTTTTCAGAGCTTGGCAGCATCCTGCGTGCATAGGGCCCTGAGCTTTGTTTTTCGCACCAACACGCCGGTGGCCGAATCCGATGATATGGAGACGACTGTCGCCGGCAAGACGCCGGTTATTATTGCCCTCTGGCATGGCCAGCAATTGCTGGCACAATTCGTCAAGCCGGGAAGCGAGGGGGTGGCGGCCGTGGTGTCGCGCAGCGCCGATGCCGAAATCAACGCCCGGGTCCTGAAGAAGTCCGACGTGCATGTGATACGTGGATCCGGCGGACGCGACCGCGCGGAAACCGTTCGCAAGGGCGGTATCCGTGCGCTCAAGGGAATGGCCGACGCCCTGGAACGCGGCCTGAATGTGGTGATGATCGCCGATATCTCAAAGGGCACGCCGCGTCAGGCGGGCCCTGGCATTGTCATGCTCGGAAAACTGTCGGGCCGTCCCATCATTCCCATGGCGATTGCCACCAGCCGCTATCATGTTGTCAAAAAATCGTGGGACAAGACGACGATCAATTTACCATTCGGCCGGGCATGCCTTAAGCTCGGTCTCCCCATTCACGTGCCGCGCGACGTATCCGATGCGGATCTTGAAAGACTGCGACAAAAAGTGACAGACGAGTTGAACTGCGTAACGGAAAAGGCCTATCGGGCGGTTGGGGCGACTGTATGAGCCCGCTATGGGCGCGCGTGGCGTTGACGGGCTATCGCTGGCTCGGTGCTTCGATTTATCCGTTTCTGGGATCGTACCTGGCCTATCGTGCCACCAAGGGCAAGGAGGAGCATTCCCGCCGGCGTGAACGTTACGGCCATGCCAGCGCCAAACGGCCGTCCGGACCGATGGTCTGGGTGCATGCGGCCAGCGTGGGGGAAACGACGGCGGTTATTCCGCTGATCTGGGAACTTCGCAACCGCGGTATCGAGGTCATCCTCACCACCGGGACCGTGACTTCGGCGACAGTCGTCAACGAGAGACTCGGTGACGCCGTCGTTCATCAGTATGTGCCGCTTGACCTGAAACCGGCGGTCAGCCGGTTCCTCGACCATTGGCAACCGGATCTGGCGCTGATGGCCGAATCGGAAATCTGGCCGATGACCATTTTGGAACTGGGTGTGCGCAAGACTCCCCAGGTGCTGGTCAATGGGCGTCTGTCCGATCGTTCGTTCACCAATTGGCGCAAGCGTCCGCACATCGCCGAGGCTCTTTTTGAGAACCTTTCTCTGGTGGTGGCCCAGTCGGACGAAGATGCCGAGCGGTTTCGCACCCTCGGTGCGCGACCGGTGGCTGTTTCAGGTAATCTCAAGGTCGACACAGCGCCGCCGCCGTTTGACGAGGCGGAATATCAAGAGCTCAAAAACCGTATTGGCGATCGGATCGTGTGGGTGGCCGCATCGACCCATGCCGGCGAGGAGGAAATCGCCGCCGACGTTCAGCAGTCCCTTGAACCGTCGCTGCGGGCGCTTTGCATCATCGTACCGCGTCATCCCGAACGCGCCGACGAGATCTCCGACATGCTGGTGTCCCGCGGTCTGACCATCGCTCGCCGGTCTTACGGCGACCACATCACCGACAAAACCGATGTTTACGTGGCTGATACGATCGGCGAGATGGGCCTGTTCCTCAAGCTTGCCGAGATCGCTTTTGTCGGCCGTTCCCTGACCGCCGAAGGCGGGCAGAACCCGCTGGAGCCGGCCATGCTGGACTGTGCTATCCTGTCGGGACGCAATGTACAGAACTTCCGCGACAGTTACCGTCATCTGCTCAAGAACGGCGGCGCGCGGCTGGTCAATGACCGCGAAACGCTGACCAAATCGGTTGAGTTCCTGATGAGCAATGACAAGGCGCGGGAGAAGATGCGTCTGGCGGCGCACAAGACCGTGCAGGATTTGAGTGGCGCACTGCCGCGCACGATCCGCGCGCTTGAACCCTATATCAAACCGCTCACCGTCACCGCCGAACTGCACAATGGAGGTGCGCGTCGACGGCGATGGTAAGCGAGGCACCTCCGTTCTGGTGGGATCAGCCGCATTGGCGCGCTTGGTTGATGTATCCGGCCTCGCGCATTTACGGATCGGTGGCCCGGGCGCGTCTTGAGAAGGCTCCGCGCGTTCCTGTCGAAAGACCTGTTCTTTGCGTCGGCAATTTCACGGTCGGTGGCGCCGGCAAGACACCGACCGCCTTGGCACTCGCTGACGCCGCGATAAAATGCCGTCTGAAGCCGGGTTTCCTGTCGCGTGGATATGGCGCAAGTCTGACGGCGACAACCGTTGTCGATCCGAGCAAGCACAACGCGCACGACGTCGGCGACGAACCGGTCCTGCTGGCCCGTAAAGCGCTGACCGTGATTGCACCGAACCGGCTCGAGGGTGCCCGCCGTCTTGCCGAAAGCGGCGCCGATATCATCATCATGGACGACGGCTTCCAGAGCGCAGCAATTCGCTTCGATTATGCGCTGCTGGTGGTTGACTCGCATCGCGGGCTCGGCAATGGACACATCATCCCGGGAGGCCCCGTGCGGGCACCGCTTGTCGACCAGATGCGCCATGCCACCGCACTGCTGGTGATTGGCGATGGTGCGGCGGCCGATCCGGTCATCCGCGCTGCCGGCAGGGCTGCCAAGCCGGTGTTCCAGGCCCGCTTTTTTGTTCCGGAGGCGCGGCGTTTCAAGGATCGTTCCGTCCTGGCCTTTGCAGCCATTGGCAATCCGGTCAAGTTTTTCGACACGCTGAGCGCAACCGGCGCAAATATCGTCGCGCGCCGCAGCTTTGCCGATCATCATTTCTTCGCCGAGGACGAAATCGCCGATCTTCTCGATATCGCGGCCCGCGATAGCCTGTCGATCATCACCACCAGCAAGGATATGGCACGGCTACAGAGCGCGCGAGGGCGGGCGAAGGAGATCGTGGAGAAAGCGGAAGTTCTGGACGTGGAACTGCGGTTCGATCCGTCGGACACGCCCAGAGTCATCATCGAGCGGACGCTGGAGGCCTTCAAGAAACGTCAGGCGGTCGGGTCAGCCGGGCCGGGCTGAAAGTTCATCCGACAGCCAGTTGAGCAGCTTGTCGGTATCGGCATGACCGCGCGCGGCTCGATAAATCGAAATCTCAGTGGGCCGCGACACATGTTCGACGCAGGGTCGGATCAGCTTTCCCTCTTCGATCATACCTTCGGTGGTGCGTCCCCAACCAAGCGCGATTCCCTGGCCCGCGACAGCGGCCTGGAGCGCAACCGGGTAGCTGTTGAATTGAACAAAACGAGGGCGTTTCGGCAGGATTGCCCCTATAGCCCTAAACCAGTCCGACCATTCCATCCAATCCTGCGGGACGACTCGATGCGATAGCAGCGGGAAATCTACCAGATCACGAGGTTTCAATTTCGGGTCGTTGCCGGGCACAAGCGATGCAGCGCAGACCGGAAAAACCTCGTCTGAGGCGGTGAACGCCAGCCGCGCCGTGCCGGACGGGCGTCCCGACGTTTGCATGGCCACATCGAAATGTTCCGTTGCTTCAGTCAGCGGTTTTAGGGAACTGGCGACCCGAAGCTCGATGCCGGGATGACGCTCGTGAAACCGGACGAGCCTTGGCATCAGCCAATAGAATGCCTCGCAGAGCTGGCAGTGCAGGACCAGTTCATCCGGGCGCCTGTCGTGGCGCAGAAACGCCACCTCCGCCGCGATGTCCGCCAGCGCCGCTCCGACGACGCGTCCGAGCCTGCGTCCCTCATCTGTCAGAAACACCGCCCGGTTCCGTCGCTCGAAAAGCCTGATCCCCAGATCTTGCTCCAGCTGCGCAATCTGCTTGCTCACGGCAGTTTGCGTCATCCCGAGTTCTTCGCCAGCACGTGAAAAACTCTCAAGGCGTGCGGCCGCCTCAAATGGCTTGAGGCGCGAAAGCGGCGGCAGTGAACGTATCGATTTTTCCATAACCAGATTTCATGTAAATAAAGCAAAAAGTCGTTTTTGTGCAATCCGGATCCATGATTGCTTGTCCTGGTAGACGCATACCCGCCTGATAGCGCCCGGCGCACGGGCGCTGCCTATGGACACACTGGAGCCGCAATTCGTGTCGCGCACCCAAATTGGCCTCTTCTATTGTTTTTCTTTCGTCACCCTCGAAGCCCTGCAGGCAGTCTATTTCGGTGCCGTATTTCAGAACGTGGATTCGTTTCTTGTCGGCATGTGGGTTTTCGGAATCTCATTCGTCGGTTGCACCGTGGTCACGGCGATCTTTCGTCCGCGCGAACTGTCGGTGGCCATTCGTGGATGGAAGATCGTTGTCCTTCTGAATCTCTTTTCGGCGACGGCCTGGGGCACCTATTTCATCGCGGTCCAACTTGTGGAACCGGCTATCGTGTTCACCATCTTCTCCGGCATGGTTCCGTTGGCAACCGTCGTCGCGGGATGGATCGGGCTGCCGGAGGCATCGTCGCCCAGGCGGCTGCCTCAGCGCTTGGGATATTATACGATCCTGCTGTCAATCCTCATGCTTGCAGCCATTACGGTTTTCGGGTTTTCAGGGTTTGTGCGTGGCGATTGGCCTGCCGCTCTTGTCGGTGTCGCCCTATCGGCGCTGTCCGGCGGTTTCACCGCTTTTGTCATCCTTTATTCGGTGCGGCTGAGTGGTCGGGGCGTCGGTCCGCTGGCGCAGTTCGGTCTTCGGTTTGCGCTCTACACGGTTTTGGCCTTCACGGCCTTTACCGTCGGATTGGACGATAAGGGGGTTCCGTTGCCCGCCGACGAACTGGTCTGGATCGTGATTATCGGCCTGGCGGTCATCGCGTTTCCTCTCTACCTGGTGCAGCGTGCCATCCCGCTGCTTCCGGTCTCGGTGATCGCGGCCATGACGGCACTGGGACCTGTGATGGTATTTCTGATGCAGCTTGTTGAAGGACGCGTTGACTACTCCGCAGCAACACTCGCCGGGCTGATGGTTTACGTTCTCGGTTCTTTGTTGGCCATCTATGGTGCGACGACGCAAGCCGCAACCGGCTCAGCTCAGGACGGCAGCGCGCCCGCCCGCCGTTCGGCCTCCAGCGATGCCCACACGTCGACATAGGGCTCCTGCCGCGCAACGCTCCAGTATTTCAACTCGTCAATCGGGATCACCTCGCCGGTGATGGCGCAACGCACGTGCGAGCCCGGCGCGATCACTTGAAAATCAGCGTCCAGGTATCGAATCTTGGCTTCGCCTGAACCGTGTCCTTCAAATCTGTTCATCCAATCTTCCATTCGCAACGGTTGAAGATCAGCATCTCTCACCGCCGACCGAACAGCCGTTCGATATCCGCAAGCTTGAGCTCAATATAGGTCGGTCTTCCGTGATTGCACTGACCGGAACCCGGTGTCGCTTCCATCCGCCGTAACAGGCCATTCATCTCTTCTGCCGTCAGGCGGCGGCCGGCGCGCACAGACCCATGACATGCCATAGTGGCTGCGACATAGTCAATCCGTGACGCGAGACCGCCGGCCTCACCCCACTCGGCGATCTCGTCCACCAACTGGCGTATCAGTCCGCCGCCGTCGATCTCGCCGAGGATCGCGGGTGTTTCGCGAATGGCGACCGCACCGGGACCAAACCTTTCGATTACCAGGCCGAGGTCGGCGAGCGTGGCTGCGTAGGGCAACAGTCGGTCACAGTCTTCCTCCGGAAGATCCACAATCTCCGGCATGAGCAGCACCTGTGACGCCACCTTGCGCGCATGCAGCGACCGTTTCAGGTCTTCATAGACAAGGCGCTCATGGGCTGCGTGCTGATCGACGATCACCAGCCCGTCATCGGTTTGCGCGACGATGTAGTTGGCATGCACCTGCGCCCGTGCAGCACCCAGAGGATGCTGGGTATCGGCATGACCATGATCATTTTCGGTGCGTGCCATCGGTTGGGACAGTGCTTCAAATCCGGGCGCAGTGTCCTCTTGCAAGACAGATGGTGTGGAAGCAGGTATCGGCCGAAACGGCGAACCGGCCAGGTCATAGGCTACGGGCTGAGTCCGTCGGTGCTGCGTATAGGTGCCGGCGCCCGCTTCTGTGCGCACGGGTGCCGGGCGAAAAGCCTCGATCATGTCGCGGGTGCCCATTGTGGACGCCCGGTCCCCATGATGCAGGAGCGCTTCGCGGACGGCGCCGACGATCAGACCGCGCAGCAGGCCCGGATCGCGGAATCGAACGTCGGCCTTCGCCGGATGCACATTGATGTCGACCTGGCGCGGATCGAGTTCAATGAACAGAACAGCGACCGGATAGCGGCCGCGTGGCATCGTGTCGGCATACGCCCCGCGCAGAGCCGACAGGATCAGCTTGTCCTGAACCGGACGGCCGTTCACATAGGCGAATTGACGCAGACTGTTGGCCCGGTTGAAGGTCGGCAGGCAGGCGTGGCCGGACAGTCGTACGCCTTCGCGGATCGCATTCAGCGCAATGGCGTTCTCCCCGAATTCGCTCCCGAGCACCTGCCCGATACGCGCCAGGGTATCGTCGCCGGTGGCCGGATAATCGAGCGTCGACCGGTCTGTCCCCGACAGGGTAAAATGCAGATGCGGGAAAGCGATGGCAATGCGTTTGAGCACTTCACTGATGGCGCCGGCCTCGGCCCGCTCGCTCTTCAGGAATTTCAGGCGTGCCGGTGTTGCAAAGAACAGATCGCGGACTTCCACCACGGTCCCGGGATTCATCGCGCAAGGCCGCAGAGCACCAGCCCTGCCGGCTTCCACATGCACTTCGAAACCGCTGTCGGAGCCTTGCGGACGGCTTTGAATGCGCAGCCGCGCCACCGACCCAATCGACGGCAGCGCCTCGCCGCGAAATCCCAGCGTCGCGATATCCTCAAGGCCACTCGATATCTTCGACGTGCAGTGACGACCGATGGCGAGCGCTAGATCGGTGCGATCCATACCGCTGCCATTGTCGATAACCCGTACCAACGCCTTCCCTCCGGCGCCGGTAGCAACCTCGATACGGTGCGCACCGGCATCGATGGCGTTTTCAATCAGTTCCTTGACGACGCTTGCGGGACGCTCGATGACCTCGCCGGCGGCGATCTGGTTGATCAGGGTATCCGGTAATTGCTTGACGGCCATGCGCCAATCATCCCGGATTCGGATACTGATGAAAAGGTCCGAAGTCGACATTTGCGGGATCCCGAGATAGACGGGCCAACCGCTGCGGACGAGTCATGATCGCATGGTTGGCGGCCGAACACCGATGCCTGCGATAGCGCTTTGTTAACAAAGCAGGGTCATTGTGATTCCGGGCCGACCCAGTCCGCACATGCAGGGAATCGAGGCATGGTAAATGATCGCGCATCGGGCCGACAAAGTGTGCCTGCGGCACAATCCTCCTCCGGCCGCACCGATCCGCTGACCCGGCTCGGCAATGGCGTACGGCTGCGCGAGAAGATCACCAAGCTGGTGTCGGAAAGGGCTGCGGATCCGGCGCCCTTTGCACTCGGCCTTATCAATCTCGACGGTTTCCGGCCCATCAACGATTTGTTCGGGCATGCTGCAGGCGACAACATTCTGTCTCAGGCGGCGCATCGGCTGCGTGCCTGCATGCCGACGGGTGCCGTCGCTGTCCGCCTGCAAAACGACGTCTTCGGCACTGTTTTGCCGCTTGTTTTCGACGCAGGCGGCGCCGAACGGACCAGTGATCTTCTGCAAGACGTGCTTTCCGCACCTTACGATCTCGGCAACAGGACCGTGCGCCTTTCGGCGTCTTTCGGTTTCGCCATCTACCCCTATGCCGGCAAGGACTACAAAGAGCTCCTGGAGAGCGCCGACACAGCGCTCTACCGTTCTAAGCGCAGTGGGCATGGCAAGGTGACTGTCTATTCCGCGAGTATCGCGGAAGAAATGAAACGCGATACCCAACTCGAGCAGGCCTTGCGGCGTGCCACGATCGCCGAGGAAATCGACGTCCTGTTCCAGCCGATCGTCGACTTGCGCACCGGCCGGCCGATCGGCTTTGAAGCCCTGTCCAGGTGGAAGGACGAGGAACTGGGATCCGTTTCACCGGAGGTGTTCATACCGTTGGCCGAACAGCGCGGTCTGATCGACGCGCTGACCGATACCCTGTTGGAAAAGGCGGCGCGAGCCGCCCGCGAATGGCCGGATGACATCAGGTTGTCGTTCAATCTTTCGTCGGCGCAACTGATTAAGTCGTCGACCAGCGGCCGTATCGTGTCGATCCTCGACCAGGTGGGCCTGGATCCGCGTCGTGTCGAACTGGAGATCACCGAAACGGCAATGATGCAGGATCCGAGAGTCGCATACCGTATCGTCGACGAGCTGCGCCAAGCGGGAATTCGTATCTCTTTGGACGATTTCGGGACCGGCCAATCAAGTCTCGGAAGGCTTCGCGAAATCGCGCCGGACAAGGTGAAAATCGATCGTTCATTCGTTTCGGAGATCTTGCAGGACCGGCCCGCCGAACACATCATCAAGGCAATTGTGGCGCTGTGCGAAGGCCTCAACATGGAGGTTGTCGCCGAGGGCATCGAAACCGCCGACCAGGCCAGTAAACTGCTGGAGCTTGGCTGCTATACCGGACAGGGCTACTTCTACGGCCGGCCCGAAGACAGGGTTTCCACACGGCGATACCTGGAGGCGGCCTTGCCAGCCGGAAGCCGGAGGCTGAGAGCGGCGAGTTCCTGAGCGGCCGGTGACGTTGTCCCGGCGGAATATGCCGCTTCCGCTATGCACCGCGGTCTGCTTTTCGTATTAGATCGCCCGATAGGTCATCCGTCCTGTCCATATTGGGGATCCACGACGTCACATGCAGGATTTTGCCGCCGCCATCCCACAAGCCGTCCGACTGGTCCTGGGGCTCGATTCAGGACTTCTGGAAATCGTCTGGTTGTCGTTGCGGGTCAGCCTGACGGCGGTCGCTGCAGCCGCGTTGCTGGGGTTGCCGGTTGGTGCCTTCCTTGCCGTGTCGCGGTTTCCGGGCCGCGGCGTTATCGTCGTCACCCTGACAGCTCTGATGGGACTGCCGCCTGTCGTGGTCGGCCTGATCGTCTACATGCTGCTGTCGAATGCCGGCGCCCTGGGGCCGTTGCAGCTATTGTACACACCGACGGCGATGATCATCGCGCAAACCATCCTGGTGTTCCCGATCATCGCCTCGCTGACCCGCCAGACACTGGAAGACCTGCATGGCGAGTATCGCGACCAGTTGGCCCTGTTCGGCCTCGGCAGCCTGGCACGTCTGCGCACGTTGCTATGGGAGGGGCGCTACAGCCTGATGACGGCGCTGCTCGCCGGATTCGGGCGGGCGATCGCAGAGGTCGGTGCGGTGATCATTGTCGGCGGCAACATCAACCACGTAACCCGCATGATGACCACCGCAATCGCGCTCGAGACATCGAAGGGCAATCTGGCCCTGGCGCTGGGGCTCGGGATCATCCTGGTGGCTCTGGCGTTTGCCGTGAACGCGCTGGTGTACGCGATGCGTGCGGCGGCTGAAAGATATGCCTATGCATGAAGGCGGGCTTTCGGCGCTTCAGAAGGCGACGCCACCGGTCTTGCCGATCCACGCCGAGGGACTTTTCGTGCGGCGCAAGGGCCGGGTGCTTCTGGACGTCGCGTATGTCAGGCTCGACGGAACCGGCACCAGCGTCCTGGTCGGCCCCAATGGCGCCGGGAAATCCTTGCTTTTGCAAGTGCTTGCCGGCCTGCGGCCGCCGGACCGCGGCAAAGTCCTGTGGAATGACGCGCCACCGGCACGTCATCGCTACTGTCGCTTCGGAATGGTCCTGCAAAGCGCTGTCCTGCTGCGCCGATCGGCACTCGCCAATGTTGAATACGCGCTGCGCGCCGTCGGTCACCCGAAGCGGACGGCCCAAGAGATGGCGCACCGGGCTCTTGCCGACGCCGGTTTGGCGCGCCTCTCCGCGGCCTCCGCCCGTGTGCTTTCCGGTGGCGAGCGCCAGCGTCTGGCCCTGGCGCGGTCAATGGCCACTTCACCCGACGTGCTGTTTCTCGACGAGCCCACGTCCAGTCTCGACCCGGCCTCCATGTTGGCCATCGAAGGCATGGTTCAAGCGGCGAGCAGGCAGGGCATGCGCATCGTTCTGATCGCCCACGATCTGGCGCAGGCTCGCCGCATTGGCGACGAAATCCTGTTTATGCATCATGGTCGGATCGTCGAAAGCGCGCCGGTCGAACGGTTCTTCGACGCGCCGCAAAGCCCCGAGGCGGGTGATTTCATTGCCGGCAAACTGCTGGTCTGACGGGAGGTTTACCATGCGGGTGTTAACCGCCGGATTTGGCATTTTCGTAGCAGCGCTTTTCGGCAGTTTGGCGTCCGCTGCGGAGTTTATCATTCTGCAGTCGACCACATCGACCCAGAACTCCGGGCTCTATGAGCATATTCTGCCGATTTATGAGAGCCGGTCGGGTGTCCAGGTGCGGGTTGTCGCGGTGGGCACCGGGCAGGCCATCAAGAACGCCCGCAACTGCGACGGTGACGTGCTGCTGGTACATGCCAAGCCCGATGAGGAGGCGTTCGTGGCCGGCGGCTACGGCAAGGCCCGGTTCGACGTGATGTACAACGATTTCGTCATTGTCGGTCCGCAGCACGATCCGGCCGGTGTCGGCGGGGTCGACCGGGTGACGGAAGCGATGGCGCGGATCGCCGCGACCCGCGCGCCTTTTGCGTCACGCGCCGACGAATCGGGCACCCATAAAAAAGAGATGGCGCTATGGCGCGAAACCGGTGTCGATCCGGTTGTCGACAGCGGTACCTGGTACCGCGAAACCGGGAGCGGCATGGGCGCGACGCTCAACATTGCCGTGGCGATGGACGCCTACGCCATGACCGATCGCGCGACTTGGATCGCCTTTGGCAACAAGGGCCGTCACCGGGTGCTGGTCGAAGGTGACCCGGCTTTGTTCAACCAGTACGGCGTCATTCTCGTTGACGACGGCCGGTGCCCGAACGTTAAGGGCGAAGCCGGGCAGCAGTTTGTCGACTGGCTGATCGGCCCGGACGGGCAGAAGGCGATCGCCGACTATCGCAGGCAGGGCCAGCAGCTGTTTTTCCCGAACGCGGCTGCTACGACCAACTAGCCCTATGTCATGAGCGGCTCGATCCGTTGGCGATCACTTGTCATGCGGTTTCGCCGTCTTGAACCCTCGTTTGATGGCCGGCGCCAGCAGTGACAGCAGCAAGAGTGCCCAGAGCACATTGCCCAGGGTTGAGGAAAACAGAACGGTGAGATCGCCCTGCGAGATGCGAAGCGCGCGTAAGAAATAGTTTTCAAGCAACGGTCCCAGGATGATACCAATGAGGATAGCCGCAACAGGATAACCGGTGCGTCGGGCAACGTAGCCGATAACACCGAATGCAATAGCGACCCCCATGTCGAAGAGGTAGGCACGGGGGACGAACGAGCCCGCCAGGGTAAAGGCCACGAGGATCGGGACCATGTAGAAGGTGGGCACGATGACAACCCGGGCGAAGTAGCGGCTGAGCGGCAGGATCATCAATCCGAGAAGCAGGTAAGTGATCGCCATCGCGGCGAACGACCCGTAGGCGATCATCGGTTCGGTCTCGAACAGGTCGGGTCCGAAATTGACTCCGTGATACTCAAGCACGACAGCCATCACTGCCGCCGTCGCCCCACCGGGAACGCCGAGGATGAGCAGTGGAATCAGGGTGCCGGAGGTCACCCCGTTGTTCGCCGACTCAGGCGCGATCAGACCATTGATGTGGCCGGTGCCATACAGCTCAGGTGTCTTGGACAGCATGCGCGACTGCTGGTAGGCGACGAATGATGCGATGGCCGCGCCGGCACCGGGGACGACGCCGATGATCAACCCCAGCATGCTCGTCCAGACGATCTCTCTCCACTCCTTGGCCGTCGCACGCATCCCTTCGAACGTCGCGGTCCAGGCGTGGCGGGTGCTCTTAACCCGGTTTCCCTTTGTCAGTATGGTCTCACGCTCGACAAGGACGAACGCCTCAGAGATGGCAAACAGCCCAACCAGGGCCGGTATGAGCGGGACCTTGTCGTATAGCTCAAGGAACCCGAACGTTCCGCGAGGTGCTTCATAGACGACATCCGCGCCGATGTAGCCGATCATCAGCCCGAAGAGGCCGGCGATGAGCCCTTTCAACGTGTCGGTGGCGGAAATGGTGGCGATGAGCGAAATGCCGAACAGCATCACCACGATCATTTCCACACTGTGCAAGTGATAGGCCGCCTGCGACAGCCATGGAAGCAGGATGAGGGCGGCAAGCGTCGTTAACAGTCCGCCGGCCACCGAGGCTATGAACGAGATGGTCAAAGCCTGCTGCCCGCGGCCACCTGCCGCCATGGGATAGCCGTCAAGCGGTGTTGCGGCCGCACCGGCGGTCCCCGGGATGTTGACGAGTATGGCTGGAATGCCGGCGCCAAGTCGCGAGGCTGTATAGAGGGCAACCATGAAGATCATGCCGCTGGCGGGATCCATGGCGAGCGTGACCGGCAGCAGAATAATGATCGTGTTGGCGGCACTGAATCCCGGTATTGCACCGACAACCAGGCCAAGCAGTGTGCCGATCAGAATGACCCACCAGTACGACAGGGCGCGACCGAACAGCTCGGTGAAAACGACGGCGTCGACCTCCATGTCAGAACCAGCCCTGCAGCAGCTCCTCGACCGGGCCGCGTGGGAACCGGGTCCCGGAGAAGTGGATGAAAACGATGTAGCCGACGGCTGAACAGGCGAAAGCCACCGAAAGCGCCGAGCGCCACCGGGATAGGGACGAAAGAACGGTTACGCCGAGGAAGACGAAGGCTGCCGTGGTGAGGGTGAAACCGGCGAGGTCAATCACAATCACATAGCCGACGGTCAACAGAAACAATGCCGCGCGGCGAGCCGTCACGACGCGGTTCATGCGGCCGGTCTCAAGGGCCAGTCGCTCGTCGCCGCGACGAACGCGGACCGCCGTCCGGATCACGAACGCGACGATACTGGCGAGCAGCAACACGCTCACGGTGATGGCGCTTGCCTGGGCGATCCAGGGTACTTCGGTGATGGTGGTCAAGTAGTAGCCCGTAAAGGCGATGGCCATGGTCGGGATGATGAGGTCGGGCAGAACGTTCTTTGCCCGCTTGCTCTTTGGTTCAGGCATGCGTCAAACTCCCCTGGGGCCAGCGTCGAGTGATGGGGTTTTCTGTTCGGAGGGACAGCCAACGACCCGGAGAGCGCGGTCCGATGTCCCCGAAGCCGTGCTGCATTCCGGATACTCTAGCCTTTCAGGAGATCCCGGTACTCCCTGCCCACCGCGGTGATGTTGTCGACATACGCCTTGCAGGCATCGCGGCCCCCGGGCGCAATCATCTCCCACGGGGCCTTGGCGGCGAGCACCGCTTGCTTGTAAGCGGGATCGTCAAACACCATCGTGCCCGTTTCGATGAGCTTCTGGAACCGGTCCGGATGCTTCTCCGCGGCTGCAGTCTTGATGCCGAAGGCACGAACGCCTGCCGGCAGGGGCGGGATGCCCAGCTTGAATTCCGTGTTGACAAGCACGGCATCGGGCAACCGCTGCGGGACCGGGTTCTTCTCATCAAACAGACCCAGCACCCTGAGGCGCGTCCTGGTTAACACCGTTGTGACCGGCAACACCCCCAGCTCGACCTCTCCTGTCAGGACGCCGTTGCGCGTGTTTTTGCCGCCTGACATGGGGATGAGGTTCACCCGCATGCCTGTCTTGTTCGCCAGCACCAACATCGCCAGCGATGCCGGGTGCGCAAGGCGGCTGGTGCCGACGGTCAGAGGCCTCTTCTTGCCGGCCGCGATGACGTCATCGACGTTCCGAAGGGGACTGTCTTGACTGACGAATATGCTGCCGGGATCGGCGTCGATCCGCAGGAAATAGAAGTAGTCTTCGAGTGAGAAGCTTGGTGCCTTGACCACCCAGTTCAGGACCTCCGGACCCATATTGCCGAAGATCAGGTCGTGGCAGTCGTCGCTGGCTTTGCCCATGTAAGTTTCGTAGCCGACTCGCCCCGCGGCACCGGGATAGAATGCCGGTTCGAAGGCACCCCCGATATGACTTTTCCACACGCCGGAAAACAATCGGAAGTTGCGATCGGCGCCGCCACCGGCACGCGTAGGGATATATACCTGAATCGGGCGACCCGGAAAGCCGGCGGCGTGCATGAGGCCGGGCCAAGCCAAGCCTGCGGCCGCCGAAATGGCGAGCGATCGCCACATAAATGCGCGTCTGTTGAACGTCGTTCCGATCATATCGCCCCTCGGCCGGTTCACGTATTGAATATCGCAGTTGAGAACCGTTAGCCAGCGGGACCGGGCGACCCCGATCATCTATCGGAAAATGACAGCGGTCGAGGGCATGGCGCGATCGCCAACAAACGCCGACCGCAGCCGATTGTGTTGAATGCGCTTCTATAATCTCAGCTTGTTTAGGGTATCAGCAGCGTCGATCCGGTGGTCTCGCCGGTTTCCAGCGCCCTGTGAACATCGACAATGTCGGTCAGCGGCCGGCGTTGTCCGATATGGACCTGAAGCACGCCTTTTTCGACGAGACCGAATACCGTGGTGGCGGACTGCACGAGGTCCTCACGCGTTCCGATGTAATTGGCCAGCGTCGGCCGGGTGAAGTAAAGCGAACCCTTGTGCTGCAGCAGGCTGGGAGGCACGGGCGGCGCCTCACCGGTGGTGGCACCGAACGAGATGAGGTAGCCGCGCGGGGCCAACGATTCGATCGATGCGTCGAACGTCGCCTTGCCGACGGAATCGTAGACGACGTTGACACCGCTGTCGTCGGTAAGCGTCCGGACCCGTGCTGCAATGTCCTCGGAAGTACGGTCGATGGATTCGGCATAGCCATTGCGCAACGCCTCTGCGACGTTGTCGGCGCCGGAGGTCACTCCGATCATGCGGGCGCCGATGTGATGCCCCCATTGACCGGCCAGATGGCCGACGCCACCGGAGGCTGCATAAAACAGCACGCTTTCGCCGGCTTTCACCGGGTAGGCGCGACACAGCAGGTATTCGACCGTCATGCCCTTCATCAGGACGGCCGCAGCCGTCTCGTCGCTGATCGCGTCCGGGATTGCCACGGTGCGGGCCGCCGGCAGGTTGCGATGCTTCGCATAGGCGCCGAGCACCGGCCCGTAGGCCACGCGGTCACCAACCGCGAAGTCGGTCACGCCGTCGCCGACCGCCAGTACCCGGCCGGCAGCCTCGAGACCCAAAGCGGAAGGCAGGTCCAGCGGGTAGGCGCCGGAGCGCTGGTAGACATCCATGTAGTTGAGGCCGATGGCGGACTGCTCGACCTGGATTTCGCCGGGAGCGGGGGTGGGAATCTCGGTTTCCCGGATTTCCATCACATTCGGCGGCCCCTGTCGCTCGAGAATCACTGCGGTGGTTTTCATGTCAGGCTCCGGTGCTTTTGGTTTCAGGCCGTGGCATCGCCGCCGTCAACCAGAATGAGTTCGACTTCGCCGCCGCCGTCGCGCCGGTGCGCTGCGGCTCGCTGATAGGCATCCGACCGGAAGCAGGCTTCCGCGTCGTCAAGCGAGGGGAACTCGATCACCACGAAGCGATGGTATTTGTCGGTGCCTTCGAGAATGCGGAAATCACCGCCGCGCGCCAGCACACGGCCACCGAATTGCGCGATGATGCCCGGCACCTCATCGGTGTAGCGCTTATAGGCAGCAGGATCGTTGATTTTGGAACGGGCGACCCAGTAGGCGGGCATGGGATGGCTCCTTGTTGGGTTAGAACAGCAGGTCTGGAAGATAGTTGGCGATCGACGGGAAAAAGATGATCGACGTCATGCCGATCAGCATGATGATCCAATAGGGGATCGAATGCCGAAAAATGTCGCGCACGCCGACATCGGCGTCCTCGATGGCCGCCTTCACGGTATAGACGAGCAGTCCGAAGGGCGGCGTCAGCAGCCCGGCTTCGATGGCCAGGATCCCGACGACGGCGAAGGAGATGCGGTCAAAACCGAGGGCTGCGGCGAGCGGCTCGAAGATCGGCACCGTGAGCAGCATGATCGAGATCGAGTCAATCACCATGCCGAGCAGGAACCACACCAGGATCATCAGCGCCAGGATGACATAGGGGGACAGACCGGACTCCAGGAAAAAGCCCTGGATGGCGCTGGTCACCCCGGTCATCGCCAGCGTGCGCGAATAGAGCGCCGCCATCAACAGCAGGATGAGGATCGGCGCGGCGGTTTTTCCGACTGAGAATATGGCGGCGAGAAGGCCGCGCCCCCGCATCCCCTTGGCGAAGGCGAACAGCAGCGCCAGTGCCGCCCCGGCTCCGGCACCCTCGGTGGGCGTGAACAGCCCGAACCAGATGCCGCCGAGCACGCCGGCGACAATGAAACCGATACCGGAGAAGCTGGTCAGCACCGTCAGCGGTGCTTCCGGCGGGTCTTCGGCGATGTCTGGATTCGATGCCGTTTGCTCGCTCTGCCGGTCTTCCCCGGCGAATTGCGGCCACAGAATTGCGGTGCCGACGACGTACAGGAGAAACAGCGAGGCCAGCAGCAGTCCGGGCAGGATACCGGCCAGGAAAAGACGGCCGATCGACTGTTCGGTCAGAATGCCCCAGACGATCATCAGCACACTCGGCGGGATCAGCATGCCGAGGCAGCTGGATCCGGCGATCGAGCCAAGCGCGAATCCGCGATTGTAGCCGAGCGCCTTCATCTGCGGGTAGGCGATGCGCGAGAAGGCCGCTGCCGAGGCGATGGAGACCCCGGTGACGAAGGAGAAGATCGTGTTGCCGACGACCGTCGCCACGGCAAGCCGGCCGGGCAGGGCGCGCACCCCACGGTTGATGGCCCGGTAGATGTCGGTCATGGCGCCGGACCGCGAGATGAACTCCCCCATCAGCATGAACAGCGGGATCACCGCGAAGGTGAAGTCGCGCAGCGCCTCAGCCGCTGTGCTGGCCAGGGTCGCCTCGACAATGCGCCACTTGCCGGTGACCAGATAGATGCCGACGATACTGGTCATGCCGAGTGCGATGGCGACATGGACGCCAAGCAGCACCAGCCCAAGAAGCATGACGATGATGACGGCGACCGTGTTGACGTCGAACATGGGCGTCAGCGCTCCGTCGTCCGGGTCACAGGCTGATGTCCTTCACATCCAGATCGAACGCTTCGATGACGGCCAGCAGCAGGTAATTGCAGACCGCCAGCGCGCTGCCGATCAGGATGGTGAAGCGGGCCGGCCAAACCGGCACCCGCAGCGCCCCTTCGCCGTCGAATTCGCCATTGGCAAAAGAACGCAGCGCCGGATCGATTCCACCTTTCAAAAGGATCGCAAAAAACAGCGCCCCGAGCAGAAAACCGGCGACCGCCAGCACCCGCTCGGTTTTCGGTCCGAACAGAGCGATCAGGAAATCGGCGCTCAGCATCGACCGGCTGCGGATTGCGAAGCTGACCTGCAGGAAGACGATCATCACAACCGAATTGGCGACGAGTTCCTTGGTGCCCTGCAGCGGCAGGTTGATCGCCCGGAAGATGATGTCGGCAAGGGCAACGAAGCACAAAACGAACGCCCAGGAGGCCGCCAGGATCATCAGCAGCTTGGTCACGCGGTCGTTGAGGCGGACAAGGAACATGGAGATTTGCGGAGCGACAGACGGCGCGACTCACCGACAGGTGATCCGCGCCGTCGCGTTGCGATTTATTGAATGTTGTACCGCACCGGCCAAGCGTAGCCGTTGTTTTCCGCCGCTTCGAGCGTCAGCTTCAGGACCTGCGAGGCTGGCAAATCCTTGGCATCCAGTTCCTCGGCCATCTTCTGCGGCCATTCGGCGAGCGAATTGGCCCAGGCCTCGCGCACCGCAGGATCGATTTCCGTCACGGTGATCAGGCCGCGCAGCGTGTCGATGTCGTTGGCATAACGCTCCTTGTTGACGAGGCCGGTCTGCTGCTCGTAGTCGGCCGCCACCTCATGCAGGATTGCCTTCACGTCGTCCGGCAGTTCGTCGTAGGTGTCCTTGTTGATGGTCAGGCCATGCCAGGTGATCGAGCCGAAACCGATCAGCGTGTAATGCGGACCGGGCTCATACAGCTTGAGATTGACCCAGGCGCTCGGGAACATGATCCAACCCTCGTAGACATTGGTCTTCATCTCCGTGTAGGCGGTGGCCAGCGAGCTTTGCACCGGGGTCACGCCGGCATAGGACAGCCAGTTGAGGTTGAGCCCGGCACCGGCGATCTTCTGGTCTTTCAAGTCGGACAGGTCGTCCCAGGGGAAGCTGGTGCCCAGGTTGTAGCCGCCGTCGGCGATGCGCGACAGAAGGATCTGGTTGAATTTCTCCGGAAACACGTTTTCCAGATACGGCACTTGGCTGTACACGTCCTGTGCCGTCTTCAGGCTTTGCGTCGGGTCCATGGTGCCAAAGGGCAGCATTACCTGGAAGGCATGCAGCGGCAGATTGGACGGCTCGAAGCAGAAGCACATGCCGCCGATATCGATGATCCCGTCCTGTACGCCCTCCAGCACTTCGGTCACCTTGACGATGCTGCCCGAATAGCCCTCGACGAAATTGATCGTGTGGTCGGTGCGTTCCTCGACGCGCTTTTTCAGCTCCGGCTGGAAATAGCTTTGCATCAGTCCGGCGTAAACGACACCGGGCGGGTGACCGGATCCGATCCGCAGGTTGATCGTCTCGGCGTGGGCGGCACCGATACTGAAGCCGGCGGTTGCCATCAGGGCGGCGATGAGTGTCTTTGTCATGGTCTTCCTCCCGTTTTTTCCTCTCGGGCCGGCCACAACGGCGCGATGCCCTTTTTGGAAAGTCTAAACCGCGCCGGATCGGCCTGGCTGACCGGCGTAGACTCCTCCGCACTTCAAATGCCGCTTACATCGGCGGGGTCAGGCGAATACCGTCAGGCACCGGCAGCGGCGCGTTCGGACCGTTTTTGAACTCCACCGTGGTGAACAGCAGGTCGTCGTCACCGATGTTTTGCACGCTGTGGATGAAGCCTTCGTCCTTGCCGAAGGTGAAGTGCATGGTTTCGCCCGGGTAGTGCACGACGTCCTGGATGCGGCCATCATCGTACCAGCCGCGGGCCTTGCCGTGCGAATGGCAGGACCAGAAGTAATCGAGCACGTGATGATGAAAGGTGCAACGCTTCCCGGGCGGCAAATGCAGGTGCCAGACGCGTACCCGGTCGGTTTCGGAGACCAGCACGCTTCCGACCACGCCGTTGTCACGGTTCTCCTCGAACTCCTGCTGCAGTTCGACCGGCCAATGGGCCCGCGGATTGGCACCTTGACTGGGCGGTTCTACGATGTGCGGTTGGGCCATTGTCGTCTCCTTTGGATGTCTGCGATCAGGCGGCCTGTCGCGAGCGGCTGAGAATCCCCGCGCGCGGCTCCAGAGCCTCCAGGTCGTGGCGCAGTGCGTCTGCCTGTTCCTCCGTCAGGCCGACCTGCGGCGGAAACACCGGCAGCCAGCCGGCATCTCCCGTTCGCCACGCCTCGATCTGCTTGAGCGCTGCGCTCAGCGGATATTTGGAGATGGCGAGGCGCACGGCGGTGAGCGTTTCCTGTAGCGCATCGGCTTTGCCGGCGGGCGCTTCGAGCGTGCGCCGTGCCAGCGCCGCGGAGGCGTTGGTGGTCGCCGAGATCACGCCGGCACAGCCCTTTTCCAGGCCCTCCAGCAGCACGCCCTCATTGGACGGAAACACATCGAAATCGTCGGCCGCGGCGACAAATTGCAGTGTGCCGGCGAAGTCGCCGGAACTGTCCTTGAGACCGGCGATGACTGGTCCGTAGGTGCTTTTCAGCCGCTCGATCAGGGTGAGCGGGATGGGAGTCATCGACATCTGCGGAAAGTGGTAGAGGTAGACCCGCAAGCGGTCGTCGGCGATGCCGTCGATCAATCCGGCATAATAGGCGTAAAGCCCGTCCTCGGACGGATTCTTGAAGTAGAAGGGCGGCAGAACCAGCACGTTGAAGAAGCCGGCGTCGACGCAGGCCCGGGTCGCCGCGATCGCATCGCCGGTGGCGCAGGAGCCGGTGCCGAAGATCACCTCCTCGCTATTGAAGCCCGTCTCGGCGAAGATATCGGGCAGGGCCATGCGCGCGGCGAGCGCCAGGGAGTTGCCCTCACCAGTCGTGCCGAGTGGCGCGACCCCGTCAAGGCCCTGCTCGATGTTCCAGCGGCAGAAGGCCGCCAGCTTGCGCAAATCCGGCCCGCCATCGGCACCCATTGGTGTCAGCGAAGCGGCATAGACGCCTTTATTGGCCTTGCTCATCGCATCACTCCGCCACCTGAAGACGCTCCACCGCACCGCGGGCTTTGACGACCACCTTGATCGCGTCGTCGACCCGCTCGCGCGCGTAGCGCAGCGCCTCCTGCAGATCGTCCAGGGCGAAGGTGTGGGTGTGGATCAGCGACGCGTCGAAACGGTTTTCCGCCATAAACGCCATTGCCCGGTGGGTGGCGCTGCGGCCTTCGCCGCGGATTCCGTAGAGATAGATATTGTTCTTGACCACATGGGGCAGGTCGACGGTTGCCGGATCGTGCGGGAAGGCGGCGAGGCAGATCTTGCCACCGCGATTGGTCATGCGGATGGCATCGTTGATGGCAACTTCCGTGCCGGCGCATTCCACCACATAATCGGCCCCGCGATCGCCGACGATCGCCTTGACCGCCGCGACCCCATCCTGGTTGCGGACATTGACGACATGGTCGGCACCGAGCCGGCGGCCGATCTCCAGCCGCGCATCGCGGGTTCCCGTCAAGATGACAGGGGCAGCACCCAGCGACTTGGCGACCGCCACGGCGAGCAGTCCGATCGGACCCGGACCGGTCACCACGACGCTTTCGCCGGCCACCAGGCCGCCCAATTCGGTGAGGCCATACATGGACGTGCCGGCGGTCACCACAAGAGTCGCGACCTCGTCCGACATGGAGTCGGGCACCCGAATCACCGTATTGATGTTGTTGACCGCGTATTCGGCAAAGCCACCGTCGGTGGTGAAGCCGTTGGCCCGGTGACCCTTGTCGAGATCGCCATAGTTGAGCCCGTAGTTCAGGCATGCGGTGTACATGCCCTGACGGCAGCGCTTACACTGGCCGCAGCCGGCGTGGATCTCGACCGTCACCCGATCGCCGATGGCAAACTCGTCGACACCCGGCCCGAGCGCCGCGACGGTGCCCATATATTCGTGGCCGGGGGTGAAATTCTTGTTGAAGGGCGGACCGCCCTGGATCAGCGCCGGCGTGCCGTAGTGGATGATCTCCAGGTCGGTGGCACAGATGGCGACCGCGTCGATGCGCACCAGGATTTCCGCCCGGCCCGGCATCGGCACCGGTTTCTCACTCAGCTTCAGTTCGTCCGGGTCGCCGAGCACCCAGGCTTTCATAGTGTTCGGTATCGGCATGTCAGGTGAGGTTTTGACAGTCATGCCCGCTTCCTGATGAAATGACACCCTGCGCTCGAACCACGCGATCTTGCGGGTTCCGGCAGTGAACCATGCGCCGGCAAGTCTGTCAAATATTATCGATAATCGTTCAAAGATAATCGATTTAATCGGCGATTTGCCGGTGGACAGACTGGATTTGGCTTGGTTTTTCTCGGCATTCGCTTATATCGTGAAACGCCGATCGGCGACGAACCGCTGGTCCGGCCCAGCAAGGTGTCGACACAACCGCCATGACTCTCGCCGAACCGCTTTCCCGCATTGGGCTGTCTCAACAAATCCGCGACCGGTTGCTCAGCCGCATCATGAGCGGTGCCCTGAAACCCGGTGATCGGCTGGTCGAACTGCGGATCGCCAGCGAAATGGCAACCAGTCAGGCACCGGTGCGCGAGGCGCTGCGCGAGCTCGAAGCGATGGGTGTCATCGAGACTCTGCGCAACAGAGGCGCCCGGGTGCGCGTTATCACCGACGAGGAATTGCGTCAGATCTACGATGTGCGGGCACAGCTTGAAGGCTACGCCGCCGAACTCGCCGCCGTCGCCGGTGTTCCGCTGAAGTCGAAGCTCGTGGCCTGTATCCGGGCCATGCGCAAGGCGGCGCGGCAGAGCGATTCCATTGGCTTTGCGGGGCACAATTCGGAGTTTCACCGGCTGATTGTCGAAAGCACCGGGAACCGCGTTTTGCTCGATCTTTGGGAATCGCTGAATGTCCGCATGCGCACCATGGTCAACGTCGCCCGCAGCAGCCGCAACCTGCTGATGCTGGCCGAATCGCATTTGCCGATTGTCGAGGCGATCGCTGCCGCCGATCCGCAACGCGCCCGCCTTGCGGCACGCGACCACGTGCTGGAGAACAAACCGGGCCAGGATACCGGCGCCCGTTAATCCCAGCCCATATTCAAAGCAATCCGGGCAGTCGACAGGCCCGCGCAGATGGTGTGGAAGCCACGGTTGCATTCTCATGCAGCTTGGATACAGTATTCTGTATTCAGACTGCGAAATCTAGGAGGGCTCGCATGGCCGACGGACGATTGCCCAGCGGCTTCCGGCTGCTGGTGTTGCAACATCACCCGGCCGAGCACCTGGGCCGCTTTGCACCTTTGTTGGCAGCGGATGGCGCACGCATCACCATCGTCTCCCTGACGGAAGGCGATTGCATGCCGAGCGTCGGCAACTATGACGGGATTTGGGCGCTGGGAGGTCCGATGCAGGTCTGGCAGGAGGACTCGTTTGCGTGGTTGGCCGCCGAGAAAGCGTCGATCCGCGAAGCCGTTGTCGAGAGGAATATGCCGTTCCTGGGTCTTTGTCTGGGGCACCAGCTGTTGGCGGAAAGCCTCGGCGGCAGCGTCGCGGTTGCCGAACGTCCGGAGGTCGGGGTTTTGCCGGTGACCTTGACCGAAGCGGGACAAACCTGCCCGATTTTCCGGGGCATGGACGCACGATTGTTCTGCATTCAGGGTCACGGCGCAGAGGTCACCGCGCTCCCTTCAGATGTCGACGTGCTCGCATCATCCACCGATTGCCCCATTCAAGCCTTCGCCTATGGTGAACGGGCTTTCGGTCTGCAGTTTCATGCCGAACTGACACGTGACATGGTCGACGCCTGTCTCGAAATCGAGGCGTACAGATCCGACTTCGAGGCTATGCTGGGTGAAGACGGCATTGTGCACTTCCGAACGCAAGTCCAGGAACGATCGACCTATTTCGACTCGGTCGCGGCACGTCTTTACGCGAATTGGGCGAATTGCGCCGCGGCGTGATCCGAATGGTTCAAGGGAACGCCTGGACGCGGCCCGCTTCAGGACATATGGGATATCCTCCATGTATTCTGAAGCCCGCAATCTGGTTGTATCGCTCGCCGCGCGACTGGAATCAGTTCGCGATCCGACCGGTCCGCCGTTCCTGATCGCGCTCGACGGCAGAAGCGGCGTCGGGAAATCCACAGTTGCGGAGCTGCTGTGCGGGCGACTCTGCGCCACTCTGGTTGCCGGCGACGACTTCTATGCGGGCGGGACCGGCATTCATCATCGCAGCACGGAAGATTTGGCGGATATCTGCATCGACCGCGCCAAGCTGTTCTCCGTGCTGCAGCATTTGAAGGCCGACCGCCCGGCGCGTTATACGGCATTCGATTGGGAGGCTTTTGACGGCTCACTGGCGGCGACACCGACAATCGTTGATCCGCGCCCGTTTGTGGTTGTCGAAGGTGTATATGCGCATCATCCGGACTTCCGTGCACTCAGCGATTTTTCCGTCCTGCTACGCGCGTCGCCGAATGAGTGCGAACGCCGGTTGCTTGTCCGCGAGGGCTCCTTGTCCGAATGGGAACGACAGTGGCACAGGGCGGAAGACTGGTATTTCGACAATCTCGCTCCGCCCGAGGCGTTCGATGTCGTGATCGACAACGAGTGACAGTTCCTCACGGGTCATCCACAGCGTCAATGAAGCAGCGTCTTCCGGTTGCAGAAAAATTTAATCCGATATATGGAAATTACGAAATTCGGAATTACCTATCCATCCATAACGGCTTGGAGGTTCGCATGTCGATTTCTTTCAGATTGAACCAGTCGCCTGTCACGGTGGACACGGAGGCGGACAAGCCGCTCCTGTGGGTGGTTCGGGAACAGTTCGGTTTGACTGGCAGCAAGTTCGGTTGCGGCATTGGCGCCTGCGGCGCCTGCACCATGCATGTCGATGGCGTGGCGATGCGTACCTGCGTACTTCCGGTCAGCGCCGTGGACGGCGCCGACATCCGCACCATCGAAGGCGTTGCGACCGATGACGGCCTGAGTGCGGTGCAGCGGGCTTGGCTGCAGCATCAGGTGCCGCAATGCGGCTACTGCCAATCCGGTATGATCATGGCGGCGGAAGCGCTGTTAGATGAGATCCCCGATCCCACCGACGAGGATATAGACACCGCTATTACCAATATCTGTCGATGCGGCACCTACGACCGCGTCAGGGCGGCTGTTCAAACGGCCGCCGCCATGAGACGGGAGGGTTGAGCATGTCGGATTCCGCGACGCCGAAAAAACGTTCGACCGTCATGAAATGGACCCGTCGATCCTTCCTGGCCTCGGCCGGACTGGTCGGCGGCGGCCTGGCGTTAGGCCTCACCCTGTCGCCGAACCGCTTGAAGATGACCGCACCGGCCGAGGCCGGTGAGACGGTTCTCAACACCTGGGTCAAGATCACACCGGACAACCGGGTCACGGTTCTGTTTCCCCACTCGGAGATGGGGCAGGGCGTCGGGACCGGGCTCGCACAGATGCTTGCCGAAGAGCTGGACGCCGATTGGGACCTTGTGGAGATCGAGCAGGCGCCGGTTACCGATCAGCACGTCAACAGCGACCTTGGACGCGGCTATATTATCGGCGAAGGCGCCAGCATTCCGGCCTTCATGTATCCGATGCTCGACTTCGCCTTTCTGCATCTGTCAAACAACCTCGTCGGCCAGATTACCGGCGGCAGCACGGCGATCCGCCTGACGGGACACCACGGCATGCGGCGCGCCGGCGCCTCAGCCCGCGAGATGCTCTTGAAATCGGCTTCCGATCAATGGTCGGTGCCACTCGGCGAACTGGAAGCGGCCAACAGTATCGTGCGCCACGCTGCGACAGACCGCACCGCGACTTATGGTGCGCTCGCGGCAGGCGCCGCCGCCTACACCCCCAATCTCAAACCCCGGCTCAAGGACAGCCGGACCTACACGATCGTCGGACAGTCCAAGCCGCGGCGGGATCTGCCGGCCAAAGTGGACGGGACGGCGACATTCGGAATGGATGTCTCCGTCCCCGGCATGGTTTACGCGGCCATTGCCCTGCCACCGATCCGCGATGCCCGCGCCGCCAAGGTCAATGATGATGCGGTCAAGCGAATGAGCGGGGTGGGCCGCATCGTCAACGTCGGTGACGCCGTTGCGGTGACCTCGGACAGTTACTGGACCGCATCGCAGGCACTGGAAGCACTGGAAGTTACGTGGGAAGACGGCCGGACCGGGCTGTCCACCGCCGGCATTCGAGAAACCCATCGCAACGACCTGGCGACCGGCGAGCGGGAGGCCATGGACGAGGCTGGTGACGTCGACAGGGCGCTCACCGAAGGCGATCGATTGCAGGCCGAGTTCGAGGTTCCGTATTTGGCACACGCCACGATGGAACCGATGAATTGTACCGTCTCGGTCATGGACGGAAACTGCGACATCTGGGTCGGCCATCAGAACATGCTGTTTGCCAGGAACGAGGCCGCGGACATCCTCGGAATTGATCCTTCGAAAGTGACCGTGCATCCGCAGTATCTCGGGGGCGGCTTCGGGCGCCGTGCCAGGATGGATTTTATTTCCACCGCGGTGCGCGTCGGGCAGGAACTGGGCCAGCCGGTCAAGGTCATTTGGTCGCGCGAGACCGATATGGCCAACGACCACTACCGCCCGGCCATTCTCAGCCGCATGGAGGGCTCGGTCGACGGCGGGCGCATCACATCGATCCGCCATGCATATGTGGATGCCGCGTCCGGCATGCCCGACAGCGAACGGCCCTACGAATTCCAGTATGCGGTCCCCAACCGTGACATCGCGCGGGTAAAGTGCCCCAGCCCGATTTCGGTCGGGCCCTGGCGCGCGGTCGACTTCACTCAGATGGCTTTTTTCAACGAAACCTTCATGGACGAGCTGGCCGAGGCCGCCGGCGCCGATCCGTTGGTGTTCCGCCTGGCGCACACAACGGACGATCGCCGGCGCGCGGTATTGGAGCGGCTTGCCGAGGAGTCGGATTGGCATGCCGCACGACGCCCCGGCCGGGCGCTGGGCGTGGCTATGGTCAGCAGTTTCGAAACGGTTGTCGGTCAGGTGGCGGATGTCATCGTCGACGAGGACGGTGGGGTCCGTGTCAATCGCGTCATATCTGTCGTTGACTGTGGGCGCCTGATAAATCCTGACGCTGGCGAAGCGCAGATCATGGGTTCCGTCATATTCGGCCTGACATCTGCGCTGTTCGGTGAGATCACCGTTGAAGGCGGTGCCATCCAGCAGCGCAACTTCCCGGATTACGAGATGCTCCGCCTGCACAATGCGCCTCAGCAGGAGGTGCATTTCATTCAGAGCGATCAGCCGCCCGGCGGATTGGGCGAGCCGGGCGTGCCGCCGGTCACGCCGGCTCTCACCAACGCCATTTACCGAGCGACCGGCCAGCGAATTCGTTCACTGCCGATAGCCAAACACGGCTTTTATGCCGTCTAGAGCAAGTTGCGGCCAGAATGAAGCATGACCGCGGCGATTTTGGTCTCTGGCTAGGAGAGTTGCGCGCCGTGGTGCCTCCCCACCACAAGCGCGAGCCAACGACGCCAGGGGGCAAAATCGCCCGGCCCATTCACCGCATGTTTTCAACATGATAAACCTCTCCAGGGTGACGGAAAATCGGCCCATCGGCTACGTTGCGCCGCTTGCCCGATGCACCACATCGCGCTGCGCGACGCGCCTTGCCGAGTGAACCGATTTTCCGTCATCAAATGATTCATTCTGGCCGCAACTTGCTCTAGAACGGCGGTCTAAGTCTTCACGCGCGAAAGCGCCTCGGCAATCCGAACCGCGGATCGGACGAACGCCTCGCGCTCATCCGGTTCGAGCACGTCCAGCATGCGTTGACTCGCGGCCAGTTCCTCCGCCTCGAGCTGGCGAAAGATCTTCTCACCCTCGTCCGACAAACGAAGCGCCACCGTGCGCCGATCGTCAGCCGGCCGCTCGCGGATCACCAGGCCGCGATTGACCAGCCTGTCGACAATGCTGGTCATCGTTGTTGGCACCACCCCCAGGAATTGGGCGACTGTGCCGGAGGGACAGCCAGGATTGTGCGCGATGTATCTCAGGGACTGCATATCGGGCGGCGCCAACTTCTGCTCGCCATGCACGTTCTGAACGCTCGGTTCCATGATCTTCTGGACGCGAACGATGGTCGCAATGGATTTTTGCAGTTGTTCCGCGAGGCTGGCCATGGGCCTCAATAACGAGCTTCGTGGCGAATTGCCAGTCGCCCGAAAATAGAAAGGGGTGTTGGCTTTCGTGAGCAGATCCGCGCTAATCGTAGGTCAAATCCCGCGCCTTGCCCCTGAACACCACATATGCGAGCGCCGTGTAGCCGGCGATCGCAGGAAGCACGAAGACCGTGCCGACAAGAATGATCATCAGGCTTTCCGGCGCGCTTGCCGCCTCGTAGATCGTCAGCCGCTCCGGAACCACATAGGGATAGAACGAATAGGCGAGGCCGGCGAAGGCCAGCGAGAACAGCAGGCATGCCGCAACGAAGGGGACGTGACGATAGCGGTCGGCTGCATCGGGCAGATGCTGGAGTGCCCACCAAAGCACGGCGGTGATTCCAACCGCCATGATCGGCAGGGGTGCGAGGGCCAGCATTTCCGGATAGGAAAACCACTTTTCGAATATGCGCGGTGACACTGCGGGGCTTGCCACCGAAATCGCGATGAAGCCGGCCAGAACGCCGACCAGCCCGGCTTTTGCCCATCGCGCGGCTTTGCGTTGCAGATCCTGCTCGGTCTTGATGATCAGCCAGCAGGCGCCGATGAAGGCGTAGCCGGCGGTGATGCAGAACGCGGTCAGCAGTCCGAACGACACCGTCGCCCAGGTCCAGTCGAGCCCCATGATATAGAGACCGAGCATGAAGCCCTGTGCCAGCGACGTCATCAGCGAGCCGGCGAAGAAGGCGCCGTTCCACAATGGTTTGTTGGGTACCGGTGCCTTGGCGCGAAACTCGAAGGCGACGCCACGCAGGATCAGCCCCACCAGCATCACGGCGACCGGCAGGTAGAGGGCTGTCAGGATCGTGCCATGGGCCGCCGGAAAAGCGACCAACAGCAGGCCAACGGCGAGCACCAGCCAGGTTTCGTTGGCATCCCAGAACGGTCCGATCGAAGCGATCATGCGATCTTTTTCCGCCTCGCCGACGAGCGGCGTCAGCATGCCGACGCCGAGGTCGAAGCCGTCCAGCATCACATAAATCAGGATGGACGTGCCCATGAGGCCGGCGAAAACAAGCGGCAACCACAGCTCGGGATCGGAAGGAAACCCAATCATTTCATTCGCCTGGAATGAGCGACACCTCGGCAGCGCCGGAGGCCGGTGTGACGGGTTTGACGTCTTCGCCCTTCGCCGCCTTGCGGGCGAGATAGAAGAGCACGGACACATAGGCGAGCGTAAGCGCCGCGTAGATGGTCAGATAGACGACAAGCGTCGACAACACCATGGGCGCGGGGACATCGGCGACCGCATTTGCCGTGCGCAGAACACCGTCCACCAGCCACGGCTGGCGGCCGATCTCTGTGGTGTACCAACCCGCAAGTGTTGCGACCCACCCGGAAAACGTCATGCCGACGAGGCCAACGAGCAGAACCGGTGGAACCGCGTCCGTACCGCGCCGCCAGAACTGCCAGGTCGCGAACCACGACATGAACAGCATCAGAACGCCCATGCCGACCATGATGCGAAACGACCAGAAAACCGGGGAAACTGGCGGATGCAGAACGGTGCCGTCCTCAGCGACGAACTCGTCGAGGCCCGGGACAACACCGTCCGGGTCGTGTTTGAGGATCAGGCTGGCGCCGTTTGGAATGCCGATTTCGAAACGGTTTTCCCGTGCCTCCGAGTCCGGCAACGCAAACAGCAGGAGCGGCACGTTGCCGCGCGTCTGCCAGTTGCCCTCCATCGCCGCAACCTTCTGCGGTTGGTGCTCGAGTGTGTTGAGCCCGTGCAGATCGCCGGCGAAAATCTGGATCGGGATCAGGATCGCCGCCATGCCGGCCGCTGTGCGCAGCGTCAGTCGGACGGCGCCCGAACGGTCGCCGACCAGGATTCGGAAGGCCGAAAGGCCGGCGATCAGAAACGCCACTGTCAGGCCGCTTGCCAGCAGCACATGAGCCAGCCGATAGGGCATGGACGGATTGAAGACGATCGCCAGCCAGTCCGTCGCGTGCGCTACGCCGTCGCGCATCTCAAAACCCACCGGCGTATGCATCCAGGAATTGAGCACCAGGATCCAGAAGGCGCTCATCGTCGTTCCGAACGCCACGAGCAGGGTTGCAAGTGTATGCAGCCAGCCCGGGACTCGGGAAAAGCCAAACAGCATGATGCCTAAAAAGACGGCTTCCAGGAAGAACGCGGTCAGCACCTCATAGGCCAGAAGCGGCCCGGCGATATTGCCGACCGTCTCCATGAAACCCGGCCAGTTGGTGCCGAACTGGAAACTCATGGTGATGCCGGAAACCACGCCGAGTGCGAACGTCAGTGCGAACACTTTCACATAGAAGCGATAGGCGTCCATCCAGCGCTCGTCGCCGGTGGTGTTGAACCGCAGCTTGAAAAACAGCAGCACCCAGCCGAGCGCGATGGTGATCGTCGGAAACAGGATATGGAACGATATGTTGGCGCCGAATTGGATGCGCGACAGGAGCAGTGTATCCATCAACGCGATTCCTGGCATTCGCCGAATAGCGACGTGACGGAGCCCTGTTGTCCGCACCGACAGGGAGCCATCGCGCCGAAGTGCAAAACGGATGTGTGTTTGTGGGTCGTCAGGTCCATCGGACCAATTCTTTCGGGTGTGTCACAGATGTCTTGCTAAACAAGTTGGCTCCGTAACCGGTTGTTTCAACAGGCTTGGCTGCGGCCAGGTGTCTCATCTTGCGCAGGGTATGGTAGCGGTAGAAACGACCAGACAATATGTGTTGGATCGACGTCGTCGAAGCGCCTGTCGGGCAGGATGTCCTGACCCGCGAGCCAACGCGTCAAGGAAGGCGGTGCCCATGCCCATCAAGGACATTGTGATCGTCGGGGCAGGTTTTGGAGGCTTGTCGGCGGCAAAAGCGCTGGCCAATGCTCCGGTGAGCGTGACGATCGTCGATCAGCAGAATCACCACCTGTTTCAGCCGCTCCTCTATCAGGTCGCAACGGCGGCCCTGACGCCTGCGGAAATCGCCGTGCCCATAAGGCACATCCTGCGCCGACAACAAAACGCGGAGGTCCTGATGGACCGTGTCGTCGGTGTCGATACGGCGGCGCGAAAGGTGATGACCGAAAGCGGACGCGCTGTGGCCTATGATGCGCTGGTTCTCGCCACCGGCGCGCAACACAGTTATTTCGGCAAGGATCAGTGGTCACGATTTGCGCCGGGCCTGAAGACACTTCACGACGCCTTCAGCCTGCGGGAGAGAATCCTGCTGGCTTTCGAACAGGCTGAGATTGTGGTCGAGGACGATCCGTCGGCAGCGCATCGCTTCCTGACCTTCGTGGTTGTCGGCGCCGGACCGACCGGTGTCGAAATGGCCGGTGCGATTGCCGAACTGGCCCACTCCGTCAAGCGCGATTTCCGAAACATCGGCGATCTGCCGACCCGGATTATCCTGCTCGAAGGTGGACCGCTTGTGCTGCCGGCCTTTGCCGAGGATCTGTCGGCACGCGCCGCGCGCGATCTGCGGGATCTGGGCGTCGACGTGCGAACCGGCGCCATGGTGACCGACATATCCGCCGGCCGCGTCACAACCAATCATGGGGTTATCGAAGCCGAAACCGTTATCTGGGCAGCCGGCGTGCAGGCCTCACCCGCGGGCCAGTGGCTGGCGCTGCCCGGCGACCAACGCGGCCATGTCGCGGTCGACCAGACGCTGAGGCCGGAAGGTCTCGACGATGTCTATGTGATCGGAGACACCGCTAAACACGAAGTCGACGGAACGGCTTTGCCGGGCATTGCCCCGGTCGCCAAGCAGATGGGGCAATATGTCGGTCGCAGGCTCGCGGCACTTGCCAGCGGAAAGGAACCGCCATCGACTTTCCGCTATGTCGATGCCGGGGCGTTGGCGACCATCGGCCGCAACCGTGCGGTTGCCGATATTTTCGGGCTAAAGGTGACGGGATTTCTGGGCTGGCTGCTTTGGGGCGCGGCGCACGTCTATTTCCTCATCGGTTTTCGTAACCGTCTGTTCGTCATGCTGCACTGGCTGTGGCTTTATATAACGTGGCAGCGCGGTGTGCGCCTGATCATGCACCTGGAACCGGAAGACCGCTCATAGCCATGAAAGGGTCTAACGCGTAGCAATCGCTGTCGCCGCACCAGCCATCATGCCGGCGCAGCATCGATTGGCGACGCGCACGGCGAACGGGCTTTTCAGCAACTGACGGGCGCGAGCGGCGAGGAAGACCCAGGCCAGATCGATAGCGATCAGCACGACCAGCATCGTCGCGGTGAGTTCCGCCCAGCCGACGACCGTCAGCCTCTGCATATCGATGATCGTCGGCAGCAGCGCCAGGTAGAACACCATGATCTTTGGATTGCCGAGGGTGATGGCGAGCCCCGCGGCGAACATCTTTCCCGCTGATCGGCGCTCCGGAATCGCCGCCACCTTCAGCTCGGCTGGAGCCACCCACATTTTCCAGGCGAGGTAGATGAGGTATGCCACGCCGGCCCATTTCAACACGACGAACGCCGCATGGAAGGTTTCGGCGAGCGACGCCAGCCCCCACACAGCGAGCGCCAGCCAGATAGCCTCGCCGACCCACATGGCGGCCAGAAACGGCATCACGTCGCGATGCCCGCGCGCGATCACCCGCGCCACCAGGGCGGCGATGCTGGGACCGGGTGACCCGGCGGCAATAAACAGCGCGGTTGCGAAGATCAGGATGGCCTGTAAATCCATGAGGTCGTCTCTCGTGATCAGGTTTTATCTGAACCAGTGTCAGCCATCCGGTCAAGTACCCGTTTGACCGCGGCCGAGTCCTGCCTTCCGAGCCCCATCGCCTCGGCTTCCCGGTAGAGCGCTTCGGATTGCGCGAACAACGGAGTCTTGCAGCCGACTGCGGCGGCAAATCCCCCGATCAGGTCGAGGTCCTTGCGCCACAGATCGATGGTTATCAAGGCCGGCTCGTAGCGGTCCTCGACCATCATCGGCCCGCGCAGTTCGAACATCCGCGACGAACCGGCACTGTCACTGATCACCGCGTGGACGAGGTGCGGATCGAGGCCGGCGTTTTGTGCCATGGTCAGTGCCTCGGCTGTCGAGGCGTTGTGGATGGCGACCAGAAGGTTGGCGACAAACTTCATTTTCATGCCGTTGCCGAATGGGCCCAGGTAAGGGGCGGCGCGCGAAATCGGGTCGAAGATGGGCCGGCAGCGGTCGACGGCGGCTTCGTCGCCACTCGCCAGCACCAACAGACCATGGGTCAGCGCTTGTGCGCCGGCGCCGCTCACCGGACAGTCGAGCAGAGTTATGTCGCGTGCGGCAAGTCGCTGGCGGGCCGCCTCCTTGTCGGCGATGGCCAGCGTGCTGCATTCGACGAGGATGGTGCCCGACGATCCCTTTTCGCACACGTCTTCGACGACGTTTTGAAGGGCGGCACTGCTCGGCAACGAGAGCAGGACCACCGGCGCCCCGGCCGCGACCTCACCGGGAGACGGCGCGACAACACCGCCGTTGCGCTCAAAACGTTCAGCCGCGTCGGGGGCGATGTCGTATCCGACAACCGATTTCCCGGACAACACGAGGCTTTGAGCAATCGCCGAACCCATGGTGCCCAAACCGATCACACCGACGTCCATATCCATCTTTGACTCCTTTTCAGAGATTTGCCTGCCGTTGGACGAGATGGCTGGCCCAACAATATCGGCACCGCGCCGCGTGCAATGACAACAGCCGCCGTGGCTATCCGGTGCCGCTGATCAGCGCCGACAGCTCCTTGACGCGTTCCTTAACCAGTGCCGCGTCGCCGCGCGCTTCCACATTGAGCCGCAGCAGCGGTTCCGTATTGGAAGCGCGCAGGTTGAAGCGCCAGTCGTCAAAGGCCATGCTGAGCCCGTCGATGGTCTCGATTGTCGGGTAGGCCGGAGAGTAGTGATCGGCGATCCGTTTCTGTGTGGCAGCTGCGTCTTCGACGGTGAAATTGATCTCGCCGGAACAGGGGAAGGCAGCGATACGCGCCTCGACCAGTTCGCTCAGTTGGGCGCCGGTGCTGGACAGCTCTGCGACCAGCGCCAGCCATGGCAGCATGCCGGTGTCGCAGTAACAGAAATCGCGGAAATAGTGATGGGCGCTCATCTCTCCTCCATAGACGGCGTCCTGCTCACGCATCATGTGCTTGAAGAAGGCATGGCCAGTGGGACAGAGTTTCGGCGTGCCGCCGGCCGACTCGACCATGTCGATAGTGTTCCAGGTCAGCCGCGGATCATAGAGAATGGTGGCGCCCGGATGGCTGCGCAGCATGGTCTGAGCGATCAGCCCAACCAGGTAATAGCCTTCGATGAAGCGGCCGCGCTCGTCATAGAAGAAGCAGCGATCGAAATCGCCGTCCCAGGCGAGACCAAGGTCGGCTTCATGCTCGCGCACCGCGTCGCTGGCCCGGGCCCGTTTGTCGGGCAGCAACGGGTTGGGGATGCCGTTTGGCAGCGACGGATCCGGCTCGTGGTCGACCTTGATGAACTCGAATGGCAGATGCGGCTCCAACAGGTCGATGATCGGACCGGCGCAGCCATTGCCGGCATGACAGACAATCCGCAATGGCTTGAGGTCGGCGTCTCCCACCTGTCGCAGTAGGCGCTCCACATATCGGTCTTTGGCGAGTGTCGGCACCAGCCGGCCACGTTGTGCGAAATCGCTGACCACGGGAAACGTCCGCTCCGCATAGACCAGCGTCTCGATCGCCTCCAGTGCGTTGTCACGGGTCGCCGCCCGGGCGTCCTCCAGCACCATCTTGATGCCGTTGTAGCTGTAGGGATTGTGGCTGGCGGTCACCATCAGCCCGGCATCGGCGTCACGGTCGGCGGTGTGGAAATACACCTCTTCGGTGCCGCACTGGCCAAGCGGCATTACGTCGACACCGCTGTCGAGCAGACCCTGGGCCAGCGCCTGGGCCAGCGCCGGACTGTCCTGCCGCATGTCGTGACCCACCACTACGCTGCGTGGTGTCTTTTCGAAGGCGACGGCCTGTCCGAAACGATAGGCGAAGGGAGCGTTGATCTGCTGCGGGATTTCACCGCGGATGTCATAGGCCTTGAAAGCTGACTGCATGTGGAGGTCGCATGTCCTGACGAAAGAGGTCCTTCGCGATATCATCCAAGCGGCGTTGAAACAACGGTTCCGACGCGGTGGGTGAGGGAAGCGACAGGATTGGTGACGGTTCGCCGATTCTTATATATTGCTTTCGAGAACCTCAATAAGCGTATGGAATTACGTCTAAAATGACCCTGGTTTCGATTCAATCGGCAGCAAGGAGGGATTCGCCTTGAGCGATTTCCGCTGTCGCGGCGAGAAAGGCACGCAGCATGTGGTTGAATGTCTCTGGATCCTCCAGAAACGGAGCGTGGCCAGCCGTCCCGACGTCCTGCGGCGCTCCCATCCAGATATTGCCGTAAGCGACCGCGCGGCAATAGTCATGATTGATGAACGGGTCTGCCGGGCCGTTGATCATGGCGAACGGCAAGGCCCCGTCGCGCATCACCCGCATCTGCCGCGGCCAGTCGATCGTCTTTAGTTTGGCGAAGGCCTGTTCGCGCGCCTGGCCGTCGGTGCGCCATACTGCGTCCCACACGAGAGGTTCCATGCCCTTCGGCATACCGATTGTGTGGATGGCGTAGTTGCGTTTCTCGCGCGGCGAGTGGAAGCGTTTCCCCGCCAGTTCCATATGCGGTGTTGGAACGTAACCGCGCGGCATGTCATCCGGAAATTTGTTGATCGGTGACGTACCGCAAATCGCCAGCGCCGACACAGGATAGCCGCGCGCCGCATACTCCAGGGCGACGTAACCACCCAAGGACCAACCGAATATCGCGGGTGTCCCGAGCTTCAACTGTTCCACCAGATCGTGCACGATGTCCGCGTAGGCCTCGACATTATAGACGTCTTCGGGATCGCTGTTGGGCGACACGCCGTGCCCCGGCAGGTCAAGAGCGACGACCCGGAAGTCTTTTCGGAATTCTGCGAACTGGTGCCGGAACACTTCCTTGCAGGACGAGTTGCCGTGGATGAGAAGCAGCGTCCTGTCGCCTTCGCCCGTGTCTGCAACCGACACCGTGCCGTGTGGCGTTTCGACCAGTCGGTCTTCAGTCTGCAGCGCCGCGTATCGTTTGGCGCGGCCGAAGTGGCGTGCATAGGCGGCCATGGCGTTGGTTTTCATGCGGTTGAATGCGCCCCACGCTTCCTGCACGGCAGCGAACAGACCGCCCGGATAGACCACCACGATGCCGATGATCAGGCAGGCAATCAGGATATCGCGCCATGATCCGAAATCGGCGAGCACCTGTGCCAGGATGGTAATGACGAAGGCGGCGATCAGCGATCCCCAGATCGTCGACAGTCCGCCGAGCAGCAGGATCGACAGGGTGATGGTGAGGAATCCCAGGCCGAAGACATCCGGCGATGCCACCCGCAGATAGGCGCCGTAGAAACCGCCGGCGAGACCCGGAAATACGGCCGAGGCGCATAGCGTCAACAGTCGGATTCGAGCTTCGGAAACGCCGCGCGCGATGGCATAGTATTTGTTGTCGCGCATTGCCTTGATGGCGCGGCCCAGCGACGAGCGCTCAAGTTTATAAAGAAACAGCGTCGACAGGCCGAGCAGAAGCAGCGCCAGATAGTAATAGCCGATGCGTCCGTCGCTGGAGAGCCGGTAATCGCCGAGCGTGAGGCGCGGCAACAGCACCATGCCGCTGGTGCCGCCGGTGTAGTCGGACTGGCTGACGATGATCTGCAGCAGCAACTGTGCGGCGGCCACGGTTACCAGGATGACGTAGATGCCCTCGAGCCTGAGTATGGGAACAGCAAGCAGTGCCGCGAAGGCCACCGACAGCACCGGCGCCAGCACGAGCGCCAGCCACGGGTCGATACCGAGAACCTTGCTGGCGATGCCATAGCTGTAAAGACCGATCGCAAAGAATGCCATATGGGCGAAGTTGACGACGCCACCGAGACCCAGCGACACGTCCCAGCTGGAAGCGAGGATCGCGTAGATGAAAACCAGGATCAGCGTGTGCCGCACATAGGTATCGGTGAAAATCCACGGAACGATAAGCAATGCCGCCAGGCTGAGCATGACCGGCAGGAACCCATTGGTTCTGTGGAAGGGTGGCGCGTATTTCATCCGCTACAGTGTCCTGGAACGGTAGCCGAACAGACCCTCGGGCTTGATCAGCAGCACCGCGATCATCATCGCGAAGAGAACGGCCGGCGCCCAGTAGAGGCCGAGGAAATAAACCGAAAAGGATTCGGCGATGCCGACAATGAAGGCGGCGTAAATGGGGCTGGTGAAGCGGGCGACGCCGCCGAGGATGACCACCACCAGCGATTTCATCAGAGGATCGGTTCCGAAGGTCGGGCTGATGAAACGCAGCGAGCCGATGAACACGCCGGCGAGGGCGGCAGTCGCCGCTGACAGGCCGATGGTCACCGCGAAAAGCAACGAGACGTTGAGCCCCATCAGTTCCGCCGCCTCGCGGTTTTGTGCTGCTGCCCGCAGCGCCCGCCCGGTCGTGGTACGGCGCAAGAAAAGCGCCAGGGCCAGCAGGATCATCAGCACGGCGATCAGGATAACAATATCCCAGAGGTTAAGTTCCGCGCCCATCAGCCCGACGGTTCCCTCGATCGGTGGCGCGATCTGCTTGTCGCGCGGCCCCCAGGTCAGCAGGATCGAATTTTCGATGATGGAGGCGGCTGCGAGTGTCGTAATGACGGCGAGCAGAACCAGATTGGTGTTGCGCTCGAACGGTTTGACCAGCGCGAAATGCAGCACGAAACCGACCCCGAACATAACGACGGCGGCGATCAGTGCCGCCAGCAGAAAGCCGACCCCGCCGGTTACACTCTGTGCAACCTGCCACGCCACATAGGCGCCCAACGCGACGAAGGCGCCATGAGCGAAATTGAAAATGCCCAGCGTTGTCCAGACGATCGCCAGCCCGGTGGCCATGAGCGCGTAGAGACCGCCGAGCAGAATGCCCGAGACAAGCAGGAACACCAGTGTATCCGGAGCAATCAATGGGCGTCTCCGAACATCATGGCCATGATCTCGTCATGTGACGGCATCGATGCGGCATCGATCTCCCGGGTAATCGAGCCGTGGTCGAACAGGAACAGCCGGTCGACCAGAGCGGTCAGGAACTCGACATTCTGGTCGACGATGATCAGCGGAACGCCAGAGTCGTGTATCTGCCGGATCACCTCGCGCAGTTCTGTTCGCAGTTTCGGTGACAGGCCAAGTGTCGGCTCGTCGAGAATAAGCAGCTTCGGCAGCGCCATCAGCCCGACCGCAATGGATACCATCTGGCGCTCGCCGCCCGACAGGTAGCGGATCTTGGAGGCATGCCGTTCGCGCAGCCGCGGGAAAAGATCCCGTACAAGCGATCGCATCGCCTCGATCCCGTCGCGGCCGCGGGCCGCCAGCGGTGCGATGTCAAGCACCTCCGCGACCGTCATTTCGGAAAACAGCTGGTTGCCCTGCATGACATAGATCAGACCGGCCGCGACCACCCGGTCGGCGCGGATGCGGCGGCGGTAGAACAGGTCGTAGTTGATGTGACGCGAGGTGCGGGCCGGCATTTTGCCTTCCGCATTGAGCCGCTCGCCGGCAAACAGGATATCGCCGTCCCACGGATCGATCAGCCCTGCGATGGTCTTGAACAGGGTCGTTTTGCCGTGGCCGTTGGGGCCAAAGAAACCGACCGACTCGCTGTCGCTTATCGTCATGTCAACGCCGCGAAACACGGATACCGGCGGATAGCCGCCCGACAGGTTGTTCAGTTGCAACAGCGGCGTGCTCATTCGGCCTGCCCCAGATAGGCTTCGATCACCGCCTTCTGCCGGGTGACCTCGGCCGGATCGCCGAGCGCAATAACGCGCCCCTGTTCCATCACCAGCAGCCGGCTGGAGACCGCCATCAGCAATTGCAGGACGTGTTCGATGAGCAGGATGGACACGCCCTCTTCGTTGAGCCGGGTGATGGTGTCGCGCACCCAGTCGATCTCGCTTTCGACCAGCGACGACGCCGGCTCGTCCAGCAACAGCAGCACCGGTTGCTGCGCCACGGCCGTCGCCATCATCAATTGCTTTTGGTAGAAGACCGGCAGCGACGCAGCCGGCAGGTTATGGAAATTGCGCGGGAAACCCACCCGTTCGGACGCTTCGTCCGCCAGCCGCTCCGCCTCGCGGCCGCGGCTGCCCTGGGTCTGCTCGATGGCGACGAGGATGTTGTCGATGCAGGACAGCGACGTGAACACCGCCTCGCGCTGGAAGGTCCGCACCAGGCCGAGACGGGTGATGCGATGATCTGCGAGCCGCTCGATGGCCATGCCCTGAAACGCCACCTGACCACGATCGGCGCCGAACGGAATGCGGCTGATCAGATTGAACAGGGTCGACTTGCCGGACCCGTTGGGCCCGGCGATGCCGAGGATCTCGCCCGGTGCGACCTCGAAAGACACGTCGTTGACGGCAACCAGAGCACCGAACGATTTGGTCAGCCCATCGACCTTGAGCAATGGCGACATTGGCGAAAATGGGCTACTGGCTCATCCACTCCGGCGTTTTGAACTCGCCGTTCTTGTATTTCTCCGGGCTGATCATCATGCCTTTGCCGTCCTGGATCTGGAAGAAGGTGACCGGTATATGGTCGTCGCTCTGACGGGCGACATGGGTCTCCGGATCAAATTCCAGATGGCCCGACACGACCGGCCGTTTCGTCGCCCCGATGGCCTTGCCGATCGCCGTGTAGTCGGTCGGATCGCCGACCTTTTCGAGCGCATCGAAGTAGATCGTTGCCATGTCGTAGAGTCCGGTGCCGTAAGCGCCTGAATCGACACCGTATTCCTGGCGATACTTTTCGGCCACCTCCTGGCCGCGCGGATGTGCGTCGACATCGAGCGTCGCCCCGATGGCATTATAGAGAATGCCATTCGACTTATCGCCGGTTAGCTCGACGAATTCCGGCACCAGCGGTGCGTATTGCAGGAACACCACCGAATTGGTCGGGTTCTCGCGGAACTGGTTGGTAAACAGGGCGGCGTTGGACGGGATGTAGTCCGTGTTGATGATCACTTCCGGCGGGTTTTCGCGCACCTTCGCCAGGATTGGCCGCCAGTCGCTGACCGGTCCGAACGGCACCAGTTCGTCGACAGTAATCGTCCATCCGGCATCCTCGAATGCGACCTTCATGCCTTCCGAAATCGTTTTCGAGTAGGGATTGTCGGAGGAGATGATGGCCACCGTCTTGTCGTTCAGCGGAAAATGCCCCGCCGCCGACAACGCTTCGATGGTCGGCGTGACATCGGTCTCATACCCTTTGAAATCGGCGGTGAAGGACCAGCAGCACGTGTAGTCTTCCGGCGCCTGGGAAACGATCGCGGCGAACTGCGGTGAAGGGCCGGCCGGCAGGTAGGGCATGTTCGCCTCGGCCATCAACTCGACCTCGAACATCGACAGGCTGGCGTAGCCGGTGAGGATCACATGCACGCCGTCGGTCGATAGCAGCCGCTCCGCGGCCGCCGAAACATTGGCGGCGGAGTGGTCGACCACGTCGGCGGGTACCACTTCGAACGTATAGCCGGCGACGCCGCCCTCGGCGTTGGCTTCCTTGACGGCCAGTTCGACACCCTTGACGAATTCCTCGCCGTCGGAGGCGGTCGGACCGGTGAGCGGCGCCAATACTCCGATTTTAACCACCTCGGCCAACGAGGCGGTCGCCATGAAAGCGGTCGCCGCCACGGCTGCAGCCAGGGCCATCGTCAATCTTCTCATCGGTTATTCCTCTTTGTCGGATCGCGTGTGGCCATCAAGGCTACAGGCGGCTGCAAGAGGGGCTCAATTGCCAAAGTTTGCCAAAATCGAGCCGCGGGGTATAAATTTTCCTAAAAATGCAGGGGTCTCGGCTGCGAACGACAACATGGGAGCGCTGGCATGACGCCGTGGGTGGCGGAAAGCGATTATCGGCCGGAGGATGCTGACACGGACATCAACCGTCGTATGCGCGCGATGATCGACGATCTCGGTCTCGAACACTACTCCTTTATCGTCCTGACGCCACCGCGCGACCACGCTTTTCAAATCGTCACCACGCTGCAGACCAGCTATCCGGAGGAATGGCGCGGCCGCTACATGGCCAAGCGCTATTTCGAACTCGACCCGGTGACGGCGCTGGCGCGTGAGACCGGGCGGCCGTTCCTGTGGGGGCAGGGGCGGTTTCTGCGCAGCTTCAAGAAACCGCAGCGGCTGGTCTTTGACGAGGCGCGCGTCTTCCACATCACCTATGGTCTGGGGATCCCGGTGCGTGGCGCCGACGGTTCGGTTTCGGTATTCAACGTGGTTTCGTCGGACAAGCGGCATCTGCACGATGTCACCCGTGGTGCCTATCGTCGCGTCAGCGCCGCGGCATTCGATACCCATGACATCGCGGTCAAGGCACAGATCGACCGCGACAACATCGATGCGGACGCCATCGAACTGTCCATCCGCGAACGCGAATGTCTTGCCTGGACATTGGAAGGCAAGACCGCCGGCGAGATCGCCACCATCCTCAGCTTGTCGGTATCCACCGTGAACCACCACGCGTTGACCGCCTCGCGCAAGCTCGGCAGCCTCAACAAGCACCATGCCGCAGTCAAGGCGCTACGCCGCGGCCTGCTGCAATAGGTATCGCTTTACGACGGTCAACGCCCCGGATGGGGAATAGACGTTGCTATCCGCATCTTGGCTCCGACAAGTGCAGCTGTCTTACAATGTGATACACCAAGTCAATGAAACTGAGATTTGGAGCCAACGACAACCGGGCTGACTGCCGGTATTGTTGTAAGTCGCACATCGCCTTTGAGTAATGCCACAAGTGGTCTTTACGCCCCCGGTCACTTTTGGCGAGCGGATCGGTGCGCTCGCCAAATCGCGTCGCGCATCGATCCGCCTGTTTCAGGCATCGATCCTTTTCCTACAGCGCTCTCCTCGTTCATCCGGCTCACAACGAAGCCGTGAATTGCCGGCGACATACGGCGCGGCGAATTCAATCGCCTGGCGGCACACCGGACGCCGCATCTTGCGAGCCAACGGTTGAAATTTTGACACAGCGGTGAGACATTATGTCATTTTTAGTTGACTGTTATCATTCCGTTTATTTCGAGCCTTTGCATAATGATGGTAGCGCAGATGTCGAATATCAATCCGAATGAACACAAAGACGAAACGCCCGAAGCGCCACGTCCGCTGGAAGAAAGCCAGGGGCCCATTAGGATGTTCTCCAGCACAAACAACGTGGATGCCCAGGACCAATTGGATTACTGGAACTATCTCCAGCAACCCGCGTTCTCGTTGTGGCATATCGACGGTGAAGCGGATCAGCTCAATGCTTCCGTTGAATTCTGGCACACTAGATCCGTCACATTCTCAGATATCCAATTTAGACCGTCCAATGGACGCCCGCACGCGTTCGAAATCGGACGTTTGGATCGGGAAATCCTGACAGTCCGAGCCTTTCGCAAGTCGGACCAACGTGGACTTCTTGGCGACGAAGAGGTGGCCTTCGGCTCCGGCGAGGTTCACATTTACCCCTACGGTCAAGAGGCGCGCTTCATTACAAGGTATGTAGATATTGCTACGGCCTACATTCCATTCAGTTTGATCGGCTATGACCCTTCGATCTCCCCTGCACATCTTGCATTCAAAGCGGGCTCACCCGTTGCGCGGGTGCTCACTACAACGCTCTGCTCCGCCTTGGACTCTATACGCGACGCTACTGCCGAAGATGCGCATGCTCTGAGTCAGTCCATTGCCGGACTTGTCGGCGGCTTGATCGACAGTTCTCAGCGAGGTTTCAGCGAACGTGGGATCTTTGAACGCGAACGGAGTGCGGCAGTGCGATCGTTCATTCACCGGCACCTCTGCAACCACGACTTGACGATTGATGGAGTGTGCAGCGCCTTTGGTGCGTCACGAGCAACGATCTATCGCGAATTCGAACGCGACGGCGGAGTTGCCCGGTACATCCGACGTCATCGGCTGCAAAGGGCGATGTTGGACCTCTCGATGACACGCGCGACACGAGGACTGATTGCTGACGTCGCGCAAAAATACGGGTTTCAAGACGTCAGCAGCTTTTCCCGGGCCTTTCGTCATCAGTTTGGTGCGGCACCGAGCGACTATGTCGGACAGGCGGAAGGTCATGACATGCCTCGATTGGATGACACAAGCGATCAGTATTCGAGATCGGAAGCAAGAGTCGACAGCTGGTTCGCGTTGTCACAGTAGTACCGCCCAGAGATCGGAAAGCCGCGTGTAGCGACGGGCAGATATCCGCCTGCACGCCACATGAGGCGATATGCTTGCTGCCTCGATGTTGCAGAAGTCGCCGACGCTGCGAATGCGGTCATCGTCCGTCGCACGGGACGCTCAATTGAGATGACACCCGGGGCCGCACGCCATGGGCAAAGCCCAGCCGCCGATGGCGGTTATGACGGCGTTTTGTCTGCAGCGGAAGCAATAGCGGGCACGGCCGCTGAGGAGTTAGCGGATGGCATCCGTCTTCACGTCCGTCGCTTCGCGCATCGCCGCCGCCAGTTCCTCGCGCAACCATCGTTCGAACGCCCGTACGCTTCTTTTGAGCGGCGCGTGCCGGCCGGTGACGAACCAGTAGGCATAGTCGGTTGTGTAGCGGTCGGGAAACGGCGCCACCAGGCGGCCTAAGCGCAGCGCGTCGCAGGCCAGTGTTTCCCAGGCGAGAAATACGCCCTGACCCGCAATGGCTGCGTCCAGACACAGCGACCCGTCGGAAAAACTCGGACCGTCACCCAGGATCGTCTCGTCCAGACCGTTCGGCCGCAGCCACAGGTTCCAGCTGAACATCTCGCCCTGGTCGCGGATGATCGGCAGCTTGCCGATGTCGGCCGGGGTTTGGATGCGTTGCGCCAGGGACGGGCTGCAGACCGGGAAGATACGCTGCTCCAGCAGCTTGGACTTTTTGACGTCCGGCCAGTCGCCCGGTCCGACCCGTATGCAGGCATCGACGTCGGACGAATCGGGATCGATCAGCGTGTCCGTTGCTTCGACCCGGACCCGGATATCCGGATGCAGGGCATTGAACTTCTTCAACCGCCAAACCAGCCATTTGCTGGCGAAGACCGGTGCGACCGAAACGGTGAGCAGCTGTTCCGAGCTGCGTTCGGCAAGCGCCACCGCGGCCGACAGCTCTGCCATGCCACGCGTTAGGTGTTGCAACACTGCCGTACCCGCTTCGGTCAGAGTGAGACCGCGCGATCGCCGTTCGAACAGCGTGCGCCCCAACTGCCGTTCGGTTTTCTGCAGCTGCTGGCTGACCGCGCCGATGGTCACACCGATCTCGTCTGCGGCGGCCTTGAGGCTGCCGAGCCGTCCGACGGCCTCGACCGCACGCAGCCCGTTCAAGGTGGTCCGATTCAGGTTTCGCATATAGTTTTTCTAAACTCTGTATGAGGAAAAATCGATCAAATAATACCTTCTTGTATATTATGTTTCAGACATGCTTAATTCAATCAAATCCCTGTTCCTGCGGTTGGGCAGGACCGTGCAAAGACCGATCAACGATGGTTCAGTTATTGAGGAACCGTGGTGGTCCGACCCGTTATCGCATCCGCATCTGCGGACCATGTCGCAGCGTGAACTCGCCGACCTTCCGTTCGAAGCGCGGCGCATTCGACGCTAGGTTCGCAACGACGGTCAAACCGACGCCACAAGACCGATACTCAATAGGCTCTAAAAGACAGCCTTGAAAGCCGCGACCGGAGCGGTCAGACTCCTGAGCAGGCAAGAGGGGGCGTCCAGATGGCACCGATCCAACGCAATCGTGTGTTCGCGACACTGTTGGCAGCCGTTACAATGGCGGTCGCCTGCGGCTCGGCAGGTGCGCAGCAGGACACGCGGATCCCGCCCGCAGCGGTCTACAAGGCCATGCTCGACGCCAACCGGCAGACCGGTTGGGTCCAGTTCCGCAACTACGGCGGCGCTCAGTGGCTCTATTTCACGGCGTTGCAGACCCTGCACTGCCGGTTGCGCGAGATCCGTTATTCGGTGAATTCGCGTCAGCTCGATCGGCGGTTTCCGCTGGTCGAATGCAATCCGCAGACGCCTTTCGCCCTGCCGCCGAATGCCGGCGTCGACATGATCGCACTGCGCCTTCCCCCGGGGACGGCCGAGACGGTTGCGGTCCAGATCGTCTGGGACGACGGTGAGACGAGCGCTGTCGCCGTCTACGAACCGTGCCAGGATGTCGGCGAGCAAACCTGTGCGTGGCCGCTGAAAAAAATTTGACATGCCCGCATCCAAATCAATGCGCGCTGCATCTCTGTCGTTAGGAACCGTTCAAACGACAGGATTGTAATATGCAAGGCATGATCATCGATACCGGCGCCGGCATCGCGGCGATCGGCTTCTGGCTGTTTCTCGCCGCCGTTGTGGTGGCCGGGATGTGGTACGACATCCGTAAGCGCGAGACCCAACAGCGGACCCTGCGCAGCATGCTCGAGAGCGGGCAGCCGCTCGACGAGGCGCTGGTCGACAAGTTGCTGTCGGCGAGCACCGGAGGCCGCGCCCGGCTGGCCCGCGAGCTGATGGTCTGGGGGATTGTGGTGCTGTTCACCGCACCGGGTTTGGCGCTGCTCGGCTGGTTTATCGGCCTGCAATATGCACCGGCGCTGTTTCCGCTGCTGGGTACCGCCGTCCTGGTCGGGTTCGTCGCTATCGGCCTGCTGGTTGCCGCGCGTATCACCGGCGCTCGACAAGATGACGGGGGCTAACGACAATGCCGGCCGGTCACGGCCCCTATAGCGAGCGACCGGAAGCGTTGATCGTCCGATTGGCGCAGTCCGGCGACGAGGAGGCCTTCGCCGAACTGGTGCGCCGACGCCAGTCGTGGATCCGCAATCTGATGCGACGCTTCAGCGGCGATGCCGCGTTGGCGGACGATTTCGCGCAGCTGGTCTTTTTGCAGGCCTGGCGCAGCCTTGGCCAGTTGCGCCAGCCGGGCCGCTTCGGACCGTGGTTGAAGCGCCTGGCCGTCACCGTCTGGCTGCAGCATCTGCGCAAGACCGACGCCCTGCGCGACGCTTGCGAGATCGACGACGTCCAGCTGGCGGAGCCGGCGTCGGAGGGAATCGCCAACGATCTGAACAGAGCGCTCGCCGCCCTGTCCGGTCCCGTCCGGCTGTGTGTCGTGCTGGCCTACCACGAGGGCATGACGCATGCCGAAATCGCCGAGCTGACGGAACTGCCACCGGGCACCGTCAAGTCGCATATCCGCCGAGGCACCCAGCGTCTGCGGCACCTGTTGTCCGCCTACTTACCCGAGGAACAGACATGACCGATGACCGTGATCCCCTTGTGCAGTCGCTGTTCGCGGATGCCGCTGAGGACCTGCAAGACGACGCTTTCACCGCCGCGGTGATGGCCCGGTTGGCAAAGCTGCAGCGTCGCGCGATCCTTCGCCGGGTCATGCTTGCCGCTGCTTTGACCTTTGCCGCACTGCTGTTGGCGGCGCCGGTTCAGGAGGTTGTCGTCCCGCTGGTGCAGTTGCTCGCCGGCCCCCTCGTGGCTGTCGAGAACCAGACGGTTGCGCAACTCATCTTGCCGTTCAACACCGTGGCTTTCCCGCTCGCCCTGGGGCTGCTGGTCTTGCGCGCCATACGCCGCCGACTGTTCGCCTGACAGGCTTGCGGCTGTGGACAACCGGGAGTCTCGAAAGCGTGACATGCGTCGAATTGCCGCTCCTGCCGAAATGGCTATACTGATTCGGTGCAGGTTGCCGATTGTGTGACCGGTCGAGCTTGAACAGCGCCGCGGACGTGATCGGCAACCCGACAGAGGGAGTAACCGGTCATGGCCAATTTGCATATTCTCAGGGGTGAAGACGCGACGATCGCGCATCCGGAGGTGCAACACATCACCAACTCGGACGTTATCGATGCCCTGCGGCAGGGGCTCGCGGATTTCTGGGATAAACCGTCACACTACGTATTTCTCTGCATCATCTATCCGGTGGTCGGGGCGGTGCTGTTGACCTGGGCATCCGGCGGCGACGTGGTGCAGCTTCTGTATCCGCTGCTCACCGGCTTCGCGCTGATCGGTCCGATTGCCGGTATCGGGCTCTATGAGATCAGCCGCCGACGTGAGCTCGGTCTCGACACGTCCTGGCAGCATGCTCTGGAAGTGCGCAAGTCACCGGCAGTCCCGGCTATTCTGACGGTCGGCGTGCTGCTGCTGGTGCTGTTCATTGCCTGGATCTACGCCGCGCAAACCATTTATATCGCGCTGTTCGGACCGGAGCAGCCGACATCCATTTTCGGCTTCATCGGCGAGGTGCTCACCACCCAGCGCGGCTGGGGATTGATCATCATCGGCAATGCCGTCGGTTTCGTCTTCGCGCTGGTGGTTTTGTGCACCACGGTGATCGCCTTCCCGCTGCTGCTCGACCGCGACGTCGGTGTCTATTCGGCCATCGGCACCTCGCTGCGCGCTGTGCAGGCCAATCCGGTGCCGATGCTGTTCTGGGGCCTGATCGTCGCCATTGCGCTGCTGATCGGCGCCATTCCGCTGCTCGTCGGGCTTGCCATTGTCATCCCGGTGCTCGGTCACGCGACGTGGCATCTCTACCGCAAGGTCGTGACGCCCGAGAAAAAGAAATAGCACCCCCATAAGGTGTTCGAACGTAAAGACCGGCGCGGATCGCGCCGGTCTTTACGTCTGTGCAGTCGCTGACCCCGTCAGTTGACGAAATAAATCGTTCGCGTCAGCCAAGTGTAGTCGGACTCTATCACCATGATGGCGACGAAGACGAGGATCGCCACCGGCGGCACGATGATCGCATAGACCAGCGCCAGCCGTTCCCAGGCCATGTGCATGAACACGGCAACGATCAGCCCGGCCTTGAGCACCATGAAGATCAGGATGAGGCTCCAGCGCAGCAGGCCCTGCAGCCCGATATAGTCGACGAAGTAGGAAAGGGCGCTGAGGATGAACAGCCAGCCCCAGACGGTGAAATAGACCTTCAGCGGGTGGTGCTGGTGGGTTTCGTCGTCGAAGCCAGCCGCGACATCGCCGGCCGGCGCCTGCAGGGATTCGTCATAGGTGTCGGTGCGTTCCATGTCTCTTGCCTCACCACAGGTAGAAGAATGCGAAGATGAAGACCCAGACCAGGTCGACGAAGTGCCAGTAGAGCCCCATGATCTCGACGCTCTCGTAGTTGCCCCGCCGGCTGGTGAAGAAGCCGCGTCGGCCGGTATCGTAGTCGCCGCGCCACACCTTGCGGGCGACGATCAGCAGGAAGATCACGCCGATGGTCACATGAGTGCCGTGGAAGCCGGTGATCATGAAGAAGGTGGCGCCGAATTGCTCCGCCCCCCACGGGTTGCCCCAGGGCCGCACGCCTTCCGAGATCAGCTTGGTCCACTCGAACGCCTGCATGCCGACGAAGCTGGCGCCGAGCACCGCGGTGACCAGCAGGAAAATCACGGTTTTGACCCGGTCCTTACGATAGCCGTAGTTGACCGCCAGCACCATTGTGCCGCTGCTCGAGATCAGGATGAACGTCATGATGGCGATGAGCAGCAGCGGCAGGTTGGCGCCGAACACGTGCAGCGCGAAGACCTCACTGGCATTGGGCCAGGGCACCGTCGTCGACATGCGCGCCGTCATGTAGGACAGCAGGAAGGTGCCGAAGATGAAGGTGTCGCTGAGCAGAAAGATCCACATCATGGCCTTTCCCCAGGAGGCGCTCTTGAACGCCCGCTGGTCGGACGCCCAGTCGCCGACCACTCCCTTCCAGCCATGTACGTGTTGTTGGGTCTGCGCCATGTCAGGTGCCTCCTAGGCGATCAGCTGTCGACAGATATCGGCGAATTCGTTCAGCCAGCCCTCGAGCACGGCGACGACCAAAAACCACACCAGCAGCATGAAGTGCCAGTAGACGGCGCACAGCTCGGTGCCGGTGCGCAACCGCGTCATATTCGGTTCCGGCTGCCAGGCATGATGGGCGGTGCGCCCCAGCGCCACCAGACCGCCGACAATGTGCAGCCCGTGCACCCCGGTCAGCATGAAAAAGAAGCTGCTTGCCGGTGTCGAGGTGGCGAAATAGCCGAGCGCCGCAATCTGCTGCCAGGCGATCGCCTGGCCGACCAGGAAGAAGACGGCCGCCACACCGCCCGCCGCCAGGTCCTGTCGCAGCGCGGCAAGCCGTGCCCGGCGCGCGGCCAGCACGGCGCAATGCATGGCGACGCTCGACAGCACCAGGATACCGGTGTTGAGCCAGATGATGCGCGGCATCGGCAGGTTGCGCCAATCGGGCAGCTCGGTGCGCATGAAATAGGCGCTGAAGAACAGTGCGAACAGCCCGCCGACCACCACCAGGAAGATGCCGAGGCCGACCTTCGACGCCGGTTGGCGGATCGCTTCGGTCCGCGGCGCCAGGTCAGCGACGCCGGTCTCCAGCCACGGCTTCGACATCAGTCGCTGGCCGGACAGCCAGGTTCCGCCGATCGCCGCGACGACCGCCAGGAATATGAGGGCCGCGATCACGAGGCCTTCCCGGCCGCCGCCTGCGGGCCGGGATCGTTCTGGGCGATGAAGTCTTCCGGCGCGCCCGGCACGCTGTAGTCATAGGCCCAGCGGTAGACGATCGGCAGGTCCTTGCCGAAATTGCCGTGGGTCGGCGGCGTCTCCGGTGTCTGCCATTCCAATGTCGTGGCGCGCCACGGATTGCCGCCGGCCTGCTTGCCGTATTTGAGGCTCCAGAACAGGTTGAACATGAACACCATCTGGGCGAAGCCGACGATCAGCGCCACCACCGAGATGAAGGCGTTGAGGTTGGCCAGCGAGTCGGTGACGAAGGACGCGTCGCCGAGTTCGTGGTAGCGCCGCGGCACGCCGACCAGCCCGACATAATGCATCGGGAAAAAGATCGCATAGGCGCCGATGAAGGTGACCCAGAAGTGGAACTGGCCCATTGCCTCGTTCAGCATGCGGCCCGTGATCTTCGGATACCAGTGATAGATGGCGCCGTAGATCACCATGATCGGCGCCACGCCCATCACCATATGGAAATGCGCGACCACGAACATGGTGTCGGACAGCGGCACGTCGACCACCACATTGCCGAGAAACAGGCCGGTCAGCCCGCCATTGACGAAGGTCACGATGAAACCCAGCGAAAACAGCATCGGCAGGCTCAAATGGATGTCGCCGCGCCACAGCGTCAGCACCCAGTTGTAGACCTTGATGGCCGTCGGCACCGCGATGATCAGTGTCGTGGTGGCGAAGAAGAAGCCGAAATACGGGTCCATGCCGCTGACATACATGTGGTGCGCCCAGACGATGAAGCTGAGCGCGCCGATGCCGACGATAGCCCAGACCATCATCCGGTAGCCGAAGATGTTCTTACGGGCATGGGTGGCGATCAGGTCGGAGACGATGCCGAAGGCCGGCAGGGCGACGATGTAGACCTCGGGATGGCCGAAGAACCAGAACAGGTGCTGGAACAGGATCGGGCTACCGCCGCCATAGGACAGCTGCTCGCCGAACTCGACCAGCGCCGGCATGAAGAAGCTGGTGCCGAGCAGCCGGTCGAACAGCATCATGACGGCGGCCACGAACAGCGCCGGGAAGGCGAGCAGCGCCATCACTGTGGCGGTGAAGATGCCCCAGACGGTGAGCGGCATGCGCATCAACGTCATGCCGCGGGTGCGGGCCTGCAGCACAGTCACGACATAATTGAGACCGCCCATGGTGAAGCCGACGATGAACAGCGCCAGCGACACCAGCATCAGGATGATGCCGGCCTGCGTGCCGCCGGGCGTGCCTGACAGGATCGCCTGCGGCGGATATAGCGTCCACCCGGCGCCGGTCGGCCCGCCGGGTGCGAAGAAGCTTGCCACCAGCACCAGCACCGCCAGCAGGTAGACCCAGAAGCTGAGCATGTTGACGTAAGGGAATACCATGTCACGGGCGCCGACCATCAGCGGTATCAGGTAGTTGCCGAAGCCGCCGAGGAACAGCGCCGTCAACAGGTAGATCACCATGATCATGCCGTGCATGGTGATGAACTGGTAATAGGCCTCGGGCGTGATGAAGTCGAAGGTTCCGGGAAAGCCGAGTTGCAGGCGCATCAGCCACGACAGCACCAGGCCGACCAGGCCGATGGCGATCGCCGTTCCGGAATACTGGATGGCGATGACCTTGGCATCCTGCGAGAAGACATACTTGGTCCACCAGCTGCGCGGGTGGTACAAATCCATCTCGGGAACTTCGGCGGGCGGAATCTGGTCAGCTGCTCGCGGCGTGGCTTCAGCCATGGATATCCTCCTTCAACCGCCGATGAGGTGTTGCGCCTCCGTCCTCACCGGCCTGCAATGCATCCGGCGTTACTGATCCAATGGCGCGGCGGAACTCAGCCGGGTCGGCGCGGACGCTCGCGCCATGAGTTCCTCGAACGTGTCCTGTTCGGACTCCCACGTCTTGAAATCGTCTTCCGAGTCGATGACGACGAATCCGCGCATGTGCGGATGTCCGGTGCCGCACAGTTCGGCGCACAGGATCTCGAAGCTCCCGGTTCGCGTCGGCGTGAACCAGAAATAGGTGACCATGCCGGGGATCATGTCCATCTTGGCGCGGAATTCCGGAACGTAGAAGTCGTGCAGCACATCGGCCGAACGCAGCAGCATCTTCACCGGCTTACCGATCGGCAGGTGCAGGTCGTCCGCCTCGACCACGATGTCGTCCTTGCCGGCCGGATCGCTGGGATTGATGCCCAGGGGGTTGTCGAAATCGATGAGCCGGTTGTCGGATGTGCCGAGTTTGCCGTCGGCGCCGGGCAGCCGGAAGCTCCACTGCCACTGCTGACCGAGCACCTCGACCTCGGTCGCTTCGTCCGGCACCGTGATGTACTGGTTCCAGACGATCAGGCCAGGTGCCAGCAGGGCGACGACGCCGAGGCTGGTGACGATGGTTAGCCCCCATTCGAGCTTGTTGTTTTCCGGCTCATAGGCGGCTTTGCGTCCTTCCTTGTGGCGGAAGCGCAGGACGCAATAGGCCATGAACAGGATGACCGCGGTGAACACCACGCCAGTGATCCAGAAGGTGATGATGATCGTGTCATCGATGAAGCCCCAGTTGGAGGCGATCGGCGTCCACCACCATGGGCTGAGAATGTGAAATAGGATCGAGCCGACAACAACGACAACAAGCAGTATCGCAGTGATCATGTCCTTCCCCCTGCCGGCTTTACAAAAAATCGCGCCGCCGTGAATAAAGGGTCCCTTGTCAATGGCAGTCACCATAGCAAAGCTTTTGATGAAAGCCCAGCAAGCACAGAGAGAGAGCAAAACAAGACTCTGGAATACTGTTTGCAACGCAACAACAACATGCCTATGCGACCCTCTGTCGCGCTTTATATAATGGTTTGATTTTAGACGCCGAAAGCGGTTTCTGCCGCAGTGCAGTAAACCGGTGCCATTCCGGCCTGAAATCGGACCGGCCGGCGGCCGTTATGTAAAACCCTTGGGTATGGAAACGCAGTAATGCAGCCCGGAGGCGTCGTCTCGCTCAGGCGCAGTGATTTTCGGCTGGCTGCGGTTTTCGGGTTGTGTCGACGCTGCGCTCAGTCAGTTACGAGTCGTCGCTGACCTCGCGAAGCTCGAGGTCGACAATCAGCGCGTCGGCGATCTTTTCGAGATCGCTATGCAGGGCGTCCTGATCGATATCGGTCGGACCGCTGACCTCGAATCTGGCCTGGAACAGCATACCGCCGCCCATCGGTGCATTGCGCGTGTCCGTGTCCATGGTTTCGATGCTGACCCGGTGCTCAGCCAGGCAATGGGCGATTTCCTGGACGATGCCCGGCTGGTCCGGGCCGACGATCTCGAGCGCCATCCGGGCGCCCGGCACATCGCTCTCGGGGTGCGCCTCGGCCACGCTCACGTGAATGCCGTCGGCGGCCAGCGCCGCAAGCCCGGTTTTCAGCTGATCCGCCCTGTTGCGGTCCGGCATCTCGATGCGGACGATGCCGGCAAATTTCTCCGCCAGGTGTGCCATGCGGCTTTCACACCAATTGCCGCCGGCATTGGTGACCGCTTCGGACAGGGTGTCGACAAGACCCGGCCTGTCGTCGGCTATGACGCTGATGATGAGTTGCGTGGCCATCGTGCTGTCCCATGCGACTGAACCCTGACGGCGTAGCATAGCCAATCGCACCCGCCTTGCCCACCATGGTCAGGGCCCTGGCCGCGTCTGGCAAGTGCCGTCGATGTCGATCAGACGCGCAGGCCCAGCCAGTTCGACTCGTCCGGGATGCGCATGCGCGCCGACAGGGTGAACTGGTAGCAGCCGAACATCAGGATGCCGATGGTGGAGAACAGCTTGAAATAGGCCCAGACGTCCTCTGAATAGCCCAGCCGGAACACCTCGTTCAGGACCGCCATGATGAGCAGCATCACCCCCCAGCGAAGCGACAGGATCCGCCAGGCCTCGTCGGTGATGGCGAACACGCGCCCGAACAGCAGCTTCAGCAGCGGGTAGCGCAAGCCCCAGCTGCCGAGCAGCAGCAGCGCCAGGGCGCCGTCGAGGATGGTGTCGGACACCTGGAAGTAGGTGCCGTCACCGGTCACGATGCTGGGGATCGAGAACACCAGCAGCGCCGCCGTGCTGAACACCGCGAAGCGCGGCGGTGTCCTGCCCAGTGCATAGGACACGGCGATCAGCCCGATTACCAGCAGCACCATGACGATAAGCCCGGCGTCGAAGCCGTACAGCTGCTGCACGACAAAAAACGCGATCACCGGAAGCAACTCTTCTATGGCGCTGAACAACCACCGCATGGGCGCCCAGATAGCGCGCTCGGGATCGGTTTCGAGGGGCCGCGCAGCCCTTCTTCGACATTGCGATCCGTGGTAGGCCCTCGGCGAAGGTGACGCCCATGGGTTACGACGATCGCGCCGTCATGGCTGCCAACAACAACGCTGACCTTTACGAGGCCGTGTTTGCTGCCCACGGTCTGCGATACGAACGGCATCCTTACGCGTTCGTCGGTCAGGACAGGCCGCCCCCTTACTATTCCAACCTGACCGTGCTGTCTGCGAACCACCGGGACGAGATCGTGTCGGAACTCCGGCAGCTGGCGCATCGGTTCGACGGTGCCGTCGGCCTGAAGGACAGCTTTTGCCGGCTCGATCTGCGCGACAACGGCTTCGAAGTCCTGTTCGAAGCGTCCTGGATTTACAAAGCGGCCGCCGCCGGCTCCGTCCCCGACGGTTGGTGGCGGATCGACAACCCGCATGACCTGGAGCAATGGGAAGACGCTTGGAAACGGTGGGGATCGCCGACCCGGGTCCGCATGTTTAACGAGGCCATGCTGCGCAATCCGGCCATTTGGTTTTTCGGCAAAGCAAAATCCGGCACGTTCGAAGCAGGATGCATTGCCAACAGATCGGCCGCCTGCATCGGTATCTCAAATGTGTATTCCAGTTCGTCCGCGGACGGTGCGTTTGTGGAGGCGACCGCGGCGGTTGCGGCGATCGACAAGGATCTTCCCGTCGTCGGCTATGAGGCCGGAGATGCCCTGGATTATGCAAAACGTGCCGGGTTCGAAACCGTCGGCGACCTGCGCATCCTGGTTGCCGAGGCGGCCCGTTTCTGATCGGCATTCCCACAACAAAAAACCGCACCACCTTCGCCCGGCGGGGAACAAGACGAAGGTGGTGCAGACGCGGCGGAGCAGGGAGGAGATCCGCCTTAAGCTAGAGCTAGTCCTGCGTACAGCAGGTGCCGCCGGACGGTGCCGGGCAGGCGTTCCAGCCCGAAGGGCAGACCCAGGCATAGTCGGAGGTACAGGTCATGTGCCCGGCCGGGCCGGTACATTTCAGTTCGGCGCGGCCGGAATTGGCCTTCAGCTGGTTGATCGTCGCCGAACGGGACATCTGGATGGTGTTCTTCTTGGTTTGGGCGAACGCCTGCGGCATCAGGACGAGCGCCGCGGCCATGACGGCGGAGGTCAGCAGGGTGGGGCGATTCAACATAACGCGTTTCCTTCTTTTTGCGTTGCCACGGACCGTCCGGTCCGCTGTCTGGCGTTGAACTGTGTGGTCACCGGTTGGGGTGCGGTGGCCACGGGAAGGAAACTGCAGGAGCGGATTGTCTGATTGATTTCGGCTGGAGTTTCATTTGTGTCAGGGCCGTGCGGCGGACGTTACAAATGATACAACCGACAACATTGGCTCACAGCGGGTTGCGGCCAAATGAATCAGTTTGGCCGTTAGTCGAAGATGTAGCCGATGCCGTGCACGGTGCGCAGGACCACCGGTTTTTTGGGGTTTGCCTCGATCTTGCGGCGCAGCCGCGAAATCCGCAGATCGATCGATCGGTCGGTCGGATCGCGGCCCTGGCTGCGGTCGTGTTCGAGCAGCACCGCACGGCTCAGCGGCCGGCCGCGGTTCTGGACGAGGAAGCAGAGCAGGCTGAATTCCATGGCGGTGAGCGGCACTTCGTCGCCGCCGGGGCCGAACAACCGGGCGCCCTCGACGTCCAGCCGGCAATCGCCGAACCGCACCTCATCCGGCATGGCCGCCCGCTCGCCGGAAGGCGTTGCTGCGGTTTCGGACTCGGGGCGGTGGCGCAGCACCGCCTTGATGCGCGCCTCCAGTTCGCGCAGGTCGACCGGCTTGCCGAGATAATCGTCGGCGCCGAGTTCGAGCCCGACCACCCGGTCGACGACGTCGGTGGCGGCGGTCAGCATGATCACCGCCACGTCGGAGCTGTTGCGCAGGCCCCTGAGCGCCGCCAGCCCGTCCTCGCCGGGCAGGTTGATATCGAGGATCACCAGGTCGGCCGGGTCGGCCCGCATCGCCGCATGCATGCCGGAAGCGTCGGCGGCTTCGGTGATCCGGTAGCCGCGCTCGACCAGGTATTCGCCGACCATCTCGCGCAGATGGGTCTCGTCGTCGCAGACCAGGATATGGGCGCGCCCGGCATTCATGGGGCGATCCCGGCGGATTTGGCGCACAGGCGGGCAACGAGCTCGACCAGGTCGGCCGGTGCCACCGGCTTTTCCAGATGGGCGACGGACGTGGTCTCGAGGAATTCGACGACGGCCGGGCTCATCGTGTCGCCGGTGACGAAGGCCACCCGCTCGGCCAGGTCCGCGTTGTTGGCGCGGATCCGGTCAAGGAAGGTCTTGCCGTCCATCGACGGCATTTTGACATCGCTCAGGATGGCATCGAAGGTCTGCATCGACAGCCGTTCGAGCGCCTGCATCGGATCGTTGTGAGTCTCCACCCGGAAGCCGTTTTCCTCCAGGATATCGCGCATCAGCTCGGCGACAACGGTCTCGTCGTCGAGCACCATCACCCGGTTGTTGGCCGGCGCCTGCGCCGGTCGGGCGGCCGCCGCCTCGGTCTCGTCCGGCGGTTCGGCCGCCGGCAGCCGCACGGTGAAGGTGGCGCCGACGCCGGGTTCGGAGTCGATCAGCAGGCTGCCACCGTGCGAACTGACGATGCGGTGGCTGAAGGCGAGGCCGACGCCGGTGCCGGTGCCCACGTCCTTGGTGGTGAAGAACGGCTCGAAAATCCTGGCCTGGATATCCTTCGCTATGCCGGCACCGTTGTCGCGCACCTGCACGACGACCTCGTCGGCCTGTTCGTCATAGGCGGTCATCAGGGTGAGCAGGCCGTCGTCGCCGCGCTCGGCCAGCGCGTGCTCGGCATTGGCGATCAGGTTGGTGAACACCTGCGCCATCTGGTCGGCGTCGGCGGCGACCGGCGGCAGCTCCGCATCGAGGTCCAGCCGCACCTCGACACCGGAGGCTCTAAGGCCACCGCCCACCACCTCCAGCGCGGTCTGCAGGATGTCGTTCAGCGCGCAGCTGCTGATATGGGCCGGCCGCTGCCGCGCCATGGCCAGGAACGTCTTGACGATGCGGGCGCAGCGCTCGGCCGCCAGGCCGATCCGTTCGATCTGGCGTTTCTGCCGCGGGTCTTCGATCTTGTCGCGCAGCATCAGTGCGTAGCCGACGACGATCGACAGCGGGTTGTTGAGCTCGTGCGCCACGCCGGCGAGCAGTTCGCCCAGCGCCGACAGCTTCTCGTTCTGGTGGGCGACCTCGCGCTGGTGCTGCAGCTCCGCCTGCATGGCCAGTTCGCCGGTGATGTCGCGGGTCGACGAGACGATGACGTCCTCGCCCTTGTAGTCGGTGACTCGAGCCGAAGTCAGCCCCTGCATGATCGAGCCGTCGCGGCGGCGGAACTGCACCCGGTAGTCGTCGACCGCTCCGGTCGGCAGCAGCGCTTCCAGATAGGTCTGCCGGTCGGCCGGGTCGAGGAAGAACTCCAGCGTCGTCGCGATGCCGCCATAGCGCTCGCGCGAGGCCGGCGGAAAATAGATGATCTTGCCGTCCTCGACGCGCGACACCAGGAAAGTGGTGGGGCAGGTCTCGACGATCTTGCGCAACAGCAGGTCGGCGTCGCGCTGCGCCTGCTCGGCGTGCAACTGCTCGGTCATGTCCTTGAACACCAGCAGGTAGCCGCCGAGCTTGGTGCGGTGCACCGACAGATAGTAGATGTGGCCGTCGGTGGCAGGAATCTCGATGTTTTTGGCGCTCTTCTTGGTGAGGTCGACGATCCGGTCTGACCACATCTCCGGCGTTTCGCCCTCGGCGAGCACAATCTTTCCGGTGCGCGCCAGGTCGAAGGTCACGTCGCTCAGATGCCGGCCGACCGGGATCTGCGAGACATCGCGGCCGAACATCTCGTAGCGGCGACTGTTGCGCATGACGAAGCGCAGGTCCGCGTCGTATAGCGACAGCCCCTCGTCGAGCGACTGGATGATGTCGTTCAACATCTCCTGCGCCCGCTGGTTCTGCGTCTCCGTATCGTCGATGTCGCCCACTGGTCGCAACCTCCTGCGCCGGACCGGCGCGGAACTGTCAGACTCGGCCGGGAAGGTAGCATCGGGGGCGGGTTTCACCAAGACGGGTGGGTGTGGACTCCGCATCGCTGCCGGCGCCGTACGGAGGGGCGGTATGTCAAGTTTCAGGCATTTGCCGTGACCGGCTGTTCCATGCCGTCATGATAATATCCAATGTCTCGTCCAGCGGCTTCGTAGTACTGACCTCCAGATCGTACCGGCAGAAATCATGCGTCTTCAGGTGATAGCGGGCTTCCCCGACCGTGCGGTCCCCCCGTTCGCGCTCCCGGCGCTCAAGCACATCCAGCGGCGCGTGGACGCCAATCCAGAAAACGTCGAGATGCGCCAGAAACGCCGTCAGCTGGTCGGCCCAACTCTGTTCCTCTACGACATGCTCGACCAGCAAATCGTTCCCGGCCTCCGCAAACGCTGCGATGGAGCGGTGGAATCCGTCGAAGAACCGGCTGCGTTCGCCAGGCTGACCGACGTCGCGCAGCTCTCGCCTGATCGTTCGAAACCCGGCATCGGCGAGTTGATCGGAGGCGTAGTAGCAGAACGACTCCGTCAGCCGGTCGCGCAGGGCGTGCGCAAGCGTCGTTTTGCCGGCACTCGATGTGCCGTTCAGGAATATGATCCGCCCGGGGCGCATGTTCTTATCCGCTTTGCCGTCGCGAAGTGTCCTGTCATTGACACCGCGCCACCGGCATCTAGAGCAAGTTGCGGCCAGGATGAAGCATTTGACCGCAGCGATTTTGGTCTCTGGCTAGGCGGGTTGCGCGCCGTGGTGCCTCCCCACCACAAGCGCGAGCCAACGACGCCAGGGGGCAAAATCGCCCGGCCCATTCACCGCATGTTTTCAACACGATAGACCTCTCCAGGGTGGCGGTAAATCGGCCCATCGGCTACGTTGCGCCGCTTGCCCGATGCACCACATCGCGCTGCGCGACGCGCCTTGCCGAGTGAACCGATTTTCCGCCATCAAATGGTTCATTCTGGCCGCAACTTGCTCTAGCATCGTGCTTAGAATTGTAAAACCGTTCGGAGGGCCATGACGTGGGGACAGAGATCGACATCAGGCTGTCAGAGCCCTCAGATCCGCAGGTCAGGGCCATTATCGACACGCATATCGCCCATGGCGATGCGCACTACCCGGTGGAGAGCAATCATCATCTCACCTCCGACGCTCACAACGAACAGGAGGTCAGGCTGTTTGCCGCTTGGGATGGCGATACATGTCTTGGCATTGCCGGGCTGAAACGGTTTGGACCGCAAGATGGCGAGCTCAAATCCATGCACGTGCGGGAAGAGGCACGCGGGCGCGGTGTGGGACTAAAACTTCTCGAGCGGGTGATGTCGGAAGCACGTAGCCAGGGCCTCACGGCCCTGTATCTCGAAACCGGCAGCCGCGAGGCATCGGCTGCAGCCCGTCGGCTCTATGCACGACTTGAGTTCGACTATTGTTCGCCGTTTGGGAGCTACCGGGAGGATGTCGAGAGTGTCTTTATGAAGCGCAAACTGTAGCCCGTTGCTCTAAGCCGTAATCAGGGCCGTACGGCAATTCTGAAGCGCTTTGTCGGAAAGACCGCAGCACCGGGAGAGCAGCCATCACGCCGGGAAGCGCGCATTGGCCGCCGCGCCGATGTCGATGACTTCACCCGAGATGAATTGCGCGCCGTCACCGCAAAGGAAGGCTGTGGCACGACCAACCTCGATCGGGTCGTAAAAACCGACATCCATTGGGTGAATCTGCTGATTGACCAGCGCGTCGAACTGCTCAAAGGTCAAACCCTGACCCGGGGCAAGGGCGTTCAGTATGTAGTCGTTGTCGAGAAGCTTGGTATGCACCAGCGTCGGGCAAAGCGCATTGACCGTTATGTTCTGGGCAGCCACGGTCAATGCGGCGCTTTTCGCCAAGCCTATCATGGCCCATTTCGTGGCCCCGTAGAGTGGGAAGTTATCGCTTCCCGCGCGCCCCGTGGTCGAGGCCATCAGGACGACGCGCCCGCTCCCCTGTTCCTGCATGACCGGCATTGCCGCCTGCATCGTATTGATTGACCCGATCAGGTTGATGTCGGTGATGGTGCGCACCTGCTCTTCGTTGAATGTACCCAGCCGGCCCGGCTGCGTGATCCCGGCATTCACGATCAGAAAGTCCAGCGAACCGAATTCGGACAGAGTTTGTTCCACAGCCGATTGCAGCGCGCCGACATCGCGCACGTCACCTTTGATGGCCAGGCCTTTGACCCCATGCGATTCAACGGTCGCTCTTGCGTTGGCCAGATCCTTTTCGGTCGCCAGCGGATAAGGAACCTCGGCGGGTTGCGCTGCAATGTCGAACAGCACCACATTCGCGCCACCCTTGGCGAGTTCTTCAGCACAGGCGAGGCCGATGCCCCGCGCCGCGCCGGTAACAAAGGCGGTCTTTCCGGCGAACTCGCCACCCGACTGCTGTTGCGCCCGAACGCCCGTTGCGGCGAGTGTCGCCGCGGCGATGCCAATGCCCGCAGCGCCGGTCAGAACCTGGCGGCGGGACGCTGTCTTGAGGTCGTTTGTCATGGCGGGGGTCCTTTGTTGAAAGCCGTCGGCAATCTAGGAGCTCGCAAGTCAGGACACACTGGCAAGCTGCGCAAAAAGCGCTAGCGAAATGTGCAATCAATGCGGATGGCGCGCTTCGGCAGGGGTCATTCCCGTCCAGTCGCGGAAGGCGCGGTAGAAGGAATTGGGATCGGCAAAGCCAAGCAGGTAGGACACCTCCTCCACCCGCAACGCTTCGTCACGCAAATATGAGACCGCCAGATCCCGGCGCAAGTCTTCCAGCACGCCGCGAAAGCTCGTACCGTCCTCCGCAAGCCTGAGCTGCAGGTTGCGGCGCCCGATCCCCAGTCGGCGGCACACATCGTCAATCGAGCATCTGCCGGAGGGCAGCAGGTCGATCAGCTCGGCCCGAACGCGATCCGCCGCGCGCGCCTTTTGATCAATTTCCAGGATCTGTTTTCTCAGTATCGGCTCCAGCCCCTGCCAGACATCCGCATTTTCTGAAATCAGCGGCAGGTCGATATCGGCGTGACGAAACAGGATTTCCGGTGTCTCGCTTGTTTCCGGTGCGACACGCAGAAAATCCTGAAGGGCCGCGGCCGGGGCAATGGTGCCCACCTTCAGAGGCGTGATGTCATGCCTGGTCAGCAGGCGGCAGAGTTCAGTGAAAAAGCTCACCTCGTAATTCGCCAGGAGCGCACAGATCTGCAGGCGGTCATCAAGCGGCAGGAAACGGACCAGATACCCCAGCGCCGTCTCTCGGTGCTCGATCTTGATGGGAGCAATCAGCGGCTTGAAGAGTGAAAGACGGTCCAGGCCGGTACGGATCGTGTCCGCGCAGGAAAACGCAACCAGAGCCGAACCGAACGGCAAATGCGGCATTTTGCGGCCCAGCTTGACCCCCAAATCGGGATCGCTCGACAGCTCTTCGGCTGCCGCCCAGATGGCAAAATACTGCGCGGCGTCAACCCCGGCGTCCGGATCGTCAAAATAACGCACCGAAAGCCCCGCACGTCGAAGAACCGCCTCGGGTTGCAGTCCGATGAACGCCGAGGCCGCCTTGATCTGCTTGCCGATCCGGTAGCGATGCTTGCTCATGGTCAGGTTCCGATCCGCAACTGTCGTGAAACATCTCAATCGTGGCAGTCACGATCCCTTAACACAGATTAGGAAACGGCTTTCAACACAATCCGGGCGAACCGGCTATTCGATCAGTTGGAGCTTCTTGTCGTATAGGCCTTCCATGTAACGACCGCCGCCGCCAGGAAGAGAAGCCCAATGACCGCGAACGTGACCACGCCGCGTTCGGCCTGTGGCGCGTCGGGAAATGCCATTCTGAACAACCCGGAAAAGAGCGACATCCACCCAAGCAAAGTGACGATCACCCGCCAGTCCTTCACCCACAGATTGTGAAACCAGACGACAGCAAGCCCTCCCATCAGCCAGACAATACCGTTGTTGAAAACAGTTGTCGGGTGGATACCGGCCCAGATATGGAAGTTGAGGGTTTCCAAACTCGTTGCGGCCATAATCGTTGGACCCATGATCGCTGCGATATTGCGAGATGTCTCCATCAGATGTCGTTCCCATTTCGTAAAGCCGCGGCGAACTGCTGATATGCGCGAGTCTTGCTGCTGTAAACATCGAGGTTGCCGCGATCCGGAAGAAGTGACTTGGGCTTCGAACGGTTTCGCTGCCGTCAGCCCATTGCAACTTCGGCCCAAACCCGCCCTTCGGCAGGGTTATCCGAGCCGTCGAGTTAGAATTTGACAAGGCCTGAGGTGCGGCCTAGGTGTCATCGCATGAGTGTGTTCTGCAATACAGTTGACCGGCGAATGTTTGTGCCCGACCGAAAGGACTTTAGTCGGAAGGGGTGAAGCGCGTGCGCGCGAGATGTCGAACCAGAAGCTCTTCCGTCGCCTCGGAAGGGCTTTTTCTTTTTGATCGATGCGGTTCGACTTCCTCGCGAACGGACTTACTTCATGACCCGCTACCTCATCACCAGCGCCATTCCCTATGTGAACGGCGTCAAACACCTAGGAAACCTCGTCGGATCGTTGTTGCCGGCCGATGTCCATGCTCGATTTCGCCGCCAAACCGGTGCACAAGTCCTGTTCATATGCGGAACGGACGATCATGGCACGCCGACGGAGCTCAGCGCCGCCGCAGCCGGCGAAGATGTTGCGGCGTATTGTGACAAGCAGCATGCGATCCAGGCCGATATCTATCGGCGATTTGGATTGTCATTCGATCATTTCGGCCGCTCGTCTTCTCCGCAAAATCATCGGTTGACCCAACATTTTTTCAAGCGACTGGAGGCGGCGGATCTGATCGAAGAGCGCGATCATCAGCAATACTGGTCCGCCATCGACCAGCGTTTCTTGCCGGACCGCTACATCATCGGCCGCTGTCCCAAATGCGGTTTTGAGGACGCGCGAGGCGATCAGTGCGACGGCTGCGGTTCGCCGCTCGATCCGCTGGAGCTGTTGGAGCCGCGCTCCGCAATCTCCGGCGATCGAGATCTGGAATACCGCACAACCCGTCACCTGTTCCTGCTGCAGTCTCGGATGGTCGATCGCGTTCGCGATTGGGTCGGCCAGCGTGACGGCTGGCCATCCTGGGTACGCTCACTTGCGCTGAGCTGGCTCACCGACAACTTGCGTGATCGGTGCATAACGCGGGATTTATCGTGGGGCATACCCGTTCCACGACCCGGGTTCGAGACCAAGGTGTTTTATGTCTGGTTCGACGCGCCGATTGCCTATATCGCGGCAACACAGGAATGGGCCGACAAGGACCCGTCGCGGCGAAACTGGCGTCAGTGGTGGTGGCGTGCGCAGGATGTGCAGTACATTCAGTTTCTCGGCAAAGACAACATACCCTTTCATACGGTCAGCTTCCCCACCACGTTGCTTGGCAGCGGTGAGCCGTGGAAGACAGCGGATGTGATCAAGGGATTCCACTGGTTGTCGTACCAGGGTGGGAAATTCTCCACGAGCCACAGGCGCGGCATCTTCACGGATGCTGCTTTGGAAACGCTGCCGGCCGATCTCTGGCGTTGGTGGTTGGTTGCCAATGCACCGGAAAACAGCGATGTCGATTTTGTCATCAGGCGATTTGCCCAGGACGTTGGAAAAGACCTCGCCGACGTGTTCGGAAATCTCGCCACGCGTACGACAGGCTTTTTGCATCGCACTTTCGAGGGAAGAGTTCCTGTTGGCGGCGAACCCGGGCCGCCAGAGATCGCGCTGGCGACGCAGGTTGAACACGCACTTGCAAGCCTGCAGGCGTCGCACACCAGTTTGGAATTCCGTCCTGCGGCGGCCAAAACCCGAGCCCTGTGGGCGCAGGCAAACAAGTATATTCAGGATCAAGCGCCCTGGACGCTGATCGAGGCAGACACCTCACGCGCCGAGGTGGTCACTCGAACGGCAGTGAACTTGCTGTCCATCTGTGCCACCGTGTCATGGAGTATCATCCCAACGCTTGCATCGGAGGTATTGGCCGCGCTTGGCGAAGACTCTGACTATCCACTCTGGCCAAGCGGTGACATTCTGCAGCGGCTGAACGCAAACGGAGGAAAACCGATTGGCAAGGTGGCACCCCTTGTCCACAAACTGACGCAGCGGGATATTTCAGAGCTCGAAGACAGGTTTGCCGGCGTCTAACTGTCAGCGGATCAGCGCCGACCTGAGGTTGTCCGGTTTCCCAGTGAACGATAAACTTGAGCAAAGGACAAAAGGATTACATTTCGCAAAGAACTTGAACGGTCGCTGCCGCCCGGGCTGTTCCTTGCCGAGGAGCTGGGCCAGTTGCTCGAATGGATCGAAGAGCAAGCACAGGTATTTGAATACGAAGAAACTGGCGAACGGTATGCAAGTCCCTACTCAAGAGACCCTTGGGAATCCGGGCATCCTACGGTCGCGTTCGAGATAGCCGATCCTGACCATGCAAGGCTTTGGCTGGGCCATGACGACCCGGCGGTGCATCATCGTCTTGCGCCGATCATCCGAAGCGGAGACGAAGGATCCGCGATCGCGCTGTGGCGGGACACGGACGACACCCAGGCGATCGTTCATCTCGGATCGGGGTCCGGTTCGACCATGGCGGGCGTTATGATGCGCGATCCGGTCGATCTGATACGCTTGCTGGCGATTGGCTATGATGAGCTGTGCTGGCCGGAGCTTTATGACCTGACACCGGCCGAAGCCTTTGAGGCGGAAGGGCTCGACAGAGAATTCACTGCACCCGTGAAGCTGCAAGACTGGGCCACCACGACCTTCGGGAAACCAATTCCGCAAAAGGCCAGCGCCATAGTCGGGTCGATGGGCAGTATGGATGGCGATCCAGGAACTGATCCGTTCTTGATCTGGTTGGAAGGTCTACAGTGTTAATCCAGTAAGCCCCTCTCCCAACTCTACCCCGCCAGTTCCGGATGCCCATACGCCTCCGGATACGTCATCGGGTGCAGCGGCCCCAATGGCACCACGTTGTTCCACGACCGGCCGAAATAGCCCTGGCGGCAGTGCACCAGCGAGTTGCTCGCCGCGACGCCCGGCAGGGCGTGGACGCGGCACAGCCAGCGCCACAGGTGCGGGTAGTCGAGGATGCGGGCGCCGTTCAGCTTCATGCGCACGTAATAGACCGGGTCGTGCCGGTAGAGCGTCGGGAAAAGGCGCAGGTCGGCCTCGGTGAAACGATCGCCGGTCAGGAACGGCCGGTCGTCGGCCGCCAGACGCTGTTCCAGCGCGTCGAGGGTCTGAAAGTAGTTGGCGAACGCTGCGGCGTAGACCTCCTGGCGAGATGAAAACCCCGCCTTATAGGCGCCGTTGTTGATGTTGACGTAGATCTGTTCGTTGAGCGTGTCGATCTCGCGGCGCAGGCCGGCATCGGCGGCGCCTTCCGGGTAGAGATCCGGCCGCTCGGGGTCCGACAGCGTGCTGCCCAGCGCCCCGGCCTGGCGGTTCAGCATGCGGATGATCTCGGCGCTTTCGTTGGCGACGATGCGCTTCGCCTTTTTGTCGTAGAGCACCGGCAGGCTGGTCTCGTCCGAGCCCTCGGCCCGGTAGATCTGGACGGCCAGCCGGTAATGCTCGCCGGTGGCGGTCTCTTCGGTGCATTCCGGCAGCGTCGTGCCGGTGAGTGTCGCGACGCGCTGCGGGTTGAACTCCCAGCGGCCGGCGCCCTCCGGGTCGTCCTCCGACGTCCGGTTGGGGAAGGCGACGTCCATGCTGATGCCGTTTTCGAGGCCGAGCACGTTGCGCGCCAGCGTCACCCGGTGGCACCAGGGGCAGTTGAGGGCGACGAACAGGTGGTAGCGGCCGGGCTCGACCGGGAAGGCGGCGTCCTCTCCCAGCACATGCCGGAAGCCGCTGACGCCGCGCACGAACTCGCCCTTCGCCCGGCGCGCCGCGGCGTCGGTCTGAGCTTCCTCGACGGAGATGTCGACGTTCGGATGTTTCGGGTCGGTCATGCGCAAGGCTCGCAACAGGAGGGACGGCGTGGGGTCGACATTGTATATATCCGTCCGGCCCGAGATTCCCATGCCCGGCGCCAGTGGAAACAAAAAAGGCCGACGGTTGTGACCATCGAACGCTTGACCACCCAAGACTGGCTGCGCCTGCGCACCATCCGGCTGCTGGCGTTACAGGAAGCGCCGGACGCCTTTGCCCGCACCTATGCCGAAGAAAGCGCCTTCCCGCCTAAAGACTGGCGGGCACGGTTATCCGGCGAGGCGGCGACCTTTGTCGCCGTGATCGACGCCGCCGATGCGGGTCTGGCGACGGGCGCGCCATGGCGCGGGCGCGATGGCGTCGCCGGCCTGTTCGGCATGTGGGTGGCGCCGGAGGCCCGGGGCAGGGGCGTCGGCCGGGCGCTGGTCGCCGCCGTCGTCGACTGGTCGCGCACCGGCGGCTTCGAGCGGCTGGTGCTCAACGTCGCCGACGACAATCGGGCGGCCATCGGCCTTTACACCCGGGCCGGCTTCGAACCGACGGGCGCGACCGCCACCCTGCCGCCGCCGCGCGAAAACATCACCGAGCACGAGCGCGCGCTGGTTCTTTGAAGCATCGGCCGTTGGTGATCGGGAGGTTGCCGCACCTTATGCCTTGACGCGAGCGCTGCGGCAGCAAATTCGGTGACGGTTTACTTAATTCAAGTCAACCGCTGACAAGTTCCGATAAGCCTATGAAAGAATTAAGTAAACCGTCACCGAATTTCTGGCACTGCCTCACCGCCAGCGCACCGCCATCGGCGCGGTGCCGCGGATGCCGGAATGGCCCTTGAACACCGGCGGCGGGCCGGCCAGCTGCAGGTCGGGCAGCCGCTGGCTGAGCGCGATCAGCGCCTCTTCCATCTCGGCCCGGGCCAGCGCCTCGCCGAGGCAGCGGTGCGGACCGGCGCCGAAGCTGACGCTCCAGCGCGGATGGTCGTCGCGCTCGATGTCGAAACGATGCGGGTCGGCATAGACGGCTTCGTCGCGCTGCGCCGACAGGATCGACAGGTGCAGCAGCGCACCGGGTCTGAGCAGGATGCCGTCGATGTCGAATGTCTCCAGCACCACGCGCCCGATGGAGCCGACCGGCGGCTCGAAGCGCAGCGCCTCGCGCACCGCGCCGGGGGCGCGAATGGGATCGGTGCACACCGCTTGCCACTGGTCGCGGTGCTGCATCAGCAGCGAGACCAGCGCCGTCAGCCCGAAGCGCGTGGTGTCGCTGCCGGCGATGATCAGCGAGACGATCTGCATCAGCGTCTCGGATTCGCTCAAGGATCCGTCGGCCTCGACGGTGCGCAGATAGTCGGTCAGGAAATCGTCACGCGGTTCGGCGCGGCGTGCCGCAAGAAGGCCTTCGACATAGGCGTTGAGATCGCCGGCCGCCGCCTCGATCGCCGGGAAATGCTCCTCGCGAAAGGTGCTGATACCGCGCGACATGCCGTAGACCATCGCCGCGAACCGCGGCGCGTCGGCCCGTTCGATGCCGAGGATGTCGGCGGTGATGCGCGACGGCAGCGGTTTGGCGATCGCCTCGGCGAAATCCGCTTCGCCGGACGGTTCCGCCTCGTCGATCAGCTCGGTCACCAGCGTCCGGATGCGCGGCCGCCAGGCCTCGATCAGCTTGTAGGCGAAGGCTCGCGCCGCTGGCCGGCGGCGACGCTGGTGCACGGGCGGATTCGAAAACAGCATGCTGTTGGCGTAGAAATCGTGAAGCGCGCCCGAATTGATGTTGTAGAACCGCAGCATGTCGGTTTCGACCTGGCGGGTGCGCGGTTCGGTCATCAACGCCTCGACATCGGCGTGCCGGGTGATGATCGGCGATCCGCGGCCGACATCAATCACTGCGGCCTGCGGGCGGTAATGCGCGAATCCGGCATGCGGGTCGCTGCGGAACGCCGCCGGATCGGCCGGCAGCGGTCGGTCCAGGGCGGGCGGAGCAGTCGAGGGCATCGGGACCTCTTGTACGGTCGGATCGTGTCCTGCATACACCATCAAAGAGGCCGGCGCATGGCCGGCCTCCTCAGACGCTTTTTTCAGGCGGCTCAGGCTGCCTGCTTGCCGTGTTTCTGCATCACCATCTCGGCCTGCTTGCCGGTTACCTCGGCGAGGTGGTCGAAAGCCTTGCGGAAGGTGCCGACGCCGGCGGTTGCCGAGCGCAGCTCGATGATCAGGTCCTGCACGTCCGATTCCGGCATGATGGCGTTGACCACGTCCCAGCCGTCCCAGCCCGGCCGCGCGTCGAAGCCGAGCAACTGGCCACGGCGGCCCGAGACGATGGCGTTGATGCGCGCCGTCGTGTCGTTGGGGCAGTAGATCTCGACCTTGCACATCGGTTCCAGCAGCACCGGCTTGCACTGCGGCATGCCCTCGCGCATGGCGATCTGGCCGGCGGTGCGGAACGCCTGGTCGGAGGAATCCACCGAATGGTAGGAGCCATCCGACAGGTTAACCCCGACATCGACCACCGGGAAACCGAGCGGTCCCTGCTGCAGGTAGTCGCGAATGCCCTCGCGCACCGACGGGATATACTGCTTCGGCACCACGCCGCCGGTGATGGTGTCGGTGAAAATAAAGCCTTCGCCGCGCGGCATCGGCTTGATCTCGACCACCACGTCGCCGAATTGGCCGTGGCCGCCGCTCTGCTTCTTGTGACGGCCGCGCACCGTCGCCGAGGTGCGGATCGTCTCCTTATAGGGCAGGGTCGGCGGGCCGGATTCGGACGAAATGCCGTATTTGCCGTTGAGCCGTTCCAGCGCCACCCGTAGGTGCATCTCGCCCTGGCCCTCGAGCAGCGTCTCGCCGGTGTCCTGGCTGTGGGCTACGCGCAGCGACGGATCCTCCTCGACCAGCCGCTGCAGAGCCGCCGACAGCTTGACCTCGTCCTTGCGCTCCTTCGGCGCCACGTGGAAAGCGATGACCGGATCGGGCACGTCGAGATCGGCGAGGTTGTTGACCGCGTTGCCGTCGACGGTCAGCGTCTCGCCGGTCACCACGCCCTCCAGCTTGTTGAGCGCCACCGTGTCGCCGGGTCCGGCGGTACTGCGCTTGCTGCTTTTGGCGCCGAGCATGTCGACTACCCCGGACACCCGCGTCTGCGAGCCATCCGGCCGGGTCACCGTATCGCCCTCCGAGACGTTGCCGGACAGCACGCGCACCACCGACATCTTGCCGCCATGGTCGGTGTGGAACGTCTTCATCACCTGCAGCCGCGACGCGGTCTCGTTGGCGTCGAGGCCCAGCCGTTCGCGGGTCCGGGTGATGTCCGGCGCCTCGTGGCGCAGCGCCTTCAGCAGCCGCCAGATGCCGTTGCCGTTTTCCGCCGCGCCGATGAACACCGGGCAGATGTCGCCGGCCTGCAGTTCGTTCACCAGATCGGTGAACACCAGGTCGCGTTCCGGGTTGATGTCCTCCAGCAGCTGCTCCATCAGCACGTCATCGTAATCGGCGATCTGCTCGAGCATCTCGAACCGCGCCTCGACCTCGCGTGCCTGTTCTTCGTCGGGAATATCGATCACTTCGCTGGTGGCGTGTTCCTTGTAGACATAGGCCCTTTCGAGCGCCAGGTCGATGAAGCCGGTGGCGATTCCGTCCTTCCAGATCGGGATCTGACGCACCACCAGCGGCGCGGCGGAAGCCGGCTGCACGGTCTTCAGGAGGCTGCGGATGCTGCCCTGAAACTTGTCGATCTTGTTGATGAACAGCAGATGCGGGATGCCGCGGTCCTCCAGCGACTTCATGATCATCTGCAGCGCCGGCAGCTTCTTGTCGTCGGCCTCGGTGACGACGATGGCGAGATCAACGCCGGCCAGCGCCCCGTTGGCCTCGCTCAGGAACTCCACCGACCCGGGGCAGTCGACGAACGTGTAGCGATCGCCGAGATAGTCGGTGCTGGCCACATTGGCCTCGACGCTCATGGCGTGTGCCCGCGCCTCCTCCGAAGCATCGCCGACGGTGTTGCCCTGGCTTATCGTACCCTGCCGGTTGATGGTGCCGGTGCGGGCCAGAATGGCCTCCAGAACCGTCGTCTTTCCACTGCCGAACGGACCGACCAGTGCAATGCACCGGGGACCGGCGGTCCTGCCGTTTCCTCCTTGGCCGTCACCCATTGTTTCCTCCCTGCTCAATGTTACGCGAAACGCATCCCCCATCGTTTGCTGTTGGGCCGGTTTTGTCAATTTCCTGACGGAGAAAATCGGCCGCCGCGCGGCAATCTGCGCGTGCGTGGGGGTGGGTGGTCGTAGCGGGCGCTCTAAAGCGCTACTTTCGGGTCGTAGCGCGGGTTGAACGTCCGGTTGAGCAGGAAGGTCTTGCCGGCGTGCGGCTCGGCGGCGGCCGTGTCGGGGTCGAGGCCGCGGGCGGCCGAGGTGACGATCATCCGGTTGTCGCCGATAAAGGCCGGGCAGGTGATCTGGCTGGTCGGCAGCTCGATGGTTTCCACCGCGGTGCCGGACGCATCGAAGGCGGTCAGGCAGGAGCCATCCCAGCGGGCATTCCACAACAGCCCCTCGGCGTCGATGACGGCGCCGTCCGGGTGTCCGGCGACACCGGCCGGCCGGTCGATGAACACGGTCGGTTCCGCCGCCGGGATGCCGGTCGCCGGATCGAGCGCCACCCGCATCACCTGTCCCGTCGGGGTGTCGGTGAAGTAGCCGACCGATCCGTCAGCCGAAAAACAGATTGCGTTGGGCACGGTGATGTTGGCATAGAGCTTTGTGATGGCGCCGCGCCGGTAGTGGTAGATCGACCCGGCGCCTGGTTCCGCCCTCTTGCCCATGGTGCCGATCCAGAAAGCGCCGCTCGGATGCACCCGGCTGTCATTGGCGCGGGTCGTTGGATTGTCGGCCTCCAGCGGCAGCATGCGCGACAGCGCCCCGGTGGCCACCTCGCGCACATGCAGCCCGTCTTCGCAGGCCAGCAGTTGCCGGTCGGCATCGATGACCGCGAGCGCGCTGGCCATCAGCGGCAGCTCATGGACGATTGCGTCGCCGGCGTCCGGACGTTCGATAAGGTGACGGCCGGTGATGTCGAACCACCAGGCGGTGCCGGAGTCGGGATCGTATGTCGGTCCTTCCCCCAGTTCGTGCGCCGCGTCATGAAAGATCGTATGGCTCATGTCAGCCCCCAAAAACGTGATCGTAGGCGGCGATGGTCTGCAGCGCGCGGGCGCCGACCTCGCGCAGGCTCATATCAGGCTTGAAGAGGCTGGATCCAAGGCCGAAGGTGCGCACGCCGACGCGGCTGTAGGCGTCGAAATCATCATGCGATACGCCACCGACCGCACCGATCGTCAGGTCGGCCGGCAACACCGCGCGGATCGCTGAAATGCCTGCCGGGCCGAGCACGCTGGCCGGAAAGAATTTGAGCGCCGAGGCGCCGGCGGCGACGGCGCTCAGCGCCTCGGTCGGCGTGAAGACGCCGGGCATGGTCACCATGCCCAGGTCGGCGGCGCGGGCCAGCACGTCGGCATCGACATTGGGGCTGACCAGCAGCCGGCCGCCGGCGTCGGCGAGCCGTTCGACATCCGCCGTCGCGAGCACGGTGCCGGCGCCGATCAGACAGTGATTGGGGGCAATCTCCACAGCCTTGGCGATGGACTTGAACGGTTGCGGCGAGTTGAGCGGGATCTCGATGGCCTCGAATCCGGCCTCCGCCAGCACCGACACGGTGTCGACCGCGGATGTGGGAGACAGGCCGCGCAGAATGGCCACCAGACCACGTTTCATCGGAGGCCACGGAGCGGTATTGGACATGATTTCTTCCCTGCGACTGGGGCCGTTGCAACCCGCCCGGCATCGGCCACATCGGCGCCATTGTCAAGCCGGCCTCCGCGATCGGCTGCGGCACGAAGTCCGGATGTTGCGATTGCCGGTTTAAAAAATCCGTTCGATGTGATCTGATTGGTACCAACATGCGTAATTCGCCCGACAGAGAAAGGTCGGGCTTATGCTGAAAGCTCTGCATATGGACAAGACCAGGGAGGAACCCGGGTCGGAACAGCAAATTTTGGGATCGTTGATCGCCGATATTGCAGAGTTCCGGGACCGGAACGCCTTCGAGACACTGTTCGTTCGCTTCGGGCCGCGCATCAAGGGTATGATGCTGAGTTCCGGGGCGACGGCGGATGTCGCTGAGGATCTTGTCCAGGACGTGATGATGACGGTGTGGCGGAAGGCCTCGCTCTATTCCCCCGAGCGCGGCAATGTCAGCACCTGGATCTTTACCATCGCACGTAACGCCCGCATCGACAGGCTGCGCCGGCAACCGGCCCAGCCCTATGTCGATGTCGAGACGGTGACGCTGGAAAGTGACGCGCCCAGTGCGGAGACCGAGCTGATCGGCAGTCAAAACGACGAGCGGGTACGCCAGGCCGTCGAGTTGCTGCCGAGCGAGCAGAAGAAAGTGATTCAGATGGCGTTTACCGGCTACAAGCCGCAAAGCGAAATTGCCCGGGAACTGGACCTGCCCATTGGGACCGTCAAGTCGCGTATGCGGCTTGCCTATCAGAAACTGAAAGAACACCTTGAGGATTTGAGATGAGCATTCATCACCATTTGGATGCTGCGACGCTGATGCGTTACGCAAGTGGCGATCTGGATCCCGCCTTCACCATTGTCGTGGCTTCTCACCTCGCCATGTGCGACGAGTGCCGACGAGCCGTTCGGGTTGCCGAGGCAATGGGCGGACAATGCCTGGAAGAGGCGCCGGAAGCAGCATTGGCGGAGGGCGCGTTCGCGCGCCTGTCGCATAGGCTCGACTGCGAAGGCGAAACCGCAGTCCGGGACAACGTGCGGACGCCCGATTTCGGGCGCCGATCGGAGATTCCGCTGCCGTTGCGGCGCTACATCGGCAACTCGCTGGACACTGTCGAATGGCGACGGGTCGTGCCCGGTGTGCAAAGACATCGGATCGAACTGCCCGAAACAGACTCGTCGCTCTACATGCTGAAGATCTGGCCGGGCCGCAAAATGCCCGAACATGGACATGGCGGCACCGAGATGACGCTGATCCTGAGCGGCTCCTATAGCGACGCGATGGGGCGTTTCGGGCCGGGCGACGTGGCCGATCTCGACGAGCATATCGAGCACCAGCCGATGGTCGACTCCGACGAGCCGTGTATCTGCCTGATCGCCACGGAAGAGCCGACGCGCTTCAAAGGCGTGCTCGGCCGGATGCTGCAGCCGCTGGTCGGCATCTGACCGGACCATGACAGCAAGCGACAAGCCGTTTGGCACCGTCTGGGTGATCGGTGCCAGCACCGGCATTGGTGCGCGCTTCGCGGACCTGATTGCCGGGCGGGCCGAGCACGTGGCGGTGTCCGCGCGTTCGGCCGACAAGCTCGACGCGCTGTCGCAGGGACGGGCCAACATGTCCGCCTTCCCGCTCGATGTCACCAATACCGAAGCCGTCGCCAAAGCCGCCGCCGCCATCGAAGAGCGCTGTGGCGGCATCGACTTGGTCGTTGTCTGCTCCGGATTGTGGTGGATGATGGCGGCGGACCAGATGGACGTGCACAAGATGCGCGACGCCATGGACGTCAATTTCTTCGGTGTCGTCAACACGGTCGATGCCGTGTTGCCGGGCATGAAGGCGCGCGGCGGCGGCCGTATCGTCGTTGTCGCCTCGGTGGCCGGTTACCGCGGTCTGCCGAACGCCGCCGCCTACGGGCCGACCAAGGCGGCGCTGATAAACCTGGCGGAGACGATGCGGCTAGATCTGCGGCGCCACGGCATTGAAATCTCGCTGGTCAATCCCGGTTTCGTCGATACGCCGATGACCCGCACCAATAATTTCAAGATGCCGGGCCTCATCAGTGCCGATCTCGCAGCACGCAAGATTCTCGAAGGGATCGAGCGCAAACGCTACCTGATTTTGTTTCCGTTCGTCTTCGCCAACACGGTGCGGGCGCTCAACCTGCTACCAAACTGGCTTTATTTCCGAGTGGCGAAGCGCCTCACGGGTCGCTGAGCAACGATCGAGCACAAATACTATCCGACAATCAGGCGGCGAGATCGTCCATGCGTTCGGCACCCGTTTCGCGATAAATGCTGACCGGGCGCGCCGGGGCAGACGGTTTTGTGTGCACAGTCAGGCGCTTCAGCCAAAGCCGCAACGCTTCCCAGCGAATGCCGAGCCAGACCTTTTGCGTCATCAAAGCCGTCCTGGCGAACTGCTTCAACAGATTGCGATCGGAGATGTCCTCGCGCTGCCCTGAGAAATGCGCGGCGAGCAGCGGTCCGTCGCCGTCCTCCAGCAGGATGCCGACGGCCGCATCGCGGTCGGGCAGGCGGGTGCGGAAGACGTAGCGTCCCTCCACCCGGTTGAAGGGTGAGACATGAAAGACCTTGTCGCATGAGTGACGCATCACGTCGGGCGTTTGCAGGCCCTGCGCGGTGGCATAGGTGTGCCGCTCGCCGAAGGTGTTCGACACCTCGTAGATGACGAGAGCCGTCCGGCCGTCGGCATCGAGCCCGTAATAGACGGTCAGCGGATTGAACACGTAGCCCAGCACCCTCGGATAGCACAGCATCAGGAAGCGTTTGACCGTCGCCGGTCCGACCGCCTGCTCGGCGATCGCATCGAGATGGGCGCGCAGGTCGCCGCCGTCGCCGAAATCCCCGTCATGAATGGAGAACAGGTTGAACCGGTTGTGCGAGAACAGCCGCAGCCGTCGGTCCAGCTGGTCGAGGCGATCGACGTCGGCGAGCAGGGTAAAGACCGTGTATTTGAACCGGTGGCGCCGTGGGCGCAGCCGCCGGTGCATGACGCTGCCCGCATAGAGGCCTTCTGTCGTCGCGGTCATTCCGCCACCTGGCGGTACGCGGTCGAGGCCGGCCGCTTGTCCTGGAAGTCGGCGTCGTTGGCCCATGGCCGCGCCTCGCCGCCCAGTTCTTCGGCGACGGCAAGACCACTGGCAATGCCGTCCTCATGGAACCCGTGGCCCAGATAGGCGCCGCAGTACCAGGTTCTGCGGTAGCCCTGAATATTGTCCATGCTTTCCTGGGCACGGAACGCGCCACCGTCGAACACCGGGTGATCGTAGGCGATCACCCGGTCGACGAGGCGTGGATCGATCTCCCGGGTCGGGTTCAAAGTCACAAAGATGTTTTCGCGCGTCGGCAAGCTCTGCAGCTCGTTCATCCAGTAGGTCACACACAGCTCGCCGTCCACCGGATCGCCGCTGCGGATGTAGTTCCAGGCGGACCAGATGCGGTTGCGTTTTGGCATCCAGCGGCTGTCCCGGTGCAGCACCGCGATGTTTTTCTGGTAGGGGAAGGCCGATAGAAGCGCCTCTTCAGCCGGCTCCACGTCGGCAATCAGCTGGAGTGTCTGATCGGCGTGGGTGGCAAATACAACGTGATCGTAGAGATGCATGACGCCGTCGCCCGTTTCGATCAGCACGCGGTCGGGCCGCCGGTGTACTGCGACGATGTCGGCATTCAGGCTGACATCGAATCCGCCGTCGGCGATCAAGCGGTCCACATATACCCGGCTACCGCCAATCACCGTTTTCCACCAGGGCCGGTTCCAGAACTGCAACATGCCGTGGTTGGCATAGAAATCGATGAATGTCCGGGCCGGAAACTCGAGCATCTGCTCCATGGTGGACGACCAGATGGCGGCGCCCATCGGGACGATATGTTCGTCGATGAAATCCCGCGAAAAGTGCTCCTTCTCCAGGAAGACGCCGAGCGGCGTGTCGGGGTGGTAGAGCCGCACGCGCCGCTGCGAATCGCGGAAAAAACGGTTGATCTCGCGCAGCAGCATCCAGTGATTCAGCTTGATCAGATTGCTGCGCTGACCGAAATAACCGTTGCTGGAGCCGCTGTATTCGTACCGGCCCCCATCATGCGTGAGCGAGAAACTCATGCGCGTGTCGTGGCAGGGAATCTCGAGATGCCGGAACAAGGCCGTCAGATTTGGGTAGTTCCGGTCGTTGAACACGATAAACCCGGTGTCGACGGGAACGGATCCGTCCCGGGTTTCGACCTCGACCGTATGGGCATGGCCGCCAGCATAGCCGGCCTTCTCGAACAATGTCACTTGGTGGCGCCGGCCGAGCAGCCAGGCAGCCGATAGGCCCGACACACCGGCTCCGATCACCGCGATATTCAGTCTTCTCAAAGGGAGGATCTCCTGTTGGATGCCATGCTTGCTGAGTTACGCGGTGCAACGATGGGTGGATCACCAATAGGCCACAAAAGGTTACTTGGCAAAACACCGGGTGATCCAATCGCATGGGGTGTACGTAACCCGCGATTGACACCAGAAATGGAGAGCCGGAGTGCCCATGTTATACGTAAAAGCATACCTCACGACTGCTCTCGTTTTTTTTGCGCTCGACTATGTATGGCTGACGAGAATGGCTGGCAGCTTTTACCGGGCGCAGATCGGGCCGCTGATGCTCGACCAGCCGCGCCTCGGTGTGGCCGCCGTTTTCTATGTCCTCTATGTCGCCGGTATCGTTGTGTTTGCGGTTGCGCCGGCCCTGCGTGCCGAATCGGTCGGGACGGCGCTGCTTCTGGGCGCATTGCTCGGCGGTATCGCTTACGGCACCTACGACATCACGAACTATGCGACATTGCGGGACTGGCCGGTGATGGTGCTGATCGTCGACATCACCTGGGGCATGGCCTTGACTGCGGTGTCCGCCGGTGCCGGCTACCTTCTGACACGGCTGATATGATCTCAGCCGGTCAATCCGGACGACCTGACATGACCCATAGATTTTACGTATCTATCACCGGGCTGGCATTGAAGCGCCCGTGGCACGTCTTTCGGTTCTATCGCCTGGCCATTCCGTGCTTCAAGCAGGCGCAGGCCGCACCGGGAAATATCGGCGCCGATGTGCGGACCATCGACGGAATCCATCACACGCGCACCGTGTGGAGAGACAAGGAGTGCATGAAGGCGTTCGTCTATTCGGGCGTTCATCTTCAGGCGATCCGCTCATTCCGCGCCATGGCGTCCGGCAAGACGTTCGGCTACGAAACGGACCGGGTCCCGGATTGGGACGAAGTGCACAGGCTTTGGCTTGAGCGCGGCCACGCCTACGAGGACGCCGCCTAGACTAGACCTGTCGCGGTCGACACACACGCTCGAACGAGCAGATGTGGGGCGAGCTTCATTTGCAAGTAACTGCACAGCTTCAGTTGGGGCTGTGAGGGATTTTTATTGCCTCCATTCAGCACTCTCATAGTAATAATGTCGATATTTTCAGAAATATCATAGAAAAATCTCAAAATAATTGATCCGAGTTGATTGGCTGGGCGTATGGCAGCCATCGAATGAACCAATCATTCGTATGCAAACCCATTGGGAGACTGAAAAATGAGAACGAAACTGTTTGGTGCGATTGCAGCCATGGGGCTTCTGGGCGCAACGGCGGTCAACGCCGCAAACATTGTCGAGACCGCACAGGGTGCCGGATCGTTTGGCACGCTTTTGGCCGCCGCACAGGCAGCCGGCCTTGCCGATGCGCTGGCCACCGGAGAAAATCTGACCGTCTTCGCCCCGACCGACGAAGCTTTCGCCGCCCTGCCGGAGGGTACAGTGGAAACGCTGCTCAAGCCGGAAAACAAGGATCAGCTGGTGGCCATCCTGAGCTACCACGTGCTGCCGCGCAAGCTGACTTCGAATATGCTGCCGGGCCGTTCGATCCACGTGAAGACCATCAAGTCCGGCGGTGACAGGCTGCTCAGAGTCACCAAGGGCAATGGCGGCGTTACGGTCGATGAGGCGAATGTCGTTTCCGCCGACATCATGGCCGACAATGGTGTCATCCACGTCATCGACAAGGTGATGCTGCCGTCCAACTGATTTGATGCCTCGCAACGAGGAGGCGCCCGCAGCGCCTCCTTGTCTGCACTTTACCCCGACAGCCTCTAAGTCTCCGGAAAACTGTAATCCTTGAACTGATCGCGCAGCGTCGTTTTTTGGATCTTGCCGGTTGCCGTATGTGGAATCTCCGCGACGAACGTGACGTCGTCGGGCATCCACCATTTTGCGACCTTGCCGTTCATGTAGCCCAGAATCGAATCCTTCGTCGGGCTGCGGCCCTCCTTCGGCACAATCACCAGCAACGGCCGTTCGTCCCACTTGGGATGCCGGATTCCGATCACCGCCGCTTCCGCCACATCGTCGTGGCCGACCGCCAGGTTCTCCAGCTCGATCGTTGAGATCCATTCACCACCCGACTTGATGACGTCCTTGGCCCGGTCGGTGATTTCCATATAGCCGTGGGCGTCGATATGGGCGACATCGCCGGTATCGAACCAGTTCTCGTCGTCAAACTGCTCGGCGCCCTGGCCCTTGAAATAGGCCGAGGAGACGGCCGGTCCGCGTACCTTCAGGCGCCCGAACGTCTTGCCGTCCCGCGGCAGTTCGTTGTTGTCGTCGTCCGTCACCTTCATCTCGACCGAGAATGGAGGGTGGCCCTGCTTGGCCTGGATATCCAGCTTCGAATCGCCGGCCAGGTGCGCGTATTCCGGCTTGATGGAGCAAAGCGTGCCGAGCGGGCTCATCTCGGTCATACCCCAGGCGTGGATGACCTCGACATTGTATTTGTCCTGGAACGCCTGGGTGATGGCGCGCGGGCAGGCCGACCCGCCGATGACCACCCGCTCCAGATGCGGCAGTTCGGCGCCGGTCCTTTCCAGATGCTGCAACAGCATCAGCCATACGGTGGGCACGGCCGCCGTCATCGTCACCTGCTCTTCGGTCAGCAGTTCATAGATCGATTCGCCGTCCATGCCTGGACCCGGCATGATCATCGCGCAGCCGACCATCGGGCAGGAGAAGGCGGTGGTCCAGCCATTGGCATGGAACAGCGGCACCACCGGCATCATGCGGTCGCGCGATGCAAGGCCCAGCATATCCGGCTGGACGGCGGCCAGGGCGTGCAGCACGTTCGACCGATGCGAATAGACGACGCCCTTCGGATTGCCGGTCGTGCCGGAGGTGTAACACATCCCGGCGGCGGTATGCTCGTCGAACTCCTGCCAGGCGAAATCCTGGTCCACCTCGGCGATCCAATCCTCGTAAGCCGCCACGTTTGGCAGCTTGGTTTCCGGCAGATGGGCCGCATCGGTGAACACAACGACCTTGCCGAGGCTCGGGATCTTGTCGGCGATCGCCTCTATCAACGGCAGGAAGGTGAGATCGACGAACAGCATGCGGTCTTCCGCATCGTTCATGATCCAGGCGATCTGGTCGGGAAACAGCCGCGGGTTTAGGGTATGGTAGACGGCACCGATACCGGTGATTCCGTACCAGCTCTCCAGATGGCGCCAGGTGTTCCAGGCCATGGTCGCGACCCGGTCGCCGAACTGGATGCCCTCTTGCTCGAGCCGTTTTGCCACCTGCCGCGCCCGGCCGTGGATGGTCTTGTAGTTGGTTCGATGAATCGGGCCTTCGACGGACCGTGAGACCACCTCGCGGTCGCCGTGGTAAAGCGCCGCATGATCGATAATCTTGTGGCACAGCAGGGGCCAGTCCTGCATCAATCCTCGCATCGGGTTCCTCCTCTTTTCCGGAATCGCTACGCACCGGTTGGCGTGCGAGTATGGCCTGCAACGGCGAGCAGGAAAAGGCTTGATTTCAGCGCGCTGCGGACCATGGTACCTGGGCAAGGTCCTTGCCACCGCTCCGTGCGCTTGGTAAGGCGTCGGCCAGTTTTCGGGCAAGGTTCCGGGGCGCGCCAGCCACTCTTCTCGCTGCGGTTGGCCGCGTCTCATTTCCGCGGCGGCAAACAGAGCCTCGCCGGTTTTCTGGGCCGGTTTTCCGGCATGACGGGTCAACCATGATTTCCATTGTCATTCCCTGCAAGAACGAGGCGGAGAACATTCCGCCGCTGCTCGACGAAATCGCCGAGCATCTTGCCGACCGCGACATCGAGGTGCTGATCGTCAACGACGGATCGACCGACAACACGCCCGAGGTTCTTGCGGCGGAGGCAGCCAAGCGACCGTTTCCCGTGCGGCACCTGCGCCACCAGGCATCGGTCGGCCAGAGCCTGTCGCTGCGCAGCGGAGTCCTGGCCGCCCGCGGCGAGGTCATTGCGACCATTGACGGCGACGGGCAGAACAATCCGAAATATATCGGCGAACTGGTCGACAAGCTGCTGGATGGCGGTCCCGGCGTCGGCATCGCCTGCGGTCAGCGCGTCAAGCGCAAGGACACGGTGGTGAAACAGTGGGCTTCGCGTTTCGCCAACTGGTTGCGGGGCTCGATTCTCAATGACAAGACGCGCGATTCCGGTTGCGGCCTGAAAGCGCTGCATGCCGATATTTTTCGCCGCCTGCCATTCTTTAACGGCACGCACCGGTTCCTGCCGGCGCTGGTCATCCAGGAAGGTTACGGTGTTGTCGCCATCGACGTGCTCGACCGGCCGCGTCGCTTCGGAACATCCAATTACGGCATCCTCGACCGCGGACTGCGCGGCGCACTCGACCTGTTTGGGGTCTGGTGGCTGAAGCGGCGGCGCAGGACCATGCCAATTGTCGAGGAAGTACAATATGATTGAAGTGTTTGCGTCTCTGGTCGATTGGTTCCGGACGGTATTCATCGATCAGTTCAATGGTTGGGTTCTGCTCGGCTTCATGGCCCAGGCCTGTTTCACCATGCGTTTCGTGGTCCAGTGGATTGCTTCCGAGCGGGCCAAGCGCAGCGTGGTGCCGATCGCCTTCTGGTTTTTTTCGCTGTTCGGCGGCAGTATGCTGTTTGTTTATGCGATCCAGCGGCAGGATCCGGTATTCATTGCGGGCCAGGGGATGGGGCTGATTATCTATATCCGCAATCTTTGGCTGATCGCCAACGAGAGAAGGGCCGCCATGGCGGACATTGAATGACGACTGCCGGGGCAAAGGTTCCGGCGGTTCGATACCTGCTGATTGTCCTGCTCGGCATCGCTGTCCTGCTGCCGGGTGTCGCCCAATTGCCGCCCATCGACCGCGACGAATCGCGCTATGTGCAGGCCACCAAACAGATGGTCGAAAGCGGCGATTACATCGACATCCGCTTCCAGGACCAGGCGCGCTACAAGAAGCCGATCGGCATCTACTGGCTGCAGTCGGCGAGTGTCATTGTGAGCGGCGGCGACGCCGCCACTTCCGTCTGGGCTTATCGTATGGTCTCCGTGGTCGCCATGGCGTTGGCCTTCGCCGCCCTTTACTGGGTGGGCCTGATGATGTTCGGTCCGGTCGCCGCGGCGCTTGGCGCCCTGATGCTGGCCGGCCTGTTCGGCGCCGGATTCGAAGGGCGCCTGGCCAAGACCGATGCGACACTGCTGCTGCTGTCGATCCTCGCCCAGGGTTTGCTGGCACGCATCTATCTCGCCGGCCGTGGCGGCGACAGCGCTGGCGCGATGACCGCCTGGCTTTTCTGGATAGTCCAGGGCGCGGCGATCCTCATTAAGGGGCCGATCACCCCGATGTTGAGTGCCGTGACGGTCCTGTTTCTGGTGATCTTCGACCACAACCGAGATCAGCGCTGGCTGGCCGGCCTGAAACCGCTGCGCGGTGTGTTGCTGATGGCGTTGGTGGCGCTGCCCTGGCTGGTGTTGATCACCTTGGAGGCCGGCGGCGAGTTCTGGCGCGAAGCGGTGGGCCGAGACATGCTGGGCAAAGTGGCCAGCGGGCAGGAGTCGCACGGCGCCTGGCCAGGCTACTACGCGATCACCTATTCTCTCTATATCTGGCCCTTCGGTCTGATCGCGGCGATCGGGTTCACCCACGCCCTGCGCCGCATGTTTACCGACCCGCGCCTGCTTTACTGCATCGCCTGGTATCTGCCGCTGTGGCTGATCTTCGAACTCATTCCCACCAAGCTGCCGCACTACGTGCTGCCCGCCTATCCGGCCATTCTGCTGCTCGGCGGCTGGTTCCTCAGCCTGCCGCTGACCGAACGAGACGCGGCGGCGGTCTGGCAACGGATCCTGCACGGCCTCGCGGCGTTCGGCGTGGTGGTGGTGACGGTGGGCTTCGTCGGCATTTCGCTGGTCGCGCCGGTTTACTTTAGCGGGACATTGCTGGTGTGGAGCATTCCGGCCGCCGCTTTGCTGCTCGTCGCCGGTTGGTTGGGGCTGGGCATGCGGGTGCATTTTTCGCCGATCCGGCGGGTGGCCGCCGCGGCTCTGACGGCCGCCGCCGCCTACGGCCTGATGTTCGGCGGCATCCTGCCGCGCATCGACCAGCTGTGGCTTGGCCGCGAGATCGCTGCCCAGTTCCACGCCGAAAGGCCGTGCGAAACCTCGGTGCTCGCTTCGGTCGAATTCCATGAGCCGAGTCTGGTGTTCCTGGCCGGGACCGAAACGGTGATGACCGACGCGGCAGGCGCTGCCAACCATTTGCTGGCCGACCCGGCCTGTGCGGTTGCGGCGGTGCCCGACGAAAACGCCGACCTGTTCCAGCAGACGCTCGCGGATGCCGGCGCCACTTGGGTCAGCGGCGAAGCCGTTTTCGGCATCAACTACTCCAAGGGGCCGCAATACTGGGTCCGGCTTTACCGGCTACCAGCGGAGTGAACGCCAGCGCATAAGGCCGAATGCCGGGTCGTTTCCCAACGGGATTTGCAGCTTTATGAATATGCGGATCGCACCTATGATCCGTATCAGATCAATCGGATGGAAGGAGCGCAGTGTGCATCTAGGGATTTTGACCGGCGGCGGGGACGTTCCCGGCCTGAACGCTGCAATAAAGGCCGTCGTCTATGAAGCGGATCGCATGGGATGGCACGTGACCGGCTTCCGGCGCGGCTGGGCCGGTCCGGTCGGCACCGATGCGGACGATCCGGCGGCCACACCGGACACCCATCTCGCGTTGACGCCCGACATGCTGCGCGCCATCGACCGTACCGGCGGCACATTTCTGCACACGTCGCGGACCAACCCGTCGCGCATGAAACCGGACGAGATTCCGGAGTTCGTGAAGATTGATCGGCAGCCGGATGCACAGGGTCGGATCGACATCACCAATCATGTGCTCAAGGTCTTGGAAACCATGGGGATCGACGTGCTGATCGCTATCGGCGGCGACGATACGCTCTCCTATGCTGCGCGTGTCCACACCGAGGGCATGAAGACCATGTGCATCCCCAAGACCATGGACAACGATGTCTTCGGCACCGACTACTGCATAGGCTTCTCGACCTGCGTCACGCGCTCCGTCGAAATGATCAACCGCCTGCGGACCTCTGCCGGCAGTCACGAGCGGTTCCTGATCGTCGAGATGTTCGGACGCAACTGCGGCCTGACGGCGCTGGCTGCCGGCTATCTGGCCGATACCGATCGCACGTTGATTGCCGAGGTGCCGTTCGAATTGAACCGTCTCGCCAAGCTGTTGACGGCGGATCGGGCGCGCAGTTCCTCCAACTATACGGTGACGGTGGTCTCCGAAGGAGCCAGCGTCATCGGCGAGCACATCATCGAACGCGGTGATGAGGATGCTTACGGCCACAGGAAGCTCGGCGGTATCGGCGAGCACGTCGGCGTCGGACTGAAAGCGATCACCGGCACCAACATCATGATCCAGAACCTTGGCTATCTGCTGCGCTCGGGCGGACCCGACGCGGTCGATCTCATCGTCGGCAAGAATTACGGCACCATGTGCGTGCAGCTGATCGAGGAGGGTAAGAGCGGCTTGATGGTCGGGATCCGCGACGGCTGTTACACCACCCAGCCCGCAGACATCAGCACCAAGGGCGAACATCGCGTCGATATCGACGGGATGTACGACGTCGACCAATACCGCCCGAAGATCGCTCGAGTGGAAGGCATACCGATGTATCTTCGTTAAAACATAGAGAGCCCGGCAATTGTCTGCCGGGCCCGGTCATCTCGGATCAGGCCGAGGCTATTTTTCTTTCGAATAGCCAGAGTTGCTTCTCGATCGTCACCGCTGCTTCGGTGAGATAAAAGGACGTCACCGGTTCGTTGATGTTGTCTGCCTTCTGCAGGGCTTCGCGGGCCGACCGTGCCAGCTGGCTGAAGCGCAGGATGATGGCATCCGCGAATTCCTGTCCGCTCAGCGGCCGTGTCGGAAACACCTCGATGCTGCTGTCCTGCGCAATCGACTTGGCGGTTGCGGGCGCGAAGCCGCCCAGCGCCGCGACCCGTTGCGCCAGCAGATCTGCCTGCTGTTCCAGCGCCTGCATCGCCTCGTCAAACAGTACTGACGGCATGGCCGAGCCGTCCTTGATGTTCCACTGGGTGTGACGCACCGCAAGGGAGACATCCATGATGTCAAGGATTAGCGCGTTCAGGATGTCGACCGCGATGGCCTGCTGGTCGGCAGGGACCGGGTTCCGGTTCGACTGAAGCGCGTTTGCGGCGGTGGTTTTTGTCATTACTCCGGTGGTCATGTTTCCTTTTCCTTATTGTTGTTTCGCGCCGATCGTCGCCGATCGGCGATTTGTTCTTGCCGGAGCCAAGGCCACAGGACGCCCCTCGTTCAATCCTGGCCCGTCGGCCAAAGGTCGACTTTCCGACTTGTTGCGTCGCATCGGTGGGCTTTGCGCTCCCATTCGGCGTGAATGCCTGGAGCTAAGATGTGAGTGCGGCAATGAAAAAGCCAATTGGCAACGCTTTGGCGCCCAATCGGCTTTTCCGATCAGCCCCTGTCCGGTCGCCCGACATGTTCGCCGATCCACGGATAGGCCCGTACGATGGGGGCAATCGCCTCGCTGTCGAGCAGTGACGCGGCAGAGCGGGCGGCGGCCTCGGCGATGTCCGGATGCCAGTCCTCGCGGGCGATCAATTTGAGCGAGCGTCCGAAGCGGCCGTGCTCCAGCGGCAGCACCGCAATTCCCGGCAGCAGCGACATGTCCTGGCGCAGGCACAGCGGTGTCGTCAGGCTCCAGCCGAGGCCGGCACCGACCGCCGCAAGCTGGCTGGGTGCCGAATCGAACTCCATTTCCACCGGCGGACGAATGCGTAGCCGATTGAGCTGGCTCTCGATATGCCGCCCGATCGTCGAGCGCAGGGTATAGCGGATAAAAGGCAGCGCCGTCGCCAGCGTCTTGATATCGGCATCGCCGCGATAATGCTTTGGCACCGCCACGACATAGGGTTCCGACAGCAGCGGGTGGCTGGTCAGCCCTTCCGTATGGGCGAGCGCGTCGCTGGCGGTGATCACCATATCGACGCTGCGCGACAGCAGCGCGTCGTGATGGTGCGGCGAGATACCCGACCACAGTTGCAGCCGGCGCGCCTTGGGCCGCAGTGTCTCCAGCAGCGGCGCGCCGATCGAATTGGCGACGCTGTCCGGCATGGCGACGGTGAGCGACGACAGCGTATCGGCGCGGTCACCGCCGACCTGGCGCAGGCTTTCCTCGGCCAGCTTCAGAATGTCGCGCGCCTGCCGGTAGAAGGCCTGGCCGGCGGAAGTCGGCGCAATCGGCCGTGCCGCCCGGTCGAACAGTGCCGCGTCGAGCGCCGTCTCGAGCTGTCCGATGATCTGCGACATGTTCGACTGGGTCATGCCGAGCCGCCGCGCCGCCTGGGTCATACCACCGAGTTCCACCGCGGTGACGAAGGCCCGCAGCGCCCTGAGGTCGAAACCGCGCGGCAGGTCCTGCATCGCTCTAACCCTCGAACGGCAGGGCCATATCCAGCATCCAGCCGATCAGATCGTCCATGTAACTGCGATAGGCGAAAAGCACAAAGCCCGTCTCATCGGTGCGTAACAGTAAAACCGAGACGTGGTGCATGGCCGTCTGCAAGCCACTGCCGACCGGGCATGCGCTCAGTGAGAGATTGACCGCGATGTCACGGTTGAGGAAACTTTCCGACGCCGGCCCTTCGATTGCCACTCCGCGACGCGCGTCAGACAGGTCGGTGATGGCGCATTGGTCCGGTGCGAGGTCGATGGTGACCGCATCATCGCCGCCGATCACCAGGTAGGTGTCGAAAGCGCTGCGCAGCACCTGGGCTGCGCCGACGCGGGCGAAGCGTCCCGGTTCTAACGGCTTCGTCAGACCGGTCACGGCATTGATTTTTGCGTGCACCGCATCCGCCGTGTCGGGCCAGAAACCGAGTTGCACCATGGCGCCCGGGTCGGCGCGGCGCAGGCACAGCTTGCCGCCGGGGCGGCCGAACAGGATATCGGCAGGTTGCACCTCAGCCATGCATGCGGCTCCCTTCGGGATCGAAGAACACCGGGTGCACAACGTCCACCCGGTGACGGTCGGTGCGCAGGGGAAAGCGCGCCGTCATCACCTCGCCGTGACGCGTCCGCCCGCCGGAAAGCAGCGCCAGAGCGATGTATTTTTCAAGCGCCGGACTATAGGTCGTCGCCGTGATATGGCCGACACTCGCGTCGCTGTCCTGCGTCGTCAAATGGGCTCCGATGCGCAAGGCTCGATCCTCCTGCGAGACCAGCCCGACCAGTTGCAGACGGTCGGGCGCGGTCAACCCCTGGCGCCCGATCATGGCGCTGCCGATGAACGGCTTTTTCGTCGAACACATACCGCCTAGACCGAGGTCGTCGGCGGTCGTGCGTCCGTCGATTTCCGCGGCCGTGACATGACCTTTTTCGATGCGCAGCGTGCCGAGGGCTTCAGTGCCGTAAGGCACGATGTCGTATGCCTCACCGGCCGCCATCAACGCCTCCCATATGGCAGCGCCATGGCGGCTCGCGGTAAACACCTCATAGGCGAGTTCGCCGGAGAACGAGAGGCGCGCAATGGTCACGTCAATTGTGCCGATGCGACCGCGGCCGACCGCCATCACCGGAAAATCGTCATGCGTCAGCGACAGCCCCGACACGACCTTCATCAACATGGCCCGGCTGTTGGGTCCGGCAACGGCCATGCCGGCCCACTGGTCGGTGACCGAAGCGAGCCGCACTTTAAGGTCGGGCCAAGCAGTTGCCAGCCAGTATTCGAGCCTCTGCAGCACCAGTGCCGCATTGGCGGTGGTGGTCGTCATCAAATACTGATGTTCGGACAGTCGCCAGGTGGTGCCGTCGTCATAGACAATACCGTCCTCACGCAGCATCAGGCCGTAGCGCGCCTTGCCGACCGGCAGTTTGGCGAAGCCGTTGGAAGAGACCCGGTTGAGGAATTCGGCAGCATCCGGTCCTTGTACGTCGATCTTGCCGAGAAATGACACGTCGACCATGCCGACGCTTTGGCGCACCGCCGTCGCCTCGCGGATATAGGCGTCGGTCAGTGTTTCGCCGGGTTTGGGATAGTGGCGCGGCCGCTTCCACGGACCGGTGTCGAGCATCACGGCGCCGTGGGTCACATGCCAGTCGTGCATCGGCGAACGGCGCACCGGCCGGAACCGCGGCCCGGTCTCGCGCCCGGCCACGGCACCGAGACTGATCGGCACGTAGGGCGGCCGGAACCGTGTTGTGCCGACAGCCTCGATCGGCTTGTTTTGTGCCTTTGCCATCAGCGTCAGCGCATTGAGATTGGCGTTCTTGCCCTGGTCGACCGCCATTCCCAGTGTCGTGTAGCGCTTCAGGTGTTCCACCGATACGAAGCCCTCACGATGCGCCAGCGCGATGTCGCCGGCGGTGACGTCGTGCTGGAAATCGACGAAACGCTTGCCCTTGCGGGCCTTCACTGGGAAATCGAAGACGGGCAAGGGCCGCACATCGGCGGAGGCTGTGTCCACTGTGACGTCGGGCGGCGGCATCGGTGTGTGGCCGGTGGTCTGGGATGCCCAGCCGCCGGCTTTCGAGCCGCTGGCGATCGCCTTTTGCATATCGAAGATACCGGCTGCCGCACCGCAACTGCGCAGTGCCATGTTCGGGCGGGGCTCGCCGGGAAGAAACGCCTGCAGCGCGTCGTCGAAGACCGGCTTACCGCCGGCCTGGCTGGCGAGGTTGATGTTGGGTGTCCAGCCGCCCGACACCAGCACCGCGTCGGCGGCCATGGTCTGCGTGCCGCCGGTGGTTTCGGTTGCGGCATCAAATGCTGCGATATGCACGGCCCGCACCCGTCGCCGCCCCTTGACGCCGACAATGGCGGAGCCACTGTGCACCTTGATCGACCGTGTCGCCGCCGTTTGCGCCAGCGGCGGTTCGGGGCGCGGGTCAACGATCGCTGAGATGGCGACGCCGCTGTCCTGCAGGGTAAAAGCGGCGTGGTAGCCGCTGTCGTTATTGGTCATCAGCACCGGTGCACGGCCGACGGCGACACCATGGGCGGTGGCGTAGTGGGCTGCGGCACTGGCGAGCATGACGCCGGGCCGATCGTTGCCCTCGAACACCAGCGGGCGTTCGAAAGCGCCGGTGGCGAGCACGATGGCACCGGCATGGATCGTCCAGTGGCGCTGTCGTGGTTCGTGCCGCTGCGGCACCGGCTTATGGTCGGCGACCCGCTCCACCGCCGCTGCGGTGTTGTCATCAAACAGACCGTAGACGGCGGTGCGCGGCATCATTGTGATGGTATCTAGGCCGGCGAGCTCCAGTTCGGTCTCGCGTGCCCACTGGCGCGCCGGGATGCCGGCAACCATTGCCGGTTCGGCCAGCAGCCCGCCGCCGAAACGAGCGGCTTCCTCGGCAAGGATCACCCTGGCGCCGGAGCGCGCCGCGGTCAGTGCCGCGGCCAGACCCGCGGCGCCGCCGCCGACCACCAGCACGTCGCAGAAGCCGTGCATACGTTCGTAACGGTCCGGGTCGGCCTGCCGCGACGCCCTACCCATGCCGGCTGCGCGGCGGATAAATGGTTCGACGAAATGCCAGCCTCGCTGGCCTGCCTCGAAAAACGTCTTGTAATAGAAGCCGGCGGCAAGCATCGGCGCCATTAGGCCGTTGGCGGCAGAGACGTCGAAACCGAGCGACGGCCAGACATTTTGCGGATACACATCCAGTCCGTCGCAGATTTCCACCTCCGGCGCCTTGACGTTGGGCTCGCGCCGTCCGCCGTCGCGCAGCGTGACGATGCCGCTCGGCTCCTGCGAGCCGGCGGTCATGATGCCGCGCGGCCGGTGGTACTTGAAGCTGGCCGCGATGTGCTGGATGTCGTTGGCAAGCAGCGCGGCCGCCAGGCTGTCGCCGGCAAATCCGGCCACCTCGCGTCCGTTGAAGCGAAATCGCACCGGCCTGTCGCGGTCGATCCAGTGGCCGCCGGTGTCGAGGCGGTAGGCGCCCATCAGCTTGCCTCGCTTTCGGCAATCGCCGCCTGTGCGCCGGCCAGGCGGACGCTGAATATCCGATGGGTCACTGTATCCCGCTCGACGATGAGCACCGCTCGACAGCCGGAAAGGTGTTGCCAGTACTCGCTGTGGCGGCCCATCGGATTGGCGCGCTCGTAGACATGGGCCGTCCATTCGGCAGCATCGGCAGCGAGGGGCGGCATCGAGCGCGTCGCATCTCCGGCATAGGTGAATTCGGAAGCGTCGCGGGCTCCGCAGATAGGGCAGTGAATGCGCATCAGTGCAGCTCCGGGGAGGGGCCGGCGCCCTTCTCGTCGATAACCCGGCCGCTGGCGAAGCGGTCCATCGTGAAACCGGCATTGAGGGCGTGCGGCCGGTCTTCGGCAATGGTGTGGGCGAAGCACCAGCCGGAGGCGGGTGTCGCCTTGAAACCGCCATAGCACCAGCCGCAGTTGAGATACATGCCGGGCAGGGGACCTGTGGTGATGATCGGGCTGCCGTCCATGGACATGTCCATGAGGCCGCCCCAGTTGCGCAGCAGGCGGACCCGCGCAAGGTTTGGAAATAGCGCGATTGCGCTGCTGATCACGTCCTCGTAGACCGGCAGGTTGCCACGCTGCGCCCAGCTGTTGTAGCCGTCGATATCGCCGCCGAACACCAGCCCGCCCTTGTCCGACTGGCTGATGTAGAGGTGACCGGCGCCGAAGGTGACCACCGTATCGATCAGCGGTTTCAGCGGCTCGGAGACGAACGCCTGCAGCACATGGCTTTCAATTGGCAACCGCTCGATGCCGGCCCGCCGCATGACCTCCGATGTGCTGCCGGCGACCACGACGCCGACCTTGCCGGCGCGGATGTGGCCGCGTGTGGTTTCGACACCGGCAATCCGCTCGCCGTCGCGCAGGAAACCGGTCACCTCGCAGTTCTCGATCAGGTCGACACCAAGCCGGTCGGCGGCCCGCGCATACCCCCAGGCGACGGCATCGTGACGGGCCGTACCGCCGCGCCGCTGTAGCAGCCCGCCTTCGATGGGGAACCGTGCCGTATCGGAAAAATCAAGCTCGGGGACCATCTTGTGCACGGCGTCGCCGGTCAGCAGTTCGGCGTCGATGCCCTCGAGCCGCATGGCGTTGCCACGGCGGGCATAGGCGTCCATCTGGCCGGGCGTGTGCGCCAGGTTCAGTGTGCCGCGCTGCGAAAACATGACATTGTAGTTGAGATCCCGCGACAGCCCCTCCCACAATTGCATGCTCTTTTCGTAAAAACGGGCGTTCTGCGGCAGCAGGTAGTTGGAGCGTACGATCGTCGTGTTGCGGCCAATGTTGCCGCTGCCCAGCCAGCCCTTTTCAACCACCGCCACATTGTGGATTCCGTGTTCTTGGGCGAGGTAATAGGCAGTCGACAAGCCGTGTCCGCCGCCGCCGACGACGACCACGTCGTAGCGTTCTGCGGGTTCCGCCGCCCGCCAGGCGCGGCGCCAGCCGGTGTTGCCGCGAAACGCTTCCGAGATAAGCGACAGGAAGGAATAACGATCGGTCAAGGCAGGGTCTCGTTGATGTCGGCCGGACTATAGATCGGTTGTATCGGGAATTCGAATGATTAATGCCGTTTCACAGAGTTTTCTATTCGGCATCAGTTTTATTAATGGCAAACAAATGGATCGACCCGAGTGTTACACGGCTGTCACAGCGATCCCGTTAGGTTTGGTGCAGCCTTGCCGCTAACCCCTCCGCGCCCTATCGTGGGACTATTCACCTTGGGAGAGAGTTCATGAAAACATTATTTGCGGTCGCGGCCTTGAGCGGAACGCTTTGCCTTTCCGCCTTCGCCGCGGATTACAACAACCGCATCGATCTTATTCGACCCGATGCCCCTGAACTTGCCACCCCTGGCGATCTGCCGGTGGGCGTGCGCACGATAACGGTCACCAATAAGAACCAGATCGACATCCTGAATGTCGACGACGACAAGGACCTGCCGCGCTACGACCGGTCGCTGACTCTGGAGGTCTGGTATCCGGCGGCCGACGGCACCGGCAATGGCGGCACCTACAGCGACGTGCAGTTGCGCGACGGGGTGACAAAGGTCGAACTCAACGGCCTCGCTGTACGCGATGCCGACCCATTGAAAGCGGAGACGCCGTTTCCGCTGGTGATGATCTCCCACGGTTACCCCGGCAATCGCTTTTTGCTGAGCTACCTTGGTGAAAACCTGGCCACCAAGGGCTATGTGGTCGTATCGATCGACCATACCGAGAGCACCTACGACAATCGCGCGGCTTTCGGCAGCACACTGGTCAACCGGCCGCTCGACCAGCGTTTCGTACTTGACGAGATCGACCGCTTGTCGAAGGACAACAGCAGTTTCCTCAGCGGCATCGTCGATGCCGACGATACCGGCCTCATCGGCTACTCCATGGGCGGCTATGGCGCGGTTATCTCTGCTGGCGGCGGTGTCACCGAGAAGAGCACCGAATACAGCTGGGGTGCGCCCAACGGCACGCTGAAGATGCACCTTGCCGGCTCCGACACCCACGAAGCGTTGATCGATCCGCGCATCAAGGCGGTCGTGGCGTTCGCGCCTTGGGGCATGAACACCGGCTTCTGGGACGCCGAAGGCCTGAAGGGCGTGCGCAAGCCGATCTTCTTCATCGCCGGCAGCGACGACGACGTATCCGGCTACGAAAACGGCACCAAGGCGATCTTTGAGGCCAGCGTCAACACCAGGCGTTATCTGCTGACATTCGAGTACGCCAACCACAATGCCGGTGCGCCGATGCCGCCGCCGACCGAAAGCTGGCAGCCATCCGAGAATCTCGACTTCATCCCCTTCGACCACTACGCCGATCCGGTCTGGGACAATGTGCGCATGAACAACATCTCGCAGCACTTCATCACCGCCTTTCTCGGCCAGTATCTGAAGGGCGACAATGAGATGGCCGCCTATCTCGACCTGGTCGAACACAGCCGCGACGCGGTGCACGCCCTCAACGAGGACGGCACGCCGAAGCCCGAGCACAATTACTGGAAAGGCTTCCCGGCGCGCACCGCCAAGGGCCTCAGCCTGATGCGCAAGGCGAACGGCGAGTAGCGCTGCAGGGCGCTGGCGACGAAATCGTCGCCAGCGGATGCTCTAAGTCACCATCAGCAGCCAGTTGTGGCCGGCATAGGGGCCGTCCGGAGGCGCCGGACGGCTGTCACGGATCTCAAACCCCTGGCGCTCGTACAGACGCCGGGCGCCGGTGTTGGCGTCCGACACGATGATGCTCATCGGCCGGCGGCCGGCCGCTTTTCGAGCGTCCTGCAGCAGACGCGTGCCAAGACCGCGGCCGCGGAACTGCGCATACGTCGCCAGCACATTGACATAGTGGCTGCCGACGGCCTTGTCTTCCAATTCCTGCAGAGGCACGAAGGCTGGCGGCAGACTGGCGTAGTCCTCCGGGCTTGCCTCGCTGTCGATCGGGTAGGCGATCAGCGCCGCAGCGATCTGACCGTGCGCCTCGACGACGGTCGCGTTGCGCCACGAAAAACTGCCGGCGTCGCGCGCCGCGCGCTCGGTGCCGACCGCCCATGCATCGCCGTCCGGGCCGGCAAGGTCCTGCCAGTAGATGAGTGGCATTCCTTCGCCGGCGATGTTGATGAGCTGCGCCAGGTGCGCCGCATCGTCCGGGCCGGCCGGTCGCAGTGTCAGAGTCTTGTCGAGCATGTCTGTTCTCCTTGTTCGGCGGCTCACGCAGCCTGCCGATGATGGCAACATGTTCCGATCGCCTTGACGTGCCGATGGTCCGTGCCGCAGCAGCCGCCAAGCACCGTAAGCTCCGGCAAATGCGCCAGCAGCGCCGCGTACTGCTCGCCGAGTTCCTGCGGATTGCCGTCATCGAGTGTCTCGGCGGCATCGAGCTCGGCGTGGCTCAGCCGTGAAGCGTTGGCGCGCAGACCGCGGATGCGCCGGGTCCAGGCAGCGCCGCCGACGAGCGTGTGCTCGAAATGTGTCGGATGGGCGCAGTTGATCATGAAGTAGGCCGCGGACGCACCGGTTTCCGCGTCGACCTGTTCGATCGCCGCGCCGAGACCCTGGCCGGAAGGCAGCCGCCCGTCGGTTTCCACCGTGAAGGAAAGAACCGCGGGCACGCCGGCTGCCGAGGCTGCGCGGGCAATGCCGATGGCCTCTTCGGCATGCGTCATGGTGAACGCCGACACCATATCGACCCCGGCCGCCGCAAAGGTGGCGATCTGCTCCGCATGATAGGCTTGTGCCGCGGCAGCGCTCATGATGGTTTCCGGCTGATAGCCGTCGCCGCGTGGGCCGATGTTGCCGCTGACGACAAACGGCGTCACCGCCGTATCGTGCGCGGTGCGTAACTCGAACATCAGGTCGATCGCCTCGCGGTTGACCGCTTCAAGCGCGGTGCGGCTGTAGCCGAGCCGGTCGCCCCAGTCGCGGCTGGCCCGCCAAGTCGGGCTGTCGAGCACGAATCCGAGTCCCTGAGCCGTGGCGATCCGCGCATAACGCCTGTAGTAGGCTTTCAGCGCGGCCCGGCCTTGCGTCGTGCGCAGCAGGTCGAAGGCGGCGAAGTGGGGCAGGTCGATGCCGTCGTGGAAAATCAGCGTCGTTTCCAGCCCGCCATCGGTGAGCAGCCTGTGGCCGTTGAGTTGCGGCAATTTGTGTCTATATTTCGCAAGAGTCATGGTTTCGTCCTTTCGATGCGGCGCAACCATGACGGCGAACCGCCCGAGGCGATAGCGGGTTTGCGGTCTGGTCGACACGAACAAAATATCGCTTTATTTTCAGGGGATTGGCGGCCACCAACCGCCGCATCGGGTTTTCGGGCCGCAAAAACTGTACCTGTGGTCCAGTAAAGGATGGGCTTTGAAGATGGCGACTGGCGCAAAAGGACAGGCGACACGCGAAAGGCTGATGGATATTGCCGAGAACGCGGTGCTGGCAAAGGGTTTCGGAGCGACGTCGATCGATGAGATCATCGCCGAGGCCGATATCACCAAGAGCGGCTTCTTCTACCACTTCAGGGACAAGAACGAATTGGCGCGTGCCCTGCTGCAGCGCTATCTCGATAACGAGGAAAAGCTGCTCGACGATCTCTTCGAACGGGCACGCGAGCTGCACGACGATCCGCTGCATGCGTTTTTGATCGGCCTTAAACTGTTTTCCGAAATGATGGCCGACCTGCCGAGCGGTCATCCCGGCTGCCTGGTGGCGACCTATTGCTACAATGAGCGCCTGTTCGACCAGAATATCCGCGATCTCAACCGGCAGGCGGTGCTGCGCTGGCGCCAACGCTTCCTGGGGACGCTGCAGGAGATCGCCGCGGTCTACCCGCCGAAGGACGATGTCGACCTCAACGCACTGGCCGACATGGTGTCGAACACGGTGGAAGGCGGTATTGTCATGTCCAAGGCCCTGGGCGAGCCGCTCGCATTGTCGCAGCAGGTCATGCTGTTCCGCTCCTACATCAAGCTGTTATTCCAGCCTTCGATCAACTGATTAGCAAATAGACCGGCTCCCGCGTTCCGAGAGGATTGTCGCCATCGACCCGCAGGACAAAACGAACCGCAACCTGGTGTCGGTGTGGTAGGTGAATCTCAATCATTTCGTGGTCATAGGAAACCGTCGATGGCGGAACGACAAAGTACCGCCTGGCGTGGTTCCGTCTCGGAGCAGGGATTGCATGGCGCCGGGGTCAGTGGATGAGTTGCGGAAAAACAAGAGGTTCTGACATGCCTAGACTGCTCTATGCGCTTCTGACGACAAGCCTGCTTGTTGCCGCTCCGCCGGCTGTCGCCCAGGAGGATACCGAGCCGGCTATTGCAAACTGTTTCGAAGCGGTCGGCACCTACCTCATGCGGCGAGTCAACGAGGGCGTTTCCGGCCCGGAGGCCGTGGGTCGCAGCCTGCTGTCTTTGACCAATGGCGGCCATGCCCTGTTTACCGATTCGGCCCAGGGTGGCGTCACTGGCTTCCAGCCCTTCACCAACGGCCAGGGCGCCTGGCGCTGCCTGAATGCCGACAACGGCCGGTTCCACTTCGAGGCGCTGGTTTTCGACTTCACGATCCCGATCGAGGAGCGACCCGACCCGCAAATCGCCCGTGTCGATATCCTCGCGACCTTCAATCCCGACGACGGGACTCTGGACGGCAGCGTCTCCATAGCGTTCGCGCCGCTTGACGGCGATCCGCTGGACAAGACTTCGCTTAAAATCGACCTCGGCTACGACTTCACTGGCCAACGCATCGAGCTCGCCGACTGACGGATCGGATTTGGTTGCACGCATCGTCTTTGTGTCGTGAAATCAGCCCGGATCAGCCAGCGGATAAAAATCATGAGCCTGACAGGCTCCAACGGTTGCCGAATGGAGGCAGGTGCGTGGTAGCACGCGCGCTGTCCGGACAACCCCGGCAATTATCGGCACCGTGCCACTTTCACATTGCAGAGGCGCGCCACATCTTGTATCCAGCGTGGTGCGCCAGCGCCCAGGGCACCCGTAGCTCAGCTGGATAGAGCGCTGCCCTCCGAAGGCAGAGGCCAGAGGTTCGAATCCTCTCGGGTGCGCCAATTTTATCATTTGAATCAATGTGTTAGTGATTCGCGCCCATCTATCTTTATTGCTTACGCGGTGCTTACGCGGGAATTCTGCGTAATCAGATGAAGCTTTCATGCGTCTTTCTAAATGCCAATATCTTTTGCGTAGATTGGGCCTGAGCGGGGACGAACTGAGCGTCTTGAGCGGCTCGGCCGGGACAAATTGTGAAGCCCGCAGGACCTTGGTTTTTCTCAGACACATCATGAACTTACACGTTATCCTACACTGAAGTCTGATATTGCTCGGAGGCGCGATTTGGGTTTGACTCCAGATGATGTTCTGAATTTCTGGGCGGAAGCTGGCCCTGGTCCATGGTGGAAAAAGGACCCTGCCTTCGATGCTGAGGATCTCGGAGCGATTTGGCGAACTGCATAAGCAGGCCACCGCCGGGAAGCTCGATCATTGGTAAACGGAGCATCCCGACGCCGCACTTGCGCTTATCATCGTGCTCCATCAGTTCTCGCGGCATATCCACCGTGGTTCGGCAGAGGCGTATGCCTGCGACGCCAAGGCGGTAGTGATTGTCCATCGCGTGATTGCGCGTGGCGACGATCGACGCATGCGGAGCGATATTGCCGAGTTCATCATCATGCCGTTGATGCACTCTGAGAATCTCGGCGATCAGAACCTATCCGTCGCAGAAACCGAGAGAACGCAGGGTGTTGAGGATCTGAAATCCGCCATAGGGCACCGCGACATTATTTTGCGGTTCGGACGCTTTCCGCATCGCAATGCGATTTTGGGTCGTGAAAGCACACCGGAGGAGCTCGAATTCCTGAAGGACGGAGGTTTTTCCGGTTAGAACTGCCTGATCGAGCACTCTTCAAGGCGCGGCGGTGTTTCTTGCACACGTCGATAAACGCACGGAGTTTCGGCAGCACCTGATGCCGATGCGGATAGTATAGAAAGAAGCCTTCCGACGTCTGAACATAGGCTTCGAGCACAGGCACAAGTCGACCGGCCTGCACGTCCTCTTCGAAGGTGGATGCCAGGTCATAGGCGAGACCAAGACCTTGCCGGGCCACGGCAGGCTTTGTTGCGAAGTCGTTGACAATTACCGGCCCTCGCACGGCAAACGGCGTCAGTCGTCCATTATGAAGCAGTTCCCACCGATAGATGCTGGGTGAGGATGTGTAACGATAGCCGATGCAGGAGTGACGCGCGAGATCTTCGGGTTTTTCCGGCGTGCCATGTTCCGCCAGATAGTCGGGCGATGCCACGATCTGCCACGGGAGCGGGCCAGTCAGATTGAGGCCGACCATGTCTGCCTCGATCTGATCGCCCAACCTGATGCCTGCGTCGAACCCATCCTGGACGATGTCCGCTAGCCCGTCCTGCGCGACGATTTCAAGCGTCACATTGGGAGCCTCTCGGGCGAATTCGGCGAGGATCGGTTCGATCACTAGAGGCACGCTAATCCGAGGGACGGTGATCTTCAACGTGCCTGATGGACCCGAACCAAGATCGGCGGCGTCCGAAAGGCTTGTATCGAGCTCCGAAAGCAAGGGACGCGCACGCTCGTAGAGCTGGTTGCCTGCTTCGGTCAGGCCCACGCTCCGGGTGGTGCGAGTAAAGAGCGTTACCCCCAGGCGGTCTTCGAGCCTGCGTACTGCCAGACTGATCGCCGAACGCGACAGGCCCAATTGCGCCCCCGCAGCGGCAAAGCTGCCACGATCTGCGACCGCCATGAAGACAGTCAATCCATCAAGCCTGTCGAGTTCCATCATTTCTCCATTGTAGAGCAATACTCGACAAGCTGTCGAGTATGTCGCGTCTACTCAAACTCCGGACCACACCCAAATGTGTTCCCAAGGAGTTTGAAAACCTCAATGCACGACATCCAACGAGATATTTGGCTTCCGGGGCTTGCGACGATCGTGAACGTCGTGCCGTTCGCCATGCTGACGCCGCTTGTCGTCGTCCGCTTGAGCGAAAGCGGTGCAATTGCGACGATGGTCGCGGCCTATGGAATGGCGCCATTCATCGCGATCCTCGCGATTTCGCCGATCACCCCCCGACTCCTGTCGAAACTTGGGCTACGCGGAGCGCATCTCTTTGGGCTCCGTTTGCTGGGATCGGACTGTTGGCCACTGCAGGCCTTCTGGCGGTCGGTTCTGAAACATTAATCGTCTACCTCGTCCTGGCTTTTCTTCTCGGCGGCGCATCGGCGCTCACGTGGACATCGACCGAAGCGCTGATTGCGTCGCGCACACCGGATGATCGGCTAGGGTATGTAACGGCGCTCTATCAAACCGGACTTGGCCTCGCTTTCGCCGCCGGTCCTTTTTTGCCGGTCGTGCTGTCGGCAGACCCGTGGCCCGTCATTGTCATGACAGTCATATTGGTGGCGGCGGCCCTCGCCATCAGGCTGCACGTGCCAAACGAGGAACATCGGGCCTCTGTGAAGCCTGACGCGGTCAAATTCGATTTGACGGCGTTCGGCCTGTACGGTGCAATACTTGCAGCGGCATTTGTCGGCGGTGTGTTCGAGGTCGGCCTCAACAGCGTCTTTCCATACATTGCGATTCAGACAGGACTTCCATCCGCAGCGGCCATCGCATTGGTTGGCACTATTGCGATCGGAGCCCTTGCAGCACAGCTGCCATTGGGCTGGATGGCGGATCGCGGCCATTTCAAGTGGGCGACCATCCTCTGCCTACTGTCAATCATTCTCGGTGTGGGGGCCTTGGGCGCCGCCACCTATGCCCCGATACTGATGTGGGGCGCTGCCGTCCTCATCGGTGCGGGAGGGGGTGCGCTTTACACGCTCGCCATGATCCAGGTTGCAGGGTCACGTGAGCGCCTGCCCGTCGCGACACTCACCTCAATCGCTGTGGCTGCCTACACACTCGGCGCTGCATTGGGTCCGTTCGCCACTGGCCTGATCATCGACACTGCGGGAACGCTTGCACTCTGCGCTGCGCTCATCCTGCTGCCCGTTCTCGTGCTCGCCATGAGCCTCTTATCCACCCACCAAACTGAAAAGGATCTTTGACATGCCAACCTATCTTATCATCGGAGCCAGCCGCGGTATCGGCGGCGGCACGGCCGCCCACCTCGCGGAGACAGGTGCGGAAGTGCTTTCTGTCTCGCGCTCCCCTTCAAGCGTCGGGACGTGGATCGAGGCAGATGTCGGTTCGGTCAAAGGGATCGAAACCGTCAAGGCCGCGGTCGGAAACAGGCCGCTCGATGGTCTTCTGTTCCTCGGAGGTGTCTGGGAAAAGGGCGCGTTCACTGACGAATACAGCTTCCTCGACAGCCCTGTGGAAGAGACCCTGAACATGATCGCTGTCAACCTGACTGCGCCGATTCTGCTGGCCCAGGGCCTCGCGAAGAATCTCAGCGAGGCTCCGAATCCACGGATCATCCTGATGGGGTCGATGTCGGGGGTTCAAAACACCGCCTCTCCGGAAGTCGCAAATACCGCCGCAAAATTTGGGCTCCAAGGTGCCGGCGAAGCGCTCAACCTTTCGCTCCGAACACTCGGGATCGCGACGACGCTGATTAACCCTGACTACGTTGCGACGCCAGAAGTCGTCGAGGAAATCGCGGCGGGCGAAATGGGCGATCAGGCGCCGATCCCCATGGAAGATATGACCCGCACGATCGACTACGTCTTGAACCTGAGTGATGACAGCGTGCCGCTGGTGATCAACCTGCGTCAGGCAAAGCCAGGAGAGTAAGCACGGTGAACGGCTCCAGCCTCTGGGGACGGAACGGCGGCGCAATATCGACCATTCTACAAGGTGTGGATGGACGTGATTTGGAAGTGCTTTTGGCAGTCGCTGAAACCGGCAGCTTTCATCGCGCCGCCGCTCAACTCCGCTTAGGGCAATCTGCAGTTTCGCGTAGAGTTCGGAAGCTCGAGGATCTTCTTGGGGTATCGTTGTTCGAACGCCGAACCACGGGTGCCAGATTAACGCATGCCGGCTCCGAGTTCGTGGCTTGCTCGCACGAGATCATGGAGGATTTGAAGAACGCCGTTAATCGTGCACAAGCACATGGTGCCGCCGAAAACGGAATACTGAGGATTGGCACCATGGCCTCGCTTTCATGTGGGCCTCAACGGCGTCTGATTGCGAGCCTCCTGTCAGAACATCCAGACATCAGACTTCACTTTGTTGAAGCAGAGCGGCAACGCCTGATTTCGATGCTGAGCCATCGAAGCCTAGACGCTGTCCTCTCGATCGGTGAACCTTTGGCCCTGAACGGTGATTGTTTTCCAGTATGGGCCAGTGAAGTTCACGTATCGGTATCGGGTCAGCATCCTCTCGCATCTGCAACAAACGTCAGTTGGCGTGAAATCGTGAACGAGGCATTTCTCGTCAGTTCAAGCAAAGCTGGCCCAGACATAGATGACCTAATCATTCGTGGTGTGTCCACCGTCGGGCGTACGGCGAGAATTGTTCGCCAACATCTTTCCAAGGAGGGGATATTAGGCCTTGTTGGACTAGGGCTCGGTATCTCGGTTCTCACAGAAGAGATTGAAGCTGCCCGCTATCCAGACGTGGCTTTCGTTCCCATAAGTGATTGTGAACCCGTACCGTTCTCAGTTGGATGGCGCCCCGAAAATGACAACCCTGTGCTCCGCCGCTTCATCAGCCTTGCAAGGATTGAGGCGAAGCGGAACGGCGCTCTTTCCTGAGTTTTGCAAAACCTCGGTCGGTCCTCATGAACCGGTCCAGCATCGGCGCGATCAGCTTCGCGGGTTCAAGCTGCTGTCCGTTTTCGGCTCCGAGGATCTCCGCATAGGCTGTCAGATCGCGATGCACCTGCGCCGGCAGCTCGACCGTCAGCTTGACCGGCTTGATCTCCATGACGGGCGGTCCGAGAGCCTCTCTCTCGACCTCCAAACCCGTCACGGCCATAGCCGCAGGCCTCTCACTCTAAAGGGGGCGTTGCGGGGTCTCCCCGCAGAAGGGGTCGGGCGAGACTACCGGCTCGACCGCAGGGGAAGGCTTTCTCCTCTAGGAATTCCGATCAACCAGGCAATTGCCCATGTCGTTCGAGCAAACGCATCAGGACGGTATTGGCATGCGTGAAATTTAGATGCTGACCCTCAAGTTGGTAAGCCCACTTCTCGCCGTGGAAGAGGTTGTTGCGAAATCGCCAGACAATCATCAGCACCGTCAGAAGCCGGTCGCGGGGATCGTCATTGCTACCGTCGAGCACCGACTGGACGACATCGGGCTGATCCGCCTGGCGCAAATGCAGGTGCGGAAAGTGATGGGTGAAGTTGCCGTCTGCGTAGTAACGCCGTCGAAAATAAGCCAGTTCAGCGTCGTATTGGTCGGCATCAAGCGTTCCTGCGTCCCGCCATTCGTCGACCTTCGCGCAGATCAGGTCGGCGCGCGCAAAATTCCCCATGACCTGGGCCTCGAACAGGCTCCATAAAAATGTGAAATTGAAGATTGCGTCGCGATCCTGCTCTGGCAGAGCCTGAAATCCTGGTGCTTTTGCTAATAGCCATTGCATACTCATAGTCGTCCCCATTTGTTGTTGACCTTCTAGCCGGTCAGTCATCCGGCTGGTCGCGAGCATCCGGGGACAATTCCGAGAAGTCGGTGAGTGTGTCGCACTCGATGCAATAATATATTTGCGATGCTTGCTGAAAGTGCATGCCGCAAAGGCAACCACAGAACGGACAGCATTCATCAATTTCGAGGCCGGCCCAACGGCATGGCCATACTGGCTCCAGAGACTGCTGATTTCGGCGGCGCGCTCGGGCACGGCTCCGCGGAGAAGGTGGAGGGTAATCGTCCGGTCGGACGGCTTGGTTGTCATGCGCCTGGGATCTCCATGTTGAGAAATAGACTAGGTGACCGGATCATGACGACCTGCTTTCGTCAGGCTCATCGGTCGTCATCCCAACCTCACTGGCCATATGCAGGCGGGTGACCGATGAAAGGACCGAGTTCGCCCAGATGGTGTTGCACTCGATGTCGCCGTCGGACTCGAACCAATGGGTGGCGCCGGGGATGAGGTCGAACGGGATGGGGTGGGCGGCTAGAGGATTGTGAAAGACCTCCAGCTCCAGGCACCATGCTTCGCCCCAGGGCCAAAGCGCTTCGTACTCGTCGCTGCCGACAAGCAACTCAAAGTCGATCGGCTGTAGCGCGCCGGGCGTCCGGTCGAAGAGGATGCCGCGCCGAATCATCGTCAGACCGGGAGGTCGCCAGCCGGCGAGAAAGCCCATACGGTTAAATTTTGCGAGCGTTGCCGCATTGCTGAAGATGATGGCCGACAGATGGGCGAAGGCGGGATCGCGGAAGAGACCTGCCGGGATGCCATGCTTGCCCGTCAGGTTGGTTATCGGAGTCCCGACTGCGCGGCGCTCACAGCCTTCTCCCTCGATGTCAGCGCGCAGCCCGTAGAGATACGTGGGTAAAGCCTCGCGGCTCCAGACCATCGAACCGGATTCGTGAAAATCCGCCAATGCGAGAGCGAAGGGCTGGCCCATGACGTGGTCCATCTCATGATAGTTGCGCTGAAGTTTGCCCCGCAGGGTTTTGGCGAAACGTTCGGCCGGTCCTCCCGTCAGCCGTTCATTACGGTCTTCCGGTGCATGCACCCATTTGCCGATTCCGCCGGCGCGTGGCTCCTCGGAGTTCGCTGTCACAGCCTCGACCCAGCATGTGTCGCCTTCGTTCTCAATGAGGAAGTCGGGAGAAACATGATCTTGCCGGATGCTCAGGCCCTGTTCCCGAAAGCAGGCGAGAAGGTAGAGTTCGAACAGCCGGGCGGCGAAGTTATTGGTCTGAAAATCCGACACGAAATTGGCGTCGGGCTTGGGAAGCGCGAGGTAGCATTCGCCAATCGCCATCAGCGCCGGCACATGGCTGATCGTCGCCGTCAGGAGATCGAATTCCGGAGAAGTCCCGCGCGGCCCAGGCTTCAGCAAAAGCGGGCGTCGCCTGGCGCCCGGCGGCAACGGTTCCGGCGGATCGCTGGCTAGCATGGCGATGCTGAGGCGGTCGAGCGCGGCCTCGGGGGTGGAAAAGGGACCACATTCATCGACCATGATCCAGCGGTGATCGATCCGCCGGCGTAACGCGAGACTATTGAAGGTCCCTTGCTCCGGATCAAGAAGAATACAACCGCTCGTGCTTCCCCGTCCGGCTTGATAGGCACGGAAGATATGGGCGGGATCGAAATTGGGACCGCGTTCAAGCGACAGCCCATAGAGTTCGAATTGGCGCTGGCTAATCGGCGTGATCAGTCGCGCTTCATCGGGTGAGGCCATGGCCGGCCTCATCATCCTTCGGGCGGCAGACGCATGTATCAGATACCATCGTCACGACGCCTCCGCCGCTGCCGCTGCGGCGAGGATATCGCTGGCTTCCCATCCCTCACCCTGACGGGTCGTCACGAATTCGCGGTCCCAGACGCCCCAGTTGGTAGGCAATGGAACCTGCGCGAGGGGATTATGCACATAGGTGATTGGCCGGATCTGGCGCGAGAGGTTGCCGAGGCCAACCCGTGACCAGATTACACCCGAGATGTCGGAGAACCGCCCGTCGAGGAAGGCCGTGCGAGGGACCGGAATGCGCTCGCGGCGGATCATGGGCGCGGCGTGAAACCCTTCTTCGAGGACATCGCCGGTGTCGCGGTCGATGGTGATGAAGGCGTCGCCGATCGGGAACAGGTTTGTCATGATGAGTGGTAAGGGTTGTTCGGCGACATAGACGCCGAAGCGGCTGGCGCTGATCGCAATGATGCGGGTGTCTTCCGGCCCGATCACGCCCTGTTCGATATAGCTGGCGATCTTCTGCGCCTTGGTCCAGAACGCGCTGGAGGTTCGAAGCTGCGCCTGGCGGATCGGCGCGGCTGCAAGGCCTCCGCCTTCATTGATCGGCACAGGGCGCACGATCTGGTCGGGGCCTGAAGCGCCTTCGTCGGGGGTAATGGCCTCTATCCAGATGCGGCGATCTGCTTCGAGGATGCATAGGTCAGGCTGACCGCCTTCGCGCCGGCGGTCGGTCACAGGCAACAACCTCCGCCCCGCTTCGAGCAGTGTGCAGCCAAGATACATTTCCCAGAAACGCTCATCGACGTCGCGCGCGAATCCCTGACGGAAGTCCGGATCAGCATAGGGTTCGTAGCGCGCCCACATCTCCTGCAGCGTAGCGTGAAGCTGTTGCTCGAAGGAAGACTCGGCTGCTTTCAGGTTCTCGAAGCCAAGATCGAGATTGGCGCCGTCGACATCGAAAAGATCACTCATCTTCCGCTCACCTCACGCCCGGCGCAGCATCCGGGGCACCTGCACCCGGTGATAGCCGTGAGAATGGACATGCTGGCGGAGCTGCTTGATGTCGCTGACGCCGAAAGCGACGGCTGCCTTCAGCGGGCTGGCGAAGGTCGCGTAGAAGGTCCACCGTGATCCAGCGGGAAGCGTCGGGTTTTGCCGCCGGTCGGTGATGGCGACTTCGCGCGGATCACTGCTGTTGCGGAAGGCGTGGAAGGTGATCCAGTCGGGCCGGCGGTAGCGCGCCGCCTTGCTGAAGGGCACGGACTGAACCTTCACGTCTGTCTGGTCGAGCACCCAGTCGCGCTGCTCCAGAATCTGCCGCACCATGTGGCCGACCATCTGCTTGACGCGATCTGCGAGGATGTCTTCGCGGAACTCGGCAAGGAGCTGTTCCTCGATCCCTTCGACAGCAGGCTTGCTCAGCTCTGACGCCGTTTCAAGGCGCGCGACATTTTCGTCCCGCGTGAGGAAGGACCATATGCGCTGGCCCAGCTCGGAATCGTACAGCGATGCAAATTTTTCGGGGTGGTAGGTCAACATGAGCGTCCCTCCTTTACCGGGCAAATATGGCCGGTTATAAGCTGATGTCAATGGCGAGCGATGAGGGCCCGCTGTGTCCGCCGGGGAGGTTGCCTTGGACTTCGAAGATCTCGTGACGAACGTAGCGCCACCGCCAAACCGCGTCGGAAAATCGGACGGTTCGCATGAACACCATCTCTATGAGGGTGCAGTTATGCTTGCCTATGCCATGCATCTACTGCGCACACAAGGTGCTCGGGACGTTCGCATCCATCCTGATGGCGAACACGGAAAGCAGTTCGACTTCACAGCCTGGCTCGGTCGACGCGACTTCACAAAGATTTCCACCCTTGGAAGCACAACCTTCGGTGGCGTTTATCGAAACCCCGCTGGGCAGACGATCACTGTAAATCCCAAATCGGGGCTCGGCGATGTGGTTGCCGAGGTCGGTGACCACGTCATTTCGGCCGAGTGTGAGGGCGGAATCATCAACACAAGGCATCCAGGCCAAGTTTCACGGCTCTATCGCGGCCTTTGTGAGACGGTCGGACTGCTGATGGCGATGCCATCGCAGGGCCGTCAGGTTGCTGTGGTTCCGCTGACAGCAAGCACTCAGCGCTTGGCCAAGCGGCTTGCCCCTCGCTGCGCGTTGGCGGGCATTGAGATTGCTCTTATCGGCAGCCGTGGCGAAGTCATGGACGTAGTGTCGGCGGCGGACAATGCCGTTGCGGAAAGGAATTACGAATGAGGAGAGTTCTGACGGTTGGCGTGACCTATACCGGAGATGCGATCGACGGCGTCGATATCGATAACCTCGGCCTATGCCTGCCAAGAGTGGATCACGAGCGATCCGCATATCCACTTTATGAATACGACACCATCATCATTAATCCGGCGAGCTATACGCATTTTCTGTTCGGCAAGGCTGGGGAGTTCTCAAATGAGCTCTACGAACTGGGCAAGCTCAAGGGACAGAAAGACAGCTATGATCTCGATTCGGCATTCGACGGTGAGGATCGGCGGAAGGAGATGGAGGCCGCGATCGCAGATGGTGCAACTGTCGTCTGGTGTTTATCCGAACCGAAGCGGGTGAACTTCTTCGGCTATCGCGAGACGCATCTTGGGTATGTGGCACCGAAGGTGGCGAGCTTCGTCAAGCGTTCGGAGCTTCTTGTGAAGAAGGGGCGCCGGCTGGGTTCGTTCGATCCGGACGGTGCCTTTGCCCGCTACTTCGAGGCGGTTTCACGAACAGGTGGTTGGACGCTGTGCTTGTCCGATCCGGGTGATGATTATTCCTCGATCGCCACCACCCCCGAAGGTTACAGCTTGGGCGGCAAAGTGGCGCTCGGGGCTACGACGGGCTGGCTGCTGACCCCGCCGACATCGCAGGAGGCCGAAAACCAGCTCGTCCGAGACAGCCTTGCGCTGGAAAAGGCCGATCCGGCGCATGAAAGTACCATGGCATTTTCCTGAGCCACACAGGCGTCGACAAACCTTTCGTTCGCCAACTGCGCAAGGATCTCCTTGCGCATGGCGTGGAGCATGTGTGGCTGGACGAGGCAGAGATCGACATTGGAGACTCGCTGATCGCCAAGATCGAAGAAGGCATGAAGCTCAGCCGCTATATTGCCGTTGTCCTGTCGAAAAAGTCGATCGGTGCGCCGTGGGTGAAAAAGGAGCTCGACGTGGCGATGAACCGCGAGATCGCTAGCGGCGAGGTAGTGGTGTTGCCGCTGCTTTATGAAGAGTGCGAGCTGCCCGAGTTCCTGAAGGGAAAACTCTATGCCGATTTCTCGAAGCCCGACGAATATGAGGCTGTTCTCGGCAAACTTCTGCGAAGGCTCCGGATCGGCTGATGAGCGAGGCAGCGAGCGGTCCCAGTAATGCGATGATCTCCGCGATGTCGGATCTATGGCGGCTGCGTCCACCAGGCCCTGACAACATCCTCGCGTATCCCGCCTTTGAGCGGCTCCGACTAGTCTGCCGTGACAACCATCCGAATGCTGGCGAGAAGGGGCCGGGCTTCGCGCTCTCGACCGCTTTACGTGCTCTCGGCCTTCCCTGCAGCCTACAAAAGGAGACGACCCATCTTTCCCTGTCGGTGGAGGAAGCCGCAATGAACCTCGATGCGGCGATGCGGGCGACCCACGGCAAACGCGTTCATCTCGTCCCTCTCGATCTGGCTACTGACCTACCATCGATCGCGTTTGGACCCGCGAAGATGGGTCGGCTGAATGCGAACGAGCTGCGGGCTCTCGTTGATGAGCCGAGGCTGAAGCGGCTTTGTCCACGGCGGGATTTTGACGCTGAGCGCTTTTCCGAATTCCACTGGCTTGTTGTCGAGGAGACAGTCGCGATCGACCAAGAGCCCGAGGCGCGCGCCGTTCCCATGCTGTACATGGATCTGAGCCGGGACTTGGGACAAATCGAGCCGCACAAGGGACGGTTTACCGACGCCGTTGAGGATGCTCTCTTCTTCCTGCTTTTGGCGCCGTGGGAAAGATGGTCGACGATGACGGAGGTCGACTGGCGCGGCTTTCGCGTCCCATGGGTCTACACTGTCGACAGTGATATTTTCGTCCGCCCTAACACGCTACCATCCCCGGATACGTTAAGCTGGGAACCGCGCATTTATGATGACGGCTATGGCGGAACTTATGAGGAGGAGCGGCCTGTCGAGCTGCGCCTTGAAGACACCGCCGCAACCGAGCTGCCGGTCTGGGATCAGAATCGCTGGACGATAGTCGAGCAGGCGAAGCAGTCGGTCCTGTTCGAAACGCCGATCACTCATTTCATAGTCCGCGCATTCCTGGCGGAAGGCATCGACGAATTTCTGGCGCACATTACGACGATCGAAGCAGCTCTTGGTCTGCGCGCCGACTACCGGAGAAGCCTTCGGCTGACGCCTGGTCGCCATAAGGGAATGGGCCCCACGAAAAGGATGCGAGGTCGCGTTGCTGGGCTTCTCGGCGATCGCCGTTACGCTGATCAGTACGAGAGGCTGTTTGATGTGCGCAGTGCCTTCCTGCACGGACGCGCGATGACACCCACTTCGAACGAAGAACGGGTGATGGCCCGTTCGCTGGCTCGGGAGGTTGTAGAAGCGCTGATCCTCGCCACGCAGGCCGGCCCCATTCTGTCCCGCGAGAACTTTCTCGACGATCTTCTGGATAAGGGCGCGCCCCTCATCTAAGGCAAGGTGCCGGCCCCCAGATCGAAAGCGGGTTGGCTCACCGCCTATCAAGGTAGTTGCGGGCTCATAATTTTATGTGCTAAGCTCATTAAATGATGGGTACGAGGCGGAGTGACTTACGACGATTTCATCACCGAACTGAATAAAGCTGGGCTTAGCGTGCGACGCTTCGCCGAGCTCATGAGAATGCAGCCGAACTCGATCTCCAACAACAAGAAGAAAGGCGAAGTTCCGGATCACCTCGCAGTTATCTCTAGCCTTCTCGCAGAACTGTCAGCGCACGACATCGACTTCGAGTCGATTTTTGCTCGCCTAGAACCCAGTCGCAAAAAGCCACGGGGGGCTTCTCGGCCAGGAAAGTTCGGCGGAGACCCGCAGGGCATGTTGGAGCTCGAAAAATGATCAGCCAGGCACCTCTGCCCAGATTAATGTTCTCTATTTGTTCCAATCCTCGCTATACGATGCTATGCCTCATCAGCGGAAGGAGGCAAAGACATGGCTGATGGCGTCGCACCACATTGGCGGAAAGCTCTGGCTCTCGACCGCCGCTCTGCGCCGGAATTCTATACGTCCGCTGCCGATGTCGGTCCTGGTCCGCATGCGGAGGCAATACGCTTCGCTCTGATTGACCTTGGCTTATCTGCGGTGTTTTGCATTGAAGGCGTTCCGACCATTGGGTTTCTCAATCAGCCGGATGTGTCACTGACGCGCATCGACGAGTTGCATCGAATCCTCTGGAATCAAGGACTGATGAGTTTGTTGCTCGTCCTCCGAGAGGATGAACTGGTAGCCTACTCCTTGGTTCAGAGGCCGTTCCAGCGCGAAGAGGGGCAGCGAAGCGACCCACGGCTAATCACAACTCTATCGCTCCTTTCGGACGCAATTGCCCTCCGCGAACTGATCGACTCTACCGAATCCGGGCGGTTCTGGTTTGAGAACGACAAATTCTTCGATCCCGACGATCGCGTCGACAGCGTCCTGCTCTCGAACCTGCTCGAGGCGTTTCGCAACATGCGCGACGACCTTGGAGGGGATGGGGCTCAGGCTCTTTTGATGCAAACGATGTTCATCGCATATCTTGAGGATCGCAAGATCATCAAAGAAGCGGTGTTTCAAGACGCGTCCGACGGTTCCTGTTCCAGCTTGGCAGAGATGCTAGAGGCGGATACCCCTTCGTACTTCGAGGCCTTGTTCGTATGGCTGAAGGGCGCCTTCAACGGTAATCTCTTTAACGCGCCTTGCGCCTTCGAGATGGGCGATGCAACGCCCCCTAGGCTCGCCGTACGTCACCTGCGGACACTCGCGCAGTTCCGGCATGGTCGGGAGGAAATGGTTTCCGGGCAACTTCGCCTTTGGGGATACGATTTTCGCTACATGTCGATCGGCCTCATTAGTGCGGTTTATGACCGGTTTCTGAAGGAAGAGGCGGAGAAGAAAAGCGCCGATGGTGCGTTTTACACGCCGATGTTTTTGGCTGATGTCGTTGTAAATCAGTTATGGGACGATCTCTCCGACAAACAACGCGCTAGCGGCATATTCTGTGATCCGGCATGCGGCTCGGGAATTTTCCTGGTAAGACTGTTCCAGCGTCTCGTCGCGCATTATTGTCGTATCATGAAGAAGCGCCGCGCCACATGGGTTGAGTTGAAGAAAATCGCTCATCGCCTGCACGGAGCGGACATCAATCCTTCCGCTGTCCGAGTGGCGGCTTTTTCACTCTATATTGCGCTGCTCGAGCAATCCAATCCGCCTGACTTACCGGCGCTCATCGATGCTGGTAAGCTCCTGCCTTCGCTCTACGGAGATACGCTTCTTCCTGCATCCGATTTCTTTGCGGCCGAAGATAAGCCGAGATACGACGCAGTTGTTGGCAACCCGCCGTGGAAGGGTCGGAGTGGCCAGGTCACAACGGCGCAGACCTGGGCAAAGACACATCGTTATCCTGATCCTGCGAAAGATATTGCGTGGGGCTTTGTTTGGAAGGCCCTAAAAGTCGTGAAGCCGAACGGACTTATTGCGTTCCTGCTGCCTGCGATGGGTGTCTTGCACAATACATCTGCTGAAGCGCAAGAGGCTCGACGGAGGCTACTTCGAGAAGCCCGGGTCCGGCGGATTATCAACCTTTCGGACCTTTGTTTTCAATTGTTCGATTGCGCGCAAAGACCCACAGCGTTTGTGCTCTATGCACCGTCAAACGGTGACCAGCTTCCATACCGCTTCGAATACTGGGTGCCGAAGGCTGATCTGAATTTGCGGCTCAAACGCCTGATGACCTTGTCGCGAGCAGACCGTATTAGGTTCAGGTCCGATTTGGTGGGCGAAGATACAACGTTGTTTAAACGTCGACTGTGGACCAAGGCTCCGGAAGAGAAATTACTTCAGTACTTACGGACAATCCCTCCGCTCGATGCTTTCGTTCGACAGTATAATAATATTAGGCGGGCAAGAGCATCTATTAACCCGGAAAAGGATTGGGTGATTGGGCAAGGATTTAAGCCGGCTCAAGAGGGTCGGCTTCAGGATCCCGAATACGACACTACTACATCTGAAATCGTTACACGTTTCCCGTACTTGAATGCCAATGCGTTCGAGCCGTTAGCCATGCCGACCATTGATAATAATCCGTGGCCAACACCGATCGTTCATCGCGCTGGTTTTGGCGAAGGATTTGTTGGCCCGCACATTTTGATACCTCAAGGAGTTGAGCGTTCAATAGGGCGGGTCCGTGCTGCCTATTGTGAGCAAAGCTTGGTGTTCCAACACTCGATCCAGGCAATTGCGTTTCCAAAGGCAGAGAACCGCACGGCCAAAGTTCTGACAGCCGTTCTCAATAGCAGCCTTGCGGCATGGGTCTATTTCCATGACACGGCGAATTTAGGCGCAGATAGGGCCAAGGTTCATCAGGGTGAATTGCTCAAACTGCCATTTGATCTTCCAGAGAAGATGCCGGACCCGGCGAGGGCTGCAACTGCCGAAGAGCAGCTCGTGCAGCTCATTGATCGCGAGATTGCAAACGCGGATGAACTTCTGTCGCCGCAATCGGCTCCTCTCGAGGAGATTGATCGGCTTGTTTATGACTACTATGGCCTCGATACTCAGGAAATTGCGCTCATAGAGGACACGTTCCGCTACATTATTCCGGCTATGCAGCCTCGGCGCAGGGCAGGATTGCAAAAGATCTGGACTAACAGCCAAGTTGAGCATCGTTCCGAATATGCGGCCATGCTTTGCGATGCTCTTGAACCTTGTTTTCGGCAACGCGTTAATGCGTCGCTCTCGGCAAAATCCGGCGATATCGGTGTTCTGAAACTGACGCTCGGCTCTAAAGCCAGAGACTACGGGGAAGATGCGTCGTCCGAATTTGAACCGTTCCTTCAATCGATAAGAGACAATCTGCCTGTTCCTCTGCCGGGAAACGTTCAGTTGGTACCTGACCTCCACTTTGTAATCGGAGCCGACATGTATCTTGTAAAGCCGATGCAGTTACGACATTGGCTAAGGTCGACAGCACTTGCTGACGCCGAAAACATTGCGGCTGAGTTCAGTGCGGCGATCGCGCGCAGCAGCCAGGGCGAAGATGCGCATGCTGGTCGGTAATCTGAATGATTGGCTGCCTCATTTTCGGAGTCTTGAGGAACGCGTCGCCGGCGCAGTCGAGGCCGCTTGGCCCATCTGCGTCGCACCACTTCAATCTAAGAAGAACGAGATGACGCATGAGGATCACATCACCGAACATCTCGTTCAATCGCTGATCCGTACCAAGTCGCTACCGGGCCGCATCGTCTATCAGTACACACTGCTTGTCGAGGACGATGATGGAAACGTATCGATGTCCAGCAACATCGATTTTGTTCTAACCGTCGGCGATGATGAAGACGTCTATCTGGCTTGCGAGTGCAAACGGCTCAACGTGCCCTACAAGACTGGAATGAGGGGACTTGTCGGTGAATATGTCGACGAAGGGCTGATGCGCTTTGTATCCGGGCAGTATGCGAACGGTTTGCCTGCGGCCATGATGCTAGGATATGTGATGAACGCCCGTACTGATCGCGCGCGTCGTGGGGTGAAGCGTGCCATGGCGTTCCGGTCTGCTGCCATCCGCCTTCAGTCTGAACGAGATGCTCCGACAACAGCTGGCAAGCCGTTGCGATTTTACACCACCCATTTATGCATTCCAGGACACACGATAGAGGTTGCGCACACCATGCTGGCATGGCCATGAGTCAAGCTGGGTGATCTCCTTCGGCGCTTTATGTCGCCGATCGGAAGAGGTATTGCTGACACTGTTGGATGCGCCCTTTCGCATTGAGCCAAGCAGCAAATCTCAACTTGAGCCTTTGCGAGCCGGTCGGACCGATTTCTACCATGATTCGCCCGCTCAAATGCATCGCTGTGAGACGCTGCAATGTCGAGATCTCAGGCCTGTGCTGGGCTTCGTTCGGCTGACTGCGCGGCTTGCTTGATGAACTGATCAAGAGCTGTCCTGCGCGATGCCCTGTCACAAGCAAGGGCGGTTTGCCTGAACTCCGCACCATCCAGTAGTCCTTGGACATATCCCGCGACGGTATCGGCAGCGGTAATCAGAACGCTGTCGAGTGAGTGGATGTATTTGCTCGTTATCGAATTCGTTGAGGGCCGACCAATGCTGCAACGGTGCTTTCAGTGAAACCGAGATCGTTGGCTAGGCTGGCGAAGCTGTGTCGCAGAACGTGAGCAGTGAAGTCGGGGATATCTTTGCTGCCGAAGATTCTGTTCCAATGGTTTGGAAAGCTGCCGAACATCTCCGCGCCGCGTGTGCCCGGGAAGACGAACTCGCCTGGTGTCGTCTCTCGGCGCTCTTCAAGGATCTCGATGACTGGGAGGCCCATGGGCCGCACGGATGCGCCTTCCTTGGAGTCGGCCAAGCGGATGCAGCTATTCTCGAAATCGACCTCACGCCATTTTAGTCTGATGATCTCACTTCGACGGCAACCGGTCAGAGCCAGTAGGCGTGTGATTGCGACGGTCGGCGCGAACTCGATTGTGTGTTCGGCTTTGGCGAGAATCTCCCCGAGTGTCTTGTATTCTGAACTGCTCAATCGACGGTCGCGGACCCGGTCTTTCGGCTTTCGAATGCCGTGCGCGACATTCTGTTCGATGATGCCCATGCAGATCGCGTAGGTGAGCATTGAGCCGACGAGTCCGACACAGCGGCTCGCTGTGCCGCGCCCACCTCGTAGGATCGATTTGCCGCGCTTGTTGGCAGTCTTGCGCACCGCCTTGGTTTTACCCGAGACGACATCATTCATCATCTTGGTGACGTTGGCCTTCGTCAGATCTTGGACACGCCGTTTACCGATCAATGGGATGATGTGGCCGTTGATGCGACCGATATCTGTGTAGATCGTATCCGGCTTTTTGGGTCGCCCGCCCTTGCCGAGAATGAGACCAGCATTCATCGCGTCGATGTATTGAGCGGCGAGTTCTTCGACCGTGATGGCATTGCGCTGGATCAGGCGTTCTTCGGCTGGGTTCTCGCCCTGAGCGACCTTGCCGAGTTGAACCCTGGCTTCCTTCCGCGCCGTGTCCGGCGTCCAGACGCCATGAAGACCGATACTGTAGCGTCGCGATCGACCAGTAGCCCGGTATTGAAGAACGTAACTTCGCTTTCCTGACTTGAAGACGCGTAGCCCGAAGCCGGGCAGTTCGTCGTCCCAGATGACGTAGTCTTTTTCTCGGACCTCGGCCGCGTCCACGACGCGCTTGGTGAGTTTTGGCATGAGAAGTCGCACCTTTCCGGCCGGTCCCGCGTAAGCACTGCGTAAGCAGTAGGGCGGAATTCGGGACCTGCGTTTGGATAGAGACTTCGGTGGAGTGCTTCAGAAAAACAATCTCTTTCAACGCTTTATCGTTTAAAGACGTGCTCTATCGTATGTTTCGGATAGGTGCTATCAGATCCTCCGAAGGCAGAGGTCACAGGTTCGAATCCTGTCGGGTGCGCCAAACTTCACAATAAAATCAATATTTTGCGGATATCAAATACGATTTTGAATCTCTGATTGGGACGATTTTGGGACAGCATCGTCCTGTTGTAAATTGCGGTCATTCGTTGAAACGTGCAGTGGACGGTAGCTTGGAGCCGATTCTATCGATTTGTTGCGCTGTAGCGAATGGTTGCTACACAAGCCAAGCGAGCGAGCTATCTTCATAAGTGCCAGTAATCCGGCGATAGGTTTTCATGCAGTGGGTGCTCCAAGAATTTGAGGACACAACTAAATTTGCAGCGGTGTTGGACCGGCTGGGTATCGTGTTCACCTGGCACAAAGTTGTGCCTTTCGTGGGCGATCTTTTGCCCGAACCTGACATCCCCGATCCCGATGCCGTTGTGCTATTCGGCTCCTACACGCTGTGGCGTTACGCAGAGGCGAGAAACCTGAAGCCCGGGGTCTTTCGAATTGTCCCCTTCGTCCACGAAACGGTCTGGCACCCTTACCTGTTGAACGGGCCTGATGCTCTATTCTTGCGGTTGCGAGACATCCCACAGCGATTACCGGACGATGGACGGGATTGGTTCATGCGCCCGGTGGAGGACCTAGCAGCAAAGCTGCGGTTGAGAGAACAACGGTAAGAATACTTGAGCTTCATCTGATTTTCCTTCAATTGGCTCTTAGCTACCAGCCCAAGCTGCGACGGCTTCAGGGTTGGCTTCCATCCAGGTGCGAGCCGCATCTCTTGCGGACATTCCGTCAACGTTCATGAGGCGGTCCATTTCGGTGACGTCTGAGACCTCGAAACGAATGCTTGTGAGGAGATCCATTGTGTCGGCGTCTAGCTTTTCCCGTAGCTGTTGGTGGCCAATCAGGTATGCCGTATCCGGATCGCCGTAGGCGTTCTCGGGTTCGTCGAGCGCGCGAATGTCATAGACGGCATTCACCCATTGAGGTTGCCAGAGAGGGAAAACGACCCATTGCTCGTTTTCCACAGCTTCGCGGAAAGTTCTGAGCCATTCATTCGGCGGCGCCGCGACAAGCTCGTATCCGGCGTCCGCTAGGCCGTAGGCGTCCATAACGCGCCGACCGCCAGTAGTGAGGCCCGTCGCCTCGGGAAGGCTGACGATAGTGTTTGGCATACGTTCTGCGACATCGGGACGTGCCAGATCGGCGATCGAAGCGACTTCGCTCTTGGGCACGTATGAGGGCACAGCCCAGAAAAAGTCGGCATTCTCGTAGATCGGCGCGATATGAAAAGTGATCTCCTCAACAGGCGCGTAGAGTGCGCCATGACCAGAAGGAAGCCAGGCTGCAGCCAGCATATCTACTTCGCCTTCGCCGAGTTGCGGAAAAATCTCCGCATGTGGACCTTCGACCACTTCGACAGTGTAGCCTTCGCGTTCGAGTAGTTCCTGGACCACGCCGCCGACAACAGCATAAAACGACAACCCGACTTGGCCTAGCACGACGGTTCTGTCGTCCTGCGCGTGGGTCGTGATGGGCGCTGCAACGGCAAGCATCGCGGCCACGTATGGAGTTGAGAAAAGGGTTTTCATAAGCAGTCTCCTTGTCCGATCTCGGGTTACGGGCGATTTCTAATGCCCAATGAAAACCAGCTGAGCGGCGAAATTCTCCTCCAGCTGACGGATTGTCGCGAAGAGACGGTACTCAGCTGATTGCATCTGGAATTTATGATGAGGCGGTCGGGATGGATTCCATGCAGCGCGACAGGATATCGGAATCCTGCTATAGCTGAGGGCAACAGTCCGAATTCGTAACGACAATGGTTTTTTGGAAGATTTTGGCCGGCGTTTCAGCAGTTTGTTTCTGAGCGCAAAGTCGAGCCGAATAAGAGTTAGACAAATTGCGTTATCTGCGCGTAGGAGCCCGTGGCCTGACTTGATGGAGTACCAATTCAACAGTTATGTCGATTTCGTTCAGACTTCGCCTTATGCGAAGTTCCCCCACGAAATAAGGCGTGGCGGCTCAATGCCAGTCAGTTTTTTACACACGAAACAAACAGCGCATGATTTCACCGATCCTCCCCTTGAAGAGTTTCTTCTCGTAATCTCACTCGGAAGCGACATGCCATTTCGGTGGCACGTTGGCGATGGCTGGTCGGAAGAACGGCGAATGCGGACTGGCGATATGAATCTCTGCCCTCCCAGTGCCGAGATCATGTACGATTGCCGCGGGGATCACGAACTGCTGGTAATCGGGATGCCGAATGGTATCGTCACCAGCCTATTCGAATATGATGCAACTTGCGGCCAAGACTCTTTCGCAATTCTTCACGACAGCGCGGTATTCCGAGACGAAACGGTTCGATCTACGGCTCTCCGCATGTGGGCTGAAGCCTCACAGGATGACCGTGCGTCTCGACTGATGATCGACGGACTTTTGCAGACGTTGACCGCACAACTCCTTCGTCTATCGGACCTGCCGACAGCGGTGTGTCCGACTAGCCTAGCACCGGAGGTCCTCGCCCGGCTCGACGACTACATCATCGCGCATCTTGAAGAGAATATTGCTTTATCTGATCTGTCCGCTCTTTCGAACTATTCGCAATCGCATTTTGCACGATGCTTTAAGGAAACGACTGGCAAGAGTCCCCATCAATATGTGCTAGATAAAAAAGTCGAACGTGCACGCGAGCTTCTACGAGATCGGGAACTCGCTCTTGTAGAAATCGCCTATGCCTGCGGCTTCTCTTCGCAGTCACATATGACGGACGTGTTTCGGACCAAACTTGGTATCACACCGGGTCGCTATCGGACCGACCTTTCCTAGCGACTGGCGCATGGATCAAGCAGTTCGAGCCCGCGCGAACAGGCTACTACGATTTCCGGTTCGTTCTAACGAGTTCTGTCAGCCTACGCGCCATTTGGCGGTTTCGTTCGGCGAGATCGTCGAGAAGTTGCGCACTCTCCTGATCATTGTCCAGCGGCAAGGTGACTTGCAAGGTTGCGATGTCTGCCAAAACCTGTTGATGCCCGAAAGCCAGAAATTCCAAAGTCTTGTTTGAGGTGCCCTCGCTAGGATACGTTGCTATGGATGAAAGACGCATGAGATCATCTGGATAGAGCGGGATAGCGACACCGCAACAGATTATCCGTGTCGCAAGCCGCTCCGCATTATCGGCGAGGGCCCGATAGTCCGAACAAACAAGGTCGTGGATGGTTTGATCACTTTCGAAGCATGTTTTCCAACAGAAGTTTCGGGAGATTGCATGAAGCGCAAGTGTATCCGCAAGAAGCCGTACCAGCCCACCGCCAACGGTTTGCGCGACTTCGTCAGCCATGAGCGTCACGAACTCCCCAATTCCTAGGTTTGAATACAACAACTAGAAAAGCGTGCAGAAACTCGTCAGGTCTTCCAGAAACTCACTGTCGCTTCAAAATCCTGTTCTTGAGACAGCCGCGGTGCTTGCCGTCAACGATAGACAGCCGAAGTGACAAGGCCAATTCCGGTGGCGGCGAAGAGCCCTGCCACGGCTCCATCGATCCAGCGATGAAGACGTTTATAGGCCGACATGAAACCAGACAGCGAAAACGCGAGAGCATGAATGAAGTAGTTGAAGAAGCCAATGGCCGCACACAAAAGCACTGCCACGACAAGCTGGCTCCCGGCATCACCGCTGCCCAGACCCACCGAAAGCGCCGCCATCCAAGCCACGACGGCTTTGGGGTTTGAGAGGTTCAGGACCAGTCCGCGGACAAACCAACGGCCACGAGGCCCAACCTTGGCTGGTGTCTTGCTTGGTGCAAGGGCTGAGTATCCGGATTGAATCGCAAGCCAGACCAAATAGAGACCACCAAAGACCTTCAAAGCAGTCAGTATCGCTTCGGAAGTCTGTAGAATCGCTCCGATCCCAGTAGCGGCGATGAGCCCCCAGAACCCCAATCCGACTCCCAACCCCGAGCCGAGTAGAAGAGCTTGTCTCCGGCCCGAGCTCATGGCGACTGTAGCCACCGCGATGTTGGCGGGACCGGGTGAAATGGTGACGATGAAAAAGGCTGAGAGGATCGTCAACAGGTTAACAGCATCCATCCTATCCAAGCTCCATTTCTTTGTTTCGCGACTGGATCTCTTGCCTCGGAGGTCTCATCGATACTCGCTAGGCGGTTCAGTCCCGGGCGCGCTGGCGCGCCCAGGTCAGAAAGTGGTTCAGGAAATCGGGGGATGGCCGGTCAGCCCGACGTTCTGAGCAACTGCGTCGGCATTTGTTGCAACCCCGAGGAAGTTGTTCATGGCCGCGTAGTACTGACCCATGTGCTGGCTGAGCAGGCTGCCGATATGCTGGCCGTTCTCTTGTGTGTTGCTTGCAAGTTCGGCCAGGACAGCAACCCAGGTCGTCACGATCACTCCGGCCGCCGCCAAGCGTGTCAACGTCACCTGAGTAATCAGTGGGTTGAAATCGGCACCGATCATCAGGAATACACAATTGTCAGGGGTCAGTTCGCTTGAAGGCAGCGTCATTGGAATCTCGTTTCTAAAACTCTTGGTCCTCAGATCTGCGCCGTGATCGGCAAAGCCGTTTCCGCAGCGATGGTTGCAGGATACGGCTGTTTTTCGGGTCGATTGGTGCTAACATCCAGGTTTGCTGGGGCATTTGGTTCTTGGAACTGATCATTGAGGTCCAAACTGACCGCGAAGCTAGATAGACTCGACCGACGGATTCTCGATCACCTTCAGGCTGGAGGGGCACCGTCGGCGCGGGACGTGAGTGAAGCAGTCGGCTCTTCGAAATCCGTCGTGCAGCGGCGCATCAAACGATTGATGGAAGTCGGTGTCATCGCGGAGCAGGCGGCCATCTTGGATCCTGAAAAATGCGGACCGCTGATGACATTCGTTGTCGAAGTGGAAATCGAGCGTGAGCGGATCGATTTGCTCGACGAGTTCCGCCGGTCGATGCTGCGGTTGGAAGAAGTGCAGCAATGCTACTATGTCACCGGCGCATCGGACTTTGTATTGATCATTGTCACGCAGGACATGAACAGTTTCGAGATTCTGAGCCGTCAGATGTTCACTGAAAATCCCAATATTCGCAGGTTCGAAACCAAAGTTGTGGTTGATCGTGTAAAGGCGAGCATGCGCATTCCAATCTTGGAAACCTGAACATTGCTGACGGAAACAAGTTTGCAAATTCGCCCGAATGGCTGGGTCAGCAAAGCAGTGCGATCAATTGGAGATCAGTCTTGATCGCAGCCGGTGGCGCGCCAGTCATCCAGCTGTCGATGACACCGTGCAGCCGCGAGACATTGACGACGCTTGCACATCACAATCGACGGATTAGAACGGCCGCCGGGGTGATAGAGGATGAGAGTTTGCAATAGGTGATTGGAGATCATCCTTAATCAGAGATTGTAGATAATCGCGTCTCCCGGAACTGCACACCGAGGTTCTGCGAATGGAAATCTGGCGCCTGACGCTTCCGCGTCCTTTGGCTAAAGATCCATCCGCGGATCCGCCGCGGCCTGGAGGATCTCGACCAGCAGGTTAAACAGGATGTAGATCGCCCCAAAGACCAGCGCGACGCCGAGGATGGCCGGCAGGTCCGAGGCGCCGAAGCTTTGCACCATATACAGGCCGAGGCCTGGCCAAGCAAAAATTCGCTCCACGATCAGCAGGTTGCCGAACATCAGGCCCAATTGCAAACCCAGCATGGACAGTGGCGCAGAGGCCGCGTTACGCAAGCCGTGTCTCAGGAATACGCCGAATTCGGTCAGGCCCTTGCCTCGGGCTGTATCCGCGTAAGGTTGCGACATGACGTCGTGAAGGGCGCTGGCAAGAGTGCGCCCGACCGAGACTGCCACCGGCAGGGACAGGGCGAGGGCTGGCAGCACGAGGTGCGCCAGGGCGCTGCGGATCACATCGGGCCGGCCCAATAGGATGCCATCGAGCACCATGAAACCGGTCGGCCCTGAGAACCTCCTGATGCCGATCCTCCCGGCTCCCGGAAGCCAGTCCAGGGTGAACCAAAAAAGGTACACAAGGAGCATAGCCATAAGAAAAATTGGAACCGATCCAGCGGCAAGAAGCGTGAAACGGACCAATCCTGGGCGCGCCAGTAGGGTCTGCGCCATGGCAAGGACAATGGCCAAGAGCACCCCAAGGATCAGCGAGGCCGCCACAAGCTCAAGCGTCGCCGGGAGGAACCGGAGCAGGTCGTCCAGAACCGGCTGTCGGGTGCGCACGGAGGTTCCGATGTCGCCCTCCATGAGGTTGCTCAAGAAACGCAGATACTGTGTTCCGATTGGCTTATCGAGGCCGAGTTCGGTCCGAACCCGTTCCACAGTCTCAGCCGGGGCCGCCGGGCCGGTGATTGCCCGGGCCGGATCGGCCGGGATGATGGCTTGCAGGCCGAAGACAATGACCGTTGTCGCCCAGAGCACAAGGGCGAAGCCCAAGGCACGGCGAAGGAAATAGCCCGCCATGCCTCAGGCCCCCCGTACAGCGCGGCGCAGACCGTCGCCCGCAAGGTTGGCAGCCAGGCAGAGCAGCATGATGGCTATGGCAGGCAGAATCGGCAGCCACCAGAAGACTGTCAGGCTGTCGACCGTGCGGGCTGTCATGGCCCCGAGTTCCGGCGCCGGTGCGGGTTGGCCAAGACCCAAGAAGGACATCAACGAGATCGTCATGATCACGTTGGCCACATCCAAGGTTGCCGTCACCATGAGCGCCGGGGCGACACCGGGAGCGATGTGGCGCAAGATCAGCGGGATACCAGATGTGCCGCCGGTCCGGGCGGCTTCGACGTGGGGTCGAACCTTGAGGCGGCGCACTTCGTCCCGGACGATCCGCGCATACCAAGGCCACCAGAAGAGCGTGATTGCGACCATTGTGTTGAAGAGTCCGGGCCCCAGAGCGGCAACGATCGCGAGCGCAATGAGCGTAGACGGCAGGACCAGAAAGAGCTCCACCGTTCGCATTACGATCATATCGGAAAGCCCGCCCCGAACGCCGGCTGCGAGGCCTAGGGCGGTGCCAATGACGAGTGCGACGGCGATCACTGCGAGTCCGGGCAGCCAAGTGTACGTAATGCCCAGCAGAACCCGGCTGAAGTGATCCCGGCCGACACCATCGGTACCAAAGAGGTGCGGCCACCCAGGCGGCAAGTACGAATCCGCAACCCGCAGAGCCGGATCATAGGGCGTCAGCCAAGGCGCCAGGACGGCGATTAGTGTGATCAGCCCCAACGACAGAAGGGCCGCGGTCTCCAGCCCGCCGATGCGGCGCGATAGCCGGCGCAGGGCATGGCTGCGCGGCGAGCTTTGCGCCTCAGCAGGGAGGGGCCTGTCCTTGCTCATGTCGTGGCCAGGTTCCGCGGCAGGCGCGGTATCGCAGCAAGTAGCTTGGCCGTGTATGCCGCCGCCGGGGCGGTGGTGACCCTCTCAGCGGGGCCCTCCTCGACGATTCGGCCCCGGTCCAGCACGGCGATCCGGTCCGCGATAATCCGTGCGGCTGCAAGATCATGGGTGATAAAGAGCATGCCGATACCGAGTTCACGTCGCAGTGTGTTCAAAAGGTTCAGGATCTGCGCTGCCAGTGAGACGTCCATAGCACTGATCGGTTCGTCACAAAGCAAGACCTCTGGCGGGCGCACGAGCGCGCGTGCGACAACCGCCCGTTGGCACTGCCCGCCCGACAATTCCGACGGCAAAGCCTCGGCCAGGGCGGGATCGAGACCCGCCTGAGTCATGGCCTCCGCGACCCGATCTGCCCGTCCCGCCTGCGACAAAGGTTCGGCACGCAGACGCTCTGCAATCTGGCTCCCGATCGAAAGCCAAGGTGTCAGGGCGCTAACCGCGTCCTGAAAGACCACCTGCGGCGGCACCAGGCTACTCCGGGAGACATCCCCGGCATCGGGGGTCTCAAGCCCGGCTGCGATACGAAGCAACGTTGACTTGCCCGACCCGCTTTCGCCCACGAGGGCCACGCAGTCGCCCCGATCGATCCGCAGATCGATTTGGTCCAGAATTTTGCGTGGGGCGCGCCGGCCCCATCGATCACGCGGGCCGATGCAAAAGCTCTTCTCAATCCGAAACAATTCCAAGGCAGCGTGGGCCGATCTGGGCGCTGGCGCTTGCCAGGGATCGGGGCTGGGGCCCACGCTTGTCGGCAGCGGGCGGTTGCGATCGCTTTCGAGATCAAAACGCGCCGCCAGGAGCGCCTGTGAATAGGGGTGAGACGGACGGGTCAGGAGGGTTTGCGCGGTGCCAGCCTCGACAATGCGACCCGTCTGGCAAACAAGGATCCGATCCGCCAGACCCGCAGCGACGCCGAGATCATGAGTGACGAACAAGACCGAGGTCCCTTCGCCCCGCAAGGACCGGATCAGATCCAGAATCTGTGCCTGAACGGTGACATCCAGAGCCGTTGTCGGCTCGTCCGCGATGATGAGGGCCGGTCGCGCGACCATGGCCATGGCAATCATCACCCTCTGGCGCTGTCCGCCTGACAACTGGTGCGGATAGCTCTTCAGGATTCGCGGCGGATCCGGCAGGCCTGTCCGCGCAAGCCAGCGCTCGGCGGGGATCCGGTCCGCACCGCTTTCCGCCAGTTGGGAGGCAATTTTCATGGTGGGATTGAGCGACACCATGGGTGTCTGCGGTATCGAACGGACCAGGCTCCGGCGCATCCGGCGAAGTGCCCTCGGGGACGCGCCAATGACCTCCTCGCCCATGATCCGGATAGAGCCGGACAGGTGCGTGGCAGCAGCCGGCGGCAAAAGACCCTGCACAGCCTTGCCAATTGTCGACTTTCCCGAACCGCTCTCGCCCACCAGGGCCGTAATCTCGCCGGCAAAGAGTTCGAAGGTGATCCCATCAAGCACACGAGACGCGATCCCGTCTCGCGCTAGGTCCACTGTCAGACCGGAAACCGAGAGTATCGGCAAATCAGCCATAGAAATCAGGGGCGAGTTTCAGTCCTAGAAGAAGATCGGGATCGTGTGTCAGCATCAAGAGCGCTTTCCGGTCTGCCACAAGACCATTTATGCGCCGGATCGAAGCCAGCGCCTCTTCATCGCTCGAGGTTTCCCCGGGCAGCGCCTCGTCCCGGAAATTCTCCATCATGTCACCGACATCGGCCGCAAGCACCACCGGTCCGGTCTCGGGCAGCGTGATCGCCATAGAGATGTGACCCGGGGTGTGGCCGAAGGTTTCCAGGATCTCAACGCCCGGCATCAACGTCACATCGCTGTCGATGATATCCCAGTTGAGCCCAACGTCATAATCATCGACAAACCAGGCCCGGTTCGCCTTACCCGAGAAGGCATGGTCGTATTCTCGCCGGTGAATGACGATTCGCGCATGGATCAACCGCTTCAAGTGGCCGGAATGGTCGGCGTGAAGATGTGACACGACGACGGTGGAGATATCCTCCCACCCGATCCCGATCTGCGATAGCTGCGGCCCCATCTCGTGGTCCGCACGGACCACAGGCGGCGGATCCCAGCCGGGATCCAGGAAATGCGACTTCAGCCGGGCTGGATCGCGCAGATTGGCCTCGTCAAGCCCTGCGTCAAACAGAACCCAACCGTTGTCGGTGTCCATCAGGTAGGTGGTGATGGGCACCGAATGGATGAATCGCGGGTCACTCCGGCGGACCGAGGTCTTACGGGGGATGACCTCGAACCCACAGAGCAGCACGTAGAGCCGTCGGACCGCGGTCAGCGCACTTACTCCTCGAACCGCACAGTGCCGAAGTCAATATTGCCTGGCAGGAAGGCGGGCCGCAGACCAAGGTCGGTCAATCCCTCGGTATGGACAACGACGTCCTGCACGTCGGCAAACGGCAGGTAGGTGCCCGCGGCGATCCAAAGGTCAGAGGCCTTTGCATACGCAGCATCACGTTCGGCGCGGTCTGTCACGGCGAAAGCGCCGCCGACGATATCGTCTGCCTCCGGCACGGAGTTGCCCATGAGGTTGAGGATAGCATCGGTGGTGTAGAACACGCCCGACTGAGTCTCTGGATGGGCGGCGTCCGGAACGACCCGGGTCAGCAAAAAGTCCGGCGCCGTGTCCATGGCATCCTTCAACCCGTAGACTGCGCCGGCCGGTAATACCACCACATCCACATCGACGCCGATCCCGGCAAGTTGCGCGGCCATCAGGTCTGCGGTGGTGGCCACATCCTCGGCCCCTTCAGAGGCGTAGCCGATGGTCATCGAGAAACCGCCCGCGGCTTCGATGGCCGCAGCAGCGGCTTCCATATCGGTGGGGTACACAAACGGTTCCGGCGGCGTGACCATGGCGGCGGGGAAGAGCGACAGTGCATTCGACGCGTAGCCTGTGAAGGCCGCATCGAGCCAGTTGTTCGGGTTGACCGCCGTCATCACGGCCTCGCGTATCTCGGCGTTCTCGGCCAGGACGCTGCCCGGCTTGATGTGGGCTAAGAGGAGCGCCAGACTCGGCCCGGTCGTGATTTCCAGCCCCGGCGGCAGCGCGGCGAGTTGGGCGTAAGGGTAGTTGACCGGAACCGCGTCGATATCACCGGCGCGCAACTGCAAGATCTGCTGGCCGATATCCGGAATGACCGGAATTTCGACCACGTCAAAGAACGGCTCTGCGCCGTGGTAGTTCTCGAACTTTTCAAGCACATATTGCTGGCCGCGTGAGAACTCGGTGAGCTTGTAAGGCCCGGAACCCACAGCGTTTTCGGTAAACCACTCGGCCGCGTTGGCATCAATAGCGGCGGGAGAGATCACTTTCGGGCCCCAGGGCGAGGCTAGGTTGTCGAGGAACGAGGGTTGCGGCGTTCCGAGCGTCAGGACGACGGTGCGCGCGTCGGGCGCCGCCTTCTCCTTGACGTTCCAAAGGAAGTAATTGAGCATCATGTCCTCGCTACCACGGCGGTTCAGAGAGGCGAGGACCGCATCTGCGTCAACGGGCGTCCCGTCATGGAAGGTCGCGTCTTCTACGAGAGTGAATGTGTAGGTAAGCCCGTCTTCGCTAACGTCCCAGCTTGATGCGAGTCCCCCTTGAATATCGGTTGTGCCGGGAACGTACTCAACCAATCCCTCATAAACATTGTTGATAGCGCTCAGCGCCTGGGTCTCGAAGGCGTTGTCGGGATCGAAGGATCCGATATCTATTGTGAAAGGCACACGAAGAATTTCCTCCGCGCCGGCTGGCAGAGTTTGAAGACCTACAATGATCGCCAAAGTGAATGCGCCGCACGCCGATTTAGCAAAGTGCATATCGTTGTTCCCCTAAGTTCTGTTTGTCGAGTTCGGCGATGTCGATCTGGGATTGCCCCGACTCTCCAGGTTCTGCCAAGCCACTCATTTGGCGAACTGCGTTGTGTCGCAACGGCATCCGGTGAACCCTTTGAAAACATCAAGTTCGTGAAATCTTCGTGACGGTGTGGTTGCCGTCTAGGACTCCTCAAACACGCGGTCTTCAAATGCTCTGGACAGTCGTATCGCGCCATCTGCTTCAACCAATCTATCCCGATTGTGTTGCATTCATCCTTCCCGGCTTTCGCAGTTTAAATTTTGTCGGTTGCATGGAGCAGCTAACGATACGCTAACCCAGTGGCATGAAACATAATTGCAAAATTGCACAAATGTTGCGAGATATATGAGCAGAAAGATGGATTGTTGGGATTTTTATGACCCCTGCCGTTCTCTTGTCCGAAGAGATCATTCCACCGCACGGTTAACCTCGCGATGTTCGGATATGGAATATCTCGTTCGTTGTCGCCACCCTCTTCCAGCAGGCGTTTGCCGGCTATTCGTCGGCGACGTCTAGTGGCAATTCGAACCCGACTTTTACCCGGTCTATGACCACATGGGTGTCAAACCGCTTGACATTCCTGTTGGAGAACCAAAGGCGCTGGACGAATGCGTCATACTTTTCCATCGACTCTGCAGTCAGAATCATCACGAAATCCACAGAGCCGGTTACGTAGTAACACTGCATAATCTCGACGGTATCGCGCATCGTGGCTTTGAACTGCGAAATTACATCGCTCTGCTCGCGCTCCAAGGTCACCATGACAATCATCAGCAGACCGCGTCCCACCGCCTTGGGATCAATGATCGCTACTTCCGACTGAATCACCCCATCGTCGCGCAATCTGGCCAACCTGCGGTGGCAGGCAGAAGGCGAGAGGTTAACGAGAGGCGCCAACTCATTTGAAGTCAGGCGCGTGTTGTTCTGAAACAAGCGAAGAATTCTGCAATCAAAAGAGTCGAGTTTCATCAAAAAAATCCCGTGTTGCATCTCTTTTGTTCACGAATCTCGCACCATTCTCGTGAACTTGCAATATTGTGTCACGCCTCTGCGTTAACGTGTCGTCGACCATGACATCTGAACGACCGATATCAGATAACGAGGCTAGGAAGGGCGAATGCAACTCAACCGGGATCAATTGGTCGAAGCCTACCGCGCAATGCAGTTGATCAGAACGTTCGAGAACCGAGTTTTTGACGAGGGGCAAGCGGGCCGAGTACCTGGATCGACGCATCTTTACGCCGGACAGGAAGCGGTGGCGGTTGGTGTCTGCATGAACCTTGTGGATGGTGATCACATCGTTTCAACGCATCGCGGCCATGGCCATTCCATTGCCAAAGGCTGCGATATAACACCGATGATGGCGGAGATACTTGGACGTGAAGCCGGAACCTGCAAGGGCAAAGGCGGCTCCATGCACATCGCCGATCTTGATGTCGGAATGCTCGGCGCAAACGGGATTGTGGGCGGCGGCCCACCGCTCGCCTGCGGCGCCGCGCTCAGCGCAAAACTCAATAAAACCGGGTGTGTTTCGGTCGCATTCACAGGCGATGGTGCCATCAATCAAGGCGCGACTGCAGAATCGCTGAACCTCGCCATGGTGTGGGAATTGCCGTTGATATTCATTGTAGAGGACAATGGCTGGGGCGAAGCAACGAGCTCCGAATTCGCCGTTGCCGGCAACATCGTCAAACGCGCGGAAGGCTACGGCATGTTGGCTCGCGAAGTCGACGGGCTTTCCTTTGCCGACGTTTATGAAAACAGTGCGGAGGTCATTTCACGTGCACGAGAAGGGGGTGGTCCAGCACTTCTGCATATCTCGACGGAGCGTTTCTATGGTCACTTTAGCGGTGATGTCGATACATATCGAAGCGAAGCCCATAAGAAACAGCAGCGCGAAGAACGAGATTGTCTAGCGCGATTTCGAAACACGGTGCTCGACGCGGGTCTTGTTTCCGCAGGAATCCTCGATGCAATCGACCGTCAGATAAATGAGGACGTTGAAGCTGCAGTGCGCGATGGTTTGGCCGCACAGTCTCCAGCCGAGCACCATCTGACTGCGGATGTTTATGTGGAAGCGGAGAAATGAGACAAAAATCCTTCCGCGCCGCACTGAATGAAGCATTGCATCAGGAAATGGACCGTGATCCGCGCGTCGTGGTTTTCGGTGAAGATGTGACGGGTGGAGTCGGGGGCGATGGAGCTTCAGACGCGTGGGGAGGCGCTTTCGGTGTCACCAAAGGCTTGCTAGGGAAGTTTGGGCCAGACCGGATTCTTGACACCCCAATTTCCGAAAGTGCTTTCGTTGGCGCCGCTGCTGGAGCCGCTTTGACCGGTCTAAGGCCAGTGGTCGAGATCATGTTCGTCGACTTTATCGGCGTATGTCTCGATCAGGTCATGAACCAGGCAGCGAAATTCCGTTACATGTTTGGGGGCAAAACGCGGTGCCCGATGGTGTTGCGTACCACTTTTGGTGCGGGTGCACGTTCAGCCAGCCAGCACAGTCAGGCGCTGTATCCCATATTCACACATATTCCAGGGTTGAAGGTGGTCATTCCATCCAATCCATCGGACGCCAAGGGGCTTTTGATCCAAGCTATCCGCGACGATGATCCGGTGATCTTTTTGGAACATAAGATGCTCTACGACGAAATCGGGGAAGTATCAGAGCAAAGTTTTACAGTTCCATTTGGCGAGGCAAGGATTCTCCAGGAAGGCAAGGATGCGACGATCTTTGCTTTCGGACGCATGGTTGGCAAAGCGATGGAGGCTGCGGCGAATTTGGCGTCAGACGGGATTCGTGTGAGCGTGGTCGACCCACGCACGACCATGCCCCTCGATGTTGAGACGATTCTGGAATTCACAGAAGAATCTGGCCGCGTTGTCATCGTGGACGAAGCCAATCCGCGATGCGGGATGGCTGCAGATATTGCATCGCTGATCTGCGAAGAGGCATTCGATGACCTAAAGGCGCCGATAATCAAGGTGACGCCGCCCCATACGCCGGTGCCTTACGCCCCGTCACTGGAAGACGCTTATCTACCGGACGCGAAGAGAATCGCTGCAGCAGTTCGCCGCGTTGTTGATCACTAAGGATTGCACGCTATGGATCGTATCCAGCCCATCACCATGCCGAAATGGGGCATGACCATGACCGAAGGCAAGATCGGCGCCTGGCTGGTCAGCGAGGGTGATGTGCTCGAGCCCGGCGATGAGTATGTCGAAGTTGAAACCGAAAAAATTACAAATGTGGTGGAGGCGGCAATGGGCGGAAAGATTCGTCGCATCGTTGCCGACGAAGGCCAGACGATTGCCTGTGGCGGACTGATCGGCGTGCTTGCCGATGACGCTGTGTCTGAGAAGGAACTCGACGAGTTTCTTTCGAATTTTGAACCGGTGGAACAGGAAGCCGAGGCCGCAGCGCATGCGCAGACACGCAAGATTAGCGTGGCCGGCTGCACTATCAACGTCGTTTCATTTGCCAGTGACGAACATCAGGATGAATCGCCGCTAATCCTCGTACATGGGTTTGGTGCTGACACCCGTGCATGGCTGTTCAATTTCGAAGCGTTGGCGCAGGCGCGTTCGATTTATGCCATCGATTTGCCGTCACATGGTGAATCTGCCGTCGATCCGGCAGCAATGACATTCGAGACGCTTTCCAAGGTCGTGGACGAAGCGGTTCGGCAATTGGCGCCAGAGGGCGCACATCTCGCCGGTCATTCGCTGGGTGGGCGGCTTGTATTGAATGTGGCAGCCAAGGGTAGTGGGCCTGTCAAATCACTAGTATTGCTTGCGCCTGCCGGATTCTCCAAGGAAATCAATACAGAATTCATCGACAGCTTTATCGCAGCCGACCGGCGCCGACCGATGAAGGCAGCACTACGGTTCCTGGTCAGGGACACCGATTTGATCACTTCGGCGATGATCGAGGAGACACTTTCTTACAAGCGTATCGATGGAGTCGATGAAGCGCTGCGCGCCGCAGCAGAAGCAAATTTCAGCAACAACCAGGTGTCGGAGGGAACCGAATCCGAGCTCGCCGCCGTGGCATGCCCAATTCTTGTTCTATGGGGCAATGATGACCAGGTTCTGCCTTCCGACGGCGCACAACTTGCCAGGGACGAGGCTCAAATCATGATCCTGCCCGGCGTGGGCCACATCCTGCAAATGGAGGCAAGCGACAAAGTCAACGAGGCGATCAACCATTTCCTGGAAACCGCAAGATGAGCGGGCTGCCGGGACTCCGCGGGGCTGAACATATCGGCATTACCGTTCCCGATCTCGACGAAGCGGAAGAATTTCTTTGCGGGGTGTTGGGCGCCGAAATGGTGTTCGACGGCGGTGAGATCGCCGATGCGGAGACGATGAAGAACATACTGGGGGGCGCCAAGGGTGATTCCTGCCGCTATCGCTTTTACCGCCTCGAAACCGGTTTGAATCTTGAAGTTTTCGAATACGCGCAGGGCATTGCGGGCAGCCACCCCGCCAATCCTCAGCCTGGCGGGCATCACATTGCCTTGTATGTGGACGACATCTTTGCCGCAGCCGAACATCTTCGGCGTCATGGCGTTGCAGCGTGTGGACAGCCGCAATTCATCGAATCGGGTCCTGCGGCAGGTTCCCACTGGCTGTATTTCAAGGCGCCCTGGGGGCTCCAGATGGAACTGGTCAGCTATCCAGATGGAAAAGCTTACGAGGCCGAGGCCAGGGTGAAACTGTGGTCGCCGGTTCGGCCGCTGGATTGAAAGGACGAACGATGACTTTTCAAGAAACAGCCGGCAAAGGTCCACTTCATGTCCATAACGAGATGGCCTGTGGCCAGTTGACCGAAGATGCCCTTGGTCTCTTCGAAGAAAATGCGATTGAGGAAGCGCATCGGGAAATCTCTTCCTGGCCAGAATACAAGCCGACTCGTGTTGTAAGCCTGCCTGGCTTGGCAAATGAAACAAATGTGGCGTCCGTGCACTACAAGGATGAAGGGCAACGGTTCGATCTCGCCAGTTTCAAGGCTCTGGGCGGCGCTTATGCCGTACTGCATGTTTTGAAGGACAAACTCCGAAGTGTCGGCATTGAGGCGACAGCCGGCGATTTGCTGGCAGGACGTCATCGAGACATGGTCGGGCAGGAAACGGTCGTATGCGCGACAGACGGGAATCATGGACGTTCTGTTGCCTGGGGCGCGTCGATGTTTGGCTGCGATTGCAAGATCTATATCCATGAAAATGTAAGCGAAGACCGGGAATCAGCAATTGCCGCGTTCGGAGCGCAGATGGTCCGTACCAAGGGAGACTATGACGAGTCGGTTCGTGCCTGTGCACGCGATGCGGAGACAAATGGATGGACGCTGGTTGCCGACACGAATGCAGGCGGAGGTTCGCGGGAGGTACCTCTCTTGGTCATGCAAGGATACACCCTGCTGGTCGTTGAGCTGATGGATCAGCTTGAGCAATTGCCGACTCACATATTCATTCCAGCTGGTGTCGGCGGGCTGGCTGCGGCCATTGCAGGGTATTGGACAAAGCTTCACGGTCAGGCGCGGCCGCGCATGATCGCTGTCGAGCCACACAACGCCAATTGCGTATTCAGGGCCATTTGTGAAGGAAGTCCGATTGCGGTGGAAGGCGACACAAACAGCTTTATGGCCTGCCTTGCCGCTGGTCAGGTTTCTCCGGTCGCATGGCCGACATTGAAGACGGCCATCGACGATGTGCTGACGATCTCTGACGATATCGCAAGTGCCACCATGCGCGCGCTTGCAATCGGCGAGTTCGGAGATACGAAAATCGTGTCGGGAGAAAGTGGCTGCGCCGCAATCGCCGCTCTGCTTGCAATTCGAAATGATGAAGCAATCCGCTCCGGGCTCTGTATCGATCAAAACTCGAAGATACTTGCGATTGGTAGCGAAGGCGCCACAGCTCCAGTGATCTGGGAGCAAGTTGTTGGAACGTCGCCGGCAAGTATTGCTGCAATCGCCTGAATATAATCTTGTCCTTCGAAAAACAGAGAGAAAGGGGAATAAAATGTTGAACAAATTTATCACTACCATTTCAGCAATCTTGCTTACGGCTTGCATGTCCCTTGGAGCGAACGCACAGGATTTGATCAAGGAAATACAGGATCGCGGAACGCTGCGGATCGGTGTCGCCAACGGACCTCCCTACCAATTTCCTGATCCCCTTTCTGGAGAATACAAGGGCCTGAATATTGATCTTGCGAACGAAGTTGCGGAGTTGATGGGTGTGGATCTCGAGATCGTGGAAGCGACTTGGGCAACTCTGATTACCGGCCTGCAGGTCGATCAATATGATGTGATTTTCGCTAACCTGTTTGCCACGCCGGAGCGGGCGCTCACCGTCACCTTTACCGATGCGTATGACACGTATGGATTTCATGTGATGGTAAGGGATGATAGCGCAATACAGTCGCTCGAAGACCTAAACAATGCCGATGTCACCTTTGTCGGCCAAGCTGGGACAGTTGAGGCTAAGTATCCCGGCGAGATGTTCCCGCAATCGAAGACCGAAGCACTGGCAACCGATCAGGCAAGTGCGCCGCCGCTTGCCGTGCTAGCCGGTCAGGCAGACGCCGTTTTTATTGATCCCGGTTTCTTCCGCATTCTATCCGCCCAAAACCCGCAAGCCTTGAACAACGCGAGGCTGCTGAACGGAGAAGATGCACTGCTCAAACCGGTATCTTTGTCCTACGCATTACGTCATGGCGACACCGATATGTTGAATTTTCTCAATGTCTTCATTCAGGACAGGGTCGCTAACGGCGTAATCGCGTCGGGGCGAGATGCCTGGTTCGACAAGATGGCTGAGCAGTAGGCCCCAGCCGGCCAGCACCTGCGATGCCAGGCGCTGGCCGGCTGCCCGCTCACCGGCGAGCGGGCTTGATGTTTGCGATTTCCGTTGTTGCACAGGGCCAAGAGCGAAATGATTGAATTGATCAACGGCCTTGATTTTTCGGTGCTTTGGAGATTTCGCGGTACGCTCGCCTGGGCCACAGTACAAACGTTATGGTTGTTTGCGCTGGGTTTCTTTCTGGCGCTTCCGGTCGGTACAATTCTGGCTTTGGGCCGTTTGAAAGGAGGTAAGCTGATCGCCTGGCCAATCATGGCCTTCGTGGACGTGCTTCGTTTCACGCCGCTTCTGGTGCAAGCAGTCTGGATCCAGTTTGCTTTGCCCGCCTTTACCGGGCTCATCATGTCAGCCACCTATTCCGCGATCCTGGCGCTTACGCTGCACGTCTCTGCCTACGTGTCGGAGATTCTACGCGCCGGCATCGCATCGATTTCGCCTGGTCAATGGGAAGCGGGCCGCGCGCTTGGAATGACGGAGCGCAATATCTTCACAAAGATCATACTACCGCAGGTCTGGCCGTTGGTGCTGCCCGCGCTCGCGAATGTGGCGGTGGCTACTTTTAAGTTGACAGCAATATTGGGAATACTCGCGATCAATGATCTCATGAAAGTGGCAACCCGGATTAACAATGTGGTCTTTCGCCCAATCGAGACATACACGACCGTGGCGCTGATCTATCTGGCAATTGGGCTGATACTCACTGCATTGGCCTCTTGGGCCGAGCGCCGCCACGAAAACCGCCAGAAGTTCGTTTCTGCCACCGCATAAATATGACTGTAGGGCCGGGCAAATGGATCTGAACTTCAACATCGTCCAGTCTAACCTCGATGCCCTTTGGCAAGGGGCGCAAATCACAGTGGCGGCGTTTTTGCTGTCTCTATCGATCGGCCTGCCATTGGGCATATTGCTGACGCTCTGCCGTTTGCGTAGGGAGGGTATTCTTTTCAGGCTAGCCTATGTCTATGTCACGTTGTTTCGGGCCATTCCCGAGATGGTGTTGATCTTCTGGATGTATTTCTGCCTTCCGGTGATCACGGATTCGAGGATCTCCGGTTTCTGGTCTGGCTCGGTCGCACTCGGGCTGGTTGCCGCGGCATTCCTGTGTGAGATCTTTCGCGGCGGTGTGAACTCCGTGCCAGCTGGTCAATGGCAGGCAGCCCGGTCCCTGGCGCTGCCACCATCGGCTACATGGTTGCGGATTATCATTCCGCAAGCGGCGCGGCTCGCCATACCTCCTTTCATGAATTACATGACCGAGTTGATCAAGGCGACTACTCTGCTCGCTACAATCGGCGTCGCGGATCTGGCGCTGAAAGCCTATCTGCTGGGCGCACAGACCTTCCGTTATTTCGAGTTCCTTACCGCGATCGCGCTGGTCTACTTCATCATCATATTTCCGATCGCCCGATATTCTGAATACATCGAGCGTCGTCTCGCCAACGAGAAAGGCTAGACCATGTCGCAAGATCTGCTCGCGCTTCGGTGTAACCGCAGTCGCTGGATACGGCAGCGGCACGCCGTTTGCGTTGGCAGACTGGCGACGGCTCGGTTGGGCAAGAGTAGCCTTGGTCCTAGCGGGAGAGGCAGTCTATGGAGAAGGTCTTGTTCTCAACGGCAAAGCAAATCAAGCAACGCTTCGCTGTAGATATCGCAGCAATCGAAGAAATCGCTCCGGTTTACGTAATCATCAACCCCGGAGGCGAGCTCGGGTTGCGGACCAAAGCAAACCGCCGGAACGCCGAGTTGACGCCAGCGGCTTGCATCGGAGGCAGGAAGCCGGGTCAGATATGCCGGTTGCTTGCCCCTGGTTGCTGCTGCGGCACTTCGAATGGCATCTACGACCGGCGCATCCGGCTGAGACCAGTTTGCCTCCCATCCCTTTATCCAGTCCCAGGACAGGTGATCGGCAGAACAAATGCCGTCGAGTTTCGAGCGAATTTCTGCAATCGAAAGTCCCGGCGGAAGCCGGAAGTCCACTTCGGCCCAAGCAGAGCTTGCCGCAGTCGAAAAGAATTCTCCTCCGCCGATGCGCCCGATATTCGCCGTCAACCGCATGCCCTGGCGATTGCCCGAATGGTCGAGAACCGGAACAGGACTGGGCACAATCCTGTCATTCCATTTATCGATCTGACTGAGCACGTCCGTCAGTCGGGCTGTCGCGGCACTTCCGCGTTCAACCATCATGCCCTGCCCAACCGGACCCTTGGCGTTGATACGCACCCAAGCCAGCCCTTTCTCCGCAGGTGCAACCTGCATGCCGCCCGGACCCTCACCGCAAATGACCATGTCTCCCCGCAGATCGGGCTCGGTCCCAAGCAGGAATGCCGTACCTTCGTCACCGAACACACACTCATCCGCGACGAGGGTCAGTGTTATCCGCCCGGACCAGTCCAACACTCGATTTGCAAGTCTGCCATAGGCGATCATCAACGCTGCCGCAGCCGCCTTCATATTGCCGGTGCCAAGGCCATAGAGACGGCCCTCAGTCTCCGTCAGCTCCAGGGGCGGTTTCGTCCAAGCGGATATGTCGCCAGGTCGTACTGTATCGAGATGGGCATTCAAGATGACATGCGGCCCGGCACCATTTTCGATAGTCGCAACAATATTGGGTTTTTCGGAATTGGCCTCAACCTTTCGGAAGGGCAGCCTGTTTCGCGTAAGCCAGGTGCTTGCGACAGCCGCAACTTCAACGGTGTTACCGGGCGGATTGATGCTTTCGGCTTCAACCAGGGCACGCAGCAGAGCGATGGCTTCCTGGGCAGCTTCGTTGTTTTCGTTGTGGTTGTTCGGCGGCAAGATGGAGACCGATGCAGCGTAGCTTTGGAAATGGTTCGTGATTGTAGAAAAACTAAGAAAGCCAGACCACTAAAAACCAACACCACTGCGAGAAAGGGAACCCCGTTATGCAATTGTTGTCAGAACGCACAGTTCTCATCACCGGCGCCGCACGCGGCATTGGTTTGGCTGTTGCACAAGCCATGTCGAACTACGGCGCGCGGGTCATTCTGACTGATCTTGAAGCGCCTGACGTGGGCAGTTTTAACAACGCGCGAGGCATTGCGCTCGACGTCACCGATGGCGATGAGACAGAAAAAGTCTTTCAACAACTCAAGGCCGATGGCTGGTTGCCTGATGTCGTCGTTCCGAATGCCGGAATTCTGTATCTTGCTCCCATTGATGAAACAGACGAGGAGGCGTTTTCGGACACCATTCGTGTCAATCTTCATGGCGCGTTTCTTACCGCGAAAGCGGCAGCCCGGCACATGGGGGAAGACGGTCGGATCATATTCACATCGTCCCTGTTCGGTATTCGATCAGGTGCCGGCAATTCGGCTTACTCCGCCAGTAAGTTTGGAATGATTGGGCTGATGCAGGCAATGGCCGCAGATCTCGCTCCCCGTTCAATACTCGTCAATGCAGTTGCTCCGGGGCAGATCATGACGGAGATGATGGAGGAGCTTGTTCGTACGCGCCTTGCAGCAGGCCAATCGGACCCGCGGGAGCGGCTGATTTCCCGCATCCCGTTGGCGCGAATGGGGACGGTTGACGAGTTGGCCGGCGCCTATGTTTGGCTTTCCTCCAGCCTCTCACGCTATGTCACCGGGCAGACGATTGTGGTCGATGGGGGTTGGTTGGTGGGCTGAAATTCCGGCTCGGGGCGCTGTAGAATAGGGCTACGCGTTTGTGAGCCGATGACCAGTCCGTCTTGTCCCTGATGAAGGGGAAAGGTCAGCTTCAGTCCAGCGTTGTCCAGTATCCGGCTACATGATCAAAAGCCGGCTTGCCCTGTAACGCCTCACGTAGCTGCGGTTTCATCACTTTGTTGGAGGCGGTGCGTGGATAGGCTTCGGTGAATATCCAATAGCGTGGCCTCTTGAACGGCGCGAGTATGTCGGCAAGCGCAACCATGGCATCGGATACAAAGGCCGGCACATCCTCGCCCTCCAGCAGACCGCTTGAGTGTTGCAGCACAGCCAGGACCTCTTCGCCACGCCTTTCATCGGGCTCCGCAATGGCCGCAGCTTCGACGATTCCGGGCAGGGTGCAAAGCGCCGCCTCCACCTCGCGCGCGGCAATGTTTTCAGAGGATCGACGGATCATGTCCTTGATTCGACCCGTCATCCAATGAAAGCCGTCGGCATCCTTGATGAATATGTCGCCGGTTCGAAACCATCCGTCTCCGGTACAAGCCGCCGCGGTGGCCTCAGGGTTTCGCCAATAACCCTGAAAGATCGATCGGCCACGGACCCAGAGTTCTCCCTCCTCGCCGTGTTCGGCCTCGGTGCCGTCTTGCCGGCGCACGCTGGTTTCGCGACAGGGTCCGGCAAGACCGGTACTGGCGCTGTCGTACATGTGCGCCAGGTCGGCGGGCATTGCCGTACCAAGGCCGATTTCCGTCATACCAAAACCCTCGCGAGCGGTCACGCCGTAGCTGGTGTGAAACCGGCGGCATGTCTCCCTGTCCCAGCCGAATGTCGCCACCTGCTTCAATACGGTGCTGCCTTCACGGCCCGTCTGCGGCTGGCGTGCCATCAGAATCGGGAACATGCACCAGTCGATATGGTAATCGATCAGCCAGCCCAAGAACCGACGTGCGGAAAGCCCCGGTGCGATTACCATTGTTGCGCCATTCAACAACGCCTTCAGTGTGATCCATTGCGGATCCATGTAGAAATAGGGTTGGGCGCTAAGGATGCGTCGCGCTGGTTCGGCATCCCAGACAGCCGCTGACCTTGCAAGGACCATCCAGTAGTCGTGCGTTAGCATGCACCCCTTGGGCATGCCGGTCGTTCCCGACGTGTACTGAATATTGAGCAGATCGTCGGGGCGCGTGCGATGTTGCGGCAAATCGGACCCGTCGCCGAGGCTGGTAAAAAAATCGCTTTCGGATTCGACGATCGCGTCCAGATTGCTTGGAAGGTCCTTCAAGGCCAATTCATCGGCCACCAGCATCAGCCGCGGATCGCTATCGTTGAGGACATAAATGATCTCCTGACGGCTATAACGGGTGTTTACCGGGACATGCACTGCGCCAATCCGCGCCAACGCCAGCCACAGCACCGGATACTTCCAGCCATTTTGCATCTGAATGGCAACCCGGTCGCCCGCTTTGACTCCACGCTTCAATAATGCGCCGGCAACTGCCCGCACTTGGGCCCAAAGCTCGCAATAGCTCAGCTTCTCGCCGGTCTCGATGACTTCGATGGCAATGGCGGCGCCGTGACGCTTGCATTGTGCCTCGGCAAATTCCGCCACGGAGATGCGCGGAAACGAATTGCCCAGTTGCTGGAATTCTCGCGCCCAGTACGCGGCCTTTTGGGTCACCTTTCCAGGCGTTTCATGTATCCGGGCATAGTCTCGCCCTTGTGCAACTGTCCGTAAAGCGTGCCATCGGGATAATACTCGGCATTGTGTTGCACCACATCGGCCACGTCTGAACCTTGGGTTTCGGCGAGAAAATGCAGGAACAGATCGATACCGGCGCTGACACCTGCGGAAGTCCAGATATTGCCGTCACGCACGAAACGTTCTTCCACGACGTCCACGCCGGCCTCGCGCAGATTGGGAATGGCTTTCCAGTGTGTGGTGGCGCACTTTCCCTCCAACAGCCCCGCGGCCATCAGGATGAAGGATCCGGAGCACACCGACATCACATGGTCTGCCCGACCCGCGACCCGTTTGACGTAGTCGATCGTCGCCGCATCTTTCATAACGTCGAAAGCCGCGAAGCCCCCAGGAACCAGTAGAACATAGAGTTCGGGTGCATCGTCAAATCCGTAATGCGCCACGAGCGACAGACCCTTGGCGCAAGACACAACACCTGCTTCGGCCGCAACCACTGCGCAATCGGGACCATCTGCATAGTCACGCCACATGGTCGCCATCTCCCACGGACCGACGAGATCCAGTTCCTCCACCCCCTCATACGCGAGAAACCCAATCGGCTTCATTTCATTGCTCCAAAAGACTTCAAAAGCTGCTTCGGCCTAGCCATCGAAGACAAGGCCGGGCAACCACATTGCAATTTGCGGAAAAGCCATCAACAACACGATCATGATGAATATGATCGCGACGAATGGCGCTGCACCGACGATTACATCCATGATGCTGCCGCCCTTGCGAACACCCTGGACCACGTAGAGATTGACTCCGATCGGGGGCGTGATCAGCGCCGCTTCAAGGAGCAACGTCAGGATGATGCCGAACCAGATCGGGTCATACCCCATCGCCACGACCAGCGGCACGATGATCGGGACCGTAATCAGGACGATGGAAAATCCTTCCATGAAACAGCCCAGCAACAGATAAAAGAGAACCAGGACGAGCATGAAGGTCACCGGGTTCAAATCGAGACCAAGCACGCTGTTGGTGATGGCTTCCGAGATACCCAGGAAGGTCAACACGAAATTCAGCAGAAGCGCGGTCAGGATAATCGCAACAACCATGGCGGTTGTTCGCATCGTTCCTTCAATGGCTTCCTTGAGCATTGGCACGCTGAGGCGACCCCTTGCCGCCGCGAGACCAAGTGCCGCAACGACGCCGAACGCAGCTGCTTCAGTCGGCGTCGCAATGCCGACATAGATGGTCAGAACCACCACCGCAAAAATAAAAAGTGGCGGTGCGAGATCAGGCAGCACCTGAATGCGGCGCGACCAGGACGTCACGATTTTGGTGCCGCCGGTCGAGGGTCTGAAGATCACACATCCGGCGATGAACAGCATAAAAAGAAGAGCGAGCACGATGCCGGGAATCATCCCTGCCAGGTAAAGACGCGGTATCGAGGTTTCGGTGAGAACGCCGTACAGAATGAGTGCCACCGAAGGCGGGATGAGAATACCCAGAGTTCCGCCTGCAGCCAGCGTCCCCAGAAACAAGCGTTCATTGTAGCCGCGCTTTTCGATTTCGGGCAGCGAGACTGTGCCAATGGTGGCGGCAGTTGCGACTGACGAACCCGAGGACGCTGCGAACAGGGAACAGGCACCAATGTTGGCGTGCATCGTACCGCCGGGTAGCCACGACAACCATTCCACCAGGGCGGCATACATCCGTTCGGCGATGCCCGAACGCAACAACAATTCGCCCAGCAGGATAAAGAACGGAATTGCGACCAGCTTTTCTGAGGCCATTGATTGCCATGCCACCTCGCCGATCATCCGCTCCAGGGGGATCGGTGTATAGAGCGTGGCAAGGATTGCGGCCAGCAGTGCCAAACCGGCGGTTACGGAAACCGAAAGCGCAAGGATGCCAAGCAGCAGTAAGATGGTGACGGTGATCATTTTGGCTGATCGTCTGCGGCGAGTTCAAGGTCGACTTCGTTCGCCGGCGTCAGTGGCGCCATGCTGTGCCGAGCATAAGCACGCGCCGCTACCGCGAACGCCGCAAGCGCCGTGAATGCCAAGCCCAGTGCCCAAAAGCCCTGAGGCCAAACCAAAGGCACACGCAAAACAGTGACCGATCGTGCGCCCGTGCGATATGCATCGGTCGCCAGATCCACCGCGTAGATGGCCAGCACGGTAAAGACCGCCGCGAAGCTTGCCCAGGCGATGACATCCAACATCACCCGAATTGGCGCCGGAAACAGCACTCGGATGACCTCGATGCGAATATGAGCGCGCTGGAACAGCGCAAAGCCGAAGGAACACGTCGCCGATGCCGCGAAAACATACATGACGATTTCGTCGATCGAGCCCAGCGACAAATTCGCAAACTTCCGTAGTATCGCTTCGGTCGTGACGAGGAAGGCCATGGTTATCAGAGCCAGCCCCGACAACCAGACCAGCCAGCGCGAAGTCGCTTCGACAAGGTCTGCAAATCTGCCAAGGGGCGCGGCCAATGGCGCGCGCCCCTCGGAGCCTTGGGAGTTGCTCAAGGGTTGGCCTCAATTCCGATCACGGCACCGGCTGTCTGGTTCCATTGCGCCGTGCATTCCTCGCCGCAACGCGTGGCGAAACGTTTGAGAACGTAGTCACGCAGCACTTGCTCGCGGATCTGTGTGTTGACATCGCTGTCACGCACGAGCGTCATGTTCGCAGGCTCGCCATAGCGGCAAGGTTCGCCCCCTTCCAGGATCTCACCGGTAAGGCAGGCAATGCCTTGCAACTCGCTCTCGCGCAGGGCTGCCCAGGCTTTGTCGGCAAAAGCTTGGGCCACTTCCATCATCTTGGCCTGTCCTTCCGCACCAAGGCTTTCCCATTTCTCCGTGTTCATGCCGACGCCCGCGATACCGGCAGAAACCGGTGTCTCGTAAAGGTAGTTCACCACGTCTTGCCATTTCGCGGTGTACATGCTGACACCGCTCGAAATGCCGCAATCAATGACACCACGTTGCAGCGCTGTCGGCACTTCCGACAACGGGATCGATACCGATACCCCGCCCAACCCTTCAGCCAGATCGCCGAGCGTCGTGGAGTAAACGCGGATTTTGCGTCCCTCCAGATCGGACAGTGTCTCGAATGGCTCCGTGCAAACCAGAACCTGTGCCGGGAAGGGATAGCTGATCAGGTACTTAACGCCGTAGATCCGCTCCATAGCCTCTGCGATGACCGGATCCATCTTCTCAACCAGTTCGCGCGCCTGTGCGGTTCCCGACGGTGCCAGCGCAAGATCAATTCCTTCGAAGACCGGGTTGCCGGAGGCAATGTAGGCCAGGGCCATGAAACCCGCGTCATAGACGTTTGTCTGCAACAGCTTGACCGTTTCGAAACCCTTGAGGCCCAGGTCGGTCATCGCCGTAACCTTGCCCGTCATCCTGTCGCCGGTCATTTCAGGCAGAATGGATTCGAACATCGGTGCCTCATGTTCCTTGAACATGGCGCCGGATGACCAGGTTCCCACGACATTGAATTCCGTTTCGGGCGTTTGCGCCATGGCCGTTCCGGCCATCATCGCGAACGCGGCTGTCAGTCCAATGATCTTCATGACACTCCCTTCCTTTGGTGTTGTTGTGCGCATGATGGAGATTATTTTACCCATTTGTCAAATTTTTTTGTTAAGTGCATCTATCATTCGCAACGCAATGGGCGAGGGAGGAGAGAGCCATGCCGCTGATGCCGATCAATGGAACCGAGCTTTGGGTCGAGGATACGGGCGGCTCCGGTCCGCCGGTGATTTTCACTCACGCATTGTTCTTTTCGGGCGAGATGTACCGCACCCAGATTGATGCGCTTTCACAGAGCTATCGCTGTATAACCTTGGACTGGCGCGGTATGGGTCGAAGCGCCAAACCGCTTGGCGGGTACGATGTCGACAACATGGCGCGCGACGTGATGGAGTTGGCCGACGCGCTTTCACTTGAGGCATTTCACTGGGTCGGCATGTCGGTCGGCGGCGTGACCGGCATCCGAAATGCCGCCCAGCATCCGGGCCGCGTCCTCTCCCTGGCCGTCGGCGGCGCGTCGGCAGAGTCCGAACCAATCGAAAAGGTTGTCAAATACGAAGCCCTGCTGGCGGACTACGCGCGTGACCCTGCAAGTATCCTCGACCGCGTCACACCAATCCTTTACGGGAAGCGTTTTCGTACCGATCCGGCCTTCGCCGGCGCCTTCGAATTGGAAAAGCAGCTGATTGTTGAAAATGACGGTCCGGCAGTGCAGCGCGCTTCAGCGGCGATCCTGCGCCGGATCGACATTCGCCACATGCTTTCCCATGTGCAATGCCCCACCACCGTATTTGTCGGAGAGGAAGACGGGGCCAATGGGCCGGACAAGGCCCGGATCATTGCAGATGGCATACCCGGCGCCAAGCTGCATGTCATGCCGGGTATCGGCCATCAACCCAATGTCGAAGCACCCGAAGCGGTCACTGACCTGTTGCGCACGCATCTTGCTCAAGATTTCACCGCGTCCGCCTCGATATAGACCCGCATACCTTCGACGTGAAAAGCGGCAACGCAAAGAACCGAGCAAGCTGGTGGCGTCGCATCAAAAAGCGGAAATTGCGCACGCAGGATCTCATCGAGATCGGCAAAATCCTTCAGGTAAATGCGAATGCGCGTGACGTCGGACAGGCCCAAACCGAGCTCGTCGAGCGCCTCCGCGATCTGACGAAACACATCCCGCGTCTGTGTGTGGGCATCATCGGCAACGAGCCGACCTTCTGAATCGGTGGGGCCGGTCGCCGAAATGTGCACAATCCCGTTGACGTCTACTGCGCGCGAGAATGCCAGGCGCTCACGAAATACGCTGCGCGGGTCGATGCGGACAGGGGTGGGCATGCCGCGACTTATGCAAATGCGGCGCTGACGCCTGCGCGGTCAATTTTGCCGTTGGGCAGGCGGGGCAGCATGCGTTCGAAGTGGAATCGGCGCGGCAGTTTGTAGCCAGCCAATGTTTGCCGGCAAAGCTGCTCCAGATCATCCCGCGGCGGCGCCCCTGCATCCGGTGCAAGCTCGATCGCCGCTTCAACCCGTTCGGTATAGACCGTGTCAGGCACGCCGAACACCACAACCTCGGCGACAGCCGGATGGGTTTCCAATACTCGCTCGATCTCGCGTGGATAGACGTTGTAGCCGCCTGTCTTGATCATCTCACGCGCCCGTCCGACCAACACGACGCGGCCGTCGGGGCGCAATTTCGCCAAATCGCCGGTGTGCAGCCACCCATCTGCGGTAAATGCCGCGCGGGTGGCTTCAGGGTCGCCCCAATAGCTGCGCAGAACGCAGTTTCCGCGCGCCTGCACCTCACCAACCTCACCCGGCGCGACCGGCCGTCCAGCCTCGTCCGCGATACGGGCTTCGATCCCCGGATCAAAGCGGCCCACCGTCGTAAGCAACACCTCGTCTTCGTCTGTCTTGTCGGACCAGGTCAACGACGACATGGTTTCGGTCTGCCCATATTCGACAAATATGTCGACTTCCAGAGCACGCAGAGCCGCCAACGTTTTGGCCGACACCGGTCCGCCGCCGATGCCGATTGTGCGCAAATGCGGGAAACGCCGGCCGACAAAGGACGGGTGCTGCACGCAAAGCGTAAACATCGCCGGGACTTGCAACCAGCTTGTCACCTTCTCGCTTTCCAGTAGCCGCAGTGTTTCGCCAGCGTCAAACTTTGCCTGGAACACCAGCGCACCCCCCGCAACCAGGGAGGCGAGCGTCAGGTTCATGATGCCGCCTACGTGATTGACGGGCAGGTTGGACAGATAGCGCGGCTGTTTACCGTCAGGCCATCTATCGGAGAGGTTCGATTGGGCCCGCGCCGCCGAGATCAGACCGCCATGGTGCAGGGCGGCTCCCTTCGGCCGACCGGTCGAGCCGGAGGTGAACACAATGACCGCCACATCGTTCGCCGAGGCGAAAGGAAGGCTGCCACGCGGTTCTGCCCCCGGAACGTCCTTCGGGTTTCGAATGGCGTGGCACGGCAGATCCGGTGCTGCCTGCCCGATCATCGCTTCCAACCCATCGCCGGCACGCGTGTCGACCAGCACCAGCTTCGGATCGGTCAGGCCAATGATATGAGCGGCTTCGGCAACGGTATAGCGCGGATTAATGCCGACATAGATTGCCGCGATGCGAGAGATGGCCAACAGTGTCGTGTAGTAGATCAGGCCGGGGGACGCGGTGATCGCAACTCTGTCACCGGGTGCAACGCCCTGCATGACCAGCCAATGCGCCAGTTCCGTAACTTTGCTGTCGAGCTCTCGGAAGGTCCAGCGGTCAGCCCCGTCAATTGCGGCCAACGCTTCCGGCGTCTGTTCGGCATACCGGGTGACAAACATGTCCATCGTATTAGCCATCGGCCTGCCCCTCGAAGCCGGACGGATCAAGAAACCGGCGGATCACATTGCCGGTAATCCTTGCCACATCATTGTCGTATCCATTGTGATCCAGCGCCGCGATCCATGTCATCGAACCCACGGAAAAGATCGCGCCGCCTCCGGACACAGCCCTGAAGGTGATATCCGAGCGCGCCTTGGGATCACTGAATGGCGGGACGTTGGACAGCATTTCTTCGATCGTCCGCATCATTGCCTGGCCGTGCCCTGTGGACGTCGCAATAACGATGGTGTCTTCCGACGTGCCAAGAGCGTGGTCGGCGCGGTCGATCTCCTGCCCGGCGGCACCACCTCCCAGCCAGCCGAAATCGCCGATCCGCTCGTGCGCGACGCCATGCAGGACAAATCCTGCCGGACCGCTGCGCGCCCGATCGTTCACCTCATAGTATCCGGACCGCTCGAAATCGCCCTGTGCGGCAAAACCGACATCGACCAGCCTGTTCGGCGCACGCCCCAGCCGGCGCCAAAGCCCGCCATAGCCGCCATCCATAGCGTGATGCGCTTCGCCGGGCGGAGCGATCCACGCACGCGTCCCATCCTCGGCCCGGCGCACTTCGATGGTGCCAACATCGGGACAAACCGAAACGCGCCAGTAAAATCCGTTGCCGCCCAGATACATCAGCCGGCCTCCGCGATGCGTGAACGCTTCCAGTGCATCGAGCATCTCGCTACTGTAGTATTCAGGGTGATTGCCAGTTATCAGACAGCCGTAGCGATACAGAGCGCGATAACCTTCATTGTGCAAATCGGCGTCGGCCAGGACGTCGTATTCAAGTCCTAACTTGTTGAGAAATCCAAGCAGTGCTGCGTCGACCGGCAGGCCCCAGGGGCGGACTCCGAAACGCAAGGTCAGAAGGGGCCGGCGCGGTGACGAGAACATGACTGGCGAGCGGTCGTCATGCAGGTCGTATTGTGACTTGCCGAGCGCAGGTATCGCGGCCAGAGTCTCTTCGTCCCGATATGGACCGGCGCCAAAGTCCGGGCCGCGCATCGCACCGTTTGCATTGCCATAGCTAAGATAGGTGAAGGTCGGTAGCAAAATCGCAAGGCGTGGTCCTTCACCCCCCGTAGCGCAACGAACCAAGAAAGGGATCAGGTCGCGCCCGTCACCGTTCAAGATCTCAGCAGCGTAGACCCCCGGTTTATAATCGGTGGGGATGTCGAGGCAGATGGTGTCACTCCATCTGCAATCATCGAGGTCATCGGCATGAAAGTGAATGGCCCCATAGTGGTGCGGGGCGTGCCGCCAGTCGAACGCTGTGCCATCCCAGAAAGGTCCTGTAACCGCACGCGCGGGCCTGTTGACAAGCGTTCCATCGCATCGCGCCGGGCCAGTGTCGATGATCGCTTGCGGGCTCATCGCACGTGAAAAATCCCAGGCCGCCAGCCGCAGAGATCCCAGCTTTGCGATCGCCGCTGGCCCGGCCAGGAGCGATTGGTCGAGGCTTTGCCCGTCCACCAGCGCGATCAAGGGATCCGCCAGGCGTCCGTCGAAGAATTCCTCGGGCCACCCAGCGCTTGCCCGAGCGGCGAAACGCACCTGGTCGGCATCATCGACCGGTACAATTCGTCCGGGATGCTCCTGCGTTTCGCCGTCTGGTTGGCAGACCCGCAGCGTGACATTCGCACCGGCAACTTCGCAGCTTAGAACCACCCACGCGCCGCGTCGAACGGGATTGTTGCTGACAACCCGGTCCATTCCGTTCTGCGAAAGGGTTGGATGCCCGCTGTCATTTAGACCCAGTGTCAGGTCCAGGCCACTGCCCTGTAGCGACATGATGGTGGCACGCCGCGGTGTTTTCGTCGTGCTCTGTACCCAAAGACCGAAACTGAAGGATTTTCCTGTCGGAAAAGGCGGCGCCGGCGCCTTACCATACGAGCCGACCGGGATGGGCTGGTGCTGGCAGGCATGACGGCGGGTTGTCGCTTCGTGAGGCACTTCCAGAAGATCGGGTGTCACGCCTCCTTCGCTCCACCGTGCACCGACCACTCGAAACACCCTCAAGGCGCAATCATTTGCCGTCGACGACGACAACTTAAGAGCAATCCGTCCCCCGGCACGAACCGAGATTTGGTCGGTGTATCCGATAAGGCCGCTCACCATGCGGAGGCGTCAAGCGGTCTGCGGCGACATGTCCGGGCGACGCGCCGCCTCAACATCATTGCCGACCACGAACAGCCAGTCACAGACGGCTGCGGGGCGCTGTTCGCCTTCGATTTCCACGGTAAAGACGACCGTCAGGATGTGGCTGTCATCATCCCGGCGGCGCAAGGATTTCAGTTTGGCTGAACCACGGATTCGCCTGCCCGCGCGCACCGGTGACATCAGGCGGATACGGTCGAAACCGTAATTGATCTTGTAGGCCTCGCTGGAGCCGCGCGGCATGATATCGTTCACCATCGCGGTCATCATGGACAATGTCTGAAATCCATAGGCTATGGTACCGCCAAACGGGCTGTTCTGAGTGGCCCAGTCGGGATCCATATGCATTGCGTCGCGGTCCTTCGTCAGAATTCCGAATGCATCGATGTCTTCCTGTGGAATCTCAAACCACCTCGAGACGCCCAACTCCTTTCCGATAAACTGCTGCAATCCGCCGAAATCGGAAAAGTCGAAACCGCTAGGTGTATCTGTCACTGAGCCGCTCTCTCGTAAGTCATTGCTACCAGAATGATCGAGCGTCATCATGAATAATTTTACTAGCCTGTCAATTTTTTTGTCGCTTACCGAACTCCGCTTTTACGGAGCGTAGCGCCTGAGCGGCCATGTTGCGCGCTGCCGCGCCCAGGCTGAGTTTGCCATCGGGTCGAAACCAGGACACCGTGTAGGAGACCAAGCCGAGCACACCGAAAGCAAGCTGCGTTGCATCGCCTTCGATGAAGTCGCCGCGAGCTTGACCATCCAAAATAGGCTCGCGGTAAAGGTCGAGCACGTGGCGCTGCATCTGGCGAATTTCCTGGAGATCGTCTTCGCTGTGTGCGGAAACATTGCGCAGCGGACCGTATATGAAGGCGTTGACAAACGAAACCTCCTGGCCGCGCACCAATTCGTGCTCCATATGCGCGATGCAAAGGGTCAAAAGCCGCACTTCCGGATTGTCGGTCAAGCCGACCTGGCTCGCCTCCAGATCGTTGATCAAGCCCTTCATCGCCCGGCGTACCGCCTGAAAAACCAGCTCGTCTTTTGACTTGAAGTAGTAGTAGAGTGCCGGATGAGTCATCCCGAGATGAGCGGCGATCTCTTTGAGCCCTGTCTTCTCAAGTCCGTGCCGCGAGATGTGTTTCAGCGCACCCTCGAGAATGTCCTCTCGCTTGCGTTGGTGCTTGGTCGGCATTTCGGTGGTTTTCGTATCCATTCTCTCACCAGACGTCAAAATAGGTCATGGCTCCCGTGGCTGGAGTTTCACACGCAAGCATTATGCTCGAATGTCCCAATTGGCCCTGCGACTTCGCCTTTACACCCTTGTAGAAGGCAAGGGCATTACATCGATCTTGTCAAGCAGGTCCCTCTGACCATACCCTTAGGTCACAGTAGGCCGGAGTATCTTCCACGACAAAGCCTCCGATTGAACAGTTGGAGCAACGGGGGTCGACGGGTTGCCTGCGCAGCTGATGCATGTCATTCCGGGTCTTGCGGCATAGGCGAACCATCCCAGGACAAATCCTCGACAAAAGCTGCGCCATAGCCCAGATGTTCGCGTTCGGCGAGGGCAGACCAGTGGCGGTGCCCGGTGTAGAAGAGGATCGCCGGCAGCAGATCGTGATGAGCGATTAGAGCATCTGGCTCCGTCAGCAACAAGCGTATGCGCTCACGCAAAGGGATTTGGATCTCTCCCCTGGACAGCAGAATGGCATCATATTGGCGCTTCATACCTGCCTCGACCGCCCAAACGGCGTCGGGCCGGTCCAGAATAGCTGCGCCGATCCACTCCGATGGAGTGACGAACACGCCGGCATCGAGCCGCGGATCACACTCGAGTATCACAAAGCCGTCGGCCGTCCTGCGACAGTCGAAGCAAAGGAAGCCGGTATAGTTAAAATGCTGCGCCACCTTCATCGCGACCGGCAATGTGCCAAAGTCGTCAATCGAACTGAAGCGCACCGAGAACCCGCCCGTCGCTTCGATTAATGGCGCGTACACACCGTGCACCAACACTTTCCCATCCTGCACGATGCTAAACGTACTGGCGTCATTGCCCTCGACGAATTCCTGGACAATCCAAGGATGCTCCCGCGTCGGCTCACATTCGTCGATACTCATTTCACCGGCGCGCGGTCCGTGATTGGTGAGGCAGTACGCGCCACCGCGCGAGAAGGCTGGCCGTGCATGATAGTGGTCAAACCGGCCGATCGCGTTCGCGAGGTCGGCGCGCGATGTGACCGCGACGGACGCCGGTGTGGGAAGCTCAAGATCTGCACACAGGTCGATGAAGGAAGCCTTGTTGTGGAGTGTATCAATGGCTCGAAAACCCGGGGCGAAGACCGGTACTGGAATTCGATGGCGATAGCGCGCGAGATAGAAGCCTTCTTCAAAGGAGGGGATGACCAGGTCGATGGAGCGCTCACGGACGATGTCGGCGATGGCATCGATGAACGCAGATGTATCGAGCGCGGGGGAAGGCACCGTATGTGCTGCAGAAACCGATGAAGAGTGAAGCGCTGCGGCAAATTTGTAGGTATCCGCAACGTCGACACGCGCGCCGTAATCGCCGAGTGCTTGCACGAGGCCAACCGAACTTGGGACCCGTCCTCCCGTGACTAGAACTCTTGCATGGTCAGCCAAGCATTCGCCCCCCTTTTCGCGTCGCACTCACCATGCTGCAAGCTTACGGCCAAATATCACGCCTGCGTCAATTGTTCGAAAATGACTATAAACGCGGAGGCAAACGGCTGGTCGGCGCTATGTCCGCAATGCAGTCAATGCGACTTTCGATCCTGCTCTTTGCGGCCTCTTGCTTCTTCGAGTTGCTTGCGCACGCTCAAAGGCGTGATATCGGTCCAAACCTCCTCAACATAGGCCAAGCACTCCTGTTTTGTGCCGATCGGACCTACTTGCCGCCATCCGTTTGGTATGTCTTTGAAGGTCGGCCAAAGAGAGTATTGTTCCTCGTGGTTGACCAGGACTTGATACTCAATGCGTTCATCATCCATCAGTTAACTCCGTTTTTCTGCGATTGCTCTTTGAGTAACTTCCACGACAAGACCTCCGATTGAGCCGTTAATCCCCATTGAGGAAAAGCGCCACAGCCTGAAAGAACTGCTCGGGAGCATCAAGCATGACGTTGTGACCCGCCACTTGGATATTCTTCAACATCCCGTTTTTCAAACCAAATCTCGCAAACCGTTCGGCCGCATCGGCAGGCAGCACGGAAGATCCACTCCCCCTTACCACGAGAACCGGCACGTTAATCTCCGATGCCGCTTGGCGAAGCTCGGGATCAATGGATCTGCCGTTCTGGACTGTCGCTCGTGGACTGTGCTGGGAGGATCCCATTGCAGGATCACTGACCAGTTCCACGGACCCGTCGGGCGCAGAGCGAATGCCTCTATGGGCCAAATTCTTCAGCAGAGTCAAATCTGCAAGTGGGCGCCTGGCAGACAACCAACGCACATACGCATCGATGTTCGCAAAAGACCGTGGGTCATTGGCAAAATCATCTCGGATTTTATCTCTGGTCTCCGATATGACTTCCGGTCCGAAATCGACCAGAACCAGTCGCCTGACCTTCTTCGGGTTCTGCCGTGCGAAATAGGTGCCGATCTCCGCCCCAAGGGAATGGCCGATGAGATCGATGTTTTTCAGCGCAAGCCGGTCCGCCAATCGCGAGATGTCGCGGAGGTGATCCGCGGTGCGGTAACTGCCCGTTGCACTCCAATCCGACCCGCCATGCCCCCTCAGGTCGGGCATGACAATTCGACGTCCGGTCTTCATTCTGTTCGCAAAATCAAACCAGACCGCGGCATTGTCCCCGAATCCGTGGATGAGAAGGCACGCGGGTTCCGGCTCCCCGCGGTCCACAACATCGAGATCAATGTCCTCCGGCACCTCCACGGAAGAACCGCTTGCGCTATCAATACGGTGCACAGTTGCCATTATCGAACCCTATTTCACGTAAGCCTCTACGGTCTCTTTGTGCGGTTTGGCGTCTTGAACTTGATTTGACCGCATGAGGCCATTCGTCAGTCTTGCGATTTTACTGACATCGGGATGCTGCAGAATCGTGTAATGGTTGGACTGAATACGCAGCGTCGATACCGATTTGGCGTAGTTGGCCCACCCAAGCGTGCTGTCTCGATCGCCATCGCCGAGCCCAGAACTCACGACCAAAAGCTCTCCGCTGAACTCGACCGGTTCATAGTTAGACAGAGCAGTTCTTGCTTCATACAGCCACCGCAATCCGGCTCGAAGCTCTTCAACAGTCTCCGGCAGGTGATCATCGCCGAGGAGGCTGCGTGCCGCCTCGCTCTTTGAAAGTCGCCCAAGAACAGAGGCGCTCAGCGGGTCCTCGGTCGGCTCAATCGAGATATCGGCTGCTCCGCATATCATCCTGCAGAATGCATCGAAGTCACCGGCGACGCTTTGTTGGCTGCTACCAACATCGGCATCAACGACAACAATCGCGTCGATGGATCGGCCTTCATCGCTCAGGCGCCGGGCAATTTCCGGGGCAATGTAACCACCCAGCGAGTAGCCTACCAGAACGTCGGGATGAAGATCTGCGTCCAGGATCGCTTCGACATACGCGTCAATCAGAGCCGCAAGACCCTCCTTCAGCCGCCCATCCCCAAGAGTTCGTTTTGGCATCAGCGCTTTAAATTCAACACTCTCTCCAAACGCCATGGCAAGATCGGCAAACTCGCCAGGCAACGCTGTCGCTGACGGTATGCCGATGAGTGTTGCCGCCGGTGAGTCCAGCGTACCGTTGGTTGGCAAAGTATGAATCGATACGGTTTCTGAAAATACTGATGGATCATCCAGCGCCCGGGCCAAACCCTCGACAGTTGGCGTCTCGAACACCGCCCTGACGGGCAGTTCACGGCCCGTTGCCTGCTGAAGGCGGGTCACCAGCCGTACGGCCAACAGAGAATGGCCGCCGAGATCGAAGAAATTGTCGTAAAGCCCGACCCGCTCGATATTGAGAAGCTCGGCCATCGCTTCCGCCACCGTCTGTTCCAGCTGCGTGCCCGGAGTCACATAGTTCGCCCGCTGTACCGAACCCTCAACATCAGGCAGCGCTTTGCGATCAATCTTGCCCGATGGTGTCAGCGGCAGGCGGGTCAGACCCACATAGCCGGCCGGCACCATGTGATCGGGAAGGATGCGCTTCAGACCGGACCGGATGCTCTCCAGGTCAAACAGGCTCTCAGCCGGAAGCGCGTGGACCGCTGCCAGCGCCTCGGCCTTAACATCGGCTGTCAGATCCGACAACGGCACCCCAAGCGCTTCGGCCAGAACCGGACCGGGAACCGCATCGGCGACCAGATAGGCGATAAGACGAACGTCCCGTTCACCGTCCGCGCAGGTCGTCACAACGCTCTCGCGGATGCCCGCCAGATTATTGAGCTGGGCCTCGATCTCGCCGGGCTCCACCCGCATGCCCCGGATCTTCACCTGATGATCGATCCGGCCCAAAAACTCAATCGTTCCATCGTCCCGCCAGCGCGCCAGATCCCCGGTTCGGTACAGGCGCACCCCCGGATCACGGGAGAATGGATCGGCTATGAACTTCTCCGCCGTCAGACCAGGCCGCTTCACATAGCCCCGTGCCACCTGAACACCGCCAATCAACAACTCACCCGCAACACCAATCGGCTGGGGTTCGAGCGTTACCGGCTCAACAACGTAGATCCGTGTGTTCGCCATGGGTGAGCCTATCGGCACGGGAGCACTGGGGTCAGCCTCGATGATGGCCTGGCCGGTTGCGGAGATTGTCCCTTCGGTCGGTCCGTACGAATTGATGAGCCGAATATCGTGATCCGCTGCGATCCGGCAGAATTGGTCTTCGGGCCGCAATGTCAGAGCTTCACCACTCAGAACCAGACCGGACAGGTCGGTACCGTCAATCTGCAACAAAGGTCCAAAGCTTGCGGGACACTCAAGCTGTGTGATGGCGTTTGACTTGACAAAGGTGGTGAGCGATCTCGGATCACGGGATACGTCGGCCGGCACGCAGTAAAGCGACGCTCCGGCAGCCAACGTCATTGCAATCTCGCCGATGGAGACATCAAAACCAATTGCAGCGAACTGAGCGACCCGGCTTTCGCTGGTCAGGCCAAAGTCTTCGATCTGGGCGTGCGCGAGATTGGCCAGACTCTGGTGACCGACCATCACACCTTTCGGCAGGCCGGTCGAACCGGACGTATAAAGCACATAGGCCAGGCTGCGCATCTCGTGCTGCATGCAATGGTCAGGCAAAGCATCCGCCGAACACGCCGCTATCGCTGCCTGGGTCCGTTCGTCATCCAGAACAAACAGAGGCATTGCCGGCTCTTTTGACTTTCTGTCATCGCCGTTTGTCAATTTGTCCAGGAAGCCGCCCTTCGTGATAACGAGCTGCGCCCCGGCATCTTCGATCATGAAATCGAGACGTTCGCTGGGCAGCTCAGGATCGAGCGGAAGATAGGCGCCGCCTGCTTTGAAAATGCCGAGCATCGAGATAATCAAGTCGGCCGAACGGTTTAGGCAGACGCCGACCGCGCGCTCAGCGCTGACGCACAGATCGATCAATGGGCGTGCCAAGCGGTTTGACGCCTGATCCAGTTCGCCGTAGGTCAGTTCGCGATCACCGTCGACAACGGCAATGGCCTCCGGATTGGCCTCTACCTGTTGTGCGAAGAGGTCAACAACTGTCTGGTCTTTCGGATAATCCATGGCCGTGGCGTTGAAGCTCTCGATAACCCGCCGGCGCTCGGCCTTATCCATAAGCGGCAGGTCGCGAATGCGAAGATCGGGACGATCGACAAATGAGTGCAGCACACGCTCCACCCGGTCCATGATGCGATCGGCCGCCTGTTCGCTGAACCAACCGGCGCTGAAACGACACTCAAAGGAAGCATCCCGATCGGGATCGGTATCCAGAACGACCAAATCGAGGCCCATCTCAGGCCCAAGGTTGCGCCAATGATATGCTCCTTTGGCTTCACCGAACTGCATCGGGCGCTTGGTCTGGAGCACGTTGATGCCGACATCGAGCAGGCGGTCAGCATCCTGACGGTTGCGTCTGAGATCACGAAGCAGATGGACGGTCGGATAGCGCCCATGCCGTGTAGCCAGTTGAACCGTCACCTTCAGGTCTTTGACGGCTTGAGCGATGTCGAGTTTCTGATCGATACGGCATCGAATTGGCACAAAATTGATCATCATGCCCGGCGTATGGAGGGTGGAAGGGCCCCGGTTCAACCGGATAAGACTCAGGCAGAAGTCGTCCCGCCCTGTGATCTGGGCAATCGTAATCGCCGTTGCGGTCATGATCAGATTGGGAAAGGAAATTCCCAGATCCTTGGCGCGCGCCTTTAAACTCGTGACGAACGAGCGTGTCCATGTTCGCGACCGAACTTTGGTGGTTTCGATGCGATCCCGATCATAGCGATCGGAAAGATCGCTGATGATCGGACCTGGCAAATCCTCCAAATGATGGCGCCAGTAATCCTGATCGATCCCATATTGAGAACTGGAAAGATAGGTATGTTCCTCGGTAAGCGCTTCGAGAAAGCTGCCGCTCCGGCTTTTGATCGGCTTGCGCTCCAAGAGAGCATCATACAAGCGCGCCGTATTCACAACAGATGTCAGCGAACTCCAACCGTCAAAAACAATGTGATTGAACAGAGCAACTTGCCAATGCCGCTCGGGCCCAAGTTTGATGATAAACAACCGGAAGAGATCACGATTTCGGGTCTCACCCATATCGGCGATGTTTTCTGCGATGGTCTGAAGGGCGGAGCGCTGTGGCTTTTCGCAGTCACTGACGTCAACAATGGAGGGCGTGTCGGGAGTTGTCGGCAGAAACCTCTGGGCCAACAGCAAATCCAGCTGCTCGAGTTCAACGTGCACTGACCGCACTCTCTGAGCCTCCAAATCCGTCGCTTTCTTCAACAGATTCGCATCGAGCGGACCCGTTATGTCGACATATCCGGCAATAATCATCTGGCTCTTGTCGACAATGCGTTCTTGCAACAGCCACATTAACTTCTGAGATTCGGTGAGCCCGTAATACGCACCAACAGGATTGGCACTCGCCGCTCGGAAGGATTGGAGGTCTACCTGATCAACACGGGCTCCGAATTGCTTGATGAAAGCCCGCAATACTCTGCAATAATCGGCGGCAAGCGCTTCCATCCGCGGCTTGCTGAACAGATCCGTTGAATACTCAAGGGCGCCGGTCAAAGCGTGCTCACCGTCGATGACGGCCAGCGTCAAGTCCGTTTTGCTGCTCTGCGTGCTCGACCGGAGCCATTCTGCGTCAAGTCCGCGCAGCAGGTTCGTGTCCGACGGGCTTTGCTGGTTGAACGCGAAGCCGATCTGAATCAGCGGCGTATAGGCGACCGAACGCGTCAGCCAGCGCAAGGCCGACAGGACGTGCTCGGCGGGGATGTCCTGATGATCGAAGGCCTCAAGGCAGGTTTGTCGGGTTGCGGCCAAGACCTCGCTGAGACGCATACCGCCGTCAACCCGATGCCGGATCGGCAGCATGTTGACAAAGAAGCCGACGAGCGAATGCAGTTCGGAATCACGCCGCCCTGAAACAGGCGCGCCAACACAAAAGTCATCGGCACCGCTATAGCGGTGAACAAGAACCGCAAAGGCCGCCTGGAGCAGCATGAACATGGTGACATTCTCGCGCCTGGCCAAGGCGCGAAGGCCGATGGAGGTCTCCTCATCAATATTAAAGCTGAGACTGTCTCCCCGGAATGTCTTGACCGGCGGTCGAGGTCTATCGGCAGGCAGTTCGATCAAATCCGGCAGGCCGGCCAATTGCCGTGTCCAGTAGGCCAGTTGCTCTTCAAACTTCTGGCCGGTCAGAGTCTGCCGCTGCCAGGCGGCATAATCGGCATACTGGATTGTCAACGGGACCGGGAACGCCTGCTGGCCTTCGAGCCGGGCGGCATAGGCGCCACAAAGATCGTTCACCAGCACATCGATCGACCAGCCGTCGGAGACGATATGATGCATACCGACGATCAGCACCCACTGACTGTCGTCTGTCTTGATCAATTTGGCCCGAAATACGGGGCCATTCTGCAGATCAAAGGGCCGGCGAACCTCGCGACTGACCAGGTCGTTGAGTGCCGCGCCGGAAAGACCGAGTTGATCCTCCTCTTCAAGATGAAAAAGGTCGGGTGCTTCGACGATTTGGACAGGAGTGCCCGCATGGTTCTCGAACCGCATGCGCAAACTCTCATGGCGCGACACCAGATCCCGCAGAGCCGTGGCCATCGCGTCCTTATCGAGAATTCCCGTCAAACGGATCGCGCCGACGATATTGTACGTTGAACTCCGGCCCTCCAACTGGTCCAAAAACCACAAACGCTCTTGCTGATAGGAGAGCGGCAAGGGTTCCGAGCGGTCGGTAACCGGGATCGACTCGGCACTCTTCTCTTCACGTTCATCAAGCGCCCTAGCCAAACCGTCTACGGTTGGCGCTTCGAACACACTGCGCACCGGCAGCTGTCGACCCGTTGCCCTGTGAAGGTTGGCGACCAGCCGAACCGCCAGCAAGGAATGGCCGCCAAGATCAAAGAAGTTGTCATGGAGACCGACCCGATCAAGTTTGAGCAGATCGGTCATCGCATCGGCGACCGCACGCTCCATTGTGGTTTGCGGCGCCACAAAGCTCGCCCGCTGAACGGAGGCCTCGGCATCCGGAAGGGCTTTGCGGTCAATCTTGCCCGATGCGGTCAGCGGTAGGCGGGTCAGACCGACATAGCCGGCAGGCACCATGTGATCGGGTAGAATCCGGCTCAGAGCGGACCGGATGCCCTCGAGGTCAAACAGGCTCTCAGCCGGAAGCACGGTGACTGCCGCCAGCGCTTCGGCCTGCACTGCCTCTGTTAGCTCCGGCAGCGGCACGCCAAGCGCTTCGGCAAGAACCGGATCGGGAACAGACTCGGGCACAAGATAGGCAACGAGGCCTGCGACGCCTTCGCCATTCTGCCGCGTCACAACAACGCTTTCGCGGATACCTTGCTGGTCGTTCAGTTGGGCTTCGATCTCGCCCAGCTCCACCCGCATGCCGCGGATCTTCACCTGATGGTCAACCCGGCCCAGAAACTCGATCGTTCCGTCGGCCCGCCAACGGGCCAGATCCCCTGTCCGGTAAAGCCGCGCCCCCGATTCCCCGGAAAACGGGTCGGCGACGAACTTCTCAGCTGTCAGTCCCGGCCGCCCGACATAACCGCGTGCAACCTGAAGACCACCGGTCACGAGTTCCCCGGCAACACCAATGGGCTGGGGGCACAAACGATTGTCAACAACGTAGACCCGCACATTGAAAAGCGGCCTCCCGATCAGAAGGACGTTGGGTACGTCTTCGACAATCTGAAAGGTGGTTCCGATCGTGTTTTCGGCCGGGCCGTAGCCGTTGACCAGCAACGCGCCGTGTTCTCGTATCGCGTCTGCGAGGAGCGGGCTCAGAACGTCGCCTCCCGACACGCAGTAAACGCTTGCCGGCGGTCGCCAGCCTTCGGAAAGGATCATCTCCCAAAGAGCCGGTGTTGTGTCGATGAAGGTGACCCCGTAGCGCTCGATCAAGGAAGCGACATATCCCGGCCTGGCCAGTTCCCTGTAGTCGGAAAGAACCAATCTCCCGCCCTTTGCCAAGGCGAGACAGAATTCGCGAATGGAGACGTCGAAAGAGAGCGGACACAGGGACAGGATGGCTCCCGACGCGTCGAACGACGCGTTTACTGCCGTCGCCTCAATGTAGTTGAGGAGGCCGCGGTGGGCCACACCGACACCCTTCGGCTTACCGGTTGAGCCCGAGGTGTGGATGACATAGGCGAGGCAGTCAGGACCAGGCCGAGCGATGCGATGAGCATCCGTCACAAGCGCATCCGACTGTACCGCTGTCTCGGTCTGTGCTTCCGCATTGCCGACATCGATCAAGAGCCATGGTTCCGGATCTTCCGGCACGGCAAATTCGGTGGCGACCTCTGTGGTTGTCATCACGGCCGAAGCCCCGGCATCCTCGAGCATGACGACCAGGCGCTCCATAGGGTGCTCAGGATCAAGGGGCAGGTAGGCCCCGCCCGCCTTCCAGATGGCGAGCAGCGTGACGATCAGTTCCGTCGAGCGCTCAAGACACACCCCGACAACGTGTTCAGGGCCGATCCCCTGGTCGATCAGGTGTTGCGCAAGCCGGTTCGAGGCCGAATCCAATGCGCCATAGGTGAGGGTGCGTTCCCCATCGATCACGGCAACCGCTTGCGGGTGCGTGCCGACCTGCTCGGCGAACAGATCCATGACGGTTTTGTCTCTGGGATAGTCCGCCGCCGTTTCATTGAACGCATGTACAACCTGACGCCGCTCCGCGTCATCCAGCAGGGGGAGCTCCACGACCGGAGTCTCAGGCGCCGCGACCGCAGCACTCAACAGCCGCACAAACATCGCCGCCAACCGCTCCGCCGTCTCGGCATCAAACAGCTGACGGGCATAGGACAGGCTGCCCACCAGCCCCTCGGTGCGGTCGGTCAGGCCGAGTGACAGATCGAACTTCGCCGCATCGGCATCGGACGGGAGCGGGTGCACCGTTACATCCGGCAATGCCAGCGCCGCATCCGCATCCGGTGTGTTCTGCAATGTCAGCATGACCTGAACCACAGGCGCATGGCTCAGGGTGCGAACCGGCGAGGCCGCCTCGACAACCGTCTCAAACGGAACCGTCTCGTGCGCAAAGCCCTCCAACACCACCTCTTTGGTAGCGGCAAAGTGATCGCGGAACGTCGCAGACCCGTCGACCTCGTGGCGCAGCGCGATGGTGTTGACAAAGAACCCGGCCAAAGGTTCGAGCTCGGAGCGCGGACGGCCCGCAACCGCCGTTCCGATCACGATATCACGGTCCCCACCAATCCGGTGCAGGAACGCCGCAAAGGCCGCGTCCAGAACCATGAACAGGGTCGCACCCTGAGAGCCGGCAAACGCTTTCAGGCCGGCCGTCACATCCGCCGGGATATGAACTGGAACCGTGCCACCCTGATAATCCATCACCTTCGGACGCGGACGGTCAAACGGCAGGCTGATCGCTTCGGGGATGCCGGCAAGTGCCTCGCGCCACCATGCCATCTCGGTCTCGAGACGCTCGCCGCTCAGAACCGAACGCTGCCAGGCCGCATAGTCGCCATACTGAATGGCAAGATCCGGCAGGTCTGCCGGCTCTCCGGTCACCGCCTCCCGGTAAAGGGCGGCAACCTCCCTGAGCAGCAGACCCACTGACCAGCCATCCAGGACAGCATGATGGCCACCGACAACCAGTACGGAGCGCTGCGGCCCGCACACCAGAAGGTGTGCCCGGAACAGCGGCCCCGTTGCCAGATCGAACGGACGGGCCAACAGGGCGTAGACCCGGGCCGTCAGGGCCGCCTCATCAAGATCCGCGGCATCCTCCTCGGTCAAAACAAAGCCGGCCGCATCTGCGGTCGGCGCAATCACCTGGGCCGGTCGGCCATCATCGCTGCTCGCAAACGTGGCCCGCAGACCTTCGTGGCGGTCGACAACCCGTCTCAGCGCCTCGCCAAGCGCCCCGATGTCAAGTGGCCCGGTCAGCTCCAGCGCGCTCTCGATATGGTAGGCCGACCCGGCCGCATCATCGAGTTGGTCCAGAAACCACAAACGCTCCTGCTGATAAGATAACGGCAGAGGCTCGGAGCGGTCGGCAACCACCAAAGGTGCAACCGTCCAATCGGCTTCGGTGCTTTCAAGGGCTGCAGCCAAAGCATGCACTGTCGGGTGTTCAAAGACGGCTCTGACCGGCAGCTCGCGGCCTGTTGCTTGCTGCAGGCGGGCGATCAGTCGGACCGCAAGCAGTGAGTGTCCGCCAAGCGCGAAGAAATCATCGTGCACACCGACACGATCAAGATTGAGCAGCCCGGCAATGGCCTCTGCAACCGCCACCTCCATCTCGGTTTGCGGCGCCACATAGGCAGCCCGCTGCACCGCGGCTTCAATGTCGGGCAGCGCTTGACGGTCAATCTTACCCGATGAGGTCATTGGCAGGCGGGTCAGACCCACATAACCGGCAGGGACCATGTGATCCGGTAAGATCCGTCCCAGACCGGCCCGGAGGCCCTCAAGGTCAAACAGGCTCTCGGCCGGAAGCGCGTTGACCGCCGCCAGCGCCTCGGCCTTCACTGCCCCCGTCAGATCCGACAGCGGCAGGCCAAGCGCCTCGGCCAGAACCGGATCGGGGACAGTCTCGGGCACGAGATAGGCAATCAGGCTCACATCGCCGTCGCCATTCAGGCGGGCCACGACAACGCATTCGCGGATGCCGTCCTGGTCGTTCAGCTGAGCTTCGATCTCGCCCAGCTCCACCCGCATGCCGCGGATCTTCACCTGATGGTCGATCCGGCCCAAGAACTCGATCGTTCCATCGGGCCGCCAGCGGGCCAGATCCCCGGTCCGGTAGAGCCGCGTACCCGGCTCGGTCGAGAACGGATCGGCGATGAATTTATCCGATGTCAGACCCGGCCGGCCCGCATAGCCGCGCGCCACCTGAACCCCGCCAATCAGAAGCTCACCGGCAACGCCAATCGGCTGCGGTTCCAAGTTCTGGTCGACAATGTATATCCGTGTATTGGCAACCGGCCGACCAATCGATGGCCCGGTCTCCGGAGACAATGTGCAGGCACTGGCATAGATCGAACCCTCGGTTGGGCCGTAACAGTTGACGAGTCGGACCTGCCCAGAGAAGCTGGTAACCAATCCGGGGTCGATCCTGTCCCCGCCAACACCAACAATCCCGACGTCAGGAGGCAACCGGTCCAGCTGCTTCAATACTGCCGGGGTCAGGAATACGTTCTCAACCTGCTGGGACTGCATAAGTTCGGTAAGCGCTGACGGATCCGCTTGAGCGATGCCCCAGATGGAAAGGCTGGCGCCGCTGCACAGACTCGGCAACCATTCGAAAAGCGAGGCATCGAAACCGACGGAGGCATGTGCCAAGGCTCTCTGACCGGCAGCGAACGACCGTTGCCGAGCCGCTGTCAACGAGCAATTCAGCAGCCCTGCATGCGAGACCGACACGCCTTTTGGGCGGCCGGTCGAGCCCGATGTGTAGATGACGTAGGAAAGGCACCGTGGCGTCAAAGGTGCGATACGTTCCGCGTCCATGACGGGGTGCGCCCCAACCGCTGCAATGGCCTTGTCGGTCACCGTGTCATCAAGTGTGACAACCGGCGGCAGGCCATGGCCTGAGACGAGCCATTCTTGCCCTGATCCGTTTTCGGTTGTCACAACCGCCATCGCACCAGCATCGGCCAACATGAAAGCAAGCCGTTCTTCGGGGTAATTCGGATCAAGCGGCAGATAAGCCCCGCCTGCCTTCCAGATGGCCAGCAGTGTGACGATCAGTTCCGCCGAGCGTGCAAGACAAACCCCGACCACCTGTTCAGGACCGACCCCATCATCGATCAGGTGTCGTGCAAGCCGGTTCGAGGCTGCGTCCAATGCGCCATAGGTGAGGGTGCGCTCACCGTCGATTACCGCAATCGCGTCCGGACGCATGCCGACTTGCTCGGCGAACAGATCAACGACGGTCTTGTCTTCAGGATAGTCCGCCGCCGTGTCATTGAACCTGCGCACAACCTGGCGCCGCTCCACGTCATCCAGCAGGGGAAAGTTAACAACCGGTGTTTCAGGCGCTGCAACAGCCCCGCGCAGCAGCCGCACGAACATCGCGACCAACCGCTCCGCCGTCTCGGCGTCGAACAACTGGTGGGCATAGGACAGTGTGCCTACAAGCCCCCCGGCGCGCTCGGTCAGGCCGAGTGACAGATCGAACTTCGCCGCCTCGCCCTCGGACAGGAGCGGGTGCACCGTCACATCCGGCAATGCCAGCGCCGCATCCGCATCCGGTGTGTTCTGCAATGTCAGCATGACCTGGACCACAGGCGCATGACCCAGCGACCGAGCCGGCGAGACCGCCTCGACTATCGTCTCGAACGGAACCGTCTGGTGCGCAAAGCTCTCCAGAACAAGCTGACGCGTCCGACCCAGGAAATCCGTGAAAGTCTCAAAACCGTCAATCTCGTGACGCAGCGCGATCGTGTTGACAAAGAACCCGGCCAGAGGTTCGAGCTCGGAGCGCGGACGGCCCGCAACCGCCGTCCCGATCACGATGTCACGGTCGCCGCCGATCCGGTGCAGGAACGCCGCGAAGGCAGCATCGAGAACCATGAACAGGGTCGCGCCTTTTGAGCCGGCAAGCGCTTTCAGGCCGGCCATCACATCCGCCGAGATGTGAACCGGAACCGTGCCACCCTGATAATCCATCACCCGGGGACGCGGACGGTCAAACGGCAGGCTGATCGCTTCGGGAATGCCGACCAGCGTCTCGCGCCACCATACCATCTCGACCTCGAGACCGTCCCCGCTCAGAACCGAACGCTGCCAGGCCGCATAGTCGCCATACTGAACGGCAAGATCCGGCAGCGCCGCCGGCTCTCCGGTTACCGCCTCCCCGTAAAGGGCGGCAACCTCCCTGAGCAACAGACCAACCGACCAGCCATCAAGGACTGCATGGTGCCCACCGACAACCAGCATGGACCGTTGCGGGCCGCACAGCAAAAGGTGTGCCCGGAACAGCGGTCCCGATGCCAGATCAAACGGACGGGCCAACAGGGCATGGACCCGGGCCGCTAGGGCCGCCTCGTCAAGATCCGCGGCATCCTCCTCGGTCAAAACAAAGCCGGCCGCATCTGCGGTCGGCGCAATCACCTGGAACGGTCGGCCATCATCGCTGCTCGCAAACGAGGCCCGCAGACCTTCGTGGCGGTCGACAACCCGTCTCAGCGCCTCGCCAAGCGCCCCGATGTCAAGTGGCCCGGTCAGCTCCAGCGCGCTCTCGATATGATAGGCCGACCCGGCCGCCTCATCGAGTTGGTCCAGAAACCACAAACGTTCCTGCTGATAGGACAATGGTAGGGGCTCGGAACGGTCGGCAACCACCAACGGTGCAACCGTCCAGTCAGTTTCAGTCTCCTCGAGGGCCGCAGCCAAGGCATGCACTGTTGGGTGTTCGAAGACGGCTCTGACCGGCAGCTCACGGCCCGTTGCCTGTTGCAGGCGGGCAATCAGTCGGACCGCGAGCAGCGAGTGTCCGCCAAGCGCGAAGAAATCATCGTGCAAACCGACACGCTCAAGATTGAGCAGCCCGGCGATGGCCTCCGCAACCGCGACCTCCATCTCGGTTTGCGGCGCCACATAGGGCGCGCTGGCTACGGAGCCCTCAGCATCAGGCAGCGCCTTGCGGTCAATCTTGCCCGATGAGGTCATTGGCAGGCGGGTCAGACCCACATAACCGACAGGCACCATGTGATCGGGCAGAATCCGGCCGATACCGGACCGAATGCCCTCAAGGTCGAACAGACTCTTGGCCGGAAGCACGGTGACCGCTGCCAGCGCCTCGGCCTGGACTGCCTCCGTAAGGTCCGGCAGCGGCACGCCAAGCGCTTCAGCGAGAATCGGATCTGCAACAGATTCGGGCACCAGATAGGCAACAAGGCTTGCGTCACTGTCGCCATTCTGCCGCGTCACGACAATGCTCTCGCGAACACCTTGCTGGGCATTCAACTGGGCTTCGATCTCGCCCAACTCCACCCGCATGCCGCGGATCTTCACCTGGTGGTCAATCCGGCCGAGGAATTCAAGCGTTCCATCGGACCGCCAGCGCGCCAGATCCCCGGTCCGGTAGAGGCGCGCCCCCGGTTCGGTTGTGAACGGATCGGCGATGAATTTCTCCGCCGTCAAACCGGGCCGTCCCCCATAGCCCCGCGCCACCTGGACTCCACCAATCAGAAGCTCACCGGTAACACCAATCGGCTGCGGTTCTAAGTTCTGGTCGACAATGTAGATCCGTGTATTGGCAACCGGCCGACCAATCGATGGCCCGGTCTCTGGAGACAATGTGCAGGCACTGGCGTAGATCGTACCCTCGGTTGGTCCGTAACAGTTGACCAATGGGACCTGTCCGGAGATGCTGGCGACCAATCCAGGGTCGATCCGATCCCCGCCAACGCCGACAACCCCCACATCAGGAGGCAATCGATCCAGTTGCTTCAATACCGCCGGGGTCAGGAATATGTTCTCAACCTGCTGGGACAATGCGAATTCGTAAAGCGCGTCCAGGTCCGCTTGAGCATTGCCCCACATCGAAAGGCTGGCGCCGCTGCACAAACTGGGCAACCATTCGAAAAGCGAAGCATCGAAACCGATGGAGGCATGCGCCAAGGCTCTCTGACCGGCAGCGAACGACCGTTGCCGAGCCGCTGTCAGCGAGCAATTCAGCAGCCCCGCATGCGAGACCGACACGCCCTTGGGGCGACCGGTCGAGCCGGATGTGTAAATGACGTAGCAAAGGCACCGTGGCGTCAAAGGTGCGATGCGTTCCGCGTCCATGACGGGGGGCGCGCCGACCGATGCAATGGCCTTGTCGGTCGCCGGATCATCCAGCACGACTACCGGCTGCAGGCCATGGCCTGAGACGAGCCATTGTTGCTCTGACCCGTTTTCGGTTGTCACAACCGCCATCGCGCCAGCATCCTCGAGCATGAAGGCTAGTCGTTCTCCGGGGTAACTTGGATCAAGCGGGAGATAGCCGCCGCCCGCCTTCCAGATCGCCAGCAGCGTAACGATCAGTTCCGCTGAGCGTTCAAGACACACCCCGACAACCTGCTCCGGGCCGACCCCCTGGTCGATCAGGTGCCGTGCGAGCCGGTTCGAGGCTGCATCCAATGCGCCATAGGTGAGGGTACGCTCACCGTCGATTACCGCAATCGCATCCGGACGCATATCGACTTGCTCGGCGAACAGATCCATGACCGTCTTATTTTTGGCATAGTCCGCCGCCGTGTCATTGAACGCACGTACAACCTGGCGCCGCTCCACTTCATCCAGTAGGGGAAGCTCAACAACCGGTGTTCCCGGCGCTGCAACCGCCCCGCGCAGCAGCCGCACGAACATCGCTACCAACCGCTCCGCCGTCCCGGCGTCGAACAGCTGACAGGCATAGGACAGTGTGCCTACAAGCCCCCCGGCGCGCTCGGTCAGGCTGAGTGCCAGATCGAACTTCGCGGCCTCGCTATCGGACAGGAGCCGGCTTACTGTCACACCCGGTAGTGCCAGCGCCGCATCAGCATCTGGCGTGTTCTGCAATGTCAGCATGACCTGGACAACAGGCGCATGACCCAGCGACCGAGCCGGCGAGACCGCCTCGACTATTGTTTCAAATGGAACCGTCTGGTGCTGAAAGGCGTTCAGAACAAGCTGGCGCGTCCGACCCAGGAAATCCGTGAAAGTCACAAAACCGTCAATCTCGTGACACAGCGCAATCGTGTTGACAAAGAACCCGGCCAGAGGTTCGAGTTCGGAGCGTGGACGACCCGCAACCGCCGTTCCGACAACGATGTCACGGTCCCCGCCGATCCGGTGCAGAAACGCCGCAAAGGTCGCGTCCAGAACCATGAACAGGGTCGCGCCCTGCGAGCCGGCAAGCGCTTTCAGGCTGGCCGTCACATCCGCCGGGATATGAACCGGAACCGTGCCACCCTTATGGTCCATCACCTTGGGGCGCGGCCGGTCAAACGGCAGGCTGATCGCTTCGGGAATGCCGGCCAGCGTCTCGCGCCACCACGCCATCTCGGCCTCGAGACCGTCGCCGCTTAGAACCGAACGCTGCCAGGCCGCATAGTCGCCGTACTGAACGGTAAGATCAGGCAGTGCTGCCGTCGCTCCGGTTACCGCCTCCCCGTAAAGGGCCGCAACTTCCCTGAGCAATAGACCCACGGACCAGCCATCCAGGACAGCATGATGGCCACCGACAACCAGCACAGAGCGCTGCGGCCCGCACACCAGAAGGTGTGCCCGGAACAGGGGTCCCGAAGCCAGATCGAACGGACGGGCCAACAGCGCACGGACCCGGGCCGCCAGTGCCTTCTCGCCAAGAGCCGCGGCATCCTCCTCGGACAACACAAAGCCGGCCGCATCTGCCGTCGGCGCAATCACCTGGACCGGTTGGCCATCATTGCTGCTTGCAAACGTGGCCCGGAGACCTTCGTGGCGGTCGACAACCCGTCTCAGGGCCTCGCCAAGCGCCGCGACATCGAGCGGCCCGGTCAGCTCCAGTGCGCTCTCGATATGATAGGCCGCACCAGCCGCCTCATCGAAACGGTCCAGAAACCACAAACGCTCCTGCTGATAGGACAGCGGCAAGGGTGCGGAGCGGTCCGACGGTATGACCTGCGAGATGCGGGCAACGTCCTCGAAGTCCATAAACCGCGCAAATGGGTTGATCTTATCCATGCTCAGTGACTTGCTTTGATAAGTATTTGTCAGCTGAGCCCGACCCATAGGCCTCGTCGAAGGACTCTTTCAGTTCGGGATTTTGAATGAGATAGTCGATTGCCGCCTGAGTGGGAACGATACCCGTTCCTTCGGACAATCGAGAGGCCAATTCCGAAACTGTTGGTGTGTCGAACACCTTGCGCACCGGCAAAGTGTTGCCCGTCTTTTTCTCGAGAAGGGCAATCAATCGGACCGCAAGCAGTGAGTGTCCGCCAAGCGCAAAAAAATCATCGTTCAAACCAACACGATCAAGTTTGAGCAGTTCGGCCATTGCTTCAGCAACAGCAATTTCCATATCTGTTTGCGGAGCGACATAGACCGCCCGCTGCACAGAAGCCTCAGCCTCAGGCAGCGCTTTGCGGTCAATCTTGCCCGATGAGGTCAGCGGCAGACGCGTCACGCCGACATAGCGCGCGGGAACCATGTGATCGGGCAATGTTCGTCTCAGACCGGACCGCACACTCTCAAGGTCAAACAGGTTCTCTGCTGGAAGAGTATTGACCGCCGCCAGCGCCTCGGCCTTGACCGCCTGTGTCAGCTCCGACAGCGGCACGCCAAGCGCTTCGCACAGAACCGGATCTGCAACCGACTCGGGCACAACATAGGCAAAGAGGCTCACATCGCCGTCGCCATTCTGGCGCGTCACAACAACGCTGTCGCGCACACCTTGCTGCTCGTTCAACTGGGCCTCGATCTCACCGAGTTCCACCCGCATGCCCCGGATCTTGACCTGATGATCGACCCGGCCGAGGAACTCGATCGTCCCATCGGATCGCCAACGAGCCAGATCTCCGGTCCGATAAAGCCGGGCGCCAGGCGTGGTCGAGAACGGATCAGCGACGAACTTCTCCGCTGTCAGACCGGGTCGGTTTATGTAGCCCCGCGCCACCTGAACACCACCGATCAAAAGTTCACCTGAAACGCCCATCGGCTGCGGTTCCAAAGTGACAGGATCGACAATGTAGGCTTGCGTGTTCGCGATCGCTGATCCAATGGAGATTCCCTGTCCGCAAACAGATTCAAAGCGTTCAAAAGTCACATTGAGTGTCGTTTCGCTTGGCCCGTATCCATTGATCAGGCGAATACCACCTAGCGTGGCCATGGCTTTTGTGCGCAATGCCTCTGTCAGAGCTTCACCGCCGCAATAAATGCGCCGTAACGCAGTGGCCCAACCGGATTCGGAGTCCTCAAGAAGTTGCTCCAGCAGAGATGGAACAAGGCAGAGACTGTCAACCTGATGTTCCTGAAGGGTTGGTATGAGATCACTGCCGGCCTCGCCCGGCATGCAGACGATCGATCCGCCGAAGGCAAGCGGCCACCAGATCTCCCGTCCACTGGCATCAAAGCCTATCGGCGCCCGCAACAGCGTCTTGGGCGGTAATTGTTCGCCCACTTCCGAACCTGTCCACATCGAGAAATTTGCAAGCTCACTGTGCCCGACACAGACGCCCTTCGGGTGCCCCGTGGAGCCTGAGGTGTAGATGACGTAGGCGAGGCTTTGCGGCGAGATAGGGCGTTTGGCGTCGGCAGGGGGTCTTTCCAACGGATCGATGACGGCCGCCAAATCATGATCGAGGGTCATCACCTTGCAACTGGCCGGCGCGGCACGCAGGCGTTGCGACGTGCCTGTGGTTGCAACCACCAGCCCCGCGTTCGCGTCTTCAAGCATGAACGCCAGGCGTTCCTCAGGATAGCGGGGATCAAGCGGAAGATAGGCTCCGCCCGCCTTAAGAATGGCCAAAAGAGAGACGATCAGCTCTGCCGAACGTTCCAAACATACCCCGGTGACCAGTTCCGGGCCAATCCCCCGGTCGATCAGGTGGCGCGCCAACCGGTTCGAGGCTGCATCCAGAGCGGCATATGTAAGCGCGCGCTCGCCTTCGACCACGGCAACCGCATCGGGACGCAATCCAACCTGCTCGGCGAAAAGATCAATAACCGTCTTATCTTTATGATAGTCCACCGCCGTGCCGTTGAAAGCATGAACAAGCCGGTGCCGCTCGGCTTCATCCGACAGCGGCAGTTGCATGACCGGTGTTTCGGGGGCCGCCACTGCCGCGCCAAGCAGACGCACGAACATCGCGACCAGGCGCTCCGCCGTCCCGATGTCGAAGAGCTGGCTAGCATAAGTCAGTCTGCCCGAAAGCCCGTCGGCGCGCTCGGTCAGGCTCAGCGCAAGATCGAACTTCGCGGCCCCCTCATCGGTCAGGAACCGGCTCACCGTCACACCCGGCAACGTCAGCGCAACATCCGCATCCGGGGTATTCTGCAGCACCAGCATGACCTGAACCACAGGCGCATGACCCAAGGACCGAACCGGTGAAGTGGCCTCGACAACCGTCTCGAACGGAACCGTCTGGTGCTCAAAGCACTCCAGAGCAGCCTCCCGCGTGGCGGCAAGGTGATCCCGGAACGACAAGGAGGCGTCAATTCGATGCCGCAGCGCGATGGTGTTGACGAAAAAGCCGGCCAGAGGCTCAAGCTCGGGGCGCGGCCGGCCGGCGACCGCCGTGCCGATCACGATGTCACGGTCCCCGCCGATCCGGTGCAGAAACGCCGCGAAGGCCGCGTCCAGAACCATGAACAAGGTTGCGTCCTGGGAGCCCGCAAGCGCCTTCAGGTCTTCCGTCACGTCCGCCGGAATATAAACCGGAACCGTACCGCCCCGATAATCCATCACCCTTGGGCGTGGACGGTCGAACGGAAGGTTAATGGCCCCGGGAATACCTTCAAGCGTCTCGCGCCACCAAGCCGTCTCAGCCTCAAGGCGCTCTCCGCTCAGGACCGAACGTTGCCAGGCCGCATAGTCGCCATACTGAACTGTGAGATCAGGCAGCTCAGCCAGCTCTCCGGTCACCGCCTCCCGGTAGAGGGCCGCAACCTCTCCGAGTAAAAGACCCACCGACCAGCCATCCAGGACAGCGTGATGACCACCGACGACCAGAACGGAGCGCTGTGGCCCGCAAACCAGGAGGTGTGCGCGGAACAGGGGCCCGGATGCCAGATCGAACGGACGCGCCAACAGGGCGCGGATCCTGGCAGCCAGAGCCTCCTCATCAAGACCAGAGATGTCCTCCTCGTCAAACGCAAAGCCGGCCTGATCCGCAGTGGGCGCAACCGCCTGAACCGGCCAACCGTTATCGCCGCTCACAAACACCGTCCGAAGGCCTTCGTGGCGCTTGACGACCTGCCTCAGCGCCTCACCAAGCGCCCCGATGTCGAGCGGTCCGGTCAACTCAAGCGCTGTCTCGACATGATAGGCCGCACCGGCCGCGTCATCGAGACGGTCCAGGAACCACAAGCGCTCCTGCTGATATGACAATGGCAAGGCCAGTGACCGGTCAGCTTTCGTCAAAGGTGACGCTGTCCAGTGTGTTTCGGTATCTTCCAGCACCGCAGCCAGGCCTTCGACGGTCGGAGTTTCGAAGATCCTGCGCATCTCCAATGTCTTTCCGGTGTCCGCTTCCAAGCGACCGACAAGACGCGTCGCCAGGAGAGAATGGCCGCCGAGGGCAAAGAAGTCGTCGTCGACGCCGGCCCGGTCGATATCGAGAAGTTCCACAAAAATGGAGGCGACCAGTTCCTCCGTCGCGGTCCGCGGAGCGACGTAGTCTGCGTGCGTCGATTGTGATCTCACCTCAGGCAGAGCCCTGCGGTCGACTTTGCCGGTCGGCGTCAACGGAAGCTGCTCGAGCAGAGCCACGGCGGAGGGGATCATATGCGACGGCAGGCGGTCCGCCAGCCAGGCGCGGGCGCCAAACGGGTCCGACGGGTCCTTGGGCCGCATCTCCACCGGCCGCCATTCGCTGCGCTGCAGTGCCGTCGTCGGTCCTGCCAGCAGCACATGCATGGCCGAGATGGACGCTTCACCAAGATCCAATGCCCCGGGCGACACCCCGCCGACTGTGCACAGTCCAATCCCGAACGCGTTGCCGGCCTCCGAAAGACGCTGGCCGGCCAGACCACAGGCAACGTGATCAAACTGTGCTCCGGGACCACCGGACGGCCGTCCCGTGACGGCAACGACAGCCAGCGACGAGTCTTCGAAGATCGCCGCATTGCTGCCGCCGAACGCGCCAGCCGCAAACCCGGATCCGGACATCGCAATCAGCCTGCCGGTGATCTGATCATATTGGTAAAGACCACCGGACAAGCCATTCACGGCCTCATTCCTGGCAAACAGATAGAGGTCGAGATTGTCCGCAAACCCCGCATGTCCCGGCTGACCGTGCGCCAGTTGAAAAACCGCGGCGGCAACATCATCTCGGTCGTCCAGGCCCAGTATCCGCAGCACAGTTGCGTCTTCGAACTCCTGGGCAACGAGTGTCGCGCCGGCGGCTGTCGAGGACAGGGCGGATGCCATGTAGCCGGCTTCGAGGCGACAGGCCTCGGCCGCCCAGGCCCCATAAAGCGGCTGTATGGCCGGCAGATGGCCGATCAAGGCCAGCAGCGGTGTGTCACCTGCGACTGTGCTCGCTTCTCCTGCGGGCTGCGCCACCAGGCAATGATCGACGGGATCGTAGGCATAGACGCCGGGCTCGAGGCCGGCGAGACCGTGGGCCGGCACTATGAGATAGGCGCGGACCGGATAGAGCCCGCCGGCGGAAGGATAGAGGCGCTTATCCAGCAGCGCCCCTTCGACTGGCATCGCCTGAAGAGAGGCGAACAGTTGGCCGAGCAGGTCCATGGACAGCACGTCCGCTGCCTGGCTATCGAGACAGACAAAGCCATCCTTGCTCGCCGTTTGCAGCCAGGCCTCGACCGCCGACCGCGACAGGGGCTCGCCGTCGAAGCTGCGATAGCTTTGGCGGGCTAGGAACGCCTCGCGGCGGGCGGTATCGAAGTTGCCGCTGGGAAGCGCAACGCTGCTGGTTCCGTCGGGCCGTGGCGGCCGGCCATGGCCTTCAAGGGTAAAGGCCGCCCGTGCCGCCGCAGACCGGATGATGTCCGGGTCGGTCGGGTCCCAGGCATCGGCTGAAACTTTGGGAACCACGTAGGAGACCAGTCGCCGGTCGTCGCGCTCGCCAACCGCCACCGTCACCGCCGCCTCAACCTGCGGGTTCTCGGTCAGCGCGGCGTCTATCTCGGCCAGTTCGATCCGGTAGCCGCGGATCTTGACCTGGAAGTCGTCGCGGCCGAGGAATTCGATGTCGCCCGACGGCAGGTACCGGCCCAGGTCTCCCGTGTCGTAGAGACGTTCGCCGGTCCCCGGATGAAGGATGAACCGCTCCGCCGTCCTGGCCTGGTCACCCAGGTAACCGTCGGCCAGACCCAGCCCGCCGATAAACAGCTTGCCCGTCACATGCATCGGACATGGCGACAGATCTTCCTTCAGGACATGGAACGTCTGGTTCCTGAGCGGCTTGCCATAGGGAATGCTGGTCCAGTTCGCATCGACGGTTCCGATCGGATACAGGATCGACCAGATCGAAGCCTCCGTAGCACCGCCAAGGCTGCTCACATGACAGTCGGGAACAAGCAACCTGACACGGTCCGGCAACGACACCGGAAGCCAGTCGCCGCTCAGCATCATCAGTCGCAGGCTTTGCAGACCGGCAGACCCGTCGGCGCCCGATCGCTCCGCCGCTATCACCGCCATCTCCGCCAGTTGCGGCACCGAATTCCACACGGTCACCCCGTACCGCGCAACCGCCTCGACCCACAGGCCCGGATCGTCGTGCGACCCGGGCGTCGGCACGACAACCGCCCCGCCTTGCCCGAGAATGCCGAACAGATCGAAGATCGAAAGGTCGAACGACAGGTCCGACACCCACAGAACCCTGTCATCGGACCCAAGCGAGAACCGCTCGCCAAGGTCCAACAATGTATTCAAGGCCGCCCGATGGCTGATCATCACCCCCTTCGGACGACCGGTCGAACCGGAGGTATAGATGACATAGGCAAGGCTGGTTGGAGATGGCGCCTGCTCCTCAACCGGCAGGCGTTCCGGCGCGGATCCGCCCACCAGTTCCTCATTCACCGCAAGGACATCGAGGCCCGGATGCGTCGAAAGCCGGTCGCACAGGTCCGGTGTTGTCAGGACAAGCCGGACATCGGCATCGGACAGGATACGCCCGATGCGTTCGTCCGGCTGGTTCAGGCTGACCGGCAGGAACGCCGCCCCCGCCTCCAGGATCGCGAGGGCCGCAACGACCTGCTCCCACCCCTTAGCCATGACAATCGCAACGAGCTTGTCGTCCGGGCGAAGATCCAAGCGCAACTCGTTGGCAAGCTTAAGGGATCGCGACGCCAGTTCACCGTAGCTTAGTAAGCCGTCATCACTACCGCCAAGTCCCAGTAGCGCCGGCTCACCCGGTTGCAGATCCGCACGCGCAAAAAAGCCATCCTGTAGGCGACCATGCGGCAACGGACCCTCCGTTGCATTCGCCGCCGCGATGATATCCGCCTGCCATTGCGGAAGCACAAGCCGGCCATCCGCCTGCCAGGCCCCTTCCGATCCGGGGAGCCCCTCGATCAAGTTGCGATATGCAGCAAACATGTCGTCCAGAACACCGTCTGAGAACAAAGCCGAGGGCGCATCCCAAACAACCAATAGACCCTCGGGGCCATCAGACACCTGGCAATCTATCAGAACCTGTGGCGTCTGACCGATCGAAGTGAGCAGCTCAACACCGTGTTTGCTGGCAACGCTAAGAACGTCGTCCGCTCCTCTGGCCCCGAGCGTGCTTGTGAACACCACATTAGCCTTACCCAGCGTTCGGCCCGTTTCTGCAGAAAGAGCCCGCAAAACCTCAACACCAGTGAAATCGAGATGCTCTAGGTCTTCATGAAGTCGCTGCTGCAGGCGGCGAGTTCTCTCCTCGAAAGAGCCGTTCCGGGCGTCGCGAACCTCCAGGAGGCTGACCTTCGTGAAGTCTCCGACAATCGAATCAATTTCCTCATGTAATGGTTTGCGGTCCATCACCGTCAGGTTGATCAACAATGAATCCGATCGAGACCATGTGGCGAGTACCGCCGCATAAGCTGACACAAGAACGCTCGTCGGCGTCAAACGCAAACCGGACGCATACCTCCTCACACCGTCCCAGGCATTCACCGGCAACCGGAAGGACCGCCGTTCGAAAACCGTTTTCGCTGGTGCCAATGATGTTGCCGCAAGAGGTAGCGCCGGTATCTCCGGCAAATCCATGAGACGACCGTGCCAATAGGCTTCAGCCCTCCGGTAGCGTGCGCTTTCACGATGCGCAACATCATGCAAAACCACGTCGCCAAACGTCAACGAGGGAGGCGAGAGCGCTTCCAAAGCACCAAAGTACAAACCGAACAGTTGATCGGCCGCTAGGACCGTGCTGACCGCATCACAGATCAGACGATCGATCCCGAACGTCAGGCGCCACGTCTCACCCGGCATGTTTACTGCGTGCATCTCGAACAAAGGCCATTGGTCGACCTTCAGAGCCCGGCGCGACAATTGCGCCACCAGGCCCGACCAGGCCGCATCAGCCTCAGCGACGGTCAAGTCTGACCAATCGGTCACAGAAATGACCACGGGGGGCACTTCGGGTAGCACTCGCTGTGTCAGATCCGGTGCAAATACCGTTCGCAACATCGGATGTGCGGCAACCAGGATATCCATGCAATGGGCAAGCCGCTCAACATCGAGAGCGGGAAACGAAAGCCCCACAAATCCGTAGCAAGAAACATCACTGACCTGACCGCCGCCCTGGCGGCCGAGGTAATAGGCGGTCTGCACATCGGTCAGTGGAAACGGCGCAAAAGGATCTTCGCCTGACACCATCAACGGCGCATAGCCGAAATCCCCAATGTCTCGTGCTGCCGTCAACTCAGCAGCCAGGCGTTCTACCGTCGGCGCTTCGAAGACGGCCCTGAGCGGCAGCTCGCGGCCCGTTGCCTGCTGAAGGCGGGCAATCATTCGGACCGCGAGCAGCGAGTGTCCGCCAAGCGCGAAGAAATCATCGTGCAAACCGACACGCTCAAGATTGAGCAGCCCGGCGATGGCCTCCGCAACCGCGGTCTCCATCTCGGTTTGCGGCGCCACATAGAGTGCCCTTTGCACCGTGGCCTCAACGTCGGGCAGCGCTTTACGGTCAGTCTTGCCCGATGCGGTCAGCGGCAGGCGGGTCAGACCAACAAAGCCGGTAGGCACCATGTGATCGGGCAGAATCCGGCTCAGACCGGACCGGATGCCCTCGAGGTCGAACAGGCTGTCGGCTGGAAGCACGGTGACCTCTGCCAGGGCCTCGGCCTTGTCCGCCTCCGTTAACTCCGGCAGCGGCAGGCCAAGCGCTTCGGCGAGAACTGGCTCGGGAACAGGTTCGGGCACCAGATAGGCAACGAGACTTGCATCACCGTCGCCATTCTGCCGCGTCACGACAACGCTTTCGCGGACACCCTGTTGGTCATCCAACTGGGCTTCGATCTCGCCCAGTTCCACCCGCATGCCGCGGATCTTTACCTGGTGGTCGATCCGGCCCAGGAACTCGAGCGTCCCATCGGACCGCCAGCGCGCCAGATCCCCGGTTCGGTAGAGGCGCGCCCCCGGTTCGGTCGAGAATGGATCGGCGACAAACTTCTCGGCTGTCAAATCAGGCCGTTTCACATAGCCGCGCGCAACCTGAACCCCGCCGATCAGCAACTCTCCGGGGATCCCGACTGGACAGACCTCCTGTCGTGCATCAACGACGTAGATCTGCATATTTGGTAACGGGCGGCCAATTGGTGGCGTTCCCTCCGCGCAGGATGGGACAAGCCATTCAACGGCAGATATGGTCGTTTCTGCCGGACCATAGCGGTTCCAAAGTGCGGCGGAATCTGCCGACAGCGTCGCGCCCAAATCGGAGCTTAGAGCTTCTCCGCCAACAAGCAGCGTAAGCTCCTTGGACGCGCGCCAATCCGAGCCTAGCAGTGTCCGAAATGTTGTGGGTGTGGCGTGCAGGAATTGAGCACTATGTTGCTCGCAAACACCCCGCAGGTGGCCAGGCTCGGCCAACCGGTCCAGATCCACCAGGACCAGTTTCCCACCACGGATCAGCGGCAGAACGAAACCTTCCACGCAGGTATCGAAACCGATTGCCTGGAGGGAGAGGCCGATACCACCCGGCGCCAGAGCTTTGGTCGTTGCGCGGAGAAAGTTCTCCAATCCCTGCCAGAGTGCGAGCACCCCTTTCGGACGACCGGTCGATCCCGATGTGTAGATCACATAGGCAAGCCCCTCGGGGCTGGGGGGCGCCACCCGCTCGGAAGCGGACAACGGCGCACAATCCGTTCGGCTGAGCTGTCTCTGCGTATCCTGGGCGTCAAGCAGGAGCGAAGGCGCAGGTCGGCTACGCTCTGCAAGTGCCGTTGTTGTGACCGTTAGGTAGGCCCTTGCATCCTCCGTCATGTAAGCAAGGCGCTCTTCCGGATAATCGGGATCAAGTGGCAGATAGGCCCCACCCGCCTTCCAGATGGCCAGCAGCGTGACGATCAGTTCCGCCGAGCGATCCAGACACACCCCGACAACCTGTTCAGGGCCGACCCCCTGGTCGATCAGATGTCGTGCAAGCCGATTCGAGGCCGCGTCCAATGCGCTGTAGGTGAGGGTGCACTCACCATCGATCACGGCAACCGCTTCCGGACGCATGCTGACTTGCTCGGCGAACAGATCCATGACGGTTTTGTCTTCAGGATAGTCCGCCGCCGTGTCATTGAACGCATGCACAAGCTGGCGCCGCTCCGCGTCATCCAGCAGGGGTAGCTCCATGACCGGAGTCTCAGGTGCCGCCACCGCCGCACTCAGCAGCCGTGCGAACATTGCTACCAACCGTTCCGCCGTCCCGGCGTCGAACAGCTGACAGGCAAAGGACAGTGTGCCTACAAGCCCCCCGGCGCACTCCGTTAGGTTAAGCGCCAGATCGAACTTCGCCGCCCCGCCATTGGACAGGAGCGGGCTCACTGCTATACCCGGCAACGTCAGCACAGCGCCCGCATCCGGTGTGTTCTGCAACACCAGCATCACTTGCACGATTGGCGCATGACCCAGCGACCGGACCGGTGAGACCGCCTCGACAATCGTCTCGAACGGAACGGTCTGGTGCTGAAAGGCCTCCAGAACATGCTGGCGCGTCCGGCTCAGGAAATCCGTGAAAGTCTCAAGACCGTCAGTCTTATGGCGCAGCGCGATCGTGTTGACGAAGAATCCGGCCAGAGGTTCGAGTTCAGAGCGCGGGCGGCCCGCAACCGCCGTCCCGATTACAATGTCACGGTCCCCGCCGATTCGGTGCAGAAATGCCGCGAAGGCAGCATCGAGAACCATGAACAGAGTGGCGCCTTGTGAGCCGGCAAGCGCCTTCAGGCCTGCCGTCACATCCGCCGGAATATGAACCGGAACCGAACCGCCCCAATAGTCCATCACCTTGGGGCGCGGACGGTCGAACGGAAGGCTAATGGCCTCGGGAATGCCGGCAAGCGCCTCGCGCCACCACGCCATCTCGACCTCGAGACGTTCGCCGCTCAGGACCGAGCGCTGCCAGGCCGCATAGTCGCCATACTGAATGGCGAGATCCGGCAGTTTTGCCGGCTCTCCGGTCAGCGCCTCCCGGTAAAGGGCCGCAACCTCCTTGAGCAAAAGACCCACTGACCAGCCATCCAGGACAGCGTGATGCCCACCGACGACCAGAACGGACCGCTGTGGGTCGCAAACCAGGAGGTGCGCGCGGAACAGGGGCCCGGATGCCAGATCGAACGGACGCGCCAACAGTTCACGGACCCGGGCCGTCAGGGCTTCCTCATCAAGACCCGAAGCAACTTCTTCAGCAAACGAAAAGCCAGCCTCATGCGCCGTTGCTGCAATCACCTGGACCGGCCGGCCATCATCGCTGGTGGCAAATGCTGCCCTTAGACCTTCGTGACGCTCGACAACACGTCTCAGCGCCTCACCAAGAGCCCCGATGTCAAGCGGCCCCGTCAGCTCAAGCGCTGTCTCGACATGATAGGCCGCACCGGCCGCGTCATCGAGACGGTCCAGAAACCACAAACGCTCCTGCTGATACGACAGCGGCAGGGGTCCGGAACGGTCCGAGGGCGGTATCTGTTCCACCCCGACGGCGATGCGACGTCGTTCAATAAAGCGGTTACGAATTCGTTGGTGCACGATGTCTCTCAAGATAGAATTGGGCGCTGCCAGATCCAAAGGCTTCATCGAATTCGGCAGCGGTGTCCGGTTCGTCGATAAGGATCTGAATGTCCTCATCCGTTGGTTCGAATACGATCTGATCAAGTGCCGCCGCCAGGCCTTCGACGGTCGGCGTCTCGAAGATGCTGCTCATCTCCAGCGTCTTTCCGGTGTCGGCTTCCAATCGACCGACAAGACGCGTCGCCAGGAGAGAATGGCCGCCCAGGGCAAAGAAGTCGTCGTCGACGCCGGCCCGGTCGATATCGAGAAGCTCCACAAAAATCGAGGCGACCAGTTCCTCCGTCGGAGTGCGGGGTTTGATCGAGGATCGCGCCCGCGTCAGCAAACCGGTGAGACGCTTCTGCAATGCCGCACCTGTCTGATCCTCCACCGCGTGGACATGGACCGTCAGATCGGCAACGGCATCCTCCAGCCGCGCCAGGACGCGCGCCGGCAGATCGCGCCTCGACCGGTCAGGTTGCCGTTCCGTTGCCCGGCGGCAGGCAGCGTCGAGTTCGAACAGATACTCAAGATGCGACAGCACCTCATCAGCCGGCAATCCGAAATCGACGAGGCAGGCAAGCTCATCGACTCCGCTCGCCTGCCAGGACAGGACCTTTTCGCGGATCTCGTTCGGGGCTCCGAACAATCCACGGTCGGAGAGAAACTGGTTCACTGCAGTATCCAGGAGCGCATCCTCCGCTCCGGCGAGTGCCGATTCCCCGACGCCTGCACCAACGGCAAGCCGCATGGCATCTCTGACGTAGCGGCGCATCGGTCCTTCCGCCTTGGCCCGCGCCTCGTTCGTGCTGCCGGCTAGCAGAGTATGGACCATCACGGTTGCATGCGGCCGCGCGGCGTCTCCAGCATCTCCGGACTGCCCCGCGAAAAAAGCACGTCTGTAGAGATCGATCTTCTCGGACAGTGCTTTGGGCGATGTCTGCGCCATGAAGGTCAGCAGGTTCATGCCGCGGCGTCCGGCCTCCCGGAACGTCTCGGGATTGCCGGCGGCGGTTAGCCATACGGGGATTTCGTCCTGCAGCGGACGCGGTCGAATGACAATCGGCACCTCGTCGTCGCCGTTGGAGAAGGTCATCTCTTCGCCGCGCCACAGGCGCCGAACCGTTTCGATGCCTTGCATCATTTTCGCATAACGGTCCGCATGGGCGCCCGGCATCAGAACGAAGTCGCGAGCATGCCAGCCGGAGGCGAATGACACCCCGACCCGGCCGCCAGAGATGTTGTCGATGACGGCCCAGTCCTCGGCGACCCGGATCGGATGGTTGAGCGGCATCACCACGCTGCCGGCGCGCAGCGCGATCTGCTTGGTGCGTCCAGCAAGGGCCGCGCTTGTGGCGACCGGGCTCGGATATTGCCCGCCGAAGACGCCGAAATGTCGCTCCGGTGTCCAGACCGCCTCCAGGCCGGCCGCATCGGCCGCCTCGGCCGCCTTGAGAAGCAGATCGTAGCGCGGTTCGTCACCGATAACGGGGTCGTCACTGCCGAAGAAGAATAGGCCGAAGCGGATACGACTGTCGCCCTCGGCGGCGTCCCCGATGCGGGGCGGAACAGACGCATTCGGCGCCACCGCAACGTCAATGGAAACACCGCCATCCGCTTCCAGACGGTAGGCTAGTGCGACGTCGCTGATCCCGGGAATGTCGTTAAGCCGCTCGACGATGTCGCCGAGCGCTGGAAGATCTGAGCGTCCCGACCAACGTCGCGCCATTGAAACGTCATGACCCGTTACGATGTTGGTCCTGGCGTGCCACTCGGTGACCGGGTAGAGGGTGCCGGCCAAATACAGATCCCGCGCTTTGCCCCGCTGCAGCTTGCCGGATGTGGTACGCGGCAGCCGTGACGGTCTGATGAACATGATTGCGCTGACGCCGATCTCCTGCGTATCGAGCACCGCGCGCCGCATAACCGATGCCAAGGCGGGCGCGTCCAAATCACGCAGCAGCGAGCGCGTCAGCTCATGCACAAGCACCACCTGTTCCGCGCCGTTCTCCTGCAAACCGAAGGCAATCGTGCGGTTATGGCCAAGCACCGGATCTGCCGCTTCTGCCGCGGTTTCGATGTCCTGAGCGTAATAATTGCGCCCATTGACGATCACCATCTCTTTGAGCCGGCCAAGCACATAAAGCTCACCGTCCACCAGGGTGCCGAGATCTCCAGTTATCAACCAGCGTTCGCCTGCCGGCGCGCCGTCAAGCTGCGCGCCGAAGACTGCATCCGTCTCCTCGCGTCGACCCCAATAACCGGATGCCACCGACGGACCTTGCAGCCAGATCTCGCCAACTGATCCTTCCGTGCAAATTGTACCTGTCTCGGGGTCGACAATCTCAATTTCATGGTTGTCGATAACCGGACCGCAACTGACGACCGTCTTGGTCTTGGCATTGCCGGCATCCGTCAGGTCAGTCGCGAGTCGGGGAGTTTCGCCGGGCATCTTGTTTTGAGGTTCTGAGAACTTCAGGATCTTTGGCCCGAAGCTTGGCGGGTATCCCGTAGCCATGACGACTGTCTCGGCAAGACCATATACCGGCACAAAACTGTTTCTGCGAAAGCCGAACCGTCCGAACTTGTCGCAGAAGCTGTCGAGGGTTGCCGCACTCACGGGTTCGGCCCCGCACAGGGCAAGTTGCAAGGTACTCAGATCCAGCGAACTCGTATCGGTCTCATAAATCCGATCAACGCATAGTTGGTATGCAAAGTTTGGCCCTGTGGTGACTGTAGCGCCGAACCGACTGATGCCTTCCAGCCACCGCAACGGTCTTTGCAGAAAAGCAGCGGGACTGATCAACGCCGTTTTGGCGCAAATGACCACCGGTGTGATCAGAGCGCTGACAAGTCCCATATCATGATGCGGTGGCAGCCAGGAAAACCCTCTTGCTTCGGAGGTCAGCCGATATCGATCGATGATACCGGCAACATTGTTCAGCAGTTGCTCATGCTTGACGATCACACCCCTCGGATTGCCGGTTGTACCGGAGGTATATTGCAGGAAGGACACGTCATCCGGCGCCAGATTGGGCATGACCAAGGAGTCCGCATCGTCGAGTCCGATGGAATCGATGCCCAAAAGCATCGGAAAAGGACGATCGCCTTCCGAAAGCCTGGCCAGCTTTGCTGTCAGGTCCGATATGGTAAGAATGACCGATGCGTCGGCATCTTTGATGATGGACAACAGCCGTCCCACATGCCTCCGGTTGCTCGGAGGGTGGAGAGGCACCGCGATCACGCCCGCAAGCTGGCAAGCGTAAAAGGCGACGATGTAATCCAGGCCCGGTTGGCAAAGAATCAAAACACGGTCGAACGGTTGACACATATCCTGCAGACGAGCGGCGCAGGCTTGGCTTCGCGCCAAGAGCTCCGATGCGGTCAGGCCTTTGCGATCGCCACCGTCCGTTCGATCAAACTGAAAAAATGTGAAGATCTCATGCGACGGATCTTCCTCGGGTAATCGGATGAGTTTGTCAGCCAGCGTCATACTATTCCGTCCGAGTTCGACCAGCACTCTCGCTCTAGCCCACGCTCGCTAAGGCTCCCTGGGCAACCAGTTCCGTCTCATACCCCTCCCACATCGCCCAATTGGAAAACCCAATCAAATACAAAGCCGGCTTTCTGATGCGCTATGCAACAACCAATAGTTCAGTTAATAACCCTGGCAGATCAAGATCTGAACTGAACAAGTTTTACGGAAAAGCATCAAGTTGTGAGTTAACCACAGATTGTTCATGCTGACCGGACCGAGCAGCCTGGAGTGATCACACTTCAAGTGCGCCAAAGCGATCTCAGGATGAACATCAAGGATGCCCGCGTGACGTCTCAGCGTCGAGAGGAAATGGCGCGGAATGCCATCGCAGGCGAATCAAACGGCAGCGCTGGTTAACAGCCTCTTGAGATACGCGTCTCTTGCTCCGGTGGTTCGATAGGGCACGTTCTCAAAAAGGCAGATACGAATTCAGGTCTCTACGCGATTTCGCGCTTTACCACGGTCGCTGTCCCCTTGAAGTCTTTCAGAGACACCAACGCCGTAACCCGGATGGGTTTCCAATCCAGAGTCAGGTCTCCGACAAGTCTCAGGGTATCCGGCTCTCCTGATTCTTTTGCAGGGATGTTGAGATCGCCGCAAAGCTCTCGTTGAAGGTTGATGCCAAGCTCAGTACCGCCCTTCGTATTCGGAAATATAACGTGGACGAGGTCATAACCAATCTGGCGGACAAGATCCTCGCGTTTCTTGTCTGCTTCCGCTCGCGAGCAGACTTCGATCTGATGTTCGCCCACTACCAGTTTTTCAACGAGTGGTGACTCAACGGAACCAAACATGCTGCCTCCTTTGGACCCAGTCCCTTTTTCTCCGCCAAAACCAATGTCTGGCCGTGAATAATCCGATGCTGCTCCTGTAGCTGGTACAGCGGCTGGAAATCAAGCGGACTTGCGCGATGTCAGTGGTCAACGCGCTCGCAAGACGTCCGCCGCCGGCTCGGGGCTGCTGTTCCGGTTTTCGAACGCACGCGCTAAATGCAGCGCGCCGTTCCGGGAGGCGATTCGTTTCGCCGTTGCAGACGGCGGGCCGTATCGTTGCCTGTGCCGGCTCCGCAGTCCGTTGCTCACATCACTCGGAAGTCAGAAAACAGTCGGCATCGTCCGACGGTTTACCAGCCTTGCCATGGCATTTCCGCTCGTATGCGCTGAAGACAGCATCCGGCGGCCCCTTGGCAACCAGCCGACCGCCATCGACGATCCAAACCTCGTCCATTCGGGCGGCAATACTCCGGTTATGGGTGATCATCAATGTGGTTGCGGGTGTCTCGAAAACCAGCCGTTCGACAAGCGCAGATCCGTCCTGATCGAGGGCATCATCGGGCTCGTCCAACAGCAGCAGGCTTGAACCTGACAGCGCCGCCCGCGTCAGCAGGACACGTCGGATTTCGCCGGCAGACAGGTTGCGGCCCGCTTCCGCGACCCTGCCGGACAGACCGTTCAGCCGCTCGATGACGCTACCCAAACCAAAGCTTTCTGCGCAGCGCAGCACGATTTCATCGTCGCAACGCCCGTCAACGCCCATGGTCAGCGCGCGCCGCAGCGATCCCGCAAGAATGGGCGAACGGCTGCCAACGTAGCTGATCAGCTTGCGGCGCTCGGATGTCGACAGTCCGACCGTTGTGCGATCACCGAGCAGGACGTCTCCCTGGTCCGGTTTTTCCAAACCCGCCGCCAAGCTCAAAAGCGTCGACTTGCCGGCACCGTTCGGACCGAAGATGGCGATCTTCCGTCCGGCGGCGGCGACGGCGTTAACGGGGGCAAGGTTGCCCGCACCGGCATTTTTGAAAGACAGTCTTTGCGGGACGTTTTTCAGAACCGATGTCGCACCGTCGGTTCGGCGGGTCAGTTTCGGGACCGAGAGAAGGGAAGAGCACTTTTCACGAGCCACTTTCCAAGCGCGGTGACGGTCCCAAACCCCCGCCAGATCGCGCAACGGTTGGATCATCAAACCGACGGCGGCGAGTGCACCGGCCGCTTCGGCGGCGGCCGCACCGCTGGCGAGCGCGGCCGCGAAAACCGATGCAGCCGCAACACCCGATACGGCGTCGGGTATGGCACGCAACAGTGCCGCGCCGCGCGCCCGTTCCAGTGCCGCATCGATGAGGTTTTCGGTCCGCTTGATGATGTGGCGGGTTTCGGTCTTGACCCGGCCCAGAAGGCGCAACTCCGGCGCATGCGGCACCCGTTCGCTCATGTCGGCCGCCAATCGCGCCCTGCGGCTGCGCAGCTTTTTGTGGGCAGGTCCGAGACGCGGGCCCGCCAGCGCCATAGCAACCATGCCGACAGCAATCGGAATCGCCGCCGCGAGCCCAAGATGCGGGTTCAAGAGGAACAGCGCCGCGGTCGCCAGCGGCAGCACGATCAGCGACGAGATCAGCCGCGCCAGGCCGAGGCTGACCCAGTTGCGCACAGCGGACAAGTCGCCAACGAAACGCAGCGACAGGGCGCCGCTACGGCGGCGGGCGATATCACGCGCTGAAACGTGCGCCAGATGCTGGAACAGTTCGACGCGCAAAGCGGCCACATAGTCCTGGCCGACTCGCTCGGCGACGACACGCTCGCGATAGCGCATCGCAGCAATCGACAGTCCGGAACAGGCAACAAGCGCCAGCGCGATGAAGGGCGCCCCGGCTGTGGCGTCGCGGAAAGCGGCAAAAACATCGCGGGTTGCAAAAGCGGCAATCCCGGTGGAGGCGGCTTGACCGAGCGCCAGCGCAACGATCGTTGCGATGCCTCGGGCTCGTCCCTGGCCGAAGAGCGGTGGCATCGTACTCATGACACCAGCCCCGGAGATCGGATCGCGGCGCCGCTCGGCCGGCTGCGCGTCGCGCCATCGTCGGGAATAACGATGCGGTCGAGCCCGCCCCGCAAGACGCACTGGCGAAAATCGTGGCCGCAGGCGGACAGGGCAATGAACGAAGCACGCGACAGCATGCCTCTAGCAACGGCGGCCTGCTGCAGGGCTCTTGTCCACTTAATGCCGCGGATCAGCCGGTGTTCACCCTGCTGGGCGTCAACTCGGTCTCCCCTGCGCAGATTGTCGTCGCGCAGATTATCATCGGCACCGACGCAAACCTGGGTTGGAATGGCCAAAAAACGCGCAATCGTCGGCTCATCGACTGCAGACCAGGGGTCCGGCCGGTCGCTGCGCGCCGACAGCCCGTACGGAAAAGGTGCTGTATCCGGAAACGTGTACCAGCCGGCCGAGGCGACGGTCAGCCGTGTGACCATCTGCGGATGCAGCATGGCGAAGCGGTGGGCAAATTGCGCCCCGCCGGAAAATCCGAACAGTTCGAACTGCGTTGTTTGCCAAACGCCTTCATTCCTCAGCCCCTGCATCAGCGCGATCAAGGCACGATCCGCCCGGCCGCGCCGAACGGTCTGCTGATAGCGCGGCCACAGTTGCCGGTCGAACAGAGGCGCGATCACCGGACGGCCCAGCGCGTTGGCGCGCTGGGCAAACAGTTCGGTCTGTTGGCGTGCATTGCGACGGATCCCGTGCACCGCCACCAGTGGCGGTTTGTCGTCAGCGATGCGGTGAGGCAAGGCCAGCCAATAGGCAAGGCCATTGGTCTCGTGAGCGGGCCGGAACATGATCGCCTGTGCAGGCATATCGGATGTCATCGGATTGGCGAGCGCCAGGGCCATAGCTGTCGTCCTTCTTTGGAATTTAAGCAGCAGCGCCGAACACGTCCTCGGCACGGTGGCTGGGAAGCATGTCAAAGATCATGTGGATGCGATCCTGATCGCCGTCGTTATGGGCTTCATGCATCTGATTGTTGTCGAACCACCATAATTCGCCCTCCTTCATCCGCACCTCCTCGTCATTGGCCTTCAGCCACGAGCCAGCCGCGGAGCGAAGAACGAAATGATATCGGTCGCGAACGCGATAGTACTCGCCGCGATCGACATGCGGATAAACACGCTTTCCGGCTGGCAGGCAGACGATCTTGGCCCGGCCGAGAATGCTGTCCTGTTCCCGTGCGAAATCCTCGAGGAATGTGCGTGCCAGGACAAAGCGAGCCGAGCCCGTGGTCCAGCGGCTTTCGTGGACATCGCGGCGTTTGCGATCACCGATGGCCGACTTGCGCAACCCGCGCAGCGGAATGGCGAGCGCCTCGCGCTGGACCTCGATCTTGTCCTGCCGGCCCGTCGATTGGGCCCAGGCATCCTCGATGCTTGCGATCTCGTCGAGAAACGGCATTGGGTCGACTTTCGATTTCAGTCGTTTGAAGTACTGCATGGTTTTTTCCTTCTCTCATGTTGGAAACGGTTTGGGGTTTGTCGGTTTGCGGCCGCGTGACGGCTGGCCGTGATGGGTTTGTCAAATGCGACCGGAGCTTTGTCGTTCAAGCGGTTCCCGGTTCCGATCGGATAACGGGCGGTCGGGCGGTTTATTCCCTCATCGCTCGAAAAGAATGGATGCTTCGATCATCGACACAGATGCTGTCACGCGGCCGCCCGTCGCACCGGCTGACGGCTCCTCAACCAGGGTCGGATTTGCGCTACTACCGATTGCGGATCGCACAATTGCGCGCGCGAGATGTGTGGAATGCCGGTTTGGGCGAACGCCTCCTGGACGGCCAGTGGCGACCGTGTGACCATGCCCGAGACTGCGAATGGCCGCAGCCCGTAGGCACCGAGCACCTGGACGCCGCCAACCGAGCCGAGCGCGTCAGGCGCGGCAAACAGGATCCCATCCAGCCGATCCTTGATTCTGGACGCCTGCAGGATCGCCGCGGTCTCCTTCTGAAACACACCGTCGGCGATCTCGGCCACGACGATCTCGGCACCGCCGGCGGCTGCATGACCGACCAGGGTGTCGAAACTGTCTTCGATATGTGCGATCGGAACGCGATAGGTCGATGCCAAGCCGGCATCGGTGAAGTCGAACGTGGCGATTCCGGTATCCTCAAATGCCAGGAAATCGCCGAAGGATCCGGTGCCTGTGACCTTGGCTCCAGCCACGGTGTATCCAGCCCGCGACAGGCCATAGGCCAGACTGACCGCAGCGGTCGTTTTGCCAGCGTTCATGGAGGCGCCGAAGACGCCGAACACGGTAACGTTGGTCGGGATTGTGCGTTTTGCCAGACCATAGCGGGACACGTTGATGACCGTGCTTTCGGCATCGACGAGAAGACCCAGCGGGCGCAAGACGGTCGGCGGCGACATCCGCTCATGGGCATATTCGACAGTCCCCACCACGCCGCCGCCGGCCAGCAAATGGGCGATGTGGTCGCTGATTTCGGCACGGCCCTGATATTGGTCCGGCGCATATCGATCGCCGACACATGCAACCACCAGGTCGCCGACGAAACTCTTTTTATACCGCTTGGTTGTCAGTTGCAGCCGACGATGCTGGTTGATTTCCGTGATCTCGCACAGCACCAGATCGCCGGCCCGGGCGCCGGTAAAGCCAGTCGATAGTCCAGCAACGTCATTGCGGTTGACACGGCGCGTAGTGAAGGTCCAGTGCGCCGTCGACAGCGCCGCCATGGCGTCCCCGGCGACGGTCGCGCACCCTGTTACGGCAATTGGATGGTCCATGTTTGTCTCCTGCATTTCGGTTTTTAAAGCGAAACCACATCAGGAGAACGGTCGGCTGGGGTGCCTATTCCCCATGTCCTGCAAATTTTTTGGTGAGGTGCATCAGCCTACGACCATAAGGGCGGTTTGACCGCGCTGCGCCCAGCACTGACCTGACGGACGGAATCCTGACGATCGTCCTGCCCAAGGTGGATCAGGTGAAGCCGCGCCGCATCGAAATCAAGCAGCCGCAGCGCGTATAGTTGGGTGTTAACGTCGATGCGTCGGACGTTGCGGTGGCCGTTTGCTCGGCATCACCTCCATGTCCAGAAGTTTGCCGTCGCGTAGCACGCGGGCTGAAAGCGTGCGGCCGATGGCTTCGGCGTCGAGGACGCGCAGCAGAACATCGGCACCGGTGGTGGCGACGCCGTCGAGGGCGAGCAGAACGTCACCGTCCCGCAGTCCGGCATTCGCGGCCGGGCTGCCGTCGGCGATCGCGTGCAGCACCACCGCCGAGTGCATGGCAAGACCGGCGGCATGGGCGACGCGGCGCGGCAGGGCGACAGCGTTCACAGCGAGGCCCAGCCAGGCGCGCCTGACTTCGCCGTGGCGGATGATCTGAGTGACGACCGTGCTCACCGTATTGCTCGATACGGCAAAGCAGATGCCCTGAGCGCCCTGGATGATGGCGGTCGAGACGCCGATCACATCGCCGGAAGACGCCACCAGCGCACCGCCCGAATTGCCCGGGTTGAGTGCAGCGTCGGTTTGGATCACATCCTCGATTGGGCGCCCGTTGCGCGCTCTCAGTGTACGACCGAGAGCTGAAACGATGCCGGCTGTGACCGTCGTCTCGAAACCGAAGGGCGTGCCAATGGCGACGGCGATCTGGCCGCGACGCAACTTGCCGCTGTCGGCGAGGGATGCCGCGGGCAGATCGTTTCCGTCGGCGCGCAGCAACGCCAGATCGGTGTCCGGGTCACGGCCAACGACATCGGCGGCCAGTTGACGACCATCGGACAGCGCGACCCGGACCGACCGGGCGTCGCCGACGACATGGTCGTTGCTGACGATCAGGCCGTCGGCCGACAGCGTGACACCCGAGCCGAGACCGCGGCCGCCTGACGAGATCGCGCAGACCGCCGGCGCAACACGTTCGGCAACCGCCGCAACCGTGCGCGAATAGCTGTCCAGCAACGGTTCATCGCGTTCTAGGTCGTCGTTCCGCTCCAGCTGGGTTGATGGTGTCATCACGGCCTCCTTGCGTTGCCAGTACAGCGCATATGGGTGAGGCCGGTGCACGACGCACCTGTCCGTCAGGACAGCTGGTGTCGGCGTCACGGTTGTCTCAGGTTTTCAGGCAGCACCAACGCAATCGGGAGTTTGCCATGCCGCAGCCGGATCAATCATTGCTTCAATCGCTCTCTTCGGAAATGGCGTCGATCGTCTCCGAGACCGCCAACGGGATCGTGGCGATCCGCGGCGCTCGCACGGTCGCGTCGGGGATCGTTTGGCGCGAAGGGATCGTCGTCTCCGCCGACGAATCGCTCGATGACGTCGAGACCTTCAGCCTGACATTGCCAGACGGATCGAAAACATCCGCGGAACTCGCGGGTCGCGATCCGTCTACCGATGTGGCCCTGTTCAAGGTCGATGGCCTGTCGGCACCCGCCTGGCGTCATGCCGACAAGCCGCCGGCGGGCGCATTGGCCCTGATGGTCGGGCGCGGCGGATCAGGCCCGCGCGCGGCGTTCGGCATGGTTGCCGAAAGCGGTGGAGCCTGGACCAGTTCGCTCGGCGGCCGAATCGACGCAGAGATCCGCCTGTCCCTGACGCTGCCGCGGGCGATCGAAGGAGGCGCCGTCGTGGCGGCGGACGGATCGCTGGTGGGGCTTGCGGCGACCGATCCGCGTCGCAGAGGGCTGGCGATACCGGTCGCGACGGTCGAGCGTGCCGTGACGGTGCTGCTGGAGAAAGGCTACGTCGCACGCGGCTTTCTGGGTGTCGGCCTGCACGGCGCGCGCCGCGGCGGACCCAAGGGCGCGCTTGTCACCGATATCACCAAGGACGGCCCGGCCGACCGGGCCGGATTGTTGATCGGCGACATCATCACCACATGGGATGGAAATCCCGTGCGCCACGGACGCGACCTTTGGCGGCGGCTCGGCGTCGATGCGGTCGGTCAAACGGTCAGGCTCGGTATTATCCGCGCCGGCCAACCGGTCGAGGTCAGTGCCACGATCGGCGAACGGCCGCCGCGCGGGTAACACGTTCGGGCTGGCTTTAATCCGTTCAGATGCGAGACGACCGATCAGAACAGCGCAAGCGTACACCATAAGCCTGGATCTGGATGATCCCGAACTGACCGACGCGCTCGCGGACCGGTTGGAGGCGCATGCCAGCCTCGGCCTGGTGGGTCAGGGGGAGGCTGCGGACATCGTCATTGCCGACGATCAGGAAGCCCCGGGAGTGACACTCAGTTTGGCTCGGCCCACCGACGACGCCTTGGTGCACCTGCCCTCCGACACCGACCCGGACCTGATCCTCGCCGTGGCGCATGTGTTGGCGGCCGGTTACGGCATCGCCGCGAAAGCGCCATTGGTCGGACTGCCGGGAACCCCCGACTCGGCGGGGGAGACAGTCACTCTGACACCACGGGAGCGCGATGTGGTCAATCTGCTTGTCGAGGGCGCCTCCAACAAACACATCGCCCGCGCGCTCGACATCACAGAACGCACGGCCAAGTTCCATGTCGCCGCCGTGGTGCGGAAACTGGGCGCCCGCAACCGATCCGAGGCGGTTGCCATCGTACTGCGCGACGGACTGGTCGTTCTGTAGCGCCATGGATGCGCGCTGGCGCCGTCACAATCCCAGCATCGATTTCTAAGCTATCCACGCGCAGCCTGAGCCCTACATGTTTTGACATGCGCCAATCGCGACAAACCAAAGAAGGCCAGAATAGTTTTTGCGATCCGGCGCGTTTGCTACAGTCACCCGTACGCACGGGTGTGGGGTGATCCGGTGGCCTAAGACCGGGCCAACCTCTTTAGCGATCGTGGAGGCTATGCACACAGCATCGCGCATAAACGTTGCAGGTCGGGTCGATGCGGGTGGCGGGTTGGCCAGGTTCCGCGACCGTGCCCCATGGTGGGGAGGGGACCTGCAAACAGTCCGTAACCGGTTTCTGGCGCGCCGGCGCACCCTGCCCAGCCAGACCGTCCGTCTGGAATTTCCGATGTCCGACGGCAGTGGTGACCGGCTGGCCGGGTCTCTCGAAACGCCGCTTCATCCCTTGCAGGGCAGTCCGCTGATGCTGCTTGTGCACGGCCTTACCGGATGTGAGGACAGCCCCTATGTCCGGGAGACGGCGCGTTTTCACCTGGAGCGTGGCCGCCGGGTTCTCCGACTGAACCTGCGCGGCGCCGGCCCCTCCCGACCTGTAGCAGACGGCTATTATCACGCGGGCTGCGCATCCGACCTTCAGGACGTGCTCGACCAGCTCGCCGATGAAGAGGCGCGAGACGGGATTTTCGCGGTGGGGTTTTCGCTCGGTGGGAACATCCTGCTCAACCTTCTTGAACGAGAAAGGCCGGGTCATCGCCTTGTCGGCGCGGCGACGATTTCCGCACCCATCGAGCCCCTTCAGGCGTGTGAACGGATTATGGCACCGCGCAACGCTTTGTATCACCGGTTCCTGTTGACGAACATGAAACGGGACGTTTTGACATCGCCCGCCCTGTCGGATCGGGAAAAACGGATTATCGCCGCTGCCCGGTCGGTCTATGAATTCGATGATCAGTGGGTCGCACCGCGGAACGGTTTCGCGGATGCGCGGGATTACTACACACGGACAGCCGGTGCCCGGTTCGTCAACGGAATCACCGTGCCCACCTTGATGCTGCATGCCGACAACGATCCATGGATCCCGGCCCGATCATATTTGGAACTCGGGGCCCGACCGGTTCACGCGGTCAACATCGTGGTCGCGAGCGGTGGCGGTCATGTCGGCTTCCACGAGCGCGGCGAGAGCGATACCTGGCATGATCGTATGATCGAAGGTTTTTTGACCGAAATAGTCGGGTAAACCGTCAGTGGACGTTGCGACATTCATCGTTTTGTTCTCATCGCATTCGCAGTAAGCAGTGATCCTGACTGCAGAAGACGGTAACATGGCTGAAAACACGCCCCCCAGTGACGCACAGGTGCATGATCTCCGCGATGCGATCAGTACGCTGATGCGGGTCTTCAAGATCGCGGAAGGGGCGGCTCCGGGATCGGACGTTGGCAAGCTCAGCCCTGCCGAGGCCGAAACGCTGATCTTCGTGCAATCACATCCGCGTTGCGCGGCCCGCGATGTCGCGGAACACCTCGCCGTGGTTCCCACGACCTGCTCCACCATACTGAACCGGCTGGTGCAGCGCGGCCTGATCCTGCGTGAACGTACCGAGGAAAACCGGCGCGTTGTGCAGCTGTCTGCCACCCAGGCGGGGCGTGCCTCGGTCGCCGCGATTCTTAGGGATCAGGCAGACAATGCCCGTTCCATGCTGACGGCGCTGGACGACGAAGAACGTGGCGCGTTCCTCGAAGCCATCAAAAGAATTGCCGCTTCGGTGTCTTGACAGTACGGAATACGTACAATACGGATTACGCACATTTAGGAGATGTGCGATGGCGAAGCAATCCGTATATGTCATGACAGGCGCCACATCGGGCATGGGTTTGTCGGCCGCCAGGCAATTGCTGCAGGACCCCGGCGTTATGATGATTGTCGGTGCCAGAAATCCGGGTACGGCCACTGAGCTGAAACAAGCGGCGACGGCCGATCGCCTGCATGTTCTGGATCTCGACCTTGCCAGCCTCGAGTCCGTCAGCCATTTCGCGGAACGGGCGGTAACGCTTCTCGATGGCGCCGTGATCGACGGGATTGGCTGCAATGCCGGCCTGCAGATCATTTCCGGAAAACGAATGACTGCCGATGGCGTCGACGAGACCTTCGCGGTGAACCATCTTGGTCACTTCTTGATGGTGCTTCTTCTACTGCCGTATCTCAGACAAGGCGGCCGAATCCTGTCGACGGCGAGCGGCACCCACCGTCCCGACGACAAACTGGCGAAACGCTTCGGATTTCGCGGTGCTGTGTTCGCCAATGCCGATGCCGTCTCCAAGGGAGATATGGGCGATACAAGGGGCATGGTCGAGCAGGGTTTGGACCGCTATGCCACCAGCAAGCTCTGCAACATTCTCTTTACCCGCCACATGGCCATGACCAACGCAAAGGAACAGGCGGTTTTCGTCGCTTTCGATCCGGGCCTGATGCCTGGCACGGGGCTGGCACGGGAGCGCCCGGCGCCGATGCGATTCGCCTCGACATATGTGATGCCGGCCATGCGAGCGTTCTTGCCGGGAATCAGTTCCTATCCGAAATCGGCAAAAGCCTTTGCCGACATCCTGGCGGGCAGGACACCCAGCCGGAGCGGCGATTATCTTGAATACACCGGTTCGGCCGCTCGCCTCAGCGACCTGGCAAAAGACACCGGTGCCGCCCGGGATCTGTACGACGTGAGCCGGGAACTGGTTGCCCGATACCTGCCGTGACCGTTCGCAATTGTCGTTTCAGGGCATAGTGTCGAACGAAACATCAGCAATGGTGCCGCGCTCGCGCTGAAGATGCGTCGCGCAGACACACTGTCAGTTGATTGACTTAGATCAACGGTCCGCGGGCCGAATGTGATGAATTCGGGCCAATGGCAAATAACGCCCAATTCATCCAGGAGGAATCGATGATCGTCAAGGAGGCCATGCACAGCGGCGTGTCGTGGGTCGAACCGGACACCCGTTTGAGCGAAATCGCCAAAATCATGAAAGACGAAGATGTTGGCGCGGTGCCCGTCGGCGAGAACGACCGTCTCATCGGGATGGTAACCGACCGCGACATCACCTGCCGTGGTTTGACCGGCAAAGACGATCCGCGATCGCTGACAGCCCGCGACGTGATGTCGAAGGGTATCACCTATTGCATCGAGAACGAGCAGGTCGAGGACGCTTTGCGGATCATGGAACAGCACAAGATCCGCCGCCTGCCGGTGCTCAACGACGAGAAGCGGATGGTCGGCATGCTGAGCCTCGGCGATATCGCGCAAAGCGTGCCGCAAAGCTTGTGCGGTGAAGTCTTGCGGGCCGTTTCGGCGCATCACGCCTGAACCGGCGTTGCGGCGGCCCTGGTGTCGTCACCGGTCTCTGTGCAACGCCGCCCCGTTCACGACTCAAGCAAGACACCGGAGGAAAACGATGCAGATCAATCGCCTACCGGCGTATGACGCAAGCGACAACCCGACGGGGTGCTGTCCCCGTTTCAACCCGACCGGCTGGGACGGCCAGGACCTGCACTTCAAGGACAAAGCGTTTGTCCGCGTCACGACCAAAGCCGAGAACCATGTGCCCATCGATATGGGCCCGGTCTTCGAGGAGACATTCGGGGCAATCGAAGCGGCCGGCGCGCTCGACTATGAGGACCTCATCATCTTGAGCCGGACTTTGTCGCCGAGCCAGTCGGAGCACTTTTTCTCGGTCTGCAAACCAGTGCCCGGAAAGGAACTGGTGCGCTGGACCGGTACCTATCGAACCAAGGTTTTCGAAGGCTCGTATGAGAACGAACAGCGGTGGGAAAACGACATCCGGGAAGCGGTCCGCGCGCATAGCGGCGAAGCCGGCGCGGTATACTTCTTCTGGACAACCTGCCCGAAATGCGCGGCGACCTATGGCCGGAACTATGTCGTAGCCGTCGCCGAGGTTCTCGACAATCCGATGCCCGTCGGTTCGGCGGCGTGACGCGGTAGCCAACCGATTGTCTTCAGGACTCCGCGCAAGACAGGTCCGATAGACGAGGGAGGGAGGTCTCGATGGCACACAAACAGGTCCTTTACAGTTCCGCGGCCCGCGAAAAAATCGTGCACGGGACGGCCAAACTGGCCGATGCCATACGGGTCACCCTGGGCCCGCGGTCGAAATCCGTCCTGATGCAGAACAAATACGGACCGCCAACCGTCTGCAACGACGGCGTCACCATCGCCAAGGCCTTCGATCTGAAGGATCCGGAGGAAAATCTTGGCGCGCAAATGCTGCGCCTGGCGGCGGAAAAGACCGGCGAGATGGTCGGTGACGGGACCAGCACTGCGACGATCCTTGCACACGCCATTTTTGCCGACGGCGTCCGCAATGTGGTGGCCGGCGCCAGTGCTGTCGAAATCCGGCGCGGACTGACACGGGGCGCCGATGCTGCGATTGCTGCGCTGAAACAGCTCTCCAAACCTGTCGTGACGGTTAAGGAGAAGGAGCAGGTGGCGACGATTTCAGCCCACAATGACGAGAGTATCGGCAAGCTGGTCGGCTCGGCGATGGAAAAGGTCGGGGCCGAAGGCGTCATCAGCGTTGAAGAGGCCAAGACCACCGAAACCAGTCTCGACGTGGTCGAGGGCATGCAGTTCGACCGCGGTTTCATTTCGCCCTATTTCGTCACCGATCCGGAAAAGATGGAGACGGTGCTGACGGATTGTCAGATCCTGATTGTCGACCGAAAACTCAATGTGCTCAACGATCTATTGCCGTTGCTGGAGGCAATCTCCAAATCAGGGTCGTCGCTATTGATCATTGCCGAGGATGTGGAGGGCGATGCGTTGGCAACGCTCATCGTCAATTCTATTCGCGGAATTCTGAAAAACTGTGCCGTCAAGGCGCCGGGTTTCGGCGATCGGCGACGCGCCATGCTCGAGGACATTGCGGTGCTGACGGGCGGCCAGGTGGTATCGGAGGATCTCGGATACAAGCTGGAAAACACCACACTGGATCAACTGGGGCGGGCGGCCCGCATCGTGGTCGACAAGGATACCACAACCATTGTCGGAGGCGCCGGCATCCGCGGCGCGATCGACGTGCGCATTGGCTTGATCCGTCAGGAGATGGAAAAGACGACCAGCGACTACGACCGCGAAAAGCTGCAGGAACGGCTGGCCCGCCTTTCGGGCGGCGTTGCCGTCATTCGAGTCGGTGCGCCGACCGAGGCGGAAATGAAATCCAAGAAGGAGGCTTTGGACGATGCGATCCACGCCACCAAGGCGGCTGTGGAGGAGGGCATCGTGCCGGGCGGCGGACTGGCCCTTCTGCGCTGCATCGCAGCGGTGGAAAAGCTGGAATCCGCGTGTGAGGGAGACGAGCGCACCGGCGTGCAAATCCTCAAGCGCGCCCTGGAGATTCCTGCACGCCAGATTGCTGAGAACTCCGCCGCGGACGGGGGCGTCGTCATTGCCAACATGCTCAGCGGCGAGGGCAGCTACGGGTTCGACGCCCACCGCAATGTCTATGTCGATCTCATGCAGGAGGGCATCGTTGATCCGACCAAGGTGATGCGCATCGCCCTGGAGAACGCCGTTTCGGTGGCTGGGGTATTGTTGCTGACGGAGGCAACGATGACCGACCTGCCGGAACAGGAAGCGAAGTCCGAAGTGGCGCAACAGGCCGCCGCGTTTATGTAGGGGCGGCGCCAATCATTGACGGCTTCCGCCGCGTCAGTCCGAAGCCATTTCCTTCTGCATGCGTTCCCGCATGATGTATTTCTGTACCTTGCCGGTCACGGTCATCGGGTAGGACTCGACGAAGCGGATATAGCGCGGGATCTTGAAATGGGCGATTTCGCCCTGGCAAAAGGCCCGGACCTCTTCTTCGGAAAGGCTTTCGCCCGACCGCAACTTGATCCAGGCGCACACTTCCTCGCCATATTTCGGATCCGGCACGCCGATCACTTCGACCTGTTCGATCTTCGGGTGCGTGTAAAGAAACTCTTCGATTTCCCGCGGAAAGATGTTTTCGCCGCCGCGGATGAGCATGTCCTTGAGCCGCCCGACAATCTGGCAGTAGCCGTCCGCATCCAGTGTCGCCACGTCGCCGCTGGCGATCCACCGGGCTGCGTCGATGGCCTTTGCCGTGCGTTCCGGGTCGTTCCAGTAACCCGGCATGACACAATAACCGCGGGTCAGAAGCTCACCGGGCGCGCCAACGGGAACAACCCGTTTGTCGTCGTCGACGATCTTGATCTCCGTGTGCGGCAGAACCCGCCCGACTGTCGTCACCCGGCGTTCCACCGTGTCGCTGACCGATGTCTGAAAACTGACCGGTCCGGTTTCGGTCATGCCGTAGGCGATGGTGATCTCCTCAAGACTCATCTCGTCCATCACCCGCTTCATCAGTTCCACCGGGCAGGGGGCGCCGGCCATGATGCCGGTGCGCAGCGACGACAGGTCGAAACGAGCGAACTCCGGTTCGTCGAGTTCGGCGATGAACATCGTCGGAACGCCGTGAAGCGCCGTGCACTTGTCGCGATCGACCGTCTCCAGCACCCGGTACGCGTCGAAGCCGGCCGATGAAAAAACCATCGCACAGCCGTGGGCCACGCAGCAGAGGGTACCGAGCACCATTCCGAAACAGTGATACATCGGTACCGGAATGCACATCCGGTCCTGTGGCCCGAGCTTCATCTGCAGGCCGGAAAAAAAGGCGTTGTTGACGATGTTGTGGTGGGTCAGCGTGGTCGCCTTCGGCGCGCCCGTGGTGCCGCTGGTGAACTGGATGTTGATCGGATCGTCAAACTGCAATTGGGCCTGCAGGTCCTCAAGCCGAGTCCGGTGTTCAGCACCGGCAAGGGCCGGAATATCTTCGAACTGCAGAAATCCGGCGCTGTCATCGCTGCCCAGTCGGATCAGCCACCGCAGGTCGGGCAGGTGTTCGTCGGCGAGCTTGCCAGGCTCCGATGTCGCCAGGCCAGGCAGCAGCTCATGCAGCATGGCGATATAGTCGGACGACTTGAGTGCCGGTGCCGTGATCAGAGCCTTGCACCCGACCTTCTCGAGCGCGTATTTCAGTTCGCCGATCCGATAGGCCGGATTGATGTTGACCAGGATGAGACCGGCTTTGGCGCTGGCAAATTGGGTGACCACCCACTCCCAGCAATTGGGCGCCCATATGCCGATGCGCTCGCCGGGTTGCAGACCGAGCGCAATCAAACCGGCGGCCCACCGGTCGACTTGCTCCCGCAGTTGCGCGTAGGTCCAGTTGATATCCTGATAGGCGACGATCAACGCGGCATTGTCGCCGAAGCGATCGACGGTCTCGTCGAAACACGCACCGATCGTCTGGCCGCGCAGCGACATCTGACTTGCGCCGTGGACGTAGCTGCTTCTGATCTCCTCTGCCATCCGTCTGCCCTTCGAAGGCAAGCATAGAAACAGCGGCCCGTCCGGTTTTGATTCACATCAAGCGTCAGTGGCTCAGGCCGGCATGCCGATCGGCTTGCTCAGAAGATAGAAGTCTTCATCAATCGCGTACACTGTGTTTTCCGGGACTTCCTGCCACGGTTCGTCGGTAATCGGTTCCGAGGCAACCTCGATTGAGCGGTAGTCCTGGCCGGTCTCATGGTGGACATGAGGTCGACCGCAGATATCGCAGTCATAGATCTGATGCCGCTCGACGTACCACAACGTGCGCCCCAGACGGGATCCCACCAGCCGTTTGCCGTCGGTCAGCACCACGTTCAGGCCGATCGGGGCCGCCGGATCGATTTCGCGACACCATTCAACGATGGTCTGAAGCTCTTCGCCAACCAGATCCATCAGGTCTATGTCTGGTTGCCGGCGCCACCGGGACAACAGGTACAGGAAGATGTGCTCGCTGTCGGTCGTTCCATGGATTTCGTTGCGGTAAAACGGGTCGATGTTCGGAAGCATGCGTTCCCGCACCAAAGCGAAATGCGGCAGCGTTCCGTTGTGGGCAAAAATCCATGGACCGTTGCCGAACGGATGGGTGTTTTCCAGAGACGGCTCACCGACGGTTGCCTTGCGGACATGGGCTATCACGGTTTTGGCGTAGACCCGGGCCGCTTTCTTCTGGAAATGCTCGCCATGATAGGCGGCCCAAACCTTCTTTTCGATCATCGGCGCGCCGTTGGCATAATCCGCAACGCCCCATCCATGACCGTGCACTTCGCCAACCCAGTCGCCGCGGCTCTGTTCCATCAACGCATTTTGCGCGTGGACGAGACTGCATTCCACGCGGGTCGGTTCATTTGCCCGGAACGCATAAAGGCGGCACATCGATCGGGACGTCTCCTGTGAACGTGGTCCGACGGAAATCTAGCTTGGTTCGTACCCGGACCGGCTGATCAAGATCAAACCCGTCGGCGGTCGTTTCGCTAGTCTTGGCGGCCGATGGATTTGAATTGGATTTGGCTTTGGTCATCAGACGGATCCCGGCCAATGTCGGGACGATGACAGCTTCGGGCGAACACCGCGACTCGCGGCCGCGCCTCCCCATCGTCAAGGTGCGAGATGTGACGGTCACCGAACCGGAGCGGCATCGGGTCGAACAGCTCGCCGCCGAGATGCTGGCACGCCGGCCCAGCATTGCTTCGACAGCATTCTTCGGCTCTGAGGTTGCGTCCGGTCTGGGCGACGGTGCTGCGGTTCTCATAGGTGACAAGAGCGAGATCAGGCTGTTGGCGCCGGCCGGTCAGGATACCCTGGAATACCGCATCGCAATGCTTGCCGACGACCGGGATCTGCTGGTTCTGGCCACCGATCGCTGCAGGGCATTTGAATCCTACATGGGTGGGCTGATCGGCAAACAACCCCCCGTCGTGCTTGAGACCCGCAAGGCGAACACTGCCCCAGGCGCTCCGAGCGCCGTCAGGTGCCTGAACGATCCGGGACTGTTTGGTGCTCTCTGCCGACACATCGTCCGGCACAACGGCGCGACCCTTGTTCCTTACATTTCCACCGGTTCGATTTGGCGCCTGGCCCGACATCTGAACGCGGCGACCGGGATCCCCATCACGATTTGTGGACCCCCGCCCAATCTTGCGCAATGCGTGAACGACAAGATCTGGTTCGCCGCATTGGTCGGCAGTCTTTTGGGCGACCGCTCGCTTCCGCCGACCAGGACCGCCTACGGACCGGCCGCTTTGACCAGCCACATCCACCGACTGGCCAAAAAATGGGACAGGCTGGTCATCAAGGTTCCCGACAGTGCCGGATCGGCCGGCAATTTCCCGGTCCGATCTGACGCGATCAGATCGCTCAAGGCCCGGCAGCTGTATCGCCGTCTTCAGGACCTCATGGCGCCGGTCGTGTCGCGGGAGGACTTTCCGCTCATGGTCGAGGTGTGGGATTGCGACGTGCTCGCCAATCCCTCGGTTCAGGTGTGGATTCCCGAAAAACAGCAGGGCCCGCCGGTGATCGAAGGGGTGTTCGAACAGATCCTGTTGGGCGAGCGGGGCACCTTCGTCGGGGCCGGTCCCGGCACTCTGGAAACCGCGCTCGATGAGCGCCTGTGCCTTGAGGCGATGCTGCTGTCACTGCTGTTGCAGGAACTCGGCTTTTTCGGCCGCTGCAGTTTCGATGCTGTGGTGGCAAGCGCAGAAGCGGGCGGCCAGGACATTCATTGGATCGAGTGCAACGGCCGTTGGGGTGGTGTCTCGTTGCCGATGACCTTCATGAATCGCCTTTTTCCCTCCGGAAACCTGCCGCGTTACGCCGTCGTTCAACTGGCCGAACTGGCCTTTACCGGCATGGCCTTCGATGCGGCTCTGCAAGCCGTCGAACCGGATCTCTACATGCCGGGTCGAAAAGGCGGTGTGGTTCTGGCATCGCCCGGGGGGCTTGAACAGGGCACCGGTCTTCAGATGATCGTATTGGGCGAAACAGACGCTGAAATCCGCGCGAGAGCCGAACGGGTCAGACGGATTTTGACCGGATCCTGAGGTCACGTCCACGCCAGCGTCGGCATTTACGACGCATAATTCGTCTTGTGCGAACGGTTGATAACCGCGCCGATCAATGGCGCGACGGAGACGATGTGCAGCTTGCCGGCATCCGTCGCGTCGCTGTGGCCGGACAGGTCGACGCTGTCGGAGACGAAGATTCGGTTGATGTCCCGGCCGCTCAATTCATCGGGAATTCGGCGGCCAAAAAGGGCATGGGTGGCGACCAGATGCACTTCCGCGGCGCCGTTCGCGCGACAGACAGCTGCCGCCCTGGCCATGGTGGTGCCGCCGACGATCATATCGTCGACGATGATCACTTTGCGGCCGTCCACATCACCGGCAAACAACGATCCCGACACGACGCCGGCGCTGCGTCGTTTTTCCATCATCGCAAAGCCGACCTCCTCGCCGCTGACGGTTTCCAGCGTCTCGCGAAACAACTGCGCACGCTTGATCCCGCCGGCATCCGGCGACACCACCGCAAAGCCGCCGGCCTTTGTCGTCCCGGTCAACCGGTCGGCGAACACCCTGTGCGAGTCGACGTGGATCGACTGACAGCGATAGGCGTTTTGAAAGGCGATGACGTTGTGCGCGTCGAGCGTCACGACCATGTCCGTGCCCACCGCTTCGAATAGCTGGGCAACATATTTTGTCGTCACCGGGTCGCGTGTCTTGGTCTGCCGATCCTTGCGGGAGTAGGCGAGATACGGGACCACCGCCGTCACCCGGGCTGCACCGTTTTCCTTACAGGCCGCGATGAAGAAGAGCAGGCGGCACAGCTTGTCGTTGGCCGACGCCAGCGATGTGCCGTTCAGGGTGTGCAGGACATAGACATCCTTGCCCCGCACGCTGGTCAGCGGACGCGCCTTGTGCTCGCCCCCGTCAAACTCGCGCTCCTCGTGAAGCGAAACCGGGAAGCCGCCGGCCTCCGCAATCCGTTTGCCCAGTTTGTCACTTCCGTTCAACGCAAAAAACAGCATGGCATGCCCCAACGGGTTCTTATTGCGCCTCGCGCGGAGCCGCACCCGGTCCAGTTTAGCATACCGGGCCGGGCGGCCGACCGTTTGACCCGTGTCAATAGGGAATGCGCCTGCGGAGGCGATAATGCCTCCCAATTACTTTGTTCGATCGCGAACGAATTATGAGGACGGGATTATGCATGTCACAGGGATCAAGACACTGGACCACGCGCCGGACGACGTTAACGAATGGCTGAAGACGTTGCGCGAGCGCGCTGATCTTGCGCACAACCAGAAAGCCTACCGGCTTTTAAGAACGACCCTGCACGCGGTGCGCGACTGGTTGACGGTGGACGAAGCGGCGCAGCTGGCAGCGCAACTGCCGATTCTGATGCGCGGCATCTATTATGAAGGGTGGAATCCATCGTCCACGCCGGTTCATCCGCGCAGCAAGGATGTTTTCCTCGACCGCGTGAACGCGGCTTTTGCCCAGGATCCGTTGCCGGATGTCGAAGGCGCCGTCACTGCCGTTTTCGGGCTGCTCAAGGAGCATGTATCGGCAGGCGAAATGGATGATGTGGTCAACTCCATGCCGAAACAGATCCGGCAACTTTGGCCCTGATCACCGGCTTGCTGGCCGGTGATCCGCGCGGGATTTCGACAGGGTGCAATGTCGAGCGAGACAGACCATGCGATTGGCAGACAAAATCGCATTTCTCAGCAAACCCGCGTCTTACCCGCGAAAACCTGGCGATGTAGAGGTCAAGGAAACGCACACGGCGGTGGTGTTCCTGACAGATGACCGGGCCTACAAGCTGAAGAAACCGGTCAGATTTCCGTTTCTCGACGCAACCAGTCTGGAAAGCCGGGCGCATCTGTGTCGGGAGGAAGTGCGCTTGAACGCCGAACTGGCGGGCGACGTCTATCTCGGGGTCATCACCCTTAACCGCAGAGAGGACGGTGGGCTCGCCCTAAACGGGGCGGGCGAGATCGTCGACTGGCTTGTGGAAATGCGGCGGCTTCCCGAGGCGCAGTTCCTGATCAATCGTATCGCCGGCCAATCGGTGACGGAGGCGGAGATCCGCGATCTCGGTGCATGCCTCAGCCGCTTCTATGGCCGGCAGCGCGCCAATCCGGCCTGCGATCTGACCTATGCCGAACATCTGGTCAGGGAATCGCAGATCAATCGCGAGCATCTACTGGCCGTAAAGGACACCGTGGCCTATCCGGCGCTAGACGCTCTCCTGGCTGCGGCCTGTCAGACCGTCGACGATCATATGCCGGAAATCAGGGCGCGGATTGAGCAGGGGTTTGTGGTCGAGGGCCACGGCGACCTGCGGCCCGAACACATTTGTCTGGTGTCGCCGCCGGTCCTGTTTGACAGGCTGGAATTCGATCCGGCAATGCGCATGATCGACATTTACGATGAGGTGAATTATCTCGGCCTTGAGTGCGACCTGCTGGGTGCCGGCTGGATCGGGCCGCACCTGCTGGCGCATCTGGAAGCCACCATCGGTCACGCGCCGACGCCGGGACTCTTGAAGACCTATGGCGTATTCCGGTTGTTGCTGCGCGCCCGGCTATCGATCGATCACCTGCGCGATCCGCACCCCAGGGACACTGATAAGTGGATCGCCCAGGCTCGCAAGTACCTGGAAGCGGCAACCGGACTGCATGATTCCTTGGCTGTGCAGTTGTGAAGTAAAATACCCGTGGCGAGACTCGGATCGGCCTGTTGCCGACCGATCCGAAGGGTTGAGCCAGGAGAGCACTGCGTTGTTTGCCGTTGTCGAGGGCAGCATCTGATCCGTTTGATTTCCATCGTTGGATGAGACAGAGTCCGTTCAATCGCAAACGTCTGGGCGGCGGTGATGCCAGACACGCGACAGGTCCGGATAGGCCATGTGGGTGAGGATGAAGATCGGTCATTTCGCCTTGTTGTTCGTGGTGTTTTTGGACCTGATGAACCAGGGCCTGGTGATTCCCATTCTCACCGCCACGATCCTTGACCCATCCCATGGTTTTCTGCCGCCCCATACGTCCGCCGCCGCGCGACAGTTCGATTTCGGCCTGGTGATGGGCGTCTTTTTTCTGTTCTGGTTTTTTGGCGCGGCCTACATCTCGAAGCTGTCGGATTCGATTGGCCGCAAGGAAGGAATTCTGCTCTGCCTCGTTGGCAACCTGTTGGGTTATCTCTTGGCGGTTGTCGCACTCGTCGTGAATAGTTTCTGGCTGCTCCTCGTGGCCCGGGCGATTTCCGGCTTCACAGCCGGTAATCAGCCGATCGCCCAGGCCGCTCTCGTGGATATGAGCCAAAACGAGGCGCAGAAAACGCGATTCCTGGGCTACGTCTTGACGGCCTTGAGCCTGGGCCTGGTTGTCGGGCCGCTGATTGGCGGTATATTCTCGGACAGCACGCTGCTCGGCGAGTTTGCATCGGTCACCCTGCCATTTTACGTCGTCTCCTGCCTGATCATTGTCAATGTCGTTCTGATCGTCTTCTTTTTCCACAACCAGAGGACCGAGCGTACGCCCTTGCGCATCCGCCCCTCGGACATCTTTCTGACGCTTTGGGCAGCAACGAAGCGACCGATAATTCTGCGGTTGTCCTTGGTCTACTTTTTTGGGCAGATTGGCTTGTATGCCTACTTTCTCTTCATGGATAACTACTTCCTCTTGCGCTTCGGCTTCGGCACGCTGCAAAACTCTCTGGCATTGGCCATTCTCGGCGGTGGCATGGGCCTGGCGAGCACGTTCCTTGTTGGCCCCTTGAACGCGCGCTACGGCAAGAAAAAGCTCGTTATGGTCAGCTTGGCGGTGATGGCGGCGAGCGCGGCCATCGCGGTCTTTAATCCCTGGTCGTTGATGGCCTACCTGCTGATTTTGCCGCTGGCCATCGCCTTTGCCGTATATCTTCCGGTCACGCTTTCGCTCTACTCAGCGGCCGTTGACGAGAGCGAGCAAGGCTGGGTGATGGGGGTGGCTGTGGCCCTGTTCACATTGGGCGCTGGCTTGGTTTCTCTGTTGGGCGGATGGCTGATGTCCATTGATATTCGTCTCCCGTTCGGCCTCGCCGCCGCCAGCGCGCTTGTGGCTGTGATCCTGATTCCGCTGCTCTGGCGCGGGAACGCGTTTCGCGAACTGGACGGCGGGTGATGGTTCGGGTGACTAGGGCCTGTTGATAGTCAACAGGCCCTAGTCTTGCGCAACGAAAGGGTCGGTGATCTTTGAGACCATCGACCCACTCAAATGTGGCGCACGCGTCGAGGCTGAGGCTCACTCCGCCGCGAGTTGCAGGGGAGGCGGCGACACGGGTGCGCGGTCGACCGGTTTTTCCACAGCCGGCGCTTTGCGGCGCCTGTGAATCAGCGCGTACATGGGTGGCGTGAAGTAGAACGACACCACCGTCGACAACAGTACGCCGCCGGCAATCGCCACCGCAAAGGGCGGCCAGAACGCACCGCCGTCGAGGATCAGGGGCAGGAAGCCACCGAATGTCGTGACCGTCGTCGAGATGATGTGACGGCTTGAACCGGCCACCACCCGCGCCATGGCGTTACGGTCGCCGGCGCTGGCTTCCGCGTCCCGCTGCAGCGCCGTCAGAATGATGATGGCAGCGTTGATCGAGACGCCGATCGAGCCGATCACTCCGATGATCGCCTGGATACCGAACGGGTATTGCATGATCGCCAGCGACAGCATCGACAGGCCCGCCGACAGCACGCAGACAACCAGGGCGACAGCGGTCAGTCGGAAGGAGTTGAATGTCAGGGCAATGGTGGCGATCGTCAGCGTGACAATGAGGCCGACGGAGGCCAGCAGGTTTCCGACGGTATTCGATCGCGCATCGCTGTCGCCGCCCAGTTCGATGCTGTAGCCGGGCGGCACTTCGAAGCCGCGGTCGTCGAGCGCGGCAAGCACGTCCTGCAGCGCCTCCTCCGGCAGCGTGCCCGGAACGATGAATGCCTGCACCGTGTTTTCGCGCACTCCGTCGCTGCGGGTGATCACGCTCTCGGCCGGTTCGACGATGGGCGTTGCCAGCTCCGAAAGCGGCACCGCCGGAAACGCCCCGGTGGCCGATACCGCGGCCGCATTGGGCAGCAGGATCGGCATGTCGGCGATCGCCTGGAGATCGCCGCGCAACCCGTTGCCCATGCGCACGCGCACCGGCAGTTGCTCGGTTCCTTCGACCAGCGATCCGCCGGTCAGGCCGACCAGCGCGGTGTTTAACTGGGCGGCGATATCCGCCACGTCGAGCCCCAGCAGACGGGCCTTCACCTCGTCGATCTGGAAGCGGATCTGCGGCGCTCCGCCGTTGACGCCGGCGCGCGCCTGGGTGACCAGGTCGAGGTCGGCCATGATCCAGCGCACCTCGTCGCCGAGGCGGCGCAGGGTGGCGATGTCCTGGCCCTTGATGGTGATCTCGACCGGCGCGTCGACCGGTGGACCCTGGACGAGCCCGCGCACGATCACCTGCGCATCGGGAAAACGCCGGTCGAAATCGGCTTGCAACGCCGGCACCATACGCGCCGCATCGGCTTCGGTGCGGGTCGTCACCATGGCCTGCGCGAAGCCCGGTTCCTGCGACCGGTTGCCGACGATGTTGTAATAGAAGGCCGGGCCCGACTGGCCGATCGACCAGTAGATGCTGTCGACGCCGTCGTCGGCGCGGATCAGCGTGTCCATCGCCTCGACCGTGCGCGCCGTGTCGGCGATCGCGGTGCCCGACGGCATGTCGATCTCGATGTAGAACTGATCGCGGTCGACGCCGGGAAAGAACTGTGCCGTCAGCGTCGGGAACGCCGCAAACCCGAGGACCGGCAGGATCAGCGACAGCGCGATGGCCCGGATCGGATTGTTCACGGCGAGGCGGATCGACGCCTGGAACAGGCGGCCAAGCGCCGGAATGTAGATGCCGCGGCTCAGCATCGTGCCCTGGTCGCTGGCCGGCAGCAGCCATCCGGCCAGCGCCGGTGTCACGGTCAGGGCGACGATCAACGACCAGATGAGCATCAGCACCACGGCGATGGCGATGGAGCCGACGAAGTCGCCGGCGGGTCCGGGCAGCAGGATCATCGGGGTGAAGGCGAGGGCGGTGGTGACGGTCGATGCCAGCAGCGGCGCGGCGAGTCGTTTGACCGCATCGCCGACGGCATCGGCGCGCGCCATGCCGTCCTGCAGGCGTCGGCGCACCTCGTCGGTCATGACGATGGCGGCGTCGACCAGCAGGCCGAGCGCCACGATCAGGCCGGTCACCGACATCTGGTGGATCGGCAGGCCCATGAAGTTCATCGTCGCCAGTGTGGCCAGTGACACCACCGGCAGGACCAGCGCGACGATCGCAGCGGCGCGCACACCGAGGGTGATGAACAGCACCGAAACCACCAATGCGACACCGATCGCCATGTTCACGCCGACGTCCGACAGACGTTCGATCGTATAGGTGCTCTGGTCGAACAGTAGGATTTCCTCGATGCCGAGCGGCACCAGGTCGGCGCCCTGCGCCAGTTCGTCGCGCACGAATCCCATCCAGCGGTCGATCTGCACGCCGTCCTGTGCCAACACGCCGATCAGGACGGCCGGACTGCCATTGGCGATGGCCATTTCGGCTGCCGGATCGCGCGCGCCACGGTCGATGCGGGCGATATCGCCGAGTGTCACCGTGCCACCCGAGACGTTTTCGCGCAGCACCACCTGGCGCAGCCGATCGAGCGTTTCGATCTCACCGGTGACGTTGATCGTCAGGTCGACCTCGCCCTGCAACCGGCCGGACTGCACCTTGCCGTCGGCCTCGGCAATCCGTCCGGAAATCTCCGTCGCCGTCAGACCAAGAGCGGCCGCTCTGTCGGAATCGACGCTGACCAGGATCTCCTCTTCGGGCACGCCGTAGAAGTCGACCGCTCGGGTCGCCGGAATCGAACGCAGGCGGTCGCCGAGCGCTTCGGCGTGGCGCGAGAGCAGCGTGACCGGCAGGCCCGGCTCTGAGCCACTCACCGCGATCACCGCCGAGTAGGCGGAGATGCCTTCAGAGTCGAAGTCGGGCGCCAGCACACCGGGTGGGAAATTGCGCCGCGCGTCTTCGACCGCGTCGCGTGCCTCTCCCCAGACCTGCTCGATGGTCGCTTCGTCGAGCGTCTCCAGCAGTTCAACCGAGACTACGGACACGCCCGAGCGTGAGACGGACGACACCGTGTCGACCTCCTCGATCTTGCGCAGCTCCTCCTCGATTTCCGCGGTCACCAGCGATTCGACGCGCTCCGGATCGGCGCCCGGGAACTGGGTCGTCACCGTGGCGAACAGATTGGTGATCGTTGGGTCCTCCTGGCGGCCCAGCGACAGGAAGGACGACATGCCGGCGGAGACCAGCACCAGGATGATCAGGGCAACCAGGCGCGGCTGGCGAAAGGTCAGCGTTTCCATCGGTTCTGCCTCAGCGTGTTTCGGTGACCGTGACCCGCTGGCCGACGGTGACGCGCTGCGGGCCCGCATCGATCAGCGCTGTGCCTTCCGGGAAGACGCCGCGCACGAAGACTCGATCGCTTTCGGCATGCAGGATTTCGACGGAGGCTGAGCGCACCGTCTGTTGCGGATCGACGGTCAGAATGGTCCATTGGCCGCGCAAACCCTCCTTCAGGCCGGTCATCGGCACCCAGAACCCGGTCGCATCGACCCGCTCGGACAGAATCAGCCGGGCCGTCTGGCCAAACGCCGGCTGCTCCATGGTTTCGATCTCGAATAGCGCGGTGCGGGTGCGGGTGACCGGATCGATATCCGGGCGCAGGGTGATCAGCCGTGCCGGATGGCGGCTGCCGTTGACGTCGATTTCGGCGTCCGCGAATTGCGTTTCCGTCAGATCCAGGGGCACGCCGATGCGTACCTGCGGCTTGCGCAGTTCCACCAGGCCGAGCACACGCTGGCCGGGATTGAGCGTCTCGCCGCCGTCCACCAGGCGTTCGGTGACGCGGCCGTCAAAGGGCGCAATGATCTGTGACTTTTCAATCCGGATCGCCACGCTTTCCAGGCCGGCGTCGATTTCCGCCATGCGGGCCCGTAGTTCATCCTGACGCGACAGCGCCTGATCGAGACCGGCCTGGCTGGTGAATCCGCGTTCGGTGAGCTGGTTGCTGCGCTCGACCGTCTGCTCGGCAAATCGCAGTTGCGCCGCGGTCGCGGTTTTGGACGCGGCGAGACGGGTCTGCTCCGATTCCAGCAGCGCCAGGTCCTGGCGCGCCAGCACCTGGCCTTCGCTCACCCAGTCCCCCTCGTCGACGGAGATCGCTTCGAGCCGTCCCGACAATTCGAACGACAGCGCGACGGTTTTTTGCGGCTCGACCTGGCCGATGAAAGCACGCGTCACACCGAATCCGCTTTCGCGGACCAGCGGCGATACCGACACCGGAATGATCGGCGCCGGCTCAGGCGTCGGCGTGGCTTCCGCCCGGCGCATCAGTTCGGCGGACCCGAACTGGACGGCAAAAATCGCCCCCGCCGCGATAACCAGTGTCAGCGCCACACGGGTCATCACCCTGATCGCGTGGCGTACGATGCCGCCTCCGTTCTGTTCTTTGACTTCACCCTGCTGCTGTGCCATATCCCGGTCCTCGCAAAGTTAGAGCCTCTTACATATGTTAGTGTTTCTTACTTTTGACAAGGGGTACGCCATCTGCGATGGATTGGATCATGGGCACAGAGGAAAAAGCACGGCCGCAGGACGCTGACGGAACGGACGCCAAAACGCTGCGAAAAGCGGGCTATCATCACGGCGATTTGCGCGCCGGCCTGATCGAGGCGACGCGCCGGCTGGTCGAGGAAAAAGGTCCTGACGGATTTTCCGTTTCCGATGCCTGCCGGCTCGCCGGGGTCTCTACGGCCGCCCCCTACAAGCACTTCAAGGACAAGAACGAAATGCTTGTAGAAGTCGTGCTGGAAGGCATGGCGCGGCACCGTGAAAACATGCTTGCCGCCCTTGAGGGCGTACCAGAGGGGTCGCCAAAGCGGGTGACGGCCATTGGCAAGGAGTATGTCGGTTTCGCGCTGCGCGAGCCGGGCGTGTTCCGTCTGAAGTTCGGCGGATTTACCGATCGCCTCGATGACGACCGGCTGCAACAGGCGGGTGAGCAGACCTTCGGCATCCTGCTGCGCGAAGTCGCCGCCTGCCTGGGAGAAGAGGACATCACCCAGGAAGTCCGCCGGCGCGGCTTCATGCTATGGAGTTTCGTCCACGGCCTGTCGTTTATCCTCTACGACCGACGCACCTCTGCCATGGGTGGCGAGATCGATATAGACGCCCTGCTGAGCGATATGTCCGAGCGGGTTCTCACAGACTGACGACGCGTTGTTCGGAGTGTCGACTTCCATCCGTTAAGAATTCCGTCACGGGTCGTGAGGCAACCCGCTATTTGGCTGTTTTAGTCTACGATTTGCTGCGAGCTTTTCGTACTGAAAGCGGAGTGATGTCGGGCCAGGCGCCTTCAACATAGGCGAGGCACTCTTCCTTCGTCCCTGTCGGACCAACCTTACGCCAGCCCGGTGGGATCGGCTTGAACGCCGGCCAGAGAGAGTGCTGTTCTTCGTCATTGATGAGGACTATGTACTCGAAGCTTTCATCGTCCATTTGGTTTCCCTTGCATATTGGCGTTCAGTCAGCGGCCAGTCGATTTGCCGGCATCTGAAATTGCAGTGCTTCGGCACGCAATGAAAGGTAATAGGGCAGAGCAGCCTTGACCACACCCAGAAGATGCACCGGAACTTCAGGCAACCTGTCTTTCTCCGCAAAAAAACCGGTGCTGCTGTGGACGCTGCTGTACCAGTGTTGTGACCAGATACCGTCGAAGGCCTTTGGGCCAGGGCGCCAGAACAGCATTCGGCGTTGGTAGGGTATCCCCAGTTCAACGCACAGGGATCGAAGGGCCGCTTCGGGGGAGCATCGGATATCACTGGCATCGATCACGATCGGCGGCCGCCCGGCCAGACCTGTGGCATGGGCATACAGGCGTTCCAGTTGCGGTGCACCAATATCGTCCAGTGTCGGATTGACTCTCATCGCGTTGTAGCTGACGACCACATGCGCCGGATGCCGGATGAGAAACACGTTCCTGACATCCCTCATCCAGGACAGATCAAATTCGCCGAGTTGATGATGTGCCATCTGCTTCTGGTAGTAGACGTCAGCGCCGCCCGGCGCACCTGCCGCGCAATTGCGCGCGACGTGCTCGGGGTCCGTCTCGTAGCGGGCGACGATTTCGGCGGCCATGGGATGGTCGCTTCCAACGCGTTTGAGGTATGCGGCGTAAAACGGTTCATCCACAACCTCGGTGTCGGAACGCGATGCGAAGGAGTACATCAGCGCCGTCGACATATGTCGAGGGCAAGACCACATCGCAATGTTCATACGCTACCCTGCAGATGATTTGAACGACCGGGCAATGATCATGCCCGCGTACGTTGTGACATGAGACAGCACTCCCAGCATCCTATAGCGCGATACTGCGGCGGCAATCTACTAAAGTGTTTCAAGAACGCACCCGCCGACGAACGCGGCAAGACGAACGCTCTTTTGCACGCTCGTCCGAAGAGTGAGTTCACATCATCTGTGGTCTACACGGTTTGTAAACGATACACGCAATTTTTGGATGGTTAAATGTTGATGGAGAGCTGGGGCTCAACGCAAGGATCGAGGAGGCCGAAGTCCCATGGCAATGAGGGAGTCGCCGTCTAACCCTTTTGGATTGCTGATACATTCGGCGCCCACGTAACCGATGAAATTCTGGGAATGTCGGGAAATAGGCATGTCGCAGAACACTTGAGCGTGCTATGCAACGGACATTGACGAATGACATTTGGCCATTTTGAGGGAGCCTGCTATGAAACGCCTGACCGTAAGCCTTGCCTGCCTGCTCTCATTTATCATCCCTGCCGCAGCTCAATCGACGGATATTGATATTGATGTCTGTAGCACCGGAGTTGAGGTTCAGCTTTCAGCCGAACCGCTCGTTGTTAGCCGAAAGCTGGAGGGCATTGTTCACTCCGCCACATCAGGCAGTTCGTTGGAGGGTGGATATCTCACATGCACCAGCTTCATCAAAGATGACTCATCTAAAGCGGAGAACCACCATTTCGTGTGCATCCTTCTGGAGAAGAGCAATGATCTTCTTGTCTTTGGCCCGGGCAGCACCGGCGATATGCCGACGATGACAGTGCTCGCCGGAACAGGAAAGTGGTCCGGCGCTGCCGGTGGAGACCTTGCAGCAAATACGGTGACGGCCGTCAATGTCAACAAGCGATCGGACACCCGCAACACAATCCAAGGCTGCGTCAACTACACCGGCAAGCTGGACGTTACACAGTAGGAACAAGGCGGGGGAAAACCGCAGAAGAGACAGAACCGAGACTTGTGTTCGGGCTGAGCGGCGCATCAGCCCGAACAATCTGGTTCATAAATGTATTGCATAACCGGCCGATTTTCATGACGCCTGCTGTAGCGTGGCGCCAGCTGCCAGTCTGAAGGACTTTTCCAGGGCGTTTTCAAGCGCGCGGTCCAGAATATCCTGGAGATCTGCCGGTAATGCCGGCTTCAAAAATTGACGCGTCAAGACCTCCGCCGTGTCATTGATTCTGGTCGACTGACTGTTGACATACCAGGCAAAGGGATGGTCGGGTCGAGCGTTGATCAGCGCCTTGCACCTGCGGGCCCATTCCCAGCCGTCTTGAGCATCGAGTTCGATATCAGCACGGCGGGCCGCATCTTGAAGTTGTGTATGCGTAACCCCGGGCCAGGATGAAAGATGCAGATTTCGACCCAGTAAGGCCGGTCTATCCAGAACGCGAACAATGGCATCCGCAATCGCATCGATCGGGACCATGCGAAATCCGCTTTCCGCGTTTCTTGGGACGCAGCCAACAGCCACACAGAGGCCAAAAAACGCGTTTGCCGCGTCATGCGGGTTTATGATCCCGCGCTGGCTGTTGCCCAATATCAACGCCGGGCGCAGGATGGTGGCACGCAATCCCGATTCACGCATCAATTCGACCCGCTGCTCCGCCCAAGCCTTGGTCGTCGCGTAGCCGGTACGGTGCGGATCACGTTTTGGTACCACAGTTGATTCGGAAATCTGACCAACGGTTGCCGGCCCGAAGACACCGAGCGTCGAGATGTGGCAAAAGGTCTTTGGATTTCCGTGAACACTCAGATCAAGCAAGTCCTCAACGAGCGTGACGTTCGGGCCAACGAGTTCTTGCGCACGGTGCAGGAAATGCACCTGGGCGGCGCAGTGGACGATGGTGTCCGTTCCATCTGCAAGCGCGTCGAAGGTGTCTTCGGACAACCCGAAGCGAGGGTGCGCGTAGTCGACAGCTATCGCGCGTAAGCTTCGTTGGCTGAGATCATTTTTCCCTGCGCCAAGGTCTTCCAACGCGTGTTGCAAACGTGCCATTGCCTCGTGCTCATTGGCCGCCCGGACCAGGCATGTGGCTGGTATCTGCTGGTCGATCAACCGCCGTAAAATGTGTCGGCCGAGAAATCCCGTAGCACCTGTCAGGATCACGCCACGGCTTTGCGATACAGCAATGGGCTGATCACGATACTCGATATCTGCTGGAGGCCTGCTGCGCGGCTCGAATATGACAAGCGACTCGATTGGCTCCTGGGGCGTATTCTCCTGAAGTTGCTCGGCGATCGCGCAAACGGTCCGGGCCTCAAAAATCCGACGCGCCGGCAATTCCCGTCCGGTCAGCCGTGCGATAGCCAGGCAAAGACGCACAGCCAGAAGCGAATGCCCTCCAAGGGCAAAGAAGTCATCTTCGCGGCCCGCCGGCGAGCTGCCGAGCACCTCCTCGAAGGCCTCGGCCACGGCTTGTTCAACATCCGTTACCGGGGCGACGAACTCTTCCCGAGCCGACTCTCCCAACACGCCTGGAAGGGCTGCTCGATCGAGTTTGCCGGATCCGGTCAACGGCAGGTGTGTGATGCCAACGAACCGTGATGGCACCATGTGCTCAGGCAAGCGTTGACGCAACGCGCTACGCAGCGCCGTCAATTCGAATGCAGTGCTCGCAGGAACGATCCGGGGGGAGGTGGACGACGACGGCCCACCTTGCGCGACAGGCGGATGCTTTGGCACCAGATAGGCAATCAGGCTGATGTCACCAGGCGATGCGCGATCGGGAACCACGACACATGCCTGCACGTTGGGTTGCGTTTTCAGGATCGCCTCGATTTCGCCTGGCTCGATGCGCATGCCGCGTATTTTGAGTTGATTGTCCAAACGGCCGAGGATTTGCAAGGTCCCGTTTTCGCACCACACTGCCCTGTCGCCGGTACGGTAAAGGCGCCCGCCCTCACTGCCGGAGAAGGGATCCGCGATGAATCGCCCAGCGGTTTGGCCGGGGCGCCCGACATACCCGTGCGCGAGTTGCGTGCCCCCGATCAGCAGCTCGCCCGGAACGCCGATGGGTTGACGCTCAAGACTTGCATCGACGACGTAGGCGCGCGTATTGACGGCCACTCGACCGACGTCGGGTTGCCGGTCGCAAAGCCGATCATCCGCGACAATTTCACTGGACGCTACCGCATGGGTCTCGGTAGGGCCGTAGTCATTGTAAAGGCGTGCGTCAGCCAGCATTCGCAGTCTTGAGGCGATCGCGCTATCGACCGACAACAGCTCGCCTGCAAACGTCAGGTGGAGCTCCTGAAGGGAGGCCAGACGGCGTATGACGCCGGCATCGAGGTATCGAAATTGGCTTGGCGTGATATAGAGATTGACCGGCAGGCGGAGCGCCTCGATGTGTCCGAAATCGGTTTCCTCAAGGCTCGAGCGCACGACCATCAGCGAGGCCCCGAGGCAAAGGGCGCAGGTGATGTCGCGGATGGATCCGTCGAACGAGATGGAGCGATGGAAAACGATCACCCCCGCGGCCCGCCTGGGCGCCCACACCTCCGCCCAATGGATGAGATTGCGCAACGTGATATGGGGCTGCAAAACCCCTTTCGGCAAGCCTGTCGAGCCCGACGTGTAGATGATGTAGGCGGGCCTGTTCAGGCTCGGTATGTCCGTGGCCGGCGGTGCGTCATCAAGGCTGTTGATATGCGCCCTGGTTGCGGGAAGGTCCACCACGAGGACATCACCGTCAACAGCAGCACCAACGGATTGGGCGAAGACTGCCTGGGTGACGACGAGTCGAACGCCTGCGTCTTCACATATCAACCGCTGGCGGGCGGGCGGTTCGTTCGGGCTCAACGGCAGGTAAACGCCGCCCGCCTTCCAGATTGCAAGTATCGTCACGACGAGATCCCCGGACCGTTCCAGGCAGACGCCGACCGTTGTGTCCTCCCGCACGCCGAGGGCAGCAAGGTGCCGGGCGAGACGATTGGAGGTCGCCTCGAGCGCCGCATAGCTGAGCGACGTGCCGCCGTCGATGACCGCGATTGCCGCGGGATTGGATGTGGCTTGTCGTCGGAAGAGGTCAACAACGGTCGAGTCGTCGGATTCGAACGCCCGTTGTGTGTCGGCTTCGCCTACCGACGTGCGCAGCTCGGCTTTCTCCGTCAATGGAAGATTGCCGATCGCGATCTCCGGCGCGGCAATCGCCGCCTGCGTCAGGCTTTGAAACGCGGCACCCAGGCGGCGCACAAGCGGCGCATCGTAGATGTCGGTGGCGTAGGCGATATCCACCCGCACACCGCTGCCGGTGGGATTGATGTCGATTACGATGTCGTATTTTGCGGCCTGCGGCCTTTTTGCGAAAACCGACACCTGCATGTCGTCGCGCGCGTTCGCCGCTTCGTTGAGGAAAGCGTGCATCACCACAAGCACCTGAAAAAGCGGCGTCGTGTTGGCTGGCCGCGCCCCAATTGCCTCGACAACGGCTTCGAAGGGAACTTCCTGATGGGCCAGGGCCTCCAAGACGGTTGTCCGTGCCGATGTCAGCAGATCGGCGAACCTCGATTGCGGATCGACGGTGCCGCGCAGTGCCAGGGTGTTGCCGAAATAGCCGAACACCGGCCAAAGTGCCGCGTCCGGCTTGGTGGTATGCGGTGTTCCGATGGTGATGTCATTTGATCCGCTGAGGCGCGCCAACAGCGTCCATATGATCGCAGTGAAGAACATGAAGGGGCTGGCACCCTGCGCTGCGGCGACGGATTCGATTTGTCGCCAGGTCTCCCAGGGCAATTGCGCTGCCGTAATCCGGTTTCCGGTGTAGTCGCGGTTCAGCGGCCGTGGCCGGGATACGGGCAGGTCGAGCGTGGCGGGCGCACCTTGAAGCTTTTTCGTCCAGTAGCGTAATTGGCTCGCCATAACGTCATTCATGACAGAGGATCGCTGCCAGAAGGCGTAGTCGACAAAAGACAGCCTCAAAACGGGCAGATCCGGACTGCCGCCGCGCCGCCGTGCGTCGTAGGCCGCCATCAGTTCGCTCGGCATGATATGAGACATGGACCAGTTGTCGGCAGCGATGTGATGCACGGCCAGGCACCATACATGCAACTCGGCAGTCAGCTTGATGACAAGTGCGCGGCACGGATATTCGGCAGCCAAATCATACGGTTGGATCTGGAGATCGATACATCGTTGCCGCGCCTCCGTGTGGAGGGCCGAAGACGGCTCATCTCGGGCCGTCCAGTCCTCGAAAACGACCGCGAGCGCACCCGCCGGATCAACGCGCTGGTAGAGCGTGCCTTGGGCATCGACCAGGCGGGTTCTCAGCACATCGTATCTATCAAGAATGTCCTGGATCGCGCCCACCAGGGCATCGGTATCGATTGAACCGGAAAAGGCCAGTGCGATGCCCTCGTTATAGACGGGCCGTCCCTTGTGGATTTCGTTGAGCAGCCACATGCGTTCCTGTTCGAACGAGGCGGGGATCGGTTGGTCGCGGTCGACCGGTTCCACCGGCGGCAGGGCCGGATGCTCCGGGTCGTCGTGACGCAGCCGCTCGACCAGTTCCCGCGGTGTCGGCGCCTCGAAAAGCCAGCGCACGGGGACGTCCCGTGCCAGCGCATTGCCGAGCCGGCCGCAAAGCTGGGCGGCGAAGATCGAATGGCCGCCAATGTCGAAAAAATTGTCATCGAGTCCGACGCGTTCCAGGTCGATCCGGTCGTGCGCGATCACGTCGCGCATCACGGCGCATACGAGGCTTTCCAGCTCGTCGCGCGGTCCGGCATAGTGGTGTTGCACGACATCGCCGCTGGTTTCCGGCAGGGCGGCGCGATCGACCTTTCCGGCGGCGTTGAGCGGCAGATGCGTGATGGCGACGAATGCCGCGGGCACCATCGCGTCCGGCAGGCGTGTCTTTAGTGCCGTGCGGATCGCGTCGAGGTCGAAAACGGCGGCCGCCGACGCGGTACGCGGTGTCCGGTCCGTTTCCGGATCATCCCCGCCCAGAGCCCGGTCGAGCTTTTCGCCAAGCGTGGCGTCCGGCACCAGATAGGCGACGAGATGGGTCTGCGTCGGATCGTCCGACTGTCGGCCGATGACGGCGCAGGAAGCGACGCTGTCGAGCGCCGCGAGCGCCGCCTCTACCTCGGCCGGCTCGACACGGATGCCGCGGATTTTGACCTGGTGGTCGATCCGGCCGAGAAACTCCAGCGTGCCGTCGTCGCGCCAGCGCGCCAGATCGCCGGTCCGGTAGAGCCGTGCCCCGGGCGTGCCGGAGAACGGATCGGCGATGAAGCGCTGCGCCGTCAGCCCCGGCGCACCAAGGTAGCCACGCGTGACCCCGCTTCCGCCGATCAGCAGTTCTCCGGAAACGCCGACCGGTACAGGTGCCAGGCGTTTGTCACAGACATAAAGCTTCGTTTGGCAGATCGGCCGGCCCAGGGCGACACGGTCGGCGTTCGCCATTTCCGCAACAAGGTCAGCGGTCGCGGCGAACGTTACCGTCTCGGTCGGACCGTACCCGTTCACCAGTTTGGGTCCGTGATTCAAAGCCTTCAGCCTTGCGACAGCAACCGGATCGATCTGTTCGCCGCCGACCAGAAGGGTCTTTAGTTTGGAGAAACAGGAGGGATCGCCGCGCATCCATGCGTGAAACAGACCGGCAGTCAGCCACGCGCCCGTGATGTGGTGCCGGTCGACAACCGCATGAAAATCGTTCGCCTTGAGCAGTTTATCGCGGCTCACCACCAATGCGCCGCCGGCTGTCAGCGGCACCCACATCTCGAAGGTTGCCGCGTCGAACGCGACATGGGCCGCATGCAGAATGCGGCCGCGTTTGTCGAGGTCGTGAAAGGGTTCACACACCAGTCGTGTGATGCCCCGGTGCTGCACGGCGACGCCCTTGGGTGTTCCGGTGGACCCCGAGGTGTAGATGAGATAGGCGAGGCTGTCGGGTCCAGGGGGGGTGGGCAACCGTGTGTCGGCGACGTCGGCGAGATGCTGCTGCGTTTCCGGTGCATCGATGGCAAGCGTCCGGCCACGGAATTCAGGCACTCGGTCGGCGCCTGTGATCACCAGCTGCGCTCCGGCCTGATCGGTCATCAGGCGCCGTCGCACCGGCGGCTCCTCATGGGCGAGTGGAAGATAGGCGCCGCCCGCCTTCCAGATGGCAAGCAGGCAGACGATCAGCGTCGCCGACCGGTCGAGACAAACTCCGACCACTGTCTCGGGTCCGACGCCGGAGGCGACCAGCAGCCGCGCCAGCCGGCTGGCGGCCGCGTCGAGGTCCCGATAGGTGAGGGTGGTGTCGCCGTCGACGACCGCCGCCACGTCGGGCCGTTCAGCCACCCGCGCGGTGAACCTATCCAGCGCCGTGCCCTCGGCCGCCGCATCCGCTTCGGTCACCGGATCGGCTGCGTTGAAGTCCACCAGCAGCCGCCGTCGTTCCGCTTCGTCGATCAGCGGCAGGTCACAGACCGCCGTCCGCGGTGCGGAAACCGCCGCAAAAATGACACCGTGCAGCATGGCGCCTATACGCCGAACGGTGCCCTTATCGAAGATGTCCGTCGCGTACTCGATGGAGATGCCGACGCCCTCGCTACCGGGCTGAATGTCGACCGTGAGATCGTGCTTCGCGACCGGCGGCATGATGTCCAGCAATTCGAACCGGAGATCAGCGGTGCCAAACACGTTGCTATCGTGGAACGCGTGCATGACAAGAAGAAGCCGAAGCGCCGAAGCGTTCCGCCCGACCGCCGCCAGCACCTGTTCAACCGGCACATCCTGGTGTTGCATCGCAGCAATCAAATCCGCCCGTACGGCGGTGAGCAATTGCTCGAAGGACGCGACTTCCGATACCCGACTGCGCAGGATCAGCGTATTTCCGAAGTATCCGAACTCCTCCCACAGGTCCGGGTGAGGGCGCGACACGTGCGGTGTACCGATCACGACGTCGGGGTTTCCGGTGGTCCTTGCCAGGACACAGGCAAGGGCCGCCGCGAAAACCATAAACGGGGAGCAGTCGTGGCGTACCGCGAACCGCTCGATCGCGCGCCATTCCTTTTTGGTGAAGCGCGCCGCTTCGAGCCGCGCCCCTCGTCGGTCGCGGATTTCCGCTGGTGATCGATCCGAGGGCAGCACGGGCACGTTCGGAAGATCTGACAGTCGTTTGCGCCAGTAGTCCAACTGCCGTTGCTGCGCCGCCTTGACCGGTGAAAGCCGTTGCCATGCCGCATAGTCGGCGTAATGCAGCACGATGTTTGCAAGGGTCGGGGGTCGGTTGTTTACCTGTGCGTCATAAAGCTCGACGAAATCGCGCAACAGAATATGCGACATCGACCAGTTGTCGACGGCGGCATGATGCATTGCGAGAATCCAGGCGAATTGATTTGGCGCTGTCCTGATGACCAGAATTCTGCACGGGCTCTCATTGGCGAGATCGTACTGCCTGTTGACCAAAGCAGTCGCGCGGCTTGAGATTTTGGACCGGATCTCAGGTATGGTCAGGTTTTGGTCGATCCAATCGTCGTATTCGATGTTGACGGAGCCCGTCGGCAGGATGACTTGTTTGGGCGCGCCATGACCGACGTCGATGCGCGTGCGCAGTACTTCGTAGCGATTGATCACCTCTTGAATGGTCGACCGTAGGATATTGGCGTCGATAGCAGATCCTGACAAAAGCAGTGCGATGCCCTCGTTATAAACGGGCCGTCCCTTGTGGATTTCGTTGAGCAGCCACATTCGTTCCTGTTCGAACGAGGCGGGGATCGGTTGGTCGCGGTCGACCGGTTCCACCGTCGGCAGGGCCGGATGCTCCGGGTCGTCGTGACGCAGCCGCTCGACCAGTTCCCGCGGTGTCGGCGCCTCGAAAAGCCAGCGCACGGGGACGTCCCGTGCCAGCGCCTTTCCGAGCCGGCCGCAAAGCTGGGCGGCGAAGATCGAATGGCCGCCAATGTCGAAAAAATTGTCATCGAGTCCGACGCGTTCCAGGTCGATCCGGTCGTGCGCGATCACGTCGCGCATCACGGCGCATACGAGGCTTTCCAACTCGTCGCGCGGTCCGGCATAGCGGTGTTGCACGACATCGCCGCTGGTTTCCGGCAGGGCGGTGCGATCGACCTTTCCGGCGGCGTTGAGCGGCAGATGCGTGATGGCGACGAATGCCGCGGGCACCATCGCGTCCGGCAGGCGTGTCTTTAGTGCCGTGCGGATCGCGTCGAGGTCGAAAACGGCGGCCGCCGACGCGGTACGCGGTGTCCGGTCCGTTTCCGGATCATCCCCGCCCAGAGCCCGGTCGAGCTTTTCGCCAAGCGTAGCGTCCGGCACCAGATAGGCGACGAGATGGGTCTGCGTCGGATCGTCCGACTGTCGGCCGATGACGGCGCAGGAAGCGACGTTGTCGAGCGCCGCGAGCGCCGCCTCTACCTCGGCCGGCTCGACACGGATGCCGCGGATTTTGACCTGGTGGTCGATCCGGCCGAGAAACTCCAGGGTGCCGTCGTCGCGCCAGCGCGCCAGATCGCCGGTCCGGTAGAGCCGTGCCCCGGGTGTGCCGGAGAACGGATCGGCGATGAAGCGCTGCGCCGTCAGTCCCGGCGCACCAAGGTAGCCGCGGGCCAGTTGAGCCCCGCCGACAAGGAGTTCGCCAGAGACGCCCAACGGCTGCGGCTCGAACCGGGCGTTGACGACATAGGCTCTCACAGCCGGTGCGGGGCGGCCTATGGGAACCGTCGCACTGACCAGGTCTTCAGGGCGCGCCGTGTGAACGATACAGCCAACGGTGGCCTCCGTTGGACCGTAGTGATTGACGATGCGTGTCGTATTATGGGCAATCAGCGGGCGAATGCGCGCCGTGCTTAGCACGTCGCCGCCGACGACAAGGACCTCGGGCAGATTGGGTTCGCTGTCGTGTCCGTCGAGAGACCGGATAAAGTCTGCAAACTGTGACGGAGTCAGTTTCACAAGTCCGATTTGCTCGGTGCACATCACCAGTTGCCGGCCGGCGTCACGCGGTTCAAGCAGTCGGATCCTGCAGCCCGATATCAGGGCAAGCCAGAGGCTCGTGACTGTGATGTCGAAAGTCAGCTGGGTGGTAACCGGAACCGTTGTCAGGGGCTTCGGTGCAAAGAGCGCTCGGGACCATGCCAGGTACCGGGCGAGGCTGTTGTGCCCGACAGCAACGCCCTTGGGCGTTCCGGTGGACCCCGAGGTGTAGATGACATAGGCGAGGTCGACGGGTCTTGGGGACACAGGCAGCGGGGTGTCGGCCAGCTCGGCAAGGTCGGTGGAGCTTGCGTCGACGGCCAGGGTCGGGCCGTGGAATTCGGATATCCGGTCGCCGGCGGTGATCACCAGCTGTGCTTCGGCCTGGTCGATCATCAGGGTCCGCCGCGCCGCCGGCTCGTCGGGCGCCAGCGGCAGATAAGCGCCGCCTGCCTTCCAGATGGCGAGAAAAGTGACGATCAGCGTCGCCGACCGGTCGAGGCACACCCCCACCACCGTCTCTCGCCCGACACCGATGGTCATCAGATGCCGCGCCAGCCGGTTGGCGGCGGCGTCGAGATCCCGGTAGGTGAGGGTGGTGTCGCCGTCGACCACCACCGCCGCCGCATCGGGCCGCTCCGCCACCTGTGCGGCGAACAGGTCAAGGACTGTGCCGTCGGCCGCAGCATCCGCTGACCGGTCGGCCGCGTTGAAGTCCACCAGCAGTCGTCGCCGTTCCGCATTGTCGATCAGCGGCAGGTCGCCGATCGCCGTCCGGGGTGTCGCCGCGACGGCCGTCAGCAGATGCCGGTACATCCCCGCAAGCCGCTCCGCCGTCGACCGGTCGAACAGCTGCGAGGCGTAAAACAGCACCCCTTCGAGGCCTCCGTCGCGGGGAATCAGACTCAGTTCCAGATCGAAGCGTGATCTGCGTGTCGCCTCCGGCAGGGCCTCGACACGGACACCGTCGAGCGACGGCACCGCATCCAGCGCGCCATCCGCCCAGTTCTGCAGCACCATCATCACCTGGACCAGCGGATGGTGCGACAGGCTGCGTGCCGGTCGTGCCGCCTCCACCACCGCCTCGAACGGCACATGCCCCTGTTCCAGTGCCGACAGGATGGCTTCCCGGCCCTGCGCCAGCGTCGCCTCGAACGACGCCGACGGATCCAGGCTGTGGCGCAGCGCCACCGTGTTGACGAAGAAGCCGATCAGCTCCTCGAGCTCGCGCCGCGGCCGGTTCGCCGTCGCCGTACCGATCACCAGCTCGCGCCCGGCCCCGATACGATAGAGCAGCACCGCCAGCGCCGTCTCCAGCACCATGAACAGCGTCGCGCCGTGACGCTGGCCGAGCGCCCTCAACGCCTCCGCCACCGCGGCGTCGATGTGCACCGGCACAGCATCGCCCCGGTGGTCCATGCGGGCCGGCCGGGCCCGGTCGAACGGTAGGGTGATCGCTTCCGGTGCGCCCGCCAGATAGTCCGACCACCATTGTGTGGCCGCGGCCAGCCGCTCGGCCGGCAACTGCCGCCGCTGCCACAGGGCGTAGTCGCCATACTGGATGGCGAGCGCCGGCAGCGCCGCCGTCTCGCCGGACCGCACCACCCGGTAGAGTGCCGCCACCTCCCGTGTCAGCACCCCCATCGACCAGCCGTCGAGCACGCTGTGGTGGCCGCCATAGACCAGGACATGCTCGTTCGCCGACAGCCGCAGCAGGAGGGCTCGGAACAACGGCCCGGTCTGCAGGTCGAACGGCCGCTCCAGCAGCGCCGAAACCCGGGATGCGACCGCGTTAGGTGCCAGGCCCTCTGCCTCTTCCTGCTCCAGCACGAAGCGATCCGGATCGTCCACTACCTGCACCGGTTCGCCGGCCAGTGTCTCGAAGTGCGTGCGCAGCGCCGTGTGGCGCTTCACCAGGCCGCGAAACGTCGCCTCAAGGGCCGAAACGTCGAGGGGCCCCGTCAGCCGTAGCGCGCTCATCACGGTGTAAGCGGCGCCTGCTTCGCGAGACAAGCTGTCGAGGAACCACAATCCACGCTGCTGATAGCTCAGTGGCGACTGTTTCGCCGCGGCGGAAACGATCGGAACATCAGATTCACTTGGTTCCCGAGCCTTTCCGGCGAATGGGTTTATCGTCCCCAACAGGCTCGGATCCGTCTCGCTCATGGTTTCTCCGATTTACCCAGATATGCCTCTGCGGCACCCTCTCCGAACATCAGATCGAACTGCTCGCGCAAGTTGGGTTGCTGTTGAAGCGTCCGAATCGCTTCCGTGTCCGGCGTGAGATGGATCGCATCGAGCGCCTCGGCCATGTCGGCGATGGTCTGACATTCAAACAAGGTGCGGACAGCGACCGGCCGTCCAGTCACTTCCGTCAGCCGGGTTGCGAGCCGTGCGATTAACAAGGAATGACCACCGAGGTTGAAAAAGTTGTCGAGCATCCCGACCTCGCCATGACCGAGCATGTCAGCAACGGTATCGGCAACCGCGGCCTCCAATGCAGTGCGCGGTTCGATGGTTGGAGAGGTCGCGAAATCCGATCCGGCTTCGGGTAAAGCAAGGCGGTCGACTTTTCCCGATGCGGTCAGCGGAAGTTGTGACAGCGTTACGTAACTCGTCGGAACCATGTGCTCCGGAAGACGCGATCGCAGCGCCGCGCTGATGGCCGACAGGTCGAGTTTTTTACGCGCCGGGAAAGGCTCGGGTCCATTGTTTGCTTCCGTGTCCAACCGGGATTCTGAGCGCACTGCCTGTACCAGGTAAGCAAAGAGGCGTGTCTGGGCAGGATCGGCTGACGGCTGGCCGACGACGGCGCACGCCGCGATCTCGGGCAGAGCGGTAAGTGCTGCTTCCACCTCGGCGGGCTCGACCCGCATGCCGCGGATCTTTACCTGATGGTCGATGCGGCCAAGGAACTCCAGTGTGCCGTCTGCATGCCAGCGCGCCAAATCGCCGGTACGGTAAAGCCGTGCGCCCGGGGTGCCGGAGAACGGGTCGGCGATAAAGCGCTGTGCCGTCAGACCGGGCATGCCCGCGTAACCGCGCGCCAGTTGCCGTCCGCCGAGGAGAAGTTCGCCGGCCACGCCCACCGGCTGCGGTTGCAGCCGCGCGTCGACCACATAGGCCATCATTCCGGCCAACGGTGTGCCAATCGGAAGGGCGGCCATTGCGAGGCAGGCCGGGTCGGCTTTGAAGGCCGTTGCGCAAACCGTGGTCTCGGTGGGGCCATAAGCGTTGATCACCTGAGACCGCGGCGAGAATGGCGCAACCGCTGTCGCACCGGCTACGTCGCCGGCCAGGATCACGAGCCGAAGCTGCAGCGGCGGCAGGAGCTCCGCCATATGCGGCGTCAGCGTGATGGCGTCGATCGCTTTTTCCTCGATGGTTGCGGCGAGCATGCCCGGATCGCTACGTACCCCATCTGGTATGGGGTACAGAGACGCGCCCGCCGCCAGCGTCATGACGATCTCCGATACAGAAGCGTCGAAGCCGACCGATGCGAATAGGGCGACTTGCGTACAGCTCTGTTGCAGCAGCCAGCGCTTCTGCGCATCCGCCAACCGGAGGAGGCTGGCGTGCTCGACGGCGACGCCTTTTGGCGTTCCGGTCGATCCGGAGGTGAAGATGACATAGGCAAGGCCGTCGGGCGATGCGGCCGGTGGCAATGGGGTGTCGGCAAAGTCGGCCAGTCTGTCCGTGATTTCGGGCGTGTCGATGGCCAATGTCCGGCCGTGGAATTCGCGCAACCGGTTGGCGCTGGTGATCACCAGGAGCGCTCCAGCCTGGTCGATCATCAGGCTTCGCCGCGCAGGCGGTTCTTCCGGAGCGATCGGTAGGTAAGTGCCACCCGCCTTCCAGATGGCGAGCAGGCAAACGATCAGTGTTGCCGACCGGTCGAGGCACACTGCGGCCACCGTCTCGGGCCCGACCCCCAGGGTCATCAGATGCCGCGCCAGCCGGTTGGCGGCGGCGTCGAGATCCCGGTAGCTGAGGGTGGTGTCGCCGTCGACCACCGCCGCGGCATCGGGCCGCTCCGCCACCTGTGCGGCGAACAGGTCGAGGACCGTGCCGTCGGCCGCGGCATCCGCTGACCGGTCGGCCGCGTTGAAGTCCACCAGCAGCCGCCGCCGTTCCGCATTGTCGATCAGCGGCAGGTCGACGATCGATGTTTCCGGCGCTGCCGCTATGACCGTCAGCAGATGCCGGTACATTCCGGCAAGCCGCTCCGCCGTCGACCGGTCGAACAGCTGTGTGGCGTAGATCAGATGGCCCGCGATGCCGCCGTCAGGGTCGTCCTCCCACAGATCCAGCGACAGGTCGAACTGAGCCCGATCCAGGGGCGATGGCAGTGGCTCTGTGTTGATCCCGTCCAGGCTGAGCCGGCCATCCTGCTCGGGGTCCGCCCAGTTCTGCAGCACCATCATCACCTGGACCAGCGGATGGTGCGACAGGCTGCGTGCCGGTCGTGCCGCCTCCACCACCGCCTCGAACGGCACATGCCCCTGTTCCAGTGCCGACAGGATGGCTTCCCGGCCCTGCGCCAGCGTCGCCTCGAACGACGCCGACGGATCCAGGCTGTGGCGCAGCGCCACCGTGTTGACGAAGAAGCCGATCAGCTCCTCGAGCTCGCGCCGCGGCCGGTTCGCCGTCGCCGTACCGATCACCAGCTCGCGCCCGGCCCCGATACGATAGAGCAGCACCGCCAGCGCCGTCTCCAGCACCATGAACAGCGTCGCGCCGTGACGCTGGCCGAGCGCCCTCAACGCCTCCGCCACCGCGGCGTCGATGTGCACCGGCACGGCATCGCCCCGGTGGTCCATGCGGGCCGGCCGGGCCCGGTCGAACGGTAGGGTGATCGCTTCCGGTGCGCCCGCCAGATAGTCCGACCACCATTGTGTGGCCGCGGCCAGCCGCTCGGCCGGCAACTGCCGCCGCTGCCACAGGGCGTAGTCGCCATACTGGATGGCGAGCGCCGGCAGCGCCGCCGTCTCGCCGGACCGCACCACCCGGTAGAGTGCCGCCACCTCCCGTGTCAGCACCCCCATCGACCAGCCGTCGAGCACGCTGTGGTGGCCGCCATAGACCAGGACATGCTCGTTCGCCGACAGCCGCAGCAGGAGGGCTCGGAACAACGGCCCGGTCTGCAGGTCGAACGGCCGCTCCAGCAGCGCCGAAACCCGGGATGCGACCGCGTTAGGTGCCAGGCCCTCTGCCTCTTCCTGCTCCAGCACGAAGCGATCCGGATCGTCCACCACCTGCACCGGTTCGCCGGCCAGTGTCTCGAAGTGCGTGCGCAGCGCCGTGTGGCGCCGCACCAGCTCGCGAAACGCCGCCGCCAGCGCCGATGCGTCCAGCGGCCCGGTCAGCCGCAGCGCCCACTCCATGTGATAGGCGGCGCCGGCCGCCGGATCGAGCCGGTCGAGGAACCACAGCCGCTCCTGTTGCAGCGCCGGCGGCACCGGCCCGCCGTGCGCCGCGGCAACGACCGGCGCGTCGGCATCGGCCCGGGCTTCGGCCAGCGCCGCGGCGATCCCGGCCACCGTACGGCCCTCGAACACGCTGCGCACCGGCAGCTGCCGCCCTGTCGCCTCGCCAAGACGCCCGACCAGCCGCACTGCCAGAAGCGAATGACCGCCAAGGTCGAAAAAATCATCCAGGGCCCCGACGCCCGTCACACCGAGCAGCGCCTCCACGGCCGCCACAACCGATCGTTCCAGATCCGTTGCCGGTGCCACGAACGCTGCCCGCGACACGTCGCCGTCGGCCGACGGAAGCGCCGCCCGGTCGACCTTTCCGGACGATGTCAGCGGCAGCTGTGTCAGGCCCACATAACTTGTTGGCACCATGTGTTCCGGCAGCCGCGTTTGCAATTGGCCGACGAGGTGCCGGATAAAGTTCTGATCGAGATGCACACCGCCGGGCCAATTGGCAAATCTGGTTTTTCGCTGCGGCTTGCGCGGCGGCACTGTGTCATGGATCGCGGTCCCCGCCGGAAGCATCAGCACATCGATACAGCCCACGGTTTCCCCGAGGCGCGCCATCAACTTGCGTTGATGGGCGCCCGCCACACGTTCAAGCATGATCGCATCGAACGCACGGCGATTGGCCACCGCGTCAATACGCACGTCCCTCTGAAGATTGATGCCAACGCTCTGCCAGGTCCGTATCGGTTCCCGCAAGCGCTCATCAAACAGACACGCTACGCCGATCACATCCAGCGGGAAGGCGCTAAGAGCGTTATCCAATGCCGTCTCGGTGGACGCATCCGCCTGAGGGTCGATCCAGCGTATCTCTATTTGCTTCTGATTTCCTGGGGCTCGCAGCCGAATGGCGACATCGTAACGGAACAGCGCCATTTCGGTGCGGTGACGATCAAGTCGCGGCATCGCAACAGCGGCAACCCTGCCAGAATCATGACCGCCGAGGCTGGTAAACCAATCCGGATCAAGCAGCAGTTCGCGTTCATTCAGTAGCTTTGAATAAGCCCGCGACCGCAGAGCCGGTGTGGTCCGTGAAGCAGCCGGCTCGCGTCGCGCGTTGTCGATGTGAAAACATGTCAGCAGCCTCAGATCCCGGACATCGCCCACAAACAGGATGCCTTCCGGCGCAAGCTTTGGCAGCAGATTGTTCAGCACTTCGCGCAAATACGTTTCACTGGGGAAGTATTGAATGACGGAATTCAGAATGATCAGATCGAAAGGGCCATGCGGGATCGCATCACCGTCATCGGCAGCTGCCTCTATGAGTTCCACGTGACCAAGACGTCGGTTTTCGGTGACATGATTGCGTGCCCGCGCCAGTGCTGCGGCGTTGAAATCGATTCCGACATAACGGCGTGCTCGAGGCGCAATCCCGGTCAGAATGAGACCGGACCCGCAGCCGATCTCCAGCACCCGCTCGTGCCGAAACGCGCTAAGCCGTCGCAGTGTCTGCTCTCGCCAGTCGAGCATTGCCTCGGCGCTGTAGCGCTCGCCGGTCGCACTGTCGACCCAGCCGGTAAAGTCAAGGCCCTCTGGTCCGACCTGTTCAAATGTTCGGTGTTTGGCGGTGTAGACCTCGTTCCAATCCGCACAGACGTCACGATCCAGATCGATCTCGTCGATAGTCGGGTGATGCTCGCGTACCAGATAGGCAACGAGGCGTGCGTCGGAAACTCCGGATGTGTCGCGCCTTACCGCGACAGATGAATCGGCAATACCGTCGATTTGCTGAATCGCTGCTTCCACCTCGGCCGGCTCGACCCGCATGCCGCGGATTTTCACCTGATGGTCGATGCGACCGAGGAACTCCAAAGTGCCGTCGTCGCGCCAGCGTACCAGATCGCCGGTTCGATAAAGCCGCGCTCCAACATGTCCCGAGAACGGGTCCGCGACAAAGCGCTCTGCTGTCAGCCGCGATGCGCCCCTGTAGCCGCGGGCAACACCGTCCCCGCCGATCAGAAGTTCGCCTGGAACACCCACCGGCACCGGCGCGAGTCGTGCATCACAGATGTAAAGCTCGGTCAGAAATATCGGTCGGCCCAGCGTTATCGGTTTCGCCCTGTCGTGGTTGACGGTTAGATCCGCGGTTGTCGCGAATGTGGTGGTTTCGGTCGGGCCATAGCTGTTGAACAGTTTGATGTCCGGACAAGCGGCCCTGGCGGTGTCGAGGATAGCCGGATCGAGAACCTCCCCGCCGACGATCAACGTCTCGAAGCCGGCCAGGCAGGACGGGTCCTCGCCCACGAGGGAATGGAACAACGCCGTGGTGATAAACGCCCCGGTGACGGCGCGCCCTTCGATGAAAGCCCGCAGATCGGCCGCGTTGAGCAACTTTTCGCGGCTCACCACGACCGTCCCACCGGCCGCCAACGGAGTCCAGATTTCGAACGTGGTGGCATCGAAGGCGACATGGGCGACATGTAAGATGTGGCCGCGTTTGTCGAGCCCGTGATAGGGCTCGCGCACCAGGCGGGTGATACCCCGGTGCTGGGCGGCGACCCCTTTGGGTGTTCCGGTGGATCCGGAGGTATAGGTGACATAGGCGAGGCTGTTCGGCCCGATGCATGTTGGCAACCGGGAGTGGGCCGAGTCCGTCAGGCGATACGCTGCGTCCGGCGCGTCGATGGCCAGGGTCGGGCCGTGGAATTCGGATACCCTGTCGCTGGCGGTGATCACCAGCTGCGCTCCGGCCTGGTCGATCATCAGGGTCCGCCGCGCCGCCGGCTCGTCGGGCGCCAGCGGCAGATAAGCGCCGCCCGCCTTCCAGATTGCGAGAAAAGTGACGATCAGCGTCGCCGACCGGTCGAGGCACACCCCCACCACCGTCTCCGGCCCGACGCCCAGGGTCCTCAGATGCCGCGCCAGCCGGTTGGCGGCGGCGTCGAGATCCCGGTAGGTGAGGGTGGTGTCGCCATCGACCACCGCCGCCGCATCGGGCCGCTCCGCCACCTGTGCGGCGAACAGGTCGAGGACTGTGCCATCGATCGCGGCATCCGCTGACCGGTCGGCCGCGTTGAAGTCCACCAGCAGCCGCCGCCGTTCCGCATGGTCGATCAGCGGCAGGTCGCCGATCGCCGTCCGCGGTGTCGCCGCGACGGCCGTCAGCAGATGCCGGTACATCCCCGCAAGCCGCTCCGCCGTCGACCGGTCGAACAGCTGCGAGGCGTAAAACAGCACCCCTTCGAGGCCTCCGTCGCGGGGAATGAGGCTCAGTTCCAGATCGAAGCGTGATCTGCGTGTCGCCTCCGGCAGGGCCTCGACACGGACACCGTCGAGCGACGGCACCGCATCCAGCGCGCCGTCCGCCCAGTTCTGCAGCACCATCATCACCTGGACCAGCGGATGGTGCGACAGGCTGCGCGCCGGTCGTGCCGCCTCCACCACCGCCTCGAACGGCACATGCCCCTGTTCCAGTGCCGACAGGATGGACTCCCGGCCCTGCGCCAGCGTCGCCTCGAACGACGCCGACGGATCCAGGCTGTGGCGCAGCGCCACCGTGTTAACGAAGAAGCCGATCAGGTCTTCGAGCTCGCGCCGCGGCCGGTTCGCCGTCGCCGTGCCGATCACCAGCTCGCGCCCGGCCCCGATACGATAGAGCAGCACCGCCAGTGCCGTCTCCAGCACCATGAACAGCGTCGCGCCGTGACGCTGGCCGAGCGCCCTCAACGCCTCCGTCACCGCGGCGTCGATATGCACCGGCACGGCATCGCCGCGGTGGTCCATGCGGGCCGGCCGGGCCCGGTCGAACGGCAGGGTGATCGCTTCCGGTGCGCCCGCCAGATAGTCCGACCACCATTGTGTGGCCGCGGCCAGCCGCTCGGCCGGCAACTGCCGCCGCTGCCACAGGGCATAGTCGCCATACTGGATGGCGAGCGCCGGCAGCGCCGCCGTCTCGCCGGACCGTGCCGCCCGGTAGAGTGCCGCCACCTCGCGGGTCAGCACCCCCATCGACCAGCCATCGAGCACGCTGTGGTGGCCGCCATAGACGAGGACATGCTCGTTTGCCGACAGCCGCAGCAGGAGGGCCCGGAACAGCGGCCCGGTCTGCAGGTCGAACGGCCGCTCCAGCAGCGCCGAAACCCGGGATGCGACCGCGGAAGGCTCCAGAGCTTCCGCATCCTGCCGCTCCAGCACGAAGCGATCCGGATCGTCCACCACTTGCACAGGTTCGCCGGCCAGTGTCTCGAAGTGCGTACGCAGTACCGCGTGGCGCTTCACCAGGCCGCGAAACGCCGCCTCAAGGGCCGATGCGTCCAGCGGCCCGGTCAGGCGCAGGGCCCACTCCATGTGATAGGCGGCGCCGGCCGCCGGATCGAGCCGGTCGAGGAACCACAGCCGCTCCTGTTGCAGCGCCGGCGGCACCGGCTCGCCGTGCGCCGCGGCAACGACCGGCGCGTCGGCATCGGCCTGGGCTTCGGCCAGCGCCGCGGCGATCCCGGCCACCGTACGGCCCTCGAACACGCTGCGCACCGGCAGCTGCCGCCCTGTCGCCTCGCCAAGACGCCCGACCAGCCGCACCGCCAGAAGCGAATGACCGCCAAGGTCGAAAAAATCATCCAGGGCACCGACGCCCGTCACACCGAGTAGCGCCTCCACCGCCGCCGCGACTGATCGTTCCAGATCCGTCGCCGGTGCCACGAACGCTGCCCGCGACACGTCGCCGTCGGCCGACGGAAGCGCCGCCCGGTCGACCTTTCCGGACGCCGTCAGCGGAAGCTGTGTCAGACCCACATAACGCGCTGGCACCATGTGTTCTGGAAGATGTGTTCTGAGCGCCGCGCTGATTGCCGGAAGATCGAAGGCATCATTTGCCGGGAAAACGGCGAATTCGTTGTTTGTGTCGCCACTGTTCGGGAATCCGTGGCGTGTCGCCGGAACGAGGTGAGCGACGAGGCGGATCTGGGTGGGATCGGCTGCCGGCTGGCCGACGACGGCGCATGCGGCGATGCTGGGCAGAGCGGCGAGCGCCGCCTCAACTTCGGCCGGCTCGACCCTCATGCCACGGATCTTGACCTGCCGGTCGACGCGGCCAAGGAACTCCAAGGTACCATCCTGGCGACAGCGCGCCAGATCGCCGGTACGGTAAAGCCGTGCGCCTGGGGTGCCGGAGAACGGGTCGGCGATAAAGCGCTGTGCCGTCAGACCGGGCATGCCCGCGTAACCGCGCGCCAGTTGCCGTCCGCCGAGGAGAAGTTCGCCGGCCACACCCACCGGCTGCGGTTGCAGCCGCGCGTCGACCACATAGGCCATTGTTCCGGCCAACGGGGTGCCAATCGGAAGGGCGGCCATTGCGAGGCTGGTCGGGTCGACTTTGAAGGCCGTGGCGCAGACCGTGGACTCGGTGGGCCCGTAAGCGTTGATCAGCTGAGACGGCGGCGAGAACGGCGCAACCGCTATCGCGCCGGCCACGTCGCCGGCCAGGATCACGAGCCGGAGCTGCAGCGGCGGCAGGAGCTCCGCCATATGCGGCGTCAGCGTGATGGCGTCGATCGCTTGTTCCTCGATGATTGCGGCGAGCATGCCCGGTTCGCTACGCACCCCATCTGGTATCGGGTACAGCGTTGCGCCAGCCGCCAGCGTCATGACGATCTCCGAAACAGACGCGTCGAAGCCGATCGATGCGACAAACGCCACCCGCGTACAATCCTGACGCAGCAGCCATTGCCCCTGTGCAAGTGCCAGCCGTGCGAGGCTGTCGTGCTGAACGGCAACGCCTTTCGGCGTTCCGGTGGATCCGGAGGTGTAGATGACATAGGCGAGGCTGTCTGACCGTGGGGTCTGCGGCAATGGGGTGTCGGTCAGGTCTGCCAGGCGGTCTGCAGTATCCGGTGCGTTAACGGCCAGGCTCGGGCCGTGGAATTCGGATACCCGGTCAGCGCTGGTGATCACCAGTTCGGCTTGTACCCGGTCGATCATCAGGGTCCGTCGCGCCGGCGGCTCATCCGGGGCAAGTGGCAGATAGGCGCCGCCTGCCTTCCAGATGGCGAGACAACTGATGATCAGCGTCACCCCACGGTCGAGGCACACCCCGACCACCGTCTCGGGCCCGACCCCCAGGGTCATCAGATGCCGCGCCAGCCGGTTGGCCGCCGCGTCGAGGTCCCGGTAGCTGAGGGTGGTGTCGCCGTCGACCACCGCCGCGGCATCGGGCCGCTCCGCCACCTGTGCGGCGAACAGGTCGAGGACCGTGCCGTCGGCCGCGGCATCCGCTGACCGGTCGGCCGCGTTGAAGTCCACCAGCAGCCGCCGCCGTTCCGCATTGTCGATCAGCGGCAGGTCGACGATCGATGTTTCCGGCGCTGCCGCTATGACCGTCAGCAGATGCCGGTACATTCCGGCAAGCCGCTCCGCCGTCGACCGGTCGAACAGCTGTGTGGCGTAGATCAGATGGCCCGCGATGCCGCCGTCAGGGTCGTCCTCCCACAGATCCAGCGACAGGTCGAACTGAGCCCGATCCAGGGGCGATGGCAGTGGCTCTGTGTTGATCCCGTCCAGGCTGAGCCGGCCATCCTGCTCGGGGTCCGCCCAGTTCTGCAGCACCATCATGACCTGGACCAGCGGATGGTGCGACAGGCTGCGTGCCGGTCGTGCCGCCTCCACCACCGCCTCGAACGGCACATGCCCCTGTTCCAGTGCCGACAGGATGGCTTCCCGGCCCTGCGCCAGCGTCGCCTCGAACGACGCCGACGGATCCAGGCTGTGGCGCAGCGCCACCGTGTTGACGAAGAAGCCGATGAGATCCTCGAGCTCGCGCCGCGGCCGGTTCGCCGTCGCCGTACCGATCACCAGCTCGCGCCCGGCCCCGATACGATAGAGCAGCACCGCCAGTGCCGTCTCCAGCACCATGAACAGCGTCGCGCCGTGACGCTGGCCCAGCGCCCTCAACGCCTCCGTCACCGCGGCATCGATATGCACCGGCACGGCATCGCCCCGGTGGTCCATGCGGGCCGGCCGGGCCCGGTCGAACGGCAGGGTGATCGCTTCCGGTGCGCCAGCCAGATAGTCCGACCACCATTGTGTGGCCGCGGCCAGCCGCTCGGCCGGCAACTGCCGCCGCTGCCACAGGGCATAGTCGCCATACTGGATGGCGAGCGCCGGCAGCGCCGCCGTCTCGCAGGACCGCGCCGCCCGGTAGAGTGCCGCCACCTCGCGGGTCAGCACCCCCATCGACCAGCCGTCGAGCACGCTGTGGTGGCCGCCATAGACCAGGACATGCTCGTTCGCCGACAGCCGCAGCAGGTGGGCCCGGAACAGCGGCCCGGTCTGCAGGTCGAACGGCCGCTGCAGCAGCGCCGAAACGCTGGATGCGACCGCGGAAGGCTCCAGAGTTTCCGCATCCTGCTGCTCCAGCACGAAGCAATCCGGGTCGTCCACCACCTGCACAGGTTCGCCGGCCAGTGTCTCGAAGTGCGTACGCAGTACCGCGTGGCGCCGCACCAGCTCGCGAAACGCCGCCGCCAGCGCTGATGCGTCCAGCGGCCCGGTCAGCCGCAGGGCCCACTCCATGTGATAGGCGGCGCCGGCCGCCGGATCGAGCCGGTCGAGGAACCACAGCCGCTCCTGTTGTAGCGCCGGCGGCACCGGCTCGCCGTGCACCGCGGCAACGACCGGCGCGTCGGCATCGACCTGGGCTTCGGCCAGCGCCGCGGCGATCCCGGCCACCGTACGGCCCTCGAACACGCTGCGCACCGGCAGTTGCCGCCCTGTCGCCTCGCCAAGACGCCCGACCAGCCGCACCGCCAGAAGCGAATGACCGCCAAGGTCGAAAAAGTCTGATGATCGGTCGAGAACCTGCGCGTCGAGAAGTGCGGCAAGCTCTTCCAGAACCAGATCATCTTCATTCATCCGACATCTTCTCCAAACGTCCTGTTGGATCGCGCGCATCCGAACTCTTCCCGTTCGAGATTGGCATAGGTCGGGCGGGATTCGGAACACAAATCTGCACTGCTGAAGCAGGCAAGATCATGACGCTAAAAAGTGTGTTAAGCCAGGGGGGTCAACGGCGAGCTGCAGATGCGCCTACGCGGACTCATGCGGTGGAGCTGCTGAGCCGAGGCGGGCGGCGGTATGCCGGCGCGCGCCGCATCGGGCGGCATCCGAAGACGTGGACTCATTTCACACTTTTCCTGTGGTCTTGGCTTCATATAGTCTTTCGGGACGGATCCATGATTTTCGCCGAACCGTCGAACCAGGGGAAAGACTTCGGTGGTGTTCTCTCGACGTCAATTTCTGCGCACAACGGCGGCCGGGATCGGCGCGCTTGCCACGTCGCGCGTTGCGGTCGGACAGGAGACTTCGCGCTTCGGCGTGGTCGTCATCGGTGCTGGAATGGCAGGCCTGTTTTGCGCGATGCGCCTGCGGGCCGCCGGGTTCGATGTCGGCCTGTTCGAGGCGAGCGATCGCCTTGGCGGCCGCGTGATGTCGGTGCTGCTGCCCGGCTTCACCACCCATGCTGCGGAAATCGGCGCCATGCGCCTGCGTTCCACCGATGCGATCGAGATGCAGCTGATCGATACCTTACTCGGGGCCAAAGCGAAGGTTCCTTTCGACTACCCGACGCATGCCTGGTTCTTACGCAACCGGCTCCTGCACCGGCTGGACGATCCGGCGCAACTCCCCTACGCGCTCGACCGGCAGGAGCGGGCGGTCATCGCCGGCGGCGGCGACCTTCTGTTCGACACCATCCGGCGGATGGCCGCCATGAACGACCGGGGTTCGGCCATCGACCGCGGCGTGTGGCAGGAGGTGTTGCGGATACGCAGCAAGGACGGGCGCGACTTTATCACCGACAGCAACGGCTACGATCTGCTTGCGTTGAACTGGAACGCGGACGCTGCCGTTCCCTGGTTTGAGCAACTCTTCACGGCGAGCCGGTACTACCATGTGCCGGGTGGGCTCCAGCGCTTGCCCGACGCCATCGCCGCGGCCTATCGAGGGGATGACGGCGTGATGTTCACCGGCCATGCGCTGCGCGCCATCCGCCGGGGAAACGGCGCGGACATGGTTCTTTCATTTGGCACCGGCGCCGGCACGCATGAGGTAACGACCCCTCGGGTCGTTCTGGCGATCCCGCCCGCCTCGCTGGAACGGCTCGATCCCGGCAGTTTCATCCTGCAAGACGCCCGCTTTCGCGCCGCACTGAACGGGGTCCAGCGGATCTCGCTCGGCAAGATTCACCTGTCCTTCGAAACACCCTGGTGGGAGGCGGCGGGCTACGGAACCGGGCTGACGATCACCGATCTTCCGGTCCGGCAGACCTATTTCTGGGGCCGCGACGAAACGACGGGAATGGGGCTTACTTTGGCGAGTTACCATGACGGCCCGGCGAACGGTTTCTGGAAGGCGTTGGATGTCGGCGACGCCTATGGACCGCCCGACTGGATCGGCAACGCGCGCGGTGTCGACGGCCTGCCGCTGCCGGCATCGCTGGTGCGGACGCTTCCGGTCTCGCGTCTAATGGCGCAAGAGGCCTGGTCGCAGGTCAGGACGATCCATGCCTTGCCCGATGATGCGCCGCCGCCGGTTCACGGGACTTATCGCAATTGGGGCGACGATCCCCTCTACGGCGCCGCCATGCATCTATGGGCGATCGGCACCGACGCCGGTGAAACCATGCGCTACATGCGCGAGCCGTTTCCCGGCCTCCACGTCTGCGGCGAGGCCTGGAGCACCGATCAGGGCTGGATCAGCGGCGCCACGTCGACAGCGGAGGCGGTGCTGCAGAATAAGTTCGGTTTGCCGGCTTATCTGTCCGGTTAGCATATGTGAACCGAAGGCGGCTCCGCTGCGCCGGCCTTCAGCGATGTGTGATCGGGATGTGATCGCGGCCGCCGCATTTCGGACACAACTGAGGCGAGTATGGCCGGCATGGAAACCGCGAGCGGCTGGCGTGCACCGAATCCTGACGAGGCCTTGAACGACGGCGCCGATGCGTCGCCCGGTGCGTCCAGCGCTGATACGCGACTGCCCCGGATGCGGCTCCAGACACTGTTTTCGCTGCTCGCCGGCGGCATCGTGCTGCTGTCGGTCGGCACCGTCATTGCCCTCTCCATCCTCAACACCCGCGTCAGCCTGGTGCGTAGTCTCGCCACCGAATATGACCTGATCGTCGGCGACATGACCGGCCGCATCGAGGAACTGCTGTCGGAGATCGCCGGTAAGCACGAGGAACTCGCCGAGTGGATCGGTGACGATCCCGCGTTGCATTCCGACGATGCGCGCCTCGCCACGGCGCTGCGTGCCGCCGTCGCCGCGTCGGCGCAGACCTCGGCGCTTGCCCTGGCGCGGCCCGACGGGACCTCGGTGCGCTTCGACGGCAAGACCGACAAGACCGTCTTCAACGACCTTCACGGCCGAGCAGATATCACCCTCGACCTGAGCAAGGCACGGGCCCGCGGCGCCGACAACCCGACGATCGGTTGGAGCGCGCCGTTCTACAGCCCGAGCCTCGGGCGCACCATCATCGTCTATAAACGGGCGGTCTGGTCGAACGGCAAGCTCGTTGGCCTGCTGCTGTCGGCAATCGACCTCGGCGGCCTCTCCAAATATGTGGCCGAGCTGTCCCGCACCGTCGGCCTCACCGTCTTCATCCTGCATGGCCGCGACCAGGTGCTCGCCCACCCGAAGCTGAAGGGGCACGGTTTTGTCATGTCGCCGGGCCAGCCATTGCCGGCGATCGCCGACATCGACGATCCGCGACTGCAGCTGATCTGGCGCGAGGACGGCCGCTCGGTCATCTCCCAGGAGCAGATGCGCGAGAGCCGCGGCCACTATCTGGCCGACAATGGCCGCTGGCAGGTGTTCATCTATGGCGAGGCCGACGTCGCCGGCAACGATCCGTGGCTGGTCGGGGTGCATTTCGACGGTGCCGAACGCAGCGGCGAGGTCGGCCGCTTCTGGGTGGCGACTGTTGCCGGCCTGGTGCTGCTCGTGGTGTTGACGCTACTCGGCATGTGGCTCGGCCACAGGTTCGCCGGGCCGATGCAGCGGCTGGTCGACACCGCGGGCGCTGCCGAGCGGCTGGAATTCGACCGTATCGAGCGGCTGCCGCGCAGCCGCGTTTTCGAGATCGACCGGGCTGCCACCGCGTTCAATCGCATGATCGGCGGGTTGCAGGTGTTTCAGCGCTATGTGCCGAAACCGCTGGTCCAGAGCATCATGCGCCAGGGGCCGGGTGCGGTGCAGCCGCAGGAGCGCATCGTCACCGTGATGTTCGCTGACATCGTCGGCTTCACGGCGCTCGCCGAACAGCTGACGCCGCGCCAGGCGGCGGCGCTGCTGAACGCCCATTTCGAGACCCTCGGCCAATGCGTTGAGGCGACCGGCGGCACGGTCGACAAATACATCGGCGATGGCCTGATGGCCTTTTGGGGCGCCCCGGAGCCGGTGGCCGACCACGCCGCCCGCGCCTGCCGCGCCGCGCTGGCGATAGCCGAGCGGATCGAAGCGGCCCACGTCGAGGGCGGTCCCGGTGCCGACATCCGGCTGCGCATCGGCCTGCACACCGGCCCGGTGATCGTCGGCGACATCGGCGGCGTCCATCGCATCAATTACACCGTCATCGGCGACACGGTGAACATCGCCGACAGGATCGAAAACCATGCCCGCCAGGCGATGCGCGGCCCGGTGACCATCCTCGCCTCCGACGCCACGGTAGCCGGCGCCGGCGATGGCTTCGATTTCGAAACCCTTGGCGGCTTCATGCCGACCGGCCGTTCCGGCGAAGTGGTGGTGTCGCGGTTGCTGCAGGGGTAGGGCGGCCTTTGGCACGGCGGTGCCAGAAATTCGGTGACGGTTTACTTAATTCAAGCAGAGCTCTTGCCAACACCGCACAGGCCTCTGAAAGAATTAAGTAAACCGTCACCGAATTTGCAGCCGCTAGCGCCGCATTGCTGGGGTAGGCTGACTGCAAGAATAGACCAAGCCCGCAACGCAACCGGCGTTAAAGCAGGGCCGTTGCCAGCAGCGTTTCGGCCGCCGCCCTGGCGTCGCCGGCCGGGTCGGCCTCGTGACCGAGATGGGCGGTGACGATCGCCCCTTCCTTGAGCAGCAGCAACTGCCGCGCCAGCGCCGCCGGATCGGCCGCGCCGGCCTCCGCTGCGATCCTTTTCGTCTCCAGAAACAGCAGCCGCTTGTGTTCTGCGGCCTGCGCATGAATGGGGTGGCCGGGATCTGGATACTCCGATGACGCCTTGATGAACATGCAGGATCGGAAGCCGGTTTCATCGAACCATTCGCCGAGCGCGTCGAACATCGCCAACAGCTGGGCGCGGGGCGGTCCGGCGTCCCGCATCCGCCGGAACAGCCAGCCGCGAAAATTCTCATCGCGCAGCCGCAGCACCGCCAGGATCAGCTCCTCCTTGCTGCGGAAGTGCTTGAACATGGTGGTCTTCGAGATTCCCGTTTCGGCCGCCAAAAGATCCATGCCGGTGGCGTGAAAGCCGTCGCGGTAGAAAATCTCAAGCGCTTTTCGGACCAGTTCGTCACGCTTGCTCGGGCGCATATCGGCTCCTTGAGTGAACAAATCAGTACATAATGCACAGTTGTCTTATCGACAAGTGAGAAAAAATAATTCCATGAAAATTAGATACTTAAGCCAAAGCCGCCTATTGAAGAATGCTCTAAATGCGATTTTTCGGTTGCATTACTGTACCGATCTGTTAAGAAATGGCTAATTCAAACTGAACAGATCTGTTCATTTAGGAGATCCCGATGAGCCGCCCCCCGCTTCCACCCTTTGACGCCGCGACGGCCGCCATCAAGGTGCGTGCTGCCGAAGATGCCTGGAACAGTCGCGACCCTGTCCGCGTCGCAGCGGCGTACACGCCGGACACACGCTGGCGCAACCGCGTCGAATTCCTGCATGGCCGGGTCGAGGTCGAAGCGTTCCTCACCCGGAAATGGCGGGCCGAGCTTGATTACAGGCTGATCAAGGAACTGTGGACCTTCGGGGGCGCTCGCATTGCCGTTCGCTTCGCCTACGAGGCGCGGCGCCCCAACGGCCATTGGTTCCGCGCCTACGGCAACGAGAACTGGGAGTTTTCCGATGACGGGCTGATGGCGGTGCGCCGCGCCTCGATCAACGATCTGCCGATTGCCGAGAGTGACCGCCTGTTCCGCTGGCCGCTTGGACCGAGGCCTGAGGACCACCCGGGCCTGACTGAACTCGGCCTGTGAGCCCGGCACAACCGGCTGTGCCCGGAAGCAGCAGCCCAACGGCCCACCCGGGCCAGACACCACCGAAGGAGAGACCGATGAAATCCTGTTGCCATCACCATCACGCCGACGCGCAGCGCGATACCGCCCTCGACCGCCGCCACTTCCTCGCCGCAGGCGCCGCCGGTGCCGCGGTCGCCCTCGGCGTTGCCGCCGGCGGCGCCGAGGCGGCCGACAATCCGGCCTATGCCGAACCGGCCGAGCCGGCGCTGCTGCCGTCCACCATGACACTGGAGAACGGTCGCGCGGCGCTCGTCGTCGTCGATCCGCAAATCGATTTCCTCAGCCCCGACGGGGTGACCTGGGGTGTTGTCGGCGAGAGTGTCACCGAACACGACGTGGTCGCCAATCTCGCTCGCCTGTTCGGCGCCGCCAAGGCCGTCGACATGCCGGTGGTGATCTCGCCGCATTACTATTACCCGCACGACCACCGTTGGCGTTTCGAGGGCGCCCTCGAGAAGGTCATGCATTCGATCGGCATGTTCGACCGTCCCGGTCCGCTCGATGTCGAGGGACTTAGCGGCTCCGGCGCCGACTTCATGGCCGAGTACAAGGACTATATCTTCGACGGCAGCACGATCATCGCCTCGCCGCACAAGCTCTACGGCCCCGAGCAGAACGACGCCGGCCTGCAGCTGCGCAAGCTGCGGGTCGACCAGATCATCCTGGCCGGCATGTCGGCCAATCTCTGTGTCGAGAGCCACATGCGCGAGTTCATCGAGCAGGGCTTCGAGGTCGCCGTCGTGACGGACGCCACCGCCGGGGCCAAATTGCCCGAGGGCGACGGCTATCTCGCCGCGCTGATCAACTTCCGCATGATTGCCAACGCCGTCTGGTCCACCAAGGAAACGGTGCGGCGCATCCAGACTCTCGGCTGACCGTCGATCCCCGCGGCCGGGAAACCGGCCGCTTCCTCAATCCACGACTCCCGCCTTCGCCGGCCAACCGTGCCGGCGGTCCCCGCCGTGCGCCCGCTGCGCAGGCACCAGCAACCGCCCGAAAAAGGGCAGACAAAAGGAAGACTGAAATGACCACCATCAAGACACTGATCGCCGCGGCGACCGTCATCGGCACGCTTGCGACGGCGCCCGCCGCGTTTGCCATCGACGAGTACAACGTGTCCAAGGGCACCACCGTTGACGGCGCCGGGGTCGCCTTCCGCGGCAACGACCTCGTCGCCTTCCTGACCGGTCTCGGCATCGTGCCCGGCCAGGCCCGCCACACCCATCTGCATGACGGCGTCGCCTACTACTTCGCCTCCGCCGAGGCAAAGCAGCTTTTCGCCTCAGCGCCAGAGCAATATCTGCCGCAATATGGCGGCTACTGCACCTTCGGCGTCGCCGTCGGCAAGAAGCTCGACGGCAGCCCCCGCTTCGCCGATATCGTTGACGGCAAGCTGTATGTGTTTCTGAACGCCGCGGTGTTGCGCAAATACCAGGAAGACAAGGCCGGCGTACTGGCGCGGGCGGCCCAGAACTGGCCAGCCATGCACCACGTCGCCGTCGCCGAAGTCAACGGATCCGGCAGCTGATCGATCCTGCTCGGGTAGGTGCCTGGCGATGCGCCTGCCCGACTCCCAATCCTTGCCCGTGCTCTAGGCAGACCCGAGAATTGACCTCCATCAACGAACCGGCGCTTTCGAGCGTCTATGCGTACGCGATACTAGGACGGTCGCAGGTAAGGCGACCAAATGGAGGAGGACAGCTATGTCGTTGAAGATCGCGGAGTTGATGGCCAAGCGGGTGATCACCGCCCAGCCGCATCACACGGTCGGCCACCTGCGCGACATGATGGAGCGCAATCGGATCCACGCGGTGCCGATCGTCGGGCCGGACAACGAGCCGCTCGGCATCGTGACCTCCACCGACCTGGCGCGCCGCCTCAAGGACACCACCCCGGTCAGCCGCATGATGACCCGAGACATCACCGCGGTGCCGGCCTATAACGACGTCAGCATCGCCGCGCGCATCATGCGCAAGCACGCCATCCATCATGTGGTGGTGACTCATGAGAAGCGGGTGGTCGGCATCATCAGCTCCTTCGACCTGTTAAAACTCATCGACAACCGCCGCTTCACGGTCAAGAATGCGCCGACGCCGAAAAAGAAGGCGCGCCGCTGACCGGGAGCACAAATTTGACAATCGAGCAGAGCCTGGCCGATGCCGTCTGGCACGCGGAACCGCCGGAATGGGCCCTGACGCCCGAGGCGCTGACGCTGCGCACCGGCAACGAGACCGACTTCTGGCAGGACACGTTCTACGGCTTTCGTCGCGACGACGGCCATTTGCTGAGCATCGCCGCACCGCCGACATTCACCGCGACAATCACGTTCGACGGCGACTATCGGGTTCTCTACGACCAGGCCGGCCTGATGCTGCGCTGTGATGCCGGCCACTGGATCAAAGCCGGCATCGAGTTCTCCGACGGCCTGCTGCTGTTCTCCACCGTGGTGACCCGCGACGGACGCTCCGACTGGTCTGTGACCGCGGCCCCGGACGGTCTCGCCGCCCACACCGTGCGCCTGACGCGCATCGGCGCCGCCGTTCTGGTGCATCACCAGGTGGCCGACGGCGGCTGGCGCCTCATGCGTGTCGCCGATTTTCCCGATGCGCCCGCCCGGATCGGCCCCATGGCCTGCTCCCCACAGCGCGGCGGCTTTGAAGCCCGCTTTACCGAATTCGCCATCGGCCCGCCGATCGACAAGCCGTTGCATGCGGATTGATCTCGCTGCCACCTTTCTGATCTAGCCGGCGCATTGAAAGCGACCCTCTTGTAGTCTATTGTCATACAGAATCAGGAAAGGAGGCAGTCATGGCCAATCTTGCTCCGGTCAGCGTTCGGGTATCGGCGCGCGAGCGCGCATTGCTGGAAGCTGCCGCAGACCAGGCCAGCACCAATCTGAGCGACTTTATTCGCCGAAAGGCGGTCGAAGCCGCAGAGACCGATCTGTTTTTTACCGAGACGGTCACCATTCCTGCCGACAATTGGGAGAAGTTCGAGGCCTGGTCACAAGCACCAGCGAAGGCGGTCCCCGGTCTTGAGGACCTCGCCAAGACACGCCCCGCATGGCAAGACTGAACCCGCCCGGCCCGCTCCGGGACGACCATACGATCGACGATTTCGACTGCGGCCGTGAGTCAATGAATAACTGGTTTCGTCGCCACGCGCGTCGCAACCAGGCCCAAAACATCTCGCGCACCACGGTATTCACGGAAGCCGGCGCCGGCGCTGTCGTGGGTTACGTTACCCTGGCCGCCGGTCAGATCGAACGCGAACATCTGCCCAAACCCGCACGGCGCAACCGCCCCGAGGCGATTCCGGTGATCCTGCTCGGCCAACTGGCAGTGGATCGTCGGTTTCAGGGGCAAGGTTTTGCAAAACAGTTGCTCTTCTACGCTTTGAAGACCTGCCTGGTGCTTTCCCGGGACATTGGCTGCTTCGGTGTGATCACGCATCCGTTGGACGACGCTGTACGGGCTTTCTACGGCCGGTTCGGTTTCGTCGATTTGCCCGGTGATCCGCGCCGCGCAATGATCGTCCGCATCGTCGACCTTGAGGCCAGTGGTTTCGCACTGTGACACCCATCGGCCCGCGGATTGAGGCAGTGCCAGAAATTCGGTGATGGCATGGACGCCCCCAACGGCTTCGCAATGAGCCATACTGGGTTGTGTCAAACGATCCAGTCAGAGGAGACGTCCATGTCAGAAATTAAAGCAGTCGGTTTGGATATATCCAAGCATATTTTTCAGGTTCATTGCGCTGATGATTGTGGTCGTCCAGTGCTTCGCAAGACGTTGCGGCGTCACGGGGTCGCATCATTTTTTGGCGCACTACCGCCGTGTCTGGTGGCGCTTGAGGCTTGTGGTAGCGCGCATTATTGGGCGCGTCTTCTTCAGGATCAGGGCCATGAGGTGCGATTGATATCGCCGCAGTATGTCAAGCCCTTCGTGAAGACCAACAAGAACGATGCGGCCGATGCGGAGGCGATCTGCGAGGCGGCGCAGCGACCGACGATGCGCTTCGCGCCGATCAAGAGTGTCGATCAGCAGGCGATCCTTGTGGTGCATCGAACACGTGATCTCCTGGTGCGCCAACGCACGCAGCTGATTAACGCGCTGCGCGGCCATTGCGGCGAATTCGGTATTGTGGTTGCCAAGGGTGCCAGCAACGTCACCCGGTTGATCGAGCTGATCGAGGACGATGGGCGCATACCGGACCAGGCGCGGATTGGCTTGATGATCATCGTCGACCAACTGCGATCGGTGCAGTCCAACATCGTGAAACAGGAAAAGCATCTGAAGGCGTGGCACCGCTCGAGCGAAGCCAGCCGCCGCCTGGCAACGATCCCGGGTGTTGGTGTGATCACGGCAACGGCGTTGGTGGCAACGATCGGCGATGCTTCACAGTTCCGTTCAGCCCGACAACTTGCGGCCTGGCTGGGACTGGTGCCGAAACAGAACTCCAGTGGCGGCAAGGATCGGCTGGGTCGTATTTCCAAGCACGGCGATCGCTATTTGAGACGGCTTCTCGTGCATGGCGCCCGCACCGAGCTGCGCTGGAGTAGAACCCGCAAGGGGCAACGAACGGATTGGCAACAGGCGTTGTTGGCACGCCGACCGACCAACGTTGTCCTGCTGGCGATGGCAAACAAGACGGCGCGTGTCGTCTGGGCTTTGCTCAGGCGCGCAGAAACCTATCGGGCGGCACCGCTCAACGCCTCATGAGCAAGGCGGTGAGCACAACCCGTCCGGACGATTGATTGCGAGGGTAGCATGATGTGATGGCAAAACAGGGTAACCGGGATCGGCCAAACCTGACAAACCGTCTGGGCCTTGAGCCCGCTTCGGTGATGAGGCGCCGATCCACGGATTCCATCAGGGCCAGCGGTCAGTCAAGCCGCGCTCAACAGGCCGGATAGATGACTGCAAACCCAATATGCCTGACCATCAAAAAACACTTGCAATCAAGGGGGCGTCCATAGATGACGGTTTACTTAATTCCAGCAAAGCTTTAGCTAACAAACACAGGCCATTGAATGAATTAAGTAAACCGTCACCGAATTATCCTCTCACCGCAGTTGCCTTGGCACGTCAATCGAGAGCCTTGGACTGCCGCGTCAGCAATCCCGTCGCCTCGGCCGCTGCTTCGGCCGTCGGCGCCCATTGGTAGTCCAGGCCGTCCGGGTGGCTCTTTAGCGTCACGACGCCGTTGTCGATGCAGTTCTCATGGCCGTAGGTCAGCCGTTCGCGGAACCGCAGCGCGGCGTCCGAGCCGGAGTCCATCGGCTCCCAGGTGCCGCCGCATCCGAGCGACGGATAGTCGACCCGCGTGCCGTCGGCGTCGGTGGTCGTGCGCATCGACCAGCTGTGCTCACCCTGCTGGCCGGTGCCGGCAAACAGTCCATCGAGCACAAGCGGGTTCTGCGCCATGGCGGGGCCGGTTGCCAGGCCGATGAGCAGCGCGACGGGGGACAGGCGTTTGACGATATCGGGCATGGGGCGGCTCCGGTTGGCGATCGAAGGGACACGGCGGCGATTATCCGTCGCGCGCCCAGGCGTTGCAAGGGACGGCGGGCCGATATCGTCTAGAGCAAGTTGCGGTCAGAATGAATCATTTGATGGCGGAAAATCGGTTCACTCGGCAAGGCGCGTCGCGCAGCGCGATGTGGGGCATCGGGCAAGCGGCGCAACGTAGCCGATGGGCCGATTTACCGCCACCCTGGCGAGGCTTATCGTGTTGAAAACATACGGTGAATGGGCCGGGCGATTTTGCCCCCTGGCGTCGTTGGCTCGCACTTGTGGTGGGGAGGCACCACGGCGTGCAAGCCGCCTAGCCAGCGATCAAAATCGCCGCGGTCAAATGCTTCATTCTGACCGCAACTTGCTCTAGCCGCCGTCGCGGTGAGGTCGGCACCGGCGCCGGTTTTTGCGCCGTGCCGCCTTTTAATCGCGCCTGCCAACGCCTATCTTCGCGTGTGCGGGCGCTAACGTAACCATGCGCGGCACGTCGGTTCGGGCGGTCGCCGGGAAGGCCCGCGATGATCTCCCTCGTTCGAATCGGGATGGCTGCAGCTTTGTTCCTGTCACCGGCGGCGCCGGCGCTCGCCGCGCTGGCGTTCAAGGGCATGCCGGCGGCCGGCGACACTGCCGACCGGCGCAGTGTTCTGGCCTATGGCGATATCGAGGACGACGACGACCTGCGCGCCTTCGAGCGCACCATGCGCCGCCACCGCGCCTCGGCGGTGACCTTCGACAGCCCCGGCGGCAGCATCGACAAGGCGATGGAATTGGGCCGGCTCATCCGCCAGCTGCAGCTCGACACGTTCCAGACGGACGACGCCAGTTGCGAGTCCGCCTGCGCTCTGGCCTTCATGGGCGGCGTCGTGCGCACCGCCGCGGCCGAGTCGATCGGCATGCACCAGTCCTATATCGAGCATGACGGCATGTCGGCCGACCGGGCGATGGCGCACATCCAGCTGCTGACCGCCGACAAGATCGCCTACATCAGAGAAATGGGCGTCGACGCCAGCGTGCTGGAACTGGCGTTTCGGGCCGGCCGCCGCGAGATGCACTATCTGACGGAAGACGAGATGCGGCGCTACCGGCTGGTGACGCCGGATCCGCAGAGCCCGGTGCTGGCGGCCACCGCGCCGCAGCCGCCACACGGGCTGCTTCCGGACGACAAGCCGTTCTGGGCGCTGCTTGACCAGCAGGCGATCCTCTACGAGGAGGGCGAGGGCGATGCGGAAGCCGTGCCCGGACGCATCTACTGGAGCATCGTGCGCGAGGCGCCGGGCGACGACCTGCCGCCCGAGCCGGTGATCCGCGCCGACATCGCGTTTCCCGATGCCGGCCTCAACGCCCGCATGATGATCCGCCGCAACGCCGACGCGTCGTTGCCTGCCAGCCACGTGATCGACCTGCTGTTCGGCGCCGCGGACGGTTTCGCCGGCGGCGGCATCGCCGCCATCCGCAATCTCGCCCTGAAGCCCGGCGAGGCCGATACCGGCGAGCCGCTGGACGCCGCGCCGCAGCGCGTGACCGGCAGTTTCCACCTGCTGGCGCTCGATGACGGCGCTGAGGCCATTGCCGGCAATCTCGACCTGCTGCTCGACGGCGCCTGGCTCGACCTGCCGGTCACTTACGACACCGGCCGCCGCGCCCTGCTGACGCTGGAAAAAGGCGCCACCGGCGCGGAAGTGTTCCGCCAGGTGATCGCCGCCTGGGATGAAGCGGGCACGGCGCTGGCTGATGCGTCGGAGTAACGCTGCCGGACATGTGGAAAACACCGAGAGCACGCCCGTCGACAACCTGTTGAGGGGTGTTTCCACGCATCACACGCAGACAATTCGCGATGCATGGCGGGAGCTGTTGGAGCAGGGAGCGGAATCCGTCGTCGCAGTGCGCTCCAAGCTGGCCACGTCAGCCTGGGTCGACCCGCCCGTCGGGCCGGTTTCCGGATATCTGGCCGCGCTCCTGGCCGTGCTCGACGAACTCGACCCCGATGCCTTTGCGGAAGAGCTCACAAGACTGCTAGACAGCGCGCTGCATCCGACCCACCGCAAGACCGTTCTGTTCCTTTCGAAGCGGCGGCAGGAAGAGCCGATCGCATTCATCGAGGAGCGTGTCCCGGTCTATGTATCGACGGAGATCGCCGATCGAGCCAGGATTGCCGGGAACATAACAAAATGGAGCAGGACACCGGGTGTGTCCCTCGTCGGCGTCACCCGCATCGGCGTCATCGCACGCTCAAATCTCGATTATCTGGGACAGTACGGGATTCGCACATCGGAAATCGTTTTGACGTGGCCGGCCCGCCGCGTCCGCGGCCTTCGGCGCTGGTATCAGACACTGAATGCTGAATTCACCTTCTACCATGAGGTGGGGCACCATGTGCGGGGACACCTTGAGGGCGGGCAGGTTGAGGAACAGGAAAAGGAAGCGGACGACTACGCCGCCGCCTTGATGCAACAACGACACCCGGTTTTGGTAACGCTTCTCAAACGGATCATCAGGCCGGTCGTGAGATGGACCTTAAAATCCTTCATCAGAAAAGCACGATGATGGAACGCAGGAACATCCGGTTGGAATAGCGGCTGAAGAGGGTTCCATTGCACGGCGGTGCCAGAAATTCGGTGACGGTTTACTTAATTCTGGCACGACATTGGATAAGTCGCATAAGCTTCTGAAAGAATTAAGTAAACCGTCACCGAATTTCATAACGACGCCGCAATTCCAATCACCCGGCGACGATCCGCAGCCATTTGCTGTGCATCCAGCCCTTCTTGCCCGGATAGGGCAGCGGCCGCCGGCCGCTGCCAACGAAGCCGCAGCCGCGGGCGTCGGAACCGCGCAGAAAGGCGTCGCCGCGGCCGTAGATGCCGCCGAGCCAGCCGTTGGAATCGTCATAGACGACCACGTAGTCGCCATTATAGACCTTGTCGATCATCGGGTATTGCGTGCCCGGCCCGGAGCGCACCGCCAGAAAACCATCGCCGTCGGCTTGCAGCCCGGCGACGATGAACAGGCCGCATTCGGCCGCCTGGCCGTCGCCGCCATATTCGTAGATCGTCACGTCGAGCGGCCCGCCCGGCGACGGCGCTGCGGCGCGCTGTGCCCCCGGCACGGTCACCTGCAGCGCGCTGAAATTGCCGTCGACCGCGAACAGCGTCACGATGACATCGACATTGCCGCCCATGATGTACCGCGCCGTGGCCGCGTCGATGCCGCCGCCGGCCTGCAGCAGCGCGGCCATGGCGGCGCGCAGCTCCGGCTGGGAGAACCACGGTTCGCTCTCGTCGCCCGCATGCGTGATCCCGAAGCGATGCACATTGGCCCGGTCCTGCCGCAGCACCTGCGCCGCGTCGCCGAGCCGCGCACCGCGCGAGTTGCTGAGGTCCTCCAGACCGATATGGGCGCGGTAGCTGCCGACCACATATTCCTGCGCGGCCGCCGTTCCGGCCATCAAGCCGATGAGCAGCAGGACTTGGGACAGGCGTCTGAGGATGGTGGGCATGGGCGGGCTCCCAGGTTCGATCGCTCCGACCGGGATTATCCCGTGCGCGTCCGTGGGTTGCAAGGCTCGATCAGCAGCCGGGGCTATCGGATTGGGCCCGGCCTATTGTGCCCATTCCGGGTCCTCAGAGCTTGGGCCGGCAACCGCCGCGGAATATTTCGCACGCGCTTTCGCGCTGCCGGCCGGCGTCAGGCACGGCGCCAGCTGCGCCGGCAGGTCGCCGCGCGGATCGCCGTCGACGACGATCAGCCCCGCCTCCGCCGCTGCCGCAGCAGTCAGCTCACCGGCGGCGAGGGGCGCCAGGGCCGCTTCGGCGATGGTCATCACCGGGGCGTCCGGCATCGGCCCGTCCGCGTGCAGGGCCGGCGGGGCGCCCGGGCGGAAGCGGACCCACAGGCCCGGCTCCGCCACCAGCATCGAGAAGCCGCCGCCGACTTGGCCGGCATCGGCCAGACAGCGTGAAACGACGCTGAGCCGCCGCGTCAGCCGCTGGTAGCCGAACAGCCGCGCCGCCGCATCGCGCCGCGGCTCGATCAGCCCGGCCCGCCGCGCTTTCGCCACGGCGAGCGCCACCGCCACGGCTTGCGGCCGCGCCGTCAGGCCGCTGACATCCGCCCCGGGGTGATAGGCACACGCCAGTGCCGGGCCGGCGGCCGCAAGGGCCGCGAGGCAGAGGCCCATGAGCACTCCGCCCCGCGGCCGCCCCCGGCGTGCTTTGCCAGGCCAATTCATGGCCTAGCGCACCACCAGCCTGATCGGCTCGCTCGGCGGCGGGTCGAGCACCGCGAAAAACCGCTGCACCGCCGCTTCGTCGCCCTCGATCGTCAACGCGCCGTCGGCGATCGCCTGCACCACCGTCGTCTGCCCCAGCAGGATCCGGTCGAGCAGCGCCTTGCTGGCGACGAAGGTGGCGTCCGTCGTTTCCGGCATCGTGTCATGGAACACCGCGACGCCGCGTCGGATCTGCAGCGCGTTGTCGTCACCGACATCGGTGAATCGGAAGCCAATCGTCACCTCCTCATCGGCCGCCTTGACCGGATCGAGCCGCACCCGCACCGATTCGATGATCGCGTCGGCCGGCAGCGCCTTGATGATGTCGGGCGCCGCAAAGTTCCAGATCTGGGAATAGTCGAGCCGGTCCTCGAGCTCCAGCGCGCCGCCCAGCGCCAGGCCGCGCCAGTAGATGTTGGGCTGTGCGTAGCCCCACTGGCGCATCGCCTCGGCCTTCAGCGCCCGTGCTTCCTGGTCGTCATGGTCGACCCGGATCGGATGCGTCAAAATATCCATCGCCAGCCCGTAGGCGCCGGCGTCGATCGCCTCGCGCGCCTTGTCGAGGATCGCCTCGCGGCCGCCCAGCGCCTCGACATAGAAGGCCGCCTTTTCGGTAAAGCCCGGCGTCGCCAGTTCCGTCGGGTCGGCCTCGTACCAGCCGAGATAGCCGCTATACACGTTGCGCACGCTGTGGGCGACGGTGCCGTAATATTCGCCGAGCCACGGGTCCTCGGCGAGATGTTTGGGCAGCCGGATGGCGTCCGCCAGCTCCTCGCGCGTATAGCCGCGGTTCATCAGCCGCACCGACTGGTCGTGCACAAACTGGATGGCGTCGCGGTAGTTGGTGATGCGCTCGACGATGAAATCGTTGCCGACATAGGGCCGCATATGCGAGGCGGTGTAGACGTCCGCCTGCCTGGCATAGTCGAGCAGCGCATCGACGCCCCTGTACCACTCGACCGGATCGCGGAATTTTGTGCCGCGCAGCGTGTAGATGTTGGGGAAGGTCTCGCCCTGGATGGTCTCCGAGCCGTGCACCAGTTTCAGCTCCGGGAACCACACGCCGATCTCGTCCTCGGCGTCGCCATAGGCCGGAAACAGCACCATTTTCAGCCCCGCCACCTCGAACTCCGTCGGCTCACGAATAGTGTCCGTCGGCGGCAGCAGCGACACCGGCCCGGCCTCGAAGGTCGGCCCCAGCGCCTGGTGCACCCGCCCCTCCGGGCCGACCGGCAGCAGCGTGCTCGCCAGCGCCGTGCGGATCGACAGGATCGGCCCGACGACGCTGGCGTCGTTGATCAGGTAGTCCATGAAGGTGTCGTGCGCGAAGATGCGCACCTTGCCCGACGCCACGTCGTCTTCCGTCACCCCCAGCCCGCGCGAGCCGAACGGATGGTCCGGGTGCCGGTGGGTGTAGACGATGCCCTTGATCGGCTTGTCGGTGAAAGTTCGGAACTCCGCCATCACTTTCGCCGCGTAGTCGTCGTTCTCGCCCGGATCGATGATGATGACGCCGTCGTCGCCGACCACCATGACGGTGCTGGTGATGCCGTAGCCGACGGCCACGTAGACGGTGTCTTCGATCGGCATGTAGACGCCGCGCCCCATCTGCCGGGCGAAGGCGGTCTGTTCGGGGTGCACCGTGTCGGCGGCCCGCGTGTAGGCGAGGTTGTCGCCACGGTCGAGCACCATCGGCGCCAGGTATTGCCGGTAGGGTGCGTAGCGCTCGGTCAGCGCCTGCACCGCCGCCTCGTCGGCATGTGCCGGCGGCGCGAGCAGAACGCTGACCATCGCCAGGGCGGCGAAGGGCGTGATGAAAAAACGTCCGGGCGCGCGCCCGGTGGCGGTTGCGTGGGTCATGGGCTCCACCTCAAGTCTTTGGATTTGCGAAGCCGGCGGCACGTAAGAGGCGCACTCATCCGGCTGGCCGGGCCGCGGGCGGATCCGCCGGCGGCCGCGACGCCGCCACGATAATGCGCTATGGTGGTGCCGCGCTACGTAATTTCCGACAAAAGGGAGGAGCCGGAATGGACGGCGCGCCGGCCTTCGAGGCCGGAACCTTCGCGACCGACGAGCCGAGCCTCTACGAGGCCGCCATTCGCCCGTGGGAGCTGACGGTCGACCTGCGCCATGCGACCAGCTTCCGCTGCGACCTCAGCTATCTGAAGCTCGACGGCATCACGCTCTACCGCGACCGCTACGCGGCGCCGATGCGCCTGCAGGGCGTCACCCCGCCCGGCGTGCTGACGCTGGGCCTGCCGGTCGGCGGCCTGTCGGAGAACTCCGCCTTCTGGGGCAGCACGCTCGATGCGCGCGGCGTCTACGGCACGTTCTACGGCGAGCTCGACAGCACCACGGCCGCCGCCCACGACCAGTTCATCGTGCTGATCGACACGGAAAGCCCCGGCGCCTGCGCCGACATCGTGGCGCATTTCGCCGGCCGCCGCCGCGACGCGCCGCTGATGCTGCCGCCCGGCGCGGCCTTTGCGCTGCGCGCCCGCTGCCAGCGCCTGCTTGACGCCGCGGCGCGCCTGCCGCCCGGCCGCCACCCGGCCGTCGCCGCCGCGCTGCGCGACGATCTGCTGGCGGCGCTCACCGCCCTGCTGCCCGCCGGCGCCGCCGCGCCGGGCCCTCTGGGCAGCCGCGAACAGAGCGCCATCGCCGCCCTCTACGCCTATCTCGCCGCCGCCCCCGACCCGGCCGTGCCGGTCGCCCGAATCTGCCGCGACGCCGGCATCGGCGAACGCACCCTGGAGCGCGCCGTGCGCGCCCGCTTCGACTGCACCGTCCAGCAGCTCCTGCGCCGCCGCCGGTTTCACGAGGCCCGACGCCGTCTGCTGGCGGCGGAGGCGGGCGAGGCGACGGTGACGGGCGTAGCGTATGATCTGGGGTTTTACGACGGCGGGCGGTTTGCGCGGGATTACCGCGGGCTGTTCGGGGAGATGCCGTCGGGGACGTTGCGGCGGGGTAAGCGGGATGCGGTGGAGGGTGTGTTGGGGTGGTGAGGTCCGCCCCGTACCGTTTATGTTGGCGCCGCTGGACAAGAGCTTAAGAGTCGCTTCGTATGAAATTCGATACCCAACAACTAAATAGCCCGTTGACCGGTGCAACGTTGAGATTCAATCGCGTGCTTAGGGTCGAATACTAGAAATTTGAAGTCGTCTGGTTGGCCCGCGTGGCAGCGCTAGTTGGCCAAGCGTCCAGTATCAGACACTCATTCTAATGCCAGGCACTGACAGCAGTCGAGTGAGTGATTCCGGTTTCTCGTAGCATCCCTAAAAAACCAGTACCAATTGTCCGTTTTCATCAACCGGCAGTAGTTCATTGCGGATAGTCTCAGCATTACGCGTGGCGACTTGATCCAGAATTTCATCGGACTGGATGCGCGAATACAGCCAGCGCTGCCTCCAAGCCTCGGAAATCTGGTCAGAACTGGCCTGCTTTTTCGGGACCTTGGTGCGCAAACCAATGAGTTGGTCTTTTGCGTCTTCATTCAAGGCGCAGGCATAAAACAAGCGCGGTGTGGCATGATTCAGTACATCATCGCTGTCGATCCCGAGTGCATCCAGCCCTTCTCGAATCTGGCGCAGACGCGGACTTGCTCCTTCTCCGAACCGGTTGTTAATCCGGCGCGCACCGTACGCACCTTCAGAGAACTCTCGCAGCCGTTGCACGGTATCTGGACTAAGATGGACAGTGCCATATCCAGCAGTCGTCTCTTCGAGCTTTTTCCACTCCAAACCGCCGCTAATTCCCCTATAAGTATGAGCCTGCAGTCGTAGGCGGTTGTACTGGCTGGAGCCTCGCCCATAGAGCGATGTGGTGGTCAAGACTTTCAGATCAGCGGGGCGCGTAACCGGTCGACCGGCCATTTGCGAACTGATGATGCTAATCTGCTCTTCATACTTGTTCTTCCAGGCATCATGCGCTTCTCGGGAAGCTGCCAGTAAGGCCACCAACTTGCCGCCCAGGATCGTGTTGTACGGCGCCACAGCGCCGCATACGTTTAAATCAGCAATCTGACTGGCCAGACCCGCCTTGCGCACCTCCTGCAGCGCTGTAGCGATCGTTTGTGTGCCACACCGTTCTTCCAACAGCCGGTTCAGCAAGTCTTCGCCACGTGCGGATTTGGTCAGTTCCTTGAAGCTCAACTTGGCGCGCAATAGTCTGGCCAGCGTCTCGGCTCGCTTGCGCACATAGAGCGTCTCACCTGAAGCTTCGTACCATTCCTCCGCGGTCCAGTCTTGATTAGCGTTGTCTTTTTGCGAGCGGACATTCCCGCCGGATTGCCGGTAGACCTCCTTGAGCGCGTTCTCGCGTTTTGCGGCCGCCCCGGCCGCCCGTTGTTCCAGCCTAAAGACCACATTCTCCGTTGGATTGGCGATCTCGTCTGCGGTTGTTAGATCATCAAAGCGGATTTCATCGGCGCTTTGTGTGATCCGGTCCCCTAGAGCCTCGATAGTGTCATCGATAGGCCAGACGCCCTGTTGCAACGCGCTGATGAAGGGCTCTGGCGTCCATTGCAGCCAGTTATCACGCGGTTTGGTACGCAAGATCGGGCTAGTAAACTGGGCGATACCAATGACCGGCCGGTTGGGACGAGCATCGTTGCGGATCAGTAGAGGCAATTGTCGGCCTGGAGTGGACCGGTATTCGAGCGACCACGTATGGCGGAAGAACCGCCAGATATCCATTAGACGCAGACCTGTGGTCCCACAGCGTGCATCCTCGGTTACGACCTCGATAGACGGGCGGATGATCTTGCGCAAATCCTTGATGGTTGCCTCACGAGGCTTGTCTCTAGAGGCCCGCAACAGGTGAGCGAGTTCTGCTCCATCGTCAATCAGATCAAGAACAGTGGATTTTACACCGCCGCGCCAACGTTGCGCCATTACGCGGCCTAGGAATTTCTGGACACTGGGATCAAGAAGTTGACGCTTGCGCCCAACCTGTAGCGCCCGGCGCAGACGCAGCTTGGCATCTTCGGCCGTCTCCGCACCAAAGTGTAGGCCAGGCGGCGCTAGTTCGATAGCTCGCTCATGTGCGGTAATCTTCCAGCCCTGATCTAGCAGATCGGCTAGCACAAGTGCGGTTGTACGGAGTTGCAGGCTCCAGTCTTCACCGCGCCAGTTTCGATCCAGCGCACGCAACTCACCGCGTAGAGATTCCCCTTGCTCCTGTTTGGTTCGGATAAAGGCGCAAAGCTTCGACAACACCTTTGGAGGCAGATACGGCACTATACTGCGCACCTCCGTAGACACTGCCGGGGAGATCCTTCTGTTGCTCTGTCTTTGTTGCCGGAATTGAATCCGGGCCCCCATTGGAGACCCGGTCATTGTTACACGGCCTTGCGCATGAAGCCTATGCCGCGTCGGAAATCTCCTCATCGGTATCATCATCGAGCGTGTTGGCAACTTGCTGCTTGAGCTGACCGAGAGCGAACTCCATCTTCCTCGACCACTCGCCTATCTCGTACTGATACCAGTCCCGCTGTGTGTCTTTTGTGTCTAGGATGCGGTCCCCTATGGAGAAAAGCAGCAACTCCAGTGCAGCGCGCACGTCCGGAGTGCTCTTTGGACCGGAATGCACCTCCTGGAAGAACCGAGAGGATTTGTTGACAAACAGCACCTTGGCACCTCCGATCTGCTCGATCCGGAAGAACGGCGCCCCGACAGCGTTGTCGAAGGCAACCTTGTAGCCGCGATCCTTGATTTCCAACTCAAGCTCGCGCTGTGCTGTCTTCTTGTCCTGGCCGGTCTCATTAGCCCGGCGCGCTGCTTCACGCTCCAACCCCTCCCGTCCGCGCTTCTTGCGTCGCTCAGCATCGTCATGGTTCGGCTTGGCCTCGGTCATCTGCGCCGTACGCTCCATGGCCTCTTCCGACGCGCGCTTTTTGTTCTGGTCCTGCTCACGCCGGTTTTTCAGATCTGCGCGTTTCTCGCTGGCCTTTTTACGCAGGTGCTCAATGGCCTTGAGCAAGCCTGCTTCTCGCAGGCGGTCCCAGATCGTATCCGCTACATCAACCCGCTGCTTCGAGGTCGAGATATTGAAATGCTCATCCAACTCGGCCGGGAAATCGATCTCGATCTTGATGTAGCGGTCATTGTTTTGGAACGTCGTTAACGGATTGCGGGTGACCACATCGATGATCCGGCCGTTCCGCGAGAATATGAACCCATTATACTTGGTCATGATCGCGAAACGCGCATTCGCGTTCTTACCCGAGGCGGCCTGCATCTTGTCGACCGAGGCGAAATCCGGCGGCATGTAGGCCATGCGCACAGTCAGCTTGCCCTTCACCTCTTTGGTCTTAGAGTCTTTGACATCGATAACGATGGGTTCCAATGCTTCTGCGCGTTGCTCATCCAGATCATAATAGCGATAGCCCGGCGTGATGAAGAGCGGGTCGATGGGCTGCACACGCTCGCCGTTGACCACGATGTCGAAGTCGCCGCGAAGTTTGTGATACGCAACTCCGAAATGTTCCATTAGGAAGGCGTGTAGCCCGCCCGTGGTTGTGCGGTCGATTCGGTCAAGATTTTCCATCACCACAACCGTGCCGTGCGGCCAGTCGCCGCCGAGTTGTTCATCAATGTAATTACTGACAAAGGCCGGGAGTCCGGACTTGCGTGCCTCCGGCACGACTATCAGACCCACTTCATTTGTGTAATCACCCTTGCCTATGTCATCGATATCGATGGTGACCGCCCACACCTCACCATCTTCGACCTTCGAATAGACGGTGTAGCGGTGCGCCTGGCTGATCGCCGAGGTCGGCAAGCCATAGCCATAGCGGCCAAAACCGGAACGGTCGCCTTCACGGTGCGTGCCGCCCCAGGTTACCGAAGCGCGGATCATATCCGGTTCCATCCCATGGCCATTGTCTAAGATAGCCAGTTCAGACGGTTTCTTGTTCGAGGCCGTGCCCTCGTAGCCGAAAACAACATGGACCTGGTCGGCGCCGGCCTGATAACTGTTGTCGATCTGTTCATCGAGCGCAGTGCCGGTGTGCTTGTAGCCGATGTCGCGTATACCGCGCACAAAGGCGTCCCCCACGGTGAGGCCGAAGTTGAACTTCTTGCGCTTAAGGTCTTCGACATATTTCTTCTGCTGCTGAAGTGCGGAAGCAGTCATCGTATTCTCCTATTTGGAAAAGGGGATCAGGCGAGCAACGCATCGCGATGGGGCGAAAGAGTGTTGAGAAGGTGCTTCAAGGCTTTGGCGCGCAGCTTCACCACGGCCGCGGCGCTGATCTTCATCAACTTGGCCGTCTGTGTGACTGTGTATCCGGCGAAAAAAATCGCGCGAATCACTAGCCCGGATCTCTCAAAGAAAGGGGTGCATCGGCCCCAAGAATCTGAGAATATTCTTTTGCTACAAAGAGTTATCAGGTTCATGGACGGGGTCCGATGCAAACACACTGTATCTCCGAACAGCTCGAATTTGAAGGCTTTGACGGACGTAAAGTCGTCGCCGCTTTCGACGGCGGAGCCATCACCTCGGACGCCGGTGCTGTGTTGCTGCGCCACACTGAAAAAGCCATCGGGCTGTTCGACAGGCTTGCAGGTTGCTTCGTCGATCGGCGCGATCCCGATTGCACGGTTCACAGCGTGCGCACCCTGATTGCACAACGCGTCACGGCGATCGCTCTGGGATACGAGGACGTGGATGATCACGACACGCTGCGTCACGATCCGGTGTTGACCCTGTTGTCGGAAAGCTTGACGCCGCAGCGGTCGGACTGCGCGCCGCTGGCCGGCAAATCGACCCTGAACCGGCTGGAGCATGCGCCGGTCGGCGAGCCGACGCGCTATCACCGGATCAGCCATGACCGCAGTGCCATCGAAAGGTTGTTTGTGGATCTGTTCCTGGAGGCTCATGACAATCCACCTCGCAAGATCGTCCTCGATCTGGATGCCACGGATGATCCGCTGCACGGCCATCAGGAAGGTCGCTTCTTCCACGGCTATTATCGCTGCTACTGCTATCTGCCGCTCTACATCTTCTGCGGCCGTCACCTTTTGGCGGCCAAGCTGCGGCGCTCCAACATCGACGCCAGCAAGGGAACAGAGCAGGAAGTCGAGCGGATCATCACTCAGATCCGCAAGTGCTGGCCGAACGTGCGCATCATCCTACGCGCCGATTCCGGCTTTGCCCGCAACACACTGATGGACTGGTGCGAAGCCAACAAGGTCGACTACATCTTCGGTCTGGCCCGCAACCAGCGCCTGGAAAAGAAAATCGAACCGGCCCTGGAGGAAGCTTGTCTTGCCGGCCGGGCGAGCGGCGAACCGGCCCGCCTGTTCCGCGACTTCCTATGGTCGACTAAGGACAGCTGGTCACGGCGAAGGCGCGTCATTGGCAAGGCCGAATGGACGCTTAAGGGATCGAACCCGCGCTTCATCGTGACCTCGCTGAAGCCGAAGCATGGGGGCGCAAAGGCTCTGTACGAGGATCTGTACTGCGCCCGCGGCGACATGGAAAACCGCATCAAAGAGTGCCAGCTCGATCTCTATGCCGACCGCACCAGTGCCCACACCATGCGCGCCAACCAACTGCGGCTTTGGTTCGCGTCATTTGCCTATGTCTTGATCTGCGCTCTTCGAAGGATTGGCCTGAGACACACGACCCTTGCCGAGGCGACCTGTGGGACGATCCGGTTGAAGCTCCTCAAGATCGGCGCCCAGATCCGCGTCTCGGTCCGGCGTATCAAAGTCGCCATGGCTTCGGCTTGTCCCCACATGCACGAGTTCACTCTGGCCCACGCCCGAATATGCGCCGCGGCCCGATGAGCCGCAGGACATAAGCCCTTCCCAACAACCAACAAAGGAACATCGCTGCTAAAACAGACCGCTGCTCACCGCGGCGATCGATGCATGCCGCCTTGTAAACGCGTAGGCACGGCACGCACTATCGAGGCCGGCAAACAACCTCAAACCGTCGTGCTGTGAGAGAAGCGGGCTAGGCGCTGGCGAGGCGGAAGACCGTCAACCGCGCCGTGTAACGTGTTGTAGGCACGCAGAGCATCAATCTGGTCTTCGCATACAGGTTGCGGGTCGGGGATGTCGAACGGTCTGGTGTATTCAACGGGCCGGTCAAGCAGATGGTCGAGCGAGGCAACGCTCAGAAATGCGGAACAGTAAATATTATCGTCCAGGCCTAGAGCCATAGCGGATCTCCTTCGTTCAATGTCCGAGGAAGCTCTCCACGAGGCCCAAATTTACGCCGAGGTAGCGCTTAATCCAGTCCGCCGGTTTTTCCAGGAGCATGTAACCCCCAGAGCGAACCTCCTTGACTACGACATTAGCAGTTGGGACCCTAGTCTTTAACCCCCACGAAGAGATTTGTGGCGGATTCAAAGCGAGGCGGAGGCGATGATGGGCGAAATCTACGGTGTCTATTCCACACGTGACGGGCAGGTGCGCTATGTCGGCCAGACGGAATACACCGCCAGTAAAAGCCTTGATCACATCATCACCAAATCCTTGGAGCATGAATCGGGCGCGCTATATGACTGGGTTCGCGAAGAATACCGCGCCGAATTCGATGTACGCGCGCGTGTCCTTCAGGACGATATCATCCCGGCTGACCTTGAGATGTTCGAGCACTATTGGATCGAGCAGTTCGGGGATCTTCTAAATGCACAGTCGCTGGCCGAACTGGCACGGCCGACAAGCGATATCGGACAGCGTATCAACGCGTCCATCATGTCAGAGTTAAAGGGCGATTTTGCTTGAGATGCCTTGCTGTTTCCTGCCCGATCTGGCATGTCCGATGCACGTAATCTTGACATCACACTACAAACAGCCAGAATAAGAACGTAACAGGAACATTGATAGAGACGAGCAAATGTCACAGGCCGTGGAGTTCCGCAACGAATCGGGTTTAGATTTTAAGGATATCTCAACCGAGCAATGGCGTGAGTACACGTTTGTTGGTGGTCAATCGGTTCGGATCGAAAAGCCGTTGAAGCTCTATGTCAGTGACAATGGCCACCGCATTCTTGATGCCGGGGGAGTGTCGCACTACGTCCCGCTTGGCTGGATACACTTGAAGTGGCAAGCCAAAGACAACGAACCTCAGTTTGTGTTGTAAGATCTAGCTAGAAGCTGACCTTTTCTTTTATGAGTGTGGCTATACCGACGATAAGTCCACCGAATAATGCTGCGAAAATCACCGGCCCGTCATGTTGAGGATCGGTAAACGTGCGAACGATGAACGGCACTGAAAACCCCGCGGCGACCAAACAAATGTAAAGAGCGACGAGTACCCAGGAAGGCCTTATATTAACTCTGATAAGAAAATCTTCTCGGATCAGCTTTCCAGAATCCTTATCTATCCTGCGGAAGGACAAGGACGAGTTTGCGCCTAACAAAACCTGCTTGGTCTCAAATTTATAGTCTTTACGATCATATCTGGTATCTAGGACACGGGAGTCCCCGTTCAGAGGCACCAGGTTCTGGTCATCAGACGAGACCTGTAACGCAAAATTCGGAAAATCATCCTTTGGATGAAAATGGTAAATGCTCACATTGTATTTTTTGCCTCCGTCCAATGTGTAGAGTAGATCGTCATTGTCTTTGATTGATTTGATTATTCTATTTGTATTCAAATCATCGATGCTTTCAAATCTATAAAATGGTACTTTTTCGTTAAAGTTGGGCGTTTGATAGTAGCACCTTACGAGATGCTCCCAATTATTCAATTCATTGCAGCGTTCAATATTGTTGAATTTCCTCGTTTTATCGAAGAGCCAGTACTTTCCCGTAATCTTATTGCCAACGTAATCAGGCATCTCAGATTGATCCGAACGTAATGTTCGGTTGAGAGTTCGTAAGTCGTCAAATTCACAAAAATCGCCAAGCTTGAACACGATGCTGAAAGTCGATCCATGTTCGCGAACTTCAACAATTTCAGAAAAGCGGATAGGCAAGATGAGAGGCGTGACCGACTTGGTGGCTTGATCAATGTAGCACAGCACAGCCTCTGTTTTTTTGCGGTACGCACCACTCGAAACCCTCTTTAGAACTTCAGTCGAAATCCACTTTGATGCATAACGAAATTGTTGAGTCGTGCCGCTAGGTTTGGCGAACAGATCGACTATGTCCTGCGAGTAGCCTTTTCGGCTATTTGAGGATAGAAAAACATCGATGCTCATATCTCACTCCTCTAGAACTGCAGTCTAGCCCAGAACCGTCCTCCTAAACACTTTTGATGCTTTCAAGTCCTTAACGAAGTCGACCAACAATCAAAGAGGTCTGTCCAATCTGGCCAAGGCGTTGCAGGTGGGGCCCCCTCACACCCCAATAACCCCAATTTGAAAAACCGTTTGTCGCATTCCGCCGCATAAATCCCTTTATCCACGCATGGGAACACATTACCGCCTCGGGAGGGCGCCATGCAGGAAATCGGACTTTTGACCCGGGTCACCATGGAGGGGCTCGGCTTTCTCTCCACCCTGTTCGTCTTCGTCGTCGGCCTCGTCGTCGCGGCGATCGTCGTCATGTTTCTCGCCGACATCCTGCAGACCCGCGACGCCATCCGCCGCAACTATCCGGTGCTCGGCCGCTTCCGCTACCTGTTCTCCACCCTGGGCGAGTTTTTTCGCCAGTATTTCTTCGCCCAGGACCGCGAGGAAATGCCGTTCAACCGGGCCGAGCGCGAATGGGTCTACAAATCCTCCGCCGGCGAGGACAACACCGTCGCCTTCGGCTCCACCCACAACCTGACGCCGGTCGGCACCGTCATCTTCAACAACTGCCCGTTCCCGACGCTGACGGAGGATTCGGTGCCGGCGCCGCCGATTACCATCGGCGAAGGCTGCGCACACCCCTACGCGGCGCAGTCGATCGTCAACATCTCCGGCATGAGCTTCGGCGCCCTGTCGCGCCCCGCCGTGCGCGCCCTGTCGAAGGGCGCCAAACTGGCCGGCTGCTGGCTCAACACCGGCGAGGGCGGCCTGTCGCCCTATCACCTGGAGGGCGGCTGCGACATCGTCTACCAGATCGGCACCGCCAAATACGGCGTGCGCGATGCCAATGGCGGGCTCGACGAGGCGAAGCTCGCCGAAGTGGCGGCGCACGGGCAAGTCAAGATGTTCGAGCTGAAGATGAGCCAGGGCGCCAAGCCCGGCAAGGGCGGCATCCTGCCGGGCGCCAAGGTGACGAAGGAGATCGCCACGATCCGCGGCATCCCGGCCGGCGAGGATTCGATCTCGCCCAACGGCCACCCGGAAATTGCCAACGTGCCGCAGCTGATCGACATGATCGCCCGCATCCGCACCATAACCGGCAAGCCGACCGGCTTCAAGGCGGTGATCGGCGCCTATGGCTGGATCGAGACCCTGTGCCGCGAGCTCATCAAGCGGGGGCCGGAGAGCGCACCGGATTTCATCACCATCGATTCGGGCGACGGCGGCACCGGCGCCGCACCGATGCCGCTGATGGACAGCGTCGGCCTGCCGATCAAGGAGTCGCTGCCGATGGTCGCCGACATCCTGACCCGCTACGGCCTGAAAGACCGCATCAGGATTATCGCCTCGGGCAAGATGATCACCCCGTCCGACATCGCCTGGGCCTACTGCGCCGGCGCCGACGTGGTGGTCTCGGCCCGCGGCTTCATGTTCGCGCTCGGCTGCATCCAGGCGCTGAAATGCAACAAGAACACCTGCCCGACCGGCATCACCACCCACGACCGGCGGCTGCAGCGCGGCCTCAACCCGGCCGACAAGGCGCTGCGGGTGAAGAACTATGTCGAGCGCCTCCGCTACGATGTCGGCGTCATTGCCCATTCCTGCGGCGTGCCGCACCCGCGGGCGCTGAAGCGCTTCCACTGCCGCATCGTCCAGGACACCGGCAAGTCGGTGCCGCTCGATGAGCTGTATCCGCCGTCGGCGGCCGCCGAAGCGGCGGAGTGACCAGTGACTAGTGATCAGCGACCAGTTACTAGTAACTGGTGACTAATTCCTGATCACTGGTCACTAGTCACTGATCACTGGAGAGAACGACATGTGGCGTGGCATCGCATTGTTCCTGGCCGGGGGAATCTTAGGCACCGCTTTCGGCGTCGCCGTCGGTTTTTTCGCCTTTCCTTACGTGTTCCCGCCGCCGCCGGCGATGGAGACGCTGTCGGAGGCCGACCGGCAGACCCGGGTCGCCACCGGCACCTTTATACACGCCAATCCCAACGACCCGATCCACTATGGCGAGGGCGGGGTCGAGGTGTTCGAGACCATCGTCTTCCTGGGCAGTGACTTCAAGGTCGGGCCCGGCCCGGACTACCACGTCTACCTGGTGCCGAAAGACATGATCCGCGCCTCCGGCGACGTCGACGACACCATGTATGTCGACCTCGGCAAGCTGCGCGCCTTCGAGGGCAGCCAGCGCTACGAGATCCCGGCCGGCCTCGACCTAAAAGACTATCCGAGCGTCGTCATCTGGTGCGAGCAGTTCGGCGTGCTGATCTCGCCGGCCGACCTGAATTTCGAGGGCACGTCGTAGGCGCCGCGGTTTAACCGCCGATAGGGCGGCGTCAGTTTTCCTCTTCGATGCCCTTGACCAGCGGCGGCAGCAGGTCGGCGTGGTGGCCGATCTGTTTCCAGGCGCCGTTTTCCTTGCGGTACAGGTTGGTGGCGCGCAGCGACACCGTCGCCATCCGGCCGCGCACATTGGCCCGTCCGATTTCGAGATTGTGCACCACCGCGATGGAGTCGCCGACCGTAATGCGGATTTTTTCCGGCGTCACGGATCCGCCCTTGTCGCCCATCTTCAGCGCCGCCTGCTCCTGCCAGTTCTTGAACACCTGCGGCCAGCCCTCCAGGTAGCCGCCGTCCGGACCCATATAGGTGACGTCGTCGGCCTGCGACCACAGCGCCTCCATGGCGCCGGTCTCGCCTTCGAAGACAGAGCAACGGGCGCGAATATGGCATCATTTGATGGCGGAAAATCGGTTCAGTCGGATAGGCGCGTCGCGCGGCGCGATGTGGTGCATCGGGCAAGCGTCGCAACGCAGCCGATGGGCCGATTTACCGCCACCCTGGCAAGGCCTATCGACTAGAATTGCTGCGGTGAATGGGCCGGGCGATTTTGCCCCCTGGCGTCGTTAGCTCGCGCTTGTGGTGGGGAGGCACCACGGCGCGCAACCCGCCTCGCCAGCGACCAAAATCGCGCGGTCAAATGGTGCCATATTCACGCCCGTTGCTCTAACCGCCAGCGCGTCGTAGAAGCCGGTCACGGCCTGCCGGACCGCCTGCTCGTCGTTTCTTTGCTGCGCCTGCGTGCCGGTCGAGACGGCGAGAAAACCGAGAAGCGCGATCGACGCCATAAGGCCAGGCAAGAGTCTGATGGATGACACGGGAACCCTCCTTTGCGGTCGGACATCAGTATTGACCCAATATAGGGACAATATAGGCCCAACATAGGTATGACTTCCGGCTCAACCAGCGGCTGCCGACCCAGGGTGGGCCCAGGCGTTGCTTTCGGCGTGTCACCTGATTGCCGGTTTTTCGGTGGAATTCAACGGTGACGGTCACCGGCGGCCTTCCAAAACCCACCGATGCCGATCACAATGCCTGTTCGAGGCCCGTCCGAATCCCGAAAGCCAAGAGACCGAAGCCATGTCGCTCGAGGATCACATCGAAACGATCGCCTATGGCGAAAAACTACCGCGGGCGGCGATCGGCGCGGCGCTGGCCGATCCGCAGACCGTGCCGCGCACCGTCGATATCGTCGAACGTGTGACAGAGGGGGCTGCCGTCACCGAAGAGGAGGAAGAGGCGCTCTGCATTCTGCTCCACATCTGCGGCGAGTTGCGCGCCACGGCGGTGTTCCGGCCGCTGCTGCGGCTGCTCGCCGGCGACCGGGACCTGCTCGAGGTGCTGATCGGCGACTCGCTGACGGAAACGATGCCGAAAATCCTGATCGCCATCTTCGACGGCACGCAACAACCGCTGCTCGACCTGATGAACGACGCCGGTGCCGACGATTTCGCCCGCCATGCGGCTTTCAGCGCCTGGAGCTATTTTGCGGCGAAGGATGTCTGGCCGCGGGCCGAGTCGGAAAGCTACCTGCGACAGGCCTATGAGCGCCTCGAACCGCGGCGGAACAGCTATGTCTGGGCATCCTGGCTGGACGCTGTCACCGCTCTCGGGCTCGACTCGCTGCTGCCGCAGGCCGAGCGGATCATCGAGGAGCAGCGGTTCGAACCCGTCGGCGAGCTCGACGGGATCCCGCCGATATGGACACGGCAGGACTTCCTCGACCATTATCGTGCTCGCGTGGAGGGGTTCGATACCGACGCCTGGCTGCGAGACTGCCGCCTGTTTCCGTTCGAGGACGCCCTGAGCGAAATCTCCCACTGGCACTGCTATTCGGTCAAATACCGCAAACAGCAATGGCGTCGGCAGCGGCAAACGCAGATCCATGACATGGCCGTCAACCTGCACCGCGATGTCGGCCGCAACGATCCCTGCCCATGCGGGTCGGGCAAGAAATACAAGAAGTGCTGCCTGGGCCAGGCCGTCGCCTTTTGATCTGTACGGCCGGGTGAACCGCCGCCAGTTGGGCGCCGTAGGGAACCGTGAGTCTATTACGGGAGTTGGCCATGGGACGTTTGGTGCTGTCGATGCTGTTTACCGGCTTTGCCGGGCTGGCCACGCCGTCGCTGGCGGATCTGCAGGTGCGTTTTGTCGAGGGTGCGCCGAAGGACCGGTTCACCATCACCAACACGGGCTGCGGACTGGGGCCCACGGCTGTGACCATCGATCTCAGCGGCTCGCCCTACGGGCTGATCTTCGACGTGACCGGCCGCGGCGCCGGTGTCGAGGTGTTCCAGCCGTTCGAGCTGACCGCCGGCAGCGAGAACCTGAAAACCCAACCTTTGGTGGCCGACGGCGACAACCGGCTGACGCTGGATCTCGCCGGCTTGCCGGCCGGCGCCTCCGTGTCGTTCACCATTGATGTCGACGACACGCGCAACAGTCTCGAGACCATGGTGTCGAACAGCGAAATCGTCGGCGCCAGCGTCATCGCCAAGGGGGCGACCGGTACGGTCAGCGTCACGTTCCGGGAAGACGCCACCGCCACCGTTGAACTGTCCGCCTGCACGTCCTGATCGAACGCCGCTTTTGCGGCCGTGGCCTACGCCCTTACGGCATCGATCATCCGCGGAAAAAGCATTTGACGCTCTGCGAGGGGTCCGCCCGACCTTAACTGCGCCGCTTCGATGCTTTGCGGGCCGGCCGCGCCTTGACCGAGCTTTTTTCGTGACCCGTTTCCTTGGCCAGGCGCATGGCGCGCAGGCGCTCGGTCTTGGCGCGCCGCGCTGCCGCTTCCGCGTCGATCAGTTCCCTGGCGACGGAATCGGTAATGGCCTGTTTGCTTTCCGTTCTGGTCGGCTTTGCCGGTTTGGCTTTACTCATGCTGATCAGACCGCTGTCTCGGCGTTCAGCGCGCACGCATGACGGCGCGCTGGTGCCGATCCGGCGCTAGGCTCTTTCATGGCTCAATCTAACCATGAAGGGGGGTCTAAGACCGTCGCTTGCGCGACGGCAGCAGCCCCTCGCGTTGCGCGTGCTTGCGCGCCGCCTTGCGGTTGCGGCGGATCGCTTCGGCTTTTTCGCGCGATCGCTTTTCCGACGGTTTTTCATAGGACCGGCGCGCTTTCATTTCGCGAAAAACGCCTTCCCGCTGCATTTTCTTCTTCAGGACGCGGAGCGCCTGGTCGACGTTGTTATCCCTGACGAGTACCTGCATGAATGTCCTTTCTTGTCATCGGTCCGCGGCGCACCGGTTGCGCCAATGCGCCCGAACCCTTTGTGGTGCAAATAAAAAGCGGGGACCCGGTCCCCGCTTTTCCTGCGTTAACGGCGCTGAAAACAGATCGCGAGACGGTTTTTCCAGCTGCCAAGCCGCTCACAGCAGCTTCAGATTGGCGGCCGCCATGCGGCCGTCACGGCCGGCTTCCAGCTCGAATTCGACCTTCTGGCCTTCGGCCAGGCCGCTGATGCCGGAGCGCTCAAGCGCGCTGATATGGACGAACACGTCCTTGCTGCCATCTTCCGGCTGGATGAAGCCGAAGCCCTTCTGGCCGTTGAAGAATTTTACGGTACCTGTTTGCATATGTGTGGTTCCTGCATGTAGTTCTCCACGCCGCCTCGTGCGAACGCGATTTCGATCGGTCATTTGGGAAGACATTGGCGGGTCGGTAGCGAATGACGCCGCGAGAAGCCAAAACCGGCCAAAGAAACGATACTGTTATATGGCTTTTCAATGCGGTTTAATCAAGGCGTTTTACCACCTTCGCATGATCAAAATCGTCGCCACGGGCCACCGGCCGCCCGCCGTTACACACTATGTCCAGATCCGGCGCAGGAAAGCGGCGACCGTCTGGTGGGCCCGGTGGGCGTCGTCGACCAGGCCGAGATAGCCGAAAAAGCCGTGGATCATGCCGGGGAAATCGACGTGCTCGACCGCCACGTCGGCGTCGCGCAACTGCGCCGCGTAGGCGACCACCTCGTCGTGCAGAACGTCGCATTCGGCGGTCAGGATCAGCGCCGGCGGCAGTCCGCTGTGCGAGGCGGCGTTGCGCGGACAGGCGCGCCAGTCGCCGCGATGGACCGGGTCCGGCAGGTAGCGTTGCATGAACCAGGCGACCGATTCGGCCTCCAGCGGGCCGTAACCGACACCATATTCCTCATGCGACGGGTTGCCGCCGCGATAATCGATCACCGGATAGATCAGCACCTGTGCCGAGATGGCGAAGGCGCCGCTGTCGCGGGCCAGGATGGCGACCGCCGCGGCCAGGTTGCCGCCGGCGCTGTCGCCGCAGACGGCGAGCCGCTGCGAGTCGATGCCAAGGCTCGCCGCCTGATCGACCACCCAACGGGTCGCTTCGTAGCAATCGTCGACGGCGGCCGGAAACGGATGCTCCGGCGCCATCCGGTAGTCGACCGAAACCAAGGTGCAGTCGGCGGTCAGCGCCAGGTGGCGGGCGGTGGTGTCGTAGCTGTCGAGGCTGCCGACGACATGGCCGCCGCCGTGATAATAAACGATGACCGGTGCCGGCCGCCCGGTCGAGGCCCGGTAGATGCGCACCGGAACGTGGCCGTAGCCCGGCCCGGTGGACACGGTCTCGACGGAGGCGACATCCGGTGGCGGATAGGCATCGCGCCGCGCCGCGGCCATCTCTTCGACCATAACCCGCGCATCGTCGGTCGACAGTTGGTGGATCTTCGGCACCTCGAGCTCGCGCATCTTGTCGAGTATCGCCTTTACCTGCGGGTGGACGTCGTCGGTCATGAATAGAATTTTTCCGAGATCAACAAAATCGCTGGCACTGATAGCGGACGAACCCGATGTCAGTCTATAGCCGACGCAGCGACCCGTTGCTCTAAACCGGCATTGCCGCGTCACCGGCCGTCTTCAACACCTTGAGGATGGCCTGTATCTTGGCCGTGCGGTGCAGGTCGACATGGGTGACAAGCCAGAAGCCGGCGTCCCATTCCGGCACCGGCGCCAGCATCTCGACGAGGTCCGGATGCACCCGGGCCGCCTGTACGGGAAAGAAGCCGATGCCGAGGCCGGACAAGATCGCCTGCCGCTCGATCTGCCGGTCGGAGGTGGTGAAGACGATGTTGCCGGCCGGAATCGTCCGCTGCATCCACTGGCGGAACGGCACCCGGGTGGTCTTCGCGTCGGACCCGATGAAGGCGTGGTTGCCGACATTGGAAACGCCGTTGAGCCGGCCGTGCGCCGCGACGTAGTCGCGATGCGCGTAGAGGCCGGTGCTGATCGTCAGATAGGGCTGCACGACATTGTCAGGATGCTGCGGCCGGTTGCCGCCGCGGATCGCCACATGGGCCTCGCCATAATCGAGTTTCATCACCGCGGCACTCACCACGTAGCGTACCGAGGTTTCCGGATACTGTTGGCGAAAGCGGCGCAGCGCCGGCAGCACCACGTCCGACACCACCTCCACCGAGGTGACGATCAGTTCGCCCGACACCTGTGTCGCGCGGCCTTTCGTGCGGCCGGCCAGTTCGGCGAACTGCTCGTCCGTCGCGGCCGCCACCTGCAACAGGTCGCGACCCGCCTCGGTCATCGTATAGCCGCGCGCGTGGCGCTGGAACAGCTTACCGCCCAGCGCCTGCTCGAGGGTGTCGATATGCCGGTTGATCGTCGCCCGGTGAATGTTCAGCGCCTGTGCCGCGGCACTGACCGTGCCCAGCCGCGCCACATAAAAGGCGGTGCGCATCTCGTCCCATTTGTCCATGAGTCACCTTCGCAAAAACGCGCATATCATGCAAATTTGCCTATCTTGTGGACAATCATAGACCAGGTCAATCTTCTCCGGAAAAGGAGATTGCTATGAACGCACACACCGTCCTGAAAATATCCGCCGTGCTGTGGGTGATTTGGGGGCTCGTCCACATGTTCGCCGGCATCATGACCATGATGCAGGGCACCGCCGCCGCGGTCTACGCCATCGCTGACGCCGCCGATCCGGCGATCCTCGACACCGTCTACCCGGCCGCCGCCGGGGCGATCATCAACCAGCACGGTTTCAACCTGCTGTGGATCGGCGCCTTCGCCACCGTCGGCGGGGTCTTCGTCTGGCGCGGCTCGGCCATGTGGATCGTCTTCACGGCGATCGTCGCCGGTCTCGCAGATGTCGGCTACTTCCTGTTCCTCGACCTCGGCGGTTTCGTCAATTTCGTGCCCGGCACGGTCATGACGCTGGTGTCGGCCTCGGCCATCGTGCTCAGCTTTTCGGTGCTGTTCACCCGCAAGCAGGCGCTGGCGCAATGAGCCCGGTCAGGCCCAGTCAGGTACGCGAGGCGGCCCTGGCAAACGCCGCCGCCGGCTCAGCGGGACGGAATGTCAGCACGCCGATAAGCGTCGCGGCCAGATAGACGGCCGCCGCCGCCGCATAGAGACCCGTCGCACCGATGGCGTCGAGACCGGTGCCGGCCAGCAGCGGCGCGGCGGTCGACGCCACCGCGTAGACGCCGGCGAAAGCGGCGGTCGCGGCGGTCAGTGCGGCGCCGTCGAAGCGGTCGCCGAGGATGGCGAGGCCGGCCGTGTAAAGCCCGAAATTGGCGCCGCCCCACAGCAGCATCAGCAGGCAGACCGCGGCGAAGTCGAGCCGCGCGCCGAACATCATCGCGACGGCGCAGATGAGCGACACCAGCAGGCAGGCGAGCACCGTTCGGCGCCGGCCGGCCGCGTCGAGCGCGAACCCGATCAGCGGCTGACCGAGGAGCAGCCCGACATGGAAGACCGCCACCAGCACCGCGCCTTGCGCTGTAGTGAAGGACTGCCCGGTGGCGATGACCGGCAGCAGGCTGATCGCCACCGCGTCCACCGCCGAGGCGACGACGACAAAGCCGAAGGCGAGCGGCGCCGCGGCGACCGCCCGTGGCAGGCGGCGAACCGAAGCCGGCACCACCGAGCGGTCCAAGGCCGGCCGTACCGCGCAGAGCGGCACGAGCGCCACGGCCGTGATGCCGGCGCAGACGAGAAGCAGCGCCGCCGGCCGGTCGCCTGCCAGTGCTACGAATCCGGGCCCGATGACGAAGCCCGACGCCACCGCTGCCGTATAGAGACCAATGACCCGGCCGCGGCGGGCCGGCTCGCTGAACACGTTGAGGGCCGTTTCGCCGACGACGAACATCAGGTTGGCGCCGCAACCCAGAACCATCCGCAGTCCGAACAGCGGCCAGAATACCGACGGCGCGGCGGCGATGGTGAGAGACATCAGCAGCAGCGCGGCCGCCATCGCCGCGACGCCGACAAGCACCGTGGCGCCGGCACCGATGCGGCGGCTCAATGCGGGCGCCAGGACGACGCCGAGCAGCAGTCCGAGACCGGTCGCCGCGGCGTTAAGGCCGTTCCAGCCGCCACTGGTCTGCTGCGCCAGCACGACACCGATGAGCGGATAGGTCGTGCCCATCCCGAGGCTGTAGATAAACATGCCGAGAACAAGGGCCGCGATCGGCCGGCGTTGGATGGCAGTGGCAGCGGTCATCATGTGTCACCCGGTTTCGCGGCACAGTCTTGCGCAAAAAAATATTGGGCTCAAACGACTAGATTTCGTTCTAGCGTGCTTTTTTGTTATACTCGGCCCATGCGGACCTTGCCCAATCTCAACGCGGTGCGGGCCTTCGATGCGGCGGCGCGCCACGGCAGTTTCTCAGGTGCTGCCGACGAGCTCGGCGTCAGCCATGCCGCCGTCAGCCGCCACATCCGCACGCTGGAGGCGGATATCGGCGTCGAGCTGTTCGAGCGCCATGCCCGTCACGTCGTGCTGACCAGCGAGGGCAGCATGTTCGCCCGCACCGCGGCGGAGGCGCTGTCGCGTATCGAACTGGAAACCGGGCGGCTGCGGCGCAGCGGCGGCCGCGGCACGGTGGTGATCGATATCGAATCGGATCTGGCGGCACGCTGGCTGATGCCGCTGCTGGCGCAACCGGCGTTCGAGGCGCTCGACGTCTCGCTGGATATCCGGGTGCGTCCCGATCCGCCGCGCGCCGTGCTCGGTGACGTCGATCTGGCGCTGTGCTGGGGCACCGCCGCCTGCACCGGCTTCGTCGCCACGCCGTTTTTGGACCTGCGGGCATTCGCGGTGGCCTCACCCGAGCTGATCGCCTGCGGGCCCGACCCGCAGGATCCGAAGATCTATCTGGCGCACCGGCTGATCCACGAACGGGGCGTCTATTGGTGGCGGACCTATTTCGACCGGCTCGGTCTCGCCTTCGACGACGCGGCCGGCGGCCATCTGTTCTTCAACCGCTCCTATCTCAGCCTCGACGCCGCGGTGCGCGGCCTCGGCCTGGCGATCGGCGACGACGGGATCGCCAGCGAACATCTGCGCTCCGGCGCGCTGGTCAAACTGCCGGGTCCGGTCCTCGACAGCCGCGACAAATACTATCTGCTGACCCGCGACGTGTCGTCGCTGCCCCGGCCGGTGCGTCTCGTCCGCGACTGGTTGCTGGAACAGGCGGCCGCGGTCGGCAACCGTTGGCAGCCGGGCTGACGTATCAAGGCCGGGCCCACACCGGGTCGCGGCCGATGCGGTCGAGCAGGAAGTCGATGAACACCCGGACCTTGGCGGTCAGCACGTTGGCTTTCGGGTAGACTAGCCACAGCACCGAGCGGTCGTCGACCTGGTAATCGGGCAGAACCTGAACGAGTGTGCCGTCGGCCAGTTCGTCATGCACGCTCCACAGCGAGTTGACGGAAATACCAGCGCCGGCAACCGTCGCCACCTTCTGGCTGAGCCCGTCGTCGAGCACCAGCCGGCAGCTGGGCCGGCTTGGATCGAACAGGCCGTTCACGCCGTCGCGGCCGAGCAGCCGGCGGGCCGACCGGTCCTTGAACGCCAGCAGATGGTGACCGGCCAGATCGTCCGGATGCCGCGGCAGGCCGTGCCGCGCCAGATAGGCCGGCGCGGCGCACATGATGCGCCGGTCGTCGGCCAGCTTGCGGCCCTTGAGGCTCGAGTCCTGAAGCGGCGAGTTGCGCAGCGCCAGGTCGAAGCTGCCCTCGATCAGGTCGTATTGGGTGTCGGACAGCCGCAGGTCGAGGTCGATGCCGGGGTGCTGTTCCAGGAATTCCGGCAGCAGCGGCGCGATGTAACGCTGCGCGAAGGTGCTCGGCGCGGTGAACCGCAGGGTGCCAGTGGCGTTCGGGCGGTCCAGCCCCAGCGCGGCGCGCGCGGCGGTTTCCTGGGCCAGGATCTCACGGGCGAAAGGCAGGAATTCCGCCCCCTCCAGCGACAGCGCCACCTTGCGGGTCGAGCGGTGCAACAAATCCGCGCCCAGGGCCTTTTCCAGCTTCGCCAGCCGTGCGCTGGCCACCGCCGGCGCCATGCCGAGATCGCGGCCGGCCGCGCTGATGTTGAGTTTTTCCGCCGCCAGGACGAACAGCCGCACGCTTTCCGTGTCCATAGGATTATATCCATTTTCCGGATTCTGAGCTCTTTGTTGCGGCTTTTATATAGAAATTCCCGTAAGGGAAAAGCGCGACTTTCAGCGTGCTGTCGACATGCCAATGCTCGGCTTCAGACGCAGCGGCGTCGGGCCGCGTCCAGAAAGCGGCGAACGTTGTCGTCGGACGTCAGCGCGATGGCGTGCGCATAGGCGGCTGCCGCAGCGTCCATCGTTCCACAGGTTTCCAGTATGCGGGCCCGCGCCACCCAATAGGGCTGGTATTCGGTGAGTTTGTTTTCCGGCAAATCGTTGAGCAAAGCCAGCGCCGTCTCAGCGCTGTCATGTTCGGCGTAGGCGACGGCGCGGCTCACGGCGGCACCGAGGCTGGCGGTCTGGCCGCACAGGACATCGTATAGCTTGAGCAGCGCCGCCGCCGGGATCTGCGCATTGACCGGACGCTGGATATGGAAGGACTGGATGGCCGCTTCGGTCTGGAATCGGCCTGGCCGGCCATGGCGCGCCGCCGACGTCAGGCAGGTCTCCGCCGCGATGATCATATCGCGCGACCATAGCCGGCTATCCTGCTCCGCCAGCGGGATGAAGCTGCCGTCGGGCGCGCGCCGGGCTGGCCGCCGGGCCTCGCAGTAGAGCATCAACGCCAGCAGTCCCAGCGGTTCCGGCTCGTCGGGCAGGGCGCCGGTTACCACCCGGCACAGATAGATGGCTTCGCCAATCAGATCCTGTCCGCCGGTGGAGAAGCCCGGCATATCGTCCCAGGCCGCGTTGAAGGCCGCATAGATCGCGGCCAGCACGTCGTCGAGACGCGCCGGCATATCCGCCGCTTCGGGAATGGCGAACGATACCCCGGCGTTTTTCAGCTTCGACTTGGCGCGCACCAGCCGCTGCCCCATGGCCGGCCCTTGCACCAGGAACGCGTTGCCGATGCGGGCCGCGTCGAGACCGAGCACGGCCTGCAGCATGATGGGCGTGCGGACCGCCGCATCGATAGCCGGGTGTGCACAGGCGAACATCAGTTTCAGCCGCTCGTCGGGAATCGTCTGCGGATCGTCTTCGATGCGCTCTTCGGCCAGCAGTTCCAGCATGGCCTGGTGTTTGTCGCGCACGGCATCGCGCCGCTGCCGATCACCGTGTGCCCGGCGCGCCGTCACCAGCAGCCAGGCGTCCGGATTGTCCGGCACGCCGGTTTCCGGCCACCGCCGCAGCGCCGCCGCGAAGGCTTCCGACAGCGCATCCTCGGCGGCGGCAATGTCGCGGGTGCGCACAGCCAGCAGCGCCAGAAGCCGCCCGTAAGATGTTCGGGCGGCCTGTTCCGCTGCGGTATGGGTTGCGTCGAGACTCAACCCTGGTTCTCTGGCGGCGGCATCACCGGGCGGACCTCCACCGCGCCGACCGAAGCCGCCGGCGACTTGGCAGCCCAGTCCAGTGCCGTGTCGAGATCGTCCACCTCGATGATGAAGTATCCGCCGAGCTGTTCCTTCGTCTCGGCGAACGGGCCGTCATGGATGACCCGACGGCCATCCTCGATCCGCAGCGTCGAGGCGGTGTGCGGTGGCAACAGCCCGTTGCCGCTCACCACGATCCCGGCCGCGCCCATGGCGCCGATATAGTCGCTCCACGCGCCCCAGTAGGCCGGCGCTTGCGTCGGATCCTCGCGCTTGGCAAACTCTTCCGTCGGCTCGGTAAAGATCAGCATATATTGCATGTCGTTTCTCTCTCCGTTTTCCATATTACAGCTTCCATCTGACGCGTTGAACCGGCGCCGCGGTCGATCGGCACCATCGCCGTCAAACCCATGAGGCCCGAGAGAAGCGCGTTTCGACAGCGGCTCATATTTTTGTCCGATTGTCCGCTACAAAAGCCTGATTGAGACGGAGGCAATGACGTGCGTTTTTTGGCAATATGCGGTTTGGTTGCGGTCTTCCTGATGCCTTTCTCAACTTCCGCGCAAATGGATGACAGGCTGGAGGAAGTCTTGGAATTCGCCCAGATGTTTGGCTATGTCTCGGGAGCTGCCAATCAATGCCGCAACTTGACGGTGGCGAAAATCCCCGAAGTCCGAGAGGCGATCCGCGTCTATCGCCGTTCGGAAACGCCGGCTGTGCGTCAACAATTCAAGGAATCGCGGAAAACGGCCATCGCCGGGGTGCGCAAGGATCGCGAGCAGACCTGCGCCTTTATGGCGAAGACCTTTCCATGGTTCTTCGAGGAGACGCGCGACAAAGGAAAATGAAACCACCAACGCTGATTGCCGATGTCGCACGCCTGTCACACAAGCTGCATACGTCAACCGTAAGATCCATGCGAGGACCGTGCTTATGAACCGCAACGCATTTGTGCTCAATCGCCGTATGGTGCTCAAGTCGATGGCGGCCGCGGCCATTTTGCCCTCCGCGGCGCTTGCGCAGACCCGCCCTGATGCGGTTCTGCTCACCATCTCCGATCTTCACGCACCCTATGCGCGGCTGCCCGCGTTGCTCGATCGTTTTCGCAGTCTGCGCGATGCCGCCGGCGCGCCGACGGCGGCGCTGATCAACGGCGACATCTTCGAGCGCGGTAACGTGGTCTGCACGCGGTCCGGCGGTGTTGCCGATTGGGCGTTCCTGCAGGCACTGGCTGCCGAAATGCCCGTCATCGTCAATCTCGGCAACCACGAAACCGCAATCCTCGACGACATGACCAGCTTCACCGCGCGCGCCGATCAGGCGGGATTGCGCCTTGTGTCGAACCTGGTCGACCGCCGCACCGGGCGCTTCTTCGTTCCGGTGGCGGACCGTGTGGGCCTGGGCGGGCTTGACATCTCGATCCTCGGACTGGCCGCAACCAACCCGTTCGTTTATCGCAGGCCTGTGCGCGACACGCTGACCTTTCTGGATACCGCGCAGTTCGTCACCGACGTGCTTCCCGATGTGAGCGCCGGCGCCGATGTGAACCTGATCATGAGCCACGCCGGTGTCGCCCCGGACAAAACCTTTATCAACACGCTGCCCGCCGGCACGGTGCTGCAGGGCGCGCACGACCATCAGATGTTCGATCTCGTTCATCAGGGTGTCAGCTATTTCCACGGCGGAAGCTGGGGGACGAACATCGGCGTCGTTGAACTCGTAAAGGGCGGCGATTCCGTTCAGGCCACCTATCGCAGCGAAGCCATCGCGCCGGTCAGCGGCGACGCGGCCCTGACCGAGGTGATCGAAGCACAAAAGGCCGAGCATCTCACGCCAGAGGACAACGAGGTCATCGCCGAAATCCCTCAGGCGATGGACATGCACAACTCCATCCTCACCGCCACCGAGGCCATCCGCCAGGCCACGGACGCCGACGTTGCCATGATCGGGCACACGACCTTTGGCGCTCCACTCGCCGCCGGTCCGCTCACCCGATACGACTTCAACGCCTTCGTCCGATTTGGTGGTGGATTGCAGGTGGCGGATGTTCCCGGCGCACGCCTCGCCGAGATCCTGGGACGGGCGAATCAGTTTGCCGCGACCGATCTGTCCGGCCGCACCGGCGACTATGTCCATGTTGCAGCGTTCGACGTCGATCCCGGCAAGACCTACCGTCTGGTCGTCAACGGCTGGACGGCGAGGAACCAGGAGCCGTATCTCGGCACCACCGATCTCGACTTTGCCGAGGTCGACGGTCTCGAACTGAAGGCGGTCATTGCGGAATACCTTGGCCGCACCTATTGATGCGGGTTTGAATTCGCGCCCGTTGCTCTAATGAATCGTCTGGTTGACGTTTGGGGGAACCCTTTCTGACCGCGTGACGATGCTGGCGAGTACATGCCTGGGGATCGGCCTCAGCATCTGGCCCATCGCCCTCAGCTTCAGCGCGAAAACACCCGCGACCATCGCCACTTCGTCCCGCGAGTCCCGGTTGCAGAGGCGCTCCAGGCAAAAATCCAGAGTTGGCTGGTCACCGTTCTGGATGGCTGCAATCATGCCCATCACCAGTGTTTCGTCCCGGCAAACCACCGGGGATCCAGACCGGTACATACGCAACGGGCAGCTGGCGCAGCAACCGAGCGTTCTCACGAATCCGGCCAATGCGATGATCGCCTGTTCGCCGTTTTCGTCACCCAGGATGCCGCGGTAGAGCAGCTGCGCTTCGGTCCACGGCTCGGTCGACCGGGCTGCGTAGCCACGAGTCCAGCAACGATAACCTTCAAGCACCAGCTTTTCGGCCGGTCGCTCGAAATAGTCCGCACGCGACACATGCGTCATGGGCATTTTTCCTTTTCGCTCCGCCTTGCGGCACTCAAGTCGGTCCGCATCTCTAAAACTTGACTTTTATACTCAAATATTGTCTGACAGTGCAACCACGGAGCAACCGTCGCGTCAAGCTGTCCGGTGCACGGTCCGAAGTGGCACGGAACGGTTCGCTTGGAACTCACGTTGATTGGCGCACATCACAGTCGCGGCGGAGGCACACAGCATGATGCAGTATCAGTCCATCCACGGACGACCGATCAGGCGGGAGTACCCTGAGGCGGATCAGCACCGCTATCGGGAACTTGAAGCCGAAGTCGAGCGGCTGCGGTTATCCGTCTGCAAGGTCAAGCAGCGTGCGGTGGAGAGTCTTGCGCGCACCCACGAGGTGCCGCCGGAGGACCCCGGCAATACCGCTTTTGTCGCCGTTTACGAGGCGCACTGGCGCGATCGCGAGGCTTTGTTTGCGGCCATGCGGGAACTTGAAGCCGCTGTTGAGGCTTTAAACGCCTTCGTTCGCCAGCGGCAGGGATAGAAGCGCAAGCGCCGCACAAAGATCCGCTTATCGAGAGGGATTTTGAGGCAACCAATGGCTCCGTGGCAGCTGATGTGTCATCCGCGCTATCAGGATGTCGATCTCGGCTTCAACGCCACTCCGTTCAGCCGGCCGATATGGTCCACCAGTGTCGGCACGTAATCCTCAGGCCCGTCGGCACCGGCGGCGACGGCAGTGGCAAACGCGTTTTTAGCCGCATTGCCCATCGGGTTCACAAGACCCGCAGCATCCGCCATGGATTCCAGATAGCGCAGATCCTTGAAGGCGTTCGCCAGGGTGAACTTGTGGGACGCCCGGTTGCCGTCGACGAGGTAGCCCATGAAGGTCTGGTAGAAGCCGCAGTCCATGCGACCGCCGTCGATCACCGCGTGCAGCCGCTCCCATGGCACTCCGGCCTTCTCCGCCAAGGCATAGGCCTCCGCATAGAGCGCCGCATAGCCGAGCGATATGAAGTTATTGAGCAGCTTGATGCGATGTCCGTCGCCGGTGTTGCCGACATGCACGATTTTTCCGGCCCAGGTGTCGAGCACCGGCCGGATACGCTGGAAAACCGCTTCGCTGGCACCGACCATCGTGTCAAGCGTGCCTTCCCAGGCCTCTTTTGGAGTGCGGCTCAGCGGCGCATCGGCGAAGTCCACGCCGCGTGCTGCCAGCCGTTCGGCCAATGCCACCGTCGATACCGGATCCGAAGTCGAGCAATCGACCACCACCGACCCGCGGCGCAACCCCTCAGCCAAGCCGTTCTCGCCAAGGACGACCGCCTCGACCTGCGCCGATCCGGGCAGGCACAGGAAAACGATGTCGGAGGCAGCGCCGACCTCCGCCGCCGTTGTTGCTTCCGTGGCACCGCGTCCGAGCAAATCATCGACCGGTGCCCGGTTGCGGTGGCCCAGCAGGGTAAGCGAATGGCCGTTATCGATAATGTTCTTGGCCATGCCGTGGCCCATATGGCCGACTCCGACAAATCCGATTGCCTCTTTCATGGCTTGCTCCTTCGAATGCGATTTCCGCTATTGGCTTTTCGGGTCTTTCAAATACTTGCGCCAGCTGTGCTCGGGGTCGAAGCCGAGCAACTCCTTGGCCTTGGCGCTGGAATAGAAGGTTTCGTGTTCGCCCATCTCACGCTGCATCGGTACGCCGGCATAGTAGCGGTCGGCGATCTCGCCGGTCGTCAGGCCGACGGAATGGTCGTCGTTCGAGACGTTGAAGACCTGGAAGCCGAGTCCGTCGGTTGCCAGGCACCGGTCGACCATCTGGCCGAGATCCCGCGCGTCGATATAGGCGAAGATGTTGCGGCGGCGCACGGAAGGGTCGGCGAGGTAGGCAGGGAAGTTCTGCTCGTATTCGTGTGGCTCGATGACGTTGTTGATGCGCAGCCCGTAGACGTCGCCACCGGACCGCAGCTGGAAGCTGCGTGCCGTGACCTCGTTGACCACTTTGGACATCGCGTAGCTGTCTTCGGGTACGGTCGGGTGCGCCTCGTCGATCGGCAGGTAGTCCGGTTTCCGTTCGCCGTCGGCGAAGCAGATGCCGTAGGTGGTTTCGGACGACGCGAAGATGATCTTGCGCACGCCGAATTTCACCGCCGCGTCGATGACGTTGTAGGTGCCGACGGTGTTGACGCGGAAGCACTCATTGTCCGCTTTCAGGAGTATCCGCGGCACCGCAGCAAAATGCACGATCGCGTCAAAGCGCGGCACTCCGGTACCGGGAACCAGTTCGTCGAAGCCCGCATAGCTCGCCATCACATCGAACATCTGCCCGGCATCGGTGATATCGGCCAGGCGGTTATCGATGCCGGGTGCATCGAGCGGGTTGAGATCGACATTGAGAATCCGGTGTCCGCGATCCCGCAGATAGGGAATGACGTGGCGACCGGCCTTGCCGGTACCGCCGGTAAACAGTACGCGCATCGTATCAACACCTTTGTTTGACGATCGGAGAATCGGATGTCGGCAACACCGTTGGAGCCGCATGCTACTGCGGCGGCCGTGCGTCGGCAACTTGCTCTAGAGCCGACGGCCGGCGGTTTCCCGCAGCAACAGGAGGGCAACCAGCGTAACGAGCGCACCGGCCATCAGATAGAGACTGGGCGCCTCAGCCCAATCGGTGCGCTGAACCAGCAGCTCGTTGAACAGCGGTGCGGTACCGCCAATGAGAGTGATGCTGAGATTGAAAGCGATGGAGGCACCGGTCAGCCGGTGATCGGTGCCGAACTGCTCGGCGATCAGAGCTGGTATCGGGCCGACATGGAGCGCCAGGGTTACCACGATGGCCAATTGGGCGGCGAGCGCCAGGCCGAAGGAGCCCTGATTGAAGGCGAGGTAAACCGGATAGGCCAGAACGAGGCAGAGCAGCGCGCCGATGCCAACGCCGCGGCGGCGACCGATTCGATCGGAGACGTGCCCGCCGAGCGGCACCAACACAAGCATGGCAAAGGCGCCAACCAGCGAGATCGTCAGCGCTGCCGGATAAGTGAACCCAGCCGTCTTGGACAGATAGGTTGTGGCAAACATCATAACCGTGTTGAAGGCAATTGCGTTGAAGATCAGGAACAGGAACACCTTGGCGATTTCTGCCGGGCGTTCGGTCAGTGCGCTAACGATCGGGTTGAGTGTTGTCCCGGCGGCCTCCCGCCTTTCCAGGAAGACCGGTGTTTCGGTAAGGCTGAGCCGCATCACGAGTACGATTGCCGCCAGCCCGAAGGCCAACAGGAAGGGTACGCGCCAGCCCCACGCCGCCATCTCGCCCGGGGTCAACAGGGAACTGGTACCGAGTGTTATCAGATTGGCGATGAGCAGGCCGACGAGCACTCCGCACATGGCGAAGCTGGCGAGAAACCCACGCCGCCCGGAGGGAGCGATTTCGGCCAGGTAGGCCATCGTGGAGGGAAACTCACCGCCGACCGCGAAGCCCTGTATCAGGCGTAACCCGGACAGCAGCAGCGGCGCCGCAATACCAATCTGCGCATGGGTCGGCAGCAGGCCGATCGCCGCCGTGGGCAACGCCATCAGACTGGCTGACAAATCAGCGCCTGGCGCCGCCCCAGCCGGTCGCCGAGATAGCCGATCAGCAGGCCGCCCAGCGGCCGCGACAGATAGCCGATGGCAAAGACGCCGAGTGTCAGGATCAGCCCCGTTCCATCACTGGCCTGCGGAAAGAACGCCTTGGAAATAATCGGCGCCAGCCCCGCATAGATCACGAAATCATACCATTCGAGCGCATTGCCCCCGAGGACGGCCGCCAGGGCCCGCCTGTTCATGGGATCCGTTGCGCGACGCGGAGGATGGCGTCCAGCGTCCGTTCGATGTCGCCATCGGTGGTTGCCCAGGAACTCACGCTGATGCGCATGGCGGTGCGGCCGCGCCAGACCGTGCCGCCACACCAGCATTCGCCGTCCGCCTGCACCGCGGCGATGACCTTTTCGGTGCGCGCATCGTTGCCGAACGCGACAACCACCTGGTTGAGCACGACGTCATTCAGCACATCGGTTCCGGCCTGCCGCAGCCCCTCCGCCAGCCGCCGGGCTTGCCGGCAGTTGCGATCGATCAACTGCTCCAGTCCGCGACGGCCGAGAGACTTGAGGGCCGCCCAGATTTCAATTGCTCGTGCGCGCCGGGAACTGTCCGGCGTCACATTGATCGCTTCGCGGTCCGTACCGGCGAGCAGATAGGCACCGCTAATCGACATCGCCTCGGTCAGCGCACCCACATCGGCGACCAGTGCGATACCCGAATCGTATGGCACGTTGAGCCATTTATGGGCGTCCAGGGCCCAGGAGTCGGCGGCCGCATAGCCGTCCGTCAGATGCCTCTGATGCGCTGATGCCAGCGCCCAAAGACCAAAGGCGCCGTCGACATGCACCCAGGCTCCGCCGTCATGCGCCCAGTCGATCAGAGGAGCGGCCGGATCAAAGCCACCGGAATTGACGTTCCCGGCCTGGATGCAGACAATCGTCGGTCCGTTGATGGGTGGCAGGCCTCGCGGAATGATGCGGCCCTGGTCGTCAGCCGGCAATCGGATCACCCGATTGCGGCCAAGCCCCAGCATCGACAGGACCTTGAACAGTGTGGCATGGGCTTCGTCGCCGACAATCACCGAGATAGCCGGTGCACCGAACAGTCCATCAGCGTCGACATTCCAGCCGGCTGTCTTCAGAACACGGTTACGAGCAGCCGCCAATCCGGTGAAATTGGCCATGGTCGCGCCGGTTACAAGCGCGCCCTCAACGGCCAACGGCAGCGTCAAGGCCTGTTTGATCCATTTCAGGGCCGCATCCTCGAATGCGGCCACCGCCGGCGAACTGACACGATTGAAGCTGTTCTGGTCCCAGGCGCCGGCAAGGATGTTGGCTGCCAAGCTCGCCGGGAGGGCGCCGCCGGTGACAAAGCCGAAATAGCGGCCGCCGGCGCTGGCAACCGTCGCTGGCGATCCTTGGGTGTCGATAAAATCGAGCACGGCGTGGGGATCGCCGCCGTTCTCGGGTAGGGGTTCCTCAAGCGCTTGAACAAGTTTCTTGAGGGCACCTGGCTGCGCCGCGACCGATCGCTCCGGTATCCCCTCCAGATAACCGGCGGCGCGTTCCGCAGCATCCATCAGCAAGTCACGCGTCGAATTGGTCTTCATGCCAGGAGCGTATGGAAGCGTTTGGGGATTGGCAACGCGCCGGCCGCCACGGTTGTCTGCGGCAATCGACCGTATGGACATATCGCAACCTTATCAATACCTACAGACGTGCCGATGAAAAGCCGGCCCGTATCCTTTGTGGCGGAGACGGGCCGGAAGTCTGGCATACTGATCGACCATGGGAGAGGTCAAATCAGCCATTGTTGGGGCAGTCTGTAGAACCCCGGGCAATGTCGCCTGACAAATGTTGCGCCGCTGGTTGAACCCGAAGGTTTGGCCGGCGGCGCGTTGCATCTGGTTTGACGCTTGAAGCGATTGCTTCGATTAAGGGGTGAACTGCCTGGCAATCTTGCACCGCACAGTCAAATGCCTAACCTCCATCGCCATTTCGAGCGGCGATAAGACTTCAAGTCATGCCAGTTGCCTATTGCCCTCGTCACCCTGACCAAGACACATAATTGGTAGAGTAAATTTTCACTGAAGCATACATCGCAAAAGTTGTATTTTTTTCTTTTGCTAAATGCACTGTAGGCTACGATATCCTGTCTTCTCTGAGTTGATGATGTTTTGTTTCATTATATGAAACGGGCTGCGCCGGAAGACTGTTACAAAACCGTCACATACTGTAGAGGGCAGCATCGTCTGACCATTTGATCCTGCTCGGTTCAACTCCGTCGGACATGGAAATTGCCCAGCGCCGTTGTATCGAGGCGGAAACACTCTCACAGGACAGCACGCAAGGAATCCTCAATCTGGCCACCGCACCATGCGTTGCCGTAGGCCGCGTCGCTGCGCGAGCGCAGGTCGCTCTGCGCCGGCAGCGCGGCAATCCGGCCACACAGGCCGGCAATACCAGGTGCCGTCGCTTCCAGAACCGGGCGCAGAGGCGCCAGTTTGGCTGTCATCGTGCCCCACAACGTGGCTGCAGTGAGATCTGCCAATCCGGGCGTATCGGTACCAAGAAGCTGGCCTGCTTTTGGCGTAAGAGCGTAGCGGCGACCCGTCGTCTCGAATATCGTCATCCAGCGGGCGAGACGCGGCCGGTAGTCGTCCCATGTCTCGGGCGTCCACATCTGAGCGCCGTTGTGAAGGGTCATTTCATAAAGAACGTCGTTGGCGTCGGCCACGATCTTGTGGGTCAATGCCAAGCGCTCAGGATCGTCCGGCAGCAATCCGTACTTGGCGCCAAGATAGGCGAGGATCGCCGGCATCTGGGCCAGTGAAAGGCCGGCATTATGATCGGTCAGTACCGGCGGCCCCATATGCGGCACCGCCTGGTCACCCGGCGCGGCATCCTTCAGTGCCGCCGTGCGCGCGGCACCGGCCTCTTCCCACGCGGCGCCGGCATGAGCCAGAAGGGCGCGGATGAACTGGCCACGAAACGGAACCGGCCAGTAGTAGAGGGTATAGTCGGCCATCCGGGCGGTCCTCAAACCGAGGGGCTCGCCCAAAAGGCGTGCCCCTTCAAGTCTTCTTGTTTGAAACTAGTTGGCGTCGGCGAGAATATCTTTGACCGCCGCCTGGCACGGCGTGGACAGTTTGTCCATGTGTTTGTCCAGGCACTGAAAAGCCGGAAGGCCGCCCGGTCTGACACCCAGACAGTGTGCCAGAAAATCGCCCGTGCAGTGCGAGCGCACGGCTTCTTTCTGTGCATCTGTCACCTTGGCCTCCACGGCAGCGTCATCCGATGCCCAGGCGGCACCGGTCAAAGAGGTAGCGAGCGCCAGCCATGCCATCGTCAGTAATCGAGCCATGTCCGAGTTCCTTTGCTTGCGAGTCGTAATCCAATCGAGAAGCCGTCTGCTCGCCTCCGATTCGCGATCGACGCATTGGCAAGCATGGCACGGGCCCCGAAGCTTTCCAAGCCTGTGCGCATTGACAGCGTATAGAAACATCCGCACCGGCCCGAATTGCCTGTGTCCTGTCGTATGCCGTCACTTGTGCGATCTTGTTCGCCAGCGCTGTAGCGCGATAGGGTGCTGCAGGAAATTCATCAGCAGCATAGTTCGGACAACAAGCATCATGACGACATGCACAGGTCGCCCTGTCGGAACGCCATGAGCGACGACGGGACGGCACTATCTCCGGGTGTAAATGTGCGCCTTGCCCTTTTGGCTCTGTCAGCCGCCTATTTCTTCATTGGCGCGACGTCACTCGGCGTCATCGGTCTTGTCGTGGAGATGGGCGAAGCCCTCGACGTCTCCGCCTCACTTATTGCAGCACTGGTCACCGTTTTTGCGGTTGTTTATGCCCTCGCGGCGCCCGGGCTGCAGGCTTTGCTCGGCGGGTTGCCGCGGCGCAACCTGATATGCAGCGGGCTCGTTTTGGTGGCGGCGTCGTGCTTCCTGTGCGCAGTCGCTACCGACTATGCGACGGTCTTGCTGGCGCGCGCGGGCATGGCGATCGGCGCAGCCATGACCGGGCCGACCGCTTCCGCTGCGGGTGCGGCGATGGTGCCTCCCGAGCGGCGGGCCCGGGCGCTCGCCGCCGTGTTCGCCGGTCTCACGCTTTCCACTGTGCTTGGCATTCCGACGATGAGCTTCCTCGGCCAGGTTATCGGTTGGCGCTGGTCGTGGGCGGCTGTCGGCATCGCGGCGCTTGCCGTCGCGCCTTTGGTCTGGGCCATGGTACCGGCCAGCAACCGCGGTGCGAAAGCCACTTTGAGCGCCCTGATCGGTGTTCTGCGGGACAGCGCGATCGCTCTCACCGTTTCCACAACGGCCGTCCAGATCGCCGGCCAGTTTGTCCTGTTCGCTCTGCTGGCTGCCTGGCTTGTCGAATATCTGGGCACCTCTCTGCGTGTCGTGCCGTTGGTGCTGCTGCTGTTCGGTATCGGCGGCGTCGTCGGCAATGCACTCTCGTCATTCGTCGAGCAGAAGCTTGGTGCGGAAAACACGGTGCAGTCGGCGATCCTGGTGATGGCGGTGTCCATTCTGGCGATGGGGCTGATACCTCACTGGCCGCTTTTTGCGCTCGCCCTGGCGGTCGTCTGGTCCGTCTCCGGTCTCGCCATCATGGCTCCACTGCAGAGTCGCCTGGTGCGGCTTGAGCCGGCACGAGTTAACCTGGCGCTGGCACTCAACGCGTCGGCGATCTATGTCGGTATGTCGACCGGATCAGCAGCCGCCGGGCTGCTCTATGACGGGTTTGGCGTGGCCGTCCTGCCATTCGTCGCGGCCGCCGTGATCGCGTTGTCGCTGCTGGTCTTCCGCGCCTCTTTGACGCGCTGACCGTTGGTGCAGCCGCATGCGACCGGCGGCGCGTCGAACCAAACGCGGCTCCTATTTCGCCTTGACGAACTTTTTGGCTGGTTTTTCCGCCGTGGCTGCCGCTGTTTCAGCCTCGTTTCGTGTCTCGCTCAGTGCATCGGATGCCGGCGGCTCAGTCGGTTCCACGGATGCTTCCGTGCCGGCTTCCTCGGGCTCAGCAGGTGCCTCGGCCGCCGACGCTTCGGCTTCCTCGGGCTCAGCGGGTGCCTCGGCCGCCGACGCTTCGGCTTCCTTTTGCGCTTCCACAACCGGTTCCCAGCCCATCCTGCCGACGAGGTCCATCACACGCCTTGCCTGGTCGCTGTAATCCTCGAGCATCTTATCGCAGTAACCGGTGTAGACATCGGCGAGATCGGCTGGTGCACGTGTCGATGCGATCCGTGCCGGAACATCCATATCTTCCCTGAGACGCTCGGTGCAAAACCTCATCATCTCGTCGTTAAGCTGTCCGAGCTGTTTGAGGAAGGTGCCGTAGGACTTCACCATGCCGTCCATCGACATGGTGTCCGCCCTGATAACGAAGTCGAAATTGAAATCTTCAGTGTGGATTTGCTGTGCCATCTTTTGATCCGCCCTGTTATTTTTGATGATTGAGCCACCCGGTGTAAGCGGGACGGGAGCATTATGGGTGCGCAAGGTGGCACTTTTTTGATGCCCGGCCGGACAAAACAGCGCAGCCACCGATTGTGCAAACAGTCTTCTTTGCGCCTGCGTTGTATTGAATGAAAAATCCAGCGGCAATGTTTACCACCTGTTAGATTATCCTATGCTGGCGTGGACCCGGACTCCGTAAAAGCGAAGGATCAAGCATGACCCATGCGAACGCTTCGAAACGAGGCCATGAAATTCTCTCCGATCCGTTGTTGAACAAAGGAGAGGCGTTTTCAGAGGCCGAGCGACGCAATCTCGGCCTGCTCGGTCTGTTGCCGCCAGAGGTCGAAACCCTGGCCGATCAGGTGGAGCGCAATTACCAGGCCTTCCGGTCGAAACCAACGCCCCTTGAGCAGCATTTGTTTCTGCGCGATTTGCAGGATACCAACGAGGTGGTCTTCTATCGGCTGGTGGTCGATCATGTGCACGAGATGATGCCGATCATTTATACACCCACCGTCGGTCTTGCCTGCCAGCAGTTTTCGGAGATCTATCGCGCACCGCGTGGGCTTTTTCTGTCCTATCCCGAGCGGCACCACATGGACGAGATGCTGGCCAATGCGCCGCGTAGCGACGTCAAGGCGATTGTCGTCACCGACGGCGAGCGCATCCTCGGCCTTGGTGACCAGGGCGCCGGCGGCATGGGAATCCCGATCGGGAAACTGTCACTCTATACGGCTGCTGGCGGCGTCCATCCGTCCAACACGCTCCCCGTGTTGCTCGATTGCGGAACCAACAATGAGCAGCGGCTGAAAGATCCGCTCTACATCGGATGGCGCCATAAGCGGGTGGTCGGCGACGACTATCTCGATTTTGTCGACACCTTCGTTCAGGCGGTCAAGAAGCGCTGGCCAAACGTGTTGCTTCAGTTCGAGGATTTCGCCATCCAACACGCCGCCCCGCTGTTGCAGAAATACCGGGATCAGCTGTGCATGTTCAACGACGACGTGCAGGGCACGGCCGCGGTGGCGGTCGGTACCCTGCTTGCCGCCTCGAATGTTGCCGGCACGCGCATCAGCAATCATCGCGTTGCCTTCCTTGGAGCCGGCTCTGCAGGCGCCGGGATTGCCGAATTGGTGGTGCAGGCCATGGTCCGCGACGGGCTCGACGAAAAGTCCGCCCGAGCACGTATCTATATGGTCGACCGTTTTGGCCTGCAGACCGACACGATGGACGGGCTCACGCCCTTCCAGAAACCGTTGGCGCAACCGCACGAGGCGGTTGCCGGCTGGGCCAACAGCGAAGGCGAGATCGGCCTTGCCGAGGTCGTCCAGCACGCGAAGCCGACCGTATTGATCGGCGTCTGCGGTCAGCCGGATCTGTTTACCGAGAGCATCGTCCGTACCATGGCCAAGGAGTGCGAGCGGCCGATCATTTTTCCCATGTCGAACCCAACGTCTCGGGCCGAAGCCAAGCCCAGCGATCTAATCGAATGGACCGACGGTCGCGCGCTGGTCGCCACCGGCAGCCCTTTCGATCCGGTGAAATACAAAGGTGTCGACTACACCATAGCCCAGAGCAACAACACCTATATCTTCCCGGGCATTGGGCTGGCCGTGGTTGCCTGCGGGATCAGCAGGGTTACCGATGCGATGTTCATGGCCGCTTCCGAGGCGCTGGCCGTAACCACTCCCGGCAGCGGGAGCCCGGGTGCATCGCTTCTGCCCGACGTGAGCAGCATCCGCGATGTCTGCCGGTCGGTGGCGATTGCCGTGGCCAAGCAGGCACAGGAAGACGGTGTCGCACCGAAGACCGGTGAAGACAAGCTGCGGCAGGCAATCGATAAAACACAATGGGATCCCGGCTACTAGAAAAGATGGAGCCGCGGCGGCACAAAAGCACGTCGTGTCGGTGACAGGAAGCCAGAAGGAGGGCGAGGGCATGGCAACGGAACACTGGACGGTGGGATCCTACCTGGCACGGCGGCTGCAGGATGCCGGCATCGGACGCTACTTTGCGGTGCCCGGTGACTACAACCTGGTTCTATTGGACGAAATACTAGGCAATCCGGCTCTGCAGATGATCAGTTGCTGCAATGAACTGAACGCCGGATATGCAGCGGACGGGTATGCGCGCGCCACCGGTGGACCGTCGGCGGCGGTGGTCACCTTTTCCGTTGGTGGGCTGAGCCTGATCAACGCCGTCGCAGGTGCCTACGCCGAGGATCTGCCGCTGATTGCCATTTCGGGTGGACCCAACACCAATTCCGAAGCCGAGTGGGAATATCTGCACCACACGCTCGGCGAGGTAAACTACGGCTACCAGCGTGAAATGTTCTCGCGTGTTACTGCAGGCGCGGTGACCATCCACCATCCGTCGTTGGCACCCGATGCGATCGACGGGGCGATTGACACTGCGATGTTGCGCCGCAAGCCCGTATATATCGAAATCGCCGCCAACATTGCCAACGCGCCGACGTCGGCGCCCATCGCCCGCGGTTTCGCGCGGTCGGTGACCAGCGATCCCGATTCACTGTCGGCTGCCGTGGAGCACATCTCCGAGTTTTTCAATGCCGCCGAACGACCGGTGCTCGTGGCCGGCAGCAAGATCCGGGCTGCCAGCGCCGAGGCTGCCCTGCGCCGTCTCGCCGATGCCTGCGGCTACGCCCAGGCGGCGATGCCCAACGCCAAGAGCTTCCTGACGGAGACCCATGAAAACTACATGGGCATCTATTGGGGCCCGGTGAGCACCCCGGGATGCGGAGAGATCTGTGACACTTCGGACGCGCTGCTTTTTGCCGGGCCGCTGTTTACCGACTACACCACCACCGGGCACCAGCTCGGCTTCGACGCGTCGCGGGCCGTCCTGGCGCATCCGACGTCGGTGCAATTGGGTGAGACCACCTATAGCAATGTGCGCATGAACGACTTGCTCAATGCGCTCGCTGACCGTTTGACGCCCAATAATGGTGCGATCAAAGCGTTTCGACGGGTGAGCAGTCCCAGGCATGTGCCGGAACCCGGAGCCGATGACACCGCGATCACGGTACGCCAGCTGTTTACCCGCATACAGAAGATGTTGACGGAGGACAGCACGCTGCTGGTGGAAACCGGGGATTCCTGGTTCAACGGCATGGAACTCGACCTGCCCGAGGGATCGCGTTTTGAAATCCAGATGCAGTACGGCACCATCGGATGGTCCGTGGGGGCCACCCTCGGTTACGCGTTGGGCAAGGACAAAGGACGCCTCATCGCCTGCATCGGGGACGGCTCCTTCCAGCTCACGGCGCAGGAAGTGTCGACCATGATCCGTTACGGTACCAATCCGATCATCTTCCTCATCAACAATGGCGGCTACACCATCGAAGTTGAAATCCACGACGGGCCTTACAACAAGATCAAAAACTGGGATTACGCCGGTCTGGTCGATATTTTCAATGCCGGCGAGGGGAACGGCTGGGGTTGCCGGGTGAAGACGGAAGGCGAACTTGATGCTGCCATAGCCGAGGCGACAGGTCGTGATGGTCTTTGCCTGATCGAGGTGGTGATTGACCGTGACGACTGTAATGTGAATCTTCTGCGTTGGGGGAACCATGTGGCGCGCAACAACGCTCGCCCCAACCGTTGCCGGTAAAGCGACCGTCGAGCATAACCATGATCAAGACGACTGCAGCTATCCTGGAAGCCGATCAGCTGCCGCGACCCTACCAGCAGAGCCGGCCGCTGCGCCTCGATACCGTGGAGTTGGCACCGCCGCGGCCTGGCGAGATGCTGATCCGGATTGACGCGGCCGGCGTTTGTCACTCCGACCTGTCGGTGATCAATGGCGATCGTCCGCGGCCACTGCCAATGGCATTGGGTCACGAGGCGGCCGGCACGGTAATCGAACTGGGCGCCGAGGACTCCGAGTTTGTCCCGGGCGACAAGATTGTCCTCACCTTCCTTCCGAGTTGCGGGCGCTGTCTGGCCTGTTCGAACGGCGAGAGCTATCTGTGCGGGCCCGGCGCCCAGGCCAACAGTGCCGGCGAGATGTTGCTTGGCGGCTTCCGACTGTCGCGCGGTGGTGAGCCGGTCTACCACCATATGGGTGTGTCGGCCTTCGCCGGTCATGCGGTTGTCGACGTGAGTTCCGCCGTCAAGGTGCCGGCGGACATCAAGCCGGAGATTGCCGCGCTGTTTGGCTGCGCCGTACTGACCGGTGTCGGCGCGGTCATCAACACAGCACAGCTGAGAGCCGGCGAAAGCCTCGTAGTCTTCGGTCTTGGCGGTGTTGGTCTGGCAACCGTTCTCGGAGGGGAGGCGGCCGGTGCCAATCCGATCATCGGCGTCGATCCGATCGATCACAAGCGACAACTTGCCATCGAGCTGGGTTGTACACGTGCGGCGACGCCTGAAACGCTGAAGACCGTGATGCGCGATCACGTGCCGCAAGGATTCGACGTTGCAATCGAAACGGCCGGCAGCGTGCATGCGTTGCAAGCTGCCTATGACAGCGTCAGGCGCGGTGGGCGCGTCATCACCGTGGGTTTGCCGCATCCTGAAGCGGAGCTGTCGATTGCGCCGGTATCGCTGGTCGGAGATGGCAAGTCATTGATTGGCAGCTATATGGGCTCGGCGGTTGGCCGCCGCGACGTCCCGCGCCTGATCGGGCTCTGGCGGGCCGGTCAACTTCCAGTAGACCGGCTTTTGACGTCGGTCAGTCCGTTGACCGATATCAACCGGTTGATGGACGAGTTGGCCGATGGTACTGCGGTGCGCCAGATCGTCAAACCGCACATGGACAGCGAAGATTAGCCGGCGAACGGAGACGGTCCATCGACCGAACAGCCGGAGTTAACGTGCCCATGACGCGTGAAACTGTGCAGAACGCCGCCTGGCGGCCGCCCGGTGATCCGGTTCATTTTGGTCCGCCTGTACGCTACCTTGCCGCTGGAGTCGTGGTGTCGGTTGATGTCCAATAGTTCTATCTACCTCGCTCGCTTGCCGCTCTGGGTTCTGTTCGGTGCGGCACTGGGCATCGTCGTCGGGCTGCTGTTCGGCAGTGACGCGGCCCGGCTCCGGCCTATTGGCACCAGCTACGTGCGGCTGATGGAAGTCGTGGTGTTCCCTTATATCATCAGTTCGCTGCTGCACGGTTTGGGGCGTCTTTCGCCCGATATGGCCAAGCGCCTGTTTCGGTGCAGCTGGCGGATCTTCCTCAGTGTCTGGGGCCTGACTTTTGTCGTCATCTATCTGCTGGCGATCGCCATCCCGCCGGTTCCGCCGCCAAGCTTGATCGATACAAATCTGGTGGAGTCGGCACCGAGCCTGATCGATCTGCTGATTCCTGCCAACCCCTTCCAGGACCTGGTGGAGAATCATCTTCCGGCGATTGTCATCTTCTCGATCGTCTTCGGAGTCGCCATCCAGCGGGTCAAGGACAAAGATGCGTTTTTGTCGATTCTCGACCTGATCCGTGGAGCCAGCGTAACCATCTGGAACTGGATCGTCCTGCTGGCGCCAATCGGCGTCTTCGCGTTGTTTGCGGACACGGCCGGGACGGTGGCACCGACCGAGCTTGCCGATCTGTCGATCTACCTTATCGCCATGTTGTGTGGCACCGGTATTCTCGCCTTTTGGATCCTGCCTTCGGTCATCGCCGCGTTCTGCCCGATGAGCACCCGCGAGGTGTTGCGCGAGTTGCAGGGGGCGCTGGTGATAGCCGTTGTGACGTCCCTTTCGGTAGCGGCACTGCCATTTATTCACCGGGCCGCCGACAAACTGGCGGACCGCGTTGGTATCGACGATCCCGAACGCGGCGACATCATCCAGACGACCATCGCCGTCAGCTATCCACTCGCCCAACTCGGCAACTTCTTCATTATGCTGTTCATCCTGTTCGGCGCGTTCTACTTTCGGGTCACGCCGACGACGGAGGACCTGTTTGCATTGCCGTTGGTCACGCTTCTGTCCGGCTTCGGCTCGCCGTCTTCCTCGGTGGATGCGGTCGCTTTCCTGACGCAGTGGCTGGGCTTTCCAGACGACTCCACCAATCTCTATGTCGGCATGATGACGATCACCCGCTACGGGCAGGTATTGGTTTCGGTGATGGGTTTCGCCTTCGTTACGCTGCTCGTTACCATGACCTACTACCGTAAACTGAACCCGCGCTTGCCGAGGCTGTTCACGTCTTTGGCGATTGGCATTGCGGCCATCGGCCTGACGGCGGCCGCTGCCCGTTTCGTTCACGAACAGGTGGCGCGACCCGGCGTGATCCCCTATCTGGCGTATAGCCTGGCGCCCGATATCACCGAAGGTATCAGAGTCACGATTGAGCAGCCGGCCGAGGCTGGTTCCGGGTCGGATCGCGTCGCCTTGAGACCTGTCGAACAGGCGGTCTCCCCGTCCGCTTCCGCCACGCAGAACAATGAGGCGATTGCGGCTGATACGATGTCCGAAACGGAGACCATGACCTCCGCAAGCCCTTCCGATCCCCCTTCGCCCGCACCGCCGGCTGTTCCCGGAAATGCAATGGGCACGCCGGTGGTTGTTGGCAATTCGGCCACAGGCAACGACGAAGCCCAGATGTCCATCCTCGATCGTATCGAGAGCAGCGGCGAGATCCGTGTCGGCTTCAATCCGCACATCATCCCTTTCAGTTACTTAAACGATAGAGGCGAACTGGTCGGCTTCGATATTGCCCATGCATATCAGTTGGCACGGGATCTAAACGTGAATCTTCGGCTGGTTCCGTTCACCTGGGAAACCCTGCACGACGATCTTGAGAACCACCGCATCGATCTGGCGTTGTCCGGCATCTACGCCACGAATGATCGATTACAGCGCTTCAACGTATCGGAGCCCTATCTGCAGAGTCCGATCGCGTTCATCGTGCGCGCGCCGTTCGCCGACGCCTATCTCAGCCGCGAAAAGATCGAGGAACTGAGGGATTTGACCATTACCGTCTTCGACGATCCTGTAATGGACGCACTGGTGAAGCGGCTTTTTCCGGATGCCAAGATCGAGGTGGTGTCGGATTACGACGAACTGCCTCAGCACCCCGATCTCCGGGCTGCGATCTGGACCATGGCACAGGCGCGCGCCTGGACCGCGCCGCGCACCGACTACACCGCGGTGGTGCCGAAGGATGTCGGCGGCCAGATGTTGATCGCCTATCTGATGCCGTCCAACGCGGATCAGTTTGGCAATTTCATCAACTACTGGCTGCGGGTGCAGAATGCCAGCGGCTTCACGAGCCGCATGCAGCGGCGCTGGATCGAAGGCAAGGATGAAGCCGTCCATCGACGCCGGAACTTTGTGGCGGAATGGCTGCAGAACCAGTTTTCGGCCGAGGCGGCAACGGGGCGTTAACCAACGGGATGCCGGTGTGGGTGGTGCGGTTTATCAAGGGTCTGGACATGCGTCGTATATCGCCCAAGATACCTTATTGACATCAAAGTAATCCATACTATGCCCATATCGCAGAAAGTGGCATGACCGAGAAAGCGGCGTCCGGTGGTGGAATGATGGATATGGATCAGCATCGGCTTAACGGCGAAGCCGAGACGTTCCTGAGTTATGCGGTGCCCGGACAGACGCGCCGGCAGCGTGCCGTAATCAAAGCGATCGAATCCATATCGGGTCATGCGCGGTTGCACCGGCTTTACAACCAATATTGCAGCGAGCGTGAGGCACCGGAATACAGCCATGAGACGTTTTTCGATTCAGCCTTGCGTCTGCTCAATGTCAACGTGCGCTACGACCGGGCGATGCTCAAAAGTGTGCCGCGCGACAAGCCGGTTCTGTTTATTGCCAACCATCCGTTCGGTGTCATCGACGGCATCATTCTGACCTGGCTTGCGCTCAAGGCGCGACCCGACGTGAAGGTGGTGACAATCAACGCACTCAACCGGGCCCCAGAGGTGCGGCCCTATTGTCTGCCGGTCGATTTCTCCGGGACGCCGGAAGGCAATGCTATTACAATCGCGACCCGTCGCGCCGCGACCGCGGCCCTCGCCAACAACGGGTCGATCGCAATCTTCCCGGCGGGCGGCGTGGCGACTGCGCAACCGCCGTTTCTGTCGCCGGCGCGGGATCTCCCGTGGATCGGTTTTACGGCGCGGCTCGTCAGCATACCGGATACCTGGGTGGTGCCGATTCATTTTTCAGGGCAGAATAGCCTATTGTTCCATATGGCGAGCCGAATGGGGCAAACGATGCGGGCGTCGATGTTTTGCCACGAAACCGTGCGTAAAATCGGCAAGCGCATCGATGTGACGATCGGCGCACCGATTGCGCCTGAGGATTTGGCCGATGTCGGCGATCGCACGGCTTTGGTTGCCGAACTCCGACGCCGCACCTTTGCGCTCGCGGGCCGGCCGGATGTGGACTGGATGAAAACCTCTGCGCCACCGGAATACTAGACTAGACCAGGAGCATGACGGCGTTGTCGATGTGTCTTTCGTTCCCTACGGCTGCCCAGGGTAAGGAGCAGGTCCATTGAGATGGCTGTTTCGGTTTGTTGTAGCGGTGCTCGCCTCCCTGTCTGCGGCGGTATTGCTGTTTATTGCAGCGGCCCATATCTACTCCCGCCATATCGTCGAATACCAATATGAGATGGTCGGATGGCCAGCAGCATCGGCGTTCAAAGAACCGGTTGAATGGAAACCGAACTACCCGGACCGGGTTCGGATCCTAGCCATTCACGGTGGCGGGATGCTTGGCCTCGCCGATGTGGAACTTCTAAAGGAGTTCGAGCGACGTTCCGGCAAGAAAATCTATGAACTGTTCGACTTTGTTGCCGGAACATCAACGGGAGCCATTGTCACCACGTTGCTGCTTTATCCCGACGCACAGACAAAGGAACCGTTGTCCGCCGCCGAAGTGGCCGAAAAGTATGTGCAACTTGGCGCCAAGATCATGTCGGCTCCCGTGCATCATACACTTCTGACCGGCAACGGGCTGTTCGCGCCAAGGAAAATGAACCATGCGCGCATTCTTTCTTCGGAAGACATCTTCCATACGGGCACATTTCGCGAACTTGTACGTCCCGCCATGTTCCCCGCCTTCTCGGCCAAGGAAGACGGGCTCAAAATGTTCCACAACTGGCACCAGGATCAGGCCAACATGTTTCTGGCGCCCCTGGTATCGGCCGTGACCAGCGCGCCAACCTATTTCCCGGCCGTCCTGCTGACAGGGGAAAAGGCGGACGGTGACTTTATCGGTGATGCGGCACTGATCATGAACGCACCGGGCGACATTGCTTACCTTCATGCACGTTCCAATGTGCCTGATGCGAAGCAATTCGTGGTCGTGTCGGTTGGAACCCACCGCGACTTCGATGTCACGGACTACATGAGCGTTCGAGGCGGTATTCTGCAGTGGCTCCATCCGCTGCTGGGGATGATCTATGATGGCGAAGACAGGATCAGCAGCCTGTCCCTGGAGCGCCGCCGACTATATGATCCTGGAATCGATTTGGCCTCATACGATTTCGAAATCGTGGTTCCTACCGAGGTGAGCAGTTTCAGCGCATCCCCGGAGAATGTCGCTCTCATCCAAAAATCCGGCCAGGATGCCGCACGCAAGCAATCCGAGCAGATCAATGAGATCCTTGACATTCTGACGAATCCAAATGCCAAACTGCCCAAGCAGACAGCTGTGGACTGACGCGGATCAGTCGGTTTAGGCAATTGCTGGGAGACGCCTGGTGTGAGGGGAAGATGATGCGGATGCACATTTTGTCTCCAGTGACTGGCCGGCACGGAAAGCCGCTGCCTTGAAGGTGCTGTTTCGAATCGTGTTGGCGATGCTCGCTTCCTTGTCGGCGGCGGTGCTGCTGTTTGTCGGCGTGGCTTACGCCTACAACAGGTATTTTGTCGAATACGAGTATCAAATGGTCGGATGGCCCAAGGCGGATGATTTTCAGCCGCCTGCCAAGTGGAATCCAAGCCATCCGGACAGGGTGCGCATTCTCGCCATCCAGGGTGGAGCTCTGCTTGGCCTTGCCGACATGGAGATCCTCAAAGAACTCGAGAAACGCTCCGGAAAAAAGATCCACGAGCTGTTTGACTTTGTCGCGGGAACATCGACCGGCGCGATTATCGCCACGTTGCTGCTTCATCCGAATGAAAAATCCGGCGAGCCGCTCAGTGCGATGGAAGTATCAAACAAGTACGAGGAGCTGGGCGGCAAGATTCTTTCCGCGCCACTGCATCACACCATCCTGACCGGTGACGGACTGTTCGGCCCGCGCATGAGGAACCACGCCCGAATCTTGGAATCTCAGGATATTTTCAACAACGCCACCTTCCGCGATCTTCTGCGGCCGGCCCTGTTCCCCGCTTTCTCGCAAAAGGAGGGTGGGCTCAAGATTTTCCACAACTGGCACAATGATCAGGGCAATCTGTATCTGGCGCCCCTTGTTTCGGCGGTCACCAGCGCGCCCACCTACTTTCCGGCTGTCCAGCTCATCGGAAACGAGACCGAGGAGGACTACATCAGCGATGCGGCGCTCATCATGAACGCTCCGGGTGATATCGCCTATCTTCATGCACGCTCCAATGCACCCGATGCAAAGGCCTACATTGTCGTGTCTGTCGGAACGCGTTGGGACTACGACCTCACAGATTACAGCAGCGTTCGCGGTGGCATTCTGCAGTGGCTCAATCCGCTGCTTGGGATGATCTTTGATGGTGAAGACCGGGTCAGCAGTCTATCCCTGGAGCGACGGCGGCTGTACGACTCGGGTGCCGATGTTGTTTCCTACGATCTCGGAACGGTGGTTCCTACCGATATCGATGGGTTCAACGCATCCCCGGAGGATATCCAGATCATCCGGCGGTCAGGTCAGGATTCGATGCGCGAGCAATCCGAGCAGATCGATGAGATCGTTGAGTTGCTCACGAACCCAAATGCCAAACTGCCCAAACAGAAAGCCGAAGACTGAGTCGCATCGGTCCGCCCAGGCGGCCGGCCCCTTGCGGAGCGTCGGATCATGAAACGATTGCTTCGACTGGTAGTGGTTGTGTTTGCCACCACCGCCCTTGTCTGACGCATCCAAGTGCCCGTTACTCTAAAATCCGCCCGCATGCCCGGTTTGAATCGAAGGCTGCCGGATCGATCGCCGCACGCCGGTCGAAGGGGTCTATTCAGGCGTCTCTTGTTCCGATCCAAGGTTCCCGCCGCTTTCGCCGACACTGACAAGTGCCGCCTGGGTCAGCACCGGTCCGATAATTTCGAACACCACCGTCGTGGCGATCGTCACCGCGAGTAACGTCTCGCGGAGTTCCGGGATATGACTGCCGGCTACCAGCGCCATCCCGAGGGCGACACCGGCCTGCGGCACCAGCGCCATACCGATCCAGCGACGATGCAGCGGCGGCGCTCCGGCGAGAGCCGCGCCGACCCAGCCGCCGACGAGCCGCGATGCAAAGCGGAGGACCAGGCAGGCGGCGCCGATCGGTCCCAGCGTCGCCAGTGCTTCGAATTCAAGCGCCGCTCCCGCGAGCACGAAAAACAGCACCATAAACGGCCACTCGACATGCTCGATTTCGTGGAAGGCACGCTCGTGGTGCGAGGCGAAATTGACGATGATCGCGCCGGCGATGATTCCTGCCAGCAGGAACGAGGCACCGAGCCACGTTGCCAACCCGGCACAAAGGAACACGATCCCGATTGCTTCCGATTGCGTCGGTTCACCGCGTTGCAGCCGGCCGGTCAGGAACGCCGCCGGCACGCCGATACCGATACCGATAAGCGCCGACAATCCGATTTCGGCGAAGGCATCGATCAACAGCTCCTCGCCGTTTCCACCGATCAGCGCTTTCGCAGCCACCAGGAGAAAGCTGAAAACGATAAGCCCCCAGGCATCGTCCACCGCTACGATCCCGAGCAGCGTTGCGGTGAAGGGGCCTTTGGCGCGTGTCTGGCGCACCACATCCTGTGTCGCAGCGGGGGCGGTTGCCGTCGCGATGCCGGCGAGTAACAGAGCCAGGGGAAGCGTGACGCCGATGATCATCAACCCGGTACCGACGACAACGGTCGTCAGCAGCACCACGACCATGGACACGATCATGATGGCCTTGCCGTTGGCCCGCAGGGCCGGAGCCGACAGCGCACCGCCGAGCAGGAAGGCAACCATGGTCAGTGCCACGGTGGCGAGAACCTCGTACCACTGGGCGAGTCCCCGAGGAAGGATATCGAACCCCGACGGCCCCGCGGCAATTCCGAATAGGATCAAAACCGTGACACGCGGCACCATGGTGCGTCGGCCGATCGTGTCGGCGATCAGGCCGACCAACAACAGGCCGCCGATCGTCAACAACAGAAACGGCAGTTCCATGTGTCCCCTCCGGCGTTTGGGCACACTATGCCTGAATATGGCGGCTTATGTCTTGATTTCGGTCAGACGACGGCCCGTGCGCAATGCGCGGCCGACAAATGGCTCACAGGGCGCCGGCCAACTGGCGGGCTGCCGCGGCATAGCCGCCGCCGGCTCCGTCAACGAAGTGCATGTGATCCGACGCTGTTACGGACGGTGCGATACAGGTCATCAGCGCTTCGTCCTGCAGGTGAAGGCCGTAACGGATGCGCCCCTTGCGGGCATGCGTGTTGAGGATCGCCTGCAGGCGTTCGATCATCAATGGTGTGCAATCCGCGGTGATCAGCAAGCCGTCGTCGAACTTGCGGTAGTCCGTGTTGCTGGCGATTTCGCGCCGGTAGCGTGCCGGATCGAACTGTCCAAGCCGTATCCCGGAGGCAAAGATCACCCATGCGAACAGGGCGTAGGCGACCACGGCAGGCCTGCGCCACAACCGGCCGATCCCCGCCGGCACGCGGGACTGGAGGCTCAGTGCGTCACGGCGCAGCTTTGCGACCGGCCCTTCGGGTGGCACCGGATTGACCGAAACGCCCGATTCCAGGATGCCGACCACCGTCTCGACGATACGGGTATACTCTTCCGCATCGGCATCACTGGCGGGCTTGACGATCAGCGAGACAATCTTGCCCTGCCGCGCCGGCACCGAGCCCCATTGGCAGGACAAGCCGGTCAGATCGGGCTCCTCGCTCTGCGAATCGGCCGCGAACCGTATCGATCCGGACTTGAGTTGCACCCCAGCCCAGGCCATGCCGCCGCCGTCGAACATCGCATAGTGCACCGCCTCCGAAGCCTGCCAAAGCGCCACTCGCAGATCGCGACCTGCCTCGCGGATCGTGGCGACCGGCACCATGCCGACACGCAGTTCGAGGCCAAGTTCCCGCTCTGTCCAGGCCGACACGCGGGCCAATGCCCGTTGTGCCGTTGCGGCCTGATCCGGTGGCACGACAAAACCAGCCCCGTCGCCACCGAAGACGAACAGATCGAGTTGACCGTTCAGGGCGTTGGAGGCGCTGCTGATCGTTGCGGCGCCTGCGAGATTGACCTTTTTGTAGTGTCCGGCCTCGATCGCCGCAGTGGATTTGACGACATCGGACAAAAACACCACCCAGTCGTCGGGAAGCGCGACATAGGCGTCGGGGTTCGCCGCATCGGCGAAGCGCTTCAGGACGGGGATCGTGTCCAACTTGGTCATGCGTCAGGCCTTCGTATGTCGCTCGCATTTACGGTCCAGCTCATCGCTGGGATTGCTGTACACGAGGATGTGATGGCTGGACTTGCCTAGGGTCCGTTGAGTATCAGTTTTGTGGCGTCGGCGCAGCCCATTTTGCTGCTGGCTGGGCGCGGAACGCGCCGTCGTGTGAGCCACTTCCAGCGTTTCGCAACGACGTCCAGCGGCGAAATGGGCTGCGTCCCAAAGAGATTTGACCAGATTTGCCCACTGACGCTTGCTTCGTCGTTGAATATGCGCTGCATGTCCTGCCTACTCGGGAAACGTCAGCGGGTAAATCTCGTTAAACCGACACCGAAAGACTGATACTCAACAGACCCCAGACTGCACTGCCACAAGACGGCAACCCCAATAACAGCTGAGCGAACCGATGATTCTGCCTGCCTCCTTTGTGCTCCTGGTTGTGGCGATCCTGCTTCTGCTCGCCAACCGTCGTGGATTTTCAATTGTCGTCATCCTTACGATGCTGCTGGTTCTGTGGATGAGCGGTACATCGCCCGTTCCGCAGCGTCTGCTCAGTGAACTTCAGCAACCGTTCCTCGATTTGCCGCCGCCGGAATGGTCGGACTCCAACGCGATAGTGGTACTGGGTTCGGGTACGGTCCAGATCGGCACCGAGACCAACCCAACCGCTACCGGCTCCGGTCGCATCGACACGGCGGTCGCCATCTGGCGCGACTGCAAGGCCGCTGGCCATGACTGCAACATCGTGGTGAGCGGCGGCGATCCGCGAGGCAAGGGCGTTGCGGAAGCCGATGTGTTCGCTGAAACACTGCAGGCACTCGGTGTGCCATCGGATGACATCCTGCGTGACACTAAAAGCCGCAATACGTTCGAGAACGCGCGCCTGTCACGGGATCTGCTGACGGAGCGGAAATTCGACCGAATCTTCCTGGTGACCTCCGGCTACCATATGCGGCGCAGCTTGCTGTTTTTTCGCCATTTCGGTTTGAGTACCCGACCGGTACCCGCCTTCATGCTCGAGACCGATCCGGGCTGGTTGCCGGTTGCCGGGAACATGACGCTGGCCGATGCGGTCCTGCATGAGATTCTCGGGATGTTGCAGTATCGGGTCTACAATGCCTTCGGCTGGTATCCGCCGCCGATCGACATCGGCGACGATGGGCGCCCGTTGCTCTGACAGGGTTTGACCGAGTGAAATCGGTGGAGCGGATCGTTCGCGCACCGCGGCGGCGCGAAATCGCTTGTTCCGTTCCATCCGCAGGCTGCCTACCTCACAGATTGGCGCGCGGGGCGCGTTCGAACCTGGAGGTAGATATGTCCGATACGATTGAGATGTCACGCCGCGCCGCCCTGGCGGCGGGTACCGCTGGCTTGGCCGCAGCGATGACGACCGGCGTCGCCGCTGCGCAGACTGTCGAGCCAACGCCCTACGGACTGCCGATTTCAGCGGCGTTTCCGTTTACCAAGAGATCGATCGAAATAGGGGAGTCGTCCATCGCCTATGTGGATGAGGGAGCGGGTCAGCCGGTATTGTTCCTGCATGGCAATCCGACCTCCTCTTACCTCTGGCGCAACATCATCCCGTATGTGGTGGACGCCGGCTATCGCGCAGTGGCTCCGGACCTGATCGGCATGGGCGACAGTGGCAAACCCGACATCGGGTACACGCTGCAGGACCATCTGGCGTACATGGACGGCTTCATCGATGCGCTCGATCTCAACGATACCGTTCTCGTCATCCATGACTGGGGTTCGGTCATCGGCATGCGCCATGCCAGGCTTAATCCGGACCAGGTGGCGGCCGTAGCGTTCATGGAGGCGATCGTTCCGCCGGCGCTGCCGATGCCAAGCTACGAGGCCATGGGACCGCAGATGGGTCCCCTGTTTCGCGACTTGAGAACGCCCGGCGTCGGCGAAAAGATGGTGCTGGAGGGGAATTTTTTCGTTGGAACGATCCTGCCGCGCATGGGCGTGGCACGACCCCTCACCGACGCCGAAATGGCGGCCTACCGTGCCCCCTATCCGACCCCGCAAAGCCGTCTTCCGACGCTGCAGTGGCCGCGTGAAATCCCCATCGGCGGCGTTCCGGCTTTTGCCGAGACCGAAGTCGTCAAAAACGGCGAATGGCTGCTCGCCAGCCCATTGCCGAAACTGATGTTTTATGCCGAACCCGGTGCGCTGGCGCCAAAGCCGGTGGTCGACTACCTCACGGTTAATGTGCCCAATCTGGAGGTGCGCTTTCTGGGCGCCGGGACCCATTTTGTGCAGGAGGACCATCCGCACCTGATCGGGCAGGGTCTTGTCGACTGGTTGCGCCGCATCGATCAATCCGGCTCCTGACATCCGGTGTCAGGAGCCAGGCCAATGTAACCTTTACGGGTAACGCCGCATCTTGAATGGTAGGCAAGTGTGATCGGCTGGGGCTGGCATCCCAGCCTGCACGACTTATGTCAAAGGGTACGGCAGGGGCCAACCGCCCCGTCGCACCGGTCGGGAAACCTTCGCAAATCCTTGAAAAGGCAACGAAAAGGAGAGTGCTCAGCACAAAAGCAGCCTTTCAGCCCTTCCATATCCTAAGGAATTGAGATCGTGAGACCGAAATACAGTACAGCGCCCTCGAATAAGCACGGGGCCTCCTTCTACGACATTGTCCGGGCCCGCAGCGAAGCACTCGTCGATGGGTTGAATCCCGAAGACATGACGCTGCAGTCCATGGAAGACGCCAGCCCTGCCAAGTGGCATCTGGCGCACACGAGTTGGTTTTTCGAAGAGTTTATTCTGAAACCGCAATTGTCGGACTATACGTCGCCCGACGACCGCTTCGCTTTTTTGTTCAATTCCTACTACGTGCAGGCCGGGCCGCGTCATATGCGTTCAAAGCGCGGCATGCTGTCGCGGCCGCATATCGAAGAGGTATTCGCCTATCGCCGGCATGTCGATGAGGCGATGCGGGCGCTGCTCACCGAAGAACGCGCCGACAGCGCCGACATATTCACGCTGACCGAACTGGGATGTCACCACGAAATGCAGCACCAAGAGCTGCTGGTGACCGATCTTCTGCACGCTCTGTCACACAATCCGCTGCTGCCGGCGTACCGGGCACCGGAACCGATCAAGCTTTCGACAGAGCGCCCTCTGGGTTGGATCGACCACCCCGGTGGGCTGTTAGACATTGGCCATGCCGGCGACAGCTTTGCCTATGACTGCGAAGGACCGCGTCACCGGCAATGGTTGGATCCGTTTCGGATTGCCGATCGACCCGTGACGAACCGCGACTGGATCGACTTCATGCAGGATGGCGGCTATCGAACAGCGACGCTTTGGCTGTCGGATGGTTGGGCCCGCTGCCAGAGAGAAGGCTGGGATGCGCCGCTTTACTGGTGGCATCAGGATGACGGTTGGTGGACCTTCTCACTGCGCGGCCCGCAACCCGTCAATCTCGACGCGCCGGTCGTCCATGTCAGCTATTACGAAGCCGACGCCTATGCACGCTGGGCCGGCAAGCGTTTGCCGAAGGAGGCTGAGTGGGAGGTGGTAGCCCGGGACCGGCCGATTCGCGGCAACTTCCTGGAGAGCGCCAATTACCGGCCGATGCCGGCGGAAATCAGATCGCGCCGGACCGATACCGAAACCGACGAACAGTTCTGGGGTGACGTGTGGGAATGGACCAGCAGCCCGTTCACCCCGTACCCCGGCTTCCGCCCGCCGCAGGGCGCGATCGGTGAATACAACGGCAAGTTCATGTGCAACCAGTTCGTCCTGCGCGGCGGATCCTGCGCCACGCCGATCGCTCAGATGCGCCCCTCTTACCGGACGTTCTTCTACCCGCATCAGCGCTGGCAGATGCTGGGACTGCGATTGGCCGACGACGCGGAGCTGAAGCCCACCAGAGGGATACCGCACACAGCAACAGCAAAGAGCGGTGGTTTCGCCGGGTCGATCCTGGTCGGCCTGAAGCGTGAGCAAAAGACCATCGAAAGCAAATGGCTTTATGACGCCAAGGGCTCCCAGTTGTTCGATCGCATCACGGCGCTTGACGAGTACTACCCGACGCGAACCGAAACCGGAATTCTAAAAGCCCGCGCTGCCGATGTGGCCACCCGCGTGCCGGATGGCGCGGCACTGATCGAGTTGGGCAGCGGCTCCAGCATCAAGACACGGCTGCTGCTTGATGCGCTCCCGCAACTCGCCGCCTATGTTCCGGTCGACATATCGGCCGAGCATCTGAACGGGGCCGCAAAGCAGCTTGCAAGCGAGTACCGGACATTGGACGTGCAGCCGGTTGTCGCCGACTTCGCTGACGACATTGCTTTGCCCGAAGGTTACGCGGATGCCTCCAAAGTGCTGTTCTTTCCGGGTTCTACACTCGGCAATTTCGAAGTCGAAGCCGGTGTTGGACTGTTACGCCGGTTGCGGGCGCTGACCGACGTGGCCGCCTTCGTCATTGGCATTGACCTGGTCAAGGACCGGCAAACGTTGTTGCGTGCGTACGATGACAGCGAGGGTGTCACCGCAGCTTTCAACATCAACCTGCTGGAGCGCATCAACCGCGAACTCGGCGCGGACTTCGATCCGGCGGCATTTCGCCACAAGGCCCGCTGGAACGAGACGGACAGCCGAATCGAAATGCACCTCGTGAGCCGCGAAAACCAGACGGTGACCGTCGCCGGAGAAACGATTCGGTTTGCCGAAGGTGAGACCATTCACACCGAAAACTCGCACAAATACACGCCGGAGCAGTTCCAGGCACTGTGCGCCAGGGGCGGGTGGCGGGTATCCGAGCTGTGGACCGATGCTCAATCGCATTTCGGTGTCGCGGTGCTGGAACCGGCCTAGGGCAATATGAGACCCGGTTTGATTGTCTGTTCCTAGTCCTATACCGGCGGGCCCCGCGGGTTCGCCGGTTCCTTTTTGGCGCAGAATCGGCAGAATCCGGCAAGCTGCGGTTGTCATACGCGCCGCTTCCGCTAGAACATGACCACACAGCAGACAGGCAACCGCTTTGATCCGACGCACCGTGGGCGGTGCGTGCCGGGCAACAGCCGGCCGGTTGGATGACATCGATAATCGTAACGAGCACGAGGAACCGACGGAATGAACGGCACAAGCAATCACGCGTCGACGGATAAGCATCGCACTTTTGGAGGGCGTGTCGCGGCGGCGCGCGAAGCCCAGGGTATGGATCGTGCCGAACTGGCTGCGAAGCTCGGACTGACGTCCAAAACCGTCGCCGGTTGGGAGGCCGGCACATCCAAACCACGCTCCAACAAGATCCAGATGTTGGCGGCGATTCTCAATGTTTCGTTGCGCTGGCTGATGAGCGGAGCTGGCGATGTCAAACTGGAAGGCGCTGGCAGATCAGCAGGCGCCCTCAGTGCCGACAATGTTCGCGCGATCCTGACCGAGATGCGGAAGCTTGAGGTTAGTCTTTCCCAATCTGCAAAGAAACTCAATCAGCTGGAAAAAAGGCTGCAAGAGACGCTTTAACTTCTACGATCAAATCCAGCGGCGTACCCGCGCCTTGTAATCGATGTAGTCCTGCCCGAACTTTCGCTCCAGATACCGTTCCTCGCGGACAATCACCTGGGTTTGAATAACGATGACGGCCGGAATGATCATGATGGCTGCGCCAAGGCTGGCGCCGCAGATCGCCAGTCCCAACTGCGCCACCGCCATGCCGAGATAGATCGGGTTGCGCGTAAACCGATAGATCCCGCCGGTGACAAGTGCGGTCGTCGGGTGCCACGGCTCGACCGACGTGCCAGCCCGTCGATGACCGATGGTTGCTGAGATCGCCAGCGCTATACCGGTGAGCGCCACCACGCCACCTGCCATCAACGCAAGAGTTCCGGTGGCACGGCCGGCAAACCACGGCGAATCCCACCAGAGGCCGATCAGCGACGCCACCAGAAACACCAGCGGCGGGGGTATCTTGATCCCGGCGGTGTCAGGGTGCGCCATGGGTCAGATCTCCGGAAAGTCGGGCACCGGCAGAGCCGCTGCCATCTCGATGGCTCAGTTGATCAGAAACTCACCGTTGATTCGGCGCCATTCGCCAGGTTTGATGAGATGCTGATGGGTGTAGGCCACCGAATGGATCGGTCCATCGAGTTTTTCCTGCCAGAACTCCAGAAATCCGAACAGTCTGGGAAAATCCGGCGCCAGGTCGTATTCCTGCCAGATATAGGTTTGCAGCACGTCCTGAAAATCCGGCATACGGTAGTATATCTGTGCCGTCGTCAGGCCATGCCCAGCCAGCATCAACTCGATTTCCTTCGTCCTCATACGACCCTCTTTGGCGGTTGCTGTCTCCTCAATGATGCCAGATCGAAGCGATTTGTCAAAATAAGGTATCGATGAATCACAAACGATAACAATATGTTAGCACTAATACCCCGTGAGTGCTACTGGCTTTTTTGGGCGAGGTGTGAACGGTTGCTTTCGTCGTCATGATTGAATCGTTGCGCCATCGGTGGTTGAACAACGTCTATATGCCCTTTTTGCCGTTTGGACCCACGTTGCTCTGGAGTCGCCATTGACACCGTTTTTTCGTGCGAGACCGACCATCGGGAAAGACGATGAGGAGTGGCAACTTGAGACATGGATTTGGCTTCTTGAGCATCTTGGCGGTATCGAGGGTCTGTCCCGATATCCGACAAAAGCTCCGTCACGGACCGATTTCCCGCCATCGGGTCTGGAAGGCATGGCGCATGTCGAAGCCGTTTTTGCACAGGTCGCTCGGTGCTTTGGCGTCAACCCAAAGGCATTTGACATCGAGGTCCAGGATGCCGACGTCGACCCGAACATCGCACCGCTGGGTGTCGTCCAAAATGCACCGCAAGGCCCGCTCGGGACCTACCAGCCGGACCGGAACAGGCATCTTGTCACGGTCAATCCGAAAACCCTGAAAAACCTTGAGCAGCTGATCTCCACACTGGCCCATGAGATCTGTCATCCGATTCTTCTGGCTATTCCGGAGGAACCGCCGGGCGGCAGCGATATGGAAGAATTTGCCACCGATTTGGCAATGGTATTCTTCGGCTTTGGCATTTTTGGCGCCAACAATGCCCTGGTGCACAATCAATACCGCGACGAGGCAACCGGAACGCAAGGGTGGTCGATCAGTCGCTCCGGCTATCTGACACAAAACGAGTGGGGGTATGCATTGGCGATCAAAACCCTCCTGATGCCACACACCGAAGATGACGGGTCATCGCATCTTGTTGGCGGCGCCCTCGTCAACTACCGGAAAAACCTGAAATACCTGAACAGAAACATGGATCTGGTGCAAAGGCTTAGGACGGCGGGGCAGCTCTGAGATTTCAGTCGTAGCGCTGCAGGTCAATCACCGGTGCGGCAAACACGGCCTCCGATTGACCTCTTTCGACGGCGCCGCTGCGGCGAGAATCGGTACGCGCCCGCTCGCCGTCGACGAGGTAATGCGGTGAGCGAGCGTCCGATAATAGGCGCGCTGATGCGAGCACCTGGCGCTTTACACAACTTTACATAAGGGAAAAAAGACCGAAACGGCAACGACCGATACTGGATGCCTGGCGGGCGCGTTCCGCGCTCTTTGCTCGACAGGAGGTCAACCATGAAACAGCTTCGTATCAGACCACGCAGTGCAATCTATACCGGCTTTCTACTTGTCACCTTCACGCTGCTTGCAACGCTCGTCCACGCGCAGACCCGTCCCGGCGAAGCGCCGCAAGTCCAGGACATGATCATCGAATTGCAACTGGACTCCGAACAGCAGGCGGCGGTTGTCCAGATCATCGGCGAGTTCAGGGATTCCATGGACGCGATGATGGAACGACACGGGATCGACCCCTCGCAAGGGCGCCCGCCCTTGTTCAAGATGCGAGCCATTCGTTCTGAGATGCAGGCCAATGTCGCGACGATGGAGCAGCGGATGGCTGCCGTTTTGACACCGGAACAAATGCAGCGGTTCATGGCCATGCAGCAGGAGCAACGGAGAAACCGGCGGGTTTGGCAGTAGAATCCGGCCGATGATCGGCGCCGCGATTGCGGCTTTACCTTTCTTTACGTCCCCGAAAAACCAATGAAACGCCGCGTCACTACGTTTTGATCAGAGCGGATTTGCCGCCACCACTGTGAAGGAGAAGCACCGTGACGAACAACCAGCAGAAGCAACCATCGGATTGGCTGAGCAGCGGCAATCGCCGGCTTGTCGCCCTCGTGGTCGGTGTCGGCATCATCGCCGGCAGTGCCTTTGCCGTTCAAGCCTTTGCGCAGAGCAAAACCTACGAGCATTTCAAACTCTACACGAGCGAGGACATCAGCAACGGCGGCGGCGGGGCCCTGCAGCTTGCCGGCTGGCGCAGCCACCGACGCAGCAGCTGGTCCGATTTGAGCAATGCCGAGATCGAAGAACGCATCACCCGTCTCGTCCGCCATGCGGCGATCGAGATCGACGCGACTCCCGATCAGCAATCCCAGATCATCGGTATTCTCACGCCGGTCGCCATCAACATGCAGGCATTGCGCGGTGAAATGCGCGGCACCGGGATGGAGTTTTTCGATCTGCTGACCGCGCCAACAGTCGATCGCACCGCCATTGAGGCGCTGCGCGCTGAAAAACTTGCGGAAATCGACGAGATTAGCAAAGAATGGGTCACGGCCGTCACCGACGTGTCGATGGTGCTCACCGCCGAGCAGCGTGAACATGTCCAGGAACGCGTTGAAGATCTCCGGTCGATACGCGGCCGGTGGCGTCACTAATCCACCCGCAGATATGCGGACCGAGACGGCATGCTCATCCGATGACTCACCGCGTTCTGCTGATAGAAGACGACAGACGACTTGCCGAGATGGTCCGCGACTATCTCGGCGAGTCCGATTTTGAGGTGACCATCGCGGAAGCCGGACAGCAGGGGCTGGACCTGCACAGGAGCGGCCAGTTCGACGCCGTGCTTCTCGATCTCATGTTGCCGGACATGGATGGGCTGGACGTCTGCCGTGCTCTGCGTCAGCACGCACGCACGCCGATCATGATGCTCACCGCCAAGGGCGAACCGCTCGACCGGATCGTCGGTCTCGAACTCGGCGCCGACGACTATCTGCCGAAGCCCTTCGAACCGCGTGAGTTGCTGGCCCGCCTGCGTGCCATACTGCGGCGCGGCCGCGACGACGATCCATCCGGCGTCATGCGGTTCGGCAGTCTGGAAATCGATTCTCACGCCATGGAGGCGCGCCTTGACGGCCGCGTGTGCGCCCTTACGGCCCACCAGTTCAAGCTGCTTGAGATTCTCGCGCAACGTGCCGGTCGGGTGTTGAGCCGCGACACGATCATGAACGCGTTGAAGGGTGAGAACCTGGCCGCATTCGACCGGTCGATTGACGTGCATGTCTCGCGGATTCGCGCCGAAATCGAGCAGGATCCGAACCGGCCGCGCCGTCTGATCACAGTGCGCGGCGCCGGTTATGTTTTTGCCCGTTCGCAGGATTGACCTGATCGCATGCTGAGGCGCCGCCTTTACCTCAAGATCTATCTGACCCTGATCGCCAGCCTGGTGCTGATGATCGTGCTGGGGGTTATCCTGTGGGCAGTTTTCGATCGCGATAGCGCCGAGAGCACCATGCTTGACAGGGCCGAACTGCTCGCCGCACTGGTTCTGCCTCCAGAAGACGCATCGGCAGCGGAGCAGCGGCGGTTCCTGTCGCGGCTGGGCCGCGATCTGGACGTGGAAATCAGCCTTTATGACGCTTCCGGCGATCTCATCGCTGGTTTTGGTAATCCGACCCTGCCGCCTCGCCGCAAACTCGGTGAAAGCGCCTGGTACCGCGGCCAGGGTGGTCCGGTGCTTTCGCTCACCCTGCCGGACGGCCGCTGGCTGGTCATCGATCCGGAACGGGATTCCGAATTTCGACCCCTGCTCGGGCTGGTGTTCATGCTCGGGCTAGCGGCCCTGTGCGTCGGTCTGGCCGCATTTCCGCTGGTCCGTCAGTTGACCCGCCGCCTGGAAGATCTGCAGCGCGGGGTCGAGAGCATCGGCGCTGGCGACCTACGCGCCCGTGTCGCAGTGCGTGGCCACGACGAGGTTGCCCAGCTTGCCGTAAGCTTCAACGAGGCAGCCGAGAAGATTGAACGGCTGGTTGGCGCCCACCGTCTTCTCCTTGCCAATGCGTCGCATGAATTGCGTACGCCGCTGTCACGCATCCGGCTGGGTCTCGAAATGACCGAGGGCCGCGACAACCCGGAACGCCGCGCCGCGCTGCGTCAGGACATCGCCGAACTGGACGCGCTGATCGACGAGATCCTGCTGATGAGCCGGCTCGACGACGACACGCGCCTTGAAAGCGAGCAGAACGTCGATCTGGTGGCACTGGCAGCTGAAGAGTGCGCCCGCTACGACGGTTGCTCGGTCAGTGGCACGGCGCCGGAGATTCGCGGCGATCCGCTGCTGTTGCACCGGCTTTTGCGCAATCTTTTGGAAAACGCACAGAAGCACGGAAAACCGCCGGTGACGGTCGAGCTTGGCAATACGGCAGACGCCGTGACGCTCATCGTCCGCGACAGCGGCGCCGGCATTCGGGCGTCTGAACGCGAAAAAGTGTTTCAGCCCTTCTACCGCGGCTCCGGCAAACAGAATGTCAAGGGGTATGGACTTGGCCTTCCCTTGGTCCGGCAGATTGCGGAAGCCCATGGCGGAACCGCCACCCTGGTGAATCCGGAAGGGCATCAGTCGGCGGTACAAGTCGTGTTACCGCGGCCACAATAGTCCGGTCCAATCCACCCGGGTCTCAATCCTGGACACTCGGAGGGACGCGAAACGCGTCGCATTCGCCGGTTTCGAGCGTGGCGCTCGCTGCAACCTATACGGATACAGCTCATTCTGCGAATCGGCCCCACCGTTGCACAGAGAAATCTGTCCGGGGGCGGCATTGTGATCCCCCTGCGCAACCTGACCGGCACCACGCCCGAAGCCCGATGGCCGTGTAGGGCGACCTACAGCAGCCGTAGTGTCTCGCAATCCCGCGGCCCCTCGCCGAAGCCCCCACCATCTGGGGTGGAAAATCCGTCGAACATGAAACACTCTGGTCGACGTTCACCCGATTCCTTATTGCGGACGGCTGTTCCGACAGCGTGAACTTATTTGAGAAATAAATTGGGAAAACAATGCGTACGAGGACAATGCACGAAAAAAACAGGACAAAACACGACACTCCCCTGCAGCCGAAAACACTGGGGAGTGTCGCGACCGCTACGATGATGTTCGCCATTGCGCGTGGCATACCGGCCGAACGCATTACGGCGGAAACCGGTCTTACCCAGGTCGATCTTCTTGATCCGAACGCCCGCCTGGCACAGGGCATCATCCCGAAAATCTGGCGTTTGCTGACAACGACTTATCCCGGCGAGGTGCTGTCGATCGAAATGGCCAAGGCAACACCGTTTTCAATCATGGGTATAATGGCACAAGGTTTGGGATATGCGCCGACCATGCGTGCCGCCCTCGATCTGCTGCAACGCAATGGACCGGTTCTTTCCGATGGGCTTGAGATCACGGTCATTGAGCGAGCCGATGAAATCGAGGTCGTCACCGATCACCCGATGCTTGTCGTGGACGAAGGCGCCGCGATCGAGCTGGCCTATGCTCTTGGCCGGCGGGTCATCGTAGAAATCGGTGGATTGACGGGTGCCATCATTCGCATCGACTTCTCACACAATCCGTTCGGGCCGATTGATGTCTACGAGGCGTTCTTCGACGCTGATGTCCGTTTCGAACAGGGTATCAATCGTGCTGTTTTCTCTCGCCATTTGTTCGACAGGCCGGTCCCCCATGCCAACGCCATGCTGTTCAGTTATGTCCATCAACACCTCGAGCAAACCCGCCGCAAACTGGCCGATGCGACGATGCCGGAGGTTTTGCAACGGGTTTACGCAGCGGTTTCGAAAAACGCCGAAAGCGGCGACTATAGTGCGGCGTCGATTGCAAAGCGCATGAATATGAGCTTGCGTACACTGCAACGATTGACCCGGGAGCATGGCGTGGAAGTTCGGCAACTGATTGACGAGGCGCGAGCCCAGAACGCCCGCCAGCTTTTGAGCGATACGAGCCTCAGCACGGACATGATTGCCCATGTCCTTGGCTATTCCGATGACCGGGCGTTCCGGCGCGCGTTCAAGCGTTGGTCCGGACAAACGCCATCGGAGTACCGCGAGTCAATTTTGTCCTAATCAGACTATGGTGCCGATCGGGTTGGTAGGTCCGGAACCAGGACCGCCGCACCAGTGAGAGTTCCGGCTCTGAGGTCGGACAGTGCCCGGTTGGCCTGCTCGAGCGGGTAGGGATGGACCTCAGTCCGGATCGGGACCGTGGCGGTCAGGTCGAGGAACTCGCGTCCGTCCTGGCGTGTCAGGTTAGCCACCGACCTGATGCTGCGTTCTTCCCACAGGATCGCATAGGGAAAGCTCGGGATATCGCTCATGTGGATGCCTGCGCACACAACCGTGCCGCCCTTCCTGACCGCTCTGAGCGCCGTCGGTACGAGATCCCCGACCGGCGCAAACAGGATGGCGGCATCGAGCGGCTCCGGTGGGGGCTCATGCGATCCGCCCGCCCAGGCGGCCCCCAGTTGCAGCGCGAATTCCTGCGCCTGGTGGTCGCCTGGACGTGAGAAGGCGTAGACGGTGCGACCCTGCTGGCGGGCCAGTTGCGCCAGTATGTGCGCCGCCGCGCCAAATCCATAGAGGCCAAGCTTTTCCGCCTCACCGGCCATGCGGTAAGAGCGGTAGCCGATTAGACCGGCGCACATCAGCGGCGCCTGTGCGACCGAATCGCCCTGTTCCGGCAGCGCAAAGCAATAGCGGGCATCGGCGACCGTGTAGTCAGCATAGCCACCGTCAATCTGGTAGCCCGTGAAACCAGGGGCGTCGCACAGATTTTCGTGACCGGAGCGGCAGTAGCGGCATGTGTCGCAGCTGTAACCGAGCCATGGGATTCCGACACGTGTGCCAATCGCCATGTCTTTGACGTCGCGACCGGTGGCGACCACACGACCGACAATCTCATGACCTGGTATGATAGGCCGTTTCGGATGCTCGAGATCGCCGTCGACCACATGCAGGTCGGTCCGGCACACCCCGCAGGCCAGGACCTTAACAAGCACCTGGCGCGCCCCCGGTTGTGGAACCGGCAGCTCGCGCAGCTTGAGTTCCGTGCCGGGGCGGTCGAGGACCATGGCTCTCATGGTTGATTGATTATTCGCCATGGCCGTTTCCTCGCGTCAGCTCGAAATCAAGTCGGCTTCGGGCAGCCGATAGCGGGCAAAATCGGTTCAGGAACTGCCGCGTGCCAGCAGAAGTGGCGCGCGGCCGGCCTGAAGAACCGCTTCGATCATCGACGGCTCAAGCGCGCTGTGCCGCATCATGATGAATGAGGGTTCAAGATCGGCGATCAGATGGGCCACTGCGATGGCCGGTAGCGCCGGTGCCTGCCGGATATCGGCTGCGTCGCCAAACACGTCCTGTGCCATGGATCGCACCTGTTCGATGTGTTTCTCCCCCGTGCCGGTCGCCAGGATTTCGATCCGCGCTCCGGTGGTCCTGGAAATGCGTTCCGCCAATTCGAACAGATCGTGTTCGTTTGCATCACCGGTTGCGATCAACACCAGCGGACCCTGACGGGCGGGCCGCCGATGCTCCGGCAGAAGCACCGTGCCGGCCGCCCGCTCGAACCGCTTCAGCAACCCGGACACCGACCCGGGATTGCGATGTGGAATGTTGGTCGGGTTGACGACAACGAAATCGGTCGACGCACAGGCGCGTTCGATCTCGGTGGAATAGGTACCGCGAATGGTCTTGTAGGAGCACCGGATGCGCGCGCGACCGGCGCTCGCGTTGAGCGCCCGCTTCCAGTTGGTTGCAGCGCGGGATATGGCCCGTTCCATATGCGACAGCTCGACGTCGTAGATCGACCGGTCTGACGGACGCATCACTTTTGCGAAGGGCAGGGCGGCCAGATTCAACAGGTCCGCATCTTCCACGAAATATCCGGCGACGTCAGCTTCAAGCGCGCGCGCCAGGGCCATGGCAGTATCGATGGTCGGTCCCTCATCGGCGACGGAACCGAAGCCGGCAAGGATCCTGAAGCGCGATGTCATCCCTTCGCTCCTGCGTGCAATGGAGAGGCTTTTAGGATCATGATGGCTGTTTCCCGTCATTGTCGTCGCGGCTCGCGAAAGCGTGCCGTGCTTCGGCATAGGCTCGCAACTTGGCGTCAACGAGTCCGTTGATCGAGTCCGCGGGGAACTGTCCCTCGGTGTTCCGTTCGCCCGCCTGATGGCTGGTGAGGACCGCAATACCCTGATCGATCGACCGCACTGCATAGATATTGAATTGCCCTGCATCTGCGGCATCGACGACGTCTTGTCGCAGCATCAGATGCTTGATGTTGGATTCCGGGATGAGCACGCCTTGATCACCGGTCAGCCCGCGGCTTTTGCAAATGTCGAAGAAGCCTTCGATTTTTTCGTTGACGCCGCCGATGGCCTGCACGTCGCCGCGCTGGTTGACGGAGCCCGTCACCGCCAGATCCTGGCGGATCGGAATTCCGGACAATGCCGACAGGAGCGCATAGAGCTCTGCCGATGAAGCACTGTCGCCGTCGACTCCGCCATAGGATTGCTCGAACACCAGGCTGGCCCATAGCGAAACGGGGCTGTCCAGCGCATAGTTGGATTGCAGGTAGCCTGCGAGGATCATCACCCCTTTCGAATGCAGCGGACCACCGAGTTCGACTTCGCGTTCGATGTCGATCAGTTTGCCGGTGCCCATGCGCACGCGTGCAGTGATGCGTGACGGCTTTCCGAACATGAAATCGCCGATACCGATAACCGACAGACCGTTGATCTGGCCGACCGCGAGCCCATCGGTGTCGATGAGAACCGTCTCTCGCTCAATCGATTCGTAGACTCGCGTGCGGATCCGGTCCCGACGGCGGATACGGCTCTCCAGAGCGACGGTGATATCGGCCGCACCGATCGTCGTCCGCTTGGCTTCGGCGGCGTAGTGATCGGCTTCCCGCAGCACATCCGTCAGATAGCCAAGCCGCAGCGACAGACGTTCAGAGTCGTCGGCGAAGCGCGCCGCCTCATCGATCAGCAGTGCTGCGCCGCCGGCGTCCAGCGGCTGCAACTCCTCGTCCGCGATGATGGTTGAGAACAGCCGTGCGGACAGCTTCTCGTTTTCCGAGTTACGGATCCACCGGTCCTCGAAGTCCGCCTCGACCTTGAACAGTTCGCTGAAATCGGGATCGAGATGCACCAGAACATCATAAAGGCGACGCTCGCCCACCAACACGACCTTTACGTCCAGTGGAATAGGTTCGGGCTCGAGGGTGACGGTGGTGGCCAGCCCGAGCTGCGCTGCAGCGGATTCGATTCGGATCGAGTTGCCGCGCAACGTCCGCTTCAATGCCTCCCAGGCAAAAGCCTCGGTCAACAGCTTACGGGCATCCAGCACGATGCAGCCGCCATTGGCCCGGTGCAGCGCGCCCGGCTTGATCAGCGTGAAGTCGGTGACCAGCGCACCCAGTTCCGACATGTATTCGATATGGCCGACAAGATTGCCGAGCGTTGGGTGATCTTCGACGACCACCGGGGCGCCCTGCAATGCCTGGTCGCTGACCAGCACGTTGACGCTATAGCGCCGGAACCGCCGTTCCAGCGGCACGGCGGCAGCCCGCGTTTGTGGTGTGCCGGACCCCTGCGCCGATGCGTCCTGCAGGAAAAGACCGAAGTTCTCAACCAGATCGGCCTCCATCTCCTTGAGATGGTCGAGAATGACCGGAACATCCGTGAACCGCTCACGAACGGCAGCAACGGAGGCGCCAATGACCGCCGAAGCCATGTCCTCATTGATTTTGCGAATACGATCCCGTCGCTCTTTGTCGATGGCCGGTATCTCGCGCAGAACCGCTTCCAGTTCCTTCTGCAACTCAGCGATCACGCCTTCGATGCGTTTGCGATCGGCCTCATGCATGGCGTTGAAGACCTCGGGCTGAATCACGTTCCCGTCGCGGGTCGGCGCCAGTGCAAACCCCATCGGCGTGCGCATGATCGCGATGTCTTCGGCCTCGGCGTGCTTGCGCAACGTTTCGAAAGCCTGCTCCTGCTGCTCCTTGGCGTCTTCGTCGATGGCGCGCAGGCGGTTCCGGTAATCCTCCGATTCAAACAGCCCCGGCAGGGCTGTCTTGAGATCGTCGATCAGCTCGTCCATGGCCTTGCGGAACCCGTTCGCCGTTCCGGGCTTCATACGCAACGCCTTGGGATTGCGGCTCTGCTGGAAGTTGTTGATATAGACCCATTCGTCGGGTGGCGATCGTTCCGCCGCCGCATCCTTCAGGAACTGGGTGACCGTGGCCTGGTGGCCCAATCCGCGGTCGCCAATCACGAACAGATTGTAGCCGGACCGTTGCATAGCCACGGCGAAACGCATGGCGTCGCGCGCCCGTTCCTGCCCCGTCAGGCGATCTGCCGGGTCCACATCGGCCGTTGTCTGAAAACCGAGCCCTGACGGATCGCAACTCCGCCGCAGGATCCTCGCATCAAGGGGTTTCAATTCAGGCACGGCAGCCCCCTCGCAGTTTATCATGACACTATGCAGTGTAAGAGTTGACCCTATTTGAGCAATGTCAATCCCACACGCGCAATCACCAGCGTCCGGCAACCGCCCGCGGGCAGTCGTCCGGGTGCCTTGTGCTCACAACGCGAGTGGATCGGGATCGCTGCCGGTTACGGCGAGACCGTTACCCGGTGCGCCAGACCTTAGTTGCCTTGCACTTCTTGCAGACACGGTTGCCCGGTCCAAAGCTGTCGAACATTGTTCCACACATGAGACAGCGCCGGAGCTTTCGCTCATTCCTGTCGTGGATCTCCGGATGCACCGTGTTAACTTTCGTTACAGTAGTCACCTTCGAACATATAGAGAACATCAACACGATAATCAAATTTTTTGAGACCAAACAGCCAGTTGCACCTGTTCGGTTTGATCCCGGTCAACGCCGTCTGGCGGCAGCCGTGCGAGTGTTTCGCGGAAAAGGAGAGGCAGCACCGGCCTTGCTTCACCGATGAATAAACAGCAGCAATTGAACCTTGCATACATCCTGGTGGCTCTGGTCGCCCTTCTGACTTTTCAGATCTGGATGGCTGCACAGGAGACGGCACGCATCTCCTACAGCGAGTTCCTCGATCTTCTGGATCGCGGCGATGTCGCCCGGGTCACGGTGTCTGAAACACAGGTCAGAGGCGAATACAAACTGCCCACGGACGGCAAACGCTTTTTCGTCACCAATCGGGTCGAAGGCGACATTGTCGAACTGCTCGACACATCGGGCGTCGAGTATTCCGGTGCGCTCGAAGAAAACTGGCTGTCGAATCTGTTGTCCTGGATCCTGCCGATGCTGTTCTTCTTCGGCATTTGGTTCTTCCTGTTCCGCCGTATCGCCGAGCGTCAGGGTATGGGCGGTCTGATGAACATCGGACAGTCAAAGGCAAAGGTCTACGTCGAGACCGAGACAGGAGTCGATTTCGACGACGTCGCCGGCGTCGATCAGGCCAAGATGGAATTGCAGGAGATCGTCTCCTTCCTGAAGGACAAGGGTAAATATGAACGGCTTGGCGCGCGCATTCCCAAAGGCGTGCTGCTTGTCGGTCCGCCCGGCACCGGCAAGACGCTGCTGGCCCGCGCGGTGGCGGGCGAGGCAGGTGTGGTCTTCTTTTCCATCTCAGGCTCGGAATTTGTCGAAATGTTCGTCGGCATCGGTGCCGCGCGGGTTCGCGATCTCTTCGATCAGGCGCGCAAGGCTGCACCCTGCATTATCTTTATCGATGAACTGGATGCGCTTGGGCGGGCGCGTTCGCCGCTCGGCAACATCGGTGGCGGTCATGACGAAAAGGAACAGACACTCAACCAGTTGCTGGCGGAGCTCGATGGTTTCGATCCGCGCTCAGGAATCGTCATTCTGGCGGCCACCAACCGTCCCGAAATTCTCGATCCGGCCCTGCTGCGGGCTGGCCGTTTCGACCGACAGATCGTTGTCGACCGGCCGGATCGGGTCGGCCGGGAGGCGATCCTCCGGGTTCATCTTAAAAAGATAAAGGTGGCTGACGATCTCGAGGTCGATTCGATTGCCGGTCTGACGCCGGGATTCACCGGCGCAGACTTGGCCAATCTGGTCAACGAAGCGGCAATCGTCGCCACCCGGCGTGGCGGCGAGGCGGTCAAGCTGGAGGATTTCACCAGCGCAGTGGAGCGCATTATCGCGGGGTCCGAACGCCCCGGCCGTCTGCTCAACGCCGAAGAGCGCCGGCGTGTCGCGTATCACGAGATGGGGCACGCCCTTGTTGCCGCATCGCTGCCGGGCACCGATCCCGTCCATAAAGTATCGATCATTCCGCGCTCCATCGGCGCTTTGGGCTACACGTTGCAAAGGCCCACCGAGGACCGCTTCCTGATCACCACCGAAGAGTTGAAAAACCGGATGACCGTCCTGCTCGCCGGCCGTGCTGCCGAGGAACTGGTGTTCGGCGAAATCTCCACCGGCGCCGCGGACGACCTTGCCAAAGTCACCGATGTGGCACGGCAGATCGTGACCCGCTTCGGCATGTCTCAGGAGTTGGGGCAGGCGGTGTTGGAGGAACCGCGGTCGAGCTACCTTGGCGACAATGTCATGGACATCCGTCCCAGGGACTATGCGGAGGCAACGGCGCGTGAGGTCGATCTGACGGTACGGCAATTGATCGATGAGGCCTACCGGCAGGCAAAGGACATCCTGCAGGCGCGGCGCAAGGACCTGGAGTCCGGGGCGGCGATGCTGCTCGAACGTGAAACCATAACACCGGAGGACTTTCCCCCGATCAAGCGGGAGGAACCGGACTGACGCCGGTGCGTCAACCGCGGCTTTGCGCCATGAGAGACGCGACCTCCGTATCCGAAACCGCATCGAAATTTCGGTAATGCAGGCCGACCGCCCAAAAAGGTTCGGGCATATCGAGACAGAGGCAGTCGTCCACCTCCTTCTCCAGCTCCCGAACCGTTTCGACGGGTGCCACCGGAACCGCCAGAACCAGTTTGGCAGGCTCGGCCTGGCGCAGGGCTTTCAGGGCAGCGCGGACCGTTGCGCCGGTGGCGATACCATCGTCGACGACGATGGCCGTCCTGCCCTTGACGGCAATGCGCTCGCGATCCCGCAAGTACAAATCCCGTCGACGGTCGATTTCGGCAAGCTGATTTTGCTTTGCCCTTTCGATCTCCTCATCGCCGACGCCGATCTGACGGCGTACGTCCTCATTGATGACGAGTTGCGGGGACGGACCGTCAACCACGGCGCCGAGGGCCAGCTCCGGCTGACCTGGCGCGCCGATCTTGCGGACCAGAACGAGATCCATCGGCGCATGCAACGCATGGGCGATTTCGATGGCGACCGGTACGCCGCCGCGTGGCAGGGCGAGCACCACCGGATCCTCATAGGCCTTCTCGATCAATCGCGCGGCCAGAAGGCGGCCGGCTTCGGTTCGATCGGCAAACCGTCGGTTCATTGCACGGTCTCCCGAAGACAGCGCTCAAACCAGTCGGCGGCATGCTCAACCACCGCATCCAGGGCACCCGTTTCTTCGAAAAGATGGGTCGCTCGGGGCACGAGAACCAGGGATTTTGGACATTTGAGCCGGTTGAACGCGCTTTCGTTGAGCGCGATGACTGCAGTGTCATGAGCGCCCACCACGAGCAGTGTCGGCGCGCGCACGGCCGGCAGAACGCTGGCTGCGAGATCGGGGCGCCCGCCACGAGAAACAATGGCGGTCACCGCGTCCGGCTTATGCGCGGCTGCGGTCAGCGCCGCCGCTGCGCCGGTACTGGCGCCAAACAGACACAGAGCAAGCGACCGCGTTCGTTCATCGTTCTGTGCCCATTCAATGGCTTCGACGACACGTGCAGCCAGCAGTTCGATGTTGAACACATTGGATCGGTCTTGCGCTTCCGTCTCCGACAGCAAGTCGAATTGGAGGGTGGCCAATCCGTGGCCGTTGAGTGCTCTTGCGACGTGGGTGTTACGGCTGCTGAAGCGGCTTGAGCCGCTACCATGGGCAAACAGCACAAGTGCGGCGCAGCCGTCGGGCACGGTCAGGAAGCCCTCCCGCAATGGTTTGCCGAATTGAACAGTCTGGGTGCTGGCCCGTGGATTCATCTTCGCCAATCCATTTGCATCCATGTGTTTGCGTCATCATGACCGATTGACGGCAAACCGCTTTTGACAGCGATCAATTTGCAGTCTCCGCGCGAGGCCTAGTCTGGGGGCCATTCGCTACGGAAGCAATCATCCGGCGCTTTGACGCCAGTGGGGGAAGCACGGCTTGTTACCGGAGTATCGATCGATCGGTTCGTCAGCAGCGACTGGTTGCCCGACCGCCTGGCGCAAACATGGCGTGGTGCCGATGTTGCTTGGCCTGCTGATGAGCGTTGCCCTGTCGGTGCCGCAAGGGCACGCCGACGACGCGGCTCTGCGTGGCCAGGCGGTCGTCGAGCAGTGGTGCAGGGCCTGTCACCTGCGTGCCACAGACGCTCCCGATCCGGATATGGCGCCTGCTTTTGAGGAGATCGTTCTGCGTCCACGTCGTACGCGCGGATATTTCGAGCACTTCTTGACCGGCGACCATTTCCCGATGACCATTTTTCGGCTCTACGAAAGCGAGAAGGCGGAGGTGCTGGAATACTTGATGGCGCTGCAGGAGCAGAGCGGTCAGTCGAGGTAAGCCATCTCCTTCTAGAGGCATCCTTCTAAGGGCGAACTTGCGCCTGGAGTGTTATGATCCGGTCGAATAGGGCATCCAACTCGGTCGAACGCTTGGTGGCCTGCGGGCCTCCGGCGGCCCGCCAATGTCGCAGCGGCGACCGCATGATCGCGTTGATATCGCCTTCGCAGTGGAAGTCACCGACAATGCGCTTGATCTTGCTGTTGTCGAACACCACCGAATAGGCTTTGTCGCCGAGAAGAAACCCTTCCCAGTCGCGATGAAACTGCACGAGACTGTCGGTTGGCACGTGAACGAGCTGCGCCGGGACGCCAATCGCCCGAGCCACTGCACGGTAGATGTCGTTCCAGCCAAAGGCATGGTCGGACGTCAGGTGAAAGGCTTCGCCGAGAGCTTCCCGGTCCAGTCCCACCGATGAATAGAACGCGAAGCGCCATGCCGGTTTCACCGCTGCCCATGCATCCGGCACGCGGTCGCGCGTGCCGCTGGTTTTGTCAAGGCAGACAACAGGCGGTCAGCCCCGGTCGTGCAATTCAATTGTCTTGCGCCGCCCACTGCACTGTGCTCTTGTGAACTCCCAATTCCGCACGGGATTGTCTCCTTCCGTCAAACCGAACCAGCGGCCGATTGATGGCCACGAGGGCTTGTCAGATGACGACCAGGGTAATTGTCTGGGGCGAAAACGTCCATGAACAAACCAGCGACGAAGTGCGCGCCATCTATCCCGACGGCATGCATGGCTGTATCGCTGCCGGGCTCAATGGCGCCGACGGGATCGTCGCCGAGACGGCGACGCTGCAGGAAGCCGAGCATGGGCTGACCGAGGCGCGGCTTGCCGCCACGGACGTGCTGTTCTGGTGGGGTCATGCGGCGCATGGAGATGTCGAAGACCGAATCGTCGACCGGGTTGTCGAGCAGGTCTGGCGCGGCATGGGTTTCGTCGCCCTGCATTCCGCCCATTTTTCCAAGGTCTTTATGAGGTTGATGGGATCGCCGTGCAATCTGACCTGGCGCGAGGCCGGCGAGCGCGAGCGGCTTTGGCTCACCGCACCTGGCCACCCGATTGCCGCCGGCCTTCCTGATTATTTCGAACTTGAGAACGAGGAAATGTACGGAGAGCCGTTCGGCGTTCCGGAGCCATTGGAAACCGTGTTCGTCAGCTGGTTTCAGGGCGGTGAGGTGTTTCGCTCCGGTCTGACCTACCGGCGCGGCACCGGCAACATCTTCTATTTCAGGCCGGGGCACGAAACCTATCCGACCTATCACGACGCCCGTGTTCAACAGGTGCTTGTCAATGCCGCGAAATGGGCACACGGGGAAAAGCGCACCCGTGATCGCATCGTCGACGCTCCCAACCGGGCCGTCTCCGAGGCCTTGGAACGCATCGAGGAACGTGGCGCCAAGATCCACCGGGAAGGCGAGGCTGGATTTCGTTAAACCAGCCCCCGTGCGAGCCATTTGTGAGGAGGGCCCATGGCGTCACACGATCTCAGGCATCTTATCCTGGGCACGGGCAAAATGGCGTCTCAGCACGCCAAATCCTTTGCCGGCATCGAGGGAATCGAGACGGTCGCCGCCGTCGACACCGACGCGGATCGCCTGCGGGCTTTTTGTGACCGGCATGCCATTGCAAAGCGCTTCGACACACTGGAAGCGGCACTGGATTGGAACGGCTTCGACAGCGTTTCCAACGTAACGCCGGATCGCGTGCATCACCCGACCACCATGCCGCTGCTCGCGGCTGGCAAGCACGTGCTTTGTGAAAAACCGCTTGCCGACACTTTTCCCGACGCCTCGGCGATGGCCGACGGCGCGCGTCGCGCCGACGTCGTCAACATGGTCAATCTGAGCTACCGGGGCCTTGCCAGCATCCAGGAAGCACGCCGGCTGATCATCGCAGGCGCCATCGGCACAGTCCGGCACTTCGAAGCCTCCTATCTGCAAAGCTGGCTGGTTCAGCCGCTGTGGGGCGAGTGGCGCGAGGCGCCGACCTGGTTGTGGCGCCTGTCGACGGCACACGGCTCCAGTGGCGTTCTCGGAGATCTCGGTATCCATATTCTCGACCTTGCCACCTTTGTGGTCGGCAGCGATGCCGATAGCGTTTCGTGCCGGCTGAAGACATTCCCGAAAGCGCCCGATGACCGGATCGGCCCGTATGTTCTGGATGCCAATGACAGTTTCACGATGCAGCTGGAACTGGACAACGCCGCACTCGGTGTCGTGCACGCCACACGATTTGCCTCGGGCCATATCAATGACCTGCGGATGCGGGCCTGGGGCGACAAGGGCGGCTTGGAGGTCGGCCTGGAAGGCGACGTTGAGCGCCTGCGCCTGTGCGCGGGCGATAACTTGCAAAATCCGGTTTGGCGTGACGTTGCCTTTGCAGCGGTGCCGACCATCTATGAGACGTTCGCCGGCGCCATGAAAGGCCGCACTGCGCCCGACCCGGATTTTCATCGCGGTGCAGCACTTCAGGAAATTCTCGACCTGGCCGGCCACTCCGCGGTGGAAGACGGCCGCATCCGCCGCCGGCGCAGCGGGACCGTTGGCTAGAGCAAGTTGCGGCCAGAATGAATCATTTGATGGCGGAAAATCGGTCCACTCGGTTAGGCGCGTCGCGCAGCGCGATGTGGGGCATCGGGCAAGCGGCGCAACGCAGCCGATGGGCCGATTTCCCGCCACCCTGGAGAGGTCTATCGTGTTGAAAACATACGGTGAATGGGCCGGGCGATTTTGCCCCCTGGCGTCGTTGGCTCGCACTTGTGGTGGGGAGGCACCACGGCGCGCAACCCGCCTAGCCAGCGACCAAAATCGCCGCGGTCAAATGCTTCATTCTGGCCGCAACTTGCTCTAGATTAACGTCCGGCCTGCGCCAAACGGCTCCGTCGGATTTCGTTTGACCGACAAGACGCGAACCTACATGCTGGCCGGCGAAACGTAACCGACCTGGGGAAGGGTGTTATTGAAGGCCATGGATTATGTGTTGCTTTGGGCTTTGGTCGGCCTGCAGATCAAACACTTCGTGGCAGACTACACGTTGCAATGGCCGGCAATGATTGCCGGAAAATGTCACCTCAATCGTTCCGGCGGCTATATCCATGCCGGAATCCACGTGATCCTGTCGCTGCCGGTGCTTCTGCTATGCGGTCTGTCTTATGCACTCATCGGCTTTTTGATGATTTTCGAGTTCGTGGTCCATTACGCCACCGACTATTCCAAGGGCCGTTATGACATGGCCCACAGGTTGGAGGTTCACACCCGGCATTTCTGGGTGCTGCACGGCGCCGATCAGCTGGTGCACCAGCTGACTTACGCGGTCATGATCGCGGTGATTATGGCGGCCAAAAACGTCTGACGGTTCAGGCTCTCTTCTGCTCCAGAACGTTGGCAAGCTCGGACGTGGTCCTGGCCAGACGCCGCGCCAGTTCCCGGATGACTTCGACCGCGACATCCGGAAACTCACCGATCAGTTCCATCAGGTTTTCGCGTTTCAGCTCCAGCACCGTCAGTTGGCCTTTGGCCCGCACGGCCGCGGTTCGGGGGACATCGCAAAATGCCGAAATCTCCCCAAACAATGTATTGGAACCAAGGGTCGCGACGACGACCTGCTCGCCGCCGCTTTCCGACAGAATATCAGCCTCGCCGCCGACGATCAGGTAGGCGGAGGTGCCGTTCGTACCCTGGTCGAAGACCATTTCGCCGTCGTCGAAAACCAGTTGCGATGCTGTATAGGCGATCAGCTTCAGCTTTGTCGGATCGACGCTCTCGAACAGCGGAACCCGGCGCAGCATGGCCACATCATCTTTCAGCGTACTCATCAATTGTCTCCTGCTTCCCCATGCTGCCGCTAACCGGCATCCGTTTCAAGCCGCGCCCCGATTTTGTCCGGCGGCCCTTCCGCCGTGATCCGTCCGTTGGCCATGAGGATGACACGGTCGAACATGCTCAGATCCTTGGTGTCGAGCGGCACGCAAACCACACCCATGTCCCGGCTGTCGCCATCCTTGCCATACGCAATAACCGCTTCGACGATCGGGATCCTCTCTTCCGGATCAAGCGCCGACAGCGCCCGGTTGAGGATCACGATATCCGGCTGCTTCAGCAGCGCCCGAGCCAGTTTGAGCTTCTGCGCCTGATGGTTCGTCAAGTTGCGGCCGCCGGTTCCGACATCGTAGGACAGGCCGATATGGAACAGCGCGTCCGAGACGCCGCTTGCTTCCAGCTGTGTCTTGATGGCCTTGAGCACACGCTCCCGCGCCCCGATACGCCGCGCGTCGATCCGCCCGAACAGGATGTTGTCGAGCAGCGACAGCGACGGGTTGAAGCGGTCCGGATCGTGAAACGCCACAGTGCTTTCACCCGATTTTTCGATAGCGGCGCGCACCTTGCGCCGGATGTCGAGCAGCCGGTCTTCCAGTTCCCGATCCAGCACACCGAAACGCGTCTCCGCCTCGCAGTAATCGAGCGCGAGCCCCAACATTGCCTTGACATCCTTGCGGCCGACATCCTCGGCATCCTTGCCCGACAGTTTTTCGATCGCCTCGCGCATCACGGCGAGGCGCTCGGGAGACGGCCCGCCGGACCGCTGCAGCAGCATGCTGTCTTCGGCAAGATCGCCGAACAGTTCGACATTGTTGCGGGCGATCTCGAGGCCCATATGGAACAGCGGCGGGATCAGACCTGCCTCCTTCAGGATATCGCGCACCATTTTGTTCGCCGGCAGGCTTTCGATCTCGAAAGATGGATCCGTCGGTGTCCCGAAGATGATGTTCTCGCCGATCGTCAGCTGCTTGTTGTAGGCGTCCGGATCGAAGAACTCGACGGCGCTGATGATCTGCTTGTTTGTCTGGTCGCCGGCGAAACGGCGCCGCGCTTCCATGACGCTGGCCTTGAGTTCTTCATGGCCGTCGCTGTCGATCTTGCGTAACAGGCCGTACTCAAGCACGTCTTCATAGAGCCCGACACAGCGCATCACATGCATGACTCGGGTCGCCAGTTCACCCTCGGGCCACGACTCGGGCGGCTCGATGGTCCCGGGTTCGTCTTCCAGATTGGCGGCGGCTTTTGCCAGGTCGGTTTCGAACTTCTGGTAGTCGGAGGCTGTCGTCGAGCCTAGCAGGACGGGTCCTGGTTCGCCATCGTAGGGCAGGGTTTCCGCCAGCGCCGATTTGATCGAGCCGCCGGCAAAAAAGGTGCCGCTGTCGGCATAGCCAATGCGCCTGCCGGTTTGTTCTTCAGGCAGTGACTCCAGGTCTTTGTCGTCCAGCGTGATGTTGCCGCTGGCGGCGCGCAGCAACCGGCCGATGGCTGCCACCAGTTGCTCGGCTCCGGAGTCGGAGCCGCCGACGATCGCCACAGTCTCGTGGCGCGATATGGAACCGGTGAAGTCCTGGACCACCGGCTGATCGGAGGCGTCGAGGACACCAAGCCCGTGTATGGCGTAGCCTGTCTGGATCGGAGCGGGCGCCATATCGCTCACCAATTGCCGTTCGGCTTCAGTGATTTTGGTGTTGGCGAAATCCTCGATCGCCTGTTCGTAGCGGATCTGGTTCAACAGCCGCTGCTGATCCCAGTCGATGATCCCCTTGATTGGCGCCGGCAGATCCTTGTAGGCGGCGATCGAGGCGACCAGCGCACCGATATCCATGCGGCCGGTAATCACCAGATAGCCGCCGATCAGATAGAACAGGAATGCCAGCAGCTGGATCAGGAAGTTGTTGAGGAACTTGACCTGGAACTTGCGCTGGTAAAGCTCGAAACGGATGATCAGGATCTTGCGCAGCATGTTCCAGATGTTCGACCGCGCCCGGTAGGTCGTTCCATGCAGGTGCACGTCGTCCATGCCCTGCACGTATTCGCCGATGCGCCCGGAAAGCCGCCGGGCCGCCTGCTGCCTGGCCCGCCCCAGGACCAGCAGCCGGCGTCGCAGCCGCGGAATGATCCACGCCTGGAACAGCACGATGGCGAGCGTGATGATCCCGAACATGATGCTCTGCAGGAACAGGAACAGCAATCCGGTGATCGCTTGCGCGCCGAGGAAAACCGGGATGGAAAAGGCATCGCCGAAGAACTCGCCGAGCGGCTCCACCTCGTCTTTGATGGCGCTCGTCACTTCCGCGGGTTTGACCTGGCGCACCTTGGCCATCGGATACCGCAGCACCCGGTCGAACAGCTCGTAGCGCAGGCGGCGCAGCAATTGCTCGCCCAGCTTGCCCTTGTAGGTGTTGATATAGAGCTTGAACCAGCCGTTCAGCGCGACCATCACCAAAAAACCGACGCACAGTGCCACCAGCATCTGTGTTCGTTCCAGCTGGAAACCGCCGAACAGACTGATCGACTGCCCGAATAGGAAATCCCCAAACGGCAGATTGAACGACAGGAATGGCTGGGTGGCGTCCGGCGTTTCGAAACCGACACCTTGAATCGGTCCATTCACCACCAGTTTCGGCAGTTGCAGCATCATGAAGTAGACCGGCATGGAAATCACCACGATGATGAAAATCCAGACCTGCTGTCTGCGTGAATGCTTCCAGATATAGGGAAGTAGTTTTCGCTCCAAGTCGTCTCTCAATGCCTTTAGCAGTCTTTGCCGGTAAGTAGTGCCGGCGGCAACGAACCGCTTTGTTTGCCGCAAGAACCTTCAACGAAGGCCGGGTCCTGTCAAGCCCGCTGTTAACCGCTGTTACCCGGATAACTGCGAAACGCCCGCCACGTGCGGCCGGTTGTGGAAATGACGGCAGGTCGTGCTACTTGTCCAGAAGGGCATCGAAAGCGGCCGCGGTTGCGGCAATCGCAGTCGACCGTTGGCCGAGGCTGCCGCCAACGCATTTACACACGCAGGATAAGGGAGCAGACCATGAACGACCTGACGCCCATCCGCCGCAAGACGGCGAAGGATTTCCCGCAGGAATTGCTCGATCTTTATGATTTTTATGCCCACGGCAGGATTACCAAGCGCGAGTTTTTCGACGGTGCCGCGAAATTCGCGGTCGCCGGGGTGACAGCTGCCATGCTGCTGCAGCAACTGTCGCCGAACTACGCGCTGGCCCAGCAGGTTGCGCCGGACGATCCGGAGCTCTCCACCAGCCGGATCACCTATCCGTCGCCGAACGGTCACGGCGAGGTCAACGCCTATCTGGTACGCCCGGCCGGTGTCACGACAAAGCTGCCGGCGGTTCTGGTCATCCACGAGAACCGCGGCCTCAACCCGTACATCGAAGATGTCACGCGGCGTCTCGGCAAAGCCGGCTTCATGGCCATGGCGCCCGATGGGCTGACCTCGGTCGGCGGCTATCCGGGCAATGATGACGAGGGCCGCGAGCTACAGCGAACGGTCGATCGCGAGAAGCTGATGAATGATTTCTTCGCCGGCTTTGAATATCTGCTGGGCCGTGAGGATTGCACCGGCAAGGTGGGCGCCGTCGGCTTCTGCTATGGCGGCGGCGTGGTCAATGCGCTGGCCGTGGCCTATCCGGAATTGGCGGCCGGCGTGCCTTTCTACGGTCGCCAGCCGGATCCGGCCGATGTCGCCGCCATTCAGGCGCCGATGCTGATCCAGAACGCCGGCCTCGATGACCGTATCAATGCCGGCTGGCCGGCCTATGAGGAAGCGCTGAAGGCCAACGGCAAGACCTATGAGGCCCATATGTACCCCGACGTCAATCACGGCTTCCACAATGACACCACGCCGCGCTACGACGAAGCGGCGGCCCGGCTGGCCGAGGACCGCACCATCGCGTTCTTCAAGAAATACCTGATGTAGAGGCTACTGACGCAGGCGCTGGCCGGATGGATCGAAAGGCGGTTCGGCCAGCAACACGGCGCGATGCGGGCGCCCGAGCACGGCGACCTCCACATCCAGCCCGGGCTTCGACCACTCGCTTTTGACGTAACCGAGAGCGATCGATTTGCCGACCGTCGGTCCAAACGCGCCTGATGTGACATATCCGATCGGTGTCCCGTCCGGTAGAAATACCGGTTCGCCGCCCGTCGCGTCGGCATTGTCCGCTTCGATCTCCAGCATGACGAGGGTTTCGCGTGACGTTTGCCGCAGCACCGTTTCGCAGGCATCGCGGTTGAGGAAGGGTCCTTTGTCCAGCTTGATCAGCCGCTCCAGGCCGGCCTCCTGGGGCCAGTATTCCGGAGAGTATTCACGTCCCCAGCTTCCATATCCCTTTTCAAGCCTGAGTGTCATCAAAGCGCGCGAGCCGACGGGTCCGGCACCGTATTGCTTGCCGGCTTCCAATAGCGCCGTGTAGAGATCGAGTTGCCTTTCCGTGTCGCAGTGCAGTTCCCAACCGAGATCACCGGTGAAGGAAACGCGGATGGCGACGGCGGCGATTCCGGCGACCTCGATGCGTCGCGACCGCATGAATGGAAAGGCGGCTGTGGACAGATCCGCGTTGGTGAGCCGGGACAGCATGTCGCGTGCCCTGGGACCGGCGACGTTGAAGCCGCACATCGCCACGGTGCGTGAGGCAAAGACGGTCCGAGCCGGCAGCGGCACGGCCTGGAAGAACCGTTGATGATAGCGCTCGGCCATGCCGGACCCGACGATCATGAATTCATCGTCGTCGAGGCGCGTTACCGTGAAATCACCGGCGATACCGCCGCGCTTGCCGATCAGCGGCGTCAGACAGGAACGCCCGACCTCCTGAGGCATGCGGTTGGCAAACAGCGCGTTGAGCCAAGCTTCGGCGCCGGGACCAGTCACGGAGTATTTGGCGAAATTTGAAATGTCGATGATACCGGCGCTGTCGCGCAGCATACGGCACTCGCCGACCACCGGGTCAAACCAGTTCTGCCGCTCGAAACCATGGGTCTCGTGGGCGGCATCGGGGTGCCCGGCGAACCAGAGCGGATGTTCCCACCCGTAGTTCAAGCCGAACACCGCCCCCATCTGCCGTTGTGTTTCGAACACCGGCCGTGTGCGCACCGGGCGCCCCGCCGCGCGCTCCTCGTTCGGGAAATGGATCTTAAACCGGTGGGCGTACTGGTCGGCGACCCGCGCCTTGGTGAATTGTTTGTCCGCCCAATCGCCGAAGCGGGTGAGATCGAGCCCGAACAGGTGCAATTCCGGCTCGTGTTCGGTGATCCATTGGGCGGCCTGCAGGCCGATACCGCCCGACTGGGAGAAGCCGGGAATGAGCCCATTGCAGCAGAAATAGTTTTTCAGCTCCGGGACCGGCCCCATCAAGGCGCCGCTGTCGGGCGACCAGATCATCGGACCGTTGATCACCCGGCGTATGCCGGCTTCGCCGACCGCCGGAACCCGCGCGATGGCGCGCATGATGTTGTCTTCAATCCGCTCCAGATCGTCATCGAACAGCTCGTGCCCAAATCCGTCCGGCGTGCCGTCCTCCGCCCAGAACCGCACATCGCGCTCATAGGCTCCGACTAGTAGGCCCTTGCCCTCCTGGCGCAGATAGTATTCGCCGTCACGGTCGGCGATTGACGGCAGGCGGCGGTCGAGCGCGCTGATCTCGGCAATGGTTTCGGTCACGAAATACTGGTGTTCGGTCGGGATCAACGGCAGTGCGATACCCGCCATGGCGGCTACTTCGCGGCCCCACAGTCCGGCGGCGTTGACGATCCATTGGGTACGGATGTCGCCCTTCGGGGTTTCGACGATCCAGCTTCCGTCGGGCTGCTGCCGGGTCGCCATTACAGGCGTGAAACGATGGATTTCGGCGCCCCTTGCCCGCGCTCCGGCGGCATAGGCCTGGGTCACTCCGGATGGATCGACATTGCCGCCATCCGCTTCGAACATGATGCAGCGGATACCGTCGAAATCCGCCAGCGGATGCAGGCGTTCCGCCTCGGCGCGGCCGATCTCATGGAAGTTCATACCGTAGTAGCGCGCCTTGGCGGCCTGCAGCCGCAGCTGATGTTCCCGTTCGACGGTTTGCGCCAGGTAAAGCGACCCGGGCTGAAACACGCCGCAGCCCTGTCCGGTCTCCGCCTCCAGCTCCTTGTAGAGGTGCATGGTGTAGTGCTGCAGCCGCGAGATGTTGGTGCTGTCGTGCAGCCCGTGGATATTTGCCGCCGCATGCCAGGTCGACCCGCTGGTCAGCTCATCGCGCTCAAGCAGAACGATGTCGGACCAGCCCAATTTGGCGAGATGATAGAGGATCGAACAACCGATCACGCCGCCGCCGATAATAACCGCCTGGGCCTGTGTGCGCATGGTTTCACATTTTTCCTCTGTTCGAACAGCTTGGAAGCAACACCCGAATCTGCTCGCGCGCAAGACCAAAAAGACTCATAGTAAGGTGAAGTGTCTTCAACCGACCGCAAAACCATGGCCCGCAAGCACTACGACCTGCCGCCGCTGACCGCTCTGGCCGCCTTTGAAGCCGCGGCACGGCATGCCTCTTTCAAGGATGCGGCGGCCGAACTCAACGTGACACCCGGTGCGGTGAGCCATCAGATCAAAGCGCTCGAAACGGAACTCGGTGTTGCGTTGTTTCTGCGCCGCCATCGCGGCGTCACGCTGACCGAGCAGGGCGCCATGTTGTTTCACACGCTGGAAAGCAGCTTCAGCCGCATATCGACGATCCTGACGAGGCTGCGGCGCGCAGCCGACGATACGGCGGTCACGATCGCCGCGACAACGGCCGTTTCGTCGTTGTGGCTGACGCCGCGCCTGACGGCCTTCTGGAAGGCACATGGCGGCATAGCGGTGAACCAGCAATTGTCGGACCGGCCGGAACGCCATGCGCTGTTTGCCGATCTTCATATCCGGTACGGGGACGTCGACACCGAGGAGATGGCCACGTTTCCGCTGTTCCGCGACGAGCTCGTGCCGGTCTGCAGCCCGGCATTCGCGGCGCAGCACACCGATACCAGGCTGGAAAGCCTGGCGCAGATGCCGCTCATTCACCCGGACGCGGACGATGTGACCTGGACGACATGGCACACCTGGTTTTCCGAGCTGGGTTATCATGATGAGATCGCCAAGGGCCTGAAGGTCAACAACTACACCATCGCGCTTCAAGCGGCTCGCGACGACATGGGCGTCGTGCTTGGCTGGCAGCGGTTGGTTCGCCCGTTCATCGAACGGCGGGTTCTCGTTGCGCTTGGGCCACACCGAATCGACGCTCCGGCGTCTTTCTACATCGTCTCGGATCCGGAAGATGCGATCAGCCCAAACGCCCGCCTGCTGCGCGATTGGCTGCTGGCGAATGTGTAGGGTCTGTTGATACTCAACAGGCCCTCGAATAGGTCAGGTTAGTTCAGCTCATCTGACAGCGAAGATTTCTGCGATTGAAATTGGCTCGAAACGGCCTGACAATCATCGATATTGTCTGCGGTGGGAGGGATTGCCATGAGCATCCATACCGATCTGAAAGGGGTCCTGGAACCGGTTGAACGCGCCAGGGGGCTGCCCAACGACCACTATGTGTCGCAGGCCGTGTTCGAGGAAGAGAAACGGGCGGTTCTGTTTGCCAACTGGTCCGGCATTGGCTTTGCCAAGGACGTTCCGGAGCCGGGCGATGCCATGCCAGTCGATTTTCTCGGCATGCCGTTGTTGGTCGTCCGCGACCGCGACGGAAATATCGGCGTATTTCAGAACACCTGCCGACACCGGGGCATGATCCTGGTGGCGGAACCGCGCAAGATCACCGGCGCGATTCGGTGCCCCTACCACAGCTGGTGCTATGCTTTGAACGGCGACCTGCGCACCACACCGCATGTCGGTGGTCCGGGGCACAACACCCACGAAGATGTCGATCGCGGGACACTTGGCCTGCATCGGATCCGTTTCCACATCTGGCAGGACGTGATCTTCGTCAACATTTCCGGCGACGCGCCGCCGTTCGAAGAGGCGATGGCGGACCTGATCGCCCGTTGGCAGGATTTCGATCGCCCACTGTTTCACGGTGGTACCGCGGCATCGCTCAAGCTCGAAGTGCGGGCCAATTGGAAGCTCGCGGTCGAAAACTACTGTGAGAGCTATCACCTGCCGTGGGTGCATCCCGGCCTCAACAGCTACTCGCGGTTGGAGGATCACTACAACATCGAAACACCCGGGCTGTATTCGGGGCAGGGGACGCGGGTCTATCGTCAGCTGAAGGATGATGACGGCAGAGCGTTTCCGGATTTCGAGAACCTCTCCGACAAGTGGGACGAGGGGGCCGAGTATGTTGCCCTCTATCCCAACGTGCTGTTTGGCGTGCACCGCGACCATACCTTCGCCATTGTCCTGCAGCCGATGGGTATTGACTGCACGATCGAACATATCGAGATCTACTACGCCCGGGATGTATCCGGCGAAGCGGGCCTGCAGGACCTCAACGGCAGGAACGCCGCCCAGTGGAAAACCGTGTTTGAGGAGGATGTCTTCGTCGTCGAGGGCATACAGCGCGGCCGCCACGGGGTGCTGTTCGACGGTGGCCGTTTCTCGCCGGTGATGGACGGACCGACCCACACGTTCCACCACTGGGTCGCCAACTGTGTGGAAAAGGCGCGGTCGGGGTGAACGCCAAGGGCGCTGCGCTGGATCGGAGGCTGCTGGAGGCCCACGCGCGCGATGACCTGACCGCCTTGATCGCACTCTACTCGGAAGCCGCCGACCTGCGCGAGGCTGTGGGTGACGTCGACGGTGCCTGTTTCTATCTCACCCACGCTTTTGTGTTCTCCCTGCAGGCGGGCGATGGCGTGGCCCAGGAGCTGCAAAGGCGGCTGTGGCAACACGGTCGTGAAGTGTGTCCGGAGTAGATCGCGGAAAGGCCGACTGTCGTCTGGTCACGACATGATCAGGCCGCCGTCGACATTGATCGTCTGACCGGTAATGTAGGACGCGTCGTCGCTGGCCAGAAAGGTCACCAGGCCCGCCACATCCGCGCCGGTGCCAGGGCGTTTCATCGGGATGTTGTTTTCCACCCAGGAGGCCATCAGTTCGCCGGGGCCGTAGTCGCCGAGCATCTCGCCCCAGACCCTGTCGTTGTAGTCCCACATGTCGGTATGGATGATGCCGGGGCAGATGGCGTTCACCGTGATATTTTCGAGCGCCACTTCCTTGGCAAGGCTTTGGGTCAGCCCCACAACCCCGAACTTCGATGCCGCGTAGTGCGGTGTGTAAATGAAACCGTCCCGGGCCTGTCCTGAGGCCGTGTTGATGAGGCGGCCGCCTTTGCCTGACGCGCGCATGCGTGCAATCGCCTCCTGGCAGCAAAGAAAGACGCCCTTGGTGTTGACGTCCATCGTCGCGTCCCACTCGCGTTCGGTTAGTTTCTCCACTCTGGCGATGGTGATGATGCCGGCATTCTGGACCGAGACGTCCACGCCGCCGAAACTCTCCTCCGCGGCATCATAAAGGGTTTTGACGGCGGACTTGTCGGTCACGTCGCACACAATACCGCGCGCCGCGATTCCTTCGTCTTCCAGAGCTTTGGCGGCTTCGTCGACGTTGTTTTCCACCGATCCGATCACCAGGCGGGCGCCCTCGGTTCCGAATCTGCGGGCGATGGCCAGACCGATGCCCTTGTTGCCGCCGGTCACGACGACCGTTTTTCCCTCAAACCGCTTCATTTTCGAGGTCCTGGAAGATACCGGCGTCGGCTCCGGTCAGCCGCGCCGCGGTGAATTTGTCGGTGATCAGCAGATCGATCACGCCGGTGAGAAGCGCACCCCGAATGGCATCGACCTTCGACGGCCCGCCGGCCAGGGCGACCACCCTGTCGATCTGCGTCAACTCCTCGCGTGAAATGCCGATGACACGGTCGGCCAGCGGAGTCTTGACCGTTTTTCCGTCGGCATCGAAGAAGCACAGGCTGAACTCGCCGACACCGCCGGCATCCTTGACGTCCTGCAGCTCGCTGGAGGAAAAGACGTTGCCGCTGCGAGCCAGCATCGACGACGGCTCGATGCCGCCGATTCCAAGGATCGCAAGCGTAATCTTCGCAAACAGATCCATGGTTTCGCGCACGAACGGATCGCTCAGCATGACCAGCTTCGCCTCTCGCGATTGGGCGACCCCCTGCGCCGCGAGCAGCCGCGGTTCGGCGCCGGTCAGCCGCGCCAGGCGGGTGATCAGCTGCGTGGCGTGTGTCTGGACCGCCGGGTCGCCCATGCCGCCGAGCGTCTGGACGATGTATTTGGCCTTGCCGGCCTTCGCGGGATGGATGTTTTCGACCATTTTAAGAATGGTCTCGCTCCAGCTGGATACGCCGATGATTTCACCGGATTGCAGCGTGGCTTCGAGGAAATGCGCCGCGGCCTCTCCGATCCGCGCCATGATCGGTCCGTTTCGGTTCTCGGTGCACTCGACCACGATCGCCTCGGCGAGGCCGTACTGATCGCGAAGCTCGGTCTCGAGGTCCGTGTATGTCCCGGAGGGTGCGACAATGGTCGTGCGAACGATCTCCTCTTGCTGCGCTTTCTTCAACATGCGCGAGACGGTCGCCTGGGAGATACGAAGATGATCGGCGATTTCGGACTGACGGCGGTTTTCAAGGTGGTACATCTGTGCCACCCGGGCGATCAGGCGGAGCTCGTTCAGTCGTGACATGGGCATGGGTCCTGTTGGAAGCGGCCAATACTCATACTGTCATTGCCCTTCCGATGGAACTTTTCCAAGCCGCGATCGTGCGCCGGCGCGCGTCGCTGTCTCCGTTGGGTTCGACCGTGTGCGCCGCCGGTATGCGCGACGCTATGGCGTCGCGGTCGGGCCAGAAGCCGGTTCCCAAACCGGCCAGATAGCCGGCGCCAAGGGCCGATGCCTCAGCGGCGTCGCGGATCGCGATCGGGCGATCGAGCAAGTCGGCGACCATCTGCATCAGGAACCCGTTCCTGGTCGGCCCGCCGTCGACGAAGAGATGGCCGATGCCGGCATGTGTTCCCATGGCGTCAATCACATCGAACACTTGCAGCGCCATGCTTTCCGCGGCGGCCCGGGCGACGTGCGCCGGACCGGTGCCAAAGGTCAGTCCGGATATGAGCCCGCGTGCCCGGGTGCTCCAGTGTGGTGCGCCGAGCCCGACATGGGCGGGCACGAGCGACACGCCACAACTGTACGGCACCGTTTCGGCCAGCGCCATCAGTGCGTCGACCCCGTCGACACCGAGCAGCTCCGCCGTCCAGGGAAAGATCGACGCGCTGACGAGAATGTTGCCTTCGAACGCGTAAACTGGTCGTCCGGACAACGCCCAGGCAATGGTCGTGGTCAATCCGCCGGGAGGCGTTTCAAAGCCGTCGATCGTCGTCATGACGGACGAGCCGGTGCCGAAGGTTACCTTGCCGTCACCGGTTGCGAAGGCACCATGGGCAAAGAGGGCCGCGTGTGAATCGCCGATGGCCGCGGCAATGGGCAGACCGTCCGGCAGTCCCGGCACGCCCGAGGTCGTCGCAAGCCGGCTTGAGCTGTCCCGCACCTCCGGCAAATGGCGCACATCGACGCCGAACAGATCGAGCAGCGTTTCGTCCCACCTCATGTCCCTGATGTTCAACAGCTGGGTGCGGGAGGCGTTCGAAGCATCGGTGACGTGGGCCTTGCCGCCGGACAGGTTCCACAGGAGCCAGGCGTCGACCGTCCCGAGGCAAAGGGTGCCGGGATCTCGCCCCCGCGCCCAGGTTTTGATCAGCCAAGCGAGCTTGGTCGCTGGAAACATCGGGTCAAGCGGCAAACCGGTTCGCGCCAGAACCTCGGGTCCATGCCCGTTATCGGTCAGGCGTGCGCAGTCGTCAGCCGTCCGCCGGCACTGCCAGGAGATCAGCGGACCGAGAGGCTGCCCGGTGTTCCGGTCCCAGGCCACGACGGATTCCCGCTGGTTGGATATGCCGATGGCGGCGATCGGGACATCCGGCGCGGCTGAAAGGCAGTCATGGATCGCCGCAAGCTGGCTCGACCAGATCTCTGCGGCATCCTGATCCACCCAGCCGGGACGCGGATGCGCGATGCTGACCGGCGCGGAGCCGCGGGCGATGATGTCACCGGCATGCGAAATCAGGATCGCTTTGCTGTTCGTCGTTCCCTGATCGATTGCGAGTATCGCACCGCCGGCCATCGTCTCCTACCCATGTCTGCGCGTCATTTACGCTGGACCAATGTCTCCGCGCTGGCAGCGATGCCCTCAGGCGACATGCCGAATTCGTCGAGCAGAAAATTGGCGGAGCCGGTCGGCGCGAATATACCGGGCACGCCGAGCCTTTTCATCGGCACCGGCGCTTCATCCACAACGACCTCGGCGACCGCGCTGCCAAGACCGCCGAAAATCGTGTGCTCCTCACAGGTCAGGATGGCGCCTGTCTCATGCGCCGCCGCCACGATCGCGTCCCGGTCGATCGGCCGCACGGTTGCCATGTTCAAAACGCGTGTCGAGAGTCCACGCTCCCTAAGCAACGCGGCCGCCGCCATGGCGCGATGGGTCAGCGTGCCGTTGGCGATCACGGTCACATCCGTTCCGTCGAGCAGCCGGTTTGCCTTGCCCAGTTCGAAAACGTGACCCTGCGGCAAGAGGTCCGGCACACCGACGCGGCTCAGACGCAGGAAGCAGGGACCTTCATAGGATTTCGCCCAGGTCACGGCGGCTGCCGTCTCCATGCGGTCGGCAGGCGCCACGATCGGCACGTTTGGCAGCGCCCGGATCCAGGCGAAGTCTTCGATCGAGTGGTGGGTGGCGCCGAGCTCCCCATATGCCATGCCGGAGCTGATGCCGACCAGCTTCACATTGGCGTCGGAGTAGGCGACGTCCGCCTTGATCTGCTCCAGGGCTCGGCCGGTCAGAAAGCAAGATGCGCCGCAGACAAACGGGATCTTGCCGCCATTGGCCAGCCCGGCTCCGACGCCGACCATATTCTGTTCCGCAATACCCACATTGATCAGGCGTTCCGGCCAGCGGTCGCGAAAGCCCGCCAGCTTCGACGATCCGACCGAGTCGTTGCAGACGGCGACGACATCGCGGTCGTCTTCGCCCAATCTCTCGAGCGTCGCGACGAACGTGTCGCGACAATCATGAAGCTCGGTATTGGCAACGGCAGCGGTCATGGCGCCGATCCCTGCAGTTCCCGCATCGCTTGCTCGTATTGCTCGGCATTCGGTACCTTGTGGTGCCACACCACCTGGTCGGACATGAATGAGATCCCTTGTCCCTTGTTGGTGTTTGCGACGACACATTTCGGCTGTCCCGCGACAATGGCCTCGGGCGATAGCGCCTTGCCGATGGCGTCCAGGTCGTGACCATCGATTTCCTCGACGGCCCAACCGAATGCCTGCAGTTTAGGCGGGAAAGGGGCGACGTCGTTCGTTTCAGTCAGCCGCGCACCCTGCTGCAGCCGGTTGTGGTCGATGATGAGTGTCAGGTTGTCGAGCTGGAACTGTGCGGCGGCCATGATGGCTTCCCAGTTCGATCCCTCCTGCATCTCCCCATCTCCGGTGATGACGAAGGTCCGCCAGGCCGCGTTGTCGAGCTTCGCTGCCTTCGCCATGCCGACGGCCACCGGCAGGCCATGACCGAGCGGACCGGTGTTGGTTTCGACTCCGGGAACCTTTGTTCGGTTCGGATGGCCGTTCAGACGGCTCATCGGTTTCAGGAATGTCGAGATTTCTTCGCGCGGAATGAAACCCTTTTCGGCCAGTACCACGTAAAGGGCATTGGCCGTATGGCCCTTGCTCAGCACCAGCCGGTCACGATTGGGATCGAGCGGATTCTCCGGATCGACGGACATCACCTGGAAATACAGGACGGTGAGAAGGTCGATCACTGACATCTCGCCGCCGATATGACCAGCTCCGGCCTCGAACACGGCTTGCAGATCGCGACGCCTGATCCGGTTGGCGATGCTTTCCAGTTCTGAGCGCATATGGGCTCCTGAATAAATATTCTATCTAAAGTATTGATGCGCCATTGAGGCATGTCAAGCGGAATAAGACCTTGACGCGCACACAAAACTGGCCCTATCGTATTTCTGGTCAAGCGTGAATAAATATGCGCTGGAGGAGTGGATGTCGGTGATGACAGACCAGGGGACGCCGAAACGATCCTTGCTTGAGATGTTTTCTCTCAGGGGCGCGACGGGTCCGCTGATCGGGCTGCTGCTGCTCTGCCTGTTTCTCACTCTGGCCACCGACTCTTTCTTTTCGCTGCGCAACTTCTTGAACGTTCTCGATCAGATCACCGTGCTGGGGATCATGGCCGTCGGCATGACGTTCGTCATTCTGATCGGCGGCATCGATCTTTCCGTCGGTTCGGTAATGGCGCTGTCGATGATGGTGCTGGGTTACCTGAACGTCGAGGCTGGCATGCCGATGGCGGTGGCCATCTCGGCGGCGCTGGCGGCCGCCGCCTTTACCGGAATCGTTGCCGGGATCATGATCACGCAGTTCAACGTGCCGGCCTTCATCGCCACGCTGGCCATGATGTCGATCGCTCGCGGTCTAGCAAACATGATCACCAATGGCTCCCAGGTGATCGGATTTCCCCCCTGGTTCAATCTCGCCGCGATCATCCGCTACGGCGGCTATCTGACGATGACCGTGGCGGTCATGCTGATCGTGTTCGTGCTGGCGCTGCTGTTCCAGCGCTATCGCTATGGTGGGCGGACGCTGTATGCCATCGGTGGCAATCCGGAGGTGGCGCGCCTGGCGGGTATCAATGTCAAACGCACCACGGTGCTCGTCTACATGACGTGCAGTCTGCTCGCCGGGTTGTCGGGGATCCTGCTTGCCGCCCGTCTGGATGCCGTTCAGCCGAGCTCCGGGGTAGCCTACGAACTCGATGCCATCGCCGCGGTCGTTATTGGCGGCACCAGCCTTTCCGGCGGCACCGGCGGTGTCGGCGGTACCATCATCGGCGTCCTGATCATCGGTGTGCTGCGCAACGGCCTCAATCTTCTCGGCGTATCGCCGTTCCTGCAGCAGGTGGTGATCGGCACGGTCATCGTGCTGGCCGTCGCGGCGGAGACGCTGAAAAACCGAAGCAAATAAACCCGGTGCGGCCAGCCGTGGTCGCGCCCCGTCAATGATGGTCCGAAGTGGTCGGGCTTTCAGGGTCCAAAGCAACAGAACCGGACCAAGCAAAAGCAAGGAGGAGAATCCATGAAAACAGGGTTGAAAACGATGCTCGCCACGGTGGCAATGGTTGCGCTGGCCGGGCAGGTTCAGGCCAATGAGGTCAAAAAGATCGGCCTCGCCGTACCCAACCTGCAGGCCGACTTCTTCAACCAGATCAAGCTCGGGGTCGAGGATTATGCCGGCAGCAAGGGCATTGAGGTGATCGTGCTCGACGCCAAGAACGACACCAACACACAGGTCAGCCAGGTGCAGGACATGATGACTCAGGGTGTCGACGCCTTCATCTATATCCCCGCCGGTGCGGCTGCAGCCGCTGTGCCGACACGGCTGGCGCGACAGGAAGGAATTCCGGTCATCAACGTGGACCGTACGCCCGAGGGAGAACCCGGCGATACCTTCATCGCAGGCGAAAGCGTCGAGTCGGCCTACGCCGTTTGCGATCACATCATCCGCCTGCAGGGCGGAGAAGGCAAAATGGCCATCATCCACGGTCAGAAGGGCACGACCCCGGAAGTCGACCGCTTCAAGGGTTGCAAGCGGGCGATCGATGAACACCCGGGCGTCGAACTCGTGGCGCAACAATGGAGCCAACAGTGGTCGCCGGATGAGGGATTCTCGATCGCCCAGAACATGCTGCAGGCCAATCCTGACATCACGATCATCTTCGGTCAGGCCGACGGCCTCGCCATGGGTGCCGCAAAGGCGGTGGAAGTGGCCGGCATTGCCGACACCGTGGTCATCGGCGGTTATGACGGCGACGTCGCCGCGCTCGAACTTCTGGCCGAGTGCAAGGGTCCATTCTGGGTGACCGCGACGCAGAGCACGCAGTTGATGGGCCGCCTGGCGGTCGACTCGGCCCTGGCCGTCGCGGCCGGTGAGAGCGTGCCGGAACGCCAGATCCCCGATGCCGTGCTCACCACCTGCGCCAATGCCAAGAGGTTCGTGGCCAAGCATCCGTGACCCCCGGCCCCTCGGTGCGTTATGACCACCAACTCGCAGACGCCGATCCTGTCGCTTCGCGGGATTCGCAAATCCTACGGCCCGACGGAGGTTCTTCACGGGATCGATCTGGATGTTCACGCGGGTGAGGTCGTCGCGCTGCTCGGGGAAAACGGTGCCGGAAAGTCGACACTTTCCGGCATCGTCGCCGGGTCGATAACGCCCTCAGGCGGCGACATGACCTGGCAGGGTGGATCTTACGCGCCGGCAAACCCGCGCGAGGCGATTGACCTTGGCGTCGGGCTCATTCACCAGGAATTGCGGCTGCTGCCGCATCTGTCGATCGCCGAGAACGTCTATGTCGGGCGCTACCCGATGAAGTTCGGACGTGTCGACCGGCGCAAGATGATCGCCGATGCCACCCAGCAGCTTCAACGCCTCGGGCTGGAGATATCCGCCACCCGCCACGTCGAGGGACTGTCGACCGCCAACCAGCAACTGATCGAGATCGCCAAGGCCCTGGCGCTGAATGCCAAGCTGCTGATTCTGGACGAGCCGACGGCCGCACTTGGCGGAGCCGAGGTTGAACTTCTGTTCGAGCAGGTCAAGAAGCTTCGCGCGCAAGGCGTCGGCATCATCTACATCTCGCACCGTCTCGAGGAGATCCGGCGCATTGCCGATAGGATCGTTGTCCTGCGCGACGGCGAGAAGGTTCGCGAGTTCGACAAAGCCGACGTGGAAGTGCGGGCGATCGTGGAAAGCATGGTTGGTCGCAGTCTTGAACGCATGTTCCCGGAAATGCCGGATCCGCGCGACGAGGTGACTTTGGCGGTGGAGAACCTTTCGTCGTCTGCCGGTGACTTTCGCGACATCAGCTTCCAGGTGAAAAAAGGTGAAATCTTTGGAATTGCCGGTCTGGTCGGCGCCGGCCGGACCGAACTTGTGCGGGCAATCACCGGCGCGGATCCGGTCGCCTCGGGCCGCGTGACTCTCAACGGTGTCGAGATCACGCCCCGTCATCCGTGGGAGTCGATCGGTCGTGGCATCGTGCTGGTCCCGGAGGACCGCAAGGATCAGGGCCTGATTCTCGATCATTCGATTGCCGAGAACATCGGATACTGCAATCGGGAAGCCGTTACCCGTCATGGTTTCCTGATCCGACGGTTGCTCCGCAGCTTCGCCGACCACGCCATCAAGCGTTTCGGCGTCAAGGGCCAGGGGCGACAGCGGGCGAGCGAAATGTCCGGCGGAAACCAGCAGAAGATCGTTCTGGCCAAGTGGCTCGCCCGCGAGCCTGAGGTCGTGGTGATGGATGAACCGACCCGCGGCATCGACGTCGGTGCCAGATCGTCGATCTACGACATCATCAAGGGGCTGGCGGAGGACGGTCGCAGCGTCATTGTGGTCAGCTCGGACCTGGAGGAAATCCTCGGTGTGTCAAACCGCATTCTGGTCATGGCGAAAGGGCGACAGGCAGGGATATTGGATAGAAAGGAAGCCAACGACGTTTCCGTAATGGAACTGGCTACGATGTGATCCGGAAGGACAGGATGCAATGACAGACATCACGCTAAACGCCCCCAAATTGTTCGATCTGAGCGGTCGGGTTGCGCTGGTCACCGGCGCCGGCAGCGGAATCGGGCAGCGCATCGCGCTTGGCCTGGCGCAATGCGGCGCCGACGTGGCCTGTCTCGACCGGCGCACCGATGGCGGGCTGGAGCAGACGGTCGGCCACATCGAAGCGGCCGGCAGAAATGCGATTTCCATTGCCGCCGACGTTACCTCGAATGCGGCACTGATCGAGGCGGTCAGCCGGACCGAAGCTGAACTCGGGCCGCTCGGGATCGCCGTCAACGCCGCCGGCATTGCGAATGCCAATCCGGCGCACGAGATGGAGGAAGAGCAGTATCAGACCCTGATGGACATCAACATGAAGGGCATTTTCCTATCCTGCCAGGCGGAAGCCAACGCGATGCTGCGCCACGGCAAGGGCTCGATCATCAACATTGCCTCGATGTCGGGCAGCATCGTCAACAAGGGCCTCGATCAGGTGCATTACAATGCGTCCAAGGCCGGCGTCATTCACATGTCGAAGTCGATGGCCATGGAGTGGGTCGGCCGCGGCATCCGCGTCAACTCAATTAGCCCCGGATACACCGCGACGCCGATGAACACGCGACCCGAAATGGTCCATCAAACCAAGGAATTCGAGGCTCAGACGCCGATGGGCCGCATGGCATCCGTCGACGAAATGGTCGGTCCGGCGATCTTCCTGGCAAGTGATGCCTCATCCTACTGCACCGGGATCGATCTGTTGGTCGATGGCGGCTTTTGTTGCTGGTAGCCGTCTTTGCCGATCGCCGGCAGAGCCGCTAAGGAACGTCAGCAAGAAGCTCCTGAAAGACGCCTGACCGACATGACGCGATTGGCCCGCCGATGTCCTTTGCAGGCGGTAATGGGACAGTTTTTAGATTGCCGGACAGCGCCTCAAGGTGCGTCCACCTATGACTCTTTTGCACCGGTTCATGCGTATTGCACATGCTGTTCACAATAGGGATGCGGCCGCAATAATTGCGCGATCCGCTGTCGCTTCCACGCAAATTCTGCGATAGAGCAGCAGGCTTTAGAGGCGCATGGACAAGACATCGTTCTGCGCCGCTCGCCGGAAAGGGAGGCTGCAAATGAACGCCGTGGAGTTGTTATCGAAACTCGGACTGACGCAGGATGATGTCGGCGGCGGGACGCTTCCGGTGACATCGCCGATCGATGGTGCCGAGATCGCCCGGATCAGTGAAACCTCGCCGGCCGACATGGCGGCCGTCATCGACCGCGCACAGCAGGCCTTTCGGACATGGCGCGATGTGCCGGCGCCGCGCCGCGGTGAATTGGTGCGTCTGCTCGGCGAGGAACTGCGCGCCGCCAAGCAGGACCTCGGCGCCCTGGTGTCGCTGGAAGCTGGCAAGATCATCTCCGAAGGGCTCGGCGAAGTGCAGGAGATGATCGACATCTGCGACTTCGCTGTCGGTCAGTCACGGCAGCTCTATGGCCTGACCATCGCTTCGGAGCGGCCGGGGCACCGGATGATGGAAACCTGGCACCCGTTGGGCCCGTGCGCGGTCATCACCGCCTTCAACTTTCCCGTTGCCGTCTGGTCGTGGAATGCGGCATTGGCGCTGGTGTGCGGCGATCCGGTGATCTGGAAGCCGTCGGAAAAGACGCCGCTCACGGCCATGGCCTGCCTGAAGGTCTTGGACCGCGCTCTGACGAAGTTCGGCAGCGACGCGCCGCAAGGCTTGGTGCAACTGGTGATCGGCGGCCCTCAGGTCGGCGATGCGCTGGTCACCTCGCCGAAGGTGCCGATCGTATCGGCCACCGGCTCGACCCGCATGGGCCGGATCGTCGGGCCCAAGGTCGCCGAAAGGTTCGGCCGTTCCATCCTGGAACTCGGTGGCAACAATGCGATGATCGTCACGCCGACGGCCGACCTGGAGATGGCGGTGCGCGCTATCGTCTTTTCGGCGGTCGGTACCGCCGGCCAGCGCTGCACGTCACTGCGCCGCCTGATCGTCCATGAGCGGGTGCGCGAAGACCTGACGGCCCGCCTCGTCAAGGCCTATGCCAGCCTGCCGATCGGCGACCCGCGCGAGCCCGGCACCCTGGTCGGGCCGCTGATCGACCAGGAAGCGCTCGCTGCGATGCAAAACGCGCTGTCGGCGGCCGAGGCGCAAGGCGGCACGGTGCATGGCGGTCGGCCGGTGACCGACGGCGTGCCGGATGGCGGAGCCTATGTCGCGCCGGCCATCGTCGAGATGCCGGAGCAGGCGGCCATCGTCTGCGAGGAAACCTTCGCGCCGATCCTCTACGTCATGCCTTACACCGAGTTCGACGAGGCGATCGCCATGCACAACGGCGTCAAGCAGGGTCTGTCTTCCTGCATCTTCACCATGGACATGCGCGAAGCGGAGCGCTTCGTTTCGGATTCAGGATCCGACTGCGGCATCGCCAACGTCAATATCGGCCCTTCGGGCGCCGAAATCGGCGGTGCCTTCGGTGGCGAAAAGGAAACCGGCGGTGGCCGCGAAAGCGGCTCCGACGCCTGGCGGGGCTACATGCGGCGTCAGACCAACACGATCAACTATTCCGCGGAGCTGCCTCTGGCGCAGGGTGTGACGTTCGATTTCTAGACTGATCACGCGTCGGCAAGCATCGGTGGAAGCAAGACCCGAAGCGGCGACTGGCGGGGAAAGTCGGTCGCCGCGATTATTTGGTGATGTGCCATGATCATCCGGCAGGCCGTTCGCACATCCTGTCGCAAATCGTGATCCAGCACCACATTGATGTGACCCGACCCAAGAAACGCCCGGTTTTCGCTGTCGAAATCATGGGCGATGAAGACTTTCGGCGCGCGACCGGCGCGATCGAAGGCGGCCAGGATCTGTCGGTTGCTTCCGCCGATCGAGTAGACGGCATCGATTTCGGGTGTCTTTTCGAGAACATTCTGCACCTGCGGCCCGATCGGATCGCCTGACCGGGCACCTTCGACGAGTTCGGTAAAGCGTGGCCGTTCGAACAGCCTGCGCATATGCTCGCGAAATCCGATTTCCCGATCCTCTTCGCCACGGAAGCGGTTGTTGCGCACCGTTACCAGCGCATGCGGCGATGGACCCGTCAGCCACTGGTGCATCAGATAGGCGGCCGTCTTGCCGGCCCGGCGATTGTCGAGCCCGACATAGCCGATGCGCGCGGAGCCCGGGAGGTCGGTCGCCACCGTGATCACCGGGATGCCGGCGCGCATCAGATCGTTCACTTGCGAGGCGATGTGCGGCGCGTCCGGCGCCATCAGGATCACCCCGTGGCTGCCGCGCTTGCGGATGCGTGTCAGCGTGTGACCGATCTCGTCTTCGGAAAACAGCAGCCGGATATCGGCGCGCGAGCGAAAGATGACCGGTTCCAGCAGCGGCATCTCCGCGGCAATGGCCGCATTGAGCGCCCGGCCGAAACTGTCCGGCGCCTCGATGACGAAATCGACAATGAATTTGCGGCCCGCGGTGGCGATGCTGCGTTCCTGCTCTTCCAGTTCGCGGATCGCATGCTCGACCCTGCGCATTGTCTGCTGGCGGACTCCACCGCGCCGGTTGATAACCCGGTCGACCGTCGCCGTCCCCAGCCCCGACTGCAGCGCGATGTCCTTGATCAGAAAGCGGTGCGCCATTCTCTCATTTGATTGTTTTTTGATGGATTTCGACCTTAGAAGAGGGCGGAGCGGGAGTCTAATCTGCAGGCAATCAACCAGGGAGGCTGCCATGGATCAGGTTCTGAAAAGCAACGATGCGGTGTGGTTTGACGCCGATTCCTGTTCGCTGGACGAATTTCGCGACCAAGTGGAGGTGACGACAGCGCGTGAAAGCGTGCCGCTTGCGGCGGACATTGCAAAGAACATCCCGATCTATGATGCGGCAGCCGTTATCAATGCATTGCCGGATGCGGAGCGGCTGAAGGGCTTCATGGCCGAATGGAACCGCGTCCTGGCGACGGGGCCCGGCATCGTCGTTTTCAAGCGGGCCTATGACGATACCGCGCTGATCGACGCGGTGACGGATGTCCTCGACCGCATCATCGCTGAGGAGGAAAGCCAGTCCGCCGGTTCCGGCGATCATTTCGCGTCCGCCGGTGCCAACAGCCGTGTGTGGAATGCCCACGAGAAGCTGTGTGTGGCCGATCCCACGCTATTTGCCCGCTATAATGCCAACGGGATCGTCCCGGTGATCAGCCGTGCCTGGCTGGGACCGCATTACCAGATCACTACACAGGTGAATGTGGTACGGCCGGGCGGCAAGGCGCAAACCTGTCACCGCGATTACCATATGGGCTTCCAGACCGCCGAGGAGCTGGCGCAATACCCGGCCATCGCGCATCAATTGACACCGCTGCTGACGCTGCAGGGCGCAATCGCACATTGCGACATGCCGGTCGAGTCCGGCCCGACCAAGCTGCTGCCCTATTCGCAGACCTATCGACCCGGTTTCTTCGCCACACTGCAGCAGGAATTCCGCGACTACTTCGAAGAGCACTGTGTGCAACTGCCGCTCGACAAGGGCGACGCGCTGTTCTTCAATCCGGCGACCTTCCACGCCGCCGGAGAAAACAGGTCGCATGACATCCACCGTTTCGCCAACCTGATGCAGATCGGCTCCGGCTATGGACGGTCGATCGAAATCGTCGACCGTATCCGCATGAGCCGCGTTCTCTATCCGCACCTGCTGGCGCTCAAGCAGACTGCTGCTCTCACCGCGGGGGAAATCGAAAACGTCGTCTGCGCCTGCGCCGAAGGCTATCCGTTCCCCGCAAACCTGGACATCGACTCGCCGCTGAGCGGCATGGCGCCGGAAAGCCAGCAGGGACTGATGCGCCGTGCGCTCGCCGAGAATTGGCCGGCCGACCGGTTCGACGAGGAACTGCAAGCTCAAGCCGATCGCAAGCGGTCGCACTAAACGCGAATTCACAGTGACGAGGTCATCTTCGGTAGCCGATTGTGCCTATAAATCAGCCGCTTCCGAGAGGTTCTACTTTCGGTTGATGAAGTTCAATTCGGTGATTACTTAACCGCGAAACAGTCAAAGTTATCCACCGAACCTGTCAAAAGGGACAGGTTCACAACCCGACCTGACGTGCAGACTGTTTCCCTGGCCGTTCGATTCCTGGAGGGGTATCGGCAACGGCAAGGGGGGTGGCTGTTGTCAGTGCGCTCGGTGAATGGATATCTGACTGCGGTACGGTTGTCTTGAAGGATTCCGATCGTGTCCCGTCCTGGCATGCGCTGTTCCCGCCGCTGTCGCGGGACCGGATTGCAATGGCGCTTGCTTTCGCATCGGCCCTTGGCGCTGCGACACAAGCCAAGGCCGATGTGAATGACGGATGCCTGTTGACGTCCTCGACTGTTGCGACCTGCACCGGCGATGTCGGAGACGGCGTGAACATCGACAATGCCGACACCACGTTTGGTGCCGTTCGCACGCTCATTGTCCAGGACCTCACCTCGGACATCGGGGTGAATGGCGTCCTCTTTCGGTATTTTGGCAGCGATGGCTCACCGCTGCAAAGCGCGGGCTCAACCGGCGGCGACCTTTCCGCGACGCTTGCTCTGGCACCCTACGCCATCAATGGCGACGCCTATGGTCTGTTGGTGACATCCACAGGCGGCAGCGGCGGCAACGGTTCGAGGGACAGCGGTGGCAATGCCACCGGCGGTACCGGCGGCGCCGGTGGTCCGGGTGGCACGGTGGACATTGTCCTAAAAGGCGGAGGTTTCAATTCCGATGCCGGCAATGAAGGTGAAGCGATTATCGCGCTCAGCCAGGGTGGCAACGGCGGCACCGGCGGCGATGCAAGCAGCGGCACGTTCGGCAACGGCTATGGTGGCGTCGGCGGGCAGGGCGGCGCCGGACAATCCGTCACGCTGACCGCCGATTCAGACGCGGTCGAAATCTCCGCCGATGGAAACAATTCAACCGGGATCTCCCTGAAGAGCCTCGGCGGCATGGGCGGTACGGGCGGCGAGGGTTTTTCGCAACGCACGATCGCCAGGGGCGGCACGGGCGGCAATGGCGGCGCCGGCGGCGATGTGTCGATCTCGATTACCGAAACCGGTTCGACGATCGCGACATTCGGGGATGACTCAGACGCCATAGCGGTCGAAAGCCATGGCGGTACGGGCGGCACCGGTGGCAAAGGGCGCGTGGCGATCGGCGGAGACGCCTATGGCGGTAACGGCGGACAGGGTGGCGCCGGCGGGACGATCGCGGTCGATGTCAACGCGACCCTTTCGACACTGGGCAATTCGTCCCAGGGGATCTTCGCGCGCAGCTATGGCGGCAACGGCGGCGATGGCGGAGAAGCCGATGGCGGTCGCGGTACCGGCGGTGCGGCCTTTGGCGGCGGAGCCTCGGGCGCCGTGTCGGTCACTTTTGGCGGATCGATCACCACCATCGGCGATGAGGCGAACGCCATTATAGCGCAGAGCGTCGGCGGGTTTTCCGGCAATGCCGGCACCAGTATCGGCTTCATAGCCTACGGAGCCAATTCCGAAAGCGGCGGCGGCGGCGGCGATGTCAGCGTGGCGATCGATCCGGGCACGACCATCGAAACCTCGGGCGGTTCGGCCGATGGTCTGTTCGCCCAGAGCCAGGGCGGCGGCGGCGGCAAGGGCAGCACGCTGGTTGCCGTCAAAACCCTGGGCGGTTCTGGAAATGCCGGTGGCGATGCCGGGACCGTGACGGTCACAAGTCGCGGCGACAGAATTGCCACCAGCGGCGAAAGATCGCGCGCGCTGCACGCCACTGCCAATGGCGGCACGGGCGGCGATGGCGGTAATTCCTACGGGATTATCAGTATCGGTTCGGATGCCGGCGAGGGCGGTGCCGGCGGGACGGTCACTGTCACTAATACCGCCACGCTTGCGACAACCGGGGATTTGTCGGATGCGCTGTTTGCCAGCAGTGTCAGCGATGGCGGCGGTTCCGGTCATTCGACCGTCGGCATTGCCGCCATTGGCGGAGCAGGCGGTGCCGGTGGCGCAGGCGGCGACGTGTCGGTATTTCACAGCGGCGGAGATATCTCGACCACGGGCAAAAGCGCCGACGGCGTGTTCATCCAGAGCACCGGCGGCGGCGGTGGCGATGCTTCCGGAGCTTATGCCATCTCGGCCTTTTTCAGCGTCGCCATTGGCGGCTCGGGTGGGGTGGCCGCCAACGGCGGCGGTGTCGTCTTCGACGATGGCGGTGCGGGCGGCTATTCGATTTCCACACAAGGCGATGATTCCTACGGGATCTTCGCGCAAAGCAAGGGCGGCGGCGGCGGTCGGTCCGGCGACGCCGTCTCTGGTTCGATCGCGCCTTTCTTCGCCGTCTCCGTCGGTGCGTCCGGCGACGGCGGTCACGGCGGCGACGGTGGCGACGTCACCGTCAAGGCGAGCGGCGACGTTTCGACGAGCGGCGCTCACTCCGCAGCCATTCATGCGCAAAGCACCGGCAATGGCGGCGGCACGGTCGGAACCACCGTTTCGGTCGCCGTTTCTGTTCCATTGCCGGAGTCGGCCGGCGCCAGCGTCGCCCTCGGCGGGTCGGGCGGCGCTGGCGGCGACGGCGGCATGGTCACCGTGGATTCAACCGGGAATCTATCGACCGAGGGCGAAAACGCCCACGGCATTCTAGCCCAGAGCACCGGCGGTGGCGGCGGTTTGGGCGGCATGACACTGGGGTTGGGGCTCAATACGACCGCCACCGTTGTTGTCGGGTCCTCCGGCGGCGGCGGTGGCGATGGTTCGTCGGTTTTGGTGACAGGTTCGGGAGATATCACCACGGGCGGCGCCAACAGCAAGGGCATCCTGGCGCTATCGACCGGCGGTGGCGGCGGTAACGCCGGCATGACAATCGGCGGATCCGAGACGGTCAACACCCTTCAGGTGGCTGTTGCCGTCGGCGGTTCCGGTGGAACTGCGGGAAATGGCAGTGATGTGACCGTCGACTACGGTGGCGACATCACCACCGCCGGTGCCAATGCGATTGGCATTCACGCACAATCGCAGGCCAAGGGCGGCGGCAATGCCAACGTTGTCATTGCCGCGGAAGTCGGTGGCCAATTCGACGCGGCGGTCGCCGTCGGCGGCAGCGGCGGAGCCGCGGGATCGACCGGTCCTGTCGATGTGACCTCGGCTGGAGCGATCATCACCGGCGGAGTCAATGCCGACGGCATCGTCGCCGAAAGCATCGGCGGATCCGGCGGGCATGCCCGGGCCACCGCATCGTCGGTAATCGGTTTTCCGACCGCGATGTCACCGAGCGTCTCGGTGGGTGGCTTCGGCGGCAGCGGCGGGGCTTCGGGTGACGTCAGCGTTGTCAACACCGGCACCGTGGCCACGACGGGCTACGGATCACGGGCGCTGGTCGCCAAATCCCAGGGCGGATCAGGCGGAACCGGTGGGTTCGCGGCGGCGACGAACCTGTTTTCCGCCGGCCAGTTGCTGATTGCCGCCGGTGGCGGCGGCGGAACCGGCAACACGTCCGGTAAAGCATCGGTTCGCAATGACGGAAAACTCAGCACGGCCGGGGACGACTCTTCGGCGATCGTCGTGACGACCCAAGGCGGCGACGGCGGTGATGCCGGCACGGCGCTGACCGGTTCCTTGAGCATAACGCCGGTGCCGCTGGAGACCTCCAGCACAGTGTTCTCCGTGACCGTCGGCGGCGGCGGTGGCGACGGCAACACAGCCGGCATGGCCAGCGTGGTCAATACCGGAGACATCTTGACCAGCGGCCATTCTTCGCTTGGCATTGATGCACAGAGCGTTGGCGGTTCGGGTGGCCGCGGCGGGGCCGCGATATCAGGAAACTTGAGCATATCGACAATCGATTCAGCGGTTGTCGCATCCGGCGGCATCACCGTCGGTGGCGACGGCGGCACCGGCAATCCCGGTGGCGATGTGACGGTCACCAACAGTGGCAACATTACAACCGAAGGCGTGTTCTCCAATGCGGTTAACGCGATCTCGACGGGCGGTGACGGCGGCCGGGGCGGCACTAGCGTGCTGGTGGCGGTCGATATCGCCGCGCAAAAAGCTCTTGGGGCTGTCGACCTCGGCATCGCCATCGGCGGTTCGGGCGGCAGCGGCAATCACGGTGGTATCGTTACCGTCGAAAACAGCGGCATCTTGCGGACCCTGTCGAACGGCTCGGCCGGCATCTACGGCCAGAGCGTCGGCGGCGGCGGCGGCGTCGGCGGCAGCGCAAATTCGGTCATCGTCAATCGCAGCAATCCGGCCCTTGGTGATCAGGAAGCATTGTCGGTGAGTTTGACCTATACGATGGGTGGATCCGGCGGCACCGGGGGCGATGGCGGTGCGGTCAGCATCACCAACGACGAGACGATTTCGACCGAGGGAATCGGGTCAAAGGGTGTTTTCGCGCAAAGCGTTGGCGGCGGCGGTGGCGACGGAGGATTGGCTGGCGCCCTGACGTTGCAGACGACATTCACCACATGCACCGTGAGCATCCTGTGTCAGGCGGCGGCGGACAAAGACAGTGCCAATCTCGAAGTCAGTGTCGGCGGATCAGGCGGTGCTTCCGGCGACGGTGGACCGGTGGTGGTCGACAATAGCGGCTCCATTTCGACGACCGGATCCTCCAGCCCGGCTATTTTCGCGCAGAGTATCGGCGCCGGCGGCGGCACCGGAGGCGATGGGGAAATCGGCATCGGCCAGTGGCTGACCGGCATTCAAAGCAAGGCGTTGGCAGGCTTCCTTGAAGGCGTCGAGGCGACGGGTGGTGCTGTCTACAGTGCCACCAAGTTTTACAAAAGCGCGAAAATCGCAATTGGCGGCAGCGGCGGCGCGTCGGGTGACGGCGGCGATGTCACTGTGACCAACGGCAATGCGATAGAGACGTCCGGGTCATCGGCTCATGCCATTCTTGCGCAGAGCTTCGGCGGTGGCGGCGGCGTCGGCGGCGATGCAAGCAATGCCGTGCTGTCTCTCTTCACCCTGGCTGGCGACGGAACGGCGTCCGGTGCCGGTGGCACGGTGACGGTATCTTCACCAGGCGCTATCTCAACCTCCGGAGACTACGCCATGGGCATTGTCGCTCAAAGCGGCGGCGGTGGCGGCGGACTGGCTGGCAAAGCCGGTTCGGGGATCAGCGACGATTACGGCAGCAACGCGATCCTACTGTTCTTTCCGTTGGATCCGGAGATAACCGGGAAGGATCCGTCGTCCCGCGGCGGCGGCGATGTCGTGGTGGAGACCGCTGGATCGATCGTCACCAGCGGCGTCAGCGCCCACGGCATCTTCGCGCAAAGCATTGGCGGCGGCGGCGGCGCGCGGGAGCTGTCGACTGAAGATTTCGAGGATGCCGACAAGCGAGGAGCGATCGGCAGCATCGGACGTTATGGCAATGCCGGTACAGTCACGGTTCGAGCCCTGGGTGACATTTCCGTCTCGGGAGAGAACGCCGTGGCGATCTTCGCGCAGAGTGCGGCGGGGGCATACGGCTCGAGTGACAAGATACTGATCGAGGTTGGGGGCGACATTAGTGCCACCGGCGCAGGCAGCCGAGCCATCATTGCATCCTCATCCTATTTCTTTCCGTCCAACGACGAAGACCAACAGCCTGGAATAGACATTGAGGTCAGCGAGGGAGCGAGCATTCGCTCCGGTCCGCTCAGCAGCGAGACCATTGCCCTTTACTTCGGCGGTACAAACACGCTGAACAACTACGGTGTGGTCGAGAGTGCCGATCCCGATGCCTACGTTCTCCGCTTCGATCGCGAGTTCGGTACCCTCGTGATCGAAAATCATGGAACGTTGAACGGTTCGATGTCGCTGTACCAGTCGGATTCCCACAAGATCACCAATGAAGTGTCCGGTGTTCTCGGACTCGGCACGAACTTCACGATCGGTGAGGGGTCCGTCATCAACAACGGCACGGTGTCCGCCGCGACGGTCGGCACGATCGGGCAGTCGACAGTCCATTTGGAGACCCTCGACCAGACCGATAGCGGCACGTTTTGGGTCGATTTCGATCCCAATGACGGCAGCCCGCTGGCCGACAACATCTTTCTGGTACGAAGCGGTACGAGCGCGGTTCTCGCAGGCGGCATCACCGGCAACATTGTCTCTGACAACCTGGTGCGATCAGGGGAAAGCGGCAGTATGGAGGTGCTTCTTGCAACCGGCGGAACGATCGACGTGACCGGTCTTTCGGCGGTCAGCACGCCGGCTGTCACCTATCTGTACGAGAAAACCGAAACATCCGAAGGTGTCGACGAGGCGATCGTGCTCAGTTACGAGATCGACTATACCGCCCCGAACGCCGACATTGGGAACGGGCATCGCGCCTTTGGCAGCTATGTTTCGGACGCTGTCGACGGGCGTTTTGACGAGATCGCAGCCGGCGTCGGCGATGACTACGCCTGGGTCGAAGACATTGCCGGGCAGATCCTCGATGCCCGTACGGCCGATGCCTACCGCAGCTTTACGCCGGATCTCTACTTCGCACCCATCGCCACCGGGCTCACATCCAACCGGGTGTTTGGCGGGCAGTTGCTGAGTTGTTCCTCCACTGGCGTCGGGGGGCTCGCCGATTTCGCCGATCAGGGCGAATGCCGGTGGTTCCAGGGCGGCGGCCGCGCCACCGACCGGGATGGCGCCAGCGGATATGCGTCCTATTCCGAGAACGCCTATGCGCTGTCGGGCGGCTTTCAGACCGAGATTCGCGATGGCCTGTTCACCGGGCTCGCCGCATCCTACGAATATGCCACGCTGGACGGCAACCTGTCCTCCGGCGGCACCGTCAACCGGCTGCAGATCGGTGGTGTGCTGAAACGGGAAATCGACGCCTGGACCGTATCGGGCGCGCTGTCCGGCGGTCTCGCCTTCAACGATCTCAGCCGCGAGGTCCTCGCGCCGACAGGCAGCGTCTACGCCGCCAGCTCGCCGCAGGCACAATTTGTCTCGGTCGGCGGTCTCGCCACATATGAGGCCGACTTTGGCGGGTTCTACCTGAAACCGTCGCTTGGCGCCGGCGTTGCCTACCTGCACCAGAACGGCTTCACTGAAACCGGTGCCGGCATCTACAACTACGACGTCTCCGCCGCCGACGTGGTCCAGTACTGGGCCAATCCGGCGCTGGAGATCGGCACCGACATCGCCCGTGACGGTCATGCGATGCGCGCCTATGTCCGGGCCGGCCTGGCTGCCATCGGCACCTCCGGTGACGACATTACGGCGTCCTTTGCCGTCGATCCTGCCGGCACCGGTTTCACCATTTCCGACGATCCGCCGGATCTGCTGGCTGACCTGTCGATCGGTTTGGATGCGCAGATCGGCGGGCGCACGACGCTGCGTCTTGAGGGCAATGCGATGCTCGGTGACGACTACGCCTCCTACGGCGGCAGCGCCAAGATTCGCTTCGGATTCTGATCTCCCCAATTGCCGCCGTTTTCGACGGACACTATCCTGATGTCTGCCACAAGGGAGGTGTGTTTTGGCCGAAGCCAGATTAACCGTGTCGGTTCCGAAGCTGTGTATCGGCGCAGCGCCGCTCGGCAGTGCGCCCGGCGTTTACGGGTACGGTGTCGACGCGCAACAGGCGATGGATACAGTGCGCGCCGTTCTCCAGGGGCCGATCCCGTTTCTTGACACGTCGCGCAACTATGGTCTCGGTCGCAGCGAGCAGCGCATCGGTAGAGTGATCCGCGAACTCGGCGGACTGCCGCCCGGTTTCATCATGGCGACCAAGCTGGACCGGGACATGGAGACAGGACGCTTCGACGCCGTCCGGGCGCGGCGATCGCTGGACGAAAGCCTCGCGGCGCTAGGGCTCGACCGGGTGCAGATCCTGCATCTGCACGACCCTGAATATGCCGGCGATCTGACCGAGATCACCCGATCCGGCGGGGCGATGGACGAGCTTTTCAGGATCAAGGAAGAAGGCCTTGTGGATGCCGTCGGTCTCGCCATGGGCAAGCTCGATCTGATGGCCGATCTGTTGTTCGACTGGCCTTTCGACGCGCTCATCACCCACAACCGGTTCACGCTCGTCAATCGCAGCGCCGAGCCGCTGATCACGCAGGCACATGAAAAAGGGATCGCCGTGTTCAATGCCGCACCCTATGCCGGCGGCGTCTTCGCCAAGGGGACGGCTGCGTTGCGCCGCTATGTCTATCAGGAGGCGAGCGAAGCCGATCTCGAACCGGTCCGCGCGGTCGAGCGGATCTGTGAGGAACACGATGTGCCACCCGGCGCCGTGGCTCTGCAGTTCTCAACGCGTGATCCCAGGGTGACGTCGACGATCTGCGGCGTGTCGAGACCGGAACGCATTGCCCAGACCGTCGAATGGGCAGACTGGCGGATCCCGGACGAGGCCTGGGAGGAAATCATGGCGTTGCCTTTTTCGGATCGGGATCCCGAAGCGACGCGCGTTGTCACACCCGATTAGGGTAAAGTGGAGGTGCTGGTGTGAAAAAGGACAAGGTCAGGTCATGTACCCTGCGTCACCGCTGGATGGAGCAGGCGGTGGCGGCATCGAGGGATCCCCATCACCCGTTGCGCAAACAGCTGTCCCGCCGGCTGGCCCTCTCCGTAAAAAACAGCAGGAATTCCAAATAAGACCCGCCGCACCGGACTTAAAGTATGTGTGCGTGTGTCAGCGATGCAGACGCACCGGTGATCGCGTCCGGCCCTGCCGCATCCACAGGACGAACGGCAGGGAAACCACATACATAGTGATGCCGTAGACGCCCGATGGCAGGCTGAAGGGCGGCAATCCCTGGGAAGCTTCGACGATCAGGCTGCCGACGGTGATGCCGAGCGTGCTGTTCTGGATGCCGGTTTCGATGGCGACCGCGACACGATCCTCCCGCTCGAGCCCGAGCAAGCTGGCAAATCCCAGGCCGGCCGCCAGCAGCACGACGTTGAGGATGACGAGCAGCGGTCCGAGCCGCGCCAGATTGGCCACGAAAAGGCTCCAATTGGCGGCCAGCGCGCCGACCACGATGACGACAAACAGAATTGTCGCGATGCGCATCACCATCGGTTCGATACCGCGGGCGAAGGCGGTCGCGAAGTGCCTGAGGGCGACGCCGATGGCGACCGGAACCGCGGTAATGGCGAACATGGCGAGCGCCAGGGCGGTCACATCGATATCCGGCGCCGTCTGGCCCATGAAATAGTCCGCCGACCAGGCAACCAGCAGCGGCACGGTCACCACGGACACCAGGCTGACCACGCCGGTCAAGGTTACGGACAGCGCCACCGCGCCGCCGGCCAGCCGCGTCATAATATTCGAGGTGACGCCGCCGGGGCAGACGGCAAGGATCATCACGCCGACGGCAAGTTCCGGCTCCAGATTGAAGAATTGCAGCAGGATAAACGCGATCAGCGGCAGCAGCACGATCTGCGACACAGCGCCGGCAACGAAGCCTCTCGGCTGGGCAACGACACGCTTAAAGTCCGCGACGGTGAGGCCGAGCCCCAGCGAAAACATGATGAACGCCAGCGACAGCGGCAGAAACACGCTCAGCAGGATGCCCATGAAGTCTCCTTGCGAAGTATCGTTGGAACACTTGCCGTGAATAGAACCGGTTGACGGAAAAGAAAAGCGCTCGCTACGCGGCGCTCAACAGAATACTGGTCTCGCTGTTCAGCACACCATCGATCATGCGGACGTCGCGCAACACACGATCGAAATCCGAAAGGCTGGGCGCCTGCAACTCGGCCACCAGATCCCAGGTGCCATTGGTGGTGTGCAGCGACTGCAGCTCCGGCATGCGGCGCAGCCGGCTGATCACCTGGCCCGTCGACTTGCCGACGACCTCGATCATCATGACGGCGCGGATGGTGTCCAGACCGTAATCCTCGCGGACCCGCACCGTGAATCCCAGGATGGAACCGCTGCGCATGAGGCGGTCGAGCCGATTCTGCACGGTGCCGCGCGAGACACCGAGGATCTCGGCAATCTTGGAAAGTGGCGCCCGGCCGTCGCGGCGCAGCAGGGCGATCAGTTCCCGGTCGAGCCTGTCGTGTCCCGGAGGGGCAGCCTGTAGATCGTTCATTGGCGATTTTCACAATTGGACCATACAATTCGGTCAATACACTTAGCAAAACTTGTTAGACTTTGACATATTTATTATCGACTGCCTGGCGTATGGTGGGAGGAAAGGATATCCGGCCGAACGGTGAGTGAAATGACGATTCAGATGAGCCGCAACCTCAATCTTGTCCCCTTTGTCAGTGTCGACCACATGATGAAAATCGTCCTGAAGGTCGGCGTCGAGAAAGTGTTGCTGGGAATCGCCGCCAATATCGAGGAAGACTTCAGGCGCTGGGAACTGTTCGACAAGACGCCGCGGGTCGCTTCCCATTCGGCCGAAGGGGTGATCGAACTGATGCCGACCAGCGACGGCGAGGTTTACGGCTTCAAGTATGTCAATGGCCATCCAAAGAATATGAAGGAGGGCCTGCAGACCGTAACGGCGTTCGGTGTACTTGCGGAAGTCGACACCGGTTATCCGGTGCTGCTTTCCGAGATGACCATTCTGACGGCGCTGCGCACCGCGTCCATGTCGGCGGTCGCTGCCAAATACCTGGCACCGAAGGATGCCGACTGCATGGCTATCATCGGCAACGGCGCGCAGTCCGAGTTCCAGGCGCTGGCCTTCAAGGCGCTGCTCGGTGTGTCGAAAATCCGGCTCTATGACGTCGATCCCACCGCCACCCGCAAATGCATGGCCAATCTCGACGGCTGGGGGCTCGAGATGGTTCCGTGCAGGTCGGCCGAAGAGGCTGTGGAAGGCGCGCAGATCATCACCACCGTCACCGCCGACAAGCAATATGCGACGATCCTGACTGACAACATGGTCGGCACCGGCGTCCACATCAACACGATCGGCGGCGATTGTCCGGGCAAGACGGAACTGCACAGGGACATCCTCCTGCGCTCCGACATCTTCGTCGAGTATGCGCCACAGACGCGGATAGAGGGCGAGATCCAGCAGTTGCCGGCGGATTATCCCGTCGTCGAACTGTGGCAGGTCATCCGCGGTGACGTCGTGGGGCGGCGCGACGCCAAGCAGATCACCCTGTTCGACGGTGTCGGCTTCGCCGTGGAGGATTTTTCGGCCCTGCGTTTTGTCCGCGATCAGCTCCAGCTGACCGGGCTCTACCAGAACCTCGACATGATTGCCGATCCGGACGAGCCGCGTGATCTTTTCGGCATGATCATGCGTGCCGCCGAGACCGCCTGACCCTGCGAACCGCCGTTCAAAGCTTCAGACCGCAGTCCTCGAATGCTGCTTTGATCCCGCTCTTTTCATCGTCGGTGAGCTGCAGCAGCGGGTCACGTACCGGTCCTCCGGCCTGACCCAGCAATTCCTGCCAGTATTTCTGTTGCGCTTGCGGCTTGGCGTCGGGCCTGGTTCGCTTCAAAGCATCGCGGACGGGATTGAGGCTGTCGCGAACGCGCCGCGCCTCGTCGATTTTTCCGGCGAAGGCGAGCTCCGTATAGTCATGCATGCGCCGGTCAACGGCGGTTTGCAGCAGGTAAGGCGGGGACGAGCACAGGTAGAGCTGCCACCCGAGTTCGACGATGTTGTCGAACCACTCGTCCTCCGACGCCGTGCTGACCAGGATCCTGTCGCCGGCGATTTCGGTCAGGCGGGCATACATGTCACGCGGCACCGAGTATTTGATGGCCATGATATTGGGCAATTCGGCAATACGGGCGCACAATTCGGGACTCATCAGATAGCCTGAGTCGGGGTGGCTCCACATGGCGATGCCGATGTCCACCGCATCGCAGATCAGCTTGTAGTAGTAGTAGAGCGTCTCGTCGCGCTCATGGATGAAGTGCAGAAGCGGTGCGTGCACGACGATGTAATCGGCGCCGATGGCCTGTGCGTATCGGGCCAGTTCGATGACGGTCTCGAAATTCTGGTCTGAACAGGACATGATGGTACCGGCTTTGCCGTCAACCGCCTCCACCGCCAGCTCGAAATTGCGTTTGCGCTCCGCCAGACTCATGGAGAAGAACTCGCCCTGCTTGCCGGCGATGAACAGGCCCCTTATGCCCAGATCGTCGATCCAATGCCGGATATTGCGTCGTAGCCCGTCTTCGTCGATCGAGCCGTCCGGCAGCATCGGGTTGAGCGCGGCAGCCCAGATACCTTTCATATGTTCGCGGCTGTATTCCTTGGCTTCGCCCCTTGCATAACGCATTAGTCATGACCCTCGTTCGGGTTGCTGCCGGCCGACACGATGGCCTCCCAGATCGACTGGCTCGTCATCGGCATCGGCATGGTTGTGACGCCCAACGGTGACAATGCGTCCGCCACCGCGTTGTAGATCGCGGCCGGTGTGCCAATGGTGCCGGCCTCACCCACTCCTTTTGAGCCGAGCAGGTTCATCGGCGATGGCGTTTCCATATGGATCAGATCGATCACAGGCATATCCGCGGCGCGCGGCAGTGCATAATCCATGAGCGATCCGGTCAACAACTGGCCGGACTCATCATACACCAGGTGTTCCATCAGCGCTTCGCCGATGCCCTGGACGACACCGCCCATGAGCTGTCCGTCGAGCATTTTCGGATTGATGATCGTACCCGCGTCGTCCAGGCAGATCAGCCTTTCGACACGCACGTTCCCGGTTTCGGTGTCGATGGAAACCTGAGCAAGATAGCATCCATACCCCCAGGCCTCGCCTTCGACATGATAGTTCACCCGGGCTTCGATGGGACGGTCAGGCGTTAGCGATCCGCCCGCGCGTGCCAGCGCTTGCCGCGCTGCCTTGACCACTGCGCTGCCGCCAATGGCGGTGCTCCTGCTGGCCAGCGCGCCGATGCCCTCCGGACAGGTTTGCGTATCGCCGTGATGGACCTCGATCCGGTCGATATCGCAGCCCAGGGCATCTGCGGCAATCTGCGCCAGCGCGGTCTCGCGCCCGTGGCCCTGCGAACTGCCGCCGGTCTTTACCACGATTGCACCATCCGGATTGAGGCAGACCGTCGCGCTCTCCCAACCGACCCCACACGGCTCGATGAAGAAACTGACACCGAGCCCGACGGTTTCGCCAAGATCGCGGCGACGCTGCTGATCCGCCCGCGCCTGGCGATACGCAGCAAGATCCGCCAGCTTCGATAGCGCTGCCGGGTAGTCTCCTGAATCGAGCACGGCTCCTGAGTTTCGCGCTTTCGGCAATTGATCCGGGCGCAGCAGATTTTTGAGACGCAAATCCAGCGGATCGACGCCAAGCCTGCGGGCGGCCGCGTCGACAAGCCGTTCCATCAGCATGGCCGCCTCGGGTCGACCGGCCCCGCGGTAGATGCCAACCGGTGCCGTCGGTGTCGACACGCCCACCGTGCGCACCTCGACGGATCGGATGTCATAGGGGCCAGGCAGGATCCGCCCGGCATTCCACGCCGGGACCGCCGCACTGCTGGTCAACCAATGCCCGACCGGCGCCCGGACCGAAGCGGTAAGCGCGAGAAAGGTGCCGTCTTCGGAAACGCCCAGTGCGCCCCGCATCGTAATGCCGCGCCCGTGCGTTGCCGAGGCCAGATCCTCAGAGCGCGTCGCGATCCATCGCGTCGATCGCCGCAGGCGGAACGCGGCCCAGACCGTGAATACCTCTTCCGGGTAAAGCGAGGCCTTGAGACCGAATGCCCCGCCAACATGCGGCGCAATGACGTGGATCCGCCGCATGTCCACGCCGAGCATTTCAGACAATTCTCTGCGTGCGCGATGCGGTGTCTGGGACGACAGCCACACGGTGACGCTGTCGGTAGCCGTATCGAAGCGTACCGCGATGGCACGGTTCTCCAGCGGTGACGGTGCCACTCGCGGATGCTGGATCTCGAGTTCGACCAGATGATCGGCGTCACGCAGCACCGATGCGGCATCGCCTTCACGCCACTGTTTCTCGAACACCGGCACCGCGGCGACGTTGACGGACGTGTCCGGCTCACAGACGTCCACCTGCATCAACTCAGCGGCGTCCTGGGCTGCGAGCGCCGATTCCGCAACGACGGCCGCGATCGGTTGGCCGACCGCGCTCGCCCGTTCATGAGCCAGTATCTCGTAGGTCTGGGCGGACATCGCGCCAAGCACCGGGTTAACGGACAATTTGCCGATGTGTTTGACGTCCTTGCCGGTAAACACCGCGACTACACCCGGAACGCCGGCCGCATCCTCGGCATTGCAATCAACGATAACGCCCTCGGCATGGTGGCTGCGGACAAAGCAAATGTTGAGCGGCGCTTCCAACGCGACATCGGCGACGAAACGGCCGCCGCCGGTCAACAGCGGTTCGTCTTCCCGTCGCTGCGGCGATTGGCCGATCGGGCTGTGCGGTTTGTGCCGATCTGGCCGGATGGAACCTGTGAGCACGAGTATCGCCTTGCGTTCGGATGAATGATCCCGGACACCTGACCCCGGACAAACCGGGACGCGCGAGCATAGCCCACCGGTCGCGGTGGTCGACATATTGCGCATTCAGGTCGGTTGCGTAAATTTTGGAATTTCGAAAATTGATATTCCAAATCCAGATATCGGAGGTATCTGGCTATTCTCCACTAAACGGCGGCAATATCCTGCGCCGTTGCCCTGAGTTCGTGCAGAAAGGCTTGGGCGGCGGGCGAAAGCGAGTCCGGCGCGCGGTAGGAAACGCCGACCGGACCGCCCGAAATGTCGAGGGTGCACGCAACCACGGCCAAAAGCCCCTGGACGATTTCCTGCTCCACCACCTGATAGGGCATGACGCACAGCATGTCGGTTTCCAGCAGCAGTGCGCGATTGGTCAGGAACGACACGCATTCCACGGCATTCGAGGGCGAGGGCAGCCCGCTGTCGTGGAACTCCTTGTCAATCTGCCGGCGCAGCGTGGTTGGCGCCGGCGGCAGGATCCAGTCCCGGTCGATCAGGTCCTCCAAAGCGACATGATCGTCTGCTGCCAATGGATGGTTTTTCCGGCATACCACGACGAGCCGTTCCCGGTAGAGCGTCTCCTGATCGAGCGCAAGGCGGTGCCGATACTCGGGCAGGCGGCCGACGACCATGTCCAAATCGCCGGAATGCAGCAGCGGCATGAGAAAGTCGTTGGTGCCGTCGCGAACCACGATGCTGACATTCGGTCGCGACCGGTGGATGCGTTCGATTGTTCTTGGCAGCAGCCGGGCGGAGGCGGCGAGCAGGGTCCCGACAACGACACGACCACCAAGGCCCTCGTTCAGGTCATCCAGTTCCTGTGCCGCCTGCGAAAGCTGGGCCAGAATGAGTTTGCCGTGACGCACAAGGGCTGCCCCGAATGTTGTCGGTATCACGCCGCGATTGGTGCGGTCGAACAACTTCACGTCAAAATCGGTTTCAAGATCCTTCAGCAGCTTGGTCGCCGCCGGCTGCGACATGTTCAGTTCCTCGGCGGCGTGCAGGATGCTGCGGTTTTCCGCGATGGTGACGAGCAACCGCAATTGTTTGAGTTTGAGGCGCGTCGACACACGCTCGATGATCTTCACATGGCGGTTTCTGGCGTTCATGCGACGGCTATAACTAGGTGGAATAACAATTTCAATTTTTTCAATTTGATCGAGATACCTGATGCGCCTCTAGATCGAACCGAACACCGTCCGCAGGAGGAAAACAGGATGAGCAGCTGTCCTGATACATGGTGGTTGGCATGATGCCACCTGAATTCTACCGAGGACATTGCCATGCCGCCCGGTGAGTTCGCCGGTCACAAGACCCGCGTCACCAATCCGGGCCCGTTCGCCGAAAAAATCGTTGAAGCGGCACGCGACTGAATGCCATCATCGCTGGCGCATGTATCCTAGAAAGGATCCCCGAAATGCCTGCTCATCCGTCCTTGAAGCCATTCAACTTTTCCGACTGGATCGAGCGGAACAAGGATCACCTCAAGCCGCCGGTCAGCAACAAGCAACTGTTCGACGAAAAGACGGACATGGTGGTGATGATCGTCGGCGGCCCAAACACGCGGGTCGATTTTCATGACGACCCGGTGGAGGAGTTCTTCTATCAGCTCAAGGGCGACATGATGTTGAAGATCGCCGAAAACGGAAGAGTCTACGATGTGACCATTCGCGAAGGCGAGGTCTTTCTTCTGCCGCCGCACGTACGGCACTCGCCGCAGCGCCCGGTTGCCGGCTCCATCGGCCTTGTTGTGGAGGGTACCCGTGGCGCGGAAGATCTGGACGGGTTCGAATGGTTTTGCTTCGAGTGCGGCGAGCGCGTGCATCGGGTCGAAGTCAAGCTCAATGACATTGTCAAAGACCTGCCGCCGCTGTTCAATGCCTTTTATGGAAGCACCGAAGATCGCACCTGCAAGAAATGCGGTGCGTTGCATCCCGGCAAGGAGCCACCGGGAGGATGGGTCAGCATCTGACGATCAACAACACACCGGGCCCTTGGCCCGGAATGGGAAGGGAGAACACAATCCATGAATAGACTGGGACTTGCTATTTCCGCGGCACTATTGGGAACCGCGGTAACCGTTGCGAACGCCGAACCGGTAAAGATCGGCATGATCACGACCCTGTCCACCGGCGCCGGCTATCTTGGCGAAGACGTGCGGGACGGGTTCCTGCTGGCGGTCGCCGAAGAGGGCGGCAAGCTCGGCGGTACCGAAGTGGAAGTATTGGTCGAGGATGATGGTCGCAAACCCGGAAACGGCAAGCAGATCGCCGACCGGTTCCTCGAGCGGGATGGCGTGGAGATCATGACGGGTGTGATCTTCTCCAACATTACCCCTGTCGTGGTGCCGCTGACCCTGAAGGCCGGCGCTTTCTATATCTCACCGAATTCGGCGCCCTCGATATTTGCCGGCGAAGGCTGTAACGAAGACTACTTCGTCGCCTCCTGGCAGAATGACAGCCTGCATGAGAGCGCCGGTGTCTACGCCAACGAACTCGGCTACAAGAACGCCTACATCCTGGCGCCGAACTACCAGGCCGGAAAGGACGCGCTCGCCGGCTTCAAGCGCTACTTCACCGGCGACATCGCCGGCGAGACCTATACCAAGCTCGGTCAGACGGACTATGCCGCCGAAATCGCCAAGATACGTGCCGCCGATCCCGAAATGGTGTTCCATTTCCTGCCCGGCGGCATGGGCATCAACTTTCTGAAACAGTATTCGCAGGCCGGTCTGAAGGACACCTACCCGCTGGTCGTATCGACTGCGTCCATGGACGAACGCATCATGGGCGCCGTCAAGGATGCCGCGGTGGGCGTGCACAGCACATCCCACTGGAACATGGCGCAGGATAACGCAGCCAACAGGAAATTCGTCGATGGCTTCAAGGAAGCCTACGGTCGCGCGCCGACGGTCTACGCGTCCCAGGGCTACGATACCGCCAAACTGATCGCCAGCGCTCTGCAGGCCACCGGTGGCAAGGTCAAGGACGCCAAGGACGAATTTCGAGCCGCGTTGAAGAAAGCGGACTTCGATTCGGTGCGCGGCGAGTTCAAGTTTGCCAACAACAACCACCCCATCAACAACTGGCTGGGTCAGGTGGTTGAAAAGGATGCGGACGGCAACATCGTCAATCGCATCGTCAAGGTGGTGTCACCCGACCACAAGGACGCCTATGCCGACCAGTGTCCGCTGGAATAGCCGCTAAGATCCTCATGAGAACGAACTGCAGAGGTGGTGCCATCCGCCTCTGCATTTCCTTGGCGACTTGATGCTTCTTTTTCTCGAACAGCTCCTCAACGGTATTCAGCTCGGCGTTTTTCTGTTCCTGATTGCTGCGGGTCTCACCCTGATTTTCGGCATCATGGGTGTGATCAACCTTGCCCACGGTTCGCTGTTCATGGTCGGCGCCTACGCGGCGGCGGTGGGGACCGAGTGGACCGGATCGTTCAGCCTTGGCATCGTCATAGCCTTGGTGGTCGCCGGCGCTGTCGGGGTGTTGATGGAATTTGTGGTGATGCGCCGTCTCTATGACCGCGACCACCTCGATCAGGTGCTTGCCACATTCGGGCTCATCCTGTTCGCCAACGAGCTTGTCACCATGATTTTCGGCCGCACGCCTTTGTTTTTGAACGTGCCCGACGCATTGAACGGTGCCATCGAGATCCTGCCGGGCGTGCTCTATCCGGTGTACCGACTGGCCATCATAACCGTGGGCATCCTGGTCGCCGTCGCGCTTTATTTTATCATCACCCGCACCCGTGCCGGCATGCTGATCCGCGCCGGCTCCACGAACCGTGACATGGTGGCGGTCCTGGGTGTGGATATCGCTCTGATGTTCACGCTGCTGTTCGGGCTTGGCGCCGTGTTCGCCGGTCTCGCCGGTGCGATGGCCGGACCCCTGGTGTCTGTCGAAGTCGGCATGGGCGAACAGCAACTGATACTGGCGTTCGTGGTGATTGTGATCGGCGGAATCGGCTCGGTGCGCGGCGCGCTTGTGGGCGCTCTGCTTGTCGGCGTGGTCGATACCCTCGGTCGGGCCTTCATTCCCGACCTGTTGAAACTGTTCATGGATGCGGCATCGGCCGACGGCATCGGCGCCGGACTTTCCTCGATGTCGATCTATATCCTGATGGCGGTTGTCCTGGTGTTGAAACCGAGCGGCCTGTTTCCGGTCGCGGCAGCTCGGCATTGAGGATGGACTTGGCCCGCCTCCCCATCGCGCCGCTGGTTGCGCTTCTCGTCGCCATCCTGATCCCTGTTGTTCTCAGCAGCATGGGCGAGGAATACCTGGTCGGCACCGCCACCCGCATTGCCATTTACAGTCTGGCGGCGATGAGCCTTAACCTCATCCTCGGCTATGGCGGCATGGTCAGCTTCGGCCACGCCGCGTATTTCGGCGTCGGCGCTTATGTGGTCGGCATTTCGTCGTTCCACGTTTTCGACGGCAGCACGGTGCTCGGATTTGCAGGAACCGACGCGGCACTGCTGTCATGGCTGCTCGCCGTCGTCGTTTCGGCGGTTGTTGCGCTTGTGCTGGGTGCGCTTTCGCTGCGCACCAGCGGTGTCTATTTCATTATGATCACGCTGGCGTTTGCGCAGATGCTCTACTTCCTGTTCGTCTCCATGGAGCAGTATGGCGGCGACGACGGTGTCATCATGTACAACGGCCGCAACACGTTGCCGGGCCTCGATCTCTCCGATGACACGACGTTCTATTACGTCTGCCTCGGTCTGCTTGTTGCCTTCACCGCCCTGATCGCGCTGCTTATCCGGTCGCGCTTCGGCCAGGTTCTGCAGGCCGCCCGGCAAAACGAGGCACGCATGCGGGCGCTCGGTTGCCAGGTACGGCACTACAAGCTGACCGCATTCGTTCTCGCCGGCGCTGGCGCCGGGCTGGCCGGAGCGCTCAACGGCAACCACGCCGAATTCGTCAGCCCGGACTACCTTCACTGGACGAAGTCGGGCGACCTTATGATCATGGTCATCCTGGGCGGCATCGGCACGTTGTTCGGCCCGATCGTCGGAGCAACCGCTTTTCTGTTGTTGGAGGAGTTCCTCCCGGTGTTTTTCGACGCCGTGAATCTGCCGACGCTGAAGGAGCACTGGCGTGTGGTTTTCGGACCTCTATTGATCTTGATTGTGCTTTATGCGCGGGGCGGCCTGTTGGGGACACTGGCGTTGATCGGGGGTCGAAATGAGCGATAGCGCTCTGCTGCAGATCTTCGACCTGCAAAAAACCTTCGGTGCTCTGCGGGCCAGCCACAACATCACACTCGACATCGAGCCGGGCGAGATACATGCGATTATCGGGCCCAACGGTGCCGGCAAGACCACCCTGGTGGCGCAGATATGCGGTCAGTTGCGTCCGGATTCCGGCACCATCCGATTTGCCGGCCGGGACATCACCGAATTGCCGCAGGAAAAACGGCCGGCGCTTGGCCTCGTCAGGTCCTTCCAGATCACCTCGATCTTTCCGGATTTCAGTGCGCTGGAAAACGTCATGATGGCTGTGCAAATACATGCCGGTCACAGCTTCCACTTCTTTACCGATGCCAGAGGCGAAACGGCACTGACCGCTCCCGCAGGCGAGTACCTCGATACGGTTGGTCTTTCTGAAAGCGCGCATCAGCCTGCCCACGCGCTTTCTCACGGCCAGCAAAGGCGGTTGGAACTCGCTATGGCTCTAGCTCTGAAACCCAAACTGCTGGTGCTGGACGAACCGATGGCGGGCATGGGGCCGGACGAAACGGCGGGTGTCATTGCGCTTCTCGATGGGCTGCGGGAGAGCCTGACGATGGTGCTCGTCGAGCACGATATGGATGCCGTCTTTGCACTCGCCGATCGCATTTCGGTTCTTGTCTATGGTCAGATCATTGCGACCGGAACGCCGGACGAGATCAAGAACAACGCTCAGGTCCGCGAGGCCTATCTGGGTGATGAGAGCCTGCCCAATGCTTGAACTGCGACAAGTCGAGGCCTCGTACGGCCGCAGCCAGGCGCTGTTCGGTATCGATCTGACCGTAGAGGAGGGTGCGGTTGTGGCCCTGCTCGGGCGCAACGGCATGGGAAAGACGACCACCACCAAGACGGTCGTCGGCCTGCTGGCTGCCCAGGCGGGTCAGATTGTCTTTCGCGGGAAAACCATTTCCGGCCTCAAGCCGCATCGCATCGGACGGCTCGGAATCGCCCTGGTGCCGGAGGGACGGCAGATCTTTCCCACCCTGTCCGTCCGTGAAAACCTGGTCGCCACGGCAGCCAACCGCAGCCGGCGTCAAAGACCATGGGACCTGGACAGGGTCAACGCCCTGTTTCCGCGGCTTCAGGAGCGCGCCGATCAACTTGGCGCGTCGCTCTCCGGCGGCGAACAGCAGATGCTGGCGATCGGCCGGGCCCTGATGACCAATCCGCATCTGTTGATCCTCGACGAGGCGACCGAAGGCTTGGCGCCGCTGATCCGCAAGGAGATCTATGCGTGCCTTTCCGGGCTCAAGGCCGATGGCGAGTCCATTTTGATCATCGACAAGAACATCAAGCAGTTGACCGCCATTGCTGACCGTCATGTGATCATCGAAAAGGGCCGGACCTGTTGGACCGGCGACAATGCCGAATTCGTGGCGAACCCGGATTTGCGACATCGCTATCTGGGTGTGTGATGACCGACGACAGCGCGCTGCTCTACAGGGGTATGAACCGAGCCGAACTGGACATTCAATACCATGCCCGCGGCACGGTCGACGACATAGCGCCCATCCTTGCGCGCTATGCCGAGATGAGCGCTGACGCGAAACGCAGCCTCGATGCGATAACGGATATCCCCTTTGGAACGAAGGCGGACGAAGTCTTCGACCTGTTTCCGGCGGACGCCGGGGCGCCGGTGTTCGTCTTCCTCCACGGCGGGTACTGGCGTTTGCTGTCCAAGGATGAGTCGTGTTTTTTCGCCGAGTGTTTCGTCAGTCACGGGATTGCGGTCGCCGCCGTCAACTACTCCCTTGCACCGCAGGCGACGCTGGATGAAATCGTGCGCCAGGTCCGCGCGGCGATCGGCCGGATATGGCACGATGCGGAGCGCTTCGGGATCGACCGGGAGCGTATCCATGTCGGCGGCTCGTCAGCGGGCGGGCATCTGGTTGGCATGTTGCTGGCTGACGGCTGGCACGCGCAGGTCGGCGTGCCGACGAATGTCATTGCCGGGGCGGTGTCGGCGAGCGGTCTGTTCGATCTCGAACCGGTTCGACTTTGCCACCCCAATGAATGGCTGCAACTCGATGCGGAAGCGGCCGAGCGGAACAGCCCGATCCATCACATACCGCAAAGCGGCTGTCCGCTTTTGCTGACCTGGGCCGGATCGGACACGCAGGAGTTCAAACGGCAGAGCCGGGCCTACGGTCGCGCATGGGAGCGGGCTGCCCTGCCGCTCACCGCCTTCGAGACGCCGGACCGAAATCACTTCGATATCATTCTTGACCTCGCCGATCCGCAGCGCCCTTTCGCCCAACGGGTGATCGCCATGATTGAGGCCACGACCGGATCCTGCTGAACCACAGGTTCAGCGCATCATGCGCGGCTTGCTCCGTCGATTGTCCATTCGGCTTTCAGCGAAATCGGCCCCCAGAACGCCACATTCGGCGGGAATTCCAGCGTCTGGCTTTCGTCGAGCCGCAGGTCCGAAAAGCGGTCCAGCATCTCGTTCAGCACAATACCGATCTCCATGCGGGCCAGATGCGCGCCGAGGCATAGATGGATGCCCTTGCCAAAGGAAAGATGCGCCCGCGCATTGGCTCTGTCCGGATCGAATCTGTCCGGTTCCGGAAAGACCTCGGCATCGCGATTGGCGCCGGCTAGCGACAACAGAAGCTTGGCGCCCTTGGGCACCTGTGTGCCGCCGACGGTCGTGTCCTCGACCGCGATTCGACGCCAGGCGATCACCGACGAAAGCTGGCGCAACGATTCCTCGACAACAGCCGGTACCATGCTTCGGTCATCGCGCAGTTGTTGCCACAAACCGTTGTCGCAGATCGCCCGTATGCAATTGGCCAGCTGGTTGGTCGTCGTTTCGTGGCCGGCGAAGCTGAGGCCGAAAACAATGCTTGCAATCTCCCGATCGGTGAGCGGCTCCGCCATGTCAGGATCCCGCATCAGATCGGCAACCAGGTTGTCGCCGGGATCCTTCCTTCGGCGTTTCAAATAGGCTTCGCAGTACTTCCAGAACGCGACCATGGTGTGCGCGGCACGCACCTGCGCTTCGGCGCTCGGACGTCCCCAGTTGACGACCAGTTTGTCGGCGCACCACTCTTTGATCCGGTCGGCGTCTTCGTCGGGGAATCCAATCATGGCGAATATCGTCAAAGCCGGCAGCGGATAGCACTGCTCGCGCGCCAGATCGGCAGAACCCCGGTCGGCAAAGTCATCCAGAATCTCGCGACAGCGCTGCAGGATAACCGGTTCCAGAATACGCATACGCCGGGTCGAGAAAGCACGGGCCAGCGTCCGTCGGATACGGGCGTGTCCGGGCGGGTCGAAATTCGACATCGTCGGCTGGATGCGGAAATCGGCTTTTAGGATCTCCGTCGCCTCATCGCAAAGCGGCATGAGCGGCGCCTGCGCGATGGCGGCCGAGAATCGATTGGGGTCGAGGAACACCTCCTCGACATCCTGGTGGCGGGTGACCAGCCACATGTCGACGGGTTCGCAGTAGACAACCGGGTTCTCCCGGCGGACGCGGGCCAGAAACGGGTAGGGGTCTTTGACCACGTCGTCGGCAAGAGGATCAAGCAGCGTGTGCATGACGAGACGTTTCCCTTTGCCCTGGAAAAGCTGCGGTCAACCTAACGCAACCGCTGATATCGCGGAACGCAGGATTTCGTAATCCTGTCATTTGATTTCAGAATATCCATGCACGCCATCTGCCGTTCGCCGTGCGCTTGACAAGCCCCTGTCTCGGCGCAACATACCCCATCTGATACGGTGAGGGAGCAGGACAGCATTGGATCGACCACGCAAGGTACTCGTGCTGTTTGCACATCCCGGGCAGCGCTATTCAAAGGCCAATCTTCAGCTGGCAAAGGTTGCCTGCGGTATCGAGGGCGTGACCTTCGTCGACCTCTATGCCGAATATCCGCGTTTCAAGATCAATGTGGCGCTGGAGCAGCAACGCCTGCTGGACCACGACGTCATCGTGTTCCAGTTCCCGCTGTTCTGGTACTCGACTCCGGCTTTGCTGAAGGAGTGGCAGGACCTGGTGCTTGAATACGGCTTCGCCTATGGCGAGGGCGGCGACCGGATCGCCGGCAAGCTGTTCGTCCCGGTGGTCACCGTCGGTGGGCCGCGGGAATACTACCGCGAGGGTGGGCGCAACAATTTTCCGCTGCACGAATTGCTGCGGCCGCTGCAGCAGACCGCCAATCTGTGCGGTCTGCGCTTCGTACCGCCCTATGCGTTGTACGCTGCCCTCAAGGCGCCTGGCGACGACCGGCTCGACCGCCATGGCGATGGCTACGACCGACTGCTGTGCGCCCTGCGCGACGATACGCTCGACCTGGAGCTGGCCGCCACCCTGGAGACCCTGTCTGCAGACACCTTGCCGGTGCGCGAGGTGGAGGGCGCGTGACCGGTCTGCTGTTTCAGGCATTCATCTATCTTTGTGCCGCCGTTATCGCCGTGCCGCTGGCCAATCGCTTCGGCCTCGGCTCGGTGCTCGGCTACCTGATCGCAGGGATCGTGATCGGCCCGGTCCTCGGGCTTGTCGGGTCCGAGACGCAGGGGATCCAGCACATTGCCGAATTCGGCGTCGTCATGATGCTGTTTCTGGTGGGGCTGGAACTGGCGCCGCGCAACCTGTGGAACATGCGCGCTAAACTGCTCGGGCTCGGTGGCTTCCAGGTCGTCCTCACCGTGCTGCTGGTAATGGGTGCCGCGATGTTCTTTGGCGAGACCTGGATGGTGGCGCTGACGATCGGGCTCATCCTGTCGCTGTCGTCGACGGCCATCGTGCTGCAGACGCTCAACGAAAAGGGTTTGATGAAAAGCGACGGCGGCCAGTCGAGCTTTGCCGTGCTACTGTTTCAGGACATCGCCGTCATCCCGATGCTGGCCGTGATCCCGCTCCTTGCCATGCCCGAACTTGTCGGCGTGGGCGCGGGCGAGCAGGTGGCCGCCGATCATGCCGGGGACCATGGCGATGGTCATGGTGTCGAGATGAGCCTGATCACCGGCCTGTCCGGGTGGCAGGTGGCCGTGGTCAACATGGCGGCGATCGCGGCGGTGGTGGCCGCTGGCCGATATCTGACGCGACCGTTGTTTCGTTTCATCGCCGGGGCCCATCTGCGCGAGATCTTCACCGCGGCGGCGCTTTTGCTGGTCGTCGGCATCGCCTTCCTGATGACGCTGGTCGGCCTGTCGCCGGCGCTCGGGACTTTCGTCGCCGGCGTCGTGCTCGCCAACAGCGAGTTCCGTCATGAACTGGAAAGCGATATCGAGCCGTTCAAAGGCCTGCTTCTGGGGTTGTTCTTCATCACCGTAGGTGCCGGAATCAACTTTTCGTTGCTGTTCGCGAACCTGTTTACCGTCCTCGGTCTGACGATCGGCATGATCATTTTGAAAGCCGCGGTTCTGATGGCGCTGGCATTGGTGTTTCGGTTGCGCGGCGCCGATCGCTGGCTGTTTACCCTGTCCTTGGCCCAGGCCGGCGAATTCGCTTTCGTGCTGCTGTCGTTTTCGGTTCAGAATTCGGTTCTGCCGGTCGCCACATCAGACCTGCTGTTGCTGGTCGTTGCGCTGTCGATGCTGTTGACGCCGGCGCTGTTTATTCTGTTCGACCGGGTGATTCTGCCGCGGCAAACGGAGGAGCAGGGCCGCGAGGCGGACGAAATCACCGAAAAGGGAGTGGCGATTATCGCCGGTATGGGGCGCTTCGGTCAGGTCATCAACCGGGTCCTCAAGAGCAACGGGTATGAAACCGTGGTGCTGGACGTCAGCGCCGAGATGGTGGACGGTTTCCGCAAATTCGGCATTGCTGCGTTCTATGGCGACGCCTCACGCCCCGATCTGTTGCAATCCGCCGGTCTCGACGAGGCGAAGCTGCTGGTCGTCGCCATTGACGATGTCGAGCGGGCATTGGAGATCGTCAAGCACGCGAAACGCGAACACCCGAACCTGCACATCGTCGCCCGCGCTCGCAACCGCCAGCACGTCTATGAACTCTACAAGGCGGGCGCCGACGATATTGTTCGTGAGACATTCGACAGCGCCGTGCGGGCGGCGCGCTATTCCCTGGAAGCTTTCGGCATCCATCCGCACGAAGCCGAAAAGATCGTCACGGTGTTTGTCGAGCATGACCGGGAGGGTGTGCGGCGGCTGGCTGCGCTTTACGACCCGGAAGTTCCGGTCTTCGACAACGAGCCCTATATGAAACTGGCACGCGAGATCCAGGACGAGCTGGAGAAGAGCCTGTCGAGCCGGTCACCGGACGCCCACGACAAGATCAAGCGCGCCTGGCTGCCGCCCGGCAGCAAGGCGGACGAGATCAGCGAGTCGTGACGATCGTGGCAGCCGTTAGTCTCGATACCGGACACAGGCCTGCGCTTGTTGAATAACTGCCCGCTCTGGTAAATTATCCCCGGCCATGAGCTGCGGTTCTTCCGTGGCCAGGGGGTGACACATGACGATTGGTGAAGCGGCCGGCTATGTGGCGTCCGCACTCGTCTTTATGACCTTTTACATGAAGATGATGACGCCGCTGCGCGTCATCGCCATCATGAGCAACATCGCGTTCGTCACCTACGCTTCGATCGAGGGGCTGCTGCCGATCCTCGTGCTGCATTTAAGCCTGCTTCCCCTCAACATCATTCGGCTGCGCCAGATTTTAAAGCTGACGGGACAGGTGCGCGAGGCGGCCGGCGAAGAGTATTCCTTTGAATCGGTGCTTTCCTTCATGAGCCCCCAATCCTTCAAGGCCGGCGACGTGTTGTTTCGCAGGGGGGATCCTTCTCACGATATGTACTATATCAACGACGGCGTGATCCGGCTGCCGGAACTCGACAAGACCGTCGGCCGGGGCGAGACGCTCGGCGAGATCGGCCTGTTCTCACGCGATCAGACACGCACCACGACCGCGGTCTGTGAGACCGATTGCGAGCTGCTGCGCATGTCTGAAGACAAGGTCCAGCAGCTCTATTTCCAGAATCCGCGGTTCGGATTCCAGTTGGTGCGGATCATCACGCGCAGATTGATCGAGAATTATAGTAGATTGACGCAACCAGCCACGACCGAGGCGGACGCGGTCGTCGCACAGAAAGCGGAGGGCAGCATGGCAGGCCAGGGAAGTGAACCTGCCTGGGATGGCCAAGCGGAACAATCGCAACGGGCAGGCAAATCGGCGAACAACCAATCCTTTCGGTTCCTGCCGATCATGGGCGTTGCCGGGTTTCTCATTGTTCTTCTCATCAGCTGGCAGGCCTCGCCCTACGTGTATTCGCTGTTGGTCAGGGACGCGGCGGTAACGACCTGGTCGAATGTGGCGACGGCGCCGATCGACGGCACGCTAAGGTACAACGGCATAGCGCTGAACCAACCGGTTGGCTCCGATGGCATCGTCGCGACGGTCAGAAACGATCACCTGAGCCGGCAGGCTTTCGACAGCGCACAGATTCGCTTGGCTCTAGCCACGGATCGGGTTCAGGAACTCGAGGACTTCCTCAACGAAATCGAAAGTCTCGAAGATGACCGCCGCAGCACCAAGTCCTTCTACGCTGATATGTTCCGCCGCCAGCTCGATACCCATATAGCCAATCTCGAACGCGAGATCACAACCGCCGAAACACAGCTCGGCGTGCTCAGGAAAATCGCCTCCCGCAAGGCAAGCCTGGTCGGTACTGGCGCCATGTCCGAAAACGAGGCCGACGAGGCGAATTTGCGTGTGACCGATCTCGAGGTGGAGCTCGCCGCGCTCAGATCGACGCTGCTCGATACAAGGGTGCGACGCCAGGGCGCCGACAACGGCATTTTCGTCACCGAAGCCGGCACCGATCCGGACTGGGTCTTCGATTCGCGCATGGACCTGAAACTTGAGAAGAAGGCCGCGCGCCTCGAGCTGCGCAATGCGCGCGCCGATGTGGCGGAGGCCCAGTCGGCCCTGGCGGCGGCGCGGGCGGACTTTCAAAGGTTGAGCGAGGGTGCCGTCACCGTGCCGCCCGGCAGCGTCATCTGGAGCCGCCAGGCGGCATCCGCCGCCACCGTCCAGGCCGGCGATCCGATTGCCGAATGGCTGGACTGTTCGGTCGTCCTGGTCGATGTGCCGCTCATCGATGTCGAGATCCCGTTGATCAGAGTCGGCATGGAGGCGCAGGTGTTGCTCGACGGCGAAGCCGACGCGCGCAAGGGTGAGGTCCTGCTGACACGCGGATCGGCGGCGACGCTCGGCCGGGAAGATCTGGCCGCGCTCTCCGGAAACCGCGATGAACGCCACGCCCAGGTATTGGTCGACATCTCGGCCGAGCAGGACACCTTCGAGAGCTGTCCCGTCGGCCGTATAGCCTCCGTCGATTTTCCAGACATCGGATGGCTGGATATCGTCTCAGCCTGGCTGCGGCTTTGACTGGTCGGAGCCCCCCGATTCCTAAGCGACAGGCTTCTAACCCACCAATTTCACTACCGTTTTTACCTCAGTAAGACAGAAGAATCAGAAAGTGTAAGAGAGGGCTTCCCGTGGGTCTTGAAGCCGCAGGATCCTGAAACCGTTGAGGATGTGGCGCATTTGTGCTACATATTGGCTACACTGACCATCAACCTTATGGACAATTTTTCACCACCGATGCCAAAAGACACAACAGTTCGAGCTCGTCTTGAGCCGGAACTCAAGGAAGAGGGCGAGGGCATTCTGAAGTACCTCGGCCTCAGCACGAGCGATTACATCAACATCGCCTGGCGACAGCTCATCATTCACCAGGGACTGCCGTTTGAGATGCGGATCCCCAATGAGGAGACCGCGGCTGCGATAAAGGAGGCCGCTGCTGATTTCAAAGCCGACCGCTTGAAGCGGTACGACTCGACCGACGAGTTGTTTTCGGATTGGGATAAGGAGGCTGCCGCCGAATCGGATAAATAGAGGTGTATGCGATCCACCTCTGAGGCAACCCGCTTCCGCAAAGACCTCAAACGCTGCCGCAAGCGCGGGTGCGATATCAGCAAATTGAAGAACATCGTCGCCCTCCTGGCGAATGATCAACCGCTGCCCAAATCGTGCCGGCCGCACAAACTTATCGGGGAATACAGCACTTGTTGGGAATGCCATATCGCTCCCGATTGGCTGCTGATCTATGAGCTCGTCGACGACGCAAACGCGCTCATTCTGGTACGTACCGGCACGCATGCCGACCTGTTTAAGTGACAGTTCGGCAGTCCTAATCCTCGCCGTCCCCTTTCAGCATTCTGCACAAGCAGTTGCATGCTAATTGGTCGCTGCCAGCCCTTTGTCCATCAGGCCTTTGATGGCGTTGGTGCTGGTGCCGGCGACGATACGGCCGAGTTCCTGGTTGCCGCGCAGAACCAACAGGGTCGAGCGGCGCGGAATATTGCGCGAAGTCGTCACGGCGTGATTGCGGTAGTCGTCCCAATCGACCCGTACGAACACCATGGCGCGGTTGTATGCCGGGTTCTCGGCCCGCAGGGCGGCGATCACCCGTTCCTGCCGGGCGCAGGTGGAGCACCAGTCCGCGGCGTAGTCGACGAAAACGGTCTGGCCCCTGGCCAGCGCCTTGTCGATGAGCCCGGGTTTGTAGGTGAGGGTTTCAGCAGCCAGTGCGGGAAAAGCGGCAAGTGTCAGCGCAAGGCCAAGGAAACTGCGTCGAATCATGCGTGTGTCCTCCTTAAAGTGAAACGGAAAGATCCTGAAACCAGAGCGGCAGGTTATGGATCGCCCAGGCTTCGATCAGGTGATGCAGGCCCAACAGAATCATCGCACCCACGGCAATAAACAGCACGCCGATCATCGGTTTCGACCGGTGCGAAAAACTGCGCAACCCGTCGGAGCGCAGAACACGGCCGGCGCCGTAGCCGAGCCCAATGATGAGCGTCGACACGCCGGCCGCGAAGGCTATCATGATCATTGTCGCACGGCCCAGGCTGCTGCCCTGCGACGCCAGCGCGATGGCACCGCCCAGGGTCGGTCCGATACACGGCGACCAGACGGCGCCGAGCAGCGTGCCGCCGAGGAACTGGCCGCGCATGCTGGAAAGATCGAGACCATGCATGCGCATGTCGGCGCTCGAGGCGAATCCCGCCGTTGCCGTCTCGAACTGCCGGCTGAACGCCGGCACGACCAGCACCACTCCGAACAGGATCATCAGCGAAGCGGCGATGGTCGACAGCGTGTTTTGCGTCAGGCCGATCGTGTGACCGGCCGTTGCCACCAGCATTCCGAAGACGACGAACGACAGGCTCATGCCCAGTGCCAGTGCGATCGGACCGCGGCGGTCGGCAGCCAGTGCGGACGCCAGGATGATCGGCAGGACCGGCAGCACGCAGGGATTGATCAGGGTCAGCAGACCGGCACCATAGGCAAACAGCAGTTCGATCAACGGTCCGGTTCCTTGCTTGCGATCTCGCGTCCAATCATTGTGCTCGATGGCGGTATATATACTGGTGTCGGGAACCGGCCACACACCGGTTTTCACGATCGTGTCAGATCTGGCCCCCGACTTGCCGCTCGCTGGTCCTCCCCGGTCCTGGGGCACTGCGTCACCATCGCGCATTGCGCTGCCTACCGACCTTGTGTTGGGAAAGATATATAATATAGAAGACTCGATGGCCGAAGGATCGGCCTTTGGCCAGGAGGAATGGTGGATGGGCGATGGCGGGCACGAATTGAACCTCTCGCCCCACGTTTCCGACGAGATACGCAAGACCACCTGCTACATGTGCGCCTGTCGCTGCGGCATCAATGTGCACCTGCGCAGCGGTGACGACGGACGTCCGAAGGTGCGCTACATCGAGGGCAATCGCGATCATCCGATCAATCGCGGCGTGCTCTGTGCCAAGGGCTCGGCCGGTATTATGCAGCATTACTCGCCGGCCCGGCTGAACAAGCCGCTGTTGCGCATCGGTGAGCGCGGGAAGGGCGCATTTAAGGAAATCGAGTGGGATGAGGCGCTGTCGCTTGCGACCGACTGGCTGGGCGAAGTGCGAATGCGTGACCCGAAACGCCTGGCGTTTTTCACCGGGCGCGACCAGAGCCAGTCGCTGACCGGCTGGTGGGCGCAGCAATATGGCACACCCAACTTCGCCGCCCATGGCGGTTTCTGCTCGGTCAACATGGCCGCCGGCGGCATCTACACCTTTGGCGGCGCTTTCTGGGAATTCGGCTCGCCCGACTGGGAACGCACGCAGCTCTTCCTGATTTTCGGTGTGGCTGAGGACCATGACTCGAATCCCATCAAGTTGGGCTTGGCGCGGTTGAAGGAACGCGGCGTCAAGGTGATTGGGGTCAATCCGGTGCGCACCGGCTACAACGCCGTCGCCGACGAATGGGTGGGTATCACACCGGGCACGGACGGCCTGTTTGTGCTCGCGCTGGTGCACGAACTGTTGCGTGCCGGCAAGGTCGATGTCGACTATTTGCTGCGCTACACCAACGCGCCGTGGCTCGTCATCGACGATGCGGGCAGTGCCGATCACGGCTTGTTCGTGCGCGGCGAAACCGGCGTGGAGCTGGTTTTCGACCGCCGCAGGCAAAGCCTGGTGCCCTACAAAGAAGCGGGGACATCGGCCGCGCTCAAGGGGCGGGTGACACTTGCAGATGGCCGTACCGCCAGACCAGTCTTCGAACTGTTGGCGGAAAAGTATCTGCAGGCCGACTACGCACCGGAAGCGGTGGCTGACCGGACCGGCGTATCGGCGATCCAGATACGCCGTATTGCGGCAGAGATCGCCGAGGCGGCGTTCGAACGCGAGATCGTGGTCGACCAGCCATGGACTGACATGCGCGGCGAACGCCACGACCGCATGGTCGGCCGCCCTGTGTCATTTCACGCCATGCGCGGAATCTCGGCTCATTCCAACGGCTTTCAGACCTGTCGCGCCATCCACCTGCTGCAGATTCTCATCGGATCCATCGACTGTCCCGGCGGCTTCCGGTTCAAGCCGCCCTATCCGCGGCCGATCGACGGTCAGCCGACACCGCACGGAGGCGGCAAGCCGGGCGAACCGTTGCCCGGACCGCATCTGGGGTTCCTGCGCGGCCCCGACGACCTGCTGCTGCAGGAGGACGGGCAGACGGCGCAGCGCATCGATAAGGCGTTTTCCTGGGACGCGCCGATGTCGTCGCACGGGCTGATGCATATGGTGATCGCCAACGCCCATGCCGGCGATCCCTACGAGGTCGACGTGCTGTTCATGTACATGGCCAACATGTCCTGGAATTCGTCGATGAACTCTGGCGGCGTCATGAAGATGCTGGAGGAGAAGGACGCTGAGGGCAATTACCGAATCCCCAAGATTATATACGCGGATGCCTATGAATCCGAGATGGTCGCCTACGCCGATCTGGTGCTGCCCGACACCACCTATCTGGAACGGCATGACTGCATTTCGCTGCTCGACCGGCCGATTTCCGAACCGGATGCGCTGGCCGATTCGCTACGCTGGCCGGTTGTCGAGCCGGAGACGCAAGGCGAGGGTCGTGACGTGCGCGGTTTCCAGTCGGTGCTGCTCGATCTCGGCGGCCGGCTGAAGCTGCCGGGCATGGTCGATGATCGCGGCAATCCGCTCTACAAGGATTACGCCGATTACATGGTCAATCATCAGCGCCGGCCGGGCGTCGGTCCGCTGGCCGGCTGGCGCGGCGAGAACGGCGACCAGAACGGCCGTGGTGAACCGAATACCCACCAGATCGACCGCTATATCGAGCATGGCGGCTTTTTCGAGGCCGAAGTGCCGGTGGAAGCGCGCTATTTCAAGCATGCCAACCAGGCGTGGTCCGACTGGGCCGTCGAAATGGGCCTTCAGGACGGCCCCGTCGAAAATGTGTTCCGGCTCTATCTGGAGCCGTTGCGCCGCTTCCAGCTGGCCGCCGAAGGGCATGGCGAGCGGCAGCCGCCGGATACCCACCGAGAGCGCTTGAAGCGCTGTTTCGATCCGTTGCCGATCTGGTATCCGCCCTTCGAGGGCGAAGGCGTGGACGAAGCACGGTTTCCCTACCACGCCATCACCCAGCGCCCGGCGGCGATGTATCATTCCTGGGGGTCGCAAAACGCCTGGCTGCGCCAGATCCACGGATCGAATCCGCTTTATGTACCCGGACCGATCTGTGACGCAGCCGGCCTTGAGGACGGTGACTGGGCCTGGGTGATCTCCCATCACGGTCGCATCAAGGTGCCGGTGCAGCGCATGGAGGCGGTCAATGAGAAGACGCTTTGGACGTGGAACGCCATCGGCAAGCGGCCGGGTGCCTGGACTCTCGACCCGCAAGCGCCGGAGGCCAGGAAGGGATTTCTGCTCAACCACCTGATCCATGAACTGCTGCCGCCGAAGTCGGACGGTCTGCGCTGGTCCAATTCCGATCCGATCACCGGCCAGGCCGCCTGGTTCGACCTGCGGGTGCGGATCGAAAAAGCGCCGCCGGAGGACCATCCGGTCTCGGAGCCGCAATTCGATACGCAGGCCAATGTGCTGCCGGCACCACCGGCCGAACTGGCATACGGCAAGGAATGGGAGGACGGCGAATGACCGACCTGCCCGCCACCACCGAAAAAAGCCTCGGGCTCGTCATCGATCTCGACACCTGCGTCGGCTGTCATGCATGTGTCGTCAACTGCAAGGAATGGAACACCGGCGGCTATGGATCGCCGCTGGGCGACGTCGATCCCTATGGCGACGATCCGAGCGGTGCCTGGCTCAACCGCATCCACACCTTCGAGGTGACGCCGGCGGACGCCCCGGCATCGATCGTGCATTTCCCGAAATCCTGCCTGCACTGCGCCGACGCCCCTTGCGTAACCGTCTGCCCGACGGGCGCCAGCTACAAGCGCTCGGAAGACGGCATCGTGCTGGTCGACGAATCGATGTGCATCGGCTGCGGTCTATGCGCCTGGGCCTGCCCCTATGGCGCCCGGGAGATGGATCCGGTCGAGAATGTTATGAAAAAGTGCACGTTGTGCGTCGACCGTATCTACAACGACAACCTACCGGAGGAAGACCGGGTGCCGGCCTGTGTACGCACCTGTCCGGCCAATGCGCGGCATTTCGGCGACCTGGCCGATCCGCAGTCGGACGTCTCGCGGCTCGTCGCCGAACGCGGTGGCTTCGACCTGATGCCTGAGATGGCCACCGCGCCGGTCAACAAATACCTTCCACCGAGGCCGAAAACCCGCCCCGAAAGCGGCGGCGAGATGGCCGCGTTGCCGGATGCCGAACAGGCCGGCGGATTTCTCGGCTGGCTCGACCGGGCCCTGGACAGGCTGGGGTAACCGGCTATGCATCCCGCCATTTCCGTGATCTTCTTTACCGTGATGTCCGGCGCCGGGTTCGGTCTGATCTCCATGATCGGCATCGGCGTGCCGCTGCCCGATGGCCTTGCCGCGGCCTTCTTCATTCCGTTGTTGGCCGGTGGCTTGGCGGTGGCGGGGCTGGTCTCCTCGACCTTCCACCTCGGTCGCCCGGAACGCGCGCTGCGCGCTTTCAGCCAGTGGCGCAGTTCGTGGCTGTCGCGAGAGGGGGTGCTGGCGGTGGTGACGTTGGTCCTGTTCGGCGTCTATACGCTGATCTGGATGATCGCAGGGCATCGGCCATTGTGGCTTGGGCTGCCGGTTGCGCTGCTCTCTCTGCTGACGGTCTACGCCACGGCGATGATTTATACCCAGCTGAGGACGGTGCCGCATTGGCACACGGCGCTCACGCCGCTGTCCTACCTCGGTTTTTCACTGGCTTCCGGCTACCTGCTTTCGACGGCTTTTGGCGCCGCCAGCGGCTCTGGAGCGGTTGCGGCATCTGTCCTGGCGATTGCCCTGGCCTGGGCCATCAAACTCGCCTGGTGGAACCGGGCACGTACCGCGTCGCTCAAGACCTTCGGGTCGACGCCGGAAACGGCAACCGGCCTGGGTTTCATCGGTGACGTGAAGTTGTTTGAGCGTCCGCATACTGGAGAAAACTATCTGACCAAGGAAATGGTTCACGTCATCGGCCGCAAGCACGCGGCAAAGCTGCGGATGATCGCCCTGCTGGTCGGCGCGGCGCTTCCCTTTCTGGTCGCTGCGGTGGTGTGGCTTTCCTCGGCATCGCCCCTGTGGCTGCTCATCGCCTTCGCCGCCCTGTTGGTGGGCCTGTTCGTCGAGCGCTGGCTGTTTTTTGCCGAGGCGAAGCACGCGGTTTCCCTGTACTATGGCCACAGCGGTGGTTAGTCTGTGCCTTCCCGGCAACCGCTTTCCCCATGCTCCTCGATCGTCTGGCACCCATACTGTTCGTGCTTTTGTGGTCCACCGGCTGGATATCCGCCGGGTTCGTCGCACCACATGCCGAGCCGCTGACGTTCCTTGTCGTACGCTACCTGCTGGCTGGACTGGCACTGCTGGTGCTGTGCCTGGTGGCTCGGGTCGCATGGCCACGTCGGCCGGCCGACTGGGGCCACGCGGTCGTCTCCGGTGTGATGTTGCATGGGATCTATCTGGGCGGTGTCTGGTGGGCCATCGATCATGGTGTCCCGACGGCGCTCTCCGGCCTTATCGCCGCGCTGCAGCCGCTGCTGACGGCGATGACCGCGCCGTTTGTCGTGGCAGAGCGGCTCACTCGCCTGCAATGGCTTGGCATCGTTCTCGGGTTCTGCGGATTGCTGATCGCCATCCTGCCGCGCCTTGCCGGCCTCGAATGGTATGCGCTCTCCGCCGCCGCCATCCCGATCGGCATCAACATCATTGGCATGATCGGTGTCACATTGGGCACGGTCTACCAAAAGAAGTATCTACAGGCGGCAGACCTGCGCAGCACGGTCCTGCTGCAATATGTCGGCGCGATCCTGTTCACACTGCCGCTGGCGCTCGCCTTTGAGGACCTGCGCCTGCAATGGAACGCCGAACTGGTGATCGCCATGATCTGGTCGGTGTTCGGCCTGTCGATCGGCGCCGTTGCGCTCCTGCTCTACGTCATTCGCCGTGGCCAGGTGTCCCGCGCCGCCTCTTTGATCTATCTGGTGCCACCGGTCGTCGCCATCCAGGCCTACCTGCTGCTCGGCGACCAATTGACGCTACCAATGGTGGCTGGCACAAGCATTGTCGTTGTCGGTGTGTACCTGACCAACCGGTTCGCCAGAACCGCTTGAAATCAGTCGAAAATCCGGTGTGGCGCGGCAATAAACCAAATCACAAATTTCGGCTTCCCACCGGCATTTGTTCGTTTATGATTGCGCACAACTTCTCGTATCAACCGGGAAGGATCCGCTTAGACGGAACAACAGCCAGCAAACTGGCTGAACAAATGGGAGAACCTCAAAAATGTTGCCAAAACTGAAACTGGCGCTCGCGACCTGTGTTGCCGTAGCCGGCCTGACCGGCAATGCCCTGGCCGAAGACGTGAAATTCGGCTTCCTGGGCGGCGTGACCGGTCCGATCGAGACGCTTGTGCCGCCAATCATCGACGGAGCCAAGCTGGCGGTGACGCATGTCAACGAGCAGGGCGGCCTGCTTGACGGCAAGACCATCGACATGGTGGTTGCCGACACCACCTGCGTGGACGCGACGAAAGCAGCCGATGCGGCTGACCGCATGGTCAATGTCGAAAACGTCGTCGCGATTGTCGGTGCCCTGTGCTCCGGCGCCACCATCTCGGCCGCCAACAATGCCGGTATTCCCGGTGGCGTGGTGATGATTTCGCCGGCCTCGACGTCGCCGTCGCTCACCGAGCTCGACGACAAGGGCTTGGTGTTCCGCACCACGACCTCCGATGCGGACCAGGGTGGCGTGCTGGCCCGGCTTGTCCTGCAGGACGGCACCAACAACGTGGCGGTAAGCTATCTCAACAACGACTATGGCAAACCGTTCTCGGAAGCCTTCGTTTCGGCATTTGAGGCCGGCGGCGGCACCGTGGCGGCTTCGGAGCCGCATGAGGACGGCAAGGCCGACTACCGAGCGGAACTCGGATCGTTGGCGGGCACCGGTGCTGAAGCGCTGGTCATTCTTGCCTATGGCGACGGGTCGGGACAAACAGTCCTGCGCCAGGCCCTGGAGGCCGGCGATTTCGACAAGTTCTACGGTGGTGACGGCATGGTATCGCAGTCCATGGCCGACAACGTTCCGGCCGCCAAGGGCAAGCTCACCATGACCCGCCCGGGCACGCCCGACATTCCGGGTGCCGATATCTTCAAGGAGATGGCCGGAAAAGCCGGCGTCGATCCGGACGGCACGTTTGTCGTTAACAGCTATGACGCAGCGTTCCTGCTGGCCCTGGCCGCCGAAAAAGCCGGCAGCGCCGACCGTGCCGGCATCGCCAGCGCCATCCGCGAAGTGGCCATGGAGCCGGGCGAAGTCATCCTGCCGGGTGAATGGGCCAAGGCCAAGAAAGCGATCGCCGACGGCATGGACATCAACTACGAAGGCGCCGCTGGCACCCAGGAGTTCGATGAAAACGGTGACGTTTCCGGCATCTACGTGATCTCCATCATCAACGACGATGGCCAGATCGAAAACGTCGGCATGGCCGAATAAAAAACAGCGCGATCTCGAAAACAGGGGCCCGGTGCAAGCCGGGCCCTCAGATTGCTGACAAACCCCGTCATTTTGGCGGGGTTTTTCTTTATTGGATCGGATTTGTGGCGTTTGCAGCGTGTTGGGTCTGCCCTATGTGGCGCTTGTTCGCGGTCTCTGGGTCAATGCGTTAGCGATTTTCTTGATATTCTGTGCGGTGGCGGCGAGCAGGCATTGCGTCGCGACCGCGACGAGGCCTCGGAAGCGAGCGTATCGGTGACCATGCAGTTGCTTGGCATCGGCGAAGGAGCGTTCGATGGTCTCCTTTCGCCGCTTGTAGATGGCCTTGCCCCATGAGGTCAGGCGATGTGCGTCGGTGCGTTCGCGGCTTTCAGCCCACACATGACGGGTAATGGTGCGTTGCGCCTTGGCGTTTGTGGTGCAGGAGGCCAACAATGGACAGGTTCTGCAGATGGCCGGATCCGACGTGTAATGGCGATAGCCGTTGCGGGCGGTGGTGGCATAGCCCAACAACTGGCCCTGCGGGCAGCGATAACCGTCGTTCTGCGGCTCATAGATAAACGTGCTCTTGCGCATCATGCCGGCTTTCGGCGGCACCGGGTTGCGATAGCCCGTCACACCGCGGATCTCCCTGTCTTCCAGTCCCTTGGCAATGCCGCTGGTGGCATAGCCGGCATCCAGGCCGACGATCTGGGTGTCGAAGGCGAAGCGGGCCCGCTGCCGGTCGAGGCGATCCAGATAGACAATGCTGTCATGGACATTGGCCGGTGTGGCATGGGTGTCGGTAATGATGGCCAGTTTGCCGTCGACCGTGCGGTGATCGAGATAGAAGAAGCCCTTGGGCTTGCCGTCGCGCACCATGTAGCCGGCTTCGGGGTCGGTGCGCGAAACCTTGGTTTCCTTCTCAACCGGCTCGCGATCCTGCTTCTTCAGCGGCTTCTTGCCATGAGCGGCGCGATCCGCATCAATGGCCGCATCCAGGTCGTCCCAGTAGTCAGATCGCGACTTGGCAATGACCTGCTTGTTATAGCGGTTCTTGTTGGCATTGGCCTTCAGGTGGGTCGAGTCGGTGTAGAGAACCGTGCCGTCCACCAGACCATGGGCAATGGCCTGCTCAACGATCCGGTCGAATATCGCCTGCGCCACCGTCGTGTCGCGATAGCGGCGACGGCGGTTCTGTGACAACGTCGAGGCGTCGAACACTTTGTCCGTCAGCTTCAGGCCAAGATACCAACGATAGGCGACATTGACTTCGATCTCGCGAACCAGCTGACGTTCCGAGCGGATGCCGAACAGGTAGCCGATAAACAGCGATTTGAACATCACGACGGGATCAAGTGCCGGACGGCCGTTGTCCGGGCAATAGAGATCCTCGACCAGTTCGTGGATAAAGGAAAAATCAATCGTCGCATCAATTCGACGCAGAAGATGATCGCTCGGGACAAGCGTCTCGAGCGTCACCATCTCGATCGATGTCTGCTGGGCTGTCGGCTTCTTCAACATAGCCCAATGAATCAAAAACCTCCGGCCAAAGCCAGAGGTTTGTCAGCAATCTGGGGGTCCGGTGCAAGCCGGGCCCTTTTTGCGTCGCTATCCTGTTCAGTGCCGGGCCTGGCGCTCCGGCAGCACGCCCTGCGGGGCGAAACGCAGCACCAGGGTGATGGTCAATCCGATGACGAAGACCCGCATCTGCAGCGCGCGGCTGTTGAGGTCGGCCGGCGGTTCCCAGCCGAGCGCCTCACCATAGGTGCGCACGATATCGAACAGCCACAGGGCCATCGGTTCCGACATCACCCATACGATGTAGACGAATACGGCACCGAAAATAGCGCCGCGGTTATTGCCGGAGCCGCCGAGGATCACCATCACCCAGACGAGGAAGGTGTGGTTGAGGTCGATGAACCCGTTGGGATCATAGACCGACGCGAAATGGATCAGCGCCGCGCCGCCGAATCCCATCAGCACGCAGCCGAGCACGAAGATCTCGAGCCGCCGCCGGTTGACATCCTTGCCCATCGCCTCGGCGGCGTTTTCGTTGTCGCGAATGGCGCGCATCATGCGGCCCCAGGGCGCATGATATGCCCGCTGCAGCAGCAAATAGATGATCACGATGGCGATCGCCACGACGCTCAGGTAAGCGGCGCGGGCGAAGACGAATTCGCCGTCGGCCGGTGGTGGCACCGGCCATGGCATCGGTGAGACCGTCAGCGTGCCGCGGGTCAGCCAGTCGGCGTTCTTGAGGAAGTGCTTGATGATCTGGGCGATGCCGAGCGTCGCGATCGCCAGGTAGTCGGCACGCAGGCCAAGACAGATCTTGCCGACGAACCAGGCGATGGCTCCGGCGACGACGCCGGCAAAAATCCAGCCGACGAGCACGGGCAATCCCAATCCGCCCATCCAGCCGCTGGTCGACTCGATCTCATCCGACATCGTCGCCATGTGCGACGACAACATCAGATAGGCGATGGCGACTGCGATGGTGATCAGCAGGGCGCGCAGTTTCGGTCCTGCTCCCAAACGGTCGGAGCGGTTGGCGAACCACAGCAGCAAGCCGCTGATGGCGACCTTCAGCAGGAAGAAGCCGACCAGCGCCGGGCCGCTCGAATTCCAGAAATCCTGGTTGACGGGGTAGGAGATGAGCATGGAGGCGGCCGCACCGGCGGCGATGAATCCCATGACGCCGACATTGAACAAGCCGGCATATCCCCACTGGATGGTTAGGCCGAGCGCCAGGATCGCATAGCATCCGGCTTCCACCATCATGCGCAGCGAATAGACCGATCCCTGGGTGAGGAAAATGATCAGCACAAGGCCTGCCAGGGCGGCAAACAGGCCGACATCGCGCATGATGGAATAAGCGCCAGCCTGGCTCATGTCAGCAATCTCCCCCTGAAGATACCGGTCGGTCGGAAGATCAGAACGACGATCAGGATCAGGAACGGTACGGTCAGCTTGTATTCGGTCGGCACCAGCGCCATGCTGGCGGGCACTTCGAACCACAACTGATCGCGGAACGGTCGCAGCAGGATCGCCCAGTTGAACACCGCCAGCGTTTCACAGAAGCCGACCAGGAAACCACCGGCGACCGCGCCGTAGGGTTGTCCGATTCCACCGACAATCGTTGCCGCGAAGATCGGCAGCAGGATGTTGAAGGAGAGGTCCGGCTTGAGCGTGACGTCCATCGACAGCATAGTCCCGGCGGCGCAGGCCAGGCCTCCGCCGATAATCCAGGTCGCCCACACCACATGATCCGTGTTGATGCCGGTGATGCGTGCCAGATCGGGGTTGTCGGAGACCGCCCGCATCGCCTTGCCGAGCCGCGAGCGGGTCAAAAACCAGTGCAGGGCGATGACCACGACGATGGTGAACGCCACCAGCAGCACCTGCGGCTCGGTGATGACCAGATCGCGCGAGGCGCCGGGGATCGGTATCCGGTAGATTTCCTTGGGCGCTTCAATAAACATGTCGCGTGCCCGCACACCGGCAAACAGTCGGATAACGCCCTGCAGCATCAGGGTAACGCCGACTGACGCCATCACCAGAACCACGGGCCGCGCACCGGCCTCGCGCAAGGGCTTGTAGAAGGTTCGATCAATCCCGATGGCGAGCACCGCGGTGACGGCCATGGCCGGGATCATGGCGACGAAAGCCAGCGGCAACGGTAAAGCGATGCCCATCGCAGCCAGAAAGCCGGCGAGAATCAGTGTCACGAAGGCGCCGAGTGTCATCATGTCGCCATGGGCGAAATGGGCGAAGCGCAGGATGCCGAAGATCAGGGTCACGCCGATGGCGCCGAGGGCATAGATCGATCCGATAATCAGACCGGCCAGCACACCCTTGTTGAGGAAAAAGACGAATTCGTTCACGCGGAAGCTCGTTTTTATCCGCCCAGGAAGCTGCGGGCGACGTCGGGATTGTTCAACAGGTTCTGGCCGGTGTCGGTGTAGGAGTTCTGGCCGTTGGCGAGCACGAAACCCTTATGCGCGATCGCCAGGGCTTGTTTGGCGTTCTGCTCGACCATGGCCACCGTCACGCCGGTGCTGTTGATGGCGATCACCCGGTCGAAGATCTGCGACATGAACATCGGCGACAGGCCGGCGGTCGGTTCGTCGAGCAGAATAAGTTTCGGCTCGATCATCAGCGCCCGTCCAAACGCGACCATCTGCCGTTGGCCACCGGACAGTTCGCCGGCCGGCTGCTGACGCTTGTCCCTCAGCGGCGGAAAGATCTCATAGACGTCATCCATGACGTGGCTGTAGTCGTCGCGCCGCACATAGGCGCCCATCTCCAGATTCTCGTGCACGGATAAAGTCGGAAACACGTTGTGTTCCTGCGGCACGAAGGCGATCTTGTGATCGGCCAACGTTTCGGAGCGAATGCCGGTGATATCCTCATCATCGAAAATAATCGAACCACCGGTGATGGTCAGCATGCCGAATATGGCTTTCAGCGTTGTCGACTTACCGGCGCCGTTAGGACCGACGATGACACCGATTTCCCCGGCTTCCAGCTCCAGATTGATCCCCTTCAGGATCGACATCTGCCCGTAGCCGGCATGCAGATCTCGGATCGTCAGCAGGCTCATGGCGCAAGCCCCGTAGGGGTTTCCGCCTGTGCGGTTGCGTTGCCCGTCGGCGAGCCGCCGAAATAGACCTCGATGACTGCTTGGTTCCGCCGGATATCTTCGATATGACCCTGGGTCATCACCGAGCCCGCCGCCATCACGATCACCGGATCGCAAAGCCGGGCAATCATATCCATGTCATGCTCGATGACGAAGAACGTGTAATTCATTTCCCGGTTGAGCCGCTCGATGTTGGCGATCAGGTCATTGAGCAGCGTCCGGTTGACGCCGGCGCCGATCTCGTCGAGCAGCACCACCTTCGCATCGACCATCATGGTGCGCCCGAGTTCCAACAGTTTCTTTTGCCCGCCCGACAGATTGCCGGCCAATTCGTTCTTGACGTGCGAGATCCGCAGGAAGTCCATGACTTCCTCGGCCTTGCGGCGGATGTCGGCTTCCTGGCGCGTGACGCGACTATGCCGAAACCAGGCCGAGGCCAGGTTCTCCCCGGCCTGAAAATCCGGCACCATCATCAGGTTTTCGGTTACCGTCATGTTGGAGAATTCGTGCGCGATCTGAAACGTCCGCAACAGGCCGCGGCGGAACAGCTCATGAGCCGGCAGTCCGGTGACATCGGCTCCGTCCAGCAGGATCTGCCCCGACGATGGCGCATAGCGCCCGGCAACCATGTTGAATAGCGTCGTCTTTCCCGCGCCGTTGGGCCCGATCAGTCCGGTAACAGACCCCCGGGCGATCGACAGGGTACACTCGTTGACGGCCCGAAAGCCGCCAAACCGTTTGGTCACGCCCTTGACCTCGATGATCGCGTCCATGCTTCCCCGATTTTTTTGTTCCGACACTTTGTACGGCCGGTTTTTTGCGTCCGGTTGCCCGGCTCATTAAAGAGGTTCCCTTAACACCGACCTTTCGACTTTTAAAGGGTGCGCGCCAATCGAGTGTGCCGCGCGCCGAAGACGATCAAGCCATGTCGCGAATAAACATCGGCGTGCCGGATTTATGGTTGATCTCTCTTGAATTTTCTCCATTGTAGCGATCGCGACAAAAAGCGCTGCAAAGGCGCGGAATGGGGAATAGATGCTGCCGACTGCTGTTTGGCACGCACATTTGAGTCCAAGCACCGGAACACCGGTGAAGAGCGGTCCCAAACGGATTCCCGCAACCGATGAACGTACCCGCTGTTTTTCGATCAATCCGGTACACATAAGCGAACGTGTGCGGCACCGTTCAGCGAGAGCCGCGCGTCCCGATGCGGCCATCTGCACGTCGATTGCCTGGCATGAGGGCGAGCGGTGACACAAAGGGGCGCCAGCGTACGTTTCGAAAACGTTCAGAAGAGCTACGACGGTGAAACACTCGTCGTGAAGGACCTCAATCTCGATATCAAACGCGGTGAATTCCTCACCATGCTGGGTCCTTCGGGTTCGGGAAAGACCACCTGTCTGATGATGTTGGCCGGCTTCGAGCCAGCCAGTTATGGCGAGATATTCCTGAACGACAACCCGATCAACAACGTGCCGCCACACAAGCGTGGCGTTGGCATGGTCTTTCAGAATTACGCCCTGTTTCCGCACATGACGGTCGCCGAGAATCTGGCGTTTCCGCTTCAGGTCCGAAACATGCCGAAGGCCGAGCAGCAGGAGAAGGTGAAAGGCGTTCTGGAAATGGTTGAACTGCCGGGTTTCGATTCACGTCGGCCGGCGCAACTGTCGGGCGGACAGCAGCAACGCGTCGCCGTCGCGCGGGCGCTTGTTTTCGAACCCGACCTGGTGCTGATGGACGAGCCGCTCGGCGCGCTGGACAAGCAGTTGCGGGAGCAAATGCAGTATGAAATCAAGCACATACACGAAAACCTCGGAGTCACCGTCGTCTATGTCACCCACGATCAGACGGAGGCGCTGACGATGTCGGACCGGGTCGCCGTGTTCAATGACGGCGTTATCCAGCAGTTGTCCAGCCCGGACGTGCTCTATGAATCGCCGCAGAATTCATTCGTCGCCCAGTTCATAGGCGAGAACAACAAGCTCAGCGGCACAGTGAGTGCGGTCAACGGCAGGCACTGCGAAGTGCGCCTGGAGGACGGCACGATATTGAAGGCCGACAAAGTCAATATCGACGGGGTCGGCGACCGGACGACGCTGTCGCTGCGACCCGAGCGGATCGAAACGGTGCCGCAGGAAGGGATGGAGAACATCGTGCCCGGCCGAATCGAAGAGCTGATCTATCTGGGCGACCATATCCGTGTGCGCATGCGCGTTGCCGGCAATGACCAGTTCATCGTTAAAATGCGCAACCGGGGAAGCGGCGATCAGAATCTGACCGAGGGGCAGGATCTACAGATTGGCTGGTTTGCGAGCGACTGCAAAGCGCTCGATCCAGTCGGTTAGGCCACCATCGTGGCTTCAGGCGGACGGTGAAATCCCCCATTGCCGTCGGCAAACGTGCCCGGGCCTTGTCCGGGTTGTGTTAATCGGAAGGAGTGTATTATGAAACTAAAATCAATCCTCGCAGCAGCAACGGCCATGGCGCTCTGCTCGACTGCGGCCATTGCTCAGGAAATGACCATCGTGTCGTGGGGCGGAGCTTACTCCGCTTCCCAAAACAATGCCTATCACAAGCCCTACATGGAATTGAATCCGGGCGTGAAGATCATCAACGATGAATCTTCCGCCGAGGCGGTCGCCAAACTGCGCGCCATGAACGAGGCCGGCAACGTGACCTGGGACGTCGTTGATGTCGTGGCATCCGACGCCATACGTCTGTGCGACGAGGGGCTCGCCGAGGTGATTGATCACGACGCTTACCTGGAGCCGGCGCCGGACGGCACACCTGCCTCGCAGGATTTCGGTGATCTGATCGTCTCCGAGTGCTTCATTCCGCAGATCGTCTATTCGACCACATTTGGCTACCGCACCGACAAGGTCGGTGACACGCCGCCGACAAGCGTCTGCGATGTTTTCGATCTCGCAAAATATCCCGGAAAGCGAGCTCTCGAAAAACGTCCGATCAACAACATGGAATGGGCGCTGATCTGTGACGGTGTCGCCAACGAGGACGTTTATGACGTTCTGTCGACGCCGGAGGGTGTGGAGCAGGCGCTCGCCAAGCTCGACACCATCAAGGACGAAGTCATCTGGTGGTCTTCGGGCTCCGAGACACCGCAGTTGCTGGCCGACGGCGAGGTTGTCATGGGATCGACCTACAATGGTCGGCTGTTCGCCGTGATCGAGGAAGACAAACAGCCAGTCGGCATGCTGTGGGACGCCCAGGTCTTTGACCTCGACGGCTGGATCATCCCGACGGGGCTTTCTCCGGAGCGTCTCGAAGCGGCGAAGAAATATGTGCGTTTCGCGACCGACACGCAGCGTCTCGCCGATCAGGCCAAGTACATTTCCTATGGCCCGGCGCGCCAGTCCTCGGCGCCGCTTGTCGGTCAGCATGCAACCCTCGGTATCGACATGGCGCCGCATATGCCGACCGATCCGAACAACGCCAAGAACACCTTCCTTTACAATTACGAATGGTGGGCGGACAATCGTGACGACCTGGACGCTAAATTCCAGGCCTGGCTGACCAAATAGTCGGCTGAAGACAACGAAACGGGGCTTCAAAGCCCCGTTTCACAAGGCGGGAAAAAGTCGGACACAACCGGGCTCATGACCGATACGCTCCACAGTCAATCGGTGCTGACAACGCAGGATGGCGTTCCGCTGAAGGTGAGCATTGCGAAGGCCATGCGGGCACAGAGGATCCGCGCCGTGCTGCTGGTCGCGCCGCTGTTGCTGTTCATCCTGATCACCTTCGTCGCACCGATTGTCGATATGTTGTATCGCTCGGTCGAGAACGACATCGTACCCAACACGCTGCCGGAAACGGTGATCGCGCTGCAGAGCTGGGACGAAACGGCCGGAGAAATTCCCAGCGAAGAGGTGTTTGCGGCGCTGGCGAATGACCTGCGGGCGGCTGCCCAGGCAAGGACCCATACACGGGTCGGTTCGCGCCTCAACTACGAAAAACCCGGCATATCGAGCCTGTTTCGCAAAACCGGCCGTCGCGTCGCGCGATTTGAGGATGTCAATTTTCGCGACCAGTTTCTGGATGCCGATGATGGCTGGGGCGATGTCGAGGTATGGCAAACGATCAAACAGTTCAGCGCTCCGATCACAGCCGGCTATTTCCTCGGCGCGGTGGACGCTGAACGTACGATCGACGGCATCCAGCGCAAGCCGGAAAACGAACGGATCTACCTGTTTCTGTTCGGTCGCACCCTGTTCCTGTCGGTCACCATCACCGTCGCCTGCCTGCTGCTCGGTTATCCGATCGCCTATCTGCTGGCCAGTCTGCCGCTGCGCACGTCGAACCTGCTGCTGATCCTGGTCCTGCTCCCGTTCTGGACGTCGCTGCTGGTCAGGACGTCGGCCTGGAAGGTGCTACTGCAGCAGCAGGGCGTGATCAACGACACCCTGGTTTGGATCGGTTTGATCGGCGATGACGCACGCCTGGAACTGATCAACAATCAGACCGGCACGATCATTGCGATGACGCACATTCTGCTGCCGTTTATGATCCTGCCGCTCTATTCGGTCATGAAGACCATCTCGCCCTCCTATATGCGTGCGGCCAAAAGCATGGGTGCTTCGGACTGGTACGCGTTCTGGCGGGTCTATTTTCCGCAGACGGTGCCCGGTATCGGCGCCGGCAGCATTCTCGTCTTCATTCTGTCGATCGGCTACTACATCACCCCGGAACTGGTCGGCGGAACCTCCGGCATCTTCATCTCGAATCGGATCGCCTATCACATATCGTTCTCGCTCAACTGGGGCCTCGCCGCCGCGCTGGGTGTCCTGTTGCTGGTTCTGGTCCTGGTGCTGTATTGGCTATATGACCGTATCGTCGGCATCGACAATGTGAAGCTGGGGTAGGCGATGGCACTTCCACCCTACGCCTCCGTCGGCCAGCGCGCCTGGTTCTATAGCTTCCGGATCATTTGCGGGCTGATCTTCTTTTTCCTGATGTTCCCGATTCTGGTGATCATCCCGCTGTCCTTCAACGCTGAGAACTTCTTCACTTTCACACCGGAAATGCTGGCCCTCGATCCGGCCGGCTATTCCTTCAAGCATTATGAGGATTTCTTCACCAATCCGGACTGGCAGGTGGCATTGCGCAATTCGCTGTTCATCGCGCCTTGGGCGACGATTCTGGCGACGGCGCTCGGGACCGTCGCGGCGGTCGGCCTGTCGCAGTCGCACATGCCGTTTCGCGCCGCCGTGATGGCGATGCTGATTTCGCCGATGATTGTGCCGCTGATCATTTCCGCGGCCGGTATGTATTTCTTCTATTCGCGCATCGGGCTGCAAGGGACCTATCTCGGCGTCATCATGGCCCACGCGGCTCTCGGCACGCCTTTCGTGATCATCACGGTAACGGCCACCCTGGTCGGCTTCGACCAGAGTCTGGTAAGGGCCGCCGCCAATCTCGGCGCCAATCCGTTTACGACGTTTTTCCGCGTCCAGATGCCGTTGATCCTGCCGGGTGTCATCTCAGGCGCGCTGTTCGCCTTCATCACCTCTTTCGATGAGGTGGTGGTGGTGTTGTTTCTCGGTTCGGCATCGCAGAAAACGCTGCCGTGGCAGATGTTCACCGGATTGCGCGAGCAGATCTCACCGACCATTCTGGCGGTTGCCACCATCCTTGTCGCGGTGTCGATCGCGTTGCTGACGACCATCGAATTGCTGCGTCGTCGATCCGAGCGTCTGCGCGGCATGACGCCCGGCTGAAACCCGACCAATCCGCGTGGACGGTGGGCGTTGTCCCGCCGAGCCAGTGCGGTTAGCGCGGTTCCCAACATCCACCGATTACAAAGCTAAGCGCTGGCTGAGAAACGCTGGGTTGCGCGCAGGCAAGGCGAGGATTTGCTTCAGACCTCAGCCGCGCAGCGCCAGTCCCCAAACACAATGGATAGCAGATCGAAATCGTAAGGTATTGCTAAACCTATGTGTGCAAGATGGTAGGTTGAATTATTAAAATACGAAACAATCCAGAGCGCTAGCGATGGAATTTTTTGAAGCGGTCTTTGCTCTCATTTGGGATTTGACTTGGGGTTGGACACTGATTCCATTTCTTATCGTGATGGGTCTGTTTTTCACCCTCGTCACCGGATTTGTACAGCTCGAATTTTTCTTCCGGATGTTTCGCGTCCTGTCGTCCAAAAACCAGTCGGACGACGGGAAAGCGATCTCATCGCGCGAAGCGCTGCTGATTTCGATCGGCGGTCGCGTCGGGGGAGGCAATATAGCCGGCATCGCCGTGGCAATCACCCTTGGTGGGCCGGGCGCAGTCTTCTGGATGTGGGTCGTTGCCCTTGTCGGCATGGCGACCAGCCTTGTCGAGTCTTCGCTGGCTCAACTGTACAAACGCAGGGAAAGTGACGGCACTTTTCGCGGCGGTCCCGCCCGCTCGATTCTTCACGGCCTCGGCCAGGACTATCGCTGGCTGGCGATCCTCTACGCGATTTGCCTGATCGCCTCGTTTGCGATCGGCTTCAATGCTTTCCAGGGAAACACGGTCGCCGGTGCGGCACAGGAAAGCCTGGGCGTTCCACGCGTGGCCACTGGCATCCTGCTGACTGCGGTTGCCGGCTTCATTGTCTTTGGCGGGATCCATCGCATCGCCAAGGCGGCAGATATCATCGTACCGATCATGGCGCTTGGTTACATCGGGTTGGCACTGCTCGTAATTCTCGTCAACATCACCAGCCTTCCCGGCGTGCTCTACGATATCTTCAGCAATGCCTTCGGTTTCCGCGAAGCTGTCGGTGGCGGCATGGGCGCCGCTTTGGCGCAAGGTCTGCAACGCGGCCTGTTTTCCAACGAAGCGGGGCTCGGTTCGGCGCCCAATGTCGCCGCCGCGGCCAAAGTACGCCACCCGATCAGCCAGGGGATCACCCAGTCGTTCTCGGTGTTCATCGACACCATCGTGATCAGCAGTTGCACGGCGTTTGTCATCCTGCTCAGCGAGGTCTACGTGCCCGGTGCCGAGGGCATCGACGGGATCGTGCTGACCCAGAAATCGCTGGTCTCGCAACTTGGCGGCTGGGTCGGCTACTTCCTGACCCTCGCGCTGTTTCTGTTTGCCTTCTCATCGATCATTTACAACTACTACCTGGGAGAAAACGCGCTCACGGTCATGACCGACAGCGCGCTGGCGGTCAACGTACTTCGGATCGCGGTAATGGGTATGGTTTTTCTCGGTGCCACCGCGCCGAATGCGATGGCGGTGTTCTTCTTCTCGGATCCGTTGATGGGCGTGCTCGCTATGGTCAATCTGCTGGCGCTGATGATGTTGTTCCCGATCGCCAAGCGCGTTCTCGACGACTTTCGCGTCCAGCTCAAGGCTGGAGTCGAGCGACCGGTTCTTCACCCGGACAAGTTCCCGGATCTCGATATTGACCGGACTGCCTGGACCGGCAGGGTCGAAGAGCGGGCCGAGCGCGCAACCGCCTAGAACGGTCGCGTCGACGACCTCGAGGGCCATGGCAATCGACTGGGAACCAAAAAACCGTCGCCGGCAGGCGTCAAACCGGATCGGAACCATTCCGGTTCGATGTTTGTGCAAAGCTGCTGCGGGTTTTCCACCATGGTTATTCGCTTTCGTTCGAATTCCGAGCTCTACTCCGAGTTTTCCAACTTCGCCCTCTATCCGATCGTGCTCGACGGCGTCGAGTGGCCGACGGTCGAGCATTACTACCAGGCGCAGAAATTCACCTCGCCGGTATTTCAGCGCAACATCCGGCTGGCGCCGCATGCTGGCGCCGCAAAGAATCATTCGAAATCGAAGACCGAACCGCGGCGCGCGGATTGGGCGGAGGTTAAGGTGGGCATTATGGACCAGGCACTGCGGGCCAAATTCAAGGCTCATGAATCCCTGCGGGCGCTGCTGTTGTCGACCGGCGACGAGGAGTTGATCGAAGATGTCGCCGGCGACGCGTTTTGGGGATGCGGTCGTGACGGCAACGGCCTAAATATGTTGGGGCAGCTGCTGATGCGCCTGCGCCACGAACTGCGTCAACTCGAACCTGGACCGTGACGGTCGAACGACCCGTGACGGTCCTCGCCACGGAGAGCAATCATGACGGATCAGGATGAAGTGAAGGCCGCAGACGAACGGTTTTTCGCCGCGTTGAATGCGATGTTTGCGGGCAGTATTGCCGAGATGGAAGCCGTTTGGTCGAAGGCGGACGATGTTGTGTATATGGGACCGCAGCCCGAATTGTTCCACGTCGGCTGGAAGGTCACCGACCAGGACTGGGTCAAGCAGGCCGCGACAAAGATGGGCGGCACCATCGAGGTCGAGCGGCGGCACATGACTGCGGGCGAAACCCTTGCGGTCGTCCACCATGTTGCCAAGACCACGAACAGGGACCCGGACGGCAATCAGGTCGCCTTCACGATGCGCGGCACCAACGTCTTCCGCCGCGAAGACGGCGGCTGGAAGCTGATCGCGCACCATTCGGATCCGCTGCCGTTCGATCTGGACCTGTAGGATCAGTCGGGCGGTGTGAAGGCTTCGATGGGGTGGGTGACGTTGTGCAGTTCATGGCGCCCGAGTGAACGCATGTCCGAACCGCAGAATGTCTGGAAATAGTCGCTTGCCACCACCCGGTGGCCAAGCAATTTGCCGAGATCGCTCAACCGGGCGGCGATGTTGGCGGCTCGGCCGATCACTGTGAAATCCAGCCGCTCCTGTGAGCCGACATTGCCGTAAGTGACGTCGCCGAAGGCCAATCCGACGGAACAGTCGATGTCGGATTGTTCCGATCCGGTCAGGCTGCGTTCGATCTCCAGCGCCGAGTCCAGGGCCTGCGCACAGGCACTTTGCCGGTCATCACCGGCCGGGAAGATCGCCAGCACAGCGTCGCCGATAAACTTCAGCACTTCGCCGTCATGGGCATTGATGATGCGTGTGGTGGTCTCGAAGAAACCGTTGAGCAGCGCCAGATACTCTTCCCGTTCCATCGTTTCGGCCAGCCTTGAGGAGTGGCGCAGATCACAAAACAGGATCGCGGCATCGATATGGTCGCCATCGCCGCGGCGGATCTCGCCGCCGAGCACACGCGCGCCGGTGCGCTTTCCGAGATAGGTTTCGAGCAGTGCCGATGCGTTGTCGCGCAGGGCAAACACCTCGTAGAGCCGGCTGATCACCGAAGAGCATTCGAAGACCAGGCCGAGATTGGCCGTGGTGAAGCCTTTCGGATGGTCGCAGGTCAGGGTCATGACGTTGATCTGGCCGTTGGAAAACGGCAGCGACATCGCCACGTAGTCGGTCGCGCCCTCAGCCTTCAAATCGTCCATAATCGGAAACGTGAATTCCGCTTCCTCGGCCAGCAGGCTCTGGCGCACGCCGCCATGTCCCTTGGTGACGTGCAGGATGGGGCTGTTGACGAAGGACGGATTGTCGAAAATGTCGTAGGACGGCGCGTAGCTGCGGACCTCGTCGTCCTTCTTGGTCCAGACGTAGTTCTTCCCGGCGATCATCGGATGCAGTGACCAGATCATGACGCTGATGCGCGAGACGGCGATTCCGTCTTCAAGAAACTTGTTGGCGATCGCCGCGGTGAGCTCTTCCGGGGTGCCGCAGAGCCAGGCCTCGCGCATGACCCAGTCGACCGTGGGTCCGGAAATGCTGCCATAGTGCTGTCCGGCAACGATGTCACCGTCGACTTCCAGCGCCGTCAGCACATTCGGCATGAAGCCGACATAACCCTCGATCTCCTTGGATTCCGGTAAGGCGTTGCGGTAGCTCCAGGCGCCGTTTTCGATGACGGTATCGCCGATCTTGACATTCCAGTAGGTGGCTGTCCCCTTGAACGGGCAGAACGTCCTGTGTTCGGTGTCCTCAAGGAGAGTAACCTTCACATCCTCAAGCGGAATGTAGACCACCGGCGGCAGCCGCGTCTCGTACATGACCTTGGCATTGTGACTGGCGGCGATCACGGTGTCGCCGTGCCAAGCGATCGCTTCGCCGGATGCTGGCACGACCTCCAGGCGGTATTGATTCGTCAGCTTGCGATCCTGAACGGTCATCCCGTTAAGATGGGTTGTTTTGCGCCGATGTCCAGCCGCAACTTGCTCCGGCCGCCAGCCCGCTCAGTCAGGGAATCGCCTCGCGCAGCCTGTCGGCAGCCGCCAGCGCGTCGTCCAGGTGCCGCGACTGTAGTTCATGCAAGGACGACTGCGAACTGTGACCGCAGACGTTCAGTGCGGCGATGCATTGGCCGCGCCGATTGCGGATCGGTAACGCCAGCGCCCACAGTCCTGGTTCCAGTTCTTCTTCGATGGTCGCATAGCCTCTATCACGAACGACGGCGATTTCCTGCAGCAGCGCCGGCGCATCGGTTATCGTCTTTGCGGTAAATTGCGGACGCGGATAGCGTTCCAGAAAATCGGCCAGGCAATCCTCCGGCAGATGCGCCAGCAACACGCGTCCCATGGCCGTTGCAAAGGCCGGTTTGCGGTCGCCGACCCGGGTGTTGAGGGAGATCACCCGGTTGGCCGGGCAGGTAACCGCATAGACCACATCGGCGCGGTCGAGCACTACCGACGAGACGTTTTCGCCAACCCGGTCGCGCAGCGAAATCAGCCACGGCCGGGCGATTTCGACCCAACCGGCCGGATCGCTTAGCCAGGTGGTCGCCAGTTCCATGACTTGCGGTGTTGTGCGGTATCCGAGCGCGGTCTTCTCCACATAGCCGAGCTGCATCAGGGTCAGCAGCGACCGCCGTGCCGTCGCACGTGTCAATCCAGCCGCCGTCGAGACTTCCGATTGCGACAGCGGTGCCTCGGCGCCCTCGAAGGCGCGCAACGTTGCCAGACCGTTGGCCAGCCCGGTGACGAATTCTCCGCCGTCCTCGCCTTTCATGTTACGCGCGCCCATCATGTCCATCCCAAGATTTTCTGCATCGCCGCTGCCAGGTCGTTCGTCGGCGCTGCCGTCAACTCGCGCTGCCGCCAGCAGACATGTGTGTCAGGCCGCACCAGGACGCAACCGGAATCGGAGACCTCCGATTGTATCGCCCAATCACCGAAGGTATCGGTGATCTCGCAACCCGGTCCGACCTGCCAGACCTTGATCTCGACACCAGTCTCAGCCGAGACACGGGCCGCCGCCTCGACCCATCCGGAGCCGGAGACACCGGTGAACAGCGTAAACCGACCGCGGCCGGCAAGGTCCAGCGTCGACACCTGCTTGCCGTCATGATCGAGCCACAGATGCGGCAGGTTTGCGCCCGGCCAGGTGGTCGCTTGGTAATACAGTTCGGCATCGCGCGTGTATTCCGGTTCGGCGGTTCCATCCGGGACGACGGCGTCCGACTTATAGCGCTGGCCCATTTCGACGCCGTGGCAATTGAACTCGTAGCTCTTCTGACGGATGTACTTGTTGAGCGCCTTTCGCCGCGCCTCGGCCTCGACGGTCGGCTGCTTGCGGGCATCCATCCGACGTTTGATCTCCTCTGGCGTTCCGGGCTGCAGCAGGCCCAGCGTCTCGAAAATCGGCGCATAGTCCTCGATCGATTTGTTGGCGCGGGTGACGATCTGCTTGCCGACCGGCTGACGTTCGGCGTTGTAGGTGTCGAGCAGGCTGGGTGCCGCCTTGCCGCGCAGCACCAGCGCCATCTTCCAGGCCAGATTGTAGGCGTCCTGGATCGACGTGTTCGACCCCAGCCCGTTTGTCGGTGGATGCCGGTGCACGGCATCGCCCATGCAGTACACCCGGCCTTTCGAGTAGCGCCGCGCCACCATGTTGTTGACGGTCCAGTAGCTGAGCTTGGTGATCTTGATCGGGATCTCGTCGTCGCCGATGAGCTGGCGCACGATCGCCTCGGCCTCGGCGTCGGACAGCTGCGGCGGACCGTCCTTGATGTCGTATCCGTAGATGGACAGCCATTTGTACCAGGGCCGCACCATGCGTATGACGCCGGCACCGATGCCGCCGATATTCGAGCCCGGCTGGAAGATCCAGTAGAGCACCGAGGGCCGGTGGCCGACATATTTGGTCAGATCGGCTTCAAACTCGATGTTCATCGAGCCTTCCAGCCCCATCCTGCCGTCCATCGACAGGCCGAGATCCTCGGCGACCTGCGAACGCGCGCCGTCGGCGCCGATCATGTATTTGGCGCGGATCCGGTAGGTCTGATCGGCGACCCGGTCGCGCACCGTCGCCACCACGCCGTTCTCGTCCTGCATATGGCTGACATATTCGGTCTTGAAGCGGGCGATGGTGCCGGATTCCATCGCCTTGCCGACGATAATCGGTTCGAGCAGCGTCTGCGGGATGTCGCAGATATGACAGGGGGAGGCGAGGTCGTAATCGGCCTTGCGTTTCGGATGGTTGCCCCAGGTCAGCAGTCGTCCGATCTCCTCGCCGGCGAGCGACGTACAGAAAACGTTGTTGCCCATCAGTTCCTGCGGCACCGACTTTTCCTTCGCCTCTTCCTCGACACCAAGCTCGCGCAGGACCTCCATGGTGCGCTGATTGGTGATGTGGGCGCGCGGTGTGTTGGCCAGCCAGGCGTATTTTTCGATCATCACATTGTCGATGCCGTAGCTGGACAGCAGCGCCGCCATGGCGCCGCCGGCCGGTCCGGAACCGACGATCAGAACATCGGTCTCGATATCGAACATCGGGTCCTCCACTCGAATATCGGCGCCGCTGACCCCCGCGGGCGCCGGTTTGGTCATTTCCTTGACGGGTTGGGTGTAATCCGGCACCGGTGTGTCGGGCCCGATCAGGCGCCGCCGGGTCGGAAAGATCGAAAAATCGTAGCGGTTCTGGATGAATCCCCAGATGCCCCGCGGCGCCACCAGCATGAACACGATGGCGATGGCGCCGAGCAGCATCAGGTACCAGGTGCCGTACTGGGACAGCCAGTTCTGCAGGACGAAGAGGATCAGGGCACCGATGATCGGGCCTTCCAACGTGCCGATGCCGCCGATAATCACGATGAACAGCACATATGCGGTCCAGTCGATCACTGAAAACGCGCTGTCCGGAGTGATCGAAGCGCGTTGGAAAAAGATCAGCGCGCCGGTCACCGCCGCTCCGCAGGCCGCAAACAGATAAACGCCCAGCTTGGCACGCCCGATGTCGACGCCGACACTCTCGGCTGCCTGCTGGTTGTCGCGGATCGCCGAAAGCGCCAGGCCGGCGCGGGTGCGCAGGAAGAAGTAGATGACACCGATAATGATGACGGCGATCGCCAATGCCAGCCAGTAGGAGAGAATGTCCCGCGCCGCCGAGGTCTTGATGTCGAGCAGTTCGCGGATCCAGGTGACACCGAACATGCTCCTGGCGACATCGGAGGGCAGGGAGGTGCCGGTGCCGCCGCCGAGCGCCTTCCACTGCGCGAATACCAGGCGATAGACTTCCGCCGCCACCCAGGTGCCAATGGCGAAATAGGCACCCTGCAGGCGAAACACCACATAGGATGTAGGGATGGCGAAGACGATGCCGATCAGCCCGGCCATCAGGATGGCGAGCAGCGGATTGAGGCCCCACAGGATCGCACCGGCGAAACCTATGTAGGCGCCCAGCCCGACAAACGCCTGCTGGCCGACGCTGACCAGTCCGCCATAGCCGGCGAGCAGGTTCCAGCACTGCGCCAGGGCGATCATGGTCAGCACGAAAAACAGGTCCTGGATCAGCGATCGGCTGACGAACAGCGGTGCCGCGATCAGCCCGACGAACACGATGATGAGCACCGCCAGAGCGATGTTGCTGGCGCGGGTGGATTTGGCGACGCTGTAGTCCTTGTGCTCCAGCATCTCAATCCACCGCGCGCGGGAACAGGCCGCGCGGCCTGACGATCAGGACGATCAGGAAGACGATGTGCCCGGCGAGGATCTGCCATTCCGGATTGATCTTGGCGCCGATTGTCTGCGCCAGGCCTAGAATGACGCCGCCGGCCAAAGTCCCCCACAGACTGCCGAGCCCGCCGATGATCACCGCCTCGAAGGCGAAGATCAGCCGTGCCGGTCCGATCAGCGGATCGAAGGTGGCGCGAGCCCCGAGATAAAGCCCGGCGATCGCCACCACCGTCATGGCCAGCCCCATGGCGAGCGCGAAGATGCGGGAATTGTCGATGCCCATCAGCTGGGCGGTCACCGGATCGTCCGACGTGGCGCGGAAGGCCCGGCCGGTTTCCGTGTGGTAGAACAACCAATTCAACGCTGAAATGACGACAATCGCCGAGACAAAAGTCAGCAGCGGCATCGCACCGATGGCGAGGCCTTCACCGATGCGGATCGAGACCTCTTCAAAACCGCCCGCTTTCAGCCTCTGCGTGTCGGCCGAAAACACCTCTAGCATGCCGTTCTGCAGGACGATCGACAGACCGAAGGTTACCAGCAGCGGCGGCAGGATATCGCGACCCAAGGTCCGGTTCAGGATGACGTATTGCAGGGCGTAGCCGATGGCGAACATCAGGACGGCGGCCACCACCGCTGACACGACGATATTCAGGCCCAGAGCGTCGATGCCGACCAGCACGGCGAAGGCACCGAGCACCATGAAGTCTCCATGCGCCAGATTGACCAGGCGCATGATGCCGAAAATGATCGACAGGCCGATGGCGAACAGCGCGTAGAGCCCGCCGAGCAAAATGCCTTGTATGATGGTATCGACCCAGGCCATAAGGCTCTTCAACTCCCGAAATAGGCGGCCCGGATCTGATCACGGCTGACCGCGCCGGGCTTGCCGGTCAGCGTGACGCGGCCTTCCAGCAGGCAATAGATCCGGTCCGAGACCTCGAGGGCCTGGTTGATATTCTGTTCGACGATGATGACGCTGGCGCCTTCGCCGCGGATCGCGTCGAGCGCCCTGTAGATGTCGCGGATCACCGACGGTGCCAGGCCGAGACTGATCTCGTCGCAGAGAAGCAGCCGCGGATTGGCCATCAGCGCCCGGCCGAGCGCCACCATCTGTTGCTGGCCGCCGGACAGGCTTGTGGACGCCTGGTGACGCCGTTCGTTGAGCACCGGAAACAGCCGGTAAACGCTCTCCAGCGACCACGGACCACGCACCTTGCGGCCATAGTTGCCGACCAGCAGGTTTTCTTCGACGGACAGCGATGGGAAGAGCCGTCGACCCTCCGGCACCATGGCGATGCCCAGTTGCAGGATGTGGGCCGGTTTCGAACCGGCAATCGGCTTGCCATCGAATAGGATCATCTCCGGTGTCGCCTTAAGCAGGCCGACCAGCGCCGACAGATAGGTCGATTTGCCGGCCCCGTTGGCGCCGATCATCGCCACCGTCTCACCTTCGTCGACATGGCTGTCGATGCCGTAGAGCGCCTGGAAATCACCGTAGGAGGCGGTCAGCCCGTGGGTCTCCAGCATCGCCATCAGTCGACCCCGAGATAGATGCGCTGCACGGCCTCGGAGTGCATGACCGATTGCGGCTCGCCATCGGCAATGATCTTACCGAAGTCGATCGCCACCAGCCGCGACACCACCGCGAGCAGCGCATGAGTCACGTGCTCGATCCAGACGATCGTCGTGCCTTCGGCATGGACGCCCTGGATGGTGGCGATCAGGCTGTGGCACTCGTCATCGGTGAGACCACCGGCGATTTCGTCGAGCAGCAGCAGGCGCGGCTTGGTTGCCAGTGCCCGTGCCAGTTCCAGCCGCTTGCGCTCAAGCAGCGTCAGAGCCCCGGCCGGCAGGTTGGCTTTTGGCAACAGTCCCGTCCGGTAGAGCACGTCGACGGCGTGATCCTGGATGTCGCGCTCGCGCGCCTCGGCACCGAAACACGCCGATACGGCAATATTCTCGAAAACCGTCATATGCTCGAACGGCTGCGGGATCTGGTAGCTGCGCCCCAGTCCGGCATGAACGCGCGCGCGCATCGGTGCACCGGTGATGTCGGCGCCATCCAGGCCGACGGTGCCGCCGTCGGGCTTCAGGTTGCCGCAAATCAGGTTGAACAGCGACGACTTGCCGGCGCCGTTGGGCCCGATAATACCCAGCGCCTCGCCGTCCTCGACGTCCAACGTGATGTCGTCGGCGACCACCACCGCGCCAAAGGCTTTTTTGAGGTTGCGCAATTCAAGCAGCATGGTCTGGGGTCCGACAGGATCGCCGGGGCAGGCCGCGGCGATCCTTGCTTGCAGTGAGGTGCACGCCTATCCGATCGGCTCCATCTCGCCAGCGACCGGAATATCCGGATAGGTCTTGTTGTCGACGATCACGATGCGGAAATTGCCGTCGTCGGACTTGCGCCACTGACCACCGACCAGCGGCGTTTTGGTGACGTTTTTCGCGGCGAATGGCGGCAGGCCGGCACCGTCCCACTTGATCGGTCCGACGATGGTATTCATGTCGGTAGCCGCGATGGCGGCGACGACTTCCTCGGCATCGTTGACCGAATCGACGCGTTTCACCGTGTCGACGACGATTTCGAACAGCGCGTGTACGAAGCCGAGCGGCTGCGTCCATTGCTTCCCGGTATCGCCTTCATAGGCGTCGCACAACTGGCCGGCGGTGATGCCGTTGATCGACGATGCGAAGGGGTGGACGTTCGACCACCAGACCTCCGACGACAGGTTCTGTGCGGCGTCGCCGATTGCATTGACGGCGGACGGGAACAGGATCGCCTTGCCGACCGAGGCGGCCTTGGGCCGGAAGCCCTGCTGCGCGGCCTGGGTCCAAAAGGTGGCGAAGTCCGGCGGCAGGCAGACGCCGGTGACGATCTCGCAATCGCCATCCTTAAAGGCGGTGATCTGCGCGGAAAAGTCGTCCTGCAGGTTCTGGTAGCGGCCGGGATCGACCAGCTTGTAGCCGGACGGGCCGACCATGGCGGGGAATCCGGTGTTGGGATCGCCCCAGGCGTTGCCGTCCGCATCGTTCGGAAACAGCCCGCCGACGATCTTATTGGTCTCGAGCTGGTTCCACATGTTCATGAACACCTGGGTCACATCCTCCAGGCCCCACAGGAAGTGATAGGTGTAGTTGAACGGCGCCCAGGTGCCCGGATCGCCCGGGTTGCCCTGCCGGCCGATGAACCACGGTTGCCACGGCGCCAGCGTCGAAATGCAGGGTATTTCTTCGATCTCGCAGATGGTGGAGACCGGGTTGGTGGTCTCCGGCGTGTGCGCCACCACCATGATGTCGATCTCGTCGTCGACAATCAGCTCCTTGGCGACCTCGGCGGCCCGGTTGGGATTCGACTGGCTGTCCTTGATCACTACGTCGAACGTGTAGGTTTTCGAACCGGCGGCGACCCCGCCCTCGGTATCCTTCAGAAAGCCCTGGATGATGAAGTCATCGACCTCCGCAAAGGCGGCGAGCGGTCCCGTTTGCGGGCTGACATAGCCGATCTTCACGGTGCGTGCCTGCGCATGCACGGCCGGCGCGTAGACGCTCGCCGCAGCCGTGAGCCCTGTTGCCGCGGTGGTTTTCAGAAATGTTCGGCGGTCCAGTCCGCTTCTATGCCTGGTCTTCATGGTCTCCTCCCAAAGTTTGCTTCAGTCGTCCGGCCGCGCTCCCGCATAGGCCTGTTCGATGAGCGCCCGAATATCGTCGCGGTCGAAAGACCGCGGGTTCCAATAGGGGTTTGCGGTGGCAAGCCCGGCGGCGCGATCGATGCCGTCGCCCGGCATGCCGATATCGGCCAGCGCCAACGGTGCCCCGATGCGTTTTGCCAGATCCCACAAACCACCGCCGACGCTGTCGGATTTCAAAATCTGCTTGACCGCGTCGAGTTCCGGTGCGGCTTTGGCGTTGAACCCGGCGGCATGCGGCAACACGATCGTGTGGGTCTCGGCATGCGGCAGGTTGAAGGCGCCGCCCAGCGTGTGGCACAGCTTATGGTGAAGCGCCATGCCGGCCGATCCAAGCGCCATGCCGCACAAAAACGCGCCGTATTGCGCCCGTTGACGCGCTTCGATGTCGTCCGGCATGTCGACGATCACCGGCAGCGATTCCGCCAGCGCGGTGATCGCTTCCAGGCACTGCAGGCGCGAGATTGGATTTTTCTCCTGGGCGTACAAAGCCTCGATCGCGTGGGCGATGGCGTTCATGCCGGAGGCCGCGGAGATCGCCGGCGGCAGGGTCAACGTATAATCGACGTCATAGATGACGCTGGCCGGCAGCACCCGCGGGTCCTTGAGCGTGGTTTTGACGCCGTCTTCCGTTTGCCCGAGAATGGTGGTCATCTCGGAGCCCGCATAGGTTGTCGGCAACGCGACCTGCGGGATATCGGCGCGCAACGCGATCGCCTTGGCAAGACCGATGGTCGAGCCGCCGCCGACGGCCACCGTGCAGTCGGCACCGGCCTGTTGCAGCTTCGTTAGCGCCTGCTCGGTCACCTGCACGGGTGTGTGCATGGTGGCGACCGGCAGCACTCCGGCCGACAACGCTCCGAGGGCTGCGGCGATCTCCTCGGCCTGAGCCCGCTGCTGCGGTGTGGAAAGCACCATCGCGCGTTGCCGGCCGAGCCACTGCATCTCTTCACCGGCTTTGGTCCGTCCGCCGCGTTCGAACCGCACGCGCAACGGCAGTGCCGTATAAGTGAAATCCTCCACCATCCCCCCGTGCGTTGCCTCGCAAAATCCACGGCGTTCGCTATGCGAACTGTCTCTAAAGCTTCGGCCCGAGCGACATCATAGTCAAGATTTGGCAGAAAATTAATTGAGCTGCAGAAGCGAATTGTACATTCGTCAGGGCGTTTAGTCGGTTAAAATCAGAATGTTATGGTGATGCAAATATCGGATTATCCGGTCCCATCCGAGCTCGGTTTGAGCCGTTGACTGTTCGTCACAACAGCCTATGTTGGATCGCAAAGAAGCTTTTTGTTCGATGCAAGCGGGCAGTTGCGAACAGAATGCGAGGGAGGACATGGCTGAAACGACGCTGGCTGAACGGGTCGCCGCGGCCAACGCGCCGCTGACGGATCCGGAGCGCAACCGGGTAGTTGGGAGCGGCACACCGCGCTTCGAGCTGTATCATTTTGGGCTGAGTGTATGCTCCCAGAAAGTGCGCACGGTGCTGGCCGAAAAGGACGCGCCCTATCGCAGCCACGACATCTACATACTGCCGCCCCGCCTTGAAAACTATCATCCGGATTATGTGCGTCTGCGCATGCGCGGCGCACCGGGACGGGAAATGGTCAACGGCTATTCGGGTCGTTCGTCGACCACCACCGAAGGATTTGACCCCTGTGTCGTGCCGACACTCATCGATCACGAGACGCAACAGGTCATCGTCGACAGTAAGGTGATCGGCGAGCATATCGACCGGGTGTGGGAAAGCGGCACGGAACTGGTGCCGCCGCGCCTCAAGCGCGACATCGACCGCGAGATCGCCATCGTCGATGGCACGCCGCATGTGGCGGTGCTTTATGGCGCGCATCCTGACGGCGATTTCCGCCCGAAGATGCTGCGTGAAAACATGCCGGGTGCGCACGATTTCAAGATCATGAAGCTGATGGAGGGCCGATCGCTGTCGGTCGGGCACCCGAAACTCATCGCCGCCTATGACGCCAAGATCCGCAAGGAAGCCGCAGCCCGCAGTTTTGTTTCGACCCCGGCGCTGATGCGCAGCGCTATCTCCGAGATCATCGGCATCGTCGCGGACCTCGACCAAAGGCTGTCCGACGGCCGCGAATGGGTGTGCGGCGATACCTTTACCATGGCCGATATCCACTGGGCGGTCAGCCTGTTTCGGCTGAAGTGGTTGGGCATGGCCTTTGCCTGGAAGGGCGACCACGCCCTCAACGAAACAGAGCATGCACATGTTGCCGCCTATGCCGACCGGCTGTTCAAGCGGCAGAGTTTTCGCGATGCGGTGATCTACTGGCCGGGCAATCCGCCGAGCGAGTATGTCGCCGAGTTCTATGACATGGAGCCGCAACAGCAGAGCGAGCCGGAGACAGCCGAGCAACGGTCCGGCTACGGCCGCGACATCCGCGAGGAAAACCTCACCCAGGTGGTGCTGGAGACGATGAAGGGCGCCCGCACGCCGCGCGCCCAGAAGGTGCTCAACGCCTTCACCCGTCACCTTCACGCGTTTCTCGACGAAGTGGAGCCGACGGAGGAAGAATGGGAGATGGGGATCGATTTCCTCACCCGTACCGGCCATATGTCGACCGGTGGACGCCAGGAATTCGTGCTGCTGTCGGACGTGATGGGAGCGACGGCGCGGGTCGACCTGATCAATCACCGGTTTCCCGATGGCGCCACCGAAAACTCGGTGCTCGGCCCGTTCTTTGTCGAGGACCGGCCAACCTTTCAGAACGGCGACGACATCTCCGGCGGCATCCCCGGACCACCGATGCTGTTCACCGCGCGGGTGCTCGATCTCGACGGCCGACCGATTGCCGGTGCGCGTGTCGATGTCTGGCATTCCGACGACGACGGCGCCTACGACATCATGATGCCCGGCCGCAACGCGCCGGCGTTGCGTGGGCTTTTCCGAACGGACGCGCATGGCCAGTTCTGGTTCACCTCGATCCTTCCGGAGTCCTATCCAATTCCCTTCGACGGTCCGGTCGGCGAGTTGCTGCGCGCCGCCAATCGTCCGCATATGCGGCCGGCCCATGTCCATGTGCGCATCGAGGCGCCCGGATTCGAGCGGCTGACCTCGATGCTGTTCATCGACGGGGACCAGTACCTTGATGCCGATCCGGTGTTCGGCGTCAAGAACTCGCTGGTCGTGCCGTTCCAGGAAAAAACCGGCCTGCGGATGCCGGACGGTCGCGCGGCGCCGAGCCCATGCTATGCGGTCGACTACGATTTTGTCCTGACGCGCAGGCACTGATGTGCCACCATGTCGGTGTCGGAGGAAACATAAAGAGAGGCCGGACGGACGGGATGTGACCGGGAGGGAATGAGATGTCTGCATTTTGGACGACGCTGATCGTCTTGGTGATCGTTCTGGTGGTGGTGATCGTCGTGCTGGCGCGGCTCTACCGCAAGGCGTCGCGCGAAGTGAGCCTGATCCGCACCGGGGTTGGCGGCCAGCAGGTGGTGATGGCGGGCGGCACCATCGCACTTCCGTATTTCCATCAGATATCCGAGGTCAACATGCGCACCCAGCGCCTCGAAGTGCGGCGCGGCGGCGAAGAGAGTCTGATCACCAAGGATCGCTTGCGCATCGACATCGGCGCCAGTTTTTCCGTTGCCGTCGAGGGCACGGAGGAGGGCGTGGCACGCGCTGCCCAGACCCTGGGCGACCGGACCTTCAACACCGACCGGCTGCGTGAGATCATCGAGGGCAAGCTGGTGGACGCGTTGCGCGCCGTCGCCGCCCAGATGACGATGGACGAGGTCCACGAGGGCCGCGCCGCCTTTGTCAAGGAAGTGCGGGCGCTGATTGCCGACGACCTGGCGGAAAACGGCCTGCGGCTGCAGTCGGTATCGCTGACGTCGCTCGATCAGACCCCGTTCGCCTCGCTCGACGAAAACAACGCGTTCAACGCCGTCGGCATGCGCAAACTGGCCGAGGTGATTGCCGTCTCCAAGAAAGAGCGGGCCGAGATCGACGCCGACGCCGATGTTGCGGTGCGCCGCTCGGCGATGGAGGCAACCCGCCGCAAACTGGAAATCGAGCAGGACGAGGAGCAGGCGCGCATCTCCCAGCAGCAGGAGATCGAAACGCTACGCGCCGCCCAGTCGGCAGAAATCGCCCGCCGCCGAGCCGAATCGGAACGTGAGGCCGAGGAGGCGCGCATCGCCCGCGAACGGGCGGTCCGCGAGGCCGAAGTGGGGCGTGAGCGGTCGGTCAAAGCTGCCGAGATCACCCGTGACCTGGAAGTCCAGTCGTCGGAAATCGCCAAGGAACGCGATCTACAGCTGCAGCAGCAGGACCGCATGATTGCTGTTGCCAACAAGGCGGAAGCCGAAAGCGATGCCCAGGCGGCGGCCGATATCGCCAGGGCGCAGGCTGCCACCGCGGCCGAAGGCGTCGCCACGGCACGCATGATCGCCGAGGCCGAGCGCAACCGGTCGCTGGCGCTGCTGGCTGCTCAGGAAAGGGCGGATGCCGAAAGCGCCCGATTGAAAACCCTTGCCAAGGCGGAAAAGGATGCCTCCGTCGATCATGCCGCGGCGCGGCTCCAGGCGGCCAAGGCCGAGGCTCAGTCCGAACGCGAAAAAGCCGATGCCCGCAAGGCGGCGCTGATGGCCGAAGCGGAAGGCACGCGCGCCCTGCACGAAGCCGAGAACGCGCTGGACGAGCGGCACGTGGCGATGCGCGAGGAGATCGCCCGCATCGAGACGCTGCCGAAGGCGATTGCCGAAATGGTGCGGCCCGCCGAAAAGATCGACTCGATCAAGATCCACAATGTTGGAGGGCTCGGCGGCGCCGGGCAGGGCGGCACCTATGACACCGGCAAGACACCGGTGAACCAGGCGCTCGATTCGATCCTCGGCATGGCCGTGCAGTTGCCGGCGCTGAAAACGCTCGGCGACGAACTCGGTCTTTCGCTTGGTGACGGGCTCAAGAAGGTGAAGGACGAGACGGCCGATCAGATCGAGCACAAGGGTAAGAAATAACCGTGTGAGGCGTTCCCGGTTATCGGTCACCTGTCAATTCTGACATGATGGACCGGCGACCGGTCCTGGTTTTACAATCGGGCCGATGGACCGGCTGATCCGGTAACCAATCCAAACGAGGGGGACGCGATGCGGGATCTGCGCATTTGTTTCGTCGGCGACAGTTACATCAACGGATCCGGCGATGAGCAGTGTCTCGGATGGATCGGGCGTCTGTGCGAGCGTCGGTTTACAAGGGAATTCCGCCTCACCTTCTACGATCTGGGGATCCGCGGCGCCACCACGGACGAGATCCGCGGCCGCTGGAAGCGCGAATGTCAGGCTCGCTTTCCCGACGGCGCCGACAACCGCGTGGTGCTTCAGTTCGGGATCAACGACGTGGCGGTGATCGTCGGCTCGGGTCGGCGTGTCGAGGAGGCGGATTCGGTCGACAACGCCGAAGCGATCGTCAGCGAGGTCGCCGGCCTTTATCCCACATTGTGGGTCGGGCTGCCGCCGGCCAACATCGCCTGCTCGCCAATGCGTCCCAGCAAAGGCATGGAGATCGATTTCTCACAGGACACCGCCGTGGCGCTCAACCGGCGCTTCATGACGCTGGCGGCGAAGCTCGGTGTACCGTATCTCGACATTCAAACTGCGCTGCTGGCCGACGAACGGTATATGCACAGCCTGACGCTCGGCGACCAGATGCACTGCGATGGATCCGGCTACGCAATTACGGCCGAGCACATCGACCAGTGGGACGCTTGGTCGTCCTGGTTCAAGGATTGACACGATAACGGTGCACCCCGCAGATCAGTCAGACTCGACCGGACTGCCGTCGGTGCGCGTAAAGCGGCGCGCGCCGCCCTCATGATGCAAGACCAGATTATGGTCGGGATAATGCACGGTGCCCCGGGCGGCGCGCGTGCCGACCACAAGAAACACAGCCGGTTCGGACGAACGGTTTTCCATACAGTGCGCAACCGGCTTGCCGGCCGCCCATCCGGCGGCATCCCCGGCGACGAGGGTGGTCTCTGTGTTTTCAATGAGAACCAGTTCGCCGGAGATCATATAGACCAACTCGTCTTCCGTCTCATGCCAATGCCGGTGAGAAGAGCGTGACCCGGGCGGTAAACGCTCGAGACGCACACCGAACTGGGTCAGCCCGACGGCGTCTCCCAAAGCGACGTCGTCATAGGGGCCGTCATCCTGACCGCTGATCCGGTGCGGCACTGCGGCGTGATGGGTCCATGTCATATCGGTGATCTTAGGCATTGTACCTCTCGCGACGCTATGTTTGGGAACAGAAGTATACAGCCTCCCATGGCAACGGCGTTATCCTGACCCGGTGTGCGGCCAGGAGATCGTTTTTGCTCTCGATCAAAGGGAAACGGAATTCCCGTGATAGGCAAGGCCCAAGCATCGGTCAGGTACCGGATGTTTGTGGATGCGCCTTCTATTCTTCATTTGCTGTATCGCGCTGAGCCTTGTGGCGCTACCGGGGTCGCAAGGCGACGCCTCGGCACAGGATGCCGTCACCGTTCATTTCTTCTCGAGGGCCGGTTGCCCCTTCTGCAGCAAGGCAGAACAGGCGCTGCAGGAGTTGGCCGCCAAGCAAAACATAACGGTGCGAAAGTTGACAGTTGGCAAAAACGCGACGACCGACCGTCTCTTCGCGACGACACTGGAGCATTTCGGCCATCAACAGGCTGCTGTGCCGCTGGTGGTGATCGGAGACAGATCCTTCCTTGGTTTTGCCGAGGGTGGGCACAGCCGTGATCTCTATCGCCGAGCAATCGCGACCTGCGCGGCCAACGGCTGCGACAACGTCGTGGCGAGATTGGAACCGCACTCGGAAAACGTCGGCGTTGCCGGCGCAGATTCCCGACCCACGCCGACCGCAGGGGCAACCATTCCGGACACCATCAACCTTCCGATTGTTGGATCGGTAAACACCGGCGATCTGTCGCTGACGGCCCTGACCGTGCTGATGGCCGCGGTGGACGGTTTCAATCCCTGTGCCATGTGGGTTCTGGTCTTCCTGATCGGTATCCTTCTCGGACTGGAGGATCGGCGCCGCATGTGGATCCTCGGCGGCAGCTTCCTGCTAGCGACGGGCGTGATGTATTTCGCGGTGTTAGCCGCATGGCTCAACCTGATTTTGCTGCTGGGTGTCGTTGTCTGGGTTCGGATTGCGGTGGGGTTGCTTGCCGTCGGCGGTGGTCTCTTTTTCTTGCGTGAGTACTGGACCAAGCCGGAGGCAGTGTGTCGCGTGACCGATCACACCCGCCGCTCGCGGATCATGGATCGGATTCGGTTCCATGTGCTTGAAAACCGGCTGCCGTTGTCGGTAATCGGCATCATGGGCGTGGCGGTCGCCGTGAATTTTATCGAATTGATCTGCTCGGCCGGTGTCCCCGCGGTCTACACGCAGGTCCTGGCCCTCAGCGATCTGACCGCGGCACGCTACTACTCGTATCTGCTGCTCTACATCGCCGTCTTTATGCTTGACGACCTGGCGATATTCGCTACCGCCATGGTGGCCTTGCAGGTGTCCGGTCTGACCGGACGCTATGCCCAATTCTCCCATCTGATCGGCGGTGTGGTGCTGCTGTCGATTGGCGCGCTGCTGCTCCTGCGGCCGGATTTGCTGGCATTTTCGCAACTATGAGATTCCGTCAGCTCACGTCTGCAAGCTGCAATGCATGAAAATGCGCGCGCACGCGCGCCGCGAAATGGGCGATATCCGGCCGGTCCCGGTTGGCGTTGGTGACCCACAGCGCGATGTGGCGGTTGGGCATGGAGACGTCGAGGTCGAGTTTGACGGCACCGCCGAGATCCGGAAGCAGGCGCGCCAGGTTTTCCGGCAGGATAATCAGCACGTCGGTTGTCCGCACCAGGTGCAACGCCATGAACACGTCGCCGGTGAAGGTCAGGCGAGGGGTGGTCGCTGGAAGCCCGAGGTTCTCCAAAACGTCGCGGCTGGTGCCATGTATGCCGGAACTGGCGCCCGTCGAGATCCACTGGGCCTGTTCGAGTTGCCGGTGCGTAATCGGCGCCGTCTGCCGGGAGAGGGGTGACTTCGGTCCGGCGAACACTGCCATCCGGTCTTCGTAAACGATCTCCTGATGCAGCCGTTCCTGATGCAGGTTGAGACGCGAAGGCGCCAGCGCCACGTCGAGTTCCTGGCGGTTGAGCCGGTCGACGAGCCTGCCGGCGGTTGCCGTCGTGACGCGCAGGGCATAGGGCCAGGTCGTGCCCAGCGCGGTCTCGAAGAACGACGGCATGGCGGTTACCGCCAGCATTGGTCCGATGCCGACCCGCAACTCACCGGACAGCCCGGATTTCCAGAGGTCGACCGCCATGTCCGCGGCATTCATCAGGTCGCCGACGGCATGCCCCTGTTCGGCGAGCCGTTGGCCTATCTCGGTCGGTGTTACGCCGTATCGACCGCGCCTCAGGACAGGCGATCCGACCCGGTCCTCGATGATCCGGATGTTTCGCGTCAGAGTCGGCTGCGTGACGTTCAGTCGTTGGGCGGCCCGGCTGAGCGAGCCGAGTTCGATGACGGTCGCCAGTTGGTGAAGCAGTCGTGGGTCCATCAGATATACATTTTTCTATCGGAACTCAGAATCTTTCGATTTTATTTATACCAGAATACACGGCAGAATGTACTGAGCGGCTTTGCCCTTTCGGGAGGAAAGGGCGGCGTCTGACATGCGACGGGAGGAAGCGATGTACCCTTATGTGAAATATAGTGCCGGGTTCGTGGCCGGCGCACTTATCATGGCGGCGACGGCGGTTGCTGCGAAAGCCGACATCATCAAGATGGAATGCGGAGCGCCCGGTGGCCTGAGCTGCGTGGTCCCGCAGCTGATGGCAAAATATGCCGGTGCCAGCGGTGGCTACCAGATCCAGGTCAATGAGGGTCAGACACTGACCAAGTCGGCCTTGCTGCTCGCCAACGACCGGCTCGGCGCCGCCACCTATCCACCGGTCGCCTATGACTCGATGGTCAATGGCACGCGCATGTACGCCAAGCAGGGCGACAAGGTGAAGCAGGTGGCACCCAACCTGCGCTCCCTGTTCGGATTCGCCGCAGGTCATATTCACGCGCTCACCTACGCCGATAGCGGCATCGAGACCTACGATGACCTGAAGGGCAAGCGGGTTTTCGTCGGGCCGCCCTCCGGCGGAGCCGTGGCGTTGACCACCGGGCTGATCAATGTGTCTTCCGGGCTGAAGATGGGCGACGATTATGAGGGCGTCAAAATGGGCTGGGGCGCCGGCCTGCAGGCCTTCGAGGACGGCCAGTTCGATGTCTTCATGCGGCCGTTGCCGCTGAACTCGGCGTTGATGGAACAGATCGGCCTGAAGCGCGATCTGCGGCTGATCAACATGCCGGAAGGTTCCACCGAATCGGAAGCCTGGGAGAATTACACCAAAACGCCCGGCCGATTGTCCGGGATTATCCCGGCCAACACCTACGACAAGCAGGTCAACAAGGAGCAGGACGTCAACACCGTGATGTACACAATGGTAATGGGTGTGCACAAGGACATGGACGACAAGATGGCCTACGACCTGACCAAGGCGTTCTGGGATAATCTGGACGCGTCCAAGGCGGCGGTCGTGACGCTTGCCGCGACCACGGCGGACGAGCCGTTTGTCGGCCTCAACACACCGCTGCATCCGGGCGCCGTCAAGTATTATGAAGAGGTCGGAATCGCCATTCCTGACCACCTGAGACCGGCCACCAACTAGCTCAAAAACGGGCGGGCGGATGCGCCGCCCGCTCCACTGCGCTTCAGATGCATTGACGTTGGATCTCCCAACCCGCCACGCGCGGCGTTGAGACCGTAACCGTTACCGAACGGACAGAACCATGCAATCGACGGAATCGACAACCGACAACGAAACGTCGTTGCCCGGGCATGCGACACGCTGGTTGATATTTGCGATCGGCCTGGCGATGGCCCTTGGTGGCCTCGGCAATTCAACTCCGGCTTTCGGTCCGCTGCCGCGCATTGGTCCGTTTGACGTCGAAGCCTATCGGGCACTGCTGATGTCGGGCGGTGTCGTCGTTTGCATTTTGTCGGTGCCGGCCGAAACCTGGCTGCACGCGAAATCGCCCGTGGCGCGTTGGACAATGCGTGTATTCGATCTGGTGGTCGGCGCGGTCGCTCTCTACGCGTTTTGGCGCTTCTACGTCATTGTCACCGAACTTGACGAGGGAATCTTCTTTTTCGAACCCTGGGAAGCTCTGACCACGCTCGCCGGATGTGCGGCGATCATCCTGATGTGCTGGCGCATCTGGGGCCTGCCGCTGGCGCTGGTCGGCATCGTCATGCTGATTTACTTTTTCACCGGCCCATACTGGCCGGGCATTTTCGAGACCGCGCCGGTGGATTTCATCGAGGACACCGCCGGCAATCTGTGGTTCAACAACAATGACGGTGTGCTCGGATCCATCATGGGCATCGTCACCTCGACGATCTTTCCGTTCATTCTGCTCGGTGCCATGCTGGAGGCCTCCGGCGGCGGCCGCTCGCTGATCAAGATCGCCTTCGCCGCCATGCGCAACTTCCGCGGCGGGCCGGCCCATGCGGCAATCCTCGCCTCCGGCCTGTTCGGCACCATCTCCGGTTCCGCCGTCGCCAACGTGGTCGGCACCGGCGTCATCACCATCCCGATGATCAAACGCCGCGGCTTCCGGCCGGAGTTTGCCGGCGGTGTCGAGGCCACCGCGTCGACCGGCGGCCAGGTGATGCCGCCGATCATGGGCGCGGCGGCGCTGGTGATGGCCGATTTCACCGGCATTTCCTATCTGACCATCATCGTCTGCGCGATCATCCCGGCGCTTGCCTACTACGGCTCGCTGTTCGTGGTTGTCGTCTTCGAGAGCCGGCGCCTCGGGGTCGAGGCGGGCAACGACGAGGAAGCGATCGAGGTCACGCTCACCGATTACATCAACCTCGTCCTGGTCGTGGTGCCGATCGTCATCGTGGTGGCGGCGCTGATCTTCGGTGCTTCGCCGGCCGGCTCGGCGATCCTGGCGCTGTTCTCGTTGATCCCGCTGAGCTTCCTCAACCCGGAAATCCGCCGGCGCCCGTTCACGCTGATCGAAGCGCTGTCCAGGGGCGGCGTCAATATGGGACGGCTGATGATGGCGGCCGGCGTGGTCGGGATCACCGTCGGCGTATTGGGCACCACCGGTCTGCCCAACGATTTCGCTCTCGCCATTTCCGGAGCGGCCGAGCAATATCTGATCTTCACGCTGGTAATGGCGGCGGCCGCCGCCCTGGTGCTTGGTATGGGCATGCCGACGCTGCCGGCCTACCTGACAATCGTGCTGATCCTTGGGCCGTCCATGCTGGCCATGGGACTGACGCCGCTGACCAGCCACATGTTCGTCTTCTATTTTGGCGTGGCGTCGGTCATCACGCCGCCGGTGGCGATCGCCGCCTACGCGGCCGCCGCAGTTGCCGGCGGCGGCGCCATCGCAACCTCTATTGCCGCGGTGAGGATCGGCATCGTCATTTTTGCCATCCCCTTCGCCTTTGCGCTCAATCCGGAAATGCTGATTGTCAGTCAGGCCGATCCAAACGGCCAGGCGGCCGGTCTTATGGGCGTGGTGTTTATGATCCTGCGGCTGTGCCTTATGATCCTGCTGTTTGCCTCGGCCACCAGCCGGTTCGACGCGACCCGCATCTCGATGCCGGAAGCCGTCGCCCGCTTCGCGGCCGGTATCCTGTTGATTGCGCCACAGCCGGAAGTCTATTTGACCGGTGTCGTGCTGGGGCTGGCGATGATCGTCTGGAACCGTCTGCGGGGTCGCGATACGGTGGAAGCATCGTCGGGAAAGATCTGACATGAGCGAACGCCCGAACTTCCTGTATTTCATGACCGACCAGCACCGTGCGGACTGGCTCGGCTGCATGGGGCACCCGGTGGTGCGCACCCCGAATATCGACGCCATCGCCGCACGGGGCACGGTTTTCGATCGGTTTTACGTCGCCACCCCGGTCTGCATGCCCAACCGGGCGAGCTTCATGACCGGACGTTATCCGAGCGTCCATGGCCTGCGTTACAACGGCTGTTATCTATCGCACCGCGCCAACACCTTTGTCGACGTTCTCAAGGCGGCCGGATACCGGACGGCATCCATCGGAAAAAGCCACCTGCAGCCCTTCACCGATCAGCCGCCGATGCCGCGCAAAAAGGTCCGCACCGGACCGATCGAAGAGGCGTGGAAGCAGGAGGTCGGCGATTTCACCGCGGAAGAGCCGGTCCACTACGACGCGCAAGGCCGCTTCCATTTCCCGACACCCTATTACGGCTACGATCGCGTCGACGTGGTGACGGGCCATGGCGATCGTGCCGGTGGGCATTACCGCCAATGGTTCCGGAATCAGACCGACGACTGGCCTGCGCTGATTGACCCCGCGAACCAGTTGCCGCACAACTACACCTGCCCGCAGGCGTTCCGCACACCGGTTCCGGAAGAGCTGTACCCGACATCCTATGTGCGTGACCGCGCAGCGGATTATCTGCGCGACCGGGCAGGGGACGATGCGCCGTTTTTTGCCTTTGTCAGCTTCCCCGACCCGCACCATCCGTTCAATCCACCCGGTCGTTACTGGGACATGTACAGTCCCGATGAATTCGATCTGCCCATCCGGTATGCGGATCACCACAACCCGCCGCCGCCGCTTGTCGACGCGATCGCCGCGCATGAGCGTGGTGTCGTGCACCGCGTCAGGCAGGCGAGTTTTCTCGCCGACGACCAGCACGTACGGGAGGCGATGGCGCTCACCGCCGGCATGGTCTCCATGATCGATGACGCGGTGGGCTCGGTGATCCAAACATTGAAAGAAACCGGTTTGGACGACAACACGGTCATTATCTTCAACTCAGACCACGGCGACTATCTGGGCGACTTCAACCTGCTTCTGAAGGGCGCCTGGCCAAAGGAAGGGATCAACCGTGTGCCGATGATCTGGTCGGATCCGCGCACACGGTCGGCAAACCGGACGGATGCGCTGTGCTCGACCGTCGATATCGCGCCGTCGATCCTCGACCGCGCCGGTGTCGATCCCTATTTCGGTCTCCAGGGCCGGAGTTTTTTGCCGTGCCTGCGCGGTGAGGAATGGCATCGCGAACAACTGCTGATCGAATACAACGACGGCGGCCGGCGCATGGGCTTCGACCCACCGGCACGGGTCCGGACGCTCGTCGCCGGTCCGTGGAAACTGTCGCTCTACAAGGACTGCGACTGGGGCGAGCTCTACAATCTTGTGGAAGACCCGAAGGAGCTCGACAACCTCTGGAACCATCCGCAATACGCGGCCGTCCGTAACGATCTGACACTGTCTTTGGCTCACCAGCTGATCGGCCAGATGGACGAAAGCCCGCGTTCCACGCGCCTGGCCTGATTGCCGCACCGGTTCGTTGCCTCACTCGGTCCCGTCGACGGTGGCATGTCCCAGCGTAAAGACCGGCTTTGCCTGATAGGTTCGCAGATAGCGGCGAAGTTCACCGCTTTCCGCCATTGACTTGAGCTGACTGACAATCTCCTCTCCGAATTGTCTTCGCAAAGCGCCGTCGTGAATGCGCAGTACCTCTTCAATCTGCTCTGGCGTGACGGGCGCTGCCCCGGCGATCCGTTCTGCAGAACCGAACTCGGGATCAAGCTCACCGGAATTTGCAGCGGTACCTGGGATTTGCTTGCGACCGTCATCGGCTGCGACATCCTGTGCAGGCATGGTGCTGGCCAGGACAATGAGCTCTTCAACTATTTCCGGCTCGACTTCTAGGCGTAGCGCGCCGTCAAGAGATAATGCTGGCGTTCCGCTCAAGTCGGCGACGCTCGCGGCAGGAGGCAGCGGATCATCGGCGCTCGAAGCCGCCAGATCGTATCGGTTCGGGTCGTCGATCACCAGGGGCGCAAGGATGATGATGGTTGCGCAAAGTGACGCCGTCACCGCGCCGGCGACCAGCCAATGGTGCATGCGCCAATGACGCAGCGGGCTGCCGAGCCGAAAAACGGTCGTTTGCCTGCGCCGGTCGAACGCGTCGAGACCGGCCCGGATCGCCCGGTCCTCCGCTTCAGCTGAGGGCGGCTGGACTTTCAAGGCGTTCAAGCGCGCTTTGAGTTCCTGTCTGTTCATCGTCCTCACGTTCGAGCTTTCGATTCAAAAGGGTGACGGCCTTGTTCAGGCGCCAACCGACCGTCCCGATCGGGCAGTCGAGGATTTCTGCCGTTTCCCTATGGGTCAATCCCTCACCCAACACAAGGATCGCCACATCGCGTTCCGACGCGGGGAGTTGCAGGAGGAGGTCCCAGAGTTGCGAGGCCGTCACCGACGCCTCCTGACGTGGCGGATCGGTCGTGTCACTGAGCTTGCCAAAAGCCTGTTTCAGGCGCGTGCGCCGAAACTCCTTGCGGCGATAATCCAGTGCCTTGGTCAGCACGACGCGGTATAGCCAGCTGGTGAAGGCCGATCGTCCGTCGAAGGTGCCGATCGATCCCATCAGTTTGACGACGACGTCCTGTGTGATGTCTTCGGCAACGATCGGATCGCCGCAGATTTTCTGCGCAAACGCATAGATGGTTGCGTAGTGGCGGCGAAACAGCCGCTCCAACGCAGCCCTGTCGCCCGTTGCCGCTTGACGAGCCAGCTGTTTATCGCTTTCTGCAGACATAGGTCCTATCAGGTCAGGATCTTGTAAGTGTCTTGTCTGTATTACGCCGCGATCGCGGTTTTTTTTGGCGGACCGTAAGTTTTTTTGGCAGAGAGTGGACATTTTCTGCTTTTCGATACTTTGACAGAGTGCCGGTAGAGACCACAGGCGTCTCTACCGGCGTTGCCCTTGCGCCTGGTCTACTCGTTCAAGGTGTTAATCACTTGCGATGAAGTTGAGATGGACAAGGCTCCCATCCAGCTTCCGTGCCCCGAAGGACAGTATGTGCCCGACGATCCCGGTTTCGACCACAGTCCCGTTTGAAAGGCGGATGTCGCTCTTTCGATTCCCGCGCTTGAGAAAGGCCTTGGCCTCTTCCGGTTGAGGGACCGCTCTGTTGGCACCGTCCCGCTGTTTGGCGACGGCTTCCGTTACGCTTGCACGCAACACTTTTGGCCACATCTTCTGGAACAATCCGTTCGAGCCGTAGACATCGGCGCTGTTGAGCTTCCCGTTGATTGCGACGACATAGCCGATCACATCATCATCCTTTTCCCCGAATGGCTGCAGTACGGACAGGTATCGCTGCTCCGCTTCCCGCAGAACCGGGTTTTCCAGCGCCAACTGAAGACTGGTTGGCGATTCCGGTGCGACGATCTGGGTGCCGACGTTTTTCGACAGGTCCGCCTGTGCCTTGGCGACATCGCGCCAGACCTCGTTCTGGCTCGATGCCGGGTCCGGCAAAGATGCCACGACGGCCGACCGTGGCGCGGTTCTGGCGAGGAGTGGCGTTCGCACGGCAAGTTTCAGTTCGCGCGACGGTGCTGATCGGGTCGCACTGATGAACAGGCTGCCGTTCTCTCCCGCGCGCGGGTTCCAGCGCCCCGCCTCGACGCAATAGGAATCGATCTGCGTCGGCCCCGACTGCGGTTTGAGGATCAGGCTGGTGGTGAGGACACGGTCCTGTTTGCCGCCCTTCACCATATCGCCCGACTGAATGAAAACTTCCTGGTCGGACAGGTTTTCGATCGACAAATGACCGACCTCACCGGTCTCGTGCAAACGCACCAGATTGCTCTGCATCGCCTCAGCGAGCGTGAGGGGCACCGGTCCGGGTGCCGAAAGACCATGGACGAGATAGATCGACAGGTTTTCGTGGGTGAAGGGACCGCTCAGGCGATCTATCCGATCCTCGGAGACCGCCTGATGGGGCAGGACGAGAATGACCAGAAACAGCAGAACGCGGATACCGGCCGAAAGGTAGGAATATGGCATGTTGACCTCGCTGACGCTTTGAACCCCACTCCGACATCAGATGAGACGTCCGTCGAAGGCGTTTGCTTGGATCACTCACGAAAAGAGTTTTCAGCGATAGTGCAAAGCAAGTACCCAGGTATGTTTCGGCTCTTAATTTATTTCGGCACGGGAATGTGAAACTTGTGTTTGGCGCCATGCGGCATTGAGTTTGCTGCGTCTTATCGGAGTCGCAGGCTGAATTGACTTGCCGTTTCTCAGGGTGAACAATTCTCCAGCGTCGTCTTGCAAGCCTAAGGAGTCCGTGCAGCAGGAGGAGAACATGTCTGACCATCAAAACCACAGTGCACTCTGGATGGTTGTTTTGGTGTCACTGATGGGCCTGGTTTTAGTCCCGCAACCGTCGACTCATGCGCAAACCGTCGATGAAACAGCGAAACAGGAGGGTTTGGCGGAACGTATTCTGCCGGCCGACGAGCCGGAAATCCGGCGCCTGCGCCCCCATTGGTATATCAACCGAGCTTTCGACGCCTACACGGATGCGCTGGCGGAAAACAAGCCGACCTTCTTGTTCTTCACCGCTCAACAGTGCGGATTCTGCCTGACGCAGATGGAGCAATTCCGATGCCCGGCCATCGTCCGCTACGCCGGCTTCATGAAATTCGGCCTCGCCTGGCGCCACGAAGACGACGGCGGCGATCGTCTCGCCGCAGCGCTCAACGTCCAGCGCTATCCAACGACGCTCATTCTCAAGACCGACATGGACCGCCTTCACGTGATAGGACGCATCGAGGGCGTTTTCACGGCCAAGGACATCGACGGTGTGATTCAGGAAGCGTTCCGCGATTTCGTCGAGGCGGAGGGAACGCGGATGCCCGATCTGCTGAGTGTTGCCGAAACACGGGAGATGCTCGATCAGTCAGGAATTGAGCGGCCGAGCGAAGCCTTCTGCACAGGAGAGTAGCGTATGTATGCCGCGGGGCACTCGACCGCTGTGATCCACCGCGCCACGAATGATCGGGCCTCGGGCATTGCGGTGCATGCGGGTCAGGAAATCAGCAACATCCGCATTTGCAGCGTGCGACATAGCTGTCGCAGTGGTTGGGCAGGACCGCGACCGCGACCAGAACCGGGCGCGACAAGCACCCATCGGCGGCCACCCGGGCATAGGCGACTTCGCACCGGTCCACATCCGGCAAGCGATCCTTGTCGAGCACCGTCGATCCGTCTTTGGACGTTGACGCGCCGGCCGGTTGTTTCCCGTGGAAGGCGTTGCAGTCGATATTGACCACCAGCTGCACGGTCTTTTCCTGACAGGGCCCCAGTTTGAATTTTGTTTCCGACAGTGCCGCCGCCCATCCAAGGTCTTTGCCACTGGCGGTGGTGAAATCACTGACGGACAGTGTGATTTCCCGGTCGCGCCTGGTATCGTTTTCGATGGTCAGGGAGATCGAGCGGCGCTCCGAGCAGCGCGCCTGAATCACCACATCTGCATCGCAGATGCAGCAGTCGCAGCAACTGTCATACCCGCAGCATTTATCATGGCAGGTGTAGTCACAGCCGCAGTCGCACCCGCAATCGCAATGCGTATGCCTTCTGCCTTTTGGATACACCGACCGCATCTGCATGGATCCGTCCATCGGATCGTACATCTGACCGCTTATCCGCTGGATCTGGGTGTATCCGTCGCGCAGGCTGTCGCAGTACTCGTCGATATCCATCATCCGCATGCCGCCTGATCGGTAACTATATCCGTAGAACACCTGTGGCTTTGCGGAGGGGCGATTTCTGTGCATCTGTAGGCCTTGCATTGTATCCTCCAACTCCTCGATCTTAGTGCGTCGCACCGGTCTTCATCAGACGGCCAGGACATGCACGGTCAGGGTCTCCGACAGGATTTGAATGGAGGCCGTCGCCTGCACCCTTTTGGGAATCTTGTCGGGTATCTGAAACTTGAAGGTTGTCGTCACCGATTCACCCGCCGCAACGGTTATCGGGTCGTTTGTGACGCGTAAGGGAGCGAAACTGTCGAGTTCAGCCTGATAGCTTTTGGCCAGCGCCGCCGTGACGTCGTCCAGTTTGCCGTCCGTGTCGGCAAGTGCTTTCAACGCCGCCCGCAACGCCCGGCAATGCAGCATATCAAGATCCAGTTGAACGGCGCCGACCTTACCGACGTTAACGTCTTGATTGCCGTGGTTCACGAAGACGATCGACTTTTCGAAGGTCGCCCCGGGCGGCCCCTCCAGGAAGTACTCGGACGATATGATCTCAAGGTCCACGACCTCCGCCACGATCGCTTCGACCGCATGCACCACGCCCTCGATAGCCAGTTCGAAATGGTGGACCCCGGCCCGCGTGCTGGCGGGAAGGGCGACATTGATAGCGAGGTCTTTGTGCGCATTGGGCCTGACGGTGAGACGCGGCAGATCGATGGGTTTGAACTCCGGTTCACCTCTCTTGCGCCTGCCGGCTCTTGTCAGTTTGAGGTCGCGAAGCTTGACCTTTTCGCCGACCTTGTTGCGAAGACTGAGGTTGCCCTGCAGGAATCCGGGCTCGCCCGCAAGAACCAGCGGCGATACCACCTCCAGTTTCGGTGATGCGGTCTTCTTCGAAACGGCCATTCCAAATACCTTCTCGCGCCGTCAGCCGGTTACTTGATTCGGATCTTCACGCCGCCGCCGCCGTCGCCCTTTGGCTTGGGAGACGCCGATTTCTGGGCCGGCAGATTGACCGACGGACGGAAGGGAAGTTCCTCGAAAACCTGCTTGCTTTCACCGCTGTAGGTGACGCCGTAATACTCGACACCCATGTAGGTGATCCCGATGTGATGGTGATAGGGTTGGCGGATAATCCCGGTCGGGAGTTTGCCGAGGTTCACCGTCGTGCACAGGTCCAGCGCGACGGGCTTGATGTCCAGTGACAGGGGTTTGACCTCGATGGTCAGTGCATTCTTGCTGTCCGTGACGATCGGTTCGGAGATCTTGAAGTCCTGAACGCTCTCCGTCTTGATCGGCGCTCCGCCCTCCAGTTTCGTTTCCGTCTTGATCGGTGCCCCGCCTTCCAGCGTCACCCCGATGTCGTCGAGGCCGTTTATCGTGACATCGGCATCGGTATCCGAATCGATCGTAATCGGTCCGTTGTTGACGTTAACCGTGCTTCGGCTGCTGCCGCCTTTACCGCCGCCAGGCATGACCGCCCTCCTTAGTCCGTGGCCCCGAGATCAAGCTTGAAACCACAACTTATACGCTTGCGATGATCCGAAATACGCGCAAAGTCAGTTTAGCTCCGTCAATGTAACAGAAAAAGTCAGCTTTTTCATCATAAAACCTGCCGGTAAAGTTTAGTAAAGCTTGCAAACAATATGTGTATGCGATGCGATAGAATGATTGCTCTGCAAGAATGCTTGGTATCTATGCAATTGTGTTACTCTCGTACAGAACTAAAGCCTAAGTCGCGCCGGATATTCGCCGACTGCGAAATGTAAAGACCTGTAAGATCGAACCAGAAGGTTTGCCGGATTGAACAAAGCCACTCAGATCCTGCTGACCCAACCGAGCGCCGACATTGTGGACACCGCGCCCCGTCTGTTTTGCTTTTCCCATGCAGGCGCTGCGGCGGACAGATACCAGTCCTGGGTTGGCGATTTTGCGCCGACGCTCGACGTTCGTGCTGTCACCCTGGCCGGGCGTGGTGCCTTGAGTGAAATCGAACCCATCTCGTCCTGGAACACATTGATTGAAAGCACTGCGGCGCAGATCGAACCACTGACCGATCTTCCCTTCGCCCTGTTCGGTCACAGCTTTGGCGCGCTGGTCGCCTACGAAACCGCGCGACGTCTGCTGGACATTGGCAAACCGCCTCAGCTTTTGGCGGTTGCGGGCCGAGCGCCACATTGCGTCGCCGAAACGCCGCCGATTGCCAGGTTGCCGCGGGACGCGTTCCTCCGCGCGGTTGCCGACATGGGCGGGACTCCGGAACAAGTTCTGTCCAACGCGTCGCTAACCGAAAAGCTGCTTCCGGCATTGCGTGCAGATTTCGCGCTGCTGGAAAGCTACGACAGCGCCAACGCGGCCGGGAATCGGCCGCTGCCTTGCCCGGTCCTCGCCCTCGGATCGGACCGCGACCGACTGGTCGGATTCCGCGAAGTGATGGAATGGCGACGCCACACTGCGGCTCGTTTCGAATGCCGGATCTTCCCCGGCGACCACTTCTTTCCGTTTACCAATCCGAATGTCCCCGACGCATTGTTTGACTACGTTGATGGAGCCCTCAATGAACAAGGAGAGCGTTTCCAGCAAACCGGGTAATGCCTCGATTGCGATCATTGGAATGCAGGGGCGCTTCCCCGGCGCGCCGGATGTCGACACACTGTGGGATAATCTGAAAAAGGGTGTCGAGTCAGTCAGCATATTGACAGAAGAGCAGATAGAGGGCGCGGGCGTTCCAAGCGACGTCTACACGCTGCCAAACTACGTCAAGGCGGCGACAATCCTCGATGATGTGGACAAGTTCGATGCGGAGTTTTTCGGCTTCAGCCCGCGCGATGCGGAGCTAACGGACCCGCAGCACCGGCTGTTTCTGGAATGCGCCTGGCACAGCCTGGAGGACGCCGGCTACGTACCCGACACCTATGATGGTGATATCGGTGTTTTCGGTGGCTGCGAACTGAGCGGATATCTCTATCTCATCAACCGCAACCTCGACCGTCTGGGATTTCTGGACGGCATGCAGCTGATGATTACCAATGACAAGGATTACATGGCCACGCAGGTCGCCTACAAGCTCAATCTGACGGGCCCTGCGATTACCGTCCAAACATCGTGCTCCACGTCTCTGGTCGCCATCTGCCTTGCCTGCCAAAGCCTGATGGAAGGAAGCTGCGACATCGCGCTGGCCGGTGGCGTCACCGTGAAGGTTCCGCAACGCAAAGGGTATCTGTACACCGCCGGCGGCATTCTCTCGCCCGATGGACATTGCCGTCCGTTTGATGCCGCAGCGCAGGGAACGATCGTCGGCAGCGGTGTCGGACTGGTCGTGCTGAAGCGTTTGGACGAGGCACTGCAAGACGGCGACCGTGTTCGTGCGGTCATCCGCGGTTTCGGGCACAACAATGATGGCTCCAGGAAGGTCAGCTATGCCGCACCAAGTGCTGAAGGCCAGGCGCGTGCTATCGAGTCCGCCTATGAGATGGCTCGGATAGAACCGCGCAGCATCGGCTATGTCGAAGCCCACGGAACCGCCACGATGCTTGGGGATCCGATCGAGGTATCGGCACTCACACGGATCTTCCGCAAACTGACACCGGATACGCAATTCTGCGCCCTCGGATCGATCAAGGGCAATGTCGGACATCTGAGCTGTGCCGCGGGTGTCGCCGGTCTTATCAAGGCCGCATTGGTGGTCGAACACGGGGAAATCCCACCGAACGCCCAATTCAAAGTGCCCGCACCGGGCATCGATTTCGCTTCGGGCCCTTTCTATGTGAACCGCGAGCTGACTCCTTGGAACGGGCATGCCGGGCCGCGCAGGGCTGGCGTCAGTTCTTTCGGCGTGGGCGGAACCAACGCGCATGTCATTCTGGAGGAACCGCCAACGCCGGCTCATACCGGCAAGGGACGACGGCGCCAGTTGCTGGTGATGTCCGCGCGCAACGACGACGCGTTGGAACGACTGTCTCGATCCTACGCGCGCCGGATGCTCGGCTGCGTTGGCGATGAGTTTGCCGATATTGCCTATACCGCGCAAACCGGCCGGGCGCGGTTTGCCTGCCGCCGCTTCGTTGTCGGCGAAACCGACAATCCTGCCGGCACTGCCCTGGCGCTGCTGTCGCGAAATCCCGACAAGGTTCGCACCCTAACGTCGAGCGGGCACAACCGGCCTGTCGTCTTCATGTTCTCCGGTCAGGGTGCGCAATACGCCAACATGGGACGCGATCTGTTTGATCAGGAACCGGTCTTCCGAGCCGCTTTCGATACGTGCTGCAATGCCTTTCAGGAACAGACCGGAGTGGATCTGAAATCGGTCATCTTTCCAAACAAGGGGGCGGAGAAGAAGGCGGCAGTAACACTCAGACAGACGGAATACACCCAACCGGCTCTGTTCACAGTCGAATACGCCCTTGCACGGCTCTGGATGTCCTGGGGCGTCCGCCCGCACGCCATGATCGGTCATAGCATCGGGGAATATGTCGCCGCCGCCATCGCCGGGGTCATGTCGCTTCAGGACGCAGCGAAGCTCGTATCACGCCGCGCCGCGTTGATGGGCTCAGTCGAGCGGGGCACGATGCTGTCCATCCCAAAACGTGAGAATGACGTACGCCCGCTGTTGCCGGATGACATTGCGGTTGCAGCCGTCAACGCGCTCGGCATGACCGTGGTCGCAGGGCCATCGGCCTCCATCGAACGGCTGAAGAAACGGCTCGAGAACAGCCGGATATTACCAACGGTTCTGCGCACGTCGCACGCCTTTCACTCCGGCATGATGGATCCGATCCTCGATCCTTTCATCGATGCCTTTGAGGGTGTCGATCTGCATGCGCCCGCCATCGACATTATCTCGAACCTGACCGGGGCGGTGCTGACGGCGGAGGCGGCAACCGATCCGGCATACTGGGCGCTGCATCTGCGCAGCACGGTTCGCTTTGCCGATTGCGTGGCCAGCTGTATGGAAAGGGCCGAGCTGGTGTTTCTTGAGGTCGGACCCGGCCGCAGCCTGTGCAATCTGGCCGGACTTCAGGCCGGATCGAGCGACACCCATCCGGTTCTGGCCTCGATGGACAGCAAATCGCGCAGGACGGACGAGGCGCATATGCTCGCCGACTGCCTTGGCCAGCTGTGGTCACACGGCGCGGACATCGATTGGACCACCTATTATTCGGGGGAAACCCGGCGACGTGTCAGTCTGCCGGGATATCCGTTTGAGCGCGACAGCTATTGGGTCGATGGTGCGGAAGACCCGAGCATTCCGGCTGCCGTAGCACGAAAAGCCATGGTTGACTGGGCCTACCTGCCGAAGTGGGTTGCCGAACCACTGCCGGACGACCCAACCGCATTGCCGGAAGCGGCCAGGGTTATGGTCTTCACTGACCGAAGTGCAGGCGCAAATGCTCTTGTTGCCGGGCTTCGCAAGGACCGCGTAGACACGACAACCGTCCGCACCGGGAAAGGCTTCAGCCATGCGTCGAACAACACGTTCACGATCAATCCCGATGATCCGGATCACTATGCCAGGCTTTTCGATGCGGCACTAAGCTCCGACCACCCGATCACGCATGTTGTCTACCTGTGGCCGCTGCTGCCCGGCGACGTCAATCGGCTGTTTCTTGCAGCACAACGAACCGCGCTTGGATTTTCGAAACAGAACGGCCTGACCAAAGTCCGCTTCCTGTGCGTGACTGCGCAATCGCAACCGGGCAGGCCGGACGGCACAACAAACGTGATTGGCGCCCCACTCCTAGCGCTGATGAAAGCGATCAATCAGGAATTCGCAAATCTCCGTTGCACTTGCTTGGATCTCGCGGACGGGGATTGCCGAAATGCCGCGGCGAAACGGGTCAGCGGGTGGTTGAACGCGGAGCTGTCTGTGTCGGGCTTCACGCCATGCGTGACCTATATCGACGGCGACAGACACGTGCTGGAATACGTCCCGGTACCGTTGAACCCGGTGGAGTCCGCTTCGCTTCTCAAGCCGGGTGGCGTCTACGTAATCACCGGCGGCCTGGGTAATATGGGCATGAGTTTCGCCGATATGCTGTGCCGCAAATACCAGGCCAGGCTTGTTTTGCTCGGCCGGTCCGCGTTCCCGCCAAAGCGTGATTGGCCCGATCTTGCCCGCAACAAGAATGAGTTCGACAAACGGGCCCGGCTGGCAAAACGTCTGCTCGCCCTCGACGAGAAGGGCGGTGTTCTGACGGCGGCCGTCGATGTCACCGATGCGGACGCGCTCGAAGCCGCGTTCCAGTTGGTTGAAGAGAACTATGGTGCCATCAACGGCATCTTCCATCTCGCCGGCAACGTCCAGGACGGATTCGGCCCGCTGAAAGACCTGACCGACGACGATCAGCGTGCTCAGTTCCAATCAAAGGTCCGCGGTACCCAGGCATTGGCCAAGGCGATCGGCAAACGGCAGCCGGATTTCGTCATGCTGGGGTCATCCCTATCGGCGATCTTGGGCGGGCTGAACCTCGGGCTTTACGGCGCGGCCAACCAATTCCTCGACAGCTTCGCATCGCAACAAAACGCCTCCAAGAAAACCCGCTGGATCACGGTCAACTGGGACCAGTGGGCTTTTGCCGATCAGCAACACGGTGAAGACGCTATTTCGCCCGCCAACGGGGCGGAGGCACTCGACCGCCTGATGGCGCTTGGCGCAAATCATGTCGTCATTTCCACAACACAGCTGAAAACGCGACTGGCCGAGTGGGTCCATTTCACCGCCACACCGCAAGCCACGTCGAAGCCATCAGGCAGCCACGGCCGCCCCAACCTGTCGAACCCGTTCGAGGCGCCCAAATCCGACATGGAAAGGGTGTTGGCTGAAATCTGGGAAGACCTCCTTGGCGTTGCCCCGGTCGGCATCAACGACAAGTTTTTTGAACTTGGCGGGCACTCGCTTCTGGCGATCGAAATGACGACGCGCATCGAAGAACGCCTGGGCCGCGCTTTAGAGGTCGGTCAAATCTTCGACACGCCGACAATCGCCGGCCTTGCCCCGATGATCGGGGAGGACATCGGCAAAACGCCGCCCGGGAACCAACGCAAACCCGCCGATACACCCGCACCGCCGGTGGTCAATCAAGACGCGGACCTCGACCTTGACGGCACCAAGCAGAACTTTCGCCATATGTATGACGGCGTCACCAAACAGCTTGACGGATCGGCATTTGGAGCGTTCGCGCATTTTCTGAATTACGGCTACGTCCCCAACGGCGCGCCGCAGGCGTGCAACGTTGAACTCAACAGCAAGATGCTGAACCGCAATTCCGTCAAGCTCGCGCTGGAGGTCGTCGGCAGCTACCCTGTCGATGGCGGGACCATATTGGACGTCGGTTCCGGTCGTGGTGGCACGGCGCGGATGCTCGTGGAATTCTTTAACCCGGCTTCAGTCACCGGTCTGGACCTGTCCGGCGAAGCCGTCGCCTTCTGCCGGAAAACGCACACCGATCCGCGCCTGACCTTTGTGCAGGGTGACGCCGAAAGCTTGCCCTTCGCCGATGCGGAATTCGACGCTGTCATCAACATCGAATCCTCTCATACTTATCCGGCGATCCAGCGCTTCTATGCCTCGGTCAAACGCGTTCTCAAACCGGGCGGTCATTTCCTGTATACGGACCTGATGCCCGTTGGGAAAATGCGGCAGTGCGTGGAACTGCTCAAGGAGTTGGGATTTGAATTGCACGACGACCGGGACATCACAGCGAATGTGCTGCTGTCTTGCGACGAGATAGCGGCCTCGCGTCTGGGCGCGTTCGGCGGCGATCAGGCCGGGTGGAGCAACTTTCTCGCTGCACCCGGATCAACCGTCTACGAATCCATGAAATCCGGCGAGTGGACCTATCGCATCCTTACTCTGACGACCGATTGATCAAAACGGATTCCCTATGTGACGTCGATGTGTATCGGCAACAACCGATCCCGTCCATTGCCCAAACCCACGATCACCAGCGCACTGGTATAGACGCATCCCGGTTCGTAAATCTCCGCATCCAGTGGCACATGAACCGTCACCTGTTGCTTCTGCGCAGGCGCGAGATTCAGCAGGTTGGGAATGATCTCGATCATCGCCCCTTGCAGGGCCTCACCGTTGTCGTCGAGGACAGCCGTGGCGGAGACATGCGGGCTGATCACGGTTGCCGTGCTGTTTTCCACCTCAAAGCTGGTCGCCAGCGTGCTGCCGACCGCACCCTGCAAATTGAATCCTACCTGCGGCTGATCCTCCTGCTGCACCGGAGCACCATTCACCCCCCGCTGGTTCAGGAAGTTGAACAGTTCATCGACATAACGCTTCGACAATGCCTGAGCCGATGCCGCATAGCGAATTGCCAATTGCAGGCCTTCCTGAGTCAGCTCCGCGCCACGGGTTTCCGTGAACTCACGATAAAGGTCAGCGAGCTCCGGTCGATAGCCTTGTTCCGACAACTGCTGATACTGCACCCCGGCGTCCGTATATTGCTGTGTAAAAGCGTTATAGATCGACTGCAGCTGGTTGTATGACTCCTCCATAGCCGCATTCAGATCCCGCTGCTGGCCACCCGCCGGTCGGGCGGCATGCTGTGTTTCGATTTGGGGAGCGCCACTGGATTGTTGCTCTGCCGCGATCGGTTGTCGCTTTACCGTTTTCGCTTGTTGCGCTGATGCGCTCGGTTGTTGCTCTGCTGAAGGGGTTGCTTCGGGCTCAACCACCGGCTGTGGTGCCTTTTTCCGTCGCGGCGCCGCAGCCTTCTTGACCGGTTTTCTGGTGGCTCTTGCCATGTGATATCCCCCGACTAACTCTTCTGCAGGAATACCGGGTAAGCATACGGCAAACCTCAGGTAATGACTACCGTTTGCATCGGGCGCACCGTCTTTTGGCGGGCCAATGCCGCCTGATGCCATGTTCCGAGAAGTGAAACGAAACCGTTCAGATTGGTGGTGCTGGCCGTCCACGCCTTGGTCCGAATGCCGGTTTTGAGGGCCCTTGTCATAGCCACGGTGCCGTACCGTTCGATCACCCGCAGCAGCAGTTCCGGCCCGGAATAGGCAAGCGACAGGTGCCGCGGGTCCCAGACCGTGTTGAAGTAAATCACGGCATCCAGATCATCCGCGAAATCCAATAACTCTTCCAGCTCCAGCCAGTTGGTGGTCATCAAGCACACGGACAGGCCGAAGGGCCGCCCGTGATGCCTGGAATACTCCGCCAGAAACCGCGTATTGCGCATCACCGTACCGTAATCCGCATTGCGCCGGATCGCCTCGTAGGTGTCTCGTCGGACGGAATCGAGCGACACGCTGATGCGGAAATCCCCCCGTTCGAGGAAATCAAGTGCCCTGTCCGGCAGGATGGACGCATTGGTCTGAACCGTGATCTCACACTCCGGGTTCAGCGCTATTAACTGGTCCCAGATCCGGTAGTAAAGCCGCATCAGAAACGGCTCTCCCCCGTAGAAGGTCGTGCCCTGCAGATGTGGAATGAATTCCTGCAGCTGCTCCACAAAGGCCTGGTCATAGACGTTGCGCTTGGCAGGCAGCCGATCCCGGTACTTGCGGATACGTGACGACAGATCGCCGTTGCACATGATGCATTCCAGATTGCATGTGTTGTGCAGTTCGAAAACAAGCGATGTCGGATAATCCGGATCGACCCGCCAGCGATCGTAATGCTGTGCGACGACCGCCCCGTAGTTGCCCGTTTTAATCTGTGATCCACAGCCGACGCAGCCGCCGCCGAGATCATTTGCGCGGATCCTGTCGCGTAGCGCTTGGCTCGCCGGTCCCTCCCAAATCTCGCGGATCGTGTTCTCGGGATACCGTCCAAGAACACTCTCGCGGTTGTAGCAGCAACTGGTGACAACCCCGTCCGTCCCAAAGTAGAGGCTGGTGAACGGGCTGTAGCACAAGAGCGACCGGGGACCGCAGCGCCGGTTCAGGTTGTAGAGATATGTTTGCAAGGCATTCAAAAGAAGACGCCTTCGCTGGTCTCAATGACGAAAGGGTCATTCTAACACAAAATCCGCCGAAAACCGGCGCTTCTTGCACAAATCTGCACTATGTCGCTGTTCTCAGACCAGGCAGTCGAGGACGTATCGCGCTTGCCCGGTCGTTGCGTCGGGTTCCGATTGGATCCCATGCACCTCGTGCTCGAAACCCGGGAAGCGATTGTCGAAATCCTGCAGGAGCAACAGATAGTCGAGGATCTTTCCGACCCGCTGCCGGTCGAACTTTTCGCCCGGCATGATGACCGGAATGCCAGGCGGATAGGGAACGATGCCGACGGCGTTGGTGCGTCCGTCGAGCGCGTCCAGCGGCAGGCTTTCCACCTGGCCGGCCACCAGTTTGCGGTAGGCCTGGGCCGGGGTCATGACCTGTTCCGGGAGCACGTCATAGACCTGCTGGACAATGCGCATCGCATCGCGGCCGCGATAATATTCATGCATGTCGCCACACAGATCCCGAAACGACATGCCGGCATAGCGATCACCGTGCGCTGCCAGTTCCGGCAGCACGTCCGTCAGGGCAGCATCGCCATCGTAGAGTTCTTTCAGGCGAAACAGCTCGGCGACCAGTGTGCCGGACTTGCCGTTGGTGACGGCGATCGAAAACAGCACCAGGAACGAATAGGTACCGGTTTTTTCAACGACGATCCCCCGGTTCTGCAGGTACCGTGAGACGATTGACGCCGGTATGCCCCAATCGTGCAGGGTGCCGTCGGCATGGATGCCGGGGGTCACGATGGTCACCTTGATCGGATCGAGCATGGCGTAGCCATCGCCGACATCGGTGTAGCCGTGCCAGGCGTCTTTTTCGTTGATCAGCCAGAATGTCGGGTCGCGTGTCAGATCGCCGGCGACCGGTTCTCCAATACTCGACAGACGCGCCGATGGGCTGGAGACCGGGTGATCCATGATGCCATGCGGCTGGAACAGCGAAAACCACCACTGGCTGCCGGACTGGCGCGAGTCGGGATCGAGCTCGTGGCGGATGCGGTTCATTTCGCGCCTGAAGCCCAGCGCCTCCTCCACGGTGTCCTGCATCATGACGCGGCCGTGGTCGTGCTGCATCATACGGGACGCCACATCGAGGGACGCGATGATGCCGTATTGTGGCGACGTCGATGTGTGCATCATGAAGGCTTCGTTGAACCGGTCGAAGTCGACCTTTCGCGCCTCGGGCACGTGTCTGTCGCGAATATGGATCATCGACGCCTGCGAAAATGCCGCCAGAAGCTTATGGGTCGACTGGGTCGCGAAGACCACCGGCAGGTCGGCGACATTGCTCTCGTCGTGCATCCCGAAGCGTCCGCCGTAGAGCTCATGAAACGCCGCATAGGCAAACCAGGCCTCGTCAAAATGCAGGTTTTCGACGCATGCGGCGGCCCGCGCCATGATATCCGGCACCCGGTAGCAGATGCCGTCATAGGTCGAGTTGGTGACGACCGCCATTCGGACCTTGGCCGGTCCGTCGCCGTCAATCAGCGGACTTTGCTTCAGCTTTTGCCGAATGCTGGTTTCGCTGAACTCTGACAGCGGAATCGGGCCGATGATGCCGTAGGGATTTCGGGTCGGCATCAGGTAGACCGGAACGGCACCGGTCATGATCAGCGCATGCTCGACGGATTTATGACAGTTTCGATCGACCAGGACCACATCGCCTTCCGTAACACGCCCATGCCAGACGATCTTGTTCGACGTCGACGTTCCGTTGGTGACGAACATCGTGCGGTCGGCGCCAAAGGCCCGTGCGGCGCTGCGCTCGGCCTCGCCGACGACACCGCTGTGCGGCAGCAGCGAGCCGAGTTCCGGCACCGATATAGACAGGTCGCTGCGCAGCACATTCTCGCCGAAAAAATCGAAAAACCGCCGTCCCGCCGGGGATTTCAGAAATGCGACGCCGCCCATATGTCCCGGCGTGTGCCAAGCGTATTTATACTCGTCCGCATAACGGACCAGCTCCTTGAAAAACGGCGGCAGCAGGGTGTCGGCATAGGTGATCATCGCCTGTTCGATACGACCGGCCATGAAGGTCGGTGTATCCTCGGCCTTCCACAGCAGATCGATCATCTCGGCGAGGGCCGAAACCGGGATCTGATCGACGGCGAACCGTTCGGCGGTCAGAAAAATGGGAATGTCCCGATTGCGCCGGCGTATCCCTGAGATGAGCTGATGCGAGCGCGCTTGTTCCCAGTCTCCGGCAGCACCGCCATCCCAGTCGACCAGCACGCAGCCGATGTCGGCATTGCTGATGAATGCGGTCCAACCATCCTCCGCCGTCAGGGCGGAAATGACGCCGATTCCACGGTCGCCCAGTTCGTCCGCAATCGACCGCAGTGCCCTGCCGACGGTGTTCTTCGCTTCCAGTTCATCGTCAACGACCAGGACCTTGAGGTCCGCGTACCAGTCTCTGCTCATGTTGCCGGCCACTCCTCCATTTACGCGTTGCTCAGTCCATAGCAGCCTCATCGTCGACCCAATCGGGCCGCCGCATCCGGTGGATGACGAACGGCACCAGCACGATCAAAGCCAGGCCTCCGATGAGAAAGCTCTCGTAAAACACCAGGTCGACGGTCATGCCTTGCGGTGGAATGAAGCCGAGGATAATGCCGCTTGTTCCGGCCAGGGCACCGGTTCCCGCAACAATCCACATGCCGACAATGCCGCCGGGAACCCGGTAGGGTCGGACCACGTCCGGTCTGGAGTAGCGCAGCTTGATCGCCGCAATGAACATGATGACATACATCAGCAAATAGACCTGCGCCGTCAGCGCCGTCAGGATCCAGAACGCGCCGTCAACCGACGGCATGAACTCGAAGACGACGATCGCCAGGACCGACACGACGGTGGCTTGCAGGATCAGCACGTTGCTCGGCACATGATGCTTGTTGAGTTTCTGAAAGCGTGGCGGCAACTCGCCGTCTGCCGCGGTGGCGAACAGACCCTTCGACGGGCCGATGATCCAGGTACTCACCGTTGCCAGCACGCCGATGGCGATCAGAAACGATACGATCCGGGTCAGCCCCTCGAGCCCGAAACCGCCGAACATGATCTCAAAACTCTCGAAGATCCCGTTGACCAGGCCGAGCTTCTCCTTCGGCACCGCGACCGCCACTGACAGGGAGCCGATGACGCTGATGCCGAGGATGATCAGCGTCGAAAAGAGGATCGCCCGTGGATAGTCGCGTTGCGGATTCTTGACCTCCCGGGCATGCACAGCCGACATTTCCATGCCGGCAAACGACAGCAGGACGCCGGCCGCCAGAACGATCTGTGAAAGGCTCCCCAGGGGCGGTATCAACTCGCCTGCCGCAAACGGCAATTCGTTGGTTTTGCCCGTGGCCAGCCACGCCGCGGCGAGCAGGATCAGCAGAACGCCCGGAACCAGCGTTCCGGCGACAACACCGACCGAACTGATCAAACCGGAAAGCCGCATGCCGCGGAAGTTGATGAACGTCAGGCCCCAGGTGACGATCAGCACGACGGCCAACGCGAAGTGTCGGTTGCCCTCGAGCGCCGGGAAAAACGTGAAGGCCAGCGCGCCTGCGAGAAACGCCAAAATGGACGGAAAGTAGGGGACGTTGTTAATCCACTGCAGCCAAACGGCGAGGAACCCGTTCGACGTGCCGAACGCCTCCCGTACCCAGATGTAAACGCCGCCCGTTCGCGGCCAGGCTGTCGCCAGTTCAGCCGAAACCAGCGCCGTGGGGATGAACATGGTGACGGCCGCCAGGCAGTAATAGAAGATCATCGCCCAGCCATATTCGGCCATGAAGGGCAGGTTTTTCAGGCTGACGACCGCCGCCACGTTGATCATCGCGAGTGTGAACGCCGTTAGCGTCCGTTTCGGGCCTGCTGAGCTTTTGGTCGCCATCAATCGTGCCTGCCGGGATTCGCACAATCCATATCACAGCCATTTCTCAAGACCAGATTGGCCAATCCCAAAAACCCCGGGCGGAAAACCGTTCGGTTGGCGGCGGCAGGCGTCCTTAATGGAATCCTTTGCCTTTCGGCGTACACTGCCGGCCATGGAACGCAGACTTGCCGCCATCCTTGCCGCCGATATGGTCGGCTTCAGCAACCAGATGCAGGCTGACGAGGTCGGGACGCTTGAACGGCTGAAGCGGATCGATACGGAACTGATCGCACCGGAAATCGCGGCCCGCAACGGCCGCATCTTCAAGCGAACCGGCGACGGATTCCTGGCCGAATTCGCCAGTGCGATCGATGCGTTGGACTGTGCCGTGGCGGTCCAACGGGCGATCAGCGTGCGCAACCTGCCCCTGGATCCCGACGACAGGATCCAGTTCCGCATCGGCATCAATATCGGCGACGTTATTTTCGAGGACAACGACGTGTTCGGAGACGGCGTCAACATCGCGGCGCGTCTCGAGCCGCTGGCTTCGCCTGGCGGTGTCGTCGTGTCCGAAGCCCTTCGTACCCAGATCGTCAACAAGACGGACGTACCGCTCGAATCGCTTGGCAGGCAAAACCTGAAGCATATCGCGGAGCCGATCGAGGTCTATCGGGTGGTGCAGGATGCCGGCCAGAAATCCGTTGATAGTGCAAGTGAGATAGACACCGACAGACAATCCGGACCGGTGCTCGCCATTCTTCCACTCGACAATATGAGCACCGATCCGGAACAGGATCATCTTGCGGACGGCATAGCCGAAGACCTGATAACGACGCTGTCGCAGATCGGGCATATCTCGGTGGCGTCGCGCAACTCGGCTTTCACCTTCAAGAAACGTGCGGCGACGGCGCAGGAAATCGGACGCGAGCTCGGCGCCGACTTCGTGGTCAGCGGCAGCGTCAGAAAATCCGGCAACCGGATCCGCATATCCGCCCAGCTGACTGACGCGCAGACCGGGTCGCATCTCTGGGCAGCCCGCTACGACCGGGATCTGGAGGATATTTTCGCGGTTCAGGACGAGATCACGCTGACCATTGCCACCGCCCTGCAGGTCGAGCTGACAGAGGGCGAGCAGGCCAAGCTGCGCTACACCACCACCGACAACGTGGCGGCCTGGATGGCGTTCATTCGCGGGCTCAGCCAATTTCGCTCGGTCAATGCCGAATCCTACCGGCACGCCCGGGCAAGCTTCGAGGAAGCGCTGACGCAAGATCCGAACTCGGCTCAGATTCATGCCATGCTTGCCTGCGTGCACGCCATCGAGGGCCGGTTCTACTGGACGGAGGATCGACAGCGAACGCTGCACCTGGCCAAGCAACATGCGGACCGCGCGCTGGCGATCGATGCCGGCAACGCCGATGCCTGGGGTGCACTGGGTTATTGGCACATGTGCGAACGGCGGCTTGAAGACTCCGTTGCAAGTTATGCCAGGGCGGTCGAACTGGCACCCGATCACGCCGACCTTTACGCGCTCTATGCCCTGGCGTTGACCTTCGCGGAGCGACCCGGGGACGCGGTGCGCGAGGCGCAAACCGCCATGCGGCTCAATCCGCTGGATCCCGGCTGGTATTCCGGCGTGCTCGGACACGCATACCGCTATGCCGGTCGGTTCGACGAGGCGCTGTCGATACTGTCGGACTATAACAGGCAGAGCCCCGGATTCGGCCTCGTCGACATCATTCTGACCTATAAAGACATGGGCGACGTCGAGCGGGCGCGCGACTACGTCAAGCCGCTGCTGGACGCCCGTCCGGAGTTTACCGTCGCGCGTTGGGCACAGACGCAGAACTGCGTCGATCCCGCTCGACTCGACAAGGATCGTCAGTCACTGATCGACGCGGGTCTGCCGTGACCGCTGAGCGGTGGAGTGATCCCGACGCCATAGATCCGATTTACGCCTATCCAAGCACCGAAAAACTGCTTTCCGGGTTAATCTGCCGCTTGCGCGAATAGAAGCCGACGTCGATCGTCCGCTGAATATACGGCAGCTCGAACTGCAGCGGCTGAGCATCGTGGTCATTGCCGGCTTCGCAGTAGGCGACCAATTCGGCCATCATCTTGCCGGCGATCGGTGCGTTCTTGAACTGATTGCCGCTGGTGCCGATGGCCATATAGTAGCCGCCGACCGCCGACTTGTCGTAGATCGGAATCCAATCGTCGGTGACGTCGTAGAGATCGACCACGCCCTTCGACTGGTTCGGAATGCCGAGGGTCGGGACGCGCTGCGCATATCGTTGCGCCTGGACGGTCCACTGTTCGGTGAAGTTGGTGTCGTAATCGTCGGGATCGACCCATTCGCGCTCGTCGCACTCCGGGTCTTCGCTACCGACGAGGATGAAGTTGCCCTTTTCCGGCCGGCAGTAGCAGCCGATATCGTTGTCGGAGGCGACGAAACCATCGTTGAAAAAGTCGAAGCCGTCCGGCGCCGGCACATGCACGACCTCCTGGCGCAGCGCAGCGGTCTTGATGGTCATGTCGTGCAGTGCGCCGGCCATGTCGTTGATCTTGGCCGAGTGGGGCCCGCCGACATTGATCACCACCGGCGCCGTGATTTCCGTGCCGTCGTCGAGTTTCACGCCGGTGACCCGACCATCCGCCGATGGGATCGCGACGACCCGTCGGTTGAACAGGAAGGTAGCACCGACCGCCTCGGCGGCGCGTTGCAGGTTGTGGGTCGCCAGCTGCGGATCGCTGATGTAGCCGGCCGTCGGGAAATGCACGCCGCCAGCGACCTTGCCGGAGCCGGGATGGCCGAATTCCGGGTCATCCAGACGCTTCGGCGGGAAGTAGCTGGTCATGTCGTAGATCGGCAGCCGCTCCGTGATGCGGGCGTCGTCCCAGCGCTGGTAGGGGATGGCGAGCTCGTCGCACAGTGCTGTGTGTTTCTGCAGGTAGCCGTTCTGTTCGGTGCACATGACGAGGCACCCGGTTTCGCGGAATTCCGCCAGGCCGCGCTCGTCTTCGACGCCGAGATAGTCAGCCCAGTCACGCCAGTAGTGGTAGCCTTCATAGGCGAAGGCGGTACCGTCCAGCGTCGAATAGTGCACTCGGATAATGGCGCAGGAACCGCTGGTCGAGCCGTAACCGGCCGCCGGGTTCTTGTCGACCGAGATGGTTTTCAGGCCCTTTCGGCTGAGCTCCAGCGCTGTGGCCGCGCCGATGATGCCTGCACCGATAATGACGGCGTCTGCTGTCTGAGACATGTGTGAAATCTCCCTGAAATCAATCGGTTAAAGTCTCATCTTGGCGCCTTTTGGATCGAACGGGCTTGGCGCGATGACCCGCGCCTGCCGCTCGATTCCGACAAGATGCGCCGTCAGGTCGGTCCCGGGCTCCGCGGCATCCGGTTCGACCAACGCCATCGCGAGGCTCTTGCCGATATAGTGGCCATAGCCGCCGGAGGTGATGAAACCGATACGCTTGCCGTCGCGCCAGACCGGCTCGAAGCCGGACGCATCGGCGTCGCCGGCGTCGATATCGAGCGTCACCAGCTTCTGCGGCGCCGTGTTCTGACGCTTCTCCTGCAGCGCTGGCTCACGGCCGATGAAATCGCCCTTGTCGAAATCGATCCAGCGGTCCATGCCGGTCATGCCGGGCGTATAGCCCTGGGTGAACTCGGCCGACCAGATACCGAAGCTTTTCTCGAGCCGCAGGGAATTGAGCGCGTAATAGCCATACTCGCGGATGCCGAAATCGGCGCCGGCGTCGAGCAGGGCGCGGCGCAGCGAAATGTGCTCGCCAGCCTGGCAGTTGATCTCGTAACCGAGCTCGCCGGTGACCGACAGGCGACCGACCCGGGCGCGGATCAGGCCGATATCGAACTGTCCGCAGCCCATGAACGGCAGCGCTTCGTGGCTGACGTCCTCGTGGGTGAGGGCAGCCAGCACGTCGCGCGATTTCGGGCCGGAGAGCGAAAAGCCGACCATGTTGTCGGAGATATCGCGAACCTGCACGTCGTCCTCGGTACCGATGTGGTCCTCGAACCAGCGCATGTGCCACTGGCGCAGATAATAGGATCCCATGATCCACCAGACGCCGTCGCCCCAGTTGAAGACGGTCAGATCACCCTTCAACCGGCCGTCATGCCCGAGCATTGGCGCCAGCCTCGCCCGGCCTTCGCTTGGCAATCGGCCCGCGGTCACCCGGTCGAGCCACGTGCGCGCGTCGGCGCCGCTGATCTCATATCGCGAGAAGCCGGTGATATCGAGCAAGCCCACGCCATCACGCACGGCACGGCATTCCTCGCCGACGATGTCGAAGGCGTTGGAGCGCCGCAGCGTCGGCCGCTCCTTGAAACCGGGCGGCGCGAACATCAGCGGCACCTCCAGCCCCCAACTGCAGCCCCAAATGGCGCCCTTGGCGTCCATGCCCTCAAAGGCCGGTGCTTTTTTGAGCGGCCGTCCGGCGGGTAGCTGCTCGTTCGGATAGGTCATCACGAAGCGGCGGGCATAGAACTGGCCGGTTGTCTGCTTGATATATTCCCGGTTGGACGCGAAATCGCCGTAGCGGGCGATGTCCATGGGCCAGGCGTCGGCCTCCGGCTCGCCGTGGATCATCCACTCTGCCAGCGACTTGCCGACGCCGCCGCCCTGCAGGAAGCCGGCCATGACGCCGCAGGCGAGCCAATAGTTCCTGACGCCCCGCACCGGACCGACCAGCGGATTGCCGTCGGGCGAGAAGGTAAAGGCGCCGTTGACCCAGTTTCGAACTCCGACTTCCTGCAGCGCCGGATAACGCTGGAAGGCCATGACCAGTTCGTCGGCGATGCGATCGGTGTTTTCCTGCAGCAGCTCGATGCCGTAATCCCACGGTGCACCGTCGATGCTCCAGTGCTCCGCGTTGGTCTCGTAGATGCCGACCAGGATGCCTTTCTGATCGCCGCGCATATAGGTGAAGCCCTCGAGATCGACGGTCATCGGCAGTTCGAAATCCAGTTCGGCAACCTGCGGAATAGTTTCCGTCAGCAGGTAATGGTGTTCGAGCGGCGACAGCGGCAGGTCGAGCCCAACCATGCGGCCGACCTGCTTGGCCCACAGGCCGCCGGCGTTGATCACGTGTTCGGCGTGTACCGTGCCCTTTTCGGTGATCACGTCCCAGCTGGAATCGGGGCGCTGCCGCAGTTCAAGCACCCGATTGTGCTCGACCACCTTGGCGCCGTACTTCTTGGCGGCGCCGGCATAGGCCTGGACCGTGCCGGTGGTGTCGACATAGCCTTCACGGTCGGCCCACAGGCCGCCGATGACGCCGGTGGTGTCCATGATCGGGCACCGCTCCTTGATTTCCGCAGGCGTCATCAGATGGCAGTCCTCGATGCCGATCGTCTGGAAGATGCGGTAGGTCGACTGCAGCCATTCCCAACGGTCCGGGGCCGAGGCGACGGTGATTCCGCCGGTCATGTGCAGGCCGATATTGTGACCCGACTCCTCTTCGATCTGTCCCAGAAGATCGATGGTGTAGGCCTGCAGCGCCGCCATGTTCGGGTCGGCGTTGAGCGCATGAATGCCGCCGGCCGCGTGCCAGGAGGAGCCGGCGGTGAGCACCGAGCGTTCAATCAGGCAGATATCGGTCCAGCCGTATTTCGCCAAGTGATAAAGCACCGAAGCGCCCACCACACCGCCGCCGATCACCACCACGCGATACTGTTCCATTTGATCCTCCGCCTTGCCGACACGAAACCATAGCCTAGCATCGCAAAATGATCTAGACATGCATGTCCAGAAACGGAGCCGAATGGCATGATAACGACAAGGGCCGCCGAATCCGCCGGTACCGGAATCGACAATGGCCGCCGCACGACGCGGGAGGATTGGCTGGCGCTCGCCCTGGACATTCTCGTCAGCGAGGGCGTGGCGGCGGTCAAAGTCCTCAACCTCGCCCAGCGGCTCGACGTATCGCGCTCCAGTTTCTACTGGTTCTTCCGCAGCCGGCGCGACCTGCTGGACCAGCTCCTGCACTACTGGGAGCACAAAAACACCGCCAGTATCGTGGCCCGCGCCAAACGGCCGGCGCAGACGATCACCGAGGCGGTGCTCGGTGTCTTCGAGTGCTGGGTCGACGAAGCGCTCTACGATCCCGGGCTGGATTTTGCGGTGCGCGAATGGGCCCGCCGCTCTGCCGACGTGCGCAAACTGGTGGATCAGGCGGACGATGCGCGCGTCCTGGCGCTGGCTGAGATGTTCCGCCGGCACGGATACGGCGAACCGGATGACTTCATCCGCGCACGCGTTTTGTATTTCATGCAGATCGGCTATTACGCGCTCGAGACCCAGGAGCCGATCGACCTGCGCCTGTCTTACATCGAAGCCTATCTGCGCAGCTTCACCGGCAAGGACGGATCGGCCAAGGAACTGCGACGCTTTCGCAAGCTGGCTCTACAGCGGGCGGATGCGTCTGCGGTCCGCAAAAACAGCCGATCCGAATGATTCTCGCCCGAGGTCAATCTGGACAGACATGTCCAGATTTTCGCTAGGGATGAACCGGATCAGGCGTGATGCCACATCGCGAACTCGGCAAATCTGGCCGCCGTCCACCAACTGCTTGTTCCGTTGCCGTAGTTGAAGTTGACCGTGCCGGCCTGGCTTTGTAGCGGCGAGGAGACCTGGCCGCCCGGAAGGCGTTTGGCGGATTGGGTTTCGGTCTCCGGGACCACCATGGCGACATGGCCCGACCGGCCTTCCTCTTTGCGCCGCGCGATGATCAGGCTGACGCAACCGAGATTGGCGCTGTTCTGAAGTTCGGTGGCCGATGTTGCACGTATCCAGCCATGTGCCGCGCCGTGGTCGCGCAGCCAGCGGAACAGGTCGTTGGCGCGCATCTCCCGGATCGTGTCTCCATAACGCGGTTCCGGCTGCCCGCCGCCGGCGATCTCCAGCAGTGCCGTGTCCGTCCACCAGACGCGGGGAAAGTAGACGCCGGCCAGCGCGCAATAGTCATGCGCATAGATGTTGCAGAAGGTCAGGCCGGATCGCGGCCAGTAGCGTGCGTGCGCCTGTTTTTCCGGGTCGAGGTAATCGATGATGGCTGTGAGGTTGTCCCGAAGCCCGTACGGTGTGTCGGCGGTTCGACCGGGCATATTGGATTCGTTGAGCGAATGCGCCCCGGCGATTTCGGTCCGTCTGGTGACGGTACCCGCCTTGCGCGGCATCCAGACCGCCGGAAACGTTGCCGTGGGTGCTGAAGGCGCGCTGGGCTGCAGCGCGGAAACGAGAAAATCGGCCGAAGCAAATCCCCTGAAAACGGTGTTATCCAGCGCGGTTTCGATTTTGATAAAGCCGTTTACTGTCTCGCCCGTGAAGGCGCGCACCGGCCAACCGTCGGGCAACTCGGCGATGACGTTTTTGTTCGGCGGGTCGCTGATCTCGGGCGCGCTGCGCAATCGCAGGGACGTGGTCATGGTTTCCACCCGCATATACGGTCCGGTAGCCAGTGGCTTAGCGAGTGCGGCGGAACCACTGCTGATGGCAACGGTCCCGTCGGGTGTCGGGATGCTGCGGGCGATTGCCAGATAGTCGTTGATGTGTTCGCCGTAAAACCTGCTGCCGTCGAAATGGCCCTGTTTCAGCCCCTTGTTCGGCTTGTAGCGTCCGGTGTTGTAGACGATGGCGACGGTGCAGAAGTCGAAATCGGTAATCCCCGGTTTCTCGTGAAGGTCGCGTTTCTTCAAAGCCGATTGCAGGACATCCAGGGCACGGCCGAGCGTTGCCTCGAACGTCTCGTAGCGCTTTTCCAGGAAGTAATCCGGATCGGTCTTGAAGTGCTGCAGATCCAGCTGGAAGACCCCGAAGCCGTGGCAGAATTTGTCTGGGCGGTTCTTGGCGAAACCATAGCCGGGAACATGCTCGGCCATGGCCAACAGGGCGGCACGGGCGATATCGAACATCTCCTGCCCGCGTGGATGCGCGATCAGATCGGCCTTGGTCTGGGGGAAAGCCCTGCGTCCCTTGTCGGCATCCAGCGTGTCGCCGCAGCACAGGCGCACGATCTCGTCGCGCGACAATCCCTTTTTGCGCATCGGCGACCAGAGACTGCCCGTCTCCTGGGTGGCGATCGCGATCAACATGTCCGGATCGAAGACGGTGCCGGACACGGCTGCGTTCATGTCATGCCAGAAGTTCTCCTTGAACCACTGGATATCGCTCTTGCTGGTCATCTGGGGACGTCCTTCCTAGAACGGGACGGGATACGAGTAGCCGGGCGACGTCTGCGTTTCAGGTTTATTGGTCAGCCGTTTGCTTTAGCCGCAGGCCGCAATATTTGATTTTATAGAATAGAATTCGATATGCAGTGTCAATAGGCGGCATGTGTACAGATATAGTTTGCCTATATACACAAGTAGTGTGAACAGTATTTAAGGATAGCGATGTAAGAAAGCAGCATTGCGCCTGTTATTGCCCAACAAAGGCATATGGCGGTCGCGATTGAGCGACGACGGAGCGAGCGGAGCTGCGTGTTGGCGTCAATACCGCCGCAGCTTCATGTGGCGGTTGACGTCTTTGTACAGCAGATAGCGGAACTTCCCCGGCCCGCCGGCATAACAGGCCTGCGGACAGAACGCGCGCAGCCACATGAAATCGCCGGCCTCCACCTCGACCCAGTCCTGGTTCAGTCGGTAGACGGCCTTGCCTTCCAGGACGTAGAGCCCGTGTTCCATGACGTGTGTTTCGGCGAACGGGATGACGGCGCCCGGTTCGAAGGTGACGATGGTGACATGCATGTCATGGCGCAGATCGGCCGGGTCAACGAACCGCGTGGTGGCCCAGCGCCCGTCGGTATCCGGCATCGGCGCCGGCTCGACATGCTTTTCGTTGGTGACGAACACGTCGGGTGCGGCAATGCCGTCGACATACTCATAGGCCTTGCGGATCCAGTGGAAGCGAACCGGCGTGTCGCCGCCATTGTGAGCCGTCCAGTCGAAGTCCGGCGGAATGTAGGCGAAGCCGCCCGGTTCCAGATCATGGGTCTCCTGGCCCAGCGTCAGGGTCAGGGTTCCGTCGACGACGAACAGCACCGATTGCGCCGTTTCGTCCGTCTCCGGGCGATCGCTGCCGCCGCCGGGTGCCACCTCCATGATGTATTGCGAGAAGGTCTCGGCGAAGCCGGAGAGTGGGCGCGCCAGAACCCAGGCGCGGGTGGCCGACCAGTTCGGCAGCTTGCTGGTCACGATGTCGGTTAGCACGCCCTTCGGAATGACCGCATAGGCCTCGGTGAACACGGCGCGGCCGGTCAGCAACTGCGACTGTGGGGGCAGGCCGCCCGCGGGCGCATGGTAATTCGGTCCGGACATGCACTGATCCTCACATTTTCCAAGCCGGCGATCGGTCGGCATGGCCCTATTCGGTTCGTCCGTTGGAGGCAGGTGCGATCAGCACCACCCGGCGCGATGCAGATCGGCCGGCGTCCTCCCGGAACTCCCAGGCGGATGCTAATCGAAAACGGAGCACGAACTTTTCAAAAAATCCTGCAAGGACTTTCACGAAACGCTGGCCAGCAGAACAGTTGCGCACCAGCGCCCATCACAAATGGTCCTCAGCGCGCATTTTGTCGTGCAGTATGCGTACGATGCGGATCCCCTTATCTACCTAGGAGATCTTGGTACTTAACCGTCATCTTCCGATGGAAGGAGGTCGCACCCTCCCACAGGGATGCCGAACCGTCGAGCCCCTTATCGAGTTCGCGATTAAGGTCAGCGGTCGATAGTCCGAAGCGCTCTTCCAGATTAGGTTCCAGGTCCTGCTGCAATTGTCGCAGGGCAACCGTAATGAATTCCTCCGCGGACTGGGCCTTGCCGTCTTTGACAGCCTGGTCCACGATCGACTGTTGGGAGGGTGTTAGGCGAATAGTCATGCACTCACGATAGGGGATCGCGCACGAATTCGCCACCGCTGGCCTGACCGCACAATTGCGACGTTTGAGCGTATGCCGGTCTCCGCAACGGGCTCGAAAGCGCGCCGGCTTTGAAAGGAACGACATGGAGCAGATCGGATCGGGCGTTGTTCTGGACGAACCCGCATTTATCCACGACACGGCGCGTATCTACGGAAAGGTGTTCATCGGCAAAGGAGCCTCGGTTTGGCCCTACGCGGTGATGCGCGCCGAGATTCATGAGATCCGCATCGGCGCCCGCAGCAACATCCAGGATTTCGTTATGGTGCATGTCGGCTTCGATACGCCGACAATCGTCGGAGAGGACTGCTCGATCACCCACCATGTCACGCTGCATGGCTGCGAGATCGGCGACCGCTGCCTGATCGGCATCAACGCGACGATCATGGACGGGGCACGGATCGGCGACAACTCGGTGGTGGCTGGACATGCGATCGTTCCTGAGGGAAAGGCGTTCCCGGACAATTCGATCATCGCCGGCGTTCCGGCCAAACAAGTCGGCACCCGGGACAACACTGGCGCCAATCTTGCGAATGCCCGGTTCTATCATCAGAACGCGCTGAACTATGCGGCCGGTTTCGACCGGATGGAAAGCGACGTCCTGGCCGCGCTGCTCAAGGACTAAATCGTCGACCGTGATGTACGCGGGTTTTAAGCTGGCGTTGAACTAAGCCTTGTGTCGAGTAGGAATTTGACCAGGCTTGCCAAATGCTTCCTGAACCACTTGAGCAGGAGGGCGAAGTTGTATCCCGCAGCAGCCGTAATCGGTTTCCGTGGAGATCTTTGCAATGGTTTCCGACTCTATGGCCATTGCATGACCGAAGATCCAAGCACGGTCCTAACACTCAACGACTGGCGCGGAGGCACGACGAAGCGGGTGATGCTAAAGGTTTCGATAGCCAACCGGTGATTTGAATTGTTTTTGATACCTTGGGGGCTCCAAACATGAGATTTCAGCGGTGGCACCGCAATGGTACCGGGTCGCTCAAAAACTGGGCTGCACAGTTTTTCGGAATACTGACTCTAACTGCTTTGGCAGTTAGTTCCACAACAGCAACCGAGCCATATCGCGCTCCAGATGGCTCCTTGTTTGAACGCCGGTTCATCACGGTATTCAACTTACGCGACAAGGACACCACCTTGTCGAACTTCGATCGCATCATCATATGTTCCGACCAGCCAGATTACTACATTCCAAGAATTCGCCGCTTCGTCGAATTTGCGCTGTCAGACAAGAACTACGAAATAGTGGATGGTAGAGAGGCGCCTCGGGATATAGATCTTGACCAAGTTACACTCACATACTTAGGCCAGGTAAGCGAACATCCTATCGAAAACGCGTGTGCTAAGAAATTTCCTGGCTTCCATGAACATGTCGAAAAAGATCGGAAGCGGTTTCTTTCCACAGAGGTACCAAAACAGCTGATGCGACTTGGTAGCGGAATAGTGCCCGTCGGCATGCCGTCATGTGGTGGCGGTACCTACAAATTCTCAAGCGGTTCGGGAAATTCCAAATCCAAGAAAATTGCGGCACAAGCGAGCTTTAGTGCCGGTCCTCCGGATTCGTGTCTACAAACTAACCTCCTAAATTTGTTCTTCTTCAGTCACGACCAATGCGAACCCGCAGATCGATGCGTCAAACTTTGGAAGTACGTCATTTCCGTAAATTAGGGAGACTCAACGTCAGGAGGCGCGGATGGCCAAAAAGATGATTAAGCGGAAAATCAAGAAGGTCGGAAATGGTGCCACGATTGCGTTGCACAAAGCCGATCTCGAAGATCTTGGTGTGGATATCGGCTCCACCGTGAACGTCACCGTGTCTACAACCGATGATAACTACGCACGGACGAGAGTTTCATCCCGAAAGATGCGTCAGCGTTATGCGCAGACATTGAAAATTCTCGGCCAGTAACGTGCCATGACAGGTAAATCCTATGAGTGGCCCGATCTCGCGGCGCTGATCGATGATTTTACCGAGTATTTTTAAGAGATTGGTCAAACCCTTCAGATCGCTGATATGCATGACTTGGAGGCAGGGTTCGAACGTGCTCGGAATGCCTACAACTCCATGCCGGAGGCCGATACAGCGCAAATGGCGGCGCTGATTTTCGATGGGATTGTCACCCGGCATGCTCTCATCGACGGCAACAAACGACTCGCGTGGCAGGGAATGGCCACCTTCCTCGATATGAACGATGTTTGGTTCGATGCTGGCGAACTGGAAGCAGCGGAGATTGCCCTCGCTGTCGTGAGGGGAGAGGCAACGGTTGAAGACCTGGCCGAGTTCATACGGGAAAACACGAGCATCTGGCCTCCCGAGTTTCGGTAGCGACGCTGAGCCTTGTTTGAGGCCGATATTCAGGCGGCTGCGGTAACAAGCCCAGCCAGCCGCCCGATTCCGTCCCCGATCGTCTCGATATCGGGCAGAGAAAAACTCAATCGCATGGTGTTGGCGCCACTGCCGTCGGCGTGGAACGCGTGACCCGGAACGAAGGCGACGCCGACGTCCTCGACGGATCGTTCCAGCAGATCCGCGGCATCGATATGCGGCGGCAGCGTGACCCAGACGAACAGGCCGCCGTCCGGCCGTGTCCAGTGCGTGCCCGTCGGCATATGCCGGTCGAGGGCGGTCAACATGGCATCGCGCTTGATGCGATAATGGCGGCGTGCCCGCGCCACCTGGTCTTCGAACAGGGTCTCGGCAAGGTGTAGGACGACCGCCTGGTTGATCGCCGCACTGTTCAAATCACTCGCCTGCTTGATCAGGGTCAGCCGCCGGATCACCGCCTGTGATGCGCAGACCCAGCCGACCCGGAGGCCCGGTGTGAACACCTTGGAGAATGTCCCGCAGTATATCACCCGTGACGCTTCGACCGACCCTGCGCCGGCGCAATCGATCGCCTGGACCGGCGCCACCTCGTTGCCGTCGTAGCGCAACGCCGCATAGGCGGCGTCCTCGATGATCGGAATGTCAAGCTCCGCCGCCGTCGTCAGCAAGGCGCGCCGTCCATCCAGCGTCAATGTGTGCCCGGTCGGGTTGGCGAAATCGGGAACCACATAGGCACACTTCACCGTGCCTCCGGCTGCCTCGGCCACGTCGCGATAGGACAGGGTTGTGCGGTTGCCGCCTTCCGGATGCAGCACATCGTAGTGCGGTTCGCTGGCGGAAAAGGCCTGCAGGGCACCCAGATAGGTCGGTGCCGCGACCAGCGCCGTATCGGCCGGCGAGAGCAGCAGCTTGCCGAGAAACTCCAGCGCCTGCTGCGACCCGTTGGTGATCAGGATATTGTCGGGCGAACAGTTGACCCCGCGCGTTGCCATGTGGCCGACGATCCACCGGCGCAACTCCGGATCCCCTTCGCTCACCGAATACTGCAAAAAGCGTCCAGCAGCCTCGCTGTCGGCAAGCGCCGCGGCGTAGGCGGTTCGCACCGCATCGACAGGAAACAACGCCGGATCCGGAATCCCTCCGGCGAAGGAAATCACATCCGGCCGCTCGAGCAGCTTGAGAAGTTCACGGATCTCGGACGCCTGCAATCGGGCGGCACGGGCGGAATAGCGGGGTTCCCAACGGGACATCGGATCGCTCTGCGGTAGGGGGATGGGTGTTACCGATTTATGTCAGTATTACTGACCTATTGTCAATCGGTTCTTTTGTGGTGCGTGATCCATCGCATTGTTGACCGGATGCGATGGACCGTGTTCGATGGATCCTGTGATGCCCACAGATTCTTCGACCGAAACGGAATCAGGCAGCGACAAGCGTATGTTTTCGCTGCTCTCGACCAAGGGGGCGCTGCTCAACATCGGATGGAATCTGGGCAGCCCTTCCATCGTTCTCACCTATATGGCGATTGCCCAGGACGTTCCGGTCTTTCTGACCGGATTGATGATCACCGTTCGCCGGGTCGCCAATATGTGCGTCGATCTGTTTGGCGCCACGTTCGTTGAAACCCGCCGGAACCGGGCCGTCGCGGTCGCGGCAAGCGAAATTGCCCTGGCCATCTGCATCCTTACGGCGGTCGCCGGCATCGCCACCGGCTCGCCATGGGTGATCATGATTGCGCTGGTCGCGTCCATGTTCGGGCTCGGTATCGCATCCGAACTGCAGAATATTCTGTTCAATGATTTTATTGGGAAATCGCTCGACTCCGACCACCGAACGCGCGTGCAGTACTGGGCGATCGGTTTCAGCGGTGTCGGCACGATCGCGCTGGCCTGGCCGATCCATCGGCTGATGATCGATTCTCCGGCGATGGTTCGGCATTCGACGATCGTTCTGCTGGCATGCGCCTGTTTTCTTGCCTCGGCGCTGATGATGGTCGGCATCAGCAGGCGGATGCTGTCGGCGACGCGGCGACCGCCCATGGATCGCACCGAAAAGCGAAGCTGGAAGGACGAAATCCGCAAACTGACCAGCAACTACCGAAAACTGATGGCCGTCGGCTGGTTCCGCAAGTTCATGACGGTCATCATCATGTTGCAGTCGATCGAGCTGTCCCTGCCGTTCTTTGCCATCCTGGCGGCGGTCACCAGCGACGAGTCGGCCCGCGGCATCACCGCGCTGATCATTTCATCGGCGCTGGCGTTTTGTGTTTCGGGCCTGTTGTGGCAGCTGGTCAGTGTTCGGTCTCATCGGGCCGTCATGGTGACCGCCAGCCTGATGGGCGCAAGCGCCGCTTCTGTCCTGGTCGCAAATCACTTTCTGCACCTGGTCAACAGCACGGCGCTTCATGCCGCGGCGTTGTTCGTCGCCACCGTGGCGGCGCGCGGCGTGTTCAATGCCCGACAGCTGTATTACCTCGACGTCGCGCCGGAGGTCGACAGGGTCGCCGGGATCACCGTCTCCAACAGCATCGTGCGCATCGGTGCAGTCGGCATCACAGCGGTTCTTGCCGGCATAGCCCATATGCAGCATGTGGTCTGGGCCATTCTCATCATTGCCCTGATCAACATGCTGACCGCTGTCGTTTGCTCGCGGATGGTGACCGCGGGTGGTCCTGAGACCGAGGCGGCTTAGAGGCGCTGCTTATGTGCTGATTTTCCTCTCGTTTACGCATTGGCATGCAAACGGATCAGCGGTGGTATCGCCGGACGACAAGGCTTGACCGAAAGGGTTGGAAGGCCGACGATGGACGACTGATGTGAAAGACCGGACTATGGCGGCGGAAGAAATCAAGGACAAAGGGGTCTTTTCCCTGCTGTCGGCCAAGGGTGCGTTGCTCAATGTCGGCTGGAACCTGGGCAGTCCGTCCGTGGTCCTCAGCTACATGGCGATCGCGCATGATGTGCCGGTCCTGCTTGCGGGCCTGCTGTTCACGATCCGCCGCTCGGCCAATATGTGCGTCGACTTCTTCGGTGCCAGTTTCATCGAGTCGCGGCAGAACCGGGCCGTGACGGTTGCGGCGACCGAGATCGCGCTGGCGGTTTGCCTGTTGCTGGCGATCGGCGGCCTGATCACCGGGTCGCCAATGGTCACGACGGTCGCTCTCGTCCTTTCGATGGTCGGCCTAGGCCTCGCGTCGGAGCTGCAGAACATCCTGTTCAATGATTATATCGGGGTATCCCTGGCGTCCGACAAACGCACACGCATGAAGTATTGGGCCATCGGCCTGGGCGGAGCGGGGACCATCCTGCTGATTTGGCCGCTGCATCTGCTTATGCTGGACGCGGCGCCGCTGGAACGGCACACCACGATCGTCCTTCTCGGGATCGGCTGCTTTTTTGCCTCCGCCTATCTGATGGTCGGTGTCAGCAGACGGATGCCCTACATCATCGAAAGGCAGGCGACCGGCCATCCGCGACGGTCGCGCTGGAAGCAGGAGCTGGCGCATCTTGCTGAGAACTATCGAAGATTATCGACGGCGAACTGGTTTCGCAATTTCATGACCGTGCGCATCATGCTGCAATCGGTGGAACTCTCACTGCCGTTTTTCGCCATCCTGGCGGCGCTGTCCTCGGGCGCCTCTGCACGCGGTGTGACGGCGCTGATCATCTCCTCGGCGCTCGCCTATTGCGTTTCGGGACCGCTGTGGCGCGCTGTCAGCCTCGAATCCAAACGCGCCGTCATGATCACCGGCTGCGTCATGGGGGCATCCGCCGGACTGATGCTGGTCGGCAACCACTTCATGGGTTACCCGGTCAACACCATCTATCTTCACTCGGCGGCCCTTTTCATGGTCACCGTGGCCGCCGAGGGCGTCACCAGCGCGCGGTCACTGTATTTTCTCGATATCGCACCGGCGTCCGACCGGATTTCCGGCCTGACCGTCTCGAAAAGCCTGGTGCGGGTCGCCGCGGTTGCCGCATCGGCCGGCCTCGCGGCTCTGGCGCACATGCAGCACGTCGTGTGGGCCATCCTGGCGATCGCACTGCTCAATGTGTTGACGGCAGCGATCTGCTTTGCGTTGGTCAAGGAGGAACCACAGACGATCGCAGCCGAATAGTTTTCGTGCTCTAGTAACCCGCGGCACGGGCCCAGCGACCGGGCGTGACACCGAAGCATTTCTTGAAATGACGGGTCAGATGGCTCTGATCGGCAAACCCGGTGGCGGCCGCCACATCGGCCAGCTTCTGTCCCCGCAGGATCAGCCGCCGTGCCGCATCGAGGCGGCGCATCACCTGGAAGCGGTGAGGACTTGTCGCGAACACTTTGCGAAACTGTCGCGACAGTGCAAACCGATCCAGCCCGGTGACCGTTTCCAGCTCCTCCGAGCGAACTGTGCGCAACGCGTTTTCGGCGAGAAAGTCCCGCGCTTCATAAACACGGCGTATCGATACCCCTTGCAGAACGGCGTCGGTCGCCGGTGCATGCCGCCACAGCCCCAGCGCGATCTCTGACAGGAGGTCGCCGAGTTCCAGGTCTTCGATGGCTTCGTCCAAGCGTCCCAATGCGGACAGGAGCGCCGACCGCATTCGCGGATCGTCGACCACTGGCTCCGCCACGAAGGGAAGGGCCCGGTTGATACCTCCCAGTGCCTGATGGATGAGTGAAGGCTCGAGGTACAGCATGCGGTAGCGCAACCCCGCCTCGGTTGCCGCCGCACCGTCGTGTACCTCGTCGGGGTGCAAGACGATGATGCGACCCGGTTCGCTGTACTCGCGCCGGCCCCGGTAGCGAAAGGTCTGAATGCCTTGCAAGGTCACGCCGATGGCATAGGTGTCATGCCGGTGCGGGGCAAAGAAATCGCCGCCGAACCGCGCTTCGATGCGCTCAATGCCGGGCAGGGTCGGCGCCGTGACGATGCGCTCGTCACCGACGTCGCACGAATGTTCAAGACCCGCCAGAAATTCCGGTTTTTGCTGCGTCATGCCGTCGACTCGTCCGCAGCAGCAAAGGACCACTGCCCATGTTTGATAGCAAAATAGCCATCGTCCTGCGAGAGGACCTTGCCAGCTGGCAAGCGCTCAATGTCACGGCGTTTCTGATGAGCGGACTTGTTGCCCAGTCGCCGGAGATCATCGGCGAGCCATATCGCGACCGCGGCGGCCACGAATACAACCCGCTCTCGCGCCAACCGATTATCGTGCTGTCAGCACCTGCGTCGAAGCTGAAGACCATTCACCGGCGCACACTCGAACGCCGGATTCTTTGCTCCCTCTATGTCGAGGAGATGTTCTCCACCGGCCACGACGCGGCCAACCGGGAGGTGTTCGCACAATTCGGTCCCGAGGATGCCAAGGTGGTGGGGATCGCCCTGCATGCCGAGAAGAAGACTGTCGACAAGGTGACGAAAGGGGCTGGCCTTCACTCCTGAGGTGCTTCCAGGACCGCTTTGGACCGGCCCGTCGTTACCGATTCTGAAAGCCTGTCGGCAAGGATGGAGTCAACGATGGTCTCGAAGATCGCAGGGTCGGCCAGGCTGGCGCGCACAGCACCGTAGATCGGCTCACTCAGCACGGTGATCGCACCGAGGATCGTCAGCACCAGCTCACTGACGAGGATGGCGGTGTCTTCGTCACGCCGCCAACCTTTAGCCTGGGCCTCGCGGACCGCCGCGTCGATCAGCACCATAAGCTCCTTCAGCCGCTCCATCACCGACTGATCGGCGAACCGCGTCACCTCGGGGCTGCGCATGACGCTGTTATAGGCAGGATTGTCTTTCACCCAGTGCATGAAGGCCATGGCGAAGGCCTTGAGCCGCTTCCGGGGTGCCTGATCGCGCTGGGAGAAAACCGAGGTTGCCATGGCCATCAGGGTTGCACTGCCGTCGGTGATGATGGCGTTCAGCAAGGCATCCTTGTTTGCGAAATGGCGCGCGGGCGCGGCATGGGATACGCCGAGACGGCGCGCCAGAGCCCGCAGGCTCAAAGCCTCCACGCCCTGTTCGCGGATCACCTCGACGGCGCCGTTGATGAGTTGTGCGCGCAGGTCACCATGGTGATACGGTTTTTTGGTCAACAGCCGACATTCCAAGTTTTATGTCTCCTTCGCATGTTTTGACCGTGGTGCCAAATACCCGCTGAATGCAATGTTTACATTGTAAACATTGATCCGATATCGTCTATCGACAATGCCATTGCGATCAGCGTCGCTCGGGATCCGACCGTCTGGTGCCGGTGTCACCGCGGCACAACCGGCAGCTGCATAGATACGAGTCTTATCCCAGCGGCTTATGCGTGTTTCTTGAAGCCGCGCATCATGTCCCGCTTGCCTGCGAAACCGGGCGCTTTGTCGACCTGGAACCCGGCCGCCGACAGATTGCGGCGGACCCTGCCGGCGGCTGTGTAGGTGGCGAAGGTACCACCCGGTCCGGTATGTGCATGCACGGCCTGCATTAGCTCGGCAGACCACATCTGCGGATTGCGTGCCGGCGAGAAGCCATCCAGGAACCAGGCGTCCGCCTGGCCTTCCCAGACCGGAACCATCTGTCGGGCATCGCCGATATGAACCTCCAGGCGGACGTCCTCCCCGAACGCCAGCGCCACCACGTCGGGCGGGTGTGCCGGCCAAGCGCTGGTGAGCTGGTCGGCCAGCGAGCCAAGATCGGGCCAAGCGCCGAGCGCCCGCCGCATCTCGGCGGCCTGCATTGGGAAAGCCTCGAAACTAACGAAGCTCAGCCGGCCATGCGCGATCCGATGCTTGCGCCATCGCCGTACGGATTCCAGGAAATTCAGGCCCGTACCGAAACCGAGTTCTGCAATGGTGAAGCGGCAGCCGTCGCGCCATCGGCCGGGCAGGTCATTGCCGGCGAGGAACACATGCGCGCATTCGGCGCGTCCGTCGGCCTTCGAATAAAAATGATCGCCAAACACCGTGGAAAAGGGCATATCATCATGCCACTCCAGCCGGTTGTCCGTCACCTTGTCGCCGTTCCGATCCATTGTCTTCCAATACCCTCTCGCACTCCTATACCCCGCCGGCCGGTCACATGTCTTGTGACGTCTTGGTCGCCGGTGGCGGCATCGTCGGTCTTTGGCTGGCGCGCCGCGCCGCCCGAAGGGGCATGTCGGTCATCCTGCTCGACAAGGGCAAGGTGGGGCAGGGTGCCTCCGGCGGACTGCTGGGTGCTCTGATGCCGCACATACCGGAACGCTGGAACGCCAAGAAACAGTTCCAATTCGAAGCGCTGGTATCTCTGGAGGACCGGATCTCTGAACTGCAGGCGGAGACCGGAATCGACTGCGGTTACCGACGCAGCGGTCGCCTGCTGCCGCTGGTTGCTGCGCATCACGCCACACTGTCGGCTGAACGGGAGGCCGAGGCTCGCAAACGCTGGGTGTCTGCGGCCGGACCGTTCACCTGGCAGCTGCGACACAGCGGTTTCGACGGCAACTGGCCGGCGCCGGCAGCTATGCCGCACGGTGTGGTGCTGGAAACGCTGACCGCGCGTGTCGACCCGCGGCGTTACCTGGCGGCCCTGGCGGCAGGCCTTGGGGAAGCGGTGAGCGTCATAGAGGAAGACGCTCTGCATAGCGTCGATCCAAGCTCCGGTACAGCGACGACCGCGTCGGGGCGGTCCATCCGCGCCGGGGTCACCATTCTCGCCGCCGGCTACGAAAGCTTCGACCTGATGGGGCGCTGGACCGCCCGCCGACCAGCCGATTTCGGAACACCGGTCAAGGGACAGGCCGCTCTGCTGCGCGCCGATATCGACCCGGATCTGCCGCTGGTCTTCCAGGAGGGCGTCTATGTGGTGCCGCATGAGGGCGGACTGGCGGCGGTCGGCAGCACCACCGAAAAGCAGTTCGACTCGGGCTCCGCGACCGATCAACGGCTGGATGCGGTGATTGCCGCAGCCGCCGCGCTGTGCCCGCCGCTTGCCGGTGCGACGGTGGTCGAGCGCTGGGCCGGCTTGCGGCCGAGGGCCGTACGACCCGATCCAATGATCGGCGCGGTTCCCGGATTCGATCGCGTCTTTGTCGTCACCGGCGGCTTCAAGATTACCTTCGGCATTGCCCACGACCTGGCCGGTTGTGCGCTCGACCTTGCGCTTGAAGGACGCGACGACCGATTGCCGGAGAGCTTTCGCCTGGAGCGCCACCTGCAGCGCACTGCTTGATCAAAATTTGGATCTAACCCTGCCCCGCCGGGTTGTCCGACATCCGACGATATGTCAGCTTGCGTGCATTCTTTCCCATATCTTCGCGTGCTGTGCGAAGGTCCGCAGTTGGCCGACCCACCGACGCTGACGTGCAATCCATCCACCGGTGGCATTATGAGCGTTATAGAGAAATCTCAGGAAGAAGGTGCGCTGGCCGGCATCGTCTGGATGGTGCTGACGACATTCTGCTTCGCCGGCGTGACGGGCATCGTGCGCTACATCGGCACCGATGTCGCGGCGGTCGAAGCAGCCTTTATCCGCTATGCCCTTGGCCTGTTGCTGTTCCTGCCGTGGATGGGCCAGCTGCTGAAGAACCTGCCGTCGAAACGGATCCTGAAACTCTACACGGCGCGCGGGCTGATCCACGGCCTGGGCGTGATGCTGTGGTTCTACGCCATGGCCCGCATTCCGATGGCCGAGGTCACCGCATTGGGCTATACCGCGCCGATATTCGTCACCATCGGGGCTGCCCTGTTTCTTGGCGAACGCCTGCATTTTCGCCGCATAACCGCCGTTGCGATCGGTTTTTTGGGCACCATGATCATCCTGCGGCCCGGATTCCACGAAATCGGTGCCGGCCAGATCGCCCAGCTATGCGCGGCGCCGCTGTTTGCCACGTCCTTCCTGCTGGCCAAGCGGCTGACGGGCGAGGAGAGCCCGGTGATGATCGTCATCATGCTGTCGATATTCTGCACCCTGACGTTGATGCCGGGCGCCATCTATTACTGGACCAATCCGACCCTGTCGGAACTGTTCTGGCTGGGGATGACCGCGGTGATCGCAACGCTCGGCCACTACACGATGACCCGAGCCATCCAGGCGGCGCCGGTGACGGTGACCCAGCCGATCAGTTTTCTGCAGCTGATTTGGGCGGCGCTGCTCGGCATCGCCGTATTCGGCGAACCGCTGGATCCGTTCGTGCTTATGGGCGGTGGCATTGTCGTCGCCGCGATCACGTTCATCTCCCACCGCGAAGCCGTTGCCGCTCGCCGTCAGGTGACGCCGCCGGCGGCACTGACCAAGGATTGAGCTGCCGCGATCCGGGCGATCCGGGAACCTATGATGCGCCGATCAGTGTCTCCGGTCGGTGCCGCTATCCCCATGCCGCCTAGCGACCCTTGGACTGCAGTGATTATGAGCGCTCGGATTGTCCAGGATGTTCCTGGCCCGATCGATGAGCGACCGATTTTCTTCAGGGGGCGCAAATCTCAATTGTGCGGCAACGGAATAGGGCTGTTCGGTGAAACGGTCGGTGATGTGGCGTTTGAGTTTGCGTTCGGGGATGGGACATTCGATCAGTCTGGCCTTGGCCTCGGCGGTGATGATCGACAGACGTGAGTCGGAAGCGTTGATCGGTACACTCGAGTATTCTGTGCCAAAATACCGGACAAACTCTGTGTAGGTCCCAAGTACGCTCTTATCCGCGATACAGGTGTCAACGTTTACAGCGGCGTCGAAGGTGCACGTCCCTCGGCTCCATTCCACGTAACAAAGCTGGCCGCCGTTGATCAATGCACCCAGATCGATGTGGTAGTCGACATAGGTGCCATCCGACATCTGGTGTCGAAAATCGATCAAGCAGGCGGTTTTCAGGCGGTCATCAAAATCCGGGCCGAAGTGGGGAGCGGCGAAAAATCCTGAATACGGCCTTTCATCGCCGGCTAGGACCGGTCCAGTCAAAGGGGAAGACGCGATAGACGCCGTTAAAAGCAAGGTCGCAAAAAGATATCCTGGTCGACGCCTCATCTTCATTGAGAAACCACACGCTTTGTTTCGTTCCTATCTTGGCAATACGTCGTCCTTAATCCATCAGACCGTCACCCAAGTCCACCCTCAAGCGGAAGCGGACTTCGCTTTGGATCCTTGATTCGTTGCATCATTCCATGTATCCATGGAATATGAAAACAAAACAGGCACTCCTCGGGCTGGGCGCGCTGGCGCATGAAGGGCGGCTGGATCTGTTTCGTCGGCTGGTGCGCGCCGGACCCGAGGGCATGGCGGCCGGCGACGTGGCACGGTCGGCTGGCGTCAATTTCACCACCGCGTCCGCGCAACTGTCGCAACTGTCGACCGCTGGACTGGTGACGGGTCGCCGAGAAGGGCGTTCCGTCGTCTACACCGCCGACTATGCGAACGTACGAAGCCTGCTTGCATTCCTGCTGAAGGATTGCTGCGAAGGCCGGCCGGAGATCCTTGGCCCGCTGGCGGGCATCGCGGATCTCGTTGCCGGTCACGAGAAGGAAGGACACCACACATGAAACGCTTGCACATTCACATCGCCGTCGCCGATCTGGAGCGGTCCATTCGTTTCTATTCGACGCTGCTCGAGGCCGAACCCAGCGTCGAAAAGGGCGATTACGCAAAGTGGATGCTGGACGACCCGGCGGTCAATTTCGCCATCTCCAGCCGCCCCGGTCGCACCCCTGGCATCGATCATCTTGGCATCCAGGCCAGCAGCGGCGACCTGCTCGACGGGATTTCGTCGCGCCTCAAGGCAGCCGACGAGGTGACGTTCGACCAGCAGGCCACGACCTGCTGTTACGCCGTCAGCGACAAATCGTGGGTCGAGGATCCCGACGGCGTGCGCTGGGAAACCTTTTACACGCACGGCGACGCGATCACCTATGGCGCCGATGCTTCCGAAGGCCGGTTCGCGCCCAAACCGGCCGAGCCGGAAGCGCCGTCGTCACAGGGCCGCTGCTGCTGAGACGATTGAAACGACCCTTTTGCGCCTGCAAATCGGCGTAACTCTGCCGCGGGTGTTTTCTCCGAGTGAGGTGGTCAGTTGTCTCGTTGCATCACGCATGAGACAAGCGCTGCGACATCCTCGCCGATGGGTGTGTTCTCCACCCAGGTCAGGCGGTTGCGTTGCACTGTCACCGGTGATTGGGTGATCGGGTCGAACCCGTCGTGTGGCTCGCTTTGCCACCGAAGAAACAGGCCGCGCGTCTGCCAGCGTGGCAGCTTGTCAAAATCGACGCCGCGATCCTTCAGCAAACTGGTTTTTTTGGCCGAGGAAAGGCCTGAAAGGGTCTTGTCCGCAGCATTCCCGTCAAGCCCTTCTTCCCGCAGCATCCAGTAGCAAAGAGCGCTCAGTGCGTTACGCCTGGCATCTTCCGCCCTCCACCTGAAATAATCGATCACATCGTCCTGCTCCGCCAGCGGGCAGACGCGACTGTCAAAACTGACCGGTTGTCCGACAGCGAGCGAGAACACGCCGCTGGCTTCTCCGGCCAGAATGGAGAGGAGTTTCCGCACTTTTCCCCCGAACGGTACATCGGTGCGGTCGAGCAGCAGCGATATCTCGTCGCTTTGCGTGTAGCTCAACAACGAAGGTATGCCGGCGCCCATCAGGTGTTCGCAGGTCGTCCGCATCGCGCTGTTGAAGCGATCGTCAAACGGTCGGGAGAAATCCAACACCTCTTTTGTCAGCCGGGTGAAACCGCGGCCGTCCAGGCGAACGACAAGCCATTTGTCGTCAGGACAAATCTGATCGAATGCAAGTTCGTGCTGCCGCATCATGCGGTCGAAATCGTCGAATTTCATATCGTCCGCATCACCTGTTCGGCGACGCCAGCCGTATCGATCTTGAAGACATCGACAAAGCCTTCATCGAAGCCCGGCGGTTGCAATTGCCGCTGCATGGCACGCAGTCCTTTCTCCGGGACCTTCGCCCGCCCAAGGCGCTCGGCATTTCGTTTCGCACATGTCTCGAACGGGACATCGAAGTAGTAGGCCACCGGCCGAAAATGTGCGGCCAGCCCCGGTTCCAGATAGCGTTGCCGTTCTTTGCGAGTCACGTTGGTATTGTCAATGACAACCCGCTGGCCGACCGAAAGGCAGGCATTGAAGATAGCTGCTTCGCGACGGCGTGTGCGCAGCATGTCCAGGTTAATCCGAACATGCGTCTGCGCAAAATGAGCCGCATAGAAGGACGACTTGCCGGCCCCCTGCAATCCGCAAAAGACGATCAATTCCAATTTCGCTCTCCCCGGACGAATGCACCCGCGGGGAGGTGATCGATCCTTCACCGCCGGTTGTTCGCGATACCCACCGACCGGCAAGCCATACCGCGGCTATTCCTCGATCACAAATGACACGCCGAAGGTGCAGCGTACGCCGTCCAGTTCGCCGGGAAACTTGCAGACATTGAGGGTTGCTTCGCCCTTCGAAGACTTATGCACCACCTCGTGCATGAAATCCGGCTTGTCGCCGGCCAGGACTTTATTGTCATGCGCCACCAGTGCATCGGCGGTATCGGCCCATGGCAGTTCATAGTCCGTCTTGCCCACGACGTTGCCGCCGCCGAATTCGTTGATGGTGTTGTTGCCGAAAATGTAGACGCCCTGTTCATTCTTGGCCCAGAACAGAAACGGCATGGCATTCATGACCACAAGATCGTCAGATTTCATCGTGCTACCCCCTTTGGTGAAACCGGATGCAGTGTCTCCAATAAAACACGCGGAATTATGACGCGCCCGGCACCGTCAGGATTGCCGATCGGCCGCCTCGGCCGATGCCGGTGGCCGTTCGGCCAGCAGTATGGCGGCGAAACGGGTTTGCGGAAAACTGCCGAGGATAATCGCGATCATCGAGGTCATGGGGATGGCGAGAATGGCGCCGGGGAGCCCCCACACCGCCGTCCACAGCGACAGGGCGACAAGCACGACAAACGGGCTGAGATTGAGTTCGCGGCCGATCATGCGTGGCTCCAGCACGTTGCCGACATAGGTCTGGGCGGCCGTCAGCAGAACCGCCAGGGCCAGTGTTGTCGACAGGGACGCGAACTGGGCCAGCGACAGCACCACAGGCAGCATGACGCCGATCAGCGAACCGAAATACGGTATGTAGTTGGTCAGACCGATCAGCACCGCCCAGAACAGCGCGAAATCGACCCCCATAATCCACATGATGACATAGGAGATGACCGCGAGAATGACGTTGATCAGCGTCTTGACCGCCAGGTATTCGCCGATCCTGCGGTTGATGTCGCCGATGACCCGTTGCAGTTGCTCGGCCTGACCGCGGTCCGGGAAGGCGGCTGCCACCTTGGCCGGGAAATCGACCCGTTCACCGACCAGGAATGCGGCGTAGACGACGACCAGGAAGATTGTCGAACCGAAGCTTGTGAGACCGCTTATGACCCACAGCAGCGTGTCCTGAATGTTGATCCGCTCGAGGGTGGCGGCCCGGATGTCACCCCAGTTCGGCAGTTCGTCGATGTCGAACAGCGCCGCGATCTGTGTCGCCAGTGCCTGCAGGTTCGCCTGATATTGCGGCGCCACCTGAATAAGCTGATCGACGGTTACCGAAACGATCAATGCCAGGGCCACAAAGCAAAGCGTGAAGCTGGCGAGCAGCAGCAGGTTGATCACCAGCGAGGGCAGCACTCTGAACCCGGGCAGACGTTTCAGGGCTGCCGAAGCACTCGACAGAATATAGACCACGATCACCGCGACGATGATCGGCAACAGAAGGCCGCGGCCAATAATCAGCATCCAGCCGATCATGATGGCCAGAGCCACCGCCAGGGTGAGGTTGAGTAACGGCGTGCCTCTCACATTGCCTCCGGCCACGGCTTTACGCATCAATGGTTCGCCGGGCCGCATCAGTTTCCCGACGGCGCGCCAAGAATCAAGAGTTTTGCCGCTATCCTCAGGCGCTCACCCGGCCGGGTCTGCCGAACTCATCCGACGGCGAGTTTGACCGGCACGCGATCCCACCGATCCTCGGTCGGCATCAGCCAGTCGGACCCGAGCGGTCCACGGCGGTTGGCCATCGCCACGAGGCTGCTCGAGATCAGGCGCGGCACACCATTGTACCGCTGGTCGAGCATGCTGTTGCGCTCCAGGGTCGGATCGACCAGAGCCAGCGTTTCCGGCCGATGGAAGGCAAAATCGACGATACGGTCCAACCGCCCCGTCCCCGGCCTGACGTAGAATTTGTCCGGTCGGGCATGAAACACCAGACGGCTTGAATTGCCAACCATTGGAAAGGCCCTGTGCGTGTTCGATCGAGCGATCGGTCCGGACGTTGACCGGTCAGCATGGGCCAACCGTACCCACGCATCGCCGGCACTTTCGAAGACCCGTTTAGAGAAACCGGCACGCGGCGGATATCCACTTTCCGATCGCTCTTCGTCCGGCAGGTGCTGTTCATTGAGATACCAGAAAAAGCTGCCGATGGCGGTCAGCGCAGCAGACTGCAGTATGCGGTTCCGATCGATGGCATTGTATCCCGATTGCCGCAGCAACCGATCGAACGCGTTTTCAAGCTCGATGGCGCGAAATGCACCGGAACCGAATGCCACGATATTGATTTTCGAGAACAACCCGATCAGCGCTTTGGCGTCCGGGGACTGCCCCTCCAACCGGCGATGGAAATCTTCGAAGATCTGCGTCGCCACCTGCTCGATTTCCGCCGAGACATGGTCTGTCGGGGCGGCTATGGAGCGTCGAATCGACCGCGCACCGTGTTCGATCGATCCGGAGGTCAGCAGCGTCAGGCCGCATGTTGCGGCCGTTTGGTTTACCTGCCGAAACAGGCCGCGAACAAGATGCAACAATCCAATGGCGATTTGATCATGCATCCCCTCGCTAAGGAGGCCGATGTCAAAGGCGATGTGGCCGTCCGGCATGGATGCGTTCAGGCGCGCGTACAAATCGTGAGCACATGGCGATCTTCGCTGCAGGTCATCCCAGCACCGGTAGCTTTCTGTCGTCGGAACCAGCCCTGGAAAACAAATCAGATGCGACCCGTCCTCAGGGACGGATAGCGTCGGTCTCTCTTTCAGAGGGCCGTCTAGATTGTTTGAAAAAAGTATTCGCATAAGGGATGAACGCATTACAGTTTGGTATTGTAGTATTTTTCAGCGAAAAGATAAATGTCGAAACTGTACGGAATGCCAGTGAGTCGGTGAATAAATGACAGGACGCTCACAAGAGTTGCTCAGTTTGCTGGTCAGAAGCGCACGCCCTTTAGTATATGTCCGCGTCATCGTTGAGTCGGCTTGCGATGTCTCTGATCGCTTTTCTTGAGGCGAGGGATCCTGCAGACCTCGCTCGAGGTCCATTCATCAATTTTATTGAATGATCGGCCGACATGCTTTCGTTAGACAACTGCGTTTAGCCACAATAATGTCCGCGCCATGACCACCCCGCAGGCTCTCGACAGTCCTTATTCGTGGCGACGATTGGCCGTGACGCTCCTGATCTCAGCCGTCGCCAATGTCGGCATGTGGGCCATTGTGGTCATTATGCCAGCGGTGCAGGCAGAGTTCGGTGTCGATCGCGCCGATGCATCGCTGCCCTACACACTGACCATGCTCGGTTTTGCAGCCGGCAGCGTGTTCATTGGCCGCGCTGTGGACCGGTTCGGCGTCTGTGCCTCGCTGATCGGCTCTGCGGCGTGCATGTCGGTAGGTTATGTGCTTGCCGCCCTGAGCAACTCGGTCTTCGTCCTGTCAGCCTGCCAGCTGCTGATCGGCTTCGGCTCGGCCGCCGGCTTCGGGCCTTTGATCGCCGATATCTCCCACTGGTTCCTGCGCCGCCGCGGTATTGCCGTGGCGATCACCGCCAGCGGCAACTACCTGTCAGGTGCCATCTGGCCCCTGCTGCTGACGCCGGTGCTGACGCAGTCGGGCTGGCAGGCGGTCTATCTGATCCTGGCGGTTGCCATGCTGGCCATTGTCGTGCCGCTGTCGTTCATGCTGCGCCGCCGCATTCCATTCGAGGCGACCGAGAGCGCCGATCGGTTGGCCATGGCCAACGCCCGCTCGGTGCAGTTTTCGCCGCGCGTCTTTCAATGGCTGCTGGTGGTCGCCGGGCTCGGCTGCTGCGTCGCCATGTCGATGCCGCAGGTGCATCTGGTGTCGCTTTGCGTCGACCTTGGCTACGGCCCTGCGGCCGGCGCCGAGATGTTGTCGCTGATGCTGATGGGCGGTGTCGTGTCGCGCATCACCTTCGGGCTGCTCGCCGACCGGCTGGGCGGCGTGATGACCCTGCTCATCGGGTCGACCCTGCAATGTGTCGCCCTGTTTTTCTACCTGCCCTTCGACGGATTGACGTCGCTCTATGTGGTCAGTCTGATATTCGGCCTGTCACAGGGTGGAATCGTGCCGAGTTATGCGCTGATCGTGCGCGAATACCTACCCGCCCGGGAAGCCGGAGCGCGTGTCGGCACCGTGTTGATGGCCACGATCGTCGGCATGGCGCTTGGCGGCTGGATGTCCGGTTGGATATACGACCTCACCGGTTCCTACCAGATGGCCTTTATCAACGGCATCCTGTGGAACCTGCTCAATATCGCCGTGATGACGATGATCCTGTTGAAATCGCGCAGCAAAACACCGCAGCCGGCATGACCACCGCGGTTGTCCAGGCCGACCGGCCGTTTTTCGGTGTTCTGCTGATCATCGGCTTCTGCATACTGGCGCCGCTCGGCGACGGTATCGCCAAGCTGTTGGGCGAATCCGTCCCGCTCGGCCAGCTGCTGCTTGTGCGGTTCGCCTGTCAGGCGGTCTTTCTGCTGCCATTCCTGCGCTGGAGCGAGCGGCCGATGCGCCTGTCGCGTCGAGTCCTCAGACTGACGTTGTGGCGGACGCTGCTGCATATCCTGGGCATCGGCGTTTTCTTTTATGCGCTGCGCTTCCTGCCGCTCGCCGATGCGCTGGCGATCGCCTTCGTCATGCCCTTCATCATGCTGCTGCTCGGCCGCATGGTGTTGGGCGAGGAGGTCGGACCGCGCCGGTTGATCGCCTGTGCCGTCGGTTTTGTCGGCACATTGCTGGTTATTCAGCCGAGCTTCGTCGCCGTCGGCGCTCCGGCACTGCTGCCGCTGGTGGTTGCCCTGACCTTTTCGCTGTTCATGCTGGTCACCCGGCAGGTGGCCAAGGATGTCGACCCGATCAGCCTGCAAGCGGTCAGCGGCGTGATGGCGACTGCCATTCTCGCGCCTGCGGTCGCTGTGGGCTACGCGGCAGACCTGCCCATGTTCGATCTGGTTCGCCCGAGCCTGGGAGACGGGCTTCTGCTTCTGGCCATCGGGGTCATCGGCACGCTGGCACATTTGCTGATGACCTGGGCGCTGCGTTTCGCCCCCTCGGCGACCCTCGCACCGATGCAATATTTGGAAATTCCCTGTGCCACGGTGATCGGCTTCCTGCTTTTTCACGACCTGCCGAACGGACTCGCTGCGATTGGCATTGCGGTGACCATGGGTGCCGGCCTCTACATCGTATTTCGAGAACGCGCCAATGCGCAGCCGGTGCCGCCGGAAACCTGAAGCACATTCAGGTTTTGTTAACGTGCCGGGTTTCATCGTTTCGCTGAGGATTGCTGCCGGCTGAATGCAGACACACGTGCGGCGATCGGCAGAAAGGAACGTTTCATGCGCACTTTCCGACTCTTTGCGGCCGCGGCCGCCCTGGTTCTGTTCGCGGCTCACAGCGTTGCTTGGGCCGAGGAGGGCGAGATTCCCGGTGTTCTGAAATCAAGTTGGGAGACGGACCCGGCGCCCGTCGGCGTTTATTGCAGTGTCAACAGCGTTCGGTTGCTGGCGCAATCGGCGGATGACTGTACAGCCGCTGGCGGCCAGACGACGCACACTCTGAATATCGTCGCCGCGCCGGCGCTGCCGTAAGGCAATCTAATCGTTTGGCGTGGCGGCACGCGGACGGATCAGTCGTCCGGTTTCGCGTTGCTCGAAGATATGCGCTATCCAACCGGCGGTGCGTCCGACAGCAAAAATGCCGAGACCGGCACCGTCGGGAAGTCGCAATTCGCGCTCCAAATGCGCCAATCCGAAATCGAGCGTCGGATGGCTGCCGGTCCGTGCATGGACGTGCCGCAGGATGTCCCTCCAATGCGGCGAGGCCGGGCAGACACGCAACAGTTCCGCGGTACGCGGGTCGCCGTCCGGGTAAAGCGGGTGCCCGAAGCCCGGCGGCGGATCATCGCCGTCCGTTGGTTGTCGCCCCCGTTCCACAGCCTCCATCCAACGCCGGCACCGCGGTGTGAGGCCGCCGTGCAGACCGCCCGACAGGGTGGACAGGCCGGCCAATAAAGCGGCCGGCAACCTGGCGCCGGCCGACGCCGCGACGCGCGCCGCATAGGTCGAAGCGTTGAGCTCGTGATCGGCGCACAGCACCAGCGCACGGCGGATCAGATCGCCGGCCCGCGGGTCGTGCGACCATCCGCTAGCCAGCAGCGCGTGAACTGGCAGCGCCGGCTCGTCATCGATGCCGGCCGCGCATAAGGCCACCTGGCGCACGATCTGTGCCGCCCGCGGCCGCCCGTCGCCGCGGCGGTCAGCGACGGCTTCAGCGGCAATGTGCAGAAGAATCCTGTCGAACGGTTGTCTCGCGCCGGGAAGCGCGGTGACGGGAAGCGGGGCGCCCGGCTGTCCTCGCACCCGGGCCAGGTGATCGGCCACCTGCTCGAGGTTGAGCGACCGCGACAGCTCAACGGCATCGGCGCCGCGATAGAAAAACCGGCCGTCGGCGATGCGCGTGATTTTCGAGGTGAGCACCGGTTCGCCCCAGTCGATGGTCGATTCGGCGACGGCGCCGCGCGACCGGCCGCGGCTTTTGCGGGCGGCCAGCGCCTCGATGTCGCGTCTGTCGTAGAGGCTTTTGCGGGCATCGCTCGGATGCGCGGTCGCTCGCACCAGACCGCGGCTGACATAGGCATAGAGTGTGTCGCGCGAGATGCCGAGACGGCCGCAGGCCTCGCCAGAAGCAACCGTGCAGAAGCCGCCAATTTCGTCTTTTTTCATATTGATTAACTTGATCAAGATTGACCCGGAGTCAACGCCCCGTTTTGCTGCCGCCGGAACCGAAGAAGGAGTAATCCGATATGGCAGTACCGTTCTTGAAAGACATCGCGGCGTCATTTCCAGCAGACAGGCCGATCGACCCCGCGAGCCTCACGATCACCGGCGAGGGCGATCTGCCGTCCTGGTTCGACGTGACCGGTCTCGCTGTCGCCTCGATCGGCACCGCCGGCCTGATGCTGGCGCGGCTGGCCGATCCTTCACGACCGGCACCGGTCAAAGTGGACCGTCGGCTCGCCTCGCTGTGGTTCGACATGACGTTGCGGCCATGCGGATGGCAAATGCCGTTGCCCTGGGATCCGGTCGCCGGCGATTACCGGGCACGGGACGGCTGGATCCGACTGCACACCAATGCGCCGCACCACCGGTCTGCCGTCCTGTCCGTGCTTGGCGTTGCGTCTGACCGGGCGGCAGTCGAACGCACCGTTGCCGACTGGCGTGCCGGTGCTCTCGAGGCGGCCGTGGTGGAGGCCGGCGGCTGCGCCGCCGAGATGCATTCGCGCGACGCCTGGTCGGATCATCCGCAGGGCAGGGCGGTGGCGGCCGAACCGCTGATCCACTGGCACCAATTCGATGGTGCGGTGCGCTTCCGTCCCGAGGAACGCGGTCGGCCGCTGGCCGGCCTCAAGGTGCTGGATCTCACCCGGGTGCTTGCCGGTCCCGTCGCCGGGCGGTTCCTGGCCGCCTATGGCGCGGACGTGCTGCGCATCGATCCGCCGGACTGGGACGAGCCGGGTGTGGTGCCGGAGGTGACACCCGGAAAGCGGTGTGCCGGGCTCGATCTGAAACAGGCCGAAGATCGGCGCCTCTTCGAAAGGCTTCTATCGGAAGCCGACGTGTTCCTGCACGGCTACCGTCCCGATGCCTTGGGCGCGCTTGGCTATGACGATAGGGCGGTCCGGCAGCTGAATGCGGGGCTGATCGACGTTTCGCTCGACGCCTACGGCTGGACCGGACCCTGGGCCGGCCGCCGCGGCTTCGACAGCCTGCTGCAGATGAGCAGCGGCATCGCTGCCCACGGCATGGCGATGCGCGGCGCCGATCGCCCCGTCCCGCTGCCGGTCCAGGCCCTCGACCATGCCACCGGTTACCTCATGGCCGCCGCCGTTCTCCACGCCTTGGCCGAGGGCGCCGGCAACGGTCGCATTCTGTCGGCAAGGCTGTCGCTGGCCCGCACGGCGCACCTCCTGAGCGGCAAGCCGCACACGACACCCGCGGTCGTTGCGCCGGAGACGGAAACCGATATCGACCCACACATCGAGGAGACCGACTGGGGTCCTGCGCGCCGCATCCGTTTTCCGCTCGCCGTCGGGGGCATGGATCATCGGTGGGATCGGCCCGCCGGTCGCCTGAGGACGGCGTCGCCGGATTGGTGACCGACACCATAAGACTGATACTCAACAGACCCTAGGTTCCATGGCGGCCGCGGGACTTCGCAGAAAAGCCACGAACCGGTCGAGCGCGGGATTGCTGTGATCGGTTCGATAGGCCACGCCGTTTTGAAGTTCGAGCGGGCAATCCGGCAGATCGATTGCCTGTGTGTTGTGCGGCGACCGTGATCTCAACTCCTCGGGCAGCAGAGCTGTTCCGATTCCGGCCGACGCGGCGCTCACGGCGGAAAGGAAGGACTGCGCCTCGGCGGCGATATCCGGTGTGATGCCCAGTGCGTGGGCGGAGCCGATGAAGGCATCGTACAGGCGCGGAGCACGCCGCCTCCCGTAGAACACGAATGGCTCGCCCAGAATGTCTTGCCACCGCATCGACACGGGCACCGGCTCCGGTTCCATGCGTCGCAACGCGAAGAATTGCGATGGCTTTAGATAAAACAAGGTCAACTCGGATCGATCCAGCGGCGGATGGAGGAAACCGGCGTCAATTTCTCCTGCCGCGATCGCGCTCTCCTGATCCACCGTGCCGATTTCCATAAGCTCGATTTCAACATCGGGATATTTGTCCCGGAAGCAGCCGACCAATTCAGGAGCCTTGCTGAGCATTGCCACGCTTGTCATCGCGACGCGTAGAATATGCTTTTTGCCGCGCGAGAGCGTCAAGGCGAGGCGCCGACCGCGCTCGATTCTGTCGAGAATTGCCCGAGCTTCAAACAGGAAATGCTGACCGACGGGGGTGATGCGTACATAGCGTTTGGTGCGCTCGAACAACTGAACACCGAGTTCATCCTCGAGACGCATGATTTGAACCGACAGCACCGACTGCGCCACCGCGGCGCGCCGGGCGGCGCGCCCAAAATGCAGTTCTTCCGCGAGAACGACGAACAATTGCAAACGCCGCGTGTCCATTTCACCGTCAGCCCATTAATCGTCATTCACGATCAGAAGCGTCGAAACAAGAATTTCTCCTTCGTCGCCGTCCACCCATCTAGCTCCTTGTAAACAAGCTATCTGGGTAAACAAAGGATATTAAATCATGAAACGACTGATTGGCGGACTTGTGGGTTTATCGTGCATGACGATTTCACCCGTGGTCATCGCCGCAGAAACGCCGTATGCCGGCTTTAGCGACAGCAAACTCATCGCCATCAGCGACGGCGACATGCTGGCCTCCGCTTACGTCGACGGGCTGCTCGGCCCGCAAGAGAGCGATGACGCGCTGATTGTCGCGACCATCGGCTCTGATCCTGGTACAGGCAAAGTTGCAACCCTGGGCGTCTCGAACTCCGTCGCCGGTGCACCGACCGCCGTGGCCGTCACCCCTGACGGCCGTTTTGCTGTTGTTTCGGAGTCGTTTGGACCGCGTGCGGCCGATGCCAAAACGTTCGGCGACCTGCCGGTCGGACGCTACCTCACGCTTGTGGACATATCCGATGCGGCTCAGCCCGAGATAGCCCAGCGAATTGAAGTCGGTACCCGACCGGAAGGATTGTCGATCAGCCCGACGGGTGACATGGTGGCCGTCGCCATGCATCCGGCGGACGGCCGCGGCATAGCGTTCGTGCCGCTTGTCGACGGGCGACTGGGTGAGCCGAGTTTCGCCGCCGTTCCCGGTACTTCAGCTGCCGATCGCCTGAGCCATGTGGAGTGGCATCCATCGGGAGATTTTGTTGCTGTCACCGACGTCAATCGTGCCACCGTACGCTTTTCGCGTGTCATTCGGAGCGATGACGGCGTCATGCTGGAAGAATGGGGCAACCCGGTTCTGGTCTCCAAATATCCTTTCATGGGACGGTTCTCGCCAGACGGTCGCTATTTTCTCACCGGCAATCTCTATTGGGGCGGAGACGTGGTCGGTACCTGGACAGAAGCACCGGCGGGCGATGTGACATCAATCCGCTTTGCCACCGAAGCCGGTGAGGGCGATCCCCGGCATTTCCTTGTCGGTCGTGCGAACACCGGCATATCTCCGGAAGGTGTCGCCATCTCGCCGGACGGGGAGTGGGCCGTGACCACCAATCTGGAAGTGTCCTACGCGCCTGCAGACGACCCGCGACACACGCCATATGCGTCGTTGACCCTGATCGACATCGATCGCGAGACTGGGCGGCTTGAGACCGTCGGGACGTTTGCATTTGATGGCATCTTGCCTGAAGCCGCGGTCTGGGACGCTTCGAGCCAATACGTCGCGGTCGTAAACTACGATCATCTCGATCCCTCTCGAAACGGCGGATCCATCGATTTCTGGAAACTGGTGGAGGGTTCCGAGCCGTCGCTTGTGAAGCTTCGTACTTCGATCGAGACGCCTCATGGGCCGCATTCGATCGTCTTGTCGAACTGAGATTGGCGGTCGATTTGCCACCTCGCCAGCCCGACTGCAATCGGGCTGGCGAGGAATGAAGGCGTACCCTTCAGGCGACAGAGTCAAAGCCCGGCCCATCGGTTTCGCGCCAAACAAATGAATGATTTCTACGACGCCGATCCCTATGCGCGCGTTATACCAGGTATCTTTGGAACGTCCTTTGCCAAGGTCTCCAGGAGGAGTGCCAGCCGCTTGGGCTGGTGCCTGGCCGGCAGAAACGCCGCATGGATACCGAGTTGCGTCGCGCGCCATTGCGGAAGAACGTCGACGAGGCGACCTGACTCCAGGTCTCGCTCGACGAACCACCGTGGCAGGATGGCGGTACCCACGCCCTTGAGCGCAGCGCGATGCACTGTGAAAACGTTGTTGGTTGTCATCGGGCAATCGGGTGTGACGTCGGCGGTCTCTCCGTTGCGATGGTAAAGGTGGACACGCCCGCCCTCAAACGGCGCCAGTGCCACGAAGCGCATGCGGGCCAGGTCATCCGGCGTTTTGAGGCCTTGGCCGTCCAGGCAACGGGGGCTGGCGACCACCATGCGCTCGACGCTCCCCAGTTTTCGAACGACCAGGGTGTCATCGGGGACCGGACCGATCTTGATCCAGCAGTCGCAGCCGATTTCGGCGAATCGTATGGCTTCATCCTGAAGCTGCCAATCGAGCGATATCCGCGGATGCCGCAACAGAAAGTCCAGCACGATATCCGCAAGATGCAGCTGGCCCATGGCAACCGGGGCGACGACCTTCAGGGGCCCCTTGACGAGACCGTCCGACGTACCGTGCCGTTCCTCGAGCGTGCCCCAACCGGCGAGTAATTCACGCGCATCCCTCAACAGGTCATGGCCGGCCGGCGTCAACGCCAGGGAATGCGTGGTTCTGCGCACAAGTTGCACGCCCAGCCGATCTTCAAGTTCCTTCAACTGACGACTCGCCGAAGCCTGGGACAGGCCCAGATCACGTGCAGCGCCGCTGATCGAGCCGCGATCGGAGATCCGGGCGAATGTCTCGAGCAGTGTTAGACGATCGAGGGGTTTGCTCATACGTAATATGAATAACAGAAACTCATTTAAGTCGTCTACCGATGGATCCGACATTTGCCCATCTTGGACCCAACGAAACCGAATGAAGGACCAAATCGATGACCAACAGAACATTCAACATCGGCGGCGCGCTTGAAGTGAACCGCCTTGGATATGGTACCATGCGCCTGACCGGTCAGCCGCGTAACTTCGGACCTTATGCGAATTGGAGCGAAGGCGTCGCACTGCTGCGTCATGCGCAAAACCTCGGCGTGACCTTTTTTGACAGCGCCTGGTCTTACGGGCCGGAGACCGCCGACCGCATCGTTGGCGAAGCGCTTGAAGGGTTGCCGGTGGTGATCGCCACCAAGGGCGGCGTCGACAAGCCGGCGCCTGATAAGATCGTGGTGGACGGCTCCCGGGACACGCTGCTGCGGCAGATCGACAAGGCACTTGTCAATCTGCGCAGGGACCGGATCGACCTGTTCCAGCTTCACCGCGTCGACCCGAACGTCTCCATTGAAACATCCGTTGCGGCGCTTGCCGAAGCCCAGGCGGACGGTCGCATCGGGCATATCGGGTTGTCGAACGTCGACCGCGACGGCCTGGATCGCGCCCTGACGGTGGCGCCGATCGCCAGCGTTCAAAACCGCTTCAACATGGCGGAGACCGAGCAAGCCGAGCTTGTCGACTATACGGCTGACAAGGGCATAGCGTTCATTCCATACGGACCGTTGGGCGCCAACCCGATGCAACAGGGCGCAAAGCTGTCACCCCGGGAGGCTCTCGCCTGGTTGCTTGCGCGCTCTCCCAACATCATCGTCATCCCCGGCACGACATCCATCCCCCATCTCGAAGAAAACTGGCGCGCCTGGGACCTGGTGTGAAATCCGTCCACAAGGACAAGCGAATGAGCCGCCCCATGCAGAACAAATTGGCGATCACCACATGGTTGATCGCCTACTCCTTGGTCACCATGTCGCTGATCCGCCTTGAACCCTTGCTCGGTCACCTGGCGTTGCCCATTCGCAACTGCCAGACTGCGACGCTGGCTGGCAAGCTCTTTTCAGTTTGCCAACAGACCTTCGGCCATGGAACGGAAGGCTTCGACGGCTTTCGGCAGTACCTTTTTCGGATCTTCGCTCGCCGCAATCCACAGGGCGGAATTGAGAGCGCCACCGTTCAGAAGGCGGGCAGCGGCCTCGGCATCCACCGGCTTGAGAGTTCCCTGCTTTATAAGACGCTCTACCGTCTGCTTTGTCGCTTTCAGGCAACTGTTCTGACTGGGCCATTGTGACGGATCCCCAAGCACGGCAGGCCCGTCGAGCAGCACGATTCTCTGTATCTCGGGGTCGAGCGCCATTTCGATATAGGCCGCACCCTCCGCCAACAATCCTTCCCAGTCGTTTTCCGCCTGGGCGGCTATGGCCTGCGCGCGCGCGGCCATTTCAGTGTCGATCTGGTTGACGACGGCTGCCAGAAGTCCGCGCTTGTCGCCGAAGTTATGGTAGAGCGCGCCGCGTGTCAGGCCGGCATCGGCGGTTAATTCGTCCATTGATGCGGCGGCGTAGCCCCTGTCGGCGAAAAGCCTTCGCGCAGCTGCGATCAGTTTTGCCCGGTTTGCCTCCATCATTTCCACGCGTCGGTTTGCCATCGCAATCCTTTCGCATACGCGTCGTATATGGGTTGACATACATCGCGTATATGAACTATTTCACATACATGACGTATATCAGATGATGCGGCGTTGTGTGAAGCTCCCGAGTCCCACTCATCCCGTGTCATCCGGAAAGACCGAGAAAGGAACCAGTATGGCGCAACGTGACGCAGTTTTTCCTGAAGGCAGGCATGCACTCTACGAGGCACACGGCTATTCAGCCGCGATTCGCTCCGGTGATCTGCTGTTTGTCTCCGGGCAGGTCGGCAGCCTTGCGGATGGTACTCCCGAACCCGATTTCGGGCGCCAGGTCCAACTGGCCTTCGACCATCTTCAAGCGACACTAAAGGCGGCGGGCTGCACTTTTGATGATATCGTCGATGTGACCACGTTTCACACCGATCCCGAAAACCAATTCGAGACCATCATGGCCGTCAAAAACAATACATTCAGCGATCCGCCCTATCCAAATTGGACCGCAATCGGCGTGAACTGGCTCGCCGGTTTCGATTTTGAGATCAAGGTTATCGCTCGCATTCCAAACGAAGCATAGGCTGCCTCTCGCCGCTTCGGTGCAACCGCGTGTTCAAGGTTTGAATGAACCGCTGTCGATCATCTGCTGGAACATGTCCTCCATCGTTTCCCGTAACGATCGATAGGTCATTCCGAGGTCGCGAATGCTCTTTGAGTTGTCGGCGCGCCAGGGAACATCAACGCTACGGGCGACAGTTTTGCGACTGAGCCCAAGCCGCGGGGCGATGAGCCAGGTAAGCCACTTTGGAATGGATCGCCTCGGAAGCGGATAGTCCGCGCCAAACCGGTCCTGCAGCAGCTGCAGCAACGCCAAGAGGTCCGATGCGTGGCCACATGTGATGTAACGCCCCTCAGCATTCGGCAAATACGCGGCCGCGATGTGAGCCTTCGCCACTTCCCGCACATCGACGACACCCATACCGAAACGCGGCGCGCCTGTTCTGAATTCACCGCTCCCGGCTTTGCGCATGAGGTTGAAGCTTTCGGACGACGGTTGTCCGCCGATCGCGGGTCCCAGGACAAAGCAGGGATTGATCACCACGAGCTTCCATCGCGATTGGCCATTGGCAATCTGCCAAGCTGCCCTTTCGGCAACGGTCTTGGAGTATTGATAAGGTTGGTAAGAAGGTGACGCCGTTTCGTTCCAGACGTCCTCGGTCAAGATTCCGCCGGGCGCATCCGCACAATCCGCCGTGTCGGTATACATGGCCGTGCAGGAGCTCGTCAGCACCACGCGGTGGACGGATCCCGTAGCGTTGGCATCTTCCAGGACGTTACGTGTGCCCAATAGGGCGGGATTGATCAGGTCTGCCTGTGCATCCTTGAAGTTACTCGTATAGGGGGAGGCCGTGTGAAACACGATGCGGCAACCGGCCATTGCTTCGGCGTAGGAGCCGGGCACTAGGAGGTCGGACTCGAAGTACTCAATCCTGCCTGTGGCACTCACGGCAACGTCGTCAAGGTACCGGAGTTTTGCCGAATTCGCCGGATCGCGAACCGCGGCGTGAACGGTAACGCCGGCCTCTAACAGGTCCTTCACGATCCAACCGGCGAGATAGCCGGTTGCACCGGTAACCATGACCGGTGACGTGGTGTCGATGTTCAGAACTGCATCCATTGCAATCCGTGCCGTTGATCTGTCTCAGTCGATTGCACGATAATCCGGAATCGCCGCCTATTGTGCCTAAGAGGGCCGCTGGCCGAGATTGGTAACCTGGCGGTTTTTGCGTATCCCCGTAGCAGATACTAATCGAAAACGATGCGTCTCTGGCGAGCATTTCACCGCAAGGCGAAACCATGCGGGCATTCGAAATCCCAACTCAGCGTTCCATCGCGCCTTTCCTGCGAGTATTTTGTCCTGATTTGGTTGTACGGTTCGGTCGCGCGCCCGCTTTGCCGATGTCCTTGCGGAGTGCGGTTAACGAGGTCATCGTTTAAACTGAAAGCGACCCGATGAAGTCCCTTGTCCTGCACTATTCACGAACGGGCACAACCGCCAAAGTTGCGAACGCTTTAGGAACTGCGCTCGCGGCGCGTGTCGAGCAGATCAGATGTCCCCGCTACCGAGCCGGGTGGTTTCGCTATCTCATAGCCGGCTACGACAGTGTCAAAGGCCGTTTACCGCCAATCGACGTTCCGGATCTATCCGTCAAGGACTACGATCTGATCCTCCTCGGCGCACCGATCTGGACCAGCTATCCTGCTTTGCCGCTGCGGTCGTTTTTGGCACAGGAGCCGGATCTCCCCGCACGGATTGCCCTGTTCCTGACCTACGGTGGACACTCCCCGCCGGACAAGGCGGTAGAATTCCTGTCGGATATTCTGCCGATCCCTTTGGAAGCCTCGCTGACGATCCCTCACGACGAGGTCGTTGCCGATCGGTACTCGGATGCAATTGACGCGTTTGTAGCGAAGTTGAACGCGCATGGGTAATGATGCGACGGCCATCTCATGCCGTAGAGTTGCCAGTCGGCTGGCCATGAAAGGATCTGGGACAGCCGTAGTCGGCATCCGGCGCTAATCCCCGAACTGACCAGCGCTGTGATCGATGTCAATTTCCACCCGATCGGCGGAAAAATGGGTTTTGGAATACTGCAGCGGTGTGCCGTCGAGTGTCGCGTTGACAGCCTCGGTTACCAGTACGATGGCGCCGGGTGACAGCTGCAGGTCGTCGAGCATGTCGCGGCTCGCATGCTGGGCCGAGATGCGGGTCGAGATACGCACGTAGTCGTCGATCCCATAGGACTTGAGGCAGGCGGTGACGGATCTGTACCCGTCGAAACGTTCGCCAATATCGGGAAAGCGGTTGGCGTCGAACCAACTGGTCGAACCGGAAATCGGAACGCCGTCGGCCGTACCGATGCTCTCGATGCGCACCACCATCGCCCCGTGGTCAAGGCGTAGGGCTTGCGCGACGGGCAGTGACGCCGCCTCGAGGCGGTGTGATTTCATGATGCCGCCGCGCTCGCGGATCTGATGCGCAAAGCCTTCGGAGAAACGCGTGCGCCGGCCCACCGGATAACGCAGCCGTGTGCGGTGAGCAATGAAAGTGCCGCGACCCTGTTCGACCCGCAGTACGCCCTCGCGGGTGAGCGCGGCGATGGCGCTGCGCACGGTATGTCGATTGACGTCAAACCGCTTCGCCAGCGAGACCTCGCCAGGCAGCGTGTCGCTTCCGTCGAACTCGCCGGTGCTGATCGCCATACGAATCTGGTCGGCGATTTGCCGCCATAAAGCGATTCCGCTGTGGCGTTCCACAGGACTCATGCCATCGACCCCGTCATACGCTTGTCACTAACTTCAAATACGAGTATTTTCAAATTGTATAGTTGTCTAGATGAATAGACAAATGAGGAATCGATTGATGGATACGACAGGCGAAGCGGCGTCGCTGACCGCGGAGCAGGCGGCGCGTCGTGCGGCCATGGCGGTTTTGGCCGTAGCCCGGGCCTCGGAGCTCGAAGCGGCATGGACCAACTGGCAAGACAGGCCTGAGGTCCGCATGCTGCGCGGGCCGGAGACCGGACTGGTGATGATTCGTGGCCGCATAGGCGGCGGCGGTGCGCCGTTCAACATGGGTGAAGCGACCGTAACCCGAGCGACGGTCGAGCTGTCCACGGGCGCGGTGGGCCATGGCCAGGCGCTCGGAACCGACAGGGAAAAAGTCCGCCACGCGGCGATCATCGACGCGCTGTGGCAAGACGAGTCGCTGCGCGATATCGTGGAAGACTCGATCCTGGCACCCATTCGCCGGCGCCTCGAGGCGGAAGATCGCGATCGCCGGGACGAGACGGCCGCCACCCGTGTCGACTTCTTCACCATGGTCAGGGGAGAGGATTGATGCCGGATCAAGCCTTATCCGACAGCGCGGTCTATCGAGGCGGCCTGGCCGATCCGGTATTCGACTCCCAGGCGGTCTTTCGCCGGGTCATGGATGCCCTGGCACGGCCCGGAACCATTCAGGCGATCGGTGACGTTACCGACCCGCCGCCGCCGTTAGCGGCGCATGTCGGCGCAATCGCCGCGACCCTTTTCGATCACGACACGCGGATCTGGCTCGATCCGCAATTGGCACGCGAAGAGGCGGTAACCGGCTGGCTTGCCTTCCATACCGGTGCACCGCTGATCGCTCAGCCGATCGATGCGCATTTCGCCATCGTGGCCAACCCGGCTGTGCTGCCGTCCCTTGAAGCGTTTTCTCAGGGCACCCAGGAATACCCGGATCGCTCGACCACACTGATCCTGCAGATCGACCGCTTGAAGAGAGGTCCCGCGCTGCAGTTGACGGGTCCGGGCATCAGGGATGCCGCGCGTATCGCGCCGGTCGGTCTTCCGGCCCATTTCGTCGAGCAATGGGACGCCAACAGGGAGCGTTTTCCGCGTGGCGTCGACGTCATTCTGGCGGCGCGCGAGGGCATCGTCGGCCTGCCGCGCACCACGGTGGTGAAAGCCGAGACGGAGCTGGAGAAGGCGGCATGTACGTAGCAGTCAAGGGCGGCGAGACCGCCATCCGCAATGCGCATCGGCTGCTCGCCGACCGGCGGCGCGGCGATCGCGCGGTACCCGCCCTGCAGCTCGAACAGATTGTCGAACAGCTTGGTCTGGCCGTCGACCGGGTGATGAGCGAGGGCTCGCTATACGATCGCGAACTGGCGGCGCTGGCTTTCAAGCAGGCGCGCGGCGACATGATCGAAGCGATTTTCCTGTTGCGCGCCTACCGCACGACGCTGCCGCGGTTCGGTCATTCAGAACCCATCGATACCGGCGCCATGCTGATCGAACGCCGCATCTCGGCCACCTATAAGGATTTGCCCGGTGGCCAGGTTCTGGGACCGACCTTCGACTACACCCATCGCCTGCTTGATCCCGACCTGATGGCCGACACCACGGTCGATGCACCGGAGCAGCGCGATGCGGAGGAGGGGCGTACGCCGCGGGTTTCCGAGATCCTCGCCCATGAGGGCCTCATCGAGGGTGACGGCGAGTTGCCGGACGATCATGTGACCGGCGATCTCACCCGTGAGCCGCTGGAGTTCCCGATGGCTCGCGACGTGCGGCTGCAGGCCCTGTCGCGCGGCGACGAGGGATTTCTGCTGGCGCTGGGCTATTCGACGCAGCGTGGTTACGGCCGCAGCCATCCCTTTGCCGGCGAAATACGCATCGGCCTGGTCGAGATCGAGCTCGATATTCCGGAGCTTGGCTTTGCGGTTCCGATCGGCCGCATCCGGGTAACCGAGTGCCAGATGGTCAACCAGTTCAAGGGATCGGCCAAATCGCCGCCGCAATTCACCCGCGGCTACGGTCTGGTGTTCGGCCAGAGCGAGCGCAAGGCCATGGCGATGGCGCTGGTCGACCGGTCGCTGCGCGCCACTGAACTCGGTGAAGACATCATTGCGCCGGCTCAAGATGAGGAATTTGTCATTTCCCATTCCGACAACGTTCAGGCAACCGGCTTCGTCGAACACCTGAAACTGCCGCATTACGTGGATTTCCAGGCCGAACTCGATCTCGTGCGCACCATGCGCAGGGAATTCGAGGATGCGCAGAAAGCCGACAATGACGATACGCTGGAGGCCGCCGAATGACAGCGCACGCGACCCTGGCGACGTATAATTTCGCCTATCTGGACGAACAGACAAAACGGATGATCCGTCGGGCGATCCTCAAGGCGATCGCCATTCCTGGATATCAGGTGCCGTTTGCCAGCCGCGAAATGCCGATGCCCTATGGGTGGGGCACCGGCGGGGTGCAACTGACGGCATCGGTCATCGGGCCTGAGGACACGTTGAAGGTCATCGATCAGGGCGCCGACGACACCACCAACGCGGTTTCCATCCGCGCCTTCTTTCAGAAAGTCGCCAAGGTTGCGGTCACCACCCAGACCGCGGAAGCGACGATCATCCAGACCCGTCACCGGATTCCGGAGGAGACACTCACGGCGGGCCAGGTGCTCGTTTATCAGGTACCGATCCCGGAACCGTTGCGGTTTCTCGAACCGCGGGAGACCGAGACGCGCAAGATGCACGCCCTCGAGGAATACGGGCTGATGCACGTCAAGCTCTATGAGGACATTGCCCGTAACGGGCGGATCGCCACCACCTATGCCTATCCGGTGAAGGTCAAGGGCCGTTATGTCATGGATCCGTCGCCGACACCGAAATTCGACAACCCCAAAATGCACATGTCGGAGGCGCTGCAGCTGTTTGGGGCGGGTCGCGAAAAGCGCATCTACGCGGTGCCGCCCTATACCGACGTGGTCAGTCTCGACTTCGAGGATCATCCCTTCGAGGTGCAGAGTTTCGACGAGCCGTGCGCGCTGTGCGGCGCCAACGGCGTCTATCTCGACGAGGTCGTGCTCGACGACAAGGGCGGTCGGATGTTTGTCTGTTCCGACACGGACTTCTGCGAGAAGCGCCGCGAAGCGGGCCATACCGGCCGGCCCTCCGATAATAGCCGGGAGAACGTGCAATGAGCGACCAACCTCTGTTGCGCGTCGGCGGCGTGACCAAGTTCTACGGCACCCGGGTCGGATGCCGCGATGTGTCCTTCGAGCTGTGGCCTGGCGAGGTGCTCGCCGTGGTCGGCGAATCGGGCTCCGGCAAGACGACGCTGCTCAACTGCATCTCGACCCGCATGATGCCGACATCGGGGACCGTCGAATACCGCATGCGTGACGGCGGCTTCCGTAACCTCTACGGGTTAGGTGAGGCGGAGCGTCGCTTCCTGATGCGCACCGATTGGGGATTCGTGCACCAGAATCCGGCGGACGGGTTGCGGATGACCGTGTCGGCCGGCGCCAATGTCGGCGAACGGCTGATGGCGATCGGCGAGCGCCATTACGGCCGCATCCGCGGCGCCGCATCCGATTGGCTGACCCGGGTGGAGATCGATACCGATCGCATCGACGACCAGCCGCGGGCTTTCTCCGGCGGTATGCGCCAGCGCCTGCAGATCGCCCGCAACCTGGTGACCGGCCCACGCTTGGTTTTCATGGATGAACCGACCGGGGGTCTCGACGTCTCCGTCCAGGCGCGCCTGCTCGACCTGATGCGCGGTCTCGTCAACGATCTCGGTCTTGCGGCGATCGTCGTCACCCACGACCTGGCGGTTGCCCGCCTTCTTTCGCATCGCATGATGGTGATGAAGGATGGTTGGGTGGTCGAGCACGGACTGACAGACCGGGTGCTCGACGATCCGCGTGAACCCTACACCCAACTCCTCGTCTCCTCGATTCTGCAGGTCTGATCATGCCTACTCCGCTCGTCGTCTCCCAGGTCGCCAAGAGCTTCACCATGCATTTGCGGGACGGCATCCGGCTGCCGGTTGTCGCCCATGTCACGTTCTCGGTGGCCGCCGGCGAATGCGCCGTCCTTGGCGGCCCTTCCGGGATCGGTAAGAGCTCGATCCTGAAGATGCTGTACGGCAATTATTCGGTCGACGAGGGGCAGATTCTGGTAACCCATAACGGGACGACCGTCGATCTGGCAGACGCCGATCCGCGCACCATCCTTCGGTTCCGACGCGAGGTCGTTGGCTATGTCAGCCAGTTTCTGCGCACGGTTCCGCGAGTCGCCGCGGTCGATGTCGTTGCCGAGCCGTTGCAGGCACAAGGCGAGACGCCGGATGTGGCTCGCGATCGTGCGGCGGCTCTGCTTGATCGGCTCAACTTGCCGGAGAAGCTTTGGTCACTGCCGCCGGCCACCTTCTCGGGCGGCGAACAGCAGCGCGTCAACATCGCGCGCGGCTTCATCACCGCCCACCCGGTGCTGCTGCTCGACGAGCCAACCGCGTCGCTCGACGCCGCCAACCGGGCCGTGGTGATCGACTTGATCCGTGAAAAGAAGGCCGCCGGCGTTGCCCTGCTGGGCATATTCCACGATCAGGACGTGCGTGAACAGGTGGCTGACCGGATGATCGACGTGACGACCTTCAGCGCCACCCGGGACGCCGCCTGACGCACGACGCGGGCAACCACGGATCCATCCGCCGGCCGGACCGCCCGATCGCCAAGGCAGTGGCTGATGTTGGCGAGATAACGGCCGAGACCGTCGTCGCGAATTCGCACGGTGCGGCGCGAAAAAGAAGAAGACTCGGTTCCGTTTTCCGGCACCGTTCAAGAGCATTTTTTTGCCTATTTTTCAGGCGGTTACGTTACATTTTTGTGTTATCCGCAGCGGATATGTGGATTGTCATGCAAGCGACACAAAACTGACATTGGACGGTTACGCTGACGCCTTAACGACACCCAGGCAGTGAACGTTCCAGGGTAGGATCGCCGATGCTGAAGTTGGAGAAAGTGTCGCGCCGTTTCGGCGATTTCGCCGCGGTAAAAGACGTATCCCTGACCATTCCACAGGGACAGATGGTCGGCGTGATCGGCCGCTCCGGAGCTGGCAAGTCGACCCTTTTGCGCATGCTCAACCGGCTGATCGATCCGAGCGGCGGTCTGATCCGCTTCAACGAGGTCCGTGTGTCCGAACTGAGCGGTGCGGCGTTGCGCGATTGGCAGCGCGATTGTGCCATGATCTTTCAGCAGTTCAATCTCGTCCCCCGCCTCAATGTTCTGACCAATGTGCTTTTAGGGAGGCTCAACCACCGTTCGACGATGCTCAACCTGATCGGCTCCTTTTCACGCGACGAGCGGGCGATGGCCATCGCGTCGCTGGAGCGCTTGGGCATTGCGCAGACGGCACTGCAGCGCGCCGGCACGCTGTCGGGCGGACAGCAACAGCGTGTGGCCATCGCCCGGGCGCTCATGCAGCAGCCGAAGATGCTGCTTGCCGACGAGCCGATCGCCTCGCTCGACCCGCTCAACGCCAAGGTGGTGATGGACTCGCTGAGCGATATCAACCGGCACGAGGGCCTGACAGTCATCACCAACCTGCACACGCTCGATACGGCGCGCAACTACTGCGAGCGGGTGATCGGCATGGCCTCCGGCAAGGTCGTCTTCGACGGTCCGGTGCGCGAGCTCACCCGCGACGCGGTTCGCATGATTTACGGCGCCGAAGGAAACGAGCTTTCGGAAGACATCACCTCGACCAGCATCGAGGACAAGGACACGGAATCGGTAGGCACGCTTGTGCCGGCGACGTAACGCCGGCGGCGGCCAAGATCGTCTGCCCGCGTCAAGGGCTCTCAACACATTTTTGACAGGGACAAGATAGGAGATTTCCATGTTCAAAAAGACACTGCTGACGACGGTCGCGGTGGTGGCCATGTCGGCCGCGACCGCCTATGCCGAAGACCTGAAAGACTTCCGCATCGGTATCCTGGGCGGTGAGAACGAGGCCGACCGCCTGCGCAACTTCCAGTGCATGGTTGAACTGCTTCCCGATGCCATCGGTGTCGAAAAGGTGTCGTTGTTCCCGGCCGCCGACTATGACGGCGTCGTTCAGGGACTACTCGGCGGCACACTGGATTACGCCGAGCTCGGCGCTTCCGGCTACGCCAAGGTCTATCTTTCCGATCCGAAGGCCGTCGAGCCGATCCTGACGACGATCCAGACCGACGGATCGACCGGCTACTACGCCATCATGGTGGCGCGCAAGGATTCCGGCATCAAGACGCTGGAAGACATGAAAGGCAAGAAGCTCGGCTTCGCCGATCCGGATTCGACCTCCGGCTATCTGGTTCCCAGTGTTTCGCTGCCGGGCGATGTCGGCATGCCGATCGAGCAGTATTTCGGCGAGACCGGCTTCGGCGGCGGCCACGAGAACCTGGTTCTGGAAGTCGTGAAGGGCAATTTCGACGCCGGCACCACCTGGTCCTCCGGCGTCGGTAAGTTCGACGACGGCTACACTTCCGGCAACCTGCGCAAGATGGTCGACAAGGGCATTCTCGACATGGGCGATCTCGTCCAGGTCTGGCAGTCGCCGCAAATCCCCAATGGACCGATCGTCGTGCGTTCTGGCATGGACCCGGACATGAAGCAGAAGTTCAAGGAATTCATGCTGGCTCTGCCGGAGAAGGATCCGTCCTGCTTCAGCGCCATCCAGGGCGGCGACTACAAGGGTTTCACCGAAGTCGACGAAAACTTCTACAAAACGATCATCGCCGCGCGTAAGGCGAAGATCGGCAGCTAAGCAGCATTCCCAGGCATCGCGGCTGCATGGCCGCGATGCCGTTTCCCATCCGCATGGATCCGCACCGATGAGCACCGCCGTCCCGCCGGTAAGGCTCTCTCAGGAAGGTCGCCTGATCGAGCGCCACTGGGAAGAGCTTGCCTTCAAGCGACGCCTCTACACGTGGGGCTGCATCTTGCTGCTGGCGATTGCGCTCGCCGGTTCGCTGTGGTTCGCCAACGCCACCAATGCCGGCAAGTTCTTCGATCGCCTGCCGCACTTTTTCGATTTCATCGGTGATCTGATGCCGCGCGACGGATGGGAGATCTGGCGCGCCATGTTCGACCGGCCGAGCCCCTATGAAGACGGCAGCCTCAAGTTCAACTACATCGACGGCCGCTATTACATCACCGACGGCTTCTACATCCCGGAATACGTCTTCAAGATGATCGAGACCATCAACATCGCCCTGATGGCGACGCTGATCGGTTTCTTTTTCGGCTTTATGCTGTGTTTCCTGGCCGCCAAGAACCTGACGACACGCCGCTGGCTGCGGTTCTTCGTACGCCGCTTCATGGAGCTGCTGCGGGCGTTTCCGGAAATCGTTATCGCCGGCTTCTTCCTGGCGATTTTGTCGCTGGGACCGATCCCTGCCATCATCGCCGTTTCCATCCATACGATTGGCGCGCTCGGCAAGATGTTCTTCGAGGTGGTCGAGAACGTCGACATGCGGGCTGAGGAAGGGCTGCGCGCCGCCGGCGGCAACTGGGTCGAACGCGTATGGTTCGCCGTGGTGCCGCAGGTGATGCCAAATTTCCTGTCCTACGGCCTGCTGCGCTTCGAAATCAATGTGCGCGCCTCGACCATTATCGGCGCCGTCGGCGGCGGCGGGATCGGCGAGTCGCTGCGCCTGTCGATCAGCCGCGGTCACGAGGCCAAGACGCTGGCGATCATCATCCTGCTGTTTTGCACCATTGTCGCTGTCGATCAGTTGTCCGCCTATCTGCGCAGGCGCATTGTCGGCGATCAAGCGTTCACGTTCGGCGCCGGAGACTAGAGGATGAGCACCCTGTCGCCGGAAGCCGTTGAGGACATCGTTGCCCGTCACCCGACGGTCTTCAACCGGCCGTTCCTGGAGCGGGCCCGCACGCCGCTGATCGCCATCGCCGTCGTCGCCTATCTAGGCTTTGCCTGGATGCTGTTCGGCATCGGCGCCACCCTCTCCAACGGCAACTGGGGCATTGCCGGCAGCTACCTGGCCGACTGGATCAGCTACGAGGCGCGCCCGGATATCGAATATGACGGCGATTATCTCAGGGTGGAGTTCCCGCGTTTCTCGCCCCTCGGGGCCAATCCCGAGCCTGATTGGCTGAAACCGACAGAGCAGACGGTGGAGCGCGAGGTCACGGTCGAAGTCGATGGCGGCCGGGGTACAGAGACCAGTTCCAGATCCACCGTCAACAGTTTCATGGTGGAGGGGGCGCCGGGGACTCAGGAGGGCGGCAGCGGCATTTCATCCGACACCAGCAGTCTTGATGAGGCCGATGTCGCGGAAACGGTGGAACCGGTCACCGAGACCCGCATCGTCGAAGAGACGGTCGTCACCCGCGTCGACCTGCAGGTCGGCAACGCCACGGCTGAGGTCCTGCCAGGGCGGGTGAACGTCACCTACGGTGGGCAGACCCTGGAGATCGACGTCGTCCCGGAGCAGTCGGTCACGGCGCGCGGACCGTTGCCCGAATGGGCGACCCAACGGCAGCAGGGCGGCGATATCCAGATGGGATTCGGTTTTGCCGGGACCATGGAGGTCGAAAACGACGAGGTGAAGGTTCGCCACCGCTTTCTGGGCTGGGAGAATTTCTGGTTCGATACCTCTTCACCCTTTTGGGGCAGGAGTCTGTCGCAGGTCGTCGGCCTCATGTTTTCCGGTGAGCGGCTCGATCCCGACCGGTCGAACGCGGCGCTGGCCTGGAACAACTTCCTCTACAACGCCGAGTGGCAGCACGCGGACGTCTGGATCAAGCTTCTGCAGACCATCGTCATGGCGTTCGTCGGCACTCTGTTCGCCACTTTCCTGGCCTTTCCCCTGTCGTTCGTGGCCGCCCGCAACATCACGCCTTACCGGTTGCTCAACCAGGTGCTCAAGCGCGCGTTCGATTTCCTGCGCTGCGTCGACATGCTGATCTGGGCGCTGTTCTTTACACGCGCCTTTGGCCCGGGACCGCTGGCCGGGATATCCGCGATCTTCTTCACCGACACCGGCACGCTCGGCAAACTTTACTCCGAGGCGCTGGAGAATATCGACGACAAGCAGCGTGAGGGAATCCGTTCGGTCGGTGCGGTCCCGGTACTGGTGCAGCGCTACGGCGTGGTTCCGCAGGTGCTGCCGGTGTTCGCCAGCCAGTCGCTCTACTTCTGGGAGTCGAATACCCGTTCAGCGACCATCATCGGTGCCGTTGGCGCCGGCGGCATCGGCTTGAAGCTCTGGGAAGCCATGCGGACGAATGCCGACTGGGAGAACGTTGCCTATATGGTGATCCTGATCCTCATCACGGTGTTTATCTTCGACAATATCTCCAATGCCATCCGTAGCCGGCTGATGGGTCGCGACAACGCGGCAACTTGAGTGCGCCCGTTGCTCTAATCGGCTCAGAACGGTAATCGAACTGTCTCTGCACTTGCATGAAACTGTCATGCAAATCAGATAGAGCATGCCACCCAACGAAAACCTTGGCCTGCCAAGGAGATGCGGGTGAAGGAATGAGCCCATGCGTTACGCCATCTATTTCGCACCGCCGCTGAACGATCCTGTCAGCCGCGTCGCGGCAAATTGGATCGGCCGCAATGCGTTTACCGACGAAATGGTCGAGGCGCCGGCGATCACCGGATTGAACTCCGCCGAAATCGCTTACTACACCGCTGCGCCGCGGCGCTACGGTTTCCACGGGACCCTCAAGGCGCCGTTTCGGCTGGCCGAGGGTCAGCGTGAAGAACCCCTTCTACACACCCTAATGACCTTCTCCGGCGCATTCAAAGCCTTTGAAATCCCGCGCATGGAAGTCTCCCGGCTCGGTCCGTTTTTCGCTCTCGTGCCGTCGAGCCCGGTACCGGATCTGGACGACCTGGCCGCGCGTGTGACCCGTGAGTTCGACCACTTTCGGGCGCCGCTGAGCGAGGAGGAGATCGAACGACGCAATCCGGCAAATTTGTCGCCTCAACAACTCGCAAATTTGCACCGTTGGGGGTATCCTTACGTGTTCGACGAGTTCCGCTTCCACATGACGTTGACCGGCCCAATCGATGACGATGACGCGGCCCGGGTGGAGCAGGCGTTGCACACCTTTTTCGACCCGGTCCTGAGCGAACCGATCGAGGTGCGCAATATTGCCCTGTTTGTTGAGGCGGAATACGGCGCGCCGTTCCACGTGCACTCCCTGCACCCGCTTGGCTCGGTCGAACAACTGCGCTCCGCCTGACGGCTCCGTTGGCGGGTGTTCTTGAAGGGCCATCTGTTATTGAAAGTGTGACATGTCCGAATTGCTACTGAAGAATGCGAACCTCGTGCTGGCGGATGAGGTGGTGAAGGGCGCGGTTCTGGTCCGCGATGGTGTCATCGCCGACGTCGACACGTCGTCGCGGCCGTCCGGCGGTGAAGACATGGATGGCAACTATATCATCCCGGGTCTCGTCGAGCTGCACACCGATCACCTGGAAAGCCATTACGCGCCGCGACCGAAAGTGCGCTGGAACCCGCTGGCCGCGGTACTTGCTCACGATGCGCAGATCTGCACGTCCGGCATCACAACGGTTTTTGACGCGCTGCGTGTGGGCATGGACAACGATGGCGATCTGGTTCTTGAGGATATGCACAGCCTGGCCCACGCGATCGACGATGCGTCGCGCAATGACCGGCTGCGGGCCGAGCACTTCCTGCATCTTCGATGCGAAGTGTCGTCGCCCGATTGCATCGACCACTTCGGGATACTCGCGGCCGATCACCGCGTGCGCCTTGTCTCGCTGATGGACCATGCACCCGGCCAGAGGCAGTTCCGCAATCTCGACGCCTACAGCGTCTATTACCAGGGCAAGCTGAAGATGTCGGACGAAGAATTCCGCGCCTTCTGCGAAAAGCGCATCGCCCAGTCGGAAGCCAACTCGCCGGATAACCGCAAGGCGATTTCCGACATCTGCCGGGAACGCGCCATCGTCTTGGCGAGCCATGACGACGCCACCGTCGAGCATGTCAACGAGGCCGTCGAACAGGGCATCAAGGTGGCTGAATTTCCGACCACCTTCGAAGCCGCTGAAGCCTCCAGGGAAGCCGGTATGGCGGTTCTGATGGGCGCGCCCAACATCATGCGCGGCGGATCCCATTCCGGCAATGTGGCGGCGCGCGAACTGGCCGAGAACGATCTTCTCGACATTTTGTCCTCCGACTACATTCCCTTCAGCCTGATCCAGTCGGCGTTCAGCCTCAGCGAGATGGTCGACAGCATCACCCTGCCTGATGCCATTTCCCTGGTGACCCGCAATCCGGCACGCGCCGGTGGGCTGGACGATCGCGGCGAGATTGCCGTCGGGCAGCGGGCCGATCTGGTGCGGGTATGCGTCGATCACCACGTCCCGGTGGTGCGCACCGTCTGGCGGGAAGGTCGCCGCGTCGTTTAGAGAGTTGAGTTGTTTTCATGGCGCTGGCGCGTGATCCCATAGACCTGCTCGGCAAGTCGCTGCCCATCAAGGGCGGCGCGTTCGTCGCCGTGGTCGGTCCCAGCGGGGCAGGCAAGGATACGTTGCTGAAGTTCGCCCGCAGCGCTCTCGCCGACGAGGAGAGCGTGTTCTTCGTCCAGCGGGTGATCACCCGCCCGGCCGACGGCAGGACGGAAGACCACATCCCGACGACGATGGAGGAATTCGACGCTGCGGAGCGCGCCGGCCGGTTTGCCTTCCGCTGGGAGGCGCACGGCCTGAAATATGGTCTGCCGGCCGAGATCGACGAACGGATTCGCGCCGGCCACACGGCCGTTTGCAACGGATCCCGTGCCGCCCTGTCGCGGCTGCGGGCGCGCTATGCGCATTTTGTAGCGATCAACGTCATGGCGCGCCGCGAGGTGCTGGCCAGCCGCCTCGCCGAACGCGGCCGCGAAAGCCGGGAGGATATCCTGCGGCGGCTGGAACGCAGCGCCGCCCTCGACAAGTCGATCTACGATGCCCTGGAGATCGACAACAGCGGCCCAATCGATGTCGCCGGCGCGGCGCTGGTCGCGGCGATCCGGGCGACCCGCCGGCAATATCTCTGAAATCTCGGCCAGTCATGGCGTTCAGATATTCGAAAAATCACCGTGGCGCCCGGCGCCGCCGCTGAACCGGGCAGCGCCGGCGGTGCCCTCTTTGCGGATGGCATCAAGCCCGTTCGCCCATTCGACTTTCAGCGCCTCGCGCACCAGCAGCCCGCGGGTTTCGATAATAGACCGGCGGTCGGCGAGCACCGCCTCCTGTGGGAACCGGGCGATCTCGCGCGCCATGGCCTCAGCCGCGTCTCGGGCTTGCCCGGTCGCCACCACCTTTTCGCACAAGCCGATATGGTAGCACTCCTCAGCCGGAACCTTGCGGCCGGTCATGGCGATTTCCAGCGCCTTGCCCTGGCCCACAAGGCGCGGCAGGCGGACTGTTCCGCCATCCATCAGGGTAATGCCCCAGCGGCGGCAATAGACGCCCAGATAGGCTGTTTCGGCCATCACCCGAACATCGCACCACAGAGCGAGCTCCATGCCGCCGGCGACCGCCGGTCCTTCGATGGCGCCGATCACCGGTTTGGACAGCTCCAGCCGTGACGGTCCCAAGGGACCACGAGGCGCCGGTGCGGCGCCGACCGGAAAGGCGAGCCCCTCGACAATGTCTTTTTGAAACTTCTGAGGATCCGCCAGGCTGGCAGCGTATTTGAGGTCCCAGCCGGCGCAGAATGCCCCACCTGCACCCCAAAAGACACCGACCCTGGCTTCGCTGTTGTCGAATTCCTCGAATGCGTCGACCAGCGCGTCGGCTGCCTCCGGGTCCACCGCATTGCGTGCCTCCGGCCGGTTGTGGATGATCGTCCACACATCGCCGTCCCTTTCGATTTCAACCGCCATATCGTCCTCCTGTGGTGGCTTGAGGCTAGTCTTTTGAACGTCCCGGATAATGGCAACTTTGCCCAAACGGGCAACTATCGCCAATTGACAGCGGCGCTGGGCCTCTGCACGTTTCCGCGGTCCATACCGACGCGTCGGTCCGATTCGGAGTGACGTGGAGCAGGCGGCGGAGCGACCATGCGCGTGGACCGATCGACTTTGGCAGCACTCGGATTTGCCCTGACGGCTGCCGTCATATTCACACTGGTGTTTGCGTCGGCCAAGATTATCGGCAGCGCCGCCGATCCGATCCAGATCGTCTTCATGCGCTACTGCGGCGCGTCCGTGGTTATCGTCGCGATCGTCCTGGCGCGTCATGGCTCGCTGACGCCGCTGAAAAGCCCGCGACCCGGTGTCCATGTCATGCGCGCCACAAGTGGCGTTCTCGGCGAACTCTGCATTATCACCGCACCGCTGTTCATTGCCTACGAGGATGCGACGGCGATCAGCCTCATAGACGGGGTCATCGCCATGATCCTCGCCGCGGTTCTGCTGAAGGAGCGGGCCGGTCCGCTCAACTGGCTGGCGGCGATGACCTGCCTTGCGGGTGCCATGGTGATCGCCCGGGCCGACGCTGGATTCGGCGCGCTCGATGCGCCTTTGTTCGGGCTCGGTTTTGCTCTGTTCGGGGCACTGATGTCAGGCACCGAAACCTTCTACATCAAACTGTTGTCGGACCGGGAAGCTCCCCTCGGAATCATGCTTTACGTCAACATCCTCGCGTTTTTCATGACCCTTGTCCCGGCTTTGTTGGTGTGGAAGCCGGTCGATGGTGGGGCGCTCGTCTGGCTCGTGCTGCTGGGCCCGGTGGCGCTGATCGGCCAGTTTGCCTGGATCCGGGCGTTTCAGTGTGCCGACGCGCTGTTTGTCGTTCCGGTCGGCTACGCCAGTATTCCCTTCGCGGCTATTCTGGGTGCGGTGGCCTTCCGTCAGCAACTCGGCGGGCTTGAGATGATCGGCGCTGCTCTTGTCATAGCCGGCGGCGCCGTTCTGGCTTTCGTTTCAACATCAAAAACAGACAAAGCCGAAGCGTGACGCACGCCATCGTTAAGGTCCGCTAAACTTTTTCTGGCGTTATTGCGTATCAGATTGATCGTTGTCGTGAAAACGTTGTTCCCTATCCGGAAGTCAACGTGGTCGCGGCATAGAGGGTAGGGCGGCGTTGCAATTGGATCGATCGACATTGGAAGCCATCGGCTGGTCACTTGGTGCAGCCGCGATTTTCACCTTTGTTTATGCGTCCGCCAAGATCGTCGGCTCGCAAGCCCATCCGATCCAGGTCGTCTTCATGCGCTATTTCGGCGCCGGTATCGTCATTGTGACGTTCGTGATGATCTGGAACGGCGGATTCTCCGGGCTGAAAAGCCCGCAGCCATCCCTGCACGTGATGCGTGCCATGTCGGGCGTGTTCGGTGAATTTTGCATCATATCCGCACCGTTGTTCATCGCCTATGAGGACGCCATGGCGGTGATGTTGACGAACGGCGTCATCGCCATGTTGCTGGCGGTGGTGTTGCTCAAGGAACGGGCCAACTGGCTCCATTGGCTGGCCGCTGTGATCTGCCTGGCCGGCGCGATGTTGATTGCCCGATCCCAGGCGTCCGTGGGCGTTGCCGGGGCGCCCGCTTTCGGCCTCGGCCTCGCAATGTTCGGTGCCGTGCTCTCAGGCGCGGAACTGTTCTTCATCAAGCTGCTCTCAGGTCGGGAGCGTCCTATTGCCATCATGACCTATGTGAACGTTCTGGCGGTGTTAATGCTTTTCATCCCGGCCCTGTGGGCGTGGAAGTGGGTGGATGGCTATGGACTGATCTGGCTGCTGCTGGTGGGCCCGGTAGCGCTGATCGGACAGCTTTGCTGGATCCGAGCCTTTCGGGCCGGCGATGCCCTGCTGGTGGTGCCGATAGGCTATTCAGCCATTCCCTTCGCGGCGGTGCTGGGCGCCGTGATGTTCGGTCAGAAACTGGGGCTGCTCGAATTCATGGGCGCGGCACTGGTGATCCTCGGCGGTGTGATGCTGGCCCGCGTCGGAAATGCCGAGCGCGCCGAGGCTTGAGTTGGTCATTCGGGCGTAGCGTCAGGGTATGGCGAGTCCGCGCTGCACGGCCGGACGGGCGAGAGTGCGGTCCAGCCACCTTGGTACGTGCAGCAGACTGTCGAACCCGACCAGATTATGTGCCTCATAGTAGGTGATCAGGTTCTGCACCCAGCCAATCGTTGCCATGTCGGCAATGGAATAGGCCTCGCCCATGATCCAGGCGCGGCCGTTGAGCCGGTTTTCCAGAATGCCAAGCAGCCGTTTCGACTCCCCCACATAGTGGTTCAGCGGGCGCTTGTCGGTCATTTCCTTGCCGGCGAACTTATTGAAAAACCCGACCTGCCCGAATGTCGGGCCGATCCCTGCCATCTGGAAAAAAACCCACTGGACCGTCTGCCAGCGCAACGCGGCTTCGGGTGACAGAAACTGCCCGGTCTTGTCGGCCAGATACAGCAGAATAGCGCCGGACTCGAACAGCCCTAACGGCATATCGCCAGGTCCATGGGGGTCGATGATCGCCGGGATCTTGCCGTTCGGGTTCAGTGACAGGAATTCCGGGCTGCGATTTTCGCCTGCCCGGAAGTCGATCGCGTGTGCCTCGTAGTCGAGCCCCGTTTCTTCCAGCATGATCGAGACTTTCGCGCCGTTCGGCGTTGCCAGCGAATAAAGCTGGAGCCGGTCGGGATGCTTGGGCGGCCATCGCTGAACGATCGGAAAGGCGGAAAGGTCAGTCACTGTCTCGGTCCCGAAATGAGCCTAAAGCGCTGCCCGCAGCAGTGCCAGATAATCGGCCGCCGTGGCTTTGCGTGGATTGGTTGCGCTTAAATGGTCGACCGCCGCCTTGTCGGCGACCACCGGCAGTTCGTCAGCGGTAACGCCGAGGTCGCCAAGTCGACCGGGCAGCCCGATATCGGCCACCAGCAATTCTACCGCGTCGGCGACCGCGTCCGGGCCACCCAACGCCATCGCGTTGGCCACCGCCGTCATTTCATTGCCCGCCGCCTCGCGGTTGAACCGCAGGATGTGCGGCAAAAGAATGCCGATCAGGGTGCCGTGGTGGTGCCCGGCTTCGCCCAGCGGATTGGCCATCGCATGGGCGCCGCCGAGACCTTTCTGCAACACCATGCCACCCTCGAGCGCTGCCATCATCATTTCCCACCGGGCCGCACGGTTGGCACCGTCGTCGACGGCAACGCGCAGCCAGGCGGACGCACGCCGTACGCAATCCAAGGCGATCGACGCCGCCGGCGGATTGACGCTGGTGCTCAACGTCGTCTCGATTCCGTGACTGAGCGCGTCGATGCCGGTCGCCGCCGTCAGCCGCGGCGGCAGGCTGAGCGTCAGCTCCGGATCGCAGAGCACCGTATCGGCCACCATGTTGAGATTGACGGCCACCGTCTTGCGTCCGTCATGCAGGGTCATGACACAGGCACGGCCAACTTCGGCGCCGGTGCCAGCGGCGGTGGGTATGGCGATTTGCGGCGCCACCTTGCCGATCTTTTCCGAACCGCCTGTTTTGACCCCGTAGTCGGCGAAGCGTCCGCCATGGCTGGCGAGCAGGGCGACCGCCTTGGACAGATCGATGGGCGATCCGCCGCCGAGTGCGATCACCCCGTCGCATCCTTGCTCCTGCCAGATCTCCATGCAGGCGTCGAGAGAAGCCTCGGTGGGGTTCTCGGTGGTGCCGTCATAGGTGACCGGACGGGCCGGGCCGGCGGCATCGAGCACGCGCTGCAACAGACCGGCAGCCGCCACCCCGGCATCGGTCACGAGCAACGGTCGCTGCATGCCCAGCCGGGCGATTTCGTCGGCGAGAGCACCGACGGCACCGAAATCGAAATGGATTCGCGACAGGTATTGGATGAGGGCCATCAGCCACGGCCTCCAGATAGATGTTCTTTGTCTCCGGGGATCGTTCGGCGCCGCGACACCGTACGGCGGATCGGATCCCACGCACACGGTAACCGCCGGTTTCGGCTTCGGCCAGTGGACTGTGAGCAGCGCGGTTCGGTTCGGAGCCGATGGCGCGCGCCGTGAAACAGTTTCAAGAATTGCAATGCGTTTTGGCCGTCGAGATTTTCGAGGGGCGGTGCTACGTTTTCCATCAAACGAAAAAAGGGAGTTGAGGCAATTGTCGACCTATCCGCGTGACATGATCGGCTACGGTCGCGATACACCGAATCCGAATTGGCCCGGCGGTGCAAACGTCGCTGTCCAGTTCGTCATCAACTATGAGGAAGGCGGCGAAAACAGCATCCTGCACGGGGACCCCGCCTCCGAAGCCTTTCTGTCGGAAATCGTCGGGGCCCAGCCGTGGGCCGGCCAACGGCACATGAATATGGAATCGATTTACGAATACGGCTCGCGAGCCGGCTTCTGGCGGCTGTGGCGGCTGTTCACAAGCCGCAACATGCCGGTGACCGTTTACGGCGTGGCCATGGCCCTGCAGCGCAATCCGCAGGCGGTGGCGGCCATGAAGGAGGCCGATTGGGAGATCGCCTCGCACGGATTGCGCTGGATCGAGTACCGCGAATTCAGTCGCGACGAGGAACGTGAGCACATGAACGAGGCGATCCGTATCCACACCGACGTCACCGGCGAACGGCCACTCGGCTGGTATACGGGTCGGTCCTCCGTGCACTCTGTGGACCTGTCGATCGAGGAGGGCGGTTTTGTCTACACCTCCGATTCCTATGCCGACGATCTGCCCTATTGGGTGCCGGGGCATGACGGTCCGCACCTGATCATTCCCTACACGCTGGATGCCAACGACATGCGCTTTGCCACGCCGCAGGGCTTCAATTCCGGTGACCAGTTTTTTGCCTACCTGAAGGATTCTTTCGATGTGCTGCGGGCCGAGGGCGCGGCGGGTGCGCCCAAGATGATGTCGATCGGTCTGCATTGCCGTCTTGTCGGTCGACCGGGTCGTGCCGCGTCGCTGGCCAGGTTCCTCGACTATGTGGGCTCGCATGACGATGCCTGGGTGGCGCGCCGCATCGACATCGCCCGCCACTGGCGGGACCATCATCCCGCCCCGGAGGGTCTGTGAAATGGCCGACCGAAGGGCTTTCCTGAAGCAGTGCGGCGGCGTGTTCGAACACTCGCACTGGGTCGCCGAACGGGCGTTCGACTCGGGCGCAGTGTCGGAACCGCTGACCGCGTCGGCCGTGCACGCGGCGATGTGCGAGGCGTTCCGCGGCGCTTCCCGGGACGACAAGCTGGCCGTGCTGAAGGCGCATCCGGATCTCGCCGGAAGACTGGCGATTGCGGGCGAACTGACGGCGGACTCGAAACAGGAGCAGGCCGGCGCAGGGCTCGACCGCCTGAGTGCCGAGGAGCATGCCGAGTTCTCCCGGCTCAACGCCTACTACACCAAACATTTCGGCTTCCCCTTCATCATTGCGGTGAAGGGACTGGACAAGCACGGTATTCTGGCGTCCTTCCGCAGTCGGATTGCCAACAGCCCTGACGAAGAATTCTCGACGGCATGCGCGCAAGTGGAAAAAATCGCCAGGCTGCGGCTGGAGGCGCTTCTGCCCTGACGGGAGCGGGACAATGACTCGATTACTGAAAGTGCGGCCGCTGTCGCGACAGGCTTTTGCGCCCTTCGGCGAAGTGCTGGAGACCGATGGTGCCGAAGTCCGGATGATCAACAACGGCACCACGCAACGCTTTCATGCGCTGGGCACGGCGCGGGTCGATCCGGCCGGCTCGGTGATCATCAACCTGTTTCGCGGCCAGCCGCGGCAGTTTCCCTATACGGTCGGTATGATGGAGCGCCATCCGCTCGGCAGCCAGGCTTTCTATCCGCTGTCGCAGCGGCCCTGGCTGGTGGTCGTGGCCGAGGATGCCGGTGGCATACCGGGCGAACCGCTGGCATTCCTGGTTTCCGGCACGCAAGGGGTCAACTACCGCGCCAATGTCTGGCATCACCCGCTGATCGCGCTCGATACGGTCTGTGATTTCCTGGTCATCGATCGCGGCGGACCCGGCGACAATCTCGAAGAACGCACCTATGCGCATCCCTACAGGATCGATAGGGAGGGATGGACGTGACCACCGCCCCGCCACGAGCCATGGGGGGCCGCATTGCGCGAACCGGCAGACGCGCACCGCGACCTCAAGGATCCGGATTACATACCGCCGCTGTCGGTTGCCGTCCCGCTGGGCATTCAGCATGTGCTGGCCATGTTCGTGCCGAATCTGATGCCGGCGATTGTGCTGGCGACGGCGGCCGGCTTCGGTTACGGCGCAGCCGGCTCGAGCGCCATGATCTACATGATCCGGATGGCCATGGTGTTTTCCGGTGTCACGACCCTGCTGCAAACGGTTGGTGCCAGCCCCGTAGGCGCCCGGCTACCCGTCGTGCAGGGGCAATGACGCAACATGACGGTGTTTGCCGTTTCGCTGTCGGTCGGTCTGGGCCTGAAACTGATGCCCGACTCCCTGCAACATCTGAGCCAGGCGCCGCGCGTGCTGCTGCAGACCGGCATAATGCCGGCGACCTTTCTGGCAATCTTTTTGAATGCCGTCTTGCCGAAGGACGACGCGATGTAAAAGCGTCAAACTCGGCGACCGGTTGCGCACTATGGAGGATGATATGAGCGTCGATGAGGGACGACTGACCACGCATATTCTGGACACCGCACTTGGCCAACCGGCGGCCGGCCTCGAGATAGACCTCGTGGCGCTGGAGGGTGATGCCCGGCGCGCGGTTAAAACGGTCGTGACCAACGAGGATGGACGAGTCGATGCACCGTTGCTGGAGGGTGCACAGATGCATGTCGGCGAATTCGAGTTGATCTTCCACGCCGGCGACTATCTGCGACGCACCGGCGCTAAGCTCACCGAACCGCCGTTCCTGGATGTGATACCGATCCGCTTCGCCATCGCCGATGCCGCGGCGCATTACCATGTTCCGCTGCTGATCTCGCCCTTCGGCTACGCCACCTACCGCGGAAGTTGAGCCATCCGGCCGCCGCCCGCGGCAATGTCTCCGATGTTCTAAAAACCGGTGGATTATCCGTTTTCCTGGACCGCAGGGCGGCACCGTTCATGGTCACACCCGTCGATCTGAGGTAGATCTTCCCCATGTCCAGGCAGCGGATCGGGGGTATGGTCAGCCGAACGATAGCCACTTCCATACTGGGTGCCGCGCTTGCCATGCAGGGATGCGTGGCCTTTCCGGAATTGCCCGGTGGCCGAAACATCAACGTCCGAGAAATCGTCGATAACATCGAATGCGAGATCCAGGGATCGCTCCTTAACAACATTCGGCACCATTACTGGCTGCTTGGCTGGGCAGCGACCATCGTCATCAATCTCGAAACCTACAACACCAGTGCGGGCACCGGCGAAGTGGCCGTATCGGTGCCTATTTCGGCACAAACCCTGGGACTGACGCTGTCGACCGGACCGACCAGGGAGTTCAACAGCGTTGGAACCTTTGGCTACAGCGCTTATCTCATCGATTTGGTCGAGCGGACCTGCCCCGGCGAGGTGCCGCCGGTAAGGACCGAATCCCTGTTGACCGGAAGAACCGGAGCAGGCGACTGGTTGACGCGGGTTGCCGGGGACGCGACGCAACGAAACATCTGCCCCAATGCCATCGATTTCGGTCTGGAGTTTACCATCGCGATCGATGGTGACGGCAATCCGACGATTACCGGCATCGAAGTCGGATCCGGCACCATCGATGCGGATCTGGACCTGACCGGCAGCCGAACCAACGATCACGAACTGACCATGTCTGCAGTGCCCGTCGGCCGGGTTTTTTCACAGTCGGAGAGCCCGAAGGTCAACCGGGTTTTAACAAGGGCATCCAGGGTTGTGCGGGAACAAACGGGCGAAAAGGTCAGCAAACACGATATTCTGACCTGTGCACCGCTGGACATACCCGTCGCGGACCGCCGTGAAGTGGTCGACAACCAGACCATCGAAGCGCTGAACACCGCCGTCTCGGGCGCTCTCGCCCGCGCGATCGCAAGCGATCCGGTGTCCGATTAGGCTCGACTGTCGCCAGGCGCTGCTTGAAGAACGGTTTTCGCAGGTTCGCCGGCAATGTAGGTCTCGACGATCGCCCGATCGTCCCCCAGCGTTTGCAGGAGGAACAGTTCCTCGCTGAGCCGGTGGATTGTCTCCATGCGCAATGCCATGGCCGGCGTGGCATGGGCGTCGAGCACGATGATATCGGCATCGCGTCCGGGTTCGAGTGAGCCGATCCGGTTTTCCAGCGACAGGGCGCGGGCGTTGCCCAGGGTGATACGGTAAAAGCTCTCCAGCGGATTCATGCGCTGGCCCTGCAACTGCAGTACTTTGTACCCTTCGTCGACGGTGCGCAGCATCGAATAGTTGGTACCGCCGCCGACATCGGTGGCAATGGCGATTCGCACCGGCTTTTCGCGCGCGTCGAGCGTCTTTAGGCCGAACAGACCGCTGCCCAGGAACAGGTTGGAGGTCGGACAGAACACCGCGACCGAGCCGCTCTCGGCCATCACGTCCGCTTCGCGTTCGCTCAGGTGGATGGAGTGGCCGAACAGGCTTTTCGGGCCAAGCATCCCGTAGCGCTCGTAAACGTGCGTATAGTCATCGCTCCACGGGAACAGTTCCTTGGTGAAGGCGATCTCCGCGTGATTCTCCGACAGGTGCGTCTGCATATGCAGGTCGGGGTGCTCGCGCATCAGCGTCGCCGCCATTTCCATCTGTTCATGTGAGGAGGTGATGGCGAAACGCGGCGTGATGGCGACATGCTGGCGTCCCTTGCCGTGCCAGTCCGCGATGATCGCCTTGGTGTCGTCGTAACCCGTCTGCGGCGTATCGCAGAGCGCCGGTGGCGCATTGCGATCCATCATCACCTTGCCGCCGACCATCCGCATGTTGCGGCGGTGGCTTTCCGCGAAAAAGGCATCGGCCGACTGCTTGTGGACCGAGCAATAGGCGACTGCCGTCGTGGTCCCGTGACGGACCATTTCGTCAAAGAACGCTATGGCGATGCGTTTCGCATGGGCGGGATCACCGAAACGCTGCTCTTCGACAAAGGTGTAGGTATTGAGCCATTCGAGCAGCGCCGCCGCGTAGGACCCGATCACCTGCATCTGGGGAAAATGGATGTGCGGATCGATGAAGCCGGAGCAGATAAGGTGCGGCCGGTGATCGGCTACGGTGACGTCGGGATCGGATTGAGCGCGGATCTCGCCATAATCGCCGGAGGCGGTGATGACGCCGTTCTCCACCAGCACCGCGCCGTCCTCGACATAGCGGTAAGCACCATGGTCGTCGATGTCGGCCGGCGCCTCCAGAAACGACAGGATACGCCCGCGGATCAGTCTTTGGCTCACTGTTCCTGCTCCGTCTCGCCGTAAACAGCGCTCTCGAACCAGGCCACCAGCAGCCGCCTTTCCTGCGCTTCCATCTGCGTGATGTTCGCCGGTGGCATGGCGTGGCTGCGGCCGGCCTGCAGATAGATGTCGCGTGCCTGCGCGGCGATTTCAGCGTCGTTCTCGAGCAAAACGCCCTTCGGGGCAACGATCATGCCGTCCCACACGGGTTCCTGCGCATGGCACATGGAACACCGCGAAATGACCACTTCGCGTGCCGCGGCGAAGTGGCTGTCGGCCACGAACCGTTCGAAGGCCGGTTGCACGGCGGCTGCGGTGTCTTCATCGCCGCCTGACAGAACCTTCGGCACCGTCGAGAGCCACATGATAATGATAAACAGGATCGCCGTGGCAAGCCAGGTCCAGGTCGGGTTGCCCTTGCGCGCATGGCGCGTGTTGAACCAGTGCCGGATCGTCACGCCCATCAGGAACACCAGCGACGCGATCACCCAGTTATACTGCGTGGCGAAGGCCAGCGGATAGTGGTTGGACAGCATCAGGAAGATCACCGGCAGCGTCAGGTAGTTATTGTGGGTCGAGCGCTGCTTGGCGATGACCCCGTATTTGGGATCCGGCGTGCGGCCGTTGATCAGATCATCGACCACCACTTTCTGATTCGGAATGATGATCATGAATACGTTGGCGGTCATGATCGTCGCGGTGAAGGCACCAAGATGCAGCAGCGCCGCCCGCCCGGTAAAGACATGGGTGTAACCCCAGGCCATGATCACCAGCACGATATAGAGCAGCACCATGAGCAGCGTGTCGCTGCGCCCGACGAAGGCGCGGCAGATCAGGTCGTATGCCAGCCATCCGAGTGCCAGCGATCCGATGGAGATCAGGATTCCGACCCACACCGGGATATCCAGTACCGAGGGATCGATCAGGTAGAGATCGGCACCGAAATAGTAGACAATGACCAGCAACGCGAAGCCGGACAGCCATGTCGCGTAGGATTCCCATTTGAACCACGTCAGGTGATCCGGCATCTGTGCCGGCGCCACCAGGTATTTCTGGATGTGGTAGAAACCGCCGCCATGCACCTGCCACTCCTCGCCGCTGACGCCTTCAGGCAGGCCCGGCCGTTTCTGCAGCCCGAGATCCAGGGCGATGAAATAGAACGACGACCCGATCCAGGCTATGGCGGTGATGACATGCAGCCAGCGCGCCGCGAAAGATAGCCAGTCCCAGGCCACGGCAAAGTCGTACATGGCGATTTCCCCTGAGAGTTCGACAGGCATTCTGGAAGGTCGCGATCGTTTGTGAAAGCCATAAGTGTCGGCATGACTTTCAAAAAAATCTAAATAATCATATGCTGTCCACCATGTCCTACTTTGAAAATATCAAGGTGTTTCTGCGGGTGGTGGAACTGGGCAATCTCTCCGCAGCGGGACGTGATTTGCGGATTTCGCCGGCTGTCGCCAGCAACCGCGTCAAGGAACTGGAGAAGTATCTCGGCGTGCGCCTGTTCAACCGCACCACGCGCCAACTGACGCCGACCGAACAGGGCAAGATCTTTTATCGTGGGGCAGGGCGAATCATGCAGGCGGTCGAGGATGCCGAAGCGTCCATAGCCTCCGTCTCCGGACGCCCGAAAGGCACGATCCGGGTGACCGCACCGCTTGGCTTCGGGCGCCGCTACATCGCCTCGGGAATTCCCGAGTTCCACAGCCAGTATCCGGAGATCGAGGTCCGCCTGAGGTTGTCCGACCACAATGTCGATATTCTCAAGGAGAGCATCGATCTGGCTTTCCGCCTGGGCGTCATCGAGGATTCCAGCCTGCGAATGCGTGGCATCATGGATTGCGAACGCGTGCTGTGCGCTTCACCCGAATATATTCGTAAGGCCGGCAGGCCGGAGACGATCGACGATCTGCTCAAGAACGGTCACAACTGCCTGCTTCTGCGCTTTCCCGGTTCCAACGAATACATCTGGTCGCTGCAGACGGAAGACGGTGTGCGCAAGGTCGAAGTGAGCGGCGTTTTCGATTCCGACGACGGCGATGTGCTGCTGGAGTGGGCGTTGGCCGGCCACGGCATCGTCAACAAGCCGCGCTTCGAGGTGCAGGGCTACATCAACTCCGGCCTTTTGACACCGGTGCTGTCGGACACGCCGCCAGTGCCGGCCAAGCTCGCGGTGATTTTCCCGCACAAGGACTTCCAGGATCCGAAGCTGCGGCTGTTCATCGATTTCATGGCCGCCCGCTGTCAGAGGATGATCCGCGCCGCCCTGGCTTGAGCCGGCCTGACTGTCGATACCAGAGCCTACGGATGGTCTTCTATCACAAACACGGCGGCTTTTTCGGCGATCATGGTCACCGGCGCGTGGGTGTTGCCCGACACGATGGTCGGCATGATCGAGGCGTCGGCCACGCGCAGCCCGTCGAGGCCGCGCACCTTCAACCGTTCGTCGACGACAGCCCGATCGTCCGAACCCATGCGGGCCGTGCCGACCGGATGGAAGATGGTGGTGGCAATATCACCGGCGGCTTGCGCCAGATCTTCGTCCGAGGTGATATCGGTACCAGGCTTGATCTCCTCGGGTGTAAACTCCGCCATACGCTTCGTTGCCATCAGCCGTCGTGCATGACGGATGGAGTCGGCCGCCACCTGCCGGTCGGTGGGGGTCGACAGGTAGTTTGGCCTGATCGCTGGCGCATCGCGAAAATCGGCGGTTCTGATGTGGCAGGTGCCGCGGCTTTCCGGCCGCAGATTGCAGACCGAGACGGTGATTGCCGGGAAGGGGTGTAAGGGTTCACCGAAGGCATCGAGCGACAGCGGCTGGACATGGTATTCGATGTTGGCGGTTTCGAAAGACGGGTCGGAGCGGGCGAATATGCCGAGCTGAGAAGGCGCCATCGACATCGGACCGGACCGGTTGAGGGCGTATTCCGCCGCGATGCGCACTTTGCCGACAAGGCCCCGCGACTGGTCGTTCAGCGTCCGTGCACCGGTGATACGGAAGATGGTGCGGATCTGAAGGTGGTCCTGCAGGTTCTCGCCGACCCCCGGCAGGTCGTGGACGACAGGCACGCCGAGGTCCTTCAGGAGGTCCGCCGGCCCGATACCCGACAACTCGAGCAACTGCGGCGATCCGATTGCACCTGCTGTGAGGATGACCTCGTTGCGGCAGGTTACCTGTTTCGAAGCATCGTTCTGACGGAATCGCAGTCCGGTGACGCGGGTGCCGTCGAGTTCCAGGCGCTCCGCTTGGGCGTGAGTCTCGATTCGCAGGTTTTCGCGCGATTTGATCGGATCGAGGAAAGCCTTGCGGGCGTTCCAGCGCACGCCCTTCTTCTGGGTGACGGGAAAATAGCCGGACCCCTCGTTGTCGCCGTTGTTGAAATCGTTCGTCCTGCCGACACCGATTTCCTCCGCCGCATCGCGGACGGCTTCGAGGATTGGCCATCGCAATCGTTGCTCTTCCACCCGCATCTCGCCCGCGACGCCATGATGGGCGTCAGCCGGCCCGTAGTGGTGTTCCGATTTCTTGAAGTAAGGCAGCACCTCCGCCCAGCCCCATCCGGTATTGCCCATCTGGCGCCATTGGTCGTAGTCCCCCGCCTGGCCGCGCATATAGATCATGCCATTGATCGATGAGCAGCCGCCAAGCAGTTTGCCGCGGGGATAGTTGAGCGCGCGCCCGTTCAATCCGGGCTCCGGCTCGGTCCTGAAACACCAGTCGGTTTTCGGATTGCCCATGCAATAGAGATAACCGACCGGCACATGGACCCAGAACTGGTTGTCGGAACCACCTGCCTCGAGCAGCAGGACCCGGATAGACGGATCGGCACTCAGCCGGTTGGCGAGCACGCAGCCGGCCGAGCCGGCACCGACAATGACATAGTCGTATTCGCCGATATGTATGGTGCCGTCCGATTGCATCGCCCGGACATTGCGGTCTCTAGAGGCGGGAATCAAGCGGTGAATTACCGGGTGTAGCCTCGGGGCTCCGACAAAGATATGCGGTAGGCATTGCCGCCAGCGCGTGCTACCCGCTGGACGGACCGTGACCCGCCGACTGGAGAGAATGCGTTGTTTCGAAGAGCATTGTTTGTTGTCGCGCTCGTTGCGAGCGCAGCGGCGGCCGGTGTCTTTCTTGCCAATCGGCCAATTTCGGCGACCCATCCGGCACTGGCGGATGGCGATCTGCCCGAACTGGTGCCGCTCCGCGCCTTTTATGCCGATTCCTCCGCCCAATGGCGTTTCCGTTTGTCGCCGGACGGCAAGCGCATTGCCTGGCTGGAAAGCAAATGGCTGAAACCGGCATTGTGGGTTCGCGATCTGAACGGTGACGGCGCCAACGTTTTCCGAACGCCCGACAGGGTCCGCTGGTACGCCTGGTCAGCGGACGGTCGGTACTTGCTGTATCTTGCCGACCGGGACGGTTGGGAGAATGATCAGATCGTCTCCGTCGATGTAACCCGCGCGGACGCGCAGCCGCGCACCTACGATTTCGGTAAGGACGTCAAGGCCTATTTGGCGGAGATCCCGTTGGATGGCGGTCCGGAGATCCTGATCGCTCACAATGGTCGCGACCGGACCAGATTCGACCTTTACCGGCTCAACCTCGATACCGGCGATACCGTCGAACTCGACCTCGTTACGCAAAGGGGCGTAAACTGGTCGTTCGATCGGAATGGAACCGTTTTTGCGCGCAGAATACTGGATGACAACAGTCGCTGGCGGGTCGAGATCAGAGACCCTGACGGCTGGCGCGAAATGGTCCGGGGTGGAATGGAGGACTCGTTTCATGTCCTCGCAAAGCCTGACGAAGAGGGCCGGGTACTCGGCTTGTCCGACCTCGGGCGCGACAAGAGGGCGCTCGTGCGCCGCGACATCGAGACCGGCGGTGAAGAGGTGGTCTTTGCCCATAACAAGGTCGATCTGAGCTGGGTGGCGCTTCACCCGGAAACGCGTGATCCGATCATGGCGGTTGTCTATCCCGGGCGCCAGGAAATCGTGTTCTTCGATAGCGATACCAAGCGCATGATCGACCGGATCGGGGCGCCGCCTGGTACGTCTCTTCATCTCGTATCGTCGACCCGGGATTTTTCCAAGGCTATCTGGGAGGTCGAGGACGATACCAGCGGCTGGACGAAATATCTGGTGGACAACAGCGCCAACACGGTCGAACTGCTCCAGGAGCCGCCGATCGCCAAACGGGCAGCCGCTCTTTCCCCGATGGAAGCGGTGGAAATCGAAGCGAGCGACGGTCTGACAATCTCCGCCTATCTGACCCGGCCTGTGGGCGTGAGCAAACCCGCACCCATGGTGATGCTGATTCACGGCGGTCCGGTTGCCCGATCCGCATGGGGGTTCAACGCACTGGCGCTGTGGCTCGCCAATCGGGGTTATGCCGTGCTCGATATCAATTATCGCGGCAGCAGCGGTTACGGTCGGGCCTTTCGCGAGGCCGCGGTCGGCGAGGTGAGCAGAAAGATGCATCAGGATGTCGTCGACGCGCGCCAATGGGCGGTAGACGGCGGGATCGCCGATCCGCAGCGGGTTGCGGTGATGGGTGGCAGTTTCGGCGGTCTGAAGACGCTGACGGCGATGACGCAAGACCCGGAGCTTTTTGCCGCCGGTGTCAGCATCAACGGGGTCAGCGACATCTCGACCATGCTGCAGGAGGTTCCGGTTTATTGGACCGGATGGCCGGACTGGTATCGCAAGTATATCGGCGATCCCGACGACCCCGAAGAGCTGCAGGAAATCCGCAGACGATCGCCCCTTTACAATGCGGACAGAGCGATCAACCCGCTCCTGATCATTCAGGGCGCGAACGATGTAAGGGTGATTCGCGAGCAGTCCGACCGCATGGTTGAAGCGCTGCAAATGGCCGGCAAAGACGTCCAATACGAGCTCATCGACGGGGCGGGCCACACGCTGGCAAACATGTCGTGGCAACAGAAGATGCTGATGTTTCGCCGCATTGAGCGCTTCCTTGCGCGGCAGCTGGGTGGTCGGGCGGACGGATTCGACTACGCCGTACTGGGTGCGCAGGTCATCCCCTAGCTGTTACCCATGGGCTGAGGCTTGTGCGCGGTGTCCGCGAGGCCATACTGGCGGATCGTTTGGAGGCCAATCGGTGTCAGACCCGCGTCCGTTGTTGGTCGTCATCGCCACGGAATGGCCTGCCGATCGGCGCCGTTGCGGCCTCGCCCGACGGATTTTGCGAAAATCCTTTGAAATGACGGGCTTGTCCAGCCTGTTTCGGCCTCCATCTTATCGGGCACGCATTGAATCGGTTCACGAACCGACAGCCGCAACATGATGAAATGACTCACCGAAACGCGGGAAGCCAGGAGAAAGCCGTGTCAGATACCACCTCGCCCATCAGGACCTCGATTCCGACGACGGAGCTGGAGCGGGAGGCCTGGCCGGAACTCAGCGAGGAGTTCCTGTCGCTGGTCCGGGCGCACGGCGAGACTCGCGACTTTAAGGGCGGCGACGTTTTCTTCGACACCGGTGATGACAGCTATGACTTCATTCTGGTGGAAAACGGATCAATTCGGATTGTCGACCGGGCCGGTGATCGCGTGGTGGTCCAGATCGAGGCCGGAAACTTTCTCGGCGAACTCGGCATGCTGATGGGCCAGAAGCCATTCCTGGCTGCCGTCGGTCACGATGCCGGACGGGCGATCGTCGTACCGCAGCAATCCCTTCGCGAGCTGATAGCGACAGTGCCCGAGGTGGCCGATGTGATCATATCGGCCTTCTCGGCGCGGCGCCGCCTGCTCACTCAATGGGGTGAGGGCGGGCTTACGATCGTCGGCTCCTACTCGGACCCGCACACCTTGCAACTGCTGGAGTTTGCGAATCGAAACGCCCTGCCGCACCGACGGCTCGATCGATCGGAGTGCGAACAAATCAAAGAGATCGTGCCGGAGGGGGGTCTTCCCGAAGGCGAGCCAATTGCGGTGACCGGCCGCAGCGGTGTTTTGGAAAGGCCAAGCCGCCGCGATCTGGCCGCGGCTCTGGGTCTCGATCTTGTTGCCGACACCAACACGGTCTTCGACGTGGCCGTGGTCGGTGCCGGGCCAGCCGGCCTCGCCGCATCCGTCTATGCGGCGTCGGAGGGGCTGTCCGTGGTGGCTATCGAGGATACGGCGATCGGCGGCCAGGCGGGAACTTCTTCACGGATCGAAAACTACCTGGGTTTCCCCCAAGGAATATCAGGCGGCGACCTGGCCTTTCGCGGCGAGGTGCAGGCGGTCAAATTCGGCGCTCGCATCACCGCCCCGCGCCGCGCCAGTGGTCTGAGACGCGTGGATTCCTCTTTCGAGATACTGCTGGACGACGGGTCGACCGTGAGGAGCAGTACGGTCATCCTGGCAAACGGCGTTCAGTACCGTCGTCTGCCGCTTGAAAACCTCGAACGGCTCGAGGGAAGCGGCGTCTACTATGCGGCCACTGAGCTCGAGGCCCGTTTCTGCCGCAACACCGACGCCGTCATCGTCGGTGGCGGCAATTCCGCCGGCCAGGCGGCGATGTTTCTCTCCAGACACGCCAACTGCACGCATATCGTGGTGCGCGGAGAGGGGCTTGCCGCAACCATGTCGTCCTACCTGTCGGAACGTATCCTGCGCGATCCCAGAATCCGGCTGTGGACCCATCACGAAGTTTCGTCGCTGGCGGGCGATGGGCATCTCGAGACGCTCGCTCTGCGCGATCGCCGCAGCGGCGACGAAACACGGCTGCAAACCCGGGCCCTGTTCATTATGATCGGAGCGGCTCCGAATACGGAGTGGCTCGACGGCCAGATCGACCTGAACGACCGGCAATTCGTGCTGACCGGTGCGGCTGCCGGACGCGCGGGCAATCCGTACGCGACCTCGATGGCCGGCGTATTTGCCGTTGGCGACATTCGTGCCGGCTCGATCAAGCGGGTCGCGTCTGCGGTTGGGGAGGGATCCGTGGTCATATCCGGTGTTCACGCCTATCTGGCCGACCAAGAACGGTCATGAGCTCGACGATCCATATCAATCCGGCCGATACGGCCTTCCAGGACTACTGCCCGCGCCGCCGCCGGCGCTTCGTGCTGGTCGCCGCCATCCTGGCGTCAGCGATGGGCTTCATCGACGGCACGGTGGTCTCCATCGCCATTCCGGCCATTCGCAGCAGCCTGGACGCGACCCTGACCGATGCGCAATGGATCAACAACGCCTACATGCTGGCCCTCTCGGCGCTCATTCTCGTCGGCGGTGCGGCCGGCGACAGATACGGCCTGAAACGGCTGTTTTCGATCGGCATTGCTTTTTTTGTTGTCGCCTCGATCGCCTGCGCCGTGGCGCCCAACCCGGAATGGCTGATCGCCGCACGGGCAGCCCAGGGTATCGGCGCGGCGATCATGGTGCCCGGATCGCTGGCCATCATCTCCAAAACCTATCCGCAGGAAGAGCGGGCGCGGGCCATCGGGATCTGGGCGGCTGCGTCGGCACTGACCACCGCCATTGGTCCGGTGATCGGCGGCCTGTTGCTGTCGGTCGGCAATCCGGAGGTCTGGCGGCTGATCTTCGCCATCAACCTGCCTGTCGGCGCCGTGGCGCTCTACCTGCTGTTGGCGCGGGTGCCGGACGACACGCCGGTCTCCGACGTGCCGCTCGATCGCTGGGGCGCGGTGTTCGCGACCCTGGCGCTTGGTCTGATCGCTTGGGGGCTCACCGGGCCGGAGGGTGAGGAGGGGCTGGCCGGTGTCGGTCATATTCTGCTCTTCGGCCTGCCGGGCCTGCTTCTGCTGATCGTGTTCCTGCGCTGGGAGCAGCGCACCGAACATCCGATGATGCCGCTGCGGCTCTTTGCCGTGGGGGAATTCAGTGCTGCCAATGCCGTCACCTTTCTGCTCTATTTCGCGCTTTCCGCCGTGCTGTTCTATCTGCCGATGGCGCTGATCACCGGCTGGAACCTGTCGGAGGTGCAGGTCAGTCTGCTGTTCCTGCCGATCACCATCGCCATCGCGGCCGGTTCGAACCTGATGGGACGGCTGGTTACCCACACCGGCCCGGCACCGCTGATCGGCGGGGGCTGCGCCCTGGTGGCAATCGCTTACGCGTCGCTCGCCTTCGGCTTCGGCTGGCAGGATTTCTGGGGTCACGTATTGCCCACCATGTGCCTGATGGGGATAGGCATGATGATGGTCGTCGCACCGCTGTCGGCCAGCGTCATGGGATCGGCGCCGGCCGACGATGCCGGTGCCGCATCCGGTATCAACAACGCGGTCAGCCGGGTCGCCGGTCTTGTTGCCGTCGCCGCCATGGGCGGTGTCGCATCGGCGGCTTATGCCTATGCCGGCGGTCCGGCCGGCTTTGGCCAGCCGCTACCCGGCGCCGACATCACGCACATGGTCGCCAGCGACACGGCCTTCATCACGGTGGCCTGGACCACCGCCGGCTTAAGCGCCCTGTCGGCCTGGATCGCCTTCGCCTACCTGCCGCGCGGGGCGGCCGTCGAATAGCGTTGGAGCGCATCTTAAAGCGACTCCTGCTCTGAGGCCGGGCAGACGTTAGAGGTGCAGGCGTGGAATGGCGGCCGGATCCAGCATCAGCTCGATCAGCAGCGGACCCTTGCGGTTGGCCAAGTTCGCGATGGCTGCCTCCAGGTCCTCGGCGGACGCCACCTGAACGCCTTGCCCGCCCAAAGCTACTGCGGCATCGGCGAGCGAGGGCCAATTGAACAGGGACATCGACGGGTCCATCTGCCGGTCTTCGAACTGCACGTACTCCGCGCCGTAGGCGTTGTCGTTGCAGACGACCACAACCAGGTTGAGATTCTCGCGGACCGCCGACGTGAACTCGGCCAGACCGCCCATCATGAAGCCACCGTCACCGGTGACCAGAAGAACCGTTTGCTGCGGTCGCGCCACGGCGGCGCCGATCGCGTACCCCATACCGAGCCCGATCGCCCCGACATTGACCGACATGAGCATGTTCTCGGGTCCTGAAACGCCGATCCGGGTCCATGCTTCGTTGCAGAAACGCCCGCCATCGGAAACCGCGACTCTGTTCCCGTCCAAAGCAGCGTCGATACGCTGCATGGCCAGCGACAGGTCGACCGTTCCCGGCTTGTTGGTCTGGTGCGGCAATGGAAGCGGGGCACGAAGCAATGTGGCATCGAGTGTATCCGTCGCGTGGGAGGACGGGATCTCGGCTTCGTCCAGCCATTTGACCAACGTATCGGCGACGCGTGCCGGATCGCCGGTCAGCGCGGCGTCCGGCCGTTGCCGGCGGCCGAGCTGGCGCGGATCGTCATCGACTTGAATGAGCCTGCGACCTTCCAGATATCCACCCCGTGCGGTGGTGAAGCGATTGAGTCCGGCGCCGAAGGCAACGACGCAGTCGGTTATGCCGATCGCCTCGACCGCGGCCGGCGTGCTCAGCGTGCCGAAAACGCCGAGATTGTAGGGCTCGTCCTCAAACAGGCCTTTCGCTTTCAGCGTCGTCGCCAGCGGAGCCCCGATCCTGTCGGCCAGCCGGACCAGCGCGTCACGGGCTCCGATAGCACCGCGTCCGGCCAGGATCAGCGGCCGGCGCGAGGCGGCGAGGATGCCGACCGCCTCGTCGACCGCGTCGCCATCGACCGGATAGTTTGGGGATGCTTCGGGCACCGCGGCGACACCCGCATAGGGTGCCGTCGCCCACATCATCTCGGTCGGCATGTTGAGCACAATCGGACGGCGCTCCACATGAGCGCGCCTGAAGGCATCCACGACATCATCCGCCACCGTCTCCGAGCTGCGCAGTCGCGTATATCCGGCACCGGTCGCTTCGATCAGCGTGCGCTGCGCCACCGTCTGCGGATGATCGGGATCGGCCAAAGGTGTATCGCCGCACAGGAGGACGATCGGAATCAAGCCCTTTGTGCCGTCGATGAGCGGGGTGATCGCGTTCGACACGGCCGGTCCCTGGGTCACGGTTGCCACCCCGACACGCCCGGTCATCGCGGCGTATCCCAACGCCATCAGCACCGCGCCCGCCTCATGCGTTGCGGGAACGTATCGGCCGCCACATCCGCGGACATAGGCATCGACCATGAAAAGGTTGGAATCGCCCATCAATCCAAAAAGCGTGTCGACACCCAGCTCCTTTAAAGCCCGGGCAATGACGGCGTGAACACGGGTGGATGGATCGGTCATCGCTGGCCTCTTTCTGTGACGTCATTGAGCGTGCGCCCGAATCTTTTCCGAAACCCGCCCGCAGGATGGGTCGCCGGCTTGTCGGCGACCGGGACTTTGTTGGATTTCATATCTGATGAAAAGACCAATCGATACGGCAGGGGGCAATTTCTTGTCACACCGACACGGCGACAGACCCGTTCTATTCATGATGCTCGCGCAGGATTGAATGGTCTCGCGGATCGCCAAACCTACATAAAGGGCAACAAGCCACTGGAGGTCCTATGCCATGCCGATCGACCGCCGTACACTTCTGAAAACCGGCGCCGCCGCCGGTGTTGCATCCGTATTCTCAGAAACGGCCGCTGCGCAGGCCAAACCGCTTGGCACTGTCATGCGGGAGCGAGCAGCCACGCTGCTGAACCAGCTCGACGAACGCCAGCGCGACAGGGCCCAGTTTCCCTTCGAGACCCCTGATCGGAGAACGTGGAACTTCATGCTGGGCTCGGCTCGCGCACCGGGGCTGGCGCTGGAGCAGATGACCCCGGCACAGAAGGACCTGGCGCTCGACCTGCTCGCATCCGGAACCAGCCAACCGGGTTTGGAAAAGGCGATGAACATCATGCTTCAGCAGGATGTGCTGAGGGACGAGTGGGGCAAGGGCGCGCCCGACCGGAACCGCGAACGTTTTTCGGTTCAGATCTACGGGACGCCGGTCAGTACGGGCACCTGGTCTTGGCGCTGGGAGGGCCACCACCTCTCCCTCACATTCACACTGCGCGACGACGACGTGATTTCGACGACACCGAGCGCCTTTTGCTCCGAACCCAACACCGTTCCTTCGGGCCCGCACCGCGGGCTGATCGTTCTGAAGCAAGAGGAAGTGCTGGGTCGCGCGCTTTTCAGCGATCTCGACGGGACCAGCCGACGCAAGGCGCTGGTCTGGGCACGCTCGCCCGGTAACATCCGCTCGAACCGCGGGGCGGAGCGCCGTGTCGCGGCTGAGGCGGCCGGCGTGCCGCTTGGCGACCTGACCCAATCACAACGGGACGTGGCCGAACGCTTGATCGAGGTCTACACCACGGACGTATTGCCGACAGGCCTGGCGGATGAACAGAAGGTGCGGTTGGCCGGCGAAGACATGGCGGCGGTGCGCTTCGCCTGGGGTGGCCAGAATCTCGACGGCTCCATTTACTATCGCCTGACCGGAGAGGATCTGCTCATCGAATTTGCAACCCTCGTCAATCAACCCCTCCACCTTCATGCCGTGTTTCACGACATCAGGCGGAACTTTGGGACACACGTGAACCAGGGTTAGTTTTTACCGCCAGTCGGCGCCGATCATCGGTGGACGGTGGCCAGGACCCGGTGACCCGATGATGATCGACCGCGGTCAAGCTGCCAACACCAGACGCAACGCCTAAACCGGAAGGTCCTCGAAAAGCCGCGGTGCCGTCTGCGCGGCGAAATCTTTAAACACGCGTACGACACGCCGCACATGCCGATGGCCCATGTGCACAAGGTTGACGTCCATTGCCCGAAACCTCCAGTCCTGCATGACCTCGACAAGCGTTCCGTCCTTGACGAGATGCGGCAGGACGACCGGTGGCAGGTCACCAATACCGGCGCCGCGGACCAGGGCCGCTGCAAGCCCGGCATAATCGTTCATCGACAAGACCGGCTCGAAGCTGATCGTCTCGGTTGCGTTGCCGGACACGAACGTCCAGGAGTTCTGTGGCCGCCAGAACGAAAACGCATGGATCTTGTGCGCCAGCAGGTCACTCGGCGTGCGAACCGGCGGACGGCCTTGGAGATAAGCCGGGCTGGCAACCAGCCGGTGGCGATAGCGGAGGATTCGTTTGGAGATGAGCGCCGAGTCCTTCTGGTCGCCGATCCGGAAGACCAGATCGACACCCTCGGCCAGAGGATCGACGTGCCGGTCGGTGACCAGGACCTGCACGCGCACATTCGGATGGGCTGTCTGGAACGGCGTGATGATTGGAATCAGCAACGATTCGGAAATGCTCGGTGGTGCCGAAATCCGCAGCAATCCGTAGACCTCGGATAGCCGGTTCGAGACGATGCCTTTCACGGCGTCGCTCACTTCGACACCGCGCTGTGCCTGTCCCAATACCTCCGAGCCGATATCGGTGAGCCGCAGGCTGCGCGTCGAGCGCTCCATCAGCCGAACCCCGAGCTGGTCTTCGAGATCCGCAACGCGTCGACTGACGGTCGAGACCGGCATCGACAATCGCCGTGCTGCTTCGGAGAAACTGCCGGCTTCGACCACCTTCGCAAAGATGATCAACGCGTTCAGGTCGGACACGATGCAATTTTCCCATATTTGGAAATAAATTTTTCGATTTTTCTATCTTATCAATAATGAACAATCCGGCAAGATCGGTTTCACGCTACGGACTCCTCGCTGCAACCATCGGAGAGGTGTCTCGTCGCGATCAAATGGAGCCAAGAATGAAAAGACTTTCACACTCTGTCGCTGCCGCCGCCATTGCCCTGTCCACAACCATCGCCGCGGCGCAGCAAACCGATCGTTCTGGCATCGAAGAAGTCCTTGCCGATTACGAGACTGCACTCAACGCGTCTGACGTCGACGCGGTCATGCCGCTTTATGCGCAAGATGGTGTCTTTATGCCGCAGCACAGTCCATCACGTGTGGGAACGGAGGCGATCAGGGCGGCCTATGACGCCGTTTTTGCGGCCATCAGCCTGGACATCGATTTCGATATTGCCGAAATTGTTCAGGTGGCGCCGGAATGGGCATTCGCGCGGACAAATTCAGCGGGATTTGTGACGGTCAACGCCACCGGCGAAAGGGGCCGGAGGCCAATCAGGAACTCTTCATATTCCGCAAGGTCGGCGATGACTGGAAGATCGCCCGCTACAGCTTCTCCACGACAAATCCGCCTCGGCAGTAGGATGAATTCGGCATGCTGGACGCATTGACAAAACACGCGGAGGCGCCGGCCCGCGTGCTCATGGCGCTGATATTTGTCGTTTCGGGGTACGGCAAGATTGGTGCCTTCGCAGCAACCCAGCAGTACATGGAAGCCTACGGTGTGCCAGGCATATTGCTGATTCCGACGATCGTTTTTGAACTCGGCCTTGGATTGGCGCTGTTGGTCGGTCTCTGGACGCGTCATGCGGCGTTGCTGCTTGCCGGATTCTGCCTCCTGACGGCGGTCGTCTTTCATCGCGCTTTCGACGAACCGCTGCAGATGGTGATGTTCCTCAAGAACCTTGCGATGGCCGGCGGCCTGCTATTGCTGGCCAGGACTGGCGCACCTGATTACAGCCTCGGTCGCTGGCTCGCCACGCGCACAGGAGCGTAAACGTCATGGTCAAGACAATGAAAGCAGCCGTGATCCACGAGGCCGGTGGACCGGAGGTATTGAAGATTGAACAGCGGCCGGTTCCAAGTCCGCAGGACGGCCAAGTCCTTATCCGCGTCAAGGCCTTCGGTCTCAACCGGTCGGAACTGTTTACCCGTCAAGGCCACTCGCCAAATGTCAAATTTCCTCGGATTCTCGGCATCGAGGCGGTGGGCGTCGTGGAAGCCGCCCCGGGCGGCGAATTTCGACCCGGCGCGACCGTCGCCACTGCGATGGGGGGCATGGGTCGGGCATTCGACGGCGGATATGCAGAGTTCACTTGCGTACCGGCCCATCAGCTCCAGACACTGGAGACCGAGTTGGATTGGCGGGTTTTGGGCGCGGTTCCTGAGATGCTGCAGACGGCCTGGGCTCTTTGTTCAAATCGTTGCGGCTGGCGCCCGGTGAGCGCCTGCTGATCCGCGGCGGAACAACGTCGGTTGGTCTTGCGGCCGCGGCGATCGCCAAACAACATGGTGCGACCGTCGCATCGACCACGCGCCAGCCAGCGCGTGAGGCGCTCTTGAAACAAGCCGGTGCCGATCAGGTCCTCATCGATTCCGGGCAGATCGCTGGACAGCTGCATGAGATTTATCCGGGCGGTGTCGACAAGGTGCTGGAATTGATTGGCACGACAACCCTGAAGGATTCGCTCTTGTGCGCGGCACCCGCGGGCATTGTGTGCATGACGGGCATGGTCGGCGATAATTGGTCGTTCGACCATTTCAGCCCGATGGACGCGATCCCGACAGCAGTGAGCCTGACCACTTACGCCGGTGAATCGGAAGACTTCATGAAAACCCCGTTGCAGGACCTGGTGGAACAGATTGCAGACGGCAAACTCCATGTGCAGATCGGCCAGGTCTTCGGGCTCGACGACATCGTCGAGGCCCATCGCTGCATGGAAGAAAACCGTGCTGGTGGCAAGATCGTTGTGATCACCTAGAGCCAGGGCGAATCCTCCCACGATTCGACGATTTCGAGACAACCGTACTCCCTGAAGATCTTGGCTGCGTTTTCGGCCCACCTTCGATAGGCATCGAGCTTGTCTTCCGGCACGGGAATCACGAAACCTGCGATGTACATGGATGAAACTCCTTCCCCTGGCTACCGACCGAGCGCCCGACTATGGTGCGAAGTGCTCATGAAGAACACTAAGCGCCTGGCAATTTCGATCAGCGTTCGATCAGCGCAGGGGCGGGGACGAGGTCGGCTACGATCTTCGCCGACGACAGGACACCCGGCAGGCCGGCGCCGGGATGCGTTCCGGCACCGGCGAGGTATAGGCCGTCGACTTCCTCGCTCTTGTTGTGCGGACGGAACCAGGCGCTCTGCATGAGCTTTGGCTCGAGCGCGAAACCGGCACCGCGGAACGATAGAAGCCTGTCCTGAAAGTCAATCGGGCTGATGTGATGGGACGTGACGATCGCGTCGCCGAGGCCCGGCAGGATGGTCTCTTCCAGCCGGTCCTGCACGCGGGCACGATAGTGTTCGCCGAATTCGGTCCAGTCCACGCCGGACGACAGGTTGGGCACCGGACTGAGGGCGTAAAACGTGTCGCACCCCGGTGGTGCCAGACCGGGGTCGACGGCTGTCGGTCGATACAGATAAAGACTGAAGTCCTCGGTCTGTCGATGCCGAAGGAAAATGTCGTCGAGCAAGCCCTTATAGCGCGGTCCCAGGATCATCGAGTGATGCCCGACCGCATCGTAAGTGCGGCGCGTGCCGAAGTACCAGACGAACAGGCCCATCGAATAGTGGCCGCGGGCAATCTTGCGGTCCGTCCATCGGCGCCTTGGGTAATCGGCCAGCAATCGGCCGTAGGTGATTGCCGGATCGGCATTCGATACCACGACATCGGCGTCCAGCACTTCGCCATCGCTCAGTTCGACACCGCGAACCTTTCCGCCGTCGGTCAGGATCCGCTTCACTTCGGCATTGTACCGGATCGTCCCGCCCTGCCGTTCGAACAGATCGACGATGCCTTTCACCAGGGCTCCGGTGCCGCCTTTGGCGTAATGCACGCCGTATTTGCTCTCCAGATGGGCAATGAGACAGTAAAACGCGGTGGTGGTGAACGGGTTTCCACCGATCAACAGCGGGTGAAAGCTGAACACCGTCTTCAGCTTGTCATGGGTGAAGTAATCGCTGACCTTGCCGAAAACGGTGCGGTATCCGCCAAGGCGGATGAGATCCACCAGCATGCGTGCGGTGAACAGCACACTATGGAACGGCTTGTCGGCGAGCTGCGTAAACGCAACATCGAAGATGCGGCCGCTGGCCTCCATGAACCGGTCATAGCCCTCGACATCAGCCGGCTCGAACCGGGCGATTTCCTGCCGCATTTTTTCGCGATCGGCCGAGTAGCTGAACACCGTCCCGTCGTCGAAGCGGATCCGATAGAAGGGATCGCATGGCAGCAGCTCGACATCGTCCGATAGAACACCGCCGCAGGCTGTCCAAAGGTCCTCAAAGACATGCGGCGCGGTGATGATCGTCGGTCCGGCATCGAAGGTAAAACCGTCCTGCCGATAGACAAAGGCACGGCCGCCGGGTCCGTCCAGTCGTTCCAGGATCGTCGTTTGATAGCCACGCGCCGCCAGTCTGGCGCCGGTCGCCAAGCCACCGAAGCCGCTGCCGATGATCACCGCGTGGGGAGGCCGTGAAGCGGTCCGATCAAGCATTGCCGCTTTGCTCGCGAACGCTGCGCCGATCAGAATGCGTGTCTACCAGGTCCATTGCCGGTTCCCAGTGCAAGGTCAATTCTCGACGATTATCCGACTCTGGTGTAAACTAAGATTGACGGAGTGTCATGTAAAATTTACACATGACGGACGATGCAGGTAGGAACGGGCAAAACCGTATTGCTGACGCTTGGTCGGCTGCCAAAAGCGCTCGAATTGGCACGCTGCCTCAGTGCGGCCGGTTGCCGGGTCCTCATTGCGGAACCGTTTGCGTGGCATCTGTGTCGGCCGTCGCTATCCGTGGACCGGTGTTTTACGACCCCGGCGCCGGCGGTCGACCAGGCAGCCTATCTGGAGGCGCTGCTTCAGATCATCAGGCAGGAAACGGTCGACTTGATCATCCCGGTTTCGGAGGAGGCCCTGCATGTGTCGTTGCTGGCCGACCGCCTGCCGCCCGGAACCGAATTGTTGTCGCAGAGCCACGACCGGTTGATGGCGCTGCATGACAAGTTCACGTTCTGTCGACAAGCCGAGCGCGCTGGCCTGCCCGTTCCCGAAACCCATCTGGCGACGGACACAGAGGCCGAGCGACTGACCGCGCGGTGCGATACGGTGATCAAACCGAGATTCGGGTGTTCGGGAACCGGTATGCGGTTTTTGCAGAAGGGTGCAGACCTGCCCGCAAACCAGAAAAACCCCGACACCATCGTCCAGCGCCGCATCAGCGGCCGGGAAGTGAGCACGCTGTCGTTCTGTCGTAACGGGACGGTCGTCGGCCATATCGACTACGAAGGGCTGGTGTTTGCCGGATCGGTGGCAACCTGTTTCCGGTGCGTCGACAGGCTCCCCGAAGTAGGTCGTTGGGTTACGCGCTTTGTCCGGGACAGCGGCTATTCCGGCTTCATCGCTTTCGACTTCATGGTGGACGATGCCGGTTCGCTATGGCCTTTGGAATGCAACCCGCGTTTGACGAGCGGGATACACTTCATGGATCACACCGATTTGGCCGCCGCGATTCTCGGTGATGCGCCTTCAGGTCCGATCCGGACAAAACCAACCGAAAGGTTCCAGGAAGGCCATACAACGCTGACCATGGTCTATGCCGGGCTGTTTCGGCCGCGCGTCTGTTGGCGCCGCCTGAAGGCCATGCTGAGCGCGCGGGACGTCCTTTGGAGCCTCCGGGACCCTGCGCCATTTTGGCTGATGACGCCGATGTCCTGGCAGATCCTGAGGCAGGTCATGTTCGCGGGTCGCAGTTTCGGTGTGGCCGCAACGCGCGATATCGAATGGCTGCCCGAAGACCGTGCGGCGCAAACCGTATCCGATGCGGCCGGACCCGAACACGATCAAAAACAGGTGGTCACCGCCCATGAAGCCTGACCCGCGCTATGATCTGTTCAGCCGGTCGGGTCGTCAAACGCGCCGCCGGCCGCACCGTGGCTCCGTTCAGGACATCGAAGTCGAACGCCCGCGCCAGCCGCACCAGAATAAGGGCGCTTTCCACGGCGGCAAATCCGGCACCGACACAGGTGTGGGGCCCGGTGCCGAACGGTATGTAGGCGTTGGGCACGATATCGGCTTCGCGATCCGGCATGAAGCGATCGGGATCGAATGCGTCGGGATTGCTCCAATAGGCTTCGTGGCGATGCAGGGTCCACGGTGCGATCATCAGCAGTGCGCCTTTCTTGACCCTGTAGCGACCGATATGTCCGGAGCGCATGGCGACCCGCGGCATAAAGGTGATCGGCGGATAAAGCCGAAGGGTTTCCCGGAAGACGCTCCTGGTAAACACCAGGGCGCGGATGTCGGCATAGGTGATCTCACGATCGCCGACCGTGCTTTCGATCTCGTCGCGCAGCCGCGCCATGATATCGGGTCGCATGGCCAGGACGAACAGGGCCCAGGTCAGCGCACTGGCGGTGGTCTCGTGGCCGGCCAGGAAAAAAACGCCAAGCTGGTCGATCAGTTCCGCACGCGAGAAGGCTGCTCCGGAGTCCGCGTCCCGCGCGGCGATCACTTCGCTGGCGATGTCGTCATAACGGCCTGGCGACGCCTGCAGATGGGTATCGATCAAGTCGCCGAGATGGCTGCGAATGCGCTCACAGGCTGCCAGGACGTCGGCATCCTGAGGCACCTCGGTCCATGCCGGATCGACGATCAGGCGCCAGATCTTGACCTGGGCGACGCCCCGCTCGAAGACGGCAAAATCGTCGAAGACCTCCTTGGCGATATTCGAATCGAGCGATACCGAGAACACCGTGCGGCAGATGATGTCCGCGGTCAGCTCACTCATGGCCTGATCAAGCGAGATGGTTTCGCCGCGTGCCGCGGTGTCGTGCAACCGAAGCACATGATCGTCGACCGCCGCGCGCATCGCGTCGAATGCCAGAGCAAGGCGCATCTTGGAGAAGGCCGGGTCGATCATCGCCCTCTGACGCCGCCATTTGGCGCCATCGGAGACAAAGATCGAATCACCGATCAGCGGTTCCAAAGCGCCGACCATCAGGTCGCTTTTCGGAAAGATGCCGTCCGGATCCTGCATGATGTGCCGGACGAGTGCCGGATCGTTGAACAACCGGATCGAGCGCCGCGAATAGCCGAGTGTACCGGCCTGCATGGAAAAGGCCGCGGCCGGAAGCAGGCTCAACAGGTCTCCCTCGCCCTGCCAGACGGTTCTCACGAGGGCCAAGACCGGCGGCAGACGAGAGGGGCGGGGAGGGCAGTAGAGTTCGGAACGTTCCGCCGGCATTCAGAGGGGTCCGTTCCGCATTTCACGCAATCGCAAAGGCGCGTTAGCCATGCTTGCTCATCAGCTGTTTGAGGTCTTGATCGCCATCCATATCACGACCGGTGCACCCGGGCTAATCAGCTTTTGGATTCCGGTGGCGACGAAAAAGGGCGGTGACCGCCATCGCTGGTGGGGCCGTTTCTTCGCCATAGCCATGCTGATCACCGGCGGCGCCGCGGGCATGATGGCAACACTGACACTGTTGGCGCCCATGGAGACCCATCCGCACCTGGTCGCGCATCCGGAGTTCTCCGATCCGCTACTGGTTCGAGGGATATTCGGCTGGATGATGCTGTATCTTGCCATCCTGACCATCAACCTGACCTGGTTTGGATGGCGCTGTGCGGTCAACAAGCGCGATCATCAACGCAACCGGGGATGGATCAACTGGGGCCTGCAGGCCCTCCTGACCATAGCCTCCGTCAATTGTGCCTATCGCGGCTGGCTGATCGGCCAGCCGATGATGATCGGGATCTCGATGGTCGGCTTCGCCACCGTCGCCACCAATCTGTGGTTTCTCTGGAAGCGGACGCCGGGTCCGGTGGACTGGTTGTTGGAGCACATCAAGGGAATTGTTGGCACCGGCATATCCGTCTACACGGCCTTCTTCGCATTCGGCGCAGTCCGTCTGATGCCCGAATTGGCTCTTGCGCCGGCCCTCTGGGCCGTGCCGCTGGTGACCGGGATCGGCTTGATCCTCTATCATCAAAGGCAGGTCAGAAAACGCTTTGGCGGGCGGGTTGGCAGGTCCAGGGAACGGCTCGATATGAGCGCCGCCGAATCATGAACCGGACCCTGAAGGTTGTGGTCGTCGGAGCCGGCGTCGGTGGTCTTGCGGCGGCGATCGATCTGGCGCGGCGGGGCGTCGATGTGACGGTGTTAGAACGCGAACCGCAGGCCGGCGGCAAGGTCCGCCAAGCGGTAGCCGGCAACCGAGCGTTCGACTGCGGGCCCACCGTGTTCACGATGCGGTGGATCTTTGAAAGCCTGTTCGAAGATGCCGGCGTTTCGCTCGACGACTGGCTGACCCTGACACCGGCGACCGTGCTGGCGCGGCACGCCTGGCGCGACGGTGGACGGCTGGATTTGTTTGCCGACATCGAACGGTCCGAAGCGGCGATCGCCGAGTTTGCAGGCGCAAGGAACGCCAAGGGATACCGCACATTCTGTGCGCAGAGTGCCGCCATCTACAGGACCTTGCGTGACCCTTTCATGCTTGACCAAAGACCCTCACAGCTGGATGTCGTCCGACGTGTGGGCTTGTCGGGTCTGCCCGGTTTTTTGGCCACGATCAAACCGACCCGCACGCTGTGGCAGGAACTGCAGCGGCATTTCGACGATCCGCGTCTGATCCAGCTGTTCGGCCGCTACGCGACCTATGTCGGCTCATCGCCCTTCGCCACCCCGACCACCATCAGCCTGGTCGCGCATGTTGAGCAGGATGGCGTCTGGGCCGTCGACGGCGGCATGTATGCGCTGGCGCAGGCGCTGCACGGACTGGGCGCAAGGCTCGGGGTGACCTACAGATTCGATACCGCTGTGGGCGAAATCGTCGTCGAGCGCGGTTGCGCCGCAGGAGTCCTTACCGACGGGGGCGAATTCGTTGCGGCCGATGCCGTTGTTTTCAACGGGGACATTTCAGCAGTCGGAACCGGCCTGCTCGGCGCGGAGTCGCGCAAGGCCGCCAGAGCCACCCGACCTCAAAAGCGTTCGCTGTCCGCCCTCACCTGGTGCCTCAACGACGAGCCCTCCGGATTCCCGCTGTCCTTTCACAATGTTTTTTTTGGAGACGACTACAGGCGCGAATTCGATGCGATCTTCAAACAAGGCGCCATATCCGACACGCCCACGGTCTATCTGTGCGCGCAGGACAGAGCCGACGAACGAGAGCCTGACGGCTGCGAGCGGTTGTTCCTGCTGATCAACGCGCCGGCGACGGGCGGCAATGGCCATTTCGGTGCGGACTTCCTTGCCGCAAAAGAGGCGCAGCTTGCGGGCCTGCTTGCCGATTGCGGACTGCAGCTTGACTTCGATGCCCCCAAGGAGGTGACGACGCCGGATAACTTCCATGCCCGCTATCCGGCGACTGGCGGCGCCCTTTACGGTCAGACCTGTCATGGCATGTTCGCGACGCTTGCCCGGTCCGGCGCTCACACCGGACTTCCCGGCCTGTATCTGGCGGGTGGTTCCGTCCATCCCGGTCCCGGCGTGCCGATGGCGACGATGTCAGGCCGCCTCGCGGCATATGCGTTGCTTGAAGATCGGCGTGCCGCTGCGTGATCACCGATATCGGGCGACGGCCGAGCAATTGATCAGCACCATGATGTGTCATCGACAAGGCGATGCATACTCGTTTCTCAAGAATGCATCCTGCGCCAGCTCGAGAATAAGTCGCGTTGATGCGGATTGAAGGGCCCCCGGTTTGACGCCGGCGATAAACTCATAACGCAGGCTCGGCTTGAAGGGTCGGATGACGACATCGCGCTTCTCCCAGATCGGTGCAGTGAAAGGCTCCATGAGGGCAAGGCCAATTCCGTGGCGTACCATCTCGTAGGCTGCAGCAGAGGCATGGCAAAAGATGCGCTGTTCAACCTCGACACCAGCATCTCGGAACACTCTCTCATGCTTGATGAAGAGGCGGTTGTTGTCTTCCAGAAGAGAGATCATCGACTCCCCGGCAAGGTCTTCGACATGCACGACCGGCTGCTTTACGAGCCTGTGATCTGCCGGAAGGACGCAAACGCAATCCACATCCGCCAGCGGAACCTGTTCCACCTGCGCCTCGAAGCCGATGCGAGGTCCGAGCACGACGTCATGCTCGGTTTCGCAATGGCTACCGAAATAGCTGTAAGCGTCGAGCGTGATGATCTTGGCCTTGATCAAGGGATAGCGCTCGGTGAGCCGTGCCATGATTTCCGGGACGACTGTCATGGATAACGCGAGGCTTGAAAAAATTCGAACCTCGCTGAAGGCGTCACTGCGAAGCCCGCTTGCCATGGTCTGAAGCTCGTCGAAGGCAGCAAAGACCTCATCAACGCGGCGGTAAAAGCGCAGCCCTTCATGCGTCAGGTGAACACGCCCGTGCTCGCGGCGGAACAGCGCAATGCCCAGTTCATGTTCAAGCTGCTGCAAGAGGCGGCTGACCGTGGGTTGGGACTTACGCAGGCTCACTGCTGCGGCAGATATGGTCCCCGAGATGACGGTTGCACGGAAGGCTTCGAGTTGCCGGAGTTGCATCGATAGAGTATACGCTGAACGTATAATAGTATGCAATCTTTTTCATTGCGCGAATACTATTTGCCGTCCTAACCTTTCAGGATGGACGGCTTGGAAAAGTGCATTGAGATCCTGGAGCGTTTGGTTGAATTCGATTCATCGAGCCACCGATCAAACAAGCCGTTGGTCTCCTGGATAAAGGCGTATCTCGACCGACACGGTGTCGAAACCACACTTCTGACGGACCCGACCGGCGAAAAGCAAAACCTGATTGCGGTGATCGGAGACGCCAGCCTTTCCGGAATCGTCCTGAGCGGTCATACCGATGTTGTTCCGGCGGTGACGGAGCGTTGGTCCTCCGACCCGTTTCGACTGCGCCTTGACGGCGGCAAAGCCTATGGTCGCGGAACCACCGATATGAAGGGTTTTCTCAGCGTGGTCCTGGCAGCCGTACCGGCGATGACGGCCTGCAAGCTGAACCGCCCGATCACGCTGGCGTTCTCCTATGACGAAGAAGTCGGGTGTTTGGGTACGCCGAGCCTTGTGGATCGCCTGCGGCCCGGGCAATGGATCATTGTCGGCGAGCCAACCAATCTCCACCCCGGAATCCGGCACAAAGGCGGTCGCGTCCAGTCAATGAAGATCAGAGGACGTCCAGCCCATTCCGGAACCCCGGACTTGGGGGTCAATGCCATCGCAAACGCCGCACCGATACTGCAGCGCCTGTTGCAGCTCGACGATGATCTCGCCGAGATCGGTGGAACCTACGCATCGAACCTTGTCGTTACCCGTATTTCCGGGGGCGGGGCCATTAATCTGGTGCCCTCGGACTGCGAAATCACCTGGATGCTGCGCGCCGTCTCGAAGACGGATGCGGACAGCGTCGATGCTGAGCTCGTTGCGCTGGCGACGGAAACCGACCAGGACCTGAGGCGCCGGCATGTGGACGCCGGCGCGTGGCTCGAAACGTCCCGCGATGTCCCGCCCTTTGTCAGAACCGCGCCGGACGGTCTTTTCGATCGTCTGACCCGAGGGCGCTCACCGGTGAGCTTGTCTTTTGGCACCGAGGCGGGGTTTTACAGCGAGGCAGGGCATGACGTGATCGTCTGTGGGCCAGGCGACATGGCCCAGGGCCACACCGATGACGAGTTTATCGAAGTCAAAGCGCTGGCGGATGGATGCCGCTTTATCGAGGATGTCATTAGTGAAGCCCGTCTATGACATGAGTGCGCGCTTGTCGCGATGGCTGGCATGGGTGGCCGGCGCAACGATCCTCTTCGGCTGCGCCGTTCCGGTGGCAATCGACGTCGCTGCTCGTGCGCTCCTAGGGCGCACGCTCGTCGAAAGCTTCGAGATTTCGGGCTATGCCCTGGCGCTCTGCATCGGTCTCGGCATGGGATATACCGTCACAACGAAGGCCAACATCCGCGTCGATATCCTGACCGCCCAACTGCCGCGCGGCGTGCGTTTGCCGTTCGATTTGGCGGCCTCGGTTGCACTCGCCGTCACGGCCCTTGCATTCGCCTGGTACACCTTCGACGTGCTTCAAGAAAGCTGGCGCCTGGATGCACGGTCGATCTCCAAGCTTCAGACACCTCTTCTGTTGCCGCAATCCATTTGGTGGGCGGGCTTTGTGTGGTTCGCAACGGTCGCCGTTCTGACCCCCTTTTATGCGATCATGCGGCTGATCGCGGGCGACACCGACACGGCCGAGGCGCTGGTCTCCGCGCCCGGTCTTCTGGAGGAATTGCAGAAAGGCGGCATCACGAGCGCGGAGGCGCGCGAATGATCCAGGCGGCACTCGTTCTCCTTCTGACCGGGCTCGCGCTGAGCCTGCCGGTTGCCGCGGTCCTCGTGCTGACGGGCTATATTCTGTCGGAGAACTTTGCCTTCATCCCGATGACGGCCGCGTCTGGGCAACTGGTTTGGACCCACTCGACTGATTTCATTCTGATCGCGGCGCCGATGTTCATCATGATGGGCGAATTGATGCACCGATCCGGCGTCTCCGAGCGGCTTTTTGCAGCGCTCGCGCCGTGGTTTGCCCGGGTGCCAGGGCAGCTCATTCACACCAATATCGCATCGAGCGCCGTTTTCGCGGCCACCTCGGGATCATCGCTCGCCACGGCCGCAACCATCGGCACGGTGGCGGTGCCCAACATGGACAAGGGCGGTTACAATCGTCCACTGTTTCTGGGTTCCATCGCGGCCGGCGGCACGCTCGGCATTCTCATCCCGCCATCGATCAACATGATCGTCTATTCGGTGCTGTCAGAGACGTCCGTTCGCGACCTGTACGCGGCCGGCTTCATTCCGGGTTTTATGCTGGCTGCGCTGTTTTCCGGCATCGTTCTGGTGGCGGTCTTGGTGCGACCAAGCCTTGTCAAGGGCGAGCGCGCTGTTGGATCGCTGTGGCCCGCCCGCATCGCCGGCCTGCCGCATCTTCTGCCGCCGCTTGGCCTTTTCATGGTCGTTGTGGGCTCGATCTATGTCGGTCTCGCAACACCGACGGAGGCGGCGGCACTGGGTCTGATCGCGACATTGGGCCTCGCCGCAGCGAACGGCAAGCTGACGCTTCCGGTTTTGCTGTCGGCCTTCGAGGGTACGGTGCGCACCACCTGCATGATCCTGCTCATCGTCCTCAGCGCGTTCTTTCTGAACCTGGTGATGGTCTCCATTGGCCTTGTCGAGGCCATCACCGATGGCATCCTCGAGCTTGGTTGGCCGCCGCTGGCGATGTTGCTCGCGATCATCGCGTTTTATCTTGTTCTCGGCTGCTTCATGGAGACGATCTCGATGATGATCGCCACGACGCCCATTGTCGTGCCGGTCATCGTCGCTCTTGGCTACGATCCGGTCTGGTGGGGGATCGTCTTCGTCATTCTGATCGAGGCGGCGCTGATCACGCCGCCGGTCGGTCTCAATCTCTACATCGTGCAGGCGGTCCGCAAGGCGGGCTCCATTGGCGATTTATTCGTTGGATCCGGCCCGTTCCTGGTGGCGATGCTGATCATGGTCGCGCTGCTGATCCTGTTTCCCGCTCTTGCTTTGTGGCTGCCGGAAGCCCTGAACCCGAACTGATCAACGACACTGACAAGGAGGTTTCCAAATGAAACTCAACACACCCCTGATCGCATTCACTATGGCTTTCGCTGCGCCCGCGGTCGCTCAGGACATCCCCGAAACCGAGCTGAATGTGGTGGGTTCAATCGGCATATTGTCGATGTATACCGAGATGGAGGATCCCTTCTGGAACGAGACCATCATCGAGGCTTCGGGCGGCGCCATCAAGGCGAATCTTCGCCCGTTCAACGAATTGGGGTTCAAGGGCGGCGAGCTTTTCTCGCTCGTCTCGAACGGAACCGTTCAGTTGGCCCACCAGGTTCTGCCGTACACCTCCGGCTCTGTCCCGATGAACGAGGCACCCGATCTTGTCGGCGTGGTGGCGGATGTCCAGGCCGTGCAAAAGGCCGCCGAGGCGTTCCGCGAGGCCCACGCCGCCTACCTGGCCGAGGAACACAACATCAAACTGCTCGGCTACGGCACCTATCAAAGCCAGGTGATCTATTGCAGAGACGAATTCGGCTCGCTCTCCGATCTTGCCGGGCGTACGGTGCGTGCCGCGGGAGCGTCCCAGCAGGTATTCATCGAGCATATCGACGGCTCGCCTGTCGGGATGGCCTTTGGCGAAGTCCCGACGGCAATGGCAAACGGCACGGTCGATTGTGCGATCACCGGGGCGCTGTCGGGCTTCAACGCGAAATGGCATGAACAGGCGAACTACATCTCGAATATCGCGATCAACCATGGCGTCATCGCCGCGATTGCCAATCTGGATTGGTGGAACAGCCTGGATCCTGCAGTCCAGGAGGTGATCGAAACGGGGCTCCGGGAGCTCGAAGGTGAAATGTTCACCCTGGCCGCAACGGAAACCAAAGATGGCCTGAGCTGCAACACCGGTGGTGACTGCGAATATGGCGAGGCCGCGGGTATGACGCTTGTGGACGCGTCTGAAGCCGATTTGGCGATTGTCGCCAGCGCTGCGACCGAAGCGGTGCTGCCCGCCTATAGTAAGCGCTGCGGCGAGGCTTGCACGGCACTCTGGAACCAGACGATCGGTGCAGCGATGGGTTACGCAATCGAGTAGGTGTTTTAGATGAGGACGGGCGGTTTGGCTCGCTCGTCCATATCCTGCGCCAAATGGATGTGTGTCCCGGTTTAGCGCTCCGGTGGATCAGGTGTCTGAAGCAACGCCCGCCGGCCATCGGCAAAGTAGGCCTGAGCAACGCGGTCGCTGACCCGGACCAGAGTAAACTCATGCCGCTTTCCGTCTCGAAACCGCTCGTATTTCGTCCAGTACCCAGTGTCCGTCAGTCCCCAAACACCCGGACTGTTCTCAGTCGCCTCCATCACGGCGTGGCAGGTTCCATTGCTATGGTAAGTAACGTAACCAACGGCTTTTCCAGTATCCGGATCGACCGCATACAGGGTGCGATCCTTCAAAAACGCGTAAGCTTCCTGGGAAGACATCCGGGGTTCTGGGTTCATAACACAGTGGTTTTATCGTGCACCGCGACGGGCGTACAGCGGCGATGTGCCGACCTTTACAACGGAATCGACTGACCCAATTGTTGTCGTCCGTCGATGATCATCGCTGATGCCGCAACAACAGACCTGAGGCTGAGCGCGAAAAGCGGTCCGACACTGTCAGAGGATCGGCCGGCCGGTTGCAACGACCGCACGCAGTTGAGGCGCACGAGGCTCGTCTGTTTGCGCCGTGCCTGTGGGTTGAGTGAAAGTCCGCCAATCGGCATGATGCCGATTGGTTCGAAAGATGCCTTTTGGGGAGGAAAATGATTATGGCCAATCGGAGCGAAGGCGCTGCCGAGAGCACCTCACTTGCCGATGCGGGCACGGCGCCAGTGGAGGGCATGTCCCTTGTTCGCGGTCCGAAAGAGCCGGAACTGCAGTTCATCACCATCCCGCAACTGCTGAGGAATTGCGTCAGCCGATACGGATCGCGGGAGGCGGTGATCAATACGGCTCAGAACGTCCGACGGACCTACGCCGAATTCGATCGCGAGATCGATGAACTTGCCTGTGGTTTTCTGGCGCTCGGTTTGAGCAAAGGGGATCGTGTCGGAATCTGGTCGCCAAACCGCTACGAGTGGCTGTTGACGCAGTTCGCCACGGCACGGATCGGCATCATTCTGGTCAATATCAATCCTGCTTACCGGTTGGCAGAGGTTGAGTACGCGCTCAACAAGGTGGGTTGCAAGGCGCTGGTGGCCGCCGAGCGTTTCAAAACGTCCGAGTACCTGGCGATGATCCGCCAGCTCGCTCCGGAGCTGGATCAATGCGAGCCCGGTCACCTGCGGGCCGCGAAGCTGCCGCACCTGCGCCATGTGATCGGCCTCTGTGCGGACCCCGGACCTGGCATGTTCCCGTTCGATGCCGTGCATGCTCTCGGTGGCCCGGCCCAGCAAGCGCAGCTGGCGACGATTGATTCCGAACTCGACCCGGACGACGCGATCAACATCCAGTTCACCTCCGGGACGACGGGTGCGCCAAAGGGCGCCACGCTTTCGCACTTCAACATCGTCAACAATGCCCGGTTCGTCACCGACCGGATCCTGCTCACCGAGACCGACCGGCTCTGTATTCCGGTTCCGCTCTACCATTGCTTCGGCATGGTGATGGGTGTCCTCGGCGCGGTCAGCAAGGGCGCTGCCATGGTGTTCCCGGGCGAGAGTTTCGAGACGAAGGCGACGCTGGACGCGCTGGTCGGGGAGCGTTGCACGGCGCTTTACGGCGTGCCGACGATGTTCGTCGGCATGCTTGCGGAATTGCAGGGCGGTGCATACGACCTCAGCGCGATGCGGACGGGGATCATGGCCGGCGCGCCCTGTCCCATTGAGGTGATGGAGCGGGTCAATACCGAGATGCATATGGAGCAGGTGACGATCTGCTACGGCATGACCGAAACGTCACCGGTCTCGTTCCAGAGTTTCGTCGACGATCCGATCGACAAGCGCTGCAGCACGGTGGGCCGGATCCATCCGCATCTGGAAGTCAGGATCATCGACGACAGCGGTGCCATCGTGCCGGTCGGCGTGCAGGGCGAACTGTGCACGCGCGGTTACTCCGTCATGAAGGGCTACTGGGACGATGAAGAAAGGACCCGGGAGAGCATTCGCGACGGTTGGATGCATACCGGCGACCTTGCGACACTCGACGCCGAGGGTTTTTGCAGCATCACCGGCCGGGTCAAGGACATGATCATCCGCGGCGGAGAGAACATCTATCCGCGCGAGATCGAGGAGTTCCTGTTCCGCCATCCGAAGATCAGCGAAGCCCAGGTGTTCGGGATCCCGGACGAGAAATATGGGGAAGTGGTCTGCGCCTGGATCATCGCAGTCGAGGATGCCCAACTGACCGAAGACGAATTGCGCGCCTTTTGCCAGGAGCAGATCGCGCATTTCAAGGTGCCGCACCACATCCGCATCGTCGACACCATACCGATGACCATTACCGGCAAGCCGCAGAAATTCGTCATGCGCGACCAGATGGTCGAGATGCTGGATCGGTAAAACAAGTCGCGATACGGCCGTTAGGGATAGCGGTCAACAGCCTGGATCTGGCATCGCCGACATCAAGAAACGGGGTCGGCGGCTTGGGCGGCGGCCCCGGCGATGGCTTCCTTCTGTGCGGTATCCAGATGCGTAGCATCCTCCAGACCCGGAACCTTCACCCGCACCTCCTTGCGCGCAAACTCGATTCCGTTCTCGTCAAAGGCCTTTTGGACCCGGGCATAGACGTCCTTGCGGATAATGAACTGAGTTCCCGGTTTCGCCATGAACTTACCGCGCACCACGATCCCGATATCGTCGACATTATAGACACCCTGTAGCTTGAAGGGCTCAATGATGTTCTCGGCGTAGTACGGATTGTCCTCGTACATTGCCTGGCCGATCTTTTTGAAGATTTTACGGACCTTGTTGACGTCCGTTTCAAAGGGCACTGTGAACTTCAGTTTGACGATTACCCAGTCGCGTGAGTTGTTGGTCAGTTTCCTGATTTCGCCGTAGGGAATGACATGCAGCGCCCCGCGTGGGTGCCGCAGGCGCAGTGATCGAATGGAGATTTTGTCCACTGTTCCGACGGTGCCGTCGATTTCGACATATTCGCCGACGCGAAAGGCGTCGTCGATCAGGAACAGAATACCCGAAAACACGTCACGTACGAGCGATTGTGCACCGAAGCCGATGGCGATCCCGCCTACGCCCAGTCCGGTGACAAGCGAGTAGGTCGGCAGGCCGAAATCCTGTCCGGCAAAAACCACAACGGTCACGATCAGGCCACAGGTGACCATAAGGCCAAACAACCGCATCAGCTGCCCGCCGGCCGTATCGGTGTCGAGCCGGCGAAGGCCGATGATGATTTCCGTTATCTGCCTGACCACGAGGACGATCAACCAGCACAACAGTGCGTATTGGATCAGCGCGATGAAAACCACCAGGACCTCAAATGGGCTTCCCGACAGGTTGACGATGGCGCCGATGAACCACTCGGCTGCGCCGCACACGGCGAGTGCCAGCACGATAGCGACGCTCGTCGCGGGTCTCCATTTGTGGGATACCGAGCCGTTGCTGGTGTTGAGCGGTTTGTCGATATGCGTTCCCAGCAGCGTTAGCAGTCGGATCATGATGCCCATAGCGATCAATGTCAGGCTACTGCCAATCCACTGCCACAGGGCGTGTCCTCCGATGGTGTGCTTGCTCCACTCCGGAAACATCCGACCCCATCTGAGCTCCAGACCGTTACCGGGTGTCGACTGGTAGGCCTGGTATATGTTTGGCGTCGCACCCTGTTTGTATGGCAAGTGTCTCGTCCGGTTGTAGTATTCACGAATCCGGGAAACCGTTTCCGGGGTGAACAGGTATTCGCCTGCACGCTCGCCATCGCTGACCAGGCCGATCTCGATTTCGGTATGGGGAATGTCCCAGCTCTGTAAGACCTGAGGCGGAGTTGCTCCCGCGGCCGCTTGTGCCTGTGACCCTTGGTCCGGGCCCGGTACCGCGTCGGCTGCCGGCAATGCGATCCGATCAAGAACCTCCTTGAGCAGGAGCGCCGCTTCGGTTCCCCGGGATTTCGCCAGCTTTGGCGGGATTTTCGAGAGGTCCAGGTGGCGCACGCCGCGCGCGATCAAAAGCTGCGACGCCTCGCCCTGGTCGTTACCGCCGAATTGGTAAGCGCGCTCGAGATCCTTTATGAAGCCGAACAGCGTCGCCCTCGGACTGTCGGTCCTCGGCGGCTGCAACGGATGATCGGCCGATTGCGCGTGGGATGCGTTCGTAAAAGCCGCGCACAAGATGCCGAGAAGACCGATGAAGCAGCCAATCCTGAGCAAGTAATTTGCAGTCATCACATGTAAATTAGCACGAATGTAGTTCCTGTCGACAGCGGACTGGAAGTTCCCAGCCGGCGGATGGATGTATAGTGTGGATTATTCCATTGGCCACGTCCCGCGTGGGTCGCACCGCTTCATTGCTCCGCCGTTCGGTCGCCGATAATGGCCGCCAGCGCCCTGACGTTGGGTGTCGCCTGGCCCTTGCGCCAGACCAGCAGCGTCTTCAGGGAATCCTCGCCAGGCGGCAGCCGATGGATCTGCAAGCGCTTGCTCTCCGGAAACGTCGACAGCACGCTTTCCGGCAGCAGCGCGGCACCCATGCCGGCCAGCACACAGCCCAGCATGGCGTGGTAGGAACCGAGTTCGATGGTGCGTGCCGGCACTTCATCGCGTGTCTTGTACCAGGCCTCCATGCGAAGCCGATGCGGACAACCGTGCTCGAAGACCAGGATCGTTTCAGGCGTTCCGCCGGGAGCGTCGATCGGCGGATGATCGACCAGGGTCACGATGACCGGTTCCTCGTGGAAGGCAACGATGGCGTCGAACTGCGATTGCGCGACCGGCTCGGCAATCAGTGCGGCTTCGATCTCGCCGGCAAGCAGTGCCTCCGACAGGACGGTCGGATTGCCGGTACGCAGTTCCAGTGTCACTTCGGGATAGCGTTCGGAGAAGTCCGCCAGTGGCTCGGGCAGCCGCACGGCCGCGGTGCTTTCCATCGAGCCCAGACGGAAAATGCCGCGCGGCCGGTTGTCACGAACGGCGCCCAACGCCTCGTCCGATAGCGCCAGCATGCGGTCGGCATAGGACAGCAGTACGTCGCCGGCCTGGGTCAGCTGCATGCGCCGCCCGACCCGTTCGAACAATGCCACGCCGAGCTTGTCTTCGAGCTGACGAATGCGGGTGGTGACATTCGATTGTACCCGGTTCAGACGGCGGGCCGCCGGGGTCACGCCGCCCTCTTGCACGACGGCGCGGAAGACACGCAGATCTGAGAGTTCCATACATCTCTCCTTGAGATCAAAAGTATCTTTATAATTCATTTTTATTGATGAATGACAAGCGCTACAGAGGCGCCCGGAACCGCCTGGGACGAATTGCAACAGAGGAGCATTCAGATGGAAAAAGGCTACTGGATTGTCCGCGTTTCGGTGAACGACGCGCAAAATTATCCCGATTACTTGAAGGCGGCGCAGCCGGCCTTCGAAGAGTACGGCGCACGCTTCCTGGTGCGCGGCGGCGCCTATCAGGAGATGGAGGGCAAGGCGCGCGAGCGAAACGTCGTGGTCGAGTTCAAGGACTACGAAACCGCGCTCGCCTGCTACCGCAGCCCGGCCTACCAGGCGGCCAAGGCCATCCGCAACGCCAATGCCGACGCCGATCTCATCGTCATCAAAGGCGCGGCCTGACCATTTGGCGATCAAGGCGTCGACCGCCGATCTCGGCAGATACCCAGCGGCCAGGTTGGCCACCGACCGGCCGCTGCAGACGGTGCGCCATTCACAGGCCTATCCACAGGCCGGTCACGTCTGGTTCTCGCGGGTTTTCTTCTCGCTGATTTGCGCTACCTTGGAATGGGAGGACAGGCCACGTAAGCGAGAGGTTCTGCAGACCATGCGCTGGCTCTTAACGACGGCGACTTTGGCATTCGCGCTGCTTGCCGCGCCCGTTTCCGCCCAAGCTGACGAGATCGAGGTCGACGTACAGCTGTTTCTTGCGGTCGACGTGTCGCGGTCCATGACACCGCGGGAACTTGAAATCCAGCGACGCGGTTATGCCGAGGCGTTGGTCAGCGAACAGGTCGTCAAGGCTATTCGTGAAGGCATGCTGGGCCGTATCGCGTTGACCTATGTCGAGTGGGCCGGATCCCATTCGCAGCGTGTCGTCGTGGACTGGACCATGGTCGATGACCGCGATGACCTGGAGGCGATTGCCGCGCGTCTGACCGCTCAGTTCGATTCATCGCTACGGCGTACATCCATCTCCGGGGCGCTCGACTATGCGACAGCGAGCATCCGCAACAACGGGTTCACGTCGTTCCGCAAGGTGATCGATGTGTCAGGAGACGGACCCAACAATCAGGGTCGCCCGGTGTTGCCCGCCCGCGATGCGGCGCTTGCCGAAGGCATCACCATCAACGGTCTGCCGTTGATGACCCGGGAAGGCATGGGATCGCAGTTTCATCTTCCCGACCTGGATCTTTACTACAAGAACTGTGTCATCGGCGGACCGCGCTCGTTCGTCATTCCGGTTCAGGAGTGGGATGCGTTCCCGGAAGCCGTGCGTCGCAAGCTGGTGCTCGAACTGGCGAGCGCGCCGCCACCCGTCCATCGGGTTGCCGCCATCCAGGTGCAAAGCGGCGGCTTCTACGACTGCCTGGTCGGTGAAAAGATCTGGCAGCGTTTCCAGGGCGACTTCCTCAGTCCCTGACGACGTTGGTTCACAGGCTCGAAGCTACCGCCGGATTGCCGGGAGCTTCTCGGTTTAAAACCTGTTTGAGATGGTCAACGTTCGTCTATCATTGTCGGTCCCGTCCCAATGCCGCTGTTGTCCCGACACGCGGTGAAAGACCGCTTCCAGCCCAAATTACATTTCTGCGGTTTGGTCGAGGGTCCGGTTTCCGCTGGCACAACAGCCAAGTGATCCGGTTGTTACCAGCCAGACCGGTCAATCAGCTCGCTGCAGCAACGGCGACGAGGCTGTCAACTGTCCTTACGCGCTCTGAAATGTGGTCTATGAAGCTTGAAATCCTGGCGGGAACAACAGTCGACGGCTGTCGGACAGCGTAGAGTGGAAGCTGTTTTTGCGTATAGTTCGGCAGCACCTGAACGACGTCGCCGCGTTCTATGTGGCGCGAAAAAGCCCAAAGCGGCCCGGTGTGGATGCCATACCCGGCAACAACAGCCTTGACCGCAGATCGCACCGCGTTGATCGCGATGCCGCCGGATCGCTCAACGCGAATCGGCGCGTTGTCTGGATCCAAGAGTTCCAGGTGCCGCTGTCGATTGCTGGGTGAGAAAAATACGAACTCATGGTTTTTGAGATCGTCAGGGCGCTCGGGCGTACCCTTACGCTTCAGATATTCCGGGGATGCGACAAGAACGCGAGGCACATCTGCCAACTTCCTGGCGATCAGACTTGAATCTGGTAGTTCTCCGACCCGCAGCGCGACGTCGATTCCATTCTGGGCTAGGTCGACAAACCCGCTCGCCAGAACAAGATCAAATTCGACGCCCGGATACTTCCTTCGATAATCTAGAAGCCAATCCGCCACGAATTCCTGCCCAAAATCAATCGCTGAGGTAACCCGCAACAAGCCGCCGGGAACAAGGTTTTCGCCGCTGACTTCTGCTTCCAAAACCTCAAGCTGGTCAATGATCGACGACAACCGCTCAAAATACATCTGCCCATTCGCAGTCGCATTCGTCGTGTTGCCGCTTCGATCCACGAGCTTCGTCCCAAGCCGGTGTTCCAACTGAGTAATCCGCCGAGAAATTCCGGACGGGTCTTGACCCAGTGCCCGTGCCGCGGCGCGAATGGACCCAAGCTCAACAACTTTCAGAAACGCGACTTCACCAGCCTTCTTCATAAAGGTGTTGTAGATTTGTCCACACCGGTTTGTCAAACCAACCACTGATGTTGCGAAATCCTATCACGTAGGTTCCCGTTCACGGACGAAGGAGCCTGAATATGGAAAGTTTCTCCGGGCGCAAAGAGCGCACTGGTCACTGGTGTTGGTCGGAAAACAGGCCGCTTGACGGCGCTGGAGTTGGCCAGGGAAGGCGCGGATATCATCGCCCTTTCGATCCGAAGGCAGCCTTTGTCACGGGCCCCATTATCAAGATCGATGGCGGTTTCAAGCTCTAACGACCCCTCAAAACAGGAGAGAAAGACATGACGACCAATGACAATACCATTTCTCGCCGATCGGCTCTGACCGGATTGAGTGTTGCGGCCCTCGCAGGTGCTGCGGCTACTCAGGCTGGTGCGCAAACTGTGGCTTCCAAACCACTGGCAAACAAGGTGGCCATCGTTTCGGGCGCACGCAACAACATGGGACGCGCCTTTTCTGTCAGGCTGGCGGAAATGGGTGCCGATGTCGTGGTGCATTATCACCGCGCCGAAACACGCGACCAGGCCGAAGAGACAGCCCGGCTTGTTGAGGCGCAGGGGGTTCGCGCGGTTTTGACGATGGGCGATCTGGGTCAGGTTGAAAACGTTCGGGCCATGTACGACACGGCTGAACGGAATTTCGGCGGCATCGACATCGTACTCAACCATGCGGGTGCGATTCTGAAGAAACCTCTTGCCGAGTTTTCTGACGACGAGTTCGAGCGTTTGGACGCCATCAACAACCGTGCTCTTTTCTACAGCCTCCGCGAAGCCGCAACGCGAGTCCGCGATGGAGGGCGCATTATCAATACTGGCACGTCGTTGCTGGCCGGCGCAGCTCCGGGTTACACCATCTACTCGGGCACCAAGGCACCGGTCGAAGAATACACGCGTATGCTCGCCAAAGAGTTGGGCGCGAAACGTATCACTGTGAACTCTTTTGCACCGGGACCTGTCGACACTCCATTTTTCCACGACCAGGAAACGGAACAATCAGCAGCCTATGCCGCGCGTTTGTCGACCGAACAGCGCCTTGGCGCTATCGAAGACATAGTGCCAATCGTCGGCTTCCTCGCAAGCCCCGACTCTCAGTGGGTGAATGGGCAAACCATTTGGATCAACGGCGGCTATCTCACCCGCTGAGCAACAGTTTCCCGGAGGCGCAAACAGCCTCCGGGTTCCCGGGAGCCGATATTACGGTAACCCACCCCTGATCACCTTGCATTTCAGTGGTTTACGATTGCAAAACGCCACCGGTTAGTTAATCAGCCAATCGTCAGCACTGGAAGCGGTGATACTCAAGTTGTCGATACCGAAGGACTCGTCCGACAACCCATCATCAATGGTCGCTCCGAAACCAAGCGTGATGCTGGCGCCCGGATCATCGATTGTCAGGGTCACACGATGCTTTTGGTCGGAGGCGTAGAACGCGTCAAAAAAGCCCAGATCGTCAGCGCCATCGGTCAGCGGCGTCACCGTCCAGGCTATGCCTCCCGTTGTGCCCGAAGTCTGAGGATCCGAGCCATCGTTGCCAGCCCGCCCCACATGGAAAAGCTCCTTGCGAATGATCTCATCGCCATCGACGAAAACCAACAGGGCATCGCCGTTGTCGCCATCCCAGCTATCGATCTCGTAATAATCGAAAACAATCTCAAGCCGATCGCTGCCAGCGGGAATGTCGAAGGTCTTTTCAGTCTCCAGACCCGGCCCCGAAAAACGGCCCAGGAAGCTGGTAAACGACGCACCGCCATCGGTCACCAACGGGTTGGACCAGCCGGACGCACCATCCTCGAAATCCTCCGAAGCTATGACGTTTGATGGTGGCGCGTCATCCTCAAAGATCGTGGCCGTGTCGGCAACACTTGTGCCGCCGCCGGCAAAGCCCACAGCCGCCGGATCCACGCCCGCTCCCGGCACGATGTTGTCGAGTGTGATCACCAGGGTCTGGTCAGGGCCAATGACGGAATCCGCCGGCAACGAGAGGGTCGCCTCGGCGCGCAGCGGATCGGCACCGTCCGCATCGAACAGCAGCTGGCCCGTCTCCGCTGCGGTGATGGTGCCCGTCGGGGTGCTCAACGTCGCCGTGTAGGATACGACAACGTCGCCTCCAACCGCATTCGACAGCGTCGCAGCAAACGTGTACGGCGTGACAGTCTCATCCGTCGTGTCCGGATCCTGGTCGGCCTCCGTCGCGTTCACAAGCGGCTCGAGCGCGATTTGTGCTTGAGCATCGGTGGCCGTGATACTCAAGTTGTCGATACCGAAGGACTCGTCCGACAACCCATCATCAATGGTCGCTCCGAAACCAAGCGTGATGCTGGCGCCCGGATCATCGATTGTCAGGGTCACACGATGCTTTTGGTCGGAGGCGTAGAACGCGTCAAAAAAGCCCAGATCGTCAGCGCCATCGGTCAGCGGCGTCACCGTCCAGGCTATGCCTCCCGTTGTGCCCGAAGTCTGAGGATCCGAGCCATCGTTGCCAGCCCGCCCGACATGGAAAAGCTCCTTGCGAATGATCTCTTCGCCATCGACGAAAATCAGCAAGGCATCGCCATTGTCGCCATCCCAGCTGTCAATCTCGTAATAATCGAAAACAATCTCAAGCCGATCGCTGCCAGCGGGAATGTCGAAGGTCTTTTCGGTCTCCAGACCCGGCCCCGAAAAACGGCCCAGGAAGCTGGTAAACGGCGCACCGCCATCGGTCACCAACGGGTTGGACCAGCCGGACGCACCGTCCTCGAAATCCTCCGAAGCTATGACGTTTGATGGTGGCGCGTCATCCTCAAAGATCGTGGCCGTGTCGGCAACACTTGTGCCGCCGCCGGCAAAGCCCACAGCCGCCGGATCCACGCCCGCTCCCGGCACGATGTTGTCGAGTGTGATCACCAGGGTCTGGTCAGGGCCAATGACGGAATCCGCCGGCAGCGAGAGGGTCGCCTCGGCGCGCAGCGGATCGGCACCGTCCGCATCGAACAGCAACTGGCCTGTCTCCGCAGCGGTGATGGTGCCCGTCGGGGTGCTCAGCGTCGCCGTGTAGGATACGACAACGTCGCCTCCAACCGCATTCGACAGCGTCGCAGCAAACGTGTACGGCGTGACAGTCTCATCCGTCGTGTCCGGATCCTGGTCGGCCTCCGTCGCGTTCACAAGCGGCTCGAGCGCGATTTGTGCTTGAGCATCGGTGGCCGTGATACTCAAGTTGTCGATACCGAAGGACTCGTCTGACAACCCGTCATCAATGGTCGCTCCGAAACCAAGCGTGAGGCTGGCGCCCGGATCATCGATTGTCAGGGTCACACGATGCTTTTGGTCGGAGGCGTAGGACGCGTCAAAAAAGCCCAGATCGTCAGCACCGTCGGTCAGCGGCGTCACCGTCCAGGCTATGCCTCCCGTTGTGCCCGAAGTCTGCGGATCCGAGCCATCGTTGCCATTCCGCCCCACATGGAAAAGCTCCTTGCGAATGATCTCTTCGCCATCAACGAAAACCAGCAAGGCATCGCCATTGTCGCCATCCCAGCTGTCAATCTCGTAATAATCGAAAACAATCTCAAGCCGATCGCTGCCAGCCGGAATGTCGAAGGTCTTTTCGGTCTCCAGACCCGGCCCCGAAAAACGGCCGAGGAAGCTGGTAAACGGCGCACCGCCATCGGTCACCAACGGGTTGGACCAGCCGGAAGCACCATCCTCGAAATCCTCCGAAGCAATGACGTTTGATGGTGGCGCGTCATCCTCGAAGATCGTGGCCGTGTCCGCAACACTTGTGCCGCCGCCGGCAAAGCCCACAGCCGCCGGATCCACGCCTGCTCCCGGCACGATGTTGTCGAGTGTGATCACCAGGGTCTGGTCAGGGCCAATGACGGAATCCGCCGGCAGCGAGAGGGTCGCCTCGGCGCGCAGCGGATCGGCACCGTCCGCATCGAACAGCAGCTGGCCTGTCTCGGCAGCGGTGATGGTGCCCGTCGGGGTGCTCAGCGTCGCCGTGTAGGATACGACAACGTCGCCGCCAACCGCATTCGACAGCGTCGCAGCAAACGTGTAGGGCGTGACCGTCTCACCGGTCGTGTCCGGGTCCTGGTCCGCCTCCGTAGCGTTCACAAGCGGTTCGAGCGCGATCTCTGACGCCGGGGAGATCTCAAGCCTTCCTATGCTCCCGAAGCCGAGATCGGCATAATAGACATAGCCGTCAGGCCCCATGCTGAAGTGAACCGGCGAAATACCGTTGCCCCTGTCGATAAGGAAAGTCACATCGCGACGGTCGTTCGGGTCGACAGCAAATATTTCGCCGTCGCTCAAATCCGCGAAAAAATAGTAACCATCCAGCGACGCTGGGTAGACATCACCGGAATAAAACGCATCTCCCCCAACGATGGCTTGAAATTGAAAGCCTGGCTCGCCGGCGTCATGAGCAAAAGAGCGGAAGGCAGGTACGATCTCAGAGGGATCGGGGATCGTGAAAATCCCGCCAGTGACCTCAGGCCGACCTGCGTAGGTGTCCATTAGATCCAGGACACCGTTATCGCCACCCTCGTAATAGGGCCAACCGAAATTCGCGCCGGGTCCGCCTGAGTTGATCTCTTCCCACGTGAACCAGCCAGTGTCGGTGATCAGAAGCTGACCATCCGCATCGAACCCCATGGAGAAGGGGTTGCGCAAGCCGAGCTGGTACACCTTTGAGGCATTCGATGTGGTGGTCCCGTCATAAAATGGGTTGTCCGTTAAGCCTTCACCGGTGAGCGGATCAATGCGCAGAATCTTGCCGGCAAGGCTGTCTATGTCCTGCACATAAAATGACCGCGGGTCCGCGAAGTTATAGGAGGTGCCATCTCCGGTACTGACATAAAGTGCCCCGTCTGGCCCGAAGGCGAGAGCGCCGCCCGCGTGGCTGAGTGAGTCGACTTTCACGTAGTCCTGTTTAAAGACGGGGTCGCCGGGGTTCGTGTTATCGAGAATGTCCGAGGCGACGAAATCCACATTGGCCGGGTCCGTGAAGTCGAGCAGCCCGCCGCCGCTGATATCGCTGAGCGTTTCCCCGCCTGAACCCAGGATCACCTCGGCGTTGTCCGCCACGATCGTCTGGTAGCCCGTGCTCGCGTCCAGGGTGTACTTGACCACATAGGAAAAGCGGTTGCCCGAACCATCCGGCCCCGCCTTCGTCCCTACATTTTCACCAACGTCGGGAGGGTCGACGACATAGAAGGCATAAAGATAGGGGTTGTTTTCCAGATCGGGATGGATGGCTATGTCCATCAACCCGCGATCTCCCGTACTGTTCACGACATCCCGAATGTCCAGAATCGTAGCCTGGAGGACCGGAACGCCTCCTGTTTCGAGCGGTGACATGTCATAGAGCTTGATGACACCACCTTTCTCTGCGACCAAAATCTTGTTGGGATCGGTTGGCAAGAATTCGAAAGCGATCGGCTGAGTGAGCCCGGAGATGACCGAATTCAACGAGACTTCGTAGGGACTTTCCAGCGGTGGGTCGGGAGGGTCGACCACCGGGTTCTCGTCATCGAGAATGTCGATCCGTGTTGTACGTGGCGCGACGAGGTCGGCGCCTTCAGCACGAATAAATGTGACGACAAAAGTCTCCGTAGTCTCAGACAGCTGGTCGTCGTTAATGGGGATCTGTACTGAAACCCGGCTTTCGCCGTCCGGCATCACTATCGTGTTCTCAGCCGGTGGCAGGTAGTCGGCACCCGCTGCCGCCGTGTCGTCCTCGATACCGTAAATGATGGTTACGTCGCCCGATGTGTCACCTGTACGGACAAAAGTCACCTCAACAAAGCCGTCCGTCTCACCGACGCTAATTTGCCCCGTTTCTAATGCTACGTTGCCCATCGTCGACTCCTAATCGTTCAATTTAGGACACTACTAGGCTCTCGCGGTCAGCAATTGCCACGTTGGTCAATATTGCAAGAGCTTGCGCAAGTAATATTGGCTTATTTAAAACTATATACTCTCGCAGAAATTCAATTCAGGTACCCAAAACAGATTCCAAAAAAACCTTTTTAGAACATCCACAAGATGTGCGGGTGAATGGGCTTTTGTCGCAGATTTTGTAAAATCGTAGTGCCCGCAGGCACTCAATTCCGCCGCGTCCGAATTCAGATGGATATACACGATACATCTCTGCTCCAAGAGAGTGCAGGTCTGATGTTTCGTATCTATATTGAATTAAGACATCAATATTCATTTATTATTAACCTTAACGACCGGGCAGGGACCTTAGGAAAATGAAGCCATACTTCATGAGGCTAAGTGGCGGCTTGATTTGGGGAACTTCTGAACCGCGCGCAATGCGGTCTTTGTCGTGTGATCGGCCAACAATCGCAACCGCGTAGCTCAGGCATCCGAAGCCATGCGAGATGAGTGGGGGCCAAGGCGGAGCCCTCACGCTCCGGCCTCATCCGCTCGCATTTGTGACCCTATGTCTTAGTCTTGCGGCAGGCCCGTGCGGATCATGGCGGCCAGCGCCGCCGCTGCCGGATCGCCGCACTGATCGAGGCCGTCGGCTGCGTTGGATCGCTGTTCGGGCGTCTTGTGCTGGTTCAGCTTCTTTTGCGCATGCACTTCTTCGACATCCAGCGTGATGCCGACGATCGCCGTCAGCATGGCGTCGCGTTTGCGCTGATCCATCTTGTCGCTGGTCCAGGGTGTCTTGGGTGCAAGCCGCGCTTCGAATTTCTCCGACAACCGATCGACATGGGCAAGATGCGCGTCCTTGGCAGCGATCCGCGCCGTGCCGCTGAGGTGGACGGCCGTATAGATCCAGGTCGGGACCTGGTTCTCGGCGCCATACCAGTCGGGGCTGACATAGGCGTCCGGGCCGGTGCAGGCGAGCAGAGCCTTGCAGCCGTCCCCGATGTGGCTGTGGATCGGATTGGCGCGGGCAACATGCAGCGCGACCCGCAATCCGCCGTCGCTACGCCGATCCACCAGGAACGGCGCATGAACCCCGAAGGGAGCGTTAGCGGTCGGTACGACGAACAGGCCGAACGCACGCTCCTGCAGAATCGGCAATGCCTCGTCCGTGTCTATTTTGAAGGCTGGGTGCAGATACATGGTTCTGGTCGCTTTCCGCTGCCATAGAAGGCCCGTCGTTTCCGACAGGCCTTCGTTTTGGATCTAGGTGCGCCAGTTCGCCAGATCAGTCAATGCCGGTATAGGCGGTCATCCGCATATCGGCGGCTTCCTCACGCAACACGGCCAATGGCTGGTAGGCGTCGGAGTCGAACCACCCGCTGATGCTTTCGACGTCGGGAAAGCGGACGACAACCACCACCTTGTGATCGTCCGGGCCGTTGAGGGCCCGCGCAGCCCGGCCGCGGAACAGGATTTCTGCACCGAACGGACCGGCCACCGAACGGTTGCCTTTCAGGTAGTCCTCGAATTTCTTCTGGTCCTTGACATTGATGCGGGCAATCATGAGAGCGCTCATTGTTTTGATCTCCTTTGGTTGAGAGGGTGGATCAGGCGACCGCGGCCACCACCCTCCGGGCCATGGCCTCACCATGGGTGCTGCGCCATTCGGCCGAATCCTGGCTGAATGCGGATGCCGCGAGCTTTCGGTAACCCAGTCGATGTTCGACCGCCTGCGGGTCGGGTGCGGCAGTGGTGACGATTTTGGCGAAGTTGGCGATCGCAGTCATGCGGTTGCGCAGCGATCGCACCGCCTCGGGCCGTTCGGCGACCACCCGCCTGGCGATCGTCTCGAAGGTTTCGGGCGGCCTGCCTCCGACCGTCTCGACCGCATCCGTGGGACCGCCAACGGCGAAGGTCCCGCGGCGATACTCTTCGACGTAGAGTCGTAACTGCGTGGCCGTCGCCGGGCTGAAATTGGCCGGTCGCAGCGCCCACAGTGCCTTGAGGAACATCGTTTCGGAGATGTCCCGGTAGCGGACCGGGCGCCCCAGCACCCGGGCGAGAGTCGCCGCGATGGCGTCGGGCGACAGGAGTTCGGGCCCCGTTGGACGAAAGGTTTTGCCGGCATGGCGGGCCGGGTCGAGCAGCGCGCCGACGTTGACGGCGGCGATATCCTCGTTGGAAGGCGGCGCGTTCGTTTTCTTCGAGCCGTCGCCGAGCGGCATGGTGAGGATGCCGAGCTGAGCGGCCGGTTCGAGCACCATGAAATAATTGTCGGCGAACCAGCCGACATTGACGGTCGTGACGCTGGTGTCCCGCATCATCGAAAGAATCGCGTCGTTGAGATACACCTCCCGCGTAAACAGCGACGGGTGATCCGGGTTGGACAGCCACTGGCTGAGCGACACCACGTGTTCCAGACGGTTTTCGTGGGCGGCCACCGCGAAGACGGCGCCGAAATGCAAACCGTCGGGTGCCGTAGGCGCGCAGTGATAGGCACGCTGCACGCCCCGCATCGCGCGGCGCATGTCACTCAGGGCATACTGGTCGCCAACAAAGATTTCGGCGCCGGCGGCACGCAGGCGGCTGGCGCGCCCGTCATCCTGGCGCAGGAACGCCCGCACCGGATACCCTTTCTCCAACAGTTGCAACGTGGTCGGCAGGCCGGTCTTTCCGCCGGCGCTGGTGACGAGGATTTTCGGTTTGACAGACATGGTTCGGTTTCCGCGTTGTTGGGCTTGCTCATCCGCGCTAAGGCTATTGAATAGCGACAGGATGATTTATAATATCTAGTAGATACTTTAAAAAATAAAGTAACAAAACCGTGATCGGAGAGGCCATGGCGACGAACCGCCGCTACAGACTGCTGTGTCCCATCGCCCGCGCACTGGATCGGGTTGGTGACCGCTGGACGCTGCTCATCCTGCGCGATCTGCACGCCGGCCCGGCCCGGTTTTCGGATCTGCAGGCTGGATTGACCGGGATCGCCGCCAACCTGTTGACCGACCGGCTCAACCAGCTGGTCGATGACGGGTTGCTGGAGCGGCGCGACGGACCTTACGGCTCTGCACTTTATGCGCTGACCGATCTTGGTATGCAGACCCGTGACCTGCTCTTCGAACTCGCTCAATTTGGTGGCCGGTTCGCGCCTGACCGGGAGATACGGCGTCCCGGCAATCTGCGAACCGTGGCCGTGACGCTCGGCGCGGCCTGCCAGCGCGTCGTCACCCCTGCGGCACGGTTTCAGGCCGCGCTGGTCATTGACGGCGAGCCATTTTCGTTGACGGTTTCCGAAGGCAAGGTCGACATGGTCTACGCCCAGGCGGATGCCCCGGACGTTGTCATGACCACCTCCTATGAGCCAATGATTGCGGCGGCCGAAGGAGAAATTGCGCTCGATGTGTTCCTGCGCGATCATGTGCGGCTGGAGGAAACAACGGCTGGCAAACAAGCCGAATTGATGGCGCTGCTGGGCGATGCCATGGCGCTGTTTTCCGACCGCGCGCCACACCCGAGGCGTGTATAAACACGTTGCCCGACAGGCCGATCCGGGGTAAGGGGACGCGGCGGTGCGCTGTTTCGATTGAGCGTAGCCTTGGGCCTGGCCATCGCCGGGTGCCACCCGTTGAAAGGTCATGATCATGTCCACTGGAATGTTCCGGTCGGCCGCTATACTCGGCCTGCTGGCCGCTGTCGGTCCCTTCGCTATCGACATGTACCTGCCGGCGATGCCCGCCATCGGCGCGGATCTGGGCGCCAGTGTCGCGGCCACCCAAATGACCTTGACCGCCTTCTTTATCGCCTTCGGCGTTGCCCAGATGGTGTACGGACCATGGGCCGACCAGGTTGGGCGCAAGCCGCCGCTTTATGTCGGATTGACGATTTTCGTCATCGGGTCACTCGGCTGTGTCTTCGCGCCCTCTATCTCCTGGCTGGTCGTCTCGCGCTTCGTTCAGGGCATCGGGGCGGCTGTCGTCATGGTGGTTCCGCGGGCGATTATTCGCGACATGCATACCGGCACCCAGGCGACACGCCTGATGGCGATGATCATGCTGGTAATCAGCATCTCACCGATGCTGGCGCCGCTGGCCGGCAGCGGATTGATCCTGCTGACCGGATGGCGGGCGATTTTCGCCGTGCTTTGCGGGGCCGCTGTGCTCAGCCTGCTGCTCACCGGTTACATGCTGCCCGAGACATTGAAGCCGGAACATCGGGTGCGGATGAACCTGGGCAACCTGTTGCACGGCACGAGGATCCTGTTGCGCGATCCGGTGTTCATGGGTCTGACCTTCATCGGTGGTTTCGGCATGGCGAGTTTCTTCGTATTCATCGCCAGCGCGTCGTTCGTCTACACCGGCCAGTTTGGCCTCTCGCCGACGGGCTTCAGCCTGGCGTTCGCCATCAATGCCATCGGATTTTTCACCGCCTCGCAGTTCGCCGCCGGGCTCGGTAGCCGGTTCGGCATGAGTCGCGTGGTCTTTGGCGGCGTGACCATGTTCCTTGGTTTTTCGTTAGCGTTGGTCGCGATCACGCTGGCCGGCGGCGCCAGTCTCGTGGTGGTGGTCGCCTTCCTGTTCGCGGCCAATGCCGGTCTTGGCCTGGTCATCCCGACCACCATGGTGATGGCGCTCGACCCACACGGCGAAATCGCCGGCCTTGCCTCGTCCCTTGGCGGCACTTTGCAAATGCTGGCAGGCGGACTGGCCATTGTCGTGGCGAGCCCGTTTTTCGATGGCACAGTCCTGCCGATGACGGTCGCGATCGCCCTTTGCGCGATCGCGGCGTTCGTCTTGACACTGATGCTGTCGAGCCGGTCGACTGTCCCAGGACGGGTTTGACGGGACCGGCCCTAATCGGCCGGGACGGCGAGGACCGGGCAGGGCGCCCGTCGCACCACCTGCTCGGCGGTGCTGCCACGCAGCGCATCCAGGAACCCCTGACGCCCGGCGGTGGCCATGACGATCAGGTCTGAGTCGCCGCGCCCGGCGGCGCCGACGATCTCATCGACCGGATTGCCGGGGCGGGTCGCCCGCATGAAGCACTCTTCCAGGCCGGCGGGCGGGAACAGCCGTGGTCCGTCGCCCTCCTCGCCGATATGAAGCGCTTCGACCCATAGCGGTTCGGCGCTCAGGCTGTGCAAGAGGGCTGCGGTCGTATCGATGGCGGATTGCGGGTCCGGCTGCTTGGCGACCGGCACCAGGATCCGATCCAGATCGATTTCTCCGGTTTCCGACGATACGAAGCCCGCCACCCCGGACGGTACAAACAGTGCGGCGATGGCAGAGTCGCGGGCCAGACTGTCGGGCATCGCACGTTGCGCGATGCCGCCGGAAACCGAGGGTCTGAGCCAGCGCGGCAGACCCATACGCGCTTCCGTTGCCAGAACGAGAAGGCCCGACTGCTTGTCGCTGAGGAATGCAGCCACGCCCTCGGACGGGTCGGTGCCGTCGACCTGGACCTTGCGGACGCTGATCCCGAGTTCGGTTTCAATGTCTTCAGGGCGGCTGTTCTCCGTCAGATAGCCCCACCGGACCAGGGTTTTGCGAACCTCCGGATAGTCCTGCCAGACCGGTTGATCGCCGGTGTCGCCGCCGCTGTGAATGATGTCCAGGGAAGATCTGTTGGCGATGGCGATCCTGAGAGCATGCTCGAACGCCGTTCGGCTCGCCAAAGTGAAATCCGTCGGGTGGTAAATCGCATCGATGGAATACCGTAATGTGTCCGACACCGCGATCCCCTTCTTGCAACAAACGCTGATCCGGTGAGGTATCGATGCAACGCTGACATGACGCCGTCAAGCGGCCTTGCTGGCCGCCTGACCGATATTCCGGTGCCCCGTCGACAATCAGCTGACGTGCGGCGGCCGCATCTCGTGAATAGCGGCGCGAATCTTTCGCCAGGTTTCCGCCTCGTCGTGCTTGCCTTCGGCTTCCTTTTCAGATGCCTTCTGTGCGGCTTCGGCTTCCGCCTTGTCGCCGTGGGCTGCCAGCAATTGGCGCGCGTGCTCGATAACGTTCATTGCCTGCATGGTCACCTCCGTTGCGTTTGCTCGATAGTGTCTTCGGTGCGTTTCCTTTTTCATTGACGCAGGTCAACTGCCGGAAACACGCTGCGCAGGGGTGAGCCGAGCTCCCATGGCGCGGCCGTCCTGAAGCAGAATCTAGGGCATTGAAGGTCGAAAGAACAGTTATGATAGTATCTCGTCACCCTGTTTGCGTCATTCACAATCCCTGCGGGGCTTGTTCAACGTTTAGGTGGTTGTTTAACGGGCGGTAGAGGATCGGTGCGTAAATATTGTGCAACCAAAACCGAGGTAACGGTATGTTTCGATGCATTTTTATCGCCGCCGTCTTTTTCGTCCTGCCGATAGAGCCGGCCAAGGTATCAGCTCAGGGTCTGTGCGATGAAACCGCGAAAGCTACGGGCAACGCCGGCGCTGTATCATTCGACGGGCCGGACCTGACACAAAAGACCGGCGTCATCACAATCCTGGAAACCGACTGCAAAACCTATTTCGAGATTCCGGATACGCTCTTCAACCAGCCACTGTACTGGTACGCGGAGGTCATAAAGGATCCGCCACAGACCGACGGCATCCTGGGCAATGGGGTCGGCACCGCGCTGGTCGAGTTCAGAAAACGAGGAGATGCCGTCTTCCTGCACGATCTGACTGACCGATCGGCCGCCAGATCCGGTTTCTCCCGGGAATCGCCCCTCAAGGCACCGTCCAGCAGCAAGCTGCCGGTTTTGCGGGCCCTTGCTGCAGCCGACTATCCGCCGGTCATGTGGGCGTTCGAGGGTCTGGGACCGGGTCCGAACGGCGGCACGGTCATCGATGTGAGCAAGCTTTTCAGTTCGGATTTGCCGGCCTTCTCCGTGGCGCAGGCCCTGGCCGAAGATCAGCTCAGCAGACGCCTGCTCGTCGGTTCGACCAGCGCATCCGCTTCAGCGATTGAGGCGGCGCTGGCTTTTCCGAATAACGTTCGCATTCACAGCCTGCTGACCTTCGAGCCGGTCCACGAAAAACCGCACAGCACACCGCGCGGCTTCGCGGTGTCCGAAGAACCGCTGTCGGTGGTGATTGGGCACAGCCTGACGGTGCTGCCGGACACGCCGATGAAGGCGCGCCTGTTCGACGATCGGGTCGGCTATTTTGCAACGTCGTTTCTCGAATACGATGCCACCGGCCGTCCTGGCGCCGAAGAGCGCTCCATCATCTTGCGGCGGCGGCTCGAAAAGAAGGATCCGACCGCTGCCGTGTCTGAGCCGACGGAACCCATCGTTTTCTACATAGGCCGGGAAGTGCCGGATGTCTGGCGCCCCTACATCAAGCAGGCCGTCGAGTCCTGGCAACCAGCGTTCGAAAAGGCCGGCTTCAAGGATGCCATCGTCGCCAAAGACGCACCGAACCCCTCCGAGGATCCGGATTGGGACGAGGGGGACGCACGCCATTCGGTCGTGCGGTGGGTCACGGAACCCATCGAAAATGCCATGGGCCCCAACATCCACGATCCGCGCAGCGGGGAGATCATATCGACGCACATCCTGGTCTGGGCCGAGATCCTCAATCTCGCCGAGGACTGGTATTTCACCCAGGCCGGCGGCGCCGACCCGCGGGCCAAGACGCTGCCGCTCTCCCAGGAGCTCATCGGGGCCTATCTGCGGGCGGTGGTCACGCATGAGGTCGGGCACACGCTCGGTTTGCGGCACAATTTCAGGGCCAGCCAGGCCTATACGGTCAAGCAGTTGCGCGATCCCAAATTCGCCAACCAGTACGGCCCGGTGGCATCGATCATGTCCTACGGCCGGGCCAACATCGCCGCGCAGCCTGGCGATGGTGTGACGGAATTCATTCCAAAGATCGGTCCATACGACCTGTTTGCCATTTCCTGGGGTTACACGCCGATCCCGGACGCGCAAACGCCGCAGCAGGAACAACCGACGCTCAACAAATGGGCAGGTGCGGCACTGGACAATCCATGGTTGGCCTTCGGAGGCGAGGATATACCGGCATTCTTCGATCCCATGGTGGTGACCGAGACCATCGGCAAGGACCGTTTTGAAACGGTGCAACTGGGTCTGCAGAACATCGATCGTGTCGTCGGGCGGCTTGCGACAGCGGCCGTCGGACCGGACGGCAGCGATGAGCACATGGCGCGGCTTTACCGGGAAGCGCTCGAAACCCGTACCTACTGGCTGATGGAACTGTCGAAATTCGTCGGTGGACAGCGCGAGCATCGCGCCGCGGCGCGCGCCGGGAAGGGGCCGCGCTTCGTGCCGGTGCCGGCGGATGAACAGCGCAAGGCCGTGCAGTTCCTGATCGAGCAGGGTCTGACGCCGCCCAAGGCGTTCCTCGATCCCGGCCTGCTCGCCGCTTTCGCACCGGCCGGTGCGACGCTGCCGGTCGAGGAGAGCCAGGCGCTGATCCTGCGGTCGATGCTGAGCAGCCGGGTGTATTCGCTGCTGCACCAACAGTCGGTTCTCGACCCGAAGGCCTATACCGTTCTCGACCTGATGAACGACGTCACATCGGGTGTGTGGACGGAGATCGGTAAAACCGGCTCGACCATCCCGCCGCTTCGCCGGTCCTTGCAGCGGGAATACCTGCGGCACATCGAGTTGCAGCTGCTCGCTCAGTCGCCTGCTGCGAGGCACCGAACGCTCGAACACGCAGGACTGCCGGCGGTGATCGTCGAAGTCATGACGTCTAACGGCAAGGGCACCGATTTCAACAGCGCCGTCAAGTTCACCATGGTCGAACTGGGCGATTTGATTGCGGCCCGCCTCAAGCACACGAAGGATCCGCACATGGCAGCGCATCTTGAGGATTCGGTTAACCGCATCAAGGCGATCCTGCATGTCGTCGAATAGCGCCGGCGCCAAAGGCAAACTGCGCGGAGGAATCGATTTTACCGGCCAAAACAGTCACAATGGCTCTTTCGGGGCGAGAGCATGGGGCGAATCATGGCTGAAAAGATCTTCGAAACCAGCCACTGCGGCATTGCGGTACGCGAGAGTGACGGGCAGGGGCCGCCGGTCCTGCTGATCCACGGCAATTCGTCGTGCAAGGAAGTCTTCCGCAACCAGATCGAAGGCGAGATCGGCGCCGCCTATCGCCTGGTGGCCATGGATCTGCCCGGGCACGGTCGGTCCGGTGATGCGCGCGATCCACACAAAACCTATTCCATGCCGGGCTATGCCGATGTGGCCGTCGAGGTTATGGGCACGCTCGGTCATGACCGCTTCGCCATGCTTGGCTGGTCGCTCGGCGGCCATATCGGATTAGAGATGTTAGCCGGTCACGATGTGCTGACGGGGTTGATGATCACCGGCACGCCGCCCGTCGGGCAGGGAGCGGAGGCCGTCGGCGCCGGTTTTCTACCGTCGGAGCATATGCATCTCGCCGGCCAGCGCGATTTCAGCGAAGCCGAAATCGCCGCCTACGCACGGGCGACCTGCGGCATCAACGCGCCATTTGAGGACTTTCTCCACGCGGCGGTCGCCCGCACCGACGGACAGGCGCGCGAATTGATGCTGGCGAACTTCATGGCAGGGCACGGCGCCAATCAACAGGAGGCCGCGGTCCGCGCCAACGTGCCACTGGCCATCGTCAACGGCGCCGAGGAACCCTTTGTCAACAACGACTTCGTCACAGCACTCGATTTCGATAATCTCTGGGAGGACCAGGTGCACCTGATCGAAGGCATCGGCCACGCGCCGTTCTGGGAGGCACCGGAGACGTTCGATCCCTATCTGCGGCGTTTTCTCGACACGTTGGCTTCTCAATCTGAGTGACGCCAAACGACGCTATTTGCACGGCGTGCTCGGGTGATGACCCAGTCAACGTCCTACCAACCCGACCCTTGCCCAATTTGAGGGAAATCGGCCGGGCATTGAAGAGAGACGTGATATTCTCTACATTTAAAAGATATCATGGATATATTGTTGCTTAGGGTCCGTGGATGTCTGACACCTTATCCCATTTCAGTTTGACCCCGCTCGAGATCGCTAAGCTTCCCGCGCCGATCCGCAGGAAGATTGAGGCCGCGTTCAAGCCCACCGACGCCGCAAGCGGGGAGTGGATGCTCGTTGGCGCTTCGTCGGACAAAACCGCCGAGATGATGAATTTCATCCTTGATAAGATGGTCCAGCTTGCGCCCGCACACGCTGATGCTTTGCGCGAGAGGAACATAGAAAAGCTGCTCGAGATCCTTGCTGACGACCTGCCGCGTGCGCAGGTTGAGAGCGACCTTGAATTTGACAACGCCGGACTACGGGCCGAATACCTCTCTGAGGTGCCGGTCTTGAAGGCTGCGGAGGTCAGAACGCAATCCGGCCTCAATCCACGAAACAAAAGCGAACCTGCTTCGAGGTGGAAGCGGGAAGGAAAGCTTTTTGCTATCCGTGTGAGAGGGATTGATCTTTACCCGGCATTTCAATTTGAGGATGGTGCTCCCAATCCGGTGATAAAGAAGGTTCTTGACGCGCTGCCGGGAGACATGTCGCCGTGGCAGATTGCGCTCTGGTTCGCGTCGGGCAACGGCTGGTTGGATGGCAAGGAGCCGCAAGAGTGTCTCGCACGACCGGATGACGTTGTTCTGGCTGCCCGACGGCTTGCCGAGCCAGCAGTCGGCTAGTCTGATTTCGCCGCTTCATGTCGATCCGCAAACCAACGTCAAATCTTGCGGCTCCGAATTCTGTCGTTCTAGCCAAGGGTACGCGAATTGAGCGCGTTCACGACAGCAATTACGGCGCGAATGCATTCAATCCCTGCAAAGGCGGTCCGACGCGTTTTGCCCCGATCCGGGACAGTTCCGGCAATTGCGTGCCTTCGCACTACGGCGGAGAAACGCTCGAAGCGGTTATTCATGAGACGATCTTTCATGATGTACCGGCGAAGGCAAAACGCAAAACTGTACGACGGGCAGATGTGGTTAATCGCACGCACAGCACATTGGAGGTGACAAGAGACTTGAACCTCGCGTCCTTGCGGGCGCCGGATCTGAAAAAGTGGCGCATCAGGCGGAATGATCTGATTACAACCTCACCCAAGCTCTATCCTGGCACAGCTGCATGGGCGGAGGCGATACACCATCAGTTCCCGAATATCGAAGGCCTGGCCTGGACGTCCAACCAATGCGATCCCGATACCGTTTACTTGTTCTTCGGTGACCGGGTCAGCGTGGGAGATCTTGTCATCCTGTCGGCCCGAGACGGGCAGACCGATCCGTCTTTCTTGACCGACGTCCGCGTGGCCGGACAACGCAGTGAGATCCGCATCACAGTTTGACCGCTCAGATTTGCTGAGAAGTCGACAATCCTCTTTCAAACGCCGAATTTCGCGATCGCCGTCATGATTTCGGCGGCCGTCAACGCCGCAATGACCTCGGGGCGCTTGTCGCGCACCGCGCTGCCGCCGATCGGGCAGACCAGCCGGTCAAGATCCGCGCGGCTGCCGCCGGCTTGCTTGACATGCCAGCTCGCATAGGAAGCGCGCTTGGTTCTGGAGCCGATCATGCCGACATAGGCGGCGTCCTCGCGGGCAAGCGCCGCCCGCACGATCAGGAAGTCGAGCGCATGGTCGTGGGTCAACACCACAAAAGCGGCGCCCGGCTGCGCCGTATCGACGAGTCTTTCGGGCATGGCCTGAAGCTGCCTGTCGACCTCGGCGGTGACCGCGTCGAGTTCGTTCTGCCGGGTTTCCACGACAACAGTGCGTAACGGCAGCGGGCCGAGGGCCTGGGCGAGAGCCTTGCCGACATGTCCGGCGCCGAACACGTAGGTCTCCGGCAAAGCGGCATCCTCGTCGCGGCATTGCGCCAGCAGAACATCGGCTTCCGCATCGTCGAGTCGCGACAGGTTGAGCGCCACGTTGCCGCCGCAGCATTGGCCGATCTCCGGGCCGAGCGGAATGGTCATGCTGCCGCTCGCCTCGCCGGCGGCCAGTTTGGACCGGGCCTCCTCGATGGCCATCAGTTCCAGACGGCCGCCGCCGATGGTGCCGAAAAAGGAGTCCTCCGACACCAGCATCCAGGTGCCGGCCTCGCGCGGCGTCGAGCCGCGCGACTCGGCGACCGCGACCTTCATGATCGCATCGGTCTCTTGCAGAAAGCGCGACAGCCGGACGGCGCGCGGTGCCATGGCCCTATCCAGCCTCCTTCATCCGCTCCACCGCCATCAGGATGCGTTCCGGCGTCGCCGGCGCGTCAAGCCGCGGGCATTCTCTGTAGTCGGCAACGCTGGCGACCGCCATCGACAGCGCCTCGAGCACCGAATTGGCCAGCATGAAGGGCGGCTCACCGACCGCCTTGGAGCGGCGGATGGTGCGTTCCTTGTTGGTCGACCAGCTGGCCAGTTCGACGTTGAACACCTTCGGCCTATCGGACGCCAGCGGGATCTTGTAAGTGGACGGCGCGTGGGTGCGCAGCCGGCCATGTTCGTCCCACCAGAGTTCCTCGGTGGTCAGCCACCCCATACCCTGGATGAAGGCGCCCTGCACCTGACCGAGATCGATGGCCGGGTTTAGCGACTTGCCGACATCCTGCAGGATATCCACCCGGTCGATGTGATATTCGCCGGTCAGCGTATCGATTGTCACTTCCGAGACCGATGCACCATAGGCAAAATAGAAGAACGGCCGACCCTGGCCTTTGTCGCGGCTCCAGTGGATTTTCGGCGTCTTGTAGAAACCGGCAGCCGACAGCTGCACCCGGTGCGTATAGGCCTGCCGCACGAGTTCCGAAAACGGGATCAGCTGATTGCCGACCTGCACGTGGTTGGGCACGAAGGCGACCTGCTCCTTCGGAACGCCGAAATGCTCGGACGCATAATCGGTCAGCCGGGCCTTGATCTGTTCGCACGCGTTGGCCGCAGCCATGCCGTTGAGGTCGGAGCCGGATGAGGCGGCGGTGGCGGATGTGTTCGGTACCTTGCCGGTGTTGGTCGCGGTGATGCGGACGGTGTCCAGGTCCACCTGGAACTCCTCGGCAACCACCTGCGCCACCTTGGTGTTGAGGCCCTGACCCATCTCGGTGCCACCGTGGTTGAGATGGATGGAGCCGTCCTGGTAGACGTGCACCAGGGCACCGGCCTGGTTGAACCAGGTGGCGGTGAACGAAATGCCGAACTTCACCGGGGTGAGCGAAATGCCCTTACGCAGAACCGGGCTCGACGCATTGTGCGCGATGACGGCCCGGCGGCGCGCCTGGTAGTCGCTCGAGGTCTCCAGTTCGTCGACGATCCGGTGGATGATATTGTCCTCGACCACCTGGTGGTAGGGCGTCGCATTGCGCTCGTCGATGCCGTAGAAATTGGCCTTGCGGACGTCCAGCGGGTCCTTGCCCAGCGCATAGGCAATCTCCTCGATCACCCGCTCGCCGGCCAGCTTGCCTTGCGGTCCGCCGAACCCGCGAAATGCCGTGTTGGACACCGTGTCGGTCTTCATCGGTCGCGAGCGCAGCCGCACATGCGGCAGGAAATAGCAGTTGTCGAAGTGAAACAGCGCCCGGTCGGTCACCGGACCCGACAGATCCGAGGAAAAGCCGCAGCGCGCGGCAAGCACCGCGTCCACCGCCTCAATGCGGCCCTCATCGTCATAGGCAACGTCGTATTGCACATGAAAATCGTGACGCTTGCCGGTGGCGATCATATCGTCGTCGCGGTCCGGTCGGATTTTGACAGCCCGGTTGTAGCGCTTGGCGGCGATCGCCGCGATCGCCGCGAACTGATTGCCCTGGGTCTCTTTGCCGCCAAAACCGCCGCCCATGCGGCGCACATGCACGGTGACGGCGTTGGACACGGTGCCCAGCGCCTGGGCGACCATGTGCTGGATTTCGCTCGGATGTTGCGTCGACGAATAGACCGTGACCTCGTCGTCCTCGCCCGGAATGGCCATGGCGATATGACCTTCCAGATAGAAGTGATCCTGGCCGCCGATGCGCATTTCGCCGGAGAGCCGGTTGGACGCGGCGCGGAGGCCGGCATCGATATCGCCGTTACGCAGAGTCAGCGGCTCGGTCACATGCGGATAGTCCGCCTCCATGGCGCCGACCACGTCGGTCTGGTACGGATGGTCGTCATATTCGACCCGCGCCAGCGCCGTAGCGCGCCGCGCCAGTTCGCGGGTTTCGGCGATCACCGCGAAGATCGGCTGGCCGTAGAAAGCGCTGTGCCCGTCAGCCAGCACCGGTTCGTCGTGCCGGTGTGTCGGACTGAGGTCGTTCTCACCCGGCACGTCGTCTGCGGTCAGCACACCGACCACGCCTTGCGCGTTGCGAACCGCTTCCAGATCCATCGAGCGAATGGTCGCATTGGCCCGTTCCGACAGCCCCAGATAGGCGTGCAGCGTGCCGACCGGTTCGTTCATGTCGTCGATGTATTCGGCCGAACCGGTCACGTGTTTGTGTGCCGAATCGTGCTGTTGCGGTGTATGGACACCGCCGAAGATCACCTTGCTGCTGCGCGGTTGCACGGTCATCTCAAGCCTCCACCAGGGTTTGGTCCCAGCGGCTGACCTGCACCGTATCACCCGTGGTTTCGAGGAAGAACCGTTTGAGCAGGTTGCGGGTGGTCAGCATCCGGTACTGGGCGGACGCCCGCCAATCGGTCAGCGGCGTGTAATCGTTGCCGATCGCGGCCATGGCCGCCTCGACAGTGGCTTCGTTCCACGCCCTACCGATCAGGGCTGCCTCGGCCGTCGCCGCGCGCTTCGGTGTCGCCGCCATGCCGCCAAAGGCAATGCGGGCGGCGGTTACCGTGCCGGCGTCGTCGAGCGCGATGCGGAAGGCGCCGCAGACCGCCGAAATGTCCTCGTCGCGGCGTTTCGAGATTTTGTAGACGGCGAAATACTCGCCTTGCGGCAAGGCCGGCACGTGCACCGATTCGACGAATTCTCCGGGTTGCCGGTCCTGCTTGCCGTAATCGATGAAGAAGTCTTCGAGCGGCAAGGTGCGGCGCGTGCCGCCCTTGCGCAGGGTAACGCTGGCACCCAGCGCGATCAGCGGCGGAGGGGTATCGCCGATCGGCGAGCCATTGGCGATGTTGCCGCCGACAGTGCCCATGTTGCGCACCTGCTCGCCGCCGATGCGATCCCACAGGGCGCCCATCGTCGGATACAGCCGCGCCATGGTTTCGAAGGCGTCCGTGTAGGTGACGCCGGCTCCGAAAGTGACACCCTCGTCGTCCTCTCGAACGGACTGCAATTCCGTCAGATTGCTGGTGAAGACGGCCGGCGCGATGTCACGCATGTGTTTGGTGACCCAAAGCCCGACATCCGTCGATCCGGCGACGATGGTGGCGTCGGGGTGGGCTTCCAGAACGTCTGCCAGATCATCGACCGATCCCGGCACGATCAGTTTGCCGTCCGGGTGGTCGATTTCAATCCGGCTGCCGTCGTTGAGTTCGACCAGCTTGCGGCTGACCGTGTCGTGGCTGACGATGAGTTTGTCTTCGCTGTTGTCGGACCGGCCCATGGCGAATGCCGCCTGCAGGATCGAGTCATAGCCGGTGCAGCGACAGAGATTGCCCTGCAGGGTCTTTTCAATGCGCGCCGCATCAGCTTCCCGGGTCTCAAGCCACAGTCCATAGAGCGACATGACGATGCCTGGCGTGCAGAAGCCGCATTGCGATCCGTGATGATCGACCATTGCCTGCTGAACCGGATGCAGCGCCCCGTTGAGCGTGCTCAGATGTTCCACGGTGACGATGTGGCAGGCGTCCAACGATCCCATGAACCGGATGCAGGCATTGACGGTCTCGTAGACCAGGCCGTTGGCGCCGATGCGCCCGACCAGCACCGTGCAGGCACCGCAATCGCCCTCGGCACAGCCTTCCTTGGTGCCGGTCAGCCGGCGCTGCAGGCGCAGATAGTCGAGCAGCGTCAGGGTCGGTGACACGTCTTTGAGACGTATCACTTGGCTGTTGAGGATAAAGCGTAGCTCGTTGCGCACTGCCGTGCCCATTATACGTACCCCTGCCTTGTTCTGGTTCTTTGCCGGTATTCTAGCGTGGATTGTGCAAAAAGAACCAAGTCGGCGCCGAAAAGACTTTCAAACGTTTCTACGTAATGCGGAGATATCTGCTCGAATTTGTTTGAAAATAGGGCAGGTCGGTCACGACGGCGATGGCCTGCTGCTTCAAAGCGGAAACGTCGAACGCGACCGGTGCCGGACCTGCACATATTTTTAACGCGCTGCACAATCGATCGGCATCGGTCATGGAAATCGCCTGCAAATGCCACCGGATTCCGGGCTGGCACGAATGTTGCAGCGCCAGATCCGAGTAGAAGCGGTCAGGGGTAACCCGGGACATTGCTCAAGGATCGCACCCGCGGTCCGCAGCAAGGAGCGTGCTTCTATGTCAACCGTCAGATCGGATCTCGGAACATTCGACCTTCCGGAGGTGAGCCTCACGGGCGCCGCCGGCCTGTCTGACGGCAACAATCATTCGGAAGATCAAGGAGAATTGCCATGTACATGCCGCGCATAGCCGGGCCCCTCGTGGGCGCATTTGCCCTCACGCTGTCAGCGCTGTCGGCCCAGGCCGCCGACAAGGTGACCTTCCAGCTTGACTGGCTGCCGAACGGCGACAAGGCGCCGATCTACGTTTGCATACAGCAAGGCTTCTGCGAGGAAGCCGGCATCGAGGTGACCATATCGCAAGGGCGCGGCTCGTCGGAAGCCATCACCAAGCTGTCGACCGGTGTGTCGGATATCGGCACGGCGGGTCTGGGCGCCCTGATGGCGGCGAAAGCCAACGAGGACGTGCCGGTCACCGCCGTCATGTCGCTGTTCAATAAAGGACCCCACGCCTTCTACACACTGAAGGACAGTGGCATTGCGAGCCTCGCCGACGTGAAGGGCAAGAAGATCGCCACCTCGCCCTTCACCTCCTCCAACGTTTACCTGCCGCTGGTCCTCTCGGACAATGGCATGTCGGAAGACGATATCGCCCTGACCAAGGCGGATCCGGGCGCCCTCGGACCCATGCTGATGACCGGTGCGGCGGACGTGATCATCGCCTGGCTGACGGATGTGTCCCGTTATGAAGGGCAGGCGGCGGAAGCCGGCAAGGAAGTGATCTATCTGCCCTGGTCGGAGGCCGGCCTGAAGCTCTATTCCGCATCGATTGTCGCGTCCGACAGGTTCCTCTCCGAGCGGCCGGATGTTGCCAAACGCTTCCTCGAGGCGTTCAAGAAGTCGGTTGAATTCGGCCGTGAAAACCCGGCAGAGGCGGCGAAGTCGGTTTCCGCGATGGTCCCGGAACTGGAGGCCGCATACGTCCAGGGATCGCTCGAGGACGCGCTGGCCCTAGTGTTCAACGAGGTCACGGAGCAGGACGGCCTCGGCGTCTTCGAGGCTGATCGACTGGCCGCGACCTGGGCACGGGTCGCCGAGTCCCAAGGCCTCGATCCCGCGGCGCTCGATCCGGAAACCGTTGTCGACCGGTCGCTGCTGCCCGGCGCGAGCTGAGCGCCGGGTCATGCAGACACCACCCGCGCTCCGCTTTTCGAAGCTGGGCCAGGTCTTCGAGACCGCCTCCGGACCGCTGGAAGCTTTGCGCGGCGTCGAATTCGACGTCGCGCAGCATGAGTTCGTTGCCGTGCTCGGCCCCTCAGGATGCGGCAAGTCCACACTGCTGCGGCTGATCGCGGGCTTGATCGCGCCGACATCCGGCAGCGTCGAGGTGTTTGGAATGCCGGTCACGGCGCCGCGCGACGACATCGGTATCGTCTTCCAGAAACCGACACTTCTGCCCTGGGCCGACAGTGAGAACAATGTGGTCTTCCCGGTCCGGCACAAGACCGGTCGCGTATCGGCACAGGATCGGGAACGGGCTCTGGCATTGCTGGAAAAGGTCGGATTGAGCGGCTTCGAGAAGCGCCTGCCGGCAGAATTGTCCGGCGGCATGCAGCAGCGGGTGGGCATTGCCCGCGCGCTGTTCATGAATCCCGACATCCTGCTGATGGACGAGCCGTTTTCCGCCCTCGATGCGCTGACCCGCGAAGAAATGGGCTTCGAGTTGCTGCGCCTGTGGGAGGATCAGCCGAAGACTGTGCTGTTCATCACCCACTCGATTTCGGAAGCCGTGTTGCTTGCCGACCGGGTGGTCGTCATGAGCGAGCGGCCTGGTCATATTGTCGAGAACCTGAAAGTCCCCCTGCCACGGCCCCGTGACATGGCAGCCGACAACGCGAAGGTATTGCATGAGTTCACCGGACATCTCCGCGGCCTACTCCTCAAACGCGCCGCCTGAACGAAAAGGCATCAGGGCACTTCGCACTCGCCTTCTGAATCTGCCGGGGTTCCTGGCGGCAGTGACCTTTTTGGCGATCCTGGCGGTCTGGGAACTGTCGGTACACCTGTTCCAGATCCCCAGTTTCGTGCTGCCGGCGCCAAGCCGCATCCTCGGCGGCTTCGACGCCGTGCCGGTCACCCGTTGGCTCGATCACCTCTGGGCGACCATGCGGATCGCCCTGGCGGGCTACATGGTGTCCATCATCATTGCCCTGCCCATTGCGGTTGCGTTGGCCCGTTCGGCGACGCTCTCCAAGGCGCTCTATCCGATTCTGGTGGTCATCCAGTCGACCCCCGTGGTGGCGATCGCACCGATCGTCATTGTCGTTTTGGGTGCCGGTGACGCCCCGCGCATCGTCATCACCTGCCTGATCACCTTCTTTCCGCTGGTGGTGTCGACGACCACCGGCCTGATGGCGACGCCACAGGAACTGATCGAGCTGTCCAGAAGCCTGCGGGCGCCGGCATGGCGGGAAATCACCCAGATCCGCCTGCCATACGCCGTCCCGTACATATTTTCGGCGCTCAAGATCTCGATCACGCTGGCGGTCATCGGTGCCGTCGTGGCGGAGTTCGTGGCGGCGGAAAAGGGCATTGGTTACTTCATCCAGTTCTCGACCTCGCTGTTCAGGATCCAGCAAGCCTGGTCTGGTCTCGTGGTTCTGGTGCTGCTGTCGCTTGCGCTGTTCCAGACAGTCGCCTTGGTGCAGCGCATTTTCTTCCCTTGGAGCCTGCCCAAGGAGCGGCGATGAGCAGCTTTCTGGTGACCGGTGCCTTTGGATTTCTGACCGGTCTTGCTGGCGACGCGGCGCGTGCACACGGTTCGCTCCGCGTCCGAGACGGCACCATCGTCGCGCTTGGTGATCTTGCCCCGGAGCCCGGCGAACGTGTCGTCGATGCGACCGGTTGCGTGGTGACGCCAGGACTCGTCAACACTCATCATCACCTGTTTCAGAGTGTGCTGAAAGCGGTGCCGGCCGGCATCAACCTGCCGCTTGCTCCCTGGCTGAGGCAGGTGCCTTATGCTTACTGGCAGGCGTTGACGGAAGAGGGCCTGCGTGTCGCCGCAACCATTGGTCTGGCGGAACTGGCGCTGTCGGGCGCCACCTGTGTCGCCGACCACCATTATTTCTATTCCGAAACCTTCGATTTCGATCCGAACGAGGTGCTGTTCGATGTGGCCGCGACCTTCGGCATGCGCTTCGTCCTGTGCCGCGGCGGTGCGACCAAGGGCCGGGCGTTCGACGGGAACAAGACGGCGCCGCTGCCGACGGAAACGCTGGAAACGATGATATCGGCCGTTGCGACGGCGGCGAAACGCTGGCACGATCCGTCGCCGGACTCGCTGCGTCGGGTCGCCTTCGCGCCGACGACGCCAACATTCTCGCTGCACGCGGAAGAGCTTGCCGACATTGCCGATGCGGCACGGTCGATGGGCCTGCGGTTGCATTCACACCTTTCCGAGAATGACGACTACGTTGCCTACACGATGGAACGCTACGGCAGGCGACCCGTTCACTGGCTGGCGGAGCATGATTGGCTGGGACCCGACGTCTGGTTCGCCCATTGCGTCGCGTGTACCGGCGACGAAATCGCGTTGCTCGCAGAAACCGGAACCGCCGTGGCCCATTGCCCACAGGCCAACGCCCGCTTGGGATCGGGCATCGCGCCGGCCGATCTGCTCGACCGGGCCGGCGGCACCGTGTCGCTTGCGGTCGACGGCGCGGCCGCCAACGAGGCCGCCGACATGGTTTCGGCGCTCTATGCCGCCTTTTGCCTGCACCGAAGCACCAAGGGTACGACGGCGGTGACCGTGGAAGACGTCCTGCGTTGGGCAGCGGCGGGCGGCGCCAAGGCGCTCGGCTTCGATACGATCGGCACTCTCGAACCCGGCAAGTCCGCCGATATCGTTCTTTTCGATGTCACCGGGCCGCGTTATCTTGGCCAGCATGATCGGCTGGTTGGACCGGTGATGTCCGGTGGCGAGGCGCGGATCCGCCATAGTTTCGTGCGCGGAGATCCGCTTGTGGTCGATTACCGGCTGCCATTTCTCGATTTGCCGGCGCTCGCCGAATCCGCCGATGCGGTCGTCGCCGGCATGCAGGCTGTCCACTCAGGAAGCGTGATGGGAGATCGCCGACGACCATTGACCAACGGGAGTAGAAGCAGTCAGCGCCTGGCGCGGGTCATTGCTCCTTCATCTGAAGCCGAAACGGAAAGGACAGGCTGATGCAGAAGAATGCCCCCAACTATGCCCTCGACGAACTGAACCGGGAAACCGCCATCGGCGGAGAGGGCGCGACGGTGCTGCGCGACGTGCCGCGCATCGACCTGTCGGACTACGAGGCGCGCAAGCCCGAGATCACCGACGCGCTGTGGACGGCTGCCACCGAGGTGGGCTTTTTCCAGCTTGTCAATCACGGCATACCACAAGCCTTGGTCGACGAGGCCTTTTTGATGTCGGAGCGCCTCTTCGACCTGCCGCAGGACGTCAAAGCCCGGTATCCGCTGGTAGGCGGCACCAATGCCGGCTGGGAGTATAAGGCGCAGGTGCGCCCGTCGACCGGCACGGCCGACCAGAAGGAGTCCTATCAGGTGACGCTGCCGCGCATGGCCGGCCTGTGGCCCTCCGGCGCTGAGCTTGCCGGGTTCAAAGCGGTCATGCTGGCCTTCGAACGGGCCAACTGGGCGCTCGGCATGAAGGTGCTCGCCTGTTTCGGCGATCGCCTCGGCTTTGCCCCGGATTTCTTCACCGAGGCGCACGATCCGATGTCCGCCGAATATCAAAGCACGCTGCGCCTTTTGCATTACCTGGCGATGGACGACGCCAAACCGGAGGATTTCGAGTATTGGCGGGCCGGCGCGCACACCGATTTCGATTGCCTGACGTTGCTGCATCAGCGGCCCGGGCAGGGCGGCCTGCAACTATGCCCGGGCAAGGAGGCCGATACGCTGAGCTGGACCGACGTTGAACCGCTGGCCGGCGTCGTCACCTGCAACATAGGCGACATGCTGATGCGCTGGAGCGATGACCGTCTTCTGTCGACCCTGCACAGAGTTCGCATGCCGCGCCCCGACGAATATCTCGGCGCCCGCCATTCCATCGCCTTTTTCTGCCAGGCCAACAAGGATGCGGTCATTGAGGGCCCTGGCCACAAATACGAGCCGATGACGGCCCACGATTATCTGCAGATGCGGATCGCCGCCAATTTCCAGGGCCCCGAATCCGGAAAAGCGGAGTCATGAGCGACGCACAGCCAAAGACCGCCGGCAGCCTGCCGGTGGTCGATGTGTCCGGCCTGTCGGCCTCCGATCCCGCGGCGCGTCGGGCTGTCGGCTCGGTTCTGCGGGATGTTTGCCTGGACAAGGGCTTTTTCTACTGTTCCCATCATGGCATCCCCGCCGGCCTTATCGACGCGGTGTTTGCCGAAGCCGAGGCGTTCTTCGCCCAGCCGCTGGACGTCAAGATGCGGCAGGAGCAAAGCCTGTCCACCTGCAATCGCGGTTACGAGGTTCTGGGCGGCCAGACCCTGGAGGCTGGCGGCATGCCGGACCGCAAGGAAGGCTATTACATCGGTGTCGAACTGCCCGAGGACGATCCGCGGGTGCAGGCCGGCCGCTTCAATCGCGGCCCCAATCTGTGGCCGTCGGACATGCCCGGCTTCAAACCGGTCATGGATGCCTATTTCGCCGCCATGCTGGACCTCGGCGAACGGCTGATGCGCGGCATCGCCCTGTCGCTGGATTTGCCGGAGCATCACTTTGCTGGCTTCTGCCGCGACCCGCTGGCGACGCTCAGGCTGCTCCACTATCCGCCACGGCGAGCCGACGCACCGGACGAGAAGGGCGCCGGCGCGCATACCGATTTCGGCAGTCTGACACTGCTGCTACAGGACGATGTCGGCGGTCTGCAGGTTTACGATCACGCCTCCGACGGCTGGATTGCCGCCGAGCCGATCCCCGGCACCTTCGTGGTCAATCTCGGCGATATGATCGCCCGCTGGACCAACGACACCTACCGCTCGACGCTGCACCGGGTGATCAACGAGTCGGGACGCGAACGCTATTCGGTGCCGTTCTTCTTCACCGGCAACCCCGACAGCGAGGTCCGCTGCATCCCCACCTGCCTCGCCCCGGGCGAACAGCCGAAATACCCGCCGGTGACGATCGAGGAGCACCTGCAGGCGATGTACAAGAAGACGTATGTATCAAACACCGGAGGAAATGGCGTAGCAGGCGGCGTGGGGTAAAGCAGGGTCTGATCGGCAATATGCCTATGCAGCCATGGTGTGCGCTATCAAGCAATGTTCGGGGCGACAAGGCAGCGAAGGAAACGGGGCCTCGACAACGATGACGCCTTCCTCGTCGACCACGATCTGCTGACGCCAGCCGAAAACGCATATGGCCACTTCTCAACAGCCTGTTGGTAATGGTTCGAGAATTCTTCATCGAGGGCCGAATTCAATTGATCAGCCGCCACTCGATAACAAGCTTGATTTCGGACACGACCAAATTAGTCTGCACGCTCTTTGCAGGGTGGCAGGGTGGTCGCGATATGAGAGTTCTGGTCGATGAATGCAAAAGACTTCCACCGAGTGGCGCCAGGAGCTGAGACTGAACCGCAGCCAGGCCGCCGAGGCTCTTGGGCTTTCTCGGAGCATGCCACAGAAATACGAAAACGACGAGTGTGAGATCCCGAAGTATGTCGCTCTTGCCTGTACTGCGGTCTACCGGCACCAGAAGCCTTGGCCAGAAGATCGGCACGGGTGATCAAGTTCCGGATTGTTGGTGCACCCTTACCCCCGCCTGACAGACGGGAAATATCCTGCTTTAGTTGCAGGGACCGGACTCGTATTCGAACAATCATTGCTTGCAATAATGCAAGTCATCGGTTTTTAATAGATCATTAAATATTTGGAGGGGACCGCTGGGGAAACGTTGCGTTAAACGCAACTAAAACCCTCAGAGGCTGGGGATGATGTTTGCATTTTTAAGCAAAGCTTGTCGTTTATGCGCATGGATATCGCTCTCGCTGCTGATTTCAGCATGCGCTGGCGGGACATCTGTGGAATCTAGAAAGTCCATAAGCGAGTTAGGCAAGGACTTTGACGGCTTTTATTTAAGCTATTATCTCTCCAAGGGCCACATTAATGCCTCCCTGACATATACAAAATCCAAAGGCGAATTTCTCCTCAACATTGACGAAACTGCGAAAGTAAAGCCCGACTTCGATTTCAAGTATCACATTGTCTACAGCCATCATGGATTAGCCCATGACGTAGTGACCGCAGAAACGAGTAATGGTCTCCTAAAAACCGTTTCGTCAACAACAAAAGACGAAACAGTCACATTCGTCGAAAACCTCAATAAAGTAGCCACTCAGGCGGGGGAATTGATTAAAGCCGTACAACCCACATTCATCCCGCCAACGGATGTTCCTACACAACCTCCTGAGGAGTGCCCCGGTACCGCTCACAAAGCAGTGAATATCGAGTTGACCAATTGGCGTGGTCCCGAAAAACCATACTTGCAAAAGGATGCCGGTAACTGTGTGATTGAGATCACAAAATTATCCGTTGGTCTATTTGATCGGCTCGATGCTGCTGCGTTTCAACCACCAGAAAACTACACAGATACTGAGATATCTGATCCATTCGACGTTTGCAAAAGCTCAGTTTGCTTCCGTCTAACCGGAGCTTACAAAGTACGAATAGAGGCAGATGTCAGGAACGTGAAGACGGGGCAAATACTGGGCTCTGTTGAAAAGACTGTAGAGTTACTGGCACCAGCGCCACATAAGTTGGGTTACGTCAGATTCAATCGCCGAGCATTTGTTCAAAACAAAACAGTTATGAAATTTGAGAACGGAATGCTAAGCAGCTTAGAGGTCGACGATCCGAGCGAGATAGTTGGATTCCTGCTCCTGCCGACCGAAGTGCTGAAATTCTTCACAATACTCATCACAGTTTAGTAGTTCGCGATGTAACTCATACCAATCAGGAGGCAGACCGCCAGTAAAGGGCATTTGGGCCGGCTTCACAGCAACGGGATGATCAAGTCCCGTCCCGTTCCGCCAGCCCTTCTCTCGGTTAATCCAAAAGACGGTAGATGACGGCGCCCGACGACTTTTCCCAGCGCTCTAACCTTATCCTATCGCCGACCTGAGGCGAGCGAACACTCCTGCTAGTGAGCCGAATCTTGCTGCCATCGGTCAGTGTGGCCCAAATAACCAGCCTCCCGATCCCCGTATAAGCTTGCTCACGGCTCCAGTGAGTGACCACGCCCTCGACCTGCGAGGCGCGAAGGGTCGGATCCGGCCAGGCTAACCAGAGCAGTAAGGCGACAATTGGCACGATTATGGCAGCAATCTTTGCCGCGGTGCGCAATCGCGAGAGGACAATCAGACGGTTGAGCTTTCGCGCTTGTTCAGGCCTCATTTACTACTCACTTACCAGCGGCCCCCGCTCGGCGGATTATCTAATGAGCCGGCGCTAACCGGTACTCTGCTTGGAGAGCTGCCTCGCGAGGCTTGTCAACTCGGGATTGTTACGCCGCTCCTGTCGCGTTTCAGGCGCAACGATCGGCTCGCTCCCTGGCTCCCGCCAGTGCAACTCATTCTCCTTCGACGGTAGGTAATTTGCGGCGGATTTTGGCGAGAAATCTGCCGCTGTCAACCGGACATTGAGATTGTCAAAGGGATACAACAGGCAGGATCAAATAGCCGCTATTGAAAAAACCATCATTTACATTCGTAGCACGCTCTACATTGTTCCAACGCGGCCTATTGACCGCGACGGCAATCTTCCGGATGTTGCAGCGCAAAGACATCGGAGGATCGGCGGGGTGAGATATGGCGTTTGATTTTGTAACGGTCGACGAGGCCAAGGAGCGCCCGGGATTGCGGGTTGTCGTGGTCGGCGTCGTGCCAAGCCCGTGGAGCGAATCGGTCAAGGGGATTTTGCACGTCAAGGGCATCGACTGGACGGCGGTGCGGGTCGACTACGAACATGGGACGACCCGCAAATGGACCGGGATGCAGCGCGGACCGGTGGCCATATACGAGGACGAAAAACCGCGCACCGAGTGGGACAGCATCCTGCTGCTTGCCGAGCGGCTGGCGCCGTCGCCGTCGCTGCTGCCGGCTGACCCAGCAGAGCGCGCCCTGGCCTTCGGCCTCGGCCACGAGATCTGCGCGGAACAGGGGCTCGGCTGGTGGCGCCGCATGCAGCTGATCCATGCCGGTCTCAACGACGCCGGCGGCTTCAAGAAACCAGTCGCGCAGTATCTGGCGCCGAAATACGGCTACAGCCCGGAAGCGGCCGAAGTGGCCACCGCACGGGTGACGGCGCTGCTCACCATGCTGGCGGACCGGCTGAAGGCGCAGCGCGCCGCCGGCAGCGACTATTATCTGGGCAACGACCTGACCGCTGTCGACATCTACAGCGCCGCGTTTTCGATGATGTTCCGGCCGCTGCCGCCGGACCAATGCGAGATGCGCGACAGCACCCGGGCGATATTCGAAACGATGGATGCGGACACCGAAGCGGCACTCGATCCGATCCTGTTCGAGCACCGGGATCGCATCTTCTCCACCCATCTGGAATTGCCGCTGTCCCTTTAAAGGAGGCCGCGCATGCCGAACCAACCGGACGCCGTGGATGTCGCCATCGTCGGCTCCGGCATGGGCGGCGCGGCCTTCGCCTGGCAGCTGTCGCGGGCCGCATCGGGATTGCGCATTGTCTGCTTCGAGCGCGGCGATTGGGTCGACCCGGCACGGTTTCCGACGACCGAAGCCGGCTGGCAGAGCTCGGCGATCGGCACCTGGGCGACCAGCCCCAATGCGCGGCTGGCGGCCGGCGGCAATCCGCAATCGGCGGACTATGCGATCGACGACAGCGGCTCGCCGTTGAAGCCGCTAATGTGGAACGCGGTCGGCGGATCGACCGTCAACTGGTCGGCCCATTTCCCGCGCCTTCATCCGTCCGACTTCCGGGTACACAGCCTCGACGGCGTCGGTGTCGACTGGCCGATCAGCTATGCCGACCTCGAGCCCTGGTACGACCTGAACGACCGCATGACCGGCGTCGCCGGTCTTGCCGGTGACCCGGCCTATCCGCCGCGCCCGGCGCCGGCCTTTCCGCCGGTGCCGCTGGGTGCCATGGGCGAACGCGCCGCCGACGCGTTCGCCGCCCTCGGCTGGCATCACTGGCCGGCAAGCAGCGCGGTGCTGACGCGAGCGCACGGAAGCCGCGGTGCCTGCAATCATTGCGGGCCTTGTTCGCAGGGCTGCCTGACGCAGGCCAAGGCGTCGACCGACGTCACTTACTGGCCACAGGCGATCCGCCAGGGCGTCGAATTGCGGACCAATGCGGTGGTGACCGGGATCGACATCGAGGCCGGCCGGGCAACCGGCGTTGTTTACCGCGACGCGACGGGGCGCACCTGTCGTCAGCCGGCGCAGGTCGTCGCCGTCGCCGGAAACGGCATCGGCACCACCCGCCTGTTGCTGGCCTCGGGATTGGGCGGCGGTGACGATACCCCGCTTGGCGCCAACCTGATGATGCATCCGGTCGCCTATCTCAGAGGCTTATTCGACGCCGAGCTCGACGGCCCGGTCGGTCCGGTCGGCTGCTGCCTCCACAGCCACGAGTTCTACGAGACCGATCTGAGTCGCGGCTTCGTGCGCGGTCTACAGATCCAGATTACCCGCGAGAATTCGCTGTTCCTGCAGGCGTCGCGGCAGGTTCCGTCCTGGGGCCGCGATGCACAGCATCGTGTGTCGCGGGAATTCCGCCACTCCATGGTGGTCCTCGTCATGACGGAGGATCTGCCGGAGCGCCACAACCGGGTGACGATTTCTGACACACTAGCCGAGGACGGCCTTCCGCATGTGTCGATTTCCTATTGTCCGTCCGACAACACCGAGGCCATGATGCGCTTCGGCGTCGACCGCGCTAAGGACCTGCTGAACGCAGCCGGCGCCTACCGGATCGAAAGCCAGACGTATCCACCGATGACCGGTTGGCATCTGCTTGGCACCGCGGCGATGGGCACGGACCCGTCCACTTCGGTGGTCGACGCACGCGGGCGTTGCCACGCCGTCCCCAACATCATCGTCTGCGACGGCAGCGTGTTTCCGACCGCCGGTGCCGTCAATCCCGCTTCGACCATCGGGGCCCTGGCGCTGTGGATGGCCGACCAGCTTGCGGAGGATCTGCGATGACCGATCGAGCCTTCGCCGCCGCCCTGGCGTCGACGCTCATCCCCGGCGGCCGGCTGGCCCATGGTGTCGAAGCGCCGGCGGCTGGCGCGTTGCTTGACGAACAAACCCTTGGTGCATGGCTTGCACTTCCTGCCGCCGCGGCAATCCTCAACGAAATCAAGGCGCAACAGCAATTCGCAGAATCAGATGCTGAAGAACGGGAGGCGGTGCTGCGTGAGATCGAGACGGCAGAGCCGGCCGCATTCGCAGCGTTGGTCGCAACGCTGTTGAGACTCTATTACGAACACCCTGCAGTGCTCGAGGCGTTCGGCTGGTCCAGCGCGCCGCCACAGCCGGACGGACATCGTCTGGCAGATTTCGACACGGCACGGTTCGATGCCGTCGCCAAACGTGGATCGATTTGGCGGCCCGTCTGAGCGAACCGATTACAGGTCCATCATCGCGGTGAAACGCTCCTGGCGCACATCGAGCAGGACCTCGTCCAGCTCGCGCGCCTGCGGGCCGCACAGCCAGGCGATGACCGAGGCCGAAACGGCCGCTGGCACGAGGTCGGACTGGGCGATCTGGCTGATCGGATTGAGGCCGGACGTGCGGATGGCATCCTGCATCGCCGTATCCGTCGGGGGAATCCCGACAAAGAAGCTCTGGACCCCGTCGGCTGCCAGTTCAAGGTCGAACATGCGGGTCAGCATATGCATCGCCGCCTTCGAGGTGCAGTAGGCGGTCCAGCCTTCCATCGGCGTGGTTGCGGCGCCGGTGCCGGCATTGATGATGACGCCCTTGCTTTCGCGCAGCAGCGGCAGAGCCGCCACGCTCATGCGATGGACGCCGGCGACATTGACCGCCAGGGCCGGCATCAGGTCGTCGCTGTCAAGACGGGTCAGGTGTCCGATCGGCGCGATCGTGCCGGCATTGTTGATCAGGACATCGAGGCGTCCGGCCTCCGACCTGATGCGTTCCATGGCCGTATCGACATGCGCCTGGGACGTGACGTCGAGCGACAACTGCACCGCCGCCTCCGGCAACGGTTCGTGGGTATCCGCATGATCGTCGAACAGGCCGGCATAGACTCGCGCGCCATGCTCGATCAGCACGCGCACCACCGCGGCGCCGATCCCGCGTCCGGCGCCGGTAACCAGGATCGTCTTGCCCGAAAGATCGGGAACAGACACCGGCGCGAGATTGAACATTTCGCTTGACCTCCCTCATGAAGCGTAGTTAATTGGCCTGACCAATTTACCGGTAGCGCGAAACACACATTCTGTCAAAGGAATTGCCGCGCAGGGAGGAGGCCGGATGGATCGCATCGCCAGGATCGAACCGATGGCCATCGCCTATCCGGATCCCAACGATTTCGGCACCATCCGTCGCACCGTATTAACCCGGGTCGAGACAGCCGACGGCATCGTCGGCTGGGGCGAGAGCATCGCCATGTGGCCGGAAGCCTGCAAGGCCGTCTGCACGATCATATCGGAAGGATTTCAGCCGCTGCTGGCGGACCATGACACGGCCGATATCGACGGCGCCTGGGATGCCATGCGGCGTCATGTGTTCTGGTACGGCGAGGGCGGCATCGCCTCGATGGCCATCTCCGGCATCGACATGGCGTTGTGGGATATCGCCGGCCGCCGGGCCGGCAAGCCGCTCTACGACCTGTTCGGCGGCCTCCAGCATGACCGTTTGCTCGCCAACGCCTCCAGCCACGTCAACAAGAACGGGGAGGCGGCCTGCGTCGACGAGGTGGTCGGCTTTTTCGAGGCCGGTTTCCGGTCCTGCAAACTGGGTTTTGCCAAGAAGGGTGAATCCGACATCGGCGGCGATCCGGATACCGATGTCAGCTTCATCCGCGCCTTGCGTTCGGCGCTCGGCGACGACGCCGAAATCCTGGTCGATATCGGCAACGGCGTGCGCTGGGACGTTGACACGGCGATTTCGGTTGCCAATCGCATGGCCGAATACCGCATCGGCTGGTACGAGGAACCGCTCTATCCGACTGACGACGCCGGCTACCGCAAGCTCAAGGCCAGCACATCGGTGCGCATCGCCAGCGGCGAACGAGAGTTCACCGAGGCCGGCTACCGGCGGCAAATGGAGATCGGTGCCGTCGATGTCTACGGCGTCGATCCGGCGCGTGTGGAGGGCATCACCGGTTTCCGCCGGGCCGACGCGCTGGCCAGCCAGTTCGGCAAGGTGGTCAACGCCCATGCCTGGTCGACGGCGGTGACCACGGCGGCCAGCCTGCACCTGTCACTGGCTTCGCCCAATACCGAGATCTTCGAATACAAGCCGTTCGGCGTTGTCGTTCAGGACGAGATCGTCGAGCAGAAGCTTTGGCACAGGGACGGCTGGGCCTACCCGATCGAGGGGCCCGGTCTCGGCATCGACATCCGCGAAGACGTTATCCGCTCGCTGAGGTTCGCATGAGCGAGAGAGAAACCCGATACGGCGTCAAGCGCCCGACGGAGAAGGACATTCGCGCCTCAGGGTTCTCGACGCCCTGGGATGCGCCGATGATCCCGCCGTTTCCGTTCCGCTTCCGCGACGCGCAGATCATGACGCTCTACTGGCGCACCGACCCCGAGGCCATGGCCTTCCTGCTGCCGCCGCCTCTGGAACCGGTCGGCGACGTCGCATGCGTGCATATCTACCGGATGAACGACACCGACTGGATCGGCCCTTACGGCGAGGCAAATATCATGTTCGGCGCCCGCATGCCGGGCGGCGCGACGGGCGGCTATTCGCCGTACCTGGCACTGTCTTCCGACATCGGTGTCGCCCATGGGCGCGAGGTGCACGGACAGCCTAAGAAACTTGGCAAACCCACCCTCGACATCCGCGGCGACCTGATCGTCGGCACGGTTGAGCGCAACGGCATCGATGTCATCACCGGCACGTTGCCCTACAAGCAGCGCGCCGCCGACGCCGCCGACATCAAGCCGCATTTCGATTTCGCCACCAATCTCAACCTGAAGGCCGTCGACCATATCGACGGCCGGCCGGCCATTCGCCAGATCACCTCGCGGCGCCTGGCCGACGTGACGGTGCACGAGGTATGGCGCGGACCCTGCACCGTGGAGCTCCGCGCCAACGCGCAGCTTCCGGTGTTTCGTTTGCCCGTGCTCGAACCCCTCGAAGGCTTCTTCTGGCGCGGCGACTTCACGCTGGTCGCCGGCGAAATCCTCCACGACTACCTGGAGGCGGGCGCATGACTCGTCACGTCGTCGTCACCGATTACACCTTTCCGAACGTCGACCGCGAGGCACGGGCGGCACGCGATGGCGGCGCGGAATTTGCGGCACACCAGTGCAGGAGTGCAGAGGATGTGGCCCGGGCGGTGGCCGGCGCCGACGTTGTGGCCGTGCAATTCGCGCCGTTTACCCAGCGGGCCGCCGATGCCGTGGCACCGGGGGCCACCGTCATCCGCTATGGGGTCGGCTACGACAACATCGACCTGGGTGCTGCCGCGACACAGGGTCTGAAAGTCGGTTACGTGCCGGACTACTGCCCCGACGAGGTTGCCGATCACACGGTAGCCGCGGCGTTGACGTTGCTGCGCAAGCTGGTTCCGCTCGACGCCTCGGTGCGCGCCGGCGAGTGGGCTGCCGTCAAGCACGCCGCGCCGCTGAAGCCGTTCAGCGAGACCGTGTTTGGCTTCTTCGGGCTGGGCCAGATCGGTCGCGCCGTCCACGACCGCCTCAAGGGCTTTGGGTTTCAATTCATTGCCAGCGATCCGATGCTCGAAGGAGCGGAAGCCAGGGAACTTGGCGTGCAACGTGTCGACGCGGACCGCCTGTTGCGCGCCGCCGACATCATTACGCTGCATGCACCCGCCACAGCCCAGACGACCGGTTATTTCAATGCGGAGCGGCTGGCGGCGATGCAGCCGCACGCCTTTTTGATCAACAGCGCCCGCGGCCAACTCGTCGTCGAAGCGGACCTGGCGCAGGCGTTGAGGGAAGGATCGATCGCCGGTGCGGCTCTGGATGTCTTTGACGTCGAGCCACTGCCGTCGGAGTCACCGCTGCGCGACGCGCCAAACCTGCTGCTGACACCGCATGCCGCCTGGTATTCCGACGCCGCCATCGGCCGTCTCCAGGGCCTCGTCGCCGAGGACATTGCCCGCGCGCTGCGGGGTGAACCGCCACGCAAGCCCGTTGCCATGCCGAGGAGTGGATGAGTGGAGGGAGAACGTTCGTTGATCGCAACGATTGATCGATCGCACCGTATCGGTGCGGCTTAGGAGGAGATCGGATGCCCGGGTTGCCGGCATTCGGAATCGCAGCAAGACGCAGCAGCGTCGAAACCAACTGATGGAGGACAAGCGAATGAAGACGAAGACACTGGCGGCCGTCGCGGCGGCACTCATGCTCGGCGCATCGGGTGCGGCCTATGCGGAGGCGATGAAGCTGGAGACGGGCAAGAGCACCGACATGATCCTGCTGCCCAAATTCCTTGGCATCCTGGTTTTCGATCAGGCCAATGAGGGTGCCCAGGAAGCCCACAAGGAACTGCAGAATCCGGGCAAACTCCTGTTCCAGGGGCCGACACCTGAAAACTCCGTTGCCGGCCAGATCGAGATCATGACCACGGCAGCGACCCAGAAGCAGGGCGCCGTGATGCTCTCCAACAATGCCGGCGAGCAGATCGTGCCGTCCGCCGAGGCGGCCCAGGCAGCCGGCACCAAGGTCGTGACCTGGGACAGCCCGATCCCTTCCGGCCAGGGCGAGAGCGTCTTTGTCGCGCAGGTCGATTTCGGCTCCATCGGCACCGTCATGGCCGACATGGCCCACTCGATCCTGGGCGGCAAGGGCAAGATGGCGATCCTATCCGCCACGCCGGACGCGGCCAACCAGAACGCCTGGATCGCCGCCCTGAAAGCCGATCTCGAGAGCAACGCCAAGTACAAGGACATCGAATTGGTCGACACCGTCTACGGCGACGACCAGTCGGAAGTCAGCTACAACCGGGCGCTGGCCCTGGTCGACAAGTATCCGGACCTCGGCCTGATCATGTCGCCGACCACCGTCGGCATCCAGGCGTCGTCAAAGGCGATGCAGGACGAAGGCCTGTGCGATCAGGTCAAGGTCAGCGGACTTGGCCTGCCGTCCGAGATGGTGTCCTACACGATGAACGGCTGCGCGCCTGAATTCGCGCTGTGGGATTTCCGTGACCTCGGTTACCTCACCTACTACACCGCCTACGGGATCGCCACCGGGCAGCTCAAGGGCGAACACGGCGAGTCGTTCAACGCCGGACGCATGGGCGACTACACGATCGAGGAGGATCCCGGTCGCCCCGGCGCCAAGCGCATCCTGATGGGGCCGTTCACGGTCTACACCAAGGACAACGTCGAAGCGGCGGCAAAATAGCCGACTGACACGGTCCGGGCGGCCCAAGCGCTGCCCGGATCCGATGCGGGAGACTTGGACATGACGAAACCCGTTCTGGCGCTGCGTTCGGTGACCAAGACGTTCGGCATGACCGTTGCCCTGAAAGACATGTCGCTGGAACTTTACCCCGGCGAGGTCCACGCGGTTGTCGGCGAGAACGGCGCCGGCAAATCGACCATGATCAAGATCATGACCGGCGTTTATCAGCCGACGGCCGGGTCGCTGGAAATCGAAGGCCAGCCCGCCGTCATTGCCGGCCCGCATGCCGCCCGCGAAGCCGGCATCGCCGCCATGTATCAGGAACCCATGGTGTTTCCCGATCTCGATGTGGCGGAAAATATTTTCATCAGTTCGACACGCGAAGGGCTGATCCAGAATCAGCGGGAGCTGCGGAAAAAGGCGCGCGCCCTGATCGCGCGCATCGGCATCCGCCTCGAGGTCGAGCGCACTGCCAGCGGCCTGACGCTTGCCGAGCAGCAGGCCGTGGAGATCGCCCGGGCGCTGAGTCAGGATGTGCGGGTGCTGGTCATGGACGAGCCGACGGCATCCCTGTCGGCCCACGAGGCGGACCAGTTGCGGCGCATCGCCGTCGGGCTGGCCCGCGAGGGCGTTTCCGTCGTCTATATCTCGCACCGGCTGGAGGAGATCTTTGAAATCGCCGACCGGGTGACCGTCATCCGCGACGGCGAACACATTTCGACCAAACCGGTGGCCGACACCAACGCCGACATCATGATTGCCGAAATGGTCGGTCGCGAGGTCGACCATTTTTTCGACAAGGCGGCGGCGCAGACGCAGCCTCAGGTGCTGTTGAGTGTGCGCGGTCTGGCACGCCAGGACGTGTTCGAGGACGTGACGTTCGAGCTGCACCGCGGCGAAATCCTCTGCATGGCCGGCCTTGTCGGTGCCCGCCGTACCGATGTCGGGCTCGCCCTGTTCGGCATTGCACCGGCGACGTCCGGAACCATCACCTACAAGGGCCAGGAAACGACGATCCACAATGCCGGCGAAGCGATGGACGCCGGCATTGCCTATGTTTCGGAGGACCGGCGCAAGCTGGGGCTCGCCATGCCGCTGGCCATCCGGTCCAACATCACGCTGGCGACGCTGAAATCCTACCTGTCGCGGTTCGGCCTGCTCGACCGCACCCGCGAACACGAGACCGCGGAAGCGTTTCGCCAGCGCCTTAACATCCGCACGCCGGATGTCGATATGGAGGTGGGCATGCTGTCCGGCGGCAACCAGCAAAAGGTGATGCTCGCCAAGTGGTTGAACCTGCAGCCGGACTTGCTGATCTTCGACGAACCGACTCGCGGTATCGATGTGGGCGCCAAGGCGGAGGTACATGATCTCATCCGCGAGTTCGTCGCCGCCGGCGGCGCGGCGCTGGTGATCTCCTCGGACCTGCCGGAAGTGCTGGCGCTGGGTGACCGCATCCTGGTCATGCGCGAAGGACGCCAGATGGCGATCATCGACAGCGAAGATGCGACGCAGGAACGGGTGATGGCGCTGGCCACCGGACAGTCGTCACTGCAGGAGGCGTCTTGATGGGCCAGGTGCTGAGCCGCATGAGCCCGCAGACATTGCGCATTCTGGCGCTGCTGATCGTGCTGGCGCTGGTCATCGTGTTCTTTTCCACCCAGATCCCGAACTACCTCAACGGCCGGCTGTTCAACCGGGTCAGCAGTTCGGTGGCCATCATGGCGCTCATTGCCACCGGGCAGACGCTGGTCATCCTGACCCGCAACATCGACCTGTCGGTCGGCTCCATCGTCGGCTTTACCGCCTTTGCGGCCGGTTCGCTGGTGTCCGGCATGCCGGACCTGCATCCGGCGCTGCTGGTGCTCTACGCGGCCGGCGTGGGAGCCGCTTTCGGCGCCTTCAACGGTGTCATCGTCGCCTATGCGCGTGTGCCCGCCATCATCGTCACGCTCGCCACGCTGGCGTTGTTCCGGTCCTTCCTGGTCGAGTATTCCGACGCCAAGTCGATCACCTCGTCCAACCTGCCGCAATGGCTCGTCGCCTTTCCCAACACCACGCTTTTCGAGATCGGACAGTTCGATTTTCGCGCCGGCTTCCTGTCGGCCCTGGCGGTGGTCATCATCGTCCATGTGGCGCTCAACCGGCTGCGGCCGGCGCGGCGGTTCTACGCCGTCGGCTCCAATCCGGAAGCCGCTGAGATGGCCGGCATCAATACCAAGGCGACGGTGTTCACAGCCTTCGTCCTTTCCGGCGCACTGGCCGGCCTGGCCGGCCTGATGTTCCTGGCCCGCTTCGGCAACATCACGGTGGTCGCCGGCCTCGGGTTCGAACTGAAATCCGTTGCGGCGTCGGTGCTCGGCGGCGTCAATATTTTCGGCGGTTCGGGCACAGTCATCGGCGCCTTCATCGGTGCCATCCTGGTCGATCTCATCGACACCAGCCTGGTGCGCTGGGCGCTGGTCAGCGAATTCTTCCGGGAAGCGGTCCTGGGTGGTTTGATTCTGGCCGCGGTGTCGATCGACGCGGTGGTCATGCGACGCCTGGTGCGCCTGCGCATCGCCCGCGAGCGGGCGAAAACGGAGGCGTCGAGCACCATGGCGGAGGCCACCCGATGAGCAACCCGGCGCAGACCACCACCACCGCGACGCGGCGGCTGCAGGCCTGGGAATGGTTCCTGATCGGCGTGCTGCTGGTCATCGTCATCGGCAACAGCCTGCTGTCGCCGCAATACTGGACGCTGTCCAACCAGATCAATCTGTTCCAGCTGTCGATCGAGAAGGTGATCGTCGCGCTGGTCATGACCTTCATCATCATCAACGCCGAGATCGATTTGTCCGTCGGCTCGATGATGGGCCTTGCGGCGTGCGCCTTCGGCTGGCTGTTCCAGGCCGGCGTCGCGCCATCGCTGGCAATCATCGTCGTGCTTTTCATCGGCGTCGCCGGTGGCGCCCTCAACGGCTTTTTCATCACCCGGATCGGCCTGCCGTCGCTGGTGGTCACCTTGGCGACGCTGATCGGATTCCGTGGGCTGGCCCGTGTCCTGGTCGAGGACCGCGGTATCGGCGAGTTTCCGGAATGGTTCGACACCCTGGGTCAAGCCGGGTTCCTCGGACCGGTGCCATTCTCGATGCTCGCCTTCGCCATTCTCTTCGTTTGTCTCTACGTCGTGCTGCAGATGTCCGGCTTCGGCCGCAAAACCTATGTGATCGGCACCAATCGCGAGGTCGCCGAATTCGCCGGCATCGATACGGCGCGGCACAAGATGATCCTGTTCGTCGCCTCCGGCACCGTGGCGGCCTTCGCCGGACTGCTGTATGCGGCTCGGGTCGGGGCGGTGCGCGGCGACGTGGCGCTCGGCTTTGAACTGGACATCATCACCATCGTGTTGCTCGGCGGGGTAAGCATATTCGGCGGTACCGGCTCGCTGCTCGGAACGCTGCTGGCTGTCCTGATCGTCCTGAATCTGCGCAACGGCATGGCGCTTCTCAACATCACCGGTCACATCCAGACCGGCGTGATCGGTGTGCTGCTGATCGCTTCGGTGCTGGCGCCGCGCATCAACGTCAAGGCCTGGCTGCCGTCGCGGACAACGCGGGTCGCGGAGACGACGGAATGAGCGACTCCTCCGTGAAACTGGAATTCGACAAGCCGATCGTTCGCGAATCGGTCGCCGAGCTGGTCGCCAGCCGGCTGCTCGAAATGGTCAAGGCCGGCATCCTGAAATCCGGCGATCAGCTTCCGCCGGAGCGCGAGCTGGCGGCCTCGCTCAACGTGTCGCGGCCGAGTGTGCGCGAAGCGATCCGCGGCCTGTCGATCCTCGGTGTCGTGCGCACCCGCCAGGGCGGCGGCGCCTATATCAGCGAGCTCGACGCCGAGGCGCTGCTCGGTCCCATCCAGTTCTTCCTGTCGCTGGAGGACATGAACGTCCGCGAACTGTACGACGCCCGCAGCCTGATCGAGAGCGACGTCGCACGCCGGGCGGCGGAGCATATCACCGACGAGGAATTGCAGCGGCTGCAGGACCTGATCGACGAACAGAAGGCGATCTCCGGCGATGCCCTGGCCTTCCGCATGTCGGATTTCGCCTTTCACGAAACGATCTGGAAGGCGGCACGCAACGCCTTCCTCAAGCGGATCGGCGAAAGTCTCAACGTGCTGGGGCTGGAGTTTCGCAGGCGCGCTTCGGAAACCGGGGGCGTGTTGCAGCAGAGCGTCCGCGACCATCAGCGGCTTTTGGAGGCGTTGAAGGCGCGCGATCCGGACGCCGCAGCGGCCGCTGCGGCCCGCCACATGCGCAACGTCTACAAGTCGACTATCGCCCAGAAAAAGACAGCGGGAGGATCCAAGGCATGATAGCCAGAATCGGAGTGGTCGGCGTCGGTTGGTGGGCGACCTTCAACCACATCCCGACGATCGAGAAGAGCCCGCACGCCGATGTCGTCGCCATCTGCGACCGCGACAACGAACGCCTGCAGGCGGTCGGCGACCAGTTCGGCATCGCCGCGCGCTACCCTGACATCGCCGCCATGCTCGCCACCGAGCGGCTCGACGGGGTCATCGTGTCGACGCCGCATGTCGCCCACACCGCGCCCGCCATTGCGGCGCTGGAAGCGGGCTGTCACGTGCTAGTCGAAAAGCCGATGGCGACGACGGCTGCCGATGGCCGGGCCATCGCCTCGGCGGCGCGGGCCGCCGACCGGTCTGTGCTGGTGCCCTGCGGCCTCAACTTCACCCGCTATACCGAGCGCGCGACGCAGATCGTCCGCGACGGCCGCATCGGCGAGGTGCGTCACTGTGTCTGCCAGATGGGATCGGCGCTGGAGGACCTGTTCTCGGGCGAGCCCATGCTGGAGACCGCCGATCACATGTACCGGCCGCCGGCATCGACCTGGGCCGATCCGGAACGGGCCGGCGGCTATGGCTGGGGCCAGATGTCCCACTCGCTGGCCTGGCTGTTCCGCGTCTCGGACCTGACCTTCGAAAGTGTCTATTGCATGCACGGCAAGTCGAAGACCGGCGTCGATTTTTATAACGCCGCGGTCGCCCGGGCGACCAACGGCGCGACCGTGTCGCTGTCCGGCTCGGCGACCGTGCCCAAACATATCGGAATGCACACCGATATCCGCATCTACGGCACCGACGGCTGCCTGCTGTTCGACAATGAGCGGGCACGGCTGGAGCTGCGGCGGCTCGATGGCGACGACGAGATCGTTGCGATCAGCCAGGAGGAGGCCGCCTATGACGGGGCGCTGCCGGTGTTCAAGTTTGCCGAATTGTGTGCCGGCCGGCCGATCGTCAACGGCGCCGACGGCGAGAATGGCGCGCGGGTGACGGAAGCGTTGGATGCGCTCTACCGGTCGGCACAGACCGGTGAACTGGCCCGCATCGGAGGATAGGCGGATGCAGCTTTCCCTGACATCGTGGTCGTTGCCCTCCTGCACCCTGCAGGAGGCGGCGGATATCTCCAAGGCGTTGGGCATCGGCGCGCTCGACGTCGGCCTGTTCTACCGTTCGGCGCTGGACAAGGACGAAATCCTGTCCGACCCGGGGGCCGCGGCCCAGCGCCTGGCGCCATTGGGCGTGCGCATCCCGAACTACTACCACCTGTTCGGCGACGGGCTGGACGGCCGCAACCTGGCACTGCCCGGAACCATCGACGCCAATGCGCGCGATCTGGAACGGGTGCTCGCCTTCGCCGATGCGGCCGACATCGCCACCGTGTTCATCCTGCCGGGCGTCGTCAATCCCGGCCAGTCGCGCGATCAGGCCGCAGCCGTCTCGATCGAAAGCCTGCAGACGCTGCTCGCCGTCGCCGTCGATTTCCGCGCGACGATCTGCATCGAGCCGCATGTGCATTCCTTTGCGGAATCGCCGTCGATCGTGCAGCGCCTGATCGACGAAACCGGCATCCGGCTGGCACTCGATTATTCGCATTTCGCCTGCCTCGGTTACCGCCAGGAGGAGGTCGACCCGTTGGCGCCGCACGCCGTTCACGTCCATTTGCGGCAGGCGCGCATGGGTGTGCTGCAGGCGAAATTCGCCCACGGCACCCTCAATTTCCCGGCAATGTTCGGCACCTTGCACGACGCCGGATATGAGGGCGCGCTGGCGATCGAAAACGTCCACCAGGACTACATGGACACGCTGTTCGACGACGTGCTGACGGAAACGATCACCATGCGCGACTGTTTCCGCGCCTGGCAGGAGGAAACGCAATGACCGGTTACGCCTGGGTTCTGGAAGTCCGCCCCGGATACGAGGAGGAATACAAGAAGCGCCATGACGAGATCTGGCCCGACATGCTGGACGCCCTGAAGGCGGCCGGCATTTCGAACTACAACATCTTCCGCCATGGGTTGACGCTGTTCGGCTACTTCGAAACCGACGACCTGGAGGCCACCAAGGCGAAACTGGCCGATGATCCGGTCAATGCGCGCTGGGCCGAGTTCATGGCCCCGATCATGAAGATCGAGATCGATCCAACGACCCAGTTTCCGTACCTCCTACCCAAGCAGTTTTTGATGGAGTAGGCCGGGCGCCGTCCGTCAATTCCCCAGGATCCCCGGCAACCGCAGGCCGTTGTCGCGGGCACATTCGAGGGCGGCTTCGTAGCCGGCGTCGGCGTGGCGCATGACACCCGATGCCGGGTCGTTCCACAGCACCCGGGCCAGCCGCTGGTCGGCGGCTTCCGAGCCATCGCAGCAGATGACCATGCCGGCGTGCTGCGAGAAGCCCATGCCGACGCCGCCGCCATGATGCAGGCTCACCCATGTGGCGCCTGACGCGCAGTTGAGCAGGGCGTTGAGCAGCGGCCAGTCCGACACCGCGTCGGAGCCGTCCTTCATGGCTTCCGTCTCGCGGTTGGGCGAGGCGACGGATCCGGAATCGAGATGATCGCGGCCGATGACCACCGGCGCCTTGAGTTCGCCGTTGCGTACCATCTCGTTGAAGGCCAGGCCGAGGCGGTCGCGCTGGCCGAGCCCGACCCAGCAGATGCGCGCCGGCAGGCCTTGGAACGCGATGCGTTCGCGCGCCATGTCGAGCCAGTTGTGCAGGTGTGGATCGTCCGGAATGATCTCCTTGACCTTGGCGTCGGTCTTGTAGATGTCCTCAGGATCGCCGGACAGGGCCGCCCAGCGGAAGGGTCCGACGCCGCGGCAGAACAGCGGCCGGATGTAGGCCGGTACGAAACCCGGAAAGGCGAAGGCATCCTCCAGTCCCTCGTCCTTGGCCACCTGGCGGATATTGTTGCCGTAGTCGAGTGTCGGAATGCCCTGGTTCCAGAAGGCGACCATCGCCGCCACATGCACCTTCATGGAGGCGCGCGCGGCTTTCTCGACCGCGTCGGGATCGCTTTCCCGCTTCTCGCGCCATTCCCCCAAAGTCCAGCCCTGCGGCAGGTAGCCGTTGAGCGGATCGTGCGCCGAAGTCTGGTCGGTGACGATGTCGGGCCTGACGCCGCGCCGCACCAGCTCGGGAAAAATGTCGGCGGCATTGCCGAGAAGCCCGACGGATTTCGCTTCGCCGGCCTGTGTCCATGCTTCGATCATCGACAGCGCTTCGTCCAGCGACTCGACGCTTTCGTCGACATAACGGGTGCGCTTGCGAAAGGCGATGCGGTCCGGGTCGCACTCCACCGCCAGGCAGCAGGCGCCGGCCATCGCGGCGGCGAGCGGCTGGGCGCCGCCCATGCCGCCGAGCCCGGCGGTCAGAAGCCATTTGCCCTTGAGATTGCCGTCATAATGCTGGCGTCCGGCTTCGGCGAAGGTCTCGTAGGTGCCCTGGACGATGCCCTGGCTGCCGATATAGATCCACGAGCCGGCGGTCATCTGGCCGTACATCATCAGGCCTTTTTTATCGAGCTCGTTGAAATGGTGCCAATCGGCCCAGTGCGGCACCAGGTTGGAATTGGCGATCAGCACCCGCGGCGCGTCCGCATGGGTCTTGAAGATGCCGACCGGCTTACCAGACTGCACAAGCAATGTCTCGTCGTCCTCAAGGGCCTTGAGACTGGCAACGATGCGGTCGAAGCAGTCCCAGTTGCGCGCTGCCCGGCCGATGCCGCCATAGACCGTCAGTTCGTGCGGGTTTTCGGCGACGTCGGGATGCAGGTTGTTCATCAGCATGCGCATCGGCGCCTCGGTCAGCCAGGACTTGGCGTTGAGCTCGGCTCCGGTCGGCGGATAGACGTCGCGTACATTGTGCCTGGAATTGTCCATGGTCATTGTTCCTTCGGCAGGATTTCGGTTGACGGTGCGCTCGCCGTTTTGCGCGTCGATCCAGATGATCAGATCGGGTGTATCGCTGCGCTGGTCGACAAGCACGCGGTAGCAGCGCCAGCCGCCACCGGGCGGCCAGCGGGAACAGTAGAAATCGTCCTGGATGCGCCAGCGACCGCGCGTCACCCGACGCCCGTCATCGAAGACCGTGTCTCCGTTCGCTGCAAAGGTTTGGCGGGTGGTGTCGCTCAGCGCCACGATATCCAACAGCGTCGCGCGGATTTCCGAGCCCTGCAGCGCGCGCTCCCCGGCGGCGGCCGGTGAGAGCGCGAGCATCAGCACGAGGAGCCCGATCATCCGCATTTCAATGCCCTTTATGCGTCCGGGATAACGCATAGATTTCAAGGGCATCCAGGATCGCTTTCAGGTGGATGCGCAACCGTTCGGATTTGGCCGGGTCGATCTCGAACGGTGCGTATTCGGTCCGCAGATAGGCGCTTTGCGTGAGCTCCATCTGAATGGCGTGAACATTGTCATCCGGTCGGCCGTAGTGGCGGGTGGTCCAGCCGCCCTTGAAGCGGCCGTTCACCGTTGCTGTGTAACCCTGTGCGGCCCGACAGATGGCGGTGACCTTGTCCTCGATCTCCGGCGCGCAGGTCGTGCCGTCATAGGTGCCGATGTTGAAGTCCGGCAGCGTGCCATCGAACAGGTAGGGTACGACCGACCGGATGGAATGGCAGTCGTAGAGCAGCGCAATGCCATGGTGTGCGCGCACCCGGTCGATTTCCGCCTTGAGCGCCGCGTGGTAGGGGGCGTGAAAGGCCTTGCGGCGCCGTTCGATCTCCGCCGCATCGGGCTGCATGCCGGCGCGATAGATCGGCTGGTTGTCGAAGTCGATCAGCGGGCAGAGGCCGGTGGTGTTCTGTCCCGGATACAGGCTGGCACCGGTGGGATCGCGGTTGGCATCGATGACATAGCGGTGGAACGTTGCCCGGACGGTCGTCGCGTCGGGCAGCAAATGGTCGTAAAGCGTGTGAATGTGCCAGTCGGTGTCGGCGAGCGCCCGGCCTCGTGCGTTGAAACTGGCTTCGATTTCCTCCGGCACGTGCAGGCCGGTGTGCGGCAGGCCGAGGATAATCGGCCCGCTGCGGCGGTTGATCTCGACCGGATTCATGCCGGCGCTCCCAGGCCGACATAGCGGCCGACATCGCTTTCTTCGACGAGTGCGCCGCAGCGGATCAGGCTGTTGGCACGCTGTAGATCGCCCGCCATATAACGGTCTTCGCCCAGCGCCGGCACGTCAGCCCGCGTCCTGTCGATCACCCTCTGCAGCAGGTCGCTGGTGCGCAGCGGCGCGCGGAACTCGATGCCCTGCGCTGCGCAAAGCAGCTCGACGGCAAGGATGTTGGAGAGGTTCTCCACCATGCGCACCAGGCGCCTTGCGCCGTGCGCGGCCATCGAAACGTGATCCTCCTGGTTGGCACTGGTCGGCGTGGAGTCGGTGCTGCAGGGGTTGGCCAGGTGCTTGTTTTCGCTCATCAAGGCGGCGGTGGTCACCTCGGCGATCATATAGCCGGAATTGAGCCCCGGTTCCGGCGTCAGGAACGTTGGCAGGTCGTAGTTGAGGGCCGGATCGACCATCAACGCGACGCGGCGCTGCGCGATGGCGCCGATCTCGGCGATCGCCAGGGCGATCTGGTCGGCAGCGAAGGCGACCGGTTCGGCGTGAAAATTGCCGCCCGAAACCACATCGCCGGTGTCGACCAGGACCAGCGGATTGTCGGTCACCGCGTTGGCTTCGATTTCCAACGTGTGGGCCGCCTGCCGCAGCAGATCGATGCAGGCCCCGGTGACCTGGGCCTGGCAGCGGATGCAATAGGGGTCCTGCACGCGATCGTCGTCGTCGCGATGGCTTTCGCGGATTTCCGACCCGTCCATCATGGCACGGATCGCCGCGGCCGCCTCCATCTGGCCGCGATGGCCGCGCAGCGCGTGGATTTCAGGCCGGGTCGGCGCGGTCGATCCCATCACCGCGTCTTTGGTGAGCGCGCTGGTCACCAGCGCCGCCTGGGCGCAGCGCCAGGCCTCGAACAGGCCGGCGAGGGCATAGGCGGTGGAAAACTGGGTGCCGTTGATAAAGGCGAGACCCTCCTTCGGCCCAAGCGGAATCGGTGTCAGGCCGGCGGCCTCGAGCGCCACCGCGCCAGGCAGGATCTTGCCCTCGAATTCGGCGAAGCCTTCGCCGATCATCACCGCCGTCATGTGCGCCAGCGGCGCCAGATCGCCGGATGCGCCGACCGATCCCTGCGACGGCACCACCGGGGTCACGCGGCGTTCCAGCATGGCTTCGAGCAGCGCGATCAAGGACCAGCGCACCCCAGAGGCGCCGCGACTGAGCGACAGCAGTTTCAGCACCATCATGAAGCGCACGAGGTTCGCCGGCACGGCCGGACCGACGCCGCAGCAATGCGACAGGATCAGGTTACGCTGCAGGGCTGCCGTATCCTCCGACTTGATCTTGATGGTGGCGAGTTTGCCGAACCCGGTGTTGACGCCGTAAATCGCCGCGTCGCTCCCGGAAACCGATGCGATCAGCGACGCGGCAGCCTCGACGCCCGCCTGGCACGACCGGTCGACGTAAGCGCCGCTGTCTGCCCAATAGATGGCTTCCAGAGCATCGAGTGTCACCTGGCCGGGATCGAGCACGGGCGGGCTCATGACAGGTCACCGACAATCCGCCGGTGCAGCGGGTTGAACCCGACGCGGTAGGCCAGTTCGGCCGGATGGTCGACATTCCAGACCGCCAGTTCTGCGTTTTTGTCGATGTCGATGGTTCCGACCGCATTCAGGCCCAAGGCCTTTGCCGCCTCTCGCGTGGCTCCGGCGAGGACTTCCTCAGGAGTCATGCGGAACAGTGTGCAGGCCATGTTCAGGCAGAGCAGCAGTGATGAGGTTGGCGACGAACCCGGATTGCAATCGGTGGCGACCGCCATGCCGACCCCGTGCTTGCGGAACAGGTCGATCGGCGGCACCTGGGTTTCGCGCAGTGTGTAGAATGCGCCCGGAAGCAGCACCGCGATACTGCCGGCCGATGCCATGGCCGCCACACCCGCCTCGTCGATATGTTCCAGATGGTCGGCCGACAGCGCGTGATAGCGCGCCGCCAGTGCAGCGCCGCCGAGGTTTGAAAGCTGCTCGGCATGCAGCTTGACCGGCAGGCCGAGATCGGCGGCCCCGCGGAACACCCGATCAATCTGGGCCGGTGTAAAGGCGATACCCTCGCAGAAACCGTCCACCGCATCGACGAGCTGCGCGTCATGCGCAGCTTTCAGAGCGGGCAGGCAGATGTCGTCGATGTAAGCATCCGCGCGTCCGGCGAATTCCGGCGGCACGGCATGGGCGCCGAGAAAACTGGTCCGTACCCGCACGTCCCGATAGCGCCCGATCTCGCCTGCCACCCGCAGCATCTTCAGTTCGGTGTCCGTATCGAGCCCGTATCCGGACTTGATCTCGATGGTTGCCACCCCTTCGCCGATCAGCTGGTCGATGCGCGGCAGCGCGCCGTCGAGGAGTTCCCCTTCAGTCGCGGAACGGGTTGCCCGAACCGTCGACAGAATGCCGCCCCCGGCGCGGGCGATCTCCTCGTAGCTGGCGCCTTCGAGGCGCATCTCGAATTCCCGTGCGCGGTTGCCGCCGGCAACCACGTGGGTGTGGCAATCGGTCAGTGCCGGGGTCACGAGACGTCCGGCGAGATCCTCAAGGGACCAGGCGAGATAGTGGTCCGGTAAGTCGGCCCGTGGACCCACCCAGGCGATCCGTCCGTCGGCAATGGCCACGGCACCGTCGTCGATCAGCCCGTAAGCGTCGCCGCCGGGCCGCATGGTCGCGATACGCGCGTTTGTCAGGGTGATTTTGGTCATCACGGCGAAGACGCGGTTTTACTTTGATGTGATTTTATGTATATGCATAAATAGATTATGTCAATGAAATGGCAACGACCATGACCAGCGTTTTTGCCACCAGGGCTTTGCTGCCCGAAGGCTGGAGCGACGATGTGCGCCTCACCGTCGATGAAGCCGGTCTCATCGGCTCCGTTGAAGGCGGCGTCACGCCGAAATCCGCCGACCGGCATCTCGGCGCCGGCATCCTTTTGCCGGCACCCGGCAATCTGCACAGCCACGCGTTTCAGCGCGCCATGGCCGGCATGACCGAACACCGGTCCGGCCAGCAGGACGATTTCTGGAGTTGGCGAACTCTGATGTACCGCTTTCTGGAGGTCTTGAACCCGGACGATGTCGAGGCGATTGCGGCTTTGGTCTATGTCGAGATGCTTGAGGCCGGCTATGCGGCCGTCGGCGAGTTCCACTACGTCCACCACCAGCCGCACGGCGGGCCCTACGCCAATATCGCCGAACTTGGCGAGCGCATAGCAGCGGCCGCTTCGCAGACCGGTATCGGTTTGACGCACTTGCCGGTCCTTTACACCTATGGTGGCGCGCAACGGCAGGAACTCACCGGCGGTCAGTTGCGGTTCGGCTGCGATCTGGACCGTTATGGCGATCTCGTCCAGGCGTCCCGCGCCGTGATCGGCCGCCTGCCGGATGATTGCCGGCTCGGTGTGGCGCCGCATTCGCTGCGTGCCACGGCGCCGGACCAGATCGAAGCGGCGATTGCGCTGGCTGGGTCCGGCCCGGTCCATATCCACATTGCCGAGCAGCAGCGGGAGGTTCGCGAAATCGAGGCCTGGCTCGGCGCCCGCCCGGTCGAGTGGCTGCTCGGTCATGCGCCGGTCGATCACAAGTGGTGCCTGATCCATGCGACCCATATGACGGAGGCCGAGACCAGCGGCGTGGTAAGCTCCGGTGCGGTCGCCGGACTGTGTCCGATCACCGAGGCCAATCTCGGCGACGGTGCGTTCAACGGGAAGCAGTTTCTGGGGGAGGGCGGCCGGTTCGGGGTCGGTTCCGATTCGAACGTGCGGATTGCCCTGTCGGAAGAACTGCGGCAGCTCGAATACAGCCAACGCCAAGCGCATCAGGCCCGCAATGTGATGGCAACGCAAGCCGCCTCCACCGGGTCGCTTCTCTATTGCAAGGCGCTGGACGGCGGTGCGGCGGCCCTGCAGCGTTCGGCGGGTGCCCTTGAGCCGGGCCGTCTTGCCGACATGGTTGTCGTCGACGGTAGCCACCCGTCGCTGTTGGCGCTTGACGGGGACCATCTCCTGGACGGCTGGATATTCGCCGCCGATGACCGGGTGGTGCGCGACGTGTGGTCGGCTGGCCGCCACTGCGTGACGGAAGGACGACACCGGCATCGCGATGGTGTCGAGCGACGCTATCGCGCCACCATGACCGACCTGCTGCAAAGACTCTGACGACCCGGATATGCGAACGTACAAGGACATCCACAATATCCTGCTCGACCGTATTAAACGCGGTGAGTGGCAGCCTGGCATGCTCGTTCCGGGGGAGGCCGACCTTGCCGAAGAGTTCGGCAGCACCCGGGTCACCGTCAACCGCGCCATGCAGGCGCTCGCCGATGCCGGTCTGGTGGAACGGCGCCGCAAGGCCGGTACACGGGTCGTCCGCCGGCAGAGCCGTGACACGGTGCTCAACATCCCCATTGTGCGCCACGAGATCGCCCAGCGGGGCGGCAATTACCGCTATCTGCTGATCAGCCGCGAACAGGCGCCGCCGCCCGACAAGATCCGGGCGGAACTTGCGCTCGGCGGTCAGGAAACGGCGTTGCACGTGCTCAGCCTGCACTTCGCGGAAGGCCGGCCCTACCAGCTGGAGGATCGCTGGATCAGCATGGCCGCGGTTCCCGCGGCGGCTGAACAGGGGTTCGAGACGATCAGCCCCAACGAGTGGCTGCTGCAGGAGGTACCGTACACCAGCGCCGAGCATGTGTTTCATGCAGCCCAGCCCTCGGCGGCGGAAAAACGTCACCTGGACCTTGAAGACGGCGAACCGGTGTTCGTCATCGAGCGGACCACCTGGCTCGCCGACGTTCCGGTCACCCACGTGCGGCTCGTGCATCCAGCCAACAGCTTTCGCCTGGTCACTCGCGATCAGCCGCCGGGTGCGCTTTGAGCCAGACCAGAGTTGGCAAAGGATAAACGGTCGATGCTGTTTGAGCGCATTTTGGCCTTGTCCTTGTCAATTTCGGTCCATGGGCGAGCGCAGTTTCGTTTGAAATAGCGGATTGGATTCAGCCAACCGACTGTGTTTTGTGTCGCGGGGAGGAACTGGATCGTCTCGAGCGCGCGATCCCGCGGAGCAGTGTCGGGCTGCCCAAAAACCCTTCGTCTTGCTCAAAACCGCAAGCCGTAGATGTTTTGAAACGCCGTGTTGAATGGCCTAAGGCGCCGAAAAGACGGTCAGAATCGAGGAAACCGGCACCGACGCACCTGCTGATCCCTGACCCCGTGAAATTTCCGGCTGCTTTTTTAGAATTATTCTAAAGATATGTTTTTATTGAGAAATTTTCAGTTTGTGTTTGACAAGGAGCCGCTTCATCACCATTAAGTTAGGTATGGCCGCGGAGCCTTTCACGTGGTCATGCATGCTGAGTGTCTTGATACAGACTGAAATTGCGAATGATCACCTGTCACTGCAACATTATTACGCACCAGGAAATCGAGCAGGTCATTACCGACATGCTCGATGCCGACTGCTGGCAACTGATCGTTCCGTTGAAGGTCTATCACGCCATGGAAAAGCGTGGAAAATGCTGCCGGTGTTTCCCCAATGTCATCGACATCATTATCCGGGTAACGGAAGACTATCACGCACGCTTTGACAGAGACGAGGTGGTTATGCTCTCTATCCGCCGGAAACTTGAACGCATGCGCAACCATTACATGGGGGAAATCCGTGAAAGGCAGCAAAAAGGTAATCGAGCGGCTTAACGAAGCGCTGTTTATGGAACTCGGCGCGGTCAACCAGTACTGGCTGCATTACCGGCTACTCGACGACTGGGGCTACACCAAGCTCGCACAGAAGGAGCGGGCCGAATCCATCGAGGAGATGGAACATGCCGATCGCCTGATCGAGCGCATCATTTTCCTGGAAGGCCACCCCAATCTGCAGAACATTGCGCCCTTGCGCATCGGCCAGAACGTCAAGGAAGTTCTGGAAGCCGACCTGGCCGGGGAATACGAAGCCCGCGAGGCCTACACCAAATCACGCGAGATCTGCCGCGCCGAAGGCGACTACGTGTCGATGACGCTGTTCGAGGAACTGACGGCCGACGAGGAAGGGCACATAGACTTTCTCGAGACGCAGCTCGACCTGCTCAAGCAGATTGGCGACAAGAACTACGGTCAGCTCAACGCCGGATCGGCAGACGAGGACGAGTGACCGGCTGTTACCGTCTCGACAGCGACCAAAAAAACGGCGTCCAAAAGGGCGCCGTTTTCTATTCAGGCCGAAAAATCGCCGAGGTCAGAAGATCTTGAGCTTGGCGCCCACCCGAACCGTATGGCTGGTCGGCTCGAAGGTCGTGTCACCCAGGTTGATGTCTTCGTATACCGTGTACCGGTATTCGACGAAGCCCGTCATCCTTTCGCTCAGCGCCAGTTCGGTCCCTGTTCCGATCGTGAACGCGTTGACGCCTTTGTCGACCGACAAGGGGACCGGTCCGGACAGCGACGCAGAAAGGTTCTGGTAGGCGTAGCCGCCAACCACGTAACCAAGTGTGTAGTCGTTGAATTTGTAACCGCCGCGCAGGACGGCTTCAAAACCGAAGTCGTCCGCTTCCGCCGTTGCCGTAATGCCTGCGATCGTCGCGGAAGCCGATGCACCAATATACTGGGCGCCCAGTTGAATGCCGCCAACCCAACGCGAGCCGAATTCGTGGTCGTAGCCGATGCTGACATTGCCGATGTAGCCCTCGGTGATCAGCGAATCGAGCGTGGTGCCTCCGCCGAGAGGGGTGGTGATCTTCTCACGTGAGATGCCGCCTCCGATAGAACCGCCGATCTTGATGCCGGTCCAATCGTGTTCGATGGGCGCTTGACTGCGCTCTGAAGGCCCGCCGCCGAACCGGTAATTGATGCTGGAGTGGAACGTGTGGATGGCCGGGTCAACTTCGATAAGACCCAGAATGCCAATGTTGCTGCCGGAGTATTTGGAGAACCGATAGCTGCCGCTCCACGTCAAATTGTTGCGGAACGCCGTCTCCAGTCCGAATCCGACCGTATAGCCACTCTTGCCCCAACTCTCCGAGCCGCCCAGCGGCGTTGTGACCTCGAAATTCTGATAGCTGTATCCGCCGAGGATAAAGGCCAGCGTCCGCGGCGTGATCGTGTAGCCTACCCGGGCCAGCGCGTCGAAGCCCCAATCGGCTTTCCCGTCGACTGAAAATGGGACAGCGGGTATCGAGAAGGTCGTGTCGATGTCGCCGTAGCGCCCGACCAGTTGGCCGCCCAGCACGAAACCGTTGCCGAAATCGTAATCGTAGCCAGCCGTCAGCTTGCCGAAGAATCCCTGGCCGCCGATCCCGCTGATGCTGGAACCGGCCACCGAACTCACCTCGTCCAGAACGTAGCCGGTGCCGCCACCGACCCCCAGATAAAAGCCGGACCAGTTGTAGATACTGACTTGGCTGGTGAGTGGCTGGCTGCCGGGAATGAAGATGTCCGCGGCTTTTGCCGGAACGGTTACTGCCATGGCGGCAAATACTGTGGCTGCCAATCGATTGTGCATTCCGATACGCGCCTGTGCTGATGAAACTCTCTGTTCCTAGTCATAGTATGATTGAAAATCCTTTAAAAGAGCCCTGTGTTGTGCGCAGGCAACAGTCGGCTGGAACCGGCGTAATCCCGGCATCACGGCGCAAGCAACGCAACCGCAACCGACACGACGAGCAGTACAGCGAAGGCGATATTCGCGGCCCGTGCGGCCGGCGGATTTGTCAGCACCCTCGAGATCATCGCTCCGAAGACAAGCCAGGCCATGTTGACCGTTACGATGACTATGGTCAGGGCGACGATCTTGACGGCCGCATCCAGCAGCGGATCGTCGGGGACCAGCTGGTGACCGGCATAGACGGCGCCGATGGCGGCAAAAGCCTTCGGATTGGCGATCGCCAGCGCGAAACCGCCGGCCAGCGCGGGCGGCTTCACCTCGCCACCGCGCAGCGTCAGTGGCGGTGCCGTCGCGATGCGCACTGCCAGATAGAGAATGTAGGCCGCCGCGGCGACGGCGATGGCGGTGGCAAGTATGGGATCGGTCATCACCAGGCCGGTCACGCCGCTGGCGACGACCAGCAAAACACAGAACGTGCCGGCGATGATGCCGCCGAGATAGCGCAATCCGCCCTGGCGGCCATAGGCGGCGCCTATGGCGGCAAGGCTCAAAGTCGCCGGTCCAGGGCTGCCCATCAGGGCAAGGGCGGCCAGCCACAGCAGGATCAGATCGCCGGCCATGTTGTCTCCGCATGGTTGGGAAACCATCAATGGCAGCCAACCGGCCAACGGTCTTGAACGTTTTTGCGCCCAACTAGGATAAAAGCGCTAGCTGCTCTGAGCTTCAGAGAATCCTTTGCCTGAGCAGCATGATAAAAACGAAACAGGCACCTATCGAGGCCGTGACAATGCCGATCGGCAGCTCCTGTGGCGCGAGCAGGATGCGGGCGACCAAATCGCTGGCGAGCAATAGGAGCGCACCAAAAAAAGCCGACAGTGTCAGGGTTCCTAGATGAAGCGGTCCGGTGATGGCGCGTGCGATATGCGGCACCATCAGTCCGACGAAGCCGATGACGCCGGTTACGGAGACGAAAATCGCCGTGGCGAAAGCGGCCACCAAAAACACCTGCAGCCGAAACGGCACGACAGCGACGCCGAGGCTGGCCGCCGTCGATTCCCCGCCCAGCAGCGCATCGAGATGGCGATGGCGCAGACCGGCGAAGGCCATCAGGACGAAAAAGCCGAAAGCGACCAGGGGCAGATTGTCCCACCGCGCCAGGCCGAGGCCGCCGAGGCTCCAGAACAATACCGAGTGGGCCGCTCGCTGATCACCGGCGAAAATCAGGTAGTTGGTCAATGCGGTGAACAGGAAGGAGACCGCGAGTCCGGTCAGCACGAGTTTCTCGGGCCCCTGAAAGCCCATCCGATGAACCAGGGCAAGCACGATCATCGCGGCCAGCATGCCACCGCAAAAGGCTGCGACGGGCAGGGTCCAGACGCCGAGTTGATCGCCCGTCACGGTGATGACGAAAACCGCGCCCGCGGCGGCACCCGAAGACAGTCCGAACAAAAACGGATCGGCGAGGTCGTTGCGGGTGACCGTCTGCAGCAGCGCCCCGACCACGCCAAGGCCGCCGCCGACCAGCACCGCCAGCAACACCCGGGGGGCTCTCAGGTCGATGATAATGCGATCGATCGGCGTTGCGGCGGCCGGATCGAGGCCGATCGAACGGGCAAAGGCGCTATAAACATCGCCCGGCGAGATCGGCGTCGCCCCCCATATCACCGAAAGAACAGCCAGGAAGGCGAGGGCCACCGCCCCGCCGAACGCCGCAACCGAGAGTCGCATGGTGAGGGGTCAGAACATTTCGGGATTCATGGCCTCGGCGATCTTCGATATGGCGGCGATATTGGCCGGTCCCGGCGTCAGTTCTTCATAGCGCAGCGGCACGTAGCGCTCGGCCTTGACGGCGTCGGTTTCTTTCATGGCAGGATGGGTTTTCAACCAGTCGAGCAAACCCTCGGCGCCGGTGCCGTTTTGATAGTCGAGCAGGATCAGGAATTCAGGATTGGCAGCGGCGACCGCCTCCCACGACGTGCGTCCCCAACTGGTTTCCATGTCACCTGTGACATTGATCCCGCCGGCCGCCTCGATCATGGCCGTGATGATAGCGTATTTGCCGGCGGTAAATGGCTTGTCTTCGCCCGAATCGAACAGGAAAACACGCTTGCCGCTGGCCGGACCAATGGTGGCCTTGATCGCCTCCAACTCGGACTTCCAACCCGCCACCAGGGCCTCGGCCTCATCGGTTTTGTCGAATACGGCGCCCAGTCTCAGGATATCGTCGTAAAGAAGGTCCATGGAGGCCGGCGGTCGGTTTTCATCGAGATGAATGCAGCTCTCCGACAGCACCAGGGTTTTGATGCCGTGCGGCGCCAGTGTGTCCGGCGTCACTTCCCCGCCCGGCTTCATGCCGTAATACCAGCCGGCAAAAAAAGCATCCGGGTCGGCGGCGACGAGGTTCTCCAGCGTTGGGTATTTCGGCGCCAGTTCGGGAATCGCGCCGCGCCGTTCCTCAAACTCGGCGCTTGTCTTGTACCAGCCCGTAATCCCGGTGACGCCGACCATCTTGTCCTGCAAGCCGAGCGCGAAAGCCATCTCTGACATATTGATGTCGTGAACGACCAAGCGCTCGGGCGCCTTGTCGAAGGTCAGTGTGGAATCACAATTGTCCACCGTAACGGGAAAAGCTTGCGCGGCGCCGGCGAACACCAAGCCGGCCAGTAAAGTGAGGCAATATCTCATTGGACTTGTTCTCCGATGTTTAAGGTGATTGCGGTTGGGAAACGGGAATATCGAGAACCGTCAGGAAGCGGTTCTCGGTCGGGTGGGCCAGATGCAGCACATCGATGCCGAATACCCGTCGGACGTTGTCCTGCGTCAGAACGGCTTCGGTCTCGCCGAAGGCCACGACATGCCCTTCGTTCATGAGAACTGCATGGGTCGCCAGTTTCGGAACGAGTGCCAGGTCATGCAGCACACAGATGGTCGTCACGCGGCGTTCTAGAAGAAGCGAAAGCAGCGTCCCTTTGGCCTTTGGATCGAGATGGTTGGTCGGTTCGTCCAGGAACAGGATTTTGGGTTCCTGACACAGGGCGCGGGCAAGAACGGCGCGCTGCAATTCGCCGCCCGACAGGTGCCCGATCCGCGATCCGGCCTGATCCGTCAGACCAACCGCGTTCAAGGCGTCGGCGATCGACCGCTCACCTGCCTTGCGTGTCGAAGAGAGGGCATGCGGGATCCGGCCGAGTGACACATATTCGGCGACAGTCAGCCGGCGATCCGGCCGGTCGAGCTGGTCGACATAGGCGATCGATCGGGCCCGTTCAGCGGCGGAATAGTCAGACAGGGGCCTGCCGTCCAGCATGATGGAACCGGCCGTGGGGGCCAGCAGGCCGGCCAGCATGCGCAGGAAGGTCGACTTTCCCGCGCCGTTCGGACCAACGATCGCGACGATATCACCGGCGTTTACCGACAGGCTGGCACCCTGAACGAGCATGCGCCTCGATTTTGTGCTGAATACCAGGTCATCGGCCGCCAGCGTCTGAGTGTGGAGTGGGTGTGCGCTCATGTCACGAACCTGCCGGCACGTTGGCGATACCGGTTATGGCCGGCACGCGCGCAAGTGTTTTGCCAGCCAGTCCCGACGGACGTTCGGCCGACCGGGTCCAACCGTCGGCTGAACACTCATATTGCTTGGCGAATTGGACGATTGCGTCGACATGGTGTGCCGGATCGATATCGCCGAACAGATAGGTCGCCTTGTCGTCAGCCTGGAAGGCAATCGTGCATGGCCTGGAACACCCGGCCATACAGGCGATGTCGGAAACCGTAAAAGTCGCGAGCTGCCCGTTTCGGCTGGCAAGCGTGATCGCTTCCCGGAGTTGCCGGACCAACTCCGCACCGGGTGCGCCCGCCTGTCCCTCAACGCGACAGGTGGTGCAGACGGCAATGTTATGCTGACTGTCGCTTCGATCCCGGGTATTCGCCATGACACGCTCTGCTCCTGGCGGGGATCAGAAAGCGAACGGCGGCCGTTATCTGCGGATTCTTGGTCTTGTCTTGTGCCATCCAGCGCTCCGGAAACACCCCGTCCCGTTTGAGTTCAGATTGATGGCAGGTCTCCTGGCTCACGGCTTGACGCATACTGTCCACCTTCCCGGCCGTTGTGGCCAGTGGCATATTCGGACGCATGCTCGCCGCATACAGTTGCGGGGGCAGCCACGGCTTGGGTCCCCTGATGGGTAGACCGCACCGCGTTCCCTTTTCATCCGCCGTCTCGCATCGATTCGGCGAAACCATCACCAATTTGCTTACGGCAGACTATGGCGCATTTCAAGTCGGTACAGGCGTTCAGAACAAACTCTGCGGGGGGAAGGCTGGCTGGGAAGAGGCTGACACCCAGTATCAATTGCCGAGCAGCGGTCTGAGGCTGTCCGGGATATGCCCTTCATTGATCAGCCAGCGCCGGATGGTGTATTCGCGTCCGCCCTCGGCATGCATGGGATCGGCATCGGCCAGAGCGCGGGCCTCCTCGAGCGTTCGTGCGCGATAGATGATCATACCGGAACCGAGCATGTTTTCGCCGGTGTCGTCCGACAGCGGGCCGGCGAATGCCAGCTTGTGTTCGTTTTGCAGCTTCAATTGATAGTCCAGGTGCCGCGGCAGGATCTCCTTGACCGTTTCGGGCGGCGCCACCGGCGTGCTGAGGACCATGAAAAACTCTGCTGCCAGCGAGCCGCGCCGCCGGGCTTCCTCAACATATTCGCTCCATTTGGGCATGACCGTTCCCTTCACCCGTTGTGAACACAAAAATATCGATAAAAATTGACAATGCAAGAAATTGTTGATTATTTGGTGCCCAGTGAGGAGACACGGTATGCGGTTTTTGGTTGCGCAGGATGGACAGGGTACCGCACTTTATGACGTGGAGGACGAATCCGCCTATCGGCTGACGGGGCTTCCCGGCTTCGACGGTGCCGATCTGATGTCGGTGATCGGCATGGATGGTGGATCGTTGCAGCAGCTGTCGCAGGCAGCACGTTCCGGTTCTCCGGTCCCGTTGTCGGCGCTCACGCCGGCTTTGCCGCTCAATCGGTTTCGCAAAATCCTGTGCCTGGGACTGAACTATGTCGACCATGTGAAGGAAGGCGGTTACGAAGTGCCGACCTATCCGGCGCTATTCATTCGCGTTCCGCAGTCGATGATGGCGGCGGGTGCTCCGATGATCAAGCCTGATTGCTCCGACCGCCTGGATTATGAGGTCGAACTGATGGTGGTCGTCGGCCGCGGCGGCAAGCATATTTCGGAGCCTGATGCGCTTGATCACGTGTTTGGCTACACGGTCTTCAACGACGGCTCCGTTCGCGACTACCAACGTAAGACACACCAGTGGACACCCGGCAAGAATTTCGATGCCACAGGAGCCGTCGGCCCGGTCATCGTCACCGCCGACGAACTGCCGGCTGGTGCTGCCGGGCTGAGGATCCAGTCGCGGCTCAACGGCACCGTCATGCAGGACGCCAGCACGTCGGACATGATGTGGCCCGTCGCCCGCACCATCGCTACGGTTTCCGAGTTTACCACCCTGGAACCGGGCGATCTGATTGCCATGGGAACGCCACCGGGGGTCGGGCACGCGCGGACGCCGCCGGTGTTCATGTTTCCGGGCGATGTCATCGAGGTCGAAATCGAAAACATCGGTGTCTGCCGCAGCCCGATCGTCAGTGAACAAGACATCGAGACGGACGAGGCTGCCGCATGATCGATGCGCCCCGTAAACCGCCGTCCAAGGCACCGGTCGGCGAGGAACTCGCGGCGCTGCGCCGGCAGACGCATAATCAGGTCCGCGATCTGCGCCAGCGTATCGCGACCCTCGGGCCGGACGAAATCGAACTGATCCTGGCCGGTGCCCGGTCCCATTACGCCTGGACCGACCGTCCAGTGCAGGAGGAAACGCTGCGCGCCATCTACGACATCGTCAAGATGGGCCCGACGAGCATGAACAGCTCGCCTGCCCGTTTCGTGTTCGTGCGCAGCGACGAAGGCCGCGAGAAACTTCTCAAAGCCCTCAAGCCCGCCAACGTGCCGAAAGTGGCGACAGCGCCGGTGACGGCGATCATTGCCTATGACAAAGAGTTCTGGCGCGAGCTTCTGTACCTGTTTCCTCACGAGGACCGGCGACCGCATTTCGACGGCAAACCCGAATTCTCCGAGGAAACAGCATTCCGCAACGGTACCCTCCAGGGCGCCTATTTCATGATCGCCGCCCGCGCGCTGGGCCTCGATGTCGGTGCCATGTCTGGGTTCTCCAATGAGATCGTCGACCGCGAATTCTTCGCCGGCACGAGCCTGCGGTCGAACTTTTTGTGCAATCTCGGCTATGCCGACGAAACCGCGCTGTTTCACAAGCTTCCACGCTTCGAATTCGACGACGTCTGCAGCTTTGCGTGAGGATCAGAGATGGCCATACGGATGAAAACCGAAGTGACGTTGCGCGCCAAGGCCGATTGCCCGTCGCATTCGCGCTCTGACCTGAGCATTCGTGATCTGAGCTTTGCCATCGACGAACCGACCGAGCGCGGCGGCACCAATGCCGGGCCGACACCGACTGACACTGCACTGGCGGCGCTGATCGGTTGCACCAACGTCATCGGCCACAAATGCGCCGACAAACTGGGCGTCGATATCGGTCATCTCGAGATATCCGCCAACTGCGGTTTCGATCGCCGCGGCGTCACCCTGGAGGAGGAAATCGAGGTCCCCTTCCGCCGCATCGATCTGACCGTTCGCAGCAACGGATCGGCTTCCGCACAGGAACTGCAGCGGGTCGCCGCCGAAGTGAAGAAGTATTGTCCGCTGTCGAAGCTGTTCACGACGGCGGGCACCGAAATCGTTGAGGATTGGCAACCGGCCGGCTAACCGGGTGCCTGATCGGTCGGCGGGAGGCCGGCCGCCGAAAAGGAGGAAAGTCATGAGCAGATTGCTACGCAGATCAATGGTGGCCGGAGTGGCCGCTCTGGGTCTTCTGTCACCCCTGGCGACTGTACCGGCGACGGCGACCGAAACCATCAAGATGATCGCCATCGACGGCTATCCCGAGCGTTCCATGTGGGTGAAGGAGTTCGCCAACTTCTTCATTCCACGCGTCGACGAGGAACTGGCCCGCACCGGCAACTACAAGATCGACTGGCAGCAGGCCTATGGCGGTCAGATCGTAAAACCGCGCGGCGTGCTAGACGGCATCAAGCTGGGTCTTGGCGACATCGGCATCGTCACCACCATCTTCCACAACTCCGCGCTGCCCAGCCAGGCGATTTCGGCGGCAACGCCGATGGTCTCCAGCGACGCCCGCATCGTCGCCAAAGCGGTCGATGAAATCGCCAAGGAGTTTCCGCAGATGCAGGCGGAATTTGCCGCGCAGGAGCAGGTCTATCTGGCGACCGGCGTGGTGCTTGACAGCTACCAGATCTTCACCAAGCAGCCGGTCACGTCGGTCGAGCAGTTGTCAGGGCTGAAGCTTGCTGGCGCCGGCTACAACCTGCGTTATCTTGAAGGCCTCAAGGATGTTGCCGGCGTGCGCGGCGGTTTGCCCAACTTCTACAACATGCTGCAGACCGGCGTCGTCGACGCCGCCATGCTGTGGCCGGAAGCGGCGATGACCTTCAAGATCAACGAGGTCGCGCCGCATATGCTGAAGGTGGATCTCGGTGCCGTCAATTCGAAGACCGTGACGGTCAACAAGGCGGTCTGGGACAAACTGCCGGACGAAGTCAAAACCGTCCTTCAGCAGGTGGCGGTGGAGTATCGCGACCAGGTGGCGAAAGTTGCCATGGACCGCGCGGCGACCTCACTTGACGCCTTCAAGGAAGCCGGCGGCACGGTGACCATCATCCCGGAAGACGAGCGGGCGGCCTGGGCCGACGCCATGCCGAACATCGCCCAGGAATGGGCCGATACGCTCGACAAGAAAGGCGCTCCCGGCACCGCGATGCTCGGCGCCTACATGGAAAAACTGAAGTCCGCCGGTTCCGTGCCGGTGCGCGACTGGGCGGCTGGCGAGTAGTCGGCGAAAAGGGCGGCCGGCGATGCTCACGGAACATCCTGTGGGACGGGCCGCCCACCTTATTCTGCGCCTGTTGCGGGCGGTGGCGATCAGCGCCAACGCCGTCGGGACGCTGACGGTCCTCGTTCTCGTCATCGTCATGAATATCGATGTCGTCGCCCGCGGCGTCTTCCACGCGCCGTTTCTGGGCGTCGTCGAAATCGTCATCTTCTCGATGATCCTGATCGTCTTCCTGCAGCTGCCGGATGTCGTACGGGTTGACCGGCTGACGCGCTCGGACGGCTTTCTCGGCATACTCACGCATCGGCGGCCAGGCGCCGCAGGTGTCCTTTCCAGGGCGATCGATCTGTTGGCCTGTGTGATGATGGCGACCATCGCCTATGCCACTTATCCGGAGGTGGTCGAGACATTCGAATCCTGCCACTACTTCACGCCGCCGGAATTCGGTCCGCCGCCGACCGGCGATTTCTGGACCGATTTCATGGCAGCCACAGCGCGTTGCCACTATTTCGGCACGCTCGGCGTCTTCACGGTGCCCTGGTGGCCGGCCAAACTCGTCATCACCGCCAGCACGGCGCTGTGCGCGGTCATTTTTCTGTCGAAAACGCTGTTTGGATCGACTCCCCTCGAGGGACCGTCGATGGCCGAGCACCCCACCGACAGTGCCTTTGACACCGGCGGAGACAGCAAGCCATGAGTCCCGTAGAAATCGGCTTTCTCTCCGTCGCCGCCATCGTCGTGCTGATCTACCTCGGCGTCTATATTCCCATCGCTCTGGCGAGCGTGTCGTTCGTGACCATCTGGATTGTCAGCGAACGGCCGATCCTAGCGGTCAACTTCCTGCGTCAGGCCGTCGGCGATGGTGTTGCCGAATACGAGTTCGCGACCATCCCGCTGTTCACCTTCATGGGCTTGCTCGTCTCCAAGGCGGGGCTCGGAACGGATGTCTATCAGGTCATGAACCAGGCGTTCCGGAAAGTGCGCGGCAGCATCGGCATGGCGACGGTTGGCGCCAACGCCGTTTTCGCCGCCGTCACCGGTTCCTCTATCGCCTCGGCGTCGGTGTTCACCCGAATATCGGTGCCGGAGATGCTGCGCCTCGACTACAACAGACGCTTTGCCGTCGGGGTGGTGGCCGGATCGTCGGTGCTTGGCATGATCATCCCGCCCAGCGCCATGCTGATCATCTACGCCTTTGTCGCCGAGGTCTCGGTGGGCGAGATGTTCATCGCCGGCATCATTCCGGGCGTTCTGCTGGCGCTGGCCTACATCGTTGCTATCGCCGTAACCGGTCGGTTGATGCCGCAGGCGATCGGCGGCCGGCAGGAGGAGATTCGCGACGAAGATCTGATGGGCTGGGGGGAGATCGCCGGCAAAACGCTGCCGATCGTCGCACTGATATTCATTGTGCTGGGCGGCATCTATACCGGCTGGCTTACGCCGGTGGAGGCCGGTGCCGCCGGGTCGCTTGCCGCGCTTGTCATCGCCGTGCTGCGGCGCCGGATGTCGGGCCGGTCCTTCTGGGAGGCCTTGCTCGAGACCGGGCACATCACGGCCAGCATCCTGTTCCTGATCACCGCCGCGTCGTTCTACAGCCGGATGCTGGGATTCGTCGACTTGCCGAACGAACTGAGCACGTTCCTGGAAGACAATGCACTCAGCTTCTTCTGGATCATGTTCGCCTATGTGCTGCTGATGCTGTTTCTCGGCACGCTGCTCGACACCGCATCGATCATCCTGATTGTCGTGCCGCTGTTCATCGACATCATCGAGCCGATGGGGCTGAGCTTGATCTGGTTCGGCATCGTCACCGTGATCGGTGCCGAAATCGGCTTGCTGACGCCACCGCTCGGAATCTCCTGTTTTGTCATCAAGGCGACGCTGAACGACGACCGCATATCGCTGAAAGATGTGTTTCTCGGCGCCTTGCCTTTCGCCTTCGTCATGCTGATCATCCTGATTATCCTGATCCGCTTCCCGGCGATTTCCACCTATCTCTTGAACTGATTGGAGACGGACCATGCGCAATGTCACCAAGGACAATCTGACCCAGGTGTTTCTCGATTATTGCGGTCCTGAAACCACGCCGCGCCTGCGTTTTCTGCTCGAGCACCTTGCATCGCATCTGCACGACTTCGTGCGCGAGACCAAGCTCACCCACGCCGAGTGGCGAAAAGCCATCGAACTGCTGACCAAGGCCGGGGAGATCAGCGACGACGAGCGCAGCGAATTCGTGCTGTTTTCCGACGTATTAGGGATGTCGTCGCTGGTCGACATGGTCAACACCGAACCGGAGGCGACCTCGTCCAGCGTGCTCGGTCCATTTCACATACTCGGTGCGCCAGAGTTGGAATTCGGCGGCGACCTGAAGCGCGACAATGACGGCGCCGCCGTGGTGTTGCAGGGGCAGGTGCGCAGCAGCAACGGACGACCCCTCGGCGACGCCAATATCGAGCTTTGGCAGACCGCCGACAACGGCCTTTATTCCAATCAGGATCCGGCCCAGCCCGACTACAATCTCAGGGCGCGGCTGCAGGTCACCGAAGACGGCCGCTACGCGCTCACCACCGTGCGGCCGGCGCCCTACACGGTTCCCGACGATGGGCCGGTGGGAGAACTGCTGCACGCTACGGGCCGTCATCCGTGGCGTCCGTCGCACTTGCATTTCATCGTCAGTGCGCCAGGGCATAAGACGCTCGTCACCGAGGTGTTCCCGGACGACGATCCCTACCTGGACGAGGATCCGGTGTTTGGCGTACGCGAGGACCTGATCATGCATTACCAGGAACAGACCGACCCGGCTCAGGTGGACGAGGCGATCGTTGCCCGCGACCGTCTGACATCGCCCTACTACACCGTCGATTTCGATTTTGTCCTTGCTCCGGGTGAGTCCAACTAGTACCGCAGACCGATCGGACGCGGCCCTGGCTGCAGCCGGTGGCGAAACCAATGACGACACGCAGAGTTTGGTGCAATGACATCTGGAGCCGACAGCAATACGCTTTTTGACGCCATCCGCGGCGCCATCGCCGACTCCGGACGTTCCTTTATTGTGACGGATTCGCGCACCATCAGCTTCGCTCATATGCTGGAGCTGTCCGCCCGGTACGCCAACGCACTGGTTGCAGCAGGCCTGAAACCCGGCGATCGGGTGACCGTGCAGGCTGCAAAGACGGTGGAATGCCTGCTCTTCTACCTGGCGGTGATCCGGGCAGGCGGCGTCTACCAACCCCTCAACACAGCCTATACGATGGCCGAGGTGGAGTATTTCCTGTCCGACGCTGAACCGGCTCTGGTGATCGTCGATGCCGGGCAGGTCGCCGCCATGCGCGCCCTGTGCGCCAAGGTTGGCAGTGCCCGCGTGATGACGCTCGATGCCGGTCATCCTGATTCGATCAGCGACAGGGCAGTGTCTGAGGCGGCGGAATTTGTCGATGTCTCCCGTGCTCCGGACGACCTCGCTGCGATTCTTTATACGTCCGGCACCACGGGCCGGTCGAAAGGAGCCATGCTCAGCCACGCCAATCTGCTTTCCAATGCGCAGGCGCTCTGTGAGACATGGCGTTTCACACCGGATGACGTTCTGATCCACGCCCTGCCGATCTATCACACGCACGGCCTGTTCGTGGCCACCAATGTGGTGCTGCTTTCCGGTGCCGCCATGCGTTTTTTCGCCGGATTCGACGCTGACGTGATCATCGATGCGATGCCGGCCTCGACCGTGCTGATGGGCGTGCCGACCTTCTATACGCGGCTTCTCGCCAGTCCGCGCCTGACCCGTGATGTGGCCAAGCCCATGCGGTTGTTTATCTCCGGCTCGGCGCCGCTGCTCGCTGAGACGCATCGCCAGTTCAGCGATCGTACCGGCCACGCCATACTCGAGCGTTATGGCATGACGGAAACCAATATGAACACCTCCAATCCCTATAACGGCCCGCGCAAGCCGGGCACCGTCGGGGTTCCGCTGCCAGGTGTCGAAATCCGCATCACCGGTAAAAAGACCGGCGACACCCTGGAGAACGGGCAGGTCGGCATGGTTGAAGTGCGCGGTCCCAATGTCTTCAAAGGCTATTGGCGCATGCCGGAAAAGACCCGGCAGGAGTTTCGAGAGAATGGCTTTTTTGTCACCGGCGATTTGGGCATGATCGATCCGGACGGCTATCTGGTCATCGTCGGACGCGGCAAGGATCTGATCATCACCGGCGGATTGAATGTCTATCCGAAGGAGGTCGAGTCTGAGATCGACGACATGACGGGCGTGGTGGAAAGCGCCGTTGTCGGAGTGCCGCATGACGATTTCGGCGAGGGCATCGTTGCAGTCATCGTCCGCCAGGACGGCTCCGATCTTGACGCGAACACCGTACGTCGACACCTGAGCGAACGACTGGCCAAGTTCAAGGTGCCAAAGGCGGTGCATTTCGTCGACTCGCTGCCGCGCAACACAATGGGAAAGGTGCAGAAGAATGAGCTGCGCAAGCAATTTGAGGAGGAATTCAAGGAAAGCGTTCCAGCCAGCGGAGGAGCGTCCTGATGGCAGCTGAACCGTATATCAGCACCGCGCCGGCATCGACCGGAGGATCCTCGATGACGGCACAGCTGTTCGGGCGGTTGCGGGACGACGTGCTCAACGGTGTGTTGCAGCCGGGTCAGAAGCTGAAGATCGAAACTCTGCGCGAACAGTATGAGGTCGGGGCAAGTCCGGTGCGCGAGGCGCTCAGCATGCTGACCGCCGAAGGCCTGGTTCAACGCCTGGACCAGCGCGGATTTCGGGTGACCGACGTCTCGGTCAGCGCCTTCGAGGAGTTGCTGCGGACCCGCTGCTGGCTGGAGGAGCGGGCGTTGCGGGAATCGATTGCCAACAGTTCCGAGGCCTGGGAAGAGGGCGTGCTTTTGGCCCATCACCGTCTGTCCCGAACCCCGCGATCGGTCGGCCCGACCGATCACAGTTCACCGGTCTGGGAAGCGGCGCACCGTCGCTTTCACATGGCGCTGCTGTCGGCTTGCCGCTCGCAGTTCCTGATCGGCTATTGCGGACAGCTCTACGATCTCAACATCCGCTACCGCAACCTGGCCGGCTCGGTCGCCTATCCCTCGCGCAACGTCGCCCAGGAGCACCAGAACATTTGCGACGCGACGCTGGCCCACGATGCGGACCATGCGGTTACCCTGCTCATCGACCACTACACCAGCACCGGCGATTTCCTGAAACTGCGTCTGAGCGATATGGCCGAACAGGCTTAGCCCGCTTCTCTCACAGCACGACGGTTTGAGGTTGTTTGCCGGCCTCGATAGTGCGTGCCGTGCCTACGCGTTTACAAGGCGGCATGCATCGATCGCCGCGGTGAGCAGCGGTCTGTTTTAGCAGCGATGTTCCTTTGTTGGTTGTTGGGAAGGGCTTATGTCCTGCGGCTCATCGGGCCGCGGCGCATATTCGGGCGTGGGCCAGAGTGAACTCGTGCATGTGGGGACAAGCCGAAGCCATGGCGACTTTGATACGCCGGACCGAGACGCGGATCTGGGCGCCGATCTTGAGGAGCTTCAACCGGATCGTCCCACAGGTCGCCTCGGCAAGGGTCGTGTGTCTCAGGCCAATCCTTCGAAGAGCGCAGATCAAGACATAGGCAAATGACGCGAACCAAAGCCGCAGTTGGTTGGCGCGCATGGTGTGGGCACTGGTGCGGTCGGCATAGAGATCGAGCTGGCACTCTTTGATGCGGTTTTCCATGTCGCCGCGGGCGCAGTACAGATCCTCGTACAGAGCCTTTGCGCCCCCATGCTTCGGCTTCAGCGAGGTCACGATGAAGCGCGGGTTCGATCCCTTAAGCGTCCATTCGGCCTTGCCAATGACGCGCCTTCGCCGTGACCAGCTGTCCTTAGTCGACCATAGGAAGTCGCGGAACAGGCGGGCCGGTTCGCCGCTCGCCCGGCCGGCAAGACAAGCTTCCTCCAGGGCCGGTTCGATTTTCTTTTCCAGGCGCTGGTTGCGGGCCAGACCGAAGATGTAGTCGACCTTGTTGGCTTCGCACCAGTCCATCAGTGTGTTGCGGGCAAAGCCGGAATCGGCGCGTAGGATGATGCGCACGTTCGGCCAGCACTTGCGGATCTGAGTGATGATCCGCTCGACTTCCTGCTCTGTTCCCTTGCTGGCGTCGATGTTGGAGCGCCGCAGCTTGGCCGCCAAAAGGTGACGGCCGCAGAAGATGTAGAGCGGCAGATAGCAGTAGCAGCGATAATAGCCGTGGAAGAAGCGACCTTCCTGATGGCCGTGCAGCGGATCATCCGTGGCATCCAGATCGAGGACGATCTTGCGAGGTGGATTGTCATGAGCCTCCAGGAACAGATCCACAAACAACCTTTCGATGGCACTGCGGTCATGGCTGATCCGGTGATAGCGCGTCGGCTCGCCGACCGGCGCATGCTCCAGCCGGTTCAGGGTCGATTTGCCGGCCAGCGGCGCGCAGTCCGACCGCTGCGGCGTCAAGCTTTCCGACAACAGGGTCAACACCGGATCGTGACGCAGCGTGTCGTGATCATCCACGTCCTCGTATCCCAGAGCGATCGCCGTGACGCGTTGTGCAATCAGGGTGCGCACGCTGTGAACCGTGCAATCGGGATCGCGCCGATCGACGAAGCAACCTGCAAGCCTGTCGAACAGCCCGATGGCTTTTTCAGTGTGGCGCAGCAACACAGCACCGGCGTCCGAGGTGATGGCTCCGCCGTCGAAAGCGGCGACGACTTTACGTCCGTCAAAGCCTTCAAATTCGAGCTGTTCGGAGATACAGTGTGTTTGCATCGGACCCCGTCCATGAACCTGATAACTCTTTGTAGCAAAAGAATATTCTCAGATTCTTGGGGCCGATGCACCCCTTTCTTTGAGAGATCCGGGTTAGTCCTACACTGGGTAACGGCGGACCCGGCCGTGCAATAGCCGGATCCGCCGTCCCTCACTGCGCCCCCGGCAGTGTAACCGTCACCAGGTCGGTGCCGACGATGGTGTTGCCCTCATAGCCGCTTTCGGCAACGGCGGCCTTGTAGCTGTCCTCGGTCAGCGCGCCGCCCGGAATCGGGAAGGGACCCTGTTTGGGGGCGCCCATCGGCGGGATCAGGTGGGTCAACATCAGGTGCTTGACGCCGGCGCGCTGCGACAGGGTGCCGAGGTCCCTGGCGTTGCTCTGGCGGAAGTAGATCGGTGGCGGAAAGCCGCTTTCCTTGTCCGGACCCATCACCGGGTGGATGGTCGAATGGACCAGCACATCGGCGCCCTGGGCGAGTTTTTCGACTTGCTCGGAGGTCGAGGAGGGGCGCGGCGGCTTCGGCGCGTCGTTGCCGGCGTCGCCGCCGACGACAACGCTACCGGCAGGCGTGTCGACCCTGTAGGACGCGTGGCCCGGAATGTGCCGCGAGCCGATCGCCGACACCTTGACGTCACCCTTCGACCAGACCTCGACCGGTTCGCCGCCGGGTGCGAATGTGCTGACATTCACCAGATCGGCCGGGCCGCCGGGCAGGCGTTTCTTGTTTTCCGCCAGGCGTTGGGCGATTTCGCCTGACTGAATCAGCGAATCGCCGATATGGGTGACATAGTTGGTGCAGCTCAAGGTGTGTCCGAGCGGCGATTTAACGTCTTCGCTGCACACCACATCGACTTTCGGGCCGCCTGAATTGAAATGCCAGCGCAGTTGCAGGATATCGGCGAGGCCTTCGGTGTGGTCGGAGTGCATGTGGGTGAAGAAAATCCCGTCGAGTTTGCCGGCCGGAACCTTCATCTGCGACAGGCGCATATTGGTCCCGCGGCCGGTATCGAACTGCAGCCTCACCGCACCGCAGCCATTGGTCTCGTCGCCATATTGGACCAGGGTGCCGGCACCCGCCTGGCCGTTGAACAAGGGCGGACCGCCCTGCGTACCGGTCAGCGTGACCTTCATGCAGGGCTCGGCCATGGCGGCTGGTGCTGCCAGAACGGCACCGACCAGCGTCAGAGTAGCACAAAAAGGTATCGATAATTTCATGACAGCGCCTCCCAAATTGATATTACTCGCATTTGGAGGAAAAATCGATATTTTTTTACCGGTTGAAGAAACAGGCCCCATGCGCCCACGGGGCATCAATGGGGCCAGCCCAGTCGAAAGCCGGGACCGTGATCTGCCGATCAGAAGTTGACGGTAACGCCGCCCGATCCGCCGAAACTGCTGACGCCGTCGCCGCCGGTGTAGACGACGGTGGCCCGGATGCCCGCGGTCGGGCTCATATTGAGCACGACATCGGCACCCACATAGCCGAGCGACTGATAGTCGTCCGTGCCGATCGGGATCGGATTCGTGATGTTGAGCAACGTGACGCTGACATTGTCGTCGCCCAACGAGTAGCGTCCCAGGTAGCCGCCGAAGACCCGCGTATCCAGATTGCCGGACTGTTTGTGGAGCGCCAGTTCGAGACGTCCCTCAGCCAGTTGCACGTCCTGGCTGCCGACCGTCGCGTTGCCGTTGGCCGCCAATGATCCGGTTTCGGTGTAGCTGTCGATCGACTGATAGGTATAGCGCAGGCGCCCGGTCGGCTGCACCGCCCAGCCGCCGACATTGGCGACCTCGGCGCCGACCGAAACCTCGGGGCTGATGTACCAGGCGTCGTAACTGGCACTTGCCGAACCGTTGCCCAGCGGCGCCAGGTTGTCGTTGACGAACCGCCACTGGTCGACGCTCTGGTAACCGCCGACGAGATTGAAGTCGAAAAGCACGTTGTTGTGCGTTTTTCGGCCATATATGCCGAGGAACCAGTTGTCGCTGTCGTTGTCGTAGGAGGTGACGTATCTGCCGTCGGCATTCAGGTCGCCCCGATAGTAACCGCCGAGCACACCGAGCTTAAGATCGTCACGGACATAGCCGTCGATACCTAGCGCAACCCCGTAGAGATCGTAGTCGTATTCGTGCAGGTAGCTTTCCGCGTCGAAACTGGCCGTCGAACCGAGACCCCGTATCCAGAAACTGCGGGAGTTATCCGACGTTTTACCGAACCCGAATGTGCTCTCGCCCGTTGCCGACCCACCGTCGTTCAGCTGCCCGGCGACCAGGTTCGTCAGAACGGACGTCCACTCGGCGAGCTGATCGACATTGGCGGCAAAAATCGTCGGATCGAACGTGGCGAATTGCTGGGTGATCGTGTTGTAGAACCACGGTACGGGGCCGGAGACGTTGAACGCGTTCGGAGTTCCATTGGAGAAATCCCACAGCACGGAATGGCTCTGCCCTGTGGTGATGTTGAACTCGTTCAGAATGCCGTAGTTGATCGGGCCGCCCAGGAACGCCGGCGCGTGCAGGTTCACCGTGTTGTTGCGGCCGATGTTGAACGATGAGGCTGCGGCGCTGACGATCTTGCCTGAAACCTTGATCGTGTTGCGGTTATCGGCCTCGATCGCGTCGGATTCGGTTCCCGTAGTCAGGATCGTGCCATGCACATCGACGTTGTTGGCGTTGACCATGTCGATGCCGTCTGCCTGGCGACCGGTCGTGTCGATCGTTCCCAACATGGTCAGTGTATTGCGGTTGTTCAGGTCGATGCCGTCCGACCGGAATCCGATAGTGTCGATGCTGCCGGAGTGGTCGACGGTGTTATCATTGTTGGCGCGGATACCTTGCGAAAACACACCGCTCGTGTTGATCGCGCCGGTATTGGAAACGTTGGTATTTCTATCGCCGACCTGGATGGCGTTGGAATCGTCACCGGTGGTCGTGACAGTACTGGAGTTGGAAACTTCCGTATTGTCGTCGTTGGCCAGAATCCCAACCGAGAATGCACCGGCCGTCTCCACGGAACCGCTGTTGTTGACGGAGTTGCGATCCTGCACGGCGATCCCGGGCGACTCAATGCGGGAGGTCTTGACCGATCCGGTATTGTCGACCGAATTGTCGTTGCGAACTCCGATACCCGGAGCCAGCGCATTGTCCGTGGTCACCGATCCGGCATTGCTGATCGTGTTGTTGTCCCGTCCGAACATGCCCGGCGAGGCGATGCCCGCTGTGCTCAGCGTACCCCAGTTGCTGACCGTGTTGTTGTCTTGGAACACCAGGGCCGGAGAGGTGGTGTTGACGATCGCGTCGCTGTTGATGGTCTGAACCGACCCGGTGCTGGTGACCGTGATGACGTTGTCGTTTTCGACGGCGATCCCCGCCGCGGTAACCGATTCGGTGGTCACGCTGCCGGAAACCGAGATCGTGTTGCCGCCGAGCATGACGATCCCCTGAGAACCGACACCCTTGGTGGACACGGTACCTGAAACGTCGACCGTGTTGTTGTTCAGGCCGGCGATCCCGACAGACAGGTCCGCTTCCGTTGCAACCGAACCGCTGGTGTTGACGGTGCTGTTGCTCGTGATGTCGATCCCGTTGCCCAAGCCGGTGGTTGCGATGGCTCCCTGGTTGTCGATCGTGTTGTTGCCGCCGAAAGCCACAACGCCGGGCAGGAAGTTGGTCGAGATGCTGCCGGTCGGTGTGATGGTCAGCGTGTCGTCGCCGTCGATCAGAAAGCCTCCATTGGTCACGTTGACCGGTGTGTCGATGACAAAATCATCAGCCACCGCGATTGCAGGAACCGACACGACCAACGCTGCCGTCGCGCAGCCTGCCAGTAGCTTACGATGCAATTTCGAGAATACCATTTCTGCCGCCCATGAGATTGGAAGTGTAGTTAAAGTCTACGCATCACACGGGTCGAATCGTTACATAAGTTCGTCAAGAGCAGCAACGGCGGTTTGATCGCCGGGCGTCGAATAAACCCACCTGTTGAAAATAGATCACATCAGTGTGGATGAACTTCTTTCTGCGGTGCCGATCGGCTAGCGGTCTTGCTCGGTTTTGGCGCTGCGCGGCGGCGCTTGGCGGGTGCCGGGGCGATGGGCTGTTTTTCTCCGAACACCGAATAGAGATTGCTGCGGTCAAGTTCGGTGACCTTGCGGCGTCCACACAGGGCCATCGTCGTATCGAGCTCGCTGTACATGATCTCCAACATGCGTGTGACACCCCTCTTGCCGAGGGCGCCAAGGCCATAAAGATAGGGTCGGCCCACATAGGTTCCCTTGGCGCCAAGGCATAGCGCCTTGAGGACGTCCTGACCCGAACGAATGCCTCCGTCGACATGGACTTCGATCTTGTCGCCGACTGCTTCGACGACGTCAGGCAGAGTGCGAATGGCGGAGGGGGCGTGGTCGAGCTGGCGGCCGCCATGATTGGACACGATGATCGCATCGGCGCCGGAATCCAGCGATCGCCTGGCGTCCTCGACGTCGTGAATTCCCTTGAGGATCAGCGGTCCGCCCCAGTGGTCCTTGATCCATTCGACGTCCTTCCAGGAAAGGCGCGGGTCGAACTGCTCTGTTGTCCAGGAACCAAGCGACGACAGATCACTGACACCCTTTGCGTGCCCCACAATATTGCGGAAAGTGCGACGCTGGGTGCGCGCCATTTTGAGACACCAGCTCGGGCGGGTCGCCATCTGCCAGATATGTTTGGGCGTAAACCTCGGTGGCGCAGTGAGCCCGTTGCGCAGGTCTTTGTGACGCTGGCCGAGGATCTGCAGGTCGAGGGTCAGCACGAGAGCCGAACAGCCGGCTGCCCTGGCGCGATCGAGCAGGTTGCGCACAAAATCCTGATCCCGCATGACATAGAGCTGGAACCAGAACGGTTTGGTCGTATGTTCGGCAACATCCTCGATGGAACAGATGCTCATGGTCGACAGGGTGAAGGGGACGCCGAACTCCTCCGCCGCCTGAGCCGCGAGAATCTCACCGTCGGCGTGCTGCATGCCGCATAGCCCGGTCGGCGCCAGTGCGATCGGCATAGACACATCCTGGCCGATCATCTGTGTCGCCAGCGAGCGGTTTGTCATATCGACCGCTATACGCTGACGCAGCTTGATCTCGTTAAAGTCGGCTTCGTTGTCCCGATAGGTGGTTTCCGTCCATGATCCTGAATCGGCGTAGTCAAAAAACATTTTCGGCACGCGGCGGCGAGCCAGTCGTTCCAAATCCGCAATCTCCAGAATCGGTGCCATCTATGTTCCTCCAACTGCCACTGCCTGCCGAAATACACTCACCTGAATTATAACCTCTGACCAGGGCGTGGCAAAGCGGCGGCAGCGCCCCTCGAGGGGCGCTGTTCAGCCCGCATGCGGCAGGCGGTCTTCGACCAGTTTGGCCCAGAACTCGATTCCGTAGGGCAGCGCCTCGTCGTTGAAGTCGTATTCCGGGTGGTGCAGATTTGCCGTATTGCCATTACCCAGAAAGACGATGGCGCCGGGCTTCTCGAGCAGCATGTAGGAGAAGTCCTCGCCGCCGAGTCGCGCCGGCTGATGCCGGTCGACATTCGATTTGCCGACGACATTTTCCGCCACGTCGGCGGCAAGCTCGGTCTCTTGTTCATGATTGACCGTGACCGGGCACAGACGGTCATAGGTGAGCTCGGCGCGCACGCCATGCGTCCTGGCGACGCCGTCGACGATGTCGTGCATGCGCTGCTCGATCATGTCGCGTGTGTCCTCGTAAAGGTTTCGCACGGTGCCCTTCAACAGCGCCGTCTGCGGGATGACGTTGTTGGCGTCGCCTGCCTGCATCGACGTGATCGATATCAGGCCGTTGCGCATCGGATTGACGTTGCGGGTGATGATGGTCTGGAACGCCGCATAGATGGCATTGGCGGCCGCCAGCGGGTCGATGCAACGGTGCGGTTGCGCGGCGTGACCGCCCCGGCCTTCGATGTCCACGTAAAAGAAGTCTGTCGCCGCCATCGCGGGTCCGACAGTCAACCCGAACTGTCCGACCGGCAGGGCCGGCATATTGTGCATGGCATAGACTTCACGGACGTCGAAGCGATCGAACAGGCCGTCGTCGATCATCGTCTTGGCGCCGTTGGCACCTTCCTCGGCCGGCTGGAAGATCAGGACTGCCGTACCGCTGAAATTGCGGTTTTCCGCCAGGTACTTGGCCGCTCCCAGCAGCATCGCCGTGTGACCGTCATGTCCGCAGGCATGCATGACACCCGGCGAGCGCGACACGTGATCGGTTTGCGATCGCTCGTGGATCGGCAGCGCGTCCATGTCCGCGCGCAGACCGATCGCCGGCCCGTCGCCGTCGCCCTTGATGGTGGCCACGATCCCGGACCGGCCGATGTGCTCATGCATCGCGTCGACGCCGATCTCACGCAGACGCTCAGCCACATAGGCCGTCGTTTTGGGAAGATCGAACTGCAGTTCCGGGTTCTGATGAAGCCAGCGCCGCCACTGGGTCACTTCGGGAACGATGTCTGCGATACGGTTGTGTGTTGAATGCATGTAAAATGACCTGTCTGATGGATGCCGAGAAGCTGTCTACGCTGACTACGGTTATAGGGCAACACGAAGATCCGGCCAGCAAGCCGAAAGCCGACAGTTCGATCTTCATCGAAACATCGACGTTGATTCGCCGATACCGTACCTCCTGTCCAAAAGGAGGCAATCCATGACTTTATTCGCAGTCTACCGGGTATTGGCGATCGATCTTTTCGATCGGTTTCCCCGGCGTTTCGCCACGCGGACGCACCTTCCCGCTGCGCGCTTCGACATACACGACTTAAGCCCGTATCAGTTGCATGATATCGGCATCGAACCACCCACAACGGGACCGCTATTCGAGATCGAGGCCCGTACCATGACCGGGCTGATGGCATTGCGTTGATCGGCTGATGAAGTTCAGTCCCACGACACGGATTTCAGAAGGGTACGCCGCGCGGTCTGCAGATGCTGGGCGAAGGCTTTTTCGGCCGCCACCACGTCGCCGGCCCGCAACGCCCGGATCACCCGAAGGTGTTCGCGGGCGGCGGCGAGGTTGCGGTCCCGTTCGTCGGTCTTTTTCCAACGGTAGTGAAAATGGAAGATCAGCGATACGAGCTCAAAAAAATCGTCGACAAACCGATTATCCATGCGCGACACGAACACGCTGTGAAAGCGCTCGTCGAGGCGCGGAAACTTCAGGTAGTCGCGATCGATGTTGGCGATCAGCGCCAGATGTTCCTCCTTAAGGTGGTCGAGCAAGTTGCGATGGTCGCTTGAAGGCGCTTCCGACGCGAAACGGCGGAAGGCGCGCATTTCGAACAGTTCGCGCACGTCGAACAGCTCAACGGCAAAGTCGCGGGTAAAGCCGACCAGAACCCAGTGGCGGTTCGGTTCCTTGCGGATCAAGCCAAAGCGCGAAAAGCGAATGAGGTATTCGCGTACCGCCGAGGTGCTGACGCCGAACTCGCGCACCAGTTCGCTTTCCCGCAGGATTGTCCCCGGCGCCAGGTCGCGGCCGAGGACATAGTCCATGAAGGCGGCTTCGACCTTCTTGCTGGTCGGCTGGATTTCCTCGGCGTCGTAGTACTCGGTTTGGTCAGGTGCGCGCAGCACCCGCTTCTGGCGACCGTCCCATTTGATCAATCCGTTGTGATCGAACTGCTCCAAAACCGCCCGAACCGTCGTGCGGCTGGTCTTCCAGCGCTGTGCCAACGCTGTTTCCGGCGGCAGATTGGCATCGACACCCAACCGTTCCACCAGATCGAGCCCCAGATTGAAGGTTTCCTTGTAGACACTGTTGCTGCGGGACACGGAAACACCTCACAAATACCGACACATAAATTACGCGGCGCGGCCTTATCAGACAATTGTAGGAATGTGCAGCCCCGAGACCTTACGGTTTGGAGAGGCGGTTGTCGCCGGTTATAAGGGCGCATGGACAAGGCCGTCAAAAAGCAGACCTATACCGCACCGGCGCTGGAGAAGGGTCTCGACATCATCGAGTTGCTGTCGACACAGGAGACCGGCATGAGCCAGTCGGAGATCGCCCGGGCGCTGGATCGCTCGGTCGGCGAGATCTTCCGCATGCTGGTGGTGCTGATGGAACGCGGCTACGTCGCCCAGGAACCGACGACGGACCGCTACGTGCTGACCACGTTCCTGTTCGAGATATCCCACCGTATTCCCAAAATCCGCAGGCTTACCGCCTTTGCCGGCCCGCTGATGCGCACATTGGTCAAATCGATCAACCAGTCGTCGCATCTGGCGATCGTCGCCAACGACAGCGTGCTGGTCGTCGGCCAGGTCGACGCGCCGGGCAACAACATCATGACGGTTCGCCTGGGTGCCAAGATCGATCTGTGGTCGGCCTCGTCCGGCCGGGTCATCCTTGCCCATTTGCCCGGCGACGAAGTCGACACCTATTTCGCCAATGTCCCGCTGCCGACCGGGATGAGCGAAGAATCGGTGCGCCGCGACCTGCAGGCCATCCGCGAAAAGGGCCACGAGGTGCGCGACAGCTTCGTCGTGCGCGGGGTCGTCAACGTCTCGGCCCCGATCATCGACCATTCGGGACGCGCTGTTGCGGCGCTGACCATCCCGCATATCGAGCGGTACCATGACGCCATGACCTTCGAGGATTGCCGCCAGGCGCTGGTCGACACTGCCAGGGCGCTGACGCGCAGTCTCGGCGGCGGAGCGTCTGAGGGTGAGACTTAGAGACTGATGGTTGTGCCGGAACAGGCGCGACATGGACGATCATCCTGCTACCTTCGAATCACGATGGTGTCGGCGATGGAATGCCCGACCGTCTTTTGACGGCCGGGCTGGGTATCACCGTTCGCAGACCATTACGTTTCGAGGCTGTGGCTGCGCAGCCCGAATTCAGCCAGATCACCGCCAACCTCCTCTGCAGCATCATCAAGACGCGCGCCAAAAAACGCGTGAATCGAACTCCAGACGATAAGAGCGGCCAGCCCTGTGAACAGACCGGTTGCGATGATGCCGATTGTTTGTGAAGCGAAGGTGGCATCCGGGTTCGAGAATGCCACCGCCAGCGTTCCCCAAATACCGGCGGCCAGGTGAACCGGCACTGCGCCAACTGCATCATCGAGTTTGAAGCGCTCCATGGCGGCGGTAACCGCCATCATGATCAATCCGCCGATACCTCCGATCGCCAGGGAGCCTGTCACACTCGGTGCGGCCGGTTCGGCGGTGATGCTTACAAGACCGGCGAGGGCTCCGTTCAGCATAAGCGGCAGGTCGATCTTTCCCTTCACGTACCACGACGCGCCGGCCACGATTACCACCCCGGCTGCCGCCGCCGCATTTGTGTTGACGAAGATGTTGGCGACGGCGACTGCATCCTCGACGCTGGAGAGTGATAGTTGCGAACCGCCGTTGAAACCAAACCAGCCAAGCCACAGGATGAAGGTGCCGAGGGTAATGTACGGAACCGAAGATGGCGGAAACGTCACCGGTTTGCCGTCAACGCCAAACCGACCGGTGCGTGGGCCAAGGATCGCGATTCCGGCGAGTGCGGCCCAACCGCCGACGGAATGCACGATAGTCGAACCCGCGAAGTCTTTGAACCCTAGGTCGCTCAACCATCCGCCGCCCCAAGTCCAGTGGCCGATCACCGGATAGATGATCGCGGCCAGGAGCAGAGTTGCAGCCGCAAATGCCCAGAACCGCACCCTCTCCGCCAACGCGCCCGAAACGACGGAAGCGGCGGTGGCAACGAAGACCATCTGAAAGAACCAGTCGGCGGCCGACGCATGGCCGGACACATCTGAGCCGTTCAGTGCGGCCACATCGTCGCCGTTCCAAGGACCGGGCCAGGCGAACAGGCCGCCGATGGACGTGCCGTACATGAGTTGATAGCCACAAAAGTAGAACGCGATCCCGGCCAGAGAATACAGTGAGATGTTCTTGGCGCAGATTGCGGTCACGGACTTGGCGCGTACAGTCCCGGCCTCGAGCATCGCGAATCCGGCAGCCATGAACATCACGAGTGCCCCGCACACGAGCAGTAGCAAGGTGTTCAATATGTACCCCGTCGCCGGATCGGACACTTCAGCGGCGGCGGGTTCCGCGAAGATTGCCAGGGGCAATCCGACGGTGACGGCGGCCCAAACGCGCGCGACCGATCGACTGCGATTGACTGGGTGCGTATTGGCAGAACGGCTCGACTTACCGTGTCGGCCGAGGCTCAATGCCTCGCGCCAAAAATACATATGTCTGAGCATCTGATGGCTCCCTTTCTCCGGGGCTATTCGGCCGCGGCGGCGGGCAGCGGCATTTGGATTGAATGCGAATCTGACAGGCAAACGGTTCTGATCAGGCACGCGACCACTCGATAAGGATCGGCATTGGCTCCTGGCCGGCGGTCCTCGAAGTAGCCGTAACCCTTTTGCGCAACCGGCTGGGGAATCCGGATCGAGGCTCCCCGATGTCCGACGCCGGCCCTGAAGTCCTCGATGGCGCAGGTTTCATGCAGTCCGGTAAGGCGTGCTTCCAGGCCGTCGCCGTAGTGTGGAATATCGGCGTCGTGGCGTTTCGAGAGCGCACGTATTGCCGCCTCGATCGCTTTCTGGCCCGTTTCCCGAGACCGCGTCGCCGCCGTCGAGAAGTTGGTATGCATGCCGGCGCCATTCCAGTCGCCGAGTACCGGCTTGTTGGCGAAAGAGATTCTCAGGCCTCGGCGCTCGGCTTCCCGCTTCAGGAGATATCGGGCAAGCCAGACATGGTCTGCCATCGAGAGGGCGTCGACCGGTTCGCCATCAACACCGCGATAGCCGATCTGGAATTCCCATTGACCGGGCATGACCTCCGCGTTGATACCGTAGATCGCGAGGCCGGCCTCAAGACAAAGCGCCGCATGGGCGTCAGCCAGCTCGCGGCCGTGCGCAACATCGGAGCCGACGCCGCAGTAGTACGGCCCCTGTGGAGCCGGAAATCCGTCGGCAGGGAATCCCAGGGGACGGCCATTGCGCAGGATTGTGTATTCCTGCTCGAAACCCGCCCAGGGATCGGCTTCGGGACCGGCGGCTTCGAGTATCTGACGAAGTGGCGCCCTGTGGTTGCTGGAGTGCGGCGCACCGTCTGCGGTCTGGACTTCGCACAGAACCAGGTAGCTGCCGTGGCCGCGACCCGGATCACGGACGATGCGCGCTGGAACGATGATGCAGTCGGAATCGTCTCCAGGCGCCTGCCCTGTGGACGACCCGTCGAAGCTCCACAGTGGTAAATCTGAAAGGTCGGGATTTTCCGGTAGGCTGACGACGCGCGCCTTTGAGCGCAATTCCTGTGTCGGTTCACTTCCGTCGAGCCAGATGTATTCGGCGAAACCAAGGTTAGTCATGTTTAGTCTCCCGGTTATATTGAGTCTGTATTGGCGAGGTGTCGCCGTCGGTTAGAAGAACCGGTACCGCGGCTTCGCGTATTCAAAATCCATGCGCGTCAGTCCGACATCCTTGAGAAGGTACTCGGGCACCCTGTCGGGATCGGTGTGTCGACGTCGCTTGCGCAGGAACCGCGCCACGGCCTTCGGCAGACGGCGCGCTTGCGTTGGGTCCGCTGGGAACGGCATAGAGTTTTCGAGTTCGGACATGTCGTGCTTCTCCTTTTGGACATGCGAGTAAAGCGGACCGCTGGTCGCGGTCCGGGTGGTTTCCGGGTGATACGGCGCTGTCATACGGCCGCTGAGGGGAATGGTTTCCGGGCGGGCGCCATTCGCTGCTGACGCGCTGTGACAGACGGCACCGGGCTTCCGCCCGACTTCTGTCGATATGGATCAGATGCGGCAGCGAAAGATTATGCAGCGCCGCGAGGGTGTCCCCAGCGGCCCCGCAGATCCGCATTTGACCACCTCCGACCTGTAGCAGTCGGGCGGTAACGACGATGCCCCGCAATCCAGCGCGGCTCGTCGTCTTTACTTCCGAGACGTCGAGGATCAGTTTCCTGTTGCCGTTGACAACCAGGTCGGCCAGCGTGTCCAGAAGTGCACCCGCGGTCTTGCTCACGATGCTTCCGGCCAAAGCGACGACCAGGATGTTGCCATCGCTGGAAAACGAGATTTCAAGTTTATGGTCTGCGTCAGCCTGAGAGGCCTCGCGACAGTCCGTTGGTCGGTTGTTCATCGTTCTTCCTTCCTTACTCCGGTCCCAGGCCCCGAACGGGCGCTGTGGATCGGATTCCGGCCGGAGAGCCGGAATTGCCGGCGCCTGTGGCGCTTGGGTTACCTTCATCGGCAAAGGCCTTTCCCGCGACGCGCGTACGCGTCACGTGATTGGCGGCTATGCCCAATCTGCCAAACCGAGATTTGGCCAAGCGGTTGAAATGAGCCTGAAGTAGACGTTGGTACGGTGGGCCTTCCTGCGTTCAGGATGCCCACTCCCAACAATCCGCCACCGGCGACTCCCTGGGGATACGTCGCCGGTGGCCTCATCGAGTCGTTGAACTCCTGCCGTTACCCCTAAGGCCGAGTAGGACCCGTTGGAAACACATCTATCGGTTCGGACCGTCGCCAGACGGGCATCCAATCTTCGAATACCGGATCCACCGGTCGTCCCGGGTGGTGTCCCCATTTGCTCAGCCGCCGACGAAGGGCAAGCTCAAACAAGGTTCTGTGACCAACCATGTGCTTTCTCCAAGTGGTTACGGCATGTTCAGTGGCTTAGACTGGCCGCAAGTTCTCTTGAGGTCGCAGCTTTGACGCAGTAATCATAATACTGACCTCCGTCGCGGGACCGCGGCGTTGATGCCAGAGTGGGCGTTACATTGGTGTTACAGTACGGGCAGTAGTCGCTACCCAAAACGGCCGCCTCGCGTTATTAATGCGTTACAAATGGAGCCACACGGGAACAGGCCGCGGGAGAAGGATGCGGTCGGCGCGACATCCGCGGTCCGGCCTATCGCCGTTCGGTTGTTCGGCGGGCTGGACGTCAGGGTCAAGGGAACGAAGGTTTCCTTCCCGACGCGACATGGAGCACTCCTGTTCGCCTATCTCGCCGCCTATCCCGGGGTGCCGCGGACTCGTGCCCACTTGGCAGGTCTTTTCTGGGGGGATCGCGGAGAAGAGCAGGCGCGGGGATCACTCAGACAAACAATATTTCGGGTGCGCCGGGTGTTTTCTGGTGTCGAGCCGGAAGTGATCCTGGCCGACGGGCAATCGGTCTCGGTCAATCCTGCGGCTGTTTGGACAGACGTCGGCGCGGTGGTCGCGAACGAGGAGACCGCAATCGAGCATGTGGAAGGCGAACTCCTGGCAGGCTGGGACGGTGTGTCGCCGGACATGGATGCCTGGCTTCGGGTCGAACGGAACCGCGTGGCGGTCCTGGCGCGCGATCTCATCGTCGCCCGCGCGGACCGGGCCGAAGCCGAGGGGAATTTTGCGGCCGCGGCGGAGCTTGCTCGTCGGCTCTGCGCCCGCGATCCGTATGATGAGGACGCTGCGCGGCGACTGATGACCGGGCTGGCGCTCATGGGGCAGACAGCGGCGGCCGAGGAGGTGTTCCGCGAGCTCACTGACCTGCTCCAGTCGGAGCTTCAGATAGACCCGGCCTCCGAGACCGCCGAGCTTGAATCCCAGATAGCCAACCGTCAAGGGCGGTTCGGGACGAGGCGCATTGCACAACAACACACCACGCCGATTGAATCCGCGCTGGCAGCTGATGCGGTGCGGGAACGGCGTCTTGTAACGGTTCTGGCTGCATGGGCGCTGCCCGAGCCGGCAGACGACCCGGACGATCCGGAAAGCACCCTGAAGATCCGCCGTCGATGCGAAGCCGCCTTCGGCGAAGCGATCGCGCACCACGGCGGGACCGTTGACCGCGCCCCGGGTTTGATCAGCTTCAGTTACTTCGGCTGGCCGGTCGCCAGCGAGCATGCGGCCAAGCAAGCCATTGAGGCGGCGTTGGCCATCCGTCGCATATCCGCGTGCCGCATCGGGATCAGCTCTGGTGAAGTCCTGATCGAACCTGGCGTGGATCCGGTTGGCGCCGCGCCGGATCAGGCAATCGGGTTGATGGCCCGCGCGGATGCCGGCCAGATCCTCATTTCTGCAACGACCCGCGTGCTGATACGCGGCAAATTTGAGCTGGATGAAGGGCCCGAGGGAAGTTCTTCGGTTGTTCGGGAGGTTCCCCCGCCGACGCGTTTCACGGCACGTGATCCGGAAAAGTCCGCCGAGCTTGTCGGCCGCGAACGGGAGCTTGAACTTGTCAGGGACCGGCTGGAAAGGGCCAATGAGGGTGAGGGCCAACTTGTCGTCGTTATTGGCGAACCTGGGATCGGAAAGTCTCGTCTCCAGGAGGAAGTTGCGCAATATGCACTCGCGCACGCGGCGCGACGCATACTGCTGCAGTGCAGCAAGCTGCACGAGGGAACGCCGTTCCAGCCCATCCGCGATCATATCAGGATCGCCGCCGGTCTGGCCGCTGCCGGTGACGGGGAGACCGCCACGCAGAAGCTCCATGCCCATCTTGAGGAGGCCGGCGTGACCGATCCCGACGAAGTCGCGGCGCTGGTACAACTGCTTGGGGTAGATCAAGCGACTGAATTGCCCGGTGGAGGCGTTGACGGGTCTGCAGAAGGCCGTGCGGTGGCGCTCGCAGCTCTCGCGAGTTACTTTCTCAGCGCGCGCGGAAGCTGGCTTACCTACGTTGTTCTTGAGGATGCGCATCGGGCCGATCCCAGCACGCTGGAACTTGTTGGCAATCTGTGCAGGGCGTTCGACCAAGCCCGGCTTCTGTTGCTTGTAACCGCACGCAACGAGTTCGACGGATCGGTGTTTCCGGACCGAAACCGAACAGACCTGTCGCTTGGTAATCTCTCGAGAGGCGACGCCCGCGCCCTGATTGGTCGACATATCGCCGGCCCTGGCATCGGCGAGGCTCTGGTTTCCGAGATCATCGCGCAGGCCGATGGCGTACCTCTTTTCCTGATCGAACTTGCGCGTTGGTGTGCGGACGGCCCACGGGTCGAATCCGGACCGGCCGGCCACCTCGACATGCCGCCAACACTCAAATCCGTACTTGAAGCACGGCTGGATGGGCTTGGGGCCCATCGCCGCGTCGCGCAACGGGCTGCGTGCGTGGGGCGCCAGTTTGAACGGTCGGCCCTGCTCGCGGCGTGTGGGCACGATGTCGGCGACGTTGATGCCGGTCTTGACGCAATGCTGCTGGCACGTCTGGTCTTCCGGTACCCGGGTGCCGCTGGAGAAGAGTTCTCGTTCCAACATGGCCTTATTGCCGAAACCGCCTACGAAAGCCTTGCCGCGGATGATCGCAGGGAAACACACCTGCGGCTTCTTGATCATTTTCGGCAGGCCCGCGACACACCACTCGAGACTGTCGCGCGACAGGCCTCTCTGGCGGCGCAGCCTCAACTGGCGTTGGATCTCTACCGGAAAGCCGGCTTGCGCGCGCTTGCCGCATTCGCGCAATCCGAAGCGCGGGCACATTTCGAGGCGGCGCTGACGGAACTCGAGAAGCTGGACCCCTCAAACGCCAACGAGGATACCCGCCTCGAAATCATGGGAAAGCTGTGTCTCTGCTCGTCGCACGCGCTCGGCTACGGTCATCCAGACACGGTACGTTATCTCGATGAAGCACGGCGCCTGGCTGGCGCGCGCCCGTCGTCGCGCTTCGCGATCCCGGTTCTGTGGCAGACTTACTCGCTTCACTATACGTATGCGGATGGTGCCCGGGTACGCGCGGTCGGGGAACAGGTCCTGAAGCTGCGAGAATGGAGCGACGCTTACGGTCCTCAGGAGGCGCTCGGATACCGCTTCGTTGCGGCCGGCGATCTGCTCCTCGGCCGATTTGACGCGGCAGACGCCGCGTTTCGCAAGGCAGGCGCGGCACTGCAACGCCCGGATGCGCCGACCAGCGTCGACGCCATGGGGGTCGAGCAGTCGATTCCCATCGGAATGCTGCACGCCCGGGTCCTGGCAATTCTCGGGCGCGAACGGGATGCCCGGAAACTGATCGACGAAACATTTCGGAACGCGCGGGAGACAGGGCTCGTGCAGCCCGAAATCGTCGCGCATGTGCTTGCCGCTCAAACCATGCTCGTCCTTCTGGACTTCGAGGAAGCGGAGCGTTTGGGCGGTATCAGCCTCGCACAATCCCGGGATCGAAACATGTCGATGTGGGCGGCCTATTCGAGATGCATCCTTGGTATCTCGGCTTTGCACGGACGAGGGACGACGGACGAAGTGGACACCTATAGGATCGGCCGCGAAGCGCTGCGCAGATCCAAAACGGTCGTTTCGACAACGCTATCGGACGCGCTCTTTGCGGCCGGTCTTGCGCAGACCGGCCGGCTCGAGGACGCAAGATTGCTATTTCAGCAGGTTTCCCGCGCCGTCGATGACGGGCGCGAACCATGGTGTCACGCGGAAATTCTGCGGCTCGATGCGGAGACAAGCAGGATGACCCAGCGCCACGACGCGGCCGAGGTGAAGCGCATCCGCCGCACCGCGAAAGACCTGTCGGACAAGCAAGGGGCGGAGCTGTGGCGGTCACGCCTCGAGAGAGACGAGGCACTGGATCCGTGGAGCGGTCTGTCCGAGGATGCAATGTAATCGAGGAGCTCGAAACGGGCTTTCGCTGAATGTACGGGTGACTGGCATCGGTATAATTGCCAATGGAGGTGTTTCTCGAAGTTCTCTTCGAGCTGGCAATCCGCCTGGACTACGACAATCCGGCTTCCTGCAGCGCCTCCGACATCGCCTCTACAAATGTGCGGGAGGCGGCAGGTTGGAAAGGGGTTGGCAACCAAACTGCGTGGATTGGGAAGGCGTCGAACGAAGCCTCGGGAAACATCCGAACTAGGCGTCCGGCGTCCAGATCGTCGGTGAAAGCCCACTCTGGACCGAGATGTGCGCCCTGTCCGTTTAGAACTATCTTGCGCACAGCGGTCATCGAGTTGATCCCCAAGCGGCATTGCATCAGTACTTCGTGGCGAGTGTTGTCCAGCTCAAATGCGGTCAACATCTCGGTGTCGCCGGGGCGATAGGACACGATGTCGATTTCCGCAAGGTCTCCCGGTTTCGACACGCGCGCTGCGACCTCCGGTATCGCGACCAGCACCCGGCGTGAGAAGCCTATTCTTCGGGCCATGAGCGCGCTGTCTGCGAGCCGCCCGATGCGGATGGCGATGTCTATCCCATCGGCCTGCAGGTCCGCGAAGCCCGAACCTAGCCGCAGCTCGACGGTGAGTTCGGGATGAGTCTTCGACATTCTCGCCAGGACCGGGGCTACGAAGTGTGCTCCAAAATCGGTTGGCGCAGTGACCCGAAGCCGTCCGCGCGGTACGTCCCGGCCGCTGGTGACCTCAGCAAGCAACGCGGCGCGAGCCTCCGCCAAACGCCGGACCCCCTCGGCATAACGCGCGCCCATTTCCGTGACCGAAGACGCGCGAGTGGTACGGTTGAGGAGTTTGACGCCCAACCGCTTCTCAAGCGCTGCGATGCGACGGCTGACCCGGCTCGGGTCGAGCCCTGCAGCTGCAGCGGCGGATCTGAAGCTGCCGCCGTCGACCACCGCCAAGAACAAGGCATCGTCATCCATTGATGCGTTTCGCGCAATTCTGATTGGCTCTATGTCCCAATACCGGACTTGGAGCTCACGGTCCATATCCGTCTTATCGTCGGAGAGCAGGAACTCAACGAACAAACGTCGGCGGAGAACCGCGCCGCGAGAGGCGACTCATCGGCCGCCCGACATCCACAGTAAGGCCGAACCTTCGGCCACGATTGAAGCCAACCGGGAGTTCAGATTATGACCAATGAAAGCACCACCAATTCTCAGAGCGACGCCATCTCCGTTGCGAACCATGGGACCCGCAGGATCGACCGGCGGAGTGTGATGAGATTGGGCGCACTCAGTGCCGCGGCTGCGGCGCTGACGGGTACCGGTTCGGCCCTGGCGCAATCCAGCGATGCAGAAGAAGTTCGAAAAGAACTTTCCGGCAAAACCGCCTTCATCACCGGCGGCGCACGGGGCATCGGTTTGGCGTCTGCCGAAGAATTGGCGCGTGCGGGTGCGAACATCGTTCTCTTCGATGTCGCCACGCCGCGGCTGCCGAACGTCCAATACCCACTCTCAAGCGATGCGGATCTGGCATCCGCAAAGGCGCGTATCGAAATGCTCGGTGTAGACTGCATGACTTACAAAGGCGACGTTCGCGACGCCGCCGCTCAGGCAGAAGCGATGGCGCAGGCGGTCGACAGGTTCGGCAGCCTGGACATCCTGTTGGCGAATGCAGGTGTAAGCCAAGCAGGCACGATCGAAGACTTCTCGAGCGACGATATTTCGACGGTGTTCGAGATAAACGTCTCGGGCGTCGTCAAGTCCACCCAGGCTGCCGTCCCGCACATGCGGGCTCAAGGCGGCGGCCGGATCATCTTTGTCTCTTCCGGGCTGGGCCGTGTCGGAAACGAACTTTTTCCTGTCTACACTCCGACGAAATGGGCTGTCATAGGCTTCGCCAAGAGCGCGGCACTCTCCTATGGCCGAGACAATATCATGTGCAACGTCGTGGCGCCCGGATTGGTTAGGACGCCGCTGGCCGACAACGATTTCATTCTCGGCAAAATGCTTCCCAACGATCCCAACCCAACCTTCGATGCGGTGTCCGCCCTGCTAGAACCGGGCAATCCGATTGCCGTCGGGCACCACGAAGCGGAGGATATTGCCAAGGCTGTCATGTTCTTCGCCGGTGATGCCACAAAAAACATGACGGCCGAGGTGCTGGACGTGAGCTACGGCTCGGCTGCCCGCAACATCGGCTGATTGACGCAACCTCGGTTGGGGTGAGATAGCGCTAAACAATTTACCAGCCTCAAAACGGCAAGGCAGTGATGGCTGCCTTGCCATTTGCCATTATGGGTTCATTGCGATTGATTAAGACTGACCGAACGACCGCTGCTGTCCATAGCGGAAATCCGAATGGCGAAGGTCTACAGGTCCTGACTTTGGGCAATGTCAAGAAAAGGATCGGCCATGGCGCTGGATGAAGACCATCTCACGTCCTGGGATCCGGGCTCGATCATCCAGTGGCTTATCGAGGAGGGTCGGTTCCTGCCCGACCTGGATTCGCTTGTCGGTGAACTCGGACCCCGGATGCTTGCCGCGGGTGCCCCGGTGTGGCGGTTGCGCATTTCGATGCGCACCCTGCATCCGCTGGTGGCGGCCGTCACGTCGCTTTGGGAACGCGATACCGGAACACACCACTTGGCGTCGACGCATGGCCTCGAGGGCCGGGCAGGCTATGCGGGCAGTCCGCTGACCGTCATCAGCGAGACCCTTCAGTCCTATCGCAAGCGCCTCGACCGCCTGACCGAAGCCGACCACAGCGTGTTGCACGAACTAAGGGCGCGCGGCGCAACCGACTATTTCGGCGTTCCCATGCGCTTTTCCGACGGTCGGTTTTCGATCCTCGTCCTGGTCACCGATCGTACGGGCGGGTTTTCGCCGGCGGAGTTGCAAGCAATCAAGACCGTTGCCGGGGCGCTGGCGCCGATTGTCGAGGTGTTCAAGGCGCGCAGCATTTCACTCGCCGTGTCAGAAGCCTATCTCGGACCGCGGACCGGTAAACGGGTGCTCGACGGCCGGATCACCAGGGGTGATATCGATACCATCACGGCGGCGATTTTTGTCAGCGACATTCGCGACTGGAGCGGCCTGAATAACCGCGTTCCGCCACAGGAGGCGGTGGCACGCGCCAACCGTTATTTCGAAATCATCGATGCGTCGATCGAGGCCCATGGCGGAGAGATTCTCAAGTTCATCGGTGATGGCGTCTTGGCTGTGTTCGCGACGGAGGACGATGCGATGGTCCCGCAAATCGCTTGCGAACGCGCCCTGGCGGCTGCGCGCCAAGCGCTGCAGATGGCCGACTCGGACTCGCGTCTCGATCTCGCGTTTGGCATGGCGATGCATTTCGGTGAAGTTCTCTACGGCAATATCGGATCGGCGACGCGGCTCGATTTCACAGTGCTCGGGCGGGCTGTGAACATAGCGGCTCGGATCGAAGGGCTTTGCGCCAAATTCGAAAAACCTATTCTCTTTTCATCAGAGTTTGCCAAGCATCTCTCTGAACCCACACGGTTGTTGGCAGCCGAGCCGCTCAAGGGTTTTGATGAAGAGTTTCAGATCCTTACCACGGCGGCTTGAACGGTTCCGGGTTTCTGTTGGCATTCGTGTCAAATGCCTGGGTGCGACACTCTGATCGAATTTGTCTATGCCTGTAGGCCTGATTGCGCCTATCATCCAAATGTCATGCAAGTGCGCTACTGCCCGCCTCCGTATGGCAATAAAAAGTCCGAAGGATTCTCTTCCATGAAAAAACTCATTCTTGCTGTCGCCTGCGCCACGGTGTTTTCCGTGCAGGCGATGGCCGCCGATGTGACCGGCAAACTGGTCGTCTATACCTCACAGCCGAACAAGGACGCGCAACAGACGGTCGACGCCTTCAAGGCGAAATATCCGGATGTGGAGGTCGAGTGGTTCCGCGACGGCACCACCAAGGTGATGGCGAAACTGCGGGCCGAGTTCGAAGCCGGCGCGCCGAAGCCCGATGTGCTGCTGATCGCCGATGTCGTCACCATGGAGGGTCTGAAGAACGAAGACCGCCTGATGGCCCATCCGGATGCCGACATCTCGGCCTACGACCCGGCCATCATGGATGACGACAAGACCTATTTCTCCACCAAACTGATCACCACCGGCATCGTCTACAACACCGCCGCGCCGCTGAAGCCGACCTCCTATAAGGACCTGCTGAAGCCGGAGGCCAAAGATAAGATTGCCATGCCGTCGCCGCTGACCTCGGGCGCCGCAACCATTCACATGGCGACGTTGACCGGCAATCCGGACCTGGGCTGGCTCTACTATGAGGGCTTGGCCGACCAGGGCGCCAATCCGAAGGGCGGCAATGGCGGCACCTACAAGGCGGTCGCCGGCGGCGAGAAACTTTACGGTTTCGTCGTCGATTTCCTGCCGATCCGCAACAAGCTTGAAGGCGCGCCCGTCGAGTTCGTTTTCCCGGAGGAGGGCGTGTCGGCTGTAACCGAACCGGTGGCCATCCTCAACACGGCCAGCAATGTGACGGCCGCCAAGGCGTTTGTCGATTTCCTGCTGTCGCCCGAAGGCCAGCAACTGGCCGCTGACCAGGGATATCTCGCGGCGCATCCGGACATCACCCCGCCGGAAGGTTTTCCGTCTCGCGACACCATCAAGCTGATGTCGTTCGATCCGGCGCAGGCGCTTGCCGATGACAAGGCCAACAAATTGAAGTTTACGGATATCTTTGGCGGCTAGGTCCGCGTGGCCTTCCCCGACAGGCTGAAAAAACCCGGCGGCGAGGCACTGTTCCTCGCCGCCATTGCGTTTGTCGTCTTCCTTTTTTGCGGTTTGCCGCTGCTGCTCCTCTTCAGGATCGGTCTGACCGACGAAAGCGGTCTGTCCCTGTCGGCGCTGGCCGCCGCGCTCGAGAGTCGATCGGTGCTGCGGGCGCTGTGGCACAGCCTTGAGAGCAGCTTCCTGTCCGCCGTTCTCGCCACGCTGATCGGGTTGTTGCTGGCATTGGTGATCGGCCTGACCAATGTGCGCCTTAAAGGACCGCTTATTTTCCTGCTCCTGCTGCCGATGATGATTCCGCCGCATGTCACGGCGATATCGTGGATTCAGGCACTTGGTCCGGGCAGCCCGGTCCTGCGTGCTCTCGGTCTGGCGCCGGAACTGGGAAGCACCCATCCGATCTATTCGCTTTCCGGCCTGGTGTTTATCCTCGCCATCCAGCACGCACCGCTTGTCTTTCTGATCGTGCGCGCCACGCTGCGCGGTTTCCCGCGGGAATTGAGCGATGCCGCCCGCGTCTCCGGCGCCGGACCATGGCGGACGCTCACCCGGGTGATCATCCCTTTGCTGGCGCCGACCCTGCTGGCCGGATTTGCTCTGGCTTTCGTCGCCGCCATGGGCAATTTCGGCATCAACGCGCTACTCGGCATTCCGGCCCGGTACACGACGCTGCCGGTGCTGATCTGGCGGCGGCTGGCGAGTTTCGGCCCCGACGTACTGCCGGACGTCGCCGTCATTTCCATCATTCTTGCGCTGGTGACACTGGCAGCCCTGGCCGTGCAGTTCCTGCTGTTGCGGCGGATGCGCCGCGCCCTCGTCGGATTGCCCCAGGCGTCGCTGGCGATCGATCTCGCCGGTTCGCGCCGCTGGTTCGAGACGACGCTGTGGCTCTATGTCGCCGCCACCCTCGTGCTGCCGCTCTCGTCATTGTTCGCCACCGCGCTGGTGCCGACCTACGGCGTGCCGCTCAGTTTCGGCACGCTGACCTTCGACAATTTCATCGAGGTCGTCGCCCGGCAATCGGTCACTGCGCGGGCATTCGTCAACTCGACGATGACAGCCGGTGCGGCGGCGCTGCTGATCGCCGCGATTGCCATTGGATTGGGGTACTTCCTCGCTCACAAAACCGGTGCGTCGCGACGGCTTGCGGAGGTGAGCGCCGGCGGCGCCGAAATCGCCTATGCAATCCCCGGGCTGGTCATCTCCATCGCCTTCATCCTGGCGTTCATCCGGCCACTTCCCGGGCTCGGTATCGCGCTCTACGGCACGATCTGGATCATTCTGATCGCCTATATTGCGGCATTTCTGGCGATCGGTCTCAAGCCGGTCTCGGCCGCCTACAGCCAGTTGGACCCGAGTCTCGACGACGCGGCGCGCGTGTCGGGCGCCGGATTCGGGCAGCGCATGCGCGCCATCTTCGCTCCGCTCGTCGCACCGGCCGCCGCCTCGGGCGCCATTCTGGTTTTCCTCACGGCCTATAATGAGGTGACCGTGTCGGCGCTGCTCTGGTCTGCCGGAAACGAGACGATTGGGACCACCATTTTCAATTACGAGGACGGCGGCTACACCACGCTGGCTGCTGCCATGGCGGCGGTCACGGTGCTGGCGACGGTGGTGATCATGGTGCTGTTGAACGCGGCGGCGCGACGCTTGCCGTCCGGCGTGATCCCGTGGCGGGACTGATCTTTATCCGCGTTATTGGACAGGCGGCAGCCAGGATTGCCGAACGGTCAGCGGAAGCGTCTCGCCTTCGTCGGCTCGCTCGGTGAGGTTGACCGCCAGAGGCGCATCGATCCCCGCGACACGGACGGCGGCCTCGAAATAGCCGCCGCGATAGGCAACACGCTCAACAGTGCCGGATATCGCATCCGCCGCGTCGCCGATGGTGACGTCCTCGGGTCGAATGACGATTCGGGCCGGACCGGCTGCAACCGCGCTGGCCGTCGCGGCGGTCATCGACAGGTCGCCGATGCGCACCCGAGCCTGCCGCTTGTCCGATTGTTCCACCATCGCGTCGACGATCGCGCTGCGGCCGATGAAACGCGCCACCCGTTCGCTGCGCGGCCTGCGGTAGACAACGTCCGGCGTGTCGACCTGTAGCAACTCGCCCAGCCACATGACGGCCAGGCGGTCGGCCAGCGCCATCGCCTCGCGCTGGTCGTGGGTGATGTACATGACTGTTGCGCCGGCATTGCGCTGGAAGCCGGCCAGTTCTTCCTCCATCGCCGCGCGCAGATGCGGATCGAGATTGGCCAGAGGTTCGTCCATCAGGATCGTATCAGCGCCCTGGGCGAGGCATCGGGCAAGCGCCACCCTCTGCCGCTGACCACCCGACAACTGCGCTGGGCGGCGGCCGGAATAGGCGGCCAGTTCGACCGTTTCGATGTGGCGTCGGGCGTTCTCCGTGACGTCGTTTCTCGCCCGGCCCGCGGCCCGCAGGGGAAAGGCGACGTTGTCGGCGACCGTCATGTGCGGCCACAGCGCATAGGACTGAAACACGACGCCGACATTGCGGTGTTCCGGCGCCACATGGATCCCTTCTCCGGCGACTTGCTGTCCGCTGATGGCAATGTCTCCGCTGCTCAGGGCTTCAAGCCCGGCGATCAGCCGGAGCAAAGTCGTCTTGCCGCAGCCGGACGGACCGAGCACCGCAAAAAATTCGCCTGGCGCAATGTCCAACGTCACGTCGTTGACGGCGACATCGGAGCCAAAGGTCTTGGAGACGTTGCGAAGCGCGATGGACAGAACAGCACCAACGAAAGAGGGAGGGGATGGTGGATGTTAGAACCATGACCTACGTTTCATCGCAACAAAAAAGCAACATTCGGTTCTTGAACAGAGGCCTGTCGCGGTCGGGTAACTCAAGAATCGAGTGGCAGCGGCGTGACCAGATCTCGGCCTTCCACAAAGGCTACAAGGTTGTCGATCACGAGGCGACCCATTGCCAGCCGCGCGTCAAGGGTTCCTGACGCGACATGCGGCGTCAGCACAACATTGTCGAACTCCAGCAACTTAGTATGCGGACGCGGTTCGTCGGCAAAGACATCGAGCGCCGCCTGGCCGAGCCTGCCGCTTCGCAAGGCTTCGACCAGCGCGTCTTCATCGACAACCGACCCTCTGGCGACATTCACCAGAAGCCCCTCCGGGCCCAATGCCGCCAGGACGTCCGCACCGACAAGTCCGGTCGTCCCCGCACCGCCGGCGGCGGCGATGACGAGCAGGTCGGCATCCCGTGCCAGGTCCTCCGGCGTCGGGCGGAAACTTCCGGTATCAGTCGGATCCGGCCGCAGGTCACAATAAAGCACCGTCATGCCCAGCGACCGGGCGAGTTCGCCGATCCTGCGCCCGATCCGCCCGTATCCCAAGATCCCCAGCGACTGGCCGCCAAGGCCTTTTCCGAGCCCGAACTTGCCGTGCTCCCAGTGGCCGGCGCGGACAAACCGATCGGACTCGACGATGCGCCGGCCGGCCGCCAGTATCAGGGCAATCGCATGTTCGGCAACGGCATCGGTCAGCACGTGCGGCGTCGTCGTGATGGCGATATCGCGCCGCTTCGCCTGTTCCAGATCGATCTGGTCGACTCCGACGCCGAACACGGCAATCATCCGCAGCGCCGGGAGCTTGGCCATCAAATCGCCGGGCAGGCCTATGCCGCCGTTGGTGACGACGGCGGTGATCTCCGAAACCGGCTCCAGACCGTCGGCCTCGTCACGGATCGAAAACCGTCGACGGATTTCCTCGGTGATTTCCGGTGGGTGCAAGGGGGCGCGCAACAGAAGCATCAGTGGGTCCTGCTTTCTCTTTAAGCGGTTTCGAAACGGGGAAGACCTCCTGGCCAAACCCGTTCAGCGTGCTGGCGAAACTATCCCTCACGATGGAATAGTGCACGAGAGAATCTCTATTTGACCAGGTCGGCTTTTTGTCGACATGTCGCGAAACCAGGGTTGTGACATGTCCAATCGATAGCGGCTTCGACTGTAGCCCGCGAGTTCAAACTGGGCGTTGCCGGGACATATACTAATCGATCTCCAGCCCGACCGCCGGTGTCTCCATCGACTTGAAGCAGGCTTCCACCAGCGCCATGGTCTGGTAGGCATCCTCCACCGAGGCGTAGAGCATGTCGTCCTCGCCGGCGTCAAAGCGCTGCACGTTGCGCATGGTGCCCATGAAGGCGTCGATGAACCAGCTTCCCTCGAGCGCGATCTGCTGCCACTCGCCGCCATTGCGGCAGTACCACAATTCGTCGGCCTCGCCGTTCGGGTAGTCGAAGCAGACGCCGAGCTTGACCATCAGCGTGCCTTCGGTGCCCTCGATGCGGAACCAGGCGGACTGGAATTTGCGCCCGCACTGATGATTGTGGTTGATCGACATCACGCCGCGCAGCCGGTCGCCGTAATCGAGGATGACCGACGTGCGGGTCTGGGCGAAATCGGCGGCCCGGGGATCGCCGATGCTGCGGGCAAACACGCCGAGTGGATTGCCGGCAAGCGCCCGGATGGTGTCGAGATAGTGGATCGAATGCACGGCGATCTCGACCCGCTTCATCGGGATCAGGAACGGAAACAGGGTCCACGGCGTGAAGATGTTGAGATGCACCTCGATTTCCAGCAGCTCGCCGATCAGGCCCTGGCGGATGGCGTCCTTGGCCGCCATCATCATCGGCGCGAAGCGAAGCTGGAAATTGACCGCCGCTTTCAACGCCTTGTCGCGGCAGATCTGGCGGATCTGCCTGGCCTGCTCCTGGTCGGCGCCCATCGGTTTCTGGATCAGCACCGCGGCGCCGTCCGGCAGGTCGGGCAGGATGTCGGTGATGACATGCGGCGGCGTGGCGATGTCGTAGACGACATCCGTGCCATATGCCGCGACCGCGTCGGTCAACGAAGCATGGATCGCCGGGATGTCGTGGTCGGCTGCCAGGCTCTGTGCCCGCGCGTGGTCGACATCGGTCACACCGCCGACCAGGATGTCGGCTTTCTGATAGGCCGGCAGATGGGCGTCGCGGATGATGCCGCCGGCGCCGATGATGAGGACCGGTTTGGGTGCTGCCGGCGCCGGCCAGGACTGGTTGAGCTCAATCGGCATGGTCGCCCTCCTTCTTCTCCACCAGCAGGATATGCTCGCAATACATGACGGTCGATCCGTCCTGTTTCCTGGTCTCGCAGATCTCCACCACCCGGCCGAACCCGGGTCGTTTGGGGTCGTCGGCCTTGGGCCCGATGGTCACGGTCGTGCGGATCGTGTCGCCGGCGTAGACGGGCTTCGGAAAGCGCAGACGCTCATAGCCATAGGTGAAGGCGCGCGGGTTGATTTGCGTTGCGGTCAGCCCGATGCCGATGGCGAAGGTCATCGTGCCGTGGGCGACACGCTCGCCGAAGGGCAGGGTCTTGCAGAACTCGGCATCCATATGATGCGGAAAGAAATCGCCGCTATGGCCGGCATGGAACACGATGTCCGCCTCGGTGATCGTGCGCCCCAGCGTCTCGCGGCGGGCTCCCTCCATATAGTCCTCAAAATATTGTTCGTTCTCCAATTTTGTTCCTCCCACGCCGCGCCCTGTCTAACGCCACCAATCACGATGCGTTTTTATATATACAAAAACATTTGACTAATGAAAAGAAAAAGCGCACGCTAATGACGCATCGGGAATTTCAGGGGAGGACCAATGGCCGAGATTGGCGTGCATGCACGGGCCCTGCCGGGGTTGCCGGAGGATCACTCGAAAATCCCCGTATGGAATGCCGAGGATTGGTATTTCGAGGATTTCCAGGTCGGCGATAAAATCAGATCCATCCGCCGCACCATTTCGGAAGGCGAGGCGATGCTGTTCAATTCGCTGGTGCTGGACCTTCACCCCTACGTGGCCGATCAGGGATTTGCCGAGAAGGAGGGCGTTTTCGGCAAGCGACTTGTGGCCGGCGCCCAGGTTTTTTCCTACGGGCTTGGCCTTGCCGCCACCAACTGCCTCAACTCTTTCTCCTACGGCTATGACCGGCTGCGCTTCATCGCACCCGTCTTTATCGGCGATACGATCTACACGATCCGCGAGAACCTCTCCAAGGAGGTGAAGAACGCCGAGATGGGCAAGGTCAAGGTCAGCTATTCGGTCTTCAAGGGCGATGGCGAAATCGCACTCTATTGCGAGCACCTGATGACCGCTTTCTATCGCGACCCGGCGCTGTTTGCCGACCAGGTTGCGGCGCGGCAAGCGGAAGCGGGCAATGGCTGAGACGGTGCAGTTGCGCGGCATGACCTGGGACCATAGCCGCGGCTTCGATCCGATGGTCGCCACCGCTGAGGCGTTCGGCCAACGTCATCCGGGCGTATCGATCCAGTGGGACAAGCGCTCGCTGCAGGCGTTCGCCGACCGTCCAATCGACGAAATGGCCGGCGCCTACGACCTGATGGTCATCGACCACCCGCATGTCGGCGAGGTGGCCCGCCGCGGCCATCTGGTGGCGTTTGACACGTTGGACAGGGACGCGGAGCTGGTGACTCTGGCGGATCAGTCGGTTGGGGCGTCGCACCGCTCCTACGAATTCGACGGCCATCAATGGGCCCTCGCCATCGATGCCGCGACACCGGTGGCGGCTTTCCGCCCGGACCTTTTGGCCGCGGCGCCGACGCGCTGGGACGCGGTGCTCGAACTGGCGCGAGCGGGACGTGTCGCCTTCGCGCTCATTCCGATCAATGCGCTGATGACCTTTTTCGGTCTGGCACGCAATCGAGACGTCGCGGTGGCCGAGGAGCCGGAGCAACTGATCGACCGGGAAGCCGGTCGGGAGGTTCTCGACCGGATGCGCGAGATCGCCGCGCTGATGGACGCACGGTGCCTGTCGCTCGATCCGATCGGCATCCTCGACTGGATGGGCCGCAGCGCCGACGGTCCGGCCTACGCGCCCTTCGGCTACGGCTACACGAATTACAGCCGTGACGGCTATTGCAGATTTCCCGTTACCTTCGCCAACGCCCCCGGCTTCGGCGAAAACGGCCCGCGTGGCACGGTGATCGGCGGAACCGGCATTGCGATATCGAGTTCGTCTCCCAAGCGCGACATCGCAGCCGATTATGCCTTCTGGATCGCCGGTGCCGATTGCCAGGCGGGCCTTTACTTTTCCTCCGGAGGCCAGCCTGGCAATGCGGTCGCCTGGCAGAATCCGGACTGCAATGCGGCTTGCCGTAATTTCTTCATCAACACGCGCGAGACGCTGGAAACGGCCTGGCTGCGTCCGCGCTACGACGGCTACATGGGTTTCCAGGCCGTAGGCGGCGACATCGTCCATGCCTGCCTGAAGAACGAGATCGGCGTCGAGACGGCGCTCGACCGATTGCAGGCCGCCTATCGGGAGAGCCGCGCATGAGGGTGCTGCCGCAATCCGAACGACCGCTCGACGGGTTGACCGTCGTCGATTTCAGCCAGTTCCTGTCGGGCCCGGTGTGCAGCCTGAAGCTCGCCGATCTCGGCGCCAGGGTGATCAAAATAGAACGCCCCGGCGTCGGCGACCTCTGCCGTCATCTCTATCTGTCGGACGTCGACATCGATGGCGACAATTCGCTGTTCCACGCCATCAACCGCAACAAGGAGAGCGTCACCGCGGATCTGCGCGATGAAACGGACCGGCGCAGGCTGTTCGACCTCGTGGCGACGGCCGATGTGATGATCCAGAATTTCCGGCCCGGCGTCATCGAGCGGCAGGGCTTTGGCTATGAGGCGGTGCGGAAGATCAATCCCAGCATCGTCTATGGCTCGATTTCCGGCTACGGCGAGGACGGGCCGTGGAAGGACCTGCCGGGGCAGGACTTGCTCGCCCAGGCACGATCCGGGCTGCTGTGGCTGACCGGCAGCCGCGACGACCCGCCGATGCCGATGGGCCTGGCGGTCGCCGACATGCTGGCCGGCAACGCCCTGGCCCAAGGCATTCTGGCGGCACTTGTCGGCCGCGGTCTGCACGGCCGCGGTTCCAAGGTCGAGACCAGCCTGTTCGAGGCGATGATCGATTTCCAGTTCGAGGTGCTGACCACCCATCTCAATGACGGTCGCCGGATGCCCACGCGCAGCGGCGTCAGCGGCGCCCACGCCTATCTCGGCGCACCCTACGGTGTATACGAAACCGCTGACGGCCATCTGGCGCTGGCCATGACGCCGTCGCTTAAGGTGCTGGCGGGACTGCTCGGCGTTGAGGGTCTGGAACGCTATTACGACGACAACGACGCGTTGTTGTCGCAGCGCGACGAAATCAAGACCGTGCTCGCCGACCGGCTGCGGACACGCACCACGTCTGCGTGGCTGGCAGTGCTGCAGCCCGCCGACATCTGGTGCTCGGAGGTGCTGGACTGGCAGGACATGCTGCAGACCGAAGCCTATGGCCTGCTCGATTTCGAACAGACGATCCGCCGCAACGCCGATCTCGAACTGACGGCGTTGCGGGCGCCGATCCGCATCGATGGTGCGACGCTGAAGTCGGACATTGCGGCGCCCGCACTGGGCGAGCACACCGGGGCGGTCTTTGGAGAACTTGAGCTGGGCAACGCACCCACTGCCCGGCAACACCACGATTCCGGTTGATCACAAGGAGGAGACGATGACCCATAAACGCCTGACAATGCTGGCCGCCGCCACGGCGCTGCCGCTGCTGATGACCGGGGCCACGCTGGCCGAGGAAATCGATTATGGCAACTTCGACGGCTACACGCTGCGCGTCAAGCTGATCGGTGGCGCCCAGTACGAGCCGCTTTATGCCGAAATCGAGAAATGGGAGGAGATGACGGGCGCCAAGGTCGACGTGCTGTCGCGCAAGAACCATTTCGAGCTCGACCGCGAGATCAAGCAGGACATCGCCGCCGGCACGTTGGATTGGTGCGTCGGCTCCAACCACACCAGCTTCGCGCCGCAATACGGCACCATCTATATCGACCTGAACGGCGTCATCCCGGAAGCGACGCTGGCCGAATTCCAGCCGCTGGCGCTCGCCAACTCGACGGTCGACGGCCGGCTCGTTCAGCTGCCGCGTCATTCCGACATTTCCAATCTCTACTACAAGAAGTCGCTCTATGAGGACCAGGGCAACAAGGACCGGTTCAAGGAGAAACACGGCTACGACCTGGCGCCGCCCGAAACCTGGCAGCAATTCAAGGACCAGGCCATTTTCTTCGCCAACGCGCCGGAGTTCTTCGGCACGCAATATGTCGGCAAGGACGAGGCGATTACCGGCCGCTTTTACGAAATGCTCGTCGCCGAGGGTGGCCAGCTGTTCGACGAAAACTGGAACCCGACCTTCAACTCCGAAGCCGGCGTCCGCGCCGTGCAATGGTTCAAGGATCTCTACGATGCCAAGGCCGTTCCGGCCGGCGTGCTGAACTATCTGTGGGACGATACCGGATTGGGGTTTGCGTCCGGGACCGTAGCGCTCAATCTCGATTGGGCCGGCTGGGCCTCGTTCTTCAACGACCCGGCGAATTCCAAGGTGGCCGGCGACATCGGCCTAGTACGCGCACCGGTCGGTTCCAGCGGCAAGCGCACGGGCTGGTCGGGCAGTCACACCTTTTCGATCACCGAGACCTGCGACAACAAGGAGGCCGCCGCATCCTTCGTCAGCTTCCTGACATCGCATGAACGGCAAATGATCGAAGCGCGCAAGGGTTTGCTGCCGACCCGCGCCAAGGTGTGGGAAGAAGCCATTGGCGAGTTCGACGCCGCCAACAATGACTTCATGGTGCTGGTGTTCGAGACCTATGCAGAGTCCATGGCTGAAGACGCTTTCACGCCGCCGCTGATTGCCGAGTGGATCGAGGTTTCGAATGAGGTGTGGCCGCGCCTGCAAGCCGCCATCCTCGGCGAAATGACGCCGCAGGAAGCGCTTGACGAGGCCGCCGATGAGGCCCGCGAGATCATGGAAGATGCGGGCTATCTGTAGTGTCGGAGGTTCGTGACGATTGGCGGGCGGCTTCCACCGGCCGCCAATCACGCACTGGACGGGGTATCTTTTCGAAGCGGGCCTGGCGGCGCGAATACTGGACGCCGTTCCTGCTGCTGTCGCCGGCGATCCTGACGATCCTCTTCGTCGTGCTGGTGCCGCTGCTGTTTTCGCTCTACACGAGCTTTACCGGCTACCGGTTGATCCGGCCCGACAGCCTCTACAACTGGGTCGGGTTCCGCAACTACGAGCGCATCTTCACCGATTGGGATTTCTGGGTGGCCTTCGGCCGCACGGTGGTGTTTCTGACCATTGCGCTCAATCTGGAGTTCATTTTCGGCCTCGGTATCGCGCTCCTGATCAACCGCATCACCTGGGGTCAGCGCACGCTGCGCACCATCATGATGTTCCCGATGATGTTCTCGCCGATTCTCGTCGGCTACCAGTTCAAGTTCATCTTCAACGACAATATCGGGGTTTTGAACAATGCGCTGCAGGCGCTCGGACTGAGCGACGGCGCGATTCCCTGGCTGGTCGACCGTTATCTGGCGATGTTCTCGATCATTGTCGCAGAGGTCTGGATGAGCACCTCCATCTTCGCCATCCTGTTGCTCGCCGGGCTGTTTGCCATGCCGCGCGATCCGGTCGAGGCGGCCAAGGTTGATGGCTGCAACGCCTGGCAGGTGTTTCGCCACATCACCCTGCCGTTCCTCATGCCGTTCGCCTTCATCGCCATGACCATCCGCTCGCTGGACGTCGCCCGTGCCTACGACATCGTCGAGGTCATGACCGGCGGCGGCCCTGCCGGGCGCACCGAACTGCTGTGGACGATGATTGCCCGCGTTGGCTACGACAACTCCCGCATGGGCCAGGCCAATGCCATGGCCTATGTGTCGATCCTGCTGTCGATCGCCTTTACCTATTTCTTTTTCCGCAAGCTGGTTGCCGCGCGGCGCTACATGGGGGGCGCCGACTGATGACCTCAGCGATGCGAAAAAGGATCGGCAAAGCTGCCTCCTGGCTGGCAACCTTCGTGTTGATGCTGATCATCTGCGTGCCGGGTCTCTGGGTCGTGCTCACCGGCTTCCGGCCCAATCGCGAGGTTCTCGCCAAGCCGGCCGTGTGGATTCCAGAGGACCTGACCCTCGACAATTTCGCCAAAATATTCGGCTTCGGGGCCGAGCAGGTCGCCATCCCCGTACCGGCGTATTTCACCAATTCGCTGGTCATCGCACTGACCAGCACGGTGATCGCTATTTTCATCGGCATGTCCGGCGGCTATGCCTTCGCCCGCTTCCGTTTCCGCTACAAGGATACGCTGTTCCTCGGATTGATGCTGTCGCGCACCGTGCCGGGCATTGCGCTGTCGCTGCCCCTCTTCATGATCTGGAGCCGTATCGGCCTGATCGACACCAAACCCGGCCTTATCATCGTCTATGTGGCGCTCAACGTGCCGTTCACCATCTGGCTGATCGACGGCTTTTTCCGGCAGATCCCGAAGGAACTGTCGGAGGCTGCGCAGGTCGACGGCTGTACCCGCTGGCAGGCGTTCTGGAGGGTCGAATTTCCGCTGGCCAAACCCGGCATCGCGTCGGCCGGCATATTCGCCTTTCTGACCTCCTGGAACGAATTCGCGCTGGCCAGTCAGCTGACCCGGTCGACCGACAGCAAGACCCTGCCTGTCGGCCTGATGGATTTCACGGCGCAATTCACCATCGACTGGGCTGGCATGTCGGCGATGGCGGTGATCATCATCGTTCCGGCCCTCATTCTCACATTCATCGTCCAGAAACACTTGATCAGCGGCCTCACCTTCGGCGGCGTAAAGGGATAACTATGGCGGACATCCGGCTTGAAAATGTCGTCAAGAATTATGGACGCCTCGAGGTGGTGCATGGCATCAACCTCGATATCGAGCACAATGAATTCGTTGTCCTGGTCGGCCCGTCCGGCTGCGGCAAATCGACGACGCTGCGTATGATCGCCGGCCTCGAGGAGATCTCCGACGGCACGATTTCCATCGGCCCGGAGGTGGTCAACGACCTGCCGCCGCGCAAGCGCAACATCTCCATGGTGTTCCAGAACTACGCGCTCTACCCGCATATGAGCGTGCGTGAAAATCTCGGATTCGGCCTTAAGATCGCCAAGCAGCCCGAAGCGGTGGTTGAGGAACGCGTCAGCGAGGCCGCGGAAATCCTCGGCCTTCAGGAGTTGATGGACCGCACACCAGCGGAGCTTTCCGGTGGCCAGCGCCAGCGCGTCGCCATGGGCCGCGCGATCGTGCGCCATCCCGAGGCGTTCCTGTTCGATGAGCCGCTGTCCAATCTCGACGCCAAACTACGCGTGCAAATGCGCACCGAGATCAAGAAACTGCACCGCAAGGTCCAGACAACGGTGGTCTATGTGACCCATGACCAGGTCGAGGCGATGACGCTTGCCGACCGGATCGTCGTCATGAAGGACGGCTGGATCGAACAAGTCGGCACGCCGATGGAGGTGTTCAACCATCCGGTCAACACCTTCGTCGCCAGTTTCATCGGCTCGCCGCCGATGAACCTGATCGACGCCACCGTCGACGACGGCGCGATCGTCCTGGAAGACACGAGCCGGCTGCCGATTCCGAAACGCCTCGAACAGCACGTGGCCACCGGCCAGCGTGTCGTCTTCGGCCTGCGGCCGGACGACCTGACGCCAGAAGGCCACGGCATTGTCGAGAGCGGGCAGAGGGCGTCGATGGACCTGACTGTAGAGCTCGCCGAACTGCTGGGCACCGAGACCATCCTCTACACCCAGGTCGACGGCAAGGAAGTGCTGGGCAAGATGTTCGATCCGCGCGATGTCCTGCCCGGCGAGCGCATGACCTTCAATGTCTCCCTCGACAAGGTGCATCTGTTCGACGCCGAATCGCAGAAATCCGTGAGGCCGCACTGATGGCCGCAATCGAGCGCATTGAACTCCACCTGGTCGATCTTGAACCGATGGTCGAGCGCCGCGACGCGATCCAGGCTTTCGTCAGCCAGGAGACGCCGATCGTCCGCATCACCGATTCCGACGGCGCCACCGGGACCGGCTACAGCTATACGATCGGCACCGGTGGCCATGCGGTTTTCAGCCTGCTCCTCAACACCCTCGCGCCGAGGCTGATCGGGCGGGAGGCCGAGGACATCGGTGCGATCTGGCGCGATCTCCTGTTTGCCACCCATGCGACTGCGGTCGGCGCCATCACCTCGCTGGCGCTCGCTGCTATCGACACCGCTTTGTGGGATCTGAGGTGCCGCAAGGCCGGCCTGCCGCTGTGGCGGATGGCAGGCGGTTCCCAGCATTCGGTGCCGCTCTATTCGACGGAAGGCGGCTGGCTCCAATTGCCGGTCAAAACCCTGGTCGACGATGCGCTGGCCATGCAGGCGCAAGGGTTTGCCGGCTCCAAGATCAAGATCGGCAAGCCGACGGTTGCTGAGGATCGGGCACGTCTCGAAGCCGTCCGCCAGGCGGTCGGCGATGCCTATCAGATCCTCGTCGACGCCAATCAGTGTTTTTCCCTGTCGGAGGCATTGCGTCGCGCCGACATGCTGGCCGAACTGGGCATCGGCTGGTTCGAGGAAGCGATTCCGGCCGACGATGTGAGCGCCCATGTGGCGCTCAGCCGGCAGTCCCGCGTGCCGATCGCGGTCGGCGAAAGCCTGTATTCGATCAGCCAGTTCAAGGATTATCTGCAGCTCGGCGGCTGTTCCATCGTCCAGGTCGACGTGGCGCGCATCGGCGGCATCACGCCGTGGCTGAAGGTCGCCCATTTGGCCGAGGCCTTCAACGTGTCCGTTTGTCCGCATTTCCTGATGGAATTGCATGTCAGCCTCGTTTGCGCCGTACCAAACGCACCGATGCTCGAATACATTCCGCAGCTTGATGCGATCACCACGTCGCGCATCGATATCCGCGACGGCCGGGCCTATCCGCCGATGGCGCCAGGTCTCGGTATCGACTGGGACTGGCCGGCGGTCCGCAAATTGGCCGGCGAAGCAACCGCAATCCAATAGGGAATATCGCGATGCAGAGAATGGGTATGGTCATCGGCCTCGAAGCCGACAGGGTGGCGGAATACAAGCGCCTGCACGCCGCGGTTTGGCCGGAAATCCTGCAAAAGATCAGCGACTGCAACATCACCAACTATTCGATCTTTCTGAAGGAGCCGGAAAACCTGCTGTTCGGCTATTGGGAATATGTCGGCAGCGATTTCGAGGCCGATGCCGCGCGCATGGCGGCCGATCCCAAAACGCAGGAATGGTGGGACGTGTGCATGCCGTGCCAGGTACCGCTGGAGACCCGCAAGGAAGGCGAGTGGTGGGCGATGATGGAGGAGGTGTTCCACCATGACTGACCCGCGGATCCCCAAGTTCGAGGCCTGCTACACGAGTGTGATCCACGACGTCATGCGGGCGATGGGCCTGCGCGACTTCACGCTGCCGGAACGCATCCAGCCGCTGCAGCCCGAACGAACCCTGTGCGGCCCGGCTTTCACCGTCGAGGGTCGGGTCGACGAGTCCGCCGATGCCCACGAAACGCTGCTCGCCTGGACCGGACTGCTGTCGCAATGCAAGCCGGATCACATCTGGACCGCCCAGCCGCACACCCATGCGGTGGCGCAGATGGGCGAACTCTCGGCCGAAACGCTGCACCGCAAGGGCGTGCTCGGCTGTGTGATCGACGGCGCGTTGCGCGATTCGGGGTTCATTCGCAAGCTTGGCTTTGTCTGCTGGCGCACCCATCACACGCCGAAGGACGTGGTCGGCGTCTGGATGCCGACCGGCGTCGACGTCGACATCAGGATCGACAATGTTCTGATCCGCCCGGGCGACTGGCTGCACGGCGACAGCGACGGCATGGTGCGCATCCCCCAGGACAGCGTCGATGCGGTCCTGGCCAAGGCGGCCGAGGCCATGCAGACCGAGAGCAAGGTCCGGGCGGCGATCCTGAAGGGTATCGACCCGCAGGAAGCCTATCTCAAATACGGCAAGTTCTGATGAAGATCACCGGGCTCGACATACGCTGCTGCCGGTTCGACCGGGCCGCCATCGGCGGCGAGGCGATGCGTGACGGAATCGCCCAGGAGGGTCTGGAGTTCCTGGTTTTCACCCTCCAGGTCGAAGACGGACGGTCGGCTTCGATGTTCGGTTTTGCCGGTCGCTCGGCGATAGGGGCAGGGCATCTTGCCGCCGCGTCCCTGCGCCCTTTCTTCCTTGGCCGCAACGCGCTTGACCGGGAAGCCGCCTGGCATGACTGGCGCGTCGCCGACCGCTGGTGGCACCATCTGCCGATCTATCTCTATGGTCCGGTCGATTGCTGCCTGTGGATTCTCGCCGCCGAAGCCGCCGGACAGCCGCTGTGGCGCTATATCGGCGGCGCCCGCAGCGACGTCCCGGTCTACGCCTCGTCACTGGTGCTGCCCGATCCGGCGGCCTATGCCGCCGAGGCGACGGCCGTCCGTGACGCCGGTTTCAAAGCCTACAAAACCCATCCGCCGGGTCGCGATTTTGACGAGGACATCGCCGTGCACCATGCCGTGCGTGAGGCGGTCGGACCGGATTTTACGCTGATGTCCGATCCGGTCGCCGCCTTCACGCTCGAGCAGGCGGTGCGCTTCGGACGCGAACTGGAACAACTCGGATATCTGTGGTTGGAGGAGCCGCTGCCCGATGAGAACTTTTCGGCGCTGCGGGAATTGACCCGGGTTCTGGACATTCCGGTGGTCGGTACCGAAGTGCTGGCCAGGCATCCTTATTCGGTCGCCGAATGCATCGCCACCCGTGTCGTCGACGCGGTGCGGGCGGACGTGTCCTGGACCGGCGGCATCACCGGCACGCTGAAAACCGCCCACCTTGCGGAAGCCTTCGGCATGCAGTGCGAATTGCACACGACCATCTTTCACCCGCTGGAACTGGTCAATCTGCACCTCAACGGGGCGCTGACCAACTCGACATATCTGGAGCTGCTGTGGCCGACGGCGCATTTCGATTTCGGTCTTGCCGCGCCGCTGCCGATTGAAGGCGGTATCGCCCGCATGCCAGAGGAACCGGGTCTCGGAATTAATCTCGACTGGGACCTCATCGACAACGCAACGATCGCGACGGTGTAACAATGACGATGCGGCATTCGTTTCCGTCTGGTGTCGAGACCGATGGGCGCCTTCTCGTCCTTTCGCCGGATGACAACGTCGCCGTGGCCCTGCAGGTGCTGCCGCCCGGCGAGCGCATCGGGATCGGTGGCGAGAAGGTCGACATCCCCGATCGGGTGGCGCAGGGCCACAAGATCGCCACCGCGCCCATCCGGCGCGGGGAGGCTGTCATCAAATACGGGGTGCAGATCGGATCGGCGACCGCCGACATCAACATCGGCGACCATGTGCACCTACACAACATCCGCAGCAATTATACACCGACCCATGCGCTCGATATGCCACCGGGCGGGCAGAGGGCCGACGATGCTTGAAGGCTACCTGCGCGAAGACGGCCGCAAGGGCATCCGCAACGTCATTGCCGTTGCCTATCTTGTCGAATGCGCCCACCATGTCGCCCGGGAAATCGCCTATCCGTTTCGCACCGAGGCGCATGTCATAGGCTTCCCCGGATGCTTTCCCAATGACTATGCGCAGAGGATGATGGAGTGTCTGTGCACCCATCCGAATGTCGGTGCGGTGCTGCTCGTATCGCTGGGCTGCGAGAGCTTCGACCGGTATCGCCTGGAAAAGCTGATTTCTCAAAGTGGCCGACCGGTAAAAACCATTGTCATTCAAAACGAAGGTGGAACACGCTCATCCATCGCGACAGGGCAGGACTGGATCCGCGGGATCAGGTCGGTGCTGGCCGATACACCACGCGCCTCGATGACCGTCGCCGACCTCGTCGTTGGCACCATATGCGGAGGTTCCGACGGCACAAGCGGCATCTCCGGCAATCCGGCCGTCGGCCGCGCCTTCGACCGGCTGGTTGCCGAAGGGGCCGCCTGCATCTTCGAGGAAACCGGCGAGCTCATCGGCTGCGAAGATATCATGGCCGATCGGGCCGCCACGCCGGAACTGGCGCAGGAACTTCGCGCAGCCGTACACAAGGCGGCCCGCTATTATGCGCAACTTGGGTACGGCAGTTTCGCCTCCGGCAATGCGGACGGCGGCCTGTCGACCATCGAGGAGAAATCGATGGGGGCCTACGCTAAATCCGGGCGTTCCACGATCTCCGGCCTGATCAAGCCCGGCGACCGGCCGCCGAGCGGCGGTCTCTATCTGATGGATGTCGTTCCCGACGGCGAAGTGCGCTTCGGTTTTCCGAATATTTCCGACAATGCCGAGATCGTCGAAATGATGGCGTCCGGGGCCCATCTGACCCTGTTCGTCACCGGCCGCGGGTCGGTGGTCGGCTCGGCATTGGCGCCGGTGATCAAGATCGCCGCCAATCCTGAGATGTTCGGCCGCTTGAGCGAGGATATGGACGTCAATGCAGGCCGCATCATCACCGGTGGCGCGACGCTGGAAGAGGTCGGCCGCGAGATTGTCGACCTGTTGATCCGGGTGGCCGGAGGCGAAGCGACAAAATCGGAAGCGTTGGGCCACGCCGAGTTCATTCTGACCTATAAGAGTTTCGAACCGATAGGCCCGGCCTGCCTGCCCGTTTGAGACAGACAGCGAAAGTGGCAAGGTCGATCGTTAAAGGAATCGGATTTCAAATGCTTAGACAGGGATTTCCATGAACAGATTGAACGGAAAGACGGTGCTTGTAACGGCTGCGGGGCAGGGAATCGGCCGTGCATCGGCGTTGGCGATGAAAGCGCAAGGCGCGCGCGTCTTCGCCACCGATATCAATGAACAGGCCCTGGCGAGCCTGGCTCTTGAAGGGTTTGACACCTTTGTGCTCGATGTGCGCGACGCCGACTCCATCGACGCCGCGGCGGGCATCGTGGGTGCGCCGGACGTGCTTTTCAATTGCGCCGGCTATGTCGCCCATGGGACCATCCTCGACTGTGATGAGGCCCAGTGGGACTTTTCCTTCAGCCTCAACGTAACGGCCATGTACCGCATGATCCGGCGCTTTCTGCCCGGCATGATCGACAATGGCGGCGGCTCGATCATCAACATGGCGTCAGTCGCGTCTTCGGTGATCGCCGCGCCCAACCGTTTCGTCTACGGGGCAACCAAGGCCGCCGTCATCGGGATGACAAAAGCCGTCGCCGCCGATTTCGTCGAAGCGGGCATCCGCTGTAACGCGATCTGTCCCGGCACGGTGGAGTCGCCGTCGTTGCAGGAACGCATGCGCGCCGGCGGTGACTACGAAACGGCGCGCGCCGCATTCATTGCCCGTCAGCCGATGGGCCGCATCGGCTCGGCCGAAGAGATCGCAGCGCTGGTCGTCTATCTGGCGTCCGACGAATCCGCCTTCACCACCGGCGTGGCCCATGTGATCGACGGTGGCTGGTCCAATGTGTGATCCACGCCGACAAGTAAACGCATAGGGAGGACGCTATGACACCGCTCTTAGACACGCATCAGCATCTCGTTTACCCGGACGTCGCGGGCTACGCCTGGACCGACGGCGTTCCGGTCCTGGCCGGCAGGGCCTTCTCCCTGGACGATTATCACAGTCTCGCCGATGCCGGATCGGTCGCCGGGACGTTGTTCATGGAAACCGGTGTCGACGATACGGACTATCAGGCCGAAGCGCGTTTTGTTGCCGAACTGGCGAGGCGGCCGGAGAGCCGTATTCTCGGCCTTATCGCCTCCTGCCGGCCGGAAAGCGACGAGGGATACGACGCCTGGCTGGACGAGTGCGATTCGCTCGGTGTCGTGGGATACCGGCGCATCCTGCATGTGGTGCCGGACGACCTGTCACAGACCACCACGTTCCGCAAAAACGTCCGCAAGATCGGCGATCGCGGCAAGGTCTTCGACATATGCTTTCTGGCGCGGCAACTGCCGATCGCGCTTGAACTGGCGGCGGCCTGCGACAACACTCGGCTGGTGCTAGACCATTGCGGTGTTCCCGACATCGCCGGCGGCGGGCTCGACCCGTGGCGCGATCACATGCGTGACCTGGCGGCACTGCCTCATGTGAACTGCAAACTGTCCGGGATCATGGCCTATTGCGCGCCCGGTGAAGCCAACCTGCAGACCATTCGGCCCTATGTCGACCATGTTCTCGACGTCTTCGGTCCGGAACGCGTTGTCTGGGGCAGCGACTGGCCTGTCGTCGACATGGCCAATGGTCTGCCGGACTGGTTGAAGGTAACCGGTGCGATCCTTGCCGACCTGTCAGAGGACGAGGCCGTAAGGATCGCCGCCGACAATGCCCGGCGGGTCTATCGGGTCTAGGCGGCCCGGTACTGCGGCGCCGAGGCGAGATAGGTGCCGTAGGCGGCCGCGTTCGGATAGGAAAACTGCTCGGCCAGTGGGTTGGATCGCTTGCGCTTCGTCGCGCCGATGTCGGCCAGAATCTCGTCGAAATGCTTGAAGTGGAACGGCGCCGAGCACAGGCCGCCATAGACCTGAGCAGCCGGCCGATGCTGCCGCTTCCACTCGAGCATCATCTCGATATTGTCGCGCATCGCCTGTTCGTTCGGCTGGTTGGCCAGCTGACCATCGGCATAGCGGACCAGCCAGTTGGCGATCATCTCGGATGAAAGCACCGAGCAGAAGCTGGAATTGAAACCGACGAAGCCCATATCCGGCAGGTCCGGGTTCACCGAAAGCCGGTAGACACGATACTGACCGTCCGCATCGATCAGTTTGTCCTGGAACTCCTGGGCGAGGTAAGGAACCCCGAGTTTCCATCCGACGCCGAGAATGGCAACGTCGCAGCCGATCTTGTCGCCGTTGCTCAGCACCACCTGATCGCCCTCATAGCGCTCGAAAGTGCCTCTGACCGGCTTCACTGACCCGTCCTTGAAGGCCTCGAACAGGCCGGGTGTGACGATCGGGATCGAGCAGGATACGTCCTTTTCAATCGGCACATCAGGAACCATGTCCCATTTCTTCAGGCCAAGCTGCAGCTTCAACAATGTCTCCAGGCCGCGGAAATTGGCCCAGACAAGCGGTTGAAAGACAGCCGCTACTGTTCGCTGCAGGGCGTTGCGGTCCCAACTGTTGAACTGCTGTTCCTGCGCCCGCATGTAGAGCAGCCGCTTGAAGTTGATGCCGCCGACGAAATAGGGGATGCGCCACACCGGCTCCCGGTAAACCAGCGTCACCGAGGCAGCACCGCTGTTTGCCGCATGGACCGCGATGTCGGTCGCTGATTTAGACCCGCCCAGCACCACGACCCGCTTGCCCGAAACCATGGCCGGATCGGTGTATTCGGACGAGTGCACCACCTGACCGCCGTCGGCGACATAATCCTCCTGACCGGGATGCGTGATGATGTTCTTGTCGGAAAACTGACCGGTGCAGATGACCACGAAATCGAAGTCTTCCGATGTCTCTTGTCCGCCACTCTCCAGCCTTAGCGTCCAACCCGGTCGGCCGTCCGCGCGCCGGTCCATGGACAACACGTTGGTATCGAGGCGGAAATGATCCTTCAGACCGTGCTTGTCCGCGTATGAGTGCAGATAGGCGTGCACCTGCGGCCCCTTGGGCCACTCCGGATAGGCGTCCGGCATCGGGTGGTCGGTGAAGCAATAGAGGTCTTTCGGCGACTGCGTCTGGACGTCCGGATAGGAGCGCGACAGCTCCCAAACGCCCCCGAAGTCGTGACTGCGTTCGAGGCCATGCACGTCGTGACCGCGTTCCTTGAAAGCTTTTGCCGCGGCAAGACCGCTCACGCCGCCGCCGATGACGGCGACCTTCTTTTTCTCAGGCATGTTGGTGTCCTCTTTAGAACGGTGCGATCAGGCGCCGTCCGGCGGGGGCAGGAAATCGACTTCATGAAGGGCCGACAGACGCACCAGTTCCTGCGGATCGGTGACGCCGTCGAGCGCCGTGAACAGAGCGAACAGCTTGCGCGACGGCGCGACACCAAAGATGCAGGTCGCCGTGGCCCCGGATCGGTTGAAGATCCCGTGCGCCAGACCCATCGGCATGCGGACGGTGTCGCCCGGTCCGGCCTTGTGCACGTCGTCGCCGAACTCCACCTCGAGATTTCCGTCCAGCATGACAATCCACTCGTCCTGGGTCGGATGGATATGCGGCGGTACGAACGTGTCGGCCGGAATGACCGCGTGCCAGACAAAGGCGTTGTCACTCAGCAATTTCGGTGTGTAGGTGTGGCCGACCACATTCCATGACGTGTCTTCGATGCCTTCCGCGGCACCCGTGACACCGGCTGTGTAGGTCATACATTCTCTCCCGTCTTGTGGTTTCCGGCAGACTAAGCCGCATTGTGCCGCGCGCTTTATCCAAAAAACGAAATAATGTGCGCTGCCGTGGCGGCTGAAGACCCGATTATTTGCCTAAAGCAGGGCGCTGGACAATAATCGCCCGATGATTGACAGCGCCCTGCAGTCAGAGCCGGCAACGCCGCTTCGCCGCCATCGCCTGTTTCGCAGCGCGGAGCTCGACGAAGCGCGGGATTTTGTCGCCAGCAAGTTCTGTCGTCACCGGCTCGAGCGGACCGGCCGGGAAGGCCGCTTCGACGCCTGCCACCATCATGCACCCGGCGTCGGCATGTCGATCAACTATATCCGCTACGGCGCCACCGTGGAGATCGAACCGGGCGAACTCGGTTCCTTCTATCTGATTCAGATGCCCGTCGAGGGTCAGGCATGGGTCCGTAATGGCAACACGGAGGTGTGCGCCACGACCGCGACGTCCAGCGTGCTCAATCCCGACCGCCATACGACGATGCGCTGGCAGGCCGGATGCCAAAAACTGCTGTTGCAGATTGATCGGGTGACTTTGCAGCGAACCGCCGAGCAGCTTGTCGGCCGGAGACTTCCGGGACCGGTTGAATTCGAGCCGTGCATCGAATTCTCGCGACCGGAGATGCGCCGCTGGCAGCGCCGGGTGCACTCGGTCGTACGGGCCGTGGACGATGGTCGCCTGTTCACCTCGCAGGACGGGTTGTCGCAGCGGCTGGTCGAGGAAGAACTCATCGAAGCCTTCTGCCTGCGCCAGCCTTCCAACATCGCGCACTATCTGGAAACTGCGCCGGGTGGCATTGCGCCGGCCCATGTGAAACGTGCTCAGCGTTTTATCCACGAGAATCTGAAGCGACCGATCACCATCAACGATATCGCGCGGGCCGCGGGTGTGACACCGCGTTGCCTGCAAATGGGCTTCCGCGCCGCCTGTCACATGACCCCGTTGCAATATGTACGCAGCGAGCGTCTGTTCGGCGCCCATTACGACCTGTTGCGGGCCGAACCGGGGCAGTCGGTCGCCGACATCGCTTTTGACTGGGGCTTTACCCATCTGGGGCGGTTTTCAAGGGATTACCGCATGGCTTTTGGAGTGTCACCGCGCGATCGGTTGCGCCGAGCCGGATAACAAGACTGGTAAAGAGACTTGTCCAATCGCGGCATCCAGTGTCCGATTGCGACGATAAAGTGTCGCACCGCAAAACGCTGCATACAGTGGATTGCCGTTAGACTTTTCGGGTTCAGGGGAAACGCAGGAAGCGGCGACCGAACGCGGGGACAAGTCCGTTGGCCGGTTGTTTTGGGTTGACTTGGCACCGCAGCGCTTGCGAACATTCCTGTAAGAATAAGCACTTGGTCCGACCAGATGGCGTGGGGCCGACAACTAGGAGGGGATCATGGGAGGCGTATTGCCGCTTATTGGCAGACGGCTTTTGCTCGGTCTGGTGACACTGCTTGTGGTGTCGATCATCATATTCGGAGCCGTCGAATTGCTGCCCGGCGATATCGCCCAGCAAATCCTCGGGCAATCGGCGACGGAAGAAACGGTGGCCGCGCTGCGCGAGGAACTGGGCCTGAACCGGCCTCCCTTCGTACGCTATTTCGAGTGGCTCGGAGGCGCCGTACAAGGGGATTTCGGGGTCTCGCTGGCCAACAAACGCTCGGTTGCTGAACAGCTGGCGCCACGCTTTGCCAACACCCTGTTCCTGGCGGCACTGGCGGCGATCATCTCGGTGCCGGTGGCAATCAGCCTCGGGATCCTGGCAGCCCTCTACCGCAACTCCATTTTCGATCGGGTTACCAACGCTCTCAGCCTGGTTTCGATTTCGTCGCCGGAGTTTTTCCTGGGCTATATCCTGATTGTCTTCTTCGCCGTACAGAACCAGATCTTTCCGGCCATCTCCAACGTGACACCGGACATGGAACTCGGAGAACGGCTCTATCGGACCATGCTGCCGGCGATAACGCTGGCCTTGGTTGTCACCGCCTATATGATGCGGATGACACGAGCGGCGATCATCAACCTGCTCGCATCCCCGTACATCGAAATGGCGCGGCTCAAGGGCGTTCCGAATTTCCGCGTCATCACCCGCCACGCGCTGCCGAATGCGCTGGCCCCGATCATCAACGTCGTCGCACTGAACATCGCCTATCTCATCACCGGGGTGGTGTTGGTTGAAGTGGTCTTCGTCTATCCGGGGGTCGGTCAGTTGCTGGTCGACAGCGTGACCAAGCGCGACTTCCCGGTGGTTCAGGCCTGCTGCCTGATCTTCGCCGCCACGTTCATCCTGCTCAACCTGATCGCGGACGTCGGCGCGATCCTTTCCAACCCGCGCTTGCGGCACCCCAAATAAGGATCGGATAGATGGCTGCGTTTGTTATTATCTACTATGCATTTCTGATCATCGCCTGCTGCGTCGCCGGCTACTACAAACAACGCACCGCGTTGCTGCTGCTGTTTACGCTGCTTTGTGTGTCGCTGATATCGGGCCTGCTTGGCGGCGCCGACGTGCTGGTCAACATCACGATCTTCTTCGCGCTGCTCGCCGGGGCGGCGGGTCTGTCCTACAGCTTCCGGGAATCGCTGATCCATATTCTGCCGCCGGAAGGCGCCAAGCTGATGCGCACGGCACCCCTGACCGCTGCCTTCGGCCTGCTGGTCATCATCGCCTACATCATCGCCGCTGTTTTCGCGCCGGTGATCGCGCCCTTCGGCGAGGCGGAGGTGGTCGGCAGTTCCTTCGCGCCACCGGACGACGTGATGATTCTGGGCGGCGACCAGCTGGGTCGCGACCTGTTCAGCCGCCTCATCTACGGCGCACGCAACACGGTCGGCATCGCCTTGATGACCACCGCGATCGCTTTCGTGGTCGGCACGGTGACCGGCCTTCTCGCCGCCCAGCTGGGCGGATGGGTCGATCAGGTGCTGGGCCGCATCGTCGACACGCTGATGGCCATTCCGCAGCTCATCTTTGCGCTGCTGTTGCTGACAATCGTCGGTACCAGCATCATCAACCTGACGCTGGTCATCGCGCTCCTTTATTCGCCCCTGATCTTCCGGCTGGCGCGCGCCGTGGCCGGCAACATCGTGGTCATGGACTACATTGAAGCGGCCCGCCTGCGCGGCGAATCCACCTGGTATCTGATCACAAGAGAGGTGTTACCCAACATTACCGCTCCGCTGGCGGCCGAGTTCGGGTTGCGCTTCTGCTTTGTGTTCCTGGCGATTTCGGCCCTGTCGTTCCTGGGGCTCGGTATTCAACCGCCGACCGCCGACTGGGGCTCGATGGTGCGCGAAAACGCCACGCTGATTTCGTTCGGCGAGATCACCCCGCTAATTCCAGCCGCTGCGATTGCGCTTCTGACCGTCGCGGTCAACTTCGTGGTGGACTGGATGCTGCACATTTCCTCCGGACTGAAGGAGTAGACCATGAGCGACAATGAAAAGAAGAAACCCGTTCTGCTGGAAATCAAGGACCTGAAGATCGAGGGCTACTCGGACGAACGTTGGATCGAGATCGTCCACGGCGTCGATTTGACCCTGCACCGCGGTGAAGTCATGGGGTTGATCGGCGAATCCGGTGCCGGCAAATCCACCATCGGCCTGGCCGCCATGGGCTTCACCCGCGACGGCTGCCGGATCTCCAACGGCACGGTGCTGTTCGACGGCATGGATCTGACCTCGGCGACCCGCGCCGAGCGGCGGGCCCTGCGCGGTTCGCGCATCGCCTATGTGGCGCAGTCAGCGGCGGCATCCTTCAATCCGGCCCATAAGCTGATCGACCAGCACACCGAGTCGGCGCTGCTGCACAAGATCTCGTCGAAACCGGAGAGTGAGGCCGACGCCATCGAGCTCTATCGCCGATTGCGGCTGCCCAATCCGGAAGAGATCGGCTTCCGCTATCCGCACCAGGTCTCCGGCGGACAGTTGCAGCGCGCCATGACCGCCATGGCGATGAGCTGCCGGCCGGATCTGATCATCTTCGACGAGCCGACCACGGCGCTCGACGTGACGACGCAAATCGAGGTTCTCGCCGCCATTCGCGATATCGTCGAGCAGTTCGACACCGCAGCGCTCTACATCACCCACGATCTGGCGGTGGTCGCCCAGATGGCCGACCGCATCAAGGTGCTGCTCAGGGGCGACGAGGTGGAGGAAGCCGACACCCGCAAGATGCTTGCCGATCCCGAGCAGGACTACACCAAATCGCTGTGGGCGGTGCGTAGCTTCAAACGCGAACAGAAGCCAGCGCCGGCGGCCGGTGAAACGCCGCTCGTCTCGGTCCAGAACGTGTCCGCGTCCTATGGGCCGGTGCAGGTGCTGGACGGTGTCTCGTTCGACATCTATCGGGGCCGTACCGTGGCGGTTGTCGGCGAGTCCGGATCCGGCAAGTCGACCACCGCGCGCTGCATCACCGGCCTACTGCCGCCGACGCAGGGGCAGATCCTGTTCGACGGCAAGGCGATGCCGGCGCGCTATCAGGATCGCACCAAGGACCAGCTGCGCAACGCCCAGATGATTTACCAGATGGCCGACACGGCGCTGAACCCGAAGAAGACCATCGGTGAGATCATCGGCCGGCCGTGCCAATTCTACAGCGGCTTGCGCGGTGCCGATCTGAAAAAGCGGGTCGACCAGCTACTCGACCAGATCGAGCTTGAACCGTCGCTCTACTATCACCGGCTGCCATCCGAACTGTCAGGCGGTCAGAAGCAGCGCGTCGGGATCGCCCGGGCGCTGGCGGCCGAGCCGACCTTCATCATCTGCGACGAGGTGACCAGCGCGCTGGACCAGCTTGTTGCCGAAGGCATCCTGCGGCTCCTGGACCGGCTGCAGCGGGATCTGAACCTCGCCTACATGTTCATTACCCACGACCTGGCGACGGTGCGTTCGATCGCCGACGTGGTGGTTGTGATGAAGGAGGGCAAGGTGGTCGAGATGGGGCCGAAGGACGAGATGTTCAAACCGCCGCATCACGAGTATACCGACCTGCTGTTGTCGTCGGTGCCGGAAATGGATCCGGACTGGCTCACCGAGCTGCTCAACGAGCGCGGCGTCGACAACATCGGCGAAGCGGCGCACGAACCGGACAAAAAGACAGCCTGAGCACCGAACTTCACGGCCCACAAAAAACCCCGGATCAGGCGATCCGGGGTTTTTGTTTTGTGCTTCAAGCGCCGCGCTTAACTGAACCACCAACGCTGGTAGCCGCGGGCGCCATCCAGCTCCCAGTTGGAAGCGATGAACTCGCCATGCATGACGTTGTCACGCCGTGCCATGGTGCGGTTGCGGAAGAACGGCACGATCGTGCCGCCGTCGTCGCGGCAAAGGAGCTGCATTTCCTGGTACATATCCCCCCGCTTGGCGTCGTCGAGCTCCGACTTGGCCTGCAGCAACAATTCGTTGAAGCGCGGGTTCTTCCAACGGCTCTCGTTCCACGCCGCGTCGTCCTTGTAGGCCAGCGAGAACATGACGTCCGGCGTCGGCCGGGCGCCCCACTGCACGAAGACGAACGGCTTGACCAGCCAAACATTCGACCAGTAACCGTCGGCTGGCTCGCGCACCACATTGATGTCGATGCCGGCCGGTTTGGCGTGCTCGGCAAACAGCACACACATGTCGACGGCGCCGCTCATCACGCTGTCGGCGGCGGAAAGATCCACGCTGATGTTGCCAAGCCCGGATTTGTCCATGTGGAACTTGGCCTTGTCGGGATCGTACTGCCGCTGCTCGAGGTCCGCCCAGTACGGCAACGACGGAGCGATCGGGTGGTCGTTGCCGATGCTGCCGTAGCCGAACAGGATTTTTTCGATGATCTCCTGCCGGTTGATGGCGTATTTCAGCGCCAGTCGAACGTCGACATTGTCGAACGGCGCGGTGTCGCAGAACATCGGCAGCGTGACATGCGAGCCGCTGGGGACATTGTCGATCATGATGTTCGGCGCTCGCTGCAGTAGCCCGACGGTCTTCAGGTCGACGTCGGTGATGGCATCGATATCGCCGGTGATCAGCGCCGTCTGCCGGGCGTTGGCGTCATTCAGCGCCAGCATCGTCACGCCGTCGAAATAGGCGCCTTCACCATGCCAGCCGTCGTGTTTCGCCAGCTCGGTCCGCACGCCGGGCTCGTGATTGACGATCTTATAGGGGCCGGTGCCGTCGCCGCTCGCCCAGTCAACACTGCCTGATGCGTCCGATGGCAGAATGACCAGGTGGTAGTCCGACACCAGATAGGGAAGATCGGCGTTGCCCGAGGACAGCTTGATGACGACCGTGTCATCGCCGTCCTTGCTGATGTCCTCGACATCAGACAGCAGCGCTTTCGCCGCCGAGGTCGTCTTCTCGCCGCGATGGAAGTTGAGCGAGGCGACCACGTCGTCTGCGGTCATCTTCTTGCCACTGTGGAAGGTGATGTCCGGAGCGAGTTTGAACCGCCATTCCGAGGCGTCAGCCGAGGCTTCCCAACTGATTGCGACGTCGGTGGTCAGTTCGTTGGTGTTGCTGATGGCGGTCAAATAGCTGCGCACTGCGTGCGACAGCTGGATCATGTAAACACTTTCCGTCGTGCCCGGATCGAGGCTGTCTGCGGTATTGCCGTCATGCACGCCGACGCGGAACGTGCCGCCGCGCTTCGGCGTTTGCGCCGCCACCTCACTCGACCATAGCGTCGATGCCGCGGCGACCGTTGCACCGGTCGCCAGCGCGCCTTCCATAAAGCCGCGCCGATTGAGGCGTTTCTTGCGGGCGGCCTCAATGATAGCCGCCACAATGGCGTCTTTTTCCGAATTGCTCATAGTGTCTCCCGTGGTTGCAATACGATGCTTATGTTCTTGTTTGAGCTATACAGACTAGCGATCTCCCGATCAAAATCTAGGGTCATTTGGCAAGTCCTTGGCTTTGCTCGCTTTCCCGCCCCCAACACGTAGGTGGTGACAGGGTGTCCATGGGTCTTTCATACCTGCCGTGCAAAAAGCGACATCCGTGCGCCGATTTACGCCGACGCTCCGCCCAATCCGCTGTCCTGAACGTCCCGTGCGGGTTCCGCAACGCCGATCGCGGGCCGAAATATCGGCTTTGCACAGCTTTTTTCCGTGATCAGCAGCGTCGGCGCGTTGGCCTTTGCGGCGGCTTGCACAGACCGAAACGCCGAAAAGCCGATCGATTGCCCGACGCGATTTCAATTTGCACTTGCGGCGGGGAAATGGCGTGATACGTTCTCAAAAAAAATAAATAACAGGGGAGAACACGGCTGCATGAATGTGGTTGAGTTCGGAGTTGTTCGTGTCTGACGGCGTTGGAACGGTCCTCGATGTCAAGGACCTGAAGACCGTATTTCAGACTGGCCAGGGCGCCATTCATGCGGTGAATTCTGTCAGCTTCGACCTGAAGCAAGGCGAGTTGCTCGGGGTTGTCGGGGAGAGTGGATCGGGCAAATCGGTGACCATGATGTCGCTGATCGGCCTGTTGCCGTCGCCACCGGCCGTCATTGACGGTGGTCATGTCCAGTTCAACGGCATCGACCTGCTGCGGGCCAGTGAGGAGCAGTTGCGTTCCGTACGCGGCGCCAGCATCGGATTTATTTTTCAAGACCCGATGACCTCTCTCAATCCGGTGTTCACGGTCGGCTTCCAACTGACCGAACCGCTTCGCAAGCATATGGGCTTGTCGGGGGTGGCGGCCCGCAACCGGGCCGCGGAACTGCTGGATCTCGTTGGGATTGCCGATCCGCACAAGCGGCTTTCCGACTTCCCGCATCAGTTTTCCGGCGGCATGCGGCAGCGGGTGATGATCGCCATCGCGCTCGCCTGCGATCCGAAAGTGCTGATCGCCGACGAACCGACAACGGCGCTTGATGTCACCATCCAGGCTCAGATCATCGATCTGATGAAGGATTTGCGCCAGAAGCTCGGCATGGCTGTGATTTGGATCACCCACGACCTTGGCGTGATCGCCGGAATTGCCGATCGGGTGATGGTCATGTATGGCGGCCAGATCGTCGAGCAGGCCAGCGTCGACGAATTGTTCGCCAACCCGCAGCACCCCTATACCCGGGCGTTGCTGCAGACGGTACCGCACATCCGCGGCGAGCGCGCGAAGCGGTTGCGGGTCATCGAGGGGCAACCGCCGATACTACTGAGGACACCCCATCAGTGCTCCTACCGGGCGCGCTGCAACTACGCCTTCGACCGCTGCGCGCAAATGGACCCGCGGCGCCAGGTGATCGGTGACGGTCATGACGTCGCCTGTTTCTGGGATCCGGCGACGGGAGGTCCGCGCGATGCTTGACACCCACAGCAGCCCACTTGTCGAAGTGCGCGACCTGAAGATGCACTTTCCCATCCTGGCCGGGGTGTTCCGCCGCCGTGTCGGGGAAATCAAAGCCGTCGACGGCATTTCGCTGGATATCTTCGAGGGCGAGACGCTCGGCTTGGTCGGCGAATCCGGCTGTGGAAAGTCGACGGCGGGGCGAGCCATTATCCGCCTCTACGATCTGACTGACGGGTCCGTGTCGATCGACGGCACCGAACTGGCAGCCCTGGACAGCGACGCGCTGCGCAAGATGCGGCCGAAGATGCAGATGATCTTCCAGGATCCTCAGGCGAGCCTCAATCCCCGCATGACCGTGGCCAGCATCATCAGCGAGCCGCTGGTCGAGCACATGAAACTCGACCGGGCACAGAGGCTCGACCGGGTCTATGAACTGATGGATGCCGTCGGCCTCAACCGCGCCTTCGCGGAGCGCTACCCACATGAGTTTTCCGGCGGACAGCGGCAGCGGATCGGTATCGCCCGCGCTCTGGCGCTGCAACCGAAATTTATCGTCTGCGACGAACCGATCGCTGCCCTCGACGTGTCGATCCAGGCGCAGGTGGTCAACCTTCTTGAAGACCTCCAGGAAAAGTTCGGTCTGACCTATCTGTTCATCAGCCACGATCTGTCGATGGTCCGTCATATCGCCGACAGGGTGGCGGTCATGTACCTCGGCAGGATCGTCGAACTGGCGCCACGCGGCAAGCTCTATACCGCGCCGCTACACCCCTATACGCAGGCGCTGCTTTCTGCGGTTCCGGAGCCCGATCCGGTGAGCGAAAAGGAACGCCGCCATATCATCCTGAAGGGCGATGTGCCATCGCCGGCCAACACGCCGAAGGGATGCAATTTTTGCACCCGCTGTCCCAAGGTGATGGATATCTGCCACGAAATCGATCCGGACTTCAGGGAAGTGGCGCCCGGCCAGTTCACGGCCTGCCACCTCTACGAATCAACAACCATAGCGACCGGGGAGCAAACCCCCGGCGATACAACACAAGATTAAACCCCAAGGAGGACGACAATGATCAAAAAGTCACTGCTTCTCGGAGCTGTTGCCAGCCTGGCCATGGTGCCAGCCGCCCTGGCGGAACGCGGCTCTGACGGACACGTCAATATCATCTATTGGCAAGCTCCGTCGACTTTGAACCCATACCTTTCCGGCGGCACGAAGGACGTCGAATCCTCGTCACTGGTCATCGAACCGTTGGCCCGCTACGACCAGGACGGCAATATGGTGCCCTGGCTTTCAGAGACAGTCCCGACGGTCGAGAACGGCGGCGTTTCATCCGACCTCAAATCGATTACCTGGAAGCTCAAGGAAGGGCTGCTTTGGTCCGACGGAACGCCGGTGACGTCCAACGACGTGAAGTTTACCTGGCAATACTGCACCCATCCTGACGGTGGCTGCGCCCAGAGCGAACGATTCAATGATATCACCGACGTGAAGATCGTTGACGACCGTACCCTGACCATCGAGTTCGACGTGCCGAAGCCGTTCCCCTACGGCCCGTTCGTCGGCGCGCAGACACCTGTTATCCAGGCCGCCCAGTTCGCCGACTGCCTCGGCGCCAAGGCTCCGGAATGCACCGACGCCAATTTTGGTCCGATCGGCACCGGCCCGTTCAAGGTCACGGAATTCCGGCCGAACGACGTGATTTCCATGGAAGCCAACCCGAATTACCGTGATTCGGCCAAGCCGGCTTTTGCGACGCTGACGTTCAAGGGCGGCGGCGATGCCGCAGCGGCCGGACGTTCGGTGCTCGAAACCGGCGAGTTCGATTACGCTTGGAACCTGCAGCTGGCGCCCGACGTGCTGGCCAATATGGAAGCCGGCGGCAAAGGTAAGGTCGTGTCCTCCTTCGGCACGCTGGTCGAGCGCATCCTGGTCAATCTGACCGATCCGAATCCGGATCTCGGCGACGAACGGTCGACCGCCAAGCATCCGCATCCCTTCCTCTCCGACATGAACGTGCGCAAGGCCCTGTCCATGGCCATCGACCGCGGACTGTTGGTCGAGATTGGTTACGGCAGCGCCGGCCGGCCCACCTGTAACGTGCTGCCCGCGCCGGAGATCTACAAGTCGACGGCCAACGATGCCTGCCTCGTGCAGGACATTGACGCCGCCAACAAGATCCTCGACGAAGCCGGTTGGGTGCCTGGCGCCGACGGCGTCCGCGCCAAGGACGGTGTCCGCCTGTCGATCCTCTACCAGACCTCGACCAACGCTGTCCGCCAGGACTTCCAGGCGCTGATCAAGCAATGGTGGTCGGAGATCGGCGTCGAGACGGAACTACGCAACATCGACGCGGCCGTCTTCTTCGGTGGCGATCCGGCGAGCCCCGACACCTACCAGAAGTTCTATGCGGACGTCGAAATGTACGCCAACAACTTCGACGGCACCGATCCGGAAAGCTACATGGCCAACTGGGAGTGCAAGCAGGCACCGCGCCCCGAAACCCAGTGGCAGGGCAACAACATGCCGCGCTACTGCAGCGAGGATTATGACGCCCTGGTCGCCAAGATGGCGCAGACCGGTGCGCTTCTCGAACGCGCTGAAATTGCTAAGCAGATGAACGACATGCTGATGCAGAACTACGTGATGATCCCGCTGGTCGATCGCGGTCGTGTCTCAGCCCATTCCAACACGCTCGGTGGTGTTGTCCTAAACACCTGGGACTCTGAACTGTGGAATGCCGCTGACTGGCACCGCACCAAGACCCAGTAAAGTTCGAACGCCGCCCCGGGAAACCGGGGCGGCTTTTTCAAAGACGCGCACGCGATGTTCAACTATACCATCCGCCGCCTGTTGATGGCGATCCCGACACTGATCGCGATCAGCCTGATCATATTCCTGCTGCTCGATCTCGCACCCAGCGATCCGACGGCCAACCTGCCGCTGACCATTCCGCCCGAAGTTCGTGAGAAGATCCGCCAGTCCCTGGGGCTCGGCGAGCCGATCTACATCCGCTACCTGCTGTGGTGCAACCAGTTCTTCATCAACGAACCGCTCAATATCCTGGAGCAGTGGACCGGATGGCAGATCGGTGGCGAACGGCTGCGGGTGCTGAGCTGGCAGACCCGATCACCCGTCGTCGACCTGATCGTCGAGCGTATGCCGCAGACGCTTTGGGTTGTCGGCATGTCCTACGTTGTCGGTGTTCTGATCGCGCTGCCGATCGGCATCTACTCGGCCTACAAGCAGTACAGCTGGTTCGATCAGGCCGGCACATTCATCTCCATGGTCGGCTTTTCGGTACCGACCTTTTTCACCGGCGTCCTGATGATCGTCATCTTTTCGGTGTGGCTCGGCTGGTTCCCATCGATCTACGATACCACCCATAAGGTCACCGACTGGCAGAGCTTCGTCTTCCAGATACGTCAGATGATCATGCCGGTGGCGGTGCTGGCGCTGTTCAATGCGGCGCAGATCAGCCGCTTCATGCGCGCCTCGATGCTCGACAACCTCAACCAGGATTATGTACGCACGGCCCGTGCCAAAGGCATGGGCGAGCAGACGGTGGTGCTCATCCACGTATTGCGCAACTCGCTCATCCCCGTGGTCACGGTGATCGCGCTCGGCGTGCCTCAGATCTTCGGCGGCGCCATCATCACCGAGCAGGTATTCAAGGTGAACGGCCTCGGTCAGCTGTTGATTATCGCCATCCAGGGTGGCGACCTGCCAACCGTTCAGACCCTGACCTTCATCTTTGCCGTCCTCATTGTCCTGTTCAATCTGATCGCCGACATTCTGTACGGCATTCTCGATCCGCGGATCCGCTATGACTGACACGACGCCCGATTCACTCGCCGCCGCACAACCGCCGCAGTCCCAATGGCGCCTTGTCTGGGAACAGTACAAGACCCACCGGGGTGCGCTGATCGGCATGGGCTTTTTCCTGTTCGTGGTGATCGCCGTGGCGATCGGCCCGTCGCTGTGGCCGATCGACGCCCAATACATCGACATCCGCGCCCGCAACCAGGGTCCGTCGCTGGCCCATCCGATGGGCACCGACCAGTTGGGCCGCGACACCTTTGCGCGGGTGCTGATGGGCGGTCAGGTGTCGATGGCCGTCGGTGTCACGGCCATGCTGCCGGGTTTCCTGCGCACCGGCCGCTGGAGTTTATTGCAGCGCTCCGCCACCCGGGTTGCACGTCCAACACCAGTCGCCAGAATCGATGACCAGCGTGACGTCGATAAGCAATTGCACATCGGCCGATCCCTTTAGTGGGATGGCATTGTACTGCAGACGGGTGCCGGTCATTGCCGGATCTGTCAGTTCCAGAACCAGTGGTTCGGAATTGCTAGCGATGACGACGACATTAGGCGGGTTTTCCTGGAAACTGTCGGCCGACAAGCCCCAGCCTTCGATGAAATCAGTGATGGAGATGTCACCGGTGGTCCGATACGGACGGTCGGCGAACCAGGTGAGCGTATCCTTGGGGTTGGTCAGAACGAGCTTACCGTCCTGCAACGCCGCACTGTCTGCCTGCTGTACGAAGAGCACCGGAATGTTCTGCTGCCCGCTCGGCATCTCATGACCGGCCTCTTCGGCGACCGAACTGGCAAAAGGCAACACACAGATGCAAAGGATCCGACCAACCATTAAAAAAAGCCGCTTCATTTCTTTATCTCCTTCGAAAATCAATAAAACAGAGAGTATCCTTCGGAGCGCGGATTTACACGCACCGATCAGTTTCTGATTTAACCATATTCTAATGGGATGCGGACGCCAAAAGTATCATGGAGACCGCGACGGTGGTTCCGGGTGAGCGTAGGAGCCTCCGTAAAATCCGTGAGGCCTCGCGATTCGGCGGCACCGTCGCTTATTCTGTCGGCGGGCCGTGTTTCAGCCAGCATGTGACCGCGGCAACGACGGGTCCCGGAATGCGGTTGTTGGTGACGTAACGCCAGATCTGCGTACGATCGACGCCTAAATGGCGAGCGAGCGCGGATTGCCATCCGCGCTCGCCAAAGAGCTTGATGCCCGCCCGTTTCAGATCCTCACCGGTCATTCGCGATCTCGGTGATGTAGCGGACGACGGCTTCGGAAAACCCGTCAATATGTGTCCACCGGCCATAACCGACGCCGTTCCGGTTGGACGCGACGTTGATCATATAGGCGGCACCGGCGGTCGGGTCCGGCACCGGATCATGCGACTGTTCGTCGGAGATGACGATTAGTCGGTCATGCGGCAAACGGTTGACCTTCTTGACCGCAGCACCCAGCCGTGTGCCGAGATGCGCCTGCGAGCCGATCACCGCGTCGACCCCGGCCATTCCGCGGCGTGCCGGAACTTCCACGACACCCTGCGAGAATGTGAACAGCCGCAGGTCGCCATGGATCACCGAAGCCAGCGCGGCGGCGGCATCCATGCGCGTCAGATCGGAGCGGGACGCCAGCGGCCAGTCCATCGACCCCGACACGTCGACCAGAACGATCGTCCGGCCCGCCAGTCGCGGCGCCGAGGCAATCGACTCGCAAAGCGCCTGATCGATCACCGGTTCCAACTGCGGAACGGCACGGGCGGCCGCGACGTAGCGGAACGGGAACACCAGATCGGCGCCACGGCGGGCGATGATCGCATCGGTCACCAGGTCCATGTCGCAACCGGCCTCGACCATGTTGCGCAGGTTGCGCAACAGGGCCATGTAGCCGAGCTTACGCTCGCGCAGCAGGCGTTCGAAGGTGGCCTTCTTGTCCTCGCCGGCCGACAGAGCCACTTCCCAGGTGTCCGGTGTCTTGAGCGACCGGCCGGCGACCCGCATGAACAGGGCGGCCTGTTCGGCGTCCTTCGGCTTGGCATGCGTCAGGAACAGCACGTCGCGCAGCCGGACAGGTCCGTCACGGTCATACTTGGCCAACTGGTATTCGGAAAACTTACCGAATGCCTTGGCCATACCGAGCTTCATCTGCTTGGACAGCGGTCGCTTGCCGTCGCGCCAGTAGAGCGCCACCAGTTCGGTGATCTCGTCGGCGCGGCGGATCGTGTCGGCGATGGTGTCGGCCACACCCGGTCCGCCACGCCGGATCAGGTCGAGCAGCAGCATCAGCGGTGCATGGCGCAGGCCATGGACGTTGCGTGCCTCGACCGCCAGTGCCGCGACGGTATCGCGGTCGACCAGTGCGGCAGCCTCGACAATGCGGTCGGCGATCGGCTGACCCTCCTCGTAGAACTCGTTTTCCCACAGCATGCAGGACAGAACCGAACGGCGCAGGGCCGCCTTCGGTTCCAGCTGCTTGGCCGGCGCACCCTCATGGGTGCGCGGGCCGGTCATGCGGGATGCGATGTTGAAACGCATCGGACTCTCTCCTTTTTCTTCGGCCCATCGGGTGAACGCGGGGATAATCGGAAACGGTCACGGGGATTTGAACCCCGTCCTGAGGAGGACGACCAGAAGTATCCGTTTCCTGCGCCACGCGCTCATCCGAGGGGTCGCATTGGCAAGCCGGGGCGGGAACAGGCGAACCGGTAAGTGCTCTACCAGTTGAGCTACCGGTCCATTGACGGACCGGGTCGGACTCGAACCGACAACCACTCGATGAAAAGTCGAAGTAACCGTGTTCTTCACCACGCCCGCGGCTGTAGACCATTCGGGTAAAGGCGATGACGGTCTGGCTTCAACCTGAATGAAGGAACCGTCATCTTCACCACGAACGGCCGGCGATATAGCAGCTTATGTTGCAATTTGCAACATTCATTCCGCGAATTTCTGAAAAAATCTGCCGACACCGGGACAGGACTGCGGGCGGGAACAGGCGGCAACAGAACATAAGTGCTCTACCACCTGAGCTACGTTCCGAAGAACGGCGGGACTCGAACCCGCGACCACTCTCGTTACAGGAGAAGTAACTGTTGCCTTCGCCACGCCCGCAGTCGTGAACCGATCGCCAAGGATACCGACGATTCTTGTCGCATCCGCTACGATGGGCAGTGGCCGATTAGCAACAAACGTTGCATATTGCAACACTTGTTTCTCGGCCGGAGGGGTTCATACCGAAAAAACCGGCGATCCGCAACCGTCACCCGGTGCGTCGGCCGGTCGTGGAACGAGTTGGCGAATGACGCCTTTACAGCCCTGCGTCTCGCAATGCCCGCTGGATGATCTCGCGGTCTTCGCCGGCGAATTTGAACCAGGTGAAGAAATCCTCCAGCACGAAATCCGGTCTCGATTGCCGCAGGCGATGGGCATGCCGACGCGCCAGTTGCGTGCGGCCCGCCGCCGCCGAGCACCATGCGGCTATGGCCGTGACCTGATCGTTCGCATTGGGGTGCAGCACCGCCCGCTCGCTATGGGACATTGCCGTCTCCAGATCGCCTTGCAGGGCGTAGGCCTGGGCGCGCACCACGTGAATGCTGTATCCGATCGGGTCGAGCGGACTGAGCCGATCCGCCACGGCGATGTGCTCCAGCGCTGCTTCCCGCTCGCCGGCAACCAGCAGGTGCCAGGCGAGCAGATTACGGGCATTGAACGCGCTGGGATTGCCGTCCACCGCCTGCCGCAACCAATCGATTGCTTCAGCATCCTGCCCGTTCATCCACAAGGTGCACCCCATGGCCACCTGCGCCTCGGGCTCTGAAGCGTCCAGTGTGATGGCCTCGTGGGCCAGCCTCGAGGCGCGTTTGAGTGCCTCTTTGCAGCCGCGCGGTTCCAGGAACATCTGCTGCCTCAGCTCCAGGGAGGCGAGCGCCGCGGCGATCCGCGCTGCACCAGGATCCAGATCGTGCGCCCTGTGCAGCAGCTGACTGGCTTCCGCAAAATGCTCCGGCTGCGCCGCGTACCGAAAATGTGCGGCCCTGTGGTAAAGTCCCCACGCGTCGAGCGTGGCGATCGGAGCGATGCGGGCCACACGGCGCAAATGCTGTTCGATTTCAGATTCGACCGTGGCCGCGATTTCCTGCCCAATGTCATTGATGAGATCAAACAGGTCATCGATTTCGCGATCGTAGCGCTCCGCCCAGACCATGGCGCCGGATTCCGAATCGCAAAGATTCGCCATCAACCGCAGCCGACCGCCGGACAGGATAACCGAACCCCACAATGCATAGCGGACACCGAGCCGCCGGGCGATGTCCATCGGTTCCGCGTTGTCGCCCGACAGGGCCACCGCGCTGGCCCGCGCCGACACGAACAGCCAGCGCGAGCGCGCCAGGCTGACGCCGATGTCGCGGCCAAGGCCGATGGAGACGGTCTGGGCTTCCGATCCGCCTGACAGCGCATCGAATGGCACGATGACCACCGATGGCGACGTCGGCTTGAATTGCGGTGCCGGTGTGTCCTCGCCGACAACGGCACGTGGCTCAGCCTGAACCGGAGCGGCGCGGATTTCCGGCGTCACCAGCAGGCGGTATCCCTTTCGGGCGATCGTTTCGACGAATTGCGGATGTCTGGCATTGTCGCCAAGCGTGCGCCGCAGTTCCGCAATGGCTTGGGTAAGCACTTCCTCGCCGACATGGACCCCTGGCCAGACCGTATCCAGGAGGGTTTCCCGGTCCACGACCTCGCCATTTGCCTGGGTCAGTTGTTCCAGCACCGCCACCGCCTTCGGTGATAGGTTTTTCGCGTCCCCGTCGAGGTAGACGCGCCGGGCGTTCATGTCGATGACGATTTTTCCAAGGACGAGGTTCATATCCGGCAGTCCGGCTTACTTGCGGTCGGGTCGACATATTGATTTTGGCCGACAAAGGCGAGCACTTTTATTGTGCGACGAATTGACAATGTTGTGAAGGGTCCGATCAATTACTTGCACTGGCGGATTCCGCCGAGTGCGGTTGTGAGAGATGGAGAAACCGGTAAAAGCCGTGATTTTCAGTGGCGATTGTGCAGCATTCCGAAAGACGTTCCGCCCCAACGGTTGATGAAGTCGGATCCAGGCATGTGCCGAAACCCCAGTCTTTCATAGAGGCGAACGGCCGGGTTCGTCTCGCGAATGCTCAGGCACAGTCCGGCGCCGCGTGTTTCCGCTTCGGCGATAAGCCGTTCGAGCAGACGCTGACCCAGACCGCGGTCGCGCGCATCGGCCACCACGGCGACGTTCAATTCTGGCGTTTGTGAATCATGAAACACCAGCGGGCATTCATCCGCACGGAATTGACGGGCCCAGGCCGCGCCCAACCGGGTGCCGTCGCCATTCACGGCAAGAAACCCGAAATCCTCGGGCCGGCGCCAGTCTTCCAGGAATCGCGCAACCTCTGGCACCGCCCGGGCTGTTTCCACACTCGGTTCATGGGCGGCAAGCGCCAGAGCCCGCCACATGAAATTCAGATCGGCTGCTTCCGCGGGCCTGATGTCAGTACGCATGATGGATGCCTTTCCAGTTGTTCTGGCGATGCCTTTGCGGCCGGGCCGTATTCGATCGGCCCGACCGCATCGATGTCCCGGGAGGAGTTGCGGGAACTATTCGGCGAGCACCTTCGGCAGGTCGTCCGAGGTGCCCCATTCCGCCCACGACCGGTGGTAGACGCGCACGCGCGGGTACCCCAACAGCCGCAGCGCAAAGTAGCTATGCGCCGATGCCTCGCCTGTCTGACAGTGAATGACGATATTGTCCTCCGGATCGATACCCAGACCGGCGAAATGCGCGGCCAGTGCACCGGCATCCAGCATGCTGTCGTCTGCCTGCAGATTGGCGGCCCACGGCACGTTCTGCGCCCACGGAATATGGCCGGCGTCGTAGAGCTTCGTCGGGCGAACGTCGATCACCACGGTTTCTTCGTCGCCCCGCCGTTCGAGGATCCAGTCTGCGCTGGCGTGGCGGCGCGGCATGTGGGCGATCGGGAACGGCTCCGCCGCGGTATCCAGCCCGGCCGCCGCCATCCGCTCGACGGAATTGCCGCCTTCGGTGTTCAACGCGTAGCCGGCCTCCGTCCAGGCGCTCACGCCGCCGTTCAGAATGGCGACGTTGTTGTGGCCGAACCACTCCAGAAGCCAGAACAGGCGCGCCGCGCGGAACCCGCCCCGATCGTCGTAGAGGACGATTTCCGAGCGTGCATCCAGATCCGCCGCGCCGAGAAGCGCAGCCAGCTCAGGCTGCGAGCGCAGGACGCCGGCAACGTGGCCGTTTTGGTCGGTCAGCAGTGTGAATGGCAGGTTGATCGCCCCTGGAATGTGGCCGGCCTCATAGGCTTCGCGCGGCCGGACGTCGATGATCCGGAGTTCGGTCGCGGCTTGCGCGTCTGCCGCCCGGTTGGATAGATCTTCAGCGCCCACGATCAGCCGGGCGTTCGGATAGTTGGCGGCGTGCGCTTGGGCGCCGGCGAGCACGGCAAGCGCCATGATCGCGCCCATTATACTGCGGTACATGATGTTTTTCCTTTTTTTGAAACCGTTACCGGGGCTGCGGAACAATGCGCATATAGGGAAGCGGTGCCGTCCAGCCGTCCGGAAACCGGGCGAGGGCCTCTTCATCGGACACTGCGGGAACGATGATAACGTCCTCGCCCTGTCGCCAGCCGGCCGGAGTCGCCACCTTCTTGGTGGCAGTCAGCATCAGGCTGTCGACCACGCGCAGCAGTTCCGACACGTCGCGGCCGGTGGTCATCGGATAGGTCATGGTCAGCTTGATGCGTTTGTCCGGACCAATGACGAAAACGCAGCGCGCCGTCGCATTGTCCATCGCCGAGCGGCCCGCGGCGCCGCCTTCGGTGTCTTCGGGGAGCATCCGGTAGAGTTTGGCGATCGACAGGTCCGGGTCGCCGACGATCGGGTAGTCCGGTGCGATGCCCTGGCTGGAGGCAATATCCTCTGCCCATTTCAGGTGCGACTCGACCGGATCGATGCTGAGACCGATCACCTTGACGCCGCGCCGCGCGAACTCGGGCCCGGCATGGGCCATCGCGCCCAGTTCCGTCGTGCAGACCGGCGTGAAATCTTTAGGGTGGGAGAAGAACAGGCACCAGTCTTCGCCGATCCAGTCATGGAAGCGGATAGGACCCTTGGTGCTTTCGCCTTTGAAATCGGGCGCCAGCGCGCCGAGTGGTAGTGTCATTGTCTTTACCTCATGATCATCCAACAGGAACAACAGACGTCGACCGGGTGAAGCGGCCGGACGTCCTGCGCCCTTCATGCCCGTACCGGCCGTACGATTCCTGAAAGTGTTGTTAGGGTTTCCTGAGGATTTGCTGATAGGTGCCGGTATCGTGATGCTGCGGACGCGCAATCCTCTGCCCCCGCGACCCGGAGGCGAGATGCAGCACACGCCGATCGATCAGGTGCAGATGCGCGAATTGTTTCTCGGACGGCCGGCAACGGGCGGGATCGTCGTTGATCCGGCCGATGCAAGACGGATGATGCTGAGCCTGACCGAAAAAGGACAATTCGGCTCAACCAAGTTGTGACGCCTTTAAAATTTGGCGCTGCAGCTCTCTTTATCGTTTGCTAATCATCTGTCCGAAGCAAAGTGCTTCAGCTGGTCCGCCGCGACCAAGGCCAATCCTGTCCGTTTTTTGTTATCAGTCCCTCCAAAAATGGTTTACAATTTGAGATATATCCTGAATTATAGAAATAATTGAAACTCGGTAATCCCCCTGTGATCGGCCCAAGCGCAGGTCAGGGACGGCAACACCCGCGCGGCTTGGAACACCAATTGTCAACCACCAATCATCTGATTGTCAGGATTCGGTATAGTGTTTTGGCCTCAGCGATGCTCGCGGATCCCTATTGGCCATTCTGCGCCGCCAAATCACTCGGCCACCAGGGTGCGGAGGGCATAACGAGGCCGCTCCCCTACGGATATGTCATTCAAAAAAACCGGCCCTACCAACCGGAAACGAAACGCCAATAAACGACACGCGGAGAAAGCCATGGATTCCGAAGGACCAGGTGGAGACATCGACATGCAAGTCGGTTCGCGCTCAGTGAGCACACGTTTGACAATCAACGGAAGGCCGAGCCGCATGACCCACGAGGCTCGTGTGACGCTTCTGGATCTGTTGCGGGAAGGGCTTGGGGAGACGGGCACCAAGAAGGGCTGCAACGAGGGAGCCTGCGGTGCCTGCACGGTTCTGGTGGATGGTGCGCGCGTCAATGCGTGCATGACGTTGGCGGCGACGTGTGATGGCCGTGAGATCACCACCGTGGAAGGACTGGCCGAGGAAGATGGAATCCTGCACGCCGTGCAAAAGGCGTTCATCGAGCAAGATGCGTTTCAATGCGGATACTGCACCTCAGGACAGGTCGTTTCCGCTGTCGCGTGCATTCGCGAAGGCCACACAACATCGGCGAAGGAAATATCCGAATGGATGAGCGGTAACATTTGCCGCTGTGGCGCGTACCCGCAAATCGTCGCCGCCGTGCAGCATGCGGCAGCCGAACTGAAGGGGTAGGTCATGCACAATTTTGCTTACGCAAGGGTCCGCACGCTCGACGAGGCAATAGCGGCCATCGCCACCGGCGCAAAGCCCGTCGCAGGCGGAACCGAATTGCTGAACTGGATACGACTGGGCGCGGATGATCCGGATTTGATCGTCGATATCACGCGCGTGGAGGATTTGCAGGGCATCTTGATGGACGGAAGCGTTATTCGCATCGGTGCCCTGACGACGCTCAATCAAATCGAAGGCAACGCGTTCGTCCGAAGACATGCGCCTGTCCTGTCGGAAGCCTGCTTCAAATCCGCTTCCGCTCAAATCCGTAACAGCGCGACGATCGGCGGGAACATCCTTCAAAAAACGCGATGCCCCTATTTCCGTGTCGACGCCGGAAACGACAATCGTCTGCCCTGGGCCTGTAACAAGCGCAAAGTCGGCAGCGGATGCTCCGCCCTGTCGGGACTGAACGACCGCGCTTCCTTTTTGGGCACAACGGACTCCTGCATCTGTAACCAGCCGTCAGATCCGGCGGTGGCGCTTGCGGCGCTGAATACGGTCGTCCATGTTGTTGGAGCCGATGGCGCGCGCGACATACCCATCGATGAATTCCATCTGACGCAAGCCGATGCGCTCGGTTTGATCGAAAGCGGCCAGGCCGACGCATTGATTGCGCAAAGCGTTGCCTCTCGAAAGGGCGCCGAAGCCTTGCTCGTCAATCAACTGCGCCCGGACGAGATCATCGTCGCCTATTCAATCCCCGCTGATACAGCGGCTGCCAAGTCGCGCTATCTCAAAGTCCGTGAGCGGGAGAGTTACGAATACGCAAAGGTGTCGGCTGCGGTCTGCCTGGAGACCGACGGAGATTCCATCAAGGCCGCAAGGATCGCCCTGGGATCGATCGCCCAAAAACCCTGGCGCATCGTCGAAACGGAAAAGGCCCTTGTCGGAGCTGAGTTGACGACGGAAGCGCTCACACCGATTCTTGATGCCGAGTTTTCAAACGCAAAACCCGCTCCAAATCAGGAATACAAGGTCAAACTGGCGCGCAATGCGGCCCGACGGGCCATTCTCATGGCTGGGGGGAAGCTCGATGGATAGATATCTGGATCTGCAAAACGCCCTTCAAAACGGCGTGGTCGTTTCGGCGGACGGATCACCCGTAGCACCGCCAGCAGACGGCATTGGTAAAGCCGAATTGCGTCACGACGGCCCACAAAAGGTAACGGGACAGGCACAGTACGCCGGAGAAAACACGCCGAGAGGCACGTTGCATGCGGTCTTCGTTGGCGCGCCAATTCCATCGGGTCAGGTGCGGTCGGTAAACTCCGATGCAGCGCTTTCGCAGGCTGGGGTCGTGCGTGTTCTGACGCATTTGGATATGCCCGAATTTGCCGAACCGGTTGTCCCGCCCTTTGCACAAAGCATCGTCCCGATGGGGACCGACCGGATCCATTACGAGGGCCAGCCGGTCGCCATGGTTCTTGCCGAAACGCTGGAACAGGCCGAACACGGAGCATCGCTTGTTGAGCTCGATTGCGCGGCATCCGACTTCGTCGGATTCGATGACGCAGAGGTCAGAACACCGGAGCAGAACGGCTACACGATCTTTAAGCTTGATCTGGAGGAGGGTGATGTCGATGCAGCGCTGGCGAATGCGCACGAAGTCGTTGAGCAAACCTACAATACCGCTTCTCGACATCACAACGCGATCGAACCGCACACAACGCTTGCCGAGTGGCGCGGGGAACAGCTTTATATTCACGACGCGTCGCAATGGACTTACGGTATCCGCTACGCGCTCTCGGGCATCGCCGGAATTGACCCTGAGAAAATCACCGTTGTCTGCCCCTTCACCGGCGGCGGTTTTGGCGGCAAAGGCTATGTGTGGCCACACCAGGTATTGACCCCGATTGCGGCCAGAATCGTTGGCCGTCCGGTCAAGCTGTCGCTTCATCGAGCAGGTTGTTTTACCGGATGCGGTTACCAGCCCAGAATTCGGTCGCATGTCCGACTTGGCGCCGATCAGGCTGGCAAGCTTATCGCGCTGGCACACCGGTCCGAAAACATCGCATCGACAACCGACGATTATGTCGAGTACGCGACCGCCTGTTCGCGCATCACTTACGCGGTTCCGCATTACCGGTTCGAAACACGTGTGCGCGCCGCGAATGTCGGGACACCGACGCCGATGCGGGCACCGCACGAGGGGCCGGGAAACTTCGCCACCGAAAGCGCCATGGATGAACTGGCTTACAAGGTCGGGATGGATCCGCTCGCGTTCAGACTGAACAACTATGCGGACAAGGACCTGTTGACCGGCAAACCCTTCTCCTCGAAGAAACTTCGGGAGGCCTATGAGGTCGGGGCTCGGAGATTTGGCTGGCAGGACCGGCAAGCCGAACCCCGATCGCGTCGGGAAAATGGCAAACTGATCGGTCAGGGCGTCGCCACCGGCATCATGTCGACCTTCCGGCACCTGTCCTTTGCGCGTGTCGCGTTGGAGGCGAATGGCGAGATCACCATCGAGGCCGGCACGCAGGAGATCGGCACCGGTGTCCGCACCGTGCTGCCGCAGATCGCGGCCGAGACGCTTGGGGTGCCGGTTGATCGGGTACGAATCGAGCTGGGCTCGACCAGTTTGGTCGAAACCGCCGGCACGTTCGGCTCCGGCACCAGCATCGGAACCGGGTCAGCCATCGCCAATGCATCGAAGACGCTGCTCGAACACATTCGCGAACTGTCCGGCAAGAACGATGTTCCGGCTTACGAGAGCTGGCCCGCTCTGATGGAGGCAAAAGGCGTCCAGCGCCTTACTGCAGACGGTTCATACGGCCCGGGAGACGGCGCCTTTTTTGATGCTCACGGCGACCTTAGCGATTACGCCATGTATTCCTACGGTGCCGTATTCGTCGAGGTCGAAGTCGACGAAGACTTCGGCACGGCGCGTATGCGCCGTGCCGTTGGCTGCTACTCGGCCGGCCGCATCATCAATCCGGTAACGGCGCGAAGCCAGATGATCGGCGGCATCATCTGGGGCTATGGTCGCGCCATGCTCGAAAGTTCGCCGATGGACCCGAAATACGGCCGGTACCTGTCAAAGAACCTTTCCGGCGTCATGGTGCCGGTCAACGCCGACATTCCTCAAAACATAGATGTGAGCTTCATCGACGAATTCGATCCGCATTGCTCAACCATCGGGGTGCGCGGCATTGGCGAACTCGGTGACGTCGGCGTCGCGCCGGCGATCACCAATGCGATATTCCACGCCTGCGGACGACGGGTGCGCGATCTCCCGGTGCGTTTTGAGCACCTGATCGGTTAGAGCCGGTCAGGGTTAACTGGAACCATTCTGCCCACTGCGGCCCTAATGAACGCCGCAGTTTCGGTTGGGTTGTCGATATCGACACCGATCACGGTCGCACAGCAGTCCGCGAACACCCGCGCCGTCGCTGCTCCTATCTTGTTATATTTTTCAATATGCATCTTAACATTCATCACTTTTTTGGTATGCTCGGAACCGCATTTCGAGTACGGATTTACGAGACGCGTCAGGAGGTCCATTCGATGAAAGCAAGAGCCGCCGTCCTCTATTCGGATGATCAGACTTTTCATCTCGAGGATGTCGATATCGGCCCTTTGAACGCCGACGAGATTCTGGTGCAGATGGCTGGTGTCGGGGTCTGTCACACGGACGAGCTTTTTCGAAGCAACGTCTATCCCTTTCCACGCCCTTGCATTCTGGGTCATGAAGGCTCCGGGCAAGTGATTGAAACCGGTTCGGCCATCACCGAAGTAAAACGTGGCGATCACGTCGTTCTGTCCGTGATGTATTGCGGTCATTGCCGACGCTGCAAAAACGGCCAGCACTATTTGTGCGAGAATATCTACGAAGCAAACTTTGGCGGGCGCGGTGACGGGACCAGCGCATTCTCTCACAATGGCGACTGTATTCACGCCCATTTTGACGGGCAGAGCTCGTTTTCGACGGTCGCGGTGGCAAATGCGAAAAACACCATCAAGGTGAGGGACGACGCTCCGCTGGAACTGCTTGGACCGCTGGGGTGCGGATTCAGAACAGGACTGGGCGCCGTCATCAATACGTTTCACCCCAAGGCCAGCGAGAGCCTCGCCATATTCGGAGCCGGGTCGGTGGGCTTGTCGGCCGTGCTTGCGGCGAAACTCGTGGGTTGCCAGCCGATCATCGTCGTCGATCCCAACGAAGCCAGACGCGCAACAGCTTTGGACATCGGCGCGACACACGCTTTCGACAGTTCTGAAGACGAGATTTCGAAACAAATTATCGAATTGACAGGTGGCGGTTCGACTTATGCCCTGGACACAACCGGCATCCCCGCCGTCATTCGGACGGCAATTGAATCGACTGGAGTCGGTGGATTCCTGGGCATTCTCGGCGGCTCGCCGCTTGGCACCGAATTGGTGCTTGACGCCAATCACATCCTGTTCGGTGGCCGGCGCATTCAGGGCATCAATATGGGTGACTCGGTCGGCGCTACCTTCGTGCCCGCAATGGTCGATCTGATGATGGCCGGCAAACTGCCGCTGGACAAACTGATCACCAAGTACCCGTTCGAAGAGATAAATCGGGCCTTCGACGACACAAAATCCGGCGATTGCGTCAAGGCTGTTTTGACCTTCGACTAACGGGTTTGCCGTGTTTGGCGGAGCTCCAAACCCTTAGCCCCTTTCTTGGTTAGGTCCGGCAGAATCTCGGCTCAGCTGGCGCGACGTCCGCGCACATAGGCATCCATGGCGACTGCGATGACCAGGATTGCGCCCTGTGCGAACAACTGCGCTGCGTTGGACAGAGACAGGGTGTCGAAAAGATTTCGCAGAGTGGCCAGGATGAGGAGGCCGATCAGGGTGCGCCAGATCGCGCCTTCGCCACCGAACAGAGTTGTGCCGCCGATGATCACGATGGCGATCGCCGTCAGTGCCACATCTCCACCCAGGTTGGCCTGGCCGACATTTGTACGCGACGCGATGACGATTCCGCCGAGGATGGCAAAAAAGCCGGAGAGCACATAGGTCGAAACCGAAACAGCCGTGGTGCGCACTCCAGCCAGACGCGACGCCTCGCGATTGCCACCGATGGCGAAAACGCTGCGTCCCCAGACCGTACGGTGAAGCACGAACGACATGACCGCGAAAGTCGCCAACAACAGGTACACGGAATAGGTGATGTCGAACAGCCGGTCCCTGCCAAGTGTATCGAAGCCCTCGACGGATCGTGCCATGATCGGCGCCGATCCTGAGATAATGAACGCCAGGCCGCTGATCATCGACGCACTGCCCAGCGTCGCGACAAAAGCGTTGACGTTCAATATGTTGATCATCAAGCCATTGGCCAGGCCAAGCAGACACCCGAGCATCAGCGCCAGGGCCATCGACGGCAGGATGGGGACGCCCATCGTTGCGAGCTTGGCATAGACAACCGCGCCAAGGGCATACATGGCTCCGGCAGACAAATCGAAGCCGCCGCCGATAATCACGCAAGTCGCGCCGATCGCGACCAGACCGACAGCTGCGTTTTGCGCGAAAATGTTGCGGATGTTCCCGAAACCGAAGAAATTCGGATTAATCATCACGGCCGCGATTAAAACAACGACCAGCACCACAACCATTCCATAGACGGCGACCCAGTCGAAAACCTTTTGCTCGATGCTGCGTGCGGGTGCCAAGCTGGTCTCGTGCATCGTATCCGTCATATCAATCTCCAAAAAATCACCAAGCTTATGACGCGCGTTCTGCCGCTTCGCGCTCGACCCCGAATGCCATGTTGAGGATTCCGGAAATCGTGATCGGCACCTCGGAACCGTCGAGCTCGCCGGCGAGACGCCCCTCGTGCAGAACAGCCACGCGGTCACTGATGGCAACGACTTCCTCCAGCTCTGAGGAAACGACCACCACGGCACAGCCCTCATCCGCCAGCGTGCGCAAGCTCTCCATGATTTCTGCCTTTGCCCCAATATCGATGCCGCGGGTCGGCTCATCGGCCAGCAATACTTTCGGGGCGTTCAGACCGGCCCGGGCCAACAGCAGTTTCTGCTGATTCCCGCCGGACAAAGTGCCGGCCGGAGACTTCAGCCTGTTTGTGTCAAATCCATAGTCCGATGCGGCCTTCGCAGCACCCCGCTCCATCAACTCTCGAGAGACGATCCAGGATCTGCAGATCTCCCGGATTTTGCCCATCCCGATGTTCTCCGCTGCGGACAGAAGCGGAACGATCCCCTGGCCCTTGCGGTCCTCCGGAACAAGAATAATCCCGTGTTTTCGCGCTTGGCGGACACTCTGCGGCCACCTGACCTCCCGTCCGTCGACTTCCATCGTTCCGTGCGAGTGCGGTTCAAGGCCGGATATGCAGCGCAAAAACTCGGTCCGGCCCGATCCGACAAGGCCGCCGATCCCAAGGATTTCGCCCTGTCTGATCGTCAGGGAAATGGGTGATAGCACGCCCGGCAAAACCACGTCGGAAACCTTCAGCACCTCCCGGTGGGATTCCTTTTTGACCGAGTGACTGCCACCCTCGATGACGTTTTCGATCAATGCGGCAGTCTTGCCTTCTCCCAGCATATGATGGACAAGCTCGTGCTTTGTCACGCCTTCCCGGTTTAGATTTGCAACCATTCGGCCTTCTCGAAACACGGTGATCCGATCCGAGATTTCGAGCACCTCATCGAGATTATGGCTGACGAATACGATGGTGTAGCCGTCGCTGCGCAAGCGTTTGATAAGCCGCAACAGCGCTTCGCGCTCGGGCCGAGCCAGCGACGCTGTCGGCTCATCGAACAGGATTGTGCGGGCACCCGATGCCAACGCTCTCAGGATCTCAAGAACTTGCTGCTCGGCAACGGAAAGACGCCCGGCCGGCGTTTCGGGCTGAACACGGATACCGATTTCTTCGGCGAGTTCGACATATCGCTTTCGCATGCGGGCCGTGTCCAGCACGCCCCAGTTGGACATGAAATTGCCGAGAAAAACGTTCTGTGAAGGCGTCAGGTTGGGAGCGATCGTCAACTCCTGGTATATGGTTGCAATGCCCGCCTTGCGCATCTCACGGGGACGTCCGGCGGGCGCTGCGGCGCCGGCCACCAGAACCTGACCCGAAGTCGGCACGACACGTCCGCTGGTGATACCCAGGCAGGTAGACTTGCCGGCTCCATTTTCCCCGATCAGCGCGTGAACGGAGCCACTGGCGACATCGAAACTGATGTCGCGCAATGCCTGCACGTTCCCCCAGCGTTTGCAGACGTCGACAAAGCTCAGGGCGGCCGCTTCTTGTCCAGGCACAACGAACGCTCCACCAGCTGGATCTGATCAGTACTGTGGTTCGTAGGAGTCGATGTTGCCGGATTTCACCAGATACGGCTCATCCAGATTGCCCAGCATCAGACCATCCTGCACCTTTGGAGGCAATTCTCCGTCACGCCAGGCATTGATGATGGCGCCGAGAGATTGCCGCACATGGGTGCGCGGTGCAAAGGTTGCCGATGCGGTGATTGAACCATCTTTGATCAACGGCACGGAGTCCTTGCCTGCGCCGATGTCGTAAACGGCAACATCCGCGAGCCGTCCGGCGTCCTCCAGTGCATTGATGGCACCGATCGTCATGTCTGAATAGGACGAGATAATCACGTTGGCATCCGGGTGCGCCACCAGCAGCGTCTCGATTTTCGCCTGCGCGTCGGCGGCTGTGAAGTCGCCATAGGCCTGGCCCACGACCGCGAAACCGTTTTCTTCATTTGTCAGTCTTTCCGCCGCCGCCTCGACGGCGTTGGTGATCGTAAGCCCGGCAAATCCCTTGATAATGAGTGCATTCGACGCTTCGCCCCCACGATCCCCGACAACCGTATCCATCCACCTGCCGATGTAGTCGACGGTTTCGGCCGCACCGACATAGGTAATGATCCCCGGCTCCCACTGCTCATTGAAGGGCAACATGTCGCGACCGCATATCGAGATATTCGACGTGGCGACAACGATGTTTTTGGCGGCTGCATCCTTGGTGACGATGTCGCACATCATGTTGCTGTCGATCGGCGTGACGTACCAGGCATTGAAGTCGCCGTTTTCCAGCACGTTTTCCAGCTGGTCCATCTGTGTCTGGGCGTTGAACTGGGCGTCGAACATCTCCAGCTCAAATCCTTCCGCCTCGGCGATCTTCTCAGCCTCGTCGGCCATTGCCTTGACGTACTGGTTGGCGACGGTCGCAATGAAAAACGCGACTTTCAGCGGCTGATCGCCCGGGATTGTGAGCGGGGCATCCAATCCGACGTCGAGTTCATGGCCGCCGCTCGGGGAAACAACCTGGGCTTGCGCCAATCCGGCCGAGAGCAACGTGGCAGCGGCCCCCATCGACATAGTCCGTACGAATTTCTGCAATTTATCCTCCCAATGATATGCATTTCGCAATGTGTCCCTAATAATAGAACTTTCTGATCTGAGCGTAAAGTCTAAAATATGGATGATAGTCCGTAATATCGAACAAACTGCATTGACGGACCACCGGTACCGCAGACGTGACCGCGCCATGGGCCTCTTTGGCTTAAGCGAAAAGCTCTTTGCCAAGACGCGGCAAAGCGGGGCAGTTCCGGGTTGGAAGCGAAGTTCCTTGGCTGATATCGAAGCGAAAAACGACGTCCAAGGATGACCTTGGCAAGGCAATCACTTCGGCATAGACGGTCAGGCAGCTTGGCGGGTCCCTGAACGAACATCCGCGACGCCCCTACAAACGTGGGAGAAGGCTGCGAAAGAAGACAATTCGTTACACTCGCCAACAGGTTCTCTGTTACCGCGAACTCGCGGTGCAGGGGCTCGTCGTCCATCAAGCAAGATCTAAATGACTGCGCATCTTGGGTTAGCCGGAAAGCGTTGCCTTGAACGCTAGACCGAGGTCGCCGAGAACTTGCTCAGGTCAGCGGGGCCTACGACGCCGCAATCTGTCCGAGGTTCTGGCTGAGATCGGCGGCAGCACGGCGGACAGCGATGCTGAGGCGAGAGATATTGTCATCCGTGAAGCGCGCTGACGGGCCCGAAACCGAGATGCCTGCGACGGCTTCGCCATGGGCGTTGAACACGGGTGCCGCGATACAGCGCATGCCCGCATATCGCTCTTCGTCGTCAAAGGACCAACCGCGCGAGCGACACAGTTCTAGGTCTGCCATCAGATCGCCAGGGTGCGTGAGGGTGGTTGGGGTGAATTTTGGTAGTCCTTTCTTCTGGAGCAGGCTCTCAAGCTCATCCTTGGACAATTGAGCCAGCAAAGCCTTGCCCACGCCGGATGCGTGCATTGCACTGCGCGTACCGGGCCGGAAGAAAGCACGGATTGGGTTGTTGGTTTCAACCTGAGTGACGAAGACGACATCGCCGTTGTCGGCAATGGCCAGATTTGCAGTCTCCCCCGTTTCACTCATCAAACGGTGCATGACATCGCGGCTAGCCTCGACCAGGTTGATCCTCTTCAGAAACCCCGAGCCGACGCGAAAGGCCTCAACCCCGATCATCCATTCTTGCGTGCGCTCATCGAACTCGGCGAAGTGCTGAACCTGCAATGTCACCAAAAGCCGGTGCGCCGTCGAGGGCGGCATGCCCGCCTGCATCGCCAGTGTGCTGAGGCTGATCCGGTTCTCCTTCGACAGCAGACTGAGAAGCTGTAATCCCCGATCGAGAGCCTGCACTGTCCCGGTATCCGTTTCGGTGGCGTGCTTGCGGGGTCTGCCGCGCGGTCTTTTAGGCGTCGTCTGCTCCAATTCGATCCTGCCCTTCTCTTCAAAACTCTGTCCGCACACCACAGTGTAGAGCGGAAATTTATTTTGGCAACTTTTTCCAGTGTGAATTCTGGAATATCACAATTCACTGTAAAATATGCATTTTTTTGTTTTTTGTTTTTTTTGAAAGAAAATTCCAGAAAAATTGAAAATATGGAAGACGCGATCTAAATAGGAATGGCATCAATGGAGATCGCACCATGACTGGCCAGAATCCCGTCTTCATCCCCGGGCCGACGAATATCCCTGACCGTTTGCGCTATGCGATGAGCATTCAGACGATGGATCACCGCGCACCGGACTTTATCGAACTGCTGGCGCCGTTGCTGAAAGACCTCAAGAAAGTCTTCAAGACAACCACCGGTCAGGTGATCACATTCCCTGCATCGGGCACCGGGGGATGGGAGGCCGCGATCACCAACACGCTGTCACCCGGCGACAAGGTCTTGGCTGCGCGTTTCGGGATGTTCTCGCACCGCTGGATCGACCTTTGCCAGCGTCACAAACTGGATGTCGAGATTATCGAATGCGACTGGGGCGACGGTGCTCCTGCCGATCTCTATGGTGAACGTTTGGCCCAAGACACGATGCACGAGATCAAGGCGGTTCTCGTCACCCACAACGAGACGGCGACCGGCGTGGTCTCGGACGTCGCAGCCGTGCGCCGTGCAATGGATGCGGCAAATCATCCAGCCATGCTCTACGTCGATTGCGTCTCGTCGCTCGCGTCGATGGATTTTCGAATGGATGACTGGGGCGTCGACCTGGCCGTCTCGGGAAGTCAAAAGGGTTTTATGCTCGCCACCGGCATGGCAATCGTCGGGGTCAGCAGAAAGGCGTTGGCGGCGGCGGAAACGGCCAAATGCCCGCGCACCTTCTTTGATTTTGGCGACATGGCGGGAGCGAATGGGAAGGGCGGTTTCCCCTACACGCCGCCGCTTCAGCTCATGTATGGCCTCAGGGCCAGCCTCGACATGCTGTTTCAAGAGGGTTTGGACAACGTTTTCGCCCGTCACGCCCGGATCGCGGAAGGGATCCGCGAAGCCACGCGCGCCTGGGGGTTGGACCTCTGCGCCAAGCGACCCGAGCTCTACTCCAACACAGTGAGCGCGATCTATGTGCCGGACGGTTTCGATTCGGACGTTCTGGTCCACCACATCTTCGATAGGTACGGCGTTTCCTTTGGCGTAGGCCTTGGAAAAATGGCCGGCAGGGCGTTCCGGATCGGGCATCTTGGCTCGCTGACCGACGTTATGGCGCTGTCGGGCCTCGCGACCGTCGAAATGGCGATGGCCGACCTTGGCTACCCGGTCGAGATCGGGTCGGGAACGCGCGCGGCGCAAGAGCAATACCGAAAGACCGCAAAGCCGGCCATGAAACTGGCGAGCTGAGGGCCATCGCGTGAAAGGCGCAACAATCATGAAGATACCGGCTTGGGATGATGTGGTCGCCGCGCATGAGCGGATCGCACCGCATATCAGGCGGACTGAGGTGATCACCAGCGATGCACTGGATCAACAGACTGGCGCATCGCTGTTTTTCAAGTGCGAGAACCTGCAGCAGCCAGGGGCGTTCAAGGTGCGCGGAGCGTCGAATGCGGTGTTCGGTCTGACCGAAGAACAAGCCGTCAGGGGAGTAGCCACACACAGTTCTGGCAACCATGCGCTGTGTTTGTCCTATGCTGCTAGACGACGCGGCATTCCCTGCAACGTGGTGATGCCGCATACGGCACCGCAGGCAAAGAAGGACGCGGTGATTGCCTATGGTGGCAAAATTACCGAATGCGAGCCCTCGACCTCCAGCCGGGAAGAAACCTTCGCAAAGGTGCAGGCCGAGACGGGCGGTGATTTCGTGCACCCCTATAACGACCCGCGTGTGATCGCCGGTCAGGCCACCTGTTCGAAGGAGTTTCTGGAACAGGTCGAGGATCTGGATATTCTCGTGGCCCCCATTGGTGGTGGCGGAATGATCTCCGGCACTTGCCTGACTGTGTCGTCGACTATGCCGAATGTGAAGATCTATGCAGCCGAGCCGGAGCAGGCGGACGACGCGAAGCGGTCGCTGGAGGCAGGCCACATCATCGCCGACGATGCACCGGTCACAATCGCGGACGGACTTAAGGTTCCGTTGAAAGACCTGACCTGGCACTTCGTGTCGAACCACGTGACGGATATTCTGACCGCCAGCGAGCAAGAAATCATCGACGCAATGAAGCTGAGCTGGCAGAGGCTCAGGATCGTGATTGAGCCCAGCTGCGCTGTGCCGCTGGCCATCATCTTGAACAACCCCGACATATTCGCCGGCAAACGTGTCGGCGTCATCATCACCGGCGGCAATGTTGATTTGGACAAGCTGCCCTGGATCGAACACTAGCCAGGAGACCCCGACATGAACGCTCCGATCAACATAAACGACCTCGACGTTGGCTTCGATGTCCCGGCAGCTCCGGGCATGGACGAAAGCGAGATTCAGACCCCGTGCCTGGTGCTCGATCTCGACGCGCTTGAGCGCAACATCAAGAAGATGGGCGACTGGGCGAAAGATCACGGCATGCGCCATCGCGTGCACGGCAAAATGCACAAATCCGTTGATATCGCCCTTTTGCAGGAACGCCTCGGCGGTGCATGTGGCGTCTGTTGCCAGAAAGTCTCCGAAGCCGAGGTCTTTGCCCGTGGCGGTATCAAGGATGTTCTGGTCTCGAACCAGGTGCGTGATCCCGCCAAGATCGATCGGCTGGCACGGTTGCCGAAGCTGGGTGCGCGAACGATCTGCTGTGTGGATGACACGGCGAACGTCGCGGATCTGTCCGAAGCGGCTGTCAGGCACGGCACAACCATTGAATGCCTGGTCGAGATCGACTGTGGCGCGGGCCGTTGCGGCGTGACGACAACAGCCCAGGTTCTGGAGATTGCCGCGGCCATCGATGCGGCAGACGGACTGAAATTCGCCGGTATCCAAGCCTATCAGGGCGCCATGCAGCACCTCGAAAGCTATGACGAACGCAAGGCGAAGATCGACATTGCGGTGGCGATGGTTATGGACGCGGTTCGAGGTCTGAAGGGTGCAGGGCTGGAATGCGACATCGTCGGCGGTGGTGGAACGGGCAGCTATTATTTCGAGGGCACATCCGGGGTTTACAACGAGCTTCAGTGCGGCTCGTACGCCTTCATGGACGCCGATTATGGCCGCATCCTCGACAAGGACGGCAACCGGATCGACCAGGGCGAGTGGGAGAATGCGCTGTTCATCCTCACCTCGGTGATGTCGCATGCGAAAGCCGACAAGGCGATCTGTGATGCCGGTCTGAAGGCGCAATCGGTCGACTCGGGCCTTCCCGTAATATTTGGCCGCGACGACGTCGAATACGTGAAGTGTTCCGACGAGCACGGCGTGATCGCTGACCCGGACGGGCTGTTGAAGGTCAACGACAAGCTGCGCTTGGTTCCGGGTCATTGCGATCCGACCTGCAACGTCCACGATTGGTACGTGGGTGTGCGGGGAGGCAAGGTCGAGACGATCTGGCCGGTGTCTGCCCGCGGCAAGGCCTACTGACACAATTCCGTGCGACAGGACCTGCCGCACGGACCCATATGCCGAATTCATGCGGTCCACAAAGGGGGATCAGGGAGAGATATATGTTGAAGACGCCCAACACCGATACGAGCATGCAAGCGGGAATTGTCGTCGTAACCGAGGAGGAGTGTCAGCGCCTCGTCGGGCGCCAGGAGGCGTTCGATGCTGTTGAGGCCGTCTTTGGCGCGATGGCGCGGGGCGATGCCTACAACTTCCCCGTGGTCCGGGAAGCCATTGGCCATGCCGACGCTCTTTATGGCTTCAAGTCGGGCTTCGATCGGGCCGGGCTGGCGCTGGGTGTGAAATCCGGCGGCTATTGGCCGGGCAATGCGGAAAAGGGTCTGACCAACCATCAATCGACAGTCTTTTTGTTCAACCCGGACACCGGACAACTCAAGGCGCTTGTCGCCGGAAACTATCTGACGGCGGTGCGTACGGCGGCCTCGTCATCGGTCTCGATTGCGCATCTGGCCCGCAAGGACGCCCGCGTCCTGGGGATGATCGGCGCCGGCCACCAGGCACAGTTTCAGTTGCGCGCCGCCGCAGAGCAACGTGACTTCGAGAGGGTTGTTGCCTGGAACCCGCACGTTGACATGCTGCCGAAACTGGCGGCGGTGGCCGAAGAAATCGGCCTGCCCTTTGAAACCGTATCTGCCCAAGAGGTCGGTGCTCAGGCCGATGTCATCATCACCATCACATCGGCGTTTGAGCCGCTGCTTGTGGCCGATTGGATCACGCCGGGTACGCACATCGCCTGCATGGGCACCGACACCAGGGGCAAGCAGGAAGTTGATGCGACCATTTTGGCGAAGGCCGCCGTGTTCACCGACGAGCTGGCACAGTCCGTCAGCATCGGCGAGGCGCAGCATGCAATCGGCTCGGGCCTGATAACAGAGGCTGACATCACACCGATTGGGGCTGTCATCAACGAAACACATGCCGGGCGCAGGTCTGCCGAGGAGATCACCCTTTACGATGGCACCGGCGTCGGGTTGCAGGACCTCGCAGTGGCGCAAGTGGCGGCGAAGGCCGCGGAGGCCGACGGCGCACAGATCGTACACCTTTGACGAGCGACAGCCAACGACAACCAGGGAGGGCATCGTGGGAGTTCAATCCTGCCATAACTTCGGCGACTTCCGTGCGCTCGCAAAACGCCGCTTGCCGAGCCCCATCTTTCACTACATCGATGGCGCTGCCGATGACGAGCTGACCTATCGGCGGAACACCGAGAGCTTCGACACATGCGATCTGGTCCCAAATGTCCTGGCCGGTGTCGAGACCATCGATATGAGCGTCGAGATCATGGGGCAAAAGCTCGACATGCCGATCTATTGCGCGCCCACCGCCTTGCAGCGGCTCTTTCATCACGAGGGCGAGCGGGCCGTGGCGAAAGCGGCCACAAAGTACGGCACCATGTTCGGCGTGTCATCGCTGGCCACCGTCGCGGTCGAGGAGATTGCGGCGATCGCGCCCGGCCCGAAGATGTTCCAGTTCTACTTCCACAAGGATCGCGGGCTGAACGATGCGCTGCTGGAGCGCGCCAAGGCGGCAAAATTCAACGTCATGGCACTGACGGTAGACACGATCACCGGCGGAAACCGAGAGCGCGACTTGCGCACCGGGTTCACCTCGCCGCCTAAGCTGACGCCGGCCTCTGTCCTGAGTTTCGCGATGCACCCAATGTGGGCGTGGAACTTCTATACCAAGGAAAAATTCGACATGCCTCATCTGTCGGGGCACGTCGATCAGGGTACGAACCTTGCCGTGTCCGTCGGCAATTACTTCTCGACGATGCTCGACCAGCAGATGAACTGGAAAGATGCCGAGGAACTCTGCGCCAAATGGGATGGGCAGTTTGCGCTTAAGGGCGTGATGAGTGTCGAGGATGCCAAGCGGGCCGTCGATATCGGCTGCACCGGCATCATGGTCTCGAACCACGGCGGGCGTCAGCTTGATGGATCGCGTGCACCCTTTGACCAACTCGCAGAAATCGTGGACGCCGTGGGCGACAAGATAGACGTGATCTGCGAAGGCGGCATTCAGCGAGGAACCCATGTGCTCAAGGCCTTGTCAGTTGGAGCGAAGGCCTGTTCAGGCGGGCGGCTCTATCTATATGCACTGTCAGCGGCCGGACAGGCCGGTGTCGAACGCGCGCTTGGTAATCTGCGCACGGAAATCGAGCGCGACATGAAGCTTATGGGGATTACGAGTTTGGATCAGTTGTCGAGGCGCAACCTGCGATTTCGATGAAATCACGGATACGGCAATTCAGAACGCTGTCGGGGCGCGCAACGCGGCGCGACAGGCAAAGAGGTTTGAAGCCTATACACAGCTTCAAAATCGGGGCTTTGTAACGGCCCAAAGTCTAACCAGGAGGAACTACATGATACTTCGTAAAATCGCCGTCGCTGCTGCGGCCAGCATAGCGGTGACTGGCGCAGCCAGCGCGCAGGAAACCTTCGAAATGACCTCGGCCTTCGGGAAAAACTTGCCGATCCTCGGCACGGCCGCGGTCAATTTCACGGAGAAGATCAACTCGATCTCGACCGAGGTTGAATTCGAGCAGTTTGATCCCGGTGAATTGGTACCTGCGCTGGAAGCCCTGGATGCCGTGTCGAACGGATCCGTTGATGCTGCCTACACCACGTCGGGTTACTGGCAGGGCAAGATTCCGGCGGCCTCACTGTTTGCCGCAGTACCCTTCGGTCCGGAAGCCGGGGAATTCCTGGCCTGGATGCTTTATGATGACGGACGCGAGCTGTTCCAGCGCATGTATGATGACAACGGTTACAACGTGCATGTCATTCCATGCGGGATCATCGCCCCCGAGACCTCCGGCTGGTTCAAGAACGAGATCACCGGGCTTGAAGATCTGGAAGGGCTGAATATGCGCTTCTTCGGTCTCGGTGCCGAAGTCATGCAGAAGCTTGGCGTTTCGACATCGCTTCTGGCCGGTGGCGACATCTTCCCGGCGCTTGAGCGCGGCGCGATTGACGCGACCGAGTTCTCGATGCCGCGGATCGACGCGCGCCTCGGCTTCTACAACATCGCGAAGTACAACTACTTCCCCGGTTGGCATCAGCCCGCCACGATGTTCGAACTGCTGATCAATAAGGATCGGTGGGACGATCTTGAAGAAATCTCGCAGAACCAGATCGAAATAGCCTGCATGGCCAACATCACCGACAACTTCGCTGAAGGCGAGGCCACGAACTTCGAAGCGATGCAGGACAATGTCGAAAATCGCGGCGTGAACATCAGACAGTGGTCGCCCGAGATGCTGGCGGCATTTGAAGAAGCCTGGGTCGAGGTTGCCAGTGAAATGGCAGCCGAAGACGCCTTTTTCCAGGAAGTCTGGGACGACCTGCAGGAGTTCCGCACGGGCTATAAGGTGTGGAACGACAACATCTACTTGCCGCGTCCGCGCAACTAACGTGCAATGCTTGATGTCGGCTGTTTAAGCCGATCGACCCATAAAACGGACCGAGGCGATCCCGCCTCGGTCCTTCGCGAGGTGCCGCGGTCCGGCCGCTGCGAATCGTTGGCACGGGAGGGCCGCGTATGGAAAAGCCTGAAGAGGTAGTCACAGCCGACGGAAGCGTCGCGATCACAGATCCGGGCGCTGTCGACCGAGACCAGCAGAACCGAGGGGACCGGTTCATCATACATATTGGCAACTTCTTTGCCTGGCTGTTCCCCCTACTGATGGTGGTGATTTGCACACAGGTTGTGCTGCGCACGCTTGGCCGGTCGGAGATCGGACCCGGCAACCAGGCGTGGATGGACGATTTGCAATGGTGGCTCTACGGTGCCGCGGTTCTTATCGGAATTGCCTACGCCGTGACGACGGACAGCCACATCCGTGTCGACATCCTGTTCGAAAATTTCTCCAAAGAAAAGAAACTCAGAACCAGCATATTCGCGCTTACCTGGCTGTTCCTGCCGTTTGTTATCCTCTGCTGGGACGTGTCATTGGACTACGCCTTGGCGTCGATCAGGGCGGATGAAGGCTCGGACAGTCCCAACGGATTGCACAACCTCTGGATACTCAAAACGTTTATGAATGCGGCCTTCCTGATCATCGGGATTGCTGCTTGGGCGGTCTATGTTCGTTATCTGTCCAGGTTGACCCGGCCCGTGCTCTGGAAGCAGTTGCTGTGGGCGTTGCCGACCACCATGTTCTTGGTCAATCTCCTGGTCTACTACGTTCTCTGGTGGAGCATCTGGCTGACCAGCCCGGCCGAGACAACCGCACGCGACGTCGGGCGCTATCCGATCTTCGATGAATTCGAGATCGGCAACTACGACATCAAATACACGATCATGATCACACTGGTTCTGACCTTTGTGGTGATCTTTGCGGCACGGTTCTTTGACCGCACCCGCAGCGACCGGTGAGGTCGGACACATGCTCGAATTTGTAGGTCAGTTCCTCACCTTGAACGAAATCGCCGTCATGGCGATGTTCGCCGTCTTCATCTGGATGCTGTTTCGCGGCATCCCCGTCGCCATGGCGCTTGTCGGGGTCAGTCTCGCCTTCGTCTTGCTGGCCGAGTTCCTGCTCGACCCGAACCGGTCCTTCTTCCGCGATGTCATCGAGTTCGACCGAACCGGCATAAGTTACCAGCGGCTGCAGGCGCTGTCCGGGCGCATTTTCGGCAATATCGTCAAGAACCCGGTCCTCGTCGCGTTGCCGATGTTCATCTTCATGGGCCTGATGCTGGATCAGTCCGGCGTTGCCCAGCGCATGATGCACTCGATGCAAAAACTTTTCGGGTCGCTGCGCGGCGGCCTGTCGCTGACGGTTTTGCTGATCGGCATCATTCTGGCCGCATCCACCGGCGTCATCGGCGCTTCGGTCACGCTTCTCGGTGTGATGGCACTGCCGGCGATGATGAAGCAGGACTACTCCAAACAGATCGCAACAGGCACCATCGCGTCCGCCGGGACGCTCGGCATTCTGATTCCGCCGTCGATCATGCTGGTCATCATGTCGGATCAGTTGGCAATCAGTCTGGGCGACTTGTTCATGGGGGCGCTCTTCCCGGGGCTCATCCTCGGCGCGCTCTATATCGTCTTCATCGTCTTCTACGGGCTTATCAATCCCAAGTCGATGCCACCGCCGGAGAGGCCTGACGAAGTCACTTGGGCCGACATTCAGGAAGTCCTGCTGTCGGTCATCCCGCCCATGCTTTTGATCCTGCTGGTGCTCGGCTCCATTTTCGCGGGCTTTGCAACGCCGACCGAAGCCTCGGGCCTGGGCGCCATGGGGGCGACGATCCTGGCCCTGGCCAGCGGCCGTTTGAACGTCAAAGTTCTGGCTGATGTCAGCCGCTCCACCCTGAACACAACCGGTTACATTGTGGGGATCTTCCTGGCAGCGAACTTCTTTGCCCTGGTGCTCAGGCGTTATGGCGGAGATGAGATCGTTGAGAATCTGGTTCTCTCGGCTTTCGACGATCCGTATTTGACGGTGGCCTTCATCCTGTTCATCGTTTTCCTGCTGGGATTCTTGCTCGACTGGATCGAGATCACCATCATCATTATGCCGCTGATGCTGCCGATCATTTTGGCACTTGAGCTTGCGGTGCCCGGATACGATCAGGTTCGCGATCCTTCGGTCGTCTGGTTCGCAATTCTGGTAGCGGTCACGTTGCAGACGTCGTTCTTGACACCACCGGTCGGATTCGCGCTGTTCTACCTCAAGGGCGTCTGTCCGCCCGGCGTCAACCTTGGTCATATCTACAGAGGGGTGATTCCCTTTGTGATCTTGCAACTACTTGGGCTTTTTGTTGTTTTCCAGTTCCCGGAGCTGACAACGTGGTTGCCCTCGGTCGCCTATGGAGGGTAGCTCCTTGCGAGCTGGACGGCGCCAGGAACGCCGACAGCTTCGATATCTATGTCGAACACAACTGGCGCCGACAACTTGAGCCGGGTGATGTGGTCATTTGCGCCAATCTGAATGTCCACAAAAGCCAGTGGGCCGGCCAGAAAAAGTTGGCCAGCCGCGTTGGCTGCGATCCAAGTAGCCTCAATAGCGGGGTTTCTGACCTTATGCGTATTGACTATCTAAAAGGGCAACGCCACGAGACGGATGGGCGTAAAAAGGGTTTTCGCGTTGTGTACAAGGCGAAATAAGACGCCGCAGGAATCGGTGTCGAGCCGAGGAGTAATGCGTTCCCGGATGAGAACCTATCCGACAAAGATGGATTGTCGGGTGAGAACCCATATAAAGAGAAAAGGTTCTCGGAGCGTCACCCATCTGAATGCTTGGGTAAGGCAATCAACAAACTAAATCATAAAGTTGATCAACCGCATCACAAGCTGAATATACTACGTAGAAACGAAATATATAAAACTGAAGCTGGAAGAAGGCGGTACGGTCCAGATACCCATGCCGCGATTGTGCGGGCCTTTGGTGCCGATGGCTGCGGAATACTGATGGACACCTCGATTTACCGCCAGATCGCATAGCCATAGGCAAGCTGTTGATTTCGACAGAGCATGATGTGGGGTGTCGAGCCTGCATTTCAGTCGTCGGGGCTTGAACCGAGCCCCGTGTTCAGCATCGCAGCGGCAGCACCGCCCTGCCTCGCGATCATGCGGGCGCATTTTTCCCCTCGTACCAGACGAAGCGTGTGAGATTGTAGACGAGATTGACCATACCGATCCTGGTTCGAGCCCGGGCGATGCCGATTGTGCGCACGGCACCATTGAGTTGAAAATTGGATGCTTGACGAGACAGTCTATCGGCCAAGCCTTAGGTTTGGCGGCTTTCCTTTGCGTCCAAATCATGGCAGCAATTGCACATACTGGTGGAGGGAAAGGTGACAACAAAACCAAAGAAAAGAGTTCTTTTGATCGGCGATACAAGTATCGACTTCTTTGTTTTGCACGACGCGCCTAGACGAAAACCGGAATCGGGTGACGACGATCGGGATTGGTGGCGCCACACTCAATGGGCCAGCTGGATGCTTCCAGGTGGCGTGCACATGGCGCGAGACTTTCTCAGCGAGCTTGGTCTGGAGGTCGACATGTTCGGTCCCAATCGGCGGGATGAAAAGACCGTATCGCGGCTCGGATCGTTTGCAACGCTCATGTATGTCGAGCACAAAAGAAAGGACAAAAAAGATCCATACGTCCGTCGTCCCAAGCGCCCAGTTAAAGCTGACCACAAAGACGTACGCATCGATCAACTCAACGGCTATCAGGACATCACCAACACGACCGCGGCCGATCAGTCAGCCCGGTCATATCAAGGAATAGGACCGCATCCGGTCCTGGAAGAATCGAACTACTTCATTGAGCAGGACATTCCCGATGGACAGCATTACAACGCCATCATTCTAAATGATGCCGGCGATGAGTTGCGACAACCGGCTGCCCAGGAACTGGTCCATAAGGCCTTTTCACATATCACTAAGCCTCCCTTGGCGGGTGGGCAGCCAAAGTTCGTGTTGGTGAAGATGCACTTGCCGCTGCTGAAAGGATGCGTCTGGCAGTCATTCAAGGAGTCGGCCGAGAAAAACAAGGATGTGCCGCACGTCGTCGTCGTAAGTGCCGACGACCTTCGTGCGAGCGATGTTGAAATCAATCATTGCCTTTCTTGGGATGCCGTCATCGATGACATCGCCAAGGCGGTAGCCGAAAGCGAGCAGATGCAAGCTCTGCTTGAACCGGGCTGCCACCTTATCGTTGTGTTTGATGTTGAAGGCGCGGTCTGCCTTCAAAAGGCAAACGACCGGGTCGAATGGTCGATCGCATTTTGCCCACCTCGACACGAGGGGATGACAACAGCGCTCAACGCAGGAACGCTGGTCGGTAAAATGAACTGTTTCACCGCCTATCTGTGCAAAGAAATGCTGGAAGGTGGTGCCAATTTGAACCACGCCTCGCTCCGCGAGGCAAGCACGCGTGCGCTTACCGGACTCAGGGCCTTTGCAGTTAAGCCGATGCAGATCGAGGGCACCGATGACGGCGGTCTCGGTCAGCTTAGGCATCCAGAGCTTAAGCATCTAGTACCTAATCGCCCAGAGTCTGTGCATTCAGAACCTGAGGAGTCAAAGTGTGATTGCTTGCCCGTTTTCACCTACGATTATTGGTGGCAACCGCTCGAAGATATCATAGTCAATTCATACGAGCGCCGCCCGGCATCCCATTTAATAGAAGAGATGTATGACGACGGCGGTCCAGAACGATTGGCGAAAGACATCATACGCAAGGGCTTGGGTGCGTTGAATGCCTATCCCGTCGGCAAGTTCGGAAAGCTAACGGCTGTCGATCGATCCGAGATCGAGTCCCTAAGAGCGATCAGCAGATTGATCTCCAACTATCTGAGTAACCACAACGAGACTGTTCCGCTGTCAATTGCAGTTTTTGGTGCACCAGGTGCAGGCAAGTCGTTCAGCGTCAAACAGCTGGTTGACGAAGACGAAGTGCCTATTTGCGAGTTCAATCTCTCCGAGGCAACGGCTCAGGACCTGCCAGGCTTCTTCCATGAAATCCGCGATTACAATCTTACGGGAAAAGTTCCCCTGTGCTTCTTTGATGAATTTGACACCGAAGGGCGCAAGCTGGTGGCCAGTTTTCTGGCGCCTATGCAAGATGGAAAATTCCGGCAAGGTTCAAGGATCCATCCGACCGGCCGCGGCATTTTCGTGTTCGCCGGCGGCACAAGCCAGACCTTTGAAGAGTTCACCGGTCAGACCGAGGAGAACGCCCAGAATGAGGCAGAGTTAAATGAACGCAACCGGCAGCTGAAGATCCCGGACTTTAGTTCGCGCTTGCGCGGATACTTGAATATCGGAGGCATAGATACGAGCGAACGGGACACGCATCTTCTGCGTCGTGCGATCCTTTTGCGTTTCTATTTGGAAGAGCACATGCCAAGTATCATAGATCAAGACAAAGTCGCCCAGATTGAAGGCGCTGTCATTGATGCCTTCTTGGGCTGCAACAGCTATGTCCATGGTGCGCGCTCCATGGAGCAGATCGTGAAGATGTCTTCGCGAAGTCGGGCCATGACACGCTTTACACTGTCCGATCTACCCGAAGACCGTCAATTGGTCGTTCATGTCGGTGAAGAAAAATTCAAGAACATGCACTGACACAAGAATTCAACATTGAGTCTTTACCCCAAATTCACTAGCGTTCTTTCCTGGGAAAAAGGCGTTTCAATTGGCATTTGAAGACGAAGCTTGGAGAAGGGCGTACGACAAACGTGAGGATGAACTGCGTCAGTGGCCCTATACTCTGCACTCCATTGACGAAACACTTGACAAAGACAGGATTGAAGCGCGCGCGAAGCAACTGCTTTTCCAGGCGCTGAACAGGCGCAACCTCGTTGCTTTCGTCGGGTCGGGTGTGCCGATTGCCTATGGCCGATTGTCCTGGGAGGAATGGCTTTCCAAGCAGACCGGGAACATCAAGGCGCTGGGCGATGCGTTCATGCAATGCGCGGAGGCATCGCTAAATCTGCTTGACGCGATCATCGTGACCGAAACAGCGACGCTCGCAGATTCCGACCGCGACAACGCCCGTAAAACCAAGATCATGATCGACTACCTGCGCACACGCAGGCGCGAGATCGATTACTACAAGCGGGAGGTCCAGCGTCTCAAAGAGACGATGGACCAGATGTGTGCGCCTGACGATCCGTTTCTTAGCAAGGAAATGCCTATCGTCTTCGAAGTCGCTTCGAAACTGCAGGAAATGCTTCTGGTGACGTCTGACCTGTTTGTTGATGCATCGAAGCAAGGCGTGCCGGAAGATCGAATGAAGTTCGGTTTCAATGCGGATCTTCCCCACGCGAGGGCACCGGCTGAGGTCTATGATGACTTTGTTACAAGTATAAGTAAGTACAACAGTCCGGAAGAACTAGATGATCTGGTGCAACCTTTTAAAACGTGCTGGACAAAACTCAAGACCCAAATCGACGATCCAAGGACGCGGCTAAACGTGTCGGAATTTGCCAAGCGGTTTCTGGTCGATGAGTGCGCACATGCGGAGGGGTTGATCGAGAAGGGTCTGATTCCCGACGACGGAACCGATTGTATAGACGACTTGCCGGCAGTTGTGGGGAGAATCCGCAAAGAAGGCGCTGGCGCAAGCGACAGCAATCTTCAGCGCAACATCAACGGCATTCGTGAAGATCCTGATCGCTATTGGGCGCTCGGCTATTTCCGAACCACGTACTACAAAAACTTGGTGAAGGAGCGTGAACTTGGATCCGAGTTCGCGCATTGGACGCCCGTCATCCAAAACATCACGAACGAGTTGGAGAAAAACGCTAAGAAGAAGCTTGGCATAAAACGTGGGTTTGTGTCGCCGACTCGCCGTTACACGCTGGCTATGGTGCTCAAGCTGCTGTTCGGAACTGCCGACAAGAAAAAAATTGACGAGTGCTTTCCCGTTGAAGCCCTTAAAGATCTGGCGCCTGAACCTGTCAGGCAGCACGACTTCAAATCCCGCCGCAGCCTGATCGATGACGAACTGGATCCACTGGCCAAAACAGTTATCACGCTTGGCATCAGGCACTATCTGACAACCAATTACGATTTCGAGATCGAGCGATATTTTCGCGATCGTGGTTACACGCAGTTCTCGGACAAGAAACTCGACCATAGTGTCGAGCCGCTGGAGATCCGCCGACAGCACCACAAGAACTATCCGGTCGACCCGCTCGGTGGTTTCTTGCGCGACGACACCTTCGACCCAAAGCGCGCGCCTGAACTGCTGTCATTTTCCGTCGATCACGACAACGGCGATGCCGCCGTTTACCATCTGCATGGACGGGCCGACAAATCATCCGATCTGGTGATTACCGAGCGCGACTACATGAACCTTTATCTGCGCAATGACCGGTATCGGGAAACGATCGATGAAAGCATCCGTGTTGCTTTCTCGGCCAACCCCATTTTGTTCCTCGGCCTTGGCATGAATGAGGCTGATCTGCTGCGTCCCTTCCGCGAATTCATGTCAAACCGGGATCGCGCACTCGGCCGCACCGCGATCGCTCTGTCACCGGGAATGGACAATGCTGCCAAGCGGGCCCAGCAGGCCTCAACACGATTTGTTCGTTATGGTGCGCATACGATCTTTTATGGCGATGCATGGGTCCGATTTGACAAGACGAATGGTGGGCCGCGCCGTTTCCACAAGACTGATTGGCTCCACAGAATCATGTCCCTGCTCGGTGCACTTGAAAGCATCAACAATGACCAATTGAAGCTGAAACGCGACCTGGACGAGCTTACCACGCTCAAGGAGGGGGCAAAAAAGCGCGAGACCAAGCTCAATAAGGTGACAAAGCGTGCGACTGAACTCGACGCGGAGTTGACACGCGCCGCTCAACTCGAGGAGCTGAAAAAACGCGCGGCTGAGCTCGGTGATCGAGATAGACTTATCACACGGCTTGTAGAGAGCCTTGGCAAGGTGACATTCGATGACGGTGGGTCGAACGAAGAGGAGATACCGGTTCTCGATCTCCTCTTTTACAGAGAAGCGCGCACTCGCGAAGAGGGTGGGATCGCGATACCGGTTATCGAAGAGGGAAAACTGAAAACCGACTTTAACCTGCGCGATTGCCTGTTTACGTCAGCCGATCCAAACAATGACGACGCTCTTTCGAAGCGCATTGGTGCCCACAAGAGTGCGATGTCGTTTGAATGCGAGTTCATTCCCCAGTTGGTGGCGGTTTGCATGACGCCTGTTCCATTTGAGGGCAAATGCAAGGTTTGCCAGGCGGAATTGGAGGCGCGCAAGATTGCGATTGAAGGCGTCAAAACATCAATTCTGACGTCCACGATGTGCATTGCCCTCGATGAGCTTGAGTATGAGCGGGACGAGTGGTGGCATCTCTGGCAGGCGGGCCCGCCCGTTCGGTTTCCAGCCTTCCGAAAACGACTGGGTGAATCTGCCGTCGGCATTTTCTCGGGCACGATTGGATTGCCAACGCGCTTCATTCGTCATGAGCTGGACAACACGGTCACCCATGTCGAAGACGAGCCAAGCCAAGCGGGGCTGAATTGGCGTGCCAAGCCCGACAAAGGCTGCGACACGGGCGTTATTCCGTTTGACACCTTCATCGACGCAACCCGTGCCCGGACCCAGCTTGACAAAAGTGCCACGGCGAACGCGCGCGAGCGGCGCCTGCATATCGTCATGGCCCATAGGGGTGCAGGAAAGGGCATTTTTACCTCTACGCTAGCAACCAAGCGCGGGCTGGCAAACTACATCAAGGCGAACTGGTGGTGTGCCAGGCAAAAGCCTCAGTACGCTGCGGCATGTTATATCAATCTGAGTTTCTCAAGCGAGATTTCGTCTACCTTTGACATGCTCGAGAAAGCTGTTTGGAGCGCAGCGGAGATCGTTACGGCTAATGGGCTGGCTTCCAACCCAGCCCGAACCGACGATGAGTCTGGTGAGGAGTTAAAGACGCTGCGCGGAAACATGCACGGTCTTTCCCGCCTTCGGCGTCTGCGGGCGGCTTTCCGTCTCTTCTGTGCGCGTGCATTGCGCTCAAAACGGCCGGTTCGACTTCTGGTCTGCATCAGTGCGGTAGAGCTGATGCACTACCATGGCGGCGTCGCCAAGAACCGCGAGATCGAATCCGTCTTGCGCATGCTCACCGGCGAAGAAAGCCAAGATTGGCCTATTGATGTTGTTCTCGTTGTCGATGAAACGACGGTTTCAGAAGTGATCTCGAATGATACGCCTTTTCTGCGGAGCTATCGCGAGGTCGCATTCGAGTCAGAGCAAAAAGCAAACAACGACAGGGGCGAGCAATTGCTTCTCTTCGTGCCTACTGTTCGACCCGACATCAATCCTCGTGGGCTGCAAAACATTATGCGCCGGATGGAGCGGCTCAATATTGATTTTCAAGGAATGGAGCCCGAACCTCTTGCGGGAGCACCGAGAGGGGCTGAGCAAAAGTGGATCGACCCAAAACGATATGGATCCGGTAATGTCGCCTATGTGCATTTTGCAAGAACGGTCAAGCCGGAGCATTTGCTGGTTGACAACTACCTGCCGCTCGCGGCCGTTCTGTTTTTCGGATTTGCCGATCGTGATGACCACGTCACACCCCCAGAGGAGGCTTTACGCAAAGAGGACCAGCAAGAGCAGTTCAAGCCATTCAAACTCTCGCCAAAGGAAAAAAAAAGGATCTTTCGCGCGTCAGATGAGAGCTCCGTGGATTGCAATGTCCCACCTGCCGCGGGCTACCGGGAAAAATCCGATCTTCGAGATCAAAGGGTGGCAGAAGCCTTCTTGAGAGCAGCGACCAGATACAAAGGTCCAGAGCCAGCCGCCAACGGCCGGTATTCAGAACGACATCCGGGTGAGCGTAAGGCAGCAGAAGAGCTGGCCGAACTGTTCGATGAGATTGGCAAGAAGGGCGATACACTGCCGCCTCCAAATGCGAGTGGAGAAGAACCGGACCTGCCTGAAGTCCCGAACAAAGAGCTTGTGGTTTTTGCCCGGCAGGTTTTACTTCGGCGGTATGAAGTCGAAGATGAACTCAGCGCCAAACCAAGCCGGGCCAGACGCGAATGGCGCGACATCAGAGCTCTATTGGCCAACAACCGCTATTGCCTGACTATTTTGCTTGCTTGCGCTCAGCGCGTTGCGCTTAGCAAGAATACGATCAAAGAAGCATATGAGGCTGCCGAAGACTTCATTCGCAGTACCGTTGACCACATCAAAACGGTAAGCGAGCAAAAGCGCGAGGAAATCGTCCTTTCCGATGTGTTGGACGCGTACGAGGCCTTTGACCATGTCGGTAACCCGTCTGATGACGTTCGCCTTCACTTGTGCCTCCTTCGCCATTTGGCCGTGTTCGCCGGACCCTGCAGCGCGGATGTTCTGGTCCAGACTCCGGAAATCCGCCACTATTTCGAAAACACATACATCGATAACGATAGAGAAAGGCGAGAGCGTATTATAGAAGCGCTGACCGAGTTATGCGAACGCGGTCTTGTCTTCAGGTTGCAGCCTCATCCTCGCCTCAATGAACGGTACGAACGACTTAAGAGCAAGGAAGGTACCGAAAAGAAGATAGCCGACTATTATGGCGAAGACTACAAGCCCCAGCAGGAATACCGATATGCGCTGCACCGGCTGATGCAGCGCCACGTTACGCGAAAGATGGGTAGCGGTCCCCGCGACACAAGCCAAATCAACAGCTTTGCGCCTTCTCTTTTTGCATCAATGCCGGCAGACGTGCCCAGGCTCAACCAGGAGGCTTATACGTTTCTTGGTTCACTAGTTGCCAGTATGTCTCAGTATCCGGACCATCGTGCGGCGATGCCCGGAGCTGAAAACTGGCACTACGCCAAAGCGCCAAGAAGCACTCAAATTCAGGCGCTCCGGGCCGCGCTCGGCGTGGTTCGTTCGTCCTTCTCAATTGCAACGGTATCGCGGTTCGAGGATTACACACAGCTAGGCGAACCGGATGCGTCGCGCCGTGGCTATTTCGAAGAATACCGGGTCCAGGTTCGATGGCTTATTCGCAAGGCTTATGAGCTTCTCGACCGCGATGATACTTTGGCAATCCGGGACTACGACCCCTATTCTGAGCACCATCAACACATCAACGCATTCTATGTCGACGAAGTCGTTTGGTTGTACAACGAGTGCGGCGTCGTCAATCTAGTTCAGGGCAATCTGTCCGATGCCGTCTCTTTGCTACGTCAGGCGATCTCGATCAATCGCCGCGTCGAAGGGCTTATGAACGGTGGTGCGCATCACAACAGGATTTCAATCAATCTTGCCATAGCACAGCTGGAACGAGGCAAGCTTACAGCAGCTCGAAAGCGGCTTTCGGAGATATGCGCAAGCGAGTCTCAAAGCGGCCCCTATGAAGGAAGGGTCTGGCACTTGGCTCACGGCTATTTGGGTCTCGTCGACCACTTGATGGGCAACCCAGACAAGGCGAGCCAGCAATATGCAAAGGCTATCAGAGTACTGTCAGTCTATGGTGACACACGGGCGTGTGCGACATTCAGCCGGCACGCTGGTGATCTTGAAAGGGCGCAAAAGGACTTCAAAGCGGCAAACAGGCATTTTGAAAACGCGCTGGCCTTCGCCGAAGCTGGTGGGCATGAGGATGTCCAAAAACGTGTCAGGCTGGCCATGATACGCAATGAAATCGCTGAAGATCGCCACAAGGGCACCCGTCCTCAGGTCCGCCAGATTATGGCTGAACTCAAGATGGTTGGCGATTATGCTGACACGATGGAAATGCCGTCGTTGCGGGTCGACGTTGACCATGTGCGAGCGGAACTTATGATCAACGATGGCGAGACCACACTTGCCGGCCAATTACTTTCGCGAAACCTGACGATCACCAAGCGAAACGAGATGTATCTGCGCATGAATGGCTCACTGATCCGCTACGCCGAGGTATTGCATATGCGAGGTCTGAATGACCAAGCAAACAATATGCTGTTCTCTTCTCTTGAGATGGCCAAGCGATCGGGAAGCCGAGCCGAGATCAATGCAGTTGAATCGGTGTTCGAACGGCTTCACCGCAATCGGAGCGTAGCGGGGCGCTAAGGAAAACAATGGCTGGGGAACCCGGATTCGAACCGGGACTAACGGAGTCAGAGTCCGCGGGTCTACCGTTAACCTATTCCCCAATTCTGGCGCAGTCGGAGCCCGCCTTGTATCACATTCGCCACATCGATCAAGCCTGCCGAAACTCAGGCGATGACCGCAGTCACATTGTCCGGAGTGTTGTGTGTGGGTAGCCGACCTGCTGAACGATCGCTGTTCTATGGCCAACGCACCGATCGCGCCATTTTCGGCGCTCGTTTCGTAAGAGGTCGGGGCATACCGAACCTTGGTTTTGCCGCGTGTGTCTCCGTCGGATCACGTCTCCACCGCGTGCGGATCGAGCTTCTGCACCTCCGGATTGCCACGCCACAGGATGGCGATCAGCACCAGCGCCAGAAGGCAGCTGCCGATCCCGATATAGAGCGGCAGGCCCGGATTGATGGCCATGGCCGATCCGCCGACGATCGACACCGAACCCGAACCGATTGTGAAGAGCGCGACACAGACGCCCATCACCCAGCCCTGCCGCGTCGCATCGACACTGGCCGAGAACATCGATAACAGGGTGGGATAGGTAATGCCGAACGCCGCGATGATCGGAATGACAAGCACGTAGGCAAGCCAGGCGACCGGATTGATGACATAGGCGGTGATGAATACGGCCATGATGATCACCGTCACCACCAGAATATTGACCTGCCGGAAACGGGCGAACACCGGTCCGACAAGAAACAGGCTGATCGAGCCCATCGTCGCCCCCAGCACGATCATCACGATGCTGTTCTGGACCGTATCGAAACGAAACCGGTCGATCAGGAAATCATTGAGGAAGATAAAGAAGCCGTTGAAGCCCATGACGGCGAAGAAAAACACCGGAGCCAGTCGCAGCGTCACCGGATGATGTCTGATGCGCAGCAGGGTCAGAAACACCTCGCTCAATCCGAAATCGATTTTGCGGCGGGCCTCCAGCGTTTCGCGAAAATAGACGACGATCAGCACAACGTTGACGGTCACCAGGAACATGGCGGCAAAGATCGGCAGCGTGAGAGATGCGGCGTCGCCCACCAGCGCCTTGCTGCTCAGGCTGGCGGTGAGAAGCGGTCCGGCGATCAGCCCGAGGGCCACCGAGGCCACCAGCTGTCCCATGAATTGCGCCTTCTGCTGCTCGTCCGCCGCCTGATCGACCAGCGCCGCCTGGGCGATCGGCTGGTTTCCTGCGGTGAAGCCGCCGATGAAGCGGGCGACAATCAACAGGACAAGGCTGCCATTGTCGATTGCCACCGCCGTCAGCGCATAGCCGACAAACGCCCCGAACAGACAGATGAGCACGGCGATCTTGCGCCCGATATAGTCGGACAGTTTGGAGATGAACGCGGCACCGAAGAACCAGGCGAGATAGAACAGGCCGAGCACGATGCCATAGCGCAGTTCCCGGCCGGCCTGAGAAACGCCCTCGGCAAGAAAGTCCTGCGACGGATCGAGCAACAGCGAGCTCAGAATGGGTAGCAGCAGGCCTTGGCCGAGAATGTCGATGAAAACGACGAAGAGAAGTGCAATCCGTGCCACGATTGTTGCCCCCCATCCGACGCGGTTCGTCCGGTTTTACTTGACCGGTATGGGCGATGCAAACCGGTGGCACGACCGCCGCTTGTCGGCGAACACCGGCCGGAAGATCGTTCCTTGGCGCGTCGGATGATCGCTCCAGCACGGTGCTGAACGACGTTCCGACACGTACGCCCCTGAAGCTGACCGGTTCACTTCAGAAAAACAGTTTGTCGAATAACCAACGCGCTGATACAGTTTCAGCAACAAGGTTCGATAGGTGCCAGCAGCAGCCTGTAAAGCATGCGCGGTGCCACAGGAAGTTGACGTGAAAGACCCCGAGAGCGGCGGAAATACGCCGATAAACGGGGCGCTCGAAGCCGGAGCGGGGGCGTCGCCGCGGTCGCGGGATGACCGGTTCGCCAAGGGTGCACCAGAGCCGAATTCTGCTCAGGCACCGGCTTTCAACGGGTACGAAGATCCCACAGGGATCGACACCCGGCGCTCCGAAAATCAGGATCCTGCCGGTCAGCCGCCCGCAGGCGAAACGGGGACCGCAACCCAAATCAAATCCAAGGGCAAGCGCCGCCGCCGCCGATCCAAACGGCGGCGCAACAGCGCCGGTGCTGCTCCAAACGCACGCTCGCACCCGAACACGGCCGCTGCGGACGGCAGCGTTGACCATGGCGCTGCGGCACCGAACGGAGCTTCGCAAGACAACGGACACGGAACGACGCCGGACCGGGACCGGCATGCCCGTCCAAACGGCAACCCGGCGCCAAGGCCGCAGCACCCATATGGCGGCAAGCCGCGACGCGACCGCGGCATGGCGCCGGTCTACGCCGCCCTTGATCTCGGCACCAACAACTGTCGGCTGCTCGTCGCCATACCGACGCGACCCGGGCAGTTTCGTGTGATCGATGCGTTTTCGCGCATTGTCCGGTTGGGCGAGGGTCTCAGCAGTTCCGGCCGGCTTTCGGACGCGGCCATGGACCGGGCAATCGATGCCCTCAAGATCTGTGCCGGCAAGCTGGCCAGCAAGACGATCCGGCGGCATCGTCTGATCGCCACGGAAGCCTGCCGGTCGGCCAGCAACGGCGCCACATTTCTTGACCGGGTCAAGGCCGAGACCGGGCTCGAACTGGAGATCGTCGACCGGGAGACCGAGGCACGGCTCGCTGTGTCTGGCTGTTCGTCGCTGGTCGAACGCGAAACCGATGGTGTGGTGCTGTTCGATATCGGCGGTGGCTCCTCGGAAATCGCCGCAATCGATCTGTCCGGCAGCCGCTCCAACCGGCTGGCCAACCATATCAGCGCTTGGACTTCGCTGCCGGTCGGTGTGGTGACCCTGTCGGAGCGCCATGGCGGGCGCGATGTCACCCGTCGTATCTTCGGCGATATGGTCGAGGAGGTCGCCGATCTCCTGGCCGATTTTCCCTGTCCGGACCTGCCCGGCTGCGGCAACGGTGCGGGTGATACGTTTCATCTGCTCGGCACCTCCGGAACCGTGACCACTCTGGCCGGCGTGCATCTCGACTTGCCGCGCTACGACCGGCGCCGCGTCGACGGTCTCTGGCTGTCCAGTAGCGAGGTCGACCTGATGACCCAAAAACTGCTCTCGTGGGATTTTCAGGCGCGCTCCTCCAATCCGTGCATCGGCTCCGACCGTGCCGATCTGGTGCTCGCCGGCTGTGCGATTTTGGAAGCGATCCGTCTTCGCTGGCCCTCCGAGCGCCTGCGTGTAGCCGACCGCGGCTTGCGCGAGGGTCTGCTGACGGAAATGATGGCGGCTGACGGAGTCTGGCGCCGCGGGCGGGGCAGGCGACCCTTCTACAAGCGCAATCCCAAACCCCGGGACAGGCGGGACTCCGGTCGATGACCCGACCCACCGGCGGCAACCGGACGGGCCGCAAGCTTGGACAAAAAATCCGCAAGCGCGGCAAGATCAAGGCCTCATCGCGGCGCTGGCTGGAGCGCCACCTCAACGATCCCTATGTGCAACGCGCGCAGCGCGAAGGGTTTCGGTCGCGCGCCGCCTTCAAGCTGCTGGAAATCGACCAGAAGCATCACATTCTGCGCGGCGCCCGCCGTATCGTCGACCTTGGCTCGGCCCCCGGCGGCTGGTCGCAGATTGCCGCCAAGGCAACCGGCTCGACCGACGAGGATCCGAAGGTGGCGGCCATCGATTTCCTGGAAATGGACCCGATTCCCGGTGTGCTGTTCCTGCAGATGGACTTTCTCGACGATGCCGCGCCGGCCGCGTTGATCGAGGCCTGCGGTGGCTCACCCGACCTGGTTCTGTCGGACATGGCCGCCCCGACGACCGGGCATCGCAAGACCGACCACCTGCGCACCATGCATTTGTGCGAGGTCGCCGCCTATTTCGCCGTTGAGGTGCTCAACCGCGGCGGTCATTTCCTGGCAAAGACCTTCCAGGGCGGCACCGAAGCGGCGTTGCTCACAATGCTGAAACAGAACTTCGCTTCGGTGATCCACATCAAGCCGCCGGCCTCGCGTGCCGAGTCAGTCGAGATGTATCTGCTGGCCAAGGACTTCAAGGGCCGGTCGGACGACGAATCGTGACGTCGTAGCTTTAGAGCAACGGGCGCAAATATGGCATCGTTTGACCGAGCGATTTTGGTCTCTGGCTAGGCGGGTTGCGCGCCGTGGTGCCACCCCACCACAAGCGCGAGCCAACGACGCCAGGGGGCAAAATCGCCCGGCCCAATCACTGCAGCATTTTCGACTCGATAGGTCTCGCCAGGGTGGCGGTAAATCGGCCCATCGGCTGCGTTGCGACGCTTGCCCGATACACCATATCGCGCTGCACGACGCGCCTTGCCGAGTGAACCGATTTTCCGCCATCAAACGATGCCATATATGCGCCCGTTGCTCTAACTCTTTTCTGTTTCCTTCGCGTGGCAACCATGGTACCAGCCATTGCCAACTTCTGAAGGTAGCAGGAATACGAGCAGCGGAGCCGTACGGCGGCGATCCGAGGCCCTTTTTTTAACCGGAGATTGGCAATGGCGCAGATTATCGATTCGGCGACCGGGCTCGAGGCCCTCACCTTTGACGACGTCCTGTTGCAGCCCGGCCACTCTACCGTGATGCCGGGGCAGGTCGACATAGCCACGCGCATTGCCGATGGCATCGACCTCACCCTGCCGATCATTTCCTCAGCGATGGATACGGTGACGGAGGCGCGCCTCGCCATCGCCATGGCGCAGGCCGGCGGTATCGGTGTCATCCACCGTAACCTGAGCCCCGAGGAGCAGGCTGAGCAGGTGCGCCAGGTCAAAAAATTCGAATCGGGCATGGTCGTCAACCCGGTGACGATCGGTCCGGATGCGACGCTCGCCGATGCGTTGACGTTGATGAAGACACATGGCATTTCCGGCATTCCTGTGGTCGAGAACGGCGGCAATGGTGGTCTCGGCGGCACCGGCCGGCTGGTCGGCATCCTGACCAACCGCGACGTGCGTTTTGCCTCCGATACCAGCCAGAAGATCCATGAATTGATGACTGCCGAGGGACTGGTGACGGTCAGCGAGAGCGTCGATCAGCACGAGGCCAAGAAGCTGCTGCACCAGCATCGCATAGAGAAACTGCTGGTGGTCGATCCGGAGGGTCATTGCGTCGGGCTGATCACCGTGAAGGATATCGAAAAGTCGCAGCTCAATCCCAACGCCGCCAAAGACATGCACGGGCGCCTGCGGGTTGCCGCCGCGACCACGGTCGGCGAGGACGGACACGAACGGGCCGAAAGGCTGATCGATGCCGGCATCGACCTGCTGGTGGTCGACACGGCCCATGGCCATTCGCAGCGGGTGCTGGACGCGGTGAGCCGGGTCAAGAAGCTGTCGAACTCCGTGCGCATCATGGCCGGCAACGTCGCCACCGCGGATGGCGCCCGAGCGCTGATCGATGCCGGGGCGGATTCCATCAAGGTCGGCATCGGTCCCGGATCGATTTGCACCACCCGCGTCGTCGCCGGCGTCGGCGTGCCGCAACTCTCAGCGATCATGAGTGCCGTGGAAGTGGCCGGCGCCAACGGGATTCCGGTGATCGCCGACGGCGGCATCAAATATTCGGGCGACATGGCCAAGGCGATCGCCGCGGGCGCATCCGCCGTGATGATCGGCTCGCTGCTCGCCGGCACTGAAGAGAGCCCGGGCGAGGTTTACCTCTACAAGGGCCGCTCCTTCAAATCCTACCGGGGCATGGGTTCGGTCGGCGCCATGGCCCGCGGTTCGGCCGATCGCTATTTCCAGGCCGAGGTGCGCGACACCCTGAAGCTGGTGCCGGAAGGCGTCGAGGGCCAGGTCCCCTACAAGGGGCCGGTCTCGGCCGTGCTCCACCAACTTGGCGGCGGCCTCAAGGCGGCGATGGGCTATGTCGGCGCCGCCAATCTCGTTGAGCTCCACGAAAAGGCCCGCTTTCTGCGCATTTCGGGCGCCGGCCAGCGCGAAAGCCACGCCCACGACGTGGCGATCACCCGCGAAAGCCCCAACTATCCGGGTTCGATGTAGGGATGCGTTAGCAAAGCGGGTGACGGCGGACTGGAGGGGGGAACGCCGCCGTCACCCACGGCGGGAGGGTAACCTTTGCCCGCCGCACCTGACGCTCTCTGGGATGGGGACGAGAGAGAGACGTCAGAGACTGGTTCGGACGACGACGAGATGGGAGGAAACCCGTCGCCGTCCTGTTCCGGTGCTTGGGAGGAGAACACCGCACCGGGAACTGAACAAATGTGCATCAGGCCGCCATCCAGGTGGCGGCTGCCTGTTGCTCGACACACACGCAAATGAGTCAGGCCAGGATTTCAACGACCGTTTGCTGGCTCTCTTAAAATCCGAGTGCGCTTATGGCCTCTGTACAGCGGCTCTCGCCGTCTGTCGGACCATTGCTGCACGGGGGCAAGCGAGAATGCGATCACGGACCGGTTGCAGGTCGCCTGCCATTTCGCTTTGGCCTTGGACCTCCATACATAGGATAGTGTGTCATAATATCCAGTACCTATACGTGCGTATACGCCAAGCGGTTCTGGCGCCGTCGCTTCTGACCTTGCTTTTTTTCTTGCAGCACCAATATCTGCTCGTTTGTCAGGCGGCCGATACGGGCGCGACGCGCCGGTGTGGCGGCACCAGGCGGGCGACCTTGAAGGCCCGCTTGACGAGGCCTTCAGGACGACTTTGGTCAGCATCCGGAACCGGAGAAGCTCGGCATCGTCGCTGCGGGCGTTCAGCCGGGTGATGCCTTCTGCGTCAGAGTCGTGCTCAAGCGAGGTAACGCCATTCGACCCTGACGACACGTTGCGGGCGGCCGTCAACCCGCCGGCGTTGTGAGCCCGCCTTCGGTGCAAAAGTGCAGCTGCAGAACGGTTCCATTTAGCCCGGACAGGCTATAGCGTCCTGATGTCGTCACCATTCGGGGAGTGCCATGACCAACACCGCGATTTTCTGGCCGCTGATCGTTCAGACGGCGCTGATCTATGTCATCTATGCCGTCATGTCGACCCGCCGCCGCGCGGCCGTCAAAAGCGGTTCCGTCAAGGCATCTGCCTTTAAGGTACCACTGGTCGAACCGGAGCCGAGCGCCACCATCATCCGCAACCTGGAAAACCAGTTCGAACTGCCGATTCTGTTCTATGTGGTGTGCGTGGTGCTCTACATGCTCAACGGGGTCAATGACGGCGTCATCGTTTTGGCCTGGCTGTTCGTGCTTAGCCGCATCGCCCATTGCTGGGTGCACACGACGAGCAACGAGATCCGCTATCGCAGCCCGTTGTTCACCATCGGTTACGTGGTCAACGCCCTGTTGTGGCTGTGGCTGGCTTGGAAGCTGATCTGACAGACACATCCGGCTCTTACCCGCGGGCTTTGACGCCAAGGCTTTCCTTTGCGGCCGGCTCGCGCTATCCCGTTGCGACGCCACGCGGCAGGCCGCGGCGGATTTTGAACAAAAGGGACAGGATATGCGACTGGGCGGTCGGATGGCGGCGGCCATTGAAGTGCTCGACAGCGTCGAGCGACACAAGCGCCCGGTCAACGAGGCGCTGAAGGATTGGGGCGTCTCGCACCGTTTCGCCGGTTCCGGCGACCGCGGTGTCATCGGCAACATCGTGTATGACGCCCTGCGGCTGAAGCAGTCGCACGCCTACCTGATGGATGACGATAGCGCCCAGGCCATGGTGTATGCCGTCATCCTGCGCCAATGGGGTCTCGATCCGCAGCGTTTGGGCGCACAATTGAAGGATGACCGATTCGCGCCGGCCGCCTTGCCCGACACACAGGTCAAGGCGTTTGCCAGTCGCCGCCTGTCCGATGCCCCGGCCTATGTCCAGGCCGATATTCCCGAATGGATCCAGTTCGCGTTCGAAGAAAATTTCGGCGATGACTGGATCGCGGAAGCCGCGGCGCTCAATGAAAGACCGCCACTCGACATGCGGGTTAATACGCTGAAGGCCGACCGTGACAAGGTGCAAAAGGCGTTGGATCGAACCGGTGCGACTCCGACGGTCATCGCCAGCCACGGTCTACGCATCGCCGCAGGGCAGGGACCTTCACGCCTGCCCAACGTCACCGCCGAGCCGGCGTTCGCCAAGGGATGGTTCGAGATCCAGGACGAGGGCAGCCAGGTTGTCTCGGAATTGATCTTCGCGCGCCCGGGTGAGCAGATCCTCGACTATTGTGCCGGGGCCGGCGGCAAGGCCCTTGCCCTGAGTGCGGCGATGGACAACACCGGGCAGATCCACGCCTATGACGTCGATCGCCGCCGCCTCTCGCCGATCTACGAGCGCCTCAAACGGGCCGGCACACGCAATGTCCAGGTGCATGACACCGATGACGATCTGGGCGCGCTTGTCGAACGCATGGATCGGGTGGTCGTCGATGCGCCTTGCACCGGCACCGGCACCTGGCGACGCCGGCCCGACACCAAATGGAAGCTCACACCCGGCAGCCTCGAGGAGCGAATCACCCAGCAGCAGGAGGCGTTGGCCGGTGCCGCCGCCTATGTGCGTCCGGGCGGATTCCTCGTCTACATCACCTGCACGGTGCTGCCCCAGGAGAATGAGGCGCAGATTTACGGTTTTTGCGAGGATGATGGAAATTTCGAACTGGTTTCGGCCGGCGAGGTCTGGCAGGACCTGTATGGCGAGGCCAAGCCGCAACCCTGGTCGGCCGATATGAAGACGATCACCATGACACCGGCTTCGACCGCTACGGACGGCTTCTTCTTCGCCGTTATGCAACGCAATCAATGAGTCTGGCAAATGCCTGAATTTATTCCGAAAAACTCAGATTTCCAAAGCCGTGCAAACGCCAGTTTCGAGCGTCAGACAGTGATGAAGACCTTGGGCATGAAACTCAACCGGGTGGCCGCCGGCAGCGTCGAAATGGAAATGCCGTTTCACGAAGAGTGGACCCAGCAGCATGGTTTCATGCATGCCGGGATCATCTCGACGGCGCTCGACTCGGCCTGTGGCTACGCCGCGTTTACGTTGATGCCGGCCGACGCGGCGGTGCTGACCATCGAGTTCAAGATCAACCTGCTGTCGCCGGCGGCCGGCGAGCGCTTTCTGTTCCGGGCTGAGGTGACCAAGCCGGGCCGCACCATTACAGTCGCCGACGGCCAGGCTTTCGCGGTCGGCGTCGACGGCCGGGAAAAAAGGATCGCAACGATGACCGGCACGCTGATGGCGGTGATCGGTCGGGAGGGCATCGAGGGATGATCGACCTTCTGAAAACCGTCGCCGGCCACAGGGTGCTCTACGTGATGGCCACCGAACAGGAATACGGCCCGGCGCTGAAAACCCGCATCAAGCCGCTCATCACCGGGGTCGGCCCGGTGGAAGCGGCCGTCAAGATCACCGCGGCGCTGGGCAGCGCGCGATCCGCCGGCGTCGATCCCGATCTCGTCGTATCGCTTGGATCGGCCGGTTCGCGCGAACTCGAGCAGACTGAAGTGTTCCAGGCGACGTCGGTATCGTATCGGGACATGGACGCCTCGGCGCTGGGCTTCGAAAAGGGCATCACCCCCTTTCTTGATCTGCCGCACACCATCGAGTTGCCTGTCCGGGTGCCGGGCATCCCGGGGGCCAGCCTGTCGACGGGTGCCAATATCGTGTCGGGCAGCGCCTATGACGACATTCCAGCACAGATGGTCGATATGGAATCCTTTGCGGTGCTGCGCGCCTGTCATCATTTCGACGTGCCGAAGATCGGCCTGCGCGGCATCTCGGACGGCAAGCAGGAACTGCGCCATGTCGACGACTGGCTGGAATACCTCCATATTGTCGACGAAAACCTGGCCGCCGCCGTCGACCGATTGGAACAGGCTCTGGAAAACGGTGAGCTTTTCGACTGATGGGCGTCGATTGCTTGCACTGCAGCAAGGGAATCACTAAACGCCTTACATGAACGCCCATCCCGACACCGTCCTGATCATCGATTTCGGTTCGCAGGTCACCCAGCTGATTGCCAGGCGGGTGCGCGAGGCCGGCGTCTACTGCGAAATCGTGCCGTTCCAGTCGGCCGAAGCGGCCTTCGGGCGCATGCGGCCGAAAGCGGTGATCCTGTCCGGCGGGCCGGCTTCGACCACCGATATCGGCTCGCCGCGCGCGCCACAGGCCGTTTTCGAGGCCGGCATCCCGGTGCTCGGCATCTGCTACGGCGAACAGATCATGTGTGCGCAGCTCGGCGGCAAGGTAGAGGGTGGGCATCACCGCGAGTTCGGCCGCGCCTTCCTCGAGGTCCAGCGCGATTGTGCGCTTTTCGAGAGCGTCTGGGCGCCTGGCACGCGGCACCAGGTCTGGATGAGCCACGGCGACCGGGTGACCGAACTGCCGGCGGGTTTCCAGGTGGTCGGCACTTCCAGCGGCGCGCCTTTTGCGGCGATCGCCGACGAGGATCGCGGCTTCTACGCCGTCCAGTTCCATCCGGAGGTGGTGCACACGCCGGACGGCGCCCGGCTGCTCGCCAACTTCGTCCATCACATCGCCGGCCTCGGCGGCGATTGGACCATGGCCGCCTACAAGGATCAGGCGATCGCCGCGATTCGCCAACAGGTCGGCGAGGGCAGGGTCGTTTGCGCGCTCTCCGGCGGTGTCGATTCCTCCGTCGCGGCGCTGCTCATTCACGAGGCGATCGGCGAGCGGCTGACTTGCATCCTGGTTGACCACGGGCTGATGCGCAAGAACGAGGCCGCCGAGGTGGTGGCGATGTTCCGCGAGCATTACAACATTCCTCTGGTCCATGTGGATGCGGCGCAGACCTTCCTGACGGCGCTCGAAGGTGAGTCCGATCCGGAAGCCAAACGTAAGATCATCGGCCGCCTGTTCATCGACGTGTTCGAGGCGGAGGCGAACAGGATCGGCGGCGCCGAGTTTCTCGCCCAGGGCACCCTCTATCCGGACGTCATCGAAAGCGTTTCCTTCACCGGCGGCCCGTCCGTCACCATCAAGTCGCACCACAATGTCGGCGGTCTGCCGGAACACATGAACATGCGTCTGGTCGAACCGCTGCGCGAACTGTTCAAGGACGAGGTACGGGTGCTCGGCCGCGAACTCGGCCTGCCCGACAGTTTCATCGGCCGGCATCCGTTTCCGGGCCCGGGCCTGGCCATCCGTTGCCCGGGCGGCGTCACCCGCGAGAAACTCGACATACTGCGTGAAGCTGATGCCATCTATCTCGACGAGATCCGCAATGCCGGTCTATACGATTCGATCTGGCAGGCCTTCGCGGTGCTGCTGCCGGTGCAGACGGTCGGTGTGATGGGCGACGGCCGCACCTACGAATTCGTCTGCGCCCTGCGCGCCGTCACCTCCGTCGACGGCATGACGGCCGATTTTTATCATTTCGACATGGAGTTCCTCGGCCGCGCCGCCACCCGCATCATCAACGAGGTGCGCGGCATCAACCGCGTCGTCTACGACGTCACATCAAAACCGCCGGGCACCATCGAGTGGGAGTAGGGGTGCGCATGCGCAGCCGGATGTGGCGTTCGTGCCAATCTCTGGCCGGGATGTCGCCGGGGTTGAGCTCTACCTCGGTCACCTCCGGGGAAGAAAGGTGCTGAACTGTTTGGCCGGTTCATCAACCCAAAACCCCGATGCCGTGGAACAGGTACATCCATGAGCCCAAAGCGCTCGGATTGACCTTGTTCTGCATCGCTTTGACCTGGGCGGCAATCGGCCCAGACCTGCCGATCGCACTTCTCTTCGGTTTGCCCCCTGCCGCTGTTTTTTCCGGTTCGCTGGAAAAATACTGGCAGACGAAAGGTCAAAGCGCATAGTCTGACCCGAACTGCCGTTTGTTGGAGGTCTTCGTATATGCAACCGGTCTCCGCGACCGCGCGGAGCCTTTGGACAATCTGTTCCATGGGTGTGCTTTCCGGCCTCGTTTTGCTGGACGAGACGGTCCTTGGGGTCGCCTTGCCCTCCATCCGAACGTTGCTGAATCTCTCTGAGAGCGCAACACACTGGATCGTCAACGCCTATTTCCTGACCTTGACCTGCCTGGCGGCACTTGGAGGCAAATGCGTCGATCTCTTCGGACTGCGCCCCGTGCTGGTGACAGCCATCATTGTGTTCTCGATTGCCTCGCTGCTTGCGGGATTCGCCGAGAGCGCCTTCTTCTTGATTGCCATGAGAGCGTTGCAGGGCGTCCGGGCGGCGCTGCTGTTCGCCTTGTCGCAAGCCGGAGCGAACGTTGCCTTCCCGCCGGAAAGGCGCGGTCTGGGCATCGGGATTTACGCGGCCATGGCCACGGTGGCTCTGGCGGTCGGGCCGTTGGTCGGTGGTGTCGTGACTCATTGCATTTCCTGGCGCTAAACATTCTGGCTGAACATTCCGATCGTCATCATTGTCGGCGCGATCGCCTATGCCGTCTGGAGGGAGCCCCGCGAGCGCTCATCCGGTCAAGGCGGCGACGGGATCGGTGTCGTGTTTTTGTTGATCGGTCTGACGGGGCTGGTCTATGCCTTGATGCAGGGATCCACTCTCGGTTGGCTGAGCCTTACGATCATTGGCAGCGCAGCTGTCGGCGCGGCGAGCCTGTTGGTCTTCGACCAGTTCGAGAAGCGTCAGGAACAACCCCCTTATCGATGTGCTTCTCCTGCGGGTCCGCAGTTTTACCAGCGCCTGCGCGGTCTTCATGATCTTCCAGTACGCCTTGATCGTCATGGCAGTGTTCTTCCCGATCTACCTGCAGAACCGGATGGGATACTCGGTCGTCCAGGCCGGTCTGGCCACCATCCCGGCCGTTGCCGCCTTCCCGATCATCTCCACGCCGGTTGGCAGGCTGGCAGACAGGATCGGTTCACGCCGCATCGTGATTGCCGGCAGCAGCGGAGCAGCTTTTGCAACACTGCTTTTGGCCCTACTGCTGCCCTTCAAGTCCTATTGGCTGCTTGTCGCTCCGCTGCTTCTTTGGGGCATGTCGATGGTCTGCATTGCAGGCCCCTCGCGGCGCATCGCTGTCAACGCGGCACCGGACAGCGAACAGGGTCAGCTCAGCGGTACGATGGTCACGATCCGGATGCTGGGTTCAACCATCGGCGTTGCAGCTTCCAGCGCACTGATAACGGCAGGCCTCAGCATACCGGTCGTTTTCGCCGTCTGCGGCGCTCTGCTCCTGGTAGCCTTGGGACTCAGCTTTTTTTTGGTATCCGACACCGAAATTTCGGTGCCGGAGCAGCCGGGTTGAAGACAGCCCTTGTGCCCGCAACAACGCGGCAATACGACCGCCTGCTGAAAGACCGGGTGCGCTTGATCGGGTTGGCGCCAAGCGCCTGTGCAACGCACTCCCCTTTGGGCCGGAAGGCGGTCCACTCGATAACCCTGGCAGCCGGCTGGCCATCAATTGACCGCGCCGAGCAGGTTTTCCTCGACCATGATTATGCGCACTCGGACAGGGTCGTCGAGGTCAAAGCACTTTCTGGTGGTCACATCGAGGGTTTCTGCCAGCGCCTGCAACATCATCGGTGTCCTTTCGGCCTTGTGCCGGCACGTCAGTTCAACATAGCAACCGGAAAGATTGACCCTCGCGTCTGGAATGACGGCAACCACAGCATGTTCACCGTGCGCTTTAAGGCCGTTGATGACGACGTCGTTGAGAACGTCCAGATCGGCATTGGAAACCGGCTTCTGGGCGTTTATGAAAACTTTCAAACTGGGCACGAGGTCTCACTCCGGTTTGACGGCACGAAAAATGCGGTTTGGGACTTTCATTGAGATGCTGTCGCCTTCATCCTTGTAGTCGACTTCTGCGCGGATACTCTCGGGTGTGCATCTGCGGACAAACGCGTTCAGCGCGTCAAGCTTGTGCCGGTCGCCGCCAAGTTCACTGTCGAGGCGCCCCAGCGTGCTCTGGTGAAAATTCGCTTCGAACACTTGCTTGACATCTACAAACCCGGCTTCTTCAAAGAGCCAAGGCATCTGTTCGCCCCTGGTGAAATAGCGATCAACAACAATCGACTCGTATCCGGCGAGATCGTTTTTCTTCTGCATCTGCTCGGAGAAGGCGTCCTGTTGCGGGCCGGTGTCCGGCATAACTTCCCAGATCACAAAACGGCCACCTGGCTTCAGAACACGAGCCACCTGCTGGAAGACCAGAGGCTGGTCGATTTGCGGAACTTCGTGAAGTCCCATCTTGATCACAACGGCGTCGAACTGTCGGTCAGCATACGGCAAATCGCGCGCGTCGCCGACCGTCACGTCCGCCGCCTGCCGGCGCACGTCGTCGGCAACGCGGTCAAGCTGGACCTTGTGGAGATCGCACATACTGAGTTGTATTCCGATGCCGGCGGCGCTCGCATATTCAAGTATATGGGTGCTGACTGCTCCGTAACCGCACATAAGGTCCAGGACACTGTCGCCAGTCTTCAATTCAAGCGCATCGGCCAGCTTGTTGAGGTCGTTGCCGGCAACGCCATGGATCTTTGAAAAATCCACTTTGCGGATGTTGTAGCCATCTGCAATCAGGCCTGAGCGAAACTGTAGCTTGAGCTCGTCTGCCAACGACAGCATACCATCGCTGCCCTCCAGATTTGCAGAGACCGTGTCTCCATCAAGTTCCAGCACAAGGCGCACTTTCTCGCCCGAGGACTTGACGTTTGCCAGGAATTTTTCGGCCTGTTCGCTCGCTGAGAACAATGTCGGAATCCGGGAGGGGGTATCGCTGTCAAAATTGACAGAACGAAATATGCGTTTCTGCTTCATTGGGATCTCCTGTCCAAAAGCGCATGTGACGCATCTGATCAAATGATTTAAGGCAATAAAGTAGGTGTAACTAAATCAAATGAACGAAAATGCCAGTGAATTCGCCCCGCGAACTTTGTTGTCGGGAAGTAGCACGGCCGCTGGATCAGCGAAACTCGTTATGGTTGCGGTGTGAAAAAACCGGGTCAAACCGCATCGCATCAGAGTACCAATGACTTCTCCAGTCCCCACACAGGCTCGCGGTTGGCAAGATTTTTGTTTCGTGCGCTTGGCGACTATCCACGGTTTTTTTCTGTGGGAGATAGGAACAAATAAAGCAATTTCAGGAGCTTAGGTTATTGACGGTATTTCTGACGGTATGCGCGAATTGCCGCAGGTAAATTTGGTTTGATATCAATTATATAACCGCCCAATTGACCATCGAGTGGGAGTGAGGAGCGGTGGTGCGAAGCACTAAAAAACACTAATGATTTGGTGTTTTTGGCGATGAACGCGCGGAGCCACAGCAGGGGCTGGAGCGTCACTACACGCAACGCACCCGATAACGCGCTACCCCGCCCCAAACACATCCACGACCGCATTCACAGTCTTTTCGACTATTATGTCCGCCTCCTCGCGACTAAGGCACAGCGGCGGCGCGAAGCCGAGGATGTCGCCCTGCGGCATTGCGCGTGCAATGACGCCATGGTCGAGCAGGGCGGCGGCCACCGACGGGCCGATCTTCCGGTCGGGATCGAAGAAACGGTGCTCGGTTCTGTCTTCGACGAATTCAACCGCGCACAGCATGCCTTCACCGCGAACATCGCCGACATGCGGGTGATCGGACAATGCCTCACGCATGACCGCATTCAGATATGCGCCGGTCTCGCCGGCGTTGGTGACCAATCCGAGCCGGTCGATCAGGTCGAGATTGGCAATGCCTGCAGCGGCACCGATCGGATGCGCCGAATAGGTCCAGCCATGGCCGATCGGCCCGTATTCGTCCGTTCCTTCCTCCAGGATTTCCCACACTGTGTCGGACACAATCGAACCGGAAAGTGGCGCGTAGGCTGAGGTCAGGCCCTTTGCTATCGTGATAATGTCGGGTTCAAGGCCGTAGTGTACTGAACCAAACATCGTTCCCAGTCGCCCGAAACCGGTCACGACTTCGTCGGCAATCAGCAGAATATCGTGTTCCTTGAGAACCGACTGGATCGCCGCCCAATAGCTCTGTGGCGGCGGCACGATGCCGCCCGTGCCGAGGACCGGTTCGCCGATAAAGGCTGCAATCGTTTCGGCACCCTCGTGCGCGATCAGCGCTTCCAGTTCCTCGACACAATGATTGACAAAATTCTCTTCTGACATCGCAGGGTCGGGGCGCCGGAAGAAATAAGGTGCTTCGGTATGCACGACTTGCGCCAGCGGCAGGTCGAACTTCTTGTGGAACAGCTCGAGACCGGTGAGCGAACCGGTCATCAGGCCGGATCCGTGATAACCGCGCCAGCGTGAAATGATCTTCTTTTTCTCCGGCCGGCCGAGGATGTTGTTGTAGTACCAGACAAGCTTGATATTGGTTTCGTTGGCGTCTGAGCCGGAAAGTCCGAAATAGACATGGTTCAAATGCGCCGGAGCGCGGTCGGCAATCATCTTCGCAAGCGTGATCGACGCTTCCGTTCCGTGACCCACATAGGCATGGTAATAGGCCAGTTCGCGCGCCTGGTCCGCGATCGCATCGGCGATTTCCTGCCGTCCGTAGCCGACATTGACGCAATAGAGCCCGGCGAAGGCATCGAGCAGGCGCTTACCGTTGCGGTCCTGGATATAAACACCTTCGCCGCCGGTGATAATCCTGTTGGCCGCTTCGCCGCGGGCAAATTGCCCGAGATGGGTGGAAGGATGAAAGAAGTGGTCACGGTCCCACTGGTCAAGATGATCGTTCTTCAGCATTGCGTTTACTCCAACTCAGCTCCAGTCGCGGCAGACGTATTTGACGTCGGTGAACGCCTCGAGGCCAAGGCGTGATCCTTCCCGGCCCAGGCCGGATTGTTTCATGCCGCCGAACGGTATCGGCGCACCCGTGACCTTGGTGCGGTTGACCGCCACCATACCGAACTGAAGCGTCCGGCTGGCGCGGTAGATCCGCCGCGGATCCTGGGTGTGAAGGTAGGCGACAAGGCCGTATTCGGTGTCGTTCGCGCGCTGAAGGACCTCGTCCTCATGGTCGAAGGGTGCAATCGCCGCGACGGGTCCGAAGGTCTCTTCACGCATGATCAAGGCATCCTCCGGCACATCGGCAAGCACTGTCGGCTCGAAAAACAGCACGCCGGCCACATGCCGGTCGCCGCCGGCGAGCACGCGGGCACCCCGCGCGACTGCGTCGCCGACCTGCTCCTCCTGCTTCGCCAAAGCCTTGCCATTCATCAGTGGCCCAATGTCGGGATTGTCCAATCCGGGTCCGATGGACAGACGCCTTGTCCTTTCAGCGAACATTTCGCAGAACTTTTCATAGACCGGCCGCTCGACAAAGAAACGATTGGCACCGAGACAATCCTGGCCGGAGGTCGCGAATTTCGCCTGGACCGCCTCGTCAACAGCGCGTTCGAGATCGGCGTCGCTGAACACGATAAAGGGCGCATGCCCGCCGAGCTCGAGAACCATGCGTTTCACGGTCTGAGCGGCTTCTGCGTAAAGCAGTTTGCCGATCCCGGTCGAGCCGGTGAACGAAACCGCACGCACGCGTGGGTCCGACATCCAAGGTTTCACAACGATCGAGGCCGAGCCGGTCACCACATTGAAAACGCCTGCCGGAAAGCCCGCCCGTTCGGCGAGCTCGGCGAGTGCGAGCGCCGAATAAGGCGTCTCGCTCGATGGATGCGCGACCACGGTGCAACCGGCCGCAAGTGCGGCTGCAGCCTTGCGCGTGAGCATGGCGGACGGAAAATTCCATGGTGTGATCAGCGCGGCGACGCCGACAGGCTCGCGCCACAATTCAACCTCCGCGTCCGGCAGATGCGAGGTGACACCCTCGATATTCGGACGCTTGGCCTCCTCGGCGAAAAACTCGACGAAGGATGCGCCGTAGTCAATTTCACCGCGCGCCTCGGAAATCGGTTTGCCTTGCTCCAGCGTCATGATGCGCGCCAGGTCCTCCCGGCTTTCCACGATCAGTTCGAACCAACGGTGCAGGAGCGCGGCGCGCTGCTGGGGCAACATGGATGACCAGTGGGCAAAGCTTGCCGCGGCCGCATCAACGGCTGCTGCGCTGTCGGAGGTGCCAAGCGATGCAACATCGCCGAGGTGAATACCGTCCGCAGGATTGGTGACAGGAAAAGTTTCGTTGCTGCTACCGGCAGTCCAGCGCCCGTTCACATAGGCGAAACTGCGCAAAAGGGTGGGACGGGTCAGGTTCCACGGGATCTTGGGGCGTTCGGCAAGGGTGTCCGACATGGGTTTTCTCGCGCTCAAGGAATTTGGCGCAGACTAGCCCCGGATCTGCAGAGGATTCGTTTTGAATGCGGACACTGCCCAGATGAACCGTCTTTAATTGCTGTCTATTCCCGTCAATCCGTCTCCGCCAGTGATGGCAGCAGGATGTCGAATGGTGGGATCGGCGAATCCTTGACCGGCTTGGTAACAACGTAGCTGAAATAGCGCGCAAGGCCGGTTCCGCTCTCCAGCAGGGTGTCGATCAGCCGCTGATAACTGTCAATGTCGCGCGTCGTCACGTGCAGCAGGTAGTCGAATCCGCCCCCGATCGCCCAGCAGGCGGTGATTTCATCGCAACGCGCCACTGCCTGTTCGAATCTCTGGAACGTCTCCGCACGGTGGTTTTCAAGTTCCGCCATGACGAAGACCGAGACATGCGATGCGATGCGCTTGAGCTCAATCCTGGCGCCGTAGCCCGATATGACGCCGGCCTTTTCCAGGCGGTCGAGCCGCTCCCAACAGGGGGTTGCAGACAAATTCACCTTCTGCGCCAACGCAGCTTTCGACATCCTGCCTTCACGGGAAAGGGCAGCCAGGATCTTGATGTCGCGCGAGTCAAGTTTGACTGTAGGCATGGCAACCATCATTGGGCCAGCACAAACAACTTGTCAATTGTCTCGAAAAAGTCCATCAATAAATCATGACAATATGGCCGCCTCGTCCCGAAGACCTTAAACGTCCCGCATACCGTTCGCTGGCAGAGACCGTGATCCGTGCCATCGAGGAGGGCGAATTGCGCGGCGGCGACCGTCTGCCGACCCACCGTAACCTGGCCTATGATCTTGGCCTCAGCGTTCAAACGGTCAGCCGCGCCTATGACGAATTGATCCGGCGTGGATTCATCGCCGGCGAAGTCGGGCGCGGAACATTCATCCGATCGGAACGCAGCGACACCAGAACGCCGTTCCTGCCCGAAAGCCAAAGCGGGAAGGTTGTCGACTGCTCCATGCTGAAGCCGGTTTTCGAGGCCTTGCACCAGGAAGCGATGAGCGAAGCCCTGTCGGCCTTGAGCGCCGACATGCCGAGCCCCGTCATCTCGTCCTTCCGCCCGTCGCGGTTGTTGCACCGATATCGTGAGGCGGCATTAAAATGGCTGCGGCTGTGCGGGCTGCGTATGCAGTCCCAGAGCCTGCTGCTAACCAATGGCAATACGTCGGCGATGACCATTTCACTGATGACGGCCGCCAATCCCGGCGAACTGGTCGTAACCGAGGAACTCGGGCATCACACGCTCAAGCCGCTGGCGCGTTACCTTGGTCTGCGCCTGCGCGGACTGGCCATTGACGAGGAAGGCATTGTACCGTCGGCCCTTGCACAGGTCTGCGACCGGGAGGCCGTAAAGGCGCTCTATGTTATGCCCACAGGGCTTGCACCGAAGGCGACCACCATGTCTGAGCAGCGCCGTTCGGAACTGGTCGCCATCGCCCGTGAAAAAGATGTGCAGATCATCGAAAACGATGCCTGGGGTCCAGTTCAGACCAGGAGGCCGCCGCCGATTGCAGCGCTTGCCCCGGAGCGCACATTTTACTTCACCAGCCTGACAAAATGCATCATGCCGGGGCTGCGCTACGGATTTCTTGTTGTGCCCGAAACCTTCGAGGCCGCTGCCGCCAATCGGCATCTCGTCACAAATTGGATGGTAACTGCCCTGATGGCAGAGATCGGTTCGCGATGGATTTCCGATGGAACGGCGGAGCGTCTGCTCGAATGGCAGAGAAAGGCCCTTGGCCGTCGCAACCGGCTCGCCGCGCGCATTTTCTCGGATATTCCTTATTGTGGCAGTGAAAACGGCATGCACATCTGGCTGCCGCTTCCGCCAACCTGGACGGAGGAGGGGTTTGTCGCCCACGCCTCGCGAAACGGCGTGGCGGTCGGGCCGGGTTCTTCCTTCGCGGTATCCGAGGTCTCCGCGGAACCGGGCATCCGAATCTGCCTCGGAGCCGAAACGATGCAGGACCTGGAAAGGGGCTTGACCATCATTTGCCGCCTGCTGCGCAGCCAGCCCGAACCGGTTCTACTTGCCTACTAGAAGATGTCTCATCGGCTGCATTGACCTGCTTCGGAACGGCATCGCGCGAGAAATAATTGTCATGATTTAATATTTACATTGACTCTCTATTGTCACTGTTTCAGTTTCTCGAAACCATAACAAAGCGGGGCGTGTTCCTGTTTGCGCCGTCGCGCCAGGTGACGCCGAAACCTGAAACGCAACAACCGCTGGATTGTCGGAACTGAACTGTCAGGGCCGGCTGAAACCGCCAGATCTCTAGAGGAGAGTTCACTTATGAAATCCACATTTTGTAATTTCCTGAGCGGTGCCGCTGCAGCCGCGATCCTTGTCTCAGGCGTCGTAGCCGCCGAAGCTGCTAACTGGAGATATGCGTTCGAAGAGTCACTGACCGAGGTTCAGGGTGTTTACGCGCAGAAATTTAAAGAGGAAGTCGAGAAGAATTCCGATCACACGATCCAGCTCTTCCCTTACGGCACGTTGGGTGAATCAGCCGATATCATGGAGCAGGGGCAAGCCGGTATCCTGCAATTTGTCAACCAGTCGCCAGGCTTCACCGGCGCGCTGATTCCGGAAGCCCAGGTGTTTTTCGTTCCCTATCTCCTGCCCACGGACCAGGACCACCTGGCGCGTTTCTACAAGGAGAGCAAGGCGATCAACGAGGATTTTGCCGAACTTTACGCAAAACAGGGCCTCGAACTGCTTTCCATGTATCCGGAAGGTGAAGTGGCCATGACGACCAAGGAACCCGTAAACGGCTGCGAAGACCTCAACGAGGTCAAGTTTCGGGTCATGACCAACCCGCTGCTGGTCGAATCCTACAAGGCCTTCGGCGCAACACCGACACCGCTGCCCTGGGGCGAGGTCTATGGCGGTCTCCAGACCAATATTATCCAGGGCCAGGAGAATCCCACCTTCTTCCTTTATTCGACCAAAATCTACGAGGTGACGGATCACATCACCTATGCCGGGCACAACAACTTCACCACCGCGCTGATGGCCAACAAGGATTTCTTTGACGGTCTGAGCGATGCCGACAAGAAAGTGGTCAAAGACGCGGCTGCCACTGCTTACGACTTCATTGTCGACTACCAGAAAGGTCTGGCGGAGCAGGAACTCAAAAAGATCATGGAAGCCAAGCCGGAAATGACAGTGACGGTGCTCGATGAAGAGCAACGGCGCTGCTTCAAAGCGGCGGCCGTCGAGGTGGAAGCCAAGTTCATCGAAATGACCGGTGAAAGCGGCAAGGCCATTCTCGATCAGCTCAAGGCGGATCTGGACGCCACCAAAAACTGACATCAAGCCAGTTCGACGCGTGGTCCAAGAGCTGCACTATGCGGCTTGCGGATCACGCTTCGGCTCTGATGTGGGAGGGACGCCGTGAGCAATGAGGGGAACAGCAAAGGTCACGAATCGGCACTGCCGGGCATTCTCGGGACTGTGGACAGCCTGGTCAGCTGGATCGAAGCGGTTATGCTGGCCGCCGGCGTTCTGTTGATGGCGGGGAACACCGTTGCCAATGTGATCGGCCGTTTTGCGCTTCAGCACAGTCTGTTTTTCTCCGAAGAGCTCAACCGCATCCTTATCATCCTGATTACATTTGCCGGCATCAGTTATGCCGCCCGGCAGGGGCGCCATATCCGCATGTCCGCCATCTATGATGCGTTGCCGGCCCCGGTGCGCAGAAACCTGATGATCCTCATCGCCACCTTAACGGCCGTGGCGATGTTTGCGCTTTGCTATTTTTCGATCGTTTACATCGGCAAGGTTGCCACGTCGGGCCGCGTGCTGCCCGCTCTTCAACTGCCCATCTACTGGATCTTTCTATGGGTGCCTGTCGGTTTTTTCATGACCGGGCTGCAATATGCCCTGACCGCCGTGAAGAATGCCACCGCAAAGGACATCTATCTCTCGACCCAGGTCCTCGAGGGCTATGACGATGACGAGCTGGAGGTCTAGGAAGCGATCATGGCACTGACAATCTTTCTCATCATGGTGGTGTTGCTGCTTCTCGGTTTCCCGATGATGATCCCGCTGATCGCCGCCACATTCGTCGGCTTCCTGATGATGTTCGGCGACATCAGCAAAATGGAATTCATGGTGCAGCAGATGATGGCAGGTATCCGGCCGGCCTCGCTGATTGCCGTGCCGATGTTCATCCTGGCTGCCGATATCATGACCAAGGGCCAGTCGGCCAACCGGCTGATCGACATGGTGATGACCTTTGTGGGTCACGTCAAAGGGGGGCTTGCCGTCAGCACCGCCACCGCCTGTACTCTATTCGGGGCGGTTTCCGGGTCAACACAGGCGACAGTGGTTGCGGTCGGCTCGCCGCTGCGGCCGCGCATGCTCAAAGCCGGCTACAAGGATTCCTTCGTTCTGGCGTTGATTATCAATGCGTCGGACATCGCCTTCCTCATTCCGCCATCCATCGGCATGATCATCTATGGGGTCATTTCCAGCACGTCGATTGCGGAGCTCTTTATCGCCGGCATCGGACCGGGACTGCTGCTTTTGGTTCTGTTTTCGGCCTACAGCATGATCTACGCCACCGCGAAAGGTGTGCCCACGGAACCCAAGGCCAGCTGGAAAGAACGGCTGGCCGCCGTGCGCAGTGCAGTCTGGCCTTTGGGCTTTCCGGTCATCATTGTCGGTGGCATCTATGGCGGGATCTTCAGCCCCACCGAAGCTGCCGCCGTCTGCGTACTCTACGCGGTAATCCTGGAATTTGTCGTTTTCCGGTCCCTGAAACCGGCGGAAATCTATCGCATCGCCCTGTCGACCGGCCTGATTACAGCAGTCGTGTTCATCCTCGTTGGTGCTGGTGCGGCTTTTTCCTGGGTCATCTCCTTCGCCCAGGTGCCTCAGCAGATTCTCTCCGCCGTCGGGGTTTCAGACATGGGTCCCAAGGCCGTGCTGGCCGTCATTTCGGTGGCGTTTTTCATCGGCTGCATGTTTGTCGATCCGATCGTTGTGATCCTCATTCTGGTGCCCATTTTTGCACCGGTTGTGCAATCTGTCGGACTGGATCCCGTACTGGTGGGCACGATCATTACCCTGCAGGTGGCCATCGGTTCGGCAACGCCACCGTTTGGCTGCGACATCTTCACCGCCATTGCCATTTTCAAGCGGCCCTATGTGGAGGTCATCCGTGGCATCTTCCCGTTCACGGTGATGCTGCTGGGAGTGTCCGCCGCACTGATCTTCTTTCCGCAAATTGCGCTGTTCCTGCGTGACCTGGCGTTTCGCTGAATTCGGAGTCTATCCATGTTCAAACAGATCATAGCCGCGTTTGACGGCTCCGAGGGTGCCGTCGCTGCACTTAAAATCGCTGCCGGCCTGCAGCAGACCTGGGGTGGCTCACTGCATATCGTGACGATTTTTCGCCACCACTCGATGCTGGAGGCGTCGATGTCGATGGTGCGGCCGAATGATCCGGAAACACTGGACGACGCCATGCGTGACAACGCCAAGCAGATTGCCGAAGAGGCCAAGAAGATTGCCGGTGCGGCGGGCGCCGAACACGTCCGGGCTTTTGTTAAAAGTGGTCAGCCGGCCAGGACAATCGTCAAGCTGGCAAAGGAACATGAGGCGGACCTGATCGTGCTGGGCAGCCGCGGGCTTGGCGACGGTGAAGGCTTTCTGCTGGGCAGCGTCTCCCACAAGGTGACGAGCCTTGCGAACTGTCCTGTTCTCGTGGTCTGAATCCGATCACAGCCGACAGAAAGGGGCAGGCAAGGACATGGCGCATCCACCTATCGCACGCGCGAGACATCTAGCGGAGATGGTCGACCGCAATGCGGAAGTCCGGTTCGGCCTGGTGGTGCTTTCGACCGATCTGACAAGTGAGGGTGATCTGAACCGGCTTTTGCCGCTTGAGGACGTTTCCATTCATGTAACGCGTGTGCCGTTCGACAACCCGACAACACCGGACAACCTGCGCAAAATGGCGCCGCGCCTTACGGATGCAGCCAACCTGCTGCCTCCGAATGAAACATTGCGTGCCATTTGTTACAGCTGCACGGCGGCGTCGGTTTCAATCGGCGACGATGCCGTTGCCTCGGCGCTTCATCGGGCGTGTCCCGATGTGCCGGTGGTGACGCCCACCCTGGCGGCACGATGGGCCTTTGCGGCGCTGGGTGTTGAACGGATCGCCATCCTCACTCCCTATCTCGAGCGCACCACCGAACCCATGGTCAGGCATTTCACCGATCGCGGATTGCCGGTAACCGGTGCGGAGTGTTTCGGGTTCGAGGATGACCGCGACATGGCGCGGATTTCCGTGCCGTCGATTGTCGCGGCTGCCGAAGCGGTCGATAGGATTGATGCCGAGGCCATTTTCATTTCGTGCACGGCGCTGCCGGCGGTCGATGCGATTGACAGGATCGAGGATCGCACGGGCAAGCCCGTCGTCACGTCCAACCAGGCGTGTGCCTGGGCACTTGCCAGACTTGGCGGCCTCGTCGATTTTCATCCGGCCGGTTTCGGCCGGCTGTTTGACTGTCAGTTGGTCCAACCGCGCTCAGGAGGAGTGGATTGAATACAGATTCGACGGTGGAAGCGGAAGACATCCGGAAAGCGCGGCGCGCCATTGCCGGCGCAATCCGGCAGACACCAGTTGTGCCGTCTCAGTCCCTCACCGAAACGGTGGGGTCTGCGGTCATCCTGAAGCTGGAACACACCCAGATCACGGGCAGTTTCAAACTGCGTGGTGCTACGAACGCCGTGGCGAACCTGTCGGAGGCGCAAAAGAAACATGGCGTTGTGGGTGTGTCCACCGGCAATCACGGGCGGGGTCTTGCCTATGCGGCGCGGGCGGCCGGTGTGCCTTGCATCATCTGCATGTCGGACCTGGTGCCGCAAGCCAAGATCGATGGCATACGCGCACACGGTGCTGAAGTGCGCATCGTTGGCCATTCCCAGGATGAGGCACAGGAAGAGGTCGACCGTCTGGTGGCGGAGCAAGGCATGGTAACGGTGCCGCCCTTTGACCACCCGGACATCATTGCCGGGCAGGGGACGGTTGGCCTGGAGCTTCTGGAACAGGTGCCGGGCGTGGCTACCGTCCTGGTGCCGGTTTCGGGCGGTGGACTGATCAGCGGTGTCGCCGCGGCAATGAAAGCTCAGCACCCGCGTATCAGGATCATCGGCGTTTCCATGGAGCGCGGCGCAGCCATGTATGCCTGCCAGCAGGCAGGTAAACCGATCCAGGTGGAGGAATTACCCACCCTCGCGGATTCGCTCGGCGGCGGGATCGGTCTTGACAACCGATGGACTTTTGCCATGACCCGGGACCTGGTTGATGACATCGTGCTGGTCAATGAAAGTGAAATTGCGGCGGGCATTCGTCACGCCTATTGGCAGGAGCGTCAGATCATCGAGGGGTCCGGTGCGGTCGGGATTGCGGCGCTGTTGTCCGGCAAAATCAAGGTAAACGGGCCGCTCGTGGTGTTGCTCAGTGGCGGCAATATCGACATGAGGCAGCATCATCGCATCATCTGTGGGGAAGATGTGGATGTGGCGAAGGAGGCGGCCTGACATGGGGCAGATCAAGATCCTGAATGAAACGGAGTTGCGCGGTGCCGTGGCGCTTGATCTAGAGGCAGTGGACTGCGTTGAGCGCGGCTTTGTTGCCCTTGCGGGCGGCGGGGTCGTCATGCCGCCCATCCTGTCTATGGCCATCAAGGAGCATAATGGCGAGGTGGATGTGAAAACGGCTTATGTGCCGGGCATTGACAGCTTCGCGATCAAGATGTCGCCGGGCTTTTTTAACAATCCCGGCCTCGGCTTGCCCAGCACGTCCGGATTGATGGTCCTGTTTTCCGCTCATACCGGCCAGGTCGAAGCCGTGCTGTTGGACAATGGCTACCTGACCGATGTCAGAACTGCTGCGGCGGGCGCGGTGGCGGCGCGTCACCTGTCGCGGGCCAATGCCCGATCGGCTTGCATCATTGGAGCGGGCATGCAGGCCCAGCTGCAATTGCAGGCCCTGTGCCTGGTTCGGCCGATCGAGCGCGCGACCCTTTGGGCGCGCGATCCGCAAAAGGCGGAAAAGGCGGCTGCACAGGCGCGCGACAGGCTTGGTATCGACGTGGTTGCGGTACAGGATCCTGCCGACGCTGTCAGCGCGGCTGATGTGGTTGTCACAACCACACCTTCCTCAGAACCGCTGGTTAAAGCTGCGTGGCTGCGTCCGGGGCAACACGTGACCGCCATGGGCTCAGATCAGGAACATAAGAACGAACTCGAGGCAGCCTGCATCGGGCGGGCCGACCTGTATGTGCCGGACCGTCTTGCGCAGACGCGCCTCCTGGGAGAGCTCAGAAGCGCCATTGCGGCCGGGATCGTCGGCGCCGATGCACCCTTTGCGGAACTTGGGGATATTGCCAGCGGCCAGGCCTCGGGCCGGCCGGGCGATGATGCCATCACCATCGCCGATCTGACCGGAACCGGTGTTCAGGATACGGCGATAGCCAGATTCGCCTTTCAACGCGCCGTGTCCAACCAGACCGGCACTGATTTTGAGAATTGACTCGCGGATGCAAAAGGTTGTTGCGGACACAGGGCCAATGTCGCTGCCCTTCACACGAGATGAATATGCGCAGCGCCTGAGTAAAACCCGCGCAGCCATGGAGGCCGCCGGCGTCGATGTCATCATTGTTTCCGATCCCTCCAATATGGCCTGGCTGACCGGTTATGACGGCTGGTCGTTTTATGTGCATCAGTGTGTGCTGGTCGGCCCCGACGGCGATCCGGTGTGGTTCGGCCGCGGGCAGGATGCGAAGGGTGCGCTTCGCACGTGTTATTTGAACGAGAGCGATATCATCGGTTATCCGGATCACTTTGTGCAGTCGACCGAACGGCACCCGATGGATTTCCTTGCAGATCGCATCGGAGAGCGCGGCTGGGCCGGCAAGCGGATCGGTGTCGAGATGGACAATTACTGGTTCTCGGCTGCCGCGTACGAAGCCCTGAAAAGGGAGCTGCCAAATGCTTCTTTCAGCGACACAACTGCAATTGTGAACTGGCAGCGCGCGGTGAAATCGCGACAGGAACTTGCCTATATGGAAAATGCCGCGCGGCTGGTCGAGCGCATGCATGGCATCATTATCGAAAAGGCCGCACCCGACTACAGGAAGTGCGATCTCGCCGCTGACATTTACGAAGCGGGGCTGCGCTACGATGAAGTGCTTGGCTTCGGTGGGGATTATCCAGCGATCGTTCCGTTACTGCCATCCGGCCCGGATGCATCCGCACCACACCTGACCTGGAACGACGAGCCGATGCGGGCAGGCGAGGGGACGTTTTTCGAAATTGCCGGCGTCTACAAGCGTTATCACTGCCCGCTGTCGCGAACCGTGTTCCTGGGCCAGCCGACGCAGACGTTTCTTGATGCCGAGAAGGCCGTGCTTGAAGGAATGGAGGCAGGGCTTGAAATGGCGCGTGCCGGCAATCTGTGCGAGGACATCGCCAGGGCTTTCTTTGCGGTGCTCAAAAAATACGGGATCGAGAAGGACAATCGTACCGGCTATCCGATCGGGCTTTCCTACCCGCCCGACTGGGGCGAGCGAACCATGTCGCTGCGCGCCGGCGACCGGACCGAGCTGCGCGAGAACATGACGTTTCACTTCATGACCGGTCTCTGGATGGAGGGCTGGGGCTTCGAAATCACCGAGAGCATCGTCATCGGCAAGACCGGGCCGCGGTGCCTTGCCGACGTTCCGCGCAGATTACTCGTCAAGGAGTAAAGTCCATGGCGAGCAATCCCATCACGCCGACCATTGCGCTCGACGCAGACGGCAAGCATCACGGATTCCTTCGCCTGCCCCACAGTCGTGACGATTCTGCCTGGGGCTCGGTCATGATCCCGATCACTGTCGTCAAGAACGCAGCCGGACCAACCGCGCTTTTGACCGGCTCCAATCACGGCGATGAATATGAAGGCCCGGTCGCGCTGGTCGACCTGGCGCTCAATCTGGATGCGGCGGAAATAGCGGGCCGGGTAATCATTGTTCCGGCGCTCAACTATCCGGCCTTCCGTGCGGGCCTGCGCACTTCGCCGATTGACGGGGGCAACATGAACCGGTCCTTTCCGGGACGGCCCGACGGCACGGTGACACAGAAGATCGCTGATTTCTTCGCGACGACGCTGGTGCCGCAAGCCGACATCGTGCTCGACTTCCACTCCGGAGGCAAAACCCTTGATTTTGTGCCGTTTGCGTCCGCACACGTCCTGCCGGACAAGGATCAGCAGGCAGCCTGTCTGGCCGCGGTCAAGGCATTCAACGCGCCCTACACGACGATGCTGCTCGAGATTGACAATCAAGGCATGTATGACACGCTCGTTGAGGAACAAGGCAAGGTCTTCGTGACGACGGAACTTGGTGGAGGCGGGACGGCAACCGCCCGCTCCATCAGCATTGCGAAAAAGGGCGTGCGCAATGTTCTCAAGCACACAGGCATTCTTCGCGGGGAGCTTGAAATCGGACCCTCGATCATGCTCGACATGCCGGATGGAGATTGCTTCGTCTTCTGCGAGGATGACGGAATGATTGAACCGCTTATCGACCTTGGAGATACGGTCGGTGAAGGGGATATCGTCGCCCGCGTCTGGCCGGTCGACAGAACCGGCCGACCGCCAATAGACTATCGTGCGCGCCGCGCTGGCATCCTGGTGTCACGGCACTTTCCGGGATTGATCAAGTCTGGCGACTGCATGGCGGTCATTGGCGTAAAGTGCTGATGGCGGTTTCCCGTGGAGGACGTTATCGAGTTGCACGCCAAGCCTGAACGCATTCGGCCCGCGTATTTAGGAAAGCGGCATCGCCATGGCCAACGCTCATGTAAGAAACATTGTGCAATTTCAATGACATATGAAATTGACGGTATTTCTGACGGTATGCGCAAATTGTCGCAGATAAATCCAGCATGAAATCAATGCTTTATCGACCCAATTTATCATCGAGTGGGAGTGAGGAGCGGTGGTGCGCAGCACCAAAAAACACCAACGATTTGGTGTTTTTAGCGACGAACGCGCGGAGCCATAGCGGAGCGCCGGAGCGGCCGGTTCCAATGCCGGCCACCGCCCTTGCGAGGCTTTCACGCGCCCGCATTGCTGAATCGAATTCATCTACGCGATGAGTTCTTCGATTTTTTCCGCATGCCATCCATTCCGTATGTGTTGCCTCGTAGCCGCAGCGACGCGGCCTCACGAGATAGGAGACAACACAATGATCAAAGCTGGAAATGGTATCGCTGCGGCTCTGCTGGGCGCAGTTACAACACTGACCGCAGGCGCTGCACTTGCCGAGCAAAACTTCGGCACTGCTGATGAAGGTCAGGTCTGCCGGTCGATGGGCGGGCTTGGGAACTACAACTACGCAACAGATGGTCGCAGCGGCGTCGCTGCTATGCTGGGCGACTTCGCCGGAGGGGTCCACTTCCACCAGGTAGGCGACTTCGTGACACTCGACGACGGTACCTTGGAAGGCCGCTTCGAGCACATGTTCGTCACGCAGGATGGTTCGACCATTCGCACCGAAGACGTGAGCTGGGCGGTCACTGTCGAAGGTTCGGACTACCTTGTGGGTGGTGCGGCTTATACGGTCGTCGAGGCGACCGGCGCGTATGAAGGTTTCACCGGCACGTTCAACTCGTGGGGAACGTTTGCGCCGCACAAGGGCCAAGCGATCCTGCGCTATGAAGGGCAAATCTGCCGTTCGAGCGCTTCGTGACAGCTCTTGCCGATCGTCAGGCGATCCTCCGATCCGCCTGACGATTGTTCTCTCCAACACCTAAGCATATGGAGGGCGTTAAACGATGGAGCCCGTTAAACTTGTTCTTGGTCGATGGATTGTCTGCGACGCTTCCAGTCAGGACGGCGTTCGGTCAGATGCCGCCATCGCGATCATTGCAGGAAAAATCCGAGAGGTCGGACCATGGGAAGGGCTTAGGGCTCGTTACCCCGAAGCAGACCTGATCGGCGGTCCCGACCACGCCGTATTGCCCGGTTTCGTAAACGCCCATCACCACAGCTATGGGCTGACCCATGCCCAGCTTGGCGTGCCGGACGGACCGCTCGAAGCGTGGCTCGTGGACAATGGGCGGACTCCCGCCTTCGACCCCTATCACGCGACGCTTTACAGCGCGGCACAGCTCCTAAGAACCGGCGTCACCACCGTCATCGATGTGGATGGCGGACACGCTCCCCAGAGCGCTTGAAGCAGTACTGGCGCGCCAAGCTGGACGCTTATCGAGCAAGCGGTCTGCGCGCGGTTCTCGCAGTCGGCGCAAGCCTCAACGCAGTCTTGGTGCATGGGGACGGCCAAGATGCGCGCTTCTTGGCGAGTCTCCGAGGGCCCGCGTTGCAAGCCGCTCTCCATGCCAAGGCGCGCGCCAGCGATCTCTCAATGGACGAATATCTTGGGGTTGTCGTCGATCTCGCCGAAGAGGTTGCAAACGATGATCGGGTCGAGGTCGCGTTTGGCCCGCCAATGCTGGGCAGCCTCGACGCCCCGGCGCTGCGTCGCCTGACGCATCTTGCCGAGACCCACGACCTCGCAATCCACACTCACGCCAACAGGTCGGCGAGGGCAGGGTCGTTTGCGCGCTCTCCGGCGGTGTCGATTCCTCCGTCGCGGCGCTGCTCATTCACGAGGCGATCGGCGAGCGGCTGACCTGCATCCTGGTCGACCACGGGCTGATGCGCAAGAACGAGGCCGCGGACGTGGTGGCGATGTTCCGCGAGCATTACAAAATTCCTCTGGTCCATGTGGATGCCGCGCAGACCTTCCTGACGGCGCTCGAAGGTGAGTCCGACCCGGAAGCCAAACGTAAGATCATCGGCCGCCTGTTCATCGACGTGTTCGAGGCGGAGGCGAACAGGATCGGCGGCGCCGAGTTTCTCGCCCAGGGCACCCTCTATCCGGACGTCATCGAAAGCGTTTCCTTCACCGGCGGCCCGTCCGTCACCATCAAGTCGCACCACAATGTCGGCGGTCTGCCGGAACACATGAACATGCGTCTGGTCGAACCGCTGCGCGAACTGTTCAAGGACGAGGTACGGGTGCTCGGCCGCGAACTCGGCCTGCCCGAAAGTTTCATCGGCCGGCATCCCTTTCCGGGGCCGGGCCTGGCCATCCGTTGCCCGGGCGGCGTCACCCGCGACAAGCTCGACATTCTGCGCGAAGCCGACGCCATCTATCTCGACGAGATCCGCAATGCCGGCCTTTACGATTCGATCTGGCAGGCCTTCGCGGTGCTACTGCCGGTGCAGACGGTCGGTGTGATGGGCGACGGCCGCACCTACGAATTCGTCTGCGCCCTGCGCGCCGTCACCTCCGTCGACGGCATGACGGCCGATTTTTATCATTTCGACATGGAGTTCCTCGGCCGCGCCGCCACCCGCATCATCAACGAGGTGCGCGGCATCAATCGCGTCGTCTACGACGTCACATCAAAACCGCCGGGCACCATCGAGTGGGAGTAGGGGTGCGCATGGATCCGTGTTGATGGCAGTTGACCAGCGTTCTCAAAAGCAATTGATACATAGCGGTGAAGCGCGATATTCTGACGGTATGTTTGACGGACTTCCACGCCCTACACGCCCTTTGGGTTCAGCGATTCCTGGCTGTACCGTCACGGATATCGACGCTCTTGACGGTTCTTGACGGTACTTTTCGAGAGCGAACCAGCTGAATTCATTGGGAAAACGTCATGAAAACGGCCCTGAAAAGGGCGGACGGTACTTTTGTTCCAATGTCGGTAGGTGAACTGGCCGTTTGAGCGAGCCTGCGGTCATCTGTTCCGCGTGTCGGAACGCTGGATTGTTCAAGATTTCTTCTGTTTTTCAGATATTTAAGACTGTTCTTGTACAGAGTTTGGCGTAGGCAATAGCCTCTGGGTTGCGCATGGGCTTCAACTTGTCGGAGCTTGATATCTTTGTCCGGGAGAGAGTGGATATTTGTAATGTGTCCGAGGAGAACCGACAGAATGCTCGGCTCGGGCGCATTACGACATCGGTATTCCATCATCATATCAAAATCTGCCATGCGGACAAAACAGTCTTCTTACTAAGCAACCCTAGTCGGTCAGGTTGTGATTAGATCTTGAGTCCGCTTAACACCAGATCTTTTGCGATCTTGTTGTCCCTGCCTACATATTTGTTCTCAAACCCCGTCCCGTCCTGTGTTTTGGACGAGCCGAGGGTAACTTGGTGATCAATTCCATCTATTGAGCTAATAGGAGAGGAAGCTGATGCGTCCAATTGTGGTTATCCAGATTGGCCACAGATACTCGAGAAGTCGATTTAGTTTTGCTCGGGTTCTTCTGCACAGACCGGTACAATGCGGCAAAAATAAAATGCCTCAACTCCACCGTCGGATCCCTTTGTTAAAAGTATCGGCTCGTCTCCCTTAGGGATGAGAATTGCCGAATCGCCGGTAGTGTAAAGCCGTGCACCTTCCTGGACCTTTTCCACCACATCGGATAGATCGACATCCCGGCTTTCTTTCCCAAATACGTCGTAGTCGGCCTTATTCTGCTGCGGTTCAACCGACAGGTCGACGACACCGCGTTGCATTGTTGCGAGTTCAGTGAACATGCCGTCTTGTGCATAGGCGGTGCAGAGGGACGACAAAAGCAGAATACTAGAAAGGATGTGTTTATTCATTTGATAGTCTCCGTGATTGAAGGATGAACCAAAGGCCAATGCAAAACACTCCGATGAAACTGGCGAGCAGATCCAACCACACCAGCACACGCAGCGTTTTGCGGTGACAATCCATGAAAAATGTCGCAGGTGAATTGTCTTCCGGGAAAGAGCACCCGCCGAACGGCTTGTCGCGAAGCAGCTCAACACTAAAGCTTAAAACCACATTCTGTGCGACAAAACCAAGAACAATCATCAGGATGGCACACAAGCCGGTCACGACTAGTAATCTTGTGTTTCCGGTTTGCGAAACATCATCATCCCGCACCAAGCCGACGGCACGCACCACAAGAAAAATCATCGCACCAAAAAGAGCGCCACCCAGGGCTGTTGTTGTGTCAAAGAAGCGCAGGTAACCTGCAAGGGCTGCGTCCAACACTTCATTTTTGATTACGTCCACAATGATCGCACCTCAAGTTGCGGGCCGATGCTATGCATATTGCCCAGAAGAAGAGGAACTAAGCTGAAGCAACCTCGAACCCGTTCGAAGCTGAAATGACCAGTGCAAAATTTTGTGGTCCAACGACCACCTCCGATGCGATAACCGACACCAGCCATTTACCAGCGGAAGCTTCTGACTCTAGAATCCCCTCGACATTGTTGCGATCATCGAAGAGACCCCGCTTGGCAAAGTCGTTGCCGATCAAGGCATTACCTTGCGGATCGAACACAATCAGATTCAAGCTGTTGACAAGATTGGAACCGGGATAATCGCTATAGGCCAATGTAACCTTCAGCTGTCCGACCTCATCAAGAACAACTTTGAAGTTACGGTCCTCACCGGTCTGCAGGCCTTGCCTATCGTCGTGGAAGAACGTTTTTTCCGGTTTGTTCAGATCAGCCACCTTCGACAAGGTAACGCGACCCCACCCTTGTTCATTATCGGCATGAGGCTCCGAGTCAGGTGCCGCAAAGCGGTAGTTGATATATTGCGCTGAATGAACAAGTCCCGCCTTGAGCAAAGCAGCCGATGGCCGGGCGATGCCCGTTTCTGTGCGTAGGAATTGCCTGAAGATCGCGGCTGCCCCGGCAACCAGCGGAGAAGCCATCGAGGTACCGCCCATGAACATATAGTCCTTCTTTGCCGGGCCAAACGGACCCCAGGAAAAGTTGTTGGCCGGCATCTGCGAAGATCTGACAGACAGGACAAATGTGCCGGGCCCTACAACATCTGGTTTACGGCGTCCAGTCAATGTCGGTCCGCGACTAGAAAAGGCGACGATGTCGTCACGGCTATCGGCTATTTTGTCGGTCTTGATGCCTCCATGTGGAAAGTCGTTTGGCCACCAGGTCGGATCGCCGTACCTGCCAGAGAATTCAGAACCACGTTCGTTCTCGCATGCTCCGACAGTGATACAGTTTTTTGCTGTGCCTGGGGAATCTACGCTCATGGGATCAATATGGCCGTTGGGGTTTTCTGCGTCCTTGCCAGAATTTCCCGCAGCAACAACAACAAGAAAATCATCGTTGTCCCAAACGAACTGATCGAGATCCCTGCACTGCGTGTCATAGTCTCCTGGCGTGCCGCCACCCCAAGAATTGTTGTGAATGCGCGCTCCGGAATCGTAAGCGCTTTGGAACAGATCTTTCAGATCATCGGGAATTCCGTAAAGACCGCTTTTGGGAACCTCTGTGTTATTAGCCAAAAACTGCAATTGTGCTGAAAATGTCCACTGAGGCCGTTGCTCAATTGCTTGAAAGACAAGTCTCGCTTCAGGTGCCATACCCTGCACCGGAGGAAGACCAAGGGCTATGGAACGGCTGCCATCCCCCAAAACCGAACCTGCAACATGGGTTCCATGACCGGAAAAGTCATCGCTTGCCCCGTCATCTGCTCCATGATTTGTAATCCAATCGTTCATACTTGGTGCAATCGGCCAGCTTTCGATGCGCTCGATGCGACCCCTAAAATCCGGATGAATGGTTGAAGCATTACCGGTGTCGATCCCGGAGTCAGCTATTGCGACGATTTCGCCCGCGCCGGTCATTCTGTTGTTGTGATGGCCGTCCGTTACCACACCGTCGCCTAGAATTATACGCGCGACATCATTGTATAACTGTTTGATTTTCTTTTGTTCAATGCGTCGTAAACCGACGTTGTTGAAAAGGGCAAGCGCATCCTTTTCGACATCTTTGCTTGAGGACAGATCGGCAAGCAGGCGAGATTTTCCGACGCTGGTGACTTGACCAACCTTTTTACGTTTCAGCCTCGACAACGCCTTTTGCGCATCCGTTGCCGAATAGAAATCCAGCAGCAGAGCACCTGGAACTGCAAGGTCGCGCAGATTGCGTTGACCCTTCTCAGAGTTCGCGCTGGCCGCTGCCACAGAAACAAGGTCGGTCTCGGAATTGTGTTCTTCGGACAGATTTTTTAAGTTCTGCAAGAAGTCCGGATTGATGTCGACTGCTACACGGTGGGAAGTAACCGAGGACACCTCATCCAGTTTTTCGATGGCCGACAACACCTTTTTGTTGGGCGCTGCAACGACCAAAGTTGCATTGCCCTCTTGCCCGATGACTTCTGCCCCTAGTTTAGTGAGCTTGCTGATCCATGCCTTTCGAACAGGAAATTTAAATGACACATCAATATCGCGCCTACCCCGTCGTTCTCCAGTGGCAGCGACAAGCGTTTCGAAACCACCCGGCATCGCCTTTGGCGCAGATTCTTCAAGCTGCTGCATTGGGTAGTTTTTTGCAAGCGCAGAGGCCGCCTCCTGGCTTGCATTAACAATCTTGAAGGCCGAATAACTCTGCTCTACCGTTATGTCATCGCCAAGATTCGCGTCCTTAGTAAAAATCTTATATCGCGGCATTTGCATTCTCCTTCTGCTTCATCAACCCAAAGATGGATTAATCAGCGGTCGACGATTCACAGATGTTTGTAAGTCGGACAGCCACAGTTCTCGTGGCAGCATTGGAGAACCCGTTGACGAGTTCCTGCTCGGTATGACATCTCCGGAGCCTCTATTTGTCATCAAATCGTTCAGGCGGCTATGCGCTTCAGTGAGCCAATCAGATTGTTGGCGACATCAATAAGCTTCGACACTTTGTTCATGTCTTGAGCTGTTTTTTTCATCTTCTCCGCCTCAGCGTTCAGCAATTTCGTTTCGTTCTGAACGGTTCTGAGGAAAGCCTGCACCTCTGGCGAACTCAAAAAATTGATCGCGAAACCCGTGTTCAATTTTACCGACATTTCATCGAGCATGCGGAGTTGGGTTTTTATCTGGGCTCTCTTTTCCGGATCCGTTGCCGAATCGGCAGCTTTTGATAGGTCTTTGATAAGTGCCCTTACGGAGTCTAGGCAGGATTCCAGATCTTTCATTGCGGTATCTCCCAATGCTGTTTGATTTCTCCAGGTTGTGACAGGGATGGCATTCCTGGCTGGGGCGACCGCCGCTCCGGTTTGAACGGATCGCAGAGCATCGTCGAGAGCCGGATTTCCCGTCGTCGTCCGCCTGTTTCCGGCCAACCAGACGAGCAGGAAATAGACCAGGAAGCCCAAAACCAACCCGATTCCGTAGCCACCAAACACGTACGCCTTCAGTGCATCGTCCTCGCCGATTTTGGATATCAGGGAGGTAACAGCTCCGCCGGCGACGACTCCCGCGATGGCTGCAAGATCCGAGGTCGAAAGGTTGCCGGACTTGCCGCGGTTGGCAAAGAATAGGGTCCAGCCGAGCACAAAGCCAAGACCTGAAGCGCCAATGGTGGCAATTAAGTATTGGGTGTTGCTAAAGAGTTCTAAAGCCATGATTCATTTCGCCAAATCTGGAATTGGTTGATGGGGAAGCTAACTATTGTTGAACGCGCGCTTGAACTCTGCCACCAGGCTGGCAAATTCGCCGATCGACTTAGTTACCTCAGTGAGATCGACGTCCGGGTTGGCCAGAGCCTCGGCAAGCGCCTTGTGCGCGGCTGCCATTTTTTTTGCCAGGATATCCGGCCTGGAGCGCTGGAGGGCGGATATCTGATCGGCCAAGTCTTGCAGCTCATGCACCAAAGTCATTCGTTCGGCATGGGACAATTTGGTAATTTCCTCGGTAATTTCCTCGGTAATTTCCTCGGTAATCTCCTCGGTAATCCCCTCGCTTTTTCGCTTGGAGATTCGCCTAGTTTTTCGCTTGATTTTTTCCTCGGTTTTTAGCTTGGTTAATTCTTCAGTTTTTTCCTTGGTATTTTGTTTGGTAGTTACCTGGAGAGGTTTTTCTATCTCGGCCATTCTTATCCTGAGTTCAGCGATACGCCGGTTGCGGATTTTCAATAGAGCACCCGCGAGTTTTGGCTCCACAGCGGTCATGTGACTCTGCACGATCTGTACGCTGCTCTTCAGTTGCCTGAGGCGTGCCTGATCAAGAAAATAGCCGGTGAAGGTCGTTCCTGCCTGAACGGCCAGTCCCGCGATTTGAGCGGCGCCGGGAGCTGGAATTGTCGAGATAAGCGAAGAAACAGACGACTTCAAAGCTGCACTGGCTTTGTTCAGGGACACCCGATCATTCGCGTTGGTTACCGCCTTCAGGCCCGCCGCGTAACCTCCCAGTGTCTTCAGCGGTTCGATCGCTTTGATGAGAACGAAATCATCGGCGCTAACAACAAATTCAGTCGGGCCGACCACAATGTGGCAAGGGCGACGGGAGGATTCGAGGCACGATGATCTCGAAAAAGAAACGCTCGCCGTGGGGTCCACGTAGGCACTCCAGAATGCAAGCTTTTCCGGTTCTTCTTTAATGTCAGCCTGAACTGCGGCCAGACTCTCCGTAAATGTATTGGTGGCGTCGGCGAACTTGTTGATTTCAGGTCCGTAGGCATATGGCGTGCTGCAGCCAGCTGATATGACGACGACGGCGACTAGTGATTTTCTCATCTACGGTCTCCCCGCTCGGGTTGCGTCAAATTTCACGCACAACCAGTCTGTCGAACTAGCGTTAGAGCACCGTTATTCTGTTGTCTGTCATTGGATTGGTTGCGGGATCTGCCAAGAGCGGATCAGCAAGGATTGTAAACCTGGGTGGATGTCCGGACCCCGTGAAAATCAGGTTCAACCTGTCGAAGTAAATATCCAGAAACGATTGCTCATAAGATATAGCGGGTCCAGTTTGTCAGAATTGCCGATTATCGCTATAATCACAGTTGTTTATACACTGGGGGTGCCTTGCTTCTTGACTTGAGAGAATTTGAAGGTCGCAAGGCCATTCTTGCAGCCATTGATGACGGGCAGCAGCTTCGAGACGGTCCGCTGTTCAGAGTCTTCAGTCACCTGAATTATCTGTTTTACGGACGCGCGCAAACCGCGCCGAACATTTGGATTGCAGGCGCATTGACCCGAAGGGGGGTATCTGTCACCGGAAGCGGTCAGACTTTGGAAGAGGCATTTTTAAGGATAGCCGGTGAAACTGCCGAGGCCTTCATGCGAAATGTTGACGCCGCATCGGCCAGTGAACCACTTTCACATGGCTATGGTTCACATACAGTGGCTGCATATGCCGCCCGGCACGCTTGGTGCGAGCTCATTGAACGCATCTGCGTTGTGAACTGGTGGCGTGGAATGCGCCGCGGAGAGCTTTGGGATCAAGAACGAACCGCCAGGGCACTGGATGAATGCAGTCAATCCCAACGCCTATCCGATCGCGAAGTGCGATTTGTAGATGTGACGATGTGGCTCAAGACGGCGGTGATCATTGCGTTGTCCTTCGACCGCTCTGGGTACGGATTTTGCTTTGGTGCCGCCTGCTCCAAGAACAAGCAACTGGCTGCACACTCCGCTGCGAACGAACTGGTTCAGGCAGAATTTGGATTACAGATCGCCTTGATGAAACACAAACGCTTTGGAGCCAAAAACCTGTCAAAGAAGGACAGATTGAACTTGCTTCACGCTCGGAAACTGGATCGAGACCAAATATTGTCCGGTGAGTTTATTGCCCAGCCTATCGATACAGAGGGTGAAGACCGGCGCATTGCTGTGCCCCAGCTGAATCTGAGCGACCTGGGCATGTTCGAAGGCAAGTTTCATGTGGTGGAAGCAACCGCACCTCACAAATCCGCCCTTTACCATCAAATGTTGGAGCGGCCCTTTGCAGACGTTCCACTTTACTAGGGGCGCTGCATGGCAACATCATCTAATGAATTTTTAGCACCCGCCGAAACTCAACTGCGAATAGCGGTGGTTGGTGGGCTTCAGGCGGAAATAGGTGATGTCAAGCTGGATATTACGAAACAAAAAGCAATCGCCATGCTGGCGCTGTTGATCATTGATGCGCCAAATCCGACTTCTCGTGCAATGTTGCGTGGGCTCCTGTGGAGTGACTCAGGAGAGACCGCTGCTCAAAACAGCCTCAGAAATACACTTTTTGTGCTGCGCAAGCATCTTGAAGCATGCGGCTACAATGGACTGTTTGCGGACCGAACAAAAGTCTGGCTAGATCCAGACAGCTTCGGAACGGATTTGGATGAATATAAAGCGGCATTGGCTGAAGGAATTCCATCGCCCAAGCTATTTCCTGACAATGGATTTCCAGAGAACATTCTCGCGGGTGTTGAGGCCACAGATCTGTTCGAACAGAGAGTAACTACGTTTCGAACCACAACCGTTCACCAGATCGTCGACATCTGCGCTTCGGCGGTCTCTGAATGTGCACCAGAACACAAAGTGGCATTGCTACAATTGCTCATCGCGTTGCGGCCATTGAATGAAGCTCATTACCGTGCCCTCATAAGCACACTCGTTGACCAAGGTCGGAATGCCGAGGCCCTTTCTGCATATCAAAAGCTGTGGAACATCTTGGATGAGGAATACGGTGAAGAACCTTCACTGGAAACCCAGGCCATTGTCGTAGCGCTCAAGCAGGTGGAGGATACACGAGCGCCTTCAATTGAAGGTAAGCCCGTGATCATTCTGCGATCCGCCTCACAAAATATGAGTGTTCAGGGTGTTGCTGACATGCTCGGAAACCTCCGGGAATTGACTTTGTCTGTGCTTTCTCGTTTCCGTGAATGGCGGATAATCGATGATCGGTATTGCCCAGACCTGGACAGTCTGAAAGACCAATCCAACGGTTTGGTTTGTGCCTTATCTCTATTCCAGACCATGCCCGAAGCATTACAAGCGCAAGCGGTACTAACTGACCTTCGGACGGGGCAGGTGTTGTGGTCGGAAACTCTAACCTTCAACCCTAAAACGAAAGAACAAGGCGTTGAGTTCACGATAAAAAAACTTGCAACGGCCATGAATCTGCATTTATCCGGTCCGTTGCATCCCGGCGTCACGACTACTCAAGATGATGCTAATCTGCAATATGAGCGGTGGATCGGCGCACAACAACTGATGCGCCAGTTTACTTGTGAGAGCTGGGACCACGCTCAGGATATTCTAGATGATATCCTCAAGGATAATCCGAATTTCGTTCGTGCTTTGGCGTCGCGGGCGTCAGTCGAAACCATGCGTCAGATCGCATTCCCCGGACTGTTCAGCACGCCCAGTATGCACCGGCGCGCATTAAAATGGGCCAGTGCCGCTACTTTGGTCGATCCCATGGACAGCCGCGCGCAACTATCCTTGGCCTGGGCCTGCGCCATGTCTCGTCAATTCGATCGAGCCGAAATCGCCTACGAACTTGCATTCCAACACAACGAGAACGACCCGTGGACAATTACATCAGCAATGGTCGGCTTTGCCTTTTGTGACAAGATGAAGCGAGCGCAATCACTTCTGTCTTATCTGTTGGATTTGAATCTATCCATGGAGCCGGTGCATTGGTCTTATATGGCTGCAGCCAAGTTTCTGGCCGAAGACGATGAGGCCTGTGTCGAGATGTCCAAATCTGCGCGGGAAATCTCGTGCGATGTGCCCGCTTGGCACGCTGCGGCACTTGCACATATGGGCCGATTAGATGAGGCGCGTGCAATAGCGGTGCGGTTTCGGGAGCTTGTTGTAAAGCACTGGGCCGGATCGCACACACCGAACGATTACGAGATCACGACATGGATACTGAGCTGCTTTCCCATTCGCGCGCGTTCGAAATGGAACCGATTGCGCCATGGCCTCGAACTGGCCGGGCTGAAATTGCCAAGCCAGTGATCGTTTTACCATCCTATTCCTACTGATATCGAATACTACATGCACTTGGTTGAGCTGTAGTCCGCAATACGGCTGGATTTAAAGACATCTTTATCCGAATCCGCGACACTGACCGGCTCGTCATTGAATGCCAACTCACTGTAGAAATCAGGAAGCGGCCAAGCCCCGGAAGGCATCTGAAAATCAATATCATCTTCGTGAGGAATGATGAAGCTGACCTGATCGGACGAGGGTGGCAGGACCGCGTAGTGAATCGCATCCGTATCGGCATAGCCAGGTCCGATTTCGACGACACTGCTGGGCACCTGGGCGCGGAAGTCCGCAATGGTGGGGGGTGGTGCAACGGTTCCATGGGACCATTTCTTGATAATGTCTCCAAATGCGGCATAGTCGAGTACGTTCATGAACTTGTCGTCTGGCATGTCTTGCTCCGTTCTATTCAAGTTGCAAACAAATGAGGTGCTCGCAGGCGAAGGACGCTAATCAATTGGGGCATCGTTCGGGGTCGCGTTCCCAAAAGATCATCTTCGTGTTCGCCTAACAGGTCATCTTCGCCATTCTCTGGTATGTATGCATATGCAGGCCACATCGCTTCGGCGATGACCAGGGAACCAAGCGGACCAAGCGTAATACCGCCTCTACCGAGCTGCTGGGCTTCCATTTGGAAAAACAATGACAATGGCGGGTTTGCCACGATGGATGTACGTTCCGTTTCACTCAGATGTTGGTGATCCGTGTAAATGACCTGCGATTCCAATTCACCAAGGCCTTTGTCAATGATATTCTTGCGATCATCTTCGCCGATAACCGGATCAAGAATGGTTCTCCATCCCTCCGTTGGCGGGTTGGTGAGGGCATGATCGACCAATTGTTTGACAGTAATCAGCGGCCAACTGTTCTCCCTCATCAAATCACGAAAAGTCGTACCATTAACCGGTTCGCCTCCAGTCTTGCCCAACTCGGGTGTCGAAGCCGCCTCCTTCCCCTTAAGCGCATTGGCTACGTGAGGCCCGAAACGGATCGCCCAGTTGAAATCGGTGGGGATAGTTGCTCCATCGGGCGGGAAAAAGAGATCCCAATCCACAAGATAGATTTGCTTGATCGGAAGTTGCTTCGGTTTGTGTCGGGACGAGATCCGGATAATGTCCTTTAATTTCAGGGTGTGTTTTTTGTTCAGGGTGTATTTTTCCCGCACCATCGAATGACCCATCCGCCCAGCTGCGAAGGCAAATTCGATGGAGGCTGATCCGTCTTTTGACGCTTGATCAAGCGCCAAAGGTCCCTGCGTTTCGTACAATCCGAATATATCTGGATGGAGGACCCTTGGAAGCAGATCGTGTCGAATTATCCTTCGGTAAATCCGAACAAGCAACAGCCGAGCCGTTTCTACGATCTCATCCTGGGACAATGAACCGGAACAGGAAAGGCCATCCACAATAAAATTGTATATTCCATGAAATAAAACCGTAAGTTGAGCTAGCAATAGGTTGTCATCGTTTCTCGAATCAGGGATCAGAACAGTCTCAAGGCCTTTTCGGGGTGAATAATCGCCCGAAGAGTCAAAAGTCGTGCGCGGCAGGTCACGAGCTGGCTCACTCCAAACCCAGCCTCCTGGGCCACCTATCTGAACTGCCCCGGTTCGCAGTCGTCCCGCACCACGATCCGTGTCATAAGCAAACGGACAGCCCAGAGGACCGTCGCCGAGTACAGTTTCCATTGCCAGTGGCGCTCTACGGGCGTTGCGAGGCCTCGCATTAGCCGACACATCTGGGCGAAAAGGCACGACCGTGTTTACGAGGTCATGTGCCGCAAGCTGGAAAAAGTAGGTGTAACCTGCCGAAATGCCGGTGTGGCCGTCCTGTTCGTTTGAAGGAGTATTTAGGTGGTTGCCTGGGACTCCGCTATGTACGACGGGAGTTTCAATCAACTGACTGAGTTTTTTCAGGACGCTGGTCTTCAAAGGCTTACGATCACTGTTTATGCCACCAAATGTCGTGTATACGTCACGCAAACGGCGGCCATTTCGATCGGATTGGTCCGAATGCCCGGCTTCCTTTTTAGTGATGAATATGGGCCCAAGGTGACGGTGCGATCCGTGGGGGCAGTATTCCATTGCTTCATCCGTCCTTTGCTCTCCATCTAACAATGTGCCGGAACAAACCATAAAGCAACTGGGTGACCTGCATGGCAGGAGCTGACCTGTGGTTTCTCACAAGCATATGATTTTATTGTTATATTTCGAGTCTCCCGGTAATAGCTCTTTTTCGGTTTCAAATAGCAATAACGCTGGGATAACGATCTCCGGATAGCCATTGAGCCCGAACGACTGGTTCGTTTGCCTTGCAAGTCGACCTATCAAGTTAACCGGCTATGCAAAACTGTCAGGCCGAACGGTGCCAGATCATACGGAGGCCAATTAGACTGAATCAGAAACGCAATCGGTAATGGAAGAATTTTTCACGCGCTCGGGTGGTCAGGAGCCATCGTGAGTATCAGGGAGGGTTAGGCATGGCTGAAAAAATTACGCTTTCCGAACTTCGGCAGATGTTCCGCAATCTTGATGTTGCAGATGAGAAAATCGCGTCGTTTCTGGTCGAAGACAGTTCAAACTCGACCGCCTATGCTCCGGCCCTCAAGATCAATCCCAAAGTCGTAGATGACGAGGGGTTGGAGGGTGACGTCGCGATGGCCTTTTTCAACCATTGGGACAAGCGACGGCGCCAGCGCAGATACCAGAAAAAGCTGGAAAACGGTTGGAATGGTCTCAAGATCGTTTCGGAAGGTGATTCCTGGTTCCAGTATCCCTTCCTCCTCAAGGATGTGATCGACCATCTGTTCGACGACTATGCAATCTTCAGCCTCGGAGCGGCCGGTGATCTTGTTACCGACATGCTTGAACATGATGAGGTCAAAGACGCTGTCCGCCAACATCAACCGCACCTCTTCCTGCTCAGCGGCGGCGGAAACGACCTGCTGGGTGGCGGCCGGATCAAAACGGCGCTGCATCCCTTTGAAGCCGGCAGGTTGCCACAGGATTATCCGAATGAGACCTTTACGCAACGCCTCAACGAAGTGATCGGCGCCTACCGGACGCTGTTCGGTGAGCTTCTGGCCGAGTTTCCCGGCCTGAAGATCATCTGCCATGGATACGACTATGCCTTGCCCGACAAAGGACGCTGGCTGGGAAAGCCGATGGAATCCCTCGGGATCAGGGACAAGGGCCTTCAGGCTGACATCATACGCGAACTGATCAACCGGTTTAATCATTCGCTCAACAACCTGGCTGGCGATTTCACTGGATCGGTTTGCCGCGCCGATTGCCTCAACGCCGTCGCCGAAGGCCAGTGGCACGACGAACTACATCCGGACAATGACGGTTATGAAAACGTCGCCGACCGGTTCCGCACGGTGATCAACTCCGTCGCGGGTCAATCGGAACTGGCATTGTCCGGCATTGTGCCGCTTTCCCCGGGAAAGGAAGCCAGCATCAAGGATGCGAAAGATCTGGAGCCGAAGGCTTTTCGCGAGTTGGTGGATCACAGAGCGCGCGAGATCCTGTCGGTGGCGCTGCCGACGACATCCGATGAAGACCGGCGCCGTGAAATTGAAAACGAAATTTCCCAGCATTTTGAGAAGATATCCAGTGGCGCGGACTTCCTTCCGGCTAGTTTCCTGCGCGAGGGCGCAAAAAGCGCAGCGGCAGTTTGCCGCGTCAACCTGCCCGGCGGGTCCGGAACCGGGTTTCTGATCGCCACCCGGAATTTCATCATGACAAACAACCATGTCATCGGATCAGCCGGCGAAGCGGAAAGCGCGATTGCCGAATTCCGTTTTGAGGAAGGCGAAGAGAATATCCAGGTAAGCCTCGACCCTCAGCGCTTTTTCGTGACATCGGTCGATCTGGATTTTGCCATCGTCGGATGTGACAGCACATCACTGTCTGATATCGATCCGATCCCGCTGCTGCGCAGCCCGTCTACCGTCACCCGCAAGGAACGCGTGAACATCGTTCAGCATCCACGCGGGCGACGCAAAGAAGTGGCCCTGCACGATAACGAGGTTTTGCGGGTGAAGGACAAGGTAGTCTGGTATGAAACAGACACCGAACCTGGATCATCCGGTTCGCCTGTTTTCAACAATTCATGGGACCTTGTCGCGCTGCATCACGCCGGATGGAAAAACGGCGACGGCACCGCAACGAACGAGGGCATTCGCATCGCCGCGATCGTGTCGCATCTGCTGGCCAGGCAGCATTCCGAGGTCGGCGGGTCAAACGAATTGTACAATCTGATCGGCACCATCCCCGACAGTTCCCCGCATCTCGGCTTCTTCGATATCGCCGGCATCACCGGCAACAATCTGTTGGAGGTCGAACTGCCGGAATACCGGGGTTCAACAGATTTCGCCGATATCGGTTTCTGGAATATCGAACATTTCAACGACGGCATAACCGACCAGCGTATTGACAAAGTCGCCGGCGTGCTGAGCCACCTTTCGCTCGATGTCATGGGTCTGATCGAAGTTCAGCGAGGGGCAATGGACCGGCTCATCGGCTCGCTTCAGGCTCTGGGATATGCCTACGACTACAAATATCTGAATGTCCGCGGCCGCCAGGACCTTGCCGTCCTCTACGACACCAACACGTCCGAGGTGAAACTGGCAACGGATATTCTCAATCGGCACAGCAATGCCTGGAAGGCGAAAACTGCTTCCGGGCGAACGGCATTTCCGCGCAGACCGCTCATTGCACGGGTCAAGGTTTCGCCGCGGGTGGATGGCAACAGCAATGGCGATGACAGCAAGAATGTCGAGTTCATCATGATCTCGGTGCATCTGAAAGCTTTTGGCGATCCCGAAAGCCGTGCGCGGCGCAGATTGGCCGCAAAGATCCTGAATGAAGTGATCAGCGACATTCGCGAGACCGAAAGGCTTCCGGTCGTGTTTGGCGGAGATCTGAACGAAACGCTGAACACAGACGTGCTAAGGGCGCTCACCGACGCACCCGATCTCTTCACACTGACGAGCGATGATGCGGACGACAATGCGCTTTCCTATGTCGGCGCCAACCACCGTTCTCTGATCGACCATATCATCGTCTCCAATGACGTCGTCATGTCGCCGATCAGTGATGACGATGCGGCGATTATCCGACTCGACAAATCGGTCAGTGATTTCACAAGCGATATCTCCGATCACGTTCCACTTGTCATCCGGATGGTGAACAGGGCTGCACCGCTTCAGGTTAACGATCACGTGCCACCTGAGGGCGGTGGACTGCGTGTGCCTATCCCAACGGGCACTCGGACCGTTGGAATAGAGTTTGATTAGTCTGAACCCGATCGATCCGGTCTGCCGGCAGAATATTGCGGATTGCGATCCCGTTTGTTGCGGCAGTTGCCCTCATGTTGCCGGCGAACCACGTCTCTAACGGGCGTCACCTCAAGGCGGCAAAGGTTTGGAAAGTTTTGACAATCTGCAATTCCGATTTGAAACGTAACTGAGGTTAGTTCGATGCAATTTCATGTTGACCCGGATAAGGCACTGCAGCTCAATTTGAGGAACGGCATAAAACCGGCCACGATCGTCGCCGTGCTTCCTGCCGAAACAAATGTCACCAAATTGTCGGACCACTCGTCTGATCCGGTCTGGTGGAACGTTGATGCTGAACTGAACGGACAATCCGTCCAGGGATTTGTTCACTCCGATTACTTGAAGGCAGGTCATGTCGAGGATGTCTCGCCGGTTCTGCCTGGACGTTTTCCTGAACCTCATCTTAGGCGCAACGGCAAGACCCGCGCAATGAACAGCGGTAGGGCCTTTCCATTGGATGAACCGGGCATGCCCGGACGCGCGGACAAGATCGCCACTGAGCTGGTTGAAATCATCAAATATCTTGAGCCGGACAACTCTCAACACAGACGATACATAGCAACCGGCGGTAAAACGTTTTGCAACATTTACGCTTACGACTACGCCTGCAGATGCGGAGTTTATCTCCCTCGCGTTTGGTGGACCGATAAAGCGCTCGCATCGATTTCTCAAGGACAGCAGGTTGACGTGAAGTACGCGAAAACCGTGCGCGAAATGAACGCCAATATGATCCATGACTGGTTTATTGACTACGGAGCGGGATTTGGTTGGCAAAGAGTTTTCCACGCACCGGATCTGCAGACGGCAGCGGACAACGGGCAGGTCGCGATTATTGTCGCAAAGCGCGCTAATGTATCACGCTCGGGTCACATCGTTGCTGTTGTGCCAGAGCACGGCGAAATTGTTGCGGGAAAGAATTCCGGGGTCATTACCCGACCGGTTCAAAGTCAGGCCGGGTCAACCAACTTCACCGCAAAAGCGTCACAAAAGGTCTGGTGGGATGACACCCGGTTCCAGTCCTTTGGTTTTTGGGTGCATGAGTAACGCCCACCGCTGTTTCCAACAATAATAAGAATATTATCCCCGATGGTTCCGACATCACAGATTTATTCTTGGAAAATTGGCATCAGCGGATCTGTTTTTGGCGCGAATCCGGGCGGCTATGTCAACGTAGAGTTTGCTCCCTTCCATTCACCGCAGCGGGTGTTTGAACTGAACCAGGCCTCATGTTTTTTCGGAGTTTGATTTTGACCATTGTACTGCACGTTTTCCGTATGGACGGAGCAGTCGAGAATCTGGAGCTCAGTGATGATGCCTTGAAGTTACTTGATGTATTTATCAGCCAGCAATCTAGGAACGTCGACATTGAACTGGCTAAAGAGTTTTCGGAGCAACACCAACTTGATTTCGAAGAAGCTGTTGATGAGCTGACCAGCAAGGGCTTCATTCGGGAAAACGAACAGGTATTTGGGCTTCGCGGTTGGGGCGGTATGCGGATCTTGCCAAATATTAGGATGTTCAACGAGTGGCTCGACGTTCTCAGAGCTCTTCAGTCTCTGCCCGATCGTCCAAGACCTACTCCGGAAAGTTTGGCTGAAACGGCAAACATATCCCAGCATGAAATCCAGCAAATTTTGAAACAACTATTGTCTTGGGGTCTCATTGCCGAAAGTAAAACAGTTTTGGGCGAGTATCGCATCCGAAAGTGGGGGCAGAATATTCTCAGAGCGAGAACCGAAACTGAGTGATCAATAGAAGAACTCCGAAACTCCATGACGCTCGGGTGCTGAGAAAGACACGCAAAGCGATCTGAAGTAGGTCTTGATATCATATTCGATGCAGGAAGCTTCTTATGCAAAGGTGTGCTGCTTGACCGGGGTTGATCGCCTGGGTTTCACATGGGCTACAAAAAGCCTGGGATTAAATGAAGCGGTCTGAAAAGGTTTGGGGCAGTTTGAGGCTTTATTCCCAAACGAAATCAATTGGACACCTCGATTTACCGCCAGATCGGATAGCCATAGGCAAGCTGTTGATTTCGACAGAGCATGATGTGGGGTGTCGAGCCTGGATTTCAGTCGTGAGGGCTTAAACCGAGCCCTGTGTTCAGCATCGGAGCGGCGTCACCATAACGCCTGGCTATCATGCGGGCGCACTCCTCCCCTCGTACCAGACGAAGCGTGTGAGATTGTAGACGAGATTGGCCATTCCGATCCTGGTTCGGGCTCGAGCGATGCCGATCGTGCGCACGAAAAGTCCCATCCTGGCTTTTTGCTGCGCGAAGACATGCTCGACGAAGGCGCGGATCTTTGAACGGCGACCGTTGGCGCGCGCGGTTGCCTCACTCATCGGCCGACCCTTCGGTTTCTTGTGGTGGATGTCGGAGAAATATCCGTTCTTTTCCAGCCATGCCTCGTTCTTCTTCGAGCGATAGGCCGTGTCGGCCCACACCGTCGAGCCCGTATTGTTCTTATCCAGTACGTTGCGCAGCTGCGCTCCATCCCAAGCCGAGGCACTGGTGACACTCCATCCCCGGACAAAACCGTGCCGGCGATCAATCGAAGTATGGTTCTTGTAGCCGAAGGCTGGAACCGTGATGTCGCGCCGCTTCGTCTTTGCCTTCTCATCGGCCTTGGCCTTGGAGAACTTCACTGTCCAGCGTGCATCCCGATCCTTCTGGCGCAGCTTCGCCGGCTTGTCCTTCCAGGCCTGCGGCACCTTGCCTGCCTTGATGTCGACCTTCTCTCCGTCCGAGTTGCGCTGTTTCGGCGCCGCCACGATCGTCGCGTCCACGATCTGCCCGCCCATGGCAAGATAGCCGGCCTTGCTGAGGTGCTTGTCGAAGCGGGCAAACAGGTTCTCCACCGCACCAGCCTGCGTGAGGTGCTCCCTGAACAGCCAAATCGTTTTCGCGTCAGGGACCTTATCGCCGAGCCCCAGACCCAGGAACCGCATGAAGGACAGACGGTCCTGAATCTGGAACTCCGCCTGGTCGTCAGAGAGACTGTAGAGCGCTTGCAGAACCATGATCTTGAACATCAGAACCGCATCATAGGGTGGCCGCCCGCCCTTGGCGCCATCGGAGCGCTTCAGCGCCTTGATCAACGGTTTGCGGAATACGTCCCAGGGAACAACCGCGTTCAGCTTCTCCAGCGGGTCTCCCGCCTCGCTCAGACGAACATAGCGCTCGTCAATGTCCCAAAACCCTGCCTGGCCCCGCATCCAAAACCTCCGTGCAAATCACCACCACAGTGAATCAGATCTCGGCCAGCTTGGGGAGGTTTTTCGAGGTGTCCAATTGGTCCATGAAACTGGATGGGGCAGGGTGGGGCGGTTTGAAGCACATCCCGGCCCTCAATCATAATCCGCATGTCGGTGAGTCCAGTTGACCTAGATTTCTTATCATATTTTTCAGATCGTTCTGAATTCGCTCGCAAGATTAAAAAAGCGATTTCAAAAGCTTACAACAGTGACGGTACTTCTTACGGTATGTGCGAATTGTCGCAGACAATTTGATCATGAAAACAGTGACTTATATTATCAGCCCAATTGATCATCGAGTGGGAGTAGGGGTGCGCATGGATCCGTGTTGATGGCAGTTGACCAGCGTTCTCACAAGCAATTGATATCAAGAAGTCTTCCATCATCATCCAATGTCCGCCGTACGTGGACAGCGCGGTGAAGCGCGATAATCTGACGGTATATTTAGTCGCCTGTCAAAAAGCCCTCTGAAGGGCTGATTTTGTTGTGATTGCGGCCCAGATTGCCGCGATCATTTTGCACAAAATTCTCCTGAACCATCTCAGGATGAGGCGCAGGTTGTAGCCGATGGCGCTGAGCACTGCGTTTGCGCGGTCGCCGTCACGTCCATGCAGGAAGTTTCGATCCAGGTGGCCGTCGGTCTTGGTGTGGCCGATCACGGCTTCGATTGCCGACCGTCGTCGCAGTTCCCGCTTGATTTGGCCGTGCACGCCGCGCTTCTGACCGGACTTAAAGACCCGGTGCGGGTTGTCAACGTCATGGCCGCGATAGCCTTTGTCGACATAGATGCGTTCGATATGACGCCCAGTGAGCGCCTCGGTCTCCTCGACGACCTGTTTGAGCGTGTGCCCATCATATGGATTTCCATGGAATGCCTTGGCGTGGAGGATGAACTGACCGCCCTTGCAGCGTTTGTTGGTGGTCGTGATCGACACTTTGCATCCAAACTCATAGGGCTTGTGAGCCTTTCCCTTGCCAATGCACTCGGTCTCCGGCGCATGCCAGGAATAGAGTTTCCAGCCCCGCTGTTTCTGCTTCTGGCTGCGGATCTGCCTGGCCTTTATCAGGGGAAGGGCGAAGATGGCATGGAGGTCTTCGTCGTCGCCTATCTTGCGGGTGATATCGCGGATCAGACGGCCGAGCCGGGTGCGCAAGAACTTCAGTTGGCGATTGAAGCGCTTGAACTGCTTGGCGTGGCTATAGCGCCCGGCCATCATCGCCGCCTTCTTGGCGACCCTTATGTAGGACTGCCTCACGGTGACACCATGTTGCTTGGCCAGCTTGCCGAGCTGTTCGATGGCGGTGAGCAGCAGCTTGGCGTCCGTCGGGAAGGTGACATCCTTGGGCTGCACAGTGGTGTCGACCGTGACACGAGCCATGTCGTCTTTCTTCAGGGCGCCGGCGTCATGGGCCACTCGAAGCGTCTCGGCGAGCAGACGGTCCAACCGGTCGCCGATGCGCTTGCGCCAGTGGGTCATGTCGGAACGCACGTGTGGCAGGTCGTGCTGGAAGAATTCCTCGCCGGTGAAGAACTGGAAGTAGGGGTCGTGGATCCACCGTTCGCACACGCCTTCGTCTGACAGGCCGTAGATGTGCTTAAGCAGCAACAGCCCGATCATGTAACGGGTGGCGATCGCCGGCCGACCGGTATCGCAGAACAGGTCAGCGAGTTCGTTGTCGATCCAGTCCCAGTCGATCTCATCGGCCAGGCGAACGAGTTCGTGCTTCATGTTGATGATCTGATCGAGGCGTGACCGGAACAGGTCGCCGGATCCAGATTGATCTGTTGATTTCGGGCGCATCGTCCTCTCCGAGCCGATGCGACCATGGAATCACGACAAGGTCCAAAAGGGAATCCGAAAGCCCTTCGAAATCGCAAGAATTTCACGCCTGAAGGCCCACAATCTTGCAATCTCGAATACTTCAGACCAGAAAAATCTATAAATCCTTCAGCGGCTTATCGGTTGTTGACAGGCGACTATTTAACGGGCCTGATCGCTTTCGGACTGAGGCCAGGCGGATCATATCTGCGAGCAAAAAATCACGGCGGAGATAGCTACTTCGAGGTGTTGGGTGTGACGCCCAAAGGTCGACGGTCTCTTGCCGTCGATCAGCCGTCTAAACCATCCGCATCGTCATGCCGCCGTCAACGACGAGCGTCTCGCCGGTAATAAACGGATTGGTCAGCAATTCCACCGACGCAGAAGCGACATGCTCCGGATCGCCGAAACGCCGCAGCGGAATGCGGTTGTCAGTGCTGTTTTGACGTGCCTCCTCGGACATTGCGGCATGAAACCGGGTTTCGATAATGCCAGGCGCAACGGCATTGACGCGAATATCTTCATGGGCGTGATCACGCGCCAGCGCCCGTGCCATCTGCGGCAACGCTCCCTTGACCGTCTGATAGGCAACCGTGCCCGGGCACCCGCGCAAGCCGGCGGCCGATGATATCAAAAGCACGGCTCCGCCCCGGTTCGCTAGGTGCGGGTGCGCCGCGCGAAAGAGATGGAATACCGCATGGACATGAACCGCGAATGCATGCATCCACTTTTCTGCATCAACGTCTAGCACCGTACCGGGGCAGGCACCTCCGGCGCTGTGGATCAGCGCATCAAGCCGGCCAAACCGGCGGTATGCCTGGTCAACCAGTTGGTGACACGTCAGAGGGTCGGCGATGTCCCCGCCGTGAAACGCGCAAGGCGTGGTCAGTGATAGTTCGGTCACCAGCTGCTTGGCTTCCTCGTCCAGATGCCTGCCATTGAGGGCAAGCTGATAACCGTTGTCGGCCAGCGTACGCGCAATGGCCGCCCCGATGCCGCGGGTTCCGCCGGTGATCAGAGCAGTTTTTTTGTCACCATGGTTCACGATGATTTACCCCCGCCTCAAGTTGTAGGCTGACAGCGCACTGGCGCAGAAGATTTTTTGCCGGTCGGTGCTGGAAACCCCGAAATCATCGAACAGCCGGTTGACCGTCTCAAGCCATAGTCGCGGACTTGCCATGAGCGTCATGACCGGCCAGTTGCTTGCAAAAATCAGCCGGTCGGGTCCGAATGTTTCCAGCAAGATGCCGATCCACGGCTTCAACGTTTCCATGTCCCACTCGACTCCGGCTCTCTCAACCAGTCCGGACAGTTTGCACAAACAGCCGGTATGCTGTGCGATTTCCCCAATGTCCGCCTCCCATTTGTCGGTATCGCCCGTCATGACGAACGGACGGCCGGCATGATCGAGAATTGCCGGCAGATCGGGAAACGAAGCTATCGCGCGGGTGAATGCACTGAGTTGCGTGCAGTTGACCAAAAAATCGACGGGTATTTTTTGCTCTTCCATTACCCGAAGCCCCTCCTGCACGTTTTGCGACAGGAGCCATCCCACATCAAACTCGTGCGGCGGGTGGGCCCTTATGCCGCAAAACTTGTCATTCTCAATACACTCCGCCGCTTTGTCACCGACATCCGGTGAAGCAAGGTCGAGCCATCCGATCACACCTGCGACCGTGTCATCGTTCCTATACTGCCGTATAAGCCTGTCTGTCTCGTCGGAGGATGTCGCCGACTGAACGACAATCGCGGCATCCACTCCGAGATCTTCCACAGACGCGGCATAATCCTCAATGCGGAAGTCTCGCTGCAATGCAGCGATCTTTTGGCGGATCCAGATCCGGAATCCATCATCAAGGCACCAGGTGTGAATATGCGCGTCGATAATGGTCATTCAGTCAACCTTTGCTGAGCAATCCAAGTTCGGCTGCCGCCCGGCTCAGTCCCACAAGTGCAGCGCGCTCGGCATCGACAACCACGCAGTCAATACCCCGAGTTTGCATGGCCATCAGATAGAGGTTTGCAAGATTGCCCGATGCCAGCAGTGTCATGGACAGCGTGTCGGTTCTATCGCCGAGTTCCGCAAAGATCTCAGACCCGATCAACAGGCCCGATAGTGTCGCAGCCAAGATACCTGGATCGGCATCAAATAAAACTGCATTGGCTCGAATATTGAACAGATGATGCGTTAGGCCTGTCGGTTCACGCCACGCTGTTTTAATGCCGAGCCGGAACGCATCTGTTTCTCTCGGTCCCATCGGAGATGAGCCAGTGCAGATCGATTGACTGAGAATTGTGTGACAGGCGATCGCTCCAAAGAGCTCGCCCGTCATATGTGTTTTGAAATCCAGAATCCGCGCGGCTTCGATCCGAATCCACTTGGCATGGGTACCGGGGATACAGACCAGCCGGACTTCGGAAAGCAATCCAAGCGCACCAAGTCCGAGCAATATTGTTTCCTCGCCGCGCATTATGTCCGGGCGGTTTGCGTCGATACGCGCAATACCAGGAAGAATGTGAATGTTCCGCCGCCCGCTGTGCGACCTGACACTTGAGTGAATAACATCGGAAAGCGGCGCCTTGACGTCCTGATACCCGGTCTCAAGCCAACCGCCCCTGGCGCCCGCCATGCCGCAGATCACGGCTGGGGCTTGGGGCGGTGCATCGAGACATTCGAGTTCATTTTCCAGAACGCGTTCAAATCCTATTTCGGCGGCCCGCTTCATGCCCTTGCCGCAACGCCGTTTTGACAAAACGGTGCCTTCGCGATCAACCAGCCAGATGCGCAGTGAAGAGGTGCCCCAGTCAGCTAGGGCGACAATCTCCCGGTCTGACCCAGTCAATTTGCACCCTCCGCCTGTTGTCCGGTCGGTGCGGGCGTAAACGGAATATCAGGCGTTGTTTCAATCTTTTCGCGCCCGCCATTGGCTTCGATAAGCTGCTCCTGGTCAGCGAAGGCTTTGTCAGTGACCATTTCCGGATCGCAGATCGCGCGCAGTTCGCCGTCCAGCATGGCCAAGATTTCCGCGCAGTCTGGTCTTGAAGACAGATCGACCAACTCGTCGGGATCATCTTCCAGATTGAACAATTGGGGGCGGCTGCCGACATAGGCGATATACTTCCAGCGATCCTTGCGGATCATGAATTGACCGGTATCCGAACCCGCGGCGTGGTATTCGGACAGGACCACGCGATCGGCGATTTTGCCATTGGCGATGTCGACGAGCGAATTGCCGCGAAACCCGCTTTGCGAAAGTTCAAGGCCGGCCATCCGGGCCGCGGTAGGTGCAACATCGATCAGGGAAACCGGCGCTTCAACCACTTTACCGGCCGGTATGCCTTTGCCGGTCAGGATCATCGGAATGCCGACCGAGTCTTCATACATATTGGACTTACCCCACATGCCGCGGTTACCAAGACTATCGCCATGATCGGACGTGTAGAGAATATTGGTGTCATGCGGAAAGCTGCTATCACGGAGGGTTGAAAGAATCGCGCCGATTAACTCGTCCAGACGCGTCACCATACCGAAATAGGCTCTGAGCGCAGCGGCCCTACTCTCATCATCAAAATGGGCATCGTAATCGAAATAGCTTGCCATCCTTTTGAGCGTCGGATGGTCCGGCGGTGAGGCATTCAGCCGGTGGGTCAGTGAAGACAGATCATATTTTTCATAGAGGTCGTAATAGGAGTCCTTGGCCACCAACGGAAAATGCGGCATCACGAAACTGATGAACAGGACGAACGGGTTCTGATTGCCGGACAGTGAACGCTTTTCAAGCCATTGTCTTGCCGCGTCTGCAATTCGCTCGTCATATTCCCAATAGGTGCTGGTCCCGCGTCCAGCCTGCCTGGCCAGATCGCCGGTTCCTCTTTTGGGCGGCAGTTCCTTCCTGAACAGGCCTTTCAAATCTCCTTTGCCGCCAACCACGTGCAGGGGAAGAAGTTCCTCGCTGAACCCATAGTCGTCGCCGCCTCGAAAATGCAGCTTTCCGATCGAAACAACATCAATCCCTCTTGCCCGCAGTAGCGCGTGCCAGCTGGCCGGCTCTCCGGTGTAAGGACTGGCGTTATCCCAATTGCCGGTTTCATGGACGTAACGACCGGTCGCAAGCGACGCGCGCGAGGGTACACAGATTGGACTGTTACAATAGGCCGCTTCGAAACGGGTCCCGCTTTTTGCCAGCTCGTCAAGATTTGGCGTCATGACGAGTGGGTGGCCGTAGCAGCTGGAAATTTTGCGGTTGTGCTCGTCCGAGAGAATAAACACCAGATTTCGGGCGTCAGCGGGCAATTGTCCTCTCCTTCATGGCGTTCAGCCGTCGTCAGGATGATTCTAGCCAGCCTTGCCTATTCTGAGAAAGCACAATGGTGGGCAAATCCGATAACAGATTGGAATATCAATCAGTGACTTCTGCGTGAGAAAACCCACAAGGCGAGCGGTACGACGACAAAGCCCGCCGTGACCAACAGGACAGCCACTGCAATCGGGCGTTCGGCGATGTATCCGATCATGTCGCCTTGGGCAACGAGGCCGGTGCGCCTGAAATTCTTTTCAAATATGGGTCCCAGGACAAAGCCGATGACGATCGGCGCCAGCGGGTAATCGGCCTTGCGCAGCAGATAGCCCGCAACGCCAAATACAAGGAGCGCCCACAGATCTGTTATCTGACGCGCGACCGCGTAAGTTCCGACCATCGAGACCATGAGCACAACGCTCATGACCGCCCATTGTGGCAACGCCAGAATCCGGACGATTGCCCGCACAAAAACCAGCCCGATGGGCAAGAGCAATATCGCTCCAAAAAGGAAGACAGCAAATATCCCCTGCACCATATCCGGATGGTTGAGGAACATGGCGGCACCCGGCTGCACGCCGTGGATCACAAGCCCGCCCATTAAGACGGCGACAATCGGATCTCCCGGAATGGCCAAGGCCAGCATGGGAATCAGCGCGCCGCCGGTAACAGCGGAATTTGCCGCCTCGCTTGCGATGACACCATCCGGATTGCCCTGTCTGAAGTCGGCATCTCCAGGCTTGCGAAACGGCATTGCGGCCCGGTAACTCAGAAACGACGCCGTCACACCTCCAACACCCGGCAGTACCCCCACAAGCACACCGATCAGGCTGGAACGAAGGTAATTTAGGGGGCGGAACAAGAGCGAGCGGAAGGCCTCGATCGAGGCGGAAACGCCGGAAGCACTATCATGTGCGCGAGCGGGCCGTTCAATCTGTATCAGGATTTCTGAAATGCTGAAAAGACCGACCAAGAGCGGGATCAGCGCGATGCCGCCGTCCAGATAAACCGATCCGAAAGAAAACCGGGAAGCTCCGCTGACCGGATCAAGGCCGACAGATGCGATGAGCAATCCAAGAAACCCCATGAGCCAGCCTTTGAGCGGAGAACCACCGGCCAGTGCGCCGATTGTCGTCAGGCCGAGCAATGCAAAAGCGGCGGTTTCTGCAGGGCCGAATTTGATGGCGATGGCGGCAAGACCGGGCGCAACCGCCAGAAGCACCAAAGCACTGATGATACCACCCGATGCCGAAGCCAGCGTGGCCAATGTTACAGCCTGCGATGCGCGGCCGGCCAGGGCCATTGGATGAGCGTCTAGCAAGGTCGCCGCCGCCATCGGCGTTCCCGGAATTCCGATTACCGTCGCGGAAAGGGCACCGCCATAGGACCCGCCCTGATAGATCCCCATGAGCAGGGCCATGGAGGAGACAGGATCCATGTAGAATGTGAAAGGGACGGCCATGACGACGCCGAGCAAGGGACCAACGCCGGGCAAAGCGCCGATCACGATACCGATCGTTATGCCGATGACGAGAAAAAGGAACGACGTACCCGACAGGAATTCGGGAATAGAGGCCATGAAATCGGAAAGCGCCGCCATCAAAATATCTGGTCGATGCCAAGCAGCCCTTCAGGCAGCACCGTGTTGAGGCCATAGCGGAAAACAACAAGGCAAACGGCCGCGGCAATCAGGGCGGTCACGGCCACGCGCGCGGGATAGCGGGCTCCGTGGAGCATGCCGATCGAAAACAGCAGAACCGGCATGCACACAATGAAGCCGATCCATTCGAACACCGCAACAAAGAGGGCTATCGACAGCACTGCAAGAGCTACCTTGCCTCGACCGGCGGTATCCGTTGCGTCTTCATCCGCCATTGCTGGCGCAAAAATATATGCCCGGATCAGGAGCAGCAGCGACAAAACCAACATGACGGCAAGGATCATGCGCGGATAGGCGCGCGGACCGGTGAACCGTTCTAGTTCTGAGCTGAAAGAAAGGTCGATGAAACCGGTCAGGTGATATCCAAAGGCGACCAGGATCAAAATTGTCGCTGCGGACACCAATTCACGTGTGCGGATGTTCATGGCACGCCTTCACAGACCCGGCTATGTGCCTAGGAGAAGGTGCACAGGCCGGTTTGGCAAGCCCATGCACCCGGTCTTCTAGTTGTTTTCCTTCAACTGTGCCACGTGCGGCTCGAGCAATTCCATACTGTCCGCCCAGAGCTTTTCAAACTCGCCGGGTGGGACATAGTTGATCATGTTGCTTAAATCGCCAAGCGCTTCGGCGAAGGCTTCGCTTTGTATTGTCTTGCCGATGGCATCCTGCAGCAGCTTCACCCGGTCTGCAGGTGTGTCCGCTGGAACGACCAGCCCGCCCCAGCCGAGGGACGCATTGCCCCAGCCGATTTCCACACCCTGGTCCTTGGCTGTTGCCAGATCGGGCGCCAGTGGATGAGGCTTGTCGCTGATGAGTCCAAGGTGCTTGACCTGCCCTTCCATGATCTTGGTGGCTGGAACGACTCCGACGGCCACGTCCAGAGAACCGTTAAGCAGTCCGGTCATGTTGTCGCCCATGCAGCCCGTATTGTTTGGGACCGGATTGAAAGCCAACCCTGCCGAACGCATGAACTGTTCACCGACCAGCCTCGGTACCGACTGCGCCGCGCACACGCCGTAATTCAGCTTGCCGCCCTTGTCGTTTGCCCAGGCAACAAGCTCGCTGATGTCGTCGGCCGGGTGGTCGGCAGCGACCGTTACTGTAAACGGAATGGCCATGACGCCGGCAATGGGAATGTAGCTGGAGTTGTCGTAAGGCAGATCAGGATTGAACAGCTTGCCGGCAATCTGGGGCGCGACCCAGTTGTTGAGCAGCGTATAGCCGTCCGGTTCCGCATTGGCGCCCTCCGCCATGGATTTCTTACCGCCCGCGCCCTGGACATTGTTGATGACAAAGGGCTGATCGAGCTCCTTGGATGCCAGCTCCCCTAGGGTGCGCAGCACGGTTTCTACAGGATCACCCGGTGCCCAAGGATAAATGACGGTGATTGGTTTTTCCGGAAAATCGGCATTTGCCGGCGCAGCAAAGAGGAGCAATCCGGTTGCAGCTGCCGCCATAAGCGAACGGGTAACATTGGTGGATGTCCGCATGATTTCCTCCCTGTTCATGAAAGACATTCTGTTCAGTTCCGAAGGCCAAAATGGCTCAGCAAAGGCCCGCGGGAGATTGCAAAAGAGTACACCGCCGCTATGATCAAACAACACAATATTTGGGTCTTCTCCATTCCTGTTTGGAATACCGAAAATGGAAACACAACATATCGGTTTCATTCGGTGTGTCGCTGAAAATGGCAATATCTCCGCGGCTGCACGCCAGCTCGGCATCACTCAACCGGCCCTTACAAAGATTGTTTCGCGCATGGAAGATGTCGTCGGCGCAAAGCTTTTCGAGCGGGGGCCGCGCGGGGTTTCGCTCACTCCGTTGGGCAAACTTTATCTGGAAAGAATGGAGCGGGTTGAGCAGGAAATGCTTAATCTGACAACGGAAGTTCGGGCCAATCAGCTGGGTATAAGCGGAACGGTCAAACTTGGTGTCGGACAATTCTGGCTGGGCCGCATATTGCCGCAAGTAATTGCAAGACTTTCGGAAAATTCACCAGACATACAGATAAAAATCCAAACTGGCGCCCGCGAGGACCTGCTGCTGAAACTGCGCAGGGGCGAGATTGACTACTTGCTCGGGCGCATTACCGATGATTTGCCGCTGGAATTCTCAGGCGAAGCGCTGGCGGAAGTGCGTTTGTTTCTGGTGGTGCGCGAGAACCATCCGATCCTGGACCATAACCAACCCATTACGCCCGAAAAGCTCGACCGGTTTGGCTGGATCCTGCCACCCCCGGCTGACCCGACAATCAAATACGTTTTCACCGACCATGGCTTTGAGCCGCCTGTCCCGGCAGTGGAAGCCGTTTCGCAGAATTTGATTTTCGGACTGCTACATGCCGGTGACTACGTCACGATCATGCCCGAGATAACGACCAGCCAGAACTTTGCCGGGCTGCGTAAGATCGAGGTTGATTGGATGGGCTGGTCCAGACACGCAGGGGTCATCCGGATGAACCATCGACCATTGTTGCCCTGCTGCGACAAGTTCCTCGATTTGCTGCGTGCAGAAATGGCGCATCCGTCCGTTGACCGTTAACGCTTTCTAATGATCGAACATCGCTTGATCCGAAAAGCCACCATGCATCAGTAGCACCGGGTGACATGTTCACACGATTCTGTTTGCTGCCGAATGCTTAAACCGGAACGGACGTCTGTGTTACAAGGACACATGATGTGTGTTGCATGGCGTCCCGCACGCGCCTCGGAAGCATTTACGGCGTTCTGCAAATCATGCATCAAACCTAGGATTCATCTAGTCTCGTGTAATGCCGCATTTCTGAAATGTCATCCACGTAGGGTCGAATGTGTGCAAAGAACTGTTTGAATTCCCGGCTGCCACGAAATTTCCGCATGTGATCTTCAGCCGATGTCCATTCGATACGCAAGATGAACTCGCCGGGATCATCGTCGCACTGACAGATATCGAAGGACATTGCATAGGGGGAGGCCATGAGTGGCTCTTTAGCGGCAGAGTAGGACGCAATGAAATCCTCCCGTTTGTCTGCGGCGATCGTGTAGCGGATGTATTCGATGGTCATCGATGACCTCTCCTATTGCTTTGTGTCGTGGTGGACCCTTGGTGCAACATAGCAGACCAGCGCAAAGCTCATCCCGACAGCTGGGCCAAGACCAGCATGGACACTACGTTGTCGCAACGCCTGTCGAGCATCCCTCCTACACTCCTGGATCCGCCGACCTGTTCGATGAAATCAGCCCGTAGCCGTATTCGATTTCGTGTTAGAAGTACTGAGATTGCTATCGCGAAGCGTATTGTCGGATCATGTGGCCGCCATCGACGTCCAGGATCTGGCCAGTCAGGTATCCGTTGGTGAGGGAAGCCAGAACGGCCTGTGCGACTTCGGGCGGCAGGCCAACGCGACCGATTGGCAGGCTTTCCCCGGTGTTTTGATACATCGCTTCGCGGGTATCCTCAGGCATTGCCGCATAGGCGTCCGACCGGACCATACCGGGGGACATGCAGTTGACGCGAATGTCGGGGCCAAGCTCAAGGGCCAGGGCGCGGGTCAAGGCCTCCACGGCGCCGTTGACGGCGCCGAGGCCTGCGCAGTTTTCGCCGGGCCGGCGGCTGAGCACGCCGGAAAACAGCATGATTGCGCCACCCTTGCGGAGCTTGGGCAGAACCTCGCGTGCCGTCACATAGGGGCCGAAGAACTTGGCGTCGAACATCTGGCGCAATGGCCCGGTCTCCGACGTGGCGAACGGCCCGTGTGCGGCGCTCGATGCGGAGATCACGAGATAGTCAATCGGGGGCAGCGCGGCAGCCCAAGCTTTCACCGCCTTCTCGTCGGTCATGTTGACAGTGCTGTATTGCGTGCCGTGACCGATCTCCTCTGCGGCCTTTGCCAGTTTGACCTCCGACCGGCTTGCAATCAGCACGTCTGCGCCGAGATTTGCGGCCATGTCGGCTATGGCACGACCAATGCCGGAGCCGCCGCCGACGATCAGTATGGTTTTGTTTTCAAGAGTGAACATGGGCAACCTCAATCTGCCGCTGGGGCAAAAACAGTGTCTTTTTTAATGTTATTAGAGTAGTAACATATATACGTCAATGTCCGTCGAATTCTCACGTGGGCAGTGATTCTGGTCCTGAACGGCGTCACCTTCAGGTGTTTTCATTGTCATCAGATTTCGCATAAGAAACGAAAAAAATTGTGCGATTGCGCTCTGTCCAGTATTCGATGACCATCAAGGATTCACGGCACTTTCCGATTGACACCACTCTTGCAATATATGTTATTGTAGAAATAACATTATGGAAAGAGGGGCGCCCCGTGAGTGAATCCAAATCAGATGCAGGTCAGACTGCGGCCCTGTCGGGAAAGTCGGTCCTGATTGTTGGCGGCTCGAGCGGCATCGGGCGGGCGATCGCCGGCGCGGCGCGGTCGTCAGGGGCACATGTGCACATTGCCGGCAGGGACAAGGCGAGGCTCGAGGAGACCGCCGCCGAACTGGGGGTGAATGCGGCTGGAACTCTCGATGCGACGAACGAGTCCTCGGTCAGGAAGTTTGCTACAAAGATCGACGACATCGATCATCTGGTGCTGACCGTCTCCACCTCGGCCGCCGGTCTGGGCGTGACGGTCGACATGGCGCAAATGGACCTGGCGGCTGCGCAGACTTTCTTTCAGGGCAAGTTCTGGGCGCAGTACCAAATTGCCCAGGCCGTGCTGCCCCGGCTTGCGAGCGACGGTTCGATCACCTTCACCTCCGGTGTCGCCGTCCGCAGGTCGCTCCCCGGACATACGGTTGTCGCCGCCAACAACGCTGCCATCGAGGCGGCGGCCAGGCAATTGGCCAAGGAAATTGCGCCGGTGCGGGTGAACACGATCTCTCCTGGCCTGACCGCAACGCGTGCCTACGACCACATGAAGCCGCAAAAGCGGGCTGAATTTTTCAGCCATGTTACAGCCAACCAACCGGTGTCCCGCCCAGGCACACCCGAAGAAATCGCGCAAGCCTATCTGTTTGCAATGACGGCGAGCTATTTGACCGGCACGATCATCGACATCGATGGCGGCTTTCTGGTGCAGTGAGGCGTTGATGAACATATTGACCATTGTTGCCAATCCCAAGGATCCAAGCTTCACCCGCCGCATGAACGAGATCTTTGTCGAAGCAGCCAATGCCAAGGGGCATACCGTCCGAAGCCGCGACCTTTACGCCATGGGTTTCAACCCGGTTGCCAGCGCAGAGGACCTGACCGGCAATCTGCGCGGTGATGTGGCCGAGGATGTGCGGATCGAGCAGGAGCATGTGCGCTGGGCCGATCTGATTGTCATGGTGCATCCGATCTGGTGGATCGACCGGCCGGCAATCATGAAGGGCTATATCGACCGCGTTTTTGCGCTCGGCTTTGCCTATGGCTACCGGTCCGACAGCGAGGAGGGCGGCCTGAAAGGCAAGAAGGCGGTGCTTCTGACGTGCTCCGGCTCAACCGAGGAGAACTTCACCGAAACCGGAAAGGACAAGGCCATTGAAACGGCCATCCTGAAATACACGCTGGAGTTTTGCGACCTGGAAGTGTTGGGTCACCTGCATTTTGGCCCCGTCGGACGCCGGTCTTCGCCCGAGATGATCGAAGGATACCTGGATACGGTGCGGGCGTTTGTCAGCGACAAGCTCTAAGCTGGTCTTTCCATTCTCTCAGGAATGCGTTCCCACCGGCGTTTCACAAAAGCCCGGATATTTGGGGTGCGCCGTCAGCGGTATCACATCAATTTCACTCATATAGGGGTAAAGCGGCATCTTGCGGATCTGTTCCTGTACCGCATCATGATCGGGCATGTTCCAGATTGCGATCACCCCCTTGGCATTGGCCTTGCGCCAGATACCGATCAGCCGGCCGCTTTCGTACATGGCGCTGGTCTGTTCCCATTCGTTGGGGAGGATTTCCTCGAGCTTGTCGCCGAGCTGATTGTAGTCGATCTTCACGTCAATCATGTAGATCATCGTGCTCACGCCTCCCGATAGGTCTTGCCGTCCGGCCAGAGCGGGTGCGGCACCAGCGGCGTGACCTCAGCCTTGGTCAGATAGGGCGCCAAGGGGATGGACCGGATCACCTCGTTGAGATGGGCGTGATCCCTGCAATCCCAGATCACGATCACGCCGCGCCCCGAGGCCTTGCGCCACTCGACCAGGATGGTGCCCTGGTCCACCAGCTCGCGCACCCGCTCATGCTCGGCCGCCAGGAGCGTGTCGCGCTGATCTCCCATGCGGCCATAATCGATCTCGACGTCAATCATGTAGAGCATCACGCACCTCCTCGCGAAACAGGACGCTGACTTGGCCGAAATGGCCAAGGCGGATCAGATCAAAGTCGATAAGGCCGGCAGACACCATAGGAAGCTCGGCGAGACGGGCGCGGGCGGTTTCGAGGCTTTCCGCCTCCAGCACGACAACAACGGCAGGGCGGTCCGGATCGAAGTAAATCTCGCGCAGAAACCCGTCGCGTTGCATTTGCCAGACCAGCTGCGTTTCGGGAATCTGCAGCGCCTGAATATCCTCAAATGTTGCGTCCGGCTGGCGGACGGAAATGCCCAGGATCTTCATGACGGATCTCCCATGACGCGCACGACGATCTTTCCGGCCTGCCGGCCTGAATCGAGATAGCGATGTGCCTCGACAATGTCATCGAGCGTAAACTCGCTGTCGATGATCGGTGCGAGTTTCCCGCTGGTGATCATCCCGGAAATTTCATTGACGGCGCGGCGGCGACTGTCCGGATCAAGCGTAATTTCCCACAAGGTATAGCCCTGGATCGACGCGCCCTTTTTGAGAAGGTCAATCAACGGAAGCGGAGCCGGCTGACTGTCCAGCTGGCCGTAGAGAAACACCTTTGCCTTCGGCGCCGCACAGGCAAGGAGATCGGCGACCCCGGGCCCGGCGATCGGATCAAGGCACAGTGTAAAGCCGCGCCCGTTCGTCAGGCGCATGACCTCATCGGCCAAGGGCGCCTGCGACGTGATCACCACATGATCGGCACCGGCGGTCCGCATCGCTTCGGCCTTGGCCGCCGTGCGGCTGGTGGCCATCACCTCGGCGCCACGCGCCTTGGCCATCTGGATCGCGCCCAGGCCGACACTCGATGCGCCGGCAGTGACGAGCACGCGATCCTCCTTGCCGACGTTCCCGTAAAGCACGAGCGGCCCAAAGGCGGTGAGATATTGCTGCCACACGGCGGCGCCTTCCCTCATGCCCAGATTCTCGGGCAGCGGGACAACGGCTTCCTGGGGAACGACGCACCAATCGCCGTAGACGCCATGGCGCTTCACGTCAAAAGCGGGGATCGTGCAGACCCGGTCACCCGGTGAAATCCGGTCCACACAGGGGCCTACGGCCTCAACGATACCGGTACATTCGCGTCCGATACGGGTTGGCATGTCCGCATCCATCATCGGATAGTCGCCGCGCCTGAGCTGGGCCTCGGAATTGTTCAGGCCGATAAAGGCGACATTGATCAGAACCTCTCCGGTATCCGGATCTCGCGGTGCCATCGTGTCGATTTTGAGTGCGTCGGGACCACCAAGTTCATGGAGTCGGACGACGCGCGTGCCCGGTGTCGTCATGGCATAGCATAACCACCGTTCACGGAGAGAGTCTGCCCCGTGACATATTCGGCACGTTTTGAGGCGAGAAACGCGACGGCATTGGCTGCGTCCTGCGGCCAGGTCAATCTTCCGAGGCCCCTGCCGATCGGGTATTGGCGCAGCACCTTGGCAAGTGTCTCGTTGTTGTCGGCCGTGGCGTCGAGGCGCAGGAAATCCGCCATCGGCGCCTCATGGGCAACTGCTGAAAGGGACACGCAGTTGACGTTGATGCAGTGCTTGCCGAGTTCCTTGGCGAGCGCCTTGGAAAAGCCGATGGCCGCGGCCTTGGCGCCGGAATAGACCGCCAAGCGCGCCTCGCCAACCCGACCGGCATCCGAGACAACGGTGACGATGCGACCCGATTTGCGTTCGATCATGCCGGCCGCAACGACATCGACGCAGTTCATCACGGCCGTGAAGTTCAATTCGATGAACTTCTGCCAATGGCCGGGATCCGAGCCGACAAATTCGGGAATGCCGACCTCACCGGAACGGCGCTCGGGCAACACGCCAGCATTGTTGATCAGGATATCAACGGGTCCGAGCGCCTCTTGTGCTTCCTCGACCGCTCTTGCGACCGCGTTGCGATCCGTCACATCGAAAACGGCAGCATGGGCCGATCCGCCTGCATCGCGGATTTCCGCGGCGACCTTCTCCGCGCGCTCGGCCACGATATCGTTGACGGCGATCCCGGCGCCCTCGGCTGCCAGTGTCAGGCAAATCTGCCGTCCAACTCCCTGGCCCCCGCCGGAGACCAGGGCAACCTGTCCGTTCAGATCCATATCCATCTTGCACTTCCCGTTTTGCTCAAGTTCCTATCGCCCGGTAAAGCGGGGCGGCCGTTTTTCCAAAAATGCGCGCATGCCCTCCTTGCGGTCGTCGCTGGCAAAAAGCGCAGCCGCACCCTGAAGTTCCATCTCAAGCCCGGCAGCGAGCGGTGCTTCCGCGCTCTTGTTGAGTACTGATTTGGCGATCTGTACGGCCATCGGCGCCTTGCCCGCCAACTGCTCGGCGAAAGCCTGTGAATGTGTGATAAGTTCTGTTGCCGGAACAATCTCGTCGACAAGACCAAGCGCTTCGGCTTTCGCGGCAGGCAGGATTTCACCTGTCAGGATGAGCCGTTTTGCCGGGCCGAGGCCGATGGTGCGCACAAGTCTTTGCGTGCCGCCGCCTGCCGGGATCACGCCAAGGTTGATTTCGGTCAGTCCGAAACGGGCCGTGTCGGCGGCAATGCGGAAATCGCAGGCCAGCGCGATTTCCGCGCCGCCGCCAACGGCAATTCCGTTCAATGCCGCAATGGTCGGGACACGCAGGTTCGCGATGCGCGAAAACAACTCGATCGTCGCGCGTTGGCTTGCAACGAATTCCGTTGCCGTCGGATCGGTTCCGGAGCGTTCCTTGATATCCGCGCCCGCACAAAAGGCTTTTTCGCCTGCGCCTGTGATGATCAGGACACGGCAGTCCTCTTTGCCCTCTATCGTGTCGAGGGCCAGAGCCAGTTCCTCTTTCATTTTTGCGGTGATGGCGTTGTGTGCCTCTGGCCGATTCAGCGTGAGGACGGCAAGGTGGTTTTCGAATTTTAGGTCGAGCGCTTCGAAATCCATCACCACATTCCTCAGACGGTCAGAATATGGACGCCGCAGGCGCCGGCTTCGAGTTTGCTGACACCGCCGCCGACGGTGTGCGCCAGGCCGACACGTGCGCCGTCGACCTGATAGCCTCCGGCTTCGTCGCGCAGCTGCCAGAACATTTCGGCGACCTGGGCAACCCCTGTGGCACCCAACGGGTGCCCCTTTGCCAGAAGGCCGCCTGACGGGGACACGGCGACTTCGCCGTCAATGGCGCTTTTGCCGCTTTCGACGAATTCGCCGCCACCGCCCGGTTCGCAGAAACCGAGATCCTCGTAATGGATGATTTCCGCGATGTTGAAAGGATCGTGCATTTCAACAACGTCGACGTCCTGCGGTCCGAGGCCGGCGGTCTCATAGGCGAGGCGGGATGCCCGCACGCTCATCTCCGACTTGTCGTCGATAATCCCGTGTGGCGTGCGCAGGCCTGAAACGATGACGCTGGCAGCCACTTTGACCGGTTTGTCGGTGTATGTGCGTGCTACTTTTTCCGAGGCAAGTATGACCGCTGCCGCGCCATCGGAGTTCGGGCAACAGGACAATCGCGTCAGCGGATCGGCGATGGTCGGAGAGCTGAGGACCTCCTCCACTGTTACCGGCTTTTTCATGTGACATCGCGGGTTGTGCATGGCGTTGGCCCGGTTCTTGACCGATACCAGGGCCATCTGCTCAACGCTTGTACCGTAGCGTTCCATATGCAGCTTGGCCTGCATGGCAAAGGCTGCCGGCATCACCCTGCCCATTGCCGAATCGAGATCGTCCGCCACGATGGGCAGGAAGCCGCCACCGGGTTTTGTCAGCTTCTCAACCCCAATGGCGAGACCGACATCGATTGCGCCGGCCCTGATCGCGTTGACAACACCATAGACCGCGGATGCGCCGCTTGCGCAGGCGTTTTCGACGTTGAGTATCGGGATTCCCGTCAGCCCGATTTTCATCAGGGTTTTCTGTCCGAGGCAGGGTCCCTGATAGGCATGACCGGCATAGGCCAGTTCGATAGCTTGTGGGGCCACACGGCTGGTTTCCAGTGCCTGCCAGACCGCATCGACCGCAAGGTCGTGCACGCCGACTTCCGGCTGCGGCCCGAAATCGGTCATGCCGGCTCCGATGACATAGACGTCACTCATCCGAGCCCTCCGCCGGGAGCGGACGAAACAGCGGCCCTTCGACCACGGAATCGTCCTTGGCTGTCTTGATCGTCCCGATCACAAGTTCCACCGGCATGCCGGGGACAAGCTGGCGGTCCTGCCAGTCAGTGAGCTGGGCCAGCAGTGTGGGACCTTCTTCAAGATCAATCGAGGCAAGCGCGTAAGGGGAGGGGAAGCCGGGCAGGCCCCTGGAGATTTCAGTATAGGCGTGCAGGGTTCCTCTGCCGGAGAGTTCGCACGGTTGCATCGTACCGGATTTGTGGGTGACCGGATTGAACCGCTCGGCCGGCCAGAAGACTTGTCCTGTTTCGGCGCAGCGGCTGCCCAGCAACATACCCTTGCCGCTGTCATCCAGCTTTCGGTAGATGCCTTCGCGGATCGGCTCAACCGCTGTTGCCCTGTCCTCGGACATCGGCCACTCCAATTCGAGTCCTAATAGTTATTGTTACAATAACATTAACTCGAAAGGCGACGTCTGATCAAGTCTCAATTCCCGCCCGGGAGTAAAAGGGCGGTCAGACCGCGGTGAATCCGCCGTCGATCACAAGTCCGGCGCCGGTCATGAAGCTTGAATCTTTGCTCGCCAGAAATCGGATGGCGCTGGCAATTTCCGCCGGATCGGCCAGACGCCCCATGGGTGTGAGATCGGTGATGTTGGTGCGAGCGGCTTCTTCGCGCTTGCCGCTCAGCTGACCATCCGGCCACCAGCTCTGGCCCTTGAAAATTTCGGTGTCGACACCGCCCGGCAATACGGCGTTCACACGAATCGGAGGATCGAGATGTGCAACTTCGACCGCCGCGGAACGGGTCAACGCCATCAATCCCGCCTTGCTCACACTTACCGCGCCCGTGAAGGGCCTGCCGACGACGGCCAGGGCTGAACTGACGTTAACAATCGCTCCGCCGGTGGATCTCATTTGCTCCATTGCCAGCTTGGTTCCAAGGAAAGCACCGTCGAGATTGACACTCATCACCCAGCGCCAATCGTCCAGTGAAATGTCCATGATCGCCTGGCCAAGCGAAACGCCGGCATTGTTCACCAGCACGTCCAGCCGTCCTTCACGGGCTATCGTGTCTTCAAATACCGATTGCCAGGAGGCCGCCGAACAGACATCGAGTTCGACCGTGCGAACACCGTCAAGATCGGAAGCTGCATCCTCATCGACATCGATATCGGCTGCAATCACCCGTGCACCCTCGCTTGCGAAAAGCTTGGCCGTCGCCCGGCCGATCCCGCCTGCGCCGCCGGTGATTAACACCACGTTATCCTTGAGCATTTTACGCTTCCTCCCGGCAATTTCGAATTGCCTCGTTCTTGAAAAATTTGTTACAGTAGAATAAACAATTGAGCAACCATGTCGAAATCCACGAGACTGTCCTCAGCGGCATATATTCTGAGTTATGTCGCTTCCCGTGCGCCTGACCAGGTGACATCCGACACCATTTCCAATGCGGTGCAGGACCACCCTACACGCGTGCGGCAGCTCATTTCAACGCTGGTCAAGGCCGGTCTCGTCAAGTCCACCAGAGGTGCCAGCGGTGGTGTGACGCTTGCCAAATCGGCTTCGGAAATCTCGCTTCGCGAAGTCTACGAGGCGGTTGAAGACCACGACATGATCTCAATGCCGCAAAAGGGCATGTATCGAGGCTGGGGTGCGAACTGCCTGGTTCACAACAAGCTCAACACGCTTTACGCCGACGCGGAAGCGCATTTGCGGGCGGAGCTCGCGCAAATATCGATCGCCGATCTTTACACGGACGGGAAAAGCCGATAGTTAATTGTTAATCTAACAATAACAATTGACGAGAATGACGATGGCAACCGTGGACCTTGAGGAAATCGCACAGCTGCGCGACAGTGTGCGCAGGTTGACTGACGACAAGTTCCGGGCCAAGGCGGCCCATTGGGATGAGACGACGGAAGCGCCGCTGGAAAACCTGCCGGTGCTGGGCGAAAACGGGCTGGCCGGCATCACGGTTGCGGAAGAATATGGCGGTGCCGGAGGCAATGTCGTGCACGCGCTGGCGGCCATTGAGGAGGTCGCGCGCGGTTGCACCGCGACAGCCGCGTTCATTCTTGCCAATTGCACCTCGGCCGAGGTTATTCAGGCCATCGGCACGGAAGTCCAAAAGCAAAAATACCTGCCTGGCATCGCCACCGGTGAATTCGTGGGCGCTTGGGGAATGACAGAGGCCGGTGCAGGCTCGGCCGCCACCGAAATGCGTACCCGCGCTGTCGAAAATCCGGATGGCAGCTGGACGCTGAACGGCACCAAGCAGTTCATCACGCGCGCCGGGATCGCGCGGTTTTTCATTCTCTTTGCCCGAGCCAATGACGATCCGGGCGCCAAGGGGATCACCGCCTTTATTGTCGATGCTGACACACCCGGGCTCCAACTTGGCCGCAAGGACATTCACATGGGTTTGCGCGGCGGCGCCTCTGCGGAAGTTATCCTGGACAATGTCACGGTATCGCCAGAGGCATTGCTGTTGCCCGTGGGTGGCTTCGGCCGGCTGATGAACGGCCTCAACCAGGCGCGCGTCCTCAATCCGGGAATGTGTCTTGGCCTTTCGGAGGAGGCGTTGCACCTTTCGACGCAATATCTGCAGACCCGCCGGCAATTCGGCAAGACTCTCGCCGAGTTTCAGGGACTGCAGTGGATGTTGGCGGATATGGCCACGAAAGTCGACGCCATGCGGCTGTTGATCTACCGCGCAGCGGAAAGTCTTGCCACCGGGCATCCCGATGCCCCGCATCAGGCCGCGATCGCCAAGGCCTACTCGGGTGAGGCAGCGTTCGAGGTGGTGGATGCGGCGATGCAACTGCACGGTGGCTACGGCTACTCGTCGGAATTTCCCATCGAACGCATGTTACGCGACGTGCGTGCCTTCAAGATTGGGGGCGGCGCTACGCAGATCATGAAAAACCGGATCGCTTCGGGCCTGTTCAAGCGCAATCCCGTGTGAACAGCGGCAACGATTTTGCTCAGGCCGGTTTGCGGGTGACGAACCGCGTCGTCAAATATTGATGAACGCCTTCGCTGCCGCCTTCCGAGCCGAAACCGCTCTCCTTCATTCCACCGAACGGGGTTTCGGCAGCCGCAAGATCGCAGTGATTGAGACCCAGGAGCCCGACCTCCAACTCATTGGCCAGCCGGTCGAGATTGGCGTCCGATTTTGAGAAACCGTAGGCCGCCAGTCCGTAGGGAAGGCCGTTTGCCCGTGCAATCACATCGTCGGTGGAACTGAAAGGCTGCAGCGCTGCAAGAGGGCCGAACGGTTCGCTCGACATCACATCGGCCGCGTCGGGCACTTCATCCAGCAAGGTCAACTCGTGGAAAAATCCCTGATTGCCAAGTCTCTGCCCACCCGCCGCAATCCGTGCGCCTTTCTCCACAGCGTCCTCGATCAGTGTTTCGATCGCGCTACGGCGGCGGGCGTTGACGAGCGGGCCCATATGCGTGCCGTCCGCCAACGGGTCGCCAATTGAAACCTGTCCGAAGGCCTGGGCCAGCCGGTCGCGGAACGGTTCATAGATATCTTCATGCACGTAAAAACGTGTCGGCGAGTTGCAGACCTGGCCGGCATTGCGTGCCTTGCGTTGCGCCAGCAGATCCGCAACCGGCCCGATATCGATATCGTCGAAAACGATCGTCGGGGCGTGGCCGCCAAGTTCCATTGTCGTCTTGATCATGTGCTGTGCGGCGAGGCCAGCGAGGGTCTTGCCCACCGGAACTGAACCGGTGAAGGCCAGTTTGCGGATAGCGCCCGAACCGAGCACGCGTTCGGAAATCATCGCCGGATCGCCGAACAGCATCGAAACAGCATTATCCGGCAAACCTGCATCGAGCAGGGCGCGCAGAATGAGCGTCGCGGTCTCGGGCGTGTCCTCGGCGGGTTTGATGATGACGCTGCATCCGGCCGCCAGGGCCTCTGCCATCTTTCTGGTCGGGAAGATCGCCGGCATGTTCCAAGGCGAGGCGGCGTAGACCGGGCCGATCGGATCCAGTCGGGCAACCTGGGTCACGCCCGGAAAGCGGCTTGGGATCATGCGGCCATACACGCGGCGCGCTTCGCCGGCGGACCAGTCCAGAACGTCGCTTGCCACGAGCACTTCAAAACGTGCCGCAGCGATCGGAGCGCCAAGTTCGCGTGTCAGGCACTGTGCAATTTCCTCGACGCGCGACCGAAGGATGCCCGCGGCCTTGTGTAAAACGGCAGCGCGTTCCGGTGCCGGGACGTTGCGCCATGACTGGAAACCGGCAATGGCGGCTGCGCACGCTTCGTCTATATCCGCCGGTGTCGCCGCCGCGATCCTGCCGATGATCGCCTCGGTCGCGGGATTGACATTGGCGAGTGTTTCGCGACTTGCAAACCGCCACTCGCCATCAACAAATATAGAAATATCCGTCACGCTCATTCCTCTTTCTCCTGTTTGACAACAAGCGCATCCACGGCAACCGGCCGGCCATCGACGAGGATGACCGGGTTGAGGTCAATTTCGGCAATGGCCAGGTCTGCTTCAGCGGCACGGGCCACCGCAAGCGCAACGTGGGCAAGCGCTGTGCGATCGACTGGCGGCTTGCCGCGCAAGGCACCCAGCAATTTCTGGTTCTTCAGATCGTCAAGTGCGGCCACCAACTCGTCTTCATCGACCGGAAGCCTGCGAAACACAGCGTCGGAAAGGGCCTCGGTGAAAACGCCGCCCACCCCGATCGTAACGCAAGGTCCAAACACTTCGTCCGTGATCAGACCGACAATGAACTCCCGGTCGCCGGCAATCATTTCCTGCACCGAAAATCGGCCGCCCTCCGGCATGGCAGCCTGTATTTCCCCGGCTGCCCACCTGACGTCTTCGGGTGTGCTGAGGTTCAGCCGCACCAATCCGGCATCGGATTTGTGCGCGATGGCCGGATGATCGCCTTTGAGAGCAACGGGAAATCCGATCGCTTCGGCACTTGCGACCGCTTCGTCTGCAGACATCGCCGAGAGTGCCCGATTGAACGGCACGCCGTGTTTTTCCAGCAGGGCGCGGGATTGCATTTCGCTGAGCGCCATCATGTCGGAAATCCCTTGCGCTCTCGAAATGCGCGGTAGCGTCGGGCCGCGGCCAATGCCCTTGCTGCCTGGCGGACCGTCTGAAAGTTGACGACCTCGGCGGCCGAGAGCATCGGGTGGCCTTTTTGCGCTACGGATAAAGCGCCGATCCAGGCAACGATGACCGATTTTTTCGTCTCCTTGGCCAATTTCGGGATTTCCGTGCCATAGAAACTGGCGCGCGGCTCGGCTGCCATTGTGATCAAAAGCAGCGCCGCATTGATATCGGGTTCCGCCAACACGGTGCGCACAACATCCTGGTAGCCGGTCGCAAAGGATCGGATCTGCCCGGTGACGTCAACCGGATTGCGCAGCGATGCAAATTCAGGCGTGAACGTCTTCATGCGTTGCTGTGTGGCCTCAGGCAGTTCGGGGACAACCAGCCCTTCACGGTCCAATTCGTCTGCCGCCACCCCGCAGATGCCCCCCGACGCCGACACGATGGCCACATTGCTGCCTCGCGGCAGTTTCGTGCCCAGCCAGGCAAAACACTGTGCGGTTGAGAACAGTTCAGAGACGTCGTCGACCCGAATTACGCCGTATTGTCGGCAAATACCGTCAAACACCCGGTCGGTGCCGGCCAGGGCGCCGGTATGGGAAGCCACGGCTGCTTTTGCCACCTGGGACGCGCCGGTCTTGTAGACGACAATCGGCTTGCCCAACCGCGCCGCCTTCTGCGCCATCGCGACAAATCCATTCGCATCGCGCACCCCTTCCAGAAACAGCGCCACCACGCGCACCTCATCCTGATCGAGCAGGAAATCCACATATTCCGACGTGTCGATATCCGCCTCATTGCCCGAGGCGATCCAGTGCGAGAAACCCACGCCCTGTTCCATTGCCCGCCCGAGAAGTGATCCGCCAAGAGCGCCGGACTGGGTAACAAAGGCGATCGGCCCTTTGCGGAACGGGTTGATTGCGCAGACCATCGAGATCGAGGCCACCAGGTCGACCGCCATATTGACGAAACCTGCCGTATTCGGCCCGATCAACCGCATCCCATGACGGCGCGCGACGGTTACGCATTCGGTTTCCAGATCATGCCGGCCGGCTTCCGAGAACCCGGAGCTGAAGACGATCGCCGCCTTGATGCCCCGCTGGCCGCAGGCTGCCAAAACATCGGGAACCGAGGCGGACGGTACAACGATGAGGGCCAGATCGATAGGATCGGGAACATCGGCGATACTGGCATAGGCTTGGCGGCCCATGATCGTATCGGCGTTCGGGTTGACCGGGTGGATCGGTCCGGCAAAACCGTGACCGATCAGGTGCCGCATTGCCGCGGTGCCAAGCTTCGGCGCACCGGTTGCCGAAACCCCTTCGGACGCGCCAATCACGGCGATACTGCGGGGTGTGAACAGGGGCGCAAGAGACTGGCTTTGTAGCATGTTCATGTCTCTCTTCGCTCACCGGCAGCGGATCGCGCTGTCCCGCTCAAGACAGGATCAATTCGCTGGCGCGTTCGCCGATCATCAGGACCGTCGCCATCGTGTTGACGCTGGGTATTTCTGGCACCACGGAGGCGTCCGCAACGCGCAGACCGTCGATGCCGTTCACGCGCAGATCAGGATCGCATACCGCTGATGCGCTTTCACCCATCGCACAGCCACCGGTGAGGTGGTAATAGCCGCCGGCCGTCATGCGGATCAGGCTGTCAATGTCGCCCTCGGGCAGGGGCACCGGTTGCCCCAGACCCGCCAGCGGCGCTTCGGCATGCAGTGACCGGGCGAGATCCAGACCCGCACGCAGGGCAACGACATCCTGCGGTTGGGACAGGTAGGCCGGATCGATCCGCGGCGCGGCAACCGGATCGGCGGACGCAAGGCTGATCGTGCCACGGCTTTGGGGCCGCATCAGCGCAACCAGCGTGGTCCAGCCTTCCAAAAATCCAAAGGGCGCATCGCCCAGCGGAACCTGAGTGAAAAGCAGCTGGATGTTACGCTCCCCGTCCGGGGCATCGCGGGAGGCCAGCAGCTGCACCTCAGCGCCAATGCCGACCGGCATGGCTAGTTTCTCGACGGTAGTGAAGTGCGCGTGCCGGATGTTCATGTGGTCCTGCAGCCCCTTGCCCAATGTTGGCAGGTCGGCGACAGTCTGAATGCCGAGCGGCCTCAGCTTGTCGGCAGCACCGATCCCGGAGAGCATCATCAGATGCGGCGAGCCGATAGCGCCCGCCGTGAGCACCGTCTCCAGGGTCGCCTCGATAATGCGAGTGCCGGAGGTGGTGGCCACCTCCACGCCTTTGCACCGATCGCCCTCCATAACAAGACGCAAGGCGCGAGTCTCTGTCAACACCGCCAGATTCGGCCGGTTCAAGGCAGGAAAAAGATAGGCGCGCCCTGCGTCTTCACGCACCCCGTCGCGGGTGGCCAGATCAAGCAGGCCGATGCCGGCGTCGAGATCGTCATTGAGATCGCCATAGCTGTATCCGGCCGCCTGTGCCGCGGCCACGGACGCCACCGTCAGCGGATGATCCCCGGTTGCCGTCGTTATGCTGAACGGACCCTCGCCACCGCGCGAGCCTCGCGCGCCGCCACTGGTACGCTCGACCTTCTGCATCGAGGGCAGGAGGCTGTCATAGTCCCATCCGGGCGTGGCCCATCGGGCAAGATCACCCCGGCTGGGTCGCATATACATGAGCGCGTTGATGGCGCTCGATCCGCCGATTGCCTTGCCGCGTGGCTGAGAGATTTTGCGCCCTGCTGCTGCGCTCTGCGCGACCGTCTCGAATTTCCAGTCGAGATCGGAGGCAATCAGGGAGGTCCACTTATGCGGCAGGTCTACCCCTTCGAAACCGCGTGGATCGCCGCCCGCTTCGATCACCGCGACGCTGGCGCCGGATGCACTCAGACGATTCGCCAGAACCGAACCCGACGTGCCGCACCCGATGATGATGTAATCGAAGGATGAAGCCGCCTCCGCCCGCGCCTGCGCCTGTACTAGTGCCGCGTCCTCGGCCTGTGCCAGCGCTTCAAAAACGCCGGACATCGTCAGAACCGATGCGCCAAACACGGTCAGGAAGTCCCGACGTGACAGCCGGCCCAAGGCCACCTGCTCGATCCCGGAACGCAGCCGTTCCTTGCTTTGCGATATCGTCATTGTTCTCTCCTCCACGTTCGCCCTTAGCGGCTGATTCAGCCGTTCATGTTCCAGTCGTAGGGGAAAGGCATCGTGCCGTGCTTGATCACCAGCGGTACTGCATAGCGCAACACGGTATTGCTGGCGTCCACATCGAGGATGCAGAGCGCTCCTGAACCCAATGCCTCCCGCAGGGCCGGGGCGAATGCGTCAGGGGTATCAACGCTGAAGACTTTCGCCCGCATCGCCTCACCGATCTGCTTGATATCCGGGTTCCAGAGTTCGCCGGTGGCTTCGATCTTGTAAAAATCGCCGACACCGCGGCCAAACTTGTTCTTGGCGCCTTCCACCTCGGCCTGGATCGTCTTGTTGTTGAGAACGATCACCACGCCCGGTACGCCATATTCAGTTGCCGTGGCGAGTGAGAATCCGGTGTGGATAAACGACTGGTCGCCGACCCACACAACGACCGGCTGATCGGGACGTTCGAGCCCGGCTCCGACAACGCCCGGCGGGGCAAATCCCATCTGGCCGAATTGCTGGTTGTTGGTGGCAAACCAGGGTGTCTTCATGGTGTAGAAGGCCGGCATGAAATTCATGATGAAGCCGGTGTCGCAGATGACGCTTGCTTCCGGTGCAACCTCGTTGATGACGTCGGAGGCATCCTTGACCAGCCGCGCATAGTGCATGGGTGCAATGTCAGACGTGATCAACGGGTTGACTTCTTCCCACCATTCGGCCCGCCAGGCATCGATCTGTGTCAGCCAATCTCCGGTCCTGGTGGCGTGTCCGCCGGTGTTCCAGCGCGCCTGCATGGCCTCCAGTGCCAGCCTGGTATCGGCGACAATGCCGACTTCCGCAGGATAGACCCGGCCCAGTTCACCCGGATCGACATGGACGTGGATCAGTTTCTGCGATCCTCCGAAGTCATAGAATGACCAGCCGGCGGTGTTGAGGTCGTTGAACCGTCCACCAAGGTTGATGACGACATCGGCCTCGCTCGCGGCCCGCACGCCATGTCCTGTGCCGGATCGGTCGACAACGCCGACCGAGAGAGGGTGGTCTTCCGGGATTGCCCCCTTTGCTCCGAAAGAGGTGGCCACCGGAACACCGGCTGCCTCGGCGAAGCCTCGCAGCGCATCCCATGCACGATCATTGTTGACGAGCGAGCCGCAATAGATCACGGGCCGCTCGGCATTGGCGATCAGATCCACGGCCTTCTCGATGGCGCTCGGATCCGGTCCCGGCTGATGCAGACTGGTGATGAAACCTTCGAATTCCGGCTCGTTCACCTCGATCTCGGTGTTCTGGACATCGAGCGGGATGTAAACAACGACCGGACCCGGACGACCCGTGATCGCCATCTTGTAGGCTCGCATCACCGAGTCCATCGCGGTGTCGGGCCGGACCGTCATCACGGCGTGTTTCGTTATGTTCTTGAAGATCTGCAGAAACTCGTCTTCGCCGTTGCGGTAGATCTCCTGGATGCCGCCGCGTCCGAGCCATTTTGTCGGCCCTCCGGCCATCAGGCAGAACATCGGTATGGAATCGAAAAACGCTTCGGCAATGCCGGGAATGGTGTTGAAGTTTCCCGGGCCTACGGTCGTACAGGTGACCGGGATGGGCATTTCACGCCGCATCCGCCATTCCACATCCGCCATGTGAATGGCATGGATCTCGTGGCGCGTGCGGATACCGGGAATGGCGGCATCATACTCCAGCGCATCGAGCAAACCCCAGTTGGCGTGGCCGTTGTAAAGGTAATACCGTTTGGTTCCGACCGCCTTCAGAAATTGCGCAACTGCCTGCGCGACTGTCATTCGGGCCATGGTGTTCTCCCGTTCCGCTGTTCAATCCAGATGTGTAATTTCCGCCGGAGGCGTACCGCCGTAAAGCACGCGCATCTCTTTGCTGCCCGTGTTGAAGATGCGATGCGACAGGCATCCTCGAGGCATGTAGATCGCATCGCCTTCCACGACGGGCTCGCCTTTTTGTGCGCCGGCCTCGTCAATCCACTGCATTTCACCTTGGCCGCTCACAACAAAATAGAATTCCTCGAAGGCGTCAGCATAGTCGATGCGCACATTGTCGTGGATTTCGCTGCCGTGTTTGTGAAAGACATGGGGGGCTTCACCGGGCGGAACGATTGCCAGACCCACAAAGAGTTTTTCGGAGCCCGTGATCTCGGGATAGATCAGCTTGCGGATCAGCCCGGCCCCGTGGAGCTGGTGCACGGGAGCGCTTTCAAGCCGCGAGATTCTGGGCGTTTCACCCATGACAATTTTCTTTCCGGTTGCGTTAAAATCTGTAAACGTTATAGTAACAATAACATATAAACGCAAGCACTGAATTGGCGATCGGAGATTCGATATGTGTGACTTAAGCGAAGCGACGGTCGTCGTCATCGGAGCCAGTTCCGGCATGGGCAGGGCTATCGCCGAAGCGGCCGCCAGCAAGGGTGCTCAAGTGGTCGGAACCGGTGCGTCAGACAAGACCGCCACCGCGATCGAACAGGCCATCGGCGGGGGCAGGGGACACGCGCTTGATATGAGCGATGCAGCCTCGATTGCAGCCTTTGCAGATCAGCTTGACCATGTGGATCACTTGGTCATCCCGGCCCAAGCCCGCGGCGCGGCGGAAACAATTGCTCCGCTTGACAGCGTTGACATGGCAGCGGTCCGTTGGATCTTCGATGTCAAGTTTTTCGGCATGATCGCGCTCGTGCAGGCATTGCTGCCCAAACTGACCGCACAAGCAAGCATTACGCTCTTTTCCGGTGCCGCGAGCCGCCGTTCCATACCGGGTCATGTTGCACTTGGCGGGCTCAACGGCGCTATCGAGTCAGCCGGAAGGCAGATGGCCAAGGAACTGGCGCCACGGCGTGTCAATGTCATATCGCCCGGCCTCGTGCGCACGCCTGCTTATGACGCTCTGCCGGAAGCTCAGCGCGAGGCAATGTTCGCGGCCCGCGAAAAAGCCCTGCCGGTGGGCCGTATCGGTCGTCCCGAGGATATTGCCCAGGCCGTCTTGCATGTGATGACCAACGGCTACGTGACCGGCACGGTGTTTGACGTCGACGGTGGAGGTCAACTGACATGACGCTCAGCGCACCTGAAAACAGGCTTTTCATCAACAATGAATGGGTAGCGCCGGTTGACGGCGGAAGCTTCCAGACACGCGATCCAGCCACCGAGGAACCGATCTGTGATGTGGCGCTTGCTGGCGAAGCCGATGTCGCCCGTGCTGCAGAAGCCGCGGACGCCGCCATGCGCGGGGAATGGGGTGCTCTTGCCCCGGAAACGCGGGCTGCCATGATTGCCCGTTTGGGGGAACTGATCACCGAACATGCCGAAGACATTGCGGCGCTCGAAACGCGCGATATGGGCAAACCCATTCGCGAGAGCCGGACCAACATGGTGCGGTCCGCCCGCACCTTCGAGTATTATGCCGGCGCCGTTGACAAGCTGATGGGACATTCCATCCCGGTGGGGCCCGGTGCGCTGGCCTTCACGCTTTACGAGCCCCTTGGCCCAACCGCTCATATCACACCCTGGAATTATCCGTTCGCCAACGCCTGTCGCAGCCTGCCGACGGCACTGGCGGCCGGCTGTACGGCTCTCGTCAAACCCGCCTCGGTAACACCGTTGACCACTTTGCTGCTGGGTTCCTTGTGTATTGAGGCGGAGTTGCCCCCGGGCGTGGTCAACATCCTGCCCGGCGACGGCCGCGTGACTGGCAATGCCTTGGTCGAACATCCGCTTGTGCGCGGCATCACGTTCACGGGATCCGTTCCAACGGGCAAAAGACTGGCATCGAAAGCGGCCGAACTGCTGAAACCGACGGTTCTCGAGCTTGGCGGCAAAAACCCGCAGGTGGTCTTCGAGGATGCGGACCTTGATCTGGCGCTCACCCAGACCATGCGTGGTGCGCTGACAAATGCGGGGCAGGTGTGCACGTCGATCAGCCGCGTGCTGGTGCATCGTTCGATATACAAGCGCTATGTCGAGGCGCTCGAGGCCCGCATTCAGGCACTCAAGATCGGTCCGGGAACGGGAGACGACGTCGATATCGGTCCGCTGGTTTCCGCCGAACACTTGGCCGAGGTCGAGCATTTTTCCGATATTGCCCGCAACCATGACAAGGCACGACTGGTCACCGGCGGGCAACGGCCCCAGGAGTTTGACCGTGGTTATTTTTTCAGCCCGACGCTCTTCGACGACGTCACACCTAACATGACGATCGCACGGGAAGAGGTCTTCGGCCCGATCCTGTCCGTGCTGCCTTTTGATACGGAAGAAGAGGCGCTCGCGATCGCCAATGGCCTGGCGCTCGGCCTGACGGCGGGCGTGTTCACACAGGACATCTCCCGGGCATTGCGATTCGTGCGGCGGCTTGAAGCCGGAATGGTGTGGGTCAATGACTGGTTCCTCAGCCCGGTCCAGGCGCCCCATGGCGGGATCAAGGATTCCGGCATTGGCCGCGAACAGGGCATGGAAAGCTTGCTGAACTACACCCAGATCAAGATGGTCGGGTTGAGGAGCAGCTAGCCGGGAAAAGTTGCCAGTCGCGGACCTGAAGGCCCCGGTGGCAATTCAGGCGCCAGCGTTGTCCAGGTCGGATCTGTAGGCCGCATTGGCGAAGTCGCTGGCCCGCCGGAACGGCAAAGGGATTTCGTTTTCAATCCGCGACAGTCTGCTGCGCCAGTTGACGATCGCCGACGCACGTTCCTGCTCGCTCATGCGGCGCGGTCCTGCCACGATCTGATGCCGCAGCACTTCGAACCCACAGAAATTCAGTGTCCCAACGCGAAGTGGATGCAGTACCCTTTCGATGTCGCCAAACAGGCCTTGGTCGCTCCAGCGATCCCAGCCGGCGCCCGATGTGGCCGAGATGATTGCGCGGCGCCCATAGAGCGGCGCGGTCTCGAACCACCTGCCGCCGCCATAAACAGCGCCAGAAACCAGGACGCGATCGAACCAGCCTTTGAGGATCGCGGGCACCGAAAACCACCAAATGGGAAACTGCAGGACCAGCAGTTCGCACCAGCGCAGAAGATCGAGATAGCTGGCGATGTCGCCGGCAAGCGCGCTGCGTTCCGACGCATGGCTCTGTTCGCCCTGGTAGATGAACCGGTCCGGATTGGCCACCGTCGCGAAGTCGGCTCTTGAAGGCACCGGGTTGAAGCCCTCGGCGAACAGATCCCGCATCACCACGTCATGCCCGTCGGCAGTCAGCTGTTCCTGCGCAGCTTTTCCCATGGCGTGATTGAACGAGGCAGGCTCGTGATGGGCGATGACGATCAGGGTGTTCATCGAAGTAACTGAAGCGGCCAGAGCGCGATCTGGGGAAACAGGGTGATCAGCGCCAGGCCGACCAGCATGATACCGAGGAACGGCAGCACGCCGCGCACGATGCGTCCGAAAGGCTCCTTGAAGGCGACCATGGCAACGATCAGGTTCAGTCCGATGGGTGGCGTCAAGAACCCGATCTCCAGATTGACGATCATGATGATGCCGAAATGCACCGGGTCGAAACCCTTGGCTTCGACGATCGGCAGCAAGATCCCGGCGAGGATCAAAATGGCCGAGAAGACTTCCATGAAACACCCGACAATCAGCAGCAAAATGTTGACCGCAATGATCAACAGCCAGCGGTTTTCGATGTGACTGCTGATCCAGGTCGCCATGTCTTCAGGGATGCCTTCGAACTCCAGAATGGTGTTGAGGCTGCCGGCAATCGCCAGAAGCGGTAGGAGCTTGCCGAGCAGCATCGCCGTGTCGAGGGAGATGTCGTAAAGCTCCCGCGGCTTGAGTTCGCGGTAGATCACAAGCTCGACGACGAGGGCGTAGGTCAGAGCCACCACCGCGGCTTCCGTTGCCGTGAAATAGCCCGAATAAATGCCTCCCAGCAATATGACCGGGAGCAGCATTGCCAGTCCGCCGCGCCGGATCGACCGGCCGATCTCGCCGAAGTCGAGTGTTTTGGACGGCATGTCCCGATTGACCACGAGCGAATAGCCCGCGAGCATGGTGACCAGCAGAAGACCGGGGAACAGACCCGCGATGAACAGGTCGATGACCGAGACTTCGGTGATGATTCCATAGACGATGAGCGCAATGCTTGGCGGGATGATGATGCCGAGTGTGCCTCCGGCGCACAGCGCTCCCAACGAAAACTCCTTCGAATAGCCCTCCTTGACCAGGGCCGGATACATCAGGCTGCCCACCGCAAGCATGGTAACAACCGATGATCCGGAAATAGCGGCGAATACGCCGCATGACAGCACTGCCGCCACACCAAGCCCGCCGGGCAGGGGCCTTGTGAAGGCGATCATGATGGCGATCAGACGTTCGGCGATGGTGCCGCGGCTCATGACAGCGCCGGCCAGCAGGAACATCGGAATGGCCAGCAACACTTCCCTGTCAACGGACAGCCAGATGTCTTGAATCAGGAATTCGATTTTGCTGTCGACAAAAACGGTGTGCACATAGATTGCCGCCACCGCCACCACGAGAATGAGATTCTGGCGCAACACCAGAAGCGCGACAATCAGCAAGATGAAAATCAGAACGGTCATTCGCCGAATCCCGTTTCTTTAGGCCGAAAGGCGGGAGCGAATGCGTAAAACAGGTAGCGAATAGCCGCAGACAGGAAGACGTAGGGAACAATGGCCTGGACAATCCAGACCGGAAAATTCAGCGCAATGGCGCGTGTGCCAAGTTCCGCTGTCGACCAGACAAAAAGGGCGCTGTGCCAGAACAGGAAAAACAACAGTCCGGCAGACAGGAGATCGGCGATCCGATTGACGGTGGTGTCCCAGCTCTCGGGAAACACGCCGTCAACGAATTTGGGCCGTAAGTGCCCGCCGGCGCTGACAACGATGCTGAAGCCGAGCATGCCGGCGACCGTTGTGAAATAGCTCGCCAGACGCGGAGCCCAATAAATGCCGCTGCCAAAAACCTCGCGTCCGAGCACATCGGCGAGCAGGATTGCGGCAACAACCAACAGTCCGAAAGCAGCCAGAAAGCACTCAAGTCGATTGAGTGCTTTCAGTGCCGTTGCAATTGCGGCCATCGCCCGCTCGCCAGGTTCAGTTTGAGTTTGCTGCGAACTCAGCCTTGCCGGCCTCGATCAGTTCATAAAGTTCGCGCGAGCGACCACCCAGACCGTCGACAAAGGCGGGCAGACCGTCGACGACCTTCTCGCGCCATTTTGTGCGCTGCTCGTCGGTCAGGTAATGGACGTTGCCGCCCTTTTCTATGAACTCCTTGGCGACCACATCCTCATTGGCGATGATGATGTCGCGCATCTCCTGCGTCGTCGGTGCTGAATCGCGAATGATCTGACGCTCTTCTTCCGTCAGGCTGTCCCAAAGCTGCTTGTTGGCGACAAACAGTGCGGGGGTGTGGATGTGCTTGGTGAACACATAGTGCGGCGCCACTTCTGCCGCCGGCGTGATGAGATAGAAACTGAACGTCAGGTCACCCACGTCGACGACACCCGATTGCAGCGCTGGCCAGGTCTCGGTCAGCGGCAGTTGCACGCCGTTGGTGTCCATTTGATCCCAGAAGGTCTTGGCCGCGTCGTTGGGCGAGACGCGTGACTTGATGCCGGACAACGAATCCGGATCGGTGCAAGCGAATTTGCAATAGACATTGCTCCAGCCGGCTTCGCCGAAGCGGACAAGCGCCAGTCCCTTGTCGGCCAGAATCTCTTCCAGCATCGGCTGCAGTTTTTCGTCGGTGACGAAGTTGCGCTGCTCATCGTTGTCCCAGATGTAGGGCGCTGCGAGCATCTTCATTTCAGGCACTGCAACGCTCAGGCCGATGGCGGAGACATAGGCCATTTGCAGGCGCCCGCGGATGAGCTGGTCGACGATCGCCTGTTCGTTGAAATTGTGGTTCAGCTCAATGTTGATATTGCCGTCCGTTCCTGCGCGCGTTCCCTCGCTTAGCGTGTCGATGAACTGCGACATGACATTTGGTGGACGCACGGGCGAACCCAGCTTCCAGTCATCGGCGAATGCGGGAAAAGCCAGAAGCAGACCTGATAAGGCAGCGGTCATGGTTTTCGCGACTTTGGAGCGTTTCATCGTATCCTCCCTTCGAGTACGCCAGTATTTGAAAGGAAGAGTGCCAGTTTATTGTTATTGTGTCAATAACATTAATAATTAGGAGAACGATCGGCAAACTGCGAACGCTACCCGCAATATGATCACTGTGCGGTGTTAGTCGCCGAAGACATTACCGCGCGATTCTTGAATGTTGTATCGGTTCATCAACGAAACAATCCCATTTGGTCGCCTACAGATGCAGGCACTTCAAATCGGCGATAACTTCACATTGGCGTTTTCAACGATTATGGACGAACTCAGTCGCGGGTTGGTCGACGACGACGAAGATGCTGAAGCTGCACCGATGGAACGACGACACCTCCCACAGGCTCGAACCGGGCGAATGTACTAACCGCAGAAGATATGATCGCAGCCAAAAGGATTGCAATCAAGAAAACAGCAATGACCCAAAACGGCCAGCGGCGTTGAGATGATCACCGCCCCTTACAGACGGCTCTGGTGTGTTTCAATGACTTGTCGGCGAAAAAGCATGATCCGCCGCGACCTGCTTCCAATTGAAGAAGGGCACCTCAAAAGGCGCCCTTTGGTTTCGCAAGACGGACTGTTTTATGCTTCGACAGGAGCCTGGACAACAAGGCTTGCAACGTCGCCGTCCCATGCCTCAACTGGAAGACAGCTTAGCCCCAGTTTTTCGTAGTCAACACCGTAGAAACCAGCAAAAGGCCCATCAGCGAACTTGAACACGGCCGAACGCAAATCGTCGCGCGCCAATAAATCTTGTGCCATGACACCAACGAAGCGCTCATCGGGTGTGTCTTTGTATGCCCATGAATAGGCCTTAATTCCGAAGCTTGGTAGATCTCCTTCAATCCTGATGTCTCGTTTCAGGCGTTGATCGGAACGGTTCCAAGTTCCAGTACGGTTTTTGTTGTTTCCACCCTTTCTGGGAGCATCTTCAATATCTCGAGAAATTTCCGCCATGCCCACAGCGGCTGAAACGAGCGCAAAGATGGCAAATGGAAGTGGCCCACCCCCGACTTTTTCTGCGTCTTCAACGGACAACTCTTCGATTCCTTCGAACTCTTCGTTCATATCGAAGTCATTCTGTATGATATTCATCACGTTCCTCTCACTAAAATATGCACTTTAAAATTGCATTTGGGGCTATAAATGTAAGCGCTTACATTACGAACCACAACCAAGATGTAAGCGCTTACATTGAGAATTGTAAGCGCGCAGAGCAACGAGTCAAGGAAATTTTTCCCTTTTTAATCATTTATTTATGAGCTCGTCGCCACGCTGCAGCGCTATGAGCGTCTGGTGTGTCCGATATTTCCAGGAGAACAGGTTATTTACGCGGGTAATCATGTAGTCTGGAATTCTGGCGATGGTTGGCCTGTCGCTCACTGATTTGGCCTTTGAGTAGGCAAGCTGTTCCAGCAACGACAACCGGAATAGCCACCTTCACGATAATCTCAGCTTTGTCCCACGCACGGCGCCACCACGCCTGGCTTAACGCCAACATCGCGCTCCGCTCAAACAGAACCCTTTAATCATAAACTCGAGTCAACGCTGCCGCCCATCGGGAAAACTCGGGCGCACCCTTCGCGTGCATCCAGCATCAACCGATCATCGAAAACACCGTCTCGGGACCATCAGCGCAAGTATCGTGAATAATCCGGGCTCATAAAGCTTTAATGGTCGCATGCAGGGCGCAGGCGAAATGGTGCGCTAAAGCGGGCCGCGGGGCTTGCTGGAAATGCGCTAAATTTCACCTTCTTCAACACGCGCCTGCCGCTGCACATTCCCATCCTCAACCAAGATGACCCGATCGGCGCTTTGGATGGTTTCCTTGCGATGCGCGACAATCACGCGTGTGATCCCCAACTCAGCGATGGCGTTGTTCACCAGTCGCTCAGTTTCGAGATCCAAATTGGACGTGCCCTCATCCACGAACAGGATTTTGGGTTGCCGGTACAATGCCCGCGCCAGGATCACACGTTGGAGCTGTCCACCGGACAATGTGGCACCCATATCTCCGACAAGTGTTTCATAGGACATGGGCATCGCCATAATATCATCGTGGATTTGTGCGCGCTGGGCGCAGATTTCCATATGCGCGAAATCCGGGTAAAGATCGAAAAAAGTGATGTTGTCGGCAATGCTGCCCGAAAACAAATGATCATCTTGCAACACGCTGGCGATCTGGCGTCTAAAATACGCGCGATCCACCTTGTCCAGTCCCACACCGTCGACCGAAACGGTTCCACTTTGTGGCGTCATAAGTCCCATCAGAACTTTCAATAACGTGGTTTTTCCCCCGCCCGATGTGCCGACAAGTGCAACAGATTCTCCGGGTTCGATGGTGAGGGATACATTACTGAGGACCGGTGCCATACCATCGCCATAAGAAAACACCGCTCGATCGACGTCGATCCGACCGCTGGAGATGTCCAAACGTACACCGTCTTCCTTTTCGGCTTCAGTCAAAGCGATATCGGCGATACGATCCAGGTGGAGCCTCAACATACGGAATTCAATCACCAACTCCACCAGAGAGGCAGCGGCTGAGACGAATTGGGTGCGATAGGCCACAAAGGCAAAAATCATACCTATAGTGAACTCACCCTGCATCACCATACGCGCAGCCAGAAACACCACTACAATCCGCTCGATCTCGAAAATAAAGCTCCGACCGGTGGAAAAAACGATGTTCAGCCGTTGCAAGCGGATTGATGTGTTCAGGGTTTCGGCCAGGAGATTCTGCCACCGCAATTGCCGGTTAGATTCGTCTGCAAAGGACTTGATTGGAAGGATACCCCTTAGGGTTTCGATGAAGCTTGAATTCTCGGCGGCCCCAGCGAGAATGACTTCCTCAGTTTGCTTTCGCATGCGCGGCAGTAGGACCAAACGTAAAGCCAGGTAAAGCAGCGTGGCCCCTAGCACGATAGTGGCAAGAAGAGGGCTGTAAATGAACATCAAGACCAATGTGATCAGCGCCATAAGCCCATCAATCAGGCTGCGCACCAACCCTTGAACCAAAAAACTCTTGATTGGTTCAATCGACTCAAATCGTGAAAGAATATCGCCCATGTGGCGCGACTCGAAATAGACCAACGGCAGTCGGACAAGCCGATGAAATAGATTGGCAGCAATCTGATAGGCCATCGTCGTGCCAGCAAACAGGATCACCAGCTCACGCAAGACGGATGCAATCAGATTCATCACCAGCAACAAAGCAAAGCCCACGGCCAGCAATAGCAACAGATCAGTGTCCAAAGCAGGAAGGACTGAGTCGATGACAATTTGCAGGTATTGCGGACTTGCAATGACAAAGATCTGCATGATTAGGCTGAACACGATCACCTGCACGAGGGCACCAACAAGCCCGCTGAGCTGACTCCATAGGCTAGAGAAACGGAGGCTGCTGCGCTCATTGGTGCGTTTCAGTGCAGCCGTCGGGGTCAGCTCAAGCACAATCCCCGTGAAGTAGTCGGCGAACTCCTCAAAGGACAATGAAACTGCGCCCCTGGCGGGATCATGAATGACCAGTTTGTTCCGGGAGACCGACTTTAGGACCACAAAATGGTTTAAGTCCCAGTGCATGATGGCGGGAAGGCGAAGCTGCCCGACATTTTTGATGCCGCATTTCAGGGCGCGCGTAGAAAACCCAAGCTTCCCGGCATTGTCCGCAAGGGTCTTTAGGCTCCAGCCGCGCGCGGTGATGGGGAAGCGTCGCCGCATCGCCCTGGGATCGGTACGAAACCCGTAATAACCCGCCACCATCGCCAATGACGCCAATCCGCATTCAGCGACTTCATCCTGCCTGATGACCGGCAAGCTGCGGCCTATCCCAAAGGACAGTTGTGAGGCATTTTCTCGCGCCACTAATACCGCCTGAGGACCGAAACTACAGGTTCAGTAACCAGCGAGAGAATAGTACGTTCCTCAAGAATTATGTTGCCGGTGAGCGTCATGCCAACCTGCAGGGGGTGTTCCGTCCCATCATGTTCGATCGCATCAGCAGCAAGAGCAACCGTCGCGCGAAATACGGGCTCCTCGATCTGCACCAAGGTTTCATCCATGCCCGGTTGCAAGACGGTTGTTGTCACCTCCACGATCTCGCCTTGCGTGGTACCAAAGCGTTGGTAGGGAAAAGCATCCAGTAAAAGGCGGACATCAAGACCGGCCTCTACAAAGCCAATTGCGCGAGATGGGACATAGAGTTCAGCCTCCAAAGCGCGTTCGGCCGGTAGGATCGAAAAGAGGGGCTCACCCTGTTGCACTTCGTGACCGTTACGAACCCGGACCGCAGAAACGCGCCCTTCAACAGGTGCTGTGACCGCGAAGGATTGAGTTGCCAACAAAATGGAACGCTCTCCTCTCAAACTGTCCAACTCGGCCTGCAATTGCATAACCTTCAACTGTGTTTGCGCTTCAATCACCTCACGGCGCTGGGGGAGGGCGCGCAACTCCGCCAACTGCTCCGCCAGCTCGCTTTGAAGTTCGACAACGCGTTGCTCCGCCGCAATAACCTGCAGTCTCTCAACCGATAATTGCTGCTCAGAAGCCACTCCACGTCCCGCAAGAGCCACGATGCGGTCAAAAACAGCGCGTGTTTCTTCTGCGGCGGCTTGCCTTAGATCAAGCATCACATTCAACCGCTCAATTCGCGCTTGAATGCGGGCACCTTCCCGCGACAGCACAGCAAGCTCAACATCCGCTACGGCCAATGTCTGCCTCTGCTCGTTTTCACCGCTTGTGATATGGGTTTCGATCCGAGCCAGCTCTGCGGCAAGACGCGTTCCTTCGCCCGCAATCGCACCGTCCGCTGTGATCCGCCCTAAGTGTTGACCTGCCTCGACAATATCCCCCTCCGCTAGGGTGAAATCCTCCATTACTCCACCGGACGCGGCGCGCACCATGGCAATCCCACCAGACGGCACAACAACACCGCTCACGGGTTCTACGCGGGCAAAGCTACTGACCGCCGCGAAACCGATTGCCGATGCAACAATTCCAACGAGAAAAACCGCAATGATCCAAATCGCCAATGGCGTCGAAACAATCACTGCGCCGTAAAGTCGACTTTGCCTTTTTTTGATGACCTGACTTCTAAACAGCATAGTCAGTCCAATTAAAAAAGGGCATGCTTTGTTACCGAAATGTAAGCGCTTACATCCTAAGGTGGTAATGCCTTCGGCACGGAAAGTCAACACAAATTCAGGTTTCCACAGAGCTTGACAACCACCGGAGGTGGAATACAAAAAACCAATATCAGAAGCTTACAATTTTGACGGTGTATCTTGACGGTACGCGCATATTGTCGCAGATAAAATCGCCAAAAAAATCAACAGGTTAATTTCCTCGTTGACTATTGAGCGGGAGTGAGCGGTGTTCGGGGCGCATAACGCCCCAATGCGAGGTGCCAGTGGCACTTCGCAAGCCGCGAACGCCCTGAGAGCTGTGCTCGAAGGGCTGGAGCGTGGGCGACGAACCGCTGAACAGTGGATCTGCCACATCCCAAAAAAAGGCGCAGATCCTGGTCGTCTCAAAACGCCATTTTGTTTTCGCTTTGTGCAGCTGATTTTGGTTGGTCAGTCATAGCGAAAGTTGTCGAATCGTATGACGACACCAGGAAACCTATTTTTGATAAATGGCCAGAAAAGCGCTCACTGCCCGGTCTGAAAATCCTCCAATCTCTTGTTCGGTGTATTCGGTTTGAATGCCGAATAACACCTTGTTGATAAATTCGGCTTTAACCAGTTGCTCTAGCTGCACCGCTGCAAGAAGCGTGTCTTCGATGTTTAATTCGCCACGCGCGACATACGTTTCCAACAGTCCGGCGAGACGTTGTTTGCCTGCGCCGGGTCCAGAATCGTAAAAAGCCCTTGCGAGCTCTGGGAATCGTTTCGCTTCGCCAATGGCGACGCGGTGAAGATTTTGTATCGCCGGCGTTAGCAAGAGCCGTATGAAGCCACGGGTTAGTTCTCGCAACAGGTCTTCAATTGGTCTCGATGCGTCAATCTGAGCCAGAATCGCGATGGCCTGGCGTTCACATTCTTCCCTGACAATAAACTCAAAAAGCTGTTCCTTGGTCGGAAAATAGGCATATAGCGTAGCTTTGGAGACATTTGCACGACGGGTAATCTCTTCTGTACTTGCTCCTTCGAAACCGAGCTCCATGAATGTCTGTTTGCCGCCTGCGATTATCTGGCGTGCTTTGGCTGAATCGAGGCTTCGAACTTTTTCGCGGGCCAGTTTTTCTTGTTTAGACATTGTTTTTCCAAGTTGGCGATACCCAGTCTGGTGTCTGCTCTTTATCGAGCTATCACGGCTTTTTCAAATTCAGGTCGTGCCGTTGGGTTGACAGCTGCGATTTAATCCTCACTTACTACTAAACAGAACGGTTCAGTCTATCATCAATCCGAATGCTCTCGCAATTCAATCCGAATGCTCTCGCAATGGTGAACGTGCGATATGAAAAGAGTTTGGCCAATCCTTCAGGATGTTTTTTGGGTCGTCGTCACAATTGCAATTGTTGGCGGTGGTGTCTTCGGGTTCCGCCTTATGGGCGAACTCAAAGAGCCTGTTTTGGCGGGTCCGGTCGAGCGTGTCATCCCCACGGTATCGGTAGAGGACCTCAAACCCCACGTTGGGCCAATTCCTATCAGGGGGGAGGGATTCGTTTCAGCCTTTAGAGAAGTGGAACTCGCAACTGAAATCGGAGGCCGGATCGTCGAACTTCATCCAGCCATCGACTCGCGCGGTTCCTTCAAAAAGGGCGACGTCCTCGTCAAACTGGACGCGCGCGCGCCACAGGCAGCGCTCGACAGAGCAAAGGCTGACTTGCAGGCGACGAAAGCGCGCCTCGACCTTAATGAAACGCAGCTTTCCAGAAGTCAAAAACTACTGGACCGAGGCGTGATCACGGAAGATCGTCATGATCAGCTATTGTCTGAAAACGCACAACTAGGTGCGACTTTCAATGCTTTAAACGCAGCCGTTGAAAGTGCGGAAGTGCAACTGCAATACGCAACCGTGAGAGCTCTTTTTGATGGTGCCGTGTTGGAGCAAGAGGCTGAGCTTGGCGCGGTTATATCGGCTGGAGAGCCAATCGCGCGATTGTTCACTGACCGTCAACTCGAAGTCACGGTAGCTGTCAATGAAACCGATGCTGCATTGATACCGGGACTGTTCAACGGGGCTGGTGCGAATGGCGAGGTTACTGCGCGGTTTGCGGGTCGCAAATTCTCGTGGTCTGCCAGGGTTGATCGCGTGGACCAGGCGCTGGATCAAAGAACCAGAACACTCGGTGTTACCCTAAGCTTTACAGGACGGGTCGATGACAGCGATACGGATTTTTCTGAGGATCTGCCTTCGGGCCTACCTCCCGCTTTGCTCAATTCCTTCGTCGAAGTGAAGATCGATGGTGCCGCTCTCGGTGACGTCTATCGCGTGCCGACGACGGCCGTACGAAACGGCGGCTCTATCTGGCTCGCAGACAACGACAAACTGATTGTCGAACCCGTAGATGTCGTTCATGTCGATGGCGAAGAATCATTTCTCCGCTTCAAGAGCGAACCGGCTGCCACCAGAATTGTGACAAGTTCGCTGCAGTTTGCGGTGCCCGGCATGGAGATCGAAGTCATTTCCGCTTCGGATCAAACAGCCTCGTTGGGAGGCTGACCGGATGAATGGTGTCATCAAGTGGGTTACAGAGCATCCGGTCGCTGCCAATTTGGCGATGATTTTCGTTCTTGTGGCCGGCCTGCTCAGTCTCGTCGCCGTTCCGCAAACAACTTTTCCGGAGTTCACGCTCGATGAAATTGAGGTTGAAGTTGAATATGTCGGTGCATCGCCAACGGAAATAACCCAGAGCATTATTCAGCCGATAGAAGACCGATTAGCCGGCGTCGAAGGCGTCGACGAAATGACTGCGACGGCCAGTGAAGGCCTGGGGTCTGTCAAGATAACCCTTCTGCTCGGGGAAGATGTCAACGCCAAGCTCGATGAAGTCAAGGCGGAGATCGATCGAATCGAGGTGTTTCCGGAAGAGGCCGATGAGCCAGTGGTGACACGCTCCACACGTCGCATGCAGGTCCTTGAAATCGCCGTTCACGGCAGTGTGCCTGAAGCTGCTTTGAAATGGCAGGCGGAACGATTGAAAGACGAGTTGGTCCGACTGGAAACGGTGTCTTTCGCGGAGGTCAGCAACACCCGCGACTATGAGATTTCGATCGAGGTTGAACGCGACACGCTGAAGGCCTACGGCCTGACTTTGCAGGATATCGGCCGGATTGTGTCGAACAACTCGCTTGAACTGCCAGGCGGCGCCATCGATACCGACACATTGTCCATTCCGATCCGAACGCTGGGACGAAATTACAATCAGTCTGATTTCGAAGAGATCATCATCCTGACCGGAGATAATGGCGCTCAGGTGCGTCTCGGTGACATTGCCACGGTGGTCGACGGGTTCGACCATGACAACGATCTTTCGGCTCGTTTCGGTGGAGAGGCCAATGCGACCGTTACCGTCTTCCGTGTTGGAGACGAGCGCGTTTTGGCAATTGTCGAAGAGGTGAAGGCCTTTCTTGCCGAAACGTTTGTGCCGAGTCTGCCTGCAGGGATCAATGTAACGATCTGGGAAAACGACGCCGAGAACCTGCAGAGCCGCATTAGTCTTTTGATGGAAAACGCCATTCTCGGCGGTGCGCTGGTCATATTGTGCCTGGCGCTTTTTCTCGATTTCAGGCTCGCCTTCTGGTCCGCAGTTGGCATTGGAATCGCTTTTGTTGCCGCGTTTGGCGTTATGTTTTTGTTGGATATGTCCATCAATATGATCTCGCTTTTCGGGTTCATTCTTGCGATCGGCATCATCGTCGACAACGCCATTGTCGTCGGAGAGAATGTCTACAAGAATGCGGAGCGAGGGCTTCCGCCAATGCGTGCTGCCGTAGCCGGCACGCAGCGTGTGGCGGTGCCGGTCATATTTTCTGCCCTGACGACAATCGTTGCATTCACGCCTCTGCTGCAGCTTCCAGGCACCCTGGGCAAACTGCTCGGTGACATCCCGACAATCGTGATCATTGTGCTCAGCTTGTCGCTGTTGCAGTCATTGCTGATACTTCCGCGCCACCTGTCGCACATGGATGTCTCGGAGAGTTACCGGCCCAATATCGTGTTGCGAGTATTGAGAACCATTCGCGGTTTCGTGGACCGGGGCCTGAAGTGGTTTATCAACTTTCCCCTCGACCGCATGTTGAGGTTTGCAACCAAACGGTTCCTGGTGCCGATAGGCAGTGTTGCAGCGCTGATGATTCTGACAGTTGGGCTTTTGGTGCATGGTTACGTCAAGTTCAGTTTCTTCCCGTCAATAGACGATAAATTCGTCACCGCGGATCTTGAATTGGCAGACGGAACAACCGTCGCGCGGACGGAAGAAGTCGTCGAAATCTTGCGCCGGGCAGCGGTTCGCGCCGGCAACAAGATCCAAGCGGAGCTGCCCGAGTTCCACGCGCCAATCCTTGAAGACATCAACATAACGGTCGGAAGAAGTGCGGGATCTGGAGGACCCAACCCAGTGCCACCCAGGATCAGTTCGTCCATGGCACATGTGGTTGTGCGGCTCATAGATCCTGAGCAAAGAACATTTCCCACCGCACATTATGAAGCTCGATGGCGAGAGGAAATCGGTAAACTCGCCGACGTCAAGAGACTCACGTTCAATTCAGCATTGGTCAATGCTGGTGATCCGGTCGCCTTGGAACTCTCCTTGCCAGACGGCCGGGATATTCAACCGGTCGTGACTGAAGTACGTGAAGGCCTGAACAGTGTCGCTGGCGTTTTTGATATTCGCGACGATCTCTCTGCCGGTCGTGTTGAGTATAAGCTTCAGCTCAAGGACGAAGCGCGGATTTACGGTCTTGAACTCAGTGATCTTGCGCAGCAGATGCGCAACGGTTTCTTCGGCTATGAAGCCACCCGCGTGCAACGTGGGCAGGATGATGTACGGGTCTTTGTTCGGCTGCCGGAAGAACAACGCAACACCCTCGCAGACGTTTTGGCGATCGATATCCGTACGTCAGAAGGTGATCTCATTCCGCTTGGCGTCGTAGCAACCATCACCGAAGGTCTGAGTCAGACTGAGATCTTGCGCAGGGGTGGGCGGACCATCACCACAGTTACCGCTGATGTCGACAGCGCGATCGCAACCGGCCAAGAAGTGAATGATTATGTCGTCGCTGAAATTCTGCCCGCTTTGATGGCACAACATGATGGCCTGATCGTCGATTTCGGCGGCGAACAAAGAACCCAGGGCGATGCGCAAGGAGCTCTGATGTCCGCGCTCGGGCTCGCGCTATTTGTGATCTTTGCCTTGCTGGCCTTGGTGTTTCGTTCCTACGTGCAGCCCATCGTTGTCATGCTTGCAATTCCGCTCGGTCTTATTGGTGCTGTCGCCGGGCACCTCATCATGGGGCTTCAGATCACCCTAATCAGCATCTTTGGCATAATTGGGCTCGCCGGTGTAATCATCAACAACAGTCTGGTGATGATCGACCTCTTTAACGAATACCTGGATCGGGGCATGGACACCCAGACTGCTGTTGTGGAGGGTTCCAAGGACCGCTTTCGTCCGATCCTCCTGACGTCCCTGACGACTTTCCTCGGCATATTTCCCTTGCTCATGGAGACCAGTCTACAGGCTCAATTCCTGATACCGCTTGCGGTCAGCATCGGGTTTGGCGTGCTGTTTGGCACTGTCATTGTCGTGTTTTCCATCCCAGCGTTTTTCATTGCGCAAGCCAAGATATTCCGCACCTTCCGCAAGGAACCTGTCGCTTCCGGAACGGAGAAAACCGTGCAGTCGGAAAAGCCAAAGACGCTCGAAATCGTTGATCAAACAGCTCTCGCCGCCGAGTGAGGCTCTTTTGTCTCCACGATCCGTTGAATCACCCGTTCGCGCCGAAGAACGGCCGTATGTGGCCAATTAGGGATGCGCGCACAGTCGGGCAACGGCTTCACGCGGCCAGATTCTGATGGCACCGTCATCGTCGGATGTTGCCAGGCTCCCATCGGGTGCAACGCTCAGCGCCCAAACCTGATCGCCATGGGTCCCCAGTTCAATGCCACGCGGGTCAGCCGACACGCGCCAGATCCGAACCGTCGCATCGTAACTTCCGCTGACGATGCAGTCCTCCGACAGGAAGTCGACAGAGGTGATATCCGACCGATGGCCTTTGAAGGCCGCTATTGTTTTGCCGGAGGTCACATTCCATACGCGCACGGTACGGTCGTCGCTGCCGCTGACGAGGCGAGCGCCTTCGGGAGAGAACTTCAGTTCGCGAACATTGTCGGTGTGACCGCTCAGTTCGGCAATCTCTAACCCGTTCTGCCGGTCCCAGATTCGGATGCTGTAGTCGGCCGGCGGATTGAACACGCTGCCACTTCCTGTCGCAATCGACGAATTGTCTGGGGAAACGTCGATCGTGTTCACGGTGTCTGTGTGTCCAGTCAGGATGGCAAGACGGTTCCCGGTTTCGGCGTCCCAAAGGCGCGCCGAACGATCATAGCTAGCGGTGGCGATCAGCTGGCCATCTTGGCTGAATGCGAGGTCGCGAACGACCTGGTCATGCGCCTTGATCGTGGTGAGCAAGGTGCCGTCGGGTGCCGACCACAGGCGCACGAATCCGCCGTAGTCCCCCGTCGCGACCCGTTCGCCGTCCGGCGAAAAGGCAACGGAGCGCACACGTCCGTCATGCGGCTGAAGAATGGCAAGGGCTGCGGCCCGCTCTAGATCCCAAATTCGTGCCGCACCGTCCACGCCTCCCGATACCAGCAAGCGGCCATTTGGATTATGGTCAAGCGCCCAAACGCGGCCACTGTGACCGGACAGGAGTGTTTCGGCCACAGCAGATGCCGGAAAGGCAATGATGGCGAGGGTTACCGTCAGGGACAGGGAGCGGTTTGACATGAGGAAGCGGTTTGACATGACTAGCCCTCTCCCTGTGCCAGAAACGCCAGTACCGATGTGAGGAACAGCCTGCGGCCGCGCTCGGCACGATCGAGGTGAACGAAGTGCGTCGCATGCGGTAGCTCGACGGCCTCCACGGTGCCCGATCGCCGCTCGTCAAGATGTCGCTGCAGCATTGCGACATCGTCCGTTCGCGACCAGAAATCGTTCTCGGATCGGACAATCAGTACGTCTGCGCTGATGAGGCGCGCGTCCCACAGCGCCGCTCCCGTCGCAAGCAGGAAGCTGTCCGCCATTGCCCCGGACGGCGCGCGGAAACTCGGCGGGTCGCGGTCTTCGCTGGTCGGATCGCTGGCCAGCGCCGCCCCGACATAAGCTTCGGCGATCATTGGATCACGCCACTGTGTCTTGTCGTCCAACGGAATCGAGCGATCCCAACCAGGCAGCAGGCCGTCGGCGGTGTTGGTTCTGTAGTTCTGAAACCGCGCAATGTTGAAGCGGTCGGGAAAGTCGGGATCGGAAAGAGCCGATCCCCGGCCGATGGCCGGATGATCAGCGGAATAGCCGTACAGCGTGTTGTACAAGATCAACTTCGATACTTTTTCTGGCGCAAGGGACGAAAACATGCCGCCCCAGTGACCACCGGTTGCCCATCCGAGGATGGCGACCCGGTCGCTTCCGGTTCGGGCGCGGATCGCGTCAACCGCCGCGTCGAGATCCCGCACGGCAGCACCCGAACGAACCAATGGTGTATCGGGTATGCGCTCATTGGCCATGGCTGTGGGCCGCGTCGACGCACCATAACCGCGAAGATCGACGATGAAGGCAGCGTGACCCGCAGCGGCAAGGTCCGCTGCCAGGCTGCCACCCGGCACGTCGAGGTCGAAGGACGCGATGCCGGGAACGCGGGCGCCGTGAATCAGAACGATCGGATCGCCGGTGCCAATGACGTCGGTGTCAACCACTTCCCGGATGGCGATTTCTATGCCGGGTTCAGAGAAAACAGTGAAGTCGGTCCGTTTGACATCAGCAAGGGCAAGGTTGGCCGTGGTGGCGAGAGCAGCCAAGGCAAGAGGGAGTTGTCGCATGGTTGGGGCCTCCAATGGGTTCCATTGTCTCGGCTGGAGGTTTGCACCTCGTGCTATCCATTGTAAGTATTGAGTTTGAAACAGATGATAGCTATTATGTATCACATGCGAGCATTGGATCACCGCGTTCTAAGGCAGTTCCTAGCCGTCGCCGACGCGGGCACGGTGCGCTCGGCGGCGCAGTCTCTGAACATGAGTCAGCCGCCCTTGTCGACAGCGATCAGGCAGTTGGAAGCGCGTTTGGGGACCGAGCTCTTCGAGCGAAGCGCGAGTGGCATGGAAATGACGAAGGCCGGTCGCATTCTCGCCCAGGAGGCACGCGCGCTGCTTGGCCAACTCAACCGTGCTGAACAGCGCGTCTCAGCAATGGGTCAGGCATCGCGTCCGTTTCGCATTGGCTTTGTCTCCGCAGCACTCAACGACGTGCTGCCATCGATCCTGAACGAGATCCGGAGGCAGGATCTGCCCGTCCCCGGTCTTTGGGAGATGACGACGCCCGAGCAACTCCGCGCCTTTGAGGAAGCTCAGCTCGATATTGGCCTGATGCATCCTCCCATTCCCCGTATCCAAGGCCTTTCATCGGTATCACTGGGGCGGGATTCTTTTTGTGCGGCGCTGCCAGCCGATCACCCACTTGCGGTCAAGTCCGATTTGAGTGTTGCCGACGTTGCCGACGAGGCGCTTGTCCTGTTCCCGCCCGAACAGGGGCGAAATCTCTTTGAGACGATCCGATCGCTGTTTTGCCCGAGTGGCGGAGCGCTGAACCTCGCTGCGGGAGCGCGCCGAATTCACACCCAGCTCGCCCTCGTGGCCGGCGGTCTCGGGATCGGCCTCATTACGGAATCCACTGCGCGCACACTGACATTCAAAGGCGTGGTTACGCGACCGATACCGGAAATCCGCGACAAACTTTTTATTGAACTGGTGGTCGTCGCCGAAGCGAGCGTCCTGGCACAGTTGAAGCTCTCCGAAGCCCTCGTATAGGGCCGCCCTGTACCCCGTGAACGCACATTCCGTTGGCCGTCGGCGTCCAGGTCAGGCTTCTGCCCATGATTCCCAATTTCATAGGCGTCGAATTGCAAAGATTCGCTGCACCTCTCGACAATCACAATATTTGTGATATATCAGTGATGTTTCAATTTTTGTCGATCTGTTGGATAACGCTCTCTGATGCAATTTGACCGGCCCACACTGCTCGAGGCTTACCGCCTGATGCGCAACATTCGTGCCTTTGAGGAACGGATGAACATCGAGTTCGCCAACGGCAATATTCCAGGCATGTTGCACCTGTCGACAGGCCAGGAAGCAGTGGCTGCCGGCGTGTGCATGAACCTGCGCGAAAGCGACTACATCGCTTCGACCCATCGCGGGCATGGGCATTCGATTGCCAAGGGCTGCGATATCGGCGGCATGGTGCTGGAGATTTTCGCCAAGGATGGCGGGCTTTGCGCGGGCAAGGGCGGTTCGATGCACATTGCCGATTTCGACAAGGGCATGCTCGGCGCCAATGCGATCGTCGGCGGCAGTCCGCCGCTTGCCATTGGCGGCGCGCTGACGGCCAAGGTCACGGGCACCGATGCGGTCAGCGTCGCATTCGCCGGCGACGGAGCATCCAATCAGGGCACGACTTTTGAAGCCATGAACATGGCGGTCGTGCTGCATTTGCCGGCCATCTTCGTGTTCGAGAACAATGGCTTTGGCGAGGGCATGACGGCCGATTTCGCCGTAGGTTCCAAGGACATTGCCGGCCGGGCGCGTGGTTTCGGCATACCGGCGGTGAGCGTCGACGGCACTGATTTCTTCGCGGTACACGATGCGATGACCGAGGCGGTGGAGCGGGCGCGATCGGGTGGCGGCCCCGGCGTCATCGAGGCACGCTGCGTGCGTTTTCACGGTCATTTCGTCGGTGACCCGCAACGGTATCGGACACGCGAAGAACTGGCCGAGGCGCGTGAGACCAAGGACCCGCTCACCATCTTCCGCTCAAAGATTGAGCAGGCGGGCTTGCTTGATGCCGAACAACTCGACGCACTCGACGAGCAAGCCGAGCAACTCGTCGAGGAAGCGGTTCAGGCGGCGTTGGCAGCACCCGCGCCGCCGCTCGAGGCACTGCACACGGACGTTTAAACCGCATATTGAAGGGCAATTGGTATGGCCAAACGATCGATGCGTGAGGCGCTGAATGAAGCGATGCGGCTCGAAATGCGCCGAGATCCGAGCGTCATCGTGATCGGCGAGGATGTCGCCGGCGGCGCTGGAGGCGATGGCGAGGCCGATGCATTCGGCGGTGTGCTCGGCGTCACCAAGGGGCTTTATGGCGAGTTCGGCCCGCTGCGCGTGATCGACACGCCAATTACCGAAAGCGCCATTATGGGAGCGGCGGCCGGTGCGGCGATAACCGGGCTTCGGCCGGTAGCCGAATTGATGTTTGTCGATTTTATCGGCGTCTGCTTCGACCAGATTTTCAATCAGGCAGCAAAGTTTCGCTACATGTTCGGCGGCAAGGCAAACGCTCCCCTCGTCGTTCGCGCAATGACCGGCGCAGGGCGGCGCGCAGGTGCTCAACACTCTCAGAGCCTGCATGCCCTGTTCACCCACATACCCGGGCTGAAGGTCGTCATGCCCTCCAATGCCTACGACGCGAAGGGTTTGCTCATTCAGGCGATCCGTGACAACGACCCGGTGATCTTCCTGGAACACAAGCTGCTCTACGATACCAGCGAAGAGGTGCCCGAAGAGGCCTATACGATCCCCTTCGGCGAGGCCAACATCACCCGCGAAGGGGATGATGTGACCATCGTTGCTTTTGCGCGAATGGTGCATCTTGCCAATCAGGCCGCCGACCAACTTGCACGCGAGGGCATCTCCGCCACGGTGATCGACCCGCGAACCGCCTCGCCGCTGGATGAAGATACGATCATAGAAAGCGTCGAGGAAACCGGTCGGCTGGTGGTTGTCGATGAGGCCAATCCGCGCTGCAGTCTGGCAACCGATATCGCCGCGCTTGCCGCACAGCATGCCTTCAATGCGCTGCGTGCGCCGGTTGAGCTGGTCACCGCGCCGCACACGCCGGTGCCGTTCGCGCCCAATCTGGAAGACGCCTATCTGCCTGACGCCGAAAAGATCATGACGGCCGTGCGGGCAGTAGCCGGCAAGTCGAGCCGCGCGGTGGCCTAGTCTGGCCGGTCGACGCCTGGTCTGAAATCCGAACCACGGAGCCTGCTGAATGTCTGCAATTCATCCGGTTGTGATGCCCAGTTGGGGGCTGTCGATGGAAGAGGGCATGATTGCCCATTGGCATGTCAGCGAAGGAGAAAGCGTCGACATGGGCGAGGATCTGGTCGATATCGAGACGCCCAAGATCACCAATACGCTCGAAGCACAGGCGGCGGGCACATTGCATCGCACGCTTGCCGATGTCGGCGAGGTGTTGCCCTGCGGCCAGTTGATCGGGGTAATCGCGCCGCAGGACGCCGGCTCCGACGCGATTTCCGCCTTTATCGAAGAGCATCGTGCAACGGCGGCTGCGGTCGAACCGGGCGAACAACAAGCCGTGCCTGCTGCCGAACCGCAGATCATCGGCATTGCTGGCCATCCGATTCGTTATCTCGCCTTGGGCGAGGGTGGCGACCCGGCGGTCTTCATTCACGGTTTCGGCGCAGACCTGGAAGCCTGGATGTTCAATCAACCAGTGATTGCGCAAACGCGCGCTACCTATGCGCTGGATCTGCCTGGCCATGGCGGCTCGACCAAGGAGGTTGCCGATGGTTCGCCCCAAGCACTGGCAATGCAAATGCGTGCCGCGCTCGACGCGCTGGGCGTGGGGCGGGCGCATCTGATAGGCCACTCGCTTGGTGGCGCCGTCGCTACGCTGATAGCGCTGGACAACCCGGAAAAGACGACCTCGCTGACGCTAATCGCGCCGGCCGGGTATGGCTCCGCGATCGATATCGAGTTCATTGACGGATTCATTGCCGGCAATCGGCGCAAGGAACTCAAGCCCTTGCTGCAGCGCCTGGTCAGCAATGAAAGCGCAGTGACGCGCGACATGGTCGAGGCCGTCGTTCGCTACAAACGCATTGACGGCGTCGCCGATGCGCTGGCTGCAATCCGCGACGGTCTGGTCGCCGGTTCCGGCCAGGCGATTGCATTAGGCGAGCGCCTCGGGGCGCTTGGCATTCCGGTGCAGGTGATCTGGGGTTCGGACGACAGGATCATTCCGGCAGGGCAGGCGGAAGGGCTGCAGGCGCTGGGCGTCAGCGTCCGGGTGCTTGCCGGCGCCGGTCACATGCCGCACATGGAAGCTGCCGCCGACGTCAATGCGCTGATTGCCGATTTCATCGAAGGAACCTGAACCGCCATTCCGGCATAACCTGCTAATTCAGCAGACCCGTCGTTAATCTTGGTTCCAGTATCAGGAGCACAAGGACGAGCACGGTCGCCAGCAGGAACGGCCACAGAGCCAGCATAATGCGCTCCGGTTTGAGCGCGGAAACGGCCGAGGCCACAAATAGCCCGGCACCGACCGGAGGCGTCAGCAGTCCCATGATCAGGTTGATGCAAATGACGACGCCAAAGTGCACCGGGTCGACGCCGTAGACCCCGACGGCGATCGGCAGAAGGATCGGCACGACAATGATGAGTGCGGCAATCGCCTCGATGACCATACCGACAAACAGCAGGCCCAGATTGACGAGGAGCAGGAAGACGATGGGATTGCTGGTCAGGTCCTGTAGAAATGCAGCGACCGCATGCGGCACCTGCTCAAAAGTGATGACCCAGCCGAACACCTTGGCGGTGGGCACCAGCATCAGCACCATGGCTGACGTCATAGCGGCGCGAACCAGCACCGGCCACAGATCGGCGAGAACGAGTTCGCGGTAGACGAACCGGCCGATAACGGCCGCAGCAAGTGCCGCCACCGCCGCCGATTCGGTCGGCGTGGCGATGCCGCCCAGAATAGAGCCGACGATAACGATCGGCACCAGGGTTGCCGGCACGCCACTCAATACCAGTTTGAGACGGAGTTCGAGCGGCCGCTTCTCGAGTGCCGGGTAGTTGTAGAAAAAGCCCAGCATGGCAATCACACCGAAGAAGGCCGCCGTCATCAGCAATCCGGGAATGATACCGGCGATGAACATGTCGCCGATCGAGACCTGGGCGACGACACCGTAAATGACGAACAGCATGGACGGCGGGATCACCGGCGACAGCATGCCGGCGGCCGCCGTTGTCGCGACGCTGAAGGATTTGTCGTAGCCTTGGCGCTCCATCTCCGGCACGATTGCCCGCGACATGATGGCAATCTGGGCAAGTGTCGAACCGAGTATGGCGGCAATGAACATGTTGGCCAGCACGTTGATATAGGCAAGTCCGCCCCTCAACGCGCCGACAAAGGCGGTCGCCATGTCGATCAGGCGCTTGGTGATGCCGCTTTTTTCCATCACCTCGCCGACCAGCATGAACAGCGGCAGCGCGAGCAGGCCATAGCTGTTGAGTCCGTCAAACATCTGTCGCGGATAGGTCAGGAAAAGGACCCAATTGTCGGTCAGCGCGATATAGATCGCCGCCGACAGCGCCAGCACCAGCGAGATCGGCAAGCCGATCAGCAACAAAGTGGCAAAGGCAATGGCGACAGTCACGGCGGAACCTGGCTCACTCAGTCCTCGCACCGGATGTGCAGTCGATCAGGTTGGACAGCGCATGGATCGTCAGGTTGATGCTGAAAATCGGCAGCACCAGCCATATCCAGTATTTGGCGATGCCCAGCGTCGCGGTCGGCTGGTCGTACATGAAGTTGAAGGTTGCGGCGGAAAACGCGGCGAACTCGAAACCGAATGATGCCAGCGTCAGCGGATCGTACCAGATCCAGCACAAGACCATCATCATGACGGCAAATCCGAGCACCAGCAGATCAACAGCCAGATTGAGCCAACGCAGCAGCGTCGGCGGCACGTTGTCGGTGACGAGGGTCACGGCGACCTGCTGGCGGTATTTGAAGGTGGCCGAACCGCCGATAAACACCATCCAGATCATGGTGAAGACGGCGGCTTCGTCGATCCAGTAGATCGGGGCATCGATTGAACGGGTAAACACATTGACGAGGATCAGTGCGCCAATGATGCCGGCGGCCGCGCCGGCCAGGATACGCTCGGCCGAACCCAAGCGGTCACTCAGCGGCTTTAGCGGATTGCCCACGAGTCAACGCTCCTTGTGCAGGTCATTCAGACGCAACGGCGCGACGGACACCGGCCCGCCGCGCCATTTCGGCGCCATTCCCCGACAGGTTACATTGCCTCTGCTTGGGCGCGAAGCTCTTTCAGCACTGGCGCCTTCTCGCTCCAGATTGCGTCCCAGGCGGCAATCTGCTCGGCCAGCGCCTGGCGCGGCACGTCGATGAACTGGATGTTCTTGTCGCGCATCTGCTGCAGATAGTCGGCATCCTGCTTCATGTAGAGTTCGACCGCCGAAGACATCTGCGCGGCGGCTGCCTCGCGCATCATGGCTTGCTCTTCTTCGCTCATGGCACCCCAAGTGCGTGCAGAGACGACAAAGACAGCCGGAAACATGGAGTGCTTTGTCAACAGCACGGTCTCGGCGTGCTCGTAGAATTTGAGCAGCCAAAGGCCTTGGATGTCGGTGTCAACGGCATCGACCTGGCCATTGGCCATCGCGTCATAGACTGCCGTCAGCGGCATCGGTGTCGGTGCCACCTCCAGGATGCCGTAGAAATCCTTCAGCGGCTCGAACGGCGTAATGCGCATCTTGGCGCCCTTTAGGTCATCGACAGCGTCGATCGGTGTGCGCGATGCCATCACCCGCATGCCGGCCAGCGTATAGCCAAGCGGAATCATGCCCTTGGCTGTCAAACCCTCCATCAACTTCTCGCCGACGGGGCTGGTGAGCAATGCATGGGCGCCATTAAGGTCGCTTACCAGGTATGGCGCGAACAGCGCGGCCAGTTCCGGCACGTGGTTCGATAGTTCGGCAACCGTGATCACGCCGATATCGAGTGCGCCGGTCTGCAGCTGCTGGACCATGGCTGCTTCATTGCCCAATTGGCCTGAGGGAAAGACGGTGGCGGAATACTTGCCGTCGGTCTTCTCGCCGACCGCTTTCACCGTATTCTCGGGCACCGTCGCATAGACATGGCTGCCCGGCGCGATCGTTCCGATCTTCAACTCCTTGGCAGATGATACGGCAGTCGCCGAAAGCGCAAGCGCGCCGCCCAGCACCACGCCAGCGATCGATTTGCTGAATGTCTCGGTTCTCAACATGAAAACTCCTCCCTGATTGCCTCCCGTCGGCCATGAATTCCTGCCGCCTCAAAAGCGCTTCAGCGCGGCGGCAGTATCGATGACTCTGGCATGGATAAGGCGATCAGCATCGCCTAACCCCTTGAGATACTCTTGATATACTAATAATATCGCAGCGTCAACCGAAGGCCCGGCCGGCCATGCGCATGGCGCCAGATCGTGATACAGAAGATGGCTTGAACAATGGATTTTTCGAACAGAACCATATTGGTGACCGGCGCGGCGGGCGGCATTGGCGGGGCAACGGCCGCCCGGTTCGCCGGGCTCGGCGCGCGCGTCGCCCTATGCGATCTGGATGCAACTGCGTTAGACAAGACCCTCGCCGGACTCGATGGTGATGAGCGGCGGCATCTGGTGTTGCCCGCCGATTTGACCAACCCTGTCGAGGTCGAAGCGCTGGCGCGGCAATGCAAAGACGCCTTCGGCCATCTCGATTGCGTCGTGACCGCTGCCGGCACATTTCCCGAAGCCGCCATCGCGGATATGTCCGATGAAGAATGGCGCCGAGTGCTGGCCGTCAATCTCGACAGCGTGTTCTATCTGGCACGCAGTTTGTCGCCACAGCTCAGGGATGGTGGCGCGATTGTCAATGTTGCTTCCGTGGCCGCCTATCGCGGATCGCTCAATCACGCCCATTACGCGGCAGCCAAAGCTGGCGTGCTCGGCCTGACCCGCAGCATGGCGTTGGAACTTGCGCCACGCCGTATCCGGGTCAATTCGGTGGCACCGGGCCTGATCGACACGCCGATGATCGATGGACTTCTGAAAGCGCGCGGCGACACGTTGCATGCAGCCATTCCCTTGTCGCGGCTCGGGCGGCCCGAGGAGGTTGCCAGCGCAATCGCCTTCCTGTGCAGCGATTGGGCGAGCTACATCACCGGCGAAACGCTGCACGTTAGCGGCGGCTTTCACATGGGTTGACGTGCTAAGCTGTCCACCGGCTGCACAATTGCAAGCATATTGGCGTTTGCCCTGATCCGGGTTGACCCGCGCCTGAACTTTTAATATTCTGCTGATATGTTACTGATATGTATCATATCGCTAACCTGCTTCACCGTCTCCGGATAGGTGGCGGTCGGCAGACCCTGACTGTTGTGCCGCTGGTTGCGTCTTCGGAGCGGCGAAGCGGCGGCAGGTCGGCATCGCTCTTTTATAAGGACTGCCTGAGATGCTCACGGGCATGCGAATACTGGATCTCACCTGGGTGCTGGGCGGCCCCTTCGGAACGCAATTGCTGGCGCAATTGGGCGCCGAGGTCATCAAGCTGGAGCCCCCGGCCGGCGATCTTGCTCGCCGCATTCCGCCGCATTTTCACGAGGGCGAATCCTCCTTCTTTCTAAGTGCCAATCGCGGCAAACGAAGCGTGGTGATCGACATAAAGCAGGCACAGGGACGGGCCGTGCTGCTCGACCTGGTGCGCGAGGTCGATGCCGTCGTCTATGGATTTTCCCCGGAAGTCCCAAAGCGGCTGGGGCTCGACTATGAATCGCTTGCCAAGGTCAATCCGGCGATCTGTGTGGGCGAAGTTATCGGGATCCACGATGGCCCGCCATTTTCCAGAACGCCGGCATTCGATCTGGTGGTCCAGGCGCTTGGCGGCATCATGAGCGTGACGGGCGAGCTGGGCGGCCAGCCACTGCGCGTCGGCTACCAGATCGCCGACCTGGCTGGCGGGCTCTATCTGGCGTTGGGTACGCTGGCCGCGATCCATCGCGCCAAGCTGACCGGGACTGGCGGACGGGTGCAGATTTCGCTGCTGGACTGCCAGCTCGCCCTCCTGACATGGCAGGCGCAGAATTATTTCGTCTCAGGTGAGATTCCGACGGCGCTGGGTGCCCGGCACGCGATGATCGCACCCAGCGATGCCTATCGCGGGGCCGATGGTGACAGCTTCGTCGTTTCACCGACAGGCGAGGCGTTCTGGCAACAGTTCTGCCAGGCCATAGGCCATGCCGGCCTCGCGAACGATCCACGCTTTGCCACGGCGGCGGACCGGATCGCCAACGTCGAAGCCCTGACGCAAACGCTGGAAACGATCTTCACCGGCAAGCCGGCCGATCATTGGGTGGAGAAACTGACCGGCGCGCGGGTGCCGGCGGCCAAGATCAACAATGTTGGCGAGGCAGTGCGCCAACCGGCGGCCGCGCTGCGCGATATGGTTGAAACCGCCGCCCATCCGCAAAGCGGCGCGATGCTGGAGTTCCTCGGCAACCCTTTCAAGTTCGACGGCTCGGCGCCTCTGACATATCCACCGCCCCTGGGCGCCGACACGCTGGACGTACTGAGCGAATTATGCGGCTACGCATCTGACAAACTTGCCCAGCTGCAGCAGGACGGAATCATCACTCAAGGAGACATGCATGACGCATCCAACCGAGATAAAGCCGCGAGAAGGTGACCAGAACGGTACGCCGTGGGCGGCGTTCAAACCCGATGCCGCCCTGCCGCCGGTTGAGTTCACGATCACGCCCGAGATCGTCGAGCAATACGCTACGGCCGTCGCCGCCGACAGCGACGTCTACGAAATCGATGGCAGGCCGGTAGCGCCGCCCAACGTGCTGGCCGTCTACCTGCTGGCGGTGCTGTACCGCCGGTATCCACCGATCCAAGGCATCATTCTTGCCAAGCAGAACTGGCGCTGGAACCAGCCGATCTGGGCGGACGAAACGACAAAGGTCTTTGCCGATGGCCGCATCGTCGATACCTATGAACGGCGCGGCAAAAGCTATGTTCTCTGGAGCGCGCGCTTCCTCGACGGCAAGGGAAATCCCATCGCCAGCGCTGACAACACGATCTATCTGCCGCAGTAGGAAACAACCATGTCCCTGAAGAAAGAAGTGCCGATCACGCAGACCGTCATTGATGATTACGGTCGTATCAACGGTGACAACGACATCATTCACTATGACCACGACTATGCCGTTGAACGCGGTTTTCGCGGCACGCTGGCGCACGGCCTGATGGTGATGGCCTATGCCGCCGAACTGGGCGCCAAACGCCATGGCGCCGAATGGTTCCGCAATGGCGAAATCGAGGTCAAATGGATCGGCCCGGTCTGCCCTGGCGACGATTTGCATGTAGCCGTCGACGATACCGGCAGCATTAATGCCGAAGTCGGCGAAGGCACCGTCATGGTCGGCCGCGTCGCGCTTGCCGGTCAGAGCTGACGGGCGAAAGACCAAACATGTCCGTCGAGCGCTTTCCGGTCGCAGCCCAGAACATTCTTTCCGGCCCGCTTGCCGAATGTCTTGCCAAGCTGGCGCAAAGCCGGCGGGTGCTGGTGCTTGGCTCCAAGCGCAGCACCGTGCTTTTCGACTGGCCAGCTCTGCTGCCAACGGCGCAGATCGAAACCTATGCCGGCGCGTGCGAGCACAATCCCGCTACCGTCGTTGAAGAAGCGGTTGAACGGTCACGTTCATTTGCACCGGACTGTTTGCTGGCAATCGGCGGCGGTAGCGCCATCGATCTGGCAAAGGCAGTGGCAGACCGTGAGCCGCGTCCGATCATCGCCGTGCCGACGACGCTCGGCGGGGCTGAGATGACCCGAGTTTACGGCTTTCGGCGCGACGACGGCATCAAGGATGGTGGCGCAGGCGCAGCCTGCTTACCCGGTTCGGTCTGCTACGACCGGCAATTACTGGAGAGCCTGCCGTTCGACGTTCTTGCGGCCAGCGGTATGAACGCGCTGGCCCACGCGGTCGAAGCCCGTTATGCCCGGCGCCGGCACTGGTTTGCGATCGCCGCGGCGGATCGCGCCGGCCGGCTGCTGCCGGACTTGCTCGTCAACACGCGTCAAGGGCGCAGCGAAATCCTGCACGGCCGGTTGTTCGAGGCGGCCTGCCTCGCCGGCTTCGCGCTTAACGGTGCGGGGATGGGGTTGCACCACGCCATCTGCCACGTACTGGGCGGCCTAACGGGGCAAGGCCATGGCACGTTGAATGCCGTGGTCCTGCCATATGCGGTTGCTGCCAATCAGCACCACGCACCGGAAGCGGTGGCAGAGGTTGCGGTGGGCTTCGGTGTTGATGATCTGGGCACCCGACTTCGCGCGTTGACCGACGCACTTCACCTGCCGGCTTCGCTGGCAGAGCTTGGTGTCGAGAAGAGTGTTCTGGATGCTGCAGTTCCGCTGATCGCGGCCTCGCACCACATGCGCAACAATCCGGCCGAACTCGACGCGGCATCGCTACGGGCTGTACTGGATCAGGCATTTCATGGCGAGCTGGCATAATGGCCCTGCATCGACCGGCTGGCGTTGCGGTGGATGGCCGCTCATCACTTGATGTTTTAGTTGTATATCAGCTAGGACAAAACCTTGCGGCAGGTGCCCGAGTACGTTCTAGAATAATGAAAACATCACAGAAGAGGATGGCACGATGAATTCCCATTCGGCTGCAGGATCAGGTGGCGTTGCCGACTCCAAGGACCGTTCCGCGACTCCCGGCGCTGAGGACGGCGCTGCAACCAGCCTGACCGAAAAGGCATATCTGCGGATCGAGCATATGATCGTCACCGGCGAGCTTGCGCCAGGCAGCTGGGTTTCGGAGGCAGCGCTGAGCCAGCAGATCGGTATCGGCCGAACGCCGGTTCGCGAAGCACTGCAACGCCTTTCGGGCGAACACCTCATCAGCATTGTTCCCCGGCGCGGGATTTTCGTTACCGAGATCAATGTGCAGCACCAATTGCTGCTAATGGAGGTGCGCAGTGGCATTGAGCGGCTGATGGCGGTTCGGGCTGCCAGATACAGTACGCCGGCCGAGCGCGAGCGTATGCTGGAGCTGGCCGATGCCATGATGCAGGCGACCGAGGCCGGTGACCACAAGGAGAGTGTACGGTTTGGCCGCGACAGCAGTCTTTTCATTCGTCAATGCAGCCGCAATCCCTATGCCGACCGCGCCGTTGCGCCGCTATATTCAGCGTCGCGCCGGTTTTTCTATCTGCACGCACAGCCCGAGGACGTAGCGCTTTCGGCCTCCTATCATGCCGAGCTGATGCGCGCGGCCGCCTCCGGCGATACCGAGGCGGCAGCACATGCGGCCGATGCTCTGATGCAGTATCTCGATTCCTTCGCGCGCGCAGTGATCGATCAGGCCCGGCCGGCAACAGCGGGCGTGATGGGCGATCTTGCCTAGACTGGAATGCTTCTGTGCGACTGGTGCGTCATCAGCACGTTGGCCGCGCGGCAACATCAGTCCTTGTTGATATTGCGTCTCCGCAACGCGGGAGCAAGTGCCTCTATTGTGGCAAATGACTGCTCTCGCGTGGAAGACTGAAACCTGTCCCGAAAAAAGCCCAAGTCGGGCATGGCGGTAAAGCGGACATGCGGTTTGCGAGCGCTTGCGGCCCGAGCTCGCGGCTGTCCCCCAACTGATTTACTGAGACTTGCCCGAGACGCTGAATTCTTCGGATCGACCTGAGCTTCCGCGTCCGGCCAAGACAGGCGGGAGTCGCGCACAATGCGTTCATTAATGCCGGATTGTCGCCGCTCATGGAGTTTTATGTCTGATTGTGCCCGAAATTCGGTGAGACACAATCAGACACAAATCTTGGCGTGACCGCAGCCTCGAAATACGGGAATTCAGGAGCCAATGATGCAACCTCACATACTCGTCGTGGAAGATGACCGCGGGATTGCCGCGCTGGTGGAACGGGCGCTCAGGCAGAACGGTTTCCAGATCACGCTGGTGTATGATGGCCGCGCGATGGATCGCGTGCTCCAGGACAACCATGTCGATCTGATGTTGCTGGATCTGATGCTGCCAGGCGAGGACGGCTTGTCGATCACCAAGCGTGTCCGCTCCGAATACCGGCTGCCGATCATCATGTTGACCGCAATGGGCGAAGAGACGGACCGCGTTGTCGGCCTGGAGGTGGGCGCCGACGATTACATCGTCAAGCCATTCAGTTCTCGCGAACTGATCGCCCGCATCCGCGCGGTATTGCGCCGCGCGTCCGGCGATGTGCAACCGCGCCAGGTCAAAGATATCACGTTCGTGTTCGAGCGCTGGAATCTCCATTGTCTCCAGCGCGAATTGTATGACCCTGAGGGCGTGCGTATCGAACTGACCTCGGCGGAGTTTCAGCTCCTGCAGATCCTGTGCGAGAACCCGCGCCAGGTCCTGTCCCGCGACAACCTGTTGCGGCTGACGCAGGGTCGGATTTCGACCGTGGATGATCGCAGCATCGACACTCTTGTCAGCCGCATACGCCGGAAGATCGAGATCGACGTCAAGAATCCGGCGTTGATCAAGACAATCAGGCTCGGCGGATACATGTTCACACCGGAGGTCGACACCCAATGACCTCTTTGATCGCTCGCTTCACGTCCGCACCGATCCGTTTGCAAATAGCGGCGCTTTTAATCGCCACGCAATTCATCGCGCACACCATTACGATCAATCTGATGGCCGGCATCATGGGGCTCAACGGTGTTGAGCGGGGCAGTTTTGCCGTCGAATCCGTCGCCCCGATGCTCACGTTGCTCGCTATCGCCGGCAACTTCGAGGGAAAGACGCGCGACGATGTTATTGCGGCAGCCATGGCCGAAGACAGCCGTTTCAGCATGTCCCCGACCAATCCTGGCCGCATTTCCGCTCATGGATCGACATTGAAGCAGGAGTTTCGCGATGCGATTCGTAAGGAAGCTCCGGCTCCGTGGCAAAATCCGGTTTATGGTTTCGTCAAATCGGACGCGGCCCAGTTTCTGCCCTTTGCGGCCGTCGTTGGTGCATCGACCCGTCTGGCCGACGGAACATGGCTGGTTTTCACGCAAAACACCAAAAGCACATGGCAAATTATGCCGCTGCTGATTTTATCACTGGCGATTTCCGTACTCGCATTACCGCTGACGTTCCTGGCGATTTGGTCCGGATCAATCCTATTGGCCCCCTTGAAGTCGCTGGTCGAAGGGGCACAGCGCTTCAGCACCGATCTTGATCCACAACCCATCAAACAACGTGGCGCCCGCGAGTTACGCCAGGCGGCGGCGGCCATGAACGAAATGCAGCGGCGCATAAGAGCATTGGTTGATGACAGGGCGCAAGCACTCGCCGCTATCGCGCATGATATCCGCACACCGCTGACGCGTTTACGGCTCCATGCCGAGGCGGTAGACGACGCAAAGTGCCGCGATGAAATCCTCGATGAACTGACCGGCATGGAAAAGATGGTCAATTCGGCACTGTCATTTTTGCGCAGCCAGAAGAATCCGGTCGTTCGGGTTCCGGTGGATGTGTCCATCCTTGCCCAGTCGATCGCCGACGAACTGACCGACCAGGGAAGTGTTGCCGAGTTCACCGGCCCTGAGCGCCTGGTTATTCGCTGCGATCCCGATCTTGTGCGGCGCGCGCTCGAAAATCTCGCCAACAATGCCGTTTTCCACGGTGGTTCGGTGGCGATCGCGGTCCGTCAGAATCTGGACGGCACCGTTGCGATCACGGTGAGCGACAACGGACCGGGTATTCCGGCCAAGCAACGGGAAGCCGTGATGGAACCGTTTTTCAAAGTCGACCGCGCGCGCACCGGAGAACATGCCGAAAATGCATTTGGGCTGGGCCTGTCAATCACCCGCAACATCGCGCGCGCCCATGGCGGCAATCTGATCCTTTCGGACAATCGGCCGACCGGGCTTGTCGCCACCATGACGCTGCCGTGTGTCGAATTCTCGAAAATGTCCGATAAAGCGGAGTTCGCGTTGCCTGCCTGACAAGCTGCGCCTGCAATATCCGCGCACCCGTTGCTCTAGCATTTGACATTCGCCCGCACTGCACGCGTCGACGACATGTGCACGGGCGCGTAACGACAACCAACTGCTTCCGATAAACAGACACGTTCTGACACCAATCACCGCACACACGACAACGACCGGTTCGTATTTTCGCGCAGAAATCCGCGCGATGCCACCACTTAGGGTCGGTGACTTCTCGCCAAATGCAACATGCCGGCAGAAGGAAATACGTAGTGTCCACAAAAGTTCGAGTTCTTGTAACGACCGCAAGCCTGCTTTCCGTCTCAAATGCGACCGCCGCCGATATCTTGTCGCCATTATCCGATGTGAGCTCCCGCCTGCTTGAACCGAATTCCGCTATCCAGCCAAGCTCGGGGTTCTACTTCGGCGGGCGCAGTCGTATTTCAGTTCTGGATGACACCAGTTTTGTCACCGGTGGCTCCAACGCGTCCGTTGATTACGAGATCGGCTTTTCGGGCGGGGTGGCGTTGGGCTATGCGTTTGTTCCGCAAAACAGCATCATCGGCGGGCGCATCGAGCTCGAGGCAAACTATTTCGACACATCTGTCGATCAGCTGACGATCAACGGCGTCACCCGTGCCGACGAGGACAGCACCGGTTCACTGAGTGCGATCACCGGTTACGCCAGCGGTTATGTCGATCTCAATCTGGGCAATACGCAGCGGTATTCGGGAACGGTGATCGGTCGCCTGACCCCGTTTGTTGGTGCCGGTATCGGCTATTCGGACGTCTCGTTCAACGAAATAGGCAGCTTTACCGACGGCCTTCTGATCAACGACAGCACCGGTGCGCCGGCCTATCATCTGTCCGTGGGTGTCGCGGTCGCGCTGAGAGAAAAAACCAGCATCGAATTCGGCTACCGCTACGAGGAAATCATCGAAGCCGAGTTCGAGGCTTTGGATGGCACCACCTCCGTTCAGGACATCGCTCGGCAGTCTTTCACCTTCGGCCTGCGGCGACGGTTTTAGGTGAATTCGCTCCATAAGCCCGACAGTGGACGCTTTTCCATCAGCAACCCGTTGCGACCCTAAGAATCTTCGTTTGGCCGCATACGAATGAGCCTGCTTTCGACCGAATTGACGCATATATGGACTTGAGATAGCACCTATCTCGTTTATATATTTTTCCTATACACCAACACGATTTAAGCTCAGCCCGGGCTGTGCGAGCCGCAACACATCCTTGTCGTCCAGCGTAAGGATGTGTTGCGGCGATATGCGTGCTTGGAGACGATTTCGTGCCTCGCCGATTTGGTGCCGGCGTATCACTGACCGAGCTTAAGGGGGGGCGAGCTCCGTCGGTTGTCCACTTTCTTTGAGCGTAAGGACATGAACAAAACCGATGAGCCACGGGCATGAAAACGATACTGATCGTTGGCTGAGGCATGATTGCTCAGAGAGCGATCTGCAACCGGTCGGCAGGTATCGGCAATCGGCGTTGGCCGTGTCGGTCGGCAAACAGTCAGGAAAACGGCCATGCCCAAAAAACTTGGATATGTAGGCCTGGGCGCCATGGGGCTCCCCTATGCGGGTCATCTCTCGGCGGCAGGTTATGACGTCACCGCCTACAATCGATCCGACCGGCCATACGAGGCCGCCCGCAGAGCCGGGATGACAATCGCCGGGTCTTTGGAAGAGTGTGTTGCGGCGGCTGACATCCTGTTCACCTGCCTGCCCAGTCCGGACATTGTCGAGACCGTTTATGATCGGATCTCGAAGCCCGGACTGATATGTTGCGATAACTCGACTGTCGGCTACCAACAGGCGAAGGAACTTCAGGCCCGGTTGGCGTCGCGTGGCGTGGGATATGTGGAATGCCCCATCCTGGGCGGGGCGCGCGAAGCCGAGACGGCGCAGACGTTTCTGATCGTATCTGGCGCCGATGCGGATGTTGGCGCGGTCATCCCCATCGCGCTCTCGGGCGCGCGCGGTTATCGTCATGTCGGCGGTCCGGGCACCGCCAGTCTTGTCAAAACAGTCCAGAACGGTCTCGGGCACGTTCAGATGGCCGCCATCGCCGAAGCGCTGACGATCATCGCGAAGGCGAATGTCCGGCTTGACGAGTTCATCGATGTCGTCAGCGAGGGTGGCGGAATGGCCGGCACGCCGCTGTTTCGCAAAAAGGCTCCTCACATGCGTGAGCTGCCAGCCGCAACAGGAAGCAAACTGGCGATCGCAGCCAAGGATGCCAAATTTGCCGCCGAGTTGGCGCATGGCCTGGGTGTACCCGCTCCGCTGATCACCGAGGCATCCGCTATTTACCAAGAGGGCGTGCGCGCAGGGCTTGGTGAGCAGGATTTTGCGGCGATCATTCGAGTGTTGGAGAACAGAGCGGGCGTTTCGGTCTCCCGGAAAAGGCAAGCGGGATGATACGAATACGCTCCATCGCATGCGAATGGACACGCAGCCCCGCTGGTGCTCGTGTTTTTCGACAATGTGTCGGAATGCGGGTTGAGCGACCGCAAGATCGACGATACCTGCCGGGGCACAGCAGTCCGGGTCCACGGCATTCCATGACCCAAGGCTAATGGTCCGGCACAACGCGCTGCTTTTGCTCGCCGAGGCCTTCGATGCGGGTTGTCACCACATCACCGGGCTTTAGAAACCTCTGCGGGTTCATACCGAAACCGACACCGGCCGGCGTTCCGGTTGTGACGATGTCGCCGGGCTCGAGTGTCATGAACTCGCTGAGATGAGCGACGACGGTCGGAATGTCGAAAATGAAATCGGCACTTGACCCATTTTGCATGATGTCGCCGTTCACCTCCAGGGTCAGATCCAGATTGTGTGGATCTTCAACCGAAGATGCGAGCGCGAGATAGGGCCCTATGGGGGTGAAACTGTCATAGCTCTTGCCCTTGACCCATTGGCCGCCACGGTGAAGTTGATAGGAGCGTTCGCTGATATCATTAAGGATCGTATATCCGGCGACACATGCCAGGGCGTGTTCCCTGGCGATGCGTTTGCATGTCTGGCCGATGACGAACGCCAACTCGACCTCCCAGTCGAGCATCTGCGAACCCGGAGGCTGCAGGATATCGTCATGGGCACCCGACAAGCTTGATGGCGACTTCAAGAACACCACCGGTTCGTCCGGAACGGCCATGTTGGCTTCCTTTGCGTGGTCGTGGTAGTTCAGGCCGATGCACATGATTTTGGAGGGCGCGGCAACGACAGGGGCGAAGCCGTCGTGATCGGCGACGATCGGCAAAGCGCTCACATCCATCCCTTTGAGCCTGTTGATCCCGCCCTGGGCAAAGAAATCAGGATTGATGTCGTCGAATTCCGATGAAAGGTCGTGATGTTGTCCGTTCAAGCAAGCGCTGGGTACGACTTTGTTGTCCACGCGCAGTCGGCAAAGCTTCATTGAAAAACTCCTTGTGTTGCTCGCTCGATTTTGGGTCGCCAGCCGGTTGGTTCGATCACCTCGATGAACGATCCGGTTGATCGCGCGTTACGATGTGAATTCCGGCTTTTGACCGGGAGCAGGCGAATATCCGAAATCGCCGCGATGCAGAATCGCGTCGCGACCGCCATACCGGTCGATCGTCCTCTGTTGATCCTGCCGGGCCTTTAGGTCCGCTTCCTCCGGATCGCAGATGTCGCGCAGCCGCGTTTCAAGTTGCATGAGAACGCCCGCATATTGCGGATCGTCGGCCAGGTTTTGCGTCTCGTCCGGGTCGGCTTCGAGATCGTAGAGCTCGGGCGGCATGCCAACAAAAAAGACCAGCTTGAACCGCCCGGCGCGCACCATGTAATTGGCGGCAACCGCTCCGACGGCGTGATATTCGGAAAAAACCGCCCGATCCGGATCGTCGCCGGCTGCAACGTGGAAAAGGGATTGTCCCGGCAGGTCCTTGTCGGCCTCCTGCGGCGTCGCACCGACAGCCTCGATGATAGTCGGATAGCAGTCGACAAGGCTGACCGGTGTCCGGATCTGTAGCCCTTGCTTGATGTCCGGACCGGACAGGATCAGCGGAACCGCGACGGACTCCTCGAACATGGTCGATTTGCCCCAGAAACCCCGTTTGCCCATCGCCTCGCCGTGATCGCTGGTGTAGACGATGCGCGTGTCGTCGCGCAGTCCGGCCGATTCAAGCGCTTCCATGACCGTACCGATGTTGGAATCAAGGAACGAGCACAGGCCGAGATAAGCGGCTGTCGCCGTGCGGATTTTCTCCTCGTCAAAGTGGTCGTCATAATTGATGCAGGCCCGCATCGCTTCGTAATAGGGATGGTCGGGCCGGTCGGCGGCAGCGTATAGCTGCGGCCGGGGCAGGTCGTTAACCGGATACAGATCGTAAAACTCAGCGGGTGCGATGAGCGGGAAATGCGGACAAACGAACGAGACGAACAGAACCCACGGTTTGTCTGTGTACTTCGGGGCTTCATTACGCAACCATCTGGAGGCCTCGGTGGCGATGCTACGATCATATTCCGTATAGCTCGATTCACCGCGCCCGGCGTCGTTGGCGAACTTGGAAGTGCCCGTTCGGACCGGCATGTCCTCGCGGATCAGCCCAAGCAGATCACCGATGCCTCCGACGACGTGCAGGGGAGCGATTTCCTCGTCAAATCCGTTTGAGTCGTTGGTGTCGCGATAGTGAAGTTTACCGATCGAAACGACACGATGCCCCAGTTCCATGAGACGGTGGCCCCAACTGGGAACGGTGCCGTTATACGGATCGGCGTTATCCCAATGACCGCAATCATGGACGTATCGGCCGGTTGCGAAACTTGCCCGCGACGGAACGCATATCGGACAATTGCAATAGGCGTTTTCAAATCTGGTGCCGCGTTGGGCAAGCCGGTCGAGGTTTGGCGTCTTTACAAGCGGATGACCGGCATTCGCCATGAAAGACGCGTTGTGTTCGTCTGACATAATGAACAGCAGGTTTTTTGGTGTCATCCCATATCCCCGATGACGATGCGTCGGCATCAAATCCGGCCAAGGGTAGGAAGAAATCAGCTAGCTAGAAAATATATATTCATTATACTTTCTATATTGATGCCCTATCGCAAATCAGGAGCGGTCGTGCCGTGGCCATCAGTTTCCACAGGTTGAAGTATTTCCGGGCCATTGTGTCGGCGGGCAGCGTCGCCGGTGCTGCAAGACAGATTCATGTGGCGCAACCGGCGCTCAGTCATCACATCAGCGAGTTGGAGGCCGATCTCGGCACGAAACTGCTTGTCAGAACGAACAAAGGTGTTTCTCCCACCGCGGCCGGCAAAGTCCTGCTGAGATATGCAAATGACATACTGCAAAGGATCGAGGACGCCGAAAACGAAGTGCGCACGCTCGCGCAGGAACCGCATGGCGTCGTTACCATCGCGGTCGCGGTTACGCTTGCCAGGCATTTGGTGCCCGTCTTGCTGCAGATCGTCGGTGAGCGCTGCCCCAAGGTCGATCTGCGCATCATGGACATCACCAGTACCGATGCCATCGACCTGATGAAATCCGAAAAGATCGAGCTTGCGCTCATTCCGATCGCATCGGAAATTGCCGATGTCGATGCGCGGTCCATCTATCGGGAACCTGCGTGTTTCATCCGGCTTTGTGCGGATAGGAAACCAAATCACCGCCCAATCAAATTCGTCGATGTCGCACGTTATCCGTTGGTTCAATCCAGTCGCCGCTACAATCTGCGGCAGCGCATCGAGGAAGCGGCAATCGAAACCGGTGCCCGCCTCGACATCCGCTACACACAGGATGCCTCGGAGATAGTCCGGTCGATCGTACTGGCCGGACTTGCAGCGACCATCACCCAGCAATCCGTGTTTCATCCGGAAACCGAGCGCCCGAAGCTGGAGATCAGGAGAATTGTCGAACCCCAGATCATGCGGACCCATTCAATCGTGCGCCGCAGCGACCGGGAGCCCAGCCTTTCGATTTCCGTCGTCGAGACGGCGATTATCGACTCTATGGCGTTGCTGGTTGAAGACGGCACGCTCCCGGGAAAGCTCAGCGCCGAGATGCCTGCACCTCGATGAATCACTTGCCGGGCTGGTGCTGAACACCATGCAACTCGGCCACGTGGTGCACATGTTGCAAAGACAACGAGCCTAGGACGGCGCACAGCTTTTCGCACAATTCCGGCATCGCATCGTGCTTCCTGCACAAAATGCCGGTTTCCCTGTAGCCGCTCACATTGGAGCACTGGATGCGCCCGAAGTCTTTCCATTCCTGGCCCAGTGGAGTGACCGACGTCGCCAGTGTCGCGAGGTCGGTGTTGGCGACCACATCCAGCGTGAAAGACACATCGTTGACCTCAACTCTCGGAACGGGAGGTGCGATGCCGAATGTCTGGAAAAGCTGGTCGAAACGCTTGCGGATGAAGGTTCCCTTGGGCAAGGCCCAGTCGAGCCGAGCCAACTCTTCGATGGATCGATTGACGCCGTCGTTCAAAGGATGGCTTTTTCGAACAAGGATCTGTGTGTCCGTCCTGATCAGGCTCACCGCTTCGATCAGGTTGTCATGCGTTTCCTTGAACGCGACAGGTCCGAATACGAGATCGATGTCTCCGTGCAGGAGCTGTTCCGTCAGGGCCTCTGGGACCCCGGCCACGATTCTGATCCGCACCCCCGGATGATCCGATACGAGTTGCGCGACAGCCCGGGGCAGCAGTCCATTCAGCCAATAATAGCCGGCTCCGACGGTGATCTCGCTGAAATCCTCTTTCTTGGTGCTTTCGATATGACGCAGCGCGCTGCGATAGCTCGCATCGATGGATTTGGCGTAATCCTGCAGGATCTTGCCCGTCGGGCTTGGCAGCACGCCTCTCGGCAGCCGCTCGAGGAGTTCGGTGCCCAGTTCCTGTTCGAGCCGGCTGAGCTGCTTGGACAGAGCGGGTTGCGAGATGCCGAGGTCGCTGGCCGCCGCGGAGATCTTTCCGTGTTCCAGGATTTTCAAGAAGAGGCGGAGATGCCGGATATCCATTATCTATTCCATATTGGTTATGCAAATCGACAAAAACACAGATGTTTATCAATGGCAAATGTCCGTAAAAGTTTCGGTCATGATGGCAATCGACGGCCTGATAAACCAATCTGGGAGGAAGAACATGTTCAACAGACGCGTAATGCTCGCCCTGATCGCCGGGGTCTTCACGCTGGGCGGACTGCTTGGTCAGCCGGCTCTCGCTGATTATCCGGAAAAGCCCATTACCCTGATTCTGCCCAACAAATCCGGGGGCGGGCTGGATATCAACGTCCGCATCATCCTGAAGCATCTGGCAAAATACACCGATGCCAACATCATCGTGAAAAACATTGCCGGCGGCGGCACCACGACAGGGACGCGCGCCGCCTACGACGCGCCCAAGGACGGGTACACGGTTTTCTTCTTTCACGAAGCATTCATGGGAACTGCGGCCCAGGGAATCCTTGGCCGTGATTTCCGCGACATGATCCCCGTGGCGCGTGCCGGTTCGATCGACATCATGTATGCGGGCGGCAAGAAAGCTCCCTTTGAAGACTTCGACGACCTGGTCAGCTACGCCAAGGAAAATCCGGGCAAGGTTCGGATCGGCGTACAGTTGACGGCGCTCAACCACATCATCGCGCTGAGCTTCATGGATGCGCTGGGCGCCGAATTCAAACTGATCAACGTTCCCGGCGGCAACGGGCCGATGCGGGCAGCCCTGATCGGCGGCGAAGTCGACCTGGCGGTGACCCTGCCGTCTGCGGCCAAATCCTATGTCGAAAGCGGGGACATGAAGCAGATCGTCTTCATGGCCGATTACAAGCCCAACGCCCTGCCGGACATTCCGCTGTCGTCGGAAGTCGGCCATCCGGACCTGAAATGGGCCGCCACCAACTATTTCTTCCTTCACAAGGACACGCCGCAGGAGGCGCGTGACTGGTGGGCCGAGATGATCGGCAACGTCATGGCCGATGAGGAGCTGTTGGCCGAACTGGGCGCGAAAATCGAAGACCTGCGTTTTTCCAGCGGCGATGAGCTGCAGGCCGAGGTCGAGTCGTCCTATGCCCGCTTTGAAGCGATCGTCGACAAGTACGACCTGAAAAAGTAGCCGCATCGCCAATTCGGTCCTGGGCGAGTCTTCGCCCGGGCCTGACCGTCAAAGGATCTGAGCCATGAAGGAGCGCTCGATCGCGCTGGCTCTGATGGTGATCTCCGCCATCCTGTTTGCCAGCGCCCTGTCAATTCCGGAACCGAGATACGAGCCATTGGGTGCGGGATTTCTCGGCAAAGCCGTTCCCGCGGTGATTTTTCTCCTCGGGTTGATCCTGGCGATCCAGTCCCGGCAGGTTCCGGTACAGAGCAGCGGGAAAATGCGTTTCTCCCCGTCCGAGATCTGGGCCAGCATTGGACTGACCGTGCAGTTGTTCCTGGCTTTGGGGCTTTACCTTTTTGGCCTCGGACTGGGTGAAGGCTTCTGGGGCTATCTGATAGCGTCCGTTCTGTTTTTCATGCTCTGCGCTTACATCCTCGCACCCGGCGTCTTCGGCAACGCCGCCCAGTTAGCGGTGACCTTTGTTTGCGCTTGCGTGCTTTGCAGCTTCATCGGCTGGGGTTTCTCCGCCGTACTGCATGTGAGCCTGCCATGATTGAGCAAATCGCATCCGGCATCGTTGCCCATCTGACCTACTGGGCGATGTTCTTTTCCGTTCTTGGCGTTGCGCTCGGCCTCGTCTTCGGCGCCATGCTGGGGCTCAACCAGGGTGTGCTCATGGCGCTCACCCTGCCGTTGACCTTCTACATGGACAGCAACTACGCACAGTTTCTGCTGATCGGCATGTATGTGGGTGGCGTGTCGGGGTCGATGGTGACCGGGGTCACACTTGGTATCCCCGGATCTCCGTCATCCGTCATGACGACCTTCGACGGCCACGCGATGGCAAAGCAAGGTCGCGCAAGCCAGGCCCTGGCGCTGGGGGTGACGGCCTCCTTCATCGGCGGCCTCATTTCCTGGGTCATCCTGGCGTCGATATCGGTTCCGCTGGCGCGGTTTGCGGTCACGCTCACCGGGTATGAATACTCGGCGCTGATTTTCGGCGGCCTCCTGATGATCGCCAGCGCCGGTGGCGGGAACTTCTGGAAGGGCCTTGTCGCGGGATTTCTCGGCATTCTGGTTGCGCTTGTCGGGCTCGATCCGGTCAGCAGCGACCCACGTTTCACGTTCGGCAGCGAGCAACTCGAAAAGGGGTTTTCCATCTTTCCGGTCATGCTCGGGATCTTTGCCATCGGACATCTGATCGGTGACATCCAGAAGAAAACCGTCGGCGGCCGCCAGGTCGATGTGCGCCTGGCCGATATCCTCGGCTCGGTTGGCGGCGCGTTCCGGCACTGGGGCAACTTGATCCGCTCGTCGCTGATCGGAACCTGGATTGGCATCCTGCCGGGCATCGGCGCCAATATCGGATCGGTCATCGCCTATACTGTCACCCGCAATCTGTCGAAAAGGCCGGAAAAGTTCGGCACCGGTGCCGAAGAGGGCATAGTCGCATCCGAGGCGGGCAACAACGCCACGATCGGCGGGGCGCTCATCCCGATGATCACCCTGGGCATCCCCGGATCGGCGGCCGATGTGATCCTGATGGCGGCGCTGATCTTTCACAACATCGAACCCGGTCCGCTGTTGATGTTCGAGCACTCCGATACGTTCTTCGGCATCGTCGCGACCTATCTGGTGGCCAACATCCTGATGTTCGTCCTGTTGCTGGCGACCTGCCGCTATCTCGGGCGTCTGGGAGACATACCGCGCCACATCCTCGCGCCGGCAATCTTCGTACTGGCGGTGATCGGGGTCTATGCGATCAACAACCAGCTGTTCGACGTCTGGGTGATGCTGGGTTTCGGTGTCGTCGGCATGCTGATGCGCTGGGCCTCGATCCCCGCCGCGCCCTTCGTCATCGGCTACGTCCTGACGCCCCTGTTGGAGGTCAAGGTGCGCTCGGCCCTGATGGCCTCGGACGGGTCGTGGATGCCGTTCCTGACACGGCCGTTGACGGTGGGCATTCTGCTCTTTTCCATCGCCTTCGTGCTCTATCCGCTGGTGGCGCGGATCGTTCGCGAACGGATGGGATCGGAGCGGTTGGACAACACGATGGAGTAGCCCGCGTGACGCCGACGCTTCTCAACATCCGCACCAGGGACGGCACGATGCCGGTGGAACGATTTGGCGACACAGGTAATACCGGTGTGATTGTCTACATGGATGGGTTCGGTGTCCGCGACGAACTGCGCGACATCTGCATCCGCTTCGCGGAGATGGGCCATACGACCTACCTGCCGAACATGTACTATCGCGAGGGCGGGCAGTCCTTTCCGCCGCCCAATGCCATCGACGACAAGCCTCCGGAAGGTGCGCAACGGCTCAACCGCGCGACCAGCGTGGCCATGTCGGTCGAGGACACCGGCGCGCTCCTCGCGTCCGAGCCGGTCGCTGCGTGGGCGACGGTCGGTTATTGCATGGGCGGACGGCATGCCATCGGGGCCGCGGCGGCTTATCCGGATCGGGTCAAGGCCTGTCTTTCGCTGCACGGCGGACACATGATCGGCGATGGCGAGTGGTCCTGCGAGCGTCAAATTCCCAGGATTGGCGGCGAGATTTTCCTCGGCTTCGCCAAGCACGATCCCTCGTGCCCCGAACACCACAAAGACGCGCTGCGCGAAGCGTTGGCGACGCCGGGCGTCTGCGGCCAAGCAGTCGATTTTGACGCGATGCACGGCTGGAGTTTTCCCGATCGTCATTGCTTTGACCGGGAGGCATCGGAAGCCGTGTGGTCGGTTGCAGAGCGGATGTTTGAGCGCAGACTGCAGTCCATGGGCGCTCTCTCCTCCAGCGCTCTTCGTGCTGACGTGATCCGCTATGCATGCATGGGTGAGCATCGCACCGCGTCGCCAGTCGATGTCAGGACATCGGCGTGGATTCGTGACGAACTGCGAGTGGCTGGCTTGTCGGCGGAACTCGACACCTGGTCGCTGCGCCAGTTTCAGCTGGACTCATGTTGGGTCAGCGCTTTTGGCAAACGCTACGATGCCTTTCCCCTCTGGCATCCGACACCGATCGGACACCAACCGCTCGAAGGAAGCATCGTGCCGGGCGACGGTCCGGTCGATGGGAAGATTGCGCTGGTTACGTTCGAGGACGTGATGGTTACGCCGAAAAGCTGCCACGCGGCCATCATTGACCGGCTGGCCAAAGGCGGGGCCAAAGCGGTGATCGGATGCACGCCGCATTTTTCGGGCGAGGTTTTCGGCCAGAATGTTATCCCGCCCTATTGCCAAAACCCGTGGCAGGTGCCGGTCGTGATGGTGGCGCCACGGCACTGGCATGTGCTGGCGGATGCCGCGGCGCATGGCGATGCCGTCAAGGTGATGCTGTCAGGCACGGAGGATACCAGCGCTCGCGCTCACAACGTTGTCGCCCGGTTGAGCGGCGGCGACCGCTGGATCATCGTCAGCACGCCGCAAAGCGGCTGGTTTCGTTGCGCCGGCGAGCGCGGCGCGGGTGTGGCGCTGCTGCTTGGCCTGGCACGCTGGGCGTCGACATCCGGTTTGCAACAGAGCTTTGTGTTCCTTTCGAACTCAGGCCACGAATTGGGGCATATGGGAATTCATCATCTGTTTGATCGCAACATCCTGCCGCCTCCGGAACAGACGGATTGCTGGCTGCACCTGGGCTCCTCCATTGGCGTCCATGGGTATACCGAAAGAGATGGCGTCCAGATTCCGGATGGGGCGGAGAAGGAGAGCTGGCTGTTCTGCTCCGGCGATTTGGAGAACCTGCTGCAGAGTGCTTTTCACAGCCTGCCGCATCTGAATCCGGCGCGATACAACCGCAAAAACGGGGAAATTCGATGGATCCTTGAGCGTGGATATACGGCCTTTGCGCTGATGGGTCCGCAACGTTTCTTCCACCTCGACACCGACGGGCCCGAAGTCGTAAACCCGGATCTGTTGTCGTCGATTGGCCATGCTCTGAAAGAGACGTTCCTGACCCTTGGATCCGGCGGCCAATCAGGGGAAGTTTCATGACCTTTCTGACTGATCCGTTTCTGGTTCCTGCCGATCGGTTTGACGGTACCGTTCTCGTGACCGGTGCCGGCGGATGCATCGGCGCCTGGGTTTGTGCGATTCTGAGCCAATCGGGGGTGCCGGTGATCGCTTCGGATCTGCAGGCCAGTCCGGCGCGGGCAGGTTTAATCATGGGCGACGACGCGGCAGCGGCGCTCGATTGGCAGGCGCTGGATGTGACCGATGGCGCGGCCGTAGGCGATCTGGTGACAGATCGCCGGGTTCAGGCCATCATCCATCTGGCCGGACTGCAGGTTCCTTTTTGTGCCGCGAATCCGGCGCTTGGCGCCAGGGTGAATGTCGAGGGCACGATCAATGTCCTGGAAGCCGCACGACATGCCGGGATCAGGCGGACGGTGTATGCGTCCTCGGTTGCCGCGCATGCCTTCCCGCCCGGCGGACCTCACAGGGAAACGCTTTACGGAGCCTACAAGGTCGCCAATGAGCAAACGGCCTATGTGTATTGGCAAGACTGGCAGGTGCCGTCGATCTGCCTGCGTCCCAATGTCGTCTATGGGGTCGCGCGCGATCAGGGCATCAGCGCCAAGAACACCATCGGCATTCAGGCGGCGGCGATGCGAGTGGCTTATGACATTCCGTTCACCGGACCCTATAGTTGGCTTTATGCCGGCGAGGCCGCCGCCGGATTCATTGCGGCTGTGTGCCAGGACGGTGAGGGCGCCTATGCTTTTGACATCAACGGGCGGGTGGACACGATTGAACGCGGTCTGGCCGAGATCGAGCGGCTCGCCCCGGACGCCGAGATCAGCGCCAGCGGTGCGCCGTTCCCGTTCCCGCCCGACCTCGATGAGGCTCCCTTGCGCGCGCACGTGATGGACTACCCGGCCGTGTCGGTACGCGATGGGGTGGAAGCGACCTTCCGCGCGTTCACGCAATTGAAAGAGCAGGGGCGGCTGCCGCCTCTGCCGGAATAGAAAGGACTGAGAATGGAGTGTTGTGGTCCGGGATACGCGAGTCCTGCCGAAGCGATGCGGGCGCCGCGCGAAAAACTGCTCTACACGATCGCCATCTATACCGGCACCGGGATCCAGAAGCCGGATTATCTGGTGACGATCGACGCCGACCCCGATAGCCCGACCTACAGCCAGGTGATCCACCGGCTGGAGATGCCGGGCATTGGCGACGAGTTGCATCACATGGGCTGGAATGCCTGTTCATCGTGCCATCACGACAGTTCCATGAGCCGGCAGTTTTTGTTGGTGCCCGGCGTTCGCTCGACCAATATTCATATCGTCGACACCGCCACCGATCCGCGCGCCCCACGATTGCACAAGGTCATCCAGGGCAACGAGATCAAGGCGAAGACCAATCTGTCGGCGCCGCATACGGTCCATTGCCTGGGGTCCGAGATCATCATCTCCATGCTGGGCGACGCCCAGGGCAACGCGCCGGGCGGTTATCTGCACCTCGACAAGGATTTCGAGATCCTCGGCCGGTGGGAAAACTCGATGGGCGACATCCCGTTCGGCTATGATTTCTGGTACCAGCCGCGTCACAATGTGATGGCGTCGAGCGAGTGGGCGGCGCCCAACACCTTCATGCCGGGATTCGATCTGGAAGAGGTTGGCCATCTGAAATACGGCCGCCGCATCCACCTGTGGGATTTTGACAAGAAAGAACCCAAACAGACCTTCTATCTGGGTGAGGACGGGCTGATCCCGCTTGAAGTTCGTTTCCACCATGATCCCGATTCCACCCACGGATTCTGTGGCGCCGCGCTTTCCGCCAACATCATTCATTGGTGGAAGGATGGCGATGGCGCATGGCAATGGGAAAAGATCATCGACGTGGAAAACGAACCGCATCCCGACTGGCCCATTCCCGTGCCGGGGGTGATTTCGGTCATCCTGTTGTCGATGGACGATCGTTACCTTTATCTGTGCAACTGGTTGCATGGCGACATCCGCCAGTACAACATCGAAGACCCGCACAATCCAAAACTGACCGGCCAGGTATGGATGGGCGGCCTGTTGGGCCGGGCGTCGGAGGTCAACGGAGTGAGGGTCACCGGCGGGCCGCAGATGATCCAGCTGTCGCTCGACGGCAAGCGGCTTTATGTGACGACCTCTTTGTTCTCGACCTGGGACAACCAGTTCTATCCTGAAATCCGCACCAATGGTGGTTGCATGCTGATGGTCAATTGCGACCCCGAAAACGGCGGCATGGAGATCGATCCAAACTTTGTCGTCGATTTCGGCAAGGAACCGAACGGACCGTCGCGCTGCCACGAAACCCGTTATCCGGGCGGCGACTGCACGTCCGACATATGGATTTAGGACGAACCAGCCATGACCGCATTCACCGTCACCATCGCCAATCGGGATAACGCCGTCTACACGGTCGATGCTCGCCGTCCGCTGCTGGAGTCGCTGCGCGAGCAGCAGGTCGATCTGCCCTACGGCTGTAAATACGGCGGCTGCATCACCTGTGCGGCCAAGCTCATCGACGGGACCGTCAATCAAAAAGCGCAGGTTGCGCTCAACAACCGGCAGATCAATGACGGCTACGTCATCTTATGCGTGGCGCGGCCGCTGTCCGATATCACTCTGGAGATCGGGGTTGAGAGCCACGACAAACTCTATCGCAATCCCTTCCTCGATCCGCTCAAGCCGCATGAATTGAAGCGCGATATTGCCGCACCAAAGGAGCCCGACCATGCCTGAGGCCGATATCGACCGCATCTACGACTATGCGCCCGACTACATTGCCGATGTCCTGAGTTCGGTGAAGACCATCGCCATGGTGGGCGCCAGCCCCGACAAGACCAAGTTCAGCTATGGCGTGCTGCGCGTTTTGCACGAGACCGGTTACGACATGGCTCCGATCAATCCGCGCCCGGAAGTGACTGAGATCCGCGGCATCAAGGTGTACAACTCGCTCGCCGAGGTCGATCGTCCCATCGACATGGTCGAAGTGTTCCGGCCGAGGCAGGAGCTCTACAGTTTTGCCGAGCAGGCGATTGAGGTTGGCGCCAAGGTACTTTGGGGCCAGATCGGGGTCTATGACGACGACGCCGCGAAGCTTGCTGAGGATGCCGGCCTCAAGGTCGTCATGAACCGCTGCCCCAAGATCGAGCTGTTCCGTCCGTTCTGGAAACCGCGGCTCGATCTGGAGATCTGAGACAACTGGCGGCGTGATGCATGATCTCTGGCACCGGTTCCGATAGCATAGAGCACACCGCCACTGCGATCAGGTGAGGGTGGCAAAAGACAGGAATTCAGGAAAACCCGGTTTCCACAGATTGTGCGCGCCGGGTGCATACATCCATGTGACCTTGTCGGCTTCGAAACTGGATCATCAAGGCGCTGGATGACGGCAAGCTCGAATAAACGAGGGCGGGTAGGGCGGTGACCTTTGCACTCGGCCGGCATCTTTGGCTCCGACCATCACTAGATCGCTGTCTCCAAACCGGGCGGCCTCGGTCTGCGTCACTGCCGCGGCAACTGGACAAACTCTCAAATTTCACACACTGCTTGGACAAGCATCCCTTGGGTGGGTGAGCGGGTTTAACCAGCACACTGCCGGCAGAAGAAAACACGCCAATGCTGTCTGAATTTGATTACGTCATCGTCGGGTCGGGCACCGCCGGTTCGGTTCTGGCAGCGCGGTTGAGCGAGGATGACGGTTGTTCGGTGCTGGTGTTGGAGGCCGGCGGATCGGATCGCGGCTTTTGGCAGCGCCTTCCGATCGGCTATTTCAAATCCATTTATGACAGCCGCGTCTCCCACCTCTATCGAGGCGAGCCCGATGACGGCATCGCCGGGCGTCGGATGGATGTTCCGCGCGGCCGGGTCGTCGGCGGATCAAGTTCGATCAATGGTCTGATCTTTATCCGAGGACAATGTGAGGATTTTGACGATTGGCAGGCGCTCGGCGCCAATGGATGGAGCTTTCGGGATGTTTTGCCGTATTTCCGCAGCATCGAGACCTATTCCGGACCGCCGTCGCAATACCGCGGCGCGCACGGTCCGTTGCAGATTTCTGACCTGCGCAACGACAGTTCCGCCTGTGACGCCTGGCTGGAGGCCGCACGCCAGACCGGCCTCCCGGACAATCCGGATTTCAACGGCGAGTCGTCCTATGGTCTGGGCCGGTATCAGCTGACACTGCGTGGACATTGGCGTGACAGCGCGGCCACGTCGTTTCTGAAACCGGCCTTGAAGCGACCCAATCTGCAGCTCAGAACCGGAGCGCGTGTCATCGGCCTCGACTTCGAAGGCGATCGCGCGGTGGGTTTACGCTATCTTCAGCGCGGAAACACCGTGACGGTCCGCGCCACCCGCGAGGTCATTCTGGCCGCCGGGTCCGTGCAAAGTCCGCAACTGCTGCAGCTATCGGGGATCGGCCCGGCCGACCTGTTGCGTGCACACGGCATCCACGTGCGGGTGGATGCGCCGGAGGTCGGCTCGAACCTCGCCGACCACCTGCAAATGCGCACCATCGTCGAATTGTCGTCGCGCCGAGACAGCCTGAACGACCATGTGCGCAATCCTCTGAAACTGGCGAAGATGGGGCTGGACTGGCTGTTGTGGTCGAAGGGGCCGCTGACCGTCGGTGCCGGCCAGGTGGGTGGCGCCACCCGCACCCGCTACGCCCAAGGCGATCGTCCGGACCTGCAACTGTTTGTCATGCCCTTGTCCGTCGACAAGCCGGGAACACCGCTTCATCGCTACTCGGGCTTCACGACATCCTACTGGCAATGTCACCCGGAAAGTCGTGGCTCGATTGCCATCACCTCGCCAGATCCGCTGGCCGACCCTCTGATCAGAACCAATTACCTCAGCGCCCGGCTGGACCGCGATGTCATGATCGAGGGGATGAAGATCGTGCGGGACATTTATCGTCAGCCCGCCTTCGCCGACCATTGGCGAAAGGAGGTCATTCCAGGGGCCGATGTGCAGTCCGACGCGGACATCCTGGCCGCGATCCGAAAGCACGCAAGCACCGTTTATCATCTGGTCGGAACCTGCCGGATGGGCGATGATGCGACGTCCGTCGTCGATTCCCGGCTACGCGTGCGGGGTGTCCAGGGCCTGCGCGTCATCGACGCCTCGGTCATGCCAAAGATCACCGCGGCCAACACAAACGCGGCGACCTTCATGATCGCGGAAAAGGCTGCCGCGATGATGCGTGAAGGCAGGACATGACCTCCGGATCTTCAGGCAATGACTTCCCTGACGGTTGCAAACAGCATATCACGTGTCCGTGCTCGACATGAGTGGATCATCGCGGGAGGCCGTCCGACATGACAACATCACTGAAGATCGGAGTGAAACAGCTTGTTGCCGATGCGCGCGCGAAGATCGAAGAAATCGATGCGGCCGACGCGATCGCGATGGCCGACTCGCCTGACGTCGTCATCGTCGATCTGCGCGATGTGCGCGAGCGCCAACGGGACGGGTTCGTTCCCGACAGCTTCCACTGCCCGCGCGGCATGGCGGAATTCTGGATCGACCCCGAAAGCCCGTATTACAAGGACATTTTCGGCCGTGACGCCAAATTCGTCTTTTACTGCGCTTCCGGTTGGCGCTCGGCGCTGACGGTCGAAACCCTGCAACGCATGGGCTTCGGCAACGCCGCGCACATCAGGGGCGGCTTCACGGCCTGGAAAGAAGCAGACGGACCGGTTGAACGGTCCGAAAAGAGGTAACACTCTCGCCAGCGTCCGACTAAGCGCCACGCCCTCTGATCGGCTTCGACATCCTTTCCGCTTGCTGTGTTCCGGCGATTGAACCGCCAGACTGGCGGTCCATTTCTTCTCCCGCATCAATTTGGCCTCCTCCGATAAGGCGGCCTCCCGGATCCGCTGCTGTTTCCCGATGACAGGTACGCCCCGTCCATACAGAACAGTTGACAGAATCGTTAATAGTCTAAATAATGGGACAAATACCATTTTATAGAAGGAGGAGATCGATGACGGTGGCGAAGGTGGCAGCGGCCGCGTTGCTGACGGCAATGACAGCCGGAGTGGCACTGGCGGAAACCAACATGAGATTCGGGACCTGGATCCCCGAAGCCTCCTATCCGACGCCGGGCTTCATGGCATGGGCGGAATCGATCGAGGCCGCGTCGGACGGCGAGATATCGATCGACCTGTATCCGGCCGGTCAGCTCGGCAATGCGCGCGACCACTACAACATGGCGCGTGACGGAATCGCCGACATCACCTGGGCGGTACCGGCCTTCGAGCCCGGCCGATTCCCGATTTTCGCCGTCATGGAGATGCCGTTCATGACCACGGATGCCGCCGGCGCTTCGGTGGTGTTCCACAACTGGTACAATCAGTTTGCCGACGACGAGATGTCGGAAGTCAAATTCTGCACGGTCACCATGGCGCCGCAGGGCACGCTCAACTTCAAGGACAAGCAGGTCGTCAAATATGAGGATCTCAAGGGAATGCGGGTTCGCCCGGCCGGCACGCTCTTGTCCCAGTATCTCACCGAAGCCGGAGCGGTTTCCGTGGCGATCCCGGCCAGCGAGGCGCGTCAGGCCTTCGATCGCGGCATGGTGGACGGCATCGCCTTCCCGTGGCGGACCTTGATTCCCTTCGGCCTGGACAAGGCCGTCAACTACCATCAGGACATGATCTTTTATGCGGTTCCGGCCGCCCTGGTGATGAACAAGGGGACCTATGACGGTCTCAGCGACAAGGGCAAAGCCGCTGTTGACGCCCACTGCACGCCCGAATGGTCGGGGCGGATCAACACGATCTGGAGCGACTGGGAATCGGAAGGGCGGCGCATCCTGACCGATCAGGGGCATACGATCTATGCGGTGCCCGAAGAGGAGCAGAGGGTCTGGGTGGAAGCCAGCCTGCCGATCCGCGAGATCTGGAAGCAGGACGTGGCGGACGACATGGATGATCCGTCGGCGGCCCTTCAACAATTGCTTGACCAACTCAACGCCGCGGGCGTCGGTTACTGATCACTGAACCGGCATTGAAGCGGCCGCCCGGGTGTTTCCCGGGCGGCCCCGATTTTGGCCCTGATCTGATGGGATGCGCATGCTCAACAGGCTGCTTCAGTTTTCGGAAACGATCGGCGCGGTGGCGCTTTTCGCCACCATGGCGGTGATTTTTGCATCGGTAATCGCCCGTTATTTTTTCCAGTTCATCATTCCCGACGCCTTCGACTTCTCCCGCATGCTGCTCGGCATCGTCATTTTCTGGGGGATCGCCGCCGCAGTGGCACACCGGTCGCTGATCACCGCGGATTTTGTCTATCAGGCCGTCGGCAGAACCGGCCGCCGTGTTCTCGATACCATCGGTTCGCTGGTCGCCCTTGCAGTCATCGCACTGCTGACATGGCGCGTCACCCTGGCTGTCCAGGATGCCTTCCGCAACGGCATCCGCACGCAGGATATCGGCGTGCCGCTATGGGGGTTCTATGGGTTGATGGCGCTGGCCATGCTGGCCGCGCTGGTCTTCATCGGCCGCTGGGTCTGGCTGAGCCTGAGCGGTGTCCTGCCTGAACCGGCTGCGGACGATACCGGAGAGGCCGGATGAGCGGCGATCTGCTGGCCCTGCTTTCCTTTGTCGCCCTGTTCGGGCTCATGCTGCTGCGCGTGCCGATCGGCATCGCCATGATCCTGGTCGGGTTCACCGGATTCTCGATTGTCGTCGGCGTCGGACCGGCACTCAACATCCTCTCGACGGCGCCAATCCGGACCGCCACCGATGAAGTGTTCGGTGTGGTGCCGTTGTTCATCCTGATGGGGTCGCTGGCGACCGCGTCCGGCCTGTCGCAGGAGCTCTACAAGGCCAGCCATGCCTGGGTCGGCCACCGCAGGGGTGGGTTGGCGCTCGCCACCATCTTCGCCAGCGGCGGCTTTGCCGCCATTTGCGGATCGTCGGTGGCATCGGCGGCAACGCTGGGCAAAGTCGCGCTGCCGGAGATGCTGCGCTACGGCTACCGCACGAGTTTCGCCAGCGGCACGATTGCCTCGGGCGGCACGCTTGGCATCCTGATCCCGCCTTCCATCGTTCTGGCGGTCTACGGCATCCTCGTTGAGCAGGACATTGCCGCCCTGTTCATCGCCGGACTTCTGCCCGGACTCATGGCCATCGCCCTGTACGTGCTGGTGATCTTCCTGCTGACGCGGATGGATCCGGACATCGCTCCGGCGAGCGGCACGTTCTCCCTATCGGAAGCCATGGCCGCGCTGCGCGGCGTATGGGCGGTGCTGGCGCTGTTTGTTTTCGTCATCGGCGGCATTTATGCCGGTATCTTCACACCCACCGAAGCGGGAGCCATGGGCGCCGCCGGTACCCTCATTATCGGCGTTCTGCGCGGTCGGTTGCAGTTCGCCAACACGTTGGCCGCGTTGAAGGAGTCGGCGCGCATGACCGGCGGCATTTTTATCATCGCCATCGGTGCTGTCGTCTTCGGCTTTTTTCTTACGGTCACGCGCGCCCCGCAAAATTTCGCCGGCATGGTGGGCGACCTGACCTGGAATCCGGTCTTGATCCTGATGGTGATCATCGTTGGATATGTGTTTCTCGGCATGTTCCTCGACGCGCTGGCCATCATCCTGCTGACGGTACCGATCATGTATCCGGTCATTCTGTCGCTCGGCTACGACCCGATCTGGTTCGGCGTGCTGCTGGTGATGGTGATCGAAATCGGCCTGATCTCGCCACCCTACGGCATGAATGTCTTCGTCTTGAAGAGCGTGTCGCCGTCGCTTCAACTGGGCGACATCTATCGCGGGGTCATGCCGTTTATTCTCATGGATTTCATCCGGGTCGCGCTGATCGTGGCGTTCCCGATGATTGTCTTGTTCCTGCCGCGGTCAATGTGACTGCGGTCGGATCGTCAGCGATACGGTGACACGATGACGGACGACAATCTCAGTCAGAAACTCGCCCTGCCGCCCCTTGGTCTCGGATGCATGGCGCTGACCGAGTTCTACGGGCAGGATTCCGCCGCCGCCGATATTGACGGCGTGATCGGGCGTGCCATCGAACTGGGTGTCAATCTGCTCGATACCGCCGATGCCTATGGACCTCATCGCAATGAGGAAGCGGTCGGCCGAGCGCTGCGCGGCAGGCGCGACAAGGTCATTCTTGCGACCAAGTTCGGCATTGTTCGGGAGACCGGCGATCGCGACGCGGCAACCGGCGGCATCAACGGCCGGCCCGACTATGTCAAGCGCGCCTGCGCGGCGTCTTTGCGGCGGCTCGATACCGATGTCATCGACATCTACTACATGCACCGACCGGACCCGAACACGCCGATCGAGGAGACGGCCGGCGCTCTGCTCGATCTGATCCAGGAGGGCAAGATTCGCGCCGCCGGCTATTGCGAAATCGGCGAGGGGCTGTTGCGTCGCGCCCATTCCGTTTGCCCGGTCACCGCGCTGCAGTCGGAGTATTCGCTGTGGCACCGTGATACCGAGCGGACGTTCGAGGCGCTCAACGAGCTTGGAGTCGCGCTGGTCTGCTACAGCCCGCTGGGACGCGGCTTTCTGACCGGAAAAATCTGCTCGATCGACGATCTTGCCGAGGACGACTGGCGTCGCGGCAGTCCGCGCTTTCAGGGCGACAATTTCGACCGCAACCTGGCGCTGGTGGATGCCGTGCGGGCGGTGGCGGAAGCGAAAGGCTGCACCCTGGCCCAACTGGCACTTGCCTGGGTGCGATCGGCGCCGGCTTCGGTCATTCCGCTCAACGGCGCAACGACGATCGCCCAACTGGAAGAAAACGCCGGATCGCTGGACATCGACCTCACCCCGGCGGATCTCGAAGCGATCGAGCGCGCTGCTCCGGCTGAGGCGTTCGGCGGCGCCTCCTGGCCGGCCGGCAGTGTTGGCGCCCGCGTCGACACCGGGTAGGGCATCTGTTCTGCTTAGTCGGACAGGTTGAACATGATGGTCTTGAGCTCTGTGAACGCCTCGATGGAGGTGATACCGCCCTCGCGGCCTAGCCCGGAGGCCTTGAAGCCGCCGAACGGCGAATTCGGCATGAAGCTGTAGCCATTAATGCCGACAGTACCGGCGCGGATCGACTCCGCCATCCGCCAGGCACGGCCGATATTGCCCGTGTAGATGCCGCTGGACAGCCCGTAGGCGGAATTGTTGGCCAGGGCGATCGCCTCCTCTTCCGTGTCGAAGGGCGTCACCGCCAGCACCGGACCGAAGATCTCTTCCTGGGCGAGCCGTGAGTTGGGATCGACATCGGCAAACAGGGTCGGATTGACCCAGTTGCCGCTTTGCAGATCGCCGCCCGGGCAGTCGCCCCCGAACATCAGCCGCGCGCCTTCCTCCTGACCAACGCCGATGTAGTCCATCACCTTTTCCAGCTGTGTCGTATTGATGATCGGAGCCGATGTCGTGTCTTCGTCAAAGGGATCGCCGAACCGGACGGCTTTGACCTGTTCCGCGGCGTGCTCCAGAAACTGCTCATAGATGGATTTCTGGACCAGAGCGCGCGACGTGATGGAGCAGACCTGCCCAGACAGGAACATCGACATCATGCCCATCACCGTGAACGATGCGGTCTTGATGTCACTGCAGTCGTCAAACACCACGGCCGCGGACTTGCCGCCGAGTTCAAGCGTCACCCGTTTCAGCCCATCCGATGCGACGCGGTGGATGTGCTCGCCGACCCTGCGACTTCCGGTAAACGAGATCTTGTCGACCCCCTTGTGCCGGACGAGCGCATCGCCGGTCGTCGCGTCGCCGGTCAGCATCTGAAAGACGCCGGGCGGCAGGTCCGCTTCGGCGATGAGTTCCGCCATGCGCAGCGCCGCCAGGCTGGCGTATTCGGACGGTTTCATGATGATGCAGCAGCCGGCCGCCAGGGCGGGTGCGACCTTTTCGGGAAACTGAAGCAGCGGCGCGTTCCAGGGTGTGATCCCCACCGCGACGCCCACCGGCTCGCGCACAGTGAGGAATTTCAGGTTCGGCTCGTCCGCATATTGCGGATAGGTCTCGCCGGTCAGCTTGTCGATCCAGCCGGCCTGGTGGCGGAACACGTCCGCTGCCAGATGGCCGGACACCCGATACATGCTCCCGAAGCGGATCGGGATCGCATTGTCGAGGGTCTGCAACTGCGTCAGTTCGTCGGCATGCGCCGAGAAGAGATCGGCGATTTTCAAGAGAACACGGGTTCTGTCCTTGGCCTTCATGCGCGGCCAGGGGCCTTCCTCGAAAGCCTTGCGGGCTGCGGAAACGGCCAGGTCGACATCCGCCTCATCGGCCAGCGCAATCTCTGTCAGGGACTCGTTGGTCGCCGGGTTGCGGTGCACGTGGACACGGCCCGTGTGCCCTTCGCGCCAGTCATGGTCGGCATACAGCCGTCCCGGCTTCACCGCCAGTTCGCTGCATTTCGGCAAAAGCGAGAAGCTCATAGCAGTCTCCCAGTCAACGTGATGTTATCTGTATAACAGGATATATCCTTTAATCCAGAACAAATTTATGTGGTGCTCGATACATTCCTTTGGGTGTCAATAAAGCCATCGCTGACAGGGCGGTCGTACCGGTTCCCGGGTACGACCAGCTCTATTATGCCATCGCCACCGGGAATAATCATGGTTTAGACGCCTGTGTAGTATGTTTGACAAATTAGGATACATTCTGATATTTGTAACAAATGCCGACCTGGAGGATGCCCATGAGAGCCGTTGCGGTGAACGATACCGACCGCGGTCCGCCGTTGGAAATCATCGACATGGACATCCCGCAACCGGGCGCCAACCAGGTGCTGGTCAGGATTCGGGCAACTGCGCTGAACCGGACAGATCTGCGGCGCGTGCAGCAGCACTTCACCGACGATGGCGCGCGCCACATCGCTGGTCTGGAACTGGCCGGCGAGGTGGAGGCCTGCGGCGAAGGTGTCACCCAGCCGGCGCCCGGCGACCGCGTCATGGCCATGGCACCGAATGCCTACGCGGAATACGCGCTGGTCGATGCGCGCACGGCCATTCCCGTCCCGCAAGGCCTTGACTGGGCACAGGCGGCGACCGTCCCCACCTGGTATCAGACCGCCCACAATGCCCTCGTCACCGAAGGCGGCCTTGCCTCCGGCAAATCCGTTCTCATCACCGCCGCTTCCGCCGGTGTCGGTATCGCTTCGATTCAGATCGCCAGCTTCCTCAATGCATCGACGATCATCGGCACCTCATCCTCGCCGGACAAGCTCGAGCGGCTGCAAGCGTTGGGCCTCGATGTCGGCATTGCCCCGGACGACCCGGCCTTTGCCGACCGTGTGCATGCGGCGACCGGGGGAAACGGTGTCGATATTGTCATCGACCTCGTCGGTGCCGGCATGCTGGGCAAGCTGCTCGACGCCACGGCCAACGGCGGCACCATCGTCTCCGTCGGCCGCCTGGGTGGCTTCGAGGACACGATCGACCTCAACAAGCTGGCCCTGAAACGCATCAGGCTTGTCGGCGTCACCTTCCGCACATTGGGCGTCGATGCAAAGGTGGCGCTGCGCGACGCCATGCTGGCGGACCTCGGCGAAGCGCTGTCTGACGGTCGTCTCCAACCGCTTGTCGACCGCACCTTTCCCCTGGAAGAGGCGCTCGCCGCCCAGGAATACATGTCCGAAAACAAGCACTTCGGCAAAATCGTCCTGCTGACCGACTGAAGGCCCCGTCATGAGCCCCGATACCATCGCAGATAAATTCCACAATCAGCCACGCGCCAGCGACTCGCTTTATCACGATCTCCTGACACCCGACGAAGTGGTCGCAATCCGGCATGAAGTGCGTGGGTTCGCTGGCGAGCATGTCGCCCCGGAGGCGCAGCGGATCGCCGAGGCCGAGGAGAGCGTCGAAAACTTTCCGCGCGCCCTGTTTGACAAGATGGGAGAGGCCGGACTGTTCCGCATCCCGTTCAAGCGTGAGGATGGCGGCCGCGGCCTGACGCACAGGGTGACCGCAACGGCGGTGACGGTGGAGGAACTCGCCTATTTTTCCAATTCGGTCGCCGCAATCTACGACGTGCACGCCATCCTGGCGGGGCGGACGCTGGAGCGCGGATCCGCGCAAATCCGTAAAGACTATCTGGAACGCGTCGCCGGCGGGGATATCGTCGGGGCCTTTGCGACGACCGAACCGCAGGCCAGTTCCGATCTTTCGCCGCGGGCCATGCAGACCATCGCCGAGCCAACGCCGACAGGCTATCGAATCAACGGACAAAAACGCTGGATCACCAATTCGCCGGTCGCCGGATTTGTTATCGTCCTGTGCGCGACGCCGGAAGGTAAGATGGTCGAACTGGTGGTCGATACCGACCAACCCGGCGTGCGTATCGGCGTTCCGGACAAGAAGCTCGGCAATCGTGGACAACTGACGGCCGATATCTATTTCGACAATGTCGAGGTCCCCGACACCAGGCGGATCGGTGGCGAGAACGACGGATTGCGGGTGGCGCTATCGACGTTGACCTACGGTCGGATCGGCATCGCGGCCACCGGTGTCGGCATGGCGCAGGCGGCGTTCGACGCCGCGATGCAGCACCTGAAGACGCGCACCGCGTTCGGCAAGCGGATCGGCGAGTATCAGCACTGGCAGTTCCGCATGGTCGAGCGCGCAACGGCGATCGAGAATGCCCGCAATCTGTATCTCAAGGCATCGCTGCGCATGGATCAGGGCATCGATTTTCCGGAACCGGAAGCGGCCATGGCCAAGTATTACGCCACGGAGTTGGCGGTCGACATGGCGCGCGACGCGATTCAGATCATGGGGGGCTATGGTTATATGCGCGAGCTGTCCCATGACGGGTTCGTATCGCCGGTGGAAGCCATCTATCGTGATGCGAAGATCGCCGAAATCTATGAGGGCACCAACGAGATCCAGAAAATGATCGTCGCCCGAACGCTGTTCGGCAAGGATATGGTCGGATGAGGTCCGGGCATGTTTCCGTTTGACTTCGTTCGCAAGGCGGCGGCGCTCTACCCGGACCGCACGGCCGCCGAGGAAGGCGCCGCTTCGATCCGTTTTCGCGACTTGATCACCGCCGCCGATGCACTCGGCGCGGCCTTTCAGGACCTGTCCGGCAAACAGCGGCCGGTCGTCGCCGTGCTGGGGCCGAACGGATTGCAGCACTTCCTCGTCATCATGGGTGTGCATGCTTCGCTGGCGACTCTGGTACCGCTGAACTACCGCAATACACCTTCTGAAACGGCCGATCTGATCGACACCGCGCGGCCGGACATCCTGTTTGTCGACAGCGCCTGCCAGGACAAGGCGGAATCCTTTGACGGAATCCGGATCACCGACAGGGAAGGCCACGGCATTCCGACGGTCGGCGAGATTGTCGATCGCTATCGAGATCGCGCACCGGACACTGCCGGCGTGGCGACCGGCGGGCGCAGCGCCATCAAATTCACCGGAGGCTCGACCGGCAAACCCAAGGGCCTGGTTCAATCGTTCCGCTGCATCAACACTCTGATCGTCAACATGCTGATGGCCTTCCGCTTCGATCCCGACGAGGTGCATTTGTGCGTCGCCCCGATCTCCCACGGAGCCGGCACATTCATGTTGCCGGTGCTGGCGGCCGGCGGTTGCAACCGCCTGGTTCGCGGTGTCGATCCGGCGCAGCTGCTGCGGGAGCTCGACGCCGGCGGCGCGACGACCGTGTTTCTGCCGCCAACCATCATCTATGCGATCATCGAAGCCGCCGAGGGGCGCAAGCCAGAATTCGGCCACCTGCGTCACGTGATTTTTGGTGCTGCGCCGATGCCGCCGGAGAAAGTCAGGGAGGCCCGGGCGTTTTTCCGCGGCAAGCTGGAAACCGTCTACGGTCAGACGGAGATGCCGACGGTCATGTCCGTGCTCACCGCCGCGGAGATGGCAGTCGACTCGTTGATCAGTTCGGTCGGACGGGCGACGCCGCTGGTCCGGCTGGCGATCATGGACCCGCAGCGCAACATCCTGCCGGCCGGCGAGATCGGAGAGGTGGTGGCCACAAGTGACATGATGATGGACGGCTATTTCGAGTTGCCGGAAAAAACCGCGGAAACGATCGTCGACGGCTGGCTGCATACCGGCGATGTCGGATATCTCGATGAACGCGGATACCTCTACCTCAAGGACCGCATCCGCGATGTTGTCATCAGCGGCGGCTTCAACGTGTATCCCTCGGATGTCGAGGCCGTGCTGGTCAAACATCCCGACGTCTATGAATGTGTGGTTTTCGGTGTGCCGGACGACAAGTGGGGCGAGCGGGTGGAAGCGGCCGTCGAACTGCGCAATCCGGCCGCGACGGCGGACTCCCTCATCGCGTTTCTGAAGGAAAAGATCGGTTCGGTGAAAACGCCGAAGGTCATCCATATCGTCGAACGGCTGCCGCGGTCCAATGTCGGTAAAGTGCAGCGCAAGGAGGCACGCGACATGTTTGGCGGCGGTACCGCTCTGCAGGAGGGAGTCACCCGATGAGTGATGTTCACATCGTCGGCGTGGCGATGACCCGGCTCGGGAAGTTCCCGGAGGTTTCGGTCAAGGACATGACGGCGGCGACGCTGGAGGCCGTCCTTAAGGATGCGGACCTGCAGGTCGCGGATGTCCAGGCCGCGTGGTTCTCCAACACCCGGCAGGCCCTGATGGAGGGGCAGAACAGCATTCGCGGCCAGGTCGCCCTGCGGGCGGCCGGGATCGACTCCATTCCGATCGTCAATGTCGAAAACGCCTGCGCCAGTTCGTCCACCGGCCTGGTCCAGGCGGTCAACGCGATCAGAGCGGATGCCTGTGATGTGGCGCTGGTCATGGGCGTTGAAAAAATGGTCTATCCGCAGGCCGACAAGGAAACCGTGTTCAAGACGTTTCTCGGCGGCATGGATGTGACGGCGATCGACGAGACCCGGGCGTTGTTTGCAGCGATGGGGCAGGGGGTGACGCCGCCCGACGCCGAAGGCGGCGCGAACCGGACGATCTTCATGGACATGTATGCATCGACGGCGCGGGAGCATATGCGGCAGTTCGGCACCACCCAGCGGCAGATCGCCCAAGCGGCCGCCAAGAATCATGTCCATTCCACCATGAACCCGCTGTCGCAATATCAGGAAGCGATGAGCGTCGACGAGGTGCTGGCCGACAAACCAATCCTTTGGCCGCTAACCCGGGCCATGTGCGCACCGGTCAGCGACGGTGCTGCCGCGGCCATCGTGGTTTCGGATCGGTGGCTGAACAAACGCGGCAAAGCGCGTTCCGTGAAAATTCGCTCGTCGGTTCTGCTGTCCGGATCGGCGCGAAAGGTCGATGATTTCTCTGCCCATGTGGGGCGGCGGGCCGCCTTGCTCGCCTACGAGCGCGCAGGTCTCTCGCCGCAGGACGTCGATGTCGTGGAGGTGCATGACGCGACGTCGTTCGGCGAGATTCTGCAGATCGAAAATCTCGGCCTCTGTGAGCCGGGCGGCGGCGGACCGCTAACCGAAAGCGGCGCGACTGCGCTCGGCGGCAAGGTGCCGGTCAATCCGTCCGGCGGACTGGTGTCCAAGGGCCATCCCATCGCTGCGACCGGCGTTATTCAGATCCACGAACTGGTAAAGCAGTTACGCGGTGAGGCGGGGCCGCGCCAGGTGGAAAATGCGCGGATTGCGGTGGCTGAGAACGGCGGGGGTTTCGTCGGCGTCGAGGACGCGGCGACGACCGTGACGCTCCTGGAAGCGAATTGAGGTCGATATGAGCAGAATAGCGGAATTTCCGGAAACGCTGGATGCGCGCCAAAAGGAGATCGCCGAGCGGATCGCATCCGGGCCGCGGGGGCGGATTCGCGGTCCGCTGGCCCTATGGCTGTACAGTCCCGATCTGGCGGAGCGGGCGCAGCACCTCGGCGAATTCCTGCGCTTCGGAACCACGTTCGACAAGCGCATTTCGGAACTCGCCATTCTGATCTGCGCCGCCCATCTGAAGTGCGGCTATGTCTGGGCCGTGCACGCGGATATCGCCCGGCAGGCCGGTGTCGACGACAGCGTCATCGACGCGCTGCGTACCGGCAGCGAACCGGCCTTCGAGCGTCAGGACGAAGGCGAGATATTCGCCTTCATCACCCAGTTGCTCACCGAAAACCGTGTCGACGAAACCCGTTTCGATGCGCTGACGCGCCGCTATGGCGAACGCGGCATCGTCGAGCTGACGGGCCTCATGGGCTACTACGCCATGGGCGCTCACCTGCTCAACGCCGTGGAAGTTCCGCCTCCGGGCGGAGACGATCCCTTCGAATAATTTGTTAGACAAATCGGGATGAAATCAGTAATATAGAACAATTGATATCGGAAGGGAAATTCCCATGGATCGGATCGGAGACATAGGCCACACGCCTTTCATTGTCGGGCTCGGAGGAACGACCCGGACCGGTTCGACATCCGAGCGGCTGGTGCACACCGCGCTCGATCACGCCGAGGATGCCGGTGCCGAAACACGCATGTTCGCCGGCCCCGAACTGATGATGCCGATCTACGACATCGCGGTGACGGAACGGTCGCCGGCGCAGCTTGAGTTCGTCGACGCCCTGCGCCGTTCCGACGGCATCATCATGTGTTCTCCCGGTTATCACGGCTCGATTTCCGGCCATCTGAAGAACGCCCTCGACTATACCCAGGATCTGGCCGACGACCCCAAGGCCTATTTCGGCGCCCGTGCCGTCGGCCTGGTCGGCGTCGGCGCCGGACACCAGGGGGCCAACACCGCCCTGTCCCACATGCGCGATGTCGTGCACGCCTTGCGCGGTTGGCCGACGCCGCTGGGGATCACCGTCAACTCTTCCGAAAAGCGGTATTTCGATGCGGACGGTCAATGTCTCGACGAGGCGCTCGACAAGAAGCTGCGCTACATGGCCCGTCAGGTCGTGGTTTTTGCTGTGATGCGGTTTACCGCCCGGGCCGCCTATCCCGACTGGGAGCTGTGGCCTGATTACAAAGAGTATTTTCCGAGCGCCCGTTTCGAAATCGAACCCTAAGCGACACCACGAGCACAGCGAGGAGGGGCAGGCATGGCTGTACCTGCAGCGAACAAGAATGCGCCGGCGCCAGCCGGCTTTTGCTGGGACGATCCGTTCCTGCTGGACGATCAACTCAGCGATGAGGAGCGCATGATCCGCGATTCCGCTCAGGCCTTCGCCAGGGCTGAACTGCAGCCGCTGATCGAGCACGCTTACCTCAACGAGGATACCGACCCTGGGATCTTCCGCAAGATGGGCGAAAACGGACTGCTGGGTGTGACCTTGCCGCAGGATTATGGCTGTGCCGAAGCCTCCTATGTATCCTATGGGCTGGTGGCGCGGGAGATCGAACGTGTCGATTCCGGCTATCGCTCGATGATGTCCGTGCAGTCGAGCCTGGTGATGTATCCGATCTATGCCTATGGCTCGGAACAGCAGCGGCAAAAATATCTGCCGGGACTGGCAAGCGGCGACTTGATCGGCTGTTTCGGACTGACCGAGCCCGATGCCGGCTCCGATCCCGGCGGCATGAAGACCCGGGCGATAAAGACCGACGGCGGGTACCGTCTGCACGGCACCAAAATGTGGATATCGAACAGCCCGATCGCCGACGTCTTCGTGGTCTGGGCCAAATCGGAAGCCCATGGCGGCAAGATCCGCGGGTTCATTCTGGATAAGGGATTGCAAGGCCTGACGGCTCCGAAGATCGAAGGAAAACTGTCCCTCAGGGCGTCGATCACCGGTGAGGTCGTCATGGACGATGTCGAGGTCGGCGAGGACGCGCTGCTCCCCAATATCGAAGGCCTGAGCGGCCCGTTCGGCTGTCTCAATCGGGCTCGCTACGGCATTTCATGGGGCGCGATGGGCGCCGCCGAAGCCTGCTGGCACCAGTCCCGCCAATACGGTCTCGACCGCATCCAGTTCGGCAAGCCGCTGGCGCAGACCCAGCTCTATCAGAAGAAACTTGCCGACATGCAGACCGAGATCACGATCGGCCTGCAGGCCAGCCTGCGGGTTGGCCGCCTGCTGGACGAAGGCCGCATGGCGCCGGAGATGATCAGCCTCGTCAAACGCAACAATTGCGGCAAGGCCTTGGACATTGCCCGGCAGGCGCGCGACATGCATGGCGGCAACGGGATTCAGATCGAGTATCAGGTCATGCGCCATGCGCAGAACCTGGAAACCGTCAACACCTATGAGGGCACCCATGATGTGCACGCGCTGATCCTCGGGCGTGCGCAAACTGGGCTGCAGGCGTTTGCCTGACGTCATTCTCCCTGGACGTAGCCTCAGCCTCCGCTTCGCGCGGGGGCTTTTTTTATTCCGGCGTTCCGTCCTTGATCGGCTCGCGCGACTTGAAAAGCCAGCGTCCGTCCTCGCGCGCCAGCCGGTCGAAGTAGACAACGCTGCCAGCGATGGCGGGCGCATCGACATCGGCGACCTTCAGCAGGAACGCGTAGCAGACCGCATCGATTTCGTCGCCGTCGCTCCGCAGGGTCAGAGCGGTGTTCCAGTGGCGATATGTGTCCGGTGTCCTGTGCGGCGCGCTGATGAAGGCAGCGAGTTCCGTGCGCCCCTGGTAGGGCTGCCCGGAGCCGGGGCCGAGGCTGGGCTGGAAATACCCGTCCTTGACGAAACAGCGTGACCAGTTTTCACCGTCGCACTTGTCGGCAAACTGGCAGTAACGGGCATAGAGCTCCTGGATCTCGAGGCGATCGGCTACCGGGATGGATGCGTCATACATGGGATGTCCTCAATCATTGTCGCGGTACAGAAAGGCCTCGCGGTTGCGCCGCGCATAATCGCGCCATGTGGTGGGTTGGCGTTTGATGAGCCGTTGCAGCGCGTCGGAGAGGCGGTCGACACCGGGCGCCTCGCCGCGCGCCACCGCCTCGAAGAACGTTATCCCGGAACTGGCATAGGTGGGCTCGCGGCCGGCGGCCTGCAGGCGCGGCAGCAGTTCCTGTGCGTCGCGATGCTCGAAGCGCCAGCTTTGTCCGGTCTCCTGTGCCAGGACCTCGGCGACCTCGTGCATCGAAAGCGCCTCCGAATCGAGGAAATAGGTCTGTCCGTCGTGTTGCTCGGGGTCCGAGAGCACCGTTGCGGCGGCAGCGCCGATATCGTCCACATCGATCCATGCGACCCGCGCTTCGCCGGTGTAGTGGACGAGCACCCCGGGTCGGTCGCGGTTGGCGCGGGCGTAATCCAATATGTTGTTCATGAACATGGCCGGGCGCAGATGGGTGAATCCCAGGCCGTGCCACTCGATATAGCGTTCGATCAGCTGATGCCATGCGTGATGTTTGAACACGGTGTCGTTGGGTGCATGGGTGCCAAGGTGCACGATGCGCGAGACGCCGGCGGCGGCGGCCCGGTCGATGAAAAACTTGCTCTGATGCAGCATGTCGACGCTGTAGCCGGTGAGCAGGAAGACGCGGTCGACACCGGCAAGCGCCGGTTCGTATTGGCCGGTCAGCTCGAAATCGAAAGGCACCACCTCGTCTGCGATTTGCCCGAGTGTTTCGTGTCCCCGTTGATTGCGGGCGGTGGCGCGCAGCGTGATATCGCTCCGCCCGGACAAGGCGCGCAGGACCGCGCCGCCCACCTTGCCGGTGGCGCCCAATACTAGAACCGTGGGATTGCGTCCGTCCGTCATCCGTCCTGTCTGCTGTGCACAATCATGTCCGCGGCCTTTTCGCCGATCATGATCGCAGCGGCATTCGTATTGCCGCCGATCTGCGTCGGTATGATCGAGGCGTCGGCGACGCGCAGACCGGCGATCCCGTGCACCCGCAGCCGTTCGTCGACCACCGCCTCCTCGTCCTGGCCCATCTTGCAGGTGCCCACCTGATGGTGGCAGGTCGCCAGGTTGGCCCGAGTGTAGTCGTCGATCTCGTCATCGGAGTTGACGTCGGGGCCGGGCAGCAACTCGCCGTCGTTGAAGGGTGCAAAGGCCCGTTGGCTGCCAATGTGGCGGGCCTGGTGGAACGCCTGTCGGAAAAACAGCCGATCGCTTTCCCGGCTCAGATAGTTCGCATCGATGCGCGGCGCTTCCGACGGATCGGCGGATTTCACGGTAATCTGACCGCGGCTCGCCGGGCGCAACAGGCAAGGTGCGAGCATGTATCCGTCACGGTCGAAGGGATTTTTGGAGGGCACGAGGCGCGGCAGCCGTGCCCGACGAACACCAAGCGCGATGCCGAAATGATATTGAATGTCCGGCACCGCCAGCATCGGATCTGATTTGGTGAATGCGCCGCCCTGCACCGGGAAGTGCGCAAACGGCCCGGATCGCAACAACAGGGCCTGCGCCATGCGCAGCACCGCGCGGTCGATCCGGATCAACTGATACAGCGTGATCGGCTGCTTGCAGCCATACATGAACGGGATCTGCGTATGGTCCTGCAGATTGCGTCCCACGCCGCGAAGATCGTGTACGGTCTGCAGGCCCACCGCTTGCAGATCGTTCGGCGCACCAATGCCCGAAAGCTGCAGGATATGCGGCGATCCGACGACGCCGGCGCACAGGATCACTTCCCGCGTCGCGCGGATCGTCTCCGGTGTCCCATCCGTAGCGATGTCCACGCCGACTGCCTTGCGGCCGTCCATCGCAATGCGCGCAACGTGGCACCGTGTGCGGATGTGCAGGTTTGACCGGCGGCGCACGGGGTTGAGAAAGGCCACGGCCGTACTTTGGCGTCGTGCGCGATGCACGGTGTAGTCGAAGCGGCCGAAGCCATGCTGTTCGACACCGTTAAAGTCTTCCGTCGCCGGATGGCCGGCTTGCTGACCGGCATCGATGAAGGCATCGAACAAAGGGTTCGGCAGCGCCCCGCGCGAGACGATCATTTCGCCTTGCTGTCCGTGAAAGCTGTCGTCGCGATCGACGTGGTGTTCAGAGCGCATGAAGTAAGGCAGCACCTCTTCATACGACCAACCGCTGTTGCCCAGTTGCGCCCAGCGGTCGTAATCCGAGGGATGGCCGCGCACATAGACCATGCCGTTGATCGACGAGCAGCCACCCAGCACCTTGCCGCGGGGCCACTGGATCGCACGTCCGTTCGTCGCATCGTCGGGTTCGGTGAACATCCGCCAGCCGAAAGCGCCCTTGCGGATCAGTTCTCCGCTGCCAACCGGCACATGGATCATTGGTGACCAGTCGCGACCGCCGGCCTCCAGCAGCAGCACCCGATTTGCCGGATTTTCCGACAGGCGGTTGGCCACGACGCATCCCGCTGAGCCAGCACCGATCACGATGAAGTCGTAGCTTTGCATGCGCCAATTCGTTCCTTTATGCGGCAAAAGTCCCAAATATCAGAACTTTTTGTTGATTTCCACAAAAATCGGGATATAGTCAAATATACAGAACAATTGAGTGGGAGGAACCGTTGCTCACATCCGTCGCGCATCATCGGGACCGGCTGCAAATCGGTGCGCACCGCCAACTGATCGGCGGCGAGTGGGTTGAGCGTGGCGAGGTCTTTGAACAGATCCACCCCTCCACCAACGAGGCCGTTGCGACGTTTTTGGAGGGCGGGACTGCCGGCGTCGCCGAAGCGGTCGCTGCGGCCCGCAAGGCGTTCGACGAGGGACCGTGGCCGCGGCTGGGCGCCCGCGAGCGTAAGAAGATTGTCCAGCGATTGGTGGATGCCATCAGCGACAATGCCGAAGAACTGGCGTACCGGCAGACGCTGGACAACGGCGTGCCGATCAATTTCAGCCTCAACACCCGCGTCTCGGCGCATATGGCGGCCGATATCTTCGATCACTATGCCGGCTGGATCGACAAGATCAACGGTGAAACCTATCCGCAATACACCGACACCGCCAACCTGCACTATCTGACGTTTCGCGAGCCGCTCGGCGTCGTCGGGGCCATTCTGCCCTGGAACGCGCCGGTCATGATGTTTGCGCTCAAGGTGGCGCCGGCGCTGGCGACCGGATGCACGGTCGTCCTCAAACCGTCCGAGCTCGCTGGCATCAGCGTCAACCGCATGGCGGAGATCGTCAACGACTGCGATCTGCCGGAAGGCGTCTTCAATCTTGTCCACGGCGGTCCCGAGACCGGACGCGCCCTGGTAGAGCATCCGGGCGTCGACAAGATCACGTTTACCGGCAGCCGTGCCGTCGGCGAATGGATCATGGGCGCCGCCGGCAAGACCATGAAGCGGGTGACGCTTGAACTCGGCGGCAAGAGCGCCGCGCTGGTTTTCCCGGACACACGCAGCGTGGAGACGGCCGCGAAGACCGTCATGGGACTGTGTTCGACATTCCTCTCCGGCCAGGTGTGCTCGACCACGACACGCGCTGTCGTCCACACCTCGATCCGGGACGAATTCATTCACTTTGCACAGGAGCAGGTGAAGTCCGTCAAATTCGGCGATCCTTTTGATTTCGAAACGACGTCGGCGCCGATCATCTCGAAGAAACAGGTCGATCGGATCATGAATTACATCCGGATCGGCGCGGAGGAGGGGGCCAGGCAGGTCATCGGCGGCGATCGCCCCGGTGGCGCGTTGTCAGAGGGAAACTGGATCAATCCCACCCTGTTTGCCGATGTCGACAACAGCATGACGATTGCCCAGGAGGAAATTTTCGGTCCCGTCCTCGCCGTCATTCCGTTCGAAACGGAGGAAGAGGCTGTCGGCATCGCCAATGACAGCATCTACGGGCTGGCCGGTGGTCTTTATACGACCGATCTCAGCCGCGCCTTCCGCGTCGGCAAGGCGATGCGCACCGGCGCCGTCGGCATCAACGGCTATTCGGTGATGCCGAACTCACCGGCAGGTGGCGTCAAACAGTCCGGACAGGGTCGCGAGGGCGGCTGGCCGACGATTGAGGCGTTCACCGAACTGAAGACCCTGATCTTGAATCTGGACGCTTGAAACCAGCGGCCAGTGGAACCGTTAGGAAACGCGATTTTCTCGGGAGGTAGTCATGAGACATTTGATCGCAATCACGTCCTTGGTCGCCGGGCTTGCGGCCTCGTCCGCCCTGGCCGAGGTCAAGCTGACCTATGGGTCCTGGGCCCCCTCGACGGACCCCGCTTCGCTCGGCATGGATTCCTTCTCCACCGCTGTCACCGAGGCATCTGGCGGCGCTGTTACGTTTGAAAACCTGTATGACGGGACCGTTGTGCAAATGCGCACCGTGCTTCCCGGAATCGCCGAAGGGCTGGTCGACGCCGGTTACGTGGCCGGCGCGATTTATCAGGCGGAAATGCCGATCGATTCGATGCTCACCAATTACGCCTCGATCAAAGCCAATCCCTATTCGATTTCGGCCGCCGTGAACGAAACCCAGTTGAAGAATTGCGCGGAATGCACCGCGGAAAACGCCAAGAACGGCGTCACGGCGCTCGCCTATGCCGGCACCCCGCATTTCTATCTGATGTGCAAGCAGCCGATCAGCAGCTTCGATGACCTGAAGGGCAAGTCCGTCCGGGCAGCATCGGCCAATCTGCGCTTGGCCAAGCGTATGGGTGCCACGCCCGTCAACACGCCGACGACCGAGGTGATGGAAGCCATTCAGCGCGGGCAGGTGGAATGCGTGATTGGTTCGGTGTTCTGGCTGCAGGCCTATAGCCTTTGGGACGCCGTGGGTTATGTCCTCGACCTGCCGGTCGGCCAGTACAACAACGGATTGGTCATGGCCATGAACAGCGAAACTTGGGATGGCCTGGACGACGCCGACAAACAGGTCATCATGGCCGAGCTTCCGACGCTCGTGGTGGAAGCCGCCGCTGCCGGGGTTGCCAAGGCCGACGAAGTCCGCGCCGCTTCCGTCGAAAAGGGCGTCGTTTGGGGCGAGCCGACCGACGAGATGCGGGCCTTCATGGACGCGTGGTTCGAATCCGAACGGGCTGCCGTGCAGGCCGCTGCCGAGGAAAAGGGCATCGCGACGGCCGGCGACATCCTCGACACGTTCGAGGCCAGCGTCACCAAGTGGAACGCGATCGTTGAAGAGGCCGGAGGCGACAAGGACAAGATCCGCGCGCGCATGGCTGACGAGATCTTCAACTGACACTGATCCCTGATGTTGAACTGGTGCAACCCGGTCAGCGGCTACCGCCCTGACCGGGCCATTCGGAAAACCGCATGTCCGCGCTCAGATCGCTGATCGAACGAACCACGACGGTTCTGCTCTACATCGCTGCCGCATCGACCTGCCTGATGATGGTTCACGTTTCGGCGGATGTGGTGTCGAAACTGGTCTTCAGCCAACCGCTGATCGGCACGTTGGAGACGGTCAGCCTGTTCTACATGGTGGCTGCCGTCTTCCTGCCGCTGGCGGCCGTGCAACGCGATCGGGAAAACGTGTTCATCGAGCTGTTTACCCAGGGTCTGCCCGAGAAAATCCAGCGATCGCTGGATATTCTGGCCCTTGTTTTGATGTTGGCGCTGACACTCACGCTGTTTTGGAAGGGCCTCGACGTTGCGATGAAAAAGACCGCCGTGCGGGAGCTGTCGACCAACATCGAATTTCAGGTCGAGGTCTGGCCGGGCCGTTGGCTTCCGGTCGTCGGCTTCGCCATGACGGCGGCCTGGTGTGTCCTGCAGATCATCGAGGATCTGCTTTTCGTGACGAAAGACAAACCGCCCTCGGACCAGATCAACCTCAAGATCAAAGGCAAGCGGGGACTCTGATCATGTCCAGCCTGGCCATCGGCTTTAGCGGACTTTTTGGGCTCATCGTCCTGCTGATGATCCGCGTCCCGATTGCGGTGTCGTTGTGCGTGGTGTCGATCGCCGGCCTGTGGGCCATTCGCGGAGAACGCGCCGCACTGGGCGCGCTGGGGCAGGTGCCTTACGATTTCAGTGCATCCTGGACGCTTTCCGCGGTGCCGATGTTTCTGTTGATGGGCACCTTCGCCCAGAAATCCGGCATTGCAAAGAGCGTGTTCCAGGCGGCGCGGGTGTTGATCGGCTTCATCCCCGGTGGATTGGCGATCGCCACCAATTTCGCGGCTGCCGGATTTGCCGCGGTCTCCGGCTCGTCCCTGGCGACGACGGCCGCCATGGGGCGCCTCGCCATTCCGGAAATGCTTGAGCACAAATATGACAAGGCGCTGGCCACCAGCGTGGTCGCCGCCGCCGGCACTTTGGGGGCGCTGATTCCGCCCAGCGTCGCCTTCGTGCTCTATGGCTGGTATGCCGAGCAATCGGTGGCCAAATTGCTGATGGCCGGAATTCTGCCCGGGCTGCTGACGGCCGGCGTCTACTGCGTCATGATCTACACCAGGGTGCGCAGCAATCCGGCTCTGGCGCCGACGCCCGATGACAGGTTTTCCGGCAGAGAGAAATGGCAGGCCGTGCGCGATGTTTGGCCGATGCCGGTCATCATCCTGTTTGTCGTACTGGGTATCTACACCGGCACGACGACACCGACGGAAGCCGGCGCCGCCGCAGCCGCGATTACACTTCTTGTCGCGGTTAGCCGCAGACAGATGACTTGGCAACGGTTTGTCGACAGCCTGTCGGAAGCCGCCAAGACCACCGCGATGCTCTTTTTTATCGTCATCGGCACGGTGCTGTTCACCAAGTTTTTGGCCTTGTCGGGGGTTCCGCGCTTCATCGCCGGAGGTATCAAGACCGCGGAGCTGAGTCCCTTTCTGGTCATCGTGGCGATTTGTATCCTCTACCTCATATTGGGCATGTTCCTCGAAGGCATCGGCGTGATGTTGGTATCCCTGCCGATCCTGCTGCCGATCGCCAAGGCCTCCGGCTACGATCTGATCTGGTTCGGTGTCATCGTGGTGAAGTTCATCGAGATCGGTCTGTTGACGCCGCCGGTCGGACTGAACGCTTTCGTGGTCAAGAGCGTTGCCGGAGACCAGGTCGAACTGGGCACCATATTCAAGGGGCTGACGTGGTTCCTGGCGGCCGAGGCGCTGATTGTCGTTCTGCTGATCGCCTTCCCGCAGATCAGCCTGTTTTTGCCGAGCTTTCTCGATTGACGGATCGACTGGGCGACGTTCCCACCGTCGGGATCGGCGCCTGCCTTGCCTGCATCGTCACTGCGCCGCGAGACCGCTTTCGATGCTTTCCACGCCGGTGTCGATTACGATTTTGTCGATATCGAGATAGTCGTAAGGGGTGGTTGTGTCGGCCGGCGTTGCGTCCAGATGGTCCTGGAATTGTCGAACGAAATGCCGAACCCGGTCGAACTGCTCGCTATTGCCGCCACCAGAAGGAATCACCTCGTTTTTGAGGGCAAGCGTCAGGGCGCCGCAGGCTTCGCCGGACGGGCCTTTCACCGGGAATGAAACCCAGCTGCTGTTCACCATGTTGTCGTCGGGCTTCGTCAGATAGCCTTGCTCGCGCCCCGCCCGCACAGCCCGGTCGACTTTCGCCGACGCAGACTCATCCGTGCGGTCGGGATAGTGGTTTGCGACAAACGTCCGGAACGCGCTGATCCGTTCATCGGAAAAGGTAGAGAGCATGATGATCGGCGCAACGCGCTCGTGCAGCAGCCGTGCTTGCCCGATGCGCCGCTGGTCATAAAGTTCATGCCGTCCCTCCGCCCAGCCGACGCGGATGCTGTACCATCCGAGCCGTGCATTCAGAGTGGCCGGCGCCTCGGTCAGCGCGACCAGTTCTTTAAGCAGTGGCACGCCCTGATTGCGCAGCGGCAGTCTTGCGATCATCGCCCGGATCAGATTCTGGACCATCGGCCCGGGCCCGAATTTGATCTGGTGCCCGAACCGCGAGGCAAATCCGGCCTCCTCAAGCGTCATAAGCGCTCGGTGGGTACTGCTTGTCGGCTCCTTGATGATTCTGTGCAGTTCGGCGACGCCCAGCGGACGGTCAGCCCGCGACAGCTGCTTGAGCACCTCGAACACGGTGCGCGATGAGGTGTTGGACGATACGCTCGGCGTTAGTTTTGGACTGTTCATCAGGCGCCTCACATCGGATCGTACAATCGGGCGATCGCCCGCAGCTCGTCTATGATCGGCTGTGCCTTGCCAGCTGTTTCCTCAGGCTTTTCCGTCTCGCGGGCGATGGTCCGGCCGGCAACCGTCACCGCGCAGTGCGGGCTGCCGTCCGCTGCGACGATCGGAAAGGAAACGCCCGACAAACCGCGGTAGTAGTCCTCGATGGTCTCGGCATAACCGCGCTCGCGGATCGCGCCGATATCGGCCATCAGATTCCTTTTGCTGGTCAGGGTATTCTCGGTAAAGGCCGGCAACGGACTGTTGCGCTTGATGTAACTGTCGATCTCGTCGTCCGGCAGGCAGGACAATATGGCACGTGAAGCGGCCGAGGCGTGCAGCGGAAAATACTGCCCCAGTTTGGTGCGTTTGACCATCACGCCGTGTCCTTCCACACCGTCGATCACCACCTGCCCGTCTCCGGCGCGGATCGACAGTTGCACGGTTCGGTGCATCGCCTGGTGCAGCCTCTCGAGATAGGGATGGGCCAGCGTCCGAATGTCCGGCGACGGAAAATGCGGATTCTGCAGTTCCAGCACCTGGTAGCTCAATTGATACCTTCGGCCGGTCTCATCCCGCATCAGCAGATTCTGTTCGACCAGAGTCGCAAGCGCCCGGTAGATCATGTTTTTGGTCATGCCGAGTTCTTTGCTGAGCTCGGTAACGCCAAAGACCGGCTTTTTGAGCATGAACTGGGCGAGCACGTCGAAGGTTCGAGACGTCGCTATGTTGAGGGATCGCTTGGAACCATCCGTGTCATCGCTCTGGATGTCAAAAGGATCGGTGTCTACCGTCGTCTGCATTCCCTCTCTCGATTCGGTCTGGTGGAATCTGATTGCGTGTTTTGCGATTCGGTCTCCTTCCCGAATACTAATGTATTTGATTCCACTCAACCTTTGATTATGCCGCAAACCGCCCTTGCGGATCCCGGTCGGGGTTGCCCATGCCCTTCGGCGGGTGCGTCACCGGTGACTATTCGGCGGCCTCGACCGATGCGCGCGTCGGGTAACGCTCCTTGAGCCGTGGCAGCACATCGGATGCGAACAGGCGCAGATTGGCCTTGGCGTCCTCGTGCGACATGCGGCCGCCATGGAACATGAAGACCATGTTGCCGATGCCGCCGACATAGTCATTGAACTCGCAAATCTGATCGTAGACCTGATCCGGTGTTCCGGCGAAGACGATGTTGGCGTCGACCAGCTCCGGGATGGAAGCGGTCGCCTGATTGATCTTTGTGCCGTCTTTCATGGTGGCGCCGAAATGGCTGCCGGCGCGGCCGCGCAACTGGCCGAGGCGCAGCCATTTGGCGTTGTTTTCCGGCGACTGGTAACCGGGCGGATTGACGAATGCTTCGGAGATGATGCTCGTCGTCCTGAGATACTCGTGAATCTCGTAGGCCCGAGCGTGACCCTCTTCCTCAGTCTCTCCGACCGCGCACAGGGCCAGATATCCGAATTTTTCCGGACCGGGGTCCGGAAACCCTGCTTCGCGGGTTTTTTCGCGATAGATGTCGATCAGTATTTTCATGTTCCGTCCGCACAGAAAGGCGGCGAAATTGTATCCGCGCTGGGCGATCTCGCTCGTCGAGCCCGGGCTTTGCGCCGGTACCCAGATCGGCGGATGGGGATCGCGGAAGGGGCGCGGCCATACGTTGACCTGGCGGTAGTGGTAGTACTCGCCTTCGAAATTGATGGGATCGCCGCGGTTGGCCAGGGCCTTGGTGATCAGATCGACGCCTTCCCAGAACCGCTCCAGGTAACGCCCGGGATTGGAGTTCGCCGGCGACAGTTCGTAGGGCGCGCCCTTGACCAGCCCGACATTCAGGCGGCCGCCGGAAATGACATCGGCCATGGCGATCTGCTCGGCAAGCAGAACCGGGTTCGGCCGGTTGGCGACCTGGAAACCGATCGGCAACAGCTGCACGTTTTCGGTAATACGCGCCATGATCGCCATCGTCACTTCGGGCGACGCGGACAGGCAAGTGGCCGATGTATGGTGTTCGTTGAAGGCGACATGGATGCCGAGTTCGTCACACAGCCGCCATTCGTCCTGTCGTTCCAGATAGACCCGGCGGGCGACCTCGGGGTCGCACAGCGAATTGGGAATGTTGTTGCGCAGTGAATCGAGGCCCAGATCCCAGGCGTCAGGGTAGGGTTGCTCGGAAAAGTGAAAGACTTCCATCTGTTATCTCCTCATCCGCCGCTCACGCCGACTTTCGTGTCGGTTGATGGCCCGAGAGAAAGTCGTTGACGGCTGCGACGAAGGCATCCGGGGTTTCGATATGCGGATAATGGCCGGCATTTTCGAGCAGCTCGAACCGGGCGTTGGGAATGGCGGCGGCGACCTGACGGCCGTATTCGGGAAACACAAATCTGTCGGAGGCGCCCCAGACCACCAACGTCGGCACGTCGATGCGCCGCAGCCAGCGTTTCAGGATCGGATTGTGCATGAACGGCTTCCATCCAAGAAACGCCATGGTTTCGCGGGAATGAGCAATGGACAGCAGCACGTGATCCGGGAGTTTTGTGACATCACGGCGGTTCGCCTCGGGATCATGATAGAGGTTCTCGGCAATCTCCGCCTGCGACATGACGTAGATGTCCTGGATGTCCCTAACGGTTGGATCGCTGCTGAACCGCAGGCCCAACGTGTCAACCAGAACCAGAGCGCCGATGCGTTCGGTCGAGCGAACGGCCATTTCCTGGGCGACCCAGCCACCGAAGCCGGCTCCGACCAGAACCACATCGGACAGCCCATAGTCTTCGAGCATGGTCATGTAGAAATAGGCGAGGTCGTCGACCGAGCGCAGTTCCGAAGGAAGCGGCGATTGGCCGAATCCCGGATGCTGCGGCAGATACACCTCGTGGTTCCGCGCCAATGCGTCGGAGAACGTTTCGTCGCGGATCCAGCCCTCCAGAGACTGCAGAACCAGCATCGGACGCCCTTGCCCCTTTTTGCGCAGACTGACGGTGATCCCGTCGATTTCGACCTCAGGATCGAGTTGGTAGAGTTCAGCGGACATTCGCATCTCTTTGTTCTGTAATTTGATTTGCATTCCATTTAACGTAATATTATGGATGCTGTCAAGGAAACCGGCATCGCCGAGCTGCGGCGCAGCGACGCGGGCCATCTGGGCCGGAGATCACCATGCGAGCTTTGATTGTTCACGCGCATCCTGAACCGAATGCCTTTGTGGCCGGCATGCGGGATATCGCGGCCGAGCAGTTGGACAAACTGGGTTATTCGGTCACGGTATCAGACCTCTATGCCATGGCCTTCGATCCGGTGGCCAAGGCGTCGGATTTCGGCGACCGGGGACAGTCCGAGTACCTGAAATACGCGCTAGAGCAGCGTCACGGCTTCAAATCCGGATCGCTCAGTCCCGATATCGCCAGAGAGGTCGATCGTCTGCTTGAGGCGGATGTCGTGGTATTCACCTTTCCGATCTTCTGGTTTTCCGTTCCCGCCATCCTGAAGGGCTGGATCGACCGCGTCTTCCTGTCGGGACCGGTCTATGGCGGACGCCGGATCTACGATTGTGGTGGTCTGTGCGGAAAAAGGGCGCTGGTCGGCGCGGCGCTCGGCGGCCGCGAGCACATGTTCGGAGATGATGCCATCCATGGCGACATCCACACGATGTTGCGGCATTTTCTCATCGGCACACAGGCCTATAGCGGCATGGACGTCGTCTCACCGTTCTTTGCCTACCATGTGCCCTATGTCGATGAGCCCACAAGGACGGACATGCTGAAGCAGTGGCGCATGCACGTTGCGAGCATTGAACGCCTGCCCGTTTTGCCCCGGCCTTCGCTCTCGGATTTCGACGACACCATGCGTCCTCTTCACGGGCAGCAGGTCGATGCATAAAGCGGCTGTTGAGACCGACACAAAGGAGACCTGACCGGATGTGTGACGCAGCTCCCCTGTCACCCGCTGACATCGACGGACTGTCGGATCAGTTGCAGCAGCAGGCCCGCGCCTACGCAGACGCCCGCCAATCCCGTGGCGTGGACGACGACAGTTTCGATGTTGCGGGGGCACGCGCAGCCCTGCAAAAAACCGCGCGACCGGACTGCGTGCTGTCGCCGACCCGAGCCGGCATGATGAACGGCGTCCCGGTGATACACCTCGGCGAGGCAGACGGTCCGGTCCTGCTCTGTCTGCATGGTGGCGGGTTCGTCGGTGGCAGCTGGCACACCCACGGACACATTTACGACCAGATCTGCCGGCAGGCCGACTTGCCGGGCCTCTTCGTCGATTACCGGCTGGCGCCCGAGCACCGCTTTCCCGCGGCCTTTGAGGATGTGGAGGGCGTATACAATGCTTTGCCCGTCGAGCGAACGCTGTACCTGGCGGGAGATTCGGTCGGCGGCGCGCTTGCTCTGCATCTGGCCCGGTTGGACCGGCAGGCAGGGACGAGGCGGATCGCCGCCATCGCCCTGCTGGCGCCAATGCTCGATTTCGATCAGAGCACATCGCATTACTTGCGCAACTACGGACGGGCACGGGCCATGATCGCCAATGCGATCGCCCCGCAGGACCTTGAGGATTTCCGGCTGCGGCCTTTCGACGATGACCTGCGCAACCTGCCGCCAACATTGATTCAGACGGGCGGGGCGGACTACGTCAAGGACGACGGCCAGCGACTGGCGGCCGCCATAGCTGCGGCGGACGGTCCGGTTGCCATCGAAAACTGGCCCAATATGCCACATGTCTGGCATCGATTCGCACCCGATGCACCCGAAGCATCCAGCGCTTTGAAGCGAGCCGCCGCGTTCATCCGCGCACACCAGTCCCCCATCGACGGGGTCTGACACAAAATGCGCGGTTTTGCGTTTCAAGTTGCCATTTCAGACATTTCACAGCAGGGTCATACGGGCGCAGTAGTTATTGAAAAACAAGTCGACGTTTCCGCGTGCATGACTTTGTGATGCGAACCGGATTGAGAGCGGAGTAATCTCATGTCGCGACCTTCCATATTTTACTTGATTGCCATCTTTCTTTCGGCGACCGTACTGGCTTCGGCAGACGATAGCGATGACAGCGCCATCGAACAGCAGGCGGCCGATATCGCCATGAGCACTGCCAACTTCCTGGCCTCCCAGGACGATATCGCTTTCAACTGGTTCGTCAGCTACGACGTGATCGTCGCCGAGAACGAGAAGATCACCTATTTCCGGAGCGGCAATGTTCTGCTCGACCGGGGTAACGGCTTTGTGGCGAAGACCGAGCTCGGCAACACCTATCGCGATTTCTATTTCGACGGTTCCGTTTTCACCGTCGCCTCGCCGAACGAAAACTTCTACGCCAGCACCAGAGTCGAGGGCAGTTTCGATACCCTGGCGAAGGCGGTTCGCGAACGGTCGGATACGATCCTGCCGCTGTGGTCGATGCTGAGCGAGCAATTGCCCGACCGAATGCTGGAGAACGTGAACGGTGGCGCCTATCTCGGCACCACTTTGATCGCCGGTCAGCTTGCGCATCACCTGGCCTTTTCACAGGCCGACGAAGACTGGCAGATCTGGATCTCCGTCGAAGATGACGTCCCGGTTCCGTTGATGCTGATCGGCACGGATCGGAATAAAGCCGGCTGGCCCCAATACCGGGCCTACTTCTCGGAGTGGAATCTGGACCCCGAGATAGCCGACGGAGAGTTTTCCTATCAGCCGGAAGACGACGATGTCCGCATGTCGTTTCCGACGACTGCGCAGGCCGGTCAGCCGGTCTCGACCCAGTCCGAATAGCGGAGCGAAGAAGATGAGACGTTTTCCTTTCGTGGTCTTCATTGCCGTTGTTGGATTGATCGTGCCGCCAAGCCATTGGATTGGATCGGGCTTCACCTCCGATCAGGCACAGGCCCGCCAGAATGGCCAGGCCGGCGGCTTTCGCGCGCAACCGCGCAACCGGCCAAGCGGTGCAAGGGCCCGGCCCAATCAGGCCCGGCCCAACCGGCCGGCTCAGTCCAGGCCGAGACAGGCGCGGCCATCGCGCCCGGCCGCCCGGCCATCACGCCCGGCTGCCCGACCATCACGCCCGGTTGCCCGGCCATCGCGTCCGGCGGCCCGGCCAAGGCCACCCGTTGCGTCGAGACCCAACCGCCCGCCGTCCGCCACGAGACCGCGTCCCTCTCAACCCGTGGCGCGGCCGCGGCCGCCGTCGGCATCGACACCCGGTCGTCCAGCGCGACCACCGAACAATGTGAGGCCTGGACGCCCCATCCAGCCGCCGGCGGCGGGAGGGCCCAGACCGCCGCGTCCCCCTGGCGTCAGGCCGCCGCGTCCGGTGCCGCCCATCGCCGGCAGGCCGGGCCGGCCACCGGGCTGGCGGCCACCCGGCTCACGGCCGCCGAGCTGGCGTCCGCCACCCTACCGGCCGCCCTATGTACGCCCCCCGCATTGGCGCTGGGGCCGCTACTACTGGTATCCGCGCTGGGGCTGGTACCATACGGCGATCGTGGCAGGCGCAACCCTCGTTTACGTCACGTCACTGCCCAATCAGTCGAACTGCCAGACCGTTCAGGATCCTGACGGCACGCTCTATACCTGCGACGGCGTCATCTACAGGCCGACCTATTACCAGGACGAGCAGGTCTACGAGGTGGTCTCCGCGGCCCAGCAACCAACCGCAGCAGCCTCCGGTTCGGCGGACAACGACCAGGATGTACAGCTGCAGCTCTCCTCACCGATGCTACGCGGCGAACGGGTCCGGGCACTGCAGAATGCGCTCAACGCCATCGGATTCGACGTTGGCCGTATCGACGCCATCTTCGGCAACAACACGCAGCGGGCGGTGCGCGAGTTCCAGGAATGGTATGGCCTGCCGGTGACGGGCATCGTCGACGATGAAACGGCAGCCGCCATCGGCCAGGCCTACGCCACCACCATCGCACCAGATCTGGCCACCTATTCCGACAGCCAGGAGGACCTGTCCGGTACGGAGCCGACGCTGGAACCAGCCATCCCCGCACCGGAAAACGGGCAGGCTGGCGACGGTACCGGTATCGAAGGGGCCGAGCAGCAGACCGGTTCCCAACCGGCCACCGCCGCGCCACCAAGCGGGCAGGCGGATGACAGTGCCGGCAACGGAGCGTCCGAACAGCAGACCGGCACGGAGCCGGCCCAGGAGCCGGCAACCTCGGCGCCAGAAGGCGAGCAGACCGGAGACGGCTCCGGTAACGGAACACCGGAACAACAGACTGCCACGGAGCCGGCGACACCCGCGCCAGAAGGCGAGCAGACCGGCGACACCGAGGCCGAGCGGATGGACAGTTCCAACTAGGGATGCGACGCCCGGCAAACACTGATTGCCGGGCGGTTGAAAGCCGGTGCTTCAATCGGATTGTGACCGGATCGCAACGGCACAGGCCTGCGGTTCGGCTTCGACATCCGTACGGTTGCCGGCGTTCCAGCGGTTGAGAAATCCGAACAGGCTGATGACGGCCAGGAGTTCGGCGATCTGCTGATCGTCATAGCAGATCCGCAGGTCCTCCATAAAACCGTCGTCGACCGCTGCCGGGTTGGCCGCCGCCTTTGATGCGAAGCCGAGCGCCAGGCGCAGCGGGCGGTCGAGGTCGTCGTAAACGCCATTGGCCACTTGCCTGAGCACGGTTTCGGGAACTTCCAGTTTCTGCGCCGAAAACAGCGTATGGGCCTGGCAGTAGCCGCAGCCGGCCTCCAGGCTGGCTGCCAGGCCGACCAGCCGTTTTGTCTGCGGCGGCACGCGTCCCGGCGCGTAAACCGCAAGCGTCATGTCGAGCAGGCTGCGAAACAGTGCCGGCATGCGGGCGATCGTCAGCGCGTCGTTGGGGACGAACCCCAGCAGCTCTTCGGTCCGGTTGAGCAAAGGCAGCAGCGACGGATCGATCTCGTCTCTTGGCAACGGCTGAAGATGCGGCACTGTCTCCTCCACGGTCAGGGTTGCGCGACACCCAGAAAGCCGGCCAGCGCGACGGCTGCCCACAGGGTGAGCGCCACCTTGGCGCCGAACCCATGCGCCTCGCCGATCAGCGCGTTGGCGCGCGGCGGATCGGTTTCCAGCACCGCCATGCCCTGGACCCAGCCGCCGATGGTCGTGTTGAGAATGCGGCCGATTACGAAGATCGCCGCGAACACGACCGCCTTGGCGGCGAGCCAGCCCGGAGCCGCGATCCAGCCTGACCAGATCGCGGCGGCAAAGAACAGCAGCCCGAGGCCCGAGATGCCGCGCAAGGCGAGGTCCAGCACCTTGAGGACCTCGTTCGACGGCTTGCCCGCCAGTACCCGCATGTGCTGGGTCCACACCATGGCCAGCCAGGCGGCAAAGACAACGGCGAGCAGAATCCGGACGATCGCCGGCGCCGCCAGGTAGCCGAAGCTGAAACTCATCTCCAGTCCGAGCCAGAGAATGCCGACAAGCGCCAGGCGCGGCGCGATGTCGAGCGCCAGCAGATAGCGGAAGAAGCGGCGCCGCGATGTCGGTTCGAGCTGCGGGTCGGCCGCATAACGGGCTGCCAGAAAGACGCCGAGATCACCGCCGAGCCAGTAGACGAAACAGATGACGTGCAGGTAGCGCAGGACGTCGAGATAGTCGATCATCTGGTCACAGCCGGCTTTAGGCGTTTGCCGTCCGGGCGGCGCGGAAATGATCGGCGATCTGCTCGCGGGTGGCGATCCACACCGCTTCGTGGCCGCTCGCATAGGCGAGGAATTCGTCCAGCGCCCAGATTCTGCCGGGACGGCCGATGATCCGCAGATGCAGCCCCAGCGACATCATCCGCGGTGTCTTTTCGCCTTCCCGATACAGCGTGTCGAAGGTGCGTTTGGCGTAGTCGAGCCACATGTCCGGCGTATAGGAGGGACTGATCCACATCTTCATGTCGTTGGTGTCGAGCTGGTAGGGCACCACCACCATGTCCGGCTGGTCCGGCGCCTGAAACGGCACGTCGCCGGAATAGTCGTCCATGTGATAGCGATAGCCCTCTTCGGCGATCAGCCGGCGGGTGCGTTCGGTGTGGAAGTAGCGGGACAGCCAGCCGGCCGGGCGCCGGCCGCAGGTCTGTTCGATGCTGTCAGCAGCACCGCGAATGAAGCCACGTTCTTCGTCCTCGTCCATTTTGAACTGGTGCACCCAGCGCAGGCCGTGCGCGCACGGTTCATGGCCGAGCGCGACGATGGCCTTGGCAATGTCGGGTGCCGCTTCCAGCGATTGTGCCGCGACGGTCCAGGTGGCGGCAATGCCGTGCTTGTGGAGAACGTCGACGACCCGCGGCGCGCCGGCCTTGATGCCGTAAAGATAGTTGCTCTCGTTGCCGTAATTGCGGATCGGCGATTTGATGAAAACGCCGAGTTCGTCGACCGGTTCCATGCCGCGATCGCCGCGGGCGACGCTCATTTCCGAGCCTTCCTCGACATTGACGACCACGGACAGCGCGACCCGCGCGTCATAGGGCCAGCGCATGGCTTCATGGCGCAGCATCAGTGCATCTCCTCGCCGCCGGAAACATTGACCGACTCGCCGGTGATGTAGTGGGCTTCGTCGGAGCACAGGAAAGCGACCATCGCGGCGTTGTCCTCGACGGTGCCGGGACGGCCGAGCGGAATGCGGCCGCGCATGCCGGCCAGATATTCGTCGACGGTCTGGCCCAGGAATTTGGAGAAATACTCGTTCTGCTCCGCCCCGAGACCGGTCGTCACGTGGTTCGGACAGACGGCGTTGACGGTGATGCCGTGTTTCGCCAGGTCGATGGCGTTGGAGCGGGTGAGGCCGATGACGCCGTGCTTGGAGGCCGTGTAGGGCGCCATGTGCGGGTAGCCGGTCTTGCCGGCCTGGCTGGCGATATTGATGATGCGGCCGCCGTCACCCTGTTCGATCATCTTGATCGCGGCGTGCTTGGTGCACAGGAAGGCGCCCATCAGGTTGACGCCGAGCACCGCTTCCCACTCCGACTGGCTGACCTCGGTCAGGTGTTTCATGATGTAGCCGATGCCGGCATTGTTGACGAGGATATCGACCCGTCCAAAGGCGGCAACCGTCTCATTCACCAGATGTTCGCAGGCTGCTTCGCGGGTGACGTCACAGGCGATCGCCACCGCCTCGGCGCCCTCGGCGCGCAATTCGTCGACGATCTGATCCATTTCGGCGCTATTGCCGATCTTGCCTTCCGGCATGTGCTCGGCCGGAGCGCCAATATCGGAGATGACGATTTTGCAGCCCTCCTGCGCGAGACGCCGGGCAATGCCCTGGCCAAGGCCCTTATGACGCCCGGCACCGGTGATGATCGCGACTTTTCCGTTCAATCCGTACATGACGCCACCCGCTCAGCCGATGCTCGAGACGTTGATGAAGACCGGATTGTCGGCGAGGTCCTGGAACTCGCCGGCCACCTTCTGCATGGTCGGCGAGCCGACATCGGCGAAGAACGCGTCCATATCGGCGATATCGAGCAGTTCGAAATACTGGTAGGGCGGTGTGCCGTCGCCCATCAGCAGGCCCGTCGATTTCATCACCTCGAAGCGGGTCACCGAGCCGAGGCCGCGCACGGTCGGTAAATCCGTCGTCCGCGCCCAGTTTTCATAGTCCTCGGCGGAAACGCCGTCCCTCAGGTTGAACACCACCATGACTAGGGCCATGTCCGTTCCTCCTCTGTCCTTGTCATTGCGTCAACATGGCATGCAGCCGGCCCGTCAGGGCGAGCAGCGCGCCGTCCTCGCCCGGATGGCCGACCACCTGCAGACCGAGCGGCAGGCCGTCTGCCGACTCGCCAAAGGGAATGGCGGCGGCGGGTCGCCCGGTCAGGTTGGCCGGCGCCGTAAAATCGGCGAACGCGGCCGGTTCCGGCTCGTCAAACGAATAGGGCGGCATCGTCGTGGCCGGCGTCACCACCGCGTCGACGTCGCGCGTCATGGCGCGGAAATGTGCCGTCAGCCCGGCCGCCGTGCGTCGCGCGTCGGCCAGCCGTTCCTCCGGCATGGCGCGCCCGTATTCCAGCAGGGTTCTCAGGCCCTCCGAGAAGCCGTCGGGTTTCTCCGCCAGCGCTGCCCGGTGCTCGGCATAGGCTTCGACCTCGCACAGCACCAGGCCGGCGCGACGGTTCCTCGAATTCTCGGTTGGCCAATCCACTTCGACCGTCGTTACCTCCGCCTGCGTCAGGCGTTTGATCGCATTTCGGTATTGCGAGGCGACATCGTCCGTCACCTGGGCGAGTACCGCGTCCGGCAGAATGCCGATCCGCGGCGCCATCGGATCTTGGCCGGCTTCGATGCGGGCCAGCAAGGCGCCGTAGGTGATGAGATCATCCATCGATGCGGCGATCAGGCCAATCGTGTCGAGTTCGTCGCACAGTGGTGTGACGCCATCGAGGCTGACGCGTCCGCGACCCGGCTTGAAGCCGAAAACGCCGCAACAGGCGGCCGGGATGCGCACCGATCCCATGGTGTCCGTGCCCAGCGCCAGCGGAGCGAGCCCGCCGGCGACGGCCGCCGCCGATCCGCCCGACGAACCGCCCGGCGTATATCCATGACGGCGCGGGTTATGGCAGCGACCGAACCAGGGGTTGTCGCTGCTGGTGCCGAGCGCCGCCTCATGCAGGTTGCACTTGCCGATGACAACGGCGCCGGCAGCTTTGAGCAGCGCCACCGCATTGGCGTCCCGTTTGGCGATGCGATGCCGATAGGCCTCGATGCCGGCCGTCCAGGCGAGACCTTCGACGGCGATGTTGTCCTTGACGGCGAGCGGAACGCCGTCCAGCAGGCCAAGTGGTTTGCCGGCTGCATAGCGTTCGGCGGAACGCCGGGCCGCATCCATTGCCGGCGCACTTTCCACTGAGATCATCGCGTTGTCCGGATCGTCGCGGCACCGGCTCAGATATCGAGAAAGCACGGTGACCGGATCGCGGGTGCCGCTCAGAAAGTCGCGATGCAGCGCGCTGGCGGGCATCAGCGTCTCCGGTCAATCAGCCGAATCGGCTTTTGCCGGCTATTGACCTGGGTATGCTCGGCCGTTTCGCCGACGCTAACCAGTTCAACATCGACTTCGATCCCCAATCCGCGTTTCAGCACCTCGCCGAAGTGACCGTCGTCCGCCGCATCGGTGATCTCGACCGTTACGCGCATGGTGTCGCGGCCGCTGGCGTCGCGATCGACGAAACAGACGAACTCGCCATTGAAGGCCGGCTCGTCCTCGAGTAGCTGGCCGACGGCGTGCGGAAAGATGTTGATGCCGCGCAATTTGACCATGTTGTCGGAGCGGCCGAGGAAGCCGGCGATCCGGTCGAACACCATGCCGGTGTCGTTGCTGCCGGTCAGCCGCATGCTGACGTCATGGGTGTTGAAACGGATGATCGGGAAGATGTCGTCCTTGTAGAGGCAGGTGCACACCATGTTGCCCTTTTCACCGACCGGAACTGGCTGATCCGTTTCGACGTCGAGGATTTCCAGGTAGTGCGCGTCCTCCCAGATATAGAGGCCGTCCCGGTCCGGTCCTTCGCCGGCTATGCAGCCCGTGTCACCGACGCCGTACCAGTCGTAGGCGGTGGCGCCGCCCCAGGCATTTTCGACCGAAGCGCGATCCTCCATGCCGAGGTGGCCGGAGATCATGCGGATGGCGATATCCTCGCCGGGCACCATCCCTTCGGCGCGGGCGGTGTCGCCGAGCTTGCGGATATAGTCGACGAAACCGACGATCATGGTGGCGCCGAAATCGCGCATCAGTTCGACCTGCCGGACCGAACGGGTTTCGATGCCGGTGCCGGCCGGCACGAACAGCGCATTGGTGAAATGGCTGACCGCCTCGCGGATATAGTGACCGCCATTGATGGTGCCGTGGCCGTAGACGGAATGCACGACGTCACCCGCCCGCATGCCCTGCCACTGATACATGCGGGCGACGAGCAGGTTGCCGACTTCCCGGCCCTTGGGTCCGAACAGCAGCGTCTGCGGTTTGCCGGTTGTGCCGGACGTGGTGTGAAAAATCACCGGCAGCGCCGATGGATCGTCTTTCGGATCCCAGCCGGCGAAGTCGCCGAACGGCGGATGCGCCTCGATCGACGCCATGATGTCGGCCTTGTCATAGACCGGCAGTTTTTCGATATCGTCGAGCGCACGGATGTCGCCGGGCTCCAGGCCGGCTGCCTGCCAGAGGCGCCGGTAGAACGGGATCTGCCAGCCGCGGTTCATCACCGAGCGGAACCGCTCCTCCTGCAGGGCGCGCAGGGCATCACGGCTCATCGACCGGTAGACTTCGGGGAAGCGCTCGCCGACGGGGTAGTCTTCAAGCAGTCGGGTTATGTCGAGATGTTCAAAATAGGTTTTCATGTCGATGTTTCGAATTGCTGCATGGTGCGACGGACGGAAGGGGCATCGGCAATCGCCAGCAACTCCCGCCACAGCCGCTCGGAAGACGACCCGCGCCCGGCAAACTCCAGACAGGCACGGAATTTCTCGAACTGGCGTTCGGGCGACAGCGGGTTTTCGGGCGCGCCGAACACGGCGTCGGCGCGTTTTTCGAATTCACGGCCGTCGGTGGTGCGTACGACAAGCCGCTGCGGCACCAGCGCATTGGGATCCGGATTGTCGTCCACCCGGATTTCCAGCAGCTTGGCGGCTTTGCGCCAGTCCGGCGCGTCGATCCACTCGGGCGTGACGGAGGTCAGGTCCACCTTGCCGGTCAATAGCCGGGTGGCGACCAGAAACGGCAGGCACAGGCGCGCCTGCGACAGCGCCAGCGGAGCGTCGTAAGGGCGGTCGACCAGGCGGCGGATCAGCGGCGGCACATCGGCGCGAATGGCCGCGATATCGTCTTTCGTCAGGCCTTCCTCGATCAGCACGTCGTCGAACATCTGCAACACGCCATGGGCGGCCCGGCCGGTCGGCTGCGGCTTGTGCGACAGTTCGGCGATGGCCCATTGCCGCCCCAGGCGGGCGAGGCATTCCTCGGCCTGCCAGTGACCCTCGATCAGATTGAGATAGCCGAAGGGGCCCTCGACCACGTCCTGCGGTCCCGGGCAGCCGGCGCATGCCATGTCGGCGGCGAACAGCGCGTTGCGGGCGGCAATGGCGATCTGGAACGCCAGCGCCGGGCTGCCCTCGACATGCGCCTGCATCGTCCCGGAAAGATGGCTGTAGGCAAGGCCAAGCGCGTTCTGCACCAACGGCCGGTCGGCCTCGCGCAGTTTCATGACGGCGAGCGTCGCGCCCATCAGGCCGGCGGTCGCCGGCCGGAAAAACCGCATCGGTGCGCGGCTTGCCACGCCAAGAGTCACCGCGGTGTCGACACCGAGAACCAGCGCTTCCAGGAACCGCGCGCCGCTACAGTCCCGCTGCTGGATTTCGGCCAGCAATGCGGCCGTCACCACCGACATCGCATGCACCACCGCCGGTTCGTGCACCGCGTCGAATTCCTGGCAGTGGATCTGAAAGCCGTTGACGAAAGCAGCCTGCGGCGCCGTCAGTCCATCGCCGCCGCCCAACGGAACGATCTCACCGGGACCCCAACTGAGAGCCAGCCCTCTAAGCCGCAGCGTTTCCGGCAGCTCACGGGCCGATATGCCGACGCCGATGGTGTCGGCGAAAAACCGGGCGGCTTTTTCGCGCACCTCTTGCGGGATATCCTGCCAGCGCAGGTCGTCGGCATGATCGAGCAGGCGCTCCAGAAATCCGTGTCTGTCGGTCATGGCGCGCTCCTCAGGACCTCGGCTATGGGAGTGTCGGCCGGTGCCTGCAGAACGGCTTCGGCAAGGGCATGGGTAACCTCGGCCGACCCGACGCCCCAGTCGGCGAGCATGTCGAACTTGGTGCGCAGCGCGGTATCCTCCAGCGGCCATTCGGGATCGCCCATGGCGTCGGGAACGGTGAATTGTCTCGACGAACCGTCCCTGGCAGTCACGGTAATCCGCGCGCCAAAATGCTCCGGATAGGCGGCGGTAAAACCGGAGTCCTCGGCAACCGTGACGGTATTGCGCACGTCGCGCCGCGTTGCGGTGTCGAGGTTTTCCGGTTCGAAATCGGCCGGTGTGATCGACTCGCCGGCCAGCGCGACGGCAACGCAATGCTGCAACGAAAAACGCGCTTCGCCGGACGTGGTCGGGTGCGGCCTGTCGCAGAACACCAGCGCGTCTCGATAGGTTTCAACATGCAGGGCCGCTATTGCCGCGGGATCCAGTTCGTCACGCGCCATGCGGGTGGCATCGATCACCGGATGGCAATGGCGGCAGGCCGGCCAGGGCTTGAAGCTCATCGTATGGATCAGCCAGTCGGACTCGGCTGTGATCGCATCGGGGTTCGGTGTCTCGGCGAGCACGGCGTGCCAGCCCTGCGACCCTTCGATGGCTTCCGCCGAGCCGGTGAAGCCCAATGCCGCTGCATCGGCGGCCGCGATTCCGGTGCGCACGGCGTGCACCGAATGCCACTGCTTTGTCGTCACGTCGTGGTGCCGCATATGCCACAGGCCGCCCGAGACCGACAGCGCATTGGCGAACGCCGACAGCGACTGTTCCGCGTCGAGTTTCGCCACCTGGGCCGCCGCGACCGCGGCTGCCGCCATGCCGACCGTCGTCGTCGGATGCCAGCGTGCGTAGTGAAACGCGTCGAGCGACCGGCCGAGGCGTGTCGCCGCTTCGTAGCCCGCGACCATGGCGTCGAGCACCTCGCCGTAGCTCACGTCGCTGCACAACCCGCTGTAGAGCGCCGCCGGAACGATCACCGGTCCGGGATGCAGCAGCGCCGAGCGGGCCAGGTCGTCCATCTCCAGGATATTGCCGAGGGCACTCGAATAGGTGAGGGCGGCATCGTAGGCCCGCGGGCCGAGACCGAAACTGGGAAACGCGCCATCGGTGCCGGCGAGCGACCGGCGCAGCTTCTTGGCCAGCGGCTCATGGGCAGCGCCGTAGACGCAGCCGGCCCAGTCGAGCACATGGCGCCGCGCCGCATCCCGTGCCTTTTGCGACACCGGATGGCGGCAGCGCTCGATCAGTTGCCGTGCCAATGTCATGCAGCAAACCCATCGTCGCGATGGTCGTCCAGGTCCGGCGCATCCAGGGCCACCTGCGCCGGCTCGTTGGCGAATTTGAACGGCGAGCCGAAGACGTGCTGACCCTGCGGCCCGGCAAGCAGCATGTCGCGGCTGGCGATCTGCGCATGGTCGAGGGCCTCCGGAAAGGTCAGGACCGGCGCGAAACAGACATCCTTGCCGGCAAACCATTCCCGCCAATCGGCCTGGCTCCTGGTTCGAAAGGTCGTGCGCAGGAAATCGATCGCCGGCTGCTGACCGGGACCGGCCTCTCCGAGACAGATCTCGATCAGGTCCGGCCGATCCAGCGCATTCAGCAGGTTGCGGACGAATTTCTCTTCGCGGCCGCCCAGCACAACATGCCGTCCGTCGGCCGTCTCGTAGACATTGTAAAAGGCGGCACCGCCCAGGGAGCGCTGCTCGCGGGAACGGATGACGGTGCCGTCGGTGATGGCCGGGCCGGCGACGTGCCCGCACCAGGGCAGCAGGCTGTCATACATGGCGATATCGATATAGTCGCCGCGGCCGCTGTTGTCGCGGCCGATCAGCGCCATCAGCACCGCCGACAATGCGGTCAGCGAGGCGGCCATGTCGGCGGCGGGGACCGCCGGAACCACCGGAGTGCCGTTCGGACCGTCATTGACGCTGATGAAGCCGGCATAGGATTCGACCGCCAGATCATGCGCCGGGTGATGGGCCAAGGGGCCGTCCTGGCCGAACGCTGAAATCGAGCAGTAGACGAGCCTCGGGTTGATCGCCGACAACGTGTCGTAGTCGATCCGCAGCCGCTCGACCACGCCCGGCCGAAACCCTTCGACAAAGATATCGGCCTGCCGCACCAGGTCGTGGAGCCGCTGCAGCCCGGCATCCGATTTGAGGTCGAGCACCATGGATTTCTTGCCCCGGTTCATGGTCCGGAACCAAACCGACTGGCCGTTCTCGAAGGGCGGCATATGCCTGGCAGGATCGCCGCCTTTCGGCTCGACCTTGATGACGTCGGCACCATGATCGGCGAGTGTCGCCGTCATCTGGGGCCCCGGCAGGAACAGTGTCAGATCGACGACCTTGATGCCCTGAAGCTTCATCAGATCACGCCCTGCCTCTTGAAATCGGCGATCTCGTCGGCGTCGAAGCCGAATTCCTCGAGAATGGCACGGCTGTCGGCGCCGACGGTGTTGGGTCCGGGCTGTGCCGGAACGCGCTTGCCGTCGATGCGGATCGGGTTGGCCAGCACCTTCATATCAGGCCGCTTCGGATGGTCGACCTCCTGGATCATGCCGACCTCATGCACAAACGGATTGCGCAGGGCATCCTCCATGGTGAGGATCGGGGCGACCGGGATGTGACCCTGCAGGATTTCGATCCATTCGTCGGTGGTTTTTTCGGCAAACGCGGTGTCCAGCAGGCGGGTAATCGTTTCCCGGTCGCGACGCCGCGCCGCTGTGGTCGCGTATTGCGGATTGTCGGTGAGGCCGGGGATCGGCACCAGCTCGCAAAAGGTTTTCCAGAACTTGTCGATCTGGCACATCAGGAAGATCCAGCCGTCCCTGGTCTTGACCACCTGGCTCGGCGTGGCATCCGGGTGGGCGGATCGCGGCTGCCGGGTCATCTGGTAATTTTCGTTCAGATGCCAGAGCGCCGGGTAGGACAGCTGGAACAAAGCGGCGTCGAACAGTGTCACGTCATAATCGCCGCCGGCGCCCGTCTCGCGCGCCCGGTAGACGCCGGCCATGATGGCGAACAGCTGGTTCATGCCGGTCATGAAGTCGACCAGCGACAGTCCGGTGCGCTGTGGCATGCCGTCCGGGTCGCCGGTCAGCTCCATGAACCCGGCTTCCGCCTGCATCAGATAATCGTAGCCGGGAAACGCGGCGCGCTCGTTGTCGCGTCCGTAGGCGGACAAATGAGCGCAGACCAGCGCCGGATTGACTGATTTCAGCTGATCGTAGGTCAGGCCGAGCTTTGCCGGCTGGTCGCCACGCGCATTGTTGGCCACCACGTCGACCGCCGCGGCCAGCCGGCGAAACACCGCCTGGCCTTCAGGACTTTTCAGATCGAGCGCCAGCGATCGTTTGCCCTGGTTGAATGCCTGAAAATAGAGGCTGTCCTGGTCACCCAGCCGATGCGGGCCGGTGATCCGCGCCACATCGCCGCCGAGCGCCGGGTTTTCGATTTTGATAACGTCGGCGCCGAAACTCGCCAGATACTGCGTACAGAAGGGGCCGGCGCCGTACTGCTCGATGCTGAGCACTTTCAGACCTTTGAGTGGCAGGGGCGGCCCGGAATTCGCAGCACCGTCCATTGATGAGACCCTTTCATGGTCAGATTGAAGCTTTTGACCGCGGCGATGTCGGTCCGGTCTATATCCTGTTTCGTTCGACCAACTGCTTGGCGATTATGATGCGTTGCATCTCGTTGGTGCCTTCGCCGATACACATCAGCATGGCGTCGCGGTAAAAACGCTCGATTTCGTATTCCGTCGAATAGGAGTAGCCACCGAAGATGCGCATCGCCTCCTGGGCGCAGAAAACCCCGGTTTCGGTGGCGAAGTATTTGGCCATGCCGGCTTCCATGTCGCAGCGCTGACCGCTGTCATATTTGTGCGCGGCATCCTCGACCAGCAGCTTCGAGGCTTCGACCCGGGCCGCCATCTCGCCCAGCTTGAGCTGGATCGCCTGGTGATCGGCGATCTGCTTGCCGAAGGTCGAGCGTTCCTGGGCGTAGCGCACCGCCATTTGCAGCGCACCCTCGGCAATACCGGCGCCGCGTGCCGCGACATTGATGCGGCCGAGTTCCAGTCCACCGAGCACCTGCTGCAGGCCGCGACCCTCCGAGCCGCCCAGCAGGGCGTCGGTTCCGACCTGCTTGTTTTCGAGCGTCAGTTCGCAGGAGTCGATCGACCGGTAGCCCAGTTTGGTAAGCTTGCGCACGACGTCGTAACCTTCGCCCTTCATGCACAAAAACGCACTCATGCCGCGATGCGGCGGATCCGCCTTGGTGTCGGTCTTGGCCAGTACCATAAGGCAGTTGCCATGCAGCGAGTTGGTGATCCAGGTCTTGGTGCCGTTCAGCACATAGCCGGCTTCGTTTTTGTCGGCGCGCGTCCGGATGGCCTGCAGATCGGTGCCGGCATTGGGTTCGGTCAGCGCGATGCCGCCGCGTAAGTCGCCGCGCGCCATCTTCGGCAGCCATTCGGCTTTTTGTTCCTCGGTGCCGCAGCGCTCGATCGCCGATGCCATGATCAGGTGCGAGTTAAAGATGCCGGACGGCGCCATCCAGGCGCCCGCCACCCGGATGACGATCTTGGCGTAGACGGACGCCGGCAGGCCGAGGCCGCCATATTCCGGCGAAATGATCGCGCCGAACAGGCCGAGCTCCTTCATCTGCTCGACCAGATCATGCGGGTACTTATCTTCCTGGTCGTATTCTCGGGCGATCGGACGCACTTCATTCTCGACCCATTTATCGATTGAATCGAGAATCGCGGTCTCGTCTTCCGGCGTCCAGGAATTGACAGTCATCGGAGCATTCATTGGTGTGCCCTTTGTTCGACGCTGAGGCCCGTGGCGATCAGCTTGGTTGTCGGCGAGTTGCGCTACCCTGCCTGTTTCAGTTGTCGACGCGCCCGGGCGACGACCGGCGCCTCGATCATCCGGCCGTCGAGAAGCTGAGCCGCGCCATCGCTCGCCTCGAAAGCCGCGACAATGCGCCTGGCCTGGTCCAGCTCGTCGGCGCTGGGCCGGAAAGCATCGGCGATCACCCCGACCTGTTCGGGATGAATCGCCGCTTTCGCAGCGAAACCCAGTGCCTTGACACGCCTGCTTTCAGCATACAGCCCGTCGGGATCGCCGACGTCAAGAAACGGCACGTCTATCGCCGGGATTCCGGCTTCCGCACAGGCCAGCACGATTTCCAGGCGCGCCAGCAACAGCGGCTCCCAGTCCATGTCGACCCCCAGCAACGCAGCGAAGTCGGCGCCGCCGAACATCAGCGCGCCGACGGCCGGTGCCTTCGCGATATCGGCGGCATTGCGGATGCCGGCCGGCGTCTCGACCAACGCGATGATCTGGCCATGCTGGAGATGTAGGGCGCTCGCCACCTGTTCGACACTGGAGACCGTTTCAACCATCGGTATCATGACCGCGCCGGGGCGGTGCGCCGGATCGAGCGCGGCCAGCATGGCTATGTCCAACGGACCGTGATCGCTGTCCGGGTGGCTGATGCGGACGGTGATCCGGGCGTGGTCGGGCGAGTTCTGCGCCGCGAGAAAGTCCCGAATCCCGTGGCGCGCCGTGTCTTTGCCCTCGGCAGGAACCGAATCCTCCAGATCGATGCAGATAAAGGGCGCGCGGCTCAACGCTTTGTCAAAGCGGTCAGGCCGATGGCCCGCCGCGAACAGCAGACTTGAATGTTCGAACGCCGAAGGCATGCAATGTCCCGTTTGCAGGTGATTTCCGCCCTATTTGTTATAATGATATACCATTATACTTTGTATGCAAATCGAAACTTGCCGAAACATGCTGCCGTGACCGCTCAGAACGGCTTCACCGCACCGAAGAACGCGGTCAGCATGATGCCGAACCAGTAGAGATAGGCGACGCTGCGACCAAGGCGGATCGATTTGTGCAGTTTTGCCTCGACCTCCGGATTGGGTCCCTTGGCGAGGACCGGAAACAGCGCCCGCCACTCGTGCATGATCAGACGCAAAATCACACCGATGATCAGCAGCGAGCCGTAGGTGAGGATCTTGGCCGAAAACCAACGGTCACCGTCGCCTGCGACGAACGGACCATAGCCGAGCAACGAACTCAGCGCGGTCAGGATCAGGATTGGAATGAGCAGGTAGCGGGTCCAGTCTTCTATGTCCGACAGCCGCTTGCCGCGTGGCGTACCGCGCCAGGCAAAGGCGCCCCAGGTATCAAACATCCACAGGATCCACAGGATCCACATGAACACCAGCCAACCGCCGCCAAGCGGCTGCAGGCCCCACAGGTGGCCCATGTGCAGGCCGAGCGGCAGCAGCGTGATGATGCCGGTGCGCGCCAGGATGTCGATGCGATAGGCGGTGTCCATGTGACGGCCGCGTTCGTCGAGCGACAGCCGCGGATTGACCACCTTGTAGGATGTCTGAAAGACGCCCCATTCGCCGCCCAGCCAGTAGACCATGGCAATAATGTGCAGCCAGCGCAGGATCGCCAGCTCGTTGGTGGACAGGAAATCTAGCATTCGGCCCTCCCAGGCAGGTCATGCGGGTTTGTTTGGTCAGTCAATATCGTGGCGGCGGAGTCCACGGGGCATAGGCGAGCGCCGCCAGTTCCGGGGGCAGGACCGGGTCATAGGGCGCATCGAAGGAGAACGGCGCTTCGCCTTCCGACCAGACATTGACGTGCCGGCCGCCGACGAAGCGGATCAGGGCAACGCAGCCCCATCGGGTGCCGAAGGGCCCGTGCGCGATGCCGGGCGGGCGCCAGAAATAGGCGCCGGGTGCCATGGTTCCGTGCGGTCCGGTCAGTGAGCCGGAGATGACATAGGCTTCCTCGACCACCGGATGCGTTTCCTGCGGCCCGCGCTGACCCGGCGGCTCCGAGTGCGGCAGCACCATCGACAGGAAGGTGCGTTCGCCGGTCTTCGGATCGGTGCGCAGGTCCTTCCGCGAGATCCCGAGATGCGCCAGTTTCGCATCGTTCAGTTTCATGTCCCAAGGCATGTGCAGCGCGTCGCAATGCACATGGGACCGGGTGTCGTCACCGGGACCCGCCAGAAGCGTCGGCTGCCGATCGAAAAACGTCAGTACGATGGCGCCGGCGCGGGTCGACATCGCGGTGCGCGTGGTACCGGCCGGAACGTAGCCATAGTTGTCGTAAGGATAGGCGTCGCCGTTCAGCTCGATCTCTCCGTCGAGCACATAGAACTCCTCGCTGGCGTCGAGGTGTTCGACCGCCTCGCGCCGCCAACCGGGCGGATAGCGGATGATCGTCGTGCAGCCGCCGGTCGTCTCGTCGCGGCTCAGAAACTTGAACTCGACATCCGGCCGGGCGTTACCCGGTCCGATGCGCCGCCAGGGCAGCAGCTGTGCCTGGATGAATTCGATATGGGGTCGATCCAGCATGGGTTCTATGCGCTGTCTTCGCGGCGTATCGCGCCGGGATGCCTTTTCGGATGCGGGTTATTATAATGCTATAATGTTATAGCATTATAATATTTTGCCGATCAATCAAATAATCCCGGCTTTCGACAGGCGATCGATGATTTTTTCCTGGTTGGTGCGGAAGTGCTCCTTCACAAGCGGCCGCACGGCTTTGCTGTCATCGAGCAGCGCATTGGCCGGCTGCGGCGAGGCCTGCGCATAGGTCTCCCGGAACAATTCTAGCCGCTGACGCGACAGGAAATTGCTCATGCCGGGACGCCGCCGCCAGCGACGCAGCGCGCCCAGGTCGACTTCGGCAAACGCGGTCATGGTATCGCCGTCGCCGGATTCGGCGAGCACGGTGCCGCGGTAATCGACGATCTGCGAGTTGCCGTCGGCGCAGGCCTCGGGCAGGGCGGTCTGGCGGATGCCGCCGGTATTGGCCGACACCACATAGGCCATGTTTTCAATGGCCCGGGCGCGCTTGGCGATCATTTTCGGCGTCAGCACCGGCCCGCCGATTTCCGAGGAGGAATGGACGAAGATCTCGGCACCCTTGAGCCCATGGGCGCGGGCGATCTCCGGGTAGAGGATCTCTTCCGACGCGATCGCCGCCAGGCGTCCGATGTCCGTTTGCGCCACCGGAAATACCGCTTCGAGCCCGTACAGGTCGAGGTATTTGTCCCAGACGTCATGCGGGGTGGGCGAGTAGAGCGAATTCAGCCGCCGGTAAGACAACACCTTGTCGCCGGTCGGCGAAAACACGTAGCTCGCCTGGAAGTAAAGGCCGGGAAACTGGTTGTCGGTTTCGTAGGAATTGCCGGCCAGGAAAACGCCGGCGCCCTGGGCGATGTCGGCGAGCGTGTCGAAAACCGGGTCTCCCGGTTCCAGACAGGCCTTGTCGATCCACTCCTCCGGGGTCTCGCGCATCGGATAGCCGGTGAGGAAATACTCCGGCAGCACAACGAGTTTCAGGTCTGCGCCGATAAACGCTTTCGAACCCAGGATCGCTTTTTTCAGGCGTGCGAGCGACGACTCCATCAAGGCCCGCGCCGCCTCGCGGTTGGCACAGCCATTGACACCATCGCATGCGAACTGCAGGGCGAGGGCATGGAAAGGGGTGTCAGTCATGGATCATCGTCACACGCTTGCGCGTGCGTCCTTTGCGTGTGTAACCGGGCGCCCGTTGGCGAAGTCGGTTTACTGTGGAATTGATATAATGTTATGTCAATAAGCAGTTTCCGCCGTACGTAGAATCGGAGTCGATGACCATGGGTGAGCGCATGAACCGCCATATCGTTTTGGCACGCAAGCCGGAGGGCAAGGCCGCCGCATCCGACTTCGAAATGCGATCCGCGCCGTTAGCCGACCCGGCGCCGGGCGAAGTCCAACTCGCCAACCGGGTCGTGTCGCTCGATCCCTATATCGGCCTGAAGATCGGCGGCCGGCACATGTCGGGCGCGATCAATGCCGGCGACACGGTGACCGGCGAGGCGATCTGCGAGGTGATCGCCTCGACCGTTCCGCAGTTCCAATCGGGACAGACCGTAAGGGCCGATATCGGCTGGCAGGAATACGCCAATGTCGACGCCGCACGCGTTCATGCCGTCAATCCCGCCATCGACCCACCCTCGCTGGCACTGGGCGCGCTCGGCATGCCGGGACTGACCGGCTATGCCGGGCTGATGCGTATCGGCCGGCCGGTGGCGGGCGAAACGGTTCTGGTGTCAGCCGCGACGGGCGGGGTCGGCTCGATGGTCGGGCAGTTGGCCCGGGTCCATGGCTGCCGCACCATCGGTTTGGTCGGGTCTGATGAAAAGGTTCGCTGGGCGGTGGAGGAGGGCGGTTACGATGTCTGCCTGAATTATCGGCACGACGATTGTGAGGCGCGTTTAAAAGAGGCGGCTCCGGACGGTGTGCACATCTACTACGACAATGTCGGCGGTGCGCTGCTGCAGATGGCCATGAACAATCTCGGTCGCGGCGGTCGTGTCGTCCTGTGCGGCCTGATGGGCAGCTATGACGGCAAGCCGGTCGCTCACACCGTCAACGTCGCCCAATTGTTTCTGCCGCGGGCGCGCATCGAGCCGGTTATCGTCTATGACCACGAGGACCTGCGCGGCGAGATGGAAGAAAAATGCATGGCGTGGATCGGCTCGGGCGACATGCGGTTCAAGGAGGACCGCACGGCCGGTTTGGAGAATGCGCCGGCGGCGTTCGAACGGCTGATGCGCGGTGAAAACTTCGGCAAGGTCGTCGTCGACATCGCTTCCTGATCCGGCAAACGAAAACGCCCGCCACCGCAAAGCGATGACGGGCGCGCCGAGGGCAACATTTTTTGGCTATTGATTTCGGTAGGCTTCGATGCCGGCGACCATCGCATCGTAGAATTCTTGCGACCGGCCACCGATATCGGCAATCATGGCCGGCGCGACGTCCTTGGTCGCTTCGCGCCACGCAGCAAGCTGTTCGTCGGTCACTTCGTGGTATTCGACGCCTTCAGTCTTGGCCTGCGCCACCATGCCTGCCGCCATGTTGCGCACGTCGGAACGCAGGACCGCCTGTTCCGGCAGTCCGTCGATGATGACCGCCCGCTGCGCGTCACTCAGGCCTTCCCACCACGCCTTGTTGGCGATGTAGAAGCCGGACACGTAGGAGTGCTTGATCTGCGAGACATGCGGTGCCGTTTTTTTCAGCCCGAGGATAGCGTGCAGGATATTGCCGTAGAGGCCGCCATCGACCAGACCCGTCTGAAACGCGGCGTTCAATTCGGCCGGCGGAATGTTGACCGGATTGGCGCCGACGGAGGTGAGAAATTCCTGTTGAACCTTGTTGGCCGGGATGCGGATCTTCAGGCCCTTGATGTCATCCGGCGTCATGATCGGTTCCTTGCCGACCACGTGATACCAACCGACTTCGGCGAAGGCGATGACCACCATGTTCTTGTCGGCGAAGATGTCGTTCAACACCGGTTTCAGGTAGTTGTCGTAGACGAAGTCGACTTCCTCGACCGACTCGAACATGAACGGCAGCGACAGCAGCGACAGTTCCGGGACGATCGGGCCGAGGCCGACGGAACTCAGGCCGGCGATATTGGCACGGCCCTTGCGCACCGCCGCCACCATGTCCGGCTCCTGCCCGAGTTCTCCGCGGATCAGCATCTTGGCCGACATGTCGCCGCTGGCGTCAATCGCCTTGCCGAGTGCTTGCCAGTGATTGTCCCAGGGCGTCTTCGGCGGCGCGAATGCGGCGATAACGACCTCATCGGCCGCCGCGGCGGGCTGGATCGCAACGGCAAGCGACGTCGTCGCGACGAGGCCCAGCGCCATGGCCCCCAGCATGAATTTTCTGCGCAATGTATCGGTCATGTTTCCCTCCGAGGGTTGGTGTCTTTGTTTTAGCTCTATTGTTATATCTTTATGACATTCTGTCAATTCACAACTGCGGTTGACCTGGCGCTCGATGGGGTCACAGACCGAGGCTGCCGGGGTTCATCCGGCCCCTCGGATCGAGATGCTTCTTGATGGCCGTCAGCAGCTCGCGGCTTTCCTTTTGCATCGAGCCGGCTGGATCGTAGAAGCGGCCGGCCTGCAGGTGCACCGCGCCGTGTCGACGCAACGCCTCGAGGCAGACGGTGCGCAGCTCCGCAACGAGATCGTGGGTGGTTTCCGGCGCTGCATTGTCCGAGGCGGCCTTCAGATTGTCGGACGTCTCCAGTATCCGCCGCAGCGGCGGCGGCGTCCGGTCGTGCCAGTAGAAAACCGGCTCCAGCACCAGACCGTTGGTCGAGATCGATGCGAGAAGCGTGCCGTGTTCGACACCGGCAGCGTCCATCCGCTCGCGGTAGGTCTCAAGCAGCGAGTCAAGATCGGCCAGCGCCGCCGGTCCCGCCGAGTGCGGAAGAATGGCATGCACCGGAACCCAGCACTGACCTTCCGGGCCGAGCGTGTCGCCGCTCTGCAGGAAGGGATTGGCACGCACCACTACCGGAACAGCCGCATCGACGGCCGTGCCGCCGATCGAGATGACGATGTCGGTGCAGCGTGCCATCACATCCTTCAGCCCGGCGGCGGTGTTTTCCTCGCAATTGACGTAGAGCGTGTATTTGTCGGTCTCTGACGACGGTCGTCCGGACAGGGCGAGTTTGGCGCCCTTCTTCAAGCCGTCGACAAGGCTGCCGGATTTCTTGACGACGCCCATCAGTTTGGCCGCATCCTCGGTGATGTTGCGCCGGCGCATGCGGATCGATGTCATCGCCGGGTCGAAGCCGTAGATCTCCGCTGCGAGACCGGAACGGGCCAGCGCGCTCACCGCCGCGACCGCTTTGTCCGGCTCGGCCAGTTCGAAGGCGAGTTGCCCCATCTCGGTCGGTCGCTCGATCAGCCGCAGGGTGACGCGCGCCTTGATACCGAGGGCGCCCGTGTCGGCGGTGAACAGGCCGGTCAGGTCCGGACCGTAATGACGGAAGAACGGCGTGCGGTCCGTATGGCCGCCGCTGCCGGTGCGCAGCAGGCTTCCGTCGGCCGTGACGACGTCGAGCCCGAGCACCGAATCGGCCGCCGATCCGTAGCGGCCGGCGCCCCAGAAGATGGAGTTTTGCGAGATGCCGCCGCCGACGGTCGCGAAACGGCCGGAGAACGGTCCCCAGAACGGCGTCCGCAGGCCGTGCCGTTCCAGCGCCTCATCGAGGCTCGCCCAGGTGCAGCCCGCCTCGACGGTCGCATACATGTCGTCGGCATTGATCTCGACGATGGCATCCAGCTTCGCCGTGTCGACGATCACCGCCGCGGTGTCATGTGGCGTGTAGCCGCCGGTATAGGACATACCGCCGCCCCGCGGCACGACGGCGAAACCGGCGTCGGTAACCGCCGCGACCCCGACACACAGAGCATCGACTGTTTGTGGCGCGATCACCGCAACCGCCTTGTCGGTGGCATAGAACACGTCGCTGGCCATGGCCCGGCAGTCGGCTTCCGAATCGGAAAATCCGTCGTCGCCCAGAAGGTTGTGCAGTCGTTTGGAGATATCCGGCGCCAGCAGGGTCATGGTATCCGTCCGATCAGTTAAGCAGGAAAAGCGAGAGTATGGGGAAGAAGGCAACGATCAGGTAGACAACCAACAGGATCGCGATGAAGGGCAGGGCGGCCCGCACGATCTCGCCGAATCCCTCCTTGAACGCCGCCATTGCAACAATCAGGTTGAGGCCAAGCGGCGGCGTCAGGTAGCCGATCTCCAGATTGACGGTCATCATGATGCCGACATGGATCGGATCGAGGCCGTAGCTGTCGGCGATCGGTTGCAGGATCGGCGCGAAGACGATGATCGCGGAAGCCACGTCCATGAAGCAGCCGGCGATCAGCAGCAGCACCGTGAACAGCATGATGAACATCGCCTTGGAATCGATCAGCGCGGACAGCCAGGCGACCAGTTGCTGCGGCACCTGCTCCTGGTTGGCGTAAATATTGATAGCGAGTGCAAAGGCCAGCACCGGAAACAGCACGCCCATCATCCGGCCTGTTTCGATGATCGTATCGCCAAGCTGCCGGAACGACAGGCTGCGGTAGACCAGGCACTCGATGACGATGCCGTAGAGCAACGCCACCACGGCCGATTCGGTCGTCGTGAAGTAGCCGGAATAGATCCCGCCGAGGATGATCATCGGCGCGAAGATCGCCAGAATGCCCTCGCGCACCGCCTTGAACAGCGCCGCGTAGTCGAGCCGTTTGGGCTTGAACTCGCGATTGACCCAAAGGGAATAGAGAACCAGGAACGAGGTGAGCAGGATCGCCGGCCCGACGCCGGCCAGGAAAAGGTCGGGGATCGACGTCTGGGTCATGAAGCCATAGAGGATCATCGGGATCGACGGCGGTACGATGATGCCGAGCGTGCCGGCGGCACACAGCGCGCCGAGCGCGAAACGCTTGGAATAGCCTTCCTGCAGCAGCACCGGATACATGATCGAACCGACCGCCAGCAGCGTAACCGTCGAGGAGCCGGAGATGGCCGAAAAGACGGCGCAGGCAATCACCGTGGCGACGGCGAGCCCGCCCGGGATCGGCGCCATCAGTTCCCGTATGACATTGACCAGCCGCTTGGTGATCGAGCCGGCCGACATGACGTTTCCGGCGGCGATGAACAGCGGGATGGAAACCAGCACCTCCTGGTTGATCGCCGACCAGATGTCGGCGGTCAGATAGGTGACCGGGTTGTCCGCCAGGACGACGTAGCAATAGAAGGCAATGGCGCCGACGACGACATAGATCGGTTGGCGCAGGACCAGCAGCGTCAACGCGCCGCCAATCATGATGGCGGCGTTCATGACCGCACCTCCCCGCTGCTGGTCGCCGTCGTGGCTTCCTCACGGTTTTCCACCATCCCGGATTCGACGTCGATGACGACCGTCGGCCGGGCGAACGGCACCAGCGCGAAAATCAGGTGGCGCATGGCGGCGATGGCGAAGGCCAGCACGAAACTCAGCTGGAACGGCCAGAGGTCCCATCCCAGAAGCCGGGTCTTTTCCTCATATTCGATGGATTCGAGCACCAGCAGAAACGCCGAATAGGCGACGAGCGCGCAAAAGGCCGCCGTGATCAGATCCTGGACCACGTTCATCACCGGATCGAAGCGCGATGGGATGATCTTGTCGAACACCCGCGCCCGCAAGTGGGAATCGTTCTGCGAGGACAGGCCGATGGCGAAGAACGCCATGATGGCAAGTGGCAGCACCGACATGCGTCCGGCGCCGACAATACCGGTGGAGATGATCTCGCGGCCGATGACGTCGATCACCAGGATCAGGGCCATGATGGTGAAGGCGACGAGGATGACCAGCTTTTCCAGCATTGCGACGTATTCCAGAAACCGCCTCATCGTCTTCCCCTGTTTTTACGCGTCCCGAAGGGCGTCCGTTATCTGCCCGCATGTTGCCACTTGCGACAGCGTGCCCAGCACCTTGAGGGTGTTGTCATGGGTCTCGCGGTCGAAGGCACCGGTGCCGTCTGACAAAAGCACCGTGTTGAAATCCCGGACATGGGCGTCGCGCAGTGTCGAGGCGACGCCGCCATTGGTGACGATGCCGCAGACGATCAGCTGCTCGATGCCGCATTTGCGCAGCAGCCACTCGAGCCGGGTCATGTAAAACGCTGAATAGGCGACCTTTTCGACCGTCAAGTCCGCCGGTGCCAGCGCATCGACCAGCTGGTGGCCGAAGGCGCCGGGACAAAAGTCGCCGCGCGTCAGAAACGGCCGTAGCGCCTTCAGATGCGGCGAGATCAGCGGCTCGCCGCCCTTCGCCGGAACGAGTGTGAACTGGGTCGATACGATCCACCCGCCGACGGCGCGCACAGCGTCGGCGACAGGCACCAGCCGGTCGGTGAGCGCGGCGATCTCCGGGCTGGTCTGTCCGGCCCGGCCGTAAGCGCCCTCGGGATGCAGGAAGTCGTTCTGCATGTCGACGATCAGCAATGCGACCCGGCCGCGATCCGGCAGGAGGGAAACGGTCATGCCGGCTCCTCCCGCGTCACGACGAGATTGCCAAGTTCATCGACCCGTGTCTTGAACCCGGGCTCGATCCAGATCGTCGTATCGGGTTGTTCAAGCACCGCCGGACCATGGATGATGGCACCGACCGGCAGATCGAGGCGCCGGTAGACATGCGTTTCATGCTGTGCGCCGGCGAAGTGCACCGGGCGCGCGCCGGCATAGGCGCCCTCAACGGTCAGGCCATGGGCGGGAGCCAGCACCCGCGGATCGAACTTCGGACGCCGGCCGATGACGGCGGTGCGCAGATTGACGATGACCGGTTCGACCTGTTCAAGCACCCGGCCGTAGGCCTCGCGGTAGCGCTGTTCGAACGCCGCAAGGACCTCCTGCCGATTGAATGTTGCCGCCAGCTCCGCGTCGAGCGGCACTTCGACCGTGTGAGTCTGGCCGGTGTAGAGCATGTCGAGCGTGACGCGGCTTTCGATCGACGAGAAATGCGCTTCCGACTCCGTAAGTCGTTGTGTGCCGGTTTCGCAGAAATCGCGAACCGCGTCCGCCAGCTGCGATTCGTCGGCGTCCGCCAGCGGGCGATTGACGGTCCGCACGAAGTCCTGCCGCATGTCGGCGATGACGCAGCCGAGCGCCGAGACGATGCCCGGATAGCGCGGCACCAGGGCACGACCGAGACCGATCTCGCGCACCAGGGCGCAGGCATGCAGGGCACCGCCGCCGCCAAACGGCATGGCCGCAAACTGCCGCGGGTCGTGACCGCGCTCGATCGATACCAGCCGGATGGCGCCGGCCATGCGCGCATTGGCGACCTCGATAATGGCTTCCGCCGCCGCCAGTGCCGACATGCCAAGCGGGTCGCCGATGTGTTTTTGAATGGCCGCCGCGGCGGCGTCACTATCGAGCCGTTCGAGTTGTCCGCCGATCGGTTGTTCGGCATTGATGCGGCCGAGCACCACATTGGCGTCGGTGACGGTCGGCCGGTCGTTGCCGCGGCCGTAGCAGACAGGGCCCGGCACCGAGCCGGCGCTTTCCGGTCCGATGCGGATCAGGCCCCCGGCATCGATCGAGGCGATGGAGCCGCCGCCGGCGCCGATCGTGGTGATTTCGATCATCGGCGTGCGAATGACCAGGCCGAAATCGACCGACGTCTGTGAGGACAGCGCCGCCTGGCCATCGGCGACGACCGAGATGTCAAAACTGGTGCCGCCCATGTCGCAGGTGATGATGTTGTCGAAACCGGACTGGCTCGCGAGATAGGCGGACGCAAAGACCCCGGCCGCCGGTCCGGACAGCGCGGTTCGCACCGGCAATCGCGCCGCCTCCTGCGACGTTATCAGCCCGCCATTCGACTGTACGATCAAAAACTCGCCGGCAAATCCGCCATCGGCGAGCCGCCGGTCGAGCGTGTTGAGATAGTCGCCGACGACCGGTTGCAGATAGGCGTTGAGAGCGGTGGTGGAGGCCCGTTCGAACTCGCGGATCTCGGGCAGCAATTCTGACGAGATGGAGAAGTGCTCATTCGGCCACACCGCTTCCAACACCGACCGCGCCCGCTGCTCGTTCTGCGGATTGGCGTAGGCGTTGATGAACACCAGGGCCAGCGATTGCGCGCCGTCGGCCATCAGCTCTTCGAGGGCGCGACGCAGCGCCACTTCATCCAGAGGCGTGTGCACAGTGCCGTCGGCCAGCACGCGTTCCGGCACCTCCAGGCTCATGGAACGCGAAACGACCGGCTCGTACTGGCCGCGCAGGCCCCAGGTCGTCGGACGGTCGCGGCGGCGCATCTGCAGTACGTCGCGAAACCCCTCGGTCGTCACCAGCCCGGTTTTCGCCCCTTTGCGTTCGAGCAGGGCATTGGTACCGATCGTCGTCCCGTGGATGACCGCTGCGATCTGCGACAGATCCTCGACTCCGGTCGATACGCCGTTGATGAAACCGTCCGCCTCACGGCCGCGTGTCGAGGGAACCTTGTGCACCGAACAGGTGCCGTTGTGCTGATCGATGACAAAGATATCGGTGAAGGTGCCACCGACGTCGATGCCGACAAGCATGTTGCGCTGTGAGGATGCCACGGTGCTCATGCTTCCGCTGCCTCCCGCAGGGCTCGCGTTGCCGCCTCGTCGACCTGGTCATCGACAATCACAACGCCGTAGTCGCCGCGGGCACTTTCGACCGAAACGAAGCCGTTGCGCACATCGGCGAGCACCCGTTCCGGCGCCCGCTTTCGCGGATCGCCGCAACCGCCTCCGCCCGGCGACTCGAGGCGAACGCGCTGATGTTTCTGCAGTTTGATGCCGGTGATTTTGGAGACCATCGGCGGGCGGGCGGAAAACCCGCCTATTTCATCGCCGGTGTCATAGGAGAACACGTTGAGCGCACCGGCTCTGCCACCGGAAATCGGCTGCGGCGCGTATTTGCCCCGTTCCCCGAACAGGAAGCCGGTGGCGTCATTCATGAATTCCATTTCGTATAGGCCGCCGAGCCCGCCGCGAAACTCGCCGGGTCCGCCGGAATCGCCGCGCAGCGCCCATTGGGTGAAGCGCACAGGGTAGCGCGATTCGAGAATCTCCACGGGCGGGATCGTCGCCATCGAGATCGGGGCGTTGCCGTGCGACAGGCCGTCGCCCTCCGGATGACCGCCATGGCCGCCGCCGAAAAACGAGAACATCACCCAGCGCGAGCCGTCGTCGCGATGGCCGGCGACCGACAGGGCATTGATGGTCCCGTAGGCGCAGGCGTTCAGGGCCTGCGGTGCTGCCTTGGACAGGGCCACGAAAATCACGTCGATCACCCGCAGGATCGTTTCGGTGTAGCCGCCGACCGGTCTGGGGGCCGTTGCGGCCATCAGGCTGCCGTCCGGGATGCGGATCCGCACCGGGTCGAGCACCCCGGCATTGGCGGCGACATCGCGAAACACATGCTTCAGGGCCACATAGACCGACGCCTCCGCTGTTGCCCGGGAGATATTAACGGGCCCGGCGCAGGCGTCGGATGTGCCGGTGAAATCGAGGGTTATCGACTGGCCGTCGACGGTGATGGCGACGGCGATGTCCAACGCGCTGTCGTCGATACCGTCATTGTCGAGATGATCGACCGCGTGGTAGGTGCCGTCCGGCAGCGCGCCGATGTGTTGACGCATCTGTCGGGCCGTACGGTCCCGAAGTTCGCCGAACACGCCACGGATCGTTTCGTCGCCATAATGGGCGATCAGGTCGTGCAGGCGCTCTTCGCCGAGATTGAGCGCGGCAATCTGGCCATGCAGGTCGCCATATTGCGACAGGGGCAGGCGGGTGTTGGCCGCCAGGATGTCGATGATGTCCTGCTGGATTTCGCCGGCCTTGATCAACTGAACCGGCGGGATGAGCACGCCTTCCTGGAAGATCTCGGTGGCGGCCGGATTGTAATTCCCCGGCACGTTGCCGCCCACATCGTGCCAGTGGCCGACCGAGGCCATGTAGCAGAACACCCTGCCGTTCGAAAACACCGGCTGGACCAGCTTGAAATCGTTGAGATGGGTGCCGCCGTCATAGGGATCGTTGAAGATGAACACGTCGCCCTCGGCGGGCGCGCCATGTTTGCGCGTATGGGCGATGACCGCCCGCACGGCAAAAGACATCGCACCGACAAAGATGGGCAGCCCGAGCTTGCCCTGAACCAAGGTGTCGCCGGATTCGGCGTCGTAGAATCCGTGGCTGGCGTCGTGGGCTTCGGCGATAATCGGATTGAACGCCGCCTTGAACAGGGTGGCATCCATCTCGTCGGCGATCTGTTCCAGACGCCCCTGCAGGACGGACAGCAGGACCGGATCCATCAGGCTCGTCCTCTCCTGCTTCGACGGTTCATGTCAATTCCTTCGCTTTCACATCCGGCAGGTCATAGGCCCAGGGGCGCAGCCTGCGATCCGTCGACACGAAACGCTCGATGTCGTCGCGGTGTTGCATAACCACATCGATGGGCTTCAGACCGCCGATCAGCAGTTCGCGTTTGGCTTCCTCGAGATCGAAGGACAGCGACCCGGTCGGGGTGTCGATGGATTTCTGATGCAGATCGATGATAAGGCGCGGCGCCTCCGTAGCCTCGACCGCTTCCGCAATGCGGCGAATGTCCTCGCGTGCGAGCACCACCGGCAGAACGCCGTTGGCAATGCAGTTCTCGTAAAAGATTGTGCTGAAGCTCTCGGCGATGATCGCCCGAAATCCGTATTCGTGCAGTGCCCAGACGGCATGCTCACGCGACGAGCCACAGCCGAAATTGGCCCCTGAGAGCAGGATCGTGGCATCGCGATAGCGCGCATCGTTGAGCACGAATTCCTCGTTCGGCGTGCGTCCGCCCAATGCCGCATCGGCGTAACGCAGATTGGCGAACAGACCGTCGCCCAGCCCCTCTTTCGAGACCCGTTTCATCTCGCGCGACGGGATGATCTGGTCGGTATTCACATTGTCCGCGAGCATCGGCATGGCGAGGCCCTCATGGCGGGTGAACTTCTCCATCACATCGCCCCTATCGCCGATTGTTGAGGCGTTGCTTCGAACTCCGCGGGATTGCTGATGCGACCGTTGACGGCCGACAGCGCAACCGTCTCGGGACTGGCGATATGGGTGCGCACGCCCGGCCCCTGGCGACCTTCGAAGTTCCTGTTGGTCGATGAAATCACCCGGGCGCTGTCACCGAAGGTCTCACCGCCGGCGTAGAAGCACATCGCGCAACCGGCCTCGCGCCATTCGAAGCCGGCGGCGCGGAAGATCCGGTCAAGCCCTTCCGCTTCGGCTGCCCGCCGGACCTGGGTCGACCCCGGCACACAGACGGCCTTGACACCGGAAGCGACCGTGCGGCCCTCCAGCATGCGGGCCGCGCGGCGCAGATCGGACAACCGGCTGTTGGTGCAGGATCCGATGAACGCCGCATCGACCGGCAGGTCTGTCAATTGCGTTCCGGGTTCGAGCCCCATATAGGCCAGCGCCCTGGCGTGCGATTGATCGCCGGTTTCGCCGGACGGCACCGGACTGTCGATCGGCACGGCGTGCTCCGGGCTGGTGCCCCAGGTGACGATCGGGCTGAGCTCGCTGGTATCGAGGGTGATTTCGCGATCGAACGTGCAGTGGTCGTCGCTGCGCAGTGAGGCCCAATATGCTTCGGCCGCTTCCTGCGTGTCAGGCGTCGGCGCGTAAGGGCGGCCGGTGACATATTGGATTGTCTTGGCGTCCGGTGCCACGATCCCGGTGAAGGCGCCGAATTCGATGGCCATGTTGCACAGCGTCAGCCGTGCTTCGATATCCATGCGGCGCACCGCCTCGCCGGCGAACTCGATCATATAGCCCTTGGCGCCCGAGGCGGAGTGGCGGCTGATCAGGTGGATGATGATGTCCTTGGCCGTCAGCCATTCTGGCGGCTTTCCGGTGAGATTGACACGCATCTGCTTGAACGGACCGATCCGCAGGGTTCGGCTGACCAGCGCGTGCTCGCAGTCGCTCGTGCCGATTCCCCAGGCGAAGGCGCCGAGACCGCCAAGCGTGCAGGTGTGGCTGTCCGGACAGACAAACGACAGGCCGGGCAGGGCGATGCCCTGTTCCGGAGCGATGACATGAACAATGCCCTGGCGCGGATCGTCGGTGTCGAACAGGGTCAGGCCGAAGGCCTGGGCCTGCTCACGCAACGCGTCGATGAACACTTCGCCGCCCGGCATGCGCGAGCGGTGTATGCGTCCCGGCGTGGTGTCGACGATGTGATCGATGGTGCAGAACACCGATTCCGGCGCCATGATCGTCCGGTTTTCGGCTCGCATGTTGGAAAGAGCAACGGCCCCGGTCCGCTCATGCAGCATGATCCGGTCGATCAGGACGAGAGATGAGCCGTCGTCGAAGCGCCGGACCTCGTGCGCCGCCAGCAGCTTGTCGAAGATTGTCTGGCCGCCGCTCTGCGTCATGCGATGGCCCCGATGGCTTTCAGGTGGTTTATCTTTTCCTCGGAGTAACCGAGATCCGCCAGGATGCGGTCGCTGTCTTCGCCGATATCAGGCAGGTCGTGACGGACGTCACCACGATCGCCGTCGATCTCGATCGGCAGTTTGGGAAGCTCCACCTGCTGGTCGGAACCGGGAAGGGTAAGCGTGTGGAACCCGCCATGCGATAAATGCACGTCTTCCGCCAGGTCTTCCGGCCGCTTGATCGGCGCGAAGGGCAACCCGGCCAGGGCGAGCTTTTTCTGGAGGTCGTCCGACGTCATGCCGCCGAACAGGTCGCGCAGCCTCGGCAGTATATCCGGGCGGCGCTCGACACGGTCGCTGTTGGCCGCGAGCAATGGATCGGCGGCCCAGTCGGCGAGACCAAAAACCTCGCAGAACTGGCGCCACTGTGTATCGCTGACGACCCCGACGAAGACCTGTCCGTCGCTGGCGTCGAAGACGTCGTATATGGCCCATGCCGATACGCGGGACGGCATCGGCTTGGCGGCCACGCCGGTGACCGCATGCTGGGCGATATGCTGGCCGACCAGGAAAGCCGTGGTCTCGTAGAGCGCCGACGTCACATGCGCACCTTCGCCGGTCCGGTGGCGGCGCTGCAGGGCAGCCAGGATGCCGATCACGCCAAACATGCCGCCGGTAATATCGACGACCGAAGACCCGGCCCGCAACGGCCGGTTCTCAGGCCCGGTCATATAGGCGAGCCCGCCCATCATCTGCGCAACTTCGTCCAGCGCCGTGCGGTTCTCGTAGGGTCCGCTCAAAAAACCCTTTGACGACTGATAGATGATCCGCGGATTGATTTTGCGGACCGCATCGTAGTCGAGCCCCAGCCGGGCCAGGGCGCCGGGCCGGAAATTTTCGATCATCACGTCGGCGTCGCGCAGCAGATCCTGCACCACCTCCGCCCCTTCCGGGCTCTTGATATCGACGCAGATACTCTGCTTGTTTCGGCTGAACATGGCGAAATAGCCGGCGCCGGAGCCAGGCAGCCGGCGGGTTTTGTCACCGCCGATCGGCTCGATCTTCACGACATGCGCACCGAGATCGGCGAGGATCATGCCCGCCGATGGGCCCATGACCATGTGTGAAAACTCTATGACCTTGACACCGTCCAGAAACTGCATGTTCGACCGTACCGTTGCTCCGTCCGACGCCATCACAGTGCCGCTCTGACTCGATGCAGAATTCGGCGGTTGGCAGGACTATAGAAATGATATAATAATATATCAATACCACATTTTGCAACAAGGAACCTTTTCGGTGGACATCGACGTACTGGTGAGTGAGGTCGGACCGCGAGACGGCCTGCAAAGCATTGATACCATTCTTGATTTGGAAACCAAGAAGCGTTGGATCGAAGCCGAGGCAGCAGCCGGCGTGCAGGAAATCGAGGTTGGATCGTTCGTCAATTACAAGCTCCTTCCGCAAATGGCGGACACCGCGGACCTGGTCAAATTTGCCCGCGATCTTCCGGGTCTCCGTATCGCCACCCTGGTGCCCAATGCCTATGGAGCAAAGGCGGCGATCGCCGCCGGAGCGCATAAGATTTCGATCCCGGTCTCAGCCAGCGAAACCCATTCACAGGCCAATGTGCGCCGCACACACGCCCAGATGCTCGATGAAGTGCGCCATATCCGGGAACTGGTGGATGCGGTGGATGCCCCCAACCGACCCTATTTCGAGGCGGGCATCGCCACCGCGTTCGGATGCACCATCGAAGGGCATGTCCCCTTGCACGTTGTCGTTTCCCTCGCCGAACAACTGCTCGACGCCGGGGCCGAAGAGGTCGGTCTGTCCGATACCACGGGCTACGCCAATCCGAAGATGATCCGCGAGCGCATCCGTGCGGTCCATCGAGCCGTCGGTGCCGACAAGCTGACCGGCGTGCACCTTCACAATACCCGCGGTCTCGGTCTCGCCAATGCCGCGGCGGCGTTGGAGGAGGGCATCACCACACTGGATTCCTCGCTTGGCGGACTGGGCGGCTGCCCGTTCGCGCCCGGCGCCAGCGGCAATATCGTGACCGAGGACCTGGTATTCATGCTGGAGGCGATGGGCTACCGGACCGGGATTGATCTCGATCGGCTGGTGACGGTGCGTGAGATCCTGCGCGAGGGCCTGCCCGACGAGCCGATCTACGGCTTCGTCACCGACGCCGGCCTGCCGCTCGGTTGGCGCGAGTCGCTGCCGGATGTTGCCGTCCGTTGAGCCCAAACGACACCAAAACGCAGACAGGGAGGCATCGATGACCGGCAACCTTCGCCTCGAGGCGTCGGACGCGCGCGCCGACATCGTTATCGACCGGCCGGACAAGCGCAATGCCTTCAATGCGGCGATGTGGCAACGGCTGATCGATCTGTGTGGCGAGATCGCCGAGAACCGGGACATCCGTGTGGTTGTTGTCAAATCGAGCAGCGCCGGAGCCTTCTGTGCCGGCGCCGACATATCGGAATTCGACAGCTTCCGGCATGACCGCACGAAATCGGAGGCCAATGCAGAACTCATCCGCTCCGCCACCCGGGCGCTGCAAACCCTGGCGCGGCCGACGATCGCCCGCATTCAGGGCGACTGTTTCGGCGGCGGCACGCTGCTCGCGCTCGCCTGCGATTTTCGACTGGCGGCAGTTCCCTGCCGTTTCGCCATCACCCCGGCGCGTCTCGGCCTGTCCTACGCCATCGAGGACCTCAACACGCTGGTACGCACGGTGGGTTTGCCGACCGCACGCCGATTGTTGATGGGGACCGAAATATTGGACGCCGAAAAGGCCAAAGCGTGCGGGCTGGTCGACGAGGTTCACGCGGACGCCGCCGAACTGGATGCGTCTCTCGGTGATCTTGTTGAACGGTTGCGCGGTCTGTCGCAATACTCACTGCGCGCCATCAAGACCAATCTGCATCAGGTCATCAACGGTGCGACAACCGACGACGACGCTTCGCGTGCGGCCTTTGCGGACGCGTTCGAGGGCGAAGATCTCGAAGAGGGCATGACCGCCTTCCTTGAAAAGCGTCGCCCAGTGTTCCCGTTCTCCTAGTGTTTTATGCGCATGGGATGATTGGGATTTCTTTCAATGAAGTCATCGACGTCCTTTAATTCGGCGGGTAAGGGCTCCGCGTCTGGAAAACGTCGATAACTGAAAAACAGAAATCCCGCTTCGAGCAGTCTTTTGACTTTCTGCCATTGTTTGTTGTCGGATTGCTTCGGGGCTTTGAACGACCTTCCCATGTAGTGCAAGGTTTGTCCGCACTGCGGACACGGGTGGTCTTCGACATAGTTGACGCAATCAACCCCGATTTTGTAGCTCTTTCGACAGGCAAAGCAGGCATGCGCGACCCGATACGCAGGACCCCGAGGAAGGATTGAGGGCGGATTGGGATACTCCTTTCCACCGACGTCCATCCAGAGACGCTTTCGCCTGTATTTCTCGTCATCAAACGGCATTTGGTTCAAGTCTTACGAGGAATCGGCCGGCTTCTCCGCATAGGCGGCGAGCGGGATCGGTGGTGCTTCGTTGATCAGCAGCGACTGGTTGCGCAGGAAGCGGGTCATGGCCTGGGTGCCGCTGCGGCTGGGGCCGAGACCCGAGAAGTTGTAGCTGTCCTTGGTGGCGTCATAAACGAAGCTCGTCAGTCCGGCGTCGTTGATGGAGATGGCCCCACCTTTGATGCGCCGGGCCACACTCTTTGCCGCATCCATGTCGGCGCTGAACACGGCGCCGCTCAGTCCGAACTCGCTGTCATTGGCCAGACGCACCGCCTCCTCGTCATCGGCGAAGGCGACGATCGGGATGACCGGTCCGAAGGTCTCCTCACGCATAATGCGCATACCGTTATCGACACCGGTGAGAACCGTCGGCAGCATCCAGCGGCCGCCGCCTTCGATCAGCACCTCGCCGCCGCAGTGCAGACGGGCGCCGTGCTGCACCGCATCGTCGATCTGCGCCTCCACGATCTCCGCCTGCCTGGCGAAGATAAACGGCCCGATTGTGCCGCCGGCGGCGTCCGGATAGCTGAGTTTAGCGGTCTCCGCAGCTTCGATCAGAGCCGCGACGAGTGCGTCGTGCACCGCCTCGTGCACATAGATGCGTTCCACCGACTGGCACCCCTGTCCGGTGGCGCCTGTGGCGCTGCGCACTATGGCCGTCGCGGCACGCTCGATGTCGGCGTCGTGGCGCACGATCACCGGGTCCTTGCCGCCGAGTTCGAGCGAGCAGGGAATGAAGGTGGCGGCACAGGACGCGGCCACCTTGCGGCCGGTGGCGACGGAGCCGGTGAAGCAGATCATGTCGGCCTGCTCGACCAGCGCAGCGCCGGTCGCGCCGTCTCCGAGGACAATGTCGAGAACGTCGCCGAGGCCCGGCACATCGGCGATCAGCGCGCGCAGCGGTTCGACAAAACGCGGTGTCACCTCGCTCGGTTTGATCAACGCAGCGCAGCCGGCATAGAGCGCCGGCACCGTATCGATAAAGGACAACAGAAGCGGAAAGTTCCACGGCGAGATGACGCCCACCAGGCCGCGTGGAATTCCGGTCGTTTCGATAGCGACGCTCGGCAGGCTCTGGCTGCGTCCGGCCTGTTCCTGCAGAATACCCGGCGCCACGCCGGCCCATCGGCGCAGCATGCCGACCACGCCGTCGATCTCGATTTTCGACAGCGTTGTGCGCCCGGTGTCCGTCGCCAGGGCCTGCAGCAGCTTTTCGTGCTTCGTCTCGATGGCATCGGCGAACACCAGCAGGATTTCAGTACGCTCGTCCAGTGGCCGTGCCGCCCATGCCGGCTGGTTGCCGCGCAGCCGTGCCGCGACGCCGGCGATATCCTCGGCGCTGGCCGCTTGGAAATCATAATCAGTCCTGCCGGTGCGAGGATTGCGGACCGGGATCCGTAGCGGATCGTTGGCTTTCATCGCGCGCTCACCTGAATCTATCCCATGTCGTAGAGCCGTACCGTGACCTTGGCCGCCCCGTCACGCAGCCGCTTGATGTCGCGATAGCGATCCGAATTCCAGAAGGCGCGTGCCGTTTCGGCATCCGGCCACCGCGAAATCACCAGCTTCTCCTCTTCATCCCAATCGCCTTCCAGCGTTTCGGCCTGGCGGGGACGGACAAGCAGATATTGGCCGCCCATTTCCTGCACCAGTGCGGCCGCCTGCTTCGCGTATTCGATAAAGCGCGCGGCATCGGTGATCCTGGCGGTGATGATCATGTAAGCGGGCATGGAAATGAATTATAGACATATCAACATAACATTTCCTATAATGCCGGTGATCGGCGTGCGATGCAAGCCGCAAATCGCCAACGGGGCCCCTGATGCCGCAGTGCTATCTCCGATCGGGAGCATCGAAAATCCGTTGCATCGTCGACGGTTCCGGACCGGTATTGCTGCTGCTGCATCCGTCGCCCCTGACTGCCGACATATTCGCCAACCACATCGAAATCGCCCGCGATCGGTTCACCGTGGTGGCGATGGATCTGCCCGGGCTGGGGTTCTCCGACCGGCTGGACAAAAGTGAGCCCGACTGCGCGGATTACGCCCGGCACATCGTCCACATTCTGCGTGAGAACGGCATTCAGCGCGCCACGATCTGGGCGTTGGCAACGGGCGCCTACATCGCCCAGGAAATCGCCAGACAGTTTCCCGAATTCGCCGAACACACCATACTGGAGAGCTTCACCGCGTCTCGACCGGAAGAAAAATCGGGCATTTTCGACTCCTATTTCTGCGATGTCTCGCCGCGCTGGGACGGCAGTCATTTGGCGACGCTGTTTCAGTTCAACCGGGATGTCTCGCTGTTCTATCCGTGGTTCGAACGAACCGAACGAGCGCGCACGCATCTCGACATCGCGCCGCCGGAAGCCGTCCACCAGCTGTGCTGCATGCATGCTTTCGCCCTGGAAAGCTGGGATACCGCTTACCGGGCGGCTTTCCGCTATTCCAGCCCCGACAGCCTTGTCGGGATCACCACCCCGGTGACTGTCGTCCGCTCCCAGGCAAGCATTCTGAAACACCACGTGGATCGGCTTCAGGGATTTGGCGACAACGTCGACATTCTGAGGCTCGGCGCCGATCGTTTGGCGAATATCGAGACCGTTACCGCGATGGCGGCCGGGCGCGCCGCCGCTGGCGGTTGGCCTCGTCGACCGCAATCCACAGATCAGGGAAGTGGATTTCTTTCAACGGGATCCGGTGCAGAACTGCATGTTGTTGTTGAAGAGCCGGACGAAATTTCGATAGGACCGCCTGTTGTTCTGTTGCACGATCTGCCGGGCGATCACACCGTAATGCAATCGCTGTTGACCGGCGGCGCGGCACAGCGGTTTGTGATTCCGGACCTGCCCGGTTACGGCGGCAGCACCGCACCGACGGAAGATGACTGGTTTGCCGCGGCCCGAACGGCGTTGCACGATCTGCTGGACGACTTGGCGGAACCGGTGTCGCTGGTGTCATTCGGTGCCTCAGCCGCGCTGGCGATAGACATGTTGGAGCGTGTGCCGGATCGCATTGCGGCGTGCCACCTGGTCAGGCCGGACTTGCTGGGCGAAGAGTCGGTGCGCTGGCACTACCCTTCGATGGCGCCTTCGGCCTATGGCGAGCATCTGCATCGTAGCTGGGGCTTCCTGCGCGACCGCCTTCTCTACAGCCGGCCCGACCTGCCGTCGGCGGCGACCCGGATTCAGCGGCTGGCCGAACTCGATCTTCCGGTGCTGCACCGGGAACACACCGCCTGGATGATGCGCGGAGATGCGCTGCAAGATGACCTGCGCAGCCTGGCCGCCCGTGCGAAAGCCTTCGATTTACGCGATAATCGCCTGCACCTGCACGATTCGCCCGGCGCCGAACGGCTGCTCGACGATCGTCGTCCGCCCGTGGAGTGGCACGACCTGCCGGTCAACCGTCGGGACTGGCTGGCCGCTATTCTGGGGACCGGAAACGGCGTGGCGGATCGGGGCAGGGCGGAATCGACAACGCGGGAACCTATGCGCCCATGACTTCCAATCCCGAATCCACCCAGACCAACGGCCGCGGCTCGACGCTGTCGCAGACGCCGAAGGCCGACACCGCACTGTCGACGGATACCAATCTCGATTCGAGCAATCCGACGCCGCTCTACTACCAGATCTATCTGCTCTATAAGCAGCGCATCCTGTCGGGCAGCCTAGTGAACGGGGACAAGCTGCCGAGCGAGAGCATCCAGGAAAAGACTTATGGCGTATCGCGGATCACCGCCAAGCGCGCCATGGACGAGCTGGCGAAGGAAGGCCTGGTGACCCGCGAACGCGGCCGCGGCACGATCGTCAGTTACACGATGCCGCGTTCCAACGTTTCGGCCGACTTTTCCGGGCTGATGGAAAACCTGATCGCCATCGGCGCGACGACGACCGTGGAGGTGCTGGCGTTCGACTACGAGGCCGTTCCGGCCTATGTCGCCGATGCGTTGGGGCTGGAGCCCGGCACTATCGTGCAAAAGGCTGAGCGTCGCCGCTCCAAGGACGACAAGCCGTTCTCCTACATCGTCACCTACATACCCGAGGATATCGGCCGCTCGTTCAGCCGTGGCGACCTGACCGATCAGCCGATCCTGTCCTTGATCGAGCAATCGGGACGGACCATCGCCGATGCCGAGCAGTCGGTCTCGGCCGTCGCCGCCGACGCGCTGACCTCGGTGATCCTCAGCGTGCCGCAGGGCGCACCGCTCCTGAAGGTCAATCGCGTGGTGCACGACACCAACGACGTGGCGGTGCAGTATATCGAAGTCCTCTATCGGCCGGATGTCTACCAGCTGAATATGCGTCTGGCCCGGGTCGATGCCGACAGTTCCACACGTATGTGGGCGACCAAGGAAGTCGGCGCATTCGAGTAAACGGGAAACGACATGATCTGGAAACGCGATTCGAGCGTGGCCGATGGCGACATCGCCATGGCAACCATCAACACGGCCGAACTTGACCGTTCGACCGGGCTTTACGCCGATATGCTGAACTATCGGGAACATCAGAGCGGGGTGATCTCGCCGGACCTGGCAGCGCTCTGGCAGGCGCCCGCCATGGCCGGCCGGCGGTTCGTGACCATGCTGCCGGAAAGCGGCAATCCGGTCCTCATCAGGTTCGTCGAAGGCAGTCCGGTCGAGGGTGTTGAGCCGGCCCGCCAGTGGGGCTGGAGCGCCATCGAGATCACGGTGCAGGACGTCTACGGCCTGGCGGAGAAAGTCCGCGGCTCGCAGTTCGAGATCATCGGCGAACCGAAGCCGCTGGACTTTTCCGACGCCTTTATCCCGATGCAGGTCTTGGGCCCTTCGGGCGAGATCGTCTACCTCAATCAGGTCGACAGCAACCTGCCGAACTTCGATCTGCCGAAGGCCCAGTCGGCTATCGACAAGATCTTCATCTGCGTGCTCGGCTCGCCGGACATGGACCGGTCGCTGCAATTCTACCAGGAAAGCTTCGACTGGCAGCGCGGCAACACCTACGACATCGCCTACTCGATCCTCAACAACGCGTTCGGCCTGCCGGCCGACACGTCGCACCGCCTGTCGATGATCGCCCAGGGCCGCAAGGTGATCAACGAAATCGACCAGTACCCGTCAATGGCGTCAAAACGGCCCTGTGCCGACGGAGAAATCCCGCCAGGCATCGCCATCATCTCCTACCACGCCCGCAAACACGAACTCGACGGCTTCCTTTCGGCGCGTCCGGCCGACGCGCCTTATGAAGGCGCGCTTGTGTCGAGCGGCCTTGGCGCCGCCGGCGAGCGGATCGAGGTGATCGCGATCGAAGATTGAGCCGGATATTCGCGGTTGCAACTTGCGGCCCCGCCACAAATGCGATAACGTTATAGCATTATAACATTTAAGGGATAGCGCCGATGAGCTCCGCCGTAACGCCGCCGCCGAGTTGGGATCATGTCGGACGTCATGACGTGTTCCCGGAAGTCACGCATGACGAAGTGGCCCGCTTCAATTTTCTGGCCAGCCTGAACAAGCATATCGGGACCGTCCTATCTCCCGGCAACAAACTGGCCTTTGACACGCGGGTCGAACCGTCCCTGAAGAAACAGCTTGGTCGCGATCCTCAGTCCCGGCACGAAATCCGTCGCGCGATGAACGCCGATTCCTTCCACCAGTTCTGGAGCGCACTGCGCCGCAACACGATGGAAATGCGGCAGCAGGCCGGCCGCTCGGTTGTCCTGCGGCAGGCCGGCAGTCTGGCGGAGAAGGCGGCCGCGCTGTCGAAATCCGCCGAATCGCGGCTGGTGCTCGACCCGGAACTGGAGATCCCGAACTATATCGGCAGCATCGATAACCACTGCATGCCCGGCAGCTACCACACCAGCCATTTTGACGGCGACGTGACGGCCGGTGCCAACTACGATGTCGGCCTGTTCGTGACCACCGCCGGCATGCTCGGCGCGCTGTCCGACGGCGGCGGCGTTGCCGTGGCCGAGTACATGAAGAAGCATTTCCCCGACTTCAAGCCGCGCCGCATCCTCGATGTTGGGTGCACTGTCGGCCACAACGTGCTGCCGATCGCCATGGCCTACCCGGATGCGGAAGTCATCGCCATCGATCTCGGCGAGCCGGTGTTGCGATACGCCCACGCGCGGGCGCAGTCGCTGGGCGTCAACAACATCACCTTCATGCAGGCCAATGCCGAGCAACTCGATTTCGAGGACGGCTATTTCGACTGGGTGCAGACGACCATGTTCCTGCACGAGACATCGAAGAAATCGATGACCAACATGTTTGCCGAGTTTTATCGGCTGCTGGCTCCGGGCGGTTTCATGCTGCATGTGGAACAGCCGCAATACACCGAAGACATGCCGCTCTACGAGCAGTTCATTCGCGATTGGGACGCGTTCAACAACAACGAGCCGTTCTGGACCACCATGCACGAGATCGATATCGACGGCCTCGTCGAGGCCGCCGGGTTCAAGCGCGAGGACATGTTCACCATCGGCATCAAGGCGAAGGTCGACACCAAGATCTTCCCCGAATTCAAGGAGGAAGCCGAAGATCACGGACGCTCGCCGTCCTGGCACGCCTTTGGCGCCCGCAAGGCCGGGTGAGTGGGTAGCGCAATTCAGTCGATCGGTGGAATAAGACCATGATGATAGATCTCGATGTCAACGTGCTGGCCAACGCCAAGGCCAAGGGCAAACGGCCGTTCTTCCTGGACAATCCGGAAGTCGAAAAGGTGCTGTCGATCACCATGGCGGTGGCCGGCGAGCTCGCCGTGACCCGCGACCGCCTCGACACCATCGAGCGGTTGCTCGATGCCAAGGGCGTCCTGTCGACCGCCGAAATCGACGCCTATGTGCCCGATGCCGCGGCGGAGGCGGAGCGCGGTGCCGCCCGTCAGGAATACATCGCCCGCATTCTGCGCATCCTGCAGCAGGAGATCGAACGCATGGAGGGCGCCGATCCCGACGTCGAGGACGTCGCCGACATGCTGGGCCGCGGCGACTGAGCCGGCGTGGCCGGGCAATGGCATCTTTCAGCGTTCGCCGCGATCTGCCGATGATCGCCCGCAACGAGGGCATCTGGGAAGGAAGTTATCGTCATGTCGATGCCGATGGCGCGCTTCTCGATGAGCATCGGGCCCGCATAACCTGCCGCGTCAGCGATGATCCGGCGCGCGCTTACCATCAGACCAGCCATTTCATCTGGGAGGACGGGCGCGAGGAGCGGCGCGATTTCGTCTGCGCCTTCCGCGACGGCAAGCTGTGGATCGACAATGAGCTGATCGTCGGCTGGGCGGCGGAAGTGCCGCTCGACGACCACAACCGCACCTGCATGCTGCATTTTCGCCGCAAGGACGGCGCCGACGATGTCGAGATCTACGAAATGATCCAGACGTCGGACTGTGGACGCTACCGGGCGCGCGTGTGGCAATGGCTACAGGGCGGGCGGACGTTGAAACGGACTTTGATCGACGAAGAGAAAATCACCAGCGACTGGCGGTCGGCAGAAGCCGATCTGGTTGCTGCAACCATTGGGGCTGGGGCGCATGGGTAAGCCGCGACGCATGTTCATCGACGGAGAGTATGGCCAGATCCATCTGCGGGTCAGCGAAGCCGAAACCGGGCCGACGGCGCCGCCGCTGGTCTGCCTGCATATGAGCCCCAAATCCGGCCGCAGTTTCGCCTCCTTCATGACCGCCGCCAGCACCGACAGGACGGTGGTGGCGCCGGACTATCCCGGCTACGGCGAATCCGATCTGCCGCCGGCCGAGCCGGAGGTTAGTTTGGAGGACTATGCGCGGTCGGTCTGGCAGGTGATCGACGCGCTACGGCTTGGCCAGGTTGACCTGCTCGGCCACCACACCGGATCGAAGGTGGCGGCGGAGATGGCCTTTCAACGGCCCGACGATGTCAATCGCATCTGCATGATTTCGGCCGCCTGGTTCAGCAAGGCCGAACTGGCCGAGTTCTCCAGTATGTTCCAGCCGATTCCGCTGGACCGGGAAGGCAACCGGTTCCGCATCATGTGGGAGCGCATCATCCAGTTCAGCGGTCCCGGCCAGACGCTTGAAATGATGGCCGAATCGATGGCCGAGAACCTGCGCGGCGGCGAGGCCTATGAATGGGGCCACCGGGCCGCGTTCGACTATGCCGACCGCTTTATCGAGATCGTGCCGCAGCTCGACCACCAGATCGGGGTGCTCAATCCCGGCGACGAGCTGTTCGAGGCAACCCGGCGCATAGAGCCGGTCCTGAAGAACGCCGTGATTCGCGACTACCCCCAGTGGGGGCACGGGTTTCTCGAAGCCTACACCGACGATGCCGTAATGGCAGTCAAGGAACTGCTCTCCTTCTGAACCGATGGATCCGGTCAATCTCTCAACACGGGCTGGTCGGTAAGGCTTCGCCTGACCTATGATGCTGGCAGTTCAATAGGCCACGTCTGGAGGATCATATGTCCGGTAACGGCTTGCACGTTGGCTTGCTGGGTATCGGGGAAATGGGCGCAGCCATCGGCGGCTATCTGATTGCCTCCGGTCACAAGGTTCATGCCATTCTGACGGGTCGCAGTTCTGAAAGTCGCGACCGGGCAAGGGAAGCCGGTATCACGCCGGTGGATGACCACAGCCGGCTCGCCGAGACCTGCGACATGATTTTTTCGGTGCTGCCACCCGCTGTCGCGCAAGCCGAAGCGCGTAGGCTGGCCAACGCGGCGCGAACAGGCAACAACACCTTTGTTTTCGTCGAGGCCAATGCGGTGTCGCCGGAGCATGTGCGGCAAATCGAATTCGCCTTTGACAACATGGGTGTCGCGTTTGTCGATGGCGGCATCGTCGGACCCCCGCCATCTGCGCGCGGCTTGCCGCGACTGTATCTGTCGGGATACCGCTCCAACATGCTCGACCGACTGGACGGCGTCGCCTTCACGTCGATCTGGCTCGGAGACCAGGTCGGCACCGCCTCCGCATTCAAGATGAGCTATGCGGCGATCACCAAGGGTGTCAACACGCTGTTGACCGCCGCGTTGCTGTCGGCCGAGGAGATGGATTTTCTGGATCCGTTTCTACGCGAATTTGCCAGTAGCCAACCGGATCTGACGCGGCGCGCCGAGGCTGCCGTTCCCCGCCTGCCGGCCGATGCCGGACGATGGATCCGCGAAATGGAGGAAATCCGCGACACGTTCATCGCCCTCGGCCTGCCCGCCGGTTTTCATCAGGCGGCGGCGGATATCATGCGCATGCTGGATGGATCACGGTTCGGGTCCGAGACGCGGCGCACCCGCGACAGCAGCCGCGACTTGCCAACAACCCTGCGTGCGGTGGCTGAAGATCGTAAAAAGTAGTCCGGACGAATAAAAATTCTGCGGCATGTCACAACGGGCCGGACCAGTTCGTCTTGGGTTCGGAAGGCGGTTAGACCGCCCCTCAAATAACCGATGGAGTATTCCGAATGACCGAGATGCGCTTCAATATCTACAGATCCGCACCAGACTTGGTGAAGGGACTGGTGGACGTCGAAACCGCCATCGACAATTCGCCGATCGACGCCAAGCTGAAGCACCTGATCAAGCTGCGGGCGTCGCAGATCAATGGCTGCGCCTACTGCGTCGAGATGCATAGCCGCGAGGGACGCGAAGACGGCGAGACCAGCGAACGTCTTGATTCGCTCGTGGTGTGGCGCGACACCGGCCATTTCACCAAGGCCGAACGCGCCGCGCTTGCGTGGACCGAAGCCCTGACCGATCCGTCGAGCCAGGCCGATCTCGATGGGCGCTACCGGGATCTTGAGATGCATTTCGGCGACGACGAGATCGCCGCCATCACCATGTCCGTGGCTGCCATCAATGCCTGGAACCGCCTGGGTGTCGCCGCCCACGGGACCCGTGGTGCCTGACATGCGCCATCCGGACGATATGGCCGCGCCGTTCGAGGCGGCGCGGCAACGCCTGTGGGGCATTGCCTATCGCATGCTGGGCACGGCGGCCGAAGCCGACGACGTCGTGCAGGACACCTTCCTGCGCTGGCAGCGTGCCGACCGGGACGCGATCAAGTCCCCGGAGGCCTGGCTGGTGCGCACCTGCACCCGGCTTGCCATCGATGCGCTGCGCGCCGCCAAACGATCGCGGGTCGACTATGTCGGCCCGTGGCTCCCCGAACCGGTTGCCGCGGCCACGGACGACGGGTCGGATCTGGCGGACACGCTGTCCATGGCCTTCCTGCTCGTTCTGGAACGCCTGAGCCCGGCCGAACGCGCGGCGTTTTTGCTGCGCGACGTGTTCGACTACGACTATGCCCGGGTTGCCGAGATCCTCGGCCGCAGCGAGGCGGCCTGTCGCCAGCTGGTGACCCGCGGCCGCAAACACGCGCGGCAGGCGCGAGAGCGCTTCACGCCACCGGGAGAGGCCGGTGAAAGACTGCTCGAGGCGTTCCTGTCAGCCGTCAGCACCGGCGAGGTGGCACCCCTCGAGGCGCTGCTCAGCCGCGATGTGGAGATGTGGGCGGATGGTGGCGGCAAGGTGCTGGCGGCCATGAAGGTGATCCGCGGCAGCGACCCCGTGGCCCGTTTTCTCGCCGGCCTGTGGCGCAAGAACTGGGTGCTGGGCGATATTGAGGTGGCGTCAGTCGGCGGGATGCCTGGTCTGCTGATGATCGCCGATGGGCGGATTTATGCCGCCCTCAGCCTGACCAGCGATTCCGACGGACGCGTTCGCCAGGTTCTCGTCATGCGCAACCCCGACAAGCTTGCCGGTTTCAACGCAGCGTCGGCAACCCGCGGCGAAATCAGCCACTGAGAGATTGAATCGGATTGCCAGCCGTCGTGTTCAAACCGCTGATTCGTATGACTATTCTTGTCTCTCCGAAAAACACCTGACGACGCGGGAGACTGGCGGTGTTTATCATCACCCCTTGAAATCGATCGCGGGCAAGGTCACCGTACCGGCAATTCGAGCGGGTGCGAACCATGGACCGATTGCGCATTGTCGGCGGAAACAGGCTGCAGGGTGCGGTACCGATCGCCGGTGCCAAGAACGCCGCGCTGCCGCAGATCGCCGCGTCGCTGCTCAGCCCCGCCGGCCTTGAGCTTACCAACCTGCCCGATGTCAGCGATGTCGCCAACATGCTGGGTGTCATCGCGTTGCACGGCGCCGACGTTAATCGTTCGGAGCATTCGGTGCATATCGATGCCAGCGCGGCCGAGTCGGTCGAGACGTCCTACGATACGGTCCGGCGCATGCGCGCGACCGTGCTCGTGCTGGCGCCGCTGCTGGCCCGGTTCGGCCACGCCCGGGTTTCTTTGCCGGGCGGTTGTGCGATCGGCGCGCGACCGGTCGACATGCACCTCAAGGCCCTGACCACGCTGGGTGCCGAGGTCAACATCGAAAACGGCCTGATTGTCGCCGAGGCGCCGAGCGGACTGAACGGCGCCCGCCTCGTCCTGAGCTCTCCCTCCGTCGGAGCGACCGAAACGGCGATGATGGCGGCGACGGCGGCGCGGGGCGAATCCGAGATCCTCAACGCGGCCCGCGAGCCGGAGGTGGCCGATCTCGCCGCCTGCCTCAACGCCATGGGAGCCCATATCGAAGGGGCCGGAACCCACCGGATCCTCATCGACGGCGATCGCGGCTGGCGACCGGCGGCGCACGAGATCATTCCGGACCGTATCGAGGCCGGCACCTATGCGATCGCCGCGGCCATCACCGGCGGCCAGCTGGAACTCAGCCGCGCACGTCTCGAACATCTCGCCTCCGTTGTGCAACTGCTGGAGGCGACGGGCGCCCAGGTGTGGCCCGGCGACCGGGGTCTTGTGGTCAGCCGCGACGGTCCGCTCAAAGCCGCGGACATGACCACCGAGCCCTATCCGGGATTCCCGACCGACCTGCAGGCCCAGTTCATGGCCTTGATGTGCTGTGCGGAGGGTCCGTCATTGCTGCGCGAGACGGTGTTCGAAAACCGCTTCATGCACGTCCCCGAACTGATGCGGCTTGGCGCCGACATCACCCTGCAGGGGACGACGGCGTTGGTGCGTGGTGGCACGCCGCTGAAGGGCGCGCAGGTCATGGCGACGGATCTGCGGGCCTCGGTCTGTCTCGTGCTGGCCGGTCTGGTTGCGCGGGGAGAGACCATCGTCAACCGGATATACCACCTGGACCGCGGCTATGAGCAGCTCGACCGAAAACTGCGCCTGTGTGGCGCCGAGATCGAGCGACTGGTCTGATGGAAGACGAACCGGACAAGCAAAGGCTGTTTCTCGGCGTCGATGGTGGCGGGACCGGCTGCCGAGCGCGTATCGAAGACGCCAACGGCCGGGTGCTCGGCCAGGGTCTTTCCGGCCCCGCCGCCGCCAGGCTTGGTGTCGAGGCGGCCTGGTCTTCGGTCTCGCGGGCGTTCGCGGCGGCGGCCGACGAGGCCGGCGTGACGGAGTCTGAGTTCTCACGCATGTATGCTGGGATCGGCCTTGCGGGCATCGGCCGCAAGGGAGCGCTCGAAGCCTTTCGCGCTGTCAAGCACCCATTCGCGGCGATCGACTTCGTCAGCGACGGTGTCGCCGCCTGTCTCGGCGCCCATGGCGGGCGCGATGGCGCCATCGTGATCAGCGGCACCGGATCGGTCGGTCTCGGCTTTGTCGAAGGGCGCGACCTTCGGGTTGGCGGCTACGGATTTCCGATCTCGGACGAGGGGAGCGGCGCCGATTTGGGGCTGAAAGCGGTACAGCTGGCTCTGCGCGCACACGACGGGCGGCTTGAGGCGACCGCACTCCTGCATGAGGTCATGCAGCGTTTCGACAGCGATGCAGCGGAGGCTGTGGCCTGGATGGACCGCTCGACGGCCACCGACTACGCGGCGTTTGCGCCGCTGGTGCTGCGTCACGCCGACCAGGGCGATCCCTGCGGACGCCGGATCGTGCAGGGCGCGGCGGAGCAGATCGATACCATTGTCCGCGTGCTGTTCGAAAAAGGCGCGCCGCGGGTGACGCTGCTCGGCGGTCTTTCCACCTCGATCGAACCGTGGCTGGCGCCCGACGTCCGGCGACGCCTCAAGCCGAGCGACGGTGATGCCGTTTCCGGGGCCATCATCCTGGCCAAGCGGACTCCGAGGAAAACCTGAATTCCGATCCCGATAGAATACTATATTCCATATCGAAATTGACACTGAGAATAAAAAATTCTAAAACGTTAACACTTCGTTTCAGATGGCTGCCGCGCGCCGGTATGCCGGACAGATAGGCGGGCAATGACCGAACAGGGATTGATCACGGAGCTGGAACGTCTGGTGTCCGAGGGTCGAAACCCCAACACGATGGGCATCGACCTGCTGTCCACGGCCGACATCCTGCGCAAGATCAACGACGAAGACAAAAGCGTCCCGGTCGCCGTCGAAAAAGTCATCCCCGACATTGCCCGCGCTGTCGACCGGATCGTCGAAGCCTTCCGAAGTGGCGGACGACTTGTCTATCTGGGCGCCGGCACCAGCGGACGGCTCGGGGTCCTTGATGCCTCCGAATGCCCGCCGACATTCGGCGTCCGTGACGATCTGGTCATCGGCCTCATCGCCGGTGGCAGCGATGCATTGAGACGATCGATGGAAGGCGCCGAAGACAGCAGGCAAAATGGCGTCCACGACCTCCAGCAGATCGCGCTGACGGCCGAGGACGTGGTGGTCGGAATCGCCGTCAGCGGTCGGACGCCATATGTCATCGGCGGGCTGACCTATGCCCGGCAGGTCGGGGCGTCCACGGTCGCCCTGTCGTGCAACCCGACCTCCGTCATTGCCGGTATCGCCGACATTGCCATATCGCCTGTTGTCGGCCCTGAGGTGCTGACCGGATCCACGCGGCTGAAATCGGGCACGGCGCAGAAACTTGTCCTCAATATGCTGACCACGGCCAGCATGATCCGCATCGGCAAGAGCTACCAGAACCTGATGGTGGATGTGAATCCGAGCAACCGAAAACTGTTCGCCCGGGCTGCCAGGATCGTCATGCAGGCAACAGGATGTTCGGCGCAGGAGGCACGCACCGCTCTCGACCGCACGGGAGACGACGTCAAACTGGCAATCCTGATAACGATGACCGGAATGGAGCTCGACGAGGCTCGCAAGGCGCTCAGAGACGCCGATGGTTTCCTGCGCAGGGCCATCGGCGAAAGACTGGTATAGGATCGGCGCACAAGCCGAAGGGGAACAACAACAGGGAGAAGACGATGACAACAAATCTGACAGGCAAGATCCTCACGGGCGTGGCCGCTGTTGCCATGCTCGGCATGACGGCGATCGCCACTCCAACCGGGGCGGCGACCTTGCGCATGGCCTGGGCGCAAGACGCGACCGGGCTCGATCCCCACAAGCAGACGGCTTTCCCTTCTTTGCGGCTGCTCGAACTGGTCTACGAACCGCTGGTGCGGCTCGACGAGGATCTGCAGATCGTCCCAGCCGTCGCGGAATCCTGGGCGTTTTCGCCGGACGGTCTGCAGCTGACCTTCAACCTGGATCCCGACGCCAAGTTCCAGAACGGCGCTCCGGTGACCGCCGCTGACGTCAAGGCTTCCTTCGAACGCATCCTCGACGAGGACACCGGCGCCGTCGCACGGGCCAACTTCCTGTCCATCGATGCGATCGACACACCGGATGACAAGACCGTCGTTTTCAAACTGAAGCAGCCGGACACGCCCATGTTGACGGCGATGACCGACGTCAACGCGGCGGTGGTTCCGGCCAGCGAAATCGCCGCCGGCACCATCGGGACTCAGACCGTCGGATCCGGTCCCTTCAAGCTGGACAACTGGGATCCCAACTCCAAGGCAAGCTTGAGCGCCAACGCCGAATGGGCCGGCGGCAAGCCCGGTGTCGACGGCATCGACATCAGTGTGCTCCCCGACGAGACGGCGATTCTCGCGGGTTTACGGACCGGGCAGATCGATTTCGCCCTGCTCAATGACCCGCTGGTCGCCACCCTGGTTCCGCGCGAGGCCAATCTGCAGCTCAATCGCCGGCCGGTGCTGTCCTATCACGTGCTGCAGCTCAATCCGTCGCGCCAGCCGCTGACGGAACTGGGAGTCCGCCAGGCGATCTCCTGCGCCATCGACCGGCAGGCGGTGCTCGATACCGCCTCGCTGGGCGAGGGCCGGGTGACAGGTCCGCTGACCATCCCGGCTTACGCCACGGATACCAGTGAGCTGTTCTGCTACCAGCAGGACGTCGACAAGGCCAAGCAGCTGATGGCCGACGCCGGCTACCCGGACGGCTTCAAGGCGACGGTGATCGCCGCGACGGGCGAGCCGCCGACCGCCGCGTCCGAAGCCCAGGTGATCCAGGCGCAGCTGGCGGAAATCGGCATTGACCTCGACATCGAGATGATGGAGCTCAACGTCTATATCGACGCGTGGCTCGCCGCCGATTTCGACATGGCGGTCGCCCTCAACGGCGGTCGCGCCGATCCGTTCACCATGTACAACCGCTACTGGACCAAGGCCGGCAATCTGCAGAAGGTCTCCAACTACATCGACGACACGCTCGACGATCTGATGCAGAAGGGCCGCGCCGAAACCGATCCGGCCGCCCGCAAGGCTGTGTTCAGCGACTTCGAAAAACACATCACCGAAATGTCGCCCTGGATCTGGCTGTACAACTCGTACGGATATACCGCGCAGCAGAACAACGTGGACGGCTTCAAGCCGTCGCCGACAGGGTCGCTGTTCAGCCTCAGCGAAGTCACCGTCCAGGAATAGAAACCACGGCCAATGCGGCCTTGAGCGTGGTGGGGTCAAATGCTTCAATTTGACCCCACGGAACCCGTTCGCCCTGAAGGAAGCTAGGACCAGATGAATTACCTGACGAAACGATTGCTGTCGTTTCCTCTCGTCCTTCTGGGTGTCTCGGTCATTGTCTTCGTGGCGATCCGGTTGGTTCCCGGCGATTCGATTACCGCCATGCTGGGAACGGAAGCCGGGCTGCTGACACCGCAGCAGCGCGCCGCACTGGCCGCCTATTTCGGCATCGATCAACCTTGGTACATCCAGTACTGGCGGTGGCTGAGCGACCTGTTGCGCGGCGATCTCGGCATCTCGGTCACCTACGGCCAGCCGGTGCTGGGCGTGATCCTCGAACGGTTTCCACTGACGCTCGAACTGGCGCTGCTCTCCATGGTGATCGCGTTGATCATCGGCATTCCGGCCGGCGTCTTTGCCGCAACGCATAACGAACAGTTGTCCGACCTCGGCGTGCGGGTTGCCGCGATGATCGGGCAATCGACTCCGAATTTTGTGCTCGGCCTGGTGTTCATCTACATCCTGTCGGCCGGTTTCGGCGTGCTGCCCGCCATGGGCAGTTACACGCCGCTGTGGGACGATCCACTGGCCAATCTCGGCCAGATGATCCTGCCGGCCGTGACACTGGGATTTGCCTTTGCCGCCGCGGTCACCCGCATATCGCGGTCCGCCATGTTGGACGTGTTGCGTGACGACTATGTGCGCACCGCCCGCAGCAAAGGCGCATCGGCCCGCAGTGTCGTCTGGCGCCACGCTCTGCCCAACGCACTGATCCCGGTCGTGACGCTGAGCGGTATCGAATTCGGTTATCTGCTGGGCGGCGCGGTGATCGTCGAGCAGATTTACGCCTTGCCGGGACTTGGCCGCCTGGTGCTCGATGCTATCCAGCAGCGCGATTATGCGCTGGTGCAGGGCAGTGTCCTGTTCATCGCGCTCAACTTCATGATCGTCAATCTGCTGGTCGACCTCGCCTATGCCGCGCTCGACCCGCGCATTCGGCTGGGGGAACGGTGATGCAGGCGTTGCGCGCCGTGTTGGCGCACACCAGCGGCCGGATTGGCGGCTTCATCATTCTTATGTTCCTCATCATTGCGGTGCTGGGCGCGCTGGGCCTGACGCCGCACGATCCGCTGAAGCAATACCGCCTCGACCGGCTGATCGGTCCCAGCGGAACCTACTGGATGGGCACCGACCTGTTCGGGCGCGATGTCGCCAGCCGCTTGATGCTGGGCATCGGCCAGTCGTTCACGGTCGCCTTCTGCTCGGTGGCGCTGGCAACCATTGCCGGAACCGTACTGGGGCTGGCAGCGGCCTGGCTGGGGCGCCGCTGGGATGGTGCCGTGATGCGCGTCATGGACATGCTGCTCGCCTTTCCGGCGATCCTGCTTGCTCTGCTTATCGTCGCCGTTGCCGGACCCGGTCCGCTGACCAGCATCTTTGCCATCGCCATCGTTTACACGCCGATCTTCACCCGTGTGGTGCGCGGCCCGGCGCTGTCTCTGAAAGAGCGCGAGTTCGTCGACGCTGCCCGCACCTTCGGCAGCAGCCAGAGCTATATTCTGACGCGGCATCTGTTGCTCAATCTGGTTGCGCCACTGACGGTCCAGGTGACGCTCGCCCTGGCCTGGGCACTGTTGACCGAGGCCGGCCTGAGTTTCCTGGGGCTCGGCACCCAGCCGCCGGATCCGTCGCTTGGGCTGATGCTGAGCGACAGTCGCAATCTCATGGAAACCGCGCCCTGGCTCATGGTGTTTCCGGGACTGGCAATCATGCTCAGTATCCTCGGGTTCAATCTCCTCGGCGACGCGCTGCGCGACGTTCTCGATCCGAAGACGCGGAGGGCGATGGCATGAACGACCTCCTCAAGGTGGAAGGCTTGCGCGTTGGCTTCGGACAAAGCCCGCAGGACAATGAGGTCGTACGTGGCATCAGCTTCACCGTTGCGGCGGGCGAAACGCTTGCCGTTGTCGGTGAAAGCGGGTCCGGCAAATCGGTGACGGCCCTGTCGGTCAACCGCCTGGTCGACTTCGGCGGTGGACGCATCACCGCCGGGTCGGTGACCTGGCGGAAGGCCGATGGCGCCAGCGTTGACCTGACCGCGGCCTCGGAGAACGAACTGACCCGCATTCGCGGTGCCGAAATCGGCATGATCTTTCAGGAGCCGATGACGTCGCTCAACCCGGTCTGGACCATCGGTCGGCAGATCGAGGAGTCGTTCCGATTGCATCACGGACTGACCGGCCGGCAGGCAGCCGCAGCGGCACGCGATGCGCTCGACCGGGTGCGCATTCCGGACGCGGCGCGCCGCCTGAAATATTACCCAAACCAGTTGTCGGGCGGCATGTTGCAGCGAGTAATGATCGCCACGGCGCTCGCCTGTAATCCCCGTCTGCTGATCGCCGACGAGCCGACGACCGCGCTCGACGTTACCGTGCAGGCGCAGATCATGGCGCTGCTTGCCGAACTGCGGCGCGAAACCGGCATGGCGATGATCTTCATCACCCACGACATCGGTCTTGTCGCCGGCATCGCCGATCGGATTATGGTCATGCAAAACGGCGAAGCGGTCGAGCAGGGCGACCTCAATGATATTCTCGACCGCCCGCAGCATCCCTACACCCGCCACCTGTTGCACGCCGTCCCGCGTTTTACCGGCGGTCGCACCGTGCGGCAGGATAGGCGCCGCAACGGCAAGGCCGAACCGGCGCTGACGGTCGACAATCTGGTGGTGCGGTTCCCGGTCAAAAGCGGGCTGTTCGGTCGCACTGCCGGTGCCGTTCACGCGGTGGACGGCATTGACTTCGATCTGTTGCCCGGTGAGACGCTGGCCATCGTTGGCGAAAGCGGCTCCGGCAAATCGACGACCGCCCGGGCGATCCTTGGACTGGAACCGTCGACCCGCGGCCGCTTCACGGTCGCGGCGCCGGACACTGCCGGCACTCGCATCTCCCGACCGCTCCAGATGGTGTTCCAGAACCCGTATGCATCGCTTAATCCACGGCTCAACGTGGAGAGTCTGCTGGCCGAACCGGTGATCGCCAACGACGGGCGGGTCAGCGCCGACATGCGTACGAGAATGACGCGATTGCTGGCGCGGGTCGGCCTGCCGCAGGACTGCCTGGAACGCTATCCGCATGAATTCTCGGGCGGCCAGCGCCAGCGTCTGTGCATCGCCAGGGCGCTGATGCTCAATCCGTCGGTGCTGGTGCTCGACGAGGCGGTCTCGGCACTGGACGTTTCGGTGCAGGCGCGCGTGCTGGAGCTTCTGGTCGATCTGCAGCGGGAATACGGACTGGCCTACCTGTTCATTTCGCACGATATGGCCGTCGTCGAGCGCATTGCCCACAGGATCGCCGTTGTCTACGCCGGCCAGATCGTCGAGATCGGCGATGCGGCCTCGGTTCTCTCTTCGCCGCGCCACCCGTACACCAGGAAACTGATCGACGCGGTGCCCAGTATCGACCGCCGCCGCGCGCATTTCGAGCTGGACACCCGCCAGGTTCCGTCGCTCGTGCGTCCCCGGGGATACGAGCCGCCACCGGCGAACTGGCAGCGTTTCGGACCGGATCACGTCGCGCGCGGCGAGACCCGGCCAGACCCATGACACGCAACAGGAAGGACAACCCATGGACCCCATCTGGGCCGTCGGACTGATGACAGGCACCGTTCTCGACGGAAACATCGACGTGGCACTGATCAAGACGGACGGCGAGGGGGTCGAGGCATTCGGGCCCTACACCCTTGCGCCTTACCCGCAATCCACGCGCACGCTTCTGGAGCGCACTGTCGAGGCAGCGCGCGCCTGGAATTTCAATGGACCCGAACCGGCCCTGTTCCGGGAGGCTGAAGAGACGCTGACGCGGGCGCAGTCGAAGGCGGTTCAAGACCTTGTCGAAGGTCACGGCATGACCATGGCCGATATCGGGATCGTCGGATTTCATGGCCAAACCGTATTGCACAGAGCCCCTTCGAACGGACAGCGCGGCAGGACCCGGCAGCTCGCCGACGGCGCGTTGATGCACGAAATTCTCGGAACGCCGATCGCCTACGATTTCCGCTCGGCCGACATGCGTGCCGGCGGGCAGGGGGCACCGCTCTCGGCGGCCTATCACGCGGCGTTGCTGCGCAAGGCCGGCACGAACGGCGACACCGCGGTGCTCAATCTCGGCGGGGTGGCCAACATCACCTGGTGGGATGGCGGGGAGCGGGTCATTGCCTTTGACACAGGACCGGCGAACGCTCCGCTCAACGATTTCGTCAAGGCGCGCGGTTTGGGTGACATGGATCATGAGGGCCGGCTGTCGGCCGCCGGAACCGTCGATGAGGACCGCCTGGCCGAACTGCTGCGGCATCCTTACCTTGTCACGCCCTTTCCGAAGTCTTTAGACCGGTTCGATTTCAGCGCCTCGATGGCCGACGGCAAGAATACCGAGGACGGTGCAGCCCTGCTGGCGGCCTTCACGGCGGCCGCCGTCGGCAAGGCGCTCGACCTTCTGCCGCGCCGGCCTCGCCGCCTTATCGTCTGCGGCGGCGGGCGTCACAATCCGACGATTATGGCGATGCTCGGCCCGCGCGCCGGGGTCGAGGCCGTCCCGGCGGAAACCATGGGCTGGAGCGGCGATGCGATCGAAGCTCAGTGCTTTGCCTTCCTGGCGGTGCGCGTGCTACGTGACCTGCCGATCAGTTTCCCGAGCACCACCGGCGTGCCCGAACCGATGCGAGGCGGTCGGCTCGCGCGTGCATAGCCTGGGCTGTGTATTCTTAATGATAAGTCTGCTTACAGCTGCACACAGGCCATAATTGACGCGGCCGACAATGTCGCGTTTGCGGGACGGAGCAGTCTCTCGCACTTGCATTGAACACTCGAGAAGCGGACTTTGCAGACATGGATGTCAAACCATAATTTGTCTGCATTTGACCCCCACAACCGACCTTTATCCGCAAGTTGAGTGAGACGGTCGGCACCTCGTTAAACCGGGCAGTGGTCCGAGATTCTGCTCTGCATCAACCGAGGCAGCATTTTTGCTCGATCTTGTGTATGCTTGTAATTGCCGTTGGTCAGCCAAACGGTTGTTTGTGATGACAACCCGGCTCGCTTTAACGTGGAAAATAATGCAACGCAAATTAGCTGCGATTTTGGCTATTGATATGGTGGGGTTCACGCGCCTGATGGCGATCGATGAGCCCGGTACGCTGCAACGATGGCGAGAATTGCGGACCGAATTGATAGACCCCCGGATTGCTCAATTTGGTGGACGTATCGTGAAAGAAATGGGTGATGGCTTGCTTGTGGATTTTGCAAGCGTCGTAGACGGCGCGAATTGCGCCTATATCACTCAGTGCGCCATTTCAGATCGTTCCGATGATCGCGACGACCAGATCCAGTTCCGCATGGGCTTGAACCTGGGTGACATCATCGTGGACAATGACGACATATTCGGCGACGGTGTGAACATCGCGGCCAGAATTGAGGCGCTTGCGGAACCTGGAAGCGTGCTCGTCTCGGAATCGGCGTATCACCAGCTGAGAGGCAAAACGGATCTCCAGTTCGAAGATCTCGGCGATCAAGAGCTGAAGAATGTGACTGACCCGCTCCGGGTGTACCGCATTGCAGGCACCTCCGCTACAAAGCCGAAGACTGCCCCAGCCATGTTGTCGCGGCCGGCGGTGGCCGTTCTGCCGCTGACCAATATGAGTGGCGATGATGAACAGGAATATTTTTCAGACGGTCTTACCGAAGATATTATTACCGCGCTTTCTTACTGCCGTACATTTCCGGTCATCGCGAGGAACTCCACCTTTGTTTACAAAGGGAAATCTGTCGATCCGCGAAAGGTCGCTCAAGAACTGGGAGCTCGTTACCTGCTCGAGGGGAGCGTGCGGAAAGCCGGCAATCGCGTCAGGGTCACAGTTCAGCTTATCGACGCCAAGAGTGGGCATCATGTTTGGGCGGAAAAATATGACCGGGAGCTTGTAGAAATATTTGAGCTTCAGGACGAATTGACACAATCGATAGCTGCAATCATTGAGCCGGCTATCACGCTAGCTGAACAATCTCGTGCCAAAGCCAACGCTGCGTCCGATGTGGATGCATGGGATCTGTATCTTCGCGCAACGGATTGCATGAACCGATTTACCGCTGAAGCTGATCGAGAAGCCAGAGATTTATTCAAGCAGGCGCTCGAAATTGATCCTTCCTACGCACAAGCATCTTGCGGAATTGCAATGACCTACCTGCACGGGATCTTTCTCAAAAACGTAGAAAACCACGATGCCGCTGTTGTGAATGTGGTCGAAGCGGCGAAGCAGGCTGTGCGCCTGGATGACAACCACTCGGACGCACACTTGGCTCTTGGCCTGGGATACATGTGGTCTCGAGAACACGATAAGGCTGTTGCCGAGGTTCGGCGCGCGCTTGAATGTAATCCAAGCAGCGCGCTGTCACATGTGATTCTCGGTAACGTCCTGGACGTCGCGGGCGAACCTGAACAAGGTATCCCGCATTTGCAGCTTGGATTAAGACTTAATCCGCTGGAGCCGCGTCGACATTATGCGATGACGTGGCTCGCGGGCGCTTTCCTCAACGCCCGAAATTATTCCGAGGCGCTAGATCAGCTGAATAATGCGATATCCAGGCAGACCGATTATCCGCTCACTCATTTGTTCAAAGCAGTGTGCAATTATTATCTCAAGAATTGGCCCGAGGCAGAACTATCGCTTCAAGAATGTGAGGCACTGGAATCTGGTTTTGCATCCCAGTTCATAAGGTGGCGGGCATACAAGAAAGAAGCCGATAACGAACACATGATCGTTCCACTTCAGAAGCTGGGTGTCGAAGCGTAATTGACGCTGATGTTTCGTTGGCAAGAGGTTGCGAATGTCTGCATTTGGTATCGAATCTGATATCGAAATTTCATTAGGGCATATCTGTTCCGGGCTCGCTGGGACCCTTGGGGCAATGTCTTTTGACGTCGATATGGGGAAGAAATGTTGCTTGTTTTCGCGAAACGACCACCTGCTTCCGCAAGCGCTCAGTTTCCATTTTGCTTCATAATCTCTCCAGTAATAAACGACGCTGACGGACTGCAAAGATACTCAACCGTGGATGCGATTTCGTCCGCTGTACCGGGTCTCCCAACCGGCGTCTCGGACACAATCGCATCAATGCGTTCTTGCGGCCATGTTCCGATAAAGCCTGTGCCTTCAATGAAACCGGGCGCGACAGCGTTGACTGTCATGCCTTCCGAAGAGAGTTCACGTGCAAAGCCCATGACGAGGCCGTGCAGGCCGGACTTGCTGGCTGCATAAATGGATGAGCCCGCTGCGCGTCCTCCAGTGTATGCAGCGATGGAGCTTACAAAGATTATCCGCCCGTCAGGGCGACTCATCGCCGGCGCAATGGCTGCACTTAGGTAGAACGCGCCGGACAAATTTGTGCCCAAGACCTCGTCCCAGTTTTTAACCAAGACCTCGTAAGACTGATCCAGCTTTCCACCGCGCGCAAAGCCCGCGCAATTGACCAGGATGGCAACTTCCTCATCGTGGCCTACCAGTTCGCTCCCGAAACGTCCGACAGTCTCTGCGTTGCTAACGTCAAGCACATAAGGTTCGAAGGCAGCACCGATATCATTGCGTAGACTTTCGAGCTTCTCACCGTCCCGACCCAAGCCTATCACTCGATGTGTCTTCGCCAAGCGCCGCGACACCGCTTCCCCTATTCTTGATCCTGCGCCAGATACGACTGCAAGCTGGTGAAACAGTCTTACGCTTAAGCAGACATTTATCGGTAGCGCAGCATTTGGAGGTGTGGGCTCGATCCCGCCATGGACGGAAGATAAGATCGCCCGCGTTCGCGGGCTTGATTTTTGTTTGCCACTAATGCCGCCAGCAGCGGCATCGGCAATTACCAATAAAGCGAAGAGCAAATATCATGTCAGAGATTTATCCTAATTCTCCAGCCGTTCTGAGCGACGACCAAGTACAACAGTTCATCCGGGATGGATTTGTCCGGCTCGATCGTGCATTCCCCCGCGAGCTTGCCGACGAGTGTCTCTCCTACTTATGGCGTGATACCGGCTGTGACCCGGATGACCCCTCCACCTGGACGCAACCGGTCATCTGGATTGATGGCCATGGTGAGGAGCCATTCGAAAAGGCTATCAATACACCCAGGCTTCACGGGGCACTCGATCAAATCGTTGGTAAGGAGCGGTGGCGCCCACGCACGGGTATCGGAAGCTTTCCGATACGGTTTCCAAGCTCTATTGATCAGGGCGATACCGGTTGGCACGTGGACAAGAGCTTTGCGGCGGAGGAATCTGTTCCGGGTGACTTTAACTCGTGGCGTGCGAACGTCACGTCCAAGAACCGGGCGTTGTTGATGCTCTTCTTGTTTTCCGATGTGGGACAGAGGGATGCACCAACGCGGATCAGGGTCGGATCTCACGTCGATATCGCCCGTTTGCTCCAACCCGCTGGCGAAGCGGGGTTACAGTCGATTAAAATTGATGCGGCGGCAAATGCCCTAACGCATTGTCCAGAGGCGCTAGCGACTGGCGAAGCGGGGACCGTCTTTCTTTGCCATCCATTTCTTGTCCACGCAGCGCAACTCAATCGCGGAAAGACACCACGGTTCCTCGCCCAACCTTGCCTGCATCCCAGGGTGCCGCTTCAATTGTCCCGGGATGACAAAGACTACTCGCCTGTTGAAATTGCTATTCGCCAGGCCATTGGGAAACAGGGTAACTGACTTTTTCTTTCGCTGCTCCGTTATGTTTTTTTGTGCGGGGCGGCCCTCTTGTTCAATTGCTGCGCGCAGGATGGGCTCTTTCGAGACCTTTGCTGCCGGGGGCACCAGAGGCAACACGGCGGACGATCCCACCATTCGCCGCGATCTCCACGAACAGCCGCTGTCAAAACGATGTCCGAGTGGCCGACGGCCTGGGCAGCGCCGATGCGATCGAAGCCGAGTGCTTTACCTTCCTGGCGGTACGCGTGCTGCGTGACCTGCCGACAGCTTTCCAAGCACCACTGGCGTGCCGGAGCCCACAGGCGGCGGTCGGCTCGCGGGGGCATAGCCTGGGCCGTGTATTCATAAATGATAAAGTCTGCTTTCAGCTGCACACAGGCCATAATTTGACGCGGCCGACAATGACGCGTTTGCGGATAAAGTGACAAAGTTCGTTCAAGAGGGATGTTTGATTTGCGACGCGTTGAACGCTGCTACCTGTTCTAAAATCATCTGAGCTTACGACCTTGCTGGTCGCGGCGAGGAACATGGCAAGTGTCCACAATGCCAGTTGCGGATTTGTCTGTTTGTCAAATCTGCCCATTAGTCCAGAAGCGCTTCCTCGAATTCCATATCTGACAGGATCCGAGGACCCCGGTCGGTGATGAGGATCTGCTGTTCCAGCTTGACGCCCTCGCGCCCGCCCGGGGTACCGGCATAACTTTCGACGCAGACTACCATGTCCGGCTCAATGATGCCGTCATGGCCGATGGCCTTCACCCTGTCGGCGTGAATGATCAGTGGGAATTCATTGCAAAGGCCCGAGCCGTGGGCGATAGCCGGCTGCTCGTAGGCGCAGTACGCTTCCGGCATACGCCAGGCCAGGTCGGCGATTTCGTAGAACGACCGCCCGGGCTGAAACAGCTCGACATTGCGGCTGACCTGTTCGTGGGCGAGATTGTAGAGCCGGCGCTGGTCGTCACGGGGGCGGGCTTCGCCGACGGTCCAGCTGCGCGAGATGTCCGCGCCATAACCGTGCGGGCCGATCATGTCCGAATCCAGACAGATGATGTCGCCCGCCTCGACCCGCCGGTCGCTCGATTCCTGGTACCAGGGGTTGGTGCGTGGTCCCGAACTCAAGAGGCGTGTCTCGATCCAGTCGCCACCAAATTCGATGTTGGTCTGGTGCAGGATAGACCAGATGGCGTTTTCGGTGATGCCAGGCCTTGTCTGCGCGATCATCCGGCGGATCGCCTCCTGGCAGACGGCGACGGATTGCGTGATCGCCTCCACCTCTTCCTTCGTCTTGATCAGCCGCGCCAGGTGGGCAACCTCGAAACCGTCGTGAAGGACGATCCGCGCGTCGCGCAGCAGATCGACACCCAGGGGATCGAGCCTGTCCACGGCGAGCCGCCGGTTGCCGCCGCCATGGATTCGCATCAGATCGATGATTTCCGCCGCCCAGTCCTTGGCGAACTCGGCCACCCGCGGGCCCGACACGAAGTGATGCCAGGTCTTGGCCATGTGCACCTCGTCGACGGCGGGGCGACCCTCGACCATGAATTCGCAGCCGGCATATTCGAACAGGATCGTCGGTCCCTCCGCTGCCACGAAGACGTAGCGGCAGGGATTGTGCAGGGAATAGACCTGCATGTTGGTCGTGCCGGTGGCGTAGCGAATGTTGACGGGATCGTAGAACAGGCCGGCTGCACAGTCGCACTCGATCAGCTTCCTTTTCAGCCGAGCAATACGGCCCAGATCAAGGCGGCGATGCCAGTCGGCATCCCGATCTGGTGTCAGATCGCTCATCATTTCAGTCTGCCAAGCCATCGCTGTGGCGGCGGTTTTCGGCATCGATGTGTTCCTGCATGACCCGACCATAGACCCGCCGTGTGCTTTCCACGCTGCCGATGAACCCCGGTTCACGGGAAAAGCCAAAAATTACGGTATCGCGATGACCGCTACTGATGGGCAGCACCCGGTGAAGCGAATAGCGGCCCTTGAAAATCTGCAGATCGCCAACCTGCAGGTCGATCGCCTTGACACGGTCATGTTTGCCGTCAAGCACATCCAAAACGGCGTCGAAATTCTCGTCGCCTGGCTTGCGGATATTCGGGCAGTATTCGAACTGTCCGCCTGTGCTGGCGCATCGGGTCATCAGGCTAACGATGAATTCATTGGCGTCGAAGTGCCAGTTGAGCACATTGCCTTCGCCCATCGTATTGATGATAAGGCCGCGCATCGGGTCGGCGAATTGGTGCAAAGCATCCGCGTTCAGGCATGCAGCAACGAAGCGGGCCAAGTGTGCGCTGTTGTAGAGCTTTTGTATGCCCGTTTCCATCGGGATCAGGTCACGGGTGACACTGCCGGATGTTGTGCTGTGGGCGCGCCGGCGCGGATGGCCTTCGGGAAAGCTGGTATCGGGCCCGCTGCCATAGGGGGTGTATTCCTCTTGGCTCTTGAGCGCCAGTCCGGACAGGCTTTCGGTTTCCCGGGCCAGCGTGTCGCGGGCATCCTCTCGGATGAAACCGGGAATCCGAGCACAGCCTTCACGGGCAAGGCCTGTGCGGGCCTCCGCGATTGCCGTCCCGAGGACCGGATTCTGAGGTTCGTGAAGCGGGTAGCGCGCCAGGTCGACGAGCGACAAGGCGTCAAGCGGGGCAACAGGAATTTCGGTCATCAGCATTGCATATCTCCCCCCTCTCCGGCGACTGCCGGGCTGGCATCAGATTCGATTTTCAAAGAGACAACGGGTGTCGATGACGGCAGATTAGGACTTGACCGGTGGTCCAAACAAACTCAAAGTTTCCCGGATGTAATTGAAAAGGATTCAACAATTCGCAGCCGTCTGGAACTGCACCATCTCGACATGCTGACGGCGATAGAGGACAGCCGATCCTTTGCCGACGCGGCCGAACGGCTGCACATATCGCCCTCCGCGCTGAGCCACCGCCTGCGCGAGGCGGAACGGCGCCTGGGGGTGCGGCTGTTCCAGCGTCAGGGCCGTCACCGGCGCCCGACAGCCGCCGCGCAGATCCTGTCACAGACGGCCCGGCGGCTGCGGGCCGAGCTTGAACAGGCGGAACGCTCAGCCGTGGCCGCCTCGACCAACATTACGGAAATCGTCCGCCTGTCCGTCGCGGTCTACAACGCGTTCCACTGGTTGCCGGCGTTCCTTTCCCGGTTCGAGGATATCGAGCCAGAGATTCGGATCGAGATCGAGACCCACGGCATCGCAGCGCCCTATGAGAACTTGGTCAACCGCACGATTGACATCGTGCTGACACCGGACACGGTCCTGCCGCGCCCGCTCGAGGCAATGGATCTGTTTGAAGACGAGCTCATCGCCGTGGTGCCGCCGGGACACGCCTATGCGACGCGGCCCTTCCTGACAGGGTCGGATTTTCTGTCGGAAACCTATCTGACCTATTCGCTGATCAAGCAGCCGGGTTTCGAGGCAGACCGTGTCTGGGCTGCCGAGGACGTGATGCCGGTGCACGAGCAGGTCGTCGGATCGATCGAGGCAATCACCGAGTTGATCAAGGCCGGTTTCGGCATCTCGATCCTTAGCCACTGGGCGCTTTCCCCCCAAATCGAGGCCGGCGCCTTATGCCCGGTGCGCACGACCCCAAAGGGCCTGCATCTGACCTGGCGAGCACTACTGCTTGCCAGCGCGGAACGCGGCTCCCCCGAGCGCCGGGTGGCCGATGCCTTGGTAGCTTGGTTCGCGGAAAATCCGCCTCCGGGACCGGAACCCATCGAGCGTTAAAAACCCAGTGCATCGTTTGTTCTCGATGGATTTATAACGCTACAGCGACATCTTCCAATGGTCTTGAAAGGGCTCGTGGACGAAGCCGCTCAACGATTTCGTCAAGGCGCGCGGTTTGGGCGACATGGATCATGAGGGCCGGCTGTCGGCCGCCGGAACCGTCGATGAGGACCGCCTCGCCGAACTGCTGCGGCATCCCTACCTGGTCACGCCCTTTCCGAAGTCTTTGGACCGGTTCGATTTCAGCGCCTCGATGGCCGACGGCAAGAATACCGAGGACGGTGCAGCCCTGCTGGCGGCCTTCACCGCGGCCGCCGTCGGCAAGGCGCTCGACCTTCTGCCGCGCCGGCCTCGCCGCCTTATCGTCTGCGGCGGCGGGCGTCACAATCCGACGATTATGGCGATGCTCGGCCCGCGTGCCGGGGTCGAGGCCGTCCCGGCCGAAACCATGGGCTGGAGCGGCGATGCGATCGAAGCCCAGTGCTTTGCCTTCCTGGCGGTGCGCGTGCTGCGTGACCTGCCGATCAGTTTCCCGAGCACCACCGGCGTGCCCGAACCGATGCGAGGCGGTCGGCTCGCGGGGGCATAGCCTGGGCCGTGTATTCATAAATGATAAGTCTACTTTCAGCTGCACATAGGCCACAATTTGACGCGGCCGACAATGTCGCGTTTGCGGGACTTTCCAGCTGTTTGGTCGGCGAACACGAACTTCTGCTCCAACAGGGTTTGCGGACTTCTAATGCTATTGAAGAAAAAATGCACAAATAGAACCTGCAGCATGCGCGCGTGGCGAACCTCGTGATCGCGTCGCTCAGCCTCCGAACCCTGCGGCTTTGGGAAGCCATGTAGACAACGCTGGGAACGCAAAGACGATGATCAGACCAAGAAGCATCAGTACAGCAAATGGAAGCGCGCCGCGGATGACCTCAGCCAGCGGTGCCTTGGCGATGCCCTTGATGACGAAGAGGTTCATTCCGACTGGAGGCGTGATAAGCGCAAGCTCGAGGTTGATCATCAATAGGATGCCGTACCAGATCGGGTCGATGCCAAGTGCCAACATAACCGGAAAGACAATTGGTGTGGTGATCAGGATGATCGAGATTGTTTCAAGAAACATGCCTAGCAGAAGAATGAGCAGCATCACCGCGACAACAAACATGGCGGGGCTGAGGCCGATTGCCGTCACCTGTTCGACGATCTCTATGGGTAGGCGGATGATTGTCACGGCGTGACCAAACAGCGCGGCAGCCGCGAGGATCATGAATAGCATGGCAGTTGTACGCACTGTCTCGAACGCGGTGATCCAAAGGTCATGCAGGCCGAAATTGCGGTAGACCGCAACGCTGATGATCAATGCATAGAGGCACCCGATCGAGGCCGCTTCAGTCGCTGTAAAAATGCCAAGATAAATCCCCCCCAACACAACCGGCGGCATCAAGAGGGCCCAGATCGACTGCTTCATGCGCTCCCAGATGACGCCCATGCCTGCAAAGGGCTGAGCGACGACCGCGCCGCCGAAGCTCGCGCTGATCATCGCCCAGCCGGCAAAGATGGCTGCCATCATGATACCTGGAATCAACCCAGCCAGAAAAAGGGCTCCGATCGAGGCCTCGGTTACGATGGCATAAAGCGATGAGTGGTCCAGAGGGCGGGATCAGGATCCCCAGCGTGCCGCCAGCAGCAATAACGCCATAGGAATAGCTCGGGCGGTAGTTGAAGCGCTTCATCTGCGGGATAGCCGTCGAGCCGATGGTCAGAGCGGTGGCAACGGAAGAGCCGGAGATGGCTGCGAAAATGGTGCAGGAGAGGATTGTGGCGACCCCAAGGCCCCCGCGCAAATGGCCTACCATCGCATTGGCAGCGTCATAGAGGTCTCTCACCACGCCAGCACGGATCATCACATGCGCCATGAAGGCGAACATCGGTATGGCCGTCAGAAGTCCGTTGTTCAGTTTGGCAAACACCGTATCGGCGGCGCTGTTCACATTGCCTTCGGTCAAAAGCATGATGATCAGCGAGGCCAGACCGAGACCGGCAAAGATCGGCATGCCGGTCAGCAAAAGAATAATCAAACCGGCCAGGATCAGAAAAGTCGTCATGGTCGGCGCACCGTCAGCAGCGTGACGATCCGGGCAAGTGCCGCAAGGATCAGGATCACCATGCCGATCAGCAGGAAGCCCTGCGGTATCCACATCTGGACGCCCAGATATCCTTCTGAGTAGACACCGAAATCGTAAGAGAACCGCACCATAAGCACAGCGCTATAGAGAATGGCGGCGGCCACCAGAATTACGCCGATCATCCCCCAGACCTCGACAAGCCATTGAGTGCGCGGCCCGGCGCGTTCGGTCAGCAGGTCGACCCCGAAATGTTCGCCGCGCAAAAGCACTTCGCCTGCGCCAAGGGCCACCATGGCTACGACGATGAAGCCGTTGAGCTCATCCGAAAACGTGACCGGTGTTCCGAGCACATAACGCATGAAAACGCTGTAGCTCACGACCCCAAAAACAATGAGCACCAGCAATGCGGCCAGGCCCGCCCCGGAAAGCGTAACTAGGCGCACCGCACGTTCCACCCCTGAGACCGGCAAGGTCTCAGAGGCTTCGTTTTCGTGCTCCAGCCTCATGTCAGTTGGAGATTTGGCCAACCAGCCCGAGCAGCTTGACACCGTCCTCGCCTGTCGCGTCTCCAAACGACGTGTCGAAAGCCGGCGCCATGAGTTCTTTCCAGGCGGCCTCTTCCTCCGGCGTCTGGAAATGCACCTTCATGCCATTTTCAGCCAATTGCTGAGGCGCGGATTCAGAGGCCTCTTCAGACGCAGCAACCGCCCATTCCGCCGCCTTGGCGCCAGCTTCGGAAATGGCGGACTTCTGTGCATCTGTGAGGCCGTTGTACCAGGCCGGGTTCAGGTAACCGTGGAAAAACACGCTGAAGAGCGGCACGACCGTGACGTGGTCTTGCACCTCGAAATATTTGCGCGAATAGGCGGCGGCAATATCGGTCATGCCCGCATCGATGACGCCGGTTGAGAGCGCTTCATACACTTTCGAGCCGGACATCGCCGAAGGCGCGGCCCCCATAGCGACAAGACCCGCATCTGCCACGGGGTTCAGACCCCGGATCTTCACACCTTCAAAATCTTCGGGATTAATCAGAGGTGATCCTTTGGACGTCATCGCTGTCATTCGTGTGGTGAAGAGCCACACCGCGTTCTGCACGCCTTTTTCAAGGAGCTTCTCTTCCAGAAACGCAGCAGCATCGCTGCCCGGCCAAGCGGCAAGCGTCTCCAGATCAGTCACGGCATAGGGCTTCAGCGTCACGTTCATGATCGGCAGGGTTTTGCCCCATTGCGGGTTGATCGAAAACGCGCATTCGATGTTGCCTTTGGCCACCGACGCGATGTTCTCGCGCGCGCCGACAAGGCTGTTGGCGCCGAATACCTGAACGTCGATTTCGCCGTTCGACAGCGTCTCAATCTCTGCGGCCCACCGGTCAATCACTTTCGCGATATGGTGCGCAGGTGGCAGCTGGTGGCTGCAGCGCATCTCGGTTGCCTCGGCATAGGCAGCACTGCTCAAGCTTGTTGCGGCCACGAGCGCGGCCGCTGTTGTTTTCAGGATGTTCATGATCTCCTCCACTTTTTCATCCAGTTGTTTGTTGGGCGTGCCAGTTGATCTGGCGCGGTGCTCCGGCACGTGGCAACGCACCAAAGAGATGTTCGTCAGGCATTTCGGACGCGGCGACCTCTCGGACAGACATTAGCCCTTCCAGATCCATGCCGGTCGCAAAGCCTTTTCGTTCACAAAGGTATATGAGGTCTTCAAAGACCATGTTTCCGGTCGCGCCAGGGGCAAAGGGGCAGCCTCCGAGCCCCGCCAACGAGCCATCAATCACCCGGATTCCGGCGTCGAGGGCAGCAGAGGCATTGGCGACCCCCATGCCCCTTGTATCGTGCAGATGAATGCTCAGCACGACGTCACCCAGTTCGTTTTGCACACGCTTGACAAGGTCTTTCACTTGATCTGGACCTGCAAATCCCACGGTATCCGCAAGGCCAATCATGTCTGCGCCCGCGTCCGCGCATTCTGCTGCGATGCGTACCACCTCGTCGGGGTCGACTTCACCTGCAATCGAGCAGCCGAACGCCATAGAGATACCGACGTGAACCAAAGGCGAGGTTTCAGAGCCGCTTGCCATTTCAACGGTTCTGTCAACCAGAGCGATTGCTTCCTTCCGAGAGCGGCGCGCATTTGCCTGGCTATGTTCTTCGGTTGCCGAAACCACTGTGACGATTTCACCGACCGGGGTTTGAACCGCGTCAGCCGCCCCGCGTTCGTTCAAGGCAAGTGCCGCGGAATGCACGTTAAGGTTCTGGCAAATGTCGATGATTTCCCGGACATCCGCGAATTGCGGCATAGCCTTGGCCGGAAGGAAAGATCCGACCTCAAAGTGCCGAACACCAGCGGCGCTTTCCCGGCGCAGCCATTCGGCCTTCGCTGCTGTTGACGGGTGGCGTTGGACCATCTGGAGGCCGTCGCGCAAGCCGACTTCCCGCAACACGACCCTGTCGGGCGGGTATATTTTGGAAAGACAGGTCACGCCGTTCTCCTGTTCGCCGCACCGCTCGCGTCCCGTGCTTCTGAAGGTGACAGGCCAAGCTCTGAAAGAACGGTATCAGTGTCATTGCCGACATCTGCTACATCGAGTGAGGCAGGACGGGGACTGTCGCCATCGACTTCGATGGGCAAGCCCGGTGCCCGGAACACCTGGCCGCCGGGCAGATGCGAGTGATGCAGACCGCCGGGACGCAAGACGTGTGGGTCCTGATACATGTCAGCCGGACGATTGATCGGCGAAAAGGGAATGCCTGAAGCTTCAAAAATCTCGATCAATTCAGCAAAATCGTGATTTTTGATCGCTTTCGCGAAAATGGGGATCGTCCATTTCCGTGCTTCAATCTGGTCCATCTTCGTCCGGAGCCGGCGATCGTTTAGCAAATGCTCCAATCCGATGGCGTTACACAAAATCTGCCAATGGCCCTCGGTGACGGCGCCCACGAAGACTTGACGCCGGTCATGCGTTTCGAAGATATCGTAGACCGGCCAGGAAAACTCCCGCTCGGGCATCGGGGCCGGTTCGCGTCCGTCCAGATCGAACTGAACCATGTGTTGCATGACAAGCATTAGGCAATTCTCGAAAAGACCAATGCGTAAGGCGCGACCCTGTCCGGTCTGTTGTCGCTCCATCAAGGCACCAAGAACGGCGAGCGCCCCGAACAGCCCTCCCATGATGTCATTTGCCGATGAACCAATGCGCAATGGACGACCCGTTGGGCCAGTCATGTAAGCCATTCCGGTCATCATCTGAACGACTTCGTCCATTGCCGTTCTGTCCTGATAGGGGCCGTGTAGGAAGCCCTTGCAGGATGCTACGATCAATTTGGGGTGTTTTTCTCGCAACTCCCAAGGCGCGAATCCCATCTTGGCAACCGACTGGTCGCGGAAGTTCTCGACGTAAACATCGGCGGTTGCCAAAAGCCGATCTAGTGCCGATGTTCCAGCCTCGGACTTGAGATCCAAAGTGATAGAGCGCTTGCCGCGATTGAAACTTGGGAAGAACCCACGCCCCATTCCTGTCAGGTGTCGAGTCTTATCTCCTGCAGGGGGTTCAACTTTGATAACCTCTGCTCCCAGATAGGCGAGGATTTGACCGCAACTCGGCCCCATAATCATATGGGTCATTTCAACGACCCGGATGCCCTGCAGAGGTCTGAAATCGTTTGGCACCGTGTGTGCTCCAGGTGGACTCGCGTTAACGAATGCTACTCGATCGAGATACTTTGCAAAATTATAATGTTTATAAAGCTTCTTTCTGATATCGAGAAAGCATGGACAGTCGACAGCTCCGATACTTTGCAGCGATCTTTGAGGAAGGCGCGCTCGCACGCGCCGCCGACCGAGAGAGGGTCGCGGTGTCTGCTTTGAGCAGGCATCTTTCCAATCTGGAAGCCGAACTTGGCACGCCGTTATTTGAGCGAATGCCAAGAGGCGTTCGGCCGACGGCATCCGGTGTTCGATTGTATGAGCACGCGCGCGCGATCCTTCGATCTATGCAGGCCGCCAGTGCTGATATCCGAGAAACAGAGGACGAGGTCGCGGGCGAAATCTCGGTGGGTTTTGCGCATTCGGCTGTCAAAGCAATCAGCGTGCCCCTGATGCAGCGTGTCTCGCAAGCCTATCCGAAACTCCGCCTGCATCTCTCCGAGATCTTTTCAGGGTCCACCGCCCAACAGCTTGCGTCTTCGGAGGTAGATTTGACCCTGACCTACAATCAGCTCCCTGATTCACGGTTCAGGTTCCAACCGATACTGGAGGAGGAAGTGGTTCTGGTGGGCAGGCCGGACGTTGTGGGCGGGCCCGGCGCAATCAGCTTTGAGGCGCTGCTGGACCTACCGTTGATTATTCTACGCCAAGGCCTGAACACCCGGGCCGTGATGGACGACCCGTCCCTTCTTAGGCGGATTGAAGAAAACGCGCAGTTCCAGATGAATTCGATCGCCGCAATCGGCGGGTCCCTTCTGTCCGGCATCGGTTGCCTCGTGGGTACCGAGTTTATCTTGAAGGAACACCTGGACGCGGGCGAATTGGTAGCCCGACCGATTGTGAAGCCGAAGCTCAACCGCACGCTCTATATAGGAGAATTGAGCGATCGCCCTGCAACCTATGCCTTCGAGGCTGTGCGCCAGCTCTGCATTGAGCTGACGGTTGAAGCGATTGAAACGCAACAATGGAAGGCGACTCTGACGGATTGACTAAGGAATATCGTCTGCTGCGCCTTTCAATCAATTGAGCCGCATGACGATGCCTTTAACCATGCGATTGAAACATGAACATGTGCCTCACAATGGCCACTGGAAGTCATTGGGACGAATTGCAATCTCCACCGCCGACCAAGGACTATTGCAAGAAAAGGGAACCGATACGCAGCCTTTAGACTCACTGCGGACAGTTGTGCGCACTGCAGCATTTGAAAGAACGGGCTCCAACCAGTCGCTCCATCTTCTGTGCAAAAGGTCCGTTTCTGACGGGGAAACAGCCCACGACCTGGCCATGGATCACGCCTGCGACAGCGCCTTCTGCAAAAAGACACGGCTTCGGCCGACCGGAAAATCCGGCAGGATGCCGAAGGTGCGGTAGCCCTGCCGCTCATACACTTTGGCAGCCGCCGGGCTGAACGTATCGATCAGCGCGCCGTGACAGCCGCGAGCCACGGCTTCCGCTTCCGCCGCGTCCAGCATGCGGCCGGCCAGTTGCTGACCACGCCAGCGTTCGTCGACCCAAAGCCACCGAACATACAACCAGCCCCACGCGGTATACCCGTAGATGCCTCCGATGAGATTTTGCGTGCTGTCATGGATGAAGACCGCCAACGCGGTCTTGCGGGCCGGACCGACATCGCCTTCGTTGAAGGCGGACAGGCGCTCTTCCAGGGTGGCGAGGTCGTCATTGCCCGGATTTGCGGTGACTTCCAGTGTCGTTTCGTTCATGGGCGGAACAATACCGCTTCCGAATGAATTATTCGAATCATTAATCTGGTCGTGAGATAATTTATTCCGAACTTGTTGACAAAGCCGGTCTGACGCTCATCCTTTGTCGAACCCACTGCGGAGGCCCTTATGTCGGTTCTTGTGAAGATCGGGGCGACGCTCGACACCATGTCTCCGGGCGACCGGCAGATCGGGCAATACATCGTTGAAAGACCCGAACAGGTGCTACGCCTGTCATCGGCGGCGCTGGCTGCGGAAACCGGCAGCAGTCAGTCGAGCATCGTCAAGTTCAGCCAGAAACTGGGGTTCTCCGGTTATTCGGATCTCAAGCTGGCGGTCAGCGAGGCCCGTGCCCGCGGCCAGGACATTCCTGACGACCTGATTCACGGCACTATACAGTCCGGTGACGATTATGCGGTGGTCCTGAAAAAGCTTGTCGGCAGCAAGCTGATGTCCATCCAGCAGACCCTTCAGATGAATCGCGAGACTGATATCCACCGGACACTCGGCTTGATGGCGGGCGCACGCCGCATCCAGCTGGTCGGTGTCGGTGCGTCGTCCCTGGTCGCCCGCGATTTCTCCTACAAGCTGCAGAAGCTTGGGCATAATGTGCAGTATGACAGCGACGTGCACGTCCAGATGGCCAACGCCTCGACGCTCGGTTCGGATGATGTGCTGTTTGCTTTGTCGTTTTCGGGATCGAGTGCCGAGACGGTCAAAATCGCCCGCTTCGCCAAGGGGCGCGGTGCCAGTGTCGTCGCCGTCGCTCGGGTGGCCAAAAACCCTCTGCACACACTTGCCGACGTTAAGCTCTACACGGTCGCCGATGAGGAAAAGGTCCGCAGTTCCGCCATCACCGCGCGCGATGCCCAATTGTCGCTCACGGATCTCCTATTCCTGTTGCTCATGCAGACTCAGCCCGACGCCCATGAGCACATCGCCAACAGCGAAGCGGCCATGGCCGCACTCAACACGCAGTCGCGGGGCACATGATGTAGATCTCGGCGTTAGCTGCGAGGCTGATCACACGACGGCGCGAATGGGTAACGCGGAACGAAGCCGGCGTTCGGTGTCGTCGCCTCGGCTTTCGCGCTATGCAGCATGACCCATAAGCCTGCGCGACTACGCGATTTGACAGTAGTCAAACGACGCGGAGTTCCCTCTCGTAGTCTCAAATCAACGGATTTTTCGACACCGGATTAAAGGAACGGGCATCGCCAGCAGATATGCGTATTAGCCTTCCTAGAGCGTTGGGTTATTTGGTCGGCGGGCTCTGGACAGCCTGGGGTGGGCGGAAGCGGATCGAAGCCACGCAGCTCCGCAACCTGCGGCGTCTCGTGGAGAAGGTGCGGCGCGACTCTCCCTTGTTTCGCGGGCTTTACGCGGATCTGGGACCATCAAGCGAGGTCGAACTTCAGGAATTGCCGGTGACCCGCAAACCCGATCTCATGAGAGAATTCGACGACTGGCTGACGATTCGCTCCCTGCCTCTGCACAGGGCCCGCGAGCATCTTCGGGATGTCGGCAAGATCGGCGTGCCCATCGACGATCTCGCCATCTTCCGGACCTCCGGGACATCAGGCGAACCGGCGGTCATCGTTTTGCCGTCATCCTTCCTTGAATACTCCTACGGGATCTCCATGGCCCGCTTCGAACGATACCACTGGAAGCTCGTCCGGGAGATGCGTCAGCGCGGCACGCGGGTGACGGTCACCGGCGGTAACGGTCACTTTGCCGGTGTCGGGTTCAACAGATTGGTCAGACACCTGCAACCGAGGCTGGGGAGGGGATTGGCCTTCATCGAGGCCGAGCAACCGATCGGCCGGCTCGTTGAACAACTCAACGCGATCCCGAATGTCTCCTGCGTGGTGACCTATCCAAGCATGCTGACGATCCTTGCCAGCGAAAAGGAGGCCGGGCGCCTGCAAATCGAGCCGGTGCTCTTCAACACGGGGGGCGAAACGCTTACGGATGATCTGCGCGAACGGGTTCGCCGGGCCTTTCCCTCGATGAAATACGGCATAGTCGACACCTATGGCTGCACCGAATGCCTGGTGATGTCATTCGTGTGCAGCCACGGGCGCAATCATGTGCACGAAGACTGGGTCATCCTCGAAGCGGTCGACGAAGCGATGCAGCCCGTTCCCGATGGCACGCTGTCTGCGACCGTGCTGCTGACCGTGCTCGCAAACGACGTGCAACCTATCATCCGATATGACCTGGGCGATTATCTTCGCTTCTACACGGACCCTTGCCCCTGCGGCTCGCCCTTCCGCAGTTTTCGGGTGGAAGGGCGCGAGGCGACGCTCGTTCGCGTGGGCGAGGTGAAACTGTCGCCACTTGTCTTCGATCTGGAGCACGAGCATGCGCGGCGCATCCAGCTTGTCCAGACCCGTGAGAGAGATTTCGAAGTGCGAATTGAACGGACCGACGAGGCGGCGGAAGGACTTGTCTTTCAAGAAGTCATTGAGTTGGTGAAACAAGTGTTTCGTGATAACGGCTTAGACGATGTGGCGGTGCGAGAAAGCAAAGCACTTCCCGAATTCACCGCGAGCGGCAAGTTCCACGAAGTATTGCCTTTGCGAAGAGCCGACGCATAAATCGCGACATTGTTGGGTATTTGGCACCATAATGCGCCTCTTTCACCGGACCGATACAAGGCTCACAGTGAAAGTGCCTTATGAGCACTGTCACCAGCCTACACAGAACAACGCCTGCACATGCTGATTTTGCGAGCGCCCGGCTAACGATTGGACCGCGTCGCGGCGGCGATAGGTGGCATCGCCAGCCACGCCAGCCAGGCCTTAGCGGAACAGGTAAACCGGGCTGGACCAGGCCTGATATCCGTCTTCCGTGGTGACGCATATCCAGATCGGGTTGTCGCCCTCCGGTCGCAGCGGGATTGTTCGCCGGAAGGCAAGCTCCCGCTCCAGGCGTCTGTCCGGCAAACGGAAGATTCGGATCTTTCGATCCAGACCGCCGGCCTCGCAAGTCGTGTCCTGCAGCCCGACCGCTGCGAGATCGAGGTCGAGATCACCGTGGTTGGTGGTCACCAGCAAATGGCCGCCGGGCCGGTTCAGCCAGGCGTCGAACCCCATGAAATTGCCGGTGGTCACCGCCTTCCAGATCACCGTGTCAGAGCCCCGCTGCTCGAACAGCAGATCGGGATTCCACTTGTTGATTGTCTCGAACCGCGAAATCGTTGTGTCGCTGAACTGCGCCCTGCCGCTCCAGTTGGTGTTGCGGCCGCGGCCGCGATACTCGGCGCCGCTCCACAGCACGCGGATACGGTTCCCCAGATCGGCTTCCGCATAGGGCCGGATGGTTTCCAGAACTTGGATGCCGTTGCGGATTTCGATCCGCTCGATCCCGGCATGGGCGCAGATCTCTATGGCCAGCTCGACTTGCGACGAATCCGTCCTGACGATGTCGCCCATCATCGCGGTACCGACGGAGTGGGTGGCCGTATCCGGAGCCGCGTCGGGGTTGCGCTCGAAAAGCGTCCCCATTTCCGGCAGGTCGACGCGCACATCCATATGCATGCGGCAGCCCGTGGTGCCGTAATGGTGACGTCGCCGTTGCGCTCCGAAGATGGAGTCGCGGTTGTTCCCGTCCGTCAGAAAGCAGGTCAGCCCGCCATAGGCGCCGAACACTGAATCGCCCGGATAGCTGGCGCCCGGCCGACCCTTGTGGCCGTCGCTGTTGCAGACGACGCCGACCCGGCGGCCCAGTTCGAAGCCGTCGGTCAGGACCCATTCGAACGTGCCCCATGCCGAATGGACCTCGACCGCCGTTTCGATCAGCGGGTCGTGGTCGTATTGGATGTTGGCATAGCGGCCGCCGACATGGGCGTAGACCACCACGTCCTCATTCGTCTCCCGGAAGGCCCGGAACAGATCGGTCAGCGTATGGGCGTCGGTTTCGATCTCCGTGCGGTCTTCCAGCAGCGCGTGCGAGCAGCGGCGAATGGTGCGCCCCTCACGGCGGAAGAACACGTTGTGATCGCCGCCCACCGCGGTGTTGCCGGACCATTCGTAGCCCGGGAAAACCGTAAACCGGCCGGGTTCGTCATGCTCTGCAGTGAGCCGGTTCAGGTGTTGCCAGAATCCGGGCGTGATTTGGAAGTCGTTGGCCTGGTGGCTGCTGACGTCGAGAAAGGCCTTGTTGCGGGCGAAATCCAGGTAGCTCTCGATCGTGTTGGTGCCGACGGTTTCGCCGGTCTGCCCGTGCAGGTCGCCCCAGTAACCGGCAAAGTCGCCAGCGCGGATCACCAGCGGGCCGGCCTCGGCAACCGTGCGGCCGTCGATGGCGATACCGATCCGGAGCACGCCCGGTTGCATGACACGAAGGTTCTCGACCGTCAGCGCCCGGTCTTCCGGCGCATAGTCCAGTTCCTGCGGCAGACCTTCGACGGGCAGGGAAGGGTGGAGGCTGAGCCTGGCCCTGGCCTGCGCCGTCGGATTGCCCCATTTGTCTTCGGCCTTGATGCCGAGATGAAATGTCTCGCCCGGCCGGCGCAGGCTCGGCAGAACCCCGTGCCAGCTTTCCGCAGGCCCGGCGACGATCGGCACCGCCAGCTGCGTGCCGGGCAGTTCGACGAAGTTACCCGTCGCCTGGACGTCGGCCATGACGCGGAATTCGCGACCGCCTTCGGCGAAGGTCTGCGCCAGCATGCCCGGCGACCCCTTCGACGTGTCGCCGAAGATCACGGTGATCTCGTCGCCCTCCCGCAGATAGCCGCCGCGCTGGTAGACGGTCAGGGTCTCGTTCCACGGGCGCTGCCCGCCATGGGTGTCGTATTTGAGCTCGAGCCGGCCTTCGCCATTGCTTGCCGCCGTGACGAAATTGGCGGCGATCGGGTCGGTCATCTGCGGCCGGCCGGAATCGCTGACCAGGCGCCAGGCGATGCGGATCGCTCCGGTATCGTCGAGGCCGAGCCTGCCGACGACATAGACGAGTTTGAGGGTGTGAAAGCTGCGCGCCTCGACCGGGGTGAGGGGAGCAAGCGTCGCCGATCCATAAATCGCCGGATCCTCGCCGGGAGCGACCGACGGGCCGTTGTCGCCGACCAGATCGCGCCTGACAGCGCCGTACGGGCTTTGCTGTTTCATAAATCGAGGTTCCCACGGATGTTGCGGACTCGACAAGCCTAATAAAACTATATAGTTTTGTAAATCGGGATCTGCTGTAGGGTCGGCGCTACCCGGTCCGGTTGCAGCACAACTTGGGAGGAAACCGTGAAATCCAAACATGCACGACGGCATTTCGTCACCGCAATCGCCGCGCTGGGGCTGGGCGTGTCGGCTTTATGGAGCGTTCAGGCACAGGCCGAATATCCAGAAAAGCCGGTAACCCTGGTGATTCCGTACAAGGCTGGCGGCAGCACCGAGACCATGGCCCGGGTCTATGCGGTGGCCCTGGGCAAGGCATTGGGCCAGAAGGTCATCGTCAAGACGCGTCCGGGCGCCGGCGGAGCGGTGGGTTCGACGGAAGTGGCGAAGTCCGCCCCCGACGGCTACACCCTGTTGTTTGCCGCCTCGACGTCGCTGCTCTGGCCGCCGCTCACCCAGAATGTTGAATACGATCTCGACAGCTTCGACTATGTCGGCCAGATCACCGAATACCAGCAGGCCATCGTGGCCAAGGCTGATGCGCCGTTCGATACGCTTGAAGAGCTGATCGAATACGCCAAGTCGAACCCGCTCAACTATGCCGACCAGAGCGCCATGTCGCGCCAGTACATTAACTACATCGGTAACAATGAAGGCGTGAAATGGACTGGTATTCCGACCAAGGGTGGCGGCGAAATGGTGCCGTTCCTGCTCGGCGGCAAGGTCGATTTCGCGTGGAGCGGCGGCATTCACAACCGTTATGGCGACAAGATGAAGGTGCTGGCTTCGATGAATGCCGGTCGGCTGCTGGCCTCACCGGACATCATGTCCATCCAGGAAAAATACGATGTCTCGATGCCCAGCCAGGCCGTCGTCGTCGTGCCCAAAGGCACGCCGGCCGATGTGATCGCCAAGCTCGAAAGCGCCATGGAGACCGCCACCAAGGACCCGGAGTTCGGCGAACTCGTGTCTGAAAAGCTGAAGTTTCCCGTGATGTTCGTCGGCTCGGAACAGTTGACTGAGGACATTGCCGATACGGTCAAAGGGCTGAAACAGGTCATCAACGCGACCAACTAAGATCTGAGTGATGGCCGCCCCCATGCAGGACTCGGTGTCCGAGCGAGCAGCCGTCGACGTCGCGGCCGGACTGGTTCTGGCCGCGGTGTCGATCGTCTGCCTGGCATGGATCATCCCCAATCACGTCGGAACGAATGTCAGCGAACACGACATCTCGCCGGCCTTTTTTCCCAACATGACCGCCTGGCTGGTGCTCGCCTTGTCGGTTGCCCTGGTGGCGACGCGGATCGCCCGCATCGATCGCCAACGGGGTCCTCTGGGCGGCCTGTCGACCGGCCTGCCGATCGTGGTGGAGACTGCCGCCTGGGCAATCGTGGCGACGCTGGCGTGGTACGGCATGACCGCCGTTGGCTATATGCCGACAGCGGCTGCCATTCTGGTGACGGGCGCCGTCGCCTGTCGATATCGCAACATACTCGCCGTTGCCGGTCTGGCCATCGTGCTGCCGGTCGCTGTCGATCAGCTGGCCTGGCTGGTCTTCCAGGTCGACCTTCCATGATCCGGGCAGGGGAGCCAGATGCTTGACCAGTTGATCGCCGGCTTCGGTGCCGCATTCACGCTGACCAACCTGCTGTTCATCGCCGCCGGTATCACGCTTGGCATCGTCATCGGCGCCATTCCCGGGCTCGGCAGCGTGACGGCGCTGGCCGTTCTTGTGCCGATCAGCTACTACATGTCGCCGCTTTCGGCGATCGCCTTTCTGGTCGGCGTCAACAAGGGCGGGACTTCCGGCGGTGCCATACCGGCGATCCTGCTCAACAGTCCCGGCACGCCGGAAGCCGCCGCCACGGCGCTCGACGGGCACCCGATGGCGAAAAAGGGCGAAGCCCAGCGCGCCATGAAATTCGCGCTCTATTCCTCGGTCACCGGCGACACGATATCCGACATGCTGCTGATCGTGCTGGTGGTCCCGGTCGCGGCGATCGCCCTGCAGTTCGGCCCGCTGGAATTCACCGCCGTTCTGGTCTTCGCCTTCGCGCTGCTGGCGGGCATCTCCGGCGGCTCGATGATCAAGGGTCTCGCGGCGATCCTGCTGGGTGTGTTCCTGTCGACGATCGGACTCGATCCGATGGACAGTTCGGCCCGCATGACCTTCGACAATGTCAACCTGTTTGACGGTTTGCCACTGACCGCCATCGCTGTTGGATCGCTGGCGCTGGCCTCCGTGCTCGAGCAGATCTTCGACCTGTGGCGATCCGGCGGCGAGCGGGTGGCGGAGGACGACGGCGCCACGAAGAGCACCAGTTCGGCACTCCCCGTGACCGAGTTTTTCAGCCATTGGCGCACCATCATACGCGGTGCGTTGATCGGCTCCGGCGTCGGCATGCTGCCGGGTCTCGGCGTCACTTTGGCGGCGTTTCTGAGCTACGGCGCTGCCCGTCGCACGTCGCGCACGCCGGAGCGTTTCGGCACAGGCAATCCGGAGGGGATCGTCGCCACTGAAGCCGCCAACAGCGCCGTCGTCGGCGCCAATCTGGTGCCGACGATAGCGCTGGGCATTCCCGGCAACATTGCCGCGGCCCTGCTGATCAGCGCCTTTATCATCCACGGCATCGTGCCGGGTCCGTTCATGATGACCATGCATGGCGACCTGATCTATTCGCTGTTCGCCAGCATGCTGATGGCTAACGGCATCCATTTGGTGATCGGCAGGGTCGGGATCCCGGTATGGGCGACCATTTCGAAAGCGCCGCGCGGGCTGATCCTGCCGGCGGTCGTCATTCTGTGCATGGTCGGCGTCTATCTTCCCGGCCAGTCGATGTTCGACGTCGCCGTCATGCTCGCCTTCGGCGCGGTCGGGCTGGCGATGCGCCGCAGCGGATTTTCGGTGGTTTGCATGGTCATCGGCTTCATTCTCGGTGGCATGTTCGAAACATCCCTGCGCCAGTCGCTTTTGCTCTATAAGTCGGATATCGGCGTCATCCTGGAAAGTCCGATCGCCATTGCGTTTTTCGCGCTGACGGCAATCCTGCTGGTCCGGTCCGCCTGGCAAGAGAGCAAGAATGCGCACGGCTGAGAAAATCGACACGCAGCATCCCGCAAGCCTGTCCGACACCGCCGAAATGGTTGTTTGCAAGGCGCTGGCGGCCGAAATGCGGGCCGTCCAGGCCGCCCAGAAATGCACCAAGCGAACGGCCGTGCGACTGGCGATCTCCAATGCGATCCAGTCGAAGGTGATCAAACCGGGGGACTACCTGCCATCGGAACTGGCACTGACCAAAATCCTCAATGTCAGCCTCGGGACCGTGCAGGCCGCACTGCTGCAGCTTCGCGACGTCGGCCTCATCATCCGTCGGCGCGGCGACGGGACGCGGGTGGCAGCGCACGAACCCCTGTCGGAGACCGTCTGGCATTTCCGTTTTCTGTCGAAGGACAATCAGCTGCCGTTGCGCATTGTCGAGGAGACGCTGCAACTCGAAACGGTCGCTGAAGACGGATTCTGGTCGGATCATCTGGGCGGCGGCCAGACCTGCGACCGCATCGTCAGGCAACTCGGAATGCTGGACGGAACCCGCGTCGGCGCCGATATGTATATCCCGCGTTCCCTGGCGCGTGGGCTGGCCGATATCGACACCACCGAGCTGCAGATGATCAACATCCGGCCGTTTCTCGAAATGCACTTGAATCTCAAGGTCACCGGGCGCGAGCATATGGTTACCACGGTGACGCCCGATCCGGAGACTTTGCGGATATTCGAGCTGACGTCGGGCGGGACCTATTACGAAATCCACGCCAGGACCTGGTCGAGCGACAGCCGGCCGGTCTACTACCAGCGCATTCTCGTCGCCACATCCGACTGCAATCTCAAGTTCTAAATCACAAGGAAAGTTCCATGGCGTGGATTGACACCGTCGCCTATGAAGACGCCTCCGATCGTCTGAAGGCGCTGTATGATCGGGTCAAGGGCCCCGGCAACAACGTCGACAACATCATGATGATGCATTCGCTGCGCCCCCACACCATGGAAGGGCACATGGCGATCTACAAATATGTCCTGCACCATTCCGCCAACACGGTGCCGAAATGGTTTCTGGAGACTCTCGGTGTCTGGGTGAGTTCGCTCAACCGTTGCGACTATTGCGTCGAACACCATTTTGCCGGCCTGAAGCGGCTCCTACAGGACGACCAAAGGGCGAACGCCATTCGACGCGCCATCGACATCCGCAACATCGACGGCGCTCCGCTGGACGCGGCACAAATACGGGCGATGGCCTATGCCCGCAAGCTTACCAAGGACCCGCCATCGGTCACCCGGGACGACGTTGAAAGCCTTCGTTTGGCCGGTTACGACGACGGTGAGATCCTGGAGATCAACCAGGTCACCGCCTATTTCGGCTACGCCAATCGCACGGTCCTGGGCCTCGGATGCTCAACCGAGGGCGACATACTCGGCCTGTCGCCGAACAATTCCGCCGACCCGGACGACTGGCACCACAGTTAGAGGAGCCGATGACGGTCGCCGATCTCGCGTCCTCGGATGCACCGCCTGCCTCCGCCAGGTTTTCGCTGTCGCCTGCGATTACGGTTACCCCTTCAAAGCTTTGATGAGCTCCACATAAACCGGAAAAGTGAGGTCCTCCATTTGCATGGCATCGTCCAGAGGAACCCAACGGATTTCGGTATGTTCTCGGCAACGGTTGGTGGGTTCTCCCGTCCATTCATTGATGCGGAAGAAGTGGAATATCACCTTCCGCTCCGGGTTGGTCGCTCCATCAATGAAACGCTGCATAAAAGACCAACAATTCGCCGAGATTCCAATCTCTTCAAAGAGTTCACGCTCCAACGCCTGTTCATGACTCTCGCCGTATTCGACGTGTCCGCCCGGAAAACTCCACGTACCGGGATAGTTCAGGCGCATAGGTGAGCGATGCGCCAACAACACCTCCTGATCACGCAACAGCAGTCCGTTCACAATGTCTGTCATGGGCGCGCCCTTCGTCTTTGTCTTAGTGTCAGCGTAGGCTGATCACACGACCGCGCAAGTCGACGATACGGACAAAGTGCCAAGGACAAAAAAACGCATGTCTTAAAAGTGACCGGACCGTGCCGGGTAGGCAGTTGCGGCAACGCGGTTGAATGCAGCAAGACCTTCCAAGAGATTGTCTTTAACGCGCGCCTCATCCCTTGTCCCGCTGTAGGAGGTGAGGCAAAACATGAACACCAAACAGGTTTGTTTCACGCCAAGTTCAATGCCCCAGAAGCTCTCATCATCCATGTCGCTCAAAGACTTCGACAATGGCTATTGGTACGCCACCGATATCAAGGCCTTTGCAAAGGAGATTGGCGTCTCTTCAGTTGTGAAACTGCGCAAGGACGAACTGGAGGTCATTATCAGGCATTATCTGATGACCGGCGAAATCAAGTCGCCGGCGCGTCGGAAACTACGAAAGGACGGGGTGCCGGATTATCAGCAGGGGCTACGGCTTGATCTGCCGATTGTTCACTATACCAGCAACAGCATCACCAAGGCTTTCTTGTTCGAGGAAGCCAAGAAGATCGACCCCGATTTCAAGCTCAGGTCGGGTGCGCGTTATCGGCTCAACCGCTGGCGAGAAGCGCAGATTGAAGCCGGAAAAAACATCACCTACGGCGATCTGTTGGCGGAATATATGCGGCTGAACCGGCAGCAGGGTGAGTTCGAGAAGATTCCGTCCGGGCGCTATATCAATTTTCTTTCGGAATTCACGGAAAACCATGGTGAAGCATCACGCGATGATGCGCTCTCAGCCTGGCATGCGTTGAAGGACATCGACGCGCCGAAGACCTATGCGGCATGGAAGAGACATTTCAAACCGTAGTTCCTGCTCGCCATTGTCTCTGACACGACCGGCGGGCTGTCGGTATGCTGCCGCGGACGTCAAAGTTAAGGGAGGTGCATTGCCCGATGATTGAGTGTGAAACGGAGCGACTGCGTTTGCGGGGATGGCAGCAATCCGATTTCGAAGCCTACGCGGCGTATTATGCCAATGAAGAGACAGCACGATATGTCGGTGGACAGATGACCCGAGATAAGGCCTGGCGCCACTTCGCGACAGTGGTCGGACACTGGAGTCTGAAGGGTTTCGGCCTTTGGGCCGTCGAAGAGAAAGCCGGCGGTCAATTCGTGGGGTGTGTCGGGTTGTGGCAGCCCGAAGGCTGGCCGGAGCTTGAGCTTGGCTACTGGCTCGCGGCTTCTGCCCAGGGAAAGGGTTACGCGACGGAGGCTGCAGTCCGGTCGCGCCGGTTTGCATTCGAAGAGATGGGCGCCACGACGCTCGTCAGCTATATCGATCCCCGGAACGAACCTTCGATCAGGGTGGCGGAGCGGCTCGGCGCGCGACTGGAAGAGACCATCGAGTTGCTCGATTTGGGAACGCATTGCGTGTACCGTCATCCGCCGCCGGCAACCCTGCGCAACCAGGTCGAGCCTTGATCAGGCGACGCAGCACAATGACTGCTCTGACCATCAAATGCACAAACCTCGTCTCGTATTGCTCCAGGTCATCGAAACGCTTTGATGGATTGGGCAAGCGATGGCAACGCGCCAAACAGCAAGACCGCAAAAGCCCCGATCACGACTCTGACGCACGCTGTCCTCATGGCGATGAACCCGGGTTGGCCGGAGATCCCTGCTTACAGTCGTCCACAAAATGGAGTAATTCGCAGGCATTCAGACTGATCGTGCTGTCCGAGTCGCATCCGTTATAGAGCTCGTCCAAACAGCTAAGTCGCCTGCGATGGCTGCAGCCACTGACCGTGGCGTTGCTTATCTCGCGCTTCAGCGTGGTGCGCAGCCTGAACGCCGTTGGTCTTGTGTCTTCCTCGGGCGGCAATTCCAGGCTCAGGCTTTCCGCGCGTTTATCCGCGCTCTCGGATTCCTGTTCAAACCGTAGTTCCTGTTGGGTCCCATTCTGGCGGACCTATGCATCTGAACAGCGAGACCTAATTGGCCAGCAGCCGTGCGGTAACCTCCGCGCAGACCATCAGGTCCGCATATTTCTGGTTCATGTCAAAAAGATTGGCGTCATGTGGGCCCAAAGCCCGGTCGCCGACGCAGTCGGTTACGACGATCGGCCGGAAATTGTAGCTCACCGCATCCACCACACTGGCCCGGACACAGCCGCTTGTCGTGCAACCAGCCACGATGACCGTATCGACGTGCCTGGCGATCAGATTGGCGGCCAAGCCGGTATCAAAGAAGGCAGATGCCTGTTGCTTTCGCACGATGAGTTCACCGGGTCGCGGGGCCAGCTGATCGACAATCTGACCGGCCGGTGCCTGCTCGGTAAGCTGCGGAAGCCCGGTCGCCTTGAGGCAGAACATGCCGACATCGGAGCGGTCTTCCGCAAAAACCATCCGCGTGAAGATCACCGGGATGCCGGCGCGGCGGACCGCGTCGAGCAGTTCAGCGGATTGCGCGGCTGCCGCAGCGATGTTACCGCCACCGAACTGGTCGGGGTCAATGAACCCGTTGACGAAATCAACAACAAGCAACGCCGGTGACGTGCCAAAGCCAACGGAACCTCCATAGCCCTGGCGCTGGTAAATATCCGGATCGTTCATGGGAGTCCCGGGTCCGTAGTTGCAACCCGTGGATCATACAAGCAAATCCTGCAGTTCCACCACCACCTTAACCTTGCGACGCAGCACAATGACTGCTCTGACCATCGAATGCACAAACCTCGTTGCGTATTGCTCTAGATCAATCTCGTGCGCTATCGGCCTGCTAGTTTCCGCTCGACAACCATGAGCGGAGGGGCTCCGTCGCATGACCACGAGACTGCAAGACATCACGCCGGTGGTCGATCTCACCGAGCCACGCGGCGCCGGGCCGATCCGCCATCACCAGCCGCGCTACGTGACGCTGACGCCGCCGTGCAGCCATGCCTGCCCGGCAGGCGAGGATATTCGCGGCTGGCTGTCGGCGGCGCAGGCAGGTCGCTATCGCGAGGCCTGGGAGATCCTGGTCGCCGACAATCCGATGCCGGCGGTGCACGGACGGGTCTGCTATCACCCCTGCGAAACCGGCTGCAATCGCGGCGAGGTCGACGCGCCGGTCAGCATTCACGCGGTCGAACGGTTTCTTGGTGACATGGCAGCCGCCGAGAACTGGTCGTTCTCGCCGCTGCGCTCCGATACCGGCAAAAAAGTGCTGGTGGTCGGTGCCGGACCCTGCGGTCTGTCGGCCGCCTATCACCTGGCGCGCCTTGGCCACACGGTGGAGATCCGCGAGGCCGGGCCGGTGGCCGGCGGTATGATGCATTTCGGCATCCCCGCCTATCGCATGCCGCGCGCCGAATTGGCACAGGAAGTGGCCCGCATCGAGGCGCTGGGCGTGCGCATCGTCACCGATCACAAGGTGACGGATCTTCTGACGGAAAAGCAGGAGGGTGGCTTCGACGCCGCTTTCGTCGCCATCGGGGCCGGGCTCGGCAAACGCGTCGATATTCCGGCGCGTGACGCGGCCCGGGTGCTCGATGCCGTCAACGTGCTGCGCGACACCAGTGCCGGCGACCCGCCGCTGCTCGGCCGGCGGGTCATCGTCTATGGCGGCGGCAACACGGCGATGGATGCCGCCCGCACCGCGCGGCGGCTCGGTGCCACCGAGACGCTGATCGTCTACCGGCGCGACCGCGAGCGCATGCCGGCGCATGAGTTCGAGGCCGACGAGGCGCTGGCCGAAGGCGTCAAGATCAAGTGGTTGACGACGATCAAGGAAATCTCCGGCTCCGAACTCACCGTCGAGCGCATGGCTCTCGATGCCGACGGCCGGCCGCAGCCGACCGGCGAGTTCGAGACGCTGTCGGCCGACGCCGTGGTGCTGGCGCTCGGACAGGCGAGCGACAGCCAGTTCCTGCACAAGGTGCCGGGCATCACCTTCACCTCCAACGGCGCGGTCGAGGTCGGACCGGACCTGATGACCGGAGCCGAGGGTATCTTCGCCGGCGGCGATCTGGTGCCAGGCGAGCAGTCGGTGACGATCTCGGTCGGCCATGGCAAGCGTGCCGCCCGCCATATCGACGCCTGGCTGTCCGGCCGAACCCACACGGAGGAAGCGGCGCCCGAGGTGGTGTCCTTCGACATGCTGCATTTGCCGGTCTATTCCGACGCCGATCCGCATGAACAGAGCCAGCTTGCGGCCCGCGAACGCCTTGAAGGCTTTGCCGAAATCGTTGCCGGTTTGACCGACAAGCAAGCCCGTTACGAGGCGCAGCGCTGCTACTCCTGCGGCGAGTGTTATGAGTGCGACCAGTGTTTTGCCGCCTGTCCCGAGCAGGCCATCAGCAAGCTCGGCATCGATCGCGGTTACGCCGTCGACCTCGATCTTTGCACCGGCTGTGCCGCCTGTTTCGAGCAATGTCCCTGCCACGCAATCGAGATGACTCCGGAGGCGATGCCCAATGGCTGATCAAGCCGCGACCCAGGCCACCATGGACGGCAACACGGCCGTCGCCCATGTCGCCTACCGGGTGAACGAAGTCTGCGCGATCTACCCGATCACGCCGTCGTCGCCGATGGCTGAACTCGCCGACGAGTGGACCTCGGCCGGCATCCGCAACATCTGGGGTAATATCCCCGTCATCCAGGAAATGCAGAGCGAAGGCGGTGCCGCAGGCGCCGTCCACGGTGCGCTGCAGGCCGGCGCCCTGACCACGACGTTCACGGCATCGCAGGGCCTGATGCTGATGCTACCCAACATGTTCAAGATTGCCGGCGAACTGACGCCCGCCGTGTTCCAGGTGGCGGCCCGCTCCATCGCCACCCAGGCGCTGTCGATCTTCGGCGACCATTCCGACGTGATGGCGGCCCGCTCCACCGGCTTTGCCATGCTGGCCTCGGTGTCGGTGCAGGAAGCCCATGACATGGCGTTGATCGCCCAGGCGGCGACGCTGAAATCGCGCGTGCCGTTCATCCATTTCTTCGACGGGTTCCGCACCTCGCACGAAGTCAACACGCTGACGCTCATCAGCGACGACCACATCCGCGCGATGATCGACGACGACCTCGTGCGCGCCCACCGTGCTCGGGCGCTCAATCCGGAGAATCCGTTCGTTCGCGGCACGGCGCAGAATCCGGATGTCTTTTTCCAGGGCCGCGAAGCGGCTAATCCCTTCTATGCCGACGTGCCGGCGATCGTTAACACCGCCATGCAGCAATTCGCTCAGCTGACCGGGCGCAGCTATCGGCCGTTCGATTACGCCGGCGCGCCGGATGCCGAACGGATCATCGTCGCCATGGGCTCCGGCACGGAAATCGTGCGCGAGACCGTGGTCGATCTCTGCGCCCGCGGCGAAAAGGTCGGACTGGTCACCGTGCGACTGTATCGGCCGTTCTCGGCCGCCTATCTGCTCGATGTGCTGCCTGAGAGCTGTCAGCGGATCGCCGTGCTCGACCGTACCAAGGAACCGGGGGCGACCGGTGAGCCACTCTATCTCGACCTTGTCGCAGCGCTGGCCGACGCGGTGGCCTCCGGTGCGCGCCCGGCGATGCCATTGATCGTCGGCGGCCGCTATGGGTTGTCCTCGAAAGATTTTGATCCGGCGCAGGCGAAGGCGGTTTTCGACGCATTGGCGCAGCCGAAACCCAGGAACGGTTTCACGGTCGGCATCAATGACGATGTCACCCACACCAGCCTGACCGTCGATGCCGACTACATGATCGAGTCCGACGATGTGGTGCGTGCCGTGTTCTATGGGCTCGGCGCCGACGGCACGGTCGGGGCCAACAAGAACAGCGTCAAGATCCTGGCCGGTGAGGCCGGCCGCTTTGCCCAGGGTTATTTCGTCTACGATTCGCACAAATCAGGAGCCCAGACGGTCTCGCATTTGCGCTTCGGGCCAAAGCCGATCCAGGCGCCCTATCTGATCCGCTCGGCCAATTTCGTCGCCTGCCACCAGTTCCATTTCCTCAGCAAGATGGATGTGCTGCGGCTCGCCGCCCCGGGCGCCATCTTCCTCTTAAACAGCCCGCACGGTCCGGACGATGTCTGGACGCACCTGCCGCGCCAGACCCAACAACGGATCATCGACAAGAAGCTGGCGTTTTACGTCATCGATGCCAGCGCCGCGGCGCGCGAAGCGCAGCTGGGCTCGCGTACCAACACCATCCTGCAAACCTGCTTCTTTGCGCTTTCCGGCGTGCTGCCGCGCGACGAAGCGATCGCCTGCATCAAGCAGAGCATCGCCAAGACCTATGGCCGCAAGGGCAAACGCATTGTCGAGCAGAATTTTGCCGCCGTGGACGGCGCGCTCGAACGGTTGCATCGGGTCGATGTCCCGGCCGCGGCGACCAGCGCCTTCGAGCGGCCGCCGATCGTTCCGGATTCCGCGCCGGATTTCGTGCGCCGCGTCACGGCGCGCATGATGGAGGGTTTGGGCGACGACATCCCGGTCGGCGACATGCCGGTCGACGGCACGTTTCCGTCCGGCACCGCGGCCTGGGAGAAGCGCAACATCGCCGAAGAGGTGCCGGTCTGGCGCGAGGATCTGTGCATCCAGTGCGGCCAGTGCAGCTTCGTCTGTCCGCACAGCGTCATCCGTGCCAAGTACTTTGACGAGGGACTGCTCGACAGCGCACCGGACGGTTTCAAGTCGGTGCCGGTCAATGCTCGCGGCTATCCGGGCGCCTGCTTTACGCTGCAGTTCCATATCGAGGATTGCACCGGCTGCGGCCTTTGTGTCGAGGCGTGTCCGTCGCTGAGCCCGGTGGAGCCAGGCGTGCGCGCGATCAATTTGGCCGAAAAGGCCGATCAGCTCGAAGCCGAGCGCACACATATGACCTTCTTCGAAACCCTGCCGGTCAACGACCGCTCGCATGTCGATTTCGGCAATGTCCGCGGCGTGCAGTTCCTTGAACCGCTGTTCGAGTTTTCCGGAGCCTGTGCCGGCTGCGGCGAGACGCCGTATCTGAAGCTGCTGTCACAACTGTTCGGCGACCGCCTGATGATCGCCAATGCCACAGGCTGCTCGTCGATCTACGGCGGCAATCTGCCGGTGACGCCGTGGTCGAAAAACGCCGAGGGCAGGGGCCCCGCCTGGTCGAACTCGCTGTTCGAGGACAATGCCGAATTCGGATTGGGCTTCCGATTGGCCGCCGACAAGCATCTGGCAATGGCGCGCGATCTGCTGCTCAAGCTTGCCAACGAGGTTGGCGAAGATCTGGTGACGGCGATCCTCGAGGCGCCGCAGATCCGCGAGTCGGAAATCCGGGTTCAGCGCGAGCGGGTGGCCGTGCTCAAGACCAAGCTGCTGGCGCTGTCCGACAATGAATCGGCGGCGCATCTCCTGTCCGTCGTCGATCAGTTGGTGCGGCGCAGCATCTGGATCGTCGGTGGCGACGGCTGGGCCTATGACATCGGCTATGGTGGGCTCGATCACGTGTTGGCCAGCGGCCGCGACGTCAACGTGCTGGTGATGGACACCGAGGTCTATTCGAATACTGGCGGGCAGGCTTCGAAAGCGACACCGCTCGGCGCCATTGCCAAATTCGCCGCCGCCGGCAAGCGCACCGCGCGCAAGGATCTGGCGCTGCAGGCCATCGCCTACGGCAACGTCTATGTGGCCCAGGTGGCGATGGGGGCAAATCCCCAGCAGACGCTGCAGGCCTTCCGCGAGGCCGAAGCCTATGAGGGGCCTTCGCTCATCCTCGCCTACAGCCACTGCATCGCCCATGGGTTCGACCTGCGCCGCGGGCTGGACCAGCAGGACAAGGCGGTGGCCACCGGCTACTGGCCGCTGCTGCGCTTCGATCCGGAATTGCGCGCTGTCGGCGAGGCGCCTTTCCGGCTCGATTCGCCGCGGCCGACTCTGCCCTTCAAAGACTACGCCTATGCCGAACTGCGCTACAGCGCACTGGCGGCGAACCGGCCGGAAGAGGCGGCGGCGCTTCTCGCCGAGGCGCAGCAGGCGATCCACGACAAGTATCAGTCCTATGAAGAGTTTGCGCAGATACGCAGCGGGCCCGACGCCTCGCAGGCGATGGGCGCAGCGGGCAAGTTGTAGGAGACTTCCATGGACTTGACGACCGACTATCTGGGACTGACCCTCAACAGCCCGCTCGTCGCCAGCGCCAGCCCGCTCAACGCCAAACTCGACAATCTGCGACGCCTGCAGGATGACGGTGCCGGCGCCGTCGTGCTGCCGTCGGTGTTTGAGGAACAGATCAACCGGGAGCAGGAGCTGCTCGACGCATTGATCGATCATGGTGCCGAGAGTTTCGGCGAGGCGCTCAGCTATTTCCCGTCGCAAATCTCCTATGCCTACGATACTTCGCACCAGTTGCTGCTCATCGAACAGGCCTCCGATGTGCTGGATATTCCGGTGATCGCCAGCCTCAACGGAGTGACCGACAGCGGCTGGATCGACTTTGCCCGCGATATCGAGGCGGCCGGTGCACAGGCACTCGAGCTCAATATATTCTTCGTGCCCTCCGATCCCACGCTGAGCGGTCAGGCGGTGGAACAACGCTATATCGACATCGTCGCCTCGGTGGCGTCGGCGGTGCAGATTCCCGTCGCCGTCAAGATCGGTCCCTACTTCAGTTCTCCCGGACATATGGCAGCCCGGCTGGTCGAGGCCGGTGCCCGGGGGCTTGTCCTGTTCAATCGGTTCTATGAGCCGGACATCGATCCCGACCAGCTGACGGTCCGCACCAGCCTCGATCTGTCGCAGGCGTTTGAGATGCGCCTGCCGCTGCTGTGGATCGGTGTGTTGACGGGACAAATCAAAGCATCGCTGGCGGCAACCACCGGCGTCGAGACCGCCGAGGACGTCGTCAAGTATCTGCTTGCCGGTGCCGATGTGGTGATGACCACCTCGTCGCTCCTGCGTCACGGTCTTGGTCATATGCAGACGCTGTCCGACGGCCTCAAAGACTGGCTGGCAGCACGTGACCTGGACTCCTCCGACGCCATTCGCGGCAAGCTCAGCCACGACCGCGTCGGCAATCCCGAAGCCTATGAGCGCGCCAACTACATCAAGGTGCTGCAAGGATACGGCGTCGACTGATTGCCGGTCGCCTGACCGCCTGTCGAAACGGCGCATAGGGAGCTTTGACGGTAGCCTGTTCCCGCGGTCCTTCGGCTCCGCTTCCGCTTGTTCGGGTCGTGCGATGGAACAAGCAGCCGCATGCGTCTCTTGACATCGTCGACAGAGCGGCGATATTTGTCCGGACAAATTTTCAGGGATGAGTGAATTGGTTGCTTCATCGCATCAGGTCGGTCCGAACCGTTATCGGGAGCGTTTCGGCCGCTACTACGAGGATTTCACGGTCGGCGACATTTATGAACACCGGCCGGGCCGCACCATCAGCGAAACCGACAACACCTGGTTCACATTGCTGACCATGAACACCCACCCGATGCATTTCGACCAGGAATACGCGAAGCATTCCGAGTTCGGCAAAACCATCGTCTGTTCGCCGCTGACCGTGGCTCTCATGGTCGGCATGAGCGTCACCGACGTCAGCCAGAAAGCCATCGCCAATCTGGGCTGGACGGACATCAGGCTCACGCATCCGCTGTTTGCCGGCGATACGTTGACCGCCGAATCGGAGGTGTTGGAAAAGCGCGAATCGAAATCGCGGCCCAACGCCGGAATCGTGTCGGTGCGCACCCGCGGCTTCAACCAGCACGGCGAAGAAGTCTGCGTGTTCGATCGCACCATGCTGATCGCCAAGCAGGGCTTCGAGAACGAGGAGCAGGCCGGGTACTGAGCAGGACGTGCTTGACGAAGCGGCGGCCAGCGACGAGGGGAACGAAAATCCATACCGAAGGGAGTGCAGCGTAATGAATACAATGGTGAAGCATGTGGCGATCGCCGGAGCGGTATCGCTTTTCTCGGCCACCGCGGCCTGGGCGGCAGACTGGGATGTGTCGATCCCCTGGGGCCCGTCCGAGTTCCACACTGTCAATGCCCAGAATTTTGCCGAAGCGGTCGGCGAAGCGACCGGCGGCGACGTCAAGATGACGGTGCATCCCGGTGGCGCCCTGGGCATCCGCGCCAACGAATCGCTGCGCGCCGTGGAAGATGGCGCGGTTCAGATGGCCGAATTCGCGGCCTTTCAGAATGTTGGCGACGTGCCGATACTCGGGATCGAATCCATTCCTTTCCTGATCAGCGACTATGCCGGCCTGCGCAAGATGCACGAGATCGTTCGGCCCGCCTGGGAGGCTGAACTGGAAAAACGCAATCAGAAAATCCTCTATATCGTCCCGTGGCCGAGCCAGAACTTTTTCACCAAGGAGCCGATCGGTTCGATGGCCGATTTCGAGGGCGTGAAAATGCGCACCTATGACGCCAACACCGCGACGATGTCGGAGCGGTTGGGCATGGTCGCGTTGCAGATGAACAACGCCGATATCGTGCCGGCGCTGGCGACCGGCAAGCTCGACGCGGTGATGACCTCCGGAACCACCGCCGTGGCCCAGAAATACTGGGAGTTTCTCAATCATACCTACAACACCAACCACCTTTGGGCATCCAACATCATGTCGGTGAATCTGGATGCCTGGAACGAGCTGAGCGCCGAGCAGCAGGCGGCGATCGAAGCAGTGGCAGCCGAAATGGAGCCTCAGTTCTGGGCTGTCTCCGAGGGCGAGCATCAGAAACGCATGGAAGAACTGATGGCCAACGGCATGACCGTCGAGCCGGCTTCCCCGGAGATGCTGGAAGGTCTGCGCGCCGCGACGGCCGACATGGCGGATGAGTTTGTCGCGCGGGTTGGCCCGGAAGCGGCCAATGCGATAGAGCAATATCAGGCGTCGAACTGACCTGATCTCCCGAGACCGGCCTGAACCCGTCCACGGAGCGGCCGGTCTCCCGCCGACAATGCTGAAGGCCCGAAGGGTCCGGGAGAATGATCGTGATTCAACGCGCCCTCAGAGCGATCGATGCGATTTGCTTTCTGGGTGCTGTCGTCGCGTCGTTTGCCATCGCCGTGCTGGCGGTCATGCTGATCGTCGAAGTGGCGCTGACCTCCTTCGCCAGCTGGTCGCAGCCCTGGGCGGTGGAATACAGCGGCTATCTGCTGGCGGCCGCCCTGTTTTCGGGCAGCGGATGGACGCTGCGGCAGGGCGGCCACATTCGTGTCAACGCGCTGATCGGCCTGTTGCCAAGCCGCGCGCGTTACCTGCTGGACGTCGCCGTGTCGGTGTTTGCGCTGGGTCTGCTCATTTACCTTTCCGTGGCGGTGGCCAACAATGCCTGGCGCAGTTTTGAGTTTGGCTCCCAGAGCTACTTCCCGACACGCACGCCGCTGTTCTATCCGCAGACGCTGCTCGCGGTCTCGATCTGGATCCTGACGCTGGCCTTTGTTGCCCGCCTGATCCGCCTGGCCGGCGGTGAGGAACCGGAGATCGGCGGGCCGTCGATGTTCGGATCACAGGACAAGACATCGTGACGGCACCGCTGCTCTTCATCGTGCTCGTTCTTGCCGGCATGCTGGTGGCCGGTGTCTGGGTCGGCCTGGCTCTGATGTCGGTCGGCGTCCTGTCGCTGGAATTCTTCAAGACCATGCGGGTCGACCGGTTCCTGGCCGGCGACTTGTGGGGAACCGCCACCGCCTTCGAGCTGGTGACTCTGCCGCTTTTCATATTGATGGGCGAAATCCTGTTCCACACCCGTCTGTCGAGCAACCTGTTCTCCGGCCTCAGTCCCTGGGTTCGATCGCTGCCTGGCCGGCTGCTGCATGTCAATGTGCTCGGATGTACCCTGTTTGCCGCCGTTTCCGGCTCCTCGGCGGCCACCACCGCGACGGTCGGACGCATCACCCTGCAGGAGCTCGAAAAGCGCGGATACGACAGCAAATTGTCCGCCGGATCGCTGGCCGGTTCGGGCACGATGGGCTTTCTCATTCCGCCGTCGATACCGCTCATCGTTTACGGAGTTCTTGCCGAAGTATCGATCCTCGATCTGTTCATGGCCGGCATCGTGCCGGGCATATTGCTGGCGGTGCTGTTCATGAGCTATGTGGGCATTCGCACCGTGATCAACCCGGAACTCGCACCGGCTGACGACGAAGCGGTCACCTGGTCGGACCGTTTCACCGCCCTGACGAAGCTGCTGCCCACCGTCTTTCTCATGGTGTTTGTCATCGGCTCGATGTATCTCGGGCTCGCTTCGGTCACCGAGGCGGCCGCCATCGGCGTATTCGGCGCATTGATCCTGACGGCGCTCGAGGGCCAGTTCACGTTGCGTGTCGTCGGATCGGCATTGTTGGGAACTGTGCGGACCTGCAGCATGATCGGTCTGATTCTGGCCGGCGCGCTGTTTCTGTCCAAAGCCATGGCCCGGCTGCAGATCCCCATCGAGGTGGCGAACGCCATCGACGCCATGAACCTGGCGCCCTTCGTGCTGATCATCATGCTGCTGGTATTTTACCTCGCCCTCGGCTGTTTCCTGGACGGGCTGTCGACGATCGTCATGACGCTGCCCGTGACGCTGCCCCTGGTGCTCGCGGCGGGCTTCGATCCTGTCTGGTTCGGGGTATTTCTCATCATCACCATCGAAATGGCGCAGATAACGCCGCCCATCGGCTTCAACCTGTTCGTCATACACGGGTTGAACGGGCGCAAAATCGCCTGGCTTGCGGCAGCGGCAGCGCCGTTCTGCGCCATCATGGTCGGCTTCGTCGTGCTGTTGGCACTGGTGCCGGACATTGTACTCTGGCTGCCGTCGACCATGCGCTAGTTTTGGCGACCGAGGAACTGGAGGAGGCCATGACCGTTCCCCGCTACCAGAAGGTGTACGAAACGCTGCAGCAGCGGATCGCCGCCGGGCAGTACCCGATCGGCTCGCTGTTGCCGACCGAGCAGGATCTGTGCGGCGAGTTTGGCGTGAGCCGCTACACCGTTCGCGAAGCGCTGCGCCGGCTCACCGAAGGCGGCATGCTGGCGCGCCGCCAGGGCTCCGGTTCGGAAGTGCTCAGCAAGGAACGCAGCAACAACTACGTGCAGACCATGCGCTCGCTGGGCGAGTTGTTCGAATACGCGTCGGAAACGTTCCTGGAGATCGACGATATGGCCATGGTCGTCGCCGATGAGACACTGTCGGCGCGTTTGGGCCGGGTGGCCGGCCGCGAATGGTTGCGGGTCAACGCAGTGCGCAGGAGCAAGACCGGTGAGGGGATCTGCTTCTCGCAGATCTACCTGCACAGCGACTACAAGGATGCCGCCGGGGCACTGCCCACCCTCAAGGGCCCTTTCTACCGGCATCTGGAAGAGCACTATCAGGTCGAGATCATCGAGGTGATCCAGACCATATCCGCCGAACCGTTTTCGCAGCGCGGCGCACGGGCGATCGGTGTCGCACCCGGCACGGTGGCCATCATGGTCGAGCGGCGTTACCTCGGCCGCGGCGACGTACCGATCCTGGTCTCGTTCAACTGGCATCCGTCCGAGACGTTCACCTATTCGATGTCCCTGAAGCGGGAAGATCCGCCGCGCTGATGCCGTCGTTGTGGCCTGTCGTGGCGACGGCACTGAGCGGCCCAGGGACATGCCACAATAATCGGTTGCTTGACAAAAGGCTCAATTGCGACATGATTTGTTCGGACAAATTTTGGGAGACACTCCGATGAAATCCAGACTGCTTGCTGCGACGGCCCTTGCGGCTTGTCTCGCCGGAACCGGCATGGTGAAGGCGCAGGAATTGCTGTTTCTTGCCGAGGACGTGCCTGCGGGGCTGAACTATGACGGACCGGCAGCGGCGATTCCGACCAGCCAGACCGGCATGGTCAATGTGATGGAACCCCTGTTCGGCTATGCATCCGCCGGCGCCAATGAGGACGGCGTGATCGTTCCTGATTTCAATTCGTTTGAAGGGCGCCTGGTTGACAGCTGGGACTACGATCCCGAGACGCTGACCTGGACGCTGAACCTGCGGCAGGGCGTTCAGGGCTGTGGCGGGGCAACCTTCAACGCCGATGATGTCATCTACACGTTCGAGCGCGCCAAATCCGTTTCCGGTGCTGCGCCGATCGGCTGGTTCCTCTCCAACGTGGCATCGATCGCCGGCTTCACGCCCGCCGTCTTCGGCGACGATGCGGACGCCAAGAAGCTGGGCGACGAGGTCAAGAAGGTCGACGACTACACGGTTACCATCACCCAGTCCGAGCCGAACGCGCTGTTTCTGCCGGTGTTGACGATCTTCGGTCTCTACATGTTCGACAAGGAAGGCATGGAGGCCAAGGCCACCGATGACGATCCGTGGTCGCACAATTTTGCCAACAACGAGGGTGTCGCCAGCTTCGGCCCCTATTGCGTGGAAAGCTGGACGAAGGACGATGAAATCGTCTTCACCGCCAACGAGAACTACTATCGCGGTGCGCCGGCCATCAAAAAAGTGGTCATGAAGAAGGTTCCGCAATCGTCGAACCGCGTCGTGGTGCTGCGCAGCGGCCAGGCGCAGCTGGCGCAAAACCTCACGCCGCGTGAGTATAACGCCCTGGCGCAGGCACCCGGGGTGAACGTGGCCGGTGTGACGGGCAATGAAAACCTGTTCGTACACATGAACTTCCAGAGCCCGCCTTTCGACAATCCGAAGGTCCGCCAGGCCGTCGCCCACGCCATTCCCTATCAGCAGATCATCGACAATGCCTATTTCGGCGCGGCCAAGCGCTGGGAGGGTTCGGTGCCTTCGAACTACCCGGGGTTTGTCGTGCCGGACACCACCTACGACTACGATCCGGAAAAGGCCAAGGCGCTGCTCGCCGAAGCCGGCTATCCCGACGGCGCCGGTCTCGACCAGTTCGGCGACAATCTGGCGCTCTCCTATGTCGCGGAAAAGGAGACCACCCTCGGGCCGATCGTCAACATCATTCAGACAGCCTTGCGTGAGGTTGGCATTCCGGCGACGCTCAATCCGCTGCCGCAAACCCAATATGGCGACCGGCAATTGGTCAAGCGCGACCTTCCCTTCGCCGTCAACGATCAGGAGAAACCGATCGGCGTCGACGCCGGCTACGCCATTCAGTTGTTTTTCGTTTCCGCCGACAAGGGCGGTCTCAACAACATGGTCAATTACTCGAACGCCATGGTGGACGATTCATGGACCACGGCCCGGGTGGAGCCGGACACCGCCAAGCGCGATGAAATCCTGGCGACCATCCAGAACCAGTTGATGAACGACGTCGCATGGTTGCCGGTTGTCGAATACAAGACGCAGTGGGCGTTCTCCGACAAACTCAATGGCATGCAGTGGCATCCTGATAACTCAGTACGTTTCTATGACCTCAGCCTCCAATAGGGGTATGATCAATCGCCAGCCCGCCGCCACTCGGCGGCGGGTTTGCTTTGCCGGTCTGCCGGCGTCGGGAGCCTGATTGAATGCTGTTGCGCTATGTGGTCAAACGCATCCTTGTCGGCATAACGCAGCTGTTTTTTCTGACGATCGCCGTCTTCTTCCTCATCCGCCTGCTGCCGGCCGACCCGGTATCGCGCTTTGTCGGCCTCAACTCCAGCGCTGAGGCCTACGCGCAGGCCGAAAGGAACTTGGGGCTGGATCGGCCGATCCTGACGCAGTTGCTGCATTATCTGGGTTTGGCGCCGTCCGAGGGGACCGGCCTGCTGCAAGGCGATCTCGGCACCTCGTGGGTCACCGGCTCGCCTGTCTTGTCGGAGATTGCCCAGTCGCTTCCGGTCACCATCCAGTTGATCACGCTGAGTTTCGTCATCGCCTTTTTCATCGCCGTGCCCATCGGCATGCTTGCGGCGATGCATCCGGGCGGCAAATCCGACAAGGCGGTGTTTGTCTACTCGCTGTTCGCCGGATCCCAGCCGGAATTCTGGTGGGGCATCCTGTTCGTCTATGTGTTCTTCTTTACCCTCGGTGTCGCGCCGGCGCCGCTCGGCATCCTGTCGCCGCTGACCTCGGCGCCGCCCGATATCACGGGCTACGTGCTGATCGACAGTCTGCTCGCCGGACGCTTCTCGACCTTCTTCGAGGCGCTGCACCATTTCATGCTGCCGGTCGCAACGCTGGTGTTCATTTTGTCGGGGCCGATCGTCAAAATGGTGCGCCAGAACATGGTCCGGGCGCTGGAGAGCGATTTCGTGCTGTATGCGCGCTGCGCCGGTCTGCCCAGGCGCCGGGTCGGCTTTTACGCGCTACGCGCCGCCATGGCGCCGTCGATGACGCTGATCGGCATTCTTTACGGCTTCATGCTCGGCGGTGCGGTGCTGGTCGAAAGCGTGTTCGCGCTCGGCGGTCTCGGCCAGTATGCAATCCGTTCCATCTTGGCGTTCGACTATCCGGCGATCCAGGGCGTCGTCCTGGTCATCACCGCCATTTCGCTGCTTGTCTATTTGCTGCTCGACATTCTTCACGCCCTCATCGACCCCAGGATCGCTTACTGACATGGCCGAGTTTTCCGCCGACGACCTGGCCCATGCCGAGGTTCGACCGACTGCCCCGAAGACCGATTGGCTGTTCCGTATCGGCCTGGCGATTGTCTGCCTGGTCACCTTTCTGGCGGCTTTTGGGCCGCTGATCGCGCCTTACGATCCCACCGTATCGACGCCCTTTGTCGCGGTGCCGCCGCCGCCGCTGACCGATTGGCCCGGTTTGATGTGGGGCGTGCTGAGCGGCAGCGCCGACAAGACTCCGCACTGGTTCGGCACCGACGCATCGGGTTTCGACGTGTTTTCACGGGTCATCAGCGCGCCGCGGATCGATCTGACGATCGCGCTGGCGGCCAACGGCCTGTCGCTGTTTCTGGGTGTGTTTCTGGGCCTGATCGCCGGCTATTTCCGCAACTGGGGCACCGAGTTGCTGATGCGCACATCCGACGTGCTGCAGTCCTTTCCGGTGTTCATCTCCGCCATGATCCTGGTGGCACTGGCCGGCCGCTCGACCACCAACATCGTGATAGCCCTGGCGCTTCTCTATGTGCCGATTTACGTGCGGCTAACCCGCTCGGAGGTGCTGGCGCAGAAAGCCCGTGGCTACGTGGAGGCGGCGCGTGCCATCGGCAATTCGGAGTTCTCCATCGCCATGCGGCATGTGCTGCCGAATTCGCTGGCGCCGGCGCTGATCCAGTCTTCGGTGACCATCGGCTTTGCCATCCTGTTGACGGCCGGGCTGAGTTTCGTCGGCGCCGGCGTGCGGCCGCCGACGCCGGAGTGGGGCCTAATGATCTCCACCGGGGCGACCCAGATGGTGCTCGGCGAGTGGTGGCCCTCGCTGTTCCCGGGTATCGCGATTTCGCTGACGGTGTTCGGCTTTGCCGTGCTCGGCAACGCGCTGGAGGAGCGGTATGCACGGTAGTCCTTTGCCTGCCAGCGAGCCCGACGGCCAGACAGCACCGGTGATCGAGGTCAGCAATCTGACCGTGCAGTATCCGACCCCGACCGGCATCATCCGGCCGATCCGCGATTTCAGTCTCAACATCGGTGAACGCGAGGTGGTCGGACTGGTCGGCGACGCCGGCTCGGGCAAGTCGACGGCGGCGTTCGCGATGATGGGCGTCGTGCGGCCGCCGGGCATCATCACCTCCGGCACGATCCGTTTCGGCGGGACCGACCTGCTGACCATGGACGAGGAGGCGCTGCGCCACATCCGCGGCAAGGAAATCGGCATTATCGTGCAGAACCCGCGCGCCTCGCTCAATCCGATGCTGCGCGTCGGCAAACAGATCTCCAATGTCTACCGCGCCCACAACCGGGCCAGCAGCGGCGCCGGCCTCGGCAAGGCGGTCGAGATGCTCAAGATGGTCGGCATCAACGATCCGGAGCGGCGGGTGCAGGCTTTCGCGCATGAACTGTCCGGCGGTATGGCGCAACGCGCATTGATCGCCATGGCGCTCAGCTCGTCGCCCAAACTGCTGATCGCCGATGAGCCGACATCCGGTCTCGATGTGACGATCCAGGCGCAGTTCCTCGACGAGATGTGGCAGACCGTGCAGCAGACCGGCTCGTCGATTCTGTTGATCAGCCAGGATCTCGGGGTTGTCGCCAATTACTGCGACCGCGTCGTCGTGCTGCATGACGGCCAGATCGTTGAAGACCAGCCGGTGCGGGACTTCTTTGCCGCACCGCGCCACGCCTATAGCCGGTCCATCCTGGCGATGCAGAAAGCCGCCGACAGCACCGAAACTGAGCCTCTGCCGGAAGTCCCACAGAGCGAACCCGGTGAACCGCTGATCAGGATCTCCAACCTGCAGAAAGATTTTCCGATTCGCGGCAGCACCAAGGTGGTGCAGGCGGTACAGGACCTGTCGCTGACGATCGCTAGGGGCGAAACCGTGGGTCTGGTCGGCGAGAGCGGTTCCGGCAAGACGACCGTCGGACGCTGCCTGCTGCGGCTGGAAGAGGCGACATCCGGCGAGGTGCTGTACCGTGAAGAAACCGTCAGCGGGATCGCACCATCGCGTATGAAGCAATTCCGCGCGCGCATGCAGATCGTCTTCCAGGACCCGTACGACTCGGTCAATCCGCGCTGGACGGTCGAACGGATCCTGCGCGAACCGCTCGACCTGCACACCGACCTGACGACGAGCGGCAAGGCGGCCCGGACCGCCGAATTGCTGACACTCGTCGGTCTCGATACCGATGTATTGAAAGTCCGACCGCGGGAACTGGGCGCCGGCGCGCTGCAGCGTCTCAACATCGCCCGGGCCATCGCGACCGATCCCGAATTCATCGTGCTCGATGAGCCGACCTCGGTGCTGGCGCCGGCAGCGATCGCCGGCCTCGTCGACCTGTTGCGGCGGCTGCAGGCCGAGCTCGGCCTCAGCTACCTGTTCATTTCGCACGATCTGACAACGGTGAAGTATCTGTGCGACCGGGTGGCCGTGATGTATCTGGGACAGATCGTCGAAAGCGGCACGGTGGAGCAGATCTTCAATCATCCGGTCCACCCCTATTCGCGATCGCTGCTCGAATCGCATCTGTTCCCGAGCACGGAAAACCGGCGGGTGGAGCGCACGGTGGTGGAGCAGCTCGAGGGCGAAATCCCGTCGCCGGTCGATTTGCCCAAAGGCTGTTACCTCGCCAGCCGCTGTCCGCACGCGGTCGACGCCTGCCGGACGACACCACAGCGTCTCGAGCCGCTCGCCGACGGTCGTAGCGTACGTTGCCACCGGGTGCTGACCGGCGATTTGCAGATGGAGGACAGCCATGCCTGATGCGGTTCACAACGGCAAGGTGGCGATCGTCACCGGCGCCGCCAGCGGCATCGGCCAGGCCATCGCCACCCGTCTTGTTGACGACGGCGCGACGGTGGTGCTCGCCGATATCGATGAGGATGGTCTGCGGACAACCCGCAAACGCCTGGGCAGCACCGCCCAGGCGCGCCGGCTTGACGTGACCGATTGCGAAGCGGTGACCGACCTCGTCGAAACCACGGCCGGTGAACTCGGGCGGCTGGATATCATGGTCAACAACGCCGGACTGATCGACATCGGCGCGGTCAGCGACACCGATCCGGATCGCTGGCGCCACCTGTTCGACGTCAACGTGCACGGCACCTTCTACGGCTGCCGGGCCGCGGCCCGCATCATGCGCGCCCAGAATTCGGGCTGCATCGTCAATGCCAGTTCCGGAGCCGGGCGCCGCGGCGTTCCGAATCTGGCCGGCTACTGCGCCTCCAAGGCGGCGATCATCATGCTGAGCCAGTCGCTCGCAGTGGAGTTGGCGCCGCACAATGTGCGGGTCAATTGCTACACACCCGGTCACATCGAGACGCCGTTCTGGAAGCAAATCGCAGCCGGTTTCGCGCAGGCGACCGAGCAGACCGAGGACGCCGTCATCGAGTCCTTTCGCCAATCGGTTCCGATGGGCCGTTTCGGCCGGCCCGAGGAGGTGGCCGCCACCGTCTCCTGGCTGGCCAGCGACGAGGCGGCCTATATCAGCGGTCAGGCGATAGCCATGAACGGCGCCGAGTTTCCGTACTAGAAAAGGTCTGGGCGATGACCAGATTTGACTACATCGTTATCGGTGCCGGATCGGCGGGCTGTGTTCTGGCCAACCGGCTTTCCGAATCCGGGCGCCACACCGTGCTGCTGATCGAAGCCGGCGGCAGCGACAGTCACCCGGTCATTCGTATTCCGATCGCCGCCGGACTGGCCTATTTCTGGAAATCCATCAACTGGGATTATGAGACGACGCCCCAGAAGCACATGGACAATCGTTCGGTGGTCTGGCCGCGCGGCAAGGTGCTGGGCGGATCTTCGTCGATCAACGGCATGATGTATATGCGCGGCAACCACGCCGACTACGATCAGTGGGCGCAACTGGGACTTTCGGGCTGGTCCTATGACGATGTGCTGCCCTTCTTCAAGAAGTCGGAGGACCATGTCGACCGGGACGATGCCTATCATGGCAAGGGCGGCCCCTTGCGTGTGGTCCGCGCGAAGGCAGAGCATCCGTTGTATTCGGCGTTCTTGAAGGCCGGTTATGCCAGTGGCGCGCGGCCGAACGAGGACTTCAACGGCGCCGAACAGGAAGGTCTCGGAGCCTACGATTTCAACTATCGTGACGGCCGCCGGGAGTCGGCGGCGACGGCCTTTCTGCAACCGGTCAGCAATCGCCGTAACCTGACCATCTGGACGCGGACGGAGGTCAGGCGCCTGAACCTGCGGGACGGGGCGGTCGAATCGATCTCGGTCGTACGGCGCGGAAACACCGAATCCATAGCCGCGGACAAGGAAGTGATCCTGTCGGCGGGGGCGGTGAACTCGCCGCTTGTCCTGGAACGCTCGGGCATCGGCGATCCAGCGGTCCTCGCCGACTGCGGTATCGAATGCCAGCTCGCGGCGCCGGCGGTCGGCGCCAACCTGCACGATCATCTCGGCGTCTATCTGACCTATCGCTGCAACCAGCCGATCACCCTGTACAACCTGTTTCGGCCGGACCGGGCGGTGATCGCGGCGGTGCGCGCCTATTTGTTCGGGACGGGTCCGGCCAGCGCGGTGCCGCTCGAGGCCGGCGGCTTCCTCAAGACCCGTCCGGATCTCGACATTCCCGACATCCACATCACGTTCGTGCCCGGACTCAATCTCGAGACCACGCAAAAGGGCCAAGGCCAGCATGGCTATCTGATCAACTTCTACCCGTTGCGGCCGCAAAGCCGCGGCCATGTGCACATCACCGGAAAGGACGGAACCGGAACGCCGGCGATTGATCCCAATTACCTGGCGGCGGAATACGATCGGCAGGTTATGCGCGACGGTGTGCGGCTGGCCCAACGGATCGGCAATGAGAAGCCGCTCTCCGACTATGACGGCGGCCGGCTATCGCCCGACCACAACCTGCAGGAGGATGCGGAGATAGACGCCTGGGTTCGGGAAAGCGCCAATACGATTTTCCATCCCGTCGGAACCTGCCGTATGGGGACCGACGAAGACTCCGTCGTCGACGCTCAGTTGAAGTTTCGCGGGCTGGGCAATCTCCGAATTGCCGATGCGTCTGTCATGCCGATGATCGTCGGCGGCAATACCTCGGCGCCGACCATGATGATCGCGGAAAAAGCCGCCTCCATGATCCTGGCGGAGTAGGGATTATGCGTCCGGATCGGGATCGTCGAGATTGGTCTGGATCCAGCGGTCGCTGAGGTGGATGTCGATGGTTTCCAGCAGGCCGGGTCCGAGATTCTTGAATTTATGCGGGACTTCCGCCGGGCCCATGAGGACGTCGCCTTCTTCCGCCTCGATTTTCGTATCGCCCACGGTGAACAGGGCCCGTCCGGTTCGCACAATGAATATCTCGTCGTAAGGATGAACGTGCCAGCGCGGTCCTTCACCGATCTCCTCGGTCGCAAAGAAAAACACGCAGACCCCGGTTCCAATGTCATCGCCTTCGAAGCGGCCTCTCCATAGGCTGTCGCTCCGGGCCCAGTCGCTGCGTTTCAACACTACCGGTTTGCGTTCCAATGGAGCTTCCTTTCCTACTGCGTTCCATTCGGTGAGCGTGGTTGCCCACACGCCGCGTTGAATCACGCTGTGAAGTTGTTCGATTGATCTTTTCACTCTTCGCCGCAAGTGATTCATGGGAATCATAAAATCCAATCACAGTGTATTGTAACAGGGCAAGCAGGGATCATCGGTCTCGCTCGGCAACCGCAACCGGATTGCGGCAATTGAACGGCGGACATTCCATGCATACGTTCAGGGCAGCATAACGGCGCATGGACTGAAGATGGACGAGCACTCGATCGGCGTGGCGTTGGGCGCGGGCGGCGCCCGGGGAATAGCCCATGTTCACATCCTTCGCGCTTTGGACGATCTCGGCCTGCGTCCGCAAGTCATTGCCGGCGCATCCATCGGCGCCATTCTCGGCGCCTGTTTTGCCAGTGGCATGAGCGGCAGCGACATCCGCGCATATCTGCTTGACCGTTTCGGCGATCACAAGGCGATCCTTGAGAGTATTTGGGCACTTCGTGCCCTCAGCTTTTCCGATCTCACCGGCAACGGACGCCCGCGCTTTGGCGAGCTGGACCTCGGCCGCATATTGGAACGCCTCCTGCCGCAGTCGCTGCCGGCGAACCTGGAAGACTTGCCGATCGAGACCCTGATCGTCGCCACACGGTATTACCGTCATGACAGCGCGGTCTTCCGCAGCGGTCCGCTGCTACCGGCAATGACCGCCTCGGCGGCCATGCCGGCCGTCTTTCATCCGGTGGTGATCGACGGCGTCGTGCATGTCGATGGCGGCATGACGAACCCCGTGCCGATCGATCTTCTCCAGGAAAAGGCATCGGTGATTATCGGGGTCGATGTTTCAGGCGGCCCGGAAGGTGAAGAGGGGACGATCCCCGGCAAGGTCGATGCCCTTTATGCATCGAGCCAGTTGATGCAACGGACCATCGTTCGCGAGAAGATCAAACGGATGCGCTGCGATCTATTGCTGGAACCTCGGGTCGGCGCCTGGCGGGTGCTCGATCTGGCCCGAACCGACGAAGTGCTTGATGCGACGGAACCGCTCTACGAGGAAACAAAGGTCGCGCTGGACCGTATTCTGGACCGCGTCTGAAGCGGCCGCGCGACCGCATTAACGCAGCCGCAACGGCGGCTGGATTATAGTTGAACCTCAGACCGCAGGGTTCCGCCGTGATTGTACCGTCTCATATTCGCGACTTGCTTGCCAGCTTGCGCCGCCGCTTCGATGCGGAAGCCGTCGACCGAAAGCTTTCGGCCAAACATCATACCGTGCGCCGGTTGCGTCCGGCACGCAAGGCAACACCGGAAAGTACCGAACGGTTCTGGCAGCGGATCATCGCCGATACGGAAGCAACGGCGGCGGATCGCGACATCATCCTCGATCGGGATACGTCCGAAGCACTGTCGGCCTACGATGCCAATATTGAAAATATGATCGGGACAGTGAAGGTTCCGGTCGGCGTGATAGGTCCATTGCGCATCAACGGGATTCATGCCCAGGGTGACTTCCTGGTGCCGCTTGCCACCAGTGAGGCCGCACTGGTCGCCTCATACGCCCGCGGTGCTGACCTGACGGCAAACACCGGAGGCGTAGCAGCGGCGTTGATCTACGACGGCGTGTTGCGCACGCCGGCTTTCCGGTTCCGGTCGACGGCGGAGACCGGCGTTTTTATCGACTGGGTGGTCCTCAACGTCGACACAATCAAGTCGGTGGCCGAAGCCACGACCCGGTACGGTGAACTGGTATCGCTCGAGCCGGCCATGGACAACGATGTCTGTTTTCTGCTGTGCCGCTACAAGACGGGCGATGCATCGGGTCAGAACATGGTGACCATCGCCACCAGTGCCATGTGCGAGCATATTGCCGCTGCGTCTCCGGTGAAGCCACTGGCCTGGTATGTCGAAGGCAACTATTCCGGCGACAAAAAAGGCTCCTATCTGGGGCTGCTGACCGGACGCGGCGCCAAGGTAACGGCGAGCGCGACCATTCCGGCAGAGGCGGTGGAAAGCAGATTGCGCTGCACGGTCGAGCAGATGTTGGCCTATGGCCGCATCGCCAATCTCGGCTCTCTGCTGTCCGGCCAGCTCGGAGCCCAGGCACACTATGCCAACGCCCTTGCGGCACTCTACATCGCCACCGGGCAGGACGCCGCCTGCGTCGCCGAATCGGCGGTCGGTTTCACCCGCATGGAAGACCATGACGGAGACCTGTTCGTCTCCGTCACCCTGCCGAACCTGCTGGTCGGCACGGTCGGCGGCGGCACCGGTTTGCCGACCCAGGCGGCGGGCTTACGCATCCTCGGCCTGCAAGGTGAAGGCAAAAGGGCGGCGCTGGCGGAAGTGGCGGCAGCGCTCTGCCTCTGCGGTGAGATCTCCATCGTCGCGGCGATGGCATCAGGCGACTTTGCAAGCGCCCATGAGCGTTATGCGAGGCAGCGATAATGCTGAACAGATCCGACCAGGAGCAGGATCTTCCGGTTCTCGCCCGCCTGTGGATTTATCAGCGTGAACGCATTCCCCTGCTGAAAACGGCGACGCTGCTCGCCGTGTTCAGTGCCGCCAGCGTCAACGTTTCGGCCCTGCTGGCCGAACGGACCTTCCCCGGTTGGGCAGCTTATGCCACCGCGTTTCTCGTGTCGTTGGTGGTCTTCATCCAGCTCAGGGCATGCGACGAATACAAGGACGGTCCCGACGACCGGCGCTACCGCCCGGAACGTCCGATTCCGCGAGGGCTGGTAAGCCTTCGCCTAATTCTGGGCATTGCCGTCGGCCTGGTGCCGGTCGCGGTCTTGATCGTCTTTGCTTACCATCCGCCGTTGCTGCTGCTGTTAGGCCTGGTCTGGGTCTGGATGGCGTTGATGACGGTCGAGTTCGGGATGCCAGAATGGCTCAAAGCACACCCGGTGCTCTACCTCATTTCGCACATGGCCATCATGCCGCTGCTTGACCTGTTCGTCACAGGGGCGGAATGGGTCCCGGCCGGTGCACCGCCGGCCCGCGGCCTGATCCTCTTCCTGCTGTTGTCCTTCGTCAACGGCTGCGTGCTGGAGATAGGACGCAAGGTCTGGGCGCCCGAAAACGAACGAGAGGGCGTCGAAAGCTATTCCGGACTGTGGGGCGTTCGCCGCGCCGTGGCGGTCTGGATGGCCGTCACCGGATTGTCCTTCGTGCTGCTGCTCGGCGTCGGCCTGTCGACGGGCCATGTGCTTGCCACCGGTATTCCCGGTCTGGTGATGCTTGTCTATGCCTGGTGGACGGCTACTGCGATGCGACGGGTTCCGGACGACCGCGGTCAGGCGCGGCTCGACACGGCATCGGGATTGTGGGTTTTCGTCTGCTATACCGCCGCGGGTTTCGCGCCGCTCGTCGGGGATTTGCTGTCGTGAACGCCTTAACGCAGACCCTGGTTCTCGGTCCGCGGGAGAATGCTCTGCCGATTGCCGCCGGCGGTAAGGGTCGGGCATTGGCGCGGCTTGCCGCGGCCGGATTCAACCCTCCTGATTTCTTTGTCGTGCTGCCCGGTGCCTTCGATGAAACCGGCTTGAAAATCGATTGTACCGATGCGCTTGGGGAGGCCTTGAGCGAGCTGGGGGAGGGACCATTCGCAGTTCGCTCGTCAGGTGCCCAAGAGGACGGCGTAGAGCACTCCCATGCCGGACAGTTCCTGAGTTTGCTGAACGTTGCCAAAGACGATGTTGCCGAAGCGGCCCATCGGGTCTGGCGTTCCGGGCGCGAAGGCAATGTGACCGAGTACCGGTCGGCACGTGGGCTCGAAGATGCCGACCCGGCGCCGGCCGTGGTCATTCAGACAATGATTGACGCGGAAGCGGCGGGCGTCGCCTTTTCCGCCGATCCGGTCACGGGATTGCGCCATCGGGCCATCGTTTCGGCCATTACCGGGCTCGGCGATCGTTTGGTGGCAGGAGAGGAAGACGGTGAAAGCTGGACAGTGGACACCATCCAGGAAGCTGTTGTTGGGGCGCCGGAAGGCGTTACGGTACTGACACCGGCGCAGGCGATGGAGGTCGCGCGTCTTGCCCAGGGGGTTGAGGCGGCCTTCGGCATGCCACAGGACATCGAATGGGCCTACGCCAAGGGCACGCTGCATATTCTGCAGGCTCGGCCGATCACGACGGAGCTTAAACCGGCGCCGCGTTCCGATCCGCAGATCATCATCTATGACAACTCCAACATCGTCGAAAGCTATCCCGGCCTTGTGACGCCGCTGACCTATTCGTTTGCGCGCTATGCATACGCGCGGGTGTACCGCGCTTTCGTGCGCATGGTCGGTGTTCGTGAGCAGGTGATCGCCGGCAACGCGCCGGTGTTTGAAAACATGCTGGGTCGTATCGACGGACGCGTCTACTACAATCTGGTCAACTGGTATCGCGCGCTGGCGCTTCTGCCGGGTTTTGCGGTCAATCGCGCTCATATGGAAACCATGATGGGCGTGTCGGAGCCACTGCCGCCGTCGGTAACCGAAACCATCGGACCGGGCGCGCTTACCGGTCCCGCGCGGTGGCGCGAATACGCAAGGATGTTGCGCGCCGGTGCCGGTTTGGCCGTTCAGGCGCTGCGTCTGCCGCGGACCATCGCCGGTTTCCAGCGCCGTCTCGACGCGGCGCTGGGCCCGGAGTCGCTCGATCCCGCATCCGCCTGTCTCAGCGATTTGGCGTCGGAGTACCGGCGCATCGAAGCGTCGCTGCTGGACCGCTGGGACGCGCCGATTGTCAACGATTTTTTGTGCATGATGGCATTCGGCGCGTCGCGCCGCCTGATGCAGCGCTGGTTCGGACAGGCCGGCCTGGAACTGCACAACCATGTGATGATCGGCCAGGGCGATATCATCTCCGCCGAGCCGGCAAAACGGATCGCTCGCATGGGCGCGATGGTCGCCGAAGTCGAAAACCTGGCGCAGGATATCGAAACGCGCGGGGTCGAGGCGCTGCGCGAGCATGCTCTGCTGCGCGACGAGTTCGATGCCTATATCGACCGCTTCGGCGATCGCTGCACCGAGGAACTCAAGCTGGAAAGCGTCACGCTCGACGAAGATCCATCGGCCCTGCTGGCAGCGATCGCTGCCAGCGCCCGTCGGCCGCAACGCGACACCACGGCGAACGACCCCGCAGCGCGGGATTTCGCCACGGTCGCAAACGGCAGGCCGTTGCGGCGGGCGATCGCCCGATCGCTCGTCGGCTGGGCCAAGGCGCGGGTCCGCGACCGTGAGAATCTGCGGTTCGAGCGTACCCGCATATTCGGTCGGGCCCGCAAAGTGTTTTTGGCGATGGGACGCGAACTCGCAGCGCTCGGGCACCTCGATCGATCACGCGACGTCTTCTATCTGACCGTCGACGAATTGCTCGGCAGCAGCGAAGGCTTTGCATCGACCCGGAACCTGAAACCGCTTGTCGAACAACGCCGTGCCGAAATGCAGGCGGCCGCCGTGCGCCCGGATCCACCGGAACGCATTATGGTCGTCGGGGCCGCGGCGAATTGGGCCGCCGGGGCCGACACAGTCGTTGAGGGTGCGTCGCGCGATGATGGCGAAGCGCAACGCAGCGGCACCGCCTGTTCCGCCGGAACCGCCACGGCAACCGCGCGAGTGATCCGTGATCCCGGCAGCGAAAGCCTGCAGCGCGGCGATGTTCTGGTTGCCCGTCACACGGATCCCGGATGGATCGCCGTCTTTTCCAACGCCTCCGCCATTGTCGTGGAACGCGGCAGCTTGCTTTCGCATTCGGCGATCGTGGCCCGTGAAATGGGCATTCCTTGTGTTGTCGCGTTGAAGGGTGCAACCACATGGATCCGGGACGGCGAGACGATTACCGTCGACGGTACGAGCGGTGCGGTGACAAGGCACGATCCATGACGTCGCAAATTGCCGCCAAGGCCGATTTCGAGGATATCCGCTACGCCCAGCTGTGGGAGGATGCCGATGTCCTGACTGCGGCTTTGGATACGGTGCCTGGGGCGACACTGGTGTCCATCTGCTCGGCCGGTGACAATGCGCTCGCCATGCTGACTCTCGACCCGGCGCGCGTTGTCGTCGTCGACCTCTCCATGGCCCAGATCGAGTGTATGAATCTGCGGCTTGGCGCGTACCGGCATCTCGATCACCAGCAGTTTTTGGAACTGATGGGCTCGCGTCCGTCAAACCACCGAGCCGAACTGCTGGAAAAGGCGTTGACCGACGCCAATCAAGCGACGGCCGCATTCTGGAAGGCGCGTCGGACGGAGGTGTTGCAACACGGCGCGGGAGGCTGCGGCAAGTTCGAGCGCTACTTTCGACTGTTCAAGAATCGTGTGCTGCCACTGGTTCATTCGCGGGCAACGGTGCAGCAGATTTTCGAGCCCCGCAACCAGCCGGAACGCGAGGCATTTCTCGACCGGCGATGGAACAATTGGCGCTGGCGGCTGATGGTGTCGCTCTTCTTTTCGCGCTTCGCCATGGGTCGGCTTGGCCGCGACAAGGCATTCTTCGATCACGTCGACGGATCGGTTGCCGCACACGTACAGCGCCGCATACGACATGCCGCGGTGGATTGCGATCCGTCGATAAATCCGTACCTTTACTGGATCATGTACGCCCGACATGGTGCGCATCTGCCGATGGCTTGGCGCGCCGAGCATTTCGACACCATCCGCGATCGGCTAGACCGGCTTGACGTTCGTCATGGCTCTCTCGAGGCCTTCATCTCGACCGGCGAGAAGGCCGACGGCTTCAATCTCTCCGACATTTTCGAATACATGTCCCCGGAGGTCTTCGCCGGGGTCTATCAGTCCATCCTCGACGCATCGCATCCCGGCGCCCGGCTTGTCTATTGGAACATGATGGCGCCGCGTCGCGTGCCTGCGCGTTTCCGGGATCGCATCGAGACAAAAACGACCGTCGAGGCGGACGGCAAATCCATCGACAAGGCGTTTTTCTACTCCGATTTCGTGGTCGAGGAAGTGCTGCGGTGATGCTTGACCCGACGTTTGCCGTGTTGCTGTTGCCGTTGGCCATCGGATCACTGGTATTCGTCATGTGGATGGTACGGCTGACCGCGCGGCGCCATGGCTGGAGCGCGGAGATCCAGCGCAAGGCCGTACATGTCGCCACCGGCTTGTTTGCGATGTCGTTGCCGTGGCTACTGCCTGAGGCGTGGCTGGTTTACGGTCTGCTGCTGCTTGCCGTCATCGTCATGGGTGTGCTGCGTATTCCCGCTGTCGCGCGGGGCGGTGCCGGCGCCGCGCTGCACGGGATTGAGCGTCGGTCGTGGGGCGATTTCATGCTCGTCGCCGCCGTCGGGACACTGTATTTCTTTTCGGGACAGGGTGCGGTGCCGGTGCTCTACATCCTGCCTCTGGCGGTCCTGACGCTGTCGGATGCGGCTGCGGCCCTGGCCGGCACAAGCTATGGACGCCTGCGCTACACCATCGAAGACGGCCAGAAAAGCCTGGAGGGCTCGGCCATTTTCTTTTTGGTGACCTGGATCCTCGCCATGGCGCTTCTGCTGCTGCTTTCGGATGTTCCCCGTGCCAATGTGGTTTTGCTGTCCCTGATAACGGCGGCCTTTGCGACGGTGATCGAAGCCGATAGCTGGCGCGGGTTCGACAACTATTTTGTGCCGGTCGGTGTGCTGTTCCTGGTCGACGTGCATATGTACAGCCAACCCTGGGTGCTGCTGCTGCTTGCCTTGGGATTTCTCGCCGTCTTCACGCTGCTTCGGGTCTATGGCGGCGCCCTGCTCGGCATCTCCGAACACACGGCGCGCGCCTACACTGCTGCCCTGTTCATGATCGGGGCCGTGGTCACGCCACCCAACATCGTGCTGCCGGCTTCGACGCTCGCCGCCCAGACCTTTGCACGCCGCAACAATCCGAGCGGCGCGCGCCATCCCGATCTCGACATGCTGGCCATGCTTGCAGTGGTCTCTTTTGTCGCGCTGATCGGCGGTTTGGCCATGAGTCGCACGGCGATTTCCTTTTACGGACTGATCTGCGCCGGCATTGTGGTTCAGCTTGTGCTGCTGGCGTGTGCTACCCGGCGGAAGCGGGAGAAGCTGGCGATCGGCGTGGCGTTGATCGCCGTTCTGACGATTGTTGTCAGCGGCGTCATTGCGCTCAATCCGCCGGGCTCGCGCTGGCACGGACCGATATTGCCGGTGATTGGTGCGAGCCTCGCGGTTTCGGCGCTGGCAAGCTTTGTCTGGCCGGCTTTTTACCGCGAGCACAGGCACGCGAAGGTTGGCGCCGTCGCGGTGCTCGTTCCGTTTGCCAGCTACCTCTTTCTTCACTTCGGGCAGGGAGGTTCAGCATGACCACGGACACTCGACCCGAGACCTGCGAGCACGGAGACAGCCGGGTAGACATTTACCGCGACGCGCCGCCATGGGGCGGCCGGCGGACGGCGGCGGTTGGTCGCGTGAGGTTCGGCTCGGAAACCGATGGTGTGGCGTTGCTCGCACAGGTGGCCGAGATGCTGAAGCGCGAGGGTTTCGAAGGCGTCGTCGGCCCCATGGATGGCGACACGTGGCATGCCTACCGGGCGGTAACCGATACTGACGGTTCGCCGCCGTTTCTGATGGAACCGACCAGCGGTCCATACGATCTCGCCGTGCTCAACAACACGGGATTTGCACCGATCGGGTCCTATGCCTCCCTGCGGGTTGCCACCAAGGATGCGATCGGCGAACAGCCGGCGAACCCGCCGGGAATCGAGATCGTCAACTGGGATGGCGAACGGCCGGAAGCGTTGTTTGGCGAAGTGTACGACCTCTCGCTCAAGAGCTTTTCCCGAAACGCCTTCTACAAGCCGATAACGCGCGAGGCGTTCCTTGGCCTGTACATGCCCTATGTGCCATTCCTGAAGCGTGAGCTGATATTCTTTGCACGGGCTGCCGGCGGCGAGCTCGCCGGTTATCTCTTCGGCATTCCGGATTTCGCGCAGGGTCACCAGCCGAATGCGGCCATCCTCAAGACCTATGCAAGTGCGGTGCATGGCGTGGGTTACGCGTTGGCGGACGCGTTCCACCGTAACGCCCTGAATCAGGGTTTTGAGACGGTGATCCACGCGCTGATCCATGACGACAACATATCCGGAGCGCGCAGCCGTACGCACAGCGCCGAAGTCTTTCGCCGCTACGCCCTGTTCGGACGCCTGCTGTGACAACGATTCTCGACGCTTTCACCGACGCGGTGTCACGCTATGGATCGCGTACGGCCATCATCGAAAAAGGCGGTCGGGCGATCAGCTTCGAAGAGCTGGACACGCTTTCGAACGCATTGGCATCCGGTTTCGGGCGACGGGGCATTGGCCGGGGCGACAGTGTGCTGATAGCGATGCCGGTCGGCATTGAACTCTATGCCTGCCTGGCAGCGCTGTGGCGCATCGGCGCCACCGCGGTCTTCCCCGAACCGGCCTTGGGATTGCCCGGTCTGCGTCATGCCGCCCGTACGACGAAGCCGAAAGCCTTTCTCGCTTCGGGTATTTATCGGCTGCTTGGCTTGGTTGTGCCGGAACTCCGTAGGCTCGACATGCGTCTCACACCGGAAGCGGACTCTCCGACAGCAGCCCCAACGATCGCGATCTCGGCCGAAGACGTCGCCCTGATCTCGTTTACCAGCGGTTCCACCGGTGCACCCAAAGCGATCGCCCGCAGCCACGCCTTCATGATGGCGCAACATGACGCGATAGCGCCCTTGCTCAAACCGGGGCCGGGTGGCGAACGGGACCTGGTCGCGTTCCCGGTTTTTGTTCTGGTTTGTCTCGCCCTGGGTGTAACCTCGGTGCTTCCGGAGTGGAAATTGACCCGCCATGACCGGGCCCGCGCTGATACGATCCACCAGCAGATCCGGCGTTACGGAATCACCCGGCTGCTCGTCCCGCCGGCGATCTGCGAGACACTCAGCCGTGCCGAAACCATGCCACGGGTTAAAGCCCTTTTCACGGGTGGTGGTCCGGTGTTTCCCGATACCATGGAGAAACTGAAGCGGCTTCAGTCGGACCTGCAAATGGTCGCCGTTTACGGCTCGACGGAAGCCGAGCCGATCGCCCATCTCGACTACCGGGCGGTATCGCAGGCGGAATTGACATGCATGAAGTCGGGCGGCGGATTGCTGGCCGGATCGCCGGTGGAAGCGGTCGATGTGGAGATCTACGACGGGGAGATCCTGGTTACCGGACCGCATGTCAATGAAAGCTATCTCGATGCCGCGCGCAACGCCGAGACCAAGTTGGTGCGTGCCGGTCGTGTCTGGCATCGGACCGGCGACGCCGGTCGCTTCGACGGCGAGGGGCGGCTTTGGCTGCTCGGTCGAACGGATGCCCGTATCGGCGGTGTCGATCCATTTGCTGTCGAGACGGCCGCCCGCTTCTGGCCTGGTGCGACACGATCGGCGCTGGCCTCTGTGGACGGCACGCCGATTCTTGCCGTGGCCGGCGATCCGTCGAATCTCGATGCCTGGCGCGCTGCCGCCGTTGGCCTGGGTGTGAGCGAGGTGCGCCATCTCAGCGACATCCCCCTCGATCGCCGTCACCGGTCGAAAACCGACTACCCGGCGCTGCAGCGCAAGCTTCGGAGCATGGGTTAGGTTCAACGCAGACCGCCGGCCAAGGCGGCGGCCGCCGGCGATCTGCGCAGCGTCAGCATAGCCCAGACACCGACGATGGGACCGGGGGCGAGCATGACGAAACCCCAGCGCCATCCACCGAGAAGCTCGACGACCAGCGGCGTCAGCCAGATGACCAGGATGGTAATGGCGAAGCCGACACCCATTTGCAGCGCCAGCGCCGAGCCGACCTGCCGGCTGTCGGCGAGTTCCGTGACAGCGGTGGAGAACTGCGCCGAATCGGCGACAACGGTCACCCCCCAGACCAGGGCAATGGTGACGAACAGCCAGGCCGGACCGTCGAACGCAAAACCGATCAGCAGCGCACACAGCCCCGATACCGCCATGATGAGTGCTGTCGCGTGGCAACGGCCGATCCTGTCGGACAGCAGGCCGCCGAGTATGCAGCCGGGACAGCCGACGGCGAAGACTGCAAAGGTCAGCAAAGAGATGTTGCCATCGAAGACCGAATTGCCGGCATCGAGCGACGCCTTGGCGTAGGCCAGGAACCAGCCCCACATGGCGTACAGCTCCCACATGTGACCGAAATAGCCGGTGTTGGCCAGCATCACCGGCCGGTTGCGCAGGATGCCGCCGATTTGCCGGAAGTCGACCCGGGTGCGCGCAAAGGCGTGCGGCCCGTCGCGCAGACAAAGAAAAATCACCGCCGACACCAGACTGGCGATCGACGTGCTTGCGACCACCGTGCGCCATTCGACGCCGGCACCCAATGCGCGCACCAGATGCGGCAACCCCGATCCGAGTGTCAGCGAGCCGACAATCACGCCGAGGGCGAGCCCGCGTCCTTTGACGAACCAGGTGGACATGAACTTCATCGCCGGTGGATAAACGCCGGCAAGCGCCATGCCGGTTGCGAACCGGGCGAGAACGGCGCCCGTGGCACTGGGTTCAACGAGCAGCATGGCGTTGGCCACGGCGCCGACGACGGCGGCCGCGGCCATCAGATACTGCATGCGCCAGATATCGGCCAGCGAAAGGATACTGGCGGTCAGCGCGCCGACAACGAAACCCGCCTGCACGCCGTTGGTGAGCCAGGCCGCTTCACTGCCAGTCAGCGACCAGCGCAGCGTCAGTTCCGGAATGACCGCCGTGGCCGAGAACCAGGTGGTCAGGGCCAGGACCAGCGCCAGACAGGTGAGCGCCAGGTAGAACCAGCGGTTGGCGTCAGGCTTCCCCAACCGTTCAAAGTCCGGACAGCGGCATGGTATAGGTGGTTGCAGTGCCGGTCAGACAAACCTCGCCGTCGCCGTCGAACACTTCGGTCTTGATCGTGCAGATCGGCTTGTCGTCGCGCACCGATTGGATTTCGACCCGACCGGTTATGGTCTCGTCGACCCCCACAGCCTTGACGAATTTCCATTCGACGCCGAGGAACACGGTCCCCGGACCGGGCAGGTCCTCCGCGACAAGCGCGTTGAGAATGCCGGATGTGATGCCGCCCTGGACAATGAGCTTGCCGAACGGCGTCTTCTCCGCCAGCGCGCGGTCGTAATGCAGTGGATTGCGATCGCCGGTCATTTCCGTGAACGCTTCGATGTCACGGGTCGATGTGCTGCGGCTGCGTTCGGCGCATTGCCCCACTTCGGGCTTTCCGTTGATGGTTCCCGCCCAGCCATCCGGTTGGCTTTCATTCATGGAATGCTCCTCTCATGTCCGTGCATCGTGATAGCAGATGACGCGGTGCCGACGGAATCCGTCACTGCCGATTGATTCTAATCAATCTGTCACCCGGCTGCCCTAATGTATCGGTTCAATCGCGCCGGATCGCAACCGACGGGAGAGCCGCATGGGCCCGAGCAGACTGGAGCATCTATTCAATCCGCGTTCCATCGCGGTATTCGGAGCAAGCGAAACCAGCGTTTCCGTAGGCGCCCAGGTGTTCGCCAATCTGCAAGCCGGAGAATTCGAGGGGCCGGTTATTCCGATCAATCCAAAACACCGCCATGTTGGCGACCGACGCTGCTACCGATCGATCGAGGCGGTCGACGTGCACGTGGATCTAGCCGTGATCGCAACGCCGGCACATGCTGTTGCCGATATCCTGCGCCAATGCGGTCAGAAGGGTGTGCGCAATGCCGTCGTTCTGTCGGCCGGATTCGGCGAGGGCGACGGCGGTGGCAAGGCGCTCGAGGCCGAATTGATCGAAGCCGCCAGTGAGCACGATGTACGGTTCATGGGCCCCAATTGCGTCGGCCTGGTTCGGCCTTGGCTCAATCTCAACGCGACGTTTTTGAAATCCGGCACGCCGAAGGGCGGCCTGGCACTCGTGTCGCAGTCCGGCGCGCTGTGTTCGGCGATTTCGGATTATGCCGGTCCCCACCACCTGGGCTTTTCCGCCTTGTTTTCGCTGGGCAACGCCAGCGATATCGGGTTTGGCGACGTGCTGAATTTCCTGGCGACGGACAGCCGGACAAAGGCCATCCTGCTTTATGTGGAAGGGGTGCGCAGAGCGCGGTCCTTCATCAGCGCGCTGCGGCTGGCGGCGCGCATGAAACCGGTGCTGGTGCTGAAAGCCGGCAGACACAATCGCAGCGCCGAGGCGGCGCATACCCACACCGGCGCCCTGATCGGCTCGGATGAGGTGTTCGATGCGGCCCTGGAACGGGCTGGCGCGGTGCGCGTCGACACGTTCGGTCAGCTTTTTGCGGCGGCCGAGATCCTGTCCACCAACACCCGAGCCGGAGGCAACCGTTTGGGCATCATCACCAATGGCGGCGGCGCCGGGGTGTTGGCCGCCGACCGGGTCGGTGACATGCATCTGGAAATGCCCGATCCATCGGCCCAGACACTGGACCGGTTGAACGCTGAGTTGCCGCCCTACTGGTCGAAGGGCAATCCGGTGGACATTCTCGGCAACGCGCAGCCGGAAAGATACGCGGCCGCGGTCTCGGCATGCCTGCAAGACCCGGCGTTCGACGGTGTGTTGGTCATGCTGACGCCGCAGGCGATGACCGACGCGCGCGCCGCGGCGGAAGCGGTTGTCAACGCCGTTCCGGAAAACAACCGAAAACCGCTGCTGGCCTGCTGGATGGGCGAAACCTCGGTGGAGGAAGCACGGCACCATCTCAGCGACAACGGCATTCCCGATTTCCATACCCCGGAGAAAGCGGTGGAAGCGTTCGCGTATCTGGCCCGGCACGAGCGCAACCGCCGGCTGGCGCTGCAGACTCCCGGGCCGTTGTCAAACCACCAGGCGCCCGACATAGAGCAGGCACGGTCGATCATTCTCGGCGTTTTGGAGGACGGCCGATCGATGTTGTCCGACACCGAATCGAAGGCGGTGCTCGCAGCCTTTCATATTCCGGTCAATCAGGCGTTGGAGGCGACCAGTCGGGATGCGGCGATCGCCCATGCGCAAACCCACGGCTACCCGGTTGCCGTCAAAATCTTCTCCACGCAGATCAGCCACAAATCGGACGTCGGCGGTGTGCGGCTGAATGTTCAGAACGATGCCGGGGTCGCCGCGGCGTGGGACGAGGTCATCGACAATGCGAAAAACGCGGTTCCCGACGCGGAAATCCTGGGTGTCACCGTGGAACCGATGGTTCAGATGGAACATGGCCGGGAACTGGTGGTCGGCGCCAGCCGCGATCCCGTGTTCGGTCCGACGATCCTTTTCGGCGCCGGCGGTACCATGGTCGAGGTGTTGCGCGACAAGGCCGTGACGCTGCCATCGCTGAACGAGGTGCTGGCCAATCGCCTGATCGACCGCACGCGCGTATCGCGCCTGTTGCAGGATTTCCGCGGCAACCCGGCGGTGGACCGGGACGCGGTGATATCGCTTGTGCTGAGGGTGTCCGATCTCGTCAGCGAATTGCCGGAGATCCTGGAACTCGACATCAATCCGCTCGTAGCCGGTCCGGACGGTGTGCTGTGCATGGATGCCCGGATCCGCGTTACCCGGCCACCGGAGGGTGCGGCACCGCATGAACATCTGGCGATCCGGCCCTATCCCCGCCACCTGGAGCGGCGCGACCAACTCGATGACGGCACGCCGCTGGTCATTCGGCCGATCCGGCCGGAGGATGCCGAAAGCGAGCAGAACTTCGTCCGCGACCTGTCGGCACAGGCCAAGCAGTTCCGGTTCATGTATGCGTTAAGCGAGCTGAGCCCCACCATGCTGGTCAGATTTACCCAGATCGACTATGACCGGGAGATGGCGCTGGTTGCATTCACCGAGGAGGAGGGTACGCCGGTGCAGCAGGGCGTTGCCCGCTACTCCATCAATCGGGATGAAACCAGCTGCGAGTTTGCGATCGTCGTGTCGGAAAAACGCCGGCATCAGGGGATTGGCACAAGGCTCATGCTGGCCCTGATGGATGCGGCCCGCGAGCACGGCCTGTCTGTCATGGAAGGGACGGTCATGGCGGAAAACAAACCCATGCTGCAATTGATGGACGAACTCGGTTTTACCCGCCGGCGCATGGACGGCGACCCGTCATTGGTTGTCGTCGAACGGCCGCTGTAATGTCAGGGCTTTTTTGATCTTGCTTGGCATCATCTCCCATCCTGACTGTCTGCTTCATGATCCGGGTCCGGAGCATCCGGACCAGCCTGCACGCCTGCACGCGATCAACAACCAGCTCATCGCGTCCGGCATGGATTACGTGGTTCAGCATTGGCAAGCGCCATTGGCTGAGTTCGACCAGCTGACGCGGGTGCACACGCCAGCCCATGTTCAACGGATAATGGATCTGGCGCCCGAACGGGGGTGCACCCAGATCGATGACGACACGGTGATGACACCGCAGTCGTTGCCGGCGGCGTTGCGGGCGGCCGGTGCCGGTGTATTTGGTGTCGATTTGGTGGTGGCGGGTCGGGCCAACCCGGTGTTTTGCCTGGTCCGGCCGCCGGGGCATCACGCGGAACGCGACCGGGCCATGGGGTTCTGTCTGTTCAACAACATCGCCGTCGCCGCCGCCCATGCGCTGGAGGTGCACGGTTTCGAGCGGGTCGCCATCGTCGATTTCGATGTCCATCACGGCAATGGGACAGAAGAGATTTTCAAGGAAGACGACCGGGTTCTGTTCTGCTCCAGCTTCCAGCACCCGTTTTATCCCCATACCGGGCACGAGTCGCAGACGCCGAACCTGGTCGATGTTCCGCTACCGGCGGGCTCGGATGGCCCGCACTACCGGCGTGCCGTGTGGGAACGGTGGTTCCCGGCACTGGAGGCCTTTCAGCCGCAATTCCTGTTCATTTCTGCCGGTTTTGACGGCCACATCCTCGACGACATGTCCGGCTTCGGTCTGGTTGAAGCCGACTACGGCTGGCTGACCGGTGAGATTGTCGCGATCGCCGACAAGCACAGCCAGGGTCGCATCGTGTCGATGCTCGAGGGCGGCTACGAGCCTGATGCGCTGGCGCGCAGCGTCGTCAGCCATCTGCGGGCGTTGATGCGTTGAAGCAAGATCTGCAGGCTGTGCGCGAACCTGTTGAAATGACTCACAGATAATCGAGCACAAGTCCCCGGGTTTCGCTCGGCAGCGTATCCCGGCTGATGTCGACCGAGCTGGCGCAGGCAAAGTCCACCTTGTCCTCGGGGAAATGCTTCAGAAACTCGGTGATGAAGAACATCTCCTGGGGCTTGTAGCAAAGCGTCCGGAAGTGCATCGGAATGACCAGCTTCGGTTTGACCGTATCGGCGATGCGCACCAGCTCCTCCAGCGCGATCACCGGGAAACCGCCGGCATGGCTGAGCAGCACATCGACGCCTTCGAAAAACGTCATCTGCTCATCCGAGAACGGATTTCCCATATCGCCCATATGCCCGATGTCGATGCCGTCGAGGGCGAAACGGTACATCCCGTTCTGGTCGGGATCGTGCAGGTGGTGGTCGAGATGCTCCATGGCCTCGATGGCGCGGAAAGTGACGCCGTGCGACACGGTTTCGCCACCCGATTGCGCAACCTCCAGGGCGGTGATCACCGTCGCATCCGGTCGCTTCGGAACCAGCTGCTCGTTACAGTGGAACGTGTCGTTGTCGGACGATCGGATTACGATGTCCGCCGCATCCGGAAACGGCTTGAAGCCGGATGTCGCCGGGTCGTATGGATCGGTGACGATGCGCAGACCGCTGCTCGCTTCGAGGCCGAAACTCGCTTGTCCGTACCAGGTGATTTTCATTGTGCGTCCTCGGCCGGCGGGCACCCGTCGAAGTGCCACATCCCGCCATCAGCTAAACCGATCGGTGGCGATTGTCGAGGCCAAACACGAGGACGCTGGCCGAAGGGTCGCACTTTCTATTCGGACCAGCGGTTGTCGTAAAACGCCGCCGGCGGCGTCTGCGAGAAGGAGGCGGTCCATGTGGGCATCTCACTGCGCGCGACGTGTTTTTTCAACGTGTCCACAAACGACCGTTTGAAATCGAGGCGTGGGACCTCGTTCTCGATGGCTTGCAGCAGACCCTTGGACAATTCGTCGGCTGCCGGGCCGTAAACGTCCTGGCGCGCGCCGATCATCACCAGAGCGACGTCGGGATCCGGATCCGGGTGCGAATCGGCATGATGCAGTATGCCACGCGCGACCTTTTCGGCCCGCTCGGCCGAGAAGCCGCCCTCCATGACGAAACGTCGTGCGAAATCGGCACTGTTTTCCTCGAATGTTTTCTGCGGATCGCCGTGCCTTGTTTCAGTCAGTGCGAGACCGTGCAGCATGGAGGAAATGAACACGACTTCTTCGTCCACATCCAACTGGCGGCGGCCGGCGTCGAACATGCCCAGAAGGTAGGTGCGTACACAATGGTTGTAGAGGGAAGGCGTTCCGGAACGTTGCATGATCTTGGACGCGCAATAGGCCATCTCCGTATCCGGTACGCAGATGCCGATCATGATCCGTGAACAGGCGTCCGGCGCCAGGCTCCAGTCCGCGGCGGAGGAGGCGGCGGAACCGGCACCTGCCGATTCTCCTCTCCGCCGCCCACTGCCCTCGCGGTCAGACGATTCGATCGATACGCCCATGCAATATAAACACATCGGATAACCCCCAATGCCTGCGCTTTCGACGGATTGTGCAGTGGAGGGCGGATGGCCGTCTGTGAGAAACCTCACATAGCCGGAATTTCAGGGGTTTACGGCCTTTTCCAGTTCCTATTCGATAGGTGTGACCGGAACAACGCTCTTGGTCAGTGTTTCGTCGAGCGCCTCGAAATTCGTATAGCCGATGGTGTCGTACAGTTCAGCTCGCGTCTGCATGCGCTCCAGCATCCCCTTGGTCGACCCCGTTGCAGCCAGTTCGGCATAGAGTTCGGTGGCGGCCTTGGCGGCGACGCGCAGCGACGACACCGGCCAGATCACGATCTTGAAGCCCAATTGCTCGAAATCCCCGGCCGTGCGGTAGGGGGTCTTCCCAAACTCGGTCATGTTGGCGAGCAGCGGTGCGTCGATTGCTTGCGCGAACGACCGAAAATCGTCGTCGCTGGTCAGCGCCTCGGGAAACACGATGTCGGCTCCGGCATCGAGGTAAAGCTGCGCCCGCCTGATCGCCTCCTCGATGCTTGTGGCCGCGGCATCGGTTCGGGCGATGATCATCAGTTGCCGTGCGGCACGGCGCGCCGCGGCGATCTTGTGGGCCATCTCCTCCGGTGACACCAGCGTCTTGTCGTTCAGGTGACCGCATTTCTTGGGCAGGACCTGGTCTTCGATCTGCACCGCCGCGGCTCCCGCGTCTTCCAGTTCGCGCACCAGCCGCATGGCATTGAGTGCCTCGCCGTAACCGGTGTCGCCGTCGACGATCAGCGGCAGGCCGGTGGCGCGGGCAATGGAGCGGGTCGCGGCGCACAGCTCTTCCATGGTGAGGATTCCGAGATCCGGCAGGCCACGGGAGGCGGTCAGAGCGGCGCCGGAGACGTAGAGACAATCGAACCCGGCCTGCCGTGCCAGCAGCCCGGAGAGCGCGTCATGCGCGCCGGGAACCTTCAAAATGTCCGGCCTGTCCAGCAATTCGCGCAGCCGTTGCGCCGGTTGTGACGCGGTCCGTCCGTCGGCTTCGAGCCAGTTTTCATGATCGGCCATCTGTTGGTTTCCGTTGATCCATCTCAGAGTTCATGCCGGTTTGCGAGCGAAGGCAGCTCACGTTGGTAATTCGCCTTGCGCACAGCTTCGGGGTCGTCCTGAAAATTGCGCGCCGCCAGGTGACCGGAATAGACGGCGTCGGCGATAAGACCCGGGGCCATCGCATCGCCGATTCGTTCGATATGCAGGTCGCCGGTCCGAGCCGCCTCTGTCGAAAGAAGATCCTTGTACAGTCCGTTGCGCGGTGCCCGTTCGGTCACCAGAACCAGACTGCTGCAGGCGATGTCGATCTCCCTGCCGGTATAGACGCAACTGGCAACGATCGCGTTTTTCTTGATCCCGGTCACCGACCGGCCGGTAACGATCGAAACGCCTTGCTCCAGCAGGCTGCGTTGTATGCGCTCCTGCTCCAGTGTGTTGACGGTCCAGGCGGATACGACGCTGCCGGGCGTGACCAGCGTCGTTTCGCAACCGGCCGCGGCCAGATAATCGGCCAGCACACCACCCAGATACGCCTGGTCGTCGTCGAAAATCACCACAGGCCCGCCGGGTGGCGCGTTGCCGGCCATGAGATCGTCCGGTGTGTAGATCCGCACGGTCTCGTGCATCTCGAGCGGCCGACGGCTGCTGCGCCCGACGCCGTCAGCCCGCCACAACGCACCGGTCGCCAGGAAGACGGCGCCGAGCCCGAGTTCCAGAATCTGGTCCTTGTCCAGGGCGCTTTCCGTATAGATGTCGACATTGTCCATCTGCTGCAGGGCATACACTCTGTTGTCGCGCACCCGACGCCAGGCGGACAGCCCCGGCAACCGTGATTCGGCAAGCGCCCGACCACCGAGCTCTGCGGAGGCCTCGCTCAACACCACCCGGTGGCCACGGCGGGCCAGCTGGAGGCTGCATTCGAGCCCGGCAGGGCCGGCGCCGACGACCAGAACCGACGTGGGCGCGGGGGCCGGTGCAATCCTTTCCGGGTGCCAGCCACGCCGCCATTCCTCGCCGATGGTCGGGTTCTGTGTGCAGCGAATCGGAATGCACATCATGTCGCTGGAAACGCAAATGTTGCAGCCAATGCACTCGCGGATCTCGTCGATACGGCCGTCGGCGATCTTGTTGGGCAGAAACGGATCGGAAATTGACGGACGCGCAGCGCCGATAAGGTCGACAATGCTGCGTTTCACCAGCGAGACCATCAGGTCGGGCGATCCGATCTGGCCGGTGGCGACGACCGGTTTGCGCGTCAGCTGCTTGACGAATTGCACATAGGGAATCTGGTAACCCTCGTCGGGCGCGAACCGGGTGGTTGCGGAATCGTGCGCCCAGTCCGACACATTGACGTCCCAGAGATCGGGCAGGTCGGCCAGCAATTCGACCACGGCACGGCCTTCCTCCTGGCCCTGCATCCCGTCGGCGCCGAGCAGTTCGTCGACGGCGAAACGAAAAGCCACCGCGCACCGATCGCCGACCTCCGCCTTGGTCTCTTCCAGCAATTCACGGGTCAGCCGCACCCGGTTCTCCAGGCTGCCGCCATATTCGTCGGTACGGGTGTTGTAGCGCGGCAGCAGGAACTGGTGTGCGATGCTCATCGTATGACCGGCATAGACATAGATGATGTCGAAGCCGGCATCCCGGGCCCGCCGCGCCGCCTGCCGGTGCCAGTGCCGAAGGTCGCGGATGTCGGCCTTGTCCATGGCCCGCGCCTGCCTGGGTTGAATGAGATCGATGGCGGTATCGCAGGGCGCCAGAGGCGGCATACGGGTCAGCAGGTTTGCCGCATGCTGACCGTTATGAACCAGTTCGATGGCGGCGAGAGCGCCGTGGCGGTGCACCGCGTCGGTCATCAGCCGCAGCGCCGGAATATCGCGGTCATCCCAGATGCGCTGCTCCGGATAGGGCGACAGATCGGAGCTCGGATGGATCTCGGCCTCTTCGGTGCTGACCACGCCCCAGCCGCCTTCCGCCTTCATGGCACGCATCGCGGCATGCGCCTGTGGGCGAAGATGTCCCAGACCACAGCAATGGGGCACCTGATAGAAGCGGTTTTTGGTTGTGACCGGACCGATCCTGACCGGCTCGAAAAGCAGCTCGTAGCGCCCCGCCTGCTGCATGTGTGACCTCCTTCAACGCGATCGCGTTCCTGGGGCGATACGCGCGGAAACCCGCTATTCCGGCCGTACGACACGCACGTAGTTATAGACCCTTCGCACGTCGCCCTGCGGGCCATGCCCCGAACTGGGACTTCCGACCTTCGGATCGGTGCGCTGGCTGCCGGCGCCGTGCACATCGTAGAAGCCTAGTGGCTGGCCGCGTGGTGCGAATTCACCGAGAGCCCGTCCGAATTGGAAGACCACCGCGTCGACGCCCGGATTGAAGCTTGTCGACGTCCAGTAGAACGGAAAATCCGCCCCGCCGGCTTCGTTGAACACATCGCTGGTACGAAACAGCGGGTCGATCGCGGCGGAGTTGGTCTTGTCCGGCGCGCGGGCGTAGTCAACGATGCTCTGCAACTGTTTGGCGGTGGGCAGGCGCCAGTCCGTGTGGCCGGCATAGTCAAGCGATTCGGCGAAGCGCAGGGCCTCCTCCCAATTCATGGAGCCATCGCCTTTCTGAGTATTGGCGACGGCTTCGGCAAAGACCGGATCGCCGCTGTCGATCTGCGCCCACATGAGTCCCGTCGCGCGGTCGCTGATCGTGCCATCGCCATTGTCGACAAACGTGTTGCTGCCATAGGCCGGATTGCCACGCACGAATCGAGCGCGGAATTGCGGATCGCTGCGGTTGCCTTCGAGCGGATAGCACTTGATTCGTCCGTCGGCGAAATTGACCCCGAAGAAGCAACGCTGGCCGACCATGATTCGTGCGACATACTCGGTCCGCGTAATGAACTGGACATCGATATAGCGACCGGCTTGCGGATAGGAGAAATCGAACGCCTCGGTATCGATGAACGGTACAGCATCGGCGGGCGGCCGTGGCGCGTCGGGACGCCCGCGTCCTTGATTGCCGGAAAACAGCATCAGTGAATAGAGTTCCTTCGTCGTTGGCACCCGCCAGTCTGTGTAACCGCCGGTATTTGTGGCCTTGGCTTCCGACTCCGCCTGGACCCACTCCAGCCGTCGATATCCTTTTTCCCAGGTCAGCCCTGTGACTCGGTCGGTGACGGTTCCGTCGCCGTTATCCACGTAGGAGGGTTTGGGCGAGGTATACTGCGCATCCTGGCCAAAAAACGGGTCCCCCGGTTTCGGCTCCGCAATCTCACCGCGATTTCCGTAGAACGCGGTCTGGCCCGTGCCAACGATGGTGTACGACGGCCGCTCTTGCGCAGTCACCATACCGCTACAGGCCAGGAAAGCGAAGCCGGCTGAAAGGGCGGTCGTCACAAAGCGTGCATTCATAGAATAACTCCAATCGCGACGGCGCCGTGACTTTGTCGCTCCCTTTGCGCCTGGCCCACGGCGTTGGATTGGCTGTATCGCGATTGTATAAACAAATGCTGACGAAACAAAACGCGGGCGGTTCGGATGAGCGAATATGTGTGGAAGCATGCGATCGATGGAGAAGCCGAGCGATTGCGCATGATGTCGGATCTGCTGGACCCGATTAGCCAGTCGCATCTGAAACAGCTTCCGCTGCGCGAAGCGGCCGTCTGCCTTGAAATTGGGGCCGGCAACGGATCGATATCTCAGTGGATCGCCAGCGAACTGAGGCCGGCCGGCCAGGTCCTGGCGACCGATTTGGCACCGGAGTTGATGCAGGATGTCGGGGCCGAAAATCTGGAGGTCCGTGCACTGGACGTCGTCAGCGACGAGCTCCCGGAGAGCGCCTATGACCTGGTGATGGTCCGTGCCTTGCTGCACCACCTGCCGAGTCGAATGGCCGTGGTGGAAACGATGGCCAGAGCGCTCAAACCTGGGGGTTGGCTGTTCATTCACGAGCCGGATTTCTATCCGACCCTTGTCGCCGAGCCAGCTTTGGAGGCCGATTTCTGGACTGCTTTCCTGAAATGGTCCGCGACTCGCGATATCGACTATTTCGTCGGTCGCAAGATAGCACCGCACATGCAACGGCTTAATTTGCAAAACATAACAGCCGAGGGGCACACCAAGTTGTATGCAGGCGGATCCCTGTTCGCCCACTGGTGGCAGCTCAGCCTACAGGTGGCGGCCGACACGATGCTTGCCGAAGGCGCCGTCACGAAGCAACAATTGGATCGCTTTATGGCTCTGTACGACGACCCGCAACACTGGACGATGACTATAGCCTTTACGGCAACATGCGGACAGCGACCGACGGATTAGCTGCCCTGGAGAAATCCGGTTACTTCCCGGAGATGGCGGAATAAATCGACACAATGGAGTTTTAGGTGTGGACGCGGGGACCGGCAGGTTTCCGGGGTGTCGGCTCCGCCAAGGAAGCGTCTCTGACAACTTGACAAATTTTGATATTTTGTCAATATAAGGAGAAACGGGTGGGCCGGATACGCGGCATATGTGTTGCGGCGTCGGCTTCAAGGGAGATCCTTTTATGAAAATCACGGTGAACGGCACGGTCCACGAGGTGGATGTCGAAGACGACATGCCGCTTCTTTGGGTGCTGCGCGACGAACTCGGAATCACCGGTCCGAAATATGGTTGCGGCCTGGCTCAATGCGGTGCCTGCACCGTGCATGTGGACGGCATGGCGGTGCGGTCCTGTCAATTTCTGGCCGGCGATGTCGACGGTGAGGTGACCACGATCGAAGGCCTCGGAAATCCCGACGCTCTGCACGCGGTTCAGGCCGCCTGGGTCGAGCATCAGGTCGCGCAGTGCGGGTATTGCCAATCCGGCCAGATCATGGCCGCCGCGGCCTTGCTGCAGTTCAACAAGGATCCGACGGACGAGGATATCGACCAGGAGCTGTCGGCCAATCTGTGCCGTTGCGGTACCTATCCGCGCATTCGCCAAGCCGTCAGGACAGCGGCCAAGAATTTGAGGAGCGCTTGATATGGGACGCGTTGCAACCATTGCCCGCCGCACCTTCCTCATCGGCTCGGTCGCTCTCGCCGGAGGCGTCGCGTTCGGCGCCTATATGTACCGCCGGCCTGGAGAAAACCCTCTGCTTGCCGGTCTCGACGACGGCGAGGTGGTGATTACGCCGTATGTGAAGATCGAACCGCAGGGCGTCACCCTGATTACGCCGCGCACCGATCTGGGGCAGGGTGCCTATTCGATGCAGGCCATGCTGATTGCCGAGGAACTGGACATTGATCTTGACCAGGTCAATGTCGATCCCGGACCGCCGGCCCCAGCCTACTACAACACGGCACTTGCGCAGGAGTCGGCGCCTTTCCGCTCGACCGATGAGAGCTACATGGCCGAATCGGTCAGGGGCGTGATGGACGTGCTAATGAAGTTTCTCGGCATGCACATAACCGGCGGCTCGACGTCGGTGCCGGATGCCTATCAAAAGCTGCGCACCGCCGGTGCGGTGGCGCGCGAGACCCTGAAAAAAGCAGCTTCCCAGCAAACCGGTATCCCGGTCGGCCAGCTGAAAACCGCCAGGGGCGCGGTTCAACTTCCGGACGGGACGCAGCTTACCTACGTCGAATTGGCGCCGGTCGCGGCGACCATCGAACCGGTGACCGACGTGACATTGCGCGATCCGAGCCAATGGCGGCTGATCGGCAAACCGCACCAACGCCATGATATTGTCGCCAAGTCGACAGGCACGCTGACCTATGGCATCGACAGGAAAATCGATGGCATGGTGCATGCCACGGTCAAGCTCAACCCACGTCAGGGTGGGGCGATGAACGGCTATGACGCCAGCGCCGCCGAAACGATGCGGGGCGTCAAAAAGATCGTGCCGATCACCGGCGGTGTGGCTGTCGTTGCCGACAACACCTGGCGCGCTATCCAGGCGGCCAACGCAATCGAATTCGATTGGGGTCCCGCGCCCTATCCGCCGGAAATGGACGGGCACTGGGATACGCTCTCCAATTCGTTCAACGACGACCGGATCGAAGCGCGCAACCGTGACGAGGGCGATGTCGACGCCGCGCTCCAAGGGGCCGAGGTGATCGAAGCCGAGTATCGGACACCCTATCTCGCCCATGCGCCTCTGGAGCCGATCAGCGCCATCGTCAAAGTGACGGACGATCGTGTCGACGTGTGGACCGGGACACAGATTCCGCGGTTTGTTCAGACCAATGTCGCATCCGCCACCGGCGTCGATGCCGACGACGTGCACGTCCATGTCGAATATATCGGCGGCAGTTTCGGCCACCGCCTGGAGGATGAGGTGGTCAAGCGGGCCACCGAGATCGCCATGGCCATGAAGGGCACGCCGGTCAAGCTGACCTACAGCCGCGAGGAAGACATGATCCATGACTTCCCGCGCCAGATCGCCATGGCCCGTGGCCGCGGCGCGGTCAAGGACGGCAAGGTCGACGCGTTTGATCTGGGCATCGCGATGCCCTCGGTCATCGCGTCGCAGATGGGCCGCCAGGGCCTGAACCTGCCGGGCCCCGACAGCCAGATCATCGCCGGTGCCTGGGACCAGCCCTTCGCCATTCCGAACTACCGCATGACCGGGTATCGGGCGCCGCCGCTGGCTCCGATCAGTTCCTGGCGCTCGGTCGGCGCCTCCTCGAACGGCTTCTTCCATGACTGCTTCCTGGACGAGTTGATCCACGCCGCTGGCGCGGATCCGCTGGAGGAGCGGATTCGTCTGATGTGGCACGACAATTCGCGTGCCGTCCTGGAGGCGGTCGGCGAAATGTCGGACTGGGGCTCCGATCTCGGCCCGGACCGCGGTCGCGGCGTCGCCTTCTGCCTGTCTTTCGGCGTTCCGACGGCCGAAGTCGTCGAGGTGACCAACACCGATGACGGCATCAGGATCGACAAGGTCTATGTCGCTGCCGAAGTCGGCCGGGTGCTAGACCCGGTGAATTTCGACAATCTCGTCAAGGGCGGCGTCATCTGGGGTCTCGGCCACGCGATGAACTGCGAAATCACCTATTCCGACGGCATGGCCGAGCAGGACAATTTCCATATGTTTGAGGGCATGCGGCTTTACCAGTGCCCGGAGATCGAGGTGCGTGGCCTGGAGAATGCCGATCGGATCCGCGGCATTGGTGAGCCGCCGGTTCCACCGGCTGCTCCGGCATTAGCCAACGCGATCTTTGCGGCCACCGGCCAGCGCATTCGCGAAATGCCGTTCAACAAGCATATCGATTTCGTCTGAGGACCCGCCGCCGCACTGTCCAACGGTATAGACCCATGGCTGGAACTCAAGACGCGATGCCTGGTACTCTGAAACTCGCCGGCCAACTGTTGGTCGTTTCCGGCATATTGCACTGCCTCGCCTGGATTCTTGGCGGATCAAGCGGCGAAACGGCCCGTTTCGTTGTCATCGGCCTTGCCTATGTGCTGATCGGAGCCGGTCTGTTCTTCCGGGTGCCGAAGATCCGTTATCTGGCCTTTCTGATCGTCCTGATCGGCGTGGTCGGAGACTATATTGCGCTCGGCGCCGGAATGGTTGCCGTGTGGTTTGCCTATCTGATGCTGCTCATCGATCTCGCCGTTCTCGCAATGCTCATCGCCAGCATTTGGCGCGGGCGCCAAACCGCCTGACAGTTGTTTCGGCGCTATACAGCGCCGGTTGTCGACGAAGCCGTTGTCCGTCGAGAAAACAGGCTGGTCACGTCCGCCGTTATGGCGATTAGAACCGGGACCAGAAGCAGCATCAGCGCCGTGGAGAACAGTTCGCCGAAGGCCAGCGAAACGGCGGCCGGGATCAGATACTGCGCTTGTTCAGAGGTTTCGGTCAGCAGCGGCAAAAGCCCGATGACCGTCGTCGCGGTCGTCAGGAAAATGGCCTGAAAGCGGCCGGTTCCGGCATCCTGCAGCGCGTCGGCGACGGTGAGCCCGTTGTTGCGCGCCTGGTTGTATCTCGTGATCAGGACCAGGCTGTCATTGACCACCACTCCGGTCAGCGCCAGCATGCCGAAGAATGACAGCACCGACAGCGGGATGTTCATAATCAGGTGGCCAACCGCCGCCCCGACGAATCCGAAGGGCACGATGGCGAGAATGACGATGGGCTGCCAATAGGATTTGAGCGGAACGGCCATCAGCACGTAGATCAGCACCGCGGCAACCAGCAGGGCGCGTTTCATGCCGCCGCGGATGTCGCCGATCTCTTCCAGTTCGCCGGCTTTTGCGACCGTGACGCTTGGGTATTTCGAGGCCAGTTCGGGCACCAGGCGCTCGAACACGGCCTGACTGACCTCTTCCGGCGAAACCGTGGAGCGGTCGATGGAAGCGGCAACCGTGTTGACCCGCTTGCCGTTCTGCCGGTGGATGGCACCCGCCACATAGCCGCTGCGGATTTCGGCGACCGATTGCAGCGGTATCCACATGCCGTTCTTGCTGCGAAGCCGCGATTGCAGCAGATCATCGATTGTATCTCGGGCGTTGCTGCTGTTCTGAACCAGGACGCGCAATTCGGTTCCGTCGCGGTTTACCTTTTGAACCTCCGCGCCGCCGAACGCGTAGCCGATTTGAGACGCCAGGGTCTCGGCATCGAAGCCGAGGTTACGCGCCTCCGGTTTGACCCGGATCTCCAGTTCCGGCTGTCCCGTGGCCAGTGTATCGCGGATGTTGCTCACCCCGTCGAGCCGGGCCAGAAATGTCTCCATCTCCGCGCTGGCCTGCTTCAGCAGGTCCGCGTCCTTGGAGAACAGGCGCAGCCGAAATCCACCGGCCAGTTCCTCCGTTCCGCTGAACTGCAGTTCGGTTGCACCCTCCACTTGTCCGGTGCGCTCCCGCCATTCGCGCAGGATATCGAGGATTCCGAGGCTCGGCCGGTCCGCAACCGGTATCAGTTCGGCATAGATCTGGGCCGAATCGGCGTCCGACACGATCACAAAGGTTGTGCGGATCGGTGATTGCGGCAGACCGTGGCGAGCGCGCAGTTCCTCGTTCAACTCGGTGCCGATCGCATGGATACGTTCGACATTGTCCCGAGTCAGCCGGAAGGGTGCCCGCGCATCCATCTGCAGGTTGACGGTGATGATCTGTCCAGGGACGTCTGGAAAGAAGACGGTCTTGACTTTGCCAAGTCCGATGAGGCCCAGCCCCAGCACGCCCGCCGCGACAAACAGGATAAGGGTCGCGTATCGATGCCGCACCGCAACAGCCAGTATCGGCGCATAAAGCCGGTCCCGAACCCAGGCGAGGCTACCCCGGGCGGCCGCTTGCACGTATCGCCAAAGCGACGCCGGAAAACGTTGCGGCTGCCTGCTCATGTCCATCTGGGCAAGATGCGACGGAAGGATGAACTTGCTTTCGATCAGCGAGAACACGAGGGCGAAAATCACCATGCCGGAAAATCCGGCGAGCACCTTGCCGAGCGGATTGTCCAGGAGCAGCATCGGAAAGAAGGCGGCAATGGTGGTCAGTACGCCGAAGACGGTGGCGACGGCCACTTTCGAGACGCCGGTCTCCGTGCCGCGGATCGGATCCGGATTGTGACGCCTTTCCTCGTAAACGCTCTCACCGACGACCACCGCATCGTCGACCAGAATACCGAGCGCCAGGATCAGGCCGAAGGTCGTCACATCATTCAGCGAATAGTCGACCCATTTTGAACCGGCGACGGCAATCGCCCCCAGAACCGACACAGGTATCCCCATGGCAACCCAAAATGCGAGACGCACATTGAGAAACATCGACAGGACGAGGATCACCAGAAGCAGACCTTGAAGGCCGTTATTGCGCAGCAGCGTCAGGCGATCGGAAATGTAGTGCGAGGAATCCCCCCAGACGGAGAGCTCGACACCCGCCGGCACCTGCGGCTCAAAGGCGTCGACCACGTCATGGACGACCGCCGAGATGCGCAGCAGGTTCTCCTTTCGGCCGACGAGGACTTCCATCCCGGCCGTTGGCGCACCGTTGAAGCGAAACAGGTAGTCGCCCTCGGCAACGGTGTCCTCGATTGTCGCAATGTCGCCCAGCAGCACGGAGGTGCCATTAGCGCGCTCGACCACCGGGATTCGGGCGTACTCGGTGGAGAATCGCGCCCGGTCATCGGCCCGCAGAAAAACGTGGCCACCCGCCGTACGCAGCGAGCCGGCCTGGAAATCGAGCGAACTTGCGCGGATAAGGCCAACCACATCAGCAACCGTCAGATTGAACTGCTGCAGCGTGCGCGGCTCGATTTCAATGCGGATTTCGCGTTCGTGCAATCCCCAGACATTCAGGCGTGACAGCTCGGGCCGCGCCAACAGCTCTTCGCGGAACCGATCGGCAAGCGTGCGCAGTGTCGCCGGGTCGGCTTCGCCATGAATGTTGACGTAGAGCGCCGGATAATCGAACCCGCTTGTCTCGATGACCGGACGTTTTGTCGCTCGCGGGAGGTCGGTAATGCCGTCGATGCGCAGGCGGACCTTGTCGAGCAGCTTTTGCAAATCCTGACCGCCGGCACGTCGGACAATCACCACGGAAGCACCATTGTCGGATTGCGCGCTGATGCTGCGCACACCATCCAGACCCTCCAGCGCCTTTTCGACCTTGCGCGTGACCAGTTCATCGACTTGTGCCGCCGGTGCGCCGTGATACTCGGTGGCAATGATCACACTGTCCGGAGGGATGCGCGGAAATCCCTCGATGCGGATGGAAGATGCCGTCACGATGCCCATGAAGATGATGAACAGCATGAACAGATTGGCTGCGACAGGATTTCGGATGAACCAACCGGTCAGGGCGTGCATGGTCTAACCTCCGGTTTCCCTTGCCTGCACCGGCTGACCGGGCAGAAAGGAGACCAACGGCGTCGTGGCGATACGCCATGCATTGGCCTCACCGGCGACCTCGATGACGATTCGGTCATCGCGGCGAAACAACACGCGAGGCTCGATGCGCTGCAGCCGATCATCGGCGTCGACGTACCAGACGTGGCCTTCCTGGGTGAGCGCCGACGCCGGAACGTTGAGAGCTCCGTTGATCGTGATGCCCGGAAGAACCAGTTGCACAAAGTCTCCGGAAAGGATGCGGCGAGGCGCCTTCTTGTTGACCTCCAGAAACACCTTGAACTGACGGGTCCGTTCGTCGAGGAATCCACCAGCCTGGCGCACCGTCGCCTCGGCGATGATATTGCCGTCCCGGTTCACGACCTTTGCTGTCGTCCCCGACAGCGGCTTTTGCAATAGCTCCCAATCGGTCCTGCCGAGTTCCACGGTCAGTTCGAAGGTCCGATCATCCGCCAGATGGAGGATGGGGTCGCCGACATTGACAGTTTGACCGGGGCTGACGAAACGCTCGGTCACAAAACCGGAAAAAGGTGCCGTAAGCGTCGTGTCCTGAAGCTGCTGGCGGGCCGCGGCAAGCCGCGCTTGCGCTGACGTCACGGCGCTCCTCGCGATTTCAAGTTGCGGCAGGCGCAGCGCCAGGTCGTTGGGTGGTGAGGCTTTGTTTCTCTGAAAATCCCTGCGGGCAAGCATGTTGGCGTTTTCCGCCTGGCGTAGCGCCAGCTGCGCCTGCTTCACAGAGAGCTCGGCGGCACGCAGCTCGGCCACATAGGGACTGTCCTCGATTTTCACCAGAGCTGTGTCGGCTTCTACCCGCTCGCCCACCATGGAATTGTTCGTTACCTCGACAACACGCCCGGAAACGGCAGCGCGCAATTCTGCTGACCAACGGGGCCGCACTTCGGCAAAGGCCCTGACTTCGGCTTTTTCATCACCGACGGAACGTATTTCGATGGAAACCAGCTGCAGGGAAGGTGATGATTTTGCCTCGCTGACATCGATCGCGTCCTCCGAAATCGCCAGGAAAAACACAACCGCGCCCAGGGTGGCGCATGCGGCGAGGATCCAAATCCAGCGCCAATGGGATGCCGGGCTTTCGGCCTGAACGCTGTCGTGACCGACAGATCCGGTCATTTGATTTTCCTCACATGGTCGGTGGACCGGAACGCCGGGCGCGACGATCGTGCCACGCCAGGTAGAGACGATGTGGCAGGTCTGGCATTGATTGGATGCGGGAAGACAAGCATGGTGTACTCTTTCAATGGCAGTGCAAAATCCGTATACTTGATCGCGAACGAACGTTCGTTCATTCAGATAGATGTTTGACCTGAAGGATTCAAGACATGAGTCCGGCCACCGACAAGAACACTGCGCTCAAGCAGCGCAGGATGCGCATCATCGATGCAGCCGTCGCCTGCTTTCTGGAAAACGGCTACCACCAGACCGGGATTCGCGAAATCGCCAAGAAGGCGGGCATCAGTCTTGGCAACCTCTATAATCATTTTCCCAGCAAGGAGGCTGTGCTCGCTGAGATCGCGGTGCTGGACCGTGAAGAATTGCAGCCATTCCTTGCGATTCTCGATGATCACGACAAGCCGGCCGACACTCTGATGCGGTTTATCTCCGCCTACAGCGCCTATGCCGCCAAGCCGGAAAGTGTCGTCCTGACCGTCGAAATCGTCAGCGAGGCGGTTCACAAGCCGGAGATTGCGGAGCTCTTCGTCGACAACTGGGCGGCGACGATCGATGCGCTGAGCGCGTTGCTGCGAAAGGGTGCATCGGATGGATGTTTCCGCGACTTTGAGGATCCGGACGATATCGCGGAACTCATCCTGGATTCGATCGAGAGCTTTGGTCTGCGTCAGTACTTGTCCGCCAGCCGAAAACCAAGGGCGTTCGCAAACCTGAAGGACTATATCCATCATGCCACCCGCCCGTAGCGGCGTGCCGCGTCGGAAAAACGCAACAGTCCCTGGGCGCACACCGCGAAATTCTTCTCGACTGGTGTTTCGACTGGCGCCATAAATCCCTGTCATCCAAACACATGCAGATATCATGGCAGTAGAATTCGATCCGCGCGCCGTTGCGCATTTTCCCGCCACGCGATTCAACGCTGCCTCCACCGTGCTGTTGATCGGTTCCGAGGGGATCACCGATCCGTCGATCTATCGACGCATCATCGAGGGGGCGGATCGATGAGCGCGCCGCCCCGCGGCTTCCCGGCGGCCGAGTTCGAGGCGCGAACGCAAAAGGCCCAGGCGCGCATGGCGACCGAGTCGCTCGCCGGCATGCTTCTGACCAGCGAGCCCGAGCTGCGCTATTTCACCGGTTTCCAGACGTTGTTCTGGCAGAGCCCGACGCGGCCCTGGTTCCTGTTCGTACCGGCGCAGGGCAAACCCATCGCCGTCATCCCGGAAATCGGTGCCGCACTGATGCGCGGGACCTGGATCGAGGACGTCCGCACCTGGAGCGCGCCGTGCCCGCGGGATGACGGCATATCGCTGCTGCACGGACTGCTGGCGCCGTTTGCCCGTCAGCGGGTGCGCATCGGCGTTCCGAAGGGGCATGAGACCATGCTGCGCATGCCGCTTGCGGACTGGGAGCGGCTGGCCGACATGCTGCCCGGTATCCGCTTCGTCGATGCAACGCCGATCCTTCGCGACCTGCGTATGATCAAGTCACCACGCGAGATCGAGAAGATCGGCCACATCTGTGCCGTAGCATCGCGCACCTTCGCTGAGGCAGAGCGGCTGTTCGCTGAGGGCCAGCCGCTGACCGAAGCGTTTCGCGCCTTTCGCCGCGAGTGTTTGTTACAGGGCGCGGACGATGTGCCCTACCTCGTCGGTGGTGCAGACCGGGGCGGGTATCACGACGTTATCTCACCGCCGTCGACCCGGCTGTTGCAGCGCGGTGACGTTATGATGCTCGATACGGGTTCCGTGTTCGATGGCTATTATTGCGATTTTGACCGCAACTACGCAGTCGGCTCTGCCGACGACCTGTCGCGACGCGCCTATGAGGTGCTTTACCGCGCCACGGAAGCCGGCCTGGCGGCCGCGAGGCCGGGTACCACCTGTAGCGAGCTGTTCCGCGCCATGCACGCGGTGATACGCGAGTTCGATGACGGGCCGGGCGATGTCGGCCGTCTGGGCCATGGGCTCGGTATGCAGTTGACCGAGTGGCCCTCACATGCGTTGTTCGACGAAACGGTGCTTGAGGCGAATATGGTGATCACTCTCGAACCGTCGCTCGGCTATGGGGAAGGGCGCATTATGGTGCATGAAGAGGTCATCGTGGTGACGGACGACGACCCGCTGCTGCTGTCGGAACGGGCGCCTGGCGAATTGCCGGTTCTCGGGTGAGAGGCAGGCGATGAAGCTCGATTTCGACACGGATGGGGGTATCGGCAGTCGCGCCGTCATGGGGCTGATTGTCCTGCAGGCGGACGAGACGATCGAGCATGAGTTTCGCCACCTGATGCCCGACCAGGGCGTGGCACTGTACCACAGCCGCATCGTCATGCCGGCCGACGTTAATCCCCGGACCCTGGTTTCGATGAAAACGCGTCTTCCCGAAGCCGCCGGCATGCTTCCCGCCATCAGGTATGACGTTATCGGTTACGGCTGTACCTCCGGCGCCACGATGATCGGGTCTGCCGAGGTCGCTGCCGCGATCGGTCAAGTACATCCGGGTGTGCAAGTGAGCGACCCAATTACCGCGGTCGTTGCCGCGTGCCGGGCTCTGAACATCCACCGTGTCGGGTTTGTCACGCCTTATGTGGCCGAGGTTTCGGCGGCAATGCGCGCCCTGCTGGAGCAACATGGTTTGCGGATTGCCGGTTTCGGTTCGTTCGAACAGGGCGACGACCAGGTCGTGGCGCGCATTGCACCGGGATCGGTCATGTGGGCGATCGAAAGCGTTGCGGCGATGGAGGACTGCGACGGGGTTTTCGTCTCCTGCACCAATCTGCGGGTGGCCGGGATCGTCGCCGAGGCCGAACGGCGGATTGCAAAACCTGTGATCTCCAGCAATCTGGCGCTGGCCTGGCATATGCAGCGTCTGGCGGGCCTTCAACCTCAGGCGCAGGATTGCGGTGCTCTTTTCCAAAACTGACACATCGAGCGCGGCATGTGCCGTGAGAGGAGAACAGACCATGCAACGCGAACGCCTTGTCGATTTCCGCAACAACGGCGAGAAAGCGGTGCCGACCTTTTCCGCAATCGAAATGCGGCGGCGGCAGGATGCCATCCGCGCCCATATGGCAGCCAATGACATCGACGCGGCGCTTTTCACCTCCTATCACAACATCTGTTGCCTGTCGGATTTCCTGTACTGCTATTTCGGTCGCCGATACGGCCTGGTCATCGATCATGACGGCGCGACAAGCATCAGTGCCGGTATCGACGGCGGCCAGCCCTGGCGACGCACCTATGGCGACAATGTCACCTATACCGACTGGCAGAAGGACAACTACTTCCATGCGGTGCGCGGCCTGACGAAGGGCGTCAAGAGGCTCGGAATCGAGTTCGACCACATCACCCTCGATACGATGGCGCTGCTCCGGGCCGAGTTCGCGGACATGGAGTTTGTCGATATAGCCGAGCCGGCGATGCGGATGCGTATGATCAAGTCGGACGAGGAGATCGCCCACATTACCGCCATGGCAAAGATCGCCGATATCGGCGGTGCGGCCTGCGTCGAAGCCACCCGACCCGGCGTTTCGGAACACGAGGTGGCGCTGTATTCGACCGCGGCCATGGTGCGCGAGATTGCCAAGGTCTTTCCGCATGCCGAACTGATGGACACCTGGACGTGGTTCCAGTCCGGCATCAACACCGACGGTGCCCATAACCCGGTAACCAGCCGACGGATCGAGCGCGGCGATATCCTCAGCCTCAACTGTTTCCCAATGGTGAGCGGATACTACGTCGCGTTGGAGCGGACGCTGTTCTGCGAAACAGCCGGTGACGAGAACGTCAGGTTGTGGGAGGCCAACTGCGCTGTCCATGATCGCGGCAAGGAGCTGCTGGTTCCCGGACGCAAGTGCTCCGAAGTGGCCAAGGAACTGAACACCCTATACGCGGAGCATGACCTGCTGCAATACCGCTCCTTCGGCTACGGCCATTCTTTCGGCGTCCTGTGCCATTACTACGGCCGCGAGGCCGGGCTTGAACTGCGTGAGGACTGCGAAACCGTTTTGCAGCCGGGCATGGTCGTGTCGATGGAACCGATGATCACCATTCCCAACCATATGCCGGGGGCAGGGGGCTACCGCGAACACGATATTCTGGTGATCACCAATGAGGGCAACCGAAACATCACCGGCTTCCCTTATGGCCCCGATCACTTGATCGTTGGCGGCTGATCGGTCGGCAAGTGGTCCGCGGTCACTGATCGAACAGATGACAGTGAACCTTGCGGCTGCCGACCTGGATCGCCTTTGGCTCCTCTATTGCACACCGTTCGAAGGCGTGCGGGCAGCGGTCGCGTAACCGGCAGCCCGAAGGCGGATTGCGGGCGTCCGGCGCTCCGGCCTTGATCGGCAGTGCGTCGTGGGATTGATCAGGGTGGGGAACCGGAACGGCGGCGACCAGGGCCTTGGTATAGGGGTGCATCGGTTCGTGCACGATGTCCTCGGTCGGGCCGTCCTCCACCACCCGGCCCAGATACATCACAATGGTGCGCTCGCAGACGTAGCGGACCAGAGCCAGATCGTGGCTGATATAGATCGCCGTCAGCCCGAGGTTCTCGCGGACTTCACGGAACAGGTTCAGGATTCCGGCACGCACACTGACGTCGAGCATCGACACCGGTTCGTCGGCGACCACAAAGGCGGGCTCCAGGATGAGCGCCCGCGCCATTACCACCCGTTGCAACTGGCCGCCTGACATCTGGTGCGGGTAGCGGTCGAGAAACTGCCGCGGATTGGGCAGGTGCACCAGCGTCATGGCGCGGTGAATGCGTTCCTTCCGTTCCGTTCCGGGCACACCGGCATTGACCAGCGGCTCGGCCAGTGACTGCTCGATGGTAAAGCGCGGATTGAGCGCCTCGAACGGGTTCTGGAAGATCATCTGTGCCTTTGAGCGATAAGCCTTTAGCCGGTCTCCGGTGCACGCGGAAAGATCCTCGCCCTCGAACAGGATGCGTCCCTCGGTCACGTCCTCGAGTTTCAGGAGCAGACGGCCCATCGTCGTCTTGCCGCAACCCGATTCACCGAGCAATCCGACGCTTTCACCACGGTGCAACGTAAAGTCGACACCATCGACGGCCTTGACCACCGTCGAGGTGCCGCGCAACGCGGCCATCAGGGGATTGCCCACCGTGAAGTGCTTGCGGACGCCGTCGATGTGAACCATCGGCGCATCCGCAGTATGGACCTGTTCCATGTCACTCATGCCGGCGCCATCCATGTTTCGGCTTCCGCGGCGCGTTGGCGAAGTGCCGCGGCTTCGCCGGAACGCAGGCAGGCGGCGTAGTGGCCACCGCCGACATCGGTCAGCGGGATATCGCCGCTCCGGCAACGACTCTCGGCGAACGGACAGCGCGGCGCAAAGCGGCAACCCGGTGGCGGGGCACTCAAATCCGGCGGGTGCCCCTCGATCGGCGTCAACTGGCCGGCGCTCGACTGCAGGTCGGGAAAGGCGTTGTAGAGGCCCATGGTGTAGGGATGGAACGGCGCGGTCAGCACCGTTGCGGTATCACCGGATTCGACCACCCGACCGGCATACATGACGACGATGCGATCGCACACATAGGCGACGACGGATATGTCGTGGGTGACCAAGATCACCGAGATCCCCAGCCGGTCCTGCAGCGATTTCAGCGTGTCGAGAATCTGCCGCTGCACAATAACGTCGAGCGCCGTCACCGGTTCGTCGGCAATGACCAGTTTCGGATCGAGCGCCAAAGCCAATGCGATAGCGACGCGCTGGCGCATGCCGCCGGAAAACTGATGTGGATAGTCCCCGAGGCGGCGCGGCTCGATGCCCACCATGTCAAACAGTTCCTCGGCCCGCGCCCGTGCCTCGGCCCTTTTGAGACCGCCCCGTTGCACCAGCACCTCGAGCAGCTGGCTTTCGATCGTGTACACCGGATCGAGGGAGTTCATGGCGCTTTGCGGGATGAAGGCGATATCGCGCCAGCGCAGCGCGTTCATCTCGCTGTCGCCCATCTTCAGAAGATCGTGCCCCTCGAACAGCATCTCGCCACCCTCGAAGCGGGCGGCCTTGGCCATGACCCTTGTCAGGCCGCGGGCCACCGTGGTCTTGCCGCAGCCCGACTCGCCGACAAGGCCAACGATGGCACCCTTCGGGATCGCAAATGTCGCGTCGTCCACCGCACGGATCAGCAAGTCGCCGACGGCGTAGGAGATCTTCAGGCCGTTGACGCGCAGAATGTCGTCGACCATCGGCGCTACTCCTTGAGCTTCGGAAACAGAATTTCTTCATAGCCGCGGCTGATGAAAAAACCGGCGACGACGACGAGCACGATGCAGATGCCGGGCGGCACGAACCAGTAGTATCCACCCGTCGACAGCGCCTGGCTCGCATAGGCGTCCTGCAACATATAGCCCCAGGAAATCGTCTCCGGATCGCCAAAACCGAGGAAACTGATCGCCGCCTCGGTGAGGATCGCCCAGCCGATGGCGATCGAACCGTAGAGGAAGCTCAGCGGCAGGATGTTGGGTGCGATATGGCGGAAGACGATTTTGAGATCCGACGACCCGGCAACCCGCGCCGCATCGATATAGGCGCGGGTGCGCAAGGAAAGCACCTGGCTGCGAATGACCCGGCCCGTGTCCCGCCACAAGATCAGCGCCATGGCGAGCACGACATTCCAGATCGACGGTTCGAGGAACGCCGCCAACACGATCACGAACGGCAGAAACGGAATGCCGAAGGCGATATCGGCGGCGCGCATCAGTACGATGTCGACCCAGCCGCGGAAATAGCCCGACAGCAGACCGACGACGGTGCCGATCACGGCGACGACGAAAGCGGCCGTCAGACCGATCAGCAGCGCGCTGCGCGATCCGTAAATCAGCTGCGAATAGATATCGCGGCCAAGGCTGGTCGTGCCGAGCACGTAACCGTCCTCCAACGGCCGCAGATCGGAGGCGAGCTGGTAATCCTTGTCGTAGAGGATTTCCAGGGGATCGTGCGTCGCCAGCTGGTCGGCGAAGATCGCCACAAGGAAGAACACAGCATAGATGATGAGTCCGACGATGGCGAAGGGATCGTCCGTCGGCAGATGGATCTTCCGGATCAGCCGGCCGATTGCACTGCCGGATGCCGGAGCCTGTTCGGCAGCATCGCTATGCATGGGAGATCCTCGGGTCGAGCAGGCTGTAGAGGAGGTCCGCCAGCAGGTTCATCAGCACGACGACCACGGCAATCATCAGGAAAGCGCCCTGGGCCAGCGGGTAGTCGCTGGCCGAGACGGCGTTGACCAGTTCCCGCCCGAGACCGGGCCACGAGAAGACTGTCTCCACCACGACGTTGCCCTGGATCTGGTAGCCGACGGCGATGGCGAAGGAGGTCATTACCGGCAGCAGGGCGTTGCGCGCTGCATGGCGGACCACCACCGTCCAATTGGACAGGCCCTTGATGCGCGCCATCGTGACGAAATCCTCGTTCATCACCTCCAGCATGTTGGAACGCATCAGAAGCAACGGCAGTCCCTGGCTGTAAATCGCCAATGTCGCCGCCGGCAGCACCAGATGCGCCAGAAAATCGCGTGAGGTGTAGAGCGCCAGATAGCCGTCATACTCGGTGCCTGGACTGCGCGTGCCGCCGGCCGGGAACCAGCCGAGGCTGAAGCTGAACAGGGCAAGCAGCAGCATGCCGAGCCAGAATTCCGGCAGAGCTCGTGTCGTCAACACCAGAGGAATGGCTGCCCGCTCGGCGACGCTGTCGCGCTTCCAGGCAAGCCAGGCGCCGACAATGATTCCGAACACATAGGCGATGATCAGCGACGAAAAGGTCAGAATCAGGGTATTGGGGAGCAGCTCCAACACCCGCGATCCGACCGGTTGGCGATAGAAAAAGCTGTCGCCGAGTTCACCTTGCAGCAGGTTCCACAGATAGATGAAATACTGTTCCCAAAGCGGCTTGTCCAAGCCGAACTTGGCCATCAGGATGGCCTGCTGTTCTTCGGTAAAGGTGGGATCGATATAGGCCGCCAGCGGATTGCTCGGCATCAGGCGAAACATCAGAAAAAGGATGGTGGCGACCGCCCAGAGCACGAACACCAGTTGTGCCAGGCGGCCGCCGAGTTGTCTGACGCCGAGAATGGGGCTGTCCTCTCTATCGTGGAGTTATTCGGCCAGCGTCTCCTTCACCCCGTCCGGGTAGTGCAGTTCGCCGCCGATCACCTCATAGCCGGCACCTTCCAGAATGGACTTGGCGAGATCCGTTCCGGTTTCGAACTGATCGACATCGGGATTGTGCCAGAAGCCGAGAGCCGGCGAAATCACCGAATTAGACTTGACCGCGAAACCGCGAAACGCCGCGCCGACGATCAGGTCGCGGTTGATGGCGTAGGACAACGCCTTGCGGAATTCCGGATCGCTGAAGGGCGGCCGGCGATTGTTGAAGGCAACATAACGGAAGCCCATGTCGATCGTCGAAACGACCTCCAGATCGCCATCCCTGTCGGCCATGCCGATGACGATTTTGGGATCGCCCGAGAAATCGGACAGGAAGTTGATTTCGCCGGAGCGCAGCATACCCAGCGCTGCCTCCTGGTTGGGCACGATCCGCAGGATCCAGCGCTCAGCCTTAGGCGTAGCGAAGTGGTCACTGTTGGCCTCCAGAACGATTTCCTCGTTGGTGGTCCAGCTGGAGAACTTGTAGGGACCGGACCCAATGGGGGCCTCTTCCTGATAGTCCTCGGCATTCTCGTCCTTGGTGGCAAGGTCCGCCAGAATCGGGTCCCATACATGCTTCGGGATGATATTGAGTTTGGCCAGGCTGGCGGTCAGGAAAGCAGCCGAAGGATTGACCAGCTTGAAGGTGATGGTGTTGCCGTCGGTGGTGATGCTCTCGATGTTGCCGACGAACGGTTTGTACATCGGTGCCTCATCGCCCTGTGCAGCCTCGAACGAGAATTTGACATCGTCGACCGTGACCGGTTGGCCGTCGTGCCACATCATGTCATCGCGCAATGTCAACTGGATGGTCTTGTCGTCGAGCCACTCGTAGCTTTCGGCGGCCCAGGGCTGCGGCAGGCCGTCCGGTCCAATGCGCAGCAACCGGTCCCAGACGAGCTCGGTGATCCAACTGTCGGTGCCGCCTGAGATCCACAGCGGATTGATACCCTGAACATTATCTGCGGAGTTCAAAATGATGTCTTTTTGGTCTCCCAGCGGAGTCATGTTGATAAATGACCAGGTGTTCTTGATGCCGATGCCACCCTGGTCGACGACCGTTGCCGGATCCCAGACGGTCTTGTCGAACGCGAAGGTTGATTTGGGATGCACCAGCATCAGGTTCGGTTGGTCATTAGCGAGGATCCGCTGAGCCTTGTAGAGCAGTTCCTTGCGTTTTTCCGGATCGGTTTCTGACCGCTGGGCTTCAACGGTCGCGTCAAACTCCGGATTGCTGTAGCCGATGAAATTGTAACCCTTCGGTGCGGTCGAGGAGTGGAATAGGTTATAGATCAGTTCATCCGGGTCGGAGCGCTCGGGTCGACCCACCATCTGCCAGCCGGTGGTGTCCCATTTGTCTCTCGTATACCAGATCAGATCGATCATCTGTTCCCACGGCATGACGTCGACTTTGACGTCGAGCCCGAGCTTGCGCCACTCTTGGGCGATCAACTGCACAAATTGGAACTCTTGTGGTTGTGTTGCCTGCGGTCTTGTGACGAGCGTAATTTCACGGATCTTGTCGCCGGCTGCGAAAGCCTGGGTGGAAATCGCTGCTCCGGCCAAAAGCAATGCCATGCTCAAGCGTTTTATCATCTCATGTTCTCCCTATCGTTTATGGTGGTGCCGGCTCGGTGACGCGCCTATCCGACGCGAAGCTCGGCGATTTTTTTGCCTCCTGAAACCTTGGGCGGTGTCGCGTAGGCAGATTTGGAATGGCTCAAACCCATGGAAACCAGCGTTTCGGCCTGTTTAAGCGCGGCCTTGCCGGCATTGACGAAAGGCACGCCGATGGCTTCCGAAATCTCCTCGGCCATGTCGAGGAAGGACATGGTCATACAGCCGAAGATAATGGCGTCGGCGCGGTCCTGTTCGACACATGCGGATGACACGTCGATCAGCCGCGCTTTGGTCGCCGCCGGATCGTTCATCAGCTCAAGCACCGGTATGCCGGTGGCGCGAACCGACGCGAGCTTGTCGCGGACGCCGGCCTTGACGGCCAGGAGTTCCTGGGCGGCGATCAGCGAGTCAAAGATCGTCAGCACACTGAATTTGTGGCCGAGCGCGGCGGACAGCAGCATGGAGGATTCGCAGGGTCCGACGACCGGCATTGTCAGCAGCTCGCGGGCCGGTTCCAGGCCCGGATCGCCGAAACAACCGATGATCGCCGCGTCGTAGCCTTCGTCTTCGATTTGCATCAGCAGCTCGAGGGTTGGCGGAATCGACAGGATTTCCTCGTAGGAGGATTCGATAGAGGCGGGTCCGTTGGCGACATCGCGAACTTCGACCTGCGTTCCGGCGAAGGCCCAGTCGTTGAGCAGGCCCTCCCGCCGTTTGACCTCTGCCAATCCCATCGGGCCTTTCGACATCGGCCCGGGCACCACATAGGCGATGCGCATCTTCGTACCCCTGCTTGACAATTCGTGTTTCATTCAGCAAAACACTGTTTTAATTTGTCAGACTACGTGAAATAACCGGCGCATGCAAGGCCTGACACGGGAGCGATCCATGGACGAAACGAAAAGCTATCGCATCGCCGCGGTCGATCGCGCGCTCAGTGTTCTGGAAATCCTCAGCGAGCGCGGTGAATTGGGAATCACGGAAATCGCCACCCAGCTCGGCATGACGAAGAGCCTTGTGTTCCGCATTCTCCACACCCTCGAAGCGCGTGGCTACGTGGCCAAGGATCCGGCGCGTTCGATCTACGGGCTTGGTTACCGCGCCTGGTATATGGCTGATGAGGCTGCCGGCCAACGCGGCTTGCTGCGGGTCGCCGAGCCGGTGATGGAAGGCCTGCGCGACCGGTTCAATGAAAACGTCAACCTGGTGGTGCGCGACGGCCTGAACGCTTTGGTGGTCACCACGCGTGAGAGCAGCCACGCGATGCGCCTTTACGCCAAGCCGGGCCGCCATGGTCCTTTACATGCCGGCGGCGGCTCGATGGTGCTGCTTGCGTTTGCCCCGCCCGAGGTGATCGAGGAGACCCTTGCCGGACCATTGGTGCGATTCACGCCCAACACGATTACCGATCCCGATGAATTGCGGCGCAGGCTGATGCGCATCGAGGCGGACGGTTTCAACGTCACCAGCGATGACCTCGATGGTGGTGCCTATTCCATCGCGGCGCCGATCCATGGGCCGAATGGCGACGTGATTGCGGCGATCTCCGTCGCTGGTCCCTTGGCGCGGCTCGACGCCGATGTTCAGGGTCGGATATTGCGTAGCGTGCTGGAGGCTGCTGCACAAATCACCGCCGGTCTTGGAGGACACGCTGCGAAATCACCGGCGGCCGTCGCCTGAGGTCGCAGCGCCGGTGCGAACGCCGCCCGGCTGGTGCCCGGCTGTCGCCGCACTTGATTTGCTCAGATAGGCTTGTTACCCTTTCAGTAAACAAAACGTTGTTTTACTGAGTGAAACAACGAATATTGCGGCGAACTTGAATTTGCACGGCGTCCGGATCGTCAAGGAGGAACCATCATGAACGAGATCGAAACAGCACTCTTGTCAGACGTCAGCCTTGATGAGCCCTGGGGGCTTGTGGAAAGCTTCGCCACGTTCAAGCGTGAGCATCCGCGTGACGTCGACCGTGGCATGGATGAGGTGGTTTCGCGGCTCGAGGCACATGGGGTTCCCGTCAAGGTACATCAGCCCGACCTTTACCTCAGCCTGCCCGGTGAAGCGCGGGTTGAGGCCGGCGGCCGGACATTCCGTGCAAAGCCGCCAGCTTACAGTCTCGACGCCCGCGACGGGCTCGAAGGGGAACTGGTCTATATCGGCGCCAATCAGGCTGACGATATCGATACGATCTTCGACAAGAAACTGGATCCGACCCGCGATGTGCGTGCGATGATCTCCGGCAAAATCGTAATCTCCGAGGGCTTTGCCAGCCCGGGCATGATTTCCCAGTTCGAGGACCTCGGCGCCATCGGCGTCATCGGTATCAACCCGGGGGTGGATATCCATTGGGGTATCTGCACCACCATTTGGGGCACACCGGATCTCGACGACCTGCCGCGCAAGCCGAATGTGGTATCTGCCGCCGTCAGCAACCCGGACGGCCAGGCGTTGATCGAAATCGCCAAGGCCGGTGGCCGCGTCACACTGTTCACCGAAATGGAAGAGGGCTGGTTCGCCTCCAAGCTTCCCGAAGTGTTCATTCCGGGCAACAAGGAACCGGAAAAATATGTGCTGTTGCACGGCCATCTGGACAGCTGGGACGTCGGCGTCGGAGACAACGCGACGGGTGACGCCACTCTGATGGAGGTCGCCCGGGTGTTGTGGAAGAACCGCGACAAGCTCGATCGCTCGGTGCGCATCGCCTGGTGGCCTGGCCACTCGACCGGCCGCTATGCGGGCTCGACCTGGTTTGCCGATGCGTTTGCGCTCGATCTCGAGGAAAACTGCGTCGCACAGGTCAACTGCGACAGCCCGGGCTGCCGGTGGGCCACCGAGTTCCTCAACCTGTCGCGCATGTCGGAGGCGGATACGTTTGTCGCCAAGGCGATCGAGGATATTGCCGGCAAACCGACTTTCGGCGAACGGCCGCACCGGGCCGGTGACTACTCGTTCAACAACATCGGCATTTCGAGCTACTTCATGCTGTCCTCGACCATGCCCGTGGCGCTGCGCGAAGAGAAGGGCTACTACGCCGTCGGCGGCTGTGGCGGCAACATTGCGTGGCACACCGAAAACGACACGCTTGAAATCGCCGACCGCGACATGCTGCTGCGCGATATCAAGCTTTACGTCCTGACGATCTTCCGCAATGCCAACGCCGAAGTGCTGCCGTTCGACTGGCGCGAGACCACCAGCGAATTCCTGGCGACCATCGGTGCTTACCAGCAGCGCGCCGGCGACCGCTTTGACCTGAGCCTGTCGCAGGAGGCCGTTGAGGAATTGCAGGCGGCTCTGGAGAGCTTCTACGGCGGCGTCGAATCTGGCGCCATCCAGGCGGCAGATGCCAATTCGGTGATCCAGGGTCTGGCGCGAATCCTGGTGCCGATCAACTTCACCCGCGAAGCGCGATTCCGCCATGATCCGGCGCTGACCGTTCCGCCACTGCCGACAATCGCCGTCGCCGCCGAGCTGGACCAATACACCAACGGCGCCGAGGGATTTGCGCTCACCCAGTTGACCCGTGGCCAGAACCGACTGGTCTCCGCCATCCGTCAGGCACGGCGCGAGGTCGAGCGCGTGTTGCAATAAGCGAGCATGTTGCACCATGGTTCGCGCCGCCTGGTACCGCGAAACCAGACCGGCTGAGCAAGTTCTCCAGGTCGGCGATCTGCCGGACGACCTGATCGGCGCGCCGGCGGCCGGTGAAGTCGCCGTGCGTGTCCATGCATCCGGCGTCAATCCGGCCGACGTCAAACGGCGCGCTGGCTGGGGCGGCACTGCGATGCAGCACGACCTCGTCGTGCCGCACGCCGACGGCGCCGGTGTCATCGAAGCGGTAGGCGAGGGTGCCTCTCCGGAGCTGATCGGACAGCGGGTGTGGATCCGCAACGGACAGGGCGGATACGGCGAGGCGGGACGGGCATTCGGCACCGCTGCCGAACGCATCGTCCTCCCGGCAGCCCAGGTCTTCCCCCTGCATGACAGCCTCGACTTCGCCGCCGGCGCCTGTCTGGGCATTCCGGCGCTGACCGCGTTTCATGCCGTCTTCGCCGACGGGTCCGTGGCCGGCAAAACGGTCCTGGTGACTGGCGCGGCCGGTGCCGTGGCACACTTTGCCGTACAGTTTGCGCTGGCCGACGGCGCCAGGGTGATCGCCACGGTCAGTTCAGCGGCAAAGGCCGCCCAAGTGGCGGCGCTCGGCGTTGATGATATCATCGACAGGCACCAAGAAGATGTCGCGGCGCGTATTCTGGAATGCACCGGCGGTCAGGGAGTCGATCGCGTGGTCGAGGTGGATTTCGGCGCCAATCTGGAGGTCACCCGTCAGGTGATGAAGCCCGGTGCCGTGGTTGCCGCCTATTCGTCGACGGCGGTGCCGCGGCCGGTATTGCCCTACTACGACTTCGCCTTTCGCGGTGCCACGTTGCGCTTCATTCAGGGATACCTGTTGCGCCCCCAGGTTGTCGCCGCCGCAGTCGCTTTGATCGACGACCTGGCCGATCGCGGAACCCTGCGTATCGCCGTCGCCAAGCGGCTACCGTTGGATCAGATCGCGCAAGCCCATCAAATGGTGGAAACTGGTGCGGCGCTTGGCAATGTGGTGGTTGAGATACGGTAACGACCTTCGGGATCTCAACCCACCGTTGTCGCATTTCAGTGCACGAACCAACTGCCCGATGGATTTTCCGTATCTCTGAGGGAAGTGATCAACGCATACGGCTTGCTGAAACGGATCGCAGTTCCCAAGGCCAGATCCAAGCAATGTAAAACGCACGTCGACTTGGTTACAAAAACGCAATACATAAGGTGCCGAGTCAATATGGCTTCAGCCTTAGCGTATAAGAGTTGACACCATACAACCGTTCATCAGCTCTAGGATGACAATCATCGCGCGAATTCATACAGAATTACAACGCATATGCGAATAGAAAATAGTAAGTTACTATCGCTTTCGTAATGCGTTTATATGCTGTATTTGGCGATTTGCTTTATTTTGCTATGTGGTAAATCCTTGGCGGTTGCGATACGCCCTAAACGATCGAAGGCAGGAAGTAGTTGTTGATCGCAATATCCAGTCTGCTTGTTGAAGGGATTAGATTTGCTGCAAAACGTGTCTCAACCGGATCTGAGCACCTGCACAATCGGAGTGATTGGGCTGGGTTATGTCGGTCTTCCATTGGCCGTTGCGTTCGGCAAACATCGTTCGGTTGTCGGGTACGACGTGCAGGACACAAGGATCATCGAATTGCAGGCCGGTTACGATACCACGCGCGAGGTCGAGCCGGATGCACTGCGTGCCACGGATCGGTTGACCTTTTCAAGTTCGATTGAGGATCTCAGAGGTTGCGGCGTGTTTATCATCGCCGTTCCGACCCCGATTGACCGGGCCAATCGCCCGGATCTATCGATACTGGAGCATGCGACGGAAACTGTTGGTCGTGTCCTGTCACGGGGCGGTGTCGTAATTTTCGAATCGACAGTTTTTCCCGGATGCACACGGGAGATTTGCGTGCCGATCCTGGAGCGCGTCTCAGGTCTCGTTTTCAATCGTGATTTCTTCGTGGGATACAGCCCGGAACGTGTCAATCCCGGCGACAAGCAGCATCGGCTACCAACCACGACCAAGGTCACCAGCGGCTCCACTGATGAGGTTGCCGATGCCGTCGACCGGTTGTACGCGGAGGTTGTCACCGCCGGGACCTGGAAGGCGCCCAGTATCGAGGTAGCCGAGGCTGCCAAGGTGATTGAGAATACCCAACGCGATCTCAATATCGCGCTGGTAAATGAATTGGCCATCATCTTTCACAAGCTCGGGCTCGATTCCAACGACGTTTTGGAGGCGGCAGGCAGCAAGTGGAACTTTCTGCCCTTCAGGCCCGGCCTGGTCGGTGGCCACTGCATTGGAGTGGACCCCAATTATCTGGCTCACCGGGCGCAGGAGATCGGATACCATCCGGAGCTGATTTTGGCGGGGCGCCGCATCAATGACGGTATGGGTGCTTATGTTGCCGATCGCGTCATCCGCATGATGATGCAACGCGGTATGCCGGTGGTTGGGTCGCGGGTTCTCGTGATGGGTCTGTCTTTCAAAGAGAACACACCGGATCTGCGCAACTCGCGGGTCGTCGATGTGATTAGAGAGCTACAGTCGTGTAACGCCCTGGTTGATATCTGGGATCCCTGGGTCGACGGCGCCGCGGCGCAATCGGAATTTGGTCTGCCGATCCTGACTGCAGAGCCAGAAGAGGCAGTATACGACGCGATCGTGCTGACTGTTGGCCACTGGCAATTCGCCGCGCTCGGGGCAGAGCGTATTCGTGCCTTTGGTCGACCACAAGCGGTGTTTTTCGACGTTAAAGGGACCTTTTCCAAATCTGATAGTGACGGGCGTTTGTAGAATGCGGGTGCTGGTTACCGGCAATGCTGGGTTCATCGGGTTTCACACCGCCAGGCGGTTGATCGAACGGGGGGATTCGATCGTCGGTATAGACGTTGTCAACGACTACTACGACCCCGCACTGAAGGAAGCGCGGCTCGCCCTCCTCGAGGAAACGGCGGCCCGATGCAGCGGGGATTATGAATTCATCCGTGCCGACCTTGTGGATCAATCCGCGCTTGATGCCTGCTTCGATCGGTTCGATTTTGATCGTGTTATTCACCTGGCTGCCCAAGCCGGAGTCCGCTACAGCCTCGAGAACCCGCACGCCTATGTTCAGTCCAATCTGGTCGCGTTCGCCAACGTTTTGGAAGCCTGTCGCAGCCGGAGCATAGCGCACTTGACCTATGCATCCACATCAAGCGTCTATGGTGCTGACACCGCGATGCCGTTCTCCGAGCATAAGGGTGCCAACCATCCCCTTCAATTCTATGCGGCGACCAAGCGTGCCAACGAACTGATGGCGCATTCCTACAGCCATCTATTCGCGTTGCCGACCACGGGCCTGCGTTTCTTCACGGTATACGGACCGTGGGGGCGGCCGGACATGGCGCTGCATTTGTTCACGAAGAACATCCTGGAAGGGAAACCGATCAGGGTTTTTAATCATGGTCGGCATAGCCGCGATTTCACCTACGTTGACGACATTGTCGAAGGCCTTGTGAGAGCCTCCGATCAGATCGCCCAGCCAAATCCGCAATGGGACTCCGATCATCCTGATCCGGCGACCTCAAACGCTCCGTTTCGTATTTTCAATATCGGCAACAGCGCGCCGGTCCAGTTGAACGCCTATATCGACGCGATCGAGACGGCCCTTGGCAAACGCGCCATCCGGGAATTGCTGCCGATGCAACCGGGCGATGTGCCGGACACATTCGCTGACGTCACCGAAATCAGCAAAGCCGTCGACTACCATCCTGCGACACCGATCGACAAGGGTATCGCGGCCTGTGTTGAATGGTACCGCGCCTATTACGGAGATATTGCCCGGGAAAGGGCTTCGTAAAGGGGTGAAGCGGATCTTGAATCGCGAGACCAGAGCAGTCGCTGTGCGGATTTGCCGCGACAGGCGCGACAGACCGCTCGCTTTGGTTCGGTCCACTCGATCCGGGTGGAGCATTGCATGCCAAAGGTCTTGATTTCAATAAACACCGCCTGGAACATTGCCAATTTTCGAGAAGGCCTTCTGCGCGCGCTTGTCCGTCAAGGCTACGAAGTCGTTGCGGCTGCACCGCCTGACGGGCACGAGAACGCCATTGTCGGCATGGGCTGCCGTTTTGTGCCTTTGCGGATGGACAATAAAGGTACGTCGCCAACAAGGGATGCGGCCCTTTTTGTCCAGTACCTTCGATTGATGCGGCGCGAGCGCCCCGATGTGTTTCTTGGCTATACCATTAAGCCGAACATCTACGGGACAGTGGCCGCGGCCGCCGTTTCCATTCCAACCATCAATACGGTCACCGGGCTCGGCACCGCCTTCATAAAGCAAGGCTGGCTCAACCGGCTCGCAAGGCAGATGTACGGGTTTTCTTTCGGATACTCCCAAAAGGTGTTTTTCCAGAACACCGATGATCAGGCTTTGTTTCTGGAAGGCAAACTGGTCGCATCCGCAAAGACCGGTGTCCTTGCGGGATCCGGTGTCGATCTCGACAGGTTTCGGCCGTCGGCCGTCAACCGGCCGGGTGATCGGCCAATTTGCTTCCTGATGATCGCCCGCCTGCTGTGGGATAAAGGGGTGGCCGAATTCGTCGAAGCCGCACGTCTGGTCAAGAAAATCGTCTCCGATGCCCGTTTTGTGCTTCTGGGTTTTCTCGATGTCGAAAACCCGACCGCGGTTCCCCGGCAAGACGTTAACGATTGGGTGCGTCGGGGGCTCATTGAATATGTTGAGGCCGTTGCCGATGTGCGGCCGCACATCGCCGACAGCGACTGTGTGGTGCTGCCATCTTATCGTGAGGGCACGCCCCGAACACTTCTGGAGGCTGCCGCCATGGCCAAGCCTCTGATCGCGTCCGATGTTCCGGGATGTCGACAGGTTGTCCTTGACGGGACCAACGGATATCTATGCCGGGCAAGAGACCCGAAGGATCTTGCCGAAAAGATGCTGGCTTTCATCGCAATGTCGCATGAGGAACGGTTTGCCATGCAGCAGGCCAGCCGGCGTCATGTCGAAGTGAATTACAATGAAACGCTCGTCGTGGACCAATACCTACAAACGATCGAAGCGTTGATCAGCGGACGCCCAACCAATATCGGGCGGATGCGCCAGTCCCGACGAAATGACGCCTGCTGATCACGCAGGTGCGGAAGGCGGCAGTGCACCGGTTGAAGTTTCCTGGGAAAACCCACGGACGACGCCGATGGACGATCGATAGTGTATTGCCGCTGGGCTGATGGCACGTTACGTCGTTTCGTGGTCGTTTGAGCGTGCCCGACTCGGTTGGGGTGAGTGAGTGCGCCGCGTTCAAATTGATAGAACAAAAGGGGCGACGCTCTTTTGTGAGGCAAAAAGATGCAGGGGGACCATCTAACACTCCGGCAGATGCCCGGGCGGGAACGTTTTCACTCGCACCGCGGCAATAGGCCGCTACCCATTGCCCAAGATTGGGTTTTTCGATGGCTGTCAGAGGCTGTCGCAATCGGCATTGCGATTTGGGTTCTGGGTCAACACCTTAGCGACGAACTCGCGGCTCTGTATACGCGCTTTAAGCCGTCGGGTAACCAAAAGTTACTTGACGGTATTGCCGAGTCTAGCGTTGGTTTCCGCGTAAATCGCGTAATACGTGTCTAAGCGGGGCCGGGCACGCAATGAACATAATCTCGACGACCAAGCGTTGGTATGCGGTCGCTTCTCAACCCAGTCGTGAAGCAATCGCTGCCAATCAGCTTGATTCGCAGGACTTTGACACGTTTTTTCCGAAACGGGTTCGAACCGTGCGGCATGCGCGCAGAACCAAGAACCGGATTGTCTCCTATTTCCCGGGCTACCTGTTTGTAGCGCTCGATCTGAATGTCGATCGCTGGCGATCCGTCAACGGCACGTTCGGCGTGCGCAGTCTTGTCATGGCCGGTGACCGACCGCTGCCTGTACCGGCGGGCCTGGTCGATAGCCTGCGCACGTTGACGGACGAGAACGGCTTTCTCCGCCGTGTGGACGAACTGCGCACGGGTGATCACGTGAGGGTCATGAACGGGCCCTTGGCCGATATGATTGGCGCCATCGACCGCGTCGACGGCAACCAGCGCGTCAGAATCCTGATCGATATGTTGCACGGCCAGATTCCTGCCGTTATAGATCGGGAGAACGTCATGAAGACGACGATTCGACAGCCCTCAAACGAGCCCTCCAGGAAGACGCCAAAGTCACCCGGAGTGCGGTAGCTTTTCAGCCCTCTCCCAAGTCTTTACCTCCCCCCAAAGCATATTTGATTGGCAGATTCGACTCGACGACATTGACGAACTTACCGTTAGCCGCCTTAGGGCACAATTATCTAAACCTATAGATACGCTACACAATCTCCATAACCCGTTACAGATTTGGTGGCGGTAAGCGCGGCCGGACAAGAGGCCTTGCTCAAGCGCCGAAGATGTTGGGTCGCCGGAGTATAAGATAATATGAGCTGTACGCGTCAGGACTGTAGATAAGTATTGCTCTCTACTAAAAGCTGCTATAGTGTACCAACCTGTGGGGCATCCAATATCCGGCAAATAATGATCACGGCTCGTCCGGCGTGTTGTTTCACGGCATGCATACGAGAAATCTCGATTTGACGGGAAACGTGATTTGATGCCGTTTCATGTGATATGCTTGTCTTGCAGAAACGTTGGGGCGATGTGGGCGACTGCGACTCGGAGGGCTAGGGCATGACACCCTTACACGCCTCGATTGCCCAACCTGACATCGAGATGAGAGCGGCGACCCGGCCGATATGGAGTCGCGTTCGTTTCCAGTTGGGGGTTGGGCTGCTGTTGGCCTGCGTACTGCCGGTCCTGTTGCGGGTCGATATCGGGCTCACCCAAAAACTTGCCGTTTCATCACAGCTCAACTCGTTCATTGCCACCACATGCGCGGTGATCGCCGGCTATTACTTCGTGCGTCGGCTGACCCGTTACCCGGGAGTGGCGGCGCTGTCCTACATCCTGCCGACCTTTGCCCTCGCTTACGGCGTGGCGCTGGTGATCATATTGACCTTCCGCATCGACTATTCGCGGTTCTTCCTGCTGATGAGCTTCGGGCTCACCCAGCTCTGGTTTCATGTGGTCTACGTCGTCAACAAACGCTTGGACAATCCGGTCTTCGCCGTCGTGCCGTCCGGAAACGTGCACAGATTGAAGGGTATTCCGCATGTCACCTGGAACTGGCTCGTTCGTCCGGAATTGAACGGCCGGCCGCCGACCGGGCTGGTCGCCGATCTGCGGGCCGATCTTGCCGATGAATGGGAGACCTTCATCGCCGACACCGCGATCCGCGGCGTCCCGGTCTATCACTACAAGCAGGTCGGCGAGACCCTGACCGGCAAGGTCGAGATAGAGCATCTGTCGGAGAACACGCTCGGCTCGCTGCTTCCAAGTTTCATCTATCTTCGGTTTAAGCAATCGATCGACATATGCGGCGCGCTTTTGGCGCTGCCGGTTTTGCTGCCTGTGTTTGCAATCGTTGCGATCTTCATTCGGCGCGATAGCCCCGGGCCGGTGTTCTACCGGCAAGAGCGCATGGGCTATCGGGGTCGGTCTTTCTGGGTCTGGAAGTTCCGCACGATGTTCGACGATCCGCAGCGGCCGGAGATGGACGTCACAAGTGCCATGACCTGCGACGATGACGACAGGATAACCCGCGTTGGCCGTTTTTTACGCAGGACCAGGCTCGACGAACTGCCGCAGGTCTTCAACATTCTAAGAGGGGAGATGAGCTGGATCGGTCCGCGGCCTGAGGCGCTGGTTTTGTCGCAATTGTACGAAAAGGAACTCCCCTTCTACCGCTATCGGCACATCGTGCGCCCGGGGATTACCGGCTGGGCTCAGGTCAATCAGGGACATGTGGCTGAAGTCGACGAGGTGCACGGCAAGCTCCATTATGACTTCTACTACATCAAGAACTTTTCCGTCTGGTTGGATATCCTGATCGCCGTTCGGACCGTCGCCATTGTCTGCACCGGGCACGGCGCTAAGTGACAATTGTGACACAGTCGCCGACATTCTATGCGATGAGCGGGCGGAGGCGGCGGGGCTGCAGCAGGGGTAGGCTTGTATTAACCTATGGATGGGACTATCAAAATTAATAGGGCTCTGTGAGGAATTTGGGGGCTTAATGAACATGTTAAACCGCATGAAACAGGAGCTCAAAGCAAGCGCGATGGCAGGCGCGTTCGCCATGGCGATGGGCCACGGTGCTTGGGCGCAGGAAACCGAAGCGTGCAGCTGTCTGCTGCCACCTGGGCCGGCGGGTCAGCCCTTGGGTTCGATCGAGTCCTTCGAAGGTCAGGTACAGGTATCGCAGGCAGCGGGCTTCAGTGGAGCCACCGAGGGCATGTCATTGGTACGTGGCACGCAGATTATCGTCGGGCCGCAATCGCAGGCCGTCTTGGACCTGGGCGCCAACTGCAGACGCACAATAGGCGAAAACCGGGACGTGGTGCTCGATCCGCTCGACGACAACATCTGTGTCCGGATCATCGATTCGACGACCGGCGAGGTGGCCGGTACCGGAACCGGCAATATCGGCACCGGCATTGCGGTCGCGGCCGGTATCGGCGGAATTATTGCGTTGATCGCCGATTCGGTATCCGACTAGCAGCGGTCCGATTTCGGCGCTATGGTCACCAAACAGTCATACGGAGCTGCGTATGGTGATCCTGGCGAAGCCCGGAGCGGCGGGCACGCGGTGCCTGTGAAGGTCGAGTGTGGTGGCATAGTGCGCAGAATAACTCCCATCTTGTTGCTGACGGTGTTCCTGGCCGCCTGCGTGGCAGACGGGGACAGTCTTGGCACCGCGGATGGGCTGCAATCGGCCGCGGTACCCGGAGCAAGCGCCGGCGGGTTGCGCGTGGTGAGGGACCTGCCGCCGCCGCCGACGGCGCAGGACGGCTCGCTGCAACGGATCGGACCGAACGACGTCCTGGAAATCGATGTGTTCCAGGTCAATGAGTTGGACCGCACGGTGCAGGTCGACTCCAGTGGCAAGATCGCGATGCCGTTGATCGGCGAAGTCGAGGCGGCCGGCCAGTCGCCGCGCGGTCTGGAGCAAAAACTCAAGGCGGCGTACGGCAGGAACTATCTGGAATCGCCGCAGATCTCGGTGCGCGTCACCGAATCCTTCAGTCAGCGCGTGGTCGTCGACGGCGAGGTGAACAAAGCTGGGATTTTTCCGGTGACGGCAAATTCGACGCTGTTGAGCACCGTGTCGCAGGCCGGCGGTCTTGCGCGTATCGCCGACCAGTCGAAGGTGTACGTCTATCGTGACTACGGCAATGAGAAGTTGGTTGCCCAGTACAGCGTCAAGGATATCCGCCGTGCCCAGGATCCGGATCCGCGCATCTATGGCGGCGATGTGGTTGTCGTGTTCGCGTCCGGTGCCCGCGTTGCCATGCAAAACCTGATGGATGTCACCGGGCTGGCCACGCGCGCGGCTATTTTTGTTCCGTAGCGCCCGTGTTATGAAGGTCCAAGGGCAAAGGAAAACGTCGGTCCGGCCGACGAGGGGATAACGTGCTCAATCGCAATCACCCGGACCGTGGCGCCGTGATGCACCATCCGCAGGATGCGCATGGCGCCTTGACGCCCTATGTGCCCTGGTACCATCATCCCGGCTATGGCTACAGCGTGGAGGAAGACGAGGGCGGCCTCGATCCGCTCAAATTGCTGCGCTACGCCATCAAATATCGATGGATGATCGCCATCATTCTGGCGGTCGGGCTCGTCACCGGCCTGGTCATGACCTGGATGACGACGCCGCTCTATCAGGCGACGACGCGCATCGAAGTGATGGTACCCTCAGCCAAGGTGTTCCAGGATCTGGAGATCGTTTCCGAATCGACCGACGCCCGCATCTACCGCACCGCCCAGGAGAAGCTGAAAAGCCGCTCGCTGGCGCAGCGTGTGGTTTTTGAGCGCGGCCTCGCCAACAACGCCGCGTTTCTGTTTCCCGAGCCTGAGTTCTCCATCGGCAATCTGTTGGCCCGCGCCTTTCCCTATGAGACCAAACGCACGCTGCCCGACTATACGCCGGAGCAAAGGGAGGCGATTGCCATCGGCCGTGTCCTGGGCAATCTGTCGGTGGCGCTTGTCGGCAACACCAGCCTGCTGGCGATCTCGTTCTCCGATCAAAACCCCCGGCTGGCCGCCGATGTTGCCAATGAGGTGGCACGAAGCTTCATCAACCAGGGGGTCGACCAGACCAGCGAGACGTCGGACCTCGCCCGCCAGTTCATTCAGGAGCAGGTTGCCCAGGTCAAGGAGAGATTGCAGGAATCGGAAAAAGCCCTGGTCGACTATGCCAAGGCGGAAGGCATCACCGTCACCGGCGGTGAGATGTCGCTGATCGCTGCCAGCATCGAACAGGTCAATTCCGCCCTGTCCGAAGCGGTTCAGGAACGGCTTGAATATCAGCGTCTGGTCCAGCAGATAGACGAGGGGCGCGGCGCCAGCCTGCCGCAGGTGCTGGACAGTGCGGGCATCCAGAACCTGCAGCAAAGACGCGCCGAATTGAGCGCGGAATACCGGCAGAAACGGGCGTTGCTGAAACCGGATTTCCCGGAGATGAGGCAGTTGCAGTTCCAGATCGACGAGCTTGACAATCAGATCGCCGAAGCGGTCGAGGTGGTCACCGGCTCGCTGCGTCTGCGGCTCGACGAGTCGCAGCAACAGCAGGCCGATCTCGAGACGCGGCTGTCGGAACTGGAGGCGGAACAGACGGCGTTTCAGGACAAGAACATCCAGTACACCATTCTCAAACGCGAAGTGGATTCGAACCGCGAGCAATATGAGAGCCTCATCGGCAAGCTCAACGAAGTCGGCGTCGGCTCCGAGCTGAAACGGGAAAACACCGCGATCGTCGACGCCGCGATCGTGCCGGGCTGGCCCTATTCGCCCAACCGCAACAAGAACCTGGCGATTGCCTTTGCGCTGTCGGCGATGTTCGCCGCGGGCCTGATTTATCTCAGGGAGCTTCTGAACAACACCTTCTCGGTGCCGGATCAGATCGAGTCGGAGCTGAAGCTGCCGGTGCTCGGCATACTGCCGCGCGTCAACGAGGAGACGATCCTCGATCAGCTGAAGGATTCGAAATCGGCGCTCGGGGAGGCCTATCGGTCCTTGCGCACCTCGCTGCAATTCACCGGCACCGATGGCAATCCGCGCTCGCTGCTGGTCACCAGCTCGGAGCCGTCGGAAGGCAAGACCACCACCGCTTTCAAACTGGCGCAGGATTTCGGCTCCCTCGGATTGCAGGTGCTGCTGATCGACGGCGACCTGCGCAAGCCCAGCCTGCATCGCTTCTTCGGCACCGACAATACGGTCGGCCTGTCCAACGTGCTGACCAACACCGTCAACAAGGACGATTTCCAGCGCATCTTCCGGCGCTCGCAATACGCCAATCTGACCTATTTGTGCGCCGGCATGGTGCCGCCCAATCCGCCAGATCTGCTCTCCTCCGCCAAGATGGCCATGTTGCTGCAGGCATGCACCGACCGCTATGACATGGTGATCATCGACAGCCCGCCGATCATGGGATTGTCGGATGCACCCATTCTGGCGCGCCAGGTGGAGGGCACTTTGCTTGTCGTGTCGGCCAACCAGGTGCCGCGCAAATCCAGCGAGACCTCGCTGAAGCGGCTGAAAGCCGTGGGCGGCCATGTGTTTGGCGCCGCCATGTCGAAATTCACCGTCAAGAAGTATGAGTACAACTACGACTACCGCTACATGTCGGACAATTACTACGCGGTGACCGACGAGTCCGCCGGAGCGGACACCGGGCGCCGCAAGGCGCATGCCCGCAAATCCGGCGCGACAACCAGTGAACGCATGCGGAAAACCAGCGAATTCCTGCGCTCCCGCATGATGGGTAGCTGACCGCTGCCGCCAACTCAATTCATGCGATCGCGACAGCTGAGCGCGGGCGTGCTGCAGGGTATGCTCGCGAAAAGGCTGTCGCTGCTAACGATCGCCGTGATCGCCTTTGCCGTCGTCGCGCTGACGGGCGTTGGCAACCTTCTTCAGGGCACCGATCCGAGCCGTGCGCTGGCGTACAATCCGTATGATGCCGATGCGCGTGTCAAATGGATGGAGGAAGCGATCGAGCCAGGGAACGAGGTGCCTTTGGCCGACGTCGAACGTGTTGCACGCGATTCGATCCGGTTCACGCCCATCCATGCCCCGTCTTACAGCGTCCTCGCCGAAGTTCAGCAGCGTCGCGGCAACCCGACGCGCGCCAACGCGACTTTTGCGGCGGCGCTGTCCCTGGCCAAAACCGAATCCCGGGCGCTGCAAAGAACGCTGCAATCGGCACTTGCCGGTGGCGATGTCCCGGGCGCAATTGAAAAGCTTGATATTCTCTTTCGGCGCTGGCCACGGGACTTCGATTCCTTTGCATCCGAGATCCCGCTTTTGGCAGCAAACCGGACGGGTTACCAACTCCTGCAGGAGACACTCCGTACCGACCCGCCCTGGCGCGACCGGTTGATGAGCTTCCTCAATCGCTCGCATGAAACCGTCGGTCTCGCCTATCGCCTGCAGTTGGCCCTGAACGACGATGGAACGCGACCACAGGAAACGGCCCGGACCCAGCAAGCCTTGATCCGCAACGGTGAATTCGAGCAGGCGTACCGGCTGTTCCTGTTCACCCGGGATCAAAACGACCAGTTTCACGCTGGCTATGTTTTCAACAGCACATTCGCGCTGGAGCCCTCCGGGCGGCCGTTCGACTGGACGATCCGCCGGACACCCGGCGTCAACATCCTGCGGGAGCCATATGACGACGAGGGGCAACCGGATTACCGGCTTCGCGTGCAGTTCCTGGGCAAACCGGTCAGAAACATCGGTCTCAGCCAGTCGGTTTTTCTGCCGCGCGGTGCGTATCGACTGCAAGCTGACATCAGCGCCGAGAATCTCGAGGCGCCAAGAGGATTGTATTTCAATCTGACCTGTGTCGATCCGCGAGAGCAACTGGCCCGTTTGGACATTCCGGACGGCACCTATGGCACCCGGGTGATCGAGGCCGATGTCACGCTGCCCGACAGAAGCTGCCGCATGCTGAAGTTGGAAGTGAGGACCGATCTGATTGCCGAGAGTTTCCGCTACGGCTACTCCGGATCCCTGTTCCTTCACCGCGTCTCGATCATCCGCAACACATGACCGCACGGCAGTCGGAGGTCGACAGATACCTGCTTGGCGTGACATTGGTCGCCGCGCTGATCCTCGGCGGCGGCACCCAGTCTGGTCTCTCCACCGATATGGCCGTGCAGCTGCTCGCCATTGCCGCGGCGACGATCGTCTGCCTCCGTCACATGGAAAGGCCGATCGACGGCCGCGTCTTCTGGTTCCTCGTCGCGGCCGGCGTGACGATCGCCTTGCAGATCCTGCCGCTCGGTTGGCAATGGGTGCGGTCGACGCAAAACATCCTTTCCGTGTCACCGGAACTGGCGGATGTGCGCCCTGTCGCGCTCAGCCTCGGATTGGGCAGGACGATCGAAGTCGCCGGCTACTTTTTGACGCTCTCGCTGTTTCTTGTCGCTGTCCTGAAGCTCCGGTTTGACCAGGTCCACGGCCTTCTCGCTTTTTTTTTGTCGGGGTGCTGCTCAACCTCGTCGTCGGATTGATCCAGTACTCCTACGCAGGCAACGCGGCGGTGACGGACGTGTTTCCCTATCCGCTCAATGCCGGTGTCTTCGTCAACGTCAATCACTATTCAAGCCTGATTTTCACGTCGATCCCGCTCGCCTTCGTCTATTTCATCGAGCGCGACAGAATAGTCCTTTTGGCAGCCTATGTGATCGCCGCGCTGTTGATCCTGCTGGCCGTTGGCTCCATGGCCGGCGTTCTGGTCGGATTGGCGATCACCGTCCTCAGCGCCGTTTTCCTGTTTCAGCATGGCCGCCTCGGCCTGGTCTCTGTGCTTCTCGGCACCGTGGTGCTGGGGGTCTATTCGGTCGGTGTCTGGGCCCGCGTGCAATTGGAAAATGTGCACGCCCAGTTCGGCCGCATCGAGTTCGCCCGCACGACCCTGGAAGGCATCCTGGACAACCTGCCCTTCGGCATTGGCTACGGGAACTTTGTGATCGCCTATCCCGTCTATGAAAAGAGCGAGATGATTTTCAACAAATACGTCAATCACGCGCACAACGAATATCTCGAATTGGTGTTCGAAGGCGGCGCGTTCGCCGCCCTGTTGATCGTTGCTTTTATCGTTCTGTTCGTGCGCCGGATCTTCGAAACGGTGCGCTGGCCGCTGCACAAGGCGGCGACCCTGGCCATCCTGTTCCTGCTCATTCATTCGGTGGTCGACTACCCGCTGCGCACGCTTGCCCTTGCTTTTTCCTTCATGCTGTTTTTGGGCATCCTGTTTCACCGTGGTCCGGAAAAGCCGCAACCGTCGCCTGTAGGTAAGGCGCGTGTTGATGTGGACCGTGAAATGGTCACCGTGCCGCTAGCAAGCTACGACGATCGTTAGATCCGCCAGAAATTGTCAAACACAGACCGCCGCTCCGCCGAACGCCGTTCAGTGGAATTGGCGGCGAAGCATTGGGAGTTGATGTGTCAAAAACCGCTTTGATCACCGGCATAACCGGCCAGGACGGCGCCTATCTGGCCGAGCTGCTTTTGTCCAAGGGCTACACCGTCCACGGCATCAAACGCCGCTCCTCCTCCTTTAACACCGGGCGCATCGATCATCTTTATCAGGATCCGCATGAGACGAATGTCCGGTTGCGGTTGCACCACGGTGACATGACCGATGCCACCAATCTCATCCGCATTGTTCAGGAGACCCAGCCCGACGAGATCTACAACCTGGCGGCACAGAGCCACGTGCAGGTGAGCTTCGAAACGGCGGAATATACCGCGAACGCCGACGCCCTCGGAACGTTGCGGCTGCTCGAGGCCATCCGGCTACTCGGCCTGGAAACAAAGACCCGCTTCTACCAGGCCTCGACCTCGGAACTCTACGGCGAGGTTAGCGAGGTCCCGCAGACGGAAACCACACCTTTCAATCCGCGCTCTCCCTACGCGGCGGCGAAGGCCTACGCCTATTGGATCACGGTCAACTACCGCCAGGCCTACGATATGCACGCCTCCAATGGCATTCTGTTCAACCATGAGAGCCCGATCCGGGGCGAAACCTTCGTCACCCGCAAGATCACTCGGGCTGTGGCCGCCATCAGCCTTGGTCTGCAGGACGGGCTGCATCTCGGCAATCTCGACGCCCAGCGCGATTGGGGCCACGCCCGCGATTATGTCGAGGGCATGTGGCAAATGCTCCAGCAGCCGAGCCCCGACGATTATGTCCTGGCCACCGGAGAGACGCGAACGGTACGCGAATTCGTCGAACAGGCGTTCGCCGAGGTCGACATTCAGATCGAATGGACCGGCCAGGCGGTCGCGGAAAAAGGCCACGATAGAAAAACCGGCCGCGTTCTGGTGGTGGTGGATCCGCGCTACTTCCGGCCGACCGAAGTCGATCTGCTGCTCGGCGATGCATCGAAGGCCAGGCGTGTTCTGGGCTGGTCGCCGCGAACCGGCTTCCAGGATCTGGTCGCCGAAATGGTGCGGGAGGATCGCAAGGCGATCGCCGACGAAGCGCGCCATCGCCGGCTGGACGAGGACCGTCAGGAGAACCGGAGGATTTCGAGCGTATGAAGATCTCCGTTCTCACGGTCTGCTGGAACGCGTCGCGGACGATCGCCCACACATTGGACAGTTTTTTCGCCCAGGACCATGAAGACAAGGAACTGGTCATCGTCGACGGTGCCTCGCAGGACGATACGCTGGAGATCGTCGCCCGCTATCCGCAGGCCTGCATCCGCCTTGTTTCCGAGGCAGATAAGGGCATGTATGACGCGCTCAACAAAGCGCTGCAGCTTTACACCGGCGATGCGGTGGGTGTCCTGAATTCCGATGACACTTACCATGATACCGCGGTGCTCTCTCGCATTGCGAATAGACTGCAGGCCGCGGACATCGTCCATGGCCACCTTGATTTTGTCGCCGATCATGATGACAAAGACATCCGGCGGCGCTGGCGGGCATGGCCGAAGCCGGAGAGTGGCTTCCGCAGTGGCTGGATGCCGGCCCATCCGACTTTCTATGTGCGCCGAACGGTCGCCGACACCGTCGGGTCATTCGATCTGTCGCTGTCGACGGCGGCCGATTACGACTGGATGCTGAGAGCGGTCGAAATGCACGCCTACCGGATCGACATGCTGGACCATGTGCTCGTCGATATGATGCAGGGCGGCAAGAGCACGTCCGGGCTGCAATCGCATATCTGGCACAATCTTGAAGCGCTGCGTTCGCGTCGCAAATGGCTGGGCTCCGGTCCGGTCGACTACGCGTTGGTCGCCAAGCCGGCCAGGAAGATCACCCAGTTTGTTCGATCCGAGTCGGCGTAAGCCAGTGCCCGAAGCCGAGAGAAAACCGATTTACGATTTGATGGGCAAACGCATTTTTGTCGCCGGTCACCGCGGCATGGTCGGTCAGGCGTTGGTGCGCCGGCTCGAAACCGAAAACTGCGCCATCGTCACCATAGACCGCCAGACGGTCGACCTGCGGCGTCAGGATGATGTCGAGCGCTGGATGGCCGGCGCGAAACCCGAAGTGGTTTTTCTGGCTGCCGCAAAGGTGGGTGGAATTCTGGCAAACAGCACCTATCCGGCCAGTTTTCTGTACGACAATCTGATGATCGAAGCGAATGTCATCGAAGCGGCCAGACAGGTCGACGTGGAAAAGCTGGTCTTCCTCGGCTCGTCCTGCATCTACCCGCGATTGGCGCCGCAGCCGATGGCCGAGGACGCACTACTGACCGGGCCGCTGGAACCGACGAACGAGTGGTATGCCATTGCGAAAATCGCTGGTATTAAGATGTGCCAGGCCTATCGTCGGCAATACGGTTGCGATTTCATATCCGCTCAGCCGACGAACCTATATGGACCGGGTGACAATTTCGACCTGGAAGCCAGCCACGTCATTCCGGCGCTGATGCGCAAGGCGCATGACGCGAAAACCTTGGGGCATGATCATCTTTCTGTCTGGGGCAGCGGGTCGCCGATGCGTGAGTTTCTTCACGTCGATGACCTCGCCGACGCCCTCGTTTTCCTTGCCGCGCAATACTCTGATGGAGAAATCGTCAACATTGGCAGTGGCGATGAAATCTCAATCAAAGACCTTGCCCGTAAGATCTGTCAGACAGTTGGGTTCAAAGGGGAATTGGTCTTCGACACGTCAAAGCCCGATGGTGTTCCAAGAAAACTGGTTGACTCCGGAAAAATCCGTCAAATCGGTTGGACTCCATCGATTGAATTGCCAACCGGCCTCAGTGAAACTTACCGCTGGTTTTCAGACAATGCCGAAAGATCGATCTCAGTTGATCGCTGACCAAAATGAAGAATTGCCAGCAATGAGCGATAATAATGAATACCGGCTCGTCGTTGGGATGTCTCGAGCAGGGACAACCGCGTTGGTTAGGACCCTAAATTTGCACGGCGGAGTCGCAGCATTTGGTGAGACGTGTTTTTGGGGTAACAGCTGGGTCCAGCCAGTGAATGGGTTGTATGGTCGAAAGGAGATCGAGGCTGTGAAGTCGAAGCTCGAATTCAACACCATGGTCCCATTTGACGAGAAAGCTGGCGGTCTCGGCACAGATCTTTCCGCCGTCAGGCTGGCCATTCATAGTGCGCTAGATGCGCTCGAACTGCCCGCAACGCCCGATGATGCGTTCCGCGCAATTTGTCAGGCTGTTACTACGGTTTGCGGTAAATGTGTGTGGGTGGAAAAGACGCCTCATCACCTCCTGAGTCTTGACCGTATTATGGCAGCTGCTCCAGGCAGCCGCGTTGTCATAATGCTACGACGCCCCGAGGAATTCCTTTTATCTTACAAGCACCAAGGCGATCGAAAGGCTGCTGAGGTGCGGAGGGTCTTTTTAAGAACATATCATCCTGCCCCCGCGGCATTTGTATGCCGTGGCTACCTGAAAGCTGCCCGGGAAGCGGTCAGCCGGTTCGGGAACGATGTGAAGATCGTCTGGCTGACGGATCTCGAGTGCGACCCATGTGGCCTGCTAGCTGACATCGCAGCCCACCTTCGGCTGCCGGGAGGGGGAAAGGCTCTTAGAATGGTTAGCGATAACTCGAGTTTTGAAGGGGCAGAACAGCGGCCAGAGCTCGCTCCCGAGGAGCTGTTTTGGCTGCGTTTAGTGGCCGGTAGACAAATACGTCAACTAGGTCTCGATGAACCAAAGCAAAACAGCAGTTTATTGGGCCTCGTTTGGTCTATTTTCCGCCTAATACCTTGGATGATCAATTTTGTAAACGTTCATGGTGGCGACCGAGTACGACTCAGGTCCATCACTGCGCGATGGCTGAGGTGATGAAATGACACTGAGTAAAGCACATACTACGCGGTATTATATTAACAAGCCATGAGCGCTACGGTTATACCGTTCTTCGTTCTTCTTTCAGCAGCCTTGGTAATGCTCGGTATGCCGAGGGGCCGCGACGTGATAGTCCCAGTGTTCCTGTTGCCCTGGTATACGCTGCAGCCGGAAATCGGGGTCGGCGTTACCGTGGGTCAGCTTTTACTCCTGCTCTTGGCGGTAAAGTATTCTTTGATGGGACGTCTGAATTTCACCGCCGTACCCAATCTCGGGCTGGTGTGTTTGATTGCAATGGTGGGCGCTTTTTCGGCGCTTCTAACTTTCATGAATAACCCAAGCGATCTAGTAGTAGCCGGTGGGGCATTGCGGAACGGTTGGCTTCGAACCATGGTGATATTAGCCAAATTTTTCATATTTTTCTTGCCGTTTCTAATTCTAAATAATGCAGAGGTTCAAATGCCTGTTCGCTACATATTGCGAACTCTGCTTACTTCAATCGCAATCCTTAGCGGTTTGGGTGTCCTCCAAGTGCTCGTGTTCATCCCAACAGGCACGGATTTGTTCCCGGTTGGTATGTTTGTCACTGAATCTCGAAGCGCTTTTGTTACGATCCAGCATGAGTTTTTCTTGCGGGCGTCGAGCTTCGCGGGCGAGCCAAAAGGATTGGGCATGGTGGCGGCCGCTGGGGCGGTTATTGTTCTTGGTTTTCGCCAATCGCTCGTCCCGTCGGGCGCATGGCGATTCACCCTCGTAATGCTTTTCGTGGTCACAGTGATCCTGACGCAATCAACATCCGCGGTATTGTCGTTGATCGTTGGAGTTACTACAATTATTGGACTGAGGGTGATCGGCAAGCCTTTGACGCGCGCGGGCCTCTTCATGACGTTTTTCACCGCGACGGCCGTATTAGCCACATTGATTTTGATCAGCGCTTCGAATCTGGATGTGGAATCTGGCCGATTGTTCGCCAAACCGGATGCGAGCTTCTTCCAATTAGTCGTTGACCGCACATTAGGGCGCTTGAATGTTGACGACTTTGATTGGGTCATCATCAGTTCAATGCTTCATGATCCATCCTCTCTTTTCCTTGGGCATGGATTTGGTCTTTCGCACCTCTTTACTGAGCCCTTCATTCCCGCGCCGTGGCGACGGTACATGCTAGAAATAGTTATTGCACCAAAAAGCGGGCTGCTGTTTTTCATTAGCAGCGGCGGGATTGTGGCGACGTTCCTTTTTGTACTTTTTCTCGCCTACACAACGCCCGCGGTCAGGCCCAAAGTGCGGCTGACAGATCCAATACGGTGGCACTATGTTCGAATGGTCCAAGTCGTTGTCATTCCGCTTGTACTGATGGCCTTAATGCGCGTGCAAATCTACGAGCTAAGTCTGCTAGTACTGGCGCTGGTTTCGGTCCGGACGTCAAAATCAGCGCGAGCGACACCAAAAGGCCACTCAGTAGAATTCTCCCGGCTTCGTGGACGGTTACACGCTAGCAGACCCTAGGCGTTCAACCGGCAGCCGTATGCCGTCAGGCCGGTAGCAAACCTTAGAGGTATCTTCAGCGTCCAACGCGCATGGATGTCGTTCTGTGCTGCCTTGTTAGGGTTATCGGACCGGATCTCCTCGACCCCCTTGCCGTCCTTGATCGCCACTCTCTCGCCCTGGTGGATAGTGTTCTCGTCGGGCATCGCTTCGCCCAGTTCGAGACCGAAGAACCGTATCTAAGACAGACGGTCGAGGACCATTGGTCTAGGACAGCGCGACGATCCGTTCACCGAATTCGATAGGGTCCGGGTTCCTTATTCTTGGCACGATAGCACTATCTTCCATAAACGAATGAGTATTAATCGAACCGAGGCAACTACAATACACGACAATGGCTATGAGTGATTCATACAGTCAAAACGGACAAGATCGATTTGTTATCGACACGATTTTTCCGGGAAAAGAGAGCGGCGTTTTCCTGGATGTCGGCGCTTATGACGGTGTTTTGCACAGCAACACTTACCTGCTCGAGCGCGATTATGGCTGGACCGGGATCCTCGTCGAGGCCGAACCCTCAATTTACGAGCGCTGTAAAGCGGCTCGGAGTGCGACAGCCATCAACGTTGCAATTTCAGAGGATGGGGAGGAGTTGTCTTTCGTAAGCCATCGTGGCCTTTCGGGGTTAGCAAAAAGCATGCACCCCAGACAGCTCGGTGCCATCGAGAAAGATGCTGAAGCAGCTGGTGAGAGTGTCCGATACATCAATGTTGCTGCTAAGCCGCTTGACCAAATACTGGCAATCACCGACCTCACCGAAGTTGATTATGTGTCGGTCGACGTCGAAGGAGCAGAGTACGATGTTTTCACCGGTCTCTTCCGTTCCGGCATCCCAGTGAAGAGTATCTCGGTTGAGAATAACTATGCTGACTACAAAACATCCAAGCTAATCCAAGCGAATGGTTTTACGCTCGTCGAGCGCTTAGGCCGAGACGACATTTACGTTCACAAAAGCGCACTGACCAAACGCCTCAATGCGAGAGCTGCTGCAATGCGGCGCAATGCGCCATTGCGGGCTTTCAAGGATTTGGCGCGCAAGCTGATGAGAGGCTGACCTGCCGAATGCCAAGTATCAAACACAGAATTAAAACCGCTGCAGAGGGATTGATTGGTCGCCATGCCTGGCTCGAACCTTCGTCCGACCTCGGGGACATTCGTGCATGGATATCGTCTGTGCGTCCCCAGCCGACGGCATCGCCACTTATTCGAGTGGGACGCGTGGGCGATGGCGGGTACGTCGTTCCAAATGACCTCGACGGACTGGCAGCAAGCATTTCTCCGGGCGTTTCTACCGAAATCAGCTTCGATATCAAAATGGCCGAACGCGGCATTCCGGTCTTCATGGCGGACGCGTCTGTCGATGGACCACCGTCGCAATCGCCATTATTTCATTTCCGTAAAAAGTTTGTGGATGTCTTCGAAGATGAAAGCCACATACGCCTAGACTCTATGTGTGATCTAGCACCGGATGGCGACCTTATCCTACAGATGGACATCGAAGGTGCGGAATATCGTACGCTACTGGACTTGAGTGACGAAGCCCTACGCAGATTTCGAGTACTTATTGTCGAGTTTCATTTTTTGACTAAAGCCTTTGGCCTGTTTCCGCTCGAGATAATCCGCGCAACCTTTAATAAACTGGAACGTCATCATGTCGTAGTTCACATCCACCCTAACAACGTCTGCAAGCCGACCGTTCGCGGCGACATCGCCATTCCACCCGTGATGGAATTCATTTTCTGGCGGAAAGACCGAGCGGTGCTCAACGGAACCGAGCCGCTCCAATTCCCGCATCCGCTCGACGTGGACAACATTCCGCAACTACCCACTCTTACTTTGCCCGACTGCTGGTGGCGTGATTGATCCCCAAGTCAACAACGAGAAGGAAGCAGCCGATGCGGTTGCGCGAACTCAAGTCTTCAATGCGTCCGGCCGCGCGCCGCGCGCGTGCGCTCGTTCATTCGGCGCTGCCATCCACGTGCCATCTGCTCCCCGATGATGTTTTCGTCGCCTCCTTTCCGAAGTCTGGCAACACGCTGTTCCGCTTCATCTGGTCGAATATGGAATTGGGGCTTGCTGGTGATAATCGTGTGCTCCATTTCGGTGAGCTCGAAACTACGTTCAACACCGAGTATGAGTCGGGTCGATCAGGGAGCTTTACGTTTGAACATCTGCCGAGACTCGTCAAAACGCACAACGATCGCCGCCATGTGCCGCTGGGGCGTTGCAAGGCCGTTTGGATCGTGCGCAATCCGGGAGACGCTTTAGTTTCCTACCACAAGTACATGCAGAATCACGAGTATGACCGGTTCCAGACCATGCCAATCCGCGCTTTTCTGAGCGATCGTAAATATGGCATTGCGGCCTGGATAAGGCACACGCTCAGCTGGCGCAATTCACAAGCGGTGCCGGTCTCGTATGACGACCTTTATCTACAACCGTCGGACACGATGCGGCGGGTGTTCAGCGAACTGGAAATCCCAATCCCGAGGGATGAGATACTCGAATTGGCGGTAGAGAAGTCAAGCTTCTCGTCGGTTCGCAGGCTGGAAGAGCAATTCGGTCACAGCGAAGGTTTTGCCAGGAACTTCAAGTCGCAAGCAAAATTCGCCCGGTCCGGAGAATCAGGGCAATGGAAAAGCGAGTTCGATGCCGATGACATTGCCTACGTGAACGCGGAGCTCGAAAGAGCGGGCCTATCCAGATACCGGTTGGTAACGTGACAACTAACGGGGATGGACCAACGCTATTTTCGCGACTGGCGGGCCGACCAGTGACGGCAACAGCAGCGGCCAGTGCGCTGGCGAGCTTCATGCGACTCGGAGTCTCGTTTGTCACCATGCCGGCGCTGCTCGCCTATCTCGGCGTCGAAACACTTGGCGTATGGCTGATCGCACTGAGTCTGCTGGGGCTAATCGGCTTTTTGAACATGGGCATGTCAGGAGCCGTCGTAACAGCAATCGGGCGGTCAGTCCGGGCAAGCGATCACAAAGCGACCCGGCAGGTAGCGCCCCATTCATCATGGCCAGTAAATACGCTCGCAAGTTCGGCTATGATGATCGCGCTGCTGTTTAGTGCCATCATCCTGCTTGTTATCCTCCCCATCGTCCTGGCGGTCGACTGGCACCGCCTGTTTCAGCTCAAGGCGACGACCTCCCCAACCGACATCACTTGGCTGATGGCTGCATTGACCGTGTGCCTTGCGGCCGGGTTTGCCGCGCGGCTCCCGAAATTCATATTGATGGGGTTGATGATGGGGTATTCGGCTCACCTTATCGAAATCATCGGGATCGTAGTCGCGGGGGCGGCGCTGATCGCGGCCATCACTCTGGAACAGCCGCTGTATGTTCTGGCCGCTGCATTCATACTCGGACAACACGTGACGATGGCGGTCCTCGGCAGCGCGATCCTCATCGCAAATGGTATCCGGTTCTGGTCTATTGCCGACGCCAATCAGGCGGTCATGGCGGATCTCGCTCGCGAGGGATCGAAGCTCGCCGTCAACCAGGCCTCGTTTTCGGTCGCGACACAGTCCGATCTGCTCCTAATCGGCGCGATCTCTGGCGCGGCCGATGGGACGGGGTACGGTGTGGTGCAGCGGTTGTTCGCATTGCCAGTGTTGATGTCAGGCATCATCAATGACGCGCTGTGGCCTGCAGTCAGCCGCGCCGATGCGCAAGGCGATCATGTGTGGGTGCGGCGCGTCTTCCTAAAGACACTCGTCGGTCTTGCGATCGCGACTGCGATTCTCGCCAGCCTGCTCGGTGTCTTCGTGAACGATATTATCGAGGTCTGGCTTGGGCAGCGTCTGGACGTCGACTGGCTGCTTGTCAGCGGCATGGTCGCTTGGGCGTTGATGGTCGCCATTACCCGCACGAGCGGCATGCTATTGCGGGCGAAGCGTAAGACCACATTGCTGTCCACAGCGATGACCGCCATGATGGTCGCTAATGTTGCAGTCTCGATCGCGCTGATCCATCAGATTGGCGCGGCAGGCGCGATCTGGGGAACCGTGATCGCGTATGCGATTTGCGTATTGTTGCCATATTACTACTATGTGCCGCAGTTGCTCCGTGAAGCCAAGCAGTCATCCACGACAACCACCAACGTGATTGAACCTGGCAAGCCATGAAAATCTCCGTTGTGCTGCCATCCTACAACCAGGGACGTTTCGTCGAAGAGACACTCCGCTCGCTAATCGCGCAGGACTATCTCGATACCGAGATACTGTTCATCGACGGCGGCAGCACGGATGAGACGATGGCTATCGTCGAGCGCTATCGGGACCACATCGATGTGGTCGTTTCAGAACCTGACATTGGTCAGAGCGATGCTTTGCGCAAGGGATTCGAGCGGGCTACGGGCAACGTCCTGACATGGCTCAACACTGATGACCTGCTGCTGCCGGGTGCGCTCAAGGAGGTCGCGGAGACGTTCGAGAGAAACAACGGCTGCGAGTGGGTTCTGGGAAACATCATTTGGTTCGATGCACAAGGTAAAATCCTCCGTTGTAGAAAGGGAGATCCCTACCGGTCAATCTTACCGCGGATCGGTGTCCTATCAGCCTATTCGCCGTCAGCTTTTTTTACCAAGGACCTGTATGAGCGGGCTGGTGGTATTAACATTGATTTGCACTACAAAATGGACACGGAATTGTGGTGGCGGTTTTGGTTGACTGGTTCGCGTTACTACCGCACGCGGCGTTATCTCTGGGCGTTTCGCTTACATGACGAAGCCAAAACATCAGGTGCAATGTTCGCCAAAGAACTCACCGAAAAGCAGAAAAGACAGATCAATAGCAAGAGAGCCGAAGACCGGCATATACAGGAGTTAATTAGCAACCGTATTATGCGTGTACCAAAACCGCTCGCCGGCGTTGTTCAGGCAATTAATCAAGCCACTTCACCGCTCTATCTAATGGGCCTCGTCCAGGACGCAATGTGGCGGGGACGTCAGATTACCGATGTCAGAGACGGTGAGTTGTGACCAAACCGTCGAACTAACGGTAACAGGACAATGGCTCAATACAATTCTGTCGAGGCCGACACGTTGCGGCAGAAGCCTCCTGATGTTGGATTCGACAATGGTGTTTCTTGTCCGGTGTGCGGTAGCAGTCAGACAGCGGGGCGGTTCAAAAAGTCAGCTAAAGAATGCGCTGCCGTTTTGGTGCCTACGGACGAGGATCCCGATCGCCACGCCGATCTAATCCGCCATATCGAAGGCTTATGGGGCCGCTGCGAGGTCGAGATTCGGCATTGTCCAAAATGCCGATTTGGGTTTGCGCATCCTTATGTCGCAGGAGATCCCGAATTCTACCGGCTATCGTATTTGCGGCGCGCCTATCCTTCTATCAAATGGGAGTTTACGCGGACAATCGAGGCGCTGCGGAAGATGAATATGGCAAAAGAGAGCCGCGCTATTCTCGAACTGGGCGCAGGAGAAGGATTTTTTCTAGATCTGATCACTCCGCAGTTGATCCCGAAGGAAAGGTGCTGGGCGACCGAATATCATCCGGATTCGCAGGCCGAGCTTTCTTCCAAAGGGTACCGCGCCCTGGACCCCGACTTTCTAGCGCGCCAGTGGCCTGCCGACGAGCTCCCAACCGATGGTCAGTTCGATACGATCTTTTTGTTCCAAGTACTCGAACACATGGACAATACCCGTGAAGTTTTCATACGGCTGCGAGAGCTGCTGTGCCCTGGCGGATCGGTGTTTATTGCGGTACCGAGCACGCCGCGGATCGACTTCAATGAGGCAAACGGATCGCTCTTCGATACGCCGCCCGCTCATATCGGGCGGTGGCGACCTGAGAGTTTCCAAGCTGCTGCTGAGGCAAGCGGGTTGACGGTAGCTGCAACGGAATACGAACCCTTCAAGTTGTCGAAGTATTGCAAGGACGACGCGTATTTGCACCATCGTGCCCGGTCGTTGAAGGAAGGCTCTATCGCCGGCGCCGTGCGCTCAATCGGTCATCCCAGTTTACGCCGATACGCAATCATTGCAGACAGCATCTTGGCAGCTCCCATTCGCGTGCCAGTCTGGCTGAGAGCAGCCCGCCACAAGGCCCTTGGCGGCGCACTATGGGTACATTTGATCAAGGCTGAATTTAGATAAATCTGTTCCACTCGACGCAATGATGGAAAAAGCAATAAGCCCGGACGCACGCGAGCCGATCACGGCGTGGTGGAGCATCCCGTGCAAGAGCGCTATTCCGATGTTCCGCTCGATGGTCGAGGACCTCGGGCGCGATGTTTTGTTCGTCGCGCTCGACGACCTACCGGCTCACCGCAAGAGGCTCGGCTGGACCGTGCCCGAGAGTGGGGGAATGAAGCTCGAAGTACTCGGCGACGATTGGTGCGATCGGGTTGACGCGGTTCTGGCTGAGCGCGGCGGTCTGCATATCGTCAACGGCATCTATCATACCGAGCGAATCAAGTACTGCGCCGACAAATTGGCGAATGACGGCCATCGCTTCGGCGTTATCATGGAGTCACCGTCGAACCTCGAAGTTGGCGCGAGGCGTTTCGTCAAATCGTTGGTGGCGCCTATCATAACGCCGATGCGCACCCGCCCGGTTGCGGGCAAGGCCGTGTTCGTGCTGTCTGCTTCGGGAACGCGACCTAACGATTTCGCGGCGCTCGGATTTCAGCCGGATCGCATCCACCCATTTGGATACTTCCCCGACTTCGAATATCTCGACCGCGGTGGCCAAGAGCATAACACGATACGGATGCTGTGCATCGGGTATCTCGAACCCTTCAAGGGCCAGGATACGCTGTTGCGTGCGCTGGGGATACTCAAGGAACGTAACATTGACTTCACTTGCCAGATCACCGGCTATGGATCGGCGGAGACTCATCTTAAGGCAATGCAGCGCAACCTAGGTCTTGGCGACACGGTGACATTCGCCGGCGTCGTATGCTGGGAACGGCTCATCGAGCTGTTTCGCGAAAGCAGCGTCCTGGTCGCACCCGGATTCGAGGAACCCTGGGGCATCCGGATCAACGAAGCGCTGCTGTCGGGCTTGCCGGTGGTCGTAAGCGATGGGATCGGTGCGAAGGAACTGGTTGAGACAAGCGGGGCAGGCGAGGTCTTTGCCGCCGGCAACGCTCAGTCGCTTGCGGACGCCCTGGTCCGTATACGTGGGCGGTTGAGTAGCGAGGGAGGTGTCCGCGGCACGCTCGACGATCTCGTTAGGCGATATCGCCTGCGAATCAAGCCGGCCGCGGCGGGCCGCTTCATTGCCGACGTCATTGACAACACCACGTTAGGCGCGAGTCAGACCGGCGCCGGGGCAGCGCTTAAACGGCCAGTCCCGGCATGGTTAGATCCAGACTGGCTGGAAAAAGACGGCTTGTGTTGAAGTGCTTCGAATTACACAAATCGTCGCCTCGATTGACACCGAAGCTGCAGGGCCGTCATACACGGTGCCACGGCTTGCGCAGTCGCTGGCGGACCTCGACGAAACCGATGTCGCGCTGGCGACACTCGGCCGGCCTTCGACGGTTATTGAGGCGGGCGTCACGCATAACCGCTTCGCGCGCGATCTGACGTGGGCGGGCCCGCTCGCGCGGCTCGGCTCTTCGCGAAGCATGCGAAAGATGCTTCTTTGCGAGCCGAGGGACATTCTTCACACGCACGGTCTTTGGATGATGCCTAATGTTTATCCGGCCGAAGCGTCCCGAAACGCCGGTTCCCGGTTTCTGCTCTCGCCCAGGGGGATGTTGGGATCAGAGGCTATGAAATTCTCCAGGGTGCTCAAGTGGATGTTTTGGTTGGTGCAGCAGAAAAAGGCTCTTAGTGAGGTATCCTGTTATCATGCAACATCAGCGCAGGAATACGAAGATATTCGTGCGTTTGGGTTGATGAAGCCGGTGGCAGTAATTCCCAATGGCATCGACCTCCCGAATTTAGCCGATTTTTCCAACAATAAAACGAGTAACACGCGAGTGTTGCCTGAGCCTGAAAAGCCGTTTGTTCTGTCGCTCGGCCGTATTCATCCTAAAAAGGGCCTTGATCAGCTTATACGGGCATTCTCCATCATTGCCCATGAATATCCCGAATGGCGACTGAGAATCGTTGGGCCTGACGAACGCGGACACGCGCGCACGCTTAAGCGCCTAGTCTCAGCTTGTGGTCTTGACGGATGCGTGAGTATCGAACTACCGGTCTATGGTGTGCAGAAGCTTCGTCTGATGCGACAAGCCGAGCTATTCATACTCTCAACCCTTCACGAAAACTTCGGCATGACCGTGTCCGAAAGCCTCGCGGTTGAGACCCCCGTAATCTCCACTAAAGGCGCTCCATGGGCTGACCTCGAGACATATGGCTGCGGTTGGTGGATCGATCATGGCCATGAAGCTATTGCAGCCGCCTTGAAGGTCGCGATGACAATGCCTGCAAGTGAACGTCGACTGATGGGTGCGCGTGGCCGGAACTGGATGGACCGGGACTATGGTTGGAACTCGATTGGACGCCAAATGGCCTCCGTCTATGCGTGGCTTCGAGACGCTCGCGCTCGCCCCGATTGCATATGGACATGAAATGAGTGGTCATGATGCAGGCGAATGACGTACTTACGAACCGGAATGCAAAAAAATGGAGCCGCAAAGCGCTATTGGCTCGCGTCCTGTGGCATAGCGCGTTCGCGTTGTTCGCCTGGAGCCCACGACCGCTCTGGGCATGGCGGCGAGTGTTGCTTCGTCTATTCGGCGCGCGGGTTGGTCGGGACGTGCACATCTATCCGAGCGTCCGCATCAAAATTCCTTGGAATCTGACACTCGGCGCGCAGTCGGCGATTGGTGATGGGGCGATCTTATATTCCTTAGGGCCGATCACTATCGGAGACCGAACCACGGTGTCACAGGGCGCTCATCTTTGCGCAGGGACGCATGACTACCGTGACCCGACGATGCCTCTGCTCAAATTGCCGATCGAGATTGGTGCAGAGGTTTGGATCTGTGCCGACGCTTTCGTCGGACCGGGGGTCAGCGTGGGCGAGCGCGCCATAGTGGGTGCCCGTGCAGTCGTGATGAAGGACGTTGAGGCGGATAGCATCATGGCAGGTAATCCGGCACGCGAAATCGGCAAAAGATGGCCATGATGGATCAGTTGTCAATCGAGGCTATCGCTATGATAATCCCCACGCCCATACCTACCGGCTTCCAACCGTTCACGGTGAGTTAGGCAAACTGACAGGCCTGCGCCAGCTGTTCGACCTCGGGTTCGGCAATGGAAGCGTCGGTGCTCAACTGGCCACGGTAGATCGCCACCCTGAGGACCCTATCGACCGAGCCTGTTTCCGTCCGGTTCCGTAGGGTTAGACGCATTCCGCCGCTTGCCAAGTCCACGGTCGCGCGAAAACTGCCGGTTTGAACCTTTGCTGATGATGTGCGTTGGCGCCGACTGTGTAAATGTCCGATAACGCATTATTTCTGCCTGTGACGGCGGCCGTCCCGGTCAAGAACGAAGAGGTCAATCTGGGTCTTTGCCTGGAGCGTCTAACCCGTTTTCCCGAGATCGTCGTCATCGACAGCGGATCGACAGACAGAACGCGCCAGATCGCGGAAAGTTTCGACGCGCGGATCGTCGACTTCTGCTGGGATGGACGCTACCCCAAAAAGCGCAACTGGTTTCTGCTGAACCATCCGCCATCCCAGCCCTGGGTTCTGTTTCTCGACGCCGATGAGTACGTCGATGACAGGTTCTGCGATGCCGTCGCGGGAGCCGTTACAGCTAAGGGAATCGATGGGTATTGGCTGACCTACACAAATTACTTTATCGGGCGCCCCTTAAGGCACGGATTGGCACAAAAAAAACTTGCCCTGTTTCGCGTGGGAAAGGCGTTCTACGAGAAGATCGATGAGGACGGGTGGAGCAGCCTTGACATGGAAATCCATGAGCACCCCATCGTCGACGGTGCTGTAGGGGAGATCGACGTTCCGATCGACCATCGTGATGACAGGGGAGTGGCGCGTTTCCTCGAAAAGCACATCGACTATGCACGTTGGGAAGCGAGGAGATACGCCAAACTCCGGAGCGATCCGAATGCCGCCCAGCATCTGACGCGTCGCCAGCGTTTCAAGTATAGACACCTCGCCAAATGGTGGTATCCGGGCTTCTATTTTTGCTTTACCTATTTCGTGAAGCTCGGCCTTCTTGATGGTCGTGCCGGCTATCACTATGCGGCCCACAAGGCTTGGTATTTCCGGACGATACGCCTGCTGATCAGAGAGCAGGCGTCAAATGACCAATGATTATCAGCTCGTATTTAATTGACGCGTGTTTGAGCAGGGCCAGAGGTCTTGTACGTCAACAATGTGTTGACCAGCAGGGGAAAACGCTGCGCCTAGAAGCTATTTATCGATTGTCACAATCAGCAGTGTTTGACCGGCAATACTGATGATCGACACTATAACTGGGTTTATATGTATCGGTTGGTTAGCAGACCCGAGTACGTTTTCTGTGGCCGGACCTACCGGTCGCGGCAAACGAGGCGAGCCAGGTTGACCAGATACGAATGCTTTTCCTGAGCAAATTAGTGCCGGTATTTGTTTATCCATTGGGAATGACAATCTGGATCGCAGGTTTTGGCCTTTTGTTTACAGCAATGGCGTGGCGGCGGTTCGCCATCCTGAGTTTCGGGACCGCGACGCTTTGGCTTTGGATTGCTTCGATGCCCGTATTTGCGGATTGGACACTTGAGACACTTGAACGGCAATACCCTTCGCTCTCTATCGATGCAACACGTTCAGCCGATGTAGCAATCGTCCTGGGAGGAGCGGTCGGTCAATCTGTTCCGCCGAGAGATACGCTTGATTTGGGGGAGGCGTCAGATCGGGTGTTGCTCGCATCGCGTCTCTACCGGACTGGCAAGGTGAAGCGGATCCTGGTTTCAGGCGGCAATATCCCGTGGCTTCCCAATGTGAAGCCGGAGGCTGAACTCATACGTACACTGCTGGTCGAATGGGGCGTTCCGGAGCATGCGATCGAAATCGCTACTCGGAGCCGCAATACGCATGAAAACGCCCGAGAGGTTAGACAGATATGGGAGCAGACGCCTTTCCAGTCCGCTCTCCTGATAACATCGGCCGCTCATATGCCGCGCGCCATGGCTGTGTTCACAAAGGCCGGCCTTCCTGTGACCGCCGCAACCACGGATGTTCGGGTTGTCGAAGCCAACACCGGCACAATAATGAGATGGTTGCCGCAAGTGGAGGCGCTTGCGAGGACAACGATTGCCGTCAAAGAATGGATTGGATACATCGCATATCGGCAGTTAGGTTATCTATGAGGGCTCTTCACTTTGCTTATCGGTCCAATCGCCTGAGCGTTTTCAGAAAGTCCTTGAAAGATCGCCGAAGCCAATCTCGCTCGGCAATAGCCTCGCGCGTATAAAGCCCGTGCTTAAGAGCGTTCCGGTTACCGGCCGGGGCGCCGGACCCGTTGGCGCCGCCATGCATGCGGCAGCGCTTTTTACCCGCCACCGCGGGTGCGCGGCAGGCGGTTCCGGCGCGCGTTTGCGCGCCGCAGCGCGGGCTCTGTTGCATGGCGGTGACATTGCGGCGGTGTGAGCCGGCCACGTTACCTGTCCACTTTGTCGGCAGTACCCCGCGTGCCGGTCAACGCTTTCTGCGGTGGCGGCATCGCGGATGCCGGTTTGTGTTCGAGGCTTTTCGACCCAGTCCCGACGGCGTCGCCGTCCCGCGCGTTGACATGGCCGACGATGGCCTTGCCGCCGGAATGAACCTGCACGTGTTCAACGGTGATCTTCTGCTGGCCCTTGCCGCGATGTTTGTCAAAGGCCTCGATTTGGCGCGTGTACAGGCCCAGAAACCGTGCCGCCTGTTTCAGATAGTCCTGACGCCCCTCAAAACTCTGCTCCGGCAGATGCGCCCGGCGCAGACACTCCATGGCGGTGTTGTGGGTTGCCACCATTTGCGCCGCCAGCATGCCCTCCAGTTCGTCGGCAGGCGCAATCTTTTTCAGCGCCGCCAAGACGCCGGCGATGGCTTTGCTTTGTGCCTTTTGATCGTCGGAGCCGGGAAGCCAAAGCGCGTTCAGCACGCTGCGCAGCCGTTGCAGCTGCAGATGCTCATTGTTCGTTCCTGTGGCCTGGACCAGATCCGGCGCTGGGAGTTCCACCGTGGTCAAGGTCTTGTCGGTCGGTTTTTTCGGCTTACGCGGCATCATGCAAACTGGGGTGAAGGGAGAGATTTTATATCAAAGAGCAGGGAACAAAACAAGAACAATTCGGCATTCCGCATGGTGATCGGCATCAGGACGAGCGCGGCAGCGGTTGAAGCCGATATCCGTCAAAGGCGGATTGTCGTTTCTGTTTGATTGGTGTGAAGGCTGATTCCTGGATGCGTCTCAGTGGATGCGCTCCGCAAGCAGCGCCGCCGGACAATCACAATCCTACTGTGCATGGGGTTGATTTACGGATTTGTGGCAGCGCCCCGGAGCCGGTCGCCATCCCGGTGGGTGAGGGGACACCGCTGCAAAAGCATTTGAATAGCGCGCCGCCTGTCATTATCCTTTGCCGGCACCATCCTTCCCGCGAACAAGCGGCGCGGCAGTCCGCCAACCGCTTGCAGAACACGGAACACGCTTGCGCAAACGACGAACACAGGCCGTTCTCCTCTGCGTCGCGCTGGTGACGTTCGGCACGGTCGCCTGGACCGGGCTGAGCAATTTTCTGCGGCAGACCGACCCGGCTCTGGCGGTCGCCGTCAATCCCCTCAACATCGAAGCGCGCGTCGATCTGGTCACCGAGGTTTTGGCCGGTGAGGGGGCCGCGTCGCCGCAGGCGGATGCGCCGGCGATCGCCCGCCAGTCGATCCGCTACGCGCCCATCGACGCGCGCGCCTACAGTCAGCTCGCAGAGGTCCATCTGCGCGACGGGGAGACGGCCGTCGCCGCCCAGCTGTTCAACACGGCGTTGGGCCTCTCGCAGGCCGATTGGCTGGCCTTGCAGCGCACCTTGCGTCTGTCGATCGAAAACGCCGACTACGCCGGGGCGCTCGCCAAATTCGACATGCTGTTCCGGCGCTGGCCGGAGCAGTCCGGCGTCTACGGCCCGATCATGCCGACCATCCTGCAGGACGCGACCGGCTATGACCAGGCGCTGGCCGTGCTCAAGACCGATCCGCCGTGGCGCGGCCGGTTTCTCGAAGATCTGCATCGCCGGTCCGATTCGGTGGATCTCGTCTATCGCCTGCAGTTGGACCTCAACGCCGGCGATGACACGGACAATGTGCGGGAGATCGCCGGTGCCATCAGGAGCCTGCAGGCCGCCGGCCGGCATGATTTGGCCTATCGGCTGTTTCTGTTCACGCAGAGCGACACCGATCGGCTCAATGCCGGTCTGATCTTCAACGGTGCCTTCAATCTGGAGCCGTCGGGCCGGCCGTTCGACTGGAGCATCCGCAATTCGCCCGGGGTGAGCATCGCGCGGGAAGCCCGTGCGACGGCGGGGGCAACCGGGACGGCTGGGGCAACCGAGACAGCCATGACCATCCGCTTCCTTGACAAGCCGGTCAGGGAGATCGGGTTCAGTCAGACGGTTGTCCTGCCGCCCGGGCGCTACCGCCTGTCCATCGCCGCCGGCGCCAGCAATCTGCGGGCACCGCGCGGCCTCCATTGGGAGCTCGCCTGCAAGGGGCCCCGCGCCGTGCTGGCGCGGCTCGAGGTGCCCGAGGGCGATTACCGTGACCGCCTGCTGGAAACCGATTTCAGGCTTCCCGAAGGGGCATGCAACATCGCCGAACTGCGTCTGCGCACCGATTTGACGGTCGAGAGCTTCCGCTATCGCTATTCCGGTGCGCTGCGCCTGCACAGCGTGTCCCTGTCACGGTTGCCGCCATGACCGCGGCGGCCGAACCCTCCGACATCGACAAACATCTGCTGGGCATCACCATCCTCGTCGCCCTGCTGTTGGGCGGCGGCACCCAGCCGGGGCTGACCACCGACACGATCGTTCAGCTGCTCGCCATTGCCGTGTCGGCCTTCGTCATCCTCCGCCATCCGGAGCGGCCGATCGACAAACGGGTGCTCTGGTTCATGATCGCCGCGAACGCGGTCATTTTGTTTCAGCTGCTGCCGGTGCCAATCGCCGCCCTGCGCGCCACGCAAGGGATCCTGCAGCCGATCGATGCGCCCTCGCTTGGCGAAGTGTCGGGCACCACGCTCAGTCTTGGGCCCGGGCGCACGATCGAGGTCGCCGGCTATTTCATGACGCTGTGTCTGTTCGCCACTGCCGTCATGAAACTGCGCTTCAACCAGGCCTTCGCGCTCATCCCGTTTTTTCTCGCCGGCGTGGTTCTCAATCTGGCGGCGGCTCTCATCCAGTATTCCTTTGCCGGCAGCGGCATGATGCGGGGCATCTTCGCCTACCACATCTGGGGCGGCTTCTTCGCCAATCCGAACCACTTTTCGACACTGATCTTCATCTCGATCCCGCTGGCCTTCGCTTACCTGATCTCGGTCGAACGCTTGGTCGTGTTCGTCATTTACCTGATCCTGGCGCTGCTGGTGCTGCTGGCCGCGGGCTCCATGGCCGGCGTCGCCATCGGCCTGGCGATCACCGTTCTGAGCGCCGCGGTGCTGCTGCAGAGAAGCAGGATCGGGTTGGTCTCGACGCTCGTCGGCAGCGTGGTGATCGGCGTGTTTGCGGTCGCCGCCGGGGCGCAGATCCAGGTCGAGGATTTTCAGGCCGGCTACGGGCGCTGGGAGTTCGCCCGCACCACTTTGGCCGGCGCCCTGGACAACCTGCCGTTCGGCATCGGCTTCGGCAACTTCGTCACCGGCTACCCCTCCTATGAGTCGGGCGACATGATCTTCAACACCTATGTCAACCACGCCCACAACGATTATCTCGAGCTGCTGTTCGAGGGCGGGCTGCCGGCGGCGCTGCTGATCGTCGCCTTCCTGGTGTTGCTGGTGAAGCGGATCTGGGAGACGATTTCGTCCCCGTTCCATGTCGCCGTCGGGCTGGCGGTTCTGTTCGTGCTGGTGCACTCGGGCGTCGATTACCCGCTGCGCACCCTGGCCATCGCCCTGTCTTTCGCCATGCTGCTCGGTCTGCTGTTCCACCGCAATCCGCAGGCGAGGCCGGATCCCGACAGGGTGGCCGCCGTGAAACTCGACGACCGGATCGTCATGGTGCCGATGACCGGAGACCCGCCGGGTCGCTGACAGAGCCCCCGTCGGCTGAGACCCTGTACTGCAGACCGGAATTGTGCGCATGCTGTCGGTTCAGGCCAAGGCAATAGGCGAAGGCATGGAGGCGACGATCTGGAAAAAGGGCTGGGCGCTTCTCGACGGGCGCGAGCGGCAAAATGCCTGGATTGTGCTCGGCATCGTCATCGTCTCGGCGCTGTCGTCGGCAGCCATGGTCGGATCGGTGATACCGTTTCTCACGGTGCTGGCGGATCCTCACCGTATCGCCACGGTACCGGCGCTTACCTGGGCCTACGAGGCCGGTGGATTTGACAGCGATTACGGCTTTCTGGTGGCGCTCGGCCTCGCCTGTCTGGCCGTCATCATCGTCTCCAACCTCCTGCAGACGCTGCGCACCTGGTCCGTCGCCCGCTTCGCGCTGATGCGCCAGCACACGCTCAGCCACCGGCTGCTCGCGGTCTATCTGCGGCAGCCCTACGAGTTTTTTCTCAACCACCACTCCGGCGAGTTGAACACGCAGATTCTGGCTGAGAGCCAGGAGGTGGTGAGCAGTTTTTTCCGGCCCGCAGCGGAGGTGATCGCCTCCGGGCTGACGGTGCTGGCGATCGTTGCGGTCATGCTCTGGGTTAACGCGATTGTCGCCATTGTCGTTTTTTTGACGCTTGGCGGCCTCTATGGCGGCACCTTTGTGCTCAGCCGCCGGCTGATCGCCCGTCAGGGGCGAATCCGCGCCGACTCCAACCGCCAGCGATACCGCATTGCCAACGAAGCATTAGGCGGCGTCAAAGACATCAAGCTGCTCGGCCGCGAGCAGGCCTATGTCGACCGCTACAGCAACCCATCACGCCGCATGGCGCGCGCCATCGTCGCCGCCCATGTGCTTGCCGAGGTGCCGGTGTATGTCGTGCAGGCCGCCGGTTTTGGCGGCATCATTCTGCTCTGTCTCGTCCTGCTCGACCCGGTCGGTCTCGCGTCCGGCGCGGCGCTGGGCGGCATCCTGCCGATCCTCGGCTCATTTGCCTTCGCCGGTCAGCGGCTGCTGCCGGAACTGTCGCACCTCTACCGGGGACTCACCCAACTCAACTACAGTTCCGCGGCCCTGGCGGCGGTCCATCGTGACCTCGCCGGCAACACCGCGGTCGATCAGCGTCCGCGCCGCCTGGAGGCGCCCATGGGCCTCAAACAGGAGCTGAAGATCGCCGCCTTGAGTTACAACTACCCCCAGGCGGAGGGCACCGGTCTCCACGACCTCTCGCTGAGCCTTCGGGCCGGCGAAAAAATCGGTATTGTCGGAATGACAGGGGCGGGGAAAACGACCCTCGCCGATCTCGTGCTGGGGCTTCTGCGACCGTCGAAGGGCAGCCTTGTCGTCGATGGTATCGAAATCACCGAGCGCAATCTCGCCGCCTGGCAACAGACCATCGGATATGTGCCGCAGGACATTTTTCTTGCAGACGCCAGTATATCGGAAAACATCGCACTCGGGCTTGCCGCTGACGAGATCGACCATGAGCGCCTGCGGCACGCCGCAGGAATCGCCCAGATCGATAGCTTCGTGACCAAGGAACTCCCGCACGGCTACGACACGCTGGTCGGAGAACGCGGCGTGCGTCTTTCCGGCGGACAGCGGCAAAGGATCGGTATCGCGCGGGCGCTCTATCACGATGCCGATCTCATTGTCTTCGACGAAGCGACCAGTGCGCTGGACAACCTCACCGAGCGCGAAGTCATGGCGGCCATCGACGCATTGCCCGGAGGCAAAACGATCCTCATCATCGCGCACCGGCTCAGCACGGTCAGGGTATGCGACAGGATCGCCGTTCTGGACAATGGTCGGCTCGCCGGGCTCGGGCATTGGGAAGAGCTCATGCGGGACAACGAGACCTTCCGCAAAATCGCCCGGGCCACGGAACAGACTCCAGCCCAAACAGCCAAAACAGAAACTGTATGAGGTCCCGAAGGCCGATAAAGCTGGCCTTTGTGCTGCCAACGCTGCGCGTCGGTGGTGTCGAGAAAGTGTTTGTCGAGATAGCCAACGGCCTGGCTGCCAGAGGATACGACGTGTCCATCCTGACGATGCAGTTGGAAGGCGAATTGCAGCCATGTGTCCACAAAGAAGTTCGAATTGTGGATCTGCACGCTCGACGGATTCTGTCTTTTGTCTTCAAGTTTGCAGCGTTTTTGAGGAGAGAAAAGACAGAAGTGATATTCACGTCCGTCTATTCGACCGGCTTTTCAAGCATATTGTCCCGAATGCTCTGCCAGTCCGACGCTCGCATCGTGGTCGGTGCCCACAATTTGTTTGATGCAAAGGTCAATCAAGCTGACAACTGGAAAGACCGGTATACCCTCAGGTTTTTGTGCAAACACCTGTTCCCGAAGGCGGATGCCTACGCCGCGGTGTCCAAAGGCGTCGCCCATAATCTGGCCTCCAGCCTTGCGCTGGACCGCAATAAATTTCGGGTCATTCACAACCCGGTCGTCAATGCGCAGTTGAAACAGCTTTCACGTCAGCCCTGTGATCATCCATGGCTCAAGCAACATCGATCATTTCGTACGGTCGTGGCGGTATCGAGAATCGTAAGACAGAAAGGCATTGACGACTTAATTGGAGCTTTTGCCATCGTTTTGAAAAACGTGCCAGACACAAAACTGATTGTTGTCGGTAATGGCCCTTTGTTGGAAAAGATGCAAAACATGGCCGATACGGCAGGTGTTTCAGGATCCGTTGATTTTGTCGGTTTCGATCCAAATCCACTTCGTTTTATGCGACGCGCGGATCTGTTTGTTTCATCGTCTCACTGGGAAGGGTTTGGCAATACAATTGTCGAAGCCCTAGCCTGCGGGACACCCGTCGTCGCAACGGATTGTCCATTTGGTCCGCGAGAAATATTGTGCGACGGCAAATTCGGATGTTTGGTACCAGCGAAGAATACTCAGATTTTGGCAGCTGAAATTATCAGATTGGTGCGCATGGATGATACAAAAGAGCTGCGCAAACTGGGTCAATTGAGAAGCACCGAGTTTCGTGCCCAAGATGCGATAGATAAGTATGAAGAACTCGTTGAGCAACTGGCTCGTTGAAACGCATTTGCTGATGATAGATCCAGCTACAGACAACGTGGATGCAATGCGAGCCGGCGCGCTATCTCCGTGTTTGCGTGCTCCGTTGATGTAATGACGCCCCTGGAACTGAAAGGTTTAGGTGTAATCGTCGTCTACGATGAGAAAACGGTGGAGTCGGTATTACAATCATTTAACAGGGTTATGGTGGAATTATTCCGCTCCTTTAAAATTGTCATCGTAGCCAACAACCCGAACATTGAGGAAGCAGATGTTTTTGGCTCCAACGCAAGTGCTGAGTTTTCAGGATGGGACGAAGGCCTTTCTATAGTGGATACGGATGAGTTTGATGTAATCGTTTTCGCGAATGACACTTTTTGTACACGCAGACCTTTCGACGCACATCAGATGTCTGCGTTGAGAGGCACCTTGAAAACTGCGTCTGAGAAGTCAGAGCCTTTTCTAATCGGAGAGGTGTGTTGTGCAATATACTATGATTTTTTGTTGAGACGCAGATGGTTTTTACTAAGATGGGTGAGAACATCGATATTTGCCGCAACTCCGGAGACGATACGACTGACGCAAGGCGTTGGAAAGTCACAGTCTTTTCTTACCAAGAATTTCAAGAAAACAACAAGCGGTGACATTGAAATATCCGAAAATATCGGGTTGCCGGTCGCTCAGCGCATAAAAGAGTGGTTATTTCCGAAAAACCCAAATCACGGATGGTACAAGTCTAACATCGCAAAGCCAGAACATTTGCTTCTAAAAGCAAAGTGCGTATATCAGGAAATCGATTTTTCATACCGATGCTTTGCGTCGGGTGTAACAATCATGCAAACGAACCGCGATAACTTGGTGAAGGAATATTTGTTAAAAAAAATATATAGATTTCAGTGGATTTTATTCCGTTGATGTATCAGGTCTTTAAGGAGGCAGCGGCGGGATCCGTATTCGGTAAAAGCATGCGACATGCCTGGCCGTCGGAATGTTCAAGGGGTGGTACGGAATATGGAGCGACAACTGGATTGAGCATGGCAGCCCGTGTACGATCAGTGCTGCCCGATGGCGTAGATTAAGGCCATAGAATTTGTTGTTCCCATGCTCGATAACAAGTTGCTGTTGCTGAGCCCAGCCATCCATGAGACGCCGGTGGGCGGTCGGGAGCTTTTGTCCAAGCTGAATCGCGACATTCTGCAAAGTCTCTACGGCGACCGGCTGATTGTTTACGAATTGAGCAGGCAGAATCCAGGACGTTTCGGCTCGATCGCAGCCACACTTCGGGGGTACATCGACGGACTGAGCGGTTTGGTAATCGAGCAGGTCATGAACACGATCCACTCTGAGAATGTGACAAAGGTGTTTGTCGACGGATCCAATCTCGGCGCATTCGTAAGGGCCGCCAGAGCCGAAAAGCCTGAGTTGGAAATTTCAACTTTTTTTCATAACGTTGAAGCGCGGTTCTTTTTCGGCGCGTTGCGAGTCAACAGATCGATTAAGGCCATTGGTGTGATGGTGGCGAACTACCTCGCAGAAAGAAAAACCGTTCGCGACAGTGACAACTTAATTTGCCTCAGCGAACGCGACAGTCGTCTTCTTCAAAAACTGTATGGCCGTTCGGGCACCTACATATCGCCGATGGCGTTGCAAGATACGCTTCCGAGCCCCTCACGCGAACAAAACCACGCAACAGACTCAAATGAATTTTTGCTGTTTGTCGGCGGGTTTTTCTACGCCAACCGAAACGGCATGGCGTGGTTTGTAGATGAAGTGGCGCCCAGAATCTCGATTGAGACGGTGGTGGTCGGCAGAGGGTTCGAAGCCGATGCTGCCGCGCTCGGGAAGGGCGGAAACATACGGGTGGTCGGTCAGGTTGATAGCCTTGCCGAATGGTATGCCGGTGCGTGTGCCGTTATTGCCCCGATATTTGACGGTTCCGGCATGAAGACCAAGGTCGCCGAAGCATTGATGTTTGGCAAGAAGGTCATTGGGACGCCCGAGGCCTTCTCGGGTTACGAAGCGATTGCCGGGGAAGCAGGATGGATTTGCCGCACTCCCGACGAATTCGTAACCGCCATCCGGGAAGCCCGTTGCACCGTTACCAGACCGTTCGATCATCGGATGCGAAGCCTGTACGAAAAACACTTCTCATACGAAGCGGCCCGCACCAGACTAGCAAAAATCGTCGGTCCTTTGTGATAATTTGATCACTGATCGCATACGGGCCAAAAAAGCCCATCTATGGGATCCTGAGGACAAGACCCTTCCATGGTTGGATTGAACCATTTGACCGAGCGATTTTGGTCTCTATCGAGGCGGCTTGCGCGCCGTGGTGCCTCCCCACCACAAGCGCGAGCCAACGACGCCAGGGGGCGAAATCGCCCGGCCCAATCACCGCAGCATTTCAAATCGATGGACCGCTCCAGGGTGGCGGTAAATCGGCCGGATGTGTTGCGACGCTTGCCCGATACACCACTCCGCGCTGCACGACGCGCCTTGCCGAGTGAACCGATTTTCAATGATTCAAGCTAACCATGAACGGGTCTAGTTGCGTAGATCCGCTGATCCAATAAGCTCGAAATTCATGAAGATGTGTGTGTTGGTTGCGCGATATGCTGTTTCGGGTGTGCCTCTTGCTCAGATCAGATTGGCCAGGGCACTGGCAGCGCGCGGCCATGAGGTCGACCTGCTCGTGGGCTACGTGGCCGATGAGTACGACGTGCCGGTGGTGGAAGATGTCAATACGATTGTGCTGGACTCCCCGAAAGTTCGATTTCTCCTGTCGGATATCGTGACATATCTCGCAAACGCGAAACCCGAGATTGTCTTTTCCGCAGAGGATCACTTGAACGCAATCGTGCTGATCAGCGCGATCCTGACCCGCTCGAAAACGAAAATAAGTGCTTCATCACGTGTCACGCCCTTCGATACCTACAGTCAGCGCCTTTTCTCCAAACGCTGGCTGCTCAAGCAGATCATGCGCGGCATAATGTGGCGTGCAGATGTGTTGAGCTGTGTTTCCAAAGATATGGTGGAGCAGTACCATCAGGTCTTCGGAAATACCCGACATATCTGCATATACAACATCGTCAAAACGCCCGCGGCCGAGCGGCTTATGCTCGACCAGGTGGATCACCCTTGGTTTCACGACCGCTCATCTCCGGTTCTGGTGGCTGCAGGGCAGCTTGGGCCATGGAAGGGATTCACGGATCTGATCCGGGCGGTTGGTGCGCTCTCCAAACGGCGGTCGGTCCGTCTCATGCTGTTGGGCGACGGACCCCAGCGAGCAGAATTGCAGGCGTTGATCCAAGAGCTCGGTCTCTCCGAAGACGTCGCGTTGCTTGGCCACGTGTCTAATCCTCTCAAATACTTTGCCCACGCAGATGCGTTTGTGCTGTCTTCGTTGGTGGAGGGTATGCCAAACGTGCTGATAGAAGCCATGATGGCAGGCTGTACCCCGGTGTCGACGGACTGTCCCACCGGTCCCAGGGAAGTGCTCGGTAGCGGGCGCTACGGGTACCTCGTTCCGGTCGGTGATCCGCAAGCGCTTTCCTCAGGCATAGAGATCGCGCTTGACAATCCCATTCCGGCGGATGTGCTTGCCGAAGCCGTCAGACCGTTCGAGGAGCAGACCATTATCGATCGGCATTTCGAGGCTCTGGGCCTTTGCAGCGGGTAGTCCACCTTGTTCCTTTCGATGGGATCGGGGGAGTGGAAACCGCCGCTCGCTCGATCAACAATCAATCGAGCGACGGGTTCTCATTCAAGATTGAGTACATTGTAGAAATGCCCTCAAACAGTTTTGATCGGATAGCCTTGTTCAACCCTGTTCGCTTTATTTTCTCACTTGTTTCAATGCTCAAGGATAGACCCGATATACTGATAGTCTCTCTGTGGAGGGCTTATCTGATAGGCATATTTTACAAGCTGCTTCAGCCAAAATCCAAGCTCGTCGTTTTCCTGCATTCACCGGTGAGTGTTCATCTGGTTGATACATTACTGACAAAGGCCGCGGTGCGGCTCGCGACGGAAGTCTGGGCCGATTCGCAAGCAACGCTTGACAAGCGAGCGCCGGCTCTGAGAAAGCGGCGACGTGTGATATCCTTTGTAACCGATCATCTGGCGCCGCAAACGAAGCTTATGCCCAAGCCAAGCTTTGTGTTCTGGGGAAGGATCAATTCGTACAAGGGCATCGACCGTGCCCTTTCGATTTTCAAGCAGATACGCGACCGATATCCGGAAGCTCGCTATAGCATTATCGGTCCCGACGGTGGTGCCAAGGGGGATGCAGAGGCCAACTGCCATGCGCTTGAGATATGCGAAGCGGTGGCTTTCATTGGCCAGAAGAACATCGAAGATATCCCCGGTCTCGTCAGCGACATGAGTTTTTACCTCCAGACCAGCCGAATAGAAGGCATGGGGATGTCGGTGGTTGAGGCCATGCAATTGGGTCTCGTTCCCGTTGTTACTCCCGTCGGCGAGATCGGGAACTACTGCCGGGATGGAAAGAACGCGATTTTTGTCATTGACGACGCCAAGGCCGTGTCGCGGGTTGACGCCCTTTTGCGCCAACCAAGTGAGTATCGCAGACTGTCGGAAGCGGCAATCGCAACATGGCAGAACAAACCGCTGTACAGGGACGATGTTTTGTACGCCTGCCGGCAGTTGATTGAATGCGAGAAGACCTAACCACATGTGCGGTCTTGTTGGCTTCCTTGAAAACCGACCGTTTCGCAACCTTGAAAAGGTGAACACTGTCATCGGTGCGATGAATGATGCGGTCGCACACAGGGGACCGGACGCCAACGCAACGTGGTTGGATGCCAACAAGGGAATTGCGTTCGGGCATCGTCGGTTGGCGGTCGTCGATCTTTCCGAAGGCGGATTGCAACCCATGCAGTCGGCCGATGGCCGCTACGTGCTGGTCTTCAACGGCGAGATTTACAATCATCTCACCTTACGCCGTCAGATCGAAACGGAAACAGACACTGATGCGCGCCCTTGGCGGGGGCACTCTGACACCGAAGTCCTTCTTGAGGCCATCTCACATTGGGGCTTGCACGCGGCTTTGACGCGCGCTTACGGGATGTTCGCACTGGCTTTGTGGGACAGACAAACCGATACGCTGTCACTGGCGCGGGACCGCATGGGCGAAAAACCCCTCTACTATGCGCAGACAGCAGAGGGCTGGGTGTTTTCCTCAGAGTTGAAGGGATTGCTGCAGTCTCCCGACTTCGCTCCAGTGCTTGATCGGGCGGCTATCGCAGCCTTCTTGTCCTACTCTTATGTCCCCGAGAGTGAATGCATATTCAGGGGTGTCGCTAAGGTTCCTCCGGGCGGCATCGTCAGACTGTCGGCTGGCGTGGAGGTGGCGGAACGCCATACCTTCGAGGCTTTTGACGACATCGTTCAATCGAGCATTCGGCGAAAAACAACAGCCGAGCCATTCGCTTTCGAAGCAACCGCGGGTCAAATCGAAGCGCTGCTGATCGATGTCATCGGTGAGCAAATGCTCAGCGACGTGCCGTTGGGCTGTTTTCTGTCTGGCGGTATCGACTCGTCGCTGGTTGCTAGCCTGATGCAGAGTCAGACGGATACCCGGATCCGGACATTCTCGATCGGTTTCGATGACGTGCGTTTCAACGAAGCACCCATGGCGGCACGTGTGGCAACGTTACTCAACACGGATCATACGGAATTTATCGTCTCGGAAGACGACGCCCTGGAAGTGGTAAAGGATCTGCCCAGGATATACGACGAACCCTTCGCGGATTCCTCCCAGATACCGACAACACTGTTGTGCCGTCTTTCCCGCCAATCGGTCACCGTCGCGTTAACCGGAGACGGCGGCGACGAGGTGTTTGGCGGGTACAATCGGCACGTTTTGGGGCCCAGGTTGCTCGATCACATCAACACGGTGCCTCGTTTGTTAAGACCACCGTCAGCGGGACTGCTGCGTTTTGCAGGCCAGATAAGCTCAAACGAGCGTTCGGCCATAAGGCGCATCGCCCGCGAGCTCAATCTGCCGCTGACTGCGATGGACAAATTGGACAGGCTGGCCGACGCGGTTTCGGGCGCAGACTCTGTTGAACAGCTCTACGACTGCTTTACGCGCACATTTGACAAACCGGAATCGGTTCTCGACCATCGGCCCAAATCACCATCCAAGAGCACTGCACCACCACTTGCTGAAGGGCGCTTGGCGTCACAGGAATGGATGATGTACATGGACAGCATCGGCTATCTGCCCGGAGATGTCCTTGTGAAGGTCGACCGAGCCGCGATGAGCGCGTCCCTCGAAACACGGGCACCTTTCTTGGACGCGCGGATTGTGCGGGCCGCCTGGGCGCTGCCGCTCGACGCTAAGATAAAGAGCAAAACCGGAAAGCGGATCCTGCGACACATTTTGGAAAGACACGTGCCGCGCAACGCGATTGAAAGACCCAAACAGGGGTTTGCGATCCCCGTCGACCGGTGGCTCCGCGGTGCTCTGCGCGCATGGGGCGAAACACTACTGGCGCGAGAAGATTTGTTGGCGCATGCTAATCTCAATGCAGTTAGTATCGGTAGACTATGGTCGACGCACCAGTCAGGCCGAACCAACAACGGCCAGAAACTATGGACGGTATTGATGCTGCTTTCCTGGCTGGCAGAATACGAGTCGAACTTGGGAAACGGCTAGCGGATCAGGGAACCGGTTACCGATGTTGCCCTATTGGTTGTTCTTTTTACTACCGGTTTTACCAGCGTTGTTCTCGGCCCCATCCATGCGGTTTCGCAGGGATGGCACCCGTTCGACAAAACTTGAGCCGCAGTGGCTGTTCGTATTGGTTTTCCTGACAATCATTATCGGGTTTCGATACCGTGTGGGTGGAGACTGGGCCAACTACTTTAATTATCTCTATATTTCAGTCGGTATGTCTTTATCCGATGCCCTGTCCCGCGAAGATCCGGCGTTTTGGCTGATCAACGTCATTTCCAATCGGCTTGGTTGGGGCATTGCTGGTGTGAATCTGATCGGCGGTCTCATCTTTTCAACCGGATTGGTTGTATTTTGCCGCAGCTTGCCCCGGCCCTGGCTGGCGCTGGCGGTTGCAATTCCTTACATGGTGATCGTCGTCGGTATGGGCTACACACGCCAGGCGATTGCCCTTGGTTTGGTTTCGATTGGGATTGTCGCTCTTGGGCGTAAAAAGAATCTCACATTTCTGTTCTGGATTTGTTTGGCGGCCACGTTCCACAGGTCGGCGGTGCTCCTGGTTCCGCTTGTTGCGCTGACACTCACACGCAACAAATACCTAATTGGGCTGATTGTCATAGTCGCCTTTGCCATGGCCTATCAATTGTTGCTGAGCGACTCGATAGACCACTTGTTGACCGTTTACACGGACGCCAACCTGCTGTCTTCAGGGGCTCTGGTCCGCCTTCTGATGAACGCCGTCCCGGCAGTCCTGTACCTGGCGTTTTCGCGTAAATTCAGCCTGTCACATGCTGAGTACAGGTTTTGGAGGCTGGTTTCGTTTATCGCCATTGCGATGCTTGTGGCTTATTTCGTAACGCCTTTGAGTACGGCACTGGACCGTATGGCGCTTTACTTCATCCCGCTCCAGCTCTTTGTGTTTTCGCATCTTCCAGACGCAATTGGCAAATACGGTGGCAGAAACGAACCGATTGTTCTTGCAGTTCTCACCTATTATGCCTGTGTACTTTTCGTCTGGCTCAACTACGCAGACCACGCCTATTTGTGGCTTCCCTATCAAATCGATGTGTGGTCGCTCTTGAACAATCCAACACCATGACTGCAGCCGGCATGTCGGTCGCCTCACGCACGACTGCGTGTTTCGTTCTGCCAACGAAGATGGAATCGCAGTCACCTGAGTTCACTTGATTGTTGCTTCAGAAAAGACAGCGTTTTGTAAAAACCGTATTGATAGAGTCTGACAATGATTTTTCGCTTAATATGGTCGAAAACGGCCTGATTTTCGAATATGAAATCACTTAAACCTGTTGATTTGTACCAGTTCGGTATTACGGAATTCAGCAAATCTGAATGCCGCTTAATGGCAAGAGCTCGCTTATCGAATCCCTTGACGCTAAGCACCGAATCTATGCGATATGCAAACAGGTGCAGAATGGCGCGTGTATCCATGTAGTATTCCCATGTATTGTCTCGAAATGACGATCTGTAGGAATGGAGGTGCTTAAATGCGTCAAACACGAACATGGATTTTTCAAATTCAGAATAAAACTGCCTCGTAACTGATTTTGGGTGCTGTACGTAATTATAGAGCGTTTTGTCAACAAAAGCTATTTGTTCAACGTTTGCAAGTATGGCTGGAATAACTGAGAAGTCTTCAAATATGGAAGAAGAGAATTGAAATTTGTTTTCATACTTAAATATTGAAGACAAGAACAGCTTGTTCCATACAACACATTCGTTGTTGGTTAATGCATGGATGGCCGGATCCATGCCTGCGGGACAATCTGCGGCCGTTTGTGTTTTGAGTTTTGTGCCATCGTTCAAGACGATGTCGAAATTGCAGATACTCAAATCAGCGCCCGACAGGAGTGGTTCCGCCAGTTTCTCCAAATAGCTATGATTGAGGAAATCGTCGCTGTCGACAAATCCAATGAACCTGCCGGCAGCCTGACTTATCCCGAAGTTGCGTGCCATGCCAATACCTTCACCGGTATTGCTCAGGCTTTTGAAGCGTTCGTCCTTACTGGCGAACCGATCCGCAATTTCTCTGCCGTTGTCCTCGGAACTATCATCGATCATAAGGACTTCGAAATCGGACAATGTCTGAGCCTCTATAGAGGATAGACATCTAGGTAAAAATGGAGCCGAGTTTTTGTAAGGTAATACGATCGATACTTGCGGACGATTTTGGTTATTTAGCGAATCAAGCATTATCGACTCTACGGCAGATCGACACGGCAGATCGACGTTTGTGTGCGGCCGGTTGTTCCGATGATAAGGCCAATGCGCGACGCGCTTGCAAGCATCGAGCCCAATCTCCGGGAACGGAGCATTTTTGCTAGATCAGGTCAAATCCCATGCGTTCCCTGGAACCGGAGGAAGTGTCCGGTGTAGTGGGAGGGTAATGGTTATACGATCGGCGGCGGAACATACGGCGGCAACCGAGCACGTCAGTTATCCCTGTACAGGTCCCGCATGCTCTGTTTCAGAGCATCGAGTGTTACACTGTCTATTTCATATCTGGCCGAAAGAAGTCCAAACGGTCCGTAGCGCACGCGGATACGGTACCGCCCATAATATGTTGGAGCGACGGAGTATTTGCCGCTGCGTTTGAGTTTTTTGAGGATTGCTTCCAATGTTTCAAAATCTGCCACCATGAAGTGGAATGTATGGCGGCACTGTGTATTCGATATTGGTGCTGATCACCAGCGCATTCACGAATTGTTACGCCGGTTAATGGATTTGCGATTGATTCACATGAACCTTCAACAAACGTCACCCGTCTTCGTGGGATCGGCTGCTTGGAAAGACGTGTTCGTCAGAAGAACGCGTGAAACCGATTTGAAGCCAGCAGATCATTCGAAATCCGAACCCACCCAGCGCTGCTAATGACCGGCGATCCGCCCCAAGAGCCGGACCGCCAGCATCCTACGAAAGCCCGCCCAGCAACCCGGTTCCGGGAGCGCAGTTGACATACTCGGCCATTTGCTCGCCCGCCGGCAGCACGGAGACCTCGTGCCACAGGCGCAGCTGCAGGTCGGGGCCGTATTTGGGTGCGATTTCCAGAAACGTGTTGAAGATCGCCAGATGAGTGGGGTGGTTTTCCGCCCAGTCCTCGAGGTCCTTCATGGTCCGGAAATAGGCGAGGCCGAAGGATCGGTCCACCGGTGCGCCGGTGCCGTCCGTCTCGTGCATGTAGCGACAGGCGTAGCAGTTGACCGCCTCACCCTGATCGCGCAGGAAGGCCATGCCGGCGGCCAGCGTCGGCTCGATCGTCTCCAGATATTCGGTACGTTGCACACCCTCGGTCATGCTCCAATCCTGGCCGGAGCGGATGATGCACAGGTTTTCGTGTGCCTCGACCACAATACGCCGACCGTCCTCCTCACGCACACCCAGCGGGCCTGACGCCTCCAGCGCATTGACGGCCGAATGCGGAATGCGATCGCGCATGCCGCCCCAATACATATGGTGAGCGACCGGGCCTTTGATACCGGATCGGCGCTGGCTCAGGCCATGGTCGTGCTCGGGGCCGGAAAACAGCGTTTCGAAATGCGTCGTCGGCACGTTGGTCATCTCGCGGAAGATGCCGTAGCCGGTGTCGGCCGATCCGTGCTTCTCCCAAAACCCTTGCAACACCGTCGACGCGAGCCAATCGGCTGCCTGCGTCGGATTGTACCAGTAGAAGATGCCGACGGTTTGTTTCAGACCCGCATGATCGCTCCCGGCGGCAAAGTCACAAATGTCGGCGCCCGCGGCAATCGATCTGAGGTCGGTCAGAAACGCCGTGATGTCCTGATCGGGCGCGTGCTGGCAGCCGATCACACACATGCTGACGGCGTGCACGTCCGGGTCGAACACCGACTCGAAAGCCGGCACCGGCGGGTCCCATCCGGGCGGAATGCGCAACGGAAAGAGGCGCTCGCCCGGCGACTGCGTCGTATCACTCGGCCGCATCGGTCTGCTCCTCGCCGGCCTCCGACACCTCCTGCAGCGGCACCGGTTCCGACCCGCCTGCAGCGGCGCGCGTCACTTTATGCCCCTCGTCGAAATGCATGACGGCCGGTGTTTCACCAGGATTGAACATCAGCCGCATGACATCCGGACGGGAATAGTGCCCCACCGGATCGGCGGCCGCCTTGGCATAGGCGATCATTGCGAGATCGATCTCGGCAATCAGCAAACCCTCTTCGTTTTCCGGCAGTTGCTCGCCGATCGGCGCGCCGTCAGGTCCGAAAATGCTGGCGAACCCGCCGCCCGATTGCAGGAACTGGTGCTTCTCCGGCGTGTCGCACAGCATCTCGATCATCGCATCGGATACCGTCGCACAGGCCGCCAGCACGAAGCACTGCCCCTCGGCCGCATACATCTGACTGGCCGATGTGTTGAGTTCGGGTCCGAGGGCGTAGGCCGCGCCGCGGTAGAGACTGAAGCTCGGCCAGGATGCGATGTGGATCTGCTCGTGCTGGGCGTACATGGCGTATTTGGTCAGCGGCTGCAGATGCTCCCAGCAGCACAGTGCGCCGACGCGGCCGAGATCGGTGTCGTGCACGACGATGTCGCTGCCGTCGCCCTCGCCAAACACGGTGCGTTCCACATGTGTGGGTTTCAGCTTGCGGCGCCGGTTGACGATGCTGCCGTCCGGCCCGTAGTGCCACTGGCCCATGTAGAGGCTGCCGCCGGCCCGCTCGGATACACCCATGATCACATGCATGCCGTTGCGCGCCGCCGCTTCGGCCAGGGCGCGATCCTGGTCGCTGCCGGCCTCGATGGCGTTGTCGAAATAGCGCCCGACGAATTGCATGCCCCAGGCCGGGGCGCCGAGCCAGATCCACCACGGATATCCGGGGATCCAGGTTTCGGGAAAGGCAATCAGCTTGACGCCTTTGGCGCCTGCTTCGTCGATCAGGGCGATGGCTTTCTCGACGGTTCCGTCAAGGTCGAGAAACACCGGCGACGCCTGTACGGCGGCGACTTTGAAAGGTCCTGACATGGTGGTTCCTCCGAAGGTTTCGGTTGTCGTTATCCGAGCGATTGTGCCTGAGGGGCAGCGGCGATGCTTTCGAATCTGGGCGGAAAAGCTTGCGATTGCGGGCGGAACGGCATCCGATACGTCAGCTTGACTTGCGAGAGCCGGGGGATTGCACTAGCTTTTTTGCCAGTTCTCGCCGAAAAGGGCAGGGCGCAATGCACCTGGAGGCCGCATTGCTGCAATTCGATACGAACACAGTGCGCGACCATGAACGCTTCTCATACTGGCGGGAAGCGGTCTGCGAGACCTATGTGCAACTTGGCTGCGAGGCCGAGGGGCGGCACGATTTCTGGGGCGATATCGTGTTGCATCGCCTGCCGAAACTGTCGGTTTCTTTCGTCACAAGCGCGCCCCAGGACGTGCATCGGCGGCGCGACGATATCGCCAAGGCCAACGACGCCTATTTCTTGCTCAGCCTTCAACTGAAGAGCCGGTCATCGGTCAATCAACATCAGCGGCAAGCTGTCCTGGAACCGGGCGACTTTGCGCTCTACAGCAGCACCGATCCCTATCGGCTGCATCTGCCTCAGGATTTTCGGCAACTGGTGTTGCAGATTCCCCGCAACGAACTGCTGCACCGCCTGCCGAACGCCGACCTTTTGACAGGGCGACGGGTGAGTGCCGGGAGTCCGATCGGCGCGCTCGTCAGCCGCAGTCTCGTAGAGTTTGCCGGCGCCATCGACGGTCCTCCGGATGCCGTCCGGCAGTTCATGCAGGATTCGATCATCGATATGGTCGCCACCGGTCTGTCTTCACTCGACGCGAGCCGGCTGGAGCTGGCTTTGCCACAACAGCGCATCGCATCGCGGGCCAAGGCTTTCATACAGTCCCGGCTTGACGATCCATCGCTGGACCGCACCACCGTCGCGCAAGTTGTCGGCATTTCGGTACGGCGTCTCAGCGAGATCTTCGCTGCCGAGGGTATCTCGGCCGCAACGTACATCCGCAACGAGAGGCTGGAGCGCATCGCCGATATGCTGCGCGATGCGCGCTACCGTCGGTTTTCCATCAGTGACATTGCCTTGCGCTGGGGCTTCAACAACCTGCAGCACTTCTCCAAGGCTTTTCGCGACCGGTTCGGGGTATCGCCGCGCGCCTATCGAAACAATTTCCGCTAATAATCCAGCTTGTCGAGGAGCGCCAGCAGCATGCCCCGTTCCTTCGGGCTCAGCCGGCCGCTGAGCTTGCGATCTTCCGCCAGCGCCACCTTGCCGAGTTCGCCGTAAACGGCGAGCCCCGCCCGCGTCAGGTGCAGGTGCTCGATGCGGCGATCACGGTCGTCGGTCTCGCGCTTGAGCCAGCGGCGCTTCTCCAGCGCGAATACGGCACGAGACACCTTGGTTTTGTGGATTTTCGCTCGCACCGAGATATCGGTCGCGGTCATCGATCCGAACTGTCCGAGATTGGCCAGTACCCGCCATTCGGGACGTGTCATGCCGTGGCGCCTGCGGTAGATGTCCTGAAAGGCCAGGCTGGCGGCTTCCGCCGCCTGGTTCAGGCGATACGGCAGGAACTGTTCAAGATCGAAGTCTGTTTCGGCGTGCATGTGGCACGATTAGCGTTTGATAGTTACAAAATCAATGGTTACGTTTGTGACGACACTCCACGGCTCAAAAGACGAAAGCCAGTTTCGCTGGGCCGCAACCATGACCAAACGCCGCAGACGGGCGGGCGGCCCTGTCCCTGTGGCGTGCAGGAGATTCAGCCATGCTTGAAAATGCGACGAGACCCGCCAGCGAAACCGGCGCGCAGGCCGGTACGCAGCACTACATGCCCGGCTTCGGCAACGATTTCGAGACCGAAAGCCTGCCGGGTGCCCTCCCGCAGGGTCAGAACAGTCCGCAGAAATGCAATTACGGCCTCTACGCCGAGCAGCTCTCGGGCTCGCCGTTCACCGCGCCGCGCGGCACCAATGAGCGTTCCTGGCTCTACCGCATTCGCCCGAGCGTCCGCCACACCGCGCGTTTCGCGCGCGTCAAGGTCGAGCAATGGCTGACTGCACCGTCGCCAACACCCGAACAATTCGCGCTGGGTCAGTATCGCTGGGACCCGTTGCCAATGCCCGACGAGCCGGTCAATTTCATCGACGGCATCCGCACGATCACTACGGCCGGCGACGTGGCGACACAGGTCGGCATGGCTTCGCATGTCTATCTCTGCAACACGGACATGGAGGACGATTATTTCTTCAACGCCGATGGCGAGTTGCTGATCGTGCCGCAGGTCGGCCGCATGCGCTTCTTTACCGAAATGGGCATCATCGATGTCGAGCCGAACGAAATCTGCATCATTCCGCGCGGCATGATCTTCAAGGCGCTTTGCCTGGACAGCGAGGCCCGCGGCTATATCTGCGAGAACTACGGCGCCAAGTTCAACCTGCCGGATCGCGGTCCGATCGGCGCTAATTGCCTCGCCAATCCGCGCGATTTCAAAACCCCGGTCGCCGCCTATGAAGACAAGGAAAGTGACTGCCGGCTGCTGGTCAAATGGTGCGGCACCTTCCACCAGACCGAGATTGATCACGGGCCGCTGGATGTCGTCGCCTGGCACGGTAATTATGCGCCGTTCAAATACGACCTGCGGACCTTCTCGCCGGTTGGCGCAATCCTGTTCGACCATCCGGATCCATCGATCTTCACCGTTTTGACAGCGCCAACGGAGGAAGCGGGCACCGCGAATGTCGATTTTGTCATCTTCCCGCCGCGCTGGATGGTGGCCGAGCACACCTTCCGCCCGCCCTGGTATCACCGCAACATCATGAGCGAGTTCATGGGCCTGATCTGCGGCCAGTATGACGCCAAGGAGAAGGGATTCGTGCCCGGTGGCATGAGCCTGCACAACATGATGCTGCCGCATGGACCGGATGCCTTCGGTTTCGAAAAGGCCTCCAACAGCGAACTGGCGCCGATGAAGCTCGACAACACCATGGCCTTCATGTTCGAGACACGCTATCCGCAGATGGTCACCGAGTTTGCCGCCGAGTTATCGGTGCTGCAGGATGACTATATCGACTGTTGGACGGGGCTGGACCGCAAGTTCGACGGCACGCCCGGCCTGAAATAGCTAACCACAAGCGTCTCTGGGGTACGACATGAACCGCATCGCCTCCTGGGTGGAGAGCGCCAACAGCGCCTCGACTCATTTTCCGCTGAACAACCTGCCGTACGGCGTCTATTCGAAGGACGGTTCGGCGCCGCATTGCTGCACCGCCATCGGTGACAACGTGCTCGATCTTGCTCTCCTGGAACAGGCCGGACTGGTTGCGACCGGACACGGCTCGGTGTTCGATCAGGACGGCATCAATGCCTTCATGGCGCTGGGCGATGAAGCCTGGACCAAGGTCCGGCATCGTCTGACCGAATTGCTGTCGGAAGATGGCGATCCGGCACTGCGCGACAACACGCTGCTGCGACAGCAGGCGCTGCACCGCATCGAGGACTGCGAAATGCACATGCCGTTCCGGGTGGGCGAATACACCGACTTCTATGCCGGTCGCCAACACGCCGAAAATGTCGGCACCATGTTCCGGGGCAAGGAAAACGCACTGCCGCCGAACTGGCTGCATATCCCGATCGGTTACAACGGCCGCGCCTCGACGGTTGTCGTCAGTGGCACCGAAATCCGACGTCCGCTGGGCCAGATGAAACCGCCGGATGCCGAAAGCCCGGTGTTCGGCCCGTGCCGGCGGCTCGACATCGAGCTTGAAATGGGCGCCGTCGTCGGGCTGCCCAACGAGATGGGTGAGCCGGTCACCGTCGATCAGGCCGATGCCATGATCTTCGGCTATGTGTTGCTCAACGACTGGTCGGCGCGCGACATCCAGGCCTGGGAGTACCAGCCGCTGGGGCCCTTCCAATCGAAAGCTTTTGCCACGTCAATCAGTCCTTGGGTGGTCACCAAGGCGGCGCTGTCAGAATTCCGCATTCCGACGCCGAAACGCGACAAGGAATTGCTACCCTATCTGCGCGAGAACGGTCCGATGCTTTACGACATCGAACTGGAAGTGCTGATGCAGCCGGACGGGGCCGAGCGCCCGACCACGATCTGCCGGACCAACTACCGCAACATGTACTACTCGTCGGCGCAGCAGCTGGCCCACCATGCGATCGGCGGCTGCAAGATGAACACCGGCGACCTCATCGGATCGGGCACCATCTCCGGGCCTGAAAAATCCGGTTTCGGGTCGCTGCTGGAGATCACCTGGGCCGGCAAGGAGCCGTTGACACTCGATACCGGCGAAACCCGCGTGTTTGTCGAGGATTGCGACACGCTCACCCTAACCGGATACGCGCAGGGCGAGGACTACCGGATCGGTTTTGGGGAATGCAGCGGCCGGATCCTGCCGGCCCCCCAGTTCAATTGAGGAAACATCATATGGCCAAGGCATTCGCATCGCAGGGCGACCTTGCGGAAAAGGAAATTTCATTCACCGAGATCGGCTCCGGATTGTGGGCGTTCACCGCCGAGGGTGACCCCAACTCCGGCGTCATCATTGGCGACGATTCGGTGATGGTGATCGAGGCGCAGGCGACGCCGCGGCTTGCCCGCAAGGTCATTGAAAAGGTCCGTTCGGTCACCGACAAACCGATCACCCATCTGGTGCTCACCCACTATCACGCGGTGCGTGTGTTGGGCGCCTCCGCCTATCAGGCGCCACAGGTGATCATGAGCGAGAAGGCCCGGGCGATGGTCGTCGAGCGCGGCCAGGAGGACTGGGATTCGGAATTCGACCGCTTTCCGCGGCTGTTCCAGGGCCACGAGGAGATTCCCGGGCTCACCTGGCCGACAACCACCTTCAACGACCGTATGAGCGTTTATCTCGGCAACCGCAGGGTCGATCTGATGCGGCTTGGCCGTGCCCATACGGCCGGAGATATCGTCGCCTATGTGCCGGATTCCAATGTCATGTTCACCGGCGACATCGTCGAATACAAATCCGCCTGCTATTGCGGTGACGGCCACTTTCACGATTGGCCGGGCACGCTGGAGGCCATACGCCGCTTCGATGTCGACGCGATCGCGCCGGGCCGCGGCGAAGCGCTGGTCGGCAAGCAGAAGGTCAACGAGGCGCTCGACCTCACCAAGGATTTTCTGCTGTCCACCTATCGTCCGGTCGCGCAGGTGGCACTGCGCGGCGGATCGCTCAAGGAAGCCTGGGACGCCTGCCGCGCCGCCTGCGATCCGAAGTTTTCCGACTACGCCATTTACGAACATTGCCTGCCTTTCAACGTCGCGCGCGCCTATGACGAGGCCCGGGACATCGACACGCCGCGGATCTGGACAGCGCAGCGTGACAAGGACATGTGGAACGCGCTTCAAGACTAGCAGCAGGTGACCCGACGATGCCTCACTATCACTACGAGCCCTACGACTATGCTGTGCCGCCCGAGATCGCCCACGGCACCACGGAACGCTACAAGGTCGCCATCATCGGGGCTGGCCCCATCGGTCTAGCCGCGGCCATTGATCTGGCCTTGCACGGCATTCCGGTGATCCTCTTGGACGACAACAATGTCGTCTCCGTCGGCTCACGCGCCATTTGCTGGTCGAAACGGTCGCTTGAGATTCTCGACAGGCTTGGTGTCGGCGAGCGGATGGTCGAAAAGGGCGTGACCTGGAAAGTGGGCCGGCTGTTCCACGGCGACAAGGAGGTCTACAATTTCGACCTGCTGCCGGAAGAGGGTCACAAGATGCCGGCCTTCATCAACCTGCAGCAGTATTACGTCGAGGAATATCTGGTCGATCGGGCCCGTGATTTCCCGCACTTCATCGACCTGCGTTTCAAGAACAAAGTGGTCGATCATCACGTTGCCGAAGACGGCGTGACGCTTGATGTCGAAACGCCCGATGGCAGCTACAGCCTGACCGCTGATTATGTCATCGCCTGCGACGGCGCACACTCGCCTACGCGACATCGCATGGGCTTGCCCTTCGAGGGCCAGACCTTTCAGGAACAGTTCTTGATCACCGATGTCGAAATGCCGGAGAGTCCGTTCGAAACGGAGCATCCGGAACGCTGGTTCTGGTTCGACCCGCCGTTCCACAACGGCCAATCGGCTCTCCTGCACAAACAGCCCGACAACATTTACCGGATCGATTTGCAGCTCGGACTCAACGCCGACGCAGATGAGGAAAAACGCGAGGAAAACGTCCTCCCGCGCATACGGGCGATTGTCGGCGACAAACCTTTCACACTCGACTGGATGAGCATCTACCACTTCACCTGCGCCAAGCTCGAGCATTTCGTCCACGGCCGTGTGATTTTTGCCGGAGACAGTGCCCACATCGTGTCCCCGTTCGGTGCACGCGGCGGCAATGGCGGAATTCAGGATATCGACAATCTGTGCTGGAAACTGGCGGCTGTCGTCAAGGGTGACGCCGGTGCCGACTTGCTCGAAACCTATGATGAGGAGCGGTGTCACGGATCGGCGGAAAACATCCTCAACTCGTCACGCGCCACCAACTTCATGACACCCAAATCGGAGATGGAAGCGATTTTCCGCAACGAGACCCTGCTGCTCGCCGAAACCATGCCATTCGCGCGGCGGCTGGTGAACTCCGGCCGTCTGTCGCAACCCTGTTCGCTGTCCGGTTTCGCCTTACAGACACCAGCGTCTGATTCTTCCGAGGGGCTGGAGCCCGGGGCGCCATGCCTCGATGCGCCGTTGATGGAAGGCGGAGAGGACGTGTGGCTGCTCAATCGGCTGGGCGGTGACTTCGTGCTGCTGACGATTGGTAACGTCGTCGTTCCGGATCTACCGGAAGGCGTGCGCCGCGTGGCCGTGTCGGGCGCCGGAGAGGGCGGCTTAGTTGACGCCAAAGGCTACGCCACAGAGCGCTATGGCGATGGCATGGCCTACCTGATACGACCGGACCAGCACGTCGCCGCAGGTTTTTCCGGAACCGTAACGGCCGAGGCTTTAGTCGCTGCACTGGAACGGGCGGGAGGCGCAGGATGACCGACACACAAGATCCCATGATGGAAGACCGCCTGGGGAACGACCAGGATGACTTTTACCACTTGCTGATGGAAGCCCATGAGGGGCTGAGTCTCGACGAATCGCAGCGCCTCAACGCCCGCCTCGTGCTGATGCTGGCCAATCAGGTGGGTGACATCACTGTCCTGCGCTCGGTTCTTGAAACGGCGGTGAAGGTCGGAAAATGACGGTTCTCTATGACTACTGGCGCTCGTCGGCGAGTTACCGGGTACGCATCGCCTTGAACACACTCGGTATCGACTACCGGACCGAACCGGTCAATCTGTTGGAAGGACAACAACGGTCATCGGAGCATCTGGAACGCAATCCGCAAGGTCTGGTGCCTGCATTGGACATCGACGGTTATATGCTGACCCAGTCGCTGGCCATCATCGAGTATCTCGACGAGACGCGGGATGCAGGTTTCCTTCCGAAAGACCCGCTGGGCCGGCAGCGGGTACGGGCGTTGGCGGCTGCGATTGCCATGGAGATCCACCCGGTCTGCAACACATCGGTGGTCGGTCACGTCATGCAATTGACCGGCGGCGGCGACGCGGTGCGCAGCGAATGGATGCAAACCTATATCGGGCGTGGCCTGAAAGCCTTCGAGGCGATGCTGCAATCCGAACAGACAGGCCTCTTCTGTCATGGCGACACGCCCGGTCTCGCCGATTTCTGCCTGATGCCGCAGATCTACAATGCCGACCGGTGGGGTGCCGATTACGCCGCATGTCCGACACTGACGGCCATTGCCGGCCGTTGTGCGGAGCTGAAACCATTTGCCGACGCCCATCCCGATAGCGTCCGGCCGGCAGGGTAAAACGGCATTAGAACAGTGGCTTGAACAAGAGTCCGGATTCAGATTAGGAGGACTCCGGGAGCCAGCCACCGTTTTGGGTCGGGACCAGTCGCGGTGTCGAAAACACGCCGATGACCCGATCCTCCAGACTGTGGTTTTCAGCGGTCAGCGTATTGCGCCAGCGATCGGTCTGCAGCATGGCGCAGCCGATCAGATCGGGGAGGTGAGCGCAGGTTTCGAGCAGCCGGCACCCCGCCAGAATAGATGCTCCGGTGCTCAGCACGTCGTCGATGAGGAACAGCCTTCGGCCGTTCATGAGCGGCAGCATGCGTGGGTCCACGTAGAGCCGTTTCTCCTGTCCGGGGCTGGTGATCGACCGCAACGGCACGGACAACGCATCGTCGTACCAGAACTTGCGGGAGGTGCTGAGCGGCACGTAGCGGGTGTGACCCAGCCGGCGCGCGGTTTGCTCGGCGAGCGACAGCCCAAGTGTCGGCATGGCGACGACGACGTCGGGTTCGAAATCCCTTGCCATCTCCGCCAAAGCGATTGCCAGGGTGTCCAACACCTCGAAACTTGCCTGATTGATGATCAATGAAGCGAGCGCTTCCTGTCCGCTATCGCGGGCGCGGATCGGCAGCGCCAATTGGCGGCCGTCGGGCAGCCGCGCCGGGAAATAATCCCGATAGCCTTGCACGGGATCCTCTTCAAAGGTACCGGGTTGGGCTATGGTCTGCCAGAATTCGAGTGGCTCTGGTGCGGGCATGTCGGATCCGATCGACGCGACGTCCAATTGTCTCCAGCCATAGAGCACTCCGATTAAGAGCGCAAAGGAACCCGCCTTGGATTCGGACGCACATAAGCTTGTTGACGAATTGCGATGGCTGACGGCCTTGCGGCGCGATCTGCACGCGCATCCCGAACTCGGCTTCGAGGAAGTGCGCACCAGCGGCATCGTCGCAAAGTGCCTCGAGGAAGCCGGCCTGGAGGTGCATCGTAGCCTCGGTGAAACGGGGGTCGTCGGGACGCTGTCCTGCGGCGACGGTGGACCGAGCATTGGCATCAGGGCTGACATGGACGCGCTGGCGATGCCGGAGAGCGCGGACCGGCCGTACAAATCGACCATCGACGGCAAGATGCATGCCTGCGGGCATGATGGTCACACGACGATGCTGCTCGGGGCGGCGCGGCAGCTTGCCAGACAACGCAACTTCGCGGGCACCGTTCATTTCATTTTTCAGCCGGCCGAAGAGGGGCGCGGCGGCGCGCATCGGATGGTTGACGAGGGTCTGTTCGACCGATTCCCATGCGACAGGGTGTATACCTTGCACAACATGCCCGGCCTGGCGCCTGACGAGATGGCGGTCGTCGAGGGACCGCAGCTGGCCAGTTCCGATTCCTGGCTGGTCACTTTCAGTGGCCAGGGCACCCATGGCGCCAAGCCGCATCTCGGGCGCGACGCCATTACCGCGGGCGGCCATTTCCTGGCGGCGCTGCAATCGATCGTTGGCCGGGTCGTCGATCCGTTGCAGCCGGCCGTCGTCAGTGCATGTTCGGTCAATGCCGGGGATCCGGCTGCACTCAACGTCATTCCCGACCACATGGATATCGGCGGTACGGCCCGGGCCTATTCGCCTGAGGTGCGCGATCAGTTGGAAGCCGAAATCGGGCGGCTGGCGGCCGGTACCGCCGCCATGTTCGAGGTCCAATCCAACTATCGTTACATTCGCCGTATCCCGCCGGTGATCAACCATCCGCAGGCGACCGCGGAGGCACTTTCAGCGGCACGTGACGTCTGCGGGTCTCGTGTGCGCACCGACTTTGCGCCATCCACTGCCGGCGATGATTTCGCCTATTTCTGCGAGACGATTCCGGGCGCCTATGTGTGGCTTGGCAACGGCCCGGCGACGGATGGCGCGCTGCATCACAACACGGCCTATGATTTCAACGATGCCGCGATCCCGACGGGCGTGCGGTTTTGGGTCCGATTGGTCGAGCGTCAGCTTGGCGGAACTATTCCAGAATCTCGAGGATAGGATCCGCAAGGGGTGTCGCACGGGTGACATCGGCAATGCCCATGTCGGTCTGGTGCGGTCCGGCATTGCACGCGAGTGTAGCGCCGAAACAGGCTTTGAACACGAGATAAGGCGGCTGCCAGTCGATGATGCCGTCCATGGCACGACGAAGCGCCGCAAAATCATCCGCGACGGCCTTCAAGGGGCGGTCTGACAGAAGGCCGGACAGGGGTAGGGGCACTGTCGCAAGCACCTGCCCGCTGGCAACGGCAGCCATGCCGCCTCCCATCTCCACAACAGCGTTGGCAGCCAACGCCAGATCGTCTTCCGTCCCGCCGATCACCGTCAGATTATGGCTGTCGTGGGAAACGGTGGTGCAAAAAGCACCACGCCATTGTCCCCAACCGGTCAAAAACCCGGTCTTCGGCACCGGATCGGCACGCCCGTGGCGGTGAACCACGCTGATCAGCGTTGCCGAATCGGGCGGCACGACGAACCTGTTCTCGACCGTCGTTTCGGCTTCGCCCCAGCGGGTGAAACGAGGCTGATCGATGGTTGCCACCCGCACGCGACGGGCATTGGACCGGATACGAAAATCGGTCGCCGTGAAGGTCGGACAATGCACCGAATCGCGCAGGACAGCCGTGTTGAAGGCGGCGATGGGCTCCAACAGCCGACCGCCGGCAGCGACCACCCGACCATTGGCAACGACCTCGCTGCTTCTGAAATCCACGAGGTCTTCGAAGATGACGATATCGGCCCGCCGGCCGGGTGCGATGAGCCCGAGATCATCGCGTTTCAAGCGCAACGCCGCGTTGAAGGTCGCGGCGCGCAGCGCCCACGCGGCCGGCAGACCATAACGCACCAGGCGCCGCACCACGTCATCGAGGCCGCCATTCCCTGACAGTTCGTCGGGGAACACGTCGTCGGTACACAGGGTGACGGTTGCCGGAAGCGAGCCGAGATCGTTGAGCGCCGCGACGAAAGCCGGCAGCAAATGATCATGCGAGCCGCGCAATTCGATCGTCATGCCGGCCCGCAGTTTCTCCAGCAAATCATCTACCGAAGTCAATTCGTGGTCGGAGCTGACGCCGGCCGCGACAAAAGCCGCCAAATCCGAACCGCCGAGGCTGCGCGCGTGTCCGAATAGCGGCTTACCGGCTTCCAGGCCGGCCTGCACGATGCTGCTGACGCGATCGTTTCGGTCGATCACGCCGCGCATGTTCATCATCTCTGCAACCCCGGCGATCGCCGGGTTCTGCAGCAGCGACTCGATTTCCTTTTTGCCGAAGTCTGCCCCGGCACGCTCCAGTCCTGGAGCTGAAGGGACACAGGAGGGTGCGAGCACATGCACGCGCAGCGGCAGGTCCGCCGTCGCGTCGAGCGCCCAGTCCACGCCAACCATGCCATGCACATTGGCGAGTTCATGCGGGTCCCAGACGATGCGGGTGACGCCCCGCGGCAGGACGGCGGCGGCATAACTGGCAGGTGTGACCATAGAGCTTTCGATATGCATGTGCATATCGATGAGACCGGGCGCCACGATGCGGCCGGATGCATCTAGCCGGTCGCGCGTGTCGCGGCGCGATTGCGGGCTGTGGACGCTGGCGATTATCGGTCCGACAAGCCCGATATCCGCCGGCCGTAACTCGCCCGTCACCGCGTCGAACAGCGTGCCACCGGTGATCAGCAGATCGAATTCGGCATCTCCCCGCGCGGCGGCGACGGCGCGATCCCGCAGTTTTCGGGTGTTGAGATCCTGGGGTTCCACACGACTCATCCGCTTGCAGCCCTCTCCAAGGCGCTGACTGCCATGGCGCGGATCGCCCCGGCATCGGCGCGCACCCCGAGCTGTGCGTTATGCGGCGCTTCGGCGCGGTCGTCGACGATGGTGCGTCCGCGGGTGAGACCGCCGGCCAGTTCGATCTCCATACGCACCGGGGTATAGGTGATGACGCCGTCACGGATCACCGCGGCCGCCGCCACGGGGTCGTAGAGTGCCATCGAAGGCCGCCCTCTCGACAGGCCGATGTTGATGTAGCCGCCAAACAGGTCGTGCAACAGTCTCGCTTTGTCCGTGTCCAGCGCCTTCAGGGTATCGAGGTCGGCATTGGTGACCGTGACCTGACGGCAGACGTCAAGGTCGATGATGCGCAGCGGTACGCCACCGGCGAGGACTATTGCCGCTGCCTCGGGATCGGCATAGGCGTTGAATTCGGCTGATAGCGTGTGATTGCCACGCGTCGCGCCGCCACCCATCCAGGTGATCTGGCGGATGCGGGTGAAAAGCTCCGGACGCGCCAGCTTCAGGATCGCCAGATTGGTCAGCGGACCAAGCGCCAGCACCTGTAGCGGTGTCTCTTGATGTTCCAATCGCTGCGTCAGTGCGGCGAATGCCGATGGGTTGTCGACGGGCCAAACACTGTCCGGCAGGGTCCGCCCAAGGGTCGGCAGGCCGGTGGCGCCAAGCACGCGTTCGGCCGTCTCCGGCTCTCCGACAATCGGTCTGGCGGCACCGGCATGGATCGGGAACGTCCAGTCGAACAGCGGCACCATGGCGGCGGTGTTCCTGCAAACCTGGTCGAGATGACTGCTGCCGAAGACGAGCGAACAACCGGCAATGCTGAGATCCGACTGCGCCACCATCAGAATGGCTTGCATATCATCGAAGCTCATATCGGTGTCGATCCACAGAGGCGCCATGACTCAAGGTCCCCTGAGCTGCGCGGCGCGCGCCAGCGGCAGGTCGAATCGGACCCGCTCGCCCGGCTGGTAGGCCGTCCGGGATGCGTCCACCTCGGCATTGATCGGACCGAGCGACGAATGCAGCAGGTATTCGCGCGTACCGCCGGCGAAGGAACTGCCGACGACTTCGCCTTCGAATGCGCCTTCGCCAAGCGGGATCATCGCCGGCCGCCAGGCGAGCCCCGACATCTCGCCGTGGATCTCGCGCTCCAGTCGCACCGGTCCGTTTTCCGTTTCGAGCATGCCGCCCTTGACCCCGAAAATGTTTTCGAAGCCGACGAAGTCGGCCACGAAACGCGTGGCCGGCGCGTTGTAGATCTCCTCCGGCGAACCGATCTGCTCTATCACCCCGTGGTTCATGACGACGATTGTATCGGCAAGCGACATCGCTTCGCTCTGATCATGGGTGACGAAGATCATGGTCAATTGGCTGTCGCGCTGCACCCGCTGCAGTTCGGTGCGCATCTCCAATCGCAGCCTTGCATCGAGATTGGACAGCGGTTCGTCGAGCAGCAGCATTTTCGGATCCATGACCAAAGAGCGGGCGAGGGCGACCCGCTGCTGTTGTCCACCGGAGAGTTCGGCCGGTTTGCGGGACGCGAAAGCCGTCAGGCCGACGGTGTCCAAACCATCTTCGACCCGGTTTCTGAGATCGTCTGCAGCCATGCGTTTCAACCGTAGGCCGAACGCGACGTTTTCAAACACCGATAGATGCGGGAACAGCGCATAGGATTGAAAAACCAGCCCCACCTGACGCCTGTTGGCGGGAACGCGGGTGATATCGGCGCCGTCGAGCACGATGCGACCGGAAGCCGGTTTCATCAGTCCGGCGATGGCCCGCATGGTGGTGCTTTTGCCACAGCCTGAGGGGCCGAGAAACGCAAACAGCTTGCCGCGCCCGACCGACAGACTGAGCCGTTCGACGGCAACCGTCTTGCCATAGGCAAGTGTCAGATCGTTCAGGGTCAGGAAATTGTCGTCAGACATAGCGCGAGAATCCCAGGAAACGTTCGGCAATAAAAACGATGGCGATCGACATGACGGCAAGCAGCGACGCCAATGCCGCGACGGACGGGTCGTAGGTGATCTCCAGATACCAGATCATGTCGATCGGCAGGGTACGGACGCCCGGGCCGGACAGAAACAGCGATACCGGAACCTGGTTGAAACTGGTCACGAAACCGAGGATGAACGCGGCCAGGATTCCGCCGCGGATGTTTGGCAGGACGGTGCGGAAAAACGCACCGACACGCGAGGAACCAAGCAGAACTGCAGCCTCCTCGATGTCGCCCCGCAGATTGTCGAGTGACGCCGAAACCACCCTGACAGCATAGGGCAGAACCAATGCGGTGTGGGCGATGAACAGGGCCAACGCGACCGGCACGTCGAGCGGAATGACAAGATAGCGCAGCAGCGCCAGTCCGACGATAATGCCGGGCACGATAATCGGCGCCGACACGACGGTGCGCAGCGTGTCGCTGAACGGCAGCCGATAACGGGCCGTGGCGTAGGAAATCGGCACGCCGAGCACCAGTGCCGCCAGCGTCCCGAAGATCGCCAGGAACATCGAAAGCCCGAAGCTTTGCCGAAAGCTCTCGATTTCGAAAACCTTGATGAACCACCGCAACGACAGGCCCTTTGGGGGGAAGGCCAACGATTCCCCAGCCGACAGGGCAGTGGCCACGATGACAAAGAAAGGGCCGATCAGAAAGAGCAGCACCAGCGCCAGCGTCAGGTAGGAGAGCAGACGCGATGTCATCGGGCCTGCCTCGCGGTCGCCACTCGCTTGAGCAGGAGATTGGCCGAAAAGCTCATCACCATCAGGATCATCGCAATGACACTGGCGGATGCGAAGTCGTTGGCGACGGTGACGCGCTGATAGAGCAGGGTTTCCAACATCAGGACCTTTGAGCCGCCGAGAATGGCCGGCGTGATGAAAGCGGTCAGCGATCCGGTGAAAACCAGGGTGCCGCCGATGACCAGGCCCTCGCGGGTGAGGGGCAGGATGACCTTCCAAAAGACCTGAAACCAGTTGGCGCCGAGCACCCTTGCCGCCGGCACGGCGTCTTTCGGCATATTTTCGAGCGCGCTCGTGAGCGACACGATCATCAGTGGCATGAACAGTTGCAACAGGCCGATGAACACGGCTGTTTCGGTGAACAGAAACCGGATCGGCTCATCCGTGAGGCCGACGGATGTCAGTGCCTGATTGACGATGCCCGTGCGTCCCAGGATGACGATCCAGGCGTAGGTGCGTGCAACCGGGGAGATCATCAAAGGCAGGATGACCAGACCGATCATGCGGCCACGCGCCGTCGGCGGAAGCGAGACGATGGCGTAGGCAGCCGCATATCCAATCACCGCGGAGGCCAGGGTGACCAAGGCACCAAGCTTGAGCGTCCGCCAGAAGACGGTCCGGTTGCGCTCGCTGGCGAAGAAATCGTAGTAGGGCGCGACCGTCCAGTTGCCGGCCTCGCGGAATCCCTCCGACAGCAGGATGCCGACGGGCAGAAGAAAGACGAGCGCCGCGAACAGGACGCCAGGCAGCACCAGCGCCAAACCTTCCGCCCGGTTCTGAAACATCGATGATCTCCGGAAAAATCCCCGCGGCGTTGGGCCGCGGGGCAGGGAGCTACTGCGCCACCTCAGAGTTCCATTCGGCCAGCCACTTTTCACGATTGTCGAGAATAACGGCCGGCGGCAGCAGGTTGAGGTTTTTGACGGTCTGCTCACCGTAGGTGAGGTTTGCCGCGACTTCCGGCGGCACGGTCACCTCGGCGTTGGCCGGGCTGTCGACCAAAGCGTTAGCCAGCTTGGTTTGGATGTCGGTGGACAGCCAGAAATCCATGAACTGGTAAGCCAGGTCCTCATTCTTGGCGCCCTTGGTCAGAATCATGACGTTCATGCCGCCGGTCTGGCCTTCCTTCGGCTCCGCCCAGGCCATCGGCAGGTCCATTTTGGTGTATGCGCCCCAGGCAAACCGGCCGACGGGTGCGGCCAGGATTTCCTCCTGTTGCATCAGCTGAGCGACCTGTGAGGACCGAACGTAGAAGGTCACGATATCGTCCTTGTTCTTGGCGACGTCTGCTATCGGCGCCGCGAGATCGTAGGCGTCGTTGCCGATCGCCTTGCCCAGCATGTAAAGTGATGGCGGCCCCTGGTTGGTCGTGACATTGGGAAACGCCACGCGACCTCTGATCTCAGGTTTGAACAGGTCCTGCCAACTGTCGATCTGCACCTTGTCGGACCGGTAGACGATGGAGGTTGCATAAAAGGTGTAGCCGATGCCGAGATGATCGCCCAACGGATCCTTGGCAATGTCGTAGAGCTTGTCATAGTTCGACAGGCGCGAGACGTCGATCGGCTGGGTGATGCCCTTGCGAGCGGCTGCCAGCGCGTCGTGCGTCGACATGACCGCCATGTCCACCTCCGGGTTGTTCATCCGGGCTTCGAGCTTGGCCAGCCGTTCGACGCTGTTGCCAGTTTCGACGACCAGCTTGCAGTCGCACATATCTTGAAACGGCTCGTAGACCAGTTCCTTGAACGCGTCCTGGGCGAAGCCGTAGACGGAAATCACCAGCCGTTTTTCCTGGGCACTGGCGGAGGTCAATCCGACCGCCAATGCCACGCCTGTTGCCAAAATCAGTTTATGCATGTGTCAAACCCTCTCTGTTTGCGTATTGTTGGATTGGTTGGTGGCTTCGAATTCGACGTCCCGTGCCGGTGCCTGGCCACTTGATTGCCTTACGATCAACGTCATCGGGACACTTTGCCCTTCGTCAGGGGGCGCGCCCACCACGTTCCCGTCGAACTGCGCTTCGATCTGACGTTCCAGTTCCATGACTGCGATTTCGGCGATCTGTTGCACGTTCATGCGCATGGTGGTGAGCGCCGGCGAGATGTTTGTCGACCAGATCAGGTCGTCAAATCCTGTAACGGTTGCCTCCCGGGGGACCGCGATTCCGGCACCCTGCAATTCCGTTATCGCCCGCAGCGCGTGCAGGTCCGAAAGGGCGGCGAATGCGGTCGCGCCCCGTTGCATATGCGTGATCAGCCCCAATGCGCATCCGGAGCCGTTGGCTCTCTCCCGATCCGAGATCCATATGGTCTCGACAACCGCTTTTCCGCGCGCTGCGGATTTAAGACCGCCGAGCCTGTCGCTCTGCACATTGGAATCGGGATAACCGCCAATCACCACGATGTGGCGGTGCCCAAGGTCCGTCAGATGCACGCCGATCTGCTCGCCGCCATCCCAATGATCGGCGGAAACGGTGTTGCCCGGGGTTGAGGGTGTATCAATCATCACGACGGGACGCCGCACATCCGCAATCCGCGTGCCATGCCTGGGAACGATGATCAATCCGTCCACACCACGCTCGATCAGCCGGTTGATGGCGCGCGTCTGGGCGGCGATGTCACCGCGGCTGTCTCCAATCAGAACACCGTAGCCCTGGTCGGACGCGGCATGCTCGATTGCCTGCGAGATTTGCGGGAACAACGGATGGGCCATGTCTGCCAGCACCAGTCCGAGAACCCGACTACGGCCGGTGCGCAGTGCGCGCCCGGCGGGGCTCGGCACATAGCCCATCTCTTCCGCCTTGCTGCGAATAGTAGCCGCTAGGTCATCCGATATCCGGCCCTTACCGGACAAGGCGTTGGAGACGGCAGCGACCGAGACGCCAAGCGCCCTGGCAATGTCAGACAGACTAGGCCGCGCCGGCAATCGATCCCTCCAGTGCTTAATCGTTTAAGCATGCACAATAACGGTTCGTCTGTCCAGAAAAGAAACGGCGCCCAAAAGGCGCCGCTTCCCAACCAAATCGCTGCGAGGTTGCATCAGTTTTCTTTGATGCGGCCCTCGACCTGCGCGTTGACCGTACCGGCGGCCCGGATGTAGGCCATGACGTCATTCGCCATCAGCTTGCCGTCGAGATTGCCGACGACCATGTTGGCGTCATTGAACACCGTGTAACCGTCGCCGCCACGGGCCATATAGTCGTTGGTGGCCAGTTTGTACGTGGCATTTTCGTCGAGTGGCGCGCCGCCCACCATGACCTCGCCGACCCGCTCGCCTGCCGGCTTGGAGGGATCGTAGGCGAAGCTCATACCGGAGACATGCGGGAAACGGCCGGCGCCGTTTTCCACTTGGCTGACACCGTTTTCGAGTGCTTTGCGAATGTCCGCGCCGCTGAGCTCCAGAAGCACTGTCTTGTTGCCGAACGGGAGCTCGGACAGGATATCACGGCGTGTCAGCGCGGTACCCGGCGCGTACTCCGTGTTGCCGCGAATACCGCCGCCATTGGTGATCGCCACATCGGCGCCGACTGCCTGGCGCATGGCATCTGTGATCAGGTTGCCAACGGCCGTTTCGCCGGAACGTACGGAGGCGCGGCGCGTGTCGAGCGCGCCCGCGGTTGTGCCAATTTCGACATCCAGTTCGCTGGATAGCAGTTCCTCGTAGTCGGCGACCTTTTCCATGGTTTCGGGATCCGGCTCGACGGAAGCGGTATCCATGATGCGGAAGTTCGGATGCCAGCTGACGCGGCGGTTTCCGCGGCTCTCTCCGACCGATATGGCCAGGTCGATCGCCGTCATATAGTCACCTTGTTCCGAGGACTCGACCATGGCTGTCCGGCCATCATACTGCAGCATCAGATCGTGGTCGTCGCCGGACAGAATGAGATCGAAAGCGCCGGATTCGAACATTTCATTGTCGACAGCCCGGTTGCCGTGGCTCAAAGCGACGATGATGTCGGCACCTGCTTCCCGTAGGTCCTGAGCTCTCTCAAGACCCGTCTGCGCAGACGGTGTAAATTGCAAATCGCCCGGACTCGACTTGACCGGGGAATCGTCGCCGGTCAGGCCGACGATGCCGATTTTGACGCTTTTCATCGGGTCGGACTCGTCGCCCAGTGTGAGCGTCATCGTGTCCTTGATTCCGTCAATCGCACTGCCATCGGGATTACGCAGATTGGCGGCGAGGATGTTGCCCTGCAATTCGCCCATGCGTTGAAAGAACACGTCCTTGCCGAAATCGAATTCGTGGTTGCCGGGAACAAAAACATCGACGGGTTGGACATTCAACAGATCTATCATGTGCGCGCCCTGGTCAAAACCGGACAGCAGAGAAGGCGATATCGAATCCCCGCCATGGACATACAGCATGTCGCCGCCCTTTGCCCGCTCGGCACGGACAACCGCATTGGCGCGCGCCAGACCGCCGCGCGTATCGTCATGCATCTTGTCGATGTCGTTCACCAAAAGGAAGGTGAAATCGAAATCTTCGGCTAATGCCGATGACATCATTGTCAGCGCCAACGTGCCCGCCAGCGCTGCGCTTTTTATCAGTTTTAGCATTGTTTTCTCCCAGTTAGCTTCACCCGTTGCGTCGCTCCGACGAAACAGACTGTTTCGGGCTTTGTCATCTGATGGTTCAATGCGGACTTTGCACCGAGCGCCATCGATGAAGCAACACTGTTACATCTTCATGACCACACGTCACGAAGCAACTATAAAATTTCCTCTGTGGAGTAGCAGCGAAAACCTGTCGCACCGAGCGGGTGGCCGGAGGTCAATCGGTGATCGCTGAACAATCCTATTGCAGTCAGAATCAGGGATTCAGCGCCGCATCGCGAATCTGAATGCACCAGAGGTTCGCCAATCTAAAGATTGTAAAGCGCCGTGAATTTCGACTCCAGATAGGCAATCAAAGGGTCGGCGCTGGGCGCCTGGCCGGTCGCCTCGGTGATCAGCTCCGGTGCGCGCAAAACGCGGCCTTTGCTGTGGATATTCTGCCGCAACCAGTCGAGGATCGGTGCGGTCTCGGCAGCCCGGATCATGGCGTCCCGGTCCGGCAGGGCGACGCGCATCGCCTTGTCAAGACAGGCCGCGTAGATGTTGCCCAGGCTGTAGGTGGGGAAATAGCCGAACAGACCCACCGACCAGTGCACATCCTGCAGAACGCCCAGGCTGGCGTCCGGAACCGCGACACCGAAATCGCGCTCGAATCGGCTGTTCCATGCCTCTTCCAGATCCTCCACGTCCAAGGCGCCGCTGATCAGCTCACGCTCGAGTTCGAAGCGCAGCAGGATATGCAGATTGTAATGAACCTCATCGGCCTCGGTGCGAATGAATCCGGTTTCGACCCGGTTGATGGCGGCGTAGAGTTCATCGACCCCGGCCGGGTCAAAATCGCCAAAAGCCTCCGACATCGCCGGATACAGCCATTCGACAAAGGGGTGCGACCGGGCGATCTGGTTTTCCCAGAAACGCGACTGGCTTTCGTGAACGCCCATGGAACAATAGTCCGCCGCAGGCAGGAACGGATCCGGTGCGCCCTGTGCGTAAAGCGCATGTCCGACTTCGTGGATGGTCGAGTACAGGCAAAACAGCGGCTCATCCTCGTCGACACGTGTCGTGATGCGAACGTCGCCGCCGCTGCCGGAGCAGAAGGGATGGACGACGGTATCGATGCGCCCGGCGTTGAAATCATAGCCCAGTTGTCCGGCGACCCGGCGGGCAAGCGCCATTTGGCCGTCAGCCGAGAATCGCCCGTTCAGAGGCTTAGGTGCCGACCGCTCGGCGATGCGGCTGCGCAGGTCGACCAGATGCGGCCTGAGGCCTTCAAGCAATGGCAGCAGATCGGCTGACCGAGCGCCTGGTTCGTATTCGTCAAGCAGTGCGTCGTAGGCATCGGTGCCGGAATCGGCAAGGCAGGCTGCCTCTTCCCGCTTGAGCGTGATGTTGCGCTTCAACGCCGGCGCGAATTTCGCAAAATCCTTCTCGGCCCGGGCTTCGGCCCAAATCCGTTGACCTGCGGATGCCGCCTTGGCGCTCTCTTCGGCCAGCCGGGCAGGAATCCGCGTGGCGCGGTCGAAGTCACGCTGCGCCTCATCGACATTGCGCCGGTCGAAGGGCGACAGCGCTTCCCGGTCGATTCCTGCAATCCACTCGGGAATGCGCGGATCGGAATTGCGGGCATGGATCACGGCGGCCATCGCGCCGGATTGTTCTGCCCGTTGCGCCGCGCCGCGCGACGGCATCATCGCTTCCTGATCCCACGACAGCAGCCCGGCGACCTGGCCGAGCGCGGCGGTTTGTTTGAGATGGTCGAAAAGTTCGGGCAGGGACATGGAAACGACCTGTGGCAACGGAAGGACATCCAAGCGGCTATTGGAATTCGCGGCAAATTGCAACCAACGCGTTGATCCCGACAGTTGAACCGGATTGCGACGAAGGTGGCCGTTTGATCAGGCCGCAGGCAATGTGTTGTTTGCAGTCCCCGGCCGACAGCGGTAGGCAGGAACTGCAACGCCTGGCAACTCACCCTCGACCTGCAGGGTGCCTTCTTGATTGCCGCCAGCATCGAGAACAGCCTGGGTGAGCGCGATGACGCAAGGCCTGTGCGGTTGCACACCGCGCAAGGCTTTCTGTGTCCGTTCCGCGATGTTCACGGTATCGCCGACCAGCGTGTAATTGATACGGCCTGGAAAGCCGATGTTTCCGGCCACCACTTTACCCGAGTGCATTCCGACACGCAGCCGTGGGAACGGGACGACGCTTTCGCGGGCTCGGGTTTCCATCACATGGGCGATTGCCGCGGCGGCACTGCAGGCACGCGCGGCGTGATCGGGCTGCGGATCGGGTGCGCCCCAGAAACAGAGAAGTCCGTCACCGGTGTATTTATCGATGACGCCGCCGGTATCCTCAAGAATGGGACCGATGGCGCCGAAAAGATCGTTGAGGTGTGCGGCGACCTCGGCGGCGTCGCGGCCGCGCGAAAAAGCGGTAAAGCCCTCCAAGTCGGCGAACATGATGGTCACTTCGCGCTCGCGTGAGCGGACGCTTCCGTGTGAGGTGCGAAAAATCCGCCGTACCAGCGATCGCGGCAGATAGGTCTGGAACGCTGTCAGAGCTTTGGCGGTGCTGCTCAGATTACGCGCCAGCCCTCGCCACTCCAGGACCCGGCTGTTTTCCAGATTTGGCAGGGATACGGCGGCAAAATCGAGACGCGAGATGGCGTTCAGGGCCTCGTTGAATTCAGCCGTCGGGCGGGTCATGCGGCGCCCCAGAAACCAGGCCGCCGTCGCGGCGACCAGCATCAACACAAAACCCAAGCCTGCGGCAACCGTCGAAGCCCATCTGTCGCGACGCGAGTCGACCGACGGCATAGCGACACCGATGGTCAGCGTTTCCGGTCCGTAACCGGCCAACTCGCGATAATAGTAGGCGTATGGGACGCCTTCGATATATGTCGAATGACCGGTTGTGCGCTGCAGCTTGGTCACTTGCTGCAGCGGCTGCGGATCGGTCCACATGCCGGCAATGACCGGATTTGGATCGTCTGCCAGGAGCGGAAGTTCAAAAGACACGGCTTCTGCAGATCCGGGTTCCCGCCCGGGATAGGTGACAACTCTCTCTTGACCCAGCAGCACAAAGGCGGTCACGCCGAACTGTTTCGAGATCTCGGCAACATAGCGCGACAGCGCCTGGCTCGTGACCGCGGCGGCGAGCACGGCGAAAACCTCGCCGTCGCGCTCCAGTGCGACCCGGTGGCTGAGAACCGTATCGCCGGCCAGCGGACTGACAAAGGGCTGTGTCCAATAGGATACCTGACCGAGTTTGGCGGATTGGATGGCCTCGCTGGCAAGCGTCGGACTCTCGGCGGGCTCGGCGAGCTCAGCGAGCGTGCTGCGCTGCCAGAGGCGCATCGACAGATCCTCACCGAGCAAAGCGACACCGGCGACCTGCGGCGTTCCACCGAGCAGTCCGCGGGTGAAGTTGCGCAGCGCTTCTTCATCTTCCGGATCGATGATCCCGTCGAGGATCGCCTGCCGGGCAAAGTTCAACTGGTCCGCGACCGGGTCGAGCTGGTTACGGATTGTGTTTTCCAGGCCATCGACGATAAGTCTGTTCCGGTCGCTGAGAAGCCGGTTTGCCGTGTCCGTTGAGATGACGTAGCCGGTCACAAGCACCGGCAGAACTGCAAGCACAACCAGACCGGCGAGAACCAGCGGAATCAGTCTCGCCAGTGAGATCAGCCCGACTTTTCTATCGGGCGTGGCTGTGGAGAACTTGTCTGCCATGGTTTAATTGCGCTTTCGAATGCCTATGTGGGTTGCCAGATGGGATTTGCCAATCGACTCGCAGCGGTTTCGTAGATTTCCGGATCGCGGCACCGAAACACCGGACATTATCGTGACATGAAACTGTCATTCGTCGTTCCTGCCTATAATGAAGAGGCGTTGATCGGCCGTTGCCTCGAGGCGATGCTCAGCGAAATCTCACGCGGCGGCTACGATTGCGAAATCGTGGTCGTTAACAATGCCAGCATCGATGCAACGGCCAAGATTGCCGGCGGCTTCGACGGTGTGCGCGTCGTCGAAGAGCCAAAGAAGGGTCTTGTGCGGGCACGTCAGGCCGGCTTGCTGGCGACCGATGGCGACCTGATTGCCAATATCGATGCCGACTGCCGGTTGCCCGAGGGGTGGATAGACAAGGTTTTGTCGGAATTCCACCGCGACCAACAGCTGGTCGCCCTGAGCGGCCCATTCCACTATGACGACGTTGCCGTCCACGTCCGCATACTGACCGATCTTTTCTACCGTGTCGGATACTGTGTCTATTGGTTCGACCGATACGTGCTCCGAACCGGTGCCATGTTGCAGGGCGGAAACTTCGTCGTAAGGCGGTCGGCCATGGAGGCAATCGGCGGTTTTGATACCAGTATCGATTTCTACGGCGAAGATACGGACGTCGCGCGCCGGATCAGCAAGGTCGGCAAGGTCAAGTGGACGTTCAACCTGCCCATTCATACCTCGGCGAGGCGGCTCAACTCGGAGGGTTTGTTTCGAACCGGGGTTCGTTATGCCCTGAACTTTCTATTTACCAACTTCACCGGCCGGGTGCTGACCAAAACCCACAACGACATTCGTCCCGAAGAAACCCGCTCGCGGGAGTCTGAAACTTGACGTGATTGCGTCATGTTTATCAATCTCTTGGCGCGGTTTGTTGACTCAATTTGATAGGGGCCGTCCGTCAGACGCCGGAGACAGCGGCTTCGTCACCGTGACATGCCGCTCGAAAAAATCCGAAAATGCGGCAATACGTGGCGGCAGTCGATCGTAGGGCGGATAATACAACGTCAGCCAAATGTCGGGTGGGGACCAGTCATCGAGAATCTGAACCAGGATTCCGGCGTCGATCGCGTCGCTGACGATGACTTTGGGCAGGAGGGCGATGCCGCCTCTGCGGGCGACCATCTGTGCGAGCAGATCGCCGTTGTTGGAACTGAGGCTTTGGCCAGCGCGTAGACTACGGGTCCGCTGATCCCGGGTAAGCTCCCATGTCTCTTCACGCCCATCGGGACTGTAGGCGTAACAGGCTTCCCGAGGCAGGTCTTCGGGGGTCTCCGCCGAAACATGACGGGTGCCGGGGGCCGTGACCAAAACGCGCTCCACGGGGCAGACCTTGCGCCAGATCGTGGATTTGTCGTCTGGCGGTCCGGAGACGCGGATTGCCAGATCGAAATCCGTTTCGAGGATGTCGACAAACTGGTCGGTCATCGTCACCGAAACATCGACCTGCGGATAGTCCCGCTCAAATTCGTCCAGCAGGTCGGGCAGAACGCGCAGGCCAATGGACATCGGTGCATTGATGCGGATGCGGCCCGAATCCACACCTTCCTGTGATCTGATTTCGTCGGCGGCGCGGTCGAATTCCTCGACCAGCGGCGTCACGCGCGCAGCATAGATCGCGCCGGCCGAGGTCAGCGAAACCTGACGGGTCGTTCGCACCAGCAGCTGGACGCCGAGTCTGGTTTCCAGCGCCGAGACCGAACGGGTAACGGACGCTGGTGTGGTCGTCAGCTGACGGGCGGCCGCTGCGAAACTCCTCAGCCGCGCGACGGTGAGAAAGATGCGGATCGACCTCAGCTCATCCATGTTGATTATTACACAACTTGCAACAAACTATTGGAAATTATGCTCGTTCAAAAGCGTAATCCATCAGCCTATCTTTTGTCGAGACAAATCGTAGGGCGGCAAGACCGCCCGCAGAAGGAGACAAATGATGATTTCGCAGATCAAGGGATTGCACCATGTGACATCGCTGGCGGCGGATGCCCAGCAAAACAACGATTTCTTCACCAAGGTGCTGGGACTGCGCCGCGTCAAGAAGACTGTCAATTTCGACGCACCGGACGTCTACCACCTGTATTACGGTGACTCGGCCGGCACGCCCGGATCGGTTATGACCTACTTTCCGTTCCCCAACGCCGCAGCCGGGAAGCCCGGCACCGGAGAGGTGGGCGAGACCCAGTTTGCCGTTCCGAAAGGCGCTTTGGGCTACTGGCAAGACCGGTTGGCTGAAAAGGGCGCGGCTGGTCTGAAAGCGGATAAAGCTTTCGGTGCCAACCGCCTGCAGTTCGCCGGCCCGGACGGTGACGGTTTCGCTTTGGTGGAAGATTCCGGCGACCGCAGCTACTGGGATGGTGCCGGTATACCCGAGGACAGCGCCATCCGCGGCTTTCAGGGTGTGCGCATGCGCCTTCGCGACGCCGGCGCCACCGGTGAGCTGTTGGAGTTCATGGGCTATGAGCGGGTCGACCAACAGGACAATATCGTCCGCTACGCCATCGCTGGCGGCAATGGCGCCGACTATGTCGACTTGGAGATCCTCGGCGATGCGCCTTCCGGGCGCCAGGGTGCTGGTTCGGTTCACCATGTGGCTTTCGCCGTCGAAGATCGCGCCGCCCAGTTGGAGGTGCGCAAGGCACTGCTCGACACCGGCTACCAGGTGACACCGGTCATCGACCGCGACTATTTCTGGGCGATCTACTTTCGCACGCCCGGCGGTGTCCTGTTCGAGGTGGCGACCAACGAGCCGGGTTTCGACCGAGACGAAGACAGTGCGCATCTTGGTGAGGCCCTGAAGCTGCCGACGCAGCACACGCATTTGCGTGACCGTCTCGAACAAATGCTGACGCCGATCGTCGATTGATCGGCAATCCAACGCAATCGCAAGAGGCATGTGATGACTGAGAACGCTTATCTTTATCGCAAAAAACCGCTGGTCGGGAACGCACCACTTGTCTTTGCCTTCCACGGTACGGGCGGTGACGAAAACCAGTTCTTCGACCTGATCGGCAAGATCCTGCCTGTGGCCGGTATCGTCGCGCCGCGCGGCGACGTTTCGGAAGCTGGCGCCAACCGGTTTTTTCGCCGCACCGGCGAGGGTGTTTACGATATGGACGACCTCGCTGCCCGAACGACCAAGATGGCGGGTTTTATCAGCGCTCACAAGGCACGCCATCCTGGGTCGCCTGTCTATGGGCTTGGCTACTCAAACGGTGCCAACATCCTGGCATCGGTAATGTTCACGGCCGGCGACCTTTTCGATCGCACGGTCCTGATGCACCCGCTCATTCCATGGATACCGGCCGACAGTTCGGCATTGCGCGGCCGTGATGTGATGGTCACCTCCGGTGAGCGGGATCCGATTTGTCCGCCTCAGCAGACACGGGCGCTGCTGGATTACTTCGGCAGACAGGGCAGCCGGGTGGAAAGTGTCGAATTTCCCGGGGGCCACGAGGTTTCGAACAACGAGGTGCAGGCCGTGGCGAAGTATCTGGCACGCACTACAGTCGAAATCTGAGCCTCTTTTCGCCGCGCAGGATAGCCCCTAGACTATGCGGTTGAATACTGTGCGGCGGCCGGCCGGGCCGGGGACGGCAGCGAATGGAATGGTTATTGGCACCCATTGACGGGACGCGACCGCATGAGGTGAGCGTCCTCATGTCCTGGCACGGCCGGGTAATGGTGTTTTCCTGGGCGTTTCTGATCCCGGTCGGGGTATTGCTGGCACGGTTCTTCAAGGTGATGCCCGGCCAGGACTGGCCGCATCGGCTTGACAACAAGGCATGGTGGCACGGGCATTTATTGTTGCAGCACGCCGGTACGGCGCTGACTTTGCTGGGCCTCGTTCTGGTGCTGATCGAGACCGGTGGACCCTCGGGCCAGGTTGCACACTGGCTGGCGGGCTATGCCGTTGTGATCAGCTGCCTGCTTTTGGTTGCCGCCGGCTGGCTGCGCGGTTCGAAGGGTGGGCCGACGGATCCGGCGCCGGATGGTTCGCTCGCCGGTGACCACTATGACATGACGTCGCGGCGCATATGGTTCGAATATGCGCACAAGGGGCTGGGCTATGCGGTATTGGCCGTATCCGTTGCCGCGGTCTATACCGGTCTTTGGTACTCCAACGGGTCACGTTGGATGTTTCTTGGCTTTGGTCTTTGGTGGCTGGTGCTGATCGCCGTGTTCGTCTCGCTGCAGCGGCGCGGCATGGCGCTCGACACCTATCAGGCGATTTGGGGCAATGACGTCAGCCATCCGGGAAACCGCATGAAGCCGATCGGTTGGGGTGTCAGGCGTCGTTAGGGCGTGTCAAATGAGCGGCGGGGAGAGGTGGACATGTCTTTTTTTCGAGCGATCGAACCGGAATTCAACCGCTTTGTCATGGGCAACGCCCCCGTCAAGCAGTTGGCGACCGGATTCGATTGGGTCGAAGGTCCTGTGTGGTTCGGCGATGCCGGCTGCTTGCTGTTTTCCGACATTCCCACCGATCGCATTTTGCGCTGGACACCGGATATCGGCGTGTCGACCTACCGCGCACCGTCGAATCACGCCAACGGTCATACGCGGGACCGGCAGGGACGGCTGATCAGCTGTGAGCACGGCGCTCGCCGCGTGACACGCACCGAACTCGACGGATCCATCACGGTAATTGCCGACGCATTCGAAGGCAAGCCGCTGAACTCGCCCAACGACGTCGTGGTCAAGTCGGACGATTCGATTTGGTTCACCGACCCGCATTACGGGATCATGACCAATTACGAGGGCTTCGCCGCGGAACAGGAACTGCCTTGCCACGTCTATCGCGTCGATCCGTCAAGCGGATCGATCAGTGCGGTGATCACCGATTTCGAATGCCCGAACGGCCTGGCATTCTCCCCGGACGAATCGCGGCTTTACGTTGCTGAAACCGGGACGATGTTCGATCCGAACGCCGAGAAACACATTCGCGTCTTTGATGTGGCAGGAGATGGAAGCCTCTCAGGCGGCGACATCTTTCACGTCGTCAATCCCGGATTGGCCGATGGAATCCGCGTCGACACCGACGGCAACATATGGTCGTCCGCCGGTGACGGCGTGCATTGCATCAGTCCTGACGGTGTGCTGCTTGGCAAAATTCTGATTCCGGAGACCGTGTCCAACCTGTGTTTTGGCGGACATGCCAAACACCGGCTGTTTATCACGGCGACGACAAGTCTCTATTCCGTTTTCCTCAACCGACAGGGAGTTCAATGGCCATGAGCGACAACGCCAGTGTCGACATCGGATTGATCGGACTCGGCACGATGGGCGCCAACCTGGCGCTTAACATGGCTGAGCACGGGTTCACGGTGGCGGTCTACAACCGCACGACGGATACGACCCGACGTTTCGTGGCTGACGCCGGACCATTGCGCGACAAGCTCATTGGCTGCGACGACCTCAAGGCGCTGGTTACCGCGATCCGGCCGCCGCGCGCGATCGTCCTGATGGTGCCGGCCGGTGCGGTGGTGGACGATCAGATCGCCCAGCTGCGCCCGCTTTTGGACGCGGATGATATGATCATCGACGGCGGAAACGCCGATTTCCACGATACCAACCGCCGTGCCGCAAACGGCGCCCGGCATTTGGGCATTGGCGTCTCGGGCGGCGAGACCGGAGCCCGCTTCGGACCGTCCGTCATGGCTGGCGGTCCCAAGGACCTGTGGGATCGTATCGCGCCCGTGTTTCGCACGATTGCCGCCGATTATGAAGGCACGCCCTGCGCCACCTGGATGGGCGAGGGCGGCGCCGGACACGCGGTCAAGACCGTGCACAACGGCATCGAATATGCCGATATGCAGATGATCGCCGAAGCCTACGGCATCATGCGCGACGGCCTGGGCATGGCACCGGACGCCATTGGCGAGGTGTTCGACCGGTGGAATCGGGGGACGCTGAAGTCCTATCTGATTGAGATCTCCGCAGCGGTGTCGACAGCCGTCGACCCGAAAAGCGGCCAGCCGATGCTGGACGTCATCCTTGATCGAGCCGGCCAGAAGGGTACCGGACGCTGGACCGCAATCGAGGCGCAGCATCTGGGTGTTCCAGCAACCGTGATCGAGGCCGCGGTGGCGGCACGCAACCTCTCCGCCCGCCTCGATGCGCGGCAGCAGGGTGAAGCGCGGTTCGGCGCGGCCCCGCAGCATCTCGATCCGGGTTCGCTGCCGATCGCGGCGCTGGAGAAGGCGCTGATCGCCGGCAAGATCGTCTGCTATGCGCAGGGATTCGACCTGCTGAAGGCGCTGTCTGAAGCCAATGACTGGCAGTTGCCGATGCCGGACATCGCCAAGGTCTGGCGCGCCGGCTGCATCATCCGCTCCGCCATGCTCAACGATATGGCAGCGGCACTCACCGACAATCCGGGCGGCAATCTGATGTTCGCGCCGTTTTTTGCCGACCTGCTGACCGACACACAGGCTGATTTGAGGCACACCGTCGGACTGGCAGTGCAAAAGGGCCAGCCGGTTCCGGCACTCAGCAACGCTCTTGCCTATTTCGACATGTTGCGCACCGGCCGTTCGACGGCCAACATGATTCAGGCCCAGCGCGACTATTTCGGCGCTCACGGGTTTGAGCGCCTGGACATGGAGGGCGCTCATCACGGCCCGTGGGGCAGCGACACCTGATAAGAGGTCAGAACGCAGGGACGTGATCGTGCATGGCTACACGACAGCGTCAACAGCAAACCGGTTTTACGGTAGATGCTCTAACCCCGGCCGACAAACGGCATTTTGGTGGCCATCACCGTCATGAACTGGACATTGGTCTCAAGTGGCAACTCGGCCATATAGAACACCGAGGTCGCGACGTGCTCGACGTCCATCGTCGCCTCCGGTTTGATCGAGCCGTCGGCCTGTGGCACGCCGGTGGTCATCGGCATCGCCATCTCGGTCAGCGCGTTGCCGATATCGATCTGGCCGCAGGCGATATTGAAGGGCCGGCCGTCCAGCGACAGGGTCCGTGTCAGCCCGGTGATGGCGTGTTTGGTGCTGGTATAGGGCACCGAGCCGGGGCGCGGGACATGCGCCGAGATGGAGCCGTTGTTGATAATACGGCCACCCTGCGGGTGTTGGGCGCGCATGACACGAAACGCCTCGCGAGCGCAAAAGAACGCGCCGTTCAAATTGATCTGTACCACCTCCAACCAGTCCTCGGTTGTGATTTCGTCGATGGTCTGCGGCGGCTTGCTGATGCCGGCGTTGTTGAACAGCACATCGACCCGTCCCCAAGCGTCCAGGGCGGTGTCAAACGCGGCGCGCACGGCTTGTGGATCGGAAACGTCGCAGGGCAGGGGCAGTGCCCGCTCCTGGCTTGCGGCCACAGCCTCGAGCGGCGCGCTCCGCCGGCCGATCAGCCCGACCCGGTAACCGTTCTCCAGAAACAGCTCGGCGCAGTTCTTGCCGATGCCGCTGCCGGCACCGGTGATGATGATGGATTTTTCCTGAGGCATGCCTGCTCCCCGCTCTTCTGTCGTGCACGCTCCCAATAGCACGGCCGCCGCGGGCGGTCAGCCCGCAGCGGCCGGTTCGCACAAGAGGCAAGAAGCAGGTCAGGCGTCCGGATACTCGTCGCGCAACCGCAGCCAGGTCATCGGCATGTCGAACGACTTTTCGTCGCGTCCCCTCGGCACCAGATCGAGATAGTGATAGGCGGCGTTCATCATGTCGAGGCCACGGGCGAAGGTTGAATAGGTATGGTAGATCCGGCCGTCGGCCTCCTTGCTGAAGACGCTGATCCCCGGGGCCTCGTCGGCCGGGAACTGGCTGGGCCCGTAGTTATAGCGGATCTCACCCTTTTCCCGCGCCTGCGGTGTGAACGACACGTCGAAATCATAGTTGAAGTCGCTGCCGTTCGACGACGCCCAGTCGAAGCTCCAGCCCATCCGCTTCTTGAAGGCCTTGAGCTTTTCGAGAGGTGCCCGCGATACCGCCATCATGGTGACGTCGCGGGCGGCCAGGTGCACGACGTTGCGGTCGAAGTTATCGGCCCAGAAGGAGCAGCTCTTGCAGCCGGCATCCCAGTCCGGTCCGAACATGAAGTGAAACACCACCAGCTGGCTGTGGTCGCCGAACAAATCGCCCAGCGATTTGGGCCCGTCCTCGGTGTCGAACCGGTAGTCTTTGGTGATCTCGACCCACGGCATCGCCTGCCGCTCGGCGCTCAGCGCATCGCGTTCGCGGGTAAAAGCCTTTTCCTTTTCCAGCAAAGCCAGACGGGCTTTCAGCCATTCATCGCGTGATACCACTTGGTGATCGGTCATCGTCTCGGTCCTCTCAAAACAGTTTTTCCAGGCAGTTGAAGCTGGAATTCCAGCCCATGCCGTGATTGTCGCGCGACTCGCCGCTTTCAAAGGAACGCTGGTCGAGCGTCATCCTGGTGCCGCCGTCGACGGCGGTGAAGGTCACTTCCACATCGGTCTCGTGACCGAGCGATCCATCGGGCTGGCGCCATGCCCAGGTGAACACCAGCCGGTTGGGCCGGTCGATGACCTTGTAGACGCCGGATACGAAGACCTCGCCGCCCTCGGCGTTACGCATGGTGGTTTCCCAGGCGCCGCCAACCCGAACGTCAAGCGCATGCTGCGGGATGCTCATGCCTTCCGGGCCCCACCACTGGATCAGCAGCTCCGGCTTGACCCAGGCATCAAACACTTCCTCGGGTGTGGCGGGCAGCGTGCGTTCGACCACGAGGACCCGTTCGTCAGTTGCTGTCGTCATCCTTCTTTTCCTCTTTCTGCAGAACTTTTTCCAATCGATCGAATGAGGTGTTCCAGAACTTGCGGTACCGATCGATCCAGTCGTCAAGCGACCGCATACTCTGCGGATTGATGCGGAAACTACGGTACTGTCGGTCGATACGCCGCTCAATGACGCCGGCCTCCTCAAGCACTTTGAGGTGCCGCGATACCGCCGGTTTCGAAATGTCGAAGGGTTCGGCCAAAGCGCCGGCGGTCTGGTCGCCTTGCTCAAGCAACTGCTCGACGATGGCGAAACGGGTGGGATCGGCAAGGGCTGAGAATATGGTCTGGACGCTCATTATTTACCTCATTAGTTAAATAACACATAAGTTAAATAAATCCATCTGTCAACACCGGAAATGGTGTCGAAACCTGCTTCCGTTCAACAGGCCCTAACCATTTGCTGCTAGTCTGACCGAGACTGTATGCGGTCCAATCAAGGCCGCGGTGCGGGAGAGGGGCGATGGGTATTTCGGACGGGCAATCCGGCAGTGATAGAACGGAAGGCTTGAAAAGACCGTCGGTCATGCCGATCGCGATTGGCGGAGCGGCTGCCATGGTCGCATCGATCGGCTTCGGGCGCTTTGTCTTTACGCCGTTGCTGCCGGACCTGATGGTCGGCTTGCAGCTCAGTCCGGCGGATGCCGGTATCATCGCTTCCTCCAATTACGTCGGCTATCTGCTCGGCGCCGTTCTGGCCGGGCTCGGCTGGGCTGCTGGGCGCGAACGGCCCATGTTCCTGTGGGCACTGATGGCGACGACCCTGTTGTTGGCGGCATTGCCGTTCGGCATAACGACGGCCGGCGTGTCGGCCATCCGTTTCGCCGCCGGTTTCGCCAGCGCCTTTGTCATGGTGTTCGGCACCAACCTCGTGTTCAGCCAGCTTGAGGCAGCCGGCCGCAACGACCTTCAAGCGGTCTATTATGGCGGTATCGGAATCGGCATCGCCGTCTCGGCGCTGCTTTTGCTGGCGCTGCACGGCCTGTCGGCCGACTGGAGCACGGGTTGGTATGCCGCCGCCGTGCTGGCGCTTGTCGCGTCGCTGGTCTCCTGGGCCCTGGTACCGGCCGATCCCAAGCACGATCACGACGAAACGGCCGAGCCGGCGCTGGCTTGGACCCGCAAGATGATTGCCATCACGCTGGCCTATGGACTGTCGGGATTCGGCTACGTGATTACCGCAACCTTCCTGGTGGCGATTGTCCGCGAAGCCAACGCCCATCTGTCGTTCGAAGGTCTGGTCTGGCTGGTTACCGGCATTGCCGCCACGCCCTCAGTGCTACTCTGGCTCCCTATTGTGCGGCGTTCCGGGCTTGCCGTCGCCTTCAGTGCCGTCTGCCTGCTCTTGGCGGCCGGCGTGGCCGCCAGTGTGCTGCTACCGGCACCTGCTGGTCCGCTGATCGGCGGGTTGCTGTTGGGAGGCACCTTCGTCGCCATCGTCGCCTACGGCTTGCAAATCGGTCGCCTGCTGTCGCCAAACGCGCCGCGCCGGGCGCTAGCCTATATGACGGCAGCGTTCGGCATCGGACAGATAATCGGTCCGGCGGTTGCCGGTCACCTGGCCGAATTCACCGGCAGCTACGTGCCCGGCAGCCTGCTGGCGGCGGCTGCTTTGTTGCTCGCCGCGGTGCTCGCTGGTTTCGCCTCGCCGCCGCCCGCAACCATGCGTCCCTGAAACACCCGATTGCCGCTTGCGTGCGTCCGAAGCCGATGCCATAGAGCGTCGATGAACGTCTCCGGCCGACCGCTTCGAAGCGATACAACGAAGGCCCTCGGGGGACCGTCCGTTGTACTTCTCGCGGTCGGCGGTCTGCTCACTCTGGCTGTCGCCATGGGTCTGGGGCGCTTCGCGTTCACGCCGTTGCTGCCCGATTTGATGGCCGGACTGGAGCTGAATCCCGCCGATGCAGGCATCATCGCGTCCGCCAACTACCTGGGTTACCTCGTTGGCGCGGTGCTCGCCGGGCTCGGCTGGGCCACCGGGCGAGAGCGGCTGGTCTTTGTGCTGGCGCTTGCTGCGACAACGGTGCTGCTGGCGGCCATGCCATTGGCCACGACTGTCATCGGCCTGTCGGCAATACGCCTGGCCGCCGGCATTGCCAGTGCCTTCGCCATGGTTTTCAGTTCGACAATTCTGTTCAGTCATTTCGAGGCGGCCGGGCGGCCCGGCCTGCAGGCCGTGCATTTCGGCGGTGTCGGCATCGGAATTGCCGTGTCCGCCATACTTCTTTTGGCGCTGCATTCCGTCTCCACAGACTGGAAAACCGGTTGGTACGCCACCGCGGCGCTAGCCCTGGTGGGGTCGCTGGTCGCGATGGCGATGGTGCGCGACGGCCCGTCTGTCGCCGGCGGGGCCGTTCACGAACCGCGTCTTGTCTGGACCCGCAAGATGATCGCCATCACGCTCGCCTACGGCCTTTTCGGTATGGGCTACATCGTCACCGCGACGTTTCTGGTGGCGATCATCCGCGCCGGCCAGGGGCACCTGGCGCTGGAGAGCCTGGTCTGGTTGGTCACCGGCATCGCCGCCGCCCCGTCGGTTCTCTATTGGGCACCCGTGGTCCGACGTTTGGGCCTGGCGGTTACCTTTAGTGTGGGATGTCTCGTCGAGGCGGCTGGCGTCGCGGCCAGTGTTCTGCTGCCTGTGCCGGTAGGCCCGTTCCTCGGCGGTCTTTTGCTCGGCGGCACCTTCGTCGCGGTCACCGCCTACGGCCTGCAGATTGGCCGCCGACTGGCGCCGCAATCGCCGCGCCGGGCGCTCGCCTACATGACCGCGTCTTTTGGCACCGGTCAGATTGTCGGTCCGATCGTGGCCGGTTACCTGGCCACCGCCAGCGGCGGCTACACCTCCGGCAGCCTGCTCGCCGCGGTCGCGCTGGTCGCCGCCGCCTTACTCGCGTTGACTGCCAAACCGGAGCCGCCGGGCACGCAATTGTGATATGCAAATGCCACGTTCCGACCATAGGTAGGTGGAATCGGGCGGTTGCGGTATAGGTGAGCCCTGTCATCAGGCGGCCCGCCGTTCCTATCCAGGGCAGTTCCGAAACAGCACATCGAGAGACCCCCAGCGTGTTCAAATCCTTTTTCCCCAGTCCGAAGCTGTTTTTCATTTCCGCGGTCGTCTGGTCGCTTTTCTGTGCGTTCGTGTGGTACACGTTCGGCACGGAACTCGGCGAGGTCCTTGGTTTCGAATTCGCTCCGCCGGACGCCCCACCGGTCGTTGGGATCCATTATTTCTGGACCCCGAGCTTCCTGTGGTTCTATCTCTATTACGCCGCCGCGGTCGCGGCTTTTGCGCTGTTCTGGAACTGGTACGAACCACATCCCTGGTTCCGGTGGTCGATCCTCGGATCGGCGGTGATCCTGTTTTCCACCTATTATTCGGTGCAGGTGTCGGTCGCTCTCAACAACTGGCGGCGGCCGTTTTTCGATGCCGTTCAGGACGCGCTGGACGGCGAAAGCGACGTGACTTCCGGCGATCTCTTCGGACTGATCATGACGTTCGGTTACATCGCTTTCATGGCGATGGCCGTATTTGTCGCCACCCGTTTCCTGGTCAGTCACTACATCTTCCGCTGGCGCACGGCCATGAACGACTACTACATGTCCCGCTGGAAGGAGGTGCGTCACATCGAGGGTGCCTCTCAGCGTGTCCAGGAGGACACGATGCGCTTTGCCGGCATTATGGAGGGCCTGGGCGTTTCCATGGTCGATTCGATCATGACTCTGTTCGCCTTCCTGCCGGTTCTGTGGGGCCTGTCGAGCTACGTGACCGAACTGCCGGTGATCGGCGCGGTACCGGCGCCATTATTCACGGCGGCCATCTTTTGGGCTCTGTTCGGCACCATCCTCTTGTCCGTGGTCGGCATCAGACTTCCGGGGCTGGAGTTTCGCAACCAGCGTGTGGAGGCAGCCTACCGCAAGGAACTCGTTTACGGCGAGGACAATGATGAACGGGCGCAGCCGCCGACCGTTGCCGAACTGTTTGCCAACGTGCGGCGCAACTATTTCCGGCTATATTTTCACTACATGTACTTCAACGTCGCACGCGGCTTCTACCTGCAGGCCGACAACATTTTTGCTTACTTTATCCTAGTGCCGACGATCGTCAGCGGCAGGATTACACTCGGCATCATGCAGCAGATCCTGACGGCGTTTAACCAGGTGAGTAACTCGTTCCAGTATCTGGTCAATTCCTGGACGACGATTGTCGAACTGCTGTCGATTTACAAGCGCCTGCAGGCCTTCGAGGCCGCTTTCAGGAACCAGCCGCTGCCGGGCATCGATGCCGAGTATCTGGCGCGTCTCGACTCATCGTCCGATCCCATGTCTACGGCAATCGAGGCGGAGCGGCCTTAGCAGTTTGGTATCGTGTTTTGCTCAACCGAACATTTGCGCCATCGGGGCATAGAAAGTCGGCCCCTGCATTGGTGGTCTGCCGCCGTGGCGTATCATTTGGGGAGGATGAGTTTCTCGCTGGAAGCCCGTTGAGGAGAGCAACTTCAGCAAGCCGGATTTGCCGTCGTGCACGTCGACGCGTATCGAACCGTGATATTGACCGGGCAGTGACTGAATCAGTTCATAGGCGGTAACGTCATCGGTCGCCACGACCGGCCCGCATAGCAACTGTCCTTTTTGGTCAGCGCCGAGAGCGAAACCCGTTGGTTGGGTGTCGTCACCGACTGCAACAACCTTTGCGCAGGCTTGGTTGAAGCGGGCGCGGATCAAGTCTTCCCTTGCGCCTCCGATAGCGGTGGCGTCCAATCGAATGATCGACGGCAGATCCTTCTCGACCATGGGGCGGACGTTTATCGGCATTCGCAACGACGCTGTTTGCGAGGTGGGTGCCTGCGCAACCATCTTGTTCAAGTGTGCTACGATTTGGTATCCGAGCGCTTCATAGAGGCCTTTTCCTTCATCAGTCGCGACCAACGTAATCTGCCGACGCTGGATATCCGGCAGGCCGTGCACGTGCTCCATCAGCGACCGCCCGAGGCCACGCCGCTGACAATCGGGATGCACCATAACGGCACCAATCGATGCCAGACCGTCTCCATACGGAAAAACCGCTACGCAAGTGACAATCTGTGTCCCTTGCCGATGACCAAAAAGCCGGCCTGCAGCAAACGCTGTTTGAAGGTCGTCATCCGTCAACGTCCAGTTGACCGCCTCGACCAGAAGCAACAGTTTTCCGATGTCTTCCGAACGCAGCTCGCTTATTCCCAGAGTTGGCAACGCTTTGGCCATAAGCCACTAAGGCTGTGGCACATCCTTCGGCGTCACCTGCTCGACAAACCCATAGGCTCCTTTGTCGACCTTTATGACCGTCACCGATTTCAGCGGGATATGGGCGTTGTTGGCATAGCTGATGGTGCCGGTGATGCCCTTGTAGCCGTCGATCTGCGACAGGCCAGCGGCGATCTTGTCGGTCTCGGCCGCGCCGGCGTTCTTGATCGCCTCGGCCATCAGGCCGACTGCATCGTAGGCGAGCGCTGCGAAGGCGGTCGGGGTCTCGCCGGGATAGGCGGTGGTATAGTCGTTGACAAAGGCGGCGACCTGCGGGTCCGGGTTGGCGGCACCCAGATACACATGGGTGGTGAAATAGACATCGCTCATGTCTGTCGCTTTGGCCCATTCGGCAGCATTGTCGTAGCCGTCGCCACCGAGGACCGGACCGGTGTAGCCGGCGGCACGCAGGGCGGTGATCGTTTTTATCGCGTCTTGAGCCGTCTCGACGCTGACGAAGACCAGATCGACATCGCCCGGATCATCGACTGTGACGGTGCTGGCACGCGGCATGACGTTGGCGGTACCCTTGACCGTGCCGCCCAGCGCTTTGAAGCTGTCAGCGAAGTAACCCTGCAGCAATTGCGGATAGGTGCGGTCGGGGTCGGCAAGGATCTGCACGGTCTTGGCGCCAAGCGTGTCAAACGCCCATTGCGCGCCGGCAGCGGCCTGCACGTTGTCGCCGAAGGCGGCGAGGAACAGGATATCCGGAAACTCGCCCGGCAGTTTCGGCGAAGTGGCGCCGCTGGTGAGAAACACCATGTTGCGTTCCCGGGCGGTGCCGGCCGCCGCCTTGACGTTGTCCGGGTCGGACAGGCCGAGCAGCGCGATGACGCCGGGATTTTCGATCAGCGCCGCTTCCACCACCTGGCGCAGGATGCGGGTGTTGCTGTCGCCGCTGGCGGTCACCGCCGCCAGGTCGCGGCCAAGCACGCCGCCGCTGTCGTTGATCCTGTCAAGAGCCATCAAGGCACCGTTGGAGGACGGCACGCCGAAGGTGGCCTGGGCGCCGGCGACGTTGAAGACGGTACCGATATAGATCGGTTCGCCCTCGTCGGCCGCCAGTGTGGCACCGCTTGTCATCAGCAGGGTTGCAAGGGTCAGGATAAGGGGTTTGAACCGCATGGTTATCGCTCCGCCGCAAGGTTGTTTCGACCGTCGCCACTCATGCAACGGTGACAGAGAGTTGTACAGTGGTTAGTGTCGATTGGGTAAATAGTCGAGGAGGTGCCAATGACAATTGAAGACAACAAGGCTCTGTCCCGGCGGGTCCTGGACCTGTGGGCGTCCGGCAACGATTGTGTATTCGAAGAGATATTGATCGACGGCTATATCAACCACCAGGAACCGTATGTCGGTGGCGATACCTCGAACATGACCCTGGCCACCTACAGAGCGCTCGTCGAGGACTACCACAAGTCCTTCAGCAACTCTTCGATGCGCGTTCTCATGCAGATCGCCGAAGACGACCTGGTTTCGACGCGGTGGGAAATCACGGCCACCCAAACCGGGGATTATCTTGGCCATCCGCCGACGAACCGGACAGCCATCTGGACCGGAATCCAGATCGACCGGCACGCCGACGGCAGGATCGTCGAAAGCTGGGTGGACTGGGACAAGTACAGGTTATTCGAGACGCTGGGTTTCGTTTGAAACGGATACACTAGGCATCGCCTTCGTCGTCGCGGCGACCGAGCCGGCGCATTGCCTCTCCATAGGTGACGCAGGCGACATCGGATTTACTGCAGACCTCCGAAAGCAGGCGCTCCATTGCCCGCCAGTAGGCGCCGGCGTTCATCTCGACAAAATGCATGCCGATCTGCAAGGGCCGGCGCTTTCCTTCGTATTCGCCGTCAAACGCCCGTCGAAAGGCACGGTAGCTGCGCGCTTCGAACTGGTCCGAAAGGCTGGCATTCTCCAGCCCGCCGGAATGGCGAACGAACAGGTTGTAGTCCATCGCGATGATTCGCCGGTCGCGGGGTCCCTCCTTGATCAGCGGCAGATCGAACAGCGACAATGGGCCACGCTGCGAGGGAAGGGCCGGTCCATCGGAAATGCCGCTTGCGTCATAGGCAAATCCTGTCTCCTTGAGCGCCGCGACCATCGCCCGGTTGGTCGACAGATAGGGCGCCCGGAAGCCGGCGATTTCGTTGCCGGTGAAAGCCTGCCAGCCCGCTGGTTCCTCATCCGCCCGGCCGGCATTGGACCAGGCTTGCTTTAAGACGCGGGTAAATGCGGAAAACTCTGCCTTCCACTGGGCCTTGCTCCAGCGTTTGCCATCGAAATGGCCACAGCCATGGCTGGCGATCTCATGACCTTCACCGCGCGCCTGCCAGATATGGTCGAGCCGTTCAGCCACATCCGTCTGATCCGGTGCGAATCCAACATTGGAACGGCCGGGACGCTGACCCGGCGCCCGATACGACTGCCTCTGTTCGCGGGTCATCAGGAAGGTGCAGGAAAGAAAGTAGGTAAACCGGGCACCGGTCTCCTGAGCAATGGTGCGGCTCTTTTCCCAAAGCGTGTTGTCATGGGCGCCGTCGAAGGAGACGATCACAAGCTGCTTCTCATCCGGATTATCAGCTGACGCGGGTAAAATGAGGGAAAGACTCGCGAAAACACACAGCCACGCAACGCGACACGACACCATACCCGCCCCTCCGAAAACACACACTCACCTAGTATAAACAAAAATAACGCCGCGTGATGACATCGGTCAGTCACATTTTTTTCAACGATAAGGGCTAGCGATTCGGGCTGATTTAAGACGCGCAGTTGACGCATCGCTCGGCCATCGGGTCGATGGCGAGGCGGCCGTCCGGGATCTCACTGTCGCAGTCTGCGCAGTAACCGTAATCGCCGTCCTTTATCCGGCGCTCGGCCATCTCGATGCGCAAAAGGTCGCGCTTCCGGTGTCGTTCCTGGGCTTCGGCCATGGCCTGCTGCTGCATCGAATCCATGCGCGACAGCCTGCCGACTGCCTGCTGGTCAAGCATGACCGTCGCCCGTGCCTCTTCGGAAAGCTTCGACAGTTCCTCGAGTTCTGCGCGGCGCGCCGCCAGCCGCTTTCTTGCAATCTGCAGATCAATCGTCATGATGCAGTCTAGAATCAATCCATATCAATTAAAACGGTTCGGCAGGGCGGGACGATCATGATTATTCTGATTCTGGGTCTGGTTCTTTTTCTGGGCATGCATTCGGTTCGCATGGTGGCGCCGGATCTGCGCGCACGTGTGATCGAGCAACGCGGCGAAAACGCCTGGAAAGGCATCCATACCGTCGTTTCTCTGGTCGGCTTCGTGCTGATCATCTGGGGCTACGGTATGGCCCGTTTCGAGGGACCGATCCTCTATACGACGCCTTTCTGGTTTGGCCATATCACGCTTCTGTTCATGCTGGTGTCGTTTGTTGTGCTGATGGCCGCCTACACGCCGCCGGGGCGGATTAAGGCGGCGGTCAAGCACCCGATGCTGCTCGCCGTGAAATTGTGGGCCTTCAGTCATTTGCTGATCAACGGCGACCTGGCCTCGGTGTTGTTGTTCGGCTCCTTCCTGGTGTGGGCGATCTGCGACCGGATCTCCGAAAGCCGGCGCGAAAAGGCGGGCATCTCGAAGCCGCCCGAGCCCGGACCGGCGCGCAACGACCTTATCGCTGTCGGTGTCGGCGTTGTGCTCTATATTCTGTTCGTGTGGAGGCTGCATGAGTGGCTGTTTGGCGTCCCACCGATCGTCGTCTGAGCCGGTCACGCGCCCGACAGTATACTTTTCCCTTCCATGCGCCGTAAAATCGGGTACAAGGCGCGGCTTAAGCTTGTGCAAAAGGGGCTGCGGCGACTGGCCGCGCCGAGTTGAGGACCATTATGTCCGACGACAGTTTTATTCGCGAAGTCGACCAGGAAATGCGCTCCGACCGCATGAAAGCGATCTGGACGCGCTTCGGCAAATACATCATTGCAGTGGCCGTGCTGATCGTTGCCGGCACCGCCGCCGACCGTCTTTACGACTACTGGCGGACGAACCAGGCATCACAGTCGGGTGACGCCTTCCTTGCTGCGCTCAATCTGGCCCGCGAGGGCCGCCAGGACGAGGCGCTCGAGGCGCTCACCGCACTGGAGCAGGATGGCCACGGTTCCTATCCTGTGCTTGCCCGCATGCGGGCGGCCACCGTGCTCTCCGACAAGGGCGACTACCAGGCGGCGATCTCCGCCTTTTCCACCATCGCCAACGACGGCGGCGTGCCCACCGCGATCCGCGACGCGGCACGCATTCGCGCCGGTTATCTGCTGGTCGACCACGGCAGCTACACCGATGTTGCCGGCATGGTGGAGGTGCTGAGCAATCCGGACAATCCCATGCGCCATTCGGCGCGCGAAGCGCTGGGACTTTCCGCCTGGAAAGACGGCAACGCGACCCAGGCACGCGACTGGTTCGATCTGATCGCCGGTGACAACGGTGTGCCCAACGGTGTGCTGCAGCGCGCCGAAATCATGCTCGATCTGATCGCCGCGAGCGGCAAGGCAGCCCGGGCGTCCTGACCGTACCATGGGCTTCACCGTCGCCATTGTCGGGCGTCCCAATGTTGGCAAATCCACCCTGTTCAACCGCCTCGCCGGCCGCAAGCTGGCGCTGGTCGACGATACGCCGGGGCTCACCCGCGACCGTCGACCGGGCGAGGCGCGGCTGGTCGACCTGCATTTCGGCATCATCGATACGGCAGGTCTCGAAGAGGCGGATCCGGAGACCCTGGAGGGTCGCATGCGGGCGCAGACCGAGGCGGCGATCGACGAGGCCGACCTGGCCTTGTTCCTGATCGATGCCAAGGCAGGCATCACACCGGCCGACGAGACACTGGCTGGGATCCTGCGCCGGCGCGGCAAACCGGTCGTGCTGGTCGCCAACAAGGCCGAGGCACGCGGTGCCGAAAGCGGTCTCTACGATGCTTTCCGCCTGGGCCTTGGTGAACCCTGTCCGATTTCCGCCGAGCATGGCGAAGGCATGCTCGATCTGCGTGACGCAATCGTCGCGGTCCTTGGCGAGGAGACGGCCCTGGCCGAGGAGGAGGAAGCGGTCGCCGTCACCGATGTCGAACTGTCGCCGGAGGAGGGCGACAAGGAGGAACCGGCCTATGACGACAGCAAGCCGTTGCGCGTGGCCGTGGTCGGAAGGCCGAATGCCGGCAAGTCGACGCTGATCAACCGCTTCCTCGGCGAGGAACGCCTGCTGACCGGACCCGAGGCCGGCATCACCCGCGATTCCATTTCCGTCGACTGGGACTGGAAGGGCCGCCGCATCCGCATGTTCGACACAGCCGGCCTGCGTCGCAAAGCCCGCGTCCAGCAAAAGATCGAGAAGCTGTCGGTGGCCGACGCTCTGCGGGCCATTCGCTTTGCCGAGGTTGTAGTGATCGTCGTCGATACCGAGGTGCCGTTCGAGAAGCAGGACCTGCAGATCGCCGATCTGGTGATCCGCGAGGGGCGGGCGCCAGTCATTGCTTTCAACAAATGGGACCGGGTCGAGGACCGGCAGGCGGCGCTGGCGGATCTGCGCGAGAAGACCGAAAGACTGTTGCCGCAGGTGCGTGGCATCCGCGCCGTTCCGGTGTCCGGACTGACCGGCGACGGGCTCGACCGGTTGATGAAGGCGGTTGTCGAGACACACCGCACCTGGAACCGGCGCATTTCAACGGCCCGCCTCAATCGCTGGCTGGAATCCATGCAGGTACAGCATCCGCCGCCGGCGGTTTCCGGTCGCCGCATCCGGTTGAAATACATGGCGCAGATCAAGGCGCGGCCGCCGGGTTTCGCCATCGCTTGCACACGGCCGGAAGCATTGCCGGCCTCCTACACCCGCTATCTCGTCAACGGGCTGCGCACCGATTTCGACCTTCCCGGCGTGCCGCTGCGCATCTCCTACCGTAAGGGTGACAATCCGTACGCGCCCAGAAAGAAGCGGCGTTGAGATTTTTTCGCACTGCAACAAAAGGTGACCCGTTGAAATCAAGGGTTGCCGGACATTCGCCGGAAAACCCGTTAACGCTCCATAAACGTTAACAAGGCACATTTGCTTCAAATTGTACTCGGTACGCGTTGCTTCGGAGTTGGGGATCTTGCGTCAAGGACCTGCGTTCAGGAGCTGGCTTGCGACAAACGGCCAGCGCTGCGTTTCACCGGTCGCCTTCGGTGTTTTCACACTCTTCCTGTCAACTTCGCCCATGGCCTATTCGGACATGCCGAGCCTGCTGTCGGGAACCGACCAGGGGCAACCGCGCTGGCGCAGTTACCTGATCGACGCGCCGGCCGGGTCGGTGCACAGGGCGGAGATGGCATTCACCGATTCGATCACCACCGGCTCGACCCTGTCACGGGCTGGCGTCGCGTTGCCAAACGGAGACAAGGTGGCTTTTCGCGCTGAAAAGGGCGGTCAGGAAACCCGGTCCGATGAGGAGCGTGTCAACCGCAGCGAAAAACGCGGTCGGGTGACCAGCGTCGTTCCGGTGGCGCCGCCGAAGCATTTTTCCGCTGGCTCGGTGCTGCGCGAGAGCAATCTGCTGACCACGCCGGAACAGCGCGATCAGATGCAAATGGCCTTCGTCAAACCGGACATCATGGGTAAGGAAGTCGAAATTGCGACCGCCTTCCACCGTCCGGTGCAGCCGTCCGAGCGCACTGGCGTGCCGCGCATGCTGGCCAGCTTGGTGACCAACAACAACCACGACGTTCTGGCAACCGCTTACGCGCCGGTGAAGCCGGACTACACTCAGACGTCACCCTTTGCCTCGGTGCTCAACGAACAACAGGGCAAGGGTCGCTTTTTTCCGCCGGTGCCGAAGAACGACCACGCCTGGGCAGGCGACGCGTTGCCGCCGCACGTTTTTTCCAAGCGCGAGCAGCAGTGCCTGGCCTCCGGCATTTATTTCGAAGCGCGCGGTGAGCCGGTGAAGGGCCAGGCGGCGGTCGCCCAGGTGATCCTCAATCGGGTCCGTAATCCAGCCTACCCCAACTCCATTTGCGGCGTGGTTTACCAGAACAAGCGGTGGCGCAATCGCTGCCAGTTCTCCTTCGCCTGCGACGGCATTCGCGACCGGGTGCGCTCACGCCACCATTGGTCGATCGCCAAAGACGTCGGCATGGCGGTAACCGCCGGAAAGATCTGGCTGGAGAAGGTGGGCTCGTCCACGCACTACCACGCCATATATGTCCGGCCGAAATGGGCACGCACCATGAAGCGGGTCGGACGCATCGGCCTGCACGTGTTCTACCGCACCTATGGCGGCGGCTGGAGCTAGTCCAGCTTAGCCGCGCATTTTGCCGCAATGCATCATCAATTTACACAGCCTGTTACGGGTGAATTACACTTTCCTGAATAACCATCTGATTTATAAGGCATAATTTGCTACCTATCGGTATTGGAAGCGCGCTTGACTCGGCTTGGGCGGAAAACTATGTTGCGCCCGACTTTGGAGCGGTTCCCTTCACGGTCGCAGGGCAATGGTCGGAGCGCGCCTTTCATGAAGAAACCAGCGCAACACGATGGCCCGGCGGATGGCGAAGGGGAAGACCGGACCGATAGTCTGGAAGACCGTCGCAGGCGATTGGGGGAACAGCTCGCTTCCCACAAAACCAACGACAGTTCCAAGGGAGCGGACGGGGCAGCGCAATCGTCCTACGCGAAAGCGCTGCAACTCTCGACGGAATTCGTCGCAGCCATCTTCGTCGGCGGTCTGCTGGGTTATCTTCTGGATCGTTTCATCGGCACCACACCCTGGGGGATGATTGTCTTTTTGCTACTGGGGTTTGTTGCAGGGGTACTGAATGTTCTGCGCTCGGCCGGGCTGGTTGCTGAGAACCGCCCGGACGGAGATCGGAACAGAGAAAAAAACGAAGGCCATTAAGGCCATAATGAGAGAGGCATCCGGTGGCAAACGATCCGATCCACCAGTTTAACATCAGCAAACTGGTTCCGATTGAAGTGGGCGGTCTGGATTTTTCCTTTACCAACTCCTCGCTGTTCATGGTTGCTACCGTCGGACTTGCCTCTGCGTTTCTGTTCCTGACGACATCGAACCGCGGCATGGTGCCGACGCGGCTGCAGTCGGTGTCGGAGATGTCCTATGAATTCGTCGCCTCGATGTTGCGCGACGGAGCGGGGTCCGGCGGGATGCGGTTCTTCCCCATGGTGTTCTCGCTGTTCATGTTCGTGCTCGTCGCCAACCTGCTCGGCATGTTCCCCTATTTCTTCACGGTGACGAGCCACATCATCGTTACCTTCGTGCTGGCCATGCTGGTCATCGGCACAGTGATAATCTACGGCTTCATGAAACACGGTCTGGGCTTTCTAAACCTGTTCGTGCCGAGCGGCGTTCCCGGGGCGTTGCTGCCGCTGGTGGTGATGATCGAGATTATTTCGTTCCTGTCGCGCCCGATCAGCCTGTCCGTTCGTCTGTTCGCCAACATGCTGGCGGGCCACATCACACTCAAGGTTTTTGCCGGATTCGTCACGTCGCTGAGTGCCCTTGGTGCCATCGGCATCGTCGGTTCGATTCTTCCTCTCATCATGACGGTTGCCATAACCGGTCTCGAATTTCTGGTCGCTTTCCTGCAGGCTTACGTTTTTGCGGTGCTGACATGCATGTACCTCAACGACGCTCTGCATCCGGGCCACTAGAAGAACCCATTGGCGGCGCGCCGCCAGTCCAACAGCCGCAATCATCCCATCGAAGGAGTTCACTATGGAAGCGGAAGCAGCAAAATACATCGGCGCCGGCATCGCATGTCTCGGCATGGGTGGCGCCGGCATCGGTCTCGGCACCATTTTCGGCAACTATCTGGCAGGCGCCCTGCGCAATCCGTCGGCAGCCGACGGCCAGTTTGGCCGCCTGATCTTCGGCTTTGCCGTGACCGAGGCGCTCGGCATCTTCTCGCTGCTGGTCGCGCTTCTTCTCCTCTTCGCCGTCTGATCCTTCACCGGTAGACGCAGCCGCGTGCCCGCATTCCAGTCAATGGAGCGGCGGTCCGCGCGGCATGGACTAGGAGGCGAATATGTTTGTGACGGCGGCGTTGGCGGCCGGTGAGGTCGAACAGGCAGCGGGGGGCAGTTTCCCGCCATTCGATGGCTCGACCTTTCCGTCGCAGATCCTCTGGCTGGTTATCACTTTCGGCCTGTTTTACCTGTTCATGCAGCGGGTCGTGCTACCGCGTATCGGCAGTATCCTGGAAACGCGCCGCGACCGGATTGCCCAAGACCTCAACGAAGCCAATCGGCTTAAGGAAGAGGCCGACCAAGCCTTCGCGACCTACGAACAGGAACTCGCCGAAGCCCGCGGCAAGGCGCACGAAATTGCCCAGGCAGCGCGCGATGCGGCAAAGGCTGACGCAGATACCGAAAGGGCCAATATCGAAGCGGAGATGACCGAACGCATCGAAAAGGCGGAAGCCGAGATCGCGACGGTTACGCAAAAGGCGCTAGCCGAGGTCGATAACATTGCCGCCGACACCACCGCGACGATCGTGACCCATTTGATCGGCGGCACCGTGGCCAAAGCCAAGGTCAATGCCGCGGTCAAGGCGACGGTCAAGGGAGGGTAGTGGTATGGACGCTTCTTTTTGGGCCCTCGTTTCTCTGATCATCTTTTTCGGCATCCTTTACTATTTCAAGGTGCCGGGCCTGTTGACCCAGTCGCTGGATAAACGCGCCGACCGCATCCGCAACGAACTCGATGAGGCGCGGCGCCTGCGTGAGGAAGCCCAGCAATTGCTGGCCGAGTACCAGCGCAAGCGCAAGGACGCCGAAAAGGAAGCCGCCGAACTGATCGCCGCTGCCGAACACGAGGCGGCTGGTCTGGTGGCGGATGCCCGGCAGAAAACCGAGGACTACGTTCAGCGGCGTACCGCTATGGCCGAGCAGAAAATCGCGTTGGCGGAAGCCGAGGCGGTCAATGAGGTGCGACGTCAGGCAATCGACATCGCTGTCGCAGCAGCCGAAAAACTGATCGTTGAGAAGGTCGACGACAAAAAGGCCGCTTCGCTGTTTTCAGCTTCCGTGTCCGAGTTGAAACAGAAACTCAACTGATCGGCGGATCCAATCACAACGATTTGAGGCCGGAGCACATCGCTCCGGCCTTTGCTTTTTTATACGGCATGCGCTAACGCTGAAGGTCACCGCGTTGCAAAAGCAACGCGGTGGTTCGTTCTCAGGGCGGGGTGAAATTCCCCACCGGCGGTGACGAGAGGATGGTGGCTCACGGCCTCTATCCGTTCGAAGCCCGCGAGCGCCCGCGCCGCCTGGTGCGGGGTCAGCAGACTCGGTGTGATTCCGAGGCCGACGGTGATAGTCCGGATGGAAGAGAGCGGGTGAAATCGGCAAGCACTCCGTTTGCCGATTGAGACGGAAAGCCGCCATACCCGGCGGCTCGATGTCGTGCCTGTTTGCCCTGATTCTGGTGGTTCTTGAGAGGACATCCTATGAATCAGACACTGTACTCCCTCAGCAAAACATCTGCTTACAGCAATCCGGCGGTTGCGGCCGCTCTCTACATGGTCGCTGCAGGTGCCGCCTTCGCGGTGGTCAATGTCAGCGTCCAGGCGGCGACGATGCGCTATGGCATGACCTCGCCAGCCGCCGCCTTCTGGCAGTATCTGGTGGCGCTTCTATGCGGCCTGCCGTGGATCGTTCGGACCGGTCTTGGCGTGCTGCGAACCGAGCAGCTCGGCGCCCACATCGTCAGGGTGGCATGCGCCGCCATCGGCGTTCAGTTCTGGGTAGCCGGTCTCGCCAGCGTGCCGATATGGCAGGCCATCGCGCTGATCATGACCTCGCCGTTCTTCGTTACTCTGGGGGCCGGCGTGTTCTTGGGCGAGCGCGTAGGGCCACAACGCTGGCTGGCGACCGGCATCGGTTTTGCCGGCGGCATGATCATCCTGGCGCCATGGTCGGACGCCTTCACCTTAGCGACCCTCTATCCCGTTGCAGCGGCTCTTTTCTGGGCTGCGACATCACTGATCACCAAGCGGCTGACGCGGCGCGAATCGTCCGAGACCATCACGCTCTACCTGCTGCTGCTCCTGACGCCGATCAATGCGGCGCTAGCCGGTGTCAGCGGCGGTTTCGCCATTCCGGGCTCGGTCAGTCTGGCGTTGATCGTCGGCGCCGGGGCGATGCTGACTCTGGCCCAGTACTTCATCGTCAAAGCCTATGCCAGCGCCGATGCCGCCTATGTGCAGCCCTTCGATCATCTGAAACTGCCGCTCAATGTTATCGCCGGCTGGATCGTCTTCGGCTTCGTGCCGGACGGCAATCTGTGGCTGGGATCGCTGCTGATCGTGTCGGCGTCGATCTACATTACCCATCGGGAGGTGCAGCGCCGAAACTGATTCGGGTCGGTCAATCGGCGGCCCGCAACGGGCGAAAGCTCATCCGGTGCAGCAGGCACGGGCCGTTGTCGGCGATAGCCCGGCGGTGTGCGGCGGTGGCATATCCGGCGTGCCGCTCGAAGCCGTAGGCGCCGAACCGGTCGGCGGCGCGCTGCATCATGCGGTCGCGGGTGACCTTGGCGACAATGGAAGCGGCGGCGATCGACAGGGAGCGGCCGTCGCCCTTGATCACGGCCTTCGCCGGAAAGGGCAGGGCTGGGGGGACGTCGCGCCCGTCGATCAAGGCAAATTGCGGCGGTCGCGGTAGCGCCTGCAGCGCCCGCCGCAGCGCGTCGAGGCTGGCGCGCAGAATATCGGATTCGTCGATATGCGGCGGTCCGGACGTGGCGACGGCGACCTCGGCATTGGCAAGGATAACCTCGAACAGCTCTTCGCGTCGCGCCGCCGCCAGTTTCTTGGAATCGTCCAGTCCCGGCGGAATCGCCTTTGGATCGAGTATGACAGCGGCGGCCACGACCGGTCCGGCCAAGGGCCCGCGTCCGGCCTCATCGGCACCGGCGACGGGCAGTCGATGCGCGCCGGCTTTGGTTTCCAGGCTGAAATCCGGTGCCGGATCCTCCAACGTAAAAAGCGAGGCCTGCCTGGCTCGGGATTTGGGCGGAGAATCGGGTGACACGCGGGGCATGATCGGCAAACTGCACGGTCACCCGATTCTCTGCAAGTCCCTCCGTGAAGACTGCTCCAACCGGTCGGGGAAAGCCGGTGGATAGCGCCTTCTTTTCCGAAATCCGAAGATGCGGCTCAGGAGGATTTCGGGTGCGGCGATCGGAGGGAGCCGCCGCCGCGGCCACAGGTCGGGGAAGATGGCCGCGACGGCGGATTCTAGAGCAGCTTCAACTGCACACCTGTCCCGGCCGGCGGCCGGAACAGGTCGGTGCGCAGCGCCCGCCAATTTGTATCGAGGCCCAGCCGTTTCGAGGCGATTTCAAAACGCCGTCCCAACTGCCACGCATAGGGTCCGCTGCCCTTCATGCGCTTGCCGAATTCCGAATCGTAATCCTTGCCGCCGCGCATCGACCGAACCAGCGACATGACATGGCGATAGCGATCCGGGTAGTGCCGCAGCAACCAGTCTCTGAACAGCGGACTCACCTCGAGCGGCAGCCGCAGCAGGATGTAGCTCGCGGTGACGGCACCGGCCGCCTTGGCCGAGTCGAGAATGCGCTCGATTTCATGATCGTTCAGTCCGGGCACAACCGGCGCCGCCATCACCGCAACCGGTATGCCGGCGTCAGCCAGCGCGCGGATCGTCTCCAGCCGCCGCGGCGGCGTTGCCGCCCGCGGCTCCATGGTGCGGGCCAGCTTGCGGTCGAGCGTCGTCACCGACACGGCCACCTTGACCAGGTCCTTTTCGGCCATCTGTCTCAGGATATCGATGTCCCGCTGCACCAGCGCCGATTTCGTCACGATGCCGACCGGATGGTTGCAGGCATTGAGCACTTCCAGCAGCTGGCGGGTGATCCGCCAGGTCTTTTCGATCGGTTGGTACGGGTCGGTGTTGGTGCCCATGGCAATGACACGCGGCGTGTAGTCACGTTTCGCCAGCTCCTTTTCGAGCAGTTTGGGCGCATCGGGTTTGGCAAACAGCCGCGCTTCGAAGTCGAGCCCGGCCGACAGACCCATAAAAGCGTGGGTCGGGCGCGCGAAACAGTAAATGCAACCGTGCTCGCAACCGCGATAGGCATTGATCGAGCGGTCGAAGGAAAGGTCCGGCGAATTGTTGCGCGTGATGATCGCCCGTGGCTTCTCCACCTGCACTTCGGTTCGGAAGGCAGGAAGCTCCTCCAGGCTTTCCCAGCCATCGTCGAAGACGTGGCGGGTCTGCGTCTCGAAACGGCCGCTCGGATTGATTCCGGCGCCGCGGCCACGGCGCTTGTCGTGGCGGATTCGCAAGCCTGACCGGGCGGCGAGCGCATCGGCGACATCGGCCCCGTTCGAGGGGGCAAGCGCCTGCCGTCTGAATTGATCCAAATCGCTCATATCGGCTCCCATCTTGTGAAAATATTCCTAACAGCATCGTGAGAACATATCAAGAACAAATATGGAACGATCGAGCTAAAAGGAAACGCAGTCCGGGCGCATGCACGCATTGACGTGCCACGTTACCGGTGCGAGCCTTTTCGCAAACAGCACAGACAAGAAGGAAACCATCGGATGACGGAAGAGGTCAAGGTTACGACGGCGCGGGAGGGTGCGGTTACCATTGTCACCATCAACCGGCCGGACAAACGCAATGCGGTGGATCCGGAAACCGCCGCGCTGCTGGACGACGCGTTTCTGGCATTTGATGGCGATGACACGCAGTCGGTTGCCGTATTGACGGGAGCTGGCCCTTATTTTTGTGCCGGCTTTGATCTCAAAGCCGTCTCCGGCGGTGACTTTGTCTACGAGCGGCAAGGCCGCGGACCCATGGGACCGAGCCGTCGGTTGCTGAGCAAGCCGGTGCTGGCTGCTGTGGAGGGACCGGCCGTTGCCGGCGGGCTGGAACTGGCGCTGTGGTGCGACATGCGAATCGCATCCACGTCAGCGGTGTTCGGCGTTTACTGCAGGCGATGGGGCGTGCCGCTGATCGATGGCGGCAATGTGCGCCTGCCTCGGCTGATCGGCCACAGCCGTGCCATGGACATGATCCTCACCGGTCGGCCGGTGGAGGCTGACGAGGCGTTGCAATTCGGCCTGGCCAACCGGGTGGTGCCGGAAGGCGAGGCATTCGAGACGGCGTTGCGCCTTGCCACGGAACTGGCACGGTTTCCGCAAACCTGTCTGCGCACCGACCGCATGACGGCCCATCTACAGTGGGGCATGGAACTGGCGGCGGCGTTGCGCCATGAGGGCATCGAGGGTGAACGCCCGCTGCGCGAAGACGCGCGGGCCGGTGCGGCCCGCTTCGCCGCAGGTCTCGGCCGCGGTGGCGATTTTGAGAAAATCTGATCGCGAAAGGCATCAAAATACCGTGTTGACCGGCCGCATTAGCCTGCGGCGATGCGCTCACCGCTCAGGTGGCTTCGCGGCTCTCGATGGCCTTCTCGAACAGCGTAAGCGCGTGGTCATAGAGTTTTTGATCGACCGATAAATGGGGTTCCATGGCCTCCCGCAGCTCATCGTCCAGGGATACCGGTGCAACCGGCTCGAGCAGCGGATTTTCCTGTGCAATGACGTCTAGCACCTGGCTGCTTTCGAAGGATTGCGGTTTGCGGTATCCCAGCGTTGTGAAGATGTGGGCGACGGATTCTGCCATCTGCTCTGTAATGCCGAAGGCATCCATCTGCCGCAGGTTCTCCACGGCCTCGTCGAGGGCACGGTCCGGATTGCGATCGACAGGAGCTGGGCTGTGATTGCGGTTCGGAAAAAAGGCGTCCCATCTCTTTTGCGGTATGACGCCTGACAGTTGTCTGACCATCGTGTTGTTGATGGACGGATGTCTGCGCAATTTCGGATGCGAAAAGAAATCCTGTGGTGTCAGGTCTCGCGCAAGGCGAACCAGACCCATATTCTGATCGGATCGTGCGACCGCTTCCAGGGAATGGGCCTTCAGGAAGCGGTAGGCGGATAGCAGGCGTTTGACCGGATCACGCAACATGGTGACCATCGTTTTGTGCTCCGCCGGAATCAATGCCAGCGAAGCGATATCATAGTGTCCCGAGAAGAACCGGCTGTCCGCCAGCATCCCGACGGGCCAGTTGCACAAGCCGTTATGCCGTTCCGGAAAAGCCGGAACACCGACTGCCTGTTGCAGCAAGTCGTGCATCGTTGAACCGGCGCATTTCGGAATATGAACAAAGATCAAAACGGACCGGCCAAGATCGGCCGACGCCTCCATTGCCTTGTCCTGAAGCAGGGGCATTAGAATGCGAAATTCATCACTTCGCATGATGGCTTCGCGGAGACGTTTGACCGTGCCCAGTTTCGAGTTCCATTCGACAGCTTTCCTGCTTTCGGGCTCACGCCCGAGCAGCATGCGGTAGGCCTGAATAACCTGATCTTCCGTCAGCATGAGTGAGGCCTGACAGCAAACGGTGTGCCGGGCAAATCGGAAGCAGCGACATGCGATTTACACATCAACGGTAACAACCACGAATTTCTCTCTGACGGCGCTTAAATAACAAAAATCACAAAATACAAAAAGTCCCTGGCGACAGGAGTGCTCACAGCTTCAACATAACCGAAGGATCCGGCGCTTGGAGGGATCCACGCGGTACAGCCGGACCGTCGAAGAGCACCGAAACCGGCAAAATGAAGCGATCAGTTGCCGCGTTTCAGATGCTCGTCGAGCCGCGGCATGATTTCGATGAAATTGCACGGCATGTGCCGGTAGTCGAGTTGCGCTTCGAGAATGCCGTCCCAGGCGTCTTTGCAGGCGCCCGGCGAACCGGGCAGCACGAACACATAGGTGGCGTTGATGACGCCGCCAGTGGCGCGCGATTGGATGGTTGAGGTGCCGATTTTGTCGTAGGAGATCCTGTGAAACACCTCCGAAAAACCGTCCATCTGCTTGTCGAACAGCGGCATGATCGCCTCCGGCGTCACGTCGCGGCCGGTGAAGCCGGTGCCGCCGGTGGTGATGATCGCGTCGATCTCGGGATCGTCGGCCCAGCGTTGCACCGTTCCGGCGATGCGCTCGCGGTCGTCGGTCACGATGTCGCGTGCGGCCAGAACGTGGCCGGCCGCTTCTATGCGGGCCGCCAGTGTGGCACCGGATTTATCGTCCTCGAGGCTGCGGCTGTCGGAGACCGTCAGCACGGCGATGCGGATCGGAATGAAGGGGCGCGAGTCGTCGATACCGGTCATGTTCGCGAAACCTCAATGGTTGCCGGAAAGGGAACTGGTGGCGACCACATACCATGACGGCTGGTCGCTGAGAATGCGTCCGGCCGCCGCGCGGGCCGCCGTCTCATCCGCGTAGATGCCGAAGCAGGTGGCGCCGGATCCCGACATTCTCGCCAGCAAAGCGCCGTTGTCGCGCAAAACCCTTTGGATGTCTGCAATGACGGGCAGGATCGTCTCCGCCGGTGCCTGCAAGTCGTTGCGCAGGGATCTGAGGCCGTCAACCCATCCGTCGAAGGTCTCGGCTTCCGGCAGTCGGATCGGTGGATTTTCCCGGTTGTGCAGCCGGTCGAACACCGCCGGAGTCGAAATCTCGACCAGCGGATTGACCAGCACCAGGGGCAGGGGCGGCATATCGCGGATCCGGGTCAGGTCCTCACCGATTCCGCGGGCGAGCAGGGGGCGCGACTCCAGACACATCGGCACGTCGGCACCCAGGCGGATACCGATATCGGCAAGGCGGCGTTTGTCCACCGGCCGATCCCACAGGCGGCTGAGCGCACGCAGACAGGCGGCGGCGTCGGCCGAGCCGCCGCCGATGCCGGAGGCAACCGGCAAACGCTTGTCCAGGTGGATAGCCACATGATCCGCCACCGACGTCGCGGCCCGCAATGCATCGCGGGCGCGCAGTACCAGATTGTCCGCACCGTCTGGCAGGCCTGCCGCAAACGGACCAGTCATGCTGAATGTGTCGGATGCGGCGCGGCTGACGGTCAACCGGTCGCCGGTTTCGGTAAATGTGACGATACTCTCCAGCAGATGATAGCCGTCCGGTCGCCGTCCCGTCACATGCAGTGCCAGGTTGATCTTGGCCCGCGCGGTCTCGACAATCTCGACCATTGCAGAGGTGTTAGGGCAGGATAATGATCTGCCCAGGATAGATCCGGTCGGCATCCCCGTTTAGCGCCGGATTGGCTCTTAGTATATCGATATAGAGATTGCCGTCGCCGAGCATTTCGTCGGCGATATTCCAAAGGGTCTGTCCGGGTTTGACGGTGTAGCGGGTCCGCACAATAGTGGCGCCGTCATCCATCTGGCCCTTGCGCTCATTGGTGTCCGGTGCCTGTATGCGTTGGCTTTCGTCCTCCGGCGTATTGGAGGCGGAGGGTGTGGGATCGACCGCGGGTGGCAGGCCGTCAACGATCTTCTTTTCGATCTTTGGCACCTCGGCCAGATCCGGCTCCATGGTCAGCGCGCGCTGCCACTGATAACGCGCCTCCAGCTGACGGCCGGCCCGCCAGTACGCATCGCCCAAATGATCGTTGATCGTCGGGTCGGCGGGACGGATTTCAACCGCGCGCTCGAGTTCCCTCACGGCACTTTCGTAATCGCCAAGCCGATAGTAGGCCCATCCCAGCGAATCCACGATATAGCCATCATTGGGCCGCAGCCGCACCGCCTCGCGTATCAGCTCCATTCCTTCGTCGAGATTGATGTTCATGTCGATCCAGGAATAGCCGAGATAGTTCATCACCTGCGGCTGATTGGGATTGAGCTCCAATGACCGTTGGAAATTGGGTTCGGCCTTCGGCCATTCTTTCAAACGCTCGTAGGCAATGCCGCGCTGGAAAAAGATGTTCCAATGCGACCGGTTCGGCAGCGGACCGATGGCTTTGACGGCATCATCATAGTTCTCCGCCATCTCCCGGTAAGCCTCCGCATTGGACAGCACGCTGCCATATGCGAGATAGGACCGCATATCCTGGGGATCCTGTTCGATCAGATGCTGCAGATGCACCTTGGCTTCCTCGAACTGGCCGAGATCGGCCAGGTTGAGACCGAGTTGCAGTTCAGCCACCCGATGCATGACGGAGTCCTCGGCCACGCGCCGATAGATCTCGATCGCTTCTTCCGGCTTGCCCAGTTCCTCCAACAGGCTGCCCAGCATGACCAGCGTCGCGGCGTCATCCGGATCGAGAGCGTTGGCGAAGTTAAGGTAGAGCGCGACAAAGTCTTCCGCGCCGCTTCTGCTGAGCGCGCTGCCGATGCTGTAGAGCACCGCGGCGGCTCCCTGCTCGGCGTTGTGGATATCCGGTTTCGGCGGATCGTCGGCTTCGATTCGGTCACGCAACGCCTTGAGCGGCGCGTATCCCGCCGATACGGCGTCCGCCGTGGCAATGGCGTCGAGTGCCCGCTGCTTGTTGCCCTCGCGCGCTTCCATGGAGGCCAGCGTCATGGCCGCGCGGATAAAGGTGTCGGGCGCTGTTCCGGCGCTGTTCTGATCGGTGATAATGTCGGTGTACAGTCGCCCGGCGGCATCCACGTCGCCACTGGCTTCTTCCATGGCCGCCCGGTGGAACAACTTGAAGATGCCATACCATTCCGGCCCTTGCAGTCTCTCGATGGTCGCCTGAGCTTCTTCGAGGTCGCCGTCGCCGAAATAGGCCCACGCCTGCAACAGGCCGAATACCAACCGCTCCAGATCGTTGATACCGGGATAATCGAGCAGATTTTCCGCCTGGGTATATTCGCGCTGGCGGATGGAATTGATGCCGAGCGCCATGCGCGCGACATTTTCCAGAAGCGGATCTTCCTTCAATTCCTCGGCTAACGCGATACCGTCGTCGAACATGCCGTTGTTGAACAGCAGCACCATCAGCCGTTGCTTGATGTCGGAGTTGTCCGGCTCCATCGCCAGAGCTTTGCGGAAAAGGCTGATTGCGGTATCGAGATCCCTGTCAGCCTCCGCGGTTCGACCGGCCAGAACAGCACCCGCAAAACTTTGCGTCGCCTCCGGATCGAACGCTGTCTCGCCACCGTTGTCGGTTGCGGCTACCGGCGACGCGAGTGCCGTGGCCGCGGCAAGGCATGCAATCATAAGGAGTTTTTTGCGCTGCATATTTGGTGATCCCGCGGTTACGGCGACATGTCCCCGTGTCAACAATATGGTTCGAAGCATGGCTTTTTTCAGCCCCTGCGGCAAGCCAACACCGTTTTCAAAGTAATTTGACCACAGCTTCCTCGAATACCGTCCCGGACTGCGAAGCAGTGGCGTCGAACCGGCGGCTTCGCCACGCTGTCAGGTCACCCGGCTGATGCAGAAATCGATCACTTCTAGCATCGCTGCCTTGGTCGGCGTCTCCGTCATCGGCGCCAGCGCGTCGCGCGCCATGGCGCCATAGTGTTCGGCCCGGGCGATGGTATCGTTCAGAGCGTTGCTGCGGGTGATCAACGCCAGCGCGGTTTCCAGCGAACCGTCGTCGCAATTGCCGTCCTCGATCGCCGACCGCCAGAATGCCCGATCCTCGTCACTGCCGCGCCGGTAGGCCAGCACCACCGGCAAAGTGATCTTTCCTTCGCGGAAATCGTCACCGACATTCTTTCCAAGATCGGCCGCCGTTCCGCCGTAGTCGAGCGCGTCGTCCACCAGCTGGAACGCCAGACCAAGGTTCGTTCCGTACGACCGCAGCGCATTGCGTTCGGCCCTGCCGGCACCGGCGACAATCGGCCCGACCTCGGCCGCCGCCGAGAACAGGGCCGCGGTTTTCGCACGGATCACGGCAAGATAATCGTCCTCGGTCGTTTCCATGTTCTTGGCGACCGACAGCTGCAGAACCTCGCCCTCGGCGATCACCGCTGCTGCATCCGATAGAACCTCGAGGGCATCCAGCGATCCCACATCCACCATCATTTTGAATGCCTGACCGAGCAGGAAATCGCCGACCAGGACGCTCGCCTGATTGCCCCAGATCATGCGCGCCGTCGACTTGCCGCGTCGCAGATCACTCTCGTCAACGACATCGTCATGCAGCAACGTCGCCGTGTGCATGAATTCAACGCTGGTCGCCAGCTTTACATGGCCGTCGCCCTCGTAGCCGAACATCACTGCCGCTGCGAGGGTCAGCATAGGCCGCAGCCGCTTGCCGCCGGACGAAATCAGGTGATTGGCGACCTCCGGAATCATTTCGACATCCGAGCCCGCTTTGGCGAGGATCAGTTGATTGACGCGCTCCATATCCGGACGTGTGAGGTCGATCAGCGGTTTGATCGACGCGGCGGACGGCTTCTTGTCCTCAAGCGGAATGACAACGCCCAATGTGAGATCTCCTGTTGTGTGAAATACAATAGAAATTGGCTATTGCCGCGACAAGTGATGAATCGACGCACCGTGGCTCGACGTTGCACATCAGGTCGATCACGGCGGGTGGCGCAACGGCGATTTGCCTATATATAAGCGTCGGGCCGGAAGCAAAGCCGCGTCGACGGGAGTATGTGTGATGGAAGAGCTGATCAGGACCAACAACGTCGTTACGCTTTCGTTTGTTGGCACGCTTCTCAAGGAAGCCGGAATCGCGCATTTCGTGGCCGACGAAAACATGAGTGTCCTCGACGGCTCCATCAACGCGTTGTCGCGCCGCCTGATGGTCGATGCGGAGCGTGTCGAGGAAGCAAGGCGACTGGTCGAGGGAGCTGGTCTCGGCGACGAACTGAGACATCGCGATTGATGGTCGGACAAGCAACGATCACGGAGACCCGCGACGCCTTTCACCGTGGTCGTTTTTATGTCGTACAGCCAAAGGGCGCCGGGCACCGCGCCGGGCTCGATGCGATGCTGCTTGCCGCGCTGGTGCCGGATACGGCGTGTGGACAGTTGGCCGATTTCGGCGCCGGAGCCGGCGCCGCCGGTTTGGCGGTCGCCAGTCGCGTCGCGGGCCTGCGCGTGACGCTGGTCGAGCGTTCGCAGACCATGGCTGAATTCGCGCAACGCTCCATCGGGCTTTCGGAGAATCGACGTTTTGCCGACCGGGTAGACGTTTTACGGGCCGATGTATCGCTCACTGGGACCCGTCGTGTCGCCGCAGGTCTGCTCGACGAGGCGTTCGATCACGTCATTATGAATCCGCCGTTCAACGATCGCAGCGACCGTCGTACCCCCGACCCGCTGAAGGCCGAAGCCCATGCGATGGAGGGACGGGTTTTTCCCGACTGGATCCGCTCGGCCGGAGCGGTCCTGCGACCAGGCGGCCAGCTGTCGTTGATCGCCCGCCCACAATCCCTGACGGATATCCTGGAAGCCTGCCGCAATCGCTTTGGCGGCCTGCATTTGACGCCCGTTCATCCACGCCCCGGCGAAGAGGCGTTTCGCCTGTTGGTGACCGCCATCAAAGGCAGCCGGGCGCGGCTTGCACTACGCCCGTTGCTGTGCGTGCATGAATCCGGGCGGCAGGCGTTTTCGCCGATTGTCGACGACCTCAACAACGGGCGTGCCTTTCTTCCCCGATAGCCGCTCACCGCCATTGTGTTTGCCGCGGAAAGACTTACATCTGCTCGCAGGAAAATGTCCAAAAAGGCAGCGATGATGGCGTTCTATCACTCGATTTTACCACGGCGGTTTCGCAAGAGCGACGTGACGATCCCGGTCGTCCAGCTCCAGGGTATGATCATGGCCGGTGGATCGCAGTTTCGTCCGACGCTCAGCCTCGCGTCAGTGTCGCCCCTGCTCAACAAAGCTTTTGCCGACAAGCAGGCGCCGGCCGTGGCCATCTCGATCAATTCGCCCGGCGGTTCGGCAGTCCAGTCCAGGCTCATTTTTCGGCGGATTCGTGATCTGGCCGAGGAAAAGGATAAGAAGGTCTTGATCTTCGTCGAAGATCTTGCTGCGTCCGGCGGCTACATGATTGCGCTTTCCGGTGACGAGATCATCGCCGACCCGTCTTCGATTGTCGGATCGATCGGAGTGATCGCCGCCGGATTTGGATTTACCGATCTGCTGAAAAAAATCGGCGTCGAGAGGCGGGTCTACACCGCCGGCAAGAACAAGATGACGCTCGATCCTTTCCAGATCGAAAAGAAAGCTGACGTCGACCATCTCAAATCGCTGCAGCTTGAGGTGCATCAGGTGTTCATCGACATGGTCAAGGAGCGCCGAGGCGACAAACTGGTCGACGACAAAGACCTGTTTACCGGGATGTTCTGGTCTGGCAAACGCAGTCAGGAACTGGGCCTTGTCGACGAACTCGGCGATATGCGATCCGTCCTGAGGGCACGCTTCGGTGAAAAGACCCGGATGCGGCTGATCACCATGCCGCGCGGGCTGTTCGGCCGGCGCGTTCCAGGTGCATCGGCTGGAGATTTTACCGGCCGTCTGGCCGGGGTCGCGGTATCCGGCCTTGTCGAAGCCGCCGAGGAACGCGCATTATGGGGTCGCTACGGCCTGTGACGCGCCGGAGGATCATGTATTGAAAGCGGGCAACAGGGAGACGATATCATGCCGCAGCTGCTTCTTCTGATAGCGGTCGGCATTGTCGGCTGGATGGGGTACAAGAGGCTCATCAAGGAAGCCGAGAGAGTCAGCAAATCCGTCCGCCGTGCCGAAAAGGAAGCTGAAACCGGCGCCAGCGGAACACTGGTCCAGGATCCGGACACCGGTGAGTATCGTCTGGAAAAGGACGACGAAAAGCTCTGATCGCCGAATTCCGAGGTCGCGGCTCCCGCCGCTCTTGACCCCGCCGTGTACCCGTGGCACCTGTCGCGCGCATTTTTCATTCCGGACACGACAGGATCATGACTGCGTCAGAGCGCATACGCCCGCCCCATATGCAACCGACCCGTTCTTTCCAGGGCCTGATCCTGGCTCTTCAGGAGTACTGGGCCGACTATGGTTGCGTGATCCTGCAGCCCTATGACATGGAGGTCGGCGCCGGCACTTTCCATCCGGCGACGACGTTGCGCTCGCTTGGGCCGCGGCCATGGAATGCCGCCTATGTTCAGCCGTCGCGCCGCCCGACGGACGGTCGCTATGGTGAAAATCCCAACCGCCTTCAGCATTACTATCAGTACCAGGTGCTGCTGAAGCCGTCGCCGCCGGATCTGCAGGATTTGTACATCGGATCGCTGAAGGCCATTGGCATCGATCCGCTGCTGCATGACCTGCGCTTTGTCGAAGATGACTGGGAAAGCCCGACGCTTGGTGCCTGGGGTCTTGGCTGGGAGTGCTGGTGCGACGGGATGGAAGTGTCGCAGTTCACCTATTTTCAGCAGGTCTGCGGCATCGAATGCGCCCCTGTCGCCGGCGAACTGACCTATGGCCTGGAACGGTTGGCCATGTATGTCCAGAACGTCGACAACGTGTATGATCTCAACTTCAACGGCCGCGAGAACGGCAAGGTGACCTATGGCGATATCTTCCTGCAGGCCGAGCAGGAGTATTCGCGGCATAACTTCGAATTTGCCGATACGTCGGTCCTGCTGCGGCATTTCGACGATGCGGAAGCCGAGTGCCGGGCACTTCTCGACCTGGGCGCCGTCGATGACGATGATCCGGAGCAGGTGCACAAATGCGTGCTGCCGGCCTATGACCAGTGCATCAAGGCTTCTCATATCTTCAACCTGCTCGACGCGCGCGGTGTGATTTCCGTGACCGAACGACAGAGCTACATTCTGCGCGTACGCAACCTGTCCAAGATGTGCGGCGAAGCTTTCTTGCGCACGCAAGCCGGTGGTGGCGTCGGCGCCTGAGGGCACGCCGAACAGGCACCAAGACCGTGGACCAGTGAAGATTTGATGTGACGACCCATGCCCGACCTTTTGCTTGAACTCCGATCCGAGGAAATACCGGCACGCATGCAGCGCAAAGCCGCCGGCGATCTGAAGAAGATGGTCACCGACGGCCTTGTCGATGCCGGACTCACCTATGAGGCAGCCCGCGAATACTGGACACCCCGGCGTCTGACGCTCGACATCCGCGGCTTGACGGCACGCTCCGCCGACATTCGCGAAGAACGCAAGGGACCGCGTACCGATGCGCCCGAAAAGGCGGTCGCCGGCTTCCTGCGTGGCGCCGGGCTTGCCTCGATCGACGAGGCGAGCGTTCGGTCGGATCCCAAAAAGGGCGATTTCTACGTCGCGGTTATCGAGAAACCCGGCCGGCCAGCCGAGGACATCATTGCCGAGATCATACCGGCGGTCATCCGTGGCTTTCCCTGGCCGAAATCCATGCGCTGGGGTCGGGCATCCGAGAAACCGGGTGCCCTGCGCTGGATCCGGCCTCTGCAGTCAATCCTATGCACCTTTGGGCCGGAAACGGAAGAAACCGTGGTCGTCGATTTCGACATCGACGGATTGCGTTCCGGCAATGTGACATACGGCCACCGCTTCCACGCGCCCGAGCCGATCAAGGTGCGGCGATTCGACGACTACGTCGAGCAGCTGGAGCGCGCCAGGGTGGTCCTCGATCCCGAGCGACGCAAGGAGATCATCCGGACTGACGCGCTCAACCTGGCCTTTGCCCAAGGACTTGAACTTGTCGAGGACGAGGCGTTGCTGGAGGAGGTTTCCGGTCTTGTCGAATGGCCGGTCGTGCTGCTCGGCGCTTTCGATGCGGACTTTCTGACGATGCCCTCCGAGGTGATCCGTCTGACCATCAGGGAGAATCAGAAGTGTTTCGTTATGCGGTCGCAGGGGCAGGCAGCCGCACTTACCGACAGATTTGTTATCACCGCGAATATCGAGGCGAGCGACGGCGGTGCGGAAATCGCCCGTGGCAACGGCAAGGTCGTGCGCGCGCGGCTCGCTGACGCACTGCATTTTTGGACAACCGATCAGGCCGATCTGCCGGACCTCGACACATTGGCGGCTTCGGCCGCCGAATTCGGCGTTGATCTGAAAAAGCCTCTCGACCAGCGCATGGCGAAGCTCGCTTCTTTGAACGTCACCTTTCACGCGAGGCTCGGAACTCAGGGCGAGCGTATCCAGCGCATTCGCGACCTGGCAGCGCGGTTGGTACCGGCAATCGCCGATCAGCCATCGGCTGCCGAAAGTGCGCCCTTGGCTGTGGCAGTCGATCGCGCGGTCGTGCTTGCGAAAGCCGATCTGACGACGGAAGTGGTTGGCGAGTTTCCGGAACTGCAGGGCGAAATGGGCCGCAAATACGCGCTGCTGCAACGCGAGGATGAAGCGGTCGCTCAAGCGATCGAGGAACACTACAAACCGCAGGGACCGTCCGACGACGTGCCCAGCCATCCGGTTTCCGTCACCGTGGCACTGGCCGATAAGCTCGACACGCTGATCGGGTTCTGGTCGATCGACGAGAAGCCGACCGGTTCGAAAGATCCCTACGCGCTGCGCCGGGCGGCGCTGGGTGTCATCAGGCTGCTGCTCGAAAACGACATCCGCCTGGCGCTGGGCGGTATCGGCGTATCAGCGGAACTGCTGACGTTTTTCCATGACCGCCTGAAGGTTCATTTGCGCGACCAGGGTGCCCGGCATGACCTGATCGACGCGGTTATTTCGCCCGACGCCGACGATTTGCTGATGGTCGTCAAGCGGGTCGAAGCGCTTGGTGCGCTGCTCGATACGGAAGACGGTCAGAACCTGCTCGCCGGCACCAAACGGGCCGCCAACATTGTGGCGGCGGAGGAAAAGAAAGCCACGCCTATCGCCGATCGGGTGGATCCCGTGCTGATGCGCGAACAGGCCGAGCGTGATCTGTTCGGCGCGCTGGAGATGGCGGAAGGCGAGGCAGCAGCGGCGGTCCGGCGCGAGGATTTCGCCATGGCCATGCGCGCGCTCGGCCATCTGCGTCAGCCGGTGGACATCTTCTTCGATACCGTTCTCGTCAACGACGCGGATTCGGCAATTCGCGGAAACCGGTTGGCCCTGTTACGCCGGATCCGCACGGCCACCGAAACGGTGGCCGATTTTTCCCGCATCGGCGGGTGATGACAGTTTGCTGGGAGCGGCTTGTGCCGCCGCTAATGCGTTGGCCGCAGTTCCAGGATCTCGGTACCGTTGACCACGCTGCTTTTTTCGGCGGTACCGCCGCCAATCACGATGTTCTCGGCATCGTTCATATTGACCGAGTTGACCGAGGATGTCGTTGAGGAGCCATCGACTTCGCGGTTCTTCTCCGACCGCGCTTCTGCTTCTTCAACATGGAATTCGCCACCGCCGCTGTAGGTCACCGAATTGCCGGCGTCGGCAGCGGCAGGCTGCATATCGGCAGGCACGTGGATCGTCCCGCCATGTCCGACGGTGACACTGGTCCCGCCGCCCGTATGGGCGATGATTTCACCGGCCGAATCGGCGTTGCTCGGGGATGTCTTGACGTAGCGCACCGCGCTGCCGCCCATCAGGTTGTCGGTCTGAACGATCTTCTTTTCGCCGCCAATGATGGTTTCGGTCACCTCGACGCCGTGTACGGCGGGTCCATGCTCTTTTTCTTTCAACGGCGGGCAGGTGGCGCAGTCGACGGTGATGACACTGTTGCCGGTGTCGCTCAATTGGCCGAATGTGATGACCGAATCACCGGCCCAGGCCGGTACGGATGCCAGGGCAACGGTGGCAACAAGAAAAATGGCGCGTTTCATTTCGCTCTCCTGAATTATCGCCCGAGCATAGCGGATAAGGGTTGTCATCCGGTTTGGATCACTGGTTAACGCCCCGTAAACGCGTGAGATTTTTTTCAGGAATCACGGGCCAAAGCGCGCCAACCGATATCCCAGCGGCAAAATCCATCGTCCCACTCGACAATATCGACCGCACGATAGGCTTTTTGCTGCGCTTCGCGCACGGTGCGGCCGAGTGCTGTCACCCCCAGCACCCGCCCACCATTGGCCACCAACTGTCCGTTTTGAACCGCGGTACCGGCGTGGAAAATCTCCACGTCGTCCGGCGCGCCGGCTTTGTCCAGATTGCCGATGGGTGAGCCTTTTTTGTACGACCCGGGATAGCCGTTCGTCGCCATCACCACACACAGAGCCGTTTCGTCCCGCCACCGCGCGCTCATCGTCCAGAGCAGACCGTCGACGGCAGCCTTCATGAGCATCAGGATATCATCCTTCAATCGCATCATCATCGGCTGGCATTCGGGATCGCCGAAACGGACATTGTATTCGATCAATTGCGGCCCGCTTTCGGTGATCATCAACCCGGCGTACAGCACGCCCTTGAACGGCGTTCCGTTTTCCTCCATGCCCTTCAGTGTCGGTTGGATGATCTCTTCCATGGTGCGCCGAATGAGGTCTTCGGTCATCACCGGGGCAGGGGAATAGGCGCCCATACCGCCGGTATTGGGACCGGTGTCGCCATCGCCCACCGCTTTGTGGTCCTGCGCGGTGGTCAGCGGCAGCGCATTTGTGCCGTCGCACAGGCAGAAAAAACTTGCTTCTTCACCCTCAAGAAATTCCTCGACGACGACCTCGGCGCCGGCCTCGCCAAAAGCACCTTCGAAGCAGTCATCGATAGCCGCGAACGCATCACTTAACGCGTTTGCCACTGTTACGCCCTTGCCGGCGGCGAGCCCGTCGGCCTTGATGACGACCGGAGCGCCCATCTGTCGTGCATAGGCCTTGGCTTTCGGCGCATTGTTGAACCGCATGTAGGCGCCGGTTGGGATGCCAAAGCGGTGACACAAATCCTTGGTGAAGCCTTTCGACCCCTCCAGTTGCGCGGCCCCGGCACTCGGACCGAAGACCGGGATCCCCACCCGCTCCAGATCGTCAGTCAAGCCCGCCACCAGCGGCGCTTCCGGCCCGACCACAACGAGGGCGATCTCCTTGTCACGGCAAAACGTCGCGACCGCGTCGTGGTCCGTCACATCCATATCGACACAGGTCGCGTGTTCGGCGATGCCCGGATTTCCGGGAATACAGTAGAAGGCGTTGAGCAGAGGCGAGGCGGCGATTTTCCATGCCAGTGCGTGTTCGCGTCCGCCGGATCCGATTAAAAGCACGTTCATGGCCGCATGACTCCGTTTCCGGGTTTCGTCTAACACGCGCTCACTCGTGGTCAAGCAAGGCGGTGCGACGTCAACAGCCTTGACTTGCACCGGTACCACCTGCCACCAAAGCGCCATGCAACCACATCGGACACATCCCGGTCGTGTGGCCGACGCTCCATCCGACAACTGGGTCTACCGGCTGCTGCCACCGGGGCTATGGCCCTACGCACAGCTGGCGCGCTGGGACCGGCCGATCGGCTGGCAGTTGCTGATGTGGCCTTGCTGGTGGTCGACGGCATTGGCGGCGAACCACGCCGCAACGTCCGGATCGCTGGATATTGGCCAGGTCCTCTACCACCTCCTGCTGTTCGCCATCGGCGCGATCGCCATGCGCGGTGCCGGTTGCACCTACAACGATCTGGTCGACCACGGCATCGACCTGAAGGTGGCGCGTACCCGGTCCCGGCCGCTGCCGTCCGGGCGGGTCAGCCGCAACCAGGCGAAGGTCTTCATGGTGGTCCAGTCGCTGGTCGGTCTGGCGGTCCTGTTGCAGTTCAATCGCTTCGCCATCCTGCTGGGAATTGGTTCTTTGGCGATTGTCGCCATTTACCCGTTCGCAAAACGCTTTACCGATTGGCCGCAATTGTTTCTGGGGCTTGCGTTTTCGTGGGGTGCACTCATGGGGTGGGCGGGTGCGTTCGGGACCTTGGCTGCCGCGCCGATATGGCTCTACGCGGGGGCTATTCTGTGGACCATCGGGTACGACACGCTGTATGCGCATCAGGACAAGGAGGACGATGCCCTGGTTGGCGTGCGGTCGACCGCGCGGCTGTTCGGCGACAGAACCAAAATGTGGCTGTCCGGCATTTACGCGCTTGCCATTGTGTTGATCGGCGTTGCCGGCTGGCTAGCCGGTTGTCCATGGCCGGTTTTCGTTGGTTTCGCCATTGCTGCAGTGATGTTGGCGCGCCAGATCGCAATTGCCGATATCGACGATGCGGACCAGTGCCTGGCGCTGTTTAAATCCAATCATCATGTCGGCTGGGTCGTTTTCTTGAGCCTTTGTGTGGGTGTGGCGACAAGTATCGTATTCAACGGATAAGGCGATTGCAGATGCCATGGACAGATTCGCTGGCGACACGCCATGCGAGCTTGGCAAACCCTCAGCTATCGACGTCGTGCAGTTTGGATTCGTCGATGGCCCAGATCACGATCAGGCCGATAACGGCAGCAGCAAGCGCCAGCCAGTAAGCCTGGCTCACACCATGGGCAAACGCATCGGTGATCAGGGTGCGAAGCCGATCGGCCTGATCGGTGTCCAGTTTGGAGAGGACGGCGCGGACAGACGGTGAATCGACGGTTCCGGCATTGAGGGTCGTTAACTCGCTTTCGGACAGCGTGATCCCGATGTTCTTTGCGCCCTGCTGCAGGAAGCCACGGGCGGAAACGTACATGATGGCCGTCGCGCCGGCCACGCCGATGGCGCCAAAAGCCAGATGCATCATGAAACTGAGGCCGCCGGCCAAGCCGGCGCGCGACGGATTTACAGCGCTGACGGCCGCGGTACCCGCCGGACCGATAGCCATTGGCGCACCGATGCCCAACAGCAGCATCGCCGGCAGAAGCGTGACATAACCCCAACCGGGTACCATGAAAAACACAATCCACAGCGTGGCGAGCGTAACCAGCAGATAGCCGGCAAAAAGCAGCCTTCTGGGTCCGAAGGTCGCATAGTAGTTTCCGGCGATGATCGAGCCGATGGTGAGCGGCACCATCAGCGGCAGCATGCCGAACGAGGCCTGCAGAACCGTCCAACCCAGCGTTTTCTGCATGAATTGCGGAAAATACAAAAAGCCGATGAAGATTGACGGTATCAGCAGTGCGTTGGTCCACAGCGTGAGCAGAAATTGCCGGTTGCGCATCATCGGCAGGGGAACGATGGGATCGGCGACACGCGCCTCGACAAAGGGAAACAGTACAAAAAACAACAGGCTGACCGCGAGCAGGCCAATCAACGGCAGCGACAGCCACCCCCAGTCGGCTCCCACATCCAAGCCGTAAAGCAAGGCGAGCAGCGCTACGGAGAGCACGGCCATCCCGGCATAGTCGACCCGTTCACCCTTCGCCGCTCCCTCTTCTTCCGGCAGGAACCGTGCGACCAGAAACAATGTGACGATGGCGAGAATGACGTTGAATAGAAAAAACAGGCGCCAGTCGCCGAGATAGGTGACGAAGCCGCCGATCAGCGGGCCGGCAACGTTGCCGGTCGTTACGCCGGCGAGGACGAGGCCCATGGCAAAGCCGCGATCCTCCTCCTTGACGATCGCCGCAGCGAACGCCAGCAGAGCCGGCCATATCAGCGCGGCGCCAAAGCCCTGCACGGCGCGCGCGCCGATCAGCCAGCCGATCGTCGGTGCGAACAGGCAGGCAGCCGCGGAAATGAGGAATATTGACAGGCCGATCAGCAACATGCGGCGCCGTCCGTGCAGATCGCCCAGTCGGCCGCCGGAGACCATAAACATCGAGAAGGTCAGCGCATAGATATTCAGCACCCATTGCGAGGTTGTGATATTGGCAGCAAGTTCGATCTCGACGGCGGGGACCAGCAGCAGGACCCCGGTGAAGTCAGTCCCGATCAGAAAAGCCGTAGTCATCAGTGTAGCAATGCTTACCCGTGTATGGGTATCCATCCGCCGCCCTCCGGTCGGTGCTGACGGGACTCGATGGTAAGCATATTTCTCGTCGGAACAACCGGATAACGAATGGTGCCGGGACCGATCGCTGCCCGTCAATGCCGGGCGATAATTTCCTCTCCGCGCAACACCAGTCGGATACCCAGGTTGCCCGGGTTACGGCGAACCAGGAAGCGCGGGCGGCGGCCGGCGAAGTAGGCGTGCCGGCGGCGCGGTTTCGCAGCAGCGGTCTTCACCGGTCCGAGCTGTTCGGCCAGTGGGGTGACGCTACCGTCTGCTTCGATCATCAGCATCGGCAGTTGATAGACCTCGGACCATGCGTTCCAATCGGCGGCGATGTCTTCCAGGTCGTGTGCCACAAGCAGCGGCACGCAGAGTTCACTGTCCTCATGATGCAGTTCAAGCGTAACGGTGACCGTTCCGTCGCCGTGATCCATCGCACGTGCGGCGATGCCCTTGAACGCGCGAACTGGCAAGGCCACGGAGATTGGCAGTCGGCTTTGGGGCAGCATCTTGCGCAACACCGCACCGCGCCAGTCGAGAGTGAAGGTTACACCCTCGCGGTCCTGCCGTGTTGCATAGGAGACTTGTTGGGGAAAACGTCCAGGGTCGAGCCGCAATTGGGCACCCGCCCAGGCGGGCTTGCGCAACGAGTTGGTCATTTTTGCCTCTGCCAATCCTGAGAGCCGAAATCGAGCGTTTCGGAGCGGGACTTATGTCCTCTTGAGGGCGGCAGAATAGGTCAAACCAGCTCTGCTTGCTTTAACATCTACGGTTAAAAAAAAGCTGCCTTTCTAAATGGTTAGTAATTCCCAACCGCAGCCTCTTCAATTTAACGACAATGCAACCAATCGGCTGCTCGGCTCAACCGGCAGCGATCACCTTACCGGGATTCATAATGCCCGCCGGGTCGAATGCCTTCTTGACGCGACGCATCAGGTCGATCTCGATCGGCTGCCGAATCTGCGCCAAAAGATCGCGCTTGAGCTGGCCGATCCCGTGCTCGGCGGAAATCGACCCGCCGAACCCCAGGACGATGTCGTAAACGCTGGCATTGACCTCGTGCCGCTTGGCCATGTAGGCGGCCGCCGAGCCGCCCTTGGGTTGCGAGATGTTGTAGTGAATGTTGCCGTCCCCCATGTGCCCGAAGGCACAGATGCGCGCATCCGGTATGATCTTGAGAACGGCACGATCCGCCTTCTCCATGAATTCCGGAATCGCGGATACCGGCACGGATACGTCGTGCTTGATCGACGCGCCTTCCGGAACCTGTGCCATCGGCAGCTGCTCGCGCAGCATCCAAAACGCGTCGTTCTGGCTCTCGGACTGAGCGACCACGGCATCGTCGATCAGTTCTGATTCCAAAGCCGCTTCGAGCAGTGTTTCCATCATTGTGCGCGCCGAATCCTGCGAATGACCTGACGATACTTCGATCAGCGCGTACCATGGGTGTGGCTCCGAGAGCGGATCGCGATTGTCGGGGAAATGGGCGATGGTGAACTCGATACCAATGCGCGGAATCAGCTCGAAACCGGTTAAAGCCGTTCCGCATTTTTCCGTCGCGAGGCCAAAAAGCTCAAGCGCTTTCGCCGGCGATTTGAACCCGGCAAAAGCGACCTGGCGACCGGCCGGCCGGTGAAACAATTTTAGGACTGCTGTAGTGATGATACCGAGGGTACCTTCCGCGCCAATAAACAGATCGCGCAGATCGTATCCCGTATTGTCCTTTTTCAGGCTGCGCAGGCCGTTCCAGATTTCGCCGGTCGGTAGAACCACTTCGAGACCCAGACACAGATTGCGCATATTGCCGTATGCGAGCACCGCGGTTCCGCCGGCATTGCTTGAAAGATTGCCGCCGATTTCGCAGCTGCCTTCGGCACCGAGCGACAGGGGAAACAGACGGCCGGCATCCTTGGCGGCCTGCTGAACGTTTGCGAGCACGCATCCGGCTTCGACCGTCATAGCATTGCCCGAGAGATCGACGTCGCGGATTCGGTTGAGACGCGATACGGAGACAATAATCTGATCCTGCCCCTGCAGGGGCACCTGAGCGCCCACATGGCCGGTGTTGCCGGCCTGCGGCACGATTGCGGTACCGGTCTCGGTTGCCAGGGTCAGGATATCCGACACTTGTTGAGCGTTTGATGGCCGCAGCACCAGCGGCGAGGTCGCGTGAAACAGGTTGCGCGGTTCGTGTAGATAAGGATCGATGTCCGAGGGATCGCGAAGAGCGTTTTTGCTGCCGACAATGGCGGCGAATCGATCGAGCAGTTGGCTGTCAGTCATCTGTGGCAAGGACTCCCTGATCCCATGATGGTGCGGCGGCTCGCATCAGCCGGTCGTTGATGGCTTCGCCCAGTCCCACCGTGGGGAGTGGTACAACGGCAATATGTGACGCATCGGATGCGTCGGCAATGGTCAGGTATTGGAACAGATTGGCCGCCGCCTCGCGCAGATCGCCGTTTGGACTGAGATCGAGAATCCTGGCGGCGGACGTATCGCCGGAAATGCGCCGACGTCCGAACGTGATGACGACGTCACCGGGACCGGCCCGGTCAGCGTTGATGCGTATCGGCTTGCGCGGCGCATAATGAGACCGCAACATGCCCGGCGCTTCGATCGCTGTTGCGCCGGCCTCGCGGCGGATCAGCGCGGTGCCAAGCACGTCTTCGATCTCTTCCGTGGCGAGCCCGCCTGGTCGCAACAGCACCACACCATCCCTTTGCGGTTTGACGATGGTCGATTCCAGGCCGATGGCGGCGGCACCGCCGTCAAGAATGAGATCTACCCGATCGCCCAGATCCGCCGCAACATGCTGTGCCAGAGTCGGACTGATTCGGCCCGATCGGTTGGCGCTCGGCGCCGCCAATGGACGATTAAACCGGGCAATGAGCCGTTGGGCAAAACCACCGGGCACCCGGACGGCCAGCGACTCCAGCCCGGCCCGGGCGAGTGCGTGTACCGGAGTGTCCGCAACCGACGGCAGCACCAGGGTGAGTGGCCCGGGCCAGAAGGCCCCGGCCAGCCGCAGTGCCTTTGCGTCGAAGCGGACATAGCGTCGGGCCATATCGAGGTCGCTGACGTGGCATATCAGCGGGTTGAAGCGCGGTCGTCCCTTGGCCTCGAATATCCGTGCCACGGCCTCACCGTTGGTCGCATCGGCAGCCAGGCCGTAAACGGTCTCGGTCGGCAGCGCGATCAAGCCGCCGCCGGCAAGCACGCCACAGGCGGCCTCTATGGCGTCTTCTTCACGCGTGCCGATGGTGAGAATGGACATCGCTTTTACCGGGTTTACGCCCGCTGATAGCAGGCTTGCAACGGAGGCTCAATGCTACGCGAATCCGCCCGGCGATCGCGATGAGGAGGGGAGGGAAACCAATTGACGTTTACGTAAAAATAACTTACGGCGTAGGCCCGACAAAACAGCCACTCCGCGGTAACAGAGGACACCATCATGTACAGGGCGCCGGTCGACGATATCGCATTTACCCTCAAACATGTCGCCGGGCTGCAGACGGCGCTCGAAGCAGGCACGTTCGGCGATCTTTCGGAAGATCTGGTCGACGCTATCCTAACTGAAGCGGGGCGGTTTGCTTCGGAAGAAATCGCGCCTCTGGCGAACCACGGTGAAAGCGGCACGCCACTCCACGACAGCCAGGTGACGACACCGCCCGGATGGCGGGAGCTATACCGGAACTGGATCGGCGGTGGCTGGAATAGCCTGACCGGTTCGACCGAATTCGGCGGCCAGGGGCTTCCCATCATGCTGTCGGTGGCGGCCAATGAAATGTGGAATGCCAGTTCGATGGCTTTCAGCCTGTGCTCGCTGCTGACCATGGGTGCAGTGGAGGCAATCGAAAAACATGCCGCAGATGAATTGAAGGATCGCTACCTGGCCAAGCTGATCTCCGGTGAGTGGACAGGCACCATGAATCTCACCGAGCCGCAGGCCGGTTCCGATCTGAACGCGCTCAAAACCCGCGCCGAGCCGGCCGGCGACGGTTCCTACCGGATCTTTGGGCAGAAGATCTACATCACCTACGGTGAACACGATTTTGCCGACAACATCGTGCATCTCGTTCTCGCCCGGCTGCCGGATGCGCCAGCCGGAACAAAAGGCATCTCGCTCTTCCTGGTTCCCAAGTTCCTGGTCAATGAGGACGGCAGTCTTGGTGCGCACAACGATCTGCAGTGCCACAGCGTCGAGCACAAGCTTGGCATCCACGGATCGCCGACCTGCACCATGATTTACGGTGACGGCAAATATGGAAAAGCGCCGGGTGCGGTCGGGTGGCTGATCGGTGAAGAAAATCGCGGATTGGCCTGTATGTTCACGATGATGAACAACGCCCGGCTCATGGTCGGTATTCAGGGTGTTGCTGTCGCCGATGCAGCCTATCAGAAAGCGCTGGCCTATGCCCATGAGCGGACTCAGGGCAGGGCGCCCGGCTGGACCGGCGAAGGCATGAGCCCGATCATCGAGCATCCGGATATTCAACGCAATCTGTTGACCATGAAGGCCATGGCTCAGGCTTCGCGCGCCATCGCCTTCAGTTGTGCCCATGCACTGGATATGGCGCACCACGCGCAGGCCGCCGGCGATGACGAGGCTCTGCGTCACTGGCAAGAACGGGCCAATCTTTTGACGCCTATCGCCAAGGCTTTCTCAACCGATATCGGCGTGGATATGGCGTCGATCGGGGTTCAAGTTCACGGTGGCATGGGATTCATTGAGGAAACCGGTGCGGCCGCTCTGCTTCGCGATGCCCGCATCGCGCCGATTTATGAGGGTACGAACGGTATTCAGGCCATCGATCTGGTGACCCGCAAGCTGCCGCAATCGGGTGGCGAGCACGTAACCGGCTATATTGCCGAACTCCGGGAGATCGCTGCGGAGGTCGCGAAACGCAACAATCCGGCCTTCGGCTTGACGGCCGCCAGGCTGGATGCCGCGTTGTCGGATCTCGAGGACGCGACCCAATGGCAGCTGCAGGCGCTGCAAGCCGGGTCGATGCGCGAGGCGCTAGCCGGCGCCACACCCTATCAGCGGCTTTTTGGACTGACGACCGGTGCCGTTTATCTGGCGAAAGGCGCGTTGGCAGAGACGGGTGACGGCACGGAGGAGGGGCGCATCGCCCTATGCCGATTCTGTGCCGAAAACCTCCTGGGTGAGACCGCATCACTGCGCGACGCCGTTACCGGCGGTGCGGAGAGCCTTCTTGGCGGGCGCGCTGCGCTGGCCAGCTGAACCGGACCACCACCACCACCACCATTGCGGGAGACATCAGTGAGCGAGCATATTCTTGTCGAGCGGCCGGCCGAATTGGATGGCGTCCAGGTGATCCGCTTCAACCGGCCGGAAAAAAAGAACGCCATAACCCAGGCGATGTATGCCGCCATGGTCGAGGCGCTACAGGCGGGTGACGACGATGAGACGCTGCGGGTTCACGTATTTCTGGGCACGCCGGAGTGCTTCACCGCCGGCAACGATATGCAGGATTTTCTGACCTATGCCATCAACGGGCGGGTCGCGGATGGTGAGGTCGGCCAGTTTCTGAAACAGCTTGCCCTCGTCAGAAAACCCATGGTCGCCGGTGTCGACGGTCTGGCGATCGGCATCGGCACGACGATGCACTTTCACTGCGACATGACTTTTGCCACTCCGCGTTCGATTTTCCGTACGCCCTTTACCGATCTCGGTCTACTTCCGGAGGCCGGCTCAAGTCTGCTCGGCCCGGCTTCCATGGGTTATCAGCGCGCCTTCGCTCTGCTGGCAGCCGGCATCGGCTTCTCCGCCCAGGAAGCCTGCGATGCGGGTCTGATCTACAAGGTGGTATCGGCCGACACGCTCGAAGCCGAGACGCTGGCAGCCGCCGCCAACATCGCATCAAAACCGCCGCAGGCAATGCAAATGGCCCGGGAACTGCTGCGCGGCGGTGAGCGTGACAGGGTCACCGAGCGGATCGCCCACGAATCGTCACTGTTCGGCGAACGGCTCGGCTCGCCGGAAGCGCGCGCGGCGTTCGAAGCCTTCCTCGCCCGCAAATAGCAGGCCGGCTTATCGCCCCAGCAATGCGACGGCCTCGACATGCGGCGACCAAAGGAATTGGTCGATCGCTACAACCGAGGTTAACCTCAAACCACCGTCGATGAGGATTCTCAGGTCGCGTGCCAACGTCGCCGGATTGCAGGAGACCGCCACGACTCTGGAAACGTTGGATTGCGCCAAGGCGATCGATTGCGCTTCTGCACCAGCTCTTGGTGGATCGAAGACAACGCCGTCGAATGACTTGAGATCGTTCGGCTGCAGCGGGCTGCGAAACAGATCACGACGCTCCGTCGTCACCGGCTTCAATCCTGACTGGTGGCGGGCAGCCTGATCCAGCGCCGCCAGCGAAGCCGCCTCGCTCTCGACCGCATGCACGGCGGATCGGACTGCGAGTCGCAGGGCGAATGCACCGCAGCCGGCGAACAGATCGGCACATTTCCTGGCACCGTCCAGGTGCTTCAGGGTCAGGTCAGCCACGGTTTGCTCAGCTTGCTCGCTGGCCTGCACGAAGGCTCCCGGTGGCGGGGTGACGGCGACACCGGCGTAGTCGAGAACGGGTTTCCGCGGCTCAACCAAGACTTCGTCGCCAAGCGACAGGCGGGCGAAGCCGGATCGCAGGGCCAAGTCTATTGCAGCCCGTCGGGTCTTTTCCGACAGCGTTGCGTCCAGGACCGATACGTCCAATCCGCTGGCCGTGTCCAATACGCTGATACGCAATGGCTTGCTGTCCACAGCGACGATCCGCGCAAGAGCGTGCAGATGGTTCAGGTTGTCTTCAAGCGGCTGGGTCAGGATCGGGCAGTGGTCGACCGAAACGATGGTGTTTGAGGTCGCCTGATTGAAGCCGAAGACAATACCTTTGGTCGTCCGGCGCGCCGCTAAGACGGCGCGGCGGCGGCTGCCCGGCCGGCAATTTACCAGAGCGCCGACATCGGTTTCTATGCCGCGTGAAGCGAGCGCGTCGACAACCAGCTGCCGCTTCCAGTTTTCGTACTCCGCCGTCGCCATGTGCTGCAGGTTGCACCCGCCACAGCGTTGGCCCTGCGGACCGAAATAGCGGCAGGCCGGGGCCATGCGCGAAGACGATGGCTTGTCGATCGACAGCAGGCGGCCACGGTCCTTTTTGACGTCGATCGTGACCGTTTCTCCGGGCAGAGTGTACGGCACATAGAGCGTCTGTCCGTCGACGGCCGCAACGCCATCGCCCCGGGCGCCGAGGCGGTCGATCGTCACGGTGACTGGTCTCATCTTTTCAAGCCTCCCAGAAGGAATTCCCGATTACCGTCTGCGCCCTCGATCGGCGACCGGCAGTGGCCGAGGCTTTGCCACCCCGGCTGGCCGTCCAACCACGCGGCCAGATCGTCGGCGATCGTCGCACCAACGAGGGGATCCAGGACGATGCCGCCCTTGCCAATCGCCTGGCGCCCGGCTTCGAATTGCGGTTTGACCAGAAGCACGCAAAAACACCCCGAGGTGGCCAGTCGCAGGGCCGGTGGCAAAGCGAGTTTCAGGGAAATGAAACTGACATCGCTGACAAGAGCAGTAATGCACCGTTCGCCGAGAAAGTCGGCAGTAAGGTCGCGCGCGTTCAATCCCTCGACGTTGCGGATTCGCGGATCCCTGGCGAGTTTGGGATGCAACTGGCCGTGTCCGACATCGATTGCCGTCACATGCGCTGCTCCACGCTCGATTAGGACCTGCGTGAAACCGCCGGTCGAAGCGCCGATATCAAGGGCTTCACGTCCCGTCGGATCAAAACCGAAATGATCCAAGCCGGCGATCAGCTTCAGGGCAGCCCGTGAAACGTAGTGTCTGGCTACGTCGGAAACATCGATCATGTCGGCGCGACTGACCCGGGTTCCGGGTTTGCTGACGATCACACCGTTGACCCGCACACAGCCTCGCACAATGGCGTCCCGCGCTCGCGCCCGGGTCTCGAACGCACCCGATTGAGCTAGCGCCGTATCCAGGCGTTCCCGTGCCGTATCTTTGGTAGGTTGGGCGTTCATAGCCCTTCATGGCCCGGCAGGCGGTCACCGGGCAAGGCATTTATCGGGCTTATATTTTCCGAGCAGTCGATGCCGGCTGGTCGTTCAAGAGGTCTTGTCGAGCGATGCTCCCGCGACATCCGCCGTGCCAAGTGCGGCAAATACCGCACTAACGATGCCTTTGCGGTCAAGACCGGCATGGGCATTCATGATTTCGGGTTTTGCCTGATCCATGAAAATGTCGGGCATGCAAAGGGGTCTCACCTTCAACCCGTTTTCAAGCAAACCCTCATGGGCGAGAAGCTGCATCACATGCGACCCAAAGCCGCCCACCGACCCTTCCTCGACGGTCAGAAGCACCTCGTGATGGCGGGCCAGCTGCAGTACCAACGCGCGGTCAATCGGTTTGGCAAAACGGGCATCGGCCACAGTCGTCGAGAGACCGGCGGCATCGAGATCCTCGGCGGCGAGCAGGCAGTCGGCAAGTCGGGTGCCAAGCGACAGAAGCGCGATTTTGCTGCCTTCCTTGACGACTCTGCCTTTGCCGATCTCGAGGATGGAGCCGCGCTCCGGCATCTCGACACCAACCCCTTCTCCGCGAGGGTAGCGGAACGCAATCGGTCCCTCGTCGTAAGCAGCCGCTGTCCGCACCATGTGCCTGAGCTCGGCCTCGTCCGCCGCCGCCATAACGGCGAAGCCGGGCAGGGTCGCGAGATAGGTCACATCGAAGGATCCCGCATGTGTCGGGCCGTCGGCGCCGACGAAACCAGCCCGGTCGATCGGAAACCGCACCGGGAGGCCCTGGATGGCGACATCATGCACCACCTGGTCGTAGGCCCGCTGCAGAAACGTGGAGTAGATGGCGGCAAAGGGTCTGAGACCCTCTGAAGCCAATCCCGCCGCAAACGTCACGGCGTGCTGCTCGGCTATTCCGACGTCGAAACAACGGTCAGGGAACACCTTGTTGAACGCGTCCAGCCCTGTTCCCGACGGCATCGCCGCCGTCACCGCAACAATCTTGTCGTCGTGGCGGGCTTCCTCGATCAACGATGAAGCGAACACTTTGGTGTAGCTCGGCGCGTTGGGAGTTGCCTTCGACTGGGCGCCGGTGATCACGTCGAATTTGGAAACGCCATGATACTTGTCGGCGGCTTCCTCCGCCGGCTGGTAGCCCTTGCCCTTCTGGGTCACCACGTGAATGAGCACGGGCCCCACGGCATTATCACGCACGTTGCGCAGCACCGGAAGCAGATGATCGAAGTTGTGACCGTCGATCGGCCCGATATGGTAGAAGCCCAGTTCCTCAAACAACGTGCCGCCGGTCACATAGCCGCGGGCATGCTCGACGGCCCGCGTGATCGCCCGGTCGACGGTCTTGCCCAGATAGGCAGTTAACTTCTTGCCCACTTCGCGCATGCCCATATAGGTGCGACCCGACGCGAGCCGCGCCAGATAGGCGCTCATGGCACCGGTCGGCGGAGCGATCGACATATCGTTGTCGTTGAGGATGACGATCAACCGGGCGTCAAGCGCGCCGGCGTTGTTGAGGGCTTCGTACGCCATGCCGGCCGACATGGCACCGTCCCCGATAACCGCAATGACGTTGCGTGGCGTGTCTGTCAGAGCGCTTGCGACTGCCATACCGAGGCCTGCCGATATGGATGTCGATGAATGTGCCGCGCCGAACGGATCATAATCGCTCTCGGCGCGTTTGGTGAAGCCTGACAGGCCGTCTTCCTGACGCAGCGTGCGGATGCGGTCGCGCCGCCCGGTCAGGATTTTGTGCGGGTAGCATTGGTGCCCGACGTCGAAGATCAACCGGTCGTTCGGCGTATCAAAGATCTTGTGGATGGCCAGGGTGAGTTCCACCACGCCAAGCCCGGCGCCCAGATGACCGCCGGTGATGGACACCGCGTCGACCAGTTCGTCACGGAGCTCGTCGGCGAGTTGCGGCATGTCCCGATCGTCTATCTCCTTCAGATCCGCCGGATAAGAGATACGGTCGAGAAGGGGCGTTTCGGGTCTTTGACTCACGATATGTGCTTTCGATTATTATGCCGCATTCGCTGCCGCGCCGCCGCGCGGATCAATGTGTAGAATTATGGCTCTGCCAGATGATTGCAAGTTTTGCTTGGGAGTTTCATTACGGCTTACGGCCTCAGGGTGACAAAATCACCACAGCACACTGCACAAACTGACAGGTTTGCCTCAGTCGGAATCAAGCGGTTCGGTTCCCTTAGGCACGCCGTTACGGTCCAATCGGATCTTTTCGATTCGGTCTTCTGCGGCCTTTAGAAGCTTCTCGCAATGGCCCTTGAGCGCCTCTCCGCGCTCGTAGATCTCGATCGATTGGTTGAGCGGAACGTCACCGGTCTCGAGGCTGGCGACGATCCTCTCCAATTGCTCAAGCGCCTGTTCGAAACTCATTGCCGCAATGTCATCGTTTTTGGCGGGTTGATCGCTCATCCGTTATCCTTTCATCAGGCGCGCCACATGGGCGGTGGCCGACTCGGCCAATCCGACGAGATCATAACCACCCTCAAGCAAGCTGACGATGCGGTTGTCGCAGGCGTGTCCGGCGATATCCATCAGCTTGCCGGTAGCCCAGTCGAAATCGTCTGCGGTCAGATTGATCTCAGCCAGCGGGTCGCGGTGATGCGCATCGAAGCCGGCAGAAATGATGATGATATCCGGATTGAGGTCTTCAATGGCGGGCAGGATGCGGCTGCGGAACGCCTCGCGGAAGTTGTCGCTGCCTGTTTGCGGCGACAGGGGTGCGTTGACGATGTTGCCCGCACCCGTTTCGTTCTTCGATCCGGTTCCCGGGTAAAGCGGCATCTGATGAGTCGACAGGTAAACGACACTTGGGTCGTCCCAGAACACATCCTGGGTTCCGTTGCCGTGATGCACGTCCCAATCGACGATGGCGATACGTTCGGCTCCGAAAACGCGCTGCGCGTGACGGGCCGCGATGGCGGCGTGGTTGAAAAGGCAAAAACCCATTGCCGTGGTTTTTTCCGCGTGATGTCCCGGCGGTCGTGATGCCACGAAAGCGTTGTCGGCCTTGCCCTCGAAAACGGCATCAACGGCGTCCAACGCCCCGCCGATGGCTGTCAGCGCCGCCTCGTAGCTCTTGGGACTCGCGCTGGTATCGGCGTCGATATATGCGATTCCCTCTTCCGGAATTGCCTGGCGAACCATGTCCAGGAAGCGCTCCGGATGAGCGAGCAGCACCTTGTCTTCGCCGGCCTTCGGAGATTCGACCCGTTCCAGGCCGTCGAAGCGGGAAGCCTGGAACGCCTCGTCCAGCGCCCGCAGCCGATCGGGTCGCTCCGGATGTCCGGGAGCCGTCAGATGTTCCAGATAGATGGGATGGGTGTAGAGCCGGGTGGTCATACGGGACGCCTGTTGTCGCTGGTTGTCCTGTTGCCATCCCATACCCCGGATAGAGGATCAACCGCTTTGTTCAGGCCGTTCCGGTCCCCGTTGCCGCTGCTCCCGGATCATCACTCGACGAGGGTGGTCTTGGAAATGGCGATGCCAAAGCCCTCGAGCCCGACATAATGCCGCTTGCGGGAGGTGAACAATTCGATTGACGTGATGCCAAGGTCTTTCAGGATTTGAGCGCCAAGTCCGATCTCCAGCCATTCGCTCTCTCGCCGCTTCGCCTCATCGTGCGCCTCGCGCTGTTCCGAGGCGGCGGACCGGCCGCTGCCGAAATTGCCAACGCCGACCGAGCCCTCACGCAAATAGACGATGACGCCGCGGCCGCGCTCGGCGATACGCTGCATGTGACTGTCGATTGACGGCTTCTTTCCGAATACGTCATCGACCACGGATTCAGGATGCAGACGTACCGGTATCTCGACACCGTCGCGCACGTCGCCAAACACCAGGGCGATGTGCTGCATCGGATCCCATGTCAGGGAATAGGTGTGTGCGGTTGCCGGGCCGTACGCCGTCTCAACGGTGAAAACCTCACCCCGTTCGATCAGCGTTTCCTGGCGCTGACGATAGGCGATCAGATCGGCGACGGAAACCAGCTTGAGACCGTGTTTCTCGGCAAATTCCGTCACCTGCGGTCCGCGCGTCACGGTTCCGTCGTCGTTGACCAGTTCACAGATGACACCGACCGGCGGCAGACCGGCAAGCCGGCACAGATCAACCGCTGCTTCCGTATGGCCGGAACGCATCAGGACGCCGCCTTCCCGGGCGACCAGCGGAAAGATGTGTCCTGGGCGTACGAAGTCGACAGCACCGGAGTTCGGGTTGGCGAGGTTGCGTACCGTCAACGTGCGGTCATCGGCTGAGATGCCGGTCGTGGTGCCGTGTCGGTAGTCGACGGAGACGGTGAAAGCCGTCTGATGCGGTGCGTCGTTCTCCGCCACCATGGCGGTGAGGTTGAGGCGCCTAGCCTCGTCCCGTAGCATTGGCGCGCAAACGATGCCCGATGTGTGGCGAACGATGAACGCCATGATTTCCGGCGTGCAGTGCACGGCTGCGACGATCAGGTCGCCCTCGTTTTCGCGGCCGTCGTCGTCGACCACGACGACGAGTTCACCGGCCTCGATGGCGCGTATGGCATCAACTACCCGGGACTGGTTGTAGGTCATAGTCTCCCCGCTTGTCTTGATGGGCGTCAAACACGGCCGGTCTGGCCGCGATGACGCAAATAGTGGTCGGCCAGTGTACAGGCCAGCATGGCTTCGCCGATGGGCACGGCACGAATGCCCACGCAAGGGTCGTGGCGGCCTTTGGTGCGCACCTCGACTTCGTTTCCGTCAGTGTCGACGCTGCGCCGCTCGGTCAGGATCGAGGAGGTGGGTTTCACCGCGAAGCGTGCCACGACGGGCTGTCCGGTCGAGATGCCGCCGAGCACGCCACCGGCATTGTTCGACAGAAAAACCGGGTTGCCATCGTCACCAATGCGCATCTCGTCGGCGTTTTCCTCGCCGGAGATGCGTGCGGCCGCAAAGCCGTTGCCGATCTCGACGCCTTTCACGGCGTTGATCGACATCAGGTTGGCCGCGATGTCTTGGTCCAGTTTCGCGTATACCGGTGCGCCTAATCCGGCGGGCACGCCGTCAGCCACAACTTCGATGATCGCGCCGACCGAAGACCCTGCCTTGCGCACCTCGTCCAGATGGGTTTGCCAGCGCGGTACCATCTCGGGGTCGGGACAAAAGAACGGATTTGCGTCGACACTGTCCCAGTCCCAATTGTCTCGATTGATTGCCAGTTCGCCGACCTGAACCAAAGCGCCGCGCACCCGAAGGCCGGGCACGACGCGACGGGCCAGACCGCCCGCAGCGACCCGCGCCGCCGTTTCGCGTGCCGAGGACCGTCCGCCGCCGCGATAGTCTCGAATGCCGTATTTGACATCATAGGTGAAGTCGGCGTGACCGGGGCGATAGCGTCGCGCGATCTCCGAATAATCCTTGGAGCGCTGATCGGTGTTTTCGATCATCATCGCAATCGGTGTGCCGGTGGTTATCAGTGTTTCCGCGTCTTCCTGCGGCATCACTCCGGACAGCACCCGAACGGCATCGGACTCGCGGCGTTGGGTGACGAAACGCGATTGACCGGGCTTGCGTTTGTCCAGCCAGCCTTGAAGCTCTGCCACGGTAAAGGCGATACCGGGCGGACAGCCGTCGATCACACAACCCAATGCAGGGCCATGGCTTTCACCCCAGGTCGTCACGCGGAAGAGGTGTCCGAAGGTGTTGTGTGACATGCCGGAAGTCCGTCTTGCGTCGTTCTTTGTGAACCGTCAGGTTCTGCGCGGAGTTGCTCTAGGCAGTTTGAGCGCTGCTGTCAAAGTCCGGCACCCATCGGATCGACCGGCCGTCGACTTCCAGGATCCGATGTTGATGGGGCGTCAGCTCGGCCGCTTCACTGCCCGGCATGCCGCCGACCAAGTGGAACAGGCAACGCACTATGCCGCCGTGACTGACGCAGATGGTAGGTCGGTTGACCGATTTAAGCCATGCGGCCACACGCCATGTCAGGATTTCGTAGCTTTCCGCGTTGTCGCCCGGGGGCTGGAAATTCCATTTGTCCCGTCCCCTGTCGTCAATTCGCCGGCGCCAGCTGTCATTGCATGCAGCGATTTCTTTGAGCGTATGGCCTTCCCAGTCACCGAAAGAAACCTCGATAAGCCGGTCGTCGATACGATACTCCTCTGCTGGCAGTCCGATGGCGGAACGTATGCGCTGCATGGTTTCGCGCGACCGGCCGAGGGGGCTGGAGACGAAGTCGAACGAAGCTGCCCGGTCGCCGAGAAGCGTTTTCAGGGCAAGTCCGTTACGATCAGCCTGCCGCCGGCCGGTCTCGTTGATCGGCACGTCCTTAGTCCCCTGAAAGCGCCCTTCGACGTTCCAGTCGGTCTGTCCGTGCCGGATGGCATAAATCAGTGGTGTAGCGTTCAAAGTTTGATCCACCCACCAATATGTCGCGACAAGACTATTCGTCCTTGACGACGGAAATATCAGGAGCGTCGACGGCCTTCATGCCAACCGTATGGTATCCCGAATCGACATGATGCACCTCACCGGTGACGGCACGCGACAAGTCCGAGAGCATATAGAGCGCGGAGGCGCCGACTTCATCGGTCGTCACGGTGCGTTTCAACGGGGCGTTGTATTCGTTCCATTTCAGGATATAGCGGAAGTCGCCGATGCCGGAAGCGGCGAGTGTCTTGATCGGCCCAGCCGAAATCGCATTGACGCGAATTCCGCGATTGCCGAGGTCAACGGCCAGGTAACGCACGCTTGCTTCCAGCGCCGCCTTGGCGACACCCATAACATTATAGTGCGGCATCACCTTCTCGGCGCCATAATAGGTCAACGTCAGGATCGAACCGCCATCCACCATGATCCTCTCCGCCCGTTGCGCCAACGCCGCCAACGAATAGACGGAAATCTCCATGGTTCGGCTGAAATTGTCCTTGGTTGTGTCGAGAAATCGGCCGGTCAACTCGTCCTTATCGGAAAAAGCGATCGCATGCACAAGAAAATCGATTTGCCCCCAACGAGCTTTCAGCGCTTCGAAAACCGCGTCCATGGTCTCCGGATCGGTTACGTCGCAATGGCCGACAACATGGGCTCCGAGTTCGGACGCGAGGGGTTCGACCCGTTTCTTCAGGGCTTCGCCCTGATAGGTCAGGGCGAGATCCGCTCCAGCATCGGCGCAGGCCTTGGCAATCCCCCAGGCAATGGACCGATTATTGGCAACTCCCAATATCACGCCGCGTTTGCCCTTCATCAGACCTGCTGTCTGAACCATCATCCGCTCCTTGCTATCTGCGCCATTGGCTATGGCACAGCCGACAAGGCGGTTCAAGACGCCGCGGCGCCTGATGTGGCGCAGGCCAGCCATGTGCTTTCCGGCCCCTCCGGCAAACGACAACACCCGGTTCGATCCGAACCGGGTGTGGCGGTCTTTCGATCGACCGCTTCAACCGTGGGTTTGCGCGGGCTGTTTTCACCAAGTGGGCGTCAGTCCTGCATCTCAAGGGATTTGAGGGCCCAGTCGTTGCGGAGCCGGGCGCGGCAGATCTCGCCCAGATATTGGGCAACGCCATCATAGCTGTGTTTGGAAACGACGAACTCGCGACACACCTGGCCGACCCTGCCGCTCTCTCGAACATAGCTGACCGAGCCGCCGTCGCCTGTCCCCGGATTGATCCACGGGATGTCCTGAATCATGCCCTTTGTCACATCCGCATCAGCCACGGCATTGCGAATGAGATCCTCATCGGATAGCGGATCCGGTATCGCACTTGTCACCATGCTGCGGTCGGGCGCCGGATCGAGACCCAAACCGGAACTCATGCAACCCGATGCCGAGATGACGACGCAAAGCAGGCATGGAAGCGTAACGCGACCGGTAAAAAACCGCTTAAGCCAAGGTGCGTTCTTTGCTACGTCGAAATGGATGAACGCCACGTCCTACAACCGCCAACAATTGTCAGGTGAACCGGAATGGTAACCGAGACCGAATTAACGAAAAGTGACTTTTCTAAGTCGGACGAGCCGATTCTGCTTTTCAGGCAGTGGCTGCAGGAAGCCGAGGAAAAGGAAGTCAACGATCCGACCGCCGTGGCTGTCGCCACCGTCGACCCGGAAGGGATGCCCGACGTGCGGATGGTGTTGCTAAAGGGGGTCGATGAGCGCGGGTTCACCTTTTACACGAATTTCGAGAGCCAGAAGGGGGGCGAACTGCTGGCAACCCCAAAAGCGGCCATGTGCTTTCACTGGAAATCACTCCGGCGCCAGGTTCGCATTCGTGGCAATGTAGAAATTGTCAGCGACGAGGAGGCCGACGCCTATTTTGCATCGCGCCCGCGCGGCAGCCGCATCGGTGCTTGGGCGTCGCAACAGTCGCGTCCGCTGGAAAGCCGCTTTGCATTGGAGAAGGCAGTCGCCGAATACACGGCCAAATACGCGATCGGAGAGATCCCTAGACCGTCTTATTGGTCCGGCTTTCGGGTAATGCCGGACTCCATCGAGTTCTGGCACAATCGAAAATTCAGGCTGCACGACCGAATCGTCTTCACGCGATCGACAGATCGAGATGGTTGGGAGAAAACGCGCCTCTATCCCTAAGGCGATTAGGCCTCGGTACCGCCCACGGTCATTGCATCCATACGCAAATGCGGCTGGCCGACACCAACAGGAACACCCTGACCTGCCTTGCCGCACATGCCGACGCCGGTGTCGAGCTTTGAATCGTTGCCGACCATCGATACCCGGTGCATTGCATCGGGTCCGTTGCCGATCAGCATCGCGCCCTTGACCGGCGCCCCGACCTTGCCGTTTTCGATCAGGTAGGCTTCGGTGCAGCCAAACACGAATTTTCCCGAGGTGATGTCGACCTGTCCGCCACCGAAGGAAACGGCGTAGATGCCCTTGTCCACCGAGGCGATGATCTCTTCCGGCGTTCGCTCACCGCTGAGCATATAGGTGTTTGTCATGCGCGGCATGGGCACATGTTCGTGCGACTGCCTGCGTCCGTTACCCGTGGGTTTCATACCCATCAGGCGGGCGTTCTGCCGGTCCTGCATATAGCCGACAAGCCTGCCGTCCTCGATCAGCACGTTGTAGCCGGATGGCGTGCCTTCGTCGTCGATGGTCAGTGAGCCGCGACGCCCCTCGATGGTGCCGTCATCAACGACCGTCACCCCCTTGGCGGCGACCTGTTCACCCAGCAGGCCGGCGAAGGCGGAGGTCTTTTTGCGGTTGAAATCGCCTTCAAGTCCATGTCCGACCGCTTCGTGTAGCATCACGCCCGGCCAGCCGGACCCCAGGACCACATCGAAGGTACCGGCGGGTGCCGGAATGGCCTGCAGATTGATCAGTGCCTGGCGCAACGCCTCGTCAGCGCCGGCCTGCCAGGTCTCCTCGGCAATAAATTCGCCGAAGCCACGCCGACCTCCCATCCCGTGGGAGCCGCTCTCCTGGCGATCGTCTTCGCCCACGACAACGCTGATATTGACCCGGGTCAGCGGCCGTATGTCCTGCAACCGTTGACCGTCGGCACGTAAGATATTGACGATCTGCCAACCCGCCGCCAGAGAGGCCGTCACCTGCCGGACCTTCGGATCCTTACCGCGCAGGTAGGCGTCGATGCGTTGCAGCAACTTGACTTTGTCCTCGAAGGACGGCGCGCCGATCGGGTTCTCTTCGCCGTAGAGATGCCTGTTGGTGCGCGCCGGGCCGTCGGCATAGTGACCGGAATGGCCGCGGGTAACCGCCGACACGGCGTCGCTGGCGCGGCGCAGCGCGGCTTCGGACAGGTCACCCGCATGGGCATAGCCGACCGCTTCGTCGGCGACCGACCGCAGCCCGAAACCCTGGTTGGTGGAATAATTTCCGGCTTTCAAGCGACCATCGTCAAAGACCAGTGACTCCAGTTGTGCGTATTCAATGAACAGCTCGCCGTCATCGGCCTTTGCGAGTGTCTCGGAGATGATTTCCGCAACACGCTCCTCCGAACAATCGAATCCCTTAAGAAGGTCTTTTTCCATCATCGCTTTTCCATCCTGACCGGCGCGGTGAGCATCATCGATGCGTGCCTGTTACCGCCACACATATAAGACGGCCGCGGCATAATCCAATGGACAGCGCGCGCAGATCAGACGCCGTGCCTGCAAGCATCATCCAACAATAAGCGGGGTCGTCCGACAGGTTGATGAGCGTCCCACGCTTGCTTTAGTCGCGCGGGGGAAGCACCATGATCGGAGAGGCAGATGAATGGCTGCTCGCCGATCTCAACGAAGATGGTGTGCGCAACAGAGAAGGGCTGCGGGTACCAAAAGGACGACGAGGCCCAAGGGACAAAGAAGACCAAAGGGACCAAGAGGACTAAATGACGCTTCTGCAACGGATGGTCGCGCGACGGCCGTTTCTCAAGGCGGCTGCCGCGGCCATGATGCCGGGATTTGTGTCGCGAGATGCGTCGGCCTCCACGTTCAAGACATTCGCCGCCCCCTCGGAAGCTCGGTTGCTGCCACTGCGCGTTGGCCGCGACCACGACCTCAGCTATGTGAATGAAGAGATTGTTTGCCAGCGACCGGTGCGCATTGGCGGCATTCGCGTCGAGGCGGAGGACCGCGATGGCAAGGCCGTTGTCCACTGTTACGGCCATGGCGGCTCGGGCTGGACCCTGGCGCCCGGGACGTCGAAGCAGGCGGTACAATTGCTCGAGCAGCGGCTTGCCGGCGCCTGGTCCGCGTTTCGCGGCGCTGACGTCGTCATCATCGGGGCGGGTATCGTCGGTCAGATGTGCGCCTACCATCTCCATCAGCTGCGGAAAGAACAGCCCGGTCTTGTCGGGTCTGTCGAAATGGTCGCCGAGCGCAGCGAAGGGATCACGTCCGACAACGCCGGCGGCCTGTTTGAGCCCGTGTTGTTCGGCCGCAACGTGATCCAGAAGCAGAGTTTTCTCGATTCCTACCGGTTCTACAGGGACATCTCGCTAGGGCGGAACCCCGCCTTTCCCCAGTACGAGGCCGAGCTGCTACCGGTATTCGCTACCTCCACCAGCGCGCCCACCCAGGAGTTGATCGAGCTGGGTGAAATTCCGCCGGCGGTTAGAATGAACGTCAGGATCAACAACAACGTCCATAAATGGTCCATGACGCAGTTGTTCTACATGAACGTCCGGCCCTTCAACCGGCTGCTGTCTCAGACACTTCGCGATTGGGGCATTCCGTTGCAGACGGGCGTATCCGTTCGGTCCTTCGACACGGTATCGGCACCAATCGTTTTCAATTGTACCGGCCTGGGCGCCGGTCAGCTCTGCGATGACGAGGACGTGGTGCCCTTTACAGGCCACCTCGTGACATTCCGCGATCAGCCGCGCGGCTTGCTCGATGTCGCCAACACACAGTTCGTCGAAGCCGGCCAGGTGCCGGCTGTGCTCACCGCGCTCGATGCGTTCGATACGGCCTTCGTCGACAGCGGTTTACCGCTTTCAGACCCTGACGCCAACGATGCATTGGGGCGGCTTCGGCAAGCTCACCGCGATATCCGTCAACGCCTGGCAAAGCCGGTCAAGGAAGCCGATCCCGACTGGACCGGCGTCGAGCGGGTACGGCTGTTTGAGACCTCGATATCCCGGACAGCAGTGGTTTTCGACCACAGCAGAGTCATTGCCGCAACTGCCTCCGAATCCATGCCTGAGCGTCATGCTGCGGCGGTTGCGGCCTACGCGAGCATGGTGAACCTGGCAATGAAGCGCTACATGTTCGGCATCATCGAGGATTATCCGACCGGTGAATCCTGTGATGACTGCGCCACATCCTACGCGGCGGACAGCTACGCATTTCCTTTGCTCCAGGCACGATTGCAGCAGGCCGCCGATGGCGGCTATCACTATCTTGGGGAGCCGGACGCGCAGCAGGGCGTCAATGTGTTTGTCGCCGGCGGCACTTACATTGAGGGATCCGATCTGCCGCCCGCAAGGGACGCCGAGGAGTTCAAGCAGATTCTCGACCGGTTGCGTTTCCTCGGCTTTAGATAACCCGCGTCAGGGTAGGGCAGCGAACCCGTCCGTGAAACCGGTCAGATCGACCGGTATACCGATCCCTTCCTCGGGCGTCTGAAAAACGATGAACGTCGCCATCCCACCGGTCCGAAGGGTGTCCAGAAGCGTGTCCTCAAGGATCACTTCGGCATAACACCCATCCGTGAAGCAGCGTACGAAATAGGCCCGTCCGATATCCTTGCCGTCGACGTTGAGACCCAATCCGTTGGGCAACAGCACGCCCAGCGGTGCCAGAACGCGCAGCACCCGAGCCTGGTTGTCGGCGGTTTTCAGAACGACGACGGACAAGCCGACCTCCGGCCGGTCTTCGGCAATCACGTTCTGCATCAGGGCACATTGCTCGCCGGCGGCACCCGCCGGTTGATCGCAAACAATAGACCAGGCCCCATGATTTGAACGCACGGTCCCCGGCTGTTGGGCGTGCGACTGTGTCGCAAGTCCAGTGACGGCAATCACCAGAGAGAGTGCGAGGGACGGGATTGTCAGCCCGGCAAATGGCCCGGCGAATGGCCCGGCGAATGGATTGTGCAGCATTTCGGCTCCGGCACGATGCGAATCAGTTGGCGTATTGTGAAGGAACGGGGGCGGATTTCAAAAGTGGGCAACTGGCGGCTCAAGGCAGATCGATATCACCTAACGATGCAAATGCGGCGACAATCAAAGTGGTTGCAGCCGATCGCATGGATTTTTCGCAAGCCGCTTCGACATCGATCATGGAACCGGCGTCGCAAAACGCGTTGACCGGTTGCGTGCGTAAAATGTCGCAGCCAAACTCCTGTCGCTCAGTTGCGAACCGTCCTAAACTGTGGTTTGAAGCGCAGTCAGCACGGGGGACTGGACTATTTCGTATCAACCAGGTGCCATGGCTCGAGGGAGATAGATGGTGAGATTTGCGCGTTATGCCGTACCGGCCGCATTTGGCGCGTTGCTGACGGCAACGCAGTCATGGGCCGAGCAGCCTGTGGACTGGCAGATCGGCCTGCAGCCGGCTGCGACCGAAATCATGCGTGAAATCATATGGTTCAATGATTACACATTGTACTTCATCGTACCGATTAGCCTGCTCGTTCTAGCGTTGCTTGCCATTGTGATCCTGCGTTTCAGGGCCGGATCCAATCCCAATCCGTCCAAGACCAGCCACAACACGACCATCGAGGTGATCTGGACGGTTGGGCCGGTGATTATTCTGCTGTTTCTGGCGATCCCCTCGTTCCAATTGCTGACGGCACAGTATACGCCGCCGGACGAGCCGCAGCTGACGGTCAAGGCCACCGGGTATCAGTGGTATTGGGGTTACGAATATGACGTGGAAGAGGCGGTTTCTTTCGACTCCATCATGCTGACGGAAAATGATCGGGAAGCTTACGGCAAGGAAGACAAGGCCAAATACCCACGCCTGCTGGCGGTCGACAATGAACTCGTCGTTCCGGTTGATATGACGGTACGGGTTCTGGTCACCGCCGCTGACGTGATCCACGCATTTGCCATGCCGGCTTTCGGTCTCAAGATGGACGCGATTCCCGGACGGCTCAACGAAATCTGGTTCAAGGCAGAGCGCGAGGGTCTCTACTATGGCCAGTGTTCGGAGCTGTGTGGCAAGGACCATGCGTATATGCCGATCGCCATTCGGGTCGTGTCGGCCGAGCAGTATGGCGCCTGGCTTGCGACCGCCGCAGACGATCTGGAGGCTGCCAACAAGCAGTTGATGGCTTCCGTCGAGGGCACCGGATCAACCGTCAAAGTCGCTGCCACCGGCGGCCAGATGATCGAGGAGTAAGAGCCAATGGCTGAATCCGCCACCGCGCACGATTCGCACGAGCACAGGCCGTATGGCTGGACCCGGTGGGTCTATTCGACCAACCACAAAGATATCGGAACGATGTATCTGATATTTGCGATCATCGCAGGGGTCATCGGCGGTGCGATGTCGATTTTCATGCGATGGGAACTCGCCGAACCGGGCATCCAGATTTTCCATGGCCTGGCCTCGATGGTTTACGGCTTCGACGGAGATGCCGCCATCGACGGCGGCAAGCACATGTACAATGTGTTCACCACGGCACACGGCCTCATCATGATCTTCTTCATGGTGATGCCGGCGCTGATCGGTGGTTTCGCCAACTGGATGGTTCCGATCATGATCGGCGCGCCCGACATGGCGTTTCCACGGATGAACAACATCTCTTTCTGGCTGCTCCCGCCGGCCTTCATCCTGCTGCTGCTTTCCATGTTCGTGGAAGGGCCGGCCGGTGCCTACGGTGTCGGCGGCGGTTGGACCATCTATCCGCCATTGTCGACCACCGGTCAGCCGGGACCGGCCATGGACTTCGCTATCCTGTCGCTGCACATCGCCGGTGCCTCGTCGATCCTCGGTGCCATTAACTTCATCACCACCATCTTCAACATGCGGGCGCCGGGCATGACGCTGCACAAGATGCCGCTGTTCGCCTGGTCGGTGCTGGTTACGGCGTTCCTGCTGCTGCTGTCGCTTCCGGTTCTGGCCGGTGGCATCACCATGCTGCTGACGGACCGCAACTTCGGCACCTCTTTCTTCACGCCTGAGGGCGGTGGCGACCCGATCCTGTTCCAGCACCTGTTCTGGTTCTTCGGACATCCCGAGGTCTATATTCTGATTTTGCCTGCGTTCGGCATCATCAGCCACATCGTGGCGACCTTCTCGCGCAAGCCGGTGTTCGGCTATCTGGGCATGGCCTATGCCATGGTCGCCATCGGTGCGGTCGGTTTCATCGTGTGGGCGCACCACATGTACACCGTTGGCCTGTCTCTCGACACGCAGCGCTACTTCGTCTTCGCGACGATGGTGATTGCCGTGCCGACCGGGGTGAAGATTTTCTCGTGGATTGCCACAATGTGGGGCGGATCGCTGACGTTCCGCACACCGATGCTGTGGGCGCTGGGCTTCATCTTCCTGTTCACGGTCGGTGGCGTGACGGGCGTGCAACTGGCCAATGCCGGCCTCGACCGCGCCATGCATGACACCTACTACGTTGTCGCCCACTTCCACTACGTTCTGTCACTCGGGGCCGTGTTCGGCATTTTCGCCGGCTGGTACTACTGGTTCCCGAAGATGACCGGCTACATGTACAACTCGACGGTTGCCCGGTTGCATTTCTGGATCATGTTCATCGGCGTGAATCTGGTGTTCTTCCCGCAGCATTTCCTCGGACTGGCCGGTATGCCGCGCCGCTACATCGACTACCCGGATGCCTATGCCGGCTGGAATGCGATTTCATCCTACGGATCCTATATTTCGGCAATCGGTGTGTTAGTGTTCCTCTATGGAGTTTGGGAGGCATTCTCCAGGAAGCGAGAAGCGGGCGCCAATCCGTGGGGAGAGGGTGCGACGACGCTGGAATGGAAACTCAGCTCGCCGCCGCCGTTCCACCAGTGGGAACAGCTGCCGCGCATCAAATAGCAGATGAGACCGGGCCGCCGTTTGGCGGCCGGCATGGACAAGACTCGGAACCATGGCATTAGTTGACAAAAGACAGGCGAGTGAAGAGAAGACGTTCGGGATCTCCGAGGCCGGTCCCGGGGATTACTTCGCGCTTCTGAAGCCGCGCGTCATGTCGCTTGTCGTCTTCACGGCCGCCGTCGGTCTCATCATCGCGCCCGGGTCGCTGCACCCGTTCCTGGCGACCGTCTCTATTCTGTGCATCGCTGTCGGGGCAGGGGCCGCCGGTGCCCTCAACATGTGGTACGACGCCGACATAGACGCTGTCATGTCGCGCACGTCAAAGCGGCCGATTCCGACCGGCCGCGTCAGCCGCGAGGAGGCGCTCTCTTTCGGGCTCGTGCTGGCCGCCTTTTCCGTGCTCACCATGGGCACGCTCGTCAACTGGCTGTCGGCCGCCATGTTGGCCTTCACGATATTCTTTTATGTGATCATCTACACCATGTGGCTCAAGCGTTCGACGCCACATAACATCGTGATCGGCGGTGCGGCTGGCGCTTTTCCACCGATGATCGGTTGGACATGCGTGACCGGAACGGTGTCGCTCGAGAGCATCGTCCTGTTCCTGATCATCTTCCTGTGGACGCCAGCGCATTTCTGGGCGCTGGCGCTGTTCAAACAGGGGGACTATGGCAAGGCGGGAATCCCGATGTTGCCGAACGTGGCCGGCATTGCCTCCACGAAGCGGCAGATCGTGATCTACGCGGCAGCAACCGCCGTGACCGGTGTGCTGCCCTATGCCCTCGGGTTTGCCAGCCTCGTGTATGGCGTTCTGGCCACTGGCCTCGGCGGCCTCTTTGTCTTGCGCGCCTTCCAGGTTCTTCGCATGTCGGAGACCGATACGACCATGAAACCGGCGAAGACGATGTTCCGCTTCTCGCTGGTTTATCTGTTTGCAGTATTCGCGATGCTTTTGGTCGACGGGACGCTGGCCCGCGTCGGAGTATGACGACAATGCACGAGACCTTGGAGCTTTCAGAGGCGCAGAAGCGGACGCGCCGGCGGCGTTCGATCGCTCTGGCGATTGCTCTGGCCGGACTGGTTGTCCTGTTCTACATCGCGACACTGGTGAAATTCGGACCGGCAATTCTGGACAGGGCGATCTAGGCGAACATCATGGAAACACGACTCGACGAATCGGAGAATGGCGAACGGCGCAGGTCGAACGGTCGCATTGCGGCATTGTGTGTGACCGGAGTCCTGACGATGGTCGGCGTTTCTTTTGCTGCCGTTCCGCTCTACGAATTGTTTTGTCAGGTGACCGGATACGGGGGCACCACCCAAAGGGCGGAGCAGTATTCCGACGTCATCCTCGACCGCACTATCACCGTGCGTTTCGACGCCAACACTTCCGGGGCTCTCGATTGGGACTTCAAGCCTGTCCAGCGTTCGGTGGAGCTTCGGATTGGCGAGACCGGGCAAGCCTCCTATCGCGCCGTTGCCACCGGCAAGCGGCCGAGCATGGGGCAGGCGACCTTTAATGTGACACCCCAGGCCGCAGGTGCCTATTTCAACAAAATCGACTGTTTTTGTTTCGTGGAGACGGAGTTGCAGCCCGGCGAGAGCATGGACATGCCGGTGGTGTTTTTTGTCGATCCGGCCATCGTCGATGCACCGGAGACGATGAACATCAACACGATCACTCTGTCCTACACGTTTTTCCCGCTCGACAAAGAACCGCTGGCGGCGGCCGCCACGGTTGACGACGGATCGGACAAATTATGACGGCCGGCCGCGGGGCTCGGTGTTTCGGGACCAGGATTATTCGGGGATTAGAGCATGGCTGAAGCGCATCAGAAACATCATGATTATCACCTTGTAGATCCGAGTCCGTGGCCGTTTATCGGCTCCGTCGGGGCGCTGATCATGGCGTTTGGCGGCATCGCGCTCATGCGCTATTCGGCCGGCGACTCCTTCATCATGTTCGGTTTGGACCTCGCCAATCCGTGGTTGTTCTTCATCGGGCTGGTGATTGTCCTCTACACGATGTTTGCCTGGTGGTCGGATTGCATCAAGGAAGCCCATGAGGGGTACCATACGCCGGTCGTATCGCTGCACCTTCGCTACGGCATGATCATGTTCATCGCCTCCGAGGTGATGTTCTTCGTGGCCTGGTTCTGGGCGTTCTTCGATGCCAGCATCTTTGCCGGCGAAGCAGCCCAGGTGGCGCGCGTCGAACACACCGGCGGCCAGTGGCCTCCGGTGGGGATCGAGGTGCTCGATCCGATGCATCTGCCGCTCTACAACACCATCATTCTGCTGTTGTCGGGTACGACGGTGACATGGGCGCACCATGCCCTGCTGCACGACGACCGGCGCGGGTTGGTTTACGGCTTGGTGCTGACGGTCATTCTGGGTGTCCTGTTCTCGTTCGTGCAGGTTTATGAATACCTCCACGCGCCGTTCGCCTTCAGGGATTCGATCTACGGTGCGACCTTCTTCATGGCGACCGGTTTCCACGGCTTCCATGTCCTAGTCGGCACGATCTTCCTGATTGTTTGCCTGCTGCGTGCCGCGGTCGGCGACTTCACGCCGAAACAGCATTTCGGTTTCGAAGCCGCGGCCTGGTACTGGCACTTCGTCGACGTTGTCTGGCTGTTCCTGTTCTTCAGCATCTATATCTGGGCCTCTTGGGGCGCGGAGATCGCGCACCTATAGGAACGCGGGCGAGACCAAATCGGTCGACAAAGGATCCCGGGGGCGGCGGCAGCATTGCCGGCGCCTCTTTTGTTAGAGCGGATGATATGGGCAACAGCGATTCAGAAGCGGTTCCTCCGGTCAACCCTATCACCAGCGGCTTGCGGGGACGCTGTCCGCGTTGTGGTGAGGGCCGGCTCTTCAACGGTTACCTGTCGCTCGACAGCCGCTGCTCGCATTGTGGACTGGATTACGGGTTCGCCGATTCCGGCGATGGCCCCGCCGTATTCGTCATTCTGTTGATCGGCTTCCTGATTGTCGGCCTGGCGCTGTGGGTCGAGGTCGCTTACGGCCCGCCGCTTTGGCTGCACCTGCTTTTGTGGATACCACTGGCCATCATCCTGTGCCTGTGGAGCTTGCGCGCACTTAAGGGTGTGCTCATCAACATGCAGTTTCACCACAATGCCCACGAGGGTGAAATCGATCATGACTGATGCGGCAGGCAGGCCAAAACCACGCCGGCTCGGATTTGCATTTTTTGTATCCGTCATCATCTCACTCGCCGTATTGGTCGCCCTGGGTAATTGGCAGGTGCAGCGTCTTCACTGGAAGGAAGGGCTGCTGGCATCGATTGAGCAGCGGATCCAGTCATCGCCGGTGGCGCTTCAGACAGCCGTCACCCAATGGCAGCAAACCGCCGATGTGGACTATTTGCCGGTGCGTCTGGACGGGACGTTTCGGCACGCCGAAGAACAGCATTTCCTGGCCACCCATGACGGCCAATCGGGTTGGTACGTCTATGCACCGCTGCAGCTCCGGGATGGCCGCGTCGTCATCGTCAACCGAGGATTTGTCCCATACGCGCTGAAGGAGCCGGGGAACCGTCCCTGGCAGCCCGTTGCCGGCGTCCAGGACCTGCGGGGCCTGGCCCGCAATCCGCTGCATGACAAGCCGGGTTGGATGCTTCCAGACAACGCGCCTGAGGACCGGATCTGGTACTGGAAGGATTTCGGCGGCATGGCCGAGGCGATGAATCTGCAGAACGAGACAGTGGTGCCGTTTTTTGTTGATCTTGCCGCGACTCCGGTCACAACGGGCGGCCCGATCGGAGGCGTTACCAGAGTGAGCCTGCCGAACCGGCATCTGGAGTATGCGATCACCTGGTTCGGACTGGCGGCGGCTCTGGTCCTGATAGCCGGCGTTTTTGTCTGGCGCGACTGGAGACGCGCGCGCTCGAGCGGATAAATTGGTTCAAAGTATCGGAATCGATTTCAAATCGACCATATAGACCGTAGAACGGTCTCAGCGATCAGCGGGAGCTCAAATCCATGGCGGCAAAGCCACCCCTTACCATTCGCTTGTGCGGCCCACGCGGTTTCTGCGCGGGCGTCGACCGTGCCATCCAGATCGTCGTGCTGGCGTTGAAGAAATACGGCGCTCCGGTCTATGTGCGGCACGAGATCGTTCACAACCGCTATGTCGTCGAGGGGTTGGAAACCCGCGGTGCGGTTTTTGTCGAAGAGCTGCACGAGATCCCGCCGGAACACTATGACCAGCCAGTGATATTCTCCGCACACGGCGTGCCGCAATCGGTTCCCGATGATGCCCGCGAACGCAACCTCTTCTATCTGGACGCCACCTGTCCGCTGGTCTCAAAAGTGCATAAGCAGGCGATGCGCCACCAGCGCCTCGGCCGCCACGTCATCCTGGTCGGCCATGCCGGCCACCCGGAAGTGATCGGCACCATGGGGCAACTGCCACCGGGTGCGATCACCCTGGTGGAAACAGTGGAAGATGCCCGTAGCTTTGCACCGGAGGATCCACAAAATCTGGGTTTCGTCACCCAGACCACACTTTCGGTGGACGATACCGCAGATGTCATCCGGGCCCTTCAGGAACGGTTCCCCGCCCTTCAAGCACCGGCAGCTGAGTCCATCTGTTACGCCACCACCAACCGTCAGGAGGCGGTTAAGGCGGCGGCACCGGGATGCGACCTGTTTCTGGTGGTCGGAGCGCCCAACTCCTCCAACTCGAAACGTCTTGTGGAGGTAGCCGAAAAGGCCGGCGCGGCGCGTTCTTTTCTGGTGCAGCGCGCCGGCGAAATCGAGTGGGAGGAGATCGGCACGATCCCGCTGCAAACGCTCGGTGTGTCCGCTGGCGCTTCCGCGCCCGAGATCATTGTCGATGAGATTATCGAGGCTTTCGCTGAGCGCTTTGAGTTGACGATTGAACTGGCGGAAACGGTGAAGGAAGACGAGAACTTCCTTGTCATGCGCGACCTTCGAGACGTAGAACTGACGCCGGCGGATATGGCGTTCGTCAATGGCGGAACAAGCGCGTCATCCTGAACTCGATAAAGTGAAGAAGACCGGGTCGGACTGCGAACAGCCAACGCACGATTCGGCAAAAGGACACATATTTGGCGGTCTATACCGATATCACCGAGGCCGAGTTGCGGTCGTTTCTCGATCCGTATCGGATCGGCGATTTGCTTTCCTACAAGGGCATCGCCGAAGGTGTGGAGAATTCCAATTTCCTGGTGCACACCAGTGAGGGCGCCTACATTCTGACCCTTTATGAGAAGCGGGTCGATCCGGCCGATCTGCCGTTCTTTCTGGGGCTGATGGAGCACCTTGCGCAAAAGGGGCTGACTTGTCCGCTCCCGGTGCATCGCGCCGACGGAGAAGTTCTGGGCACGCTTGCCGGCCGCCCGGCTGCACTGATCTCCTTCCTGGAGGGTATGTGGCCAAGGCGGCCGATGCCACAGCACTGCCGGGAACTGGGGCGGGCAATGGCGAAACTCCATCTGGCGGGTTGCGACTTTCCGATCCGCCGCCCGAATGCGCTGTCGGTCGGCTCCTGGCGTCCGCTCTGGGCTCTCTGCCGACCGCGTGCCGATGAAGTCGAGCCGGGGCTCGCCGGTGAAGTGGAAACCGAATTGGCTTTGCTGGAGGCCGCCTGGCCGTCGCAACTGCCAGCCGGCGTGATCCACGCCGATCTGTTTCCGGACAACGTTTTTTTCCTCGGCGACCGCCTCTCCGGACTGATCGATTTCTACTTCGCCTGTAACGATCTGTTCGCCTACGATATCGCCGTATGCCTGAACGCCTGGTGTTTCGAGAAGGATGGTGCCTTCAACGCCACCAAAGCGGTGGCCCTGTTGGGCGGATATGGAGAATTGCGGCCGCTCGAACCGGAGGAGGCCGATCACCTGCCACTGCTTGCCCGGGGAGCGGCCCTGCGGTTTTTTCTCACTCGGCTCTACGATTGGCTGACGGTTCCGGACGGCGCAATGGTGATCAAGAAAGATCCGCTGGAGTTTCTGCGTTACAGCCGGTTCCACCGGACCATCGGCGGCGTTGGCGAATATGGGTATGTGAGCGAAAGCGCGCGGCTGTGAAGCGGGTCGAAATCTTTACCGACGGAGCCTGCTCGGGCAATCCCGGGCCCGGCGGTTGGGGCGCCATCCTGCGCTACGGCGACGCCGTCAAGGAGTTATCGGGTGGTGAGGCCGAGACCACCAACAATCGCATGGAACTGACCGCGGCCATACGTGCGTTGGATGCCCTGAAGCAGCCCTGTGCGGTCGATCTGTATACCGACTCCGTCTATGTCAAGGACGGCATCAATCGCTGGATCGAGGGCTGGAAGCGCAACGGCTGGAAAACGGCCGCCAAAAAGCCCGTGAAAAACGCCGAGTTGTGGCAGGAACTGGAGCGGGCCCGTGACCGCCACGATGTGACGTGGCACTGGGTCAAGGGGCATGCCGGCCATCCGGAAAACGAGCGAGCCGACGAACTCGCCCGCCTTGCACTGGAACCGTTCAAACCAAAGACATGATCACGTCGCAAGTCTGCTGTCTTTCTTGGCCTGGTTGTCCACTCTCTCGTAAGTCTGTCTTCCCCGCGTATTCTTGCTGTTACATTTTTCCCAGCAGATCAGATAGCATTGATCCGTATTGTTTTTGAGCTTTTCGCCGTAGTCGTGCCAGTATTGAAGAATGTCTTCGATGCGTTCGACATTTGAGATGCGTGTTTTTTCGTTGCACAATTCCGGGAAGGTAGCCTCCACATCGACATTGGTCATCCAGCAGCAGGGTACAATGTATCCCTGGCTGCTATGGCCTATCGGATGCCCGCTGAAGCAAGCGGGGTCGAGGACATCGCCATATTCGTACTTGCCAGGCCTGCGAGCGAGAATAAACTCGGGATCGGGTTTGAGCGGATCGTCGGGACCTCGCCATCGCGAGGACATGCAGATGTTCAAATTGAGATCATGCTCAAGGGCCAAGGCTTTTGCTTCGCTGATGGTATCTTGATTGTACTTGAAGACGATGTGCTGCCAATCCGTTTCGATGCCATGGTCCTTTGCCTTCAGCATCATTTTGAACAGAAACTCGCCATCTTGATTGACACGATGCTTGTGGCTGTCGGAGGGCAGGCCATCGATGCCGAACGTCCATTTGGCATGCGGATTGCTCTCAAAAGCCCTCTTGAACCATTTTTCCGGGCGGTGACTGGCTGCCGTGAATACCTCGACTTTCCTGTTCTTGAGGCGCGCCATCTCCAGCATGGGAACGAAATTCGGGTGGAATACAGGATCCCCGACAGTGCCGCAGAATATAACTCTATCGAAATAGTCGAGGATCTTGCGATAGTCATCGAGGGAGATATCCGCCGACAACTGTTTCATTTCGCCCTCCCAAAGAGAGCTTTGCCTGGTGCACCGCGAACAGAGCAGGGTGCATCTGACCGTTATGTCCAGGTTTATGGACCGGGAACGGAAGGCGGTGGCCGGCTGCATCATCTGCGGTATTCCCGAACCTTGCGGAGTCTTTCACTGCCGTTGCCACCTTGGACAAACCGGCATTCCGGTAACCAACGGGTGGTCACGAGTCCTTAAGAGCTCAGCGTAACCACCCGATAACCTTCCGCAAGCAAAAACCGCAGTGCTGGCGACGGTTTAGCCCAATGCAATTGGCTTTGCCGCCGGAACATATGCTTAAAGCTGTTCAAGCAGCGCCGCGGCGCCCGAGGCTACGGCTACGCCGGGATTCTCTTCAATGTTCAGTGCCTTGACCACCTTGTCGTCGACGATCATCGAATAGCGCCTCGAGCGGATACCCAGCGTACCGGCGGATAGATCCGCATCCAGGCCGACGGCCTTGGTGAATGCCGCGTCCCAATCCGCCACGAAACGGATCTTGCCCTCGCCACCCGTTGATTTGGCCCAGGCCTCCATGACGAAAGCGTCATTGACCGACAGAACCACGATCTCGTCGACGCCCTTGGCGAGAATGGCGTCGCGGTTTTCCAGATACCCGGGCAGGTGCGTATTGGTGCAGGTGCCCGTAAAGGCGCCTGGAACGGCGAACAGGACGATCTTTTTGCCGCCGAAGATATCCGACGTCGTCGCTTCGTTCATGCCATCGGGTGTGGCTTCTTTTAGGGTCAATTCTGGCAGGGTGTCGCCGACGGATATTGTCATGATCTGGTCCTCTCGCACTCTCTGGGCAGTTTGTCTGCCGGTTTTCAATGCCGCTAGAGATAGCCGATGGAGCGCCCTTGTCGAGAGGCGGCACGGCAAAATATCAAGGAACCATAACCTCGGTTTCCATGCTTCGATCGGATGTCGTGACGAGAAGCCGCAGTGAATGCCCGGATAAGTGGCCGCCTTCGGGCCGATCGACAATGTCGATCGTGAAAGCCGATCGGTCGTCGGCACTATCCGTCCGTTTCGGAATATCAAAGTACCAGCCCATCGGTCCGGTTATGAACAGCTCGGCATCCGACGACGATTCCGGATGTGTCACCCATAATGTCAGGGAGTCACCGGTGTCCGATAGGACAGTGTCGATAACGTCGAAATCGGTCTCTGGCCCTTGCGGAAGGGACGCGTGGGCGTCTTCGACGAGCCGCATCTCGAAACTGTTCGGTGTCTCGTCGGGATCGATCTCGACGCTCAGCCGCGTTTTGAAGGGGATGCAGATGGTCTCGCAGAGACCGAGAAAGACGTCTGCTTCCAGCCTGCTCGCGTCGCCCGGGCGATCCTGTGTGAGGGTGATCGGCAGGGCGACCGGATAGGAATAGCCGGCCCATATCGAGTAGCCGTCATCGATGCGTTCCGGCGGCGGGAAATCCAGCTGCAGATCCTTCACATTGACGCTGGCATCGATGCCGATGGAAGGCGGCACGCCGGCATCGCCCGGATCGCGCCAATAGGTCTTCCAGCCCGGCGACAGATCGATATCCAGGATGCCCCGGATGACACCCTCGTCGTTGGGCGCCAGTGTGGTCAGGCGAATGCGGCCGCCTTCGGTTTCGACCCATTCGCTGGATGCCGCATGGGCGTAACTCACGGTGCCCAGCAGCATCACACATGCTGTTGCGCCGACAAGGCCACGCCTGAATAGCGGGCGCTGAGACTTCACTTTTTGTTTCATGGTCCGGAACCTATCGCCGCGTTGCAGCTGATTCCAGTCACGACGGGGCCGTTGGACATCATTTTCCGGTGATCCTGACATCCCGGTCATGTGGAGACCTTCAGGCTGCAAAAAGCAGCGGTTTCCACGGCGCCGTTCTTGCTCTAAGCTGCGGCATGGACATTTTGCGCAAGAGCCTGTTGGGCGAGGGGGAAAGGGGCTGTCTGGACGGCCAACTGCTACTCGCCATGCCGGGGCTGGAGGACAGCAACTTCTCCCGGACGGTTATCTACGTTTGCGCGCACACAAGCGACGGCGCCATCGGTTTTATTCTGAACCGGCCCAAATCATTGTCGTTTGCCGAACTGATGGTGCAGCTGGAACTGATCGGATCGGATGATCTGGACGGACTGCCGGATCAGGCGTCCGATATGCGGGTTCAGTGCGGTGGTCCGGTCGACCAGGGCCGTGGCTTCGTCCTTCATTCCGATGACTATCAGAGCGAATCGACATTGCCGATATCGGACGACATATGCCTGACGGCCACGGTGGATGTTCTGCGCGCCATCACGCTTGGCCGGGGGCCGCAGCGCGCGATCATGATGCTCGGGTATTCCGGCTGGGGCGCCGGACAGTTGGAGAACGAAGTCAGTGCCAATGGCTGGCTGACATGCCCGGCGAGCCAGGACATCATTTTCGACGATGATTTTGAGGCAAAGTATCATAGCGCTTTTGCCTCGATGGGAATCGATCCCGCAATGCTGTCGAGCGACAGCGGGCAGGCCTGAAGCGGTGCTCTCCCTCACATGAGCGGGAAGTGTTCACGCAGCAGTTTCAACACCGCTGCGGAGCTGATCGGCGGGCCGAACAGGAAACTCTGTGCATACTGACAGCCGAGCTCGACGAGTTCCTCGGCGTCCTCCTCCGTCTCCACGCCTTCCGCAATAATGCTCATCTCGAGTTCACGGGCCATCGAGACGATGGAGCGCAACAACACCAGCTGTTTCTCGCTGGTGTCGCGCACCAGTGACTGGTCGATCTTGATCGTATCGAACGGAAACCGTGTCAGATGGGATAGGGACGAGTGCCCGGTCCCAAAATCGTCGAGGGCCAGTTGTACGCCGATATCCTTCAGCCGGTCCAGAACCCGTGAGGCCTGCTCGGGATTGTGCATCACAACCGATTCCGTGAGCTCGAGCTTGAGGTTGTGAGGTTTGCAGCCGGTTTTGGTCAGGATCGCGCGAATGTCGGTGTAGAGTTCATTGCGCAACAACTGGGCGCTGGACAGATTGACCGACATGAAGACGGGGATCTGTCCAAGTGCCCGGTACCAGGAGGTGACGTCCTCACAGGCCTGCTGGAGGGCATACATGCCGAGCTGATTGATGAGGTCCGAGTTCTCCGCGATCGGAACGAACTCGGACGGCGGGATGTTGCCCTTGCGCGGATGTTCCCAGCGCATCAAGGCTTCGAATCCGGCGATCTCGGCGGTCTCGATATCAACGATCGGCTGATAGACCATGGTCACTTCGTTGCGCTCGAGCGCCCGCCGCAAATCGGATTCGATCTGCAGCCGGTCGGCGCCGGCGGCTCGGAAGGCCGGCCGGAATGGTTCAATGCGGTTGCCGCCGACACGCTTGGCCTGGAACATCGCCAGTTCGGCATCCTTGACCAGTTCCAGTGGCGATGCCATCTCGTCGACCCAGGTCACCAAGCCGATCGACGCCGTGAGAATGATCTCCTGCTGGCCGAAATTGATCGGTACCATAATCGCCTTGGAAATGCCTTCGGCGAAGGCCGCGACCTTGGCGGATTCCTGCTCCGACAGGAGGATGAGACCGAACTGGTCGCCGCTGATGCGCGCCAGTGTGTCCTGTGGCTTCAACAGTCGTTTGAGGCGCCGCGCGATGGTCAGCAGAATGGTGTCGCCGGCCGAGATGCCGAGTTCATCGTTGACCTGCTTGAAGCGGTCGATGTCGATCGCGAAAATCGTCGGCCGCACCGCTTCCTCGGCGCTTGCCAGGGCGATGATCGCATCGAGCCGGTCGATGAACAGCTCGCGATTGGGCAGCCCGGTCAGATTGTCGTGCACCGCGTCATGCAAAAGCCGCTCTTCCGAGCTTTTCTGCTCGGTCACGTCGATCAGCGTGCCGACGCAGCGTATCACCTCGCCATCGGATCCGACCACTGGGCGGGCCCGCAAGGTCAGCCAATGGTAGTGGCCATCCTCGGCACGAATGCGAAACTGATGATTGATCCGGCCGCGCCGGTGCTCGAGCACGACGTCGAGCGTCGTGCGAAACCGATCGCGGTCGTCCGGATGTATGCGCGGCACCCAATTGCGGGCCGGCCCGAACATGCTGCCGGGTGTCAAGCCCAACTGCCGGCTGACATCGGGCATGGTAACGATGCGGTCGCGCGAGACGTCCCAGTCCCAAACGATATCTCCGGAGCCGGTGAGCGCCAGCGACTGTCGCTCCAGATCGCTGAACAGTCCCTGGTGCGCGCCGCCGCCGGCGAAGGCATGTTGCATCACCGTAAAGCCGATCAGCAGCACGATCAGAACGAGACCGCCGCCCAGTGCCGGTTGCACGATGTCATTGGCCAATTGTCCCGTCACGGTGAGCCATGCACCGAAGATCCAGCAGATGATCAGCACCCAGGTCGGGATCAGCATGATTGCCCGGTCGAACCGGTTCAGCCCCAGATAGGCGATCAGGCCGGTACCGGCCATGACAGTTGCGGCGAACGAGAACCGCGCGATGCCCGTGGCGATCGCCGGATCGTAAATGGCAACGCCGGACAGGATCGCCAGTCCGACGATCCAGGTGAGCGTCGCGAAGCTGAGATTGGTGTGCCAGCGGTTGAGGTTCAGGTAGGTGAACAGAAAAATGACCAGGCCGGCCGCCAGAGTGATTTCGGTGCCGGCCCGCCATATCCGTTCGTCCGTCGGTGTGGTCTGCACCAGTTTGGACAGGAAGCCGAAATCCACGCAGATATAGGCCAGCACTGCCCAGGCGAGGGCGGCGGTGGCCGGCAGCACCGACGTGCCCTTGACCACGAACAGGATCGTCAAAAAAACCGCGAGCAGTCCGGCGATGCCCAGGACGATACCGCGGTACAACGTGAAGGAGTTGATCGTGTCCTTATAGGCCTCCGGCTCCCACAAATAGATTTGCGGCAGATCAGGCGAAGACAGCTCGGCCACGAAGGTAATGATGGCACCCGGATTGAGAGTCAGCAGAAAGACGTCCGCATCGTCGCTGGGCAAGCGATCCAGCGCGAAGCCCTCGCTGGGGGTGATTGAGGCGATCCGCTGGGACCCGAGGTCGGGCCAGAAGAGACCGGAATCGACCAGTCGAAAATGCGGTGCGACGATGAGCCGGTCCAGCTGTTCATCGGAAACGTTGGCCAGTGCGAACACCGCCCAGTCGCCGGTATGGCCAGGCGAACTCGCACGCACTTCAATGCGGCGCACGATGCCATCCGCGTCGGGCGCCGTGGAGGTCTGAAAGGCGCTGCCGCGTTGCTGGTTGACCTCCGTCGTGGCCGTCAGATCGAGCGCCGTGTCGTCGCGCGATATCTTGACCGGTTCGGCGGCCGGCGCCAGAGCACTGGCCAGAACCAATGCAATCCAGGCAAACAGGCTGAGAACCAGCAACCGCACGGGAATTCGCAGGCAGGCAGGACGGCCGATCATGGTGTCAGTCACGTTTCGCTGGCCTGACGCGGCCTGACCGGTTTTGCCTCGCCATGTGCCGTATCGCTGTCGAGCAGAGCGTAGAGATGGTGGTCCCGCCATTCGCCATTTATTTTCAGATAGCCTCTCAAATAGCCCTCGTACCGAAAATTGGCCTTTTCAAGGAGCCGGACGGAACGCTTGTTGTCCGGAATACAGGCAGCCTCGATCCTGTGCAACCTCATGGTTCCGAAGATGAACGGGATGGCTGCCCGCAGGCCGGCCAGCATCAAACCGCGTCCGGCGCTGTCCTCCGCCATCCAGTAACCGATCATGCAACTCTGCGCCGCGGCGCGGCGGATATTGCCGATATTGAGCCCGCCGATAAGCCGGTCATCGTCGGCGCTGAACAGAAACAGCGGTACGGCGGTGCCGGCGGCATAGTCTTGCTCATAACGGCCGATACGGCGAAAGAACGACCGGCGGGTCAGGTCATCGGATGGCCAGGTCGGCTCCCACGGTTCCAAAAAAGAACGGCTGGCGCCGCGCACGGCGGCCCATTCCCGGTAATCGCGTCTGAGGGGAAAGCGAAGATAGACCCCCTCACCCTGCAGGTTCGGGGTGTTCTGCCGCCGCGAAAGCAGACGGAGCGCCGACACGCTTATCCCGCAGCCGCCCGGCGTAAGCCGCTTCCGGTAAGGTCGGCGGCAATTTCGTCAAGCGGTTTCAGTCTGTCGAGCGGTCCGACCGCCGACATGGTCAAAGGCGTGTCGAAAAACAGTCGGCCGGCCAGATCGGTCAAGCGCTGTGGCGTGATATTGGATAGACGTTCCATCAGTTCTTCGGTTGGTATGGGTCGTCCGAAAAGCAACATCTGACGGGCGATCTGGCTGGCCCTGGCGGCCGGGCTCTCATGGGCCATCAACAGGCCCGCACGGAATTGCGCACGTGCGCGTTCGATCTCGCTCTGATCAACATAATCCGCGACCTTGCGCAGTTCGTCGACGATAACCGGTACGAGTTCCGGTATGTCTTCTTCGCCGGTTGCCGCATGCACACCGAAAATGCCGGTATCCGAAAACCCCCAGTGGAGCGCATAAACCGAGTAGCAAAGCCCGCGATGTTCCCTGATCTCCTGGAACAGCCTCGACGACATGCCGCCGCCAAGGACATTGGCGAGGATCTGCGAGGCGTAGAAGTCGCGCACGTGATAAGCCCGCCCTTCGAAGCCGATCAGCAACTGGACATCCATCAAATCGCGTTTTTCGCGATAGTCGCCGCCCGTATACTGGGCCGGCGAGGGCTCGGTGTGCTCATTGCTGGCCGGGGGAACCGCTGCGAAACGCTCCTCGACCAGCCGCACCAGCATGCCATGATCGACAGCACCTGCGGCGACGATAATCATCCGGTCGGCGGTGTAGTTGCGATTCATAAATCGACGGATCTGGTCTGGCGTGAATGATTGCACGGTCTCGGGCGTACCGAGGATCGGACGGCCAATGGTCTGGTTACGAAACGCAGTTGCCGAGAACTTGTCGAACACGACGTCGTCGGGTGTGTCCTGTGCGGCGCCGATTTCCTGCAGGATCACATGTTTTTCACGGCTTAACTCGGCCTCATCAAGCACGGAATCGGTCAGGATATCGGCCAGCAGGTCGATGGCCAGGGGCACATGATCCTTGAGGATGCGCGCGTAGTAGGCGGTTGTTTCGACCGACGTCGCCGCATTGACTTCGCCGCCGACATTCTCGATCTCCTCGGCTATCTGCCGCGCTGTCCGGCGGTGCGTTCCCTTGAACGCCATGTGCTCCAGAAGATGCGCAATGCCGTGCTCGCCGGATCCTTCGTCGCGCGATCCCGATTTGAGCCAGACGCCGAGTGCGGCGCTTTCGAGGTGCGGCATGGTTTCGGTGACTACTGTCAGCCCGCTCTTCAGGCGGGTGCACTCTACTGTCATATGTCTTCCCGATTTATCATCTTGCTGCGCGTGCGTAGCCGGCAATATAGGTCTCGATCTCGTCGAGGTCCGGCTGCAACACGTCAAACAACTCCTCCCGACGCATAAGATCAGAGAGCCACGCCGGGAGTGCCGGGTCAATACCGCAGGCTGATTTTACTGCTGCCGGGAATTTCGCCGGGTGCGCGGTCGCGAGCGTGATCATGGGGGCGCGCGGTTTTTCAAAACGCTGCGCGACATGGATACCCGTGGCCGTATGCGGGTCGAGCAGGTAGCTGTTGGCCTCGAGCATGTCGCGGATGGCGGCAGCGGCGTGTTTTTGGGTTGCCCGGCCGGCGGCAAAGTCTTTGCGCATGGTCTTCAGGGCGGCACCTTCGATGGTGAAACTCTTCGATTGTGCCAGGTTGGCCATGCTTGAGCGCACCGCCGCCGCGTCCCGGCCTGTCGCCTCGAACAGCAGACGTTCGAAATTCGACGAGATCTGAATGTCCATCGACGGCGACGTCGTGGCCACCACGTCGCGCATTTCGTAGCGCCCGGTTCTCAGAGCCCGCGCCAGAATGTCGTTTTCGTTGGTGGCAACCACCAGCTTGGAGACCGGCAGGCCCATGCGCTTGGCGCAATAGCCGGCGAAGATATCGCCAAAGTTACCGGTGGGCACGGTGAAGGAAACCTTGCGGTCGGGTGCGCCGAGGGACACGGCAGTCGTGAAGTAATAGACGATCTGGGCCATGACACGGGCCCAGTTGATCGAATTCACCCCGGAAAGCTGCACGCGGTCGCGAAACTCGGTGTGATTGAACATCGCTTTGACGAAGTTCTGGCAATCGTCGAAATTGCCTTCGATCGCCAGCGCCCGAACGTTGGCGGCACCGGACGTGGTCATCTGACGTTGCTGCACCGGCGACACGCGATGGTTCGGAAACAGGATGAAAATGTCGCTATTGTCGCGATTGGCGAAGGCTTCGATGGCCGCACCGCCGGTGTCACCTGATGTCGCGCCGACGATCGTCGCCCGCTGGCCGCGCTGGCGCAGTACATGATCCATCAAGCGGGCCAACAACTGCATCGCGACGTCTTTGAAGGCGAGCGTCGGTCCGTGGAACAACTCCATGATGAAGCTGTTGTCGCCTGACTGCACCAGCGGGACAATCGCGCGGTGGCGAAAGCTACCGTAGGCCCCGTCGATCATGGTGCGAAAGTCATCAGCGGCAATATCGCCTTCGACGAAGGGATAGAGAATGTCAAAGGCAATGGCCTGGTAGGACTTGCCGCGCAAGCCGCGGATGTCCTTGCGCGTCAGTTGTGGCCACTCGACCGGAAGGTAGAGGCCGCCATCGCGAGCCAGACCGGTGAGAAGGGCGTCACTGAAACCCAGAACGGGGGCCTCACCCCTCGTCGAGATGTATTCCACGGTCAAATCCTGTCAGGTCGGGTAAAGATGTTGAGGTGAAATGTCGCGCTGGTATAGAACATCGCCCAGACCCGTGGAAGTCCGAATTGGGACGACCATAAATTCGTCCAGCTTAATCTATAGTGGGGCTGGCGCTACATATCAGAGGGATGGGACATCGTGGCATTCAATACAACACGCGTTCTCGCCGCCGTCGCTTGCGCGGCCCTTGTGGCCGGGTGCAACTCGTCAAACGGCGTCGGAGCGCTGCAGCTCGGACAGAACGCCGGCAACGACGGGAATACCGAGACGGGCGCCGACCAGCAGACCGGCACACAGATCGTCCAAGGCAATTGCCCGAGGGTCACTCTGCGAGATGGCACCGCCTACATCCGCAAATACGAGCGTGGTGGCCAAGACGATCCCGAGAAGATCCTCTTCCAGGCCGCGATCGCCGATACGACCCGACAATGCTCGATCACCGGGGATCAGATGACCATCAACGTCGTGGTTGCCGGAAGAGCTGCCGCCGGTCCGGCCGGCAAACCTGGCCCGATCTCCCTGCCGGTACGGGTTGCCGTCGTCGAAAACCGCAGCAACAGGGTGATCTATTCCGACCTCAGCGAATTTGAAACGACGTTACCCGACGGCAATCCGTCGACCCAGTTCCTGTTCAGCAAATCGGACGTGACGATTCCCATTGCCGACTCGCGAACGGTGAGGGTTTTCGTCGGTTTTGACGAGGGGCCGCCGCCCGAAAGAAGCTGAAGACTATCAGGGCGCTAACGCGAGCCGTTGAATCAAGGTGTTCATTGTTAGCCGCGCTAGCCGCGTGGACGGAACGGCTTCCCCAGGGACGCCGGAAAATTGATGGCCAGCATTTGGCGGTTGCGCGAGATGATGACCAGAACGACGATTGTTGCCGCATAGGGCAGGGACGAGAGCACCTCGGACGGCATTTGGAAACCGCTTGCCTGCGCCTGCAACTGCAGGATTGTCATGCCGCCGAACAGCCAGGCGCCGAGCACCACGCGGGTCGGGTGCCAGGTCGCGAACACGACCAGCGCCAGGGCGATCCAACCGCGCCCCGCGGTCATGTTTTCCACCCATAGCGGTGTGTAGGCAATCGACAGATAGGCACCACCGAGACCGGCCATGGCGCCGCCGAACATCACCGCAAGATAACGGATGGCAATCACGTTGTAGCCGATGGCGTGGGCCGACTGCGGCGATTCGCCCACCGTGCGGACAATCAGCCCGCCCTTGGTGCGATAGAGAAACCAGCTGATCAGACCGAACAGGACAAAGGACAGGTAGACCAGTGCGTCGTACTGGAAAAACAACGGCCCCAGAACCGGCACATCGCTGATTATCGGGATGTGCAACGGTTCCACCGCTTCCGTCGGCGTGCTGCCGAAATCGCGACCAATGAACGCTGACACGCCGGACCCGAATATGGCGAGTGCCAGTCCGGCTGCGTACTGGTTGGTCATGAAGGTGAGCGCCAGCACACCGAACAACAGGGCCGAGAGCGTCCCGGCCAGCGCCGCGGCGAACACGGCGAGGATCATCGGCAGGCCGGAAAAAACCGCGAGCACCGCCACAGCCGCCCCGATCAGCATCATGCCCTCGATGCCGAGATTGAGAACGCCGGATTTCTCGACAACCAGTTCGCCCAGCGCGGCGAAAATAAGGGGCGTGGCGGCGATGACGGTTCCGGTGACGATGGCGATGAACAGATCCATCAATGCGCCCTCCGCAGCACCCGGACGCGGTAGAAGATCAGGAAGTCGGCGGCCAGCAGAAAGAACAGCAGCAAGCCCTGAAAAATCCGCGTCAGAGCTGCCGGGAGACCGAGGTCGATCTGTACGGATTCACCGCCGATATAGAGGAGAGACAGCAGCAGGCCGCCAAGAACGATGCCGACGGCGTGCAACTGGCCGATAAAGGCAACGATGATGGCCGCAAATCCGTAGCCGGGCGAGATCTGCGGGGATAGCTGGCCGAGCGGTCCTGCCGCCTCCGCCATGCCGGCAAGACCGGCGGCCCCGCCGCTGACCAGCAGTCCCATCCAGATTGACGACGCCTGGCTGAAACCGGCGTAACGGGCGGCGTGCGGGGCGGCGCCGCCGACCGCCATCCTGTATCCGGCAAAGCTTCGTTCGGCGAAGACCCACATGGCGATCACTGCCACGACGGTGATGAAAATCGAAGTGTTGACCCGGTAGGCATAGTCAAAGGGCGCGAACATCGCTTCCGGCGGCAGCAACGCGGTCTGCGGATAGTTGAAGCCATCGGGATCGCGCCACGGTCCGTGCACGAGATAGGACAGGAGGTAGGACGCGATGTAGGTCAGCATCAGCGTCACCAGGATTTCATTGGTGTTCATCCTGGCACGCAGGAAGGCAGCGATCGCCGCCCATCCCATGCCGGCCAGAAGCCCGGCGATGATCATCGCCGGCAGCAGCATCGGACCGCCCTGCAGCGGCGCGTAGAGCCCCACACCGGTGGCGGCGATGGCGCCGACGATCAGCTGTCCCTCAGCCCCGATGTTCCAGACATTGGCGCGAAACCCGATGGCCAGTCCGCAGCCGATCAGGATCAGCGGCGACGCTTTCAGCAGCAACTCCGAAAGGCCGTCCATCGTGCTCAGCGGCTCGATGAAGAAGGCGTAGAGGGTTGCCGCCGGATCGTGCCCAAGCAACGCGAACATCAGCGATCCGACCGCCAGCGTCAGGACCGTCGCAACGACCGGTGCGGCAAGGCGCATGGCCGCCGAGGGCTCGCTTCTCTGCTCAATCTGAAATCGCATCGGCTTCCGATCCGTTGCCACGTTCCGCCGGGCCGGCCATCAGTACGCCGACCTGTTCGACCGTCATTTCACCGCGCGTCAGGGACGGCGACAGCCGGCCACCACTGATCACATGCAGGCGATCGCAGATCTCGAACAGTTCATCGAGTTCTTCCGACACCACCAGCACCGCGACGCCGGAACGACTGAGATCGATCAGCCCCTGGCGGATGAACGCTGCGGCGCCGACATCGACGCCCCAAGTCGGCTGGGCGACCAGCAAAGCGCGAGGCTGCAACTCGATTTCCCGTCCGACGATGAATTTCTGCAGATTGCCACCTGACAGGCTCTGCGCCATGGCGGTCGGCCCGTTCGCCTTGACCGAGAAATGGTCGATGACGCGGCGCGCCAGGGCGCGGGCCTTGGCGCGATTGAGCAGGCCGTGGACGACCATGCCCTGCCGATGCCCGGTCAGCGCGGCGTTGTCCCCGAGATCGAACGTCGGCACGGCGCCGCGACCGAGCCGTTCTTCCGGAATGAAGGCCAGCCCCAGTTCTCGGCGATCGCCGGCCGGTTTGTCCGCCACCGGGATGCCGTTCAGGCGCACCGTTTCAGGCTTGTCATGCGTGCTCTCGCCGCTCAGCAATGACATGAGTTCCGCCTGACCGTTGCCGGCGACTCCGGCAATGCCGACGATTTCTCCGCCATGCACGGAGAGCGAGACATCCTTCAGATCGACCCCGAAAACGTCGTCGGACGCGGCCGACAATGGCGTCACCGATATGATCGGTTCGGCACTGCGTGTTGACGGATCGAGATGCGTTTCGGGGATCTGCGCACCGACCATCATCCGCGCCAGTTCCGCCGCACCAGCCTGCCGCGGATCGGCAGTGCCGGTCACCCTGCCGTTACGCAGCACCGTCGCCACGTCGCACAGGGCCTGAACCTCATCGAGCTTGTGGCTTATGTAGAGAATGCTGCATCCGCCGGATGCCAGCTGCCGCAGCGTTTCGAACAGCTTCTCGACGGCCTGCGGCGTCAAGACCGAGGTCGGTTCGTCGAGGATCAACAGCTTCGGGTCTTGCATCAGACAGCGGACGATCTCGACGCGCTGGCGCTCCCCGACGGACAGGTGATGGACCAGCCGCCGCGGATCGAGCGGCAGGCCGTAGTGTTCGGATACCTCGCCGATCCGCTGCGACAAAGCCGCGATGTCGTATTTGCCACGGATCGACATGGCGATGTTTTCGGCCACCGACACGGACTCAAACAGCGCGAAATGCTGGTAGACCATTTCAATCCCGAGCGACCGGGAAAGGGAGGGGCTGTGGGTCTCCACCGGTTCGCCGTCGCACAGGATTTCCCCCTCATCGGCGTGAGTGGCGCCATAGATGATTTTCATCAGCGTGCTTTTGCCGGCGCCGTTTTCGCCGAGAACGGCGTGGATTTCGCCGGGCATCACTTTAAGGGAGATGCCGTCGTTGGCGACCACCTTCGGATACTCTTTGCGGATGTTGCGCAGTTCAAGACGCGGGATCATGAATACCCCAATTCATGGTCCGAGGGTGTGCGGGCGGACAATCATTGACCACCCGATTCACCGTGTCCGACGATCGCCACCGAAGCAGATGGATGTGCGACCCGATCAGCCCAGGTTCCCGATGACGCCGTTGACGAACCAGTTGAACCCGCGGATTTCGCCATCCGGCATGACGCTGCCTTGTGCAACGCGGACCTTGCCCTCCTGATCCTTGATCTCGCCGGCATAGGGGTGCAGTTTGCCGGCCGCGATATCGGCTTCGGTCTGGCTGAGTTTCGCCTGGACGTCAGACGGAATGGACGCAAGGTACGGCGCCATGGTGACCACGCCTTCCGCCAGACCCTGCCAGCGGACTTCGGATTTCCAGGTCTTGTCGGCCACGGCCTTAGCGGCGTTCACATAAACACTGGACCAGTCCAGCATGAAGGCCGTCAGCTGATGTTCCGGCGCGAACTGGCGCATGTCGCTGGCGTAGCCGATGGCCCAGACGCCCTTTTCGCCGGCGACCTGAACGCCCGTCGCCGTATCGGTCATCGAGCAGATGACATCACAGCCCTGCGATATCAGCGTGTTGGCCGCTTCCTTTTCCTTGCCCGGATCGAACCACGAGTTGAGGAAAATCACCGAGCAGGTTGTGTCCGGGTTGACACTCTGGGCACCGAGCAGCAGGGCGTTGGCGGGTCCGACGATGTCGGGAATCGGAAATCCGCCGATAAAGCCGATTTTTGCGGTTTTGGACATATGCGCACCGGCAACGCCGGCGACATACGTGCCCTCGTAATACTTGGCCTCAAAGGTGCCGAGGTTTTTCAGATGCTTGATTCCGGAACAGTGCTCGAAGGCGGTGTTGGGAAAGCGCGGCGCTACTTTCAGCATCGGCGTTCCATGCGAAAAGCTGGTTCCGAAAATCAGCTGATTGCCATCGGCGGCGAGTTCGCGGAAAACCCGCTCGGCATCCTGAGGCTTGAAGATGTTGTCAATGACCGTGGTTTCGACAGCGGTGCCGAATTCATCTCGGATCGCTTCGACGCCAAGGCTGTGCTGTTTGGTCCAGCCAATCTCCGAGACAGGAGAAACGTAGACGACGCCGACCTTCAGAGCTTCCTGCGCGGCGACCGATTGCGTCAGACCGCCGGTGACTAGCGCCGTTCCGGCGGCAGTACCATATTTCAGAAAATCGCGACGTGTTGTTGATGCAAATGCCATGGTCGTGTTCCCTTGTTTTGACTTTATATCGTTATTGCATTGCGATGATCGGCAGGCGCTGCTCCTATTAGGATTCGGCGATAGCCAAAGAGTCCGCGTCAGACGTGTCTTGTGTATCCGGTGCCAGCGCCTCCTTCAGGGTTAGGTCCGGATAGCCGGACGTGTCGAGCACGTAGCCACGAACCACATGGCGATAGTGGCTGTCGATCAGTTCCATGGCTGGTTTGACCCGGCCTCGCTCAAGCAGATCGATGATCCGATTGTGCTCGTTCAACAGATTGCAGTAGTCGAAACGGCTTGTGTAGAGGGACCGCAGCAGATACGTCCGCTGAACCACCTGGGCGTGGATGTCCTGCAGCAGTCGGTTGCCGGCAAGGCTGATGAACAGTGTGTGGAATTGCTGGCCGAGCTCGTCCGCCAGTCTGTGGTCTTCGCACTCGATCGCTTCGGCCTGGCGACGCACATGCGCCCGCAGCGTTTCCCACCCGGCCGCATCCAGTCGCTCGGCAAGCTGCATGGCGACACCCTGTTCAAGGAGCGTCAAAGTGTCGTAAATTTCGAGCGCTTCCTGCAGGCTCGGTTTCGCCACGAAGGCGCCTCGATGGCGCTCGATCGTCACCAACCCGTCGGTGGCCAGGCGGATCAACGACTGGCGTATGACGATACGGCTGACGTCGAAGATCTCCGCGAGTTCCCGTTCACCGAGCTTTGTGCCGGGAATGAGCCGCTGTTCCAGAATGGCTTTCTTGAGTGTTTTGGAAATCCGTTCCGACAGATTATCCATGCCGTGCTTCCGTCTCCGCGCCGTCCAACTCGCGGCCGGTCAAGTCGATCGCGGCAGCGTCTCACGCGGACCGAAGATCATCAAGCTTTGCATTTCAATATTTTTTTGATTGTGTTTCAATCAATTCAATATTGGTATCCAATCGGTGGCTGATAGCGTTAACAAACCCTATCGGCCGGATCACGCATAGGAAGATCGCCGAATGCACCAAGCAACGCAACGTCCGCCTGTCGATCCGGACCTCCTGAATGACTGGCATGTGGTTGCGGACCTCGGTGCACTATCCGTCGGAGGGTGCTTCGCAAGTCAGCTTTTCGGCATCCCAATCGAAGTGGAGCGGTTCGTGGACACAGGTGTGCGTGTCACGCGCCGTGACACCGGCGCAGCGGTGCCGTACCGCATGCAATACGGCTTTTTGTGGGTGTGTCTGGGCCGGCCGGCGCGCGATGTACTGCATATTCCCGAGGCCCTCGAACCGGATCGTTACGTGGTTACCGGCGGTTCCATCGCTGTCCGCGTCTCCGGGCTACGGGCCGTCGAAAACTTCCTGGATATGGGCCATTTCCCCTTCGTCCACACCGGCTGGCTTGGTGACGAGCCGCATACGGAAGTGCCGCCCTACAAGGTTGAAGTGACGGAGCAGGACGAAGTCCTGGCAACGGAATGCCGCTTCTTTCAACCCGTTGCGTCACCGACGGCCGAGGGCGGTATCATGGTCGACTACACCTACAAGGTGTCGCGCCCCTATACCGTAGCGCTGTACAAGACGAACCCCCTACATCTGGAGCGGATGGACTACATCGCCCTGTTCGTCCAACCGGTCGACGAGGAGAATTGCGTGGCGCATCCGCTTCTGTGCTACCTCAAAGACAACACGAACGAAGCCGAACTGCGCTGGTTCATGCAGCTGATCTTCGCCCAGGATAAACCGATCCTCGAAAATCAGCTGCCGCGGCGTCTGCCGCTCGATCCGCGGTCCGAAACACCGATACGGGCCGATGCGAGTTCGGTGTATTACCGGCGCTGGCTGCGCAGCCATAACATCACCTATGGCGCGATCGCAGCGTCCGCCTGATCGAGATACGGACCCGGGCGGCAAAAAAAGGAGATCCCGATGGCCGTTTGCAAGGACGAAACGATCCTCAATCTCTGGTTTGCCATTGGCGCGACTGGGGAAATGCAGCCTGGTTTCGTGCACGACACCGTGCTGCTGGAGGAGGCCGTTTCCTATGCCATCGCGCCCGATGGTTCAGCCTGGGCATGGCGGCGTTGCGACCGGCTTGCCACTGGTGATGCATTCGATCCCGGCGATCCCGGCCAGATCGACGCGCCGCTGCCGACCAAAATCGCCTATGGTTATGTCTGGACCTGTCTCGGCAAACCGTCGGCCGACATATTTCCGATTTCCGAATACGAGGAGCCCGAGCGCCGCAACCTCAACGCGGCATCGATCGGCGTCAACGTTTCGGGCCCGCGGGCCATCGAGAATTTTCTCGACATGGGCCATTTCCCCTACGTCCACACCAACATTTTGGGTGTCGAACCGCACACCGAGGTCAAGGAATACGAGGTGGAGATTTCGGAGGAACATGACGAGATCGTCGCCACCCGCTGTCGCTTTTACCAGCCGATGGCATCAACCGCCTCGACCGGTGGAGCCGATGTTGAGTACGTCTACCGGGTGCCCCACCCCTATTGCTCGGTGCTCTATAAGTCCAGCGGCCAGGATCCCAGCCGGATGGACGTGATCGCGCTGTTTGTGCAGCCCGTCAGCCAAGAGCGGATCCGCGCCCACATGCTGCTGTCTCTGCTGGACGATGCCAGTGACGAAAACATCATGCGCAGCTTTCAGCAGACCATCTTCGGCCAGGACAAACCGATTCTGGAGAATCAGTATCCGAAGCGCCTGCCGCTCGATCCGCGCGCCGAGACGCCGATCCGCGCCGACAAGTCGGCGATCGCCTACCGGCGCTGGCTGCGCAACAAGGGCGTCACCTACGGCGTCATTCCGGCCGCCGCCTGAGGAGAACGACGATGCTGGAAACCGCCCATCGCATGTGGCATCCGATCGCCTCAAGCGAAGACCTGCCGTTTCGTCACGTCTTTCATGGTCAGCTCCTCGGCCGCGAGTTTGCCGTTTGGCGGGCCGACGACGACTACGTCAATGTGTGGGAAAACCGTTGCCTGCATCGCGGCGTGCGCCTGTCGATCGGTATCAATGACGGCACCGAACTGAAGTGCCAGTATCACGGCTGGCGATACGCAAACCGCACCGCCGGTTGCACCTATATACCGGCACACCCGGCCGATTCGCCGGCCCGCACCATCTGCAATCGCACCTTTCCGGCCATTGAGCGCTATGGCCTTGTCTGGTCGACTGAAGCGCCAGATGCCGAGCTGCCGGAATTCGACCAGCTTACCGACGCTTTATCGCTGCGTCCGATTCCGGTGAATGCCACGCCGGAGCTGGTTGTGGATCGCCTGGCCGGGTATTCCTTTCAACCAAGCGGGTTGCTGGACGGCGAAGCCGCCCCTACCTCCGTCGAGGCGCGCTCGGAGTTTTCGGTTGCTTTGCGGGCCGAAGCGGGCGACGCGGCGACCCACGCGGTTTTCTTCGTCCAGCCCGTCGATTCGGATCGCTCCGTGATCCGCGGTGTCCTGGATACGGCTCCGGATCAGGCCCTGCTTCTGGATGTCCTGCACCACCACAACGAGCGCCTGTCAGAATTGCGCGACGCGTGTGAGGCGGAGGCCGCCCGCCTGCCGGCTCCGCCAAGGCTGCAGCCGCTTGTCCAGCCCGTGCCCGAAGAACTGGCCGGCATGCCGGAACGGGCGGTCGAGGGCCGGGTCGCCGAATTCCGCGTGCAGGTGGCCCGCAAATGGCTCGCTGCCGAAGACATTGCCGGCTTCGAACTGACTCCTCTGACCGGCCAGTTGCCAACCTTTCAACCGGGCGCCCATATCGACGTTCATTTGCCCAATGGGCTGGTGCGGCAATATTCTCTGACCAACGGGCCGGGTCAGACGGGATCCTATGTCATCGGCGTTAAGAGGGAATCGGATTCAGCCGGCGGTTCGCTTAGCCTGCATGACGATATTCGCCAGGGCGATGTGCTCGCCATCTCGGAACCGCGCAACAACTTTCCATTGCGTCGTGACGCGGAGAAAACGCTGCTGATCGCCGGCGGCATCGGTGTAACGCCGCTGTTGTCGATGGCGCGCGCCTTGCACCATTCGGATCTGCCGTTTGAACTTCACTACTTCGCCCAGAACGACCGGCACCTGGCTTTCCCCGAAGTTCTCGCAACGCTTGATGGTGGCATGCAATCCCATCTTGGCCTTGATGCCGAGGCGACGGGTAGGCAACTACGGACCCTGCTTTCCGACTATCGGCTCTACATGCATGTCTATGTTTGCGGTCCCGCACCGATGCTCGAGGCAACCCGCAGCATTGCCAAGCAGCTCGGCTGGCCCGACGAAGCGGTCCACTTCGAATACTTCAAGAACATCAATCCCATTGACGACAGTTCGAGCTTCGACGTGGCACTGTCACGGTCGGTGCTGACCCTCCACGTGCCAGCCGGCAAGTCCATTCTGCAGGTCTTGCGGGAACACGGCGTCAGCGTGCCCAGTTCCTGCGAGCAGGGGGCCTGCGGAACCTGCATGGCAACTGTGCTTGAGGGTGAGCCCGACCACCAGGACGTTTACCTGAGCGACGCGGAGAAAGCCCGGGGCGACCGCATCATGACCTGCGTGTCACGGGCCAAATCGGCGCGTCTGGTGCTCGATATCTAGGGGTGGTCATGATCAAGCTCTACGACTACGAACTGTCCGGTAATTGCTACAAGCTGCGCTTGATGATGAACATCCTCGGCGTCGCCTACGAAACCGTCCCGGTCGATTTCTATCCTGGCAACGAGCACAAATCGGCATGGTTCCTCAAACTCAACCCGCTCGGCCAGCTGCCGGTCATCGACGATGACGGGCTGATCCTGCGCGACGCCCAGGCCATCCTCGTCTATCTCGCCGAAAAGTACGACGACACCGGACAGTGGTATCCGCGCGGCGATGCCGGACGGATCGGTGAGGTCGGCCAGTGGCTGGCCTTCGCCGATGGCATAACGGCGACGGCATCGGCCGCCCGGCTGCATGAAGGGCTGTTTTACGATTTCGATATCGACGCCTGCCGCAAGGGTGCCCATCGGCTCTTTCGCATTCTTGACGAACATCTGTGGTTCGCCGAGAAGCAGGGCCAGGACTGGATCTGCACCGGGGCGCACCCGACGGTGGCTGACATCGCGTGTTTCCCGTATGTCATGCTGTCGGAAGAGGGCGGCATTTCGCGTCAGGATTATCCGGCGATCCGCCGCTGGTGCGACCGTGTCAAACGCATCCCGGGATTTATCGTCATGTCGGGTGTTTTTCCGGCCGGTCCGGCATACACCGACCAGCCAACTCCCGCTTGAAGCTAAAGCTCGCCGCTCCATTGCGACAGCGCCTCGACCACCGGTGGCAGGTCAATCAGCCGGTTGATCACTGTCTCGGCGCCGGCCTCGGTCAGTTGGTCGGCATGCGATGGGAATGTGTGGGATGCGCCGGTGAAGCCGACCACCCGCATGCCGGCGTCACGGGCGCCGTGGACGCCGTGCACCGAATCCTCGATGACCACCGTGCGTCCCGGGTCGGCATTCATCGTTTTCGCAGCATGATGGAAGACGTCGGGTGCCGGCTTGGTTCTACCTTCGCCAATGTCCCGCGCCGAAAAAATATGGGGTGCGAACAGCGCGTGGGCGCCGGTCCGGGTCAGCATAGACTGGAGCCGTTTGGACGATGAGTTCGAGCAGATACAACGCGGCAGGTCGATGCGGGCAACCGCATGGGCAACGCCTGCAATGGCTTTGACCTCGCGCGCCAGTTTATCGTCGAGCAGCTTTTCCGTGCGGTCCAGCAGACCCGCCGGGATCGGGATATCGGCTTCCTGCTCGACCGCCAGCAGAATGTTTTTCCAGCTCATTCCCGAAAACCGCGCCGCAAGATCGGTCGCTTCGATCGGATAGCCCACCTCGGTGAGCAGCTTGGCCTCCACCTGTGCGGCAACGATCTCGGAGTCGACGATCACACCGTCGCAGTCGAAGATGATGAGGTCAAAACCGTCCATGAACAGGTCCAGATATTAGGCGGGGAAGGCAATGCCGGGCAAATACACCAGCGCAGACGCGTTTACAATGTCGGTTCACCCGGCCTGACATTTCGCGCCGGTGTTGGCGATTTGATAACCATATTGGGTAACCATGACGGCAGTTTCGTAGCGTCAGCGTATGTGGGTACCTCATGTCTGTTCTTCCACTGGCCGATTTGCCGCAGGCGCGGCCACTGCCGGCATCGTCCTTCCTCAACACCGTGATCAAGGGAGACTGCGTCGCCGCGCTGGAAGCGCTGCCCGAGAACTCGATCGATACGGTCTTCGCCGATCCACCCTACAATCTGCAACTGGGCGGTGACTTGCACCGGCCCGATCAGTCCAAGGTGGATGCGGTCGATAATGCCTGGGACAGTTTTGACTCCTTCGAAGCCTATGACGCATTCACACGCGCCTGGCTGCTTGCTTGCCGGCGTGTGCTCAAACCCACCGGCACGCTTTGGGTGATCGGTTCCTATCACAATATTTACCGGGTCGGTGCGATCCTGCAGAACCTGAATTTCTGGATCCTCAACGACATCGTATGGCGCAAGACCAATCCGATGCCGAATTTCCGCGGCCGGCGGTTTCAGAACGCCCACGAAACCCTGATCTGGGCGAGCCTCGAGCAGAAAGCCAAGGGCTACACTTTCAACTACGAGGCCATGAAGGCGGCCAATGACGACGTGCAGATGCGCTCCGACTGGCTGTTTCCGATCTGCAGCGGAGGCGAGCGGCTGAAGGACGGGGACGGCAAAAAGCTGCATCCGACACAGAAGCCCGAAGCCCTGCTGGCGCGCGTGCTTCTGTCCTCGACGAAACCGGGGGACGTCGTGCTCGATCCGTTTTTTGGCTCGGGAACCACCGGGGCGGTTGCCAAACGCCTTGGCCGCAGCTTCGTCGGCATCGACCGCGAGCAGGATTACATCGATGCAGCGGTGCGCCGCATCGCCGCCGTCACGCCTCTCGACAGTTCGGACCTCACCGTGCTGACCGGCAAGAAGGCGGAGCCCCGCGTCGCTTTCGGCGTTCTGCTCGATGCCGGCCTGCTGACACCCGGAACGCGACTGCACTGTTCCAAACGCCGTCGCAGCGCAACCGTTCGGGCCGATGGTACGCTGGCCAGCGGCGATCACAGCGGATCGATCCATAAGGTCGGCGCCCTTGTCCAGGGACTGGACGCATGCAACGGCTGGACCTTCTGGCATATCGACCGCGATGGCGCGTTAGAGCCGATCGACGCGTTGCGCAAGGTCGTGCGGCAGCAAATGGCCGGCGCCTGAGCGAAGCGACACATCCGAAAGGGACATTTCATGCCGCGTCACTGTCGTTCGAAGCGGCGTGAGCTTGTCGGCGTGCCGGCGTAGAGACTCTGAGTGCGACGGGCCGACGCAGGTGTCGCCCAAAAGCCTGGTTACACGGTGACTCCAAAGGCCTGCAGGTCGTTGAGGAGGGTCACGGAGTTCTTGAAATGCACGGCATGCCAGCCGGCCGCCCTGGCGCCTTCGACGTTGGCCGGGCTGTCATCGATGAACAGGGTCGCGCCGGGCTCGAGATCGAATGTTTGAGTGTGCGTTTCGTAGATCCGCCGATCCGGTTTCAGCAGCCGGACCTCGGCCGAGACGGTTACGCCGCGTGACTCGTTGAGGAACGGGTATCTCGCACGTGCTTCCTGAAAAGTGTCTGCGGCGAAGTTGGTCAGCATGGTGACATCACGACCCTGGGAGATCAACGACCGAAGAATGTCGACACTGCCGTCATAGGCGTGCGGGACCATCTCGTGCCAATTTGACCGGAAGCCTCGTATCAACGCCGCGTGTTCAGGGTGTTCGGCTATGAGCAGTTCTTCAGCCTGCTGCCATTCGCGGCCGCGATCCTGTTCCACATTCCAGTCGGCGGTACAGACGTTGTCGAGAAACCAGCGCCGCTGCGCATCGTCCGGAATCAGCCGTTTGAAGGGGATTTCCGGATCGTAGTGGATCAACACCCGTCCGATGTCGAACACGATATGATCAATGGTTTTGTCCGTCATCGTCCCATGTCCCCGTCAGCCATGTTTGAACGCGGTTTCCACCGCCGCCGCAATCGCCTTCTTCATGACGGTCGGCAACGCCTCGCCCGGCAGGGCAGCCGAATCCGCCCACCAGCCATCGGCAACCGAGGCGGGTGATGGAACATCCGCCCGATACACGTCAAGCCGAAGTTCGAAATGGGTGAAGACATGGCGAATCGTCCCGGATGGCTTCCATTCGGCAGGGAAGGGAGCGGCCTCAACACCCAATGCGCCGTCGCGCTTCGCTGTCCAGTCGCTAGTCGGCACCTCGCTCATTCCGGCGAGCAATCCTTTCGGGCCGCGGCGGCGCAGCAGTACGGCGCCCTGCGCAGAAACGGCGACGAATGCCGCCCCGCGCCTGACCGGCTTTGCCTTCTTGGGCGGTTTGATCGGCAAGCGTTCCGGATCGTCCCGGCCGAGGACGCGACAATGTGTGTTGAGCGGGCACAGACCGCAGGCCGGTCGTTTCGGCGTACAGAGCATGGCGCCCAGATCCATCATGGCCTGGGCGAAGTCTCCGGGACGACGCTGCGGGGTTAATTCAGCCATGATGGCACGCAGCTCTGGTTTGGCGGCCGGCAGCGGCGTCTCGATGTAGCGCAACCGGGACAACACACGTTCCACGTTGCCATCCACGACGGCTGCGGCGCGATCAAACGCGATGGCTGCGATGGCTGCCGCCGTGTAGTCGCCGATACCCGGCAACGCCCGCAAAGCGGCTTCATTTTCCGGGAATTCGCCACCGTGCACGTACACCACGGTTTCAGCGCATTTTTTCAGATTTCGAGCGCGCGAATAGTAGCCGAGACCGGCCCACGCCTTCAGGACATCTTCCTCGCTGGCCGAGGCCAGGGACGCGACATCGGGCCATCGTGACAGAAACGCAGCATAATATGGCTTGACGGCCTGCACGGTGGTTTGCTGCAGCATGATCTCCGACAGCCACACCCGATAGGGATCGGGCCGTATTCCGGCTTTGCGTCTGCTCGGCGCCACACGCCACGGCAAATCGCGGTGGTGCCGGTCGTACCATTCAAGAAGCAACCGGGATACCGGGTCCGTCTGTCGAGTCATGGAGGCCTTCGGCAATTGCAGGTGTTGCAAACCCCTTGTAAACTGTCGCAGCGGTGTGGCAACACGCGGGTCCGTGTGAATCAAGCTTTGTCCACGCCGCCGGCAGCGGAGACGGACCGGAATGGCGGGTCGCAAGGGCGCCAAGCAGATCAGCGAGATTGCCAACGGGGTGCTGGATCCCGTGCTGGCGAAGCGCGCCGGCATCAATACCACCCTGCTTGGCATGTGGGACGACATCGTCGGATCGGAGTTTGCCGATTGCACGCGTCCGGAGCACATTAAGTGGCCGCGCCGGAACGGGCCGGACGATAGTTATGTTCCGGGCACGCTGACCATTGCCTGTGAGGGGGCACGCGCCTTGTTTTTGGCCCATGCCCAGGACCAGATGATCCAACGCCTGAACGGCATTTTTGGGTTTCCGGCAATCGCCAAAATCAGAATAGTCCAAAAACCTGTCAATACCGGGCCTCGGTCGAAGCCGCGCCGGGACATGACAGAGATGGAGCGGGTCCGTCTCAACCAGATGATGGCAGGCGTCGAAGATCCGAAACTACGTGCTGCCCTGATGCGCCTGGGAACCGGAGTCCTGAGCCGATCCGGCAAGCCGCGGATAACGCCCTTGTGAATTTGTCGGGCGTAAAACAGTTGTCCCGACACAATTGTGGCTTTAACTACTGTCGAAATACACGGACCGTCATGAAAGGGTCGTTCCAATGCCGCTGATCACCGCCACTGTTTTTCGTCATGCGTCGAAACTGGCTGCCGGAGCCGCTCTCGCCCTTGTCTTAGCCGCCTGTTCAGACAGCGGTAGCGATACGACCAGAATGTCGGACAGCGGAGCCGGGACTGTCACGGAAACGGCCATTGATCCGGTGACCACAGGATCGGTTGATGTCCCGAGCCCCGATGGCACTGTGGACATGGAGGAAGTGCTGAAGCCGGGCCCGTTGAAGGAAATGTATGTCGGTGACCCCGATGCACCGGTTAAAATCGTCGAGTACATGTCGATGACCTGCCCGCATTGCGCGGCATTTCACGAAGACACCTTCAAGCAGATCGTCACCGATTATGTCGATACCGGCAAGGTCCAGTTCATCATGCGCGAGTTCCCCTTCGACCCGCGCGCAACCGCGGCCATCATGTTGGCGCGCTGTGCGCCGGAGGAGAATTTCTTCCCGATGGTCGACGTTCTTTTACAGCAGCAGAGCAACTGGGCGCGCGCCCAGAACGCGGCTCAGGCACTGCTCGACATCTCCAAGTCGGCCGGTTTCACACAAGAAACGTTTGAAGCCTGCTTGACGAACCAGAAACTTGTGGACGATGTGAATACAGTCAGACAGAAAGCGGCGGAGGAATTCGGGGTAAACTCGACCCCGACATTTCTGATTAATGGCAAGCGGTATTCGGGCAACATGTCTGCAGAAACGATGTCGGCGCTTATCGACAGCATGTTGTAGCGCCGCGTCGCCTGTCGGGTATGCGTCGGCGTTTGAATTGCCGGCGCCCAATATGTTGCCTGGCGCCAAACTTCACGGGCGGGAATGTCCATGAAGTTTAACAAACTACGCCTTCTGGGCTTTAAATCTTTCGTCGAACCAACTGAATTCTATATAGAAAAAGGGCTAACGGGTATCGTTGGCCCAAACGGCTGCGGCAAGTCCAACCTGGTGGAAGCCATGCGCTGGGTGATGGGCGAAAACTCCTATAAGAACATGCGTGCGTCCGGCATGGACGACGTGATTTTCTCCGGCTCCGGCAACCGACCGGCCCGCAACACCGCCGAGGTCGGGCTGTTTTTGGACAACACCGATCGCAGCGCGCCGGGCGCCTACAACGATCAGGACGAAGTGCAGGTCTCGCGCCGAATCGAGCGCGAATCAGGCTCCGTTTACCGAATCAACGGTAAGGAAGCGCGGGCAAAGGACGTGCAATTGCTGTTTGCGGATGCCTCGACCGGAGCCCGTTCACCCTCGATGGTCGGCCAGGGGCGCATCGGCGAGCTGATCCAGGCCAAGCCGCAGGCGCGCCGTCAGTTGCTGGAGGAGGCGGCCGGCATCTCCGGGCTGCATTCGCGGCGTCACGAGGCCGAACTGAGGCTGCGCGGGGCGGAGACCAATCTGGAAAGACTGGACGACGTGATCGCCGAACTGGACGGCCAGATCGACAGCCTCAAACGACAGGCACGGCAGGCGAACCGTTTCAAGAAGATCTCCGCCGAGATCCGCGAAGCCGAGGCGGCGGTGCTGCACATCCGGTGGACGGAGGCCAAAGCGGCCGAGGCCGAGGCCGAGTCCGCCCTGGCAGGCGCGACAGCGGAGGTCGCCGAACAGGCCCAGCACCAGATGGAGGCGGCGAAGCAGCAGGCGATCGCGGCCAGCAAGCTGCCGGATCTGCGCGACGCGGAAGCGCGCGCGGCCGCCGCCCTGCAGCGATTGCAGATCGCCCGCACCCAGATCGAGGAGGAGGCGGAACGTATTGCCGGTCGCAAGGCCGAGATCGACCGCCGTCTGACCCAGCTCCACGACGACATTGCGCGTGACGAACGGATGATTGCCGACAATGCCGGTATCCTGGAACGGTTGGAGCAGGAGGCCATCGACATCGGTAAAGTGCTTGCCGAGAGCGATACGCGGTCGGCAGCCACCCGGTCGGATTTCGATAAGGCACAGTCCAAACTCGCTGACAGCGAGGCAGCCCATGACCGCCTGAATGCCGAGCGTGCCGAGGCGGCGGCAACGCGTGGCCAGTTGGAACGGACGATCCGCGATCTCGGCGAGCGCAAGACACGGCTGCAGGCTCAATTGGATGCGGCACGTCACGAACTGGAGGAGATCGCCGGCAAGATCGCGACCTTACCCGATCCGGCCGAAAAGAAGGCGCTGGTGGAGACCGCCGAGGCGGCGATCGGCGAGCTGGAGCGGACACTGGCCGGCATCGACGCGCGCATCGAACAGGAACGCCAAGACGAGGTCGGGCTCCGCAAACCGGTCGAAGAAGCCCGTTCGGATCTCAATCGGATCGAAACCGAAGCCAGTACGATTTCCCGGATTCTCAACGCCGGAGACGCAGGCGGTCTGTTCCCGGCCATTGTCGAAACGATCAAGGTGGAACGCGGTTTCGAAGCGGCCCTTGGCGCTGCGCTCGGAGACGATCTGGAGCGTCCCGACGATCCGGCTTCTCCGGCCCATTGGGCCCTGGTGACAGCCGGTTCCCCCGATCCGGCTCTGCCGGCCGGCATCGAGCCGTTGTCGGCCCATGTCGATGCGCCGAAGGTGCTTGCCCGGCGCCTGGCGCAGATTGGACTGGTGGACAACGAGGCCGAGGCGGTGGCACGCCGCCATGAGCTGCGGCCCGGTCAGTGTCTGGTCGACCGTGACGGCGCTCTGTGGCGCTGGGACGGATATACGGCACGCGCCGATGCGCCAACGGCGGCTGCTCAACGCCTTGCCCAAAAGAACCGACTGGCCGAACTCGATGCCGAAGCGATTGTCGCGACAAAGCGGTTGCGGGGTGCCGAGGAGGCGCTTTCCAGGAACCAGGAGGGCCAGCGCCGACTGTTGGAACAGCAGCATGAGGCGAGGGATCTGATGCGCGGCGCACAACGCGGCCTTGCGGAAGCCCGTGAGGCTCACCTGGCAGCCGAACGCTCAGCCGGTCAGTTCGCCAGCCGGCGCGATGTGCTGACCGAATCGGTAAGCCAGTTGTCGGCGCAGCTGGAGGACATCGGTACACAGCTGCACGGCGCGCAGACTGCGCTGGCCGTCGCTCCGGAACTGACCGCACTCGACCAGAGCCTGGCGCGTCTCGCCGCGGAAGTGGCGACCGACCGGGGGCAGCTCGCCGAAGCAAGGGCCAAACATGACGGCCTGCAGCGGGAGAACGCTGCGCGGCAGCAACGGCTTGAGACCATCGAAGGTGAAAGGCAGGGCTGGGGGCAGAGGATTTCCGATGCCGGTACGCACATCGCCGCTTTGCGCGAGCGGCTGGTCGAGGCGCAGGGCGAGGCGGAAGCCCTCGCCGAGGCGCCCGACGATATCGACCTGCGGCGGCGAAAGATCATGAACGAACTGACTTCGGCCGAAGCAACCCGCAAGCAGGCGGCCGATGTCCTGGTGGCTGCCGAAGACCAACAAAAGGAACTGGACCGGCTGGCAGCCGAAGCGGTGGAAAACCTGTCACGCAGCCGTGAGAAGCGCGGACGACAGGAGGAGCGGTTGGACGCTGCGCATCAGCGCCGCAAGGATGCTGAGATGCGCATCCGAGAAACCTTGAAGTGCGAGCCGCACGAGGCCATGAAACAGACCGGTCTGGCGATCGATGCCGACCTGCCGGATCCGGAACAGCTTGAATTGCGTCTTGAGCGCTTGCGCATCGAACGTGAGCGCCTCGGTGCGGTCAATCTGCGCGCCGAGGAGGAACAGCGCGAACTGTCGGAGCGGCTCGAGACCATTGTCGTCGAACGGGAGGACGTGATCGAAGCGATCGCCAAGCTCCGTCAGGCAATCCAGAACCTGAATCGCGAGGGGCGGGAACGGTTGCTCAACGCCTTCGACGTCGTCAACGAACAGTTCCGGCGGCTGTTCACGCATCTGTTCGGCGGTGGCACGGCGGAACTGCAGTTGATCGAATCGGACGATCCGTTGAACGCCGGTCTGGAGATTCTCGCCCGGCCCCCTGGCAAGAAGCCACAGACCATGACGCTGCTGTCGGGGGGCGAGCAGGCGCTGACGGCAATGGCTCTGATCTTTGCCGTGTTTTTGACCAACCCGGCGCCGATCTGCGTGCTCGACGAGGTCGATGCGCCGTTGGACGATCAGAATGTTGAACGGTTCTGCAACCTGATGGACGAGATGGCGGCGTCAACGAACACCCGCTTTGTGCTGATCACTCACAATCCGATCACCATGGCGCGCATGGACCGGCTGTTTGGTGTGACCATGGCGGAACAGGGCGTCTCCCAGCTGGTGTCGGTCGATCTCCAGACAGCCGAGGAGTTGCGTGACGCGAGCTAAATGAGTGCTTGCGACACCTATCCGAGCTCACCGATTCGGCAAACGCGATAATTCAATCGATAAAAACCCCCATCCATCCTTTTGACCTATGGCGCTTGGCGGGACACTTCGGCTATGTGAAGCGCGCGGGGATCGGGACGGTTTCCGAAAACGGCCGGCATGGAGAGGAACATGGCCCATTGGGTCTACACGTTTGGAGACGGCAAAGCTGAGGGCAGCGCCCGGGCGCGCGATCTGCTCGGGGGCAAGGGCGCCAATCTTGCCGAAATGAGCAATCTGGGTTTGCCGGTACCGCCCGGCATGACGATCACCACCGAGGTGTGCAGTCACTACTACGCCAATGGTCGCAGCTATCCGTCAGATCTCACCGGCGAGGTTGAAAAGGCGCTTGATCACATTGGCCAACTAACAGGGCGGCGCTTTGGCAACGCGGATAAACCGCTACTGCTTTCGGTGCGTTCGGGTGCCCGAGCTTCCATGCCCGGCATGATGGACACGGTCCTGAACCTCGGTCTCAACGACCAGTCGGTCGAAGCTTTGGCTCGCGACGCGGAGGATGAGCGATTCGCCTATGACAGCTACCGGCGCTTTATCCAGATGTATGCCGACGTTGTGATGGGTGTCGATCACGAGGTTTTTGAGGAGATCCTTGAGGACGAAAAAGCCCGGCGCGGCTACGAATCGGACACCGATATGGTGGCCGACGACTGGAAGCAGGTGATCGATCGCTACAAGCAGATTATTGAAGAAGAGCTCGACCAGCAGTTTCCGCAGAACCCGGATGAACAGTTATGGGGTTCAATCGGCGCCGTGTTCTCCAGCTGGATGAACGCCAGGGCCATCACCTACCGGCAATTGCATGATATCCCGGCCGAATGGGGTACGGCGGTGAACATCCAGGCCATGGTGTTTGGCAATCTCGGTGATACCTCGGCGACCGGCGTTGCCTTCACGCGCAATCCCTCCACCGGCGACAACGCGCTCTACGGCGAGTTCCTCGTCAACGCCCAGGGAGAGGACGTCGTCGCCGGGATCCGCACGCCGCAGAGTATTACCGAACGCGCCCGCATCGAGGCGGCGTCCGACCGGCCGTCGCTGGAAAAGCTGATGCCGGATGCGTTTGCCGAATTCCGCCAGATCTGCGACCGATTGGAAACACACTATCGGGACATGCAGGATCTGGAGTTTACCATCGAGCGCGGCAAGCTCTGGATGCTGCAGACCCGAACCGGCAAGCGCACCGCCAAGGCGGCGCTGAAAATAGCGGTCGATCTGGCCGAGGCTGGCATCATCACGCAGACCGAGGCGGTACGCCGTATCGACCCGGCCTCGCTCGACCAGCTGCTGCACCCGACCATCGATCCGCGTGTTGTGCGCGATGTCATCGGCGCCGGCCTGCCGGCTTCTCCTGGTGCCGCCACAGGCGAAATCGTGTTCACGTCAGAGGATGCGGTGTCGAGAAGCGAGGCGGGCCACCAGGTGATCCTGGTGCGCGTCGAAACGAGCCCGGAAGATATTCACGGGATGCACGCTGCACAGGGCATTCTGACCACGCGCGGCGGCATGACCAGCCATGCGGCGGTGGTCGCTCGCGGCATGGGTACACCCTGTGTTTCCGGTGCCGGCAACCTGCGTGTCGACATGCATAGCCGCCGGCTGCTCACCGTCTCCGGGACACTCAACGAGGGCGACGTGATCACCCTGGACGGGTCGACCGGCCAGGTATTGAAGGGTGCGGTGCCGATGCTGCAGCCGGAACTGTCAGGCGATTTCGGGCGATTGATGGAATGGGCCGATGCGGCGCGCCGGATGCGTGTGCGCACAAATGCCGAAACACCGGCCGACGCCCGTGCCGCCCGCAGCTTCGGCGCCGAGGGGATCGGTCTATGCCGCACCGAGCACATGTTCTTCGAAGGCGACCGTATCGTCGCCATGCGAGAGATGATCCTGGCAGGCGATGAAGAGGGCCGGCGCGCCGCGCTGGCCAAACTGCTGCCGATGCAACGATCGGACTTCGCCGAACTGTTCGAAATCATGCAGGGCACGCCAGTGACCATTCGCCTGCTTGACCCTCCGTTGCATGAGTTCCTGCCGAAATCGCCGGAAGAGATCGCCGAAGTCGCAGCGGCGATGGGTGTTCCGGCCGAACAATTGCGGGAGCGCACCGACTCTCTACACGAATTCAACCCGATGCTGGGACACCGCGGCTGCCGACTGGCGGTATCGTATCCGGAAATCGCCGAAATGCAGGCCCGGGCGATTTTCGAAGCGGCGATCGAAGCCGGTCGGGCAACCGGATCGCATGTGGTGCCGGAAGTGATGATACCGCTGGTCGGACTGATGTCCGAATTGCATTTCGTCAAGCAACGCATTGACGGGGTGGCGCAGGCGGTGATGGAGGAGGCGGGCCAGCAGATCGACTACCTGGTCGGCACCATGATCGAACTGCCCAGGGCGGCTATCATGGCCAGGGAGATTGCCGAGGCTGCTGAGTTTTTCTCATTCGGCACCAACGACCTTACTCAAACCACGTTCGGCATTTCGCGCGATGACGCGTCGACCTTCCTGGCGACCTACCAGCAGAAGGGAATCATCGAAAAAGATCCGTTCGTCTCGCTGGATGTCGACGGAGTCGGCGAACTGGTGCGCATGGCCACCGACAAAGGCCGGCTCGGTCGCGCCGATATCAAATTGGGCATCTGCGGCGAGCACGGAGGCGATCCGTCCTCCATTCGCTTCTGTGAGCAGATCGGTCTGGACTATGTATCGTGTTCGCCGTTCCGCGTGCCGATCGCTCGACTGGCGGCCGCCCAGGCGGCGCTCGAGCAAGAGGACTGACAGCCCGGCACCGACCAATCCGATTAAGGCACGATCAAAGCGGCGGCGCCTTGGTCGAATAGACGGCCTCGTCGGTCAGCACGAAGTCGATGCGGTCATCTTGCAGTGCCTTCAGGCATTGCGCCGGCGTGTCGATGATTGGCTCCTCGTGCGCGTTGAAGCTGGTGTTGATCATGACTGGAAGTCCGGTCAGATCGCGAAACGCCCGCACAGTATCGGCATAGGTCGGGTTGCTGTCGCGATCGATGATTTGCGGCCGCGCAGTGCCGTCGACGTGCACGACAGCCGGAATCCGGTCCCGCCAGTGCTGTCTCACCGCCGTGGTGATTGTCATGAAGCGGCACGCGTAGGCGTTGCCGTCGTCGATCTCAAACACGTCCCCGGCATCCTCGGCCAGCACGACCGGCGCAAAGGGCATGAACTCCGAACGGTTCAACCGCTGGTTCAGACGATCGTTGATCGCCGCATCCGCGGGACTGCCGATAACCGACCGGTTGCCCAGCGCGCGCGGCCCGAATTCCATGCGGCCGCGATAGATCGCACCAACCCAACCATTGGCGCACAATTGCGCGGCAGTCGCTGCCGGCCCGCCATCGATCCGCTTGACCCCGTCGGCGGCAGCCAGTGTCGCATCGGCCGTGGCCTTGTGGTCACGGCCGAGATAGACATCCGACAGCGGCCTGCGACGCTCCAGAAAGGCCGGCAAGCCGTCGCGCTGCATCAGGTACTGATAGGCACCGCCGACCGGAATGCCTTCGTCGCCCATGCCGGGAAACACGAAAATGCTGTCCACCTCGGTTTCTTCGTACAACAGCCGGTTCAAGCGGACGTTGGCGAATATGCCGCCGGCAAGCGCGAGATGGCGGGCTTTGGTCTGGTCCAGCAGACGTCGCACGGATTCCAGCACCAGATCTTCCAGCAACTGCTGAATGGTAGCAGCCGCGTCCTCGCGCGACAGAGATTGGGCAACCGACTTCAATTCCGAATCCATCGCCGCATAGCTGTCGAAATCGGAGTGAATCCGGCCGTCGGCATCGACGCGGAAATGCGCGCGCAGACGTTCGAGCCCTTTGGGCGCACCATACGCCGCCAGCCCGGTCAGCTTGCCCTCGTGACGATTGCGCTTGAAGCCGAGCGCCCGCGTCATGCGGCCGTACGCTTGTCCAAGACTGTCAATGGTGGTCGGCTTGAGCAGTTCGCCATCACCGCCGTAAAGCGTCTCGAATCGCCCGTTCGCCAGATGGTGGAAGCTGTAATAGATGTTGTCGCCACGGCCGTCCGCCGTATAGGCCAGCACGTTGTCCTTGGGCATATGAAACAGGGCGGAGAGCGCATGCGCGTCGTGGTGGTTGTAGTAAAACAGGGCCGTCGACGGCGACACGCCGAGAAGACGCCGCAACGCCTGTTCGTCCACGACGTCCGAAGCATTCGTGGTTCCGGCGCGGATCAGTTCGGCTTCGAGTGTCCGGTGTGGTGACCGGCCGCGCAGGTGTTCAAAACGGTAGCGCAGCCTGTGCAGGGCCGACAATGAGGCATAGAGGTCGGCGGGAAAACGGCCGCGGGCCAGACAAACCGCGCCGATATCGCCACGCGCGATACCACAGATGTCGAGCACTTCGTCTATGGCTTCGTCCGGGATTCGGCCACCATCGCCCTTGTGCCGGGTCAAGCGCTCCAGCTGCACGGCCGCCAGCAGTTGATAATCGTCAAGAACGGCGGCCGTTGCGTCATGATGGCCGGATTGCAGGGAGAGGATCTTCATGGCACGCAGCACAATGGCGTGCCGCCGCCAGCGCCAATCGCTTTCATTCGATCACTCCTATAGTCGGATGAAGTTTGCGGGAATGGGCTCATCAGCCTCGAAGCTGTTGTGCCGTCACATACTGCTCGGTGTCATCCAAGGCGCCCTCAAGGCGGTCGAACAGGGCGTTGAGTTCGTCCTCGCGTATGATCATCGGCGGGCAGAGCGCAATGGTATCTCCGATCGGCCGCAGGATGGCGCCGCGCTTCTCGACAAACGCGCTGGCCTTGGCCGCGACACCCGCCTTCGGATCGAAGGATCGTTTGGTACTCTTGTCGGCCACCAGCTCGACGCCCCCCAACAGGCCGGCCACGCGTGCCTCGCCAACCAGCGGATGGTCTGCGAGCGCCTTGAGGCGGCGCTCGAAAAGCGGCATGAGACCGCGTACATGTCCCAGAATGTCGCGCTTTTCGTAGATTTCTATGGCCTTGACCCCCAGGGCGCAGCCGAGTGGGTGCCCGCCATAGGTATATCCGTGGCCAAACGTTCCGAGTTGCGCACTGTGATCGACGCAGGCCTGATAGATGTCATCCGGGATCATGACGGCGCCCAGCGGCGCATAGGCGGCCGTCAGTTGTTTGGCCGCCGAGATGGTTTTCGGCACCATGTTGTAGGTCTGCGATCCCCACCAGTTGCCGGTGCGGCAAAAGCCGTTGATCACCTCGTCAGCGATCAACATGATGTCGTAGTCGTCGAGAACCGCCTGGATCGCCTCGAAATATCCCTCCGGCGGCACCAGAACTCCGCCGGCTCCCATGACGGGTTCCGCGATCATGGCTGCAATGGTGTCCGGATCCTCCCGCTCGATCAGGTCCCTCAGGGAGGTCGCCAGCCGGGCCGAAAAGGCACGCTCGCTCTCGCCCGCTTCCGCGTAGCGATAGTGGTGCGGGCAATCCGTGTGGAGCACCATATTGTGCGGCAGGTCGAAGCCCTGATGGGCGTAGGGCAGGCCGGTAAGGGAACCGGCCATGACGGTCACGCCATGATAGGCCTTGACGCGCGAGATGATTTTTTTCTTGTTCGGCCGGCCGCGGGCATTGTTGTAGTACCAGGCCAGCTTGACCTGCGTGTCGTTCGCTTCGGAACCCGAGGAGGTGAAAAACACCTTGGAGATAGGAACCGGTGCGATTTCCTTCAGTTTCTCGGCGAGTTCGATGGCCGGCTCAGTACCGCGGCCGCCGAACAGATGGTAATAGGGCAGCGTTTTCATTTGCTCGACCGCCGCATCGATCAGTTCGGCATCGCCAAAGCCAAGACCGGCGCACCACAGGCCGGACATGCCCTCGATGTACTGGTTGCCCTGGGTATCGTAAATGAAAACACCTTCGCCCCGCTCGACCACCAGTCCGCCGGTTTCGGGCAGGCTGTGCAACGGCGTGTAGGGGTGCATGATCGCTTCGATATCGCGTTTTTGAACGTTGCTCAGCGGGGCCTGGGTCGTCATGGGTTCGGTTCCTGTATGGGGAAGCTCCAGTCCCTATATCGGTTCGATCGCACGCCGTCGAGCGCGTTGCGTGTGATAGCGTCGGGTCAAGGTGCCTGACGGTTTCGTCCCGGCCCAACATGCGATAAAGCGATGCGTACGATGTCCGACGATTTTGGCAAATACCGCAGTCCGTCATGAGAATCCGTTACGAACGCCCGGTGTCGTATGCGGCCTCTTGGGCGCGTCGAATCGGCCTGTTCACGATGTTTTTGTTTCTCTCCTCCGCCGTTTTGCATTGGATGGGGATAATCGCGTCGGAGACCTTTGCGGTTCTGCTCGCATTAAGCGGCGTACTGGCGGTGCTGACCTTCATGCTATCCGTTTATGGATTGCTGAGGCTCTGGATGGTCGGAGCCAAGGGTGGTCGTGCGTCGGCCAAGGGACTGTTCTTTTCGGTCGTCGTCCTGGTTCCCGTGGGATTTCTGGTCTTGCGCATCTACACCTTGCCGGCGTTGCATGACATTTCGACCGATGTGAATAACCCGCCTGCATTCATAGATCCGGTGAGCCAACGGGTCGTGTCGTTGCCCGTCATTGGCGAGAGCCCAGCAGCCTTTGAGGGACAGGCTGAAGCCTATCCGCAGGTCACCGGCCGGCGCTACGACGGGGCCATGGACCGCGTCCTCGAAGCTGTTCGCCAGGTCGCCGGAAACAATCGCATCAACATTACCCAGGTCAAAATGCCGGAGGTCGAGCCGGAGGAGGCACAGAGCGAGTCCTCCGTCATTGCTCGCGGCGCCGAAGTTCCCCTCAGAGCACCGCTGTCGAACCCGGCGCCGGCTGTCATCCTGCTCCAGGGAGAAACCCGAGCGCTGATACTCGGACTGGAATCCTACGTCAGCATTCGGCTGAGCGAGGAAGCGGAAACAACCTATGTCGACATGCGTTCCGTTTCCCGCCTTGGGGCGCATGATCTCGGCACCAACGCGCAAATCATCACCGCATTTCTGGCAGCGTTGGATGCGGAACTCCTCGGCATCTCCGTGCGTTGATCGTTTGCGGGAACGTCAGTTTTTCAGAGAAAACGCACTGCCGATGGACGGCGGCCCCTCGGTCTCGACTTCGCCGCGTTCGACCAGATCCTCTAGATGGGCGAGCAGCGACAGCGCTGCCGCCCGGTGCAGCCGCGCATCGGTGTCGCGGTAGATGACCTTCACCATTTCGTCGATATGCCGGTCGCCTTTGCGCAGACGCTCGAGCACCGCCGATTCGCGCATGCGTCTGTGGGTGCGCAGGGCGCGGACGAACTGCTTCGGGTCCTTAACCGGACCGCCATGGCCCGGCAGATAGCGGCGGTCCTCGCGCTCCAGCAGTTTGTCGAGCGACCGCATGTAGTCGGCCATGGCACCATCGGGCGGTGCGACGATGGAGGTCGCCCAGGCCATGACGTGGTCGGCGGAGAACAGGATGGCCTCGCCCTCCAGAGCGAAAGCGGCGTGGTTCGCGGTGTGACCCGGAGTTAGAACGGTCCGCAGCGCCCAGCCATCGCCGCTGATAACGTCCCCGTCCGATACCTTGATGTCGGGTTTGAACGCCATGTCGGAGCTTTCGGCCAATGGGTTGACTTCACCGACATAGAGGTCACGCGCCGCGCGATGCGGTCCTTCGCCGACCAGAAGAGCGCCGGTATCCGCCGCCAGCCGGCGCGCCAGGGGGGAATGGTCGATGTGCGTATGGCTGACGAAGATATGGGTCACATCCCGACCTTCCAACGCCTTGACCAGCGCCGCATGGTGCTCCGGTCGCTCGGGTCCGGGGTCGATCACCGCCACCGAGCGGTCGCCGACAACATAGCTGTTGGTGCCATGAAAGGTCAGCGGGCCGCTGTTCGGGGCCGTGATCCTCTGAATACCCGGACCGACGTCGACCGCCTGGCCGTGATGGGGCTCGAATGTCATGTCGAATTCAGGCGAGGCCATACCCAACCAGCTTTCTTGTTTCGGTCGTTTGGCGATCAGGCAGCGCCGACACCCAGCAAATCAAGGACGTGGATCACTCCGATCGGCCGCTGGTCCTGCGCCACCACCAATGCACCGATCCGGTTGTCCTGAATTGTCTTGAGCGCCGAGGCGAGCAGCATGTCCGGCCCGATTGTCTGTCCGCCGGGCGTCATCACATCGTTGACCCGCGCCTGTTGCGCGTCGACATGGGCGTGACGTCGAAGGTCACCATCTGAAATGACGCCCATCAGTCGATCGTCGGCGTCAACGATAATGGCTAACCCGAAGTTTTTTTCAGACATCGTCTTGATCGCGTCGATGAGCAGGGTGCCGCTGGCGACAAGCGGCAGCTCATCGCCGGTGTGCATGGCGTCGCGTACGAGAGTCAAGCTTGCCCCCAATGTTCCTCCGGGATGGAAATGCCGAAAATCACGTTCCGAAAAGCCCCGCCGGACCAGCAGTCCGATCGCAATCGTGTCGCACACCATCAGCTGCATCAGAGTCGATGTGGTCGGCGCCAGCCCCAAAGGGCAGGCTTCCTCGGCCTTTTCGAACGCAACGATGTTTGTGGCGTTGTGCGCCAGCGTGCTGTCGGGATTGGACGTCACCGCGATGAGCGGAATGCCGATGCGGCGGGCATGATAGACCACGTCCGACAGCTCACGCGTCTCGCCCGACCAAGAGAGCGCCATGACGCAATCGTCGGCGGTGATCATGCCGAGATCGCCATGGCTCGCTTCCGTCGCATGGATGAACAGCGCCGGCGTCCCGGTAGAGGCGAAGGTGGCTGCCGCTTTGGCACCGATATGGGCGCTTTTGCCAACACCCGTGAGGATGACCCGACCACGCTGCCTTGCGATGATTTCAATGGTCTCCAGGACCGCATCGCCGAGCGGGCCTTCGAGATTGGACACAACGGAATCGATGCCGTTGCGCGACACCTTGGCGGCCTTGAGGATTTCAGCGCGGAGATTGACGTCCGGGGACATGTGGCGACTTTCCGTCCTATGCCTTGGCGAGGGCATCGAAGGCCTTGAGGCGTGTGAGCAGCGCCTTCATCTCGACGAGGGGTATCATGTTGGGTCCGTCCGAGGGCGCGGATTGAGGATCCTCGTGGGTTTCTATGAACACGGCTGCACAGCCGACCGCAAGGGCGGCACGCGCGAGAACCGGCGCGAATTCCCGCTGTCCTCCCGACGAAGATCCCTTGCCGCCCGGCTGCTGGACCGAATGGGTAGCATCGAAGACCACCGGGTAGCCGGTCGCGGCCATCTGCGGCAATGACCGGAAGTCCGTGACCAGTGTGTTGTAGCCGAAGGTGGTGCCACGCTCGCACAACAGGATGTTTTGGTTGCCCGTTGATGCGATCTTGTCAGCCACATGCACCATATCCCACGGCGCCAGAAACTGACCTTTTTTGACGTTGACCGCCTTGCCGGTTTCGCCGGCTGCAATGAGCAGGTCGGTTTGGCGGCACAGATAGGCGGGGATCTGCAGGATGTCGACAGCCTGGGCGGCCGGTTCAGCCTGGGCCGGTTCGTGGATATCCGTGATGACGGGGCAGCCAAATTCTTCCCGCACGTCGGCCAGGATCTGCAGGCCAGCTTCCATGCCAATGCCGCGCCCGCCGGTCACAGAGGATCGGTTGGCTTTGTCGAATGAGGATTTGTAAACCAGGGGGATATCGAGCGTACCGCACATTTCCGACAGCGCCGCGGCGACGGTCAAGGCATGGTCCCGGCTTTCGATGGCGCAGGGGCCGGCGATCAGCACGAACGGCAGATTGTTCGAAAAACGGACCGGCCCGACTGTCACGGTCGTGTTCTGGACCACGAATTCGTCTCCTTGGCGTCGCCATTAGCCTTTGCGGGCGTTAGCGCGACAGCATGGCAACGCCGTATTCCATTATTGATGCAAGTTCAAGCGCGCTCCGCTCAGCCCTTGCGGGATGCGGCCTTGCGGGCGATGGCGTCGCCGATTGCCAGCGATGCGGTAAGACCGGGTGATTCGATTCCGAACAGTTGGATCAATCCGGCGATGCCGTGCTCGGCTTGAGTCTGAATGATGAAATCGCCCGGCGGCATGCCGGATCCGACCACTTTGGGCCGGATGCCGCTGTAGCTCGGGACAAGCGATTTTTCCGGTAGACCCGGCCAGTAGCTGCGTACAGCCTGCTCGAAAGCCGGACCGCGATCGGTCGCCACTTCGTAATCCAGTGTTTCGCCGTCCAGCCATTCCACATCGGGTCCGAAGCGCGCCTGACCCGCCAGGTCGAGGGTGAAATGGGTGCCCAGATTGCCATCGCCGGGCATCGGATAGACAAGATGGCGAAACGGCGCCTTGCCTCCGTTCAGCGCATAGTAATTGCCCTTTGCAAGATAATGCGGCGGGATCGTCTCCTTCGCCAGGCCGGTGACATGGCGTGCGACGTCCCAGGCACCGTGGCCGGCCGCATTGATCAGCGTAGAGCAGGAAATCTCGGTTTGTGTCTCACCATCGATGTTCAGGATGAGTTGGTCAGACCGCGGTGTGATTCCCGTCAGCCGGCTGCCGAAGGCGATCATCGCGCCATGGTCTTCGGCTTCGCCCTGGTAGGAGAGCATCAGCCCATGGCTGTCGAAAATGCCGGTGGAGGGGGAGTGCAGCGCGGCAATGCACTGCAGTTCCGGCTCCATCGCCCGCGCCTCATCGGCGGATATCCTGACAACGTTGCTGACCCCATTGGCGTGCGCCTGGGTATGGAGAGCCTCAAGCCGCGGCAGATCGTCGTCGGATGTGGCGACGATCAGCTTGCCGGTACGTGCGTGGGCGATGCCGCGCTCGGCACAATAGGCATACAGCGCCTCGCGTCCGGCGACGCAGAAGCGGGCCTTCAGCGAACCGGTCGGATAGTAGATACCGGCATGAATCACTTCTGAACTGCGAGAACTGGTCTGCGTGCCAATCATCTGCTCGGCCTCCACAACGACGACCTCACAGCCCTCCATTGCCAAGGCTCGCGCGGCCGCGAGCCCGATTGCACCCGCACCGGCGACGACACATTCAACGTGATCCATGGCATCGCTCCATTTTGTCGACCCGCAATGTCAGCGCAGATGCCTGTTGCGAGTCGCGGAGAAACTGTCGAACGCAGGGCTCCTGCCGAAAACCGCCGGAAAGTCCTGCCCTTTATCCCTCTCCATGATCAATTCGCAGTCCTCGACGATTTGCCGGCATAAGCGGTGGATCTCCTCATCGACCAAATCGTCTGCTGCAACCATACCTGACTCGGCACAGCTTGCCACAAGCATCCGGTCGGAAGCAGCCGCCTCCGCCGGGCTATCCGCGAGACGCAGAACAGGAATCTGCAACGGTGCCGGCATAAAGTCATGTGCCGCACAATGGTCGATAATTGCCGTTGCGTGGAGCATTGCCGATCCGCTCAATCGCCACGCGGCGTCCGCCGCGCTGCGATCTCCGTAATGCCAGTGCAGGAAGGCATGCAGCATCGGCTGTTCTATCAATCCGATCAGCCGTTCAAGCAACGTCGCCATGTGCGGCAGCGTGACCGCCGCAGCCGCAGGCTGTACGGTAGCGTTCAACTGAGTGGCCAACCATGTCCGATAGCCCTGGCGGGGTGCGGCGGCACGATGGAGCCGCGCCTCAGCCTCCGGACTTTCGACCTGGCAACACCCTAGTATCTCCGCAAAATGCCGCTCCACTTGAAACTCGGCGGCCAGGATCGAGGCGACGTCTGAACCCGGAAAAAAACGTTGAGTCGGAAGATCGATGGGAACTTGGCGGTAAACAAGCAGATCGATGATCTGCATCGCATTGCGGAAATCCTGTTGATCGATCGCCACGATGCGGTCGAGGAGCTCTCCGTGATGGCGCCGTTGCCGCAATACCAGAATGTGAAAAAACTGTTGGTGGACCGCGGTCAGTTCGGTCCGCAAAAGGGTTTTAAGCGAGTCCAGCTCGATGTCCATGATGATCCGCCTCGGCACGATCCGGTTGCGAAATTCGTAAGATGCCGCTTGTCAAAGGAAGGGCAGATCCGTCAAGCGGCCTGCCACCTGTCCGTCATGCCGATCGACAATGACGACGTCACCTGGGCGGGCTTCCACCGAAACGAGCGCGAAACCGATATTTGCCTGCATGCGAAAAGACCAGGCGCAGCAGGTCATATGACCGACCGGGTCACCGTCTTTGCAGATCCTGGCCCAGTCGGAATCGGGTGCCAGGGGTGTGGCGCCGTCAAGCATGACACCAAGCTGGTGACGCTTCGGTGCTTCCCTGGCTATTCGTTTGAGTGCCGCGATACCCACGACGTCGTCCGGCACGTCGAGGTCGACAAATCTGCCGAGACGGACTTCAAACGGATTGGTCTCATCGTCGGTATCGCCGCCCCACGACAGCAGTCCGCTTTCGATTCGCTCATGCGCGTTGGGGTAGCCCGGACCGATATCGAAGGGCAGGCCAGCCTCCAGCACGATGTCCCACAAGCGTTCGCCCTCGGTGCCATCCATAAGATAAATTTCGAAGCCGCCCTGTTTCGACCAGCCCGAGCGGGCGATGGCGACCGGAATGCCGTCGATGTCGGTTTCTCGAAACCAGAAATACTTGAGTGTGCGTACCCAGTCGCCGCAGATTGTGGCGATCACGTCTTCCGCCTTCGGTCCCTGAACCGCCAGAGGCGACACGTCCAGTTCCGTCACCGAAACGTCGAGGCCGCGTTCGGTGGCAATGGCGCGGGCCCACATCAGGATGTCGGAATCGGCAATCGACAACCAGAAGCGGTCATCGGACAGTTTCAGCAGGATCGGATCGTTGATCAGCGTACCGCGATGATCGCACAACGCCACATATTTGCCCTGTCCGACCTGGCATTTTGAAAGATCGCGCGGGCATAGCAACTGGGCGAGCGTTGCCGCTTCGGGTCCTTGCAATTGGATCTGCCGTTCGACCGCCACATCCCACATCGAAACCCCCTCGATGAGACGCCAGTATTCAGCTTCCGGGTTTCCGTATCCGGTAGGCATCAGCATTCGGTTGTAGGTGTTGAAACTGATGACACCGGCAGCGACGGTCGCGTCGAAGAATGGAGATTTGCGAATGCGGGGGGAAAGGGTCAGCGAGAACATGCGCATCACCGTGATCACAGATTGACGGAGGGGAGAGACCTTGGGGCAATCGGGCGCTTGTCGTCAAATGACCTTTGCGGGCAATATGACCCCAGAAAAGTTATGGGTAAAATGACCATGAGGCAGAACCTTCCGCCGCTGAACTGGTTGCGCACCTTCGAGGCCTCGGCCCGTCATCTGAGCTTTACCAGCGCCGCTTCCGAACTGAATCTGACACAGGCCGCTGTCTCCAAACAGATCAAGCTGCTGGAACAGTATCTGGGTGAGCAGCTGTTCCATCGCAACGCCCGCAGCCTGTCATTGACACGTATGGGATCAGCCTACTTGCCGAAAGTCCGGGATGCGGTCGCGCTGCTTGCCGATGGCACAGCGGAGGTGTTCGGATACCGTCAGTCGAGGATCCTGACGGTACGGGTCACGGTCGGCTTTTCCGTCGGCTGGCTTGGTCCGCGGCTTTTCCGCTATTGCCGTCGTCATCCGGATCGATCAATACGCATCCTCAGCAGTGTGTGGAACGACGAGTACAACCGGGAAGCGTTCGATCTCGATATTCGCTATGGCAGCAGCGATTGGCCCGGCTTTCGCGCCGACCGCCTGACCTGGGAGGAGCTGACACCGATTTGCAGTCCTGCTTTACGCAGCGGTGAACCGCCGCTGCGCCGACCGGCCGATCTGCTGCATCACTCGCTGCTGCACGTGCTCGGCTATGAAGAGGGGTGGACCGCATGGCTACGCGCAGCCGGGCTTGAGGACATGCCGGTCGGTTATGGATATCAGTTTGACTCATCCCTGGTCGCACACGAACTGGCAGCCGCCGGCGTCGGTGTCGTTCTGGGGCGCCTTTCCATGATCGATCGGGAACTGCGGTCGGGCCGATTGGTTGCCCCGTTCGAGTTGACGACAGCCGTCGACGAGGCGTTTTATCTTCTATCACCTGTGGAGAGAGCGCTCCATCCGGATGCCGAGCTCTTCCGAGGCTGGTTGCTTGAAGAAGCCGAAACGGCACGCCGGCCCGGCCGATAAGCCGGGCCAGCGTTGGCGATCAGGCGAACCACCAGCGCTCCAGTGCGCGGAAGCCGTCCAGCGTCCAGTTGGCGCCGACCACTTCGGGGGTCATAACCTTGTTGCTGTGCGCCATCACATAGCTGGCGAACATCGGCACCACCACGCCCCCGTCGGTGCGTACGATGTTCTGCATTTCACCGTACATCTGGGCGCGCTTGTCATCGTCAAGTTCCGACCGCGCCTCCAGAAGCAATTGGTTGAAACGCTCGTTTTCCCAGAACGTGTCATTCCACGCGGCGCCTGACGCGTAGGCTGTGGTGAACATCCAATCCTCGGTCGGACGCCCGCCCCAATACACCGCAGACCACGGCTTCTTCATCCAAACATCGGACCAGTAACCGTCATTGGGTTCGCGAATGACGTCGATGGTGATACCGGCAGGAGCCGCTTTCTGCGCGTAGAGCAGGGCGGCATCCACAGCGCCCGGGAACGCCGCATCGGCAGCTGACAGCCGCACTTCAAGCTTATCCAGACCGGCCTCTTTCAGGTAGAACTTGGCCTTGTCCGGATCATAGCTGTTTTGCTCCAGATCCGCATAGTAACGGTTGGATCGGCCAATAGGGTGATCGTTGCCGATCGCGCCGTATCCAAACAGGATCTTGTCGACCAGCTCCTGCCGGTCGATTGCGTGCTTCAGCGCCAGACGGACGTTGTTGTCCTTGAAGGGATCCGCTCTGGTGTCCATGGCGAAGGTGTAGTGCTGGGTACCCGTCGTCGCCAGCACGTTGATGTCGGGCAGGCGGTCGAACAGATGCACCGTTTTCAGATCGACCTGGTCGATGACATCCACGTCGTTGGTTCTCAGCGCGCTCTGGCGCGCCGCGGGATCGAGGATCGTCAACATCTCGACGGCGTCGAAATGTGCTCGGTCGGATTTCCAGTAATTCGGATTGCGCTCCATCGAGGCCTGCACACCCGGTTCGTAGCCTTTCACCATGTAGGCGCCGCAACCGTCCGGACTGGTCGGATCGATCTTGCCCTCTTCAGAAGGCATGATCGGGAGATGGTAGTCGGACATGATGAAGGGGAAGTCGGCGTTACCGTCCTGCAGCGTGATGACGACGGCGTCGCCGTCGACTTTCATATCCGTGATCGGCTCGACAAAAGGCTTGGCCGCCGATGTGCTGCCATCGCGCCGATGGAATTCGAGAGACGCGATAACATCTTCCGGCTTCATATCCTTGCCGCTGTGGTAGGAAAGGCCGGGTCGGATCTTGAAGGTCCAGACCTTGGCGTCCGGGGACGCTTCCCAGCTTTCGGCGACTTCGCCGACCAGCGATCCATCGGCGGCGACTTCCGTCAGGAAACCGTGACGGCCGGTGCCGAACACCTGCACGAACGCGTTGGTCCAGGAGCCGGGATCGTAGTTGTCCGAAGTCGCCCCATGTGCCATTGCCACGCGCAGCGTACCGCCCTTCTTGGGTTGCGCGGCGGCCTGACCAGCAGCAAGCGGACCGATCAGCGCTGCGGTGCCGAGGGCGGTGGCGCCCTGCAGTACCGAGCGGCGCGATACCGCCGTTGCACCGGAAGCCGTTGTTTCTCTCTTTTTCATTGAATTTCTCCCTAGTTTCATCTCTGTCGGACCAACGCCCATAATACCCATCTTATCGTCGGCGATCGTTGTGATCTACATACCGTCCCAGTTCGAAGACAAAATGACAGTATTTTCCGCTTCTTGGGCGGTTGGATTGAAGAGCGCCGTTCGCCCCGGCCGAAAGATTAGAGGATCGTCGCCGACGACCGTCAAACAATGTATTTTGGCTCTATGACCAAAAATAGTTATAGGTCGATTGATCATACGACTTGGTAAGTCTCGCAGACTTGCCCTGAAGTGTCTCAGCGCTGCATTTCGAAGAAACGCACCATCCAGCCGGCGAATTTGTCGCCCTCATCACGGCCCGCAAGCGTGTCGTATGCCTTCGCATGGGTCGTCGGGTCCACATGGTCGCCGACGACATGCATGAGGTCGGCCATATAGTCTGGGGTGATTTCCGGATGATGCTGGGTGGTGAAGATATGCTGGTCGATGGCAAACGCCCCGACCGATGCGATCGGGCTGCTGCCGAGCACCATGGCGCCCTCAGGCAGTTCGACAACCTGCTCCTTGTGGGCCGCATAGAGCTCGAGGTCGACATGGGCCGGATCCATCCAGCGCAGGTGGCGCACGAAGCGGGTCGGTGCAATGCCTAGCCCCCAGCCGTCCGGATTGGGTCCGACACGACCGCCGAGCGCCTTGGCGATCGCCTGATGGCCGAAGCACGCGCCGACGGTCGGTTTTTTGCGGTCGTCCAGCGCGCGGATGAATGCCATCAACCGATCGATCCAAACGTCGTCGTCATTGACCGATGCCGGGCTACCGGTGATGACGTAGCCCTGAAAGTCATCGACCGCATCGGGAAACACGTTGTCCCGTACCGCCACGGTTTCGTAAGTCCAATGCGGCCGGTGCATGGCCATCAGCCGGCGGAATTTTTCGCCGTCATCGGGGTGATTGCGGGACAGGATGGTGTCATCGTTATCGGCAAGCAGAATGGCGATGCGCATTTGTGCCTCCCGGCGGAAGATCGGATCGTGTCGGATGGGCGATTGTTTCAGTCTGGCCGGCTCAGGCCGCTCTTTTCCAGAGCCTCGAACTGCAGTTCCAGACCATGGCCTATATGGTCGATGATGGCATCCATGGCAAATGTCGGATCGCCGGATTCAATGGCATCGACAAGCCGCAGGTGATCGCCGAGCGAAGCGGAAAGGTCGACGGTCTCGATGGCGGCGAAGAGATTGTATGAGACACCGCGATTCCAGATGTTGTCGAACATCTCCATGAGGTAACGGTTGCCGGTCAGCTCGACCATGCAGCGGTGGATCTTGCGATTGGCCTCGAAATAGTCACGTACGGAATTGGACGCAATGTCTTCCTCGCGCTCGACCGTGTCGCGCAAGGTACGGTTGTTTCGCGCATCATTCCGGGCGGCGAGGATACGGATGGCCTGACCTTCGACGGCGGCACGCGCCTGATACAGCTCCTTGACCTCGGCGTTGGTCATTCGGTGGATGGAGAAGCCGCCGCGCGAAGACGATGTCAGGATGCCGTCCTGCTCGAGACGCAGCAGCGCCTCGCGCACCGGAGTTCGGCTGATTTGCATTTCTTCCGCCAATTTTTCCTGCACCAGCCGCTCATCGGCCGAGATGACGCCGGACTGGATGGCCTCCAGCAATTGCTCGTAAACGATATCCGCAAGTCTTTGACGGTCCTGCTTGATTTTCTTCAGCGCCATAGGGTGCCTTTCCGGTTCCTGCCGAGTCGCGGGGGCTCTGTATACCGTATGCGAAAAACAGAAAAAACACCCCGTCCACCATCGGATGGTTGCATCTCCAGTGGATACTGAATACAGTATACACAATAAGCAATCTGGGAGAAATCTATGTGCGGAATTGCGGGGAGGATCCTGGCGTCGCCGGGCCGGGTCGGCAATGATCTTGTCGAACTCATGGACGCTCAGGAGCATCGAGGCGCCGACAGCACCGGTTTTGCCATCTACGGCGCTCCCCGGGATTCCGGTTACGTGCTACGCGGCATGGGCTTCGACAAGTCCCGTCTCGACGCAGATATGGCGGCCTTCCGCGACATTCTCAAGGCCCATGGTTCGGATTATCTCGAAGAGCCGACCTTCGTAACTGACGCCAATCCGCATTATTGCGTGCGCATGGTGATCAGCGACCCGCGCGACGTTGATGCTTGGATCAAGGATGCGGACACGCTGACCGCGCATTTCGAAGTGCAGTCCTGCGGCCGTTCCCTGGAAATCGTCAAGGATATCGGTGGCTCGATCGCGGTGGCCGACAAACACGGCGTGCGCGACATGATCGGTACGCACGGTCTTGGCCACGCGCGTCTGGCTACCGAAAGCTCGGTTTTGCCGAATGCTAGCCACCCGTTCTGGGCGCGGCCCTTCAGCGATGTGGCGATCGTCCACAATGGTCAGATCACCGACTACTTTACCTGGCGTGAAAGGCTGACGCGACAGGGCTACCGCTTCCTGACCGAAAACGACAGCGAACTGATTGCCGTCTGGGTTTCAGACCAGATCCGCCAGGGGCTGACGATGGAACAGGCATTGAAAAAATCGATCTCGGCGATCGACGGCGTTTTCACCTACATGATCGCCCGGCCGGAGGGCATCGGATTCGCCAAGGACCGCTTCGCCATGAAGCCGCTGGTGGTCATCGAGCAGGCCGGCGAACTGGCCGCCGCGACGGAAGAACAGGCGGTAAGGCGTGTCTTTTCCGACGAATGCGATGTTATTAACTATGACGGTCCGAGCCTGACCGGCATCTGGACCGTCGGCAACCGGAGGCTGGCGGCGTGAGCGCGGTGGTCATTGACGCCGGTCAGCGCTCCATCCGCGACATCAACCGCGAAATCCAGGCGGCCTGTGCCGAAGGACAGGAAGTGGTCGTCACAAATACACTGTCACGTCACAATCTCGGTATCGGCCTGCCGGTCGGCGCCAAGGTGCGGTTCGAGGGCAGCGTCGGCTATTACTGCGGCGGTCTGAACGATGGTGCGGACATCGACATTGAGCGCAATGCCGGTTGGGGTGTCGGCGAGGGGATGGCCCGCGGCCACATCACCGTCGGCGGCTATGCCGGCATGTCGGCGGGCGCGGCGATGACCGGCGGCACCATCCATGTGAAAGGCGATAGCGGTCCGCGATGCGGCGTTGCCATGAAGGGCGGCAACATCATCGTCGAAGGCAGGATCGGCTACCAGTCCGGCTTCATGGCGCATCAGGGCAGGATCATCGCGCTTGGCGGTGCCGGTCATTCCTGCGCCGACGCCCTATGGGAGGGCGAAGTTTGGGTGGCCGGTGAGGTCGAGAGCCTCGGTGTCGATGTCGAGGTGGTGGAACCCACTGCGGAGGAGGTCGCGGAAATCGACGCGATCCTGGCGCCCTACGGCCTGGAGGATTCGTCGAGGAACTGGCGCAAGATGATCTCCGGACAGCGCCTTTGGTATTTCGAGAGCCGGGATGCGAACGCATGGCTGATGATCTAAAACAAACCTACCAATACCCGTTTCCGATGCCCGATGAGGAGGCGGTTCGCTTCCGCGACGGCGCCATCGAAGGCCGGCCGGCCGGCATACCGTCCTCATACGACGAAGGCGGATCGACGCGCTGGACGCCGGAAGCGATCTCCGAGGTGCACGCGCTGGCCCAGCTCGGCCGCTATCAGGTGCGTGGCTACAACACCTTCAACAAACGCATGCCAACCTTCGACGACCTGACCTTCGTGCCGGCGACGATGACCCGCCTGCCGCTCGAGGGCTACCGGGAAAGTTGCGACTCCACCACAGTGCTCGGTGCCGGTCGCGGCATCGTCGAAAAGCCGCTCGAACTGAAAATCCCGATCTACATCGCATCGATGTCCTTCGGCGCCTTGTCGGCCAGCGCCAAGGCGGCGCTCGGCTACGGCGCTTCGAAGGTCGGCACCATGACATGCACCGGCGAAGGCGGCATGCTGGAGGACGAACGCGAGGCATCGAAGACGCTGCTCTATCAGATGTCGCCGGCACGCTACCGCATCGATCTCGACCACATCCGCCGCGCCGACGCGCTCGAAATTGTCGTCGGGCAGGGGGCGAAACCGGGCACCGGCGGCCTGCTGCTCGGCATGAAAGTCAGTGCTCGGGTGTCCGATATGCGCACGCTGCCCGAAGGTGTCGACCAGCGTTCGACCATCCGCCATCCCGACTTCCTGGGTGCAGACGATCTGGCGGTCAAGGTCGAGGAACTGCGCATCGCCACCGATTACCAGGTGCCGATCTTCCTCAAGATGGGGGCGACGCGGCCGCGCTACGACGTGGCCATCGCCGCTAAGGCCGGCGTCGACGTGGTCGTGGTCGACGGTGCCGAAGGTGGCACCGGAGCGTCGCCTGAACTGTTGCTCAACCACACCGGAATCCCGACCATGAGCGCCATCCGCGCGGCCCGCGAAGCGCTCGACGAATGCGGCATGACCGGCAAGGTCGATCTGGTGGCGGCAGGCGGCATTCGTTCCGGAGTCGACGCCGCGAAATGCCTGGCGCTCGGCGCCGACGCGGTGATGATCGGCAACGGTGCGATGATCGCACTTGGCTGCAATTCGCCACGCTATCTGGAGGGCTATCAGGCACTCGGCACGTCGCCGGGCGCCTGTCACCATTGCCACACCGGCCTGTGTCCGGTGGGCATTGCGACCCAGGACCCCGAGCTCGAAAAGCGCATGGACCGTGAGGCCGGCGCTGAACGCATCGCCCGTTACCTGACGGCGATGACGATGGAAATCACCGCGCTGGCCAAAGCTTGCGGCAAGTCCTCGGTGCACAATCTGGAGGTCGAGGACCTGCGTGCCATGTCCTTCGAGGCGTCGGCGTTTACCGGTGTCAAGATGGCCGGCATCGATCGGACCTTCGACTGGTAGGGTCATCGCCGGGCGTACCGGTGGGCTTGCGATCCAGCCGGCCTTGATGTCTGTTGTGCCGGCAACGGACCGTCAGGCGGTGACATCGCCATGCTGGAACCAAATGAAAGAATGCGGCTGGGTCGGCTGCTAACCAGCCTCGCCGAGGCGTTTGCCGGGGAGGGGAGGCGCGGCGGCGATCTGGCCGCCGAAGCCCTGCGCAACGCGCGCACCCGACCCTACCGGCGCACCCGGTCGACGGCTCGGCCCGGTCCTTTGCTTGAGACCGTCTGTGCCCTGCCCAATGCCATTCCGCTGGCGCAGCTGGTGTACGCCTGTTGCAACGTCATCGACTGGACGCATTGGGAAGGCACCGGGCTGGCAACGAACGTATCCGCCAACCTCTATTCGACCGAGCTAGTCGGCCCCGACGGCCACTTCGAGGCAGATACCGTACGGGTTGGTCTGCTCGTCTCGGATGCACAAACCGACTATCCGATCTCCAGTCACGCCGGGGAAGAAACCTACGTTATCCTCGCTGGTGAAGCCGAGTGGTTTATCGACGGCGGTGCCTATGTCGCGCGGTTACCAGGAGCACTGGTGCATCATCCGGCCTGGGTGCCGCACGGACGCCGCACCGGGATCGAACCCTTCCTGGGTGTCTGGCGCTGGAGCGGCGACCTGGATCTCTCGACATTCAACGTCGCCGACCCCAGTTGAGCCTGATGAATTGGAGCTCTGCATCCAATAAATTGACATAGGTTTCAATTTATCGCAGGATCGGTCAAGAAATGAAAGCGATTTCAATTCATGGCCTATCGCAAAACCGAATTTGTCGAAAACAAGCGCCGTCGCATTCGCGACAGCATCGTTTCGGTGGCCAAGGAGCTTGTCGAAACCGGGGGTTGGGGCAACTGCACACTCGCCCGGGTGGCCGCGCAGGCCGGAATCGCCAACGGATCGGTCTACACGCATTTCGCCAGGATCAGCGATCTCTACATCGAGGTGTTCTTCGCCATTGCAGAAGGCGAGGTGGCGATCATCGAGGAGATCGCCGGTTCCGACGCGCCACCCGTTGAACGCCTGCAACTGGCGATCGATACCTTTGCCAAGCGGGCGCTGAAGGGCAGGGTCAAGGCCTATGCGGTGATCGCCGAACCGGTGGAACCGCAGGTCGATGCGGTCCGACAAGGCTTTCATGCGCGGTTTATCGACCAGTATGAGCGGATCGTTCGCGATGGCATGGAAACGGGTGCCTTTTGCGCGCAAGACCCGCGCACCTCAGCCAACTGCATTGTCGGTGCGATGATCGAATCACTCGTCGTGCCGCTGGCGCCGGAGGCCTCGGCGCTTGCCGACGGTGGCGCGAGGCTGCGGCGCGACATCCTCGCCTTCTGCATGCGGGCGGTCGGATATTCCGGCGGTCCGGCTGCCCTGACCGTCGTTTCCGAAGAAAGGAAGGAATGATGACAGCGTATTCCACGGCTTCTGCGGACCATGTCTCGGTGCGTCCGCGCCAGCATTCCAGTGGTGGTTACCGGACCCACGAAATCGAGAACATGCCGTCCGACCTGCCGGACCAGAACCTGTTTCTCGGCGACCGACCGCTGATGGAGGCCTTCAGCAATCATGGGATCGACTGGATCGCCGAACGGGCCGAGCAGGTCGGTGGGGTCACCGGCAGCCAACGCGTTCGGGATCTTGCCCGCATGGCCAACGAATACGCGCCCGTGCTCAAGACCCACGATCGGACCGGCCGCAGGATCGATTTCGTCGAATATCATCCATCCTATCATGAACTGATGAGCGAGGCTTACGGTTCCGAAGTGCATTCGGTCTGCTGGCAGACCAACGAAGCCCGGCCGCTGACTGCCCGGGCAGTGCTGTCCTATCTCTGGAACCAGGCCGAAAACGGGATCCAGTGTCCGGCCACCATGTCGTTTTCCGTTGTACCGCTGCTGCGCAGCGACCCGGAGATCGGAGACCGATGGCTGCCCAAGATCCTGTCGCGGGACTATGATCCCAGGCCGATCCATGCCGACGACAAGGCCGGCATCACTGTCGCCATGTCGATGACCGAAAAACAGGGTGGTTCGGACCTGCGCACCAACGATACGTCAGCCGTTCCGACCGGCAATGAGCGCGAGTATGTTTTGACCGGGCACAAGTTCTTCTGCTCGGCCCCGATGGGCGACATTGTGCTCCTGACGGCCAAGACAGAGCAGGGCGTGACATTATTCATCGCCCCGCGCACGTTGCCCGACGGCAGCCGCAACAGCATCCGCATCCAGCGCCTGAAGGATAAGGTGGGCAACCGCGCAAACGCGTCCTCTGAAATCGAACTGGACAAAACGATCGCCTACCGGATCGGCGAGGACGGGCACGGCATACGCCAGTTCATCAAGCACATGACCCACTACATCCGCATGGATTTCGCCATCGCTTCGGCCGGCCTGCTGCGGCAGTGCCTGACACTGGCCCTGCATCACACCGGCAGCCGCAGCGCCTTTGGCAGCACCATCCGCGACCTGCCGCAGATGCAAAACGCCCTGGCCGATCTGGCGATCGAGAGTGAAGCCGCCCTGCTGCTCGGCCTGCGCGTTGCCCGGGCGACAGACGACGCGGCGAACGACGAGGGCGAGGAACTGCTCAACCGCCTCCTCGTGCCGATCGCCAAATACTGGACCTGCCGGCGCGCCTGTCACGTCGCCCTGGAGGCGCTCGAATGCCATGGGGGTATGGGCTATGTGGAGGAGCAGGCCATTGCCCGCCTCTACCGGGAAGCACCGCTCAACAGCGTGTGGGAAGGCACCTCGGCAATGATGGGCCTGGACGTGGTGCGCGCCCTGCAGCGGCATCCGGAGGCGAGGGACGTATTGATGCGGGAGATCCGGCTGGCGAGCGGCGCCGACCGACATCTCGACGCCTATGCGGACAAGGTGGAACGGGAACTCATCGACTGCTCGGACATGCTTGAACCCCACGCACGGAGGCTGATGTCGATGATCGCCCAGGCGGTGCAGGGCAGTCTGCTAGTCCGTCAGGCGCCAAAGGACGTGGCGGACACCTTCTGCGCATCACGCCTCGGCGGCGAATGGGCTCATGAATTCGGCACACTGCGTGAAACGGGGCAGCCGCTGCAAAGCATCATCGACCGAGCCGCGATCAGCCATTGAGCAAGGGACGCCTGCAAGCATTAGCTTGAAGCATTCGGGGCGCGCTTGGTCGTTCAGTTCAAGCCGTCGCTCTATACGTTCCAGTCGGGCTTGCAGAGCAGCAATCTGTTGTCCGTGCAACCCTTCGCTTTGAACCAAACCGGTCGTCAGGGAGCGGTGCGCACGGTTGTCCGCCTTGAAATCAGCGATCTCCGACAGGATTTGCGCGATCTTCGCCTGAATGTCCCCGAGGTGATCCAATAGCAATTCGTTGGTTACATTGGCTGTCATGGCTGTAGAATATCCATTGTCCAAGCCATAGCCAACCGCTCAAAACGGGCACTGTCCACTACAGCCGGTACTTTTCTCGCGACACTCTCAGTGATCGCTACCAGTATCGAGGGATCTCCACCATGCATCTCGCTGTTCGGATAAGTCTGTTCTCAAAAAACGGCCATCATCTGGATCCTGGTAGAGAGTATCCCACGCCGCAAAGATTTGTAATGGTTCTGCTTTAGGGCCAATCGACATCATGAGTGTGCCCCGGCGTGAAAGTCCGTGTGAGAGCTGGTCATCCTCAACCCGCGAGAGCCCGCCAGTTTGTGTCGATTAGAACAACGGTGACTTAGATCGCGCCACAACTAATTCAACAGTGTAGTTATCGACGGAGGCACAAGCGTGCATCATCATGTGCCGTTTCGAGAATAATCATATGTGAGCAAAGCCGGCATGGGCGAGCGAGAGTTGGACAATGAAAAACCCGGGGAAGGCGCAATCCGGGATCTTAGTACAAGAGTTGCCGACAACGAGGGGTCTATTCAGGAAATTCGCGCCAAGCTCATTGAACAAGAGCATCGCGCTTTTTCCGTCCTTCGCAACTTCTTCATCGAACGAAAGAAATGGCCAGAGGGTGATCCACGAAGAGATGCGGCTTTCAAGGCTCTGCTTTGGCGCATCTTCTTTTCACCAGGCACAGCGGCTGCCGTTGGTGGAGTGATCGCAATCATGTCATTGATTGCACTGGCCACACAGATTTACCTTCAAGATCAGGCCAACCGTGAACTTCGAACACAATTCGAACTCAGGCGGCGGACCGAATTGGTTGCGATTCTCTGGGATCGATCCGGGCCAAATGGTTGTCCGTCGATCAATGCGCGAATGCGAAGCGAAGCTCTTATCGAATTCGTCAGTGGCGAGAGAATTCGGGGCGCGGAGATCGACCTGACCTTTAGTCAATTGTCAGATGTTGTAGTTCAAAAGACGTTGTCGCTGGCTGGCGCAGATCTAACTGCGGCTAATCTACATCGCGCTCAACTTCCTAATGTCGATTTGAGAAGCGCCAGGCTTGCAGGTGCCAAAATGGCATCAGCTGGGTTAGCATTTGCGAACCTGGAGCATGCAAATCTTCAAGGCGCAACCGCGACATTTACCAACCTGCAAGATACCAATCTTCGAGGGGCGCTGCTAAACGGCGGAAAGTTCTATGGCGCAGATCTCAGTTCTGCGAATCTTGATTCAGCGGTTTTGATCGGAGCGGACCTTCGTAACGCACTTCTTGTCGATGCCAACTTAAACAACACTGACCTAAGCGGATGTTTGTATGATCTTGACACGAATTGGCCATCCAGTTTTGACCCTATTTCTGCGGGATGCCGTTTGGTAAAGGAAGATATGGAATTCCCTCCGGTGAAGTGCCCCTCAACCTACGAGCTGGATTTCCAATGACAACACTGTAGACACTAAGGATGCCACCTCGGCAGCGGGCTACCGTCCGGAGGGGCTCTCTTTTGGCGACAGCTTCTTGCGGCCGGCGATCTTGAACCTATCGGCCGTGCCGAAATCGCGCACGCCGACGCCGGCGACGAAATCGCCGAATACCGGGCCGTGCTTGAACAGATGGCCGGAACAGCCGCCGGCGAGCAGCACATGATCGTGCTCCGGGTGCCGGTCGACGATGAAGTGGGTGTCCGGCGTCAGCACGATCTGATTGAACTTGGAGTCGACCACCGGCTGACCGGTCAGGCCGGGCAGGCGCTTGCGGATATAGCTGCGCGTGCGGCCCAGGGTTTCGCGGCGAATGAGCCGTTCGTCCTTGTCGAGGTCGATCGTGTCGGGAATGACCACGGCGGCCTTGACGCCGGACCCTTCGGTCGACGGCAGACCGAATGAGCCTTCGCCGTGATCGATCCAGCAGGGCATGCGTTCCACGTCGAAATCGGTACTACCGTCCGGCGTCGAGGTGTAGAGCACGTTGACGCCGACCACCCTCGAGATCGGCTTGACGGTGCGCGGAAACATCTCGCCCATCCAGGCGCCGGTGGCAATCACGATCAGATCGGCTTCCAGTGGCTTGCCGTCAAGCGTCGGGGTCTCCGATGCATCCGTCTCGACCCGGCCGCGCGCGACCTGACCGCCGGCCTGCCTGAATAGCGCGATGGTCGTGATCACCGCGCGGTGCGCCATGATCATGCCAGCCTCCGGCTCGTACAGACCATAGGCGATGCTTGCGGTATCGAACTGAGGGAACCGCACGGCGACTTCGTCCGGCGAGAAGCGGTGGAAGGGCACTCCGAGGCGCTGGAATGTTTCGGCGGTGGCGTCCTCCCAGTCACAGTGGCCTTCGGTGGCCAGCACCAGCGCGCCGCATTCATAATATAGGCGCTGGCCGGTCTCCGCCTGTAGCTCGAGCCACCGCTCCCGCGCCTCGCGTGCCCAGCGGGTATAAAATTCGTCGCGACCGTGAATGGAGCGGATGACCCGGTTGTAGTCGGTTGACGCTGCGCGCGAATGGCCGGGCTCCCAGCGGTCGACCAGCGTCGTCGACACACCACGGCGTGCCAGCGACAGGGCGGTCATGGCCCCGGCAATGCCGCCGCCGACGACGATCGCTTCGCTTCTCATCATCAATTACCTCTTGCAATCGGACCCGATTTCTGAATACTGTATTCAGAATACGAACGGTCTTCAAGGGCCGCAATCTGGAGGGAACGATCTTGTCGGGAGCAGAATTTGCGTTGCCGGAAGGCACGCACACAGCTATGGGCATCGGTGATCTCAACGGTATCATGCGCGGCAAGCGCATTCCGTCCACCCACTGGGATCATATCTGCCAATCCGGCAATGCCCTGTCGATTGCCATGCTCGCCATCGACATGACCTGCGACGTCTGGGACACGCCCTATGTCAATTTCGACAACGGGTATCCCGACATGCACATGTTCCCGCTGACCCAGCCGGTGGCCGTGCCGTGGGAGCCTGGCGTTGCGGTCTGCCTCGGCCGCGCCGAGGGCATGGATCACAAACCGGTCCCGATCGACCCGCGCACGGCGCTAATGCGGCAGGTGGAACGCGCCGAGGCCATGGGTTTTACCGTCAATGTCGGTACGGAACTGGAGTTCCATCTGCTCGATCCGGAGACGCACAAGCCGCGTGACCGCGGCATCCAGGTCTACTGCATGGCCCGCGCCGCGGAACTGGAGCATGTTCTCGGCCCGATCCGCCAACAGATCAACGAGGCGGGCATCCCCATCGAACAGTCGAATCCGGAGTATGCACCCGGCCAGGTCGAGGTGAACATTCGTTACAGTGACGCCATGCTTGCCGCCGACCGGGTGATCCTCTTTCGCTCCCTGGTCAAGCAGTTGGCCGGAGTGCACGGCTATCTCGCCACCTTCATGGCCAAGCCCTTCGCCGACCAGTCCGGCAACGGGTTCCACACCCACTACTCCCTGTGGAAGGACGGCCGAAATACCTTTTCCAACAATGGCAAGCTCAGCGAGACAGGCCGCCAGTTCGTTGGCGGTCTGCAGAAACGGATGAGCGAGATGGCCTTGTGCGGCGCCACCACGCCGAATGCCTACCGCCGGCGCGCGCCGTACACCTTTTGCCCGATCAATACGAGCTGGGGTGTCGACAACCGCACGGTCGGCATCCGGATTATCGAAGGCAGCGACAATGCGGTCAGGGCCGAAAAGCGTGACGGCAGTGCCGACTGCAATCCGTATTTCCTCATCGCCGCCGAACTGGCGGCCGGCCTCGATGGCATCGAGCAGGGGCTTGAGCCTTCAGAGATATCCACCGGCAACGCCTATGAGGATGCCGATGCCGAGCCGATCCCGACCGACATACGTGATGCGGTCGCGCGAGCCCAGGGCTCGGACTTTGTGAGAAGCGTGCTTGGCGACGATATGCATGCCCTGCTCATCCAGCAGGCTGAGCGAGAGGTCGGCTTCTTCGACGAGCAGGTGACCCAGGTCGAGCTCGATCGCTACATCGAGAATTTCTGAAATATGAAGATCGCCCGCATCACCGGCTCGGTTACCGCAACCGTAAAGGAAGGCAGCCTGTCCGGGACGACATTGCTGCTGTGCAATGTCGAGGATGGCAGCGGTGCCGTCCTCGAGAAGGCGGTAGTCGCCGCAGACACCTGCGGGGCCGGACCGGGCGATCTGGTGCTGCTGGCGATCGGCTCGGCGGCGCGGCTGCCGACCAGGACCACCGGCCTGCCGGTCGACGCGACCGTCGTGGCGATTGTCGACCATATCGATATCAGTGCCGGCACCGCCGGCGCCCGGACGTCCAACAGAAGGAAGACGTGAAATGGCTAAACCCGTAAGCGGCCAGACGGCCCTCGGCATGATCGAGACGCGAGGTCTGGTCGCCGCCATCGAGGCCGCCGATGCCATGGTCAAGGCGGCCAGTGTGTCGATCATCGGCCAGACGAAATCCGGCGGCGGCCTGGTCTCCACGCTGGTGCGCGGCGAGGTCGGTGCCGTGAAGGCGGCCGCCGATGCCGGTGCCGTGGCCGCTAACAAGGTCGGCGAGGTGGTGGCGGTACATGTCATCCCGCGCCCGCATGAAGAGCTGGAATCGATTATATCCGCATTGGGACCCGGTTCCGCCGAATAGCGCTGATCGCGCCACGCAGAAAGATCCGTGACGATGCAATCCGGGTTCGAGGAATTTGCCGAGGCCGTGTCCGGCCGCTCCGGTGCTGCGGTCGCTCCGACGCCAACGCGCTACGAGCGGGTGACGGTGCTGGGCGGCGGTGCCGACGCGCAGATGCTGGCAGCGCTGTGCCTGGCCGAAGGGGCCGCCGTCACGCTGTTTTCCGCCTACGGCGCGGAACTCGATGCATTGCGCAACGGCCACGGCATCGCTTTGCGCGGCACCGGCCCGGTCGGCAACTACCAGGTCGATCGCGCCGATGCGCCGTCCATCACCACAACGGCGGAATTGGACCGCGCCGTGGCCGATGCGCAAGTCATCTTCCTCACCGGCCCGGTCCACAAGCAGCGCACCTATGCGATGGTGCTCGCCGACCACGTCCACGACGGCCAGGCGCTGGTGCTGGCGCCCGGCCGCTCGTTCGGCGCGGCCGAAGCGGCCTGGCTGCTGCGCGTCGGCGGTGCGACCGCCGACGTCACCCTGGTCGAAGTACAGGGGCTTCCCTATTGGTATGCGATCACCGGCAACCAATTCCACCTGTCAACCGCCGCGCCGATGGCTGCCGCCACATTGCCGGCGGGCCGCGAACCGGTGCTGGAAGGTCTGAAACCGTTCCTCTCCAATCTGTCGCCCGCCATCAATACAGTGCACTCGAGTTTCGATGACGGCTCCGGGCTGGTTGAAGTGCCGACCTTGCTGCTCGGCGGACCGGCGACCCGCAGCGGTCGCCCGACGATCCCGGACGAAGCGCAGCCGCTGCCGGAAAACGAGACCTTTCGGGCGCTGATCGGCGCGCAGCATGAAGCGGTTATCGGCCAAATGGCGGTGGAGAGACATTCTGTGGCGCGCAAATACGGCGTTCGCGATCTGCCGGATGCGATTGCCTGGCAGGATCGTCACGCCGGTGCCCGGAAAGGCGAGGGCAGCCGGCCGGTTCCGACCTTCGAGGAAGCCCAGACTATCCTGCGCAACGCGACCATCGGGTCGCTGGTGCCGCTGGTCTCGGCTGCCCGCATGGCCGGCTCCCCGGTTCCTGTGACCGAGTCCATGGTGTCGCTGGCCGGATCGGTCCTGGGCGCCGAAATGAGCAATGCGGGACGGCGGCTGGAGACGATCGGCATCGATTCAAGCAGTGTCGAGGACGCCCGCCGCGTTCTCGATGCTATCGCCGGCAGGACTCGCTGATGGACAACGACCTGAAATCCGTCGCCGCCGCCCGCCGTTGTGCCGAATCCGCCTTCGAGGCTTATCGCGCCTTTCTCGGCACCGATCCAAAGACGATCGACGCACTGGTCGACGCCATGGCCCGGGCGATCGAGCCCGAGGCCAAGCGGTTGGGCGAGCTGGCGGTCGAGGAGACCGGCTACGGCAACGTGACCGACAAACGCGTCAAGAACCTGTTCAACGCCCTGTCCGTCGCAGATTACCTGCGCGATATCACGACACTCGGTATCCTGTGGCGCGACGACGCGGCGAAGATCGCCGCCATCGGCGAACCGATGGGCGTGGTCGCGGCACTGATCCCGGTGACCAATCCCACTTCGACGATCATCTACAAGGTGCTGTCGGCAGTCAAAGCCGGCAACGCCGTCGTCTGCGCGCCGCACCCGCGCGGCGTGCGATGCGGGCTCGAGACCGTGCGGATCATGGCCGAGGCGGCCGAGCAACTGGGAGCACCGAAAGGGCTGATCCAGTGTCTCGACCATGTCACCATTCAGGGCACGGGCGAGCTGATGCGGCACCGTCGCACCTCGGTGGTGATGGCCACCGGCGGTCCGGGCATGGTGCGGGCCGCCTATTCCTCAGGCAAGCCGACGCTCGCCGTCGGCGCCGGCAACGTGCCGTGTTTCGTCCACGATTCAAAGGCGGACCAACTGGCCGAGGTGGCCGAACAGATCGTCACCTCAAAAGCCTTCGATTATGGCACTGCCTGTGTGTCGGAACAGGCGGTGGTGGCCAGCCGTAGGATCGCCCGCGAACTGCGCCATGAGATGAAACTGAAGGGCGCGCATTTCTGCACGCCCGCCGAGGCGGACCGTCTCGCCGACGTGATCTTCTCGGGCCGTCAGGCGATGAACCCCGACAATGTCGGCCAATCACCACAGGCCCTGGCGGAGTTGGCCGGGTTTTCCGTTCCGCCCCGCACACGTTGCCTGGTTTCGGAAGAGACGGAGATCGGCTGGCAACGGCCACTGTCGGCGGAGAAACTCAATCCGGTCTTGGCCTTTTACGAGGCGCGCGACAGCGACCACGGCATCGAGCTTTCGCATGCGATCGCCCGCTTTGAGGGCTGGGGCCATTCGGCAATCATCCACGCCGACGATCCTCAGGCTGTGGCTCAGTTCAGCGCGGTGCCGACCGGCCGAGTGTTGGTCAACACGCCGGCGATCATGGGTGGCATGGGTTATTCCACCGATCTGGAACCCAGTTTCATGCTCGGCACTGGCACCTGGTCCGGCTCCATCACCTCCGACAACGTCACGGCACTGCACCTGATCAACATCAAGCGCGTGGCGTACGAAAACCGCCCTTGGCGAGACATCTACGACGAATACGGAGAGTAGGTTTGGCTGATATCACCATCCGCGCGCTGATGCAGATCGACAATCTGCAACCGAAATTCGCCGCCTATAACGGCGCGACGGTACAAGGTTCGGTGCCGCTTTCCGGCGATACGGTGTTGATCGGCGAATTCGCCCCGGGCAATGGCGTTTTTACGCTGATCGACCGGGCCCTCAAGGCGAGCGCCGTCGAGGCGACCACACAGCTCGTCGAACGCGAATTCGGCTTCTTCATCCTGCGCTCGCCCTCCAACGCCGAGGTGAGTGCGGCGCGCGATGCGATCCTTTCAGAACTCGGCGCCTCGATGAGTGACCGGGTCAAGCCGCATGTCGCCTCGACCCAGATCATCACGTCCGTGGAACCCTATCAGGCACAGCTGCTCAACAAATGGCGCAAGGGGGCGCTGCTGGTGCCCGGCGAAACGCTCGGCATCATCGAATGCGCGCCGGCAGCCTATATCTCGATCGCCGCCAACGAGGCGGAAAAATCGGCCGATATCGACATCGTGGAAGTGCGGGCGGTCGGCCGCTTCGGTCGGCTGTTCATTGCCGGCAGCGAGGATTCGGTCAAGACCGGGATCGAGGCGGCGACCACGGCCATCGACAGCGTCGACGGGCAGGTGAACTGATGGCGAGGGGCCGGCGTGTCATCGGTTCCGAGCACGTGGCGGAAATCCGCGCCAAGGGGCGGATTGTCATGGAGGTCATGCCCTCGGACATCGTGACCGCGCAGGCGGAGGAAATGGCGGCGCGTCTCGGCGTCCGGCTGGTGCCGGGTCCGCTGGAGAAGCCGCAGGCGCACCGGACCGATGGCGCGACATCGCTGCGGCGCGTGCTCTATCGCCGCGCACCGCGTTGGGTTGCGCCGCGGCCGCGTGCGGGTCAGGGCGTCCGGCGGCTGAAGAAGCTGGCGCTGGTCGGCGCCGGCGGTGTGGGCGCCAACATTGCCCATCTTGCCGCCAACAACGACATCGCCGACGAAATCGTGCTGATCGACATCGTGCCGGGGCTGGCGGCCTCAGTGGCGCTCGACCTCAACCACGCCAGCGGCGTGTCGCGCAGCGCCGCGCGCGCCTCCGGCAGCGAGGATCTGTCGACGGTTGCCGGTGCCGAAGTCGTTGTCGTCACGGCAGGCCGTCCGCGCACGCCGGGCATGACACGCGCGGACCTGATCGACGTCAACCGTCGGGTGATCCACACGACGGCGGAGGCCATCCGCTCAGGAGCGCCGCACGCCGTGGTGATCGTAGTGACCAATCCGCTCGACGAGATGACCGTCGAGATGCTGCGTGCAACCGGCTTTCCGCGCGAACGTGTGCTCGGCATGGCCGGCACGCTCGACAGCAGCCGCTTCCGCAATGCGTTGGCGCAGGCGGCCGGTGTTTCCGCTGCCGACGTCGAAGCGGTCACCCTAGGTTCCCATGGCGATGAGATGGCACCGATCGTTTCCCGCGCCCGCATCAAGGGCCGGCCGCTCGATGTCTTTCTCGATGGAGCGCAGATCGATTCCAGTGTCCGCGACGCGGTCACCGGCGGCGGCCAGGTCGTCGCCCTGCGCAAGACCGGGTCGGCAACCATTGCACCCGCCCATGCCTCGATCGAACTGATTGACCATATGCGTGGCGCCCGTGCCGGGTCGGTGCCCGCATCCGTGATGCTTGACGGAGAATACGGCATCTCAGGCGTCGTCCTCGGCGTGCCGTGCCATCTCGGCAGGGGCGGGCTGGTGGCGGTCGAGGAACTGAAGCTGTCGCCCGACGAGGAACAGGCGTTGAAAGCTGCCGCCGAAGCCATTCGAACGCGTCTGGAGGGCTGAGGCCATGATCATCGAAACCGTCAAGACGGGCGGACGCTTCGAGGAAATCGGTGCCTATGCGCGGGTCAAACGGGTGGGGCCGTTCGTCTTCGTCGCCGGCACGACGGCCGTCGAGCCGAATGGACGCCTGCACGCGCCGGGCGATACCTACGCTCAGGCGATGTACATTTTTCAGCGCATCGAGGACTCACTGAGTCAGGTGGGCGCCGGGATGCATCACGTGGTGCGCACCCGTGCTTTTCTCACCGATATGGCGGCCGGCGGTGGCGGCTTCGTGCGCGCCCACGGGGAGGTGTTCAAGGGTATTGATCCGGTGACCAGCGGGGTCGAGGCCGGCCTGACCATGCCGGGCATGATGATCGAAATCGAGGCCGACGCACTGATCCCCGAAGCACTGGGCGCAATAGGCGGGGATTCAGCGGCCGGACACGGGGTAAAAGGTTGATCACGTCCGGATTCTGTGTACTGTATACAGAATACAAAACAACAATAATGGTCCAAACCTCTGGAGGAATGCAATGTCAGGCATATTGAGAAGTGCCGCCGTTATCGGTGCGCTGATGATCGCGGTACCGGCCGCCCAGGCCGATATCAAGGTCGGATTCATCGGCTCGCTGTCATCCGACACCGGTCTGAGCACGCTGCGCGGCGCCGAAATGGCGATCGAGGAACTGAATGCCGCCGGCGGCGTTCTCGGCGGTCAGCAGATCGAACTGATCAAGGCCGATACTGGCGAGGACGTGACGGAAGGCATCAAGGCCTACGAGTACCTGGCCGAGACCGAGGAAGTCGATTTCATCATCTCCGGTTCCATCGATGACGTGTCGCTCGGCTGGTTGCCGCGCATGGTCGAATATCAGATCCCGACCCTCGACACCTGGACGTCCTATATCGGCATCATCGACAAGCTGGTCGAGGACTTCGACAGCTATAAGCCCTACTTCATGAACATCGCTTCCGACGAGGCGCTGGCAACGCTCTATATCGACTTCGGCAAGGATGTGCTGGCCGACAAGATGGGCTGGAAATCCGTGGTCATCCTGCAGGAAGACACCGCCTTCGGCAACGCCATCAACGGTCTCGTCTCCGAGGCGCTGGCTCCCAATGCCGGCATCGAGGTGGTCGACACCATCGTCTTCGACATCGCAACGGTCGATTTCGCACCCATTTTCAACCGGGCGGTCGATTCCGGTGCTGACTTCATCTATCTGATATCGTCGGTGAATTCGCAGGTCGTGTCGTCGCAATATGTGAAGCTGCAGGTGCCGATGGGCATGACCGGTGTCAATGTCGCGGCCCTCGGCCAGGAATACTGGGAAGACACCGGCGGTGCCGGTGGTGGCATCTCGACGCTGAGCCCGGTTCCTTCGGTGGGCTTCGCGCTCGATCCTGTATCGCAGGAATTCGTCGACAGATATGTCGCCAAATACGGTGACAGCCGGCCGAAATTTCCGCACTTCAATGGTTTCAACGCCTATCACGGCGTCAAACAGGCCTTCGCCGCCGCCGAAGAAGCCGGTGGTTTCAACAACACCACCTGGGTCGATGCGATGGAGAAGCAGGACCTGATTCTCGAAAAAGACGGGCAGCCCTGGCTGCGCTACGGGTTCTGGGGCAACGATGAGGTCGAGCCACGCACCCAGCGCACCTATCCGCACAACGCCCGCTTCGACATCACGCCGCCCTATGAGGACGGCTCGCCCTCCATGGTGGTGATTCAGTGGTATGAGGACGGCACGGCAGCCGTCGTCTATCCGGAAAAATACGCGACCGGCGAGTTCACCGTCCCGTCCTGGGTCAAACAGTAGATTTCCACGCGGGCGGCGTCCTCCCGCCGCCGCCCGCTAACCGGAAACGCGATACCGCACCATGACGCAGATCATCATTCAGGGGCTGCTCCTGAGCGGGCTCTACGCGCTGATTGCTGTCGGATTCACTCTGATCTTCAGCATCGGACGCGTCCTGAACCTCGCCTACGGCGCCTATCTGATGATCGGCGGCTACGTGTATTTCCAATTCACCCAGGTGTTCGGATGGCCGCAGATCGCCGGCATCCTGCTGGCGGCCGTCTTCGGATGCGGCATCGGCATCCTCAAATACAATCTGCTGGTCAAGCCGCTGAAGGGCGACCATGTAGCGGTGGAGATCTCGACGCTGATCCTCGCCGTGGTCATCCAGGCCGGCATTGTCCTTATCTTCAATGACAGTTCGAAAATCCTCCTGCCGATCGTTCCGGGCGTCTGGCGGATCGGCGGTGCCACGGTCACCTTCAACATTCTGACGGCGGCCCTGGCCAGTTGGGCGATCCTGATCGGACTGTATCTGTTTGTTCGCAACACGCATATCGGCCGGGCGATGCAGGCGGTGTCGATGGACGTCAAGGGCGCCGCGATTTCGGGCGTTGACCCGGACCGCATCAATCTCATCACCTGGGGCATTTCCGGCGGCCTCGGCGCCGTCGCCGGCGTGTTCTTTGCCAGCTACACCCAGCTCAATCCGTCGATGTGGGTGGCCCCGTTGATCATATCGGTCGCTGTGGTCATCGTCGGGGGCATCGGCTCGATCATCGGCACCCTGATCGTCGCCCATATCATCGGCTTTATGGAGATCATCTCGACCACCCTGATCGCTGCGGAACTGCGCGGCGTCTTCACAATGCTGCTGATTATCGTGGTGCTCGTTCTGCGCCCGCGCGGCCTGTTCGGCCGGGCAGAGCTCTGACATGGGCATCCGCTGGCAGCACCTGGCACTGTGGGCCGCCTTTGTCGTTTTCATGCTGGCGCTGCCGGAATTCGTCTCCAGGGGCACGCTGCGGACGATCATCTTTGCCAACTTCCTGGCGATCTTCGCCATTAGCTGGGACGTGCTGTCAGGCCGCACCGGCTATATCAGCTTCGGTCATCCGTTTCTCGTCGGCATCGGTGCCTACACCTCGGCGATCCTGTCCTACCGCTTCGGCGTTCCGATCAGCCTGTCGATCCCGCTGGCGGTGATCGCCACAATGATCGGCGGCACGCTGTTCTTTTTGCCGGCACTGCGCATCCGCGGCAGCTACTTCGCTCTGGTGACGCTGGCTTTCATGGAGCTGATGTATCAACTCGTCCAGGTGATCCGCCCGGACCTGACCGGCGGCACGCGCGGAATGTCCGGCATCGAAACCCTGACCCGCGGGGCGGTGAACAACTACTACCTGTCCTTTTGCCTGATGGTGGCGATCGCCTTCACCATGTGGCTGGTGATGAAGACGCGCCTCGGAACGGCGCTCAGCGCCATCGGCATGAACGAGGAGTCGGTGCGCGGCAGCGGGCTCGACACGACCAAGTTGAAGCTGGCCGCGTTCATGATCGCCGCCTTCATCGCCGGCCTCGGCGGTGCCTTCTATGTGCACTATCTGGGGTCGATCGCCCCGCGCGCCCTGTTCGACATCAACTTCCTGTTCACTATCATCGTCGCGGCGCTGATCGGCGGCGCCTCGACCATCGTCGGTCCGATGATCGGTGCGTTTTTCCTGACGTTCCTGCTGGAGTATCTGCGGCCCGTGCTGCCCGGCGCCGAGCGTTACTTCATCTATGGCGGCATTGCGCTGGTGCTTTACATGTATCAACCGAAGGGCCTTTACGAGATTGCCCGGCAGGGTATCGGTCGGCTGCGGGAAGCGCGGGGAGGGGCAGGCCTGTGACCTACCCGCTGGAACTGCGCGACGTGGTCAAAAAGTTCGGCGGGCTCACCGCCACCAACCACATGTCGTTTGCCGTCGAAGACGGCGAATCGCTCGGCCTCATCGGCCCCAACGGCGCCGGCAAGACCACCATCTTCAGCCTGATCATGGGCGAGCACCGACAGACCAGCGGCTCCATTCAGTGCAATGGTGAAGAGATATCGGCCCTGCCGACCTACGCGCGTATCGGCCGTGGCGTTTGCCGCACCTACCAGGTGCCGCGACCTTTTGCCGACATGGACGTCACCGAGAACATCCGCATGGGGCTGATGCCAAACAATCTGTGGCAGATGCTCACGGGGCGGCCCGACCGCGACCGTGAGATCGAGCTGGCCCTGAGCGTCGGCTTCAGCGAGCAGGATCTCGACAAGCGGCCATCCGAGTTGTCGATGGGGGATCTGCGCAAGCTGGAACTGGCGCGCACGCTTGCCACCGATCCGTCGATCCTGCTGCTCGATGAGGTGTTTGCCGGATTGACGGCCGGGGAAATCGCCCAGATCGCGGAACTGATCAACAGCAAGCGCCGGCAGGGCATGACGATGATCATCGTCAGCCACGACCTGAAATCGCTGGAGCCGCTGATCGATCGGGCGATCGCCATGAACTACGGTTCGATCGTCGCCGAAGGCTCTTTCGCCGAGGTGATGGCGGATGCCGACGTGCGGGCGTCCTATCTGGGAGGCGCGTGAACCACATGGCGTTTCTGGAAATCGACAGGCTCTCGGCCTTTTACGGCAAAGCGCGCGCCCTGCACGGCGTCAATATCGCCATCGAAGCGGGTGAGATCGTTGCCATCATCGGTGCCAACGGTGCCGGCAAGTCGACGCTGCTCGATTCCATCATCGGGCTGACCTCGATCACCGGCGATGTTCGGCTTGACGGCGAGTCGCTCGTCGGTTTGACAAGCCGCACGATCGTCGAGCGTGGTGTCGGCTACGCTCCGGAGCGCTTCAACCTGTTTCCCTATATGACCGTCCTCGACAACCTGATGGTCGGCGCTTTCACCGCCCGCGACGATGCGGCGCGCAACCTCGATCTGGTGTTCGACCTGTTTCCGCGGCTGGCCGAGCGCCGCGATCAGGAAACCTATACCCAAAGCGGTGGCGAGCGTCAGATGGTGTCACTCGGCCGCGCGCTGATGACCAATCCGCGCCTGCTGCTGGTCGACGAGCCGACGATCGGTCTGGCGCCGAAGGTCTGCCTCGACATCGCCGACGCGCTGCGGCGGCTCAACCAGGAGACCGGCCTGACGATCCTGATTACCGAACAGAACGCCAATTTCGCCATGAGTCTGGCCAGCCAAATCCATATCCTGGAGACCGGCGAAATCCGTATGAGCGGGTCGGTGGAGGAACTCGGCGCCGACGCCGACCTCAAGGAAGCCTATTTCGGGCACTAGCCGCGACGGTTTGTGGCCAGCCGGTTCATGACGCCGGCACCGATTCTTCCTGTCCCGTGGCCAGTTGCCAATAGGAGCCTTCCTTGCGGCCGATGTGAAACTTCAAGATCTTTTCGGCCCGTTTGAGATCCCCGTCGGCGATCGCCTGGGCGATCTCGAGATGCTCCATGTAGGACTTTGCCATGTGATCGGGATGGCGGCCGAGCCGATGTCGCAGGGCCGCCATTTTGGCAGCGATCGCCTGATAGGCGTCGTTCAGGAAACGGTTGTTGGCGCAGTCGAAAAGACACTGATGGAAGCGCGTGTCCTCTCTCAGATACGCCTCGTCGTCCTTTTTGCTGCGTGTCGCCGTCATCGCGTTGGTGCAATCGGTCAGGCATTCATGCAGCCGATCGGCATCGGCGGCGAACGCGAACCGCAACGCAGTCGTTTCCAGGCACACCCGCACGTCGCAGATCTTGGCCAGTTCATCGGTGCCCAGTGAAAACACGAAGGTCCCGCGCTGCGGTTCCGTGCGCACCAGCCCTTCCATTTCCAGACGATTGAATGCCTCACGCACCGGCGTCCGGCTAACCCCGAGCTCCTTGGCAAAGCGGCCTTCCGAAAGCGATCCGCCCAGTTCCACGCGGCCGTTGACGATCTGATCGCGAATCTCCTGCGTGACCAGTTCGGTCAGGGATTTCGGGCGTTCGAATCCTGTCACGTTGCGCCTCCGGTTTCGACGATCCTAGACCACTTCAGACTGGCATACAACATGGCAGTATTGACATACAGTATATTGTATGCCAGTTTCTGCGATCATGGCAGACTGAGGAGGGCCGGGGAGGCGATGGTATCCTTCGAAAAATATCTGGTGTCGTTGAACCGCGCTCTGGTCGCCGGCGTGCTGGCGATCGTCTTCATTATCGTTTTCGCCAACGTGATCGGCCGATACCTGTTCGGCTACTCCTTCTCCTGGGTCGAGGAAGCGGCGCGTCACCTGATGGTGTTCGGTGCCTTCTGCGGTGCCGGTCTCGCCCTGCGCGAGGGGCGGCTCGTCGCGATCGAACTGCTGACCGAGCTGTTGCCCGAGCGATGGGGGCACGCCATTCGCTGGGGCAGCGCAATCGTCATGTTCGTCTTCATGGCCACGATGGGCTGGCTCGGGATCCAGTTTGTCGCATTCGGCTGGCCAAAGGAGACGATGTCCACTGGCATGTCCCGCGGCATCCCCTACCTCGCCATTCCCATCGGTTGCGGCCTGTTTCTGGCCCACCTGGCGCTGTTTGCGAGGCGCTATGTCGACCGGGACTTCGAGTACGGCGAGCCCGGTGAATCCGAAACGCAGCCGGAAGAGGACTGATCGATGGCACAGACGTTGATCATCCTGTTCTTTGCGACCCTGGTCCTCGGCATCCCGGTTGCCTTCACCATGGGGATAGCCGGTATCGCAGCGATCTTCATCGACGGGTCGCTCAATCCGCTGGTCGCGACCCAGCGCATGTTTGCCGGGATCGACAGTTTTCCGCTGATGGCCGTGCCGTTTTTCATCCTGGCGTCGGAGCTGATGACGGCCTGCGGCCTGACCAACGCGCTCTTGCGGTTCGCCAACGCCCTCGTCGGGCATGTCCGCGGTGGCTTGGGGCACGTCAACATTCTCGTCTCGATGCTGTTTGCCGGCATCAGCGGCTCGGCGCTCGCCGATGCGGCCGGTCCCTCGGCGATCGTCATGCGTATGATGCGCAAGGCCGGATATGAGGCGAATTATGCCGGTGCGCTGTCGGCCGCCACCGCGACGATCGGTCCGATCATTCCGCCGTCCATTCTGGCCGTGATATTCGCCATCTCGACGACCGGCGTGACCGTGGCCGGCCTTTTCCTCGCGGGAATCCTGCCGGGCATTCTGCTGGGGGCGTCGCTTGCCGTCGCCAACCACATCGTATCGACCCGCTACGGCTATCGTGGCCGCGATCAGCGCGCCTCGTTTGAGGAACTGCGCAGCACCACGCTGGCAGCAATGCCGGCCATCGTAATGCCGGCGATCATCCTCGGCGGCATCCTGTTCGGTGTCTTCACGCCCACCGAGGCCGGCGCCGTTGCCTCGGCCTACGCCCTGGCGCTGGGCTTCATCATGCGCGCCTTCACGGCACGCAGCCTTTTCGACGCCTTCGCCCGGGCCGCGGTGATCACCTCATCGGTGTTCCTCATCGTCGCCATGGCGTCGATCTTTGCCTGGCTGCTGACCTACCTGCAGATCCCGCAGACGCTGGCGCAGGCCATCAGCTCGTTCACCGACAGCCGTCTGGCGATCCTGTTCATCCTCGCCGCGTTTGCGCTCGTTTGCGGCTTCTTCATCGACACGCTGCCGGCCTTGATCATTTTAACGCCGGTCCTCGGACCCATCGCCTTCAGCGCCGGCATCGATCCGCTGCAGTTCGGCATGATGCTGGTGCTCAACCTGACCATCGGCATGATCACGCCGCCGGTCGGACCGGTTCTGTTCGTCATCGCCACAGTCGGCCGGTTGCGCATCGAGGGCCTGTCAAAGGCCGTTCTTCCGCTGCTCGCGGCTGAAATGGTCGTGCTGCTCCTGGTCATTCTCGTGCCGGGCATCAGCACCTTCATTCCCAAACTCTTTGGATTTGCAAACTGACATGAAAGGGAGGTTATCCATGAAATCCATGTCGAAACTGCTCCAGGCGACAGCGGTTGTCGCCCTCATGGCCGGTGCCCAGGCGGCGCAGGCAAAAGACCTGAAATACGCGCACTTCCAGTCGGCGGACCTCGGTTCGCCGAAGCACGCCGCGGCGCTGGCGTTCGAATCCTGTGTCGAGGGTAAGACCGGTGGCGAAATCGATGTCCAGGTCTTCCCGGCCAGCCAACTTGGCGGCGGTTCGGAAGTGATGGAGGGCCTGCAGTTGGGCTCGATCCAGATGGCCGTCGTCCACGACGGGCCGATTTCGGCCATGTACAAGCCGTTTTCGGTGCTCGCTATGCCGTACCTGTTCGACGACCAGGCCATGGCCTGGTCGATCATGGACGGCCAATTCGGTGAGGATCTGTTCGAGGACATGCGCAAACAGACCGGCATCCGGGTATTCGGCGTGGCCGACAACGGCGTCCGCAACTTCACCAACAATGTGCGTCCGGTCGCCGAACCGAAGGACATGGAAGGTCTGAAGATGCGGGTGATGACGGCGCCCGTATGGGTGACACTGGTCGAAAGCCTGGGCGCTTCGGCCACACCCGTTCCGTGGCCCGAACTGCCCGGAGCATTGCAGCAGGGCGTTGTCGACGGACAGGAGAACGGCGTGACCAACATCGTCAATGCGTCGCTCTACCAGCACCAGAAATACGTGTCGCTCGATGGCCACGTGTTTTCCTGGCACGCCTACATGATGTCCGACAGCTTCTATGACGGTCTGACCGACGACCAGAAGAAAGCCGTCGATCAGTGCGTCGAAATCTCCAAGACCATTCATCGCGGCATGACCGCGGCGCAGGATGCCAACGCCACGGCCATCCTTTCCGAAAAGGGCATGGAAGTCGTTCCGGTCAGTCCGTCGCAGAAGGCTGATTTCCGCGCCAAGGCACAACCGGCGGTGCGCGAGTTCATTGTCGGCGAGATCGGCGCGGAATGGCCCGATCGTCTTGATGCGGCCGTCGCCGCTTACCGCGCCCAGTAAGCAGTCTCGGAGACCGCCGTATCATGAGCAAAACCGTCGCCATTCTGGAGCCGGGCTATGCCGACTACGGTGTCGAGCGTGCTCTGCTGGAGCCGCTCGGGGCGACGGTTGTGCCGGTTCCGGCCCATGATGATGCGGTCTCGGCACTGACGAAACTGAACCCGGTGGCCGTGATGGTGCGCGAACGCTCCGTCTCGGCCGCCGAAATCGGTTGCTGTCCCGAGCTGAAGCTCATCGTGCGTTATGGCATCGGCGTCGACAATGTCGACCTGCAGGCGGCCGTCGATCGTCGCGTCTATGTGGCAAACGTCCCCGAATACGGTGCGGAGCATGAGGTCAGCGACCATGCGGTGGCGCTCTACCTCGCGGTGCAAAGACGCATCGTCGAGCGCGATCGCCAGGTACGCGGCGGGGCCTGGGACATCGGCCAGACCGCGCCGATCCCGGGCCGCGACAACGCCGTTCTTGGGCTGATCGGCCTTGGCCGTATCGGCGTCGAGGCGGCCCGCAAGTTCGGAGCGCTTGGTTTCACTAGGACGCTGGTGGTCGATCCCCATATCGACCCCGACACCATCCGTGCGCGCGGCATGCAACCGGTCGACCTCGACGAACTCTGCCGTGAAGCCGATGTCATCAGTCTTCACGTACCGTTGCTGCCGGAGACGCGCCACATCCTGAATGCGGCGCGCCTCGAGCAGATGAAACCGACGACCATCATCATCAACGTGTCCCGCGGCGGACTGATCGACGAGCTGGCCCTGGCCGATGCGCTTGGTCGCGGCCGGCTTTTTGGCGCCGGGCTCGATGTGTTCGAACAGGAACCCATTCCCCCGGACCACCCCCTGCTGAGCGCGGCCAATACGGTGCTGACCGATCATGCGGCCTGGTATTCGGAACGGTCTGTTTCGGTCCTGCAACACGGGGCGGCGTCGGAGGTCAAACGGGTTCTGAGCGGCGATTGCCCACAGAACTGGATCAACAAATGGGCAGGCTAGGTCCCGCCGGATTCGGCACCGTCACCCTTCTTGCCCTGTTTCGAAATGCAATTTTTTTTGAGGGAGTTGCACAATGACACTGAATGAACTCGTTGAAGGATTCCGCGGGGTTGCGACAGCGTCGGTCGCCGATGCGGTGGATCTGATTGCCGGCAAAACCGGATTTCTCGATCAGGCCATCAAGCCGCGTATCAATGAGCGCAAGATTGTCGGTCCGGCGGTGACCATTCTGGAAGGACCCACCGACGAGGCGGTGCCGCCGCAGCACGCGCTCGATGCCATCGACGAAGCCGACGCGGGCTCCGTCATCGTCATTGCGATCAACGGCGAGACGAATGTCGCCGTGTGGGGCGGTCTGATGGCTGCGGGGGCCGTCGCCAACGGACATGAAGCGGCGGTTCTCGACGGCGGCATGCGCGATGTAACGGAGATCAAACGCGATTTCGATTTTCCGGTGTTTTCGCGCTCGATCTCGCCCGGCACTACGGTCGGCCGTCACCGTACCATCGACTCCAATGTCGCGGTGCCCATCGGCGACGTCATCATCCATCCTGGAGATATCATCGTCGGCGATGTGGATGGTGTGGTGGCCGTGCCGCGCACCCACGCCGAGGCTGTGCTCGAAAAGGCCCAAGAAATCGATGCGCGTGAGGCCGAGCAGGCCAAACTGATCCTGGAAGCGCGTTCCCTACGCGAAGGGCTCGCCAAATACGGCCGCATATGACCGGCTTCCAACACCAATGGTCCGAAATCGGCGCAACCGGCCATTCATCGAGACTCAACGGAGACAATCCATGCTGAGGCAACTATCCCTTTCGGCGTTTCTCGCGGCAGCGCTCGTCACCACGGCACAGGCAGCGGATGAGCTGGAAATCATTGCCGAATGGAACAGCCTTCCCTACGCGGTCACGGACGAAAACACCAAAGCCGCCTGGCAGGCAAGCGACATGTACGGTAAGGCGCTCATTCAGGGCGCGAAGATCGACAGCCAGGGCAACATCTACGTGTCGACCGCCCGTTGGGGCGGCAAGGACATCCCATCCACCCTGTCGAAGCTGGTCAGGAAAGGCGACAGCTGGGAGTTGCAGGCCTATCCCTCCGAGGCGATGAACAATATCGCAAACGCGGATGGCCTGAAGGCGGTGCTGGGCTTCGAAATCGACCGAAACGACGTGATGTGGATTCTCGATCAGGGCCACATCGCCGGCAGTATGCAACCCGGCGATGCCAAGCTCATTCTGTGGGACATCGAAGCGGACCGTGAATTACAGCGCTACGTCTTTTCGAACGAGGACGCCGATACCAAATGCTCGTTTCTCAACGATCTGGCCGTCGACAACGATACCGGCTTTGCCTACATCGCCGACAGCGGCATCTTCTGCGATCCGCTCCACGGCGGTTTGCTGGTCTACGACAGCAACACCAACTCCGTGCGCCGGATCCTCGATCAGCACAAGTACACCAACGACGAACCGCATTTCTTCTTCAACATCGACGACCGGCCGGTACTCAAAGGCGGCGCCATGCGCACCGGAGCCGATGGCATTGCCCTGTCTGGCGATAAGGATACGCTGTACTGGACCAATTTGACCGGCAACACGCTGTACAGCCTGGATGCGGATCTTCTGCGCGATTTCAGTGTCAGCGAAACCGTGCTCGAAAACGCGGTCCGGGTGGTGACTGCCCTGCCGTCCAACACCGATGGCATGACCGCCGACCGGGAGGGCAATATCTACATGACGGCGCTGTCGCTGGACGGCCTGATGAAGCTCGACGGAAAGACCGGCCAACTGTCACGGTTCGTCCATCACCCGGAAATGAACTGGCCTGACACACTCGCCTGGGGCCCCGACGGCGCGCTTTACGTCGTTTCCAATCACCTGCATGTGTGGGTTGACGGCGACATGGATTTCGACAATCCGGAGATTCCGAATTTTCGGATATGGAGAATTCCGGGCGTTGGCCGCAGCTACACGGCGGAGTAAATCTTGGAAGAGGTTGCGCCATCGGGTGCGACGTCGATCAGTGTCAGGGAGCGAAGATGAACGCGGATATTTTGTGCCTGGGCGAGCCCATGCTGGAATTCAACCAGCAGCCGGACGGCAACTACCTGCCGGGCCACGGCGGCGATACATCGAACAGCGCGATCGCCGCCGCGCGTCAGGGTGCCAGCGTTGGATACATCACCCATATCGGCGCGGATGCCTTCGGCGACAGCTTCATGCAGCTATGGCAGTCGGAGGGGATCGATATCGGTCACGTCCGGCAGGTCGAAGACGCGCATACGGGAATCTATTTCGTCACCCATGGTCCTGAGGGTCATACGTTCAGCTATTTTCGCGCCGGTTCCGCTGCCAGTCGAATGCAGCCCAAAGACCTGCCGCACGATGCGCTGAAGACGACCAAAATACTGCACGTTTCCGGTATCAGCCAGGGCATTTCCGACAGTGCTGCCGATACGGTATTCACCGCGATAGAGATGGTGAAAGCATCCGGCGGGCAGGTCTCCTACGACACCAACTTGCGGCTCAAACTATGGCCCATCGATCGCGCACGCGCGGTGATCCACGCAGCCATGCGCTCATGCGACATCGCGCTTCCAGGAAAGGAAGACGCGGAGCAACTGACCGGACAGAGCGATCCGGACGCGATTGCAGATTTTTATCTCGAGCTCGGCGCCAAGGTGGTCGCACTCACACTCGGTGCTGAAGGCACGCTGGTCGCAACACCGCAGGAACGCCGCAGGATCGGTGGACGCGTTGTGACGCCCGTCGACGCGACGGCCGCTGGCGACACGTTTGACGGCGCGTTTCTGGCGGAACTGGTTGCCGGCAGCGATCCCTTCGCGGCGGCGCGCTATGCGAACGCCGCCGCCGCGTTGTCGACACAGGGCTACGGCGCCGTGGCGCCGATGCCGCGTCGCGCCGATGTCGAAGCTTTTCTGGCCGGCGACGACACATGAAGCACGCTGTCGTCATCGGCGGAACACGCGGGATCGGCGCCGGCATTGTGAGGAGCCTTGCCGCTGACGGTTGGCAGGTGACGGCGACCGGTGTGAATGCAGATGAAGTCGCCAGCTACCAGCAGTCGAACCCGGCGCCGGCGGTCAGGTCAACGGAACTCGACGTCACCGATCAAGACGCAGTGTCGCGGTTTTTCGGCTCGGTCGCCGCGCTCGACGGTCTTGTCAATTGCGCCGGAATCCTGGCGCGCGGCGCCGAATACGAGATCGACACCTTTGAACGGGTTATCGATGTCAACCTGACCGGGACGATGCGCACCTGTCTCGCTGCCCGTCCAAGCCTTGCCGACAGCGGCGGCGCGATTGTCAACACAGCGTCGATGCTGAGCTTTTTCGGTGGCCCGCTGGTTCCGGCCTATTCGGCATCGAAGGGCGGAGTGGTGCAACTGACCAAGGCGTTGGCCGGCGGTTGGGCCGACGATGGCATCCGCGTCAACGCCATCGCCCCGGGATGGATCGAAACGGAGATGACGGACCAGCTGCGTGCCGATCCGCAACGCAACGATCCGATCCTCAGCCGCACCCCGCTCGGCCGGTGGGGGCAGCCGGAAGAGGTGGGGGCATTGGCAGCCTGGCTTCTGTCGGACGCGGCGAGTTTCGTCACCGGCTCCGTGTATGCGGTCGATGGCGGCTATGCCGCCATGTGAAGAAAGGAAACACCATGCCCCTGCAGGCTCCCGACAACGATCCCCGGACTCCCTACCAACTGCCGTTCCCTGAGGATGCTCAGGATGAAATCGTCGTGCCCAAGGCCGTCGCCGGCGACGAGCGGATCTGGGTTCCGCAGGCGGAAAACGTGTCCTTTCGGCCGCTCTGTCTAAACCGCAGTCAAGGTTATTGGATGAACCTGCTGCGCGTGCGCAAATCGGGTGTCTTGTCGCGGCATCGCCACCCGCAACCGGTCCACGGTTTCGTTCTCAAGGGACGCTGGCATTATCTGGAGCATGACTGGGTGGCCGAGGAAGGCGGATACGTCTTCGAGCCGCCGGGCGAGACCCACACGCTCGTCGTGCCCGACGATGTCGACGAAATGATCACGTATTTCCAGGTGAACGGCGTCATGCTCTACGTCGATCCGGTCGGCAACGTACTGGGTTATGAGGATGTGTTCACCAAAATCGATATGTGCCGGGAACACTACGCAGCGGTCGGTCTTGGCGCCGACTATGTCGACCAGTTCATCCGTTGACGTTGTGGCGGCACTCCGCTTCTTCTTAAATCGAGCATACTCTGGCCCACGCTTTCAGCGATCGTTAGTTTACGGTGTCATTGAAGTCCTGCTGTAGTGTCTAACGATCGGCGGGTTTCAACGAAACGCGCGATTAACGGGAGCCGAGTGGTCAGAGACAAAGTCGCAGTCGATCTCGCCAACGATCTTCTTCTGCAGCTTGATGCGGAGGAAACGGCGGTGCTTGTGGCGCTGGTTCAATCGCCGCAAGGGCTCCCGGCCGATACAAATGCAGTTGCGTCTGGGTTGGCCGTTCGATTGCCCGGTAGCCTGTATCTCCGTCAGGATAATGGATACCTGGATTTCCGCTCGCAAGCGTTGCGGGATGCCATCACATGCGCCGTCGAGAGCAGTGCCCAAGAAACAAGGTTGAGCCGGGCGATCGCGCTCTTTGCACGTGGCCAGACCGTTGAGGCTATTGAGTTGGCGCAGGCTGGCCGTGAGTATGCCCATGCGCTCGAATGGTTTCGCGAGCGCGGCAACAGTTTCTTCATGCATCTGCACGGCCTTGATGTATGTCACCGAATTCTCGGCAATTTCCCGCCGGATATGCGTGCAAGCAACGCTAGCCTGGTGTTGGCCCGCGCCATGCACGCCCTCAAGTCCGGCAGTGTCAACCGCGCCCGGCATATCGTTCGTGAGCACTATGGCCTCGAAGGGCTCGATCTTGACCGGGTGGTTGGCAATCCACAGCTCTATTCGCGGGAGTTCCGGGCATTCCGCCTCGTCATGTCGATTTATGAGGACGCCAACGTCAGCAATTTCGTGCGTGATCGGATGTTCGAGCTTCTGGGTGAGTTCGAGTTGGACGATCATCTGAACCGCGGCAGCATCTACAATACGATGCTCGAAGTGTGCATCCAGCGGCAGCAGCTCGATCAGGCCCAGGAAATGGCCAACCGGGCTCACTTTCACTACAGCCGTGCCAACGCTCACCTGCTGGTGTTTTATATCGAGCTGCATCGGGCCGTATTCTCGCTGACGCGGGGCGTTTTGACAGAAGCCGAACGGGCGGTGGCGGCGGCCGACACGGCACTGTCGGCGGTGACCTTCGACAGTCCCACAGATCATCGCCTGCTTGCTCTGCTCAAGGCCGTGGTCGCCTATGAAAGAGGTGATGCGCAACAGCTTGTCGACTATCTCGGTGACGAATTTGATAAATTCGCCTATGGCGAGCTTTGGCCAACGATAACCGAACTGGCGCTTTACTACGGCAGCCTCGCGATCAGCGGGGAACTGGGTGTCTTCGCCGCGCGCGCCTTTCTCGACAAATGGCGCATCCAGGAATGGCGATCACGCCGCTTCAATTTCGTCATCACATTGCGCCAGATCGATATTCTGCAGAATCACAACCGCTGGCAGGAGGCGGCCGATTTGCTGACCGGGGTTCAGTCGCGCGTCAATCGGACCTGGGTGGAAAGCGCCGAGGAGGCGCTGGGTTTGCTCGACGATGTCCGGGAAATCGCCGTCGCTCTGGCATGGATGCGCCAGCTGATCCGGCATGCGCCGGTAAGCCCGATGCGTCTACGGCAGGTGGAGTATTTCGCCGCCAATCCGCATGCCAACGAACGTCAGCGTAGCACCCTGACCCTTTGGTTGGCTTACCTGGCCCGCCATCAGGGGAGTGTCAGCCGGGCGAGGGCCCAGCTTGTCAAAGTGCTCGGCAACGTCGCGCGTCTGGGCGTGGTCACCCACCTGATCGGCGACAAGAACCTCATCGACAAGCTGATGGAAGACAAGCGGATCAGCCAGTTCATACACACTGTGCCGGGCGCCAACGAAGTGCTACGCAAGCTTGACGGCTTTCATGCCGGATATCGGCACCACACATCAGCGAGCCGGCTGACCCGTCAGGAGCAACGGGTGCTCACGCTGGTCGCTGAAGGGGCCTCGAACAAGTTTGTGGCACGGCAGCTGCGGTTGTCCGAAGTGACGGTGAAATTCCATCTCGGCAATATCTACCGAAAAATGGGGTGCCGGAAACGGGCTGAGGCCATCGCCGCAGCCCGCGCTCTCAACTGGGTGGTCTGAGCGGTGGCCCCAAAACCTATACCATTTTTCTAAAAACCTATACCGTTTGACGATTGTCCGAGACGGATAAGGCGCGCACCCTGTCGCCAGGAACACAACCGGACCGCGACAGCCTCTGGCGAAAGCTGACCGTTCGCTCCGGACAATTCGGGTCATCTATGCAGAAAAACCCCGTCACCTTGATGCTCAGACGCCTGCTTGGCTTCGCCGGGGTGATGCTCGTCCTCTCCGCCATGATTTTCACACTGGCGCGCATCGTCCCGGGAGACCCGGCCCGCATCGCACTCGGCCCGCGCGCCTCCCAGGAACAGGTCGACGCCATGCGCGTCGAGATGGGGCTCGATGCGCCGCTCTACCAGCAATATGTCGACTATGTCTGGCGCGGTCTGCAGGGCGATTTCGGCAAGTCCCTGATTTCCGGACGTCAAGTGAGCGCCGAGATCTCCGCGCTGTTACCCGCAACGCTGGAGCTGGTCATCGTGACGGTGTTGCTGATGATCGTCATTTCGATTCCGCTTGGCGTGTTCACGGCGCGTTACCGCAACAGTTGGATTGACAATACCGGACGGTTTTTTTCGATCGTCGGTGTCACCATGCCCAGCTTCCTGTTCGCCATTCTGCTGCAGCTCTTTGCGGCGAATTTCATCACCGGATGGCCGGTGGTCGGTCGCATCGACTATTCGCTCGACATTCCACCCGGACCGACGGGGCTTTTGCTGATCGACTCCGTATTGCATGGCGATTGGCAGGTGTTCCGAAGCGCCCTGCAGCATCTGGCGTTCCCGGCTTTGGCACTGGCCATGGCCGGCATCGGTCAGGTGACCCGCATCACACGATCGGCGATGATCGAGCATCAGCGCCGCGACCATGTGCTGACGCTGAAATCCTTCGGCGTGCCCGACCGGGTGATCATCTTCCGCTATCTGCTAAAACTTTCATCCATCGCGCCGCTGACCATCATGGGTCTGGAGTTCGCCTCGCTGATCGGCAACGCCTTTGTCGTCGAACTGGTGTTTTCCTGGGGTGGCTTCGCCTCTTACGGGCTCGAGGCCATCCTTCAGAAAGACCTCAATGCGGTGATGGCGGTCGTGCTGGTATCCGGCTTCTTTTTCGTGGTCGCCAATCTGATCATTGACATCGTGCTGATGGTGATCGACCCGCGGCTGCGCTTCAAGGAGGCCGGCTGATGTCCGTCACGTCCAACGGGACACCGGCCGCGCTCTCAGCCCGCTACATGGCGTGGTACCGGTTTTCGCGCAATCCATCGGCGGTCATCGGCGGTCTCATTGTCCTGTCGGTTGTTTTCGTCGCCATCTTCGCGCATTGGCTCGCGCCGTATCCGGAAGATGTCGGTGCCACCGTCGATTTCCGCGCTCGCCACATGCCGCCGGACGCGGCCCACTGGATGGGAACCGATAAGGTCGGCCGGGATATACTGACCCGCGTCCTATTCGGCTTTCGGGTGTCCCTACTTTTGGTGGTGGGTGTGCTTGGCGTTGCCGTGCCCGTCGGTACGGCGCTCGGCATATTGGCCGGCTATTTCGGCGGCCGCACCGAAACCGTCATTACCGGTCTGACCAATGTTATGCTGGCGATCCCGCCACTGATCATGGCCTTGGCCATTGGCAACGTGCTTGAGCCCAACCTGATCAACGCGATGCTGGCGATCACCCTGCTGTGGTGGACCTGGCATGCCCGGCTCATCTACCGGGTCACCAAGTCCATCGCTACGGAGGATTTCGTCGAGGCCGCGAGACTGGCGGGCGCCAGCCACTGGCATGTGTTGACCCGCGAGATCCTGCCCAACTGCGTGTCGGTCATCTCGGTCAAGACCACTCTGGATGCCGCCTTTGTCATCCTGTTCGGTGCAACCCTTTCGTTTCTGGGTCTCGGCGTCAAACCGCCAACGCCCGACCTCGGATCGATGGTTGCCGACGGGCGCCAATTCCTGCCGGAAATGTGGTGGGGCGTGCTGGGTCCGGGATTTGCGATCTTCTACGCCACGCTCGGTTTCAACCTGCTCGGCGACGGTCTGCGCGACATGTTCGACGTGGAGGTGTGACGGTGAGCCTGCTCGACATCCGGGACCTCAGCGTATCGTTCCGCACCTACGGCATCGTTAGCAACGTCTTGAAGGACGTGGCGCTGCGCATTCCGGAAGGCGGCCGGGTGGCGCTGATTGGCGAAACCGGATCCGGCAAATCCGTGACCAGCAAGACAATTCTCGGCACCCTTCCGGACAACGCCATCATCGACAGCGGATCCATTCGCTTCGAAGGCGAAGACGTGCTGATGCTGTCGAGCGCCAAGCGCGACGCCATGAAAGGCACCGCCTTCTCGATCATCATGCAGGACCCGCTGAGTTCCTTTAATCCGGTGTTCCGCATAGGACGCCATCTTGATGACGTGCTGCGTTTCGCCGACCGGCGGCTGGGCGAGGATTCCGGACCGGCGGACCGCCGGCGTCGCATCGACCGAGTGTTGCGGCAGGTGCAGCTGTCCGATCCGGATCGAATCTGCGCCGCCTATCCGTCGCAGCTGTCCGGCGGTATGCGCCAACGGGTTTTGATTGCCCTGGCATTGTTGCACCAGCCGCGTCTGCTGATCGCCGACGAGCCGGGGACCGCGCTCGACGTGACGACCCAGGACGAGATCATGAAATTGATCAACCGTCTGGTCGCCGAAAACGGACTGTCGCTGCTGATGATCACCCATAATCTCGGGGTGGTGCGCAAGATGGCGGACGACATTTACGTGATGCGGCACGGCGAAATCGTCGAGCATGGCCCGTTCGCCTCGCTCCTGAGAACGCCGAAACAGCCCTATACGCGCCAACTGATCGCCGCCATTCAGCCGCTCTACGGTCCCGGCGTCGAGGACCAGAAGCCGGTTGACTCCGATGCGATCATCACCTTGAACGGCGTATCGAAGTCGTTTGAGGACAAGGGACTTTTCGGCCGCGGGCGTGCGCACCTGGCCGTCAAAAATGTGTCGCTTTCGATCGGCCGCGGCGAGATTTTCGGGCTTGCCGGGGAGTCCGGTTCGGGCAAGACCACCGTCGCGCGCATGATCATGGGGCTGATCCGCCCGACCGATGGTCACATCACAGTCGATGGGGCTGCGGTCGGGAATGCCGACCGCAAGGCGGATTACCGCCGCTTGATCCAGATCGTCTACCAGAATCCCGGAACCTCGCTCAATCCCAAGCGCACGGTCGGACAGACGTTGTCCGTGCCTCTGCGCTTCGCCGGTTTGTCGCGGAGCGAGACCGAGGATCGCATCACCGAGCTGCTGGCCCAGGTTGAGCTGGCACCGCACTACGTGTCCAAATACCCCCACGAATTGTCGGGTGGCCAGAAGCAGCGGGTCGCCATCGCCCGGGCGCTCGCGGCGGACCCGGAAATCATCGTGCTTGACGAACCCACCTCGGCGCTCGACGTGTCCGTGCAGAAGAACGTTATCGACCTGCTGCAGCGGCTGCGCGACGAACTCGGACTGACCTACTTGTTCATCTCGCATGACCTGTCGCTGATGCGCAATTTTTGTGGCCGCATCGCCGTCATGCTGCGCGGCGAAGTGGTCGAAACCGGAGAGCCGCGGGTCGTCTTCGCCGACCCGCAGGCACCCTACACCCGCGCCCTGATCGCCGCCGTTCCGGTGATGAGCGACGAGGAAGATCGTTTGAAACCCGAAACAAGCCTAGAGGAAAGGCGCCGGTATCTCGCGGATACGGCGGCCTGACGACGAATTGTGAACGCAAGGAGAATGCGGTGTATCGACTTGGGATAGATGTGGGCGGTACCAACACCGACGCGGTGATCATGCACGACCGCAACGTGCTCGCCGGCTTCAAGGCGGCGACCAGCCCCGATGTGACGGGCGGTGTCATCGAGGCGCTGGAGGGCGCCATCGACAAAGCCGCCATAGACCGCGCCCGGATCGACAAGGTGATGATCGGCACGACGCATTTCACCAATGCGGTGATCGAGCGCAAGCACATCAATCCGGTTGCCGCGATCCGGCTCGGCCTGCCGGCAACAGCCTGCCTGCCGCCGATGGTCGACTGGCCGGAAGATCTGCGGCAGGCCGCCGGCGGCACCGGCTACATGGTGCGCGGCGGTTACGAGTTCGACGGCCGAGAAATCGCGCCTTTGGACGAGGAGGAGCTGGACCGCATTTGCGATGACATTATCACCCGCAAGCTACCGGTCGCCTCGGTCAGCTCCGTTTTCAGTCCGATTAACCGGAAGATGGAGGAGGCGGCACGCGACCACCTGATCCGCCGCTGTCCGGATCTTGCCGTTGTGCTCTCCAGCGACATCGGCCGCATCGGCCTGTTGGAACGCGAAAGCGCGGCGATCATGAACGCCAGCCTTTTGGCGCTCAGCGAGCGAACGGCGGACGCCTTCGCAAGTGCGCTGACGGCCGCCGGCCTGCATTGCGATTTCTACATTACGCAGAATGACGGAACGCTGATGAATGCCGAGATGGTCAAACGGTTCCCGGTGCTCACCTTCGCGTCCGGACCGACCAACTCGATGCGCGGTGCCGCTTTCCTGAGTGGGGAGAAGCAAGGGATCGTGGTCGACATCGGCGGCACCACCACTGACGTCGGGGCTCTTCAGCACGGTTTTCCGCGCCAGGCGGCCACGGTCGTCGATATTGGCGGTGTGCGCACCAATTTCCGCATGCCAGACGTTTTTTCCATCGGCCTTGGCGGTGGATCATTGGTGCAACGCGACGACACGGGAGCGGTCGCGGTCGGCCCGCAATCGGTGGGCTATCGCATCACCAGCGAGGCGCGTGTCTTCGGCGGTGGTGTGCTGACCGCGACGGACATCGCCGTGGCGCTGGGCGAGGCCGATATCGGTGATCCATCGCGGGTCGCCAACATGGACTGCGACACGGTTGAAAAGGCCCGCGAAACGATCACCCGGCTGCTGGAACGGGCAGTGGAACGCAGCCGCATCTCGCCGGAACCGATCCCGGTCATCGCGGTCGGTGGCGGTTCGATTTTGATGCCGCCGCAACTTGGGGAACTGCAGGTCGTGCGGCCCGAGAACTTCGCCGTCGCCAACGCGGTTGGAGCGGCGATCGCCCAGATCAGCGGTGAAGTGGACCGGATCTATTCGCTCGACGGCGGGACGACCCGCGAGGCCTGCCTGAAACAGGCGGAGGAGGAAGCCACGCGTAAGGCGGTGGAAGCCGGTGCGACACCACAGACGATCGAGACCATCGAACGCGAAGACGTGCCGTTGGCCTATCTGCCGGGCAACGCCACGCGAATTCACGTCAAGGTCGTTGGAGAGATGGAGGCCGCCCATGCTGAGCAGGCAGGCTGACCTGATCACTCTCGACGAGGACGATCTGGAGTCGCTGGAAATCGGTTCCGCCATCCTAGGCACTGGAGGCGGCGGCAATCCCTATATCGGCAAGCTCAGGGCCCGGCAAGTGCTGCGCGAAGGACGGCGCATGCAAATCATACCGCTCGAGGCATTGCCGGATGATGCGCGCGTGGTGGCCGTCGGCGGCATCGGCGCGCCGCTGATTTCGCACGAACGCATCAAGGAGGGCAGGGAGGGCCTGCGTTGCGTTCGGGCACTGGAGGAAAGGCTGGGCTTTCGGGTCGACGCCATCGCCTGCGAGGAGATCGGCGGCCAGAACGCCATGGAACCGCTGGTGGTCGGGGCTTTGTCCGAACTGCCGGTCGTCGATTGCGACGGCATGGGCCGCGCCTTTCCCGAGATGCAGATGACCACCTATTCGATCTACGGTCACCGCAGCACGCCCAGTGTGATGTGCGACCTACACGGCAATGTCGTCATTTTCGATCACGCGGCATCGGAGCTTTGGCACGAACGCATGGCGCGGGCCTGTGTGGTCGCCCAGGGCGGCGCCTCGACGCTCGCCAGCGCGCCGATGCAGGGCGTTTTTGTCAAGCGGTTCGCCATTCCGCATTCCTACAGCCAGGCCCTGTCGCTTGGCCGCACGGTGCGCGAGGCACGCAGCCGGAACGAAGATCCGGTCGAAGCGATCTGCGCGACGCGGGGCGGAGAGCGTGTTTTTACCGGCAAGATCATCGATGTGAAGCGCCAGTTGCGCGGTGGCTTCGTCACCGGTGACGCCAGCATCGAAGGATTTGATACGCACCAAGGCGAGGCCGCCGGGATCATCATCCAGAACGAATATCTGGTGTTTTCCAGAAACGGCCGGACGGAAGTCGTCGTGCCCGACCTGATCGTCGTCCTCGATATCGACACCGGCGAGGCCATCACGACCGAACTGCTGCGTTACGGCCAACGGGTCAGTGTTGTCGCAATGCCCGCTCATCCGCTGCTGCGCACCCCGGAGGCGCTCGACGTGGTCGGCCCGACCGGATTCGGCCTCGGCAACCTCAACTATCTGCCGCTCGAGGAAGCGCGGCGCCAGGTAACGAAAGGCGATGCGGCATGACAGCCTTCAAAATAGGTGCGGCGGACATGGAGGCGATCGCCACGGGCGGCGCGTTTCTCGGAACCGGCGGCGGCGGCGATCCCTATATCGGCAAGCTGATGGCCCAGACCGCCATTGCAAGCCACGGACCCGTCACGGTTGTTCCGGTCGAGTCGGTGCCTGATGACTGGCTCTGCGTGCCGGTCTGCATGATGGGCGCGCCGACCGTGATGGTCGAAAAACTGCCGAGTGGCGACGAGGCCGGCAGAGCCTTGCAACAGCTCGAGGCTTTTCTCGGGCGCAAGGCCGATGCGTTGATCTGCATCGAGGCAGGCGGGCTCAATTCGACGATCCCGTTTGCCGTCGCCTCGGCCACCGGACTGCCGCTGATCGACGGCGACGGCATGGGTCGCGCCTTCCCGGAACTGCAGATGGTCAGCTTTACCATGGCAGGGGTAGCGGCGACGCCGATGGTAATCGCCGATGAGAAGGGCAACAGCTCGGTGATCAACGCGATCTCCAACCTTTGGACCGAACGGCTGGCACGCGCCCAGACGGTGCAGATGGGCGGTGCTGCCCTGGTGGCGCTTTATCCGATGAGTGGCGACGAGGTCAAACGCGGAATACTGCGCAACACGCTGTCGCTCATTCACGAGATCGGTCGAACAATCACCCGAGAACAGACGAAAAACCGCAACCCGGCCACCGCACTGATCGATCGGCTCGCCGGCAAGCGGCTGCTGACCGGACGCGTCATTGACATCGAACGCAAGACGGAGGGCGGTTTCGCCCGCGGCACCGCAACGCTCAAGGGTATGGATGACCACGAGGGGAGTATCTTCCGCGTGCATTTCCAGAACGAGTTTCTGATCGCCCTCAATGCGGACGACCAGCCACTGGCGATGACGCCGGATCTGATCTGTGCCGTCGATGCCGATGGCGGCCTTCCAGTGACCACCGAGCAACTGCGTTTCGGTCTGGCGGTGACCATGATCGGCCTGCCGTGCGACCCGCAGTGGCGGACTGCAGCCGGCATCGATCTCGTCGGTCCCGGCTACTTCGGCTACCCGCAGGCCTACACCCCGCTCGAACATCTGCCTTTTTGACCCGCAACGACCAATAGATAACGACAAAGGAGATTGACATGACGAAACACAAGGCAATGGCTTTCGCCACGGCGTTGGCCGCAACGACGGCCCTCGTGGCGCCTGCTCAGGCAGAGGACAAGGTGTCGCTGGTGGTCAATGTGGTGCAGATTTTCGGCACCATCGATCCCGCCAAGATCAACGACTACACCGAATACATGGCCGCCGTGAATCTCTATGACGGGCTGACGACGGTCAATCCGGCAGGCCAGATCATTCCGCAATTGGCGGAGAGCTGGACCGTTTCCGACGACAGCAAGAGCTACACTTTCAAACTGAAATCCGGCGCGACGTTCCAGGATGGCAGTCCTGTCGAAGCCAAGGACGTTGTTTATTCGATGCAGCGGCTGATGGCGATCAACGAAGGGCCGGCATATCTGTTCGAAGGCTTGATCGATCCGCAGAACGTCAAGGCGTTGGACGACATGACCGTGCAAATCACGCTCAACAAGGTGTACTCGCCGTTTCTGTCCATCACACCGCTGATCCTGCCGGTCAACTCGGATCTGGTGAAAGAGCAGAATGACGGCGAATGGGGCGAAACCTATCTTGCCGACAATTCAGCCGGTGCCGGACCCTACAAGCTGGATGGCTGGACCCGCGGCGCCCAGATGATGATGAGCCGTTATGACAACTATCATGCCGGTTGGCCCAACCAGAAGCCGATAGATGACCTTCGCTTCGTCGTGACGCGCGACGAGGCGACGGTCAAAGCGCTGGCGACGAAGGGCGAACTCGGCATGTCGTCCCACTACCAGGGCGTCGAGACCTACGACGCCATCGCCAAGCTTCCAGAGTACAAGATCATCGAGGCGGATACCGCCACCGGCTTCTACCTGAAGCTCAACAACCAGTTGCCGCCGACCGATGATGTCCATATCCGGCGGGCGATCGCCTATGCCATGGACTATGACACGATCCGCGATGTGATCTATCCGGGCGGGCCGCTCTACGGACCTCTGGCGTCCGTCTTCGCCGATGCCTATCTGGACAGCCTGCCGGCGACTGAATTCAACCTCGAAAAGGCGAAAGCCGAAGTCGCCAAGTCGAAATATGCCAGCGAACAACCGATCAAGATCACCCACGGGTATGTGGCCAAGACCGCGTTCGAGGAGGAAATCGGCTTGCTGTTCAAGTCGGCGCTTGAGACCATCGGCTTTGAAGTGGAACTGCAGCCGGAACCGTGGAACCGCATCACCGAGCTGGCGGCCTCGATCGAGACCAGTCCGAATGCCACGCAGGTCTTTTACGGTCCCACATACCCGTCTCCGGACTCGGTCTTCTACGTGCAATACCATTCCAACGCCAAGGGAACCTGGGCCTCGATGGAGTGGGTGCTCAGCCCCGAAATCGACGCGCTGATCGACGAGTCGCGCAGCACCACCGATCCGACCAAGCAGAACGACCTCTACAAACAGATCCAGCAAAAACTGCATGACATGCAATCGGACGTGTTTCTGCTGACCCAGAAAAAGCGGTTTGCCGCCAACAAGTGCCTGCAGGGCTACGCCTGGGTTCCGATGCAGAGTTGGGACACCGACTTTTCCCGTTTCTGGTGGGACTGCGACGCTTGAATCACGCAGATCGTGCTTTGACTCCCGTGCACAGACCACCGCCTCCCGGCCTCTTGGCCGGGAGTTTTGTTGGTTTCAGACGCACTTCAGTATTCCAGAACAGGATTCGCACTCTGAAGTCATGATCGCAACCCTTTGTGATAATTGAGAAAAAGAAGCGCCATCGCAAAAATGATCCACTTGACCTGAGTCAACCTTGACTGGCAGCGCGCGCCTATCATCGATCAGCAAGAATCGAACCGCTTGCAAGGGATCGCGTGAAGAAGAATAGGATGGGGCTTGTGTCGTGCGCTCGCACTGACCCGGAGTTGAGGCCCTCGAGTTCCTGGAAATGCTGGGCTTTTCTGGTGGCGTTTGTCATCGCCTTATCGATTTGCCTGCCAGGTAACGTTAAGAGCCAGGGCACCCGTACCGGTTTGACGATTGAAATCGACGGTGTGATCGGGCCGGCGACCGCCGATTTCATTGACCGCGGGCTTTTGATCGCCCGCGAGCGGGGTCACGCGCTGGTGATCCTGCAGCTCGATACGCCTGGCGGGCTGGATACGTCGATGCGGCAGATCGTGCAGGCGATCCTCGCGTCCCAACTCCCGGTTATCGGATATGTCGCTCCCAGCGGCGCCAGGGCAGCCAGCGCCGGAACCTATATTCTCTATGCCACCCATGTTGCGGCCATGGCACCGGGGACCAATATCGGTGCGGCCACGCCGGTCCAGATCGGCGGCGGTTTTCCAGGCACTCCCAGACCACCGGAGGACGGGGAGGAAACGGAAGCCGACACGCCAACCGTCGCCGACAAGGCTGTCAGCGACGCCAAAGCGTATCTGCGCAGTCTGGCGCAATTGCGCGGTCGCAACAGCGAATGGGCGGAAAAGGCGGTCGGAGAGGCAGCAAGTCTAAGCGCCGAGGAAGCACTGACCGAACGTGTCATCGACATTGTGGCCGTTAATCATGCGGAGCTGTTGCGGCAGATGCACGGGCGGACGGTGAACCTGCCGGCCGGCAGTGTCCGGCTCGAAACGCAAGATCTGTTTCTCGAGCGCCTGGAGCCTGACTGGCGTACGCGTTTCCTGGCAATCATTACCAACCCGAATGTGGCGTACATTCTGATGCTGATCGGCATCTATGGCATCGTGCTTGAATTCTACAATCCGGGTATCCTCGTCGCCGGCATTACCGGTGGCATTTGCCTGATGCTGGCGCTGTATGCGTTTCAACTTCTGCCGATCAGCTATGCCGGCCTCGCACTGATTTTGATCGGTCTTGGGCTTATGGTAGCGGAAGCCTTTGCGCCTAGTTTCGGGGCACTCGGACTCGGCGGCGCCATCGCCTTCGTACTCGGTTCGATCATGCTCATCGACACCGATGCGCCAGGTTTCGAAGTCTCGCCGGTTCTGATTGGTTCCATCGCGACCGTCAGCGCCGGATTGTTCCTGTTCACCATGGTCATGCTGATGCGTGCGCGCACCCGGGCCGTGGTCACCGGTCGCGAGGAATTGCTTAGCAGCCAGGCGACGGTCATCGACTGGAGCGACGGAGCCGGCCATGTCCGGGTGCACGGCGAGGTCTGGCAGGCGCGTGGCGCCAATGATCTGTCGACCGGTCAAGCGGTGACGATTTCGGCAATGGACGGTCTGATTCTGACCGTCCAGCCCAACAAGAAGGAGTAACGGCAATGACCGAGATTCTCGACCAGTCATGGATTCTGGTGCTCCTGATACCAGCCCTGATTCTGTTTTCCGCTCTTAAAATCCTGCGCGAATATGAACGGGGCGTGGTGTTTCTTCTGGGCCGTTTCTGGAAGGTCAAGGGGCCGGGTCTGATCATCATCATTCCGGTGCTGATGCAAATGGTGCGCGTCGACCTGCGCACTCGGGTTCTGGACGTGCCCGAACAGGACGTGATTTCGCGTGACAATGTGTCTGTTAAGGTCAATGCCGTTGTCTATTTCAGGGCGGTGGACGCAGAGCGGGCAATCATCCAGGTCGAGGACTTCATGGCCGCCACCAGTCAGTTGGCGCAGACGACGCTGCGATCGGTGCTCGGCCAGCATGAGTTGGACGAGATGCTGGCGTCGCGCGAACAGCTCAACGCCGATATCCAGCGCATCCTCGACGAACAGACCGATGCCTGGGGCATCAAGGTGTCCAACGTGGAACTCAAGCACGTCGATTTGGACGAGCGGATGATCCGCGCCATTGCCAAGCAGGCGGAGGCCGAACGGCTGCGCCGCGCCAAGGTCATCGATGCCGAAGGCGAGTTTCAGGCTGCGGAAAAATTCTTGGCGGCGGCGAATATTCTGGAGCAGAGAGACGAAGCCATGCAGCTTCGCTATCTGACTACGTTGCAGACGATCGCTAGCGACCGCAGCAACACGATCATTTTTCCAATGCCGCTCGAGTTGACGAAGAGCATACCGCTATCGGGTGCTGAGTAGATCTCGTTCGGATTGAAACGGATGGCGTCATTCGTTCCTGCGACGTCACGGCTGAAGCCCCGGTGAAGGCTCACCGGGGCACACCGATCAGGCCAATTCGTATCCGTTTAACCCGTATCAATCCCGGAAGTAGTGGTGCCGCTCTGCCCCGTCAAACCGTTTCGACTTCAAGCAACAACGCTTGAAATCTGCGTCCGGATCCGCACGGGCAAAGGTCGTTGCGCCCGAGCTTCTCGACAAGCTCGACATCGCCGTGAACGATGCGCTCACCGCGTTTGACACGGGATTCCGACGGGAACGATTTACGCCGTTTGCGCGTCACCTCAAAAGGATGGCAGGTGTTCGTAGTCTTTTTCGTTGCGCATGACGGCCTCCCTTATCCACGCCTGACGCGTGTTCTGGATAGGCCGCCCACTTACATGGTTCTTTATCAAACTACAAACCGCCGCGATTAACGGATTTCATGGTCTGCCTGGATCTGATCGACCCAAAGAATTGTCGGGGCCCTTTTCACGATACGGTTTGGCGGCGAGTTGCGGTCCGGCCAAGTCGGTGGAGGTCCCAACGGGCAGGGGCTTGCATCGGTCGCTTCCTCGCGAAGATCGGTGGCTCCCGGAGGTGTAGCGGAGACGGCGAACGTTGTTTCGGTTTGCCGCCACTTCCGAACGTGCCAGCCCGGAAAATCCGCTTTCAGCGTACGAAACAGCTTCGCGGCGTGTTTGCGGCTCGTGATATTGGTGATCCTGACCGGTCGTTTCATCCAGCCCTCCCTGTTCCTTGCGTGCGGCGTCGTGATCCACAGCGCTGCGTGACAGTGGGACAACCCTACAGATGGCACCGTGATGCCGGCGTGAAATGAGCGTGAAAAGCACCGCGAATTCAGCGTGATTAACTGGATAACGGTTGCTTTTTTGGGGGCGCGGTCATGCAGCCGCTTCGCTCACGGTTTGCCGGCGCGCTTATCGGAAGCAGGAGATCAAGCACCGTTAAAAAACGTTTGACGGATACATTTTCGACTGATTCCATTGCATGGACTCAGAAATCCGTGCATTCAGCAGGCCAATTGCCCGCTGGGAAACGGCTTTGGCCGGGAAGAAATGTCAGTCTTGACCTGCGAGCAGGTGAGGGCGATCCCGGTGGGTCCGCACACACGAATGTTGCATTATAATGCGTTTCGTGCAAAAAAATGGTGTCTCGATTGGGAGCCACAAACCGTATTTTGCCTGGAAGGGGAATTATAGTGCTCCTTCTTCAGGGTGTCAGGGAGGACATATCTATGACAACACGCAGAAACCTGCTCGGAATTGCCGCGTCGGCGGCGGTAGCGTTCGGCATCGGCATGAGCGCCGTGCCGGCATCGGCGCAGGAAGTCACGCTCAAGCTGCACCAGTTCCTGCCGCCGCAGGCGAACGTGCCGCGCCTTGTACTGGACGTCTGGGCCGACAATGTGGAGAGAGATTCCGACGGGCGTATCAAGGTCGACCGTTTCCCGTCCATGCAGCTTGGCGGGCGCCCGCCGGAACTGCTGGACCAGGCGATCGACGGCGTCGCCGACGTGATCTGGACCGTGGTCGGCTACACGCCGGGCCGGTTCCCGTCGACTGAGGTGTTCGAACTGCCCTTCATGGTCGAGGACGCCCGGGCCGCCTCCTATGCCTACTGGAAGCTGTTTGAGGATCAAATGCAGGATGAATTTGCAAACGTGCATATCCTCGGCACCTGGGTGCATGGACCCGGCATGTTCCACACCGCGGATCCTGTCGAAAAACCCTCCGATCTGGAAGGGATGAAAATCCGCGGCGGGTCGCGTCTGGTGAACCAGTTGCTTGAAACGATGGGCGCGGTTCCCGTCGGCATGCCGGTTCCGGCTGTATCCGAAGCGCTGTCCAAAGGCGTGATCGATGGCACGACGATCCCATGGGAGGTGACGACGGCCCTCAAGGTTCCGGAACTTGTGTCCAATCACACCGAATTTGAAGGCCCGGCTCTCTACAACCTGACCTTTGTCCTGGCGATGAACAAGGATGTTTACGAATCCCTGCCGGACGATCTGAAGGCCGTAGTCGACAAAAACTCAGGGCTTGATTTCTCGGTGTTCGCAGGCGGGACGCAGGCCGATGCCGATGGGCCGGCACGTGAAGTCGCAGTGGACCTTGGCAACAACATCATCACGATCAGCCAGGAAGACGCGGCTGAATGGGTCCAGATCGCCCAGCCGATCTATGACAGCTGGGTGGCCGACATGAATTCCAAGGGAATCGACGGCCAGATGCTGATTGACGAAGCACGCCGACTGATGGCCGAATACAAGACCACCAACTAGGCTGTCCTCTAAACGGAGAGTCGCGGCGCGCCGTAGCGCCGCGGTTCGTTGCCGATACCGGGAGGCTTCGCAACAATGTATCGGTTCTTCCTCGGCCTTTCCCGCATGATGGCGATTGCCGGAGGGGCCGTTCTGTTGGCGATTGTCGTTCTGACCTGCGTGTCCATTCTGGGACGCGAACTGAACGGAGTCCTGCACACCGACTGGATCGAGGCGACGATCCCGGACACGTCGGACTGGTTGCTCCACAGCTTTGGAGTGGGGGAGGTCAAGGGATCGTTTGAAATGACCGAAAGCGGCATGGCTTTCGTCATTTTCGCGTTCATGCCGCTGACCCAGATCACCGCTGGGCATGCCAGCGTCGACATCTTCACCAATTTCCTGTCAGAGCGGACCAATCAGGTGCTGCGGATGATCGCGGAGTTGCTGTTTGCGATCGCATTGGTGGTGATCGCCGTGCAGCTGTTTAGCGGCATGCTGACCAAGCTGAACAATTCGGAAACCACCCTGTTTCTCCAGTACCCGGTCTGGTGGGGCTATGCGGCAAGTATGATCGGCGCCACCACGGCGGCAATCGTCTCGGTCTATTTGGCGATGGTCAGAATTTATGAGGTGTTTTCCCGTCGTGTTGTCCTGCCCCCCGCCCAGGGGGAAGAGCATTGAGCAACATCGCGATCGGAAGCCTGTCGTTTCCCATTCTGCTGCTGTTGATCTTCCTGCGCATTCCGATCGGCCTGGCGATGTTTGCAGTGGCGTTTGTCGGCCTGGTGCTAGTGACGGGCGACACGACCGTGGCGCTGGCGCGGCTGAAATTCGAGACCTACACGACGTTCTCGAACTATTCCTTTTCGATCGTGCCGATGTTCCTTCTGATGGGCGCATTCGCCACGCTTGGCGGCATGTCGACGTCGCTATTCAAGGCGGCGGAAGGATGGTTGGGACATCGCAGGGGTGGCGTCGCCATGGCGGCCGTTGGGTCCTGCGCGGGATTTGGCGCCATCTGCGGTTCATCGCTGGCGACCGCCGCCACCATGGGCCGGGTGGCGCTGCCGGAACTGCGCCGTTATGGCTATGACGGAGGATTTTCCACTGCGACGCTGGCCGCCGGCGGCACGCTCGGCATTCTGATTCCGCCTTCGGTCGTGCTCGTCATCTATGCCATCCTGACGGAGCAGAATATCGAAAAACTGTTCGTCGCCGCGGTCGTGCCGGGCATCCTCGCCGCGGTCGGTTACATGATCGTGATTTCGATCTATGTGCGGCTCTATCCCGACAGTGCCGGACTGCGCCAGCCGGTGCCCTACCGGGAACGGTTCCGCGCACTGTTCGATGTTTGGCCGGTGCTTTTGGTGTTCGCCCTCGTCGTGGGAGGCATATATTCCGGCTGGTTTACGCCGACCGAAGGCGCCGCCGTCGGGGCGCTCGGGACCGGGATCATCGCCTGGTCGAACGGCGGTCTGACGTGGCGAACGCTGACCGACAGTTTCACGTCGACCGCCAGGTCGACTGCCATGATCTTCTTCATCGTGCTCGGCGCCTTTTTCTATAACGGCTTCCTTGCCCTGTGCCAGGTACCGCAGGAACTGGCGGCATTCGTCGCATCGGTGGATGTCTCCCCGTTTGTCGTCCTGCTCATGATCCTGGTCTTCTATCTGCTGATGGGCTGCGTGATGGACAGCCTCAGCATGATCCTGCTGACCATTCCGATTTTCTGGCCGCTGATGCAGGAGCTGGATTTCAGTTTCGTGACCCTGGCCGAACTGCATGCGCATCGGTTCAACACCGCGCTTGCGGCCGGCATCGATGCCGCTCCTCAGGTGATCGAGGAGGCCAAGGCGGTGATCGCCTCCGGCGCGGAATTGACCCGCGAGCAGCTGCGTGAGTTGGGTATTCGCGGCGCCAGCCAGGGTGTCCTCAATCGCATCAACAACGAATACCTGGCAATCTGGTTCGGGATTCTCGTGCTGATCGTTGTCGAGGTCGGTCTGATCACCCCGCCGGTCGGCATGAACCTGTTCATCATCAACGACATGGATCGGCGTACTCCGCTCGTCAAAACCTACACGGCGGTTCTTTATTTTGTCGGCTCGGACCTCGTCCGGGTGGCGATCCTGTTGACGTTCCCGGCCATCACCCTGTTCCTGATCCCCTGGTAAACGGCGGCAACGGACCGGAGTTTTGTCGAGGGAGGAGTGAATCGATGACCAGAGCAGGCATGTACAGGCCGCATTCAGTGAGCCGTGAGGACCGTGCTGACGGTGCCATCATCCTGCGCTCGGGTTACGAAATGGGACCGGCGGTCGAAAAAACCGGCGTCTGGGTCGATCAATGGGCAGAAGCGACGCCCGATGCGGTATTTCTCGCCGAGCGCAGCGGACCCGGCTGGCGCGAAGTGTCCTACGCCGAAACGCGGCAGAAGGTGCGTGGATTGGCGGCCGGGCTTTTGGCCCGAGGATTGAACCACGAAACGCCCATCATGATCATTTCGGGCAACGGCGTCGATCACGGCCTGCTGTCCCTGGCGGCGCAATATGTCGGCATCCCCGTCGTACCGTTGGCGGAGCAATATGCGCTGATCCCAGGCGCCCATGCGCAGCTCGAGCATTGCGCCCGTCTGACCGCACCCAAGCTGGTGTTCGCCGAAGACGCCGAACGCTTCGGTCCTGCATTGGCGATGGACATCTTCGACGGTGTCGAGAAAGTCGCCAGCCGCAGCGGTCTTGATGGCATGATCCGGTTCGAGGATTTGGCCGCCACATCGGACGAAGTGGCCGTGAATGCCGCCGCTGCCAAGGTGGGTCCGGATACCGTCGCCAAATACCTGATGACCTCCGGATCCACCGCGCATCCCAAGGGTGTCATCACGACGCACAGGATGCTTTGCGCCAATCAGGCGCAGATTGTTGATTCCCTGCCTTTCCTGCGCGATCGTCCGCCGTTGATCGTCGATTGGCTGCCATGGAACCATACTTTCGGCGGCTCCTACAATTTCAATTTGATGTTGGCGCATGGCGGCGCGCTCTACGTCGATAGCGGCAAACCCGTTAAGGCGCTGGTTGGCCAGACCGTCGAGAACTTGCGGCTCAAGACGGGCACCATGGCCTTCAACGTTCCCGTCGGCTACGCATTGCTGCGCGATGTGATGCGCGAGGACGATGAACTGCGGCACCGCTACTTCGAGGACCTCGACATGCTGTTTTATGCCGGCGCGTCGCTGCCGCAGGACGTGTGGGCGGATCTGGAGGCGATGGCCCGCGAGGTGCGCGGCGAGCCGCCTTTGTTCAACTCTTCGTGGGGCATGACAGAAACGGCGCCGGGCTGTCTTCTGGTCCACGAACCGACCACCATGTCCGGTATCATCGGTGTGCCGATGCCGGGAATCGAGGTCAAGCTGATCCCGGATCCGGACATGCGCTGCGATCTGCGGGTGAGGGGCCCGAACAATACGCCGGGATACCTAAATGACCCGGAGAGCACGGCAGCCCTTTTCGACGATGAAGGATTCCTGATTTCCGGCGATGCGGTGAGACTGGTCGACCCGGACAATCCGCGCCTGGGATTACGCTTTGACGGCCGGATCTCGGAGGACTTCAAATTGACCACCGGAACCTGGGTGCGGGCGTCGAACCTGCGGCTGGATCTGTTGCAGAAGCTGGCGCCGTGGGCGCAGGACGTGGTGATCTGTGGTGCCGACAAGTCGGAAATCGGCGCGCTTGTGGTTCCTTCACCCGAAGCGATGGCGTTGGCCGGTAACGATGCCGAACGCGACGGGGCGATCGTCAGCGACGCGCTCGCCGACCGGATTCGCGGCGCCCTGGAAACCGACGAGCAGGAGGGGTCTTCGACACGGATCGCACGGCTGCTGGTTCTGTCCGAGCCGCCGTCGATGGGCGACGGCGAGATCACGGCCAAGGGTAATCTGAATTTCCGCAAGCTGTTGACGCGCCGTGCCGCCCTCTACGAACGGCTCTATGCCGATGCCGATCCGGCGGTCATCAGACCCTGATTGCCGCTATGACGGGAGGAAACCATGTCTGCCAATGAAAATGCCGCCATCTATTTCGTCGACCGGCATGTGTCGGAAGGGCGCGGCGACAAGGTGGCGTTTCGGGAAGTGACCGGCAAAAACCGCGAGATCACCTATGGTGTCCTGTCGGCGCGCACGGCACAGGTTGCCGGCGCGTTCGAGCGAGCCGGGTTCCGCCGGGAGGAGCGGATCGCCTGCCTGATCCTCGATCAGATCGAGTATCCGGAAGTGTTCTGGGGGGCGCTCAAGGCCGGTGTCGTGCCGGTCGCCCTCAACACGCTGTTGCCGACCGCCCTGTACGACGCCATCCTGCAGGACAGCCGGGCATCCTGTCTGGTGCTGTCGGCCGAACTGGCGGACGCGGTTCTGCCAGCGGCGAAGGCCAGTCCCTACATCCGCTCGATTGTGGTCATCGGCGACGCGCCCGAGGGCACGATCGCCTATGACGAGTTCGTCTCCGACGCACGTCCGGTCGATGCCATCAACGTCATCGGGGACGAATGCGCTTTCTGGCTCTATTCGTCCGGCTCGACCGGAAAACCGAAGGGGGTGCGCCATGTGCACAGCGCACTGAAGGCGACATCGGATACGTATGGTGCGCAGGTGCTCGGGATCCGCGAAGATGATATCGTTTTTTCCGCGGCCAAGGTCTTCTTCGCCTACGGGCTGGGAAATTCCATGAGCTTTCCCATGTCGGTTGGCGCGACGACGCTGCTGTTGAACGGGCGGCCAACTCCGGATGTCGTCGTCGATACGATATCGGAGCACCGTCCGTCGGTCTTTTGCGGAGTGCCGACGCTCTACGCCGCAACGCTGGCGCATCTGGAAAAAACCGGCACGCCGGAGAGCAGCCTCAGACTGTGCATATCCGCCGGCGAAGCGCTGCCCGAGGAGATCGGTCTCAAATGGAGAGAGCGCTGGGGTGTCGACATCCTGGACGGTGTCGGATCCACCGAAATGCTGCATATCTTTCTTTCCAACCGGCCTAGCGACATTGCCTACGGGACGTCAGGGACCGCTGTGCCCGGCTACGAATTGCGCTGCATCGACGAAACCGGGATCGAGATCAAGCCGGGCGAGGTGGGCGAACTTCTGGTGCGCGGCGCTTCGGCGGCCGACGGATACTGGAACCAGCGCGCCAAAAGCCGCGCCACTTTCGAGGGGGAATGGACCCGGACCGGCGACAAATACGAACTGCGGGACGACGGAAAGCTGGTCTACTGCGGACGTACCGACGACATGTTTAAAGTTTCGGGCATTTGGGTCAGCCCATTTGAAATCGAGCAGGCACTGGTCGCGCATCCCGCTGTGCTTGAAGCGGCGATTGTTGCCCATAGGGACGAGTCCGGTCTCGAAAAACCCAAAGCGTTTATCGTTCTGAAACAGGGTGAGGATGCCGATCAGCTCGACGCGACCCTCAAGGAATTCGTGAAGGACAAAATCGGCAAGTGGAAATATCCGCGCTGGATCGAGATCGTTCCCGATCTGCCTAAAACGGCAACGGGCAAGATACAGCGGTTCAAACTGCGAGAGGCGATGCCATGAAAATCTCCTGGAAGGACAATGCATCCGGATATGTAACGGCTGGCGGCAAATCCCTGGAGTACCAGTGCTTCGGACCTGCACCGGCGGAAGCCCCGACCATCGTCATGCTGCATGAAGGCTTGGGCAGTCTGACACTATGGCGGGATTTCCCGCAAAAGGTCGCCAAGGCGACCGGGCTCGGTGTGTTCGTTTACTCGCGCGCCGGTTACGGGCAATCGGACCTGGCCGATCTGCCCCGGCCGCTTGACTATATGACACGCGAGGCATTGGAGACTGTGCCGGATATCCTCGATGCAGTCGGCGTCGAGACCTGCATCCTGTTCGGGCACTCCGACGGAGCGACGATCGCCGCGGAATATGCGGGCAGGGTTCAGGATTTCAGGCTTGGTGGCCTGATCCTCATGGCGCCGCATTTCTTCACGGAGCCAATCGGACTGGCGGAGATCGCCAAGGCGAAGCAGAGTTTCAAAGCGGGCGATCTCAAGCAGCGGATGGCCAAGCACCATCGCGACCCGGAACATACCTTCCGCGGCTGGAACGACAGCTGGCTTCATCCCGACTTTGCCGAGTGGCATGTCGGCGAGGTTATCGACTACTGGCGCGTGCCGGTACTGGCCATCCAGGGGGTCGACGATCAATATGGTACGCTTGCCCAGATCGAGGAAATCGAGAACCGCATCTACAGCCCGCTGGAAACGCTGATCCTTCAGGACTGCCGTCACGCCCCGCATTTCGATCAACCGGAAAAGGTGCTCGCAGCGATAGCCGAATTCACGGCGCGTTTGGTGCGTATCGAAAATGAGAATGTGCAATTCGCATGAAGCAGCCGCAGCCGATTGCAGGTGCGTCCGATGATAAAGCCAATTGGCGGCCACCGCATGCCTATGTGCCCGGACGCTCGCCGCGTCATCCCGAGACGCTGTTCGACGATCTGAAGGCCGATGTGGCGGCCTATCCGATGGAACGGTTGAATGAATCCGCGGCCTGGACCTCAGCGATGCGTTTCCTGCACGAGGGCTACTATTGGGAGGCCCACGAGGTTCTCGAGCCGGTCTGGATGGCCTGCCGGCACAACAGTGCAGAACGGGCATTGGTGCAGGGCATCATCCAATTCGCCAATGCGGCGCTGAAGGAGAAAATGGGGCGCTCGACAGCCGCCAGGCGGCTGAGCGACATGTCCGAGGACTTGATCGAGGAAGCTTTTCGACGCGGCGGCTCCCGGGTGTTGGGATACACATATGACGATATCCGCAAACTCCTGACATGGTACGCGAGTCGAGTGCCGCGTGAGTAGAATATGCAATATAATGCATAATCGATGACCGGAAATCGCCAAATTCGATCAAGTTTCACCGTATCGGGCACTTTACCGGTCGCTTAATCGCATTATAATGCACCAACAGGTTCAGGGAGAGACACATGGCCAAAGGCATCGACTTTCAGACCGATCCAAGCCGCTACCGTCATTGGCGGGTCGAGTATGACGGTCCGGTGGCGAACCTCATCATGGATGTGGACGAGGATGGCGGTCTGTTCGAAGGCTATCAGTTGAAACTGAATTCCTACGATCTTGGTGTCGATATCGAGCTTGCCGACATCGTTCAGCGAATGCGATTCGAGCATCCCGAGGTCAAGACCGTGGTCATGCGGTCGGGCAAGGACAAGGTTTTCTGCGCCGGCGCCAACATCCGGATGCTGGGCGGTGCTGAACACAGCCACAAGGTCAATTTCTGCAAATTCACCAACGAGACCCGCAACACCTATGAGGCGGCCGAGGCCGACTCCGCGCAGAAATACATTTGCGCCGTCAAGGGGGCCTGTGCCGGCGGCGGCTACGAACTGGCGCTTGCCTGCAACCACATCATGCTGACGGACGACAGTTCATCGGCAGTCGCGCTGCCCGAGGTGCCGCTTCTCGCGGTTCTGCCGGGCACTGGAGGGCTGACTCGCGTGACTGACAAGCGCAAGGTCCGCCGTGACCTCGCGGATGTGTTCTGCTCGATCGAGGAGGGGGTCAAAGGGAGACGCGCCAAGGATTGGCGACTTGTCGACGAGGTCGTTCCAAACTCCAAGTTCGATGAGACCGTGCAGCAGCGTGCGCTTGAATTCGCCGCCGCTTCACAGAAACCGGACGTGGCGCAGGGCATCGCGCTGACGCCGCTACATCGACAGTTCTCGGACGACGGTTCCGTCGTCTATTCGACCGTCGAGGTCGCCGTCGACCGCACGGGACGCAAGGCAACGATCACGATCCACGGACCGGACGGCGAAGCGCCCGGCAGCATGGCGGCGTTCACGGATCAGGGCGCCGACGCCTATCTGTTGCGCGTCGCCCGCGAACTCGACGACGCGATCCTGCATTTGCGATTCAATGAAAAGGAACTGGGCCTGCTGGTTTTCCGGTCGCAGGGCGATCCCGACATGCTGGCCGCCCACGAGGCGCTGCTGCTGCATAATGCCGATCATTGGCTCGCCAACGAAGTGCTGCAGTACTGGAAGCGCGTGCTCAAGCGTATCGACGTTACATCGCGGTCCATGGTAGCGCTTATCGAGCACGGGTCCTGTTTTTCCGGCATTTTTGCCGAATTGCTGTTCTCCGTCGATCGCTCCTACATGATGGAGGACGAGTTCGAAGGCGACAATCGTCCAATTGCCACCGTGACTCTGACCGGTGCGAATTTCGGGCCTCTGCCGATGAGCAACGACCTGACCCGGCTGCAGACGCGTTTTCTGGGCGAGCCGGAACTGCTGAAGGCAGCCGAACCGTTGATCGGAAATGCCCTGGAAGCTGAAGAGGCGAATGACGCGGGGCTGGTGACGATGATCCTCGACGATATCGACTGGGACGACGAGATCCGCGTGTATATGGAGGAGCGTGCTTCCTTCAGTCCGGATGCCCTGACCGGTATGGAAGCCAATCTTCGCTTCGCCGGGCCCGAGACGATGGAGACGCGGATTTTCGGTCGGCTTACGGCTTGGCAAAACTGGATTTTCAACCGGCCGAATGCGGTTGGAACCGAAGGCGCATTGCAGCGCTATGGCAGCGGCATTCGAGGCGATTTCGACATGGAGCGCGTCTGACACGCAAAACCGAACCCCATGGCCGGGGAGACACCAATTCCGCGGGGTGGTTGCACTCCGTCACAGCGAGGAGATTGCAATGCTTGATTTGGTCAACGTCAGCTACGACACACAGATTCCCAACAATGTGGGATTGAGCCAGGACCGGAAGGTTCTGAAGGCGCTTGAACGGTGGCATCCCGGCTATATCAACTGGTGGAATGACCTGATTCCAAAGAACTTCCAGGAGTCGATGGTGTATCTGCGCACCGCTGTCTCGGTGGATCCGAAGGGATGGGCCAAATTCGACTACGTGAAAATGCCCGAGTATCGCTGGGGCGTCCTTCTGGCCCCTCAGGCGGAGGATCGCCGCATTCCCTGCGGTGAACACTACGGCCAACAGGCGTGGCAGGAAGTCCCGGGCGAATACCGCAACATGCTCAAGCGGCTGATCGTCATTCAAGGCGATACCGAACCGGCTTCCGTGGAACAGCAACGTTTTCTGGGTCTGACCGCGCCCTCGCTCTACGACATGCGCAACCTCTTTCAGGTCAATGTGGAAGAGGGGCGGCACCTGTGGGCGATGGTCTATCTCCTGGTCAAGTACTTCGGCAAAGACGGACGTGAGGAGGCTGAAGATCTGTTGCGGCGGTCGTCCGGCTCCGAGGAGGCACCGCGTATGCTAGGCGCCTTCAACGAGGAAACACCGGACTGGCTGTCCTTCTTCATGTTCACCTATTTCACCGACCGCGACGGCAAGATGCAGCTGGAGAGCCTCGCCCAGTCCGGCTTCGATCCGCTCAGCCGAACCTGCCGCTTCATGCTGACCGAAGAGGCACACCATATGTTCGTCGGAGAGACCGGCGTCGGCCGAACGATCCAGGCGACTGTCGAAGCGATGAACAAGGCGGGGATCACCGATCCCTACGACATCAACAAAATTCGCGACCTGGGTGTTATTGACCTGCCGACGATCCAGAAGAAGCTCAACCTGCATTACTCGCTGTCGCTGGACCTGTTCGGCCAGGAGGTGTCCACCAATGCGGCCAATGCCTTCAATGCAGGGATCAAGGGCCGCTACATGGAGCTGAAGCTCGATGACGACCATATGCTGAAGGACGAAACCTATGCCGTTCGCACGATCAAGGACCATGCGATCGTCGAGGAAGATGTGCCGGCGCTGACGGCGATCAACATGCGGCTGCGCGACGACTACATTCGCGATGCCTCCGGTGGGATCGGCCGCTGGAACAAGATCATCGAAAAGCACAACATCGACTACCGGCTGAAGCTGCCGCATGAGGCGTTCCATCGCCAGATCGGTGTCTTCGCGGCCATCAAGGCGGACCCGGAGGGCAATATCATCAGCGAAAACGAATGGGCAAAACGCTGTGATGAATGGTTGCCCTCAAAGGCGGCTGGCGATTTCATCCAGGCGCTGATGCAGCCGTGCTTCGAGCCGGGCAAATACGCCAGCTGGATTGCCCCGCCGAAGGTCGGGATCGACAACAAGCCAGGCGATTTCGAGTATGTGCAGTTGCACATGGCCTAAAACCTCAGTTGGTGGCGTGGGGGCTCGCGTCGGCCCCCGCCGCCGTGCCCGTTCCGTCTCATCCATGCAGGAGCAAGCTGTATGAACACGCCCGTGAAGCAGCATCTGATCGATCCCGAGATCTGCATTCGCTGCTATACCTGCGAGATGACCTGTCCGATCGGGGCGATCGAACATGACGACAACAATGTCGTGGTCAATCCCGCCATCTGTAATTTCTGCATGGATTGCGTTCCCGTTTGTCCAACCGGCTCCATCGACGAATGGCGCATGGTCAACGAACCCTATTCGCTGGAAGAGCAGTATTCCTGGAGCGAGCTGCCGGAACAGCAGGACCTTGGAGAGACGGCCGAAGCCGGCGAGATCGAAGCGCTGGATGAGGACATTGCCGCGCTCGTCGCCGAAGCGCATAAGGGTGCCGGGGGCAGGGCCCGGGCGCCGGCGTCTGCCGCGAAACCGACCGTCAATCTGTACAATCCCGGCAAACCGGCGGTGGCCAAGGTCCAGGGCAACTACCGGCTGACGTCCGAGCCGGACCATGATGTACGCCACATCATCCTTGATTTCGATGGCCAACCGTTCCCGGCGCTGGAGGGTCAGTCGATCGGCATCATTGCGCCGGGTACGGACGCCGAGGGCAAAAACCACTTGCCGCGTCTTTACTCCGTTTCCAGTCCGCGCGACGGCGAGCGGCCGAACTACAACAACGTATCGTTGACTGTGAAGCGCGAAAAGAACGGCGTTTGTTCCAATTACGTTTGCGATCTGAAGCAGGGCGACGAGGTTCTCGTGACCGGGCCATTCGGCGCCACGTTCCTGATGCCCGATGATGCCGACGCCAAACTGCTGTTGATCTGCACCGGGACCGGATCGGCGCCCATGCGAGCCTTCACCATGCGCCGTCAGCGCACAGTGAGCGGGAAATCGGGGGGCATGACCATGTTTTTCGGCGCCAGGACGCCGGAAACCTTGCCTTATTTCGGTCCCTTGAAAAAGGTTCCTGCCGATCTGCTCGAGCAGCATCTGGTGTTCAGTCGAATCGAAGGCCGCTCGAAGGAGTATGTTCAGGACCGCATTCTAGCCGAAGCGGAAAAAGTCTCGGATCTGCTGTCCGATCCCAAAACCCACATCTACATATGCGGCCTGCGCGGTATGGAAGAGGGCGTTGATCGGGCGCTTGCAAATGTCGCGGAGAGTGCCGGTCAGCCGTGGATTGCGCTGCGCGATGCCATGCGGGAGGAGGGACGCTACCACGTGGAAACCTATTAAAGACCCGGTCCGGCGAAACGCTGCGCCGACCAGGTCGATCGTGCCGAAACCGTCTTTGATTTTTATGGTGACGCGTTGTTAGGGTGTGCAGTATATTTCATAGAGACCCATGGCAGAGATAACGACATTCGGCGGCACAGTGTTGCATCTGGACGAGGAGACGACCTCCGAGGAGGCCGTTCGAGCGTTGTTGCGACGGGTCGGCGAAAGGGTGCGTCACTTACGCGAACGCAAGGGTATCCCACGCCGGGTTTTGTCAGAGTTATCAGGCGTGTCGCCCCGTTACCTCGCGCAATTGGAAGGCGGCGAGGGGAACATTTCGATTGGTCTGCTGGAGCGAGTCGCGCTTGCCCTCGATCACCGAATAGAGTGGTTGGTGGGTATTGACGATCCGTGGAGTTCCGAAGCCTTGATGGTAGCGGAACTTTATCGCACAGCCGACCGCGGCACCCGTCAAACGGTGATGGACGTCCTCAGCGATAGCGGCAAAGCTGCGAACCGCGCCTCACGCATCTGCCTCGTCGGCCTGCGCGGTGCTGGCAAGTCGACGCTTGGCCGCCTGGCCGGTGAAAAACTCTCCGTGCCCTTTGTCGAGCTCAACCGCGAGATCCAAGACCATGCCGGAATGCCGGTCGAGGAGATCATCGCGCTTTACGGTCAGGAAGGGTATCGGCGGCTGGAATCCGATGCGCTCGACCGGGTCGTCGCCACCTACGACAGAGCGATCCTTGCTGTCGCCGGAGGGATCGTTTCGGAGCCGGCAACTTACAGCAAGCTGTTATCGCGGTTTCATTCCATCTGGTTGAAGGCCTCTCCTGTCGAACACATGGAGCGGGTGCGCGCGCAGGGCGACGAACGGCCGATGGCCGGCAATCCGGAAGCCATGGACCAGCTTAAGTCCATCCTGACCAGCCGCGAGGTGCTTTACGGCCGGGCGCTCGCCACCATCGACACGTCCGGCGCGACGGTCCAGGAAACGCTCGCGGCGCTGGTCAGTGTGATCCTCGAACGCCAATTTCTGTCGTAGCTCTGTACCGATCACCACTTGAAGCTTGGAGGCCAAACCGTTGATGGATGCGGACTATCTGCCGTTTCACCCGGCCCCGTCCAAGCCGGCGTTTCGGCCGCCGGCGGGCGCCGTCGATGCGCACTGTCACGTATTCGGGCCCGCCTCGCGGTTTCCCTACGCGCCGGCTCGAAAATACACGCCCTGCGATGCGCCGAAGGAAAAGCTGTTCGCGCTGCGCGATCATCTCGGACTGTCCCGCAACGTTATCGTCCAGGCGTCCTGTCACGGTACGGACAATGGCGCGCTGGTCGACGCCCTGGAGGCGGCCGGAGATCTGGCGCGGGGGGTTGCGGTGGTATCGCCGGACATCACGGACGCCGAACTGCAGCGGCTCGATCGCGCCGGCGTCCGGGCCGTGCGTTTCAACTTCGTCAAGCGGCTGGTCGACGCGACGCCGACGGCGCAATGCCTGTCGGTGGCGCATCGGATCCGAGCGCTTGGTTGGCACGTGGTGGTGTATCTGGAGGCCGGCGATCTTGAAGAACTGATCCCGTTTCTGCACACCCTGCCGACGACGGTCGTCATCGATCACATGGGCCGTCCGGATGTTGCCAAGGGCGTCGACCACCCGGATTTTCAGCGCTTTCTGATCCTGCTGCGCGACACCGAAAACCTGTGGACCAAGGTCAGTTGCCCGGAGCGGTTGACCGTTCGTGGACCACCCTATGATGACGTTCTGCCGTTTGCCCGTACGCTGATCGAGCAGTTTCCGGACCGGGTCCTGTGGGGCACCGATTGGCCGCATCCCAACATGAAATCACACATGCCGGACGATGGAGCGCTGGTGGATGTGATCCCGCGCATCGCGACCAGCGAGGCGGCGCGCCGAGCGCTGTTGATCAACAATCCGATGCGTCTTTACTGGGGCTGAACGCCATCGTTTGAAGCCATACGCTATGGCCGCTGGTATACATCGTCTGATCCGCTAATATCCGCCGGGACGACATCGGCAAATCAGGAGCGGCGGGATGCGCAAACGGCAGTTGGGGCACGGTGGACCGCAGGTTTCGGCGATCGGAATAGGCGCGATGTCGTTCTCCGATTTCTACGGTCCGACCACCAAACAGCAGTCCCACGCCATCCTGAAGACGGCCCTGGAACTGGGGATCGATCACATCGATACGGCGAATGTCTATGGCGGAGGCCTGTCGGAACAGGTCATTGGTGAATTCTTGGCTGATCTTCCGGGGCCGAATCCTTTCACCATTGCAACAAAGGCAGCGATCGCCCGTGATCCCGACACCGGTGTACGTTACTTTGACAACAGCGGCCCCCATCTCGAAGCGGAACTCGACCGCAGCCTGAAGCGCATGGGGCTGGAACGGTTGGATCTGTTTTATGTGCATCGACGCGATCCGGCGGTGCCCATCGAAGAGGTGACGGAAACGCTCAGCAGTTTTGTGAAGGCCGGCAAGATCGGCGGCTTCGGCTATTCCGAAATCGCGCCGACATCGCTGCGCCGGGCCGCCGCGATCCACCCGGTGGCCGCCGTCCAGTCGGAATACTCGTTGTCGACCCGCACACCGGAGATCGGACTGGTGCAGACCTGCCTGGAACTCGAGACGGCCCTGGTGGCGTTTTCACCGGTCGGTCGCGGTTATCTGACCGACGACCCGCCAACGCAGGAGCGCGTCGCGCAGTCGGGGTTCATGCAAAACAACCCGCGGTTCACACCGGAAAACCTGAGCGCCAACCTGCGCGAGATTGAAAAGTTCCGGGCGCTGGCAAGTGACCTCGGAACCAGCGCCGCGTCGCTGGCGATCGCTTGGCTGCTGCACCAGGGCCCGCACGTCATCCCGATTCCCGGCACGCGCTCAGTCGACCATCTCAGGCAACTCGCCGCCGGCGCGGAACTAAAGCTGTCGGCGGAAGATCTTGCGCAGGTCGAACAGGCCCTGCCGATCGGCTGGGCATATGGCGACCGCTATTCGGAGGCACAATGGAAAGGCCCGGAGCGTTACGCCTGAAGAGGTTTGACCGCGATCAATTAGAGACGCCGAAACTGAAATTTGGAGACAGCTTACTTTTTTCCTGAAAACCCGTTGGTTGGGATGACTCGTGCCTGAAAAAAGCAAGCTTTCACCAAATTTCTCCGCACCGCCGTTGCCGAAGCGGCTGCAAATTGGGTGATGGGTGCCTAAAAAAGCAAGCTTTCAGCAGATTTCTTCGCGCCGCCCTTGCCGAAGCGGCTGCAAATTGGGTGACGGTTTGCTTAATTCGAAGCACCGCTCTCCAAAATCTACCAAACATATCAATGAATTAAGTAAACCGTCTCCCAATTTCTGGCACGACGCGCCTTCCGTCAAGAGTCGATCAAGGCTCTGGCGCGCATGACCGTATCGCGCATCGCTGCGGCGAAGATCGTGACGTCGATACCGGCGGCGAGAAACGTCACGCCGTGTTCGAGGCAAATCTTCTGGAATACTGCGTCGCCGGTAAGGATGCCGGGCGCTTTACCCGCCGCCGCAATCCGGCTCACCGCGTCGGTGATGGCAGTGGTCACTTCCGGCGTGTCGGGCTTGCCGAGGTAGCCCATATCCGCCGCGAGATCCGCCGGTCCGATGAACACACCGTCGATGCCGTCCGTCGCCAGAATGTCATCGAGCGCCGCCAGGCCGGCGCGGCTTTCGACCTGCACCAGCAGGCAGATCTGGTCGTCTGCGGTCGCCAGATAGTCTGGGATCGTTGCGAATTTCGAGGCGCGCGCCAACGCCGAGCCGACGCCGCGCACGCCACGGGGCGGATAGCGCACCGCGCGCACGAGTTCGGCCGCCTGTTCGCCGGACTCGACCATCGGGATCAGGATGGTCTGGGCGCCGGCATCGAGATACTGCTTGATCATCCATGTCTCACCGACCGGCAGGCGGATGGCGGGATGGCTGCCCGACGCCTCGACCACCTGCAACTGCGCCAGCGTCGACCGCAGATCGTTGGGCGCATGTTCGCCGTCGATCAGCAGCCAGTCGAATCCGGCCGTGCCGGCGATTTCGGCAACGTATGGGCTGGCCAGTCCCAGCCAGCAGCCGAACTGCACGCGGCCCTCCTTGAGGGCGGCCTTGAAGGCGTTGGTCGGGGCGGGCATCAGCTTTCCTTGGCGAAACTCAGATCGACATTGCCGAAAGGTCCGAAATCGGCGGCGATCACGGTGCCCGGGGGACACTCGATGGGACGAATGAAGGATCCGGACAGGATGATCTGTCCGGGCTCGATACGCTGTCCGTACCGAGCCATGCGCCGGGCCAGCCAGACAACACTTTCGATGGGATCGTCGAGCACGCCGGCGCCGAGTCCCGTTTCCTCGACGGCGCCGTTGCGGCTGACGATCGCGCCGGTCCAGCGCAGATCGAATGCGTCAATCGGGTGGCGTTCGCGCCCCAGAACGAGGCCGGCATTGGCGGCGTTGTCAGCAATTGTGTCATGGACAGTTCGGGTTTTGCCGGTGGCCGGGTCAGCGCGCAGAATACGGGTGTCGAGGATTTCGAGGCTCGGAGCGACGTAATCCGTGGCGGCGATCACGTCGTCCCGGGTCGCCTGATCGCCAGCCAGGGGCGCTTTCATCATGAAGGCGATCTCCGCTTCGATCCGTGGCTGAATGAATCGTCCGGCCGGCACGGTCACACCGTTTTCAAACAGCATGTCGTCGAACAGCATGCCGCTGTCCGGGATGTCGATGCCGAGCGCGTATTGCATGGCCTTCGATGTCAGCCCGATCTTCCAGCCAATGATCTTGCGACCGACCGCCAGCTTGCGTTGCGTCAACGCCGTTTGGATCGCATAGGCGTCGTCCATGTTCAGCTCGGGATACTGCAACGACAGGATCCCGATCTGCTTTCCGGTCGACTCCGCCTGGTGGAGCGCTTCCGCCGCACTGTCGATATCCGTTTCCGACAGCGTCATGCCTCGTCCTCCACACCATTGACCAGCTTGCCGATGCCTTCGGCCTCCACCTCGATCACATCGCCCGGTTTCAGAAAGACCGGTGGATCGAAGCGCGCACCTGCACCGGTGGGTGTCCCGGTGACGATGATGTCGCCGGGGACGAGGGTGGTGAAGGTTGAGATGTATTCGATCTGCCGACGGACGGGATGCAGCATGCGCGAGGTGCGGTCGTCCTGCCGCACCTCGCCATTGACCCGGGTGGTCAGCCGCACGTCGTCGAGTTGGCTCGGATGCGTGAATGGCACCAGCCAAGGCCCAAGCGCCCCGGACCGGTCGAAATTCTTGCCCTGGGTCACGTTGAATTTCGCGTGGCGCACCCAGTCACGCAGCGTGCCTTCGTTGCACAGGGTCAGCGCCGCGATGTGGTCGTAGGCCTCGGCCTCGGGGATGTGACGACCGCCGCGGCCGATGACGACGGCGATCTCGCCCTCGTAGTCGAGCTTGTCGGAGGCACGCGGGCGGATGAGCGGGCGGTTATGGCCGGTGAAGGAGCGGGGAAAGCGCACGAACAGCGACATGTTCTTCGGCGCGTCCTGGCCATCCTTGTACTCGGCGTTGCGGTCAGGGAAGTTCACGCCGACGCAGATGATCTTTTCCGGCGCCGGTAGCGGTATCTCATAGACGAAGCGGCCGTCGGCATGGGTCACCGGACCGGTGGCGGCCGCCTCCAGTTCGGGCAGCGCTTCGGCTTCGATCACTTGGCGCAGGGTCGGCCACTGCGGAAAGCTATACGACAGGGCGATCACGCCGCCATCGGTCACCGCGCCGTAGAAGGTTTCGCCGTCGGCGGAACAGGTCGCAAAACGCATGGCTATCCTCAGGGTGCGATAATCGGCTGCGCCGCGAGACTCGAATCGGTCACCTGGACACTCTCGAAAAGACTGCCCTCCTCAAACCAACTGCGCGGCGCCGGCGCGCCCCAAAGGGTCTGGCGCTGCGGATCCTTCAGATCCCATTTGATGGGCTCCAAGTCCGGATCGACCGTCTGATAGTCGGAGCAATAGATCTCGATCCGGTTGCCGTCCGGGTCCCGGACATAAAGGAAAAAGGCGTTCGAAATGCCATGCCGTCCTGGTCCACGTTCGACGCTGTCGAGCCAGCCGGTCGTCGACATCAGGTCGAGGAGATCGATGATGTTGAGCGGTGTGGGCACCCAAAAAGCCGTATGATGCAGCCGCGGGCCGCGACCGTTGGTGAAGGCGACATCGTGGACCCCGCCCTTGCGGTGCATCCACGCCGCCCAGAGCCGCCCGGTCTCGTCATCCTCGGTGTATTCGGTCGTGCGGAAGCCGATGTCGTTATAGAAAGCCACCGCCGCGTCGACATCCGGCGAGAACATGTTGAAATGATCGATGCGCAGCGGCTTGACCCCATGATACAGCTTGTACTTCTGATGGATCGGCTCCAACCGGTCCATCTTTACGTAGAATTCGAGCGGAATGCCCCATGGATCGCGGGTCCGCAGGGTGCGCCCCATGAACGGACGCTGCACCCATTCGGTGGGCAAACCCTTGGATTGAAAGTAGCTTTCGGCCTTGTCCAGGTCCGGTTCGTCGAACAGTTTGAAACCGAGCACGCCAACATTCGCGGTTGTGGATTTTGAAAGCGCGATGCAGTGGTGGCCGCGCTCCTCCATGGCCCGCAGATAGATCGTCTCGCTGTCCTCGTCGCTGACCTGGAGCCCGAGCGTGTCGACATAAAAGGCACGTGCCTTGGGCAGGTCGGTGACGCGGTAGTCCACATGGCTCAGCCGCACGATGTTGAAGGGCGGGTAAAGCACGGGAGCGGGGACTGGCATGATGGCTCTCCTCGATGATCGGCCTAGTGGACCGGGAAAATGACGTTGGCCTGACCGGTGCCCGAACTCGGGAAGTATTCCCCGACCAGTTCACCCTTGCCGGTATAGCGATCCCAGCCCAATGCGCCGAGCAGCATGACGGTGTCGTGCATGCTGCCTTCGCCGCAACAGAAGTCGGCATATTCCGGCAGCATCTTGATGAAAGTGGCGATCTCGCCCTTCTGCCAGAGGTCGATCACGTGCAGGTCGACCTGGCGGTTGAATTCGGACGAGATGGTGAAGGTGCCGTTGTTGGCTTCGTACTCGTCATTCGGCCAGATCTTGTGGCTGAGCGAGCCGGAGGCGAGAAGCAAGACCTTCGAGTCGCTCACCTCGACCGCCTCGCGGATGGCTTCGCCCAGCTTGCGCGACGTTTCATGGCTGTGCACGGTGCACCAGGCGGCCACCGACACCACCTTGAAGTTGCCCTGGCTCGACATGTAACGCATCGGCACAAGCGTGCCGTACTCCAGGTCGAGGCTGTCGATCTGGTGGGAGAGGGTAAAGACGTCCTTCGCCATGGCTTTGTCGGCGATCAGGTCGCCGAGCGCTGCATTGCCTTCATAGGAATACTGCAGCCCCTGGATGAATTGCGGGAATTCGTGGCTGGTGAAAATGCCTTCAAAGCGATGATTGGCGTTGATATGATAGCCGGCATTCACGCACCAGTGGGTATCCAGAACGACGATCGTATCAGCTCCCAGTTCGACCGCCCGTCGGGCGATCTCCTTATGTCCGTCGATGGCCTGTTGGCGGCAGCCGTGCAAGCGGCCCGGCTGCTCCGACATGATCATGGTCGGGACATGGGTGACTTTTGCGGAAAGGACGATTTCGCCCATTTTCTCCTCCCTTCGTGGCCTGCCCGGCCCATCAGGCGCCGAGCCGCGGGATCCTGTGCTGTCCGGTCGCCAGGCCGATATGCTTTTGCTCCATGTAGAACTCGAAGGACCAATCACCGCCATCGCGGCCGATACCGCTTGCCTTGACGCCGCCGAACGGGGTCGGAAGGTGACGAACATTCTCCGAATTGACCCAGATCATGCCGGCTTCCAACCGATCGGTGAAGCGTAACGCCCGGGTCAGGTCATTGGTCCAGACATAGCCTGTCAGTCCGTATGGGATGTCGTTGGCAATGGCGAGCGCTTCGTTTTCGCTGGAAAACCGGATGGTGGTGAGCACCGGTCCGAAGATCTCTTCCTGGGCGATGGCCATGTCGTTTTTGGCGCCGGTGAACAGGGTTGGCTGTACGAAGTAGCCCTGGTCGCCGACACGGCCGCCACCGGCGGCGATGGTGGCGCCGTCCGACAGGGCGATGTCGAAATAGCTGGTGACCTTGTCGAAATGCGTTTTGTGGATCAGCGGCCCGACTTCGGTTGCCGGGTCCAACGGGTGACCGACGCGCAGATTGTTCACCCGTTCGACAAGCCTGGCCTCGAAGGAATCGGCCACTGTGTCCTGTATCAGCAGACGGCTGGACGAGGTGCAGCGCTCGCCGTTCAGCGAATAGATCATGAAAATCGCCGCATCCAGCGCTCGGTCGAGATCGGCATCGTCGAAGACGATCACCGGATTCTTGCCGCCGAGCTCGAAATGCACCCGCTTCAGTGTGTCGGCGCCCTGTTTCATGATCATCGATCCGGTGCGACTTTCGCCGACAAAGGCAATGGCTTTAATGTCCGGGTGTTCGGTCAAAGCCTTGCCGGCGTCTTCACCGAATCCGTTGACCAGATTCCAGACTCCGGCGGGCAGGCCGGCTTCCTCGGCGATCTCCATCAGGATGCGCGCGGTCACCGGGGAAAACTCCGCCGGCTTGTGTACAACCGTGCAGCCGGCGGCCAGGGCCGGCGCGATCTTCCAGGTCGACAGCATGAACGGTGTGTTCCACGGCGTGATCACTCCGACCGGGCCGATCGGCACGCGGGTCGTGATGTTCATCAGCGTTGGCGAGGGCAGCGCCTGGCCGTCGCGCGCCGCCGGCGCCCTGTTGGCAAAGAACCGGAAATTCTCGGCGCCGCGCAGCGCCGCCTTGGACATGAAGCGCAGCGCTTGGCCGGTGTCCCAGCATTCGCACAGCGCGATCTCCTCGGCGCGCCGCACGATAAGATCGGCGATGCGATGCAGAATCGTTTTACGCTCCGTCGCCGCGATGTCACGCCAGGCCGGGAAAGCCTCTTTGGCGGCCCGGGCGGCCGCATCCACATCCGCGGCATCGCTGCGGGCGACTGTGCAGATCAGGCTTTCATCGACAGGGGACCGGGTTTCAAAGGTAGCACCCGACTGGGCGGGCACGGCTGAACCGCCGATCTGATTGCGCACGCCGGTGTCGCGGAAACGGGCAAGCAATCCTTGCAGCTTGTCAATGTTCTGGTCGAGATCGGACATGGTGGCGATCCTCCGCAATCCCTGCCGTGTATTTGCGGGACATCCAAAAACCGCAACGACCCACAACGAGGATGCTCATTTTTATTAACATCGCAATTATTGCTATGTTAAGTTATTGCATCTGGCCGAGTCAAATGTTTTATGTTGTGTGTTGCGCCATAGTGTCAGGAGCTGCTGCCATGACCAGACAGAATGTTAACGTCACTCGCGTCGCGTTGCCGACAACCGGCCGCTCGCTGCCGATGGCTTTAAACCGGGCGCGCGAGAAGGTGATGGGACCGATCCGCGAGATGCTGTCGGAATCGGGGATCACCGAGCAGCAGTGGCGCATCCTGCGGGTGCTTGAGGAAGCCGGTCCGCTCGACGCCACCAAGCTGGCCGAGCGCGCCTGCCTTCTGCTGCCCAGCCAGACCCGCATCGTCCAGACCATGCTGGAAAAGGGGCTGGTCACCCGCACGCCCGACGCAGTCGACCGCCGGCGCCAGACGGTCGCCATCACACCGGCCGGCCGGCAGATCATCGAGAACCATCTTGGTGAGGCGCGCCGCATCGCTGCACGTTTTGTCGAGGTGCTTGGTGAGGACCGGTTCGATCTGCTGCTTGATCTGCTGGAGGAACTCGATCGGGTTTAGGCACGTCAGTCCAATCCCAACAGAGTGAGTGCTCGGGCATAGGATCCACCCGGATCGAGCACATCGAAGTGCACGGTCCGCATGCCGACCGCCTCGGCGCCGTTGATGTTGCGCATCTGATCGTCGACGAACACACAATCCGATGCTCGCACCGCCAGTTCGGCGATGCATTGCTGGTATGCACGCGGATCCGGTTTCAGGATTTTGGTGTAGGTCGCGTCTATGACGACGTCGAAATCGTTCCAGAAGGGCAGCTTGTGGCGGAATTGCGGTCCGTAAAACAAGTCCAGTTCGTTGGACAGGATCGCCAGCTTGTGCCCCGACGCCTTGACGATCCTGATGGCCTGAACCGCTTCCGGACGGATCACCGCTCCGGCATCGGCACCGCGCGCCGCCTGGACGAACTCTTGCATCGTCGTCCAGTTCTTGCCGACCAGCTTCGCCACCTCGCGGGTGCGGGTGAGCCAATAGTCGCGCTCGCTGATTTCGTCAGCCTGCATCGACCGCCAGAGCGGATCGGAGCCCGGACCAAACGGACCGCGCCAGGTTAGCGACCCGGCCGGCAAACCGAGCGCCGCCTCGGTCAGATGGTGGGTTTCGAATAACGTGCGGCTGATAACGCCGCCGAAATCAAGGACAAGGGCTTGAGGGGTCATCGGATCGGGTCTTGTCGGCCGGGCTCCGCCATGCCGGGATCGGGTGGTCGGTTGAAGGTTACAAAAGCGTCCATGAAGGTCCAGCTTTTCATTCGGGCGGTCGGCGAACGCCGGGTAACCGACCGGTGCCTGCTTGACAGTATTATATTTAATATGACAATATTTAACAAAGCAAATAATTTCCACCGAAACCGTGTGGGAAGAGCGTGACGGGAGGGAAAACCATGCGCCTAAGAGGTTTGGCGGCGAATCGGCCGCTGAAAGTCGGCACCGCTTCTCAAACCGCAATAGCCGGTCAATAATCCGCCGGGTGATGGTCGGCTAAACGGCCGTGTCGACCGTCCAGTCTGGAAAGGACTCTCCCTTGGCACGTTTGAAGACACTCCAGGAGATGTTCAAACGGTACCGCAAGCCGGGCGACATCGTGTTCGCCACGCTCTTCCTGGTCTTTGCCGTGTTCCTGTTGTCCCAGATCTACACGGAAACCGCCTGGGTCAGGCGCACCAAATGGTTTGCCCAGCCGCGCTTCTGGCCGGCGGTCTCGGTCATCGGGATGACGGTTTTTGCCATTTTGCACTTTTACGGCTCCATTGTGTCGCCGCGTATACCCGGCCGCTGGAAGGAAGTTGGCTTCTGGCTCCGCTCGTTCGAGTATGTGGTCTATTTCCTGATCTATGTGAGCGCCGTTCCGGTCATCGGTTACATGCCGTCGACCATCCTGTTCTGCGTGTTCCTGAGCTTGCGGACGGGGTTTCGCTCCCGGTCGATGCTGATTTGGGCGGTTGTTTTTGCCATCACGGTCTCGTTCATATTCCGCGGGCTGTTGCAGGTGAAAATCCCGGCCGGCGCCATTTACGAGGCCCTGCCTGACGCGCTGCGCAACTTCGCGCTGCTGTATCTCTGAGGGTCCGATGGAAATCCTTGCCTCCAGCATATCGATCCTTGCCCACTGGGATGTCCTGGTGGCCCTGCTGATCGGCTCCATCGGCGGCGTTATCATCGGAGCGATGCCCGGCGTCGGAGCGCCGGTGGCGATTGCCATCCTGCTGCCTGCGACCTTCGCCTTCGAGCCGATTGTCGGCCTGACCATGCTCTTGGGCGTCTATGGCTCGTCGATGTATGGCGGCGCCCTGCCGGCGGTTCTCATCAACACGCCGGGCACCGCGGTCAATGCGCTGACCACCTATGACGGCTACCCGATGACCAAGCGCGGCGAGGGACATCGCGCCCTCTCACTAGCCTATTGGTCATCGTTCTATGGCGGTGTATTCGCCATCATCTGCCTGATCGTGCTGTCCCCGGTCCTCGCCTGGGTGGCGCCGCATTTTGGCAGCCGCGAGATATTTCTCGCCGCCCTATTGGGGATCATCCTCGTCATCCTGGCGCATCGCGGCCAGACCTTCGCGGCCGCCATGCTGGCGTTTTTCGGCATCTTCCTCAACACCATCGGCCTGGAGCCGGCCAAGTATACGCAACGCTACACGTTCGAGCAGACCTGGCTGTCCGGCGGTATCGACCTGATCGTCGTCGTGCTCGGCCTGTTTGCCATCTCCCAGGCGCTGTTGCTGCTGGTCGACCGCGATAACGCGCCGCGTGCGGAGCATCTGGAAGGCAACCTTTTCGGCGGTCTTCGTGAGCTGTTTCGCCACAAGCGCGTCGCTACGGTGTCTTCGAGTTTCGGTGTGTTGATGGGCATGATTCCAGGCACCGGCGAATTTACCGCGCAGTTCCTGTCCTACACCTATGCGCAGAAGACATCGAAGGAGCCTGAGCGTTTCGGCAAGGGGTCGCCGGAGGGGCTTGTCGCCTCGGAATCGGCCAACAACGCGGTGCCGGGCGCCGCGATGATTCCTCTTCTGGCGTTGGGCATCCCCGGCGAGGCACTGACCGCCATGATGCTGTCGGTGCTCTACATCCACAACGTCAATCCCGGCCCGCAACTGTTCGATCAGCAGCTGGATTTCGTTATCGCGCTCTACATCGCGCTGATTCTTCTCAACGTCATCGTGCTGTTCTTCCTGATGTTCTCGACCAACTTGCTGTTGAAGATCATCCGGATCCCGACCCGTTTCCTCGGCATGATGGTGCTGACCCTGTCCTTTGTCGGCGTCTACAGCATGCGCAACTCGATTACCGATTGCGCCGTCGCCGCCGGATTCGGCATTTTCGGGCTGATGCTGCGACGGCTCAACCTGCCGATCGTACCGATCATTCTTGGCATGGTGCTTGGCGGCATCATGGAAGTGAAGCTGCGCAGCGCCATGGCGCGCGTCAAAACGCCACTCGACTTAATCGACCGGCCGATTGCCGCGATCATTTTCATCATGATCCTCGGCGTCATCGCCCTGCACATCCGCGCCCTGAGAAGGGAACACCGGGAGCGCAAGGCTAATCAAGAGGTCGGTCCGGAAACCACGACGCAACAGGGGTAGTCCCATGCTTGACCAGGCTTCGATCGACGCCATCCGCGATACGGCCCTTGCGCCGTGCGGACACTTCATCGACGGGCAGTCCCGCGATTCCGTCGACGGCGGCACGCTTGAAATCCTGTCGCCCATCGACGGACAGCCACTGACCACCGTCGCGCAGGGTGTGCCGCAGGACATGGAGCATGCGGTCGCCTCGGCTCGTGCCGCTTTCGAGGACGGCCGCTGGTCGGGCACGCCGCCGGCGGCGCGCAAGAAGGTGCTGCACCGGCTGGCCGATCTGATCGAAGCGCAGGCGCTGGAACTGACAGTGCTCGGCGTGCGCGACAACGGCACCGAGATCAACATGGCCTACAAGGCCGAGGCGCTGTCCGCGGCGGCAACGTTCCGCTACTACGCCGAGGTAATCGACAAGATCTATGGTGAAATCGCGCCGACGGCAGACTCGGTGCTGGGGCTCATCCATCGTGCGCCCATCGGAGTGGTCGGTGCCATCGTGCCCTGGAATTTCCCATTGATGATCGGCAGCTGGAAAATTGCCCCGGCTTTGGCCGCCGGCAACTCCATCGTGCTCAAGCCGGCGGAATCAGCGTCGCTGTCGCTGCTCAGGATCGCCGAACTGGCGTCCGAAGCCGGTGTCCCGGACGGTGTTTTCAACGTGGTAACGGGCAAGGGCAGCGTCGTCGGTGAAACCCTTGCATTATCGATGGATGTCGATGTTCTGGTGTTCACCGGGTCCGGCGTTACCGGGCGCCGCTTGCTCGAATACGCGGCCCGCTCCAATCTCAAGCGCTGTTACCTGGAACTCGGCGGCAAGTCGCCCAACATCGTTTTCAATGACGCCAAGGACCTGGAGAAGGCCGCGCAGGTATCGGCTGCCGGGATCTTCCGCAATTCTGGGCAGGTCTGCGTCGCCGGCTCGCGGCTGCTGGTGCAGAAGGATATCCACGACGATTTCGTGTCGGAAGTGTGCAAACACGCTGAAGCCTTGCGTGTCGGCGATCCGCTCAAGCTCGACAGCCAGATCGGCGCCGTGCACAGCCTTTCCGAATTGCAGTCGGATCTTCGCTATGTGGAGACCGCAGAATCCGAGGGCGCCGAGCGGCGCATCGGCGGTAACCGCATCCTGACCGAAACCGGTGGCTACTATATGGAACCGACGGTCATGACCGGCGTCCGACCGCAGGATACGCTGGCTCAGGAAGAGGTGTTCGGCCCGGTGCTCGCCGTGACCCCGTTCAGCGACGAGGACGAAGCGATCCGCATCGCCAACAGCACCGTGTACGGGCTTGCCGCCGGCGTCTGGACCAATGATCTGGGCCGCGCCCACCGAATGATCCAGGGCATCCGTTCCGGCGTTATCCATGTCAACACCTATGGCGGCGCCGACCTGACGGTACCGCTTGGTGGTCTCAAGCAGTCCGGCAACGGTCACGACAAGTCACTGCATGCGATGGACAAGTACGTCGATCTGAAGACCGCCTGGATCCAACTGTAGACACCGAGAGGACGGCATCATGACCGTCGAACTGCCTCCCAGGACTGCCGCGCTGATGGCCCGTCGGACGCATCTGCTTGGCCCCAATGTCTCCATCTTCTATGACGAGCCCCTGCATATCGTCAAAGGCGAGGGCGTTTGGCTGTGGGATGCCGACGGGCGCCGCTATCTCGACTGCTACAACAATGTGCCGCATGTCGGGCACTGCAACCCGCGGGTGGTCGAAGCGATCTGCAGACAGGCCGCGACGCTCAACACCCATACCCGCTATTTGCATGAAGGCATTCTCGACTATGTCGAGCGGTTGACCGCGACCTTCGACGACAGCCTGTCAACCGCGATTATGACCTGCACAGGCTCGGAGGCCAACGACATCGCCTTGCGCATGGCCGAGGCGGTCACCGGCAGACGCGGCATCATTGCGACCGACTTCACCTACCATGGAAACACCAGTGCGGTGTCGCAGCTGTCGCGCAGCAACGCACCCGGCATGGGTGAGGGCGGCTGGGTGCGTTTCGTCCCGGCGCCGGACAGCTACCGGCCGCTTGGCGGCGAACCGGGCATGGCCCATGCGCGGGCCTTTGCCGAAGCGGTCGCCGAGCGGATCGCCGACCTGGAGCGGACCGAGCATGGGTTTGCAGCGCTGATTGTCTGTCCGTTCTTCCTCAACGAGGGGTTCCCCAGTCTGCCGCAGGGCTGGCTGAAGCCAGCGATCGAAGCGGTGCGCAAGGCCGGCGGTCTTGTCATTGCCGACGAGGTGCAGCCCGGTTTCGGGCGCATCGGCACCCACATGTGGGGTCACCAGCAGCAGGGATTCGTGCCCGATGTCGTGACCCTGGGCAAGCCGATGGCCAACGGCCACCCGGTCGGTGCGGTCGTCACCTCGGCCGACACCATGGCGGCCTTCCGCAATGCGTTTCGCTACTTCAACACCTTCGGCGGCAATCCAGTGTCCTGCGCCGCGGCCACGGCGGTGCTCGATGAAATCGAGGACAAGAACCTCATGGCCCATGCCAGGGAGGTCGGTGATTATGCCCAGGAGCGGCTTCGCGATCTTGCCGCAAAACACTCCTGCATCGGCGACACCCGCGGCTCGGGCCTGATCTTTGGTGCCGAAATGGTGCTCGACCGGCAGACCAAAGCACCGGCGACCGCGTTCACCGACCGTGTCGTCAACGCCATGCGGCAACGCGGCATCATCCTGAGCAAGCTCGGGCGTCACCGCAACACTCTCAAGATCCGCCCGCCCATGCCGTTCTCCAAGGAAAATGCCGACCAGTTGTTCGAAGTGCTCGACGACGTGCTGGCGACAACGCCGTTTGTCGCATGAATGCGACGATCGACAGGGCACTTGCCCTCTGGGGCTGCGAGGGCGCTCGACATGCGTTGGTGGCGGCGCGCGAAAACCGGGTCTATCGGGTCGACCACGGCGGTGAGGGCTTCGCGTTGCGGCTGCACCGACCTGGCTACCGCAGCGATGCCGAGCTTTGGTCAGAGCTGCGATGGCTGGATGCCGCCGATCGCGGTGGACTTGCGGTGCCGCGTCCCGTTGCCTCGCTGTCCGGCGAATTGCTGCAGACCGTCGACGGAATCCAGGTCGATGTTGTCAGTTGGCTGCCCGGCAGGCCGCTCGGCGCCACCGGGGAGCCTTTGGCGCATCATGATCGTCCGGACCTTTTCCACGCCATTGGCCGCGAGATGGCGCGCCTCCACACCGTCTCGGACGCATGGAAGATCCCGCTGGGCTTCACACGCCCCGCTTGGGACCGCGCCGGATTGCTGGGAGACGCACCCGTATGGGGTCGCTTCTGGGAAAACCCGACACTGACAAAGGAAGAACGAGATCTCTTCCAGGAGCTTCGTTCCGCGGCGGATCGCGAACTGACATCGCTGCCGGAGAATCTCGACTTCGGACTGATCCATGCCGACCTGGTTCGCGAAAACGTCCTGGTGGACGGAAACCGGATACAACTGATCGATTTCGACGACGGTGGCTTCGGTTTCCGCCTGTTCGATGTGGCGACAACGCTGCTCAAGAACAGAAGCGAACCGGACTACGAGGCGCTGAAGGCGGGGCTGATCGCCGGTTACCACGCCGAGCGAGCACTCGACATGCAGGCACTCGATCTGTTCATGCTGCTGCGCGCCGCCACCTATGTCGGATGGATCATCCCGAGAATGGGGGAGGAGGGTTCGCAAGCGCGTAACCGGCGTTTTATCGACACGGCCAAGAGCCTGGCAAAGGTGTATCTTTCGTGAATAGTCGCTTTATATAGCGAGCTATGGCTGACCATCTGAACAAGAAGCAGACAGTAACCGCCGGTGGCGCGCTGTTCGGAAAACTGAAGGCGCTCGGCGTCGACTATGTTTTCGCCAATTCCGGTACCGATTTTCCGCCGGTCATCGAAGGCCTGATCGAGGCCAGCCACATGGGTATCGAACTGCCCAAACCGCTAACCGTGCCGCACGAGCACGTCGCGGTCGGAATGGCACACGGCTATTATCTGATGACCGGCAAAATGCAGTCGGTGATGCTGCATACCAATGTCGGCCTGGCGAACGGCGCGACAGGTGCCATCAACGCCGCCTGCGACCAGATTCCGATGTTTTTGATGTCCGGACGCACACCGGTCATGGAGTCGGATCGCTTCGGAGCCCGCACCGTGCCGATCGGCTGGGGGCAGGAGATGTACGATCAGACCGCTCTGGTCCGCGAGGCCTGCAAATGGGACTACGAATTGCGGTTTCCCGAACAGCTCTCCGAACTGTTCGACCGTGGTTGGGCCATCGCCAACTCCACCCCGAAGGGCCCGGTTTATCTGAGCCTGCCGCGAGAGGTGCTGTGTCAGGAATGTCCTCCGGAAGGACTATCGCAGCCGTCGCGCATGGCGCCTGCAACGGCCGCCCCGGATCCGCAAGCGCTCGCTGAGGCGGCGCGCCTTTTGGCCGGAGCGAAGAACCCGTTGATCATCGCCCAGCGCGGTGCCGGCTCGCAGGAGGCTTTCGACGCCCTTGGCGGCTTCGTTCAGGAATGGGCCATTCCGTTGTCGCACTACTGGGCGAACATGATCGCCATTCCGATGGGTTCACCGATGCATGTTGTCTGGCACCCGGTGGACCTGCTGGCCGAGGCGGACCTGATCGTGGTGATCAACGCACTGGCGCCGTGGTGGCCGGACAGGGCGCCACCCGCCGCGGGTGCGAAGGTCATCCATCTGGGGCCGGACCCGCTCTTCGCACGCTCTACGCCGGTGCGCAATTTCCGCGCAGACATCGCCCTCGTCGGCGAAACCGCACCGACGATCCTGGCACTGATCGAGGCGATGAAGGACCAACCCCGGGATGCCGCCGCCCTGAACCAGCGTCGGGAGCGGATTTCGGCCATGTCCGCCGCCAATCGCCAGGCGGTCGTTCAAGCCGCCGAGAAAGGCAAAAGGGGGCCGATGTCGAAGGATTGGGTGAGCCTCTGTCTCGGCCGCGCCATTCGCGGGCTCGACCGACGGGCGAGCGTGTTCCACGAATTGGGCTGTCCCTTGCCGCCGCTGTTTCTCGACGCGCATCAGAGCTATTTCCAGGAACCGTATTCCGGTGGCCTTGGATGGGGTCTGCCGGCGGCGCTCGGGGCGCAGCTTGCCGACCGTGATCGCCTGGTTTTCGCGACCGTTGGCGACGGATCTTACATATTCGCCAACCCCACCGCCTGCCACCAGGTTGCCGAAGCACTGGATTTGCCAGTCATCACTCTGATTCTCAACAACGAGGAGTGGGGTGCGGTGCGCAACTCGGTCGAGGGTCTTTATGCCGGCGGCCGGGCCGCCCAATCGAACGACGTCCCTTTGACGTCTCTGCGTCCGAGCCCCGATTTCACTAAGACGGCGGAAGCGAGCCGCGCCTATGCGGAAACCGTCGCCGATGGAGAGGATCTGCCGGCCGCGCTTGAGCGCGCGATCGGTATCGCTACGCAGGAGAAGCGGCAGGTGCTGCTGAACATCGCCATCGAGCGCGGCTCGGTATCGAAATAGTTGGGCCGGAACATAGCCGCGTTGAATTGGCGGCGAGTCCGCACGCTGATTCGCGATGCAAGCAATTTCCGCTAAGTCATTGAAAAAATGGTCGGAGTGAGTGGATTCGAACCACCGACCCCCTCGTCCCGAACGAGGTGCGCTACCAGACTGCGCTACACTCCGACATGTCGATCCGGAGACGGATCTTGCTGCCGCCAGCCTTGTTGGCCGGAAGCGTCACGTCACTAATAAGGATTTCGGTGAGCGTCAAGAGGAAGTTGCCGGGCGTGGCGAATGGAAAGCGCTTAATCTCGCTGTTGCCTAACGGTCGTCTCTGTCGGCAAATCCGGCTTCGATCATATGCTGGCCGACATCCAGACCGTTAACGTAGACGCGTACCAGCCAGCGTCCGAATTCGTCGCGGATATCCGTGCCGTCTGGGCCCTCTATGGGCTGAATGATGACGTCCTTGCCCTCCAGCAGGCCGCGCAGATAGTTGCGTGCGGCGACGCCCGCCGGACGTGTCCGTCCCTGGGGTGGCGGCGTCTTGATGCCGGCCAGCCGAACGCGCTGGCGGGAGAGCCGGGTGTCGAATCCGAGATCGATCTCAACTTCCACTGTATTGGCATCAATCACGCGGCCGACTGTGGCGCCGTAATGATCGCCCGGTTCGGTGGGCCCCGGACCGGTTTGTGCCAGAGCGGCGCCGCAGAATGCGATCAGCGCAAGTGCTGCGATGAAACTCCTCATGCTGCATCGGTTGCACATTTGACCCGAGATAGGAATGGCCGGTGGTGTGTTTTTTTGGCGGTTCAAAGGTGGCTGCCAGTCGCTGCGCTACGGTCGAGCCGGTTGGCACCAGCATCGAGATTTGCCTGCTGACAAATTGCCGTTAAAAAGAAATGCGCACTATGACCGTGCGAAAGAAAAAGACCGGGGTCGTTTTGCGGGCGCTGGTCGAACTGGCTTGGAGACCATCGATGAGAAGAACTCTTGCCGCATTGGCGGTCGCATTGTGTATGCCCCTGTTTGCCGGAGCCGCCAATGCCCAGACCGCCGGATATACGACTGCGAACGTTAACTTGCGCGCCGGTCCCGGCACGAATTATCCGACTGTAACGACCATTCCGGCCGGCTCCACATTAGAGGTATTTGGCTGCCAACAAGGGTTTTCCTGGTGCGACGTTTCCTACGGTCATGCCCGTGGATGGCTGTCCTCCACATACATCTATGTGGAAAGCGGCGGCCAGCGCACCGTGCTGACGCCGGCTCTGGGCGCCAGTCTCGGCATAGCCATCGTGGTTTTCGACCAGGCCTACTGGAACCGGTATTACAGCGCTTACCCATGGTTCCCCTATTGGAACCGTTATTATCACCCCTACTATCCGCCCATTCGGCCGGTTCATCCCTACCATCCGATTCCGGGCCCTTACTGCTACCACGCACCGCAAGCACCCGAGTGCCGTTACGGACCGTATCATCCTTACGGCCCCTATCATCCGTATCACCCCTATCATCCCTACGGACCGTATCACCCCTACCATCCGTACCATCCGTACGGGCCCTATCACCCGTACCATCCCTATGCTCCCAATCATCCGCTCTACATGAACCATCCGTTCCATGGCGGCGGAGGCTTTGTGGGGGGCGGGTTCCGCGGTCGTAGATAGAAGGTCCGGCCCGGACAACTTTTGCTGCCAACGGCGACCTGCTCCCCAAAGGGGTGGGTCCCATCCGCGGCTTTGAATAAAAAACTGGCGGTCCGATCACCGCGACTGCCGGTGATTTCACGACCAGCGTCCGAGATTGGCGAACCCGGGTTTGCCGAGTTTCGAATTCACCGGTCGCGTTGCGTCTGATAGAACCGCCCGCATAATCACGCGCCAGGGTCGCACCTGTCGCGGCAGGAGGAAAATGGGATGGGCAATAATGCGGCGTCGGTGCCGGACACCGGCATATTTGTCGGTCGTGTCTGGCGGCCGGACCGGGTCGGGCCAGCGCTGGTCGTGCTGCGCGGCAACGAACTGGTCGACATCACGTCGCGCGACACGCCAACGATGAGCGGGCTCCTTGAGCTTTTTGATCCCGCGGGTCATGCGATTGAAGCCGACGGCGAAACCCTCGGCACACTCGACGAGATCCTCGCCTCCAGCACCCCGGACGCCGACCCGGCCACGGATCTCCATCTGCTGGCGCCGTGCGACCTGCAGGCGGTGAAGGCCTGCGGCGTGACGTTCGCCAGTTCGATGATCGAACGGGTCATCGAGGAACAGGCAGCGGGCGACCCGAATAAGGCCGCGGCGATCCGCGAGCGCTGCAGCGCCATCATCGGCGACAGCCTGCGCGACCTGAAAGCCGGTTCCGACGAAGCGGAGGCCGTCAAACGGGCGTTGATCGAGGAAGGTGTCTGGTCGCAATATCTGGAGGTCGGCATTGGCCCGGATGCGGAGGTCTTCACCAAGGCGCAACCGATGTCGGCGGTCGGCTGGGGCGCGGCGGTCGGCCTGCACCCGGTCTCCACCTGGAACAATCCGGAGCCGGAAGTTGTGCTGGCGGTCGACAGTCAGGGCCGCGTCAAGGGCGCGACACTTGGCAACGATGTCAACCTGCGCGATGTCGAGGGACGTTCAGCACTGCTGCTCGGCAAGGCCAAGGACAACAACGCTTCTTGTGCCATCGGCCCCTTCATTCGCCTATTCGACCTCGCTTACGGCATTGAAGACGTACGCCAGGCGGAACTTGATCTGACCGTGACGGGCGAGGACGGCTTTGTGCTCGACGGCAGCAGTTCGATGTCCGAAATCAGCCGCGACCCACTGGACCTGGTCGGCCAGACACGCGGGCCGCACCACCAGTATCCCGACGGCTTCATGCTGTTCCTGGGCACGTTGTTCGCCCCCACTCAGGATCGAGACGTCGAGGGCGAGGGCTTCACCCACCGCATGGGCGATCGCGTGAGCATTTCCAATCGGCAGCTCGGCGCCCTGAACAACACGGTCCGGCTGGCGACAGAATGCCCGCCCTGGACCTTCGGAGCCGCCGCGCTGATGCGCAATCTGGCTTCGCGAAACCTTCTGTAGACAAACCGAAACGGGAAAGACCAATGGCACTGCACAGCAATCTGATCGATGGCGAATGGGTCGACGGCCTGGCCATCGCCAACATCAATCCTTCCAACACCGACGATGTGGTCGGCGAGTATGCGCGGGCCACGTCAGCCGATGCCGACCTGGCGATCGCCGCAGCCGTCGCCGCCTTTCCGGCCTGGTCACGGTCGACGCCGCTCGAACGCCACGGTGTGCTGCGCAAGACATCCGACGAGATCCTGACGCGCAAAGACGAACTCGGTCGGCTGCTGGCGCGCGAAGAGGGCAAGACGCTCGCCGAGGGCGTCGGCGAGACAATCCGCGCCGCCCAAGTCTTCGATTTCTTCGCCGGCGAAGCGCTGCGGCTGACCGGCGAAACCGTGCCGTCGGTGCGCCCTAATATCGGCGTCGAGATGACCCGTCAGCCGATCGGCGTCGTCGGCATCATCACGCCGTGGAATTTCCCGATCGCCATTCCCGCCTGGAAGATCGCCCCGGCGCTCTGCTACGGCAACACGGTGGTTTTCAAGCCGGCCGACCTGGTGCCCGGCAGTTCCTGGGCGATCGTCGACATCCTGCAACGCGCCGGTCTGCCTAAGGGTGTGCTCAACCTGGTGATGGGCAAGGGTTCGGAAGTCGGCCAGGCCATTCTCGACAGTGCCGATGTCGATGGCCTGACCTTCACCGGCTCGGTTGCCACCGGCAAACGGGTCGCCGCGGCAAGCGTCGAAAACATGCGCAAGTTCCAGTTGGAGATGGGCGGCAAAAACCCGCTGGTGGTGCTTGACGATGCCGATCTGGGCACGGCCGTGGAATGCGCCGCCAACGGCGCCTTCTTTTCCACCGGCCAACGCTGCACCGCCTCGTCGCGACTGATCGTCACCGAAGGCATCCACGATGCTTTCGTCGCGGCTCTGACGGAACGGCTGGTAGCGCTGGTGGTCGACGATGCGCTCAAAGACGGCACCCATATCGGACCGGTGGTCGATCAAAACCAGCTTGACCAGGACATCTCTTACATCGAGATCGGCAAGTCGGAAGGTGCCAATCTCGCGTATGGCGGTGCACGATTGCAGCGGCAAAGTCCCGGTTTCTACCTGCAGCCGGCGCTGTTCACCGAGTGCACCAACCAGATGCGAATCAGCCGCGAGGAGATTTTCGGCCCTGTCGCCGCCGTCATCCGGGTGAAGGATTACGACGAGGCGCTGGCCGTCGCCAACGACACGGATTTCGGCCTGTCGTCCGGCATCTGCACCCAGAGCCTGAAACACGCCACCCACTTCAAGGCCAATGCAGAGGCCGGGATGGTGATGGTCAACCTGCCGACGGCGGGGGTCGATTTCCACGTGCCCTTCGGCGGACGCAAAGGTTCGAGCTACGGGCCACGCGAACAGGGCCGTTATGCCGCGGAGTTCTACACCACCGTCAAGACGGCCTACACCAGCGCGTAACAAAGCCAGAGCGAACCAGCACGCGCGATACCGGGGTTAATCGATTGGATTTGCCCCCCACATCCGCTATACGCGTCAAAACCGAGGCTCCGGGATTTCATCCCGGCCCCGACCGACAACGAACATCAAGCGGAACTCCTGTTATGAAACGGTCGCACGTCAACGAGACGCTCCTTGCGGCGGATGAATTCATCAAATCCTTCGGCTTCCTCCTGCCGCCCTTCGCCTATTTCGCACCCGATGACATGCGGCGGCGAAAGGACGAACTCTCCGGCATCATTGCAGCCCGGCTCGGCTGGGACATCACCGATTACGGCCAGGGCCGGTTCGACGAAATGGGACTGTTCCTGTTCACCAAGCGCAACGGCTCGCTGGACCACCTGAAGCGGGGCATGGGCATGTGCTATGCGGAGAAGATCATGATTTCGCGTCACGATCAGATCTCGCCGATGCACCGTCACATCATGAAGACCGAAGACATCATCAATCGCGGCGGAGCCAGTCTGGCCATTCAGATGTTTGAATCCGATGCCGAAGGCGCACTGGACAAGACCGCGCCGGTTCCGGTGGTTACCGACGGCATGCCGCGGGTGCTGCAGGCCGGTGAGACATTGGTCCTCATGCCCGGCGAGAGTGTGACGTTGCACCCCGGCAACTGGCACAAATTCTGGGGCGAGGGCGGCGACGTGTTGATCGGCGAGGTATCGACCGTCAATGACGATCTGACGGACAATATTTTTCACGAGCCGATCGGCCGGTTCTCCGACATCGAGGAAGATGTGCCGCCGGTGCATCTGCTGGTTTCCGATTATGATCGGTGGCTGGCATGATCGTCTGCTGCGGTGAAGCGCTGATCGACATGCTGCCGCGGGCGCTCTCTGATGGCGAACCGGTGTTGCTGCCGGCGACCGGTGGCGCGGTCTACAACACCGCAATCGCACTTGCCAGGCTCGGCGAGCCGACGGGCTTCTTTTCCGGCCTGTCGACGGATATGTTCGGGCGCCAGCTGGAAGCCGATCTCGACGCTGCCGGCGTCGACACATCCTTTTGTGCCAGGTCAGCGCGACCGACAACGCTGGCCTTCGTCGAACTGACCGACGGCCACGCCAGCTATACGTTCTATGACGAAGGCACCGCCGGCCGCATGCTGTCGGCCGACGATCTGCCGGATTTCGACGCGGCCGTCGAAGCGCTGCATTTCGGTGCGATCAGCCTGATTCCGGAGCCCTGCGGCAGTACCTACGAGGCGTTGCTCGCACGCGAGGCCAGCCACCGGGTGATTTCCTTCGATCCCAACATTCGGGCCAATTTCATCCCGGACGCCGAGGCTCACCGCGCGCGGATGCGGCGGATGATCGCCGGCAGCGATATCGTCAAGGTGTCCGACGAAGATCTCGCCTGGATCGAACCCGGCCGCTCGGCCGAAAACGTGATCGAGGAGTGGATCGCCGCGGGTACCGCCGTCGTCGTCATGACGATGGGGGCGAAGGGCGCACGCGCCGTGACCGCGCAAGGCACGGTCGACGTGCCGGCGGTGCCGGTATCGGTGGTCGATACGGTGGGTGCCGGCGACACCTTCGACGCCGGTTTCCTTTCAGGATTGCGCCGCGAGGGGCTGCTGTCGAAAGCGGCGCTGCGGCGGATGACTGAGGTCCAACTGCGGCAGGCGCTGACGCTCGCCGCGGGGGTGGCTTCTATCGTCGTTTCACGCGCCGGCGCCAATCCTCCGTGGCAACACGAACTGGGTCATAAAAGCGACTCATAGTGTTGAGTGGCGTGTTGAGCGGCTCAATTCCACGCCTTTTTTCGCAGTTTTGCGGCACTGCGGCAAGTTCCTGAAATAGATTGAAGAAATCGGCGATGCGCCGTCCGTGAAGGATCGATTGTGCACGGGCGAGCCGCAAATGTTGAGTAAATACGCTTGATATGTTTAGTGAATGGTGATTTGCTAAACAAACTGCTCAACAAAGGCCGCCCGGAGGATACTGCGGCGACGGGCGAGCAGACGGAGGTTCTTCAAAGGCACCGGTATCGGACCGGCCTCAAATGGGAGGAGACGCATGAAAACTGTAATCGGATATTCGCTCGGCACGGCAATGGCAGTGGCATTGACGGTCGGATCTGCGCAGACCGCGCAGGCTGACGAGTTGACACTTTGCTGGGCGGCGTGGGACCCGGCCAACGCGTTGGTCGAATTGTCGAAGGATTTTGAAGCCCAGTCCGGCATCAAGATGAACTACGAGTTCGTGCCCTGGCCGAATTTCGCTGACCGCATCCTCAACGAGCTGAATTCCGGCGGCCGGCTGTGCGATCTGCTGATCGGCGACTCCCAATGGCTCGGCGGATCCGCCGAGAACGGCTACTACATCAAGCTCAACGACTTCTTCGACAAAGAAGGCATCTCCATGGACGACTTCGCGGGCGCCGCGGTGTATGCCTACTCGACCTGGCCGAAGGGCACGCCCAACTACTGGGCACTGCCGGCAATGGGCGACGCCAACGGCTGGTTCTACCGCAAGGACTGGTTCAGCCGCCCCGAACTGCAGGCCGAATACAAGGAAAAATACGGTCGCGATCTGGCACCGCCGACGACCTGGGATGAACTGAAGGACATCGGCGAATTCTTCCAGGGGCGGGAAATCGACGGCAAGACCGTCTACGGCGCGGCGATCTTCACCGAACGGGCTTCGGAAGGCATCACAATGGGTGCGACGTCGGCACTCTACCCGTTCGGTTTCAAGTATGAAAACACACCCGGCGCTTACGACATGGAAGGCGCGGTCAATTCGCCCGAGGCGGTCGCCGGCCTTGAATTTTACAAGGCGCTCTACGACTGCTGCACGCCGCCCGGCTATACCGACAGCTACATGAGCGAGGGGCTCGACGCCTTCAAGTCCGGCCAGGTGGCCATGGCGATGAACTGGTTTGCGTTCTTCCCCGGTCTCTACAAAGACGAAAATGTCGGCGGCGAGCGGATCGGCTTCTTCGTCAATCCGGGCCAGAAGATTCCTGCCTCGACGCTGGGCGGGCAGGGTATTTCGGTGGTCGCCAACACCGACAATCCCGACGGGGCGATGGAGTACATCAAGTGGTTCGCCCAGCCCGATGTCCAGAAGAAGTGGTGGGAACTGGGCGGCTACGCCGTGCATAACGACGTTCTGAACGATCCTTCCTTCAAAGACTCGCAACCCTTCGCGGCCGATTTCCTGGTGGCGATGAACCAGGTCCAGGACTTTTGGCAGGAACCGTCCTATGCCATTCTGCTGCAGGCCATGCAAAAGCGGTTGCACGACTATGTCGTCGCCGACAAGGGCACGGCCAAGGAGGCGCTCGATCTGCTGATCGTGGACTGGACCGAAGTCTTCGAGGACGACGGCAAGCTCTAACCGTAACGGTCCTCCCAAGCAGACCCGGTGCCGCCGGCGGTGCCGGGTCTATTATCCCCAGAACGCGGATGGCACGATCGTGAGCGACAAGATTTCGACAGCCCTGGAATCGACCGCCGACGCCGCCGCCAAGGCCACCCCGCGGGCCATCGCCAGGCGGGTCCGCGGACTGTCGGATCAGGCCATCGCCTGGCTGTTCATTTCGCCGACCATCATCCTGTTGCTGGCGATCAATATCTTCCCGCTGATGTGGGCGATCTATCTGTCCTTCACCAATTACCGGGCCAACCGTCCCAATGCCGAAGTGAAGGGTGTCGGACTGCGCAACTACGAGCGGGTGCTCACAGACGCCGACACCTGGCTGGCGATGCAGGCAACCGCGCATTTCGTATTCTGGACCATCGTCCTGCAGACGCTGATCGGATTTACGCTGGCCTACCTGATCGACCGCAAATTTCGCGGCCACGCCTTCTGGACGACGGTCATCCTGATTCCGATGATGCTGTCGCCGGCCGTGGTCGGCAATTTCTGGCGGTTCCTCTACCAGCCGCAAATCGGACTGTTCAATTACATCGTCTCGTTCTTCACCGGCATCGAGCCGTCGTCCTTCGAGATGCTGGGCGAGGTGTCGCTCGCACCCTGGGCGATCATCATCGTCGACACCTGGATGTGGACGCCTTACGTGATGCTGATTTGCCTGGCGGGCCTGCGCTCCATTCCCGACTACATCTACGAGGCGGCCGAAGTCGACCGGGCGTCGCCGTGGCGCCAATTCTGGTCGATCACCGTGCCGATGGCGCTGCCCTTCATCATGCTGGCGGTGCTGTTCCGCGGTATCGAGAACTTCAAGATGTTCGACATGGTCGTTCTGCTGACCGGCGGCGGTCCCGGATCGACCACCGAAGTGGCTTCGATCACGCTCAAGCGCGAGGCTTTCGAAAGCTGGCGCACCGGCCGGGCGTCCGCCTTTGCGATCATTCTCTTCGTCGCGGTCTTCGGACTGGCCAACATCTACGTCAAGGCGCTGAACAGGGTGAAGCAACGATGAGCAGGAACACCGCCCATTCCGTCGTTGCGCCCAGCGGCGCATCCAAGGCCGTCGCCGGCACGATCGTCATCCTGTACGCGCTGCTGACGATGATTCCTCTGGCCTGGATCCTGTTGACCAGTTTTAAGAGCCCGCCAGATTCCATCAGCTATCCGCCGAAGGTGATCTTTCAGCCAACGGTCGAAGGCTATTGCAACCTGTTCACGACACGCAGCCGGCAGACGAAGGAGTACATCGACAGTCTGGGCCCGGCTGAAGGAATCTGCGAGGAAACTACCCGCAATCGCAACATGGTCATTGTCGGCCCTTCGAAATACTGGCCGCGCTTCACCAACTCGCTGATCATCGCCTTCGGCTCGACGGTGCTCGCAGTGTCCCTCGGAACGCTGGCTGCCTATGGCTTCTCGCGCTTTCGCGTGCCGCTGGCCGACGACCTGCTGTTTTTTATCCTGTCGACGCGCATGATGCCGCCTATTGCCGTCGCCATTCCGATTTACCTGATGTATCGCGAGATCGGCCTGTCGGACACGGCGCTTGGCATGATCCTGCTGTACACCGCTGTCAACGTGTCGCTTGCCGTTTGGCTGCTCAAAGGATTCATCGACGAGATCCCGCGCGAGTACGAAGAGGCGGCGATGATCGACGGCTACACCCGCATGCAGGCCTTCTTCAAAGTGGTGCTGCCGCAGGCGACCACCGGAATCGCGGCGACCGCCATTTTCTGTCTCATCTTCGCCTGGAACGAATACGCCTTCGCGGTGCTTCTGACTTCCGGATCGGCGCAGACCGCGCCGCCGTTCATCCCCACGATTATCGGCGAGGGCGGCCAGGACTGGCCGGCCGTTGCCGCCGGCACGACAATTTTCCTGGTGCCGATCCTGGTCTTCACCATCCTGTTGCGCAAGCAATTGCTGCGCGGCATCACCTTTGGGGCAGTGCGCAAATGACGGGCAACGGAAACCGCGGCGGCTGGCCGCACCTACTGCGACGCGGTCCCATGGAAAATCTGGCGACGGTACTCATCGGACTTGGGTTTCTGATGATGTTTCAACCCTTTGCCGAGATACTCTACACCTATTCCTTCATCACGCTGTTGATCGGCACGGTGATGTTTATCGTCGTTTCGAAGTTTCCGGAGTAACGGCAATGGCTGAGATACGCGTAGAAGAGGTCAGAAAGGAATTCGGTGATTTTGTCGCCGTGCAGTCGTCAAGCTTCGTGATAGAGGATGGCGAGTTCCTGGCGCTACTCGGACCATCAGGCTGCGGCAAGACGACAACGCTGAGGATGATTGCCGGGCTCGAACTGCCGACCGAAGGCCGCATCCTGCTCGACGGCGAAGACGTGACGTTCAACCGGGCGCGCGAACGCGATATCGCCTTCGTGTTCCAGCTCTTCGCGCTTTATCCGCACATGAACGTGCGGCGCAACATTGCCTTTCCATTGCGTGCGCAGGGGATGGGGCGACGCGAGATGGACGAACGGGTCAACGAAACGGCTAAACTGCTGCAGATCGACCACATTCTGGACCGGCCGGTCTCCGGTCTCGCCGGCGGCGACCGCCAGCGCGTGGCGCTCGGCCGAGCGATCGTGCGGCGGCCGAAATGTTTCCTGATGGATGAGCCGCTCGGCACGCTCGACGCGGAATTTCGCGGTGTCATGGTGCGCGAGCTGCGCGAACTGCACAACCGGATCGGCGCCACCACAATCTACGTTACCCATGACCAACTGGAAGCGATGGCCATGGCCGACAAGATCGCGGTCATGAACCACGGCATCATCGAGCAATTCGGAACGCCGCAGGACATCTACGACCATCCGGCGTCGATGTATGTAGCGGATTTCATCGGTTCGCCGCCGATGAACTTCATCCCGTTCAACGGCGCGCTACCGCGCGGCGCGGATACGGTGAAGATCGACCAGGTGGCGATCCGCATTCCCGTGGTGGCCGAGGAGGTCGAACCGGGCGCAATGGCGCTTGGCGTGCGCCCCGAGCACATTCGCTTGCGCGACGAGGGCGGACTGCGCGGCGCGGTCTATGAGACCGAATATCTCGGCACCAACCAGATCGTCTCGGTCGAGACGGCGGGCGGCATCGTCAAGGCCCGCGTCCCCTCCGACCGGACCTATCAGCGGGGCCAGAATGTCGGGCTTGACCTCGACAGCAGCCGCCTGTCGCTGTTTGCCGGCGACAGTGGACGGGCCGTACGCACCGAACTGGCGCAGGAGGCGACCCATGGCTGAGATTCGCTTGCGCACCGTCAGCAAGGCTTTCGGTTCTACGGAGGCCGTCAGAGCTTTGGACTTGACCATTGCCGATGCGGAATTCGTTGTCCTGCTGGGGCCGACCGGAGCCGGCAAAACAACCACGCTGCGCCTGATCGCCGGTCTCGAACGACCCGACAGCGGCCAGATATTCATAGACAGCGACGATGTCGGGGCGTTTTCGCCGGCCGAGCGCGATGTGGCGTTCGTGTTCCAACAGTATTCGCTCTATCCGCATCTGACGGTACGCCAGAACCTGGCTTTTCCGCTGCGGTCGCCGGCTCGGAAAATGGGCGAAGAGGCGATCGCCGCCCGGGTCGACGAAGTCGCCCGGATGGTGCGCATCGATCACAAGCTGGACAACCGCTCAACGCAACTGTCCGGCGGTGAAATGCAGCGTGTGGCCATCGGTCGGGCATTGGTGCGCCGGCCATCCGTGTTCCTGATGGACGAGCCGTTGTCGTCGCTGGACGCCAAGCTGCGGTCGGAACTGCGTCTGGAACTCAAACGCATCCAGAGCGATATCGGCGCGACGTTGCTCTACGTGACCCACGATCAGGTTGAGGCCATGACCATGGCTGACCGCATCGGCATCCTGTCCGAGGGCGAGCTTGTTCAGATCGGCACGCCGCGCGAGATTTACGACAATCCGTCGAACCTCCATGTCGCCGCGCGCCTGGGGCATCCGCACATCAATCTGATCAAACCGGGTCTTTTGCCCTGCGAAACAGTTCCCGACGGGACGGCCACGATCGGCGCGCGGACCGAGCACCTTGAAATTGTCCCCGTTGGCCAATCGGCGGATGCCAATGCCAAGGTTGACTGGATCGAACATCTCGGTGATCAGAACCATCTGCATATCACCGCCGCAGGACAAAAGATTACAACCCTGGCCGATCCCTATGCCGGCATTCAGCCGGGCGACGCCGTTCAGCTGAACTTGAGGAACCCGCTGTTTTTTGGCGCTGATAACCGACGGATCGTCTCGCCATGACCGCGCCAATGATGGATGACATGACTGAGTTGACGGCTGAAGACATAAAAAGCCTGCTGGTCGCGATGCGCGACAGCATCACCGAACACGCAAACGAATTGACGGCGCTGGACCAGGCCATTGGCGACGGCGACCATGGGATCAACATGACCCGCGGCTTTGACGCCATAGGCGATGATCTCGACTCCATCGCCGCCAAGCCGCTGCCGGACGCGTTGAAGGCAGCCGGCATGAAACTGGTGATGTCGGTCGGGGGTGCCTCCGGACCGCTCTACGGCACGCTTTTCATGACCCTTGGCAAACAGCTGCCTGCCTCATTCGGCCGCGCCGAGTTGGCCGACGCATTCCGGCAGGCGACCGAAGCGGTCGCTGCGCGTGGCAAGTCGAAAGCCGGCGAAAAGACCATGCTGGATGTCCTGTTTCCGGTGGCCGACGCCCTGCGCGACGGCAAAGACGGGGCTGAGATCGCCGACATAGCCAATAACGCCGCTGATGCAACCGTGCCGATGAAGGCGTTGCGCGGCCGCGCTTCGTTCCTGGGCGAGCGGTCCATTGGCCACATGGATCCCGGATCCAGGTCCTCGGCGTTGCTGGTGGCTTGCGTGGTTCGTTGGGCGTCCGGCGAAAACGATGGAGACCAAAACACATGAATGTCGGGATCGTAATCGTGTCGCATTCGCCGCTGGTGGCGGAAGGAACCGCGCAAATGGTGCGCCAGATGGTCGGCGACGAGGTGCCGCTTGCCTGGTGCGGCGGTGATCCGAATGGCGGTCTCGGCACCAGTGTCGAAGCCATCGGCGATGCCATCGAAAAGGTCTGGTCCGAAGCTGGTGTCGCGATCCTCGTCGATCTTGGCGGCGCGGAGTCAAACTCCGAAATGGCCGTAGAATTCATCGGCGCACCGCGTGACGGCAAGATCACCATCTGCAACGCGCCGATCGTCGAGGGCGCGATCATGGCGGCGACTGAGGCGTCCGGTGGATCTCCGCTTGCCACCGTTGTCGCCACCGCCGAGGAACTAACACCGCTTTGACCGGCAAGAAAGGGAATGGAGTGATGAGCGGCGAGGCAACGGCAGAAGTGACCATCACGCACAAGGTGGGTCTGCACGCCCGCCCGTCCGTGAAATTCACCAAGCTGGCCAAATCCTATGCCTGCGCGGTCGAGATCGCGACCAGCAAGGAGGGCCCCTGGATCGATGCCAAGAGCATCGTCAAGGTGATGGCTGCCCGGGCGCCTGTCGGCACCACGCTTTATATGCGTGCCCACGGTGACGGATCCACGGAGGCGGTGGCTGCTTTGCGCGATCTGGTGGAGCGCAACTTTGACGAGGACCGCGATCATGCCGCGACAGATTGAACTGTCTGGCGAGCGCGCCAGCCCCGGATATGCGTCGGGGCCTGTGTTCCTAGCGCGGGCGGCGGACGACGTCAGCTATGTCGCGCAAACGACACCGGAAGAAGAAACGGCCGCGCTTCAAGCGGCGCGGGAGACAGCAATCGAGCGCCTCCAGGAGATGATCGAAACCTTGGATTCCGAGGCAGCCGACATTCTTGAGTTTCAGTTGGCGATGGTTGCCGACGATGCTTTTTTTGATGCGGCATTCGCTCTGATCCGCGACGGATTACCGGCTGACGAAGCGTGGTCGAACGTGTTGAATCGGGAAATCGCCGACTACGCAGCCTCGGACGACGAGTATTTCCGGGCCCGGTCCGCGGACCTGACCGACATACGCGACCGGGTGATCGGAGCCCTGACGGGCACGGACGGCGACACCATCCCGGACGGCGCGATTTTCGTTGCCGACGATATTTCACCGACACAGTTTCTCGAACACGACTGGACGGGCGGCGGGGTGGTGCTGCGCCGTGGCAGCACCACCAGCCATGTCTCGATGCTGGCGCGTTCCCGCGGGATCCCAAGCATCGTCGGGATCGGCAACGCGGCGATCCCGGCCGGTGAACTGGCTCTGCTTGATGCCTCAAACGCCGTCGTGACCATCGCCCCGGATGACGCGGCGGTCTCTCTTTTCGAGCGGCAGAAATCGACCTACGCCAGGGCCAGGGAAAGCGCCGCGGCCCGAGCCCACGAAACGGCGATGACGGGTGACGGCGAAAGGGTCGACATCCTCGTCAACATCGCCGAACCGGACGATGTCAACGGCATCGCGATCGACAGTGTCGACGGGGTCGGCCTTATGCGGACCGAATTCTTGTTTGGCAGCGCCGGCGGTCTTCCCGACGAAGACGCGCAATACCAGGCCTACCGGACGGTGCTGCGGTGGTCACACGGCAAACCGGTGACGATCCGCACCGTCGATGCCGGCGGCGACAAGCCGATCCCCGGGCTGAGCGAAGCGGAAGACAATGCATTCCTCGGTGTGCGTGGCATTCGGTTGTCGCTCCGCAAGCCTGACATTTTCCGGGTCCAGATCCGCGCGCTGCTTCGGGCTTCGGTGCACGGAGATTTGCGCGTGATGCTGCCCATGGTTTCCATACCGGAAGAAGTCGACGAAGCCGCCGACCTGTTTCATGAAGAAGCCGCGAGACTCGGCATGGACGCGTTGCCGCCGATCGGGATAATGGTTGAGGTGCCCTCGGTGGCCGTGTGTCCGGAGCGGTTCGAGCGCGCGGCGTTCTTTTCGATCGGGTCCAACGACCTGACCCAGTATGTTCTGGCGGTTTCGCGCGACAACACTGCTCTCTCGGGCATGGTTTCGGCCACCGATCCGGCGGTGTTGGCGCTGATAGAACGGGTGGTCGCCGCAGCGCACGAGGGCCGCAAGGAGGCCAGTCTGTGCGGCGACGCGGCCAGCGATCCGGATCTGGTGCCGGCCCTGTTGGCGACCGGCCTGCGGAAACTGTCGGTGGCGGCGGCGCAGATCGGAATGGTAAAGGCCGCGGTTCGGCAGTGGCGCAGCGGTGCCGGCAAAGCGGACGGTTAAAGCGGGGCTGTTGACGTGGCATCGAATGACAGTGAAGAGGCGATCCGGTCCTATAAGACCATACTGGCCGCGCTGATCGATAGGCGTCCCTCAGGGACCCGGCAAAGGCTGGCGGACGCATTGGGCAAACACCGCAGCTTTGTCACGCAGATCACCAGTGCATCCTACGCCACACCGCTGCCGGAGCGTCACGTCCCGACCATCCTGTCCGTTTGCCACTTCAGCGCGGCCGAGCAGGAGGAGTTCCTGCAGGCCTACCGGCTCGCCCATCCGGGACGCCTGAAGAAACAGGAGGACGGGCGCCGGCTGCGTCATCTGTCGCTTCTGGTGCCGGATCTCGGTGATGAGGACAGGAACCGTCTGTTCGATCAGGCCGTCACCGAAATCGCCCACAAGATGGCCGCCCTGGCGCAACGCGAGGACGGTTGATTCAGACGGTAAACCGCCTGCGCCCGATGTCTGAGGAGGAATCATGAAAAAGCTCATCAACGATCCGTCCACGGTGCTGGAGGAAAGCTTGTCCGGCTTCGCAGCTGCGCATTCTGATATTGTAACGCTGGGTTCGGCTTCGAAATTCGTGCGCCGACGGGAAGTGGCGGACGGCAAGGTGGCGCTGATTTCCGGCGGCGGATCCGGCCATGAACCCCTGCACGCCGGCTTCGTCGGCCACGGCATGCTGGACGCTGCTTGTCCGGGCCAGGTGTTCACTTCGCCGACGCCGGACCAGATGGTCGAGGCGGCACAGGCGGTCAACGGCGGCGCCGGATGTCTTTTTATCGTGAAGAATTACGAAGGCGACGTGATGAATTTCGACATGGCAGCCGAGATGGCCGCGGATATGGGCATTGCGGTCGAACAGGTCGTCACGAATGATGATATCGCGGTCGAGGACTCGCTGTTTACAACAGGCCGTCGCGGTGTTGCCGGGACGCTTGTTGTCGAGAAGATTGTCGGCGCCGCGGCAGAGCAGGGCATGAATTTGTCCGGACTGAAGGCCTTGGGCGACCGGGTCAACGACAATTGCCGATCGTTCGGCGTCGCTCTCACGAGTTGTACGGTGCCGGCCGCCGGGACCCCGACATTCGAACTCGGCGACGACGAAATGGAGTTCGGCGTCGGCATCCACGGTGAACCAGGCCGCCGGCGTGGCAAGTTGATCACCGCGGACGCGATTGCCGAGGAGATCTGTCAGGGCATCGTGGAGGAGTTCGGTGACGTGTCCGGGCGGCCGGCGTTGTTGCTGGTCAACGGTTTCGGCGGGACCCCTCTGATGGAACTCTATCTGATGCACAACAGTGCGCGTCGCATGTTCGAGAAACATGGGGTCACGATCGCCAGATCGCTGACCGGCTCACTGGTCACGTCACTGGAAATGGCCGGCTGTTCCATCACCCTGTCGCTTCTCGACGACGAACTGCTGGGCTTGTGGGACGCGCCGGTGCATACTGCGGCCCTTCGCTGGGGCATGTGAGAAACGTGGAACTTCAGGTCGTTCAGGGCGATATCACGACGGTCGAGGTCGATGCGGTGGTCAACGCGGCCAACACGTCACTGCTTGGCGGCGGCGGTGTCGACGGCGCGATTCATCGTCGCGGTGGACCGGCAATCCTCGAGGCTTGCAAGGCCATCCGCGCGCGGCAGGGCGGTTGCCCGACCGGTGAAGCGGTGCTGACGACGGCCGGCAATCTTCCGGCCCGCTACGTGATCCATACCGTTGGCCCTGTATGGAAGGGTGGCGATCAGGGCGAGCCGGAGCTGCTGGCAAGCTGTTACCGGACAAGTCTGCGCCTGTGCACGGAAAACGATCTGACGACGGTCGCGTTTCCGAACATCAGCACGGGCATCTACGGTTATCCAAAAGAGGAGGCCGCCGGTGTGGCGGTTGAAACCGTGCGCACCTATGAAGCCGCCGACAGCATCCATAGCGTCCAGTTCGTCTGTTATGACGCGGAAAACTATCAGCTTTATCGGGATCTTATCGCCCAAGCCTGACGCGCGACTACAACTCGAGTTCAGCAAGACGATCACTGCAGGCCGTCCCTGAAACCGGTAAAGCAGGGCGATTGCGACAAAACGAACGATATTCACGGGTTTTTTAGCTCTTTGTCCGACAATAGCAGCGAGACCAGGAGGAGTCCGGCCGCCGCGCTCTTGGCTGGCTGTGATGAACGTGCCGCTGGACAACTTCCGGAACTCCAACCGGAACCATGTGAATGCCATGCTCGTTAGAACGGACACACCGCATCAGAATCTGTTCGTCGTCATCGCCGTCCTGGGCACGGTCAATCTGGTGAACCAGATGGACAGGGTGCTGTTTTCGCTGATGATCGAGCCGGTCAAGGCCGACCTCTCCCTGTCGGATTCTCAAATGGGGCTGCTTGGCGGTTTTGCCTTTGCAGCGGTCTATGCTGTGCTGGGTCTTGTCGCCGGTCGAATTGCCGACAGCAGCAACAGGGTGAAGCTGATCGGAGCCGCACTAACGCTGTGGAGTGCAGCGACGGCCGCCTGCGGCCTGGCGGGGAACTTCGTTCAGATGTTCGCCAGTCGCATGCTGGTTGGGGCCGGTGAGGCCGGCTGCATCCCGGCCTCACAGTCGATAATCTCGGACGTCGCCCCGGCCAAACGCCGGGCCTTGTTGATCTCCGTATTCACCGGCATCGGCTCTGTCGGCACGCTGATCGGTCTGATTCTCGGCGGGATCCTGATCGAGTGGATCGGCTGGCGGATGACATTCATTGCCTTTGGGGCGGCCGGATTTCTGCCGCTTGTCATCCTGTTCCTGACATTGCGCGAAGTCCGACCCGCCGGCGCTTTGGCCGGCGCCGCAGCCGCCGGCCAGTGGCGCAAGGACGTCACGCACATGCTGACCCGGCCGGAAACTCAGATCCTGGTGATCGCCGTGCCACTGGTCTTCACAGTGGCTGGCATGGCGACGTGGGTTCCGGCCTATTTTCAACGGACATTCGCGATCACGACGGAAGAGTTTTCGCGCGTTGGCGGGGCGTTTCTCGGCATTGGGTTGATCGTCGGCACATTTGCCGGCGGGATCATTGCCAATCGGCTGATCGCCCGCGACATGCGCTGGGAGTTCTGGTGGACCGCAGCGGTCAGCACATTGTCGGTTGTTCCTCTGTTGGCCCTTCTGCTCACCAGCGACCTGGCGATTGCCTATGCCGGTTTGCTGGGAACGGCATTTCTGGCTGGCACCAGCTTCGGTCCCGCGATGGCCTGCATGCACACGGTGACCAAACAGTCGATTAGAGGTACAGCGGTCGCTTCCATGTTGTTCACCACTTCCTTGCTGGCCTATGGCGGCATACCAGCCTTGATCGGCGCGTTGAGCGATGTGTTTGCCATGGCCGGGGCATCCGTTACCGACGGAACATCACTGAAATATGCGCTTCTGGTGACAGCCGTACTGCCGCTGGCAGCAGGTGCCCTGTTTGTTTGGGCGTCCCGCATCGCGTTCTCCGGCGGTGTCCCGCGCGCCGCTGCCGATTATCCGAGCTGATCAAGAAACCGCAGAACGGCCTCTCGCATTTCGGCTGTTTCCACATGACCGGTTCCTTGCGATCGGATTATGGTCAAGTTGGCCGGCGCACCAGACTGGCGATAGGCCCGGCGTAAAGCGTCGAGAGCATCGTCGAGCGCCGCCGGAGGCGTCAGCGGATCGGCTGTCCCACAGGCCACCAGTTGCGGCCTCGGCGCGATCATCGAGGCGATGTCCGCCATATCCAGATGCTGCAGGAGTCCTGGCACGGTCATGTACGGTCCGTGCAGGTCGTGCGCGCCGCTGGCGACAAGGGGGCGCATATTGGAGAAAGCGCACAGATGTGCAACGGCGGCGATCCGATGATCCAGTGCAGCCAGCCAATAGGCGTGGGTGGCACCCATGGACAGGCCCATCGCGGCAACGCGACCGGCATCGACATCGGGCCGCAGCGAAAGGTAATCGAGCGAAGCTGTCAGCTCCCGAAGCATCCGACCGAGCAGCGTTTGTCCGTGCCAGTGCAGCGCTTTAGAAAGGGACACTTCACCGCCCGCCGCCTGCCGCTCATTAAAGGTCGGCATATCGACGCACAGCACCACGAAACCGCGCTTGACGAGAGCCGGTCCGTAAGCGGAGCGCAGCGCCGGCCGACCGTCGAGCACCTCCCGGCGTCCGATGTCGTGGCGATTGCCATGCGCGTGGCAATACAGCACCGCTGGCCGAGGGCCGGAGAGGGACGGCCGCAACGACGTGCCCGGCACCGATCCCTCCGATGTGGCCAGCACGATCTCCTCACGAACAAAGCCTGAGCTCCGTTCGACGGACACGGTTCGTACGTCCAAAAGTTCCCCAGCGCCCTCCGGGTATCCCAGCAGTCGCCAGACGTCTACGGGTTGCCAATGAGGTCGTTCGTTGTCGTCGGTCATTGGTCAAAGTCGGTTGATGACACTTGTATACTAGTATATAAAACCCAGCGGGAGAACAGCGGAATGAGGCAAACCTGGCGGTGGTTCGGTCCGGATGACCGAACATCCCTGAGCGATGCACGTCAAGCAGGGGCAGAAGGCATAGTCACTGCATTGCATCACATCGCGCCGGGTGAGCCTTGGCCGACCGAGGCTATCGCAAAGCGTCAGAAAGAGGTGGCCGGCGACGTCGACGGCGGCGCAACAGGCCTGCGGTGGGAGGTGGTGGAGAGCCTGCCTGTCTCCGAGGCTCTGAAGACGCAATCCGGAGACTGGCGCACCCATCTTGAAAACTACAAGGCGAGCCTCACCAACCTGGCGGCGGCCGGCATCGAAACCATCTGCTACAACTTCATGCCGGTCCTCGACTGGACGCGCACCGATCTGGCAGCTCGCATGCCGCACGGTGGCACCGCCATGCGGTTTGATTATATCGATTTTGCCGTGTTCGATGTGCATCTTCTCGGCCGCACCGGCGCGAGCTCGGCCTACGTTTCGGATATACTCGCGGAGGCTCGGCGTCGTTGCGAGCGGATGAACGAGGCGCAGAAACGGCGTCTGGTGGACAATGTCTCGGCAGGGCTACCCGGCGCTGCCGAGAGCTGGACCCTGTCGACGCTCCAGGACATACTGGCCGAATACCAGAACATCGATGCGGATCGGCTGCGACAGGCCCATGTCGATTTCCTCTCGGAAATCGTGCCGCTCGCCGAACGGCTCCGCCTGCGTCTGTGCTGCCATCCAGACGATCCGCCTTTTGCGCTGCTCGGGCTGCCGCGCGTGATGTCGACGGCGCAGGACTATCGCAAAGTTCTTGCCGCGGTGAATAGCCAGTCGGTAGGCGTGACCTTTTGCACCGGCTCACTCGGTGCCCGACCCGATAACGATCTTGTCGCGATGGCTGCGGAGTTCGCACCGCGCATCCATTTCGCGCATTTGCGCAATGTCACGCGGGAAGAAGAGACCGTCCCGTGTTCCTTTTTCGAGGACGAACATCTGTCTGGCCAGACCGACATGGTGGCGGTGATCGATGTTCTGTTGTCGGAAGAGCGGCGTCGTCGTGCGACCGGGCGGGAAGATCACCAGATTCCAATGCGCCCGGATCATGGACAGGATATTTTGGACGATCTCGGACGGGGTGCCCAACCGGGTTATCCGGCTGTCGGTCGACTTAAGGGTCTGGCCGAACTGCGCGGGGTCATGGCCGCGCTGGACGCCGTGGCCGAGCAGCGCTTGGATGGACGCGTCGATCAACAGGAGGCTGTGTATGCCGCGTCCGGGTCCTGAGATCGCCAGTCCCGACATTGGGGCCATGCTGAGCGATGTCGTCATCGACCGGTCGCGATCGATTGGCCCGCAGATTTATGAGGCTTTGCGCCGCCGTATCATCGACAATCGGTTCCCGCCGGGCACAGCATTGAGCGAAACCGAGGTGGCCCGGTATTGCGACATCAGCCGCACTCCGCTGCGCGCCGCGTTCCAGGATCTGGCGGGTGAGGGCTTGATCATCGTTCGCCCGCAGGTCGGATCCGTTGTTGCACCCTATGACGAGGGTCGCGTGCGCGAGGCGATCTTCATCCGCGCGGCGATCGAGGCGGCGATCGCTCGGCGACTGGCGGAGCAGGGGATCGATGAGGACGCTCTGGCGCCGGTGCTCGCCGCCCAGGAGGCGTCAGCGGCGCGTGACGACTACATGACGTTTTTTCGCTACGACGAACAATTTCACCGGATGCTTGCCGAAATGGCCCATGTTCCCAAAGCGTGGCAGATGGTGCAATCGGTCAAAGCGCATATCGACCGTCAACGGCTGCGCTTGATGTCGTCGATCGTCGGGCGGTCCCAGCGTGCCTACGACGACCATGTGAAAATTCTCGAATGCATTCGCCGCGGCGATCCGAGCGGCGCAGCGGCCGAAATGCGTGACCATGTCAACTCGGCCCTAGAGGCCCTGGAGACGGAGACCAGCCCGTGACTGTCAATGATTCTGACTTGTATGGGCGCTAGAGGTGTACTAGTACACAAGTTACCGAAAGGGAGGACGTTCTTCATGAAAATCCAGCTTCACAGACTGCTGCTTATCGGCACTGCGGCGATGGCCATGTCGGTCGGAACCGCACTCGCCGAGACCGAATTGCGTATCACCTGGTACAACGACGGCAACGAAGGCGAGGTCATGCGGGGAATCCTCGACCGCTACGAACAGGCCAATCCTGACGTCAAGGTGACGCTCGACGTGGTGCCCTACAAGGCCATCCTGGAAAGCCTGCCGGTTCAGTTGGCCGCCGGTGAGGGGCCGGATCTCGCTCGCGTCACCGATCTCGGCGGATTGTCGCAATACTATCTGGACCTGACGCCGCATATTTCCGATCCCGGTTATTGGAACGAGAACTTCGGACCGTTCCTCAAGTGGCTGCGTGAGCCCGGTAACGACAGTACAATCTCCGGCTTCATGACTCAGCTCACCGTTACCGGCCCCTATGTCAACAAGACACTCTTCGAGCAGGCCGGCGTCGAAATGCCGGGCAAGGATGCGACCTGGGATGACTGGGCCAAAGCGGTCAACGAGGTCGCGGCAAAGCTGGATATCCCGATCCCGATGGCCTGGGACCGTTCCGGTCACCGCGTCTCCGGTCCGGCCATTTCGATGGGCGCCAAGATGTTCGATGCCGACGGCAATCCGCACTTGGTGGATGACGGCCTGAAAGCCATGGCACAGCGCCTTTACGACTGGCATCAGGACGGCACCATGGCCAAGGAGCTGTGGGGCTCGGTTTCCGGATCCCAGTATCTTGGCGCCAACGAGGACTTCGCCAACGCGCAGGTCGCCATGTATATGAGCGGTTCCTGGCAGATCCCGCAATTCGCCGACAAGATCGGCGACGCTTTTGACTGGTGGGCGGTTCCAGCACCCTGCGGTCCGGCAGGCTGCACCGGCATGCCCGGCGGCGCCGCGCTGGTTGCGCTCAAGGAGACAGAGCATCCGGAAGAAGTCGGCAAATTGATGGATTTCCTGTCCAGCGAGGAAGTGCTCAACGAATTCTACGGCAAGACACTGTTTATCCCCGGTCATCTGGGGCTGGCGGCGAGCGGTGTGGAATTCCAGACCGACGACCCGCGCGCCAAACACGCGCTGCAGACCTTCGCGGCCGCCGTACCCGGGATCTCTCCGATCGCGTACGATCTGCAGGGCTATGTCTACAACCGCGTTATGTTCAACGCGCTGATCTCCAGGCTTGGCGAGGCGATTGTCGGGGAACTGACACTGGACCAGGCGTATGATCGCATGACCCAGGATGTGGAACAGCAGATCGCCGAGAAAAAACGCGGCGGCTGAGCACGGGCTGGCACGATATCGAGCCAAGCTCCGGGCGCATTACTCCCTGTGCCCGGAGCACTCCGCCAACAGTTGCCTGATCCGGATCCATGGCGCACGAGACCCCGGCACAATCCGATACAATGAGCCTAGGCGATCGCCTCACTGAGGTGGCAGCCTGGCCTGTTCGGGCGTTGTTCAGCCTGCTGGACATGCCATTTCGGGCCTTGCAGCGGCTGATCGGCATCGGCCGCATGCCTTACATCTTCCTGCTGCCCAACCTGGCGTTTTTCGGTCTCTTTGTTGTCGTCCCGCTGTTCATCAATTTCGCCTTCTCGGTGACCGGTGGCACCGATCTGTTCCTGCAGGATCGCCCCTACGTGGGCGGTGAGCAATATAGCTACCTGGCGGACTGCGCAAACTACCTCGACCCGACGACGTGCCGCGAAGACCGTTTCTGGCGCGGCATCTACAACACCATGATCTTCGTCGTGTTCCAGGTCGGTTTCATGGTGCTGTTTTCGTTGATCACGGCGCTGATTCTCAACCGGGAGATCCGCGGCCGCGGCTTTTTCCGGGCCGCCTTTTTCTTTCCGGTGCTGCTTTCTCCGGTCGTCGTCGCGCTGATCTGGAAATGGATCCTGCTGCGCGACGGTGTGCTCAACGCCGGTCTGACATCGATCGGGTTCGAAAAGATCCTATTTTTCGTCGATCCGAACTGGGCGATGTTCTGGGCGATCTTCGTCTCGATCTGGGCGCATATGGGCTTTTACACACTGATCCTGCTTGCCGGTCTGCAAGCCATCCCGCCGGATCTCTACGAGGCGGCCGAGATGGACGGTACAAAACGCGAGCGGGTGTTCTGGCGCATCACCTTGCCGCTGCTGTGGCCCAACCTTCTGGTCGTCATCGTGTTAGCGCTGATCAAGTCGGTGCAGATCTTCGATGAGGTGTTCGTACTGACCGGCGGCGGTCCGGGCACCGCAACGCAGTTCATCGTCCAGTACATCTACACGACCGGCTTCTCCAACCAGGTTCAGAATTTCGGCCTGGCAGCGGCCGCCTCCGTTGTGCTCGGTGTCGTGCTTTTTGTCCTGACGCTGGTGCAACTGGCGGTCACACGGCGCAAGGAGGATGGCTGATATGGCCGATGCCGATACCCTCTCCAGGCGCACGGTAACGGGCATGCTGACGGCCCGGCGCGGCGGTGCCACCTGGCACTGGACCGATATTTTCACCTACATCTACCTGGTGTTCGGCGTCCTGCTGATGTTCGGACCCGTCTTGTGGCTGGTGCTGTCGTCGTTCAAGACCCCGGCCGGGCTTCTTGAGTTTCCGCCGACCTTCCTGCCGCTCGGTCAAATCGAGATTGCGGTGGAAGGCTATGACGATCCGTTGCCGCTGTACAAGGTGACGATGGAGGATGGCACGACACGCGAACTGGCGCAGATCCGGCGCGTCGGCATCATTGCCCAGATGGTCGACCCCGCCGAGCCAGGAACGCGGCTCCAGGTGCCCATCGCCAATCGTGAGCCGATCCGCGAGTTCCGCATGGCGTGGGAGAACTACACCGATCCGCTCGAGCGCTTCAATTTCCTGACCTATCTCAACAATTCCGTCATCGTCACCGTTGCCGCGACGCTGGTGACACTGCTGATCAATTCGATGGCGGCGTACGGTCTGGCGATCTACGAGTTCCGGGGGCGCAACGCGGTGATGCTGTTTGTCATTGGCACCCTGATGATTCCGATCACCATCATTCTGGTTCCGGCCTATCTGGTGGTGACGCAACTCAACATGGTCAACACCCTATGGGCTGTTATCCTGCCCGGTGCGGCCACGCCGACGGGCGTCTTCCTGCTACGACAGTATATGCTGACGCTGCCGCGTGACCTGATCGAGGCAGCGCGCATGGACAAGGCCAGTGAATGGGCGATCTACTGGCGCATCGTCCTGCCGCTGTCGCTGCCGGCGATCGCCGTGCTGGCGATCTTCTCCGTCATGTGGCGCTGGAACGACTTTCTGTGGCCGCTGGTCGTCCTCAACCAGAGCGAGGTCTACACCCTGCAGATCGGCCTCAACGCCTTCCAGGGCGAGCTCGATGTGCAATGGCACTATGTGCTTGCCATGACCGTCGTGACGTTGATTCCGGTGGCGTTGGTGTTCGCCTTCCTGCAGCGCTTCATCACCACCGGCATCGCCTCGACGGGGATGAAATGAGCCGGCCTCTGATTTTCCTGGATCCGCACCCGCGAACCGAGGAGATGGTCTATACCGTCGACGCAATTGCAGCCCTTGATGAACTGGGCGAGGTGGTGAGCCATTTCGGCAGCCGAGCCCCGGCATCCTTGGTCGAGTCGGTCCTGCCGCGCGTCGAGATCATTATCGGCCAGACCGACATGCCGCGGGAACGCCTCGACCGGGCGCCGAAGCTACGCGCCATTCTCAACGTCAAGGCGAATTGGGAGCCCAACATCGACTATGCCGAAGCGCAGGCCCGCGGCATTCACGTCCTGTCGGCGGCGCCGGCGATGGCGCCGGCGGTCGCTGAGTTCTGCCTGGGACAGGCGATCGCCTTGTCCCGCGGCCTGACGGAAGGCGACAGGTTGTTTCGTGCCGGCCGCGAAGCCTACGGCATCAACGGTGCGCGCAGCCACTACGGGCTGCTTGAAGCAACGGTGGGACTCATCGGCTATGGCAATCTCGGACGCGCCTTGGCGCCGCTGCTGCGTCCCTTTGGTGGCCGTATTCTGGTCCATGACCCCTGGCTGTCGGACCATTATTTGCGTTCTCAGATGCTGGAACCGGTTGCACTCGACGAGCTGCTGAGGCGGGCACAAGTGATCTTTGTCCTGGCCGGCGTAACAACAGAGAACGAGGGCTTTCTGGATCGTGACAAACTGGCGCTGATCCAGCCGGATTCGAGTATCGTTCTGGCCAGCCGCGCCGAAGTCGTCGATTTTGCGGCGCTGATCGACATGGCGACATCGGGACGCCTGCGGGCCGCCATCGACGTCTATCCGGAAGAACCCGTGGCCGCCGACGATCCTATTCGCGCTGCCGACAACGTCCTGTTCACGGCGCATCTGGCCGGTGCGCTGAAGGCATCCTATGCCCGCATTCGCGCGGCGATGCTCGACGACACGACACAGATCCTCAATGGCATGCCGCCGATGCGCATGCAGCGCGCGGAGCCACGGCTGGCGGCCATGGCGCGCAGTCGATAGGTCAGGGGAAGAATCGATGACCGAAATTCTGCTGAAAAGCGTGATCAAGGCCTATGGTGAAGTCGAGGTCATTCACGGCATCGATCTCGACATCAAGAGTGGTCAGTTCGTCGTTTTTGTCGGTCCGTCCGGTTGTGGGAAATCGACGCTGCTGCGCATCATCGCCGGTCTCGAGGGTGTGACCTCGGGTGATGTCATGATCGATGGTGAGGTGGTCAATAACGAACCGGCATCCGAACGCGGCCTGGCGATGGTGTTTCAGTCCTACGCACTGTATCCGCACATGACCGTCTACAAGAACATGGCCTTCGGGCTGGAAAACTCGAATATGCCGCGGGCGGAGATCGATCAGCGGGTCAATGACGCGGCCGCCATGCTGCAGATCACACCCTATCTGAAGCGCCGCCCGAAAGCGCTGTCGGGCGGCCAGCGGCAGCGGGTGGCCATCGGTCGCGCCATCGTACGCGATCCCAAGGCCTTTTTGTTCGACGAGCCGCTGTCCAATCTGGACGCCGAGTTGCGCGTCGCCATGCGCAAAGAGCTGGCCGCTTTGCACTCCAAACTCGGCGGCACGATGATCTATGTCACCCACGACCAGGTCGAGGCAATGACGTTGGCCAACACGATCGTTGTGCTCAACTCCGGCAGCATCGAACAGGTCGGCGCGCCGCTGGATCTGTACAACAGACCTCAAAACACCTTTGTCGCGGGATTCATCGGTTCGCCGCGGATGAACCTGATCGAATGCGCGGTGGCCGGCGGCGACTCGGGCCTTGATCTGGTCGCCGGTCAGCAGCGTGTGTCAATCCCGGCTCTGTCGGGCGTCTCCGTCGATGACAAGGTGACGTTCGGAGCGCGCCCCGAGCACATCGAAATCGTTGACGAAGCGGAGGCCGATCTCGTGGCGACGGTCGACCTGTCCGAACAGCTCGGCGGCGAAACCTACCTCTACTGCACGGCTGACGGCCTGCCGCAGCTCACGGTGCACCAGCTTGGGCAGTTGCCGGTGCATCGGGGCCAGCAGATCCATCTTCGTTTGACCCGGGACTCCCTGCACCTGTTCAACGCCGACGGCCGGGTCATCGCCAACGGTATAGCGTGATGGCTGAAGACACGTTCGGCATCGGTGTCGTTGGCACCGGTATGGCGGCGGCACCGCATGCCGCGGCGCTACAGGATCTGTCCGATGAAATCGCCGTCCGCGGCGTGTATTCCCGCGATCGCGCAAATCGCGAGGCCTTTGCGCGTCGGTATGGATTTCCGGCGGCGGACTCGATCGAAACGCTCGCCGACGACCCGGATGTGAAAGCGGTGATACTGATCACGCCGCCCAATCAGCGTAGCGAGCTTGTCCGGCGTTTTGCGGCGGCCGGCAAGCACATCCTTATGGAAAAGCCCATCGAGCGGACCAGCGCGGCGGCCGAGGATCTGGTGCGCACCTGCGCCGACAACGGCGTGCAGCTGGGGATCGTGTTTCAACATCGGTTTCGCCAGGCCTCGCAGGCGCTGAAGGCGCGCATCGAAAGCGGTGCACTCGGTGCCGTCGGCATCGTTCAAGTCAATGTGCCCTGGTGGCGCGAACAGGCCTACTATGATGAACCCGGTCGCGGCAGCTACGAACGGGACGGCGGCGGCGTTCTGATCAGCCAGGCCATTCATACGCTGGACTTGATGCTGAGCCTCACCGGCCCGGTGTCGGAGGTGCAGGCAATCGCCGCCACCACTCCGTTCCACCGGATGGAGTCGGAGGATTTCGTGGCCGGCGGGATGCGGTTTCGCAATGGCGCCAGCGGTGCCTTGATGGCAACGACGGCGGCGTTTCCGGGCGGCGCGGAATCGATCACCATCGGCTGCGAAAAAGCAAGCGCCCATCTTCAGTCCGGGACCTTGACCATTGTCTGGCACCATGGCCAGACGGAGACCGTCGGAGAGGCGGCCAGCACCGGCGGCGGTGCCGATCCGATGGCTTTTCCGCACGATTGGCACCGCGATCTTATTCGAGAGTTCGTGGAAGCGGCGAAGGCGGGTCGCGAACCGGCGGTATCGGGTCGTCAGGCGTTGGATGTGCACTATCTCATCGATGCGCTGGTTGCGTCTTCGCGCGATCGACAGGTTGTATCGGTGCGCCGGGAAACACCTGTTTGAGGCAAGCCATGTCGAATCCCACTGTCGCCGTGATCGGCGTCGACCACCGCCACATTTATGGTCAGCTGCAGGGTATGCTGAAGATCGGCTGTCGCTGCAAGGGCTGGTGGACCGAAGGCGACCCGCATCCGGTCGAGGGTTTTGTCAAACGTTTCCCGGACATTCCCAGGGTCGATGACCGACGCGCGCTGCTCGACGACGCCGACGTCGATCTGATCCTGATCGCGGACATTCCGGCGCGCCGGGCGGAGCGGGCCATCGAGGCGATGCGGGCGGGTAAGGATGTCATGACCGACAAGCCGGGCTGCACGACGCTGGAGCAGCTGGACGGCATCCGGCAGACGGTCAAGGAAACCGGCCGTATCTGGTCGATCGACTTTTCCGAACGGTTCGAAGTGCCGGCCGTGCAAAAAGCCGCGCGGTTGGTCCGCGAGGGGGCCATCGGCAAGGTGATCCAGACGGTGGGATTAGGCCCGCATCGATTGAACCGCGCCACACGACCCGACTGGTTTTTCGACCGGACCCAATATGGCGGTATCCTGTGCGATATCGCTTCCCATCAGATCGACCAGTTCCTGTTCTTCACGGGTTCCCAAGACGCCCAGATCGTCGCATCGAGCGTCGGCAACTTTGCCAATCCGGATGATCCCGGCCTTCAGGACTTCGGCGAGATCCTGCTGCGCAGCGACCACGGACAGGGCTATATCCGCGTCGATTGGTACACGCCGGACGCGCTCCCGACCTGGGGTGACGGCCGTCTGACTATTCTCGGCACCGAGGGCACGGTCGAATTGCGTAAATATGTCGATATCGCCGGGCGGCCGGGCACGGATCACCTGTTTCTGGTCAACGGCTCGGTGTGCGAGCACATTGATGCATCGGCCGAGCCGCTCTCCTATTTCGCCAGCCTGGCTGCAGATGTGCGGGATCGCACCGAGACGGCGATGGGCCAGGCCCATTGCTTCAAGGTCATGGAACTGGCGCTTCGGGCCCAGGAGGCTGCCACACCGCTCGGCCATTTGCGGAGCGTCGGCTGATGCTGCGAGTCGCCATTCTCGGCGCCGGGATCGGTGCCCAGCATATGGCCGGTTATCGCGCGCTCCAGGACCACTACCGGGTGCTGATGGTCTGCGACCGTGCCCTGGACAAGGCGCAGGCGCTGGCCTCGCAAGCGGCGGACTGCCGCGCTGTCGCGGAAATAAACCAGGTCCTCGGCGATTCGCGGATCGATCTGGTGGACATCTGCCTGCCGCCGCATCTTCATGGACCGGTGGCGCTCAGCGCCTTGGCGAACGACAAACACGTCATCTGTGAAAAACCGGTGGCGGGCAGCGTGCTCGAAGTCGACAGGATCGCAGCCGCGGCGCGTGACCATCAACGGCTGTTCGTACCGGTCTTTCAGTACCGATACGGCCGCGGCCTGTACCAGCTGGCGGGGCTTCAGGACCGCGACCTGCTCGGTCGCCCGCTGGTCGCCACCCTGGAAACGCATTGGGATCGCGGCCCGGACTACTATGCCGTCGACTGGCGCGGACAATGGGCCAGCGAACGCGGCGGGGCCGTGCTGGGCCATGCTATTCACGTCCACGATCTGATCTCCCGGTTCTTTGGGCCGGCGACAGCCGTGTCCGCCATGCTCGATACGCGGGTCAATCCGATCGAGACGGAAGACTGCGCCGCCATATCCATGCGCACCCGCTCCGGCGGGCTCGTCACCTCGTCGGTGACGCTGGGTGGTGCCGGCGATACCTCACGCCTGCGCATGGTGTTCGAACACCTTACGGCGGAAAGCGGGCGCAACCCCTACGCGCCGGGTGCCGACACCTGGACCTTCACGCCGCGTGATGCTGACAGCGCCGCCGCGATCGACAGCGCGCTTGCTGAAATCGATCGGGACATCGCGGATCGGCCGACCGGATTTGCCGGCCAGTTTCTCGCGATTGCGCAGCATCTGGGCAGCGAGTCGTCGGATATGGTGACGGTCGAGGACGGAGTCCGTTCGATCGAGTTGGTGGCCGCCATCTATCAGTCGGCGCGCATTGCAGCGCAGGTCGCGTTGCCACTCGACCGTTCGCTGCAGATCTGCAGCGACTGGGTGCCGGAACGGTCCGAGTAAGACCGACCGAGACAGGAGTGCGTCATGGCAAACCGGCTTTCAAACGCGTTGCTCGCGCAATATCAAGGCCCGGCCGTGTTGCCGCCCTACGATCGCTCACGGCTGTCCGCGTCCATCGTCCATCTCGGCATTGGCGCCTTTCACCGGGCGCACCAGGCCGTCTATGTCGACGATTGCCTCGGCCGCGACCCCTCCTGGGGGATCATCGGCGCCAGTCTGCGCCACCCTGGTACGAGAGATGCCCTGCTTCCGCAGAACGGGCTCTACACGCTAGCGGTGCGTGATGGCGAGGAAACGCGAACCCGAGTCATCGGCGCCGTCTGCGATGTGCTTTGTGCCCCTCCGGGAAACATGCCGGTGATCGAGGCGATCGCCTCCGAAGACACCCGTATCGTGACGATGACCGTGACCGAAAAGGCCTATTGCAGGGATCCCGCGACCGGCCGACTGGACCTGACGCACGCCGATATCCGCGCCGATCTCGAAACGGAAACGGGTGCCCGCTCGGTACCCGGAGTGCTCGTCGCGGCACTGCGTCTGCGTCGCGCGCGCGGACTGGCACCCATCACACTGGTCAGTTGCGACAACCTTCCTTCCAACGGTGACACGCTGGCCGGCGTTGTCCTGGAGTTTGCCGAGGCGAAAGATCCGTCATTGGCCCGGTGGATCGGGGCGGACATCGCCTTTCCCGCGACCATGGTCGATCGCATCGTTCCGGCTACGACTGACGAGGACCGGGCAAGCATTGCCGCGATGACCGGCTATGACGATGCCTGGCCGGTGGTCACGGAGCCGTTCAGCCAGTGGGTGATCGAGGATCGGTTCGTCGCCGGCCGGCCGGATTTCGAAGCAGCCGGTGTGCTGATGACCGACGATGTGCAGCCGTTCGAAGAGATGAAGCTGCGGTTGCTCAACGGTGCGCATTCGACACTTGCCTATCTCGGGCTGCAGGCCGGCCATCAGACGGTCAGCGAGGCGATCACGGATCCGGTTCTGAGCCGCTTTGTCGAGCGGATGATGCAGCAGGAAATCCGCTCGACGGTGAACACACCTGGCATCGATTTGAACGCCTATATCGGTTCATTGCTCGTCCGCTTCGCCAACCCATCGCTCAGGCACCGGCTGTTGCAGATCGCCATGGATGGATCGCAAAAGATCCCGCAGCGTTTGCTGTGCACGATCCGCGATCGCATGGTAGCCGGTATGCCGCATCACCGATTGAACCTGGCGGCCGCCGGGTGGATGAGACATGTTTCCGGTGTCGGCCCGCGCGGAGAATCCATCGCGGTCGATGATCCGATGGCGGATTTGTTCTCCGAGATTGCGCGTGACACGCTGCCCGATATCGATGCCTTCGGCAACGCAATGCTCGATATCACGGCCGTTTTCGGGGACGACCTGTCGGGAAACGATGGGTTCCGCGCAGCTGTACTGGGCCATTTGCGGCTTCTGGTGGCCAAAGGCGCGGCTTTGGCGATGCGTGCTGTCGATGACGTAGACTAAGGCTTGCTCGGTCCGCGCCCTTTAAGGTCGGGGTAACTGCCACCAGCCAAAACGTTCCGTAAAAAGCAGTGTTCATCGCGAGCAGATGTCTCCACGACAAGCGAAACAATACCTATATCGGCTAAATCTGGACAATCGGGCAATGACAGCTAAGACTGCATCGGACTGCGGCGCGAGCCGGGTTCATGGCATCCGGCGGAGCGGGCCGGATCCACGACAATGCGGCAACGGAAATGAGGTCGATGGATTACAAAGACTATTATCAGATCCTCGGATTGGAGCGGTCCGCGACACAGGACGACATCAAACGCGCCTACCGTAAACTTGCGCGCAAATACCATCCGGACGTGAACAAGGACGCGGATGCGGAAAGCAAGTTCAAGGAGGCCGGCGAGGCCTACGAAGTGCTCAAGGACCCGGATAAACGGGCCGCTTACGACCAACTTGGCGCCGACTGGCAGGCGGGACAGGAGTTTCGGCCGCCACCGGGTTGGGACGAAGGATTCGAATTCTCCGGCGGCGGTTTCGACGGAGGCGATCAGGCGGCGTTCAGCGATTTTTTTGAGAGCCTGTTCGGCCACGCGCGGACCGGTGGTGGTGGCGGCGGCTACGCCCGACGCGAGTTCCACGCGCACGGTCAGGACCACCACGCCCGAATCTCGATCGATCTCCGGGACGCCTATGAGGGGGCCACGCGGACGATCTCGTTGCATGCCCCGGAGGTCGATGCCGACGGTCATGTCAGCGTGCGAGACCGATCCATCCGTGTGAAGATTCCCAAGGGCATTACCGAAGGACAGCACATTCGTCTGGCCGGGCAGGGGACTCCCGGAGTCGGCCAGGGACGGGCCGGCGACCTGTACCTGGAGATCCAGTTTCAGCCGGACCCCAACTATTCGGTGGAGGGTCGCGACGTCTACCTCAACCTGCCGATTTCACCATGGGAGGCAGCACTCGGCGGCAAGGTCAAATGCCCGACACCCAGCGGCATCGTCGATCTGTCGATCCCCAAAAACGCACGAACCGGCCAGAAACTGCGACTGAGGGGCCGCGGCATTCCCGGCTCACCGGCGGGTGATCTGTATGCGATCCTGCAGATCGCAGTGCCGCCGGCCGTAACCGACGAGGACAAGGCGTTTTACGAGAAAATGGCGCAGGAGATGAGTTTTGATCCGCGCGCCAAACTGGGAGTGTAATGGATCATGTCCAGGGATTCACTCAAAGTCCTAACTGCAGAGGTGGTCGAGGCGGTTTCGCTGACGGAGCTGTGCAGATCCTGCAATGTCCAGTCCGCCTGGGTGGTGGAGTTGGTGGAGGAGGGCATTCTGGAACCGGTTGGCAGCGCTCCGGAAAACTGGCGCTTTTCGTCCATAAGCATCACTCGGACCCGCATCGCACGCAGCCTTCAGCACGAACTTGGCATCAACAGCCCTGGCATTGCCCTGGCTCTCGATCTGCTGCAGGAGCGCGAGCAAATGCGACTGCACCTGCAGCGGCTTGAGCAAGCCTTAACTTCGTCGGATTGACCCGGATGGTTCCTTGAACGGACCCAAGGACGGGAGGCTCGGCTCCCAGCCTCCCGTCCCGCCGAACCCTGCAGCATGCCTGTGACCACCACCCGGTCGAGGGTCCGGTTGTGTTGCTAATGGATCTCCGGTCCGCGCTGGCTGATCCTGCGGCGTGCAATCACAAAGACGCGCGCGATCCAGGATCTGCCGCACCGGCGCGGCCCGATCCGGTCGTTAATGCTGTCGAAACCCGGTGTGAAATAGCGGTCGGACATCTTGCTCACCTTCAGCGTTTGGCTCGCTGACTGGTATGTGGGATGCCAATGTGGACAATGCCTGTCCGCAACATTACGCCACGGCAATGTTGCGTCACGAAACCGTGATGATCCGGAAAACGATGAGATTGGCTGGGGCGGCTGGATTCGAACCAGCGCATGGCGGTACCAAAAACCGCTGCCTTACCGCTTGGCTACGCCCCATCATGTCACTGCGGACGGTCCCTGCGTTTACCACTTCAGGGACAGATTTCAAGCACTCAACACGGAAAAATGACGGACATGAGACGCCTCGGCGATCTCGCTGCGATCAGGTTTTTGCGGCGCGGAACCGCGCTGCCAATTGCAGGCCGGTCACTGACATGAACATCATCAGCCAAATAGGATCGACGCGGCGCAGGAAAAACGTTTCCAGGAAGGACAGCATGGTCATAAACACAAGAATCATCATGAACAGATCGGCAATCCTGCTGTTACCTGGGATCCGACATGCTTTCACATAGTTGAACGCTGGAGCGATAAACAGCACCCAAAGCAGGACACCAAAGCCAACGATGCCGGTGGTCAGCGCCATATCGACAAAATTGCTGTGGCCATGCACGATGTTGCGAAAATCCCAAGCCCATTCAAATGGATATTCGATGTTCCTCACCTTGGACGTTGCCCAGAAACTGTCGAATCCGGTTCCGAACCAGTAGTATTCGCTGACGTTACGAATGCCGTACTCCCATAGGGTCACCCGTCCGGTGAAAGTGGGATCGTCGAGGATCGCCTTCGTGAAGCCGGCCCAAGTCTCCGAATAGATCGAACCGATCGTCAGACCGGTGACCAAAGCGACGGCGAGTGCGTAGAGGCCGATCGTCAGCAGAGGCAATCCGAAGACTCTGCCGGCAAGCACAATCAACACGGCGATCGGCAGCAGCCCGTTGGTGGTCTTTGACCCTGTCTGGATGACGAAGATCAGCGCCAGTACGGCGATCAGAGCACCGACGCCGCGCATCCCTGAACGCCATAGATAAATGCCGAACATGACGAAAACCGAAGTGACCGGGCCGGCAATGTTCTTGTGCGAAAAGTGGCCTCGCCACAGTCCCTGGTGTTGCGGTTCATGCGCGTCCATGCCGTGGATCGCGAGATCCGGAAACAGGATTACGCCGGAGTAACTCAACGCCAAAACGCTGAGAATCGCAGCCGCCGTGACCCTTTGGAAGGCCTCTTCATCCGGTGGCAGCAGGATGATTCCCGCCGCGATCATCATACCGATCATCGTCAGTGTGACCGATCTCATGGCTGACGATGGATCGGGCGCCATGACGATGGCGACAGCCAGCACGAAGCCTATGGCAAGCCAGGTCGGCGATAGGAAGATGCGTAGCAGACGCCGGTCGACCAGTGTCGCCAACGCCCCGGCCATGGTGATGCCGGCAATAACGAAGCCTATCTGATTGAGCGAGTCTCCGGGGACCCCGTCATCGGGAACAATGAGGCTGCCGGAACTGAACGGACGCAGCGAGATCGTCAGCAGGCAGAAGGCCAGGAAGGCGATCGTCGATGCGGCCAGGCGCAGCGCACGCTCTCGGTACTGCGTATCGAAACCTTCGGTCTGGACGTGGTTCGCGGCCGACGCGGACATGGTCCGTTCGCCTTTCTCAAACGCCTCGGTCAGCTTGCCGGGGGGATCACTCAATCAGCCCGGATCATGATCGAGAGGCGTTAAATCATCGTTTCGGCGGCCCGTTCGGACCAATCCTCGGTGTCAATGCGCTAAATCGGAAACAATTGTGGCCGAAAGCCGACCTTGGCAAAGGTTGGATTCCGTTCGTCGCATTCCGGTTCAGCGGTCCGATACCTCCCAGCGGGGATTGATCCACGGTTCCAGGTTGCTGCGCGGCAACGGCTGGTTCCCCAAGATGTGATCGGCCGCTTTTTCGCCGAGCATGATCGACGGGGCGTTGAGATTGCCGTTGGTGATCGTCGGGAACGTTGAGGAATCGGCCACACGCAGCCGCTCAACCCCGATCACCCGACACTCCGGATCGACCACCGCATCCAGATCGTCCTGTCCGCCCATCCTGCAGGTACCGCACGGGTGGTAGGCGCTCTCCACATGCTGCTGGATGTACGAATCCAATTCGGCATCGCTGCGGATTCTGTCGCCCGGCGAAATCTCGCGGCCGCGATAGGTGTCGAAGGCGGACTGCCCGAACAATTCGCGGGTCAATCGGATGCAGCGACGAAAGTCCTGCCAATCCGATTCGTCGCTCATGTAATTGAAACGAATGACCGGCGCGATGCCGGGCTCGGCAGAGCGCAGCGTTACACTGCCGCGCGATTTCGATCGCATCGGTCCGACATGCGCCTGGAATCCGTGGGATCGCGCCGCGGCCTTTCCGTCGTAACGAATGGCGATGGGCAGAAAATGGTACTGTATGTCCGGATACCGGATGCCCGGTTTGGAGCGGACGAAGGCTGCGGCCTCGAAATGGTTCGAAGTACCCAGCCCGGTTCCGAAAAACAGCCATTCCGCACCGATGGCCGCTTTCGAAACCAAGTTCAGCTTGGAGTAAAGCGTGATCGGCTGCACGCACTCCTGCTGCACGTAAAGCTCCAAATGGTCCTGGAGATTCGCTCCGACCCCGCGCCGATCGGCGACCACGTCGATACCGTGTTCGCGCAGGTGATCCGCCGGGCCGACGCCTGACAGCATCAGCAGCTTCGGTGAATTGAAGGCAGAAGCGCAGATAATCACCTCGCGGGACGCATGCACGGTGCTGATGCGGCCCGCCCGCTCGATTTCGACGCCGACCGCCCGCCCGTTTTCGATGATGACCCGCCGTGCCAAACAGCGGATCATCTGCAGATTGGGTCGCTTCAGCGCTGGTTTCAGGTAGGCGTTTGCCGCCGACCACCTTTTGCCCCGATGGATGGTTTGTTCCATCAGGCCGAAACCCTCCTGCTTCTGGCCGTTATAGTCCTCGGTCACCTCGAAGCCGGCCTGGCGACCGGCCTCGATGAAGCGTTCGAAGAGCGGATTGGCGGCCTTTCCGCGACGCACATGCAGCGGACCACGGTTGCCCCGCCATCCGTCCTGGCCACCATGCGCAGTTTCCATCCGCTGGAAGTATGGCAGAACGTCGGCGAACGCCCAGCCCTTGGCGCCGGCTTCGGCCCAACTGTTGTAGTCCTCCGCATGGCCGCGCACATAGACCATGCCGTTGATCGACGACGAACCGCCAATGACCTTGCCGCGCGGGGCGGCCAGCCGCCGGCCGCCGAGATGTGGCTCCGGTTCCGTCTCGTAGCCCCAGTCATAGGTCGCCATGTTCATCGGGTAGGAGAGGGCGGCCGGCATCTGGATGAACGGACCCATATCCGACCCGCCATATTCAAGAACGATCACCCGGTGGCTGATATTCTCGGAAAGCCGGTTTGCGAGCACGGAGCCGGCCGAGCCTGAGCCTATAATGATGAAATCCGCTTGCATGTTTCGGTGCCTCAATTCCGATCAAAGGAATGCGATGCCTTCGGTGGTGTTCGCATGGATGGTCCCTCTAATCGCCACGCGGGAAGCGCTTCCGGTCTTCCAGATCGTTCAGATTCAGGTGGTTGCGCATGTACCGTTCGGACGCTCTCTGCAGCGGTTGGAAGTCCCAGGGGAAATGCGCCCCGTTGCGCAAAGCCGGGTAGACGATCAGGCGGCGCGCCTGGCTTTCTCGAACAGCGGCGTCGAAGGCCGCCATGTCCCAGCGGCCACGCACGCGCTGCATGAAGGAGTCCACAAGGTCCGCGTGTTTGCGATCGGCAGCCAGGTTGACCGTTTCCAATGGATCGGTCTCAAGATCGAAAAGCAGCGGGGGATCGAGCTCGCAGTGGATGAACTTGAACCGTCCGTCGCGTATGCAGACCAGCGGCGCATGGGATCCCTCGGCGGCATACTCCATCAGAACCGGTGCGGATCGGGGTTCGCCGGACAGCAAGGGCAGTAGGCTTTCGCCGTCCGTCCACGGACGGATGTCCTGCAGATCCAAGCCGGCAATGTCGGCCAGTGTCGGTGTGACGTCGAGGTTCGACACCGGCGCATCGATTGTCGCGGCTTCGATGCCCGGACCGGCGATCATCAGTGGCACCCGCGAGGCGCCTTCGAAGAAGCTCATCTTGAACCACAGGCCACGCTCGCCAAGCATGTCGCCATGGTCGGAACAGAAGATAATGAGCGTGTCGTCGCGCATGCCGGTGTTGTCCAGCACATCCAGCAGCGCGCCGATTTTGTCGTCCAGGAAGCTGATGTTGGCGAAGTAGCCACGTCTGGCGCGCCGCACATGCTCGGCCCGGATGTCGAAGTTTCGGTAGTCGCTGGCGTGATAAAGGCGCTGGGAGTGCGGATCCTGGTCCTCATATCCGAGCGCGGCGACGGTTGGCTCGAGGTGTTCGCAGTCCGCGTAGAGATCCCAATACTGGCGCCGCGCCACGTACGGATCGTGCGGGTGGGTGAAGGAGACCGTCAAACACCAGGGCCGGGCATCCTCGAGGTCAGAGGCGCGCGACAGTTGGTGCAGCTTCTGGACACCATGGAACGCGACCTCGTCATCGTATTCCATCTGGTTTGTGATCTCGGCAACGCCGGCGCCGGTGACGGATCCGAGGTTGTGGTACCACCAGTCGACGCGCTCGCCGGGCCTGCGGTAGTCCGGCGTCCAGCCGAAATCGGCCGGATAAACATCTGTGGTCAAGCGGTCTTCGAACCCGTGCAACTGGTCCGGGCCGACAAAATGCATCTTGCCCGACAGGCAGGTGTAGTAGCCGGCCGACCGCAGATGGTGGGCGAAAGTCGGAATGTCGGAGGCGAATTCCGCCGCGTTGTCGAAGACCCGGGTGCGGCTCGGCAACTGTCCAGACATAAAGGCGGCGCGGCCCGGTGCGCATAATGGAGAGGCATTGTAGTTGCCCGTAAAGCGTGCCGAACGGTCGGCCAGCGCCTTCAGATGCGGAACCTCAAGCCAGTCGGCCGGACCGTCCGGAAACAGCGTCCCGTTCAACTGATCCACCATGATGATGAGGATGTTAGGCCGCTTACCCATGCCGCCATCCTTTTTCCAGCGTGTGAAACGACGCCCAAATTATTTTTATTTGAACGTTCATTCAAGAAAAATCTGCTGACATTACGAAACTGTCACACGCTGCATTTGGTGCACTCACAGGGCTATTTTGTTGCAATGCACACGGGTTATTGTTAAAGGTTGAACAATTTTACAGGCACCGGTTGGCCAAGCCTGTGATAAGGAGACAGGCACGCGCCGCGTCGTGTCAGCATTTGGAGAACAGTTATGTCAGCATGCATCACCGGGTGGGCTCATTCACCGTTCGGAAAACTGGCGGATGAGACCGTCGAAAGCCTTATTGTCGGCGTGGCACGCGATGCGATCGCCCATGCGGGTCTGGAGCCGGCTGATATCGACGAGATCGTGCTGGGCCACTTCAACGCCGGCTTCAGCAGGCAAGATTTCACCGCCAGTCTTGTTTTACAGGCCAATGACGACTTGCGTTTCAAGCCGGCAACCCGCGTGGAGAACGCCTGTGCGACCGGTTCAGCGGCCATACACCAAGGTCTGAAGGCGATCCGTGCCCGGACGGCGAAAAACGTGCTGGTCGTCGGCGTGGAGCAGATGACGACGACGCCAGGTCCGCAGATCGGCGAAAACCTGTTGAAAGCGTCCTATCTGCCGGAGGACGGTGACATTCCGGCCGGTTTCGCGGGTGTCTTTGGCAAGATCGCCGACGCCTATTTCCAGAAATACGGTGACCAGTCGGATGCGCTGGCAATGCTTGCCGCCAAAAACCACAAGAACGGTGTGGAGAATCCCTATGCGCAGATGCGCAAGGATCTGGGCTACGATTTCTGCCGCACTGAGAGCGACAAGAATCCCTACGTTGCCGGGCCGTTGAAAAGGACCGATTGCTCGCTTGTTTCCGACGGCGCTGCCGCCATCGTCCTGACCGACATCGAAACGGCAATGCACGCACCGCGCGCGATCATGTTCCGGGCGGCCGAACATGTACAGGATTTCCTGCCGATGTCGAAGCGTGACATTCTGCTGTTCGAAGGCTGTCAAATCGGCTGGCAAAGGGCCTTTGATAAAGCGGGGATCAAACTCGACGATCTATCTTTTGTCGAGACTCATGACTGCTTCACCATCGCCGAACTCATTGAGTACGAGGCGATGGGGCTTGCCAGACCGGGCGAGGGTGCTGCTGTCGCGCTGTCCGGAGAGACGCAAAAGGACGGGCGGCTTCCGGTCAATCCTTCAGGCGGACTGAAAGCCAAAGGACATCCGATTGGGGCGACCGGGGTTTCGATGCACGCACTGACATCCATGCAGTTGTGCGGCGAGGCCGGCGGCATGCAAATCGACGATGCGCAACTCGGCGGTATCTTTAATATGGGTGGTGCCGCGGTCGCCAATTACGTGTCCGTCCTGGAGAGGGTTCGCTAAGCCGTTGCTGCCGGACAAAAGGCTTGCAAGCGCCGATAATATGGACGACACCCATCTGGGATACGGCCACTACTGAATCATTTGCGAGAGGGCATCATGAGCGTGCTGGTGACGGGCGGCGCGGGCTATATCGGCAGTCATATGGTGTGGAGATTGCTGGAGGCTGGCGAGGATGTGGTCGTTCTCGACAGCCTCTCAACCGGGTTCGATTGGGCGGTTCCAAAGGAAGCCAATCTGGTGACCGGCGATGTTGGAGAGGTCGAAACGGTTGGTCTCATCATCGCGAAATACAACGTCAACGAGGTGATCCATTTCGCCGGGTCGATCATCGTGCCGGAGTCGATCGTCGATCCGCTGGCCTACTACCACAACAACACCGCGAAAACCCGCACGCTGCTTGAGACCTGCGTCCGGTGTGGCGTTGAGACATTCATCTTCTCCTCGACGGCAGCTGTCTATGGCACACCGGAGACGAAATGCGTGCGCGAAGACGCACCTCTGCGGCCGGAGTCGCCATACGGCATGTCGAAACTGATGTCCGAGCTTATGTTGAAGGACGTCGCGCGCGCCCACCCGATGCGTAACGCGATATTGCGTTACTTCAACGTTGCCGGCGCCGATCCTAAGGGCCGCTCGGGGCAGTCGACTCCGAACGCGACCCATCTGATCAAAGTCGCGACGCAGGCGGCGCTTGGCAAACGGTCGGCCATGGACGTGTACGGAACGGACTACCCGACGCAAGACGGCACCTGCATCCGTGATTACATACACGTCACCGACCTGGTTGAAGCGCACTACCTTTCGCTACAGCATCTGCGACGGGGCGAGAGCAATCTGGTGGCCAACTGTGGTTACGGTGAGGGCTATTCGGTCCTGGAGGTTGTCGATGCGGTGAAAGCCGCCAGTGGCAATGATTTTCAGGTCAATCTGGTCGGACGACGTTCCGGGGATGCGGTAAGTGTGGTCGCGGATCCTGAATTGTTGAAGCAGCGGCTGAATTGGCGGCCCCGTTACGACGATCTCGGGCAGATCGTTGCCCACGCACTGGCATGGGAGGCCGCTCTGGAGCGGCGCAATACCCGGCACGCCGTCAGCAGTTAAGCGGCAACCACGTTGGAAGCGGACGCACCTGAGTGCGCCCGACAATGTTTCGGCTGCCTATTGCTGGATGGGGACCGAACAGACCATGCGGGTATGGTTGCTATTGAGGTGACATTGCGCCGGCAGTGGTCCGGTCGGAACGGGATAGTAGTACACCTTCGGCTGAGCTGCAGACGCTGCCGCGGCACCGGCAACCGCGCCGGCGGCGAAGGCTGCTCCCGGATGATACGGATACGGTGGTGGGTAATAGGGGTGATACGGATGGTAATGGCACTCCGGAGCCTGCGGAGCGTGATAGCAGTAGGGTCCCGGTACCGGGTGATAGGCATCCACGAACAGCGCGATGTCCTGGGCACTCTCGGGCAGCTGGCCTGACAGCACCCTGACGCCGTAGGAAATGCCTCCCTCGGTGGCCTCGGCCGAGGTAAGCTCGACAACGGCCGGCGGGTTTTCCCGGTCTGAGAGGACCGATACGGCCGCGTTCGGCGGATCAATCGCGAACGCGCTGTTGGGTGCTGTCCACAGATCGGCAAATCTCGCGGTGTCGACCTGCCCACTCAAGCGGTAGGGATGGTCACTGAAAAAAATCGTCGACGGGACTCCCTGCAGGGTCATTGTCTGGCCGTCATATTGCATCGAAGCTGCTTGCTGAACGTATTCGTAGGAGGGTGCCGGCATCATCGCCACCGGCTGGTTCGTGTTCTGCGCCATGGCTGCGCCGTGGCTGACAGCGAGCACGACTGCGCCAAGTATTGCCGTCAGTTGTTTCATGAGAAAGTCTCCTGTGCGTTAGACGATTCCAGCGACTTCGGCCGATACTAGCTGGTGGACGAGTCATTTCAATGAAATATCCCGAACACCGGACCGACCTTCCACACCGCGTGCCAAAGACGATTAATGGTTTCGATGCAAATCGCCGGCAGGTCCGATCGGCGTTAACCTCTAATCGCGACGATTGCACCCGACGTGACGAGCCGTTATGGGACTGCATTCAAGTCTGAGGTGAAGTGAATGCCCAATCCGGTTCTGGTCGAGGTCACCCGCGGCGATCGGGTCGAAAGCATGCATCGTGGGGCGGCGGTCGTTGTCGATGACCAAGGGACCCCATTGGCCTCATTGGGTGACACAAAAGCACCGGTCTTTCCGCGCTCCGCCATCAAGGCCATGCAGGCCCTATTGCTTGTCGAATCCGGGGCTGCGGATCGCTATGGTTTCGGGAACCGGGAGTTGGCGCTGGCCTGCGCGTCCCATTCCGGTGAACCGGCGCATACCCAGACGGCCGCGGCGATGTTGGCAAGCGCCGGTCTCGACGAAAACGCGCTGGAATGCGGATCCCATTGGCCATCGCGACACGGTGCGGCTCTGGATCTTGCGCGCAATGGAGCCGTTCCGTCGCAACTCCATAACAACTGCTCCGGCAAGCATGCTGGCTTCATCTGCGCGGCCGCCCATCTCGGCATCGATCCGGCCGGTTATGTCGCATACGACCATGAAGTTCAGCGCCAAATCCGTGACATTTTGGCCGATCTGACGGGTGCACATTTTGCCGACGATAATTGCGGAATCGACGGCTGCTCGATTCCGACCTATGCAACACCGCTGGATGCCCTGGCATTGGGCTTTGCCAAAATGGCGACCGGCAAAGGTCTTGATCCAAGACGCGCTGCAGCATCGCGGCGGATCATCGAGGCCTGTATGGAGGAACCCTATTACGTTGCGGGGGAGGGGCGTGCCTGCACGCGGCTGATGCAGCTTGCGCCGGGGCGGATTTTCGTCAAAACCGGCGCTGAAGGTGTCTATTGTGCGACATTGCCGTCGGAGGGACTAGGCATAGCGCTGAAAATCGATGACGGCGCCGGTCGCGCAGCCGAGGTTGTGGTGGCGGCATTACTGTCGCGGTTCCTGCAGGCCGGTCAGGATGTGATTGACGCGCTTAAGGCCGAGGCGAATCCCACGGTCAAGAATCGCAGGAACCTCGAGGTCGGCGTCGTTCGGGCGACGGAAACGCTGTTCAGCTGACGCTGTTATGGGCGACATCTAGATGTGGAAATCCGCCGGCACTTTGCCGCGCCAGGTCGCCGGTGACGGGTTGCTGCCAGCGATATCCGACGATCGCGCCACGTGTCTGACCCTGCAGCACATTGTTGGCGATATGGGCCGCCTGTGCGCCGTCGACCACGGTCACAGCGATGCCGACCTCGCCGTTACGCACCAGATTGCCGCTGACAACGACGTTGCGCAGATAGGGGCCCCAACCGATCATCATGCCAAACAGGGGCGCGCCCTCGATGACGTTTCCGGTGATGGCGACATCCGCTTCGGCTGCGATACCCGTTCCGAAACCGGGAGCGTCGGGTTGATAGGGGCCCTGCGTTGACAGATTGCGTATCAGATTGCCGCTCACCGCAGCCAGGCGTCCGCCATGATCGAAGTTGGCGATGGAAATGCCGTTGGCTGCGCCGTCCACAAGATTGTTCGCGACGATAGCGCCGCGGAAGGCGAACTCCGAATAGATCGCCGTCTCGCCGCTGGCCAGGCATTGATTGCCGATAATCTGCACATCGGAGCCACTGTTCGAGCGAATGGCGGAAAAGGCGCATTCGCGAATATGGTTGTTGGAGACCAGCACATGGTCTGCCCGAAATACGTTGATTCCATTGCCGTTCTGACCGGTACCACCGGCGTGGGCCCCGATCCGCGCGATGCGGTTGCCGAGCACCATGCTGCCGTCCGAGCCGATCTGCCAGCGATGCACCAGTACGCCACCGTTGGCGCAGTCGGCGATGTCGTTGTCCTCGATGCGCAGTCCGTTCGCCTGAACGCTGTAGATCGCCGCCTGACCAGCTCCGCTGATGGTGGAGCGGCTGATCCGGCCGCCGCAAGCTTCCAGGAAAACGGCGTGTTTGCGGCTGCCGAGGATGTCGCAATCGTCGATCATCACTCGCGGTGTGCGGCTGATCTGCAGGGCCGCCTGTGCATGATCGGCCAGCCAACGGTTGGCGCCGTCGATGATCAGGTTCGATAGCTGGATATGTGTGGCGTCGCTGGCGGAAAGAAACGTACCGGCGCCACCGTAAACCAGTCGTGTCGCACCTCGAACGCCCGTCAAATGAACGAATTCCGGCAAATCCAGACCCGATAATACATAGGTGCCGGGCGGCAGGAAGACCGCTTTGCGTTCGACCGAAGCGGTGCGGATGATTCCATCCAGCAACCGGCTCTGATCGTCGATCGTATCCGGGCGCATGCCAAGGCTGGTGGCATCCAGCGAACCGCGCAGATCGGCAAGATCCAAACCCTTGCCCACCTGCGCTCGGGCCGTGCGCGCGCAGGCGGCCAGACCGACGCCGCCAAGGAGGGTTAAAAAGCTACGCCTGCTGGTCGTCATCTGCGATCCCAAGCCGCAATCCGCTTCGAAAAAGCACGTCGTGAAGTCTAGCGGGCTGGAGTAAACAGAAGATGGACTTATACAATCGCCAACTTATACCCGATGCAAATACCGGACATTATGCTTCAAAGTCTGGCAGCGTTTTGCTTGGTTGGCGGGGTGTTTTTACGGCATCTCCGGGTTCGACGGTTCCCAGAGCTCGATCGGGTTGCCTTCCGGATCGTAGAGCCGGGCAAATCGGCCATTGGGGTGGATCGTGGGATCGACCTCGATCGCAATGCCGGCCGAACGCAGTTGTATCGTGATCGCATTTAGATCGCGCACGCGGAAATTGATCATCCACTGCTGCTCGTCGCGACCGAAATAGTCCGTCGCCGCGTCAAACGGTGCAAAGACCGTTGGACCTTCCTGCTGTTGCCAGCAGGGCGCGTCATAGCCCGACGGCACCGGATCCACACCCAGATGCTGCGTGTACCACTGGGCAAGTCCCTGCGGATCGCGTGCTCGAAAAAACAGTCCGCCTATGCCAAGAACCTTTTCCATGTCTTTCTGCTTCCTGCGTTTGTGCCCCGCCACAGCCCGTGGACGGATCATTGCATTGACCAGCAATTTGCACAATTGTTGCGCGTTCCTTCGGTGCCTATAAAGATGAAGCAAAGAGAAGTGGGTAAGGCGATATGCTTCAGGACGGCAAACTCTACATCGGGACCAGTCGCAAACCGGACGACTCCATCAATCACGGGGAGTATCTCGATCTTGGCTACGCTAACCGCCACGGGCTGATCACCGGCGCGACCGGCACCGGCAAAACCGTGACTCTGCAGATCCTGGCTGAGGGATTTTCCAATGCCGGCGTCCCGGTCTTCTGCGCCGACGTCAAGGGTGATCTGTCCGGCGTCGCGGCAATGGGTGAATACAAGGACTTTCTGGAAAAACGGGCGTCCACCATCGGCTTGAACCCTTATGAGTTTCAGGAGTTTCCGGTCATCTTCTGGGACCTGTTCGGCGAAAAAGGCCACCGGGTCCGAACGACCCTTACCGAGATCGGCCCTCTACTGCTTTCACGGCTGATGGAACTGACGGATGCGCAGGAGGGCGTCCTCAACATCGCCTTCAAGATTGCCGACGAGAATGGCCTGGCACTGCTCGACCTGAAGGATCTCCAGGCGCTGCTGAAGTATATGGCTGAGCATTCCAAGGAACTCTCCGGCCTCTTCGGCAACATCTCCAAGCAATCCATCGGCGCCATTCAACGCGACCTGCTGGTGCTTGAACAGCAGGGCGCGGAGCAGTTCTTCGGCGAGCCATCCCTGGTTATCAGCGATCTGATGCGCACGACCCCCGATGGTCGCGGTGCGATCAGTGTGCTTGCCGCAGATCGGTTGATGATGAACCCGCGCCTCTACGCAACCTTTCTGCTGTGGCTGCTGTCCGAGCTGTTCGAAGAATTGCCGGAAGTCGGTGATCCCGACCGGCCGCGCCTGGTCTTCTTCTTCGATGAGGCGCACCTGCTTTTCGACAAAACGCCGCGGGCCTTATTGGAGCGGGTGGAGCAGGTTGTGCGACTGATCCGCTCGAAGGGTGTCGGCGTCTACTTCGTCACACAGAATCCGCTCGACGTTCCGGAGTCGGTCCTGTCGCAGCTCGGCAACCGTGTTCAACACGCCCTGCGTGCCTACACGCCGCGGGAGCAGAAGGCCGTCAAGGTCGCCGCGGAGACGTTTCGCCCCAACCCTGATTTCGACTGTTTCGAGGCCATCACCCAGCTCGGCGTCGGGGAAGCCTTGGTGTCGACGTTGGAAAGCAAGGGTGTGCCGTCGGTGGTGCAACGGACGTTAATCCGGCCGCCGTCTTCACGGCTGGGACCGCTGACGGAACCGGAACGCCGCCGCACCATGCAGGTCAGTCCGGTTGCTGGCGTCTATGACGAGGATGTGGACCGCAACTCTGCCTTCGAGATTCTGCGCAAGCGGGCCGAGGACGCCGCGCAGGCCGAGGAGGACCGGCGGCGTCGCGAAGAAGAGGAAGAGCGGGATCTGCAGGAAAGCCGGCGCTGGACGTTACCGGGTTTCGATGATGAAGATGAGGACGACTACGATGACCGTGGCCGGAAGCGGTCACCGCGCCGTCGCAAGCGATCCGGTTCGCGCCGGCGTTCCAGTTACCAGCGCCAGACGGTGACCGAAGCGGTGATCAAGTCGGCGGCCCGGTCGATGGCAAGTTCGTTGGGCAGAGCTGTTGTGCGCGGCATCCTCGGCAGCCTCAAGAAGGGCTTCTAAGCTGCGTTCGGCTTCCTGGCTTGTTATGTGTCGTCTTGCGGGACCAGCGCGTCGTCGATTTGCTGCGCACGGCGGAACGCATCACGGTCGCTGATCCGCCGCCAATACCGTTCGAACTCCGGACGCTTCTCGAGCGACCCGAACTGCATGCCCCAACCGATGTGGGAGCCGAGATAGACGTCAGCGGCCGAAAACCGGTCGCCGGCGATGTATCCGTCGCCACCCAGCGCCAGCGTCAATGTTGTCAGGACCGCTTCCATCGAGCCGTAGCCGGCGGTGCGTTCCCGATCGGGCGGGACCTTAAAGCCGAGCGCGCGGTTGGTCACGGCGCTATCCAGCGGCCCGGCTGCAAAGAAAAGCCAGCGGTAATAGGCGTGTCGCTCGTGCGTCGGTGGAGCGAGCCCGGCTTCCGGAAACGCATCGGCCAGATACGCGCAGATGGCCGCGTTCTCGGTAACGATATGTCCATTGTGAACGATGGCCGGAACCTTGCCCATCGGATTGATCGCCAGATACTCGGGCGCCTTCATGGTCGTGCCGTAGTCGAGCAGGTGCGTCTGATATGGCACGCCCACCTCCTCGAGCATCCAGCGGGCAATACGACCGCGTGACATGGGATTGGTGTAAAAAACGAGCGGTTCCGTCATGGCTGCTCTCCCAGCGTTCGTTCCGTCTCACAGCCCAGAGTAGTCCTGCCAGCGGCGCGTGAGTCAACGATTTGCGCGGTAAAATCCCTTTGCGGTGTCAATTCTGACCGGCGGTCGACCATTTGTTGATACTGTCATCGGATCGGCACGCATACGTCATTGAAACTTATTGTAGTTGACAGCCACGTGTTAACCGCACCCGCCAAGCTGTGCTGGTTACATGCAACAGGGAGATCGCAATGACAGCTCGTCTTGCAACACTTTTGCTTGCCTGCACCGTATGCATAGCCCCGGCAGCCGCCAAAGACACGTCCTATGTCGGATCCGTTCAGACGGTTCCCGGCGACGGCGCCACCGACACGGCCAGCGGCAAGGTATTTCTCGATACCAACCGCAACTCCCAGCTCGACGACGGTGAGCCGGGAATCGCTGATGTAATGGTATCCAATGGGCGCGAAGTGGTGCGCACCGGCGCGGACGGCAGCTATGAGTTGCCTGCCTACGACGACATGAACCTGTTCATCACCAAACCGGCCAATTACGCGGTTCCGGTTAGTGAGGAGCTGGTGCCGCAATTCGCCTATGTCCATAAGGTGGCCGGGTCCCCTCCGTTGCGCTACGGGGGTATCGAAGCCACCGGTCCGCTGCCGCAGACGATCAACTTTCCGCTCATCGAGGACAATGTCGGGGACGTTTTCCAGTGTCTCGCTTTCGGCGATACACAGCCATACACCAACCAGGAAATCTCCTATGTTCGCGACACACTGGGAAGAATGCTGGCGAACCGTGACAACTCGAAGACCGAATGCTTGATCTTCGAAGGCGACGTCATGGGCGACGATCTGTCGCTTTATCCGCGGTTCAAGAAGATCGTCGCAACCGGAGGCGTGCCGCAGTATTTTGTCGCCGGAAACCACGACCTCGACTTTGACGCCGAAACGGACGCACACTCGTTCGACACGTTTCGCCGTGAATGGGGACCGGAGTACTACTCCTTTGATATTGGCAAGGTGCATTTCGTTGTACTCGACAACGTGCGCTATCCCTGCAATGGCGTCGACGATCACCCGTTCTGCGACCTTTCGGCGAGCCCCACCTATAACGGCGTTATCCCGCAGCGGCAGCTCGAATGGCTCAGGAACGATCTGGCGCAGGTCCCACAGGACCGCTTGATCGTGCTGAACGCGCATATTCCGTTCGTCACCTACACCGATGCCAATGCCCAGAAACACCAGACCGACAATCTCGACGAGCTTTACGATGTGATCGGCGATCGTCCGGCACTTGGACTGTCCGGACACACCCACACGACCGAGCAGATTCTTCCGGGCGAGAATTTCGACGGCTGGCAGCAGAACACCAACACCGGGCCCGCCAAGTTTCACCAGATCGTCACCGGCGCGGTTTCCGGTTCCTGGTGGGCCGGCGATCTGAACGATGACGGGGTGCCGCATTCGACCCAGCGACTGGGCTCACCCCGCGGCTACTATGTCATCGATTTCGACGGCCCGAGCTATGTCGACACCTATCGGACGTTCAGCGGCCCGGAAAGCGAGCAAATGCATGCCTCCTTCAGCACGCCGCGTTTCCGTGACTGGGCCGAGGACCTGATCGGCTACACGAAATTGTATGACATACCCTCAGACGTGTTGCCGCCGGTCACCATCAACGATCTCGGCGACATGAACATGCTGACCAAGAACGACCTGCAAAGCGGCACCTGGCTGATGGTCAATGTCTGGAACGGTTCGAAAGACAGCACGGTCTCAGCATCCATAAACGGCCAGGCGGCCATGACCGGCACCCGCACCCAGCCGGGTGAGGGCGAGGCGGTCCTGTCCGGTCCCGAATACGCCGATCCCCTGGCCATGGCGAAACAGTCCACCAACGGCCGCGTTGCCTACCGCAGCGCCAAAGGCGGCGAAGACACCGCCGGCCACACCACCTGGCAAGGCTTCAAATGGCAGGGTGTGCCAGGACCGTTCCAGAACTGGATGCTGAGCAACAAGTCGAGCCATTTGTGGCGGGTGAACATGCCGGCAGATCTGCCGGTCGGTGTGCATACTATGGAGATCACCACAACCGACCGCTACGGCCGCACCTTCAAGGAAATCATCCCGTTCGAGGTGGTCGACGAACTGCCCAACATGGGCTGGCAGCAGGATGAGGAAAGTTAGGAAGGCGCCGTACGCGTCTTCCACACTGCCCGGGCACGCCTCTGGCCCGGGCTTTTTTTGCTCAAAGCTGCTGCAGGTTTGGCAGCACCATGTCGGGGGACAGGTCCAGATACTCGTCCGGTACACCGGTCCGGTTAATCCAAACGGGCCTGAAGCCAAAAGACTTGGCGCCGGCAATGTCCCAGCGGTTCGACGACTGGAACGAAACCGTATCGGGATACAGCCGGTAGGCAGTGGTCACCATTTCATAGACCTCGGGCGCTGTCTTGAAGGTCCTCAGTTCGTCTACCGAAAAAATGTCATCGAGGATCGAATCAAGCGCCGCGTTTTTGACGGCCGACTCCAGCATGGCCGGTGATCCGTTGGAAAGAATGGCGAGCTTGGCGCCGCGATCCTTCAACGATTTGAGAACGGTCGGCACTTCCTCGTAGCAGTCAAGGTGCCAATAGGCCTCCATCAGGCTGCCGCGATGCGAAGCGTCGACCTCCGGGACCGCCGATAGCGCATAGTCGAGCGCCTGTTCCGTCAGTTGCCAGAAGTCGGCATAGTGGCCCATCAACGCGCGGACCCAGGAATACTCCAGTTGCTTGCTGCGCCAGATTTCCGACAGGCGCTGGCCATGCGGACCCACCTCCGAAGCGTAGCGCCGAACCGCTGCATGCACGTCGAAAAGCGTGCCGTAGGCGTCGAAGACATAGGCCGCATAGGAAGCTGCAGAGGGCATTTCAGATCAGTCCTTTCCTTTTTGCGGCGCAGCATGTTCTCGCAACATCGCCGCGTCAAGGGCACACCGGGGAGCGGCAGTCGGGACCTGGTTGCGTATACGCTTGCCTAAAGGCGCGGTTTCGGTGCAAGGAAGATGTTCCAGTACACAGGTTCCGGACCAGGATTTTGCCATGACCGTGCTCAGAGACGCGCAAACAACAACATGGACTTTCGTTGACGGCGACTGGCACGAAGGCAATGTGCCGCTGGTCGGTCCGCGTTCGCACGCTCTTTGGCTCGGCAGTTCGGTGTTCGACGGCGCGCGCTGGTTCGAGGGCGTCGCACCGGATCTGGATCTGCACAGCCAGCGGGTGAATGCATCCGCGACGGCGCTTGGCCTGGAGCCGACCATGGAAGCCGATGCCATCGTTGATCTTACCCGTGAGGGGCTTAGAAAGTTCGATGGCGAGACCGCGGTTTATATCCGCCCGATGTATTGGGCGGAGCACGGCGGTTACATGGGGGTTCCCGCCGATCCCGCGTCCACGCGGTTCTGCCTTTGCCTTTATGAAGCGCCGATGATCCCGTCAAACGGATTTTCGGTTACGTTGTCGCCCTACCGCCGCCCATCGGTCGAAACCATGCCAACCAATGCCAAGAGCGGCTGTCTCTACCCAAACAACGGACGCGCGATCCTGGAAGCGAAAAGCCGCGGCTTCGACAACGCACTGGTGCTCGATATGCTGGGCAACGTCGCCGAAACCGGAACAAGCAACATCTTCATGGTCAAGGACGGCGTCGTATTCACCCCCGCGGCGAACGGAACTTTTCTGGCCGGCATCACCAGGTCGCGAGTGATGACCCTGCTGCGACAGGCCGGTTACGAAGTCAACGAGGCCCATCTCAAGATGCAGGACTTCATGGCGGCAGACGAAATCTTTTCAACCGGAAACCACTCAAAGGTTGTTCCGATCATTCGTATCGAGGACCGCGAACTGCAAGCCGGTCCCGTCGCACGCACCGCACGTGAACACTATTGGGAATGGGCGCATTCAGGCGAGAAAATCTGACGATAGTGGCGAATCTCCGCATGCGATCAGCTTGCCGTCGGGCCGACGCCCGCCTATGTTCCCCACCACCACCCACGACAACCTGACAAGGAGAGTGACATGGCCTTCGAGCTGCCGGACCTTCCCTACGATTACGACGCCCTTGCGCCCTACATGTCGCGCGAGACCCTGGAGTACCACCACGACAAGCACCACAAGGCCTATGTCGATAACGGCAACAAGCTGGCGACCGAGGCGGGCATGGAAAACCTGTCGCTGGAGGATGTTGTCCGCCAGTCGTTCGGAACCAACGCCGGTTTGTTCAACAACGCCGCTCAGCACTACAACCACGTGCACTTCTGGAAATGGATGAAGAAGGACGGTGGCGGTACGGCGTTACCGGCCAAGCTTGCGAGCGCCATCGATTCCGATCTCGGTGGCTATGACAAATTCCGCACCGACTTCATCAATGCGGGCATGACGCAGTTTGGTTCCGGCTGGGCCTGGCTTGCCGTCAAGGACGGCAAACTCGAGGTCATGAAGACACCGAATGGTGAAAACCCGCTCGTGCACGGCGGCACCCCGATCCTTGGTGTCGATGTATGGGAGCACTCCTATTACATAGATTATCGCAACGCCCGGCCGAAATACCTCGAAGCCTTCGTCGACAGCCTCATCAATTGGGACTATGTGTTGGAGCTTTACGAAGCCGCCTAGATCGACATGTGAATACCATGCATCCAACCCCGGCCCACCAGCCGGGGTTTTTCTTGCAAGGCTATGTCGGTTTGCTGCATCAAATCGCTTGTTCGTGAGTTTTCAAATCCTTCCACTTGTTTATTCTGAGTCCAGCGACGGCATAGTTGCGTCACCTAAACCGGTCGGACAGGAATAGCGATGCGTCTGTTGATATCCATTCTGGTGTTCCTTGCGGTCATTGTCGCCGGGGTTCTTTGGTTTCTCAGCGCTCCGAGAACACTGCCACAGTCAGCCTTCGGGGGGCTCGGCGATCCCGATCTCGCGCGCGGCGAGGTGGTATTCTGGGCGAGCGGTTGCACGTCATGCCACGCTCAACCGGGTGCCAAGGGAGACGAGCAGCTTGTGATGAGCGGTGGTGTTTCCCTGGAAAGCGATTTCGGCGTTTTCTATGTGCCCAATATATCGACCAATCCGGAAGCCGGCATCGGCAGCTGGACCTTCGAAGACTTTGCCAATTCCATGAAGCGTGGCGTCGATGCGCAAGGTCGGCATCTTTTTCCAGCGTTTCCCTACACCTCCTACACGCGTATGACGATGCAGGATCTCAACGATCTCTGGGGCTTCATGCGGACCCTGCCAGCCAGCGGCAATGTGGCACCCGACAATGAGATCAGCTTTCCCTTCAACGTGCGCCGCGCGGTCGGCCTTTGGAAATTGCTCAATCTGACCGACATACCTGTGGTTGAACTCGACACTACCGATCCAGTGATCAAGCGCGGCCAGTACCTTGTTGAAGGACCTGGTCACTGCGGCGAATGCCACACGCCGCGTGATCTGATCGGCGGTCTCAAACTCGATGTCTGGTTGTCGGGCGCCGAGAATCCGGAGGGCGAGGGTATCATTCCCAACATCACACCGCATGGACGCTTCGAGTCGTGGAGTGCAGGGGATATTGCCTATTATCTGGAAAGCGGTTTTACCCCGGATTTCGACACCGTCGGCGGGTCGATGGTCGCGGTTCAATCGAACATGGCCAAATTGCCGGCGGAAGACCGGCAAGCGATCGCGGCCTATCTGAAAGCCATTCCCGGCCACCCGAACGGATTTCCGTCGAGCCGCTAGTCGCTTTGCTCTTGCAACTTAGAGTTAAGAAGTGAGCCTGCTCGAAAACCTGGGAGTTTTCTTGCCGCAGGTGGCGACAGTCGCTTGCTTCCATTAAAATCTAACGCTAAAGGTGTATTCGTGTCCGTCAAAACAACTCGAGCGTGATATGCCATACGAGGATTTCAAGGATCCGGTAGAAACGTACAATGACGCATTTCAAAAGACGGTTTGGACTTGCGGACGCTTTCGACAATTCCTCGCCAACCTTACCGAGTTCGACGGTACCGAACCGCTGGCTGACATTAGTGCCGCACATCGTTGGAAAAGGCGGTCCTCCGGCCTCCGGTCGACCGCGGATTTTTTGGTCATCCTTTACTCGCTCGATACCAAAATGCGGCTGGCCCTGTTCGTTGAGCATAAATTTACCGCTGCCGGTTGGGACCACAGCAGACCAAAGGGTTTTGAGCTCCGTTCGGTCCGCTGCAATGAATTTCAGACCGTGCTCATCGCACCGGGGCGATTGATCCGAAAACAGAGTCCGGACGCCGAAGCCTACGATATCCGGCTCGCATATGAGGATGTTTCGGATTTTGTGCCGGTTTTCGCGGATGAGATCGATGACGCTGATCTCGTCTATCAGACCCGAAAACTGAAGTTTCCCAAGGGTGGACCGCTCTGATCCACCGCGATTGTGTAGGATCGATTGATCTTGCCCGGTCGTGGTTTGGTGTGAGCTTGACTGCACCTGGACCTGAAAGCCCAAGTATCGCTGCGCCAATCCGGATGACCCCGTCCGCGTCGATGGTTGGGCGCTTCGCGGACCGCTCAATCCGTCGACGATCTGGGACGCGTCATAGTTTTAGGGGTTCGCGACGGATCCGGGCGAGACCGACGTGTTGGGGCGTCGCGATGATAGGTCTCATGGTCCGTGGTCAAAAAGAGATGCACACCGTAAACGTCCATGACGATGCTGATTGCCATCGTCAGGACCGTGTACCAAAGCCAGGCCGAGAAGACCGTCAGAGACTCCTGTTCCATCGCCCGCTGCATAAGCCAGGGCAATGTCAGAAGCCACCAGACCTGACAGATGCCGATCAGTCGGCTGAGCGGCGCATGTCGGTGGATGTAGCCGGCACTCATCAGCATCGCGATAAGTCCACCGAGGATCACGGCACCTTCGATATGCGCGATGAATACTACGCCGCCAATGGCCTGTGGCAGGCCAAGGCACTTGCCCCAGAGGTCCAACCCCGGCGCGGCTTCTTGCCGGATGTATCGGATCATGTCGAGCGGGTCGCGCCCAAGATCGATGATCCGGTGAAGGATCGCCTGCCCACGGCTCCGCTCATTCATGGAAATGTGCTCCATGCACAGCGTCACAGAAGTTTCCGACCTTGAAGCCCGGAATGAATCTCTGGCCAACATCAGCAGTGAAATTGCCCTGTGCCGTATGCGGCTTGTTTTCCAGCATCGCAGCGAGCGTTTCCAGAATAGCCCGTTTGAAACCAAGACGCGGATAGTCCTCCAGGATCCGCGCAACGGATTCTTCCGCCAGCATGGCAACCGGGATGACACCGACGTCGATACCGGCACCGAGCTGCACAAGAGCGATTTCGGGTTGCTTACGTTGGGGTATGCCCGGGGTGGTGTGCAGGGCGATCGCGTCCCAGATCACCTGGATTTTTCTGTCCGGATAGCCTCTTTTTTCCAGAAACGCCGCCGCCGCGTCCGCGCCGTCGATCTCGAAGCGGTCGTCACGCGTGAAGCGCTTGACCAGGCCGAGATCGTGCAGCACTGAGCCAAGAAAGAGCATTTCCTCGTCCACGGTCAGGCGGCGCGAAGCCGCCGCAAGTCGTCCGAAACCAAAGGACCGCATCACGTGGTTGAACAGGAATGGTGGTGAGACATCTCGGGCGAATTCCATTGACGCTCTGCAGGTCTCGGTGTCCGGCAACTTCAACTCACTCAAGGTCATTTCAGATCTCCAGAATCCCCCGCTGCCAGACACGTGCGAACACGCCTGCGCCGAACACGGGCTCAATGCTGCTTGATTTTTGTACCTTTAGGGACAATATTCCGGTGAGTCAATAATTTTGTTCCTTGGAGTACAAAAATGGAGACACGCAGACGCGGCCGACCCAGGGCGTTCAACGAGGAGCAGGCGCTCGACAGTGCCACGGAGGTCTTCCTGGCAAAGGGCCTGCACGACGCAAAACTGGATGACCTCGCGGCCAGGATGGGGATCAACAAGCCCAGTCTGTACGGCGCTTTTGGTGATAAATCCGCGCTATATAGGCGTGTCGTTGAGGTCTATACGGCCCAGATCAAAGCACGCATCTCGGCGGCGTCCGGTCGCGATGCGGGCTTTCGTGGGACTATCGAACTGCTTCTGGACGGTGCGGTTGAACAGTTTCTGCCGCACGGCAAAAACCGCACCGGGTGCTTGGTGGTCTCGACCCTCAGCACTGCCGCTGGTGATGACACGGATTTGCGCGGGTTGCTTGCGACGTTCCTACAGGAAGTCGATGATCTCGTGTCGGATCTGTTTTCCGAGCGTTTTTCGGCCCAACTGGCCGCGCGAAATCAGACGCCGGGACAGCTTGCCGGCTTTGTGAACGATCTGGTGTATGCGCTTGCCCTTCGTGCCCGGGCCGGCGAGTCGCGCAGCGAGTTGAAGGATCATGCCCGTCTGATGCTGGATCTCGTGTTTTCGGCCGACCGGCCGTAATGGCCGGCCGGTTCGGCTTGTGTGCCGTTAATCAAACGGCTTTGTGGGTGATTTTTAGCGCAAAGGCGTACTCGAAGGCGATTTCCTCAAGTCTCCTGAAGCGGCCGGACGCCCCGGCGTGGCCAGCCTCCATGTTGGTTTTCAGCAGGACAGGTGCATCGCCGGTTTTGGTCGCGCGCAACCTGGCCACCCATTTTGCCGGTTCCCAGTAGGTGACACGAGGATCGGTCAGGCCTGCGGTGGCCAGAATCGGCGGATAAGCTTGCGCCGTTACGTTGTCATAGGGGGAATAGCCGGCGATGGTTGCATAGTCGGCCTCCGAGGCGATGGGGTTGCCCCATTCTGGCCACTCCGGTGGCGTCAGCGGCAGGGTGTCGTCCAGCATCGTGCTGAGCACGTCGACGAAGGGCACGGCCGCAATGATCGCTCCGAAACGCTCCGGAGCCATATTCGCCACCGCACCCACCAGCATCCCGCCAGCGGATCCGCCCTGCGCCACGATACGATCGAACGCCGTAAACTTTTGCTCCACAAGGAAATCTGCCGCAGCGATGAAGTCGCGGAATGTGTTGGTCTTGTGCTCACGCCGGCCCTGCTCGTACCACGCGAAGCCCTTGTCTTTACCGCCTCGAACATGGGCTATGGCATAGACAAAGCCGCGGTCGACAAGCGACAGGCAATTGGTGTTGAAACTCGCCGGGATCGTCATCCCGTAGGAACCGTAGCCGTAGAGCAGACAGGGCGCGCTACCGTCGAGTGCCGTGGATTTGCGGTAGAGCAAGCTCACCGGCACAAGCGTGCCGTCATAGGAGGGCGCCATGATGCGGCGCGTAACATAGTCGTCCGGATTGTGCCCGGAGGGAACCTCCTGGGTTTTCAGCAGTTTTCGGTCCCGCGTGCGCATATTATAGTCAAACTGCTGGGTCGGTGTGGTCATTGACGAATAGGAGAAGCGGATCGTTTCGGTGTCGTATTCGAGCGAACCCTGCAACCCGAGAGAATAGGCCTCCTCATCGAAGGCGATGGCGTGTTCTTCTCCGGTGTGCCGGTCGCGGATCACGATGCGGGGCAAACCGTCCTGCCGTTCCAGCCACACCAGATGACCGGCAAACACGGCGTGGCTGAGAATCAACCGACCGGGCTGGTGGGGGACAACGTCGCGCCAGTTTGCCCGTTGCGGAGCGTCAACCGGCGCTTGGACGATCTTGAAATCCTTGGCGTCGTCCGCGTTTGTCAGGATGTAGAAGACGTCGCCGCCCTCATGCATGTCGTACTCGACGCCCGTTTCCCGTGCGGCGACCAGCTTTGGTTCAGCATTCGGCTTGTCGGCCGGCAGCAGATAGTATTCCGACGTCTGATGGTCATGGATGTTGATGAAGATGAAGTCATTGAGTTTGCTGCCGGCAACTCCCATGAAGAAGCCAGGATCGCGTTCCTCGTAAACCAGGCGGTCTTGCTTCTGGTCGGTTCCGAGGGTGTGAAAGAAGACCTTGGACGGCCGATGGTTGTCGTCCAGCAGCGTGTAAAAGAAGCCTTGGCTGTCCGGTGACCATGCACCACCGCCGGCCGTGTTTTCCAGCCTGTCCGCGTGATCTTTGCCGTCATTCAATTCCCGTACGTTGAGGCTGAAATATTCCGATCCTTTGTCGTCATAGCCCCACAGGATGCGAGCGTGATCAGGTGCATGGTTGACGCCCGACAGGCGGAAATAGGCCCTGTTGTCGGCCTCGCGGTCACCGTCCAGCAGCAGTTCTTCGGCACCGCCGTCGCGCGGAATACGGAAGAACCGAGGCTGCTCTCCGCCGGTGACGTAGGACGTGCCGTAGGCAAAGGGGCCATCGGGTGACGGCACCGAGGAGTCGTCTTCCTTGATGCGGCCGCGTAGTTCGCCAATCAGCGCTTCCTGCAACGGTTCGGTGTCCGCCATGGCTGCTTTCTGGTAGGCGTTTTCGGCTTCCAGATAGCCGCGGATATCGGCGTCCAGCAGGGACGGGTCCTGAAAGACCGCCTGCCAGTTGTCGGTGCGCAACCAGGCGTAATCGTCGTGGCGGGTAATGCCGTGTCTCGTATCGCTGACCGGCTGGCGTCTGGCGACGGGGGCAGGGGGTGGGGACGTGGCCATTTGGTGGATCTTCCTTTTCGCAGGCAGTATCTGAGCCACATATGGGAGCGTGAAGTTCGGATCAAGGCAGCCGATGAACGATACCTGAACCGATTGCTCAGAGAGGGTTCACGCAGGCCATGTCAATGTGTTTTCATCAGATGACCAAGAAGGTGAAACCGATGAAACGACTGACCACCATTGTCGCCGCAACCGCGGTAGCCGTTGTCACACTTGCCTCCGCCGCTTCCGCCAGTGCCTTTGTCGCATGGGAAGTCGCCAATGTGGCGTGGAACGATGTCCTCAACGTGCGGGCCTGGCCCTCGAGCGAATCGGCAATCCGTGCCGGCTATCCGAACGGAACGCCGCTGTCGATGACCGGACGCTGCATGAACGGCGTCGATCTCAAGGCGATCGCCGGCTTGCCCTCCGCCGAGCAGGCACAGCAGGTCCGCTACACCTGGTGCGAGGTCTGGCACGATCCGACCGGTACCGGTGACTGGCAGACCGGCTGGGTTTACGGTCGGTACATCGCGCCGCGAATTACCGAGTAGCACAACGCTCAGCTTGCTTCGTCGTCTTCCGGCTTGAAGCGCAGGGCCGTACCGTTCATGCAGTAGCGCAGTCCTGTCGGCTGCGGTCCATCCGGAAACACATGCCCAAGATGCGCCTCGCAGTCGGCGCATCGGATTTCCGTTCGCCGCATGAACAAGGATCGGTCCGCGTGTTCAGTGACGGCTTCGGGCGTGATGGGGCTGAAATAACTCGGCCACCCGGTGCCGGAGTCGTATTTCGTTTCCGAGGTGAAAAGCGGCCGGTCGCAACACACACAAACATAAATACCGGAATCCTTGTTGTCCCAGTTCGGCCCGGTGAACGCGCGCTCGGTACCGCCTTTGCGGGTCACGTGGAACTGCTCGGGCGTCAGTTGTTCGCGCCACTCTGCCTCGGATTTGCGCACTGTCGGGTTCTTTGTTTCGGACACGTCATATCCTCCGGTTACATCCGCGATTTAGGGCGCCGCATCGACAGGCACAATAAACGTCATCTCAAATTTTGGTAAATCGGCATAAGTGGCCGCAATTCGGTCGGAAACCGGACCGCGGCACCTTGCCGGCCAACAGTCACGTGACTAAATTCGGTGCAATCTAAAGTCCAGGTCTGTTATTCAACAGGCATCACACCCCGGGAGAGCCGATGGAGACCGCCTCACACGGCATGACATTCTTTGTGCTGATTTTGCCGTTCTTGGCGGCACTGATCGCACCACTGCTCACCCGGATATTCAAACATAACGCAGCTTGGCTTCTGGCGTTGGCGCCGGCCCTGATGTTTTTGCATTTTGCCGGATTCCTCGGCGTGGTTGCCAATGGCGGAGTAGTGACAGGCGGTTACCAATGGGTGCCGGCGTTCAATGTTAATTTTTCCTGGTACCTCGACGGCCTATCTCTGACCTTCGCGTTGCTGATCTGCGGCATCGGTACGCTGATTGTTCTTTATTCCGGCGGCTACCTGAAAAAGCATGAACACCTTGGCCGGTTTTTTTCATTCATTCTGATGTTTATGGGCTCCATGTTGGGGCTGGTGGTCGCCGACAGCTTCATGATGCTGTTTGTTTATTGGGAACTGACCTCGATCACGTCGTTCCTGTTGATCGGATTCGACCACAAGCGCGAGGCGGCGCGCCGTGCCGCGCTTCAGGCTCTCGTGGTAACCGGTGGCGGCGGCTTGCTGCTGCTGGCCGGGCTGTTGATGATCTGGAACATCACCGGCATCTCGGAGTTGTCACTGTTGCTGCGGTCCGGATCGGTGCTCGCAGAGAGCCCGTTCTACATCGCCGTATTCGTCCTTGTTTTGGGTGGCGCTTTCACCAAATCGGCGCAGTTCCCGCTGCATTTCTGGCTGCCAAACGCCATGGAGGCCCCGACACCCGTCTCCGCGTATCTGCACTCGGCAACGATGGTCAAGGCAGGCGTCTACCTGCTCATGCGGCTCAATCCGGTGCTTGGTGGGACCTCCGCGTGGGAGACCGTCCTGCCGGTGTTTGGCGCCACAACGCTGATCGTCGGGACACTGCTGGCGGTGCGGCAGACCGATCTCAAGCTGATGCTGGCATACACCACCGTATCCTCGCTTGGTCTTCTGGTCATGCTGACCGGCTTTGGGACCGAAAAGGCGGTTCAGGGAGCGGTCCTCTACCTGGTGGCCCACTCGTTGTTCAAGGGCGCGCTCTTCATGGCCGCCGGCGGTGTCGATCACGGCGCCGGAACGCGCGACGTCAGCCGCCTCGGCGGTCTGATGACGGTCATGCCAATCACCTTTGGCGCGGCCCTCGCTTCGGCGATTTCCATGGCCGGACTGCCGCCGTTTTTCGGCTTTCTCGCCAAAGAAGAGGTCTACTATGGGCTCTGGCACTTTGATGCCTGGTCCATGTTGTTGACGCTCATTGCGATTGTCGGCAATGCGCTGATGTTCGCGGTCGGTTTCGTCGTCGCACTGAAACCCTTCCTGGGGCCCAGGAAACCGGAACTGGAGCATGCTCACGAAGGCTCGGTGCTGCTTTGGCTCGGACCGGTAACGCTTGCCGCGGCCAGCTTGCTGACAGCCCTGTTTTCGGGTGTCAGCCACCGGTACATCGGCAACCCCATGTCGTCAGCCGTGGAAGGTGAACCGCTGTCCGTCACCATTTCGCTGATCCCGCACATCGGCATGCCGCTGCTGCTGTCGATTATCACCATCCTGCTTGGTGTCGCGCTCTACCGCATGGTCGATCGCCTGCGTGAGGCGATGGCAACTCTCCTGGAAACCATCGGATGGGGACCGGATTTGGGATTCGACCAGTGCATGCGCGGATTGATACGCGCCTCATTCAACGTCACACGGTTGTTACAGCCCGGACGCCTTGATCTTTACATGAAGGCCACCTTCATCCTGGTGGCGATCGTCATAATCGTGCCGATGTTCTACTACGATGAACTGCCGACACTTCCACCGTGGCCCTCTGACGCGCCGTTTTACGACCTCATCATTATGGCTATTGCCGCCATAGGGTTGATGTCGGTCCTGTATGCGGAGGATCGGCTGATCGCGATCGTATCCCTGGGTATTCAGGGATTTGCCGTGGCTTTGCTGTTCATGCTCTTCGGTGCCCCGGATCTTTCCTTCACCCAATTCATGGTCGAAACCTTGTCGGTGGTCATCCTCGCTCTTGTCATGACGCGTCTGCGCTTGTCACCGGCCGACCGGCGCCCGCTTGGTCGAACCATCGTTGACGGATCGATTTCGCTGGCCTGCGGATTTGCCTTTGTGCTGATGCTGTTGAGTGTCACTTCGGTGCCCTTTGACGGCCGGCTTTCGGAGTTCTTCACGCAATACTCCCTGTCGATCGCCCACGGCGCCAACATCGTCAACGTTATTCTGGTCGACTTCCGTGGAACCGACACCTGGGGTGAGATCGGTGTCGTCATGGTGGCCGGGTTGGCCATTCTGGCGCTGATCCGCGTTCGGTCCAAAGCGAGTACGCCGATTGCCACCAACGATCCTTACGCAGACGAGGGCCGGTAGAGATGAATACTCTGATTTTTCGGACCATCGCGCCCTACCTGAGCAGCCTCATGGTGGTGTTTTCGATATTTGTGCTGCTGCGTGGCCACAACGAACCGGGGGGCGGCTTTATCGGAGGTCTGATTGCCGCCTCGGCTTTTGCCATCTACGGCATCGCCTGCGGTGTGTCGCCGGTCCGCCACTCGCTGTATTTTCACCCGATGGGGATTGCCGGCTTCGGTCTCGTGATGGCGTCCGCAGCGGGCGTCCTGTCGATGTTTTACGCGGTCCCGTTCATGACCGGGCTTTGGCTTTATGTGCCGCTGTTCGGCGATACGCTGGCCCTGTCTACCGTGTTGGTCTTCGACATTGGTGTGTATTTGGTGGTGGTCGGGTCGATTACGTCGATAGCCCTGGCCCTTGAAGAAAGGTCGAACGACTGATGGAATTCGCCATGACCCTGCTGGTGGGTCTGTTCTTTTTTGTTGCCGTCTATCTGTTTTTGTCCAAGCAGATCATCCGAATACTGCTGGGTGTCGCGATCATCAGCAATGCGGTGAACCTGCTGATTTTCACATCCGGGCGACTGACGCGGGAAATCCCGCCGATTCTTTCGAAGGATGGGACAGCCCCGGTCGCGGAGATTGCAAACCCGCTGCCTCAGGCATTGATCCTGACAGCGATCGTCATCTCGTTTTCGCTTTTTGCCTTTCTGCTGGTGCTTGGCTACCGCGCCTATCAGGAGCTGAAAACCGACAATACGGAAGAAATGCGGTTTGCTGAACCGAAAGAGCAGACCCTGCCGCCGCTCGGCTACTGATTGGAAATAAACTCCCTATGGCTTCGCCCAACAAAACACCTGTCGACCTGTCGGTCGCAATGGTCACGGAACCGGTAACCCTCGCTGACTGGCTGGTGGTGGCACCACTGGTGCTTTGCATGGTGATGGGAGCGCTGCTGCTGATGCTGCGCAAACATACAGCCCTGCAGCCGAAAATCGCTATCGCCGGGCTCATCCTGCTGGTTGCATTGGACATCGGATTGCTGGCACGTGTCGCCGCTCTGGGACCGCAAACCATGACGATGGGCCGTTGGCTGCCGCCGTTCGGCATATCCTTCACGGTTGATCTACTCGGCGCCATCCTGACGCTGGTCGCTGGCATCGCTGCCCTTGCCGGCGGCATATTCGGGGCTGGCGAGATCAACGACAGCGGTCGGCGCTATGGATTTTATCCGTTTCTGTTTTTGATGATGGCCGGCGTCAGCGGTGCCTTCCTGACCGGCGACGTTTTTAACCTCTATGTGTGGTTCGAGGTGCTGCTGATCGCCTCCTTCGGCCTGCTCATATTGGGATCCGAGCGCGGACAAATCGACGGCGCTACCAAATATGCGTTCCTGAACCTCGTCGCGACGACCCTGTTCCTGATCGCCACCGGATATCTTTATGGCATCTTTGGCACCCTCAACATGGCTGATATCGCCAGCAAGGCGGCTACCATTGACGAGCGTGCCCCGTTGGTAACGCTCGTGAGCCTCTTCATCCTTGCCTTTGGGATGAAAGCGGCGGCTTTTCCTGTCAATTTCTGGCTCCCCGCGTCCTATCACACACCGCGGGTCGTGGTTTCCGCGTTGTTTGCCGGTCTGTTGACCAAGGTGGGCGTGTACGCATTGATGCGCATCGTCCTCCTACTGTTTCCGGCCCAGCGCGATGAACTCGGTATTGTTATCGCGATCGTTGCGGCATTGACCATGGTAATCGGAGCGGTCGGAGCCCTCGCGCAGACCGATTTCCGACGCTTGCTCGGATATCTGGTCATCTCCGGGATCGGCGTCATGTTCGCCGGGATTGCGCTGGCCAGCCCGGGGGGTGTGTCGGGAACTGTTTTCTACGCCGTGCATTCCATGGTGGTGATGACTGCCCTGTATCTGGTTGCCGGGGTGACCGCGCGTCTGTTGGGCGGCTTCTCGATCGCCATGCCGGGCGGCATTTACAGTTCCCATGTTGCATTGGCAGCGGTCTGCCTTGTGCTGTTTTTCGCCATATCAGGGCTGCCGCCGTTTTCCGGTTTCTGGCCGAAGGCCATCCTCGTCAAGGCGTCGCTTGATGTTGGCGCCTGGTGGCTAGCGGGAGCTATTCTCTTGAGCGGCTTCCTCACCACGATTGCCGTCGGACGGGTCTGGCTGTTGACCTATTGGCGCACCGCACCGGAAGGCGCGGTGGTCGGAGAATCGCGAAAGGTCAGCATGGGACTGGACTATCTTCCGATTCTTCTTTTGACGGCGATTGTGGTGGTTCTGGGTCTATTCCCGCAGCAGTTCCTTGAACTCTCGCAGACCGCCGCCACACAATTACTCAACCCGGTTGACTATATCAGGTCGGTCTTTCCGGCAGGAGATGTGCAATGAATCTGTTACTGGCGAACGTTCTTCTGGCACTGATTTGGGCGGCGGTGACCGGCCAGTTCAGTCTGGCCAACATCGCATTCGGCTTCATTCTCGGCGGCTTCGCCCTGTCGCTGATCCGCGAGCAGGTCGGTACCGGCGGTTATTTTACGCGGCTGCGACGCGTCATCGTGCTCGTACTGGTGTTTCTCTACGAACTGGTGCTGTCCTCTGTTCGGGTGGCAATCACCGTATTGACGCCGAACATGAACCTGAAACCCGGTATCTTTGCCTATCGTCTGGAGGTCGATCGCGACATTGAGATTACGCTGCTGGCGAACCTCATAACGCTGACGCCCGGCACGTTGTCGGTCGACGTGTCGGAAGACAAGCAGTTTCTTTATGTCCATGCCATCGACTGCTCGGATGTCGAGGCAACCCGACACGACATTGCTTCCAATTTCGAGCGCAGAATTCTGGAGGCCTTCCGATGATTGCGCCGCAAGCGCTGCTTACCGGCGCACTCAACATAGCCCTGATCCTGCTGTGCCTGTCTTTCTTCCTTGCGGTGATCCGGGTCATTCGCGGGCCCACCTTACCTGATCGCGTTTTGGCGCTCGACATGCTGGTTGCGGCCGCCATCGGCTTCATTGCCGTGCTGGGCATCAAGACCGACTACGAACTCTACGTCGACATCGCCATTGCGCTTGGCCTCGTGGGTTTTCTGGCAACGGTGGCTTTCGCGCGCTTCATAGTAACCCGCGTGCGCGTAGCGGATGCGTCGCGTGAGCAGGGAACACAAGCAGAGGGAGAAAAGGGCTAATGCAGACGATCATCACCCTTTTGGTGGCGGCGCTTCTCGTGATCGGTTCAGCCTTCACGCTGGTCGCTGCCCTTGGCCTGCTGAGGCTTCCTGACATCTATACACGCATGCACGCGGCTTCTAAGGCGGGAACCCTGGGATCAGGGCTTTTACTTGTTACCCTGGGCATTCAATCCGGGGATACTGCTACACTGACACGTTCACTTGCAGGAGTGTTCTTTTTTCTTTTGACAGCTCCGATTTCTGCACATCTCCTTGCAAAGGCATCCTACGCAACTGGATATCGGATGACAGAAAAATCGGTGATCGACGAAATGCCCGACGCTTCCGAGAAAAAAGCTCAAAAGGATTAACAATTCTCAATTTTTCGGCGCAGCTTAGTCGGCGCAGTGTTCAGTCGAGATTATTGAATGATTAGGAAATCACGATATATGGTGTAAAAGTTACCCATGTGGGATAATTTTCTGTTTGAAAAGTCATGGATAGATGTTATCAGCGACTTCGGGTGACCTATATTTCGAAAGTCATAGCGGCGATCGAAGAAAACTAATCCACCAAAAATGATGGGGTTTTGGTGCTCGGAAACCTTGACTTTATTTGAGGCATGACAATGACTGAAGCAGTCGACAACTCCCGAAACGACCTGCTTGCAGAACTAACGGCTGAAGTGGTGGCCGCGTATGTAAGCAACAACGTCGTACAAACAACTGACCTGCCGAGTTTGATCGCAGAAGTACATTCCGCGCTGGGATCGACGTCCACGGCAGAGCCGGCGCCGGCTGAAAAACCGAAACCCGCAGTACCAATCCGCAAGTCCGTCCACAGGGATTACATCATCTGCCTTGAAGACGGCATGAAGTTCAAATCACTGAAACGCCATTTAATGACCTACCACGGTCTGACACCGGACGAATACCGGGAAAAGTGGGGTTTGCCGGCGGATTACCCGATGGTAGCGCCGGCCTATGCGGAAGCGCGCTCCCGTCTCGCCAAGGAGATGGGCCTCGGCCAGAAGCGCAAGCGCCGCAAGTGAAAGCGGATTAGCCGGCCGATCGATATCGGCCGGCTCCCTCTCTGCAAAAGGACCGCCCGCGCACTGGACCGGGCCAGCATTTCCTAAAGATCCTTACGCCCGGGCCGCCATGACTTTGGAACTGTCATGCAGCCGCCAGATGTCCTGTTTTTCGAAGCCCCGGATTTCACGTTTTCCCAGGTTGTCCATCTCGAACTGCTCGCGCAGGACGGGCGCCATCTCGCAATGAACGCTGATCTCCATCGGGTCGGAGAATTCCTGTAGTCTGGACGCCAGGTTTACCGCCGGTCCGAAGATATCGTAGACGTATTTCTGAATACCAACGACCGATCCAACCACGGCTCCCGTTGCCAGACCGATGCGGCAGCGCCACTGGTTGGGATGGCTTGTGTTGCGTCGCTGCAGGTAACGAACGAACCGGATGGCGGCATTGGCCACCGCTTTGGCGTGATCCGGCGTCGGATCGGGGAGGCCGGCTACGGTGATATACGCATCGCCGATCGTTTTGATTCGTTCGCAGCCGAACTGCTCGCCAATGCGGTCGAAAGCGCTGTATATATCGTTGAGTTCGGTGACCGTGACGCTTGGATCTGACGAAGCGACCATATCCGTGAAACCGACAAAATCCAGCATCAGAACGGATACCGGATCATACAGTTGCGGCGTGACCACACCGAAGGTTTTGAACTCCTCATAGACCGACCGCGGCATGATGTTGAGCAATAGTTTTTCGACCTGTTCCTTTTCCCGTTTGATCTCCCTGTTGTTCCGCTCCACCATCATCGAATAGGAATCGATCATCGATTCCAATTCGCGGATGCGTGTGATGTTTTGACACACGAGCACCGCGACTTCCTGCTCACCGTCCGACGTTGCCGTAAAGTCCACGGCAATAACCATGGTCCTGCGCTTTTTCTTGAAACGCGTCTCTGCGGTGTAACGCCCGTTCTTCTCGAGCTCCTCGCGCAGGACCGTCAGGTCCAGTTCCGTGAAAACATCCGTCAGCCCGACCATCTCTTCCGATTTGCCAAACCATTGCTCGAATGTGTCGTTGCGGAAAAGGAAGTGGAAGCTGTTCCGGTCAAGTAACGCCACCCCAACGCCGATGGCCCGCAGCAATTGTTCGTTGATGGCAAGTATATCCATGTGATTATCCCACAATTAAGTCGCGCCGGTTTTCGAACTCCTGCAAAACGGCTTTCAAGTCGTCGGCGTCGAAACCATGCTGCTCCAGCGTCTCACCCAGAACCACCTTGAGTTCATCGAAATGGGCATGACCGATGTCCAGATGCGAATGCAACTGGCGCAGTTGATTGTCCGTATAGGAGGCCGGACCACCCAGCAACGACGCTATGAATTTCGTCTGGTGATCGACCATGCGACCCATTTCAATGTCATCGAAGAAAGGTCCAATGTCATCACTGTCGAGTAAAGTGTCATAAAAAGCCAACACGACGCGGCTTATCTTCGAGAAGCCGCCATATTTTTCAAAAAGCGTTTGATCCGACATTCCCTCATCTCCCTGAAGGCACTGTTTTTCCGTTGTTTTAAAACAATTCTATCAATTTTTCAGATCTGCGATAGTTGGCCGGACTTCCGAACGAGCCGAAAAGCGGGAAACGCAACCCGCCTTACGGGTACACCCTGTGGCGCTATCTCCCAGGGATTGCATCAAGCCCTGGTCATGATGATCTCGGCATATTCCGAAGGTACCGCCATCGAGCCGTCATGTGCCTGATTGAAGCGATCGATCGTCTCGAGCGCGTCGTCGCTCAGCGCTTGTCGCCCGGACTTGTCCAGCGCCAGGAACGCCTTATGCATCGGGCCGTAATAGGTGCGAAAGAAATCGACGAAATCCTGCGGCGATGGATAGCGGAACATGAACATCGTTTTTTTGAACCGGATGGAGCGCGCATCGGGCCCGAAGGTCTGCTCGATCCACGCGGCGTCGCCCCACAGGGTCGGTGACTGTACCCCGGCTGGCGGAGCGACATGTCGGCCTATGGTCCGGAACAGGGCGCCAATAAATCCCTGCGGAGTCCAGTTGGCGAGCGCAATCGTGCCGTTACTTCTGCAGACGCGTTTCAGCTCCGACGCTGCCTTCTCCTGGTTGGGTGTGAACATGACACCAAAGCTGGACACCACCGCGTCGAACTGCCCGTCGTCGAAGGGAAGACTTTCGGCATCGGCGACCTGAAAGCCAACATCGAGGCCCTCGGCCTTGGCCCGTGCGCGCCCGCCCTCAAGTAAAGCCGGTACGTAGTCCGTGGACATGACGCCGCACCGGCGGCGCGCGAAGGCCAGGCTCGCATTGCCGTTTCCGGCGGCGACATCGAGCACGGCTGAACCGGGTTTCAGATCCGCCGCCTCGGCAAGCGCCTCGCCGGTGATCTGCAGGGTCACGCCAATCTTGCGGTAGTCTCCTGAAGACCAGGCAGCGTTCTGCTTGGCCTTGATCGCCTGAAAATCAATCGGGGTCGTGGTTTTGGTCATCATGTTCATTTCACTTTCCTTTCGGGTCTCGTGCTGCAAATGGTTTCAGGCCGCCGTCTTTTGCGGCCATAGGCAGTTGGCGGGCGGTCTTTCGACGCTCACCAGGTGTTCCGTGATGCGCGGATTGACCCATCTGGATTCGAAAACCGGAGCCATATGGCTGGCTCCGGGCAGCATCGCCAGACGGGCATGCGGCACGGCGTTTGCAATTTTGGTTGCGATGGCCTGGCTCGCTTCCGCCGAATCCATACCCATCAGAACCAGCACCGGTATGTTCAACCGACCGAAATCTTCGATCGGCCAGCGCTCGCCATCACAGCGCGCGTAATCCCTCAGGAAAGTGGGAATGGCGTCGATCAGACGCTTGCGTTCATTGTCGTCGACGCGATCCCATGTGCCGGATCCGTTCCAGAAATCGACAAAGGCACACATACCGGTTTCCGCCGATCCGCGGACAGTGCTTTCCGCCAGCGTTTGCATGGTCTGGTGTAGCTCGGCGATCTGCGTGCGCTCCTCGGGCACGTCTGTATCCAGAAGGTGGAACACGGTCGGCTCGTAGAGCGTCAGACTCTTGACCAGGTCCGGCCTCAGCAGAGCGATGCGCATTGCGACGGCGGCGCCCAGCGAATGGCCGACCAGGTGAACGGGCTGACCGAACGCGGCGATCCTGTCGATGATCGGTCTCGCCAGGTCGCCCAGGTTGCCGTCGTCTTCAACGGTTTCAACATGAGGCAAGTCGGGAAGTTCGGGTGCGATAACGTCAAACCGACCGGCGAGATCTTGCACCAGGCGATCCCATTGCGAGCCGCCTGATGCCGACGCGTGCAAGGCAAAGACCGGGGTCTTAAAGATGTCGGCAATGCTGATCTGGACGTTCATCGGACTGTTCCCTGTCGCTTTTCGATGACCGTCTATTTGCTGCCACGAGGTTTCGTTTGATTTTCAAGACAGCGCTATCCGTGTTTCATTTGTTAACGCCGACACAAATTGCGTTCGATATATTAAATCGATATATTTCAATCAATTACGGTGTTCGACCGACTGAATTTCGATGCTGGCTGAAACAATTGAAACAATTGACGGCCGCTTTGAAAAAGGACTGAAACACGCGCAGGATAGAAAAAATGCCCATGAACAGGCATCAACCTCTCGAGGGCAAATCGGTAGCACCGACAGCGGCGTTCGCGCGGTTCGACCAGAATCAGCGGCTGGTGGAAGCCAGCGGCGAGTTCAGCGACCTGATCGCGACAATGTCGGACACGGTCGCACGTGACGTGGTGCTTGGCGGATTCCTGGACCAATTCGAAACGATCGATGGAAGCGAAGTCGCGTCGGCCGACGGTGGCCTAGAGCTGTTTCTTGAGATGTGGTGCCGCCCCGAGGGGCACGCATTGGAGGCGAAAACCGCAGACGGTCGCTGGCGCCTACTGTCCAGCAGTCCCGGCGCCCAGGGCGACAGGTTGTTTATCAGCACCAACATCGACCGGCAAAAACGGCACCGGGACCTGGCGCACTGCATCACGGAGAGCCTTCCGTTGCCGGTATGGGCCGCTTCCGTCGAGACCGGCGAGGTTCTCTACACCAACGCCGCGACCAATCAGCTCTATGGGGTTCGACCGAGCGACAAGGACCACCGCTATGCCATAGAGTTTTTTCCCGAACGGGAAGACAGCGTCAATCTGCTGAAAACGCTGCACGCGAAAGGCACCATACAGAACTATCCGGTCAGGACCCGATCCGAAACCGGTCGAGAGGTGTTGGTCAGCATCTGCGGCACGGTGACCAGCTATCAGGGCCGTCCGGTCACCGTTGCGGCCGTACAGGATCTGACCGACCGGCAGGAGCTTGACGAGGACACGATGAAAGCCCGCGACATGCTGCGGGACGCGATTGAGGCCCTGTCGGAAGGGTTCGCGCTCTATGACGAGGACGATCGTCTTGTCATGTGCAACAAAAGCTATCGCGAAATGAATCATGCGGTGGCAGACCTGTTGGAACCGGGCCTCGATTGGGAAATCCTGATGCGCGAGACGGCGCGGCGCGGCGTCTATGCGGAGGCCATCGGACGCGAAGAGGCCTGGGTCTCGGAGCGGATGGCAAACGGCATCGAATACATCCAGGACTACGAGCTCAAGCACACGGACGGGTCCCATTACTTGGTCTCCGTGCACCCGACAAAACTGGGTGGCTTTGTGGTAACGCGCACCGACGTCACCGACAGGAAACTGGCCGAAGCCGCCGAACGCGAAGGCGATCTTCTGATACGTCAGGTCCTGGAGGCCAGCCCGGCGGCGGTGATTATGACCCGCGTCGGAGACGGCCAGATCATCTACCGATCACCGGCGGCGGCGGAAATGTTTGGCAAGGTCACCAATTCGGGCGAGGTCTATCAAAGCGTCGACGACCGGGCTGACTATATCACCGCGCTGCTCGCCGACGGCCGTGTCGATGACTTCAAGCTGACGTTGAAGAATGCGTCGGGCAAACCATTCCCCGCTTCCGTGCACGGTCGGCTCGCCGAGTTCAAGGGCGAGGAGGTCATTGTCAGCACCACCATCGACCTCACACGCCAGAACGAAGCAGAGGCGATGATCCGGCAGGTTCTGGAGGCCTGTCCTGTTCCGGTGCAGATGACCAATGCTGAAACCGGCAACCTGCTGTTCAGGAGCCCCGAAACCACGGCGCTATTCGGCGCTGTCGACAATTCCAAAGCCTACTATATCGATCCCCTGGATCGGGATCGATACATCGAAAAACTCCGGGAAAAGGGGTGGATCAACGAACACAAGGCGAAGTTCAAGAACGCCAAAGGCGGTGAGTTCTGGGGTGCGGTCTCGGCGCGGCTGATCGAGTTCAGGGGCCAGCAGGTGATCGTCTCCAACACCCGGGACCTCACGGAGGAACTGGCGCTGCAGGAGGAATTGTCGAACCAGCGGGAAATGCTGTTCCAGAACGAAAAAATGTCGGCGCTCGGCGAACTGCTTGCCGGTGTTGCCCATGAACTGAACAATCCATTGTCCATTGTCGTCGGCCACTCGTTGATGCTGCGGGAAGAAGCCCAGGATCCTGAACGGATCAAGCGGATCGAGAAGATAAGCGGCGCGGCGGAGCGTTGTGCCAAAATCGTTAAGACGTTTCTAGCCATGGCGCGTCAACGGCCGTCCAAGATGGAGCACACCGATATCAATACCGTCATTTCGACGGCGGTCGATGTTGCCGGGTATGGCAGCGGTGGCGATACGATCAAGATCGAATGCGAACTGACTGAAAACCTGCCCGACATCGTCGCCGACGCCGACCAGATCACGCAGGTGATCATCAATCTGATCATCAATGCCGAGCAGGCCATCACGGGGACCGGCAAGGGCGATCGCATATGCGTTGCGACCAGCCTTGGGAAATCCGGTGACAGCATCGAGATCTTTGTGGCGGACAACGGACCGGGGATCCCGCAAAACATCATGCCGCGGATTTTTGAGCCGTTCTTCACCACCAAGGACATTGGTGACGGCACCGGGATCGGTCTGGCATTTTGCCATCGCATCATTCATTCCCACGGTGGACAGATCTGGATCGACGCGGACTGGCCGAAGGGCAGCCGCTTCGGCATCTCCCTGCCGGTGACCGGCGGCACACAACATACCCAAATCGACCATCAGGAAACCCGTCGACACCGCACGGACACAAGGGTTCTGGTCGTCGACGATGAGATAGACGTGGCCGAACTGATCGCCGAGATTCTCAAGAAAGAGGGTTTCCGGGTCGATTTGGTACACTCTGGTGTCGAGGCACTCGATCGCCTCGCACGCAACCCCTACGATCTGCTGCTCAGCGATCTGAACATGCCGGATCTCGACGGCCGGGGGTTGTATGAAGTGGTCCGGGACGAATACCCGGATTTACTCGACCGCACGGCCTTTATCACGGGCGACACGATGGGGCATGCATCGCAGGGTCTGCTACAGGAGTCCAGGCGACCTTATTTGGAAAAGCCGGTCTCGCCGGCCGAGTTGCGGGAACTGGTTTACCGCCTTTTGAACGGTAAAGACGAAGCATAATGGAAAACAGTCAATTTCATATATTGGTCTGCGACGATGAACTCGATGTTCGGGAAATGTTGCAGGAGTATCTCAGCAAACGCGGTTTCAAGGTATCGATGGCCTCCAGCAGCGAGGAGTTGCGAACCACTCTGTCGATGCATGCCATCGATTTGATTCTGCTGGACATCAACATGCCGAGGGAGGATGGGCTGACGACGCTGCGCGCCCTACGGATCGATGATCAGACGCCGGTCGTGATGCTGACCGCAGCCGGAGAGGTGGTCGACAGGATTATCGGCCTCGAAATGGGCGCCGACGACTATTTGGGCAAGCCCGTCGACCTGCGGGAACTGGAAGCCAGGATCAAGGCGGTCTTGCGCCGACGGGTGTCGTCTGAAACGCATAAGCGCGATGTGGAAAAGCCGGGCACGGCCAAATTCGGTGACTATACGCTGGACATCGGCGCGGCAAAAATGCATGGCCCGGAGGGCGACGAAGTCCCGCTCACAGCGATGGAATTCAGCCTGCTCAAAGCCTTCGCGGAAAACAAGGGCCGGGTTCTCAACCGCGACCAGATCCTCGAACAGGCACATGATCGCGCGTGGGATCCTTTCGATCGCAGTATCGACATCCGAATTTCGCGACTGCGGCGCAAGATCGAACGAAACCCCGAAAAGCCGGCTATCATCAAGACCGTTCGCGGCATCGGCTACATCTATGACCCGGAGGGTGTCTGACCCCCGTCAGTCCTCGAACGGCAGGCCGGCATAGTCATAAGCGAGTGCCTGCTGGGCCGGTTCGGATTCCAGCAGAGTGTCGTAGTCGTTCTGCCGGATTTTCTGGTCGAACGGGTCCTCGTCAGGGAAAACATGCAACAGTTTGGTCAGGCGCCAGGACAGGTTCTCAGCGCCCCATACCCGCCGCAGCGCCATGTCTGAATAAGTCTCGAGATAGCGGCTGTCGCCGGAGCCGTAGTGCGCGTTGAAAGCGCGCGAGAGGTAGAACACATCGGAGAACGCCAGGTTCAGTCCCTTCGCGCCGGTCGGCGGCACGATGTGGGCCGCGTCGCCGGCAAGCAGCAGCCGGCCGTAACGCATCGGTTCGGCGACGAAAGAACGTAATGGTGCGATGGATTTCTCAATCGATGGACCCGTCACCACCTGGGCGCCAAGTTCGGACGGAAACCGCGCCAGGAACGCTTCCCAGAACCGGTCGTCCGGCCAGTCTTCGATCCGGTCACCGCTATCCACCTGGACATAATATCGCGACAGCATCGGGTTGCGCTGGGCGGCCAGCGCAAAGCCCTGTTCGTGATAGGCATAGGTGAAATCGCCGATCGGCGGACGCTCGACCATAATGCCGAGCCATCCGAACGGATAGACGCGCTCATAAATACGCAGGACCGCGTCCGGAATGGCTTGGCGGCTTGGACCGTGAAATCCGTCGCATCCCGCAATGAAATCGCATTCGATCCGATGAATCCCGCTCTCTGTTTCGAAGGTCACGTAGGGGTGCGGTCCGTCGATCCCGTGCAAGGCGACATTCTGTGCCTCGTTGACGATCCGGCCGCCGTCGCGTTCACGGGCGGCATAGAGATCCTCGGTGATCGCCGTCTGGCCGTAGGCCATCATCTGCTTGCCGGTCCATCGGGCGATGTCGATAAAGAAATCCGGCTTATCCTGCCAGACGATAGCGGTTCCGTCCTTGGCTTTGCCGTCCCGGTCCATGCGCTCGCCCAGCCCGACCTCGCGCAGCAGGTTAACCGATCCTGGTTCCAGGACGCCGGCGCGGATGCGCGACAGAACATATGCCTTGCTGTGCCGCTCGAGAACCACGTTGCCGATCCCGTTGAGATCAAGCATGTGGGAAAGCAAAAGCCCGGCCGGACCGCCACCGATGATCACCACCGGAATATGATCAGGGTTGCCATCGATGCTCATATTCGATGGACCTTCAGCTTGGTTTTCAGGTCGGTGCGGCAGAAAGCGTGGAGGAAACAGGTCTGCTCGCTGATGTCGAGCATTTCGCGGGCAACCTCGTCGGATTCGCTTGTCGTCAAATGGACGTGGGTTTCGACCGGGTCGGCCTGACCGGCTTTGCCGGTGCCGCCGGAAGCGCCACCCAAGGAAAAATGCGTATCCTGGATGATGCGGTACTCCGGCAGATCGAGCTTGAGCATCGACACGAAGCGGCCGAACTGGGTCATGAAGCAGAAGCCGATTCCCGCTGAGATTAAAGTGTTCGCGTCCGGGGCACGCCCCCTGCCACCGTTGATTTCAGCTTCTTCGGAAAGGAACCGGAAAGAGGTGCCGTGCGGGCTGTACTGGAGTTGGACGATCTCTTTGATGCCGTCCTCGCGCAAAGTGCAGGTGGCCCCGATATTGAGCGTGCGGTTCTGCTCGTCGGCAAGGCTCGATGCCGCCGCCGAGGTGCCGCCGGCAACGGCTTTGCGCGGTGTGACACCCACCGGTTCCATCAGCACAATCTCGGCCGGATCGGGGGCGGCTCTGGCGAACTGATCGCCCGGATCCGGCAGGATCGGCGAACCGAGGGGTATTGCTTTTGCCGGCCACAGCTCTTCGCCGTTCTTTGCCAGTGTGAACAGGCTGTCCAATCGGCCGCGCATCAGGCCGTTGAGCGGCGACGCATGGACGGCATTCATCAGGAATTCGTTGAGCTCGCCATCTGGCAGGTGGCAGTCGATTTCGACCAGCAGTTCAACCGGCAAGGCGCCGCCGACCATGGTCCGTTTCGGCATCGAACCCGTCATTGTGTAGTAATTGTCCTGAACCAGCCGCAATTGGCGGACCGCGACTCCCTGCATTGCTGCGAGCGCGGTGATCTCGTTCATGTAGGAAGCGATCATGCCGGCGGTGAGGAAAGCAAGCGGGCAGGGTGCTGCATCGTGGCCGTTGAGATAGGGACCTTCGTCGCTGACCAGCCGCCAACTCAGGCCGGTTCGGGCCGAGGTGACAATGGCTTCCTTCTGGAAACCTGACAGTGACCGGACAGCGGTTCGCAGGGCATCACCCATGCGGATTTGGGGTGTTCCCATGCCGACGGCATCGAAATTGGCGACCCGGAAGAACGGATCGAGACCGCTTTCGGCAATGAGGTTCTGACCAATCTTCATGGTATCATCCACTTCCTGACCCGTCGCTTCGCCGCATGTCCTTTGCGCAGACGAGATAGTAGTTGCGCGCCGTGGCGTTGATCTCCTGATCAGCCAGGCGTTCGAGGCATTCGGCCTTGAGCAGGCGCGCCTTGTCGACCATCTGCCGCGCCGCCGTTAGCCGGTCGCACAGTTCCAGAGACCACTGCAGATCTCCGGTTCCGGCGGCTGCCGTTGCCGCTTCCCATACCGCGCCCGCTCCGCCGGCCATTTCGATGAACCGGTCGGCCTCGTCGGCCGGGGAAAGACGGTTCAGGTTCGTCGGATTGCCATCGAACCAGCCGAGCGTTCCGGCGAAGTAGGCACGCACTGACCAGGAGACCTTTCCATAGAATTCCCTTAGATGGGGTTTTTGCGCCAGTGCCGGCGGCAGGGATACCACATGGGCGAGCTCGTCGGGTGTCATGCCCTCATTCATACCCTTCGCCGTTTCCGCGATCACATGCCGAATCGCATCGCGATAGTCCGTCAGCACCTCGGCCACGGCGGATTTGCCAAACACTGGTCTTGAGTGTCCCGGCGCCAGGACTTCGGCTCCCAGACCGAGCAGCAGATCGAGGGTTTCCGCCCAGGCCTCGAAATCCCGATAGGGCGTACCGCGAATGGCATAGAGGTTGGGAAAGGATTTATAGAAGTTATCGCCGCAAAACAGGATCTTCCGGTCGGCCAGCCAGACAACCAGATGGTCCGGTGTTTCGCCGGGTGCGTGCATCAGGTCGAGATCGAAACCATGTCGCCGCATTTCACGTCGCGGCGCGCTAACCCAAACCGTCGGGCGCAAATGGCCGGCGCCCATGCCTTCCATCGGACGGTCGCCGGGGCCGCAGCCGAGGTTCACGCGCTCGTCCGGGAACGACAGTCCCATGCCGAATTGCCGCCGGGTGCGGGCCATCATCGCCCGGTCCGGGACCGGTTTGCTGGTGTCTACGTCGACCAGATCGGACGAAAACAGATGGCTTGCCACGATATCCGGCGTGCCGCCATCGGCAAACACCGCGGCGCCCGAGATGTGATCCCGGTGCGAGTGGGTAAAGATGATCGTGCCAATCGGAAGATCGCTGATCTGACGCATGTCCGCCAGGATGTTTTCAGCGGCCCGGGTGGTTTCCGTCGTATCGATCACCAGGATCCCGTCATCGCCGATAAGGAAGTGTACATTCGATGCCGCATATCCGGACGCCGTGTAGACGCCAGGCGCCAAAGTAATGATTTCCTTGCGGAATTCTTCCGAATGTCGGACCAGCTCCGGATGCGCCGACATGGTCTACTCCGCCGATTCCGACGCGGTATAGTCGCGCGGCGCCACACCGCGATACTTCTGCGTCAGTTCAGGGTCGACCTCGGAACCATCATACATGCCGAGTAGAATACCCTTGCGTCTCGATCTGCCGCGCATCGCCTTGATGTCGGCGTCCGAACGGGTGGTGCGTTGCGACATGCGCCTGGACCACTGCGCCAAGCGCTCATACATGGTGTCGATGACCTGCTCGTGGTCGGGGCTGTCTCCCAGATCGTCGAACTCGTCGGGATCATTTTCCATATCGAACAACATCGGGCGGAAGCCGCCTTCGGCGTGCATGAACTTCCAGCGCTTGTCGGCAATCATGAAAAGCCGTGCGTCGCGCGGCTCGATGCCGAGGTTGACCGCGGCCGGTGTCGCGGAATAGTCGAATTCGCTGACGGCGAATGTGCGCCACTCGCTCGGCTGCTCACCGTGCAGCAGCGGCTGCAAGGCTCGGCCCTCGATGATGTGATCGGGTACCGTTCCTCCGGCCGCCACTACAAACGTCGCCGCGAGATCTATGCTCTCGACGAGATGGTCGTCGACTGTGCCGCGTGTCGGGTCGGCCTCGGGTGACGGATCGTAGACAATGAGCGGCACTTTGACCGATTGTTCATGGAACAAGTCTTTTTCGCCCAGCCAGTGGTCGCCGAGATAATCTCCATGGTCGGATGTGAGGACGATCATAGTGTCCCGCAGACTGCCGCTGGCCTCGAGGTGGTCAAGCAATCGGCCGAGTTCATCGTCACATTGCTTGATGAGACCCATATAGGCCGGCACGACCGTATCGCGCACATCGTCGCGGCTGAAGGCACGGGCGATCGCATTGTTCATATAGGCTTCGTATACCGGGTGCGGGTTCAGTTTCTCCTTGGGGTGGCGTAACGCCGGCAGGATCTGATTGCGTCCGTAAAGGTTGTGATAGGGCGCCGGAACGATATACGGCCAGTGTGGCTTGATATAGGACAGGTGGCAGAGCCAGGGCTTGCCGTCCCGTTCGCGCTCCCCCAGAAAATCGATCATATGCGAGGTCAGCCAAGGCGTCTCGGAGTCCTCGTTACGGATGTTGGCGGGTTTGTCGGCATGCTGCATCAACCATCCCGAGGCGATGTTGCCATCATCCTCGACGCCGGAATTGGCATGGTCATGCCACGGATTGTCGCCCGCATAGCCCTTTGCCTTCAGGTAAGCGTTATAGGGCGAGCGCCGCTGATCGTAGAAGCCGTCCGGTCCCTCGGCCCACAGGCCGTCATCACGCACATGGACATCGAATCCACACTCTGCCACGCGGGCGCCGATGACGCCGTCTTGGGTGATGCCGAGCCGCCGCAGACCCTCCTCATCCGCCTTCATGTGGGTTTTCCCGACAAGCCATGCGTCCATGCCAAGTTGCCGCAGATGATCGCCGATCGTCTGTTCGCCGACTTTCAGCGGGAAATTGTTCCAGGCGGCGCCATGGCTGTGTACATAGCGACCGGTGTAGAAGCTCATGCGCGACGCGCCGCAGACCGGCGATTGCACATAACAGCGCGAAAACCGAACGCCCATGGCGGCCAGCCGGTCCATGTGTGGCGTTTCCAGAAAAGGATGGCCGGCGCAACTCAGGTAATCGAAGCGCAACTGATCATACATAATGAACAGGATGTTCTTGGTCTGGCGTTCCACCGGCTACTCCACCCGCTTGGGGCCGGGCCGTGTCGGACGGCCCGGCGTGTTGGCGTCAGCTATCGTATCTCATCGGGAATCTCGATCCCGATTTCCTCGTAGTACTTCAGTGCACCCGGATGCAGCTTGACATTTTTGGCGGCCATCGCGCCGTCAAGGGTGACCCGGTTCATAAAAGGGGCCGTTGAGCGGATATCGTCGATGTTCTCCCAGAAGGCCTTTGTCATGGCATAGACGGTGTCTTCCGGCAGGTCCATGCGGGCGACGACACCGACCGTAGCGCCGAGGGTGTACGTGTCACCGCGCGACGAAACGCTTTCACCGTAGATACCCTCCGGGATGACATCAAGGGAGCGGCCCAGCACCTTGGTCGGCTGCAGCATCTCTTCCGTCGCCGAGTCGACTTCGTCCTTGGTCAATCCGATCACGTTCAGATCGCTGGTCAGGGCCAACTGCTCGACCTGCGGGAAGGGCGGTATCCCGCCATTGATATAGACGTCGAACTGCCGGTCCTGGAAACCCTGAAGCGCGGCGCCCCAGGAGGCTTTGACGTTTTCGAAATCCTTGCCCGGCTCCATGCCGGTCGTGGCCTTTACCCATTGGCTGGCCGCGGCCCAGGCACCGCCGCCAGGCGGTCCGAGGAAGACTTTTTTGCCGCGCAGATCCTCCAGGGTGGTAATGCCGCTGTCGCCATAGGCGAGCACATGGTAGGCCCCATAGGGAAACCAGTACATCAGGCCGACATTCTTCGACAACTCGGGCGCCGCACTGAGCTTCTGGTACATGGCCTTGCCGTTTTCCATGAAATGGTAGACCGCCGGTGATGTCATCACCACGTCGAGCTTGCCTTGCGCCATTTCAACGATGTGCTTGGTGGCGGCACCCGTGGCATCGACGGAGATCTCCACGTCCTCCTGGGCGCCATTGACGGCCGAGGCCATGGTGGTCATCACGAGATAGGCCGATGAGCCCGGCGCGATGGTGGCCATGCGGACCTTTTCGGCGGCGAGGGCGCTAGCGCCTATCGCGACCGAAGCCGCGGTGGCGATCGCCAGTGTGGTGATATGCTTCATGGAGTCCTCCCTGGATCTGTTGATGGAAGCGATTTCGGTTGCATGTGACGATAGTTGTGCCAGCCGACCAGAAGGACGGCGAGCAGTCCTGCGACGAGGGTCGACAGGCGATCGGGTGTGAGCAGCGCGATGGCTAGGAGCAGTCGCACGACACTTTCCCATGGGGCGAGCGCTGCCGCCTCGTACCGCGCGAGACCGGTGGCTATCAACCAGGTGGCGGCCATGAAGCTCAGGATCGCCCACGCCAGTCCGGAAACGGTAAAGCTGTCAATGATCAGGATATCGGGATTGTAGACAAAGACGAACGGGATAATGAAGCCGGCAATCGACAGGCGCACCGCCTCGAATCCGGTTTCCATGGGTTTGGCGCCGGCGATCGGTGCCGCGGCAAAGGCGGCGAGCGCCACCGGAGGGGTCACCACGGAGAGGACGCCAAAATAGACCATGAACATGTGCGCGGCGATTTTTGGGATGCCGAGGTTCTCCAGCACCGGACCCATCACCAGCGCCAGGATGAGATAGGCCGTCACGGAAGGCACGCCCATGCCCATCACCAGGCAGCCGATCATCACCAGAACCAGCGCGAAGAACAAATCGCCGCCGGAAGTCGCCCGAATGGCATCCGCGAAGGCCAGGCCGATCCCCGTCATGTTGACGATGCCGATGACGACGCCCACCGAAGCGACGATGATCATCAGGGTGCCGGCGGTGCGTCCGGCGTGGACCAGAGCTTCCCACCACTTCTTCGGGTGGCGAAACTCGGGAAACAGGCCAAGGCAAAGCACGGTCGCGACGATCATTGCGTAGTAGCCGGCCTTCTGCGGCGTGCGTCCGGTCAGCAGAACTCCGACGATGACCGCCAACGGAATCCAAAACGCCAGGCTTTTCAGCCAGTCGCTGGAGGTGATCGGTTCGCGTTCTGTGCGCGGCGTCGCACCAACCTGCTGCTTGCGTGCCTCGATCAGTACCACCAGAAACAGGCTAAAGTAGTAAAACAGGGCCGGGAGGATCGCCGCGACCACGATCAGCAAATAGGGGATCGCCGTCACGTCAGCCATGATGAAAGCGACGACTCCCATGACTGGCGGCATGATCTGACCGCCGGTCGAGGCGGCAGCTTCCACACCGCCGGCGAATTTCGGCTTGAAACCGGCCTTCTTGATGATCGGAATGGTGAAGATGCCGGTTGACACCACATTGGCGACGGCTGCGCCCGACATGGTGCCGAAAAGCGCCGAGCCGAGGATCGAGGCGTGTGCCGGTCCGCCGGCAAAGCGCCCGGTCGCCGAAAAGGCGATTTTTAGCAACACGGCGCCGGCACCGGAGGCCTGCAGGATCGCTCCGAACACAATGAAGATCAGCACCACGGTTGACACAACCTGCACCGGGCGCCCGAAGACGCCATCGGTGGTGAACCACTGCCGGTCAGCCACGCTGGACCAGACAAGGCCAGCGCCGCCCAAAGCGTGCGGCGCCAGGGCAAAGAGGATGATGCCAAAATAGACCACCGCCATGGGCACACCGAAATGGCGCCATGTGAGATACCCAATCAGCGCAAAGGCGACCCATGCCAGCGCCATATCGGTGCGGGAGATATCGATAAAGAACTCTTCCTGCTCGAGCATGATGCCGGACCAGCGCCAAACCAGAGCGACAAACACCACCATCAGGGCAACGTTCAGGTACGTCGCCAGCGCTCCGCGCCGCCCGTCGCCTTCTCCGCTGCCGTCGCGATCCTTCGATCTGTCAGCCAAAGCAAGAAAGCCGGCGACAACCCCGAGCAGCACGGTCGTCCCGTAGACGATAATCGTGTCAAAGACTCCGAAACCGGCGACATAGATCGCAAAGACCGCCAAGGCGGCGGCCACCACATCGGCGAACCGGCTGACAAACGTCTGCACCTGATTTCCTCCCAGCGCACCCTTTTGAATGCCTGGAAATCCTGCATGAGCGTCGACCGTCGCGCAACGCGCACTGGTAAAACGTGCCGCTGAGTGGCACACTCTCAACAAGGGAGGCCCGTTTTGACGAAACTCGAAAACCGGTCCCTGGACCGCGGCATAATGCTGCTCGAGGTCCTGGCTCGCAATGGCGCCAGTTCGCTGGCCGATCTGCATCGCGAGACCGGCATAGCCAAGTCAACCATTCGACGCCTGTTGGGCACACTCATGCGCCGGCGCATGGTACGCCGATCGCTGGCCGACAAACGTTACCGCATCAACATCACACTGCCGGCCAGCGCTGGGGCGCCCATTCCGGCCGAGCTTGCGGTGCTTGTCGATGTGACCATGCCGCACGCCATCGAGCTCACCAAATCCATCGGCTGGCCTTCGGACGTGCACATCATCGATGGCCACAATATGCGGATCGTCGACTCGACACGTCCACTCAGTCCCTTCCACCTGTACCGTGGACTGGTCAATCGCAGGCTCAACATTTTTGGATCGGCAACGGGCATGATCTGTCTAGCATCCATGCGGGATGCGGCGATTGAGCAGTTGCATCAGGCGACTCAGGGTGACCGGGTTTGGGGAATCGCCCGGTTCAACTTGAGCTTCGATGAGTATCTCGACGAAATCAGGCAGACGCGTGAACGTGGTTACGGCATCCGGCTGACCCATTACCTCGGCGAAACCGTGCTGGACGATGGTCTAGCCGCCATCGCCCTGACAATCCGCCACCAGGACAGGCCTCTGGGCGCGCTCTCCATCCTGTGGCCAAGGACCTACAAGCAGCACACCGAGTTCGTGACAGAGTTTCTTCCGGCGCTCCGGCTTGCGACGGAGGCCATCAACGCCGATCTTGTCCGTTACGATGCAGCCGTCGCATAACGAGCAATCGGTATCAAGCGCTGAGATTCACCTGATCGCATTGCGCCATCGCGGTCATGCCGCCATCGACCGTTATGTCGATCCCTTTGAGCCAAGCGCTTTCCGGCCGAGCCAGAAAGCATATGACAGCGGCGATCTCTTCTGGATGGCCAGGCCGGCCGGCGCGGGCAATGGCCTTTGCGGCCCGTTCGCCGAATGCCGCTTTGAAATCGTCCAGAATGCCTGTCGAAACGGCCGCCGGGCTGACCGTATTGATGCGCATTTGGCGGCCGATAAGCCTTTCGCACTGGGCCATCGACCAGACGATAACCGCCTCTTTCGAGAGGTCGTAAGCGCGTACATGGTCGATACCCTCGGTCTCGATAAACCCGCCGACACGGCTGTCGTCATTCAGGACCATCAGACGTTTCACCTGATCGATGTTCTGCCGCCACATGGCGCCGGCCCGGGATGCCGTGCTGACGATCGAGGCACCCGGCGCGAGTTTGGCCAGCATCGCCTCGGTGATCCTCCGCAAACCGAAGAAATTCACGGCGAGGATCTTTTCGCTCAGTCCCTGGCGCGGTGGCAGACCGGCGTTGTTGATCAGCGCGTCGTAGGTTCCTTCAAGTGCACCCACGGCGTCCCCAATAGCCGCCGGATCGGACAGGTCCGTTTCAATCCACCGGTCGACCCCGTCGGCCGGCCTGGCAATGTCGATGGCCACCACCTCCGCACCGGAAGCCTTAAGCTGGGATGCCGTCGCCAATCCGATCCCGGTTGCGGCACCCGTTATCACCACACGCATATTGGTCCTCCCTTTTGGCAGCACCAATAGGCGGCTTCTGTGGGAACTATGACAAGAGGCGATGCGTTTTCGTGCCGATCACCGGCACACAGAACCGGCGACATGCGTCGGCGAGAGGTTTCAGCTCACTGCGGTCTTGGACATCACCGCGGCCGCTTCCGACTTCATCCGCTTGACCAGCGAACGCAGCCCGTTGGCGCGTTGTGGTGTCAGGTGTTCAATCAGACCCAGCTGTGAGAATAGGGCACTTTCATCCAGCTGGATGACCTCGGAGGCGCGCTTGCCGGCGCAGGCGGCCAACATGATGGCGACCAGGCCGCGCACGATATGCGCATCTGAATCGCCCCTGAAGTGCAGAATCGGGTCTTCCGGATCGGGATCGTCGATGGAGCAGGTCAGCCATACCTGGCTGACGCAGCCCTGTACTTTGTTGGTTTCGGTTTTTTCGCTGTCCGGCATGGTCTCGAGCGATCGCCCGAGTTCTATGACGTAGCGATATCGATCCTCCCAGTCATCCAGGAACTCGAAATCGTCGATGATCTGCTCGATTGATGCCATGTCGACCCTCATTACGCCATCGCGGTCCGATATAGGCAAGTTAGGGTGGCAACGCACGAAAAAAAGCGTGAGATGCAGGCTTTGCGGATTATTGCTTCGGATCTGAAGCTGCGGCCTGAAGGATGATATTGAGCGCGAGCCTTGCGCCTTCGTCGCTCTGGATATCGAGATTCGACAATGCTTCCGCAGTTTGGCGGCACAGCACCGGTTGCTCACCGCAGATCGCGGAAATGCGCGCCAGAGCTTCTTTCTCGCTGATGGTTGGTGCTGCAACTGCGGCGGCGCTGGTCTCCGGTTTGGAGCCGTGTCTGACGCTTTCCGGGAGCAGCAGCACAACCAACGAAAACCAGAAGATGGCCTTGATCAAAAATCGCATGAAGGTCTCCGGCCGAAAGCAACACGCCCGCAATAAGATGGCAATTGTCTAAAGATTGTCTTTCCGCTGCCGCGTACCGGTAACGAACAACTAACCATGCGGCGCGGTTCGCTCCAAACGGCGTCGCCGGGGCCGATTGGAGCCGTTGAATGGTCATGCTTTATCTATTCCTTAAGCCCGATTTGCGATTCTGCAGACGCCGAAACAACATACGTATTGAGTAAAAAGTGGCGATTGGGTTTCAGAACGTTTCAGCACGCGAAATTGTCGGTAAATTCCGCCAACTGGCAGCGACCTGGATACACCGGGATGTTCAGGATGATGATCGCCGGCGGGAGCATCAATCGCTTCTGATGCATCTGACCGTCGCGGCACTGCTGTGCATGACGGCGCTTCCGCTCATCCTTTTGCCCTACTTCAGTGTTTGGCAACTGGTGCCTATCGTCATGGTCGCCGTCGCACTGCCGCTTCTGTTGATCGGGTTTTTGGCATTCACCGGAAGTAGCCGCACGACGGGCGCCATGGGACTCTTCGGCGCCGCCGGCTGCCTCGTGGCGTTGGCCACAACAACTGGAGGCCTTCTGTCGCCCTTTCTGGCCTGGAGCGTTGTTTTGCCGCTGGAGGCGATGATTCTCGGCAAGACACGCCGCGCCGTCTGGTTGGGCGTCGCAGCCATGCTGATGACGTTGGTGAGTGTTGCATCAATGACATCGTTTGCCCCGGCAATCGGCGCATCTGGCCCTACCGGTGCTGGTTCCTTCACCAGCGTCCTTGCGCTTGCCTTGTACGGCCTGTTCGCGGTCGGGTATCGGCGTCCCAAGGCAGAGAAGGCGGGCGCGACCGCCGACGCCCGCGATACGTCTGGACTATACGACCGGCTGCCTGGACTGGTGACATTCCATGACGAACGCGGAGACCTGCGCTCCACCCACGGAAATGGTGCTGCGGAGCTGCTTGACCATGTCGGCGATCTTTCCGGCGCCGGGTTCATCGAGCAGATCCATGTTTCCGACAGACTGCAGTTTCTACAGGCGGTCGACCGTCTGAGAACGGGGCACGAGGCCTGCTCGGTTATTGTGCGTCTACGCTGTTTGGACGGTGGGGCGGGTGAGGAGCAATTTCGTCACTGGTCGATCCAGCTCGCTGCCTTGCGCGACAGTGCCGGTTGTTTCACCGGTTTCATGGCGCAATCGCGCGACATCACGCGAGAGATTGAACTGCAGAGTTCCTATGCGCGCAAGGTCGGCGAAGCGGAAGCGGCCAACGAAGCAAAGACCCGTTTCCTGGCGGCCGTCAGCCACGAACTGCGCACCCCTCTCAATGCCATTCTGGGCTTTTCCGACATACTCACCAGTGACTATTGCAGCCGGCCGCTTGACGATACACAGGCCGAATATGTTGGCTTGATCCGTCAATCCGGCCAACACCTCCTGGACGTGATCAACTCGATGTTGGATCTGAGCAAAATCGAGGCTGGTCGCTACGAGCTGAACCTCGAACCTTTCGACATCCGCGAGGTGATTCGTGACTGCGAGGCCATGCTGGGCAAGCAGGCGCGCGATAAAAAAATCATCCTGAACACACGGGTTGCCAAGGGCCATGTCCGGCTGACAGCCTGCCGTCGAGCCGTACAGCAGATCCTGATCAATCTGATGGCCAACGCGATCAAGTTCACAGGTGACGGTGGGATCGTGACAGTTGATGCATCGGATCAAAACGGTTTCACGCGGGTAAGCGTTTCGGACACCGGTATCGGCATGAGCGAAGACGACCTGCAGAAGATCGGCGCTCCGTTTGTGCAGGTCCAGACACACAAAGCGCGGCAGTACGAGGGAACCGGACTCGGCCTCAGTCTGGTCAAGGGGCTTGTCGAACTGCATGGCGGACGATTTTCGATTGAAAGCAAGCCCGGCATCGGTACAACGGTGTCGATTGAATTGCCGCTGAATGGGCCGCACGGGCAAAGGTCGGACCAGCACCCGGATCCGGCGACCAATTTGGAATTCCCGCCAAGACTAGCCGCGGCTTCCTGGAAAGACGGAAGGGGGGGCCATGCCCGGGCGAAAACGGCCTGAACCATCCACCGGCCGCAAGCTTGTGTCTGCGGTCGTTCGACCGCTCGGTCGCGTCATCTCGCGCCATCCGTCCATCGCCGGCGGCTTGGTCGCGATCGTCGTGACGTTCGGCTATGTGACGTTGAACGCGATGCACCAGCCGGAAAAACACCCGTCCCCATGGTTCGTCACCCGGGAAGCCAAGGATGTCGCCGCCCAGTTCCCCAAGGAAGGACCGATTCCCGATCGTCGGGTTACAACTTTCCGAATCGAGCACAGTGATCCGCAAAGCACCGCCAGCATTCCCGAGACGCCGCCGACGCTGCTCAACAACACCGTCTTTCAACTGCAGCTGGCGATGCGCGATCAGGGGATTTATTCTGGCATTGCCGACGGCAACCTAGGTCCAAGAACCCGAACAGCCATTCAAATTTACCAGATACAGACCGGTCTCGCCCCGACCGGCGAGCCGACGGAAGAATTGCTGGTGCATATGTCGTTGCGGAACCTGCAGTCGGCGCCGACCCCGCAGGCCCGCCCGGCGAATGGGCCCGAAAGGGCCGACACGTCACCGATCTGGGCACGCTCTCAGTCCTCGGCTCCGACGGCGCCCACACAGCCGCAGCCCACGTCGAATCGCGAGTTGATTGTCAGTATTCAAAAGGGCCTGAGCAACATCGCCTATGCTGACATTGACGTCGACGGTATCGTCGGGGAACAGACGCGAACTGCTATAGCTGATTTCCAGAAACACTATCGATTGCCGGTCACCGGGAAGCCTGATGCTGCGGTGCTTGAAAAACTGCGGGAAATCGGCGCCCTGTAGCAACATAACCGGATCATCATCCATATGCGATTGACGTCCGAGATTTGGGTGAGGGCACTCGTACGCCGGGTATTTGGCCAAGGCGGTTATGCCGTCGTCGAGCGAATCGGGGCGGCGGAGGCCGGAGCGGTTTTCGTCCGCGTGCTGCGGCGCGACGGGACTCAAACGCTGTTGGCGCCAGCGCCACAAAGCCTGTTTGAATCCGCCAGACCGGACGACCGCCGCTTCGAGCCACGAATCGTTGCCGCAGATGGCGGTGAGATTGATCGACTGCTGGCACGGGAAGCCGACTTCGATCCGGACTTTTGGGTCGTAGAGATCGAAACCGAGCAGCCGCAGGACTATCTCGACATTACGCCCGGCGAGACGGGGGCGACTTGACGATGCGCTCTCGCGCCTCCGAGGGGCGCTGCTGGAGCTGCGGTATGCGTGTGGAACGGCCCGGAAGGTCGACCATATGCGGTTGGTGCACAGGCTTTTGGTGGACTGCGTTGGCGCGTCGCCAGGCTTCTACCTTCTGACGGCTCTCAAACGGGTCGCATGAACGCAAGAGCAGCCGGGAGAGACGGACGCCCTCGTTTTCTCGCGCCAAATGGGGAAACACGCCCTCCAGGCAGGCCAGCGCGTGAACCTCTCCCAAACCAAGGGTCTGCAGCGCCATCGCCAACTGGCGTCCCGACGGATCGAGCATAATGCGTTTGGCCAGACCGCTATCGCTGCGCAAGGCCAACGCAAGACATTCGGCAAACCGCCGCCTGCTGCTCGGTGCCTGTTGCGCCAGCAGGTGTCCGAGCACGGCGCGTTGATCCGCATCGCTGCCTGATCGGGCTTTGCGTCTTTCCAGGGCCATCGTTTTCAGGCGCTGGCGCAACTGCTCCTCGTTCCGCGACCGGTCTTGCGCTATGGTGCTGCCGTCGCTCTCGACGGTGCCGCGAACGGTGAGCGATCTGTTTACGGAGGAGTCGTCGAGTTCAACAAGCGCTGTGACAACAACCTTGGACAAAGATTTGCGTCGCGCGATTGCACGCGCGTGGGCGATGCCATGGCGAGCAACCGCTTGCAGCAACATTCGGTCGTTAAGACCGGAGTTGCAGGCCAGGAAAGGTGCCGCAATTTCGATCGGCTGGTCAATGACGCAGTCCGCAACCGTCTCCGGGAGGTTCTGCAGACGTGAAAGCGCTGCTGCGGCAATCCGTCTGGTATCGTCTGCAACATGTGGAAACAGACCCAGAAACAGATTGGAAAACTGCTGCAGATCCCGAGGAGCCGGGTAGGCGAGGACTTCGAATCCCGCGATCGCCGCCAGCAACGCTGCGTCCTTCCGACCGGATTCTCCGACACTTTCCAGGTCGCGGAAACGATCCAATACTCTGTACCCGAATACGCGTGACGTGATGATAACTCAAACTAGAAGCAAACCTTTAGCGAACTATTAACTATCGCCTGCTTGAATCCGCCTGTTCGCACGGAAAGTAGGGTTCGTCTGTTCGTATCACCCGCAGCGCGGTGTATCGCGCTTACGTTGTGTACCGCTGTCGACAGTAGATGGAACCGGCAGGCCTATTGCCTCGACCACCGTCCGAGCGGGGCATCCTGTCCTTATCTGGGGATGTCTCATGGCGAATGTCATACATCTGCATAAGGCGGCGAAAGGCCGGCGGAAGGAGCGGACCTTCGTTCCTATCGGTTCAGGCGCCACCATCCTTCTATTCACCGGTGTGCGCTACGAACGCGACAAGTCGGAAAAACCAGCGGGCAAGGAACCGGACCGCCGCATCAAGGGGCGGTGAGCGCGCGACGGCGACCGTTCTAGTACGCTGAAACGGGTTGACAGATGGCCTCGCCAAGGAACTGGCGTGCAAGGGGTTCCCAGCTCCTGTCCGGCGCGACCGTGCGCAACACGATATATCCGGACACATCCGGGAATTCGATCATAACCGAATCGACAAGATCCTCCGGCAGGTTCTTGCGATAGCCGATCATCTGCAGCGGCGTGACGATCACGATGTCAAGCACACCGTCAGTCGCGATGCGGTCATTCATGCTGTAGGTTTCATTGGCATCGGGGTCGAAGATTGCCAGAGACCAGTAGGGTGTCGTGCCGGACGCCGTGATCCGGACCGGTTCCTCGGTAATGTCGAATCGGCAGACCGCGGCCCGCATAAAGGGATTCGCGGATGTCAGACCGTCGACTTTATTGGCTGGAAGCACGTGAAAAAAATCCACTGGCCCGAGGGCAGTTATGCGGGTCCAGACGTCACGTTCGGCGTAGGCGGGCAGGGCCAGCACAATAACGATATGCAGAAGGGCCCCACCGACTGCTCCGGCGACAACGACGAACAGCAGCCTAATCATCAGCACAACCCAGCCTGACGATATCCGGCATGTAGAGGTCGATGAGCCGCGAGCTGCTCGCCGTTGGCGTGTCGAACAGCGTCAGAACCAGTTTGAAAGGCATACTGCCTTTTGCGACCGCCAGCCAGTTGCCGGCAGCTGGGCGGTTGGCGATCTCGATCTCGAAGATACCCGCCGGGTCCTTCAGCACGCTCTGCGAGGGATAGGCTTGGGGAAAGCCGCGGTCGATCTGCATCAGCGCGTCATTCGCATCTGTCGCATGCAGAGTCCAAAGCCGTGCCTGTGGCGTGCGGCCTCGCACCATATAACGGCAATCTGTCGTGAGAGCGTCTCCGTTACTGTCGTTCGTAGCCACAAACGCAAGGCCCTCCGCTTGGCCGAGAAGCAGTTTACCGGCACGCGCCCGGTGCGCCTTGGCATAGGGATCGGCGTTTTCGGTCTGGGCCAGCGGCCAGGCCTTCCACGGACCGATATCAATGGATCCGAAACCGACCGTCGCCCGCAGCGCATAAATGGCGCTGGCGGTCGCGCCACCGAACGCAATCACCAGGATCAGGGCTATTAAAAAAGGAACACGAAACACCGAAGAAGCGACTCTTTAAGGTTGCTGCCGATGCCGAGACATAGCAGGAGCCGGTGACTGAGTTCAAATGTCTGTCGATAAGGTATTGGTGGTGGAAGCGATCAGTCTGAATTGGTTGGTCGAAGTTGCGCCGACTGCGCTGCGGCAGCAGGTTGCGGCTGCAGGGAAGGCGCCGTGGCGAACTGATCGACCATGTCGCGGAGCAGCTCTGTTGCGTGTCTCGACAACACACGCGGCCGGCCGACCGGCGCGCCGGACTCGTCGAGCATCGATATTGCGGCGATCTGTTGGCCGGTGGTTTGCGCGTCGTCTTCAGGCGGCTCCAGTCCCGGAATCGGGCGCAATTCGACGCCCTGATGGGCAAACGCCATCAGTTCCTTGAACGTCATCGCCGGCAACGAGCCACCGGTCATGCGATTGGACGGTCTGTAGTTGTCGTTTCCGAACCACACCGCCGCGGTGTAGTTACCGGTGAACCCGACAAACCAACCATCGCGATAAGACTGGGTCGTGCCGGTTTTCCCAGCGGTCGAGATGTTCTCCAGCTTGGCCCGGCGCCCGGTCCCCCACTCCGGAATCTGCGACATGATCTTGTTCATCGCCGCTGTCGCGTCGGCCGACAGCACCCGTTCCGGCGCCGGCGCATCACGACTGTGGTCATAGAGCACTTCGCCGGCATAGTTGATAATCTGGGTGATGCCGTGGCGGTTGGATGACATACCACCTGCCGGAAGCGTAGCATAGGCCGTTGCCTGATCGAGGACGGTTACCTCCGAGGTGCCAAGCGCCATCGTCTTGTCGACGCGTACCGGGCTTTCGATTCCCATACGCCGCGCCGTATCGGCGATCGTATCGGTGCCCAGGTGGTCGCGCGCCAGTCGAACGGGAACGGTGTTATAGGATTTGACCAGGGCCCGCGTCAGGTTGACCCGTCCCGCATAGCCGCGTGTGTAATTGCGCGGCGACCAGCCATTCCATGTGATCGGCGCATCGCGGATGGTAGACTCCGGAGTGAAGCCGTTTTCCATCGCCGTCGCATAGACGTAGACCTTGAACGAGGAGCCTGGCTGGCGCAATGCGCGGGTCGCCCGGTTGAACTGGCTTTCGCCGTAGTCGCGGCCGCCAACCATGGCCCGGACAGCACCGCCGTTCTCGATGAGCACGATGGCACCCTGATCGACCCTGTAGCGCTTTCCGTGCTGGCGCAGCCCCTGCTCGAGCGCTTCTTCTGCGGCCCTTTGCAGACTCATGTCGACCGTCGTACGCACGATCAACGATTGATCATTGAAGTCGCGCGCAATGCGCTTGGTTTCTTCAAAGGCCCAATCGAGGAAATAGTCCGGCGCGTCGACACCGCCGCGGTCAACAACGCTCGCCGGATTGCGCCGCGCACCAATGACCTGCCCTTCGGTCATCAACTCGCCCTGCACAAGGTTGGTCAGTACCTCATTGGCCCGCGCCCTTGCCGCCGGCAGGTTGATGTGCGGCGCATAGCGTGCCGGCGCTTTAAACAAACCGGCCAGCATTGCCGATTCGGCAAGCGTTACATCCGTCACCTCCTTGCCGAAGTAAAACTGCGTTGCCGCCGCGATGCCGAAGGTACCGCCGCCCAGATAAGCCCGGTCGAGATACATCTGCAGGATGTCGTTCTTTGTGAAATTGGCCTCCAGCCAAAGCGCCAGGAAGGCTTCCTTGATCTTGCGCTCGATGGTCCGTTCACTGGATAGGAAGAGGTTTTTAGCCAATTGCTGGGTGATGGTTGATCCGCCCTGGACGACAGAGTTGGCGCGGACGTTCTCGGTCATGGCACGGGTCAGGCCGATGAAATCGATGCCGAAATGATAAAAAAACCGCCGATCCTCCGTCGCCAGAACGGATTTGACCAAGTGATCGGGCAGTTCGTCGATCGGTAGCGAGTCCTCATGCATTATCCCACGGTGGCCGATCTCGTTGCCGGAGCGGTCAAGAAACGTGACTGAAAAGTCTTCCTGGCTGCGCCAATCGTCATCGATTTCGTCGAATGCCGGCAGCGCCAGCGCCAGCATCAAGACGGCACCCGCAGCGCCCAGCGTCATGGCTTCGCCGGTCAGCTCAACCAGCGCCTTCTTGTAACCGCGGACCCGGAACCGGCGGAAGAAGATGTTGATTTCTTCCCAGGTCTCACCGAAACGTGAAGCAGCCGACCATAGGGTCGAGTCGATCCAGGCATCGAGCCGAATCAGCCTGCTGCCGCGTCTGCGTGGCCGGTTTGTTTGGTTGAATGGGTCCTGCAACGATCTTTTCCGGCTATTGACTGCCCAGCGGGCAGCGGTCAAAACGCCCAGACGCTGGACGGATGCCCGCCCGGCTCAGGAATAGCATGTTTTGCGTATATTGGCGCGAAGGACAAGACTTGCAACAAAAAGTGAGGCTGAACGGCAGTACCACGATACGACCGGACACGAGCACCGACACCCTCGAAGCCGAGCCGTTCTGGAAGACCACCGCGATGGAGGATATGAGCCCGGAGCAGTGGGAGAGCCTCTGTGACGGCTGCGGTCGCTGTTGTCTCAATAAATTGGAAGACTGGGACACCGGGCAGATCGCCTGGACCAACGTCGCCTGCCGTCTGCTCGATACCGAAAAATGCCGATGTCGCGACTACGAGAACCGCCAGTCGGAAATGCCGGACTGCATCGGACTGACACCGGAGTCGGTCCGCACTCTGACCTGGCTGCCGCCGACCTGTGGATACCGACTGGTTGCCGAAGGCCGTGACCTGTATTGGTGGCATCCGCTCCTATCCGGCGATCCGGAGACGGTTCACCTGGCCGGAGTTTCGGTGCGGGGCCGAACCGTTCCGGAGGATGGGCTGACGCTTGAGGACTTCGAAGATCACATCGTGACATGGCCGTTCGAGCTCCCGGAAGGCTCGGAAAACCTTCCATGATCGCCGTTCATTTGCAGTTCAGACGGGCCGGTGTAGATAGGAGACAACACGGAACTGTGGCCTCCCGGACCGGGTATGCGCCGCAACAAAGGACTCGAATTTGGCGGTTGTCTCGCGGATACGTGGTATCCAGCCGGGCTCCGTAAGGAAGAAAATGAAACATAGCGTGCGAAGAACAATACTCAAAGCACTGATATCTATGCCATTTTTGTTTTTGGCAACGGATGCGGTACGGGCCCAGGGAAATGTCGACTGTTCGGCGGCCGTGCAGCGGGTTTTGGCACAAACGAATGGCGAACTGCTCTCCGTGACTGTATCAAACAATGGCGGACAGCCAGTGTGCAAGATTACAGTGCTGGCAAGCAATTCCGATGGCAAGCGGCGCCGCCGGATGACGGTCAATGCGAGACCGTGATCACCAACGCTAGCCCGCAGGGCGGAAACCATGCGCATTCTCGTTGTTGAAGACGATAAGGACCTAAACAGGCAGGTATCGGACGCACTGGAAGAAGCCGGTTATGTTGTCGACCGTGCCTTCGACGGTTCCGAAGGGCATTTTCTCGGTGACACCGAGCCCTACGATGCGGTGATTCTCGACATCGGCTTACCCGAGATGGACGGCATCTCCGTTCTGGAGGAATGGCGTGCCGCCGGCCGGGCCATGCCGGTGCTTATTCTCACTGCCCGAGATCGCTGGAGCGACAAGGTTGCCGGCATTGACGCCGGTGCCGATGACTACGTCGCCAAGCCGTTTCATGTGGAAGAGGTCATGGCGCGCGTTCGGGCGCTGATCCGTCGGGCTGCCGGACACGCCTCGTCCGAAATCGTCTGTGGCCCGCTCCGCCTCGACACCCGCGGGGCGAAAGCCACCGTTGACGGCAAGACACTGAAACTGACCTCGCATGAATTTCGGCTGCTGTCCTATCTCGTCCACCATGTCGGCAAGGTGGTCTCTCGCACGGAACTGGTCGAACACCTTTACGATCAGGATTTCGACCGCGACTCCAACACAATCGAAGTGTTTGTCGGGCGTCTGCGAAAAAAGATCGGTGTCGATATGATCGAAACGATCCGCGGTCTTGGATACCGGATCCAGGCGCCGGAAGATGGCGATTAGGGATCGCATCCCCAGCTCGCTTACGGCGCGCGTCCTGATCATTGCCAGCATCTGGGCGGTTATTGCGCTTTTCGTCGTAGCCCTTTTGATTTCGGCACTCTACCGCAATGGTTCGGAGCGCAGTTTTCGCGAATTGCTTCGCGCCCAGCTCTATAATGTCATCAATTCCGTTTCATTGGGTGAGGGCGGCCAGCTTGTCGGGACACCGCAGCTGGGTGATTTGCGCTTCAGCCAGCCCGAATCCGGCTGGTACTGGATTGTCGACGTCATCGACGGCGCTGAACCTCAGCAACTGGCGTCCGTTTCGTTGGGAGGCAACGCCGTTGCGATCGCGGATACGGGAGCAGTTCCGTTCAACGACAGGTACGAGCGTGTCTATCCGTCGAACGACAGCAACGGCCGCGCAGTCCTGGTATCCGAAACAGAGGTGCTTCTTGGCGAAAACGGCGAGGTGGCACGGTTCCGCGTCACCGGCAACCAAGGGGATATCGACACCGACGTTTCCGCCTTCTCGCGTCAGCTTTTTCTGTTCCTTGGGCTGTTTGGTATCGGCAGCCTGTTGGTGAACGCCATCGCAATCCTGTTTGGCCTTCGTCCTCTGGACCGCATTCGCAGGTCACTGGAGGAGATCCGGGCCGGCCGAACCGAAGCGCTGGAAGGTACATTTCCACGGGAAATCGAACCGCTGACCGGTGAGGTCAACGCCCTGATCGAGAACAACAAACGGATCATCGAACGGGCGCGTATGCAGGTCGGAAACCTGGCCCATTCATTGAAAACACCGATTGCTGTTCTGCTCAACGAATCGCGTAGCATGGCGCCCGAACAGGCGCGGCTTGTCGAAGAACAGGCCAGTGCCATGCAGAACCAGGTGCAGCACTATCTCGACCGCGCCCGTATCGCTGCGCAACAAAACTCCGTGCTTGTCCGCTGCGACACCGGGCAAACGTTGCAGCGGCTGGTGCGGGTCATGCAGCGTTTGCATCCCGAGATAGATTTCGAAACACGGCTGCCGGCGGATCCTCCCGATCTGGCCATGGAGCAGCATGATGTCGAGGAATTGCTCGGCAATGTGCTGGAAAACGCCGGCAAGTGGAGCCGCGGTGTAATCCGTGTGTCGGTCGAGACCGAACTGGATGCGGCCGCGGAAGGCGCGCGCGAATGGATATGGGTGGTGGTCGAAGACGATGGGCCGGGCATGGCGAACGATCAGTTGGCGGAAGCCATGAAACGGGGCAAAAGGCTCGATGAATCAAAACCCGGCACCGGCCTCGGACTGTCGATCATTAAGGAGATTTCCGGTGAGTATCGCGGAACCGTCAAAATGGACCGGAGTTCGTTGGGCGGGTTGCGGGTGGTATTGCAATTGCCAGTGGCGGTTCGTTAATCATTCCTGTCCATGATCAACAAAACACCGCCACATTGGACTGCTAGGAATTGTCCAGTCGTCAATCCGGGAAACCTATGGCCATGAAAGCCGCAGTTGTTTTGGTAGCTACCTTATTGGTTGTCGCGGGCTGCCAAAGCCAGTCGAGTCAAACCGATGTTCTCAACGCGTTCGTTCCGGCCAGCAACGGTAAAAATTCCGTTATCGACGCGTTGAATGGCGGCATCATCGATCCGGCCGTCGACGCCTCACTTTCCAACCAGGACAGGATGCGGGCGCTGGAGGCGGAGTATCGCGCGCTTGAGGTGGCACCGAGTGGTCAGATCGTCGCATGGCGGGGCGCTCGGGGTGATGTTTCCGGTGAGGTTTACGCGGCGCAACCCTACCAGGTCGGATCCCAGAATTGCCGGCAATACGTGCACAAAATCGACAGTGACGGGCAGTCGACGACGTCGCGCGGAACGGCTTGTCGCAACGATGACGGCAGTTGGACGCCGCTTGTCTAGCGGCCTGAATTCCAATAGATAAGGGGACCGGTCGGAGACGCGGCCAAGGCCCCAATAGGGCAGGGGTGGCTGCGTAGAGGTCAACCTATCAGGGATCAATGCTGTTCTGGATATTGGCCGCCTTCATTACGGTGGCTGTCGCGATCGTTCTGCTGGTGCCGCTGGCACGCCGCTCTGGCGGCGACGCGGATGCCGTCGACTTTGACGTGGAGGTCTATCGCGACCAGCTGCGCGAGATCGACAGGGACGTTTCGGGCGATCTGATTTCCGAGGACGAAGCCGAGTTTGCGCGGGCGGAAGTCGGCCGTCGGTTAATCAAAGCCTCCAAGCAGTCCGAGCGTCGATCCGGACTGTCCGGCTCTGCTGCGCTGTACGGCCGGATCGCGGTCATTGTTGGCCTGCCCCTGCTGTCGCTTGTCGGCTATCTGGCCACCGGCAATCCGGGCATGCCGTCTCAGCCGTTGGCCGCGCGACAATTCGCGCCGCCCGTGACGGGTGAGGACCAGGATCTTCAGGCGCTGGTTGCGCAGGCCGAAGCCCATTTGGCCAACAATCCGGACGATGGTCGCGGTTGGGATGTGCTTGCACCGATCTACTTTCGTCTCGAGCGTCTCGGTGAGGCCGAGATCGCGTTCCGAAACGCCATTCGACTGTTGGGCTCGTCACCAGCGCGGCAGGCCGGGCTGGGCCAGGTTCTGTACGCGAGGGCTGGAGGCATTGTTACCGCCGATGCTCAAGCCGCATTTCAAGCGGTGCTTGACGCCGAACCCGACAATCCTTTTGCATCTTACTTCATGGCTTTGGCAGTGGCCCAGGAGGGCCGCACGGATGAAGCCTACGATGCGTTTAGCGAGATCGCCGAGCGGTCGCCGCCGGACGCGCCCTGGATGCAGGCTGTACGCTTCCAGATGCAACGGCTCAGGGGACCGGATGCCGGAGACGTCGAAGCGGCCATGGCGTTAACAGAGCAGGAGCGCCGGGATATGATCGAAGGTATGGTCGCCGGGCTCGACGCCAGGTTGCAGGAAGATCCTTCCGATCTGGACGGTTGGCTGCGTCTGATCCGCTCCTACATGGTTCTTGGAGAGACGCAGCAGGCAACCGATGCATTCGAAAACGCGCTCAGAGCCTTTCCCGAGGAATCCGGACAGCGTCAGGCGCTGGTGGAACTGGCGGTCGCATTGGGTCTCGATACAACGGAAATGACGGAATGACTCGGAAGCAAAAACGACTGGCGACGATCGGTGGCGGTCTTGGCGTCATCGCGGCCGCGGTTCTTTTGGTCCTGTTCGCGCTTCAGGACCAGATCGTCTACTTTCATTCGCCGACCGATGTCGCGGAAAAACCGGTCAGACCCGACACACGGATCCGGCTCGGCGGACTGGTGGCCGAGGAATCGGTCGTGCGCGGAGAGGGCACGACGGTGTCATTTGCGGTCATGGATACAGCCCATCGGGTTGATGTGAGTTACAATGGCATCCTTCCGGACCTGTTTCGCGAGGGGCAGGGCGTCGTCGTGGAGGGCACGTTCAATCCGGGCGGGTCGGTGTTCGTAGCGGACACCGTGCTGGCCAAGCACGATGAAAACTACATGCCCCGCGAGGTCGCCGAAAGCCTCAAAGAGCAGGGTCATTGGCAGGGAATGGAGTAGACCATGATCGTTGAGCTCGGTCACTATGCCCTGGTTGTTGCCCTGGCGACGGCGCTGCTGGCATCGGTATTGCCCATCATCGGCGCCAGGCGGCTTGATCCGGGGCTGATGAGCTTCGCCCCGGCCGCTTCCATTGCGTGTTTCCTGCTTGTGCTCTTTTCCTTCGTGGCGCTGACGGTTTCCTATGTCACATCCGATTTCTCGGTCGCCAATGTGTGGCAGAACTCGCACTCGCTGAAACCGATGATCTACAAGATCTCCGGCGTCTGGGGGAACCATGAGGGTTCGATGCTGCTGTGGATTCTCATCCTGGCATTCTTCAGTGCGCTGGTCGCCGTCTTTGGCGGCAATCTGCCGGCGCCCCTCAAAGCCAATGTTTTGGCGGTCCAATCGTGGATCACGACGACTTTTCTTCTGTTCATCCTGCTCACGTCCAACCCGTTTGCGCGCCTCAGCCCGGCGCCGATTGAGGGCCGGGACCTCAATCCAATTCTCCAGGACGTCGGCCTGGCGATCCACCCGCCGTTGCTCTATCTCGGATATGTCGGTTTCTCGATCTGCTTCTCCTTTGCCATCGCGGCGCTTATCGAGGGTCGCATCGACGCTGCCTGGGCCCGCTGGGTCCGGCCGTGGACCCTGGCAGCCTGGACAACCCTGACGGCCGGAATCTCCATGGGTTCCTACTGGGCCTATTACGAGCTTGGCTGGGGCGGCTGGTGGTTCTGGGACCCCGTCGAAAACGCCTCATTCATGCCCTGGCTTGCAGGCACGGCGCTTTTGCACTCGGCGTTGGTGATGGAGAAACGCGAAGCTCTCAAGATCTGGACGGTGCTGCTTGCGATCTTGACGTTTTCACTCTCGCTGCTTGGTACTTTCCTTGTCCGCTCCGGGGTTCTGACATCGGTGCATGCCTTCGCCACCGATCCAACGCGCGGCGTTTTCATCCTGGCTATCCTTGTTCTGTTTATTGGTGGTGCGTTGTTCCTTTTCGCTATGCGGGCCCAAAGCCTCAATCAGGGAGGGATCTTCGCGCCCATCTCGCGCGAGGGTGCGCTGGTGTTGAATAATCTCTTCCTCACCACCGCAACGGCAACCGTTCTCGTTGGCACCTTGTATCCGCTGGCGCTTGAAGCGGTCACCGGTGAAAAGATCTCGGTCGGACCGCCATTCTTTAACCTGACGTTCGGGCCGCTTATGGTCCCGTTGCTCCTGGCCGTGCCGTTCGGACCGCTGCTGGCATGGAAACGCGGCGACCTCTGGGCCGTTTGCCAGCGTCTGTATTTCGCTGCGGGAGTAGCGTTGATTGTCGCGCTGGCGGTGATCTACTTCTCCACGGGTGCGCCGGTGCTTGCCGCGCTTGGTATCGCACTTGGCGTATGGCTGATGGCTGGGAGTATCACCGACCTGGCCATGCGGGCGGGTGTCGGCAAGGTTAAACCGTCAATCGCCTGGCTTCGTCTGACCGGCCTGCCGCGATCGGCGTTCGGCACCGCCCTGGCGCATTTCGGGGTGGGTGTGTCGGTTATCGGGATCGTCGCGGTGACAGCGTTCGAAACCGAGACGGTGGTGACGATGCGTCCAGGTGAACAAATCCGCTCCGGATCCTTCACGCTGCAATTCGATGGAATGCGACCTAATCAGGGTCCCAACTATACCGAATTGCAGGGACGCTTCACCGTTCTGCGCGAGGGTGAACGAATTGACGAAATTGTTCCCGCGAAACGCGTTTACACAGCACGACAGATGCCCACGACTGAGGCCGGTATCCTGACACGCGGTCCGAGCCAGCTCTACGTGGCACTTGGCGACGAGGTCGATCAGGGCGGTGCCGTGGTGAGGATCTGGTGGAAACCCTGGGTCACGCTGATCTGGTTTGGCACAATCATCATGACGATCGGTGGTATCGTGTCGCTTTTGGACCGGCGGCTGAGGGTCGGTGCGCCGGCAGCGCGCAAAGCGCGGGGTGCGGAGGCAGCAGCGGTGAAGGCAACATGATTCGGTTCCTGTGCGCAGCGGTGATCGGCTTCTGGGCGCTCGCCGTAAACCCGGCCCTGGCGGTCACGCCAGACGAGATACTTGACGATCCGGCGTTAGAACAGAGAGCGCGGGACATCTCCGCCGGTCTGCGATGCATGGTCTGCCAGAACCAGTCGATCGACGATTCCGATGCAGCCCTGGCCAAGGATCTCAGAGTTCTGGTCCGCCAGCGGTTGGTGGAGGGCGACAGCGATGACGAAGTCGTCGATTATGTCGTGTCACGCTATGGGGAATTCGTCCTGCTGAAGCCGAGACTGACGGCACAGACTCTGCTTCTGTGGGGCATTCCATTGATTGTGCTCGCGAGTGGTGCTGTCGCTCTTGTGGTGGGACGGCGCAACCGGCACACGGCACAGACGGTTCTGTCGACCGAGGAGAAATCGGAAATCGACAACATTTTACACATGCGTGATCGCGATAGCTGATAACGTCCTTCCCAACGGTCGAGCAGTGACCTGACGTAACCGGAAGGAGGGAGCCATGACGGCGACATCGATCAAAGCCGAATTCGACGGTTATTCGGGCGCCCGGCTGGCGGCCCGGTTGGACATGCCGACGGGCACAGTCAGGGCCTATGCCCTTTTTGCGCATTGCTTTACCTGCAGCAAAGACATCCTCGCCGCCAAGCGCATTGCCGCAGAGCTCTCCCGTGCCGGTATCGCCGTGTTACGGTTCGATTTCACCGGCCTCGGCGCCAGTGAAGGCGAGTTCGCGTCAACCAATTTTTCCTCCAATGTCGCTGATCTCAAGGCGGCCATCGGATATCTGCGGGACAACTTCGAAGCGCCATCCATTCTGATCGGACATTCACTGGGCGGCGCTGCGGTGCTGGCGGTGGCCGGGGATATTCCAGAGGTGCGGGCGGTCGCCACAATCGGCGCACCGGCGGACACGGCGCATGTTCTGCACAACCTTGGTACGGCGCTCGACGAGGTGGAAGAGCAAGGCGAGGCGGTCGTACAACTGGCGGGCAGACCATTCACCATACGCAAGCAATTCCTGGAGGATGTCCGTGAAGCCGTGCTCGTGGATCGCATCGCGACCATGCGAAAAGCGCTGCTGGTTTTGCATTCACCGATCGACGATACGGTTGGTATCGAAAATGCATCGACAATCTTCGGTGCCGCGAAGCACCCGAAGAGCTTTGTGTCGCTCGACAAGGCGGACCACCTGGTCAGCAAGGCGGATGACGCGGCCTATGCGGCTTCGATGATCGCCACCTGGGCGTCCCGTTACATTCGGGCGGATTCGCCGCAGGACGAAACGACGATCCAGGCGGTCCGGGTCTCGGAAACGCTCGAGGGCAAATTTCAGAACACAGTCCAGGCCGGCCGTCATCGTCTTTTCGCCGACGAACCGGTGAGCGTTGGAGGGCTGGATTCGGGGCCGTCACCCTATGATTTGCTATCGGCGTCCTTGGCAGCCTGTACCTCAATGACCCTTCGCATGTACGCCAACTTCAAAAAGGTGAATCTCGGACGCATCAGCGTCGACGTGTCTCATGAAAAGATCCATGCCGCCGATTGTGCCGAATGTACCGAATCGGAACGTGAGGCAGGCGGCAAAATCGATCGCTTTGAACGGTCCATTACGATCGAGGGGCAGGTCCCCGACACGCTGCGCGAAAAGATTGAGGAGATTGCGGACAAGTGCCCGGTACACCGGACGCTTGAAAGTGGGGCCAAAGTCGTGACACGAGTCGCGGAAAGTGAGCTGTAATGCCGAAATGTGTTCAGACACATCTGGCAGAAAAGAGTCGTATTTAGAAATAGTTATCTTGAGATATGCGTGTAAGTTTTAAGCTTTTCGGGCGTTAAAAACGGTGGTCGCCGTCCCTTTTCCTAACGCCTGCGGTGAAGGCAAAGATTACAAATAATTCATGCTTTAGATAGGCAACGGTAATGTGGCCCTTCCTATCTCTTTTAAGACGATATGACCCGGTCGCGCGGCGCGTCCGGGCAAACAAGCAATAAAAGGACAGCCACATGCCCTTCAAGAGCTCCCGCGCTGCCCGTTTCGGCCTGTTGACCTCAACAGCCGTGTTCGGAGTCGCAGCTGTAATGTTGGCAACGGGTATTCCCGCCAAAATCAAATCCGCCTATGCCGATGCCGTGAGCGTCGAAACGCAGCCGGTACCCGGCTTTGCGGATGTCGTGGAGGCCGTTTCACCAGCGGTCGTTTCGGTGCGCGTCAAATCGAATGCACGCCCGGTATCCTCCCAGTTTAACGCTCCCGATCTCGAAGGCCTCCCGGACGATCATCCGATGCGGCGTTTCTTCGACCAATTCGGCGAACGGGAACCCTTCGAGTTCGGCGATCGTTTTGGCCGCCGTGACGACGAAGGCAACCAACGTCCCAACAGGCCCCGCGCCAATCCGGTTTCCCAAGGCTCAGGCTTTTTCATCACCGAAGACGGTTTCATTGTTACCAACAACCATGTTGTGGCGAATGGTCGTGAGTATTCGGTCATCCTGCACGATGGCACCGAACTGGATGCCGAGTTGATCGGTACCGACGCGCGCACCGACCTCGCAGTGCTCAAGGTCGATGCGGATCGCAAGTTCACCTATGTCGCCTTCAGCGAGGAGGACGACACACGCATTGGCGAGTGGGTCGTCGCCGTAGGCAACCCGTTTGGATTGGGCGGCACTGTCACCGCCGGTATCGTCTCGGCGCGCGGGCGTGACATCGGTTCCGGCCCCTATGACGACTTCATTCAGGTCGACGCAGCGGTCAATCGCGGAAATTCCGGTGGTCCGACCTTCAATCTCGAAGGAGAGGTTATCGGTGTCAACACCGCCATTTTCTCGCCGTCCGGCGGCAACGTTGGTATCGCTTTTGCCATCCCGGCATCGCTCGCCAGCGAAGTCGTTGCCGATCTCATGGACGATGGCACGATCGAGCGGGGATGGTTGGGTGTACAGATCCAACCCGTGACCGAAGACATTGCCGAGTCCCTGGACCTCGCCGAGGCCAAGGGAGCGCTGATCTCCGAACCGCAGGATGATTCGCCGGCGAAAACGGCTGGCCTGAAAGCCGGTGATGTGATCGTGGCTGTCAATGGTGAGGCAATTGATAATCCAAAAGACCTTGCCCGCCGTATAGCTAGTGTTGACCCCGGAGAAGAGGCCGAAATCACGTTTTGGCGCCAGGGTCGTTCGGAAACCGTGACCGTTGAGATCGGGACCTTGAAGGAACCGCGCCGGGCCGCTATTGACGAACAGCCGAACAACTCGTTGAATGGCGAGGAGCTTGAGGAGTTCGGCATGACAGTGATGCCGTCGGAGAGCGGTTCGGGCGTGATGGTGACCGGTGTCGAGCCGGACAGTGTCGCCGCCGAGCGGGGAATACAAGAAGGGGACATCATCGTCGCGGTAAACAATGCCGATGTCAAAACGGCCGAAGACATCAAATCGGCCGTCAAAGACGCGACAGACTCCGGTCGTAAGGCGGTATTGTTCCAGTTGAGTCAGGACGACAGCAACAGGTTTGTAGCCCTGCCGGTCGCTGTCGGTTGAGCAGATCGGGTGGGCGGTCATTAATGTCGCCCCCGGCCAACCGCCCGATACTGTGGACAGCGGGTCTCCCATCGGCCCGCTGTCACCTTTTCAGGGGATCGCTTCGGCGTTTCCCCACTCGGGGCCGGTGACGGCAATGACCTATTTTTCGTTGGCAGATTTGAATAATATACCGGACATGAAGATTCTGGTTATTGAAGACGATCCCGAGGCGGCGGCCTATCTCGTCAAGGCATTCAATGAGTCAGGCATCGTCACCGACCACGCCAGTGATGGCGAAATCGGCTATCACATGGCAACCGAAAACACCTACGACGTGATGGTGATCGATCGCATGCTGCCAAAGCGCGATGGCCTGTCCATCGTTAGCGCGCTGCGCGAAAAATCGATCGACACACCGGTGCTGATCCTTTCGGCGCTCGGCCAGGTCGACGACAGGGTCACTGGCCTGCGGGCCGGTGGCGACGACTACTTGCCGAAACCCTATGCCTTCTCCGAGCTGCTTGCCCGTGTCGAGGTCCTAGGGCGACGCAAGGGCACGCGTGACAACGACACGGTCTACCGGGTCGGCGACCTCGAGCTGGATCGGCTGGCCCATGAGGTGCATCGCGCAGGTCAGCGTATTCTGTTGCAGCCGCGAGAATTCCGGCTGCTCGAGTATCTGATGAAACACGCCGGACAGGTCGTCACCCGCACGATGTTGCTGGAGAATGTCTGGGACTACCATTTCGATCCGCAGACCAATGTCATCGATGTGCACATCTCCCGACTGCGTTCCAAGATCGAAAAGGGTTTCGATCAGGCATTGCTGCGCACGGTTCGTGGCGCCGGTTACATACTCAAGGCGGACAATTGAGGCGAGATCCGAAGCATGGTGGTCGGTTTTCGGAGCATGCGATTGTCGAGTTTGCCGTTCCGCAGTCGGGGTGATTCCTCGATCTGGCCAGCTCTGATACACGCACGCCGGGATTGTCGGTGATGAACCGCCTCGGAGTTGCGCTGCGCACGACGGCCGTCAGATTGTCCGCGCTTTATCTGGCGCTTTTTGCCATCTGCGCGGTGGTGCTCGTCGTCTATGTCACGGCGCTTTTCTCCTCGATCTCGAATTACCAGACGCGGCTTCTGGTGGAGGAGGAACTGGAGATCCTCGGCAGCTTCTATCGGCGCGGTGGAATCACCGTTCTGGTCAGTCATGTCGACCGCCGCTCGCGCGAGCCGGGCGCCAACCTCTATACGATTGCTGGACCCGACGGAAAAATCATTGGCGGAAATGTGCAGAGCCTGCAGGTTGGCGTGCTCGATCGCGAAGGCTGGACAGAGCGACCATTTCAATACCGTCGCTTCTACCAGCCCGAGGGCACCCCGGGACACACGGCGCTGGCGGAGGTGATCTTTCTGCCCAATGGCATGCGGTTGCTGGTTGGCCGCGATCTGGGGGAGCCGACCAAATTCAGGGAACTCGTCCGCGGCTCGCTGACCATGGCACTTGGCATTATGGTCGTTGGTGCACTCTTAATCTGGTTCATCATCGGCCGAAGGGCGTTGCAGCGCATCGACCAGATGTCTCAGGCAACACAAAAGATCATGGCTGGCGATCTCGGTCAGAGGCTGCCAGTGGGCGGATCGAACGATGAGTTCGACCGGTTGTCGACGTCACTGAACAGGATGCTTGGCCGCATTCAGAAACTTGACGAAGGTCTGCGCCAGGTCTCCGACAACATCGCGCACGACCTCAAAACACCGTTGACACGATTGCGCAACAAGGCCGAGGCGGCCCTTGCGAAACAGGAGGATGTTGAAAGCTACCGACATGCCATGGAGGAGATGATCGAGGAGTCGGACCAACTGATCCGGACCTTCAACGCTCTGTTGATGATTTCACGCGTCGAGTCCGGGTCGGCCGTCGCCGAGATGAACGCCCTCGATTTGTCGCAGATCGCGCATGATGCGGAGGAGCTTTACGAACCGGTGGCCGAGGAAGCGGGGGTTGTGCTCCAGGCGAAGATCGATGAGGGTGTATCGGTATCGGGAAATCGCGAACTTATCGGTCAGGCGATTAGCAATCTGCTCGACAACGCCATCAAATACGCCAACGGCGGAGGGACCGGCGATCCTCGGGTTATGATCGCGTTGGAGAAGAAGGCCGGCGATATTGTTTTAAGTGTCAGCGACAACGGTCCGGGCATTCCTGAAGCGAAGCGGGAAGATGTCGTGAAACGGTTCTTCCGCCTGGACGAAAGCCGCAGCAAACCCGGCACCGGTCTGGGACTCAGCCTGGTCAAGGCGATCATGGGGATGCATGGTGGAAGGCTGGACCTTGCCCGTCCTGAAAAAGCCGACACCGGCCTGAGCGCAAGAATGGTGTTTGTCAACGCGCATTAGTCAAGACTGGCCAGCGACCAAAATCGCCGCGGTCAGATGCTTCATTCTGGCCGCAACTTACTCTAGGATCGGCGAATGGCGGCAACTTTTCTGGACCTCGCAAGCAGCGCTGATGTGCCAATCAGAGCACCGACGCCGGACGCCGGGAACAGATCGTTGGACGACCTCTTGCAGGCTGCCGCTGATCAACCTGAATTGTCCGAATTTCTCCAGGTGGAATCACCCGGGCGCCAGCTGTTGCTGGCTGCGCTGGCGTTGTCGCCGTATCTGTCCGACATCGCCATGCGACGCCCGGACTGTGTGTGGCGTGCCCTGACGTCCGAGCCGCAGGGTCTGCTCACCGAAATCATCGGGGATACGCGCGATGCCTGGCACGACACCGTTGGGCGCGAACCGGAATTCATGCAGCGCTTGCGCCGGCACAAGTCTGACGTTGCCTTTTCGCTCGCACTGTACGATCTGGCGCGCCTATTCCCCACGCGCCGGATCACCGAATGGCTGAGCGCCTTTGCGGAGGCCGCACTTTCGGCGGCGGTCGATCATCTGCTGTTGAATGCTCACGACGCTGGAAAAATCACGCTGCCCGACATCGGTTCCCCGAGCATCGGCAGCGGACTTGCGATCCTCGGCATGGGCAAACTGGGGGCCAGCGAACTCAACTACTCCTCAGATATCGACCTCGTCGCGGTCTACGATCCCGGCAGGAACATCGTTGCCGATCGCGACGCGACCGGAGATGTTTTCGCCCGCATCGTCAAGCGCCTGGTCCACGTCATGCAGGAGCGGACACGAGACGGATATGTTTTCCGGACAGATCTGCGCCTGCGACCGGACCCGGGCTCGACGCCGCTGGCAATTTCCACTGAGGCCGCGTTGCTTTACTATGAGGGAAGGGGCCAAAACTGGGAACGCGCCGCCTTTATCAAAGCAAGAGCGTTGGCTGGTGACCTGGATACCGGCAACGCGTTTCGACGCGAACTGACGCCGTTCATCTTCCGCAAGTACCTCGACTACGGGACCATCGCCGACATTCATTCGATCAAGCGCCAGATCCATGCCCATAAGGGGTTCGGCGACATCGCGGTTCGCGGCCATAACATCAAGCTTGGACGCGGTGGGATTCGGGAAATCGAGTTCTTCGTGCAAACACAGCAATTGATCGCGGGCGGGCGCATGCCCGAGCTGCGCGCACCGGCCACCGAGGATGCGCTGGCGAAACTGGCGGAGGCCAAGTGGATCAACAGCAAGACCGAAGAGGAGATGCTGCAGGCCTACTGGTATCTGCGCGACCTGGAGCATCGCATTCAGATGCGGCGGGACGAGCAGACCCATGTGCTGCCGGAAGATGATGCCGCGCTGGAGCAGATCGCCCTGATGATGGGGTATGCGCATATCGATGATTTATCGCAGGAACTCGCTGCGGTTCTCAAGCGGGTGGAGCAGCACTATGCGGCTCTTTTCGAAAACGAGGCGGGACTGACCAGTGGCGCCGGAAATCTGGTCTTTACCGGGGATGATGACGATCCCGGCACGCTCGAAACTCTGGGCGGTCTCGGCTTCGAACGTCCCTCGGACGTGTCGCGTATCATCCGCACCTGGCACTACGGGCGCTATCGCGCCACCCAGACTGAAACGGCACGCAAACAGTTGACCGCATTGATGCCACAACTGCTGCAAGCCTTTGCCGACACCAAACGCGCCGATGAAGCGCTGTTGCGGTTTGACGCTTTTCTGTCGGGTCTGCCGTCCGGAATCCAGCTTTTCTCGTTGCTCGGCAACAATCCGGGGCTGTTGACGCTGATTGTCAATGTCATGGCCTCGGCGCCGCGTCTGGCCGATGTGATCAGCCGGCGACCGCATGTGTTTGATGGCATGCTCGATCCGACGCTCCTGGCGGAACTGCCGACCCGCGCCTATCTCGGCAAGCGCCTCGACGAATTCCTCGACGGCGATTTCCTGTACGAGGAAATCCTCGACCGGCTGCGCATATTCGCATCAGAACAGCGCTTTCTGATCGGTATGCGACTGATGACGAGCAGCATTTCCGGCGACCGGGCGGCGCGTGCATTCTCCGATCTCGCTGCGCTGATCATTGGCGTCGCGACACAGGCGGTGGAGCGCGAACTTGCCAAGGCACACGGCCGTCTCGCAGGGGGGAAAGTCGCCATACTGGGCATGGGCAAGCTCGGTAGTCGCGAAATGACGGCCGAATCCGATATCGATATCATCCTGCTCTACAGTCACGACGAGGACTGCCTGGAATCGGATGGTCCGAAGCCGATCGACGCGCCACGTTATTATGCGCGTTTCACACAAAGGCTGGTCGCAGCGCTGTCCGCACCGACCGCCGAAGGCGTGCTTTACGAAGTGGATTTGCGGTTGCGGCCGTCTGGCAACAAGGGTCCCGTTGCCACGCATATCCGCGCCTTCGAGAAATACCAGGCGGAGGGGGCCTGGACGTGGGAACACATGGCGCTAACCCGAGCCCGCGTCGTTTCGGGTGATGATGAACTGTCGCGTCAGGCGATGGACATCGTCAACTCGGTGCTTGACCGCAAACGGGACAGGAAGAAGATTGCGGTCGACATTGCAGACATGCGGCAGCGCATTGAAACCGAGAAGCCACCGGCCAGTGTGTGGGACCTCAAGCTGCTGTCCGGCGGTATAATCGACATCGAGTTCATTGCTCAGTTTTTGCGGCTCATGGCAACCACAAACGGGGTCAATGCCGAAGACGTCGGAACACGCACAAGCGACGTCTTGCGTAAACTGGCGCCATCGCAACTGGGCGATGGAGAGACCAAGACTTTACTCGAGGCGTTGGCGCTTTATCAGGAAATTTCGCAAATCACACGGCTGTGCCTTTCCGAAACCTTCGATCCGCCGCAGGCGCCCGCAGCCTTTCGCGAACTGCTGCTGAACATTTGCGATTTTCCGGACATTGACAGACTGCAACTGCATGTCTCCGACACGTCGAATGCGGTCCGGGACATATTCACCCGCACCATCGGCGCGCCGCAAGCGCAAGACGGTTCGGTGCAATAACCTCGCTGCCGACTTGCTCACATCGAGGATGTGGGCTTGTGGTGTTTCTCGGTGATCGGAAGCCGTACGGAGACAATTGTCCCGATGCCCTGCCGCGAACGGATCCGCATGATACCACCGTGCAGGGACACCAGGGCTCTGGAGATCGCCAGTCCAAGCCCCGAGCCTCCCTTGCTCTTGGAGAACTGGTTCTGGACCTGTTCGAAGGGTTGACCGATCACTTTCATCGCCGATTTCGGAATGCCGATTCCGGTATCTTCGATGGTGAGTGTGACCGCCCCCGAATGCCGACGTGCCCGCACCGCGATGCGGCCACCGTCTTTGGTAAACTTGAGCGCATTGGACAGTAGGTTGAGCAGAATCTGTTTAACCGCCCGCCGATCGGCGTGGAGCGACAAGCCAGCCGAGATCTTCGATTCGACCCGCAAGGATTTGCTGTCCGCCTGGACCGCGATGAGACGGATGGTCTCTTCGATCAGTGGAGCGATATCGATGACCTCGCGCTGCAACTGCAACCGGCCGGCCTCGATCTTCGACATGTCGAGGATGTCGTTGATGACACCTAGAAGATGCTTTCCACTGCTGTTGATATCGTCCACATATTCCGCATATTTCTCCGACCCCAAAGGGCCGAACATCCGGTTCTGCAGGATTTCGGAGAAGCCGATGACGGCGTTGAGCGGCGTTCTGAGTTCGTGCGACATGTTGGCGAGAAATTCCGACTTCGCCTTGTTGGCGGCTTCAGCGCGGTCCTTCTCGGCAAGATACTTGGCGTTGAGTTCACTGAGTTCGATGGTCTTCTCCTCGAGCGTCGAGCGCGAGGCGGAGAGGTCACCGATACTGGCCATCAGCCGTCGTTCGGATTCGCGAAGCCGGTCCTGATGCCGCTTCAATTGCGTGATGTCGGTGCCGATGGACACCGATCCGCCGTCACGCGTGCTGCGTTGATTGATTTGCAGCCAACGTCCGTCCGCCAGTTGCACCTCCATGGAACGGGCACTGCCTGAGGGCTCCGCGGTCGCCATTTGTGTCTTGATGACGGGCCGTTCGGCCGCGGAGAGAACCTCATTCTGTTTGGTGCCGGGCACCACGGCCGCGTCGGGCAACCCGAACGTGCGCTGATAGTTGGAGTTGCACATGACCAGCCGATCGTCGCGGTCCCACAGAACAAACGCCTCGGATGTGCTTTCGACGGCTTCGAACAGGCGCTGGTCGGCTTCCACCGAGCGCTGTGCCAGTTTTTGCTGTTCCGTCACGTCCATCGCGATGCCGATGAGATGCGAAACATCGTCTCCGTCGCGGGTGATTTGGCCGCGTGCCCGTAGAACCACGTAATGGCCCTGCGCGTGGCGCATTCTGAACACATGATCGATTTCCACGGCCGAACCGTCGACGATGGATTTCGCCACGACATGCAGGCTCTCGTCATCGGGATGCATGAGGTGGCCGACGTCACGATATGTGAGAACACAGTCGCGCGGCGGCTGACCGAGGATCTCGTACATCGACCGCGACCAGTATAGTCGACCGTGGTCCAGGTCCCAGTCCCACAGGCCGCAGCGCCCGCTGGAAAGCGCCGTGTCGACGCGGTGATGGGCTTCAAGGTAGATCTCATCCGCGTCGCGGGCGCGAGATGCCTGGGTGAAATAGGCGTAAAGGATGACGAGTAGAATGCTCGACGTCGCCGTAAACAGCGTGACGTTGAGGGATACCTCCCGCTTCCAGGAGTCAACGATATCGGTTTTTGGAGCCAGCGCGGTCACTGTGCCCACGCCGCCGGGCAGATGGGATTGCGAAGCGAAATAGGATCGGCCGCGAATGGTGATGGACTGGACGCCGGCCCGGGTGCCGAAAAGGCGCAAGGGGGACATTCCCGGAAGCAGGTGATCGATGGACTCGCCAACAAAGGGTGCGCCGTACGCACTGGCCGCGAAAATCCGACCAGTTTGCCCGGCGACCAACACAAAGCCTCCGCTGGTGATGAGATGGGGCGGCAGCGCTTCACCAATCTGAATCTCAACCTGCCAGCGGCGGTGTTTTTCGACAGCGTTGAGTTCCTGCGACAGGGTCGCCGCAGTGGTCAGCGCCATCAATGCCGTAGCTTGTTCAGCAGCCGCCTCGAGTTCACTTCGCTTTTCGATCAATTCGGCAAAGCGGGCAGCGGCGACCACCAACAAGAAAGCCACGATCAGAACCGGTATCGATCGTTTGAGAAACGGTTCGGCTTTGATCAGTCGACTGTAGGCCGGTTTGGCGAACAATTTCGCGTGCCCAGCCAGATCCGACCGCCATCGTTGGCCGGTCTTTGTTTCGGATAAATCTTCCCCGTCAGCTGCGCCAACGCGTCGCGCCTCTGCCATGATATCCGCCCTTGTCTTCCTGGTGATTCGGCGCCGCCGCTCGAATCTACCCTAATGAATCAAAGGTGATTCGCGTTGTCCAGAGCTAATATTAGCACTTTGTTAATTTATTGATCTGGCGACGAAAAAAGCAGATTCGAGTCGCAAACAGTGATGTTGCAGCGCGGTAATTAGGAAACGGGACAAGATCGCTTTGTCTCATCTCGGCCCGACCACAGCCGAAGACGTGTCAATGCACAAGTTGCGAAACAGCCTGCTGATCCACAAGAGACCTTAGTTCAACATACGATCGGTGATGTCGCGCACATCGGTAGACAGGGACGTTTCTGCGGCAATGGACGACAGGGCCTGCCGGGCTTTGTTGCGCCGGCCCGGCTCCAGCGATTGCCATGAACGCATCGACGTGAGGAGCCGTGCGGCCAATTGCGGATTGCCTTTGTCGAGCGAAAGGACCTGTTCGGCCAGGAAATGATAGCCGTCGCCACCTGCGTCGTTGAAACCGGTTGGATTGGCTGAACAAAAACTGCCGATCAGGGCCCGGACACGGTTGGGATTATCGGCCTTGAAATGCTTCGAGCCCATGAGTTCGCGAACCTGTTGCAGCGTCGCGGCGCCGGGCACGGTCGCCTGCACGGCAAGCCATTTGTCAATGACCAGCGGATTTTGGTGGTAGTGTTTTTCGAACCGATCGAGTGCCTCCAGCGCCTGATCGCTGCCGGCAAAGTCATGCGCCAGGATGTTGAGCGCGCCACTCAAAATGGTCATATTGTCCGCGTTGCGATAGGCATCCAGGATGGCGTCAGCGTTGCGATCGTGAGCCGCCAAATAGCGCAGCGCCACGAGATAAAGTGCGCGGCGACCGGCGCTGTCGGCATCTGGCCGGAAGGGACCTGCCGGCTTGTGGAGCTCGATCACGCCGGCAAATGATTGCGCGCCGGCCGTGGCAATCAACCGCAGCAGCCACTCGCGTGCCGCGTGAATGGCATCAGGATCGATATCCACACCGATCTCACGGGCGATATCGGCTTCTCCCGGCAACGTCATGGCGTGCGCCCGCAAGGCCGGTTCCAGCGCTTCGTCCCGAAGCACCGTCAGCAGACTGTCCACGAGCATCGGATCGCTTTCGGGATCGTCGTTTTTTTGGAAACGCCCGGCGGCGGCGATCAGCACGCGCACGGCGAATTCGTTAAGCGCCTGCCAACGCGAAAAAGCGTCCGTTTCGAGCCGCGCCAAGTGTGCCAGGTCCTCCGAAGATTGCTGGTAGATGATGTTCACCGGCGCTGAAAAGCCGCGGTTAATTGAAACGATAGGCCTCTTGGGAACGCCGTTGAAGACAAACTCCTGGCGCCGCTTGGTCAAATGTAAAACCTCTTCGGCAACCGGCTGTTCCCCTGCTTCCGGGTGCGTGACCGAATAGCTTGGCGGAACAAAGAGGGCAGCGCTCAACGGAATGTGCATCGGTTTTTTGCTGTCCTGACCCGGCGTGGGCGGAACGGTCTGTTCCAGCAGAAGTGTACAGACCTCGCTGCCTTCATCGTAGCGGGTCGTAACGGTAACCGCCGGTGTGCCGGCCTGGTGATACCAAAGCGCGAACTGCGACAGATCGGTGCCCGTCGCGTCCTCGAAGCAAGCGATGAAGTTCTCGATGGTGGCAGCTTCACCGTCATGTCGGTCGAAATAAAGATCGAGACCGTTGCGGAAACCCTCACGCCCGAGAATGACGGAGAGCATACGGACCACCTCGGATCCTTTTTCGTACACCGTCGCCGTATAGAAATTGTTGATCTCGCTGTAACGTTCCGGGCGAACCGGATGGGCGAGGGGACCGCTGTCTTCGGGAAACTGATGCGCCTTGAGCAAGCGGACCTCGGCAATCCGTTTGACGGCACGCGAGCGCATATCCGCCGAAAACTCATGATCGCGGTAAACTGTCAGCCCTTCCTTCAGGCAAAGTTGAAACCAATCACGGCAGGTGATGCGGTTGCCGGTCCAGTTGTGGAAGTACTCGTGGGCGATGATCGCTTCTATATTGGCATAATCCATGTCCGTCGCAGTTTCCGGATCCGCCAGGACATATTTGTCGTTGAAAATGTTCAATCCCTTGTTTTCCATGGCGCCCATATTGAAGTCGGAAACCGCAACGATCATGAACACGTCGAGGTCGTATTCGCGCCCGAAGCGCTCCTCGTCCCACCGCATGGATCGCTGAAGCGCTTCCATGGCGTAGGTAGCCCGGCGTCCCTTGCCCTTTTCGACGAATATTTTCAGATCGACCGGTCGCCCGGAACAGGTCGTAAATCCGTCCTGCACCACCTCAAGATCGCCGGCGACCAGGGCAAACAAATAGCTCGGCTTCGGATGCGGATCATGCCATTCGGCGAAATGCCATTCATCGTCGACCGCGCCGCTGCCAACCGGGTTGCCGTTCGACAGAAGCAGCGGTGCCTCATCCACGCGTGCCTCGAGACGTGTTGTGTAGACGGCCAGCACATCCGGCCGGTCGAGGAAATAGGTGAGCCGGCGAAATCCCTCCGCTTCACATTGTGTGCAGTACACGCCATTGGAACGGTACAGACCCATCAGCTTGCTGTTGGAATCGGGCGCCAGACGCGTACGGATGACAAGGGAAAAGACCGCCTTTTGCGGCAATCCCCGAATCTCGAGCCGGTCGGGGGTGGCAGTAAACGTGTCGGTTTCTGCTTGATGCCCGTCGATCGTAAGATCGATGAAGTGCAATTCATCCCCGTCAAGCACCAGCGGCGTATCAGCTGCAATGCCCTCTCGGCGTCGTACGGTCAGACGACTGGTGACCTGTGTTTCAAGCGGATCAAGGCGAAATGTCAGGTCCACCGCATCAATTGCGAAATCGGTGGGTGTATAGTCTTTCAGGCGAAATATCTGGCCGGTCTCTGTTTTCATGCTGTCACTTATATAGGGATCTCTAAAAACGTCTGTCGTAGAATGAAGCTAGTCGGCGTTTGCGGCGCGGCGGTGGCCATGGGATGACAGCAACGACATCACGCACTATAAACTAATCCTAACTGCGAGGCGCAGCCTCATTCTGGTTTCCCAACAGACAGGTTCATAGATGAATATCGCAACACCGAAATTCGGCGTAGGTGCGTCTGCGCTTCGTAAAGAAGACGATGCGCTGGTCAAAGGCAAGGGGCGCTTCAGCGATGACTTCAATCGCGACGGCCAATTGTACGGTTATGTGGTGCGATCGCCCTATGCCGCGGCGACATTCACGATCAACTCGGTCGATGAGGCAAGGGGTGCAGAGGGCGTCCATCTGATCATGACGGCGTCTGAGGTCGCGCATCTCAATCCGGTCAAGTGTCATGCCGTATTGCAGCAGCCGGACGGCACGCGGCATGAGGTGCGTGAAATACCGATCCTGGCCGACGGGCGCGTCCGTTATGTCGGTGACGCCGTGGCGTTTGTCGTGGCCGACAGCATAGAGCAGGCGCGCGATGCGGCTGAAATGATCGACATCGATTGGGAAGCGGGGGATGCGGTGGCCGATATCGCCGAGGCGTTGTCGGAGGACGCGCCGCTGGTCTGGCCGGAACTCGAATCGAACGTCGCCTATCTATTCGAACAGGGTGATCTCGACGCGACCCAGGCAGCCTTCGACGGTGCGCACCATGTCACCGAGATCACCTATGTGAACAACCGCCTTGTGTCGAACTTCATGGAGCCGCGGGCGGCACTGGCCGAATGGGATCCAGCCGCGCAGCGGTGCACGCTGATCACCGGCACGCAGGGCGTGCATCATATCCGCAACACACTGGCGAGAGACGTTTTTTCGATGGAGGCTGACAACCTCCGGGTGGTGACCGGCGATGTCGGTGGCGGTTTCGGGACTCGCTACCATAACTACCGGGAGTATCCACTGGTGATGGAGGCTTCCCGACGTCTCGGCAAGCCGGTCAAATGGCGCTCCGACCGCTCCGAGCATTTCGTCGCGGATCTGCAGGGTCGCAGCAATCTGGTGACCGCCAAAATGGCGATGGATGACAATGGCGATTTCCTCGCGCTGCACATCGATGTCAAGGCCGAGATGGGCGCCTATCTAAGCGGTTTCGGACCCTCCGTGCCGACACTTGGCGCACTCATGGCAACCGGCGTCTATGACATCCGCGCCCACATCATGACCATAACCGGTGTCTACACCAACACCACTTCAGTGGATGCATACAGGGGAGCGGGGCGCCCCGAGGCAGCGCTGTTGATTGAAAGGCTGGTGGACGCCTGTGCCCGCGACATCGGCATGGACCCGGTCCAACTGCGCCGTCGCAACTTCATCAAGCCCGAACAATTCCCGTACCGTACGGTTTCGGGGCGCCTCTATGACGTCGGCGAGTTTGAGGGGCAGATGAATCTTGCCCTCAAGAACGCCGATTACGACGGTTTCGAGTTACGCGCCGAAGAGGCGAAATCCCGGGGCCGCATATTGGGCCGGGGCATGTCGGTCTATATCGAGGCCTGTGCCTTTGCTGGCTCCGAGCCGGCTCACATGCAGCTCAACGAAGATGGCACGATCACATTGTTCATTGGCACCCAGACCAACGGGCAGGGACACATCACCGCCTACAGCCAGTTCGTTGCCGACAAGATCGGCATCGATTTCGACAAGATCATCGTCCGTCAGGGCGACACCAACGAGCTTGCGAAGGGCGGTGGCACGGGCGGATCGAGATCGATACCGCTGGGCGGCGTTTCCGTCTCCGCAGCCAGCGAGATCCTGGCAAAACAGATCAAAGAAATCGCCGCCGACGAACTGGAGGCCGGCGTTGATGACATCGAGCTGGTTGACGGAGAAGCACGCATCGTTGGAACCGATCGCCGGATTGAGTACGCGGCCGTCGCACAGGCTGCGAAGGACAAAGAGATGCTCAAAGCAGTCGGTGATATTGTCCAGGAAGAAGCCACATATCCGAACGGCACACACATCTGCGAGGTCGAGATCGATCCCCATACCGGGCTGGTGGCGATTGCCGCCTACACGATCGTCGACGACTACGGTGTTGTCGTCAATCCGGTGCTGCTCGAGGGGCAGGTGCATGGCGGTGTGGTCCAAGGTATTGGACAGTGCCTGCTCGAGGGCGCCGTTTTCAGCGAGGACGGGCAGCCCTTGACGGCAAGCTTCATGGACTATGCGATGCCGCGTGCCGACAACATGCCGTCCTTCGATTTTGACACACGCAACGTGCCGTCGACGACGAACGCGATGGGAATCAAAGGCGCTGGTGAGGCCGGGACGATCGGCGCCTGTCCGGCGGTGCTCAATGCTGTCATCGATGCGCTCGACCGTGAGTACGGCATCCGCGATATCGAGATGCCGACGACGCCGTTTCGTGTTTGGTCAGCGATTCAGGAAGCGGGAGGCAAGTACTCCATGTCCTATTCGGATTGAGTGCCCGGAGGTGAAACGGGCTCGAAGCGGGAAGCCATGCCATGAGCATTGCCGCCGCGGATGAGGGAGATCCCAATGCGCTCAAAGGCATTGGGCTGAAAATCCTCTCAGTCGCGTTCTTCGTCGCAATGGCGGCTTGCATAAAGGCCGCCGGTACGGGCGTACCGGCCGGCCAGATTGTCTTCTTTCGTTCCCTGACCGCGATCGTTCCGGTCCTGTTTTACTTGCTGGCCACGGGACAGCTGCGCCACGCGTTGTCCACCAACAATCCGTTCGGCCATGTCGTCCGAGGTGTCGTCGGCGTCGCCGCCATGGCATGCGGCTTCTATGGCCTGACGCGCCTGCCGCTTCCCGACGCCATTGCTCTTGGCTATGCGCGACCGCTGCTGGTCATTGTCCTGGCCTCGGTGCTGCTCGGTGAGGTTGTCCGTGTCTACCGCTGGTCTGCGGTCGTGGTCGGTTTTATCGGTGTCCTTTTTATTTCGTGGCCGAGTCTGAGCTTGTTTGAAGCGGGCCAGATCGGAGCCGACCAGCTGTGGGGCGTTGTTGCGACGCTTCTTTCAGCGCTGCTGGCGGCCTTTGCCACAATCCTGGTGCGCCGGCTGGTGGATACGGAACGCACGGCGACGATCGTTCTGTATTTTTCCCTGACGGCGTCCCTGTTGTCGCTGGCGACATTTCCCTTTGGCTGGGTGCCGCTTGCCCCCGTTGCCATCGCGCTTTTGGCGTTATCAGGTTTATTCGGCGGCATGGGACAGATCCTGCTGACCGAAAGCTACCGCCATGCGCCGGTGTCGACCATTGCACCCTTCGAATACACGTCGATTGTGTTGGGCATCGCCATCGGATTTTTCTATTTCGGTGAAGTGCCGCAAACAGCGATGATAATCGGCACCGTCATTGTCACCGCGGCCGGTCTTTTTGTCATCGTGCGGGAGCACCGTCTCGGAATCGCGCGCAAAGGTGCACGGCGATTCACCACGCCTCAGGGCTGACCTGGCACCACTTTACAAGGTTTGCGAAGGGCCCGGGTCCTCCTCCTGCGGTATGTCCACCCGTGGATCGAGCTCGTAGGTCTGTGGCGTTTGCGTGCGGGCAAGCGGAATAGCCTGGAAATCGATGCGCTCCTCTTCGGCCGCCTGCCCGCGCCGGAACGTCCGGTAGTAGGCATACAGGCCGTAGACGGCAAATGCGCCTCCGATACAGGCAAACAGGGCAACGGGTCCGAAGCGGTCCATCATGACCCCGGCAATCAGCGGCCCGAGCATGGTGCCGATTCCGTAGATGATGAGCAGACCACCTGAAACGGCGACGAACTCGTCCGCTTCCGCGTGGTCGTTGGCGTGCGCGACATTCAGCGCATAGATCGGGAACAGCACCGATCCGAGCAGAAACATGACTACGATGAAGACCAGTACATTGTCGGCACCGACCGTGACGGCCAACAAACAGAAGATCGTTCCGATGACCCCGGCGGAGCTCATAACGTAACGGCGGTCGATGCGGTCCGACAGGCGACCGAGGGGGATTTGGAACAAGGCGCCGCCGATCATCGCCGCTGCGAGCATGGTTGCACCTTCTGTCGTGCTGAGGCCGACCCTCTGGGAAAACACCGGTGCCAGATTGGTCCATGCCCCGGAAATGCCGCCGGCTAACAACGACCCGATCACCGCCGCCGGTGAATTCAGATACAGGCGTTTGAGATTGACCGTCACCCGGGTCAGCGGGCGCGGCGATTGCGCATTGGAAAGCCCGGTCGGCATCAGCGCCAGGGCAAAGATGATCCCGCAGACCATGAACAGGGCGGTCGTCGCCGGGTCGCCAAAAGGAACGATGAACTGGCCGACCATGACCGCGACCATGGAGACGGCCATGTAGACCGAAAAAACCGTTCCGCGGGTGTCGTTTGTCACCCGCTCGTTGAGCCAGCTCTCCATCACCATGTAAGCCCCGGCGATCGAAAAGCCGGCGATCCCACGAAACACGATCCACGCGATGCTGTTGACGACCAGCGCGTGCATCAGCAGCGATATGGACAACGCGGCGCACAGCACGGCGAACACCCGGATATGTCCGACCCGCAGCACCAGCAAAGGGGTCGCATAACATCCAAGCGTGAAAGCAAGGGCATAGCCGGTGGCGATCATGGAAATCTGGAAGGTCGACCAGCCTTCATAAACGGCTCTCAATGGGATCAGATAGCCACCGAGCCCGACACCGGCCATCATGAAGAACGCCGATACCAGCAGGCTCGTGATGGGCAGGATGCTGTTTCTCATCGCGCGCTCCCGAACCGGTCAAGTGTTGGTCCTACAGGGAATCTGCCCGTGAGGGTCGGCCCGTTCGGGCGCGCTGTCACGAGTCATCGAGCGCAACGTTTCACAGTCTGATGGTCGAAAGCGCCACAATTCGCGACATGTTGTTCAAACGCGGTGTGTGAATCGACCGGCTTCCGGTACCGGTATCGGAACCACTGCGGTCAGGTGCAAACCGCGGTTCGTTGGCGGTCGTTTCAAGCCTCGACTGCCTTGTCGGAGAGGGTATCCAGCTTGGCACGCACACTGAGGAAATCCTGCCACGACAGTCTTTTGTGTGCCGGATTGCGCAACAGATAAGCCGGATGCAGCGTCGGCAGGGCAGGGATATCGATGTCGCTATTGGGATGGTAACGCGACCAGGTGCCGCGGAACGATAGAATACCACGATTGGTGCCGAGAAGTGACTTGGTCGACACATTGCCCATCAGCACGACGATCTTCGGGCCGGCGAGCGCCACGTGCCGCTCGATGAAAGGCCGGCACAACTCGATCTCAAGCGGCGTTGGTGTGCGGTTGCCGGGCGGCCGCCATGGTATGATGTTGGTGATGTAGCAAGAGGTGCGATCCAATCCGATCGCTTGCAACATCTTGTCGAGCAACTGACCGGCCCGCCCGACAAACGGCAATCCCTGCCGGTCCTCGTCGCGGCCCGGTGCCTCGCCGATAAACATCACATCGGCGTCGGGGTTGCCGTCGGCGAAAACGGTGGAGCGGGCGCCGAAGCGCAGATTGCAATCATTGAAGCTCTCCAGAGCCGCGCGTAGTGCGTCGATGGAGGTTGCCGACAGGGCCGCCTCGAGGGCATTCGTGACCGCTTGCTCATCCGGAACCCTGGGTGTGGATGCCGGCACCGTGGACGCCTGGGTAGATGTGCTCTTCGCAGCCGGGTTTTGGGCCGCCGCTGGTTCTGTTGGGATGCTCCGTGGCGCCGGTTTATCGAGGCGGCCCTGTGTTGCAGCCGGGCCGGGCTCTTCGAAAAACCGGTCGATCGGAGTGTCATTGAGGCTGCAATCGACGCCGGCCTGTTCGTAGAACTGAAGAACTGCCGCCAGCCCCGCATCGGTCGCACCGCTGTAGTTTTTTTTGTCTGTCATGGCGGAAGTTTAGAACATGAAAGGATTCAAATCAGCACTCGATCGTAAATTGAAATCACCGGTTAGCATGCAGCGGGCTCGCGTCACTTGATTGACGTTTACGTAAAAGTTAAATAGATACCGTTGCGTGCAATCGACCGAGACGCTATGTGCGGATCGTTACATTAGACGAAGCGGCGGCACCGAGCTACCTGAAGGGATATTAAGATGAGCGACGAATCCGAATTGCCCGAGCGTGAGAGTATGGAGTTCGACGTTGTGATCGTCGGCGCCGGTCCTGCGGGTCTTTCGGCAGCCATCAGGCTGAAGCAGCTCAACGAGGAGCTGACGGTCGTTGTCCTTGAAAAGGGCGGGGAGGTCGGCGCGCACATCCTGTCCGGAGCGGTGGTTGATCCGGTCGGCGTCGACCGGTTGTTACCCGATTGGCGCGACGATCCGGAACATCCGTTCAAGACACCGGTCAAGGAAGACCATTTTCTGGTTCTGGGCCCGTCGGGATCGGTGCGGATGCCGAATTTCATGATGCCCCCGCTCATGAACAATCACGGCAACTACATTGTTTCGCTCGGCAATGTCTGCCGGTGGCTGGCCGCCAAGGCAGAAGAACTGGGTGTCGAGATCTATCCCGGTTTTGCCGGCAGCGAGGTGCTCTACAACGAAGCCGGTTCCGTTATCGGCGTGGCCACCGGAGACATGGGTCTCAACCGCGATGGCACACCCGGCCCCAACTATGAGCGGGGAATGGAACTGCACGGCAAATATGTTCTGATCGGCGAGGGCGTGCGCGGATCGCTGGCAAAACAGCTGATTGCCAAATTCGGCCTGGACACCGATCGCGAGCCGCAGAAATTCGGGATCGGCATCAAGGAACTGTGGGAAGTCGCGCCCGAGCAGCACAAACCCGGCCGTGTGCAACACTCCTTCGGCTGGCCGTTGGACGGAAAAACCGGCGGCGGATCGTTTCTTTACCACCTTGAAGACAATCAAGTGGCCGTCGGCTTTGTTGTACATCTCAACTACCGCAATCCCTACCTGTCACCTTTCGATGAGTTCCAGCGCTTCAAGACGCATCCGAGCATCCGCCCGACCTTCGAGGGCGGCAAGCGGATTTCCTATGGGGCACGCGCGCTCACCGAGGGCGGTTGGCAATCGGTTCCCAAGCTGACCTTCCCCGGAGGCGCGCTGATCGGTTGTTCGGCGGGTTTCGTCAACGTCCCGCGCATCAAGGGATCGCACAACGCGATCCTGTCCGGCATGATGGCGGCCGAACACGTCGCGGATGCGATTGCCGAAGGCCGGTCCGGCGACGAGATCGACGGCTATGAGAGCGCCTGGCGCACCAGTGACATCGGCAAGGACTTGAAGAAGGTGCGCAACGTCAAGCCGCTTTGGTCACGACTCGGTACGGTCGGGGGCGTTATGGTCGGCGGTATCGACATGTGGTGCACGACGCTGTTTGGCGGCTGGTCTCCGCTGTCGACGATGAAGCACGGCAAACCGGATTATGCGGCATTGGAACCGGCCTCGAAACATAAGAAGATCGACTACCCGAAGCCGGATGGTGTACTGACCTTCGATCGCCTTTCATCGGTATTTCTGTCCAACACCAATCATGAGGAAAACGAGCCGGTGCATTTGCATTTGCTCAACGCCGATTTGCAGAAATCCTCTGAGTACGACGTCTACGCCGGACCGTCATCGCGCTATTGCCCGGCGGGTGTGTATGAATGGGTTGCGGAGGACGGGGACGAGCCACGCTTCGTGATCAACGCCCAGAACTGCGTCCACTGCAAGACCTGTGATATCAAGGACCCCAACCAGAACATCAACTGGGTGCCGCCACAGGGTGGTGAAGGGCCGGTATACCCCAACATGTAGCCGATATCGGAACGCGATACCCGCCGTTCCGGCTATTGAAAGGCTGGCTCGAAGAAGCTGCGCAGTTTGCGCGAATGCAGACGCTCCGGCGGCATCGCCGCCAGCTTCTCCAGGGCCAGGAGGCCGATTTTCAGATGCTGGTTGACCTGGCCACGGTAGAAGTCTGTCGCCATCCCGGGCAACTTCAGCTCACCGTGAAGAGGCTTGTCGGACACGCACAACAGAGTTCCGTAAGGGACCCGGAAGCGAAATCCGTTGGCCGCGATGGTGGCGGATTCCATATCGAGAGCGATCGCCCGTGATTGCGACAGGCGTTGGACCGGACCGCTCTGGTCGCGCAGTTCCCAGTTGCGGTTGTCGATCGTCGCCACCGTGCCGGTCCGCATGATCCGCTTGAGATCGTAGCCATCAAGCCCGGTGATCTCGGCCACGGCTTCCTGCAGGGCCACCTGCACCTCGGCCAGCGCCGGAATCGGCACCCAGACCGGCAGGTCGTCGTCGAGCACGTGATCCTCACGCACATAAGCGTGCGCGAGCACGTAGTCGCCCAGTTTTTGACTGTTGCGCAATCCGGCGCAATGCCCGAGCATCAGCCAGGAATGGGGGCGCAGCACCGCGACATGGTCGGTGATCGTCTTGGCGTTGGATGGACCGACGCCGATGTTGATCATGGTGATGCCTGACCGGTCGTTTTTCTTCAGATGATAGGCTGGCATTTGCGGCAGACGCATCGGTTCGACATCGCCGCGCGGCGCGATATCGCCGGGCATCATGATGTTGTTGCCGGGCTCAACGAACGCGTCGTATCCGCCACCGCCTTCGGTCATGAGCATCTTGGCGTAGGCGCAGAACTCTTCCACGTAGAACTGATAGTTGGTGAAGAGCACGAAGTTTTGGAAGTGCTCGGCCGCGGTCGCGGTGTAGTGAGACAGCCGGGCCAGCGAATAGTCGATGCGCTGGGCGGTGAATGCAGCCAGCGGCATGGGCGCACCTGAATCTGTATCGTAGGTGCCGTTGACGATCATGTCGTCGGTGATGTTCAGGTCCGGTGCGTCGAAGATATCGCGAAGAGGTGCTGATATTTTAACGGCAGCCGAGGCCTCGACATTGGTGTCGTCGCCAAGCGCGAAGTGCAGCGGGATGGGCGTCCGAGACTCGCCGACGATAACCTCTAGATCGTGGTTCTTGATGAGCAACCCGATCTGTTCCGCCAGGTAGGGCCCGAACAGGTCCGGCCGGGTGATGGTCGCCGCGTAGGTACCCGGTGCTGGAACATGGCCGTATGAGAGCCGGCTGTCGACATGCGAGAAGCTGGAGGTGGAAATCCGGACTTCAGGATAGTAGGCCCGGTATCGCCGGTTGTCGGCGGGAGCGCCGCTGCCGAAGGAAAGGAAGTTATCGCGCAGGAACGTGGTATTGCGCCGATACAGCGCATTGAGGGCTGAAACCGCAGCCTCGGCATCGGAGAAGGCACGATCCGCAACCCGTGGTGGCGTGATCAGATTGGGCTGGTTGTTTTGTTCGATTCGTGTGTCCATAGGACACTATAGTCGAGCCAGTGTGACATGAAAACGACCGAGGCGAATTTCGCATCCGCATGGTCAACCCGATTGTCGGTCACGGATATGCCGGTCAGCGGTTGCGCTGGAGGGTGACGAAAAGCACCAGTCCGGCACCTTTGACGCCGGCGCCCGGGCCTTCAATACTCGCGGTAAAGGCTGCCACCGGTCCGATGAACATGGAACTGACAACGGCGATGCGCAGGGCAGTCGACAGAAGCTGTGTGGCGTTGGAAATCATCTTCGCATTCTCACTTACTGATTGTTTGGCACTGCGGGTCTTGCGCGCTCGGGCAGGGGATCGTCTGTCCGGCCACCCAAGCGCGTTCGTGACGGTTTTCCTGGCCCACCACGAAGGCGACGCCGCCACCGAACAAAGCGAAGATCAGCCCGATCAGAATGAAGCGGCGTGTCAGGATAGTGATCATTCCCTTGTCCTCTTGTCTCAGGCCCGTGGCCCGTGTTGACGTGATGGCAGGACTATGGGGGATCGCCGCTGAACCGATGCTGAGACCGGCGTTCAGCCAATGTTCAGTTTTATGAACGGAGTCTGGGGCGGTTGATCGTTACGCCCCGCATGTGGGATTCGGCTGCTGTCATCCTGGTCATTTACGACCGTTCCACTCCGGTGATCGATGGATTTCCGCAAACCGAAACGTATGCTGTGGTTATCAATTTCTTGAAATCATCAGCTTGCCGAATGGGCGCCTTTTGGCCGCAAAGGCCGCGCACCGGGCATTCCCATATTTAATGAAAACTCAATTTTACCAATAATTTGAACTTTATTTGCTGCAAATTAAGCATGCCATTTAACGACAGATTCAAACCCCCGCGGCACAGTTGTCCTCATCAAACGAACCGGAAAAACCGGTCGTGAGCGAAGGCTCTCAAGAGCTTTGACAGGGAATTGCAGAGAGACATGGTAATGGGGACTAGAGAGATGGCACGATACGAAATTCTGGACCAGCAGGCAGCATTGATCGGCGGTGATGCGGAAGCCGATATCTTCTGTGAGATGGGGCTGATGTATGCGGCGGGACGTGACTGCCCGCTGGATTTTGTGGCGGCCCACAAATGGCTGAACATCGCCGCGATCAAGGGTTCCGAACGCGCCGCGGAACTGCGTGCCGATCTGGCAAAAAGCATGAGCAAGGCCGAACTGGCGGCCGCACTTCGCATGGCGCGCGAGTGGATGACCATGCACTGAGGCTAACGCGATCGGCCTGGCCGAACGTCGTCGGGAACGACGTTGGCGCCGCGTTTGAGCGGCGCCCGTCGAGGGTGTTTCCCGCCACTTCTGGTTGCTGATCTCCGGCAATATGACTGGAGGTCAGAAAATGAAAATCAAGAGCCTTCTTCTCGGCTCCGCTGCGGCCATGGCCGTAGCCACCACCGGCGCCTCCGCAGCCGATGCAATCATCGCTGCAGAGCCGGAACCGGTGGAATACGTTCGCGTCTGTGACGCGTTCGGATCCGGTTACTTCTTTATCCCGGGCACAGAAACTTGCTTGCGCTTCAGCGGTTACGTCCGTTTCCGCGTGTTCGCACCGAGTGAATCCAGCACCCTTAGCTTTACGCCCGCGGTACCAGCCGTGGACGTTATTGGTCCGGGTGGCGGTGTGATTGGCACGATACCAGGCACGCCAGCATCCCGCACGATCACCACGTCCGGTGGCGACAGCTATTTCACCCGCGTTCGTGGTCGTCTGACCCTCGACGCCAAGTCCGATACGGAACTCGGTGAACTGCACGGAAGGCTGCGTCTGCAGGCCGAAAACCGGTCGCCGACCGGTTCGGCTGACGCCACATTCGGAATGGACCAGGGTTACCTGCAACTCGGCGGCCTGCTCGCCGGTTACACGGAATCAGCCTGGGTCTACTCCACAAACGGCGGCCTGACCGGTTTCGGTGGTAAAGGCATCTACGACGGCGCCTACGGTTACCAGCAGCTCAACATGCTGCAATACCAGTTCAACGGCGCCAACTTCTTCGCGGCGATTTCGCTGGAAGACGATGGTGACGGCTCGAGCTGGACTCCGAACGTCGTCGGTCGTCTCGGCGGTGTCTTCGGTGGCGTCACCATCTTCGGTGTCGCGGCCTACGACCAGGAAACCGGAATCACCGACGGCGTCTGGCAAGATCTCGGCGGTCCGGTCTTTGGCTCAGGCGGCAGCGAGTGGGGCGCCAAACTTGGCCTCAACGCGGACATCGGTGCCAACGGCAACCTGATCGTTCAGGGTTTCTATGCCTCAGGTAATACTCAGTACGGTGCAACCCTTGGCTATGTGGGTCAGACCTGGACACCCGAATGGTCTGTCTTGGCTGCATTCGGCTGGGACTTCACGCCGACTTTGACCGGCTATATCAATGGTCAGTGGTTCAATGACTTCTACACGGCAACCAACAGCAGTTCGGGCATTGACGCCTGGAGTGTGTCGGGTGGTTTCCAGTGGTCTCCGGTCACCGACTTCTCGGTTACGGTTGAGGGCAGATACATCAGCGTCGACAGTGCGACTTTCTCGAGCGTACCCGGTGGCGTTGTTTATACCGGCACTCCTGAGACCGATCTTTGGGATTTCGTTGTTCAGCTGCAGCGTAACTTCTAAGATCACCGCTTAAACTGAAATCGTGGGGCGCCGAGTCTACGAAGCTTGGCGTCCCACTTCTATCAGGGAGTAAAAATCCAATAAAAACTGGCAGTTGCATTCATACGTTTATCTCGAAACCGGGGGGGATAAAGTGAGTCGCTGTATACATGTCAGAAACTATTATCGAACTATGGAGTCGTTACGCCGATCTGTTATGGGAAGAAGGGAAGCATAAAGAGGCCTGTAGAGCCTATCTGGATGAAATCCACCGGTTCATGCTGAGCCATGGACACCGAAGTTACGACAATCGGCTGCTTGATGAACTGACAGTTCATTTTCGCCGAAAGGGTAATCGCAATTCCACGATCAACCGAAAATTCGCCAGTCTTTCCAAGATCTTGCGTAAGCACTACAGAAACGGTGGCCTATCGTCGTTGCCGGAATTCAGGAAACTGCCGGAACGTAATGCCCGGATCCGCTTTCTCACCCACCAGGAAGAAGCGCAGTTATTGCATCAGTTGGATGTCGAGAACGAGCAATATGTCCGGCTATCACGCTTTCTCGTGGAAAGCGGTGCACGCATTGGCGAGGCGCTACAACTCAACTGGTCCGACATCGATGCGGGTTATGTGACTTTTTGGGAAACCAAATCCTACCGTCCCCGCACCATTCCGCTCAGCCAACGCGCCAGAAACGCAATTGACCAACAACGGAAGGCGGTTGGAATGAAATCCGGCCCTTTTCGTCACATAGCCTATCACAAGTTCCGGCAGAGCTGGATCGCTGCCAAGGATCGAACAGAGATGCGCAGCGACAACCAGGTGGTGCCACATGTGCTGCGTCACACCTGTGCGTCCCGACTGGCGCAATCCGGTGTGGACATCAAACGCATCCAAGAGTTTCTGGGACACAGAACGCTGAGCATGACACTGCGTTATGCGCATCTATGTCCGCAACACCTGGATGTCTGTGTCGAGGCGCTGGATACGCTTCAGCATCATCCAACCGACAGTGTCGGTAAGGATGTTTTCTGGCAATGATGGAGCACCAAATCGCCCTTACCGTCGTCGGGCATCCCGGTAGTGTCTGCTACCGGGATGCCCCCTCTTGCCGGCCCAGAGGCAGGTTCAGTGCTTCCGCAGTCGGTTCAGGGCCTCAGCGCACACGTCGAGGTGCTTCGGTGCCAGATGGGCGTAGCGCAACGTCATGCTCAGTGTCCGATGGCCCAAAAACTCCTGAATGCGCTTGATGTCCACGCCGGATTGGGCGAGCCGAGAAGCACAGGTATGACGCAAAACGTGCGGAACCACCTGGCGGTCCTGGCGCATCAGCGTTTGCTCCTTGGCGGTGTTCCAGCTGTTTCGAAATCGGAAATAGGCGATGTCGTGAAACGGTCCGGATTTGCGGCCGCCGTCCACTCTAACCCGTTTGAGCACATGATTAGCCCGATTACTCAAAGGAACGGTGCGCGGCCGGTACGATTTGGTCTCCCAGAAGGTCGCATAACCAGCTTCGATATCGGACCAGTTGAGTTGTAGCGCTTCGCCAACCCGCGCACCGCTTTCCACCAGGAAGCGCGACAACTGGGCATAACGGCTGTCCTGCACCTCAAGCTGCTTCAGCAGTTGCTCCTCCTCCTCATGGCTGAGGAACCGAATCCGGGCATTGCGTTCAGGTAGCTTCCTGAATTCCGGCAGCGACGACAGGCCGCCGTTGCGGTAGTGCTTGCGCAAGATCTTGGAAAGACTGGCGAATTTGCGGTTGATCGTCGAATTGCGGTTGCCGTTTCGCCGAAAATGTGCGGTCAATTCATCGAGCAACCGATTGTCGTAGGTCCGGTGACCATGGCTTAGCATGTAACGGTGTATTTCGTCCACGTATGCGCGGCAGGCCTCCTTGTGTTTTCCTTCCTCCCATAGAAGATCGCTGTATTGTTCCCAGAGCGCGTAAAGATTCTGAGACACTTTTTTCCTCCGCTTCTTTGGACCCAGCATCTGTTTTTGTCCCCAAGACGTTTTGAATGGTGACTGGGTCTGTGCTTTTGTTGTGGAGTTTTTTTTCTCCCTAAAATGAATGGAGCCCGGCAGCGATGCTGCCGGGCTTTAAAAACGCTCTTAAGCAGCCTATCGGCGCTTAAGCCAATACATCGTATGGCTTAGAAGTTACGTTGCAGCTGAACAACGAACTCCCAAAGGTCTTCCTCGAGAGGATCACCGGTGTATCCGGCGCCGGCGAAGACAGGACCAGCGCCGTCGACGCTCGTGTAAATGCCTTCAACCGTGACCGAGAAGTCGGTGACCGGTGACCACTGGAAGCCACCCGACACGCTCCAGGCGTCGATGCCAGTGCTGGCGTTGGTCGGCCCATAGACGTCAGAGAAGTACTGACCGTTGATGTAACCGGTCAGGGTCGAGGTGAAGTCCCAACCGAAAGAGGCAAGCACCGACCACTCCGGTGTCCAGTCCTGGCCGGCAAAGCCGATGTTTGCACCGTACTGGGTGGTGCCGGAAGCGTAGAAGCCCTGGACGATCAGGTTACCGTTGGCACCGATGTCAGCGTTGAGGCCGAGTTTCGCGCCCCACTCGCTGCCGCCCGAGCCGAAGGTCGGACCGCCGAGGTCCTGCCAAACCGGATCGGTAATGCCAGTCTCCTGGTCGTAAGCCGCGACACCGAAAATGGTGACGCCGCCGAATACACCGCCAAGACGACCGACGACGTTCGGAGTCCAGCTCGTGGTGTCGGCATCGTCTTCGAGAGCGATTGCTGCGAAGAAGTTGGCGCCGTTGAACTGGTATTGCAGCGTGTTGAGCTGCTGGTAACCGTAGCGACCGTCGTAGATACCCTTACCACCGAAACCGGTCAGACCGCCGTTGGTCGAGTACACCCAGGCCGATTCCGTGTAACCGGCAAGCAGGCCGCCGAGTTGCACATAGCCCTGGTCCATACCAAACGTGGCGTCATCCGATTCCGGCGAGCGGTTTTCGGCCTGCAGACGCAACCTTGCGTGCAGTTCACCGAGTTCGGTATCGGACTTGGCATCGAGCGTCAGACGGCCACGAACGCGGGTGAAGTAGCTGTCGCCGCCGGAGTTGACGATCGAGCGGGATGCCGGCGTGCCCGGTATCGTGCCAATCACACCGCCCCCCGGACCGATGACGTCCACGGTTGGTGTCGCGGGCGTGAATTCCAATGTGCTGGATTCACTCGGTGCGAACACGCGGAAACGGACGTAACCGCTGAAGCGCAAGCAAGTTTCTGTGCCCGGGATAAAGAAGTAACCGGATCCGAACGCGTCACAGACGCGAACGTATTCCACCGGTTCCGGCTCTGCAGCGATGATTGCATCGGCTGCGGAGGCGCCGGTGGTGGCTACGGCCATGGCCGCAGCGGAGCCGAGAAGAAGGCTCTTGATTTTCATTTTCTGACCTCCAGTCAAATTTTAATCTGGGCTGAGCAATTGCCGCAGGGCAGCGTTCCCTGTCCCATCCCCAACTAAAGAAGATAAACGGCCACCCGTCCCTCTTCCGAATTTGAACATAGACGACACGCTTTGGGACGCAACGAAGATTCAACACCCTGTCGGGCAGCAAATGGATGATGCCCCGCCGCTGTTGCACAAAAGACACGATTCTGGCCTCGCACGGCCCAAATCGTTTACAGACGTTAATAATCTTGCCTTGTCGGTCTCTCGGAATCGGCGATTTTTTGCTGATTCCGCCACCCAAGAAGCACGATCGGATCAAAGCGATTCTTTTGCTGAAACGCCAGCGCGACTCAATTCGCTGCGGCAGGTAGGGTGGTTGCCCAAGACGTCCACATTATTGCCAAATGCGCTTTGCAAAGCGATGGAATTGGGCTACTAGACCCGCTCGGGATCCGCGACGGTATTGAACCGTCCGCTGCGCCCCATGGAGAGGTGGCCGAGTGGCTGAAGGCGCTCCCCTGCTAAGGGAGTAGACGGGGAACCGTCTCGAGGGTTCGAATCCCTTCCTCTCCGCCATCGTACACAGGTCCGTTCTTGAGACATAGGTAACAGATTGTTCCTAAGACATGGGTGACAATCTCGAGCCGAACGGATTGTCGATGGTTTGCAGAGTTCACCGTTCCCGGTCGATGTATCCCAGATCATAGTGCATGAAGCTTAGATGTCGTATCTCGCGGCATTCCGCGATTGTTTGCTTGTCGCGGCGGATGGTCTAGCGCTTGTTGAAGATCCGTAAATCCATCGCCGGATGAAGCAGGGGCTGCAGCCCCTGCGACCTTCTTAATCGACAACACTCTTCTCAAAGCGCAAATGCCCGAACCTGTATCTGATGGGTGGCGTTGAATGCTCTTGCTCGCGTACGGTTGGGATCCTATCGGTGACCAACAATAGCTGGTGCCAGCTCGGCGGCGTCCCTCAGTCGCCTCAAGCCGTGTAGAACGCGTTGTAGCCGAACGCGACGTCCAACGACGCTCCTGATATCGAACCGCCCGCTTCGCTAGCGAGAAACACGGCCGTCTTCGCGATTTCTTCCGGTTGGATCACAGGCTGATCGCCGAGGGGCAGCATCGGTCCGATGACGGCGTCCTGTTGGGCGATGGTCTCGACCCCCATTGAGCGGCGCTGACCTTCTGAACGATACATGGGCGTGTCGACAGGCCCCGGCGCGATCGCGTTGGCGGTGATGTTGTCTGGCCCAAGCTCGATGGCAGCCTGTTTGGTGAGGCCGATCACCGCCCATTTGGTGGACGTGTAGGCGCCATTGCCCGGGACGCCTTGACGACCACCGATCGAGCTCAGAGAGATCAGCCGCCCGCCACCGCGCCGACGCATCGCCGGAATCGCCGCTTTAAAGGTGTTGAAGACGCCATGGACGTTCACGTCATAGACGCTCTTCCAATCGAGCTCGGTGCCATCCGCAAAGCTGTGCCAGCGCACATACCCCGCATTGGCAACGGCAATGTCCAGTCCGCCGAAGCGTTCCGCAGCCTTTGCCACGGCGCCCGCAAGGTCACCGGGTTCACGCACATCGCCGGTCACCTTCACCACATTCGGCGACAGGGCCCGGACCTGCTGGAAGCCGGACTCGAACTCTTCCGCACTGGCGATACGAAACCCCTCGACTGGTGGCACGGCAGCCGGATCGGCGATATCCAACATGACGACCGATGCGCCTTCTTCGGCGTAGGCTTTTGCAATAGCGAGGCCGATCCCGCGGGCAGCGCCGGTGACCAGTGCGACCCGTTCGTCAAGCCGCCCGTTCGGCTGCACTGTCTGCGCCTGTGCCATTGATCCTGCCGTCACGGCGCCAGCGGCCAGGGCCGCTCCGCCTGCGACGCCCAGACTTAAGAAGCGGCGGCGATCGGTAACTGTTCCGTGTGTCATCTCATGTCTCCTGTTTGTTGCGGCGCAACCGAGCTACGCCTCGACATAAGAGATGACACGCGTCCATAGATAAGATAAGTAGGCTTATTCTGTATGATATAATTAGTATAACTAACTAATGAAACGCACCGATCTTGAAGGTCTTCTGCCGTTTCTTGCGGTCGTCGAGCGGGGTAGTTTCAGGGCAGCCGCGCGGGGCCTCAACGTGACGCCGTCCGCCGTCAGCCAGTCGGTGAAAGCCCTGGAAAACAGGCTCGGCGTGCCGTTACTCACACGCACTACGCGCAGTGTCGGCCTCACCCAAGCCGGCGAAGCACTCGCAGAAAGATGCCGGCCTGCAGTCACCGAAATAGCCGATGCGCTGGAAAGTGTCCGCGAGTTCGGAGAGCGTCCGTCCGGATTGCTTCGGATCAATGCCCCCCGGATAGCACTGCCGGTGGTTTTCGAACGGGTCTTGGCGCCGTTTCACGACACTTTCCCGGAGGTCGAGATCGAAATCTTCCTCGATGATGGACTGGCCGACATTGTTGGCGACGGATTCGATGCCGGCATTCGCCTGGGACAGCTGGTAGAGACCGACATGATCTCGACGGCGATCACCCCTGCCTCGCGCATGGCTGTGGTCGCATCGCCGGACTATCTCGCGTCTTTTGGCGTACCGAGATCGCCGGATGATCTCGCCGCGCACCGCTGCATCAATTTCCGCCGGCCAACCCGCAAGACGATCTATCACTGGCGTTTCGTGGAAAACGGCACGGATCGCCATGTGCCCGTATCGGGCGATGTCATCGTTAATGACCCGAATGCCAAGCTCCACGCGGCACGATCAGGCCTCGGCTTCGCGTACGAAGTCGAACCCCTGGTGCGGCCGGACGTGGAAGCGGGCCGCCTTGTCCATGTGCTCGAAGGGCATCTGCCTGAAATTCCAGGCTTTCACATCTATTTCCCGAGCCGCTCGCAAGTCATGCTCAAGCTTCGCGTCTTCATTGACTTTACCAAGGCAATGTTGATGCCGGGAAACTGACGTCGTTCAGACGAATGCGACCATTGCCAGGACATCATCCTCGAGCCTGGGTGGTCGTCCAAAAGCGCTTTGCCGGCGTTTCGGCCTTAATACATCGACAATAAGCTATATAGATAGGCAGGGGCACCACATCGCACTCGGCTCGTCCGAGAGGTTCCGCACAGCAGTGTTCTTTGCTGCGCTTTTCAGAGGTAATGAAGTCTATCGATGCGCAAACCTGTAGTAGCTGTAAATGTAGATGAAGACGATGCCAGGGCGGCTGTGGATCCGCTGGACGACGTCCCTCGTCTGGCCCTCATTTCCGCATTTGGTCCGGAGTGGGAGATTATTCGCCAACGGCTGGGCGATCGAAGGGACTATACGCTTCTGCACAAGGATTTTTCGACCGGTATCTTGTCCGGAAAACCTGTTTTGGTTTTTCTGTCCGGTGTTTCCATGGTCAATGCAGCCATGACGACGCAGCTTGCACTGGACTATTTCAATATTGCCGGGATTATCTTCTCCGGTGTCGGGGGCGGGGCGGATCCGACGATGGGGATCGGCGACATCGTTATCCCGAAAAGGTGGGGTCAATACCTGGAGATGGTTTACGCCCGAGAAAGTGAAGACGGGTACGAACTGCCGCCTTTCCTATCATCGCCGTTTCCAAACTATGGAATGATGCACACCATCAATGTCGGTACATTCGAAGAACTGGCAGGCGATGGAAAGAGCCGTTTCTGGTTCCCGGTCGACCCCGACTATTATGCCGTGGCGGAGCGCGCGGCAGCCAAGTTCACCATAGGCCGGAAAGATAGTGGCGGTCGAACTTTGGACCGGACTCCGAAGGTCCATGTGGGACACTCGGGTCTCTCCGGTTCCGCGTTTGTCGACAACGCGAAATTCCGGCAATGGGCCTATACAACCTTCAACGCCGGTGTCCTGGATATGGAGACCGGGGCGGTGTGTCAGGTGGCTGCCGTAAATGGTGTTCCGTTTCTGGCCTTCCGCGCCCTGTCCGACCTGGCGGGCGGGGAAGTCGGCGCCAATCAGTTCGATATCTTCATGAATATCGTCGGAGATAACCTTGCCGATCTGCTGGAGGTCTTTCTCAGCGAGTTGAGCCAGTAAACGCCGGTATGGCCGCTTAGGTATGACATGCGTGGTCCACCTGCGCCATCGCGCTTGGACTTTCGCACGCTTTGCTCTGGCAACCGCTGCGCAAAACGGTATTAAGGGGCGCGTTTCAGAATGTGGAGTTCGGCATGAGCAGGAACGATCAAACAAAACCCCGGCGTCTGCGATCACGCGCCTGGTTCGATAATCCGGACAATCCCGACATGACGGCGCTCTATCTTGAGCGGTACCTGAACTACGGTTTGACCCGTGAGGAACTCCAGTCGGGCAAACCGATCATCGGTATTGCACAAACCGGATCCGATTTGTCCCCCTGCAACCGTCCGCATCTGGAGTTGGCCAAGCGGGTGCGCGACGGTATTCGCGAGGCCGGTGGCATTGCCATCGAATTTCCGGTGCATCCGATCCAGGAGACCGGAAAGAGGCCGACCGCATCGCTCGACCGCAACCTTGCCTATCTCGGCCTCGTCGAGGTGCTTTACGGCTATCCCCTGGATGGTGTGGTGCTCACGACCGGTTGCGACAAGACGACGCCGGCCTGTCTGATGGCTGCGGCGACGGTCGATCTGCCGGCTATCGTTCTGTCCGGCGGACCGATGTTGAACGGCTGGTTCAACGGCGAACGCTGCGGCTCGGGCACGGTCATCTGGAAGGCCCGCGAAATGCTGTCCGCCGGTGAAATCGATACCGAACAGTTCACCCAGATGGCCGCAGATTCGGCGCCGTCGGCCGGCTATTGCAACACCATGGGCACGGCCACGACCATGAACACGCTGGCCGAGGCGCTCGGCATGTCGCTGCCCGGGTGTGCGGCGATACCAGCGCCCTATCGCGAGCGCGGGCAGATCGCCTACTGGACCGGCAAGCGCATCGTCGACATGGTGCACGAGGATCTCAAGCCATCGGACATCATGACACGCGAGGCGTTCGAGAACGTGATCGTTGTCAACTCCGCCATAGGCGGCTCGACCAATGCACCGATTCACATGAACGCCATCGCCCGGCATGTTGGCGTCGAACTCACCATCGACGACTGGGAGAAGCATGGCCTCGATGTCCCGCTGATCGTTAACCTGCAGCCGGCCGGCAAATATCTGGGCGAAGATTTCCATCGGGCCGGCGGTGCGCCGGCGGTGGTCAGCGAACTGATGAAGCATGGTTTGATTCACACGCAGGCGATCACCGCGAACGGTGCATCGATTGGCGACAACTGCGGCGACCGGCCGAGCACGGATCCGGATGTCATCCGGGATTTCGATCATGCGTTGACGCAACGCGCCGGGTTCAAGGTGATGCGTGGAAACCTGTTCGATTCGGCGATCATGAAGCTCAGCGTGATATCGGACACGTTCCGCGACCGGTACCTGTCTGACCCCGACGATCCGGACGCGTTCGAGGGTAGGGCGATCGTGTTCGATGGTCCGGAAGATTATCACCACCGCATAGACGACCCGGACCTGGCAATAGACGAGAATTGTCTGTTGTTCATGCGCGGAGCCGGTCCTATCGGCTACCCGGGTGCGGCCGAGGTGGTCAACATGCGCGCGCCGGACTACCTCATCCGCCGGGGCGTAACGGAACTGCCCTGTATCGGCGACGGGCGCCAATCCGGCACGTCGGGCTCGCCTTCGATCCTCAATGCTTCACCCGAAGCGGCTGCCGGCGGCGGTCTGGCGCTGCTCAAAACCGGCGACCGTGTCCGCATTGATCTCGGCAACGGTCGGGCTGATTTGCTGGTCGATGCGGCTGAATTGGAGCAGCGCAGGCAGCAGCTCGAGTCCACTGGTGGTTATCGGTATCCGGCATCACAGACGCCGTGGCAGGAAATCCAGCGTGCCGGTGTCGAACAGCTTGCCGATGGCATGGTGTTGCGCGACGCAGTGAAATACCAGCGTATTGCGGCGAAAGGATTGCCTCGCGACAATCACTGAGCCGATGCTCTAACGATGATCGGCGGCTCGGGCGAACACAGCGATACTGCGCGCCATCGGATCGATGTGCAGCAACGGCGCGTGCCCCTGACCCTCGGCTATGATGATCTCCATGCGCGGATGGCGGCGCTGCATTTCCGTCACCGTGTCTTCTGAGAGCAGTGTCGAATTCTCGCCACGGATCGTGATCGTCGGCACGTTTCGCAGCCCCTCAAATTGCGGCCAGAGCGTAGGCAGCGGCGCACCAAGGTCGATCGCCTGGAGTGCGGCCATGATCGCCGGATCGAAGTTGGGGACCAGTTTGCCCTTCTTTTCGATGAACATCGGCCGCACGTAATCCAGCCAGTCGTCGTCGTTGATCGCAATAAACGCCTTTCCCTGAACCTGCTTCAGTTTAAGCACCGCGTCTTCCAGACTTGCGGGCGCGGAGAGCCGCTCCTGAGAAGCCATGATTTTGGCAAGGCCGGACCCCTCAATCACTGGACCGGCGTCATTGAGAACGGCGCCGGCCAGCATGCCAGGCCGCATCGCCGCCAAGACATGGATGATCAGGGCGCCACGCGACGTTCCGACAAAGACGGCATGTTTGACGCCAAGCGCCGCGCAGCCGGAAATGACGTCTTCGGTTTCGACCTGAATGATGTAGTTCTTTGGATCGCTGTCCCAGTGCGACAGACCGCGACCGCGACTGTCGAACGCGATCACCCGACGTGCCGCGGATCCGCTACGCGAGAGTTGCAGGGCCAGCTTGTGAAAATCGGCACTGTTGCGCGTCAGGCCAGGCAGGCAAACGACCGGCACCGAAGCGGAATCCAGGCGGCGATCGCCGTAGACGCGAGCATAGAGCTTGAGCCCATCGCCGGCAGAAAAATAAAAATCTCGGAAACCGCGTTCGCGGCTCTCTACGACTTGACCGGTCTGCTCGGTCTGCGAGCCGGAACTGGATGACATGACTGACCAGAAACTGTGAACGGGACGGTGGCTTTACCGACGTCCATAGCGCAAGTCGCCGACAATATCAGCCTTTTGTCCCAGTCGGACCTTATAGACCTGGTAATTTTCCGTAACACGCATGACGTAGTTGCGGGTTTCGGTGAACGGAATGCGTTCGACCCAGTCGACCACCTCGTCGATCGGTTTGCCGCGCGGATCACCATAGGATTCAATCCACGCATTGGCGCGGCTGGGGCCAGCGTTATAGGCGATGAATGTCAGGATGTAGGATCCGTTGAAATCGGAGATATGTTCGGCGAGATAGTGGGCTCCCAAAGTTGCATTGTAACCGGCGTCTCGCGTCAATTTCGATTTTGAGTATGCAAGCCCGTGCTTGCGGGCCACCTGCTTGGCGGTGCCGGGAAGCAGCTGCAGAAGGCCGCGCGCGTTGGCGCGCGAAACAGCCGCCTTGTCAAAGGCGCTTTCCTGGCGGGCGATGGCGTAGGCCAGGGCCTTGCCGGATCCTGAGATGTTCGCGCTGGCGGGGATGACACCGACCGGAAAGGCGAGGGCAGCCACATCGAGACCGCGATGGAATGCGATCTTGCCGATCTGCAATGACATGCGATGGTTGCCTTGTTTTTCGGCCATCGCCGCCAGGATTGCCAGTTCCCCCGGGTTGGTGAGTTCGCGCGCCAGGCCGAGGTAAAGCGCGTTGGCTCGTCCGCCATGACCCACTTCGTTGAGGCGGCGTATGGCTCGGACGGATTCCCGCGATGCGAAGGTCGCGCGCTCCTTTTGGCTCGGCGATGGATAGGCGACGTTCAAGCCGTTGCGGTTGAGGCGAGCGGCGGCGAGCTGGCCATAGTAGGTGGCGGAATATCGCGCCGCTTTGGCAAAGTAATCGGACGCCTTGCCCGGCCCACCCGCCTCGGCCGCGCGGCCGAGCCAATAGTAGCCCCTGGATTTCGATATCGGACGCGTCGCCGTGTCCAGAACCCTCTGAAAGTGACGTGATGCCGCCTTGCCGTCCTTGAACCCGCGCAACGCGTACCAGCCGGCATGCCACTCCGCCTCGATCACATCGCGAGGCCGGGTGGCGACATGATGGGCTGCAATCCGGTAGGCTGTCTTGAAGTCGCCCTGTTCCGCCAGGGCGCGCGACACGATGCGCTGTTCCACCCACCACTCGCGGGTGTTGATCAGGGCATCGGCATTTCTAGGTGCTTTAAGCAGCAATTTTGCGGCTGCCTTGTGCTGATCCGTTCGCCGGTAGCGCTCGATCCGGGCGAACAGGTAGCTGGGATCATCGTGCCAGCTCGGATGCACGGCCTTCAGCAGCGCGGCAGCCTTGCCGCTTTTCCGGATGACCGCGGCTCGGGCCTTGAACAGGGATTGTGCATTGGCGAGGTCATCGAGGCGATCCGCCTGGGTGACCCGGTCGCGGTAGAGCAGCATGTCCATGCGACGCTTGTGGTCGGCGCGGGTCAGCAGTTTCGGAAATTCTTTCAGGATCTGGCGCTCGGTTTCCTTATCGAGCACATCCTCACGCCAAACAGCGGAAATGACGCCGGCAGCGCGTTTGCGCTCACCGGTCGCCACCAGCGCCCGGGTAAGCGCGATCGCACCTTCCGTGGTTTCCGGTCGGGTGCTTCCGAACGCTGAAATGATCTGCTGCGACGACGCGTTCTCGCGGGCCAGCGCCCGTTCCGAATGGCGGCGCAGGGAGACGAGGCCGGGCCATCCCTGCAGCTCGCGCGCCGCGGCGGCGATTTCCGTTGACGGCACGCCCTTGGCGCCGGACACCGCAATCGCCCATGTCAGGACATGGCGGTCCAGTGCATTTGCCGGAAGGCCGTTGCGGATAGCTCTGGCCCGAGTGATGTCGCCGCTCTGCAGCGCATCGAGCCCTTTCTTCAGGTCACCGGCGACAGCGGCCGGATTGTTGGGTCGTTGGATCGACCCGGTGATCTCTTCGGATGGCGTAGCGACCTGGGCAATCTGCTGCTCGGCCCCAGGACGGACCTTGGGGACCGGAACGCCGGATTCGGCAGCGTCCGCACCGACGGTGGCACCGGTGGCAAGAAGAGGGGCGACAAGCAGTGCTTTCAACAGGATTTTCGGCATCGAACCAATTATCTCGACATATTGGGGCACAAGTCGGGCCGATTGATTGCGTCAACGCGCCAACAACAACAATGTCCAGGATGCCCAACAAGGATGAAAAGAGGGTTAAACAGGCGTTAGACAAACTCCTCGACTGCAAACCAAATTAGCGCACGGGCGGCTTGCGGCGATAGGCGCGCGGGACTATGGTGCAGCGCCTTTTGCCGGATTTCCGGAACAGACGGCCTCGGCAGGGGTGATGTCTGTGCCAGGCACATCAGGAGTAGTTATGTTTAGAGGCTCATTCCCGGCGTTGGTAACGCCATTCGACGATACAGGCGGCCTCGATGAAAATGCTTTCGAGGCGTTTGTCGATTGGCAGATAGCGCAGGGCAGTCACGGGCTCGTACCGGTGGGCACCACCGGTGAATCGCCAACGCTTTCGCACGATGAGCACAAGCGGGTTGTCGAACTGTGCGTCCGCCGTAGCGCCGGACGCGTCCCGGTGATTGCCGGCGCCGGTTCGAACAACACGCTGGAGGCCGTTGACCTTGGCCGGCACGCCCAACAGGCCGGAGCCGATGCCCTGCTGGTCGTGACGCCCTACTACAACAAACCGAACCAGCGGGGGCTCTATGCGCACTTTGCGCAGGTCGCCGACGCGGTTTCGCTGCCGATTTTCATCTACAACATTCCAGGTCGCTCGGTGGTCGATATGAGTGTCGAAACGATGGCGCGGCTGGCCGCCGACTTCGACAACATTGTCGGGACCAAGGATGCCACGGCGAAACTCGACCGTGTTTCCGAACAGAGGCAGGCCTGTGGGGCGGACTTCATCCAGCTCTCAGGCGAAGATGCGACGGCGCTGGGCTTCAACGCGCATGGCGGAGTGGGTTGCATCACGGTGACCGGAAACGTCGCGCCAGCGTTATGCGCGGCGTTTCAGGAGGCCACATTGGCCGGTGACTACATCACAGCCCTTGAATACCAGGATCGTCTGCTGCCGCTGCACAAGGCTTTGTTTATCGAGCCCAGTCCCGGCGGTCCCAAATACGCCCTCAGCAAATTGGGTCATATCGGTGAGACGCTGCGCTCGCCGCTGGTGCCGATCGAAGCGTCGACCAGAGACACCATCGATGCTGCCCTTCGCCATGCCGGCCTGATTAATTAGAACGGATCCGCCATGGCTATGAATGGCGCCGGGCCGAAACGGCGTGTTGTTGCGGAAAACCGCAAGGCCCGATTCAATTATGAGATAATCGACACATTCGAGGCGGGCCTGGTGCTGACCGGCACCGAGGTCAAGTCTCTGCGTGAGGGCAAGGCCAACATCGCCGAATCCTATGCGACCGAAGAGGGCGGCGAGATATGGCTGATCAACTCCTACCTGCCAGAGTATCTGCAGGCCAACCGGTTCAATCACGAAACACGGCGCCGCCGCAAACTGCTTCTTAACAAGCGCGAGGTACGGCGGTTGATCGGCGCCGTTCAGCGCGAAGGCATGTCGCTGGTTCCACTGAAGATCTATTTCAATGAGCGCGGACGCGCCAAACTCGAACTCGCGCTCGCCAAGGGCAAAAAGCTCCACGATAAGCGCGAGACCGAAAAAAAGCGCGACTGGGATCGCCAGCGAGCGCGTCTGCTGCGGGAGCGCGGCTGATCAATCGGCGGGTCTTCACCGCACGGCGTCATGCGTCGTCGAGAAATGCGACAATCCGCCGGAACACATCGACGAACATGTCTTCGGTCAGCCTGCCGGTATTCGTGTTGTAGCGCGAGCAGTGGTAGCTTGAGAAAAGGGCAAGGCCGGCCAAATCGGAACGCCGGTTATGGGCAAACGGATGGGCAGCGACGCGGCCACCGAGTGCACGAACGGTCGAGTCATGCGATATCTTGCCGAGCGTCAAAATGGCGCGAAGGTTGTCCATTCGTGTGATCGTCGCCGACAGAAAGCGCCGGCAGGTGTTGATTTCCGAAGCGGTTGGTTTGTTCTCGGGCGGTACGCATCGGACTGCGTTCGTGATCGCGGTTCCCATGAGCCGAACACCATCATCGGGGCGCGCGTCGAACTCGCCGCGCGACAACCCGAAACGCTGCAATGTGCCATAAAGCAGATCGCCGGCGAAATCGCCAGTGAAGGGCCGTCCGGTCCGGTTGGCGCCGCGCAATCCCGGGGCAAGTCCGACGATCAGAAGACGAACGTTCGACGGGTCATGGTCCGGCAAAAACGTTTCGACCGGTCCATTGTGCCAACCCGCATGCAGGCGCCGCTGCTCGATCAAAAACCGATGCAGGCGAGGACAAAGATCACATTCATAGGCAGGATCGATCGGAACGGTCATCACTGACCGGCATACCGGAAAACGCTAGTCCTGAAAATCGTATTCCTGCTCGACATCCACATTGGCATTGCGGTTTTGCCGTGGGGCGTCCGTACGACCGATCTCGTTTTTCAGCGATGCCAGGTCGATGAAGTTGTCAGCCTGACGCCGCAGGCAATCGGCAATCATCGCCGGCTGCGTGGAAACAGTCGAAACGATCGACACCTTGCGCCCCTTGCGTTGCAATGCCGCAGCCAGACCCGCGAAATCGCCATCGCCGGAAAAAATCACCAGGTGATCGGCGGTCTCGGACTGTTCCATGGCGTCCACAGCCAGTTCGATGTCCATGTTTCCTTTGATTTTTCGTCGGCCGCCGGCGTCGGTGAATTCCTTCGCGGGTTTGGTCACCACCCTGTAGCCATTGTAATCCAACCAGTCGATCAGCGGTCTAATGGAGGAATACTCTTGGTCTTCGACCAAGGCAGTATAGTAATAAGCGCGCAATAAGTAACTGTGACTCCGAAAATATGTAAGAAGCTTACGGTAATCGATATCAAAGCCCAAGTTTTTCGAAGTGGCATAAAGATTGGCTCCATCGATGAATAGAGCTACTTTTTCTCGTGGATCAAACATAGCGCCCCCAATCTTGGCTAATAATCCAATAACATCTCACATGTAGCTTTCTGGCGGTTCCACAAACCGTAAATGACTGGAAAAATTCATGCACGATTCAAAATAGGCAAAAGGCCACACGGCGTCGCAAAGTAGTTCAATTTACCAGGATTTCAACTGCCTTGCCACCCAATGGCATGCGACTGTGCGAATTTGGTGTAAAAACCACGTGATAGACGCAACCGTGGGTTTTTTCTACGAATTCTGTCAGTCTCTGGTAGCTGATCTGGCCAGCCAAAATGAGGCTATTTTCGCAATATGCTTGAAAATTATGTCAATTAGCGCTAACGCCAGCACAATCACGAACCACGCAGTTAGCAGAAGGACCGTCCATGGCACGTGTCACTGTCGAAGATTGCATCGACAAAGTCGACAATCGTTTTGATCTGGTATTGCTGGCCAGCCACCGGGCTCGCCAGATTTCTCAGGGTGCGATGATCACGGTAGACCGTGACAACGACAAGAACCCTGTGGTGGCGCTCCGCGAAGTCGCCGACGAGACGCTCTCGCCTGGCGATCTCAAGGAAGATCTTATTCATTCGCTCCAGAAGCATGTCGAAGTCGATGAACCGGAGCCCGATCCCGCGTCGTTGCTGGCGACAGAGGAGATTCCCGAACCGGCCATCGAGCTCGCGCCACAGCCTTTGTCGCCGGAAGGAGAACCAGTGTCTTTCGACCGAATGTCGGAAGAGGAACTGCTGGCTGGGATCGAAGGCCTGGTGCCGCCTGAAAAAAGCGACGATTATTGAAGGCTTTCAGAGCCTCAACCGAAGACGCGCCATGCCGGAAGGCAGGCGCGTTTTTGTTTTGACGAAGCAACTTTATTGGCAGGATAATGCGGCCCCCGCGGCACGGCCGAATGGAGTTGAATTTTTATGATGCGTCAGTACGAGCTCGTCGAGCACGTGCAAAAATACAAGCCGGACGTCAACGAATCCCTTTTGAACAAGGCGTATGTCTACGCCATGCAGAAGCATGGCAAGCAGAAAAGGGCAAACGGCGACCCTTATATCTCTCATCCGCTCGAAGTAGCCGCGATCCTGACGGACATGCGTCTCGACGAAGCGACGATTGCCGTGGCACTGCTGCATGACACCATCGAGGACACCACCGCGACCCGCGATGAAATCGATGAGTTGTTCGGTGAGGAAATCGGAGAACTCGTCGAAGGACTGACGAAGCTCAAAAAACTCGACCTGGTGTCGAAACGTGCCAAACAGGCGGAGAACCTGCGCAAGCTGTTGCTTGCCGTATCGGACGACGTGCGTGTGCTCCTGGTCAAACTGGCCGACCGGCTTCATAACATGCGCACACTCGAATGGGTGCCTCCGGAAAAACGCGCGCGCATCGCCGAAGAGACGATGGACATCTATGCACCGCTCGCCGGTCGCATGGGCATGCAAGACATGCGCGACGAACTGGAGGAACTGTCGTTTCGTCATATCAACGCGGAGGCCTACGAAACGATCACCAGGAGGCTGGAAGAACTATCGGGGAAGAACCGCGGCCTCATTCGCAAGATCGAAGCGGAACTGGCCGATCTGTTTGACGAGCATGGGTTGAAGGCAACCGTTACCGGGCGACGCAAGAAGCCATATTCCGTTTTCAGAAAAATGCAGTCCAAGTCCCTCTCGTTCGAACAGCTTTCCGACGTCTACGGGTTTCGCATCATTGTCGACAGCATCGCCGATTGCTACCGCGCACTCGGTATCGTGCATACACGCTGGTCCGTTGTGCCGGGTCGCTTCAAGGACTACATCTCCACGCCCAAGCAAAATGACTACCAGTCGATCCACACGACCATCATTGGACCGTCGCGACAGCGCGTTGAAACCCAGATCCGAACGGCGCGCATGCATGAGATCGCCGAATACGGGGTCGCCGCCCACACGATCTACAAGGACGGCAGCACAACCGAAAAACGTGGTTTGCCACATGACTCGAACGCCTACTCCTGGCTGCGACGCACCATCGAACAGCTTTCGCAGGGCGACAATCCGGAGGAGTTCCTGGAGCACACCAAGCTCGAACTCTTTCATGACCAGGTCTTTTGCTTCACGCCAAAAGGTCAACTGATTGCGTTGCCGCGTGGCGCCACACCCATCGATTTCGCCTATGCCGTTCATACCGACATCGGCGACACGACCGTCGGCGCCAAGATCAACGGTCGGATCATGCCCTTGGTAACCCAACTGAAAAATGGCGACGAGGTTGAAATCATCCGTTCTGGCGTGCAGGTGCCGCCGCCCGCCTGGGAGGAAATCGTCGTTACCGGAAAGGCGCGTGCCGCCATCAGGCGCGCTACCCGTGCGGCGGTGCGCAAACAATATGCGGGTCTCGGTTATCGCATCCTTGAAAGAACCTTTGCCCGGTCGGGCAAGGGGTTTTCCCGGGATGAGTTGCGGCCGGTTCTACACCGTCTGGGTTTCCGGGATGTCGAGGACGCCATTGCAGCGGTCGGCCGTGGAGAACTTGCCTCAAAAGACGTGATGACGGCGATTCACCCGGATCACCAGCCGGAACGAAGCACGGTCAAACAGTCGGTTGCCGACGACGGCTGGTTCAACCTGCGTAGCGCTGCAGGGATGATTTTCCGGGTGCCGGGGCGGTCGCGCCGCGACCGGAAGAACCGGAGCCTCCAGGATGCGCTGCCGATTCGCGGCGCTGGCAAAGACTTGCCCGTGTCCTTTGGTGCGGCCGGCGCGGTTCCGGGAGATCGCATCGTCGGCATCATGGAGCGGGGCAAGGGGATCACGATCTATCCGATTCAGTCGCCGATGCTGACCCAATTCGACGACGAACCGGAGCGTTGGATCGACGTCCGCTGGGATATCGACGAATCCGGCGATCAGCGATTTCACGCCAAACTGTCGTTGAACGCCATCAACGAACCGGGCACGCTTGCCGAAGTGGCGCAGTCGATCGCGGCCAGCGACACCAATATTCGCAATCTGTCGATGGTGCGCGTCGCAGACGATTTTACCGAAATGATGGTCGATCTGGAAGTTTGGGATCTCAAGCACCTCAACAAACTTATCGGCGACCTGCGCCGGTTGTCCTGTGTCAGCACGGTGTCCCGTCTCTATGAGTGACGGCCTGGCGTTTTGGCCGGATCGCACTTGTCCACCGGCTTCGGCTTGGATATGCAGATCAGGGGCACACCGCGCGATCTCTTAACACCATGCACGATAAGATGGGCTTCCGATCCTTTAAGCCTCTTTGGGAAACCAATGCTTTTTCGTCGCCGTAAGCCAGTCGGGATATGGGAAAAAGCCCGCGTGCTTCTGTGGCCGCGACGTTCGTTTTCGCGATCGTTTCAGTATTTCGGCAAGCGTATCCTGCGGTTGTCGGCGACACCGCACGCCATTGCGGCCGGCGTCGCCGCCGGTGTCATGGCCTCCTGGACCCCCTTTATCGGCTTTCACTTCATTATTGGTGCAGCCCTGGCATTTATTTTTGCTGGCAACGTTATTGCCTCAGCGCTCGGCACCGCCTTTGGCAACCCCGTGACCTTTCCGTTTATCTGGACCGCCAGCTATAAGATGGGACAATACATCCTGTATGACGATTACCGCGACACAGTCATCGGCATTGACCTTGGACGCCTGTTTCGTGAACTGGATTTCAACCGGTTATGGGAGCCGGTTCTAAAACCAATGTTCGTGGGCTGCCTGCCGTTTTCCGTGGCGTTTGGCGTCGGCTTCTACATCCTGACCTATGTCAGTGTCGCGACATTTCAGAGCCGCCGCCGGCGTCGCTTAACCGCGCGTCGTCTTGAGCGCGGTGATGGCTCCGGCCGGCAGACGGTGTGAAGCATGCTTGATTTGTTCGCATTCCGGGGATCAAGTCCCGGTAGGGGGCTCCGATGATAGTTGGCATTGGCAGCGATCTGATCGATATCCGCAGAATCGAGAAATCGCTGGAACGTTTTGGAGATCGCTTCACCCAACGTTGCTTCACTGAGATCGAACGGGCCAAGTCGGATCGCCGTCGGCTGCGCGCCGCGTCCTACGCCAAGCGGTTCGCCGCCAAGGAAGCATGCGCAAAGGCACTGGGGACCGGACTGTCCCAAGGGGTCTTCTGGCGCGATATGGGGGTTGTCAACCTGAGGGGCGGACAACCGACGATGCAGCTGACAGGCGGTGCAGCGGACCGGCTGAATCTGTTGATGCCGCCGGGGCACCAGCCGTCCATACATTTGACAATAACGGATGATTTTCCTCTGGCGCAGGCCTTTGTGATCATTGAAGCCCTGCCGGTTCACAGGCCGTGATCGTCGCTCCATTTACTTTGCTGCAGCGCCGCACTACTAAGCAGGGCCATCCGACCACAGCGCAAAGGGTTCGCAAGCGTGTCCGAGACCGTAGAGAAGAAGAAACAGTCTGGCTTCGGTGAGACCGTAAAGGTCATTATCCAGGCCCTGTTGCTGGCCCTTGTGATTCGAAGCCTGCTGTTTCAGCCGTTTTCGATCCCGTCGGGCTCGATGATGCCGACGCTGCTAATCGGCGACTACCTGTTTGTCTCGAAATACTCCTACGGCTACTCACGTTATTCATTCCCATTCTCGCCGCCTGTTTTCTCCGGCCGCATTTGGAGCGGCGATCCGGAACGCGGCGACATAGCGGTGTTCCGACTGCCGAGCAATCCGAGGATCGACTACATTAAGCGTGTCGTCGGTCTGCCGGGCGACCGCATTCAGATGATCGAGGGCGTACTTCATATCAACGGCGAAGCAATCGAGCGGGAACGGGCCGGAACATTCCGCTCTCAGGAAGGTCCGGAAGCTCCGGTGGAGGCTCCGATTTTTCGGGAGACGCTGCCCAACGGCGTGAGCTACGAGACGCTTGATATCAATCCGAACAGCGCTGGCGACAATACGCGCGAATTCCTGGTGCCCGACGGACACTACTTCATGATGGGCGACAATCGTGACAACTCCGCCGACAGCCGCTTCGAGGTCGGGTTCGTGCCGTTGGAAAACTTCATCGGCCGCGCCGAGATGATATTCTTCTCGATTGGCGGCGGCTCGTCACCGCTCGAGATCTGGAAGTGGCCCACGGAATTGCGGTTCGGACGCCTCTTCGAGTTGACTGAATGAACCACACCCAAACACTGACGGAAACCGATCATGTCAAACTGGCGGAGGTGATCGGATATACCTTCAGCGATCGGAAAAGACTTGTACGCGCACTGACCCATTCGAGCGCCCGTTCCGGCGGCAAGGGAAACTACGAGCGTCTCGAATTCCTCGGCGATCGGGTGCTTGGTCTGGTGATTGCCGAACTGCTTTTTTCGTTGTTTCCGTCGGCCAGTGAGGGTGAGCTTTCGGTACGGTTCAATCAGCTGGTCAGCGCCGACACCTGCGCTGCGGTGGCCGACGAACTGCAGCTGCACCGTTTCATTCGCACCGGCTCGGATATCAAGACGCTGACCGGCAAGCGGATGGCCAATGTCCGTGCCGACGTCATGGAATCGCTGATTGCCGCAATCTACCTCGATTCCGGTCTCGAGGCCGCCCGCCGTTTCATACTGAGTAACTGGGATGCACGGGCGCGTAACGCCGCCGCGTCGCGCCGTGACGCCAAGACCGAACTTCAGGAATGGGCCCACAGCAGCACCGGAGCGGCGCCGACCTACGCGATTGTCGAGCGCAGCGGACCCGATCATGACCCGCGGTTTACCGTACGCGCCGAAGTGACAGGTCTGGAGCCGGCTATCGGGTTCGGTCGCTCGCGCCGGGCCGCCGAGCAGGATGCGGCGACCAAGGTGCTGCAACGGGAAGGCATTTGGACCGAGTGATGGCAGAGCCGGAGCATACGGAAGATCTCCAGGAGTCCGGCGGTCAACGTGCAACCCGTTCCGGATTTGTCGCGCTGATCGGTGCACCGAATGCCGGCAAATCAACATTGGTCAATCGGTTTGTCGGCGCCAAGGTATCCATCGTCAGCCACAAGGTGCAAACCACCCGTGCGCTAGTGCGCGGCATAGTCATCCACAAAGGCGCGCAAGTCGTTTTTGTCGACACGCCCGGGATATTCGCGCCGCGTCGACGGCTTGATCGCGCCATGGTGACGTCGGCTTGGGGCGGAGCACATGACGCTGACGTGGTGTTTTTTTTGGTCGATGCGGAACGTGGTCTCGAAGGGGATGCCCAGCGAATTCTTGAAGGGCTGCGCGAAGTGACACGTCCCAAAGTCCTGATCCTGAACAAGATCGATCGGGTGCCGCGGGAGACATTGTTGGGTCTCGCAGCCAGCGTGTCGGAGACTGTGCCGTTTGAGCGGACCTTCATGATTTCCGCACTCAAGGGCTCCGGATGTCAGGATATTCTGGACTATCTGGCCGAAACTCTGCCGCAGGGTCCGTGGTATTATCCAGAAGATCAGATTTCCGATCTGCCGATTCGACAGCTCGCCGCCGAGATCACCCGCGAAAAACTCTATGCGCGGCTGCACCAGGAACTGCCCTATGCATCGCATGTGGAAACCGAGAAATGGGATGAGCGCAAGGATGGCAGCGTACGCATCGAGCAGGTGATCTATGTCGAACGCGACAGCCAGAAGAAGATCGTGCTGGGCAAGGGCGGCCAGACAATCAAACAGATCAGCCAGGCGGCACGTCGCGAGATAGCCGACATCCTCGGCCAGGCCGTGCACTTGTTCCTGTTCGTCAAGGTCCGCAGCAACTGGGGCGACGATCCGGAACGCTATCGCGAGATCGGGCTTGAATTTCCTTCCTGAGCGGCACAGTGTCGAGCCATGCAGTGGCAGGATGAAGGCATCGTACTGGGCGTAAGGCGCCATGGCGAAAGCAACGCGATCGCCGAAATCATGACCCGCGGGCACGGACGGCATCTGGGTCTCGTACGCGGCGGTCGCTCGCGGCGCATGCAGCCGATCATGCAACCCGGCAACAGCGTTCTCGTCACTTGGCGCGCACGGCTCGACCAGCATCTTGGCACCTACCAGGTTGAAGCACTGGAGCTGCGCGCGGCGTATCTGATGGAAACGGCGACCGGGACCTACGGCGTTCAGGCAATGGCGGCGCTGCTACGCCTGCTGCCGGAGCGCGATCCGCATCCACACCTCTACGAGGCGCTCGGCATCATTCTCGGCCATCTGCACCAGCCGCTGGATGCGGGCGAATTGTTCGTACGCTTCGAGATCGCCATCCTCGAAGACCTCGGCTTCGGGCTTGATTTATCACAATGCGCGGCCACAGGTGCAGCGGCCGATTTGCAGTTCGTGTCGCCGAAGTCGGGGCGTGCCGTCAGCCGGGAGGCCGGCTTGCCATGGCAGGACAAGCTGCTGACTTTGCCTGAATTCCTGACCGAAGGCAGTCGAACGGCAGCGGACGTTGCGAGCCTCAAGCAGGCGTTCCATCTCACCGGCCACTTTCTGCAACGGCACGTATACGAACCGAGAGGCCAGGACATGCCGGACGCCCGCAGTGGGTTCATTCAGGCCGCTCTCAGGGCCGCTGCCGAAACACAGGCAGCCGTTGAGGACACGTGAGTTCGGTAACAGCGATCGCAGCTAATGCCATCGCTGCCAGGACATCGCCCGCCGAACCCGCGCTTCAGCGAGATCAAGGGCGGCCACTCTCGGTTCAATATTCTGTTTGGTGGAGGCACTGAGCACGACTTCAGTGTTCAACCGCACTTTCTCCTCAATGGCGGCGAAGGCGGTCGATTGAATGCCGCCGTGGTATTCGACGGAGGCGCATATGACGCCACCGGCGTTTGCGATGAAATCCGGGACCACCAAAATGCCACGGTCTTGCAGCATGCGCTCCGCTGACGCGGTCGCCGGAATGTTGGCGCCCTGGACCACCAGCCTGCATTGCATGCGATCCGCATTGTCCTCACGAATGACATCGGGCCGTGCCGCGGGGACCCAGATGTCACACGGTACGGCAATGACGTCATTGTCGGCGAGCGCCGTCCCCTGCGGAAAGGTTCCCACCGGTCGGCTGCGATGCTTGTGCTCAATCAGCGCTGCAATATCCAGGCCGTCGGGATTGACGACGGCCGAGCGCGAATCCGAAGCGCCGACCAGAACGGCACCGCGCTCTGCCAGAAAACGGGATGCGTGCATCCCCACTGCACCGAAACCCTGGACGACCACCCGAGCCCCCTCGAGTTTTATGTCGCAAAAATCCTGTGCCGCCTCGGCGGCAATCGCGACGCCAAAACCGGTGGCGCCAATCTCGTCGAGCGGAATACCACCAATCTCCCTCGGCAGACCGACTGACCGGCCGATTTCATTGGTGATCCATGCCATGGCCTGCTCATCGGTGCCCATGTCCGGGCCCGGAATGTAACCTGTGATGTTTTCGATCGCCCGCGCGAAGGCGCGGATGATCTGCTCCTTCTCCCGCACCGGCATTGCCGGATCGCCGACGATGACCGATTTCGCACCGCCGTGCGGAAGACTGGCAGCCCCATTCTTCCAGGTCATGGCACGCGCCAGCCGCAGGCACTCTTCCAGGGTGACGTCCGGCTCCATGCGGGTGCCGCCGATCGCCGGGCCGGCTGCGATATTGTCGACGACGACGATGCCCTTCAGGCCGGCGGCCGGGTTATGGAGGTGGATGATTTTGGCCGGTCCGAATTCGTCGCAATATTGAAACAGGTTGTCAGCCATGATCCTACAGTTCCCTTGTTCCAGCACAGAGAAAGCCTAACGGGTTCGCCAGCGGGACATCAACCGATTGGCGTCATTCGTTTGTTCGAAAAACGGTGAGTTGAACGATCATAATCGTCAGCAGCGGTGCTACGAGTGCAACGACGGCAACGGTGATCAATAGCCAGCCGAGCGACGCATAGTCGGCCTCCACAAGGACCATTCCGGTGTCTCGATCCTGCACCTCCCGGGTGATGACAAAAACCTGATTGAGATACTTGGTGATTAGGCTGCTCGCCGACAGCGCCAGGTTGGTGAAGGATGCCATCACGGCGAAAAAGGTCGCCTTCAGCGCGGGCGGAGCGTTCTTGGCGATCCACGCCAGCATCGGGATCATGGCAATCTGACCCAGCGGCGATTCCACCGCCGTGTCGACGATGGCAATGAAGCGTGCGTCGACGACACCACCGGTCAAAGGACCGGTCCAGTGATGCAGTCCGTAGTACAGACCGATATTGGGCAGTGCCAGAATGGCGGCGGCGATCGTCAGCAGAATGACGATATAGGTGATGGTCCTCGACGCCATCAGCGGTCTCAGCAGGATCATTCCGGCCAGCGTCAGTATCGAGGCGATCAGCGACAGCACGGACAGGAATTGCTGGTCGAATCCCAGAATATCGATGTTGAACCAGGTGAGGCCGGCGCCAGTTGTGGGCACGGCACGGAATACGAATATGATGATGGCGGTACCGATCAGGGCCCGGGCGTGTTCCGGCTCCAGCACCGATATCAGCTGTCGCATGAGGATCAGAACGATCGCCATCGAGCCGACAAAGACGATCTCCTGTGACAACGCAAGGTTCGACAGACCGACGGTCAAGGTCAGCAAAACAAAGGCGATGCCGCCGATAAAGTACCAGTAGTTGGGCTCGGCTTCCTCGTCCGACCGGTGCAGCAGGGTGTCGATCTGTTCAGGCGTGTGACCCAGTCGCTCCAGCGACCGGCGACGATTGCGGTACATCAGCCCGGCCAGGATGACGCCGGAGACCGAAATGGCCGGAATCACCAGCGCTATGAGATAGATTCGCTGATAGATCGCAGCTTTCTGATCTTCGCTCATCGTCTCGACGCCAGCGAACATGAAAATGTTGAGAAGTGCCACCGCGACAAGGCCGCTGATCACAGCGATCCGGCCAAGCGTCTGCATGGTGGTGTGCAGGGCTTTCGATTGCGCCGGATCGATCGGCGTCCCGTCCGGCGCAACGCGCGGCACGGCTTCAACTGACATCGCATCGGCCACCGAGTCCTGGATCACATAACCGCTTGGTGCGAGCAGGGCGCTGACCACAAACCAGGCTTCCAGCGGCATGATCTCGCCCATGTCCGCGGGATAGGCGATCAGCGCATACATGATGAGCAGACTGCAGGCGACCAGTCCGGCACCGGCGTAGATCAGCATCGCTTTCCAGCGCCAGATCAGGTCAACCAGATGTCCCAGCGGCATCTTCAGCGCCCAGGGTATGCCGGCCCAGAAGGCAAGGCCAGCGAGAAACGCCGCCGAAAGTCCGAGATACTCCTTGACGAAAAAGGTGCCAACGATCGCCGTAAGGCCGGATATGCCGGCTGCGAAATACACCATCAAAGGCGGCAGGAAGGACCAGCGAAACTGCCGGTAGAGGTCGAAAATGACAGAGTCGATCCATTTTCGAACCGTGGCGATCGTCTGCTGCCGGGACCGTTCCAACACTCCACCCTTTCCAGCGTTGTTCAGATCAGGTGTTGGGGATGGCTTCAATGATATCAATCAATGTTCGCCGCATCACGGCTCTGCTAAGGTAACGGGGACAGGAACAAGCATGGAAGCTGATACGACATCAGGTGCCGCCGAAACGAACGAAGAGGAGGCGGTCGCCGCCCTCGATCATCTGACTGGCCCGGCACGCGGAACGATGACCTGGTTGTGGCAGTCGTCGGTCAATCTATGGCTCAATCCCGAGGGCGTTATTCACCCGTTTACGGCTGAGCCCGGACAATCGGAAGGCAGACCGGCGGCTCGCCTCCATCGGGCCGGGCAGAGTTACGTGATCGAAGCCTTTGAGGGATCCCCCTTATGGGTCAACGGACATCGGGTCAGTTCCCGCAAACTGATGCATGGCGACACGATCGAGTTCGGAGAAGACGGACCGATCTCCCGATATTGCCAATATGGCAACAGCCACCGAATTCGCGAAAACATCGGCGATATTTTCGGCGACGCAGCAGCCTATTTCCGCAGCAGCCGCAAGCCCGTCGTACCGCGGCTAACCGGGACTTCGGCCGAGGCCGTGCGACGGTTGATCACCCAGACGACCATTCCGTTCAGGATCAGCGTGATCGTCGCACTGATCATATTGGCGGTCATCGCCTATCAGCAGGGCCGCCTGAACATGTTGCTCCAGCAGCAAATCGAAAGCGGCGTTGAAGAACTCGACAACTTCTCCCGAACGCTGGCACGCTCACGCGAAGAGGCTATTCGGCAACAGGATCTGGATGCGCTCAGCCTGGAGTTGCGGGGTCGGGTGGAAACCGCAACCGAGCGCATCGCCGAAATCGAACGGCGCTCCGCGGCAAGCGCCGACATCATCGCGCGGTCGTTGGCATCGATACCGTTTCTGCAGGGTGCTTATGGCTTTCGTGAAACGGAGGGCGACCGTTGGTTGCGGCATGTCCTGGATGAGGATGGAAACCGGTTGATTCTGCCGAATGGACTGCCGGCGCTGTCGCTTGACGGCGAAGGACCGATCGCGGAACGTCATTTCACTGGCACCGGCTTTGCCATCGGCGACGATGGGCTGTTGGTCACAAACCGTCATGTCGGCGAGCCATGGGGTCGGGACGCCAACATACAGCCCCTCGTATCGCAGGGGCTGGAACCTCAAATGACCCGGTTTGTCGCCTATTTCCCGGGCAATACAGAGGGCCTTGCAGTAGAACTGGTCGGTGCCAGCGAAGAGGCCGATATTGCCCTGCTACGTTTCGTCGAAGCTGCAGATGCCCCGAAAGGACTGGACCTGGCCACGGCACCCCCGCAGTCTGGCGAAGAGGTGATTGTCATGGGGTATCCGACCGGTCTCCGCTCGATGCTGGCGCAGGCCGGCGAGGCTTTCGTGCAAGACCTGCGAGAATCCGAAGATGTCGATTTCTGGAGCATTGCGCAGCGTCTGGCCGGCGCCGGGCGCATCATTCCGCTGGCCAGCCGAGGGATTGTCGCCAGGGCATCTGAGGAGACAATCGTCTTCGACGCCGATACCACGCATGGTGGCAGCGGCGGTCCTGTGCTCAACACCGATGGCGCGGTCGTTGCGGTGACCGCTGCGATACTGCCTGAATACGGTGGCTCCAACCTCGGCGTTCCGGTCGAAAAGGTGCGCCGTCTGTTGAGCCAGGGCGCCGCATCGAATTGAAGTCGACGATAGTTTCTACTGGGCCGGCGCCAGTTGTCTGTCGACAGGTCTTTCAAGGATCGGCCAGTTGACGATCGCAGCCAGACCGCTGAGCGCCACACCCAGCCACCACACCGGATCGTAGCTGCCGAGCAGGTCGTAAAGATAGCCTCCGAGCCATACGCCGAGGAATGATCCGATCTGATGCGAAAAGAAAACGATCCCGCCGAGCATTCCCAAATGCCTTGTCCCGAACATGATGGCGACAAGCGCGTTGGTGAGCGGTACCGTGGACAGCCACAACAACCCGATCACAATCGAGAAAACAACGACCGAAGCCGGTGTCTGCGGCAAGAGCAGGAACAGGGCGATCGTGACCGCTCGCGTCACATACAGACCGACCAGCAGCATGGGCTTTGAATAACGTTGCCCAAGGATCCCGGAAGCCAGTGATCCGATAATGTTGAAAAAGCCGATCAGCGCCATTCCGATCACGGCATAATCGGCTGCGATCCCGATATCGCTGATATAAGCCGGGAAATGCGCCGTGACGAACGCCACCTGGAACCCGCAGACGAAAAATCCGGCAGTGAGCAACAGGTAGCCGTTGTAACCGAACGCTTCACGCAGCGCTTGCGCTGTCGTTTGTTCGATTTCGGCCGCCGATTGGGTTCCCGATTCCGAGTTTCCGCGTAAAGGCACAGCCAGGATGGGGACCACAAGCATGGCCACCGCCAGATAGACCAGCGTGTCTGACCAGCCGACCGCATCGATCAGGCCCTGGGTTATGGGTGCGAAAACAAACATGCCGGCTGAACCGGCCGCTGTTCCAAGTCCGAAAGCCAGGGATCGCTGCTCCGGCGCCACATTGCGGGCAAAGGCGGCCAGGATGATACCGAACGAACCGGCGGCCACGCCTAGCCCTATCAGAATACCGCCACCGACATGCAACCAGATCGGGGCATCGGCAACAGCCATCAAATACAAACCGGCGGCATACATTACTGCAGACAGCGCAAGCACACGCCAAGTGCCATAGCGGTCGGCGATGGCGCCGAACACCGGCTGACCTATGCCCCAGCACAGGTTCTGCAACGCCATGGCCAGTCCGAAAGTCGTACGATCCCAGCCGGTTTCGGCGAGCATCGGTAACTGGAAGAAACCCATGACCGAGCGCGGTCCGAAGGTCAGCCCGGCAATCAGGCAGCCGGTGACGATGATCAGCCAGGGGAACGTCGCCTTTGATGGGTGTGCTGCTGTCATGGATACCCCCGATCGGACATGGTTGTCGCATCATCACAGCGACGGACCGCCACGACCTCATAGGGCCCGGAACCATCCGTTGTCAAAGCAGCAATATTGAGGGTTAGATCAATGAAATTGATGGAAGTGAATGGTTGCATGTCAGAGATTGATTCAATCATTCGTGAAAAGTCTCTTGCATCTGGCATGCATCGAACATAAATGTACCCGGTCGGGTTCGCCGGCTTTTCTTAGAGCAGGCTTATGCTCAGAGTGAGCAAAAGTCGCGAAGTCCCGGACCAATATCCGGGACTCAACGAGACTAAGGGATATCGAGGTCATGCTTCAACAGACCGTTGCAATCGACTCGAACGACTCAAAACGATCGACCACACAGGCGCAATTCCGGGCCATTGAGAGGCCTGACCTGAGTTATACACCCGCGGTGGCGCGCGAAACGGAGCCGCTTTATCAAAGGGTCAAGGACCATATCCCGGCGATCGAATGGCCCGTTTTCGCCCCCTATGTGCATGCCATCAACCGCCTTAAAAAGGAGCGCGGCGCCGTCATACTGGCGCACAATTACCAGACGCCGGAAATTTTCCACTGTGTCGCAGACATCGTCGGGGACAGTCTGCAGCTTGCCCGTGAAGCGTCTAATGTGGATGCCGACATCATCGTGCAATGCGGCGTGCATTTCATGGCCGAAACCTCGAAACTGCTCAATCCGGACAAGACTGTACTCATTCCCGATACGAAAGCCGGTTGTTCGTTGTCGGAATCGATCACCGGGGCCGATGTCCGGCTGTTGAAAGAGGCCAATCCGGGAGTTCCCGTCGTCACCTACGTCAACACGTCGGCTGAGGTGAAGGCGGAAACCGACATTTGCTGCACCTCGTCCAACGCGCTCGCCATCGTTGAAAGCCTCGACGCCGATACGGTGCTCTGTATTCCCGACGAGTACCTGGCGATGAATATCGCAAAACAAAGCAGCAAGAAGATCCTTACCTGGAAAGGCCATTGCGAAGTGCACGAACGCTTCACAGCCGAAGAACTGCTGGCCTACAAGGAGAGCGATCCCGGCATCCAGATCATCGGGCATCCGGAATGCCATCCGGACGTCATCGCAGTGTGTGACTATTCAGGTTCGACCGCCGGGATGATCGACTTTGTCAAGCGGCAGCGCCCGCCGAAGGTGCTTCTGGTAACGGAGTGCTCCATGGCGTCCAATATCGAGGCCGAGACCGAGGGCATCGAATTTGTCAAACCTTGCAACCTGTGCCCGCATATGAAGCGCATTACCCTGCCGAAAATCCTCGACAGTCTGGTCGAGATGAAGGAAGAGGTGGTGATCGACCCGGCCATCGCCGACCGCGCGCGGCAAGCCGTTGAGCGGATGGTTGCGCTTGGCAAATGAACCCCACAGTCAGCCTCTCGCCGAGATCGTGGTCGGCCATCGATGACATTGTTGTTGTCGGTGGCGGACTGGCCGGGCTTTATTGTGCTCTGAAACTGGCGCCGCGACCGGTAACGGTGTTGGCTGCTGCGCCAATCGGGCAAGGCGCCTCCTCAGCGTGGGCGCAGGCCGGGATTGCCGCTGCCGTAGGGCCATCCGATACGATCGAGAAACACCTTGAGGATACGCTGACCGCCGGCGCCGGCATCGTCGACACAAAGATCGCCCGTGCCATGGTGCGCGAGGGACCGCAGCGCATCGAGGATCTGCTGTCCTACGGCGTGCCGTTTGACCGCGATCTCGAAGGGCGGCTGGTTGTCGCGCGCGAGGCAGCGCATTCTGAGCACCGGGTGATCGGCGTTCGTGGCGACATGGCCGGCAAGGCCATCATGGATGCCCTCGTCGCGGCAATTCGCCGAACGCCGTCGGTGCGGGTACTCGAGGGCTATGTGGTCGAGGAACTGACGACCGAAGGTCGCTTCGTTTCCGGTGTGATCGCCAGACCCGATTGCGGCCGCTCCCGCACGCGCGTCCTGCTTCCGACAAGGGCCGTCGTCTTGTGTTCGGGCGGCATCGGCCACCTTTTCGATGTGACGACGAATCCTTCGCAGTCTTGCGGAGGTGGACTGGGCATGGCGGCCCGCGCCGGCGCTGTAGTCGCCGATCCGGAATTTGTTCAGTTTCACCCGACGGCCATCAATATCGGCGGCGATCCGGCGCCACTTGCCACTGAAGCGCTGCGCGGCGAGGGCGCCATCCTGGTGAATGACACCGGGCACCGCTTCATGCCGGACCGGCACCCGGATGCCGAGCTTGCGCCGCGCGATGTGGTGGCGCGCGGCATCTTCGCCGAAATCCTGGCCGGACGCGGAGCGTTTCTCGATTGCACACAGTCACTGGGCGCCGGGTTCGCCGAACGCTTTCCGACCGTCTACGGCTGTTGTCGCAGCGCCGGTATCGACCCGGCCCGCCAACCGATCCCGGTCATTCCGGCAGCCCACTATCACATGGGCGGCGTCCGCACCGGAGCCGATGGCCGCACCTCCGTAGACGGTCTTTGGGCTGCGGGTGAAGTCACCTCAACCGGCGCACACGGCGCGAACCGTCTGGCGTCCAATTCGCTGCTCGAGGCCGTAGTGTTCGCCGGCCGTGTCGCCGACGACATCCTGGGCACGCTGCCGGCTCCGAAAGCGAATGATCGGGGACGACCTGCGGGTGAATCCGATGATGTCGTGACCGAGGAAGACAGTCCTCCCATGAGACGGTTGCGCGCATTGATGGGTCGTCACATGGGCGTCATCCGGGACGGGCAGGGGCTTAGAACGGCGGCGCGGGCCATCGTTGAGATGGAGCACGACAACCGCAATGTGCGATTCTCCAACACGCTGACGGCGGCAAAGATGGTCGTGGCCGGAGCGGTTCGCCGGACCGAAAGCCGCGGTGGGCATTATCGAGCGGACCACCCTGAAACCCGTGGCGAATGGAAAGAGCGCACCTACCTTCAATTGTCCGATGCTGACCGACTGCTTCATGAGACCGCAGAGGAGGCGTTCGCGTGACCGGTGCCTATCCGCCACAACTGTCACCGATTTTGATCCGCGATAGCGTCTCGGCCGCGCTGCGGGAGGATCTCGGCCGCTCCGGTGATATCACGAGTCAGGCTACCATCCACCCTGACGCGCGTGCCCGTGCTGAACTGAGAATCCGCCAACCCGGCCTCCTGGCGGGCATGCCATTGGCGGTAGCGGCGTTTCGGGAGATGGGTGATGACATCGTCGTTCTTGAGAACGTCACTGATTCGCAAGCAGTAGAACCGGAGCAGGTCCTGGCACGCCTGGAAGGCAATGCCCGGGCGATGCTCTCGGCCGAGCGCGTCGCATTGAATTACCTGATGCACCTGTCTGGTGTGGCCACAGCGACCGGTGCTTATGTGGATTTGATCGCCGGGACCGCGGCGAAAATCTGCTGCACGCGCAAGACGCTGCCTGGACTGCGTGCGCTGGAGAAATATGCCGTGCGCTGCGGTGGGGGATCAAACCACCGTTTTGGTCTCGACGATGCGGTGTTGATCAAAGACAACCACATCGCGGTTGCCGGAGGCGTCGTACCTGCCATCAAAGCCGCCAAAGCCTTTTGCGGCCACTTGGTGAGGATTGAGGTTGAGGTCGATACACTTGCTGAGTTGGAGCAGGCATTGTCGGCCGAACCGGATGTGGTGCTGCTTGACAACATGCCACCCGAAATGCTGCGCCAGGCCGTGCAGATCAACGCCGGGCGGGTTAAACTTGAAGCCTCTGGCAATATCGACCTGACGACGGTCAGGGCGATTGCCGAAACCGGTGTCGACTATATTTCGACATCGAAGATCACCATGGCCGCGCCGCCGCTCGATGTCGGGCTTGATATCGCGATCGAATAACACTGACCAGCACTTCGCCGCTGCCGAATGCTGACTGTAGGTACACCGTTCTTGAACGCGCGGCGCCATTCAGGGTACGATTTCCGGTGGAGATTATTCGTCGGGGAAATCAGCCGTTGACGGGAAATCGAAGGATCACCGTAATTCGAAAACACGCGTTTCAGCCTGTTGTGGACGATGGACTACAGATACGCTTTATGGCGCTTGATCGACCGTCGGAAGCAAAGGGGTGGTCGCTGGTTTGCCGGGAATGGCTGGACGTTTAGACGAAACCGACATGGATGTAGCAGAAGCCGTTCAATCGATCGAGAATCCTGAAGGACAGGGATTTGATCCGGCGCGTCTGCGGCGCATCGACGACTGGATGCAACGCAACATCGATGTCGGACGGTTTTCCGGATCGTCAGCGCTGATCGCCCGCAACGGCAGGATCGTCTATCTCTCTACAGCGGGTTTGCGCTCGATCGACGACCGCTTGCCCTATGAGCGCGATACCATCGTTCGGATCTACTCCATGACCAAACCGGTTGCCTCGGTCGCGCTGATGATGCTGGTCGAGAAGGGCCTGTTGCACCTGTCTGCCCCCATATCCCGGTTCCTTCCGGAGTTTTCCGAGTGTCGAGCGCTTGTCAGCGGCGCGGTCCGTCCCGACCAGACGGTCGTGGCCCCGCCGCCGACCGTCCACCAGCTTCTCACCCACACCAGCGGGATGACCTACGATTTCAACCCGGGTCTGCTGGCGCAAGTCTACGCCGACAACGACGTCAATTTTGCTCCGGGCAGTGGCGGACTGGAGCAGGCCGTCAAGCGTGCTGCGGCAATGCCACTTGCTTTCCTGCCTGGCGCGCGTTGGGAGTACTCGATCGCTATCGACGTGATCGGCCGGCTGATCGAGGTGGTATCCGGCATACCCCTGGACCGGTATCTTGCGCACCATGTATTCGAACCACTGGGGATGACCGACACTGGCTTCTCAGTCGCTCCCGACCGGGTGACGCGTTTCGCCGATTGCTACTCCAAGACCGAGACGGAAAACCTCAAATGCACGGACCGGGCGGCCGCGAGCGAGTTCCTCGATACAAATGTGACCACTCACTCAGGCGGCGGCGGGCTGGTCTCGACGCTCGATGACTATTACCGCTTCGGGGAGATGCTGCGTCTGGGCGGCGCCTTCGGCGGCGAGCGGCTATTGTCGCCCCGTACGGTGTGCTTTATGCGCGGCAACCACCTGAGTGGCGACATCGCGTCGATGGGCCCTCAATCCTTCGCCGAGATGCCGATGGAAGGCATGGGATTCGGCATCGGCGGCGGTGTCGTCCTCGATGCGGCACGGGCCGGCGTTATCGGATCAAACGGTGATTTCGGCTGGGGCGGCCTGGCCAGCACGTTCTTTTGGACCGACCCGGTTGAAAACATGACCTGCCTGTTTTTCACCCAGCTGATTCCGTCCAGCAGCCATCCGAACCGGGCTGAACTGAAAGCTCTCGTGCATGGCGCCCTAACCCGAACATGATGCCGTCGACCGGAACAGCTCGAACGCCTCCCGCACCTCCGGTGGTGGCGGTGCCGAACGACGCCGAACCGGGTCGAAATAGACGTTGACCGATCGCGATACCACACAACAGATACCGTGCTGAAAAATGGCGTAGTGCGTTGTCACAGAACGGTCGCCAACCGCTGCGAGCATGCCGCCGACTTCAATGGTGCCGGGATAGGATATTTCGTGCAGATAATCGACCGTCAGACCGGCCAGGACGATCCTTCCGGTCTCCAGTGGCGTGCCTGCAAGGATATGTTCGAAAAGGCCGACGCGACCCGATTCGAGAAAGGCGGTAATGGCGACATTGTTCACATGCTGCAATGGATCCTGGTCGGAATATCGTATCGTCACCTTGGTCCAATGCTGATAGTCACTGGGGTCGCGCGATATTATCAAATTCTTCGTCATAACTTTAATAACCGTCAAATCAGGTAAAACATATGGTGTTTGAGCATCCTTTCTACTTTCTAAGGCATGGTGAAACCGATTGGAACAGGACAGGACGCACGCAAGGGCAATTGGATGCACCGCTCAACGATCTTGGCTGGACTCAGGCAGAGCGGGCCGCGGAACTGCTATCCGACGAACCGATCGAACGGATCATCGCCAGTCCGCTGTCGAGAGCCCGCAACACGGCCGAGGTCGTGGCATCACGACACGGGCTCGACGTAGCCGTCGACGATGCATTGATGGAATGCCACTTGGGAGACCATCAGGGCGAGGATCATGGGCCGTGGTTGAAAGAGTATTGGTCGGGTCAATATGATCCTCCGAACGGGGAGACGCTGGGTCAGTTCTCGGCGCGGGTCTGGCAAGCGATGCAGCGAGCGGTTTCAGGCGGACCAAACACCCTGATCGTCGCGCATGGCGGCCTGTGGATCGCGGCGCACGCGTATGTGACGGTCGAACCCTTCATGCCGCGCATGCCCAACGCTCTGCCGATTCATGTGACGCCGTCAGCCGATCGCTGGAGCCACAGGATCATCGAGAATGGGTAAGGGTCCAGCGACTCGGCGCGACTGGATAGTGAATTTGGTGTGACAGCCAACCGCGCTTTCAGAGTGCGGTTGCGAAGTCGTCCGGGGGGCCCTTGGCTCGCACCATTCGGCTGCTTGGGTTATCACGTCGCCTGTCAAAAAGCCCTCTGAAGGGCTGATTTTGTTGTGATTGCGGCCCAGATTGCCGCGATCATTTTGCACAAAATTCTCCTGAACCATCTCAGGATGAGGCGCAGGTTGTAGCCGATGGCGCTGAGCACTGCGTTTGCGCGGTCGCCGTCACGTCCATGCAGGAAGTTTCGATCCAGGTGGCCGTCGGTCTTGGTGTGGCCGATCACGGCTTCGATTGCCGACCGTCGTCGCAGTTCCCGCTTGATTTGGCCGTGCACGCCGCGCTTCTGACCGGACTTAAAGACCCGGTGCGGGTTGTCAACGTCATGGCCGCGATAGCCTTTGTCGACATAGATGCGTTCGATATGACGCCCAGTGAGCGCCTCGGTCTCCTCGACGACCTGTTTGAGCGTGTGCCCATCATATGGATTTCCATGGAATGCCTTGGCGTGGAGGATGAACTGACCGCCCTTGCAGCGTTTGTTGGTGGTCGTGATCGACACTTTGCATCCAAACTCATAGGGCTTGTGAGCCTTTCCCTTGCCAATGCACTCGGTCTCCGGCGCATGCCAGGAATAGAGTTTCCAGCCCCGCTGTTTCTGCTTCTGGCTGCGGATCTGCCTGGCCTTTATCAGGGGAAGGGCGAAGATGGCATGGAGGTCTTCGTCGTCGCCTATCTTGCGGGTGATATCGCGGATCAGACGGCCGAGCCGGGTGCGCAAGAACTTCAGTTGGCGATTGAAGCGCTTGAACTGCTTGGCGTGGCTATAGCGCCCGGCCATCATCGCCGCCTTCTTGGCGACCCTTATGTAGGACTGCCTCACGGTGACACCATGTTGCTTGGCCAGCTTGCCGAGCTGTTCGATGGCGGTGAGCAGCAGCTTGGCGTCCGTCGGGAAGGTGACATCCTTGGGCTGCACAGTGGTGTCGACCGTGACACGAGCCATGTCGTCTTTCTTCAGGGCGCCGGCGTCATGGGCCACTCGAAGCGTCTCGGCGAGCAGACGGTCCAACCGGTCGCCGATGCGCTTGCGCCAGTGGGTCATGTCGGAACGCACGTGTGGCAGGTCGTGCTGGAAGAATTCCTCGCCGGTGAAGAACTGGAAGTAGGGGTCGTGGATCCACCGTTCGCACACGCCTTCGTCTGACAGGCCGTAGATGTGCTTAAGCAGCAACAGCCCGATCATGTAACGGGTGGCGATCGCCGGCCGACCGGTATCGCAGAACAGGTCAGCGAGTTCGTTGTCGATCCAGTCCCAGTCGATCTCATCGGCCAGGCGAACGAGTTCGTGCTTCATGTTGATGATCTGATCGAGGCGTGACCGGAACAGGTCGCCGGATCCAGATTGATCTGTTGATTTCGGGCGCATCGTCCTCTCCGAGCCGATGCGACCATGGAATCACGACAAGGTCCAAAAGGGAATCCGAAAGCCCTTCGAAATCGCAAGAATTTCACGCCTGAAGGCCCACAATCTTGCAATCTCGAATACTTCAGACCAGAAAAATCTATAAATCCTTCAGCGGCTTATCGGTTGTTGACAGGCGACTATCACAGCACCCAGATGCCGTTGTCAATGTCGGGGGCTGTCAGAGTCACGTTCTCGTCACACTCTGAAAAGGCGATCAGGATATCATCGCGACCCAGACCCTTTTCCATCCCGTCGATCCAGAAGGCGCGACCGGTGTCGTCTGGAATGCGACCGAGCACGTTCAAATACATCGCGTCTATGTATTCTGCGTTATTCGGATTGCTGCCATAGAGATCTTTAAACTCGTCGGAGGCTAGGACTTTTTCGGCAAAAAATTCCGCCAGGGTCCGCTGAGTGGAACCGGGAGAATCGTCCAGGACATCCATATGGCCAACCCAGAAGCGAAGGCCCGCTTCATCTGGCGTCCGGCCGAAACCCGCATGATACATACGGTATACCAACCCAACATTAGGGCTGGCTAAGTCGTATACCAAGTCGCCGTCGGTGAATTCAATGCGCTCGATATTGACCAACCTGTCACCATTAATAACGGGAATGGTCACAAAAATCTCGCCGTTAGGCATCAAGGTAACGAATTCAGCCCGCTCATTGTCATAAATCACAGTGTCGTAGCCTTCGCCGCCATCTATGTAATCCAGTCCGAGGCCCGGAAAGATAAAATCGTCACCGGCGTAAGTATAAAACCCGTCATCACCATCAGTACCCTCCAGAATGTCCTGATCCGGCGTACCCCAAAAGGAGTCGTTGTGTCCTCTGAGGTATATGTTCACAGTTGCTGAGGCGATACCTCCATTACCGTCTGAGATTGTGTAAACGAAGCTGTCATAGGCGCTATCGCCCGCGCTCAGATCGTCAAAGGCTTCGGTTGGATCGTAGTCGAAGCTACCGTCAGCATTGAGTGTCAGCGGCGCACCCGACGCCAGCATGATCTCGGTGCCGATCGCATTTGAGTCGCCGTTGATCGCTGTAACCGTCAGCGTATCGCCATCGGGATCGCTATCAGCGCCAAAGAGGTTGTCGTCCAGAACATTGCCTGAGATCGTGAACTGTTCGTTGGTAGAAAAAGAGTCATCTATGGCGGTCGGCCCAGCATTGCTGCTGGTGATCTGCGTGGTCGCCGCAACAACGGAATTGCTGCGATCGCCTCGCGATTGCAAGCTGTTCGTAATGGCAACGTTGTCGGTAATGATCTTGACAATATGGCTTGCCATGAAAGGTTCCTTTTATTTGAATCGATTGGAAAGTCGGCCACGATCGGAAAATTCTGCGATACTTTGCAGAAAAGCCATTTGGAGTGGCGCGTTGGTTTGTCGGAAGCAAAGACAACCAAACGACGGCATTCCACAGGAGCCGCTTGGCTAAGCTTCGGCGATCCGTCCTGGTCGGCGCAAATTTGTCGGCAACGATACAACCCATACGAATCCACCGAGGCGCGCATCACGCACGTCGTTGCGCATGACGCGTCAATATCGGCTAATGTCGCCGCCCCGAATTGCCTGTAAGCTGACGATGCTGCATTATTTGGAGATCACCGCCTATGCGTGCATATCAGGCGGGTGGAAGGGTGTAAAGTAAATTACATACCCTGGACTTGCGTCCTTTGGCCTTTTGCTGGTTGGACCATCGGTGGGATCATGCGGAGTCCCGGGCATATGCGCTCGCTTCAGTTGCGTCGTCAAGCACCAGCGTAAACACTCCGATCGGCTCGGTTCGGCCCCGCAGGACATGTGATCCGGCAGGGACCAGACTTGGCGGGTTTCCTGCAGCCTTTCGGCAATCCGCCGAGATGCAGGCAACGATATGACGGCCGTTCGCCAGCTCCTTGCCGAGCTGTTCCAACCGGGAGGCGACGTTCACGATGTCTCCGATGACGGTGTAGTTGTGCCGGTCGGCCCCGCCGATATTGCCAATGACGGCACGCCCCGTATGGATACCCATCCTTAACCCAAGCGGCGGCAATCCAGCGGCCTCCCGCTTGCGGTTGTTGGTCTGGAATGCGGCTGCGATGCCCGCAGCGGCTTCGATCGCGTGCCGTGCATGGTCCGCATCCGCTTTGGGCGCTCCCCAAAAAGCCATCAGCCCATCGCCCATGAACTTATCGACTGTTCCATGGCGGCTGGCGATTTCGGCGCATTGCAGATCGAAATGCTCGTTTAAAAGATGCACGACATCTGCCGCATTCATGCGTTCCGACATGGCGGTGAAGCCGGCAACGTCGGTGAACATCACCGTGATCTCGCGCTCCACGGACCGGGTGGCCTCGGTACCGGATTCAAGCAGGCGCCGAACCAGTTCGCGGGGCACGTATTGACCGAACTCAGAAAGCGCCGTGTGCATTGCGTTCATGGCGTTGGTCTGCTCATCGATCTCGCGGACCGACGAATTGGGCAGGGGCTTGTAGGCGTCCAATTCGAGCCGAGCGAATTGGCTGGCCGACGTCGATATCTGCCGCAGGGGGCGGGACAGCCGGTTTCCGAACAGCAACGCCAGCGTCACCGCGAGTATGCAAGCCGCAATACCAATCATTGCCGAAACGAAAATCCGTTCCAGTTCGGCGGCCACCTCGGCGGCTTCGAAATAGGTAATCAACTTGTAGGGCGTCGCAGACATTGCGGTAATGTCTTTCGAAATAAAGATATGCTCCTGGTTGTTGGCATCGAATGCACCACCGATGTGGATACCCTCCACACCGGTGTCGCCATAGGATTCCAGGCCATTGGCAAAGGCCTGGATCGCCAGGTCTGGAAAGTCTGCGGGGACGATTGCCGATACGCCCTGAAACAGATGTGGCTGATGCGAGTGGGCGATGATATCGCCGCCGTCATTTGCGATGAATGCCGTTGTGTTGCTGTCTTCGCCAATCGCCATGACGGCGCGATTCAGACTGTGCGCGCCAATCGACACGACCACCATGCCGTCGACCTTGCCGCTACGCTGCAGAGCCTGTGTAACGGTGTGGAAAAGAACGCCGTTGATCAGTTCAGGCGGTCGCCACACCGGACCTGCTCCACCGCCCTGAAGGCCCCCGGCTCGCGCCAATTGCCCGGCCGGATCACTGCCTGTTTCGAGGCCCTTGCCGGCGCTGTCCGGGCGCCCACCGCCACCCGGCGGCGCCCGCGAAAGAGGTCCGGCGCAGGGCGTTCGGACTCCGGGTGGTGCGTGGGTCGCGGCGCCGCCGTGGGCGGGCGGCTTTCCAGCCGGTCGGGTGCCTGTCGGGGGCTTGATTTCCCGGATGGCGTTGTCGGGATCGCGCGCCAGCCCGTAGCTCTCATGGTTGTTGCCGACCACGACAATCGTTTCCACCACCGGCTCGCTCAGCAGCAAGGTGGTGATAATCGGCTTGAGTGATGCTTGATCGCCGATGTCGAAGGCGCCTTGCGCGTAGAGTTCAGCAACGCTGCCAACCACCCGCTCGCCTTCCGCCGCGTCGCGTTCGATCGCCTGCTCCATGCCGTCGATCAGCTGGATCGCCTGCTGGTTGAGCAGCGTCAGCGTGTTGACGAAATTCGCATAGACCGACATGGCGAGAACGCCGCCGACGGATAACGCCACCAGTCCACCGAAGCCGAGCAGCATCAGCAGCCGCAACGAAATGGTTCGTTTGCGCCCGCGCGGCGGTGTTGAATCTGCAGGCGTAACAGCCATCGGCTCACCTCGGTCTGGCTCTAAGAGAGCAACCACCGGCCGATTCTGTCAAACCCGGGTGACCTGGCGGCGTCGACGATCGATCAACGGGTGCCGAGCTTGAGACCCGGTGCGGGCCTCTCCTCGAATATCTTGCGGCGAAACCGGTAGAGGGCCGCCGGCCGTCCGCCGGTCGCGGCTGCCGTCGCGCCCGTCGGTTCGACAAGCTCGGCGCCCTCGACCAATCGGCGAAAGTTCTGCTTGTGGAGATGGCGTCCCGATATCGCTTCGACCGTCGACTGCAAAGCGGTCAGCGTGAATTCGGGTGGCATGAGTTCGAAGATCACCGGACGGTACTTGAGCTTACCGCGAAGTCGCGCCATCGCGGTTGCCAGTATCCGCCGGTGATCAAACCGCATCGACCGGCCCAGCGGTACGCTCAGTCCGGTTGTCGCGGTACGACCGTCGGCGACGGCTTCGTCGACCAGCCCGGCTTCGTATAGCAGCTCGTAACGCTCCAGTACGCGCTCCTCGTCCCACGGCAGGTCAGTGTCACCAAATGCCAGCCGAAAGCGTGCCTTGCGGCTCGGCAGCCGGCCGCGGGAGTCGGTCGGCGTTGCGGCCCATGCCCGCAGCGCCGGAAGGATGGTCATATCGAGCAGCACCGGCCGGCCTTGTCGCCAGTCTTCCCAGGGGAAGTACCCGTACCAGTCACGCCACCGCGCTCCTGTCTGCTGCAGATCACTGTCCTGTTCCGGCCCGGACCTGGTCAATGCGAGATATCCGACCGACACCACGTGGGATCCGACATCACCGGGCTGTTTGTGCCTTCCACGGTCGCCGAAGGTATAGAGCTGCTCGACATAGCCGAGAAACAGGGCCGCTTGCGCGGCCACCGATTCCCGAAGGCCCGTCTCGAACGTCCGGTGCTGCAACGGATCGAAGGAACCGAGCGGCAAACCGTCCGGAAGCGTCGGATTGTGTTGCGACCCGCCGCTGACCACGAGTATTTGCGGTTCGTTTTCGCGCACCGAGACAATGGCAGCCGTCAAGCCGATTTCGACGGCAATCGAATCCGCGGCCATCTCAGGAAATCTCCAGCGGCAGAACAAAAGGAACGCCACGCGAAGCTTCTGCGCCGCGACCGATGCGTTTTATGGCGGAGACCATTCGACCGTCGCGGTGAAGCAATGCGTCGGCAAGGGCCACCATGCGCGCGTTTGGCGTCGCCGAAGGCGACCGCCGGCGCAGCTCGTCGGCGACATTGCCCTCGCCGAGACGAGGATTGAGGGCGAGCGCGGTGATGTAGGCGGCTGCGGTGGAACGGGAGATCCCCATCCAGCAGTGGATCAGCAGCGGCGCCGAGCGATCCCAGGCCTGTACGAATTCCGTAAGCGATTGAATGTGGCTCTCTTCAGGGCTTTGCAGTCCCTCAATGCGGGTGTTTATGTCGTTTATGTTCAGGGACAGATGCCTCTTGGGGTCGACCGACGCCGGCCGTTCGACATCGTTCCTCTTATCGACCAGCGAGATCATCTCACGCGGGCCATGGGCTCTGGCCGTGGCGTCGAGATCGAAGAGCGAGCAGACCACGAGGTGCGGCATGGTCGATGCCTATGTCGCTTGCGCCAAAACGCCGTCGCGGGACCGATCAAGCACGGCGAAGCGATCCAGAAATACCGACTGAACGGCCGTTGCCGGTTTGGGATCGAGATCCAGCGCATCCGCCGAGATGTTGCGCGGTCGTCCGAAGTAGCGATGCGCTTCGGTCTCGGAGAATCCTGCCAACCGCGTCGCCTCGAAATAGGCGCAAATGCCATCAGCCTTTTTGATCTGCGCAACCAGGCTTGGCGACGGATGGGCAGGCAGCGCAAAGCGCAGCAACACGGCCTGCGCCAGACGCTGCTCCACCTTCTTGTAATCACCGCCAACAATGGCCTTGAACGGTGAGATCATATCGCCGATGACGTATTCGGGAGCATCGTGTAGCAGTGCGACAAGCTTGTCCTCGGCACTGGCTTGCGGATTGAGTTGGCTGAATATGTGTTCGACGAGCAGCGAATGCTGGGCAACTGAAAAGGCGTGATCGCCAAGGGTCTGCCCGTTCCAACGGGCGACCCGCGCCAGCCCGTGCGCGATATCGGTGATCTCGACGTCCAAGGGGGATGGATCGAGAAGATCAAGTCGCCGGCCGGAAAGCATCCGTTGCCATGCGCGCGGTTTCGACGAGGCAGACTTCATGGACGGGTGTCCTCGGCCGCCCCTTCCGACAACGGGAACATCAATCCGGTCCAGGCCGGGAGCTCAGGCCGCAACATCACATCGGCTGCGGTGATGGGTATCCGGCCGTCAAGAGCCTTGGCAACACGATCGATCCGCAGCAGCGCCAGGCCGATGTTTCCGGAGACGGTGCCGAGCCGGCCGATATTGCGCCCCTCGGCTTCGATCGGCGTGCCCGGATCGGGTAGCGGCTGGTCGGCCGCCACCTGCACGATACGGCGTCGCGCGGTGCCGCGGTGCTGCATTCGCGAAACCACTTCCTGCCCGACATAGCAGCCTTTCGACAACGATACACCGCCGTTCAGGTCCATCAGTACGTCGTGGGGGAAGGCATCACCGAGATCGTAATCGCGGCCGGCTTCCGCTACCCCGTTTTCCACCCTTAGACGCGCATAGTCTTCCAATGACCCGCCGCCTTCAGTCTTGGTCCCGTACACTCGGAAAGCAGCGGTTTCCTTCGGGAAGCGCTCATCGATCAGATAGCCGTCGAGTTTTGCACAGTCCCAACAGGCGGACACGGCCGGCTCATCTATGTTTTCGATGTCGACCTTGGCGCGCAGCCGGTACATGGTCATCCGCTGCATAAAGGCGGCAATCAGATCCTGCGGCAACTCCAGCAGAAAACCGTCTTCGCCGTCACGAGACAACAAAAATTCGAAGAGAATCTTACCCTGTGGGGCAAGAAGAGCGCCGACCCGGGTATAGCCCTTCGGCAAACCGACCACCTCGCATGAAATCACATCCTGCAGCATGGTCTCGGCGTCTGGCCCCGCCATACGCACGATTCCTTTGTCTTGCAGACCCACACACGTCATCGCTCGAATTCCCTTGTCGTCGACTTTCCACAGGTAGTCGCCGTCACCGTTTCAAGCAAGGGTGTTCAGTCTCCGGCGACAAAGAACTTCCAGTCGCCGTCAGGACCGATAGCCGTACGGTAGAATATATAGCCGCCATAGGCCTGCATATCCTCATAATCGCCGGCGGTGATGATCCGAAACAACTCAACCCTCTGGCGATCGTCGAGGCTCTCAAGCGGTATGGAGTAGAAATACGGCCACAGATAGAGCTCCGTAGGCTCACCGGGGTCGAGATGAGCATATCCGGCGTGCAGGATATCGAGCAGGATCGCCAGCAGTTCGTGGCCGGCCTCGTCGCCGGACATATCCTGCAGAAATTCGATCGGGTCGCCTTCGTAACCGCTGATCGACAATTCGGTTCTGGTCGGACCGGTCCCCAAAAGCGGGCGCAAACCCTCGATGTCACCTTTGGCAGCCGCATCCACAATCAGTTCACGCATCCGCATCACGGGTGCCGGCAACTCCGACAGATCATGGCTGATGCGCACATTGATCCGATCCCCGATGGGTGCGTCGGGTTCGACCACGTCCGTTTCCAAGGAATCCGCCGGCACGCCATCGGCTTCGGGTGACAACAACGAGTCGCCGATGTCATTGTTCTGCGGGGCGGTCAGGCCGCCGTCGCTCGGCACTTTTGGCCCTGGTTCGGCAAAATCACTGAGCGCCAGCTGGCCGTGTGATTTGTCCTTGAGTTCCAGCGCGCGCAACTGCATGCCGCCAAGAGTTGCGGCCCCCAACTGAGCGAGCATGGCGATCGTCAATACGCTGCAGGCAGCTCCAACCAGGTGGTGCCGAAGACCGCCGGCGGTGCCCATTTGCGTCCCCCGGGGTTTTGGCTACTGGATCAGTCGCTCAGGCGAAAACTCTCCCGTCAGCATGCGCTGGCGGAGTTCCTCCAGCACGGCTTCTGCGCCGTCCTCGCCGAACAGTTTGACCGTTTCGCGCATGGCCGTGACAAGCGCCGCATCGGCTATGATCTCCGGTTCGATGCCATCGGCCACGCCTTCGGCCCACGCTTCGGTCTGATGCTCGAGCGCGGTCTGCATCTTTTCCTGAATAATGATTTCGTCGATATCAGGCAGGTTTTGTTCCATTTTGCCACCACCCGGAGACCCGCGTCTCCACTCTTTCCCAGCGTCACAGTATCATGCCAATTGTGGCGATCCGCACGCAGTGAATAGTCCGGTTAACAAAGTCCTAATTTCCGTAGCGCGCTATGATCTCCGACGCAAGCTCAAGACCCTGTTTGCGATAAAGTTCTTCCGCCTCGATCGCCTGATCCGTGCAACTTCTATAAACCGAGGCGAAGGACCGGTAGCCTTTGTTGAAGGCAGCGATCATGCGGGCTCGACGTTCGGCCGTGTCGGCCTCGACGTCGATGAGATCCTGCATCCTGTCCCGCCAGCCCTCGTCGCTGCCGGAGCACAGCGTGCGCAAATAGTGCACGGCGCCAACGATTTCCGAAAGGCGGACGAGCCGGTCGTCGTAGGGTGGCTGGACAGTCTGAGCCGCCGCGGTCGCACTCGCCAGGCTCAGCGAGAGCAGCACAACACAAATCGGGCCCAACCTGTTTTTCATCGTCGGTGGACTATCACAGGCAGATATCCCGGTGGAAGCGTCCGATTACTGGCTGGCAGCCTTTTCGATGGTGACGCCTGGCAAAAACGCATTGGCGACAAAGGCGAAGGTGACATCGTAGGGAACGTCGGTACCGGCCTTCTGAACGATGATGTTGCCAACGTCTCGGCCCTTGGCGATGCGACCGGTATCGAGCGCCGATGCCTGTCCCGGCTCCCAGGTGATCGTATATCCGTCGCGCTGTAGCGGGCCTTCCTCACGCACCTTTTGCATCGAAACGACGATCGGCTCGTTGCCGTCGCGTACGACAACAACGCGCGCCATGGCCGGGATATCCTGAGGCAGATCACCGCGGTACAGGAAGGGTCGGCTCGCGGTGTCGTAGCCCATATACGGGTTGGCACCATAGTTACGCATGCCCTCATTGTTCGGCACCAGCACCTTGCCGTCGGGAAACCGTGCCTTGAAGCGGACGAAGGATTCCAGTCGGGATGGGATCAGTTCGAGTTCGGTTCCTGTCAGTTCCCCGGCAATCGCCTCGCCGGTGAATTGCTGCCACCAGCTTTCCGTGCGCCGGTCATACATGACCAGATCGGAATTGCGCAGCTTGCCCGTAGTGCCGAACGTGTCCGGCTGCCCATCGACGACCCGGTCGAACACCAACGCGGCATTGCAGAGCGGACAGTATGTCACCGTGACGGGACGCCCACCGACAGTGTCGTTGACAATCTCGTGCCACATCAGGACACGCAGCGGATAGGCGCGTGCGTCGCCGTTGATTTCCAGTCCCATAACCGGTTCCTGGTCGGCAATATCCTTGATCTCGTTAATCGTGACGAAGACCGGATCGTCAATTGATGGGATACCGTCCTTGGGCGGTCCGCCTGAAAGAATCTCGCCGTAGTCGACCGAATGCTGCGAGAAATCAGTTGACCAGCCCTGGCGCTTCCAGGCGTCAGGGTTAGCCGATGCAGTTGTGCAGAAGCCCAACACCACAAATATGAGGAGGAGTTGTTTGCGCCCCAAGGGTTCGGCCGGCATTGTTTGCCTCCTGTCCGCGAGAATACTCGTCAGTCCTAACAAGGCCTTTGATCAGGCAGCCACTCAAGCGTGCTCACTTTTGCTTGAGACCTGTCGCTACGGAAGGCCATGGCGTTCGAAGTAGTCTATACACTCCAATACGCTGGGTGGAACCTGCAATCGTTGGACTTCCGTAGCGTCGAACCATCCCAGCGCGGCGGCATCATCCCCCGCCACGGCCGGCTCCGCTTCATCGACCTCGGCCAGGTGGACGGCGAGACGATAGTGATGGCTGGTTTGCCCGTTGCTGCCGGTGTTGATCAGATCGTAGTACCGAAAGAAACGGACGTTGCGTCCCCGCAACCCGGTTTCCTCGAGCAATTCGCGCAGCGCCGCTTCGGCGAGTTGCTCGCCCAATTCCACCTTTCCGCCCGGGAACGCGTAGTCGCCGGCCGACGCGCCCCTTGCGCGCTGTACCAGCAGGTAGCGGTCGCGGCGTTTGACGACACAGGAGACAGCCAAGCGGGGATAACTCATTCGGCAACCTTTCTTCCGCCGGTCCTCTCGCCTATCGTCCCGCCTGAGAAACCGATCCGGGACAGTGTATTGAACATGCCGGCAACCGCATTGCAATGGCATTGCTGCAGGGCCACGATCTTGGGCGTGCTGACTCCTCTTTTGCTTTCAGCCTGTGCCACCCTCAACGAGTCTGAGTGCCAGACATCAGACTGGCGAGACCTCGGCCAGCGAAACGGTCAGGAAGGCAAGGCGGTCTCATTTGTCTCCGAGCACCAAAAAGCCTGTGCAAGGTTTGACATTCCGGTCGACGTAACCGCTTGGCGTGCCGGCTGGGAAACCGGCATCCGTCAATACTGCACGCCACGCAACGGCCTGCAGGTGGGGCGTGAGGGCAAGACCTATGCGCAGTCATGCCCCGCCGATGTGGCGCCCGGCTTTCTTCGGACGTTTGCGATCGGCAGGCAGGTCTATGATGCGCGCCTGCAACGGGACCTGATCAACAGCGAAATCGATTCACTCACCGCATCGATCGGGTCGGCCTCCGATCCCCAGGAGCGCTCTGACCTCCAGACCAGATTGACGGTCAAACAGTCTGAACTTCGCATTGCCCAGGACCGATTGCTCGAAGCCGAGCGGCAGGCCGATCAGGTTGTGTTTTCTTTACCCCAAAACTGAGGCCGGTCGACCATGTGCGGACGATTTTCCCTGACAGCCACCGCCGATGCGCTGCGTGCGTTCTTCGGCGCCACTGAGTTGGAGCGGCACGAGCCGCGCTACAACATCGCACCGACACAGCCAATCGCAATGGTCCGCGCCGCGGAATACGCCGGCCGGCGACCGGGCAGCAATCTCCCGGATCGCGAAACCGTTCTTGTTCGCTGGGGATTTCTGCCGTCTTGGGTCGATGATCCGAAGGGGTTTCCGCTGTTGATCAACGCGCGCGCCGAGACCGCGGCGGGAAAAGCCTCCTTCAAGGCGGCCATGCGGCATCGGCGCACACTGGTCCCGGCTTCTGGTTTTTACGAATGGCAGAGGGAAGGGCGGCAACGCCCGCAGGCCTATTGGGTGCGCCCGCGGGACGGCGGTATCATTGGCTTTGGCGGCCTAATGGAGACCTATTCCTCGGCCGACGGATCGGAGATCGATACCGGCGCCATTCTGACCACCCGAGCCAATGCCGCCATCGGTCATATTCACCACCGCATGCCGGTCGTCATCCGACCGGCCGATTTCGAGCGTTGGCTGAATTGCCGCGCTGGCGAACCGCGCGATGTGTTTGATCTTCTGGAATCCGTCGAGGAAGATTTTTTCGAGGCGATTCCCGTCTCCGACAGGGTCAACAAGGTGGCCAATGCCGGACCGGATCTACAGGAAGCGATCGACCTGAACGATAATCCGGAATCGACGGGTCCGAAACCTGCGCGAGACGAAGCGCAGATGTCTCTCTTCTGACAAGGGTGCACGTCAATCGATGTTGGACGATGCAATCGGCGCAGCCTCGGTGTCCGGTTTTCTTCTCGGCGGTTCGCTGATTGTGGCGATCGGTGCGCAAAATGCGTTCATCCTGCGACAGGGACTGGTGCGTTCCCACGTTTTCATCCTGTGTCTCATCGCGGCGACGTCAGATGCGCTGCTGATCGCGGCCGGCATCGCAGGGCTCGGAACCCTGGTGGCGCGGTCACCGGTCCTGATCAGTGTCGTGACGCTGGGCGGCGCGATCTTCCTGTTCGGCTACGCGGCGCTGGCATTGCGCCGCGCCATGCATCCGCACGGCCTGAATGCGGCCGAACGCACCGTCGGTGGCTACTGGGCGGCCGTCACCACATGCCTGGCGCTGACCTTCCTCAACCCGCACGTCTATCTCGACACCGTGCTGCTGATCGGCGGGCTGTCCGGCCAATATGACGGTCAGGCACGGTTTGCCTTCGGCACGGGGGCGATTGTAGCGTCCTTCGTCTGGTTCTTCGGTCTTGGTTACGGCGCTCGCTTGCTGGCGCCGGTTTTCGTCAAACCCTTCGCCTGGCGGGTATTGGACCTGATCATCGCCACCATCATGGCGGTTCTCGGCGCCGGCCTGCTGCTGCGTTTTCTGGATGCGGGGTAGATATGTGGACCCGGCAGTCGGTTGGTCCTAAAGTGTGGCCAATACGCTTGATGAACCCTATCCGACGTAGAAGGATCTACCATGTCGGTTTCGATCGAACCGGAAAATGAGGCCTATCTGAAGCGCTTGGTTGCTGAAGGTGTTTATTCTTCGGTTGAGGAAGCTGTGGATGCTGCAATTCATGCGCTTCGTTCACAGGATGAAGATTTGTTGTGGGCCAAACCATTCGTCGAGGAAGGACTTGCCCAACTCGAGCGTGACGCGAGCGTCCCTGCGGATCAAGTCTTTTCAGGTCTTCGCCAAAAGCTCGAGACCAAGTCCCGCGTCACCAAACACCGCAAAGAGATCACTTGACGGACCGGTCGCAAGCGGCGATAAGGCGACCATGAAAACGCTTCGCGGCGCTGCCGCTATCTGCATCTGCTGGATTATTATTCGCTAGCCACAAGCTGGTCCGGCTGTTTTCGTCTCCATAAACCTCACGACAAACGCCCTGGCCAGTGGCACAAGGGGAGTTTGACCTATGGGCGAGCCGCGCCTGAGACTGTACAATACGCTGACCCGCGAAAAGCAGGATTTTCAGCCGATCGATCCGGACAATGTGCGGATGTATGTCTGCGGCCCGACGGTTTATGACTATGCCCATATCGGCAATGCCCGCCCGGCGATCGTGTTCGATCTGCTCTACCGTTTGCTGCGCCAGGTCTACGGTGCTGACCGCGTCACCTATGTGCGCAACATCACCGACGTCGATGACAAGATCAACGCCAGGGCGGCGCGCGACCATCCGGGCATGGATCTCAATGCAGCAATCGCGTTGGTGACCGGCAAGACAACGGACCAATACCACGAAGATGTCCGTGCGCTCGGCTGCCTGGAGCCGACTTACGAGCCCAGGGCAACCGAAAACATCGAGCAGATGATCGAGATGATCACCAGCCTTATCGACAAGGGACATGCCTATGAGGCGGCCGGCGAAGTGCTGTTCGATATCTCTTCCATGCCCGGCTACGGCGCCCTGTCACGGCGCAAGCTCGAGGAACAGCAGGCCGGTGCACGGGTTGCCGTCGACGAACACAAGAAGCATCCGGAGGATTTTGTCCTTTGGAAACAATCGGCGGCGGACGAACCGGGCTGGCCATCGCCCTGGGGTGTCGGGCGGCCGGGCTGGCATCTCGAGTGCTCCGCCATGAGTGCGCGTTATCTCGGCAAGATCTTCGACATTCATGGCGGCGGCCTCGATCTCATCTTTCCGCACCATGAAAACGAGATCGCACAGTCGCTTTGCGCCCATGGCACTGACCGGATGGCGAACGTCTGGATGCACAATGGTTTCTTGCAGGTCGAGGGGCACAAGATGTCCAAGAGCCTCGGCAATTTCGTCACTATCCACGAGCTGCTGTCGACGGACTCGTTCGGCGGCCGGTCGTGGCCGGGTGAGGTGCTGCGCCTGGCCATGCTGATGACCCACTATCGCGAACCGATCGACTTTAGCCGCCGCAAGCTCGAGGAGGCCGAGAACCTGCTCGGTAAGTTTGCCCGAAGGGTTGGGGACGCAACCCCGAGCGCCGAGGTCGATCCGGCGGTCCTGGAGTTTCTGACGGACGATCTCAACGTCTCTGGAGCCTTGGCGCGGATGAACGAACTTGACGGTCCGGGGCTCGCCGCAACACTCGATCTGCTGGGTTTCAGCGCCTATCGCGAGAAGCGTAAAGCCGCGGTCGATGAGTCGGTCATTGCCGAACGCATCGAGGCGCGGCTGGTGCTCATCCGCGAAAAGAACTGGGTAGAGGCCGACGCCATTCGTGACGAACTGGCACAGGCGGGTATTCAGTTGAAGGACGGCAAGGATCCCCAGACCGGTGAACGGGTCACCACCTGGGAAGTGATGTGAATTCGACATACGGAAAGGAGATCGCAGCAAGCGATCCGAGCAAGGCGAAAGACATGAACAGGCGCGAAAAACTATATTTCTTCGACACCACGTTGCGCGACGGCCAGCAGACCCCGGGCATCGATTTCAATGTCGAGGACAAGATTGCCATCGCCAAGCTGTTGGACGATTTCGGTATCGATTATGTCGAGGGCGGATATCCCGGCGCCAATCCCACCGACACGGCGTTCTTCGAAAAGAACCGCATGAAGACCTCGACATTCACGGCGTTCGGCATGACCAAGCGCCCCGGAGTCTCGGCCTCCAACGACCCGGGTCTCGCGGCGCTGATCCAGTCGGCAAGTGATGCGGTTTGTTTTGTCGCCAAAAGCTGGGACTTTCACGTTTCGGTGGCGCTCGGCATCACCAACCAGGAAAACCTCGACGGCATCGGTGCATCCGTCGAACACACCGTCGCTGCCGGTAAAGAGGCCATGGTCGATTGCGAGCACTTTTTCGATGGCTACAAGGCCAATCCCGACTATGCCCTTGCCTGCGCCCGCGCGGCCCATGACGCCGGCGCCCGTTGGGTGGTGCTGTGCGACACAAATGGCGGTACGCAGCCGACGGAAGTCGCCGAGATCGTCGGCGCCGTGATCGCCAGCGGCATCCCCGGCGAGCGCCTCGGCATTCATGCGCACGACGACACGGGCCAAGCGGTGGCCAACTCGCTGGCTGCCGTCGATGCCGGCGTTCGGCAGATCCAGGGCACCCTCAACGGCGTCGGCGAACGCTGCGGCAACGCCAATCTTGTGACGCTGATCCCCACCCTGATGCTCAAGCCGCTTTGGAACGAGCGGTTCGAGACGTCGATCGACAAGGAGAAGCTAACCGACCTGTCGCGACTGTCGCACACGTTTGACGAATTGCTGAACCGATCACCGGATTCACAGAAGCCATATGTCGGTGCGTCGGCATTTGCCACCAAGGCCGGGATCCATGCGTCCGCCCTGTTGAAGGACCCGCGGACCTATGAGCACGTTCCGGCCGAAACCGTTGGCAATCAGCGGCGCGTAATGGTCTCGGACCAGGGCGGGAAGTCGAATTTCATCAACGAGTTGAAGCGCCGCGGTATCGATGTGGCGAAGGATAATCCCAGGCTTGACCGGCTGATCGCCATCGTCAAGGAGAAGGAGGCGTCCGGCTACGCTTACGAGGCGGCCGATGCCAGTTTCGAGATCCTCGCGCGCCAGGTGCTTGGCCGCGTACCGGAATTTTTCACGGTGGACAGTTTCCGCGTCATGGTCGAACGCCGGTTCGATGCGATGGGCAATCTGAAGACCGTTTCGGAGGCTATTGTGAAGGTCGAAATCGACGGCGAGAAAAAAATGTCGGTCGCCGAAGGCCATGGCCCGGTCAACGCGCTGGATATCGCGCTGCGCAAGGATCTCGGAAAGTATCAGGATGAAATCGAGGACCTTGAACTGACCGATTACAAGGTGCGGATCCTCAATGGCGGTACCGAAGCGATCACCCGGGTTCTGATTGAATCGCGCGACACCACCGGCGAGCGCTGGTGGACGGTCGGCGTGTCCGACAATATCATCGACGCATCGTTTCAGGCGATGATGGATTCGGTCACCTACAAGCTGTTGAAGGGACGCACCACACAGCCCGAAGAGGCCATCGACAAGGCCACGACTAACTGATCCGACATCGGCCGTCTCCACTCCGTTCGGAACCGTCCAGGAAAGCGAAACCAGTATGACCGGCGCCAGTAACGACGACACGGCCGCGCGTGGTTTCGCCTTTGCGCTGAGTGCCTACGTGATTTGGGGCTTGATGCCGATCTACGTGAAGGCTGTCGCCGACATACCACCCGCTGATATCGTGGCGTACCGCATAGTGTTCTCGGTTCCGGTCGCCGGGTGCGCATTACTCTTGCTGAGACGAACGCGGGACCTTCAAGCGGCATTCCGCCATCCGAGAACGCTTCTCATGGCGGCTCTGACGGCAAGCCTGATCGCTGCGAATTGGGGTGTCTACACCTGGGCGGTGGTGTCGGATCGCACGGTTGAGACGGCACTCGGCTACTACATAAACCCGCTGGTCAACATCGTTCTCGGGGCGCTGTTCCTGGGTGAGAGGTTTGACCGCTGGCAGTTGCTGGCAATCGCGTTGGCGGTGCTCGCAGTGCTGATCCTGACCATTCAGGCTGGCGGACCGCCGTGGATCTCCCTGGCACTCGCACTCAGTTTCGGCTTTTACGGTTTTTTGCGAAAAACCCTGCCGATCGGGCCCAGCCAGGGATTTTTCCTCGAGGTTCTGTTGCTCAGCCTGCCGTCGCTGGTATTGCTGATCTGGATCTCGCCGATGGGTGGATCGGCACTGGTGGATGGCGGGCTGAACCAGACACTGCTTGTTCTGTTGGCTGGCCCGCTCACCGCCGTACCGCTCATCCTGTTTGCGTTCGGCGCTAAACTCCTGCGTTTTTCGACGATCGGACTGATGCAATACATCGCACCGACACTGATCTTTCTGATCGCTATTTTTGTCTTCCGCGAACCGTTTTCAGGCTGGCAGTTCGTGGCGTTTTGTCTGATCTGGTCGGCACTTGCCATCTATAGCTGGTCATCGCTGCGTACCAGCCGCACCCGCATGGCGACGGGAGGCGTTTCGTGACGGCGAAAGCAAGGCAGGTCGCATTGATTACCGGCGGAGGGCGTGGCATCGGCGCTGCAATCGCCCTTGAGGCGGCGGGCAGGGGTTATGACGTCTGTATCAATTACGTCTCGAACCAACCTCGCGCAAACAGCGTCGTGCAGGCCTGCCGCGACAAGGGTGCGCAAGCCACGGCGGTCCAGGCGGATGTTGCTGTCAGTCGTGATGTCGAGCGCCTGTTCAAGACGTGCGACGACGCATTGGGACCCGTGACCTTGCTGGTCAACAACGCCGGGGTAATCGGTGCAGCCACGACCGTCGAGGGCCTGTCGGACACCGCATTGCACCGGACGTTTGAGGTCAACGTCTTCGGCACCATTTACTGCGCCCGCGCCGCCATCAAGCGGATGTCGTCCGACAATGGCGGTGCAGGCGGTGCGATCATCAACCTGTCATCGATCGCATCGACATTGGGCAGTCCGGGCGAATACGTCCATTATGCCGCTTCAAAGGGCGCGGTCGACACGTTTACCGTCGGGTTGGCGAAGGAGGTCGGCCGCCAAGGCATCCGGGTCAACGCCGTTCAGGCCGGCACGACGGCGACCGAAATCCACGCCACCGGCGGCAATCCAGACCGACCCGACATGGTCGCCAAAGCCGCCCCGCTGGGTCGGGTGGCGACGCCGCAGGATATTGCCGAAGCGGTGCTTTGGCTCGCATCCGACCGTGCCAGCTACGCCACTGGCGCGATCCTGAGGATCAGTGGCGGCCTGTGACAGGTCACTGCAATCCCATACAATTGGCGTAGTACGTGGTTGTCGCCGGCCAGTCGGAGAATACGCCGACCACGCCGACGTCCTTGGCAAGGACGTCGAGCAGCACCAGGGCGTCACCATCATTGTCGGTGATCTCCTTGATCGTCTGATAATACCAGCCGCCGCCATTGTTCAGCGGGCCGGAGCGTTCCAGGGTCCAGGTGATGATGTCGAGGCCGGCGGCCGTCGCTTCGCGGGCATAGGCGGACGGCACCGGAATACCATTGTCTCCCTGACGCACCAGCACCCACAAGGGCGGAGCAATATAGCGAACGCCGCTTTGAAAGAGCTCCGCCATCGAAGGTTGCCACGTCGCCGGATTCTCAGGATCGAAGTCGTCATTCATTCGCCCTTCCAGATAGACGGCCTGCTTGCCGAATTCCGGCTCCTGCTCGATCCAATAGGCGACATCGCGCGGATTGAAGGACTGTGGAAAGACATCCGAGGCTGGAACGCCGGCCGCCTTGTATTCGTCAATCAGCTTTTGGGCGTAGTCGCTCTGCGTAAAGTCGCCCTCGAACGGCATGGCGACGGAGGCGGATTTGAGCTCCGGAGTCATCTTCACGCCGAGTTCCTTAAACAGCTCGATCGACTCCGCATGGGTCATCAGCGTCCCGCGGCCGGCATAGAGATTGGTGCGCCACGGCACTGTTGCGCTGATATACGCCTCGACAGTCGTCGCCTGCGGATCAGACGCATCCATTTTACCCTGGAGTTGGCGAAACTGGCTCAGCGTGATGTCGGATGTGCAGCACTTCGCCGACGCCTTGGTGCCTTTCGATGGATCCGCCGGCGTAAAGGCTTCACTGCACTGGGCGGCGATTTCAGGCTTTGCCAGGATGTCGGTCGTCGTGTGAAGATCACACTGCGAGTGGCGACACACAAGGTGGCGATCCTTGGTAAAGGTCACGTCACATTCGAGAATACCGGCGCCCATCAGCGCGCCGGCGCGGTAGGATTCTTCGGTATGTTCGGGAAACTGCAGCGGCGCGCCGCGATGGGCAATTGAAAAGTCGGTTCTGTAGAACGGCCCGGACCTGCATGCTTCGAGAGCCGTTTTCAGGGCACCGTCGTCCATGTCCTGGACAAGTGCAAACGGTCTCGGACCGAGTTGCGCGGCAGATGTCCGATCGTCGGCAATGGCGTCGACGGGCAACAGGGTCAACAGAGCAAGAAAGACGATGGGACAGATGATGGCTGCTCGCATATGAAAATCTCCGTGTGGAACAAATGCGTTTCCAAGCGGTAGCATCCTTGTGCAACGGTTTGATTAGCGACTGTGGTAAACAACGGTCCCCGGTGGAATGGCCGACCAACGCCTATTCCATATCGCGTTGTAAAGGTCCGGATGCCGGTCGGCCCGTCGCCTACCCGGGCGATATTGTCGGTATCGGACGTTAACGACCTACATCTTTTCGATGATTAGCGGATCGCCCTCGTTGTCGCGTTCGGTCTCCCATGCAGCGACAATCCGTGGCACGATGTCCTCCACGGTGTCGATAACCAGCGGCTGAACCAGGTGCCGTGAGTGCATGAATCCCTCGTCATCCATGTGTTGCATCAATTCCAGGAGCGGATCCCAGAATCCACCGATGTTGGCGAGCACGATGGGGCGCCGGTGCCGGCCGAGCTGCGCCCAAGTTAGGATTTCAATCAGTTCCTCAAGTGTCCCGATGCCTCCGGGGAGCGCAACGAAGGCGCCGGATTTGTCAAACATTGCGTGCTTTCTGGCATGCATGTCTTCCGTCACGATCAGCTCATCGAACGTGATGCTGTCGCCGTTGCCGGCTTCGCGGTGCTGAAGAAATCCGGGGATGATACCGGTCACCAGTCCACCTGACTGAATGGTTGAAGCGGCAACCGCGCCCATGATACCGCTGGTGCCGCCGCCGTAGACGAGGCGGATGCCGTTTTCGGCAAGCGACCGGCCGAGTTTTCGGGCGGCCTGCTCATAATCCGACCTTCGGCCGTTCTGCGAGCCGCAATAGACGCATATGGATCGAATCTGGACCATAGTGTGAACAAGCATGATGCCGTCGGCGAGGTCAAGCGCTGCGTGGAGCGGAATACGCCGTTGTGTCACGCTGGCGCATAGGAGCGCATCTTCTTGTTTGAAAAGCACAAAAGGTCTAGTTTGGCCGTCAAAGTGGGGATTTGATCGCAGTATCTGTGCGTTTCCGGTCGATCCTCGCTATGATAGTCCGGGCGAGACTGCGGGTTCGGGGAGTCGGTTGTGCCCTTGCATAGCGTCGGCTGGAGTACGAAATGAAAAACAAGAAATCCCTTTTCTGGGGTCTTGCCGGTCTGGCAATCGTCATCCTTGTTGGGTTTTACATGTACGTCCAGGAACAGGACCGCCGTATTGCCGAGGCTGTTCCCGAAGGCCAGATGTCGGTCGCCACACAACCGACCGACGCCACCGAAACCTCGGACGCGTCACAGCAGACACCGCTGGCCAGCGAGCAGGAATCCGCTGAAGCGGGCGTGCCCGGAGAGCGGGACTCGACAGACACATCCCAACCGACTGTCGGCGGTGAGACCGCTTCGGAGACAACCGCAGCGCCAGCGATCGGGGAGAAGGCCGACGGGTCCAAGGAGACGGCCGCATTGGACGTCGAAACGGCAACCCAGCCACAAGCCGGACGCGTTGAGGCAGAGCGTCCGGTCACGGCGGACGCGGAATCGGGGCAAACAGCGCCTCAATTCGATCTGCTTCGGGTCGAACCGGATGGCTCCACTGTGATCGCCGGCAAAGCGCAGCCGGGGACAACTGTGGAGGTCGTTGCCGGTGAATCGGTCCTGACGGAAGCACCTGTGGGACGCACCGGCGATTTCGCCGCGGTGCTCGACGAACCACTGGCACCAGGCGACTACCAGATCACCCTACGCGAAATCAGAGAGGGCGAAGTCGTTTCGCAATCGGAAGAAACGGCAACGGTCAGTGTACCGCAGGACGATCCAGCATCGTTGCTGGTGATGGTGACAAGGCCCGGCGAAGCAAGCCGGCTTCTGACCCAGCCAGAAGCGACAGCCGAGACAGCGCGCTCGGATCGTGTACCCACATTAGATACCACGCAGGATCAGGCCGCCGAACAGCGATCGGCACCATCTCTTGCAGATCAGACAGCCGCTGGAGTGCAAACACCTGGCGCTGCCGGAGCCCGATCCGAGAAACCCGAACTCAGTCAGTCGACGACTTCGGCTCCGGCCGCGTCGTCCGCGAGCGAAACATCGATGGTGCGCGACGAGCCAGCGGCATCGGGGACAGTTTCCGATACCCAGACAGCGGCGCTGGACAGGCAATCGGCGGGGTCGGCGGCGGGCGCCTCCGACCAGTTGTCAGGCGCGCGGCTGCGCATTGATGCTGTGGAGATCGAGGGCGGCACGGTTTTTGTCGCCGGTTCGGCGGCTCCGGCCGGAGCCAATGTACGGGTCTACGCCAACGGTTCTCCGATGGGCGACGGCCGGGTTAGCCGCTCCGGCCGCTTCCTGGTTGAAGCGGAAATCGATCTGCCGGTGGGACAGCATACGATCAGCGCCGATCTGATGATGCCGGGTAGTGATGCTGCCACCATGCGGGTCGCCGTGCCGTTTACCCGCCCGAGTGGCAATGCGGTTGCCGCGGTCGCTGCACCGCAGCCTGCGGCTGACGCCAACCGGCCCAGCGAAACGGACTCGACGGCAGGCAGTGCACCGAGCACTGCGAACGACGCCGCAGCGGGTGCACGGACAGGCGGCGAGGTGGCGTCCCAGACGCAAGACACGGGTTCGGAAAGCAGTATGGAGACCGCGGCCGGCTCCAACGACGCCGATAGCGCCGGTTCAACTGGCACGAACGATCGGACAGCAGCCGCCGGGCAGGTGGGCAGCGCGACGGTTGCGAGTGCCGATAACGCTGGACCGCAAACCATAATCCAGCCCGCCCTGCAGACGCTCGATGGGTCGGTCATCATCCGCCGCGGCGATACTCTTTGGCAAATCTCTCGCCGGGTTTACGGACGTGGTGTGCGCTATACCACGATCTATCTCGCCAATACGGATCAGATAGCCAATCCGGATTTCATCGAGCCGGGACAGGTCTTCAAGGTGCCGGAAACTCCGCTCGACAATGCCGAGGATCTGCACCGGCAACGAATTCGCGGGCGCTGATGGCCGTCGCTTGACGGGTTCGTAGTGCAACCTATCTTATGGTCTCCGCGGGGATAGAGTGCGATTGCCGCCTTTTTCTCGCCGGCAGTCTTTCCAGGGGCTTCCTTGTCGGATCAGAATAAAACCGTCGCGTCAGATACCAGCAACCCGCTGCAAACGCTGCGCAATCTATGGCCGTTCATGTGGCCGTCCGATCGGGCGGACCTGAAGCGGCGTGTGGTGTTTGCGGCCATGTTCCTGGTCGCGGCAAAGGTCAGTCAGGTCATCGTGCCCTATTTCTTCAAATGGGCCACCGATGCGCTCGACGGGCAGCATGACGGTTTGCAATTCTTGCCGGCGGTGCTGATCGCACCGGTCATGCTGGTGCTCGCCTACAATGCCGCCCGGATCATACAACTGGGGCTGAACCAGCTTCGAGATGCTCTGTTCGCACGGGTCGGGCAGCACGCCGTACATCAACTGGCCTACAAAACCTTCGTGCATATGCACCGGTTGTCGTTGCGGTTTCATCTGGAACGGCGCACCGGCGGGCTCTCGCGCATCATCGAACGCGGGGTCAAGGGCATCGAATCGATCGTCCGGTTCACCATCCTCAACACCCTTCCGACCCTGCTCGAATTTGCACTGGTGGCCGTCATATTCGGCTTTACCTACGGCATCGCCTACGTGGCAGTCACCGCCGTGGTCATCTGGCTCTACATCTGGTTCACGGTGCGGGCCAGCGACTGGCGCATCGGTATTCGTCGCGTCATGAACGAATCCGATACCGATGCCAACACGAAAGCCATCGATTCACTGCTCAACTTCGAAACCGTGAAGTATTTCGGCAACGAGCGTATGGAGGCCGATCGCTACGACCAGTCCATGGAGCGCTACGAGCACGCCGCCACACGGATCTGGACATCGCTGGGCTGGCTGAACTTCGGGCAGGGGGTCATCTTCGGAACCGGGATGGCGATCATGATGGTGATGTCGGCGATGGCCGTGCAGCGCGGCGAACAGACGATCGGCGACTTCGTCTTCATCAACGCCATGCTCATGCAGCTATCCATTCCGCTCAACTTCATCGGCTTCGTCTACCGTGAGATTCGCCAGGGCCTGACCGACATCGAGCAGATGTTCGACCTTCTTGATGTCAAGGAGGAGATCACCGACAAGCCGGACGCCGTTGCGCTGAAGGACACGAATGGACCCATCCGTTTCGATGATGTGCATTTTTACTATGAACCCAACCGCCCCATATTGCGCGGCATCAGTTTCGAGGTGCCGTTCGGCAAGACAGTGGCGGTCGTCGGACCTTCGGGCGCCGGCAAATCGACCATATCCCGGCTGTTGTTTCGCTTCTATGACGTGCAGGAGGGGTCGATCACCATCAACGGCCAGGACGTCCGGGACCTAACGCAGCAATCCCTGCGCCATGCCATCGGCATGGTGCCGCAGGACACGGTGCTGTTTAACGATACGCTGGCGTACAACATTCGCTACGGCCGTGTCGGTGCCACCGATGACGAGGTCATGCAGGCCGCCGAAATGGCGCAGATAGGCGATTTCATTCGCAGCCTGCCGGATGGGCTGGCAACCACGGTTGGCGAACGCGGCCTGAAGCTGTCCGGTGGCGAGAAGCAGCGCGTGGCCATCGCGCGAACCATCCTCAAGGCGCCGCCGATTTTGATTCTCGACGAGGCCACGTCGGCGCTCGACAGTGCCACGGAGCAGGAAATCCAGTCGGCGCTGGACTATGTCAGCCGTGGCCGTACGACGCTGGTGATCGCACACCGGCTTTCGACCGTGATTGGCGCGGACGAAATTATCGTTCTCCAGGACGGCATGATCGCCGAGCGCGGAACTCACCGACAGCTGCTCGACAAGGACGGCCTCTACCATTCGATGTGGGACCGCCAGCGCGAGGCTCAGGAAACCGAAGAAAAACTCAAGGATTTCCGCGAACACGACGATCTCGGCATTGTCGTTCGAAAGCCGCCGGCGGCGTAACCTGGCTCATTTTCTCATCGTGACTGATTGGTGTAGCAGCCTGATTGGCCGTTGCCGCCCCGTGCGATTCCGATTAGGAGATGGCCATGAACGTGATGAAATCAATCGAAGGCACGCTGGTGCCTGTGCACAGGGATGGCTACAAATTCGTGCTCCTGTTCCTGGCCGGCTCACTGGTTCTCGGTTGGATCTGGGATCCGCTGTTCTGGATCGGACTGCTTCTGACCGGTTGGTGTGCCTATTTCTTCCGCGATCCTGAGCGCGTTACCCCGCTTGACGACGATTTGGTCGTCAGTCCCGCCGACGGCAAGATATCGGCGGTCACCAAGGTCAATCCGCCAAGCGAACTCGACCTTGGTGGTGAGATGCTGCGCATATCGGTGTTCATGAATGTCTTCAACTGTCACATCAACCGCGCGCCGGTGAGCGGTACGGTAACCCAGGCCGTTCACAAATCCGGCAGTTTCGTCAACGCTGATCTCGACAAGGCCAGTGAGGACAATGAGCGCAGCAGTCTCGTCATCGACAGCAGCCACGGATCCGTCGGTGTCGTGCAGATTGCCGGCCTGGTGGCGCGGCGTATCGTTTGCTGGAAGGCGTTGCACGACTCGGTCGAGACCGGCGAGCGGTTTGGTCTTATCCGATTCGGTTCACGGGTCGACATTTACCTGCCGGCGAATGCCACACCTCGCGTGTCCGTGGGCCAAACGGCCATCGCCGGTGAAACCGTCATCGCCGAATTCGACGCCGCGAAAGGCAAGACCGTTGCCCGAAGGGCGTAAATCATGAGCAGCGGTTTCACACCGTTCGACCCCGACGGTTCGCAAGCGGACGAATATGGCAGCCGCGGACCACGCCTGCGCGACATCTCGCTGCGTATGGTGTTTCCAAACATTATTACCGCGCTGGCCATATGTGCCGGCCTGACCGGCATACGCCTGGCTTTCGAGGGTCGTTTCGAACTGGCTGTGGTGATGGTGCTGATCGCCGCTTTCCTCGACGGCGTCGACGGTCGGATCGCACGTCTCCTCAAATCGACCACGAGATTTGGCGCGCAGATGGATTCGCTCGCTGATATCGTCAATTTCGGTGTTGCACCGGCGCTCGTCCTCTATGCCTATCTGCTCGATCAGGCGGGCGCCTTTGGCTGGATCGCCGCCATGATCTTCGCCATCGCGGTCGGATTGCGCCTGGCCCGCTTCAATGTCATGGAAGAGCGTCAGCAAAAGGCCGGTTGGCAGTCGGATTATTTCGTGGGCATCCCGGCGCCGGGTGGCGCTATCCTGTTGCTCGTGCCGGTTTACGTGGGCTTTCTCGGTGTCGAGCCCGGTTCGGTTTTTGCCTATCTGGCAAGCCTCTACACCCTGCTGATCGCATGCCTCCTGGTCAGCCGGATACCGGTCTATTCGGGTAAGTCGCTGGCTCAGCGGGTACGGCGCGATCTGGTTTTCCCGCTGATGCTGGTGATCGTGCTCTATGTCGCCCTGTTGATGGCCTTCACCTGGGAAACGATGACCGTCACCACGGTCCTCTATCTGATATCCTTGCCTTTCGGCGCACGCGCATGGCGAAGGCGATATGGCGTCAGCGTCGCCGATCCGAAGCGACCGGATCAGGAATAGAGGTCAACAACAAAAAGGCGCCACGACAATTGTGGCGCCTTCGCTTGTGGTACGGATTGACAACAACCCTATTCGGCGGCCTCCGGACGGCCGAGCGGCATATCGTCGTTGTCTGCCGGTTGGCCGTCGTCGTCCGTGCGCGCTTTGCGTCCCTCGGCAAGCTCCGCCTTCAGGGCCTTCAGATCCTTGCGCGTGTCTGCAGTCATTCCTCTCCAAACATCTCGGACGTTCGCTGGCAAGGCCAACATCGACGGTATGAGAACCAGCGTCAGCATCGTCGAATAGGCCAGTCCGAAGATAATCGCCGTCGACAGTTGGACCCACCAAATGGCGGTGATACTGCCCACCGAGATCGTCTGGGTGAAGAAGTTCATGTTGATCTGCAAGGCCATCGGCACAAGCCCGAGAATGGTCGTCACCGTCGTCAGCAGGATCGGGCGAAGCCGTTGTGCTGCAGTCTTCAGCGCGGCCTGTCGGGTGTCACTGACACCTTCATCGCGTAGGCGGTTGAAGGTATCGATCAGCACGATGGCGTTGTTGACCACGATCCCGGCGAGGGCCACGATGCCCGTTCCGGTCATGATGATCGAGAAGCGCTGCCCGGTCACGGCCATGCCGACGAGCACGCCGGAAACAGCCAATATGACCGTCGAGAGCGTCAATACCGTCTGGTAGAACGAGTTGAACTGCGTCAACAGGATGATGAACATCATGAACAGGGCAGCGATTGCGGCCTTGCCGAGGAATTCCCCGGATTCACGTTGTTCCTCGTCCGCACCGCGGAAGCGCAGGAAAACGTCGTCCGGCCATTCCTGGGTATCCACCCACGCCTGAACTTGCTTGACGGCATCATCAGCCGTCGCCGATCGGCCATCGACCATGGCTCCCTCGGCCAGATTGGCCTTGACGTCCATGGCGTACAAACCATCGCGCCGGGTTATGGATGACACCTTGGGCTGCGCTGTCCGGTCGATGAAGTTCGCCAGCGGAACCTGTCCGTTCGGCGTGCGTAGCTTGAGCACTTCGAACTGATCGAGTGTCCGTTCGCTCTCCGGCAACCGCACACGAATGTCTACCTCGTCCTCGGAGTCGTTGGGCCGGTAGGTGCCGATCAGAACACCGTTGGTGACGAGCTGCACCATCGAACCCACCTGGACGATACCGGCGTTGTAGCGGCCGGCCTGTTCGCGGTCGACGGCAAGCTCCCATTCGATGCCGGGCAGGGGACGGCCGTCCTCATGGTCAGTGAGCAATTCGACGGTATCGAAGTGCTCGCGGATGCGGCCGACGGTCTCGACCATCGTGTCGTAGTCGGTCGATTTGACCTCAAGCCGCACATCCTTGCCGGTCGGCGGCCCGCCCTCGATCTTGCGGACCTCGACCTTGATGCCGGCCATATTTCCGGTGCGCTGGCGGATCTCCTCAAAGATCTCGACAGCCTTCCTGCGGCAGCAGAAGTTGGCCAATTCGATCTGCAGTTCGCCCACAACATCGGCTGGTTTGTCCTGTACACCGCCAAGAAAATCCGATCCGCCTCCGGTTCCGCCGCCCGGGGCAGTGGCCGACATGACAACGTTGTCGATGCCCTGGACCTGAAGCACTTGCGATTCCACCTCGCCGACCAGATCACGAATTTCCCGAGCGGAGAGGTTGCCGCGAGCCGACACCAGAACAATGGCGACATCGGGTTCTTCGTCGACGAAGAACTCGACGCCGTTGTTGTTGGCGAGGAAGAACGTGAAGCTGGCGTAGGTCAGGCCGAGAATAGCACCGATGACCAGAACGTTGCCCCACAATGTACCGGCTGCGTAGCGAAGGAAACGCAGATAGGAGCCGGTAACACCAGTGACCTTGCGGACATCCAGAGCGGCCTTGGACGACAGCATCAACGCGACTTCGTCGGCCTGCGGCTTCGGCTTGTCTCCACGCCGTGCGGCAATGAACTTGGAAATGCGGTACGCCAGAAACAGAGCAATCAGTCCGGCAACCGCGGCACCGCCAAAACGAATGTCGTCAGCAAAATTTACAAACGGGCCGAAATAGGCCGCAAAGCCCGCGATCGCGCCGACAAACAGCGCGGTGATGGCGCTGGAACGGCGTGAGACGGCCGCCGCGACCTGAGCGAACGCCGTACCGGTGACCGGCAAAAAGATCAGCGCGGTCATGAGCGACGCGGTGAGAACGATGATCACCATCTTCGGCAGGTAGCTCATGAACTGCCCGGGCACGCCCGGCCACAACAGCAGCGGCAAAAACGCCGCCAGTGTCGTGGCGGTGGACGACACCACCGGCCAGAACATCAGCTTGGACGCCCGTTTGTAAGCCGCGGCCGGTTCCATGCCCTCGGCGATCTTGCGATCGGCATACTCGGTTACGACGATGGCCCCGTCGACCAGCATGCCCACGGTCAGCACCATGCCGAACATGACCATCATGTTCACCGTCATGCCGAGGCCACCGAGTATTAGGAATGCCAGCATGAAGGAGCCGGGAATGGCCAGTCCGACAAGCAGTCCGGAGCGAATGCCCAAGGTGCCAACAACGCAGATCATCACCAGAACGATGGCGGTCATGATCGAAGACTGCAGCGATCCCAGAACCTCAAAGATGAAGCTCGACTGATCGAGCAGGTAGTTGACCTTGATGGTGCTGGGCCAATCCTTGGTGTAGGCCTCGACAACGGCCCGGACCTCATCGTTGTTTTCGATGATGTTGGTGCCGATACGTTTCGTTACCTGAATGGCGATCGCTGGCTGTCCGTTGACGCGCGTAAACGTCGACGGATCTTTGAAGGTTCGGCGGATTTCCGTAACCTCGCCGAGTGTCACCACGCCTTCGCCGCTCTGCTTGATCGGAATCTGAAAGACGTCTTGCGCCGTCTCCACAAGACCCGGAACCTTGACATTGAATCGTCCGTTGCCATCATCGATGAACCCGGCGGCCACCAGCTGATTGTTCTGGGTCAGGGCGGTGATTAATTCGTCTTGCGTGATATCGTAGGATTCGAGCTTCATCAGGTCGAGCACGACCTCAAGCAACTCTTCCCGATTGCCCGACAGAGAGGCCTCCCGCACCGTGGAAATCGCCTCGATTTCGTCTTTCAGCCGCCGTGCCAGATTGGTGAGTGTGCGCTCGGGCACGTCACCGGAAAGCGTCACGATGATCGTTGGCTGCAGTGCGAAGTTCGTTTCCGTGATCGTCGGCTCGTCGGCTTCGGAAGGCAACTCCGCCTTGGCCTGGTCGACCTTGTCGCGGATATCGGCGAGCACCTTGTCCTTGTCGGTCTCGATATTGAACTCAAGGATGATGCCGGCATGGCCTTCCGAGGCGATAGCCGTCAGCTCCTTGAGCCCGTCGAGCCCGCGCAGTTCGGTCTCCATCGGACGCACCAGCAGCCGCTCGGCGTCGCCTGGCGAAATGCCCTGTTGGGAGATCGAGACATAGTATACCGGCACATCGATGTCCGGATTGGCCTCCTTGGGGATGCCAATATAGGACATAATCCCGGCCGCGATCATGAAGATCATCAATGTGAGGACGGTCTTCGGTCGCGAAATGATCGCTTGCAGGGCGGAGGTCATGAGCTCGTCTCAACCTTCATGTTCTGGGCTGCGATATCTGCGGCGACGGGTTCGACCGTCTGACCGGCAATGACATAATCCTGTCCGACGGTGATGACCCGCATATCCGGCTCCAGGCCGGTGACCCACATGGTTTCCGGGGTGTGGGAAATAATATTCAGCTTGCGGAATGCGACAACGTCGTTCTGGTCGACAACGCGGACACCGAGGCTGCCATCGTCATCGAGCGTCAGCCACGAGGGCTGGATCCGGTATGCTTCCGATCCATCGAGCTGGATAACGGCCGCGGCCGTAACCCCGTCACGCAGTGTGCGATCGCTATTGGGGATTTCGATCTCGACCCGGAAGGTCCGGGTCGCGGCATCCGCGGATGGGGCAATGTAGCGGATCGTGCCGTTGACTTCCTCTCCCGATACCATCGTGATCAGAGCCGGATGACCAACCTCGATGTCGCCGATCTGACGCTCGGACACCTGTCCGATGAACATCATAGGATCGGGATTGATCAAGGTGATGCAAAGATCCCCGACGGCCAGATTGGTGCCGATCTCGGCGATTGGATCCTGAACCACACCATCGGCCGTCGCCAGGATATCCGTGTGGGAGAGTTCCCACTCGGCATCCTTCAGGCGCGCCGAGGCAGCGTCCATGGCTGCTTTCAGCGACTTTACCCTGGTTTCAGACGCATAGCCCTTTTCGCGCAGTTCGAGCGCCCCTTCGTAGTCGAAGATGGCTTGCTCCAGTGTCGCCGATGCCTGAGCGATCGCCGATTCGCGCGTACCGCGCTCCAGCTGGCAGACAAGATCGCCAGTTTTGACGTGATCGCCCTTTTCGACGAAGCGTTTTTCAAGCGTGCCACGGGTTTCCGCGCGAACAGCGACGACGGTGTCCGCCTCGGTCCGACCGCGAACCAGCAAAACTTCAGGGCGCGTCTCGGGCATGACGGAGACGTAGCGAACCTTGAACGCAATATCGTCATTGGACGCGCGCTCGGCCGGTGGTGGCACGGCGTTTTCGGAATTGGCCTGTCCACCGATGACGACGTTGCCGGTGCCCATCCAGCCGGCGACAGCGCCGGCGATGACCAGCGCTGCGATGTGTGAGCCTCTTATACGAAATGCCATTGAAACTCTCCCGTGGCTCTATTCCGCAGCTTCCGTGGCCGGTCTACCGGTCCGACTAAGCGCTTCGAGTTCGTGTCTGTGTTGGAGCAGGTGATCCAGACTGGCGCGGGTCACCGAACGCCCATACTCGGCGATCCATTTCATGCCCGCCGGCCCGCCGAGTGCGCAGGCATCGACCGCATCGAGCATCTCAAGTTTGACTTGCAGGTCTTTGATTCTCTTGTCGATTGCACGCACGATCGTGTCCTGGTCAACGAGCTCGGAACACAGTGCAATCAACAGGAATTCCGACTTAAAGGAGTCGGGTCGCGGCACCACTTCAAGCGCTTCGATCAGTTCCTGACGGCCCTTTTCGGTTATCGAATAAATCTTCCGCGGAGGTTTGCCGGATTCATACTCCTCGCGCACCGTGACGCATCCATCGTCCTGAAGCCTGGCGAGGGCCGGGTAGATCGAGCCGAAGCTCGCATCGACAAAATAGGAGAAGCGCTCCTCGGTCGACATTTTTTTGATTTCATAGCCGGTGGCATCGGAAAAATGCAAAATAGCCAGGCACACGGTCCGTACGTTCATGAAAGCTTCCTTGAACCCAATTTGAGCCGTTTCCACCAAACGCTGAAACGGCAGGGCTGAACATGTTCGATTGAGTATGTAGTGGCGCTATATATATCAAACAAGGATATGTTTGAAATAAATATATCGCTCTGAGTTCGCTGAAGTCAAATTGACAGCGTCAATTGACAATGTCAAGTGCAGGAAAAGGGCCGTGCCAGCCTATTCCGGGTGCCGAAACGCCTTGAAACGGTTTTCGGGCACATCGAATACCATACCGTTTTCCGTCAGGTTTGGATCAGCGAGATGCACCATTTTTTTGGCGATCAGCTCCGGGTGGGGCACCCGCAACGGATCCTCGCCAGGCATCGCCTGAGCCCGCATGGCGGTCCGGGCCTGGCCAGGATCGAGGCAGTTAACGCGCAGGTTTGTGTTGGCGGCCTCGGCAGCCCAACACTGCGCAAGCGCCTGCACAGCCGCTTTGCTGGCGGCGTAGGCACCCCAGAAGGGAGGACAGCGATAGGCTGCACTCGAGGTCACGACAATGGCCCGTCCGGCATCCGACTTCTGCAGCAGAGGCTCGACGGTGCGTATAAGCCGCCACGTCGCGTTGACGTTGAGGGCCATGACCCGCTCGAAAGCGCGTGCCTCATAGTGCCCGACAGGCGACAACGGTCCGAGAATTCCGGCGTTGGCCACGAGAATATCGAGCTTCCCCCAGCGTTCATGAACGGCGCCGCCCAGTGCATCGATGGCTTTCATGTCGCTGAGATCCTGCGGCACCAGCGTCGCGGTGCCGCCGACGGCACGGATCGCGTCGTCGAGTTCCTCAAGCCCGCCCACCGTCCGGGCCACCGCGACAATATGGGCACCCGCCCTGGCCAGCTCGAGGGCGATGAAATATCCAATGCCGCGCGATGCTCCGGTCACCAGAGCGATGCGTCCGTTCAGGTCTGTCATGTGATTATCCGCTGTGTGCTAGCAGGGAGAGGGTCCGCGTCGCGTCCTGGCCGTCCCGGTCCGTCAAGGCCGTCGGATAGTCACCGGTGAAACAGGCATCGCAGAACTGCGGACATTCGCGGTTGCGAGAGGGTTCGTTCACGGCCCGGTAGAGACCGTCAATGCTCAGGAACGACAGGGAGTCGACCCTGATGTAATCCTGCATTTCGGCGGGTGACATCCGCGACGCGAGCAGCTTGGATTTTTCCGGCGTATCGACACCGTAGAAACAGGACGCCGTAGTCGGAGGCGAGGCGATGCGCATATGGACTTCAGCAGCCCCGGCATCCCGAACCATCTGCACGATCTTCTGCGACGTTGTACCCCGAACGATGGAGTCGTCGACAAGCACCACCCGTTTGCCGGCGATCGCCTTGCGGTTGGCATTGTGTTTCAACTTGACGCCCATGTGCCGGATCGCCGCGGTCGGCTGGATAAACGTGCGTCCGACATAGTGATTGCGGATAATGCCCAGATCGAACGGCAAGCCGGCCTGCTGTGCAAAGCCAATCGCCGCTGGCGTGCCGGAGTCCGGCACGGGCACCACCATATCAGCGTCTACCGGGCTTTCCCGGGCCAGTTCGGCACCGATGTTCTTGCGTACCTCGTAGACGTTGCGGCCTTCGACATTCGAATCGGGACGCGCGAAATAGACATACTCGAATATGCAGAAGCGTGGCTTGGACGGTCCGAACGGAAAGTGGCTTTCGATCCCCTGGTCGGTTATGACGATCATCTCACCCGGTTTGATGTCGCGCACAAAGCGCGCGCCGATGATGTCGAGAGCACAGGTCTCCGACGCCAGGATGAAGGCGCCGTCGAGATCGCCAAGCACCAACGGGCGAATGCCAAGCGGATCGCGAACACCGATCATTTTTTTGCCGGACAGGCCGACAAGCGAATAGGCGCCCTCCAACTGGCTGATGGCGTCGATGAACTTTTCCGCCAAGTGCCGTCGCTCGCTCATGGCGATCAGATGCAGCAGCGTTTCGGTGTCGGATGTCGAGGAGAAAATCGCGCCGCGCTGTTGCAATTCTCGCTGTTTGGTCAACGCATTGGTGATGTTGCCGTTGTGCGAAATGGCAAATCCGCCGCCGGCAAACTCGGCGAACAGTGGCTGCACATTGCGCAGTCCCTCGCCGCCGGTCGTCGAATATCGTGTATGACCGATGGCCCGGCTGCCCGGCAGGCGGTCGAGCACGGACTGTTTGGTGAACGTGTCACCGATCAATCCGACATGGCGCTCCACGTAGAACTGCTGGCCGTCATTGGTAACGATGCCGGCGGCCTCCTGGCCTCGGTGTTGCAGGGCGTGTAGGCCCAGTGTCACCACCGCGGCGGCATCCGCCTTGCCGAAGATGCCGAAAACACCGCATTCATCGCGGAATGCGTCGCCTTCGTTATCGGGCTTGCTATTGTTCGACTGTGCCACCGGCACGAGCCTCCTCGTCGGTTCCCGATTCACCGGCGCTGTCGCCGGTGACGCCACGCAGACGATCCAGGATTGTCGAATCGGCGTCCTCCGGCAGGATGTTGACCAGTTGCGTGCCGATCGAATCGAGAAGCGGTTTTGATTTGGCATCAGCCACCCAGGCCGGTTGTTGCGGTCCGCTCACCAGCCAGTTGAAAAACAACATGGCCACCGCCACCAGCAGAATGCCACGCGCCGCGCCAAACAGGAATCCCAGGGTTCTGTCCAGCGCTCCGATCCGGCTGTCGATGACGAAGTCGGCGATACGCATGGTCAGAACCGATACGATAATAAGCGCCACCAGAAAAATGATGCCGGCCGATGCCACCATCGCTATCGTCGCATTGGGTGTGTATTCGGAGATATAGGGGACCAGGTCGTCATAGAAAAAGTAGGCGGCGAGCGCCGCCACCACCCACGACGCCACCGACAGGACTTCTCTGGAAAACCCGCGCACCATGGCGAGCACGGCGGAAAACAGAGTCACGCCGATAAGGATTCCATCGAGCATTGTAATGGGCATCGTGGTCGAACCTCGATAGGGGCCGGTCTCGGGGACCGGCTCTGGGTGTCTCTCTAGTCGTCCTGCCGCGAAGCTTGTCCGGCGCGCGACCCGGCAATGCTCGCGACAAGGTCTGGCAGAGCGTCCACCATCTGCCATTGTCCTTTCGCGCGAGCCGGTAGATCCGCGGATCCACGGGGCAAAACGGCACGCCCGAAACCAAGCTTTTCAGCCTCCTTGAGGCGTTGCGCGGTATGCGCGACCGGTCGCACGGCGCCCGAGAGACTGATCTCGCCGAAATAGACGGTATCGGCTGGAAGAGCAAGTCCGGCGAGTGATGAAACCAGTGCAGAAGCGACGGCCATATCCGCCGCCGGTTCGTTGATTCGATAACCGCCGGCAACATTGAGATAAACGTCATGCTGACCGAGCCGGACGCTGCAGTGTGCCTCAAGCACGGCGAGGATCATCGACAGCCGTGCGGCATCCCAGCCGACGACCGCACGGCGCGGTGTGCCCAGCGATGATGGGGCCACCAGGGCCTGAACCTCCACCAACACCGGACGCGTGCCCTCCATCCCGGCGAAGACGGAAGCGCCCGGGGCATTTTGATTGCGTTCGCCGAGGAAAAGCTCGGACGGATTGGCAACCTCGCGCAGCCCCTTGTCGGACATCTCGAAGACGCCGATTTCATCGGTCGGTCCGAAGCGGTTCTTGACGGTGCGCAGAATCCGGTAGTGATGGCCGCGGTCGCCCTCGAAGTAAAGCACCGCATCGACCATGTGCTCGACCACCCGGGGACCGGCGATCTGTCCCTCTTTGGTCACGTGTCCGACGAGGACCACCGCCGCACCGGTCTGCTTGGCATAGCGGATCATCGCCTGCGCACCGGTCCGCACCTGGGTCACGGTGCCCGGTGCCGATTCGGCCAGGTCGCTCCACAGCGTCTGGATCGAATCGATGATCACCAGATCGGGCCGCTTCTCCGTCGCAAGTGTTGCCAGAATGTCTTCGACATTGGTCTCAGCGGCCAGTTGCACGTCGCAGTCGGCGGCATCGAGGCGCTGGGCGCGTAACCGCACCTGCGCCACCGCCTCTTCGCCGGAAACGTAGACCACCTGGTGACCGTTCCGCGACAGTGCGGCAGCAGCCTGCATCAGGAGCGTGGATTTGCCGATTCCCGGATCACCACCGACCAGCATCGCCGAACCGCGTACGATGCCGCCTCCGGTCACCCGGTCCAGTTCCGAGATATTCGTCCGCACCCGTGGTGCGTCCTCGATCTCGCCGGAAAGCGAGACCAGCGCTATCGGTTTACCCTTCTTGGCTTGCCGACCCGGGCCGCCCCCGATGCCGCCGCCGGGGCTGTCTTCGACGATCGTGTTCCACTCGCCGCATCCATCGCACTTTCCGGCCCACCGGGCATGCACGGTGCCACAGTTTTGACACACGAAACGGGTTTTGGGACGCGCCATCACTCCACCCCGTCAGCGTCGTCGCGCAGATAATGGCGCCGAAAACGTGCACCCAGCGAAGTCAGCATTTCATAATCGATTGTGCCGGCAGCGTCAGCAACAGACTGCAGCGGCATGTGTTCGCCGAAAAGTTCGATAAAGTCACCTGCACGCAGGGCCGCGCGCGGAAGTCCGGTGATATCGAATACCGTCAGGTCCATGGTAACACGACCGACAATCGGCAATCGCTGACCGCACGCATAGCCATATGCGCCCTCTGATCCATCGGCACGAAGCGGGATTCCGGCTCCCGACAGCGACCGCATGTAGCCGTCGGCATAGCCGATCGAGCAAACGGCGAGCCGGCTGTCGCGTGTTAACGTGGCAGCGGCGCCATAACCGACGGTCTCGCCGCGCCGCGCCTCGTGGATGGCGATGATGCGGGATTCGGCCGTGGCCACCGGCCGCAAGCTGCTTCCGCCGGCGCTCAAGGCCTGTCCGCCATACAGAGATATTCCCGGGCGCGTCAGATCGAAACCGAATGAACTGCCGAGCAGGATTCCCGCTGAGTTCGCGAGGCTTGCATCGATCCCCTCAAACACCGCGGCAATCTCGGCAAACCGGTCGCGCTGCTGCGCATTCATCGGATGATCCGGCTCGTCGGCACACGCCAGATGGCTCATGATCAGCACGGGCGAAAAACCCGCAGGGCGAGTGACGTCGTTACCCAGCAGAAGTGCTTCTTCGAAGGAGATCCCGAGACGGTGCATGCCGGTGTCCACCTGCAACGCGCATGGATGCTCGCCGTTTTCGATGCAGCCGCGGGTCCACAGCGCGACGTGTTCCATCGAGGCCAGCACTGGGACCAGATCGGCCGCCCGGCAAGCCGATTCGATGCCCGGCAGAATGCAGTTCATGACGTAGATCCGCGCATCCGGAGCGCGCTGACGGGTGACCACGCCCTCGCGCGCGGTGGCGACGAAAAAGTCGCGGCAACCGGCCTCATAGAGCGTCTCTGTAACCTCTTCGAGACCCAAACCGTAGCCGTCCGCCTTGATCACCGCGGAGCAACGGGCCGGCGCCGACAGATCGCGAAGGGTGCGCCAGTTTTCGGCAAGTGCAACAAGGTCGATGATCAACCGGGCACCGAAGCCGTCATCCTGCGTCTCCTCCAGCCCGGATAGCCTGTCGTTCAATGGTCCTTCCGATCCGTCAGCCAATAGTCCCGGTCACACTGACCCAGGGGTTCCTATTCATGGCTGTATTGCAGATAGGAATTGTCGGCAAGGTCGGAGAAGCGGGTGAACTCGTCCTGGAAACCCAGTGTCACGGTACCCGTCGGCCCGTGGCGCTGCTTGGCGATGATCACGTCGGCCATGCCCCGCACCTTGGTCATCTTCTCCTCCCAACGCAGGTACTCTTCGGATTTGAGGTCGTTGGCGACCTCATCGGGATTACGGCGCGGTTCCGTGTTCTTGACGTAATACTCTTCCCGGTAAACGAACAAAACCACGTCGGCATCCTGTTCGATCGAACCGGATTCGCGCAGGTCCGACAGTTGCGGGCGTTTGTCGTCGCGGTTTTCCACCTGCCGCGACAACTGGGATAGGGCGATGACGGGGACATTCAGTTCCTTCGCCAGCGCCTTCAGGCCGGTGGTGATCTCGGTGATTTCCTGCACCCGGTTATCACCGGACTTTTTTGATGCGGTCATCAGCTGGATATAGTCGACCACCAGAAGATCCAGACCGCGCTGCCTTTTGAGCCGGCGCGCCCGCGCCGCCAGTTGGGCGATCGAAATGCCGCCGGTCTGGTCGATGTAGAACGGGGTTTTCTGCATTTCCTGAGCGCAGCCGACCAGCAGCTCGAAGTCGGCTTCCGAGATGTCACCGCGACGGATTTTCGACGACGGGATTTCGGTTTGCTCGGAAATGACACGTGTTGCCAGCTGCTCTGAAGACATCTCAAGCGAATAGAAGCCGACGACACCGCCGTTTACCGCTTTCATGCTGCCATCGGACTGTACTTCGGGCTGGAAAGCCTTGGCGATGTTATAGGCGATGTTGGTGGCCAGCGATGTCTTGCCCATGCCCGGACGCCCGGCAAGCACAATCAGGTCGGAGGGTTGCAGGCCGCCCATTCGGGCGTCGAGCTGGCGCATGCCGGTCGACAGGCCGGAGAGACCGCCATCCCGTTGGAAGGCGGCGCCGGCCATATCGATCGCCGCCGCGACCGCATCGTTGAAGGACTGGAAGCCGCCATCGTAGCGACCGGTTTCGGCCAGCTCGAAAAGCCGCCGTTCAGCATCCTCGATCTGGTTTTGCGGCGGCATGTCCAATGGCGCATCATAGGCGATGTTGACCATGTCTTCGCCAATGGTGATTAGAGCGCGTCGCAGAGCCAGATCGTAGATGGCACGGCCATAGTCCTCCGCGTTGATGATGGTGACCGCTTCACTGGCAAGGCGCGCCAGATATTGCGCCACCGTCATGTCACCGACCTTCTCGTCGGCCGGCAGGAAGGTCTTGATCGTCACCGGATTGGCGGTTTTGCCCATGCGGACAATGTCACCGGCAACCTCAAAGATCTTGCGATGCAGCGGCTCATGCATGTGGCCGGGTTTGAGGAAGTCCGAAACCCGGTAATAGGCTTCGTTGTTGACGAGAATGGCACCGAGCAGCGCTTGTTCGGCTTCGATGTTTCCAGGCGCTTCGCGAAAATGGCCGCTACCCTGATTGTTGTTCGCTTCCGTGAGCTGTCTTGCCGGATCGCTCATCGCCGTCCTATTCATGTCTGTGTCCGCATCGAGAAGCGCAGATATACCGTCAAAGGCACGGTCAATGAATCGTTAACGCCACACCATCGGCCGCTTCCAGGAACCATGCTCGATGTTCACATGCCCCGTGTGGAAAAAACCAATATAGCTGATTCTGTTTGACTTATGGCCGGGAATCACCGCGCGCGCCGGTGCGCCCGTTCGGTCACTGTTTGGCTGGAGCCGTTCTTTTTTTGCGTGCCGATGCGCTGGCTCTCTTGGCTCGCCGGGGCGTGTGATCACCCTTGCCGATGTAGTCACGGGTGAACGGAACGGAACGCGGATCGAGGGCCAGTTGGATCTGGAAGACAACAAGATCCTGCCAACGGAACGCCACTTCCGACGAGGCCAGATAAAAGTCCCACATCCGGCAGAACCGTTCATCGTACAGGCGTGCCGCGTCATCCCAGTGTTGAAGAAAGCGGCTGCGCCAGGCGTTCAGGGTTTCGGCGTAGTGCATGCGCAGCACTTCGATATCGGTAATCACCAAGCCCGCCCGTTCAATCGGCGCGATAACATCCGACATGGACGGAATATAGCCCCCCGGGAAAATGTACTTCTTGATAAAACGGTTGGTGGGCGAGGGGGACTCAGACTGGCCAATCGTGTGCAGCAACATCACCCCGTCGCGTTCGAGCATGGCGGCACACTTGTCAAAATACGTTTGATAGTGTTTTCGCCCGACATGTTCGAACATGCCGACCGAAACGATCCGGTCGAAACGCTCATCCACATGCCGATAATCCTGCAGTCGAAAATCGACCTGCCCGGAGAATCCCTCCTCACGGGCGCGCTGCTGCGACACCTTCAGCTGTTCGTCCGACAGGGTCACTCCGGTCACCCTGGCGTTGAACTGGCGCGCCAGATGCAGCGCCATTCCGCCCCACCCAGACCCGATATCGAGCACACGAAGGTTTTCCCGATCCATTATCAGTTTCGATGCGATGTGCCGTTTCTTGGCCAGTTGCGCCTGTTCCAAATCGTCCGACGGATCCTCAAAATAGGCGCATGAATACTGCCGGTCCGGGTCGAGAAACAGATCGTACAGTTCACCGGACAAGTCGTAGTGACTTTGCACATTGCGACGCGATCGATGCAGTGTGTTAAGGGCGCCCGCGGCAACGCCCGCTTTGCGCGCGATATCAAGAAGCCTGCGGCGAAGAACCGATTGCCGGGGAGGATGTTCGCGTACGTTGCGAAAGACAAGCTCCAGAAAGGCGTACACGCCCCCCTCGGGAAAGCTGATCTCGCCATTCATGTAGCACTCGCCAACCTTGAGCCCCGGGTTCAAGGCAACATCGCGCACGGCTCTGGTGCTTTCGAACCGTAATCGGACAGGTTTTCCGGAGCCGTCGCCAAAGCGCTCTCGGGAGCCGTCGGCGAACTCGACGGTCAGGTCACCGGTTGTGATTATGCGGTCAACGAGTCTGTGGAGCAGCGCCTTCACGATCAAAACCTCAACAATAACAAGGGTGAAGAGAAGGTCTGCTATTTATAACATCGATTCGGTAAATGACCAGTATCGCCAGACCCGGCCTCTTTGTTCCGGTTGGCTACGGTGCTGTCCGTTCATCGCCAAAAAAAACCCGGCGCAAGCGCCGGGCTCAAGCCGTCTTCGATCATGGATTAGGCTTTGTCGGCGTCCTCGACGTCGGCCTCGGCCGCAGCCTCGGTCTCGGGCTCTCCGGCATCGGTTTCAGCGCTTTCGTCCGTCGGTTGGTCGTCTGCCTCAGTGGTGAATTCGACACCTTCCTCGAAAAGCTCCTCGGCGCTAACTTCGGCCTCTTCTTCGTCGGTTCCATAGATCGCATCGGCCGATGTCAGGTCCTCACCACGGGCTTGACGCTCAGCTTCGTCGGCAGATCTGGCGACATTGAGCTGGACGGTCACCTCCACCTCCGCATGGAGCACGATGATCACTTCATGCAGTCCGATCGACTTGATGGGCGATCTCAGTTCGACCTGACTGCGCCCGATCGTGAACCCTTCATCGCCAAGCAACGCGGCGACATCGCGGGCCGCAACCGAACCATAGAGCTGGCCCGTTTCGCCGGCCGCGCGAATGACGACAAAGGATTTGCCATCCAGCTTATCGGCGACCTGCTGTGCCTCGCCGCGCCGTTCCAGGTTGCGGGCTTCCAATTGAGTGCGCTCCTGTTCGAACCGCGCCCGGTTGGCGTCATTGGCGCGCAGGGCCTTGCCCTGGGGAAGCAGGAAATTACGGGCATAGCCGTCGCGAACTTTGACGACATCGCCCATCTGTCCGAGTTTGGCGACGCGTTCGAGTAGAATCACTTCCATTTTTGGATCCTTTCAGGCTGATTCTATTGTGTTGGAGTGTTCGGTGGACCTGACTTTGTCAGCGGGCTGTTGCGCGCTGTCTCCAAAAGGCCGATGATCAGGAAAAACACCAGGGGCACTGTGAACAGGATGATAGCCAAATAGGCAAACCAAAGCACGATCGGCCGCCATGGTCGGCCCCGCGTCCTGTAATGCAGCATCGCCAGACCGGACAGGATGAAACCGCCGGCGAAGGCGCCCGACAGCGCCGATCCAATCCAGCCAATCGGTCCGTTCGCGAAACTGATCAAAAGCCCGGCCCCGAATATTAGGATGGCCAGGCGCGACATACGCAAACTGGCAGGAATATCGTCGGCGGGGCGTTTGGAACGCCCGGAAACGCGAACGATCGCAGACGCCAGGTACCAACTGAAGAAAAGGAACGTGACCCAGATCATCGCCTGCGCCGCCGGCAAAAGGCGCGCCATCGTGGCAATCCAGTCTTCTCGGTCTGATGCGTCGAAAGCAATCTCCGAACCCTGCTCCTGGAACATCACATTCATCACGTCCAGGATTTCACCGACCAGCTCTTCTCCGTAGCCGGACGCGATACCCAGAATGATCAAGGACAGGGTCACCAAGCTGCACAGGTGCAGCATCATGTCCGACAGGGGGTACCAGGCGAGTTGACCGGTTGGTCCGCCAAGTTCCTCAGCCGGTCTGGCGAGATTGGCCAGATGGGCGATCCACGCGGCCGGCACCAGGGTCGTCACGGCGAGCATGGCTGCGGCGAGCGGAGAAACGGTTACTGCGACAATGGCAAAAGCACTGGCCACGGCGACGCTGCCGGCCGCGTTGGACCAGCCCAGACCGGCAATCAGCACGGGAAGCGTGGCGAACAGCGACAGAATGACGGACAGCGCCGAAAAACCGCCGCCGCCCAGCATAAGAAGCGCCGAGGCCAATCCGGCCACAAGACCAACCAGGACAGATTGTGTCGTCATGTTCATCGGGCGCGCTGTCCTGCTCGCTAAAGCAGTTAGAGGCTGTCCGGGAAGATCGCTGGCAACAGCCCCAACTTAGGGTTTATTCTGACCTTCCGTGCCCATCACGAAAGGAGCGGCTGGGCAACTCCCAGCCGGTTCGGCGGAACGCCGCTACTTCACCAGATAGGGCAGAAGGCCCAGGAAGCGTGCCCGCTTGATCGCACGCGCCAGCTCTCGCTGCTTCTTTTGGCTGACGGCGGTGATGCGGGACGGCACAATTTTACCCCGCTCCGAAATGTAGCGCTGCATAAGACGCACGTCCTTGTAATCGATCTTCGGTGCGTTAGCGCCCGAGAACGGGCATGTCTTGCGGCGGCGATGAAACGGCCTGCGGGTGGGGATCTGGTTGATGTCGACCATGTCTGAACCTCCTATCGGCGGTCTTCACGCGGCCGGCGGGGCCGGTCATCGCGGTCGCCGCGGCGAGGCCTGTCGTCGCGGTCGCGTTTCTGCATCATGATTGACGGGCCTTCCTCGTGGGCGTCCACGCGGATCGTCATGTAACGCAGCACGTCCTCATGGATGCGCATTTGGCGTTCCATTTCCTGCACGGCATCGGCCGGTGCGTCGATGTCCATCAGGGTGAAGTGTGCTTTGCGGTTCTTGTTGATGCGGTAGGAGAGCGATTTCAGCCCCCAGTGTTCGGTGCGCCCGACCGATCCGCCATTGGCCTCGAGAATACCCTTGAACTGTTCCACAAGGGCTTCGACCTGCTGGCTGGAAACGTCCTGCCGGGCAAGGAATACATGCTCGTAAAGCGCCATGAATGTCTTGCCTTTCCTAATCTTCCGTGTTCATGCCCGGATATCGGCGGCTAAGCCTCAACGACCCTTCGCAGGTCCCGGGGGACGTTTAGGAAAGGCGTTGCAATCGAGACGGTCGAGAGCGGAGACACGGGAGGCCGGGAACCTTTGAACCCTGGCGCCCCGCATACCATGCGGAGCGGCCCTCCGTTCAGCCCCCAGCCAGATGACCGGGTCATTCGAACAGCGCGCTTATACGCAATTTTCCTTGGGATGCAAGTCCCAATGTCCGCAAACCCGCGGCTCGATCGAAACGGCACAACGGCGTATCAGGCCGCCTGCCGATGGAAAACCGATTTGCGCATATGGTCGAAGTGTTCGTCCCAGCCGTTGTCGAACGCCTTGAGGAACCGCATCGTCTGATGGCCGGCGGCTTCCTCGACGCCTTCGTGGGTTAGCGACAATCGGGTGCCGCCGGCGGCATCTTCGAGCACGAAGGTCACCGTTGTCTCTGCGCCTCCCAGCGGTTCGATCATAAATGTGCAGACCATCCTATGCGGTGCATCCATTGTCAGAACCCGGCCCCAGATCTGTGGAATGCGGGCGCCGTTGTCATCGATCCGGAACAGTTCGTAGGGCTCTCCCTCCCGCAGATCGCGGTCGCTGTGATGATACCACTGCGCCAATTTATCCTTCTCGGTCAAAAAGGCCCAGACGGTCTCACGCGAGGCTTCGAAGAAAACGGTCTTGTTTATGGTTGTCGTGGTGGTGGTCATTTGCTTTTCTCCTGTTTGTCCACGGCCTTTTGCAAAGCATGCAGACGGTCATCCCAAAAGGCGTCGAAATAGCCGAGCCAGTCGGCAGCCGGTCTCAGTCCTGACGGTTTCAGCCGGTTGATGCGTTCGCGACCGCTCGGATGGACGGAGATCAAATCGCCCTCCTGCAGCACGGTCAGGTGTTTCTTGACGGCCGCGCGTGTCATATCGAAACGGCTGGCCACCTCACCAATGGTCATGTCCCGCTTGCTCAGAAACATCAGGATGTCACGCCGGGTCGGGTCGGCGAGGGCGCGGAAGGCGCCCTGCGCATTGGCATGGCGCGTTTCGATCATTGCGGCACCGGCAGGAAATCGAATTTCCCGTCCTGATACAGAAAGGTGACGCAATCCGATTTCGAGACGCACTTGCTCACATGGGGCAGATCCTTGGGGATCCGGTAGAACGATCCCCGTGTGAGAACGACCTCGGAAGCCGGATCGGCATCAGGCAGGCTGTGCACCATGGAGCCGGAGACGACGACGCCGAACATATCGGCGGATTTGCGGTGAGCCGGGCTGACCAGACCGGCGGGCAGCCGGACCATAGCCATGTACGGTTCGGCGAAGCGGTCGCCGACCAGCGGAGCAAATGCAACGCCTTCTTGCGTTGTCTCCCAGCTCAGTTGGGAGGAGGGCAGGTTGGTGACCTCGCTGTCGGCCGCCATTGTCGACGTGGCGATGGCCGCAGCGCCGGCCACCCAAAGGCAGGATCTGATCATAACGATACTCCATATGAAACCATTCGGTATCATATAAATGCAATACCATCTGGTATCATGTCAACCCCGCTCCAGAAATTTCGCAGTTAGTTGGACAGCATCCGGGCAATCCGGGTCCATTCCCGGCTGGGATCACGGCTGTCTTGCTCTACCCCGGCACGACGGTACCAGTAAGCTGCATTGGCGGTATCGCCCTCGATCAGATGCACCAACGCGTGCACAAGATCATGTGCTTTGTCGCCTTCGTCGCTTTGACATATCTCGTGGGCACGCTCCCACTCCGGTCCGATCTGAAGACCACCTTTCCTGAGCCACCAGAGAGCCTTTGGAGCCGGAGACAGCTCGTCCGGCGGGACGTCGTATGCGAGGCTTGCTTCGATTTGATCGATCATAGGGGGTCTCCTGCGGAGCTATCGGTCAACCACCAGCATAGGCGGTCATCCCCCGCTCATGAAGGTCTCGCGTGCCTTCGGTGCTTGACTTACTCAGGTTTCGATGGTCAGAGGCGGCGGACAGAATTGCAGGAATGATGCCATGAGCATAGCGTTTACCTTTCCGGGCCAGGGCAGCCAGACGGTCGGAATGGGAAAGGAACTTGCGGATACCTTCCCCGAGGCCCGCGCGGTTTTTGAGGAGGTTGACGAAGCGCTTGGTCAGAACCTGTCGACGATCATATGGGAAGGCCCAATCGAGGAACTGACCCTCACGTCCAACGCCCAACCGGCTCTGATGGCCGTTTCGCTGGCGGCGGTGCGGGCACTGCAAGCCTCCGGCTTCGACTTGCCGGAGCGCGTTTCCTTTGTCGCCGGACATTCGCTTGGCGAGTATTCAGCCCTTGCCGCCGCCGGCACCTTCAGCGTCGCCGATGCGGCGCGGCTGCTGCGCACGCGCGGCGATGCGATGCAGGCGGCGGTTCCGGTCGGTGAGGGCGCCATGGCGGCGATCATTGGCCTGGAAGAGGCCGACGTGGATGCCATTTGCGGTTCCGTGTCCAAGGATGGTGGCTCCTGTCAGATTGCCAATGACAACGGAGGTGCCCAGTTGGTGGTTTCGGGTTCTCGACAGGCAGTCGAGGCCGCCGCGGCGGCGGCTCAACAAAAAGGTGCCAAGCGAGCGATGTTGCTGCCGGTTTCGGCCCCGTTTCATTCAACGCTCATGCAGCCGGCCGCCGATATCATGCGCTCAGCCCTCGATGAGGTCACACTTCGGACGCCGTTGGTGCCGCTGATTGCCAACGTGCTCGCGGCGCCCGTATCCGATCCCCGCGAAATCGCCGATCTCCTGGTGCGACAGGTTACCGGCCGGGTTCGCTGGCGTGAGACAATCGTCTGGCTGGCGGAAAACGGTGTGACTGAGGTGTATGAAGTTGGCGCGGGCAAGGTCTTGACCGGCCTGGCCCGGCGGATCGACCGGTCGGTCACTGGCAAAGCGATCAACTCGCCCCAGGATATCGAGGCGATTATGAATGGGTGATCGGCGCCGCTGCCGCTGCGCCGTGCTCTGAGTGAAAAAGGACAGTCCCATGTTTGAACTGACGGGCCGCAAGGCTCTTGTTACAGGCGCCTCGGGTGGCATCGGCGAGGCAATCGCCAAGCTTATGCACGCCGCAGGAGCCGTGGTCGGCCTGCACGGTACGCGGCAGGCAAAGCTCGACGCCGTGGCGGGCGAACTGGGTGAGCGGGTGCACGTCTTCCCCGCAAACCTGACGGATCGTGATGCGGTTACGCAATTGGCCAAGTCCGCGGAAGAAACGATGGAAGGTGTCGACATCCTCGTCAACAACGCAGGCATGACGCGCGACGGCCTGTTCGTGCGTATGTCCGATGAGGATTGGGATGCGGTGATCGACGTCAACTTGACGGCGGTGTTTCGCCTCACCCGTGAGCTGACCCACCCGATGATGCGCCGGCGTCACGGCCGCATCATCAACATAACATCGGTTGTCGGGGTAACGGGTAACCCGGGACAAGCCAATTACTGCGCTTCGAAAGCCGGCATGATCGGCTTTTCGAAGTCGCTTGCTCAAGAGATTGCCAGCCGCAACATTACGGTGAACTGCGTCGCGCCCGGCTTTATCGAGTCCGCCATGACCGACAAACTGAATGATAAGCAGAAGGATTCCATCATGGCGGCCATACCGATGCGGCGCATGGGCACGGGGTCCGAAGTTGCCTCGGCCGTGACCTACCTGGCGTCCGACCAAGCGGCCTACATCACCGGACAGACGATCCATGTCAATGGCGGTATGGCAATGATCTGATACCCGCCGCGGGCGATACAATTGGGGCTATGCTGTCATCTTAAACCGTGTTAAGGGCCGCAGCCATTGCAGCAACCGGCGTCTCGACCGGGGAGGGCATTCCCGGTGGTGGGAAAAATCCACAGGCCCGTCTTTTGACGGGGCAGAGGCGCCGAATTATAAGGCGCTGAACTTGATTGACTGATTGCATGCCGCTATCCAAGGCATTGCACAACGTATAGGGGTCGAGGGTACCGACATGAGCGACATCGCGGAACGCGTTAAGAACATTGTCATCGAACATCTTGGCGTGGATGCTGAGAAAGTCACGGAAAATGCGAGCTTTATCGACGATCTCGGCGCTGATTCCCTCGATACCGTGGAACTGGTCATGGCCTTCGAAGAGGAGTTCGGGGTCGAAATCCCGGATGATGCGGCCGACACGATCCTGACCGTTGGCGATGCGATCAAATACATAGAGAAATCACAAGCCTGACAACTTGATGGGGGGACTGGTCAGGCTCCGATTGCCGATTGGCATGGATACTTTTGATCATATAGAATACCAACACCAGCCCGGGATTTTTCCGGGCTGATTGGTATGTGTATGCGCAAGGGTCTGGCTGTGACGAAGGCGCCGGGCCACACCGGCCTATCCGGGCCGTCGAGATTGCATCAGGAACGGGACTTCCATGAGGCGAGTTGTTATCACCGGGACCGGAATGGTTTCTCCCCTTGGCGATGGGACGGAAGTGGCGTGGAAGCGCCTGATAGCCGGCGAAAGCGCGGCCGCCAGAATCGAGCAGTTCGATGTTGATGATTTGCCGGCGAAGATCGCCTGTCAGGTTCCATTCGGAGACGGCAGCGGCGGATCGTTCAACCCCGACACCTACTGGGAACCCAAGGAGCAGCGTAAGGTCGATCCGTTTATCACGTACGCCGTAGCGGCGGCGGATCAAGCGCTTTCCGATGCGAGTTGGGCACCGCAATCCGATGAAGACCAGATTGCCACCGGGGTGCTTATCGGATCGGGCATCGGCGGGCTACAGGGCATCATCGATGCGGGGGACACTTTGCGCGAACGCGGACCCCGCCGGGTGTCGCCGTTTTTTATTCCGGGCAGACTTATCAACCTTGCCTCCGGTCAGGTGTCCATCAAGCACAAGCTGCGCGGTCCCAACCATTCGGTGGTGACCGCCTGCTCCACAGGCGCTCACGCCATAGGTGACGCCAGCCGCCTGATTGCACTTGGCGACGCTGAGGTCATGGTGGCGGGCGGTGCCGAATCGCCGATCTGCCGTCTGGCTCTAGCCGGATTTGCGGCCTGCAAGGCTTTGTCGACCAGCTTCAATGACGAACCAAAGCGCGCCTCCAGACCATATGACGACGCACGCGATGGATTCGTCATGGGTGAGGGGGCGGGTGTCGTGGTGCTTGAAGAGTTGGAGCATGCCAGAGCTCGTGGCGCCAAGATCTATGCGGAGGTGATCGGCTATGGTCTCTCTGGCGACGCCTATCATATCACCGCGCCTTCCGAAGACGGTGAGGGCGCCTATCGCTGCATGCAGTCGGCGATGCGGCGTGCCGGCATCTCAGCCAGCGATATCGATTATATCAATGCCCACGGCACGTCGACGATGGCGGATACCATCGAGTTGCACGCGGTCGAGCGACTCGTGGGCGACGCGGCAACCTCGATTTCGATGTCATCGACAAAATCGGCGATTGGACATTTATTGGGGGCGGCAGGCGCGGTTGAAGCGATTTTCTCGACGCTCGCAATCCGCGACAACATCGCGCCGCCGACACTCAATCTCGACAATCCATCGGTTGATACGCCGATTGACCTTGTGCCCAAGGTTGCCCGGAATCGGCAAATCGATGTGGCGCTATCCAATTCCTTTGGTTTTGGGGGTACAAACGCTTCTCTTGTCTTGCGCCGTTATCAAGGCTAGCGCATATTCCAGCCGGGCTGTGCCATTCTGGAAGACACGTCGCAAAACCTTTGGTGATGGGCGAATCGGTTGTAGGAGGTGAGTATCCACTCCGTTCTTCCGACGATGGGGTCCGGCGTATGCTATGGATCCTGCCAAATGGGTTTCGGGTGTGGTCTCGGCATTCGGACTGCAATAGTCAGCCACTAATCGCCACATTTTTCGCCATAGTGTTGCGCACTCCGGCGTTGTGTGAATTGAGGACAGACAGTGAGTGACGGTAGATACTCAGAGCATGATGTTGGTTTCGGACGGTCCGGGGCCGGCGGGCCTATTATCCCGCAATCCTCACGGCAGGCGCTGAAACCGGAGGAGGCGCCGCAACCGCCGAAGCGTTCGGATCGCGCCCGCAGCCAATTTGTGGTGTTCCTGAATTTCGTGATGTCGCTGGTTGTATTTCTGGCCATCGCCGCGGCTGGCGCCGTGTATTTCGGGTCGATGCGGTTCAAGGAGCCGGGGCCGCTGGCTGCCAACACCAATGTGCTCATTCGAGAAGGCGCTGGCGTCACCGAGATCGCTGATCTGCTCGAACGACGAAATGCCATTTCCAACAAACACATTTTCCGGCTTGGCGTGCAGGCTTATATGCCTGACGACTCACTGAAAGCCGGCGAGTACGAAATCAAGGCTGGCGCTTCCATGCTCGAAGTAATGGAACTGCTGCGATCTGGTAAATCCATACTTCATTCGGTCACGATTGCCGAAGGTCTGACGGTTGAACAGATTTTCCTGCGCCTTGGGAATGATCCGAACCTGTCAGGCAAACTGCCCGAAACGCTGCCGCTTGAGGGATCTTTACGGCCCGAAACCTACAAATTCACCCGCGGCACAACCCGGACAGAGATCATCGAGCAGATGAGCGCGTCTCAGAACGCCCTTGTCGAACAGATCTGGGCAAGGCGCCGGCCGGATTTGCCGATCAACTCCAAGGAGGAGTTCGTCACGTTGGCGTCGATTGTCGAAAAGGAAACCGGGCGCGCCGACGAGCGGCCGCTGGTGGCATCGGTTTTTCTCAACCGGCTGGAACGCGGTATGCGGCTGCAATCCGATCCGACAATTATCTATGGCTTGTTCGGCGGCGCCGGCAAGCCGGAGGGACGCCCGATCTATAGGTCGGATATCAACAAGCCGACACCGTTCAACACCTATGTGATTGACGGTCTGCCGCCGACTCCGATCGCCAATCCCGGCCGCGCCGCCCTGGAAGCTGTGGCGAATCCGTCGCAAACAAACAACGTGTATTTTGTCGCGGACGGCACCGGAGGGCATGTCTTTGCTGAAACTCTCGACCAGCACAACGCAAATGTACGGCGCTGGCGTAGGATTGAGGCCGAGCGTGCCAAGGAAAAGGAACAAAACGCGGATCAATAGGCTTGCCCGGCCTGTTCCATGGACGTGATGCCGGGGGACGGAATATGCAGCTTCAATCAATGACCGGATTTGCCCGCGGCGAGGGTGGCTTTGGAACGCTCCGGTGGGTTTGGGAATTGCGGTCGGTCAACGGTCGGGGTCTCGACCTCCGCGTCCGCACACCACCCGGCTTCGAGCGATTGGAACCGAGCATCCGCAAATCGCTTTCAGACGCTTTTCAACGCGGGAACATTCAGGTTTCCCTGACGATACAGCGCGACGAACTGCCGGCGCAGCCGGTCCTCAACGAAGCAGCCCTCGACGCTGTTCTTGGTCTCATCAAGAAACTCGCCGACCGCGTTGAGACGGCACCGCCGACACTCGACGGCCTACTCAACATCCGCGGTGTGCTGGAATTACAGGAGCCGGATATCGATCCGCAGACTCGGGAGCGCGAAGAGGTCGCCATCTTGGATGGTTTGCAGGCGGCGATCGACGAACTGACCGAAATGCGATCGGCCGAGGGGACCAAGATCGGCGTTTTTCTCAAGGCCCAGATCGATGCTGTGGAAGCCTTGGTGCAACGGATCGAAGCGGATCCTTCGCGCCAGCCCGAGGCGATCGTCCGCCGGCTTGCCGAGCAGGTCAAGCTGCTCATGAAAACGGATTCCGCACTGGACGAGGATCGCTTGCATATGGAAGCCGTGATTCTGGCGACCAAAGCGGACCTTCGCGAGGAGATCGATCGGCTGAGCGCCCACATAGGCGCCACGCGCGCGCTGTTGGCCGACGGCGGTGCGGTTGGCCGTAAACTCGATTTCCTGGCGCAGGAATTCAATCGCGAGACCAACACCATCTGCTCCAAATCCAATGCCGCTCCGGTAACCGCCACCGGTTTGGAATTGAAAGTCCTGATCGATCGGTTCCGCGAACAGGTTCAGAATCTGGAGTAAAGGCTATGGTTGCCGGCGAACGACCGACCACCACCATCAAGCGCCGTGGATTGATGCTTGTCCTCTCATCGCCCTCGGGCGCCGGCAAGTCGACCATTGCGCGCAGCCTTCTCGAGAACGACAAGGAATTCAGTCTGTCCGTAAGCGTCACCACCCGGCCAAGGCGGGGCAGCGAAATCGACGGGGTTCACTATCGATTTTTGACGGATGTTGAGTTCAACATGTTACGCGACACTGACGCGCTGCTGGAATGGGCCGAGGTGCATGGCAACCTCTACGGGACACCGCGCGAACCCGTCGAGCGTTCGATGGCTGGTGGCACGGACATGCTGTTTGATATCGACTGGCAGGGTGCGCAGCAACTGCAGGAAAAAATGTCGGCAGACGTGGTGTCGGTGTTCATTCTCCCGCCGTCACTGGCCGAGTTGAAATCAAGGTTGCAGCGGCGTGCTGAGGACAGCGATAAGGTCATCGAGACACGGCTGGCCAACTCGCGCGCCGAAATGGAGCACTGGCTTGACTATGACTACGTGGTGATAAACGACGACCTCGACCGAGCCTATTCGGCGGTCAGGAGCATAGTCCAGGCGGAACGATTGCGCCGCGACAGGCGGCCCGGTCTGTTCGATTTCGTGACCGGACTTCTGGGCGAGGACACCGATCCCTAAAGCGCGTTGGCAAGACAGCAGAATTCTGCGATGTCCAGGGTCTCGGCACGCCGTGTCGGATCGATGTCGCATGCAATCAACAGGGCCTCGCCGCCAAGTGGTTTGAGGCTTTGCCGCAGCATTTTGCGTCGCTGGCCGAAGGCCGCCCGGGTCACCCGCTCCAGGGCCGTCGCCGAGCAATGAAGTGGCGACGGGCGCGGCTGCAAGAAGACGACACTGGAGGTCACTTTCGGCGGCGGTGTGAAGGCGCGCGGCGGCACATCAAAGGCGATGGAAGCCTCGCAGCGCCACCCGGCCAGAACACCGAGTCGTCCATACGCTGCGGATCCGGGCACGGCGACCACCCGTTGCCCCACTTCCTTCTGGAACATGAGGGTCATGGAACGGTAGAATGGGGGCCACGGATCCGCCAGCAACCAGTTGACAAGCAGTTGCGTGCCGATGTTGTAGGGCAGGTTGGCGATGATCTTGACCTTGCGAGCGCCGATCAGCTGGCGATAGTCCACTTCCAGTGCATCACCCGGCACGATATCGAGCCGCCCCGGGTAGTGGGCCTCAATGTCCGCAAGGGCCGGAAGGCAGCGTGCATCCCGTTCAATGGCAATGACACGGTCCGCTCCGTTGGCCAGCAGCGCCCGCGTCAAACCGCCTGGCCCGGGGCCGACTTCCAGGACCGTTTCACCCTGGAGATTTCCACCGACCCGGGCGATTTTCTGCGTCAGGTTGAGGTCGAGCAGAAAATTCTGACCAAGTGCTTTTCTGGCATCCAGGCCGTAACGGGCGATGACCTCCCGCAGTGGCGGCAGACCGTCAGGGGCGGTCATCGGATGCGGCTGCGGCGCTGCGGTCGGCCATGGTGTAGGCAAGGCGGACCGCGGCGGCAAGACTGTCGGCGCGTGCCCTGCCACTGCCGGCGATGTCGAAGGCGGTCCCATGGTCTGGTGATGTACGGATGAAGGGCAGCCCGAGAGTGACGTTGACTGTCTCGTCGAATGCCAGCGCCTTGGCCGGGATAAGAGCCTGGTCGTGGTACATGCACAAGGCAGCGTCGTAGCGCTGCCTGGCGCTGGCGTGGAACATTGTATCGGCGGGCAACGGCCCGGTTGCGTCGATGCCTTCGCTGCGGAGCCGGGAGACCGCGGGTGCGATAATCTCCTGGTCTTCGGAACCCAACGCACCGGCTTCGCCTGCATGCGGGTTGAGACCGGAAACTGCAAGTCGCGGATTGGCGATGCCAAACCGCAACGCCAGATCCGCTGCGGTGATCCGTCCGGTGGCGACAATATCTTCACTCGACAATTGATTCGGGACTTCGCGCAAGGGGATATGCACGGTCACCGGCACCGCTCGCAATGACGGACCAGCGAGCATCATGACGGGCCGCACGGACCTGCCGGTATGGCGTGCTGCGAGGTCTGCCAAAAACTCGGTATGGCCTGGAAATCCGAACCCGGCGTCATAGAGCTGAGATTTGGCAATCGGATTGGTCACGACGGCGGCTGCCGATCCAGCCAACGCCATGGATACGGCACGCTCAATCGACTCCAGTATGGCAGCCGCATTGCTGCTGTCGGGTGTCCCGGCAACGGCATCGACACGGCTTTGCAGCGGTACCACGGCTAGGCGTTCAGACGGCAGATCGTCCAACTGATGTGGGTCCATCACCGCGATCGGAACATCGAAACCCAGGATGCGGGCCCGTTCGGCAAGCAGTTCGGGGCAGGCCAGGATGAACCATCGAGGATCGTGTTGACGATCGTGCGACTGCCACAGGGAAAGCGTTATGTCCGGACCAATGCCGGACGGATCGCCCATGGTCAGGGCCAGGGGAGCTGTCCCAGGAACGGATGCCCGGGTCGTCACCGATAGCTGATGCGCGCGTCTTCACGCAACTCCGCCAAATACCTGTCGCTGTTCTCGCTGTTGTTGTCGGGGTTTCGCGCTTCCTCGAGGCGCATGACCAATTCCGCAGCCAGGTCGTCAGAAACCTGCTTGCTTGAACACACGGCGAGGAATTCCACACCACGGTCGGTAACGCGGACACCGGTTGTCTTGCCGGCGGGGGTTTTTTCGACAAGCTCTTTCCAATCGGGAGGAAGCGCCGGTTGCATGATCCGACCCAGATCGATCACCGACACGTCGCGCAGGCCTTTGGCGAATTCACGCGTCGATCGGCAATCGACAAAGCGGCCACGCATCGACTCGGCTTCGCGTCTTCGCTGGCTCAATATGGCATTGCGTTTCGAGCTTGGTATGACGAAGACGACTTGCTGTAGAATATACTCCGTCGTCGACGGCTTCTCTCCACCCCGTTCCAGCATCTTGGCGACCAGATCCTGGGTGGACATCCCGTCGCGTGAGCCGAAGCGCGCCTGAACGACCCGCGGCCACGACATTTGCACCCGAATAAACTGCTTGAAATGGTCGGCTCCGACACCGGCCTGGGAAAGAACCTGCGCCATCTGCTTGCTTGACAGCTTGTTCGCGCTGGCAAACCGGTTGAACGACCTATCGACCTGCGCATCGGATACGGTCGCCCGAAGGCGCCGCACCTCTTTCATTTTGATCGCTTCTTCGATCAGCTGTTCGCGGGCTTGTTCCCTGAGGTTGCCCTTTGTGCGCTGCAGGCGCAACAGGTTACGCCGGCGTTCGATGTCGAAGGTGGTGATAACCGTCTCGTTGACGACTATGGCGATTTCATTCGCTTGCGCGCCGTTCAGTCGCGCCGCGAACACGATCAACAAGGCCGCGACCAAGGCGACCCACAGCATCCTCCTCGAGAACACTGCCTTTCCCGTCGTTGGACTGCCCATCATGTGTCCCATTCTCTAGTCCAGCATCCGCAGACATTTTCGCAAAACTCGTGGCGCTCGTAAATCCCACCGGATCAGGGCGAAAGCAAGACTATCACGGCAACGGCCCGCTTCTATCCGCCGTCGAATCCGGACAAATCGTCGCCTCCGAGATTGAGGTCTCCCAATGTTCGAAGGCTGATCGAGGCACCGAAGCTCCAGTCCACCGCCTGATTAACGTCGCGGGTCTGCTTGTAGTACAGGCTGATATCGAAACACTCGTCGTGATAACCGAAGCCGACTGTGTTGTTGGCGAGGAAATCATCCTCGAGGTCGTAGCTGGCGGATCCGAAGGCGCGCCAGTTTTCGGTCAGGTGGATGGTCGCCGATCCCTTGAACTCATTGCGGTCGGTATCCGAACCGTAGCCCGGTTGCGGTTTGACACTGGTATGCGAAAAGCTCGTCTGAAACCGCGAAGAGGCGTAGCTGACACCGATGTCTGTGCGCTGCAGATCGAAGCTCGATTCGTCGAACCGGCCTTCGGCGGTCAGCGAAAAGCCCCTTGGCATATCGATGCCGAAACCACCGACATAATCCGAACGGGTGGTTTCGAGACCCGAACTGGCGCCAACGTTGACCAGGTCTTCGGTGGCAAAGGAATTCAGGCCGGCCAGTTGAAAGGATTGGCCGAAGGCTCCGCGAACCGACACCCCGTTGTTGAAAGTGCCCGTGTAGCGCAATCCCAGATTGGCTCGTGTCCCGCCCTCGATGCGGTCGTATCCGGAGAATTTGTCCCGTTCGAACAGGATGCTGGTGTCGAACACGAAGCTCTGCGCATCTTCGTTCGGGAACTCGCCGGCGAGCTGTTCGTCGGGGCGGATGAAAACCTGCCCAATCGGTTCGACTATATGCGAACTGCCTTCGGCGAGGAACTGGATAGGATAACGCGCCTCGAGGCCGGCGGTCACCATATAGCGGGTGGCGGTTCCGTCGGTAACGAGCGATCCGGCGTATCCGGCGGGCGCCGTGACGTCTAGAAAATTGACGTCACCGCGCGCTGCCAGCAGCGGCGTCACCAGCAAGCCGTTGCCCGCGACGACGGTGCGTTGCCACTCCATCTCGGCGGTCACACGCGTGTTGTTGCCCTCCACGCCTCGATAGCGGTCGTTGACGATATCGCTTTCTTCCTCGCGGCGGGTGAGGCTGAGAATGTTCATGTCGAGGTTAAGTTCGCCGCCGGCCACCGGCCGATCAAATGTGCGTGAGTAGTCGAGCGACGGATGGACGATCGGCTGTTGTGCCTCCGCCTCGCTGTCCGGATCGATCGACTGCACGTCGAAATAAAAGGCGCGCAGGTCGAAGAAGTTACGTCCGCTGAGGCCTGTCAGGTAGATCGTCGACGCCTGGGTCACCGCGCCATAGCCGTCGATGTCATAGGTGTTGGCGAAACTGTTGTCGCTCTGGACCATGACATCCCAGCCGAAAGTCCACATCGGATTGATGGAGAATTGGCCCCGCGTTGCGACAAAAAGCCGGTTGCGTCGATCGGCGTCGACTGTTCCGGCATCAAACGCATCGGGATCCAGCTGGTGGATACCGGCGACCCTTATGCTGTATTCCCCTGTCGCCAGTTGACGGCGGAATTCGGCGTCCACCAAAACACCCTGTTTTGAATAGCCGGTGACCGCGACCGTCAGGTCGTAGTGTGGATTGAGGGCGAAGTAGTACGGCACGCGGACGCCCACACCGAGCTCTTGCGCGTAGCTGAAGCCGGGCACGAGAAAACCGCTCTTGCGTTTCACCGTGTGGTCCGGAACGGTAAACACCGGAACCCAGGCGATCGGCCTGCCGAACAGTTCGAATTGGGCGCTCTCCAGGCGGATCGTCTGCGTTTTTCCGTCTCTCACGACCTTTCTGGCTTTAACCTGCCAGAGCGGCGGCTTGCTGGGATCTTTCTCGCAGATTTCGCAGGCCGTGTAGACGCCGTTGTTGAGTGTTGTCCGCTCGCCGTCTTCACGCTGCGCACTGTCAGCGACAATGCGTGTGTTGTCCGGTGTTTCGATCCTCAGAGCATTGATGAAGCCGTTGCCGAAATCGTCCGTGACATCGAGTTCCTGGGCATAGATGCGGTTGCCATCCGGCTCGATCATCTCAATGTCGCCGAACGCTTTGAGGCGGTTGGTCCGCTGATCGTAAACCAGCCGATGGGCGACCATCCGGAAGCCGTCATATTCGATCTGAACCGCGCCCGTGGCGGTTACGGTTTCTTTGTCTTGGTTGAAAGTCAGCTGGTTTGCGGTAAGCAGCAGCTTGGCATCCGGATCAGTGGTGATACTGAAACCATCCACTTCCAACTCCGATTGCGCAAGGGCCGGCTCGGGCGGTGTGGCAAGCACCATGCCCGTTGCCATAATCGCGACCAAACCTGCGATACGCAAACTCATATTTTCGCAGCATGCCGCTGAACCCACTACCCGTCCTCCTTGTGGAGCAGCACAGTCACCCCAAGTGCCGTCGCAACGATAACAGGGAGCCACGCGGCCACAAAGGGTGGCACCGCCCCCGCCGTCCCGAACGCCTTGGCCAGTACCGTAACGACATAAAGCAGAAACCCCGCCAATACACCAGCCAAAATGACCGCACCGGACTGTCCGAAGCGAATAAACCGCAGCGACACGGTGGCGGCGATCAGCGTCATCGCCACCAGCAGCAGTGGCAAGGCGAGCAGCGATTGGTATTGCATCGCAAAGGCGTTTGCACCCAGACCGAAGGAGCGCGCCACCTCGATTTTTCGTGGCAGTTCGAAGAACGAGATCGATTGCGGCGATGCCAATGATTCTTCAACGAATTCCGGCCTGAGATTGGTTTTGATGGCGATTTGGTCAAGGGTCTCCAACGGCGTCTCCGGAGACACGCGATTGGCGTCCCGCAACACCCAATGACCGTCTTCCAGCGTCGCTGTCGCCGAATCGAAACGCTCCCGTACGGTACCGTCGTCATTGAGCCGGATGAAGGCAGCGTCGCCCAGCAGAAGTCCGCGGCGGGCGATGTTCTTGGCGCCGATGATGGTGACGCCCTCTTCGGTCCTTTGTCGGACCCATGGCGTGCGCTTGATCTGCCCGACTGTACCCTGCTGCATGCCGATACCAACCTCGATTTCGTGGACCAGTTCCAGCGCCCGGGAGGACAGCGGATTGACCACGACCACCATAACAATCCCGATCAGCAGGCTGGCGACGCAGAGCGGCATCAGAAACTGCCATGCCGATATTCCCGCCGAACGGGCGATGACGAGCTCGTATCTGCGGTTGAGAAATATCAGCACCGTCATGGCGGAAAACAGGATGATGAAGGGGACCGTCGCCTGGAAGATGTTGGGCAATCGCAGCGCCGACAGAAGCAGTCCTTTCGACAACGTGTAGCCGGCTAGCCGGGAGGCGCGGTTGGCGAACTCGTTGAAGTCCACCATGAATATGATGATCAGCACGCCGAGGACGAACCATCCCGTCATGATCATGTATCGCCAGAACAGGTAGCGCCACAATGTCGGACCGATCATTGGGCGCCCCGTTTACCGAACGGTGGGAAGCCGGAGTACCAACTGCGCACGATGGCGGGCAAAGACTCCGTTCCCGACGCCAGTCGTGTGGACTGGTCGACCAGATACTGCGGAACGCGAAAGGTCCAGTTGGTCAAAATGAGAATAACGAAAACGGCCGATCCGCCAATCGGGATCACATAGGTGATAATCTCCATGGTTCGGCTGCTTCCCGACTGGTCGATGGTGTAGAAGCTCACCCCGCGCAGGGCGAGCGCTATGCCTGCTGCGGTGACCACGCTCCACACCTGTTCGTGCCGGTTGGAATGGGCTTTTCCCAGAAAATAGACGGTGATCAGCCCGAACAACATCGGGTAGATCCAAAGCGTGAAGCGTTTGTGGATTTCCCTAGTAAACAGGCCCGGCTCGGACAAAAAGACGGGATCGTTCGGATCGGGATTGAGCAGGAAGCTCGTCGGGCGCTCCTTCGCGTAGTAGCTGCGCCGCTCTCGACTGCCGCCGCCGATCAAACTCAAATCAAGCCCGTAGGTCGCGAAACGGATGACCGAAACCCTGCCGCTGCCGGTATCCTTGCGATGCAGCTCGCCATCTGAAAGAACCAGAATGTCCCTGCCTGCGCTCTCGGCGAACTCGCCGTAACGGGCATAATAGACGACATCGGTTGTCGGGTCGCGCTGGTCGGACAGGAAGATACCGCCGAGTCGGCCGCCGGGCAGCTTCTCGGCTATATTCACATACAGATCATCCTCGATCTGGTGAAACGTCCCCGATTGCACAGCGAGCGAGAAAAGGTCCGCCGACGCGCGGTTCAACAGGTCACGCAGGTTCCGGTTGGCCCACGGTTCCGCGTAAAGGCCGGTGAGCAGGGTCACCACAGACATGACGCCAGCCATCAGCAGGACCGGGCGCGCTGTCAGATAGGGTGAGCCGCCCGATGCTTCCAAGACAGCAAGCTCCGAATCCGAGTTCATCGTTGTCAGCGTCTGAGCGGCGCCGATCATCAGGGCGAACGGTGCAACGATGATCACCATGGAGGGAATGAGCAGGGCGGCAAGCTCAAGAAACGTCAGCAGCGACTGGCCGGTCGAACTCAGCAGATTGACACGCAACAGAACCTGAGTGGTCAGCGCAATCGCAGTTGCCGTCACCAGAGTTCCCATGGACAGAATGAAAACCCTGCCGAATATGTAACGCTCGATAAGCTTCATACGGTGCGTCTGTCCGGTGACCTCTGGAGATATCGCCTGCTTCCACGGCGATCCTAGTTATGCGCTTATACCTAACACGAGGCGAATGGGTACGGTAAACAGTTCGTAAACCGGGTTCGACACTGTTGGGCAGCGAACAGCAGACGTTCCGTTTGGGACATTTTCATGGACATCGACCGATCCGACCTTGTCAACGGAAGCGAAAAAGCCAACATGTCGCAAATCACACCTCCCAATCAGACAGACGACTGCACGTCTGCATTGACAGAATTCCGGAGCTTTCATGTCAAAGAAAATAAAACTCGCCTTCTCCAAATCCGCAAAACCAAAAGGTGGACTCGCAGTATTCCTGTCGGGCAAGGACGGTCTGCTATCGGATGCGGCTGGGGAGGTAGATCCCTCCGGTGTAGCCGTCAAGGCTGCAAAAATAGCCGACTACGAAGGCAAGGCCTTGGCCCGGCTGAATGTGTTGGCGCCACAGGACAGCGTTGCCGACCGTCTCGGCATGGTGGGCATCGGGGATCCGTCAGAGCTGAAGGAAACAGACTGGCTATCCGTAGGCGGGGCGGCGTTCGCTTTAATCAAAAACGCCAAAAAAGCTCAGATTTTCTTCGATGTTGCGGGTGTTGAGGCAGGTGGCGGCGCGGCTGCTGACCTGGCCCTGGGGCTTTTGCTTCGCAGCTACGAATTCGATTCCTACAAGACCCGAAAGAAGGACAAGGATAAAGGTCAAAACAGCGGCGACGTGAGTGTCACCATCGTAACCGCGGCCGCGACTGAGGCGAAACGTCGCTTTGCCGAGCGTGAAGCGATCGCAGGCGGCGTCACACTTGCCCGCGATCTGGTCAACGAGCCGGCAAATGTCCTTGGACCGGTGGAGTTCGCGCAAAAAGCCAAGGACCTCGAGGCGTTGGGTGTCGAGGTCGAGATCCTCACCGAAAAAGAGATGAAGAAGCTGAAGATGGAGGCGCTGTTGGGCGTCGCCCAGGGATCGATCCGGCCGCCGCGGCTGGCCGTCATGCATTGGAAAGGCGGCAAGGCGAAGCAGAAACCTCTGGCTTTCATCGGCAAGGGCGTGGTGTTCGATACCGGCGGTATCTCACTGAAACCGGGTGGTGGCATGGAGGACATGAAGGGCGATATGGGCGGTGCAGCGGCCGTCATCGGACTGATGCACACGCTGGCGGCGCGAAAAGCCAAGGCGAATGTCGTCGGTATTATCGGCCTTGTCGAGAACATGCCTGACGGCAATGCTCAGCGCCCGGGTGACATCGTGACGTCGATGTCGGGCCAGACCATCGAGGTGATCAATACCGATGCCGAGGGACGGCTCGTCCTGTGTGACGCCCTGTGGTACTGCCAGGAACGGTTCAAGCCGCAATTCATGATCGACCTTGCGACACTGACCGGTGCCATCATCGTCGCGCTCGGACACCAGTATGCGGGAATGTTCTCCAACAACGACGAATTGGTGGAGAAACTCGATGCAGCCAGCCGTTCCACCCAGGAAGGCGTCTGGCGGATGCCGCTGGCGCCGGAATACGACAAGCTGATCGACTCCAAATTCGCCGATATGAAAAACGTCGGCGGGCGTTGGGGTGGAGCGATCACTGCTGCGCAGTTTCTGCAGCGCTTCGTCAACGACGTCCCGTGGGCGCATCTGGATGTTGCCGGGACCGCCATGGGATCGCCGCAGACCGAAATCAACAAATCCTGGGCATCCGGCTTCGGCGTGCGTTTGCTCGATGAACTGGTGCGTGCCAACTACGAAGGATAACCGCCCGGACCACGATGAGCGAATTGCTGTTTTATCACCTGACTGAAACGCGTCTTGAGGATGCGCTGCCGCCCTTGCTGGAGAAAAGCCTGCAGCGCGGCTGGCGGGTGGTGGTGCAGACAGGCAGCGAGGAGAGGCGCGACGCGCTGGATCAGTATTTGTGGACCTATCGCGACGAAAGCTTTCTGCCGCACGGCACCGATATTGGACACCATGCCGACCGGCAGCCGGTGTTGTTGTGTGTCAGCGACACCAACGCCAACGGCGCCAATGTCAGGTTCCTTGTCGACGGAGCCGAGCCACCCGATCCCACCGGCTACGATCGCCTGGTTTTCCTGTTCGATGGCCATGACCAGCATCAGCTGGAGACGGCACGCGGCCACTGGCAGGCATTCAAGGACAGCGAGCACCAGTTGACCTATTGGCAGCAGACCGCAGATCGCCGCTGGGAGCAAAAGGCGTAACGCGGTCCGCACATCGGTTTGACAAGGCTGCCGCCAGCTTCTATCGGTCGCGCCCAAACGCGGCGGCAGAGCTCCTTGCCCCGTATCACCGCTTCCCGCAATCACCGACCCATGCAAGCAAGCTCCAACACAAACTGGTTTCTCGCCGGCGTCCTGTGCGCAGCGCTGATGACGCTGTACCGGATCGGGTTTCTTTGGATCGATCAGACCGATCTTTTTGTCGACGAATCGCAATACTGGCTTTGGAGCCGCAGTTTCGAATTCGGCTACTATTCAAAGCCGCCGCTGATCGCCTGGATCATCGGCCTTTTTACCGGGCTGGGCGGCAGCGACTCGATGTTCTGGATACGGTTGCCGGCGCCGTTGTTTCATTTCGCGACGGCGCTGATTCTGGGAGTTCTGGGCCGCGACCTGTTCGGAACCCGAACCGCGTTCTGGATCATGGTCTCCTATATCACCCTCCCGGCGGTGGTGCTGGGCAGCGCGGTGATTTCGACCGATACCATCATGGCGCCCTTTTTTGCGCTGGCGCTACTGTTTTACGTGCGCCTCCTGAAGCAAGACAAGGCCGTCTGGGCGCTGTTTGCCGGCCTCTGCGCCGGAATTGCCTTTCTGTCCAAATATGCCGGCATTTATTTTCTTCTGTGCGCGCTGCTGGCCGCACTGTTCATGCCGTCGGCCAGGCCCTCCGGGCGGCAAGCGGTCGTCCTGTTGCTGGCGTTTTTGGCGGTGGCGCTGCCGAATGTTCTGTGGAACCTCAACAACGATCTCTCGACCTTCGAACACACACTCGACAATGCGGAATGGGTGCGTGACAGTCCCACCGGGTTTTCGCTTCACTTTCTGGAGTTTGCGGAATTCTTATTCAGCCAGTTTGGTGTCTTCGGCCCGATTCTGTTCGGCGCCCTGCTGGTATGCCTGTTTCGGCCAGGTGGTCGAGACGGCAGGCTGCTCTTGTTCTTCTCGGTTCCGGTGATCGGACTGGTGTGCGTCCAGGCGCTTCTGGGCAAGGCCAACGCCAACTGGGCGGCAGCCGCTTACTTTGCTGCGACCGTTCTTGTTGTGGCGGCCATGCTTGAACGCGGTTACCGGCGTTTGCTGACGGTCTCGGTGGCAATCGGCCTGGTCGTCAGCCTTGCCTATCCGGTGCTGACCAGCGTTGCCTATGATGTCAGCATCGACGGCGAGAAGCCGGCGATGCGACGGATGCTTGGACGCGAGCGAATGAGCAACGATATTCTCGAGGCCGCCCGGGCGGCGAAAGCCGATGTGATCGTTGCCCAAAGCCGCGAGATCGTCGCGGATCTCTTTTATACCGGCCGCGACTCGGACATTCCGGTCCGGATGATGGCACCGCCCGGACGGCCGCTTAACTATTATCAGCTGAAATACCCCTTTCGGATGGACGAGGGATTTGAGACAGTATTGGTGGTTTGGCCGTCGGACTCGATCGAGTGCGCGCAGACCAAGGTGACGGCGGCATCTGCCCTGGTGACCAGGGGCGGCGCCTATCACTTCGGACCCTTCAACGTGTTTTTGCTCGATCCGGTGTGCGTGGATGACCTCGCGAAATCTTAGCAAGCTTCTGCTCAGCGTGGTCCTGGTGATGGCGATCGTGTCGGTCGTCTTCGTCCGTTTTCCCGGTCTCGACCTCGGTGCATCCTCGCTTTTTTATCGCGATGCCGATGGCTTCTGGCTTGGTGAGAATCCGCTGCTTCACGCCTACCGCGATACCTTCAACGCTTTGAGCATGGGGCTGGTCGCGGTGTCGCTGATCCTGTGGATCGCGTCGGTCTGGCATGGGCCTATTGTACGGATTCCCGATCGGGTTTGGGCTTTTATCTGCCTGCTTTACCTGCTGGGGCCGGGTCTGCTGGTCAATGGCATCCTGAAGTCTTTTTCCGGCCGGGCACGACCGGCGAATGTTGCCGAGTTTGGTGGTGACAGGGCATTCACGCCGGTGCTTCAACTGGCCGATCAATGCGAGAAAAACTGCTCGTTTACCTCAGGCGAAGGGTCAGGGGCGACAGCGTTTTTTATCTCGCTCCTGGTCATCGGAGCCTATATTCCCGGTCGACGCGCCCGTGACGCCGTTCTCGTCTGCGGGTTTGCGGCCGCGCTTTTTGCGACCCAACTGCGGATCATCAAAGGCCGTCACTTCCTGTCCGACACGCTGTTTTCCATGCTGTTGGTTTCGCTGGTGGCCATACTATTGGCCTGGTGGCTGCTGCGCGAAAAGCCGGATCCGACACGTCCCGGACCGGCTTGGCTTCCGTAAGACGAAGGAACCGGGTCAGCTCGGATTGGTCAGGACTACGAAATCGGTGCCCTTGTGGGTTTCATCGCTGATACCGTGATCGGTAATAATCAGCGAGGATCCGCTGGTCATCTCGGCGTTAAGGCGACTGCGCAGCGCCTGCGGCAGATCAATACGCTGCAGCGCCTCGGCAATGCTGGCGCGCATTGCGATTTGCGACGGGCCGGCTGGCCGGAGTTCACTCAGTACAGATGGACGCGCTTCGTCTTTCAAGGTGGCGCCAACCCATCGCAAGCCGTCCGATTGCGACTTTGAGGGCAGGGCGGCCAGAAAGTGCGTACCCAGCGGAGCTTCCGGCTTCCTCAGGACCACCGGCGCGTCGAACAACGGCTGGAAACCACGGCGAACGTAGATATGGCCAGTCGAGAAGTCCTCAACCCCGGCCTCCTCATGCAGCATGCGAGCGAGTTCAACCGAGACTGTGCCGGTCGGCTCCAGGTCGTGTTCCTTCTGAAAGCGGACGATCGCGTTTCCCGTATCGGGTCCGATCAGACCATCGACGTCGCCGGCGTCATAACCAAGTGAGTTGAGCAGTTCCTGAATGTCACGCACCATTTCGCGACCGGTCCGCCGGGTGATCAGGATCCGCAGCGGTTCGGCCGGCTCCGACATGTCGGGTTGTTCGGACCCGGTACCGCCGACCCCAAGACCAGCTCGCAGAACATAGCTTCGCCCAATACCGGCCTCCGCAACAGCGTCGACGGCTACGTCCGGATGCCGCGTGTCCGTGGTCAGGTAAACAACCGACGGCGTATCTCCTGCGTCAACGTCCGGTCCAGGCTCTAAATCGCCTGGATCGAAAAGGTCACCGTCGGCGATCGGCCGCAGAATCAGCTCCTCTTCCGTAATCAAAACATGGGCGCCGAGATCGGTGTAGCCGTAGAGCTGTTTGGCGAAACTCCGGGGCAGGCGCACACAACCATGGGAGGCCGGATAGCCCGGTACGCTGTCCGACTCATGCAGGGCGATGCCGGACCAGGTCAGCCGCTGCATGAACGGCATCGGCGCCCGGCTGTAGATATTGGAGTGATGGCGCCGTTTCTTTTGCAGGATGCTGAACACGCCGGTTGGCGTGGTATGCCCCTGTTTGCCTGTCGAAACGTTGGAGCGGGCGACAGGCGTGTCACCGGCAAAAACCCGGATGCTCTGGTCCCGTAGGGACACAAGCATGATAACCGGCTCGCTTGCTTTGCTGTCGGAAAGCGCAGCCCAGTTTCCTTGGGGACGGGATTGATCGTCAATTGCTTGCGCCGGGCCAGCGACGACCAATCCTCCTGAAAAGGCGATGGCAAATGCCATCGCCAGGACGCCAACAAATCGTTTCTTCATAACGCTCGACACCAACACGCAATACTCGACTGTGACTTACACTATGCCGTTTATATTTCGGTAAATCCATCCATCGTTTGTCCGGACCGCACGTTGCCATTGTCATTGCCGCGAACCGCACCTATCACTGTGGCAACCAACGAGGAGACAGCTCAGTGAACAAGACGGTCGAATTCTTCTACGATTTCGTCAGCAGCGCATCCTATATCGCGTATAAGCGGTTGCCGGAGAAAGTGAAGGCGGCCGGTGGACAAATCGTCTGGAAGCCAATGCTGCTTGGCGGAGTCTTCAAGGCGGTCGGCAACACCGGTCCCAATCAGGTCCAGGGCAAGGGAGAGTGGATGTTCGACGACCTGAAACGAACCGCCGACAAGCACGGCATCCGCTTTGCCCGCAATCCCGATTTTCCTCTCAATACCGTGATGGCGTTGCGCGGCGCCATCGCGGCCGAAAAAATCAACCCCGAAATCGTGCCAGCTTACATGGATACCATGTTCGACGCGTCCTGGGCCAACGGTAACGATCTTGGCAAGCCCGAGGTGGTCATGGAACTCTTGGAGAAAGCCGATCTGCCAGCCAATGAGATTGCCAATATGGTGCAGGATCAGGCGATTAAGGATGAATTACGCGCCAACACGGAAGAGGCGGTGCGGCGGGGGGCTTTCGGCGCGCCGACCTTTTTTGTCAATGGCGAGATGCATTGGGGCCAGGACCGGATCAACGATGTGATCGAGGCCCTCGATAAGAAGGAATGATGTGTTTGCTCCGACCTGTGGGGCAACACGATGGGTAGGGGATATCGTTTCTGATCGATTGACGCAAAAGTCAGCCGGGACGGGGCGCTACAGCCATGGAATATGCCATTCTGGTCACTCTGGTCGTCGCTTTCCTGGTGGTCGCGCCTATCCTCGGCAGTGTGGCGTTTTTTCGTGTGCGCGAGCTTCAGCGGCGTGTGGTTGCGCTGGAAGCGGAACTTGCCGGAACAAGCCGCGGTCCTTGGGAAGAGGCCGGTCAGGAGGTCGATTGGCAAGCCGAAGACGTTGAACCGGAGACCCCTGACGAGGTGGATTCAGCGGAAGCGCTTGCGGACAACGGACAGCCCTGGTCGGCGCAAGACAGCACGGCTGACGAGCCACAGCTGCAGCCGGAAACCGGAAGCGCCGGGTCTGATCTGGAGCAGACGGTCGGTGCGAAGTGGGCCGTATGGGTCGGTGGGCTGGCGCTGGCATTGGGTGGCGTTTTCCTGGTGCGTTACTCGATCGAACAGGGGCTGCTCGGACCTGGCGCCCGAATCCTGCTCGGTGCGCTTTTCTCGCTCACCCTCGTCGCGGCTGGTGAATGGATGCGGCGTCGCGGCGCTGCCTATTCAATCGGCGGTTTCGAATCGGCCAACGTCCCGGCGGTGCTCACCGCCGCCGGCACCCTCGGCGGGTTCGCCACCATCTACGCCGCCTATCAACTCTACGGTTTTCTGGGGCCGTTCGCAGCTTTTTTTGGCCTCGGCGCCGTCGCGATCGCGACCATGGTCACCGCATTGCTGCACGGGCCGCTTCTCGCCGCGCTCGGCATCGTCGCGAGCTTCCTGGTGCCGTTTCTGGTCAGTTCCGACGAACCGAGCGTGCTGGGGCTGGCCGGATATGCGATCGCTGTGGCAGCCGCCGGCTTTGGCGTCGGGCGGCTGCGCCTGTGGCGCTGGTTGGCGGTCGTGGCCGCGCTGGGGCTGGTTTTCTTTGGTCTGGTTCTGCTTGAAATCGGCGGGTCTGGCGACCGGCCGGTCGTCGGCCTCTACATTCTGTTCGCTTGGGCGGCGATCTTTTTCGTATTTGTCGCCAGCCTTTATCCGATGACTCCCGCCGAACCGGCCGCGTCTGATCGCATGGCCGTGACGTTACTCGGCCTCGTCCTGTTGCTCTCTTTGGTCTTCATGCTGGCGCGAACGGATACGGCGACGGTGGCGGCACTGCTGCTGGTCGTCGCCGTGCCGTTCGCATCGGCCTGGCAGTGGCCAGCCATGCGTCATATTGTTCCGCTGGCGGCGGTCGTCGCGGCGCTCGGCTATGCCGGCTGGGAATTCGAGACATCGACATGGGTTTCGATAGCCGGCTCCCTGCAAGGCACCGGTGGCATCGATCCGGAAACGTTGCCTGGCTTCCGGCAGAGACTGCTGTCGGTCTATGGCATGCTCGGCCTGGTGACCGCAATTGTCGCGGCGGTGCTCGGGATCATCGGCTCGCTGGGATCAACGGCGCGCGTGTCGCTGGCCTTCGGCGGCACTTTTGTTCCCGTCGCGTTTCTCGCCATATCCTATGCGCGCACCGATTTTCTTGACGTTTCCCTGCGCTACGGCGCACTCGCTCTGCTTCTAGCGGCCGCCTTCACGATACTTGCCGCTGCACTGGACCGTCGATTGTCAGAGGCCGCCGGCCGGGACGGCGTGATCGCCGCTTATCTGATCGCTGCGACCGCGTCCCTGACGCTTTGCCTTTGCATAGTGCTGGAGCGCGGTGCCCTGACGGTCGCCCTGGCGCTTGTCGCGCCGGCTGTCGCCTTTGTTAACGGGTGGCGCCCGTTACCGGCCTTGCGGATACTGGCGCTGGTGCCTGCGGTCCTGTGGCTGGCCCGTATCGCGTGGGATCCGACGGTTGTTGGCCCATCGCTGGGCGACACCCCGGTCTTCAACTGGATCACCTATGGATATGGCGTGCCGGCCCTCGGCTTCGTGCTGACCGCCCACTTGCTTGGCAGACAGGATCGCGACATCTGGCTCGACATTGCGGAGGCCGTTGCTGTCGCCTCGGTGACCGGAGCGCTGGCGCTGATCGGTTTGCATGCCCTGGAGCCGCAGGCGATGTTCACGCCGATTGACACGCTCTCGGAGGCCGCGCTGCTGGTGTTCCTCGGTGGCGGCGTGGCCCTTGGGCTTCTGCGTATCAAACGCACCGCTTCCAGTCCTACCTTACGCGGCGCGGCCGACGTGCTGGGCGTGGTCGGCATGATTGGCGCGATGGTCGGCCTGCTCGGCGTCTACAACCCGCTGATCACGGGAGAAAGCGTCGGCACCGGCATCGTCTTCAACAAGCTGTTGTTTGCCTATCTGCTGACCGGGCTGCTCTACGCCGCACTCGGCGTATTCAGCCCCGCATCGCGGCCGTTCTATGCGCGGTCGGCCTTTGCCGTCGGCGGCATCCTGGTGTTCGCCTGGGTGACCCTGACCATCCGCCACTGGTTTCACCCGCAGGCCCTCGATGTGCCGAGCGTCACCGACCCGGAGCTCTATACCTATTCGGCCGCATGGCTGCTGATCGGCATCGCCACACTTGCCGCCGGCATGGGAACGGGCGTACGCGCCCTGCGGCTATTTTCCGGGATCATCATCGTCATCGTCGTCGCCAAGGTGTTCCTGATCGACATGGCCAGCCTGACCGGCGCGCTGCGCGCCGTGTCGTTCATCGGCCTCGGCATCGTGCTGGTGGCGATTGGCCTGGTCTATCAGCGACTGCTGCGGCGACAGGCCTGAGGTCGAGGTAAACAGCCTCATTGCCCGACTGCTTCCTCGTATTCGGCCGATAGGGTCAGCCATTCGTCCTCTGCGGCGGCGAGGGCGCGCTCGGTGTCGCTGCGTTCCTTGGCCTTGGCGGCGGCCAGATCCGGAGATCTGTCATAGAGCTGCGGATCGGCAAGCAGCGTGTCGAGATGCTGAATCGATTTCTCAAGTTTTGCCGTCAGGGATTCGATTTCCTTGATTTTTTTCCGCAGCGGCGCCAGTTCCTGGCGGCGTCCGGCTGAAGCCCGCCGCTGCTCGGCCTTGGAGGCGATCGGCGATGCGTCTGCCGGCTTGTCATTGCGCTTGCCGCTGCCGACAACCAGGGACCGGTAATCCTCCAGGTCGCCGTCATAGCTGCGTACGGTGCCATCGTGCACCAGCCAAAGACGTTCGGCGGTCGCCTCCAGCAGGTGGCGATCGTGGGAGATCACGATCACCGCGCCCTCGAACGCGTTGAGCGCCTCGACCAGCGAGCCGCGGGTGTCGATGTCGAGATGATTGGTCGGCTCGTCGAGGATAAGCAGATTGGGCTTGTCGAAACTCGCCAGTCCCATCAGCAGCCTTGCCTTCTCGCCACCGGAAAGATCGCGCGCGGCGGTGTCCATCTTTTCCGTAGACAGGCCCATTTGTGCAACCCGCGAGCGAACCTGTGCATCCAGCGCATCGGGTATCAGCCGGCGCACGTGTTCGACGGCACTCTCGGACGGCACAAGATCCTCGAGCTGGTGTTGGGCGAAATAGCCGATCTTCAGATTGGGCGCCCGAGTCATGGTGCCGGCCTCGGGTGCCAGCCGGCCGGACAGCAACTTGGCGAAGGTGGATTTACCGTTACCATTGGCACCGAGCAGGGCTATTCTGTCGTCATGGTCAATGCGCAGGTCGAGCCGATTGAGAACCGGCTTGCCGGGAGCATAGCCGACTGCGGCCCTTTCGAGCGCAATGATCGGCGACGCACACTGTTTTTCAGGCGCCGGGAAACGGATTTCCTGAACATGCTCATTGATCACGCTGGCGACCGATCCCATGCGTTCGATCGCCTTGAGACGCGATTGCGCCTGCCGTGCCTTGGAGGCCTTGTAGCGAAAGCGTTCGACAAACGCTTCCATATGGGCCTTCCGTGCCTGGATCTTGGCACGCATTTTCATTTGCAGTTCACGGGCCTCGGCGCGCTGCCTCTCGAACTGGTCGAACGGGCCGCGATAGAAAACCAGTTTACGGTCCTCGAGGTGGACGATGGAGTCGACCGCCCGGTTGAGCAGGTCGCGGTCGTGGCTGATGATGACCACCGTGTGCGGATAACGGCGCACATACTCTTCCAGCCACAGGGTTCCCTCGAGATCGAGGTAGTTGGTCGGCTCGTCGAGCAGCAGCAGGTCGGGCCGTGAAAACAGAACGGCGGCGAGCGCCACGCGCATGCGCCATCCGCCGGAGAAGCTGGCGGCGGTTCGCTGCTGTGCCGCCTCGTCGAACCCCAACCCGGCGAGAATGCTGGCGGCCCGCGCTTCGGCAGAATGCGCGTCGATGTCGACCAGCCGCATCTGGATGTCGGCAATGCGATGCGGATCGCTGGCTGTCTCGGCCTCGTTAAGCAGTGCCAGGCGCTCGCTGTCGGCCCGCAGCACGATGTCGATCAGCGGCTCGTCCGTGCCCGGCGCCTCTTGCGCAACCTGGCCGATACGGCAGCCGCGGGGTAGCCCGACGGAACCGGTCTCAGGCGCCAGATCGCCGGAAATCACCCTGAAAAGGGTCGATTTGCCCGTCCCGTTGCGACCGACGAACCCCGCCTTTGTGCCTTCCGGCAGATACAGCGAGGCGTGGTCGATCAGCAGGCGCCCGGCAATGCGGGCGGATATGTCCGTCAGGGTGAGCATGGCCGCTTATTGGAGCGGGCAGCCGGCGAAGGCAAGCGAAAATCGCCCGCTCAGAACCGCATGATCGTCGATTCAGCGCGGCAGCAGGTTGTAGACGCTTTTGGCGGTATCGAATTCCGCGCCATAGTGGTCGCGTTGCAACTGCGCCGCCGTCACCGCGTTACGCATGAGGGTTGCAACAGTCACCGGACCGACGCCGCCCGGTACCGGCGTAATCCAGCCGGCTGTTTCGGCGCAGCTTTCGAAATCGGCATCGCCCACCACCTTCGGACCCTCCGGCGTGTCGATCTGATTGATGCCGATATCGATGAGAACGGCGCCCGGTTTGAGCATCTCCCCGGTGACCAGTCCGGCCTTCCCGACGGCAACGAACACCGCGTCAGCCGATCGCGAATGCATGGCCAGATTGCGCGTTTCGTGGTGACACACCGTGACGGTCGCACCCTCGGCCATGAGCAGGAAGGCGATGGGCTTGCCGACAATCGCTGAATGGCCGATGACGGTCACCTCAAGCCCCTTCAGGTCGGTCTTCGTCGACTTCAGCATGTGCACGGACGCAACGGCCGTGCAGGGTCCAATCTTTGGTGCCTGGTAAACGATGGAGCCGATATTCGACGGATGCATGCCCTCGACGTCCTTGAACGGATGGATGGCGCGCTGCAGACGACGCACCGACACGTGCTCGGGCACCGGCCGTTGGATGATGATCCCGGTCACCCGCGGATCGGTATTGAGGCCCTGGATGATACCGAGCAGTTCACTCTCGGAGATATCGGCCGGATAGTCCCGCTCCTCGAAACCGATTCCGTCCTTATTGGCGTTGCGCCGCTGATTGCGCACATACAGTTTTGCGGCATCCGTTTCGCCAATACAGACCGATACCAGCTTGAGCGGCCAGCCCTCATCCGCCAGAGCCGTCACGTCGTTTGCAATGGCTTCATGCATGTCGGCGGCGATCTTTCGGCCATCCAGCAGTTTATAGGCGTCGGTCATCGGCCGCATCCTCCATTGACGATGAGCAAAGAGGTAAAGCGGTTGTGTTGATTTGCAAAGCAAAAGCCGCACAATGCCGCGCAACACCGTCACAAAAAGAGGCCCGGACATGACCATCACCCTTTACGAATTGATCGGTACGGACCCGTCCCGTCCGTTCAGTCCGCACTGCTGGAAAACGGTGATGTCGCTTGCCCACAAAGGCCTCGACTATGTCGGCTCGCCGGTGCCCTTCACCGAGGTCCCGAACGTCGAAGACGGCTCCGGCAAGACGGTGCCGGTGATCCGTGACGGCAATCGGGTGATACGCGACTCCTTCGATATCGCCATCTACCTTGACGAGACCTATCCGGACCGGCCGAGCCTGTTCGGTGGACCCGGCGGCATCGCCATGGCTCGGTATTTCGAGGCGTGGGCGGCGACCCAGATCATGGGTGTGGTCGGTGGCGCCCTGATGCTCGATATCCATGCCAGACTGGCGCCCGTGGATCAGGCCTATTTCCGCCAAAGCCGGGAGGCGCGGTTCGGTCGCACGTTGGAAGAAGTCGCCGAGGCCGGCCGTGAAAGGGTCAAGAGCCTGTCGGAACGGTTGGACCCGATGCGCATCGTGCTCAAGCGGCAGCCGTTTCTCGGCGGTGCGGGACCGCTTTTTTGCGACTACATCGTTTTCGGAGCCTTTCAATGGGCGCGCACGACGTCACCGACACGGGTTTTGGAAGCCGAAGATCCTGTTGCTGACTGGTTCGATCGCTGCCTTGATTTGCACGATGGAATTGGCCGGTCGGTGCCCGCCGCTGCCTGAGCGAAACGCACCATTTATACCTCGGGGCAGGGCCTTGTCTTGCCAGCGCCGGACCGCTATAGAGCCGGCAATTTCCCCGCAATCGCAAATGCAAGGACTGATGAGATCATGGCGATCGAACGCACTTTTTCGATGATCAAACCCGATGCCACCAAACGCAACCTCACCGGCGCCATCACCGGGGTGCTGGAAGAAGCAGGGCTGCAAGTGGTCGCCTCCAAGCGCGTCTGGATGAGCCTGCGCGAAGCCCAAGGTTTTTATGCCGTGCACAAGGATCGGCCGTTCTTTGGCGAACTCACCGAGTTCATGTCGTCCGGTCCGACCGTTGTGCAGGTGCTGGAAGGCGAGAATGCGATCGCCAAGAATCGCGAGATCATGGGTGCCACCAATCCGGCCGACGCCGCGGAAGGCACGATTCGCAAGCTCTACGCCCTATCGATCGGTGAGAACTCGGTGCATGGCTCCGACGGTCCGGATACCGCGGCGGAAGAAATTGCTTACTGGTTCGCCGGCACAGAGATCGTCGGCTGATCTTGCCGTTGGGGGGTCATCGCCGATGCGGCTTTGGCCTCATGACCAGCGTTTGAGCGCTTTGCTGTCCGCGTCTCTCGCGTCGACCCAGGAACCGGCTTCGCCATTTCTGGCGATCTCCCGTTTCCAGAACGGCGCGTTGGACTTGAGAAAATCCATCAGGAAGTTGGCGCCGTCGAATGCCGCCTGACGGTGGCGCGAGCAAGCGACAACCAGCACGATGTTCTCACCCGGCCGAACGGTTCCGAAGCGGTGGATGACCGTCATGCCGGTGAGGGGCCAGCGTTCAGCGGCCTGCAGGGCAATACGCCGGATTTCAGCCTCCGCCATGCCCGGATAATGCTCCAGTTCGAGAGCCTCCAGTTGGCCGTCCTCATCGCGACACAGGCCGGTGAAGGTGACGACGGCGCCAATATCCGTACGACCATCGGTCAGCGCGCGGATCTCGGCAGCCGCGTCGAAATCCTCCCGTTGCACACGAATGGTTGGCTCCGTAAGCACCCCTAGCCTCCGGTCATCGGCGGGAAGAGAGCAATCTCGCGCGCGCCGGCTATTCGGTCATCGTGAGCGCTGTGCTCCTGGTCGATCGCCACCCGGATTACGTCGGGCACGGCCAGCGCAGCTTCATATCCCTCACCACGCGCTTTCAGATGTTCCAGCAACTGGCCGACCGTCTCGATTCCGGCAGGCAGTTCGATTTCCTCTTCAGCCTTGCCGATCCGTTCACGGACCCAGGCGAAATAGACGAGTTTGACCATCGTTCGTTATCCACTCAGGGTATGTCATTGATCACGTGTTTCAGACCGGCCCGAAAATAGTCATAGCCCGTATACATCGTGATCACCGCAGCGATCCACAGCAATACAAGTCCCGTTTCGGTGACATAGGGTATGACCTTGTCCCCGGCCGGACCGGCCAGCAGAAATCCGATGGCGATCATCTGAATGGTCGTCTTCCATTTGGCGATCCAGGTGACCGGTACCGAAACCTTGAGTTCTGCAAGGTATTCGCGCAGGCCCGATACCAGGATCTCGCGGCACAAAATGATGATCGCCGCCCAGATCGTCCAGCCGGCGATGGTCCCGTCGGCGGCCAGCAGCAACAGGATCGATGAAACCAGCAGTTTGTCGGCGATTGGATCCAGCATGCGGCCGATATTCGACATCTGGTTCCAAATGCGCGCCAGATAGCCGTCGAGAAAGTCGGTGATGGAGGCGACGATGTAAAGAGCAAGGGCACTCCACCGCGCCAGGTCGGAGCCATGCAGCCGGCCCTCGACAAAAAAGCACAGGACGATCAGTGGAACCGCCGCGATACGGCCGTACGTCAGCAGGTTCGGAATATTGTAGGCGCGGGTCGCCATGCGGCTCCGTCCGGGTTCAGATTGTGCTCATACAAATAGGCCGCAAGCCTCTACGTCAACAGCGTGTCGACATACTTACGGCGCCTTGTCCTCGTGGAAATGATCGTAGATCAATTTCGCCATCGCCGCCGATATGCCCTCCACGGCAATGAGGTCGTCCATCCCGGCTCGCGAAACGGCTTTCGCGGTTCCGAAATGGTGCAGCAGCGATCGTTTGCGCGCCGGCCCGATCCCGGCAATCTCGTCCAGTGGATTGCGGGTGAGCTCTTTCTTGCGGCGTGCCCGATGCGTGCCGATGGCGAAGCGGTGTGCTTCGTCGCGCATGCGCTGTACGAAATAAAGCACCGGGTCGCGTGGCGGCAGCGAAAAATCGGCCCGGTCTCCGACAAAGAAGCGCTCGCGCCCGGCGTCGCGGTCGACGCCCTTGGCGACTCCGATGACCGTCACCGTGTCGGCGATGCCGAGGTCGTTAAGGACACCCGTGACCGCCGACAGTTGACCCCGGCCGCCATCGATCAACAGCACATCCGGCCAGGGCGGGACTGCATTGTCGGCATCATCGGTTTCGGTATCCGCAGTGTCGGATTTTTCCGGTATGCCGTGCTCGCGCACCAGACGCGAGAAGCGCCGTTCGATCACCTCGCGCATCATACCGAAGTCATCTCCCGGGGCGATGTCCTTCGACTTGATGTTGAACTTTCGATATTGGTTTTTGAGGAAGCCGTCCGGCCCGGCAACGATCATGCCGCCGACCGCATTGGTCCCCATGATGTGGGAGTTGTCGTAGACTTCGATTCGTCGCGGCGGATCGTCAAGATCGAAAGTCTCGGCAAATCCGCGCAAAAGATTGGCCTGGGTCGATGTTTCCGACAGCCGACGTCCGTGGGCCTCGCGGGCGTTGGCGTCGGCGTGCATGATCAAATCACGCTTCTCGCCCCGCTGTGGCCGATGGATCGCTACCCGGTGGCCAGCGCGGATCGACAGCGCTTCGGCGAGAAGCGCCTGTTCGTCGAAGGCATGCGAAACCAGAATCTGCCGCGGGCAGGGCTTGTCATCATAAAATTGCGCCAGAAATGCTGCCAGCACGTCTTGAGGCGGCAGCGCCGCGTCGGCTTTGGGGAAATAGGCGCGGTTGCCCCAGTTTTGCCCGGTGCGGAAAAAAAACACCTGGATACAGTTCAGACCACCTTCCTGATGGATGGCGAAGACGTCGGCTTCCTCAAGCGTTTGTGGATTGATTCCCTGGTGGCTTTGCACATGTGACAGAGCGGCAAGTCGGTCGCGGTAGATCGCGGCGGTCTCGAAATCGAGGTCCTCGGATGCCCGCTGCATCGCATCCGCCATGGTCGATTTCACCTTCAGGCTTTTGCCGGACAGGAAATCCCGCGCCTCGTCGACCATGCGCCCGTAAGTATCGAGCGACACTTCTCCCGTGCAGGGTCCTGCACACCGCTTGATCTGGTGCAGGAGGCAAGGGCGCGTGCGGCTCTCATAAACCGAATCCGTACAGGTGCGTAGCAGGAAGGCCCGCTGCAGCGAATTGATGGTCCGGTCGACCGCCTGGGCGGAGGCAAAGGGGCCGAAATAGGATCCCTTTCGGGCCCTGGCGCCACGATGCTTGTAGATCCCGGGCGCGGGATGATCTTCGGTCAGCAGGATATACGGGAACGATTTGTCGTCGCGCATCAGCACGTTGAACCGAGGCCGCAACCGTTTGATCAGATTGGCCTCGAGCAAAAGCGCCTCAGTCTCCGTGCGGGTGGTGATGAACTCCATCTGCGTGGTGAGACGAATCATGCTTTCAATGCGGTTGGCATGACCGCGCCCCTGGGCGTAGTTGGACACTCTTTTCTTCAGACTGCGGGCCTTGCCGACATAAAGCACGTCGCCCTTGTCATTAAGCATGCGGTAGACACCGGGCGCATTGGGCAGCAGCTTCACATAAGCCTGGATAAGTGCGGGGCCCCTGAGGCCAGCCGCCGCCTTACCAGCGCCTTCCCAGTCCTGCGCGCCGGCCGGTACAAATTCGGGTTCGTTCCTTGTCATGTGACTATCGTGTCGGAGCCTGCATCTGCTTGACAACTGTACCGCTTGGGATTCGGATCATCTATACACCATCCGGCACCTGGAAGGTCTCAGAAGCGGCGGAGCGAGCTTAGAATATCAAGGCAATGTAGCCAACGAACAGCACCAGCATCACCGTCCCGCCGGATCGTGTAATTGGTTTGGCGCCGGCTGCCAGGACGACCAGCAGAACGGAAGCGGCCGCCATGATCCACATGTCGAGATAGACGATACGGCCCGGAACGGCGAGCGGATGCACAAGGCTGGTGATTCCGAGAATCGCTCCGATGTTGAAGATATTCGATCCGATCACATTGCCGATGGCAACCGCACCACTGCCGCGCCAGGCGGCCATGACCGACGTCACCAGTTCCGGAAGTGAGGTGCCGATGGCGACGATGGTCAGACCGATCACTGCCTCGGAGACACCAAGCATGCGGGCTATGTCCACAGCGCCGTTGACGGTGAGCGACGCGCCGAGCGGCAATCCAATCATGCCGAACAGCAAATAGGCGACGATGCGCGAATTCTCGGTCGGGACTTCGTCGATTTCGTCATGATAGTCGCCGAACACCTGCTCGGATCGGTTCTGGCGAGCGGTGATAACCTGACGGCCGAGAAAAACCCCGAGCAGTCCGAGCAGGATCAGACCATCGACGTGGGTCAGCCAACCGGTGGTCATCATGGCCATGAAGACAACCGTCATGATGCCCATGATGACCAGACTGAAGACCACGCCGTCTTCCCGGCATCCGACCGGCCTGATCAGCGCCGGTGCCCCGAGCACCAACAGCACATTCGCAATGTTGGAACCGACGACATTGCCGATGGCAATACCGGGAGCGTCGTCGAACGCGGCCTTCAGTGAGACGAAGAGTTCGGGTGCCGACGTGCCAAGGGCAACGATCGTCAGGCCGATGATCAAAGGACTGATCCCGAGTTTCTCGGCCAGCGCAACGGCACCGCGGACAAGATAGTCCCCGGCGAATAAAAGAAGTGTGAGCCCGGCTATCAGAATGATAAGACTGAACATGAATGCGCGGGCTTCCAGGTGTTGTTTTGATTAGCTTATTTTTTGTGCATAGAGACGCCGATGGCCTTTCGGATATAGGATCGGAACGTCAAAACGCAATGACGCGCCTGCGAACAATCCGTCACGCGCGCACCTACACCTGGGGTTTCAAACGATCGTAATCTTCGAAGAACTTTGATAGTTTTTGCGGCCAGTTCTTGAGCTTCGGGCGCCCACGTTGCCACTGGCCTGCGAATCGCAGATCCAGATATCCCAGCAGGCCGCCGAGCGCGAAATGACCGCCATGCAGGTTCTTGGACGTCCGCGGAAGATGATCGTTGAGGTGGTCCAGAGCGCGTTCCACCTTCGACCACTGTCGATCAATCCATGGTGCGTGAACCTTTTCCTCCGGTCGGAATCGGCGTTCATACACGATGGCCAGCAGACAATCGGTCGTCCCGTCGCACAATGCTTCCAAAACCTCGGCTTCCGTCCGTTTTTCCGCATTGCGCGGATATAATCTGCGTCCGCTTATGCGATCGAGATATTGCATGATCGCGCGGCTGTCATAGACCGCAGAAGCGTTGTCCGGGATCAGGGTCGGGATCTTACCGAGTGGGTTGCTGTCGACCAACTGAGAAGGGTCCGCATTGGTATCGACGACCACGCTTTCGTAGTCGAGACCGCAATAGTGCGCCGCCATTCGGACTTTGGAGGAGTAGGGGGATGCTGGGGAGTAGAGAATCTTCATGGCTCATCTTCGGCTGCCGCCGGATCGACGAGGACCGGAGGGATGCCGCGGTGTCGTGAGGGATGTGCGGTCAGCGCACGGACCGGCAGTGGGCGCCGTAGATGTGCCAGGGATCCAGGCCGGAGATGCAGTAATCGACATTGGCGCCGACGCCGGCATAACCCTGACCGAGTTCGATCATGTACCAGATCGTGCGTGTGCGGCCATCATTCATAACCACCTTGCCGCGGCAAAACCGTCGGTCAATCAGCGTGCCGGCGGCCTCGCTGGCGGCGACGAACTTGTCTTCGAAAATGTCGTAGTAGTCATCGATGGCCAGACCGCGCTGCAGGACATTGCGATCGTTGATCGTGAAACGATGGGTTATAGCCCTTAGAACGGCTGGATTGTCGCAGGCTGCGTCATTGCGGATGCCGAACGCCTCTGCCTGCGGGACCGCGACCGTGAAGCCGCCAACGAGCGCGAAGCTGAACGCGAGAAAGGTTCGTACTGCTTTGTAAGGTAACATGCGCTCTCGACCCCCGGTTATCCAATCCCGCCATGCGGTCACCATACCCTTAAAGTGTTATCGAAGGATGATGACGCCGGGTCAACCCGCAAATGCCGCTAATCACGAATCAACCAGACCAGCCGCTGGCTCGCCCATCCGAGAATTTTGGTTTATAGCGGTCAGATAGTCCATTTACCGTGAGAATCGCATGAACGAAGCCGCACCTCTTCGCACCGGGTTTACAGCCTGTCCGCACGACTGCCCGTCCACATGCGCCCTCGAAGTGGAACTGCTTGATTCGCATAGGATCGGTCGCCTTCGCGGCGCTCGCGACAACGATTACACGGCCGGCGTCATCTGTGCCAAGGTTGCCCGCTATGCGGAACGGGCGCACCATGCGGATCGACTGCTGCAGCCACGGCGCCGCAAGGGGAGCAAGGGCGACGGGCAGTGGCAGGCGATTTCCTGGCAGGATGCGCTCGACGAAACAGCGGAAGCATTCTTGCGGTCCGAACAGCGCCATGGCTCTGAGACCGTTTGGCCCTACTACTTCGCCGGAACCATGGGGCTCGTTCAGCGCGATTCGATCCATCGACTGAGGCACGCCAAAAACTATTCCGGCCAGTTCGACAGCATCTGCACCAATGCGTCCTGGACGGGCATTTACATGGGCACCGGCACGCTGCGCGGTCCGGACCCGCGCGAGATGGCCAAGTCCGACTGTGTGGTGATCTGGGGCACCAACCCGGTATCGACGCAGGTCAATGTCATGACCCACGCCACCAGGGCTCGCAAGCAGCGCGGCGCCAAAATTGTCGTCATCGACGTCTACGACACACCCACCGCGCATCAGGCCGACCTGAAACTGATCTTGCGGCCGGGAACCGACGGGGCGCTCGCCTGCGCCGTGATGCATGTGCTGTTTCGCGATGGCCTGGCTGACTGGGACTATATGCGCGCCTACAGCGACGATCCGTCGGGACTGGAAACGCATCTGCAGTCCCGCACGCCCGAGTGGGCGGCGGCGATCACCGGGCTGTCGGCCCGCCAGATCGAGAAGTTTGCCCATCTGGTGGGCACAACGAAACGCACCTATTTTCGCCTCGGCTACGGCATGTCACGGCAACGCAACGGTACCGTGAACATGCACGCGGCGCTGAGTGTCGCCACCGTCACCGGCGCGTGGCAGTATGAAGGGGGCGGCGCCTTTCATTCCAACGGGGATATTTTCGGCCTCGACAAGAACGAGATCACCGGTCAGGCCTACCTGGATCCGGCTATCCGCCATCTCGACCAGTCGCAGATCGGCCGGATTCTGACCGGCGACAGAGTGGCCCTTCGCGACGGGCCACCGGTCACCGCATTGCTCGTGCAAAACACCAATCCTGCCAATGTCGCTCCGGAGCAGAGACTGGTTAAACGCGGCATGGCCCGGGACGACCTGTTCAGCGTGGTGCACGAGCAGTTCATGACCGAAACGGCACGCCTGGCGGACATCGTCCTGCCGGCCACGATGTTCATCGAACATGACGATATCTATCGCGGCGGCGGTCACCAGTACATCATTCTGGGGCCGAAGGTGATTGAGCCGCCGGATGGCCCGATGCCGAATCTCTATGTCATCAACGAACTGGCCAAGCGATTGGGTGTCGGTCACCTGCCGGGTTTCGAGTTTTCGGCTGAAGAACTGATCGACCGAATGCTGAAGGCCAGTGGTCACGGCAGTCTGACGGCGCTTCGCCAGAACAAGTGGATCGATTGCCAGCCGGATTTCGAATCATCCCACTTCATCCGCGGCTTTGGCTGGCCGGACCGCAAGTTCCGCTTCCGTCCGGACTGGACCGGGACGCCCGCCGTCACCAAGCCTCCGGAGTCGATGGGGCCACAGGGACCATACACCGAGCTGCCGGCATTTCCGGACCACGTCGATCTGATTGAAACGACGGATGAACAACACCCGTTCCGGCTCGCCACATCGCCGGCACGGGCGTTTTTGAATTCGACCTTCACCGAAACCCAGTCCTCGGTCCTCAGGGAAGGGCGCCCCGAGGTCATGATTCACCCGGCCGATGCCGCGGATCTGGGTATTCAACAAGGTGATCTGGTGGCTTTAGGCAACGATCGCGGTTCCGTGCGACTGCACGCGCGGATCACCGAAGCGACGTCGACCGGCGTCCTGATTTCCGAAGGGATCTGGCCGAACGATGCTTTCATTGACGGCGAGGGGATCAACGTTCTCACTGGTGCGGACAGTATCGCGCCCTACGGCGGCGCCGCATTTCACGACAATCGGGTGTGGCTGCGAGCGGCCGATACCGACACCGGTTAATCTAATCGGCCGCCGGTGGCACTTGAAGCGTCGTTCCATCATCCTCCCAGTCCAATCCTGACAAGACCGTCCCGCCCAGGTCCGTCATGCGGACCTTCTCTTCGGCAACCAGGCGCAGGGCCAACGGATAGAGGCGATGCTCAGCCTTGAGCACGCGAGCAGCCAGTGATTCTTCCGTGTCATCCGGTAGGACCGGAACCGCAGCCTGAGCGATCACCGGACCCTCATCCATACCTTCCGTCACGAAATGCACCGTACAGCCGTGGATCCGCACCTGATGGGCCAATACGCGCTGATGGGTATCGAGCCCGGGGAAGCTCGGCAGAAGCGACGGATGGATGTTGATGATCTGGCCGGGCCACCGGTCGACAAACGCGGCCGACAGCAGCCGCATGTAACCGGCCAGGCAGATGACATCCGGAGCGATCTCGTCGAGCCGGTCGCGGATGGCCGCTTCATGGGTGTCTCGGTCGGCGTAATCCGATCGCGGAAAAACCGCCGTTTCGATGTTGTACTCGCGTGCCAGATCGAGCCCCGCCGCGTCATCCCGGTCCGACAGGACAGTGACGATCCGGCACGGGTAATCGCCGGTCATACTGGCCGAGATCAGAGCCGCCAGATTGCTGCCGCGACCTGAAATCATAACCACCACGCGTTTGCGGCGGTCTGCGCTACCTGATTCGGCTTTGCTCATAGCGCCAGCCGGCCGCTGAAGTCGACGCCCGGAGAATCCTGCGACCTCCCGTGGACCTGACCAAGCATGTGGGCCGTCTCACCCTGGTCTGCGAGAAACGACACGACGGAATCCGAGTCCGATTGCGCGACCACGAGAATCATGCCGATCCCGCAGTTGAAGGTCCGCAGCATCTCGGCCTCGCTGATGCCGCCGTTGCGGCTGAGCCAGGGAAATACCGGCGGCACCGGAAAAGCCGCCAGATCGACGTGGGCGGACAGATCATCGGGCAGCACGCGTGGAATGTTCTCCACAAAGCCGCCGCCGGTGATGTGCGCCAGCGCTTTGATCGACCCCGTCCGACGGATCGCCGCCAGCAGCGGTTTGACATAGATGCGGGTCGGGACCAGCAGCGCGTCCGCAAAGCTCCGGTCTTCGTCAAAGGGTGCTGAGTCGCCAAGTGCCACGCCGGCCACATCGAGCACCCGCCTGACCAAGGAGAATCCGTTTGAATGCAGGCCGGACGAGGTCAGTCCGAGCACTATGTCACCGTCCTGCACATCGTTACGCGGGAGCAGCGTGCCGCGTTCTGCCGCACCCACCGCGAAGCCGGCGAGGTCGTAGTCATCTTCCGCATAAAGGCCGGGCATCTCCGCCGTCTCGCCGCCGATCAAGGCGCATCCCGCATCCCTGCAGCCGCCGGCCATGCCCGCAACGATCCTCTCGGCTCGCTCGGTGTCCAGTTTGGCGGTTGCGAAGTAATCCAGAAAAAACAGCGGTTCGGCACCCTGGACCACGATATCGTTGACACACATGGCCACAAGATCGACGCCGATCGAATCGTGGATATCGGCTTCGATCGCGATCTTGAGTTTTGTGCCGACGCCGTCATTGGCCGCCACCAGAACCGGATCCGAGAAACCCGCTGCCTTGAGGTCGAAAAGCCCCGCGAAGCCGCCAATATGGGCCTCTGCACCGGGCCTCCGGGTCGCCCGCACGAGCGGCTTGATGCGTTCAACGAGGCGGTTGCCAGCGTCGATGTCGACACCGGCATCTCTATAACTCAGGCTGTTTTTGTGTCCGCTCATTTTTGCCCTCATGGCCAGCGTATGGGTGCCGGATCCGGTCAAGCGCTCTTTGCATGTCGCTGCGCACGGCGCAAGGTTGGCGACCCAATCAGCCAAGCATAGTGCGTGTACAATCTCCGGGCGAATGGTCGCGCAGTTGCGTGAATGGGGTGTCAGATCTTATGTCTAGTATATGACGAGTCTGGGAATCGGATACATCGGACCGTTCCTCTGCCTGTACATTGGTCGATATGCGATGACCATTCCGAATTTTATAACCCTGTTGCGCTTCCTGATGGTTCCTGCCGTCGTGTATGCACTCCTGCTGGGCGAAATGCTGCCGGCATTTATCCTTTTCGTGGCAGCCGGTGTCTCCGATGCGGTCGACGGCTTCATCGCTCGTCATTTCAACCAGCAAACGGAACTTGGTACCTACCTTGATCCGATCGCCGATAAACTGCTGCTCGTAACAGTATTCATCGTGCTGGCAATTCTTGGCTACCTGCCACAGTGGCTGGTGATTCTGGTGGTTTCCAGGGATGTCATGATCGTCATGGCGGTGATCGTTTCGAGCATCATGACCCAGCCGATGGACATGAATCCGATATTGGTCTCCAAAGCCAACACGGCGTTTCAGATCGCATTGGTTTCCGTAGTGCTTGCGGAGCTGGCATTCGGCTTCACGACTGGCGGATTGACCACGATCCTCATCTATATCGTGGCGGTATTGACCATTCTTTCCGCGGCAGCCTATTTCAGGGTTTGGATCGATCATATGGCCAACACGGCCGATTGATCCGTCACGATCCTGCGGACGCGATGGAGATCGCAATGACAACCCAAATCAGCAGGACTTCGTTGCGGCGACAGGCCATCTTCTGGTTTGCCGCATTTCTGTTCCTCGGCCTGTTTCTGTACATCTTTCGCGGCATATTGTTGCCCTTTGTGGCGGGCATGGCACTGGCCTATTTTCTCGATCCGGTGGCCGATCGGCTCGAGAGCTGGGGCATTTCCAGGCTGATGGCGACGATTCTCATTCTGATTACCTTTTTGTTGCTGTTTATCGTCGCCCTGATGGTTGTTGTGCCGCTGCTCGCCAGCCAAGCAAGCGACTTCATTCAGAGACTGCCCGACTACGTTTCCCAGCTGCAGACACTGATCGCCCGGGCCGATGCCTCGTGGCTGATCAGTCGGCTTGGTGTCGAGTTGCCCGACCTGAAGCAGTCGCTCGGCGACCTGATTTCAGAAGGAGCGGGTCTGGTCGGCAGCCTGCTGTTGCAGGTTTGGAACTCGGGCAAGGCACTTGCCGACCTGGCATCGCTGTTTATCGTCACGCCGGTTGTGGCGTTTTATCTGCTGCTTGATTGGGACCGTATGGTCGAAACCGTCGACAACTGGATTCCCAGAGATCATGTCGACCTGGTGCGCGAGATTTGCCGTGACATGGATGAGGCGATCGCCGGCTTCGTGCGCGGGCAGGGCAGTGTTTGCCTGATCCTGGGCATCTACTATGCGGTTGGCCTGACGCTCGCCGGTCTGAATTTTGGCCTGCTGATCGGGTTTTTCTCCGGCATGATCAGCTTTATTCCCTATGCGGGATCGATGATCGGACTGGTGCTGGCACTGGGTGTCGCACTGGTTCAGTTTTGGCCGGATTACCTGTCGATCGGCATCGTCCTGGTGGTCTTCTTCTCCGGTCAGTTCATCGAGGGCAATATCCTGCAGCCCAAGCTGGTTGGCCGAAGTGTCAACCTGCACCCGGTGTGGCTGATGTTTGCGCTGTTTGCATTCGGTTCTCTGTTCGGCTTTGTCGGGCTTCTGGTGGCGGTTCCCGCCTCCGCCGCACTCGCCGTCCTGGTGCGATTCGCGTTGAAACGGTATCTGGACAGCGATCTCTACGACAACGGATTGCCAGCGCCGAACGCGGCGGATGAAGCGGTCGATGCCCCGGACAAGCAGACGGGTGACGGCACGGTGAGCAAAAATGAGTAATGGCTCCGGCGAACCGCAGAACAGGGGCGACCGACAGCTGCCGCTTGATTTCCGGCACCGGGCCAGCAGCGCACGGGACGATCTGATCGTCGCGCCGCCACTGGAGGCAGCCGTCGGATTGATCGACAGATGGCCTGACTGGCCGTCACCGGTCGTCGTCATGGCAGGACCTTCCGGCGCAGGCAAGACCCATCTCGCGCGCATATGGATGGAGCGGGCCGCTGCAACGCAGATCGAGGTGCAGGCCGGTGACGAGACCGTGCTCAGCCAGGCGGCGGCCGGACCCGTCCTGATCGAGGATCTCGACCGGCGAGACCTTGACGAGTCACAACTGTTCCATCTGATCAATATGGTCAGACAGAACGGCACCCATCTGCTGGTGACCTCACGCGTCAGGCCGGCGCAGTGGACGGTACGGCTGCCAGATCTGCGATCGCGTCTGCGAGCCGTTACGGTTGTCGAGATCGGTGAACCCGACGATATGCTGCTTGGACAGGTCATTGAAAAGCTCTTCGCGGACCGGCAAATCGCCGTCGATGCGAAACTCGTCAATTATCTTGTGCACCGCATGGAACGTTCTCTTGATGCAGCACAGGCGATCGTGCATCGCATGGACGAGTTGGCGCTGGCGCGCCGCCGCAAGATCAACCGCGCTCTGGCTGCCGAAGTGCTTGGTGAGTGGGAAGCCGGTCGTAAAGGAGTCGGATCACCATAATCCCTTCTTCCGATAGTCATACATGTGTTGCAACGTTAGTATGAGTACAGGAAACACAGGCCGATGGACGACACGACCCTAATTAGCCAAACTCCGCAGGACGGCCCCGTCGCCTCCGACGGACGTCCGTTGATCGAAAGCCCGGAACGGTTCATCAACCGGGAATTTTCTTGGCTGCAGTTTAACCGGCGCGTTCTTGAGGAAACGCAAAACAGTGCGCATCCCCTGCTGGAGCGGATACGCTTTCTTTCCATATCGGCGGCCAACTTGGATGAGTTTTTCATGGTCCGCGTCGCCGGTTTGGAGGGCCAGGTCCGTGAAGGCATTTCCACACGCTCGGCCGACGGGCGCACACCGCTGCGCCAGCTCATCGAAGCGCTCGACGAGATCCGCAACCTGCAACTCGAACAGCAGGCTTCGCTGGCCGTTCTACAGCAGTATCTGGCCGAGGAAGATATTTTTATCGTCCGTGCTGACGAGCTTTCCCCGGACGATCTGGACTGGCTCAAAAAGGAGTTCGATGAATCCATCTTTCCGGTGCTGACGCCGTTATCGATCGATCCGGCGCACCCGTTTCCCTTCATTCCGAATCTTGGCTTTTCGATTGGCCTGCAGCTGATCAACCGCAGCAAAAAGGAGCCGATGACCGGTCTGCTACGACTTCCGGTGGCGCTGAGCCGCTTTGTTCGGTTGCCGGACAAGGGCCCCGCCATACGTTTCATGACTCTGGAAGACGTTGTCGGACAGTTTATCGAGGCGCTGTTTCCCGGATACGATGTATTGGGATCGGGCACTTTCAGGATTATCCGTGACAGCGACATCGAGGTCGAGGAAGAGGCCGAGGACTTGGTGCGGCTGTTCGAGCGGGCGCTCAAGCGGCGGCGCCGCGGATCGGTGATCCGCATCGAATTCGATTCGGAGATGCCGCAGTCGCTGCGCCACTTTGTCACCCACGAACTCAACGTGCCCGAGGATCGCGTCGCCGTGCTGCCGGGGCTGTTGGCGCTTTCCACCATATCGGAGGTCGTCGATGCGCCACGGCACGACCTCAAATACGAGCCGTTCAACGCGCGGTTCCCTGAGCGGATTCGCGAGCATGGCGGCGATTGCATGGCAGCGATTCACGAGAAGGACATCATCATCCACCACCCGTACGAGTCGTTCGACGTTGTGGTGCAGTTCGTCCGCCAGGCGGCGCGCGATCCGAACGTGCTTGCCATCAAGCAGACCCTTTACCGCACATCCAACGACAGCCCCATCGTTCGGGCGCTGATCGACGCGGCCGAAGACGGCAAATCGGTGACTGCCCTTGTCGAATTGCGGGCTCGATTTGACGAGGAGGCGAACATCCGTTGGGCCCGCGATCTGGAGCGCGCCGGCGTTCAGGTGGTCTTCGGTTTCATCGAATTGAAGACGCACGCCAAGATGTCGCTGATCGTGCGACGCGAGGAGGGGCGTCTTGTCAGTTATTGTCACCTCGGGACCGGCAACTATCATCCGGTGACGGCAAAGATCTACACCGATCTGTCGTTCTTTACCTGCGATCCGGACATCGCGCTCGACGTCGCCCATGTCTTCAACTTCATCACCGGCTATGGCAAACCGACCGAAAGGATGCAGTTGCTGGTGTCGCCAGGCACGATGCGCTCTCGGATGATCGAGCATATCGAGGATGAGATCGCCCATGCACGAGCCGGACGGACGGCGGCGATCTGGATGAAAACCAATTCTCTTGTCGATCCGCAGATTATCGACGCCTTGTACCGGGCAAGCCAGGAGGGTGTGGAGATCGATCTGGTGGTGCGCGGCATCTGCTGCCTGCGCCCTCAGGTCAAGGGACTATCGGAACGAATTCGAGTGAAATCGATCGTTGGACGATTCCTCGAGCACAGCCGCATTTTTTGTTTCGGGCGCGGTCACGGTTTGCCCAGCAAGGAATCGCTTATTTACATCGGATCCGCAGACATGATGCCGCGTAATCTGGATCGACGCGTTGAAACCCTGGTGCCGCTCAGCAACCCAACGGTCAAGGAGCAGGTCCAGTCGCAGATCATGCTAGGCAATCTGATCGACAACCAACAGAGCTATGAGATTTTGGAGGACGGCACATCCCGCAGGATGGATGTGCAGCAGGGGGAGGAGCCTTTCAACGCGCAGCATTATTTCATGACCAACCCGAGCCTGTCGGGTCGCGGCGGGGCGCTGGCGTCCAGTGCACCGAAACTCATCGCCGGTGTGGATTCCCACCCGGATAAGAACTAATCGATAAAGTCAGGTTGCATGGTTGAGTCGGAAGCTCAGGGACGCCTTCCGGGTATCGCACCGGTGTCGGTTGTCGACATCGGATCGAACTCGGTTCGCCTGGTCATCTATGAAGGCCTGAACCGGATGCCTGCGGTGCTGTTCAATGAAAAGGTATTATGCGGTTTAGGCCGTGGTCTTGCTACCACCGGACTGCTCGATCCGGAGGGGGTGACCCGAGCCCTGGCAGCTTTGCGGCGCTTCCGGATGCTGTCCGATCAGGCACGCGCCACCCGCATGCATGTCCTGGCAACGGCCGCCGCCCGTGAAGCAGAAAACGGTCCGGATTTCGTGGAAGAGGCGCAGACCATACTGGGACATGAGGTTCGCGTCCTCAGCGGCACTGAGGAAGCCCATTACTCGGCTCTAGGCGTCATCTGCGGCTTCTACGACCCGGACGGCATCGCCGGCGACCTCGGCGGCGGCTCCCTGGAGCTTGTCGATATCGCCAACGGCGCGATCGGCGATGGCATCACGCTGCCGATCGGCGGCCTGCGCCTTTCTGAGGTATCCGGTGAGTCTGTCAGCAAGGCGAGTGACATAGCTCGCAAGCACGTTGCCAAGGCTTCTCTGCTAGAACGCGGCGAGGGGCGGGCTTTCTATGCGGTTGGCGGCACCTGGCGCAACCTGGCCAAGCTACACATGGAAATGGAGCGCTACTCGCTCAACATCACGCACGGGTACGAAATCGACTTTGAGGAAGCGGTGCGCTTTCTCGATCTGGTCGAGAAAAACGGCTCCGGCAAAAACAAGGCGCTGCGCGCTGTGTCGAGAAACCGCCGCGGCCTGCTGCCCTACGGCGCGGTGGCGATGAATGAAATTTTACGGGTGATGCGTCCCCGGACCGTGACGTTTTCCGCGTTAGGCGTGCGCGAGGGGTTCCTCTATTCGCTGCTCGATCCGCCGGCCCGTCAGCAGGACCCATTGCTTGCTGCAGCCCAGGAGCTGGCAATTCTCAGGGCCCGCTCGCCGGAGCACGCCCGGGAACTGGCGGATTGGACCGGCCGGGCCTTCGAGGCTTTCGGGATCGAGGAGAGCGAGGAAGACGCCCGCTACAGGCGCGCCGCGTGTTTGATGGCCGACATCAGCTGGCGCGCACATCCCGATTATCGTGGTTCGCAGTCGCTGAATCTCATCGCCAACGGAACTTTTGCCGGCATCACCCATGCCGGTCGCGCCTATATCGCGCTCGCCAACTACTATCGATTTGAGGGTCTGCGCGGTGACTGGCTCAGCGATTCGCTTGCGGAGATCGCAACACCACGCTACGTGGAATTTGCCAGATTGCTCGGCGGATTGCTGCGTGTCGGCTATCTCTTTTCGGCATCGATGCCGGGCGTCATCCCATCACTGGAATTCGTTCCCAGCGGGATGGACTCACTGATCTTGAAAGTGCCGCCACATCTCGCCGAGTTTGCCGGTGAACGACTGGAAAACCGCCTGCAACAGCTGGCGCGCCACACCGGTCGTGACCTTCGCTTCTGTTTCGAGGCTTGAACCAGCCAGCCAGCTAATCGGCGAGTTCCACCAGCTCGACTTTCCTGTCGACAAACCGTAACGCCATTTCGCCGCGCAGCAGTTGCAACGCCTTCTCCCCGAAAAGCTCGCGCCGCCAGCCTTTGAGCGCGCCGATTTCCGCTTTTTCGCCCTGGGCCACGAGGCGATCCAGGTCCTCCGAATTGGCGATGATCTTAGGCGCCACGCCGTGTTCTTCCGTGGTCATCTTCAGCAACACTTTGAGCAACTCACCGGCGGCCGCGGCTCCTTCCGGCGCTTGCGCCGGTTTGCTCAGGCGCGGCATCTCGTCCCGCGGCAGATCCAGGGCAGAGCGGACCGCATCCAACAGCGCCTGGCCCGATTGGGAACGCTCCCAGCCACGCGGCGTGGTTCGCAGCCGACCGAGCGCCGTGGTGTCCATCGGGCGCTGCTGGGCGATTTCGTAGATGGCTTCGTCCTTGAGCACCCGGCCGCGCGGCACATTGCGCTGCCGCGCCTCCCGCTCGCGCCAGGCGGCCACAAATTTCATCACTGCCAGTTCCTGGGGTTTGCGCACCCTCATGCGCAGACGCTTCCAGGCGTCCTCCGGATGCAGATCGTAGGTGGTCGGTGATTCGAGAACATCCATCTCCTCTTTCACCCAATGGCTGCGACCCTCCTTGTCGAGACGCTGTCTGAGCAACTGGTAGACATCCCGCAGATGGGTGACGTCGGCGAGGGCGTAATTAAGCTGCTTGTCGGAAAGCGGGCGTCGCCGCCAATCCGTGAACCGGGACGATTTGTCGATCTGCACGCCAACGGTGCGTTGGATCAACTGGTCATAGGAAACGGAATCACCAAATCCGCAGACCATCGCCGCGACCTGCGTGTCAAAAATGGGATGCGGGATCAGATTGCCGAGATGGTAGATGATCTCGAGATCCTGCCGGGCCGCATGAAAGACCTTGATCACCGACGTATCGGCCATGAGGTCGAAAAAGGGTTGCAGATCCAGCGAAGCGGACAGCGGATCGACGATGAGCTCATGATCGTAGGTTGCCATCTGGATGAGGCAAAGCTCCGGCCAGAATGTGGTCTCGCGAATGAATTCCGTATCGATGGTGAGAAAATCTGATTGCGCCAGTTGTGCGCAGGCAGAAGCCAGCGCGTCGGTCGTATCGATAATGTTCATGGGCGTTGTTTAGACAATAATCCGCTGTTTGTCTTCATTGCGCATACAACATGGTGAGGTTGCAGCGTCCTTGGGCGAAAATGCGGTTGACTTCGCCGTTTTCGTTCGTGGTAAAGCGTACGGGCGCGGTCTCCAGCATGCAATTGATGGATCCCCATAATTGGTCGTCCGCCAGGCTGTCTTGTCCAGATGCGGCGCCGGGTGGCAGAAATCCGCGCCGCTGCTTGACAAATCCCGCCTGTCATGCGCTTGTCCGCGCGGTTTTCACGGCGGTGCCGTCGGCGATCCGCCCGGCACCAGTTCAGACGCACAGACAATCGGGTAAAGATCGATGCATCGCTATCGCAGCCATCACTGCGCCGCCCTTCGCAAATCAGACGTGGGATCCCACGTTCGGCTCTCAGGCTGGGTCCACCGGGTCAGGGACCACGGCGGCGTGCTGTTTATCGATTTGCGCGACCATTACGGCATCACCCAGGTGGTCGCCGACCCCGATTCGGATGCGTTTTCGATCGCCGAAAGCGTGCGTGGCGAGTGGGTGATCCGGATCGACGGCAACGTCAAGGCGCGGTCTGACGACACAGTCAATCCGAACCTGCCGACCGGCGAGGTGGAGGTCTATGCCCGCGAGATCGAGATCCTGTCCGCCGCAAAGGAACTGCCGTTGCCCGTATTCGGCGAGCCGGACTATCCGGAAGATGTTCGGCTGCGCTACCGCTTCCTCGACCTGCGGCGCGAAACGCTGCACCGCAACATTATGCGGCGCACAGAGATCATTGCGGCGATGCGCCGGCTGATGGCGGAGGTTGGCTTCACGGAGTTTTCGACGCCGATCCTCACCGCCTCCTCGCCGGAGGGTGCGCGCGATTTCCTGGTCCCAAGCCGCATTCATGCCGGCAAGTTTTACGCCCTGCCGCAGGCGCCGCAGCAATACAAGCAGCTGATCATGGCGTCCGGTTTCGACCGCTATTTTCAGATCGCACCGTGTTTCCGCGACGAGGATCCGCGCGCCGACCGGTTGCCCGGTGAGTTCTACCAGCTTGACCTGGAAATGAGCTTCGTCGAGCAGAACGATGTTCTCGACACCATGGAACCGGTGCTGCGCGAGGTGTTTCGCGAGTTCGCCGAGGACGCGCCGGTTACAGAGACGTTCCGGCGCATCCCCTACGCCGAAGCGATGCGCAAATACGGAACCGACAAGCCGGATCTGCGCAACCCGATCGAGATGCAGGCCGTAACCGAGCAATTCGCAGGCTCTGGTTTCAAGGTCTTTGCCAACATGATCGCCAGCGACCCAAAGGTCGAGGTCTGGGCGATTCCAGCGCGGACCGGCGGCAGTCGGGCTTTTTGCGATCGCATGAACTCGTGGGCGCAAGGCGAAGGACAGCCAGGCCTCGGCTACATCTTCTGGCGTGACGAGGATGGCGCTGTCGCTGGTGCAGGACCGCTTGCCAAGAACATTGGTCCGGAGCGTACCGAGGCCGTTCGCACACAACTGGGATTGGAATCCGGCGATGCATGTTTTTTCGTTGCCGGTAATCCGAAGAAGTTTGCCGATTTTGCCGGCGACGCGCGCGCCCGGATCGGCGACGAACTGGATCTGATCGATCGGAACCGGTTCGAGCTTTGCTGGATCGTCGACTTCCCGTTCTATGAATGGGACGACGATGAAGATCGCCTGGATTTCTCGCACAACCCCTTTTCCATGCCTCAGGGCGGTCTCGATGCTCTGGAAGGCACCGATCCGCTGGATGTCAAAGCCTACCAATATGACCTGGTGTGCAACGGCTTTGAAATCGCTTCCGGCGGAATCCGCAATCACATCCCGGAACTGATGCTCAAGGCATTCGGCCTCGTCGGCCTGGACGCGGAGACCGTGGAAAGCGACTTTGGTGGCCTCTACAAGGCGTTCCAGTACGGGATGCCACCACATGGCGGCATGGCAGCCGGCATCGATCGCATTGTTATGCTGCTCGTTGGGGCTAAGAACCTGCGCGAGGTCACCATGTTCCCGATGAACCAGCAGGCGCATGATCTGCTCATGGACGCGCCGAGCGAGGTCGATCCGGCGCAGCTTCTGGAGCTCAATCTGCGGCTGATCCCGGTCGAGAAGAAAGACTGACGCAAAAAACCCGCCGGATCCGGCGGGTTTTTCAGGATCTGTTGGCGCCTATTGGTTGGCGGTCACCGTCACACCGAGAATGTTGGGCAGGCTCTGCGGCGCGGCCATCGCCGAGCCGAAAAGTGTGGCAAACGGAACTGGGCTCGCCGGCGCAGCGGAGATCTCGAAGTTCTTCGGGTTCGACAGGTACAGACTGACCGCCTCGGTAACCGTTTTCTGGAACTCCGGGTTTTGCAGTTGGGCCAGCGCAAACGGCACCATTGCTTGCAGTCCCTGTACCATCTGCTGCCGGCTGATGCCTTGCTGGCTCGCCGCCATATCGAGGATTTTGTTGGTGACGGAGGCGTCATCGAAACGAAGCGAAAGATTGTTGAAGCTGAGTTGCTGCAACATGCCGAGCATCGCCATGCCCATCGCCTGCTGCGCTTTGGCATCGCTTTCCTTGCCAGCCATGTTTTCCTGCAGCTGTTGTAATCCCTTGACGAAATCCAGCGTGTAGCCGGAGAACGAAAATGCCATGTCGAGACGGCCGACATCGTCCAGGGTCAGTGCATACTCCGACAGGGTCAGTTCGCCGTTCGAGACCTGCCAGTACCCGTTGATGACCATGTCACCGCTCAGATTTTGATAGCCCATGCCGGTCAGCACCTGGCGGGCTTCGGGGTCATCGATTGCCGTCAGGTTGATTTCAAGACCGTCGATACGCGCATCCATATCGACGCGGTCACCGGTGGAGTTTTTGGTGTTGCGCGAGTCCATGCGGGCGATATCGACCACGTCCTGACCTTCGATGGCAAGGCTGATGGGTCCGGTTGTTATCCGATCGTACCACAGCATAGTGTCCAGCGAGGCCATCGTCGTGTCCGCCGGCACATACATGTTCTCGACCTTGATATCCTTGATGGTCGCCTTGAAGTCGGCATTGCCAAAGGCCAGTTCATTTTGCGACGTCGAGGCTACGGTGTAGCCACCTGTGCCGTCTTCCGTGACTCCTTCGAAGACCAGATTACCGAGCGGCAAGTCTGAAGCCTCGCCAGCCAGGCTGACTGCGGCGTTCTCGAGAGTGATGTTGTCGCCGTTCGTGGTCACCCCGCTGTAGCTCAATGTGGCACCGCTCGACGCGTAACTCTGCGTCAATTTCTTTGCAAAATCATCGGCATCCAAAGCAGCCGAGATCTGGCTCGAGGCCACCAGCACGAATCCGGCGAGCAGGCCTGACTTGAAGAGTTGAGCACCCATATCTGTTCCTTCCTGGAGACGATTGCATCGAGGTGATGCATGGATGGATATGGGGGCAATATTGACGGTTTTCAGGGGGTATTGGTAGTCGGACAGAAAAAATGTCGGAATTTCACCTGTCGATACTGTAGCTGTGGTTGCTTTATCCTTACCCTCCCGGCCGCTTGAGCAGCGCACTATTGCCGCGAATCACGCATTCGTTTAAGCCCGGTTCATGGGAAAAAGCCTTTTGCCGCCGGGTGGCGGCGACGATGATTCGGAACCGGTCGACCTGAGGTCGGCGCTTGAAGAACGCTATCTTGCTTATGCGTTATCGACCATCATGCACCGGGCGCTGCCCGACGTGCGCGATGGCTTGAAACCGGTACACCGGCGAATCGTCTACGCCATGAGCGACATGGGTCTGCGTCCCGGCGGCAGCTTCAAGAAATCCGCCAAGATCGTCGGCGAGGTGATGGGCAACTTCCATCCGCATGGCGATCAGGCCATCTATGATGCGCTGGTTCGGCTGGCTCAGGATTTCGCCGTGCGCTATCCGCTGGTCGACGGGCAGGGCAACTTCGGCAATATCGACGGCGATAATGCCGCCGCCATGCGCTATACCGAATCCAAGATGACCACAGTGGCGGAGCTGCTGCTGCAGGGCATCGACCAGGACGCCGTCGACTTCCGCACGACCTATGACGAGGAAAACAAGGAGCCTGTGGTCCTGCCGGGGGCGTTCCCCAACCTGCTGGCCAATGGTGCCACCGGCATTGCGGTGGGCATGGCGACCTCGATACCGCCGCACAACGCCGCCGAACTGTGCGATGCGGCCTTGCATCTCATCAAACACCCGCGCGCCGGGATCGAGAAAATCGTCGACCTGGTGCCGGGACCGGATCTGCCCACCGGCGGCGTGATTGTCGAAAATCGCGAGTCAATCATCGAGGCCTATCGCACCGGGCGCGGCAGTTTCAGGGTGCGGGCCCGCTGGGAAAAAGAGGATGCCGGCCGCGGCGGTTACGTCATCGTCGTCACCGAAATCCCCTATCAGGTGCAGAAATCGCGGCTCGTCGAAAAAATCGCCGAACTGCTGATAGCCCGCAAATTGCCGCTTCTCGACGATGTCCGTGACGAATCGGCCGAGGATATCCGGCTGGTGCTGGTGCCGAAAAGCCGCAGCGTTGATCCCACGCTGCTGATGGAGTCGCTGTTCAAGCTGACCGATCTGGAATCGCGCATCTCGCTCAACCTCAATGTGCTTTCCAAAGGCAAAGTACCGAAGGTCATGGCGTTGCCGGAGGTGCTGCTGGAATGGCTCGAGCACCGCAAGGAGGTGCTGCAGCGGCGCTCCCGCCATCGGCTCGCAGCGATAGAGCGCCGCCTGGAGATCCTCGGCGGCTATCTGATCGCCTATCTGAACATCGACGAGGTGATCCGCATCATCCGCGAGGAGGACGATCCGAAGGCCGAACTGATGCGGCGCTTCGAGTTGACCGACCTGCAGGCCGAGTCGGTCCTCAATATGCGGTTGCGGTCGCTGCGTAAGCTGGAAGAGATCGAGATTCGCAAGGAGTTCGATGGGTTGACCGCCGAAAAGGCCGATATCGAAGCTCTGCTCGCCTCGGACGAGAAGCAATGGGCAACCGTGTCCTGGGAGATCGGCGAGGTCAAGAAGCAGTTCAGCAAGGACACCAAGCTTGGCCGTCGACGCACGATCTTTGGCGACGCGCCCGATACCGACACCGAAGCGATTCAGCAGGCGATGATCGAGAAGGAGCCGGTGACGGTGGTGATCTCGGAGAAGGGCTGGATCCGGGCGATGAAAGGCCATCTCACCGACACCGGATCGCTGACCTTCAAGGAAGGCGATCGGCTGAAAACGGCGTTTCCGGCCTACACGACCGACCGTATCCTGCTGTTTACCACCGGCGGCAAGTTTTACACCTTGGGCTGCGATCGCCTGCCCGGCGGCCGTGGGCACGGCGAACCGGTGCGTATCATGGTCGACATGGACAACGATCAGGACATTGTCTCGGCCTTCGTGCACGAACCGGAGGGCAAGTTGCTGGTCGCCTCGACGCTCGGCAACGGATTTGTTGTGCCTCAGAGCGACATCACCGCCAACACACGCAAGGGCAAGCAGGTGTTGAACGTCAAGATGCCGGTGGAAGCGGCGCTTTGCGTACCGGCGGTCGGCGACCACGTCGCGGTCATCGGGCAAAACCGCAAACTGCTTGTTTTCCCGCAGGTCCAGCTACCGGTCATGAACCGCGGCAAGGGCGTGCGTATGCAGCGCTACAAGGACGGCGGCATCGCCGATGCCAAGACTTTCGCCATGCAGGATGGATTGACGTGGACAGATTCGGCCGGCCGCACGCACACCAAAGCCCGCGACGACCTGCGCGACTGGATGGGTGATCGCGCCCAAGCTGGCCGCGCCGCGCCCAAGGGTTTCCCGCGTTCCGGTCAGTTCATCGGTTAAATCACCTGCAAATCACACTGGTGTACGCGGTGCGAAAATCTCCGTGGACGGGTTCCGGTCTCTAGCGATCCATCCCACCGGGGCCATGATTGCGTAGCGTCTCGGCTTTGGCTTTGTCCACCTCTGGCGACCACTCTTTGTTCGGATCCGGGCGTTGCAGATCCTCATTGGCCAGCTTCCAGAAACACCATCCAAAGAAAATACCCAAAGGAATCAACAGGAAATAAATGGGAACATCCAAGCCCAATAACTCCATCATGGCACCTCACTCTTTGGTTGTGGTACCCTGAAGATGGGGATTAAGGATTGCATTATCAAGCGCTGACCATGCGTAGCCTCCGCAGACTTCGACACGACTGCACAGGTTGGCTCGATACGGATCCGGATTGTGAAGGGTGCCGGTTCAGTCGTTGTCCGGCGGGCCTTCGAACCGCTGCCAGCCGTTGGCGAGCAGGTGGTCCTGCGGCAGGAAGCGCGTCTTGTAGCCCATCTTGCGCGATCCTGAGACCCAGTAGCCGAGATAGACGTGCGGTAATCCCCGGTCCTTCGCGCGCTTGATGTGATCGAGGATCATATAGGTGCCGAGCGACCGATTGGAGAAATCCGGGTCGAAAAACGAATACACCATGGAGATGCCGTCACCCATCAGATCGCTCAGTGCGACTCCGGCGAGGCGTCCATGCTGCTCATCGTCCATGCGGGACTTGACCCGGTATTCGATGATGCGCGTCGGCACGTGTGTGTCTTCCACCATCATCGCATAATCGAGAACGGTCATGTCCGACATGCCACCCTTCTGGTGACGCGCATCGAGATAGGCGCGGAACAGGGCATATTGCTCGCTCGACGGTTCGGCCGGAAACTCCTGGGCGCTGATATCGTCATTGCGGGCGAGGATGCGCTTCATCGACCGGTTCGGCTCGAATTCCTGCGCCAGGATGCGCACCGAAACACAGGCACGGCAGCTTTCGCAGGCTGGGCGATAAGCAATGTTCTGCGAGCGCCGAAAACCGCCCTGAGTCAGCAGATCGTTGAGCTCCGACGCCTTGTCGCCGACGAGATGGGTAAACACCTTCCGCTCGAACTGGCCTTCGAGATAGGGGCATGGCGATGGCGCCGTCAAAAAGAATTGCGGGGATTGGACGGGTTGATTTGTCATCGATGCCTGTCAGTAGCGGAATCTGCAGTCAACTATAGGCCATAATACCATGGTGCCATAAGCGAAAATGTTAACCAGATGATCGCAGCCAAAGGAAGGCCGGCTTTCAGAAAATCGCGGAAGCCATAATGACCCGGGCCCATGACGAGCAGGTTGGTCTGATAACCGATTGGTGTGGCAAAGCTTGTATTAGCGGCAAAGATGACAGCCGAGACAAAGGCTTCTTGCGGAGCGCCAAGCCGTGCGGCAATGCCAACGGCGATGGGCATGAACAGCACGGCCGTCGCATTGTTGCTCAACAGATTGGTAAAGCACACCATCACCAGGAACAGCAGTGACAGCACCACCGGAATCGGCGCGCCCATCAGCGCGCTGACGGTTGATTCGGCAATGAGCGTGGCGCCCCCAGTCGCCTGCATCGCCGTTGCCAAGCCTATGGAAGAACCGACAAGCAAAAACACCTGCCGGTCGAAGGCACGGGCTGCCTGGTAGATGGTCAGACATCCGAACGCCAACATGAGCGCGGCGCCGGTGATGGCGCTGACCACGATCGGCAGAATTTCAAAAGCCGACAACAGGATGATGCCCAGAAAAATCGAAATGGCGATCATTGCCTTGCGGCTTTGCGGAACCGGCTCGGCTGAGTGTTCCAGCAGCAGCAGGTCGTGGTCGCCGCGCATCTGCATAAGTTGATCGTAGTTGCCGCCGAGCAAGAGGGTGTCCCCGGGCTCCAGGCGGATCTCGGATAACGGCATGCGGGCCATGCGGCTTTTTCGCTGAACACCGAAGACCGAAATGCCGTAGCGGGCCCGAATACCGGACAGTTGAATGGTGCGGCCGGCAAAGCGCGAGCCTGGAGCAACCACCGCCTCCACCAGGTGGTAGTCGGGACCCGGCCGCTGGGTTTCGGTGGCTTCCTCGCCGGTGTCGCCGCTTCCGCCCTGATCGTCGGCATCCGCCGTTGCACTGCCGTGGGCGAGGGCACGTGAGAAGGCGCGTCTGGTGCCGGTCACAACAAGCGTATCGCCGGCAGACAGGGTGATGTCTTCGAATGGTGGCAGGATCGGCACGTCACGCCGGTGCATCAAACGCAAGGTCAGATCACGGATCCCCGGAAACATGCCGGCACGCGATTTGAGTCCGATGAACGGGTGGCCGGGCACCAGCGGTATCTCCCCGATAAACTGGGCTCCCTGTGAGGAGTGTTCCCGCTCCATTGTCGACGTGCGATCGCGCATCATCGACGGCATGACGAAAAGGACGTAAAGCGTTCCGATACTCGCCAGGATGAGGCCCATGCCGGTCAGGTCGAAGAAGGATATGATGACCCCGTACTCGGCCGCGACGCCGGCCGCGATCAGGTTGGTCGAAGATCCAAGCAGTGTTGTCATACCGCCGAGAATGCACATGAACGACAGGGGCATGAAAACGCGGTAACCTGGGTATCGTCGCTGAGCTGCGATGACCGTCAGAATCGGGATAAAAATCACCACGACCGGGGTGTTGTTGAGGAAGGCGCTCAATCCGCCGGCGGCCAGAATGACCAGGATTATCGAGCGCCTGCCGCTGGTACCGCCAAGCCTGCCGAGGGCCCGCGCCGGCCCATCGACCGCATCGGTTGCAAACAGGCCCTGGCCGACGATGAGCAGGGCAATGACGGTCGCCAGCGCCGGATCCGAAAAGCCGGCCAACAACCGTGAAGGTGTGAGGGCAACACCCTCGGGGTCCGTATACGGAACGAATCCGAACGTCAGCAGAAGCACCGAGAGCGAGGCGAGTGATACCGCCTCCATCGAAAACCGCTCTGACGCATAGGCGATGACGGTGGCGCCAATGATGACGAAGGTCGCCAGAAGATGAAAATCCTGCATACCCACCCGGAGTTCTCTGATGAGCTCTGGAACCCATACGGGTTTAGACTAATGCAGGGCGGGTTTCAGGCAAAGCGCGTGCATGCCATTCTTCGCAGGATCGGCGACAATAGCATTGCCGTCCCGCAACCGGCTTGGAAAGTTTGTTCCAAACGTGAAGCAGCTCAAGGAATGGTTCAACGGTCGTCGCGGACCACCACCAGACCGAGTAGAATGTCGTGCAGCAACCGTTTGCGGTCGGCAAACAGGCCCACCAGCAGGATCAGGGGCGTAAAGATGAGGTTGCCAAGCCAGAACAGAGCAGCGTGCACCATCGCCAGCATCGGATCGACCCTTCCGCCATCCGTCCGTGCAATTCGAACGCCGGCGATCTGCATGCCCGGTGTGGCCTGTTTGGGTCCACCGAGCGTCAAACCGACATAGGGTAATGCCACAATGGCAAAAAGGATGGAGTAAAGGGCCCACCCCAGACCTAAGCTGAACAGGCCGATGAAGAAAACCAGCACCGCCGCCGGGACACAGAGCGCCAAAACCAGCGCGTAGTCGATAAAAAATGCCATGATGCGGCGCGATCGCACACCCTCGTAGCTACGCCAACTATCGAGATCTGTGTCGAACACATCCGTAATATGCATGCTCGCCCGTGGGTCGGTCATCAGTGCCGCATTCTCCGTTCGTAAAAGAGGTGGGGACGCGGCGGCCTGGCTTCAAGGATCGGCAATCAGCGGTCGCGCAACAGCTCAGCCGCCTCCGGTGCGAAGTAAGTCAGGATACCGTCACACCCGGCCCGTTTGAGAGCGACAAGGCTTTCCATCATCGCCCGCTCCCCGTCGATCCAGCCGTTTTGCGCCGCAGCCTTGATCATCGCATACTCGCCGGACACCTGGTAAGCGAACGTCGGCAGGCCAAAGGATTCTTTCAGGCGCCAGACAATATCAAGATAGGGTAAACCCGGCTTGACCATAAGCATGTCGGCACCCTCCTCGACATCCAGCGCGGCATCCCTTACCGCTTCTTCGGTGTTGGCCGGGTCCAGATAGTAGGTGCGTTTATCGCCCTTCAACAGTCCCTGAGTCCCGATCGCCTCGCGATACGGGCCGTAGAAGCTGGAGGCGAATTTTGTCGCGTAGGACATGATGCCGACATCGGCAAATCCACCGGCATCGAGAGCATCGCGAATGGCGCCGATGCGACCGTCCATCATATCGGAAGGCGCAATGATATCGGCGCCGGCTTGCGCTTGGAGCACAGCCGCTTCGGCAATCTGTGCCACCGTCTCGTCGTTGACGATAACGCCATCGCGCAGGATGCCGTCGTGACCGTGGCTGGTGAACGGATCCAGCGCGACGTCGGTAATCACGCCCATATCGGGAACCGCTGCCTTGATGGTGCGTGTCGCCTGGTTGATCAGGTTATCGGAATCCAATATGTGCGAGCCGGTCACGTCGCGCAGATCAATCTCGATATTCGGAAATGTGGCAATGGCCGGAATGCCCAGCGTGGCAGCCTTTTCGGCTTCCGCCGCAGCGAGGTCCACAGTCACCCGGAACACGCCCGGCATGGCGTCGATCGGTTCCCGGCGATTGGTGCCGGGGATCAGGAAGATGCTCCAGACGAGGTCCTTCACCGTCAGCACATTCTCACGGGTGAGATCGCGAATCCACCCGGTCCGCCGGTTGCGTCGCATGCGTCGACCACCGGTTATTTCATCCACGCTGCGCTTTTTCAGTGCGGTCTTGTCGATCTGCCGGTTCATGGTTGCCTCTGTTGCCGGGTTTCAGACCCACTTTGGGGGTTTGTTTGCAGTTGACTGGTGTATCACGTCGGCCTCAACCTTTCCAAGATGCGGCAGACACGGCCGTTAAAATGGCGCAGCCGTCCGGCAGGCTACCGACACCATTGACCTGGAACGGGGCGGTGCTTACAGCGTTTATGGCTAGGGTAAGGGAGCGGCCCACACAATGAACTCCAGCGGATCCGGAGATATGGCCTTCGAAGAACTCGGTGCCGCCGGAGTCGTCACCCTAACCCGCGAACGGGCCCTCAATGCGTTGACGCATGGTATGGTGCTGGACATGTCCGCCGCATTGGACAGCTGGCAACCGGCTGACACTATCCGTCACATCGTTTTGCGGGGTCAGGGCCGAGCTTTTTGCGCCGGTGGCGACCTCTCGGATATTTATCAGGAGGGGCGCGCCGGTAATCCGCATTTCGAGTTCTTTCAGGATGAATACCGACTCAATGCGCGGCTCGGCATCTTTCCCAAGCCGATTATCTCGCTGATTGACGGGATCATCATGGGGGGCGGTGTTGGAATCGCCGTCCACGGTCGCTATCGGGTGATGACCGAGAACGCCGTCTTTTCCATGCCCGAGGCCGGGATCGGGTTTTTTCCGGATGTCGGCGGCAGCTATTTCCTGCCGCGCCTGCCCGGCCACATGGGCACCTATCTGGGACTCACCGGAGCCCGCATTCGTGCTGCCGACGCCTACCATGCCGGCATCGCCACCCATATCGTCGCCGCCGAACATCTGCCGGACCTGACCGTTTCGTTGGCCGAAACCGATGATGTCGAGGGTGTCCTTGCCGGCTACCATAACCAGGATGCGGTCGCGCATGCCAACATCGACCATGCGGAAGTCGATCGCTTATTTGGCGCTGATACCCTTGACGCAGTCGTCGAGACGCTGGCGCAGGAGAGCGCAACGAGCTCTCTCGCAGCCTCTGCCCTCAAGTCAATGCGGCGCAATTCTCCAACCAGCCTCGCGGTCGCTTTTCGTCAGATCCGGGAGGGCGGTTCGATGACGCTGGCCGAGTGCATGCGCATGGAGTACCGGATATTGGTTCGCATGCTGCGCGGCGAGGATTTCTACGAGGGTATTCGTGCGGTGATTGTCGACAAAACCAATGATCCGAAATGGAATCCTGCCAGCCTCGATGATATCGACCCGCGCGCGATTGATGCGTACTTCCAACCTCTGGGCGCCGACGAACTGACCGGTGTGCCGGAAAAACCATGACAGATTTGGGGGATCACGGCGGACTGCACCGCGGCAACGCCGAACTCGCCTTCGAAGTTTTCCAACGCGTGATCGCGATATTCTGCTTGATCGCCGGTGTGCGGTATTGGGCGTTGCTGATCGGTGTCCTGGAGCAAGGAACCTGGCGCTTCGATCTTTTGCCGGTCCATTGGAAAATTGCCGCCGCCAGCCTTGCCGTGCTGTGGCCGGTCGCGGGCATCGGCCTTTGGATGCTCGTCTCATGGGGTCCGGTGGTGTGGCTGGTCGCGGCGCTCATCGAAATCGTCATGCATGCCGGTTTTCCAGAACTTTACGGCAGCCGTTGGTTGCTCGTCGCGGCGCATCTGGCAGTCGCCCTGATCTATGGCATGTTTCGCGTTTTCCTCTACTTTTCCGTCCGCCGCCAGAACCGGGAAGAGTAAGGAAGGATTCACTCTAAATTTGCATACAAACTGGTAACCTCCTGTTAATGCTGCATTTTAAGTTCAATTTTAGATGCATTCGATAGGGTGTGCCTCAAGGTGGAAAACAAATAAACCACCAGGCGAAACAGTGAGGCACCATTATGAAAAACGACCCGCGCGCGGAGGCAACTCCGCCGGCCAGAGACAAGGACGCGTTGCGTTCGCTTTACATGGAAGCGCTGCAATTGGTGGAGCGTTTGCACCGCCGGCTGCTCGATGTCATCAAGGACGAGTTCGAGCGCAATGGCCGCAGCGACATCAACGCCATTCAGGCCCTGCTTCTGTTCAACATTGGCAACTCCGAGCTGACGGCCGGCGAACTGCGTTCGCGCGGCTACTACCTGGGCTCGAACGTCTCCTACAATTTGAAAAAGCTGGTTGATCTGGGATTTATCAATCACCAGCGGTCCCGTGTGGACCGGCGGTCTGTGCGGATCAGTCTTACTGACAAGGGCACTGAGGTCGCTGAAATTGTTGCCGGTCTCTACGAGCGACACATCGGATCCATCGAGCAGGTCGGTGGAATCAGCGCCGAGGAGTTTCAGCGGATGAACAAGGCGCTACAGCGGCTTGATCGTTTCTGGAACGATCAGATCCTCTACCGCCTTTGAGGCGGGTATCGGTGCCGAAACCGTCGATCGACGTCGATCGGAGTTGATGCCGTATTGACCTGCGTCAGCCGATATGATCGCCTCGGGAAACTCCTGAGGAAAGTCGGCGCATGAACAATCCGTTTCCCGTATTCGATCTGGCCGCTTTCGAGGCGGCCGATGCGGCCGGCAGGCGAGACCTTGGTGCCGAAGTCGACCGGGTCTGCCGGTCGACCGGATTTCTCGCCATCGGCCGCCATGGCATCCCCGCCAGCGTGATCGATTCGGCATGGACGAAGGCGGAGGCGTTTTTCGATCTGCCGTCGAACGATAAACGACGGGTGCAGGCACCCTATGAGGGCTACCCCTATGGCTATCTCGGTCCGGAAAGCGAGGCCCTGGCGAAATCCCGGGGTGTCGATACGCCTCCGGATCTGAAGGAAAGCTTCAACGGCGGTCCGCAATCCGTTCCGGATGGGATCAAAGACCAGGACGCACTCGATTTCTGCTATGCGGCGACCCTGTGGCCGGAGAACCCGCCCGGGTTCAGGGAGGCCTGGATCGCTTACTATCGAGCGATGGAAGATCTCGCCGAGCGCATCATGAAGGTTTTTGCCGTGGCGCTCGAATTGCCGGAAGCCTATTTCGATCCGTTTATCGACCGGCCGATCAGCGCGCTTCGCGCCCTGAATTATCCAGAACGGGACCAGCCGCCGAAACCAGGTCAGCTGCGCGCAGGTGCGCATTCGGACTACGGCAGCCTGACCATACTCCTGCCGCAAGCCGGATCGCGCGGCCTTGAGATCCAGTTAGCGTCCGGCGAATGGATGCCGGTTCCACCGGTCGACGGTGCGTTTGTCATCAATATCGGCGATCTGATGGCCCGTTGGACCAACGACCGGTGGGTTTCGACCTTGCATCGTGTTGTCAGTCCGGCGGCCAGCGAACCGCGCCGCATGTCTTTCGCATTTTTCCATCAGCCCAATTGGGATGCCGAAATCCGCTGTCTCGAAAGCTGCCTGCAGCCCGGTGAGACACCGAAATATGGCGCGGTGCTGTCGGGTCCCTACCTGATGTCGAAGTTTCAGTCGACGACCATGCCCGAGGTCTCCTGAACACGTGACCTGACCAGACTTCAGCAGACTGAAATCGTGGCTTCACCGCAACGGTACGATCGAATTCTCCGTAGCCGCGTGCCGGAACCGATTGTTAACCATCAATTGGCCATATTACTGTGAAATCCGGCGCAGGACCCGGCAAAGAGCTTGGTTCTGACGGATAATTCGGTAGGGCATGCCCTCGCAAATTCGTGAGGTGCGAATCAGAGGCCGGCTGCTATATTCCCGCTCATGAGGGTACGGATTACAAGCAGAGCGTGCCTGACAAGATCAACGGTTGTTTGCTGACGTCTATGAAAAAAGTCTCCAAATCAATTTCGCGCCGCGCTTTTCTGGGCAGCGCAGTCGCTGCCGGAGCCACTGTGGCGGCAGGCGGCGCCGCTGCGCAGAAGCTGGCGCAGACGACGATCGAAAGCATCATCAACACGCCTCGCCGCGGGTCCTGGGACGATCAATTCGACGCGCAGGCATCACGCGCGGCCGTTAAGGTCAATTCCAGCGTTCCGATTTTCAGTCCTGAAACGGTCTACAACATTGAAAGTGCCATCACGGCCTACCAGGACATTGTTTACAGCGGCGGCTGGCCGGTAGTCCCGTCGGGTAAGAAGCTGCGGCTCGGCGCCAGCGATCCGGCCGTTTCGGTGCTTCGCCAAAGGTTGATCGCATCCGGCGACATGGCCCCATCGGCCGGAACGTCTCCGGCTTTCGACAGCTATGTCGATGGTGCCGTGAAGCGGTTCCAGGCACGGCACGGGCTTCCCGCCGACGGCATCCTGGGCCGTCACAGCTACGCGGCCATGAACGTTTCGGCGACGGTCAGGCTGGGACAGCTGGAAACAAACCTGGTGCGTCTGCGGTCCATGTCAGGGTATCTGGGCGACCGCTATGTGGTCGTCAACATTCCGGCGGCACAGATCGAGGCGGTCGAGGGATACCGGGTTGTCTTGCGGCACACCGCGGTCGTCGGAAAAATCAGCCGGCAAACGCCTATCCTGAACTCCAAGATCCACGAAATCATCCTGAATCCGTATTGGACGGCGCCGCGGTCGATCATCCAGAAGGACATCATGCCGCTGATGCGCAAGGATCCGACCTATCTGACCCGCAACTCCATTCGACTGTTCGATGCGCGCGGTGAAGAGGTGGCTCCCGAAACGGTGGACTGGAGCGCCGAAGAGGCGCCGAGGCTGATGTTCCGGCAGGACCCTGGCAAAATCAACGCGATGTCGTCGACCAAAATCAACTTCCACAATCCGCACGCCGTCTATATGCACGATACGCCGCAACAGAGCCTGTTCGGTAAGCTGCTCCGGTTTGAAAGCTCTGGCTGCGTACGTGTTCAAAACGTTCGGGATCTGTCCACCTGGCTGTTGCGTGATACCCCGGGCTGGAACCGCCAGATGATGGAACAGGTCATTGCCAGCGGCGTGAATACGCCAATCGAGCTCTTAGAGCCTGTTCCGGTCTATTTCACCTATGTCACCGCCTGGTCGACATCGGACGGCGTCGTGCAGTTCCGCGAAGACATCTACCGTCGCGACGGTGTCGAGGAACTAGCACTGCAATAGCCGGTGCCAAAGCGCTCGCCGGCGGCGAGCGCTCAGCCGATATGCCGCAAACAGGACGGTTTGGATTCGTTCCCTGAGGATGGTGCCCCGGTCAACTTGTGTAATTGGCGAAGGGGTATTATGAGACGTGCGAAACGCCCGTACGTCCAGCTATCGCTGGCTTCCCCCTGTTCAGGAACCAAACGAAATGACCGACCCGATTGCCACTGTCGAGCATCCCGCCGATGATTTCTTCAACCGTCCGCTGGCCGAATCCGATCAGGCGGTGTTCGGTGCTATTGAACGGGAACTCGGTCGTCAGCAGCAGGAGATCGAGCTGATCGCGTCGGAGAACATCGCCTCGCGCGCCGTGCTGGAAGCGCAAGGTTCGGTCATGACCAACAAGTATGCAGAGGGATATCCGCACCGGCGCTATTACGGCGGTTGTCAATACGTCGATGTCGCCGAAGAACTGGCCATCGAAAGAGTTACGAAGTTGTTCGGCTGCGACTACGCCAACGTACAGCCGCATTCGGGAAGTCAGGCCAACCAGGCGGTGATGCTGGCGCTGATCAGTCCCGGCGATACCATCATGGGCATGAGCCTTGACGCGGGCGGTCATCTGACACACGGCGCGCGTCCTAACCTGTCGGGCAAGTGGTTCCACGCGGTCCAGTATGGCATCGTGACCGAAACCGGTCTGATCGATTACGATCAGGTGGAGGCGCTGGCCCATGAGCACAAGCCGAAACTGATTATCGCCGGGGGGTCCGCCTATTCCCGGCAGATTGATTTCGCGAGGTTTCGTGAAATCGCTGATTCCGTGGGTGCCTACCTGATGGTGGACATGGCGCATTTTGCCGGCCTCGTCGCCGGTGGGGCCCATCCAAGTCCTTTCCCGCACGCTCATGTCGCCACGTCGACAACCCACAAGACACTGCGCGGACCGAGGGGCGGACTTGTCCTCACCAACGATCCGGATATCGCCAAGAAGGTCAATTCGGCGGTTTTCCCCGGCCTTCAGGGTGGCCCCCTGATGCATGTGATTGCCGCCAAGGCCGTCGCCTTCGGAGAGGCGCTGAGGCCGGACTTCAAGACCTATGCGGCACACGTCGTGGAGAATGCGCACGTGCTCGCATCGACGTTGGTGGAGGGCGGTCTCGATATCGTTTCAGGCGGGACCGACACACACCTTCTGCTGGTGGATCTGCGGCCCAAGGGTCTGACCGGCAAGGCCTCCGAGAATTCACTGGGTCGAGCCTTCATCACCTGCAACAAGAACGGCGTTCCCAATGATCCCGAAAAGCCGACCATCACCTCGGGCATCCGACTGGGTACACCAGCAGGTACGACCCGTGGTTTCGGACCGGTCGAGTTTCGGCGGGTCGGCAATCTGATCATTGAGGTGCTCGACGGTCTGCGCGCCAATGGCGAAGACGGAAACGCCAGCGTCGAGAACGCCGTCAAGCAGAAAGCCATAGCGCTGACCGACGCATTTCCGATCTATCCGCAGGGCATCTAGATCTAAAACGACAAAGGATCGGATCAGCTCACTCGGACGCCGTGTGGGCGCTATTCCCTTCCACGGACCAGGTCTGATAAGTAGGTGCACGCCGCTGGCGGCGAAACCTGTCGCACGGACGCATCATCAATACCAAGGGGAGTGAGGATGCGCTGTCCCTACTGCAATTCGGAAGACAGTCAAGTCAAGGATTCACGTCCGGCCGAGGACGGGAACGCGATCCGGCGTCGCCGCGTGTGCCCGGATTGCGGCGGGCGATTCACGACGTTCGAGCGTGTCCAGCTGCGTGACCTTCAAGTGATCAAGAAAACCGGTCGTAAGGTGCCGTTCGATCGCGACAAGCTCATGCGATCTTTCGATATCGCCTTGCGTAAGCGGCCGATTGAACGCGAGCGCGTCGAGCGTGCAGTCTCGGGAATCGTTCGTCGACTGGAGAGTTCGGGCGATACCGATATCCATTCCGACAAAATCGGCCTGATGGTGCTCGAAGCTCTTAAGGCCATCGATGACGTCGCCTTCGTTCGATATGCCTCGGTCTACCGCGATTTCCGTGATCCAGCGGATTTCGAGCAGATACTCAACGAACTCAGCGCCCGTTTGAACGGCGGATCGCAAGAGGACTGATATACGTGGCCGTCACCGAATCCGACCGGCGCATGATGGCGGCAGCCATTCGCTACTCATACCGGCATTTGGGCCGAACCGGTACAAACCCGTCGGTGTCGACCCTTATCGTCCAGGAAACCGGGGACGGGCCGGTGATTGTCGGCCGCGGTATCACGGCGCTCGGCGGGCGGCCGCACGCCGAGACCGCGGCGATTGGAGAGGCCGGCGAACGCGCCCGCGGCGCAACCGCCTACGTGACGCTCGAACCCTGCGCCCACCACGGCAGCACACCGCCCTGTGCCGAAGGTCTGATCCGAGCCGGCATAAAACGCGTTGTCGCGGCCACCACGGATCCCGATCATCGGGTCTCGGGGCGCGGCTATCGGATGCTGCGGGACGCCGGAGTCGAGGTCGAAGAAAATGTGTTGGCCGATGAAGCCCGACGGGCACTTGCCGGATATCTGACGCGACGTGTGCTCAACCGGCCGCATGTGACGCTGAAGCTGGCACTTTCGCGGGATGCCAAGATCGGACGTCGCGGCGCCGGCCAGATCGTCATTACCGGACCGCAAAGCCAGGCCGCAAGCCATATCCTGAGGTCGGCGTCTGACGCCATCCTGATCGGCATCGGTACGGCGCTCGAGGACGATCCTTCGCTGACCTGCCGGCTACCGGGTCTCGAGGACCGTTCACCGGTCCGTATTGTCCTCGACCGGACACTGCGGCTGCCGATCGACAGCGAACTGGTACGCACTGCCGCCCAGACGCCGCTTTGTGTCGTCACGACAGCGAGCCCCGAACAAGAGCGCTTCCGTCAGCTGCAGAGCGCCGGATGCCGGATGATGGCTGGCGACAGCAACGATGCCGGCATTGCGCTACCGGAACTGCTGGACGATCTGGCGGGGCAGGGCCTGTCGACTCTGGTGGTCGAGGGCGGTGCGGCCGTTTCAAGCGCTTTTCTGCAGGGCGGGCTTGTCGACCGCATCGTGCTGTTCGAGGGGCCCGGAAACATCGGCCCGGACGGGATCGACGCACCGGTCAATCCGGCGGCGCTGCCGTCCGGATTCGACTTGCTGGAGGTTCGGCAATTCGGTGACGATACATGCCGCAGCTACGAGAGGACCACCTGATGTTCACCGGGATCGTAACGGATGTCGGTCGGATCGCCGCGATAACACCGCTTGACGAGGGTATTCGGATCCGTGTCGAGACGGCCTACGATCCTCAAACCATCGATATCGGCGCTTCCATTTGTTGTTCGGGCACATGCCTGACGGTGACCGGTCTTGCCGCGCCGGGCGATCCCGCACGATGGTTCGAAGTCGAAGCCTGGGAAGAGGCCATGCGGTTGACAACCGCCGATACATGGATGGCCGGAACCCGCATCAACCTCGAACGATCCCTCAAAATCGGCGATGAACTCGGCGGTCACCTCGTCTCCGGCCATGTCGATGGCATGGCGCGCATCGTCGCGGTCACCGACGAGGGGGAGGCACGACGGTTCCGGCTGCGGGCGCCGGATGATTTGGCCCGTTTCATTGCTCCGAAAGGCTCTGTCGCCCTGGACGGAACGTCGCTGACGGTCAATGCCGTGGACGGTGCCGTTTTTGACGTATTGCTCATTCGCCACTCTCTTGACGTCACCACCTGGTCGGAGCGCCAGACCGATGACGCGGTCAATCTGGAAGTCGATCAGATGGCGCGATACGCCGATCGCTTGCTCGGCTTCGGTCAGCCGAAGGCGTCGACGGAATAATACGCCTTCGCGGTCGAAAACAGCTTGCCAAGACCATTGAGCCGTGGTTTGACCGCGGCCTGTCATATTTGCGGAAAGGAATGCTGCCATGGCTGGATCGGATGCGCCGCATCTCTTGGTCGTCGAGGCGCGTTTCTATGACGACCTTGCCGACACGATGCTGGAGGGGGCCAAGGCGGCGCTCGAAGAAGCCGGAGCGAGTTGGGATATCGTGACGGTACCGGGAGCTCTCGAGATACCGGCAGCGATCGCCATGGCTGTGGATGGCGCGGACGAGGGCGGTACCGAATATGATGGATTCATCGCGCTGGGAACCGTGATTCGCGGAGAGACTTACCATTTTGAGATCGTCGCCAACGAATCGAGCCGCGGCTTGATGGATCTTGCCGTGAGTGAGTCCCTGGCGATCGGCAACGGTATCCTGACCGTCGAGAACCGCGAGCAGGCCTGGGCGCGTGCCCAGCGTCAGGGCGGCACCGGCGAGACCGACAAGGGCGGCTTCGCGGCCCGAGCGGCGCTGACGATGATCAAGATCAAATCCCGATTGGGCAAGTGACGGTGGTCGAGCAGGAACGGCGCGCCGCCAGACCGGCCAATCAGCGGGGCGCCGCGCGGCTTGCCGCCGTGCAGGCTCTGTATCAGATGGATATCGGCGGTACCGGCGTTCTCGAAGTGGTCAGCGAATACGAGATGCATCGGCTTGGCAAAGAGCTGGATGGCGAGCTGTATCGGCAGGCCGACGCCGCCTGGTTTCGGGCCATTGTCTCCGGCGTTGTCGAGCAGCAGCGCACGCTCGATCCACTGATCCGTTCCTCGCTGACCGAAGACTGGCCGTTGTCGCGCCTCGACTCCACCTTGCGTGCCATTTTACGCGCCGGGACGTATGAACTGGCGAACCGCAAGGATGTACCCGTAGCCGTGATCGTCTCCGAATATGTCGATATCGGGCGCGCCTTTTTCGACGAAGAGGAACCCGCGCTGATCAACGCGGTTCTGGATCGGTTGGCCGGACGCCTGCGCGGCGAGGGCCGCCAATTGAAAAGCGACGGTTGATTCAAAGCCCGAAAAAAGGCTGCTAAGCCACTTCGATCAATACGATTTCCGGTGGTACGCGGAAGCGCACAGGGAGTATGGAACAGCCCAGGCCGCCGGACACGATCAATTGCCTTTTCTGGTCGACGATATGGCCGTAGGCGAATCGCTGTCCGTATCGCGACGGGACGAGCGGCGCCCCGACGAAAGGCAGCCTGACCTGGCCACCATGCGTGTGACCGCTCAGGGTCAGATCGATGCGTGACGGAACTTTTGGAAAAATGTCGGGTTCGTGGGCGAGCAGCAGCGCCGGACTGGAGCTGTCGGTGATCTTGGCGAGCGTGCCCTCGAGATCGTCAACGCCGCGAAAACGGCCGCCGCCCATCGGAATAGCCAGTTGGTCGCCAAGACCGGCGAGCCAGAACCGACCACCGGTTGGAAGCTCGATGGCAACCGCGTTGTTTTCCAATACCGGAATCCCGGCCAACTCCAGATGTTGCGCTGCCGCCGGCCCGTCGACCCACCAGTCGTGATTGCCAAGAACGGCATAGGTGCCGAGCGGTGCACTCAGATGCGACAGGGCTCGACTCCAGTCGCGCATCGGTACGATGGCGCTGCGAAATCGCCGCATGCCGGCCACGTAGTCTCCGAGCAGCACGATCAGGTCGGGATCGAGCCGATTGGTGCGCGTCACGATATGCTCGATCCGCGAGACCGGCATCCACGGTTCACATGCGTGAAAATCAGCAAGGACCGCTATGCGCAGCGGGCGCCCCGCCGCTTGCGCGAGTGCCGCAAACCGAGACGTGCGCACCCGGTATCGCACCGTATCAAGCCGATAGCGCGGTTCGAGTCCAAAAGCGTAACCGCCGAGCAATCCTGGCAAAGCCAGGCTGCCTATGAGGCCTGTTAAGAGAGTGCGCCGTGTGATCATTGTGCCAAGCACAGCTAGCCGGCAATCGTGTCCGTCCGATGGCGGGGCGAAAGCGCAACGCGCCGGGTAAATAGCCCCGCTCAGGTGCGCATGCACGTGTTGCACTTTTAAGGCAATAGCTCCTAAATCGCTCCATACCAGCGACACAGTGCAGGAGGTACGACGATGCAACGTCAAGCGAGAGTGGTGGTCATCGGCGGTGGAGTCGTCGGTTGTTCTGTGCTGTTTCACCTCGCACGCGCCGGCTGGACCGATTGCCTGCTCATCGAGCGGTCTGAACTCACATCAGGGTCTTCCTGGCACGCCGCCGGCGGATTTCATACGCTCAACGGCGACCCGAATGTCGCTCGGCTGCAGGCCTATACGGTGTCGCTCTATGATGAGTTGGAGAAACTCTCGGGGCAGTCCTGTGGGCTGCACCTGACCGGCGGCGTCATGATGGCTGACAGCGAGGAGCGGATGAATTTCCTGCGCTATACCCAGGCCACCGGCCGCGCATTGGGGATGCAGACCGAGATCATCACGCCCTCCGAGGCGAAGGCGATGTTCCCGCTGATGGATGAAACCAACTTCGTCGGCGCGCTCTGGGATCCGGTCGAGGGCCATCTCGATCCCTCCGGCACAACCCATGCCTACGCCAAGGCGGCTCAGAAACTCGGTGCTGCCATTGAGTTGCGCAATCGCGTCGTCGATATCACCCAGGCGGCGGATGGCACATGGTCAGTGGTCACGGAAAACGGAACGGTAAAGACCGATCATATTGTCAATGCCGGCGGCCTTTGGGCGCGGGAAATCGGCCGCATGGTTGGCGTCGAGCTTCCGGTGCTGGCCATGGAACACATGTACATGCTGACCGACACGGTTCCAGAAGTATTGGAGTTCAATGCCAGCTCCGGTCGGGAGCTGGCCGGCGTGATCGATTTCAAGGGTGAGATTTACACGCGTCAAGAACGCGACGGACTGCTGCTCGGCACCTACGAGAAGGCCTGTGTGCCGTGGTCACCACGTCAGACACCGTGGGATTTCGGGCACGAACTGCTGCAGTCCGACCTGGAACGAATCGCGCCGTCGCTGGAAATTGCCTTCAAGCACTTCCCGACATTCGCCGAAGCCGGCATCAAGCAGACCATCAACGGACCCTTCACGTTCGCGCCGGACGGCAACCCGCTTGTCGGTCCGGTCCAGGGATTGACCAATTTCTGGTGCGCCTGCGCGGTCATGGCGGGCTTCTCTCAGGGCGGCGGCGTTGGTTTGGCGTTGGCCAACTGGATGGTCGATGGTGATCCGGGCCACGACATCTTTGGCATGGACGTTGCGCGCTACGGCGATTTCACGTCGTTGCGTTACACCAACGCCAAAGTGCGGGAAAACTATGCTCGTCGCTTTTCCATCCGGTTCCCCAACGAGGAACTGCCGGCGGCACGACCGCAGCAGACGACTCCGCTCTATGACATCATGGTGCGGGACAACAACGCCGTTATGGGAGACAGTTGGGGACTGGAGACACCCTTGTGGTTTGCGCCGCCGGGAATGGAAGCGCGCGACGAACTGTCGTTTCACAGATCCAATGATTTTCCCCATGTTGGCGCAGAAGTGCGGGCCGTCCGTGAAAGGGTCGGTGTGACAGAAATCGCCAATTTCGCAAAGTATGAGGTGGCGGGCGAGGGCGCTGAGGCATGGCTGTCCCGTCTCATGACCAACACCATGCCGCGGCCCGGGCGTATTGTGCTGACCCCGATGCTGAACGAACGCGGTAAGCTGATCGGCGATTTCACCATCGCCAAGGCGTCCGAGACACGGTTCATGGTTTGGGGCTCGAGCGCCGCGCAGATCTACCACATGCGGTGGTTCGAAAGGCACCTGCCGGACGACCGTTCGGTTGCCCTTCACCGTTTCGGTCAGACGCTCGTCGGTCTGAGTATCGCCGGTCCGCGGTCGCGCGACCTGCTGCACGAACTTGCCGGTGCGGATGTCTCGAATGAAGCCTTCCGCTTCATGGATTATCGCGAAATGGACGTGGCCGGTTGCCCCAGCCGCGTCAACCGTATCTCCTATACCGGCGATCTCGGCTACGAGATCTGGATGGAGCCGGCCTACCAGCGCACAGTCTATCACGCGATCAAGGCGGCGGGCGACAAGCATGGCATTGTCGATTTTGGCATGCGGGCGCTCTTGTCCATGCGTCTGGAAAAGAACTTTCCGACCTGGTTTGCCGAGCTGCGGCCGATCTACGGAGCCTACGAAGGTGCCATGGACCGGTTCGTCAAACTGAACAAGAACGACTTCATCGGCCGAGCGGCGGCCGCCGCCGAACAGCAAGCCGGTCCGAAGGCGCGGCGGGTCTCCCTGATCATCGATGCCGACGACACGGACGTCATGGGCGACGAGCCGGTTTGGGCCCGCGTCGGCGATATGGATTACGGCCTCGTTGCCGCGCCGCATGGTTATGGGGCGCTCCGCTACGATGTCGATGGCGCAGAGATGCCGCCGAAGCAGCCGCAACGCGACGGAGATTGGAGCGTCGTGGGTTGGGTGACATCGGGCGGTTACGGCCATTGGGTAAACATGTCGCTCGCCCAGGCATATGTGCCGTCCGAACTGGCACAAAACAGCGATGAGAACCTCTTCCAGGTCGAAATCCTCGGCCGCCGCTACCCAGCCAGGGTCGCGATCGAGCCCCCCTTTGATCCCACTGGAATCCGCATGCGAGGCTAGTCCGGCCTGGGTTGAACCGGTTGTCAGGCGATTGTGTTCAGGCGGTCGGTGGGCTATTACCGACCAGCCGACGAGGTTTCTACGGTCCCGGCTTGAACTGACCGGCCGCCTGATCGGATCCCTCGTCGTTTCCGCCATGTGGGGCACCATGACCATACAACAGGCCGTCGAGCCGATCGGACTCGCCAGGCGAAATGCGTTTCTTCTGGCTGCCGCCAACTCCTTTGTCGGCGCCTGCGCACCGATATGCATCTCGCTCGGCGGTATCGTGGGCGATTACCTGCTCGACGCCGACAAGTCGCTGGCGACCGCACCGGTGACGGGTTTCAATATCGGTGTTGCTGTCGGGGCGCTGCCGGCCGCTTTGTTGATGCGTTTGATCGGGAGGCGTTACGGCTTCATGAGCGGTGCCGCCATTACCGGACTGGGCGGCATCGTTGCCGCCGCCGCGCTTTTTCAACTGCATTTCTGGCTTTTTGCCATCGGTTTGCTGATCGTCGGCGTGGGCGGCGCATTCGTACAACAATACCGGTTTGCCGCGGCCGACGGCGCGCCCGACAACTTCAAGGCTCAGGCCATTTCATGGGTGCTGATCGGTGGCATTTTTGCCGCCATTATCGGCCCGCAGACGGTCATTTTCGCGCGAGATCTGTTCGCGCCAACGCTGTTCGCCGGAGCCTTTGTGGCCATATTGATGCTAGCCCTCATCGGCATGATGATCCTGTCGTTTCTGAATGTGCACGAGCACACGGTTCTTCTTGACGACAGGCCGGAGGAGCCGGCCCGACCGCTTCTCGAAATTGTCAGCCAGCGCAGCTTCCTGACCGCGCTGGCCTGCGGCGTGTGCTCCTTCGCCCTGATGGCGTTCATGATGACGGGGGCACCGCTGGCGATGCTCGCCTGCGGGTTTTCAACCGATCTGGCGACACTCGGTATCCAGTGGCACGTACTCGCGATGTTCGCGCCGAGTTTCGTGACCGGTCGACTGATCGCCCGCTACGGCCGGGAGACCATCGTCGCGACCGGCCTGTCGCTGCTGATCATCTGTGCCATCATCGCCAGCCTGGGCATTGAGCTGTGGAACTTCTGGCTCGCCCTGGTCCTGCTTGGTGTCGGCTGGAACTTCGGCTTTATCGGCGCCACCGCCATGGTTACCCGCACCTATCGGCCGTCGGAGAAAAACAAGGTTCAGGGTTTCCACGACGTCATCCTGTTCAGCACCGTCGCTTTCAGCTCGCTGATGTCGGGACAGGTGCTCAACACCTTTGGCTGGACCGGCATCAACATGATCATGTGGCCGGTCGCACTGGCCTGCCTTGGCCTGCTGTGGTTACAGGTGAGAAACGAGCGTAAAACCAGGTCCTTCGCCACGTAACGCGATACTTTAGGTGCATAGGTCCTGGCAATTGCCCAACTAGTTCTTGACGGACCGAAACCGTCCCGCCATTACAGGCGCGATGCGGCGGCCGGTGTCAGCTCCGGGGGATGCCGCTTGTCGAAAACTGCCGGCACGGAACTGAATTCCCGGCAAAAAGGAGGGAATGGCATTGACAATACTACTTGCTGTCATCGCCTGTGGTCTGCTCGCGATTGTTTTCGCGATCTGGGCGACGCAGTCGGTACTAGCCGCCGACCAGGGCAATGAACGAATGCAGGAGATCGCCGGTGCGATCAGGGAAGGCGCACAGGCTTACCTGAACCGCCAGTACACGACGATCGCCATCGTCGGCGTCGTGGTGTTCATCATCACCTGGCTGCTGCTTTCCTCTCAGGCCGCCTTCGGGTTTCTCATTGGCGCCGTTCTCTCTGGTGCTGCCGGCTATATCGGCATGCACGTATCGGTGCGCGCCAATGTCCGCACCGCACAGGCCGCATCCAACAGCCTGGCCGAAGGCCTCGATATCGCCTTCAAGTCCGGTGCCATCACCGGTCTGCTGGTCGCTGGCCTGGCGCTTCTTGGGGTCGCGGTCTACTACTATATTCTCATCGGACCCGGCGGTTACGGGGTCGGCGATCGCACGGTGATCGATGCCCTGGTGGCGCTCGGTTTCGGCGGTTCGCTGATATCGATCTTTGCGCGCCTTGGCGGCGGGATTTTCACCAAGGGCGCCGATGTTGGCGGCGACCTGGTGGGCAAGGTCGAGGCCGGCATTCCCGAAGACGATCCGCGTAATCCGGCAACGATCGCCGATAATGTCGGCGATAATGTCGGCGATTGCGCGGGAATGGCCGCCGACCTGTTTGAAACCTATGCGGTATCGGTTGTCGCGACGATGGTCCTGGGCGCTATCTTTTTCGTCGGATCGCCGGTGCTTGATGCCGTGATGTTCTATCCGCTGGTCATTTGCGCCGCCTGCATTATCACCTCGATCGTTGGTGTGTTTTTCGTCAGACTCGGTTCCGACGGGTCGATCATGGGCGCGCTCTATAAGGGCCTCGTCGTCACCGGTCTCCTGTCGATCGTCGGCCTTGCGGTCGCCACCCAGTTGACCGTCGGCTGGGGCCAGGTCGGGGAGGCGGACTTTACCGGCACCGGACTGTTCCTCTGCGGAATCGTCGGTCTGGTGGTCACCGGCCTGATCGTGATGATAACCGAATACTACACGGGAACCGGCAAGCGCCCGGTGAACTCGATTTCCCAGGCTTCGGTGACCGGCCACGGAACCAACGTCATCCAAGGTCTTGCGGTCTCCCTGGAAGCAACGGCGCTTCCGGCGATCGTCATCATCGGCGGCATCATCGCCACTTTCCAGCTCGGCGGGCTTTTCGGCATCGGTATTGCCGTCACCACAATGCTGGGGATTGCCGGCATGATCGTCGCCCTCGATGCGTTCGGTCCGGTGACCGACAATGCCGGCGGTATCGCCGAAATGGCTGGTCTTCCGGCCGAGGTGCGCAAGTCAACCGATGCGCTTGACGCCGTCGGCAACACCACCAAGGCGGTGACCAAGGGCTATGCTATTGGATCGGCCGGCCTTGGCGCTTTGGTACTGTTCGCCGCCTATTCCAACGACTTGACGTTTTTCGAGGCGAACGCCGCGGACTATCCCTATTTCGCCGATATCGGCGAAATCTCCTTCAGCCTGGCCAATCCCTACGTGGTGTCGGGTCTGATCTTCGGCGGCCTGATTCCGTATCTGTTCGGCGGCATTGCCATGACTGCGGTGGGCCGCGCCGGCGGCACCGTCGTGCAGGAGGTGCGTCGGCAGTTTCGCGAAAAGCCGGGCATCTTGGAAGGCAAGGATCGACCCGACTATGCGCGCGCTGTGGATATCCTGACGCGGGCGGCCATCAAGGAGATGATCGTCCCGTCGCTGTTGCCAGTCCTGGCGCCTATCGTGGTCTATTTCGGCATTCTGCTGATATCCGGTTCAAAAGCCTCGGCGTTTGCGGCGCTCGGCGCTTCCTTGCTCGGCGTCATCGTCAACGGCCTGTTCGTCGCGGTATCGATGACTTCCGGTGGCGGCGCGTGGGACAATGCGAAGAAGACCTTCGAGGATGGCTTTGTTGATGCCGACGGTATAACGCACGAAAAGGGCAGCGAGGCGCACAAGGCGTCCGTGACCGGAGATACGGTCGGCGATCCTTACAAGGATACCGCCGGTCCCGCGGTCAATCCGGCGATCAAGATCACCAACATCGTCGCGCTGTTGCTTCTCGCGGTCCTGGCCCACTCGTAGCAGCCGGACCATCAAGGCAAACACATCGAACCCCGCGATCCGCCGCGGGGTTTGATGTTTGTGTCTCTTGGACCAAACGATCCCAACAATTCCGACTGATGCCAAATTGCAACGCCCATTGTCTTTCCGTGACGGATGCGGCTTGACGCTTGAAAATGGTCATTCGGTTTGTATGAATCTCAGCAGCCGGGGATGGAATGGGGAATGCATTGAAAATCCGAGTGATACGCGCGATTGCCGCTGGTTTGATCGCGCCTGCCTTGTATTGCGCTCCCGCCGCTGCCGCCGACCTGACCGTTGCGAACGATCCGGTCGTGACGGCCGAAGATGCCCAGCCCAACAGCAGTCGCTGGGGGCGCAACGCCGACTATTGGGAAGTCCGTTTCGGCGGCGCGGCCTATGATTTCGGTCCTGCGACGCGTCGCGATTTCTCCGGTGGTGTCGTCAATGCTGAAATCCTGGTTCCGTCGCCGGGGTTCCTGGCTCGCATCGGTGCACCGCGTCCCTATCTCGGCACCGACATCGCCATCTCGGACGATGCCATCCACGTGGTGTATTTGGGGCTGAACTGGGAGGTTTACCTGACCGAGAAGCTGTATCTCGGGATCGCCGGCGGTGGAGCCTGGAACAGTTCGTCGTTCACCGCCAGCGCATCCGGTGCAACCAAGGACCTAGGGTCGTCCGTTCTGTTTCACCTGCAGGCAAGCCTCGGTTTCGATATCTCTCGGAACTGGACGATGCAGATCTTCTACAACCATTTCTCCAACGCCAACGTTTCCGGCTCCAATGCCGGACTGGAGTCGATAGGCGCGCGTCTAGGAAAGCGGTTCTAATTCCCACCCTATTGGTCAATCCGACCGTAAAGTGTCCGACCTGATCTCTGCAGCAACGGTTGTGATCCAGTGATACGGTTGCGGCGGGCTTAGAAACCGCTGCCGCCACCACCAAAGATCTGCCGCGCAGCGGACTCGGCGCCAGAGGAAGAACCAACGGACGACAAGACACGGGACAGGAAGGTTTCTTCCTTGCCGCCGGTCGGTGTGGTGCGACTGATCGTGTCGAACACCTTACCGTCTTCCATGGTGTAATTGGCGATGCTGGACACGGTGCCCTCCTCGTCGAAATAGACCGCGAGGATCGACTGATCCACGAGCCGCGGTTTGAGGAACATCGCTCTGCGCACCCGCTTCTGCGAGATATAGTAGAAGGCCTCCGAACCGTAATCGGCCCTCGTGGTCGGCGAACCCAGGGACAACAGAACCTGTTCACGGCTGGAGCCTGGTGGAACCAATTCAAGGGTTTGGTTGTCGACCACATAGCCGTGGGTCAGCACCTCTGTGGTGTTGCACCCGGTCAACACGATGGCCGTCATGGCGCAAGCCACGACACGCGGGCAAAAAAAACGCCGCCGCGTGTTGAATGTATCCTGCTTCAACAGTATCTCCCTCTATCGACCGACGGACCGGTGCTACCACGCACGTTTCGGTAAACCAGCGGCGGGCGCGATGCAACAGGCCGGCGGGCCCGATTTCCCCATGACGGCAACCGATGCCGAAAATAAGGCAGATGCATGATCTTCGGATATTTTAACCGAAAAAGGAAGAATCGCACCATCGTTGATGAATTGTATCGCCAATTGACGGAAATGGCGCGCGATCCGGTCTATTACGCGAAACTGAACGTGCCGGATTCGGTGATGGGCCGATTTGAGATGCTTTCCGTCGTCATGGTGTTGTTCTTCCGCGCTGCCAGAGCAGCCGGACCCTCGGTTGAAGCGCTCTCGCAGGACATTGTCGACACCTTTTTCCTCGACATTGACCACTCGATTCGCGAACTGGGCGTCGGCGACGTCAGCGTACCGAGACGGATGAAGAAACTGGCCCGCATGTTCTACGGTCGCGCGCAAACCTATGGAGAGGCACTCGACCAAAATGACGTGGGGGGCCTTGCTGAAGCGCTGGCGCGCAATATCTATCCGTCGGACAATTTGAAGGATTCGGCTGGTCAGTCGACCGTGCCGGACATGACGAAACTGGCGGTGGCCATCTTCGACCTTGACCGTCGGTTTGAACACCTCAGTGCAGCCAGTCTTCTGGCAGGTCGTTTGCAACCTGTTGCCGATTGCGGTTCGGAGGCACGCAGCGCCGGCTGATAGAGGAACCCAATCCATGAAAAACCAACAATCGAATGCCCAGCGGCATTCGTTCAGTTATCGGGTCAATGTCGGCAGTGTTGCGGCCAACCCGCTCGATGTCTGGCTCGAGGCGACCGAAGACGAGCGATTGGAAATGGCAGAGCGCTGGGGTGTGCTGAGCGTTGAATCGGTCAGGGCACAACTGCATCTGAACCGCTGGAAGCGGGACGGCGTCAGGATCAAGGGCACGGTTGAGGCTGCGCTGACGCAATCCTGTGTGGTAACACTGGAACCTGTCTCAACCACTGTGTCGGAAACGATCGATGCTCTGTTCGTGCCGGAAAACTCGCGACTGGCACGGTTGGATGTGGCGGACGATGGAGAGATCGTCGTAGACGCCGACGGTCCGGACGTACCAGAGACGTTCCATGGCGATTCGATCGACGTCGGTGCGGTCAGCGAGGAGTTCATCGTTCTGGCACTCGATCCCTATCCGCGCAGTGAAGGTGCCGTCTTCCAACCCGACCGGTCAGATCCGGAAGGCGAGACGCTAGCACCGTCGCCGTTTGCCGAGCTGAAGGCATGGAAGAAGCCGCAGTGAACGGCGCGATTGACAGCACGATGATCGGCGCTCCAGCTTGGAAACCTTGGACAGGTACTGGCATTGGTGACAATACCGTTGTATGCCGCCGTAAAGGCGCTATTTTCGGCGGACCGCTACGGAACCGAGGCGGATTGCAGACCCTTGCACCAGGCGGTTCGCAGGGCACGGGTGATAAGGGACTGGATCAATTGATCACAATTTCCGTGGACGCAATGGGCGGAGACCAAGGTCCAGAAGTTGCCATCCCTGGCCTGGCCAAGTCGCTCGACCGCCATCCCGAACTGCGATTCCGCATCTTCGGGATCGAAGCGGACTGCGCTGCTATAATTGATCAATACCCGAAGCTTAAGGCGGCCAGCGAGTTCATTGCCTGCGACGTTGCGGTGCGCATGGACGACAAGCCGAGCAAGGCGTTGCGCCGGGGCCGTTGGCGCTCGACCATGTGGCGTTCGATCGAGGCGGTCAAGAACGGCGACGCGGATGTTGCCGTGTCGGCGGGCAACACCGGCGCACTGATGGCCATGGCGCGATTCTGCTTGCGTCCGATGGCGAATATCGAGAGACCGGCCATCGCCGCAATTTGGCCGACAGTACGAGGAGAGAGCATCGTCTTGGATGTCGGTGCTACAGTCGGCGCCGACGCCCAGCAGCTGATTGACTTCTCCATGATGGGCGCTGCTATGGCCCGCGCCCTGTTTGAGATTGAAAGACCCTCGGTCGGGCTGCTCAACATCGGAGTCGAAGAGATCAAGGGCCAGGAGGAGGTCAAGGAAGCTGGTCGCATCCTCAAGGCCAGTCATCTGCCAGGTATGGATTATCGCGGCTTCGTGGAGGGCGACGACCTCGGCCGCGGTACTGTCGACGTGGTGGTGACCGAAGGTTTTTCAGGCAACATCGCCCTGAAAGCCGCAGAGGGGACGGCCCGCCAGATCGGTGAATATCTGCGCGCCGCGATGACCCGTACCTGGCTTGCCAGACTTGGTTATGTTCTCGCAAAGAGCGCCTTCGATCGGCTGCGCGAAAAAATGGATCCGGGCAAGGTCAATGGCGGTGTCTTTCTGGGCCTGAACGGCATTGTCATCAAAAGTCACGGCGGCACCGACGCTGATGGTTTTGCGGCCGCCGTCGATGTCGCGCACGACATGGCACGCAATGGCCTCGTCGCGAAAATCGAGAGCGATCTGAACTTGTACCACGCCCGCTTTCCGGTAGCCGAAGAGCAGGCCAAGGAATATCAGGGGTAAGAATGATCCGATCTGTTGTGCGCGGCTATGGCGCGTGTGTTCCCAGCCGCGTGGTCAGCAACCGGGAACTGGAGAACCTTGTCGACACCACGGATGAGTGGATCGTCCAGCGCACCGGCATTCGGCAAAGATACGTGGCCGCGGACGGGGAAACCACCTGCTCGCTGGGCGCCGGCGCGGGGCGCGCCGCCATCGACAAGGCTGGCCTGACGCCGGACGACATCGACCTCATCATCGTCGCCACTTCGACCCCGGACAACACGTTTCCGGCTGCCGCCGTCGATATCCAAAGTCGACTGGGCATACGCCATGGCGCCGCCTTCGATGTCCAGGCCGTGTGCACGGGTTTTGTCTACGCGGTGACAACCGCTGACGCCTATTTGCGTACCGGACTGGCGCGGCGGGCGCTGGTGATCGGTGCGGAGACCTTCTCGCGCATACTCGATTGGGAGGATCGCACCACCTGCGTGCTGTTCGGCGATGGCGCCGGTGCCATCGTTCTGGAAGCGGTGGACGCACCCGGCGGTCTGAATGACCGTGGTGTTCTCGCATCGAAACTGCGGTCCGATGGTGTCTACAAGGACAAGCTTTATGTCGACGGGGGACCCTCAAGCACACAGACGGTCGGTCATCTGCGCATGCAGGGGCGCGAGGTTTACAAACATGCCGTTGGCATGATCACCGATGTGATCGAGGCCGTTTTCGAGGCGACCGGCATAACCGCTGAGGATATCGACTGGTTCGTGCCCCATCAGGCCAACAAGCGCATTATCGACGCATCGGCCAAAAAACTCGGCATCGATCCCGACAAGGTCGTCATCACTGTGGACCGTTACGGCAACACTTCGGCGGCATCGATCCCGCTGGCGCTGGTGGATGCCCTGGAAGACGGCCGCATCCGGCAAAACGATGTCGTTCTGCTGGAGGCGATGGGCGGAGGATTCACCTGGGGCGCCGTTATGATCCGATGGTAGGTTGCATCGGAAAAATCATGATTTTCATGCATTTATCGATGCGCCGCAGCAAAATCGCGGGTTGACCGGTCACCGATTGGTCAATACTCTTGGACAAAACCGGTTCAACGGGGCGTCAACAGGCGGGGATGGTTGTTGTTCAATGGGCGGAAAAACGATCACGAGGGCAGACCTTGCGGAGGCGGTATTTCGCAAGGTGGGACTTTCGAGGACTGAATCCGCCTCTCTGGTTGAAATGGTGATCGACGAGATCTGCAACGCCATCGTGCGCGGCGAAAGTGTTAAGTTGTCATCGTTCGCAACATTTCAGATCCGCGACAAGAACGAACGCATCGGACGCAATCCGAAAACCGGTGAAGAAGTGCCGATCTCGCCCCGACGCGTGATGACGTTCAAGGCCTCCAACGTTTTGAAGAAGCGTGTCCTGGACGCCCACCTTAACCGGAAAAACTCCGGCGAAGCCTGACATCATCCACCGGAATTCTTCGAGCACTGCTTGAAAAAAACCGCGGGAAGCGGTGCAATGACGACTCAATAGCGCCCTATTCGCATGGCGTAGTGGGTTCCGGTCGGATTGATTCCGGACACAGCAGGGGTCTGAAGGAGATGGAGAAGGGACCTGAAGCGTTTCGCACCATCAGCGAGGTGGCTGACGAACTCGACCTGCCGCAACACGTGCTGCGGTTCTGGGAGACCCGGTTCAATCAGATCAAGCCGATGAAACGGGGCGGCGGCCGTCGCTATTATCGGCCCGATGACATCGATCTTTTGAAGGGTATACGTCATCTGCTCTACGATCAGGGCTATACCATCAAGGGTGTTCAGAAGCTGCTGCGCCAGAATGGACCGCGTTTCGCGATCGCCATCGGCTCCGGTGAAGTGTCGACAGCTGAAGCCCTGGCTGCCTTCACCAAAACGGAACCCGCGGAAAAACAACCGCCGCCGTCGCCGGAAGTCGAAGACGCCGATGGCGATCAGGTCGTCGGGCATGCCAAGATACCGTCCGTCAGGCGCGCAGCACCCGAAGACTCCGAAGCGGCGTCCGGCCAAAAAGGGCAACTGTCGCAGGACGATCGGTCGCTGCTCCAGGAAGCGCTCTACGATCTGCTGGAGTGCAAGCGGCTTCTGGACCAGATCCGCTAGAGCAAAATCCAGATATCAGACTTGATATGTCAACCGCTCAACGGTGCGGTTCTTTAGACTAAAACTTCGGTCGATCTGCCGGATTGCTGCATCCGTTGTGAGGCGGCGGCCGAAGCTTGTCTATTGCATTCTTTGGATTTTTATTATAGTACTAGAATAATGATTGGAGATCTGACCAATGCTGAGTATGCCGTGCTGGGCCTGCTCGTCGAGCGCCCCAGCCACGGTTATGATCTCGAAAAGACGATCCAGGATCGAGGGATGCGGGAATGGACCGAGCTTGCGTTCTCGTCGATTTACTTCATTCTCAACAAGCTGGAAAAACGCGGCTTCGCCGAAAGCGCACCGGATCCGCGAAAGGCCACCCGAAAGATCTATCGCCCGACGGCCTCGGGGCGAGCCGTGTTCGACGACGCGACGCTGGTCGCGCTATCGGTTCCGCACGCACTCTATCCGTCCGTGCTTCTGGGGCTTGCCAACTGGCCGTCCGCCCGCCCGCAAAAGGCGATACAGGCGTTGCGCGACCGCGTGGTGGCACTGCGGGCGATTTTAGACAATGTGGGGGCCGCGCAAAAAAGGGCAGCGCCATCCCCGCCCTTCGTCGACGCCATTTTCGACTACAGCCTCACGCAACTGCGGTCCGAGATCGACTGGTTGCAGCGGACCATCGATCGTTTGGGAGACAGACATGAGCAAGATTGACTTCAAGAAGACCATGAAAGACCTCTTCGCACCATCGGCCAAAGCCTTCTCCATGATCGACGTGCCGCCGCTGCAGTTCCTGATGATCGACGGGGAAGGGCCTCCCGATCCGGACGAGCGGACGCAGTATGCACAGGCCCTGGCAGCCCTTTATCCGATGGCTTTCAAGTTGAAGTTTCGCTCAAAAACGCAACTCGGGCGTGACTATGTGGTTCCGCCGCTGCAGGCGCTGTGGTGGGCGGAAGATATGGATGTGTTTCTCACCGGTGACAAGGATGCCTGGAAGTGGACAGTGATGATCATGCAACCCGACTGGATCACCTCGCATGATGTCGAGGAGACGCGCCAGGTGGTCGGAGCGACTGGTGATCTGCCGGCGTTGCAAAAACTGCGGTTGCAGACCTATCACGAAGGGCAGGCGGTGCAGATCATGCATATCGGATCCTACGCCGAAGAGGGACCGGTTCTGCGGAGATTGCACAAGGAGTATCTGCCGCAGCACGGCCTGATCGAAACTGGCCATCACCACGAGATATACCTCGGTGACCCGCGCAAAACGGCGCCGGAAAAACTCAAGACGGTACTGCGCCAGCCGGTAAAGGCTGCTGAGTTTTAGTTGGGCTTGCCTTCGGTCTCGGAGACAGCAGGCTGGGCTTCCGTGGTAGAGCCGGGTTTGAGAATACGATTGCGTGCCGGGTCGTAGGTGACATTGCGGTATTTCTGAGCATAAGCGGCAACGCGCTCCGCCCGTGCCAGCGCCGGTTCGTCGATTGGCGCTTCTTCGAGTTGCGGGGCCTGGGCAACTCTTTTTTGTGATGCCAACTGGGCGTCGGCCAGAACGCGCAAATGGTTTTCGATCAGAATAATGCACGCCAGCAAACCGGCGCCTACAGAAGCGGCTAAAAAACCGGCGGCGAAGCCGATCAGTGCCCCGGCCCACGGTTCGACATCGAGAGTCGGCGCCTGGACGTAGCCGGCAAACGCGCCACCGACGATGCATACCGCAGCCAGAACCCGTACGACCCCCGACAAGAAATCAACCAACAAACGCAACATGAACACAACGCTCCAAGCCGCCGGCAGACCACTCCGACCCGCTTAGAGTACTGTATTCTGGTCGCCTCTTGAACCGGCACCTTTGTTCGGTGGCATTAATGGTAAATTTGACTGAAATGCTACTCTTGGACAGTCGGTGAAAAGGCTGGTCCAGAATCAGTGCGCGGCGGCCATGCGTCTGGATACGGCCGCTTTCTCGACCATCCGTGCGGTGCGGATCGTGGCGCGCACGACGCTGGCTTTGCGTGCCGGCCGTGTTACGTGGCGAACGAACGAGTCGACTGCGGTATCGACGGTGCCGGCATTGCGGAAGCTTTTGAACCGGTTCGCTTCGCCGATAATCAACCGGATATTGGTGTCCGGATCGACCAGGCTGGAGACGCTGTGACCGCGGCCCAGGCCGGCCGCACGGTTGAGCTGGAACAGCCCGTAGCATTGGCAGCCGCGGTTGAAAGCTTTCGGGTTGAGCGTCGATTCGCGGATAGCAACCGACACCGCGGCAATCTGATGCACCTTGCCGTAGCCGGCGGCCGCAAAGCGGCTGGCGATCCTGTTCGCCATCCGGGTTTGCGCGGCTGTGTATCCGGGCAGCCTGTCGAATTGCACGGTATTCTTTGAAACGGCAGTCCGTTCCGTCGGGATGGCCTGTCGTGCCGCAGCGTCGTGAGGCGCGAATGGGTGGAGTGCCATGACCAGGGCGATCAACAATCCACACTGAACCGGTCGCATAATGCTGTTTCCTGATTGTCGTTTGTTGCTGTATTTGAGGAAAACGGCGCGCCGCGCCGGATCGGAAATTTCTTCACCACCGGTCGGACAGCCTTAGCTTGCTGGGTCGACAAACAATGTGACTGAAATGCGGCGGGACACATGACTCCGGCACTCGCTAAAGTATCGTTGGCTGACCTTGTGGCCGATTTGACACAGCCGTCGCCGCATCACGGAATTGCCCGGATTCCGTCGTTACCTGGAGCACCGGGCTCCCAGCAGAAATTCAACAAGGATGGTGGATATGATGGTGCAACGATTATGCACGGCGCTTTGCGCCGCGGTGGCGCTCGCGTCGTCTGGCGCAGTGTCGGTTTCGGCGCAAACCAACACGCTCGACCGGATCGGTGGCGCGGTTCAGGACGCCGGAAAGGCGCTCAAGAAGGGTGCGCAGTCAACCGGTCAGGCAATTGTCAAGGGCGCCGAGGCAACAGGCGACGCCATCGAGCGGGGAGTCGACAAGACGGGCGACATGCTGCGCGGCGACAAACCGTCGGACGAGGACGTATTGGTCCAGGTGCCGCCGCCCGATACGCCGCGCTATCTCTTCGTTCAGCAGGCGCGAGCCGCTTCGGTTTCCGGCGACCGGCTGACCTTGTCCGGGCTCACGCCCTCGACCTACTACTTCACGGATCATCCCGTGCGCAGCGCCGGTCATCTGAGGCATATCGATTTCGCCGCGCTGTGGCAGGATGACTCCGCCGACAGCTTCCGCAACGACCCACCCAACGCCGCCATAACGACGCCCGGCCAGGTCGATGACGAACCAATCGTCATGGAACTGCTAAGCGCCGAGTATGACGGCTCGGTCATGACATTTCGCTTTTCCATGATCTCGGGAAAACTGCCGCAGAGTGCCCAGGACGTTGCGATGTTCATCGACACAAGCGAGTGGAACAGCTTTGAAGCGGCCGCGGCCATCGCCGAATAAAGGACATGCAGGACCAGTGCAATGCGATTGATTTTGCAGTGTAATCAAGTGTGAGCACTGCTATTCACCGCAACCTGTGGGAAGTATGGAATTTAATGTACAGAAGCAATCCGGCCGATGGTCGTGACCAGAGGTCGCAGGGATGGTGGACCACCGGCCGGACTGTGCGTCCATGAATGGACAGGATGCCAATATAGGGGGTATTAAAAAAAAATACCATAGAAAAAATATAAGCATATCAGCGTTTTTTCAGTTGTACCCGTTCGAAAAGCAGTACGGAAAAGGTGTTAATCAAATCAACCATATGGGGCCATATTCACTGTTTTTCGGTTTGCAGTGCAGCATCTTCTCAGTACACCTTATACGGGAAATCAAGTTTGGAATATGACAAGAATTGGGCGCGTTATGACCGTGGCAGATCCAGCCCATTGAGGATCGCCTTTCGTCGGTACGGGTGTCCGGGGGAGACCGTTTTCAAAACGATGCAAAAACCGCTTGCACGCACATTACGCAGAGACTAGACCAAATAGGCCGTATCGGCAGGTCGGAGCGTAGCGCAGTCCGGTAGCGCACTTGACTGGGGGAAAAGTCGCTCTAGTCGCGGTTCTCTTTTCCTTTCAATAGTTTATCACACTCAGCATCCCCGTCTATGGGGTTTTCTATGGGGCTCGCTGTCTTTTCCGCCGCCTCCATGGCCTGTCTCAAGTCGTCATCCATGGCATGTGCGTACTTCGTCGTCGTGGACACATCAGAGTGGCCAAGGATGTCCCGAACCACCCGTAAGTTGGACTCCCGAAGGATGCGTGTTGCTGCTGTATGGCGCGTGTCATGCATGCGGAAGTTCTCGACGCCGGAATTGCCGATAGCGCGACGGAACGCGGTTTTCAGCCCCGCCTCTGTCATTGGGTAACGGTTGCCACGTACGATACCCTTGCGCTTGTCGGTGCGCGCTGCCTCGTACGTCCAGACAGCCTTGGGATGGTATCCCTGCTGCGCCCACAGAAGCGCACGTACGGCCTTTGTCATGGGAATGACGCGCGTCTTGTTGTATTTGCCCGTCACCTGAAACCGGTCTGAGAAGAAGTCCACATGCGTCCATTCCATGCCTAGAATTTCCATGCGGCGGCAGCCCGTCATGAAAGCGAACTCAAGGGCGTCGTCATAGCCACGGGATAGTTCACGCTTAATGGTGGCCTCTTCGCCCACAGACGCCTCACGGACGCGCTCTTGCGGTTCCGGCAGCATATGGGCACTGAATTCGATATCGGGTACCTGAACCTTCCACACCTTGCCAGCACGCAACACGATCTGGCGCAGGCGCATAGTGACGGAGCGGTTGACGGTGGCGTTCTTGACGGTGTCCTTGTCCTTGCGGCCCCATGCACGCTCACCGCGCCGCTTTGCAACGAGTTCGGCCAGTCTGGCGTCGGTGAGGGTGTGGAGCATCGTGTTTCTGCCAATGTTGGTCGTGAGCCAGTCCAGGTCTGCGACAGTCGTATCCTCATTCTTGTGGTGACAGCCTACTTCAGCGTGCCAGCGGTCAGCGGCTTGCTCGAATGTAAGCGGCCCGCCTTCCTTGGTTGGGTGGTTCGCTAGGAGCCGTTTGGCCTCTTCGCGCTTTTGCTTTTCGACTTCTCGCGCCTCTCTTTTATTTGTTTTTTCCGTGTCTCCAGAAAACCGGTGACCACGGTGCTGGAAGTCGTACCGATAGGTTTTCCAGGTCCGATGCTTTTGGACTGACATCGCGTTTGCGTCCTCTCCGTTATGAACGTGTTGAGGTCGTCCATGGTGTATCGGCGGCTTTCACGCCGCAACCCGGAGCCGACATTCACGTACCGAATTTCGCCTTGGTTCGTGAGCAAGCGTAGCTGGGCTGTGGATATCCCAAGCTGTTGTGCGGCTGCTTTCGGGGTGAGAAGGGACATCAATACGAATACCTTAACATGTCCTCAGACCAGCACCCGTACCAGTCAGCACACCGGCCATAGCGGCGGTTGAGCTTCGTCATGTCCTGCTTGTTGTCGCTGCAAATGTTGTCCCAAATGTCATGCCATACGGCGGTGAACCTGCGTCCCTTCCCAGGTTTCCATTTGAGGGCGCACGTCTCGATGATGGTAACGCGCGGGTCGTCGTAATGCGGCGCAACCATCTCAATAACTTCTGGCGCTATTTCAAGCACCGTGACGCGCTCGACTTCCGGCTTTCGAAGAACTGCACCAAGGCACATGCCCAAGCCAAGGCCGGATATCAGCACGTCGCCCTTGGCAGCATGGACGAAGCCCAGATGGTCCATCCGCTCCGCTGGCGTGTCGGACATGATAAGGCCGCGCGAAGCATGGTGGAGTTGCGTGTACGTCCCTGGCTCAAAATGGCGCTCGCGGAAACTGGCAACAATGGAGTCCTTCACCTCGACGCGCCGGATAGACCAGTCACCGCATTCGGCCTCTGGCAGCGATACCTTGGGAATGACCTTACCTAGCCGGTCCATAGCTACCATCCTTCTCTGTGCTGGCGAGGGCGGCGCTATCCAGAATGGCGCGCATAATTTCCTTGATAGTCACCCAAGGCACATCGATAAGTTCGGCGTGTTCGTTGCCGTCCTCGTCCTGCCAGCAGCAAGGGACACGGTACTCGCCCATGTGGGTGTACTTGGTTCTTTCGCTTGGCGTTAACGCCTCCCGTAGCCGTGCGTTTTCGGCTTCCAGAACTTCCGCATATCCGGCTATCTCGCGGATGGCGTTGGGGTTGCAGCGGGAAAGGTGTTTTGCGTCAGCTTCGAACAGTGAGCCATAGACACCACGCTGCGGCGCTATTTTGTATGTGTGGTGGCCAGAGCCCATTGGCCGGTTGTCCACGAACGGTTGAGGCTCCCAAGGCCCCGGCGTTACACCGCCTAGCCCATCCACCAGTTCTTTCAAGCGCAGTGCGCCAGGGTGTTCGTTAGCCATTGCGCAGAAACTCCAGTATCTTCTCGCGGAGACGAATTCGTTCACGTGTAGCGGCGATGTAGCTGACGGGGTCGGCAACTACCGGCTCCACGTCAATGACGCCCTTCACCATTTTGAGTGCCGTAATTGTCTCTTCTGCGTCGTCACTGCGCATGGTGCTTCTAAGAGTGACGATGTAGCCGTTATGTCTGTCAGTCATTGGCCAGTCCTCTCATAACGGCCCGTAGACCAGTTGAACTTGGTGCCCGGTGGCCTCTGAAAGCCGCGCGACTTTGGTTTGCGAATACCCAAGTGCTTGTCCTGCTGCCGTAGCGTCTTCGCGGCTACGGGAATGTCATGCTTGGTTGTCTTGTACCGATGGCACCGCATGCAAACAGACGCGCAGTTCTCAAGGCTGTTGTCCTTGCTGTTGGCGTCCAGAATGACGTGGTCGAACTCCACACCATGGGACAGGGGAGCATTGCAGCGCTTGCCTTCTGGTAGGCCGTACATTTTGCCTGCTGCTTCACAAAGCATACCGGAGCGCCTCAGGGCCTCCCGCTTCGTGGCTTTGGAGAATTCGCGTCTGCTCATCCCAACCACTCCCACAGCCCAATGGCCAAGAGCATCAGCAATCCAGCGCCGAAGAAGTACGGGAACGCCATAAGGTAGCCATCCCGGACACCCGCCCAGAAGGCTTTGGAGTGGAGCAGCCTACGCATTGGACTGCGCCTCGTATGCCTTGAGAGTAGCGATGACGAGGGCTATGGGGGCGGAAGGCGCTGTCAGTGTTGCGTATTCAGCCAGACCACCTTTGGTGCGGTCCGCCCAGACAGTCGCCTCATACACCGGACCGTCTTTACCAACATCCCAAGCCCATTTGGGAAGCAGCCGCTCGCACAGCCCCACAGCCGCGTCTATCGAGGTTGTGTAGGGTGGCGCTGCGATAAGCGCCGATGGATACCAAGCGTTGTCGATGACGCAGAGAATGGACGCGTCCAAGTCAATGTTCCCGGCCTCTGCTGCCTCAAGCTCTTTAATGAGGCTCGGTAGGTATGGGTGCTTGGTGTCAGGGGCGTTCATAGCTTAGTCCACCATCGTCCCAGCGGACGCGAGTTTTTGCTTGGGAGGGCGGCGGTTCCATTTCTTTGCTGCACCACGGTGTGTTTTGGAAGTATCGCTACTGACTCCGCAGTCGCTGCACGAAGCCACAACTCGCATTGCCAATGGGGTGGCATTCGTTAGGTACAGGGCCTCACCACCGCAAAAGGGGCAGGGCGCTAGCTCTGGCATTTTCTTCTCGCGCTGTAGCATTCACTCACTCTCCTGTGTGGGCGGACGGCCTTGGCATACAAAGGGGGCTTGCAACCAAACGCCGCCCGTCCTGTGAGCGACGAAGAATGGGGTTCGCGCCGCTCACGTCTGAATTGACGGTGGCCGGGGAAAGATCAGAAAACCGGCCACCGGAGCCAAGCGCGCGGGTGCGACCGCATGAATGCGCCTGTCTCATTCTGCGTCCTCATGTTGGAATGTCGGGATATCCGCCCAAGCGATGACTTCGCCCGACACGGGCTCGAAGTAGTTGTCATAGTCCTGATGAAAGCGGTTATCGTACCAACCAGTTGTTGGACACTCGCCGGTATCTGCCGCAGGACAGTCATCACCGGGACATTCAGGGCATGGCCCGTCCTCCCAGACGAGGGGGTATTTGTTCAGATAGACGGCTGGGTATGTCCGCACCTTTCCGTCGTACCTAGACCGACAAGCGACTATGCATGACCGCATATCGCCGGGTTTGACATCCGGGACGCCGGCTTTGTTGAACGTCAGCGCGTATTCGCTCATTGCCTGATATCTCCATAAGAAGCGGGTGACGATGGCCGGGCGGTGCCACCGCCACCCAGTGCAGGGCAAGTGTCCTTTGTTGGCCCTGCGATAAATGCGGACGACGACGGTATAATGGGAGGAAGAGCCGTCGCCGCCCTAGCCCGCGCCTGCCGGGGGAGGGGAACAACGCGGGTTTCTGTGTTGATGATGTTCATGCTGCCGCCTTCGTGTTCGCGGCCAACTGCTCGACACTGCAGCCGATAAGGCCAGCCAGGAATTCAAGCACGGCTTGCTTGCTCTCTTGGAACACATGCGCACCCATGGCTTTTTTCGACTGGCTCTTGGCCGTCTGCCGAACCACAAGGCACTCCTGAACCGTGACGAGGCTGAATTCATCCATGGGACGGATATTTGCTGCCCATCTGTCAGCTTCGGCTTTGGACGAACAGACGTAAGACTGTGTGTCGCAATAGCCGGTGCGGATGAGCGCATAGCGTCTGAGATGTTCTGGTGAGATGCTGTAAGGCAAGCCCGCATGTATCTCTGGCAGGTTTACCCAAGCTTCATGGACACAAGCAAAGAAATGGCGATGGGTTTCGTAGCTACGTTCAGCGTGCTCCCGAACCATGTAGGTTTCACCGACAACCAGTTGCCTATCGGCTGCGGATGCCCAACGTGCATTGGCTGGGATAAGAGCTTCACCGTCCCAACGGCAGAGAAGTGCGGGGCCGAAGTCAGACATTGCCCCACTCCCTCAAAGCTGTGAACACCGCACCGCAGAAGATCGACGCGCCCATCCAGAAGAACTTCACGAATTCCTCATCCATGCTGTGGGCAACCATGGATAGCCCGATGCTGCAAAGGGTCAGCACGCCCCAAACGACATGTGAAAAAGCCATGTTCGTCACCCCGCCGCCAATACAGGCTGTTCTTCGCTGACAATGAGCGACTTGCGTTCCTTGCAGCGCAGCGCCGCTTGTTCCAGATACGACTTCGACCAGCCCTCTTGACGAAGCGACACGTACAGCTTCTCAATGGAGCCAACCGTCTCGCACTGGCTTAAGTCGTTCATGAACGCGTCCCACGCGTCCGTCTGGTTCAACTGGTTGGAAGACTGGCCACCCACCAGCTTGTGCAGGCGCGTGTACTCATGGCTCGCTATGACGGTTGAGCGGCCTTTCTGCTCAAGGGTTACCCAAGGACTATCCAAGTCATAGAGATACTGGCCTATGCCCCACAGAACGGCAGCGCGCTTGAAAGCGTCTGACAGAGCGCCTTTGTCCGCCTCTATGTCTGTGTCGCCGGCACCGTTCGCCTTCCACACCCATTCGCCGTCGAGGCGGATGCCAATACGGCAGACTGTCTTCTGGCCAGCGTGCGGATAGTCGCATTGCCAATTCTCAGGTCCGCAAACGTCGTCAAGGCGCTGCATAACGTCACGTGCGTCGATGTAGGCAAGAGCGATACCCTTGTTCTTGTCCTTGTTCGTGGCACCAACACGCCAGCTTATACGATCTGGCGGGAACGGTGCTTTGAGTGCGGATAGATGGATAACCTTCTGCTCTGTCATGCCGCCATTTCCCGGTCAATTATTTCTTGGGTGTTCTCACGGCCGATACGCCGTAATGCTTCGGCTATCGCTTCCCGCAACTGATACTCGGCATAGGCTTGCGGGTTTATTCGCTGCACAAGACGTTCAGCCACGTCGCCAAGGTGTTCGGCTGTCACTTCGGTATCGACTTCACGCTTCATGGGACTGCTCACGCGAAAGATGGAAGAACGTCGCCGCCAAGATGAAGGTAATTGCTAGGTAAAAAACCAGCGCAGCACCTTGGCCGAACGTGTCTTCGACGGCGAGAATGATGAGCGTAAAGGCTGCTGCAGCCGCAGACGCCACCACAAAACCAAAGGTCGTCATAGCGACCGAAACAAGCCATTCACGCATTGCTTTCTCCTGCGATGTGGATGAGTGCGTCGCGCAAGGCATCCTGCCAGCGCTTGCGGCGACCGATGCTGGTGACTTCGTTCCCGTTGTCGTCGGTGAGCGACCAAATACCGTAGCCAAGTTGGTCTATCTCAAGCTCGTACTCGCGGCCCCGGTATCGTATTTCGTGTCGTATGTTGGGGACATCCGTCCAAACCTCGAATTCAAAACGTCGCTCGGTCATGGCACCACCACAAAGGTTACGTAGATAACGAACAGGAGCAGCGCGAAGGCGCAGACATCCCTGCGGCTGAAAGGCTCAAGCATTGGACTTGGCCTCCTTTTCAATTGAACGGCGGAAAAGCTCCTTGGTGCCGCCAGCGGCTTCGAAGGCGTCCTTGGCCTTCTCCCATGCGTTGAATTTCGCACGTTCGAAGTTGAATGCCTTCTCAACCAGAGTGTCCGCGTTGCGCCATTGCACTTCGGTGAGTGTGGCGGCGTCCCGCAGCCGAACCAGTTCTTCATCGGATACGCGGGGTTCAGTGTGAGTGCGGTTATCCATTGTCGGCACCGCCTTTCTCTCGACGCCAGTCGGCCAGCATGGCAGCGAACACTCCCCGCGCACCGGGGTCTTGCGGGCAGTCCCTAACCATCTGGTACTGGCGGACGAGTGCTTTTGCGGTTTCGTCGGTGTTCATGTTCTCGCGAAGCCATTCGACTTCTGCGTCCGTCAGTCCAAGACGTTCACCCATCACCCGTCCCTCCGCTCTTGCTCAAGCAGCATGTCGGCGACCTTGAAGGCGCGTTCGACAAGGCCAGCCAGTTGGTTGTCATTGAGGACGTGAAGGTTGTCCGCTTTGCCTATGAACTGGGCAGCGAGTTGGCGACGTTCCTTGGCCACGTCTCGTTCGGCGTCTGCCCAGAGTGCGCCGTAGCGCCGCAACTCGTACCGTTGCATTTCGGCGTCACGGCGGGCCTGAAAGGTTTGCTCGTCCATCAGTCCGCTCCGTTCTTATCGCGTTCTGAAAGGAGGGCGTCGGCGAGCCTGTATACTGCTGCTGCAAATTCTGCAGGCCCTTGTCCGGGTGGTAAATCTGGCTGCGCACACAAGCCAGCCAAAGCCTGTCCAGCGAACCAGTCACGAAGCGTCATGCCTGCCTCAACGACGGGGTCCCCCTCGCCATCAATCCAAGTCCAAGGGAATGCTGGCGGGTTGTTCAGTTTTCTGCTCACGACGAAACCCTCCTGTCTTCTGCATGGGTGGACGTGGATAGGAGTAGTGGCGGGTCATGGCTCACTCCCATGGCCCGGAGGCGTCACAAGAAATGCGATGTGGGTAATGTCACCCTTGGCAACTTCGCCTTGAAGCAGTTCGTTGGCTTCGTCCGTATACCGTCCGTCAGCGTCGATGCGTGCACCGGTTATGGTGCCGGCCGGGTCCTCTGGCGTTCTTTCGTGCACCGCAACATGAACCCAATATCGGCCATCCTCGCAGCGAGCTATCTCAACACCCCCGCCAGGGAACCCAATGATGGTGTACGGCTTCTCCGGCTTAACCTCTTTGTTGCCGAACAGGGTGTTGCGCTTGCCAACCTGGATACGGTTGTTCTCTTGGCCGCGCTGAGAGTAAATACCGGTGTCCATTCACGCCACCTCCCGAACATCGTTAAGCTCTGCGTAGAACTGCTCTTGAACCCAAGCGTCGTTCTCAATGACGGCGGCAAGCTTCTTGAAAAGCGCCACCAGAAACTCGTCATCGCAGTTCGCGTGAATACGGACGGTGCGCTTGTCCATGTAGCTGCCTACGACGCTGCCGTGTAATTCAATGGCTACGCACTGAAAGCCGTAGTCATGCTCAAGGCTGTCGGTTTCCAGACTGGCCACACCAGAGAATTCCGCGTACTGGCCTGCGCCAATGATGAGCGGCATTTCTTCGAATGGAACTTCGGTTTCGAACATGCTGGCTTCCTCCTGCTGATGGGAGGAATGTATAGTTAAACTGTACAAATTGCAATAGCTAATTTGAAAAAAGTTTAGAATAACTGTACACTGCCGATTCGACGGATATCAACGAATCGGCAGTGGGGGCAGCGGTTGACAGAACGAATTGCGGACTTGCAAATGAACCCAGATCAACAACAGTTGCCGGTTCTGGATCCAATGATACGGATATCACTTCCATATATTATCAGGGTGGTTTCTGCGCTTGAAAAGCTCGATCAGATTCCGGCGGATGCAACTTACCTTCATGCCTGGAGTTGGACGGTTGGGCTCCAGCAGCAATTGAACGCTCTATATATGAACAGCGTGTACTCAGAGGCATTGAGGAGTTCACGTACCCTGTGGGGGCAACTCGACAATACACTCGCCGCCATCAACTCACCTAGTGATATGGGGTTGCAGATTGGGCCACAAAGCCTCTGGCTACTAAGAAGTCAGCGGGATCAGTTGCTGATAGCACTGCAAGCAGAACTTGACGTGGTGCCTGCATTCTTTGTGAGTCAGAAAGAGGGTTACGACACCCTATCGCTCTTGGAGAACGGGCTGCGTCTTTTTCCCGCAACTCTCACGAAAAAAGTACCTGAGGCTGTTTTTGACGCGGAAGAGGTTGGTAGAACTGTTGCCTTTGAACTGGCGACCGCTGCAGGTTTTCATATCTTTAGGGTAATTGAAGCAGTTTTGCGGCGCTACCATAGACATGTAACGGGTGGGGCAACGCCCCCATCGGGTCGTTCAATAGGTGCCTTTTTGCATGACATGAGAAAGAAAAAGGTTGGCGACCAGAACGTATTGTCTGTCCTCGATCAGATCAGAAAGCTTCACAGGAATCCGCTGATTCACCCGGACGTTACTCTCGATATGGAAGAGGCGATCACGGTACTGGGGTTAGCGCGAAGCGCCTTAGGGCCAATGTTGAGTGTCCTGCCAGACGTTTAAAAATGGTAGCTTTCTGGCAACAGATTAAGTTGTTGTAAACCTGCCAACCACCCGCCCGACGATTGCTATCTCTTGAAGCGTGAGGATTCGGGTTTTGTGGTTTTGGTTGTCGGAGATAATCGATACCTCTACATACTCGTCGCTTGGTTTTGAGACGACTTCTAGCCGCTTAATGATCAAGCCGCCAAATTCATCTGCCAGCGCATATAGCCCAGGAGGCGACGGCACGCGATGCCGAGTGTCGATGAATACCACATCGCCATCAATGATTGTCGGTGCCATCGAGTCACCCTGAACAGGGATCGCTGCAATGTGTTTCGGACTGGCATTCGAATGCCACAAAAGGCGTTCCGGAATTCGCCAATAATCGCGTACGACCTCGGCTGAAAAGCTTGCTCCATTTTCAGCCGTCACTTCGGTTGTCACGGCAATGCCACCGCCACCGAGGCCAGCAACAACATCGATCTCGGGAACTTCGTCATCAGCCAGTCCCCGACGCCCAGTTTCTGTGCCAACGGAGCGTTCGCCTGACCCATGCGTGACATCTACGTCTTTTGCGCCCTGGATTACCCGCATGCGTTTTTGTTTCAGCTTTGCCTTTGGACCGATCCGCGCGTTGGGGGGCTCGTCTACACCTGTTTGTAGCCATACGAGAGAAACACCAAGAGTCTCTGCTATCAGTCTTAGGGTATCGTGCCTTGGGCGGTTCTCACCTGCTTCCCACTGCGAGACGGCCCCGCGCGTTTTCTCGACTGCCAACGCTAGCTCTTCTTGCGTCAGTCCCTTTCTTTTTCGGGCGGTTTTGATGCGGTCTTTGAGTTCCATTCCGCAAGGATAATTGCCCGTCTTAAAAAATTCTTCGATAGATTAACTTGACATTTTGTACAGTTAAACTATACATACGGGGTATGCGCGATACGACACGGCAAAAAACCACACGCTCTGGCGCAGAGACCAACCGCACGGGGATGACCGCCGTGCGAGAAAAGGTGTCTTCGCTGGCCTTCCTGGCCAGGGAACTCGACATCACGCGTGGTGCGGTATCGCAATGGGAGCGTGTGCCGGCAGAGCGGGTGGGGGATGTGTCTCGGGTTACTGGGTTATCGCCTGCGGTCATTCGGCCCGACCTTTTTGAGGGCGCTCACCAATGAACAGTCGCCAGCATGACACCACCCATAAGCCAATGGCTGCTGAACTCGGCATCCACAAAGTCACATGGGAGGTTCTGGACAGCACCCAAACGTCCGGGCCGCTCGGTGTCAGACGGGATGATGCCAGCCTGAAAACCGTCCTCGTCTCCCTCCCATACGTCAGCATTCTTGAAGACGAAACCGAACACGAATTTTTCGAGGCGTCGGAATGAGTGAGTCGTTTATGCCAGCCACACCAACCGTAGCGCATGAGGACACGCCACCGGAGCCGGCGTTGTTCCACGAATACGCAAACCTGTTCCCGATGATGACCGGCAAGCCATATCGGGAATTGGTTGAGGACGTGCAGGCCAACGGCGTCAGGGAGCCTATCGTCTTTTTGGATGGGCAAATACTCGATGGCCGCAACCGTTACCTCGCGGCTCGCGAAGTTGGCGTTGCCTATCCAAGAATTGAATTCATCGGCAGCGACCCCTTGGCCTACGTCATTTCGCTCAACCTGAAGCGACGCCATTTGAGCGAAAGCCAGCGCGCCATGGTGGCGGCGAAACTGGCGAAACTCCCGAAAGGGAGCAACCAGCATACCCCAATTGGGGGACCCTCGCGGCAAACAGCAGCAGAATTGCTCAATGTAGGCACAACCTCCGTCGAGCGCGCAAAAATGGTTCAACAGAAGGGCACCGCTGAACTTGTCGATGCCGTTGAGTCGGGCCGGGTATCCGTTAGCGCCGCCGCCGATGTCGCCGCACTGCCCAAGGATGAGCAGTGCGATATTGTCGCTCGCGGCGAGGCGGAAATCCTCGAAAAGGCCAAAGAGATAAGAGCCAGTCGCGTGGAGCGGAAGCGCCAACAGAAGATCCAAAAGACGAAAGAGATTGCCGCCAACAATGTAGCCTTGCCAGCCGGTGAACGAACGTATTCGGTCATCTACGCGGATCCGCCTTGGTCGTTCGATGTCTGGTCTGGCGCCGGCAAAGACCGCGCCGCCGAGAATCATTACCCGACCATGGGACAGGAGGAAATTGAAGCGCTGCCTGTCGAGGCATTGGCGGCTGACGATTGCGCACTCTTTTTGTGGGCGTGCTGGCCTCAATTGCCGGAAGCGCTGGCCGTCATTCAGGCGTGGGGATTCGAATACAAAACAGCCGCCTTCATTTGGGTGAAGACTACAAAAGACGATAGCCGTCCCGCTACTGGGATGGGTTATTGGACCCGTGCCAACTCGGAAGTCTGCCTCTTGGCTACACGGGGAAGCCCGCCACGCCTCAACGCCGATGTCCACCAAGTCATCATGTCGCCCCGCATGGAGCACAGCCGCAAGCCTGATGAGGCAGCGGAGCGCATAGAGCGCCTCGTGCCGGGGCCTTACTTCGAAGTGTTTTGTCGGCATCCCCGCGAAGGATGGGATGTCTGGGGCAACCAGTCGGGAGCCAGTTGAATGAGTGCGTTCAAGTCCTGCCAGGAAGTCGAAGCCGAGGCCGTCCGGCGCTTGACTCCGTTTATTGAGGCAAGGAGCGGTGAACCGGGGCAGTGGGGTCGGTTTGTACTCACCGACAAGGGACCGCTTGCGAAGGGTATTCAAGAGACGATTGGCGATGTGCTGCTCAACCAGCCGGGCACCGGAAGGCTGGCGTCGGTCGAAATAAAGGCCGAGCAAAAACACACTGGGAACCTGTATTTGGAGTGTTGGAGCAACCTAAACATCCACGACCGCGATAGCTGGGAGGCGAGGGGCAGCAACCCAGGTTGGGCATGGAAAATGTACCCGACCTTTCTGTTCTACTACTTCCTCGACCAAGACCGGCTATATGTCATCCGAGGCTACAGCCTCTGGAAATGGATGCACGGGTCTACCTCAAGTTCCGGTGCGGCCGGTGGCACTCGTATCCACGACTTCAGAAAGGCCCAAGCCGGGGCTGACCAAAAGAACGACACGTGGGGCCATCTCGTCCCGGTAGATATCATTCGCAAGGAAGTCGGGCTCAAGGAATTCAGGCCATTGAGCCTGACCGCCCAGGCAAGAAACCCGGGCAATAGTAACTTCGCACAGCCCAAGCCGCGCCCAGAAAGGAGCGGCGTCTAATGGGCGGTTCAATCTCTCCATAAGTTCTTTCTCTCAGTTGTCCTAGTTCGCGTCTGACACCTCGAAACTAGGACAACTGAAGGTCGGGATTCATGGAAAACTCAACCACAAACGCGGAAATTTCAACCAGGGATGCGGAAAACGAAATGTCAGACGTAACACTTGCAAGAGGGTTGATACGGCATATCGGGGGCGATTGCTGGGACGGGAAATCCGACATGTTGGAACGTGTCTACAGAGCAATCAACGCTCACCTACCAACCGAAGTGGCAAACCGATGGACGCGGCGGCGGCTCAAAGCGTTCTGGGCACGTGAGGCGGCAGGCGTTCGCTTTCACGAAATGTGCGAACTGGCTCATGTGGCGCAGAAAGCGGCGAAGCGCAGAGCCGAACTAGAGGAGGCCCGAAAGGCCCATGCCGAATACGTCGAGAAAACCGCCAATATTGCTGCGCTTCTTGAGTACACGGACCCGGATTTCCATGGCGTGGAAATTGAGGGATTACGCCGCGTCTCTGGCCGAATGGATAGCACCGGAGATAGCGAATGACTGAACCGGATATCGAAGGCGACTTGCCACCCATGGAATTTGTCCACCACAAAGGCCAGCAGGACGCGCTTGTTGTCTTGGCCATGGTGTTTGTCGTCGCCGTCCTTGGCTTTCTGTTCGGCATGGTGGCGCTCCTGTGATGCGCTGGACCGAAGCAGAGCACGAACGGCTTGTCGCCATGATAGCCGAAGGCGATATGTCAGCGCGTGACATGGGACATGTGCTTGGCCGCTCACGCAATTCTGTCATTGGGTATTGCGAGCGCCAGAAACTTGCCTTGCCGTTTCAAGGCCGTGGCCGGTTTCGCAGTACCGGCAGCGTGAATACACGGCCCGAACCGAAGCCAAAACGTGTCCGAAAGAAACCAGAGAAGAAGCCTAGCCAGGAGCGGCGAGTCCGCGTTCGTCGTCAACCGCCAGAGTGCTTGCTTGAGGCTGTGGCGCCCACGGCCCGTGCCTTTGCAGAAGCCGAAGACGGTGTACCGGATACGTTTGTCACTGTCATTACGGACAGTCGTCCACGGTGCCGTTTTCCTATCGGCGACTACAGCACACCAGCCGGACCGGAAATGCCTTGCTGCGGTGCTTATCTGCCTGAAGACAGGCGTGGCATCCGTCGCAGCTACTGCGACTTTCATGTTGAGCTAATGACGGACAGGCCAGCATGAAGGAAGCACAGATACACCAAGCCGTTATCCAGCACTGGCGGCAGCTTCAACGGCCAAACACGTTGGTTGCGACGCTGCCGAATTATCGAGCCTTCGGTCAGCCGGGGCTTACGCCTGGACTGCCTGACTTGCTGGTTATCACACCCGTCCTTGGCGTCGGGTTTATCGAACTGAAGCGCGAAGGCGGCCGGCTGTCGAAGGCACAGAAGTCCTTTGTCGAACTTTGCGACGCCAACAGCATACCAATGGCCGTCACCTATGGCCGGGACGCACCTATCCAGCAGCTTGAAGAGTGGAACGTAGTCCGGAGGCTGGTGGCATGAGCACCCTGTTGTTCAGTGAGCACCTGACGAAAGTGCCAAGCCATGCGGTGCTGGAGCGAACTCACGTCGGGCAGGCGCATTTGGCCGGAACCGGCCCATGTGAACGAACATGCCGAGAGTGTAAACACTGGCACAACGTCAAAGCCGCCACAGACCAAAAGTACCATGAGTACCGGCGTGGCGATGGTGACGTGATGCACTTGCAACCTGCGCGGTGCCGATACCCGATAGCGAACAAGGCAAACCGCAGAATACCGCATGACGCAGAAGCGTGCCGGTTCTTTGAGGCTGCCGAGTCGACCCCGCCAGTCGAGCGCGAAAGCAGGCGTGAGAGGAAGAAGCAATGAGCCGTATCCCGCACGCCGAAATGGTGGAAATTATGGCCGGACTTGTCGGCGGCAAAGCCAAATGGCTGGCCGACTTTTCGCGCGGCAAGAACAAGCGTCCGGATTGGAACATTGGCGTCATTGAGCGCGAAATGCGCGCGTTGGAACAGGCGCGTGACGACTACCGAAGAGCAGCCGAACGAGACACAAAGAAGGAAGAGGCAGCGTGACGACACCGAAGAAGAAGCCATGGATGAAGTTCTATCCGGCGGACTGGCAGGCCGATGTTGAGCTACGTTTTTGTTCACTTTCTGCACGCGGTTTGTGGATAGAATTGCTCTGCATTATGCACAAAGCGGAGCCGGAGGGTTACCTTCTTGTCGGTGGCAAGCCGCCTACAACGAAGAAACTGGCACTTTTGTGTGGCGCGCCAGAGCGGCAAATAAAGAAGTATCTTCATGAGCTTGAAAATGCGGGTGTTTTTGGCCGCGATGACGCAGGTAATATCTTCAGTCGCCGCATACTTCGTGACGCCGCACGCACACGCAAACACGGCGAAAACGGACGCATGGGAGGAAACCCGGAACTGCTGAAGGGGGTTAACCCCCCGGTTAAGCCAGGGGTTAAGGCCCAGAGGCTAGAGGCTAGAGACCAGAGGCTAGATAAGAGTCCTAACCAAGATGAACAGTTCTCAGAGGTAGAGAGGGAAAAGGAAGGCGACACTCCGTTTGACGTGGTTGAGGGAGGCAAGCGGTGAACCAGCTTCGGCCCTACCAGCAACGCGCACTGGACAGCCTCAAGCACTCACTCCTGGCTGGACATCGACGGCCTATCCTCGCTCTCCCGACTGGCGGCGGCAAAACCATCATCGCCTCAAGCATCGTTCACGGCGCACGGCGCAAAGGCAACCGAGTTTGCTTCGTGGTGCCGGCCATCGAGCTTATCGACCAGACGGTTACCGCATTCCACAACGCCGGCATCCAGGACATCGGGGTAATTCAGGCGGACCACCCGATGACGGACTACTCGCAGCCAGTTCAGGTTGCCAGCGTGCAAACCATCTCCCGGCGTGAGTTTCCGGATACTGACGTTGTGGTTGTCGATGAAGCGCACAAAGCGTTCAAGAAAGTTTTCCAGTGGATGCGCGACAAGCCAGACATGGTGTTTGTGGGCCTGTCCGCAACGCCGTGGACGAAGGGACTCGGCAAGCACTACGACGACTTGATAGTGGCTACCACGACGCACGAGCTTATCCAGCATGGGTGGCTGTCACCGTTCAGGGTTTTCGCGCCGACGCATCCGGACCTGTCACGGGTCAAGACAGTTGCCGGCGACTACCACGAAGGTCAGTTGGCCGAAGTCATGGGCGAGCCGTCTATCACGGCAGACGTGGTTCAAACGTGGCTCAAGCTAGGCGAGGGCAGGCCAACCCTGTGCTTTGGCGTGGACAGGGCGCACGCAAAGTCCATGCAGCGCAAATTCGAAGCTGTTGGCGTGTCGTGTGCCTACATGGACGCCTACACTGACAGGCTGGAACGTGAGCAGATACGCCAGCAATTCGAAGCTGGCAGCATCAAGGTTGTCTGTAACGTTGGCGTGCTTACCACAGGCGTTGACTGGGACGTGCGGTGCATCATCCTCGCGCGTCCAACCAAGTCAGAAATTTTGTTTACGCAAATTATCGGCCGTGGCTTGCGAACAGCCGAAGGCAAGGACGACTGTCTGATACTGGACCACTCGGACAGCACCATGCGTTTGGGGTTCGTGACTGATATCCGCCACGAAACGCTGGATATGGGGCGCGAGGCCGCAAACGCCAGCCAGCCACGCGAAAAGAACGCTCCGCTGCCGAAAGAGTGCTCGGCATGTTCGTATCTCAAGCCTGCCAAGGTTCACAAATGTCCGAACTGCGGCTTTGCGCCTGAGAAGCAAACCGAAGTCGTCACGCAGGACGGTGAGCTTGTTGAACTGACAGGCCGTCTGACTGTGGCGCAGAAGCGCAACCGGGATACCGACTGGCAGGACAAGGTGAGCTTCATCGGCCAGTTGCGGCGAGTAGCAGAGCAGCGCGGCCGTTCTCCTGGCTGGGTGGCTCATGCCTACAAGGCACGCTTCGGAGTCTGGCCGAACGACGAGCGGGTGAAGCACGCACCAGCCACCGAATTCATATCGCCTGAAGTCACCAGTTGGGTAAGGGCGCAAGACATCCGCTACGCGAAAGGCAGGGCCAAAAATGCAGCGTGAACCACTTCGCGAGCGTGCACGCGGCCGGTGGCAAGGCATTCTGCCAGCCGTTGGCGTGTCGTCTAAATACCTAAGCGGTAAGCATGGGCCATGCCCCATCTGTCGTGACGGTAAGGACAGGTTTCGTTTCGACAATAAGGACGGCACGGGCACCTATATCTGCAATAGCTGCGGTGCTGGCGACGGCGTTAGGCTCGTCATGGAAACGCAGGGTTTTGACTTCAAGCAAGCTGCTGCGCGGATAGAAGAACACATTGGTTCAGCACCGGTTATCAAGACTCGTCCGGGACTGACGCCAGCACAGTCGCGACAGGCAAACATAGCGCTGTGGAAGCAGTCGCAGCCTGTTCGGCCGCACGACCCGGTATGGCGCTATTTGAAAAACCGTTGCGGTGACGTGCCTATCAGCGAAGAACTTCGTTATGTGCGCCAGTGCCGGTATTACGACGAAAACGGCTCAACGTACCATCCGGCCATGCTGGCGTTGCTGCGCGACGCTGAGGGTACGGCGGTTTCGCTGCACCGGACGTACATCACCATGGTTGGGCAAAAAGCGAACGTGGAAAGCGCTCGCCGCCTCATGCCGGGCTCCATACCAGCGGGTAGCGCTGTTCGGCTCTCAGAGGCCACAGAAACGCTTGGGATAGCCGAAGGCATTGAGACAGCCTTGAGCGCGTCCAAGCTCTTCAGGGTGCCTGTCTGGGCTGCGCTGAATGCCACGCTTTTGGCCAAGTGGCAGCCGCCAAAAGGCGTATTACGGGTGCGAATATTCGCCGACAACGACGAAAGCTTCACTGGCACGCACGCGGCACATGAACTGGCCAAGCGACTGGTGCGGGACGGGTTGCGAGTGACTGTCGAACCGCCAGACATGGTTGGTCAGGACTGGAACGACGTTTTGAACGAACGCGAACTACGAAGCGCGTGAAATGAAGAAAGAGAAACGAGCATGACAAACATCAAGCGACTGCACCAGCCGACTGAGCCCGGTGAAATTGTCATTGAGAGGGGTATCCCGCTGCCAAAGAATAATCGTTGGAAGAGATATCCATTTGCAGAAATGAAGGTTGGCGACTCGTTTTTTGTCCCCAGCAAAAAGTCCTGCAACGCAGGTTTTTACTACGGGAAAAGGCACAACATGAAATTTACCGTTCGTCAGGAAAACGGCGGCTGCCGGGTATGGCGGGTGAGATAGGAGCCGTCTTTGTCACCTAAACCAAACAAGACAAGGAGCGCTTGTTTAATGCCTGACATATCCATGTGCCTTAACGCCACCTGTCCGCTCCGCGTTCGATGCTACCGCCATCAGGATAGTGGCACTCGTCCAAGCGAGCACAGACAGGCGTACTCACCGGACTTTAAGCCGGACGAGAACGGCAACTGTCGGTACTTCTGGGACACAGGCAAGGCGAGCGTCGAACAATGAACCAGCCCACTCTAGAACGTGTAGCCCGCGCCATTACAGGCGCATTCTACGACAGACACGCAGATGCAACGCCCATTGGACGGATGGCCACACGAGACGAGTACATCGAACAGTGTTGGAAACAATCAGTGCCGGAAGCGATGGCCGCCATCGAAGGTGTTGGCAACGTCAACGACTGGCAAGTGATATCCAAAGCACCACGTGACGGCACAGTCGTAGACCTGTGGCACAAGCATGGCTTCCGCATCCATGACACATGGTGGGAAGACGGCTTATGGATGGGTGGATTCAAGGATAGCGAAGTCACGCATTTCCGACACCTTCCAGAGCCACCACCTGGCGCAGGCGATATGCGGCGCAGAGGGCCCGTACCGCAAGAAGCACTGGACTGGGCAGGCGCAGAAATAGCCAAGCTAGAGGCCATGACTGACGCAGAACGCGAAGCCATACGCAATGCTGCACGGCCACTTCGTGACGTTCTCAAAGAAATGCGTGACGAGTCAGCAGGCCGGTATCAGGCTGAATAGGAGATAGACACCATGAAGTCGGCCGACTGGGATACTGTCGCACCACTGCAACCATTAGACCGCGTGGCAGGTCAGGTATCGTCGAAAGGCGAGCACTTCGAGGCCAATATCCTGCCTACGACGGTCATTTCTGATGTTCCTATACCAACTCGCAACCCGACTGTGGAAGAACGAAAAGACCCGGGGTTTCGGGATCTGGCCGGTGTTCGAATGGGGCGCTTAACTGTCAAGGGTATCGCCAAAGACATCAAGTCAAACAACCGTGGTCAAGCTTGGGTGGTCCGGTGTGTGTGCGGGAATTACGAAATTCGGCGCACGCCAGCCATCAAGCAGTTTATCCAAGGCCGCGCCAAGTCGGACGATGAGCCGTGTTGCTCGTGGTGCGTCCACACGCGCCGCCTTCAGCAAGGTAGGGGCAAGGGTATTCCGCAACAACACGGTACCCGAGAGGGCCAACCATGAAACGTCGCAGTTTCCTAGGAGCCATGGGCGGGGCAATAGCGGCGGGGCCGAAGGCGGTGAAAGCGTCGGCAGCCGACTACTTGTCCATTCCGGTTGCGGGTGGGGTTCATCCATTCCCGCCGCGAGCCGCCATGGGTGGGGATAGGGTTGCGCAAGCCAAGTCGGAATTGAAAGAATTCCTGTCCAAAACGAACGAACAACGGGACGCCGAGAAGAGTAGGTTTGACATTGAGCGCTTCACGGCGAATGCGCACGCTCTTCGCTCAGCCAACTTACAGACAAAACTAGCTATCTCCCGCCGCGAACTGTTCGACAAAGCGGAGCGCGACAGAGAGAATACCTTGCGCGGTATCATATCTGGCTGGTGGCACTGGTAACGAGGGGAAACACCTTGGCAAAGCGGCGGAAGAAGAAAAAGGTAAGGCAGACAACGGGCACCGACTTCATCATGGTTGATGTCGATAACCCAATGTTTTCGGCAGACCACGCAGAAAGCTCTGGCAACCCAAAGCGCATCAGGGCCGTCATGAACGCCCGTGAGAGCCCGATAGCATGGATGTATGCCCATAAGGAGCAAACGGGCATCACAGAGGCTCAAGTGGCCGCTGCAGGCCGTTTCAGGCGGCTATATGAGACAGCAGGCGGTGCCGGTGTCGGCTCTATCGACTACATGCGTGAGCCAGTGGACGGCAGCGGCATTACGGACCCGATAGGCGACAGGATGATGGATGCGGCGCGGGAGCTGGTTGGCGTGAATGCGCGACTGGGACCGGCAGGATATCGGTTGGTTGAGCAGGTTTGCGGTCAGTGCTTGTTCATAAGCCAGCTGACACCCCGTCGTCGAGAGCAAAACAAGCTGTCAGGCAAGCTTAAGAACAGTCTTCACTCTCTTGCGACGTTTTGGGGGCTTCAGACCCCGAGTACGCAGAGCTATCGGAAGGCGTGTTGGAATCATCAGAGGCTAGGCGGTCGATAGTACGACTGACTATATTGCCCACGTCGCCGCTGGTAGATGCATAAAGCATCCCCGCGCAGGTTAAATCCGTGATCCTCTCATCGGTGGTGGTCCCTTCGTCGTCCAGCCCATGGGCTGCTTCCCGAAGGGCATACTCAAAGCTCAATCTGGACTCCAGCAGGCGCATCTCAAGGGCGAACTTCTCGCGCCCCGCTCTCTGCATTTCCAGAACGAGGTTGGTAGCTACCGCAGGCGCTATGGTTAGAAACGCTACAAGCAAAGGGATGCCTATTTCCACACGACGCAGCCGACTTGCCTCAAACTTGAGCTTTGCCTTCGTCAGCTTAAACTCAGCCTTCCGTATTGCCATCTCTCGATTGAACTTTAAGCGGTCCCAATTTGGTTGTGGGCTTTTTGCCATCTGTCCTTCCTCCAGTCAGAAATCAGCAACGCAAAAGACGCTTGACACAGTGTACACCAATCAGATATTGAAATGTTATTAGCGCACAGTCCGTCAAGGGCCGGGCGCTTTTTGATTCTGTGGCGGGCCAACCGCTCACATGTAAACAAACCAGCCATTTCCTTTACCTATCCAGACGACGTGCAAAGAAAGCGGCTGAATCCTTTCATCCGCTGGTCTGTGCTCGATGCCGCATCGAATGTGCGGCTTATTCGTCCGACACCATTGAGTGTGAAATTATCGGGGCGCGGACGAAGTAGGGTGGAGACGGTATCCTTCTTCGAAAGCATGGCGCATGAAATGAGGCGAGCGACTAGCGAATTGAAATGCTAGGCCGAATATCTTGGTTAATCATTTGTTACGATTGGCCGTAGCAAAGTTAAACCATTCCGCAAATCCAGTAAGGTGCGGGCAAATCGAACCATTCAATTCGAGTAATAGCAGCTTAAGCTGACAAAATAAATAAAAAAATCTATTGTATCGCGATGAAAATCAGCTATTGTATGCAATGGAGGATGAGACGGGGGGAAGAACTGTGACAGACAAGATTTCCGCAAAACAGGTTCGGTCATTGGCAAATAAGGCAATGGCTAAATACAGCTCGGGCCCAACAGGCGCTTGCATGGTGGTGCGGTACCAACCGAAAACCCAAGTAACCTGCTATGAGATTACAAAAGCTGCCTGCCAGTTAATTGCTGATGATCTCGGCAATGATGGGCACGCGAGATTTTTTGAAAATCGCTCTTGCGACTAGTCGGCGCAATGTACGCCGATCATTTCCGAAGTGGCAATAAATTTGCCAAAGCTGTCGAGCTGCATGCGAAACCCCTTAGACTGGCCACCAGAATATTGGTGACTTGCGTGCTTCTAACGGGATGTGGCGTTCCTCGATACAATGTAAAATACGACTCATACGGTCCCGACACTCAAACAATCGTCCAGCGCATCACTTGTGAGTTGGCCGAAATGATCAAGAAGGATCCGGCAACAAATCAACGGGCGGCCCCTGGCGCATTTCTTGTCACCGGAAACTACGTGGCCGCAATGAAGCTCTCGCTAAAAGTCACCGATACGGGCGAGTTGGCGCCGAGTCTTGATTTTCCTTCAGTGACGTCAACCCTTGCCATCGGTGCGAAGTTGAATTTGACCAACAAACGCGCGCATACCACCTTCAAGTACCTTTCATTTTCGATAGAAAGGCTGCAAAGACTGATAGAAAAAGATCCAGACTATGGATCTTGTCCGTCCAAAGCGTACTCGAATCTGGAAGGGAAGCTGGGAATCCAAGATATGGTTTGGGCCAATTTCTCATCTCCCAGTTCGTTTACAGTAGATGGTCCATTGGGGTCATCAGGTGGCCTGCCGTCAAGCAAAGCAGAATTTGGCGGAACGGTCGAATTTACCGTGACGCGAAACATAAACTCAGCAGGGCCAACGTGGGCTCTGTCAGATTTCAAGGGTCCGGGCGGTCTCGCGAAATTGGACCGGACATCCGTGAACACTTTGACAATCGCTTTTGCGCCTGGGCCCGAAGAAGAGGGTGTATTGCCGACGCCAGCAGACTTTAGTGACGCAAGGAAGATACTCGAAATCGAGCTAATCTCACAAAGACTAAACTAGATACGGTCACGACCACATACCCGATAGATGTAGCGGGGCTCGGTTGGTGACGTGTCTTCTTAAGCTTGTGGCTTAATTGAATGTCATGCCGACAATACGGTCGTCAAAAATGTCCAGCAGACAGCCGGAGAGCTTACTCGGCTGCATCCGCTGCAAGCTGGTACGGGGCAGTCAGCGCCCCGATAGGGATGTGCAGTCCTTCGCTGATGCGCCGTATCATGGCGAGGGTGAGCGGCCGCTTACGGTTCATGATCTCTGAAGCCCGAGCCTGTGTACCTACGTACTGGGCAAGGTCGGCCTGTTTCATGTCGTTCTCCACCAGGATGGATCGAATAACGTCAATGGGGTCGGACTGCTCAATAGGGTAGTGCTCGTCTTCGTATGCTTCAATGAGGATGGAGAGCACGAGAAAGCGGTCAGCTTCGGCGGTGCCGCGCTTGGGCTCGTTATCGAAATACTGCTCAACCTCTGCCAACGCCCATTCGAGGTCAGCATCGTTCAGGATCGGTCTGACATCCATCATCACACTGTCTCCGCGTCTATCTTGTCATATTCGGCGTGGGTGCCGACAAACTTGATCATTACTCTTTGGTACTCATACGAAACGCGAACCACAAGCCGGTAGCTGTTGCCGCCAATATTGAAGATAACGCGGCTGTCAGCAATGAAGTCGGCGGTGCGGTAGACGTTCCGGATGTCCTGCGGAGTTTTCCATTCTGCCTTCGTGGTGGTGGACCACCAGTCCTGCAGCGAAACTTTGGCTTTCGGGTGCTTCTCCCAGAACTCTCGTAACGCCTTTTTCGCTATCACATGCATGATATGCATATAGCTTCCCAAGGTGGGAAGTTCAATAGGAAACATCCCGAAATGGGAAGTTTTGCTGCCATCCGAAAGGAACAGCGAACGATGGCCCAAGCCACTAAAGTAGTGCGAGATAGTGCAAAGCCTCCCGCAGCCGGGAAGGGCCGTCCGAAGGGCGCACTGAACAAAACCACCGCTTTACTCAAGGACGCCATCCTTAAGGCGGCGACCGATGCGGGCAACGGTGACTTGTCGGCGTATTTGAAGGAGCAAGCCGAGAAGAACCCAACAGCTTTTATGTCGCTTCTTGGTAAGGTTCTACCCCTGCAGGTGACTGGCGAGGGCGGCAGGCCAATTAAGGCCAAAGTCAAGTATGTTATCACCCGTCCAGAGTGACGAAGCGGTTGTTGTTGGCGTTCCCGAAAAGTTGGAGCCGCTCCTACAGCCAGCACGGTACAAGGGCGCGTATGGAGGCCGTGGCGGCGGCAAAAGCCATTTCTTCGCTGAGTACCTGCTTTCGCAATGCTACGGGCGGGAGACGCGAGCAGCCTGCATCCGCGAAGTTCAGAACTCCATCAAAGACTCGGTCAGACAGCTTCTCATAGACAAAATACAGAAGCTTGGGCTTGGTTCATTCTTTGAGGTTTTCGACCAAGAGATACGGGGCCCGAATGAGAGCCAGATTATCTTCAAGGGGATGCAGTCCTACAACGCGGAGAACATCAAGTCTCTGGAAGGCTATGACATTGCCTGGGTGGAGGAAGCTCAGACGCTTTCGGGGCATTCGTTAAAGCTGCTTAGGCCAACCATCCGGAAGGAGGGCTCCGAACTTTGGTTCTCATGGAATCCTCGCCACGATAGCGATGCAGTAGACAAGTTTTTCCGATCTGGCCGGCCGGTGTCCGACATGATCTCGGTGGAGGTTAATTGGGACGACAACCCGTGGTTCCCTCAGGTGCTGCGTCAAGAGAAGGATGATGACTACGCGGCCGATCCTGAACTGGCAGAACACGTATGGGGCGGCGGTTACGAGAATATCACCGAAGGCGCGTACTATGCTAAGCTGTTGTTCGCTGCCGAGAAAGACGGGCGCATCGGGGACTTCCCATACGATCCGGAACTGCCAGTCAACACCGCTTGGGATCTGGGTGTAGACGACTACACGTCCATTTGGTTCCTGCAGGACGACGGGCACAACGTCTTTGTCATCGACTACTACGAAACGTCAGGTGATGGCGCAGAGGATATCGTCAAAGCCGCTCTTCCGGAGCTTAACCCGGATGTGATGGAGGCTGAGGCACAGCGCCTAGAGATAGGCCGCGACCAGCCATTCACGTACGGCAAGCATTTCGTACCGCATGACGTGAAGGTGCGAGAGTGGGGGCAGGGTGCGAAACAACGCTCTCTGACGCTCATGGGGCTTGGTGTGAAGCCATTGCGCATTGGCGTGGCTACCAACCCTGCGGACAGGATAAACGCCGTCAGGAAGCTTCTGCCGGTCTGCTACTTCAATGACACTGGTCGGGTGCAGGTCGGGCTGCAAAAGCTGCGTCGATATTCCCGCAAGTGGAACGACTCGATGCAGACGTACACGACGCCATTGCATGACGAGAATTCACATGGTGCGGATGCATTCGGCGAATACGCCATCAACTGCGGCATTAAGCCTGAGCCAGTCGAGACGAAGGTGGAGCCGAAATACCCGGTTGCGGCGACAGACGGCCAGATGAAGGCACGGCTGCCGACAGTCAAGGACATCATAGACGGGCATAAGAAACGCGATGGCTGAACGCACAGACGGCACATACGAGAGCACACGCGAATTACGCTCTCCCGCTGATATCCGCACGTTTTATCTCGACAGCATTCAGGCCGCATCGGACGAAGAAAAGGACTGGCGCAAGAAGGCCGAAGAGACATGGAAAGTCTACACAGGTGAAAAAGGCGGTGCCTTCAACATCCTGCACTCGAACACGGAAACCATCGTCCCGGCCATTTTCAACAGCCTGCCAGTCCCTGACATTCGCACAAGGTTCAATGACAGGGACGAGGTTGCCCGTAGAGGCGCGCAGATGCTTGAGCGTGGCTTGTCCTACGAGATGGACGAGTACGACGCTCAGGAAGTCGCGGAGAAGGGAATACGGGATTTCACGATAACAGGCCGTGGTGTTCTGAGTGTTCAATACGACCCGCTGCTTGATACGCGCCCGATGACGGACGAAATGGGCCAGCCGGTTCTTGGGCAGGATGGCAAGCCGCAGACTGAAGAATATCTCGTCTGGGAAAAGGTGAAGTGCGAATACGTGCCGTATGACAGGTTTCGTCGCGGCCCCGGTACGCATTGGGAACAAGTCCCATGGGTGGCCATCCAGAAGTTCTACACCAAGGACGAGCTTTTCGAACTGGTGAGCAAGGACGAGCGGCTACAGCCTGAGCAGGTTGCGGTCATTGTCAACGAAGTCCGACTGGACTGCTCAACAAACGGTTCTGCTGAAGAGAAGGACGACAAGGCCACACGCGAGAAGGACGTGTTTCGCTGCGCTGCGGTTTGGGAGGTATGGGACAAACAGCGCCGGCAAGTTGTGTATGTCACCGAAGGCTATGACGCTGGGCCGCTGGCCGTTATTCCGGACCCGCTGAAGCTTGCCAACTTCTTCCCGCTGCCTCGTCCGCTGCAGGTTCTGAACCAGCCAGGGACAATGGTTCCTATCGTCCCGTACAGCATCTACGAGCGGCAGGCGAAGGAACTGGACAGGATATCCGACCGCATCCTGAAGCTGACGGAGATGGCGAAGTTTCGGGGTGTGCGGGCTGCTGAGCTTGCGGAGCTAGATAGCCTCGAAAACCTCGAAGAAGGGCAATTCATGCCTTCGAGCGAGGCCATGGCCATCCTTAACAACAACGGGGGCTTGGACCGGGCCATCTGGACGATGCCGCTAAACGACTTGGTTGTCGTCATTCGCGAGCTCGTTCAGCAGCGTGAGGTTATCAAGCAAACCATATTTGAGCAGATGGGCATTGCGGACATCATGCGCGGTGCGAGTGCAGCAACCGAAACCTTGGGCGCTCAGAAGCTCAAGGCGCAATGGGGCTCGCTCAAGATACAAATATCGCAGAACGAAGTTCAACGCTTTTGGCGGGACTTGTTCAGGCTGAAGGCCGAAATTATGGCCGAGCATTTCCAGCCGGACACGCTGTTGGCCATTTCGGGAGAGAAGCCACCACAGCCGCGGCAACCGAACCCGCAAGAACCTCCGGAAGCTCTGCAGCAGAAGCAACAGCAGTTCCAAATGCAGATGCAGGCGCACGAGCAAATGATGGCTCAGGTGTTCGAACTGCTGAAGTCTGACATTCAGCGCCGGTATCTTATCGACATCGAGACGGACAGCACCATTCAGGCCGACAGAACCCGCGACCAGGATGCATGGAACGACTTTCTGACTGCATCGGCACAGTTCGCGCAGATATTCGGGCCGATGGTTCAGCAGCAGATGATACCAGCCGAACTACCGATAGCGCTGTATCAAGCCTACTCGTCCCGGTTCAAAGTTGGCAAACAGGTTGAAGACTTGCTGGCGAAATTCAGTGAGATGGCCGGGCCATTGGCAACACAACAACAGCAGAGCGCGGCACAGGCCAAGCAACAGGAGAACGAAGCACGCACATTGCAGAAGGAGGCCACCGTTCTGGATATGCAGAAGAAGCAACAGGACGTTCAGAAGCAAGCGCTCGAGAACGAAGGGCAGGCCATCGAGAACCAACAGGCGGCGGAATTCGGCATTAGGCCGGGGTTCGTGAGCGGATGACTGTCTATGTCCGCCGCAACGGCAAGTTCGTCAACAAGCATACAGGCGAACCCATGCTACCGAATGACTGGGCAAGCCAGCCGGTGGCAATGCCACAGGTTCAGAGCGACCTGGAGCCGTACAAGTCACCGCTGGGCAACTACTGGGTGGATGGGCAGGCAGCACGTCGAAACGACTTGAAACGGAACGGGTGCCGAGAGGTGGACCCGTCCGAGTATGAGCCGGTTTTCAAGAGCCCGAAGCTGGAGGCGCGGTACGCAAGGCCGAACAAATGATATCTCAGCGTGATCATGATGTATGCGCCGCCCGGAATTCAGCTCATTCTCTAAATGCGCTTGGTGTTGCGAATTGGGCGAAATTCGTCGTCCGAGAGTCTTTTGAGGACCGACCGGTGTTTACGCCAACTATAAAATGCCATGTTTCATTTTTTTGAATCAAGGCCCCACCGCTACTTCCTTTGCTACTTTGACAGGTATGCAGTAGCTCACCGTCCGAATGTTGAACCACCGTACACAATGGACTCAGATCAATTAGGTACAGTCCCCACGTTGGAAGATCGAGATTGTTAAGTTCCACGACCTCATTTCTGAGCAGTGCAAAACCACTGTTCGCGGCAAAGAAAGTGGGTGAGTATTCCGTGGCCTGTGCCGACGCTAACACAGACTTAGTCAAAAGAACTTGGTTCGCATAATCGGAATTAACAAACGTAAAGTCCCCAACAGCGGCAAATGGCCCCTCGGTGGTACGTGTAAAATCAAATTCAAGGCTTGATGTTCCGTCAGTATTGTCTTGGTGAAATCTGGATGTAATGCGATCGGGCGTTTTTCGATTATCAACGCAGTGCCGGGCCGTGGCAGTTGCTACAGTTCCTCGGTGATTGAAGGAGACTACGTTACATAGTGGGCGTTTCGAGGTTCCGCCGGCGCTAAGTGTTCTAAAGTCAAAATAAATGTCGCTATCCCCTGAAAAGCATGCTTCCTTATAGTCTTCAACAACGGCAACGCAGATCTTTGCGGCATTCTGGTCATGATGTTTTTTTGCACACTTCGACTCGTACTCGGCTTCAATATCGCAGCTTTCCGTATCGCTACAGACATGCGTGTAGAGAACGCCAATGGCGGCGTCGCAGGTCATCATTCCGGCGTCTTCTTGCCGCTTTTTCCACGCGTTTACTCTCGCTTTCCACTCCTGCGCTGCGAAGTTGCGGCCTCCCCATGCGGAGGTGGCTCTGGAGGGCTGGATTGGTTGTTGGTCCACGCCGCTTGGCGGTGAGATTGGTATGGCTTCCATTTCGTGTAGAAAGTCATCCCATTGACCTTCGTTATAGCCGAGAGTCCACATGGACATATGGCTACGGTTATATTGCCCCTGCACACTCGGCGGTGCCGAAGTCACTGCGCTGGGCATCTTCTTTGTGTCGGTAGGATTGTCGAACGCAAGTCTGTAGCTTTGGTGAAGAAATTCCTGCGGATCAAACTTGATGTTGGCAATGTCTGGTTGTTGCTGAGAAGCACCATTTCCGCAAATAAGCGCGAATACAACTATGCCGGCGGAAATTGTGACAGTGTTACGGGAGAGTTTCATTTTCGATCCTCGGACCTTGGAGTACGACTTCGCTCAGTTCGGGCGCAGATTTGAGCAATCTCTCAATCTCTTCTTGAAGGTTTGAAACCGAACCACGAAGAGAAAAGTCGAGAGCTCTGATTCTTCTCAAATCCCGTTTGCTGGTTCGACAGCCCGCTTTTGCAAGTAAGTCTGCAAATCCCTCTACGGCGTCGGGAAGCGGTAGCGCGCGTGCGTCCAGACGCAGCAGTAGAACTTGACTCTTTTTGAAATTGCCTGAATCGAATTTAAGTACCATGACGTTTGCATTTTCGAGCAAATCGCTAAGCGCCTCCAGACTGAGGAGCAGTGCGCTTGAGCCATTGAAACCAGATTTGCAATTTCCGGCCTCAGTTGCTGCAAGGTGGATCACAAGCAGTTCTTCCAGCGGCGTTAGGCGCGTATCGGTACTGTGGTTTTCAAGCAATTCGGAGGCTCGCTCGAGTGTAGCATGTCTAGGTACACCAAGTGCGCGACCGATCGAAACTAGTCGGTAAGCATCTACCCTTTGACCGGCGGAATACTCAGCAAAGTACGTTGGGAGAGCATAGTCGTATATTCGCCATGTTTTGACGCCCGTCCAGCCGATCCAGTATCCGCCAATAACGGTAAAAATGATTGCGGTTATGCTAGGCAGGATTTGCTTCATCTCGACTGCGTCGGAATAATCTTTCTCACTTCCTACAACCAGCCCAACTGCAGCAGCAGCAATCGTTCCGATTATTTGGAGTACCGCAGCGGACGCGGGAGAAAGACTCAAGCCATGAATCGACCCAACGGTGACGCCTAGAACAAATGTCCCTATGAAGAAATACCTCTTTTTCATAAGTATAAATTATCCGCAAAATTGTTATAAGAAAAGTGTTTTTCTGGATGAGTGAAATCGGAGTGATAGATATTGTAGGGCGGCCGCTCTCATTATTTATGATGGTCGCACGGAGCGCAACTCAAAATACGGATAACCCATGACAGACGAAACCAACGTGGCAGAAGCCGCGAACGATACCGCTGTGGCCGATACAGAGGCCGCCACAGATGCGAGTGCCGCGCAGCCACCCGAGACACCAGCGGACTCAAAAATGTCCCTGGATGACCGTCTGAGCGCGAAATTCGATGAGATGAACGCCGAACCAGAGAGCGCGGAAACCGCGACCGGTGAAGGCGAAGAAGAATTGGCACCAGAAGGTGCTGATGAAACCGACCAGCCCACAGGCGAAGAAGGCGAACAGTCCGAAGTGGCTGCCATCGCTGCACCCGTCTCTTGGTCGAAGGAAATGGCTGAACAATGGGCCACTCTGAACCCGCAGATGCAGGAATATGTATCCCAGCGGGAGTTGGAGACCCAGCAACGCCTTTCTAAGCAGGGCAATGAACTCGCAAGGGCACGTCCCATTATCGATGTGGTCAGCAAGTACCAGCAGAGTTTTGACCGGCATGGCGTAACGCTAGAGCAGGGCATGGAGTCCCTGATGAAAGCGCAAGCCATTCTGGACCAAGATCCACTGAAGGGTATTGCAGCGATCGCTCAGACGTATGGCATCGACCTTCCGAAAGTATTTGGGCCGGCGTACCAGAACATGGACCCGGCATTGAGGCAGCTTGTAGAAAACAACCAACGTCTACAGGCTCAAGTCTTGAACTCGCAAAGAGATCAGCAAGCGCAACAGGCTGCGGAAGTACGAGCAGCCGAAGAGCACAGCAATCAGCAAATCGAAGAATGGCTGGCTAAGGAAGACCGACCGTATTACGAGCAAGTGCACGGTGCGATGGTGGCCCTTATCCAGACTGGACAGGCTGATAGTCTGGACAGCGCCTATGATATGGCCTGTTACGCAAACCCGACGATCCGCGCCGAATTGGCGGCAGCCGAAAGGGCCGCAGAGCAGGCCAGGGCGGATGAGGCGGCACGTCTGAAAGCGCAGCAGGACTCTGCGGCAAAGGCGCGTGCGGCCAAGGACGCCAAACGGAAAGCTGCAACCAACGGCGGGAATCGGGCAAACGTGGCGTCGGTCACAACAGGCGACTTCCTCGATGAAGACGCAATGTCACAACGCCTGGAAGCGATACTCGCAAACGCATGATCTCAGAGCGGGGTAGCCCTTCAGAAAGGATAACCGATGGCTTCCCCAAATTCCGTGTTTACGGAGTTGGTGACTACCACTCTCCGTGACCATCCAACGGCTATTGCCGACAACGTTTCGGGTCACAATGCGCTCTACCGGCGCATGAAGGACAAGAAGCGTATCACCAAGTACTCAGGCGGCGGCTATGAAATCGTCGAACCGCTTGACTATGCCGAAAACAACACATTCCAGCGCTACAGCGGTTATGACACGCTGAACATTGGTCAGTCCGATGTTCTGACGGCCGCCAAATACGACTGGGTACAGTCCGCTGTTTCGGTTGTGGCGTCCGGCCGCGAGCTTCGCATGAACTCGGGCAAGTCGGCACTCATCAACTTGGTGAAGGCGCGCATGAAGAATGCGATGCGAACCGCTTCGAACAAGATGTCGCTGGACATCTATTCGTCCGGTTCTCTGTCCAACCAGATGGGTGGACTTGCGCATATCATCCAGAATGCGGGCACCGGTACTGTCGGCGGTATCAACTCGTCAACGTACACGTTCTGGCAGAACCAGTTCAAAGAACTGGATGGCACGGATACGTACGCGGACATCAAGAACGACATGCTGGACCTTTATCTGGCGTGTACACGCGGTACTGACCAGCCGGATATCATCGTCTCCACGCGGGATCTCTATTCCGCCTATTGGGACTCGCTGACGGACATTCAGCGCTACACCAAGGACGATAACCCGGACACCTTCAAGTCGCTCAAGTTCAATGGTGCTGACGTTGTTTACGATAATAACGACAACTTCGGTGCTACGGCAGAAAAGATGTACTTCATCAACACGGACTATCTGTCCCTGCGAGTGCATCCGGACGCCGACTGGACGCCGACCGACAAGAAGATATCCATCAACCAGGACGCCGAAGTCGTGACGCTTCTGTGGATGGGTCAAATGTGCTGCTCGAACCGCTCGCTGCAAGGCGTGCTCATTGACGCGGTCTAAGCCGGAAAGGAGAACAAAATGAACATTGGCATTCATTCCGGTATCGTCAGCATCGCGGATGCTGCGACTTACGCGGTAGAGGCTGGGAATACCGGTCTCATCCACGTCTTGTCAAACCTCACGGCGGACATCGTCATCAGTCTGCCAACTGCCAAGTCCGGCCTCGATTTCACCTTTATCTACGGTGGGACATCGCCCGATGCGCAGGACTGGCAGCTTGATACAGGCTCAAATACCAACTTCTACCTTGGTGGGGTTGTGCACCTGGATACTGACGCCGGTTCCGCCGGCGATGAGGTTGTGCCGGTAGCCGGTGACGGCAACAGCAACTCGAAACTGAACGTTCTGGTGCCTGATGTCGGCACGTGCGTTCGTGTTGTCTGTGACGGCACCAACTGGATATTGAGCGGCCATGTGGTGGGTGCGACTGCGCCGACCTTCGCCGACCAGTAAATAATGAATGGGGCCTTCGGGCCCCGTTTTTCTTTCAAACCAAACAGGCGACGGCCTGCCATTGGAGAAAAACGCATGTACATGGACCCGACGAGCCCGCAAGAAGAATATCAGCGGACAGAACACCAAGAGCGTCCGCAAATTGGCCTCTTTCGCTTCTGGACGGAGACGAGAATTGACCTCAAGACCGGCGAGACGAAGGACATCGACTTCGTGGAGTGGACCCGTGTTGGCGACCGCTACGAGCCGAAGACGATTGAGAAAGTTGCACGCCTGAAGGGTAACCCGGCCAAAGGTCGGAAGCCTATGCCGGAATGGGCTGTGGTTGAGCCCCATTATGATGGCTACAAAATGGGCAAGGAGCGCACCGAAGACGGGACCGCTTTTGATGAGTGGAAAGGTGTAGACAGCCAGTTGGTGCAAGTCCTTGAAGACCTGAAGATATACACCATTGAAGCGTTCGTTGCCGTTCCAAGTCATCAAGTGAGCGGCATTAAGCACCCGAATGTTTCGCGGTGGCATGAGCTTGCCAAGGAGTTCCTGTCCAAGCGCGCGAACAGCGAGGAGCTGCAGGCCGAACTGGCGAAGCGCGATGAGCAACTGGCCGATACACAACGGCAGCTTACCGAAATGCAGGCCATGCTTGCCGAGATGACGAAGCCGGAACCGGAGCCGGAAGAGCCTACCAAGCGTAAACCCGGCCGTCCGCGCAAGGCTGAGACCGAAGCGGCTACGGAAGCCGCTTAAACCATGACCCTCCTAACCATCGTCCAAGACGCCTGCCGTGGCATTGGCTTACCGGTGCCAACGGCCGTCATGACCAGCCAGGACGACAACGTAGAGCGTGTTCGTCGCTTTGTGGAGCAGGAGGGTGAGGAACTCGTTGACGAATTCGACTGGCAATTCTTGCAAAAGGAGCAAACCTTTACGGCCGTGGCGCAAGAGACACAAACAAGTGCGGTACCATCCGACTTCCGACGTTTCATAGACCACACGTTTTTCAACCGAACACGGAAGCGTGAAGTTGTTGGCCCACTCACGCCGCAGGAGTGGCAGCAGCAGGTTAGCTTGACCGCGACCGTGGTTGTTGATGCCTTCCGGATGCGGGGCGATAGCATATTGATGGTGCCGAACCCACAAGCTGGCGACTCGATGGCCTACGAGTACATCGGCAAGTTCTGGGTGGACACCGACTCGGATGGAACGGCGGATGCCATCGCGTTTGCGGCTGACACGGATACTGTGTTGTTCGATGAGGGGCTGCTGAAACTGGGCGCTATCTGGCGCTACAACGAGGCGAAGGGCCTCGACTACGCAGAAGCGTTCCGTACCTATGAGAAAAAGAAAAAGCGCCTTATAGGCGATGATGGCGGCGCGCGCGTCATGGACCTTGGGCGCACAAACATGCGCCGCCGTGCACTTACTCCGCAAGTTCAAGAGGGTAGCTGGCCCGTTTCGTGATGCTTCAGCCATTGAGGGACAAAAACAGGCGCGGTCAGACATCGCGCACTGTGGGCATAACTGCGCCATGGCGAGGGCTGAATACCCGCGACCGGCTAGAGGTGCAGTCAACCGAATTTGCGCAGGAGCTTGACAACTTCATTTGTGAAAATGGCGAGGTGACGCTGCGCAACGGCACCAACTCCCACGCAACGGGGGCTGGTGCCAGCGTTGAAAGCCTGATGCCATATACGTCCGCGGGCTCAGAGAAGCTATTTGCGGCTGCTAATGCGTCCATATTCGATGCCACCACGGCCGGTGCTATGGGTTCTGCGGTCGTATCGAGCCTCACCAGTGCGCAGTGGTCGCACGTCATGTACAGCACCACGTCCGGCAACTTTCTGGTTATTGCCAATGGCGCGGACACTGTCAGGCACTACAACGGCACATCATGGACAGCGCCAACGATAACGGGTGTCACAAGCTCTAACCTGTCGTTCGTGACAGAGCACAAGGGTCGGCTGTTCTTCATCGAAAAGAACACGCTGTCGCTCTGGTATCTGGCGACGAATGCCGTGTCCGGAGCGGCAACCGAATTCCCGCTTGGGACACTGTGCAAGGACGGCGGTTCACTTGTGGCTGCGTCCTCCTGGTCGCTCGATGCCGGTGATGGGCAGGATGACTTGTTCGTCATTGTTACGTCCGAAGGCGAGGTACTCATATATGGCGGCACGGATCCCGCCAGTAACTATGCGCTTATTGGGATATACAAGACAGCCCGGCCTATCGGATCGCGCTGTATGGCCAAATACGGTGGCGAACTGGTCATTCTAACTCGCGCCGGTCCTGTGGCATGTTCGGAGCTGATGAACGCGGTCGCGACGGAAGAGCAGAAATTCGCCGAACTGGTAAGGGCCGACTTCAAAGCCGAGGCCATCGAGAATGGTTCGTCCTTTGGCTGGCAGGTACACCTCTACACAGCGCGCGGCTGGTTGATGTTCAACGTACCGGTCGATGTGGGACTGGAGACGTATAGGCAATACATCTTGAACGAAGGCGCGTGGTTTCGGTTCCGAGAACTGCCAGCGGTGTGTTGGGCGGAATTAGACGGCACTCTGTATTATGGAGCGTCGGACGGCGCGGTTTACAAGGCAGATGTCGCTGACGCGGTCTCGGATGCAGGTGAGGCAATAACCGGCCGGCTTCTGTGGTCATGGTCACGCTTCAACTACGCTGGCAACAAGAAATTCAACATGGTTCGGCCGCATATGGAGGCCGACGCTACGCCAGCGCCGCTTGTTCAGATGATGACGGACTACAGCGTCATTCCGCTATCGAACGTACCGACATTGAAGGACGCCAACGCAGGCACACAGTGGGATGCTGGCGACTGGGATACATCGGACTGGTCCGGCGTCAACATCGCTTATTCGCAGCCGATAGGCGTGTCCGGTATCGGTATCGTCGGTGCACTATACATGCAGATAGAGTCGAGCAGCCTTGAGGTGTTCAAGGTGAAGGCGGCGGAAATATTCTTTGAACCGGGCAGTGTGCTGTGAAGGTTGTCCACGGCCATCGCGGCTTTGAGGAAATGGTTGCGGACTATGTCCTCGAACAGTTTCCCAACATGGCCGGCTTGGTTCCTGGAGGCACGATAAAGCCGTATCGAGCGGTGGCATTTGTGGATGACAAGAACGTCATGCACGGTGGCTTGGTAATGTCCGACTACAAGGGCTTCGACGCGCAGGTTTCGATATACGTCGACACCCAGCAGCTTCATGGCCTTCGGCCCTTCGCAACAGTCAGGGCCTTGCAGGAATTGATGCGCTGGACGTTCAACGAAGTGGGGCTGACGCGCGTGACGTGTCTGATTGACCCGAAAAACAAGCGATCCCGCCGTTTTGCTGAAAAGATGGGCTTCAAGCTAGAGGGCAAGCTTCGCCATGGCTTGGACGGCAAAAGCGATGCCTTGGTCTACGGCATGTTGCGCGACGATGCGCGCTATTTGAAAGACTGAACATGGTAAGTTCTCCATCCCCGCCAGATCCGTACCAACAAGCCGATGCACAGGCTGGCGCGAACATCGATAGCGCCATTGCCACGGACTTGCTGAATAACAGGACGGAAATTACGCCGACTGGCACGGTCGAGTATATCGACCAAGGAACGCGCACCATTGTCGATAGCCAAGGCAAGTCACGCGAAGTTCCAGTTCGCGACCGCGTCATTACCCTATCGCCAAACCAGCAAGAGTTGCTGGATTTAACGGAGCAGACATCCGCCAACCTACTTGGGACGGCTGTAGAGCGCTCAGACTTCCTTGGCGACTATCTGTCGGATGGCCTCGATACTAGCGGCCTCACGCCATGGGCAGGCCCTGCACAGGCACCACAGCTTGACACAGGCGCACTGAACTTCACGCCACTACGGGGATATGAAGGGCCTCAAGGTTCGCTTGTCTACGGCTACGATGGCGCCGACACAGAATTTGGCCGCGTCTCAGCACCCGGAGAGCTAACACAGGTATCGGCACCCGGCGAACTGTCGCAAGTGTCTCTCAACAGCGGCGTGCAGCTTGGTAACGTTAGTGTAGGCCGTGGCGGCGGTTCTAGCGGTACCAGCATCGGGCTTCGCAACGCTGCCGATACGTTCGATGTTCGTAACCTGAACCTGCAGCAGGCATCAGGCAATGTGCCGGGTGCTGGACAGGGTATCCAAAACACCGTCAACCTTGACACCGAGGGTGGCCAGATAGGGCCATTGCGGGACGAATTCCGGATAGACCGTGTAAGCGGCGAAATAGCCGATGCTGGCGAGATTGAGCGGTATGACGGCAGCGGTACGTTCGATAACGTAGGCGACATTCAGGCGACGCTTGGCGTTAACGACTACGGGACGCAGCGCAACGCAGTCGAAGACGCTATTATGTCGCGCTACAACCGGCATTTTGCCGAGATGGAGTCGGCCCTAGACCAGAAGCTGCGCAACCAAGGACTTGAGCCAGGTACGGAAGCTTACGACAGGCAGTTCCGGCAGCTTCGCGAGCAACAGAACGACGCCGTTATGCAGTCCGTACTTGCTGGCGGACAGGAACAATCCCGTTTGTTTGGGCTGGACTTGGCTGCCGCTCAATATGGACTTGGCGCACAAGGGCAGGGCTTCAACCAAGCGCAGGCACGCGGTCTGTTTGGTCTGGAAAACGCGGCGTTCAACAACCAAGCACAAGGGCAAGAGTTCGGCCAGAACGTCGCCGAGACGCAGATGCGCATGTCTGAGGCTCTGCAGAACGCTCAGCTTGAAGAGGCCCGCGCACGGTTTGGCAACGAAGCACAGGCACAGGCTTATGTGCAAACGCTGCAGAATGCAGCCTTCGGCAACGACGCACTGTTGGCCATGGGTGACTTTAGAAACCGCGCTCAAGACCAGCGGGTTGGCCAAATGGCAGACCAGACGGCACTTGGTATTCAGGCAGCAGGCGTCAACAACCAGTTTGAACTGGGTAGGGGCTCTCTCGCCAACGAAGGCGCATCCATCGACAACGCCTATACCATTGGCATGGGCAACGTAAACAACCAGGCGGCGCGAGTGGCGAACGACTTGGCCATTGCACAAGCGAACCTTGACCTTCAGGCGCAGGTAGCGAGTAACGACGCTCTACTGGCGGAGGCTGGCTTCAACAACGACATCGTTACGCAAGGACTCCAGAACGAGCTTGCTGCGACTGGGTTCAATAACGCGGCGCTTGCTCAAGGCTTGCAGAACGAACTGCTTTCAACAGGGTTTAACAACGCTGCCACACAGGCCGAGATAGACAACGCTGCGGCGGCCTCGGCGTTCAACAATGCCGCTTATGGGCAAGACCTGGCTGGTGAGCTTTCTTTGGCCGGTTTCAATGCGGGCGTCACTCAGCAGAACAACCAGAACCTGGCGCAACAGCAGGCGGCGCTGAACCAGTATCTGGCGCAGCAATATGCCCTCGATCAGGGTGCGGCGGATAGGCAAAATCAGTTGCGACAGAATGAACTGCAGGAAGCAGCCTATCTTCGCGGTCTGCCGATATCAGAGATCAACTCTCTGATGAGTGGCTCTGAACTGTTGATGCCGAGCTTCACGCCGCCGCTGCAGACTGGCGTAGCAGCGGCGCCAATCGGTCAGTACATGCAGGACGCGTACAGAGCGGAATTGGCAAATGCCTCGTCAACCGCCAACGGCCTGTTCGGGTTTGCCGGCAATGTCCTCGGCGCTCTGCCAATCTTCGGGTCGGACCGCCGTTTGAAGAAAAATATCCGCCGCATTGGTGAGCTTCGCAACGGTGTTCCGGTCTACAGCTTCACTTATCGCCATGACGGATCACAAGCGGTTGGAGTGATGTCCGATGAGGCTGGGCACATTCCGGGTGCCGTCATCAACCTGGGCGGTGTGGATTTCGTGAACTACGAGGCAGTGATGAACCATGCCGGTTAGAAATGTTGACTTCAACGCGCCCCTGTCACAGCAGATCTTCGGGTGAGGAAGAACGAGAGGTGATAAGTTGTGGATTCCGATGCCTTTTCTTTGGCCAGTTGGTATGGCGGATCAGATCTGATGTTCCCTGCTTGACAGTGGCAGATTTCTCGCCAAAATCCGCCGCAAATCACCTACCATCGCAGAAGTATGAGTTGCACTGGCGGGAGCCAGGTAGCGAGCCAATCGTCACGCCTAATGCTCGCGAAAAACGGCGCGGAAACCCCGTTTTGCTTTTTGTTTGATCCACCGAGTCGGGGCGCCGCCTGGAACGATAAACGCCCGGGAAGATGACAATGGTCCCATGATCGACGTATGATGCGATATCGATCGCTACTTGTACTACAAATCGGTTGCATTTTTTCATGAGGATGTGGACACAAGTATGAATTCTGTGCGTGCCATATCGTGCTCGATTGGGTCGTTTGCCACATTTGAAGTCCCGATCTTGGCTTGGAACGCGGATGTTCCTGCGCGGTTTTTTAATGCCGTCTATTCAGCACTCAAAGGAACTGTGACAATTCGGCCAGATGACTTTTTCGTAGCAAATGGAATGTCGCTAGGAGATTGCAAAGCAGGATTTCGTGTTTTAGGTGGCGCAAACACGCTAGAGCTGACGTCAAATAGCCTTGTCGCAACATTTCCCTATTTTGGCGGCGATCAAGCAGCATACGTAGATGCGATAATTTTGCAGACTTACGCAGCTGTCCTAAATGAATTCTCGGAGATTCGTGTTGATTCTATTCGTTCTGATGCAAACCATCACTTGGCACTAACTGGTGGTGCAACCGCCCGTGATTTGCTTGCTGCAGGAGCTGTCAAAGACATCGAAAAACGCAGCAAGAACAGTGGTTTAGTCGAAATCGAACCGGCAATTAGGTTTCGGATAGTTGATAAAAATAGTAAATGGAATTGTAGGGTCGGTGTGGAATTTTCCGAATATGTTGCCGGTGGTCTGTTTACCGACCGCTCAATTATGATCAACGATTTGACAGGCAGGCAGGCACCGGATCAGCAGTTTAAACTGGTGCGACATATAGAAGGTATGATCTTGGAGTTGCTTCAACTTGAGTATGTTGAGGGTGATAGCAATGCTACAAAACCTTAATCGAGACGATGATTTGTCGCGAAATGAGGCTAGGAAGAGCCTTGAGGGGAATGCAGATCAACGACCGCCGGCGGCTACGATCGTTCCTTTGACGCGCTGGGTTGAAGTACTGCGGCAAGAGTTCACTGCCCAATCCTATGAAGCGAAAGTCAGAGGTAACCTTTTGGGCCAACGTTTGGTTTTTCAGTATGATAGGGATGTTAGGTCAGAACCAGCATCAAAATTGCCGACAGGCCTTGCAGATGGCTTCAACAAAATCTGTCAACGTTGGAACCTCAACCGAATTGAACGCGCAAGGCTGTTGCACCTTGAGAGTGAGATGGGACTGTTTGACCTCATAGCCTCGGGCCAGGTTCATCCGCCAACTGGCGATCTGAAAGACCGCATGGCATTTGTTATTGGGATTAGCGTCGGATTGGGCGACCTATTTAATGATGACAGGGATGCTGAGCTCCAATGGCTTAATACCCCAAAGGCTGATTTCGGGAACGCAAGTGCAATGAGTCACATGCTTGAAGGTTCGATGCAAAACCTACTAGCTGTGGTCGCACGTGTGAAAGTTGCCCGAGGTCTAGTCTGAATGCTGGAACATCTAACCCCACAACACGAAGACTACTCGGTCATTCGCCTCGCTTCCGTTGGTGACTCAAGCGTAGGACGACTTCTGGAGCGGGGAATAAGCCCCCAAAGCTTCTCAGAAATCCAAGAGCGCCTGCGGGAGCTTGGCTTTGTTTTTGAGTCAGAACAACTTATTGATGGCGTATTTGAACCGAACCCAAGTTACCCCACTCCGTTCAGGCCAACTCGATTTACGAGCGGTCAAAAGGCTGTCTTCTATGCAGCGCTTGAAGAAGAAACCTCAATTGAAGAGATGAAATATTACCAAACCAAGGAGCAGGAATTATCTGAAGTCGAAGGCTCATCGAATGTTTCGCCACGATATTTTAGCGTATTCGAAATCGATTTCGGCGGCGAAGTTTTGGATCTGTTTCCGTTGCGTGATAGTTGCCCAGAGTTGACCAGCTCTGACGAAGGTGGATATCAGAAATGCAGATCGCTCGCTGATGAAGCACGAAGCAGATCGATTGACGCATTTAGGACGCCGTCTGCCCGAAGGAGCGGCGGAATATGCACTCCCGTATTCGCTCGCAATTCCTTAGGATCGACTCCAAACCTGAGGCGCAACGGCTGCTTTATCAACAAGGAAGGCGACATTGTGTTTGAGAGTGTATGATGCTGAGCTACTCATGGGGCGCGTAGACGGTTTCGGTATTCGGTTCAACAGCGGATCTTGTCATTGGCGCGCTGAGGCTTTTGCCGCCGGAAAACCGCTAGTCTTTCGACCATTTAGATGGCAGATACGGATTCCTGTGGCCACAAAATATTTACCTGCTGTTTTGACACCATGACATCGCAGTACTCTTCGATGCTTGGATCCTCTGGCTCAGTTTTACAATGGATCAGCTGTGTGGCGTTCTCGCCGAGCAGTTGATAGTCCCAATCTGCTCCCTCCCAGTAGGATGCATCAATCGGCCTTAAGGGTGCTAAGTGGTTGTACAGGCGACCCCAAGACTCCAGTCTGCCCGTGGCAAGCTTGTCTCGGATCTCTAATCCAACAGGCACCCAAGCCCAGTACGTTAGGTCTTTGTCGTACACGTGCGGATCGATATGCAAAAAAAGATCGCGGATAGGCATGTCGGGGACAGGTTCGCTTAGCATTGCTGACATCTGCTGGTCGGCTTCTCGTAACCGATCCACAAGCTCCTCGTGCCAGCGCTTGATCTCGATGACGAACAAAAGCGGATAGAGGAGCACAACGAGAATGAAAGGCAGTGCTGCGGCAATGATACGCGGAACCAGATCGTTTTCGGGTGTGAGCCACCAAGAGATACACGCCCACACGATCTGGCCAACGACCAAGATACCAATGTGAAACGGCGTATCGATACGCGTCAATCTGCGCCCGGTCGCGATTGCGCGGCTAGAAACTTGCCTCCAGTAGCCGCTCATTTTTGCCCTTCATCGGATGTCACGTCGTTCTCCAGTCGTGTGCCAATATAAGCCAGTGGTTGTTTGTTTGTGTCGGTACTACCATATAATCCGCTTTGGACGGCGGGAGGACCGAGCATGACGGAGCAAACATACTTCGAGAATTCGCAATGGCGCCTGGAGCGGCGAGGGATCGAATCAACAAACCCGAAGAGATTTTACCAAATCGACGCCGATCGGCTTGGTGAAACAACAGAACGCAACGGGGTTGTTTACTATGATTGGCCACTACACATGGCCGAGAAGGATTGGGTAAATCTGAATGAGTTCATCGAGGTTTTCGATAGAGGGCTCGACGCTCATAAAGGCCAGCTGAAAAGTCCGCGTGATGACGAGATGTTTAAGCGTAGTTGTGATCACGCCAGGAGTATTGCCTCGGGAACTTGGTAGCAGTCTCCGCAAAACCTCGCGCAGAAGATATTAGCCGGTTGTCAGTCGTCCTTGAGTAGCTTGTGGCCTTCAAGGGTGCGGATGAACTTGTAAGCCTGGGCTTTGTTGGTGAGGCCATCCTTGCCGCTGAGTTCGCCAAGAACGCCGGCGCCAATGGCCTTCACGAAATCGCCGTAGAACTTTGGGGTCCAGAACGCCGAATCGATCTCAGAGATCCTACCGGCAACGTCGAGCACACGGCCAGCGACCCCAAGCCGTTCTGGCCTGAGCTGGCGTTTGAATTCGTAGTAGTCGGGGATGAGTTGAGTTTCGACCACGGACTGTGAGTATTTGCGGATTTCTTCGATATCCGCGCCGCCGTCCGCGCGTTCTTGAATGCCCGCGGAGAGTTGTTGCATGTGCAGGGAGAAGCCTTCTCGGGTATTGGAAACGCGCGAGCGTACCTCCAATATCTGGTCTGGTTCCAACTCACCAAGTTTCGGAACGAATGCGCTGAGAGCCGTTTGCGCGAGCGCCGATCTGACAACTTCCGTGTTCATAGTCGTCACTCGGTCAAGGGACTCGAGCCTCGGCAATCTAATGTCTCTTCGGAGTGCGTGAAGTGTTGCAGATTCTACCACCTCGAACATGTGGATCTGTTTGCCTCTATCAGTAAGATAAAAATCCTCTGTTCCGAGATTAAGGTCCTCTTGATCGATTAACGAAGCTTCTAATATGGCTCTGTGGCTGGGTAAAATCAGCAAATCCATAATTCTTTTCAGTTCAGCCTGCGAAACATCGGGAAGACGCTCGACAACTCCATTCTCCAGAAGGGGCTTTATGTCATTTTTCCAATGATCGTTCATCCTGTGTATCAGCTTCGGGGATTCCGAAATAGAATGGGTACCAATCAGTTCGCCGAGATTTTCTCTGATGGTTGGAAGGTACAGCCTGTCATAGTAGACAGCTAGAGTTGCAAGCTCCGATTTGTCGGTAATAAAGAGGTCTGATGTGTAGACGACTTCGTTCTTCAATTCACTCGCCGAGGTTGTAACCGAGCTCTTCCAGCCGCTCGCGCAACAGGCGGCGGACTGCTTCAGGGCGGGAAGGGGTGTCGGGCTGAGTGGCAATGTAGGCGTCGAGAGCGTCAAGATGATCGCGGACGAGGCGGACGTTTACCGCTTCACTATCAACGGACGGCCTACCACGCGAAGTTTTTTTAGCGCTAATAATTGACACTCCTATTTTTTAGCGCTAAATATAAACGAGCCAAGCCAGGGCGGCAACCCTGTGCTCGGCTCTAACCGAAACCAACCTTTCCTGGAGGCTGGAATGGCTGATTCCGTAAATACCACAAGTGTCATTCGTGGCAATCGCGTCGTCATTAATCGCGCCGCGGTGATGAAGCGCGCATGGCAAATCATTCGCGAGCAATACACCTTCGCTGGCCACTTCTCGCGGCCGTCCTGTTATCGACAGGCGCTCGCTTGGGCATTGTCGAAAGCTTGGAGCGAGGCGAAGGATGCATTGCTCATCGCGGCTATGTCAGACGAAGAGCGGGAGTTCAACATTGCCTGCTTAAAGCGTCAGATCGAGCATTTGAGCTATCGCCCTTTGGGCCACAGTGTCCAGCGCGAGCGAGCAAACCTTGAAAGGAAAATCACGGCTCTTGCAGCCTGAAACTAACGAGCCGGGCAAGCGTTGGCGCGCTTAACCCGGCTCTGTCAAATCACTCGCGTTAGGAGCGATACGACTATGGATAAGCATATCAGGGACGCAGACGAGGATATAGGGGGCGACGGCACGTGTTTTCGGCCAGACCTGCTTCCGAACATTTATGCGCTGAGGCTGGAAGGCGATTGCATGCATCCCACCATCCAAGATGGCCAGTTGGCGGTTTTGTCACCGCTTGCACCGATTGAGCCCGGCGATTTCGTCGGAGTGTTCTTCAAGGACCGACTGCACGACTTTCGGAACTGCAATGTGATCATCAAGCGATTGGTGATGGCGCCTTGGCAGGGCTATCAGTTCGGCATTCCGATAAAAGGTGAGGTCACGCCGTTGATGATCATCGAGCAACTGAATCCAATCAAACGGTATCGGGTCGATTGCTGTGATGTTTTGGCAGTTCACAAGGTCCTTGGCACCTATGAGCCGGGGCGACAGGATATGTTCAGACTGTCCGAGGCCGATGCGCGGTTGATCTACGACGATCAACAGGCAGTGGCGTAGGGGAGGGAGGAACAAATGACAATCGCTTCCCTGGTACAGCGTCGGCGCATCGAAGACCTTATCGAGCGTTTGATCGGCTTCTTGGACGATCTGGACGGCGACCCTGATCTTGAACCGTCCCTTGGGATGAAGGGCAACGATCTCGACCTTGAAGACGACAACGATTTTGAACCGGATCTTGCCGGTAGTTCGACCGACTTCGAGTATGACGAGGCCGAACTTGACGATCCCGGTTTCATATGGGGCGGCCAAGGTGCTTGACAGTGCAGGAAATAGCAGCACCATCGAACGGGCAAGTACATTGCAGGGCAGGATTTGAAGCCGAAGCGCGGCGCGAGACCAGCCTAATCACCCGTACATAACCAATTTATCGAATTCCCCGCGACCAAGGGGGAAGGACGCGAACACTAGAGCTTCTGTGGCCTCGGTGTTCGTATGAACCCACTATCGCGTTCGGTGGCTTGGTCGGCCGGGCGCCACAGGAGACCTGTCATGGCTATTCGAAAAAAGGAAACCACAACCGAAATCACCATCCCCCCGTTGAAGCGGGGATCGGTAAAGCTGCGGATCATAGGAGTCACGCCGCTGTTCCAGAACCGGATGGCGAACAAGGTAAAGCAACAACTGCTGGTCGGCAGCCAGAAGAAAGGTAAAGCGGACCGCGTGGCGATAAAGCACCATCCGGTCGATGAGTTTCGAGACAGCGCGGAGATGCTTCCGGACGGTCCAACCGCACTTGGCTTGAAGGTCACGGCAGTAAAGGGCGCGATGGCTACCGCTGCGCTTGAGACGCCTGGCATGACAAAGACGAGCGCGCAGCGATTGTTGTTTATGCCGGGTGACTTCGTTCCTCTCTACGGCATACCGCAGTTGCGGATGGACGTGGTCCGGTCGGCCGACGTCGCAAAGACGCCGGACATTCGGTCACGAGCCTTTCTCCCCCAGTGGGGAGCGGAGATTGAAATTCAGTTCATTGTTCCGCAATTGTCGGTCACCGCAGTTACAACGTTGCTCTGCAACGCTGGCATCCTTGTTGGAGTCGGCGATTTCCGTCAGGAGAAGGGCAAAGGCGGCTTTGGTAGTTTCCGCGTTCTCGGACCTGGCGAAGAAGACGGCGAGTGGGACGATTTGGTCAAGAACCAAGGCCGCAAAGCGCAGGAAGCTGCGTTGGCTGATCCTGATTATGCAGATAGCGATACCCAGGATCTCATGGAGTTTTATGAGGCCGAAGTGAAGCGGAGGGCAGCGTAATGTCCCGCCTTTCCAAGCAAGATCGCCGACATATCGTCGAAGAGTTCGCACGTCGGCATAATGGGCAATACAACCCGATGCTCTTTTTGGAGGAAGTTCGGAAGACCGGATCCGAGCATCCCGCCTACGAGTGGTTCGAATGGGATCTCAAGAAAGCTGCACGGGCCTATCAGATTGAGCAGGCTCGGCAGTTCGCTCGAGACCTTAGGGTATCGTTTACAGTAGAGGATGTGTCGCCGAAGAGAAAAGTGAAAGTAGCTCACCAAGAGATGCCGCTGGTCATCTCACCGATCGAAGGGCGTCGGCACGGCGGCGGATATGTTCTGGTCGATCCGGAAGATCCGGAGCATATGCAAGAGCATTGTCGGCAGGCGGCAATGGCCCTGGGCTCATGGCTGAAACGGTACGGTTCCGCCTTGGAGTTCGCCGGCAGACGAAAGGCGGAAGTCGAGAGTGTTATTCGGACACTTGAGAATGCCCAGATGCTGGTCCGGGAGACGGCATAGCGACAGAATATCTTGAGTTGCATAGTGCGAAGATAGAAACGCCCTATTCTATCTGGCAGGGATCACGGCAGGGTAAGGCAGTCCAGGTCCGGTATGTTGAGGATCGGCCTGTTCCGGTCCGGTATGGCGGGTTCTGGCGGGTCATGGCAGTCGCGGTAAGTCTCGTCGGGATCAGGCAAATTACGTCGGGTCAAGGCGCGTTATGGCCGGGCAAGGTAAGGCACGGCAGTCATGGTGAGGCTCATTATGGCGAGGCGCGGCTTGGCAAGCTGCGGCCAGTTGCGGCAAGGCAGTCACGGCAGGGTGAGGCATTTCGAGGTTAGGCGAGGCGGGGCTTGGTCTGGTCAGTCACGGCAGACAAGGCAAGGTGCGTCCTGTCATGGCCAGTTGCGGTCTGGCGTGGTCGGGTTCGGCGCGGCAGTCAAGGCAAGTTCCGTTACGGCTTGGCGGGGCCAGTCACGGCAGTCCTGGTCAGGAACGGCGGGTTGTGTTGCGGCCCGGAGTGGAGAGACATGGCGCGGCGGGTCTAGGTATGGTGAGGCAGTCGAGGCGAGTAGCGGCATGTTCCGGTACGACGAGTCCTGTCGGGGTCCGGCAAGGCCACCAAAAGAGGACGGTTCCAACGGAGCCGTCCTTACTCTTTCGGAACCGTAGAGTTCGGCGATCACGTATTCGGAGTCACAAGGGTATTTTGTCTTGCAGGAAGGGCAGATGACAACGCCATGGTCGATATTAAAACACATGACTTCAACGCGCCCCTGTCACAGCAGCAGATCGATCAACGCCGTCGTTTGGCTGCTGCGCTGAGGGCCCAGACAGCACGGCCGCGGCAAGTCCGTCATCCGGCGGAGGCATTGCCGCAATTGGGATCCGGTCTGGCGGCGGCTATTGCGGGCATCAGTGCAAATCGTGCGGAGAAGAAACGCAACCAGTCGTTGGCTGAGGCACTCGCAAACGTCCGCAAGCCGGATGCATACAGTGATGCGTCATGGCAGAGCCTTTCTGGCCTATATCCGGATACGGCAATGCTGCTCGCTCTGCAGGAAGAATCGAACCGATACCGGGCGCAGCAGGAAGTGCGGGCAGCGGCCGTCAAGCGTCAGCAGGAAATAGAGGACTATCGCACCAAGAAGGGAATTGATCAGGAATTCGTCAAGCCGGACCCGCGAACGAAGTCAACGGCCGCGGACGGCTATCTGTATTGGGATGACACCGGCGAGCGAGTTTTCCCGGGTGTTGAGAAGGCGCCTGACCTGCCGTCGGATGTTCGTGAATACAATCATTTGATGGAAAGCGGGCTACTGCCGGAAGGGACGACATATGAAAAATTCAAGGGAATGGGTCGCCCACAGACCAACATCAACATGAACACCGGTGACGGTGTCGGGAACGTCGTCTCCAAAAAGCTCGCGGAGAACACCGGTAAATTGTGGAGCGAGTATCAGAAAGCTGGCTCGGAAGCGTCGAGCATGGTTCAGGATCTCGACATTCTCGACGAGCTTATCAAGGTCGCGCCACAAGGTCCGCTTGTCGGCCGCATGGCGGAGATGTTTCCTGGCATTTCGGACGCAGGTGCAGCGTTTGACAGTGTCGTCAAACGGGCCGCGCCCAAGCTTAGGGTAGAAGGCTCCGGTTCGCAGTCGGATCGCGAATTCGACGGCTTCTTGCGTTCGTTCCCAGCGCTCCGGAACCGGCCGGAGGCCAACGCACTCATTGCGCAGACGCTCCGCGCAAAGGCGGACATCAACATTCAGCGCGCTCAAATTGTAAGCGAGCTTCAACGTGGAGAGCGAGACTACAACAGCGCGCAGGAGGCCATTACCGCGCTCGACCGCCAGTCCATCATGACACCACAATTGCAGGAGCTTATCGACGCAGTGTCACCTCAAAGGGGTGAGGACACCGGAACGTCGTCAGAGAGCAAGCTCATGCCTGAAGTCAGCGAACGCATGAAGAAGTACGGCTTCTGACATGGATGATCTTGAACGTCTGCAACGTGCGTTTATTGCCGCCGATGATGCGGGCAATGATGAAGACGCTCGCATGTTCGCCGAAGAGATCAGGCGGCTTGAAGCATCGTCTCAACCGGAAATGAGTGGCGATGGCTGGTCAGCGGCCAAAGAGGCGGACCAACGGGAAGCATGGCAGGGCACTGGGCCGGTCAGGGACTTCCTGAACAGTGGTCCGTCTGGTCTGCCTTTTGCCGATGAAATCGGCGCCGGAATGACAGCCGTTCCACGCGCGGCCAGCGACTGGATGCGCGGTGAGGGGTTTGATGTGGGGCGCGCATATGATCGTACCTTGGAGACGGAGCGAGAGTTGCGCCGCAGACGGCATGAGCGCTCTCCGGTAGCCTCTACCGCTGCAGAAGTCGTGAGTGGCCTCGGCACGGGTGCGGCAGCAGCAAAGGGCGGGCTCACCTTTCTGAACGGCGCACAGGCGACCGGCAAGAGCCTTATGGGGCGCGGTATGGCTGAAGGCAGCGCCTGGGGAGCTCTTTACGGCGCAGGCGAGGGTGAAGGCCTTTGGGACAGGTTGAAGGGACTCGGCGTTGGCACGACCTTCGGTGGTCTTCTCGGTTTTGGTGGTGGCGCCATCGCAGCTAGGGGCTTGCCGAAACAAGCACCAAATGTTGGGGCTGATAACGCACTGGCGAAGGCCATCGCGCGACAGGGTATCACTACCGATCAGGCGAAAGCACAACTTAGTCAGATGGGCGATGCCGGGATGCCGCTCGATCTTGGCCCGGCGTTTCGTGAGCAAGCCGAGGGACTGGCATCGATACCGGGCCGAGCGCAGGTGATTGTCCGGAACGCTCTCGATAACAGGGCGGCCGGTGCGGGCCAACGGATAACGCAGGCGGCGGACAAGGCACTTGGTCAGCCGGTCAATACCATCGCTATGGCAGACGATATCATTGCCAAGCGGTCGGCGGCCGCAGCGCCATGGTATGAGGCGGCTTACTTGAAACCGGTGCCATTCACTCGCGAGCTAGAGGATCTTTTAAAGCGCCCATCCATGACTCGGGCACTAGGTAGTGCACAGCGTCTGGCGGCAGACGAGGGCATACCCTCGCAGCAATGGTTCGCCAACGTTGCGGAAGACGGGACCGTTGCCATCCGGAACGTTCCGGACGTTCGTCAACTGGATCTGACCAAGCGAGCATTGGACGATATGATATCCGCTGCCAAGCGAAATGATCTGAACAATGAGGCCCGCATTTTGGTGGGCATCAAAGAAAAACTCCTTGGTATCGTTGACGAGGCAGTTCCGGAATACGCCCAAGCGCGAAACGTATTTGCCGGCCCAAGCGCGACGCTGGACGCGATGGAAACCGGTAAGGGTATCTTTAAGAATACTCTCACGCCGAACGAGCTTCGCAAGCTGATGGCCGATATGGGCGAAGGCGAGCTAGAGGCATTCCAGCAGGGCGCGCGCGCGGCGGTTGCTGATATTATGGGCACCGCCAGAAATGATGCGAACGCGGCACTGGCCACCTTCGAACGGGGTTACTCGCAAGAGAAACTAGCGATGCTGGTTGGCAAGGATAAGGCCGATCAGATGCTGAACAGCCTGGGATTTGAAAGGATCTTCCGGGACAACCGCAACTTCATCACAGGTAACTCGCGTACGGCACCACGCCAGCAGGTCATGAAAGAGCTTGGCGCTAACATTGATGAGCCGGCGAGCATCAGCAGAATCAATCCGATCAGATGGCCAGACCTTGCGTTCGACGCCGGCAAGAACGTTATGCGTAGGATGAACAAGCCGCGAATTGATGCTCGGAATGAGGCGCTTGCGAAGGCTCTTGTAAGCAAGGGCGGAGAATTCGTTTCGGCGCAACCGCTGGCGCAGGGTCGTGGTGCTATCGTCGGCACTATTGGGCGGTCCAGCGGCCAGGTGGACGCAGAAAAGGCAAATGAGCAACGCAGGAAGTTGGTTGAAGCACTTATCGCCCGAGGCGCTGCCGTTCCTCGGTAGTGCAGAAGTCCCATTCGATGCACACGTACTCGCTGACAGGGTCCATGATGAAAGCCCCGACAAGAAGCGCCAAGACGATCAGGACGATCGACTGCACCAGAAACGGCCTTGCATTCGGCCCCCAGAAGCCACGGCGGGTGTTTTGTTCATCGTCGGTCATTGGCTAGGGGAATGTAAGTGTCTCAACAAAGGGTAGCAACTATTGAATGCGTTGCTCATGGAATCCACGGCTTTCGCACGCCCATTCTTGGATGACTTTGTTTGACTGTAGCTGGGTATTGTACATCCGAAGCGTGCGCTCACCGCAGCTTTTGCAGATATCGGGCGGCCACTTCCTGCCAAGCATCTGGGTGAATTCCTGATCCGGTGGTGCCAGCCGACGTCGGTGCCACACCAATTCTCGAACACTGCCGCATCACTTGGTTCTCTGTTAGGCCACCTCAATCAGCCTTAAGGCAACCCAGTTTCTCCAGGCGCGCGCAGGAGCCGGCGGATCGCTTCCGCGCGTATCGGATCGTCTGGTGGATCGACAACGAAGCATCGAGCGCATCTAGGTATTTTTTTAAACAACGGACAACGTCCTCGTGCGCTATCGAGACTAACTTCGATCACAAGATTCCCTATATCGGTCTGATATTGTTTGAAGAGATCGATCAATATGATAATATGGTATTTTAGGGCGATATCTCAGAGTATAGTAATATGTTAAAATCCGACTTATCGAATTCTGGATACGGATCCTTTAATTATAAATACGATATCAAATATGACGTAAACATCAAAATCGATGAGGATGGCCAGAATACAGAAGATAGACTCGCCAAAAAAATGGAGTCGACAAGCTTTCTGAGAAATTTTGGTTTAGCTGTTGAATTTGTGAAAAACATATCAGCTCAATACGTTGTCACGAAACTTGGTTTCGTTGCGTTAATCTCGTTGATGATGTTTTTGATGGCATTCAGTTACAGTAGGGAGCATTCTGATTCAATTGTATTGGAAGCAATTGGAGTGCCGCAAAAACTGAGTGAACGCGGCATTACCGCCGCCGTCGTAGAGGATATGGTTCGACAAAATCTACACAAGGTTGCTAGACAGACGCTTCGAATAAAAGATTTTCGTGACGTCGCAAGCCTGCAGCGGATCCCAGAAGTAGATGTGCCGATTGTCGGTGTTAGCGCGCAGACTCTTTTTGACACAATGTTTTTCTTCATGCCTCCGACAGGGACACGGGTGAGAGGCTGGATCACTTGTGCTGATGAAATATGCGACCCCGCGCGGCTCAGGTTGACTTTGGTAGTTGTAAATCATGAAACATATAACAAGGATAGTGTGAGTGATAAAGGTATCCGTAGTTCTGTCCAGTTCGAGATTCCCGCAGGCGGATCTGATAGTTCCGCGCAGCTTAAAGAACTGGTCGATCACGCCACCATGGCCATTTACCAGCATGCAGACCCGTTCGCTTATGCAGCTATAAACAACAAAAAAGGTCAGACAGATCAAGCTGCTTGGGAAGAAGCGTTTCGTGTTGCTCACAATATAGCTACAAGTGATCATCCCGACTCAAAGTATGCATATAATCTTCTCGGGGTTATGATGTATGATAGGAAATATTATGATCATGCTAAGTATTATTTTAACAAAGCAATTGAAATAGATAAATCATTCGCTGTTGCCTATCATAATAAGGGAAATGTATTTAATAAAGAGCGCAAATATGAGGCTGCGTTCACTTCGTACAGCGAAGCATATGATGCTGAATCCTCAGATTACTTGCGGCCCTTCACTATTGCCTTTATGGCGGATATGACGCAAAAAACGAAAGATAGTAGGTTTGTATTTGAAGAGCTAAAAGAACGGGATTTCCTGGAAAAAGGTGAGAATAAGAACTCGCTTGAAATTTCGGATTTTTTTGAAGAAAATTCTATTGCTTTGTATATGAAATCAATCGATTTTGCTGAAAATAATAAACAAATTGGTTTCACAAATTCATCTACAGGCTCCGCCATTAGCTATGCGTCAAGGGAACTGGCTTCGATGTTGGCCAACCAGGGAAAAATGGAAGAGGCCTTTTTGTACTACGCCAAAGCGGCTGCAAATACCCCTACTCATGCATCGACCCATTATAGATGGGGATCGCTTCTTCTGAGAGAGGGAAGGTTAAAAGAAGCGGAGTTTGTATTAGAGCGTGCAAAGGAACTTTATTCAAAAACAAAATACCATAAGACCAAAAAAAGAGTAAGATCAAAATTAGCTATATTGTATTTTAAAAATGGAAATTTGGAAAAAGCGATTGATGAGATATTTTATGTGGAATATTCGGAAAAACCGGAATATAAGCAAAAAAATACACTAAAAGAGCAGCTTACAGAAATCTCGTTATCAAATGGTGATAATGAGTGTGCTATGAGAATAATCAAAGAGATATTGATTCGGAGTAAAATAATGCGAGATCAGAGTAGCGGCTTATTACCTCTCTGTGAAAAATATCGAGCAATCTTACACGAGACAGATGGGCTTTCTCTTTAAAAGATAGCTATTTGCCGATTATTCGGTGGCTCGGGAGTGGTGGCAGCGCTCCCGCAAAACAACAGACTTGGCCGCTCGTAATCGTAGCCGTGGCATCAAGTGCGTTCACGTGTTCCGCGAGAAACGCTGCCTTTCGGCCGGCGTTACCTCTCGATCGCGGTGCTCGATGATGTCGGGGTGGTCATTCGCCATGCTCTTTCAGAAAGGTTCGGAACCATGGGCGTTCTTTCACGAGTTCGAGCGTTTTTGACGGGCTCGCTTCGATCAGAATTGCACGAAGGTGATCAATGTCTGCCTCGCTGCAGGGTAGTTCAAGTATGGTCCCATTCGAAAGGTGAAGAAGAAGAGTGGCTTTATCTCCGTCTCCGACCAGCTTCTGGAGCGCTGGAAAGGTCGCCTGAAAGCCTTCGAAGTCCTGTAGGCGATATCGCCTGCCAACTTGCAGCGGTGGGAGATTTAGAGGTTCGTTTCGATTGGGCATGGCATCGCCTCCGTTGACGGAGACGAGATCTACGCACGGCCGAAAACGGTGAGTCAATCAGGCTTCAGGTAGCCAAGATCTTCCAACCGCTAGCGCGAAATCGTTTTAGTAGCAGGTAGTCCGGATTGTATTCCCGTAGGTGCTAACCCGAGACGTGCAACGTGTCGGCTGGCTGGCGGCTATATTCGCACTTGCCTGCTGAAGTGAAGCGCCTGCTCGCTGGAACCGTTCGGCGACTTCCTGGTCGTTTTGGAGGGCAGCCAGATGGATACACTGCGCGAACGCGTCAGTGCCGCGTCGGTATCCGAAAGACTCGCAATTGGTGCCGGCCTTATCGAGAAATGCCTGCCTCTGAACCGGGCTCATCTGGTCATAGGTTGTGCAGCCAGACAGAGCCAGCGTCGCGACTAGCAACGTAACCCTTGTTTTCATCGAGAGTACCCACTTCAACTGGGGGTAAGCCTAATCTGCTGAGTGTGAAGTTGTCTAGGTAGCCTTAATACCAGAGGAGTAGAATTCAGGATCTTGGCTGCAACAGGTGGAGTTCGATACCCGGCACAATCCAAGGTAGGATCCTTGGAGCGCTTCACATCCATTGTCATCCGATTTAATAGTGATGCGTTGATCAGTCGGCTTGGGTGTGGAGAGAGAGGCCGTGAGTATCGTTCAAAATGAGCAAACCAAATTGTTGGCTTCGGCATGGGACCGCGTATCGACGTCCTTCATTGTAATAGGGTTCATTACACCACTCGCGGCTCAGTTTTTTGATTTCGGTGGCAGCCGGGACAATTTTGAGACGTGGTCGATCCTTGGTGGGATGGTTTGGATTTCCTCAGGAATTTTCCTACATTATGTCGCGAGATCATGCCTTAGGTCGCTCAAATGAGCATAACTGCAACTGAAATTTTCCTGCTGTCAGCACCCGTTGTGATGTGCGGTGTAGCATATCTGAGTGTCTGGCTAAATCGTCAGAGGGCTAACAATGAGAATAAAGATAGCGCGAAAACCGACGAGCAAACGTCAACGAACGTTTCTGAAGCGAACGAAACGGTAAAATCACCATTTGTAGTACGCTTATCCGGTTTAGATCCAGCCATAGAGGAAGAGTACCGGCCTGTATTGACTTATCGGTCCCTATGGGAACAACAACGATATTCAGATTTCGGTCCACATGATATTACGTGGCCGCTGCTTCTATCTCTGGATGCTAGTGAAATGAAGCAAGCAGATCGGGATGCAATCAACAAAAGATTGTCAAGCACCATACAGAGTTTGCGGAGGCTAAAGCAGATGGATGAGAGGCGACAGTCCGATATCTTGGATCTGTTTTCTCAAGGGATGAGTACCCAGGAGATCGGGTTCCGGTTGAAGATACCCCAAATCCTTGTGAAGACAATAATTGCGAAGGTTGCATATCGAGCCTGACGGTTCCACGACCAGCTTGATTGGGGGGGCGAGTTTAGTTGAGCATGCAAGGTGTTCTGATATTTGACTAGCCAGCGTCAGCGCTGATGGATCAGTAGAACACAGCGCCTTCATCATAGTGTACGGGCCCGCTTCGGTGGGCCTTTTTTATGCAGCCCTATAAAGCGGCATACCAAAACGGTATAACACGTTGTCCTGACCATCATTGGAAAGGACGTTCAATGCCGGACCCGTTCCGCCGCGAGAACGAAGCGTACATTAAGCGCGTCGTCAAAGAATACCGTCTTGAAACACAGTTCGCACTGCTAGCCGCTGAAGCCGCAGGCCACACCGACATATCGAAATTCAACGACGAAGAATGGGACTTCTTCGTTGAGCAGGTGGACCCGCTCATTGTGCGGGTGATGCTGCTTGAGCATGTCCAACCAGAGGGAACCGCATGAAATGACACCCGAGCAGCGATCCGCAGCCCAGCGGCATTATCGACTTCTCATTGAGGAAGGCATAAAGCCCGAAGAGGCCATGCGTCTGACCGGTGAGTGGGCAAACCAGCAGGGATGGGGAGGCGTACCGCAAGCCCCACAACCACCGACTGCACCGGGCAGCAATCCGACTCCCACGGCTCGACCGCCAGCAGCGCCTGTCCCAACACCACGGCCAGCCGGCCCAATGGACCCGCAGCCTATGGCGCGCTCTGGTATTCCTACCCCGACGCCAAGCCCGCAACAGGGCAATATCATGACGGCGTTTGCTGGGGGCGCGCCTTCCTTCCCCGCCACTGGCCCAGTTCCCAACCAGCGTCCGGGCATTATGTCAGGCTTCGCACCTCCGGTTCCGAGCCAGCGGCCCTATCGGCCCGAACCGAGGGGCAACCCGTTCCCGTCCGTACCGGTAACGCCACCGGTTGTTGACCAGACGATGACCGCATCCACAACGCCGAGCGTTCCTGCGCGCACACCGCAGCAAGCGGCAACCGCACCGCAAACAGAAGAAATGAGCCCGGTGCAACAGCGACGTGCAGACCTTCGTACATTCGAACGTGGCGAGAAACTGCGGCCCGGTGCACAGTTCGGCAACCAGCGACTGGCCGAAGCGCTAATGCGGCGCAAGATGATAGGCCAGCGATAAGCCCATGTTCCCGAGACAGGACAATTTGCTCGCCAGAGCGCTGGCGGGGCGGCGAAGCATACCCGAAACACTGGGCAGGGACTTTCCCATGCCTAACCGTCGCTCTTCTGCGCGCCCTTCTGACGCCATGGTTCGCCAACCACCCGAGATGGATAACGACATGGTTGTTATTCCGGAAGGGCCGGCACCTACTCAAATGGGCACAGCGCCGGACGGAACGCCTGTGTTCCAGGCCAATACACCCGGCCATGCGTTTCGCTACCTTCAGGAGCAGCATGGACTGTCACCGCACGCTGCGGCCGGCATCGTAGATAACCTGCAAGTCGAAAGTGGGTTTGCGCCGGATGTGCTTTCAGGCCAACGACGTGGCGATGCTGGTACCGCAGCATACGCGCCACAATGGCGTGGTGACAGGCTCAGTAACTTCGAAAAGCTCGCTGCCGAACGTGGGCATGAGCCGGGCACGCTGGACCATTTCAACACGCAAATGGACTTCGCGATGATGGAGATGGACCCCAGTTCTCCATATGCCGATCCTATCGCATCCTCAAACCGCAACGCCATTCTGAACGCGCCCAACAGGCACGACGCGGCAATAGCCTTTGCGCGGCATTTCGAGCGTCCAGCAGAGCAACACATAGCCAAGCGGCCTGGAGCGGCCGACATCCCCGGCCTTGACTCAGGAGAGAGCATGTACGGCAACAACCAATATCGAACGACACCGGCCGCGCCACCGTCTCAACAAGGGCCAAGGCCGCAGGGCCTCTTTGGCTTCGACAGAGAAAAGCTGCAATCCAACATGGCCGAATATCTCAAGGGCCTAGGCGAACAGCAGCCCTACATGCCGCGCTCAACGGCACAGGCACCGCAAAATACCTTCATGAGCGCTGCGTCCGCTCCATGGCTCACAGGATATCGAGGATAAGTCGATGGCGTTTTCCGGAGGTGTTTTCAGTCGCCTTTACAATTGGGTGTCCGACCGCAACGCCGGCATTAAGATACGTGCCGACCGTATGGATGCGGAGTTTGACGGTATCGCTACGGGCCTATCTACGGCCGTCCTCAAGGATGGTACGCAGACAATTACCGCAGACATTCCGTTCAACAGCAATAAGGTGACAGAACTAGCAGACCCTATCAATGCACAGGATGCAGCTACGAAAGCATACGTAGATACCAACACCATCGCTGATATCGTCTCGGACACTACGCCGCAATTGGGTGGGATGCTGGATGTCAACGGACGGGCAATTGGCGATGGTACGCGTGAGCTTCTGACATTCACTGAAGACGGTTCGGCGGTAAACCACGTCAACATCGAGAATGAAGCGACGGGCTCCGGGCCTATCATATCTGCTGCAGGTGGCGATCCGAACATTGCCTTGAATTTGGCTGGCAAGGGCTCTGGCGTCGTTCAAATAGGCGGCTCCGAAGTGGCCACCATTGCTGGAACCCAAACGCTCACCAACAAGACAATTAATGGCGACAACAACACGATATCAAACCTGGATATCGGCAATGAAGTTGAATGGGCCGTCATTACCGACATTGCAGATCGCACCGCATTTGCTTCTGGCGATAAGCTCATGATCTATGAAGCTGGTGTTGGTATGCGAAAGATCGATCACGACGATCTTCCCGGAGCTGGATCCACAACGGTCGACGTTGTCAGTAACGTCGCGCAGAACACCATCCTTGGCCGCGTGACGGCCGGTAGTGGCAACAGCGAGGAGTTGACGGCCGCGCAGGTGCGTACGCTGATCAATGTCGAGAATGGCGCGACGGCTGATCAGACAGGCGCTGATATCAAGACGGCCTACGAGGGCGAGGCGAACACCAACGCTTTTACTGATGCCCTGCTTTCCAAGCTGAACGGTATCGAGGCATCAGCCGATGTAACCGACACGACGAATGTCAACGCGGCCGGCGCGACCATGAATACCGATACCAATGTGAGCGGCAATAGCTGGGTGCTGGATGAGGACAACATGGCCTCAAACGACGCCACCAAGGTGCCGACGCAGCAGAGCGTCAAAGCATATGTCGATGCCGCGGGCGGCGGCGGTGGCGCCTGGGAGTTCATTAGTGAAACCAACCTAAATAATGATACTACGGCTGATTTTACGTCCGGTTGGAGTACAGCAGATTACAGCTCATATGCATTTGTTTTTCACAACGTAATACCTGCGACAGATGGTGTTGATTTTTGGCTTAGATGTAGCACAAACGGAGGTAGTACATGGCTTGATGGGAATGCAGATTACTCTTGGGTGACAAGCTACAACTCAGCCTCCGCAGCCACCCCCGCTGGACAGGGTGATAACTCTGACACAAAAATGGAAATTTGTCCGGTTGCAATCGGATCGTCCACTCTTGAGACTGGCCTTAGTGGTATATTGTATTTTTATAGGCCAGACCAAGGACAGTTTCCAAAGTTCACTTGGCATATTAATTTTGTTGGAGACGCAATTGGTGCTATCACATGGAACTTAACGGGGGCCGGTGCGTTTGTTGACACTACAATTACTGTTAATGGAATAAGGTTTCTTTTTTCCTCTGGCAACCTAGAGGATGGGTACATCACTTTTTACGGAATTAAGAAAAGCTAATGGCGATGGTGGCGACGGCTACTTCATCGTTTTTGTCCCAGATGACCTCGTATCCATGGGTATGCAGGTGGCTGCCGCTGTTGATGCCATCTACAAGAAGTCATGGGCCATTAAAGCCCGCTCTCACCTCGCAGCCATAGACATAACTGAACGACACCCACTAGGAATAGGGCCGCATCGGCCTAGCCAGTTCTAACTATCCACAAAGCCTCAACTAACCAATCGGAACCTCTGCGCAATACCTGCGGGGTCGGCCGACGTTGCTTGGTTTTGTTCAGCAGGAGCACCGTAAATGGACGCCAACAATCGCGCGCTTGTTGAGGCGTTGATGCGCCGACAGATGCCCAATTTGTTCGGAGGCGTCGAAACGTCGACGGAGCCACCCAGACAACGGGCGTTCGCCGCTCGAATGTACGATCGGGTGGCTCCTGTGCCGAAATCCATCATGAACGGTTTTACAGACGCGGCGACGCTTCCTGGCGATGTCATGGGTGGCGGTTACAGCCTTCCGCCAATGGACGCACCGGGTATCTCCGAAGACGACGCCTACAACGTATACCAGGATGGCCAACTGGTAGGGAACCGGCTTGCCAACCAGCAGGGGCTTATCGACCGCTCCATCGGACTTGCTACCGGGTTCACCGGCTCAGGGGCAGGTGCTACCGCTGCGCAGGGTCGGCGAACCGCACTCGACCCGAACGTCGTGCGAATGGGCGGGGGTGCGTCCGGCAAAACACCACGGAACCAAATCAAGGTTGGGGACCGGGTCTTTTTGTCTGCCTCGGATGGTTCACTTGATATGGGCCGACTTGGCGAAGAAGTCGCGAAGGCGAGTGGTGGGAGGTTCAAGGACAAGCCGATAAGGCTTGAAATAGGGGAACCTGGCAAAGAGGGTTATGGCGCGCTTCACCTTGGTCCACAGCGCACAGAGCGCGCGCAACGGCTCGGCTATGTGGATGAAGTGGATATGATCGAAGACATATCCCGTAACTTCGATATCGTGGTTGAGCAGGCCAACCGGAGACTGATGCTTGTCAAGAAGAACGGTGCAAACCGTTACGCCATCGTGGAACTGAGAGAAGGTGATGACGCGTACTATGGTATTACAACGACATTCATTGAAGGTCGCAAAAACGTTGGCAAAGAAAAGCACACCAGCTTGTATCGCGAGATAAACAAACGCGGTGGCAAACTGATATGGGAGAGAGAATAAGCTCCGGGATGGTCGGCCTACCCATCGACAAACCCGGGTATCTGCCCTTTGCTGCCTCACCCATACATTGAGTCCCGGATATGGGTTTGGCCGTGGCCGAAATTAAGCCGGAGCCAGTATGAATATAGCCTTTTCGCCGAGCAATTTCAAACCAAGTAACTGAAGAAGCTCCGGGATGGTCGGTCTGCCCATCAACAACGCCCGGGTGCCTTGTCCTTCGCCGCGACCCCACACACCTAGTCCCGGATGTGGGTTCGACTGTGACCGAATTAAGCCAGAGCTTCCAACCTCGGTGAACCGTAGGAGTTTTATTCCCCTGCGGCCTACGCACAGAAGATTCCCGCTTCAGGAATGCAACTGTGGGAGCGAGGTATGACCTCGGTAGTGGTTAGCTCCCCTCGGCAGAACCCGGACACCCTGCCTGCTTTTAACAAAACCCGCTGTATCAATCCGGAGGCGTGTTTCAAGTCGCTAGTTTGCACCGAGGCGGCCGCAACATAGCCACCCGGTCCGACATATTCAACTCAACCTGACGGTTCCTGAAAAATGAAACTCGCCTCTGACTGGCGGGATATTCTGCGCCGTGCGTGGAGTATCCGCCTGATGCTGCTTGCCGGCCTGTTGTCGGGATTTGAAGTCGTCCTTCAGCTTGTCGGCCACACCCTTCCATTGGAACCCGGCGTTTTGGCTGCGCTGTCTGGCTTGGTTGTCATGGCTGCGTTCGTTGCACGCCTTATCGCACAGAAGGACTTGGACGGATGAAGACAAAGACGAAAAGCCGCCTTGTCAAAGGCGGTGCTGTTGCCGCTGTGGCCATTGCTCTGGTGAGCACATGGGAGGGCCTGCGTACCAAAGCCTACAAGGATATCGTTGGCGTACCCACGGTCTGTTACGGCGAAACGCGCGGCGTCAAGATGGGTGACGAATACACCGTCGCCGAATGCAAGGAGATGCTGCGCAAGGCGCTGGCAGACTTCGAGCGCAGGGGCCTTATGCGATGCGTTACGCAGAAGCATTTGACCGAGATGCCGGACGAACTGTACGTGGCCTCCCTGTCGCTCTCCTACAACGTCGGTACTGGTGCCTTCTGTAGGTCAACCATGGTGAAGAAGATAAACCGTGGCGACTATCGCGGAGCCTGTAACGAGCTACCCAAGTGGGTGAAGGCCGGCGGACGCACCATTCGTGGACTGGTGAACCGACGTCGCGCCGAGCGCAAGCTGTGCCTTGAGGGGCTCAAATAGTGCTTGCCCGATTTCTTGCGCCCAGTTGGACGACACTTATTCTGGTGGGCCTTGTTTTTCCTCTTCTGTCTGGCCTGTTTTCGGGATGGAAGGCGTACAACTGGGGTATCGAGCGAGAGAAGGCTAGGCAGGTTCTGGCCGTTCAAAAGGCGCAAGCCGAACACGACAAAAAGGTGGCAGCTCTTCAGGGAGAGATAAACGCCATCTCCCGCCAGCATGAAGCCGAACGGTTCGCACTGGCTGAACAACTCTCACGCCTTCAATTGAAAATAGGAGGTTCGGATGCGGACTTTCTTGTGCCTCCTGATGAGCCTGTTTTTTCTGACGGGCTGCTCGCTGACCTCGACGCGCTCGGTCGCGATTGAGCCGGACAACCCAACAGTCCCTGAGAACCTTCTAGGCGAGTGCCAGCAGGCAGCGAAGATACCGCCCGGTACGACGGCAAGGCAACTGGCAGGCATTATCGCTCACGACAGGGCCGCACTCAAGCAGTGCCGCAAGGACAAATCCGCACTGAACAAGGCCGTTCGCAAGGCGATTGAGTAGGCCGCTTTATACCTTTGGACACTCCAAGTCCAAGGCGCGGCTGAACCTTATACCAAACCCAACCAGCGAAAGGATACGACCCGTGTAAGGCCGTAAACGAACAATGAAGCTCTATCTCGTCATATTCATCCATGGCCTTGTCGCTGGCAGTGTCGGGCCCACTCCGTTGACTTTGGCCAACTGCGAGGCATACGCGGCGCAGCGGATGGCTGCCTGTGACGACAGCAAGGCATCGGCGGATACTGACTTCACGTGCGCAGACATCACCCTCAAGTGCGAGTACCACGCCAAACACCCCGAGATAGAATACCGCCTGGATGGCGAAGACAATGGGTAGGGGTGCTGCCCTCTTTGTCGCCGTCGCGGTAGGCGTCTTGATGCTCGCGGCGACGGCCTATGGTGGACAAAAAGGCATCTATTTCACGCCTGACCATGTCGCCTTCAAGAAGCCGCTTCCGTACTGCCTCAACAAAGATGTCATGTATGGGATGCTGGAAAAGAGCATCCGCCATCCGGTGGCATGGGTGGGCCGCGACGAGAAGTATCCAGGCAACTTTGCGCTCTTCACCAGCCGCAAGGAAACGACTTGGTTCTTGGTAGCCTACAAGGATGACAACACCGTGGCGTGCATCATCTCTCGCGGCAACGGAAGCAGAACATTCATCGGGAGCCCGACCTAGATGCAAGACCTCATCACCTACCAGCTTGTCGAGTCCGTGGTGTCGTCGCTGGTGGTGGCGGGCGGCGTCTGGATCTACTTCCATAACAAGATGTCGGCCATCAAGGACGACCTTCAGGCTTTCAAGCTCGAGGTGGCCAAGGAATACGTCAGCACTGCGCATCTCAACGAAGTCGAAGAGCGGCTTATGCGGAGCATGAACGACCTATCGGAGAGCATCAAACAATTACGCACGGAAATACTCAACCTATCCCGCAACAGGTGACGAGGCCCGGCATGTCAAGCACAGGACCGCTTACCGACGAACAGAAGAAAGAGGCAGTCGAGCTTTACGAAGCGTACGGCTCCCATGAGGCGGCTGGGAAGTCCATCGGCATATCCCGCACAGCCTTTCAACACCGCTTGTACAAAGCACTGGAGGACGAGAAAACCAAAGCCATAGAGGTTCCCGAAGACGTTCTGGACGAAGAGGACGAGCCCACCCAAGAGATACTGGATAGGATGCGACGAGGATATGAGCGCAAGGCCAAGGCCGCCGCCGCTCGTGAGTGGTATCGTATCCGCGTCAAGGACGACAAGCCCTATGCCATCCTATGGTTCGGTGACCCGCACTTAGGCCCGCACTGCACATGGCCAATACTCGATAGGCACATTGAGATAGCGCGGCAACCCGGCGTCTATGGCGGGAATATTGGAGACACCACGGACTCATGGCCATGGACGGGCCGAATGGCGAAGCTCTGGGCTGAATCGGATATCTCGCACAAGTCCGAACGGAAGCTCGCGACGTGGTTCATGTTCGATGCCGGCATCAAGTGGATGCTGTGGCTTCTCGGAAACCACGACCACTGGCAGAACGCCGAGTTCTATAAGCAACTGGGTGCCAAGAACATCCCCGTTCAGGACTGGCGGGCCAAGTTCACCCTAGTCCACAATAACGGCTCAGAGACGCGCATAGACGCCGCTCATGGCCGCAAGGGCTCATCCATCTACAACCCGACGCACGGCACGCTCAGAGAGGCCAAATTTGGCGAAGACGCGCATCTATTTATCACCGGGCATACGCATACGTTCGGCCTGTTCGAATACGAGATGCCAGAGCGAAAAACCCACACATGGCTGGCACAGGTGAGGGGATACAAGACGTTCGACCACTACGCCTTGGTGAAGGGTTTTCCTGAAGGCCAGAAGGGCCACGCCATCATGAGCGTCATCCACCCGGGGACCGGACAGGTTCAATGCTATTCGGACCCGGAAGAGGGTAATGACTATCTCCAATGGAAGAGGGCCAAGGCATGAGCGAACGAAAGGGCCTTGAAGTCCGAACAGACGTTAACGCCGGCAAATACGAGCTGATGGAAGACGGCCGGCGCATCTATGAGTTCAGAAGCGCATCAGAGCTTCACGAGCTTGTCCTACAGGCGCTTTCCACACTTCGCTGGTCCCTAGGCCCCAGCCCGAAAGGATAGCCATCAGTGATCTTCTGAGAAGTCAGACTGTGCCACTTCAGACAGGCTTCTTCGGGAAATCCTTTATCCTTGCCACCAGTGAGATGATCTTGCGGCGAAATGCGGCTCGATCATCGCCCGAATGTAGCCTTCGGTGGCAATTCGGGCAAAGCGCTATCGCGTTGTCGATGGAGTCAGGTCCGCCTTCCGCGAGCCACCGAACATGATGGACTTCCAGATACGGTGTTCCATCATTACGAATGAATGGCGCGTTGTGGCCGCAACCCTCGCAAATGCCCATTGCATTATCCAGCACCCAAGCAGCGATCTCCGGGTTACGGATAAACTGACTGCTTTCACGTGATGATCGCGAAACTTGGTCGGAACCGTTTGGGGGGAGGCCATCCCCACGTCTCTTCTTGCGCGCAGACAATACTCTTGTTGCAAACGCCTCTGCGTCATCAGTCGGCAATTCCGGCTCATTCTCTCGTTGCCATTCTTCGTTGATCAGAGCAATGATCTGCCCCTTGGGCTTCCCAATATTTCGCAACGGAGGGTAGCCCTTTACGTAAGGCATTCCCAATTCTTCCATTACGGCAGAGATATTCTGCATGCGTCGTTCGTAAGCGGTTTCACTCCTTGCTGTCAGCGTCTTGAGGACCTGTCGCCTAAGTTCTGACTTGTTTAACCGCTGACCGTCTCTCTCAGCATCCCAGAGTTTACGGTACGCTGAGACGCAGGCCCGTAACTCGTTAGGCGTCCATTCTGAACCTCTGGTCGCCTTTTTGCCTACTGCTAGGTACTCGCCAGTATCTGCTTTAAAGTCAATAAGCTTCATAACAAGCTGATCTTCGGGCCAGCGTGCTACCGCACTTCGTTGGGTTCCGGCCGGCGCTTCTGAGCGCAACATTATCACTCGGAACTCACGGGATCCTGCCCACACATCCTGCAGGTGCTTGATGCGTCTTTTGTTCCTTGGCGAATATCTCCACGATTCGAGGGTAGGATGCTCCCTTGTGTCTGCGATGACTTTAGCGCCATCGTAACTGATCTCATCTTCCCAGAGGGTAATTACCGTGACCGAGCGATCCGGGCTTTGCGCGGACCAAGCGTACCGATCCTTGGTTGTAGCGCCGAGGTGTTCATAGGCCTCAATTACCGGCCATTTTCGCTGTTTCGTCGCCATCCCCTTCTACACAGCCACAAGCTTAGCTCGCCCAGTAGCCAAGCAGACACTTGACCATGTAATCTGCGACTTTCTCTGCCTGTTCTCCTGATAGATCATCCAACACCTTTGAGGGTGTGAAAATGTATCCTTCACTATAGGCATATTTTCCGAGGCACCAGATGGCGTCAATATGAATGTCCGACTTGTCTCTATTGTCCCACAAAAACATACTGAAACTTGTGATGCGCGCCAAACAATCGTTCCGACCTTGGCACGCTTTCTTGAGAATTGCCGTTAATTCTTCGAGGCGGAGGTCAGATAGACTTTGAGAGTGAGTGACTGTTGCGGGTGTAGTCAGCAGCGCGGATAGAAGGAGAAAGACTGGAAATCGGATCGGCTTCATGATTCAACGTCCCCACCCGAGAACGAACCCATCGAACCACATCCGACACTAGCGAGCAAATTTAATGTACCGTGCTTGCCGCGTTCCGATTTCGTTCGCTATCGTGTGGTGCGGCTCGTAACCGTACGAGCAAAACATGCAAGACATCACGACATTCACAACATTGGGCGACATTAAGCGCGGCGGGTGCGTTCTCATAGCTAACTGTGCATTGGCAGGGACTGTGGCCATGGACGAGAACTGGACGTTGACGAGCTGATAGCCAAGTACGGCGACGACCACTGCATCATTCAGGAGAAGACGATAACGTCACGGCTCCGGTGTGAGAAATGCGGTTGGTTGGGTGGCTGGCTGCACTTTCGGCCGTCCAGTAACAGCGCTTGAGGGTCGACCGAAAACTGTCACCATTTCGCCACAATTCGTCACATATCTGACACAGACATATTCCGATTCCCGGCTAAATTGAGTATTATGGAGAGAATTCGTCGATTTTTGGTTGAATTCTGTTCCGATTGGCCAATTTTCGTCGATCTCAGCTTTTAAACCTGCGTTAACGGGGCTTGAGCTAATAAATAGGGGTGTATGAGGATGAGATTTGCATTCGATACGTTCCGGGCAATCCGGGACGGGAACCGCGAACGACGGATACACATCGCGGAAACCCTGGTCCTTTGGTTTGTGGCCGGGGCCTTTATCACGTCCACAGTTTTCACATTTCTCCCTCCTGACGATAGCACTGCGGTCGCGCTCTTGGGCGGTGCTGTTGTGGCGGCCGTTGGTGCCGTACTGAAACTCGCCTAACCCAACCCATTCCAACATGCATGGATTTTGGTACTTCCTGGCAAATCCGGGATTTGCGCTCTTGGTGGGCATACTCATCGTAGCCTATCTGGTTCGTCTCGGATATCACAAGAATGACGAAGGCGCATTGGAGCGACGGCGATGCGCCAGTGTGTTTATGCTCGGTGCGTCTGCCTATACGTTCTTGGTGCTGGTGGCGTCGGAGCTAGCATTCAACGGACCTCACATCTCGGATCTGATCAGCGAGGGATTCGGAGAAAAGCGCGTCGGCTACCTATTGCTTGGCATTACCTTGGACGCGACCTTCAAGATATGGGACGAGTTCCGGCACTCAAAGGCTTCTGCCAAGGCAAAAACCTAACTTGAGCGGCTGGAGCCTCCTGCCCCACCTCAATATCCCTATCCTCATCAAGCTCAAGATACCCATGCGATACCAGCCAGCCTTCAATGATGAGGTTCATGGCTTCTTCGTCTGACAGTCCCTTTTCTCCCGTATTTCGGCAAAGGCTTTTCAAGCGCTGCCAGTATGTGGGGAGGGAAGGGGGTCATGGGCTACTTCATTTCGACGGTCGGTGTCCTATGCAATAGTTGTGTGCGTAGAGCCTCAAAGGATGTGCTGCACTCATAAGCCGTGCCATCCACCATTCGAATGACTATCCCGGCTTCAACAACCTCCACCGACACTATGTGCTCTGGGTTCAAGTAGAGGGTGATGTTGTCTGCGTCGCTACCCCTCAGGACCGCTACAAGTCTCATCGCTGTCTTTAGCCTCCCACCTTCCTCACATATTCCCTAACACCGGATATCTTTACCCACACCACGGTTCCCGCCTGCCAGTCCATGGCTGGGCTAAACCTTCTTCAACCAACACCGCCCCAACATCTTCACCATTAGCATAGACAATGCCAAGAGTCCGTCCGAACCTGTCTGTGAGCCTGCCGTCTGCCGGATCTCCGCGTGTGATAGTAATGGTGCTACCGGCCAGAAGTTCGCGTAGCCGGTTCGTTGCGTCATCACCCAAGTTTCGCTCATACGCGCACTTCGCTCTGCCACCGGTTTCTGGCGCGTCTATAGTGGCAAGTCTGATGGTTTCTCCCGCAATGACGACTGTGTCACCGTCGATGACGCGGAACGGTATCTGTTGGGCCTGTACGGGGCTCAGGAAGGCTATCAGAAGGATGAGGGGGAGAAGGTGGTGCAAGGGTGTCAGTCCTTGTTTGCCGCGACTTTTGCTGAGTAACTGTACGCATCAACCTTCTTACTCGGGCCGTGCTTGTCCCACCAGAGAGCGGCCAGCGACTTTCGGTTGCCGTAGTAGCGTTCAAGCACTCGGTGAAATGCGGCAATTCTCCTTTTGGCCTCCTGAACGGCCGGTTCGGTTTCATCGCCCTTGTAGGCGTCGACAAGGCTTTCTTCGGTGTCTATGGCCACGCTCAGTGCGATACGAACGGCCTGTTTATCGGTCAACCTTTCAGTCATCACTCTTCCAACGCCTTCTGCTCTTCGGGGCTGTCTATCGTCATGGTATAGCCGCAGCACTTGGGCCAGCCAGTGGATAGGGTAGCTTTCACCGCATCAAGCCGCTGCTCACGTCCGCACGTTTTGCACCAGACTTTGCCGCGCTTGAATTGCGGTATCTGGGATAGGTCATCTGCCAGTGTCATCATCCTCACCCATTCTCTTTCTGTGGGGGCTCTGGGAGGGGAGGACGGCGTAGTTCCTCAATGGCCGCGAGAACCGCTTGGTCTGCGGTGTGCTCGTCAAAGTCAACGAGGTCGTAGTAACCGTCTTCCCGGTCTATCTCGCCGTCCACGATACCGGCTTCCACCAGCGCGATGTAGATTTCATATTTCCAACTGGAGTTGCCGAAGGGCCGCTTGCCGGAGAAGGCTTCACCCTTGTCCCATAGCGCGGTAAGCAGCTCGGTCAGATACTCACGAACGGTGGAGGCTCCCGCGTCGTTCATTTGGTCCATAGGTGTTGCTAGTACTGCTTTTCCGTCCATCGTTGTTTACTCCTTCGGCGCTGAGTCCATTGCTTGCCAGTTGCTCATAGCTCGGCCTCTAGGCAATCACGAGCCGATAGCATCCGCTCAATTGCATCCCGTATCCGTGGCCAGCTATCAACGGGACAGCTAAAGTAGTAGTCAGACGCTGTGGGCGGTGAGCCGCCGTGCTTGTTGCCAAGCTGCTGTACGATGGTTACGCGCTCGCCAACACGCAGTTCGTAGCTACCGACCGTTTCTGAAACCGATATCTCCATTCCGGCTTATTCCTCTCTTTGTATTGGTGTGGGGGAGGGCTGGTCGACAAGTGGCAGATTGGCCGCTAGAGACAGAACCATGCCACGAGCGCAAGGGATGGACTGGGCCAGCCTGCGAACCTCGTCCGGCCCCCAATCTTCCATCTCACCCAGAACGCGTTCGAAAAGCGGAGCATCGTTCATGAAGCACTGCGCCAGATCGCTGGCAGAAAGTTCAACGAGAAGCTCTGTTTGGTTCGAGTAACTTTCAGCCATCTCATTCTCCTTCGCTCTTTTGTGTAGGTGTGTGGAAGGGGATAGGCGCGTTTGCGGCCCTTCGGACAACATCCAGCGCTAAGGCGAAATGCTGCTCAAGCCAAGAAACATCCTCGCTAGTCCATCGGCCCGTTACCGATAGCTTTAGGGTGCCGCCGTTCGGCAGCGAGCAGTGCCAACCAACATTGTTTGGCGCTTGCCGTATTGTATCCAAAACAGCGCGATCTATGTGGTTCTCGGCACGTAGTTTTTCTATTTCCCTTGCCGCTGCGTGTTCGTATTCGGACTTAGCAAGTGTCGGGTCCAACAATTCGGATATCAATTCTGCATGTGGCCTTGCGGCTGCTTCGTCTTCCATTCTCTGCTCTCCTTTCCAACATGGAAGAGAGCCGCGACGGAACGAAGCGAGAAACTTATGGGGCTTTCTATGGGGCTCTGTGTCCCATAATTTGCCTATCCATGACGTTTTTTGCCTTTTTGTTCTCGCCTGTCTGCTTTCCCCTTGCGCCAAACCTACCAGAAAGCTAAGGAATTCAAGCCTTTTTGGCAGGTCGGAGCGTAGCGCAGTCCGGTAGCGCACTTGACTGGGGGTCAAGGGGTCGTGGGTTCGAATCCCGCCGCTCCGACCATTTTGTAAGGGTCCGTTCCGAAAACATGGGTTACACTTTATTCCGGGCCCATGGTTCACAGTTGCTCCGGGGGCAAGAGACTACTGATGTGAACGACGAAAAGCGAAAGCTTTTCGGCATCGACTTCGTTCACAAACTCAGCTCGACGCATGCTCGATGCCGGCTGGGCCAAACCAGGCGGCCCTGATGGTCCGTGTGATACACCAACTCGGTTTCTTGAAACGGTCACTGGGGTGGTGAGCCTTGCCTGTGCCGAACTGGAGCTGGCGATAGCTGATGGCGGCGCACATACTGCAGCGTGGCCATCACCACCAGACCGGCAAGGCAGATCAGCGCAAATGCATACGCCACCGGATACCTGATAAGCGCAGACAGTATTAACGGTACCGTAGCTCCGCCGGCAAAAAACGCGGTCATAGCCAACGCCGTCACGGACGCAATCCCGGCCGGCGTGCGTTCCCTGGCTGCCTCAGACAGCAACACGCCATTCCATGAGAAAGCGACTGCAAGGCAGAGGCAGCCGAAGACAAGTGCGATGGTCCCACCCGATATTACATAGCCGACCAGTCCGGCCGCCATCACGAAGGCGATACCAAGGAGAATCGGCGTAACACCGTAGCGGTCCGCCAGACCACCGAGTACCAGCCGCAGAACGACGGCGGCGACCATTGATGCGGAGAACGTCCCGGCGGCCACTGCGTGCGACACCCCATCTGACGTGACGAGCACCGTCACCAGCGTGAAGCCAAGACCGAGTTGAACGGAAGAAAGGGCAAAGAACAGAATTGCCAGCCCGCGGGCTTTGCAATCCTGACGAAAAAGAGCAACCACATGCGTTCCGCCAGCGGGTCGGCCGACCTTGCGCACCGGGTCCACCGTGCGGCGGACCGGTTCCACCAGGACCACGGTCAGCAAACCAAAAGCCGCCACGATGATGAGCGCATTCTGCCAAGTGACATAACCCAGCAGCGCCGGCAGCGCGGTTCCGGCAAAAACACCTCCAATCGGCACGGCCGACTGCTTGAACGAGAAGACGAAGTTTCTGGCGTCGCCAAGCTTGAGTGCGGACAGTACGCTACCACTGGCGGTGTTGCTTTGTGCGTAGCTGAACCCAAAAAGGCAGGCACACACGAAAAAGCCCAGGAATGGCGACGTTGCGAGCGCAACCAGCCCCGCCACTGCCAAAGCGACAGTGATCTGGCTGATGCCAATGCCGCCCAACCGTTGGACGAGATGGGACGAACTGTTCGCGCTGACCGCCGCAATCCCAAACAAAATAGATGCGTACACGCCGATCGCCGCCGCAGGAACACCGAACTGGCTGGTCAGAACCGGGCCGAGGACCGGGATGCTCAAAGTGGCGGCGACCACGAAGCTCTGCGTCGCCATGAGGGCGACGAGAGGTCCAATGATGCCGGAACCTGTGGCGGTATTCACGGCGCTACCGTCTCCGCGGAGAAGGCCTGCGCGAATTCCTTACGCAGAACAGTCTTCTGCACCTTGCTCATTGAGTTGCGCGGCAGCTCATCGACGAAAAACAGTCGCTTGGGTTGCTTGAATCGGGCAAGCTTCCCCGTCAGCTCCGTCCTGATGGCGGCCTCCACCCGGTCTCGCGCGCCGTCGCCAACGATCGCCGCCACGACCGCCTCGCCAAAGTCGGGATGTGGCACACCGAAGACCGCACTCTCCACGACGCCTTCTGCTGCGTTGATGATCGTTTCCACTTCCTTTGGGTAGACATTGTAGCCGCCGGAAATCACCAGATCCTTGGAGCGGCCTACGATTGAGAGGTACCCGTCCGCAGAGATGACGCCCAGATCGCCGGTGATGAAGAAGCCGTCATCGCGGAACTCAGCCGCCGTCTTTTCCGGCATACGCCAATACCCACTAAAGACGTTCGGTCCGCGGACCTCGATCGCGCCGATTTCGCCCCTGCCGCGTTCGGTCCCGGTTTCCGGATCGGTCACGCGGACTTCCACACCGGGCAGCGGCTTGCCGACGGTTCCGGCTCGGCGGTCACCTTCATAGGAATTGGAGGTGTTCATATTGGTCTCACTCATCCCATACCGCTCCAGGATGTGATGACCGGTTGCAGCAACCCACGCCTCATGCGTTTCGGCAAGTAGCGGCGCGCTGCCGGAAATGAAGAGCCGTATTCCGCTCGCCGCTTCCTTGAGACCAGGCCTGTCGAGAAGCCGTGTATAAAAGGTCGGCACACCCATCAGAACAGTCGATCGCGGCATGTCGCTGACCACTGCATCGGCGTCAAACCCGGAATGAAACCGCATCGCCGCACCCGACACGAGCGACACATTGGTCGCTACAAAAAGCCCGTGTGTATGAAAGATCGGCAGCGCGTGAATCAGCACGTCATGCCTCGTGAAGCGCCACGCCTCTTTAAGGGCCAGCGCGTTCGATGCCAGGTTGGCGTGGGTGAGCATGGCGCCTTTTGCCCGGCCGGTTGTTCCTGAGGTGTAGAGAATGGCAGCCAAGTCGTCAGCGGCGCGCGCCACCGGCTGAAAGCCATGCGCAGGAGCCAGATCGGTCATGAGCGTTCCGATGCCGGCTGAATCCAACGTGACGATCTGGTGGATACCACGCGCGCTGGAAAGGCCGCGCACTTCCTCTTCACGCTCGGGAACGCAGACCACGATGCACGGCTCGGCATCTTGCAGGAAATGGTCCAGTTCCGCTCCTGTATAGGCTGTGTTCAACGGCTGAAAAACGCCGCCGGCCAATAGTGTTCCAAGGTAAAGCTGCAGGGCGTGGGGCGATTTCTCGACCTGGACCATGACACGGTCACCGGGCTTCAATCCCAGAGTGATGAGACGCCCGGCAATCGCCTGCGCTTGCAAGAAAAAAGCATTGAAGGTGATATGTGTACCATCAGGCAGGTGAACGAACACCCCGTTGTCGGCGTTGAGCGATCCCGACCGCAGCACATCGGCAAGGTGATTTTCTGTTGGCATAATTGTCTCCTATGACCGGATGTGTTGGCGGACCTGATCCGACGCCACGACCTCTGTGCGCGTCGCAAAAGCGTCCTGGTTACGCTCGATATCATCCAGTTCATAGCGGTAATTGACCATCACACCCCAGCTGTCGCGCTGGCCGCGCAGGCTCGAATCCGCAGTCAAATTGATCCGGTCGAGCCGGGCGCCGTTGCCCAGGTGAAAGCGGGCGACTGGATCGGCCGGCGTCCCGTTCTGGCGCTTTGCGTTGACCAGATAAATGGCAGCCAATTCGACCAAGGCATCGGAGCGGAGCGCTTCCGGTTCGGCTTCGCACGCGAGGAGCGCCGAGGCCAGCGGGCGCAACCGGTCAGGCAGTGGATGCTGGCTGCTCCTGGTCAGCACCGCCTCAACCCATCGGCGCAACCCCGGCACCGGGGACAATGTCACGAAGCTCGAAATCTCAGGCAACTCACGCCGCAGGTCGTCGACCACCTGCTTGATGAGGAAGTTGCCGAACGAGACGCCCGTCAGCCCTTTCTGGCAGTTGGAGATCGAATAGAAGACCGCGGTTGTTGCTTGCTGTGGCTTCAGTGGCGACCGGTCTTGCGACAGAATACTGTCGATCGTCTCGGAGACGCGCGCTGTCAACGCAACCTCGACGAAGATCAATGGATCGTGCGGCAACGCTGGATGAAAAAAGGCATAGAGGCGACGATCGTCCGCATCGACCCGGCGTTTCAGGTCCTCCCAGTCCGATATCGCATGCACCGCCTCGTATTGGATGATCCTTTCCAGAATCTCGGCGGATGTCGACCAGTCAATCCGCTGCAGATCAAGAAAGCCGCGGTTGAACCATGACGAAAACAGATGGTGGAAGTCGCCATCAAGCGCTTTGAGATCAGGCTTGGCGGCTCGCAGCTTGAGCAGGCGCGCCCGCAATGCGACCAAAGCCGACGTTCCGCCTGGTGCCTGATTGAGCCGCCGCAACAATTCTTGGGAGCGAGGCTCGCTGGCCGCGTGCAGACGCCGGACCGAAACCGGGTCATCGGGGTCCAGTTCGTTCAGCGCGGCTCGCAGTATCTGCGAAGGGGGGCCGAATGCACGCGCGATTTCGGACATTGCGCCTTCAAGCGCCGTATCGTCCATCGCGTTCAGGCGCTTCAGGAGCGATCGGGCGAGCATCACCGAACGCACTTCGCCTGATCCCGCAAGCAGGCGGCTGCAAGCCTCGACAAGATCTTTATCGTCGGTCGGCTCTTCGTCGGTTGCCCCCGACGGCCAGCTGACTGCTAATCGGTTGAGCAAGTCGTTCAGAAACTGGCTATAGCGCGGGACCGCCGTCATGCGGCCAACCCTCGAACAGGTAGAGCCTTGGCCTGCATGGCACCGATCCCGTCCACAACCACGTCCAGATCAGGCCGAACCGATGCCGAATTGGAGACCGCGACGACCTGCACGCGGCCCTCGCCGTTGATCACGAAAAGGCCGGGTTCGGCGAACCGGTGGCCAGGCTCCTTTTCGCTCAGGCCGTCGGAGACAAACAGACCAAGCTGACCCATCTGTTCGGCTGTCAGCCCGTAGGCCAGCGGAAAACGCCAACCGAAATCCTTTGCATCCGCCCGCGCTCGATCCAGCAGGTCGGCGGAAACCACCAAGGTTTCGACGCCAAGATCGGCGAGTTGTGGCAGCAGACCGTCAAGCTTGGACAGATAGGCCTTGCAGCGCCCGCAGTGGCGGCCCCGATAAACGATCAGAAGGGTCCATGAACTGCTGTAATCCAGGGTTTTCGTGGTGCCATCGACCAGGCTGAATGCCATGAACGGAAAGAGTGTGCCCGGCGTTATGGTCGGTGCCATCAGGATATCTCCAATCAGTCGAGAAGTGTTTGAAAAAGGGCATAGAGTTCAGCCTGTCCTTCAAAGCCAATGCCCGGTCGATCAGGCGCTGGCAGATAGCCGTCAACGATCCGCGCGTCATCGGCATAGCCGGAGAACAGGCCAAATACGGACGGGTAGGATTCGCACATGCCCATGCCAAAGCCGAGCGCCGCGGCCAGCGACATCTGATTGCCGCCGTGAGGAAGCACCGATTGCGTGCTCCAGTCGTGATCGCGCAGCATGTCCAATGTCGTGGCGCATGCTGCCATGCCGTAGCTTTGAGGCACGTCGATCTGAATGATATCGGTGCCGGGCCGCAATCCACCGTAGCGGAGCAGGTTCCTGACATCGGCGATGGAGAACAGGTTCTCGCCCGTCGCCACCGCGTGGCCGTAGGTTTTGACGAAGGAACGGGTCGCCTCAAAGTCGATCGGGTGAGCCGGCTCTTCGAACCAGGCCAGGCCGAGATCGCGGAACGATTCGGCATAGGCCAGTGCGGTTGACGGCGCCATGCCGCAATTGGCGTCCACGGCCAGATTCGATGGACTGTCCAGGATTGACAGGATGGTATCGATCCGGCGGCGGTCTTCGTCCAGCGACAATCCACCGACCTTTGTCTTGACCATTGTGTAGCCAGCATCGAGATAGCCCTGCATCTCGGCCTTGAGGCTTTCGGGCGTCTCGTCGGGCTTGTACCAGCCGCCGCCGACATAGCAGAACATCCGGCTTGGCGATGAACCGTCGCCATAGCGTCCGGCCAGAAGCCTGTGCAGCGGCCGTTCGGCGATTTTGGCCATTGCGTCCCAAACGGCCGTCTCGATGGTACCGATGGCGACCGATCGCTCCATGTCGCCGCCCGGCTTTTCGCCTACCATCATCGCCCCGACGATGGCGTCGACATCGAAATTGTCTTCGTTCGCATCGATCAAGCTGTCGGCGTCGGCCCGCAAGATGCGTGGTATGAACCGGTCGCGCATTTGAGCGCCGCAGGCGTAGCGGCCGGTGGAGTTGAAGGCGAAGCCGACGACGGGCTTTCCGTCGCGAACGACGTCCGTGACCACAGCCACGATCGAGGTGGTCATGTCCCGGAAGGTGAATGCGGCATTGCGCATTTCCAGCTTCAGCGGGATTGCCTTTTCGCGGATGTCGACGATACGCATGTCGGTTTCTCCTGGGTCTGGCCGCGTTACATAACCCAATCGCCAAGACCGGTTGCCAGTTCTGGCCAGACGGCAATCGAGATCAGGACGATAAGTAGGCAGATCCAGTATGGCGTGGCTGCGCCGAAGACCCGCAGCGTGCTGACTTTGTCGTCATTGGCCGCGGATTTGACCGTGTAGACGATGAGCCCGAAAGGCGGCGTCAGGATGCCCGCTTCGATGGCAAGAATACCGATGATGGCGAATGCAATCGGGTCGTAGCCGATCAACTCTCCGAGCGGAGCGAAGATCGGCACGGTCAGCAGCATGATGGATTTAGAGTCAATCAGCATGCCAAGGATGAACCAGACACAGACCATGAAGAACAGGACCGCCCAAGGCGGAATGGCGCCGGATGCGAAGAAGTCCTCAATGGCTCCGCCAATGCCGGTAAGCGCGAGCGTGCGCGAATAGAGCAGTGCCATGAGGATCATGATCAGCAGCGGGGCGGCTGTCTTGCCCACCTGAAGGATCCCATCGAGAACGGATTTCGCTCCCAAGCGCTTTACCGTGACCGCAAAGAAAAGGGCCAGCAGTGCCCCCACGCCGGCCGCTTCTGTGGCTGTGAATGCACCGAACCAGATGCCGCCGAGAACGGCTGCGATCAGGCCGCCCATGCAGACCGCGCTAACGGCGACATCACGTGCGCTAACCGAGGCGAACGGGTCGTCATCGACCCGGTCGTTGGCGGCCGCGGCACCCAGGGACGCAGGCCGTGGTTCGCACTGCGGCTCCTGAGACCCCTCACCGTAGAGATGCGGGCGAAGCCAGGCGTTGAGAAGAGTAAAGACCACAAACAGGCTTGCCAGCATCAACCCCGGCACCACGCCGGCGAGGAAGAGCCGCCCGATCGACTCCTCGACCAGAATCGCCCACAAGATCATCAGATTGCTCGGGGGAATGAGCATGCCGAGGCAGCTTGATCCCGCGATGACGCCGAGCGCGACACCACGGTCATATCCAAGGGCGCGCATCTGCGGATAGGCGATGCGCGTGAACGCCGCGGCCGCCGCAATGCTGACCCCGGTCAGGAAGGCGAAGATGGCGTTGCCGAGGACTGTCGCCAATGCAAGGCGGCCCGGGATCTTCCTGATGGCACGATTGATGCCGATATAGAGATCCTGAGCAGCACCCGAACGGCTGATGAACTCGCCCATCAGCATGAAAAGCGGAAGCGCCGCAAAGACGTAGCCGCGCAAACCCTGGAACGCGGTGCTGGCGAAGGTGTCGACAGTGATTGCGAAGCTGCCGGTGATGAGGAACAGCCCCAGCAAACTCGTCATAGCCAGCGCAATCGCGATGTGAACGCCGGCAAAGACCAGAACGACGAGCAGGCCCAAGACCGGAACGGCGATGCCAACGTCAAACATCGCTCTTGCTCCAGGAACGAAACTCATCAATCACCAGCAGCACGTAGTTGACCGCTGCCAACGCTGCGCCAAAGGCGATGACGGTGTAGATTGGCCAGGTTGGCACCCGCAGCGCGCCTTCACCCTCATATTCGCCGCTCACAAAAGCGTCGCGTAGCGGATCGAGGACAGCGTAGCAAAGGAGTGCAAACACGGCGAAGCCGCAGAGGAGGCCAATCGCTTCCAACCCGCGTCGCAGAGCGCTCGGCAGCAGATGCAGGATGAAGTCTGCACGCAACATGGATTTCGATCGCACCGCGTAGGAAATCTGCAGGAACGCGATCACGACGATCGAATTCGTGATGATCTCCAGTGAGCCGGTAAGCGGCGCACCGAACAAACCCCGGCCGGTCACATCAATCGTGATGATGACGGCGAGCATGAAAGCCCAAAGGGCGGACAACGCCATCAGCCATCGGTTGACTTTGTCGATTATAGTCATTGCGCTCCTCCCCCGGGCCGCTTCGCGGGCGACGCCCTGATTTGGCGTCGCCCCCGAGCTCAGTTCAGCGAGTACGCCTCGGCGGTCTCCGATCCTTCCTGGCGTAGGATCTCGATGTATGCACCGAGGATTTCAGTCGAGGGCAAGCCGCGACCATCGCCCTCCTGTGCCGCGCTGCGCGGCACATCGACCGCACCAGTTGCCCACGCCGCCCTCACTTCAGGCGTGATTTCCAGCAGAGTCGCGCCTGCATCGATCATCGCCTGCACCGCGGTTTTGTCACGTTCGGCATTGGCCGCGTTGACTCGCACCTCGTATTCCCGGGCGACCTCGGTGATGATCTGCCGCACCTCGTCAGGCAAGCTGTTCCAGCGGTCGGAATTGACGTTGAGCAGATTGATCGGCATTGATCCGAAATCGATGCGAGCGATGTAGGGCGCAACCTCGTACAACCGGAACCCGCTCATCCCCTGATAGTGGATCAGCATCCCGTCATAGACACCGGTCTGCATGCCGTTATAGGCGTCGGCGAGTGATCCCTGAACCGGCGTCGCGTCGGTAGCACTCAGCCACGGCAGATTCGGCCCGCCGGCCATGATCTTGCGGCCAGCGAGATCCTCGAGCGTATCCCAGGGTTGCGTCGTGATGACGTTGTAGTTGCTGGAGGCCATCACGGCCAGCGGCACCTGGTTGTGTGCCTCGACCTGCGCCGACAACGCCGGAAACGCATCGTAGAGTTGCCGCGCGACCTCGCCGGCGCGCACCGGATCACCGATGCCGAACGGCGTCTGAAAGCCGTAGTTGTTGAGGAACAGGGCGCTGGGCTCGAAAGTAGTCGCCATCGCGCCGAAGTCGAGCAGGCCGCTCTCCGTCGCTTCAAATACCTCCGGCAGTTTTGCAACCGATCCGCCATAGGCTTCGACGAAGCGGATGCGGTGCTCGGTTTCCTGCTCGACACGCTCGGTCACTTCCGGGACAAAAAAGCCCGAAAGTTCGCTGACATAGGGCAAGGTCTCCGGGTGACCTGCGCCGATGCGCAGAGTGAACCGGTCCGCATGGGCCTGACCGATCGCAGCGAAGGCGGTCGCGACGGCCAGGCAGGTTGTTGCTATGAGTTTGCGATCATGTTTCATGGAATCCTCCCTTGAGAAATCACAGCGTGTGAAGGGTCCAGCGTTCTTCGACACGGGTTCCCGATTGCTTGAACAGTTTAGAGACCGGACAAAAGCGCGGCAGGTCGCGCTGGATCGCCTCGACCTGTTCGGCCGACGCATCGGTCTTTGCCTCGATGTGCAGGACCACGTCGGTCCACGGCACATCCACCTCCTCCAGGAGCATCGCGCCCCGGCGATCGAAGGTGACCTCTGCTTCGATCTTCACCTCTTGGAGGCGGGCGCCGTGCATTTTGGCGACCTTGTTTGCGATTACGTTGGTGCAGCCCATGAGCGACGCCGTGGCGACTTCGACCGGTGACATGCCCAGATTTGTGCCACCCCGCTCTTGCGGCTCATCAATGACCAGTAGCTTGTCACGAAATGCAACATCGGTGCGGTCGGCGGTGACGCCGACCGCCGGCATGGTCATGGCCAGGGTTGGCTTGACCTTCAGTTTCGACACTTGAACGTTCATGCTTATCGTTCCTTCTATTCGGCCGCTTGGGCCGCTTTGGCGGCGAGCTCTTCATCGGCGACCGGGTTTTGAAGAACGCCAAGCCCCTCGATCTCAACTTCACAAACATCGCCTGGCTTCATCCAAAGCTGCGGTTGCCGGGCGTGACCGACGCCGGCCGGCGTTCCCATCGCGATCACGTCGCCGGGATTGAGCGTCATGATGGCGCTGAGCAGCGACACCGTTCGCGCAACCGGGAAGATCATGTCGGCCAGGTTTGAGTTTTGAAGAACCTCCCCGTTCAAACGGGATTGGATGTTCATCCCGGCCATACCGGGTGGCAGGTCATCGGCCGTGACCAGAGCCGGGCCAAAGGCGCCGGTACCGTCGAAGTTTTTTCCAGCCGTCCATTGGTGGGTTTTGCGCTGATACTCGCGAACGGATGCGTCGTTGAAGATCGAATAGCCGAACACGTGGGAAAGGGCGTCCTCTTCGGTCACGTGCCGCGCCCTCTGGCCGATCACCACAGCCAGTTCGGCCTCGTAGTCGAACGTCTCCGAAACCACTGGGCGTACCAGCGGTTCTTTGTCCGCGACAAGGGAGGAGGCGGCACGGAGGAAGAGCGCCGGGTACGACGGGATGTCAAAGCCACCTTCGGCTGCATGGTCGGTGAAGTTGAGTCCAAGACAGACAAACTTTCCCGGATCGGGAATGACCGGAAGCAACTTCACATCGCGCCTGTTGGCTAAAGCAGACGATGGCGTTTCTGCTGCCAGCTGCGTCACCCGCGCAAGGCCTTCATCGCCCAGGGCAATGAAATCGATCAGGCGCGCAGGAAACGTCCGATCGGCATCGGGGAGGACCAACACCGTTTGGTCTTGATCAAGCCCGTAGGTTGGGCGGCCGTTGATCTCAAATGAAAGGAATCTCACTGCACTCTCCTATCGATAAATTTCAATTTCAGTTATTTTTATCGATAAAAAAAGGATCTGTCAACTTTCTGTCGATTATGCTAATGATCCCATTGAACCATCGATCAAACAGGACCTAGTGATGAACCGACACATGGTTCCGGACGGAGACTCGCCAGGGACGACGTTGACGCAGGATGTCTATGAGCGTCTGCGAGCTGACATATTGAATGGTTGTTTTGCTCCCGGACTGAAATTGAAGGTGGCTGCGTTGAGCGCGCATTACGAAACCGGTGCTTCACCCATACGCGAGGCCCTGAGCAGGCTGTCGTCCGAAGATCTTGTTACCAAGACGGAGAAACGCGGCTTTCGGGTTGCCGAAATCGATGAGCGAAGCTATCGCGATATTTTTGAAGTTCGTTGCCTGATTGAATCCGATGCGCTCCGACGCAGCATCGCACGTGGCGATCAAAGTTGGGAAGATCAACTGACCCTCGCTTTCTTCCGCTTGGATCGTGCATCCAGAGCCGATGAATATTGGGAAGATAAGCACCGCGCCTTTCACATGGCGCTAGTCGCCGGGAGCCAGTCAGAATTGCTGACCCGCTATGTTTCGGAACTGTATGATCAGGCCGTCCGATACCGCAACCTTTCGCGATCGCGTCTAGGAAGAAAGCGCGATGGACGGGACGAGCATCGGCGCATCTTCGAGGCGGCGATCGGTCGCGAGGCGGACGCTGCGGTCTCAGCCTTGATCGAGCACTACCGAAACACCCTGGATGTGCTGGCCGATCCAGCAAATCCTCCTGGCGTGTCCAGGGAGGATTGAGGCTTCCGACAAGAAACCCTGCAGCCGACACCGCCTCATTGCCCGAACGGCTGATCCAGGCGCTAGGCCTGTTGCCGGGTCTCACCTGCTTGCCGATTGTGTCGGCGTAGGAAGTTGCTACCCGGGTGTTCCCGTTGCCAACCTACATTTGTGCTTTTCCGGTACAACCTGAGTTCGATCTGGCCGACACTCCACCCGTCCTCGTTTGCCAACGACCAGGTTTTACAGTTAATCTCGCCTTAAGCGCCACCAAACGTGCTGCTCAGCAATTCATGAGTGCATGGCAAGATGGCGTGTCAGGGGGGCGGGCGTGCGATCGAAACTGTGTCGATGGACAGGACTGGTGGGGCTGTCGTCCGCCTTTCTTTGGCCGCAGCCAGCTGTTGCCGCGTGCCGGATCACGGGGGAAACAGCCGTCTGCACCGGCGATCTCTCGGCGGGCGTCGAATTCATCAACCGGATCGAAACGCTCACTGTCGAAGACCTGACCACCAACATCACACCCGACGCCGATCGGTCAGGCATCGTCGTCGACAATTTGGCCGGTACCGATCAAAGTGCCGCCGGGGTCACGATAACGTTCAGCGGCGGTGATTTCGGGATCAACACATCGAACTTCGGCATCATTGGGGAGTCGGAGGGCGGCCAGGGCCGCAACGGCGGCCGGGACAGCAGGGCAGCGGGTGACGCGACCGGCGGCAGTGGACGCGGTGGAGGCACCGGCGGATCCTCGACCCTGACGTTCGAAAGCGGCTTCGTCAGCGGTGCCGGTCCGAGCGATTTCAGTGTGGCGATCCAGAGCGGCGGCGGCTTTGGCGGCAATGGTGGCGAAGGCGTGACGGACGCCGGATTCGGGCGCGGCGGAAGAGGCGGGGCCGGAGGCATCGCCGACATCGCTACTGTGACGGTAACAACTGGCAGATTTACGGTTCCCGGAAACAGCGCGCAGGCCTTCACAATATCTTCCGAGGGGGGCCAGGGCGGTATGGGTGGCGAAGGCCGTTCCGGGGCTGGCAGCACCCGCGGCGGTGATGGCGGCGACGGCGGGGCGTCACGGGGCGCCACTCTGTCCCTGGGGACTCCCGACGTAACCCTGGACCGGTTTTCGGCAACCGGCATCGCCGTAGGATCCGCCGGTGGCGGCGGCGGCGACGGTGGCCGGGCCGAATCCGATACCGCAGGCAGTTCGCGCGGCGGCAGCGGAGGGTCCGGCGGCACCGGTGGCGCCGTGTCGGTGACGGTCGATGCGGGTGTTTACACCCAAAACGGAAGCGGCGACCTGCTGTTTGTGACGTCGACTGGCGGCACCGGCGGCAACGGCGCCGAGGGCCGGACCGATGTCGTTGCCGACAGCCGCGGCGGGACAGGAGGCCGCGGTGGCGCCGGCGGCATGATCGGTGTGGCGCTGAACGGCGGAAATTTTACCGTCGGGAGCGACGGTGACGCGGCGATTTTTGTCCAGAGTCGCGGCAACGATGGCGGCGACGGCGGCGAAGGCCGGACCGACGTGGCCGCCGCTCGGGCGGATGGCGGCAACGCCGGTGCCGGTGGTGATGGCGCCGTTATCGACGTCACCAGCACAGCTCCCGGCTTCAGCATCAAGACCACGTCTACGAGCCGGTCGCAGCACGGGCTGCGGATCGAGAGCCTGGGCGGATCCGGCGGCAAGGGGGGAGAGGGGCGCTCGCAAGTTTTCGGCGATGGCTTCGGCGGGGATGGCGGCGTCGGCGGCGGTGGCGGGTTCATCTTCCTCGATCTGATCGGCTCGATCGAGACTTCCGGCCCCAGAGCACAGGGCCTCTTCGCACGCAGCTACGGCGGCGAGGGCGGCGACGGTGGTTCAGGAAACGCGACTGCCGGCACAGGCCGCGGCGGGGCATCGCTCGGCGGCGGACCATCGGGACGATCGACCGCAACCTTTACCGGGCGCGTGCTCACGCGCGGTGATGAGGCCAACGGGATTATCATCCAGTCCGTCGGCGGCTTCAGCGGCGATGCCGGCTCATCCAGCGGATTCCTCGCCTACGGCGCCAGCGAGCAGTCGGCAGGCGATGGGGCCACGGTGGAGTTCACGCTCGACGAGGGCTCTCGGATCACCACCGAGGGCGACGATGCGGCGGCGATCATCATCCAGTCCGTCGGCGGCGGTGGCGGCCGCGGCTCCAGCGAAATCGGCATTGCCGCTCTCGGAGGCAGAGGCTCAGCCGGCGGCCGAGGCGGCGAGGTCGTGGCTACCTTCAGGGGCAGCGTTGAGACCCGGGGCGGACAGAGATCGCGAGCCCTGCACGTCGCAAGTCGCGGCGGCGGCGGCGGCGACGCCGGTGCTTCGGCAGGCATCACAGCGATTGGCGGATCAGGCGGCACCGGCGGAGATGGCGGCGAGGTCGCGGTCAGAAACAATGCCAATCTGATCACGGCAGGTGAACAGTCCGACGCGCTCTATGCCGCCACCGTTGGCGGTGGTGGCGGTTCGGCGCATTCCACGGTCGGTGTGGTGGCGATCGGGGGCAGTGGTGGGCGCGGCGGCAGCGGCGGCAACATCTTCTCCAGTTCGCTGGGGATCATCGAAACCAGCGGGGCCGACGCCGACGGCATCTTCATGCACAGCATCGGCGGCGGCGGTGGCGACGGCTCCAACGCCGTCTCGGTGTCCGGCGGCTTCTCCTTTGCCGTCGGCGGCCGTGGTGGTGACGGCGGCAATGGCGGCAAGGTCATCTTCAACAACGGCGCGGTGACCGACTTCTTCTCGATTACGACCGAGGGCGATCGTGCACGCGGCTTCCTGGCTCAGAGCGTTGGTGGCGGTGGCGGCGACGGCGGCAACGCGATCTCCGTCAGTGGCTCGCCGACCCTCGACATCTCATTCGGCGCTAGCGGCAGCGGCGGGCATGCCGGCGACGGCAGCGAGGTCAGCGTCGCGATTGGCGGCGGAGACATCACCACCAGCGGCAGCAACGCGCCGGCGCTGCAGGCGCAGTCGACCGGCGGCGGCGGCGGTAGCGGCGGCACCACCGTTTCCTCCGCAAACGGCAGCCTCGCCCTCACCCTCGCCGTCGGCGGCGCGGGCGGCGGCGGTGGTGCCGGCGGTATCGCCTCCGTCGGCAACACCGGCAAGCTCACAACCACGGGCGACTCATCGCCCGGCCTCATCGCGCACAGCACCGGCGGTGGCGGCGGCCACAGCGGCACGACTGTGGCCGGCAGCACCGTCGATGGTTTTTCGCTCGGACTCTCGATCGGCGGTTCGGCCGGCGGCGGAGGTGCAGGCGGCAATACCGAAGTCGTCGGCACCGGCGACATAGAAACCTCCGGCAACGTCTCCCCCGGCCTCTATGTGCACAGCGTCGGCGGCGGCGGCGGCTATTCCGGCACCAGCGTCGCGGCAAGCGGAATCGCCGGCGCCGAGATCAGCGCATCGGTCGGCGGCAGGGGCGGCAACGGTGGCGGCGGCGGCTCGGTGACCGTCGACGTCCAGCGGACGATCTCCACCAAGGGCGACGCATCCCCCGGCTTGACGGGACTCTCGATCGGCGGTGGCGGCGGCCATTCCGGTGTGACCGTGTCAGGCGCTCTCTCCTCGCAGACCAGCATCGATGCCAGCGTTGGCGGCAGCGGTGGCGATGGCGGCACGGCGGGCACGGTCTCCGTCACCACCACCGAGGCCATCAGCACGGAGGGCCATTCCTCGGCGGCGATCACGGCCCATTCCAGTGGCGGCGGTGGCGGCAGTTCGCACTTCACCGGCAGCTTCTCGGGTGTGTCCAGCGGTTCCGTCAATGCCAGCGTCGGCGGCCGCGGCGGTGCAGCCGGAGACGGTGGCCAGGTCACCGTCACCACCGATGGCGATCTCGGCACCAGGGGCCACAATGCGCCCGGCATCTCGGCCATGAGCATCGGCGGCGGTGGTGGCGACAGCGGTGTGACCGTTAGCGGCGCCCTGGCCAGCGGAACAGGAATCGGCGTCAGTGTCGGCGGCGACGGCGGTTCCAGCGGATCCGGCGGCAAGGTGACCGTGGCTTCGACCAGCACCATCTCGACGCAGGGCACCCACTCCGTCGGCATTCGGGCCAAGAGCATCGCGCGCTCCGGAGGGAACGCCGGCACCGTGGTCACCGGCACTGCGGTGTCCGGCGGCACGGTGGGCGTCAGCGTCGGCGGCAGCGGCGGCAGCGGAGGAAACAGCGCCGACGTCATGGTAACCAGCCGCGGGGGCGTCACCACCGCAGGTGCCTATGCCAGTGCCATCACTGCACAATCGATCGCCGCCGGCGGTGGCAGTGCCAAGGGGACGGTGACGGCTTCCGGCCTGTCGCTGGGCAATTTCAACGTCACGGTTGGCGGAAACGGCGGCAGTGGTGGGACCGCGGGCAATGTCGCCGTCGACAGCAGTGGGGCTTTGAAGACCACGACCCACCATGCCTTCGGCATCCTGGCCCAAAGCCATGGCGGCGCCGGCGGCGGCGGCGGTTTCGCCGCAGAAGGCGGCTTCACGGCCGGCGAGGTCAGTGGCCAGCTAGCGGCCACCGTCGGCGGCAGCGGTGGCAGCGGCGGCGCGGCCGGCGCGGTGATGGTCGAGGCCAGGACCTCGATCGAGACCGCCGATTACGGCGCCATCGGCATCCTCGCCCAGTCGATCGGAGGCAATGGCGGCGACGGCGGCAACGTCTACACCGGCAACCTCAATTTCAGCACCGACGGCTCGTCGCAAGTCGACATCGACATCGGCGGCAGCGGCGGCAGTGGCGCCACGGCGGCAGTCGTCCGCGTCAACAACGACGCCAGCATAACCACCACCGGCTATCTTGCCGAGGGCATCGTGGCGCAGTCGATCGGTGGCAACGGCGGCAATGGCGGCAACACCTACTCGGTGATCGGCGGCATCTCGGCCTCGGCGACTGCCAACGTCGAACTGAACATCGGCGGCACTGGCGGCACCGGCGCCTTCGCCGACACGGCCGGCATCGTCAACAACGGCGAGATCACCACTAGCCGCGGCGGCGCTACGGCCTTGCGGGCCCAATCGATCGGCGGCGGCGGCGGCCGCGGCGGCAGCGCTGCCAGCATCAATCTCAGACTGCCTTCCAGGACGCCATCCGGGACCAGCGTCAATGCCAACATCAGCATGCAGGTGGGCGGCGACGGTGGCAACGGCAACGACGGCGGCGATGCTTCCGTCGTCAACAACGCCCGCATCACGACCGAGGGCAACAGCGCCAAGGGCGTCATCGCGCACAGCGTCGGCGGTGGCGGTGGCGATGGCGGACCGGCCTCCAGCTTCGCGATCAGCTTTGCCGGCGCCTGCACACTGGCCAGGGTAGTCGGAGCCTTCAACTGCAGCAGCGCCACCAATCCCTCGCAGACCACCCAGATCCGACCGACCTTGACCGCGGTTATCGGCGGCGATGGAGCCGGCGGCGGCGATGCCGGAACGGCATCGGTCCAGAACGAGGGCGATATTTCGACCAGGGGCAGCGCCTCCCATGCCATCGTGGCGCACAGCCATGGCGGCGGCGGTGGAAACGGCGCGGATGGCGATCTGGGCCTGGTCGGCTGGACCACCAACCAGACAGCGGAGGAGATCGCCCGCCTGGGAACCACCTTCACCACCTTGCCCAGTCTCACTAACATCTCCATCTCGGTCGGCGGCAGTGCCGGGGCGGCCGGCGACGGGGGCGAGGTGAACGTTCGCAGTCTGGGCCTCGCCAAAACCAGCGGCGCACACGCTTTCGGCGTTCACGCGCAAAGCGTCGGCGGCGGCGGCGGCAACGCCGGTGCCGGTATCAGCGGCCTGTGGTCGGTCGCAACGGTCGGCGGCCGCGGCAGCGGCGGCGGCGATGGCGGCTCGGTGACCGTGGCCCCACCCTTCATCGAGACCGAAGGCGAGGGAAGCGTGGGCGTCTTTGCCCAGTCTGTCGGCGGCGGCGGCGGCACGGCCGGCGACGTAGAGGAAGCCTTTATCGCGCCCTGGGCCGATCTCAACATCGGCGTCGGTGTCGGCGTTCAAGAGGCTGCCGGCGCCGGCGGAAACGGCGGCAGCGTCACCGTCAACGCCGATGGCACGATCGCGACGAAGGGCGCTAAGGCACATGGCATCGTGGCCCAGTCGGTAGGCGGCAGCGGCGGAATAGCCGGCATCACCGGTCTGGTCGAGGGGGCCAACATAAACAACTTCGCCGGTAGCGCCGGCGATGCCGGCAACAGCGGTGACATCGACGTGATCGCCGGTGGACCGGTCACCGTATCGGGCAGGCAAGCGCACGGCATCGTCGCGCAAAGCGTCTCCGGCAGCGGAAGCAGCGACACCAGCGGCATGATCAGCATCATGGTTGCCGGCCCTGTAACGGCCAGCGGAGAAGACGGGCGTGCCATTCTGGCGCAAAGCGCCAGCGCCAACGGTCGGAACAATGCGATCCAGATCACCATTGCCGAGGGCGTCACGGTCATGACGGCCGCCAACGGAGCAGAGACCATCGGCCTCTTCGATGGCCGCGACAACACCATCGTGAACCGGGGAGCGTTGCTTCAGGATGGTGGAAGCGATGGCGAGGGCCACGTCATCCGGACCAACGGCACAGCGGCGCTCTCGGTCCAAAACTTCGGTCAGCTGGAAGGATCGGTGCTGTCGGAACGGCGTGCATCTGGCGGCGGCGCCGGTGCAAGCCCCGAGGGTATCGCCATCGCCAATGAATCGGGCGCGACGTTCGGACTGGGTTCCGAGGTCGATCTCGGCGGAACGGCGGGCCAATTGACCAACAACGGCAGGATTTCGGCCGGGACCGCGGGAACAACCGGCGCATCGATTGTGCATAGTCAGCTTGTCCAGGAGGCCGATGGCGAAACCTGGGTCGATTTCGCGTTTGCCGGCGGCAACGATCTGATCATCATCGACGCCCCCGCTTCAGGCCGTTTCGCCGGCTCCGTACGGCCCAATCCCATTGGTGGCAAGCCGAAAAGCGGCGACAGCGGCCGCTTCACCTTCCTGACGTCCACGGGCTCGCTGGAGAGCACGGATCTGACGGTCAAGCCGACCGCAACGGTCGATTACAGTCTACTGCGGATAACCGGCAGCGGGGGCGACCCCGAGGTGCAACTGTCCTTTAGCGTAGACTACACGCCGTGGAACGGGGACAGCACCGCGCAAGCCAGGGTCCCCGACTCGTTGCGAACGCTCATTAATGACAATCACACCCGGTTTGGCGAGCATGTGGATGCACTGATCGACGCCGATCCGGGCGGCAGCGCCGGTGCGTTTATCGAGGATCTAGCCCTGCTGCTGCTGACGATCGAAGACGTCGAAACACTGGTCGATACCTACGACCGATTTGCGCCCGCCGAGATCTTTGCGACCACAGACGCTGCCCATTTGTCCAGCTTGCGGTTCTCAGACAGCCTCAACAGCTGTCCCGAGGTGAGCGCAGCCGGAGCCGTGACATTCACGCGGCAGGGCAGCTGTATCTGGCTGCAGGCTGGCGGCGGCGGAGTCGACCGGCAACGCTCCGGTACCTCCACCGACTATGACGAAACATTTTACGGGCTGTCGGTCGGCGGACAAGCGGAGCTGAACGACGGCGTTTTTCTTGGTGCAGCCCTGGCCTATGAGCACACTGATCTGTCCAACACACGTGTCGACGGTGACGGCAACCGGTTCCAGGCGGGCGCCATTGTCAAAAAGCAGTTCGGCACGACAACGGTTTCCGCTTCGCTGTCGGGTGGCATCGGCAACTATGACCTGTCACGTTCTGTTCCAACCGCAGGCGGCGACCGGATCGCCCATAGTAGCCCCGACACGAGTTGGATCGCAGCCCATGCGCGCATCGAGCGGGTGTTCGAACCGCGCGACAACCTTTATGTCAAACCCTGGCTCGATGTCGGTGTGAACCACCTGCGGCAGGATGCATTTCAAGAAACCGGGGCGGGAGGCTTCGGTCTGGACGTCGCGGCCTACAACCAAACACTTGTGACTCTGAACCCCATGCTGGAATTCGGAACCACCTTTGCGATGTTCAACCGTCAGGCTAAAGCGAGCGCCGCAGCCGGTGTCCTGGCGACCGTCAGCGGTACGGACCAATCTACGCAGGTGCGGTTCCTGGGCGCAGGACCGGCCGGACCAACATTCACCGTCAGCAGTGAATCACAAAGGATTTTTGCCGATCTCGGGGCCAATCTGGAGATAAAGATAAGCGACAAATCGATATTCAGTATCGCTGGCCAAGCCCTGTTGTCTGATGACCAGCAGGAATACGGTGCCGCCGGAAGGCTCCGGTTCTTCTTCTAAACAACATTCAAAACGCCAACTCGTAATCACGCGAAAGCCTTCGCTTTAGCGGGTTGTTTCATGCTCGCCGCGCGGCGCTGCGGATGCGAATCGGGAGCTTGTCCAGACAACGCATGTTGAAATTCTTCGTATGCCTGAATTCCGAGATTGTCGGCTCGACGTCCGTCAGACTATTCAGCACCTCCTCGAAGGCGATCCGGGCCTCAAAGCGGGCGAGATGAATTCCGGCGCATTGGTGAGGGCCGGTTCCGAAGCTGAGCTGATGAATGTGCTCGCGCGTTACGTCAAGACGATCCGGCCGGTCGAACACCGTCGGGTCACGGTTGGCCGAGCTGAGCACCGGAATGATCATGTCGCCGGCCTTCACCGGTTGACCGGCGATTTCGAGGTCCTTCGTAGCGACGCGACCAAGAAACTGGACCGGACCCTGGAGGCGCAGGAACTCCTCGACGGCATTCGGGATCAGCGACGGATCGGCGCGCAGTTTCGCCATCTGGTCGGGGTGCTGCAAAAGCAGACCGAACCCGTTAGCCAGCAGACAGGTGGTGGTCTCATTGCCCGCATTAAGCAACAGCACACAGTTGGCAATGAGTTCGTCGATATCCAGAGCATGATCCTGGTCGGCCGCCAGCGTCAGCGAACTGATAAGATCGGGGCCGGGTGCTCGGCGCGCGGCCTCTATCTTGTCGATCAGGTAGGTGCGAAACGCCGCGATCTTGGCGCTACATTCGTCAAGTTGTTCGTCTGTCAGGTGAACGTAGAAGTTCAGTGCTACGGTCGAGAACGCATCGCACCAGATCTTGATCTGCTCGCGTTCGGCGGCCGGAACGCCGACGATTTCGGAAATGACCAGAATGGGCAGTGGAGCGGCGAATTCCGAAACAAACTCCATCTCGCCGCGCTCAAGACCCGGCTCGAGAAGTGTCTGGCATAAGGAGCGAATCTTGTCCTCATAGGTTTCGACCGTGGTGCGGGCGAAGGCGTTATGAACCAGATTGCGCAATCGTGTGTGCTGCGGATCGTCGGTCTGAAGCATGATCCGCGACAACAGGTCGAAGACCGGCTGGTAGCGTTCGGCATAGCGGCCGCGTGCCAAGCTTACCCGGTCCGATGACAGGCCGCGGTCCTTTACAACGGCACTGACGTCGGCATAGCGAGTGACGATCCAGGCCCGGACAGTGTCGTCCCAGTGCACCGGATCGGTTTCTCGAAGTTGCCGATAGACCGGAAATGGATCCTCGAGCATCTCCGGCCCGAACAGCCGATCGTCTGCATGTGATTTGGCCATTTGTCGTCTCAAATCAGACTGTTGAAGTTAAATCGTGATTCTGCGCATCCGCAAGTTCGATGGCGGTGTTGCCATCGTGTGTTCCGGTTTCCATTGGCCACGCTACCGCCAATCCCACTGGAAATGAACCGGTTTTGCCCAGGCGATTTGAATCGATTGCGATTTTGGTAAAAGGTCGTCCACAGGGGCGCGGAACGCGAGAGAGGATCGATCCATGCGGCGAACGATAATCATGTGGCTGAGTGCGTTTGTGTGGCTGGCCGCGGCTGGCGAAGCATCGGCGGAAACAGTCATCCGGGTCACTCTGCAATTGCCTGAAACCCACTCGCTCGGGCGCAACTGGAACGAATTCAAGCAGATTATCGAGCGGGAAAGCGACGGTTCGATCAGCTTGCAGATCTTCCCGTCGGCGCAGCTCTATCGTGATCAGCAGGTGCCTGAGGCGGTTGGCTCCGGCGCCATCGAGGCGGGCTCCGCCTTTCTCGGCCGTTTTGCCGGATCGGTGCCGGCGGTCGATGTGATCAGCCTGCCGTTCTTTTTCGACGATGAGGCGTCGGTGCGGGCGGCCATTGCGACCGGCTCGCCGATCCGTGAAATCCTCGACGCGGCGATCTTAAGGGAAACCGGCGCCCGTGTGCTCTGGTGGCAGGCCTTCGGCCGCAACGTCTATCTGAGCAAGGACGCGGCGCTGCGTCTGCCGGCCGACATTGAAGGCAAGAAGGTCCGCACCTACGGCAAGGTACAGGGCTGGACGATCGAAGCACTTGGCGGCGCGCCGACGCTGATGTCGGGTTCGCGCCAGTTTCTTGCCTATCAGCAGGGTGCGGTGGATGTCGGCATGACCGGCGTGTCGGCGGTCGAATCGCGCAAGCTATACGAAGTGATGGATCATATGACCCTGACCTTCGACAGCGTCATTGAGTTTGTTGCGGTCATCAACAACGACTTTTTCGAAGGGCTGACACCCGATGAGCAGCAGATCCTGCTGGAAGCGGCCGCGACCGTCGAAAGCCGGTTGCGGGACGAGATCTATGCTGAGGAAGCGGCCGCGATCGAGGCGGTCCGGGACAAGATCGATACGATCGATCTGAGTGCCGAGGAGCGCGCCGCCTGGCGCGATGCCACCAAATCGGTGATCGATCGGTTTGCGGCGGAAGGCGGTCCAGACGCCAGCGCGGTGGTCGAGGCCGGGCTGGCGGCCCGGCGGTGACGGGCCGTTTCGTGAGCATCCGATGATCCGCTTCGTCGACGCGATCGCCGAGTGGACGGGGCGTCTGGCGGCTTGGCTGTTCTTTCTGCTCGGATTCTGTATCACATACGAAGTGGTGATGCGCTACTTCTTCAACGCGCCGACCGTCTGGGTCGACGAGGTGGCGCGTGTTGTCCAGGTGTGGGCAACCTACCTCGCAGCAGCCTATGTGCTCAAGCACCGCGCCATGATCACCATCGATGTGGCGTTTCGGACACAAGGCAGTCTGCCGCGCCGACTGGCCGACACCTTTGCGCTGCTGGTGATCCTGCTCTTTTGTGCCGTGACCGTACGCTACGGCTTTGAGCTTTGGCTACGGTCAACGCTACGCGGTCACACCACCGATACTTATCTGGCGCTGCCTCTCTGGTTCACCCAGGCTTCCGTCTGGGTCGGTTTCGGGCTGCTCGCCCTGCAAGGTGTGGTGGAGGCGATCAAGATCTGGCGTCCGGATCCCGAAGGGACCGGCCCGTGACGATCGTCCTGATCCTCGCCGGTCTTGTCGGCTTGCTGCTGCTGCGGGTGCCTGTCGCGTTTGCTCTTGGCGGGCTCGGCGTGTTCATGCTGTGGATTTTTCCACTGCCGCTCAATGCCGTACCGCAACGCCTGTTCGGCACCATGGACAGCTTTGAATTGCTCGCCGTGCCCATGTTCCTGCTGATGTCGAACGTGCTTCTGAAAGGGGAGGTCGGACGCGACCTGTTCGCCGCGGTGCAGAGCTGGGTCGGACACTGGCCGGCAGGACTCGGCATCGCCACCATCCTGTCCTGCGGATTGTTTTCGTCGATCTGCGGTTCCTCGGTCGCGACCGCTGCGACCATCGGCACCGTGGCGATCCCGGAGATGACCGGCCGCGGCTACCAGCGATCGTTTGTCCTGGGCCTGGTGGCCGCCGGCGGCACGCTCGGTATCCTGATCCCACCTTCCATTCCACTCATTCTCTACGGCGTGGTCACGGAGACCTCGATCCCGACGTTGTTTCTGGCCGGTATCGGTCCGGGCTTGTTTCTGACCGCCGCCTTCATCCTCTACTGCGTTGCCCGGTCGCGGTTCACCGGGACGGTCGAGCGCCTGCCGCCGGTCGGATGGCGCGAACGCCGCGTGGCGACGTTGCGAGCACTGCCGACGCTGCTGCTGGCGGTGACCGTCATCGGCTCGATCTACATGGGACTGGCCACCCCATCGGAGAGCGCCGCGGTCGGCTTTGTGCTGTCGCTGCTGCTCACGGCAGCCATGCGGCGCATGAGTTTTGCGCGGCTGCGTGAAGCCGTCGAGGACGCCTTGCGGACCACGGTGATGATTTTTCTGATCGTTGCCGGCGCCAAGGTGTTTTCCTACGCCATCACGCTCTACCGGATCCCGCAGGACATTTCGGCGCTGCTGACGGCCAACATCAACGAGCCCGGGCTGTTTGTCCTGGCGGTGGGGCTCGTGCTGCTCGTCATGGGGTTTTTCCTGGAGGCGCTTTCGATGCTGCTGATCATGATCCCCGTCCTGTTTCCGGCGCTTGCCGCGATGGGGATCGATCCGATCTGGTTCGGCATCTTCTTTGTGGTGCTGATCGAGGCGGCGCTGATCACGCCGCCCATCGGCATGAACCTCTTCGTCATTCAGGGCGTCGGAGGCGCGCGTCTGTCCGAAGTCGTCCGCGGTAGCTGGCCCTTTGCGGTGATCATGCTGGCGACCGCCGCCGTGCTCTGGGCATGGCCGGCGCTCAGCCTGGCCATCGCTTATGGCCTGTGAGGAGACCCGTCAGCGGGCACCGCCACTGTCGCTAAAGCGCCTGCCGACTGACGCGTCACCGGTCAAAGCACCAGCTCGAACTCGGCTCGACCCACGCTGTCACCGTTGACCTGAACTTCGATGGCGTGCTGGCCGGCATGGTAGGTCCGGGTCGTAATCGGCTTGAAGGCGTGGCGTTTCTCCAAGGACAACGTGCTCCGGGCCGGAAGACGCACGGTTTTCCATTTGAACACCTTGGGAGACGTCGATCCGTTGGCCCTGCGGTGATGCACGACGTAGTCGATGATCAGTTCCTGTTCGTCGTCGCTGTCGGACTGCAGATCGGCGGAGATCACCAGATGCTGTCCGAATTCCACGCGCCGGCTGTCGAAGCGGAGCCGCTTCAGGGTGACATGCGGTTGTCGATAGCCCAGCGCTGACAGCGTCGGCTGATGGCCTGCCTTGACCAGGCTGCGGCAAGCGTGCCGGACAAGCCGCTGCCGTTGTTTGCCGGGTGAACCGGTGAGCCAATCGCGGGCGATGCCGGCCACCAGATCCGGATGGTCCTTAGCGATGTCGTTGAGATTGTTGGCGACGGAACGGCGGACATAGTCCTCGGGATCGTCCTTGAGAGTTTCAAGAACGGGCAGGATGGGAGACGGGTCCTTGACAAAAGCCGTCAGACGCATGCCCCAGGGAAGGCGCGGTCGCGTCCCCTCCGAGGCCAGCCGCCGCACGTGGTAGCTGTCGTCCTGTGCCCAGGCGTTGACATGACGTAAGGCCCGGTCAGAGTCGTGCGCCAGAAACGGACGCACCGCGAACTCTGAACTGGCGCGCTTGGTCATTTCCCGCAGCGCTTGCATGCTGAAGTCGAAGTCGTGCAAACCGTGTCGGGCGACATAATCGGCCATCGGCATGACCGCCCAACCCCGCACACCGCGCTCATCCATCGACTGGCCGGACAGATCGACGCCGTCTTCCGGGTGCAAGACGTCGAGCAGCACCTGCGTCGCCCGGGTGAAGTCGCTCGGTAGGGTCTGTTCGAGCGCTGCCAATATGTGATCGGACCGTTGTTTGAGTTCGAGATCCTCCAAGCCGTCCGTGGCGAGCGAAACGAATCGACCGGCATCGAAGTCCGGGTCCCGATCGGTCAGATGCGCCGCCATCTGTCCGATCATCGTCGGATTGAAGAAATTCTTGAATGGCTCCGGCACGGGTGACCTCCTTGGCGGGCGAAGCGTGACGCTTGGATAAAAGCACATTGCTCCTGACAGCAGACTGTCAGGAGTAATGCCTGTGACCGTTGGGATCGATCAGCTGGCGTCCTGGACCGCTATGGTGAGGGCCAGTTCGGCCATGGCGTGTAGCGTTGCCTCCCGGTCACGCGCCGTAATCTGATCTCCGGTGATGAGGCAGTCAGACATCGTACACACGGCCAACGCCCGCGCACCGAAGCGGGCCGCGAGGGTGTAAAGTGTCGCCGCCTCCATCTCGACACCGAGCACGCCATGTCTGGCAAGAACGCTATAGGCGTCTGATGGGTTTTCGACGTAGAAGCTGTCCGCCGACACAAGCCCGCCGACGTGGTGCGGCAGATCATGCGTCTCGGCGTATCGGACAGCCGAGCGCAACAGCTCAAAATCGGCGGAGGGAGCAAAGCGATACGGCGCAAACGGCGCGTCGTTGATCGCGCTGTCCGTCGAGGCGGCGGTGCACAGGATAAGATCCCGCACTTTGACGTCGGTCGACAGGCCGCCGCAGGTGCCGACGCGGATCAGCGTCTTAGCGCCATAGTGATTGAGCAATTCGTGCACATAGATGGCGGTCGATGGCTGCCCCATTCCGGCAGCCTGAACGCTGACCGGCCTGCCATTCCAAGTCCCTGTGAAACCGAGGCAATTGCGAATGCTATTCACCTGCTTGGGATTGTCCAGAAAGGTTTTGGCTATCCATTTGGCCCTCAGCGGATCGCCCGGCAGCAAAATGGCTTCCGCATAATCACCGGCTTTCGCCTCCAGATGTGGTGTCATCCCGTCTCCCCTGATCCTCTGGCAGTACTATAGGCGGTCAGACCGTGGCTGTCTCGACCCGGCCTCCTATCGCGCGGGTCATGGCCGAGTGCCGCCGATGCTCTCGGTCACACGATCGGCGGCACGTCTCACCAGCACGCCATATTCCGTCAACACATCGTCGGGAATGCGAACCGTCGGTCCCGATACCGAGATGCCGGCGATCGCCTCTCCAAAGGTGTTGTAGATCGGCGCAGCCACGCACCGCATACCGAGGGTGCGTTCCTCATTGTCGATGGCCCAGCCGCGGCGACGCGTTTCGGCCATCTCCCGTCGCAAGGCTTCCGGGTCGCAGATGGTGTTTTGGGTGTAAACGGTGAGACCCTTGGCCTGCATCCATGCATCAAGCGCAGGCCCGTCGAAATGGGCGAGCAATGCCTTGCCGATGCCTGATGCGTGCATGTGGGCGCGTGTTCCGGGGCGATGAAAGGCGCGGATGGGCTCATGCGTTTCGACCTGTGAGACAAAGACCACGTCGCCGTCGTCGGCGATTGCCATGTTGGCGGTTTCCCCTGTCTGCGCCATCAGTTCGTGCAACACCGGTCGCCCTGCCTCGACCACTTTGATCCGGCGGGCGAACGACCCGCCAATGCGGAACGCTTCGACGCCCACCGACCACATCTGGGTGTCCTCGTGGAACTCCAGATAGCCGTAATTCTGCAGGGTCATAAGCAGGCGATGGGCGGTTGACGCGGGGATCCCGGCCCGGTGCGACAATTCGGTGAGGTTTACGCTATCAGCCTCGGCGACAATGCCGAGCAGCGTCAGGGCCCGCTCCAGTGCTTTCACATTGGGTGCGGCCCTGTTCGTCGGACCACCGCGCGGACGGCCGCGTGGTCGCGATGCGTATCCAGTATCTTCCATTGCCCTGAGTATGCTGCTTTGCGACGTGACTGCAAGTGTTGAAAGATTTTTTTGAAAATTGATGTGGGATATAATAAAATAAATAAAAACATATGTTTATGTCATTTCAAGAAAAATGAAAAAATTTTCTGAAAAAATTGTCATTTGGTGATCGTGACGGCATTCTGTCGGGCAGACGATGATGAGGCATGTCATGAGCGATCAAAATCCGGTGTTCATACCGGGACCGACAAACATACCGGAACGTTTGCGCCGGGCGGTGAACATCCCGACGATGGATCACCGATCCGAGGCATTCGGTGCCGCGTTCCGGCCGGTTATCCGAGGCCTGAAATCGGTGCTGAAAACCGATACCGGTGAGGTCGTCCTGTTCCCGGCCAGCGGGACAGGTGGGTGGGAGGCCGCGGTGACCAACACGCTGTCGCCTGGCGACACGGTGCTCGCCGCCCGTTACGGCATGTTTTCTCAACGCTGGATCGATCTGTGCGAGCGCCATGGCCTCGATGTGCAGGTGATCGAGGAAGCGTGGGGCAATGGCGCGCCGGCCGATCGCTTCGAAGAGGCGCTGGTGGCCGACCGGCAGCACCGCATCAAGGCAGTGCTGGTGTGTCACAACGAAACGGCGACGGGCGTGCGCAGCGACATCGCCGCCGTGCGCGCGGCCCTCGACGCGGCGAACCACCCGGCGCTGCTTTTTGTCGACGGCGTCAGCTCGATCGCTTCGATGGACTTTCGCATGGACGAGTGGGGCGTCGATCTGGCGGTCACCGGATCGCAGAAAGGCTTCATGCTGCCGACCGGCGCTGCCATCGTCGGGATCAGCCGAAAAGCGCTGGCGGCGATGGAGACCGCGACCTGTCCTCGCTGTTTCTTCGATTTCCGCGACATGCTCGACGCCAATGCCAACAACGGCTTTCCCTACACGCCGCCGCTCAACATCATCGTCGGACTAAAAGAAGCGCTGGATATGCTTCATGACGAAGGGCTGCCCGGCGTTTTCGCCCGGCATCACCGCATTGCCGAGGGTATCCGGCGCGCCGCGTCCGCATGGGGGATGCCGTTGTGCGCGACCAATCCACGGTTGTATTCCGAATCGGTATCCGCGATTTGCGTTCCTCCTGCATTTGACGGCAATCGGGTTGTGGCACACGCGGCCGCTAAATACGGTGTTGCTTTCGGAGTTGGACTGGGCAAGGTCTCGGGCAAGGTGTTTCGCATCGGCCATCTGGGATCGATGACCGATGTCATGGCCCTTTCCGGTATCGCGACGGCTGAAATGGTCATGGCCGATCTCGACTTTCCGATCACGCTGGGTTCGGGCGTCGCAGCGGCGCAAACCTACTATCGCAGCACCGGCAACGCCGTGACGTCCAGCACACACAAGGCTGCCTGAGGGAAACTCCGCATGTACATTCCCACATTCGACGATGTCAAAACGGCCCACGAGCGGATCAAGCCCTGGATCCACCGTACACCGGTCTTGACCAGCAGCTTCTTCGACTGCCTGAGCGGTGCCGAACTGCTGTTCAAATGCGAGAACTTCCAGAAAGCCGGTGCGTTTAAGGTGCGCGGCGCCTCCAATGCGGTCTTCGGGCTGAGTCGCGATGCGGCGAAATATGGTGTCGCAACACACTCGTCGGGCAACCACGCGCTGTCACTTGCGTATGCCGCCGGGCAACGCGGCATTGCAGCGACGGTGGTGATGCCGCACACCGCGCCCGAAGCCAAAATGGACGCGGTGCGCGGCTACGGCGGTGTCGTGCGCCAGTGCGAACCATCGACAGCGGCACGCGAAGCCATGCTGCAACAGGTGGTTGACGAGACGGGCGCCGATTTCGTGCATCCATACAATGATCACCGCGTGATTGCCGGGCAGGGCACGTGCTCGCTGGAACTGAACGAGGACGCCGGGCCGCTGGACGCGGTGGTGGCACCGATCGGCGGCGGTGGCATGATTTCCGGAACCTGCCTGACCATGTCGGCCCTGTCGCCACAGACCAAGGTTTATGCGGCAGAGCCGGAACACGCAGACGATGTCTATCGGTCGGTCAGGGAAGGGCGGATCGTCGAGGACGATGCTCCACAAACCATCGCCGACGGGCTCAAGGTGTCGATGCGCCCGCGCACCTGGCATTTCGTTTCCAACTACGTCGCCGATGTGCTGCTGGTCAGCGAGGAGGACATCGCCCGGGCGATGTATCTGGTCTGGCAACGCATGAAGACCGTCATCGAGCCATCGAGCGCCGTGGCGGTCGCCGCCATCCTGAAGAACCGGGATCTGTTTACTGGCAAACGGGTCGGCGTGATCGTGACGGGCGGCAACGTGGACCTGACCGGGCTTCCGTGGATGAGCGGACTCGGCATTCCGAACAATCCGGGAGAGACAACATGAACGATATGAGCAACGCGCCGATCGTCGGCCTCAATGTACCGGCCGTGGCAGGCATGGACCTGAAGGACGTCGGCACCCCGGCGCTGATCATCGACCTCGACGCTTTCGAGCGCAACGTCGAACGCATGCGTGCGTTTATCGAAGAAAAGGGCATCCGCCACCGGGCCCACGCCAAAACCCACAAATCGGCGGATATCGCGCTTTATCAGATCGAGAACGGCGGCGCCTGCGGCGTTTGCTGCCAAAAGGTCTCGGAAGCCGAGGCTCTGGTCGCCGGCGGCGTCCGCGACGTGCTGGTCTCCAACCAGGTTGTCGATCCGGCCAAGATCGACCGTCTCGCGGCGATGGCGCGCAAGGCGCGGGTTCTTGTGTGCGTCGACGACCTCGACAATGTCGACGATCTGTCTGCCGCCGCCGACCGGCATGGCGTGACGATAGAATGCCTGGTCGAGATCGACGTTGGCGCCGGACGCTGCGGCGTGCAGTGGGGCGATCCGGTCGTCACCATCGCCAAGAAGATTGATGCCGCACCCGGATTGAAATTCGCCGGCCTGCAGGCCTATCAGGGTGCCGCCCAGCACGTGCACGACTATGAGGAGCGCCGTGCCAAGATCGATGCTGCGATCCGCATGGTCGATGACACCGTGACCATGCTGGGAGATGTGGGCCTCACCTGCGACATCGTCGGCGGCGCCGGAACCGGCACCTACTATTTCGAAGGCGCCAGCGGCGTCTACAACGAAATGCAATGCGGCTCCTACATCTTCATGGACGCCGATTACCAGCGGGTGCTCGACGACCGCGGCGGGTTCATCTCAGAATTCGAAAACAGCCTGTTCATCTACACCTCGATCATGTCGAAAACCAAACACGACAAGGCGATCTGTGATGCCGGTCTGAAGGCGCAGAGTGTCGACAGCGGCCTGCCGGTCATCTTCGGGCGCGACGACATCGAATACATCAAATGTTCCGATGAGCACGGCGTGATATCCGATCCCAACAACGTGCTGAGGCTGAACGACAAGTTGAAGCTCGTTCCGGGTCACTGCGATCCGACGTGCAACGTTTACGATTGGTACGTCTGTGTTCGCGACGGGAAGGTCGAGACGCTTTGGCCGGTCACGGCCAGAGGAATGTGTCTCTAAGATCCATGTTCATCCTTCCTGAAAAAGAGGCTGAGGCCCTAATCACCGAAGACACCGGCTACGCTGCCGTCGAAGCTGTCTTCGCCGCCATGGTTCGCGGCGAAGCCCGAAATTTTCCGGTGGTGCGCGAGGCCCTTGGCCACGCCGACGCCCTGTACGGCTTCAAATCGGGATTCGATCGCGCCGGGTTGACCCTCGGCTTGAAATCCGGTGGCTACTGGCCGGGCAACCTCGAAAAAGGCCTCGCCAACCACCAGTCCACGGTGTTTCTGTTCGATCCCGATACGGGCCGACCCAGTGCCGTTGTCGGTGGCAATGCGCTGACCGCCATTCGCACAGCGGCCTCCAGTGCCGTTTCGATTGAACATCTGGCACGCGGCGACTCAAAGACCCTCGGCATTGTCGGAGCCGGTCACCAGTCACATTTTCAGGTCCGCGCGGCGGTCCGGCAGCGACCGTTCGAACGTGTCCTTGCCTGGAACCGCCACCCCGCGATGCTTGAAAAGCTCGCCAAAACGGTGACCGATCTCGGTCTGCCGTTCGAGGCGGTGGATCGACCGATCCTGTGCCGTGACGCTGACGTCATCATCACGATCACGTCGAGCTTTGATGCATTGCTGCAGGCGGATTGGATTCATCCGGGCACTCACCTGGCCTGCATGGGTACCGACACCGTCGGCAAGATGGAAGTCGATCCGCATCTGCTTGCGCGCGCCGCTGTGTTCACCGACGAGGTTGCGCAATCGATTGCTATAGGTGAGACGCAACATGCCGTCGCGGCCGGCCTGCTGTCTGAGACGGCCATCACCCCGATCGGTGATGTGATCATCGGGGCTCATCCCGGCCGGCAGTCCGAATCCGACATCACGCTTTTCGATGGAACAGGTGTCGGGCTTCAAGACCTTGCGGTTGCCCAGGCTGTCGTTTCCCTCGCACAGGAAAGCGGTGGCGGGTTCGTGGTGGACATTTGACGGGTCAAAACGTTTGGGACTGTGTGGTCACAAAGTTCCGAATGCACCGGGCAACACGATCTGCTATACCAAGCGCGTGACCCGAGCTGTTATCATTTACTTCCTGACCCTGATCCCGGCGTTTGCCTGGGAAGCCAACTCGGGCCGCATCTGCGAACTGGTCCATGCCGGAGAGCAGGCGGACGTGCGTGTGACATACGATCCGGCAATCGCCGAATATGCCATCGAGATCACCCCGCAAAGCTTCTGGTTCACGGGTCCTGAATTCGCTATCCGTTTCGTAGGTCCCCGCGGCCTCACCATATCCACCAGGCGTCACGAGATTACCGGCGGCGGTGCAACCTTGACGGTCAGAGACCGGGGCTTCGGCAACGTGCTGGACGGGATCGAATTCAACAGGACAGCCAGCGCTATACTCGGTGATCAGGTCGTGACCATCGACCTCGACGGGGCGGCCCCCGCCGTTCGTGAATTCCGCGCCTGCACGATGGCGGTAAGTGCCTGAGGCACAGTCTGTTTACCGGCTTTGGCGGCGGCGAAATCGTTTCCGAAACCGCTCAAATTGATGGATCGGGATTAGCCGGCGGTTAAGCTGACTCATGCTAGACACGGTCCCGGTGCATCGGGATGGGCGGCTGCACCGTTGACGGCGCTATCGCGCCGGCAAAGTGCGTTTTGCGTCGGTCATGACGCTGTCCGAGGACGATGCCCATGTCAGATCAGTCAGTCTTGAAAGGACCTGAGCCGCAGCTGTCGTCCATCGATGACGAACGGGAAAGGTCGAAGGCTGCCTTTCTGGCGATGGTGAGCCACGAGATCCGCACTCCGTTGAACGGTCTGTTGGGGATCACCGGCCTGTTGCAGGACAGCGGTCTTGATGAGGAACAGCGGCGGCTGGTCGATATTGCCAATCGATCGGGCCGTCAGCTGCGGCGCATCATCAACGACATTCTCGATTTCTCGAGGCTGGAGAGCAGCAGCCTGTCGATCGAGAAACGCGCTTTTGATCCCGGTAGTCTGGTCGACAGCGTGGTCAGTCTGGTGAACCGTGAAGCCGACAAAAAACGGCTTTCAGTCGGTTCGTTCGTCGCAGAATCGGTTCCGTCATCCGTCGTCGGAGATCCGGAGCGGATTCGCCAAGTTTTGTTCTATCTCGCAGAAAACGCCGTCAAGTTTACCGAGACCGGATCGGTTACCATCTCAGTGGAGGCGATGCGGGGACCGACGTCCAGCGATCTGCGTTTCTCGGTGGCGGACAGTGGAAAAGGCATATCGCCGGAGCGTCAGAACGGCCTTTTCGAGGCGTTCACCACCGGCGATGCGAGCTATGGCCGACAAGTCGGTGGCAACGGCCTGGGGCTGGCGCTCTCCAGAGCCCTGGTCGATTCGATGGGCGGCAGTATCGGTGTGCGCAGCCGCGAGGGTGAGGGCGCACAATTCTGGTTCGAATTGCCACTGGAGAGAGGCGATGAAGAGTCCGATCTGACAGGTGCGATCCGAGACCACAGGCGTGGCGACCTCGCGACTCTGCACGGTCTGGTAGCGGAGGACAACGTCGTCAGCCAGTTGGAGATTGTCGGTGTGCTGGAAACGCTCGGGTTTCCCATGGACATCGCCTGCGATGGTCACGAGGCAGTGGAGGCGGCGGCTGCCCGGCCATACGACTTTATTCTGATGGACGTCGTTATGCCGCGCCTGGACGGATTGCAGGCCGCCAGCCGGATCCGACAGCACGGGGGTTACAATTCGGCGACGCCGATCATAGCCATGACAGCCTATGCATTGGCTGAAGATCGCCGGTTGATCACCTCCGCGGGTATGAACGACCTTGTATCCAAGCCGGTTTCGGTCGGCACACTCGGTGACGCTATCCGTCGCCTGACGCGGCGAGCATGTGATGTTGATTTATCGGAAGATTCGATCGTCGACGATGCCAGCGCCCACTTCGACCGCTCCGTCCTTGCAGCCGCTTTGGGCAACCTGAACCGCGATCTTCAGGCGCACCTTCTTGATGAGTTTCGATCCGACGTCAAACGGCAGATCCAAGCCCTTGAATCCGCGGGAACCGCGGACGACCGAGAGGCCTTGAACAACGCCAGTTTCGCACTCAAAAGCCTCTCCGGCGCGTTCGGTGCCACCAGCCTGCACAAAGGCGCCGACCGGCTGGCAAGTCACTGCGGATCGGCGGATTTCGAGGAGCTGCGGACCGAAATCGATACACTCAAGCGCCTTTCGGAAGAAGTTCTCGCCAGTCTTGGCGACCTTGATATCGCAGACCCGACGCCGGCACACCACTGAAACAAGTCTACGCCTGGGCCGCCTGACCGAGTATCAGCGAACGCTGTTTCAAGAACTCGGACGCCATGAAATCGACAAATGCGCGAACCCGTGCGGTGGTGCGTAGATCGCTGTGCAGCAGCAGCCAGACACTGCGATCGGCCACCACCTCGGTATTCGGCACGCGCTGCAACTCCGGATCCGGATCGCCGGCAAAACAGGGCAGGAACGTCATGCCCATGCCGGCTCGCGCCATCTCGCGTTGCATGACACCTTCCGGGACGGCGTGCTGTATTCTGGCTTTTGGAAACGGTGATTTGCGTGCCCATTCGGGATTTGCGTCCTCATCACCCCAACCAATCCAGGTCAATCCCGTTCCGTCCCCGTCAAAGGCAGCCCGGTGTTGCCGCACATAATCCTTCGAGGCATATATGCCCTTCTGGTATTGCATGACCCGGCGACCGACCACATCATCGGTGACCGAAAAGGCCAGCCTGATCGACACGTCGGCTTCATGCTTGTTGAGGTCGCGAAAACTGTTGGTGATCTGGATATCCAGATGGATGTCCGGATAGCGCTCGGAAAAGCGCGTCAGCATCGGCGATACGAACACATAGGCCAGGCTCGGAGGCAGGGTGACGCGGATAATGCCCGACGGGCGATTGTCGAGCCCGCAGAGCTTGCGCCGTGCGCCCAGCACCTCGGCCTCCGCTCGTTCGGCGATTGGCAGCAGTTCCTCGCCGGCCTGGGTGAGCACCAGCCCGTCCACCGACCGATCAAAAAGCCGTACCGCATAATCGGTCTCTAGATTGGCGAGACGTCGGGCAATCGTCGCGTGGTTGACACCGAGATGCGCGGCTGCCGCGCGCAGCGATCCGGATCGTGCAATCGCAAGAAAATAGGGCAGATCGCCCCAGTCCGCCGGCTTGATGCGTACACGGCTCGTCGTCGGCTCGGTCATGGATCGGTCTCCTCCCACCACTTTAGTGGATCGTTTTCGATCCTCGGTGACGCGAACATCTTCGTATTCAAACATTCTTCAACCACTACCTATGTGGGAGGGCAGAGAGGAGACGACAATGGCCACCGTTACAGTTGAACGACTTGTCAATGCGCCGCTGCCAGCCGTTTGGGCATCGTGGGACGATTTCGGCGGGATTTACCGGTTCAATCCGAACATCAGGGGTTCGTTCCTGCTTGAGGGAAGCAAAGCGACCGGGCTTGGGGCAACGCGCCAGTGCGACCTCACTGACGGCAAGAACTACATCCAGGAGCGGATCGTGGACTATGTCCCGAAGCAGCGGCTGGTCATCGACATTTTCAACGGTACGCTTCCGATCAAAAACGCGATGGTCGAATTCGATCTGCATGTGGAGGATGATGACAGCACGCGGGTCAGAACAACCATGCATTTTGAGCCGAAGCAGGGGATTCTGGGCCGCCTCATGCTCCCGCTGATGAAACCCCAATTAAAGAAGATGCTCGGCAAGTTGCTCGACGGCAATGCGGCATATGTGGAAAATGACCGGGCCCTGGCCGCCTGACGACGACGATCGATAGATGCAACGGTGCTTTCTTGTGAAGTGGCTTCACGGTAAAAGAAACGGATGCAATCCGTCGCCCATGTGCGTTGCAAGGGAGAGAGACCGTGATCGAGGGTGCCATCCACAACCCGGCCAATCCGGACCACTACATGCAGCTCGACCGGCTCGATCAGACGGTCCGGGTTTTCTACGATGGCGAGGAGATCGCCGCTACCAATCAGGCCCTGCGGCTGCTCGAGGCCGGCCGCAGGCTGTATCAGCCGCAGTACTACATTCCGGAGGCGGATATCAGCGCGAGCCTGGTCAGGGTTTCCAAACAGACCCACTGTCCTCTGAAAGGCGATGCGGCCTATTTCGATCTGCTGGGCGAGGCGGACACGCGCGCCGAATCGCTGGGTTGGGCCTATCCCGATCCGTTCGACTTCGCCAGTCAACTGGCTGGCCACATCGCCTTTGATCCGAAAAGAGTGACGATAACGGTCGAAGCCGCAGGCACCTGACGTCGGATAGGGCAGGCGCGGACAGGGGGAGCAGGGCTGAGCCATGCAGGATTTCAACTCACTCTATAACATCGCAGCCAAACGCAAGGGGGGCGCCGAAGCGTTCGAGCAATCTCTTTCGACGCCAAAAGATACTGCCACGCTGGCGGCGATTCCGGATGACCGTTGGCTGTCGACCATGAGCAAATGCATCTTCCAGGCCGGCTTCAGCTGGAAGGTGGTGGAGGCCAAATGGCCGGATTTCGAGGAGGTCTTCCACGGCTTCGACATCGGCCGTATGGGGTTCCTCACCGACGAGCAGATCGGCGATCTGACCAGCGACACACGCATCATTCGGCACGGCAAAAAGATCGCGTCGATCCGCGAAAACGCGCAATTCCTGGCGGCGCTTGCCAAGGAAAACGGGTCCGCCGCCAAGACCTTCGCCGAGTGGCCAGTCGACGACTATGTGGGGTTGCTGGAGATGCTCAAAAAACGCGCGTCGCGGGTCGGCGGAACAACGGGAATGTATTTTCTCCGCTTCATGGGCGTTGACAGCTTCATTCTGTCTCGCGATGTGGTGGCGGCGCTGATACGCGAAGGCGTGGTCGACAAGACTCCGACGTCCAAACGCGACCGCGACCGCGTTCAGGCGGCGTTCAACACCTGGCGCGCCCAATCCGGCCGTCCACTAACGCAGATCAGTCGTGTTCTTGCCTGTACGGTCGGTGATTAGGCGGCATTTTGTCCGAGCAGCCGGTCGATAGTGCTCAGGAACATTGACGTGCCGCTTTCGATGAGCGCGTCGGGAAAATCATAGTCCGGATTGTGCAAAGCCGGATGATCGACGCCGGCGCCGAGAAAGAACATCGCCGACCGGGCGTGATCGCCATAGGCGCCGAAATCCTCCGAAAAGCGCAAGGGTGTGTCCAGGTCCTCTACCGCCAGTTGGCAATGTGCAGCCGATTGACGAAAGTGCTCCACCAGGCCCGCGTCGTTTGTGCAGGCGTCGAAGACGTCATCGAAACCGACGTCGAGCATCAGTCCATCCGCCTGTGCCGCATTCTCGGCGATCGCTGTCGCATCGGCGATCAGATTGCGCATTTTGGCGTCGGTGACCGAGCGCAGCGTTGCCCAAACTTCCGCCTCCCCGGGGGCGACCCAAAACCCCTTTCACCGAGATGGGCATGAACCACCGTGACCAACGCGAAATCGGCGTTCAACGGACCGGGGGTCGATAGCGCGTTGAGTTTGTCCACCGTGGTGGCGAGAGCCAACGCCGGCGAGACGCCGGTTTCCGGCATGGATGCGTGGGCGGTTTTGCCGGTGAAGCGAATCCGCAGGCCGCGCGATGCGCAATTCACGATGCCAGCCTTGAGGATCACGTGATGCAAGGCGTATCCCGGCAGATTGTGCAGCGACAGCGCGTAGTCGAGAGCAAGTGCGCGAAATCGATCATCGGCGATGACGGCGCGCGCGCCGTTGCCGGTTTCCTCCGCCGGTTGAAACAGCAGGACAACACGGCCGCGTTCCGGACGCCGCGTTTGATAGTGACAGGCCAGGGCCAGCAGGATGGCCATATGACCATCGTGACCGCACAGATGTGCCTTCCCAGGTGATACCGAGCGGTGTGGACGATCGCCGAGTTCGGTGATGGGCAGGCCGTCAAGTTCGCAGCGCACCATCACGGTGGGCCCGCTCCGATGGCTGTCAAAGACCGCCGCCACTCCAGTGCCACCCAATCCCTCGATCAGCCTGTCCGGCTGGTTATCTGCCAGGTGGGCGACTATTGTCGCGGCCGTTTGGAATTCCTGACCGGACAATTCCGGCCGGGCGTGCAATTGCCGCCTGATCGACCGCATCCCGGCCAACCGATCCTCGGACAGAATGTCGTTCAACGCATAACCCTCAACCCGAATAACAAGGAGAGGGCCATTGTGATTGCCGTGAAACCGCGCGGCAAGTCCGCTGCGACTAAAGATCAACCCAGCTGGCGTTCTGAGCTGAGGAACGCACGCACGCGTCGATAAAACGCATGCCCAGCACACCGTCCTGAAGGGTGGGATACACAACGCCCTCGGGAATGGTCCCGCCCGGTGTCCGGCGGGCGCGGATGGCTGCGGCCGCTTCCGTGTAGATGTTGGCAAATCCCTCCAGATAGCCCTCCGGATGGCCGGGCGGCACACGCGTCACCCGATGTGCTGCCTCGCCGGCACCCGGGCCGCCACGCGTCAGCAGCTGTTTGGGCTCGCCGAAGGGTGAATACCACAGGTGATTGGGGTGTTCCTGCTCCCATTCCAGACCGCCCTGGGTGCCGTAAATGCGCAGTTTCAGACCGTTCTCGTGGCCCGGCGCCACCTGGCTGGACCACAGCATTCCCTTTGCCGGCTTGTCGTCGCCAACGGGTCGAAAGCGCAGCATCACGTGCGCGTTGTCGTCCACCCTGCGGCCCTCGACAAAGGATTCCAGATCCGCCGCCAGGCTCTCGGTCTCAAGGCCACTGACGAAACTCGCGAGGTTCCAGGCGTGGGTGCCGATATCGCCGATGCAGCCCCCTGCACCGGACTGTGCGGGATCGGTGCGCCAGGAGGCCTGTTTGTTGCCGGTTTCCTCCTGGGCTTCCGTCAACCAGTCCTGAATATACTCGGCATGCACGAGACGGATCGACCCCAGCTTGCCCTGGGCCACCATGTCGCGCGCATGGCGGATCATCGGATAGCCGGTGTAATTGTGGGTCAGCACAAAAAGGCTGTCGCTCTGCTCGGCCAGTTGCGCCAGCTGCTCGGCGTCCGAGAGTGTCGAGGTCAGCGGCTTGTCGCAGATGACGTGAATGCCGGCGCGCAGGAACGCCGCGGCCACCGGAAAATGCATGTGGTTGGGCGTGACGATCGACACCGCCTCGATGCCGTCGTCGCGTGCGGCTTCCTTCTCGGCCATGTCCTCGAAGGAGGTATAGACACGATCCTCCGCCAGACCCAACTCGGCGCCGGATGCCTTGGCCCGGTCCGCATCGGCCGACAGAGCGCCGGCGACCAGCTCATACTCCCCGTCCATGCGCGCCGCGATGCGATGTACGGCGCCGATAAAGGCGCCCTGTCCGCCGCCGACCATGCCAAGCCGGATAGGCTGTGAGCCGCTGGCTGATTTCGAACCACTGACCATGAAAATCTCCTAAAAACCCATCATCCGCCGCAGCTGAGCGCGGTCGGTCGCGCCGCCGGCGAAATCGTCGAAGGCGGTTTCCGTGACCCGGATGATGTGATCGGCGATAAACGGCGCACCTTCAGCGGCTCCCTGTTCGGGATGTTTCAGGCAGCACTCCCACTCGAGAACCGCCCAACTGTCGTAGTCATACTGGGCGAGTTTGGAAAAGATACCCTTGAAATCCACCTGGCCATCGCCGAGCGAGCGGAAGCGGCCGGCGCGGTCGACCCAGCTCTGGTAACCGGAATATACGCCCTGACGTCCGTCCGGATTGAATTCGGCATCCTTGACGTGAAAGGCCGAGATGCGCTCATGATAGATGTCGATGAAGGCGAGGTAATCCAGACCCTGCAGCAGGAAGTGCGACGGATCGTAGTTGATCGTGCAGCGTCGGTGACCGCCCAAAGCGTCGAGGAACATCTCGAACGTGGCCCCGTCGAACACGTCTTCACCTGGATGGATTTCATAGCCAACGTCGACCCCATGGTCGTCGTAGACGTCGAGAATCGGTTTCCAGCGGCGCGCGAGTTCGGTGAAAGCCTCCTCTATGAGCCCCTCAGGCCGCTGCGGCCACGGGTAGAGATAGGGGAAAGCCAGGGCGCCGGTAAACGACACGGAGGCATCGAGGCCGAGGTTGCGCGACGCCTTGGCGGCGTGTTTCATCTGCTCGACGGCCCACGCCTGGCGCGCCGTTGCATTGCCGTGGACTTCGGAAGGTGCGAAGGCGTCGAACTGACTGTCATATGCCGGATGAACCGCCACCAGTTGACCCTGTAGATGGGTTGACAGTTCGGTGACGACCACGCCGGCGTCGTTGCAGATACCGGCGATCTCATCGCAATAGTCTTTTGACGTCGCAGCCAGTTCCAGATCGAACAGGCGACTGTCGAAGGTCGGGATCTGCGCGCCTTTGTAGCCGAGGTCCGCCGCCCAGCGGACGATCGCCGGGAGCGTGTTGAAAGGTGCTGCGTCGCCGGCAAACTGAGCCAGAAAAATCGCCGGTCCTTTGATGTTGCTAGCCAAGTTCTATGTCCTCTCGTTCCGCATCTGTATTGCGCCGCTGTTGGTCACGCCATCAGCGCCCGTGCCTGTTCCGCACCCAGCGGTTCAGGCCGTTCACACTGCGTTTGCATGGTCTGGAACGTCCCGGTCTCACCGGATTTCAGGATCGACGTCATGATATCGATCACATGTAGGGCAAGTTCCAGCGAGCAGCGATGGGGCCGTCCTTCGGCGATCGCCTGCGCCATGTCGGCCAGGCCCGACGCGCGGTAGTTAGCGAGCATTGTTTCACCATGCGGTTCGTTGGCGACGGCGAAGGGGTGATCCCAGCCCTGTTTTTCGCGCGATCCGTCGGCACCCTGGACCAATTCGACATCACCGGAAAAGAAATTGGGGTCCGGTACGAAAAGCGATCCATCGGCGCCGTAGAGTTCCATCGGGGCGTGGCCGTGATCCCAGACATCCCAACTGGTCCCCAGCGTCACCATGGCACCGTTTTGGAATTCCAGCAGCGCGTGGATCGTCGTCGGCGTCTCCACATCGATCGTTTCACCGCGCCGCGGTTCCGAACTAATGGTGCGCACGGGCGAGGGGATCGACGACATCGCCGCGACCCGTTTTATCGGTCCGATCAGCTGCACCAGATTGGTGATGTAATACGGTCCGATATCGAGCACCGGTCCGCCGCCCGGCTTGAAGAAAAAGTCCGGATTGGGGTGCCAATGCTCCATGCCGTGGCTCATGACATGACAGGTTCCGCCGGTCACCATGCCGATCGCGCCGTTGTCGATCAGATTGCGGGCGAGCTGGTGGGCGCCGCCCAGAAACGTGTCCGGCGCGGATCCGATGCGCAGGCCCTTGGCGTTCGCGAGCGCCGCGAGGTCCTTCCCCTCGTCGATCGACAGTACGAAGGGTTTCTCCGAATAGACGTGCTTGCCCGCCTCCAGGAGCGCCTTGGAGACCGGGTAATGCGCAGCTGGAACAGTCAGATTGACGACGATATCGATATCGTCCGCTGCAAGCATGCCGTCGACGGAGTCGGCACGGATGCCATATTCTTCAGCGCGCGCCTTTGCCGCCTCATCATTGAGGTCGGCGCAGGCGCGCACCTCCATTCCGCGAAACAGCGGCGCCAGCCGCAAATAGGCAGCCGAAATATTGCCGCACCCCATGATGCCTATGCCGAGATCAGCCATGTCTGAAATCCTCAATACTGGCCCAGCGCCGCAATCGAACGGGACGCGAAGCGGTCGAAATCGTTGGGATTGTCGTGTTCCGTGACAAACCAGGCGGTCCGCGTCTTTTGTCTCAGAGCGTCAATCAAAGCTTGCCAGTCCATGGTACCGTGCCCGACATCGGCCCAGCCGTCCTCGTCGGTGCATTCCCCCGTGGGCGCGATGTCCTTGACATGGACGGCTGTGATCCGTTGCCCGTGTCGATCGATCCATTCGATCGGATCGGCGCCGCCGCGCACGATCCAGGCAATGTCGGCTTCCCAATCGATCCCGGGCGCCGCTTCGAGAATAGTCTGCATGGGCAGACTGCCGTCCGGCAGGGCGCGAAACTCGAAATCATGGTTGTGCCAGCCGAAGCGTCGGCCCGAGCCCGCCACACGATCACAGATCGAAGTGAGGCGCTCCGCAAAGGCGGCCCAGCCGGCGCGTTCGGCCGGACGCTGAGCGGCATCCAGAAATGGGCAGAATAGCGACTGGATGCCGAGCGTATCGCAGACCTGCATCACGTGATCGAAATCGCCTTCCAGGGCGTCGATCCCGAAATGCCCGGTCGGCATCGTCAGACCGTTTGCATCGAGCGCCGCTCGGATCTGTGCGGCTTCGTCGTAGACGCCGGGGAAACCCTCGACCTGTGTGTATCCGAGAGCAGCCAGCCGTTGGAAGACCGTACTCCAGGGCAAGAAGTTGCGAGCGCTGTAAAGCTGAAAAGAAATATCCATGATGGTGTTTCCGGTTTTGTATGTGCTGTCGGACAGTCGCTACAGCCGATCTTCGGTCCGCGCGTCGAACAGCGACGCCGAAACCGGGTCAAAGCCGATCTGCAGTTTCTCGCCGCTGCCGACGGTGCTTTGTCCATCCATGCGGAAGCGGAATTCGTGGTCGGCCAGCCGCGACCAGACCAGCGTATCGGAACCCATCGGCTCGACGACCTCGACCTCGATTTCGGTGTTGAACGGCAGCTCTTTAGCGGCGTCACCGGTGGCGACATGTTCCGGGCGGATACCGAATTGGATGGGGCGCTCGGCGCCGTCGAGTGTACCGTCGAAGGCATACCGTGATGCGTCGATCTGGACATCCTTGGACTTGAAAGTGGGATTTTCGCCGGCGGACAACGTGCCCTCCAGAAAGTTCATGCCAGGAGAGCCGATGAAACCGGCGACGTATTTGTTCACCGGTTTGTTGTAGATGCCGTGCGGTGAATCGAGTTGCTGGATCTTGCCGCCCCGCATGATGGCGATGCGGTCGGCAAGCGTCAGGGCTTCGATTTGATCGTGCGTCACATAGATCATGGTGTTCTTGAGCCTCGCATGCAGGCGTTTGATTTCGACCCGCAGTTCCGCCCTCAATTTGGCATCGAGGTTCGACAGGGGTTCGTCGAACAGGAAGACGTCGACATCGCGCACCAGGGCACGGCCGATAGCGACGCGCTGTCTCTGTCCGCCCGACAGTTCGGACGGCTTGCGATTGAGGAGCGGCTCGATCTGCAGGATTCCCGACGCCCGGGCGACACGCTCGTCGATCTCCGCCTTCGCCATCCCGGCGTTCTTCAGTCCGAACGACAGATTGCCCCGCACGCTCATCTGCGGGTAGAGCGCGTAGGACTGGAACACCATGCCGATGCCGCGGTCCTTCGGCTCCTTCCATGTGACGTTCTTTCCCTTGATGAAAATCTGGCCGTCGGTGATGTCCAGCAATCCAGCGATGCAGTTGAGAAGCGTCGATTTTCCGCACCCGGACGCGCCGAGCAACACCAGGAATTCGCCGTCATCGATGTTGAGGTCAAGATTTTCCAGAACCCCCACGTCGCCGAAGCTCAGCGCCAGATTTTTGATTTCAATGCTCTTCATGGTCTTAACCTTTCACAGCGCCAGCCGCGATGCCGCGAACGAACAGCTTGCCTGAGACGAAGTAGATCAACAGGGGCACGGCGCCGGTGAGGATGGTCGCCGCCATGTTGACGTTGTATTCGGTGACGCCCTGCGTTGAGTTGACGATGTTGTTGAGTTGTACGGTCATCGGGAAATTCTTGGTGCCGGCGAAGATCACGCCGAACAGGAAGTCATTCCAGATGCCGGTTACCTGCAGGATGATCGCCACGACGAAAATCGGCGGCGACATCGGCACCAGGATTTTCAGGAAGATGCCCCAGAATCCGGCGCCGTCGACGCGCGCTGCCTTGAACAGTTCCTCCGGTAGCGACGCAAAATAGTTGCGGAAGAGCAGCGTCAGGATCGGCATTCCGAAGATCGTGTGAATGAAGATGACGCCGGTCAGCGAGCCGAAAATGCCGAGTTCACGGGTGATGATGACCAGCGGGTAAAGCATCACCTGATAGGGGATGAACGATCCGAATATCAGAATGGTGAAGAACACCTCAGAGCCGCGGAACCGCCAGAAGGAGAGGGCGTAGCCATTGACCGAGGCGATCGCGATGGAGACGATCACGCTGGGGATCATGATCTGGACGGAGTTCCAGAAGCCGACCTTGAGACCCTCGCAATAAAGCCCGGTGCAGGCCGAATCCCAGGCCTTGAGCCAGGGTTCGAAGGTGATCTCGACGGGGGGTGCGAAGATGTTGCCGAGCCGGATCTCCGGCATGCCCTTCAGCGAGGTCATCACCATGATGTACAGCGGCAGCAGGTAGTAGATAGCCGCAACGATCAGGATCGAGTAAATCATGATGCGGCTGGGGTTGAGGATCCGGCGCGGGCGCGGACCGATCGGTTCGAGTGCCATGGTCGCCTCCTATAGCCGCCGCTTTTTCTGGCCGTATTCGAGATAGACCCAGGGAATCAGAATGATCAGCACCGTGGTCAGCATGACGGTCGAGGCGGCAAGCGCCTGGCCGACATTGCCGCGGGCAAACATGAAATCGTAGACATATTTGGCGGGCACCTCCGACGCGATACCGGGTCCGCCGTCGGTCAGCGCAACCACCAGATCGTACAGGCGCACGATGCCCGATGCGATGATCACCAGCGTGGTGACGAAGACACCGCGCATCATCGGAATGACGATGAAGATGTAGGTTTTCCATTTCGGAATGCCGTCCACCCGGGCGGCCTTCCAGATCTCGTCGTCGACACCGCGCAGCCCGGCGAGCATCAACGCCATGACGAAACCGGTGCCTTGCCAGATGCCGGCGATCAGCAGCGCCCAGATGACCGTATCGCGGTGCGCAATCAGGTCGAAGGTGAAGCTCTCCCAACCCAGATCCCGCACCGCCTTCTGCAGTCCGAGCGTCGGATCGAGGATCCACTGCCAAACGAGGCCGGTGACGATGAAGGAGAGGGCGAAGGGGTAGAGATAAATGGTTCGAAAGGTGTTCTCGAAACGGATTTTCTGATCCATGAAAGCGGCCAGCACGAAGCCGACCACCAACGAAAACGTCAGCGAGACGATGCCGTAGATGGCGATGTTCTCGACCGATTTGTTCCACCGCGAGGTGTTGAACAGACGCTCGTATTGGGCAAATCCGACAAATTCGTTGACAGGCAGGGCACGCGACGCGCTGAACGAATAGATCACCGTCCATAGCGAGCAACCGACGAACACCACAAGTGTCGTGAAGATCATCGGCGTTGCGGCGATCTTGGCGTTGAGATTCTTCAGATAGGGATTGGGGCGTCCATCGTCCGCCATGGCATCAGTCCTCCGCGACCGGGGATCGGTTCCGATCCCCGGTTCAGCTTAGCCGGATGGCCGGCTAGGTAGATCAGTCGGCGTATTCGATGATCTCGACGTAGCGTTCCTGGGCTTCTTCGACCGGCATGTCCGGATCGTTGAAGAACTCCACCCACAGGTCTTCAAACTGACCGGTGGTATCGGACGACCAGGACTGTTCGCCGCCCGGCAGGATGTTGTCCGGGTTCTCGAGGATGGCGATGCCTTTTTTCATGCAGTCGTTGGCGGCATCGAGGTCGACGTCGCCGCGGATTGGCAGGGAACCCTTTTTCAGATTGAAGTCAACCTGAACCGGCTTTGAGACCAGCAGCGAAGCGAGCTCGAGCTGGGCGGCGACCCTTTCCGGGTCGTCATTTGCGGGCTTCGGGAAATAGAAGGCGTCACCGCCGGTATCAAGCACCGGATAGACGCCGAGACCGGGCAAGCAGTCGTAGTCGACGCCGGCGACCTGGTTGGCCACGCTGAACTCGCCCTGGGCCCAGTCGCCCATGATCTGGGCGGCGGCTTTGCCGGTGATCACCATGGTTGTCGCGTCGTTCCAGGCGCGTCCGACATAGCCGTTGTCCACCATGTCGCGGGCCGCGGCAATGGCTTCGAAGACTTCGCGCATCTGCGGGCCGGCGGCCGTTTCGATATCGCGGTCGACATTGATCTTGCGGAACAGGTCGGTGCCGCCGAGCGCCACCTGGAAGACACCGGCCATGCCGTTGATCTGCCAAGGCTCACCACCGACGGCGAGCGGAATGATGCCCTTTTCCTTGAGCGCCGGTGCCGCCGCAACGAATTCTTCCCAATTTGTCGGGACAGCCATCCCGTTGTCCTCGTAAACCTTGCGGTTCAGCCACATCCACTGGAAGGAATGGATATTGACCGGTACGCAGTAGATACGCCCCTCATACCGGCAGCTGTCGAGCAGTTTCGCCGGACGGATGATGTCGGCCCAGCCTTCCTTCTCGGCCAGTTCCGTCAGGTCGGTCATCAGGCCCGCCTTGACCAGGTCTTCAGCGTCTCGACCGGTATTGAGCTGCGTCGCGCCCATCGGATCACCGCCCGAAATGCGGCTGATGATGATGGGGCGGGCGTTGCCGCCACCGGCGATCGCGCCGTCCACCCAATTGTGACCGGTTTTGTTGAAAGCGTCCGCGAAGACGGCCACCGCGGCGGCTTCACCGCCAGACGTCCACCAGTGCGTCACTTCCAGGTCAGCGGCCGACGCCATGGTGATCCCACCAAGGATCGTCGTTGCCGCGAGTGCGGTCCTGAATCCAAGCATATAATCCTCCCATTGGGCGCATCACGCCCGGTTGCCGTGCGAGACGGTTGCGACTGAAATCGACCACTCATGTCTGTTGTAATCGATTACATTGATGAGAATGATGGCTCTTTTGGGGAATGTCAAGGTTAAATCGATTAATTTCAGTCCCAATAGGACAACGTCCCCTGTGAGGACTCTTTCACGTGGATTGATCTTAATCTTGAGTGCCCGTTTCGGTCGCGGAAAGATCGCCTGAGCGAGAGTGTTCGAGAACCAGCTTTGCGTTGGGGATATCATTGCTTTCTGCACGCTTCTCAGCCCGGATGGTATCGTAGCCATGCTCGAGCCATCGATGGATAAGGCGGGATCGCAAGGTTTCCATCGAGGCGGAGATGAACACGGACAGATCCAGAAGAGGCGGAATGCGGGACCAGGGCGGGCGATCCAGCAATAGGTAATTGCCTTCAAGAAGCAGAATACGACTCGACCGGGTGATGGTCTGCGCGTCGGGGCGGACGCAATCGGCTTCGCGATCGAATAGCGGAATGGCGATAGGCCCGCGGTTCTCCCGAAGCCGTGCGACCAACGATACGAAACCCTCCGCATCGAAGGTTTCGGGTGCACCCTTGCGATCGAGCAAACCGCGTTGACGCAACACGTCGTTGTCGAGGTGAAAGCCGTCCATCGGCACAATGGCCGCTTCATATCCGCTGTCGGTGAGTCTGGTGCACAGCGTATCGGCAAGCGTTGATTTGCCGACACCCGGCGGACCGGCAATACCGACCAGCAACCGGCCACCACCCTCCGCTTTGGCGTGAATAGTGGCCAGGATCTCGTCGACCGTCGTCATGCTGCTTCGGCGACGTCCGGTTCCTTGGCGCCGGTCATAAAGGCGACGGCGTCGGACATGGAGTAGTCCCTCGGATTGATGATGCACAGGCGTTTGCCAAGACGATGCACATGGATCCGATCCGCGACTTCGAAAACGTGCGGCATGTTGTGAGAGATGAGAACGATCGGGATGCCGCGCGATTTCACATCCAGGATCAGGTCGAGAACGCGTCTCGATTCCTTGACGCCGAGTGCTGCCGTCGGTTCGTCCATAATGATCACTTTCGAGCCGAACGCGGCGGCCCGCGCGACGGCCACACCCTGGCGCTGACCACCAGACAGCGTTTCCACCGCCTGGTTGATGTTCTGGATGGTCAGCAGGCCGAGTTCGCTGAGTTTGTCACGGGCGAATTTCTGCATCCGGCCTCGGTCGAGCTTGCGGAAGAGCTTGCCCATCGGTCCGGGCTTGCGCCATTCGCGGCCGAGAAACATGTTGTCGGCGATCGACAGGGCAGGGGACAGCGCCAGATTCTGATAAACGGTCTCGATCCCGGCCTGCTGCGCCGCCATCGGTGAATGAAAATGCACCGGCTGCCCCTCCAGTCTGATCTCGCCCTCATCCGGGATGACGGCTCCGGATACGGCTTTGATCATCGTCGATTTGCCGGCACCATTGTCGCCGATGACAGCGAGTATTTCTCCGGGATAAAGGTCGAAATCCGCGTGGTCGAGGGCGACGACGCGCCCGTAGCGTTTGACCAGGTTGCGCGCGGTAAGAATAGGCTCGGTCATGTCGATATCTTCCTAATCCACTGATCGATGGCGACGGCCGAAATGATCAGCACGCCGATGAGGAGATAGGTCCATTGCGGATCGGTGCCGATCATGCGCAGCGCCAGCGAAAACACGCCGACGATCAGCGCCCCGAAGAGCATGCCCAGGATCGAACCGCGACCGCCGAACAACGAGATGCCGCCGATCACCACCGCCGTGATGGATTCGATATTGGCAAACTGCCCGGCGGTGGGCGACACCGAACCCAGCCGACCGATGAGCACCCAACCGGCAAGGGCACAGATCAGGCCAGCGGTCACATAGACCGAGATCAGGGTCCGCTTGACCTGCACGCCAGCGAGTTCCGCGGCATCCGGATCGTCGCCGACGGCGTAGACGTGCCGGCCCCAGGCTGTGTGGTTGAGGATGTAGTTGAGCACGAAGACCAGCACCACCAGGGTGATGACGCCAAGGGTCAGCACCGCACCGCCGATCGAGATTTTCTCCCCGAACAGCTGCAGCAAAGGCGCCATTTCTTCAATCTCCTGGCTTCGGATGGTCTCATTTGCCGAATAGAGGAAGTTGGTGGCGAGGATGATCTGCCACATGCCGAGTGTCACGATGAAGGGTGGCAGTCGGACGAATGCGACCAGTGCGCCGTTGATGAACCCGCACAGCGCGCCAACAGCGAACCCGCACAGGATCGCCAGTTCCGGAGGCAAACCGTACCTGAAGGTGAATTGCCCCATCACCACCGATGACAACACCATGATGGCACCGACCGAAAGATCGATGCCGGCCGTCAGGATCACCAGCGTTTGTGCCGCCCCGACAAATCCGACGATCGCCACCTGCTGGAGGATCAGCGTCATTGCGAAGGGAGAGAAAAACCGGCTGCCGATGATCAGCCCGAAGATGATCAGCGACAGGACCAGGACGATCAGCGGGACAAGAGCCGGACTGGAGTGCAGTGTATGCTGTATCCGCTCCAGGATCGTGCGGTGCCCTTCATCGAAGGACGCGACGTCGGTCGCACTGTCGGTCAGTACTTTCTCGAAGTCCTGACCGGTTTGCTTGCTGGTGTCAGACATTTTGAAAAACCCCGCCCTGCGCGCTCAAGAGAGCGCGTCCTCGGGCTTCATCCTAGCAGAGCGTTTTTCCGCGTGGAATCTGCCACTCATTGTGTTTTTGGGGAGAGGGTTGGCCGAAGCGCTTCGGCCAACCGGAAATCAGGCTCAGAGGGCGCTGGTCAACCCCAGCACTTGTCCATGCCTTCCTTGGTGTCGATCGATTCGACACCGTCGACCGGCTTGTCGGTGACCAGGGCAACGCCGGTGTCGTAGAAGTCCTTGCCCGGAGTGTTTGCCGGCTTGGTCCCGTCCTTGGCCCAGGCGGCAATGGCTTCGATGCCGAGCGCGGCCATCAACAGCGGGTACTGTTGCGACGTAGCGCCGATGATGCCATCGCGCACATTTTCCACCCCCGGGCAACCGCCGTCGACCGAAACGATGAGCACATCGCCGGCGCGGCCGACCGCTTCCAGTGCTTCATAGGCGCCCGCCGCAGCCGGCTCGTTGATCGTGTAGACGACATTGATGCTCGGATCCCGCTGCAGGAGGTTTTCCATGGCTGTGCGGCCGCCTTCCTCGTTGCCGTTGGTTACGTCATGGCCGACAATGCGCGGGTCGTTTTCATCGCCCCACTTGTTCGGATCGACCAAGTCGATGCCGAAGCCCTGCATAAAGCCCTGGTCGCGCAGCACGCCGACGGTCGGCTGGCTGACGTTCAGGTCGAGCATTGCGATCCTGGCGTCCTTTGCCTTGTCGCCCAGCGAAGCGGCGGCCCATTTGCCGATCAGTTCTCCGGCGCGGAAGTTGTCTGTTGCGAAGGTCGCGTCGGCGGCGTCAATCGGATCGAGCGGCGTATCGAGGGCGATCACCAGGATACCCGCGTCGCGTGCCTGTTTGACCGAGGGAACGATACCGGCGGTATCGGACGCGGTCAGCAGGATTCCCTTGGCGCCGTCGATGATACAGGTCTCGATGGCGGCGATTTGCGATTCGGTGTCGCCATCGATCTTGCCCGCGTAGGATTTGAGATTGATCCCCAGCTCATTCGCCTTGGCCGTGGCACCCTCCTTCATCTTGACGAAAAACGGATTGGTGTCGGTCTTTGTGATGAGGCAAGCGCCGATATCTTGGGCCTGGGCGGAGCCGAGACCGGCGACGCCGAGGGCAAGGGCGCCCAGAGTTGCGGAAATGAGTGAACGCTTCACGATGTACCTCCCAGTTGGTGTTGCCGTCACCGATCGCCTTAGCAACGGTTCCGGCGGGTCATGCTTTGCATGCGGTCGTCCGAACCGGTCCGCAGCGCCGCCGTTTCCAATACAGGCACGGAGCAACGCCCTGTCCGTCAGCGCCTGATCCGTGCGGAGGGGAAAGACCGGTATCAAGCTCCCTTGCGAGAGCGGAACTGCCGGTTTTGTTCTCCTCCAACGCCATATCAGCGTAAACGGAACCGCTTGTCAATAAATAAATCCAATTGACTTATTAATTATCGCAGGCGATGATGTGCCCCAGGAGGAATTGCTGAAATCGGCGTGTACGCGTAGAAAAGGGCGGCAGGGAGGACGTTTTGATCAGACAGCCGGAAGACGGATTGCCGGGTTCGGGCACGCGGATGATCGACCCCGGCCGTGGTTCAAACCAGACCCGTCTGCGCGCCTATAACGAGCGCCTTGTCCTGTCGCTTGTGCGTCGACACGGCGGTCTTGCCAAGGCGGATATTGCCCGTCGCACCGGACTGTCGCCGCAGACGGTTTCCGTGATCATGCGGGCGCTCGAGAAGGACGCTTTGCTGGTCCGCGGCGAACCGGTGCGCGGTCGTGTCGGCCAGCCGTCAATTCCGATGGCGCTCAATCCGGACGCGGTCTATTCGATCGGCCTCAAGATCGGACGTCGAAGCGCCGATCTGGTGCTGATCGACTTTGTCGGAAGGGTGCGCACACAACTTCGGGAGACGTTTGCCTATCCGTTGCCCCACAACATCCTATCCTTCACCGCCAAAGGACTACACCGGTTGATGGAGGACCTTGATGCCGCGCAGCGCAAGCGGGTAGTCGGTATCGGTATTGCCGCGCCTTTCGAATTGTGGAACTGGCTTGAGCAGGTCGGCGCTCCGTCACAGGAGATGGATCTTTGGCGTGATTTCGACTTTACGTCGGCCATGGCCGAGATCACCGATTTGCCGCTGGTGATCCAGAACGACATCACGGCGGCCTGCGGCGCTGAACTGATATTCGGGCGCGGCCGGGAATACGCAGATTTTGCCTACTTTTTTATCGGCTCCTTCATTGGCGGCGGCCTGGTGCTCAATCATACCGTCTATTCCGGCCGGACCGGAAACGCCGGTGCTTTCGGTCCGATCATGGTCCCGGGGCAAGACGGCCAGCCGGAGCAATTGCTCAACAGTGCTTCCATATTCGTTCTCGAGAGCCGTCTGAAACAGGCGGGGATCGATCCTTCACCGCTGTGGCTTCAGCCGGATGACTGGCCGGATTACGGCACCTATCTCACCGAATGGGTCGACCTGACGGCACGCAATATCGCGATCGCCATTGTCTCGATCGCCGCGGTCATCGATGTCGAGGCCGTCCTGGTAGATGGCGGATTTCCAGTACGGGTGCGCAAATCGCTGATCGAGGCGATCCGGCGATACTTTCTACGGCTGGATCGACAGGGCATTCGCGAACCGGAGATCGTCGAGGCCGGTGTCGGACTGGAGGCCCGCGAAATCGGCGGCGCAACGCTGCCGATTTCGGACCGTTACCTGGTTGACCAGAATGTTTTGGTCAAAGAGCCGACAAGCTCATAAGAAAAAGGGTGCCGTCAGAGACGGCACCCAGCGGGAAGGGGGGAACGTTCCCGCAAAAACCCGAAAGCGGGATTCACAGATGCATCAGATGTCGATCGCCTGCTTGCTCTCGGCCGGTGTCGAAGGACCGCCTGCCTTGCGCGGTTCAGCGGCCTGGCCCGGTTTCTTCTGCGAACGGTGGTGGCCGCGCTTGCCCTTGTGTTTGCCGCGGTCCGCCCTGGTCACCACGCCATCGCCATTGCGGTCGTTCCGCTCGACGAAGTTTTGAGACCGTGCCGTGTACTCCTCTTGCGTCACCGAAAGATTGCCATCGGCATCAAGACGCTGAAAGCCGCGAACCATGCGCTCACCGTTCAAGTCCTGCCACATGGTCGAGAACTCTTCCAATGTGATCGAACCGCTGCCGTCGGCGTCGGTACCGGCAAAGCTTCGGCCCCGAACTTCATCGAACTCAGCGCGGGTGATTTTGCCGTCCTTGTCGAGGTCAAATCGTTCCATCAGGGCGACCACACGGTTGCCGCCACGATGGCCGCCGCCACGCATCTGCCTCTTGTTTTGTCCTTGCGTGTTGCCGGCAGATTCGTCTGTCCGGGGTGCCGGGCGGGTCAGTTCGCCGTTGCCGTCACGATCGAGCCGCATGAACATGCGTTCAGAGGCGCTGTCGAATTCGGCTTGCGTGACGTTGCCGTCACCGTCCCGGTCCATCCGCTGGAAGGCGCGCACGCGCGGCCGTTGGGTGCGTTCTGCCCAGGCTGCGGCGTATTCTTCCCGGGTGATTGTGCCATCGGCACCGGCGATCGAATTGAAGCGTTCGAGTGCCGCGGCATCGACCTCGTCCTGGGTAATGACCCCGTCTTTGTTGGTGTCGTAGCGCTCGAAGGCCTGGCGCATGCCGTGCCGCTTTCCGCCACCACGTTTGCCGCCGCCCTGATGGGCCATGCGCTTTTCCATTTTCGGAGTCTGACTGGTGCCGCTCTGCTGCGCGACGCTGGGCAGGGCCGTCGCGCCCAGGAATGACGTCGCGAGAAGCGTCACCATGATTTTGCTTGTTTTGTTCATCGCTCCGGTCCTTTCGGTTTTGCTGCGATGGGTTTCAGGTAAGCCGAGCATGCCGCAAAACGAAGGCATGAAAAGCATCAAACTGTCGCCAAATGTCGCTGCCGTGCCGCCCGTTACATTTTGTGACAATTTCGATTTTTCGAATGTCTCATAAGCATCTAACTGGTAGCAGTATCGGCACACCATGCCGTGCACGCGGAGAAATCTGCCATGGGCGAAGCCAGTTCACACATCCTCGTCGTCGACGACCATCGCGATATTCGCGAAGCTCTGGCGCGGTATCTTGTTAAGAATGGCCTGCGCGCCTCGATCGCCGACAGCGCGGCGCAAGCCCGCAAGATGTTGAACGCATCGGCCGTCGACCTGGTGGTGCTCGATATCATGATGCCCGGCGAAGACGGGCTGTCGCTCTGCCGCCACCTGGTGGAAAGCGATGGTCCGCCGGTCATTCTCCTGACCGCCATGGCCGAGGATACCGACCGGGTGGTCGGGCTCGAAATCGGTGCCGACGATTACGTCACCAAACCCTTCAATCCGCGCGAACTGCTGGCGCGTATTCGCGCCGTGTTGCGCCGGACATCCTTAGTGCCGAAGGAGCGCGACCCGATCTCCGGCGATCGTCTGACCTTTGCCGATTGGACTCTGGACCTCAATCGTCAGCACCTCGTCGGCATCGACGGTGTCATCACCCCGTTGTCGACGGGTGAGTTCCAGTTGCTTGTCGCCTTTGTCAAGCGCCCGAAAATGGTGCTTTCCCGGGATCAACTGCTGGATCTGACCTCCGGCCGCTCACCCAACATATTTGACCGGTCGATCGACAATCAGGTCAGCCGTTTGCGCCGCAAGATCGAGGCCAACGCAAAGCAGCCGGAACTGATCAAGACGGTTTGGGGCGGCGGTTACAAGTTTACCGCGGACGTCAGGGATCCGGACGCATGAAGTGGCGTGACCTGACGCTTGTGCCGCGCAGCCTGGCCGGCCAGTTGATAGCGCTGATCCTGACCGCCATTATCGTGTCACAGCTATTCACACTGTGGCTGTTCACCGACGAGCGGCGGGCTGCCCTGTTGGAACTGGCTGGCGGCACTGTTGTTTCCCGAACCGCTGCCCTGGTCGAACTCCTGGACGATACGCCTCCGCAACTGCACGAACAGATCCGCAACGCCGCATCGAGTCCGTTGCTTTACTACTGGATATCGGCTCGGCCGGCGCTCGAGGAAACCGGCTCCGGCCCGGTGGATCTGCGGATACGGCACAATTTGCAGCGCGAACTGGGCGAGCACAGGGTCATCCGGAGCAAAGTCGGCCGCAATATCACGGTGCCGCGCTATCACCGGCCGGGGCGAACAGCCCGACAGAGGGAGATTTTGCAGAACAGAACCGGCGCTCAGACCAGAACCAGCGCACAGAGCAGAACCGACAAACGGCGGAACATTCCGCTAATCGTCGCGATGTCGGTGCAGCTGGATAGCGGTCAGTGGCTGAACATGGCTTCCCGGGTCAACTTCCAGCGCACCTCATTGATCCGAACCTTCATCACGGTCGGCATCATGGCGGTGGCCGTCATTATCATCATCGCTCTGACCGTGCGACGGTTAACGCGGCCTTTGAAGGGCCTGGCGCAAGCGGCCGACCAGTTGGGACGAGGCGACGAGGCTGCCCATCTGACGGAAGCCGGACCGCCGGAAGTCAGGGGCGCGATCCGCGCCTTCAACGTGATGCAGGAGCGGCTGACCCGCTTCATCCGCGACCGCACGGCCATGTTGGCGGCGATTAGCCATGACCTGCGCACACCCATCACCTCGTTGCGGATTCGCGCCGAATTCATCGAGGACGAGGAAAACCGAAATCGCGTTATTCAAACCCTTGATGAGATGCAGCGCATGGTCGAGGCAACCCTGGCCTTCGCCAAGGATGAGGCCAACCGGGAAACAAGCAGCCGCGTCGACCTGGGCGAATTCCTCGATGCCATTGTCACCGATTATCAGGATATGAAACAGCCGGTGACGCTCGACGGTGCGACCGGTTCCGGCCGCCTGGTGCTTGCCTGTCGCCCGATTGCGATGCGACGGGCATTGCGAAACCTGATCGACAATGCGGTGCGGTACGGCGAGGCGGCGCAAGTCCGCTACGCGGCGGACGCCGATCATGTCACCATTACCATTACGGACCGTGGCCCGGGCATTCCGGCCGAACAACTGGAGCGCGTTTTCGAGCCCTTCCTGCGCCTCGAAACCTCACGCAGCGAAGATACCGGCGGCATCGGTTTGGGGCTGGCAATCGCCCGCTCCAACATCCACGCCCATGGCGGTACACTGACCCTGGCCAACGCGCCGGAAGGCGGCCTCGTCGTTACCGTAACATTGCCTCGGGCCGGTACCCCAACCAGTAATTGACCGTCCCATTGCTGAGTTGGGTACAATGGCACTCAACCGCAGTAGCCAAGTCGAAAACCGACGCCGTGGACCGTTTCAATGGCGCTGGTGCAACCAAGCGCCGCGAGTTTCGCACGAATGTTTCGGATGTGGCTGTCTATGGTTCGGTCGGACACATGGATGTTGCCGTCGTAGGCCATGGTCATGATCTGGTCCCGCGAAAACACCTGGTGTGGAGACGCCATGAGGCTACGCAATATGGCGAACTCCAGCGCGGTTAATCGCGCGTCCGCACCAGCGAACTCCGCGGCGTGTCGGCGGCTGTCCAGTCGCAATGCGCCGTGCGCAAGCGGCTCGGTCGTGATGGCGGAATTGATACGGTCCGTGCGCTTCAGAATCGCCCGGATCCTGGCGACGAGTTCGCGCGGACTGAACGGTTTCGTGACGTAATCGTCGCCGCCGATCTCAAGACCAACGATGCGGTCGATTTCCTCATCGCGTGCTGAAAGGAACAGGATTGGGATCTCGGAGGATTTGCGAACACGACGGCACATTTCAAGGCCATCCATTTCAGGCATGCCGACATCAAGCACGATCAGGTCTGGCGGATCGATGACAAAGTGGGCGATTCCCTTGTAGCCATCGGCGGCTGTCGCAACAGTCATGCCGGCCTGTTCCAGCGCATAACCGATCACATCACGAATATGCGGATCATCGTCCACCACAAGGATCTTGGCCGCCAACGGTTATCTCCATCTGGAAAAGGGCACGGAATTCGACGGGACGTATCTGGCAGTCTTTAAATACTGCATGAGCCGTGCCCGCCGAAATGTCCAGCTTCGCCAGTTGCCGGTGGAGCGTATGAAGCGGATTGCCGTAAGCCGTATGCTTCTCTTAATAGCCGGATCGACGGTGCCGCCTTGGGCCTCCACGTCGGTGATGTACCGATTCAGTGCCGGGAGCGTCTCAGGACCAAGCCGCAGCAGATAGCTTATGTCCAGCGAGGTTCCCCGGCCTGACAACTCAAAACTGTGCGCAACGTTGTACCTGGCGACAATGTCCGTCATGTTTAAGAGACTGCACACGTAGAGTGTCAGGACAAGCATGCGCATGTTCCAGGCAATCAGCCATCCATTGGTTCGGTTGAAAAACACCCGAATCAGGATCAATACCAGTCCGACCACAACCAGGGCCATCCAGATCAGCGCTGCCAACCGGAGCAACGTCAAGGAATACTCTGCAACGTAGAGATCCAGTCGCAGTATGGACGATATCACCAGCAGGACGTTCTGCCCGGCAAAGATCAATACAAGCGCTCGGGTGAGCGGCCGTTTTTCGGTTTCGCTGCCGGGCCGCAAGGCGATCAGTACAAAACCTCCGGCAAGCAGGGCGGTCGCGACAAGCGGATAGGCCCCACGGTGGGCGTAGGCAGCATACGTCATACCGTCAGGCAGAGTGGCCCCGCCCCACAAATAGATGAGATCCAACACGCTTTGCACAGCGAACAGGGCGTTGAACAGCAGCAGAGATCGGGTGATAGCGACGGATCCGACAATCCCGTTGTGATCCGAGTGTCCGGTTTGTTCGATCCGATCATCGTTTGCCGTGAGGAGTCCCAGGAAAGCCAAGATCCTCCGGAGCGGCATGCACCGGAAACGCGGCAAACGGATTTGCAGAAAAGGCCAACAGAATACGGCGATCAGGACCCAGAACGCAGCCCGCCAGAATTCCAGTGTTTCGATAAACGCCAACAAAAGCAGGTCGACGCTGGCGATCCAGTCTTCGATGATGGGATTCGCAGACCGGAACAGGACAACGAACACCAATCCAACGCCAATCGGCAGAACCCAGCTGATCCAATGGATCGGAGCCAGTTGCCGAGCCCTGATGTGCCTTGTCATCGCAATAATTGCCGACGGCAGACGAACCGGTCCGCTCACGAGCAACAGTATGATCTGCCCGCCCGTTAGAGGTGCGCCGTATGCCATCAGCGTGCTCAAGGCCAAACCGATGGTACCAATCATCAGCGACAGCCAACTGAACGCTTCGCTCAGTGGTATCAGCGAAACGATCAGAATAGGGATGCTGGTGAGACGACCCGGTGGCACCGGCAGCCGCCATTCGTTGGCGATAGGCACACAGATTGCCATGAGCAGCAGGAAAATCGCGTAGGAGATCCCGGGCAGGTATCCAAAAAGCAATCGGTCGGCTGCAATGATCAACAGGACCGCACACATCCATGCCTTCCATGGAATGCTGCCGACTACCGCGATGGTTGTCTGGTCATTATTTGCAGTCGCCTCATTTGAATTCATGACGTACTCCAGCTTGTGTCGGGATGGTGATGGGCTTCGCCGGCTAATGGGCATGCCGGTCGTGAAACCCGAACATCATGAAAACGGTTTTGCATCGCGTTAGGCGGATGCTGGGGCATTTCGACCAACTTTTCAGGAGACTTGTGCAATTCTTGTGCAGATTACCCGATTCGCTCGCGCCTCCTGCCTGAGGAAATCGATATAACTATCTAAATATATTGAAATAAATTAATTGCTTGGTCTGTCAAAGAGTGCCTATTGTTTAGGCAAATTAGGTATCCCACTGCAGTCTTCGCTTGATTCCGAAAGCGCTTTCGGAATAGGTTCGCGAACAATGAATAAGATTGGCATCAAAGCGCTGTCCGAGCATCTCGGCCTGACCGAGAGCACGGTTTCGCGTGCCATCAACGATTATCCGGACATTTCGGCCCGCACCCGCGACCGGGTCAAAGCGGCCGCCGCCGAACTCGGATACCGGCCAAATTCCAATGCACGCCGGTTGGCGACGGGAAACGCCGAATGCATCGGCTATGTCATGCCGTGGCAGTCAGGGCACATATCCGAGCCATTCCTCGGGGAACTGCTCGACGGTCTGTCGCGGACAGCTTCGGAACGGCATTGGGATCTCAATCTGGCGGTGTCTCGCTCGGCCAAGGACGAGTTGTCGATCATCAGCCGATTGGCCGAATCGGGCAGGGTCAGCGGAGTTGTGATCTCGCGCATCATGACTCACGATCCGCGCATCGAGAAACTGCAGGAGATCGGGATTCCGTTTGTCACCCACGGCCGGTCGCTGGACAGCGACGATCACGCCTGGTTCGACATCGACAACTTTGCCGCATTTCGCGAGGCCGTGTGCCACCTTGTAGAATTGGGACATCGAGCGGTTGCCCACATCTATGGGCCGCTCGACTACAATTTCTCTGTCGCCCGCCGTGCCGGATACCGCCGCGGGTTGCTGGACAACAATCTTGATCTCAAACCCGATTGGGAAGCGCGCTCCGACATGACGGTCGAAGGAGGCTATCGGGCGATGCGTTATCTGCTGTCTCTCAAAGAGCGGCCGACGGCGGTGGTATGTGTGTCCGATATGGTTGCGATTGGCGTCATGAAGGCCATTCGCGAGACTGGCTGGCGCCCGGGTCGTGAAATCTCCGTGATCGGTTATGATGGCGTACCCATGGCCGAACATACCGATCCGGCGCTGACCACCATGGCGCAGCCTCTGCAGGCGGCTGGCGCCCGGATCGGCGAAATGCTGATGGCCGTCATCGATGGAGAGCGGCCTTCGGACCAACAGGAGTTGTGGCGTGCGACGCTCGAACGGCGGGAGTCCGATGGTCCGCCGGTTCACGCCACCTGATTTTCGAAAACTTCATTTCTGGGAGGAAAACCATGAACAGATTGATGAAACTGACGGCCGGCTTCATGCTTTCGGCAAGCCTGGTGACCATCGCCCACGCCGACACCATCCGCTTCTGGACCACCGAGGAACAGCCCGAGCGCTTGGCCAAACAGCAGGAGATGGCGGCCGATTTCAAGGCGCAGACGGGGCACACGGTCGAGGTCATCCCGATCTCGGAAAAAGAGCTGGGAACCCGCGCGACCGCGGCTTTCGCGGCCAACGACCTGCCGGACGTGATCTATCACACGCTGCAGTATGTGTTGCCATGGGCCGAGGCCGGAATCCTCGACATCGACACCAATGACGATATCGTCAACGACCTGGGCAAGGATACGTTTGCACCGGGCGCGATCGCCATGGCCCAGAGTGACGGGCTGACGGCGGCCGTGCCGGTCGACGGCTGGACCCAGATGATCGTCTACCGGAAGGATATGTTCGACGAAGCCGGCCTTGAAGCACCCGATTCCTATGCCAAGATAACTGCGGCATTGGAGAAGCTGCACAATCCGCCTGATATGTACGGATTTGTCGCGCCGACCAAAATCGACGAGAACTTCATGAGTCAGGTCCTCGAGCATGTCTTCCTGGCCAACGGCGTAACGCCGGTCAGTGACGCCGGCTTCCAGCCGCTCGACGAACAGGCGACGACGGAAGTCCTGGACTTCTACAAGGCGCTGGCAAAGGCCTCGCCACCCGGTGAATTGTTCTGGAAGCAGGCGCGCGAACTCTATTTCGCCGGCAAGACGCCGATGATCATCTGGTCGCCGTTCATTCTCGACGAACTCGCCGGTCTGCGCGACTCGGCGCCTCCGACCATCAACGACGATCCGACGTCCGGTGAGCTGGCCAGCAAGACCGATGTCGTCACATCGTTTGCAGGCCCTTCCAATCCTGACGGATCCGCATGGGCGGACGTGCGCTATTTCGGAGTGACGGCTGACGCCAATACGGATGTCGCCGCCGAATTCATCCGGTTCTCGATGGACGACGGTTACACCAAGACCCTGTCCATCGCGCCCGAGGGCAAGTTCCCCGTGCGCCGTGGCACTGCCGATGAACCGATGAAGTTTATCGAGGCCTGGTCGATGCTGCCGGTTGGCGTCGATCGCAAGGCACCGCTGTCGGATCTCTATCCGGCTGACACGGTGACCCGTATCGTCGGCGGTCTCGAAAGCGGCAATCGCTGGGGTGTTTCGGAAGGACAGCTCAGCCTCGCATCGAAGATCATCAACAGTCAGATCATCAATCGGGTCGTGCGCGAATATATCGACGACGAGATTGATGCCGCGACTGCCGTTGCCAGGCTCAATGACGAGCTTGCCAAGGTGAACTGACCCGCGTGAGAGCGGAGGCGGCAAACGCTGCCTCCGCCGCAGGCCAAGCCTTACCACCGGAATGACCGTCATGGGTTCTGCTGCTCCTCCCAAGGGAATCGGCCGTATGGCTCGACGCGAGATGCGTCTGGCCTATGCGATGCTGCTTCCGACCTTCCTGATCGTCCTGGCGATCGTGCTGTGGCCGCTGCTGGCCAATTTCTGGATATCGGCCAAGTCCGTGCAACTGGGGGATCTTCGTCCGCCAACGGTGATCGTCAACGAACGGCTGCGTGGCGACCTCGAGGCACCCGGCGACACCGCGGCCATTGAATTCCGCATCAGGAATTCATCCCGCGACAACCCGATCGGCGACGCCGGGTTCATCGACACGCTGCCTGCCGGTCTGGAGGTTTCCGATCTCGACGAGCGCTGCAGCGTTACCGGTCGGCAGATTTCCTGCGCGCTGGGCGATCTGCCCGGCGGCTTCCGCGAACGCCTGCGCGTGCCCATAACCGCAGACGCGCAATATTTCGAAACCAGTGAGAATCCACGCGCAACGGAACCGGTCGTCAGCGGCACCGCCAGTAACGTGCTCACCAACTTCGAATTCACGTTCGAGAATTTCCGGCGGATCTTCGAATCGCCGGAGTTCTGGCACGTCATGCGGGTGTCGTTCTACTACACCATCTTCGGCACCGTCGGCGCCCTTGTCCTTGGCCTATTCGCGGCGCAGCTGCTCAACACAGTGTTTCCGTTTCGCGGGATCCTGCGCGGCCTGTTCCTGTTCCCCTATGTGGCGCCGGTGATCGCGGTCGCCTTTACCTGGGTGGTTTTGCTCGACCCGTTCTCGGGAACGCTCAACTCGATATTACTGCAAATGGGCGCTATCGAAGGCCCGATCAATTTCTTCGGCCAGCGCGCGGTGGAGTTTCACTTCTTCGGCCTCAGCTTTGAATTTCCGGTGGCGCTCACCACGGTGATCGTATTCGAGGCCTGGCGTTACTTTCCGCTCGCCTTCCTGTTCATCCTAGCCCGCATGCAGTCGGTCTCCGCCGAAATGTACGAAGCGGCCGAGATCGACGGCGCCACACCACTGCAGCAGTTCTGGTACATATCGCTGCCGCAGCTGGTCGGCATCCTCGCCGTGCTGTTTCTGCTTCGCTTCATTTGGACCTTCAACAAGTTCGACGACATCTTCCTGCTCACAGGCGGTGCCGCCGGAACCCGGACGTTGACGGTGGATGTCTACGAACAGGCATTCGCGCTGTCCAATCTCGGTGCCGGTGCGGCGGTGGCGGTGATCGTCTTTGTCGTGCTGCTTCTCTTCTCGATTCTGTTTTTCACTTTTTCGCCGAAGGATGAAGCATGATGAGTATCGGCAGGGGATTCTTGGCCGGTATCGTCACCGGCGCCATCTGGGGCTTCACCTGGATGATCGTGATTTCAGTCACCTTCATGCTGGTTTCCGGGCAGATCACGACGCCGCCCGTCGGCGTTGCCACGCTTGCCGGCGCCGTGGCCGCCGCGCTCATTTCGGCGACCCGGCCCGCGGAACGTCGCATGGGCATTCACATCGCCGCAATCGCGGTGATGATCATCGTGCTTGGCGGCCTCACATTCGGCATGCCGCTGGGACTGCCTCTCGGCGTCGTGCCGCTTTACCAGATCGTGACCCTGATCGTTCTTCTTGCGGTCACCTGGGCTTCGATCCAGGCCTGCATGAGCGGTCTGGATGGCGGCAAGCTGCCTCGATATCATATGGAGGTGCTTTTCATCCGGGTCATCAAGGGCCTCGGTTTCGTGATCTTCACCGTGATGGTGGCCCTGCCGTTTTACGTGATGGTGATGACGAGCCTAAAGAGCCAGCAATCTCTGCTCGCCAACCCGCTCGATTTCTCACTCAATCTCCAACAGGGCCCGGCCGCGCTGTTCCGCTCCTATGTCGAGCTCTTCACCCAATTCAATTTCGGCACGTTCCTGGTCAACTCGGCCATCGTTTCGGTGTCTACGGTGATCCTGACGCTGCTGTTTGCGGTACCGGGCGCCTATGCGGTGTCGCGGCTGCGCTTTCCGGGGCAGGCTTTTCTGTCCAACTCGATCCTCTTGATCTACATGGTCCCGGCGATCGTTCTGGTGATCCCGCTCTACGCGGTGTTCTCGCAGTTGGGCCTGCGCAACACGCTGACCGGGCTGATGATCGTCTATCCGGCGACGACGATCCCGGTGGCCCTCTACATGTTGCAGGGCTATTTCCGTGGCCTGCCGTCCGAACTGGAGGAAGCCGGGCTGATGGACGGACTGACGCGGGTCGGCGTCATCCTCAAGATCACGCTGCCGCTGTCGCTGCCGGCACTCGCTTCGGTGGCTCTTTACGTGTTCATGATCGCCTGGAATGAATTCCTGTTTGCCTTCATGTTCCTCGACAATGTGGAGATTTTCACGCTCTCCCGCGGTGTCGTCTCGCTCAACTCGTCCGAGGTTCCGCGCCAGCACCTGATGGCCGGCGCCGTGGTCGCCACAGTACCGGTGCTGATGATTTTCCTCTGGTTCGAGCGGTTTCTGGTGTCCGGCCTGACGGCCGGCAGCGTCAAGGGCTGAGGCATGCGATCCGAATTCACCCAGCGTGCCACCCGGATTCTGGTCGACAACGACCGGGGCGGCTATACGGTGCCCACACCGCGTCTGTATCCCTATCAGTGGAATTGGGACTCCGCTTTCGCCGCCCTCGGGTTCTGGGTCTTCGACCGGGACCGCGCCTGGCGTGAACTGGAAACGCTGTTCGAGGGCCAGTGGGCTGACGGGATGGTGCCGCACATCATTTTCCGGCGCGACGATCCCGACTATTTTCCGGGCCCGTCGATTTGGCAAAGCGGCACCACACCGCCCAGTTCAGGGCATTCGCAGCCGCCGGTCGTGGCCAGCATCGTGCGCCATTTCGTCGATACCGGGACCGCCGCGGACCGGCAAAGGGCCGAAGCGCTGCTGCCGAAGATCTTTGCCTGGCACGACTGGTTCCACACCATGCGCGATCCGGGCGGCAACGGCGTGATCGGCATCATCCATCCGTGGGAATCGGGCCGCGACAATTGCCCCGACTGGGACATCGGGCTCGAGCAGATTTCCGTTCCCGCGGACCTCGATCGCTATGAACGCCGCGACACGGATTGCGTCGACGCGGACGAGCGGCCGACGACCGACCAGTATGACCGTTACCTGACCATCGTGAAATTCGGCCGGGAATGCGGCTGGGATCAACAGAAGGTCGCGCGCCAGGGCCCGTTTTTCATGGCCGATCCGTGTAACCAGTTTGTTCTGATGCGTGCCGACCGCGATCTCCTTGACCTTGCGGAGCGCTTCGGGCTTGCGGCGCAGTCCCAGCGGATAAGGACTTGGATCGACCGCGCCATGGAAGGCAGTCAGTTGATCTGGAACGACAGCGTCGGCAGCTTCTGCGCCCGCGATCTCAGAACCGGCTGTTTCAGCGACGGCATTACCAACGCGTCGATGCTGGCCTTTTATGCCGGCGCCGGGACCGATGCCCAACGCACACGGTTGATCGAACACGCACACGCGATCCTCGCTGCGTGCCGCTATGGCTTTCCGAGCTGGGATCCGCGCCATCCGGCATTCGAATCCAAACGCTACTGGCGCGGCCCGGTTTGGGCCATGGCCAACTACATGATCGTCCAGGGTCTCCTGGACCATGGCGAGACCGCGCTGGCGGAACGGATCCAGTCCGACACCATGCGATTGATCGAAACCGCGGGATTCTACGAATACTTCGATCCGATCAGCGGAGACGGCCATGGCGGACCGAATTTCACGTGGACGGCGGCCATCTATCTGATCTGGTCGCAGGAAGCACAGACATCAAAAGCCGCCTGAGCAGGAGAGGGGCATGGGTTCCATCAAGTTGGAAAAGGTCGAAAAATGGTTTGGCGACGTCCAAGTCATCAAAGGCGTTGACCTGGACATCGGAGACGGGGAGCTGGTGATTTTCGTCGGCCCCTCGGGTTGCGGCAAATCCACACTGCTGCGGATGATTTCGGGCCTCGAGGAAACCAGCCGCGGCAAGATCCTGCTCGACGGCGCGGATGTGACCGACAAGATGCCTTCGGAGCGTCAGTTGTCGATGGTGTTCCAATCCTACGCGCTCTATCCGCACATGACCGTCGGAGAAAATATGGGCTTTGGACTGAAGACCGCGGGCGAGTCCAAAAGCGAGATTGCCCGCAAAGTCGACGCCGCGGCCGATGTCCTTAAACTGCAGGATTTCCTCGACCGCAGGCCGAAAGCGCTTTCCGGCGGCCAACGCCAGCGCGTCGCCATCGGCCGCGCCATCGTGCGTGAGCCGAAGGGCTTTCTGTTTGACGAGCCGCTGTCCAATCTTGATGCGGCGCTACGGGTGGAGATGCGGTTCGAGATCGCCAAGCTGCACGACAACCTCAAAACCACCATGATCTATGTCACCCACGACCAGGTCGAAGCCATGACCCTGGCCGACAAGATCGTCGTCCTGCGCTCAGGCGAAATCATGCAGGTGGGCACACCGCGCACGCTTTATGAGCAGCCGGACAATCTGTTCGTCGCGCAGTTCATCGGCAGCCCGAAAATGAACGTTTTCGGCTGCACCACAGAAGGCGAAACATTCCAGCTACCGCAGCAGGGCAGCGGCTTCTTCAAGCCGCATGCGGCCGGGCGAAAAGCCATCAAACTGGGCATCCGGCCCGAACATATCGCGGTGACGGAAGTCGGGCAGGGCCATTGCACCGGTGTGGTGGAGGTCGCCGAATATCTCGGCTCCGATACGTTCCTCTATGTGTCCTGCGACCATCTGGGAACGTTGACGGTTCGCACGACTGGTACGGCACCGGATCACAAGGGCGAAACCGTCGGGCTACACTTCGATGAGGATCACACCCACTTCTTTGACGACCAGGACCTGGCGATCCACTGATCAGGCTATTTTTCGACAAACGCCTTTTCAATCAGGAAACTGCCGAGCTGGGCGCGAGTCCCTTCGGTGAAGCCACGCGCCTCGAAAAAAGCGCGCGTATCCTCCAGCATCTTCGGACCGCCGCACAGGATGACCCGGTCGTTGTCCTTGTCGATCGGCGGCAGGCCGACATCTTCGAAGAGCTTGCCGCTCTCCATCAGCGCGGTGATGCGGCCGTTGTGCTGAAACGGCTCGCGGGTAACGGTCGGATAGTAGATCAACTGTTCCCGCACCATCTCGCCGAGGAATTCGTCATTGGGGAGTTGCTCGGTAATGTAATCCTGATAGGCGAGGTCGTTGATAAACCGCACGCCGTGGACGAGCACAACCTTCTCGAACGCCTCGTAAACCGCCGGATCTTTGATCAGGCTGAGGAACGGTGCCAGTCCTGTCCCGGTCCCCAGCAGATAGAGGTTTTTGCCGGGTAGCAGATTGTCGGTGACCAGCGTGCCGGTGGGCTTGGTTCCCACGAGCACCGATTGTCCCTCCTGCAGATGCTGCAACCGGGAGGTCAGCGGTCCGTCCGGGACTTTGATGCTGAAGAATTCCAGCGTGTCTTCATGATTGGCGCTGGCCATCGAATAGGCGCGCAGCAACGGCCGGCCGTCGACCTGCAGACCGACCATGGTGAACTCACCGTTGCGGAACCGGAAACCCTGGTCGCGTGTGGTTTTGAAACTGAACAGTGTCTCGTTCCAGTGGTGGACGGACAACACCGTTTCCTCGTTGAAGCTTTTCATGATGCCTCCGTTGGCAGGCTGTACAGTGTCAGGCTGCCTGGATCCGTCATAGAATCTGGGTAATCAAGCCATCACTTTGCACCATCCATCTCAAATGTGAACCAGTGCGTGAAGAAATTCCGTCCCAGCGAACGGCCCGGACGGGAAAAAATTTGCTGCGGTGCACAGAATACGGTGCGTAACAGGCATTGATGGTTAGATCGCCGCACTCGGCCTGAAGCGCGCTGCCAGGGTTTCCATATCAGGCCACTGCCGGGTGACTTCGGCCTGGACCGTGCGTTCCAGGTAGGTCGACAGCACCACATAGGTGCGCGTCGCGTTCACTGTCGGAATGGCATAGAGGTAGGCGAGAAGCGACTCCAGCGCCTGGGTGTCCCGTGTCCTGACCTTCAGCAACATGCAGGTATCGCCCGACACCGAGTGGATTTCCTCGACCTCGGGATGATCGGCGATCGCCATCAGCTGGGCGCTTTTTCCCCATCCGGTCGTGTCGACATGAACGAACGCCAACAGCGGTTTGCTGACTGCGGCAGCATCGACAATCGCGGTCGTGCGCACCAGGATGCCGGCCTCCTTGAGACGTTTGACCCGCTCATGCACCGCCGGTGCGGAGAGGCCCACCCGCTCGCCGAGCCGGGCGTAGCTCTGGTCGGCATCGTCGACCAGAGCGCCTAATATTTTTCGGTCCATGTCGTCGATTGGGCGCAGGCCGACCCGCTTGCGCCGAACATCTTCTGTTTTTTGTTCCATCTGGCATTTCCTGCTTTTTGCTTGAGTGAAAAGGCTATATCACCACCAAGCCATGAACACCATAAGACAGATTGAAGAAAAGGCCGAAAAAAATTCGGTGATTGGTAGTGTAGGGGCTCTCGTGCTGGCGATCGCCTCGCTCGGTGCCAACTCGCTGGGCTTCGGTCCAATCGCCACAGCCATTGCAGCCGACCTCAGAGTCGGCGTCGCGGCCGTGATGCTGGCTGCCGGAGGATACGGTCTCAGCACCGGATTGGGCGCTCTGTTCCTGTCGCGGTTGATTGACCGCTATGGGGTGAGCCGCGCACTGACTACGGCTCTCATCGTCGCCTCGGCCGCGTTCCTGATCAGTGCTGCGGCCCCGGCAACACTGATTCTGGTGGCGGCCCAGTGTTTGGCCGGATTGGCCGCCGGCGTGGCCATTCCTGCGATTTATGCCTGTGCCGCCCAGATTGCTCCAAAAGGCCGCGAAAGCGTGGTTCTTGGCCGCGTGCTGTTCGGCTGGACGATCAGCCTTGTCGGTGGTGTCCTGCTGACCACTGTGGTGGCGGGGATTGCCCACTGGCGGGTGGTGTTCGTTCTGTTGGCGCTTGTCACGGCCGCCGCAACCGCACTCGTCAACCGAATGGCGATCCCTGACCAGGAGAACCGGCCGCCGATGGGCGGCCTTGGACCCGGCCTCTCACCGTGGGCGGCGGCGGGTATCCCGGGCGTGACGCCTATTTTGTTTGCCTGCGTCAGCCTGATGACGGCCTTCTATGGAACCTATGGTTACATAGGCGACCACATCCACCGGGTGCTCGACAATCCACTCAGTGCCACCGGCTGGTTGGCAGTGGCCTACGGGGTGGGGTTTGGCCTGGCGGCATTGGGTGATCATCTCATTGATCATATCGGTGCCCGTCGCCTGTTCCCCTGGTGCTTTGCCATGGTCGGAGCGATCTATGCCCTGCTGGCCATCGCGTCAGAGCACTACATTGTTCTTGTCGCGGTGAGCTTTGGCTGGGGCGTGTTCAACCACTTTGCGCTGAACCTGATTGTCTCAGGTCTGTCTGCGATCGATCCCGCAAGGCGCGGGTCCATCCTCGGCCTCAACAGCGCCGTGACCTATTTTGGTGCTTGCATCGGTGCGGTGGCATTCGGTCCGCTCTACACTGCGACAGACTTCCGCACGGTTGCGCTTGTCGGTGCCTGTGTGATGATCGGTCCGGCGGTATTTCTTTCGATCAGGCCAGTCCGGGCGGCTCCCGCCGATGCGGTCTGACAACCGGCCCACGGCTTATCTTGATGCGGACTGATCATTGTCCGCCATACTCTAACCGCCACCGACCAGTTGCGCGTAGCGCTCTGCGCTGATGTTCGAACCGCACGCCAGGATACACACATTGCGGCCAGCCATGTCGGCCCGCAGCGGCCCGATCGCGGCGGCCAACGCTGCGGCGCATGCCGGTTCGACCATCAGATGCAGGCTGTCCCGGAACAGCCGCATCGCGTCGACGATGCGTGCGTCCTCGATCCGTACAACCCGGCTGACATGTGCGCGGGCAACGGCATAAGAAAAGGGCAAAGCCGTCGGCGATCCAAGACTGTCGGCGATTGTGTCAACGCTGTCGATGCTGACCGGTTCGCCGGATTCGAAGCTGCGCGACAGGCTGTCAGCCCCGGTCGGCTCGACACCGACCACATCGCAATCGGGACGCATCTTCTTCACCGCCGCGGCAAGACCGCCGATCAGCCCGCCACCGCCGACCGCTACGATCATCAGATCGATGTCCGGGTAATCCTCGACGATCTCGGCACCGAGACTGGCCGAGCCGAGCGTCATATGCTCACCTTCGAAGGGGTGCATCACGGTCGCACCCTCGGCGTTGGCAATACGGTCCATTTCCGTGAAGGCGTCGGCGATGCGTTCGACGAGCACCACCCGGGCGCCCATGGCGCGACATCTGGAAACGCGTAGCGCGTCTGTGGTTTCGGGCATGACCAGCGTCGCCTCGACGCGGCGCTCCCTTGCCGCCCAGGCGACAGCGAGGGCATGGTTGCCACCGCTGGCCGCAACCACACCCGCAGCGCGTTCGGTATCGGTCAGGCGGTCCATACCAAGCAGGTTGCCGCGCGCCTTGAAAGATCCGGCGTGCTGAAACAGTTCCAGCTTGATCGCTGCCGATCGTGCCTCTTTGAAATAGGCCGAGATCGGATCGGTGCGCAACGGCAGCAAAGGTGTGCGGATCGTGCGTGTGCCCAGAGCGCTGCGTGTTTCGTCAATCTGCGAAAGGGAGGGAAATGTATCGGACATGCGTGGCCGTCATGTGTGGGATGGAGATGTTGCCGTGACGTCGGCAAACGCGACTGTAGAACGGACGCCGCCATTATTGAAGCAGACGCTGCCCGGTTTCGGTCGCCAATCGTAGCGACACGGTACACCTACCCCACAGGTAATTGCTGCGCTGCGACAGGACCGTAGACTGAAGACATGATGGTTCATGTCGAAAGGAAAAGGATGATGACTCATCAATCCAATGCCGGCTTCCTGCGCCTGGCGCTGCTGGGCAACGGGGCATTTTCCGCGCTCACAGGCGCTGCCTGTCTTCTGGTGCCGGGTTCGATTTCCTCCCTTCTGTTTGCCGTCGACAGTGCATTGTTTCGCCTTGCGGCCCCCGCCGTCGTGATGGAAGTGGGAGTAGCGCTTCTGGCGTTTGCCGCCTTTGTCGCATGGACGGCGACGCGCCGCCGTATCGGCCGGACATGGGCAAAACTGATCACATTCCTGGATGTTGTCTGGGTTCTGGGCAGCGTCGCTGCTCTTATCCTTATGCCCGAAATGTGGACACCGACAGGGTTCTGGCTGGTGGTAGTGGTTGCGGTTTTGGTCGGTGTTTTCGCCGTCGAACAAGCAATCGGCCTGGCGCTCATGGTCGATGGGCAGAACGAGGTCGAGGCGCGCTGGCACGATGGCCGATTGACGTTGACTGCCACCGCCACGACCATCGCCACGCCCGAGCGCGTGTGGAAGGTGATGAGCGACCATGAAGCCTATGCAGACGTTGCCGACAACCTGTCGAAAGTCGAGGTTCTTGGCAGCGCCGGACCGGACATGCGGCGTCGCTGCACCGATACGCAAGGCAGAAGCTGGACGGAAACCTGCATGCTCTGGGAAGAGGGACAGGCCTATGCTTTCCAGGTCGACACCGCGGCTCCCGATTATCCCTATCCGATTGCAGCGTTGACGGGCCATTGGTCGCTGACAGCGGAAGGCCACCGCACGCGTATCCGGATGCGGTTTGACGTTACCGCGAAGCCGGGTCTGATGAACCGCATGGTGCTGCGGTTGATGGCAGCGCCCTTTGCGCGCGTCTGCGACCGGCTTCTGCAGCGGTGGATCGCCATTATGGAGAATCGGATCGAAACCGAGGCTCGCAGCCGACCCGTCACCGACTTGAAAACGGCACAGGCCACTTAGTTCAACTCCGAAAGCCAAGACGGGCGGGCCGCAAGGCCCGCCCGTCTTCACGCTGGCAGTGCCGCTTCAGACACCCCAGACCTTCTCCGGTGGGTCTCCGCCACTTTTTCGACAAAGCAGACGGCACGGCCGACCCCATCCTCCTGCGCCAACTGTTTGCCAACGGCCTCTGCCGCAGCGCGCATGGTGCCGTCGTTCGCGAGACTGTCGAAGGCGTTTCGAAGGTTGTGAGCGTTCACCTTTTTCTGTGGAATTGGTTCAGGCCCTGCGCCGAGCGCGTGGACAGCGGCGCCCCAATAGGGCTGATCGGCAAAAAAAGGACAGACCAAAGTCGGGCGACCGGCGCGCAAGCCGGCGGCTGTCGTCCCGGCGCCACCGTGATGCACGACGGCTGAAACGCGCGGGAACAACCAGTCGTGTGGCGCCTCGTCAATTGCCAACACATGATCAGGCATGTCCGCCGCATCGAGCCCACCCCATCCGGTGGCCAGGATCCCGCGATGCCCGCCAAGGCGCAGTGCTTCGACCACGGCATCGGTCAGCCGTCGCGGATCGCGTCCTGATATGGAACCGAAGCCGATATAGATCGGTGGCGGTCCCGCCGCCAGAAAAGACCGCAGTTTGGCAGGCGGCTGCCAATCGTTTTGTTCATCGAGAAACCAGTACCCGGAAGCGATTGCAGTTTCCGGCCAGTCATCCGGTTCTGGCGCCACGAAACGGCTGTAGCCGTGCAGTGCCGGAATCGGCCGGCCGGCCTTGTCGTAGAGCACGTCGAGATTGCGCCGCTGTACGGGTGTGCCAGTCTCCCTGCGCCAGGCGCGCACATAGCGTCCGGCAAAGAGCTGGATGAGCAGGTGGACGACCCTATAGGTGCTCCTGTTGTACCAGGCCCCGAGCGGCAGCCGCGGAAAGCCCAGACACGGGTATTGTCCGGTCGGAACCAGCATGGGAATCGGTGATGTGAGAATACCCGGTATGTCGAGCTTTTCGGCAATGACCGGCCCCAACAGACCCTTCGGATGAAAACAGATCAAATCCGGTTGGAGCTCATTCGCGACATCCCAACTCTGGCGCAGCATGCGCTGCTGTATCGGTCCGATCTGGCGAGCCAGCTTGATGTTCGCGGCTATGATGCGAACAATACCCTGGGTATCCTCCATCAACGCCTTGCCTTGATCGGAATCGACAACCCGCAGAATTTCATCGTCGATAAACCCGTAGTGCAGGCCATGCCGCTCGACAAAGCTGCGGAACCGCTCGCATGTGGCGATCGTCACCGTATGCCCGGCCGCTTTCAGACCCTTGCCCAGCGCCACATAGGGCTGCACGTCACCGCGCGAGCCGATGGTCAGCAGCATTATCTTCATGCAATAGCGCCTGATGGTTGTGATTGTCACAAGGCAGGTAAGGGCTGCGAAGGGGGGCTTCAAGCGGAAGACCGGAACCGGCGGTCTTGACGTATCCAGGTAGACCTGACATAGGGGCGGCAGGTCGAGGCGCCTGCCGCTCGCACGCTAGCAAGCGTTGGTGAAGTCCTCCTGAGATCCAATCCCGTCGATTTCAACGGATGCGGACCATGGCAATGCGAGCCCCATAGCCCAAACGCACCGAATTGAAAGAGACGATCATGACGCCCAATCTTCCTTCCGTCGCGGCGCTTAAGGCCCAGGCCAGGCGTCTGCGCAGTACACTTGACGCCACCGGCCACACGATCGGACACTCCGAAGCGCTCGAGGCAATCGCTCGGCAACACGGTTTTCGCGACTGGAATACCCTGTCGGCGCGGGCGCGAACGAACCGGCCGCGTACGCCGGTGCAGACCGGCGAAGTCGTGACCGGCGAATATCTTGGTCAGCGCTTTAGTGGCCGGGTTATCGGCGTGAGCGACCTGACGGCCGGCGACCGGTTTCGCATTACGGTCCGATTCGATGAACCGGTGGATGTGGTCACTTTCGAGAGTTTTTCGGCGTATCGCCACCGCGTCCAATGTGTGATCGATGGGTCGGGGACATCGCCGCAAAAAACCTCGGATGGCCGCCCACACATGAAACTCGATCTGGCGGCCGGGTAGGCCTACATATCTATGTTGAATGTCTCGACCAGGCGCGCAATCTGCGCCTGGTCGAGCACCTTCGGGCGATGGCCGTGCAGTGTAAAGACCAGCCGCGCGGTCTCCTCCAACTCTTCCATGGCGTAGGCAGCTTTACTGACAGAACCGGCGGCGACAACCGGTCCGTGATTGGCCAGGATAACGGCCGAACGTTGTCCCTCAAGGTCTCGGATCGCGTCTCCCATGGCTGCATCACCCGGCTGGAAATAGGGCAGCACCTTGACCCGGCCGAGCTGCATGGTCGCATAGGGTGTGTAGGCCGGCAGGGCGTCGTCCCAATCGGTTTCCGGCAGCATGGAGAGCGCAACGCTATAGTGGGAGTGCAGATGTACAACCGCACCGGCACGGCTGCCGCGGGTATCATAGAACGCCGTGTGGAGTGGCATCTCCTTGGTTGGCGGATCACCTTCGATCAGCGCGCCCGAGGCATCGAACCGGGATAGCCGCGCCGGGTCGAGACGGCCGAAGCTGCTGCCGGTCGGGGACACAAGCAGCCCGCCGTCCTGCGTCCTGGCCGAGATGTTCCCGGTCGATCCATGCGTATAGCCACGATCATAGAGCGAGCGCGCCAGCTCGCAGATTTCGTCACGCAACCGGGTATCGCTCATCTTGTCCGTCCCATTACAGTCGCATGTCAATGCTCGAACGGCCGCTGCGGGCCGACATCGAGCCGCCAGACGAAGTCAACCGGCCCATGCTGCGGAAAGTGTCTCGTCACCAGCGGATCATGACCGGGAACGACCAGATCGCGGCTGCTCGCCAATTGCTGGATCCGATCCCAGCCGAGGACCATGTGCTCAAGGCTGTCAACGATCGGGAACGGCTTCTGAGCAATGAAATTCTCGTAGTAGTGCGCGGCATCGGAGGCCAGGCAAAGCCAGCCGGATTGTGTTTTGACACGAACCGCTTGAAGTCCGCGGGAGTGACCGCCGACGTGATGCACTGTCACGCCGGGCGCCACCGCACCATCACCGTCATGGAACACGACGCGGCCCGAGTATACGCTACGGATCATCTCGCAGATATGATCGGCGCTGTAGGGCATGCGCATGGGCCCGAGGCACATACAGGGTCCCGTGGCGAAAGCCATTTCAGCCGCCTGCAAATGAAACACGGCGTTGGGAAACCGATGCAGGGCACCGGCGTGATCGTAGTGCAGGTGGGTGATGATCACGGTGTCGACGGCGTCGGCTTCAACGCCGAAAGCAGCAAGCGCATCGGCCGGATCCAGCAGGATCGGCCTGCCGCGCCGCTCGGCCTCTTCGGTATCGTAGCCGGTATCGACCACGATGGTCCGTGGACCGTTGCGCAGCACCCAGACGAAGTAGTCCATATCATGCGGGCTCGCGTGGTCGTCGTCGAAGATGAAACTGTCGACACGCTGGCGCTCGTTCCGCTCAGCGTACTTGATCGCGAAAACCTCCCAGACATCGTCCATCATTCGACCTTTTCGTAGGTGAGGACACGCTTTTCTTCGATCATATCCGCCGTCCCGGCATCGAATTCATGATAGTGCGGCGATTGCAAATGTGCGTCAAACGCCGCCGAGTCGGAATAGAGTTCGTAGAGAAAAACCTCGTTCGGCCGTTGGCGATCGGTGCAAATGTCGAACTGATGACAACCGGCTTCCCGGTTCAGGCTTGCGTTAGCGTTGTCTCGCATCAGCGGCATGAAATCTTCGATCCGCTCCGGTTTGATTTGGAAGGTGACGACGACCGCCAGCATCGTTGTTGTCCCCAAGGCTTGTCATTGATGTATGCGTTAATGTATACATTAATGACAATGTGGGAGCAATACTGAGACCATGGATGGTGTCCAGGATTAAGGTGTTGCGAAGGTGGACTTCACAATGCAGTGGTCGTTGCCGATAAGGGTCGTCTGCGTCGGAGCCGGATACTTCAGCCGCTTCCACTATGAGGCATGGCACCGTCTGGATGGGGCTCGGCCCGTCGCGGCGGTGGATGCGGATCAGGAGCGTGCCGCGGCAACCGGTCTCAACACCTATGCAACGCTGACCGCTGCCATCGAAGCCGAACGTCCAGATCTCGTCGACATCGTCACGCCGCCGCCATCGCATCTGGCGTTGATCCGGGAGGCCATCGATGGTGGCGTCCGGGCGATCATTTGCCAAAAGCCGTTTTGCCGTGACCTTGGCGAAGCCCGAGAGGCGGTCTCGTTGGCAAGACGGGCCAACGCTGTTTTGCTCGTGCACGAAAACTTCCGATTTCAGCCGTGGTACCGGGCGATCAAGAGGGCCATCGGTGACGGCCTGATCGGCACGCTGCTGCAATTCACCTTTCGCCTGCGACCCGGAGACGGGCAGGGAACCGACGCCTATCTGGATCGCCAACCCTATTTCCGGACGATGCCGCGCTTTCTGATCCGCGAGACCGCGGTGCACTGGGTCGACGTGTTTCGCTACATCGCCGGCGAGCCGGATACCGTCTATGCGGATCTGAGACGCCTCAACCCGGCCATTGCCGGTGAAGATGCCGGCATTTTCATTTTCGGCTATCGCGGTGGCAAGAGGGCGATATTCGACGGCAACCGGTTGCTCGACCATGCGGCCGAAAACCATCGGATGACCCTCGGGGAAGCACTCATCGAGGGGACTGACGGCACGTTGACGCTTGCCGGCGACGGATCCGTCACCCATCGGCCATTCGATCGCATGGGATCGGAAACCGTGTTGCCGCCGGGAGACTACGCAGGCTTCGGCGGCGATTGCGTTTATGCGCTGCAGAAGCACGTTGTCGACGGTCTCTCCTCAGGGCAGAAGCTGGAGAATCAGGCGGCGGATTACCTGCGCAACGTGGAATTGACGGACATTATCTACCAATCCGATGCAACATCGCAGCGTATTGACTTAGACGCTATCGGAATATGAGGCAAAGACCTTGCAATCGAAAAACCAGTCACAGACACAGCGCGCCGTATCCGAATTGCGACGGATGATCGTGTCCAATGAGCTGGGTGCCGGATCCAGTCTGCTGGAGGCCGAGTTGGCCGAGCTTCTGGGCATGTCGCGCACGCCGGTGCGCGAGGCCACGCTCATGCTTGAGGCGCAGGGTCTGGTCAAGGTCCGACCGCGCCGCGGAGTGCAAATCCTGTCGATATCGCCCGATGATATGGAAGAGATCTATCAGATATTGACCGAACTGGAGTGCCTCGCCGCCGAACGGGTGGCCGCTTCCGGAGCGGACAAGAAAGCCCTGCAGCCGCTGCGCGAGGCCACCGACCGGATGGAAGAAGCGCTTAAAAACGACGATCGCGAATCATGGGCGGCAGCCGACGATGATTTCCACGCGACGCTCGTCGATATGGCCGGCAGCGAGCGCCTGAAGTCGGTCATCGACACCTTCACCGACCAGGTGCGCCGCGCCCGGACACTGACCCTCTATATGCGCCCGACGCCGACCCGTTCCAACAAGGACCACCGGGCTTTGATCAGGGCACTAGAAAAGGGCGATGTCGAACTGGCGCGCAAGCTCCACCGCGAGCACCGGCTGGAGGCGAAATCATTGATGATTTCTCTCTTGCGAAAACACGGCCTACGGCAGGTTTAGTAACACTGCAGTATGAGCCTCGCTTGGTCGAAACGACGGGACCTCAAATCGTCTCGGTGTATCCAAACATAAATGATCCCATTATCCCCGAACATATATCCGTTGCCATCGTCGCTTGCGATCTGGAAAAGAAAAACCCAATCGAGCGCTCCACGCGCCAATCGGCTTCGTTCTTCCTCTTCCTCTTGGGACGAGGCGCCGCCACCCAAATACAGTCCATTTGAAACGAGCTGACACTCCCGTTGCATGGGACCCTGCACCGGGCTTGGCCAACCGCCAAAGCGATGTCCCATTATAGATGTAGGCCGCCCGTCGTCCTGGAGAGAAAGATACCAATCCATGTATCGATCTTTGTTTCGTCGGTATGCCTCAATCTCATCGAGTGCATCAAGGTAAGGCAGCATCGGCACCATGCAGAAGTGCCTTTGGAGATGCGATGGATCCAACTCAAGCGACCAGTCAAATTGCGTTTGATCAAGCTCCTGTGGTGGCTGTCGCGGTGCGAGATCCGGCATCGGGCTGTCGTCCCATATCAAACGGAGTCCAAGCGAATCTTCTGGGGCATATCCCCATGGCTGTTGCTCGTAGTCATAAAACAGAAGCAATCGACCGGAGTCGGGTAAATCGCTGTGAATCTCGCAGCCGGTATTCAAAACATTCAGATCAAGCTGTGCGACAAAGGAAAGAGGTCGACGTGAACTGCATGTGGCTAGTTCGGCGGCGCGCATGTTTTTGAGGTGTTCCCGCAAAGACTGATTACTTTCGTCTTGCGGTTGATCGTCCCAAGTCGCGACTTGAGGGACCCGTCTTTCAAGATCCGGGTAGGGGTCGCGCCACGGCCATTCCACACCGTTGGGAAGCAGTGGTTGTCCGCCGATCCGAGTAAGGTCGTCAGGGATGGCCGATTTATCTATTTGTGAAAGGGTTTCAAGCCAGTATGCAGGTCTGGCGGTGCCCGCCAGTTGTTGAGCATCATTATCTGCGAAATCGAATGCAGTGAGGGATTTGATGATTTCAGTTTCACTTTTGAACATCATTTGTCCCGTCTTTGTCCGGATCTTGGGAAAGACCTTATAACGGAGGCCTCAGCAAGATTATGATTGCGACAACTATCGCGAGGGGGTGTTTCCATCGCACACCCGCAGTCATAGTGCAGCCGCCAGACGACTGCCCTGGTCGATGGCGCGCTTGGCGTCCAGTTCGAGCGCTTCGAAAGCGCCGCCGATAACGTGACTGTCGACGCCGAGGTCGGTTAGCCCCTCCGCCAGGGCGTTGTCCGGGAGCTGGCCGGCGCAGATGACAATGGTATCGACCTCGAGCCATTGCGGGTCGCGGCGATCTTCACCGAAAGAGATCTTCAGGCCGCGTTCGTCGATTTCCTCATAGTTGACGTTGCCGAGCATCTGCACGTTCTTCATGGCCAGCGATGCGCGATGGATCCAGCCCGTGGTCTTGCCAAGGTTCGCCCCGTGTTTCTTGGCCTTACGCTGCAGCATGGTAATGCGGCGCGGCGATTTCTCCGGCCGTGCTCCCTCCGGTGCGAGGCCGCCGGGAGTGAATGCTGGATCGCCAACGCCCCATTCACGCTTCCACAGATCAAGATCAACAGTCGGGGATACACCCTCGTGGGCAAGGTACTCGCATACATCGAAACCGATGCCGCCGGCGCCGATCACCGCAACCGACTTGCCAACCGACTCCCTGTCACGCAACACATCGACGTAACTGAGAACCTTCGGATGATCCTGCCCGGGGATTTTTGGATCGCGCGGCAGCACGCCTGTGGCGATGATGACCTCGTCAAAACCCCCGTCGGCCAGTTGCCCGGCCGTGGCCTCCGTATTCAGCCGGACCTTCACCTGCTTGAGTTCCAGTTGCCGCCGGTAGTAGTCGATCAGACCGTGGAACTCCTCCTTGCCGGGAATCTGCTTGGCCATGTTGAGCTGGCCGCCAATGTCCGCCGCCCGCTCGAACAGGGTCACGTCATGGCCGCACTCGGCGGCGACCAGGGCGGCCGACAGGCCCGCTGGCCCGGCGCCGACCACCGCAACCTTGCGCGGTGTCTCGGTCGGGACATAGTTGAGCTCGGTTTCGTGGCAGGCCCGCGGATTGACCAGGCAGGTGGAGAGTTTCATCTGGAAGGTATGGTCCAGGCAAGCCTGATTACAGGCGATGCAGGGCGTGATTTCGTCGGCCCGCTTCTCGTAGGCTTTCTTGACGAAATCGGCATCGGCCAAAAACGGTCGAGCCATCGACACCATGTCGGCGCACCCCTCAGCCAGCACCTCCTCGGCAACCTGCGGCGTGTTGATGCGGTTCGATGTGATGAGCGGGATCGAGACTTCTCCCATCAGGCGCTTGGTGACCCAGGTAAAGGCGCGGCGCGGAACCGAGGTTGCGATCGTCGGGATACGCGCCTCGTGCCAGCCGATGCCGGTGTTGATAATCGTCGCGCCGGCCGCTTCGATGGCGCGGGCCAGTTGCACGACCTCGGGCCAGGTCGATCCGTTCGGCACCAGGTCGATCATCGACAGGCGGTAGATAATGATGAAATCCTCACCGACAGCCTGGCGCACGCGACGGACGATCTCGACAGGCAGCCGCATCCGGTTTTCGTATGAGCCGCCCCAGTCATCCTCCCGCCTGTTGGTATGCAGGACCAGAAACTGATTGATGAAATAGCCCTCAGATCCCATGATCTCGACGCCGTCGTAACCGGCCTCGCGGGCGAGTGCCGCACAGGTGGCGAAGTCGGCGATCTGCTTTTCGATGCCTGCCTCGTCCAGTTCGATCGGCGCGAAGGGCGTGATCGGCGATTTGATCGCGGATGCCGAAACACCACCGGGATGATAGGCATAGCGGCCCGAATGCAGGATCTGCATGGCAATCTTGCCGCCTTCGGCATGCACGGCTTCCGTTGTCGGCCGGTGCTCCTCGACCTCCGCCATGATCGATAGTTTGCCGGCGCCGGGCAGCGCTGCTCCCTCCTCATTGGGCGCGACGCCGCCGGTCACCATCAGCCCAACGCCGCCGCGCGCCCTTTCGGCGAAATAGGCGGCGACCCGGTCATGCGCCTTGCGGTCCTCCAGACCGGTGTGCATGGACCCCATCAGGATGCGGTTGGGCAAGGTGGTGAAACCGAGATCCAGCGGTGTGAAGATATAAGGAAAGGACGGCATGTGACCTCCATGGTCGCATCTGTTGACGGGAAAATCTTACGAACGGCCTTGGGTTTGCGCGCCACGAATATGGGCGAGGCCGGGTCCGGCCGCTTCACCCATGCGTTTGGCCAAGGCCATCAACGCATTGGCGGGCCGGATCATCACTTCGAATTCGACGATCAGACCCTGCTCGTCAAAGCGGATCATATCAACACCCTTGAGAGCCTTGTCTCCGATCCGGGCCTCGAATTCCAGCACCGCGCTCGCACCGTCCGGCGTGGCAAATGCGCGGCAATACCGAAAGTCCTCGAAGATGTTCGCCACTGTGCCGATGATCAGCAAAAAGGCCGGCTTTCCCTGAAACGGCCTGAACACCGCCGGTGAGCGAAATACCACCGAATCCGACGTGATGCGGGAAAGCGTGCTCACGTCCTTCGACTCGATGAGACTGTGCCAGGTGTCGACGGTTTCCTGTGCGGCCGGTTTCAATCCGGGCAAAGACGGCATGACACGCTCTCCTGCCAAAATTCGCATTACTTGATATGTGCGCTAACACATATATGCTACTATACATATGCGCAACCGGAATTTCGGAGTCGACTCGCTGTGGCCCTATCCAATGCCATCCTCGTCATTCTCACCGAAAGGCCGATGTCGGGCTACGATCTCGCCAAGTATTTCGACACATCCATCGGCTTTTTCTGGACCGCCTCGCACCCACAGATTTACCGGGAGCTGAAGAAACTCGGCGAGCGCGGACTGGTCGAATCCCATGAGGAAATTCAATCCGGCAAGCCGAACCGGATTGTCTATCAGATTACCGAACGTGGTCGTCAGGCACTGTTGGACTGGTCGCGCGATCCGGTCCAGCCGCCCTTGATCAAGGACGATCTGCTGGTTCGCCTGCAGGCCATCGAACACATCGACAAGGAGGCCCTGCAAGACCAAGTGCGCGACCGGTTGGCGGCGCATCGTGAGCAGTTAAACCAGTATTTGCACATCAAATCGCGGCGTTTTGCTGATGAACCGGTCGCGCCGGTGGACCTGGGCAAACTGATGGGGCTCGAGCTGGGGATTGCCTATGAAAAAGGCTGGATCAGCTGGTGCAGAAATGTCCTGAAGCGACTGTCGAAATAGCCGCGGACCCTGCCGTTGGCCCGGCAGGGATCGGTTTCAAGAGGGGATGCGGTCATCGCGATGCGGAGGCGGAACTCAGCGTCAAAGCGCCGATACCGGCAGATGCGTTCAGACCGATCGCGGCGCTGACGCTGATCGGAACCAGATTGAAGTTGTTCTTCAGATTGCCGACCAACACGTTGGCGCCGACGCCAAGGCCAAGACCGGCTGCCGCCGAAACTCCGACATAGGTTCCGTCCAGACGGCCCTGCGGCACCTGATAGCTTGGGGCGTAGACCGCCCAAACGAGGCGCTCCCGTCGCTTGAAGCCAATGTCCGGGCCAACCCTTGTGATCGTCCCGTCGTAGTATTCGTAGAGATCGCCGCCACGCGCATTCTCGAATGTGCAGGTGAAGTCCTGCGACGAGCCGATCACATAACCAATGCTTCCCGGGCTTTCACAGGTGAGCAGGCCGACCTTGCTGAAGTGTCGCTTTTGTTCAGGCGCAGCCGGTGCCGGCGAGGACGGTGTATCGGCAGCGAACGCGGGTGCGGCAACGGCGGCGAAAAGCACACAAGCCAGGCTGACTGCAGACGCTGAGGTAAACGGTTTCATGGTTCTCTCCTAAGGAATCAAACGAGCGGGGAGTGGTGATCCCATCAGAAACCTATTGGCTCGCATCGCAGCAGAAATGCGCCGGGATTGTGTCGGACCCGGGGTATTCCCATGGCCTTTTCAATGCCAGTGCCAGTGCGGCGATTGTGCAACAGTCGGGGGTCGGCTACCAATGAGTGCGGCAGCATAGCAGGATTCGAATGTGCCGTCGGTCAGTGTTCGGCCGACATCTCTCGGGATGATGTTCATCTCAACAAGGGGTAAAGAATGCGCAGTTTCTTCTACGTCAGTTCGATCGTTGCATTCCTTCTTGTGGCGTTGATCGGGATCTCCTGGCCGCCGTTCTGGTGGGCGATGATCATCGTCATTCCCTATATTCTGGTCGGTATCTATGACATCCATTGGGCGCGGCATAACGTCCTGCACAATTATCCTGTCGTCGGCCATCTTCGCTACGCGCTGGAGTTCATCAGCCCGGAGATACGGCAATACTTCATCGAGACCAACGAGAACGGGAAACCCTATAACCGGCTGCAGAGAAACCTGGTGACGGCACGTTCGAAGGGCATCAACGATACACAGCCCTTCGGAACGCAGTTCGATCTGCTTGAAACCGGCTATGTGCGGGGCAGCCATTCACTGGCGCCCAAAAAGGTCGACCGCGGTGAGGCGCGTGTGATGGTCGGCGGTCCCGACTGTAAGCAACCCTATGACGCCTCACGCCTCAACATCTCTGCAATGAGCTTCGGCGCCCTCAGCCCAACCGCTGTTCATGCGCTCAACGCCGGAGCAAAGCGTGGCGGATTTGCCCACAACACAGGCGAGGGCGGTTTGAGCCCTTACCACCTGGCCGGCGGTGGCGACATCATCTTTCAGATCGGCACCGGCTATTTCGGATGTCGCACCGAAGACGGCCATTTCGACGAAGACAAATTCGTCACCATCGCCGAACGCGATGTCGTGAAAATGATCGAAATTAAACTATCGCAAGGCGCCAAACCGGCGCATGGCGGTGTTCTGCCGGCCGCCAAGGTCGATGAGGAGATCGCCCGCATCCGCGGCGTTCCAATGGGCAAGGATGTGATCTCGCCGCCGGCCCACACAGCGTTCGATTCACCGGAAGGCCTGATCCGCTGGGTCGACCGCCTGCGCGACATCAGCGGCGGCAAACCGATCGGCTTCAAGCTTTGCCTCGGGCGCCGGCACGAATTCATGGCGATCGTCAAGGCGATGCTGAAGACCGGTATCACGCCCGATTTCATCACCATAGACGGTGCCGAGGGCGGCACCGGTGCTGCACCTCCGGAGTTCACCAACAAACTCGGCGTGCCGATCGATGAGGCTTTGGCCTTCGTACAGTCCTGTCTTATCGGTGCCAATGTGCGCGAGCGGATGCGGGTCATTGCCAGCGCCAAGATTGTCACCGGTTTCGATATGGTCGAGAAAATCGCGCTTGGTGCCGATATGTGCAACATGGCCCGGCCGATGCTGTTTGCGCTTGGCTGCATCCAGTCCATACGCTGTAACACAAACACCTGTCCGACCGGGATCGCTACGCAAGACCGCGCCCGGGCAAAAGCGGTCGATGTGAACTTGCGGCAGGTAGGGGTTGCACAATTCCATGAACAGACCATGGAGAGTTTTCTGGATCTTATCGGCGCGATGGGTCTGGAATCACCAAGCCAGTTGCTGCCCGAACATATCCATCAGCGAATGGCCAATGAACTGGAAAAACCGTACAACAAGTTCCAGGAATACCTGGAGCCCGGTGAGCTGCTAGGTGACGAAATCCGCTCCGCATTCAAAGGACACTGGGATAAGGCGCAAGCCGAGTCCTTTGCCCCCGCCGCTTAGCCTGGTTATTCACAGTTACCGACGCCGATACAGGCCCTCAACCGGATCTTTCAAGGGTTGATCTCAAACCTTGACTTCCTCGCGGACCTCGACACCCGATTCCTTGAACGCAAGGTACGCGGCGATGGCGTTGATCACAGCGACGATCAAGATCGCCCACACCACGTGTTGCAGGTGTGCCACGCTGGCGAGCACCGAAGACAGGGCCACACCGACGATTCGCACCAGAACCTTAGAGGCGCCAATTCCGATCACCCGATACTGCGGCGGAGCGACGTCGATGAAATAAAGCCAACGGGCGGTGGACACGCCGTTGACGGCCACGGTTACGATGAACAGCGCGGCGGCGTGGCTGTAGGTCGAGCTGATGACAGGCACGAAGTGTGTGAAGAACAGCAGCGCACCGGCTGTCGCGGCCATCGCCGCGCCAGCGATCATGACGGTGCGCGTGGAGCGGTGACCGACCGCCTGCCACAGGGGACCGGCAACCATCAGCGCCAGAGCGGTCGAGATGACGAGAGCGGTCAGCCCTTTCGGCGTTTCATGGTGCGACAGAGCGGCGAGGATCGCATAAAAGGGAACGGCCATTTCGACGGTGAGCAGGGAAAGTCGTACGACCAGGTATTTGCGGAACCACTGCATCTTCATCAGCATGTTGAAGTTGCTATAGATTTCCGCAATGTGAGCCGACATCGAAAAGCGCCGGCGTCGCGGTGCAGTTTCGCCGGAGTGCGCGTGTTCAGCGGTATATTCGCGCACCAACAAAATAACGGCGCTGGCTGTCAGGAAAGAGGCAATACCGATCGAGATAATGGCGGCGTGCCTGGTGAAGGGCGGGTCCGTCTGGAAATACTGATGAGCCATGATGACAAGAGCCGCCGTGCCGACACCACCGAGCGTCATAACGCTGTAGAGCAACCGGTTGCGCGAGGTCGATTGCAAGACGGTACCGTAGAAATCGGCATTGAGAATACTCTGGTACTCACCCGTCAGGCCGATAACCAGGATTGCCAGGATAAAAGTCAGCGTGACGATCAGCGACGTTCCGAATGCTGCCGACGCCAGTGCCATGAGGAAACACACCGCCACAACGATATCGGTTATCGCCAGATCATTTTTCTTGTGCGGCCGGCGCGCGGCTATCGGCGTGCCGAACAACGCCGTTATCAAACAGGCGGATTGTCGTATGGTCACCAGCAGCCCGGCGATGATCACCGGGACGTCGAGCGAAATGGCCAGATAGGAGATAACGACGGATGGATTGGCCATCGTCCAGGCGATCGTATTGAACGTGCCCTGGCCCCGAAGGATTGAGTAATTGCGCTTTTCTTCAGGTTGCTGGTCTTTATTCATCATCTGCAATTTCGAAAAATTGACGCGATGGTGCCGCTCGGTGTGTCTGTCAGACTGTATGTCATAGGCACCTAGGTTTCATTATCCCGTTAACAACCCCGTCGATATTGTCACGATTTGGCTGGGACGGCGGCAGCCGGGCGGGCAAAGAAAAATGCAAAGCACGCCGCAATGATATTGAAGCATGCCAAAACGGCAATGGCCCAAATAACGTGTTGGGTGTGCGCGAGGGCAGCCATGGCCGTCGCCAGCGTGATACCGGAGAGGCGGGCGACACTTTTTGAAGCCGCCAGCCCACGCACACGGTAGGCCTTGGGTGCCGTATCCATAAAAAACAGATAACGTGCCGACTGCACGCCCTGCACGGCCACCGTGACACAAAACAGTGCGACCGCATGCAGGAAGATTGAATCGGCAAAGTGGAAAAAGTGGTTCAGGATCAGAAGCAGACCGCTGGAACCTGCCAGAAACGCGCCGAGGAGCATGACAAGCCGGTTGGAGATTTCGGTGACCGTTCGCCACAGCGGTGCGGCAACGGTCATTGCCAGCGCCGAGGATATGATCAGAGCGGTCAGGCCCTTCGGCGATGAGCCGTGATTGAGCGCCGCGAGAATCGCGAAGAATGGGATCGACATTTCAATGGTCTGAAGGGAGAGCCGAACCGCCAGGAAACGGCGGAACCACGGCATAACCCAGAGATCCTTCAATCCATTCCAGTAACTGCCAAGTGCGGCGGCGCGGCTGACTCGCTTTTTGCGACCAGCTTCCTGGCCGACTGACGGGGAGATGACAAGCTCACGGATGAGCATCATGGCGCCGGCCGAAAAGCAAAAGCAGCCAATGGCAATCATCACGATGGCCGAGTGCCTTGCGAATGGATCATCGTGCAGCAGCCATTGATGGACCGGCCACGTGAGAGCGATCGATCCGAGGCCACCTGCGATCATTGCTGAGTAGATCAGCCGCTTTCGATCCTCCGATTCCAGTAAGTCGGCCATGAAGTCGTAGTTCAGAAGGCTTTGGTATTCCTCCGTACAGCCGATCATCGCAACGACCAGGATAAAGGCCACGGTAATGACGAGCGGTGTACCGAAGGCCACGGCGGACAGCGCCAGCAGGTAGCAGGTGGCGAGTACGAAATCAGTGGCGGCCAGACTATGCTTTCTGTGCAGCCGCGTCGCCGCGAATTCGGAACCCAGTGTCGTTGCCGTTAGGTTCGCCGCGCGCCGGACTGTCACCAGCAGTCCGGCCAGAAAGACCGGCACGTCATGCGCAATGGCCAGATAGACCAGCACAACGGATGGGCTGGCAAGTGTCCATCCCATCGTCGCCAGACTGGTCTGCCCAAACAGGATGGTCCGGTTTCGCTGCGCGCTTTGGTCGTCAGTTGGCATGCTGCAGAACTCGGCTCCGGTACCTATTGACAGTCGGATAAAGCCAACACTCGGATAAACGATCGACCAGCGTCAGCAGGGCTGTATGCAATTTGGCACCGTTATCGCGCCAGCGCGACCGGTTTTGTGACTGTCCGAAGCGCAACACGCCTGAAAAAGACGGTTTCAACAGCGAATGCTCCGACGAGCTCGCGTCTGCGATACCGGTCGCACTGTCAAATCGTCCGAAAGTCAGACCTTTGGCCATGGCGTCTCGGCCACAGGCGTCAACGGAGCGCCCTCGTTAAACCAGCTAATCAGGTTGTCAGCCTGCAGTTGTCCCATGCTGTCGCGTGTGTGGATCGATGCGGATCCGACATGCGGTAACAGGACAACATGATCCATGGCGATCAGTTCTTCCGGCACATGTGGCTCGTTGGCAAAGACGTCCAAACCGGCTGACCGGATGGTCCGTGTTCGCAAAGCTTCGATAAGCGCCGGTTCATCGACCACCGATCCGCGACCGATGTTGATGAATACGCCGTCCTGTCCCAAAGCTTCCAAAACAGCACCATTGACCACACGATCCGTGGCCGGGCCGCCTGGTGCGACACTCAGCAATATGTCACTGCGCGCCGCGAGATCCAGAAGACTGTCGCAATACCCATAGTGCAGCTTTGGGTCGGCATTCCTGTTGTGATACAAAATCCTCAGCCCCATCGCTTCCGCCCGATATGCGATGGCTTTGCCTATGCGGCCGAGGCCAAAAATCCCGAGTGTTTTGCCGCGAAGAGTGCCGGGTGTCAGCGGATAGCCGGATTGCCATTGGCCGGCCCGCAGCCATCGTTCCGCGGCGGATAGTTCCCGTACCGTCATGATCATCAAACCGACGGCCGTGTCGGCGACTTCCTCTGTCAGAACATCGGGCGTGTTGGTGACGATAATACCGCGACGGGCAGCCTCACCGGCGTCGATGTTGTCATAGCCGACACCGAAATTGGCAACGATCTCGAGGTTTGGAAAAAAGTCCATGAACGACGCGTCCACCAACGATTCCGTGCTGCAGGCAATACCGCGGATCGCGTTCGCGACAGATGTTGGAAGGCTACGCCAGTCTTCGGCTTTTTCGAGGCAGTGGAGTGTGAGGAAACGAGGCACCGCGTCTCCGACGCGCGGCAGGCTTTGTTCGGTCAGCAGGACCTCGATATCGGACATGGAAGACCCTTTCACGCGGACAAGTCGCTGCGCTTATAGACCACGACGAGCGCCTGCGGAACCGGTGTCGATAAAGGCCATTTGTCGTCAGCCGCTCTGTTGTCTGATGCCCTCCGTTTTAGGGGAGTGGCCGAAGTAGTCCCGATAGCTGCGGGAAAAATTCGATGTCGATCCGAATCCGCAGGCGACGGACACTTCCGTTACAGACATGTCGGTCTGCAGCAGCAAGTTGCGGGCTTTGTCGAGCCGGATTTCCGCATAAACCCGTGCTGGAGACTTTCCAATGAAGCGATTGAAAAGACGCTGCAACTGACGCACGGTGATGCCGAGTTCGCCGGCAATCTCGCTGGTGTTCAGTCGGTCTTCGACATGGTTTTCCATGATGCGAAACGCACGGATAATCTTATGATTTCGCATACCGAAACGCGCTGCGAACGAGAGGCGCTGTTCCGCCACGCCCGATCTGACGGCGTTGTAGACCATCTGGTCTGCAATTAGCCCCGCCAATTCGGATCCATGCGCCTCGGCGATCAGATGCAACATCAGATCCGCCGCAGCCGGACCGCCGGCCGCGGAAATGATAACTTCGTCCGAGACGTAGACTGACCGTTGCAGATGAACCGATGGAAACTCCTCGCTGATGATATCGTGATAGGCCCAATGAATGGCACACGATCTATCGTCGAGCAGGCCGGCGCTGGCGAGAATGTACGAGGCCGAGCAAATGGCGCCGAGCTTTACACCGTGCCTGAATTGGCGTCGCAGATAATCCGCGGTGACGGCCGTCAGGTGCTGATTGACGTTGGCCCCGCTGACGACAAACAGCCGATCGCCGCGCTCGATCGGCTCCAGGCCACGGTCGATCAGCAATGTGGTCCCGGACGAGCATGTCGCGCTCTGCCCATTCTCCGACATCAGTGTCCATCGGTACAATTCGCGGCCGGACATCAGATTGGCCAAGCGCAAAGGTTCGATCGAGCAGGCGAATGCCAGGTGCGTAAACTCGGGAATCAATAGGAAATAACAGTGTTCCGGCTCGTCCAACGGCATTCCCCTCGTGTCGCCAATAGCGACCACAATACGCCAATACGCGACGTTACCGCACTCGCTGCAAAAACAACATAAAAACAATTTGTATTCAATCCATTTTTTTGGCAAAGAAGACCGAGAAACCAGGTTCACGCGAAAGGGGGCGGAGGTGCCGGACGATGCCAAAGCACGCAAAAAGAGCCTCTATGACTCGTTGAGGCGCGACATCCTGACTCTGGTGCTCGCGCCGGGAACCGATCTTGACGAGACGTCTCTCGCGGACTCGTTCAGCCTCTCCCGCACGCCACTGCGCGAGGTGCTGCAGCAACTGGCCGGTGAAGGCTATGTGACCATTCGGGAAAACCGCGGTTCACGGGTTTCCGATCTGAGTCACCAGACACTGCGGGATTTTTTTCTGGCGGCCCCAATGATCTACTCGGCAGTCTCGCGTTTGGCCGCACAGAATGCTCAGCCGCATCAGATCGCCGATCTCAAGCAGGCGCAGACTGCCTTTAAGACGGCGCTCAGTCGTGGAACGGCAGCCGACCGGACGCTCGCCAACAACCGCTTTCATGCGGTGATCGGCGACATGGCGCATAACGTTTATCTCAAGCCGAGCCTGCAGCGCCTGCTGGTGGATCATGCGCGCATCGGCATGACGTTCTACCGACCCAAAAACGATCGAATGGCGGCCAACCTGGCGCAAGCCAGCCAACAGCATGACGCTCTGATCGACAGTATAGAAGCGGGCGACGACGACACGGCTGCGAGGCTGACCATCGACCACTGGAACCTGTCGCGTCATCACATCGAGATGTTCGTTATGCCGCCGGGTCTGGATGCAACGCTCGACAGTCGATCGCCGGCCAAGTCCGCATGAGGATACCAGAGTGACACCGATCATGCAGTTTGAAGGCGTCTATACGCCAGTCATCACGCCGCACACGCAGGACATGCGGATCGATTACGACAGCCTCGCGATCGTCGTCGACCACCTCATCGCCGCCGGTGTTCACGGGATCATTTCCGGCGGGTCCACCGGTGAGTACTACGCGCAAACGCTGGAAGAGCGCATCTCATGCGCCCGGTTCATCAAGGAAAGGCTGGCCGGTCGTGTGCCGTTGATCGTCGGCACCGGCGCGATCCGCCGCGAGGATTCCGTTACACTGGCGACGGCTGCACGGGATCTCGGCGCCGACGCTCTGCTGGTCAGCAGTCCACCATACGCCGTGCCGACGGAACGCGAGAATGCGCTGAATGCACTGGCCATCGACCGCGCCGCCGATTTGCCGATCATGCTGTACAACTACCCGGGTCGCACCGGTGTCAATATGGGCGAAGCGTTTCTCGACCGGGTCGGGCGCTCTCGCAACTTCTGCGCCATCAAGGAAAGCTCCGGCGACATCAACCGGGTGCACCTGCTGGCGCGGGATTATCCGCACATTCAGCTTGGCTGCGGCATGGACGACCAAGCCCTCGAGTTTTTCGCCTGGGGCGCTCGCAGCTGGGTCGCAGGCGGTTCGAATTTCCTGCCGCGCGAACATTTGGCGCTTTACCGTGCCTGTGTGGTCGAGGGCGATTTCACTAAAGGCCGGCGCATTATGAAGGCTCTGATGCCCCTGATGCGGGTGCTCGAACAGGGCGGAAAATTCATCCAGTGCATCAAGCACGGATGCACAATGGAGGGATTGACGCCCGGGCCGCCGCGACCGCCGCTGAAGGCTCTGAACAAGGATGACAAGCGTCAACTGGAGCAGGTCGTAGATGTCCTCAAGGCGACCGTTGCGGCCATAGAAGCGGAGACAAGCGCATGACCGATCTGTTGACCGTGGACGAATACATGGCCATTGCCGGTCGCCTCGACCCGCCGAGCCAAGCCTTTATCGATGGTGCGTTCCGGCCCTCCCTGTCGGGCGCAACCTTCGAAAGCACCAATCCAGCGACCGGCGAAACCATCGCCCATGTTGCCGCTTGCAGCGCAGCGGATGTCGACCTGGCGGTTGTAAAGGGGCGGGAGGCTTTCGAAAGCGGAACCTGGTCGCGCTGCCCGCCCGGCGAACGCAAGGACGTCCTTATCCGCCTTTGCAAGCTGATTACCCGCAACGCCCGTGAACTGGCCGTCCTGGAAAGCGTCGATTCGGGAAAGACCATCTTTGACTGCGAGACAGTGGACCTTCCAGAAACCATCCACTGTCTGAAATGGCACGCCGAGGCGATCGACAAGATCTACGATCAGGTCGCGCCGCAATCCGACGACCATCTGGCGATGATCGTGCGAGAACCGGTCGGCGTTGTCGGTCTGGTGCTGCCCTGGAACTTTCCGCTGCTGATGCTGGCCTGGAAAATCGGCCCGGCGCTGGCGGCCGGTAATTCGGTCGTCGTAAAACCGGCCGAAGAGACGTCGCTGACCGCATTGCGCCTTGCCGAACTGGCCCATGAGGCCGGCGTACCGCGCGGGGTCTTGAACGTGGTGCCCGGTTTGGGGCCCGACGTTGGCGAACCGCTTGGTCGGCACATGGATGTCGACGTGGTCTCGTTTACCGGCTCGACGGAGACGGGACGCCGTTTCCTGCATTACGCCGCCGACAGCAACCTCAAGGACGTTGTTCTGGAGATGGGCGGCAAGAATCCCTGCGTCGTGTTGGAGGACGCGGAAAACCTCGACCGGGTAGCCGCCCATGTCGTCAACGGGGCTTTCTGGAACATGGGGGAAAACTGTTCGGCGACGTCGCGCCTGATCGTCCACCACGCGGTCAAAGACGAACTGTTGCAGCGCATCGTGGCGCATGTACGGGAATGGACCATGGGCAACCCTCTGGATCCGGAGCACCGGATCGGCGCCCTCGTATCCAAAACCCATTACGAGAAAGTCAGTTCCTACCTGGCGAACATCGAACAACCGGTGGCCGGAGGATCGACACGCGATGGGATTTTCGTCGAGCCGACCATTATCGATCTCACTTCGCCGGACAACACGCTGGCCCGCGACGAGATATTCGGTCCGGTGCTGTCGGTGCTGACGGTCGGCAGTTTCGACGAAGCGATTGCCCTTGCCAACGATACCGGATACGGGCTGACGGCCTCCATTTTCACGGCCAACGGGAAGAAAGCTCTGCGCGGGGCCCGCGCTTTGCAAGCCGGGACGGTGACCGTCAATTGTTACGGCGAGGGCGATATCTCGACGCCGTTCGGCGGCTACAAACAGTCCGGCTTCGGCGGTCGTGACAATGCGCTGCAGGCGCACGACCAATACACCAACATCAAGACGATCTGGATCGATCTGAGTGACGATCTCGATGAGGCGGTCGATTGACCAAGGTGTTCCGCGCCGATCGGCTACCGGTTCAGCCGGGTCCGGCGGCCTGGAATGCCATTCTGCCACCCCAGCGACCCTGCGAGCCACTCAATAAGGACGCGACGGCTGACGTGGCGATCGTCGGCGCGGGGATTGCCGGGCTTTCAGCGGCGCTCAGGCTGGTGCAGGTCGAACCCGGCACCCGCATCCTGGTTGTCGACGCCGGCCGGGTAGCGGAGGGACCGGCCGGGCGTAATTCCGGCTTCATGATCGATTTACCGCACAACTTGTCGTCAAACGATTACGCCGGCGAGGGGACGGATACCGATGCCCGCCAGACGGATCTCAACCGGCGGGCGATCCGGTTCGCGACGGACGCGGCGGCGCAGGCCGGCTTGGACGAGAGTGCCTTCAATCCATGTGGCAAGATCAACGCCGCAGCGACCGAGTCCGGCCATCGTCATAATCTGGACTACGCCAGACACCTCGAAGGTTTGGGCGAGCACCATTCCATGCTGGACGCCGCACAGATGCGCGATCTCACCGGTACGGATTATTACCAGTCCGGTCTCTTCACGCCCGGCACCGTCCTGATCCAGCCCGCGCGCTACGTCAGGGCGCTCTGCGGCCTGCTCCGTGACAGCGGCGTGGGTGTCCATGAGGACAGCGCCGTCCGCTCAATCCGCCGTGACGGGTCGGCGTGGTCACTGGATTGCGGCAAAGCCAGGGTTTCGGCAGCAAAGGTCGTCCTGGCGGTTAACGGTCACGCGGAGAGTTTCGGTTTTTTTTCCGGCCGTTTGCTGCATGTGTTCACCTATGCGTCGATGACGGAACCCTTCGATGCCAGGGCTGTCGGTCTGGGGGGCGCATCAAGCTGGGGTGTCACGCCGGCCGATCCCGCCGGATCCACCGTGCGGCGTGTCTCTACGCCGGAAGGGGAACGCATCGTGGTGCGCACTCGGTTCACCTGCAATCCGTCAATGCGGGCCGGCGCGCGACAGGTGACCGCCGCGGGGCGGCTCCATGACCGTGCCTTCAAGGTTCGGTTTCCGGGATTGGCGGACGTCGCGATGCAGTACCGCTGGGCGGGGCATTTGTGTCTCAGTTGGAACGATGTGCCGGCATTCGGTGAAATCGAAGATGGCATTTATGCCGCCTGCTGCCAGAACGGCCTCGGCCTCGCCCGCGGGACGCTGTCGGGCATGGCCGCGGCGGATTTGGCCATGGGAATCGACAGTCCCGAGGTCAGGGGCCTGATGATGCAGGAGGCGCCAAAAAAACTGCCGCCCCGGCCGCTGACTTGGGTCGGCGCCAACGCAATCATGCGCTGGAAGGAATGGACGGCCGGACGCGAATGCTGAGCACTTAAGGTAGGCTCAGCTTTGCCATACGCCCGCCGTCGATCGAGAAGATCTGACCGGTGATGAAGGCGGCTTCGTCCGAGGCCAGAAACGCCACCAGCCTGGCGACCTCTGCCGGATCTCCGGTGCGACCGACAGGATGAACCGTGGCGAGTGCGCTCCGGAAGCGCTCCGGGTCCGGCATCGATTCGACAAAGGCTTCGTTCAGGTCCGTATCGATCCAGCCAGGCGCGACGGCGTTGCATCGCACCCCGTCCTGGCCATGGTCCACCGCGATGGCGCGGGTCAGACCATGCAATCCCGCCTTGCTGGCGCCGTAACCGGGATGCCTCGGATTGGATCCCAATCCTTCGATGGAGCCCACATTGACGACCGCACCGCCACCCTTGAGAAACGGCATGGCGTGTTTTGCCAGAAGGAACGGCGCGGTCAGGTTGACCGCCAGCATCGTCTGCCAGTCGGTCAGCGGCATTTCTTCAACGGTGCCCTCGCGCATCACGCCGGCGTTGTTGATCAGGATATCGAGCCGTCCTGCCGTATTGACGACTTCTGCGACGACACGCTCCGGCGCCTCCGGATCACCCAGATTTGCTTCAACCCATTCAAACGACGTGTCCTTGCTGCGTTGCGCCGTGAAGACACGCGCCCCACGGTCGGCCAGCAGCGACGCGATGGCTTTGCCGATGCCACTTCGGCCACCCGTTACGAGCGCGCACTTGCCGTCGAAACCGGTCATGACACCGGCTTTCCGCCATTCACCTCCACCAGCGCTCCGCACATGTAACGAGCCGCGTCGGAGGCCAGGAAGCCGATGACATCGGCGATGTCCTCGGGCTGCGCGATACGGCCCAGCGGCACGGTTTCGTTGAGTGCGGCGACGCCGGATTCGGGATCAAATCCCCGGGCGGCGAAGCCACTGCGAAGCATCGGAGTATCGACTTCGTTGGGACACACGGCATTGATCCGGATACCCTGAGCGGCATGATCCCGTCCCATGCACTGGGTGAGGGCAGCGAGCGCCGCCTTGCTCATGCAATAGACCGCATGATCGGGCCCGGGACGCAGCCCCCAACAGGAGGCCGTGTTGACAATGACGCCACCGCCCGCAGCGGCCATCAACGGAATGGCCGCCCTGCAAAGCCGGAACGGCGCCTCGACATTGATCAGCATGGACAGACGATAATCTTCGTCACTGGTCTCCGTCACCGATCCGCGGCACATGAGACCGGCGTTGTTAACCAGCACGTCGAGCCTGCCCAGCTCTTCGTGAGCAGATTCGGCGAGCCGGTCGGCAAATCCGGCGTCCGACAGGTCGCCCTCTATCTCGACGTCGGCAGCGACTCCGGATAGTTGACGGTCGCTGGCCGCCACAACGGCACCTTCGTCCCGAAACAGCGCGACCACCGCCTTTCCGATACCACCGCCGGCGCCGGTCACCAGGACTCGTTTCCCGTCAAAGCGTTGCATGGCGAACAGGCCCCCTCCCGTTGGCAATACTATGGGTCAGTAGTCTTGGTTAAGTGCGTCTTCGGCCGGTATCTCGCGTTCGCGCCGAGCGATATAGTCTCGCAGCGCCTCGTCCGTCGCCGGATCCAACCGTGGCTCTTCATATTCCCTGAGCAGTTGTTTGGCCCGGTTCAAAGCGCGCTCGGTGACGTCGATGCCGCCCTCCGCCTGCCATTGCTCGATCGAGTTGTTGTCAAACAGCCGCGGCATGAAAAACGCCCGCTCGAAATTCGCCTGGGTATGCGGGTGACCGAGATAGTGGCCGCCCGGACCGATGTCGCGCACCGCGGCCAGGCCGGTGTCGAAGTCGTCCCAGCGGATGCCCTCCGCCATCCGGTAGCCCATGGCGCACTGTTCGGCGTCGACCACGAACTTGGCGACCGAGCAGTGCATGCCCGCTTCATTCCAGCCGGCGGCATGCCAGATGTAGTTGGCGCCGGCGTGCAGCACCGCCGACAGGGTTGCCGCACTTTCATACCCGGCCTGCGCGTCGAAAGTCTTGGCGCCGCCGAGTAAGCCCGACGTGCGCCAGGGGACATCATAGAACCGTGCCATCTGGCCGATCATGAAATTCATCAGGCTGATTTCCGGGGTGCCCGCCATCGGCGCGCCGGACTGCATGGAGACCGTCGACAGGTAATGGCCGTATATGGCCGGCGCACCGCGGCGGATGACCTGTGTATAGGCCAGGGCGGACAGGGCTTCGGCGTTCAGCTGCGCCACGGCCGGTGCCACCGAGGCCGGTGTGTTGGCGCCGCCGAGCACGAAGGGTGAGCACAATACCGGCTGGTTGCGGCGACAGAAGGCGCGCATCGCGCCGAGCATGGTCTCGTCCCAGACCAGCGGTGAATTGCCGTTGCAGTTGCCGGTTGTGACCGCGTGGGTCTCCATAAAATCGTCGCCGAAGAGGATCGCACACATCTCCATAACGTCTTCGGCGTTTTTCGGGCTGGTCGTCATACCCATGAACGTCTTGTCGGAATATTTCATCGACGAATAGGTGATGCGCAGGTGCCGGTGGGCGACCACATGATCCATCGGCTCGACGATGTGGTGCGCCGAGGAGTGCAGGGCCGGCGACATGTGCGCCAGTTGGTGAAACATCGCCAGATCGTCGAGTGTCGGCAGGCGGCGTTTGTCTTCAATGTCCCTCAGATAAGGGGCACCGGTCATCGGCACAAAAACCGCGTGCCGGCCGCCCATACGTACGTTCTTTTGCGGATTGCGGGCATGAAACCGGATCTCGGAAGGAATGGTCGCGATCAACTCGCGCACCAGGCCGCGATCCAGATGCACTGTCTCTCCGCGGATGTCAGCACGGGCGCAGCGCCAGTCTTCCAGGGCGATCGGATCCCTGAAAACCACGCCGACCTCTTCCAGGATATCCATCGACGCCTTGTCGATGCTGTGAACCCGTTCGTCATCCATTGGTTCACAGAGCGGCAGGTTGCGCGCCAGCGCTGGCAGCATGTCCACTTTTGCGACGGTGCGCAGCGCGCGGCGCGCTGAACGCCCGCCGGTCCGCCTGTCACTCATGGCATTGTTCCCGGTCGGTTTTTTCGTTTTTCAGTCTGGGCCAGGCCGGTTGCCGCGACGACCGACTTTGCGACATGGGCCGGCAAAAAGCGACGTCCAACATGGGTAGTTGATCATGCTAACTATGTGGGATATAGTTGATCATGCTAACTATATTGAGGCAAACGCCGATGACTGCAGAGATCGCTGAATTGGAATATCGATTGCATAGCCGGTTGGGCTACAAGGTTTCGCGGCTTGCCCGGGTCATGGAAACGCGGCTCGAGACAATGATAGGGGAATTCGGCGTCACCCGGATCATGTGGTGCGTCCTGAGCGGTGTCGGTCTCGAAAACGTCAAGACACCCTCGGCCCTGGCAAACTACATCGGTGTCGCGCGCCCCACCATTTCCCGGGTGCTGCGCGACATGGAGCAGCGGGGCCTGATCTATCGTAACGGCGCGCAGGACGACGGCCGCGCCGTTGAAATCGAACTGACATCCGACGGCCTGGAAGCGATGCAACGCTGCCGCCCCATGGTCGACCATTTGAATACGCATTTCGCGGAAAAGCTGAACGCACCGGATCTGGCTTTGGTTCTCGACCGGCTCGACATGCTTGCCGAGGGCGAAACGCGTGAACTGAAATCCCTTTGATATCACGCCCATGAAGCTGTTTTCCTACAAAGACCGCCCCGTCCATCTCGGCCCGTTTCCCCTCGAAACGCTGATCCGTTCGAGCGAACCGCTCGATCTGGGATCCCTTGCGCCGATGCAGCCGCTGACCTTCCAGCACCAGCCGAAGGAATCGCTTGCTCACGCCATTGCCCGGTTCCTGGCAATGATGGACACCGTGCGAGACGGCAAGATCGTTCATAGGGAAGCCGAGATTCCGGAAGATCCGCTCGAGCGGGCGCAACACCTGAAGGCGGCGGGCTATTACTTCGATGCTTCGATGGTCGGAGTTGCGCGTCTGGACAAAGACCATTTCCTCGAGGCGCCATTCCGCAATCCGATGATCGACGACATCAAGGCGGAGCTTGAGGCGGGGCAGCCGAAAAGCTTCGCCTCCGGTATCGACGCCATCTATGCCGATGTGCTGGAGTCGACACGGGTCAAGTTGCAACCGGTCGATCATCATACTCACGCGCTGGTTTTTTTGGTGGAGTACACGCGTGATCCAAGGCCCGATGAGCCAGGCACCGATTGGTTCCACGATACCCAGGCCGATCGCGCCGCGTTGCTGACCGCCAACGTCTCAACGGTGCTCGCCAACTACATCCGCATGCTCGGCTACGAGGCGCGCAGTCACACAGCGACCACCTCGGATGTCGATCTCAACCGGCTTGCCGTTTCAGCTGGTCTGTGTGCCGCCGAGCACGTCGATGGCGAACTGCAACTGGTCAATCCCTACGTCGGAAGCCGTTTCGGGCTGGCCGCCGTCACCACCACACTCGACATCGAACCGGACCTGCCGCTCGGGGCGCATGCCGGACGGGCCGGCTGGCAATCGCACGGGCCCGGATGGTGGCTCGGCAAGGGTACCGCCCGACGGGCGGCAACGGCCGAACCCTATCGCGACCGGGATTACCACATGGGCGCGCACCCATTCGAGAAGATCAAGCGCCGCGATACACCGACGACGCTGATTGATGAAGAGCGGGTGCCGCGCTTTCCCAAACGGTCCGACTTCTTCGCGCGCGCCCTGTTCGGCGATATGGGCAAAAACGTCCAGGAAGCCGCCAAGGGCGGCATGTATGTCATGAAAAGCCCGATCGGCGCCTGTGCCAGGCGGGCGCTGGGGGCGCTGCTGTTGCTGCAGTTCGGAGAAGCGCGCGGTCCGGTCTCGCCCAATGCGCAGGATCCGGCTCGCAACGCTTTGAATCTGAAAGCGGCTTCCTACTATCTCTCGGCCGATGCGGTAGGGCTGAGTCGGGTGCCGGAATGGGCTTACTACTCTCATGATGCCGGCGGTAATCCTCTTGAAGCCTATCACACCAACGGCGTTTCGCTGCTGCTTGATCAGGGTCATGAAACAATGGAGGGTGCCAGCGGCGACGACTGGATATCGGTCGCCCAGTCAATGCGCGCCTATCTGCGCTTTTCGCTGCTCGGTGGTGTGATCGGGGAGCAGGTGCGTCGCCTCGGCTATTCGGCCAGGGTCCATTCCGTGCTCGATGGGGATGTGCTGCAGCCGCCCCTGTTGCTGCTCGCTGGCCTGGGTGAGGTGAGCCGTATCGGTGAGGTTATCCTCAATCCTTTTCTCGGGCCGCGTCTGAAATCCGGCGTCGTTACCACCTCCATGCCAATGGAGCACGATCGGCCGATCGATTTCGGGCTGCAGCGTTTCTGCGAAAGCTGCAACAAATGCGCCCGCGAATGCCCGTCGGGCGCCATTACGGCAGGTCCGAAGCTGATGTATAACGGCTACGAGATTTGGAAATCGGATGCCGAAAAATGCGCCCGCTACCGTCTGACCAATGCTGCCGGCGGTATGTGCGGACGCTGCATGAAAACCTGCCCGTGGAATCTCGAAGGACTGTTCTCCGACTCGGCTTTCCGTTGGATGGCGATCAACGCGCCGGGATCCGCCAAAGCCCTGGCGCAGCTTGATGACCGGTTGGGCCGTGGGGAGATCAATCCGGTTAAGACCTGGTGGTGGGACATCGAGTTGGATCAGAAGGACCAACGCTACATCCAGGCAGCGGCCGTCAACCGGCGCGGCCTGTCGAAGGATCTCGATCTCAAATATGAGGACCAGACGTTAGCGGTCTATCCCGCCGACGTGATGCCGCCGCCGCTGCCGGTTGTGCATCCGCTGAACCGCGAGGAGGGCATCAAACGATACCGGGCCATGCTGACCCCTGACGCTTACCGGCAAAGGCTCGCAGCCGGTGAGACAGCCGATCTTGTGCCGGTGCATTCGCCGGCTGAGGGACCGCCTCCAGTGTTCCCAGTCATCGTCAGCCGACGCCAGGATCTCGCGCAAGACGTGGTGTTGTTTGAACTGACGCATGAGGATGGCACGCCGCTACCGCCCTTTGAAGCCGGAGCCCACATCGATGTCGTGATCGCACCGGAGTATCAGCGGCAGTATTCGCTCGCCGGTGATCCGCAGGATCATGGCAAATACGTGCTCGGTGTCCAGAAGGAGGCGGACGGACGCGGCGGTTCGCTGCTGATGTACCGCGTTTTCAAAGAGGGGCGCCGCGTGTTTATCTCGGAACCACGCAATCATTTCCCGCTCGACGAGGGCGCGCCCTTCTCGGTCCTGATGGCCGGCGGCATCGGGGTGACACCGCTCATCACGATGGCCCACCGGTTGCACCGGTTGGGCCGGGATTTTGTGCTCCATTATAGTGCCAAATCGACCGAACAATCCGGATTCGCCGCGCAGCTGAAATCCATGCCGTGGGCCGACCGCGTCTTCTTTCATTTTTCCGCCGAGGGCGGCCGCGCCGATCTTGACGAACTGATCCCCGGATACCGTGACGGTTTCCGACTCTACACCTGCGGCAGCGACCGTTATATGGATGCGGTCTTTGATGTCGCCGGTTCGAAGGGGTGGCCGGACGACAAGCTGCTCAAGGAGTATTTTTCCGTTCCAGAAGCTCCCGACTACGTCAATCACGACTTTGTACTCGAACTGGCGAAAAGCGGCCGCACGATCAAGGTCAGTGAGAGTGAGAATGCCACCGACGCCCTGGCCACCGCCGGATATCCGATAACCGTCAAATGCACGGACGGACTGTGTGGCGTCTGCGCCGCCCACTACACGTCCGGTGACGTTGAACATCGCGACTATGTGCTGTCGGAGAAGGAACGGGAATCGAAGGTCATACTATGTTGCTCGCGGGCCAGCGAACCGGGCGGGACGATCAGGATCGATCTGTAACACTCGCCCGTTCAATTTGGCGCTGGCTGCGCTGCTCGTGTTTTGTTAACCTTGCCGTTACAGTGCCTTATTGGAGTAGCCAACGCTAAAGGATCAGAGTGCCCTTCAACGAGATGGAAGACGCGTCGGGGACGCGGCAGCCCTACCGACGGATCGCTGACTGGATCGACGAATCAGGCATTGAACTGCTGGACCAGCGTCGCGAAGAGGCGGAAGCGATCTTCCGGAAAATCGGCATCACCTTCGCGGTGTACGGAGAGGGGGGCGATCCTGAAAGACTGATACCGTTCGACATGATTCCGCGCGCCTTCTCGGCCTCGGAATGGGCTGTTCTGGATCGCGGCATCCGCCAGCGGGCCAGAGCGCTGAATGCCTTTCTGTACGACATCTATCATCGCGGGGAGATCATCAAGGCGGGCATCATCCCTGCCGAACTTGTTTACTGCAACGCCGCGTTTCTACCGCAGATGATCGGCTTTTCACCGCCGGGTCGAGTCTACAGCCACATTGTCGGCATTGATATCGTTCGGACCGGACCAGACAGCTTTCAAGTATTGGAGGACAACTGCCGCACACCCTCGGGCGTCAGCTATATGCTGGAAAACCGGGAGATCATGGTGCGGATGTTCCCGGATGTATTCCGTGGTGGACCTGTCAAACCGGTCGACCACTATCCCGACGAGTTGTTGCGGACGCTCAAGGAACTCGCGCCGCCAGGCTGCCAGGGCGAGCCGACGGTCGTCGTCCTGACACCGGGATCGCTGAATTCGGCGTATTACGAGCACTCTTACCTGGCCGACTTGATGGGCATCGAACTGGTCGAACCCCAAGATCTGTTTGTGGAGGAGGGGCGTGTATTCATGCGCACCACGCGCGGACCGCAGCATGTCGATGTGATCTATCGGCGCATTGACGATGATTTTCTCGATCCCTTGACCTTTCGCCCTGACAGCATGCTCGGCATTCCCGGCCTTTTTGATACCTATCGCGCGGGGCGGGTGACGATCTGCTCGGCACCCGGCGCCGGGGTCGCAGACGACAAGGCGATCTACATTTACGTGCCGGAGATGATCCGCTTCTATCTCGGTGAACAACCGGTGCTGGAGAACATACAGACCCACCAGTGCGGTCGCCCCGACGAATGCAAATACGTGCTGGACAACCTGGAAGAACTCGTCGTCAAGGAGGTTCACGGCTCGGGCGGCTACGGCATGCTCATCGGACCGAAGAGCAGCAAAGCTGAGATCGCTGCGTACCGCAAAAGGATCGTCGCCAACCCGGCGGATTTTATCGCCCAGCCGACCCTGGACCTTTCGACAGCGCCGACGCTGGCGGATTCCGGCCTTGACGGACGACATGTTGACTTTCGCCCGTTTTGCCTAGTCGGCAAGACGATCCGGCTGGTCCCCGGCGGCCTGACTCGGGTGGCCCTGCGCAAGGGTTCGCTAGTGGTCAACTCGAGCCAGGGCGGCGGGGTCAAGGACACATGGGTGCTGCAGGAATGACGCCATGCTGAGTCGCGCTGCGGAAAATCTGTTCTGGCTTGGACGCTATATGGAGCGTGCAGAAGCCACGGCACGCATGATCTCGATGGGCCAGCGTATGGCGATGCTACCCGGCAACAGCGCCCAGTCGGAGTGGGCCTCCTTGATGAGGGTGACGAATACGCCGACGCCGGCGGATCGGTCCGTCAACGAGATCGATGTCGTGGCCAGCCTGATTCTGGATTCAGAGAATCCTTCCGGTATCCAGGCCTGCTTCGCCAAGGCCCGCGAAAACGGCCGGTCGGTCCGCACCGGGCTGACCCAGGAAATGTGGGAGAGCCTCAATGACGGCTGGCGCTATCTGGAGGGCATGGACCCGACCGCCGCGTGTCGTCAACTGAGCCGCATCCTGGAGTGGGTGCGCACCCGTGCCGCGGTGTTTCGCGGGGCCGTGGAGACCGCCATGCTGCGCAACGAAGGATACTACTTCCTGCGGCTCGGCGGCGGCATCGAGCGGGCCGACATGACGCTGCGGCTGCTGGACGTAAAATACTTTCTGCTGCTCCCCGAGACCGAGGTGGTTGGCGGCGGACGGGATCATCATCAGTGGATGTCGATGCTGCACGCAGTGTCCGGACTGCGGGCTTATCACCATCATTACTTCGGCGACTATGCGCCATGGAACATCGCCGACTTCCTGCTGCTCAACCGAACGTTTCCGCGGTCGGTCGCCTTCAATTACGGCCAGATCAATGCCTGTCTGATCAAACTTGAGGAAAGCCATGGCGGCACCCATGCATGTCAACGGACAGCACGCACCGAATGCGAGCGGCTTGAGCGTATCGACATCAACACGATCTTCAACGAGGGCCTGCACGAGTTCATTGACGAGCAGATCGCCAAAACCGCGAGGATCAGCCGAGAGGTATCCGATGCCTACTATTTTTGACGGTGAAGCCTGATGCGTCTGCAGATCTCGCACCGCACGACCTATACCTACGAACCGGCAGCGTCACGCGTATCCTTGCGGTTGAAGTTGTTTCCCTCGATTTTCGACGGCCAGACAGCGCAATCCTGGGACGTCCATATCAACGGCGAAAAGGTTGAGCCGATCTATGTGTCCGGATATGGCGACGACGTCGCCCTATGGCAGAGCCGTGCGCCCCTGGAGAGTGCTGAGGTGGTGGCGGGCGGAGTTGTTTTGACCGAGGACAGGGCCGGCATTGTCCGAGACCTGCCACGACGTCCCCCTTCAGCGATCTTCTTGCGCACGACGGATCTGACCAAACCAAGCGATGCCATCCGCAGCCTTGCGCAATCCTCCAAGCTTGACAACGAATTGGAGACGGCTCACGCCCTGTCGCTGTCGGTCAAGGATGCGGTGGCCTATCAGACAGAGGCGACGCATAGTCAAACGACCGCCGCCGAAGCCGTGGAGCTTGGCGCAGGCGTATGCCAGGACCATGCCCACGCCTTCATTTCGGCCTGTCGAACGCTCGGACTTCCGGCACGCTACGTCACCGGCTACCTGCGGGCTACCGAGGATCAGGAAGATCTGCTTGAGACCCATGCATGGGCTGAAGTCCACGTTGGCGGTCTTGGCTGGGTCGGAATCGATCCGTCGCACGGTATTTCACCCACCGACCATTACATTCGACTCACCTGTGGGCTGGACGCCGATGACGCCACCCCGATAAAAGGGCATGTCGTCGGTGGATCCGAGATCTTCCTGACGGCGCAGGTTGCTGTTGCAGAAAGTCAGCAGCAGTGATGTGACGTCAGACGAGGGGGCTGTCACGTGACCTATTGCGTTGCGATCAAGCTGGATGCGGGCATGGTCCTGCTGTCCGACACGCGAACCAATGCCGGGCTCGATAACATCGCGCGTTTCGGCAAGATGCACTGTTGGGAAGTACCTGGCGAGCGGGTCGTGGCGCTGCTGACCGCTGGTAACCTGTCGATCACTCAAGGGGTGATTACCCGGCTTGAGAAGCAGATCGAAACCGCGCAGGTCGAACCTGACACTGAAACCATTCTCAACGCGGACAGTATGTTCCGGATCGCTCAAATCGTCGGCGAAACCACACTGTCGGTCCAGCAACGGCATCGCGAAGGCATGGAAGCGGATGGTGCGTCCTACGACGTAAGCATCCTCGTCGGCGGTCAGCGCAGGGGCGGTTCATTGCGCTTGTTTCTTGTTTACGCCGCCGGCAATTTCGTCGAGGCGACCTCGGACACGCCGTTTTTCCAGATCGGCGAGCACAAATACGGCAAGCCCATCCTCGACCGCGTCATCACGTCGCACACGCGCCTCGAGAAGGCCAAACTGGCGGCCTGCGTCTCCATGGATTCAACGCTGCGCAGCAATCTTTCGGTCGGCATGCCGCTCGACCTGGCAATCATCGAGACCGGAAAGTTCGCCTTTTCCGAACGGCGCCGCATCGAGCCGGATGATGCGGATTTCAATGCGTTATCAGAGGCTTGGTCGCGAGCCTTGAATTCAGCTTTCCACGACTTGCCACAGGTGTTCTGAGTTTGCACAAGCCGAGCCATTGGTCCTGCAACCGATGGTATCAATGAATTACCGGCTTTCACCATTATGGGTGATGCGCCCGCGTATCGAACCGGGTTGGAATGAAGCCGCCGGACATGATTCCTCCCAACCGGCTTTGCGGGGCGTCCTGCGGATTGCGCCCGGCAAAGGACCTGCGATAACGCCCGCGGCCCCAATGCAACAAATGCGGGTGGCTCCACAATCGCAGCGGACGGCCGTTGCGCAGCCAAGTTCATGCCCTGGCAGCGACAACGCGCCGTCCGGGTCCGGTTCTCGTGAGATCTCGGGCCTTCGGCGGTTTAGCTCACATGCGTGTGCCGCTGGAGTGCGGCATCGACGGCACTGACGATCTCGTCGATATCACTGCGGGTGCTGATCAGGGCAGGGCTGAAGCAGAGCGTATTGTTGAGCGTTTCGATGCTGCGATTGGTGGCACCGATGATCACGCCCTGGGCCATGCAATCCGCAACGATCGCCTGGACCAGCGTTTCGGCGACCGGTTCCTTGGTGTCGCGGTCGCGTACCAGTTCGGCGCCACAGAAAAGTCCCTTGCCGCGCACGTCGCCGATCATGGCGTGCTTGTCCTTCAATCCGTTCAGGTGGTCGAGCAGATAGGCACCCATGTCTTCGGTGTTCCTCAGAAGGTCCTCGTCCTCGATGATGCGCATGTTCTCCAGCGCCGCCGCCGGTCCGGCCGCGCAGCCGCCAAAGGTCGAGATGTCCCGAAAGTAGCTCATCGGATCATCCGGAGCACTTTTAAACTGTTCGAAAACCGCTTCGGTCGTCACCGTGCACGAAATCGCCGCGTAGCCGGATGCAACCCCCTTGGCCATGGTCACGATATCCGGTTGAACGCCATAGTGCTGGTAGCCGAACCACTTGCCGGTGCGCCCAACTCCACACACCACCTCGTCGATATGAAGCAGGATGTCGTAAGTGCGGCAGATCTCCTGGACCGTCTCCCAATACCCGTCCGGTGGTGTAATCACGCCGCCGCCGGCGGTGATCGGTTCGAGCACCATGGCGCCGATGGTGTCGGGACCCTCTCGCAAGATCACGTCCTCGATTGCGCGCGCCGCACGGATCCCATAATCGTCGCAGGGACCGAATTGCGACCGGTACTCAAGACAGTGCGGCACCTCGATGAAACCCGGCGTGAAGGGACCATACTGATCCTTGCGCTGATTTTGGCCGCTCGAGCTCAGTGCAGTTATCGTCGTGCCGTGATAGTCCCGCTCGCGAAACAGAATCTTGTGTTTCTTGCCGCCATATCTGTTGTGGGCAATCTGGCGAACTATCTTGTACGCCTTTTCGTTGGCCTCGGAGCCCGAATTTGAAAAGTAGACCCGGCTCATTCCGGGCATCTTTTCAATCAGTTTCTTAGCGAACATGGCGCCAGGCACATTGCCGGCCGAGTTGGCGAAGTAATTCAGCCGCACCAACTGATCACGGACGGCGTCCGCGATGCTTTCGCGGCCGTATCCGACATTCACGGTCCAAACGCCGCCGGAGACGGCGTCGAGGTGCTCCTTGCCGTTGGCGTCCCAGACCCGCATCCCTTTGCCTTCGATGATCAGGAGCGGATCGACGGATTCGTAGCGCTTGTGTTGGCTAAGATGATGCCAGACATGCGCACGATCGCTGTCGATGGCGTCACGGAAATCGTTCGAACCGGGCAGAACGTTCATGGCTGTACCTCCAAACCGAGCCGCCGCGGGCGGCCCATGCCTCATGCTGGAATATCCCATGCTACGGCGCTTCCAGATAGTCCCAGTTTGTGGCGCTCCGTGCGCCAGTTGGTCCGCCGAATATCACGAAGCTTTTTGCATGGTCGGATTGCTTCCGAAATGGGCCAGACCCTCTTTCAGAAAGTCGATGGTAACGCGTGTCTTTAAGGGCAGGTAGCGAGCGCTCGGATAAATCAGCCAGGCGGACGTGCGCGCATGGGCGCCCGATACTTCGTAGTCGGGCAACAATTCGATCAACTGGCCGGTTCGAAGGTCTTCCCGAACCATCCAGTCGATCAGCATCACCGGCCCCAACCCGTCCAATGCACACTTGCGCAATGCCATCACCGAGGAGATGACGATATCCCCGCTCACGGGGATTTCTTCCACATTGCCGGCGGCATCACGGGCAATCCATACAGTATCTGTCCCGCCAGAGCGCATCATCAGGCAGTCGTGCGACACAAGATCCTGTGGATGCCGAACGGATCCATGCTTCTTCAGATAGGCTGGGCTCGCGCAAATCCGATATCGGTTGTCGAAGAGCTTGGTGGATACCACGTTGCCGCCCGCCCGGTTGCCCAATCGGATCGCCAAGTCAATCCGTTCGGCGACAAGGTCGAGTGGGCTGTCGGTCAGCACCATTTCAATTCGCAGTTCGGGAAATGCTTCGCGCATGCGTGGCAGCAACGGCGTCAGGCAGATTTGTCCAAAAGCGTTCGACGCCGTAATCCGAATGGTTCCCTTCGGTGAGGCGCCGACCGCCAGCGCTTCATCGAGGGCGATCTCAATATCTTCAAGCAGCGGTTCGATATGAGACCGGTAGACCTCACCACCCTCCGTAAGGGTCACCGAACGGGTCGTACGTTGAAACAGACGCAGCCCCAACTCCTCTTCAAGATTGGCAATGGTTCGGGATACCGTTGAAGGATCGGCGTCAAACTCCCGCGCCACAGCAGCGAAATTGCCGCGCTGGGCGACGGCCACAAACATCCTCAAAGCCGTGAAATCCATTGCTGCAAGTTATGCATGAACTAGATGCATGTCGAGTGGTTTATTGTGGATGATGAGCCAACTAACGTACAACGCCCGGGACGATCGAAAGTCCAACCGAAGTCGTTTCCGGCCCGAATTCACCGGAATTTATTTTAGGTTTGGACGGTTCCGAATAGCGCGATTGGTCGTGGGCGAACAACTTCGTGCTGGACACTGTCCTTGAGCAATGCTCGCACTTTGGCAACCGTGTTCGGTTGCTCTCGGCGCCTCCGGCATCAGTCCGAACGGCTGGCTGGAATCTCCGCCCACCTTCCAGCCCGTCGCGCGATGGGGGCCGCTTGCCTTTAACAGGCGGTTATTGACTGAGCCGGAGGCGACAACGATTGAGTGAAACAAGCGCAGCCCGACGGTGCGGGCTGTTGCCTCTGTTCAGCGATCAAGAAACGCGATCTCGGTAAACGCGCACGCAAAATCACGGCGCGCCGATAACATCGTGCTCGACGCCGCGCGTCGAAAATACATCACGCCATTGGACATTGCTGCGGCCGTCCTATCTAATTTATTATCAATGAGATAAAGCGCTTCGTTAAACAAGGGAACAACAGCATTTTCGTCAGCGTGCCGGAGCCAACCGATGTTGTCCCCGCGGCCGGCGAAGTGCCATTCGGTGACGACTGTAACGGCGTTTTCAATCCTTATCGGCAACCTTGCGCTTCCTGTTTGACGGGTCAACGCATGGTTCAAGCCTCACTGCATCTGAACTAAGATACCGACGCAGGAACGCCAAACAGTTTCTGATCCATGGTCATATGACTTGGATCAATGCCAATGTTCCAAGAATGTGCATGGTCACGGGATATTCTGAGATCCTGTAGCCATCCAGAACGGTTGGGAGGCCGGCCATGGCAAATAGCAACGACGCTGTCACGTACGAACCGCCGAAAGTGCCCGATATTCGGACGGTGACGTTTCACGACATAAGGGAGACTTTGGCAGCGGGGGTCTCGGACTTCCTCAAGGCACCGTTGTTCGGCCTCTTTTTCGGTGGCATCTACACGATTGGTGGCCTGGCAATCCTCGCCTCGCTGACGATTCTGGATATGCACTGGATGATTATCCCGCTGGCCATCGGATTCCCATTAATTGGCCCCTTCGTCGCCGTCGGGCTTTATGAAGTGAGCCGACGCCTGGCGAAAGGCGAGCCGCTGGTCTGGCGTGAGGTGCTGCTCGTCGTCCTGCGGCAACGGGACCGGCAACTCAGTTGGATGGCATTCGTGGTGCTGTTCGTTTTCTGGTTGTGGATTTACCAGGTGCGCCTCCTGCTGGCGCTGTTTCTGGGTTTCCAGAGCTTCTCAACAATAGGACGCTTTCTCGAAGTCATCACCACGACGCCCGAGGGCCTGGGATTTCTGGCCGTCGGCACCGTGATAGGCGCCATCATTTCATTGGTCCTGTTTTCCGCGACCGTGATCTCCATGCCGCTGCTGCTGGATCGGGAATTGGATTTCATTACGGCCATGATCGTCAGTTTCAAATCCGTTATGAAGAACCCGGTTCCAATGATCGGCTGGGGTATCATTGTCGCGGCCCTGGCGATCGTTGCGATGATTCCGTTTTTCCTGGGCATGCTGGTCATCCTGCCGATTCTCGGCCATGCGACATGGCATCTCTACGAAAGAGTCATCGGGTCGGAATAGGGTTTTTGCGCAGCGGAATTGTGCGTCAATACACACCTAGCGATACGACCGGAGCGCTACGAGGCAGACTTATTTGCCCGTGCGCGTGCCAGGTGCGCCGTACGCTTCAATGAAGGAGCGGAATGCCTCATCCAATCTGTCGGGGTCTGCGATGTCGTCGAGTTGTTCAAGCAAGACCACCAGGAGGTAGTTGTTGCCCAAGCCCCATTGTTCGTTCAGTTTTCGCAGTCGTGCGTAGGCATCTTCAGTCAACGCCGCGTTGAAGCGTTTCGGCAAGGGCAGACGTCTACGCTTCATCGCTGTTCACTCCGCAAAGCGATTCGGGCTCCGTCGATCCAAGCCCTTTCTCCTCAATCTCCTTGGTACGCCGCCAGAAAAGGTCATGCAACGCCGCCATGGACGTGCTGTCACATTCGCGCACGACCGCGCAACGGTCGGCAAACGCCTGGATGTCGGGGAAAGCACCGCCCCGTTTGTGCTGCGGGGCCACCATCTGCAAGCCCTTGCACTGGTGACAGATGCCCCGCTTGTTGACAAGGGCGCACAGTCCTTCGAACTGCTCCTGCATCGACTGGCGCGCGGTCGCCAGTCGGTGTCGCAGCACAGAATCCGAGATTCCCAAGGCGTTGCATGCTTCGCGCGACGACAGTCCCATGATGTCGCGCAACATTAGCGCAGCAATTTCGTCCGGTGGCAGAGACCGACCAACGCAGGAAAAGCAGTAGGCGACGTGTTCTCGTACCTCGAAGGAAAAATCGGGTGTCGAGCTCTCCGCCACCACTTCGCCACTCATCTCTTCCGAGGCGGCGCACAGATTGGCGTACGCCACCTGCGCCTCGCCGCGCCAGCGCTTCTGGCCGCGCAAAAAGTCGATGGCGGTTCGAGAGGCAATACCCGTCAGCCAGGTGGCCAGGCTCGACTCGCCGCGAAAGCCCTCAAGACCCTTCCACGCCTTGAGCATCGTTTCCTGAAGCACGTCTTCGGTGTCTTCGGGGTGGCCTACCATGTGTTTGATCACAGCCTTCAGCCTCGGACGCACTGGCGAGACGAGACGGCTGAAAGCCGCCTCGTCTCCGGATTTTGCCTGTTCCATCAGAACCTGTTCGGAAGTCATGCCGCCTGGCTTTCATTGTAGGCCGCGATCGTTGCGGGATGTTCCTGCATCGCTCCATGCCAGCGCGCCAGAGCCGGCCGTTGCTCCAACTGTGCGGGCGCATTGGGGGCGCTTTTGAGATAATGCGAAAGCATCGGCTCGAAGACAAGATCCGCGAAGCTCAGCCGCGAACCGGCCAGCCAGGGATCGGAGCCCATGATCGCGACAACCGCGTCCATGCAGCGGTTGGCGGCCTCCGCGTCGATGCTTTCTTTGTCCTCGGCAAAGGTCGCTTGCACCAGCGCCAGGTAGGCGTAGTCAATGCAAATGGACACCAGTTGCCACATACGGGCCCGATCAACAGGCGTCTCGGGAATGAGCGCGCCGTCGGCGAGATCATTCACGTAGGACAAGATCGCCGCGGTCTCATAGAGATGCACCTCACCATGGCGCAGAACCGGCATTTTGCCGAACGGATGCAGGGCAATATGGCTTGGCTTGCCAAACTCCAGCGGGAGAAGCTCCCACGTCACGTCAAGTGCCGCGCAGCCCATCATGACGCTGCGTACGTAGGTGCTGCCGGAAAATCCGAAGAGTTGAACATCTGTCACGGTTTGGTTTCCTTTTCGTTTGTGAATGGTCTTGCAGTTAATTAGACGCAGCCACGGAAAATTTCCGCCAACCTGTTGATTTGTAACGAAAATCCAAGAGCCGAAATCATCTACTCCAGACCTGTCGATCGATTCCCCAGCGGTTTCCTCGTCAATTGCATGATGAAGTTTTGTTGACGCCGAGCTGCGTTGCCAACGGTTGCTTGCTCGCGGACATTGTTGTTGTATTTTCGTGGCGGGGCGCGGGGTGCGATAGACCGTTCATCCTGACAGCGACCTCAGCAGGGAGATAATGCTATGACACATCTGAGAATTGGCGACGAAGCGCCGGACTTCGAAGCGAACACGACCGAGGGCACGATCCGGTTCCATGATTGGCTGGGTGATTCCTGGGGCGTGATATTCTCGCACCCCAAGGACTTCACACCGGTTTGCACCACCGAGCTGGGCTATATGGCACGGATCAATCCGGAGTTTCAGAAGCGCAACGTCAAGATCATCGGACTGAGTGTCGACCCGGTCGACAATCATGCCGAATGGGCGGCCGACATTGAAGAGACGCAAGGATTCAAACCAAACTACCCAATGATCGGCGACACCGAGCTTGCCGTCGCCAAGTTGTACGGCATGCTGCCGGCCGGTGCCGGGGAAACTTCGGAAGGCCGCACCGCTGTCGACAATCAGACCGTGCGCACCGTCTTCGTTATCGGACCGGACAAGAAGATCAAGCTGACCCTGTCGTACCCGATGAGCACCGGGCGTAATTTCGACGAAATCCTGCGGGTTATCGATTCGATGCAGTTAACGGCCAAGCATCAGGTGGCCACACCGGTCAACTGGAAGGATGGCGAAGATGTCATCATCGTCCCGGCCGTCTCCAATGAGGACGCTGCAAAGAAATACCCCGAGGGTTGGAAAACGCTCAAACCATACCTGCGTGTTGTACCGCAGCCGAAGTAGGGTCTGTACGAATTGCCTGTCGAGGCGGCACCACGGGTGTCGCCTCTATTTTAAGCACTATCGGAATATTGCCTAAATAACGCGCAGCCGGTCAGAAGTCATCTCACCTTAAAATCCTGTCATATTTAACTGAAAAGAATAGATAAGGCGCTTCCAATTCTATTTTGGCACGTGGATTGCGTCTGTATCCGTTGTGCAGCGCATCTAGGGTTCCGGTTTCCCGTCGGAAACGCTGGTCCGAGAGATGCAAGCCGGCGAGAGCGAAATGCCGGTGACACGGCGGGACAAAATCCCGGGAGAACACTGCACAGGTTTGCGCACGCAGACCTCCTCCCGGTGTGCGCAGACTTGGTTGGAAATCCGGTCCGTCGGACCGATGCAAGCAAGGAAGGCGTACGCTCATGATACGTAAACTCCTCACGACACTGTGCCTGACCGCGGCGCTTGGCCTGGCGGCGGCCGTTGGTCCGGCTCAAGCCGCAGCGAAGTCGGATTTTAAGGTGTGCTGGTCGATCTATGTCGGATGGATGCCCTGGGGCTATCTGCAGGATTCCGGCATCATGAAAAAATGGGCCGACAAGTACGGTATCGAGGTCGAGATCGTCCAGATCAACGACTACGTCGAATCCATCAACCAGTACACGGCCGGCCAGTATGACGGCTGCTCGATGACCAACATGGATGCCCTTTCGATTCCCGCGGGTGGCGGGGTCGACACCACAGCACTGATCGTTGGCGATTACTCCAACGGTAATGACGGTATTATCCTCAAGGGTGAAACAGAACTCTTCGCCATCGAGGGGCAGAACGTCAACCTGGTGGAGCTTTCGGTCTCGCATTATCTGCTGGCACGGGCCCTCGATACGGTCGGTCTATCGGAAAGGGACATAACGGTTGTTAACACCTCCGACGCGGACATGATTGCCGCCTACGCGACGGAGGACGTGACGGCGGTCGTCACCTGGAACCCGCTGCTCTCCGAGATCCACACACAACCTGATTCGACCAAGGTGTTCGACAGCTCCGGCATTCCCGGAGAGATTATCGACATCATGATGGTCAACACCGAAACGCTGAAAGACAATCCGGATTTCGGCAAGGCGCTGGTCGGCGCCTGGTACGAGCTGATGGCGCTCATGTCATCGGACAGCGCCGAGGGCAAGGCGGCCCGGACCGCCATGGCCGAGGCTTCCGGCACTGATCTGGCCGGATACGATGCGCAGCTTGCCACAACAAAGATGTTCTATACGCCGGCCGAAGCCGTGGCTTTCACGCAGTCCGCCGAGCTTCCGAAAACCTCCAAATTCGTCGCCGAGTTCCTGTTCGACAAGGGCATTCTCGGGGAGGGCGCGCCGAGCCCGGAATTCGTCGGTATCAGTTTTCCGGACGGTTCCATCTACGGAGACCCGAACAATGTGAAGCTGCGGTTCGACACCACCTATATGGAGATGGCGGTGGAGGGTATGCTCTGACTTCAGACGTCCGGCACAGACCGGATCGACGGGCTGTCCACCATGCGCATCATCAATCGAAAGCCGTCGCGTCCAGTGGCTACCCTTCTCGGGCTGCTGCCGTTCGCGGCGGCCGTTGCAGCCTACGCGATTGCCAGCCATATCAGACGACTGGACAATCCCGCGGACAAGCTACTGCCATCGCTTGACCAAATGGCGTCGACATTCTGGCGCATGGCTTTCGTGGCCGATCGGCGGTCCGGTGATCTGCTTTTGTGGACCGACACATTCGACAGTCTGTGGCGGCTTGGCATCGGCGTGGGTCTGGCGACATTTCTGGCGCTCGTCTTTGGCGTACTGATCGGATTCATCCCGCATGCGCGCGCCGGCCTGGCGCCGTTCGTTGCCAGCTTTTCACTGATCCCGCCGATCACCATACTGCCGATTCTGTTCATCACGTTCGGACTTGGCGAACTGTCGAAGGTCATGTTGATTGTCGTCGGCACAGCGCCGGTCATGATCCGTTCGGTTTCGCAGGCGGTGATGGATATCCCGCGCGAAATGATCATCAAGGCGGAGACGCTGGGCGCCAGCGTTCGTCAGATGGCGACACGTGTGGTGGTACCGCAGATCCTGCCCCGGTTAATCACGGCGATCAGGCTCGGCCTTGTGCCGGCCTGGATCTTCCTGATTTCCGCCGAGGCCATCGCCTCGACGTCCGGGCTGGGTTACCGCATCTTCCTTGTGCGCCGGTACCTGGCAATGGATGTCATCCTGCCGTACGTCCTGTGGATCACGCTGCTTGCCTTCCTGATAGACCGCGCTCTTCTGCTCCTGTCGCGGCGGCTTTTTGTGTGGAATCACCTTGACGGGGAGAGCCTATGAGCGATCCGGTCAAGGTCAGCGTTCGCAACCTCGCCAAGTCGTACGGCGACTGGACGATACTGGAACGCATCAGTCTGGATGTCGTCGAGGGCGCTTTCTGTACCATTGTCGGCGCGTCCGGATGCGGAAAGTCGACCTTCTTGCGCATGCTGCTGTCCCAGGAACATCCCACACGCGGCCGCATCGAAATGAACGGCAAGCCGCTTCCCAACGAGCCGACGCCCGATCGGGGCGTCGTCTTTCAGCGTTATTCCGTATTCCCGCACCTCACGGTCGAGGACAATCTGATCCTGGCCAACGAATTCGCCGCAGCGCCCGGTTTCGGTCGGCTTTTTGGCGCGGCCCGACGCCAGGCGCGGGACGCGGTGTCCGAGACGTTGCAAAAGATAGGGCTGTGGAATGCCCGCCGGCGCTATCCGGCGCAGCTGTCGGGCGGCATGCAGCAACGGCTGGCCATTGCCCAGGCGCTCCTGAAACAGCCGGAAGTGCTACTTCTCGATGAACCGTTTGGTGCCCTCGATCCGGGCATTCGCCTCGACATGCACGAGCTGCTTCTTGGTCTTTGGGAGGAACGCGGCATGACGATTTTCATGGTCACGCACGACATTCAGGAGGCGTTCAAGCTCGGAACCCGTATGCTGGTCTTCGACAAGATCCGCCACGATCCGCAGGCGCCGGAAGCCTACGGCGCCACGATCACTTACGACCTGCCGCTGAAACGCAACGCGGACGAGTCACCGCCAGATCCCGGGGAGTTGTTCCCGGTCCGACCGAACTGACACGATGAGGAGCAAGTCCATGCATAACCCATTCGGATTCGAGCGCAGGTACGTGCGGCGATGCGCCGGCGCTCTGATGCGCTGTACGCCGTCCCGACAGCACCACCCGGACTTCGACAAGCTCAACCTGCGCGGCTGGAAGGCGGCCGAGAAAGAGGGCACCCTGCCTGGCGCGGCGTGGGAGAAGGAGAAGCAATGGGCACTGCGCATGGGCTTGACCGGCGCCGATTCGCTGCAAGACAAGTCGATCCCGACCTTCGCGCGCGGCGAGCTGCCCCACTACGCCGGCATCAACACGTTTCTCAAAGCACCCTATATCGAGGATGTAACAGCGGTCGGTGCCTATGATGCGGCGGTGATCGGCATTCCGTTCGACGGTGGGACAACCTATCGTCCAGGCACGCGGTTCGGGCCGCAGGGCGTGCGCCGCATTTCGGCGCTTTACACGCCCTATAACTACGAAATGGGGGTCGATCTTCGCGAGCAGATGACGCTATGCGACGTCGGCGACGTTTTCACCATCCCCGCCAACATCGAGAAGACCTTCGACCAGATCACCAGGGCGGTGAGCCATGTCGTGTCTTCAGGCGCTATGCCGGTGATGATCGGCGGCGATCACTCGATCGGTTTTCCATGCGTCCGCGGGATCGCCCAATGCACGTCGAAACGGATCGGCATCGTGCATTTCGATCGCCACATCGATATCCAGGAGAAAGACCTCGACGAACGCATGCACACGACGCCGTGGTTCCATGCAACGGATCTGGCCAATGTGCCGGCAGTCAATCTTGTCCAGATCGGCATTGGCGGCTGGCAGGTGCCGCGCGAGGGCGTGGAGATCGCCCGTCAGCGCAATACCAACATCTTCACCATGCGCGACGTCGAAGAACTGGGGCTTGCAGAGACAGCCGCACGGGCGCTGGAACTGGCCTGGAAAGACGCCGACGCCGTCTATGTTTCGTTCGACATCGACAGCGTCGACTGTGGGTTTGTGCCGGGAACCGGTTGGCCCGAGCCGGGCGGTTTCCTACCGCGCGAAGCGCTGGAACTGGTGTCGCTGGTCGCGGCGGAGGGCATCTGCGGCCTCGAAGTGGTTGAGGTTTCGCCGCCCTACGACACCTCCGACATCACCGCGCTGCTGGCGACGCGGGTCATCGTCGATGTACTCGGCACGCTGGTCTCGCACGGCAAGATGGGAGCGCACAGGGCGATTATCGACAAGCCGGTATCGATCCCGGCGGGCCCGGATGTGGAGTAGGATCATGGGACATCATCACCATCCGCAAACCGATGCAAAGGGTGTCGGCCACAACCACCCCCACGATGCCGATCATCTGCACTCCCATGTGCATGGCGAATCGGAGCACGACCGTTCGGAAGACCTGCAGATCCTCACCGCCAACTTCATCGACGGCTTTCGCGCCGCAGCAGACAAGACGAGTTTTTTGCGCATTTCCGGCGTGCCGTTCCAGCGTGCCGGACCGGACGGACTGACGATGAATCTCGTCGATGCGTCCATCGTGTCGCACTGGCAATTGGGTACCGCGTCTCCGGCTTTCGCGTCGCGCGAGCTTGTCTACATGCCGTTTCCCGGCAGCATGGTGACGCAGCGCGACTCCATGACCTTTACCTATGTGTCGCTCACTCATCGCGACGACGTGGATCTGGTGGACATGCTGCGGCAACGTTTCGAAGAGCACAAGGAGTGAATCATGGTCAAACAATCCGGCTTCTTTGCATTGGCGCTTTGCTGCAGCCTACCAGCTTACGCCCACCCCGGCAGCCATGCGGCGATGGACAGTGCGTCGTTCACCGCCCATGTGATTGAATCGCCCTTTCACCTGGCGTTTCTCGGTGCAGCCGCGATTACCGCTGTAGCGTTTACCGCAAAGCTGTTCTCGGACAGCATCCGCCAGAGACGGATCACCAGCCGTCGGTCTTGAAAGCGACGTTGGCGCCGACGTTATTTGGCTGTCCGCCGGCGAACTCCCTTATCTTCGTGGCGAAAGCGCTGAAGTAGTCGCGCGACTGCAGTAGCTGCAGAGTCTCCTGGCTGTCCCAGCGGCCCCAGTGGATGCGGGTCTTGCCGTCGTCGGCGACGGACACCTGGTAGGTGAACCTGCCGGCAACGTCCGGATCGGCATTAATGGAATCGATGAAGGCTTGGACGGCGGCCGTCCATGCCGCTTCCGGCCCGTCATAATCGTAGGTGATCGTTATGCCACGCATCTGATTGTCCCTTATTTAACACAGAAATTAAATACCACTCAAACCCTGTCGCCTCAAGCGATCGCGGTTTGTCGTCCGCAATCACAGGGTCACGAACAGCTGGATGATCAGGGCGTTGGCGAGGTCGACGAAGAATGCCGAAACCATCGGCAACACAATAAAGGCCAGTGGTGCCGGACCGTAGCTTTTGGTTACGGACGACATGTTGGCGATGGCTGTTGGCGTTGCACCCAGAGTGAAGCCTGCAAATCCGGCGCTGAGCACAGCGGCCGTGTAGTCGCTGCCCATCATTCGGAAAAACAGGAAGATGATAAACACCGCGGTTCCGATAACCTGGAATGCGAGCACGCCAAGCAGTGGTCCTCCGAGACCCTGCAGGGTCCACAACTGCATGCTCATCAAGGACATCGCGAGGAAAATCGAAAGACAATAGTCGGAAATGACGGCCAGTGCCCGAGAGCGCGCCGGCCAGGGCATGCGCGGAAACAGCAGCGGTACCGTGTTGGACAGCACAATGGCAATGAGCAGGCACGGCACGAACAGCGGTAGTTTGAGACCGAGTTCGGCAATCGCCTCATTGGCCCCGTAGCCAAGAATGATCGCGATGTTGATGACGAGCAGCGAGCGCATAATGCTGATGTGGTTGACTTTCGTGTCGGCCTCACCCTCCTCCTCATAGGGCAGGCCGACGATCAAGCCGTCCGTTTCGCCGCTGACAAGCCGGTGCCGGTCAATCAGCAGCTTGGCGATCGGTCCGCCGATCAATGCAGCGCAAACAAGACCGAGCGTTGCGGATGCGATGCCAATCTCTTCGGCCGCGGGGAAGCCGGTCGCCTCGGCAACAGTCGGTCCCCAGGCGATGGCCGTCCCGTGACCCCCGATCAGAGATGCGGAACCAAGAAGAACGCCGACCTGGCGCGGCAAGTCGAAGATCTCCGCTCCAGCCACCCCGACGACATTCTGAAAAACCATGAAGGCCAAGGTGATGACCAACAGCAGCGCCAGCATGCGGCCGCCGGCAATCAGATCACTGAAGCGGGCGTTGATCCCGATGGTCGTGAAGAAAATCACCAACAGTTCGTCGCGGGTCGACAGTTCGAAACTGATCTCCACGTTTAGCCAGGCATAGGCCGCCCAGGTGGCCAGCGCGACCGTCAGGCCGCCGGAGACGGGCTCGGGGATGTTGTAGTTCTGCAGGAATGCGATGTTCCGGGTCAGGAACGCGCCCAGAAAGAAAACGATGATGCCGATGGTGAAGGCGACGAAGTCCGGCACCAGAATTGTCTGGGCAACGTCCTGACTCATGCGTGTTTTCCCTTGCGCACACTGTGCGGTCTGATTTGTTAGAGCCGATGGAACCAAGCAAAAACGGCAACCTCTGGCAAGCAACCAACCGGGAAAGGGTTGCGGCGACGGTGCTTGGGCAGGATCTTGAAACCGAGTTGATTGTTGTCGGCGGCGGCTTTACCGGTTGCTCGGCAGCCCTGCAAGCGGCGAAAGCGCGCAGGCCGGTTGTGCTCCTTGAGGCTCGAACTATCGGCTTCGGCGGATCCGGTCGCAACGTCGGCTTTGTCAATGCCGGCCTCTGGCTGCCCCCGGATACCGTGGAATCGGCGCTGGGCGTTGCGCAGGGCGGGCGATTGAACGCCGCCTTGGCGAGTGCCCCGGACCTGGTGTTTTCATTGATCAAGGAGCACGCCATTGACTGCGAGGCCGTGCGCAACGGCACACTGCACTTGGCCCATGACGCATCCGGTTCGCGGGACCTGGAAATGCGCTACCGGCAATTGTCACGCCGCGGGGCGCCGGTAACCCTGCTCGATCGGGCGGAAACCGAACGCAGGTCAGGGACTTCGCTGTATAAAAAGGCCCTGCACGATGCCCGGGCCGGCACCATCCATCCGCTGGCCTACTGTACCGGGCTTGCCCGGGCTGCCATTGAAGCCGGCGCGCAGCTTTTCCAGGATAGTCCCGTGACGCATATCGAGAGGCGTAACGGCACATGGGTGGCAAGCACGCCACACGGTTCGGTCAGCGGTAAGGCTCTTCTTGTCGCCACCAACGCCTATCAGAGTCCGCTGCAGGGGGCACCGCACCCGGCCTATACACCCGTCCACTATTTTCAGCTGGCCACGCGTCCCCTGTCGCCCAATCTCGAGGCCTCGGTCCTCCCACGGCTTGAGGGCTGCTGGGACACTGCCCGTATCATGACTTCTTTCCGCAAGGATGGGGCAGGGCGCTTGTTAATCGGCGGCATGGGGTCGCTCGAGCATGCCACAGCCGGTCTGCATCGGGGTTGGGCCAAACGCAAGCTCGGCGGTTTGTTCCCGGCCCTATCGGATCAGCCGTTGGAGCATGCCTGGTGCGGACGTATTGCCATGACGGCCGATCACATACCGAAGATCGTCCGTTTCGGTCCCGACGCGCTGTCGATCTACGGCTATTCCGGACGCGGTATTGCACCGGGGACTCTGTTTGGGGCGAAGGCCGCGGTTGCCCTGACCGGGTCGGGGGATGCGGTTTTGCCGGTCGATCCGGTGAACCGCTACGACGAGCGTTTCACGGCGGTCAAGGGCGTGTTGTTCGAGCTTGCGGCCGGCCTGTACCACGTTGGCAGGCGTTGACATTCCGGTCAGCCGGAACGTTCGATCGTTACGGTGCCGCGGCGGAGAATGAATGCGAGCCAGCAGATCAGCGCCAGCCCGCATATGGCCATGCCGCCAGCGAAGGTGATGGACAGCGGATATCCGCCATATTGCGCCAGGGCGGCGCCGATAAATGGCGCGATGGCAAAACCGGCGAGGTTCGGCATCGCCAGCCATCCCGAGATCGCGCCGAATCCGGTGCGGCCAAGAGCCTCCGCGGTTACCACCGGTTTAAGGATATAGGTAACCCCGTAAGCCGCACCCTGTGTTGCAGCAAAAGCGAACGCCAGCGGCATCGACCCGCCGGCAAAAAACAGAATGCTGCAGGCCACACACAAACCCAAAAAAGCGATGACGGTCACGGTCATGGCGCCGACGCGGTGTTCGAAACGCATCATCAGCAGACGGCCGGCGACTTGCGCGGGTCCAATCAACGATGCAACGGAAACCGCCGCAATCTCGGTCAGGCCACGATTGACCAGGATCGGAATGATGTGATTGAGCAGAATTCCGTGATTGAGCGCGATGGTCGGAAAGGCCAAGGCCAGCAGCCAGAACTCCCGGCGGCCAAGCGCCGATTTCACGGCAGCGCGATTCTGTGTCGGGTGTGGCAGGTCGTGGACGACGCTTCGGCGGTTCAACAGCGTGCTGCCGACGATCAAAAGCGGTGCGCCTATCGCCGCAACACACAGCGCAAACACCAGAACCGCACCGCGCCATCCTATGGTATCGGCAAGCAACGCGCCAAGCGGGAACGCAATGGTCGAGGCGAAACCTGCGCAGAGCGAGATCCGGGTAATCGCTGCTCTGGCGCCAGGGCCGAGATGACGCGTGACCAGTGCAAAACACGGCTCGTAAAGACAGCTTGCATGGGCCAAGCCGATCAGAGCCCATAGCGCCAGGAATCCGGTTTGACTTTGCACGGTCGACAGCAGCGCCAGGCTCACCGCACCGAATAGGGCACCACCGCCCAGCAGGGCCCGACCGCCGCCAGCGTCGATAATCCGCCCGGAAATCGGAGCAGCGGCGGCGGCCACAAGCAGTGCCAGAGTCAACCCGAAGGCGATGTCGGTCTTGCTCCAGCCGAGATCCGTTTCCCAACTCAGCAACAGCGCTGCGAAACTGTAAAAAAGTCCGGCCCAGACAACGGTCTGGCCGGCTGCCAAGAGCCAGACGGCAAGGCTGGTCGGCTTGCCGTCCGCGACCTTTTTTGCTGGATCCGCGGTCATGCGGATCTTGTATCACACATATTGGAACGCGATACCGGCAAGGATGGCGCCGCATAAGCCAAGGCCCAGATAGGCGGCGAATACTTCCCGTCTGACCAACGACCAGACGGCGGTCATGGCCGGGATCGAACTGACCGCACCGGCGGTCATGAAGGCCATCGCCGCTCCCGGTGTCATGCCCTGGGCAATCAGGCCAGCCAGAAGCGGCGGTGCCACGTAACCGTTTAGGTAGGCCGGCATGCCAACGACGGCCGCCGTCGCGATCGGCACTATACCTTCGCCGCCGACGACCGACGCAATGAGCGAGGCGGGAACATAGGTGACGAGGACCGCTTCGAGCACATAGGCAAAGGCCAGCCACTTGACTAGGAAAAGCGCATTGCCAATGAACTCTACGCGAAAGGTGTCGCGGCGGCTGGCTTCGTTCCAGAACAACCACACCGGCTTGCCGTCGAACGGCGATGGACCGCAGCCGCAGCGGCTAACGCCGGTTTGACGCAGTGGATCGGAAAACAGCCCGACCGACAGCATGGTCTTGACCGCAAAGCCGCCGAACAGACCGAGCAATACGGCCGTGACCGCCTTGCCGATCGCAAACGACCAGCCGAGCGCCCCGGCGGTGATGAACAGGGTTGGCGGATCGATCAGCGGCGACGAAAGCCAGAAGGCCATGACTGCCGACAGGGGCGCGCCCAGCGCCAGCAATCCGGCGATAAACGGAATGACCTCGCAGGAGCAAAAAGGGGCGAGGCCGCCCAAAAGCGCGGCGAAGACGATCATGCGGGTCTCGCGCCCCTTGAAGGCCGCCGCCACATAGGCCTCGGCACCGGCTGCCTTAAGCCAGGCGATCATAACGACCGCGACTGCGATATAAGGCACGGTGCCGACAAAGGCCTTAACGGCAAACGCGGTGAAACCGGCGGCGTTGGCCGTGTCGAACAGCCAGACGGCCAACGGAATGGCGATAACCAGGGTCCATGGCGACCGCAGCCATTTGGCGGAATTGCGAAGCGGTGCCGCCGCTTGTGTGACGTCAGACATGGGTATCCAACCGCGTTTCGATATAACTAATTTTCTAGTTATATCGAAACGCGGTTTCAGTCAATTGGAAAAATGCAGGATCAGTCCGCAATACCAACAGGACTAACCGCCGGTACACCGCGGCCGGGAAGTGTTTCCGGAAGCCGCAGCACGGCAATCAGCGAAATAACCGCAAAAAACAGGATCAGAAACACGGGTGCGAAATCATCACCTGTCCGTTCGGCAAGATACGTGGCAGTGAGCGGGGTCATGCCGCCGAAAAGACCGTAGGCCAGGCCGTTACCGATCGACAGCACGCTGCAGCGCAGACGAGCCGGCAGGGATTCGGCCATCATCAATCCGTAGACGGGATAACCGCAGGCCAGGATGACACCGAACAGGCACTGGCCGATCAGGATCAGGGTGAAATTGTCCTGGTGCATCAGCCACCACAGTGGCCAGCTGAATAGGATCAGCCCCACCGCTGTCATGATGGCCAAAGGCTTGCGACCGATTTGGTCTGCCGCATAGCCGGCGACGGGAAACAGCAACATGATCGTCAACTGCCCGATGGTGTTGATATCGAGCGCCCGTGCGGTGCTGAGATGCATATGCAGTTCCAGGTCCGACGCCGAATAAATAAAGGCGACATAGAAGCCGACACCGCCGACAAGAGTGAGGGACACATAGCAGACGACAGCCCGCCAGCTGTTGCGCAAGGCTTCGCCGGCCGGCAGTATCTGCTCGCGATTTGAACGGGTCATTTCCGGGCTTTCGTCAATGCCGCTGCGCAACCACAAGCCAAATGCGGTGACGACCGCGCTCAACAGAAAGGGGAGCCGCCAACCCCAGTCCTGCATTTGCTGTTCACCAAGAACGGTCGCCACGATGGCGCCTATCGCCGATCCGGTCACCGCGCCGCCGAACTCTCCGAACATGGACCAGCTCGACACAAAACCGCGACGGTGTTTTGGCGCATGCTCCAGCAAGAATACGGTGGAGGTCGTGTATTCGCCTGCGACACTGAATCCCTGCAGCAGGCGCAGGGCGACAAGCAATGCGGGGGCTGCCACTCCGATCGTTTCATATCCCGGCAACAGGCCCATGCAGAACGTGGCGCTGCCGATCACGCAGACGGAGAACAGCATAACCGGCTTACGGCCGTAACGGTCGGCCATACGCCCCAGCACCAGACCGCCAATCGGCCGGGCACCGTAGCCGACCGCAAAAACGCCAAAGGCCGACAGCAGTGAAGCCCAGGAATCGGCGGCGGGGAAAAAATGCTTGCCGATGGAGGCCGCGAAGAAGCTGTAGATGGCAAAATCATACCATTCCAGGAAATTTCCGGCACCGGCCGCAAATATCTTGGTTCTCAGCGTTTGTCCTTCTGCCTGCGCCATCGCGGACTCCGGTTTCATGTGTGCCGGACATGCGCGAGTTGAGCCGAGCTATCCTCACTCGTACAGGGCAGACCTGATCGATGGTAAACGAAACAGAAGCGCCGGCCAGCGAAAATCCGCGGCCGGTCAACCGGCGTGCTGCAGATTGGTGCGCCCGTAATGAGCCATCAGGTCGTTGAATTTTTCGCCCTGGACGGCGATATGCGTTTTGAGCGCCCGCTCTGCGGCGTTGGCATCGCCCTGTTCGAGTGCCGCCAGAATGCTCCGATGCTCGGCCATCGACTGAGCCATGCGGCCGCGCACGCGCAACTGCAAACGGCGGAAGGGCTGCAGGCGCTTTTGCAGACGGCGCGCCTCAGAAGCAAGAAATCCATTGCCGCTTGCCTGATAAAGCAGCCCGTGGAACCGTTCGTTCTCGTGGTAGTACGCGTCGGCGTCGCCACCGGCCAGTGCCTGTTCACATTCGCCGGCCGCCAAACGCAGTGTCGTAAGATCATCTTCAGTGAGACGCCGCGCCGCGAGGCGTCCACACATTCCCTCAAGCTCGGCCATCACCTCAAACATCTGAACCAGTTCAACGAAGCCGGGGTGACGGACATAGGCACCGCGATGCGGGATCAGCTGAACGAGGCCGGAAGCGGCCAGCATCTGCAGCGCTTCACGCAGTGGAGTGCGCGATACCGAAAACCGCTCCGAAAGCCGGGTTTCGTCAAGGCGCTCACCGTCTCCGAAAGCGCCGGAGATGATCATGTGCTCCAGGGTCTCTCGAATGCGATCGGCACGGCGCCGGGTCACAGGCATGTCATGAGGCATGGATACATCATATTCAAAATGGTAAATTTTGTATACAATCCGGTTTCAATCGAATACAGATTGTAGGCCAGTCGTGTGGGCGGTGATAGGCGACGGTCCTTGCCGAAGGAGTGTTTTCGTGAACCGGTCTCGATTTCTGCCGGATATTCTCGGATCGATATTCGAACGCCGCTATGCGTCAACGGCGGCGTTCGACAAGCGGCCGATCGAAGAAATGTGCGAGGCTCTTCTGACCGAGGCCGGAGAGGTCTCCGGCCTCAAGGTTGCCCGCGCCATCCTGACCCGTTACGGGCAAATGAACGAGACCGAAAGGGAAGTCTTTTTCCGCCACCTCACGGAGGAATTGGATGTCGACACGCAGGATGTGGAGGCAAGCGCGAAGGCATACGGAAAAGAACGCACACCAGAAAACCTGCAGCGACTGACCTGCGCATCGGAACCGCGCCGGCAGGAGCTGCTGCGCCGCATTAACCAGGTGCCGGGCGCTACCGCGCAACTGGTCGCGATGCGCCTGGATCTGTTGGATCTGCTCACGGCGCACCCGGAGTTCGGCAGAACCGACCTTGATTTCGTCCACCTCTTCACATCCTGGTTCAACAGGGGGTTCCTTGTGCTTCGCCGAATTGACTGGGACACGCCCGCCAACATCCTTGAGAAGATCATCCAGTACGAGGCCGTTCACGCCATCGACGACTGGGACGATCTGCGGCGCCGGATCGAGCCGGATGACCGCCATTGTTTCGCGTTCTTCCACCCTGTCATGCCCGAGGAACCGCTGATCTTTGTTGAAGTGGCGCTGTCCAACGGCATACCCGGCTCAGTCCAGGAAGTGCTTGCGGAGGATCGGGATATCCTGACCGAAGAACAGGCGGACACGGCTGTCTTCTATTCGATCTCCAACTGCCAACGCGGATTGAGCGGCATCTCATTCGGCAACTCGCTCATAAAGCAGGTGGTGGAAGACCTGTCTCGCGACCTGCCGCAACTCAAGAACTTCGTCACACTGTCGCCGGTGCCGGGTCTGGCGCATTGGCTGGAACGGCCGGCTATCGAAGACGAAGAAAGCGGCCCCAGTTCTCTGCTGGAGGCGTCTCGGGTCGCTGTGCAGGACGAGGATCCGACCCCATTGCAGGAGTTGGATGCCGAGGCACGCTACTGGGCCGCCTATTATCTTGTGGAAGCAAAGCGGCAAAACGGTCTGCCACTTGATCCGGTGGCACGTTTCCACCTTGGTAACGGCGCCCAACTCTACGACGTCCACGCCATGGCGGATGTCTCAACCAACGGCTTGAACCAGTCCTGTGGTGTAATGGTCAACTATCTGTACGACCTTGCACGCGTCGAGCAGAACCATGAGCAATTTGTGCGTTCCCAGACCGTAGCACAGTCCCGCGCCATCCAGTCGCTTCTGCGGGCCGGTCCGCCAGAGAAGAAATCCCGTCGCGCCGCGAACGGCTAGTGGATCAAATCTGAAATCGCGGTCGCCCACCGGCGCATGTGTTGCAACACAGACCCGCAAGCGTCAGAGTTTGCTCGCAGAAGAGTGTTGTTCAAATAAATTGCCCATCCGAGGCAAGGAGAATGTCGCTCGATGACCGACCCAGATCGAAAGGGCATATTGGCCGGCGGCAACTTCGTTGTCGACCATGTCAAACAGATTGACCACTATCCGGCGCAAGATCATCTGGCGCAGGTGCGGTCGGAATCGCTCGGCACCGGGGGTGGCCCGTACAATCTGCTGCGCGATCTGGCCATCATGAATGTCGCTTTTCCGCTCCAGGCGGTCGGCCTGATCGGCGACGACGCCAATGGGCAATGGATCATCGACGACTGCCGGCAGCAAGGCATCGACATTCAGCGACTGCAGCGCACATCGGAAGCGGGTACGTCGTGGACGGATGTGATGTCGGTCCAGTCGACCGCCCGCAGAACGTTCTTTCACTATACCGGAACCAATGCGCTGCTGGCCGATCATCATTTTTGTTTCGACGAATCAGAAGCCCTGATCTTCTATCTCGGATACCTGACCCTGCTCGAGCAACTCGATGAGGACGATGGCAACGGGCGCACTGGTGCCAGTCGCGTGCTTGAACGCGCGAGATCGGCCGGATTGATCACTGCCGCGGACCTGGTGAGCGGAAACAATCCGCGATTTCGGGAAATCGTTACCGCAGCCGCACCCCAATTGGACTACTTACTGCTGAACGAATTGGAAGCCGGCTGGATTGTGAACCGGGACCTGTCCGGAAACAGTCTCAGCGTCGAGGCATTGAAGGAAGCCGCGCAAGAAATCCTCGAACTCGGCGTTTCCACGGCCGTCGTACTGCACTTTGAACGCGGCGCTGTCAGTGCCGACAGAAACGGTGCGCTCTATCAGCAGGGGGCTGTGCGTCTGCCAGCCGGCTTGATTCAGGCTACGGTCGGGGCCGGCGACGCGTTTGCAGCCGGATTCCTGTACGGCGTGCACCAATCGTTTATCGTCCCCGAATGCCTGCACTATGCTGTGTGCGCGGCTGCCGCCTGCTTGACCGGTCCGACCTGTTCAGACGGTATGCGACCTCTGAAAGAGTGCCTTGCTCTGGGCGAGGAATACGGGTTTGTTTCACCCTGAGCTATTGTTCGCCGGCCGGCCGCCTCGCCAGCACCAGCGCTGAAATCAGAACACCCAGACCAACCAGCCCGATGAGGATGGTGGCCAGAGCGTTGACGTCCGGAGAGACGCCGAGGCGAACCTTGGAGAATATCACCATGGGCAGGGTCGATGAGCCCGGTCCGGCGACGAAGCTGGCGATCACCAGATCATCCAGCGACAGGGTAAAGGCAAGCAGCCAACCGGCCACCAGGGCCGGCGCGATGCTGGGCAACGTGACGTCGAAAAACACTCTCAGTGGCCGTGCGCCAAGATCGGCTGCGGCTTCCTCGAGCGAGGAATCCATGCCGGCAAGCCGTGCCTCGATCACCACGGCGACGAATGCCAGGCAGAACGTCGTATGGGCGATGATGACGGTCAGCAGACCGCGCTCCGCCGGCCAGCCAAGCGCCAGTTCCATGGCGACGAAGAGCAGCAGCAGCGAAATGCCGGTGATGACTTCCGGCATCACCAGCGGCGCCGAGATCATGCCGCTGAGCAGGCGGCGGAACCGGAACCGGCCATAGCGCGACAGCACCAGCGCCGCCATGGTGCCAAAAACCAGCGAAACCGTGGCACTGGTGAATGCAACTTTCAGGCTGATCCATGCAGCCCCGAGGATCTGCGGGTCGCGCAACAATTCGCCATACCACTTGGTGGAAAATCCGCCCCACACCGTCACCAGCCGCGATTCGTTGAAACTGTAGACAACCAGCGACAGGATCGGCGCGTACAGAAACAGAAAACCCAACAAGGTCAGCAATGGCAGAAGCCAGATCCGTCCCATCGGTTCAGCCTCCCGCTTCCCGCGCCCGGCGCAGCCGCATGACGGGCAGAACGACGATCACCAGCAGCACGATGGCGACCGCTGAAGCGACCGGCCAATCCCGGTTGCTGAAGAACTCGCCCCACAGAACCTTGCCGATCATCAGGGTGTCGGGCCCGCCCAGCAGCTCGGGGATGATAAATTCGCCGATCGCCGGTATGAAAACGAGCATGCAGCCGGCGACGATTCCCGGCAGCGACAGAGGCAGGGTGACGGTGAGGAAGGTGATCAGCGGGTTGGCGCCGAGATCGGAGGCCGCTTCCAGAAGCGTTCCGTCGTGTCGGGTGAGATTGGCGTAGAGCGGCAGGATCATCAATGGAAGGTAGGTGTAAACAATGCCCAGATAGACGGCGAAATCGGTCTGCAGCATGATCAAAGGCTCATCGATGATACCGAGCGCCAGCAGCGTGTTGTTGACGATGCCGGTGCTGCGCAGAATGCCGATCCAGGCGTAGACGCGCAGCAGGAACGACGTCCAGAAGGGCAGGATCACGAGCATGAGCAGGATCGTTCGCTTGCGGGGTCCGCAACGGGCGATGTAGAGCGCCATCGGATACCCGATCAATAGGGCGAGCAGCGTTGAAACGGCTGCTATGCGCAGTGAGGTCAGCAGAGCGACCACATAGAGCCCGTCGTCGACAAGATAGCGATAGTTTTCGAAGTTCAGCGTGATCAGGAGACGACCGTCTTCCCAAGTCATCAGCGGCAGGTACGGCGGCCGCGCAATCGTCGCCTCGGAGAATGACAGTTTGAAGACCACCAGAAACGGGGCAAGGAAAAAGATCAGCAACCAGATCATCGGCACGCCGATGACAATCAGCCGGCCGTAGCGGGCGAAGAAGCGGCCGAAAAAGCCGGTACGTACAGCCGTTGCGCCGTCGCTCATGACGTTAGGACCAGACCGCTTGACCGGTCCCAAGTGATGAAGACGCGATCCTCAACGGCGAGTGGCTGATGCTCCCGGTGCATTTGATTGGTGCGGGTGACATCCATCGTACGGCCACTGGGCAGCAGGATCCGGAAGATCGTGCGATCGCCGCGATAGGCGATATCCTCGATCACGCCCTGCAGGACATTGTCCATTTCCCGCGAATCGCGTGCGGCCAGCGTCGGCTTTTCCGGCCGCAGGGAAAACCAGATGCGTTGTCCGACGGCACAGGCGTCGGCCGGCCCGCTTTCGATCGGACTGTCCATTCCCTCGCACCGCAGGGTCATGCCGTCCGGCGCGATGTCGACGACCGCGCCCTCGAAAATATTGGCGGACCCGACAAAATCGGCAACGAACCGGTTGACCGGGAATTCATAGATTTCCCGAGGCCGCGCCACCTGTTCGATGCGCCCGTCACGCATCACGCCGATACGGGTAGCCAGCGTCATCGCCTCTTCCTGGTCATGGGTGACGACAATGAATGTGACGCCAAGGGTCTGCTGCAGTTTGATGAGTTCGAACTGCGTTTCTTCGCGCAGTTTCTTGTCGAGCGCCGCCAACGGTTCGTCGAGCAGCAACAGTTTCGGCCGCTTGACCAGTGCGCGGGCAAGCGCCACCCGTTGCCGCTGGCCGCCTGAGAGCTGATGCGGCTTTCGTCGTTCCATGCCCGCCAGGCGGACCATGGCCAGGATGTCGGCAACCCGCTCACCGATCTCGGCCTTCGAAACGCCGGCCCGGTGTAAGCCGTAGGCGACATTGCGTCCGACGGACATGTGCGGGAACAGAGCATAGGATTGAAACATGATGTTGGTCGGCCGGTCGTAGGCCGGTGCATCCGTCATGTCCTGCCCGTCGATGACGATTTGACCCGCTGTCGGTTGCTCCAGACCGGCGATCATTCTGAGCAGCGTCGACTTGCCGCAACCCGACCCGCCGAGCAAGCAGAACAACTCGCCGCGCGCGATATCGAGGGAGACATTGTCGACGGCACGCAAACTGCCGAAGGTTTTGGTCACGTTGCTGAGGCGCACCAGAGTCGTATCGGCACCGTTTGGTCCGTGGGCTCGATCGCTCCCCGCCATAGTGTCCATCGCCATCCCCAACCCGGTGCCCGTTTCAGGCGGACGCTGTCGTGACGGCCGGTTACGTAAACTGGCCGTCGCGATCCTACCGACCGGTTTTGACGGATGTCCAGAGCCGCGTCATGAGGCGGTCGACCCGCGGCGGCTGAACCTTCGCCACCCACAGGTTTTCCTTGACCTCGGAGGGCGGAAAGATACCGGGATCGGATACGATTTCGGCATCGATCAAGGGCATCGCCGCCTCGTTTGGACTGGCGTACCAGACATAGTTGGTGATGTCGGCCGCAATCTGCGGGTCCAGCACGAAGTTGATAAAAGCGTGGGCCGCTTCGGGATTCGGGGCATCGGTCGGAATCGCCAGCATATCGAACCATTGATAGGCCCCTTCCATCGGGATGACATAGGCGATCTCGACGCCGTTGTCGGCTTCGTCCGCCCGGTCGCGGGCCTGGAAAACGTCGCCAGACCAGCCCACCGCCAGACAGATGTCGCCATTTGCCAAGTCGTTGATATATTGCGACGAATGGAAATAGCGGATGTGCGGACGTACGGCCTTCATCAGGTCCGCCGCCTTTTCCAGTTCTTCCGGATCGAACGAATTGGGATCGTAGCCGAGATAGTTTAGGGCCGCTGGCAGCATTTCATCCTTGGCGTCAAGGAATGTCACGCCGCAATCGGCAAGTTTGGAAACAATGTCGGGATCAAAAACCACATTCCAGGAATCCACGACAAAGTCGTCTCCGAGGCGCTCTTTCAGCTTTTCGATATTGTAGCCGAGGCCCGTGGTGCCCCACATGTAGACCACCGAATGTGTGTTGTCCGGATCATGGGCCGCGGCATTGCGCATGATCACGCTATCGAGATTTTTCAGGTTCGGCAGCTTGTCCTTATCAAGAGGCTGATAGATGTCGGCCGCGATCTGACGTTCAAGGAAATCAGCGGTGGGAACCACCAGGTCGTAGCCGGTTCTTCCGGCCATCAACTTGGCCTCCAAGACCTCGTTGCTGTCGTAGACATCGTATACGACCCGGATGCCGGTGGCTTCCGTGAACTTATCGATCGTATCCTCGGCAATATAGTCGGACCAGTTGTAGATATGCAGGACGTTGTCATCCGCCATCGCAGGCACTGTGGCCACAAACGCGAGCGAATACAAAAACGTGATATTTTTCAGATTGTTGAGCATTTTCGTTAACCCCAGCATTGCGCCCTTTACAGTTACCGTCGGCAACAGCGCGATGTCAATGCGATCCGGGGTAGCGGTATGCGATCCGTACGGTCAGCAGCAGTCTAGCGCTGCTGCGAGGTTGTCCGACTGCTCCGCGCTGCAGGCGCATTGAGCCCACGGCAGACCCGCACCCCGCCAGCCGGTCAGCAACCGACCACCATCTCTGCCCTGGGAACCTTCATAACCGTCAATAACAGTCCAGACATTGGTAAACCCGACCTGAGCGAGCAAGTCCGCTGCATGCTTCGATCGAATGCCAGATCGGCAGATCAGTACGATTTCCGAATCCCGGGATCCGCCGGATGTCTGCAGGAAAGTCTGGATCTGATCGAGAAACTGCTCGTTGAAAACCATTTTTCCATTGGCGACTCCAGGCGCCCGGTCGAAGACTGCGAACGGGATGTTACGATCGACGCCAACCGGATGGCCCACCTGGCGCAGTTCCTCCGGTGTGCGGACATCGATAAACACGGCCGATGGTCTTTCACTGAGTGCGGCCTGTGTATCGCGGGCTGTCAGGTACAAGCCAAGTCGTGTTTGCCGGTGTTCGCTCAAACGCGATGCATCGACGGAAGACAGGATTTCGGACGCCGCGCCCGATGGTACCCACAACGCCACGATCAACACCATTGTAAGTCCGAACAATTTTGTGATGCCGTATAGCGCCCGTACACCCGATGTCGACATTGACTTTTCCCCGTGCCGATCCAGTCTGACGGGCGCAGCCTAGAGGAACGGCAGACGATGACGAAGTCACATTGATGCGAGCCGTCCGAAACAACAGGGAGATACCACATGCGATGTGTAGGCGGATTGATCCGGAAGGTGTTTGGCACGCTCGGTATGGCGGCGTTGGTCATGGGCCTGTCGGCGGGAACGGCATTGTCACAAGTCGCGCCGCGCGATGGTTGGGTGGTCATCCCAACACAACTCGATTACCCGACCCTGGTCGCCAATGTGGATGAGGCCGCCGCGCGCCACAAAATCGGGATCGTGACCCGGGCGTCGGCAACCGTCGGCGCCAAATCCGTGCTGGACAAGGATATTCCAGGCAACATGGTCGTCGGTCTCTATCATCCGCGATTTGCCGTTCCAATGCTGGAAGCCAGCATCGCGGCCGGCATCGAAGCGCCAATCCGCGTTTACATAACGGAGAATCCGGACGGCACCGCCACGCTTTCCTATAAGCAGCCGAGTGTTGTTTTCGCACCGTATATGGATGAGGGTGGCGAAGCCCTGGCTGGCCTGGCGGCGGAACTGGATGCGTTGTTTGCTGCTCTCTCTGCCGATGCCGCCGGACAGCAGTGACCATTCAGCTACCGTTCATGTGGCCGGTGCCATAACGGTTCTGTTGCCGCATCCCTCAATCCGCAACGGGGTTTTGGCCTCTGACGCAGGCATTGGATCGAACCTGCGCTGATCGAATGCCTTTGGCCGCCCCGCAGCTGGGTTGCGGTGACAACGTGGAGAGCGGGTACGGTCACCCTATGACCGTACCCAGGGGGAAACCGGGTGCTTCTGAAGAGGAGCACCCGGTCTTCGTGTCATCCGGCCCAATGCTATCGATCCGGCAGCGGAATGAACTCGTCCGTGTCACCTGCCGGTAGCTGGAAGCGGCCGTGCTCCCAATCGCCATCCGCCCAGGCCTGCTTGGCCGCATCGATCTTTTCACGCGACGAAGCGACAAAATTCCACCATATGTATCGCGGACCGCCAAGTGTCGCTCCGCCGAGAACCATCAAGCGCGCTCCGCTGGGCCCGGCCTTCACGGTGATCGGATCGCCGGGGCGAAAGACCATCATGCGTCCGGCATCAAACTCCTGACCAGCGATATCCACCGTTCCGTCAAGAACATAAACGCCGCGGTCCTCATGGTTTTCAGGCAGGGGAAGTGCGGCACCAGCCGCGAGCACGGCGTCGGCATAGAACATTTCGGTGAACGTGCTGACCGGTGCCACGGAACCCCAGGCATCGCCGATAATCAGCCGAACCTGCTTGCCGTCCCCCTCGATGAAAGGCAGTGCCTCCTTGCCGTGGTGCTCGAACGCGGCGTCCCTTTCTTCGTCCGAATCCGGCAGAGCAACCCAGGTCTGTATGCCAAACAGATTGCTGTTGCCGCGGCGCGTTTCCTCACTCGTTCGTTCCGAGTGGGTGATGCCGTTGCCCGCGATCATCCAGTTGACCTCGCCCGGATAGATCATCTGGTTTGTTCCGAGCGAATCGCGATGCTGGAACTCGCCGTCGAACAGATAGGTTACGGTGGCCAGGCCGATATGCGGATGCGGGCGCACATCGATCCCCTGACCGGTGATGAACTCGGCCGGTCCCATCTGGTCGAAAAAGATGAACGGTCCGACCATCTGACGCTTCGAAGACGGCAGGGCGCGTTTCACCTCGAAGCCGCCGAGGTCACGTGCCCGCGGCACAATCTGTGTTTCGATGCTGTCGAGATCACCGGCCTCTAGGCATTGCGGCTCGATCGCTGGGTTCCAACTCATGGGATGTCTGCTCCTGTGTCGATGCTATTTCAGGACGTCGGCAAACTCGGGATGCCGACGAAACTGAGACGCAGCAAACGGGCACAGTGGCATGATCTTCAGGCCCTTGGCACGTGCATCTTCAACCGCCGCCTCAACCAGCCGCAATCCGACACCCTGTCCGCGATAGGCATCGGGAACCTCGGTGTGATCGATAATGATCATGCTTTTACCGGCCTTAGAAAACGTCATTTCGGCATCCGGCTGTCCCGGTTGTCGGTAAACGTAACGTCCTTTGGAATCGGTTTCCTCCAGCGCTATCGGTGTCAGGGCGTCCATACGTAGCAATCTCCTCATCGATTGCAGCGAATATAGGCGCATTTCTTGCTTCGGAAACGTCTAAACGCACTGTTCAAGGAAACCCAATAGCTCGCATTGCAGGAGGGGCGTCGCTTCGCGGTGTTCTGTGGATGTTTGTCCGGCCGGTGTTGATTGTGGGGCGTTTCTGGTGTTAGCGTGGAAGTTGCGAAAAGCGTGTGCCGACGGCCAATCTGTTTTGGCGGAAGGCAGATGTTTCCTCGTGTATCTTCCTATCGGATTCCAACTTGACCGCCGCTTATGCGGCGGTTTTTTTCGCAACGGCGTATTAACCACCGCCCGCTGAAGCGCCGCTTCCGTCAGAGCCGTGCCGTGTTCCTTAACCAGTTTGCGCTAAGGAGCACCACCATCAGGACGCGGACGGAAAAGCGGAACCCAAGGTATGCTCTCGACGGCGGGATTGGCCTTTGCCATTGAAACAACGACGTCCTTCGACTTTCGGTCGAAAGAGTACGCGGCACTGTTCGCTGTATCCGGGGCTCATGCCTTTCAACACCCGATCTGGCTGGAAGCTTTCTACCGCCGTCTAGCACCGCATCGCGGTGCACAAATGCATGTCCTTGTCGCTCGCGCCGACAAGGGTGGTGAACTGCACCTGGTCATGCCGCTTATCCTGAGGCGGAAGCGCGGTTTCCGGCTGCTTGAGGCAACCGATCTTGGCGTGTCGGATTACAGTGCTCCGGTCGCTTCGCCTGCCTTCTGGTCGGCCCTTGACCGAATGCCGGAGTTGCCTGACCAACTGCTTGCTGCGTTGCCGAAATGCGATGTATTTCGGATCCGGCCGGTGCGCGCCGAGGATTGCCCAAAATTCGAACGGTTGTTCAATTGCCAGCCATTTCCGTTGGGCTTCTCCGCCCATGCGGTGCGGCTGGCGACACCCTATGACGATTGGCGCAAGTCCCATATCAACGGGTCGCTGCGCAAGATGATCGACCGCAAAAGCCGCAAGCTGAAACGCGAGTGCGATCCGACCATCACCGAACTGGGTGAGCCGGACGCTATCCGTGCAGCACAGCTAGCAATCGCCACCTTGCGCGACGGACGGTTCGAAGGCGACGTGATTCAGGACGATTTCGCCCTGGATTTCTATCGCGACGTGGCGGTCACCGGGGCGGCAAATGGTTTCGCCAGCACCTGGCGCGTGAGGGCAGGGGATTCGGATATTGGCTATCTGTTCGGCCTGACCCACGCCGGCCGGTTTTACTATCTGCTCATCGGTTGTGACTACGACCGTTTCGGGCAGTATTCGCCGGGTCTGCAACTCTATGACGCGATCATGCGCGACTGGTCGGACAAAGGTGGCGAAGTCTTCGATTTCACCATAGGTGACGAGGCCTTCAAGATGAAATTCGGGACCTCCGCAACGCCAATCTTCGGTTTCCATATCGCCCGCAGTTTCATCGGTCATGCGATCGCGGCCGCTTTGTCCTGGAAAGCAACCACGGGATCTCGGGAGACAGAGCAATGACGCCGGAGGAGATGCTCAGAAACTCGATCATCATCGCCGCTCACCCCGACGATGAACTGCTTTGGTTCGGAGCGATCCTCAAAAAGGTCGATCGCGTTGTTATGGTGTACCAGGATTACTGGCCGAAGCCGGAAGTCGGGCGTGCACGGGCAGCGGTATTGAAGGACTATCCCCGCGAAAACGTCTCGTCCCTGGAACTGCCCGAGGCGGCCACCCACAGCTGCGCCGACTGGTCATCGCCGAAGCTGACGGATTCTGGCATAGACCTTGGCATGACCGCGCAACTGAGGGATGTGAAACAGGCGGTGAAACGTCTGCTCGGCAACAGCCAGGCCCCGAAGGGCGGCATCAGCCGCCACTACGAGGCAAATGCGCGGGCGCTCTACGAACGGCTGAAGCCGTTGCTGACACCCGATATGAACGTCTTCACCCACAATCCCTGGGGCGAATACGGGCATGAAGACCATCTACAGGTGTTCCGGGTCGTTGACAGGTTGCGCCGGGAAACCGGATTTCGACAGTGGATGTCGAACTACTGCACGGAACGGTCATTGCCGCTCGCCATGACCTATTTCGACAATACGGATCGCGCTTACGTGCAATTGCCCGTCGACAAGCAGTTTGCCGACACGGTCGCGGATGTCTATCGCCAAAACGACTGCTGGACCTGGGCCGAGAACTGGGCCTGGTTTCCCTTCGAGCTCTACACCGAGGCGCCCTCGACGCAAAAAACCGAGACCGGCCAGCCCCACTGGCTGCCGTTGAACATGTTTCGTCTTGGCCTCTGACCGGTTTCGGCCAAAGCGGGCTACTTCAGTTCCGATGCTTTGTTGATGATGTGGGTCGCCAGTCCGTATTCGACCGCCTCGGTAGCCGACAGCCAGAAGTCGCGGTCGGTGTCTTCCTCGATCTTGGCGAGGGTTTGCCCGGTGGCCTCGGCAAACAGTCGATTCAGCCGATCGCGCATCAGCATGATCTCACGCGCCTGAATCTCGATGTCGGTGGCGCGGCCGCCGACGCCGCCGCTCGGTGCATGCAGCAGAAACCGGGTGTTCGGCAATGTGTAGCGGTCCTGCTTGTCGGCAGCGATATAAATGAGCGCGCCGGCACTGGCGACCCATCCGGAACCGAGCACCCGGACCCGCGGTTCGATAAACTTGATGGTGTCGTGCACCATGTCGCCGGACTCGACATGTCCGCCCGGAGAGGAAATGATGACGGTGATCGGATCATCGCTGGCGTTCGCCAGTGCCAGAAGGTTGACGCACACCTTTTCGGCTAGCGCATGGCTGATCTCACCCGTCACCATGACGATGCGCGATTCGAAATAGTGCTTTTCAACCAGTGGAGAGGAGCCGCGCTGTCCCTTGTCCTGATCCTTGCCCTCTTCAAGTCGCGTAAAGTCGTAATAGCCAATCATTTTGTCTTCCTTCGTAGATGCTGCCAGCGGACGGCGAATCCGGCGACTTGGGTCTTCCTTGCAACATGGGGTTTTCCCGCGTCAATTCAATTCGACTCGCGCCGGCGAATTCATCATCGAAGCGAGGGTGCTGGCGCACTTGCCAAATCGCCGACCATACATAGGCTGTCATGCGGAAACCGAACGGGACACCGCGACCATGCTGACGCTTTTGGGCAGAAAAAGTTCGTTCAATGTGCAAAAGGTTGTCTGGTTGCTGGAAGAACTGGACCGACCCTACCGTCATGTCGAACTTGGCGGTCACTTTGGCGGCCTCGACAGCCAAGAGTTCCGGATGATGAATCCGCATGGCAAGGTGCCGGTCCTCAAGGATGCAGATCACGTGGTGTGGGAATCCCACGCCATAATGCGTTATCTGGCAGCCCGGTACGGAGCCGAATCGTTTTGGAGCGAAGATCCGCGCGTTCGTTCGCGAAATGATCAATGGTTGGACTGGTCTCAGACGGTACTGCAACGGGACTTTCTGACCGGCGTGTTCTGGGGGTTCTTTCGAACTCCGGCAGATCAGCGTGATGACGCTGCCGTGAGCCGGAGCGTCGAGGCCTGCGCCCGTCACTTCGAGCTGATCGACGCCGTTTTGACGGACGATGCATACCTTCTTGGTGATTCCCTGTCGCTCGCTGATATCGCCATCGGAACCCACCTTTATCGTTACTTCAGTATGGACATCGAACGGCCGAAACTAGACAACGTCGAAGCTTACTATGAGCGGCTTCAAAGCCGACCCGGCTACCAAAAGGGCGTCATGGTGCCGTTTGACGAATTGTTTGGCCGATTGGATTTCTAGCGGACCGGCGGCGCTTGAAAAGTCATTCACGGGACCCCATCTAAGCGGGGCTGTGGACGACCACGGCCAATCACCACATCGATAAGGACGGCCTTGTCACCTGTACGGGAGACAACGATGTCCTGGATTGTTCTCTTGCTGGCCGGTTTGTTCGAAATTGGATGGGCGGTCGGCCTGAAATACACTGATGGTTTCAGAAGTGTCTGGCCAACACTGACCACGCTGTTTGCTCTGGGATTGAGCGTTTTTCTGCTAGGCATGTCCATGCAGGACCTGCCGCTTGGCACTGCTTATGCCGTTTGGACCGGCATCGGAACGCTGGGCACGGTTATCCTTGGGATGCTGCTGTTCGGAGAGCCCGCGAGCGCGATACGCATCGGTTGCATCGCGCTGATCGTGACCGGTATTTGCGGCCTGAAACTCACCGCATAGCCATGGAACCGGCCGACTGCTCCGGCCGGTTCCATTTGAATCCCCAATGCGCTGGATTTCAATTCAGCTTCGTGTCTATACTCCGCTCAATCCTTGGGGCTATCGACAAGGAGGGACACAAAAGATTGGGGAGATGTTTATGTCTTTTCGCAAAAGCCTGATCAGTGCCGTGGCACTGGCCGGCATAACTTCGACATCCGCATGGGCGGACGGAACGTTCAAATTCTCGTTCCAGGGCACGCTGAAATCGCTGGACCCATATTCGCTCAACGAAACCTTCACGCTCGGCACGCTAGGCAATGTCTATGAGGGCCTGACCCGCCGCGGTCCAGACCTGGAGATCCTGCCTGGGTTGGCGGAAAGCTGGGAAGTGGTCGAACCGACGCGATGGCGGTTCACTTTGCGCCAAGGTGTCAAGTTCCACAACGGCAACGACTTTACCGCCGCCGACGTGGCGTTTTCGGCCGACCGCGTCCGCTCGGATGGTTCCGATCTCAAGACGCGCATCCCGGCGGATGCCAAGTTCGAGATCGTCGATGATCACACCATCGACGTGGTTCTGACGTCACCCAATCCCATCCTCCACTACGAATGGGACACCTGGGCCATCATTGACAAGGAATGGGCCGAATCCACTGATTCGGTACGCGTGACCTCGGCTTCCGATGACGCGGCAACAACCATTTCGCTTGAATCCAACGGCACCGGTCCGTTCAAGATCACCAGCCACGATTCCGGCGTGAAGACGGTGCTGGAGGCCAATCCGGACTGGTGGAACTACGCCAACAAGAAGTTCAACATCGACACGGTCGAATTCTCCACGATCGCGTCGGATGCGACTCGCGTTGCGGCGCTTCTCTCGGGCGAAATGAATCTCGTCTACCCGATCCCGGTTCAGGATATCAAACGGGTCAACGACAACGCGACGACCACCGCTTTGACCGGTCCGGAACTTCGCACGATTTTCCTCGGCATGGATCAGATGCGCCCCGAATTGCTGTATTCGAACATCGAGGGCAAGAATCCGTTCCAGGACAAGAAGGTCCGTGAAGCCTTTTATCAGGCGATCGATATCGAGGCGATTAAAGCCAAGGTGATGCGCGATCTTTCGACGCCATCGGCAATCATGCTGTCACCCTTCATGTTCGCCAATGCCGACAAGTTCAAGCGGCTCGACTACGATCCGGACGCGGCCAAACAGCTGTTGACCGAGGCCGGTTATCCGGACGGCTTCGAAGTCGGCATGGATTGCCCTAACGACCGTTACGTCAACGACGAGGCGATCTGTCAGGCCGTGGCTGCCATGCTGGCCCGCATCGGCGTGAAGGTGAACCTCAACGCACAGCCCAAGGCACAGTATTTCGCCAAGGTGCTGGCGTCCGGCGGCTTCGACACGTCGTTCTATCTGCTCGGCTGGACCCCGGGATCTTTCGACTCATGGAACGTATTGAGCAACCTGCACGGATGCCGCGATGAGGCCGGCAATGGCGGTATGTTCAACCTCGGCGGATACTGCAACGAAGACGTTGACAAGCTGACCGCTCAGATTCTGGTGGAGAACGATCCGGACAAACGCTTGGACCTGATCACCCAGGCCTATCAGAAGACCACGGGTGATGTTTCCTATATCCCGCTGCACCAGCAGGGCCTGGCCTGGGGCATTTCGGACGATGTCGACCTGGTTCAGCGCGCCGACAACGTGCTCATGCTCTACCACGTCAACAAGAAATAACACTTCCTGTCGGGCCCCGCTAAATCGGGGCCCGATTTTTACCCATGCTCGCTTTCACAATTCGACGCCTCGTCCAATCCATCGTGGTGATGCTGGTTGTCAGCCTCATCGCGTTCGTGATGTTCCGCTTCATCGGCGATCCGGTCGACCAGATGGTCGGCCTGGAAACGACGATCGAAGAACGCAACAAGCTGCGTGAGCAGCTCGGTCTCACCGATCCGCTGCCGGTCCAGTTCTGGCGCTTCGTCACGCAGGCGGCGCAAGGGGATCTCGGGATCTCCTACCAATACAAGCGGCCGGTCGCCCAGATGATCAGCGAACGTCTGCCGGCAACGCTGGAATTGTCCATGGTCTCGGCCCTGGTGGCGCTGCTCGCCGGCATACCCATGGGTGTCTATACGGCGCTACGCCGCGAGAGCGTATTGTCGAAGGGATTTCTGACGGTTTCGCTGATCGGGGTTTCGCTGCCGCCCTTTCTGATCGGCATCCTGTTGATTTTCATTTTTGCGGTCCATCTTCAGTGGCTACCCAGTTTCGGGCGCGGCGAAGTGGTGCAGTTGGGCTGGTGGAGCACCGGCCTGCTGACAGTCTCGGGTCTCAAGGCGCTGATCCTGCCCTCCATCACACTGAGCCTGTTCCAAATGACCCTGATCATGCGTCTGGTGCGCTCCGAAATGCTGGAGGTACTACGAACCGACTACATCAAATTCGCGCGGGCGCGGGGACTGCTCAATCGCGCGGTGCATTTCGGCCACGCCCTCAAGAACACGCTGGTGCCGGTCATCACCATCACCGGACTGCAACTCGGTTCGATTATCGCCTTCGCCATCATCACCGAAACCGTGTTTCAGTGGCCGGGCATGGGGCTGCTGTTCCTTCAGGCCGTGCAGAATGTCGATATCCCGATCATGTCAGCCTACCTGTTGCTGGTGGCGTTTCTGTTCGTCGCCATCAACTTCGTCGTCGACGTGCTCTACGTGGTCGTCGATCCGCGCATCCGGATTGCGGGGAATGAGGTATGAGCGCCACCGAACCCACAGATCGCCCTGGCTTTTTGAGCGGCATCTTCGACTCCGATCTTTGGTATTCGTTCCGCCAGTCCTGGATCACCATGATTGCGGCTTTCATCACCGCTGCGATCTTTCTGGCCGCGCTGTTCGCGCCGTTGTTGGCGCCGCATAATCCGTTCGATCTGGCAACGTTGTCGCTGCTCGATTCCCTCGCGCCACCCGCCTGGGAGGAGGGAGGGGATCCACGCTTCCTGCTTGGAACCGATGACCAGGGCCGCGGTATTCTGTCGACGATCCTGTATGGCTCGCGCATATCGCTGGCGGTGGGATTGGCCTCGGTGGCGTTCGCAGCCGTGCTGGGCATTAGCCTCGGCCTGCTGGCCGGCTACGCCGGCGGACGCACCGATTCCATCATCATGCGAATCGCCGACGTTCAACTGAGCTTTCCGGCCATCCTGATCGCTCTGTTGATCGACGGCTCGGTGCGCAGCGTGCTTGGCGGGATAGACCGGGAGCAATCCGCGTTCTATGTGCTCGTCGTGTCCATAGGGCTGTCTTTCTGGGTGCAGTATGCGCGTACTGTTCGCTCCTCGACCCTGGTGGAAAAGAACAAGGAATATGTGCAGGCAGCGCGGCTGATCGGCCTGCACCCGATCCGCATCATGGCGCGACACGTGCTGCCAAATGTCATGGGGCCGGTGCTGGTTATCGCCACCATCAATCTCGCGCTGGCGATCATCACCGAGGCCACGCTGTCATTTCTTGGCGTCGGCATCCCGCCGACCCAGCCGTCACTGGGAACCATGATCCGCATCGGCAATGATTTCCTGTTTTCCGGCGAATGGTGGATCACCATCTTCCCGGGCATCACGCTTGCCGTTCTGGTGTTAGCCGTCAATTTGCTTGGCGACTGGCTGCGCGACGCCTTGAATCCCCGGCTGAGGTAGGCATGAGCGATGTTCTCCTTTCCGTCCGCGATCTGGTCGTCGAGTTTCCGACGAGACGCGGTATTCTAACCGCCGTCGACCGGGTGAGTTTTGATATCCGACGCGGTGAGGTTCTGGGCGTTGTCGGCGAGTCGGGCGCTGGCAAATCCATGACCGGTGCCGCCATCATCGGGTTGATCGAACCACCGGGACATATCGCCGGCGGATCCGTTCATATTGCCGGCGAACGGGTGGACAACCTGCCGACCGAAGTCATGCGGCGGGTTCGCGGCAAACGCATCGGTATGGTGTTCCAGGACCCGCTGACGTCGCTCAATCCGCTCTACACCATCGCCCAGCAGCTGACCGAAACGATCCGCACACACCTGGATTTGAGTGAGCGCCAGGCGCGCGACAGGGCGGTTGGGCTGCTCGACGAGGTCGGAATCCCGGCGGCTGCGCGCCGCATCGACGACTATCCGCATCAGTTTTCAGGCGGCATGCGCCAACGGGTGGTGATCGCACTGGCACTGTGTGCCGAACCGCAGCTGGTCATCGCGGACGAGCCGACCACAGCACTCGACGTGTCGGTGCAGTCGCAGATCATCGATGTGCTCAAACGTATGTGCGCCGATCATGGAACGTCCATCATGCTGATCACCCACGATATGGGCGTGATCGCCGAAGCCGCCGATCGGGTGGCGGTCATGTATGCCGGTCGGATCGCCGAAATCGGACCGGTCCGCGACGTCATCAAGGACGCCAAACATCCCTATACCCACGGGCTGATGGGATCGATTCCAACACTGATGCATGACGAAGCAAGACTGACGCAGATTCCAGGTTCCATGCCACGCCTCACCGAAATTCCACCCGGCTGCGCATTCAGCCCCCGTTGCCAGAAGGCTTTCGAGCGGTGTCGTGTCGACCAGCCCCTACCGCTCGATGTCGAAGGACGCAAGGTGGCCTGCCATCTGTTTGACGAGGGGGCACCACGGTGACGGATGCGCTTGTCAGCGTCGAGCATTTGACCCGCGTTTTCGATGTCTCGAAACCGTGGCTCAACAGAGTGCTCGAAAACGACGAGAAGAAGTTTCTCACCGCGGTCAACAATGTTTCGTTCGACATACGGCGTGGCGAGACATTCGCGCTTGTCGGCGAATCCGGTTCGGGCAAATCGACCATTGCCAAGCTGATCGTCGGATTGCTCGGCCCCAGTGCCGGTCGCATCCTGTTTGACGGAACCGATGTCGCCTCGCATGGCGGAGCGGCCCTGCGCCAGATCCGCAGCCGGTTCCAGATGATCTTTCAGGACCCATTCGCCAGTCTCAATCCCCGCTGGCGGGTCAAGGACATCATTGCCGAACCGGTGCGGACCTTCGGCACAAACGGAGGCACCCCTTGGCAGAAGCGGGTCGACGAACTGCTGGAAACGGTCGGCCTTTCTTCAGGCGACGGCGGCAAGTATCCACATGAGTTCTCCGGTGGCCAGCGGCAGCGCATCGCCATTGCGCGGGCGTTGTCGGCACAGCCGGAATTCATCGTCTGCGACGAGCCGACATCGGCGCTCGACGTGTCGGTCCAGGCACAGATCCTCAATCTAATGCGCGACCTGCAGGACGAGTTCGGGCTGACCTATCTGTTCATCAGCCACGACCTGTCCGTCGTGCGCCACATGGCAAGCCGTATCGGCGTCCTTTACCTGGGCCGGCTTGTCGAGGTCTCTGAGGGCAAGACGCTGTTCCGCAGTCCCCAGCACCCCTATACGAGGATGTTGCTCGACGCCGTTCCCGATATCGAAATGACCGGTCGAGAGCGCAAACCCGCAGAGGGCGAGATCCCCAATCCAATTGATCCGCCATCCGGCTGCGCCTTCCACCCGCGCTGTCTTTGGGCCAATGATCGGTGCAGGACCGAGGCTCCGTCGCTGAAGACCAACGCGGCCGGTGAGGCCGCATGTTTCGCCGTCGACGAGGCACGGATCTAGCTACCGTCGTCAAGCGCGAACTCGGTGACATAAACAGGCGCTGACAAACCATCCAGATTGCGTAGGTCGGGCTCAGGTTCGGCCACCACCAGGCGCATCGGCAATACACCCGCCCAGATCGGCAGTGCGTAGTCCTCCTCATCGTCGACCGGGCCGCCCGCCCTGATCTTGGCCGACGCCTCGTCGATCGGCATGGAAAGCACGGTGGTGGCCTTAGCCTCCTGGGCAGTCATCGGCCGCAACATGTCCCACCGTCCGGGGTAGAGAGATTCCACGAAGGCACGCAGCCGTTCGGCCTTCTCGTCCGGATCGGTGACTTTCGTCGCCTGGCCATAGATCATCACCGACCGGTAGTTGACGGAATGATGAAATGCCGATCGCGCCAACACCATACCGTCCATCAACGACACGGTGAGGCAGACGTCGAGGCCGGCCGAATTGCGCAGCGCGCGGCTGGCGCTGGATCCGTGCCAGTAGAGGTGATCCCCTTCGCGCCACTGCATTGTCGGCGTCACGGCGGGCTTGCCGTCAAGCAGACAGCCGACATGGCAAAACGGCGTGGCATCGAGAATGCCGTTGATGGTTTTCCGGTCGTGATGCCCGCGCTGGTGGGTGCGCCGCAGGCGGGTGCGTTCGGTAATGGCAAGTGTCATGAGCGTCCGGCCTTTGTTTCTTGCGGCCGATATGCCATTGGTATTGGTATAGAGAAAACATCCATTCTAGGAAAAGAATTGCATACCAATTTGATGGGTTCGATTCCGGCACTGATCCTTGATCCCGATAACAGACAACCGCTGGTGCAGCAGATCTATACGGCGCTGTCACAGCAGATCAGGTCGCGGGTCATCACACCGCTGACGCGCCTGCCAGCGACCCGCAACCTGGCCAAGGAACTTGGTGTGTCGCGTTCGACCGTGGTCCAGGCCTATGAGCAACTTGCTGCCGAAGGATTTGTGGAGGCGCGACAGGGCTCCGGCTATTTCGCTTGCGATGTCGGCGATGTCGAGGAGCTGTATGCGCCGTCGCGACCGGGCTTCGCGCCGCTCGACCGTCTGGTTTACGAAGCGGCGCTCGAGCACCATCAATTTCCCGGACTGCCGGACATGCGCCTGTTCCCCCATGCGGCCTGGGCGAAACACGTGGCCCGCTCAGCGCGGCAATCGGCGCAATCGATGCTTAGTACCGGAGATCGTTTCGGGCTGACGCGGCTGCGGTCGGCGATCGCGCATCATCTGTCGACGTGGCGTGGTGTCGACGCCGCGCCCGAGCAGATCGTCATCACTGCCGGTGCCGCGGACGCCCTGGAGATCGCGCTCCGGACGCTGGCGTGCAGGCCGTCCAGCATCGCCCTCGAAAACCCGACCTATCCGCCGCTCTATCGCATGGCGGATAACATGGGCCTTCATCCGGTGTGGATGGAAATCGGCCAGGCGGGTGCCGAGCTTCCTGCGGCCGGTTCCAGGCCAGCGGTGACGGTGCTGACGCCGTCCTACCAGTTCCCACTCGGCGGCGCGATGACGCGCAGCCGGAGATTGGCCTTTCTGGAGCGGGCTGAGATGGATGATGGCTGGATCATAGAGGATGATTTCGACAGTGAGTTTCGATATGCCGGACGGCCGATTCCGGCGCTCGCCTCCCTCGATCGCAGCCAGCGCGTGATCTACATCGGCAGTTTCTCCAAGATATTTTCCTCGAGCCTGCGCATCGGGTACATGGTCGTTCCGCAACACCTGCTGCCGGAATTCAGGCGAACCATCACCGAGTTCGGCCAACGTGCATCCGTTGTTCCGCAATGGCCAATTGCGACGTTCATTGAAGATGGCAGCTTTCACCGGCACATTCGCCGCATGCGCCGTATCTACGGCGAGCGAAGACAGGTGTTTGTCGACCGACTGCGCGAGGATCTGCCCCCATCGGTAGGCTTTGTTGACCATCGCGCCGGGATGCAGATCGCGCTGCATTTTCCAGCCCATTGGGACGACCGTTTCATATCGGAAGAGGCGGCAGCGTCCGGCGTCAACTGCCTGCCGTTATCGTCGTTTTACCACCAAAGCCCGGTTCGGTCCGGCCTACTGATCGGATTCAGCACGGTTGCACCGGCCGAGGCCGATCGGCCGATCGATGCGCTATTGTCAATCTTGGGCTCGCCCTAACAGCGATTGCCCGTCTGAACCGGCGGGCAGGGGACTGTCCCGAAGGAGCAGAAGACGCAACAATCGCCCGGCTTCGGTTTCAGGAGGACCGCGCAACCCCGGCATTCGTAGAACCACTGGCAGGCATCGGTGGGCATGGTTTCCGTCGCCGCGTGGCCGCACTCTGGGCAGGTGATTCTTGAGGTCAGATTGAGAGTTCGATCGGCCATGGCCAGGTTACCGTAAAGTGTTGTGTCGCTAACGGACGACCAGGCCGTCCGCCTTGCTTTCGTCGTGCGGTTCGACGTGAATGGTCACCTGGGCACCGCCGACCGCGGCAGCAAGAGCCCGCTCGATGCGGTTACAAATGGCGTGCGAGTCGGCAACGCTCATTTTACCGTCCACGACAAGATGAAACTCGATAAAGGTAACATGACCGGCGCTGCGCGTCTTGATATCGTGGACTTCAAGTGCGCCTTCAGCATTGGCCATGATCGTTTGACGGATCCGGGAAGCCTCCGGATCGGAAACCGCGCGGTCCATCAGCCCGTCCACCGAACTCGAAATAACTTTCCAACCTTCCCAAAGGACGTTGAGCCCGACGCCGATGGCGACGATCGAATCGAATGGTTGCCAGCCCGTGACGATGACAAGAAAGAGTCCGACCAGAACTCCGGCCGAGGTCACGACGTCGACGAGGATGTGGCGACCGTCTGCCTGGAGGGCCGGTGACCTTGCACGCCTGCCGGCCGATATCAGAACCCACGCCCACGCACCGTTTATCGCCGCCGCGGAAAAGTTGATCGCCATGCCGATCGCCGGTGTCTCCAGGGCGGGCGGACGGTACATCGCCGTGACGGCTTCGCGGAATATGAGCAGTGCCGCCAGCACGATGAGCACGCCCTCGATCACAGCGGAGAAGTATTCGGCCTTGTAATGCCCGAACGGGTGTCCCTTGTCGGCCGGCCGGTGACTGATCCGGATTGCGATCCACGCGACCGCGGCGGTGACGACGTTGACGACCGATTCCAGTGCATCGGAGAACAGCGCGACAGAACCGGTGAGGCGCCAAGCCAGCAGTTTCAATCCCAGAACCAGCAGGGCGATCACGATAGACCAGCCAGCGAGGCGGGAAATGTGACTGTGGTCGTTCATTGCATAGCGTCCGGTCCGCCCCGTTGTTTCGACGTCACGGGACGATGTACAGTCAATCATAACCGTTTCCAACGCGGCAATTCCGTTCAATCATTCCTTCCCGAGGCCCGACATGACCGATCGTCCCCTTTGGCAATTCAGCGCCTGCGACTTGGCCGAAGCGATTGCTTCGCGCAAGGTCAGCTGTACGGAGGCTGTCACATCGGCGGTCGAGCGAATGCGCGATCGCAACGAGGCCATCAATGCGGTTGTCGATGATCTCGGTGACACGGCGATTGCCGAAGCGGCGGCCCTCGACGCGGCCGGATCCAGCCCTGGCGGCCCGCTGCACGGGGTTCCGGTGACCATCAAGGAGAACATCGACCAGACTGGTTTGGCGACACCGAACGGTGTCACCGCATTCAAGGACGTGATGGCGCCGGACAACTCGCCGGTCGTGGCGAACCTGAAGAGGGCGGGCGCCATCGTCATCGGCCGCACCAACACCCCGGAATTCTCCATGCGTTCGACAACCGACAACGAACTGCATGGCCGAACGATGAATCCGTGGAACGACTGGGCTACCGCGGGCGGCTCATCCGGCGGAGCCGCGGCGGCGGTGATGAGCGGCATGGGCGCGCTCGCCCATGGCAACGACATTGCCGGTTCCCTGCGCTTTCCGCCGGCGGCGACGGGGGCGACCTCGGTGAAACCCGGCCTGGGCCGGGTACCGACGTTCAATCCATCGGCCAAGTCGGAACGCGGCCTGTTGGCGCAGCTCATGTCCGTCCAGGGCATTATCGCCCGCGAGGTAAAGGATGTACGCCTCGCAATGCGGACGCTGATCCAGCCCGACCCGCGCGATCCGTGGATGGTACCGATGCCTTTCGACGGCCAGTCCGTTGACGGCGCGATCCGTGTGGCCTTCACCAAAAACACCTTCGAATTCGATCTCCACCCGGCCGTGGAAACGGCCCTCGATACCGCGCGCGACGCTCTTAGTGACGCCGGCTACGAGGTCGTCGAAACCGAACCGCCGTTGGTCCGTGAGATCGCCCGTGAAGCCGGGCGGTGTCTGTTCGGTGAAATGCGCGCACTGATGCTTCCGGACATACGCAAATACGGCAGCAGCACCATCAACGGGATTTTTGACGATTACTTTGCGTATTTCGGCTGCTACGAGGGAACCGACCTGCTTCAGGCGCTTGGCCGTCGCAGCCACTACGCCCGAGAATGGTCCGTTTTTCTCCAGGATTATCCGCTGGTGCTGACGCCATTCCTACCGCATCCAACCTACGCGTCGAGCCGCGATACCGAAGGCGTGGAGGGTGTCATCGGGGCGCTCGGATCGGCCGTCTACGGTTACTCGATGAACTTTATCGGGCTGCCGGCCGGCAACGTTGCAGCGAACTACAATGACGGCTTGCCGGTCGGCGTTCAGATCGTTGGCCAGCGATTTCGCGAGGACGTGATCCTCGACGCGTGCGAAGCGGTCGAGCGGCGCGTCGGGATCATGGCGCAGCGCCTTTTCGAGCGGGGCTAGGGATTCACGCCACGTTGTGCTCGATCCAGTCCAAACAGTCGGCGGCAACCCTGTCCCATCCGGGTTCCATGAAAATGAAGTGCGCCTGCCCCTGAACCAGGAGGTGGGTGCCGCGTTCCCCATAGAGTGCGGCGATCTGTTCGCCGGTAGCGGGCCGAACGGCACGATCCTCGGCGCCGGATACGACGAGCACCGGGCAATCCACCTTGTCGACGTCCACCGAAATGGCTTTTCGGTCATCGAACATCCAGAAAAACATTTCGAACATGAGCTGACCTGACTCCGCACCAAGTCGATCGAACACCGCATGCTGCGTTTCCGGATCCAGTTTGTTGAATGCGTATGTCGCGATCAGATCGAAATCGACATGCATGACGGTTTCCCAGATCGCTCCGGCGGACATCATTCCCTTGGCCACGGCGCGTTCGTCATCGGTTGCAGGAAGCACACCATAAGGGGCGTTGGGATTGAGCAGGATCGCCGCACGCGCCAGCCCGCGCGCTGCCAATTGTTGGGCCATGATGCCGCCAACGGCATGTCCCAGCACCACCGGCCGACTGTCCAGGGTGTCGATGTACGTTGCCAGGTCGTCGGTGTGGTCGGTGATGCTGACGCCGATCAGCGCCTTCTCGGGATCCTCCTTAGGATCCTCCTCGTGGAGGCGCAACGCTGGTGTATGCACGTCCCATCCACGCTCGCGAAAAAACCCTGCGAAGAGATCCATGCACCAGGGTCCCGCAAAGGCGCCATGAATGAGCACGATCGAATTCTTACTCATCTTACTTACCTCCGAACCAGGGCCTATTTCCGCGGATCTTACTTGGCCAAATTCTTGATCTCGTCCGTATTCCACACCATGCGCATGAACACCCATGCCAGCACGGTGGCGACGGCAGCGATGTAGAATGGCAAACGCACATCAACTGCCATCAACAAGCCGCCGATCAGCGACATGACACCGGCTGCAAAAGTGAAGCCCGCCGTGGTCACCCCCATGACCCAGCCCTGTTCGTCCTCGCCGACACTGGCGGAGAAAAAACTGAGCAGTGCCGGATAGGCAACCCCAAAGCCGATATAGAAGGTGAAGATGAACAGGTAACATAGCCACCATATCGGCGTCGCAACGAAGAGCAGGCCACTTATACCCATGGCACCGGTTACCACGGCGATGACCCGCTGCTTGTTGTAACGGCTAAGAACCGGATCGACGAGAAAGGTACTGGAGGTCGCAAGGGATACGCCCAGTACCAACATCGCCATGCTGGTGCCGAACAAACCGATACCGAATACACTAGTCAGGTAATTGTCCATGAAAATGAAGAACGACACATTGGCCGTCATGAAGCACATATAGACCGTACACAGTCTTGCCACGACGGGCTTTTCGCGGACGCGCAGCAGCAGTGTGAATACTTCCGTTGGATCAAACTTAAGCTTCTCGCGCGTCCGACGGATGTCCTTGAAGCTGAACTGAATGAGAATGATGGTGGCAACCACCAGGAGGACGGCGCAGTAGAAAGGCAGCTTTACGCTCGCGATGTCGCCGAGGATTGCCTTGTCGGACAGTAAGCCGCCAATGATCGGGCCCCCCATCAGGCCGGCGCTGATGCCGGCGACAATGAGCCCCATGTTGCGCGCTTTCTCAGCCTCGTTTTTGCTTGCATCGATCATCGCCGCCTGGGCAATCGGCTGGTTTCCGGCTGTGAAACCGGTGATGGCCCTGCCCAGGATCAGCAGCCACAGGCTGTCCAAGAACAGCGAGGCGATGGTGATCAGATAGCCGATCAGTGCACCGAACAGGCAAATCAGAATGGCGTTCTTGCGGCCGATCGTATCGGACAGGCGGGCCATGTAGACGACGCCCAGGAACCAAGCCAGGAAAAAGATGCCGATGACCAGACCGTAATCGTAATGCCTTGTGGCCTCGGCGGTGGTGACCGGCAGGAACGCGAGCTTTGGATCCATAACCAGCTCGTTGATGATGGGAAATACCAGGCCCTGTCCGATCAGGTCGACAAAGACGACTGCCAACAGCGCAAACTTGGCAAGTGGCGACATATGCAGCTTCCCCCGGATCACCTCCCGGCACCTTAACGTCCTGGATGACAGGCAACAATGTCGCATCCATGTCACCGGATCTTTTTGACTTCCTGTCGGTTTTGGGTGTGGCGGGCCCGGGTGTTTTGCGCTGTGGCCCTTCACCGGCTATGTTGCGCCGAATCCGCAACGGCCGCGTGTTGACACCCAGGGTCCGGCTTCATGGCCGGGCTGGGCATGGGCAAGGGGAGAGCACCGTGCGACAAGCCTATCCACCGCTGGAACCCTACAATTCCGGCATGCTGAATGTTGGCAATGGCCACGAGATCTATTGGGAGCTGTGTGGCAATCCAGCCGGGAAACCGGCCGTGTTCCTGCATGGCGGACCGGGCGCAGGTTGCAGTGTGGACCACCGCCGATTGTTTGATCCGGATCGCTATCGGGTCCTTTTGTTCGATCAGCGTGGATGTGGCCGATCGACTCCGCATGCCAGTCTGGAGTCCAACACCACGTGGCATCTGGTCGATGATATCGAATCGCTGCGCATGAAATTCGAAGTCGAGCGTTGGCTGGTGCTCGGCGGGTCGTGGGGCAGTGCCCTGGCGCTCGCCTATGCCGAGACTCACCCGGACCGGGTGTCGGAACTCATCCTGCGCGGGATTTTCACCCTGCGGCGCTCCGAGTTGCTTTGGTACTATCAGGACGGCGCTTCCTGGTTGTTTCCGGACAAATGGCAGGAGTTCCTGGAGCCGGTTCCGGAAGAAGAGCGCGGCGATCTGATTTCAGCCTATCAGACCTTATTGACCTCCCCGGACATGGCCACCCAGGTGCGGGCCGCGAAAGCGTGGAGCCAATGGGAGGCGGAGACAATCCGAATTCTGCCCGATGAAATGCTCGCCGAAAGACAGGCTTCCGATGAATTCGCATTGGCACTGGCGCGTATTGAGAACCATTATTTCATGCACCGCGGCTTCCTGCGCGACGCGCAGTTGCTGCGCGATGCGCAAAAACTGCGCAACATTCCAGGGGTGATTATCCAGGGCAGGTACGATATTGCCACGCCGACGCGCACCGCCTGGGACCTGCACAGAGCCTGGCCGGAAGCTGAGTTACACGTGGTCGACGGCGCAGGTCATGCATTTGACGAACCGGGGATCATGGACGTCACCATCCAGGCAACCGACAAATTCGCCGAAGACGGTGATGGTTAGTCTGACCGGGCTGCGGTCAGCATCATGATTCGAAGATATGCAGTGCCGCGTATTGCAGCAGCAAGATGGTTTTGCCGTCCTGGATGCGGCCATCCGAAATCATCCGCATCGCCTCATCGAAATCCACCTCGAGGACTTCGATATCCTCGCCTTCCTCTGCGACACCTCCGCCTTCTGTCACCCGGTCGTCCGGCGTATAGGGTGCCACAAATCCGGTATTCTTCTGTGTGTAGGCGCCGGGCGACATGAACGCCTCGAAGACCTGTTTGACGTCGCCGATGCGATAGCCTGTCTCCTCCATGGTTTCAGCGCGAATCCGGTCTTCCGGCGAGGCACCGTCGAGCAGTCCGGCCGGCACCTCCAAAAGCAGATCGCTATAGCCTGCACAATAGGTCGCGAAGCGGAATTGCCGGGTGAGCACGATTCGGCGCGCCTCAAGGTTGTAAAGCAGGATGCAGGCGCCGTGGCCGGTATCGAATACCTCCCGCCTTTGTCGCTGCCAGGTCCCGTCACGGCGCAGATATTCAAACGAGGACCGGCTCAGCGTGGCCCAACCGTCGTAGACGGTTTCGGTCTCGATGTTTCGCACACGCTTGCTCTGATCCATTGAAGACGCTCCAAGTTGAATTGGACGGGAGATTACGCCGTTAAAAAAATGTCATGCCGCTTTTGCATTTTTCCTGAAGGACGCGCAATCGGAAGCACGTGGGATACCGTCATCCCGGCTTCGTGTAGACAGATAGTTCAAGCGATAGCAACGGGTTAGACGGGGTCCTCGGTTTTACTTGCGAAGTTATCCCCTGAGTTATCCACTGTGGAATTCGCGGACTCGACAGCAAACACAATTCATCGCATCATCCAAGCGTCGGGTCCGGGAAGTTCCTAAACGCCAACTGGGAGACAACGGATCGGAGTAAGCCCGGCAACCTGTGAGCGGTCTGGATGGGAAGTCCTTGACGAACCAAGCCAGGGAGCCGCGTGGCGGACAGGAGCCCGGTAGGTGAATGCATGCACCGAACGGGCACCGCGAGCAAGGAGCTTTCGGGCGATTTGTTCGCCGGCTTCAGACCCACCATCCGGTGAGACTGTGGTCGAACCCAAACGCTGGCGACAGCGACGACTAGTGCGCTTGCTTGAGGGCTATCGCTCTAAATCGGAACTGCCACCGACGTTTGAACAGGGAGGCGCTGGCTGTGGCCGGCGTCTTTCTTTTTGTGAACAGGAAGGCACCGAACAAATCAGCGTCGGTAACCTTGTGCACCGATTCCGTATCCGATTGCAAGCGCCAAATCGGGACGCCGTATCCTTGCCATCCCTTTTCCCTTCAGTTTAAGTCATTGCAGTGGTTTGCTCCGGTATAGGCGACGCGGAAAAACCTTCCGTTTGTCAGGAAGCCTTTATTCAGGGCAATTGCCGATTAACGTCAATCGCATTTTGTCGGGAGATCGCATGGCATTGCTGCACCTGTCCATCAACGCCGACGATCCGGAACGCATTGCCCGTTTCCTGGCGGGGCTTCTTGGCGGCGAGGCGATGCCGTTTCCACCTTTTCCGGACTCCTGGATCGCCTTCACCCAAGAGGATGATGGCACGGCGATCGAAGTGTATCCGATCACCCACCAACTGACCGCAGGCAGCCATCAGGTCGCCTGCGAGACTGGCGAATCATGGGACGGTCCGACCTTTGTTCACGCCGCACTCGGCTCACCCCTGTCCGGCGACACGATCATCGCTCGGGCGGAAAACGAGGACTGGTTAGCCCGGCGTTGCAATCGCGGACCTTTTGATTGCATTGAGATCTGGCTCGAAAACAGATTGCTGATCGAGGTGCTCGATCCGGCGATGCAACAACAATATCGCGCCGGCATGACTCAACAGAACTGGCGCGACATGTTCCATCTCGGCGCCCGGTGAATGGTTGCGCAAAGCGTTGGCGTTTTTCGAAGCGAAACACTGACATTGTTGAGATGTTCGCGGGCCCCCGACCCCCGCCCGGGTTCGGTGTCGCGTGTCGAACGCGCGCATGGGCCCGCTAGCCGGACAAACACATTTGCCGCCCTGGGAGATCCGTAAGACGCGGATGCCGCAGCACAATGCATTTCGGCGTCTTTTGGTAACAAAATTGGCACTGTTACACAATGTCAGCAAATGTGACGACAAGACGGGATCCGCACATAGCGGCATTGTATTGGGTGGGCTCTGCAAATGCTCCTGAGTCTGGATAGATGCGGGTTGGGCGCGGGATCAGTCCGTCAGGGTCTTGCGCATGATTGGCCGAGTTGGTGACCGACGGGCGACTTCTCTGAAACCGGCTCTTTCAAAAGTGCGCAGCAATCCGGTCCAGGCATAGACCGGAGGGTAATTCGGCTTTGGTGTATCGATCGGATAACCCTCTAGGATAGTTGCGCCGTTGTCGCGGGCGAACCGGCAGGCCGCCTCCAGCAGAGCCACCGACAATCCCTGACGTCGAAACGGCTTTTTGATCAGAAAACAGGCGACGCTCCAGACCGGCAGGTCATCGAGCGGTTTGAGAATCCGAGACGTTGTTAGACGGGGAAACGCACTTCGCTCGGCGATCTGAATCCAACCGGCCGGTTGAACAACACCATCCTCGTGACGCACCAGCGCAATCAGACCGGGTGGCCCGTCGTGCTCGAAAACCGACCGCATGGCCAAGCGGTTTTGCTCACCTTTCTGGGCCTCCATTTGCTTGGCTGGCAGGCGCCAAAGCATGCACCAACAACCGCCGCAGCCGCCTTTCTTCCCCATCACAGTTTCGAAACGGGCCCAATCGGCCCGTTCGATCGTTACATCCACCGGCACATCGGTCACTCGCGTTTGTCCTACCGCCAGGAGTGAACCGCTGAGCGCTAAAATACAAGCCTGGTATCCGGGTCAGAACTCGACTCCGGCAGCACGAAGCGCATCGCGGCACGGCGGGTCTAACTTCGCCCCATTTACTTTCAGACAGAACAGCACATTGCCGTGGCCGACCGGCAGATTGGGACAGAACAGTCGAAAATCGCGCGCACAGGCGTTAGCCGCCAGGCGCATCTCCTGCCGGAAGCTGAGTTCCGGTCCCGGCGGCGTCGGTCGCATAGCACCGGATGCAGCGCTTGCGCCGGCTCCAGCCTCGGCTGAGGTGGCGGGCGCCGCGGTTGCATCTGTCGCGGGTGCGGTTGCGCCAGCGGTGCCGCTTGCCGGCTGAGCCGATCCGCCAGAGGCCGCTGTCGCAGCCCCCGAACCTACCGCGTCGACGGCCGACTTGCAGGCAGACGACAATTTGGCTTCGTGCTGCTCCAAACAGGCAAGAGCCTGCATGCCGTGCGGCGGCACACCGGCGCAGTTGGCACGGTAATCGCTCACGCAGCTTGAGCGGATCGCCTGCTGTTGGGCCTCGGAAGGCGTCTGAGCGAGTCCCGCACCGGACACAAGCGCCACGGCGCCGATCGATGTCAGTATCAGAGTCAGAATCGTACGCATGCGTTTCTCCCAAGATCAGCGGCAACCCGCCGCAAAGAACCCCACCTCGTCGAGCTTCGGTACAGTTTGCGGCGTCACTGCGGCGTCCACATGACAATCGGGCATGAACCTTAAGAGAGTTGTCGTTACTACGTTATCTCTTCCCAGAGTGCATTGAATCGCCGCACATAAACAGACCGAGTTTTCGGATCCGGTTCTCGAAAAATCAGGATCTCCAATGCATCCAGGCGCTCTCCGATTTCCCTTGTCTTCGGATTCACTGCCGGGACCGACAGACGCAGGGCATTTGAACAGCGGATCCGAACCGCGCCCCCACCGTGTTCATCGGGCCTGTGCATCGCTGTTTCAAGCGGCCTCATGAAGGTGATCATGCAGTGCGCTATAGAAGAATTCGCTTGCCGCCGGGTCGCCTTCGATTCGCTGCGCCAGAAGCTGGAACACCATCGCAGAAAAAGGATCATCGGAGCGTCTGGAAATGCGGACGGTTCTTTTGTCGCAGTAATTGCCGATCACACTGCCGTCCAGGGCGATACCGGTCACGGTGAAGCCATAGTCATGGGGCCCGGATTCGCCTTCCAAATGCGCAGTCCCGGAGCATGTGGCAATCTCCGTCGTGCCGATCGACAGCGGCATTTCATCGAACTGGTATTCGGTGTCGAACATGGCGGGCTCCGGAGTGCTCGATGCGGGAGGGGCGCCGGGCGGACGGAGGGAGGAGACGTCGCCCGGCGCGCCGAAACGCGCTGAACAAAGGCCGGATGAACGCAGCGTTTCGGTAAGTCTTGAAATACCGGATTGGTATACCGCATTCAATACCGCCATGGTATATTTCAGCGTTGCTGATCTTCGAGGTGATACAAGAGAAAAAAGCCCAAATCGAATGGCGCATCATCATCTGGACCCAGTTTGCATTCCCCTCTGCACTGTGCTTTGAAACGCCGAAACACAGGAGGAAGCCATGGCCGTAGACACGCCGATTTGCGATTTCGGCTGGAAGGCGCCGCCTTTCGAGCTGAGAGATCCGGATGGGAAATCACAGACCTTTGACGGCGCGATGGGCGACAAGGGGCTGTTGATAGCGTTCATCTGCAATCATTGCCCTTATGTGAAGGCCATTGCCGAGAGGTTCGCTGAAGATGCAAGGGCTCTACAGCGCGAGGGCATTGGCGTGGTGGCAATCATGTCCAATGACTACGCTGCCTATCCGGACGACAGCCCGCCGCAAATGAAAAAATTTGCTGACAAGTACGGCTTCACATTTCCCTATCTGGTTGATGAGGACCAGAGCGTTGCCCGGGCCTACGACGCCGTTTGCACGCCGGATTTCTTCGGTTTCAATCGGGACGGCGAACTTCAGTATCGCGGTCGCATCGACGACGCGCGGCTCGGCGATCCGACGGATCGCAAGCCGGAACTGTTGCAGGCCATGCGGATGATCGCCGAAACCGGGCAGGGACCCCGGGAACAGCATCATTCGATGGGATGCTCGATCAAGTGGCGCTAGCAAACAGCGCCAAACGAACCGGGTACTCGGATCGGTCGGAGTCCAGATAACGGGTAGTTGGCAATGCAGCGCTTGCTCACTGAGCAATGATCAACTGGACACCGGAATCCCGACAGCGCGCCGCAAAGGAAGCCGGCGGCTGCGCATCGGTGACAAAAATATCGATGTCCTCGATACGACCAATCTGCACCGGTGCACGGCGCTCGAACTTCATAGCGTCGGCGACCAGGATGGTTTTGCGGGCCTGCTCGATGATGACTTGCGATACGCGCACTTCGCGGTAGTCAAAATCCAGCAATTCGCCGTCTTCGTCGATCGCCGACGCTCCTATGACCGCGACATCCACCTTGAACTGGCGGATAAGATCGATCGCGGCTGCCCCGACGATGCCGCGGTCGCTTTTGCGCACCATGCCGCCGGCCACTACCACCTCGGTCCCTTCGGTTTCAGACAGAATGAAGGCGACGTTCAGATTGTTGGTGATGGCGAGCAAGCCTTCATGCTGCCGCAGCGCCTGCGCCACCTGTTCGGTCGTCGTGCCGATATTGAGGATGATAGACGAGTTGTTGGGGATCAGCCCGGCCACAGTCTTGCCGATCCGCAGTTTCGCATCGGACGCCAACTCGCGGCGCGATTGATAGGCGAGGTTAACGGTGTTGGACGGAAAAACGGCGCCGCCGTGAACGCGCTGCAGCTTTTCAAGGTCGCAGAGCTCGTTCAGATCCTTGCGGATGGTTTGTGGGGTCACGCCAAAATACCCGGCAAGCTTGTCGACTTCGACGCGGCCGTCCCGGCGCGCCATCTTTAAAATGTCGATCTGCCTCGGTTGCAGTAGCTGCACGTCCTCGCCTCCATCAATGCCGCGCATCATGGCGATTTCTTAGCCGATTTCAATTATCCGGCCGAGATCCCAAGCCAGGCAACTCAGACCTGGCTGTTCTATTGATCGATGTGCTGCATTATCACTGGACCGTGCAGCATTCGGCACTCTCCAACAGAAAAGGCATTGAACCATGACGACCCAAAAAGCCCTGATCGTATGGGGAGGCTGGGAAGGCCACACACCCGAACGCAGCGCCGATGTCGTGAGTGATATTCTGCGCACGCACGGGTTTGAGGTCGTGGTCGAAAATAAAACGGAGGTCTTCGCCGATCCGGATCTCGTCCGCTACGATCTGATCGTTCCGGCAATCACTATGTCGACGATTGACAAACAGCCGCTGGACGGTCTGCTGGCGGCCGTCCGGTCCGGCTGCGGTCTCGCCGGTTTTCATGGACTGATGTGCGATTCATTTCGCCAAGAACCGGCATATCAGTTCATGACCGGCGGCCAGTGGGTGGCACATCCCGGTGACATCATCGACTACCGTGTGGTCATCACCAAGTCTGACGACCCGATCGTCGCCGGGATCGACGATTTCGACTATCGTTCCGAGCAGTATTACATGCATGTCGATCCGAGCAACGAAGTGCTGGCAACCACCCGCTTTGACGGAACCTATTTCGACGAAATCGATGGGGTGGAAATACCCGTGGTCTGGAAACGGCGTTACGGCAAAGGGCGCGTGTTCTACAGTTCACTTGGCCACGTCGCTGATGAGTTCAACGTACCCCAGATGCGCACGATCTTTGAGCGCGGCGCGCTTTGGGCGGCACGCCGATAAACTGCCGATTCCGAACGCCGTGACCACGCAGCTCAAGGCGCCGAGACCAAGGTCAGGAAAGTCCGGTCTTCGCGCAGCAGAAACTTGTCCCGCTGGGCGAATGCGTAGTTTTCGCGACCGATCGGATCGGCAGCCAACCGTTGCCTGTACTGTTCGTAAGCCGCGAGACTCTCAACGTGGTAGACACCATAGGCGAGGGTGCTTGAACCTTCATGCGGTGCGAAGTAGCCGACCAGATCCGCACCGCAGCGCGGAATTGCCGTGCCCCAATTGCGCGCATATTGGATGAAACAGTCCTTCTTGGTCGGGTCGATTTCGTAGCGAATAAAACATGTGATCATTGGTCGGATTCCTTGTTGCAATCCGATTTTGGCATCCAGCGAGCGCAACATGTTTCGATCTCGATCGAAACGTCTCTTCTCCCTTCATCACGCAATTGTTCACGCAAGTGCGTGGAGCCGTTAAGCGCGCGGCCTATGTAAAGCGGCGGCAAACAAACAGAGGTTTCTCAAATGCACAAAGCCATCGCTATCACGACGTTCCTGTGGCTGGCCGTGGCGGCGGGTGCCCACGCCGGCGAGACGCCCTCAGAACCGGGTGCCCGGGTCTATTTCGTGAACCTGGAAGACGGTGCAACCGTCTCGTCACCGGTAAATATCGTCTTCGGCCTGTCGGGCATGGGGATCGCACCGGCCGGCGTAGACGTTCCGAAAACCGGCCATCATCACCTGTTGATCAATCGCCCGCCGCTGGGGCAGGGCGAAGAAGGTGCCGACGAATTTGTTTACAGTCTTCCGGCGGATGAGAACAACATTCACTTCGGCGGCGGTCAGACCGAGACCACCATCGAGTTGCCTCCGGGCACGCACACATTGCAACTTGTCCTGGGCGACAAGGACCATATTCCCCATGATCCTCCCGTCGCTTCGGATGTGATTACGATCACGGTTGAATAGGCGCCGCCGATCCAACGGCCGCGCCTCAACTCGGATCCCAGTATCCGAGTTCCACGAGGAGATGACGCGCTAACGGTTCACGCAGACCGACAGTACGCTGTCCGGCGACATCGAGATTGAGGGCAAACGCAGTGATGTTGCCGGTGTGTTGATCCTCGATCCAGCCGACCCACCACCCGATCTGTGGATCGGGGGCAGTCGTCCAGCCCGATTTTGCGTAAAGCACCCGGCGACCGGACTTTTCGATGCGCAGAATGTCGTGGACGGTTCGCTGATTGTCTACGGCAGCCGGAAGCCTCGATCGCGCCAGGCGTGCCAGAAAGCTAACCTGCTCGACGGCACTGATAGCAAGTGGGCCGACCAGCCAGAAATCCTGGTGTCGACTGCCTATCTGCGCGTTACCGTATGCGAGCCGCGACAGCCATTCGCGATAGCGCTGCGGCCCGATCCGCCGGGCCAATTCCTGGTATATCGGGACATTGGAGATGACTATGGCGTCACGCATCGACATATCGGCTTCCCAAGCCTTGACGCGTTGTGGTTTCCCACCGAAGGGAATGATTTCGTTCTCATCGGCCACCACATCGGTTGCCAGGGCGATCAGGCTGTTGGCCACCTTGAACGTCGACGCCGGAAAGAAACGTCGATCGGCACGGTCCGGGTTCACCAGGATCAGCCGATCGGCAGTGACGTCGAACAAAACGAACGTGCCAGCAACACCCGCGTCGTCGAAAACCCGCTCCAGATCCTGACGGACGACGCGCTCGGCGGCCGTCGCGAGGCTGTTCCACGCAGCCGTGTTGACCGCACACATAAAGAGCAACATGGCGATTCGTGCGAAGATCATCGGGATCTATCCTGAGCTTTTGTTGTTCATCAGATATTGACTATCAGTCACAAGTCTTGGCGATACACTGAACTCCGGATCGCGTAACATCGGTCAGACGCGTTACCCGGAGACCAACAAATCCATGCTTGTAGACGGAAAGTGGGCAGCCGAATGGCAGCCGGTCCAGGACGAGGACGACGACGGACGGTTCCTGCGGCAAGTCTCCAGTTTCAGGCGGTGGGTGACTGCGAACGGGGAGCCGGGTCCGGAAGGGCAAGAGGCATTGCCCGCTGCGCCCGGACGCTATCATCTGTATATTGGCTACACCTGCCCGTGGGCGTCACGAGCGCTCGCCGTACGCGCGCTGAAGCGGCTTGAGGACGTCATTTCCGTGTCTGTCGTGGAACCGGTGCTGACCGAACAGGGATGGCGGTTCGGTACGTTCCCGGGCGCTACCGGAACTGATCCCGAACTCGGCGCCCGCTATATGCATGAGCTCTACACCCACGCCGATTCCGGTTACACTGGGAGGGCCACGGTGCCGGTGCTGTGGGACAAGCATGAAAAAACGATCGTCAACAACGAATCGGCCGACATTGTGCGGATCCTCAATCGATCGTTCGACGCTTTCGGCGACGCCTCGGTCAATCTGCGACCCGACACGCTGCGGTCTGACATCGATGCCCTCAACCACCGGCTCTATGATTGCTTGAACAACGGCGTCTATCGGGCAGGATTTGCCACGACGCAGAAAGCCTATGACGAAGCCGTCACCGAAGTGTTCGCGACGCTCGATGACATAGAGGCACGGCTCGGAGACGGGCGGAGGTTTCTGTTCGGCGACGCGCTCACCGAAACCGATATCCGGCTGTTCGTAACCTTGATCCGGTTCGATGCGGCCTACGTCACGATCTTCAAATGCAATCTGAGGCGCATAGCCGACTATCCGGCACTGCAGGGCTACCTGCGGCGCCTATTGGCGATCGAAGCCATTGGAAAGACCGTGCATATGGACCACATCAAGGCCGGTTACTTTTCCATCAAAGCATTGAATCCGTTTGGCATCGTGCCCGTCGGTCCCGATTTTGCGAACCTGCTGCCGGAGCTTGCATCGTAGCGCTGCTGGCGTCATCCGTATCAGGCTGCGTGACCCATCGTCGTTTCTCCAACGGCGCTGTCCATTAGCCGCCATCCGTCCGCCTGCGACGGAACGGCGGGACTCCAACCCGTTGCTTCTTTGAAGCGGGTGTTCGAAACGCGCTGGCTGCGTCCCAGCACCTCACGCAACTCGCCGGGAAGAGCCAGGCGCAGAAGCCAACGCGGTAGATGGCGCAGCCTTGGCCGTGCGACGGCGGCCGCCAGTGCCTTTGCGGCTTCGGCCTGTGTCGACGGTTGGTCTTCCACGACATCGTACACTCCGGACCTCGCGGACTCGAGCGCGGCGATAACCGCTGAGGCTGCGTCATCGATCCAGATCATCGATTTGTATGCGGATGGACCGGCGATCGGCATGAAAAGACCGCGGCGTGCCATATCGAGTACCTGCAGGCTATCCGGCGAAGCCGGACCGTAGAAAGCACCGAAGCGCAGGACGATGCCGCGACGGTCGTCGCTGGCGTCCCGAAAAGCGCCCACGCTGTTTTCCGCATCAAGGGTCGAGTTCAGGAAAGAAGTGGGTTCGGTCTTGGCATTCGAAGCATCGAGCCACGAGTCACCGCCATCGCCGTAGAAAAACGACACGCTTGGATAAAGCAACGTCTTAATGGTGCCCGCCGCCTCTGCGGCCGCAACGATAGAGCGCGTGCCCTTGCGGCGCAGGCGATCGTTTTGCGCCCATATGCCCGACTTCTTCATGGCATTGGTGGCGGGAATGCTGGTTGCCAGGTGCAGAACGGTGTCGCAGGTGACAAGCACCTCGGCGAGTTCAGACGGATTGAAAAGATCGACCTCCTGCGGTGTCACACCCATCGCGGTTAGCTGTGCGCGATTGCTCGCTGAACGGCACAGCGCCTGGACCGTGTGACCCTCGTTGGTCAGACTCTGCACAACAGGCCGCCCGAGGACACCCGTGGCTCCGGTCACGAAAACTCTCATGGCTTCTGTATCCTTGTATTGTCCTGCAACCACTTGCCGCCGAGCACCAGAAAGCGCGGATCAGCTCCGGCCATGAACTCTTCGCTGAGGTCTTTCAGGTTTTCGCGCGCCAACGCGGCGCGGTATTCCTTTTCGGCCCGTAACATCGCCCGATTGATGCCGCAGGCGCAGGGATAGGCGCTGTCGTCGAGGCCGCACGGACCGCGGCGACGGATCTCTGTACAGCGGAAGGCCGGTCGCCGGCCGTCCACCGCCTCGACGATATCCAGCAGCGTGATGTCATCGAGACCACGGGCCAGCCGGTAACCGCCCCGCGGTCCCGGGACGGATTGCAACAGGCCGGCCGCGACCAGTAGCTTCAGATGTTTGAGGAGGTAGCTCTCCGGAATGCCGTGAAACTCCGCCAGCGCCCGGCCCGACAGTGTTGCGTCGTCCGGCAGGCCACCCAGCACCATCACGCAATGGATCGACCATTCCACGCCATCGCTCAGTTTCATGCCTACCTCCAATTCGTGGATAATTTATATCATGGATATTTTTTGTCAATGATTTAGAGCCGAATGCACCGCAAAGGATTTGCTGAAGCAGGGGTGCTCAGTTCGATTGTGGATCGAAACGCATGACGAGGTTGGCATCCTCCGGTGGGCCAAACACGCCCAGCGATACAAACCCGGCTTTCTCATACGCCCGGCGGGCCCGCCGGTTGTCGATATCCGGATCGATGACGACTTCGGCAGCACCGTCAGCAATCAACGTTGCCGCAAGCTGGCGCAGATAAGCCGAGCCGTGCCCGACGCCAAGCATATCCGGATCGCCAACAAAGGTGTCGATGGCCCGGCTTCCAGGGGGCAGGTGCTCCATATGCGACTGAGGCCATTCCCGCACATCGTAGTGCTGAGCGTAGGCAAACGGCCGGTCCCCGATAAGCACGATCAGATTGACAATGCGATTCTCCGCAAGGTCCTTTTGGATAAGGGCGATCTCACGATCCGGATCGCCCCACCATTTGCGCACTTCCGGTGTGCTGAGCCACTGACGCAGCAACGGCAGGTCGGCTTCTGTGACCGGCTTAAAGCTGTATTTCGACCCGGTCATTGCGTGACACTCCTGTGACGTTTGGCGATAGCGACATAATGACGGCTGCCCCCGGGGATAAGATCGCTGGTGCGGAACACAGGGCCAAAAGCCTTGACCGGAGGCGGTGAATACTGCAACAACACAGCCATGGGGTCTGCGAACGCCCCGTGAGGCGACAGCCCAAGATTCGTGTCCAACCGTACATTACGAGGAAGGATGCGTCATGCCGTCGCCTACCGAGATAACTGTTTCCCAACTTTACCGCCTGATCGGAACGCCGGAAGCGCCGATTCTCATTGATGTCTGCGCGGACGATGATTTCCAGGCCGATCCCTGCCTCCTCCCCACCGCCATCCGGCATCCATATGAACGTATCGAAACACTGGTGCCGAGGCTGCAACACCATCGTGTCGTGGTCTGTTGTCACCGTGGCCTCAAGCTGGGGCAGGGTGCGGCCGCGGTGCTACGCGACCGCGGCATCCGTGCCGAAAGCCTCGAAGCGGGCCGGGTCGGCTGGCGCGAAGCGGGGCTGCCGATGGTGCCGGAGAAAGCCATTCCCCGGCGGGACTGCGAAGGTCGTACGGTTTGGGTGACCCGCCAGCGACCGAAAATCGATCGTGTCGCATGCCCCTGGCTAATCCGCCGCTTTGTCGACCGCTCCGCCCGGTTCCTGTTTGTAGCGCCCTCACAGATTCTCGGCGTCGCCGAGAAATTCGGTGCCACACCGTTCGATGTGGAAGATGTCTTCTGGAGTCATCGGGACGAGCAATGCACCTTCGATACGATGTTGGCGGAGTTCCGGCTCAAGACGGAACCGCTTGTTCGCATGGCAGAGATCGTCCGTGGTGCGGACACAAATCGGCATGACCTGGCGCCGGAAGCCGCCGGACTGCTGGCAGCCTCACTCGGCCTGTCGCGCATGTATCGCGACGATCTTGCCCAACTGGATGCCGGTATGCTGCTCTACGATGCGTTCTATCGCTGGGCCCGCGACGCGACAGACGAGGGACACGACTGGCCCTCGGCGTTGGCCAGGAACTGAGGTCATGGACGTCACGGAAACGCCGCCGACCGAAAACCGGGAGCACGTCTTACTCGGCGAGGCGACCGGTGTATTCGCACGCATCGGCATTCTGTCCTTCGGCGGGCCGGCTGCGCAGATCGCTCTGATGCACCGGATGATTGTCGAGCAGCGCGGCTGGTTGAGCGAGCGGCAGTTTCTCAGCGCCTTAAGCTTCTGCATGCTGCTACCCGGACCTGAAGCAATGCAACTTGCCACCTATTCGGGCTGGCGGCTTCACGGTGTAGCGGGAGGCCTGATTGCCGGTCTGTTGTTTGTGCTTCCCGGAGCGGTGGTCATGCTCGGTCTGGCCGTTCTTTACGCCTATCTCGGCCAGGTGCCGCTTGTCAGCGCTCTGTTTCTTGGCGTCAAGGCGGCAGTGCTGATCATCGTGATCGAAGCGCTGTTGCGGGTCGCCGGCAAGGCGCTTCAACAACGCGCGCACTGGCTTATCGCAGCGCTGGCCTTCGTCGGAATCTTTTTTCTGTCTCTCCCGTTCCCGCTGATCGTGCTGGCCGCCGCATTCTACGGCTTTTTCTTCAGCCGTAGGCAGCCCGCTGACGCCGTCGAGGACCAACCAAGCGCCCGGATCTCCAACCGGCGCACCTTCGCAACGATCGTCCTGTGGCTGGCGATCTGGTGGCTTCCCGTCCTCACCGTGGCAGGACTGTCGAACGCCTCGATTTTGACCGAGTTGGGGCTGTTCTTTTCAAAACTCGCGGTGGTCACGTTCGGTGGCGCCTATGCGGTGCTGGCTTATATGGCACAGGACGTTGTCAGCCTGCATGGCTGGCTGACCGCCGGCGCCATGATGGACGGGCTCGGTCTGGCTGAAACAACGCCCGGGCCGCTCATCCTGGTGACCGAATTCGTCGGCTTTCTGTCGGCCTTCGGAGAGGGTGGACTGGCACTCGGACTGGCGGGCGCCGCGATCACCCTGTGGGTGACCTTCGCGCCGTGCTTTCTGTGGATCTTCGCCGGTGCGCCTTACATTGAATGGATCAGCGCGCAACCACGCTTGCGCGGTGCGCTCGCGGGCATCACTGCGGCGGTCGTTGGGGTCATTCTCAACCTTTCAATCTGGTTCGCCCTTCACGTCTTCTTCGCGGATGTTGCTCGAACCGAACTCGGGCCGCTTACACTTTGGCTCCCGGACCTGGTGACGCTCGACTGGCGGGTATGTGTGCTGGCCGTCCTTTGCGGTGTTCTGCTTTTGCGCCTGCATTGGAACATGGTGGCTGTGCTGGGGGTCTCCGCGGGCCTCGGCGTGGTGCTGTCGACGGTCGCTTAAACACCGGACGGGCCTGAAAAAGCGCGCACATGCAGGTCTTGACCGACAAAGGGCATGCGATCCGATTGACCGGCGTGGCCGACCGTCCAGCGGCCGCTCCAATCGAGGCGTTCGGAGCCCCATGGAGAGGCTCCCGCCATGGTCGACCAAGGATCGCCGTCACCGGCACGCCATAAAACACCACCCGGACCCATGCCATTGTGCAGCGCTAACTGGACATCGAAATCGCGCGCGGCGTTGAAAGCCGGGCCAATCCAGACATGCGGGCTGTTGCCGCGCCAGGGGGCCATGATGACCGTCAGGAGCGCCTCCTTGCCCTGAAGGCCAATCCACAGTCCGTCCAGTCCCCCGTCGCGCGGTGTCATTGACAGCATCGTCTGGCGTCTGGCCGTTTTCGCCTGGCCCAAGTTTCCGGAAAATCGGAAGGCGTGGACTGGATCCGCCGTCGAAACTCGATTCGGATCCAAGGCCGACCAGGAATCGGACGAAGGGATCGGAGGCGGCCACTGCAACCGCTCGCGACACATACCTTCATCGTCCAACACCTGGTAACGCAGCCCATCCCCGTCTATGCACGCCTGAACGCAATGCAGGTATTCGACGTCCTGGGGCATGCGATAAGCCGTACCGGCACCGGCCGTGGTGATCTGCAGGACGCCCTGATGCACCTGTGTGTCAAATGCCAGGATGTGGCTGCACAGATAGGCAAATACGCGGTGCTCGACCAGCAGACGCCAAAACCCGTCGCGATACTCGGATCCGATGGTTCGCTGATAATCACCGGTATAGCCGTTGACCGGAAACGCCGGGTGATGACCGATGACAAACTTCCACCGGGCGTCCGCGTTGTCCTTCAAAACCCATTCCAGCCAATCGGTTTCCAGATGGCCTTCGCCGCCAAGCCCGGTCCACATGGTGTTGACGATTACCAGCAACAGCTCGTCCTGACGCACGAAATAGGACAATCCCCGCTGATCGTCCGGTCCATTCTGCGGCAGGTGCGGGCACATCTCCCGGTACACGCGCTCGCTCATGGCATCGTAAACCGTATGATTGGCCGGGCAATTGTAGATGGGCACGGAAAGGGACCGAGGACCGGCCATTTCGACATCCCACCAGTGCAGCCATTGTGCGCGAAGTTGCTCCTCGCTGTCGGTGAGCCCGATCACCTCGTCGCCGGGATAGATGATGAACTCGGGTGACGGGCCAAGCCGCATCACCACATCATTGACTCGCCGGAGATTTTCGCTGTGCAGGTGCCCGGCAATACCGGCGCAGCTGTCGCCGTAAAGCACAAACTGGTGGCCCGGGCCGCGTGGCGTGAAAGCGGGAATCGGGCCGGCGTTGTTGGAACCGATGGGCAAGATGTTTCCGTTCGCGAAAGCAGCCAAAACGCGACTCTATCAGGCCGTCTTGGCGGCACAAGTCAAATTGTGACGGCATTCTCCGAGCCGTGACTTGCCGGGCAGATGGATCGTTGTCATGTTGGGCCATCGAACCAAAAGGGTGAGGCATATTCGCGATGGCGCGAACCGAGCGTCAGAAGATGGAAGCAGGGGATTGGTATACGTGCATCGATCCCGAGTTGGAGGATTTGCGCGACCTCGCCATGGAGGCTGTCCACGAACACAATCAGCTGCCGCCGCGGCAACGCGGACAGCTGGGTCCCAAGCTGCGGGGCCTTCTGGGTTCCGTAGGCGAGGAGGTACGCATCGAAGCGCCGTTCCACTGCGCCTATGGCAGAAACCTGTTCCTTGCCGAGTCCGTATACTTAAACGCCGGCTGCGTGGTGCTCGACACCGCCCGGGTGGACATCGGCAGCGGCTCCATGCTCGGACCGACGGTACAGATATATTGCGCCGAGCATGCCGCCGATCGGGCCGAAAGGGCTGCCGGCCTGGAGATCGCGAAACCGGTATCCATCGGGAGAGATGTCTGGATTGGCGGTGGCTCGGTGATCCTCTCCGGCATCAAGATCGGCGACGGCGCAATCATCGGCGCCGGCAGTGTGGTTACACGCGACGTCCCCGCCGGTGCAACCGTCAAAGGCAATCCGGCGCGACCGGCTCAAGCCTCTCCTAAGTAACGCGCGAGTCCGTCAAGGCAGCCCAGCCATCCGTCCCGGTGGGATCGATAGACGGTTTGATCGCGGATCCGGCTGTGTTCCACCACCACGTCCGTCATGCCCTGACGGTCCGTAAGGCGTACGCAGACCTTTTCGAGGGGTCCGTGGTCGGCTCCACCGGTTTCGCGATGCCAGGTGAATTCGATCATGTGGGGTGGTTCGATGCGCAGGAACTCTCCCGAAATCCAGATGACGGATCCGTCGGCAAAGCGATTGCCGATCCGGTAGGCGCCTCCGATGCGCAGGTCGATCGTGCAATCGCTGCATTCGACGCTCTGCGGGCCCCACCATTTTTGCAATTGGGTCGGGTCGGTCCAGGCGCGAAAGACCTCTTCGGGAGTGCCGCGAACCGTCCTGCGCACCACCAGTGACAGCGCCTGATCCGGATCACCCTTCGGCATCACCAGAATCCTCCGATTTGTCTCCAGCGCCAGTGCGATGCTTCATATGAACGCTCAGGGCATCAAGCGTCTCATCCCAGAACCGTGTATAGTGATCGAGCCAAGCCTGGGCGGACTCTAGCGGCGCACGCTGCAAGGAGCATATGCTTGTGCGCCCTTGGGTGTCGCGTTCGATCAAGCCAGCTTTCTCTAATGTTTTCAGGTGCTTGGACACGGCATTGAGCGACATGTCAAACGGCGCGGCCAGGGACGTTACCTTTTCAGGCGCGACTGAAAGCCGCCTGAGCAAGGCGCGTCTTGTCGGATCGGACAGCGCGTGGAAAACCCGATCGAGCCGCTCCTCCCGCTGATCCCTCTGAACGCTTGCAGTCTTTGCCATCTTGCATAATCCTCAACCATTTGGTTGAATATCATTATGCCGCTGGCAAGCACCCAAGACAAGGAGCAGACCAATGTCGACCCACGTCCACCAGGAAGTCGTCTTAAGCGCCCGACCGGATCAGGTGTTTCGAACCTTTATGGATGAAAGGGAGCACAGTGCCTTCACCGGGAGCGCGTCGAAGATCGACAGCCGCCCGGGCGGGCTCGCTGAAATGCACGACGGACAGATCGTCGCGCGCAACATAGAGGTGGAGCTGGACGAACGGATCGTTCAGGCGTGGCGGGTCAATGCCTGGGATCCGGGTGTCTATACGCTGTTGCGCATCACATTCGAGGCCGAAGGCGAGGCAACGCGCGTGACACTCGACCAAACAGGGTGTCCGGACGGGACGGCCGACCATTTGGCGGAGGGCTGGAACCAACGGTACTGGCGTCCGCTGGCGGCGCATTTCGCGACCTGAAGCAGGATCCGTCCAGCAACAGCGCTTTTGTTGTCGAGCCGGCGGGAAACCCGGACCGGGGCAGCGCAGAGACCTTGTGACAACACCCGCGCAAATATGCAGTATGGCGCGTCGTTGCCGCATGGAACGCGGCAATTCCATGTGAGCATGACACCGCGCCGGAGATCCACAATGATATTGAGTAATTTGTATTGACAAATCCGCCTACTTGACGTTTCCTCGCACCGTCAGGGAGTGAGGAATGGTCTTGGTCGCCGGGACAGGCATGACCGCATTCAACCGTCGCAAGGACGGCAGCGGTTTTCGCGACTGGGCCGCAGAAGCCCTGGACGAGGCGCTTGTCTCCGCACGGATCGATCGCACCGATATCGATGCCCTGGTGGTCGGCAGCGAGAGCGATTTCTTTTCCTTTCAGCTCAACCCGGCTTCGGTGCTTGCCGACGATTGTGGATTGCACGGCGTATCCTGTCAGCGTGTTGAAGGCGGCGGCGCGACGGGTCAGCTCGCGATCCATGCCGGTGCGTCCCTCATCCTGTCGGGGGCTGCGAGGCGTGTTGCCGTGATCGGCTTCGAGGCATCGGCATCCTATTTGAGCGGTGCTGCCGTTTCCGAGCTGTATGGGTTTTCCTTCGATGCCTGGACCGATGGCATGACCGGCGTCACGGCGACGGCCCTCTATGCGTTATCGGCAAAGGCCTTCATGGCACGATGCGGCGCCCGGACGGGCGATTTCGAGACGATTGCCGTCCAGAACCGGGCCAACGCACGCGGCAATCCACTGGCGCATCTACCACTTGACGTAACATCGGATGACGTAAGGAACTCTCCGGTGATCTCCGATCCCTATCGCCGCCTCGACTGTTCGCCGCTCAGCGACGGGGCGGCGGCGCTCATCCTGGCAAACCCCGATAGCGCACCGGCGGACCGGCGACGGTGCGCCCGTATCATCGGCATCGGCAGCGCCAATGACCGGGTGCGGCTGGGAGACCGATCCGATGCCGGTTTCTTCGCCGGCAAGCGGCTTGCCGCCCAGCGTGCCTATGCGATGGCCGGGATCGAACGACCGCACCGTCAAATCGCCCTTGCCGAGGTGTATGACGCCTATTCCGGAGCGCAGCTTCAGGCGATCGAAGCGCTTGGGCTTTCCGAGGACTTTCTGAGCGAACACCGGTCGGGCGGTTTCACCCCGAGCGGACGTCTTCCGGTCAATACCTCCGGTGGGCTGCTGGGGCAGGGTGCGCCCGCCGGTGCGACGGGCGTGGCGCAGGCCGTGACCTGTGCCCGGCAAATCGATGGTGTCTATCACGAAACGCTGCAACTGCGCGAAAAACCGCCAGTGGCCATCGCCGATACCCACGGCGGCATCGCGACCGTTTGTGCGGTGACAGTCTTCGCAGGAGCCGAACATTGAAGCATCAACTGACACTCGCATACCAGCTCGGTGAGGGGGCGCTCCAGCCATACCTGCAAGGTCTGTGCGACGGCGTGGCCAACGCCAGGATGTGCACCCTGTGTGAGCGAGTCACTTTCCCACCTGAGCGCTCCTGTACCTGCCAGCAAAAAGGCAACCGACCGCCAGCCTTCGGGTGGAAGACGCTCTCCGGAAAAGCGACGATTCTGCATCGCACGACCGGCGTCGACGGTGACTTCGCCCTTGTCCGATTTGCCGGGGCGGACAATCTGGCGGTCTGCCGCCTGGCCGATCCCCGACAGCAGGGTGATCAGGTTCAACTGGTTGCCGCTGGACCGCAGCGACCGGTATTGACCGTTGCTGTGCGAGCGGCCTGACAAATGAGGGCAAGATATTGAAACCATTGACAGAATGGACTGCGGAAGCGCTCTCGCGAATCGGCCTGGTGCAAACCGACAAAGGTCTGCAGATCATCATTCCGCCGGATTGCAACATCTACGCGATGACCGTTGGCCGCTATCTCGGGCCGGCGGATCGGAACCGCAGGGCGATCAGTATCGAGGAGCCGGGCGGCACCATGATTCACTACAGTTTCGCCGAAGTGGACGACGCGGCGACGGCGCTGGCGGTGCGTCTTCGGGAGCTGGGATTTGGTCGCGGCGATTATATCGGGCTTCATTGTGGCATGCGCCCGGAAACGGCGATTGCCCATATGGCGATCTGCAAGATCGGCGCCGTCGCGGTGACGTTGTCGCAACTCTACGGACCGGACACGCTCGCCCATGCGCTCAACGATTGTCGCGCCCGGGTTTTGTTGACCACCGAAACCGCTTGGGCGCCGCTGCGCGATCAGGCGCAAGTGCTGTTTCCGCATCTCGATCATGTTCTGGTCGCTTCGTGTCAGGGGCAGGAAGAGGACCTGACCAACGTCCTGCGCACACCGCCGCCGCTCGACTTCACGCCGGATCTGACAGGCGCCGACGATCCGGCTCTGCTCATGTACACCTCCGGATCGACGGGCATGCCCAAGGGCATTCTGCACGGCCATCGGGTCCTGGCGTCCTATCGACCGTCGATCAACCTGTTCTTCGACCTGGCGCTGGAGGACACGGATGCGGTTTACTGGTCGCCGTCCGACTGGGCCTGGGTCGGCGGTCTCCTGGACATGCTGTTTCCGGCCTGGCTTGCCGGTCGGCCCGTGGTAACCTCCGAGGCACGCTTCCAGGCGGAATGGGCCTTTGCCTTCATGGCGCGGCATCAAGTGACCCATACGTTCCTGGCGCCGAGTGCCATCCGCCGCCTGGCGCAAACTGCCGATCCGCGCGGCGAACACGATCTTGCCCTGCGGGTCATATGCACGGGCGGCGAGGCTCTGGCCGCCGAGATCCTGGAATGGGCCGAAAACAGGCTTAGCGTCGTCTGCAACGAGTTTTACGGGATGACGGAGGTCAACCACCTGATCGGCAATTGCGCCCGGCTCTACCCGCGTCGGGCCGGATCGATGGGCCTCGCCTATCCCGGGCACAGCGTGCTGCTTGTCGACCAGGAAGGGCAGCGGGTGCCATCCGGCGATATCGGCGAGATCGTCACGACAGCCGACGCGCCGACGCGGTATCTGGGCTACCTCAACAATCCGGACAAGGAAACGGAACTGCGGCTCGGCGACTTTATGCGGACCCACGATCTGGCGGTGCGGGATGAGGATGGCTACTTCTGGTACAAGGGCCGCTCCGACGATCTCATCAAGTCGTCCGGCTTCCGCATCGGTCCGTCGGAGATCGAGGAATGCCTGATCGCCCATCCGGCGGTCGCCGAGGCCGCCGTGGTGGGCAAGCCGGATGCCGAACGCGGGGCCATCGTCAAGGCGTTTGTCCGATTGGCGGACGACTACAGCGACGGTGCATCACCTGCTCTTGAACGGGAACTTGCCGATCATGTGCGCACCCGGCTGGCGCCCTATAAGGCGCCGCGGGAGATCGAGTTCGTCGATCGTTTCGAAATGACCTCCTCCGGCAAGATCAACCGAAAGCTGCTCCGGACGGTTTCGGCCGGTTGACGGCATGATTTGATTTGCACTAATCTGTATTTACAAATTGGGCTCTACTTCATGAAATATGGCATACATTCCGGGCTTTGGATGACCCGCTGGACCGACGAGATCGATCCGATCATGTCGGTGGTCGCCGATCTGGGTTTTGACGGCGTAGAGATCTCGCTGCTGGGTATCGGACATGAGCGGGCGGGTGTGCTGAATAATGCGGCGCGTGATCGCGGACTTGAGATCACCTGTTCGACCGGCCTTGCCGCGCATGAGGATCCGACGTCGCCCGACTCCGAGATACGCGATACTGCGCAGACCGCGTTGGAAAACGCGATACGCATCGCCGCTGAACTGGGCGCGCGCCGGCTTGCGGGTGTGCTGGCCGCCCCTTGGGGTGTTTTCGACCCGGACGACAAACCGGGCCGCGCGGCGCGATCCGCTGAGGTCCTTGGCCGGCTGGATTCCCTGTTGCAGCAGGAAGGGATTGTGCTGGGCATCGAGGTGCTCAATCGTTTTGAGAGCGATCTCATCAATACCGCCGAGGAAGGCATCGCTTATGTGGATACGATCGGGTCGTCGCATATCGGTCTGCTTCTCGACACGTTCCATATGAATGTTGAGGAAAAGGATGCGCCCGCCGCCATTCGAGCAGCCGGCGACCGGCTCGCGCATTTCCACGTGTCGGACAATGACCGCGGCACGCCTGGCAACGGCCATTTCGATTTTGAGGCCGTTGCCGGCGCTCTGCGCGACATCGGCTATGACGGTTGGATCACCGCCGAGATGTTCGTCGTTCCGGGGCATCCGACCAGTGCGGATCTGAATATCTGGCGCCCGCTGGAACCGGATCCGACCGAGGCGGCCGGCCAGGCGCTGCAGTATGTGAAAGCGACATTTCCATGACGGCCAGGCGCTTTTTCGACCGCCTGATGCCGCTGTTCACGAAGGAGCAGTCGCGCCTCAATGATCTCGACGCAGCGATCGGCGACGGCGATCACGGCAGCACGATGGTGCGGGGTTTAACGGCCGCGGCAAAGGCCGATGACGGACGACAGGCCAAGGCGTTCATGCGGGCTTCCGGGGGTGCCGCCGGAACGCTTTTCGGACTGATCCTGCATGAGATCGAGCTCTATCTGAACGGCAGCGGAAAAAAGCTGGCCGATCACCTCGACCGGGCCCTGGAGCGCATCCGAAAACTCGGAAGGGCGGAGGTTGGCGACAAAAGCATGGTCGATTCGCTGGATCCGGCCGTCTCGGCGCTCCAGGCCGGCCGCAGCATCGACGACGCAGCCGATGCAGCCGAAGCCGGACGCGACGCGACGCGCGACATGGCGGCGCGGCGCGGGCGTGCCCGTTACGTCGAGAATGCCGGCAGGCAGCACGTCGATCCGGGTGCCACATCCGTCTGCCTGATCCTGCGTGCACTGGCCAACGAGGTGGGGATGTGAAGAAGCTGTTCAACAGTCAGGAGACCATGGTCGACGACATGATCGACGGTTTTGTGGCTGCTTTCCCGCAGGTCGCGCTCGGCCGCCATGACAAGCGCATCGTCGTCCGGCGGCAACCCAAAAACAACAACTCGAAAGTGACGCTGCTCATCGGCAATGGCTCCGGCCACGAACCAATTGCCATGGGCTTCGTCGGCGAGGGCCTGCTCGACGCCAATGTTGTGGGCGATGTCTTTGCGGCGCCATCGGCGGACCTGATCCTGGATGGCATCGCCGAGGTCTGCGGCGCCGCCGGCTCGATCCTGCTGATCTCTCAACATTCCGGTGACGTGATCAACGGCGGTGCGGCGGTCATGCTTGCCGAGGAGCAGGGGCTGAACGTCCAGCCGCTCTACATGTATGACGATATTTCGTCGGCCCCGAAGGGTGAGGAGCAAGAGCGGCGTGGCGCGCCCGGCACCATGTTCATCTACAAGATCCTTGGCGCGGCGGCCGAGGAGGGCATGGCGCTCGATACGCTTTTCGCTCTCGGAGAGGCGGTACGCGACAGCACGCGGACCCTGGCTGCCGCCGTCAGTCCCGGCGTATCGCCTTTGACAGGAAAAGCGATGTTTTCGCTGCCCGAAGACGAAATCTATCTCGGAATGGGCGTTCACGGAGAACCAGGGATCGGCAAGGCCAAATATGGACCGGTTGCCGGACTGGTCGAAACGATGGTCGCTGCGTTGCTCGAGGACCGGCCGGTACCGGAGGGCAATCAGGTTGCGGTGATCATCAACGGCATGGGCGGGACCACCCTGATGGAACTGCTCAGCGTCTACCGGGAGACCGACCGTGCACTGCGCGCGCAAGGTATCACGACCGTAGCACCGATGGTCGGCACCTATGTGACGACCCAGGAGATGGGCGGCTTCTCGATATCGCTTCTCACACCGACGCCCGACATGCTGCGACTGTGGTGCGCGCCATCACACACCCCTTACTTCCCGGCGATCCGGTTGGACTGAAACGGCAAACCCATGGTCGACCAAAAACCGCCACCACTGTCGCCGATGTACGGGGTTGCCATCGACCAGGGCAGCGGTCTGAAAGCGGCGATAGCAGAGGCCCGTGGCGCCGATGCAAGGGAGTCAGATCTCTTCGATTTCAAGAAAGCCGTGGTTGAATGCCTGAGCCCGGAAGCGTCGGTAGTACTGGTCGACGCGGAATACGGGCGTCGCCTGCTGCCAATATTCGACTCCACCTGCGAAAAGCTGCTGGCCCTCGAGGCGGACGTCTACCACATTACGACCAGCGAGCGTATTACCGCGTTACCCGACAACCTGACAGTCGCCGATTATCGGTCGCTTGGCGTGCGCCGGCTGAAGTTCTTCTTGTACTACGGCCCGCGCTGTTCCCTGGAGATCAACAGCAAGAAGCAGGCGCTCGTCCGTAATATCGGCGGGCAATGCGCTGACCATGGCATCGAATTCCTGTTCGAGCCGCTGGTTTACGACGAGACGGTTAGCGATGCCGGTTCGCTCGAATTTGCACGGATAAAGCCCGAACTCGTGCGGGAAGCGACGGGCGTTTTCGCGGATCCGAGCTTCGGGATCGACGTCCTGAAGGTGGAGATACCGGTCAACCTGACATTCGTCGAGGGGTACGGGACGGATGAATTCAGCCGCGACTGGGCGCTTGACCGCTATCGATATGCGGCAGAGCCGGCCGGTGCCATCCCGCTTGTGTATCTAAGCGCCGGGGTCACGTTCGAACGGTTCGAGCAATCCTTGAGGCTGGCCCGCGAAGCCGGCGTCGATGCCGCGGGCTTCATGTGCGGACGCGCCATCTGGTCCGACGCGGTCGCCGAATACGGGCGTGGCGGTCAACCGCAGTTGACCGAATGGCTGATGGGCGAGGGGCGAAGCCGTCTCAACCAGCTGAAGTCGGCGTTGTGACCCGGACGGTTGTTTGACATGCTGCATTCAATCATACAAATTGGTATGCAATGATTCAGGAGACAGGTGCCGTGGAAGCCCGCACCGAGCCGAAATACAAGGTCGCTTATGGAGCCTTGCTGAGCCGCCTGGCGTCCGGACGCTATCCGATCGGTGGCCGCCTGCCGACCGAAGACGAACTGGCCAAGACGTTCGATATCAGCCGTGTCACCATCCGGCGGTCGCTTGACATGCTGGTCAATGAAGGCTTCCTGGAGCGCCGGCAGGGCAGCGGCTATACGGTCGTCTCGCTGTCGCCGCCCTCGTCGATGTGTCTTTCGTCCTTTACCGACGCGATGTTACGGGCCGGCCGCGAGCCGTCGTCCCGGCTGATCCGCATCTCGACCCAGGAAGTCGGCGCCCATGGCGAGGAACTGATCGAGGAACTGCGCGACGAGCGACTGACCTGCATCGAACGCCTGCGGCTGGTCGACGACGAGCCGCAGATGCTGGTGCGCACCTGGGTGCCGGCGCGCCTGCTTTCCAATCCGACCGCCGACGACTTTCCCAACACCGGTCAAGGTCAGTCAATCCTGCGCATTCTGAGACAGCGGTTTGGTCTCGAGTGGAATGCGGCGTGTGAGGATATCAGTCCGGCAGGCGCTTCGCCGGAGGTTGCGCGATACCTGAGGATCGAACCCGGGCAACCGCTTCTTGTCCAGGCCTGCACTGCCTTCGATGAGGACGGTGACGTGGTGTTTTTCGAACAGGTCTACCGCATCAGCAAGATCAGCTTTAATCTGACGGGATCCTCCCGGCAGGCGCGTTAATGGGAGCGTCGACATGCAGCCAGCCGTCACCATCGGCGTGATTCACGCCTCCCTGCCAAGCTATTTTCCGGACAGGTACCAGGTCTTCGAGGCGTGCAGCAGTGCGCTTGAAAAAGTTTGCGAGTCGGAAGGGGCACGCTTGGTTACCGCACCCGACCGGCCGATGAATGGTTCGGAAGCGCGAGCGGCCGCTGAGTTCTGTATGTCCGAAGGCGCGGATTTTCTGCTGCTGGTACACGGCGGCTTCACCATGGGCGACGTCGCCCACACCCTGGCGACAATTCCGGTGCCTCTGGGTGCCTGGGCGACGCCGGAACCGAGTCTCGAGGGCGATATCCAGCTCAACAACTTCGTGTCGCTCAACATGACGATGTCGATCGCCAAAACGGTGCGTGATCTGAGACGTCATCCGGTCCAGTGGTATTTCGGCGCGCCTGACAGCAAAGCCATTCAGCAGCGTTTCCGGACCACCATCCGCGCGCTCGCCATGCTGAAGAGCATCACCCGGGCCCGACTGGCGTTGATCGGCGGCCTGGCGCCGACCTTCTACAACATGGAGGTGTCGGCGAATACGCTCAAAAGGCGCTTCGGGATCGACGTGGACGCCCATGAGATCACCGAATTAACGGGCCGCATGGCGGCGATCGAGGATTCGAGAGCGACCGCCGAGGTCGACAGCATGGCGGCGGCTGCCACGGTGCGCGGGGTCAGCGCCGAGCAGATGGATTTGAACGCCCGGGCCGCACTGGCGTTGCGCGACATCTGTTCCGATGGCGGTTATACGGCGCTTGCCGTATCGGACTGGCCGGCCCTGCAGGTTGACCCCGGAACCCATCCCGGCGCCGCCTTCACCTGGCTCGAGGAGACGGACGGGATACCGGTCGCGTCGGAAGGCGATCTCCTCGGGGCGGTGACGCAACTCGCCGCAAAATCCATGGTCGGCAAGGTCGGTTATCTATTGGACATGACCGAACCGGATCTGGAGCAGGGCGATCTGTTGATGTGGCATGGCGGCGGCGGCCCTCTCTATATGGCAGACGATGCCGGTGCGTCGTGGATCAACCATCCGATGATTGGCCGCGGCACCGAGGCAGGCGCCTGCTACGGAACGATCAGCGACCTGGTTTTTCGCGACGGACCGGTGACGGCGGTGCGGATCGCCGACCACGCGACCACGCTGTTCGCCATGGAAGCGACGGTCGCCGGTCGCACACCCACCGGCTACAGCGGTTGCCGCGGCTGGCTCAGAGATTTTACGATCAGCCGGGAGGCAGCGTCCCTGGACGATGTGATCGCCACGGTGATGGGGCACGGCATCGAGCATCATTTCGTCCTGGTTGAGGGCCACCACCGGGCGGTGCTGGCGGAGTTTGCCGCTTGGGCCGAGCTCAGTCAGCTCCAGCGGTTGGCGGCGCGTGATCATTTGTCCGCTACCCCGTAGGCGAGGCACGCAGTACGCAACGAAACCGCTTCCTAATGTGATTTTTGGACCAAGGCGAAATCACTGACGAGAGGGGTGTTGGAAGGGTGGCTCAGGAGAACGAGTTCGTTGACATCAATGCAAATTGTTAATACACATTTTGTTATATCAAATTTAGGGCGGGAGGATGCGTTGCAGTCTGAATCTGATCCGGCACGGCGCATCCAGCCATCGCCCAAAGCGACGTTGATCCGGTGACACAGGTCCAGCTTCGAGCAGTCAGGAAGGAATTCGGCTCGTTCGTCGCGCTTGAGCATATCGATCTTGATATCGCCTCCGGTGAACTGGTCGCACTGCTCGGCCCGTCCGGCTGCGGGAAAACCACGACCCTGCGCATGATATCCGGCCTCGACAGTCCGACGGAGGGCGAGATCCTGTTCGACGGCAAGGACGTATCGGACGTCCCGGTGCGCGATCGCAATGTGGGTATGGTGTTTCAGCGCTATGCGTTGTTCCCGCATATGAACGTCGAAAAGAACATCACATTCGGGCTGCGGGTACGTGACATTCCGGCAGATGAAGTTGCGGCGCGGCTGGAGGAAATCCTGGAGATCGTTCAGCTCACCGCGTTTCGGCATCGGTTTCCAGCACAGCTGTCAGGCGGACAAATGCAGCGGGTCGCCATCGCGCGAACGTTGATCACCAAGCCCTCGGTTCTGATGATGGACGAGCCGCTGGCCAATCTGGACACCAATCTGCGCGGCGAGATGCGGCGTTTTATTCGCAACCTGCAGCAGCGGTTCAACATCACCACCATTTTTGTCACCCACGACCAGGTGGAGGCAATGGAACTGTCCGATCGCGTGGCGGTGCTTTTCGATGGGCGGTTGGAGCAATTCGATACCCCGGACGCGATCTATCACCGGCCCGACAGGATTAGCGTGGCCAGGTTCATGGGAGCCTCGAACATATTTCCGGGCACGGTCGGTGATGGCGTCCTGAAAACCGAGTTCGCGGACCTCAGCGTGACCGGCGCCAAACGGTTTTCGGCCGGCGAGGGCGTGGACGTCATGGTTCGTAGCGAAGCCATCAAGCTGCTCAAGCAGCCTGAGGACGGTGCGGAAAACCAATTGCAGGGTGTCATCCAAACCGCTGATTTTTTCGGAGCCACCGTGTCCTACGTGGTGCAGGTCGGCGATCACGAACTCAATGTCGACGAGCATTCGACCGAAAAGCTGGAACCGGGCACGACGGTTTATCTTCAGCTGCCAAGCGATCGTATCTGGATGTTCCCGCAATGAACTGACTGTCTGAACCGGCGGCTGAGCTGCCAAACCTGGGAGGAGTATCATGACTGGATTTTCAACAGGCGCGCTGCGCAGGGGTCTTCTGACGGCGGGCGCGTTGGCACTGACCACAGCCATGGCCTACGGCGACGAGGCGGCGGAACAGTTCCGGACCGACTTTCTGGCTGGCAAGTTGAACTGGGAGGACGTCTCAAAACGGGCCGCTGAGGAAGGCAAGGTCAATTTCTATTATTGGGGGGGCAGTGATACGATCAACGTCTGGATCGATAGCGTCGCCGCGCCGGCCATGAAAGACCTTGGCGTCACTCTCAATCCGATCCGCATCACATCCACGAAGGATGCGATCGACCTGATTTTAGCGGAAAAGAACGCTGGCAAGAGCACCGGCGAAGGCAGCGTGGATGCCGTCTGGGTCAATGGTGAGAACTTTTACACCCTGTCCCAGCAGAAGGCACTTTTCGGCCCCTTCGCCCAGATGGTGCCTAATTCCGCAAACTTCGATTGGAACCCGGACGATCCGCGGTCGTTGCTGAACCTGCGTGATTTCGGCGTGGTAACCGACAGCCAGGAGATTCCGTGGTCTGGCCAGCAATATGTCTGCGCCGTCAACCGGCAGTATGTCGATGCAGCCAATACACCCTCGACGTTCGAGGAACTGAAAAGCTACCTGGAGCAAAACCCGGGCAAATTCACCTATGTGAAGCCGCCGCATTACATCGGCAACACGTTCGTGCAGTCGGTCATGTATGCCTTCAATCCGGATGGCAACGGCGCCATTCCGTTCCAGAAGTCGATCGATGAACTCGGCGCCACGGAACTTGCCAGGCTGGTCAAACCCGGCATGGAGTACCTGAAATCGATTGAACCGCTTCTGCTGGACGCCAATGGCGGCAAGCCCCGGTATCCGGAAGACATCGCCGCCCTTGACGGGCTGTTCCTTAACGGCGAGGTCTATTTCAACTGCAAATTCGGCCTCTACGCGGTGCACACCGGCCTGTTGACCGGTGCCTATCCTGAGCAGGCCGAAGCGTTTGTCTTCCCGAAGGGCTTGATGATCGCCAACAAGAACTACCTTGCCATACCGGTCAACAGCCCGAATCCGGCAGGCGCGCTGATGCTCGCCAACTACATGGCGTCAGTTGAATCACAGGCGTCCAAGCTTGAGAAGGCAGGCATGCCGGTCGGCATCGACATCTGGAAACTGTCGGCCGACCAAGCAGCCATGGTCGAGAAGGCCGCACCGCCGCACTACGGTGTCACGCAGGAAGAGCTTGACGCCAACGTCGCGCCGGACACCAATGCCAGCCTGGTGGATGTCATCGAGGCGACTTGGCTGGAGTACATCGAACGCGGATCCTCCGAACCGATTGAGGAAATCGTCGAAACGATGGCCAAGCAAGTGGCACAGTAGTGCTCACATGGCGCGCCGCCCTACCTCAGGTGGCGTGCCGACATCTGATTGTTGCCAACCGCGGATCTAGCGCCAGCCAACAGCCGGAACCATGGCAGTCCAGGAAACAGTTCTCGAAACACGATCGGCTCGACGATCGGCGGCACGCCGCAATGCCAATATGCTGCGCATCGCGGAATTGGCACCGATTGTCATCGTGCTGTTCGTTCTGTTCGGTGGTGCGCTGGTGCTCGCGTTGCTGCAGAGCCTCGGTTTCGCCCCGTGGTTCGGCATCAACACGTTTCCGGACTTTTCCTATTTCGGGGCGCTGTGGGGCTCCAGCGCCTTTTGGGTATCACTGGGCCTGACACTTTACTACGGCTTTGTCTCGACCATCATCGCCCTCGTCATGGCGATTGTGCTGAGCCTTGCTCTCATCAAGCCGTTTCGCGGCAAGACGCTCTACAAATACATCTACAAGCTGCCGCTGATGATCCCGTATACGGTCGGCATCGCGCTGGCCGTCCTGATGTTGGGCAATGGAGGGATCCTATCGCGCCTGCTGGCGCTGGTCGGCATGATCGACAACCCCGCCGAGTTTCCGCAAATCCTCAAGACCCACTACGGCTGGGGCATTATCGCCGTTTATGTCTGGAAGCAGGTGCCGTTCATGACGCTGGCGATCTACGCGGTGCTGCTCGGGATCGGCCGAGAAACAGAGGAGGCTGCGGCGATTCTCGGCGCCAACCGCCGGCAGATTTTCTTCTCGGTAACGTTGCCGCAGATCATGCCCGGCATTGTGTCGTCGACATTGATCTGTTTCGCCTTCAACGTTGGTGCCTTCGAAGCACCGTTCATTCTCGGCGGCGGCTATCCCGACACATTACCGGTCGTCGCCTGGCGTTACTTCAATGACGCCAACTACGCGTTCCAGCTGCAAGGCATGGCGACCGTCGTTTCCATCGGTATCGTCTCCGGGGTGATCCTGTTCGCCTACCTTGCCACCTATCGGCGGTACGAGCGCATGCGCGGGAGAGCTTGACATGGCCGCGCGCAGAACCACCAACACCTTCAACCGCCTGTCGCCTTTCCAACGCTTCTACCTGGTGGCGATCGCCGCGCTGATCATCGGTCCCTTCGCACCGCTGATCATCCAGAGCCTTGCCTTCCGCTGGGCGTGGCCCAATCTGCTGCCAACGGTGTGGTGGATCGAACAGCGGGAAAAGTCGCCGATTCCGCTGGCCTGGGATTATGTGCTGTCCCCCTATTCGCGGGTCTATGAAGCGACAATCAACACAGTGGCAATCGGCGTGGCGGTCACCGCAATCTGCCTGGCCATATGTCTACCGGCGGCTCGAGTGCTGGCTCGCGAACGCTTTAGAGGAAAGAGCAGCTTTGAGTTCTTTCTTTCGTTGCCGCTGATCGTACCCGAAGCAGCAATCGGCATCGCGCTGTTGATGATCTTCATCAACCTTGGCTTGGCGGGAAGTTATGTCGGCATCATCATCGCCCATTTGATTCCGACGATCCCCTACATGGTGCGCATGCTGACAGCCGTCTATCAGGGCCTCGGGCGTGAATTCGAAGAGCAGGCGATGATCCTCGGCGCCACGCGATGGCAGATCCTGCGCATGGTGACCCTGCCGATGCTGATGCCCGGTGTCGTCGCCGGTGCATTGTTTACGTTTCTCGTCTCGAGCAACATTTTTCTGCTCACCTTCTTTCTCGGCCAGGGCAAAATCATCACCCTGCCGACCCTGCTTTTTTCAAAAATCTCCGGGGGGACGCTCGATGCGTCGGCGGCCGGAATAACGCTGATCGTCTCGCTTCCGGGAATCATTCTTCTGGTGATCTCGGAGCGCTTCATCAAGGAAGAAGCCTTCGGCAAGGGCTTTGGAAGCTGATGTGATCTGCGGCAGACCAACTGGCAGAAAGGGCTGGACGACATGTTGACACCAAATCATATTCTGGACCGGTTTCCAAAACTCAGCGATGCGGAGATGCGGGCGCGGTTGGAACACCCCGGCAAACCCGCTCGCGTTATCATCGACACGGACGCAGCCAATGAGATCGACGATCAGTTCGCTGTTGCCTGGGCGCTGCTGTCGCCCGACCGACTGAACCTCGAGGGCGTCACCGCCGTACCGTTTTCCTTCGGGCATCATCGCGACGCGATCATCAAGAGTGTGGGTCTCCTGAGAGAGGGCGGCTCGCTTGACGACGAGAGTGTCGGCAGCCTGCGCGGCTGGGCAGAACGGATTATCGCTGCTGACCGCGACGCTGAAGATATCGAATTCGTTGATCCGGATGAGGGTGCCGAACTCTCCTATCAGGAAATCCTGCGCGTATTCGACAAGTGCCGTATTTCTTCCGATGACAAGGCTTTCCGCGGATCGCCTGGCTATCTGACGTCGTTTGATGAGCCCATTCGGTCACCGGCCACCGATTTCATCATCGAGCGCGCCCGCGCGGAATCGCAAGAGCCGCTCTACGTCTGCGCAATGGGCGCTGTGACGAACATAGCCTCGGCGTTGCTTTTGGCGCCCGACATCGTGCGCAACATGGTGGTGATCTGGACCTCCGCCTATCCGAGCTATACGCCGCACTGCAACCGGCCCTCCCTCAATCTGGTGCAGGATCCGCTGGCTTCGAGCCTTATCTTCGACAGTGGCGTGCCACACGTCTATCTGCCCGGGTACCACGTCGGCGCGCAGCTCAAGATGTCGCTTCCGGAAATGAAACACTTCGTCGACGGCAAAGGAGCGATCGGCTCCTACCTGTACCATCTCTATACGAACAACCCACTGCATGAGATGTTCGCGATCACCGACCCCGAGGAACGCAGCTGGGTGCTTTGGGACCTCATCGACATCGCCTGGCTGCTTGATCCCGATTGGGTGCCGACAATGCTGGTGCGCGCGCCGGTGCTTGACGATGATCTCTACTGGCAGCATCCGGAAGGGCGGCACCTGATGCGGGAGGCCTACGATGTCAATCGGGACGCAATCATGATGGATCTCTACAGAAGACTGGAAACTGCCGCCGACTGATCCGGTCGATGATCCTCACTGTCGCTGCTGTTTATCGCGATAGAGAACCATCAGCCGGCTGTCGTTCTGTCGCACGCGCCGGCGGCTTTGCCACGGCCGCTCAAGACAGAGTCCACCAGCGTGAAGGCAGCGTCGCCGGCTGCCTCTGCGTAGGCCGGGTCGCGGTGCACCAACAGGGTGGAGAAAGCACCATCCATCAGCAACACCACATGGCGCGCAAACTCACCCGGCCGCTCAAGACCCGCATCCTCGTAGACCGACGTGAGCCACGCTTCGAACCGCTTCTTGTGCGCCGCGCCGACTTTTACGGCCGGGTGTCCCGGCAGGTTGGCGAGTTCGGCGGCGGTACGGAGAAACCCGCAGCCGCGCCAGCTCTTTCTTCGCGACGCGCGGGCCAGGCCCTCAAACATGGCTTTGGTCTTGTCGGCAACGGTCCCAGATGCCGTGTCGAACCACCGGCGAAATGCGGCAAGGTTCGGCTGGTCCCGTGAGGCCAGATAACCGGCAACCAGTTCGTCCTTGCTTGCGAAATGATAGTAGAGCGTGCGTTTGGTGACGCCGGCGGCGTCGGCAACCGCATCGACGCTTACCGCGCGAACACCATCGGCGTAAAAGAGGCGGTTGGCGGCGTCGAGCAGGCGCTGTCTCGTTTCGGATGCATCTCTCGGCATGCCTATGTATACTAACCAGTGAATATACTTTCAAGCGCGTTGGACGTATCGTCGCGTCACCGATTTGCGTCAAAGGAACCGTGAGCCATGAGCAAACCTGTGGTCCTGCAACGGCAGGACAGCGTTGCACTATTAACTCTCAATCGTCCCGAAAAACTCAATGCAATCAATTACGAGACGAACGATCTGCTGCTGCACCACCTTGCCTCACTTGAAAACGACCAGAGCGTCGGTGCGATCATAGTCACCGGAGCCGGGACCCGGGCTTTCTCCGCCGGTGCCGATATTGACGAATTCAGCCGAAGCATCGACGTGGGAGTGGATCGCGCTGTACGAGATTTCGTGCAACGTGGCCAAGCCATGACCAGCCGCCTGGAGACCTTTCCCAAGCCGGTCGTTGCCGCTGTCGGCGGCATCGCCTTTGGGGGAGGCTGCGAGATAACCGAAGCGGCCCATCTCGCGGTGGCCAGCGAACGGGCGACCTTCGCCAAACCGGAGATCAAGATAGGCATCCCGCCGACTTTTGGCGGCACCCAAAGACTGCCACGTCTTACCGGCCGAAAACGGGCGCTCGAATACCTGCTGACGGGCGATGTCTTTTCAGCGGAGCGGGCGCGCGACCTGGGCATCATCAACAGGATCGTGCGGCCGGAAAATCTGCTTGCGGAGGCATTCACCTTGGCGCGGCAAATCGTTGCACATCCGCCGCAGACCATTGCGGCTATTCTGAAGGCGGTACGATGCGGCCTGGATCGTCCAATGGCGGATGGTTTGCGAGCAGAACGTGAGGCTTTTGCAAGTGTCGCAGCGACGGCCGCGACAAAAAATGCGCTTAAGATCTGGCTCGAACGCCGTTGACCTGTCACCTCGGCAGTCGTCCTAGGGTAATCCACCCCGAGGGATCCGGCGTAGTGTCATGGAGACGATCGGAACCAAACGATGATCACACCCGTCTTCGCGGCACTGCTGACCTTCCTTTACATCTTTCTCTCATTGCGCGTAATCGCAGCGCGCCGCCGCAACAGCGTTGGGTTGGGCGACGGCGGCAACGCGGATCTGCAGAGACGCATGCGCGTCCACGCCAATTGCGCCGAGTATGTTCCGCTTGGTCTGCTGGTGATGCTAATGGCGGAACTCCAGGATGTGGCTGCCTGGTTGATCATCGCCATCGGTCTCTTGTTGTTGGCAGGCCGGTTGGTCCACGCCTTTGGAGTCGGGGGCGAGAGTGAAACGCGAGGGTCACGCACGGTCAGTATGGGATTGACCTTTACGGCGCTCGGTCTCGGTGCACTCGTCGGCGGGCTTGTCGCAATGACATAACAGAATAATTGGCGGGCTCTTTTGATGAGCCCGCCAATTGAAACGTCAGCCGCCGGCCGGCTGGAATACGTAACCGTCTCCGTCCTTGGAGATCGTTCCGGCATTCGGGAAGCCGAAATGGTATCCGGCGATCATCGCATTATCGGCGACCGCTTTGTCGAAAAGTCCGATGCGCGCCTCGGTCGCCATCTGCGGGTCGGCGTCGAAGACCGCCTGCCAGGTCGGATTTGCGACGAACAGGGCAGGGACGTTGGCGATGTCGCCCGCCACGTAGAGCTGGTCGTCACCGGACGTAACGTGGAACGTGGTGTGGCCCGGGGTGTGGCCATACGTGGCCACGCTACGGACGCCGGGCGCGACCTCCGTACCGTCTGCGATCTGACGAACATTGTCCCAACTCGGGAAGGTGGCCTGAATGCGTTGCGCAAGGCCGCGTCGGCCTTCCGGCAGTTTTTCGATCAGCGACGGATCGGTCCAGAAACCGTATTCGACCTCGGGCACTATGATCTCCGCGTTCGGGAAGATCTGCTCGTTGGTGTCCTTGGCCATCAGGCCGAAGATGTGATCCGGATGAAAATGCGAGATGAGGATAATGTCGATGGCGCCCGGATCCACGCCGGCGGCCTCGAGGTTCTTCATCGTCATGCCGGCGGTCGGGGCCAGCTGACCGCCGGTGCCGGCGTCGATCAGGATGGTGTTGTCACCGGTCTTGACCACGGTCTGGGCGAATTCGATCGGAACGAAGTCGGGCGACAGACCGGCTTTGGTAAGCGCCGCCTTTGTATCGTCTACGCTGGCGTTGCGGATAAAGTTCGGATCGTGCTGCCTCTGCCAGATGCCGTCATATATTGAGATAACCTCAAGATCGCCGACATTGAATTTGTTGAAGCCCTTGTCGCGAGCCTCATCGGCACGTGCCGACGGCATGAAGGCGAGTGGACCGGACAGTCCGAGGACAGCGGCGGCCGATGCCGAAAGGATCACCTCGCGGCGGGTTGTCCTGATCATGATTTTTCTCCCAGAAGTCGTATGGCGGGTGGGTGCGGTCAAAGACCGACGAAGCCGCATATAGCGCGCGGTGATCACCCGTCGATCACGCTTCCGTGAGAAGTACCGATCAAAGCTTCAAGGACTGTCGGCAGAGCTTTTCTGATAGACCCAGAAGTGACTGGTGCTGCCTTCCATGTAGCCTGAGTCCATCATCGCTTCGACAAGCGTCATGTGACCCGCTTCCATCAGCGCGTTGCTGACCTGCCTGTAGTCGGTGGTGTCGTAATACTGAGACCGTGTCGATAACACGACGAGCCCTCCGGCATTCGCCAGACGCAGCAGCACGTTCAAGGCATCGGGTGCCACATGTCCTAACGTAAAGACACCGGCGCACAGCACCGCATCGTAGCCTCCCGGTTCGAATTCGCTGTCGGCCGTCATGATGTCGATATCGCCAAGCACCTTCGTATAGGTATCGGCCGCATCAGCCTCGCGTGCCATCTCGGGTGACAGGTCAAAGCCCTCCGGCTTTGGATAATCGAGCTTCTGCAGTTCCAAGCCGAGCAGTCCGGTACCGCAGCCGGCATCCAGGATCCGCAGCGCCGCTTTGTCCCGCTCCATCAGGGCCGCATGCCGGTCAAACAGCTTCGCCATGATCTGCGGGCCGGAGTATCCATAGTCGGCCAGATCCTGGTTGTAGCTTTTAGCCCATTTGTCATAGAACTGCCTGACCACCTCCGGCGAACCGTCGAGATTGAGCGCTTCGTTAACGATCGCATGGTCGGTAATGGTTTTTTTGCCCATTGGTCGCGGACCTCCTGTCCGGATTGTATTTCGAGCCTAAGTCAGTCCTGTTTCAGCGGCAAGCCGAAGACGATTGCAACATCGCGCCACGCATGATCAATTGGCGTGTTGCCCGCGATGGAGAGAACGCAATGGATCTCACGCTCACACTGATTGCCGTATTTACCGTGTTCATTCCGGCTTTGATGCTGCCGGGGCCGGATTTCGTGGCCGTGGTGCGATCCTCAATGACTCATGGGGCCGGCGCGGGGTTGTTGACGACGGTCGGTGTGTCGACCGGTCTCGCCCTTTATGCCACGCTGAGCCTGCTTGGGCTTTCGGCAATTCTTGTCGAATATGTTTGGCTGACCTGGCTGGTTCGGATCCTGGGCGGCTGCTACCTTATCTACCTCGGCGTGCGTTTGCTGCGCGCGCCGCCGCAGACCATCAACCTGTCCGCCGATCCGGCACCGCATCGGGGCAATGCCCTGTTGTTCGGCTTTCTTGTGACGATGACCAATCCGAAGGCGATCGTGCTGTTTGCAAGTGTCTTCGCAACCGCCGTTTCGGCGTCCACGCCGGTGTGGTTCCTTGCCATGATGATTGCGCTGGTGTTTTGCAGCGCTCTCGTCTGGTACTCGCTCGTCAGCCTGTTCATGTCGTCCGGGCCGGTGATGAAACGGTTTCAGAATGCCCGCCACTGGATCGAGCGGGCAGCCGGCGTCTGTTTCATCGGCATCGGTGGCAGGATCCTGGCCGATGCCCGCAATCCGGTGACACCCTGATTGCTGTTGGAGCCAATCAACCGGACATCACGACACCGGCTTGCGCATCGAGACGGTATTACCGGTGCGACCGATTTCACGCCACCCAAGACGCGTGTAAAACGTAATGTTCTCGCGCATGTCGGCATGTGTGTTCAAACGCAACTCCGAAAAGCCCTGCGCTCTGGCTTGCTCTTCGGCGAGGTTGATCAGAGCGCGGCCAAGACCGGTGCCCTGATGATCGGGATGGGTCGCCACATTGGCGAGCATCATGTATCGTCGCCCGGCGCTCAGGACGAGGCCACCGACGACACCGGATTCCGTTTCGGCCACCCAGACCTGCTTGTTGCGGATGTCTTCTGCGGAGCCTCCTGCCATATCCGGCAGGTCGTCGATCCGTCCGGCGTATTTACGATAGGCCGCCGTTAAGCAGGATCCAAGCGCGTCTGCGTCCCGCGGTGTTGCCCGGCGGATTTTCCAGGGGGTTTCCGGGATCATATCATATCATGGCAATGATCCGAGCCTGGCCACCGGTTCCGCCGCGGTATTTGGGTGCGCCGATGAACAACGTCGCGCCCGAGGCGGGTACGGCGTCCAGGTTGGCAATGTTCTCGATACCGAAACGACCCGACGGCAGCCATGTGTAATGGGTGCCAAAATCGCCGGACATCCCATAGTCGAGCGACAACGTATCGACGGCGATCGAATTGGCACCGGTTTCCTCGATCAGCATCTGGGCGGTTTCCGGATGGAAGCCCGGATAGTGCTGCTTGCCCTCCGAGTCCGCATTTCGGTAGCCGTCGCCGCCGAGCTTCGGCGCCCATCCCGAATTCATCGCAACACAGGCGTTTTCCGGGATGTCGCCATTGGCTGCGACCCACGCACTGACATCGTCCGGCGTCAACTGTGCATCGGCATCGTCAGCGGCTTTTGCACGGAGGTCGATGACACACAGAGGCGCGACCAGGCTGGAGACGGGAATTTCGGACACCGATTGACCGTCTCCCGAAAAATGCAGAGGTGCATCAATATGAGTGCCCGCGTGCTCATTGACACGATATTCGTAGAGATTGAAACCATGATCACCGATGTTGAACTTCTGGTCCCGAAACAGCGGCTGGGTTCCCAGGTAGGTGGGGAAGTCCTCATGGAACTCGTGGGTCATGTCGACGATCTGATCATGACCCTTCGCCAAGGCGGTCCCCGAAAGCGTCCCGGCGGCAGCGACGGCCGCACCGGCAGCGGTCACACGAAACAAGTCGCGACGCGACAGCATTTGCCGTTTGACTGAGTTCATAACGCAAATGTCACACATTTTTTAGTCTCTCCGCTGGCCGTTTGATGCAAACATGGAATGCACCATTTCCGCACAGGTCGAACGGCAATTCAACACTTGCGGCCGCTGTGCTTTCGAGAAGGATTAATCTCTTGCCTGCACTGACACGAACAATAACAGCGTTGCCGCTCCTCTTGCTTGCTATGGGATCATCGGCCGAGGCGGCCGACCGCTGGGTCGTTGAGAAATCCCACGACCGGATCGCGGCTGAGACGGAACAACCAGCACGTAACGGATTGCCGGACGGGCTGGTGGCCAAGCGTGGCGACGGCGATATCGTGGCCGCATGGTACGAAATGCCGACCACCCGCTATCGACACGCCATTCTGGGCGATGCGATCGAGGCGGGCGAACTCGTGGTGACAACGCGTGACGGCGAGCGGTTGTCACTGGTCCTGCCACAGTCGCAGGTGTTCGAGGATCGAACGCCACGACTTGCGGATCTTGATGGCGACGGAACAATCGAAGTCATCACGATCCGTGCCGCCCTGACGCAGGGGGCATCCATCACCATCTACGGCCTGTCGGACGGCGCTTTGATTGAAAGGGCCAGCAACGGTTTTATCGGACGTGCCAATCGTTGGTTGAACGTCGCCGGAATTGCCGACTTCGATGGACAGCCCGGGCTTGAGATCGCCTTTGTCAGAACCCCTCACATCGGCGGCAGGCTGTTCTTTTTCGGTTTCCGCGACGGCGCACTTGAAGAGATCGGATCCGTCGACGGTTTTTCGAACCATGTCATCGGATCGCGGGAAATGCGTTTGTCCGCGGTCACCGATGTCGACGGGGATGGGCGCCAAGATCTAGCACTGCCCTCCAACGACAGGCGCACATTGCGCATCATCGGGTTAAAACCTGAAGGCCCGTTGGAACTGGCAGCCGTGGATCTTCCAGGTCGTATCGACAAAGCGATCAGTGTGAGGGGCACTGGGCAGGCTTCCGCCTTCATCGTCGGGCTCGAGGATGGGGCGGTATTGCGGGTTTCACGCTAAAGCGTGTTTCCAGGCCCGTCCGCTGCGGGCCTGGATATCGGTGGATACGATTTCCGCTCAGTTGACGTTGCCGATCTTGAAGAACAGCGTTTCGCCGGAATGGTCGTCGATGCCGTCATTGTCGGTCGAGACATACATCTCACCCGTGGAATCGATTGCCAGTCCCTCAACCTTGTCCTGTACGTAGCCATTCAACGACATCAGGTCCGGGATGAGATCGTGTACCTCCTCCTTGGTGACCGTCGGCAAATCGCTGCCCAAAGGCGCCGGTTTCATGTCAGCCACAGGAATGCGGTAAATTATCTTGGTGACGGCGGAATCGCCAATCTGGTTGTCGCGCTCTATCACGTAGACATAATCACCGTGGGCAGTGATCTCAGACAGGCCGACCCAGCCCTTATCCGGATTTGCCTTCGGATAGAGCACGGCGCCCCAATCCCCGCTGTCCAGGTTGTAGGCCACGAGCTTGACGTGATCCTCGGGGTCATCCTTCCATTCCCGCTGAACGGCCATCCACAACGTGTCGCCGGCCCTGGTGATCCCTTCAAAACCGAAACGCTTCTCGACCGACATCAGTTCTGCCGGCAACCCGACTTCCTTCTTGATCTCGCCCTTGGCATTCACGTGGTAGAGCGCATGCGGGACGACCCGGTCGGTGCGCCCCTCCGAAGCGAGCCAATACCCGCCCTGTCCGTCGAGCGTGATGCCCTCCAGGTCGAGCTTCTGTGCCGGCTGACCGAAACGCTTGACGGGCAGGCCTTCGGTGATACGCGCCGGTACACCGGTCGCGTCGATGGTAAAGATCGTCGGTTGCATGGCGTAGAAGCTGTCATTGACCGCGTACAGAATACCGGGTCTGTCAGGATCGGCCACCATGCCTGAGATCGCCCCCCATCCGATCAGTTTGGAAGCGCCGGCTGAGGTGAGTTGCGGGTAGGAAGCGGATGCGTCCTGGTATTCGTAGATCATGACATGGGCACGAATACCGCCATCTTCGACGAGGTCCACCTCGTTCGCGGTGACCAGCAGGTTGCGTTCCGGTATGGCGACGATGCCCTCCGGCCCGATGCCGGATGGAAGAAGCTGTTTGAGCACCGGTGCCGTCGGATCCGACACATCGTAAACGCCTATCACGGAAGCGCGTTCGGCTCCGATGAACGCCATCGGTGTTCCGCCGAAGGTTCCGACTTCGACCGACTCGGGCTCAACACCCTTTCTGTTCGATCGTTTCTCCGGATAGTGGCCGGCCTGGATAACGGCATGTTCGAACGAAGAGCCGGATTCATACACCAGGGAGCCGTTTTCATTAAACACCGACCAACCGCGTGAACCGCCCTTGTAGTCGCCCTCGTTGGCCGTGATGACATGATCATTATCAAGCCATTTCACCGCATCGGGTTCACGCGGAACACCGTCCTGGGACTCGGTAAAGTGCAGCGCGCCTTCGCGCGTGGCGTCGATGTCTTTTAAATCCACCGTACCGGCGGAGAACGAATTGATGACCTTACCGTCGGAGGCAACAATTGCCAGCGTGTTGTTTTCCTGCAGTGATACGACCGTTTCACCAAGGGCGTTGACGTCAACGAATTCCGGCTCCGGATCGCTCGGCGCCGTTCCACCGAGTCCTGTCAGGTCGACCACAAGCTTGCTGCCGCAGTCGGCGCGGCCGTCTTTGACGTCGAACTTGACCAGATTCCCGGCCGGCATTTGCGGGATCACCCCGTCGTTGAGGTCTTCATCACGTTCGTTTTCGATGGCGATGACGACAAAAGAACCGTCCTTGGCGACGGCAACCGAGTCCGGCTGCCCGCCCAGATCGCAGGAAACGATCTCCCGCTTGCTATCGATGTCGATGACTTTCAGCGCGCCCGACGGGTTGGTGTAGCTCTCCGACGTGTTGATACCGACAAAAGCCGAGGTCCCAACCAGTGCAACGGACGTCGGCTCCCCATCCAGCGCGATGTTGCCAAGCGGTTTGGGCTTTGCGGCGTCGGAAATGTCGATCATGCCGAGAACGCCGAGCGGGCTGTCCGTATAGACAAGGCGCATACCATCCGCGGTTGCCGCAATGATCTCCGGCGAGGTCTCGCGACTCCGGTCTTCGCCATCCGCCATGTTCTCAGGAGTCGCGAAGGAGGCGATCCGGTTGAAATTCATCTCGGCCAGTGCCGGTGACGCAACGCTCAGCGCGATGGCTGACGTCAGGCATAAGAGCTTGGCAGTCATGTACGTGTCCCATAATCACGAGTGGAGATGCCATCGCATGGCCCGTGGCTGTTACGAACTCATGACAATCCGGTAACGGTTTTATGACATGCCCGGCATCATGTTGGTAAGGCGGTTCATCGGTGTGCAGTACTGTAGTAGGAAACATGCGCAACACGCCGAAATTACGGAAATATGTCGATTTACAGTGGAGTTTTTTCGATGCGTTTCGTCGATCAGCAAGCGGTGTCCTGGACGCAGGGAGAGGGATATCAAAAGAAAGTCCTGTTGCGCGACGAAGCGCTTAATGCACCCGGCACATTGGTACAAATTGTCGAGCTGGCGCCGCACAGCGCGGTCGACAACCATCACCACCTGAGTTGCACGGAGGTGTTTCACATCCTCGCGGGGCAGGGAACATTTGAGATCGACGGCCGCGTGTTTCATCTCAAACCCGGCGACACACTGACCTGCGAACCAGGTGAGGTTCACAATACACGGAATCCACACGATAACCCGTTCACCTATATTGTTTTCAAGACCAATGTCGTTGAAAACGATCTCTATTGGGACCGCGACGGATAGATCCGTCAGTAGTGTTGGTCTTACACCGCCTCGACTGGCACAAGGGATGACATTTTATGAAGATCCTGGTGACCGGCAGTTCCGGCCATCTCGGCGAAGCGCTGATGCACCTCCTCGCCAAGACCGAGCACGAGGCAATCGGGATAGATATCGTGCACGGGCGACTGACCGACGGCGTCGGCACGATCACCGATCGCGATTTTGTCCGATCCCACATGAAGGACGTGCAGGCCGTGCTTCATGCCGCGACCCTGCACAAACCCCACGTGGCCACCCACAATCGGCAGGCGTTTATCGACACCAATATCTCCGGCACGCTGGCGCTGCTGGAGGAGGCGATTGCCCATGGGATCGACCGCTTCGTTTTCACCAGCACCACAAGTGCTTTCGGTGCCGCCCTTGTTCCGCCGCCGGGCGAGCCGGCAGCGTGGATCAACGAAGACGTCTCGCCGGTTCCAAAAAACATCTACGGCCTGACGAAAGTCGCCGCCGAAGATCTGTGTTTTCTGTTTCACCGCAAGTTCGGACTAAACTGTATCATCCTGCGCACGTCGCGGTTTTTTCCGGAGGAGGACGACCGTCGGCAGATCCGTGAAGCCTTCTCGGACGGCAACGCCAAAGCCAATGAGTTTCTGTTCCGCCGCGTTGACATCGAAGATGCGGCAACCGCCCACCTGCACGCCATGGACCGCGCGCCGACAATCGGCTTCGGAAAATACATCATCAGCGCGACGACACCGTTTTGCCGCGCGGACATGGAAGCGCTTCGACGGGATGCGCCATCAGTGCTGCGCAGACGGGTGCCGGCGTTTGAACCGGAATACCAGCGTCGCGGATGGCGCATGTTCGACAGCATTGATCGTGTCTATGTGAACGAACGGGCGCGCACCGATCTTGGCTGGCAGCCGAACTTTGATTTCATGCGCATTGTGCAACAGCTGACCGACGGCGAAAGGCCGGGCAGTGCCCTGGCGGCAGCTATCGGCTCGAAGGGCTATCACGCGGAGGTCTTTGCGGATGGTCCGTATCCGACGGAACAGGATCATCCGGTTCAACTGGATCGAGCCGGAAGAAGTCGATCATCAACGGGTTGACCACGTCGAAGTGCTCATAGCCGACGCCGTGGTCGCCCTGCTCGACGATTTCGATGCGGGCGTCCGGTGCGACACGCTGCAACCGGTTCGCACTGTCCGCACCGACGATCGGATCTCTGCCACCGAACACCGCCATAATCGGCACACTAGTCGCCGCCGCCCTGGCAAACGCCTCATCGCAATCGCGCATCGGCAAATGGCGCCACGTTGCCAGGATCGCCGGCAGGCATCCGCGATACTTCATCTGCTGCGCCACGTCTCCTTGCAATCGCCGTTGCGGAGACAGAGAGGAATCGGCGTATTGCGGATCGTCCGTCAGCAGTGCCGGGCCGCGCACACGCCAAATCCAGTCCCCGATCAACGGTATCGGCAGCAGGTAGGGCAGGAGGCCTTTGGAATAGAGGTCGAGCGCCAGACCTGCCGGCGTCAGGAGAAACAGGCCGGCGACCCGATCAGGATGACGCGCTGTGAATTCAGCGGCGATGACGCCGCCCATGGAGTAGCCGACAAGACCGACCGGTTGGGTAAGTTCAAGGCCATCTAGAAGATCGATCAGCTCGCGATCGAAGAAATCTGTGTCATAGGCGGTGCGCGGCCGATCCGACCATCCGCGTCCGAAATGGTCGAATTGGATGACCCGGAATCCGGACTGTTCCAAAGCCGTGGCGTTTTGCTCGAAGACGAAGCTGGGTGCACTGAAGCCGTGGATGAAAACCACCGGCGGGTCGTCTTTCGGGCCACGCTCGATGACGTGGATGACGCCATCCCGCAATGTGACGGCACGCCCGGGGGCAAACGCCTGTCGCTCCTCGGCGGTCAGCGGCTTTTCGCGGATCCGGGCGACGACAAACGGTGCAGCTGCAATTGCGGCGACCGCGATGACCATCCCGGAGAACCATTCCATACACCGTTTCTCCCATGTTTGCCCGTGACCTTATGGAGGTCCTTGATGCGCCGCAAGCGGCGCAAGCTGAACCGCCTATACAGTGGTTAATGGGCGTCCGGGCTCTTCCGAACCGGCCTGAGATCTGGCATGGCTTGGCCTTGACCCAGACAGGCGGCGCCGATGACGATTATTCCTCTGATTTCACGCGACACATCCTCCGATCTGGCAAATTGGCTGACCGCTCTGAAGTCGGCCATGCCGGATTACACGATCCGACCTCTTGCCGAACTCGATCTGCAGGAGCGCGGCGCTGCGCAGGTGGCAATTGTGGCCGATCCCGATCCGGACGAATTGCGTGAGCTGCCGAACCTGCGTTGGGTACAAAGCCTGTGGGCTGGCGTCGAAAGACTGGTTCACGAACTGCCGGCGTCTAGCAATTTGAAGGTCGTGCGATTGGAAGATCCGCAAATGGCCAGGACAATGGCGGAAGCGGTCCTGGCGTGGACGCTGTATTTGCATCGAAACATGCCGCGTTACCGCAAGCAGCAAAGCGACCGCATCTGGCAGGGCCATCATCTGCCGCTGCCCTCCGAACGGCGGATTGGCATCCTCGGTCTTGGCAATCTCGGACGCGCATCGGCCCATGCGCTGAAGGCACAGGGATTTGACGTATCCGGCTGGAACCGGTCCGGCGGGATCATCGAAGGCATCGAAACCCACAGCGGGGACTCGGGCCTGAGCCAAGTGCTGACGACCGCCGACATCGTGGTGATCCTGCTACCGCTGACACCCCAGACACGGGGAATGATCGGCGCAGGCACCTTTGCACAGATGCGCACGGGCGTTTCGCTGATCAACTTCGCGCGCGGACCGATTGTCGACGAAAGTGCGTTACTGACGGCGCTAGACAACGGTCAGGTTGCACACGCCGTTCTCGACGTGTTCGAACAAGAACCATTGCCGCACGCCAGCAGGTTCTGGTCGCATCCTTCGGTCACCGTCCTGCCGCACATCTCTGCACCGACCAACAAAACGACCGCGTCGCGGATCGTCGCCGACAACCTCGGTGCGTATTTTCAGAGCGGCGCCATGCCTCGACCCGTCGATCGCCGACGGGGCTATTGACGGCTCTAACCGGTCTCCGACAGGCAGTCGCGCATGTTTTTGGCGAGGTTGTTCAAAAGCATGAAGTAATGATTGGGCCCTGCGGCCAGATCAGCGCCAAGCGGATCGAGCACGGCGGCTTTGGCATCCGTCTGCTCGGTCACGACAGTGATCAGGTTGGGGCTGAATTGCGGTTCCGAGAAGACGCAGGTCACGCCCAGATCCTCGACCTTGTCGCGTATCGCGGCAACCCGTTCCGCTCCGGGCGCGACCTCCGGACTGACGGTGATCGATCCCGCCGCGCTGACACCGAAACGGTTTTCGAAATACTGGTAGGCATCGTGAAAGACGATGAAGTTGCGGTCCCGGACAGGTTCGAGAGTCTTACTGATTTCACCTTCAAGGGCTTCCAGCCGCTCGTTCAGTCGCGAAGCGTTCGCCGCGTAGGTAGAACTGTTGTCCGGATCGACCTCGGAAAGCGTCTCGGCGATCTCCTCGACGAACATGCGGGCATTTCTCGGATCCAACCAAAAGTGCGCATCGAACGCGCCCTCTGCGGCGTGGTCATGATGATGATCGTCGTCGTCGTGATCGGCGTGCTCTGCCTCGGCCTCGACTTTCTCGCCATGAGCGTGATCGTGCTCATGGTCATGTTCCGCCTCGGCATGTTCCTCGTGATCTTTGTGGGCTTCGCTACCCTCGGCATGATGTTCATCACCGTGTGCGTGGTCATCACCGTGTGCGTGGTCATCATCGTGTGCATGGTCATCACCGTGCGCGTGGTCATCACCATGCGCATGGTCTTCATGACCGGCTTCATCATGCTCACCATGATCGTGCGCATGTTCCTCAAAGGTCACGCCTTCCCTGAATGGGAGTTTGACCAAATCGTGCGCCTTATCGAGCTGCAGAACCACGGCTTTCGAGCCGATGTTTTCGATCGGCCTTTCCAGAAACGTCTCCAGCTGCGGTCCGATCCAAACGATCACGTCAGCGCTTTCCAGATCCCGGGCTTTCGAGGGGCGCAAACTGAAGCTGTGCGGCGAAGCGGCGCCCTCGACGATGACCGTCGGCTCCCCAACCCCGTCCATGACGCCGGCGACCAACGAATGGACCGGTTTAATGGATGTCACGACCTGCGGTTCCGCCGCGTTCGCGACGCTGGCGATAGAAAGGATGGAGACGGTTGCAAGCAGGGATCCGATGGGTTTCATGTCGCTCGTCCAGTTAACGTAATAACATAACAGAACGTCGTATAAATGATGGGTAACCGCGAGGCAAGCAGCATCCGGTAACCGCGATGCAAACGTTGACGAAACAAAAAGAAAAGCCGCCGGTTGAGCGGCGGCTTTGGCAGGATACGGTTGACCCGTCAGTTATTGTGTTTTGATCCGGTAACTCTCGTGACAGGTGCCGCAGTTCTGAGTTGCACCACCGAATGCAGCCTTGAAGCTCGCTTCATCGGTGACCGGAACCGAGGTATCCTGGATAAACTTGGCAACAGCGGAGTTGAAGCCGTCTGAATCTGACCAGATGGCTGCAGCTGCTTCGGTTTCGTTGCCGGTTTCCGAGCCTACCGGAAACATGTAGCCCATACCGAGCGCCGTCTGGTTCATGACCCTAATCACATTCTGTGCGGTCACCAGATCGAAGTCCATTTCACCCTTCATCATTTTGGCGCCCACACCGGTCGCCGCGCCGGTGTTCTTCATCACCGCCTGCCGATGCACCGTCGGATCGGCCTGGACCGCAGTTGCAGCAAAGCCGACGGCAAAAATGGCACCCAATACAATTGCTCGCTTCATTGTGTTCTCCTGGAGGGTCAGTTCGGTTTGATCAAAGCATTTTGACGACACGTCCAATTCTGTTGCCCAGTGTCGCAGTGCCGCATGCACCAACTCGCGACTTTAGAGCCAGTCCAAAAACGGGGCAATTCACGATAGAGAGATTAGTAAATGCAAAAAAGCTCGACAATGCCGATAATTGCATATTCAAATTGCAAATATGCAGAACATTGACTGGGATATCTTTCGATATGTGGTGGCGGTCGCGGACAGCGGTTCGGCCGTCCGCGCCGCACGCAGGCTAGGGGTCAACGCCAGCACGGTTTTGCGCAAGATATCCTCGTTTGAAGAGGAGAACGGCATTCGATTGTTCGAGCGTCGTCAGACCGGATACGCGCCGACGATCGAGTGCGCGGCCGTCGTCGAAGCGGCCCGCCAAATCGAGCAGAGTGTGGCCGACATCAGCCGCGATATTCTTGGCCGCGATCTGCGCCTGGAGGGCCGCCTTACGGTCACCACCACGGACTCTCTTCTGACCTCGCTCCTGACGTCGCCCCTTGCGGCGTTTTCCGCCTTGCATCCGCGTATACAGATCGAGGTTTCGGTGACCAACAGTCGCCTGAACTTGACCCGCCATGATGCCGACATCGCCATCCGCGCTTCGCGCCGGCCGCCGGAGGCGCTTGTCGGTCAGCGGATCGCCAACTTGGCTTTCGGCATTTACGCGCGTCCCGAGACCGCCGCGCAGTTGCCGTCAAATCCGCGCCCCGGGGACCTTCGTGACCTGACCTGGGTGGGAACCGGTGACGCGCTGGCGGGATCGCCGGTTGGGGTCTGGATCAAGGAGCATGTCGCGCCGGCGGCCATCGTCATGACCGCCGATTCATTTGTCGCCGTGCGCGACTGCGCCGCTGCGGGTGCCGGTGTTGCCGCGATGCCGTGCTGCGTTGGTGACCAGTGCAAGGATTTGCGTCGTCTCGGTCCACCCGTCGCAGCCATGCAAACGACATTATGGATTCTGACACATGCCGATGTCCGTGGCGCCGCTCGCGTGAAGGCGTTCAACGAATACATGACACGGGCGCTACGCGGCGTTTCCGATCTCATTGAGGGACGCGCCGCCTAACGGCGATTTCAATGCTTAAAGCGGACCCGTCAAACCGCGCCACCCATCACCACGAGATGAACCGTCACCACCTGGTCCGCAGCGAAGTGCAGTTCCTTCTCCGGATTGTATTGCGCAAGCACCAGCTCCTGGGCATTCCAACGGATGAACCGTTTGACATAAGCCATAATGGGTCCATGCTCTTCCACCTGAATCTGTGCCACGACGAAATCCCCGCGACGTACTCGCTTGACGGGATTGACGAAAACGATCTCGCCATCGAAGTAGCGCGGTTCCATGGACTCACCGGCAACATAAACAGCATAGGCACCGGCAACCGACGACAGGCTTGGCGGAGCAAACACGTCTTCAAGCCTGTTGCCGTTCATAACAAACTCACCATCCATGCCGCCGACGGCCTGGCCGTACACCGGGATCTTCGTGCTCGGATCGGGCAGGGTGTCACCCAGCCGAGCGTTGGCCGGCGAGGGATCAACACGACCCGCAGAGCGATGATTAGATTGCAAAGCCATGTCGGTTGCAACCGAATTGTCCCGTCGCGATTCACCCAGCCGGGCCATGACCAGTGTTGACCCATCGTCGTCACCGAACATCAGTCGCGATGCAGCGACACCCAGATGCGGAGCTAGCCGCTCCGCCCAATCTTTGGTCAGTTGCCTTTCGCCGGCCTCAAGGCGCCGGATCTGCGGCTGGGATGTTGCGACAAGACGTGCCAATTCTGCCTGCGTGAGCCCGCGAGCCTCCCGCAACGATCGGATCATGTTCATACCGGCCTCCATCGCACGCACCATTGCGGCACTAAAAAGTCCATAATGGTATTGTGGAATTGACATATTATACCAAAGTGACATACTAAGCAAATCGTCCGATTGTCCTTCAAAACGGGGTTCTCCACATGACGCAGCGATCCTCTTCTTCGGGAACCGGTAAGGCGACTGGGGAGGAGGAAGAGATCCGGAGAGCGGATCCGAAATCGGCTGTGGTTTTGTGTTTTTGCAAAGAGAACAAAAAGGGAACAAATGGGTATACTGGCTATGATTCGTCACTTGGCCGCCGTCTGTTTTCGCGTGAGCTCGGGCTGGAACGGGTCTGGCGAGACGTGGTCGATTTTGGTGACCCCAAGTCCAGCGGCAGCGGCGACGGGTGGGGCCACAAACGTGTGTCCGTTCCACGGGTTTCCATTCTGGATGGCCCGTGCAGGTGCTGGAACGGATTTGCCGATGCAAACAAGCGGCGTTCAACTGATTTTCGGCAGGAGTGATTATGCAAGCGACAGGTATTCCCGACAAACCTATCATCGCAACAAAGCTCGCCGCACGAAACGACAGAGTCGACCGGCGTCTGGCGATTTCCCGGGAAGCGCAGGCCCAATTGCTTGAGCTATACGCGGGCGGCGCTGAAACACGCGGTCTGGCCGAGCGGTTCGGGGTTCAGGAGAACTATATCCGCAAGCTTGCCAGCCGGCATGGTATCCGCAAGGGTCAGCGCACTCACGAGCCTGCATCCCATGCGAAACGCCGGGTTGTGCCGTTGCACAACCAGCATGTGGACGCCTACAAGCGGGCACATCGCGGATTTGACCTGCCGCACCACCTCGAGCCCGCCTACACCCAGTTGCTGATCAGTGGTCTGAGCCGACGCGCGGCGGCGCAGCAGCTTGGTCTTCTGCCAACGGAAACGACATCGTCGGTCGAGTAGTGGCGCCGGCAGACGGGTTACCTAGTGGCGGGTCGCCAGACTGTTGTCCAACAGCGTTTTCCAGGAGGACTGTTCGCCGGGGTCGCCCTGATGCAAGAATGCCGTCCACTTGACGGGGAGGTCGCCCTGCGGCGGATCGGTCGGATCGTACCAGCACCCGTGGTCGCGCAGATCGGCGAGGAACGCGGCCTGGCTGATATGACAGCCGGAGAAATCGCAGTACACGAACCCGTTGATGAAGGGCCGTTCCGGATTGTAGCGCAGGACCCGGCAGCGGGTGAGCAGGCAGGAAGAGCCGAAGCTGTCATCGACGATGGTGCAATCCACCAGCTTCACCGCGTTGCACCATATTCCGTTGTGGTGTCCGCTGCCATTGCTGATGATCTGTCCCTCAATGCGGCCGCCGAAGTAACGGCTCAGCTTGACGCCGCCGACGAGACGCCAGCGTGGTTCCGGTGTTGCGGCGCCGGACTGATCCGTTGCATCCGTGTCGGAGGAGTCACGCGGGGCAGCCGCGAATGCCAGTTTTCTATCACAATAGCGTCCGATCATGCCGCATTTGCTCAGCGCTTCAGCCGTAGCCCTGCATTCCTCGCCCGCATGACTGTGTCCAAAGCGGGTCTGCATGTGATCGGCAAGATGTTCCAAGGCGGTAACGGCAAGCTCTTCGTCGGATCCCAGCGCGACAGCCTCCAAGGCAGCGATTCCGACCAATCGGCGCGGTTCGTCGCCGGCGCGAAGCAGCTTGACACCGCTCGCGAAAAGACTCTCCGGATTCGGCCGGTCGGCGCGGCGAATGCGTTCGATGAGTTGCTGAGTGCTGGGGCGGTACGGCCGTGTTTCGGGAACTGTGGAGCTCATCGCATGAACAGCGTGACTGACCGGTTTCGTCCTGCCGCGGGTCGCAAAAACGCTAAGCGAAAGCAGAGCGGCGAGAACGGCGAATGCCATTGCCAAAACGTCGATGCTGACAAGTTCCGGAACATTCAAATCCGTCAGACGTTTCATCAGGGTTTCGACGGCCGGCACTGCCGGCTGCTGTGCGCGAGCCGCCTGCAAACCGAGCATAGGGACAGTGATCAATGCCAGGATGGCGTGAACAGCTCCGGCCTGTTGGCGACACCACAACGCTTGCAACCCCATCGCTTCCCCCGATCCCTGGTGACTGCTGACCTGTGTCTGTCGTTGTGCAGGCCAATTGGGAAAGAACGGCGGCGGCCGACTTCAACTTTTGTAACGTGCCGATATGGCGGAGCAGTTGAAAAGATGGGGCAGTGATAGACAGAGGTAATCCGTTTGAAAACCAATCATCCCACTGAGCCTTCCGGGCGCAACAGAACCAAACGGTCGGGGCAACCTTGCGATATCCATCGGATCGCCCGACAGTGCGGCGTCAAATTGACGGATGGTTCAAAGTTCTATCGATCGGCGCGTGGTGCACATGAGTGCTTTTCTCCGGCGACCTTGCGCCGTATCGGCCGCGCTCACGGCGCCGGTCACCTCGCTCTGGTGCTTCGCCTGATTGTCGAAACCCGCGGCAATGCAGCTGAGCTTTATTCGGAAACGCTGTGGGCCATTTCTGAGCTTCTGCACAACCGACCGGAACTTCTGGATCGCGGCGTGGAGTTGTTCGACGCTTTTGACACCGTCGATCTGCAGGCCGTCCGCCAGAAAGCCAAGGCGATTGCCAGCGGGCTGCCTGTCAGCCACGCAATGCGGATCCTGATTGCCGACCAGTTGGAAAAGACGCCTTCATCGGATTCTTTACCGAACGATACACTGGTCGTGTCATGACTCCTTTGGCACAGGCGTGCGGGACGGGACCCGTTCGAGTAGGATGAATCCCACGCCAAGGATGACGATGGCGCCGCCAATGGCAATGTGCGGTGTCAATCGTTCACCGAGAAACACGACGCCTCCGAAAATCGACGAGACCGGCAGCAGCAAAAGGAATGGAGCGATCAGACTGACCGGGTGCTTGCGCACCAGGGAATACCAAAGCCAGTAGCCCAGAGCGGTCATGACAAGCCCCAGATAGAGGATCGCCGACCAGACGATCCAGTTGGCGCTTTGGATCGCTTGCCAGTGGTTCGTCTCGAACAACAGCGACATCACGAAAAGCTGGGGTGTCGCAAGGACAGCGACCCAGGCAGTGACCGTCAATCCATCGATGCTTTTCAGGCCGCGCACCATGATCTGGCCGATGGCCCACGCAAATGCGCCGCCGACAACCAGCAGGATTGAAAGCCAGGCGCTGCCAAGCTTCGGTTCACCGGCGATCAGGCCGACGCCGACGAACGCGATGGCGATGCCGATCCATTTGCGGCGTCCCGGCCGCTCTCCAAGAAACAGCGCGCCGAGCAGGACGAGAAACGGCACCTCCAATTGAACAACCAGGACAGCAACCGACGCGTCGACTCCCATAAGGCCGGTGAAGGTCAGGCTGTATTGGATGGCCGCCGAGACAAAGGCGATCTGAAACAGTTTCGACAGGTGATGAAGCGGCGGTCGCACAAACCAGACCAGCGCCAACGCGGTTACCAGAAAGCGGAATGCCATCAGCAAAATGGGTGGAAAGTGATCGATCGCGGCTTTGGCGAATACCACGCCCATACCCCATACAAGGGCAACACTGACCCCGAACAACACATCGACGATGGAAAGCCTGCTCATTGCCGATGATCCCGGTTTGAAGGCAGCGGCGATCCTGCCCGCAAACATGCGTCAGGTCAAAACCGATCGGTGCACCTGGTCTATTTTCCCTTCCACACCGGGTCGCGCTTTTCAGCAAAGGCTTGAAAGCCCTCCAGCAAATCCTCCGAACCATAGAGGCGGTCGACCGTCGGGAACTGGCGACCGGTGATGCGGTCAAGCGCATCCTGAAACCGCATTGCTTCGGCTTCCCGCACTACTTCCTTGATGGCCGCGAACACCAGGGGAGGGCCACTTTCGAGCAAACGCGCGAGGGCCCAAGCTTCTTCCATCAGAGTATCTGGCGGAACGATCCGGTTGATGAGGCCCCAGCGGTGCGCCTCCTCAGCGTCAAGCCAACGCCCGGTCAGCAACATCTCCATGGCGATGTGGTAGGGGATGCGCTTGGGTAGTTTGATGGAGGCAGCATCGGCCACCGTGCCGGAGCGGATTTCGGGCAGGGCGAATGTCGCGTGTTCGGCAGCCAGGATCATGTCGCAGGAAAGTGCGAGTTCCAGTCCGCCGCCGCAGCAAATGCCGTTGACCGCAGCGACGACCGGCTTGTTCAAATCGGGCAGTTCCTGCAGGCCACCGAACCCACCAACTCCGTAGTCGCCGTCGACCGCATCGCCGCCGGCCGCGGCTTTCAAATCCCATCCCGGACAAAAGAACTTCTCACCCGAGCCGGTGAGGATGGCCACACGCAAATCCGCATCATCCCGAAAACCGGCAAACACGTCGCCCATGATGCGGCTGGTTGCGAGGTCGATGGCATTGGCCTTCGGGCGGTCGATTGTGACCTCAAGAATTCCACCCTCCCGGCGGGTCTTGATTGGCGCATCAGTCATGATCTGCCTTTCTGACGATCAGCGCGTCGGCTGCGACGGCACGTGTGGCACCGCAGATGAGCGGGTTGATTTCGACCGCCTGCAGTCCATCCGCATGAGCGACCACGTAATCCTGAACCGCGAGAACGGCGTCAAGAATGGCATCGCGATCAGCGGCCGGTCTGCCGCGATAGCCGTTGAGCACGGTCGCTATGCGCAGTTTGTCCAAACTGGTTGAGATCGATGCCCGATCGGCTGGAACCAACAGTGACTGACGATCTGCGAACAGCTCTGTCAGCACGCCTCCTGCCGCAAGTGTCAGCACAAATCCGTGTGCCTCGTCGTGATGCACGCCGATCAACAGTTCTGCCAGCCCGTCGACAATCATTTGTTCGACGAGGAATGAATCTGAGCCCATGGATTGTGCCGCCTGGCGGACGGCGTCGGCGGAGCCGATATGTAGCCGGACGGCACCGTTTTCCGATTTATGGGCAAAGCCGAGCCCTTTGAGCGCCACCGGAAACCCGATGGCTGCCGCCGATTGGACAGCGTCGTCGACGGAATTGGCGACCCGTGCCTGCGGCACCTCTATGCCATATCGGGCGAGAGCCGTTTTTGCAGCGGCCTCGTCCATCGCGGTCGGTGAAACCGGAGCACCGGCCAAGGTCACCGGCTCGTTTGAGACGCGCTGCCCGCACCCGGCCGCAGCACGGATCGCCGCGCAGGCATCATCCAACCCGCACAGCGGCACGATGCCGTTCCGCATCAAGCGACAGGCAAGGGCTTCCGGCATATTCTCGGCAAGTGTCGAGACGATCGCGATCTGGCCATTGCCGCGCTGGTGGGCCTCGAGACCGGCTTGCAATACCGGGCTCCAGCCGGCGCCGTCGCAGCGATCGGCACGGGGATGATCCAGAATGAGCATCGACAGGTCGGCGTCGGTCTCCATCATGGTTGCGAATGTCTCGGCCAATGCAGCGCGATCGCCCCATATTCGCGTGTGGTAATCCAGCGGATTGGCGGGACTGACCAGCGGGCCGAGGATGGCCGAGAGCCGCTGGTCCTGGTCTTGCGAAATCGGCGGAAACTGCAACCCATAACGCTCAGCCGTGTCAGCAACGAGTCCTGCCTCTCCCCCAGAACAGCTCATTGAGACCACTTTGCGCCCTGCCAGCGGACCTGCCACGTGCAACAGTTTCAACGTCTCGAGAAACTGTGTCAGCGTATCCACTTGGGCAAAAACCAATCGGCGGAAGAGGGCCGATGCACCGGCATCGCTACCCGACAGGGCGGCGGTGTGGGTCAGCGCCGCCTGCCGGCCGGCGTCGGACGAACCGACCTTCAACACGACGACGGGCTTGCCATGACTCTCGGCCACCCGTGCCAATTGCTCAAACGCCCGCAGATCGGCGACGCCCTCAATGTGCAGGCCAAGCGCCGTCACCCGTTCATCCAGCAGAAGGGCGGATCCGATTTCGGCCAATCCGGTCTGAGCCTGATTGCCGGCGGTGACCATATAGGCGATGGGCAGACCGCGCCTTTGCATGGTGAGATTGATGGCGATATTGGAGGATTGCGCGACGATCGCGACGCCGCTTTCCACCGGCAAGCCGCCATGTTGGTCAGGCCAAAGAAGCGCGCGATCGAGATAATTGATGAAGCCGTAGCAATTGGGTCCGAGGATCGCCAGTTCTCCGGCCGCGTGCAGCAATTGTGTTTGCAGAGCGACACCGTCATGGTGTTCGCGGAAGCCGCTGGCAAAACAGACGGCGCCACCGGCACCCATGTTACGCATGCCGTTCACGACATCCACCGTCGCGTGACGGTTGACCCCAATAAAGACGGCGTCCGGAGCGTCTGGCAGTGCCTCCAGGCCGGAATAAGCCTGCTCGCCGCCGACCGTCTCCCGCGTCGGGTGGACAGGCCAAACCGGTCCCTTAAACCCGAGTTTTCGGTTTTGTTCGACGACCGCTTCGCACCATGCACCGCCGCCGACGACGGCGATCGAACGGGGTCGCAGGAGCCGTGTCAGCCGGTGCGCCACTTCAGGCTCCGAGCGGCCGCAACAGATCGCGTCCGATGATGTGACGCTGAATCTCCGAGGTCCCGTCCCAAATGCGCTCGACCCGGGCGTCACGCCAGAAACGCTCCAGCGGCAGGTCACTCATCAGACCCATGCCGCCGAAGATCTGGATGGCAGCATCGGTCACCCGCGCCAGCATTTCGGTTGCGTAAACCTTGGCGCTGGCAATTTCCCGATTGGCCGGCAACCCCTGATCGAGCCGCCAAGCGGCCGACAGGGTCAGCCAATCGGACGCGTCGATTTCGGTGATCATGTCGGCAAGCGGGAAGGCAACGCCCTGGAAGCGACCGATGGGCTGGCCGAACTGGCGGCGCTCAGCGGCATAGTTCAACGCCATGTCAAAGGCTCGGCGGGCCCGGCCGACAGCCATGGCGGCGACGGTCAGTCGGGTCGCATAAAGCCATTCGTTCATCACCGCAAAGCCGCCGTCCACCTCACCGAGAACCTGTTCCTGAGGCAGCCGGCACGCATCGAATTCGAGGATCATGTTGCGGTATCCTCGGTGCGACACGGACCGGTAGCCCTCACGGATGGTAAAGCCCGGTGTGCCTCGGTCGACCAGAAACGCAGTAATCCGTTTTTTCGGACCCTTCGGCGTCTGGTCCTCGCCGCTTGCTACGAAGACAATGACAAAGTCAGCATGCTCGGCGCCCGAAATGAAATGCTTCGTTCCGTTCAGGATCCAGTCGGCTCCGCTGCGCGTGGCCGAGCATTTCATGCCGCGAATATCGGAACCGGCATCCGGTTCGGTCATTGCCAACGCATCCATGCGTTCACCCCGAACAGCCGGCAACAGATAACGCTCGATCTGGTCGTCGCGGCACGCCATCAGAATGTTTTGCGGTCGACCGAAGAAATGCGTCAACGCCATGCTGCCGCGGCCGAGCTCCCGCTCGACAAGCGCAAAGTCCAGGTGCGACAGGCCGGCGCCGCCAACACTTTCAGGAAAATTACAGGCATAGAATCCGAGGTCGATCGTCTTCTGTTTGATCGATGCTGCGACCTTCTCCGGCACCTCTCCTGTGCGTTCGACCTCATCTTCGTGTGGGTAGATCTCGTTTTCGACGAAGCTGCGCACCGTCGAAACGATCATCTCCTGTTCATCGGTCAATCCGAAATCCATCATGACCTCCTTTGGCCGGTGAAGCGGCCGACCGCGTCATGGCGGGGCAGACCGGCGTGCGCAATGGCCAGCGGATCCAGCTTGTCGCGGATCTGCGGCAGTGCGGGACACGCCCTGTTTGTCCCCGAGTCCACATGCAGCATCATGTGTTCGGCCGTTGCGACGACTCGGTCGTCGGCGCCGTGCAGCATGTGAAAAACGTGGAGCCGCTTCTCATCGGCATGCAGTATTTGAGTGGTGGTGTAAAGCCGCTCTCCAAGCTGGCACTCGCCATGATGCATGATATGGGATTCGACCGTGTAATAGCTGTAGCCGGAAGCGACGTAGTCCATATCCAACCCAATAAGCCTCAGCAAGGCGTCGGAGGTGTCCGCGAAGACCTGAAGATAGCGGTACTCCGTCATATGGCCATTGTAGTCGATCCACGAGGGCAAGACTTCGAGTTCGGTGAGGCGAAGCAACGGTGCGGATGCATCCGGCGTTGTGTAAAGGGCCTGACGGAACCTCTGCTGGTGTGCATTGAGGTGTGCGCCCACGGCGCTGTCACGGTCTTTCAGAGCACGCAACAATCCGACCAAATTGTTGTCGCGGACGCGCTCCAGTTCACGGATCGACAGATGGCCCGACTGCGCGTCCGACTGAGCGGCGATTTTATCGATGAGATCGTTCGTGAGCTCCGGGACATCGGTCAGCCGGCTCCATTGCCATTGTAGGCACGGTCCGAACTGGGCCAGGAAATGGCGCATGCCGGATTCACCGCCGGCGACGCGAAAGGTTTCGAAAAGCCCCATCTGCGCCCAGCGCAGGCCGAAGCCCAGTCGAATGACCTCGTCGATCTCATGGGTGGTCGCAACATCGTCTTTGACCAACCAAAGCGCTTCGCGCCAGACTGCTTCCATCAACCGGTCGGCGATGTGCCCATCGATTTCCTTGCGCACATGCAGCGGAGACATGCCAATGCTGTTGAGCACCGTCATGGATCTCTCAACGACAGCTGCGTCACTTACCGGCGACGGGACCAGTTCGACCAGTGGCAACAGATAGACCGGATTGAACGGGTGGGCGACCAGGATTTCCTCTCGTCTGCTGGTACCCTGTTGCAGCTCGGATGGTTTGAAGCCGGATGTCGACGAACCGATGGGTGTACCGGGCGCAGTGTGTTCCTGGATATCGCGATAGAGCGCATGCTTGATATCCAGCCGTTCCGGCACCGATTCCTGGATCCAATCGGTACCGCTGACGGCGTCGGCAAGGGATCGACAAAAGGTCAGTGTGCCTTCTTTCGGCAGCGGTGCGTCGTAAAGCTGGGGCAGAGCATGTCTGGCATTATCGAGCACCATGCCGATCTTGCGGGCCGCCTCAGGATCAGGATCAAAGACCCGTACGTCCCAACCCTTGAGCAAAAAGCGGGCGGTCCAGCCGCCGCCAATGACGCCACCCCCGACAATCGCAGCCGTGCCCGTCATCGCGGTGGCCGTTTCTGCAGGCCCAGGCGGACGCGGACAACGTCAGGACCGACAACGCGCGCGCCCATGGCCTCGATAATCGTTACCGCGCGCGCTACCAGTGCCTCGTTGGTTGCCAGTTCACCTTTGGCCAGCCACAGATTGTCCTCAAGCCCGACCCGGACATTTCCGCCGGCGAGCACGGCCGCAGCGACATAGGGCATTTCGTTGCGTCCGAGCGAGAAGGCCGACCAGTGCCAGTCGCTTGGCACGTTATTGACCATCGCCATAAACGTGTTGAGGTCGTCGGGCGCGCCCCACGGGATGCCCATGCAAAGCTGCACAAGGGCAGGGCTCGTCAGCACGCCGTCCGAAACCAGCTTTTTGGCAAACCACAGATGTCCCGTATCGAAGGCCTCTATTTCGGGTTTAACCCCGAGTTCGGTCATGCCCGCCCCCATGGCCTCCAGCATGCCGGGCGTGTTGGTCATAACGTAGTCCGCTTCGGCGAAATTCATCGTGCCGCAATCGAGTGTGCAGATCTCGGGAAGGCATTCGGCAACATGCACGAGCCGTTCCTCGGCACTGGCCATGTCGGTACCCGACTGCAACGGCAAAGGGGCCGATGGATTGCCGAACACCATGTCACCGCCCATGCCGGCGGTGAGGTTCAGCACCACGTCGACATCGGCGTCTCGAATTCGATCGGTGACTTCCCGATAGAGCACCGGATCGCGTGCCGGCGCGCCGCTTTCCGGATCCCGTACGTGACAATGCACGATGGCGGCACCGGCCCGCGCCGCGGCAATGGCGCTCTCGGCGATTTGCCGGGGGCTGCGCGGCACAAGGGGACTGCGATCCTGCGTGCTGCCGGAACCGGTCACGGCGCAAGTGATGAACACCTCGCGGTTTATTTCCAAAGGCATTTGCTGAGCTCCCTCCACATAGGAAACGAGCCTACGTCGCTTGCTTTTTTCAATCATGCAGATTTAGTCTCAAATCATGCCGATTTGGACTAATTCAGCAACGCACAGCCGCCGCATCGACATTCTGTTGTTCGAGCGTTTCTCCAATCACTGCCTGGCGAACGCGGTCGAGCCGTTGCGTGCCGCCAACGAGCTGGCGCACCGGCAGCGCTATGTCTGGAGATATCTGACGCTGGACGGCCGCCCCGTCACGTCGTCGAGCGGGCTCATGGTGGATCCGGAGGGAGCCCTGCGAGACCGTGCGGCGGGTGATTACCTGTTTGTCCTGCCTAGCTACGGTCATCGTCGGCTCGCTACGCCAGCCTGCCGCGCAGCCTTAAGGGTGGCGGCTTCCAAGTACCGGGTGTTGGTCGGTCTCGATACCGGGAGCTGGTTGCTGGCCGAAGCCGGACTGCTGACGGCGCGGAAAGCAACCATCCATTGGCAGGAACTGGACGATTTTGCCGAGCGGTTCCCCGATGTCGATGTCGGGCGCGAACGCTTCGTCTTCGACGGTGATCGGATAACGTGCGGAGGCGCCATGGCGGCATTTGATCTGGTGACCCGGTTGATCGCCGACCACTGCGGTGAAGCCCTACGACTTGAGGTGGACCACCTGTTTATGCACGAAGGCACGGTGGCTCACATGCCGGATACGTTGGCAACCGCCAGCAGTGGATTGGTACAGAGGGCAGTGCGATTGATGCGTGAGCATATTGAGGAGCCACTGTCGGTCGGGGTCATTGCTCGACGCGTGGGCCGCACACAGCGCGGCTTGGAACAGGCCTTTCGCCATGAACTCGGGACATCGCCGCGCACCGTGTATCGTCGCCTGCGTCTTATTGCGGTCCGCAAGCTATTGGATGAAACCGTGCTTCCAGTTTCCGAAATCGCGGTTCGTTGCGGCTATTCGGATGCCAGCGCCATGACCCGTGCTTTCAAGGCAGAGTTTCGGCTGACGCCGAGTGCCGTTCGGATGTCAGATATAGCCGAATAGGTAACCTGCGGCTACTCGCGACAGCTGATATCGAAATTGTAGCTCGGGCGGTCGCCCTCAGTGATCTCGAGCGTGCCGTAGGCTCCACGATAGCCGCCGGTACCGCCGAGGATCACGACGTCGAGCGAGGGTGTATATTCGTTTGTCGCATTATCGCGCGCATACAGGGCGGCCGTGATCAGGGTGTCTCCATTGATCCGGATCCTCCAGTCCCCCATCAGCGCATGATCATCGTTGTCACCCAAACGCAGAATGACCGATTCGCCGCTCAGCGCGCCGACAATTTTGTCGCCATTCAGCAACTGCCGCTCGGCGATGCGCAGATCGCCCACGGACGTGCCGGGTTCCCCCAAATCGACAAGCTCAACGGTTTTTGAGCCGCCGGTTAAACTGAACTTGCCGCACATCGTCTCCGTCGCGTTTGCAGGCAATGCGCCCACAATGACAGCCGCCAAGACTATGCCTATTCCAATTGCATAGGTCCGCATCACTTCACCTCCTTACAGTCTACTGATCGTAAAAGTGTACGGAAGCGGCTGCCACAATGCGACTGCCAAGCGGAATCTGCATCAACAATTTCCGAATTCTGTCACACGAACTCCGCCGCCACCCGATACAGACCAGCGTGGCGCAGAGCCAGTGCCTCGACGTCCTGCGAATAGCCGCCGCCGACGACACAGGCCACAGGGACGAGCCGTTCACGCATCGTGCCGATGACAACACGCTCGCGCTCGCGCAACCCGTTGTCGCTCAGTTTCAGACGCCCCAGTTCGTCTTCGTGATGCGGATCGACACCGGCGTTGAAAAACACGATGTCAGGGCGATGACGTTCGACGATTTCCGGTAAGACCGCTTGCAGAACTTCAAGATAAGCGGCGTCACCGGTGTTATCTGGCAACCCAATATCCCGGTCGGAAGCGCGTTTGCGCACCGGGTAGTTCTTCTGCGCATGGATGGAGAAGGTGTAGACGGCCGGTTCCGAAGCAAACAGGTCGGCGGTGCCATCGCCCTGGTGGACGTCGCAGTCAATAACCAGTGCGCGTTCGATTTCACCAGTCGACAGCAACGCCCCGATGGCTATTCCGACATCGTTGAAAACGCAGAAACCGGCACCCTGGCTGTACCGGGCATGGTGGCCGCCACCGGCGGTATTGCAGGCAATGCCATGCCGTAGGGCAAGTCGGGCGGCAAGCAAAGTGCCGCCTGCCGCGTAGCGGCTCCGCAACACCAGTTCCTCGTGAATGGGGAAGCCGATTTCCCGTTCGATCGGCTTTGGAACCTCGCATGCCAGCACCTGGTCGACATAGGCCCCGTGATGGACGAGGGCGAGGCCTTCCCGGTCCACCGGTCGCGGCACATGAAACCCGCCCGGCCCGGCAAGCCGTTCGGCTTCCAGTATCTCCACCATGCGATTGAGCTTGCCGCCGGGGAACCGCCGATGGCGGGCCGTTTGAATACGAAAGAGTGGATGGTGCACGATCGGAAGTGCCATGGACGCCTTATATGGCGTTTGCGGATCTCCGAGAAAGAGGGTTTTTTCCTTAGAGCGCTGCAACCACCTCATCGAGGGTGTGAAGCAACGCAGTACACAGCTGTTCTCTCTTGCCTTCAAACCTATGCGAAGGAACTGGAATGGAAATCGCATAGATCAATCCGCTGGGATCGCGAAATGCAGCACCGACCGCCGAGATGCCGTCTGTGTGCTCATCGATGTCGAACGCCAGTTGCGTGTCGCGTGTTTGCTCGATTTCCCGGATGATCTGCGACAACGGCCGTGCGGGATCGGACTGTTCTTTAAGTTCGCGTGCGATCAGGGAAGCAGCAACATCGTCGTCGAGCCTCGCCAGCGCCGCCTTGCCGTTGGCTGTCGTGGAGAGCGGAAAGGTCTCGCCGACCGCCGATACGGTGCGCAGGCGGTGCGTGCCGACAACCTGATCGACGAACACCATATGGTCCTGCCGATAGACGGCAAGATCGACGGTTTCTCCGGTCTTACGCGCCAGAGCAGTTAGAAGCGGTCGGATCAACTCGGCGACATTGATCCTTCCGGCTTCGGCGAGAGACTGGATTTCCGGCCCCAGACGGAAGCCTCCCTCGGCAGATGAAACCATGATTAAGCGTTCGGCCTGCAGAGCATTGACAATGCGCTGTACCGTAGAGCGGGGCAGTGTGACCCGCTCGGCGATCTGCCCGAGGCTCAGTCCCTGATGCTCGTTTTTTAGTACACGAAGAATATCTGCGGCCCGGGATAGAACCTGGATCCCCTGATTAGATTGGCTTTTTTCCACAAGCTCAACGTTCATCTGCTCATCCTGAAAATCCTGCGGCGCGAATCGAGGCGCCGTTCGCAGCGGGCCATTATGCCCATCTACCATAATGGAAACAGTCTTACACAAGATTAATGTTGACCGCAATATGATACACATGTATCGTATTGCAATACAAAGACATGGCTTGGGAGGACGAACCATGACGGTGACCATCCGCGGCATCGATTTTCAGGAAAACCTGAACAACGATATGGGTGTCGAGTTTTACAACCTGTCCCACCGCTACGGATTCCAATGCCCCAACTGGCCTTACTTCCGCGATGTCCGGATCGAGCGGATGCACTACATGGCCAAATCGGGCGTGCTGTCTCAGACCCTCACAACAACGATGCACGTCACCACTCACATCGACGCGCCGGCGCATGTGGTGCAGGGTACGCCATTCATCGACGAGGTGCCGTTGCCGCATTTCTTCGGTTCCGGAATCGTTGTGTCGGTGCCCAAGGAAAAGTGGGAACCGATTACCGGTGAGGATCTCGAACAGGCATGCGGCCACGCGATCCGCAGGAACGACGTCCTCATCATCAACACCGGCTGGCACAAGCTCTATGACGACGGGGACTACTTCCCTTACTGCCCCGGCCTCGTGCCCTCAGCGGCCGAATGGATGCTGGACAAGGGCGTCAAGGTCGTCGGCCATGACACCCAGGCGAACGACCATCCGCTGGCAACCGCCATTGGCCCGCACCGCAACGGCCCGCTGCTGCCGCATCTCAAGGACGAATATCTGGAATGGTCCGGCGGCCGCGACTGGGCGGACGATTTTCCCGCCTGGGAGCCGGTTCACACCATGCTATTCAAGCATGGTGTCCTGGGCATCGAGAATGTCGGCGGGGATCTCGACGCGGTCACCGGGAAGCGTTGCACCTTCGCCTTCTTCCCGTGGAACTGGGATCGCGGCGATGGCTGCATCATCCGCCTTGTGGCGATGATCGACCGTGGTCAGCAATACCGCATAGAGGCGGGCGAGGCGTTCTGATGCACATCAAGCGCTTTGCCGATGCGGAAGCCTACGAGGCACCCAATCACCAGAACTGCACCTCCCTGCGGCTTGCCGGCTTCAGCGAATACGGTCCTGGCAACTTCTGGGTCGGCTGCTCGCATTTCCTGCCGGGTGGAGGCGCCGGGCCTGATGCCTCACCTCTGGAAAAGGTCTACGTGATCCTGTCCGGCGAGTTGACGGTCGATGCTGGCGGCAAGACCGAGACCGCAAGGCCGATGGACACCGTTTTCATTCCAGGCGGCGAGGAGCGGGAAATCCGCAACAACGGTAACGAGGTCGTCACCATGATCGTTGTCATGCCTTATCCGCCTGGTGCAGCACCGGGAGGCGGCATATGAGTTTCTACAGACGTCCTCACGACCTGTTCGACATCACCGATAAAGTCGCACTCGTCACCGGCGCATCGGGCGCCTTCGGCGCGGTTGCGGCGAAGACGTTTGCCGGTGCCGGTTGCAAGCTCGTGTTGTCGGCCGGCAATGCCGAGACGCTGCAGACCGTCGCATCCGAGTGCCGCGAATTGGGGGCTGAGGTCGAGACCGTCAACCTGCGGCCGGACAGCGAGGCGAATTGTCAAGCCATGGTCGACGCGGCGGTGTCGGCTTATGGACGGCTGGATATCCTGCTGGCGGCCTCCGGCATGAACAAGGTCAACAGGATCGAAGACATGCCGCTCGAGGATTTCGTCGCGGTCATGGACGCAAACGTCACCCAAAGCTGGATGGTTGCGCGAGCCGCGACAACTCGTATGAAATCCCAGGGCGAGGGCGGCAAGATCGTGCTGATGTCTTCGGCCCGCGGCCTGCTCGGACATCCGAACGGCTATACAGCCTATTGCGCATCGAAGGCTGCCATCGACGGCATTACAAAAGCGCTCGGATGCGAACTCGGACCGACCGGCATCACGGTCAACGCCATTGCGCCAACCGTATTCCGTTCACCGCTTACGGCATGGATGTTCGAGGACACGGATCACGCCACTTCGGTACGCGAAGGCTTCCTCGGTCGGGTGCCAAAAGGACGCCTTGGTGAGCCAGAGGACCTGGCCGGCCCGTTGCTGTTTCTTGTCTCTTCGGCATCGGATTTCTACACCGGACATATTCTCTATACCGATGGCGGCTACACGGCGGGTTAAGCATCATGCCGGATCAACGCACCATATCCGTCATTGGCGCTGGCCTCATGGGACATGGCATTGCGGCGGTGTTCGCCAGAGGCGGATACACTGTTTCGGTCAGCGATCCGGACGAAGGCAATTTGCGGACCTTGCCGGATCGAGCGGCGAACAGCCTGTCGGCGATGGGAGTCGTTCCGGGCGAGGTGGCCATGGCGCTCGACAACATCTCCACCTCGGACAGTCTCGAAGACTGTGTTTCCCAGGCGGATATCGTAATCGAGGCGGCGCCGGAAAACCTCGCGATCAAACGGAAGATTTTTGCCGATCTCGAAGCGATGGCACCACGCCGCTGCCTGCTTGCATCAAACACGTCTGTGATCCCGATTACCCGGATCGTGGAAGGGCTGGAGACGCGCGACAGGGCGCTCGGCACCCACTGGTGGAATCCACCTCATATGATCCCGTTGGTCGAAGTCATCCGCACGGAATGGACGGCCGAGCATGCCATCACCGACATGATGTCGATCCTGGAGCGTGTCGGCAAAACACCGGTGCGGGTCGACAAGGATGTTGCCGGATTTATCGGCAACCGCCTGCAGCATGCGTTGTGGCGGGAGGCCATTAGCCTGGTCGAACACGGTGTCTGCGATGCGGCGGCGGTCGATACCGTGATCAATTCCAGTTTCGGCCGCCGATTGGCGGTGCTGGGGCCGCTCTCCAATGCCGACCTGGTCGGCACCGATCTGACCCTGGCAATTCACGAGACCGTCCTCGCGGACCTGGAGAACAGCACCGAGCCCTCGCCCTATCTGCGGCAGCTCGTCGACCGCGGCGACCTGGGCATGAAGACTGGCAAGGGCTTCTTCAGTTGGACCGAAACCGAAGCCTCAGAACTCCGGGCCAAGGTGACGGACCATCTGAAGAAACTCGAGACCATTTTGACCTAGCACGCCAGCCTGCCACAGCGGCTGGCTTAACCGGGAGGAAGACCATGACAATCAAGACACACGGCATCAAACGCCGCGGCGTTCTGAAGGGTGCTGCGGCGCTGATCGCGGCGCCGGTGGTGCTGCGACATACGCGTGCCTATGCCCAGAATCCGGTCATCAAGGTCGGGCATGTCAGCCCGCGTACCGGACCGCTTGCCGGTTTCGCCGAGGCCGACGACTTCGTGCTCGAAGGCATTCAGGCGGCGTTCGGAGGCGGCCTCGAGAACAACGGCAAAACCTATTCGGTGGAGATCATCTCAAAGGACTCGCAGTCGAATCCGAACCGTGCCGCGGAAGTGGCCGCCGACCTGATCCTCGGGGACGAGGTTGACATCATCGTTGCCGCGTCGACCCCGGACACCACCAATCCGGTGGCTGACCAGGCGGAAGTCAACGAGGTTCCATGCATCACGACAGACTGCCCATGGCAACCCTATTTCTTCGGCCGCAACGGCAACCCTGAAACCGGGTTCGAGTACACCTATCATTTCTTCTGGGGTCTTGAGGACGTGATCGCGGCGTTTCTCGATCTTTGGGGTTCGAGCGGCGTCAGCAAGACGGTGGGTGGCCTGTTCCCCAACGATGCCGATGGCAATGCCTGGGGCCATCCGGAACTCGGCTTCCCCAAGCCCTTGAAGGAGGCAGGATATACGTTGGTCGATCCTGGCCGCTACCAGCCGTTGACCGAGGATTTCTCGGCGCAGATTTCGGCTTTCAAGGACGCCGGTTGTGAGATCGTCACCGGCAACATGATCCCGCCGGATTTCGCCAATTTCTGGTCGCAGGCCGCACAACAGGGCTTCAATCCGAAGGTCGTTACCATCGGTAAAGCGCTGCTTTTCCCGTCCGTCGTCAACTCGCTGGGAGCCCGTGGCGACGGTCTGTCCTCGGAAATCTGGTGGTCTCCGAACCATCCGTTCTCTTCGAGCCTGACCGGTCAAAGCGCACGGGTGCTGGCGGAGGGTTACAGCGTCGCCACCAACCGGCCATGGACACAACCGATCGGCTTCAAACACGCGTTGTTCGAGGTAACGGCCGACGTCATTCGTCGCGCTTCGGATCTCGACGACAACATGGCCATCGTCGACGCTATCCGTAAGACCGACCTGGCGACCATCGTCGGACCTGTCAACTGGAGCGTCGGTCCTGTGAAGAACGTCACCAAGACGCCGCTTGTCGCCGGTCAGTGGCAAGGCGCCGAGGGCAATTTCGAGTTGGTTATCACGGCCAATTCGACGGCTCCGGAAATCCCGGTCGGCGGCAAGTTGCTGCTGCTCTGAGCAAACCTTGAGGGCAGGGACGGCCGTTGCAGGGCCGTCCCGTTAAAGCGCGAGCGCGCAGGAAACCCAATGGCGCCGATTCTGGAACTAAAAGAGCTGTGCAAGTCCTATGGCGCCGTCGTCGTCGCGGACAGCCTCAGTTATACACTTGCCCAGGGTGAAGCACTCGGGGTTATCGGGCCGAATGGTGCCGGCAAGACCTCGATGTTCAATCTGATCACAGGCACCGTAGCCGCCGCTTCCGGCGACGTTCTCTTCAAAAACGAGTCCATCACCAGTTTTTCGGCCGCCGCGCGGTGCCGTGCAGGGATCGCGCGCTCTTTCCAGGTGCCGCAGCCATTCGGCGCAATGAGTGTCTTCGAAAATGTTCTGGTGGCCGCCACGCAGGGCGCCGGGCTCAGCGGTCACGAGGCCAATGACCGTTCGCTTCAAGTGCTGGAACAAACCGGGCTGATCGGCCGCGCCAACGCGATGGCCGGCAGTCTGACCCTGTTGGAACGCAAGCGTCTCGAGCTGGCCCGGGCGCTTGGTGCCGGCCCCTCGTTGCTTTTGCTCGACGAGATCGCTGGCGGCCTCACGGAACAGGAGTGCCAGGCGCTGATCGAGACTATCAATGCAGTGCGTGCATCCGGCGTGTCAATCATCTGGATCGAGCACGTGGTGCACGCGCTGCTGGCGGTGGTTGATCGGCTGATCGTCATCGATTTCGGCAGGAAGATTGCTGAGGGCGAACCGCAATCGATCATGGCCAGCCGCGAAGTGCAGGAAATCTACCTGGGGATGGAAGCCGGTGCTTGAGACCGTTCTCCAAATCGAAGGACTGGATAGCCACTACGGCGACTTCCAGGCCCTTTACAGGGTTTCAATGCAGGTCGAAAAGGGCGAAGTCATTGCCGTCATCGGCGCCAACGGCGCCGGCAAGACAACGCTGATGCGTTCGATTACCGGGCTCCTTACGAACCAGCCGGACATGATCCGGCACAATGGAATGCCCATCGGGCACCTGCGCGCCGACCAGATCGCAGCTCTCGGCATTGCCATGGTACCGGAAGGGCGGCAGCTCTTTCCCTCACTGTCGGTCGAGGAGAACCTGATCATCGGCGGCCAGATGGGCCGGCCGGGACCCTGGTCACTGGCGGAGGTTTACAAGCTGTTTCCGGTTCTGGACGAACGGCGCACGCAGGCCTCAACGTCGCTCTCCGGTGGCCAGCAACAGATGGTGGCGATCGGCCGGGCGCTGATGGCGAACCCCGAAGTACTGCTGTTTGACGAGATCAGTCTCGGCCTGGCGCCGATCATCATCAATTCCATTTACGAGGCACTTCCCGGCATCATCGGCAGCGGCATGACCGCGCTGGTTGTCGAGCAGGACATCGTTCGGGCGATCGAGGTTTCCGACCGCGTCTACTGCCTGCAGGAAGGCCGTGTTTCGCTGGAGGGCCGGTCAGGCGCGGTCTCCCGTGAAGAGATCAGCAAAGCCTATTTCGGGGTCGAATGATGGATTGGGTCAATGCCATCGTCCAGGGCATCATGCTCGGCGGCCTTTACGCGCTCTTCGCTGCCGGATTGTCACTGATTTTCGGGGTCATGCGGCTAGTCAATATCGCCCATGGGGACCTGATCGTCCTGGCGGCTTTTCTCGGCCTTACGGTGACCACGACTCTCGGCATCAATCCGCTGCTGTCGATCGTAATCGTGGCGCCGGCGATGGCACTGATCGGTTACTGCCTGCAACGCGCGGTTCTGAACCGCACGCTCGGCAACGACATCCTGCCACCGTTGCTGGTTACGTTCGGTCTTTCGGTCATCATCCAGAACGCTCTGCTGGAGGTTTATAGCGCGGATCCGCAGAAGATGAGTGCCGGCGTCATTGAAACAGCCAGCCTGAGCATTCCTGGCGGGCTTAATATCGGTGTCCTGCCGCTGCTGATGTTCCTGACGGCGATTGCCGTAATCGCCGGGCTACAGTGGATTTTCTACCACTCTGCCTGGGGCAGGGCGTTTCGGGCCACCTCCGACAACCAGGACATTGCCCAACTGATGGGTTTGAACAAGAGCCATGTGTTCGGGCTCGCTATGGCGCTGTCCCTGCTGGTTGTGGCCATCGCCGGGATCTTTCTCGGGGTACGCACCAGTTTTGACCCTTCGGCAGGGCCCGGTCGACTGATCTTCGGTTTCGAGGCGGTGATCATTGGCGGCCTGGGCAACCTTTGGGGCACTTTGGCTGGCGGCATCATTCTCGGTGTCAGCCAGAACATCGGCGCCCAGATCAATCCGGGCTGGCAGTTGCTGGCCGGGCACCTGGCGTTTCTCATCATTCTGGCAATCCGTCCACGCGGCCTGTTTCCGAGGATCGAGGGATGAGCGTAATCGAATCTCACGATGTGGTTCGTACGTCGGCGGCGAGTCGGGCTGCCACAGTGTTGGCCGTTGTCCTGTTAGCGGCGCTCATCAGCGCCCCCTGGTGGGCCGGTCGTGCCGACATGCGGCTGATGAGCGAGCTATTCCTTTACCTGACGCTGGCCAGCCTGTGGAACCTGCTCGCAGGTTACGCCGGACTGGTGTCTGTCGGGCAGCAAGCCTTTGTCGGACTGGGCGGTTATTGCCTGTTTGCGTTCACCATGTTCGCCGGTGTGCCGCCTTTGCTGGCGGTGCCCGCTGTCGGTATCGTCGGCGCGGTGGTCGCCATACCGGTCGCGCTCCTGATTTTCCGGCTGCGGGGCGCCTATTTCGCCATCGGCACCTGGGTTATCGCCGAGGTATTTCGGCTGACGGCCGCTCAAGTGTCAGCGCTGGGCGGAGGATCTGGTACCAGCCTGCCGGTGACGGTCGTTAAATCCATCGCTGACAGTCGCGCCATGCGCGAGGCGGCGACCTATTGGATGGCTTTGGGCATTGCCGTCCTGGTGCTGGCCGTTGTCTGCGTTCTGCTGCGGTCCCGGCGCGGCCTGGCCCTGACGGCCATTCGCGACAATGAACTGGCTTCGCAGAGCCTCGGAATCGACATCTGGCGCGCCAAGTTTTTCGTCTATGTGATCACGGCGGCTTTGACGGCCTGTGTCGGGGCGCTGATCTTCCTGCAGAAGCTCAGAATATCGCCGGACGCGGCATTCAACGTGAACGATTGGACGGCTTTCGTTATCTTTATTGTCGTCATCGGCGGTATCGGCACCATCGAAGGACCGATTATCGGCACTATCATCTTCTTTCTGTTGCGTGAGACACTGGCCGACCTCGGCGCGCTCTACCTGATGATTCTCGGTTTTGTCGCCATCGTCATCATGCTGCGGGCGCCAAAGGGGATCTGGGGCTATGTGCGAGACCGCACCGGATTCGACCTGTTTGCCCTATCGCGCCGAGTCGTCACCCGGGGCGGTCCACCGGCAACCGAACGCACTTCCGGAGAGGTCAAGCATGAGCCGCAAGCAACGTAAGACAATCATCACCTGTGCCATCACGGGCGCCATCCACACGCCCACCATGTCCGACGCGTTGCCCTATCAGCCGGAGGACATCGCCGAGTAGTCGGTCGCCGCTGCGCAGGCGGGAGCAGCGGTGTTGCACCTGCATGCGCGCAATCCAGAACACCGGGCGGTGTCGATCGATCCCGAGCATTTCAAGCGGCTCCTTCCCGTCATCAAACAGGCGACGGATGCCGTCATCAATGTCTCAACCGGCGGCAGCCTGCTCAACACCATGGAGGAGCGCATCGCGCCGGCCCGCACCACGCCCCCTTTCGGATCGGTTTACCCATTTCGGATAGACAACGCTGTTGCCCAACTTCATACTTTAAGCTTAAAATACTTCAGGGGGCTGTCAACACGGAGAAAACCATGACGCAGGATCTGGAAAAAGGCATTACCCGGAACGGATCGGGATATGCGGATAAGACCTGGAATATCCTCGGACAAACCTACTATCCGAAGGCCTGTTGCGACAGCGCCTTTGCGTTTGAGACCAACTCGGACCCGGGCCAGTTCGTACCGGTGCATGTGCATCCGACACAGGATGAGTTCATTCTCGTTCAGGAAGGTACTTTGGATCTGAAGCTCGATGGCAAGTGGTTCAAGGCCGAGGCCGGTGATCTCGTGCGCATGCCACGGGGCATACCGCACGGCTATTTCAACAAATCCGACAAGCCGGCCCGCGCCATGTTCTGGGTGTCGCCGGCCGGAAAGCTCGAAGAACTTTTCAACAATCTGCACAATTTGGAAGATCCGGAAGAGGTTGTGAAGATATCGGCACAGCACGAAGTCGATTTTCTGCCGCCAGAGGCCAACGACTAGATCTATATTGGCGGGCGTCAAAGGCGCCTGATCAACCAAAATCGAGAAACATCGCTCTGCAGGCGCAGCCTGCAGGCAATGGCCTCACTCCACCCGAAAGCACTCATGCGCTGAATATCGAAGGGCTTCGCGCACCCGATATGACTTTCTGGTAGCATGGCGGGATGGCAAATTGCCGGGATCTCGTGCGCTGAAGGAACTCGACTGCCAACACCGAGAAATCAAATCCATGCACACGCTCCAGGCGGCACGCGGCCGTGGCGTTGCGCGGCGCATCCTGGTGGTGGCGACGCGGCGCGGCTACACACGGCTGAGCTTGGCAACAGGGTCGATGCACGCTTTGCAGCGGTCAGAGCGTTGTACCTAAAGCAAGGCTTTGAATATTGCGCACCGTTCGGAGACTATGTGGACAACCCGGGTACTGACCCATCGGAGCAGCGCAGACACCGGCAGCAGGGAGAAGCAACTATGGGCGAATTTCATGAGGGCGGTTGCGTCTGTGGCGCGGTTCGGTATCGCACCCGCGGCGCGCCTGCTCGAGTCAGCCTGTGTTCATGTAGCTGGTGCACAAAGAGAACGGGCAGTGCGATCGGTCTTTCGGTCTATTTCGAGGAAACCCAGGTTGAGTTCCTGAAATCGAATCTGCAGTCCTACCGGCTGGTTTCGGATGCGGGTCGGTGGATCGATAGCGAATTCTGCAAGACCTGCGGAGGCACAGTGACCTGGCGCCTCGAGTTTCTGCCGGGGAAATGCGGCATCGCTGGAGGCACCTTCGACCAGCCGTCCTTTTGGTATCGACCACAGCGCTACGTGTTCACCCGTTCCAAACCGGAATGGCTGGACGTGCCCCACGGCGTCGAGACGTTTGACGCCATGCCCGGCTCGGCGTCCGAATAGCGGAAACAGGCGACGTCAGCCTTCGACCGGCCCAAGCAGCATGAGCGATCGGCTGCCGTGCTCAGACGCCCAGAGGCTCATTCTCGCCTGCACCGCCTCGAGGTTCCAGCCCGATTCGGTCCGCAGGCTTGTGTCACGTTCGATTTCGGACCAGCTTCCCATGAATTCCGCAGCCTGACCCGGATCCGAAACGGCTGTCAGGTCGAGTAAAAGAACGCGTGCATCCAGTTCACCCTTGACGGCACCGGGCGCCCAAGCGAGCAAATAGGGACCGGGATTATCCAGGATCCAGCCGGTTTTTTCGGTGTCCAGAATGGCGCGGTGGCCGATTGCCAGTCCGTAGCGATTGACCGCTTCCGTGCAGATCTCGTTGCGTGGCGCGCGGTTGAGTTCTACCGCCCGGTCAGTGGACGAGACGGGCCATATGGTGACCATGGTCTCAGCCGGTACGATATCGGCTTCGTCTTCAGCAGCCTCGGCGGCGATAAACGCTTCGCAAATCATGCGAACGCGCTCACGATCTGATGCGGGCGTGTCGGCACGGATCGCCATGACTGCATAGGCAGCATATTCGGTCGGCGGATACTGTTCGGGCCCGGCAAACAGGCGCCTTTGATCGCGCGGTTTTTCCGGAGTTATCTCAACACGGGCGGCCGCGACGACCTCTTCTTTAGGTTCACTGACCACAACGGTCTCAACCGCCTCGCCTGTTGCTTTGTCGACGACGACCGTGTCGGTTTCCGTCCGCGTGGTCTCTATGACGGCGACGTCCTCCTCAACACGTCCCGTTCCCTCGTCGACTTCCACCCGTTCGACAATTCTGTCGCTTTTGGTTGTGGTTTCGGATCGCATGACGACCCGGTCTTCGGTCTCTACGACTTCTACGGTTTCGGTTGCCGTCGCGGGCTCGTCTGTAACGGTAACAACTTCGACAACCGTTTCGGACGATTCCGCAGGAACTTCGGGCTTGCTTTCCGGAATAGGAGGCGCTTGTGCGACTTCTGTGCGGTCGGTCGGAGCGGGTGGTTCTGCCGGCGCCGTGGCGACCGGCTGTTCGGCCTGAGGAACCGGTTCAACCGTTGGTTGGGTGGCCGGCGGCGCGGACGCCACCGTGGTTGTGGGCGTTTCGGGCGATTGTTCGCTTACGACCGTCGTTTGATTCCCAGGCGCGGGCGAGCTCGCATCGTCCAATTGTGTGGACTTGTTGCTGGCGCACGCACTGACGAAGGTCGCCAAGCAAAAAACGGCAACGCCGTTCAGCAGGGACTTGGGGAGTTTGCTTAATCCTCTGAAATTTCTTGATGAAATCGCGGTGCATGGCGGTTTCGTCAACCGTCGATCCGGAGGACTGGTCAGCAGTTGTTGTGTGTGCTGTCCCGTGTGATAGCGCATAGCCGCATTCCCCTCTCTTCGTTCCACCGGTTGGCCAGCCGGTCGAGATCCGAAGTTTAAAGCATGTGCGAGACGCAGCCAATAGAGTACAGGCAACAATCTGCAAACCATCGGTCAACCGTGTTCAAACACTGATCTCAAATTGATCGTAATATGCTTTCACCTTCGCGCGATACTGCCTTGCAAGGAGAGGGCTATGATGAAGTGGATGGTTATTGCCGGATTGACAGGTGCGGTCACCTGTGGATTTTTCGAGGTTACACTGGCGGCGTCCTTTGATTGTTCAGCAGCGACAACAACGGACGAGAAAGCGGTTTGTGCCAATCCGCAGCTGTCTTCGCTGGATTCGGAAATGGCAGGTCTCTGGTACGGCTACAAAGCCATGCCATTGTTGATGGGCGCCAGCGGCAACCGTCAGGACGAAGCCCAGGCTTTTCTCAAATCGCGAGCGGCCTGCGGATCGAGCACCGCCTGTCTAACCAACCTCTACAATCAGCGCATTTCAACGCTGAAAACGAATATTGATTGGGCCGTCAAAAACTACTGCAACAACTGAGCGTCACCGCCGTTGCTTCCGCTGCGCAGGCGGAAACGACGCCGGTATTCACCGGGATTGATGCCGAGGTTAGACCGGAAGATCTTTCGAAAGGCCGGCGGGTCCTTGTAGCCGACTTGCCAGGCGATCTCATTGATGGAAAGCGCCGTGGCCTCGAGCAGTTCGCGCGCCTTGCTGACCCGAAGCACCTGCACATAGGCGGTCGGGTTGAGCGCGGTTGCCCTTTGGAAACGGCGCAAAAAAGTCCGCTCGGTGAGCCCGGCGCGTTCGGCCATCTGTTTTACGTTCACGGTATCGGCAAAGTGGATCTGCAACCAACGCTGAACGTCAAGAATGACCTTGTCCCCATGCGCCTGTTCCGGTGCAAATGTCCTGTAGTAGCGCTGCTCGCGCCCGCCCGGATCGATCAGAAAGAGACGCGCCACCGCCAGCATGACCGCCGAGCCGCCGAAGCGGTCGATCAGCCGCAATCCGAGATCCGTCCATGCCATAACGCCGCCGGCCGTGATGACGTCACCGTCGTCAATGATCATGCGGTCGGCGTCGAGAATACACCGCGGATACGCCTCGGCAAGCTGATCCTTCAGAGCCCAATGCGTTGTGACGATCCGGTGATCGAGCAGACCTGCCGCGGCCAGGTGAAACGCGCCGGCACAAACCGAGCAGGCGGTCGCACCTGCGTCGTGCGCCTCAATGATCCACTCACCGATGGTTTCCGAAACGGTGCCGGACGCGATCGGAGACAGGCTCGGCGGAACAATAAAGCAGGTAAGCTTCGAACCGGCCCGTGCGTTATCGGTGGGCACAATCCGTCCGTCCAACTCATGCCAATGGCTGACCCGAAACACCGGCTCGCCGTGGGAGATGAACCGATTTGCCGCCTCGAACAAATCCGTCAGGCCGTAGACGGCTGCAGCCTGCGCTTCGGGGTACCGCAGAATGCCGATCTCGATAATGCGCATTTGTCAGTTATGGCCTCAAAGATGTCGAATTAGCCAAGTTCGTTTATGCAGTTTGCCTGCTAGCCTGTCCAGTATCGCAACATCACTTTGGAGAGTGACATGACAAAGGAAGCATTGCTGATCGTTGACCTGCAGAACGATTACTTCCCCGACGGCAAATGGGTGTTGAGCGGTATTGAAGCCGCTTCCACCAACGCCGCACGGCTGCTTGCAGCCCACCGAGACGCCGGGAAGGACATCATACACGTTCGCCATGAATCGCAGAGCCCCGATGCACCGTTCTTTCATGCCGGTACCCTGGGGGCTGAAATCCATCCGTCGGTTGCGCCGTCGGGCGACGAGGCGGTTGTCGTCAAGCATGCCGCAAACAGTTTTCGTGACACCGGCCTTGAAAACCTGCTGAAGGAAAAGGGCATCGATCAGCTGACGATTTGCGGTGCGATGAGCCAGATGTGTGTCGACGCGACAACCCGAGCGGCAGCCGATCTCGGATTCGCCTGCACCGTCGTCCATGATGCCTGCGCCGCACGAGACACCGCGTTTAACGGTGTGGATGTGCCAGCTGCGCAAGTCCACGCCGCTTTCATGTCGTCGCTTGGCTTCGGCTATGCGCGTGTCGTTGGAACCGATGATTTCCTGAGTTCGACATAGCCGGTCAACCTCTCTTCAGAAAGCCATTGGCCAGCACGAATTCGATGTCGGTCAGTATCGTCGAGAGCATGTCGTCCTTGGCAACAAGACCGTCGTTGCACAACGAAATCAGTCCGTGCATGGTGGCCCAGAAAACGTGGTTCAGACGGTCCGGTTCGACACCGAGCAGACCGTCTGCCCAGGCCCGTTCCAGCAGGTTGCGGGTCACGGCGGTGTTGTCGTCTATCGCCGCCTGAAACTCCGGCGACAACGTTTCGTTGATCTGTGCCGGCCTGAAAATAAGCGCATAAAGAGACGGGTTTTCCAGACCAAACCGGACGTAAGCCTCGCCAGCCAACCGCATCTGCTCGATCGGCGCGTCCGGCGGCGCGGCAGCGACCGCGTCGCTGGTAGACATGGTCAGGCGCCGCATCCCTGCCACACACATGGCATCACAAAGGGCGGCCTTATCTTTAAAGTAAAGATACGGTGTCTGGCGACTGACGCCGGTCGCCTCGGCGAGGCGCCGGATAGTCAGTCCGGCCAGGCCCTCCTTCTCCAAAATGGATAGCGCGGCATCAATGAGGCCGTTGCGTCGTTCATCAATCTCATTGGCGGAAAGTGGCTTGTTCAAGAGAAGTCCAGAATTTATGGTTGACATTGTCAATTGACAGTGTCAAGTATAGTACATCGATTGCGATTCAGCCGCAACATAAACCGATTGTGGTCGGAGCAACAGCGACCATGCCCGCGTCGTTGACCGGAAAGGCTCGTTTGTCCGGTCCACCGGTGCGGGCGCACAAACCGTTGGTGAGATTGACGATGAGCGACCTGCAGGAAGCAGTGGCGGACCGGCAATCCGGTGCCATCAGCCAACCAGAACGATCCAATGTCTTTTTGACTGGACCGCTCCTGGCGGTCTTTGCAAAAACGGCGACGCCGATCATCCTCATGATGTTGGTGACCGGCTTGTTCACACTGGTGGATGCCTGGTTTCTGGGGGTTTTCGTCGGCGCTGAGGCGCTAACGGCGGTGACCCTGATGTTTCCGCTCTTCATGATGCTGATAGCGACATCAACCGTGGTGTCGCACGGCTTTTCATCCGTCATGGCGAGACTGCTGGGTGCGGCTGCATCCGCGACGGTGCTCGGCAATGCGCTTGCGGGCGCGCTGATGCTTTCGTTCGCAATATGCGTATTGCTGGTTTTGACCTTTGCGGTGATCGGGCCGGCGCTGATCGACCTCCTGGCACACGGTTCCGCGTCCTTGGCTCATATGGGATACACCTACATCGCAATCCTTGTTTTCTGCTCGCCGGTAACCTTCGCGCAAACACTTCTCGCCGACCAGCTGCGGTGCGAGGGCAGGGTGGCCTTCATGACTCTCACCGCGCTGTCGACAATACTGCTCAACGTCGCTTTCAACTATATTCTGATAGCCCGGCTGCAGTGGGGCGTTGCCGGATCGGCCTACGGCACCATCGCCGCACAGGCGGTCGCCTTGCTCGTCATCCTTGTCTATCGGTACTTCAAGCCTTCGACACTGAGTTTTGCGGCCTTGACCCTTTCTCGGGTGCGGGAGCGCTGGCGCGATTACCTGGCATTGGGCATACCGCCGAGCCTTGGCTATCTCGGTGTGTCTTTGTTGTCGGCCGCCATTATCTACAATTTGCAGCGCTGGAGCGGTGACAATTACGCCGCGACCGTGGGCGCCTATGGAATCACCACCCGGCTGATCACGTTTTTCTATCTGCCGCTGCTGGGGCTCGCCATGGCGTTCCAGACGATCGTTGGCAACAACTACGGGGCACGGGACTGGCAGCGGACGGACTCCAGTCTCAAACTGGCGATGCTTCTCGCCTTCGGTTACTGCGTCGTCGCCCAGATCGGTTTCCTCGCTTTCGCTGACGTCATCGGCCGCGGATTTGTCGATGATCCGGCAGTTGTTCGGGAAACCGGCCGAATTCTGCCGATTATGGTCTTGCTGTTTTTCCTGTTCGGACCGCTTATGATGCTGGCGAGCTACTTCCAGGCAACCGGCGACGCCGGCCGATCGGCTTGGCTGAACCTGTCGCGCACTTACATCTTCAGTCTGCCACTGACATTCGGCCTGCCTTTCGCCTTTGGCGAAGTCGGTATCTGGATCGCCGGACCAGTTGCGGAGTGTTTGATGCTGGTTTTGACCGCCGTGTTGCTGTTGCGCCTGCGTCGCGGGCTAGGGTTGCGCTGGGGCGTGTTTCGCTATCAGACGTCGTAGGTTCGGATTGTTTACGTCGCAGCCCGCCGTAGTCCCAGTTCGGCCCGTTGCGCTTTGGTGAGCTTACCGATCACGATGGTATGGGCAGTCTTTATGTAGTCTTTGAGGTCGGCATCGCTCATCGCTGCGGGATCTTCGATCTGAACCCATTTCGCGCGAGCCAGATAGGGTGCCGGAACGATTCCGTCCTGCTCGATCAGGACACGATAGGCAAGGTCGCTGCATTTGAAGCTGATGCGCTGTGTCGATCCGCTTCCCCACCGTGAACAAACGGCGAATATCTTGCCGCCGACTTTCCAGACCGAAGCGCCGCCCCACTGCACCACATGCGTCGTCGATTGCAGACTGCCGCAAAACCTGTCAAAGGCGCCCCGTTCCATAATCTCGCGGACCTCCGGTTAATATCTCCAAAATGAGCGCCCGTGTATCGAGGCGCATCGCCGTTTAAGGTAGCGCAAACTCTTTTTCCCCGGAGGGTAGAAATTTGTCGGAAAAACATCATCCTGACAGACCACACCGTATGGACACGGCGATCGCGTGGAGATTTACGATCCGATGTTGAACACGATCTGGCATACGACCAAAGCGACACTTGTCTTCCTCGTTCTGCTCACCGCGCCACTTGCGGCGGACGAGGCGGCGACCACAGCATTCCTGCCAAAAGACGCAATCGATGGGAAAGCAGTGATCGGTCCACCGCCGGCGGCCGACTCGGCCGAGCACCGTACGCAGATGGCCATAGTGCTGTGGCTGCAGAAAACCCGCACACCGGAACAGGTGGTGTTTGTGGAAACACCGCTTAATCTGCAGCGCTTTGCACCACTGTTGAGTGGATCTTTGATGGACGTGAACGGCATCGAGCTGAGTTCCACGTTCGAGGCGGTGATCGATCAGGTGCGCGTCGACTACGATGCTCTGAAAGCTTTTTACGATGAGCCGAGGCCATTCCAAGTTAACGATGCCGTGAAGCCGGTCGGGCAACCGCGGCCGGTTGGATCCTACCCGAGCGGCCACGCCATTCGCAGTGTCGTCTACGGCCGGCTTCTCAGCGAGTTGTTCCCTGAACACGAGCAGGCCCTAATGGAACTGGCGCGGCAGATCGGCTATGGCCGGGCGATCGCCGGTGTTCACTACCCGTACGATGTGGAGGCCGGGCAAAAACTCGGCGAGGCGTACGCCGCCTTCATTGTGCAACAACCAGCCTTCATTCAGGCCGTTGCCCGCATTCAGGGCAAGCCGGTCAAGTGATCGGTCGGTTCGATCGCGCGGCCGGGCTGCAGGATTTCAGTCCAGTTCCCGGTGGCCGCTTTTTCAGGTAGTGTTTGCACGCCGTTTTCTGGTTGTCATGAAGCCTTGATAATGTCGCTGAAAGCCCCTTATGGCGCCAAGCGGCAATGAGGAGAGCACAAACCAGCCCCTACGGAGCGACGACTTGCAATCAAAATTTGCATCCACTAATCGTGAATAATGGATAAGAAAAATGCGCTTCAATCGCTCTCCGCCCTTGCCCAGGAGACCCGAATGGATGTCTTTCGGCTGCTGGTTCAGTCGGGCGCGACGGGCATGCTGTCGGGCGAAATCGGCAAATGCCTCAACGTGCGGCAGAACACCATGTCGGCAAACCTCACGATCCTGATGAACGCCGGACTGATCCGCAACCAAAGAGAGGGCCGTGCCGTGCGTTACTTCGCCGATTTCGATGGCATGCGCGGACTCCTTGCGTTCCTGATGGAGGATTGCTGCGGTGGACGTCCGGAGCTGTGCCAGCCTGTCATCGATGAAATCGCCTGTGCTTGTTGAGGAGGTTCGATATGACTTCAAAAATCTACAATGTGCTTTTCCTGTGTACCGGCAATTCTGCCCGTTCAATCATAGCCGAAGCGCTCATCAACCGGCTTGGTGCGGGTCGTTTCAAGGGGTGGTCAGCAGGCTCGCAACCCAAGGGCGAAGTGAATCCCCATACGATCGATCTTCTCAAGGGTCTCAACCATGACACAGCGTTCGCCCGGTCCAAGGATTGGAATGAATTCACCGGCCCGGATGCGCCCCAGCTCGATTTTGTCTTTACGGTTTGCGACAATGCGGCGGAAGAAACCTGCCCGGTCTGGCCGGGCCAGCCGATGACGGCGCATTGGGGTGTGCCCGATCCGGCTGCGGTGGAGGGTTCGGAAGCCGAAATACGGGCGGCGTTTCTAGACAGCTACCGGATGCTCAACAGCCGGATCTCCATTTTCACGAGCCTGCCCCTGGCCAGTATCGACCGGATGTCGCTGCAAAAACGTTTGTCCGAGATTGGTCAATCGAAGGCAGCTCCAGCCGCCGAAGGCGCTTCATAAAGGGACCGTCGCAGCGGCTCGCTGACCGTGCTCAGCGCGGACCTGCCGATCCTGTCGGCTGGATGGGAATCCAGATCTCGATCACTCCTTCGCCCGATGCCGGGTCAAAGCCTTCGCCATAACGTTCAAAATCCGGTGGGGTTGCAACCTTCAACCCGGCCTGTGGAACCCGTTCGGTCCAAATGGACTGCCAGGTTTCGCGGAGTGCGGCCATAGTGCCCTCATGACGGAATATGGCATACCTCCTTTCAGGGATGCTCATGCAATCCAGTTCCGGAGGAAGATCATCAAAGCTGTCGACCTCGATGGCGCACATGTAATCGGTCAGACGATCGTTGCCGCGCGCACACATTAATCCATAGGCGATACTGCCAACCTGGTTGGGAAGGCTACCGAGGTACGGCCATAGACGCCGCCACTGCCTGGGTATCTGCCGTTCGACCTCTTGCGATTGATGTAGTTGCCGGAACCCGGCAAGCCGCAAAGGCCTGCAGGTCATAAAGCTCGGTTTTGCTCGATCGAGCGTATCCGTGTTCATGGCCGTGCGTCTTTTCCAACGACGGCAAAAGCCCGCGCTGTCCTGTCGATCTGTCCTATCGGATTGAGTGCCATCGGCCTGTCTCGGTTGTTACTCCGGCGTCTTTCACCTTGCGCGCACAGTATGACTGAAAACGGGCAGCGATGTGAACGAATTAGCCAGGCATCGGTGATGATGCCGCCTGCGCACCCATCATTCAGCGGATTACATGAAACGTATGAAATGGTTGTTGCCAAGAAAGGAAACATATGTTTCAAACATGGCAGAGGTGCGTTACACCTCACAATTGATCCGATCATTGGGATTGCACAATGACTCACGTTTTCCCCCGTCACACCAAGACTGAACTGCCGGTCGCAGTTGGCGGGGAGGGTTGTTATCTCATCGATGAGAGCGGCAAACGATATCTTGATGGATCCGGCGGAGCTGCAGTCTCTTGCCTGGGCCATGGCGATGCCGAAGTCGCGGAGGCGATCAGGCAGCAATTGGACAAAATTGCTTTCGCGCATACCGGATTTTTCACGTCGCCACCTGCTGAAGAACTGGCGGATTTGCTGGTCGCCAACGCGCCGTCTGAAATCGACCGGGTGTATTTCGTCAGCGGTGGTTCAGAGGCTGTCGAAGCGGCGATCAAACTCGCGCGACAGTTCTTTCTGGAAATCGGCGAACCGCAGCGCCACCGGGTCATCGCTCGCCGCCAGAGTTACCATGGCAACACACTCGGCGCGCTCGCTGCCGGCGGTAACGAGGCGCGGCGCAATCAGTTTTCGCCATTGCTTATCGAAACATCACATATCGCCCCCTGCTACGAGTATCGCGGACGCGGCGAAAGCGAAACCTCGCAAGAATACGGTCAGCGGGTTGCCAATGAGCTGGAGCACGAACTGCAGCGCCTGGGTCCTGAGAGTGTGATGGCATTTATTGCCGAGCCCGTCGTCGGCGCAACGATGGGCGCCGTACCCCCGGTGGATGGCTATTTTCAACGAATACGCGAGATATGTAACAGACACGGCATCCTTCTAATTTTCGATGAGGTCATGTGCGGCATGGGACGCACGGGTACGCTGTTTGCTTGCGAACAGGAGGGGGTGACACCGGACATTATGGCAATCGCCAAGGGTCTTGGCGCCGGCTATCAACCCATCGGCGCAATGCTGTGTAGCGACCGAATCTACCGGGCTATCGAGGCCGGATCCGGGTTTTTTCAACACGGCCACACCTATATGGGGCATCCGGTCGCCTGCGCCGCGAGCCTCGCGGTCCTCAACGCACTGCTAGGGCGCGACCTTGTCGCTCGGGCACGGCGCCAGGGGGAGCGATTGGAAAACGCGCTCACGACCGCCTTCGGACAACACCCTCATATCGGCAATCTAAGGGGAAGGGGCCTGTTCCGTGGCCTCGAACTGGTCGAGGATCGAGGGACAAAGAAGCCGTTCGCTCCCCAGCGCGCGATCCACAAGGCAATCAAACACGCCGCCTTCGAAGCTGGCCTCATCTGTTATCCCATGGGTGGTACGATCGACGGAGTCCGCGGTGACCATGTCCTGCTGGCTCCGCCGTTCATCATCGGCGACAACCAGATCGACGAACTTGTCAGCAAGCTCGATACCGCATTGAACTCTGTTTTTGGCCGACACTCAGGGAGTTGACCCGTACAGACCTCAGAGGTTTATGCCGAGACAGGCAGCGCGTTCCGCTCTCGCAAAAGCACTTCCAACTGCTCGATATAGTCATCCCAGTTTTTGGCGTGCAGGTCCCGACTGGCTCGGTTGCGAAATCCCGAATGCCGGATGTACAGCGCGGTGCCCTGACCGGAATCGTCGAAGATCACATCGATTTCGGTAATCTCACCGTCGCGATCCCATTCAAAAGTGTAGCGCACACGATGTTCCGGTTCGACGGCAAAAAACAGACCCTCTGCGCGCGAGCACCGGTCTTCCATCTCCACATACAGCCGGTAATGGCCACCCACGGTCGGATTGATGTCAGCCCTGGTCGCTGGAGGAACGACAACTTCTGGACATAGCCAAGCATCGTAAACGTGATTTGGCGGAAAGGGCAGTTCGTAGTGTTTCTCAAAATGCATGCGATCCTTTCGCCGGCCAGATCAGAAATTGCGTGTTCCAGATCCTAAAGTAACAGGACGCAGCCAGAATCAGAGTTAACAAATTTTAAACTATTGAAATGATTTTGCAAATAAACGCCGATGGCAAGTGGTGGATTGCCAAGGCTAGTGTGGGGCGGGATAGTCCGATAAAGCCGTGATCGCCATGGAGACTGTGCTTATTCTGAGTATTATGTGATGCTGAATGGTCTGGTCCGCATGTCGCTCGTTGAGGAAGGGGGCCTTCCATGTGCGAATTGTTCGGCGTCTCCACATCGCATCCCATACGCCTGTTTTGCAGTCTCAACGAGTTTGCCAAGCACGGTGGCGGATCGCACATCAATCGGTCGGGATGGGGCATAGCCTACTATGAGGGCAAGGATGTGCTTCTTGTCCGACAGGCTTTGCCTGCAGTAGAGAGCCCGTGGATCAAATTCCTGGAAACCAACGGTCTCTCAAGTCAATGCACGATCGCGCATGTCCGTTATGCCAGTGTCGGCGCACCGACACTTGTCAACACACACCCATTCCGCCGGGAGTTGGGTGGGCGCATGCATATTTTCGCACACAACGGAAGCCTGACCGACATCACCCATCGAATGCCTTTCGAAGGCGATCAGTTTCGGCCGGTTGGCGAAACCGATTCCGAATATGCCTTTTGCTTGCTGCTTCAGCGCCTTACCCGACTCTGGCGAGAGGCCGAAACGCCGCCGCCATTACGTGAGCGACTCGATGTGGTCGCGCGGACGGCAGCCGACCTGCGCCAACTCGGCCCGGCCAACTTCCTTTATGGCGATGGCGAGATCTTATTTGCCCACGGGCATAGGCGTCGCTATGAAAGCGATGGAGTCTTCGGCCCACCGGAGCCGCCAGGCCTATGGATTGGCGAGACCTTTGATGTTGTCCGAGGTCTTGATATCCGCTGGCCGGTCGCCGAGACCAAGGGAATTATGGTCGCCAGCGTACCGCTTACCGACCAGGGTTGGACTGAACTGCCTGAGGGCACGGTCGTCGCGCTTAAGGATGGCAACGAAGTGGCACGAGCATAGCACGCGCAGCGCCGCGATTGTCTCACGCAGCCTTACTTAATTGTAATGAAACAGACACCGTGCGGCCGCATTCATTGAGCCAAATCGGGATTGAGAAACATCTAAATCAACTCACCGTTTCTCGTGTGTCGCTGGCGGCCCCGGTGAAACAATAAGTGCGAATAAGCAGGCGCCAATATTGCCATTCTTTAAGGCATGGACAACGCGCCTTGGGGCATCGAACACATCAGGCGGACCTGACTGGTCTGCCTATTTTTTTTATCTGCGAGAGGTTTGCGATCCGGCGCCACAAAGGAAAGCCCCGCAACGGGCCAGACGGGCGGATCTCGGCTCATCGCGGGGCTCAGGAAAGCCAGCACACCCCACACTGGAGCGATGCAACGCGGCTTTCTTTTCAAGAAACATGCGGAACGGACAACCATCGGAGGATCGGGGCAATTCGCGAGGCGAAGTCTGCAAACACAGGTTTCAAGCCATCGCCTAAACTCAATTTCATCGCCTTCCGATCGGGCCTGGAGGCAAGCCTGTTCTCAATCAGTCCTCGCCAAGTTGGTCGCCCGATGAAACCGCTGTCTCTTTGACCTCCATATCGGTTCGATTCTGGGTAAAACAATGTCCACAAAATTAAATCTCCGTAAGTATTCGTGAAATCCGAGAGCGTTGTTCTTCCTTTGGGACAGATCCTGGAATTGTGTCGCTTGACCGGTTGCATCGGTTCGAGAAGCAATGTTCGATCGTCACTCCCGCTTCCGGCCAGAGGCTTGGATTTCATCTTTCTTAGGGTATTTTGTTCATGGTATGTTCTGAAGATTGAAACATTCGGAACACAATAAGCGATGACATCGACACCGGCGTTTGAAGACTGGACTGCAAAGACGATCGAGGCGCGGGTCCTTGAAGCTGCATACACCCTAATGTTGTGCCCGCGGGCCCGCGGGCCAAAAGCCTTCGGTAACTCGATGCCGAATCCAACGCAGGATCAACGCGATGCGTACGCGGCCACGCCGTCGCGCTTTCTGGGTCGCCCGGAAGCAGCAGCTATCGATCGCATGGAACGGTGCTGGGATTGGATCAATGCACTTCCGGATCCGCATGATCGGCGGCTGCTTTATGAATGGGCGCGGACAAAATGCACCCGTGGGCAGTCATTAAACGCGCTCGCGCGGCAAAAGGACCTCAGCACTCGCACACTTCGACGGGAAGTCACTCGTATCTGCCAGTCAATTGCCGAAGGCCTTAACGCAGGTTGTGAGCCAAGGGTTGACGGTAGTCGCCGGGCGGATGCTCAATTCAGCGATACCCGCCGTGATGCGGCCAACTACAGCCAACACTGGAGGGCGGCAAATGCCAAGCCACGGATCCAACCGACCATGGCCAAATCCCGTTTGCTGCAGCCGCAGGTCAGCGGCCGCAAGGATTGACCGAATTGTGAAGTCACAAATTGGCGGTCAACTCTTGTTGTCGTTAGACACATACCCATATGGATTCGTACATATCGAATGCACAGTTGGCATGCTGTCGAATTCAGCAAGCCATTGATATGTTTTGACCTTTTTGAAAAAGGTGGATATCGCGATGCGTGTGGAGACGTTTGCGGCGGTGGCATTGGCTGCCGGCGTCGTAGCCTTCGGTGTCCTGATGCCGATCCAGGGTCCGCCGGCCGTGGCGCAGAACTCAATAGCCGTTGATGTGCATGAACTAGCCAAACAGGGCGATCGCTTTCACAACTGGCAAACCGTCTGTTGGTCGCAGCGCGGCGACGTATCGGCGTCCGAGAACATCCTCAAATCGGATGAGAGCTGCTATTTGCGATATATCGACGTTCTGGATTCAACCAATCCGGATTCGGGATTCGTGGCGGCATTTGTCGTTACCGATCCGGCCGGTGTGCGGGTGGAATTTGACGTGGAAAGCCGGCAGGCCACCGGATTGGATGTCAGCTTGACACGCGATGGTCACGCGGTCTGGAGCCTCTCAAGTTATGGATGCCTGGAAAACGGCACGTGTGTTTTCAGCGGCCCGGCTGCGGAAGCTTTGGTCAAGGCTTTTTCCGATAACAACGGTGACTCGCTGGAAATGCACGTTGATTTCGTCGACCCGGGAGGCAAGTCGCAAAACCACGTCTGGCCAATGTGGTCGTTTGCACCGGCTTTTGAAGATTTCGCAAGCATACAACGGTCAGTTGGTCTCTAAATCCGGGTTTCGCTACCGCACTCCTGCCGCTTGACCGAATAGCGATCACCGGCGCAACCTTAAGATGCGCTGGACAAAAGACTTAACCATTCAGCAGACTCTGGCTGATCGGTTTGACACAACCTTAGATGCAAATGATGCAGTTTTTTGTGGACGATGGTCACCGGCAGGTCGGTTGTTCTCGATTGAATCGTCACAGAAGTCGTAGATTACGGCTAAGTTGTTGGGCGGTGATGGCTAAATGTGGTCTAGTCGCAATTCGAACATGTTCTATTGATAGTTATTATCCAGAACTGCCAATCAAGGGTCGATATAGTAAAAATTTGTAAAAATTTAAAAAATAGTATGAGTTTGTATCACGTTGAGGGCGTACAAAATATTTGAATAAACAGGAATTTTGAAATATTATATTAGAAACCCTTGGAGGATGAGAACGAAATGACAAAAGAAAAAATCACCGACGATAAAGACCCGGTTCGCGACGAGCTTCTTGTCGAGCTTACCGCGGATGTGGTGGCCGCCTATGTGAGCAACAATGTCGTTCAGACCGGCGACTTGCCGGGCCTGATTGCCAATGTGCATCAGGCGCTCGGGACGACGGCCATGGGTGAGCCCGAAAAGCCAGAAGTAGCTGCAAAACCGGCAATCAGTGTACGTAAGTCTATACAGGACGGGTATTTAGTGTGTCTCGAGTGCGGCCAACGGTTTAAGTCGCTCAAACGGCACTTGATGACCTACCACGGTCTCACTCCGGAAGCTTACCGAGCTAAATGGGATCTGCCCGCCAATTACCCGATGGTCGCGCCAGCTTATGCCGAGAAACGGTCGAAGCTTGCCAAAAAAATGAAACTCGGCCACAAGCGCACGTAACGCCTTCGATTCGATAACAATTCAGCGAGCCTGGCGCGCAGACGCCAGGCGCTCTTCAGCAATCCGGTCCGCGACGATCTGCGTTGGAAAGTTCTCCGCTTCTGCCCGCCTGAAAACATCCGAGAGTGTCGTTTCGATTTTTTCTATGTCGGCTTCGAGCGCACGGTCACTGATATCCGGTTTTGCCAGACACACCACGCCTCCGGCATTGATCACGTAGTCGGGTGCGTGGAGAATACTGCGATCTCGCAGCATGAAGCCGTGGCGTTCCTCGGCCAACTGATTATTCGCGGCACCAGCGACGATCGGCATTTCCAGTTCGGCAATCGTCTCATCATTTAGGACCGCGCCGAGGGCGCACGGGGCGAACACATCGCCCTTGACCCGGTGCGCGTCCTTCGACTCGACAGTTTCGGCGCCGAAGTCCCGGACAGCCCGTTGCACAGCCAGTTCATCAATATCAGACACCACCAACCGTGCGCCGGCGTCATGCAGAAGCCTGGCCAAGGCATAGCCAACATTGCCCAGTCCCTGGATCGACACGATGCGGCCCCGTAGACTCCGGTCGGCAAATGCATGTTCCAGCGCAGCCAGGATACCGTGATAGACCCCGAGCGCGGTGTAGGGTGAAGGGTCGCCGCGACTGTGTTTCGCAGTGCCGCGCACATGCGGCGTTTCGTGACCGATCAATTCCATATCCGCCGGGGTTAACCCGACATCTTCCCCGGTGATGTACAGTCCGTCGAGACGGTCGATATGGCGACCAAACGAGGCCATGAGTTCCGGGCTTTTGTGCTTCCGGGGGTCGCCGATGATAACTGCCTTGCCGCCGCCATAGTCGAGGCCGGCCATGGCATTCTTATAGGTCATGCCGCGGGAAAGGCGCAGGGCATCCGTCAACGCATCCTCAAGCGTTTCGTAAGGAAGCATGCGGCAGCCGCCGAGCGCTGGACCGAGCCGCGTGTCGTGGATGGCAATGATGGTCGACAGGCCGGTATCCGCGTCGTTACCAAACACCACCTTTTCGTGGCCACGGTATTCCGGATGGTCGAGACGGGTTCTGTGTATCTGTGTTGTCAGTGGTTCATTAGCAGATACCTGCATGGCAGTGCTCCTTGCACGCAACACGCTGGAGACCGGCAATAGGTTGCCTTGTCTTCACCCTATATGCGTATGGTTACTTCTCATTTAAAGCTTCAGTTGCACACATTTCGGTGATCCCAGCACCAGCAGCGTAGCTTATAACCGTTGAAAAACGGTAAGCGAATTCAAGTACATCAGCCGCGCCAGCCGATTTGGTATGGGAGGATTTGAGCGTGACGAACGGTCCTGGTGTTAAGCCCTGCCGCCAGAGTCGCCGGTAGCGCAACACCTATCTGCTCGCGTGAGTTGACCGATCGGTACGACGAGGTTCGCGACGTTCACCCGTGCTGCGGTTGGGCATCAGTCAACCCGACAACCGTCGATCTGCATGCCCGATTTGCTCCAATCCCCGCCCGTATGATGTAAATGCCCACATCCGGGAATGGCGCACCGCATGCGGGTGCGCCATTCAGGATGAGTAGTGCTAATTGTGGCCGTTTCTAGACGGCCTAGGGTACAATGTGCGACGGAATCTGAAGGCTGCCGGATAAACAGCTTGCAAAATCCTTCAGTGTTTTGAAACTTGAACCCGTTACGAGCCATTGTGAACAGCACCCGGGCGGACAGCGACATGAAGGCTGTAGTATCATTGTTGACCATCGCCGGCCTGCTGCTCACGGGAGTTGCGGCTCAGTCCACGGATACGGAACCTCCGAGCGTCGTTGTCGACCGCGTTGCGAGCCAGGTCGTCGAGGAAGTTGATAGTTATGTGGCGCGGGTCGAGGCGACGACAACTGTCGAACTCCTCGCCCGGGTGACCGGATATCTGGAAGTACAGAATTTCACTGAGGGTGGTTTTGTTAAGAAGGGCGATCTTCTGTATCAAATAGAGAAGGCACCCTATGAAGCCGCAGTCGCCAAGGCGAAGGCAGAGTTAGAGGGCGCCGAAGCGACCGAAAAAAATGGCGAGCTCTATCTCGAGCGCCAGCAACAGCTTCTGAAACAAGGCGATGTTCCGCAAGCAACGGTTGACGAAGCCACCGCGGAACTGGGCGCCGATCGCGCCGCGACGAACCAGGCGAAAGCGGATCTCCAGACGGCGCAAATAAATCTGGGCTATACCGATATTGTCAGCCCGATGGATGGTCGCATCGGAATCAGTGCCATCGATGTGGGCAATGTTGTGGGGCCGAGCGACGGCGTTCTTGCCACCATCAACAGCGTCGATCCGATCTATGTGGTTTTCTTCATCAGTGAGCAAGCGCTCCTCGAAGAGCGCCGCAAAGGATTGATCAAGGAAAACACATCAAGTCTGAAAGCAAGGATTACACTTGCCGATGGTGAGGTCTACTCCGAGACGGGAACCGTGGAGTATGTCGATATCGAGGTTCAAGAATCCACTGATACCGTCAAATTGCGGGCGAGCTTTCCCAATCCCGCCGCCCTGCTGCTGCCGGGACAGTTCGTGAACGTCAGTCTTGAGGATCCTCAGGCCAAGGCAGTCGTCACCGTTCCGCAGACGGCGCTTCAGCTCGACAACAAGGGCCATTTCGTCTTCGTCGTTGACGACAAGGATACGGCACAAAGGCGTGACGTGACCCTTGGCCGGCAGACACCGGGTGCCTGGGTGGTGGAGAAGGGCCTGACGGCGGGTGAACAGGTCATCGTTCAAGGCCTGCAGAAGGTCCATGCCGGCGCCAAGGTCAAACCGATTGAGGGGACCGCCCAGAGCGACGGATGATTTCGGATTTTTTCATAGACCGACCGAAATTCGCGATTGTCATCGCCATTGTCACCGCCATGGTCGGTATGATCGCCGTCCGCCTGATACCGATCGCCGAATACCCGAATATCTCGCCAACGGAGGTCTATGTCTCGGCGTCCTATCCCGGCGCCAACGCTGCACTGGTCATGAATGCTGTCGCGACGCCCCTCGAGGAGGCCATCAACGGCGTCGAAGGTATGCAGTACATGTCGTCATCGAGTTCCAATGACGGCGGCTATGGCCTCAGAATCACCTTCGATGTCGGTACGGATCCGGACATTGCGGCGGTCAACGTCCAAAACAAGATCTCACTGGCCCAGCCGCTGCTACCGGACTCAGTCATTCAACAGGGTGTGCAGGTCTCCAAGCAATATGGCGACATGTTGCTGGTGCTGAATCTACTGTCGTCCGATCCCAGTCACGATGCGCTGTTCCTAAGCAATTATGCGGCGAACTTCGTACAGGATCCGCTGACTCGCATCAACGGGATCGGCACAGTCACCCAGTTCGGCGAGCTTGAATACAGCATGCGCATCTGGATGCTGGCGGACAAAATGGCGTCGTTGAACATCACCGCCAGCGATCTCGCTACAGCCATCGAGAATCAGAACGTGGAAGCTGCCGCGGGCCAGGTCGGCTCCCCACCCTTTGGTGACAACCGGACCGATTTTCAGTTCACGCTTGAAGCCAAGGGGCTGCTCGACACGGTCGAAGAATTCGAGAACATCATCGTGGCGGCCAATCCCGACGGATCGCTAGTGCGTCTGAGCGATGTCGCCCGCATTGAACTCGGGGCTGAACTGTATTCATCCTCCTCGCTCTACAACAATCAGCAAACAGCGACGATCGCTATTTACCAGGAAAGCGGCGCCAATGCGCTGGAGGTTGCCGATGCGGTGTATGCGGAGATGGAGCGACTTTCCAAAAAGTTCCCAACCGGCATGCGCTACGAAAACGCCTACGATATTACCAAGGCTGTCCGCATCTCCATCGATGATATCCTGTTCACTCTGGGGATCACCACACTGCTGGTGATAGGCGTCACGTTCCTGTTTCTGCTCTCCGTGCGCGCGACGTTCATTCCGGCTATCGCCATACCGGTCTCGCTTCTGGGGGCCGTGGCCCTTGTTTACATCATAGGCTTCAGCGCCAATATGATCACGCTGTTTGCCATGGTTCTCGCCATCACGCTGGTGGTCGATGACGCCATTGTCATCATCGAAAACACCGAACGCATCATGGAGGAGGAGGGGCTGGAACCGCGCGAAGCGACGCGCAAAGCGATGCGCCAAGTGACCCGTCCGATTATCGCCACAACCTTCGCCCTTGCCGCCGTTTTCGTTCCCGTTTGCTTTTTTCCGGGCATAACCGGCAAGATCTACCTGCAGTTCGCCCTGACCATCGTGTTTGCGTTCGCGCTGTCGGCGATCAACGCGCTGACCCTCGGACCGGCACTCTGCGCGACCTTGCTGAGCCGCTCGCCCAAGAAATCGTCCGGTCCACTACAGGTAATCCCTCGCTTCGTAAACAAAGTGCGGGACGGTTACGTTCGCCTGGTTGGCGTCCTGTTGCGCAATATGGCGGTTTCGCTGCTGATCATTGCGGCGTTTGCCGGTGCCACCGTTTATCTGTTCCGCAGCGTACCGACCGGTTTCGTGCCAAGTGAAGATACCGGGATTCTGCTTTCCAGCATACAATTGCCAGAGGGCGCATCTCTGTTGCGTACCCAGGCGGTGATGGAAAAGGTCACCGATTTGAGCCTGAAAACACCAGGCGTGGAAAGTGTCACCGCGATCTCCGGCTTCAGCATGGTTGCCGGGGCGCGCTCCAACGCGGGTATGGCGATATTTGCCCTGAAGCCCTGGAGCGAACGGAAAACGCCGGCTCTTCAGTGGCAGCGCATTATGGAGAACCTCAAGAACGAGATAAACACCTTGCCAGAGGCGACGGCGTTCATCTTCCCGCTTCCAACCATTCACGGCCTTGGATCGACCGGTGGTATCGCAGCGCAACTGCTTTCCCTTGCCGGTGGCAGCGTTCAAGAAATGGAGGCGACAAAAAATGCATTCCTGACAACACTCAACGGTGCCCCGCAGTTCAGCCAGGCGTTTAGCGGGTTCACCGCCAACTCACCGCAGTATTTTCTGGCTGTCGATCGCGACAGGGCGGAAACGTTGGGAGTCGATGTCAGCGACATATTCACCGCGCTGCAGGCCAACATGAGTTCCCTCTACGTCAATAATTTCATCAAGGACGGCCGCGTTCATTGGGTGGTCATCTCGGCCGACGCCGATTTCCGGCAATCGATCGAAGATATCGACAGGATTTATGTGAAGAATGCCGACGGCGAATCGTTTCCGCTGCGGGTTCTGGTCAATCGCACGCCGACGCTAGGGGCCGATACGATCGACCGTTACAATCTCTACATGACGGCATCGATCAGCGGCCAATTGGCCGAGGGTGTCAGCTCCGGCCAAGCGATTGCCGCGATGCAGGAGATCGCCGACAACACCCTGCCGGATGACTATGCGATCGACTGGACCGGGGTGACGCTTCAGGAGGTCACGGCCGGCGGGCTGGTACTCTATATTCTGACCCTTGCCTTTGTATTCGCCTATCTTTGCCTGGTCGCCCAGTACGAGAGCTGGACCCTTCCCATGTCGGTGATGGTGTCGACCGTCTTTGCGGTATTCGGTGCCTTGCTGCCGCTTACCTTCGTGCCGTCGCTCAACAACAACATCTACACCCAGATCGGCATGGTGCTGCTGATCGGTCTGGCCGCCAAGAAAGCCATCATGGTGGTGGAATTTGCTAAGGTACAGCGTGAGGAAGAAGGCGCCAGTATCCACGAGGCGGCGTTGGCAGCCGCAAGATTGCGTTTTCGCCCGGTGACAATGACGGGTTTGTGTTTCATAGTCGGTGTGCTGCCGTTGGTGTTTTCCAGCGGCGCCGGCGCCGCCGGCCGATTATCGATCGGGTATCCCGTCTTCTTTGGCATGATCGTCGACAGCACGATCGGCCTGCTGATGATACCGGTCCTGTACACGGCTTTTCAGACCATGCGTGAGAAGGTGAGGGCGCGGTTCTCACGCAAACCCGTGACAGGCGCAAAGACGTCGTCCAGCAGTTAGCCGTTCTCGACAAACCGGGAGACGGACCGTGGCGGAAATCAGAAAGCCTTGCCAGCCCAGCGAATTGACGCTCTATGGTGGTTGTCGAGGCTGCACTGGGCGCGACTGCAGGAGCCTGCGATGAACAACCGTTTCCGTAACCTTGTCTATGGGCTCGCCTTTGCCATCATGGTTGGCTACGTCCTGAGGATCGGCAAGCCCATCTTCATTCCCGTCATGTCGGGCATCATTTCGGTTTACGTTCTATCAACGGCGGCCACCAGCGTCGGCCGGGTCCCAATCATCGGATCATTGATCCCGCTGTGGCTTCGCCATGTCCTTGCCCTGCTGCTGTTCATCCTGTTCTGCGTTGTGATGGTGCTGCTATTTGCCGCCAATATTCAGCAAGTCGTGGCATTGGCACCGCAGTACCAGGCGACACTGCTTGGATTTGTCACCGAAATGGCGAAGATGCTGGGCATCGACGACGAACCCACGTGGGGCACGATCAGCAATCTTGTTCTCGGTGAAATCGATCTCCAGAGACTTGTCGGCACAGCGGTGACGTCTGTCTCCGTGCTTGGCGGACAGGTCTTTGTGGTGTTCCTTTATGCCAGTTTCCTGATGGCCGAACGCCTGCATTTCAGTCGCAAGATCATCATGGCGGCGCGAACCCCGATCGAAGCCCGGCGGGCGATGGAAGTGGTTGGTCATATCAACCAGCGCATCGGCGAATATCTGACTGTCAAGACGCTCGTCAACATCATGCTGGGGTTGATAAGTTACGTAGCCATGCGGTTGATCGGAGTCGACTTCGCAGGCTTTTTCGCCGTGATGATCGGATTCCTGAATTACATTCCGTATGTCGGCTCAATGGTCGGTGTGGCATTTCCCGTTCTGCTCACCGCTGCCCAATTCGGTTCGATCGACGCCATATTGATCGTGCTGGTCAGCTTGACGGCCTCTCAGGTGTTCATTGGTGCATTTGTCGAGCCGCGCCTGTTCGGGCGTTCGTTGAACCTCAGTCCCTTTGTCATTCTGGTTTCACTGACCGTATGGTACGCGCTCTGGGGCGTCGCCGGCGCTATTCTGGCGGTACCGATGACCTCAGCCGTAGTCATTGTATTCGCCGCGTTCGAGCCGACCAAGCCGCTGGCCGTCCTGCTTTCCCGCGATGGCAATTTCGCGATCAACGGCGACATAAGGCAGCGAAGAGCCGCCTCGGCGAAGGCTTCATCGGATGCGGGTCGCTAGCGCGCATAGAGGCGACGGATCTAGCCGTCGGGACTCTCCTCGCTGATTTCCACCTCGACAACGGAGCGAATGACCGCGATGGTGCGCTCAAGATTGCTGGTCGGTCCTTCGTTGGCGAACGCCTTTGGATCCAGGTAGCCGCCTGGCCCATTATGGCCCATTCCCGGCATGGCAATCTTGAGGAACTTGCCCTGCCTGCGGGCAAGGTTCCAGTGAGAACTGCCGAACAGCCGCCACCGATGGATGAACAGCATACCTCCGATCGTTGAAACACGGTCCTGCGATCCCTCGATGTGGACCAGCCGGTCGAGCGCCGCCAACCCCGCGTGGGAAGAGAGCACGCCACCCAACGAGATAAGTGTCAGACGGCTGTGAAAAGCCGATTGGAGAAACGGCGCGGCACCGAGGGATATCTCAGCGCCGCCACTATAACCAAGAAGCACAATCGGCCGGTGCGAAAGGGCCGTATAGCCCGCCGATACCAGCTTTTCGTGCATCGTGTGATAGGTACCTGCACTGTAGATTGGTCCATATCTGCCATCGGCGGCGACCAGCACCTGAAACATGTTGCGCAACCGGATCAGGTTCTTTGTCGCCGCCCTGTGGCGTCCCAGGAAACGCCAGAAGCGCGCGAAAATGCGCTGACCGTTAAGGGGTATGCCCGCGGGGGAATAGGGAAAGAAATCGTCGATAATGGTGACGTCGGGCAGCGCGCGTTTCAATTCCTCAAGAAAGTTCTTTTCCAGTTCCTGATGAACATCACCGGCCATCGTACCAATTCCGGTGACATAGAATACGACAGCCCTGCCAATAGTTTTGCGTGGGACTGCGCGTTTTTCTGCCTCCGAAAGGGCTCGGTCCGGATCAGTGGTCCATCTGGACCACCAGGTCATCGCTTCAAAGGGAGCAGTGATCAACGAGATAAACAGGGTGGCACCGACCACCAACGTAATACCGAAAAGCAGTTGTTGAAGGTCGGTCATTTTCCCTTCACCTTCTGCTTAACGAAGTTGAGAATCTCCGTAGAGGAAAAGCGGGAGAGCTCGCGGCTGGCAAAAAGAAAACCGCCGCGGTGCGCCGATTTGGCGCGGGTGAAGAACAATCGTTCGAGCAGGCTGGCCAGGAGCCAGCCGGACAGTGCGCATATGGCGGCAGGCAGGAACGGTACGCGCGCACCGTAAAACATGCCAAACATCATATTGAGGGTGGTCCAGCCATATAGCGCGTAGAGTATGATGTTGCCGATGCTCGGCAGCACCGCGAGGAAGCCAAAGATAAGCGGCGCCGTCGCAATAAAGATGACCGACATGAAATTGAGGGGCGAAACCGGCATGTCGAAAAGCAACCGAGCGACCAGAACCGACATAGAAATCCACAGGCCAAGACGCAGCGTCAGCGAAATGCCGCTGAACAGCAGACCAAGCACGAAACCGATGGGCGAGGCGGATACCAGAAACAGCGCAAAACACTGTCCGAGGAGAATGGACATCCCTGCGACGAATACGATGATGATCGACGCGAAACGACTGGTATCGTCCATCAATGTCGTGTCGTAGACGGCCGGATCAAACCGCAATGCCCCGCCGATCAACAGGTCAAGCTGCCGAAATAGTTCGGTCCATTCCATCGCGCCGCCGTCGGTCCCGCTCGCATTCAACGGTTGCGAAGCTGGCGCATTTTGGAAGCAAATACAATGCTGACCAAACCGCGTTTCGGTGGGCTCGCCTTTCGGCTGCATAATCTGTCGGGGATCTCAACCAAAGTGGGTGGACGAGACCACCCAACAGGCGAATTCCAGCTCTGGGTTCGATTGCATGCGTTCCTATTTTGTTCTAAGTGTTGCCGGAAATCGGGAGCCAGGCCATGACAGACCAAATGCGCAAGTTTGAGATCTTTCGACAACTGCATGAGCGGGACGGAGCTTTCGTCATCCCCAATCCATGGAACGCGGGGTCCGCCCTTATTCTGCAAAGCCTCGGCTTCGAGGCGCTGGCGACAACATCAGCAGGTTTAGCGTTCTCGATCGGGCGCCGTGATTCGCAACGGAACATCAGCCGTGACGTAATCCTCGACAACGCGAAGCAGATTGTCGAGACCTGTGATCTTCCAGTGTCGGCAGATCTGGAGGGTGGTTTTGGCGATGCGCCGGAAGCCTGTGCGCAGACAGTGCGGCAAGCGATTGATACCGGACTTGTCGGGGGCTCGATCGAGGACGCGACTGCCGATCCTGATCGGCCGATTTACGATTTCGGCTTTGCGGTCGAACGGATCACAGCCGCCGTGGAAGCGAGTCGCGACAGGCCTTTTCTGTTAACCGCTCGATCCGAAAACTATCTGTTCGGGCGCCACGACCTCGATGACACCATCGCGCGTCTCCAAGCTTTCGAGGCCGCCGGTGCCGATGTGCTCTACGCCCCTGGTTTGCCGGATCTTGACAGTATCCGTACGGTGTGTGCGTCGGTCGGCAAGCCAGTCAATGTTGTCATGGGCCTTTCCGGCCCGACATGGTCGGTGGCACAACTCGCCGAGGCTGGCGTCAAACGGGTGAGCGTCGGCGGCTCTTTCGCGAGGGCTGCACTGGGCGGATTTCTGCGCGCCGCCACCGAAGTGCGTCAGCACGGCACGTTTACATATGCCGTAGAGGCGTTGCCGGATGCCGAAGCACAGCGTTACATGCGGCCGAGCCAACTATGACTGATGTCTCCGGACTACGTTAGTCGGTAGGCGTCACGGACTCGACCAATCACCAGATCGACGGCGAGAGCGTGTGCCTGCTCCAAGCTCAACTGGTGCTCCGCCACCATGCGAGCGAGCTTCGACGCGACCGCGCGGCGGTAGACGTCGTGACGTCCCGGAATAGACAAAAGAGCCCGCGTGTCGTCCACAAAACCCGCCAGATTGCGGAAGCCGGCGGTTTCGACCACTGCATCGAAATGCCGATCCATGCCCATCGGGCTGTCATAGAACCACCATGGCGCGCCCAAAAGCAATACCGGAAAGGCACCGGCGAGTGGCGCTAACTCGCGCCCATAGGAGGTTTCGTCGAGCGTGTACAGCACGATTTGCAGGCGGGTGTCGAAACCGAAATCGTCGAGCAAGGGTTTGAGACCGCGCGTCCAGTCGGTGCTCATCGGCATGTCAAAACCTTTGTCGGTACCGTATTTGCCAGCAATTTGCGGCGCATAATTGCGCCACGATCCGGCGTGGATCTGCATCACCAGCCCATCCTCAGTGCTCATACGGGCCATTTCATAGAGCATTTGTGCGCGAAAGGTGGCTGACTGACCGGCATCTATGGTTCCTGAGAGCGCGGCGTCCAGCAGCGCTTGGCAAGTGACTTTTGGAAGACTGATTGTGTCGGGTGTTGCAAATCCATGGTCGGTGGCTGTGGCGCCGCACGCCTGGAACTCCAGTCGACGTTGTCGCAAGGCTTCAAGATAGTCGTCCCACTGCGCGATGTTCCGGCCGGACAATTCCCCGAGTTTGGCTATGTCCTGCGCAAAGTCCTTGTGTTCCGGATCAGTGACCGAGTCCGGCCGGAACGTCGGCACGATCCGACCCGTCCAGTCCGGATCATCGGCCAGTGCCCGGTGTCTCCGCAGGTCGTCGACGGCGGAGTCGGTTGTCGCCAGAACCTCCATTCCAAACCGATGGTATAGTGCCCGTGGCGTGAATTCGGGACGGGCAAGCCTGGCGTTGATCTGATCGAAGACCTGATCGGCAGTCTCGGTCGAAAGCGTTTCGGTCACGCCCAACACCTCATGGAGTGCGTGATCCAGCCACAAGCGTGATGGGGTGCCCAAAAAAAAGTCGTAGCCGTCAGCAAAGGTCCGGAAGGCGGAACGGGAATCGGCGACGTCCGAGGAACCGATGCCGGCGATGCCCAGCTTTTCATAGGGATGGCCTTGGCTGGCTAACATGCGCAGCAGATAGTGATCGGGACGGATCAGCAAATCCGTGGCATCTGTGAACCGAAAATCGGGATCAAACCACTCGATAGGCACGTGGCCATGGGGGCTTATCAGCGGGAGGTTCGAAATGCCTGCCAACAGCTGCCTTGCGATGTCGCGCACCGGTTCCTCTGGTGGTAGAAGTCTGTCGGGGTGCAGTCTCATGGGATCGGACATGGCAGAATTCCAAAAGGCTTTGGTCGATCTTTTGTAGTTGCTGTTTGGCCGGAAACAAGAGATTTACATCTCAAGAATCAGCAGCCGAAGGCCTGAGACCGGATACGCCCAAAGAAGGATGCCGGTGACATAGGGTCATAGTTGGCAAACGTGGCGGATGAACCGGGTGTCGGTCTTCGCAAGTGCGTTCATCGATCCAGGTACAGTCCGGCGGCAAGATGCTCACAGCACAGGTTGATCATGGAAAAGAGCGCTCTGGCTGATAACGCCATCACATTCCTGCATGACGAGAACTATCTCGACCGTTTTTCATCGCCCATCATCGGCGTCGACAGCTGGCTCAAGGTGACCGGCCGCCCGGCGATTTCGCTGGACGGGCATTGGGGTTTTGCCATTGACCCTTTTGATACGGGATTTCGACAGCGCTGGTTCGATCAGCAACCGGCCGCCGTGCCGGCCACTGCCGACTGGAACCCGAAGGAGGCTGAGACCTGTCCGGTACCCTCTGTCTGGAACCTGCACAGGCCGGAACTGTTCCACTATGAAGGCGGTGTTTGGTATGCGCGCGAGATCCGTGATCCCCGAACCAACAGAAATCAGCGGCTGATACTGCGGTTTGGCGCTGCCAATTACTGCGCTCGGGTGTTTCTGAATGGCGCCTTTCTCGGCATGCATCTTGGCGGCTCGACACCGTTTTGCATCGATATTTCGGACCGCATTGGTGACGGTGCGGCTGATCTGATGGTTCATGTGGAGAACAGGCGTGATCCGGCCCGTGTACCCTGTCACCACTTCGACTGGTTCAACTATGGCGGGATGCACCGTGAAGTGGCCCTTTATGTTTTGCCTGCCGGCTACATCCGGGACTGGTTCATTCGCTACGAAGGCGATGGTCGCATCCTAGTCGATATCGAAACGACGGAGGATCTGACCGAGGCTCACTGCGAAATCCCCGAACTCGGTCTCCGGGGGAGCGCTGTTCTAAGCGAAGGGCGGGGAAGGCTCGCTATTGAGGCTCGACCGGAGCTCTGGTCTCCAGGTTTGCCGCGGCTCTATGATGTTGTGCTGAGGGCTGGTGACGACCGGTTGGTCGAGCGGATCGGATTTCGAACCATCAGCATTGCGGCGAACCGCATTGCAATCAATGGTCAACCGTTGTTCCTGAAAGGCATTTGCGCCCACGAAGACGATCGCGACAGCGGTCGGGTCACGTCCGAACCGGACATTCGTCGTCGTTTCGCTCATGCGCGTGAACTCGGTGCGAACTTTCTTCGCCTTGCACACTACCCGCATCATGAAAGAGCGGCCGAAATTGCCGACGAGGAGGGGTTGCTCCTGTGGGAGGAGTTGCCGGCTTACTGGTCTGTGGATTTTGACAACCCGGCGACATTCGTCGACGCCGACAATCAGCTCGCCGAATTGATCCGCCGCGATCGCAACAGGGCCAGCATTATCATGTGGAGCCTTGCCAACGAGACGGCTGACACCGACTCCCGCAACGTTTTCATACGGCGACTGGCCGAAACGGCCCGCAAGCTCGATCCGACACGACTACTGACGGCAGCCTGTCTATTCAATCAGGAGACATTGACGGTAGAGGACAGGCTTGTCGAACTGCTGGATGTGGTCGGGATAAATGAATATTTCGGTTGGTATGATTGCGACGTGTCAAATCTGAAGCGTGTCCTGGATGCGTACGAAGCGGACAAGCCGCTGGTTATCTCGGAAACCGGTTGCGACATCACGGTCGGGGATGCAGGTCCCGCCTCACAGCCCAACTCAGAGGCCTTCGGTGTGCAGTATTTTAATGACCAGGTTGCCGTTGTTGAAGATCACCCGGCAGTTGCCGGTTTCATGCCCTGGCTGCTCTACGATTTCCGTACCGAGCGGCGCCAGAATCCGGCGCAACGGGGCTGGAACCGCAAAGGTCTAATCTCGGGCGACAAGTCGACGCACAAGTCGGCCTTCGATGTGATTGCCGCGTTTTATCGGCGAATTTGAAGGAGGGGCGGTCGCAATGATCGCCGCTTTTAGACGTAACATCGTAGCAGCCGCTATGATCATTCCAAATCCAGTGCTCACACCGTTGGTTATTCGCTTGAGCCGGACGCACCCATGACGGTGTATCAAACCTGTCGCAGTGTTCGTCACGCGCTCCGACCATAAGAAGCGGCGGATCGACCAGCTTTGGAAAAGCAGCGGCTGTCAAACAGACTCATTTGCCAGCCGCTTTCTTTGGTTAGAAGACGCCTTCGTTCGGATCGATGCACGGATCGAAGCACCGGTCGAACCAGCCGCCGAGACGCACATCCAAAACGCAGTCGTCGATGCCTACGTCGTCCACCACAAGTCTCTCGGGTTCGGGATTGCAGTAATCGATCCGACGCTCGCAACGTGGCAGATCCCAGCCGAGCAGCGATGTGGCCCTTGGTGCTTCGCACTCCCTTACCCAGTCGCAGAAGTTTGGCAAACGGCAGCCGTCATCGACACGCAGTTCCGGATTGGGTTCATCATCACAGATGCGAGGTAGAATGCACTCGCGAACCCAGCCGCGGAGGCCACCGCCAAAACCGCCGCCCCAGCCACCGCCAAAACCGCCGCCCCAGCCGCCGCCGAAGTCGCCACCCCAGCCCAGTTGATATTTGCCTGGCCAACAAAAGTCTGGAAACATTGTATACCCCCTTTTGGAAGAACCGCATCAGCGCGGCAATAGTTGCGCCCATCAATAGCGTTGAAAAAGCTGAATCTGTCCTCGCTTCACCGCTATTCCGCAATATAAAGATACACAAAATGATGAATAGATGAAATGTTTTTTGATAAGAGGTGATTTTTACATAAAAATTGAAATATTAATATATGATCTTATAATAACTATATTATATTATTTATAATATAAGTATTTATATTATAGTGCGTTGAACGCTTCGGCAGAAGCGTCAGAGCGGTTTCACGCTTGTTCAACAGCAGTCATGTTCAATCGCATCAGGGTGTCACGTCGAGAGTGATCTATGGTTGATTTTCGTTCGAAAACAGAGCCTTACCCGTAGAAAATGCTGTAGGCGCCGGCCGCAGCACGGATGTGGTATATCCCGGCGTCCGACGATACCGTATACAGACCGTCAATAGCCGTATCATCCGGTTTCTGCGTCGATCATTCCAAACGAAGACCGGCAAATACTCCTTGCCAATCACCCAAAGAGTTTCGAATGGGCAGCGCATTTGCGCGGTAACCGCTTCGCTTGCCAAGATACACGAATTACGATATCTAAAAAAAAATACACGTAATACGTGTTAGTGCGCGAAAGAAATGACGATGATGGTCAATGCGAATCCAAGGGCGAGTGACCCATGCCCGATTGCCCCGATGATTGCGAATGCAGGGCCAAGTTGGCGGTGGCTTCACGTTGCTTGCTGTTTGCTGATTCTGGCCGGGTGTGGGTGGGATTCCCGACGCCAGACTTGGGAAGGGAAACGCTATCCGGACCAGCCTCCGCAGAAAAGCGACGGATGCAGCGATATCAATGTCGATGACATAATTGCACAAGATCTACGGTGGAATGCGCATAAGTATTCAAGGGTGAGTGCAGGCGAACAGCTCTATCCACATTTCGAGAGCATCGCGCGGACCATTGTCCAACAACACGGCGATCAGCAATATCCGACCGCTCAATGCCGGATCATCAGTGATCACTACCTGCTGAAAGGTATCCCGCTTTCACCGGTTCCGTCACGCGCTCACTATGTCGTGGACATCACAATCGGACCTGAACGGCGCATCGCCGATGTGTGCGTGACGCGCAACGAGTACGCTTCGGATTTTGATCGAGGGGAAGAGCGTGTTCGCAACACCGAGAGGTCAAAACGTGAGTCTCCTATCCCAGTTTTGGAGGTTCGAACCCGCAAGTGTTTCAAATCGAGTGAACTGAAATGACTGAGAAAACAGCTGCCAGAACGCTTTCAAATAGCGCCAACGATCGAATTCCAGTCCCAAAGAGGCGCCCCTATAACCCTCAGCACGATTACACCATCCGTGTCGGTGAGTATCCAATCCGCTTCAAGAACTTTCTGACTTTCATGAACTATCTGACGCCACCCGCGTCACATCTCGTGATTTCCGCACACGACCCTGCCGGGACCTTGTTGTGGGAAATGAACGGGCTGCCGACAAGTCCTGACGGGAAGACGAGTAACGCCGCCGGGGCCCTGTTCGATTCGAATGATCGCATCAAGGTTCACACCGACGACGGGCCGCACGGGCGGTTTGCGCGTGATACCGTCAATCAAAGGGTGGTCCTTTGGGGGTCGAAGCCGGATATCGAAGCCTATAAGCGGCGGCTTACGTCAGTTGGGCGACGGATCAACGAGCAGGATTTGCCCTATCGCCTTCTCGACCAGAACAGCAACGCAAGTGCCGGAACACAGTTGAGCGAAGTCGGTGTCGACCGGAAGACCATATTGCGAAACAACGGATTGATCGGCAACGCCCCGGGTTTTGGGCAACATCTGTTGCCGCGGCCGAACAAGAAAGTAAAACGGCAACCCACGTATGATCACAACAACAGGTGACGCCCCGACAAAAAAACGAGTGGCCGCCTCCAAAGAGCTGACCGGCAAACACCGTTCAAGCGCTTCCCCGCTTCAGGATGGAAAACAAACGGCGGTCCCCAGCGAACCATCGGTTCCGTTGATCCGAGACGCTGTCGTTCAGGCGGCGATTAGAGCAGGTGGCGGCGACATGGTTGATCTTATCGAAAGCGCTTTGGCGGAACGCTCAGACGATATTCAACGCCTCGAACGAGATGTTGATGAAAACGAAAAGGGTGACCGTCAAATCGAGGGGCGACTGATACGCATCGAGACCCAGTTAGAACGCATATTGCGTGCCGTCGAAAAGCAGCGATAACTTCATTCACATGACTACGGTGCCATCGACACAGGCATGGAGGGTATTGGCAACATGGCGCGCCAACACAAATGTTGATATCCTGCACAAAGTGACCACCCCGGTAGCAAAAAAGCAGCAGCTGTCGCTCAGCGTTCCGTCCATGTTGATTCCGCCACCATTGGCGTCCCAGTTTAACGGCATGCCGCAGCTCTGACACTATGCGCTCATCATATGCTCTCCGCGCTCCCAGAAACACTATAAGACAGCACAATGATCACCCGTTAACACGCGCTAAGTGTGGACCATTGTCAACGGTTACTGGTTAGTCCGATGAGAATTGGAGAAATTGCAAGTCGCAGCGGATTGAGCCGCGATACCATCCGCTTCTACGAGCGAAACGGATTGGTCACATCGTCACCGACGATCGGATCCACCAACAGCTATCGTGAATATGAGGATGACGTTCTGGAACGGTTGCGCACAATCCGTGACGCACAGGCGGCAGGACTATCGATTGCCGATCTCAATCTCCTCATCCAGCAACTTGAGGGTGAGGCGCCGGAACAATTTGATGCGGAAGCTTTTTTGGATCTGAAGATCCTTGAAATCGAAAACAGAATCCGACGCTCGAAACGCGTTCTGGAGGCGTTAAAGGCAATACGAAGTACGCCGCAATCATCGAATGATCAGCAGCTCAAGTCCTCCCTGACCAAAGCAGCAGAAGGCTAGGTTGTGTCACCTTTACGGAAGGGTCCATGCTGAGTGAGAATCTTGCCGATATGGTCGACATCCTGGCGCTCGCGCACGAGATAGTCTGCCACTGCCTGGCGCAATCCGGGGTGGCTGATGTGGTGAGCTGAATGTGTGGTAACGGGGAGATATCCCCTCGACAGCTTATGTTCTCCCTGAGCACCAGCTTCTACGGTGGAAAGACCGTGCGCAATGGCGTAATCGATGGCCTGATGATAGCAGACTTCAAAATGCAAAAACGGGTGGTCTTCTGCGCAGCCCCAATGCCGACCATAAAGAGTGTCACCGCCGATGAAGTTGATGGCTCCAGCGACATATCGTCCATTCCGCCGCGCCATGACAAGTAAAACATCATTGGCCATACGTTCACCGACCAATGAAAAAAACCGACGATTAAGGTAAGGTCGTCCCCATTTGCGTGATCCGGTGTCGATATAGAACTCGAAGAAACGATCCCATACGGACTCAGTCAGATCACGGCCTGTAAGCCAGTCAATGGTGATATCGTTTTCCAGTGCTGTTCGGCGCTCTTTCTTCAGTGCCTTTCGCTTGCGCGAGGCGAGGCTCGCCAAAAAATCCGTGTAGTCCTGATAACCCGGATTGCAAAAGTGAAATTGCTGATCCGTCCGATGCAGGTAATCGAGCTCTTCGAACCGTGCGATTTCCGAAGCTGGCACAAAGGTGGCGTGTGCCGATGAAACGCCATGGCGTTCACACAGCATTTGCAAGCCCTGAGCGAGCGCAGATTGGATTGGGCCGCAAGCAGCGCCTCGTTGAGCAAGCAAACGCGGACCGGTTGCCGGTGTGAACGGTATCGATGCCTGCAGCTTAGGGTAATAACGACCGCCGGCACGCTCAAAAGCGTCGGCCCAACCGTGGTCGAACACGTACTCACCCTGGCTATGGCTTTTCAGGTAACAGGGCAATGCACCGAGAAGCTGACCATCGGAAGACTCAAGCAACAGGTGTTGTCCCAACCAGCCTGTCTCCGCCGTGGCACATCCGGCTTCTTCCAACGCGGAGAGGTAGCTGTGCGAGACGAACGGATTGAAGGCTATCGATGAGGAGTGATCACGCGACGTACCACCGAGCGAAGCCCATACCTCGGTATCAATATCAGCGAAAGAACTGGAAACACGCAGCTTAAAGTCGACGTCGGTTGCCATTGTGCCCGGTCGTTCAAGTTCATTATTGGGGATCATATCGGATTATCTAGGCCCGGGTTTGATCACTGCAAGTCATCCGGATCGAAACCCTCGAAAGTCATCTGGTCGGCGTGCGTTCGCGAAATGTCGACACCTTCGCGGTCTCTGACCGTCCATGTAATAACCGGCAGCAAACAGCCGCGCGCTCTTTCAACAAGCGGCGACGGCAGATCCGAATAACGAAACGAAACGAAATCGATCGGCATCTCCATCGCTTCGGCGTTGCTTTTGGCTTGCTCTTCATTGATCTCGTAGGCTGTGAGCCCGACCGCGCACGGAGCTCGCATCGCGATCAGTGCGCGCAGCAACGCATGATCGAATGACATGAGCGCAATGCGACCTGAATAACCTGAAAGACAGCTCAAGACACTGGCCGCGAATACATCGGTATCTTCCTCTGCCTGCTGTTTCAGTTCCACTATCAATCCGGCCCTGTCGCATATTTGATCCAGCGTTTCGGCAAAAGTCGGAATTGTGTCTTCAGTGCCGCCTATGCGTGTTGCTCTCAACTCCGGTGCGGTCAGCTGACGAACTGCGCCAGTCCGGCCGCAAAGGCGGTTAAGCACCGAATCGTGGAACACCATCGGCGTGTCATCGGCTGCCAATTGGAGATCGCATTCGATTGCGAAGTTATGTTGAATAGCTCGTTCGAATGCGGTTGTGCTGTTTTCCCAAACCAGATTGTTCATGTCATGATAACCGCGGTGAGCGATGGGGCGATCCTTAATCCACTCCGCTTTCATCATGGCGGCGACCTAACCGACTTCCAAAATCGCATCGATTTCCACGGCGGCGTTCATTGGCAGAGACGCCATACCGACCGCCGCACGCGCGTGTCTGCCGCGCTCGGCCAGAACGTCAGCCAGTAGGTCGGAGGCGCCGTTGATCACCAAGTGCTGCTCGACAAAGTCAGGCGCGGACGCGACAAAGCCCTGTATTTTCAGGACACGAACTATGCGCTGCAGATCGCCGTCCAGTGCAGCTTGCACCTGCGATAAGATGTTGATCGCACAGAGCGCCGCTGCCCGTTGCCCGGCCTCGATGTCGACGTCCCGGCCGAGCAATCCGGTAACGGCAACCGAACCATCGACCAGCGGCAACTGGCCTGAGATAAACAGAAGCGAGCCGCTGCGCGTGAAAGGTAAGTAGTTGGCTGCGGGTGCGGCGGCCTGGGGTAATGTGATGCCTCGATCGGCGAGGCGCTCCTTTATGGTCTGCGGCATGGTTGCTCCGGCTTTGCTGGTCGAGGTTGCTGAGGGTATTTCGATGTAAATTCAGAAAAGACGGAGATTCGCTCTCCAAATTCGCGCTTCGCCGTGTAACATGGCGCGCTCAACGAGAGAAGGAAACGACCTGTGCGATTCTTACCGACTGTTGCCGGCTCTGCCATCTTTATGACCTTGCTGACAGCCACCGGGCAAGCTGGTGTGGCGGAGGCTCTCATGCCGCATCGCGCAGTGTATGATCTGGAACTGGATACATCGAGCGAGCAGTCCGGTATCGAATCCATGTATGGGCGCATGGTTTATGAATTCAACGGTTCACCGTGTTCCGGATATACGGTTGGGTTCCGGTTTGTGACTCAACTCGATACCGGCAGGTCTGTTCGGCTTACAGATCAACAGACAACGACTTACGAGAGCGTTCAAGACGGTATTTTTCAGTTTCTGACCAAGTCTTATGTTAATCAGAAGCTTGATCTAGAGGTTCGGGGCAGTGCTCGTGTTGAACAGGATGGCATCGAGGTCACGTTGCAAAACCCGAAACAAACCCAACTCACTTTGGAACCGGCACAGTTTCCGACGGCCCAAATGATTTCACTGATCGAAAAAGCCAAAGATGGTGAGCGCTTCTTCCAATCCAAGTTGTTTGATGGTTCCGATGAGGGCAGCAAGGTTATGTTGACCACCAGTGTGGTCGGGAACCCTTCGGTTTCAAAAGATCGGCCGGGGGAACTCGAAGTCACCGGGGACATCGGAGATCTTCCGACATGGCCTGTCACGATCGCGTATTTCGATGAATCCGAAAACAGTGACGGGACTCCCGTTTATCGAATCTCCTTCAAACTATATGAGAATGGCATAACGCGTGACTTGACGATGGATTACGGAGAGTTCGCCCTCAAAGGGACGTTGGCCGACCTTGAGATTTTTGAACCGGAGCTCTGCAACTGACGGAACCGCAGACAACTCAGCGAGATCTACACGAAACACCCTCTTGAATTTCGCATCTGTCCAATGTAAGGACGCGCCATTCCACACGTAGGGCATGGATATGGTCGGGAGACATCCGACCCGTCCCCCGGTGGCAGTTCAACTGCTGACGCCCTTCGGAGGTCGAACCGGAAAAGGAGACAAGGCATGGCATTGCCTGAGTTCAGCATGCGTCAGCTATTGGAGGCTGGCGTTCATTTTGGCCATCAGACACACCGCTGGAACCCGAAGATGAAACCGTTCATTTTCGGCGAACGCAACAATGTTCATATCATCGATCTTGGCCAGACGGTGCCGATGTTCGCGCAAGCGCTTCAGGTGGTGAGCGATACGGTTGCCGAAGGTGGGCGCGTTCTTTTTGTTGGCACCAAGCGCCAGGCATCCGAACTGGTCGCCGATGCCGCACAGCGGTCGGCCCAGTATTACGTGAACGCCCGCTGGTTGGGCGGCACGTTGACCAACTGGAAGACCATTTCCCACTCCATCCAGCGGCTCCGCAAACTGGATGAAATTCTGGCATCACAGGCACAAGGCTTTACCAAGAAGGAGCGCCTGAACCTCGAGCGCGAGCGCGACAAGCTTGAGCGCGCTTTGGGTGGCATTCGCGATATGGGTGGAACACCCGACCTGATGTTCATCATCGATACGAACAAGGAGGCGATCGCAATTCAGGAAGCCAAACGCCTTGGGATTCCGGTAGTCGCTATCGTGGATTCCAATTGTGATCCAGATCCGATCGAATACCCTGTGCCCGGGAACGATGATGCGGCACGCGCCATTTCGCTTTATTGCGATCTCGTCGCAAAAGCTGCGATTGACGGCATTGCCCGACAGCAGGGTGCCGCTGGCCTCGATATTGGAGCCTCTGAGGAAACCCCCGTGGAGCCAGCTCTTGAAGCGACGGAACCTGTGGGCACAGAAGAGACACCTGTAACCGAAGCGACGCCTGTGGCCGAGGCGCCTGTTGCCGAAGAGACACCGGTGACCGAAGAGGCCACGGCCGAAAAAGTCACGGAAGCGGCTACCGAGGAGGCGGCCGCGGTGGCAGAGGAAACGACTCCAGACGCTGAGGAAAAAGCGACCGCTTCCTGAGGTTGCGCCCCAGCGTGTGTCATCACGGTGACACGTGAATCTGCACAACAAATTCAAGAGGCGGGGGAGCCTGAGAACGGGTCCCTCGACATATGCAAGAGGCAATGATGAGCATTTCAGCATCGCAAGTTAAGGAATTGCGCGAAAAGTCCGGCGCCGGAATGATGGACTGTAAAAAGGCGCTCCAGGAAACCAACGGCGACATGGAAGCGGCCATTGACTGGTTGCGCGCCAAAGGCATCGCCAAGGCGGACAAGAAGTCTGGCCGAACCGCGGCTGAAGGCCTTATCGGTGTCGCTGCAGACGGCAGCCGCGCAGTTGTCGTGGAAATCAACTCGGAGACAGATTTCGTCGCCAGAAACGAGGCGTTCCAGGATTTGGTTCGAGGAATCGCCGATGTGGCGCTTGGAACCGACGGCAGT